>NZ_JAERRK010000024.1 GCF_016741775.1 Streptomyces actinomycinicus | reverse complement strand
CGGTGCCCTCCGAGCGCGGGAAGAACTCGTACCACGAGCCGTACAGGGCCCGTTCGCGCTCCACCAGCAACGGCATCGGCTCGGAGGCGGTGACCAGCTCCCGCAGCGGGTGGCGGGCCAGGACCGCCTCCACCTCCGGGGCCAGGGCCGCCGCGAGCCGCCAGGCCGCCGGACGGTCCTCGTCCCGCAGGGCCGCGACCGCGTCCAGCACGGCCTGCCGCCGCTCCTCCGGAACACCGGCGGCCGCCTGCTCGTACAGCAGCACGCCCTCCGTCAGGACCAGTTCGGTGTCGATGCCGGCCGGGATCTTGATCTGCGCGTGGTGCCGCCAGGTGGTGAGCGGGTCGGACCAGGCCTCCACCGTGTAGGTCCACCGGCCCGGTTCGCCCGCGGTGACGGTGGCGCCCCAGCGGTCGGTGCCGGGGGCGAGTTCCCGCATCGGGGTCCAGGGGCCGGCCCGGCCGGCCGGGTCCCGCAGCACCACGTTCGCCGCGACGGCGTCATGGCCCTCCCGGAACACGGTGGCCGACACCTCGAACGACTCCCCGGTCACGGCCTTGGCGGGCCTGCGGCCGTGCTGGACCACGGGGCGTACGTCGAGGACGGGGATGCGGCCCATGGTGGTGGCCGCGGCCGGGGCGGACCGGTCCCCGGCGGCGGGCGGGCCGGGAGCGGCGGCGGGCGTCGCCCCTTTCCTGCCGGTCGTCTTCTTTCCTGCTGCCTCGGACTTGCTGCTGCTGGTCGATGGTGCTGACGAGTGGTGCGTGGCGGGCATGACCGCTCCTGTCCGCGTCAACGTAGGTGTGGGCGGATGGATATGGGGAGGTGGGTCCTGCGGAGGTGCTGTGGTGCGCCTGTGGGGTGTGTACCGGAGGAGCCTTCCCACCCGGTTCGGGTGGGCAATCCGGCACTTTGTTAACTACTCACGCGTATGTCTACGCACAAGACCGGTCCCGTTTTCCGGGTGCCCGGTGACCGGCTCTCGATGCCCCCCGACACCCCCGCCGGGTACGTCCCCACCGACCGCGCGGTAACCACTACCGTCGGAGGCGACGACGAGGCGCACATCGTGCGTCTCACCACGCACCGCGTCCCGAGGTAGGAATGTGAAGGCGATCCGTCGGTTCACCGTCCGTCCCGTTCTCCCCGACCCCCTCCGGCCGCTGAGCGACCTGGCGCGCAATCTGCGCTGGTCCTGGCATGCGGAAACACGCGATCTGTTCCAGTCCGTCGACCCCGAGGCCTGGGCCGCCGCCGGCGGTGACCCGGTGCGGCTGCTGGGCCGCGTGCGCCCGGCCCGGCTGGCGGAGCTGGCCGGCGACCGGCGGTTCCTGCGCCGGCTCACCGCGGCCGCCGACGACCTCGACGACTACCTGACCGGGGACCGCTGGTACCAGGCGCAGTCCGACGGCCTGCCCGCCGCCGTCGCCTATTTCTCCCCGGAGTTCGGCATCACGGCCGCGCTCCCGCAGTACTCCGGCGGCCTCGGCATCCTCGCCGGCGACCACCTGAAGGCGGCCAGCGACCTGGGTGTACCGCTGATCGGGGTGGGGCTGCTCTACCGGCACGGATACTTCCGGCAGACCCTCTCCCGGGACGGCTGGCAGCAGGAGCACTACCCGGTCCTGGACCCCAACGAGCTGCCCGTCACCCAGGTGAAGGAGTCCGACGGCACCCCGGCGCAGCTCTCGCTCGCGCTGCCCGGCGGCAGGGCGCTGCGCGCCCGGATCTGGCTGGCACAGGTCGGCCGGGTGCCGCTGCTGATGCTCGACTCGGACGTGGAGGACAACGACCTCGGCGAACGCGGCGTGACCGACCGGCTCTACGGCGGCGGCAGCGAACACCGGTTGCTGCAGGAGATGCTGCTCGGGATAGGAGGTGTGCGGGCCGTGCGGACGTACTGCCGGCTCACCGGGCATCCGGAGCCGGAGGTGTTCCACACCAACGAGGGCCACGCCGGCTTCCTGGGCCTGGAGCGCATCGCCGAACTGTGCGCCGGCGGACTGGACTTCGACTCGGCCCTGGAGGCCGTGCGGGGCGGGACCGTCTTCACCACGCACACCCCGGTCCCGGCCGGCATCGACCGCTTCGACCGGGAGCTGGTCGGCCGGCACTTCGGCGCGGACGCCGAACTCCCCGGGATCGACGTGCAGCGGATCCTGGCGCTCGGCATGGAGACCTACCCGGGCGGCGAGCCGAACCTCTTCAACATGGCCGTGATGGGGCTCCGGCTGGCCCAGCGGGCCAACGGGGTGTCGCTGCTGCACGGGCAGGTGAGCCGGGGCATGTTCGCCGGACTGTGGCCGGGATTCGACGCCGAGGAGGTACCGATCACCTCGGTGACCAACGGGGTGCACGCGCCGACCTGGGTGGCGCCGGAGGTGCTGCGGCTCGGTGCCCGGCAGATCGGCGCCCAGCGGGCCGAGGACGCGCTGAGCGTGGGTGGCTCCGAACGCTGGGACTCGGTCACGGACATCCCGGACCAGGACATCTGGGAGCTGCGCCGTACCCTGCGCGAGCAGCTGGTGCTGGAGGTGCGGGAGCGGCTGCGCGTGTCGTGGCGGCAACGCGGGGCCGGCAACGCCGAGTTGGGCTGGATCGACGGCGTCCTGGACCCCGATGTGCTCACCATCGGGTTCGCCCGCCGGGTGCCGTCGTACAAGCGGCTGACGCTGATGCTGCGCGACCGGGACCGCCTGATGGAGCTGCTGCTGCACCCCGACCACCCGGTGCAGATCGTGGTCGCGGGCAAGGCGCATCCCGCGGACGACGGGGGCAAGCGGCTGGTGCAGGAGCTGGTGCGGTTCGCGGACGACCCGCGCGTGCGGCACCGGATCGTCTTCCTGCCCGACTACGGCATGGCGATGGCGCAGAAGCTCTACCCGGGCTGTGACGTGTGGCTGAACAACCCCCTGCGCCCCCTGGAGGCGTGCGGTACGAGCGGGATGAAGGCGGCGCTGAACGGCTGCCTCAACCTCTCGGTGATGGACGGCTGGTGGGACGAATGGTTCCAGCCGGACTTCGGCTGGGCCATCCCCACCGCGGACGGCGCCTGCACCGATCCCGACCGCCGGGACGACATCGAGGCGGCGGCCCTGTACGACCTGCTGGAGCAGCGGGTCGCGCCGCGCTTCTACGAGCGGGGGCGCGGCGGGCTGCCCGACCGCTGGATCGAGATGGTCCGCCAGACCCTCTCGCTGCTCGGCCCGAAGGTACTGGCCGGGCGCATGGTCCGGGAGTACGTCGACCGGCTCTACGCCCCCGCCGCCCAGGCGCACCGGGCACTGACCCCGGACACCGCCCGGGACCTCGCGCAGTGGAAGGCCCGGGTGCGGGCCGCCTGGTCCGGGGTGACCGTGGACCACGTCGAGACCACCGCGACGACGGCGACGGCGGAACTGGGCACCACGCTGGGGCTGCGGGTCCGGGTGGGGCTGGGCGACCTCGGCCCGGACGACGTGGAGGTGCAGGCGGTCTCGGGCCGCGTGGACGCCGAGGACCGCATCACCGACGCCACGGTCGTTCCGCTGAAGCCGACCGGCGCCCCCGACCTGGAGGGCCGCCGCCTCTACGAGGGCCCGCTCTCCCTGGACCGCACCGGCCCCTACGGCTACACGGTCCGCATCCTCCCCACCCATCGCCTGCTCGCCTCGGCCGCGGAACTGGGCCTGCTGGCGGTGCCGTCGGAGGAGGTGGTGGGGGGCGCCGGGGTGCTGCTGAGGTGAGCTGACGTGCGGGGCCGGCGGTAGCCGCGTGGCGTTCGCGCCACGCGGCTACCGTGCGCCGAACGGGTTGACCTCATAAGACTCGTGCACGCCGAGCAGTCGGCATTCCCCGGTCACGCTGTGCACCGAAATAAGGCAGGGCCCGTAAAGGAAATACTTGTCATCCCTCGTGGTGACATACTTCGTGGACTGGAAGGCGAAGTAGTAGAACTCTCCCTTCTGCGCCCTGTAGTTGTCTTCAGGAAACAGGGTGACCTCGTTGTCCCAGTCGGCGGACATCTGCCGGAGGAATCCAGCCGCCAGTTGGCCTGCCTGGTCCATTGTGTACATCAGTTCGTCCTCAGTATTTTGAAAACGTGGCCCGGCAGGCCCGGGACGGGAGACTCTCCCGCGACGATGCCGCGGGCGCCGTGGCCGGCGTTCCGGACATGATCGACCATTCCCCAGAAACTTGTGTCCTGGAAGCTGCCCCCATACACGTTCTCCAGTCGTGCGAGGGACTGAGGCCCCCCGATATATCCAGGCACCGGTTTGATTCCCTGCCCCCGCATGTACTGTTCGAACGCGTCCGCAACATAGGTGCAGTTCATGTTCCCGCCTTCGGGGTTGAACTGCTTGGCCAGGTCGGGATAATTGGGCGTCTCGTACGGCTTGGGCGGGATCGGTGACTTCTGTGAAGCAAGGCCGAGCGGGTCGCAGAGAACGGAAGGACGGTCCACATGTGCGACCGGATTCGCAGCCGGGGCGAGGCCCTGCGGGTCCAGGCTGAGGTACCGGCCGACCTCCGGGTCGTAGTGCCTGAGGTAGTTGTAGTTGAGGCCGGTCTCGGAATCGAAATACCGGCCCGGGAAACGCAGTGGTTCACCGACCGCGGGGGGCGGGAGGTGTTCGCGGGTCATGCTTCGGACAGGCCGGCGCACAGTTTCCGCAGGACCGTGCCGCACCGGCGTGCGTACGCGTGCTGGAGGCCACGGGTCGCCGGTCCGCCCGCCCGGGCGTACCACTTGGCCGCCCTGCTGAACGCGGCGACGGTCAGCCAGACCGTGCCGTCGCCCGTCCGGTCGACCACGAAGGCCTCCTCACCGCACTCGGGGTGGCCTTCCAGGGTGCCGTAGGCCCAGCCGGCGCGGCGGTGTTCCTCGGCCGTCCAGACTATGCGGCAGGGTGCCTTGACGATGCCGGCCAGGGTGACCGTGACGTCGACGGCGGGGGCCGCGCGGTCGGCCGTGGCGTCTATGCCGACGCCCAGCGCCCGGTGCATCTCCCAGGTCAGGACCGCTTCAGAGGCCCGCCGGAAGACCTCGTGGCCCTCGCCGAGGCGGGTGCGGACGAACATGGGGTGGAAGCCGGGCGGGCAGAACGTCAGGTCACCGCGGGTCGCGCCGACCGGCTCGTAGGTGAAGAGCGCCGAGGACATGGGTCACAAGGGTAGGGCGGCACCCGGAAGACCTTCTTCCCGGGTACCGCCCTGTGTCGTTGCCCTGCGGTCAGGCGACGTTGACCGCCGACCAGGCCGCCGCGACGGCCTTGTACTCGGTGCTGGTGGAGCCGTACAGCGCGGACGCCGCGTTCAGGGTCGCCGTGCGGGCGGCCTTGTAGTTGGTCGTCGACGTCATGTACGTCGTCAGCGCCTTGTACCAGATCTGCAGCGCCTTGGCGCGGCCGATGCCGGTGACCGTGGAGCCGTTGGAGGTCGGCGAGTTGTAGGTCACGCCGTTGATCGTCTTCGAACCGCTGCCCTCGGCCAGGAGGTAGAAGAAGTGGTTCGCGACACCGGACGAGTAGTGCACGTCCTTGTTGCCGACGGTGGAGGACCAGTAGTCCGCCGAGCCGCCGTCCTTGCTGGGCTTGTCCATGTAGCGCAGCGGGGTGCCGTCGCCGTTGATGTCGATCTTCTCGCCGATGAGGTAGTCACCGACGTCGGAGGAGTTGTTCGCGAAGAACTCGACACCCGTGCCGAAGATGTCCGAGGTGGCCTCGTTCAGGCCGCCGGACTCACCGGAGTAGTTCAGGCCCGCGGTGTTGGAGGTGACGCCGTGGCTCATCTCGTGGCCCGCGACGTCCAGCGAGGTCAGCGGGTCGACGTTGCCCTCGCCGTCGCCGTACGTCATGCAGAAGCAGCTGTCGTCCCAGAACGCGTTCACGTAGGCGTTGCCGTAGTGGACGCGCGAGTAGGCGCCGACACCGTCGTTCTTGATGCCGCTGCGGCCGAAGCTGCTCTTGTAGAAGTCCCAGGTCTCGGCCGCGCCGTAGGCGGCGTCGGCGGCCGCGGTCTGGTCGGAGGAGGAGCTGGAGGCCGTACCGGTGCCGAAGACGTTGCTCGAGCTGGCCACCAGGGTGCCCTTGCCCGACGTTCTGCGCGCCAGGTTGTAGGTCTTGTGACCGCCCCGCGCGCCGTCGGTGAGCTGGTACGTCGAGCCCGACAGCGTGCTGTTGAGGCTGACCGTGCCGGAGTACAGCGTCTTGCCGGTGCCGGTCGCGTTCTCGATGCCCTGGTACTCGTAGAGCTTCTTGCCGGTGGCGGCGTCGGTGATGACGTGCAGCCGGTTCGGGGTGCCGTCGTCCTGCAGGCCGCCGACGACCGTCTCGAAGGCGAGGACGGGCTTGCCGGAGCCGGCCCAGATCACCTTGCGGGCGCCGTCCGCGGTGGTCTTGGCGGAGCCGAGCGTCTTGGCGGCGGACACCGCCTGCTTCTCGGCCTTGGCGGCGGTGATCTGCGGCTTGAGCGAGGCCACCTTGATGGCCGACTTGGCGGCCTTGGTGACGCCCTCGGTCCGGCCGGACTTGGCGGTGTGGACGATCAGGTCGCCGCCGAGCACGGGCAGGCCCGCGTAGGTGCGCTCGTAGCGGGTGTGGACGGTGCCGTCGACGTCCTTGACGACGTCCTTGACGACCAGCTTCTCCTGGGCGCCGAGGCCTATCGCCCGGGCGGTGCCGGCGGCGCCGGCCTGGGCCTGCTGGATCAGGGTGGTGCGGGCCGCCGCGGACAGCGTGGTCGGGGCCGCGGCCAGCGGCTTCGCCGAGGTCTGGGCGGTGGCGCTGGTGGTCACACCGGTGGCGAGGAGGGCTCCGGCCGCGACGGCGGTGGCGATGGCCAGAGTGGTGCGCTTTTGACGCGCGTAGAGGGGGCTCACAGAAGCTCCTTCTCGTGGGGAGTCCGGCCAGGGTGGGGCCACTGGCCGACTGTGTGGGGTGGTGAGGTTCTGCGGCGGGTGCAGAGAGAGTGACATCAGGGGCGCGTACATGTCAGGACCCCGAAGTGATGTTGGCTCAAACTCGTCGGCCTGGTGAACGTTTCGGGAAAGTGAACGAGCGCCGCCCGAGGGTCTCCCACCCCCGGACGGCGCCGTGTTTGCAGGCTTTGTGGCGTGCGGTTTACGGGAAGGTCAGCTTCCAGCTGTTGATCGTTCCCGTGTCGTACGCGGCTTGATCCTGCACCTTCAGCTTCCAGGTGCCATTGGCCGGTTCGGCGGAGGCGTTGACCGTGTAGGTCTCGTTCACGTTGTCCGCGGAGTCGGAGCCGCTGAAGTTCTTCAGCCGGTAGGCGGTGCCCGAGGGACCGACGAGATCGATCACCAGGTCGCCCCGCCAGGTGTGCGAGATGTCGACGCTCACCGAGAGGTTGCCCGGCGCGTTGCCGGTCCGGCCGGAGACCGTGATGTCCGAGGTGACGGCCGGCCCGTTGTCCGGGACGGCCACCGGCGTGGTGCTCTCGTACGACGTACCGCCGCCGCCTCCGCCACCGGAGCGTGAGCCGACACCGACGCCCGCCCAGGCGTCCTGCACCGCCTTGTACTCGGCGCTGGTGGTGCCGTACAGCTCACCGGCCGCCGCCAGGGTGCCGGTGCGGGCACCGGCGTAGTTCGTGGTGGACGTCCACTTGGTGCTCAGCGCCCGGTACCAGATCTGCAGCGCCTTGTCCCGGCCGATGCCGGTGACCGGAAGGTTGTCCGCCGTCGGCGAGTTGTAGCTGACGCCGTTGACGACCTTGGCGCCGCTGCCCTCGCTCAGCAGGTAGAAGAAGTGGTTCGCGGGGCCGGACGAGTAGTGCACGTCGACGCCGCCGATGCCCGAGTACCAGTTGTCCTTGGACGCGCCGTCCTTGCTCGGCTTGTCCATGTAGCGCAGCGGGGTGCCGTTGCCGTTGATGTCGATCTTCTCGCCGACGAGGTAGTCGCCGACGTCCTTGGCGTTGTTCGCGTAGAACTCCACGCCGGCGGCCATGATGTCGCTGGTCGCCTCGTTCAGACCGCCGGACTCGCCGCTGTAGGTGAGGTTGGCGGTGGCCGAGGTGACGCCGTGGCTCATCTCGTGGCCGGCGACGTCGATCGAGGTCAGCGGCTTGGCGTTGCCGGAGCCGTCGCCGTAGGTCATGCAGAAGCAGCTGTCGTTCCAGAACGCGTTGACGTACGAGTTGCCGTAGTGGACGCGGGAGTAGGCGCCGACGCCGTTGTTCTTGATGCCGGTGCGGCCGAAGGTGCTCTTGTAGAAGTCCCACGTGAGCGCTGCACCGTAGTGGGCGTCCGCGCCGGCGGTGGCCGCGTCGGAGTTGCTGCCGTTGCCCCAGGTGTCACCGGACTGCGAGTACAGGGTGCCGGTGCCCGAGGTGCCGTGGTTCAGGTTGTACGTCTTGTGGCCGCCGCGCGCCCCGTCGGTGAGCGTGTACGTCGAGCCCGACTGGGTCGTGGTCAGCGTGACCTGGCCGCTGTACTGGGTGTTGCCGACGCCGTTCCTGATGCCCTGGTACTCGTAGAGCTTCTTGCCGGTGGCGGCGTCGGTGATGACGTGCAGCTGGTTCGGGGTGCCGTCGTCCTGGAGGCCGCCGACGACCGTCTCGTAGGCGAGGACGGGCTTGCCGGTCGCCGCCCAGATCACCTTGCGCACGCTGTCCGCCGCCGACTTGGTCCCGCCGAGCGCCTTCGCCCGCTGCACGGCCTGCTTCTCGGCCGCGGCCCTCGACACGGCCGGGGTGAGACCCGCGACCTTCACCGTGGCGTTCGTGGCCCTGATGACGTCCATGGTCTTGCCCGACTTGGCGGTCTCGACCACCAGGTCGCCGCCGAGCACCGGCAGGCCCCCGTACGTCCGCTCGTACCGGGTGTGGAGCGTGCCGTCGGCGTCCTCGACGACGTCCTTGACGACCAGCCGCTCCTTGCCGCCCAGGCCGATCTGCCGGGCGGTGGCGCTCTTCGCGGCGTCGGCGTGCCGGATCAGCTCGGCGCGCTGCGAGGGCGTGAGCTTGACGGCCACGTGGGCCGGGTTCGCCTTGCCCGGCTGCGGCTTCGCCGGCGCGGCGTCGGCCACGCCCGCCTGCACGGCGGCGGCGATCAGGGCGGCGACACCGGCGAGGGCGACGGTGGCGGTGCGGCGGTGCGGGCTGTGGGAGGTGCGTCCGCGAGAGGAATTGCTTCTCAACACTGACTCCTTCTGCGTGACCACGGAGGACCGCGGCCAGGGGAGACCGGACGGTGGGTTGGGGCGTCCGGGCAGAACAGGGCGTTGCGCGGAACCAGGTGCACGTGCTGAGCCGCTCACACAGACGTGCAGAAGCTGTGGGGTAGCTGTGAGTCGGCTTGGGCAGAGTGGCAGGAGATCTGGCCATCTGTCAGGACCGCGTCACAAACTTGGCCGGAAATGGTTCGTTGTCCGGATGTTCAGGTTCGATAAACGGACTGTTGGGCGGGGCTGCGTCCGGCCGGACCGTCCCGCCGGAACCGGCACGCGAGCTGACGCGTCATCGGACACCGGGGGCCGGCGTCCCTTGCCACCCCAGAACCCGTCGTTTAAAATAAGATTGCGCTATGCAAATAAATCTCGATCAGCAAATCGAGGTCAAACAGAGCAACGCTCGGAGCCATTCTCGGAGCACTTGGGGGATTAATTGGGGGGGTCTGAAGTCGCCGACCGCGACCGGGCCGTGTGCATCACCGGAATCGGCTGGACCACAGCGCTCGGTGACGGCCTCGACGGGGTATGGCAGCAGCTGATGAACGGCCGCAGCGGCATCCGGCCCCTCCCGGCCGACGGCCCGCTGCCGGCACCCGCCGCGGCTCTCCTGACGGACGGCGTCCCGGCCGGCCCCCCGTCCGAGCGCCAGGTCCGGCTCGCCGTCACCACCGCGTCCGCCGCCCTGCGCCACGCCGGCTGCCCGGCCGGGGACGTCGACACCCTCGTCCTCGGCAGCAGCCTCGGCCCGCACCTGGACGACGCCGCCGAGATCCCGCCGCACACCCTGACCGACACCGTCGCCCGGCAGCTCGGCGTGGCCCGGTCCGCATCGGTGAGCACCGCCTGCTCGTCCGGCGCCGACGCGCTGCTGGCCGGCGCCGCCCTGCTCACCGGCGGTGAGGCCGAGCGCTGCCTGTGCGGCGGCATCGACCTGCTGACCACCGGCAAGCTCCTCGGCCACCAGGCGCTCGGCACCCTCTCCGCCTCCGGCACCGTCCGCCCCTTCGACACCGGCCGCGACGGCACCCTCTTCGGCGAGGGCGCTGGCTTCCTGCTGCTGGAGACCCGGGCCGCGGCCACCGCGCGCGGCGCCCGCATCCTGGGTGAACTGGCCGGCTGGGGCGCGTCCAACGACGGCACCGGCCCCACCGCCCCCGACGACACCGGCGCCGGGGCGGTCCTCGCCGTGCGGCGCGCCCTGGCCCGGGCCGGTGCGGACCCCGCCGACATCGCCGTGATCAACGCCCACGGGACCGGCACCCTCGCCAACGACACGGCGGAAGCCGCCTGTTACGGCACCGTCTTCCGTGACGAGCCGGGCCCGGTCGTCTTCGCCACCAAGCCCGCCTTCGGCCACACCCTCGGCGCCACCGGCGCCCTGGAGGCCGTCGCCCTGCTCCTCGCGCTGCGGCACGGCACCGTGCCCCCGCTCCACCAGACCCGCACCGTCATGCCGGAACTCACGCTGCCCCTGGCGGCCGGCGGCGGCCGGAAGATCACCGGCACCCTCGGCATCAGCCTCACCCTCGGCTTCGGGGGCTTCAACACCTGCCTCCTGCTGGCGGCGACGGACGGGGGACCGGCGTGAACCAGGCCCAGTGGTGCCCCGAAGGCACCGTGCTCACCGGCGCGGCGACCGTCGAGGTGGACGACCCGCGTACGGTCCGCCGCCGTGTCTCCGGGGTCTACGCCGACCCGGTGGCCTGGCTGATGGCCGAGGCCGTGGCGGCCGCGCTGCAGGAGTGCGGCACAGCCGCCCCCGACCGGCCCGAGGAGGTCGGGGTGATCGGGGTGAGCGAGCACGCCACCCGGATCACCCTGCGCGCGCTCGCCGACGCCGTCCCGCAGGGCCGGCTCTCGCCCATGCGGTTCGCCGGCGCCGGCCCGGGTGCCCTGATCGGCATGGTCTGTTCGGCGTTCGGCTTCCACGGGCCGGTGTCGATGCTGCCCATGCCCCTGGCGCCGGCCGCGCCGCTGGCCAGAGCCCTGTGCGGCGACTGGCTGCTCGGCGACCCGCCCGGCGCCGCGCACGTCCTGGTCGTCACCCACGCCACGACCGACGAAGGCAAGCACCAGGCGCACTGCCTGGTCGTCAGTGGGCCGACGCCCACGCGGAGGCTCCCGAGAACATGACCCCGCAGAACATGACGGAGCAGCACCTCGACCCCGCCCTGGTGGCCGAGTTCCTCGCCCGCATCGAAGAGGTGTCGCCGGCCGGGGACGCCGGCCTGCCCGAGCTGCCCGCTCTGGTGGACCGGTTCGCGGCGCTGCCCGCCCCGCCCGGCGCCGTCGTCGTGATCGCCCTGCCCAACGGCATCCGCGCCCTGCGGTTCTTCTTCGCCGTCTCCCTCGCCGGACACACCCCCGTCCTGCTGTCTCCCTCGACCCCGGTCACCCGGGTCCGCGAGGTGGCCCGCGAACTGGGTGCCTGCGCGCTGGTCCGGGCGGCGATCCGCACGGAGGGCGTCACCGGCGTCACCCACATCGGCGGCGCCGACCTGGGCGTCTTCACCGACTGGCCGTACCTGCACCACGGGCCCGGCCACGTGATCCTGATGAGTTCCGGCACCTCCGGCATGGCCACCGGCTGCCTGCACCGGATGGACGCCCTGCTGCGCAACGCCCGCCGGCACAGCCGCTCCATCGGCCAGCGGCCGGGTGACACCGCGCTGGTCAGCCTGCCGGTCTACTACTCCTTCGCCCTGGTGGCGCAGGTACTGGGCGGTCTCGTCAGCGGCTCCAGCCTGGTCATGGCCGGCCCGCCGTTCTCGGTGGCCAACTACCTGGAGACGGTCACCGCCCGGGACGTCACCCTCTCGTCCCTCACCCCGAGCCTGGTCAAGTCGGTCGTCACCGCGGGCGGCGAACTGCCCGCCCCGCTGCGCACGCTCACCGTCGGCGGCCAGGCCCTCGACCCGTCGTACGTCTCCCGGCTGCTGAAACTCAACCAGGAGCTGGGTCTGTACGTGACCTACGGGCTGACCGAGGCCGGTCCCCGGGTGTCCACGCTCGCCGCGCACCGCGAGCCCCCGCACCGGCACGGCTCGGTCGGCCTGCCCGTGGCCGGCGTCGAGGTCCTCACCCGCCCCACCGACACCGGGGAGCGGGAGCTGCTGGTGCGTTCCGACACCGTCTACCGGCGCCGGGTCGGCGAGCCGGCCCCCTCCAAGCGCGGCGACCTGATCGAGCCGGACCTGCTGGCGACCGGCGACATGGGGCACGTGGACGACGACGGATACGTGTACATCCACGGCCGTTCCTCGGACTTCGCGATGGTGCGCGGCGAGAAGGTGTCCACGGCCACCGTGCGCCGGGCCGCCGAGTCACTGCCCGGCGTGGTCCGCGCCGCGACCCGGATCGCCGGCTTCGACGACGACTCCGCCGTCGTGGAACTCGACGTCTACGTGGACGAGGCCGCGCCCCCCTCGGAGACGGACATGCGGCGCCACCTGCGGTCCCTGCTGACCCGCAACGAACTGCCGCGGACCGTCCGCATCCAGCCCCTGAGCGCCGGCGAGCACCACAAGTGACGGCGCCGGAACCCCTCACCCTGTACTGCGTGCCGCACGCCGGCGGCTCCGCCCGCAGCTTCGTGCGCTGGCGGCGGGAACTGCCGCCGCAGCTGCGGGCGCTGCCCCTGGAGATCGCCGGCAAGGGCCTGCGCTCCCGCGAGCCCCGGCAGGCGACCCTGCGCGAGGCGGCCACCGACCTCGCCCTGCGCATCGACCCGCCGGGCCGGTACGCGCTCCTCGGCCACAGCATGGGCGGCCTGCTGGCCTACGAGGCCGCCCGCGCCCTGCACGCGCTCGGCCGGCCCGCTCCCGAGTTCGTCGTCGTCGCCGCGACCCGCCCACCGCATCTGCTCGGCGCGTCGCCCTACGGCCCGCTGCTCGGCCTGGGTGACGACGACGCCCTCCTCGACGCGCTCGCCGACCACGGCCGCATCCCGCCGGAGGTACGCCGGTCCCCGATGCGCCACCAGTTCGTGCCGGTCATCCGCGGCGACCTCGCCCTGGTCGCCGGTCACCGGCCCGACCCGGCGCCCGAGCCCCTGCCGAGCGACCTCATCAGCTGGTACGGCACCGGCGACGCGGACACCCCGCCCGAGGTGATGGCCGACTGGCGGCACTACACGCGCGGCGCGCACCGCGCCGAGGGCTTCGAGGGCGGCCACTTCTTCCCGCACGAGCGCTTCGAGGAGGTCACGGCCCGCCTGCTGGAACTGGCACAGCAGCGCGCGGGCCGCTGACCGGCGCGGCACCGCCGGAGGGGCCGCCGGCAGCAGCGCGCGGGCCGGTGGGGCAACAAAGAGAGCGGGCCGCCGACCTCGAGGTCGGCGGCCCGCTCTCTCGTCACGGCCGGTTCAGTGCTGCACGGGGCACCCGTTGCCGCTGCCCCGCACCGGGGCGTCGGTGTCGTGCCGGGTCCCCAGCAGCCAGTACGCCTCCTCCGCCGCCCGCCACAGCTCCGGGAACAGCGGCAGCTGCGAACGGGACTCCAGCGTGGACAGCGACCGCCCGCCCAGGCTCTGCGGCAGCTCCGCCGCCCCGTCCTCGGCGTTCTCCTTGCGCAGCCCCGGCTGTCCGCCCAGCTGCGACCAGACCATGATCAGGTGGTGCTGCTTCCAGCCGGAGACGCTGCTGTCCAGCTTGAGCATCGCCTCGCGGACCAGGGCCAGCGACTGCGCCTGCGGCGAGCTGGGACCGGTGTAGCCGTCGTCCTGCTGGGCGATCACGTCCTGCAGGGACAGCCCGGCGCGCTCCACCGCCTGCTCGTACGCCTTCCACACCGGGCGGGCCACCCGGCGCAGGTTCCGGTAGCCGGGGGAGTCCAGGCCGGTGGCGTCCTCGGGCAGGGCGTTGCGCATCATCAGCAGGCTGTGCTGCGGCAGATGGTCGGTGAGCAGCCGTACCGCCTGCACCGTGACCTCGCTCAGGCCGGTGGCCCGGTCGAACAGCCGTACCGCCTGCTGGTGGCGGTCGTTGTCCAGGTGGGTGATCGCCCGGCGCAGCTCGTAGTGGATCTGCACCCAGGCGTACTCGGTGATGAGATGCGTGACCTGGAAGAACCGCTGGTCGGGGTGTTCGGTCTCGCTCTCCGGGACCAGCGCGCCGAGGGCGTCGGTGAGGTTCAGGACGTTCTCGTAGTTGCTGCCCCGGTCGAAGTCGTACGACAGCAGGGCGTTGGGCTCGTCCGGGTTCAGCGAGCGCTTCACCGCGTCTCCCCCTTGGTGAACTCGATCAGCCAGTGTCCGGGCAGCTCGAACTTCTTCGCGTCCGTGAGGGTGAGCCCCACCTCGCCGCCGAGGGTGCGCAGATCGTCCAGGCTGCGCTCCCGGCCGCCGAGCAGGACCAGCATCAGCAGGTCGGCGTAGCTCGCCATCACCGGGTCCTTGCCGCTGTCCAGCAGCCGCTCCACGACGACGACCCGGCCGCCGGCCTCGAGGGCCTCGGCACAGCGGCCGAGGATGCGGACCGCGTCCCGGTCGCTCCAGTTGTGCAGCGTGTTGGCGATCAGGTAGACGTCGCCGCCGGCCGGCATCGGCTCGAAGAAGCTGCCCGGTACCAGCTCGCAGCGGTCGGCGACCTGGGCGGTCGTGCCCTTGGCCTCCTCGATGACGCTCTCCAGCTCCAGCAGGGTGCCGCGCAGCGCCGGGTGCTCGGTGAGCAGCTTCAGCAGCAGCGAGCCGTTGCCGCCGCCGACGTCCACGACGTGCTTGACGGACGCCCAGTCGTAGATCCGGGCCAGTTCCGGGACGAGCCGGCCGGCGATGCGGGCGATGCCCGCGTTGAAGGACTTCTCGATGTCCGGGTGGGCCTCGAGGTCCGCCCAGAAGGGCCGCCCGTGCGCCTGCTCGTACACCGGCAGACCGGTGCGCACGGCGTCCATGAGCCTGCCGATGGCCGGCTCGAAGCGGGCCTCCATCGCCCGGCTGGGGTCCTCGTAGTCCAGCCAGCGGCGCAGGTTGCTCGGGTGGTCGCTGAGCAGCACCCGGCCCACGTCGGTCAGCTCGTAGGTCTTCTCCCCGCCCTCGGGGGCCTCGGCCTCCGAGAAGAGGCCGAGGAGGCTGACGTAGTGCAGGACGCGGCCCAGGGACTGCTCGTCGGTGCCGGTCTCGGCGGCCAGCGCGGCCACGCTCCGGTGCCCCTGCTCCACCAGGTCGGGCAGGCGGAGGGTCGCGGTCATGCGCACGGCGGTGGGCGTGAACCCGGAGCCCAGCGCGAGGATCGTGTTCAGGGGGTCTTGACGGAACACGTCATTGCTCCTTGTCGTTCTCGTTCAGCGGTTTCGCCGGGCATCCCGGAAAAGTTCCAGAAGTCACATCAGGGGTTTTTCTCGATCTCGTCGAGGGCGTCCAGGAACCGGACGAGGTCCTCCTGGGTGCCGAGCGACGTGCGTATGTACCCGGGGAATCCGAACAGCCCTGCATTGCGAACGAGAATGCCGAAATCGGCGGCGAGACGGTCCTGTGCCAGGGCGCAGTCCCGGGCCGCGACCGCGACGAAGTTGGTCATGGAGGGCAGATGGCCCCGGCCGCGGCGGTCCAGTTCCGCGGTGAACCAGCTGCGCCGCTCGGCGTTGGACCGGCGCACCCCGTCGAGGAAGTCCCGGTCGCCGAGGGCGCTGACGGCCGCCGCCTGCCCGAGCCGGTTCACGCTGAACGGCAGGGAACGCAGCGTCTGCCGCAGCGCCGTGATCAGCGCGGGCTGCCCGACGGCGTAGCCGATGCGCAGCGCGGCCAGGCCGTAGGCCTTGGAGAAGGTGCGCAGCGCGACGACCGGCGCGCCCTCCTCCAGCAGTTCGCGGGCCTGCGGGACGTCCGGGCCGGCGAACTCCATGTAGGCCTCGTCGAACACCAGCGGCACCCCGCTGCGCCCGGAGGCCTCGACCAGGGCGGCGAGTTCCTCTCGGGTGTGGGCCGCTCCGCTGGGGTTGTGCGGGTTGCAGAGGTAGCCGATCCCGTGCTCGGGCAGCAGCGCTGCGAAGCCCTCCGTGTCGATGGCCGTGCCGCTCAGCGGTACGGAGGTGCAGCCGCGGCCCGTCATTTCCAGGCAGGTGCGGTAGCCGGGGAAGGTGCCCTCGGTGACGAGGCCGGGGCGGCCGCGGTCGCCGAAGGTGAGCGAGGTGGCGAGGACCAGTTCGTCGCTGCCGTTGGCGACCGCGATGTGCTCCGGGGTGACGTCCCAGTGCTCCGCGAGCGCGTGGATCAGCTCCTGGCGCTCGGGGTCCGGGTAGACGTTGACCCGCCCCAGCTCGCGCTCGGCCGCCTGCAGAGCCGTCTTGCTGGCGCCGTAGGGGCTCTCGCTGAGGTGCAGGCGGATCAGGTCGTCGGCCCCGGGGATGCTCGCGTTGAACGACCTGCCGGGTGCGGCGGGGGGCGGGGTCACAGAGTGTCCCCCAGCAGGACGCCGAAGCAGTAACTGCCGACCTCGGCCTCGAGGGTCAGGAAGCAGTGCTCGCTGCCGGCCGGGATGCGCATCACGGCGGGCGAGACCAGCTCGTGCCGCTTCCCGTCGAGCTGGACCTCGATGCGGGCGCCGCCCTTGTTCGGGGACACCAGCAGGTACAGCTCGTCGACCGGGTGGGTGTGCGGCGCGGCGACGGGCTTGCCGATCAGGGCGCTGAGTTCACCGCCGGCCAGCTGTACGGGCAGGCCGCCGAACATGTCGGCGGTGAGGTAGAACGGCGCGGGCTGGTGGTGGCCGGCCACGGCGAGGGGGATGGGCAGGTCCTCGACGATCTCGGCGTCGCCCGGACGTCGCTCGCTGGTCACTGGGCCTCCAGGACGAAGAGGTAGGTGTGCGGGGCGCCGAAGGGGATGGTCCGGCGCAGGTGCAGGCCGCCCTCGCGGAAGAGGTTCTCGTACTCCTCGCGCGTGTAGATCGGGACGCCCATCAGGGCGTGCGCCAGCTCGAAGCCGCTGGAGAAGACCGGGAGGTTCTCGTTCTCGCCGCGCGGGCGCACGGTGGTGTCGCCGAGCAGGAAGGTGTGCGCGTTCGGGAACGCCTTGCGCAGCGCCGGGATGACGTCCATCCGGGTGCTCGGGTCGACCAGCAGGTCGTGCAGGAACATGAAGCTCATCGCGACGTCGACCTGGTCGGCGCCCTCGATGCGGCGGCCCCGGAAGAGGACGTCCAGGACGTCGGCGCAGATCGGCTGGACCCGGTCGGTCAGGCCGTGGCGTTCGACGGTGCCGGCGGCCAGCTGGGTGGCCGAGGCGCTGATGTCCAGGCCCAGACCGCGTGCCCCCGGGCGGGACTTGACGAGGCGGCAGACGCGCTCGCTGATACCGCTGCCGAGGTCGGCGAGGACCGAGAAGTCCAGCTCGGCGACCTGCTCGTCGAGCAGGTGCCGCATCATCGCCAGGTCGGCCTGGGCCGAACCGAGCGCGACCATGGCCTCGTTGCGCAGGACGTCCTTGCCGAATACGCGCTCTCCGCGCGTGATGGACGCGGCGCTCGCGAACACGTCGTGGTAGCCGCCGACTCCCCAGGTGAAGAACCCGAGCTTACGGCGCAGGTCGTCCCAGGCCGGTGCGGGCGTCACCTGGCCGTCGGTCACGACCAGGAATCCGAAGGACTCCGCCGCGGACAGCAGGCGGCGGAACACCGTCTCGTCCAGCTGCTGCGCCCGGCAGTACTCCGGGACGTCGAGCCGGCCGTTCTCGTCGAACCAGGCGAAGAGCCCCAGCTGTTCCAGGGCGAAGACGACGTTCGTGGAAATGAATCCGTTGAACGCGGTGTCGGCGTCGAACGGGGTCTTCGCGTCTCCACGCCAGTCCGCGGGGAGGAAAACGCTTTCGCCTGCCTCGGGTATGCCGTCGCGGGAAACGGGAGCAGTCACAAGAAGAGCCTTCCTTGTTCAGTCGATGCCGGCGGCATCTCGGTCGGAGCCGACGACGTTCGGGTCTCGGTGCCGACCGGTCACGCGAGGGGAGACGGGGTGGCGAGGCGTTCCACGGCAGCCGCCAGCTCGCTGACGGTGGGGTGGTCGAAGAACAGCCGGTTGGGCAGGTGGATGCCGAGTTGCCGGCGCAGCCGGATCAGCACCTGTGTGGCTTTCAGGGAGTGGCCACCCGCTTCCAGGAAAGGGGTGTCGTCATCGAAGTCGTCGTGGCCGAGGACCTCGATCCAGGCGTCCCTGACCTGCTCTGTCATCGTCCGCGCAGGCATGTGTCCAGTTGCTCCGGAGTGCGTCGTGGAATGCGGTTCCGGACGTGTCTTCACACCGTCGTCCGTCAAAAGGGATTCCCCCGTGTCATTTCGGCTGGCAGTTCATCGCACCGGCGATGTGCGCTGCCGCGGAACGGCAGCGCACATGGGCGTGACTTTGAGAACTTCCATTGTTGATCCCCCGTGAAAAAGGACGCACAACCGGTGGATCAATCCGGTTCGGTCCTCGAGCTGAATGCTCACCGTGGCGGCCAATGCCGATATTGGAGCGTAGGCAGCGGCCATCGAGCCAGTCAAGGGTCGATTATCGGCCACACTCTACCCCGTGGCCTCGGCCAACACATCGACGCCGCGTGTCAACCGCCTGTCGCGGGGTATACGCACCGGCCAGCTGCTTGGCCGAAAACATGGTTGACGGCTGAAACTTAGTCTCTTTACAGTCGGTGCGACGTTTGTGAACGCAGTATTTCGAGACTGCGGTCGACCGGGGCAGGATCCGGCGTGACAGGGGGAATGATGTACGCCGCTACGGGGGACCAGGTACGGGCCGGTGGGCCGGCCGGGCGCAGCAGCAGACTGGCGCTCGAACTTCACTGAAAATTAAGGCTGTTCGGCTGTCTGACCCGCAACCGGCAGACCTTTCAAGGCTGTTGCCGGCCTTTCAGGCTCTCTTTCCCACAACCGGTGCCTTCCCGGTCTGTCCTGCCGTGCGCGGCCGGGACGGGCGAGGCACCGGCTGTCCCCACGAGATGTACCAAGGAACGTGTTGAGGCATGCGATTCTGGGCGCCGGCGGAGTCGGGCTCGCCCTCGGAGCGGCCCTGGCCCGCGGCGGTCACGACGTCACACTGGTGATGCGGGAGAGCACCAGAGCCCGCTACTCCGGGACGATCGACGTCCGCAGCAGGCTGCGCGGCGACCACTGCGTGCCGGTCCGGGCGGTCGACCGGCTGGCCGAGCCGGCCGACGTCCTCTGGGTGACCGTGAAGGCACCCGCCCTCGAGACCGCCCTCGCCCGCACCGATCCGGCGCTGGTGCCCGGCGTGGTGGTGCCGCTGCTCAACGGGCTCGACCATCCGGCCCTGCTGCGGGCCCGGTTCGGCCCCCGCCAGCTCGTCGGAGCCATCCGCATCGAGGCCGAGCGGACCGGCCCGGGCCAGGTGACCTGGAACTCCCTGTTCGCCGAGGTCGCCCTGGCGGCGGACGAGGATTTCCCCGCCGACGCCCACCCCGTCACGCTCGCCCGGGTCACCGAAGCCCTCACGGACGCCGGCATCGGCAGCACCACCGAGCCGGACCCGGCGAGCGTCCTGTGGCGCAAGCTGGTCCTCCTGCTGCCCCTGGCCCTGGCCACGACCGCGGCCGACGGCCCCCTCGGCATCGTCCGCCGGCAGCCCGAGCTGCGGGCGCTGCTGCACGACGCCGCACGTGAGGCCTGCGCCGTCGCGGCGGCCGAGGCCGTCACCGTCGACGCACAAGACCTGCTGAACACCCTCGACAAGCTGCCCGGCCGGACCGACACCTCCCTGCACCGGGACGTGGCGGCCGGTGTCCGGCCCACCGAACTCGCCGCGCTCACCGAGCCGGTACTGCGCCGCGCCCGGGACCACGACCTGGCCCTGCCGGCGATCGCCGAGCTGTCACGCCGGTCCGCGGAGCGGGAACGGCGGGCGCAAGCCCCCGCACCGCACTGATCCACCTACAGCAATGGAGAAACGTTATGACTGTCGGTTCGGGCGAGATGCAGGCCGAAACGCTGGAAGCCACGCTGAAGCAGATCCTCGTCGACGACCTCTTCCTCGACGTGCCCACTGACCGCATCGGGGACGACGACGGTCTCCAGGACGTCCTGGGGCTGGACTCCCTCGGTTTCGTGGAGCTGCGCGCCCAGTGCGAGACCCGGTTCGGCGTGAAGATCACGGACGCCGAGTTCACCCCGGTCCACTTCCGCTCCGTCCGCACGGTGGCCGACCTGGTGCGCACCCTGCGGGCGAACGCCGCCGGCGAGCACGTGGCGGTCCCGAAGTGAGGGAACCGGCATCCTCCGAGCAGCTGGACGTCTGGCTCGCCTGCCAGCGCGAACCGGACTCGGACCGCTACAACGTCCCGGTCGACCTGGAGTTCACCCCGGGCGTCGACGTACCGGTGCTGCGGGCCGCCCTCGGCGACGTCCTGCGCGCGCACCCCGCCCTGCGCAGCTCCTTCGCCACCGAGGGCGGTGAGCTGTGGCGCACCACCGAGGCGGAGCCGCCCCTGGCCTTCGTCACCGAGCGGCTGCCCGGCCGGTACGACCGTGCCGAGGCCCTCGCCCGCGCCGTCGTCGCCGGCCGCGCCCCCCTCGACATCGCCACCGCCCCCCTGCTGCGGGCCACCCTGCTGACCGGCGAGGGCGGCGCCCTGCTCGCCCTGACGATGCACCACATCGTCTCCGACGGCTGGTCCAGCCGGATCGTCGCCGAGGACCTGGTCGAGGCGTACCGGTCGCGGGCGGCGGGCGGGCCGGGCCTCGCCCCGCGCCCCGCCCCGGACACCGACGCGGACGGCGACGGCCTCGCCGACGCCGCCGCCGAGGAGTTCTGGGCCTCCGCCCTGCACGAGGCCCCCGCCTCCCTGGCGCCCCCGTACGACCTGGTGCCCGAGGACGGCTTCCCCGGGCCCTCCGGCCGGGTGGAGGTCCTCCTCCCGGACGAGCTGGCCGCCGGCGTCCAGGCGCTGGCCGCGGCCGAGCGCAGTTCCCCCTCCGTGGTGGTGCTCGCGGCCTGGTCGGTGCTGCTGCACGCGTGGGCCGGCGAGTCCGAGGGCACCCTCGGCATGGTCTTCGCCGGCCGCCGGGACGCCGACGCCGAGCGCGTCGACCTGTTCAGCCGGGTGCTGCCCCTGCGCGGCCGGTCGGAGCCCGACGACCGCTTCCTCGACGTGACGGCCCGGCTGCGCGAGCAGATGCTCGACGCGATGGACCACACCCACCTGCCGATGCGACGGCTGCGCGAGATCCGCAGCGAGCAGTCGGACGGCCCGGGCGTGGAACGCACGGCATTCATGTACACGCCGGCCTACGAGGAGGAGTGGCAGGCCGGCGGCGTGACCGTCCGCCGCTTCGACCACCCGGACGAGACGACGAAGTACGAGTTCTCGGTCAACGTCCTCGAGGGCTCGGCCGGCACCCGCCTGTGCGTCTACTACGACACCGCCCGCTACCGGCACGCCACCGCCGAGCTGTTCGCCGAGGAACTGCGCGAGCTGCTGGCCCGTGCGGTGGCCGCCCCGGAAACCCCCTGCGGAGACCTCCTCGCCGCCTGCGACCCCGGCCTGTCCCGGGTCGCCGCGCACGGAGCACCCGTCACGGCACCGGCACCCGGCATCCCCGAGCTGGTCCTGCGGCACGCCGCCACCCGCCCCGACGCCGTCGCCGTACGCCACGGCGAGCGGGTCCTCACCTACGGCGAACTCGGCGCCCGGGCCGGCGAACTGGCCGGCTGGCTGCACGACCGGGGCGTGGGCCCCGGCGACACCGTGGCCCTGCTGCTCGCGCCCGGCGTCGACACCCCCCTGTTCTGGCTGGCGAGCGCCCTCGCCGGCGCCGCCTACCTGCCGCTCGACCCGGCCTACCCCGAGGCCCAGCTCCAGCTGATCGTGACCGATGCCCGCCCGGCCGTCCTGGTCGTGGACCCCGACTGCGGGCACACCCTCGACGTGCCGGAGGGCACCGCCGTACGGCTCGACGAGGTGCCGGCGCAGGCGCGCGGACTGGCCGCGCCCGAGCTGCCGTACGACGACGCCGCCACCCTGTGCGTGCTCTACACCTCCGGGACGACCGGCCGGCCCAAGGGCGTCGTCCTGCCGCACCGCGGCCTGGCCCGGCTCTTCCAGCGGCCCGACTTCATCCCGCTGGACGAGACCGACGTGGTCGCCCAGCTGTGCCCGCTCAACTTCGACGGCGCCAGCTACGAGATCTGGGGCGCGCTCACGCACGGCGCCGAACTCGTCGTCCTCGACAAGCACCTGGTGCTCAGCCCTCGTGAGATGCGGGCGGTCGTCCGCGAGCGGGGGATCACGACCCTGCTCGTGACCACGCCACTGCTCAACCGGATCATCGAGGACGCCCCCGACACCCTCCAGTCGCTGCGCCGCGTCTACTTCGGCGGCGAGCTGATCTCCGTCCAGCACATGCGCCGCGCGCTGCGCTGGAGCCGTCCCGGCGTGCTGCTGCACAGCTACGGGCCCACCGAGAACTCCTTCACCTCCACCTGGTTCGCGATCGACGAACTCGCGGCGAACGCCCGCACGGTGCCCATCGGCAGCCCGGTGCCCGGCACCGAGGTACGCGTGGTGGAGGAGGGCGGCACCCGGCCGGTACCGCGCGGTGTGCCCGGCGAACTGCTGCTGGGCGGCATCGGGCTGGCCGACGGCTACCTGAACGCGCCGGAGATGACCGCGGACCGCTTCGTCACGGACGGTGAGACCCGGCTGTACCGCACCGGTGACCGGGTGCGGTGGACGCCCGAGGGCCTGCTGGAGTTCATCGGCCGCAAGGACAACCAGGTCAAGATCCGCAGCCAGCGCGTCGAACTCGGCGAGGTCGAGGCCGTGCTGGACGCCCATCAGGCCGTCGAGTCGGTCTTCGTCACCACGCGCGTCAACCGGCGCGGCGAGAAGGAGATCGTCGCCTACGCGGTCGCCGCGCCCGGCACCGACGCCGACGAGATCGGCCGGCACGCCAAGCTGCGGCTGCCCGCCTTCGCGGTGCCCAGCCACCTCGTGCTGGTCGACGAGCTGCCGCTCACCCCGACCGGCAAGATCGACCGGCGCCGGCTGCCGGACGTGGAGCGCGGCGGAACCCCCCTGCAGCCCACCCCCGCCCCCGAACCCGCTGCGGAACCCGCCGTACCGGCTCCTGCTCCCGCCGCGGCCCCGGCGCCCGCCCTGCCCTCCGTGCTGGACGGCGTGCGGACGGCCTGGCGGGCGGTGCTCCAGCACGACGGCTTCGGGGACGACCGCAACTTCTTCGACGCGGGCGGCCATTCGCTGCTGCTGGTGAAGCTGCGGGAACAGCTGCGCCTCGCGACCGGCGCCGACGTCCCGGTCATCGACCTGCTGCGGCACGTCACGGTCCGGGAACAGGCCCGCCTGATCGCCGACACCCACCGGCCCACGGCCGTCCCGGCAGCCGCACCGGCCGCCTCGGCCGGCCCGGCCGTTGCCCGACCGGCCACCGTCCGAGCGCCGTTGCCGCGCCCGGCGACGGCGCAGCGGTCCGCGGCGGACGCACCCCGCCACCATGTCCTCGCCCTCTCCGCCGCCACCGCCGGTGCGCTCGCCGCGGCCCGGGAGCGGCTGGCCGCCTACCTCGAGGCGGAACCGCACGTGGCGCTCTCGGACGTCGCGCACACCCTTGACCGGGGCCGCGAGCGATTCCCGTACCGGTTCGCCACGGTGGCCGACGACCGGGCACAGGCGATACGGGCCCTGCGCGACGGTGAAGGCCACACGGCGCACACCGCCCCGGGGCCCGCCCCCGCCGTGGCGTTCGTGTTCGCGGAGGCCTCCGGGGGAGCCGACGCCGTGACGCGTCAGGTGCGGCTCGCCGAACGGCTCGCCGGGCGGGGCGTGACCCCGGCGGCGGTGCTCGGCACCGGCACCGGCCGGATCGCGGCCGCCGTGGTGAGCGGTGCCCTCGGCCTGGAGGACGGGCGCCGGTTCGCGGCCGACGAGTCCGGGACCGTACCCGTACCCGGCAGGCCCGCCGTGCTGTGGAGCACCGCGCTCGGGCCGGTCGCGCCCGACGGCCCGGCCCCGCAGGGCGAGCACCTGTCCGCCGAGGCCGAGCCCGCCAAGCTGCTGCAGGTCGCCCGCGACCAGCTCGGCGAGCCCGCCGTCCTGGAGCTGCCGGCCGCGGACCTCGACGACCGGGCCCTGCTCGGCGCCCTCGCGCAGCTGTGGTGCCAGGGCGTGGAACCCCGGCTGACCCCGGACGGCCCGGCCCGCCGGCTGCGGCTGCCCGGCCACCCGCTCTCCTGGGCGCACGGCGCCCGCCCCGACCACTCGTGAACGTCCCAGAACAAGGAAGGTCCGCATGCCGCACGTACGAGGCGAAGCCGCCGTTCTCGTCGAACCCGGGCGCCTGGAGGTGGAGGAGGTCGCCTTCCGGGAGCTGAAGGAGGACGAGGTCCTCGTCCGCAACGCGCTGGCCGCCATCTGCGGCAGCGACGTGCACCGGGTGCGCGCCGAGTCCCCGTTCTTCCGGGACATGCGTGACCACCCCTACCCCTGCCCGGCCGGCTACCCGGGCCACGAGGGCATCGGCGAGGTGGTGGAGAGCCGGTCGGCGAAGTTCGCACCGGGCGACTTCGTGCTGACCGTGCCGAACCACGCCTACATGGCGTCGTTCGCGCGCTACCAGACCATCGCCGACCGCTTCCTGCTGCCGGTGAAGAACACCGGCACGCCCTCCGTCCACCTGATGGCACAGCAGCTCGGCACGGTCGTCTTCGCGCTCAAGCGGTTCTGGCCGGAGCCCGTGCCGGAGGGCCGTACGGCCGCCGTCGTCGGCGTCGGCTCGGCGGGCCTGCTGTTCCTGCAGATGCTCAAGCACCGCGGCTTCGAGAAGGTCGTGGCCGTCGACCTGGAGCCGGGCCGGCTCGAGGTGGCGCGCTCGCTCGGCGCGGACGCGACCGCGCTGGTGCCCGGGCAGAGCGCCGAGGAGGTCGTCATGGAGGCGACCGGCGGCAAGGGCGCCGACCTCGTCATCGAGGCGGCCGGCACGGACGGCGCCCGCGCCCACGCCGTGCGCATGGTCGGCCAGCAGGGCCGGCTCGGCTTCTTCGGCATGCCCGAGGACTACGACATGCACCTCCCGTACGCCCATCTCTTCGTGCGCAACGCCCACTTGATCCACGCGGTGGGCGGCGCCCAGCTGGAGCCCGGACTCGCCTCCTTCCGGACCGCCCTGGACCTCATCGGGGACGGCTCGATCCGCGTCGACGACCACATCACGCACACCTTCGACATCAAGAACATCGCCGACGCCTTCGACCTCGCGCACCACCGCGGGGACGGGGTCGTCAAGGTCGCGCTCACCTTCGACTGAGGCAGGGTCGCATGTCAGAACTCTCCAAGCGCTCCGACCCGGTGGCCGTCATCGGGGTGGGCGGGCGCTTCGCCAAGGCGCCCGACGTCGAGGCGTTCTGGGCCAACCTCGTCGCGGGCCGCGACTGCTTCCAGCGCGAGCCGGTGCCGGTCGTGGAGGACCTCGGCGAGGACCGGCTGCGCGTCCACTCCTGGGGAGTGGCCCCGCACCGGGACACCTACGACAGCGCGCTCGTCGGCGTCGAGGGCCTGGACCCACAGCACGGCATCCTCCAGGAGTCGCTGTGGCAGGCGGCGGAGGACGCCGGCCTGAAGCTGTCGGTGATCGCCGACCGGACCGCCGTGTACGCCGGCTGCGCCCGCACCAAGCACGTCCCGCGGGCCGCCTTCGACGACGTGGTGCACGTCGACCCGACGTTCGCCGGACCCTACTTCTCCTACCTCCAGGACCTGTGGGGCGAGTCGCTGATGCTGGACTCGGCCTGCGCCACCTCGGCCGTCGCCGTGCATCTGGCCTGCCAGAGCCTGCGGTTGCACGCCTGTGACTACGCCCTGGCCGGTGCCGTCGCCATCCAGGAGGACGCCGACGGGTCCTATCTGCGGACCCCGCGCAGCATCTACTCCACCGAGGGCATCGTGCGCCCCTTCGACCGCCGCCACAACGGCGTGGTCCCCGGGGACGGCTCCGGCGCCGTCCTGCTGCGCCGGCTCGACGACGCGCTCCGCGACGGCGACCCCGTCTACGCCGTCATCCGGGGCAGCGCCGTCACCAACGACGGCCGCGCCAAGCCCGGGTTCGTCATCCCGGGCGTCGACGGCAAGGTCCGCGCGGTGCGCCGGGCCCTGGAGGCCGCCGGGCTGACCGGGGCCGACGTCGACTACGTCGAGACGCACGGGGTCGGCATCCCGCTGAACGACCAGATCGAGGCCACCGCCCTGATCGAGGCGCTCGGCACCGAGGGCGAGCCGGTCGCGGTCGGCTCGGTGAAGGCCTCCGTCGGCCACTGCGACACCGCGGCCGGCATGGCCGCCCTGATCAAGACCTGCCTCGCGATGGACCGCGGCTTCCTGCCCGCGACCCCCAACACCGAGGACCCCATCGAGGAGTTCACCGGGCGCGGCGCGCGCTTCGGGATCCTCCCCGAAGGCCGTCCCTGGACCGCGAACGGCCGCCCCCGCACGGCCGGCCTGATGTCGGCCGGCGTGGGCGGCACCAACGCCTTCCTCGTCCTGGAGGAAGCCCCGGCCGGCTGACCGGCCACCCCTTTCCCTCCCGAGTTTCCCTACCGAGCAAGAACCAAGGAGCAGGCATGTCCGTCAACGCCGACCTCTACATCGAGGTCAAGAACTTCTACGCCCGCCAGATGCGCGTCCTGGACGACCTCGACATCGAGCAGTTCACCGCCACCTTCACCGAGGACGGCTCGGTCGCCCACCCCCACCGCGGCGAGAAGGTGGAGGGCCGTGAGGCGATGCGCGCCAAGATGAAGAGCATGCTCCCGATGTACGAGGGCCTCGTCACCCGCCACTGGTTCGACCACTTCCTGATCGAGCCGGCCGAGGGCGACGTCCTGCGCGTCACCTACTACTCCCTGGTGACCCAGACCAACACCAAGGACGAGGTGCACTTCTTCTCCTCGTCCAGCGTCGAGGACCGGATGGTGCGCGTGGACGGCGAGCTGCGCATCCGCGAGCGGACCATCCACCGCGACAACCCCAAGTACGGCCGCGTCATCTGACGCTCCGCCACCACATTCGCGGCTCACGGAGGAGGGCAGAGCAGATGGCAGAGCAGTGGGAGCTGCCGCCGGCCGAGTGGAACGACACGGCACGGCCGTTCGAGGACCAGGTGAGCATGATCGACCTGATCGAACGGCGCGTACGGGAGAACCCGGACGCCCCGGCCGTCCGCCTCGGCGACGGCGAGGTCAGGACCTACGGGCAGCTGTGGGCCGACTCGGGCCTGCTCGCCCGCTTCCTGAGCGCGCAGGGCGTCGGCCGGGGCGCGTTCGTCGGCATCCTGCACGAGAACTCGTACGACAGCGTCCGGGCCGTCGTCGGCGTGCTGCGCTCCGGTGCCGCCTACGTGCCGCTGGACGCGCGCTGGCCGGCCTCACGGATCGCCACCCCCGTGGGCCACCTGGGCATCGGCTGGATCGTCACCGGCCATGCCCTGGCGCGTCGCGCGGAGGAGGCCGGGCACCTCGCGGGCACCGGCCTCCGGCTGATCTGCACGGACCTGTCGGCCGTGGCCCCGGACCCGCTGGACGCGGAGGCGGTGGGCCTGCTCTGGGACACCGTCGCCGAGGACGAGGACCAGGCCCGGGCCTCGGGCTTCAACCAGAACCCGGCCGACGGCATCACGGCCGCCGGGATCGGGACGTACGTCTCGCACGTGCGCGACCTCGTGCTGTCGGCCGCCGAGCGGCCCCGGGTCGTCGAGGTGGGCTGCGGCGCCGGTCTCATCGCCTGCGCGCTGCGCGGCGGCGTGGCCGGCTACACGGGCGTCGACGTGTCGTCCGTGGCGCTGGAGCGGGCGGCCCGGGAGTACGGCGAGGGCGGGCGGTTCGTGCAGGCCCCGGCCGACGGGCTCGGCGGCGTGCTGGAGCCGGCCGGCACCGATGTGGTCGTGCTGGCCAGCGTCGCCCAGTTCTTCCCGGGCTTCGAGTACCTGCGGTCCGTGCTCCGGGACGCGCTGGGTGCCCTGGCGCCGGGCGGGGCGGTGGTCCTCGCCGACCTGTCGGAGCCGGGCGAGGGCGGCGGACAGGGCCATCTGCAGGTGCCCGCCGCGTGGTTCGAGCAGTTGGCCGGCCGGCTCGGCCTGCCCGTGCGCGCGGAGATCGACCGCCGCGAGGGGGACGCCTGGCCGTCCGTCCTGCGGGACCGCTACGACGTCGTCCTGCGCCTGGCACCGGCGGAGGCGGACACGCCGTACGCGCCGGTGATCAGCACGTGGAGCGATGTGCAGGCCGCCGGTGATCTGCCGCTGCCCGCCGGGCCGGGTGCCGACGACACCGCGTACGTCATCTTCACCTCGGGCTCCACCGGTGTCCCCAAGGGCGTCTCGGTGCGCCACCGCAGTGCCGTGAACGTCATCCAGTGGGTCAACGAGACCTACGAGGTGGGGCCGGACGACTGTCTGCTGTGGGTCACCGCGCTCACCTTCGACCTGTCCGTGTACGACCTGCTGGGCGTCCTGGCGGCCGGCGCCAGCCTGCGCGTGGTCCCCGCGGTGGAACTCTCCGACGGTGAGCGGCTGCTGGAGATCATGCTGCAGGAGCCGGTGACCTTCTGGGACTCCGCCCCGGCCGCGCTGAGCATGGTGATGTCCTTCGCCGAGGAGCCGCAGGACCACGCCCGGGTGCCCAGCCTGCGGCTGGTGTTCCTCAGCGGCGACTGGGTGCCGCTGGCCCTGCCCGACCGGGTCCGGGCCCGCTTCCCGAAGGCCCGTGTCGTGGCGCTGGGCGGTGCCACGGAGGCGACCATCTGGTCCAACCACTTCGACGTCGGCGAGATCGATCCGGAGTGGACCAGCGTGCCGTACGGCAAGCCGATCCAGAACGCCCGCTACTACGTCCTGGACGAGGACCGCAAGCCGCTGCCGATCGGTGCGGAGGGCGACCTCTACATCGCGGGCGTGGCGGTGGCCGACGGTTACGTGGGCGATCCGGAGCTGTCGGCCGCGAAGTTCACCGCCGACACGGTCAGCGGCCTGGAGGGCGAGCGGATGTACGCCACCGGCGACCGGGCCCTGTGGCGGCCCGACGGCAACCTGGAGTTCCGGGGCCGCCGGGACGACCAGGTGAAGGTGCGCGGCTACCGGATCGAGCTGGGCGAGGTGCTGGCCGCACTGCGTCGGGTGCCGGGGGTCGTGGACTGCGCGGTCACCACGCTGCGCGGCGACGACGGCCCGCAGATCGTGGCGGCCGTCGCGGGCGGGGCGGGGGAGCAGGAGGTGACCGGCGGTCTCGTCCGCCGGCATCTCGCCGGCGCCCTGCCCAGCTACATGCTCCCGGAGCATGTGCTCGTCCTGCCGGCCCTCCCGGTCGGTCCCACCGGCAAGGTGGACCGGGACCAGCTGGCCCGGCTGGCGGCACGTCCCCGGAGCCGCCGCCCGCGCTGACGCCGAAGGGCGGGGCACCGGCCGTCCGTACGGACCACCGGTGCCCCGCCCAGCGCCTCACCCGGCGCCGGCCGCCCGGTTACTTGCGGACGCCCAGCTTCCACACCATCGCCGCGATGGCGTCGGAGTTGACGTCCAGGGTGTGCTGGTTGATGTTGGCGGGCGTGTCGCAGGCCAGGTGGTAGCACTTGTCCATGGCCTCACCGGCGGTGCCGCCCCACTTCGCGGCCTGCTCCGGGGTCTTGACCTCGGCGGAGCCGGTGAAGATGCCGCCCACCTGGACGCCCTTGGCCAGGAACGGCTCGTGGTCGCTGCGGCCGTTGAGCGCCGTGGCGGGCTCGGTGGGGATGCCCTTGGCGTCGAAGAAGGCCTGGAAGTGGCGGGCGATCTCCGGGCTCTGGTCGTAGACGAAGTAGCCCGGGTTGGGCGAACCGATCATGTCGAAGTTCAGGTAGGCGCTGATCTTCGACAGCTCGGACTTCGGCAGGGTGTTCACGTAGTGCGTGGAGCCGATGTAGGTCTCCTCCTCGGTTCCCCAGAAGGCGAACCGGAGGTGGTGGGAGGGACTGACCTTCTTGGCGGAAACCGTGAGTGCGGTTTCCAGGATGGCTCCCACGCTGGATCCGTTGTCGTTGATTCCGGGGCCCGTGTCCACCGAGTCGAGGTGCGCACCGACCATGAGCACCTTTCCGGAACGGCCGCCGTGCGGCCAGTCGGCAATCAGGTTCCAGCTTTTCTTCCCGCCGAACTCGAATTCCTGGATCGACGTCTTGTATCCGGCGGCGTCCAGCTTTCCCTTGACGTAGTCGAGGGACGCCTGATAGCCCGGCGTGCCATGGGCCCGGTTGCCGTTGTTGGCGTCCGAGATCTTCTGCAGGGCGTCAAGGTGGCGCATCACCTTGGCGACCGAGATGTCCGGGTCCGAAACCTTGTGAGCAGGCTCTTCGGCGTGCACACCGGCCGTGCCCAGCAGCAGGGCGGAGAGCGTGGTGGCCGCGACGACGGCTGAACGGGACGAAACGAAAGGCACTGCGAATTCCCCTCTGAGATGCGGGTGCTTGTCTTTTCCGACCAAGGGGTCCCCCGTGATCGTCCCGAATATTTCACGCCGTTCGGCCGGTACGCCACCGCCTTCACAAGCGGAGTGAAGCGGGCGTTCCTTTTGCGCCAGGTTCGCAACAACATCCGTTCCGCCGGAGCGGGTGCAGAAATCACGCCTGGACGGCTGTAAAAGCCTCCAAATACAAGCGGAATTGATGGCGCGTTTCTTGCGTCCCGGTTTCACTTTCCGCAAGTCGGCGCGCCGTACCGATCCCTCGCGTCACGGGTCGTAGGACCAACGCCCGAGCCCCGCCCGGTCCAAACTCGGTGGGCGATGTCAGTGCCGGTCCGTACGCTCGAAGTTGATGCCCACGACACGTGCAACCACCGAGGACCGCTCCGCCGTCCGCACCCTCCTCCGCCTGTGGCCGTACGTCCGTCCCGTGCGCGCCCGGCTGTTCACCGCCGCCTTCGTCGCGATCGTCGCGTCCTGCAGCGGGCTGGTGATCCCGCTCGTCCTGAAGTGGATGGTCGACGGACCGGTCGCGGACCGGGACCCGGCGGGCGTCTGGCTCGGCGCGCTGTACCTGCTGCTGCTCGGCATCGCCGAGGCGGTGCTGTTCGGGATAAGACGCTGGCTGGTCGCCCGTCCGCTGTCGCACGTCGAGGCGGAGATGCGCGCGGACCTCTACCGCCGGCTGCAGCGTCTGCCCGTGTCCTTCCACGACCGCTGGGCCTCCGGTCAGCTGCTCTCCCGGGGCACGACCGATCTGATGCTGGTGCGCATGTTCCTCGCCTTCCCGCTGACGTTCCTGCTCGTCAACGCCGTGACGATCGCCGTCGGCGTGGTGATCCTGCTGGCCCAGGACTGGCTGCTCGGCCTGCTCGTCCTCGGCCCGGCCCTGCCCCTGATGTGGACCTGCGTGGTCTTCGAACGGCGGTACGCGGAGGTGGCGCGGCGCGCCCAGGACCAGGTCGGGGACCTGACGACGGTGGTCGAGGAGAGCGTGCTCGGCATCCGCGTCATCAAGGGCTTCGGCCGCCACCGCAGCCAGGCGCGGGCGTTCCGCGAACTGTCGGGCACGCTGCGCGGCACGGAGCTGCGCAAGGCCCGGCTGCTGGCGACCCTCTGGGGCACCATCGTCACCCTCCCGGAGGTGGCGATCGGCGCGGCGCTGGTCCTGGGCGCGATCCGGGTGGCCGACGGCGACCTCTCCGCCGGCACCCTGGTCGCCTTCCTGAGCACGGCACTCGCCCTGCGGTGGCCGGTGGACTCGATCGGCTTCCTGCTGGCGATGAGCCAGGAGGCGGCCACGGCGACCGAACGGTACTTCGAGGTGCTGGACGAGCAGCCGGAGGACCCCGGTCCGCACGCCGAGGCACCGGGCACGGGCGCCGGCACGGACACGGGCAGCGGCGCCGGCACGGACATGGGCACGGGCACCGGCGCCGCCACGGACATGGGCACGGGCACCGGCGCCGCCACGGACACGGGCAGCGGCAGCGGCACGGGCACGCGCACCGGCGCCGGCACGGACGTGGGCACCTGCACCGCCACGGGCACCGGGCTCCGGTTCGAGAACGTCGCGTTCCGTTATCCCGACGCTCCCCCCGGCTCCCCGCCCCTCCTCACAGGCATCGACCTCCACATCCGCCCCGGCGAGTCCATGGCCCTGGTCGGCGCCACCGGCAGCGGCAAGACCACGCTCACCGCGCTCGTCCCCCGCCTGCACGAGGTCACCTCCGGCCGTATCACCCTCGACGGCGTCGACATCACGGCGATGCCCCGCGAGGAACTCCGGGCGAAGGTCGCCATGGCCTTCGAGGAACCCACGCTGTTCTCCGCGAGCGTCGGGGAGAACGTCCTCATGGGAGCCCCGCACGGCGCCGGGAAACCGGATCTCGACCGTGCCCTCGCCGTGGCCCAGGCGGAGTTCGCGCACGCGCTCCCCCAGGGCACCGGCACCCAGGTCGGCGAACAGGGCCTCAGCCTCTCCGGCGGCCAGCGCCAGCGCCTCGCCCTGGCCCGCGCCGTGGTCGGCCGGCCGGAGTTCCTGGTGCTGGACGACCCGCTGTCCGCCCTGGACGTGCACACGGAGGCCGCCGTGGAGGCCGCCCTGCGCCAGGTCCTCGCCGACACCACCGCACTGATCGTGGCCCACCGGCCGTCCACGGTGCTCCTCGCCGACCGGGTCGCCCTGCTCTCGGGCGGACGCATCGCCGCCGTGGGCACGCACCACGAACTCTTGCGCACGAACGCCGAGTACGCCCATCTGATGTCCGGGGCACAGCAGGAGGAGCAGCGATGACGACCACGACCGCCCCCGCCCCCACCACGGACAGCGGCGGCGGGAACCGCCCGGACGGCGGCGACCCCTTCGACCAGGACGTGCTGCCCACCCCGCCCGGCGCCACCTCCGCCCTGCTGCGCTCGCTGCTCGCCCCCACGAAGGGCCGCGCCGCGCTCACCACGCTCCTGCTGCTCCTCCAGCAGGCGGCGGTGCAGGTGGGCCCGCTGCTGGTGGCGTACGCCATCGACACCGCCGTCCCGGCGTTCCGGGACGACCGGCACGGCCCGCTGATCGCGGTGGGAGTCGCCTATCTGCTGTGCGCCCTGGCCTCGGGCGTGCTCCAGTTCGCGTTCATCGAGGCCTGCGCGCGGGTCAGCCAGGACGTGCTGCTGGATCTGCGGGGCCGCATCTTCCGGCACGCGCAGGCGCTGAGCGTCGACTTCCACGAGCGGTACACCTCGGGCCGGCTGATCTCCCGGTCCACCACGGACGTCGAGTCGCTGCGCGAACTCCTCAACGACGGCCTCCAGGAACTGGTGACCGTCGTGCTGTCCTTCGTCTACATCGCGGCACTGCTGCTCTGGCTGGACCTCGGCCTGGGCGCGCTCGCGGTGGCCTCCTTCGTCCCGCTGTACCTGCTCGTGCGGATCTACCAGCGGCGCGCGGGGCGGGTCTACCGGGCGCGGTCCACGGCGATCGCGGCGGTGATCGTGAAGTTCGTGGAGACCATGAACGGCATCCGGCCGGTGCGGGCCTTCCGCCGGGAGGCCGCGAACGACCGCGAGTTCGCCGAGCTGAACCAGCGGCACGAGCGCACCAACGGGGACGCCCTGTTGGAGATGGCCCGCTACGTGACCGGCTCCCGGCTGATCGCCAACACGGCGGTCGCCGGGATCGTGCTGTGGGGCGCCCACCGGGTGGCGTCCGGCTCACTGGAGCTGGGCGTGCTGGCCGCGGCGGTGCTGTATCTGCGCCGGCTGTACGACCCGATCGACCGGCTCGGCATGTTCCTGAACTCCTACCAGTCGGCCGCCGCCTCCCTGGAGAAGATCGCCGGCCTGCTGGCGCAGACCCCGTCCGTGCCGGAGCCGGTCCGGCCCCGCGGCATCCCGGCGCCGAAGGGCGACATCCCGGGCCGTGAGGTCGTCTTCGACGGGGTGCGGTTCGGTTACCGTACCGGCGGCGAGGTGCTGCCCCGCTTCGACCTGACCCTGCCGGCCGGGCAGACGGTCGCGGTCGTCGGCTCCACCGGCGCGGGCAAGTCGACCCTGGCCAAGCTGCTCGCCCGCTTCTACGACCCCTCCGCCGGACGTGTCCTGCTGGACGGCGTCGATCTGCGCGAGCTGGCGATGCCCGAACTGCGGCGCGGGGTGGTCATGGTGACGCAGGAGGCGTTCCTGTTCTCCGGCACGGTCGCCGACAACATCGCGATCGGCCGGCCCGACGCCACCCGCGAGGAGATCGAGCAGGCCGCGAAGGCGATCGGCGCGCACGAGTTCATCAGCGCCCTGCCCGACGGCTACGACACCGACGTCCGCAAGCGCGGCGGTCGCATCTCCGCCGGCCAGCGCCAGCTGGTCGCCTTCGCCCGGGCGCTGCTCGCCGATCCGGCGGTGCTGATCCTGGACGAGGCGACCAGTTCCCTGGACATCCCGGGGGAGCGGGCCGTGCAGCAGGCCATGGCGACGGTGCTGCGGGGCCGTACCGCCGTAGTGATCGCGCACCGGCTCTCCACCGTGGAGATCGCGGACCGGGTGCTGGTGATGGAACACGGCCGGATCGTCGAGGACGGCCGCCCCGGCGAACTCATCGCGGGCACGGGCCGGTTCGCGGACCTCCACAAGGCGTGGCGGGACAGCCTGGCGTAGCCCTACGGCACCCCCAGCTCGAACAGCGCGTACCCGGCGTACGAGCCGGAGGCCAGCGCCGCGATGCCCAGCAGCGTGCACTGCACGGGCAGGCTCAGCCGGCGCATCCCGACCGCGAGCGGCAGGAACAGCGGGAAGCAGGGCAGCAGATAGCGGGAGATGTTGGCGACGATCTGCTGGCTGCCGAGGACCAGGGCGAGGGTGAGGACGGTGTACACGACCAGCACCGCCGGCGGGCGCAGCCGCAGCAGCAGCGGCAGGAGTCCGCAGGCGAGCAGGATGACACCGACCGAGATGAAGTCCGCGAAGGGGTAGGCGAAGAGGTAGTCGAACTTGCCCACGGGTACGGAGGTCAGCACGTCGAGGGTCTGCTCGCCGTAGTCGAAGGTGTGCGCCCAGGCACCCGACTGGAGCCTGAAGTAGCCGCCCAGGTCGCCCATGCGGTCGCCGACCCACAGCAGATAGCCGAACAGCCCGAGCGGGGCCACGGCCATGGCGAGCAGCGGGCGCAGGACGCCGTCCTCCCGGCAGCGCAGGGACAGCAGCGCGGCCACGCCGAGCGCGGCGATCAGCGCACCTGCCGTGGGCCGGTTGAGGCCGGCCGCGAAGGTGAGCACGCCGGCGGTCAGCCAGCGGCGGGTGAGAACGGCGTGGCAGGCCCACGCGGCCAGGGCCACGTACAGGGAGTCGGAGTAGACCGCCCACTCCACCCCGGAGCCCGGCCACACCGCCCACAGACCGGCCGCCGCGAGCCCGGCCCGCCGCCCCCCGAACCGGTCCGCGACCGCGTAGACGCCGAGGGCGGCGGCGAAGGAGGCGACGACCGAGACCAGCATCCCGGCGCCGTACGGGCCGAGGCCGGTGACCGCCGAGGTGATCCGCATCAGGGCCGGGTACAGCGGGAAGAACGCCGCCGAGTTCCCCTCCAGCGTGATCAGTCCGGTGGCACCCGGGACGGGGACCAGCTTCGGGTCGTAGCCGTGCAGGGCGATCTGCTGGTACCACCAGCCGTCCCAGGTGGCCAGCACGTCCCAGGCGTGCGCCCCGCCGCCGAACCGGGGGTGCCTGGTGCGGTAGGACCCGGTGGAGGACAGCAGATACATGAAGGAGCAGAAGCCGGCCAGCTTCAGCGCGCCGAACATGGCGAGGACCGGCCCGTGGTGGCGGGCGGCGGCCCGCAGCCGGCCGCGGGAACCGGACCGGGAGACCGGCGTGCGTATGTCGGGCAGGGTCGCGGTCATCCGGTCACCGGCCTCGGCCGGCGGCGCGCCAGGGCGCGGCGCATCCGTGCGATCCCGCGCAGGTCCGCCAGCGCGGTGGCGACGATGTCGACGCTGCTGTCGGGGTCGTCGACCCAGTCCACCGGAACCTCGTGGATCCGCAGCCCCGACCGCTCGGCGAGCACCAGCAGCTCGGTGTCGAAGAACCACTCCCCGTCCCGCACGAGCGGCAGCAGCCGTTCTGCGGTCTCCCGCCGGACCGCCTTGAAACCGCACTGGGCGTCCGAGAAACCGACGGCGAGCGTGCAGCGCAGCAGGACGTTGTAAGCGCGGGATATGACCTCGCGCTTGGTCCCGCGCACCACCCGCGCGCCGGGCGCGAGCCGGGTGCCGATGGCCACGTCGGAGTGGCCCGAGATCAGCGGGGCGACCAGCGGCAGCAGGGCGGTCAGCCCGGTGGACAGATCCACGTCGAGATAGGCCAGGACGGGCGCCCGGGAACCCGACCAGGCGGCCTGCAGCGCCCGGCCGCGGCCCTTCTCGGGCAGCCGCAGCGAGGTCACCTCGGGGAGTTCACGGGCCAGCCTGGCAGCGATGGCCGGGGTGCGGTCGGTGCTCGCGTTGTCCGCGATGGTGATCCGGAACGCGTAGGGGAAGGTGTCCCGCAGGTGCGCGTGCAGCCGGCGGACGTTCGGCTCCAGGTCCTTCTGTTCGTTGAACACCGGCACCGCCACGTCGAGGACGGGCTCCTCGGCGCTCGTCGGCAGGGGCGCGCGCAGCGGCGCGGGTGCCGCAGCCGGTGACCGGCCCGATCGGAGGTTCATCACGTAAGTCCCTGTTTGTTCCGGTTCTTTGGGCGTACTGAAGGAAGCGCTTGCGTGGGCGGAGGGCAAGGGCGGCTAGCCGGAGGGGCTGATCGCCGAGGTGGGTTCGTCCGGCGGCTCGCCGGTCGCACTCACCGTCGCCGTGGCCGGCGGTGTGGCGCTGCCGTCCCGGGAGCCGGCCGTGGCCGACGGCGGCCACTGCGTGGCGGTGGCCGAGGTCTCGGTGCGCGAGGGCGGTGCGGAGGTGGTCCAGGTGTCGTCCGGCGTCGGGGAGTCCGTCGAGGTCGAGGACGGCGGCGCGCTCGGTGACAGGGGCGGCGTCGGCGTCGGCGTCGGGGACGGCGAGGTGCTCGGAGCCGGACTCGGGCTGATCATCGGCCGGGGGTGCGGTGCGGTCGGCCGGTCGTCGGTCCGGCCGTGCGGCCACAGGAACAGCCCCAGGCCGAGGCCGGCCACCGCCAGCACGGAACCGGCGGCCCGGCGTGCGGCACGCACCCGGCGCCGGGCCCGCACGCCCGCGCGCAGCGCCTCCCGGTGCCGGTTCTCGAAGGCCGCGGGCTGCCGGTCCTGGTGCATGAGCCGCGTCAGCTGCCGCTCGAAACGGTCCGGTTGATCCATGCCCTCCGTCCGCTCCGCCCCGTCCGTGCGGCCGGTGCCCAGGGCGGGGCCGGTACGGTCCGGCCGGCCCCGGCGCTCCCCGTACTCCGGGCGCTCCCCGTGCGCCATACCGTCCAAGGCGTCATAGCCGTCCGTGCGATCCATGCGGTCCATGGGTTCTCCCTCACCCCACCGGCTCGATGACGTCGGCCAGCAGCCGGCGCAGCCGGGCCACCCCGCGCGCGGCATGGGACCGGGCCGTGCCCACCGGGCAGCCCAGGGCCTCCGCGACCTGCCGGTCGGGCAGGTCCTGGTAGTAGCGCAGCACCACGGCGGCCCGCTGTTGCGGCGTCAGCTGCGCGAGCGCCGCCTCCAGCCGGGAACGCTCGGCCACGGTCGCCGACATGTCGCCGGCCGCCGCCACCTCGGGCAGCACCTCCACGGGCCGCTCGCCCCACCAGCGCCGCCGGGCCGACCGGGCCGCGGCCCGCGCCAGCACCTTGCGGACATAGGCCTCGGGCGCCTCGTCGGCGACCTTCGCCCAGACGAACCACAGCTTGACCAAGGACTCCTGCAACAGGTCCTCGGCGCGGTGCCGGTCCCCGCCGGTGAGCAGACGGGCCAGGTGGAACAACACCGACCAGCGGGCCGCCACGAACGCGTCGTACTCACCGGCCCTGGTCTGCTCCATCCCCACGGTCCCCGTCCTCGCCGGCTGTCTACACCAGGGGAAAGGCCCTGGACCCCCGCCCGCGCTGCACCAGGCGAACGTGATCCGCGTCACGCACAGGCGGCGCACAGGCCCGGGAGAGTCTCTCGCACCGCCTCCCGGGCGGGATCAGGCGACCCGCAGCAGCAGTACCGCCCGCGCCTGCACCGTGATCTCGGCCCCGGCCGGGTGGACCGTGCCCGGCGCCACCGCCTGCTCCTCCGCGGAGGTGTCCACGACCACCTCGTACCGCTCCGCCCACGGCGGTCCCGGCAGCACGAAGTCCGTCGGCCGGTCGCCCGCGTGCAGGACGGCGAGGAAGCTGTCGTCCACCACCGGCGCGCCCCGCTCGTCCCGGCCCGGGATGTCCCGCCCGGAGAGGTACATGCCCAGCGTGGCCGCGGGCGCGTACCAGTCTCCCTCGGTCATCTCCGCGCCCCGCGCGGTGAACCAGGCCAGGTCGCGCAGCCCGTCCGCGGTCTGGGCCCGGCCGGAGAAGAAGGCCCGCCGGCGCAGCACCGGATGCCGGTGGCGCAGCGCGATCAGCCGCGAGGTCAGCTCGCACAGCGCCCGCCAGCCGGGATCCTCCAGCAGGGACCAGTCCAGCCAGCTGATCTCGTTGTCCTGGCAGTAGGCGTTGTTGTTGCCGCGCTGGGTGCGGCCGAGTTCGTCGCCGGCCACCAGCATGGGCACACCGGTGGACAGCAGCAGGGTGGTCAGCAGGTTCCGCAGCTGCCGGCGCCGCAGCGCCCGCACCCGCTCGTCGTCGGTCTCGCCCTCCGTGCCGCAGTTCCAGGACCGGTTGTCGTGCGTGCCGTCCCGGTTGTTCTCGCCGTTGGCGTCGTTGTGCTTGGACTCGTACGACACCAGGTCGCGCAGGGTGAAACCGTCGTGCGCGGTGACGAAGTTGACCGAGGCGTAGGGGCGCCGGCCGCCCCAGGCGTACAGGTCGCTGGAGCCGGACAGGCGGTAGCCCATCTCGCGGACGTCGGGCAGGGCGTGCCGCCAGAAGTCCCGGACGGCGTTGCGGTAGCGGTCGTTCCATTCGGTCCACAGGGGTGGGAAGGCCCCCACCTGGTAGCCCCCGGAGCCGATGTCCCAGGGCTCGGCGATGAGCTTCACCCGGCGCAGCACCGGGTCCTGGGCGATCACCGCGAGGAACGGGGACAGCATGTCGACGTCGTGCATCGAGCGGGCCAGCGCCGCCGCGAGGTCGAAGCGGAAGCCGTCGACACCCATCTCGGTCACCCAGTACCGCAGCGAGTCGGTGATCAGCCGCAGCACCTGGGGCTGGACGACGTGCAGGGTGTTGCCGCAGCCGGTGTAGTCGGCGTACCGGCGGGCGTCGTCCTGGAGCCGGTAGTAGCCGCGGTTGTCGATGCCCTTCAGGGACAGCGACGGCCCCAGCTCGCCGGCCTCCGCGGTGTGGTTGTAGACCACGTCGAGGATGACCTCGATGCCGGCCGCGTGCAGTGCGCGCACCATCCGCTTGAACTCGCCGACCTGCTGGCCGGTCGTACCGGAGGCGGCGTAGGCGGCGTGCGGGGCGAAGTAGCCGATGGAGTTGTAGCCCCAGTAGTTCTTCAGACCCCGGCGCAGCAGGTGGTCCTCGTGCGCGAACTGGTGCACGGGCAGCAGTTCGACGGCCGTGACGCCCAGTCCGGTCAGGTGCGCTATCGCGGCCGGGTGGGCGAGCCCGGCGTAGGTGCCGCGCAGTTCCCCGGGGATGTCCGGGTGCAGCCTGGTGAAGCCGCGCACGTGCAGCTCGTAGATGACCGAGTCCGCCCACGGCGTCTTGGGGCGGCGGTCGTCGGACCAGTCGTCGTCGTCATGGACGACCACGCCCTTCGGCACGTGCGGCGCCGAGTCCCGTTCGTCGCGCACGGTGTCGGCCACCTGCTGGTCCGGCCAGTCCCGGACGTGCCCGTACACCTCCGGCGGCAGCCCGAACTCGCCGTCCACCGCGCGGGCGTAGGGGTCGAGCAGCAGCTTGGCCGGGTTCCAGCGGGCACCGGTCCACGGATCCCAGCGCCCGTCCACCCGGAAGCCGTACCGCTGCCCCGGCATCACGCCCGGCACGAAGCCGTGCCAGATCTCGTGCGTCAGTTCGGTCAGCGGGATCCGCGTCTCCCGGCCCCCCTCGTCGAACAGACACAGCCGCACCCCCTCCGCCCCGGCTGCCCACAGCGCGAAGTTGGTGCCTGCGACCCCGTCCGGGCCGACCCGGAACCGTGCCCCCAGCGGGGTCGGTGCACCGGGCCACACGGGCGGGACGGGCGGTACGGCCCGCCGCGCGCCGTTCACCGCCGCCGGTTGCCCGCTCCCGGCGGCCGGCTCCTCGGCCGGTGCCCGCTGCTCGGCTGCGCTCGTCACTGTCGGCCCCTCTTCTCAGTGGCTCGCCCGAGGGGCGCGGTCGGCCGTGCCGAGCAGCCGGGGGAGCGTTTCGGCAACCCCCGGTTCCACGGCACGACCGCGCCCCGACGGCTCCGGCCGGGCTGGGGACACCCCTTCTGGGGAGGCTCCCCGTGTCGTCCTTCCCTCTGTTCTGCCCAGCGCGTGGCTCGCACTCACGTTTCCCCGGAGCGGGCACGGTCGTTGAGCCCGGTGTGAGGCACGTACAAGGACGCGCACGGCGCGCGGGGGCCGCGTTGGCCGCGGTACTGACATGGGCGGGGCTGCTGGCGGGCTGCTCCTCGGACGGCTCGGGGCCGCTGGGCATGGGCGGGGCGCTGGTCAAGCCCCCGGCCCCCGAGGACGTCATCCGGGTGACACCCGACGACGGCAGCAAGGGCGTACGCCCCGGCGAACGGTTCCAGGTCCGGGTGCCCGGCGGGCGCCTGGAGAAGGTGACGGTCGTGCGGTCGCAGGACGCACAGGAGACCCCGGTCCCGGGGCGGATCAGCGAGGACGGCCTGTCCTGGCGGCCGGACGGGAACGGGCTGGCGCTGGCCGCCCGCTACACCGTCGACGTGGTGGCGCTGGACGCGCACGGCCGCCGTTCGGCCCGGCACACCACGTTCACCACCTACGTCCCCGACGAGCGGTTCATCGGCTACGTCACCCCGGAGAACCGCGCCACCGTCGGCACCGGGATGATCGTCTCGCTCTCCTTCAGCCGGGAGATCGAGAACCGCGCCGCCGTCGAAAGCGCGGTCCACGTCACCGCCCGGCCCCCCGTCGAGATCCGCCCGCACTGGTTCGGCAAGGGCCGCCTGGACTTCCGCCCCGAGCAGTACTGGAAGCCCGGCACCGAGGTCACCGTCGACCTGGACCTGCGGGACGTCGAGGGCGCCCGTGGCGTCTACGGGCTCCAGGACAAGACGTTCACCTTCACCGTCGGCCGCAGCCAGGTCTCGCTGGTCGACGCGGCCAGGCACACCATGGCCGTACGGCGCGACGGGCAGCTCCTGACCACCGTCCCGATCACCGCGGGTGCCCCCAAGCACCCGACGTACAACGGGAAGATGGTGGTGATGGACATGCTGGAGGTCACCCGCATGAACAGCCGGACGGTCGGATTCGGCGGCGAGTACGACATCCCCGACGTCCCGCACGCCATGAAGCTCACCGACTCCGGCACCTTCCTGCACGGCAACTACTGGGCCCCGGACGCTCCCGGCCAGACCAACGTCAGCCACGGCTGCGTGGGTCTGATGGACGTGAAGGGCGGCAGCTCGGACACCCCGGCGGGCTGGTTCTTCGACCGCAGCCTCGTCGGTGACGTCATCGAGGTGGTCAACAGCAAGGACAAGACCGTCGCCCCCGACAACGGCCTCGGCGGATGGAACATGGCCTGGAAGGAGTGGAAGGCCGGCAGCGCGGTGAAATAACCAGGTGGGGGGGTGCGGTGCGCGGTGAGGACGTCAGGCGGAAGTTGCGACAGAACGGTGACCTTCCCCTGACGCCTTGCTCAAAACCTGGCAGTTAATATGCGCGCAGCAGTGTGGTGGGGAGCGGGCCGGGGAGGCCCGGCGAGGGGAGAACAAATTGAACATGCGGCCTGTAACGGGGGCGTCGGCGAGGGGACGGCGAGGCCGTAGGGGACTGGCAGCGATAGCCGGCGCCCTGGTGCTGTCGCTCGCCGCGTGCGGCGGGGGCGAGGACTCCGGGGCCGGCTCCGGGAACGGCAAGGGCAAGGACGCCGTCAAGGGCGGACAGTCCGCGGCCGCCGTCACCATCGCGCCCAAGTCCGGCGCCACCGGCGTCGACACCAGCGGGGCGCTCAAGGTCAGCGTCGCCAAGGGCAAGCTGACCGAGGTCACGGTCAAGGACGAGAAGGGCGCGAAGGTCGCCGGGGCGATCACCGGGGGCGGCGCCTCCTGGACGCCGTCGCGTCACCTGGCCGCGGCCACCAAGTACACCGTGCACGCGGTCGCGAAGGACTCCGAGGGGCGCGAGTCCGCCGAGGACGCCAGCTTCACGACGCTCACCCCGCAGAACACCTTCGCCGGCACCTTCACGCCCGAGGACGGCTCCACGGTCGGCGTCGGCATGCCGTTCTCCGTCCACTTCACGCGGGGCATCACCAACCCGGACGACGTCGAGAAGGCCATCCGCATCAGGACCGAGCCTGCCGTCGACGTCGAGGGCCATTGGTTCGGCAACGACCGCCTGGACTTCCGTCCCGAGCAGTACTGGAAGGAAGGCACGAAGGTCACCGTCGACCTCGACCTGGACGGCGTCGAGGGCCGCGACGGCGTCTACGGCGAGCAGCACAAGACCGTGAAGTTCACCATCGGCCGCAACCAGGTCTCCGTCGTGGACGCCAAGAAGCACACGATGAAGGTCACCCAGGACGGCAAGACCGTCAAAACCATCCCGGTCACCACCGGCAAGCCCGGCTACGACACGTGGAACGGGCAGATGGTCATGAGCGAGAAGCTCACGGTGACCCGGATGAACGGCGAGACGGTCGGCTACGGCGGCGAGTACGACATCAAGGACGTCCCGCACGCCATCCGCCTCACCACCTCCGGCACCTTCATCCACGGCAACTACTGGGGCGGCGGCGCCTTCGGGAACTTCAACGCCAGCCACGGCTGCGTCGGCCTGCGGGACGTGCGCGGCGGCTACGACAGCTCCGTCCCGGCGGCCTGGTTCTTCAACCACTCGATGATCGGGGACGTCGTGGTCGTGAAGAACTCCGACGACCGCACGGTGGACCCGGCCAACGGCCTCAACGGCTGGAACATGTCCTGGGCCGACTGGAAGAAGTGAGCCCCGGCCGACGTACGGGCCCGGTGCCGGAACCCACGGCACCGGGCCCGTTGCCGTTCTCCCCGGCCGAATGTGACCGACCGCACCGGCCCGGCAGCCGTTGGTCCCCGTGCTGTGCCTGTCCGGGGGCAACCCCCGGACCCCCGGCCGGATGTGACCGACCGCACCGGCCCGGCAGCCGTTAGTCCCCGTGCTGTGCCTGTCCGGGGGCAACCCCCGGACCCCCGGCCGAATGTGACCGACCGCACCGGCCCGGCAGCCGTTAGTCCCCGTGCTGTGCCTGTCCGGGGGCAACCCCCGGACCCCCGGCCGAATGTGACCGACCGCACCGGCCCGGCAGCCGTTAGTCCCCGTTAACCTGCCTTCATGACCGTCACTCTCGAAGTCGCCGAAGGCGTCGGCACGCTGCGTCTGGACCGGCCGCCGATGAACGCGCTGGACGTGGCCACCCAGGACCGGCTGAAGGAACTCGCCGAGGAGGCCACGCGCCGCGACGACGTGCGCGCCGTGGTGATCTACGGCGGCGAGCGGGTGTTCGCGGCGGGCGCGGACATCAAGGAGATGCAGGACATGGACCACACCGGGATGGTCCTGCGCGCCCGCGCCCTGCAGGACTCCTTCACCGCCGTGGCCCGCATCCCCAAGCCCGTCGTCGCGGCCGTCACCGGCTACGCGCTGGGCGGCGGCTGCGAGCTGGCCCTGTGCGCCGACTTCCGGATCGCCGCCGACAACGCCAAGCTCGGCCAGCCCGAGATCCTGCTCGGCCTCATCCCGGGCGCCGGCGGCACCCAGCGGCTGCCCCGGCTGGTCGGCCCCTCCAAGGCCAAGGACCTCATCTTCACCGGCCGTCAGGTCAAGGCCGACGAGGCCCTCGCCATCGGCCTGGTGGACCGGGTCGTCCCGGCCGCCGAGGTCTACGAGCAGGCCCACGCCTGGGCCGCCCGGCTCGCCCAGGGTCCGGCGATCGCGCTGCGCGCGGCCAAGGAGTCCGTCGACACCGGCCTGGAGACCGACATCGACACCGGCCTCGCCGTCGAACGGAACTGGTTCGCGGGTCTGTTCGCCACCGAGGACCGCGCCGAGGGCATGCGCAGCTTCGTGGAGGAGGGGCCGGGCAAGGCCAAGTTCCGCTGAGCGTCAGCCGTGCGGACTTCGCGCTGACTCGCGCGGGTGGCCCTGCCGTCGACGCGTCGTCTCATCCGGGTCCCTCGATGGGGCGGTTTATGGAAGCCTTAAGGCAACCTTAAGTCTGCCGTATCGAGGGAGATCGGCGATTGCCCGGGAGCGATCCGTCGTCGCAGGTCAGTCGGGCCGCACCGGACGGTGCCATGCCTACGGCATATGACGGTCGCCTGGAGTGGAGCGGGGGCGTACGGGGGGCGTATTCCTGCGGAACGGCCCCCAAGTCGGCCGCGGGCGGCCATCATGGGGGCATGGCGGGGCTGGAGGGCATCGAACAGCCACGGGGACACGGCCGTACTGCCGCGGCACGCTGGTCTCCCGCGGTCGAGGACGAACAGGCGCTGAAGGCGCTCGAACTGTTCGGAAACCCGACGGAGGCAGAGGTCCCGCTGCCGTCCCGCCCGGAGTCCGCGGCCACCGCGCGCCGCCTCGCCCAGGTCGTCGTCCTGCGCACCTGGCGGCTCACCCCCAAGCTCGCCGAGGACGCCGTCCTGCTCGTGTCGGAACTCGTCGGCAACGCCGTACGGCACACCGGCGCCCGCGTCTTCGGCCTCCGCATGCGCCGCCGCACCGGCTGGATCCGGGTGGAGGTCCGTGACCCCTCGCGCGGCCTGCCCTGTCTGATGCCGGTCCAGGAACTGGACGTCAGCGGACGCGGCCTGTTCCTGGTGGACAAGCTCTCCGACCGCTGGGGCGTCGACCTGCTGCCGCGGGGCAAGACGACCTGGTTCGAGATGCGGGTCGCCGACCGCTAGCGGACTCCGGGCGCCGCGACCCGAAAGGGCCCCACCATCGGGCTAATCGGCGGTTTTCGTACCAACCACCCCTTAAATGGTGCGAGTGACCACCACCAACCGACGCGGGGTGCTGCGCGCGGGCGCCGGTGTCGTCGCCGGGGGTGCGCTCACCGCCGGTTGCGGCACCGGCCAGGCCGCCGCGCCCCGTGCCACCCCCACCCCCACGACGACCCCCGCCCCGGTCCCCGCCTCCCCCTCCGCGCGCCCCTCGTCGGCCCCCGTTCCGCGCGCCTACCCCGGTCTGCCCGTCCACATCACGCACGGCCCGCGCACCCGCGCCCAGGTGGCCCTCACCTTCCACGGCCAGGGCGATCCCGCACTCGCCCGCACCCTGCTCACCACGGCCGAGCGGCACGGCGCCCGGCTGACCGTGCTCGCCGTCGGCAGCTGGCTGGACACGCACCCGGACCTCGCCCGCCGCATCCTCGACGGCGGCCACGACCTCGGCAACCACACCCAGCGGCACGTCTCCGTCAACGCCATGTCCGAGGCCGACGCGCGCCGGGAGATCACCGACTGCGCCGAGCGGCTCCAGCGGCTGACCGGGTCCATCGGCACCTGGTTCCGCCCCTCCCGCACCGCGACCGCCACTCCGCTCGTCGCCCGGCTGGCCCGCACCGCCGGCTACCCGCACGTGCTGTCGTACGAGGTCGACTCGCTCGACTACACCCGCCCCGGCGCCGCAGCCGTCACCCGCAAGGTGCTCGCCGACGTGCGGAACGGATCCGTGGTGAGCCTGCACTTCGGCTATGCGGACACCGTCACCGCCCTCCCCGACGTCCTGAACGAACTCGGCCGCCGCGGAATGCGCGCGGTCACCACCACGGAGCTGCTGAGCTGATGCGAACCACGAAAGCCGCCCGCCTGCTGGCCGCCGGTGCCGCCGTCACCGCCCTGACCCTGCTGTCCGCGTGCGGCGGCGGCGCCCGGCACGAGAACGAGGCCGTCGCCAGCAAGGCGCCGGTCCAGCCGGAGGTGCGCAAGCAGCCGCAGGTGAACGTGCTGCCCGGGATGCCGCCGGTGGAGGACCCGGCCGACCTCTACGCCGCCGACCGGCCAGGCCGGCTCTCGCCCGTGGTCAAGGACTTCCCCGCGCGGGTCTACGTCCCCAACACCAACTCCGACACGGTCACCGTCATCGACCCCGCGACCTACCGGGTCGTCGAGACCATCCCGGTCGGCCGCCAGCCCCAGCACGTCGTACCGTCCTGGGACCTGAAGACCCTCTGGGTCAACAACGACCTCGGTAACAGCCTCACCCCCATCGACCCGCGCACCGGCAAGGCCGGCAAGCCGGTCGACGTGCACGACCCGTACAACCTGTACTTCACGCCCGACGGCAAGTACGCCGTCGTCATGGCCTCCATGGACCGTCAGCTCGTCTTCCGGGACGCGCACACCATGAAGGTCGTCAAGGCCGTCCCGGTCAGCTGCTACGGCGTCAACCACGCCGACTTCTCCGCCGACGGCCGCTACTTCATCGTCTCCTGCGAGTTCAGCGGCGAGGTCCTCAAGGTCGACACGGCCGCCATGAAGGTCGTCGCCCAGGAGAGGCTGCCGCTGAAGGGCGCCATGCCGCAGGACGTCAAGATCTCCCCGGACGGCAAGCTGTTCTACATCGCCGACATGGTCGCCGACGGCGTGTGGATCCTCGACGGCGACAAGTTCACCCGGCCCACGTTCCTCGCCACCGGCAAGGGCGCCCACGGCCTCTACGTCAGCCGGGACTCGCGCGTGATGTACATCTCCAACCGGGGCGAGGGCACCATCTCCCTCTTCGACTTCACCCGCAAGCGGCTCACCGGGAAGTGGCGCCTGCCCGGTGGCGGCAGCCCCGACATGGGCGGGGTCTCGGCCGACGGCAAGGTGCTGTGGCTCTCCGGCCGCTACAACGCCGAGGTGTACGCCATCGACACCCGCACCGGCACCGAACTGGCCCGGATCAAGGTCGGCAGCGGCCCCCACGGCCTCGCCGTCTACCCCCAGCCCGGCCGCTACTCACTGGGGCACACCGGCATCTTCCGCTGAGCCGGACCGGCCGGACGCGCCGTCACGGCCGTGGACCGGCGACGGCACCGGACTTTCCGCCGTCGGCCGGCCGGCGGCCCCGCCCCCGCGCGCCGGGGAGCCCCCCGGGTGGTCGCCGCACCCCGCATCTCCGGGGGCCGTTAATCTGACCAGCGTCAGTACGCCAGCACGGCATGAGAAACACGAACAAAAGGGGCGGATCGGTGGCGGACATCGAGGAAGCACGCAAGCAGTTCCAGCGGATCGACGCGGACGGTGACGGTTTCATCACCGCAGCGGAGTTCAAGTCCGCCCTGGCCCAGGAAGGTGACTGGAACGTCACCGAGACGGTCGCGGAGGCCATCATCAGGACCCGCGACCTCAACGGCGACAAGGTGCTGTCGTTCGACGAGTTCTGGGCCTACCTGAGCAAGTGACCCGATGACGGCAGGGGGTGCCCGTCCCGCACGGGGAGGGGCACCCCTGCGCGCCTGCTCCGAGGTGTGGGCCGCCCCGCGGCGGCGCTGCGCGCGAACCGGTCGGCGGAGCGCGGGAACAGGCCGGCGGCCGGTGTGGTTGACCCCCGTGACAGAGGCATGCACGTGCATGAATCATCCGGAAGGTCAGCCATGAAGATCGGCATCATCGGTGCGGGAAACATCGGCGGCAACCTCACCCGGCGGCTCACCGCCCTCGGACACGACGTCTCCGTGGCCAACTCCCGCGGCCCGGAGACGCTCCGGGAACTGGCCGAGGAGACCGGCGCCACGGCGGTCCGGGCTGTGGACGCGGCCAAGGGCGCCCAGGTGGTGGTCGTCACCGTCCCGCTGAAGGCGGTCCCGGGCCTGCCCGCCGGGCTGCTGGACGGCGCCGCCGACCCGGTCGCGGTGATCGACACCGGCAACTACTACCCGCAGCAGCGGGACGGCCGGATCGCCGCCATCGAGGACGAGGGCCTCACCGAGAGCCGCTGGACCGAGCAGCACCTCGGCCACCCGGTGATCAAGGCCTTCAACGGCACCTACGCCCAGGACATCCTGGACCGCCCCCGCCCCGCGGGCGACCCCGAACGCATGGCCCTCCCGGTCGCCGGCGACGACGAGACGGCCAAGAAGACCGTCCGCGACCTGATCGACGAACTCGGCTTCGACACGGTCGACGCGGGCACCGTCGCCGACTCCTGGCGCCAGCAGCCCGGCACCCCCGTCTACGGTCTGCGCGCAGGCGTGGACGCGGTGCGCAAGGCCCTCGCCGAGGCGTCACCGGAACGCCCGGCGGACTTCAGGGGCTGACCTGGCCGGTGCCCTCACGCGCCGCCGGCCCACTCCCTGAGTGCGGCCGCGGTCGCGAAGTTCGCCACGTCCTTGTCGTGGGGGTCGCTGGTGTACTGGTGGAACAGCCACTTGGCCTTGATGCGGGGCTTGCCGGCGGACACGTAGTCGGCTATCCACAGGGCGTCGCCGGCGTAGGAGGTCGTGTCGACCGTCAGCCAGAAGTCACGGTTCGTGTAGAGGACCACCCGGTTGTGCGGGCGTAACTCCTTCACCTTCCGGATGAAACGGTCCTTCTCGGCGTTGCTCGCGCGGGTGCCGTCGCCGGTGGTCTCCCAGTCGACGGCGAGGATGTCGCCGCGGCGTTCCGGGGCGTGCTGGACGAAGTACTCGGCCTGGGCGGTGAGGTTCCCGGGCCACAGGAAGTGGTAGAAGCCGACGACCAGTCCGGCGTCGCGGCCCCTCTTCGTCTGCGCGGCCAGCCGGGGATTGACGTACGAACGGCCCTCCGTCGCCTTGACGAAGACGAAGGAGAGGCCGTTCGTGGCATAGGACGAGGACTGGTAGGCGCTTACGTCGATGCCATGCAGCATGTGATGGTTGTCCCCCGTGCGCGCCCGCCGGAACCTCAGCCCCGGGTGGTCACCGAGCCCAGCACCGACGCGGACTTCGCCGACCAGTCGGAGGTGATCAGGCTCGCGTGGTTCCCGGCCAGCAGGGCGAGGCGGGCGGCGACCTCGGCGTCCGTCGGGTCGGTGGAGGAGATCGCCGGGGACACGCCGGGGGCGTCCGTCGTGATCAGGATGTAGTGGTTGGCGGAGTAGAACGACGTGTCGTAGCCGTTGCCGACGTAGGTCGCCGCGTCGCCGTCGAAGAACACGAACCAGGGACGGATCGAGGCGTCGTAGCGGCCGGTGCGCGGATCGCCGTTCTCGGCGCCCAGTACCGCGGGGAAGGCCTGCGCCTGGTCGGTACGGCCGACGGCGTACAGGTCACGCAGATGGTCGCCGTACTCCTCGTCCGTCCAGTAGTGGTCGAACGGGTTGGCCTTCTCCACCGTGCCCGGGATCAGTTCGAAGAGGAACTTGCCCCTGAGCGCGTCGCGGGAGGGCCAGGCGTCCGCCTTCGCGGCGGAGTCCAGCGAGGGGTACGTCCCGGCGAGCAGGTCGGCCGGCTTGTAGACGCTGCTGCCGAGCTTCTGCCGGACGAGCGTGTCGAACTCGTCGGGGCCGAGGCCGGCCCTGTCGTTGAAGCCGACCTTGAACTCGACCTTGACGACGATCGGCGGGTGGTCGGGGTGCAGCTGGTTCCAGGCGGCCATGTCGTCCAGGCAGCCGCCGAGGTCCTGGTTGCGGCTCTTGCCGTACAGCTCGCCCGGTGCCTTCGCCGCCTCGCAGTTGTTGTCGTTGCCCCACGGGTTGCTGTGGCTGACCCGCCAGCGGTGGCTGAGGGTGTCGGCGTACACGTCCAGCTCCAGCAGCGAGGCGCCGGAGTCCAGGGCCTGGGCGAAGTACGGGTACTTGGACTTCTCGTAGGCGTTGTGCGTGCCGATGGCCGTCGTCCCGGAGAACTTCGGCGCGGCCGCGTGGGCGGAGTCGGGTACCACCAGCACAAGCGCGGCGGCGCTCAGCAGCGCCGCCAGCCGTCTCACTGCTCGCATGCGGTCAAGTCCCCTTTTGAATAGGCGAGTTGAGTCGGCGTTCAGCGTACGGCGGGGTGGTTGCCGCGGGGTGGCCCCAGGACGGCGTCCGGATGCGCAGGAGTCGGGCACTCACGACGTGCTGTGCACAGCAGGTGTTCACCCGGGGCGGCCCCAGGGGCGCCTTCCGGGGACCGGTGCGATCCGATTTCCCTTCTGAGCACTGGAACGTGGCCATCTGGCGTTCATGTGGGAGTCGCCGGAGGAAGGCTAGCTGGGGTCAAAGTTATCTATACAACTTTGGGAGCCCGTCACCGTGTCATCCCCCTCCGAGACCGCAGCCGGGAGCAGCATCACCCGCGCCACCCCGGCACCCCCGCAACGCGGCGACAAAGTGACCTTCACCTGGGCGACGGACACGCCCGACCCCAAGAACTGGATCGGCGTCCTCGCCGGCGACCGGCTGCCCGGCAGCGGCAGCAACCCCCTGGTCTGGGCGTACGTTCCCGGCGCCACCGGACAGACGACCCTGGACACCTCCCAGCTGAGCGGCGGGCCGTACACCGCCTGTCTGCTGGCCAAGGACGGCTACGGCGTCCTGGCCCGGACCGAGCCGTTCAGCTTCGCCGGAGCGCCCTCCGGGGACTCCGTCACCCTGACCACGCCCACCCCGCACGAGGGTGACAAGCTCTCCTTCCACTGGACGACGGACGCACCGGACGCCAAGAACTGGGTCGGCGTGTACGACGGCGACCGGCAGCCCGGTCACGGCTCCTCCCTCGCCTGGGAGTACACGCCCGGCGCCACCGGTGACGTCACCCTCGACACCTCCGGGCTCGGCAGCGGCTCGTACACCGCGTACCTGCTGGCGAAGGACGGCTACGGCGTGCTCGCCCGCACCGCCCCGTTCAGCGTCGCGGCCCGCCCGGTCGACCCGCGCCCGTACGCGGTCGTGGACGCCGTCACCACCGGCGCGCAGACCGCGGGCACCTCGTTCACGGTGAAGCTCGGCGGACTGTGGATCCGGCCGCAGGGCAACGCCCCCGGCAGCGCGGCCTTCGAGCGCCTCTCCGGCGACCGGTGGCTGTCCGTCGCCGCCGACGGAACGGTCAGCGGCACGGCGCCCGTCCTCGCGCCGCGCACGCCCGGCCGGATGGTGGTCTCGGTCACCGACGGCGTCGCCGGCTCCGACACCGTCACCGTGCAGGTCCCGGTGCGTGCCTCCCGCGACCGGTTGCGGCTGAAGGTCGCCACGCTGAACCTCTGGGACGGCGGCACCCACGTCGACGGCGCCCTGGAGAAGCAGCTGCGCCTGGTGCTCACCCAGGGCTGGGACGCCGTCGCCCTCCAGGAGTGCGCCGACGGCGCCGCCGAGAAGCTCGCCGGCGCGCTCGGCTGGCACGCCCACCAGGCCGGCGGCCTGGGTCTCGTGAGCCGCTACCCGCTCACCGACACCGTCGCCCCCGCCCCGGAACTGCCGGCCACCGCGGCGACCCTGCGACTGCCCGGCGACCGCACGGTACGCCTGTGGTCGGCCCAGCTGGACGAGGGCGACTACGGGCCGTACGCCCTCGCGGCGGGCCGGACGCCCGCGCAGGTCGAGGCGGCGGAGAAGGAGACGGCGCGCTACCGGCAGGTGCAGGCGCTGGTCGCCGCGCTGCGGCCGGAGCTGGCCGCCCGGAGGCCCGTCGTGCTGGCGGCCGGACTCGCCTCGCCGTCCCACCACGACTGGACGAGCCGTACGGCGTCCGCGCACGCGGGAATGGGGCGGGTCCGCTGGCCCGTCACCGAGGCGCTGGAGCGGGCCGGCCTCGTCGACGCCTTCCGCGCGGCCCACCCCGACCCGGTGAAGGAGCCCGGCACCACCTGGTCCCCCGTCAGGCCGCGGCACGAGGGCGGCGGGGCGGAACCGCAGGACCGCATCGACCAGGTCCAGTTCGCGGGCCGGCTCAAGGTCCTGGAGGCGCACACCCTGTGCACCGGCTGGCCCCGGCCGGTACCGGACACCGCCGGCAACGGCTGGCCCTCCGACCACGCCGCCGCCGTCGTCACGTTCTCCCTCCCCGCCCGCGGCTGACCCCCCGACGCACCGAAGGACTCACCTCCATGACCGAGATCAGCCGCCGCTCCTTCATCGGCACCGCCGCGGCCGGAGCCGCCCTCGCCACCGGACTCCCCGGCACGGCCGGGGCCGCCGGCGCCACGCACGGCAGCATCGCCGACGTCAAGCACGTCGTCATCCTGATGCAGGAGAACCGCAGCTTCGACCACTACTTCGGCACCCTGAGCGGCGTCCGCGGCTTCGGCGACCGCCAGGCCGCCGTCCTGCGCAGCGGTGACCCGGTGTTCCGGCAGCCCGCCAGAGGCCGCAAGGAGGGCCACCTCCTGCCCTTCCGCATGGACACCACGAAGTACAACGCGCAGAACGCGGGCGGCCTCCCGCACGACTGGGACACCGGCCACACGGCCGTCAACGGCGGCGCCATGGACAAGTGGGTCGCCGCCAAGGGCGAACGCACCATGGGCTACTTCACCCGCGAGGACATCCCGTACCAGTACGCGCTCGCCGACGCCTTCACCCTCTGCGACGGCTACTTCTGCTCGCTGAACGGCCCCACCGACCCCAACCGCCTCTACCTGTGGACCGGCACCGCCGGCCCCGGTACGGACGGCACCACCGGCCCCTGGACCGACAACACCCCGGTGACGGGCAACCCGGTGGCCGACTGGACGACGTACGCCGAGCGCCTGGAGCAGGCCGGCATCACCTGGCGGGTCTACCACAACCCGGACGGCTCCGACGACCGCCACGGCGACTACGACGACAACGCCCTGTCGTACTTCAAGCAGTTCCACGAGTTCCCGAAGGACGACCCGCGCCACGTCAACGCGATGACGAAGTGGGACCTCACGGCCTTCGACCAGCACTGCAAGGACGGCACCCTGCCCACCGTCTCCTGGCTGGTGGCTCCCTACCTGTTCTGCGAGCACCCGAACGCCAGCCCCGACTACGGCGCCCACTGGGTGAACACCGCGCTGCAGTCGCTGTTCTCCAACCCCGACGTGTGGAAGCACACCGTCTTCCTGCTCATGTACGACGAGAACGACGGGTACTTCGACCACGTCATCCCGCCGTTCCCCGAGCCCGGCACCAAGGACGAGTTCGCCGACGGCAGGCCGATAGGCCTGGGCGCCCGTGTCCCGCTGTGGGTGGTCTCGCCCTGGTCGCGCGGCGGCTGGGTCAACTCCCAGGTCTTCGACCACACCTCGGTGCTGCGCTTCCTCGAACGCGTCACCGGTGTGCGCGAACCCAACATCTCCGACTGGCGGCGCACCGTCTGCGGCGACCTCACCAGCTGTTTCGACTTCGGCAGGCCCGACTACAGCATTCCCGGGCTCCCCGACACGGTCGCCCTGATGGCGAAGGCCGACGCCGGCAACGCGCTGCCGCCGGTCAAGGTGCCGGCCCAGCAGTCCATGCCCGTGCAGGAGGAGGGCCACCGCCCGCGCCGCCCGCTGCCGTACCGGCCGTGGGCCGACGTGACCGTCGACCGGGCCACCGGCAAGGTCACCTGCACCCTCACCAACGACGGCACCGCCGGCTACCACTTCACCGTGCTGCCCACCACCGCCCTGCCCTTCACCGGCACCCCGTTCACGGTCCCGGCGCGCTCGTCGCGCACCTACGTCTGGGACGCCGCCGCCACCGACGGCCGCTACGACTTCTCCGTGTACGGCGCCGACGGGTTCGTCCGCCGCTTCTCCGGCACGGTCGTCCGCGGGGGACAGGACGACGTGGCGGTCCCCGTGGTCACGGCCGCCCTGCGGCACGGCGCCGTGGAACTGGAGCTGCGCAACGCCGGCGGCACCGAGGTGGCCTTCACGCTCACGCCGAACGACTTCGGCGGCGAGGAGCGGACCGTATGGGTGGGGGCGGGTGACCGCAGGCGGCTGACGTGGCGCACCGAGGAGGGGCGGTACGACGTCACGGTCACCGCGGGCACCGGCACCCGCTTCGCCCAGCGCTACGCGGGGACCGTCCACACGGTGTGACGGGCATGAGGCGGGGCCGGCCCACGGCGGCCGGTCCCGCCTCCGCTCCCGCCCCGCGGCCGTCCTCCGCCCCCCTGCCTCGCTCCCGTACCTGCCCCGGGCCCCGCCTGCCTTGCTCCCGTACCTGCCCCGGGCCCCGCCTGCCTTGCTCCCGGACCTGCCCCGGGCCCCGCCTGCCTTGCTCCCGGACCTGCCCCGGGCCCCGCCTGCCTCGCTCCCGGCTTGCCCTGCTGCCGGCTCGCTAGTCGCGCCGCAACCCGGTGAGCAGCGGGAGGAAGTGCTCGAACGGCGGGGTGAAGGCGTCCGGGTCCTTGGCCTCGTCGTCCCAGCGGCGCACGGCGACCGCGTCGGCGGCACCCGGCAGCGCGGCGAACTCGGCCGCCTGCACCGGGCTCATCACCCCGCCCTGGACCTCCAGCGTGTACTTCGACGCCTCGGACAGCCGGGCGTGGTACCCCGGCTCCACCGCGCACAGATAGCGCTTCGCGGCCACGTGCAGCCGCACCGGCTCGGTGACCTCGGGCCCGAACCAGCGGCCCAGCGCGTCGGCACCGGTGTGGCTGTGCCGGTTGTCGCTGCCGGACATCAGGGCGCGCCCGGTGACCACGTCCCCGTCCACGTGCCCGACGTCGTGCAGCAGAGCGGCGGCCACCAGGTGCGGCGGGGCGCCCGCGGCCTCGGCCAGGGCTCCGGCCTGCAGCATGTGCTGGGCCATGGACACCGGCTCGCCCAGGTACTCCGCCGACCCCGCCCCGGCGAACAACGCGGCCAGCGGCGCCAGGGAGTCCGCCCGCCGCAGCACCGCCAGCGTGCTCGCCAGCCCGTCCAGATCGGCGTACGCGCCCTGGAGGTGCCGTGCCCCGTCCCGGGCGAACGCGGTACGGGCGTGCAGCAGACGGGTGTTGTCCAACACCAGGCAGTCGCCCGGCGCGAGCCGCAGGTCCAGCCGCAGCTCCGGGCGGAGCAGCAGCTCGGCGAAGGTGCGGTAGGCGCGGTAGAACGCCTCCAGCTGTCCGGCGGGCAGCCGCAGGGTGCCGGTGGAGCGGTTGTTGAACCGCACCTCGCGCACCCGGCCGAGCGGATCGGTGCCGATCAGCGGGTGCTCGGCACGCAGCTCGGTGTCCGCGTCCCGGAACACGAACGGCACCGGCGTCCGCGTGAGCACCTCGAACGCCTCCGGGTCCGTGCGCCGCAGCAGCGCGGCCGCCCCGAACCCGTCCACCAGACCGGAGTCGCCGCCCTCCGCGTCGTTGACCAGACAGTGCAGCAGCTGGAGCGTCGGCACCGGATCACGGTAGGGGTTGTCGGTGTGCGGCGAGACGGCCGCCGAGGTGAAGGCGAGATTGTTCGGGTCGGGCACGACGCGTACGTCGAAGAGCCTGCCGTAGTTGGTCTCGCGGACGAACCCGAAGGTCTCCGCCACATCGAGCGCCTCGCCCTCGTGCGGGGGCACCCCGCGCAGCACCATGAAGCCGAGCCGCAGCACGGACTGCAGCATCCGCGCGCGTACGGCCGGATCCTCCAGGTACGCGGTCCAGTCCGCCTCCGGCAGCCGCCCGGCCAGGTCGCGCGCCGTCCACAGTTCCTTGCCGTCCTCGGTGCGCGGATCCCGGCGGCCCGGCCCGCCCTGCCGGTGGGCCGCCGTCCAGGACGCCGGGTACACCGAGCGGTGCCCGTCGGGCGCCCAGAGCACCTCGACGGTCCCGTCCCTCTCGACGGCCGAGTCGATGCGCAGCCCGGCGGGCAGCGAAGAGATCTGGAACAGCTTCTGCCCGGAACGCGGATCACGGCACCGCGCGCACGGGCAGTTGTCGCGCAGCCACATCACGGGCAGTCCGCCGAGCGGGGAACCGGGCACAGTCACTCCTCGTACCGACGTGTACAGCCGGCTTCCCGTGACCGTCACAGGCCGACACGTCCGGGGAATGACCGGGAGGAGGCGTCCGGGCGACGCGCGAGCGCCGTCGTCCTACGCGCGCAGTGCCCGCGCGGCCCGTACCGCGCCGACCGGTTCGCCGTGTCCGAGGACCGGGACGGTGGCCAGGCCGGCGAGGGTCTCGTCCGCGTCCGTCGCCACGCCGAGCCTGCGCAGCGCGGCCACCATGACGACGGGGCGGGCCCGCCGGGAGCCGTCGGCGATCTTCAGGGCGACGGAGGAGCCGTCGGGCAGCGCCAGCGCGTAGACGCCCTCGGCGCCGTCCTTGGCCACCGAGCCGGGCAGCGCCCGCATCAGCCGGGTCACGTCCCGGCCGGTGCCGCCGACGTACTCGGGGTGCCGGTTCATCGCCCGGGCGACCCGGTGCTCCAGGGTGCCGGGCGCGCTCGTCGCCAGCGTGGCGAACGCCCGCGCCAGACCCCGGTAGCCGAGGGCGAACAGCGGCGCGCCGCAGCCGTCGACCCCGGTGGCGGCGACCTTCTCGCCGGCCAGGTCCTCGACGGTCTCGCGCAGGGCACGCTGCAGCGGGTGCCGCGGGTCCAGGTACGTGGCCGTGTCCCAGCCGGCCGCGACGCAGGTGGCGAGCATCGCCGCGTGCTTGCCCGAGCAGTTCATCGTCAGCGGGGCGGGGCCGCCGCCGGACATGAGGTGGGCGCGCAGCGCGTCCTCGCCGAGGGGCAGTCCCGGCGTGCACCGCAGCGCACCCGGGTCCAGGCCGGCGCCCCGGAGGATCCTGCGCACGCCGTCGAGGTGGAACGCCTCGCCGGAGTGGCTGGCGCACGCCAGCGCCAGCAGTTCGCCGTCCAGGCCGAGGCCGGCCCGCAGCATGCCGAGTGCCTGGAGCGGCTTGTTGGCCGACCGCGGGTACAGGGGGCGGTCCGTCTCACCGACACTCAGCACGGTGCGTCCCCGCGGGCCGGCCGCATGGACCGTCCCGTGGTGCACCGACTCCAGGAAGTCGCCCCGCCAGACCTCCGCCACCACCGCGTGCACAGCCTGCCCCCTCCTCGGCCGGCGTCCGTCGGCCGCCCGCCTGCCACGGCCCGGCGGCGACCGCCTGCGGCCACCGCCGTCGGCCGTCGCCTGTCAGCCGCAGCCGCAGCCGGGGCCGGCGCCTGCCGGACCTCGCCCGTCAGCACTCGATGATGTTCACCGCGAGACCGCCCCGGGCCGTCTCCTTGTACTTCACGCTCATGTCGGCGCCGGTGTCCTTCATGGTCTTGATGACCTTGTCCAGGGACACCTTGTGCGAGCCGTCGCCCCGCATCGCCATCTTCGCGGCCGTGACCGCCTTCACCGCGGCCATGCCGTTGCGCTCGATGCACGGGATCTGGACCAGGCCGCCGACCGGGTCGCAGGTCAGGCCCAGGTTGTGCTCCATGCCGATCTCGGCCGCGTTCTCCACCTGCTCGGGGGAGCCGCCGAGCACCTCGGCGAGGGCGCCCGCGGCCATGGAGCAGGCGGAGCCGACCTCGCCCTGGCAGCCGACCTCGGCGCCCGAGATGGAGGCGTTCTCCTTGAAGAGCATGCCGATCGCACCCGCGGCGAGCAGGAAGCGGACCACCCCGTCCTCGTCCGCACCGGGCACGAAGTTGATGTAGTAGTGCAGGACCGCCGGGATGATGCCGGCCGCGCCGTTGGTGGGGGCCGTCACCACGCGCCCGCCGGCCGCGTTCTCCTCGTTCACGGCCATCGCGTAGAGCGTGATCCACTCCATGGCGTGCGCCAGCGGGTCGCCCTCGGCACGCAGCTGGCGGGCCGAGACGGCCGCACGGCGCCGGACCCTGAGGCCGCCCGGCAGGATGCCCTCACGGGACATGCCGCGCTGCACGCACTCGCGCATCACCCGCCAGATCTCCAGCAGCCCGGCGCGGATCTCCTCCTCGGTGCGCCAGGCCCGCTCGTTCTCCAGCATCAGCGAGGAGATGGACAGCCCCGTCTCCTTGGTGAGGCGCAGCAGCTCGTCGCCCGTGCGGAACGGGTACTTCAGGACCGTGTCGTCCAGCTTGATGCGGTCCGCGCCCACCGCGTCCTCGTCCACGACGAAGCCGCCGCCGACCGAGTAGTACGTCTTCGACAGCAGCTCGGCCCCCGAGCCGTCGAAGGCCCAGATCGTCATGCCGTTGGCGTGGTACGGCAGGGCCTTGCGCCGGTGCAGGACCAGGTCGTCGTCGAAGGAGAAGGCGATCTCGTGCTCGCCGAGCACCTTCAGACGGCCCGCCGCCCTGATCCCCTCCACCCGCTCGTCGGCCGTCTCCACGTCCACCGTGCGCGGCGAGGCGCCCTCCAGGCCGAGCAGCACCGCCTTCGGGGTGCCGTGCCCGTGTCCGGTCGCGCCCAGCGAGCCGTACAGCTCGCAGCGCAGGGACGCGACGGATCCGAGCAGGTCCTCGTTGCGCAGCCGGCGGGCGAACATGCGCGCCGCGCGCATCGGGCCGACCGTGTGGGAGCTGGACGGGCCGATGCCGATCGAGAACAGGTCGAAGACCGAGATGGCCACGGATGACTCCTCAATACGGGGGTGGTGCAAGGGGCGGTGCGAAAACCGGTGGTACAGGGCGCGGGCACCGCGCACGCCGGTACCTCCAGTGTGCGCGGTGCCCCGTGAAACGTGACTTACTTGTTCAGAACCGCGTAGAGCGGGTGCTTGTCGGCGAGCGCCTTCACGCGCGCCCGCAGGCCCTCCGCGTCGTAGGACGGCTTCAGCGCCGCCGCGATCACGTCCGCGACCTCGGCGAAGTCCTCGGCCGTGAAACCGCGGGTCGCCAGGGCCGGCGTACCGATGCGCAGACCCGAGGTGACCATCGGCGGGCGAGGGTCGTTCGGGACCGCGTTGCGGTTGACCGTGATGCCGACCTCGTGCAGCCGGTCCTCGGCCTGCTGCCCGTCCAGCTCGGACTCACGCAGATCCACCAGGATCAGGTGCACGTCCGTGCCGCCGGAGAGCACGTTGATCCCGGCCTCACGGGCGTCCGGGGCGGTCAGCCGCTCGGCGAGGATGCGCGCACCCTCCACCGTACGCTGCTGGCGCTCCTTGAAGTCCGCCGAGGCGGCGACCTTGAAGGAGACCGCCTTCGCCGCGATCACGTGCTCCAGGGGGCCGCCCTGGAAGCCCGGGAAGACGGAGGAGTTCAGCTTCTTCGCGAACTCCTTCTTGGCCAGGATGATGCCGCCGCGGGGGCCGCCCAGCGTCTTGTGGGTGGTCGAGGTGACGACGTGCGCGTGCTCCACCGGGTTGGGGTGCAGCCCGGCGGCCACCAGGCCCGCGAAGTGGGCCATGTCGACCCACAGGTAGGCCTCGACCTCGTCGGCGATCCGGCGGAACTCGGCGAAGTCCAGCTGCCGCGGGTACGCCGACCAGCCGGCGATGATCACCTTCGGGCGGTGCTCCTTGGCGAGCCGCTCGACCTCGGCCATGTCGACCAGGCCGGTCTCGACGTCCACGTGGTAGGCGACCACGTCGAACTGCTTGCCGGAGAAGTTCAGCCGCATCCCGTGGGTCAGGTGACCGCCGTGCGCCAGGTCCAGGCCGAGGATGGTGTCCCCGGGCTGGGCCAGCGCGAACAGGGCCGCCTGGTTCGCGGAGGCGCCGGAGTGGGGCTGCACGTTGGCGTACTCGGCGCCGAACAGCTCCTTGATCCGGTCGATGGCGATCTGCTCGGCGACGTCGACGTGCTCGCAGCCGCCGTAGTAGCGGCGGCCCGGGTAGCCCTCGGCGTACTTGTTGGTGAGGACCGAGCCCTGGGCCTCCATCACCGCGAGCGGCGCGAAGTTCTCGGAGGCGATCATCTCCAGGGTCGACTGCTGACGGTGCAGCTCGGCGTCGACCGCGGCCGCGATCTCCGGGTCCAGCTCGTGCAGGGACGTGTTCAGGACAGTCATACGGCTACGACTCCTCAGCCGGCGGTGTGGGCGGCGTACTCGTCGGCGGAGAGCAGGTCGGCCGGCTCCTCGGTGACGCGTACCTTGAACAGCCAGCCGCCCTCGAAGGGGGCGGAGTTCACCAGCGACGGGTCGTTGACGACGTCCTCGTTGATCTCGGTGACCTCGCCGGCGACCGGCGAGTACAGGTCCGAGACGGACTTGGTCGACTCCAGCTCACCACAGGTCTCGCCCGCGGCGACCGTGGAGCCGACCTCGGGGAGCTGGGCGTAGACCACATCGCCGAGCGCGTTCGCCGCGAACTCGGTGATACCGACCGTCGAAACGCCGTCCTCGGCGGCCGACAGCCACTCGTGCTCCTTGCTGTAGCGCAGCTGCTGGGGGTTGCTCATGGCCTGAATTCTCCTGTACGCGCGGGAGTGGTGGTGAAAGGGGGACTGCTGGAACTGCTCGTGAGCAGCGGAAATGTGCGCAGGGTCACGTCACGGGGACGTTCCGCGCCCAGTGTCTACTTCTGGCGCTTGTAGAACGGCAGCGCCACGACCTCGTACGGCTCGTGACTGCCTCGGATGTCCACGCCGACGCCCGCGGAGCCCGGCGCCGCGTGCGCGGCGTCGACGTACGCCATGGCGATCGGCTTGCCCAGGGTGGGGGAGGGGGCGCCCGAGGTGACCTCGCCGATCACCTCGCCGCCGGCGACGACGGCGTACCCGGCGCGCGGGACGCGGCGGCCCTCGGCGATCAGCCCGACGAGGACCCGCGGCGGGTTCTCCTGCGCGCGGGCGGCGGCCTCGGTCAGCGCCGCGCGCCCGACGAAGTCGCCTTCCTTCTCGAACTTCACCACGCGGCCGAGGCCGGCGTCGAAGGGGGTCAGCGCGGTGGTCAGCTCGTGCCCGTACAGCGGCATGCCCGCCTCCAGGCGGAGCGTGTCCCGGCAGGACAGACCGCAGGGGACCAGACCGACGCCCTCGCCGGCCTTGGTCAGCGCCTGCCACAGCTCCACGGCGTGCTCCGGCTTCACGAACAGCTCGAAGCCGTCCTCGCCGGTGTAACCGGTGCGGGCGATCAGCGCCGGGACGCCGGCGACGGTGCCGGGCAGGCCGGCGTAGTACTTCAGACCGTCCAGGTCGGCGTCGGTGAGGGACTTCAGGATGCCGGGGGACTGAGGACCCTGTACCGCGAGCAGCGCGTACGCGTCCCGGTCGTCACGGACCTCGGCGTCGAAGCCGGCGGCGCGTTCGGTCAGCGCGTCCAGCACGACCTGGGCGTTGGAGGCGTTGGCCACGACCATGTACTCGGTCTCGGCGAGCCGGTAGACGATCAGGTCGTCCAGGATGCCGCCGTCGGCCTGGCAGATCATGGTGTATCGGGCGCGTCCGACGCCGACCGAGGCGATGTTGCCCACCAGGGCGTGGTTCAGGAGGGCGGCCGCCTCGGCGCCGGTGACGGTGATCTCGCCCATGTGGGAGAGATCGAAGAGACCGGCCTTCGTCCGCACGGCGAGGTGTTCGTCGCGCTCGGAGCCGTAGCGCAGGGGCATGTCCCAGCCGGCGAAGTCGGTCATCGTCGCGCCCAGCGAGCGGTGCACGGCGTCGAGCGCGGTATGGCGGAGTTCTGTACTGCTCATCGGTCGGTCGTCTCCCAGGGCAGACATGGGGTCCCCCCGCGCGAGCGAATGCCGAGCGTGGGGGAGGGCGAGGAACTTCCTCCCCATCTGTCATCGGAACCTGAGAGGTTCGCCGCGACCGCCACAGGGACGACCACGGCTTGCACCTTGGGTGGGGCCACTGACACAGCGGCCCGCTTTTCAGATGTGCCTCGCCCGCGCGGTAACGGGGCCTGAGAGATTCAAGGGAGGGACTTGCTCCTTCGGCGCCCCAGCGAAGGCTGCTGGGAACTCTCCCGCGCGGATTCAAACGGCCGGTATGCAGTTGGCGGCCACATCATTGCACGCCGCACCCCCACCCGTCAGGGCCCCGCATCTGTAACCGAGCTGTGGCACTACGCGCACGAACCCCCTACCGTTGCCCATTACCTTCTCTTTACATACAACGGGCATGAGAGGGACCGAGCCCATGGGGAGGACGATCACGGTGAACAGGACCTCGGCCTACGCCACGAACGCCGGCATCGCGATGCCGAAGCAGCCCTCCGCCCCGGCCCGCGAGCACTGCGCGGACCGGACCGCACCGGTCGTCCGCGACCTGCGCGACCGCGCCGGCCGCAGCCCGCACGCCCTGCTCTTCGGCGCCGGCGACCTGGTGGTGATCACCGGCCTGCCCGGCAGCGGCAAGTCCACCCTCATGCACCGCGCGGTCACCGGCCACCGCATCGACTCCCAGGACACCCGCGACCGCTGGGACGCCCGCGTCCCCCGCCGCCTCCCCTACGCGCTCTACCGCCCGCTGGTCCGCCTCGCCCACTACGCCGGACTGCGCCGTGCCCTGCGCACCGGCGAGGGGATCGTCGTGCACGACTGCGGCACCCAGGCCTGGGTGCGCGCCTGGCTGGCCCGTGAGGCCCGGCGCCGCGGCGGCACCCTGCACCTGCTCCTGCTCGACGTGCACCCCGAGACGGCCCGGCAGGGCCAGCGCGAGCGCGGCCGGGGCGTCTCCCGCTACGCCTTCAGCCGGCACCGCCGGGCGACCGACCGTCTGCTGCGCGCGGTGGAGAAGGGCGAGCTGCCCGCCGGCTGCGGTTCGGCGGTGCTGCTGGACCGGGACGCCGCGGGCGTGCTGAGCCGCGTCGGCTTCACTCGGTGAGGGGCTGTCACAGCCACCCGCTAGCCTTCTTGCTCACAGCAGTGATGACCAGCAGGCGGTAGGCAGATGGACTTCCCGGCGGACTTTCCCGCGGACTTCCCGGCACAGGCGCACCCCCACCCGCACGGCGGTTGGCCCGGCAACGAGCTGGAGGAGGCGCTGTCGGCCTCCCTCGGCGTCCCCTCGGCGGGCGGCCGGATCGTCGAGGTGCTCGGCCGCAGCTTCCTGTGGATCCCGCTGCCCGGCGGCGGCGGCCCGGACAGCGGCCCGCTGGACCTGCCCACCCTCGAGATCGAGGGCCAGGTGTACGTCCCGGTGTTCAGCTCCGAGGAGCAGCTGCGCCAGGTGGCCGGCTCCCACATGTCGTACACCATCGCCCCCGCCGTCGAGTTCGCCCAGGGGCTGCCGCCGCAGGCGGGCATGGCCGTGAACCCGGGCGGTGTGGTCGGCATACCGCTGCCGCCCGAGGCGGTGGCCGAGCTGTGCCGCGCGGGGCGCACCCCGCTCGACGGCCCCGGCACCGGCGGCCGGGTCCGGCTCTTCGAGCCCGACTGGCAGGACGACCCGGTCGACTTCCTCGCCGCCGCCTCGGCCGAGTTCGCCGAGACGGGCGTGGTCCGCACCGCCCGCCGCTGCCTGGCCGCCGTCGAGACGGCCGACCCGGTGATGTTCGTGGGCGTCGAACTCTCCCAGTGGGAGGGTGACCTGCGCGCCCGTCCGCTGGAGGCCCTGGGCAAGGCCCTGGGCAAAGTCCCGGTCAAGTGGCCGGTGAACCTGGTCCTGCTGGACGTGACCGACGACCCGGTGGCCGGCTGGCTGAAGGACAACGTCCGCCCCTTCTATCAGTACGGACACTGATCAGCGGGCCGTGGGGCAGCGGGCTCCGGGGGCGCGGGGAGCCGCGCGCGTCCCCACCGCACACCCGCACGCGCGCACGAACCGAAGGCCCCGAGCCACCGGGCGCATAAGCTGTCTCCGAACGCGGGGCACTGACAGAGAAGGGCATGACAGGTGAGCGCGAGCCACAGCGGCAGCGTGGAGAACACGCTGCGCCAGGTCACGCCCGGACGCTACGACGCCTACGAGGCCCTGCTCCGCGCCCTCGTCACCCCTTCCTCCGGCCAGATCTGGATGCTCCTGTGGCACGGTCAGGCCGGCTCCCCGGACGCCCAGTACGGGGACATGGAGGTCGACGGCTCCCACTACGCCCCGTGTGTCACCTCCGCCCAGGAGCTGTCGGCCAGCGGCTGGAACCGCTCCTACGAGGTGGCCGACGGCCTGGACGTGGCCCGCACCCTCTACCCGGACCACTACGGCCTCTGGCTCAACCCGCACGCCCCGGGCGGCGGCGTCGGCATCCCCTGGCTCGACCTGCGCCGCATCGCCACCGGCCTGGACCGCCAGCCGGCCGGCCCGCTCCGCCTGTCGGAGCCCGGCATCGAGATCCCGCAGTTCTACGCCCTGCTCGCGCAGAACGCCCACCGCACCCCGGCCCTCCGCACCCTGCGCCGCGCCTGGGTGCAGCCGGCGCTCGGGGCGCCGTACCTCGTCATCGGCCTCGACGTGTACGACACCTCGCCGGCCGCCGTCGACTCGGTGCGCGCGATGATGCAGCAGTCCGTCGGTGCGGTCCCGGAGGGACTGCCGGTGTCGACGGTCGCCATGACCGACGACTACGACCCGGTGGTGATGTGGATGCGGGCCAACGCGCGCCCCTTCTACGACCGTGAGGCCCACGCCGCCGCGCCGCAGCCCCAGCTGCAGGCCCCCACGTCGCCGCAGGCCCCGGCGGCCGGTTACGGCTACCCTCCGGTGCACGGCGGCTACTGATCAACGAGCCCGCACAAGGGGCCTCTTGGGGCCCGGGCGCAGAATTTACACGGCCGACACACTTCTGCGCGCGTAGATCCCGGCGCTACGTCCAGAACAGTGCAAATTCGCCATTCCGCCCCAACTGACCCACGTCCGAGGGTCGTTACCCACTGTTCGGATAACGGAATCCCCTTCACTGCATCACGGTTGCGCATACTTTCGACGCCAGCTCTGGCGGGTGATCGCGGCGACGCTGAAGACTCGCGACTCAGACACGAGGCGGAGACCTCGTGATCGATGGCAAGTCGACAAAGCCGCAATCCGCGGCAGGCGCAGGCCGGTCACCACCGGCGAGAGGGGTCGCTCACCGTGACCGCACCGATCGAGACCACCGGGGCGGCAGCCGAGGCACAGCCGGAGGTTGTGCTGGAGGGTGCCGGTAAGGGGCAGATCGAGGGTCGTTCCCTGGGGCAGATCGCCTGGAACCGGTTCAAGAAGGACAGGGTCGCCGTCGCGGGCGGCATCATCGTGATCCTGCTGATCCTCCTCGCGATCCTCTCGCGGCCCATCCAGGCCCTGCTCGGGCTCGACCCCAACGCCTTCAACCAGGACCTGATCGACCCCAACACCTCCCTGCCCAAGGGCAGCTGGGGCGGCATGAGCGCGGACCACCCGCTCGGCGTGGACCCGAAGTTCGGCCGGGACATCGCCACCCGCGTCCTGGAGGGCTCCTGGGTGTCGCTGGTGGTCGCCTTCGGCGCCACCATCCTGTCCAACGTGATCGGCGCCATCATGGGCGTCATCGCGGGCTACTACGGCGGACGGGTCGACTCGATCATCAGCCGGCTGATGGACACCTTCCTCGCCTTCCCCCTCCTGCTGTTCGCCATCTCCATCTCCGCCACGCTGCAAGGCGGCGCCTTCGGCCTCAACGGACTGCCGCTCCACCTGAGTGTGCTGATCTTCGTCATCGGCTTCTTCAACTGGCCCTACCTGGGCCGGATCGTGCGCGGTCAGACCCTCGCCCTGCGTGAGCGCGAGTTCGTCGACGCCTCCCGGGGCATGGGCGCCAAGGCGCCGTACATCCTCTTCCGCGAGTTGATGCCCAACCTGGTCGGCCCGATCATCGTCTACTCGACGCTGCTCATCCCGACCAACATCCTCTTCGAGGCGTCCCTGAGCTTCCTCGGCGTCGGCATCCAGCCCCCGCAGGCGTCCTGGGGCGGCATGCTCCGCGAGGCGGTCAACTTCTACAAGGTCGACCCCCAGTTCATGATCGTCCCTGGACTCGCCATCTTCGTGACCGTGCTGGCGTTCAACCTGCTCGGTGACGGTCTCCGTGATGCTCTCGACCCGCGCAGCCGCTGACGCCGGCCGCAGAGAGCCCGAAAAGTTTCCGACAATGGAGGGGAAAGCGCCCATCATGCGAAGGTCAGCGCTGGCCGCGATCGCGGCCATCGGCTCCGCCAGCCTGCTTATTGCCGGCTGCAGCAAGGCCGATGACAACAAGAACGAGAACGGCAACACCAAGTCGGCCGGGGCCAACGCCGCGACCAAGGGCGTCGTCAACGCGTCGGACAAGAAGGGCGGCACGCTCACCTACGAGCTGTCCGACGTCCCGGACTCGTTCGACCCGGGCAACACCTACTACGCGTACATGTACAACCTCAGCCGGCTGTGGGCCCGCCCGCTGATGACCTTCAAGCCGGGCGCCGGCGAAGAGGGCAACACCCTGGTCCCGGACCTCGCGGCGGGTAAGGGCGTCCCGAGCGACGGCGGCAAGACCTGGACGTACAAGCTGCGTCCCGGCCTGAAGTACGAGGACGGTTCGCCGATCACCTCGAAGGACGTCAAGTACGCCGTCGAGCGCTCCAACTTCGCGCGTGACGTGCTCTCCCTCGGCCCGAACTACTTCCAGCAGTTCATGGCCGACGCCGACAAGTACAAGGGCCCCTACAAGGACAAGAGCGCCAAGGGCCTGTCCTCCATCGAGACGCCGGACGACACCACGGTCGTCTTCCACCTGAAGCAGGCCTTCCAGGAGTTCGACTACCTGGTCGCCGCCCCGCAGACGGCGCCGGTGCCCCAGGCCAAGGACAAGGGCGTCGACTACGTCAAGCACATCGTGTCCTCCGGCTCCTACAAGTTCCAGAGCTACGAGGACGGCAAGCAGGCCGTCCTGGTGCGCAACGAGAACTGGGACGCGAAGACCGACCCGCTGCGCAAGCAGCTGCCGGACAAGATCGTCGTCAACCTGAAGGTCAACCCGGAGACGATCGACCAGGACGTCCTCGCCGGCAAGGCGATCGACCTGGCCGGAGCCGGTGTCCAGGCCTCCACCCAGGCCGACGTCGTCACCGACCCGGACAAGAAGGCAGGCACCGACAACACCTTCGGCGGTCGTCTCGTCTACATGGCGATCAACACCAAGGTCGCGCCGTTCGACAAGATCGAGTGCCGCAAGGCCGTGCAGTACGCGATCGACAAGGTCTCCGTGCAGACCGCCGAGGGCGGCCCGATCCGCGGTGAGATCGCGTCCACCGTGCTGCCGCCGGACATCCCCGGCTACGCCAAGTCGGACGTCTACGCGACCTCCGGCAACAAGGGTGACGTCGCCAAGGCCAAGGAGCAGCTGAAGGCCTGCGGCAAGTCGTCCATCTCCACCAACATCTCGGCCCGTTCGGACCGTCCGCAGGAGATCGACGCCGCCACGGCGATCATCAACTCGCTGAAGAAGGTCGGCATCAACGCCAGCCTGAAGCAGTACCCGTCCGGCAAGTACTTCACCGACTACGCCGGTGTGCCGAAGTTCACCGAGAAGCAGAACCTCGGTCTGATCATGATGCAGTGGGGTGCCGACTGGCCCTCCGGCTACGGCTTCCTGCAGCAGATCCTGAACGGCAAGGCGATCAGCCAGTCCGGCAACACCAACCTGGCGCAGTACGACAACAAGGACGTCAACGCTCTGCTGGGCAAGGCGATCGGCACCCAGGACACTACCGAGCGCAACAGCCTCTACACGCAGATCGACAAGAAGACCATGGACGACGCCGTCCTGGTCCCGCTGACCTACTTCAAGGTCCTGCTCGCCCGACCGCAGAACTACACCAACCTGGTCTCCACGGCGGCCTTCAGCGGTCAGTACGACTACCTCAACATCGGCGTCGCGTCGAAGTAGCAGCCCCGGAAGGCAGGTGAAGGCATTGGTGCCCGCGGGCTTCGCGGCCCGCGGGCACCAGCGCCGGTCCCCGTGATCTCGTACATCCTCCGCCGGACGTTCGCGGCAGTGATCCTGCTGCTGGTCGTCTCCGCGGTCACCTTTGCCATCTTCTTCCTGCTGCCACGGCTCGCCGGCCAGACAGCGGATCAGCTGGCGCAGCAGTACATCGGCAAGGCTCCGTCGAAGGCGGACATCGCCGCGGTGAAGCACAACCTGGGTCTGGACCAGCCCGTCTACGTCCAGTACTGGCACTTCATCAAGGGGATCGTGGCCGGCGCCGACTACAGCATCGGTCCCACCACGGTGCACTGCGACGCACCCTGCTTCGGTTACTCCTTCAAGAACCACCAGGCAGTCTGGCCGGAGCTGACCTCCCGCCTTCCGATCACACTCTCGCTCGCCGTGGGTGCCGCCGTGCTGTGGCTGGTCTCCGGTGTGATCGCCGGTGTCATCTCCGCGCTGAAGCCGCGCTCGGTTCTCGACCGCGCCTTCATGGGCATCGCGCTCACCGGCGTCTCACTGCCCATGTTCTTCACGGGCAACCTGGCGATCCTGCTCTTCAGGTACCAGTGGCCGATCTTCGGCAGCGAATACGTCCCGCTCACGGAGAACCCCTCGCAGTGGGCCAACACCCTCTTCCCCGCGTGGTGTTCGCTCGCGCTGCTGTACTCCGCCATCTACGCCCGGCTCACCCGCTCGGGCATGCTCGAGACGATGAACGAGGACTTCATCCGCACGGCCCGCGCCAAGGGCCTGCGGGAGGGCACCGTCATCACCCGGCACGGACTGCGCGCCGCCCTCACCCCGATCATCACCGTCTTCGGCATGGACATCGGCCTGCTGCTCGGCGGTGCCGTGATCACGGAATCGGTGTTCTCGCTGCACGGCATCGGCCAGTACGCGGTGCAGGGCATCACCGACAACGACCTGCCCAAGATCCTCGGCGTGACCCTGCTCGCCGCCTTCTTCGTCGTGATCGCAAATCTTGTGGTGGACGTGCTCTACGCCGCCGCCGACCCGCGGGTGAGGCTCTCGTGACCGAACTCTCCAAGACCGGCGCCGCAGTGGGCGAGCCCACGTCCGGCCGCCAGGCACCCGAAGCCTTCCTGGAGGTCCGCGACCTCAAGGTGCACTTCCCGACCGACGACGGTGTGGTCAAGTCCGTCGACGGGGTCAGCTTCTCGCTGGAGAAGGGCCAGACCCTCGCCATCGTCGGCGAGTCCGGCTCCGGCAAGTCCGTCACCTCGCTGGCCATCATGGGCCTGCACCGGCTCGGCACCCGCGGCAAGAACGTGCGGATGTCCGGCGAGATCTGGCTGGACGGCAAGGAACTGGTCAACGCCGCCCCGGACGAGGTGCGCAAGCTCCGCGGCCGCGAGATGGCGATGATCTTCCAGGACCCGCTGTCCGCTATGCACCCCTACTACAAGATCGGCGACCAGATCGTCGAGGCCTACCGGGTGCACCACGACGTCAGCAAGAAGGTCGCCCGCAAGCGGGCCATCGAGATGCTCGACCGGGTCGGCATCCCCGAGCCCGCCAAGCGTGTCGACGGCTACCCGCACGAGTTCTCCGGCGGTATGCGCCAGCGCGCCATGATCGCCATGGCGCTGGTGAACAACCCCGAGCTGCTCATCGCGGACGAGCCGACCACCGCCCTCGACGTGACCGTCCAGGCACAGATCCTCGACCTGATCCGCGACCTGCAGAAGGAGTTCGGCTCCGCGGTCATCATGATCACCCACGACCTCGGTGTGGTCGCCGAGATCGCCGACGACGTCCTCGTGATGTACGGCGGCCGGTGCGTGGAGCGGGGTCCGGCCGGCGAGGTCTTCGAGCAGCCGCAGCACCCCTACACCTGGGGCCTGCTCGGCTCGATGCCCCGCATCGACCGCGAGACCTCCGAACGGCTCATCCCGGTCAAGGGCTCCCCGCCGAGCCTCATCAACGTCCCTTCGGGCTGCGCCTTCAACCCGCGCTGCCCGTACGCGGACATCCCCAAGGGGAACGTCACCCGCACGGTGCGCCCCGAGCTGGAGCAGGTGAGCACCGGGCACTGGTCCGCCTGCCACCTCTCGGCCGAGGACCGCCAGCGGATCTGGACCGAAGAGATTGCGCCGAAGCTGTGAGTGAGACCAAGAAGACGGACGAGGCTGTGATCCCGCAGCAGGCGTCGGCGGCCGAAGGCTCCGCGGACCGTGAGGTGCTGCTCAAGGTCGAGGGTCTGACCAAGCACTTCCCGATCAAGAAGGGCATCCTGCAGCGCCAGGTCGGCGCCGTGAAGGCCGTCGACGGCATCGACTTCGAGGTCCGCAAGGGCGAGACCCTGGGCGTGGTCGGCGAGTCGGGCTGCGGCAAGTCGACCATGGGCCGGGTCATCACCCGCCTCCAGGACCCGACCGGCGGCCAGATCACCTTCGAGGGCCGGGACATCACGCGGCTGTCGACCGGGCAGATGCGCCCGCTGCGCCGCGACATCCAGATGATCTTCCAGGACCCGTACGGCTCCCTGAACCCCCGGCACACCATCGGCTCGATCGTCTCGGCGCCCTTCCGGCTCCAGGGCGTCGAGCCCGAGGGCGGGGTGAAGAAGGAGGTCCAGCGGCTCCTCGAGCTGGTCGGCCTCAGCCCGGAGCACTACAACCGCTACCCGCACGAGTTCTCGGGCGGCCAGCGCCAGCGCATCGGCATCGCCCGCGCGCTCGCCCTGAAGCCGAAGCTGGTCGTGGCCGACGAGCCGGTCTCCGCGCTCGACGTGTCGATCCAGGCGCAGGTCGTCAACCTCATGGACGACCTCCAGCAGGAACTCGGCCTCACCTACGTGATCATCGCGCACGACCTCTCGGTCGTCCGGCACGTCTCGGACCGGATCGCGGTGATGTACCTCGGCAAGATCGTCGAGCTGGCCGACCGTACCTCGCTGTACGAGAGGCCGATGCACCCGTACACCAAGGCGCTGATGTCGGCGGTGCCGGTGCCGGACCCGAAGCGCCGGGGGGCCAAGAGCGAGCGCATCCTGCTCCGCGGTGACGTCCCGTCCCCGATCGCCCCGCCGTCGGGCTGCCGCTTCCACACCCGCTGCTGGAAGGCGACGGAGATCTGCAAGACGACCGAGCCGCAGCTCGTGGAGCTGACGCCGGGTCAGCGGGTCGCCTGCCACCACCCGGAGAACTTCGCCGACCAGGCTCCGCAGGACACGGTTCTGCTGTCGGCGGCGAAGAAGGCGTCGGAACTGGTCCCGGACGCGGTCGCCGGCGGCGGTCCGGTGGAGAAGGAGCCGGCGGCGACCGACAAGGCCGCCGCGTCCGAGGAAGCCGCCGCGTCCGAGGAGGCTGCCGCCTCTGAGGAGGCCGCCGCGTCCGGCAAGGCCGAGGCTTCCGCTGCCGGGGGAGCCGCGTCCGCGGAGAAGACCGGGCCCGGTGCCAAGGTCTCCACCGAGAAGGCCGCTCCCGCTGCCGAGGACGCTGCCGAGGCCCCCGCCGCCGGTACCGGTGCCGGTGCCGACGCTCCCTCCGGGGAGCCGGAGGCTGCCGCCGAGGAGACGGGTCGTCAGGCCGAAGCCGGGGACCAGGAGTCGGCCGAGGCGGAGTCCGGGGAGTCGGCCGAGGCGGAGTCCCAGGAGTCAACCGACAAGTAGCACATGACGACTGGGCAAAGTCATGCACATGCCCGGACGGGAGAGCGCAGAGTCGTCCGTGTCAGTCACTGACCGGCACATGCCTGAAAGGGACGACTCATGGCACTCTCCCGTTCGGCACGTCTGGGGGCCCTCGCCACCGCGGCGGCCTCCTTCCTCGTCATCGCCGCCTCCGCGGCCCCGGCCCCGGGCGCCCCCGGCATCGGCGATCCCTACTTCCCCCGGCTGGGCAACGGCGGCTTCGACGTCCGCCACTACGACCTCGACGTCGCCTACGACCCCGGCACCGGCCGCCTCGACGGCCGTACGACCCTCACCGCGCGCGCCACCCGCACCCTCTCCTCCTTCGACCTCGACCTCCAGCGGCTGGAGATCACGCGGATCGTGGTCGACGGCAGACGCGCGGACTTCACCCGTGACGGCGACGAGGTCACCGTCACCCCGCGGCACCGCCTGCGCGAGGGGCGCGGGTTCACGGTGACCGTCACGTACGGCGGCGTACCGGAGCCCCTCGGCGGGCCCATCGTGTTCGGCTCCGAGTACGGCTGGATGAAGACGGCCGACGGAGTCTTCGTCGCGTGCGAGCCCAACGCCGCCTCCACCTGGTTCCCGTCCAGCGACCACCCTGCCGACAAGGCCACCTACGACATCCGGATCAAGGCCCCGGCCGGTCTGACCGCCGTCTCCAACGGCCGGCTGGTGTCGACGTACGACCGCAACGGCTCGACGTACACCCACTGGCGGGAGAGCAGGCCGATGGCCACGTACCTCGCCACGGCGACCATCGGCAAGTTCGACGTGCGCACCGGGCGGACGCCCGGCGGCATCCCGATCTACGTGGCCGTCGACCCCGTCCTGAAGGGCGGCAACGGCGTCGACGTGTACGCCGTCACCGCCGCCGCCACCGACTACTGGTCGCAGGTCTTCGGGCCGTACCCGTTCGAGGAGACCGGCGCCATCGTGGACGACATGCCCGAGGCCGGGTTCTCGCTGGAGGTGCAGAGCAAGCCCGCCTACTCGGCGGTGCGCAGCGAGTCGACGATCGTGCACGAACTGGCCCACCAGTGGTTCGGCGACTCGGTGAGCGTGGCGCAGTGGAAGGACATCTGGCTCAACGAGGGCTTCGCCAGCTACGCCCAGTGGCTGTGGGCCGAGCACCAGGGCACCCGCTCCGCCCACGACTCCTTCCTCGCCGCCTACAACGGCCGCCCCGCCGACTCCCCCTTCTGGCAGATCGCGCCCGGCGACCCGCAGCGGGACACGATGTTCGCCTCGGCCGTCTACCAGCGCGGCGCGATGACGCTCCAGGTGCTGCGTGAGCGCATCGGCGACACCACCTTCTTCAGGCTGCTGCCGGCCTGGACGAAGCTGCACCGGTACGGCAACGCGGACACCGACGATTTCGTGCGCCTCGCCGAGCACGTCAGCGGGCAGCAGCTGGACGATCTCTTCGGCACCTGGCTGTTCACGCCAGGGAAACCTGCCCTGTGAGCCTGGCTTTGTAAGGTTCACACCCTCTGACAGGAGAGAATGTCAGGGTGCAGCTCCAGCAACTCTTCAGTCCCTCCGTCCAGCACACGCTCGATGTGATCGGCATCTTCGTGTTCGCGATCTCCGGCGCGCTGCTGGCCGTCCGGAAGAACTTCGACGTCTTCGGCATCGCCGTCCTCGCCGAGGTCACCGCGCTGGGCGGGGGACTGTTCCGCGACCTGGTGATCGGGGCCACGCCCCCGGCCGCCTTCACCGACCTCGGGTACTTCCTCACCCCGCTGCTCGCCACGCTCGTCGTCTTCTTCCTGCACCCGCACGTGGAACGCATCCAGGCTGCCGTGCTGGTCTTCGACGCGGCGGGCCTCGGCCTGTTCTGTGTGAGCGGCACGACGAAGGCGTACAGCTACGGACTCGGCCTGACCGCGTCGGCGACACTGGGCCTCGCCACCGCCGTCGGCGGCGGTGTGCTCCGGGACGTACTGGCCAATGAGGTGCCCTCGCTGCTGCGCTGGGACCGTGACCTCTACGCGGTTCCGGCGATCGTCGGCGCCACCATGGTCGTGCTGTGCCTCCGCTACGACGCCCTCACCCCGTTCACCAGCGGGCTCGCGGTCGTCACGGCCTTCGTGCTGCGCCTGCTCGCGATGCGGTTCCACTGGCGAGCGCCTCGCGCGTGGAACCGCCGGTCGACGGTGACCGAGGAGTAGCTCCGGCGGGCGACCCGTCCTGTCCGTAGGCCCGGTTCTGGCCCATCTGCAGAGTCAGCCAGCGGAACGCCGCGGGGACCTGCGGCCGCCACAGCGCCATGTTGTGCCCGCCCGCGCTGCGCGGCAGGAACACCACGTGCACGGTGGTCGGCGCCTTGGCGATGGACTCCAGGGCCGTCCCCGCCTGGTAGCCGTCACCGGGTTCGCCGGAGGCGTACACCGCGACCCGCGGGGGTACGGCCGCCTTCCTCAGCAGCAGGAAGGGGTTGTTCGCCGCGCGCAGGGCGGGGGTCTGGGCGGCGAGGGAGTTGCGCTCGCCGATCGGGTCGTTGTAACCGGACATGCTCACCGCGGCCCGGTACCGGTCGGGGTGGGCCACGGCCAGCTTGACCGCGCAGTGCGCGCCCGCCGAGTACCCGGCCACCGCCCAGCCCCGGGGGGCCGGCAGGGCGCGGAAGTTGTCCGTGACCATCTTCGGCACGTCGAGGCTGAGCCAGCTGTCGGCGTTGACCTGGCCCGGGATGTTGGCACAGCCGGTGTCCACGCCGGCCAGCAGATTGGTGCGCGGCGCGACCAGGATGAACGGCGCCACCTGTCCGCTCCTCATCAGCGGCAGCAGCTGCTGGTGGGTCCTCATCGAGCCGAACCAGGCCTTCGCCGAACCGGGGTAGCCCGGCAGCAGCTCCACCACCGGGAACTTCTCGTGGCGGTAGGCCGGGTCGTCGTACTGCGGCGGCAGCCAGACGTAGACCTCGGCGTTCACACCCGAGATCCGGCCCTCGAGCTGGGTGACCCGTACTCCGCCGGCCGCGTGCATGCGGGGACCCCGGGCCGGCTCGAAGGTCTGCTTGATCTTGGGCAATCGTTTCACCGAGATGCCGCCGGTGCCGTCCCGGCCGAGATCGGCGGCGCGCGGGACGTGGTTCCCGGTGCCGAGCAGGTCGGCCCAGTTGTCGTACAGGTTGTTCTGGTTGTTGACCAGGACGAAGACCAGCGTGACGGCCGTGCCCTGGGCGAAGAGCAGCATCACGACCCGGCCCGCGGCCCGCAGCACGCTGGGGCCGCGCATCCGCGACCACAGGACGAGCGGGAGTATGAGGGCGATCACGGACAGCACGACCGTCGTGTAGAGGAACGGAGTCCCGGTGAGGCTCATGTCCCGATAGAGGGGAAACGGCGGCGCCCGGTTGTGGACGTGTCCGGACACTTGCCGAGAAGTTTCCGGAATCACACCCCGTGGCCGGATCCCGTCATCCGGCCGTCACACAAAAAGCTACCGCTTAGTAATCACCTGTTGTACCGTTCAGGCATGCCAGAAGCAGCTTCCGCCCCGTCTCCCGCTCTCGGCCTCGCTCGAGCGGGAGGACCGCCGCCGCGGGCCGTGGCCGGCGACAGCGAGTTCGACCGCGACACCGCGGTCACCCGGCGCGAGCCCGGTGTCTACGACATCGACCTCTCGGCCGGCTGGACCATCATCAACGCCGTCAACGGCGGCTACCTGCTGTCCGTGCTCGGCCGGGCCCTCGCGGACACCCTTCCGCACCCGGACCCGTTCACCGTGTCCGCGCACTACCTGACCGCCTCGCAGCCCGGCCCGGCGGTCGTCCGCACCGAGACCGTCCGGACCGGCCGCACCCTCTCCACCGGCCAGGCCTCGCTCTTCCAGTGCGACGACGAGGGCAACGAGGTCGAACGCATCCGCGTCCTCGCCTCCTACGGTGACCTCACCACCCTCCCCGACGACGTCCGCACGACGGCCGCCCCACCCCCGATCCCGCCGCTGGAGCAGTGCTTCGGCCCGGACGACGCACCGGCTCCCATCCCCGGCAGCTCGGCCATCACCGACCGTCTGATGCTCAAGCTGGACCCCGCCACCCTCGGCTGGGCGCTCGGCGCGCCCTCGGGCAAGGGCGAGATGCGCGCCTGGTTCGGCCTGGCCGACGGTCGTGACGCCGACCCGCTGTCGCTGCTCCTCACGGTGGACGCCCTGCCGCCCACCGCCTTCGAGATCGGCCTCAAGGGCTGGGTGCCGACGGTGGAACTCACCGTCCACGTCCGGCACCGCCCGGCCCCCGGCCCGCTGCGCGTGTCGATCACCACCCGCAACCTCGCCGGGGGCTTCCTGGAGGAGGACGCCGAGGTCTGGGACAGCGAGGACCGCCTGGTCGCGCAGTCCCGCCAGCTCGCCCGCGTCAGGCTCGGCTGAACGAGAACCCCGTGGCGCCGGACCGGGGATCCGTGCCCCGGCCGCACGGGCGCGCCGTCCCGGTCGGGCGGGCGCGCCGGTCCCGGCCGAACGGGCGCGCCGGTCCCGGTCGGGGGGCGCGCCGGTCCCGGTCGGGCGGGTGCCTCAGGCCCGCTCGCGCGGGTGCCTCAGGCCCGCTCGCGCGGGTGCCTCAGGCCCGGTCGAGCGGCGTGCGGCCCAGCCAGGCGGCCAGTTCCGCGTAGGGGCCGGCTCCTTCGGGGGCCGGCCGGCGTGCCCCGAAGGGGGTCTGCGCGTCGCGGGGCCGCGAGTCGGGCAGCACCTGCTGCGCGGTGGCCAGGGCGAACTCGGCCAGCTCCGGATCGAGTTCGTGCGGGTGGCCGAGCGCCTCGGCGAGGTCCCAGGTGTGGGTGACGATCTCCATGACATAGCCCGACAGCGCCGCGTGGCCGGGGACCTCGCCCCACGGCACGCGCACCGGGGAGGTCATCCGCTCGTCGCTTTCCCAGGCCTTCAGCACGCGCACGCGCACCTCGTCGTAGGCCGCGGCCCAGCCGTCGTCCGCGACGCCCTCGGCGGACGGGTCGACGGCGAGTCCGTCGCCGCCCTCACCGACGACGGCGATCCGCCGGGTGCCGCCGACGATGTGCCCCAGCAGGCCGCGGACGTCGAACTCGGTACAGGGCGTGGGGCCGTCGAGCTGTTCGGGGCGCACCGTCTTGACCAGTGCCGCCGCCTGCTCGGTGGCACGGGCGTAGACGGGACGCGGGTCGGTGAAGCCGGTGGTGGTCATGGTGTGGCTCTCCCTCGGTGGTCGGTGCGACGAGGGTCCCGGGATAACCTGACAACTTCCGTCAGCATTTGCGAAAGCCCGTACGACGGCGGGACTCTGGGCGCGTGAAGTCCGACCGCCTGCTGTCGATCCTGCTGCTCCTGCAGACCCGCGGCCGCGTCCCCGCGCACGAACTCGCCGACCGGCTCGAGGTGTCGGTCCGGACCATCTACCGGGACATCGAGGCGCTGTCCGCCTCCGGCGTCCCGGTGTACGCCGAGCGCGGCCGGCACGGCGGCATCGAACTCCTCGCCGGCTTCCGCACCGACGTCACCGGGCTCACCGCCGACGAGTCCCGGGCCCTGTTCATCCTCGCCACGCAGGACGCCCACGCGGCGCTCGGCCTCGAAGCCGCCCTCGGTTCCGCCCTGCGCAAGGTGATGGCCGCTCTGCCGGCTCCGTACCGGCCGGCCGCCGAGGTGACCAGCCGGCGCATCCTGGTCGACGCCACCCGCTGGCTGAGCGGCCCGCAGCAGGCCGTCGACCTCCAGGCGCTGCAGGACGCCGTGTTCTCCGACCGGCGCCTGCGGCTGCGCTACCGGCACGGCGGCGAGCGGGAGCCCCGCACTTACACCGTGGACCCCTACGGCCTGGTCGCCAAGGCCGGGGTCTGGTACCTCGTCGCCGACCGGCGCGGCCGGCCCCGGCTGTTCCGCGCCGACCGGGTGCGCACCGCCCGGCTGCTGGACGAGCCGGTCCGGCGCCGGCCCGGGATCGAACTCGCGGACGCGTGGGAGGCGTTGCGCCGCCAGGTGGAGGAGCGCGAGGGCGGCGTCGAGGTCACCGTCCGGCTTCGGCGCGAGTTCCTCGACATGTTCCAGCGGATCACGGCCTCGATGCTGAAGGCGCCCCCCGACGACGACGGCGCCGGCGAGTGGGTCACCGCCCGGCTGGTCTACCCGTCGCTCCGCGCGGTACGCCAGCTCCTCGCGTTCTCCGACCGGGTGGAGGTCCTGGACCCGCCTGAGGCGCGCGCCGAACTGCTGGCCGGGGCCCGGTCCGTCACGGCCCTGTACGAGGGGGAGGGCCGCCCGCCGGGCGCCTGAACGCGCGGCCGGGCGGGGCAGGCACACGGAAGCCGGGGCGGGCCGGGCCGGCCTGGACGGGCGCATGCGCGGCTGGGGCGGGACGGGCGTATGCGCGGCTGGGCGGGGCGGGCGTACGCGCCGGCTCAGTCCAGCCAGTGGCCGCGGCCGATGGTGATGAGCCGCAGCTGGCGGGTGGCGAGCTGCGTCACCCGCTCCCGCTCCTCCGCCGGGGCCTCCAGCGCCTCCAGGAACAAGGACGCGGTGATGAGCATCTGGTCCACGTAGAGGTGCGCGAGCATCAGCAGGTCGTCGTCGCTCCAGCCCGCCGCCTCCGGGTCCTTGGCCAGCTCGGTCTTCACCTCCTCGGCGAACCGGACCAGTTGGGCCCGGATGGCCTCGCGTACCGGCTGGACCCCGCCGTGCCGTTCACGGGCGATAAAACGGACGTGTGCGGGGTACGCGTCCACATGACGGGCGATCAGTTCGATGGCACGCCAGATGCGCTCCTCGCTGTCGCCCGTGGTGGACACCGTCGTCCGCACCATCGGGTGCAGGCTGCCCAGCGCTTCGTCGACCAGCGCCACACCGAGGTCGGCGGTCGAGCGGAAGTGCCGGTAGAAGGCGGTCGGGGCGACCCCGACGGCCCGGGTGACCTCGCGCAGGCCCAGGCTGCTCAGGCTCTGCTCCTCGAGCAGCGCGAGCGCCGCGTCGAGGAACGCCTGCCGGGTCTTCTGCTTCTGGGCCTGCCGGATGCCGAGGGTGTGACTCATGTCATCAGTTAACAACTGTTCTCTGGAATTGAAAAGCCGTCGGACACGCTAGACTCGAAGTCAGTGAACAACTGTTACTACAACTGTTCACCGAAACTTCACACCGGCTGAACACGAGGCATCTCGGAGGGGGGATCTGATCCCATGCTGTTCCTCGTCGCCGCACTCATGCTGCTCGGTGTGGTGCTGGGCACCGTCGCCCACGCGCCACTGACCGTCACCGCCGTCCTGGCCGCCGTCATCGCCGTCTGGCTCGGCGTCTTCGCGCTGCGCGAGCGCCACGGCCGCCGCCGGCACACCTCGGCCAACTGACCCACTCGAAGGACCATCAGGAGCTGAGAGCCATGCACCTCACCGCACCGGCCCCGAGCCGCACCGACATCCGTTCGCGCACGCGCGACGCCGACGGCATGGCCGTGGCGTCCTTCATCCTCGGCCTCCTCGGCCTGCTCGTCCTCAACCTCTTCCTCGGCCCGATCGCCATCGTGCTGGCCGCGGTGGCCCTCTGGCGCGGCACGTCCCGCCGCGGCCGGGCCTACCTCGGCCTGACCCTGGGCGTCGCCGACCTCGCCGTCCTGGTGACGGCGATGGAGATCTCGGGAACGGTCTCCTGGAGCCTGTGAGCCCGGCCCGCGCCCACCGGAGCGGGCGGATCCATGCCGACCGGAGCGGGCGGGTCCGTGCCGACCGGAGCGGGCGGGTCCATGCCCCCGGAGCGGGCGGGTCCGTGCTCACCGGTGCGGGCGTATCCGTGCCGGGTGCGCCGCCGACCGAGTCCTGGGCGAGGCGCCCCGGCCGGCGGAGCCCGCTGTGCCCGGGGCCGTAACCGGGACGGGGCCGAGGCCGACCGCGGGGGGCGCCGTAGAATCACCTCACCATGGCTTACCTCGACCACGCCGCGACGACCCCGATGCTCCCGGAGGCGGCAGAGGCACTCACCGCCCAGTTGAGCATCACGGGCAACGCCTCTTCCCTCCACGCATCCGGCCGGCAGGCACGCCGCACGGTCGAGGAATCCCGCGAGACCCTCGCGGAAGCGCTGGGCGCCCGCCCCAGCGAGATCGTCTTCACCTCCGGCGGCACCGAGGCCGACAACCTCGCCGTCAAGGGCCTGTACTGGTCCCGCCGCGACGCCGACCCGGCCCGGACCCGCGTGCTGGCCAGCCCCGTCGAGCACCACGCCGTCCTCGACGCCGTCCACTGGCTCGGCGAGCACGAGGGCGCCACGGTCGAGTACCTCCCCGTCGACTCCTACGGCCGGGTCCGCCCCGAGGCCCTGCGCGAGGCCATCGCCCGCAACCCCGACGACGTCGCCCTGGCCACCGTGATGTGGGCCAACAACGAGATCGGCACGATCCTGCCGGTCCGTGAACTCGCCGACGCCGCCGCCGAGTTCGGCGTACCGCTGCACGCCGACGCGGTGCAGGCCTTCGGTCAGGTCCCGGTCGACTTCGGCGCCTCGGGCCTGGCCGCCATGACCGTCTCCGGCCACAAGATCGGCGGCCCGTACGGCATCGGCGCCCTCGTCCTCGGCCGGGAGCACTCACCCGTGCCCGTGCTGCACGGCGGCGGTCAGGAGCGGCACGTCCGCTCGGGCACGCTCGACGTACCCGCCGTCGCCTCCTTCGCCGTGGCCGGCCGCCTCGCCGCCGAGCAGCGCGAGTGGTTCGCGCGCGAGATCGGCGCACTGCGCGACCAGCTGATCGACGCCGTCCGTGCGGCGGTCCCGGACGCGATCCTCGGCGGCGACCCGGCCCCCGGGGGCCGCCTGCCGGCCAACGCGCACTTCACCTTCCCCGGCTGTGAGGGCGACTCGCTGCTGCTCCTGCTGGACGCCCAGGGCATCGAGTGCTCGACCGGCTCCGCCTGCACCGCGGGCGTCGCCCAGCCCAGCCACGTCCTCCTCGCCACCGGCACCGATCCGGACCTGGCCCGCGGCACCCTCCGCTTCTCCCTCGGCCACACCTCCACGGCGGCGGACGTCGAGGCGGTGGCGAAGGCCATCGGCCCGGCGGTGGAACGGGCCCGCGCGGCGGGACTGACGTAGCGCCTCGCCGGCGGGCCGGGGCGCCCGAGCCCGGGCGTCGCGCGGCCGGCGTGCCCGGTCCTCGTCGTCACGCGGGCCCGGGCACCGCGCCCCGCTCCGCCGTCAGCCGGCCCGCGGAGCCCGGGCAGCGCGCCCCGCTCCGCCGTCAGCCGGCCCGGCGCACCAGGCGCAGATAGCGGGCCCAGTCCCAGTACGGCCCCGGATCCGTGTGGTCGGTCCCCGGGACCTCCACGTGCCCGATGATGTGCTCGCGGTCCACCGGTATCCCGTAGCGCCCGCATATCGCCGCCGTCAGCCGCGCCGAGGACGCGTACATCGCGTCCGTGAGGGAGTCGGCCTTCTCCACGAACCCCTCGTGCTCGATGCCGACACTGCGTTCGTTGTACCCCCGGTTGCCCGCGTGGAAGGCGACGTCCAGCTCCCGGATCAGCTGGGTGACCCGCCCGTCCTTGCGCACGATGTAGTGCGCCGCGGCACCGTGCGCCGGGTCCTGGAACACCTTCACCGCCGACGCGTAGCCGCCCTGTGTGACATGGATGACCACACGGTCCACCGGATAGTCGGCCGGCCGGTCCGCCCGCCGGTAGTTCGCAGCTGACGCCGCCACCCACCGCGCGCCCCGGAAGTCCACCGCGCCCGCCACCCGCGGCTTCTCCACACCCGGCAGCCGCCACCACAGCCGGGACAGCTCCTCGCGGGCCAGCACGGCCGTACCCACCGCCGCCACGGCCCCGCCGGCCAGCAGCACCCGCCGGCTCGGCCGCCGGTCCGAGTCGTCCTTCCCCGCGCCCTTCCCCGCAGCCATCGCCGCCCCCGTCGTCATCGCTCGCCGTCACCCCCGTCGCACGCCCCTGCGATCTCCAACGGATGTCCGGCGGACCTGGTTCCCACGCCCCCGTACCCTGGAAGGGCTATGACTGACACCCCGCAGCGCACCCGCCCCCTCCGCGTCCTCGCCGCCATGTCCGGCGGGGTCGACTCCGCCGTCGCCGCCGCGCGCGCCGCGGAAGCAGGTCACGACGTCACCGGCGTGCACCTCGCGCTCTCCGCGAACCCCCAGTCCTTCCGTACCGGCGCGCGGGGCTGTTGCACGATCGAGGACTCCCGCGACGCCCGCCGCGCGGCCGACGTCATCGGCATTCCCTTCTACGTGTGGGACCTCGCCGACCGCTTCCGCGAGGACGTCGTCGAGGACTTCGTCGCGGAGTACGAGGCCGGCCGCACCCCGAACCCGTGCCTGCGCTGCAACGAGAAGATCAAGTTCGCCGCGCTGCTGGACAAGGCGCTCGCCCTCGGCTTCGACGCGGTCTGCACCGGCCACTACGCCAAGGTGATCGTCAACGAGGACGGCTCCCGCGAGCTGCACCGCGCCTCCGACATGGCGAAGGACCAGTCGTACGTCCTCGGTGTGCTCGACGACAAGCAGCTGGCGCACGCGATGTTCCCGCTCGGGGACACGGTCACCACCAAGGACGAGATCCGTGCGGAGGCCGAGCGCCGGGGCCTGGCCGTGGCCAAGAAGCCCGACTCGCACGACATCTGCTTCATCGCCGACGGCGACACCCAGGGCTTCCTGGCCAAGCGGCTCGGGAAGGCGGAGGGCGACATCGTCGACGAGTCCGGCGCCAAGCTGGGCACCCACGAGGGCGCGTACGGCTTCACCATCGGCCAGCGCAAGGGGCTCAGGATCGGCACGCCCGCCGCCGACGGCAAGCCGCGCTACGTCCTGGACATCTCCCCGGTCAGCAACACGGTCACCGTCGGCCCGGCCGCCGCCCTTGACGTCACCGCCCTCACCGCGATCAAGCCGCGCTGGTGCGGCGCCGCCCCCACCGGGCCCGGCACCTACACCGCCCAGCTGCGTGCTCACGGCGGCGAGACCGAGGTCACCGCCGAGCCGGTCGACGGCGAACTGCGCGTGACGTTCACCGAGCCGGTCCGCGGCGTCGCCCCCGGCCAGGCGATCGTGCTGTACGACGGCACCCGTGTGGTGGGCTCGGCGACGATCGCGTCCACCACGCGCGCGGCGGCGGCGACGGCCTGAGTACCGCCGGCGCGCGCAGGCACGCGGCGAGCCGCTCGGCGTCCGCTGCTGACGGAACATCCCCCGACGCAGCCCGCCCGGGCGCCTACCTCGCGAAGAACTCCGCCAGTACCGGCCCCAGCACGTCCGGCTCCACCATGTGGGTCTGGCCCTCCAGGACCCGGTAGGTGCCCTGGGGGACCGTCTCCGCGATCTCCCGGGACGCCGTACGCATCCACTCCGGGCTCGCGCCGCCCGCGACCGACAGCACGGGGACGGGGATCGCGGCGAGCCGGGCCCGGGGGAGCAGGCCGTCGCCCATGACCGCGTCGTCGTGGGCGAGGCTGGGGGCGACGGCCTCCATGCCGGCCCACATCGGGGACTGACGGGCGCCCTGGATCATCTCCTCCGCGAGGCCGGTCAGGCGCAGGAACAGCTCCACCGCGTCCCCGCGCCGGCCCTGAGCGAGCGCCGTGTTCAGCCGCTCCTTGTAGACGGCCTCCCGCGCGGCCCCGCCCTCCAGATGGTCGGCGTACGGCACCTCGTACACCGCAGCCCGCCGGGCCGCCAGCCCGCTCGCCACCGCCTCCAGGACGAGCGCACCGCCCGAGGAGACCCCGAAGAGCGCGGCGTCGCCGCCCACGGCGTCGGTCAGCGCGGCCAGGTCCTCGACCTCGCGGGCCACCTCGTACGGCGGCGTGTCCCCGCTCCCGCCGCGGCCCCGGCGGTCGTAGACGACGGCCCTGCAACGGCCGGAGAGCCGGTGGGCCAGGGGAGCCATCGTGCCGCCGGTGGACATCGCGCCGCTCACCAGGATCACCGTGGGCCCCCGGCCGGTCACTTCGTACGCGAGGGAGGTGCCGTCGCGGGAAGTCGTCTTCTTGTCCATGGCCGTGCAGACTGCCGCACGGCACCCGGCTCATCGGTCACGACACGTCGGGCTCGTAGAAGCAGTAGTGGTCCTTGATCTCCGCCACCCGCGGCAAGGGGTCCGGGTACGCCCAGACGAGGTCGGCCGCGTCCGGCAGCGACCAATAGGACGCCGTGCCCTTGAAGGGGCAGACGGTGTGCGTGTCGGAGGGCGCCAGCAGATCGAGGCGTACGTCCTCGGCGGGGATGTAGTACCGCACAGGACAGCCCGTCTCGCGCAGCTCCAGGGCGCGGTCGGTCTCGGCCAGCACCTGGCCGCCGTGCACCACGCGCACGTGCCGCTCGCTCTTGTCGATCGTGATCGTGTGTCCATGGGTCATACCGGATCAGCACCGTACGGGCCGCGCTTCTTCCCGGCCGGGCCGCGGACCGTACGGTAGAGCCCATGAACATCTGCGTCTTCCTGTCCGCCGCCGACCTCGACGAGCGGTACACGCGCCCCGCGCGCGAGTTCGCGGAACTGCTCGGCAAGGCCGGCCACACGCTGGTCTGGGGCGGCTCCGACGTCGGCCTGATGAAGGTGGTCGCCGACGGTGTGCACGAGGCGGGCGGCAGGCTGCTGGGCGTCTCCGTGGAGTTCCTGGCGAACAAGGCGCGGCCCGGCGCCGACGAGATGGTGATCGCCGCCGACCTCGCCGAGCGCAAGAAGCTGCTGCTGGAGAAGGCCGACGCCGTGGTGATCATGGTGGGCGGCACCGGCACCCTGGACGAGGCCACCGAGATCCTGGAGCTGAAGAAGCACGGCCGCACCGAGAAGCCGGTCGTGCTGCTGAACACGGCGGGCTTCTACGACGGCCTGCGCGAGCAGTTCCGCCGCATGGAGGCCGAGGGCTTCCTGCCCCGCCCGCTGGCCGAGCTGGTCTTCTTCGCGGACGAGCCGGCCGGGGCGCTGGCCTACCTGGAGGAGCAGGCCGCCGGTCACTGATGCGAGCATGGCGGGCATGGCTACACATGTGATCACCGGAGCCGGTTCCGGCATCGGCGCGGCCGTGGCCCGCCGGCTGCACGCGCGCGGCGACGAACTGGTGCTGCACGCGCGCGACGCGGGCCGTGCCAAGGAACTGGCCGCCGCCTACCCGGGCGCCCGGACCCTGGTCGGCGACCTCGCGGACCCGGACAAGCTGTCCTGGGCGTTCTCCCACCAGTCCCTCCCGGACCGCGTGGACTCGCTGCTGCACATCGCGGGGGTCGTGGACCTCGGGGAGGTCGGCGACCTGACCCCGAAGACCTGGCGCCACCAGCTCAACGTCAACCTGGTGGCCCCCGCCGAGCTGACCCGGCACTTCCTGCCCCAGCTCCGCGCCGCCCGCGGGCAGGTGATCTTCGTCAACTCCGGCGCCGGCCTCAACGCCAACGCCGGCTGGTCCGCGTACGCCGCCTCCAAGCACGGTCTGAAGGCCCTCGCCGACTCGCTGCGCCAGGAGGAGCACGGCAACGGCGTCCGGGTCACCACGGTCTACCCCGGCCGCACCGCCAGTCCCATGCAGGCCAAGGTCCACCAGCAGGAGGGCAAGGAGTACGACGCCTCCCGGTGGATGGACCCCGAGTCGGTCGCCACGACGATCGTGATGGCCCTGGACCTGCCGCGGGACGCGGAGGTCAACGACCTGACGGTCCGGCCGGGGCGCTGACCCGGGCGCGGGGTTCCGTAGGCTGCCCCGGTGAGCGAAAACAGCGTGTTCAGGTTCGCCGGCGCCACCGGCGTCGGGTCCCTCCCCGGCGGTGACGCCCGTGAGGCCGCCAAGACCTCCACCGGATCCTTCGAGGACTTCCCCTTCCTCGCGGAGCTGCCCGCGCGCGGGCCCGGCGCCGACATGATCGGGCGGACCGCCGGGATGCTGGTCGAGCTGTACGCGCGCGTGGAGCCCAGCGGATGGCGGATCGGCGACCGGCCGGGCCGGGACACCCGGCGGGCCCGGTCCTGGCTGGTCGAGGACCTGGATGCCCTGGAGGAGTTCACGCAGGGCTACGAGGGCGATCTGAAGGTGCAGGCCGTCGGGCCCTGGACGCTGGCAGCCGCCCTGGAGCTGAAGAACGGCGAGGCCGCGCTGTCGGACCCCGGCGCATGCCGGGACCTCGCCGCCTCGCTCGCCGAGGGGCTGCGCCTGCACCTCGCGGAGGTGCGGCGCCGCGTCCCGGGCGCCCGGATCGTCCTGCAGCTCGACGAACCCTCGCTCACCGCCGTCCTGCGCGGCCGGGTCCGCACCGCCAGCGGCTACCGCACGCACCGGGCCGTGGACCGGCAGCTGGTCGAGGCCACGCTCCGGGACGTCGTCGGTGCCCACAGCGGCGGCCCCGTGGTCGTCCACTCCTGCGCCCCGGACGTGCCGTTCGCGCTGCTGCGGCGGGCCGGCGCGGCAGCGGTCTCCTTCGATGCCGCACTCCTCACCGAGCGTGACGACGAGGCGATCGGCGAGGCCGTCGAAGCCGGGACGCGGCTGTTCACCGGTGTCGTGCCGGGCACGGACGGCCCATTGTCAGACCCTGCCGGTAGCGTCATGGGTGTCAGGACGCTGTGGCGCAGGCTGGGCCTGCACCCGGGGCTGCTCGCGGAGGCGGTCACGGTGACCCCGGCGTGCGGTCTGGCGGGTGCTTCCCCCGCCTACGCACGCCAGGCGCTCGCCCACTGCGTCCGGGCGGCGAGATCCCTCGCGGACAACCCTGAGTAACGGGAGGACAACACGGTGGCCGGCGACAAGCAGGCGGAGACGACGGCGGTGCCCGCCGAGGCCCGCGACAAGCACGCGCAGCTGGCGGAGCAGGTCGAGGAGCACCGCTTCCGGTACTACGTGAAGGACGCTCCCGTCATCAGCGACGCGGAGTTCGACACGCTCCTGAAGACGCTGGAGGCCCTGGAGGAGCAGTACCCGGAGCTGCGCACCCCGGACTCGCCCACCCAGAAGGTCGCGGGGTCGTACGCGACGGAGTTCACCGCGGTCGAGCACCGGCAGCGGATGCTGTCGCTCGACAACACCTTCAACGACGACGAGCTGGCCGCCTGGGCCGACCGCATCGCCAGGGAGCTGGGCGACCAGGACTACCACTTCCTGTGCGAGCTGAAGGTGGACGGTCTCGCCGTCAACCTCACCTACGAGAACGGCCGCCTCACCCGCGCGGCGACCCGCGGTGACGGCCGCACCGGCGAGGACATCACGCAGAACGTCCGGACGATCGCGGAGATCCCGGACCGCCTCGAGGGCGACGAGGTGCCCGACCTGGTGGAGATCCGCGGCGAGGTCTACTTCCCGATGGAGGCCTTCGCGGACCTCAACGCGCGCCGGGTGGCGGCCGGGGAGAAGCCGTACGCCAACCCCCGCAATTCCGCGTCCGGTTCCCTGCGCCAGAAGGACCCCAAGGTCACGGCGACACTGCCCCTGCACATGGTCGTCCACGGCATCGGCGCCCTGGAGGGCTTCACGGGCATGACCCGGCTCTCGCAGGCGTACGACCTGCTGAAGTCCTGGGGCCTGCCCACCTCCCGGCACAACCGCGTGGTCGACGGCCTCGACGGTGTACGGAAGTTCATCGCGCACTACGGCGAGAACCGCCACTCCGTCGAGCACGAGATCGACGGAGTCGTCGTCAAGCTGGACGAGATCCGCCTGCAGGGGCGGCTCGGCTCCACCGCGCGGGCCCCCCGCTGGGCGATCGCCTACAAGTACGCCCCCGAAGAGGTCAACACCAAGCTCGTCGACATCAAGGTGGGCGTCGGCCGCACGGGCCGCGTCACGCCGTACGCCCAGGTCGAGCCGGTCACGGTCGCGGGCAGCGAGGTCGAGTTCGCCACCCTGCACAACCAGGAGGTCGTCAAGGCCAAGGGCGTCCTCATCGGCGACACCGTCGTCATCCGCAAGGCCGGTGACGTCATCCCGGAGATCCTCGGCCCGGTGGCCGACCTGCGCGACGGCAGCGAGCGGGAGTTCGTGATGCCCGGCGAGTGCCCCGAGTGCGGCACCGCGCTGCGGCCCATGAAGGAGGGCGACATCGACCTCCGCTGTCCCAACGCCCGCACCTGTCCCGCCCAGTTGCGCGAACGCGTCTCCTACCTCGCCGGCCGCGAGTGCCTGGACATCGAGCACTTCGGCGACGTGGCCGCCGCCGCGCTCACCCGGCCGCTGGAGCCGGCCGACCCGCCGCTGGTGGACGAGGGCGACCTGTTCGACCTCACGGTGGAGAAGCTGCTGCCCATCAAGGCCTACGTCCTGGACCCCGACAGCGGCCTGCCCAGGCGCGACCCCAAGACCGGCGAGGAGAAGGTCGTCACGGTCTTCGCCAACCAGAAGGGCGAGCCGAAGAAGAACACGCTGGCCCTGCTGGCGAACATCGAGGCGGCCAAGGCCCGTCCGCTGGCCCGCTTCCTGAACGGGCTGTCGATCCGGCATGTGGGACCGGTGGCCGCGCAGGCCCTCGCCCGCGAGTTCCGCTCCGTCGACCGCATCGAACAGGCGACCGAGGCGGAGCTGGCGGCCACCGACGGCGTCGGTCCGATCATCGCCGCCGCGCTCAAGGAGTGGTTCGCCGAGGACTGGCACCGCGAGATCGTCCGCAAGTGGAAGGCCGCCGGAGTCCCGCTGGAGGACGAGTCGTCCGGCGAGGACGAGGGGCCGCGCCCGCTGGAGGGGCTCACGGTCGTCGTGACCGGCACGCTGGAGAACTTCACCCGGGACGGCGCCAAGGAGGCGCTGCAGAGCCGGGGCGCGAAGGTGACCGGATCGGTTTCGAAGAAGACCTCATTCGTCGTAGTGGGTGACAACCCTGGTTCGAAGTACGACAAGGCCATGCAAGTGAAGGTGCCGGTTCTGAACGAGGACGGTTTCAACGTCCTCTTGGAACAGGGGCCCGAAGCGGCGGCCGAAGTCGCGCTTCCGACCGGGGAGTAGCGGTTGAAGGCCACCCGATCGGCGCATATCAGTTGCATACGGGTGGCCCGGGCGTATTCGGGCAACCGTCGGAGACCGCTGCCCGTGGAAGCCTTCTGCGGCCTACTGTTGAGGTGTGCGCCCGCCGTGCCCAGCTGCGGCTGGGGCATCTCCGTGCACTCCAGAGGCACGGGGAAGGTTTCTTCGACGCGGAGCTGCTGATGGTTGTCGGTCATCGGGCCGCGTGGCGTGGGCACCGCCGGCTGTGAGAGGGACGGGAATGGAACCGACCGAGAGCGCCGCGCCGGAGTCACGGCTGCGCCTGCGCCGCCGCGCGGGCGCATGGCGGGGGAGCCGGTGGACCGGGCGGGCCGACGGACGCACGGGCGCACAGCCGCGTCCGGCCGTACCGGCGGCCGTCACCGACGCGCACGCAGCCCTGCCCCTGGCCGTGCGGCCCGTCCCGGGGCTGGCCGGCGGCGACACCGACACCGAACGGCACGTGTCCTGGCCGGCCCTGCCCGCGGCCGTGGTCGCCGCCGCCGGATTCCTGCTGGGCGCCGCCTTCTACCGCGCCTACATCGGCCACCACGCCCTCTTCCCCGGCGGCACCGTCGGCTGGTCGCTGGCCCTGCTCACCGGGATCATCGTCGGCCACCTCGTCATGCTGGGCCGCGCCCGCTGGTGGGGCGGCACCGGATCGGGCGCCGCCCTCACCCTCGCCGTACTGCTGCTGTACGGCTGGGTGCCGGCCGGCCTGGTCAGCCTCACCGTCGTCGTCCTGGTCGGCATCGCCCGCCGGCACCGCTGGCGCCAAGGGGTGCTGCACGGTGCGGTGGACATCCTCGGCATCGGCGCCGGCGCCCTGCTGCTGGGCGCGTTCGGCCGGGTCCCGAGCGTCGAGGAGCCCTGGCGGCCCGACACCTGGACCCTCGCCACGGCCCCCCAGGTCGTCCTGGTCGCGGGTGCCTACCTCGCCGTCAGCCGTGGCCTGCTGTGGTACCTGCACGCGCCACGCGGCGGCGGGGTGCCCACCGTCGCCCGTTCCGCCCTGGTCCGGCAGGGCCTGGTCGCCCTGGCGCTGCTCGGCATCGCGCCCCTGCTGTGCGTCGTCGCCGACGCGCAGCCGATCCTGCTCCCGCTGTTCGCCATCCCCCTGGTCGCACTGGACTCCACGCTCTGGATGGCCCGCGCCCGCGCCGAGGAGCAACTGCGCGACCCGCTGACCGGCCTGCCCAACCGGCAGTGGCTCCAGGAGCGGATATGGACCGCGCTCGACGACGCCGAGCGCATCGGAGCCCGCGCCGCACTCATGCTCATCGACCTCGACCGGTTCCGTTCGGTGAACGACACCCTGGGCCATCTCGCCGGCGACCGGCTGCTCCTGCAGATCGCCGACCGGCTGCGGCTCGCCCTGCCGCGCGGCGCCGAGGCCGCCCGGCTCGGCGGGGACGAATTCGCCGTCTTACTGCCCGTCGCCGACTCCACCACGTCGGCCACGCGCGTCGCCCGCGGCCTCGTCGCCGCCCTCAGCTCCCCGCTCGACCTCGACGGACTCACCCTCGTGCTGGAGGCCAGCGCGGGCGTCGCGGTCTTCCCCGACCACGCGCTCGACGCCGAAGGCCTGCTGCGCCGGGCGGACGTGGCGATGTACCAGGCGAAGCGGGACCGTACCGGCGTCGAGGTGTACGAGTCCAAGCGGGACTCCAACACCCCGGACCGCCTCGGCCTGCTGGGCGACCTGCGCCGCGCCCTGGACGCGCAGGAGGTCCAGCTGCACTACCAGCCCAAGGTCCGCTTCGACGGACAGGTGGCCGGCCTCGAGGCGCTGGTCCGCTGGGTGCATCCCGAGCGCGGGAAGGTGCCGCCGGACGAGTTCATAGCGATAGCCGAGTCCTCGGGGCTGATGCCCCACCTCACCGAGTACGTGCTGGAGACCGCGCTCGGGCAGGTCGCGAAGTGGCGTGCGCAGGGCCTCAGGGTCCCGGTCGCCGTCAACGTCTCCCCGCGTGACGTCCACACCCCGGGGTTCGCCGGGTCGGTCGCCGCGCGCCTCGCCCGGCACGGGGTCCCGGCCGGAGCGCTCCAGCTGGAGATAACGGAACACGTCCTGCTGGAGGACCCGCAGCGGGCCGCCGACACCCTCGCCGGGCTCACCGGGCACGGCGTGAAGATGTCCCTCGACGACTTCGGCACCGGCTATTCCTCGCTGGTACATCTGCGGCGGCTGCCGGTCAGCGAGCTGAAGATCGACCGTTCCTTCGTGGCCCGGCTGGCCGTCGACACCGAGGACGCCGAGATCGTGCGCTGCACCGTCGACCTGGCCCATTCGCTCGGCCTGCTCGTCGTCGCCGAGGGTGTGGAGGACGACGAGACGTGGGAGCGGCTGCGGGATCTGGGCTGCGACGCCGTGCAGGGGTGGCTGGTCGCCGCGGCCATGCCGCCGGAGGAGGCGACGGCGTGGTTGCTGGCGCGGGGATCGCGGGGGTGGCAACGGCCGCCTGCGGCTCTGCCGGCCGCCGAGTAGTCTTCCCGCCCGCCCCGGCCGGCCCGCGCGGCGACGCCCGTGCCCGCCCGCCCGTCCAGGGACCTGGGGACGGCACCCTCGGGCTGATCTTCCCCGCCCTGCTCACCGGCGCCCGCGCCGAGGCGTGGTTCATGGCCTGCGTGGCACTCGTCCCTCTCGTCGACACGCTGACAGTGCTGCGCACGGCGGTGCGGAGACCGCCGCCTCAGGTGTCCACTTCGCCACCGCGCCTCGCGCTGATCAGCGCCGCACCGCTCGTCCCCGTCCGACCGCGGGCCCACCGTCACCAGGGGGTTTCGAGATGTCCCTGTTCGTTCCGAAGTTCGACGAGTCCGTGATCGTCCGGGCGGCCGAGGCGGAGGTCGTCGGCCGCGCGCCCGTCACCGTCCGGCTGCTGGCCGACAGCAGCCGGACCGGCGGCGCCCTGTCCACCCAGCGCGTCACCCTCACGGCGGGCGCCGACGGCGCCGAGCCGCACTGGCACGACAACTCCGCCGAGATGTTCTTCCTGCTGGACGGCGCCGCCGACATCCTGTCCGGCGACGACGTCGTCACCGCCGGCCCCGGCGACCTGGTCGTCGTCCCGCCCGGCAGGCCGCACGCCTTCGCCGCCGTGCCGGGTGCCGACGCCGACCTGCTCATCGTCCTCACCCCGGGCGTCGAGCGCTTCGAGTACTTCCGCCATCTGCGCCGTGTCGCGCTCGGCGAGGCCTCCCGGGAAAGCCTGCTCGCCGTGCAGGACCGGTACGACAACCACTTCCTGGAGAGCGCCGTGTGGGACAACAGGCGCCCCTGACGGCGGGCCCCGGGGAAACCGTTTCACGGCTACCGGGGGCCGCCCCATAGGATTGGCCCCAATACACCCACACTCACCCCAGAGGATCGCTGCATGCCTGGCATCACGCGCGAGGAGGTCGCCCACCTCGCCCGGCTGGCGCGTCTGGAGCTGAAGCCCGAAGAACTCGACCACTTCGCGGGCCAGCTGGACGACATCATCGGCGCGGTCGCCCGCGTCAGCGAGGTCGCCGACCAAGACGTACCGCCGACCTCGCACCCGCTGCCGCTGACGAACGTCATGCGGCCGGACGAGGTCCGTCCCTCGCTCACCCCCGAGCAGGCGCTCTCCGGCGCCCCGGCCCAGGAGCAGCAGCGTTTCAAGGTGCCGCAGATCCTGGGGGAGGAGTGACCACCATGACGGACAGCAACATCATCAAGCTCACGGCCGCACAGATCGCCGAGAAGATCGCCTCCGGCGAGCTGACGGCCGTCGAGGTCACCGAGGCCCACCTCGCCCGCATCGAGGCCGTCGACGAGAAGGTGCACGCCTTCCTGCACGTGGACCGCGAGGGCGCCCTCGCCCAGGCCCGTGCCGTGGACGAGAAGCGGGCCCGCGGCGAGAAGCTCGGCCCGCTGGCCGGCGTCCCGCTCGCGCTCAAGGACATCTTCACCACCGAGGGCGTGCCGACCACCGTCGGCTCGAAGATCCTCGAGGGCTGGATCCCGCCGTACGACGCGACGCTCACCAAGCGGCTGAAGGCCGCCGACGTCGTGATCCTCGGCAAGACCAACATGGACGAGTTCGCCATGGGGTCCTCCACCGAGAACAGCGCCTACGGCCCGACCGGCAACCCCTGGGACCTCACCAAGATCCCCGGTGGCTCCGGCGGTGGCTCCTCCGCCGCCCTCGCCGCCTTCCAGGCCCCGCTCGCCATCGGCACCGACACCGGCGGCTCCATCCGCCAGCCGGCGTCCGTCACCGGCACGGTCGGCGTGAAGCCCACCTACGGGGCGGTGTCCCGCTTCGGCATGGTCGCCTTCTCGTCCTCCCTCGACCAGGGCGGCCCCTGTGCCCGTACGGTCCTGGACGCGGCGCTGCTGCACGAGGTGATCGCCGGGCACGACCCGCTGGACTCCACCTCCATCGACGCCCCGGTCCCGCCGGTCGTCGAGGCCGCCCGCAACGGCTCCGTCGCCGGCATGCGCGTCGGCGTGGTCAAGCAGTTCCGCGGCGAGGGCTACCAGGCCGGCGTGATCCAGCGCTTCGACGAGTCGGTCGAGCTGCTCAAGGAGCTGGGCGCCGAGATCGTCGAGCTGGACTGCCCGTCCTTCGACCTCGCCCTGTCGGCGTACTACCTGATCGCGCCGTCCGAGTGCTCCTCCAACCTCGCCCGCTTCGACGGCCTGCGCTACGGCCGGCGGACCGGTGACGACGGCAGCCGCTCGGCCGAGGAGGTCACCTCCCTCACCCGTGAGGCCGGATTCGGCCCCGAGGTCAAGCGCCGCATCATGCTCGGCACGTACGCCCTGTCGAGCGGCTACTACGACGCGTACTACGGCTCGGCGCAGAAGGTCCGCACGCTCATCACGCGGGACTTCGAAAAGGCCTTCGAGCAGGTCGACGTCATCGTCTCGCCGACGACGCCGACCACCGCCTTCGCGATCGGCGAGCGCGCCGACGACCCGATGGCGATGTACCTCGCGGACCTGTGCACCATCCCGACCAACCTGGCGGGCAACGCGGCCATGTCCCTGCCCTGCGGCCTCGCCCCGGAGGACAACCTCCCGGTGGGCCTGCAGATCATCGCCCCGGCGATGCAGGACGACCGGCTGTACAAGGTGGGCGCCGCCGTCGAGGCCGCCTTCGTGGAAAAGTGGGGGCACCCGCTGCTGGAGGAGGCTCCGTCGCTGTGAGCAAGGCACTGTCCAAGGCCAAGGGCTTCAAGAAGTCCAAGTCCGGCCTGTACCTGACCATGGCCACCACCGCGTTCGGCGCGGTCGGTGTCGCCAAGCAGGCCAAGCTGGCCCGCGCCGAGAGCGACACGCTGCGCCTGATCGACGCCGCCGTGTCCGCCGCCGCCATCGTCACCGGCCTCGCCATCCTCTACCGCGAGCTGAAGCGGCTGGGCGACGACGACGTCCTGCTGGGCTGAGAGGGAAGTTTCACCGTGACCACCACGACCGACCTGGTGTCGTACGAGGACGCGCTGGCGTCCTACGACCCCGTCATGGGCCTCGAGGTCCACGTCGAACTCGGCACCAAGACGAAGATGTTCTGCGGCTGTTCGACCGAGCTGGGCGCCGAGCCCAACTCGCAGACCTGCCCGACCTGCCTCGGCCTGCCCGGCGCGCTCCCGGTCGTCAACGCGACCGGCGTCGAGTCGGCGATCAAGATCGGTCTCGCGCTGAACTGCGAGATCGCCGAGTGGTGCCGCTTCGCCCGGAAGAACTACTTCTATCCGGACATGCCGAAGAACTTCCAGACCTCCCAGTACGACGAGCCGATCGCCTTCGACGGCTACCTCGACGTACAGCTGGAGGACGGGACGACCTTCCGCGTGGAGATCGAGCGCGCCCACATGGAGGAGGACACCGGCAAGTCGACGCACGTCGGCGGCGCCACCGGCCGTATCCACGGTGCGTCCCACTCCCTGCTGGACTACAACCGCGCCGGCATCCCGCTCATCGAGATCGTCACCAAGCCCATCGTCGGCGCCGGTGAGCGCGCTCCCGAGGTGGCGAAGGCGTACGTCCGCGAGCTGCGCGAGCTGATCCGTGCCCTCGGCGTGTCCGAGGCCCGCATGGAGATGGGCCAGATGCGCTGCGACGTGAACCTGTCGCTGATGCCCAAGGGCGCCGACAAGTTCGGCACCCGCTCGGAGACGAAGAACGTCAACTCGCTGCGGTCCGTGGAGCGTGCGGCCCGCTTCGAGATCCAGCGGCACGCGGCCGTACTGTCCTCCGGCGGCACGATCGTCCAGGAGACGCGCCACTTCCACGAGGACACCGGGTCCACCACCTCGGGCCGCGTCAAGGAAGAGGCCGAGGACTACCGGTACTTCCCGGAGCCCGACCTGGTCCCCGTCGCGCCCTCGCGCGAGTGGGTCGAGGAGATCCGCGCGGCCCTGCCCGAACTGCCGCTGGCCCGCCGCACCCGGCTCCTCGCCGAGTGGGGCATCTCCGGAACCGACATGCAGGCGATCATCAACGCCGGTGCGCTGGACCCGATCGTCGCCACGATCGACGCCGGTGCCGACGCGGCCTCCGCCCGCAAGTGGTGGATGGGCGAACTGGCGCGCAGCGCCAACGAGTCCGGCACGGCCCTGGACGAGCTGGCGATCACCCCGCAGCAGGTCGCCCGGGTCACCGAGCTGGTCGCGAAGGGTGACCTGAACGACAAGCTGGCCCGCCAGGTCATCGAGGGCGTCCTCGCGGGCGAGGGCACCCCGGACGAGGTCGTCGACAAGCGCGGTCTGAAGGTCGTCTCGGACGAGGGCGCCCTGACCACTGCCGTCGAGGAGGCCATCGCCGGCAACCCGGCCATCGCGGACAAGATCCGCGGCGGCAAGGTGGCCGCGGCCGGTGCCCTGGTCGGCGCGGTCATGAAGGCCACCCGCGGCCAGGCCGACGCGGCCCGCGTCAAGGAACTGATCCTGGAGAAGCTGGGCGTCAGCGAGGGCTGAGCCGGCTGCCGCACGGCCCTGCGACGGCCCCGGAGGCGTGTCCTCCGGGGCCGTCGCGTTCCCGGGTCAGCGGGCCGTTCGGGACCGGCCCCGCGTCCGGTCACCCGGCCGGAGGCGCTACGCTCGCCCGCCATGAGTGGAAGCACCGATTCCGACACCGAGCCCGCGATAACCGGGACGGACGACGCGCACGAGGCGGCGGCGGACGACGCGGAGGAGCAGGCCGGGGACGCCCGGCGGGCCCGCTGGACCGCCGCCGGCAGCGGGGCGCTGCTGACCCTCGCCGGACTGGCCGCCGCGCTGCTCCGGCTCACCGGCTCCGCCCCGGCCCTGGTCCCCGCCGCCTACGCGCTCGGCGCCGCCGTGTGCGCCCCCGCCGCCGTCCTCGGTGCCACGGGCCGTACGCGCAGGGCCCTGTGGCTGCTGGTCGCCGGGACGATGGTCATGGCACTCGGAGACCAGTTCGACTGAAGCGCCGGACGGAACGGACCGCCAGGTCTTCCTGGTCAGCCGGATGTACGGGGAGTGGCTGGAGACCGGTGACAACCGGCGCGCCGTCCGCCCGGGCCTCACCGGGACCAGCCGCGTGACCGACTCCGCCGCGGTCATCATGGTCTCGGCCTTCCTCGCGTCCGTGCTCAGCGGGGACAAGTCATCGCCATGTTCGGCATCGCCCTGGCCGCCGCCGTCGCCCCGAGGCACCGAGCCGCCCGAGTGCCGCGCCGCGCATGAGAGGCTCGGCCGGGTCCCGGTGGACGAACTGCGGAAGGAAGAGCAGCACGATGTACGCGACATCGCTCGGTGACGGCGCCGAACTGAAGCCCCTCGAGGTCTGGCACGCCGCGGAACTCCTGGCCAACATAGACCGGGGCCGGGAGTTCATCGGCCGCCACGTCGGCCTGCCGGACGTGGTGTCCGACCTCGCCGGCGCGCACGCCTGGCTGAAGTCGTACGCCGACAAGCGCAGTGCCGACGCCGGCAGCGTGCACGGCATCTGGCTCGACGGCACGCTCGTCGGGGGGCTGCTGTTCCGCGTCTGGGACACCCCGGGCGGGGTCTGCGAGGCCGGCTGCTGGCTGGAGCCGGCGGCGGCCGGGCGCGGACTGGTCACGCGCGGCATGCGGGTGCTGCTCGACTGGGCCTTCGAGGAGCGCGGCATGCACCGCGTGGAGTGGTACGTGTCCGCGGCCAACGAGCCGAGCATCGCCGTGGCCCGGCGGCTCGGCATGACCCGCGAGGGTCTGTTCCGCGAGAACTACCTGCACCGGGGGGTGCGCACCAGCACCGAGATCTGGGCGGTCCTCGCGCCCGAGTGGCGTGCGGCACGCGCGGGTACCGCGCACGGCGATCATTAAGAGACCTCTCAGACAGCGTCCGTACGGTGCCGGGCATGGCAACGAAGACAACGGAAGGCGCCACGGGCGGCACCGGGGCGCACAAGGACGACGAGACGAGGACGGCGACCGCCGAGGCGCCGAGGACGGCGACCGCGGAGGAGCCCAGGGCGGCCGACGGGACGGCCGACGGGGCGGTGGACGGCGCGGACGGCCTGGACGGCTTGGACGGCTTGGACGGCTTGGACGGCGCGGACGGCCTGGACGGGGTGGATGCCGTCGGTGACGTGGTGCGCTCGGGGGTCGGCCAGGGCGCCGGTGCCGTCGTCTCCGCCGCACTCGGCCTGGTCTCCCTCACCGGCGGCTGGATCGGCACCGTCGCATCCGCCCGCGAGCAGCTCGTCGGCCAGCTCCGGACCTCCACCACGGCGGGTGTCTCCCAGCAGATCAAGGAGGTCTACGGCGACGCCTGGCACACCACCGCCCTGTGGGCCGGCCTGTTCGCCCTGACCGCCCTGCTCACCGGCGTCGTCGTACTGGCCCGTCCCGCGTTCGGCGCCCCCGGCCGCCCCCAGGCCGCCTGGATCAGGTCGGTCGCCTGGGCGGGTGTCTCGCTCGGCGTCATCGGTCTGCTCCTGGCCGTCCTGAAGTACTCCGACGCACTGCTCGGCCTGCCCTCGGCCGGCTGAGAAGCCGCAGCTCCCGGGGGCCTTAGGGAGTCCGGTACCACCTTATGGACGCCCTGAGGCCCCTTACGCGCGCGTGCGGGCCGCCGGCCGCCCGAAGATGCGGAACTCTCCCGATGTGGCGCACCTCCCTGAGAGACGAAAGTGAAGGCATCGCAGAAAGCGACGCACGACACCGACTCTCCGAAGGAGACCGCCATGCACGCACTCGACCTCCACCGGGTCCGCTCCGCCGAACTGCGCCGTGTGGCCCAGCAGGAGCGCCTGGCCCGGGAAGCCGTACGTTCCCGCCGCGCCGCCCGCCGGGCGGCGAGCGCCGGTGACGGAACCGCGGCCGCCGAGTCCCATACCGACCGGCCCCGCCGGCACCGGCTGCCGCGCACCGCGTGACCACGGCCGGGGAGGGCGGCCGTACGGGGGTCGGCCGCTCAGCACCCCAGGGTCGTACGACTCTCCGGCAGAGTCGTACGGCCCTTTCGTCTGCCGGTACGACAGATCCGGTTACCGGTACGACGATCGGACCGGTCCTGTGGAAAACCGGTGCCCCGGCGTCCCGGCCCCGTGCGATGCTCGGGACCGTGGAGACCAGGTCCGTCAGTCCCGTTTTCGTCGGCCGTACCGACGAGTTGGACACGCTGAACGACGCGCTCGCCCGTGCCGCCGCGGCCGAGCCGCAGGCGCTGCTGCTCGGCGGTGAGGCCGGCGTGGGCAAGACCCGCCTCGTGGAGGAGTTCGCCACGGCCGCCGCCCGGCGCGCGGTCGTCGCGGTCGGCGGCTGTGTGGAGATCGGTGCCGACGGTCTGCCGTTCGCGCCGTTCTCCACCGCGCTGCGCGCCCTGCGCGACGCCGTGCCGGAGGAGTTCGCCGCCGCTGCGGCGGGCCAGGAGGAAGAACTGGCCCGGCTGCTGCCCGATCTCGGCGAGGCCGGCGCCGGCCGTCACGACGAACAGGGCATGGCCCGCCTGTTCGAACTCACCGCCCGCCTCCTGGAACGGGTCGCCGCCGCCCACACCGTCGTGCTGGTCCTGGAGGACCTGCACTGGGCCGACGCCTCCACCCGCCACCTGCTCGCCTACCTCTTCCGCACCCTGCGCGCCGGCCGCCTGCTGGTCCTGGCCACCTACCGCTCCGACGACATCCACCGCCGCCACCCGCTGCGCCCCCTGCTCGCCGAACTCGACCGGCTGCGCACCGTCCGCCGCATCGAACTCGCCCGGTTCACCCGTGAGGAGGCGGGCCGTCAGCTCGCCGGCATCCTCGCCGCCGAACCCGACCCCGCCCAGGCCGACGAGATCTACGAACGCTCCGACGGCAACGCCTTCTTCATCGAGGAACTCGCCGTCGCCACCTACGACGGCAACTGCACCGGCCTGTCCGACTCCCTGCGCGACCTGCTCCTGGTGCGCGTCGAGGCACTGCCCGAGAGCGCCCAGCGGGTCGCCCGGATCGTCGCCGAGGGCGGTTCGACGGTGGAGTACCGGCTGATCGCCGCCGTGGCCCAGCTCTCCGAGGACGACCTCATCGACGCGCTGCGCGCCGCCGTCGGTGCCAACATCCTCACCGTCACCCGGGCCGGCGACGGCTACCGCTTCCGGCACTCCCTGGTCCGCGAGGCCGTCGCCGACGACCTGCTGCCCGGGGAACGCTCCCGGCTCAACCGCCGGTGTGCCGAGGCCCTGGAGACCGACCCCACCCTCGTCCCCGCCGACGCCCGCGTGATGCGCCTGGCCAGCTACTGGTACCACGCGCACGACGCGGCGAAGGCCCTGCCCGCCGTCCTGGCCGCCTCCGTCGTCGCCCGCCGCCGGCACGCCTACACCGAACAACTCGGGCTGCTGGAACGGGCGATGGAGCTGTGGGACAGCGCCCCCGAAGAGGTGCGCGCCGCCCTGCGCCCGGTCGACTACACGGAGGTCTACCCCCCGTGCGGCTGCGACCCGGTCACCACCCCGCTGCGCTACCTCGACCTGATGGCCGAGGCGGCCGTGGCGGGCCGCTTCGGCGGCGAACGCGAACGCGCCCTGAAGATCACCAAGCGGGCCGTCCGCCTCCTGGAGGACGAGCCGGACCCGCTGCGCGCCGCCTGGTTCTGGGTGCAACGCTCCCGGCTGGTGCAGGCCATGGCCCGCGGCGACGGCTGGCAGGAACTGGCCACCGCCCAGGACCTGGTGCGCGGCCTGCCGCCGTCCGAGGTGCACGCCGAGGTACTGGCGGTCGCCGCCACCTGGTCCATGCAGCACCGCCCCGGCCCCGAGGCCCTCGCCGCCGCCGAACGGGCGGTGCAGTACGCACGGATGGTGGGTGCCCGGGAGACCGAACTGCACGCCCTGCTCACCCTGGGCGGCCTGACGGTGGAGGCCGGCGACCACCGCACCGGCCTCGAGCAGATGCGGCAGGTCCTGCGCGAGACCCGGGAGGAGGGCCTGCACCCGGTCGCGGGCCGCGCCTACGTGAACCTGCCGTCCGCGCTGCGCAGCGTCGGGAGGGACCGGGAGGCCGTCCCGCTGCTGCGCGAGGGCATCGACTTCTGCCGCCGGTACGGACTGCTGGACTCCGGCGCCTGGGCCTGGGGCAACCTCTCCGACGCGCTCTACGCGCTCGGCCGGTGGGAGGAGGCCGCCGAGGCCGCCGCGCACGCGACCCACGGCGACCACAGCGCCAAACCGCGCGGCGCGGGCGCCCTGCGCCTGGCCCACCTCGCCCTGCACCGCGGCGACCTCGCCGAGGCCGGCCGCCAGCTCGCCTCCGCCCGCTCCTGGTACGGCACCCACGACCCCAGACCCCAGCAGTCCCTGCCGCTGGCCCGCATCACCCTCGGCATCGCCGCCGCGGAGGGCCGCACGGCCGACACCCGCGCGGCACTGCTCCCGGCCCTGGACGCCGGCTTCCCGCCCGGCACCCACCGCCTGGCCTGGCCGCTGCTGCTGGCCGCCGCGACCGCCGAGGCCGGCGTCCGTACCCTCCCGGCCGCCCAGCCCGGCCGTGCCGAGACCCTCGACCGCCTCTCGGCCGCCGCACGGACCCTCACCACCGACGTCCCCCTCTGGTCGGCCTACGGGCAGTGGACCCGAGCCGAACTCCTGCGGGCGCAGGGCCGGGACACCAAGGACACCTGGACGCCGGTCGTCACCGCCTTCGAGTGCCTGGACCGCCCGTACGACCTCGCCCGGGTCCGTCACCGCCTGGCCGGGGTGCTGCTGGCCGAGGGCGGCGACGCCGAACGCGAGCGCGCGGTGGAACTGCTGCGGACGGCCGCCGAGGTGGCCGACCGCCTCGGCGCCCGCCCCCTGGCCGACGCCGTCGCCCGCCTCGCCCAGCGGGCCCGCCTCACCCTCGGCCCCGGGCCACGGCCGGGCCCGGGCCGGGACTCCGCCCCCGCCGACCCGGCGGCGGCGCTCGGCCTCACCAGCCGGGAGCGGGACGTCCTCGGCCTGGTCGCGGCCGGCCGCACCAACCGCCAGATAGCCGAGGCGCTGTTCATCTCCCCGAAGACCGCGAGCGTCCACGTGTCCAACATCCTCAGCAAGCTCGGCGTCTCCGGCCGGGGCGAGGCGGCGGCGGTGGCGCACCGGCTGGAACTGTTCGCCGCGCAGCCGCTCCCCGCCGAAACGCCGGGCTGAGCCCTACGCTGGAGTGGTCCGGGAAGACCGGCAGTGAGGGGGAGCCGTGTTCAACGCCTTCGAGGAACTGTTCGCACCTGGCCGCAAGCACACCCGGGACGAGGAGAACCGGCTCGAACTGACCCGCGAGGACGTCGGCGACAACGATCCCGGCCGCGGGCCCATAGACCTGGCCTCCGGAACGGCGGTGATACGGCTGCCGGAAAAGCCACCGGCCGAAGGCCGTCCGGGCCGGGACGGCGACGGCTGAGGCGGCCTCGGTGAAGGCCGCCGCCGGTTCCCACCTGCGGGCCGGGATCACTTCACCTGTACCTCCAGCACCCGGTCGTCGCCCTTCTTCGGCGTGCCCCGGCCGTCGGTGTTGCTGGTGACCAGCCAGACCCTGTCGCCGTCCGCAGCCGCCACCGTGCGCAGACGGCCGTAGGTGCCCCGGAGGAACGCCTGCGGGGCGGCCGAGGCGGACGTGCCGTTCAGCGGGATGCGCCACAGGCGGTTGCCCTTCAGGCCCGCCATCCAGATGACGCCGTTCACCCAGGCGATGCCGCTGGGGGAGGCGTCGTCCGTGTGCCACTGCGCCAGCGGGTCGTGCACGCCGGCTTCGGAGGACTTGCCCTCGGCCTCCGGCCAGCCGTAATTGTCGCCCGGCTTGATCGCGTTCAGCTCGTCCCAGGTGTCCTGGCCGAACTCCGAGGCGAACAGCCGCTGTCTGTCGTCCCAGGCCAGCCCCTGGACGTTCCGGTGGCCGTACGAGTACACCGGCGAACCGGGGAACGGGTTGCCCGGCGCCGGTTCGCCCTCCGGGGTCAGCCGCAGGATCTTGCCGCCCAGCGACTTCCGGTCCTGCGCGAGGCCGCGCCGCCCGCTCTCGCCGGTGCCGGCGTACAGCATGCCGTCCGGGCCGAACGCGATCCGGCCGCCGTTGTGGATGAAGCCCTTGGGGATGCCCTTGAACACCGTGTCCGGGGCGCCCAGTTGCTCACCGGCCGGCCGCTGCTCGTCGTACAGCATGCGGACGACGCGGTTGTCCGAGGCCGAGGTGAAGTAGGCGTAGATCATGTGGTCCGAGGCGTAGTCGGGGGAGAGGGCGATGCCCAGCAGGCCGCCCTCACCGGCCGGCGAGACCCCGGACACCGTGCCCAGCTCGGTCTTCCGGCCGGTCTTCCCGTCGATCCGGGTGATCGTGCCCTCGTCCCGGGAGGAGACCAGCACGCCGTCGCCGCCGGGCAGCGGAGCCAGTCCCCACGGCGTCTTGAGGCCCTCGGCCACCGTGCGCAGCACCTTCACCGAGCCCTGGGCCGGGGGCGCCGACCCCGTGCCCTGCCCGGACGGGCCGGCGCCCGACGCCGTGGCCGCCGGCGTCCTGCCCGGCGAGCCCCCGCCCCCGGAGGAACAGGCGGCCGTCAGCAGGAGGGCGGTCGCGGCCAGGACGGCCGGTACAGCTCGACGTCGCACGATCACGGTTCCCTTCGGGGCGGCGGTCCCAGGCAGGCTCTCTCCCTCTCATACTCCGCCCGCGCCGCCCGGGTTCCCGATCCCGGGAAAACGAGGGAGGGAACCTCAGCCCCAGGACCCCTGGGCCTCGGGTTCCCGATCCCGGGAAAACGAGGGCGGGAACCTCAGTCCCAGGACCCCTGGGCCTCGGGTTCCCGATCCCGGGAAAACGAGGGCGGGAACCTCAGTCCCAGGACCCCTGGGCCGCCGGCAGCCGGGACACCTCCGCCAGGTCCTTCCCGGTCAGCCGCAGCCCGGCGGCCGCCGCGTTCTGAGCGGCCCAGCGTTCCTGCTTGGTGCCCGGCAGCGCGATCACGTGGCGGCCCTGCGCCAGCGTCCAGGCCAGCGCCACCTGCGCCGGGGTGACGTCCTCGCCGTGCCGGCGGGCGATGCGCCGCAGACCGGCGACGATCGGCTGGTTGGCCGCCATCATCTCGGCGGTGAACCGGGGGTGGCGTGCGCGCACGTCGTCCGGTTCGAAGCCCTCGCCCGGGGTGAGCGTGCCGGACAGGAAGCCGTTGCCCAGCGGCATCGCCGCCAGGAAGCCCACGCCGCGCGCGGCGCACCACGGCAGCAGCGCCTGCAGCGCCTCCGGCGACCACACCGACAGCTCCGCCTGCACCGCGCTCACCGGGAACACCTGCTGCACCCGCTGCAACTGGCGCAGCGTGCCGTCGTACAGCCCCGACCCCGAGCGGCGGCCGCCGCGCGCCCCGACCGCGCACAGGCCGAGCGCCCGTACCTTCCCGGCCCGCACCAGGTCCGCCATCGCGCCCCACGTCTCCTCGACGGGCACCTCGGGGTCGGCGCGGTGCAGCTGGTACAGGTCGATCACGTCCGTCTGGAGCCGGCGCAGCGAGGCGTCACAGGCCCGCTTCACGTAGCCGGGGCGGCCGTTGGCCACGATGTGCTGCTCGCCCACCAGCAGACCCACCTTGGTGGACACGAAGGCGTCCCGGCGCCGTTCCTTGAGCACCCTGCCCAGCAGCAGCTCGTTGGTGAACGGGCCGTACATGTCCGCCGTGTCCAGGAGGTCCGAGCCCAGATCCAGCGCCCGGTGCACGGTTCTCACCGACTCCTCGCCCCGCTGCCGTGATCCGCTGTACGCCCAGCTCATGGGCATGCACCCGAGTCCGACGGCCCCCACCGCGAGTCCCCCCGCGCCGATCGTCCTGCGCTCCACCTGCTCGTGAACCTCCCTCTGACCGGCCACCAACCTAACCTCTGCACGCGCAGGCGCCTGACATAGCCTCCTCGCATGACTTCAGACGTGTGGCTTCCCCTTCCGCCCGAGGAGATCAAGGGACTGCCCGACGGCCCCCGGTACCTGTTCTGGGACGGGGGAGACGACGGTGACCAGCCGTTTCCCGGTGACCCCGCCGAGTGCGTCTTCTACGTGGTGCCGTACATGAAGCGGTGGCCGGTGAAGGTGCGTCCGCTGGAGCAGCTGACGAACGTCCGGGTCATCCAGACGCTCACCGCCGGCGTCGACGACATCACCGCACGGATGTCGGCCATCGCGCCGGGCGTGCAGCTGTGCAACGCGCGCGGGGTGCACGAGACGAGCACGGCCGAGCTGGCGCTCACCCTGACCCTCGCCGCGCTGCGCGGCATCCCCGGCTTCGTGCGCGCCCAGGAGAAGGAGCACTGGGAGGGCGTGTTCCGGCCTTCGCTCGCCGACAAGAACGTCCTCATCGTCGGGTACGGGTCCATCGGAGCCGCGATCGAGGACCGGCTCGCACCGTTCGAAGTCGCGCGGGTGGCGCGCATCGCGCGCTCCCGGCGCACCACGGCGCGCGGTCTTGTGCACCCGATCACCGATGTGCTTTCACTGCTCCCGGAAGCGGACGTCGTGATCCTCTGCACGCCGCTCACAGAGGCCACCCTGGGCCTGGTCGACGCCGGCTTCCTGGCGCGGATGAAGGACGGGGCGCTGCTCGTGAACGTCGCACGCGGGCCCGTGGTCGACACGAACGCGCTGCTGACCGAGGTGGAGACGGGCCGGATCACCGCCGCCCTGGACGTGACCGATCCGGAGCCGCTGCCGCCGGGACATCCCTTGTGGCAGGCGCCCGGAGTGCTGATCACCCCGCACGTGGGCGGGCCCTCCTCGGCCTTCCTGCCGCGCGCCGAGCGGCTGATCGCCGACCAGCTGACCCGGTTCGTGAACGGCGAGCCCCTGCGGAACGTGATCCTCACGACGGGCGCAAACGGGCGGTAATCCCGCTTCCAGGCACCCTCCGCAACCTTTCGGACGCGGGCCGTGCCCGCATCGCCGCTGGTCGTCACGGAGCGTAGAGAAGCTATGTCCCTGAGTGACGATCCTGGTGTATCGTCCCGGACAGGGGCTGCGCCGCTGACCGTTCGGCGCCGGGGATGGACAGTTGAGATCTGTGAGGGGGGCGACGGGCGATGCACGGCCTATGGACGAACGATCCGACGCGGCGGAGCCGCCGACGGCGACCCTGGCGGACGGCCGCGCGCCGGCGCGGCCATCACACCAGCCACCACAGTCAGCAGCACCGCAGGCACAGCGGCCGCCGCAGGCATGCGCATCCAGCGAGCCGGGACCGCCGGGACCCGGGAGCCGCGCGTACGGGGAGGCCCCGGTGAGCGCGCCGCCCTCGGTCACGAGCCCCCTCGACGGGGCCGTGCGCGCACCGCACCCGCAGCAGGCGCCGCCACGCCGGCCGACGGTCGGCGACAGCCCGCGCCTCGTGGAGCAGCTCGTGCTCGCCCTCGTCTGCGCGGCCTACGGTGCCGGAGCCGCGTTCGGCTGGGGCACCAAGGAAGTCGCCGACATCATGGGCGACTTCGGACTGAGCGCGGCGGCCGGCGCGGCCGCCGTCTCCTGCTTCCAGTACGCCCGTGGCTCGCGCGTCCGCTTCCGCTCGGCCTGGCTGCTGTTCGCCCTCTCGGCCACGATGACCTCCCTGGGCAACGCGGTCTGGGGGTGGTACGAGGTCGTCCTGGACGTCGACGTGCCCAGTCCCAGTTACGCGGACCTGTTCTTCCTGTGCTTCGCGCCGCCCGCCATCGTGGGCCTGCTGGTGCTCGCCAAGCGACCGGTGACGAGGGCGGGCTGGATCTGCCTGGGGCTGGACGCCTGGCTGATCGGCGGCTCGCTGCTCACCCTGTCGTGGAGCCTCGCCCTCGCCCAGACGGCCAGGTTCGACGGGGCCGGCGTGGCGCAGACCGCGCTGTCGCTGGCGTACCCGCTGCTCGACATCGCGCTGGTCAGCATGGTCCTCGCGCTGCACTTCCGGCGCGCGCCGGGCAACCGTACGGCGGTGAACACCGCGATCGGCGCGCTCGCGCTGACCGTCATGTGCGACGCGCTGTTCACCTCGCCGCTGCTGCACAGCAGCTACCGCTCCGGACAACTGCTGGACGCGGGCTGGTTCGCCGGTTCCCTGCTGCTCGCCTACGCCCCCTGGGCCACCCCCCGCAGCCGGGGCGCCCAGGACGCGGGTGCGGCGGACGGGCACACCCGCGTGGTCCACGAGCACGTGCCCGGGCAGCGGAGCACCGGCCACCAGTACGCCGCCCTGCCCGCGCCGGGCGGTGAACAGAGCCGGTACCCGGCGCCCGCACCGGGCGGCGAACACAGCCGGTACCCGGCCGGCCGGCCGCTCACCGGCTCCCTCGCGGCCCTCACCCCGTACCTCGCCGCAGCCGTGTGCACCCTGGGCATCCTGTACAACGTCCTCAACGGCCGCAGACCCGATCACGTCGTGCTGATCACCGCGGGTGCCGTGGTGCTGGCGCTCGTCATCCGGCAGGGCATCATGCTGCTGGACAACATCACCCTCACCCAGGAACTGGCGCAGAAGGAGAACCACTTCCGGTCCCTGGTGCAGGGCTCCAGCGACGTCATCATGATCGCCGCGCCCAACGGCATCCTGCGGTACGTCTCCCCGGCCGCCGCCGGGGTCTACGGCCGCCCCGCCGAGGAACTGGTGGGCACCGAGCTGGCCGGTCTCATCCACCCGGAGGACCTGGGCTGCGTGGTGCACGAGGTGCGCCGCTTCCTCGCCGCCAACCCGCTCGAGGAACCCACCACGCGCATCGAGTGCCGGTTCCGCTCGGGCGACGGCGGCTGGCTCAACGTCGAGTCGACCGTCAACCGCCACCACGGCGGGCTGATCTTCAACAGCCGGGACGTGACCGAAAGGGTGCGCCTGCAGGCGCAGTTGCAGCACAACGCCGAGCACGACCCGCTCACCGACCTGCCCAACCGCGCGCTGTTCACCCAGCGGGTGCAGCAGGCCCTGTCCGGCCGCCGCGCCAGCGACCGGGGTGCCGCCCTGCGCGGCACGGCCGTGCTCTTCATCGACCTGGACGGCTTCAAGGCGGTCAACGACACGATCGGGCACCAGGCAGGGGACGAACTGCTCGTGCAGGCGGCCCGCAGACTCCAGGAAGCGGTCCGGCAGGGGGACACCGCCTCCCGGCTGGGCGGCGACGAGTTCGCGGCCCTGATCGTCGGGGACGGCACCCGGGACCGTGCCGCCCGGGAGCGGAACATCCTGGAGCTCGCCGACCGCCTCAGGGTGACCCTCTCCCACCCGTACGCCATCGACGGCAACGATGTCCGGGTGAACGCCTCCATCGGCGCCGCCTTCGCCGAGCCGGGCCTCGGCGCGGGAGAGCTGCTGCGCAACGCCGACCTGGCGATGTACCGCGCGAAATCCGCCGGGAAGGGCCGGGTCGAGCTGTACCGGCCCCAGATGCAGCAGGACGTCGTCCGCAAGGCGGAGCTGGCCACGCGCCTGCGCGCCGCGCTGCACGACGGGGAGTTCACGCTGCTGCACCAGCCGGTGGTGTGTCTGCAGAACGGCCGGATCAAGGCGGTCTCCGCTCAGGCGCGCTGGCGTTCCTCGCAGGGGGTGCTGTTCACGCCGGCCGAGTTCCTGCGGGTCGCCGAGGACAGTGACAAGACCGCCGAGCTGGACCGCTGGATCCTCGAGGAGGCCGTGGAGCAGGCCGCCGAGCGGGCCGCCACCGGGGTCGTTCTGCCCGTGGCCGTCCGGCTGAGCGCCCGGCGGCTGCTGGACCGCTCGGCGCCGCTGGGCTCCGTGGAGGCGCTGCTCAGTCGGCACGGCCTGCCGCCGGGCGCGCTGGTCGTCGAGTTGTCCGACACCGATCCGCGGGTCTCCCTGGACGAACTGGAGCGCCGGCTGACCACGCTCAGCCGGCTCGGGGTGCGGATCGCGCTGGACGGCTTCGGCAGCGGCTACGCGGCCATCACGGCCCTGCGCCGGCTGCCCGTGGACATCCTCAGGCTCGACCGGAGCCTGATCGAGGGCGTGGTCGAGTCCGCGCGCCTGCACAAGATCACCAGTGGTCTGCTGCGGATCGCGGGCGACCTCGGGCTCCAGTCGGTCGCCGAGGGCGTGGACCTGCCGGAGCAGGTCGTCGCACTGCGCGCGATGGGCTGCACCCATGGGCAGGGCATGGCATTCGCCGGGGCGCTCGACGAGTACCGGCTGCGCCGGGCGCTCGGATCCGGCCATTACCCGGTGCCGCACGCTCCGGCGGAACCGGCGTTCGCGGGCAGCGCGCGCGAGCCGAACAGGGTGTACACAGGGGGTGTGCCCGCTGTTCTCGGAGGCGGCAGTGCCCTTCGTTCACATTCTGAGACTCCCGTCCCACCTACTTGACACGTGGTGCGTGCCGGGGGGAGGGTCAGTCCCATGCGCACCCGAATTCTCGTACTTGGACAGCGCGTCGGCTGAGCTGGGAACCACCGGAGGACGATCCGGAATCCCCAGCGACCTCCCCGGCGCGCTCCCCTCGCTTGCCTCCCGGCACGAGGGGTTTTTTGTTGCACGAGTGACTTTCGTGCAGCGTTTTGACTCCGCCCAAACCTCGCAAAAACCCTCAGCATCGAGAAGAGAATGCCGATGACCGAGCAGGCCACCGGGGCCCACCATCCGCAGCCGCGGCCCCGTTCCGGAGGACAGCAGTCCGCCCCCGTCGAGCACGTCACGGGTGCGCAGTCCCTCATCCGCTCCCTCGAGGAGGTCGGCGCGGACACGGTATTCGGCATTCCCGGCGGTGCGATCCTCCCGGCGTACGACCCGCTGATGGACTCCACCAAGGTCCGCCACGTCCTGGCCCGGCACGAGCAGGGCGCCGGCCACGCGGCCACCGGCTACGCGCAGGCCACCGGCAAGGTCGGCGTCTGCATGGCGACCAGCGGCCCGGGTGCGACCAACCTGGTCACGCCGATCGCCGACGCGCACATGGACTCGGTGCCGCTCGTCGCGATCACCGGCCAGGTCCCCTCCTCGGCGATCGGCACGGACGCCTTCCAGGAGGCGGACATCGTCGGCATCACCATGCCGATCACCAAGCACAACTTCCTCGTCACCAAGGCCGAGGACATCCCGCGGGTCATCGCGGAGGCGTTCCACATCGCCTCCACCGGCCGCCCAGGCCCGGTCCTGGTGGACATCTCCAAGGACGCCCTCCAGGCGCGGACCACCTTCTCCTGGCCGCCCGTGATGGACCTGCCCGGCTACCGCCCGGTGACCAAGCCGCACGCCAAGCAGATCCGCGAGGCCGCCAAGCTGATCACCTCCGCCAAGCGGCCCGTCCTCTACGTCGGCGGCGGTGTCCTCAAGGCCCGCGCGACGGCCGAGTTGAAGGTCCTCGCCGAGCTGACCGGGGCCCCGGTCACCACCACCCTGATGGCGCTCGGCGCGTTCCCCGACACCCACCCCCTGCACGTGGGCATGCCCGGCATGCACGGCAGCGTCTCCGCCGTCACCGCGCTGCAGAAGGCCGACCTGATCGTCGCCCTCGGCGCCCGCTTCGACGACCGGGTCACCGGCAAGCTGGACAGCTTCGCCCCGTACGCCAAGATCGTCCACGCGGACATCGACCCCGCCGAGATCGGCAAGAACCGCGCGGCCGACGTGCCGATCGTGGGCGACGCCCGCGAGGTCATCGCCGACCTGGTCCAGGCCGTGCAGAAGGAGCACAGCGAGGGCCACAAGGGCGACTACACCGCCTGGTGGAGCGACCTCAGCCGCTGGCGCGACACCTACCCGCTCGGCTACGACCAGCCCGAGGACGGCTCGCTCTCCCCGCAAGCGGTCATCGAGCGCGTCGGGCAGCTCGCGCCCGAGGGCACGATCTTCGCGGCGGGCGTCGGCCAGCACCAGATGTGGGCCGCGCACTTCATCAAGTACGACAAGCCCGCCACCTGGCTGAACTCCGGCGGCGCCGGGACGATGGGCTACGCGGTCCCGGCCGCCATGGGCGCCAAGGCCGGTGCCCCGGACCAGACGGTCTGGGCGATCGACGGCGACGGCTGCTTCCAGATGACCAATCAGGAACTGACCACCTGCGCCCTGAACAACATCCCGATCAAGGTCGCCATCATCAACAACGGCGCCCTCGGGATGGTCCGCCAGTGGCAGACCCTGTTCTACAACCAGCGCTACTCCAACACCGTGCTGCACAGCGGCCCCGACGACGTCAACCCGGAGGCCAAGGGCACCCGCGTGCCGGACTTCGTGAAGCTGTCCGAGGCCATGGGCTGCGTGGGCCTGCGCTGCGAGCGCCCGGAGGACCTGGACAAGGTCATCGAGGAGGCGAACTCGATCAACGACCGCCCGGTCGTCATCGACTTCATCGTCCACGAGGACGCGATGGTGTGGCCGATGGTCGCCGCCGGCACCTCCAACGACGAGATCATGGCCGCCCGGGACGTCCGCCCCGACTTCGGCGACAGCGAAGACGACTGAGCGAGAGAGACGAAGAAGACCATGTCCAAGCACACGCTCTCCGTCCTGGTGGAGAACACACCGGGCATCCTCGCCCGGATCGCCGCCCTGTTCTCCCGCCGTGGCTTCAACATCGACTCGCTCGCGGTCGGTGTCACCGAGCACCCCGACATCTCCCGCATCACCATCGTGGTGGGCGTCGAGGACCTGCCGCTGGAGCAGGTCACCAAGCAGCTCAACAAGCTCGTCAACGTGCTGAAGATCGTCGAGCTGGAGCCGGGTCAGGCCGTGCAGCGCGAACTCGTTCTGGTGAAGGTCCGTGCCGACAACGAGACCCGGTCCCAGATCGTGGAGATCGTGCAGCTGTTCCGCGCCAAGACCGTCGACGTCTCCCCGGAGGCCGTGACCATCGAGGCCACCGGTTCCGGCGAGAAGCTGTCCGCGATGCTCAAGATGCTGGAGCCGTACGGCATCAAGGAGCTGGTCCAGTCCGGCACGATCGCGATCGGCCGTGGAGCCCGTTCGATCACGGACCGCTCGCTGCGCGCGCTCGACCGATCTGCGTAAGGCTGAAACCGGGCGGCCGGTGGAGCGCCGGTCGCCCGTATGCCGAGACCCCGAAACTTCCTTCCCGCCCACCGTCATACGGTGGGACGCACAACCTGCACACCAAGGAGAGAACCCAAAGTGGCCGAGCTGTTCTACGACGCCGACGCCGACCTGTCCATCATCCAGGGCCGCAAGGTCGCGGTCATCGGCTACGGCAGCCAGGGCCACGCCCACGCCCTGTCGCTGCGTGACTCCGGTGTGGACGTGCGTGTCGGTCTGCACGAGGGCTCGAAGTCCAAGGCCAAGGCCGAGGAGCAGGGCCTGCGCGTGGTGACCCCGGCCGAGGCCGCCGCCGAGGCCGACGTCATCATGATCCTGGTCCCGGACCCGATCCAGGCCCAGGTCTACGAGGAGTCCGTCAAGGACAACCTCAAGGACGGCGATGCCCTGTTCTTCGGCCACGGCCTGAACATCCGCTACGGCTTCATCAAGCCCCCGGCCGGCGTCGACGTCTGCATGGTCGCCCCGAAGGGCCCGGGCCACCTGGTCCGCCGTCAGTACGAGGAGGGCCGCGGCGTCCCGTGCATCGCCGCCGTGGAGCAGGACGCCTCCGGCAACGCCTTCGCGCTCGCCCTGTCGTACGCCAAGGGCATCGGCGGCACCCGCGCCGGCGTCATCAAGACCACCTTCACCGAGGAGACCGAGACCGACCTGTTCGGTGAGCAGGCCGTCCTCTGCGGTGGTACCGCGGCCCTGGTCAAGGCGGGCTTCGAGACCCTGGTCGAGGCCGGCTACCAGCCGGAGATCGCCTACTTCGAGTGCCTGCACGAGCTGAAGCTGATCGTCGACCTCATGTACGAGGGCGGCCTGGAGAAGATGCGCTGGTCCGTCTCCGAGACCGCCGAGTGGGGCGACTACGTCACCGGTCCGCGCATCATCACCGACGCCACCAAGGCCGAGATGAAGCAGGTCCTCGCCGAGATCCAGGACGGCACCTTCGCCAAGAACTGGATGGACGAGTACCACGGCGGTCTGAAGAAGTACAACGAGTACAAGCAGCAGGACTCCGAGCACCTGCTGGAGACCACCGGCAAGCAGCTGCGCAAGCTGATGAGCTGGGTCGACGAGGAGGCGTAAGCCTTACGGCAGGGGCCGGGACGGACTGTCCCGGCCCCTGTTGTCCACCCCGTCCAGCCCCACTCGAGTGATCCTTACGCCGAGGCGTAATGCGATCCCCGCCCCGCCACTAGACTGCTGCACAACAACGCGTCAGGCCCACAGCGTCGTGCGTCTTCCGCGGCTAGCCCCCCTCCACCGCCTGCGGCCGTCGGGACGGCCGTCCGCATCGCACATGTGAGGACTCACGTGAGCTCGAAACCCGTCGTACTCATCGCTGAAGAGCTGTCGCCTGCCACCGTCGACGCACTCGGTCCGGACTTCGAGATCCGGCACTGCAACGGCGCGGACCGCGCCGAACTGCTGCCGGCCATCGCCGAGGTGGACGCGATCCTGATCCGCTCGGCCACCAAGGTCGACGCCGAGGCCGTCGCCGCCGCGAAGCGGCTCAAGGTCGTCGCGCGGGCCGGTGTCGGCCTGGACAACGTCGACGTCTCCGCCGCCACCAAGGCCGGCGTGATGGTCGTCAACGCGCCGACCTCGAACATCGTGACCGCCGCCGAGCTGGCCTGCGGTCTCCTCCTGTCCACCGCCCGCAACATCCCGCAGGCCAACGCCGCGCTGAAGAACGGCGAGTGGAAGCGCAGCAAGTACACGGGCGTCGAGCTGGCCGAGAAGACGCTGGGCGTCGTGGGTCTGGGCCGCATCGGTGCCCTGGTCGCGCAGCGCATGTCCGCGTTCGGCATGAAGGTCGTCGCCTACGACCCCTATGTGCAGCCCGCGCGGGCCGCCCAGATGGGCGTCAAGGTGCTGTCCCTGGACGAGCTGCTCGAGGTCTCCGACTTCATCACCGTCCACCTGCCCAAGACCCCCGAGACCCTCGGCCTCATCGGCGACGAGGCGCTGCGCAAGGTCAAGCCGAGCGTGCGCATCGTCAACGCGGCCCGCGGCGGCATCGTGGACGAGGCGGCGCTGTACGCGGCGCTGAAGGAGGGCCGCGTCGCCGGCGCCGGCCTCGACGTGTACGCCAAGGAGCCCTGCACCGACTCCCCGCTCTTCGAGCTGGACCAGGTCGTGTGCACCCCGCACCTGGGCGCCTCCACCGACGAGGCGCAGGAGAAGGCCGGTATCGCCGTCGCCAAGTCCGTCCGCCTCGCCCTCGCCGGCGAGCTGGTGCCGGACGCGGTCAACGTCCAGGGCGGTGTCATCGCCGAGGACGTCAAGCCGGGTCTGCCGCTCGCCGAGCGCCTCGGCCGCATCTTCACCGCGCTCGCCGGTGAGGTGGCCGTGCGGCTGGACGTCGAGGTCTACGGCGAGATCACCCAGCACGACGTGAAGGTGCTGGAGCTGTCCGCGCTCAAGGGTGTCTTCGAGGACGTCGTCGACGAGACGGTGTCGTACGTCAACGCCCCGCTGTTCGCGCAGGAGCGCGGGGTCGAGGTGCGCCTGACCACCAGCTCCGAGTCCGCCGACCACCGCAACGTGGTCACCGTGCGCGGCACGCTGGGCACCGGCGAGGAGGTGTCGGTCTCCGGCACGCTGGCCGGCCCGAAGCACGTCCAGAAGATCGTCGCGGTCGGCGACTACGACGTCGACCTCGCGCTCGCCGAGCACATGGTCGTCCTGCGCTACGAGGACCGTCCGGGTGTCGTCGGCACCGTCGGCCGCATCCTCGGCGAGGCGGGGCTGAACATCGCCGGCATGCAGGTCGCCCGTGCCCGCGCGGGCGGCGAGGCGCTGGCCGTGCTCACCGTCGACGACACGGTGGCCGCGGGCGTGCTGGCCGAGGTCGCCTCCGAGATCGGTGCGACGTCCGCCCGCTCGGTGAACCTGGTCTGATTCCGGGCCCCTGCCCACCGGACCCGGTGGGCCGGACCTGCTCGACCACACGAGAACGCGCAAGAACGCCGGAGGGGCTGACGGCAGTCAGCCCCTCCGGCGTTCTCGTGTGCTGTTGCTCGCCCCTACGCGTCGTCCCCGGCCCCGGCCTTGCGCAGGCTCACCGCCGCGCCCGCCGCCGCCAGCGCCGTCACGACCGCCCCGGCGATCGCCGCGGCCTGGAAGCCGCTGGTGAACGCCTCCCGGGCCGTGGCGAGCAGGGACTCACCGGCTCCGCCGGGCAGCCGCGCTGCCGTGACGAGGGCGTCGCCGAGGGTCTCGCGGGCCGCGGCCGGAGCGGTGGACGGCATCTCGTGGCGGTAGACCGCCGTACCGATGGAGCCGAGGACCGCCATGCCCAGCGCGCCGCCGAACTCGGTGCCGGTCTCCAGCAGCGAGGAGGCCGAGCCCGCCCGCTCCACCGGGACGCTGCCCATGGCCAGGTCGACCAGCTGGGACGTGATCGCGACCATTCCGCAGGCGAGGACCCCGGCCCCGGCCAGCACCAGCCACAGCGAGTCGGTGCCGATGAGGGCGAGCATCGCGTAGCCGGCCGTCATGGCCGCGAAGCCGCCGGCGACGACGTGGCCGCGGTTGACGCCCCGCTGGACGAGCTGTGCGGTGACCGGACCGGCGAAACCGATGAACACCGAGGGCAGCAGGCTCCACAGGGCCGCCGCCAGCGGGCCCTTGCCGAGGACCGACTGCAGGTACTGCGTGGTGAAGATGGCCGAGCCCAGCATGGCGAGGGCGGCGACGAGGTTCAGGACCAGTGCCGGGGCGAAGCCGCGGCCCTTCAGCAGGGCCGGCGGGATCAGCGGGGAGGCGCTGGTGCGCTGGCGGTGGACGAACAGGGCGGCGAAGAGCAGGCCGACGGTGACCGAGACGACGTACAGCGGGTGCCAGCCCTCGGACGGGATCTCCTTCAGGCCGTAGATCAGGGGCAGCACGGCGGCCATCGACAGCGGAACGCTCAGCCAGTCGAACCGGCCGGACTCAGGGCTCTTCGACTCGGGCAGCAGGATCGGGCCGAGGGCCAGCAGCAGCACCATCGCGGGCAGGTTGACCAGGAAGACCGAGCCCCACCAGAAGTGTTCGACCAGGATGCCGCTCATCACCGAGCCGAGGGCGATGCCGCCGGTCATCACGCCGGACCACAGCCCGATCGCCTTCGCCCGCTGGGCCGGGTCGGCGAACAGCGTGCGCAACAGGGCCATCGTGGACGGCATCAGGGTGGCGCCGCCGATGCCGAGGATCGCGCGGGCCGCTATCAGGGTCTCGGCGCTGTCGGCGTAGGCCGCGAGGAGTGAGGCTCCGCCGAAGGCCGCGGCGCCTGCCAGGAGGAGCTTGCGGCGGCCGATGCGGTCGCCCAGGGCGCCCATCGTGATCAGCAGTCCGGCCAGGACGAAGCCGTAGATGTCGAAGATCCACAGCTGCTGCGTGCCGCTGGGGTGCAGGTCGGCGCTGATCGCGGGGGTCGCGAAGTACAGGACCGACACGTCCATCGAGACCAGGAGCAGGGGCAGCATCAGCACACCGAGCGCGGTCCACTCGCGGCGTCCGGCGCGGACGGGGGCGCTTGCGGCGCCGGGGGTGGTGCTCGTCGAGTTCGTCATGCCGAGAACTGTACGAGCGTCTTACACGCTTGTCTAGAACGCTTGTATAAGTCATGCGTCTAGGACGGTTGTATGGATCGAGGGTTAGGCTGGGCGCATGGGACACCGTGAGGATCTGCTCGAAGGCGCCAAGCGCTGCCTGCTGGAGAAGGGCTTCCTGCGCACGACCGCGCGGGACATCGTCAAGGAGTCGGGCACCAACCTGGCGTCGATCGGCTACCACTACGGCTCGAAGGACGCGTTGCTGGTCAAGGCGTACATCTCGCTGATCGAGGCCGTGGGGGAGAACTTCGACCCCGGCCTGGGCGGGGAGATGACCCAGCCCGGGGGCTCGCTCGAGCGCTTCCAGGAGGTGTGGGGCACCATCATCCGCACCGTCCCCGAATCGCGGGCGATCTGGCTGCTCAGCTTCGAGCTGATGTTCCAGGACGAGCGGATCGTGGAGGTGCGCAAGCTGCTGGCCGAGGCGCAGAAGGAGGGGCGTACGGGGCTCGTGTCGCTGTTCAGGGGCGTCCCGGAGGCCGACCTCGACGAGGACGAGGCCGAGACCGAGGGCCGTCTCTACCAGACCCTCCTCAACGGCCTCATGGTCCAGTGGCTCTTCGACCCGGACTCCGCGACCACCGCCGAGCAGCTCACCGAGGGGCTGCGACGGGTGATCCAGGGCGCCGCGAAGCACTGACGCGCCGCCGCACCTCCCCGGCGCACCGACGCGCGGTTGCGGCCGGCCGGCGGCCGCGGAACAGTGAGCCCATGAGCCGGACCGCAGCCGCTCGGACCCGGTCGGAGGCGTCCTTGCCCGAGGCGGACACGGCGGTGCTGATCGTCGGCGGCGGACCGGCCGGGCTCACCGCCCGGGCGCTGCTGGCCCGTTGGGGCGTACCTAGTCTGCTGGTGGAGAGACACCGGCAGCTGTCGCCGTTCCCGCGCTCCCGGCTGGTGAACGTGCGGTCGATGGAGATCTTCCGCCGTCTCGGGCTCGCCGAACGGATCGCCGCCCGCGCGTTCGCCCCCGAGTACGGCCGGGTCCGCTTCCGCGACACCCTGCACGGTCCCGACTTCGCCACCGCGGCGATGGCCGGCGTCCGTGCGCCGGTGCCGGAGAGCCCCGTGACCGGCGTCGTCACCTCGCAGGACCGGCTGGAGCCCACCCTCCTCGGCGCGGCGGACACACCCGTGCGCTTCGGGACCGGACTCATCGGGCTCACCGAGGAGGCCGACGCCGTCGTGGCCTCGCTCGCCGGCCGCCGGGGCGGTGCCGGGACCCGTGTCCGGGCCCGGTACGTGCTCGCCGCGGACGGCGCGAACTCCACGGTCCGGGGGCTGCTGGGGATCGGCACCACCGGGCCGGGCGAACTGGGCGGCTTCACCACCGTCGTGTTCGACGCCGACCTCGGCCGCTGGTGCGCCCGGCAGCCCGCCGGGGTCTACTTCACCCCGCACGGCTCCATCGCCCCGCTCTACCCCGAGGGGGGCTGGGCCTGGTTCGGGCCCACGCCCGAGGACGCCCCGCACGCCGACTGGTCCGCCGTCGTCGAGCAGACCCTCGGCCCCGGTGCCGGCGTACGGCCCGAGGTGGTGCGCGTCCAGCACTGGGTGATGAACGCGTTCGTCGCCGACCGCTTCCGGCACGGCCGGACCCTGCTGGCGGGCGATGCCGCGCACGCGGTCCCGATCATCGGCGGTCTCGGCATGAACGCGGGCGTCGCCGACGTGCACAACCTCTGCTGGAAACTGGCGGGGGTGCTGCGCGGCTGGGCGGACCCGGGCCTGCTGGAGACCTACGACACGGAACGCCGGCCCGTCGCACACGCGACGCTCCGCCAGGCGGTGGCCAACGCCCGGCTCATGGGCCGGGTGCAGAGCCGGCGCCACGAACAGCTACGGACCGGCGAGGCGGACGCGAGTCCGGCCGAAGTCCCCTGGTCCGAACGGTACTTCGCACAACTCGGCCTGGTGCTGGGCGTCACCTACCGCTCCACCGCCGTTCTCCCCGGCCCCGACACCCGCGGGCCGGTCCACCCGCCGGACGCGGACCAGGACACGGCTCCGGACGCGGACCAGGACACGGCTCCGGACGAGGACGCGTACGCGAACGCGGAGTACGTTCCCACCGCCGCCCCGGGCCGTCGTATGCCGCACCTCTGGCTCGGCCGCGGCCGTTCCACGCTCGACGTCTGCGGCGAATGGTTCACCCTGCTCACCCCGGATCCCGCTCCCTGGGCGACAGACCCCGGCGACTCCTGGCCGCTGCGCATCGAGCCCCTCCCGAAGGAGCACACCGGCCCCTGCGGCCTCGGCCCGCAGGGGGCGCTCCTCGTCCGGCCCGACGGCCACATCGCGGCCAGCTGGCCCGAGCCCCCGCCCGGCGACGACGTCCTGCGTCAGACCCTCGCCACGCTCACCGGTGCCCGCCCCGCCGGACGGTGAGACCCGGGCCGGTCACAGCCGCATCCGGCCCGCCGGCGGCGAGCCCCGGGCCGGTCACGGCGGCGCCCGGTCCGGTGCGGCGAAGCCCGGGCCGGTCACGGCGGCGCCCGGTCCGGTGCGGTGAAGCCCGGGCCGGTCACAGCCGTGCCCGTTTCAGTGCCATGTGGAGCAGCAGCCGGTCCTCACCGTCGTCCAGGTCCAGGCCCGTCAGCTGTTCCACCCGGGACAGGCGGTAGTACAGCGTCTGCCGGTGGATGCCCAGCTCGGAGGCCGTGCGGCCGGCCTGGCCCGCGCAGTCGAGGTAGACCTCCGCGGTGCGGGCCAGTTCCCGGTGGGCGGGGGAGAGCAGCGGGCCGACCACGCGGTCGTGCGCGGCCTGCGCGGGCAGCGCGGTCAGCAGCCGGTACGGCCCGATCCGCGCCCACTCGGCGACCGGCCCGAACCGCGGCTCGGCCAGTGCGGCGCGCGCCGCGGCGGCGGCCTCCTGCCACACCGTCCCAAGATCGGTGAGGCCCGCGCGGGGCTCGCCGACCCCGGCGGCGCATCCGGTGCCGCCCCCGGCCCTGGCCGGCCCGGCGACTCCCGCCGCGGCCGCCGCGGCCACCCGGGCGCCGGCCCCGCGCGCCGCGCCCGCTCCCCGTTCCCCCTCGGCCTCCTGCAGCACCCGCGTGGCCGCCGTCAGCGCCGGCGTGCTCAGCTCCGTGGTCCGCAGCCGCACCAGCACGGCGAGGCTCTGTTCCGACGTCCCCCACGGAAGCGTGCACAGCGCCGTGGCGTGGGGGATCGTGCGGGCGGCCGGGGCGTCGTCCGGGTCGGCCGAGGGCCAGGGCGCGACGCAGACCAGCGTGTGCGGTCCGTCCGCGCGGACGCCCAGCGCGGTGCGCAGGTCGGCCACCGCCATGTCCCGCTGCCAGTCGCGCTCGGCGGTGAGCACCGCCCGCAGCTCCCGGCTCAGCCCTGCCCCGGCCTCCGCCTCGTCGGCGAGCAGCGGACCGATCCGGCCCGCCACCTGCAGCGCGGCGTTCAGCTGGGCGTCCGTCGGCCCGGGATCGCCGTCCAGCAGCCAGACGTAGCCGAGGACGACACCCCGGTGGCGGACCGGCAGACAGATCCGGCCGCGGTAGACCCCGGCCTGCGGGCCCGGCGGAATCCGCACGGGCCCGGTCGCCCGGGTGATGCCGAAGCCCTCGAACCAGGAGCGCACGGCCGAGGTGGAGCGCCGGGTCAGGATCGAGCGGGTGCGCACCGGGTCCAGGTCGGACGGGTCCAGCTCGTCCTCGCTGTCGTACGCGCCGAAAGCGATCAGCTCGAAGTCGCGGTTCTCCAGCGTCGCCGGCGCGCCCAGCAACTCCGAGATCTCGTCCACCAGCTCCTGGTAGTCCGCCCTGTATTCCGCCGCCACTCGGGCATTCTCCCCCATTTCCCGGCCGGCCTCATACATCTGTCTGAGATCCCGGGCACGGATGCGTGACAGCTGTCGATGGCCGACGATCGGAGAGATCCTTAGGTTTCACGGTGGTTCTCCGTGCCGTACCCGAATGGTCGGGTAACGGCCGTTCTGGTGCTTGTCTGTGGAGGTGCCCCGTGCTGGGTCCCGTGATTCTCGCCGCGTCGCGCAGCGACCGGATGCGACGCCTGATCTCGGCGGCCCCGGTCACCAAGCAGGTCGTCGACCGCTTCATACCCGGCGAGACCGTGGCCGACGTCGTCCCGATCGTCAAGGACCTGACGGACAAGGGTCTGGAGCTGACGATGGACGTCGTCGGCGAGGACATCACCTCCCCGGAGCAGGCCACCGCCGCCCGGGACGCCTACCTGGCGCTGATCGACCACCTCGCCGGGCTGCAGCTCGGCGAGCGGGTCGAGATGTCGGTCAAGCTGTCCATGTTCGGCCAGGCGCTGGAGGGCGGCCACGAGCTGGCCCTCGCCAACGTCCGCCCGGTCGTCGAGGCCGCCGCCGCCATCGGCACGACCGTCACCCTGGACGCCGAGGACCACACCACCCTGGACTCGATGTTCGCCATCCACGAGGAGCTGCGGAAGGACTTCCCGGGGACCGGCTGCGTCATCCAGGCCTACCTCTTCCGCACCGAGGCCGACGCCCGCCGCCTGGCGGAGTCCGGCAGCCGCGTGCGTCTGGTCAAGGGCGCTTACAAGGAGCCCGCCGAGGTCGCCTACCAGCAGAAGCACGAGATCGACAAGGCCTACGTGCGCATCCTGAAGACGCTGATGGAGGGCGAGGGCTACCCGATGATCGGGTCCCACGACCCGCGCCTGATCGCCATCGCCCAGGAGCTGGCCCACAAGGCCGGCCGTAAGCTCGACGAGTACGAGTTCCAGATGCTGTACGGCATCCGCAGTGACGAGCACCTGCGGCTGGCCGCCGAGGGCCACCGCATGCGCGTCTACACCGCATACGGCACCGACTGGTACGGCTACTTCATGCGCCGTCTGGCGGAGAAGCCGGCCAACCTCCGGTTCTTCGTCCGCAGCATGGTCAGCAAGGGCTGAGCCCGAACACCCGCTCACGTACAAGGAGTTACGGATCTCATGGACGCTGTGACCCAGGTCCCCACCCCCGTCAACGAGCCGGTGCACGGCTACGCCCCCGGCTCTCCCGAGCGCTCCCGCCTGGAGGCCAAGCTCAAGGAGCTGGCCGACAACCCGCTCGACCTGCCGATGACCATCGGCGGCGAGAAGCGGATGGGCGGCGGCGAGACCATCCAGGTGGTCCAGCCGCACAACCACAAGTCCGTCATCGGCACCCTGCGCAACGCCACCCAGCAGGACGCCCGGGACGCCATCGACGCGGCCCTGGCCGCCGCCCCGGCCTGGCGAGCCATGTCCTTCGACGACCGCGCCGCGATCATCCTGCGCGCCGCCGAGCTGCTGGCCGGCCCCTGGCGCGAGACGATCGCCGCCTCCACCATGCTGGGCCAGTCCAAGACCGCCCAGCAGGCGGAGATCGACAGCCCCTGCGAGCTGGTCGACTTCTGGCGCTTCAACGTCCACTACGCCCGCCAGATCCTGGCCGAGCAGCCCCCGGCGAACTCCCCGGGCGTGTGGAACCGTCTGGACCACCGCCCGCTGGAGGGCTTCGTCTACGCGATCACGCCGTTCAACTTCTCGGCCATCGCCGCGAACCTGCCCACCGCCCCCGCCCTGATGGGCAACGTGGTGGTCTGGAAGCCGTCCCCGACCCAGACCCACGCCGCCGTCCTGCTGATGCAGCTGCTGGAGGAGGCGGGCCTGCCCAAGGGTGTCATCAACCTCGTCACCGGCGACGGCATCGAGGTCTCCAAGGTCGCCCTGGAGCACCGGGACCTCGCGGGCATCCACTTCACCGGCTCGACCAAGACCTTCCAGTACCTGTGGAAGACGGTCGGCAACAACATCGAGAAGTACCGCTCCTACCCGCGTCTGGTCGGCGAGACCGGCGGCAAGGACTTCCTGGTCGCCCACCCGAGCGCCGACCGCGCCGTCCTCAAGACGGCCCTGACCCGCGGTGCCTTCGAATACCAGGGCCAGAAGTGCAGCGCCACCTCCCGCGCCTACATCCCGGCGTCCATCTGGAACTCCGGCTTCAAGGAGGAGTTCGCGGCCGAGGTCGACTACCTGACCATGGGTGACGTCACCGATCTGTCGAACTTCATCGGCGCCGTGATCGACGACCGCTCGTTCGCCAAGAACAAGGCCGCGATCGACCGCGCCAAGGCCGACCCGTCCTGCACGATCGTCGCGGGCGGCTCCTACGACGACTCGGTCGGCTACTTCGTCCGCCCGACCGTCATCGAGTGCACCGACCCGGAGAACGAGGTCTTCCGTACCGAGTACTTCGGCCCGATCCTCGCCGTGTACGTCTACGAGGACGAGAAGTACGACGAGATGCTGACCCAGATGGAGTCGGTCTCGGACTACGCCCTCACCGGCTCGGTCGTCTCGGGCGACCGCGCGGCTGCGGCGTACACGATGGAGAAGCTCCGCTACGCCGCGGGCAACTTCTACATCAACGACAAGTCGACCGGCGCCGTCGTCGGCCAGCAGCCCTTCGGCGGCGGCCGCGCCTCCGGCACCAACGACAAGGCCGGCGCGCCGCAGAACCTGCTGCGCTGGACGCTGACCCGGGCCATCAAGGAGACCCTGGTCCCGCCGACCGACTACACCTACCCGCACATGGGCTGACCCGGCCCCCTGCGACCACGGCCCGGAGAGCCCGACCACCCGAGCGGGCTCTCCGGGCCGTGCCCAATTCCGGGCCGGTTCCAGGTCCGGCTCCCGGCTCGATTCCGGGCTCGATTCCTGGTCCGGTTCCGGTCCGACTCCTGGTCCGGCTCCGGGCCGGTTCCGTGCCCGGCTCCGGGCCCTCGCCCCGGGGCGGGTGAGGCCGGCCGGGCACGGGCCGGCCGCCGTGGCCGCAGCGCCGGGCGCGATACTGGCGCCATGACCCTCAGCCCGCGCCTCGTCCACACCGCCGGCCTCGACCCGTCCGAACTCCGCGCCGTCCGCGCCCTGTTGGACGCGGCCTTCGACGGCGACTTCTCCGACGAGGACTTCGAGCACGGACTGGGCGGCATGCACGCGCTCGTCCAGGACGGTGCCGGGCTCGCGGCGCACGGCTCGGTCGTGATGCGCCGGGTGCGGCACCGGGGGCGCTGGCTGCGCACGGGTTACGTGGAGGCCGTCGCAGTACGGGCCGACGTACGGCGGACCGGCCTCGGCGGGCGCGTGATGGCCGGGCTGGAGCGGGTGATCGACCGGGCCTACGACCTCGGCGCCCTCTCGGCGAGCGACGAGGGCGCCCTGCTGTACGCGGCCCGGGGCTGGCAGCGGTGGCCCGGCCAGGTGCACGCACTCTCGCCGGACGGGATCGTCCGGCTGCCGGACGAGGAGGGGGGCGTCCACCTGCGGCCCGCCCTCGCCGGCCCCCTCGACCCGGCGGGGGAGCTGGTCTTCGACTGGCGGGACGGAGACGTCACCTGACGGGGCCGACCGGCGTCCGACCGGCTGCGCAAGGAGGTCCCCCGGACGCACGAAGGGGGCAGCTCAGGGCGGTGTGAGCCGGTCCGCCGTCTCAGATAGTAGGAAGTCCGAGTAATTGGGCAGACAGATGCGGCCGGCTCGCTTACGTTTGTAGGAGCCGAACGTCTCGCTCGATCCAGCGAATGGCGGTCGTGAGCCGGCCCGTGCAGGCAACCCCTGCGGCCGACGCTCCCCGTCCCTTCCGGCGTCTCGAAACCCCTCTCACCGCCGTGCTCCGCGTTCCGTCGAAGGAGTCGATTCCCATGGCCGAGACGACCGTCCGCCGCCGGGTCCGCCACGTGACCCGCGCCGCCGAGTCCGACCGCAAGAACGCCGCCGCCGCCCTCCAGCGCGCCCTGGACCGCCGGGACAACGGCGGCGAGACCGGCCACTGAGCCGGACCGTCAGCCAGGCCGCCGTGCCCGCGAGGGGCGCGGCGCGGCCCGCGCCGCCGGCCTCCGGGGCGGCCGGTCACCCGCCGCGACGCACCTCGAAGTGGTCGATCCGGCGCCCGTCCTGCCCGAGTGCGGACACCGCGAGCCGCGGCGACGCGCCGGCCCGTACCTCCACCGAGAGCAGCGAGAAACCGGTGTAGCGCACCCGGGACCACTCCACCGTCTCCGGCGTACGGTCCTTGTCCTTCGTCCACGCGAAGGACTCCACCGCCTCGTGCCGGGTGACGTGTCCCTCGTAGCTGTCCTTGACGCCGTTGGGGAAGCCGTACAGGTCCCGGCCGCCGCCGCCCGCGGTGACGTACACGATGCCGTCCCGGGTGGGGTCGGTGGAGCCGCCGGCCGGCACCGCCCGGCCGACCTTCCCGGCCTTGATCGCGTCCGTGCGCTCGTACACGTGGTTGTGCCCGTTGATCACCAGATCCACCTGGTGCTTCGCGAACAGCGGCAGCCACTCCCGGCGCACGCCCCCGTCCGAGGCGTGCTGGGAGGTGGAGTAGGCGCAGTGGTGGAAGAAGACGACCACGAAGTCGATGCCCTTGGTGGCGCGCAGCCGCCGCAGGGTCCGGTCCAGCCAGGCCGTCTGCCGGCCGCCGCTGAGCCCGAGGTTGGCGGGGATCTCGTACGACACGTCGTTGGCGTCCAGCGCCACGAAGGCGGCGTTGCCGTGGGTGAAGGCGTACGCGCCCGGTGTGCCGTGCGGGTCGAAGCCGGTCTCCGGCAGGGAGAAGCGGGCCAGCTGGCCGCCGTAGCCGTCCGGCGAGTACCAGGCCTCCATGTCGTGGTTGCCGGTCGTCACCATCCACGGCACCGACCGTGCCACCGGCTCGTTCTGCTTCAGGAACAGGTCCCAGAAACCGGGGTCGTAGCCGTCCGACTCGTGCCCGGTCCCGTTGACGTCCGCGTAGCAGATGTCGCCGGCGTGCAGATGGAAGGCGGGCTTCTGCCGCAGCACCAGATCGTCGCTGGCGTGCGCCGCCCGGCCCACGCCCTGGTCGCCGAAGGCCGTGAACACGAACCGCTCCGGACGCGCGGGCGCCGTGCGGAAGGAGGCGATGGCCGGCCGGTGTGCGGCGGCGGTGGGCTCCCAGCCCTCGTGGCCCACCCCGTAGTAGTACGTCGTGCCCGGCGCGAGGCCGTCCACGGCCGCGTGCACGTAGTACTGCTCCAGCGCCGGCCGCACCCCCTGCACCCCGGGCGTGTGCAGCGCGCGCACCTCGGCCGGCACGCGGCGCCCGAGGTCGTCGGGGCGCAGGCCGATGCGCACATAGGGCCGCTTCACCGCGAACGGCACCTGCCACGAGATCCGCATCTGCGTGCGCGGGTCGCCGCCGAAGGCCAGGTGCCGGCCGAACGGACGGACCACCGAGCCGGGCGCCTTCGAGGTGGCCGAGGCGGGGGCCCGGGTGCCGGCCGCGCCGGGCTTCCCGGCGGACGTGGCCGCGCAGCCCGTCAGCAGACCGCCCGCCAGCGCGCCCGCCGTCACCAGGGTGCGGCGGGGCAGTACGCGGGTGCGCAGGTACTCGTACTGTTCGGCCATGCTCAGCCGCTCGGCCAGCGGGCGCGGGATGCCGACGTCAGGGGTCTCCATGTCCGGGAACCTTCCACCGGAGCCCAACGCCCTTCCCACGTACGGGTGAACGCCAGCCGACGGGAGGACGCCCGCAACTCTTCCGGGTGTCCGTATGGCGGACAGGGTGTGTCATCACATGGGACGAGGAGTAGGGTGCGGACATGTCTCGCAGCATCAATCTCGCAGTAATCCCCGGTGACGGCATCGGCCAGGAGGTCGTGGCCGAGGGTCTGAAGGTCCTCTCCGCCGTCCTTCCGCAGGATGTGAAGCTGGAGACCAAGGACTACGACTTCGGCGCCCGGCGCTACCACGCCACCGGTGAGACCCTCACCGACGCGGACCTGGAGCAGCTCAAGCAGCACGACGCCATCCTGCTCGGCGCGATCGGCGACCCGTCGGTGCCGTCCGGCGTCCTGGAGCGCGGCTTCCTGCTCAAGCTCCGCTTCGCCTTCGACCACCACGTCAACCTCCGCCCCTCGAAGCTGCTCCCGGGTGTCGCCACCCCGCTCGCGGGTCAGCCGGAGATCGACTTCGTCGTCGTCCGCGAGGGCACCGAGGGCCCGTACACCGGCAACGGCGGCACCATCCGCAAGGGCACCGAGCACGAGGTCGCCACCGAGGTGTCCGTCAACACCGCCTACGGTGTCGAGCGCGTGGTCCGCGACGCCTTCGCCCGTGCCCAGGCCCGCCCGCGCAAGAAGCTCACGCTGGTCCACAAGAACAACGTGCTGGCCTTCGCCGGGCACCTGTGGACGAACGTCTTCAACAAGGTGGCCCGGGAGTTCCCCGAGGTCACCACGGACTACATCCACGTCGACGCGGCGACGATCTACCTCGTCACCGACCCGGGCCGCTTCGACGTCATCGTCACCGACAACCTCTTCGGCGACATCATCACCGACCTCGCCGCGGCCGTCTCCGGCGGCATCGGCGTGGCCGCCTCCGGCAACATCAACCCCAGCCGCGAGTTCCCGTCGATGTTCGAGCCGGTCCACGGCTCGGCCCCGGACATCGCCGGCCAGGGCAAGGCCGACCCGACCGCCACGGTCCTGTCCGTCGCCCTGCTGCTGCGCCACCTCGGCCACGACGCCGAGGCCGACCGCATCGACGCGGCCGTCGCCGCCGACCTCACCGAGCGCGCGGGCAAGCCCGCCCGCTCCACCTCCGAGATCGGCGACGCGCTCGCCGTACGCGTAGCAGGCTGACCCGCCGCGCTACACAGCAAGCCGCCGGGTCGCAACCGCACCCGGCGGCTTTTCCTGTGCCTCGCCGGGTGCCACCATCAACCCCTGGACCGCTTCACCCCGGTTCCGTCCGCTGACACCCCCGCGCGATAATCGAACGCGGGGTCGCGTCATGAGGGAATGCTCGGACGTCCTAGCACCGACGGCCGGCAGGACAGGCGTGAGCGCGGCCCGTCACTACAACCGGTGAAGGACAAGCACTGATGACGACGCCCACGATCGAGCTCAAGCCGTCCGCCAGCCCGCTCGCCGCTGCCGAGCGCGAGGCGATCCTGGCCAACCCCGGCTTCGGCCGCCACTTCACCGACCACATGGTGACGATCAAGTGGACCGAGGGCCGCGGCTGGCACGACGCCCAGCTCGTCCCGTACGGCCCGATCTCCCTGGACCCCTCCACTCATGTCCTGCACTACGGCCAGGAGATCTTCGAGGGCCTGAAGGCATACCGTCATCCGGACGGCTCGATCGCGCTGTTCCGCCCGGAGGCCAACGCCCGCCGCTTCCGCAACTCCGCCCGCCGCATGGCCATGGCCGAGCTGCCCGAGGACCTGTTCATCGCGGCGCTGGACGCGCTGCTCACCCAGGACGCCGACTGGGTGCCGGAGCACGGTGGCGAGGCGTCCCTGTACCTGCGGCCGTTCATGTTCGCCACCGAGGCCGCGCTCGGCGTGCACCCGGCGAACGAGTACCTGTTCATGCTGATCGCCTCCCCGTCCGGCGCGTACTTCGCCGGCGGCGTGAAGCCGGTCACCATCTGGATCGCCGAGGACCACGTCCGCGCCGTCCCGGGCGGCACCGGCGACGCCAAGACCGGCGGCAACTACGCCGCCTCCCTGCTGCCGCAGGCCGAGGCCGCCGCGCACGGCTGCGACCAGGTCGTCTACCTGGACGCGGTGACCCGCACCAAGGTCGAGGAGAGCGGCAGCATGAACGTCGCCTTCGTCTACGGCGACCGGATCGTCACCCCGTCGCTCACCGGGTCCATCCTGGAGGGCATCACCCGCGACTCCCTGCTCCAGGTCGCCCGGGACCTCGGCTACACCGCCGAGGAGGGCACGATCACCCTCGAGCAGTGGCGCGCGGACGCCGCGTCCGGCGCGCTGACCGAGGTCTTCGCCTGCGGTACGGCGGCCGTGGTCACGCCGATCGGTCACGCCAAGACCAAGACGGACCAGTGGACGCACGGGGACGGCACGCCGGGTCCGGTCACCCGGCGGCTGCGCGAGGCCCTGCTGGGCATCCAGCGCGGCATGACCGAGGACAAGCACGGCTGGATGCACCGCGTCGGCTAGCCACCGCCAGGCATCGCGCGGAGAAGAAGCCCGGGCCGGCCGTCCGTCCTCGGCCGGCCCGGGCCGTCCATGTGGGGCCCGGGTCAGCCCCCGGCGGCCACCGCGGCGGCCGACTCACCCCGCTCACCCGGCTCGGCCGGCTCCTGCGGGGCAGCGGGCGCGCCGGCGCCGCGGGCGGTCAGCAGGAGGTAGGTGACCCCGCCGGCCAGGCCCGACAGCAGGAAGCTGCAGTCCACCCCGCCGGTCAGGCCCAGCAGCGGGCCCTCGTACGACGGCAGGGACACCGCCAGCAGGCCGACCAGGGCGCCGGTCGCCCAGGCGGCCGCGGCCTGGACGTTCCAGCCGGCCCGGTACCAGTAGATCCCGCCCCGCGAGCGGCGGTTGAAGACCTGGAGGGCGTCGGCGTCGTACACACCGCGGCAGCGGACGAAACCGATGAGGGTGATGACCGCCCAGGGCGTGCCGATGGCGGTGAGCAGCAGGACGAAGGACGTCATCGCCGACTGGGCGTTCCAGGCGTAGTGGCCGGCGAAGACGCAGCCCGTGGCGACGACGGCCACGGTGTAGGTGGCGCGGGCACGGGAGGCCCGGGGGAGGATCGCGTCCAGGTCCAGGCCCATGGAGTACAGCATCAGGCCGGCGTTGCCGACCGAGCCGGCCGTCGCGGCGAGCAGCAGCGGCACCAGGTACCAGGTGGGGGAGGCGGCGACCAGCGGTCCGGCGTAGTCGGTGGCCGCGCGGGCCGCGTACGCCGTGAAGGTGCCGAACAGCTGCGGCACCAGCAGTCCCAGGACCAGGCCGAGCCAGGTGGCGTGCAGGACGCGCCTGCCGGTGTGGCGGGCGGGCGAGACGTAGCGGGTGTAGTCGCCCAGGAGCGTGATGAAGGCGATGGGGCCGGACAGGCCCGCCGCCACGGCGGCCAGGAACCAGGTGGGCCAGAAGGAGCCCAGCAGATAGCCGCCGGCCCCGGGCAGCGCGGCGGTGGTGAAGTGCGGCGCGTAGGCGAGGACGCCGAGGAGGAGCAGGGCCGTCATGCCGATCGCGAGGACGCGGGACATGGCGAGCAGCACGCGGTAGCCGTAGACCGCGCCCGCGACGGTAGCCGCGGCGAGCACCGCGTAGACGAGGGCGTACGACACCCCGTTCGCCGGCACTCCGAGGAGCCGGCCGAGGACGTCCAGCATCACGTCCCCGCCGATCCACACCGTCAGCGCGGTGTAGCCGAGGGCCAGCAGCAGTCCGACCACCGAGCCGACCAGCCGGCCCCGCACGCCGAACTGGGCGCCGGAGGAGGTGGAGAGGTTGGTCGCGGTGCGCAGGGAGACCAGCGCGAGCGGTGCCGTGAACAGGGTGCCGACGACCGTGCCCGCCACGATCGCGCTCACCGACGCCCACCAGCCGAGCCCGAAGGACGGCGGCAGCCAGCCGAAGATGATCACCCCGAGGCAGAGGTTGGAGCCGACCAGGATCGAGACGAGGTCACGCGGACCGCTGGTCCGCTCCTCGTCCGGGATGGTGTCGACTCCGCGCTGTTCTATCGGCATGGCTGGTCTCCTTCGACGGCCGCCTCTTCTGGTTTGAGCGACGTTCAATGTGACGTGAACTGCGGCGCCGGGTCAATGCTTCTGTTTCATGAATTCTGTGTTTAGAGTGATGCTCTAATGTGTGGAAGGCAAGGAGGTGCCGCGTCGTGAGACTGACCCCCACGGAACGTGACCGGCTGCTGCTCTTCGGAGCCGCGGAGCTGGCCCGGGCCCGCCGGGCGCGCGGCCTCAGGCTGAACGTGCCGGAGGCCACCGCGCTGATCGCGGACACCGTCTGCGAGGCCGCCCGGGACGGCCGGCGGCTCGCGGAGGCCATCGAGGCGGCCCGCTCGGTGCTCGGCCCGCAGGACGTGCTGCCGGGCGTCGCCGACGTCGTCACCGAGGTGATGGTCGAGGCCGTCTTCGACGACGGCTCCCGGCTCGCGGTCGTCTCCGACCCCATCGGCGGCGGCCTCGGCGAACAGGCCCCGGGCGCGCTGCTGCCCGGCCCCGAGCACGCCGACCCGGAGCCGGACGTCCGGCTCCGCGTCACCAACACCGCGACCGTGCCGGTCTCCGTCACCTCCCACTTCCACTTCTTCGAGGCCAACCCGCGCCTCGACTTCGACCGGGCGCAGGCCTACGGCATGCGGCTCGCCGTGCCCGCGGGCTCCTCGGTCCGCTTCGGGCCGGGGGAGAGCGAGGAGATCGGGCTCGTGCCGATCGGCGGCGAGCGCGTCGCGATCGGCTTCGCCGGTCTCGTCGACGGGCCGCTGGACGCGCCCGGAGCCAGGCAGGAGGCCCTGCGCAGGGCCGCCGCCTGCGGATACCTCGGAGTGACGCCGGAAGGAGGCGAGAAGCGATGAGCCGCTCGAAGGGACGAGAGGTGAGCCGGTCGATCCATGTGGACCCGCACGCCTACGCAGCCACCCACGGCCCCCGCGCCGGCGACCGCATCCGCCTCGGCGACTCCGGGCTGACCGTCCGCGTGGAGTCCGACTCCCAGAGGTACGGCGACGAGTTCCTCGCCGGCTTCGGCAAGACCGCACGCGACGGACTGCACCTGAAGGCCGCCGCCGTACGCGACACCTGCGACGTCGTCATCAGCAACGTCGTCGTGATCGACGCGGCGCAGGGCATCCGCAAGGTCTCCGTCGGCATCCGCGAGGGCCGCATCTGCGCGATCGGCCGGGCCGGCAACCCGGACACCCTCGACGGCGTGGACGTCGTCGTCGGCACCGGCACGTCGATCGTGTCCGGCGAGGGCCTCATCGCCACCGCCGGGGCCGTCGACACCCACGTCCACCTGCTGTCGCCGCGCATCATGGAGGCCTCCCTCGCCTCCGGCGTGACCACGATCATCGGGCAGGAGTTCGGCCCGGTCTGGGGCGTCGGCGTCAACTCGCCGTGGGCCCTGAAGCACGCCTTCAACGCCTTCGACGCCTGGCCGGTCAACATCGGCTTCCTGGGCCGGGGTTCGTCCTCGCACAGCGCGCCGCTGATCGAGGCCCTCGCCGAGGGCGGTGCCTCCGGCTTCAAGGTGCACGAGGACATGGGCGCCCACACCCGCGCGCTGGACACCGCCCTGCGGGTCGCCGAGGAGCACGACGTCCAGGTCGCCCTGCACAGCGACGGCCTGAACGAGTGCCTGTCGGTCGAGGACACCCTGAAGGTGCTGGAGGGCCGCACCATCCACGCCTTCCACATCGAGGGCTGCGGCGGCGGACACGTGCCCAACGTGCTGAAGATGGCCGGGGTCCCGAACGTCATCGGCTCCTCCACCAACCCCACCCTGCCCTTCGGCCGGGACGCGGTCGCCGAGCACTACGGCATGATCGTCTCCGTCCACGACCTGAAGACCGACCTGCCCGGCGACGCGGCCATGGCCCGCGACCGGATCCGGGCCGGCACGATGGGCGCCGAGGACGTGCTGCACGACCTGGGTGCGATCGGCATCACCTCCTCCGACGCCCAGGGCATGGGCCGGGCCGGTGAGACGGTCCGCCGCACCTTCGCCATGGCGGGCAAGATGAAGGCCGAGCTGGGCCCGATGGACGGCGACGGCGAGGGCGACGACAACGCCCGTGTCCTGCGGTACATGGCCAAGCTGACCATCAACCCCGCCCTCGCGCACGGCCTCGCCCACGAGGTCGGCTCGATCGAGGTCGGCAAGCTCGCCGACATCGTGCTGTGGCGCCCGGAGTACTTCGGGGCCAAGCCGCAGCTGGTCCTCAAGTCCGGCTTCCCGGCGTACGGCGTGGTCGGCGACCCCAACGCGGCCACCGACACCTGCGAACCCCTCGTACTCGGCCCGCAGTTCGGCTCGTACGGGGCCACCGCCGCGGACATCTCGGTCGCCTTCGTCGCCCGGGCCGCCGTCGACCAGGGCAACGACACCATGCCGACGCGCCGCCGCCGGGTCGCCGTGCGCGGCACCCGCGGCATCGGCCCGGCCGACCTGCGGCTGAACGCCCGCGTCGGAGCGGTCGACGTCGACCAGCGCACCGGCCTGGTCACCCTCGACGGCGAACCGCTGCGCTCCGAGCCCGCCGACTCCGTCTCCCTCAACCGCCTCTACTTCCTCTAAGGACCCGCGACATGACCACCCCCGTCGCCGACGGCTTCCGGATGCCCGCCGAGTGGACCCCGCACGAGCGGACCTGGATGGCGTGGCCCAGCCCCAACCCCACCTTCGACGACCCGGACGACCTCCGCCGCTCCCGCACGGCCTGGGCGTCGGTGGCCCGCGCCGTCCTGCGCTTCGAGCCGGTGACGGTCGTGTGCGGCCCCGGCCAGTCCGCGGAGGCCCGGACCCTGCTCGGCCCGGGTGTCGAGACCGTCGAGCGCGAGCTGGACGACGCCTGGATGCGGGACATCGGGCCCACCTTCCTGACCGACGGCAAGGGCGGACTGGCCGCCGTCGACTGGACCTTCAACGGCTGGGGCGCCCAGGACTGGGCCCGCTGGGAGCACGACTCCAAGATCGCCGCGTACGTCTCCGACCTCGCGGGCGCGCAGAGCTACAGCAGCGCACTCGTCAACGAGGGCGGCGCGATCCACGTCGACGGCGAGGGCACCGTGCTGCTCACCGAGACCGTGCAGCTCGGCCCCGAGCGCAACCCGCACTGGTCGAAGGCGGAGGTCGAGGCGGAGATCCACGCGCACCTCGGCACGGAGAAGGCGATCTGGCTGCCGCGCGGCCTGACCGGCGACTACCCGCCCTACGGCTTCGGCACCCTCGGCCACGTCGACATCGTGGCCGCCTTCGCCCGCCCGGGTGTCGTGGTCGCCCACCACCAGCCGGACCCGGCGCACCCCGACCACGAGGTCACCAAGGAGGTCATCGGCCTGCTGAAGTCGGCGACCGACGCCCGGGGCCGCAAGCTGGAGGTCGTCGAGGTACCCGCCCCGACCGTGCTGGAGGCCGACGGCCACTGGGCCGACTACTCCTACATCAACCACTACCTCTGCAACGGCGGAGTCGTGCTGTGCGGCTTCGACGACCCGCGCGACGAGATCGCCGCGGGCATCTTCCGCCGCCTGTTCCCCGAGCGGACGGTGACCCTGGTGGATGCACGTACGATCTTTGCGGGTGGGGGCGGCATCCACTGCATCACCCAGCAGCAGCCGAAGGCATGAACATGTAGGAGTCAGTGATGGGCGGTGCGGCACGGGCGCGGAAGAACGCGCCGCCGCGCGAGGAGGTGCTCGCCACCGCCATGGACATGATCGCCGAGCGCGGTCTGGAGAAGCTCACCATGGCGGGGCTCGGCCGTGAGGTCGGGATGAGCAGCGGCCATCTGCTGTACTACTTCCACTCCAAGGACGAACTGCTGCTGCAGACCCTGGAGTGGAGCGAGGGCCGGCTGGGCGCGGAGCGCGCCCGGCTGCTCAACCGGCCGGAACCGGCCCGGGACCGGCTGGCGGCCTACGTCGACCTGTACGTTCCCGACGGCCACCGCGATCCGCACTGGACACTGTGGCTGGAGGTCTGGAACCGGTCGCAGAACGCCGACGAGGAGGCCCGGGTCCGCCAGGCCGCCATCGAGAACGCCTGGCACCGGGACCTTGTCGCGCTGATCGCCGAGGGCGTCTCGCGCGGCGAGTTCCGGCGGGTCGACGCGGACCGCTTCGCGGCGAGGCTACGGGCGCTGCTCGACGGTTTCTCCATCCACGTCGCCATCGGACTGCGCGGCACGGACCGGGAGCAAGTGCTCGCGCACGTGCGGGAGTTCATCGCGGACGCATTGCTCGGCGGAGGCGGCTGAACGCCGCCGGCCACGCGGTGCGTGCGCCCCTTCGGGGGCTGCCCGCTGCGTGTGGCGTGCTGGTCCGTCGTGGCCTGCCGCGCAGCTCCCCGCGCCCCTCCGGGGGCGCCCGTCCCCGGGCCGGTTCGTCAGTGCCGCCCGGTGTCAGGTGGTGTAGCCGCCGTCCACGGCCAGGGCCGTGCCGGTGACGTAACGGCCGCCCGGGCCCGCCAGGTAGGCCACCGCGGCGGCGACGTCCTCGGCCTCGCCGTAGCGGCCCAGGGCCGTGAGGGAGCGCTGGAAGGCGGCGGTCTCGCCGTCGGCCGGGTTCATGTCCGTGTCGATCGGGCCCGGGTCCACGACGGTCGCCGTGATGCCGCGCGGGCCCAGCTCGCGGGCGAGCCCCTTGGTCAGTCCGACGAGTGCGGACTTGGCCATCGCCTGGAGGACGAAGCCGCCTGCGGGCACGCGCCCGTTGAAGCACGACCCGATGCTGATGATCCGCCCGCCGTCGCCCATGTGCCGGGCCGCGGCCCGGGCGGCCAGGAACACCGACCGCACGTCCACGGCGAGCGCCCGGTCCAGATCCTCGGCGGACACCTCGTCCAGCGGCCCGTACGCGAGGAAGCCCGCGTTGTTCACCAGGACGTCGATGCCGCCCAGCTCCCGCACCGTCCGCTCCACGGCCCCGGCCGCGTCGTCCGGCCGGGTCAGGTCGGCCCGGACGGCCACGGCCCGGCCGCCGTCCGCCTCGATCCGCTCGGCGACCTCGCGCGCCCGGCCCTCGGCCCGGACGTAGGTCAGCGCGACCGCCGCCCCCTCGCCGGCCAGCCGCGTCGCGATCGCCGCGCCGATCCCACGGCTGCCGCCGGTCACCAGTGCCACCTTGCCGGTCAGTTCACCCATCGTCGGTTCCCTCGCAAACGGTTCGGTTCTCGTCCGCCGCCACGCTAGGAGTTGACACCGGTGTCAGGTTCAAGTCCGCCACCCCGTGCGGAGCTTGGGCCGCACGGGAACCACGGATGAGGAGTCGTTCCCTCCGTCATGGGCAGGAACGGCCCATGGGACGACAACACTGGAAGAAGATCTGGGTCGGCTCGGCGGGCAACATGGTCGAGTGGTTCGACTGGTTCGTGTACGCGAGCTTCGCCACCTACTTCGCCGGCGCGTTCTTCCCGAAGGGCAACCCCACCGCCCAGCTGATGAACACCGCCGGCATCTTCGCCGTCGGCTTCTTCATGCGCCCCGTGGGCGGCTGGCTGCTGGGCCGGGTCGGGGACCGCAAGGGCCGCAAGGCGGCGCTCACCCTGACCGTGACGCTCATGTCGGCGTCGGCGGTCCTCATCGCCGCGGCGCCCACGTACGCGGTCGCCGGCTACGGCGGCGCGTTCGTCCTGCTGGTCGCCCGCCTGCTCCAGGGCCTGTCGGTGGGCGGCGAGTACGCGGCCAGCGCCACCTATCTGACCGAGGCCTCGGACCCGCGCAGACGCGGCTTCGCCTCCAGCTTCCAGTACGTGTCCATGACCGCCGGCCAGATCGTCGGCCTCGGCCTGCTGATCGTCCTGCAGCGCACCATGTCCGACGACGCCCTGCGCAGCTACGGGTGGCGCATCCCGTTCGTCGTCGGCGCGCTCGGGGCCGCCGTCATCTTCTACCTGCGCCGGAACATGCTGGAGACCGAGGTGTACGAGGAGGACACCTCACACTCCGCGGAGCGCGGCACCCTGCGCGCCCTGTGGCGGCACCGCCGGGAGGCGTTCCTGGTCGTCGCCCTCACCATGGGCGGCACGGTGGCCTACTACACGTACACGACGTACCTGACGAAGTACCTCTCCAACTCGGCCGGGCTGTCCAAGGAGACGGCGACCCTGGTCTCCTTCACCGCGCTGATCGTCTTCGCCTGTCTCCAGCCGCTCGCCGGCCGCCTGTCCGACCGCATCGGCCGCCGCCCGCTGCTCATCACCTTCGCGGTCGGCTCCACCCTCCTCACCGTGCCGGTCATGACCCTGCTGGGCCACGTGGACGGCTACTGGCCCGCCCTCGGTCTCGCCCTGCTCGCCCTAGTCGTGGTCACCGGCTACACCTCCATCAACGCCTGCGTGAAGGCCGAGCTGTTCCCGACCGGGGTGCGCGCACTCGGCGTGGCCCTGCCCTACGCCCTCGCCAACGCCCTCTTCGGCGGCACCGCCGAGTACGTCGCCCTGTGGTTCAAGGACGCCGGCATCGAGTCGGGCTTCTACTGGTACGTGGCGGGGTGTGCCGCCGTGTCCCTGGTGGTGTACGCCGGCATGCGCGAGACCAAGGACCTGGACCTGGGCCGGGTACGGGCCGGCCGGGGAACCGGAGGGGGATCGGAGGAGTCCAGCCTGACGCCCGCATCCTGAGACGGACGAGGAGCCGGGGGCCGGGTTGTGCCACACTTCCCCCGTGCTCTCGTTCGCCATGATTATTGGCAGCAGGCGCGCCGGTCCGCAGTGACCACCTCGTACGACCAGGTGCGGGTGGCCACCGTCGTCCTCGACCCGCGCGCAGACCTCTCGCACCCGCGAGGGGTTTTTTCGTTTTCCGGCCCACCCGCAGCCGGCAGCGGAGCGCGAGGGACCATGGAGGAACGGTGGAGCCGGTCAATCCGGTAAAGACCGAAGATCCACAACAGGAGCCTTGAGACCATGACCGAGACGGCAACCAGCGAGCTCGACGACTCGTTCCACGTCTTCGACACGACGCTGCGGGACGGCGCGCAGCGCGAGGGCATCAACCTCACCGTCGCGGACAAGCTCGCCATCGCACGGCACCTGGACGACTTCGGCGTGGGCTTCATCGAGGGCGGCTGGCCCGGCGCGAACCCCCGGGACACCGAGTTCTTCGCCCGCGCGCAGGCCGAGATCGAGTTCAAGCACGCCCAGCTGGTCGCCTTCGGCGCCACTCGCCGCGCCCATGCGAAAGCCGCCGAGGATCCGCAGGTCAGGGCCCTGGTGGAGTCCGGCGCCCCGGTGATCACCCTGGTCGCCAAGTCACACGACCGGCACGTGGAGCTGGCGCTGCGCACCACCCTGGACGAGAACCTGGAGATGGTCCGCGACACCGTGTCGTACCTGAAGGAACAGGGCCGCCGGGTCTTCGTGGACTGCGAGCACTTCTTCGACGGCTACCGCGCCGATCCGGAGTACGCCAAGGCCGTCGTCCGTACGGCGGCGGAGGCCGGCGCCGACGTCGTCATCCTCTGCGACACCAACGGCGGCATGCTGCCCGCCCAGGTCCACGCGGTCGTCTCCACCGTCCTCGCCGACACCGGCGCCCGGCTCGGCATCCACGCCCAGGACGACACCGGCTGCGCGGTCGCCAACACGCTGGCCGCCGTCGACGCCGGCGCGACCCACGTGCAGTGCACGGCCAACGGCTACGGCGAGCGCGTCGGCAACGCCAACCTGTTCCCGGTCGTCGCGGCCCTGGAGCTGAAGTACGGCAAGAAGGTCCTGCCCGACGGCAAGCTGCGCGAGATGACCCGGATCTCGCACGCCATCGCCGAGGTCGTCAACCTCACCCCCTCCACGCACCAGCCGTACGTGGGCGTGTCCGCCTTCGCGCACAAGGCCGGCCTGCACGCCTCCGCGATCAAGGTCGACCCGGACCTGTACCAGCACATCGCCCCCGAGCTGGTCGGCAACACCATGCGCATGCTGGTCTCCGACATGGCGGGCCGCGCCTCGGTCGAGCTGAAGGGCAAGGAACTCGGCATCGACCTGGGCGGCGACCGCGAGGTGGTCGGCCGGGTGGTCGAGCGGGTCAAGGAGCGGGAGCTGCAGGGCTACACGTACGAGGCCGCCGACGCCTCCTTCGAGCTGCTGCTGCGCGCCGAGGTCGAGGGCGGGCCGCTGAAGTACTTCGAGGTCGAGTCCTGGCGGGCCATCGTCGAGGACCGGCCCGACGGCACCCACGCCAACGAGGCCACGGTCAAGCTGTGGGCCAAGAGCGAGCGGATCGTCGCCACCGCGGAGGGCAACGGCCCGGTCAACGCCCTGGACCGCGCGCTGCGCGTGGCACTGGAGAAGATCTACCCGCAGCTCGCCCAGCTGGACCTCGTCGACTACAAGGTCCGCATCCTAGAGGGCAAGCACGGCACCCAGTCCACCACCCGGGTGCTCATCTCCACCTCCGACGGCAAGGGCGAGTGGTCCACGGTCGGCGTGGCCGAGAACGTCATCGCCGCCTCCTGGCAGGCCCTGGAGGACGCGTACACGTACGGCCTCCTCCGCGCGGGCGTGGAGCCGGCCCGGTAGTCACAGTGGAGGCATGACCTCACACGCGAGTGATGTGCTGGCCGGGGCCCGCGTGGCGACCCGGCTGCCCGCGCGGGACCTGGACCGGGCCCGGCGCTTCTACGCCGAGAAGCTCGGCCTGTACCCGGCGGACGAGCGGCCCGGCGGGCTGCTGTACCGGTGCGCGGGCGTCGACTTCGTCGTGTTCCGCTCGACGGGGGCCTCGCCCGGCACCTTCACCCAGATGGCCTTCGAGGTGGACGACATCCAGGCGGCCGTGACGGAGCTGCGCCGCCGGGGCGTCGTCTTCGAGGAGGTCGCCGTGCCCGGCTTCCGCACCCGGGACGGCATCGCCGAGATCGAGGGCAACTACCCGAGCAAGGGTGCGCGCGGGGAGTGGGGCGCGTGGTTCCGGGACAGCGAGGGGAACCTGCTGGGCATCGGCCAGCTGATCCTGTGACACGCGGCCCGCCCGGTCCCCCCCGGCCGCTCTCGGCGGGGCTCAGCCCGTGCCGTGCGGCTCGCCCGGTCCTCCGCGGCTCGAGGCGCCCGCCGGTCCCGGTTCAGGGCGCCCGCCAGATGTTGTCGAAGGCGACGTTCTCGATCCGGCGCCGCTCGCGGACCGCCTCCAGCTCGGTCACCGCGTCGCCGACCGCCACCAGCACGGTGACGACCTGCTCGTCGTCGGGCTCGGGCGCGGCCGGGCGGTCGTCCGGGATGCCCAGGGTGGAGGCGAGGCCCGCCAGGACGGACTCGTGGGACCACCAGCGGTCGGCCGCGTGCCGGCGGGCCGGGGTGTCGGCGGCCGGGTCGTCCCGGTCGCGCAGCGCGAACCAGCGCCGGCGCTGCCCGGTGAGCTGCCCGTCGGACTCCAGGACGTCCCGGTAGGCCGTGGCCAGCCCCTGCCCGCGCCGCCACAGCCAGTCCTCGACCGTCTCGTAGGGCTCCGTGCGGACCAGCGCCGCGTCCGCCTCGTCCAGCAGCCGGTCACCCGTGGTCAGGACCGGCCCCGGCACGATCCGCCCGTCCTCCACGGTGAGTGCCCGGGCGCCGAGGAGATCGATCAGCTCGGCCCCGGCCAGCGCCAGCGACAGGTCCCCCTGCTCGACGGGCTGCTGGCGGGGGATGTCCAGGCTGACGAGGAACAGGTCCTGCGGTGTCGTCATGAGGACTCCAGGGTCGCCGGGGCCGGGAACGGCCGTTCCTCCTCATCGTCCCCCAGCCGCTGGGCGGCGGCATCCCGCCGACGGACCCCGCCACCCGGCCCCTGTGCGTCGCGCGCTCCGGCGCCGCGCCCTACCGCAGGGTCCACTTCTGGTTGGCGGCCCCCGTGCACGACCAGATCTGGGCCCGGGCCCCGTTCGCCGGCGAATTGGCCGTGACGTCCAGGCACTTGTCCGCCGCCGTGTTCACCACGTCGCCCGTGGCCGCGTTGTACGACCACCGTTGGGCACCGGTTCCGTTGCAGTCGTACAGCTGGACCTTGGCCCCGTCCGCCGTGGAACCGGACGTCACGTCCAGGCACTTGCCGAGCGCCCGGACCGAGCCGTCGGCCTGGACGGTCCACTGCTGGGCCGTGGAGCCGTTGCAGTCGTAGAGCTGCACCGCCGTACCGTTCACGCTCGAACCGCCCGCGACGTCCAGGCACTTGCCGGCCAGTCCCACGAAGGCACCGGTGCTGCCGCCACCGCCGGACTGCGTGCCGGACCAGGTGAAGGTGGCCGACGTCCTGCCGGGCAGCGAGTAGGTGGCGTGCTGCCCACCCCAGTCGACGGTCAGCGTCTTCGCCGCGGAGGAGCCGTTGTAGGCGATCAGGGCCTTGCTGCCGTCCGGGTTGCGCCAGGCCACGTTCGGTACTGCGGCGGACTCCGTCGAGGCGATCCGCTGGGCGCCCGGGCGGACGAACTTGGTGAGGTGACCCATCGTGTAGTACTCGACGGTGTAGTCGACGGTCCCGCTCGCGCCGTCCCCGTCGTGCACGGTGATCAGGCCGGTGCAGGTGCCGCAGCCGCCGTTGTGCGGGCCCTTGTTCTGGTCCACGGCCAGCGACCACTTGGTGACCGACTTCGCCCAGTTGCGGGTGTAGTCGATGATGTTGGACATGTCCTCGCGCTGCTGGTCGGCGATCCAGGTGCCGCCGGAGTGCTCGGTGCCGAAGGCGTCCAGCGCCGGGTACCGGTTGTGCACGGCGGTCTGCCTGGCGATGTCACCGCCGTAGCCGTGCCAGGCGATCCCGCCGAAGTTGGGGTGGTTGCGGACGGCCGCGTCGTCCACCGTCTGCGCGGCGTAGGAGTCGTAGACGTCCCAGTTCCAGTCGTGCGCCAGCACTTTGGTGGTGAGGCCCGCCGACTGGAGCCTGGGCAGCAGTTCGTTCCTGGTGAAGTAGGCGAGGCCACTCGCGTTCCAGCTCATCGACGGGTAGCCGGAACAGCACGTCGGCTCGTTCTGCGCGGTGACGTACGAGACGTCGACGCCCTGGTCCTTGTACGCCTGGAGGTACTTCACGAAGTACGCGGCGTACGCCCCGTAGTCCTCGGCCTTCAGCCAGCCGCCGTTGAGCGAGCCGCTGTCCTTCATCCAGGCCGGTGCCGTCCACGGCGAGGCCATGACGGTCAGGGACGGGTTCAGCCGCAGCGCCTGCCTGGTCAGCGGGACGACGTCCGCCAGGTCGTGCGCGATGGAGAACCCGGCCAGGGACGGGTCGCTCTGGCCGGCCGGCACGTCGTCGTACGTGTAGCCGTAGCGCGCGAGGTCGGAGGCGCCCATCGGGTTGCGCAGGAACGACAGGCCGATGCCGTCCGTCGGCGAGAACAGCTTGCGCATGGTCGCGTCCCGGGTCGCCTGAGACAGCGCGCCGCTGCTGTTCATCAGCCAGGCCGCGGTGTCCGTGAAGGAGGCGCCGCCGCCGGTGAAGGTCTGGTACCGGGTGTTCTCGTCCACGGTGATGTTCTCGCCGGCACCCCCCGTCCCGGACTGGAAGGAGAACGGCGTCTGCGCCTGGAGGCCGCGTACGACGTGCCGTCCTGCGGAGTCGTCGGTGGTGGTGAGATAGGCGGTGACCTGCTCACCGGCCGCCTGCGCGGGGGGTGCGGCCACGCCGGCGCCGGCGGCGGAGAGCAGTCCGGCCAGCAGCAGCCGGACGGCGCGGGGGGTTCTCCTCATGGTGCGTGCCCTTCCTCTCGGGTCGGCAGAGCTGACGGGACGTCTTGGCGGCTGTGCGCCCTAGTTAACTCACGCTGTGATCTAAGTCATGAGTGAACCATGAGAGTTGAGCAAGGTCCATGCCGGGAACCGCCCTGCTGCCACCCTGATGCGAACCCGGGGTTCGTGGCGCAAAGTCGAGGCCCCGTCCGGCAAATGCCGGACGGGGCCTGGTGTTTGACGTTGCGGATGGACAGGGCGGTCAGGGAGAGGGGTCCTGTCCCTGTTCCTGACCGCCCTGGGAAGGGTGTCTGCTTCTCATGCGCGGTCGTGCAGTGGTGCGGTCGCGGTCGTGTGATTCGCGGGCGGGAACTGCCCTCGGTTGTGCGTCAGTTGCAGAAGTTGAGGATGGGCAGGAGTCCGTTTCCGCACTGGAAGTCCTCTCCGCCCCCGCCGCCGTGGGCGAGGGCCGGGGCGGCCTTGGTGGCGACGTGTGCGGCGGGTGCCGCGGCCACGGCGGACGTGGCAGTCGCCAGCCCCGCCGCACAGACGATGCCTACGGTGGCGGTCACCGCGAACGCTCGCGGAATCCGGACAACGGCCTTCTTGAGCTGAGGTGTAGTGTTCATGGACTCACCATGCACACCCACGCGATCAGTTGCCCGCCGAGCGCATCCGGGCGGGTGAGCCACCCTCATGGGGCCGGATCGGACGGCGCTTTCCGGGGATGCACCGGCCTCGACCGGCCGCGACGCCCAGCACATCGCAACGCGGCGCATCGTCCGGTCGCCTTCACTCGTGACGGCCCGTCATGCGAACGGGGGTGCCGCCTCGGCTCGTTGGGTCACCGGGCGCGACAGCCAGGGCCCCCTCCCGCAGAATTCACTCCGCTGAGCCCGCCGTGTGGCCGTCGAAGGGGATGCCCAGCCGGCCGCCCACGGGCGTGAGAGCCGTGCCCGGCGGGAGCGCGACCCGTGTCAGGGCGTGCCGGTCGCCCCGGGGCGGGTCCCGGCCGGCGATCAGCACGGGCTTCCCGGCCCGGGCGGCCCGGAACGTGCGGTTCGAGGATGCCGCCGCGAACCGCGCAGGGCACCACGCGGAAGTCTCCGGCCTGTCCGCCGGCGAGGCCGGCGTCGTACTTGTGTACCGAGGAGCGATGGTGCGCCCACAGGCCTGCCGGGCGGCCTGACCTTCAGCGCCGATTTCCTGACCGGTTTGGGGTGGCTTCGGGTAGTTTCGAGGTATGAAGGCCGTTCCGCGGACCCGAAGCCTCCCCCCACTGCTGGCCCTCCTGACCCTGATGCTGGCGAGCGTGTTCGCGCTCACGCCCGGGGCCAGGGCGGACACCGGCGTCTCCACGATCGCGGAGGCCCTGCGCAAGGGCCCGGTCTACGTCGACCCGGCGGCCCGCGACCAGCTGTCCGCGGCAGACGCCGACACACTCGCCGAACGGATCAAGGACGCCGGCAAACCCCTGTTCATCACGGTCCTCCCGGCCGGCTACCCCACGACGAACCTCTTCGCGAACCTGCGCTCCGCCACCGGTGTCACCGGCCTGTACGGCATCCGCCTGGGCGACCGCTTCGACGCCCGCGCCGACTCCTCCGTCATGTCGGCCGCGGCCCGGCGGAACCTGGTCACCAGCGTCCAGGGCGAGGACGCCAAGGCCCAGCTGACCGACTTCACCGACCGTGCCCTGGCCAACATGGGCGGGCACGCCCCGAAGAGCTGGGGCGGCCCGGCCGGTGACGGCGGCGGAACCTCCACCACCGCGCTCGTCACGGCGGGCGTGGTGCTGGTGGCCGCCGGCGCCGGCGGATACGCACTGGTCCGCCGGCGCCGCCGACGCCGTGAGCAGGAGCAGCGGGCCGCGCTGGACCGGCTGCGGGTGGTCGTGGACGAGGACGTCACCGCGTTCGGCGAGGAACTCGACCGCCTCGACTTCCACCCCTCGGAAGCAGGCGTCGACGACGCCATGCGCGCCGACTACGAGCGCGCCCTGGACGCCTACGACTCCGCCAAACAGCGCATGGCCGCGGCGGCGAGACCGGAGGACGTCCGAGGGGTCACCGAGGCGCTGGAGGACGGCCGCTTCTCCCTGGCCCAGCTCGCCGCCCGGCGCGAACACCGCCCCCTGCCTGAGCGCCGCCCGCCCTGCTTCTTCGACCCCCGGCACGGACCCTCGGTCACCGACGCCACCTGGACCCCGCCCGGCGGAGCCCCGCGCCAGGTCCCGGTCTGCGCGGCCGACGCCACCCGGCTGGCCGACGGCCGCGACCCGGTGATCCGCGAGGTCGACACGGAGTACGGCCGCCGCCCCTACTGGGACGCGGGTCCCGCCTACGGCCCCTGGGCCGGCGGCTACTTCGGCGGCGGCCTGCTGCCCGGCCTCCTCGTCGGCACGCTGCTGGGCGGCATGATGGCCACCCCGTCCTACGCGGCCGACTACGGCACCGGGTACGGCGACTTCGGCGACTACGGCTCCGGCGGCTACGAGGGCGGCGACGTCTCCGGCACCGACTTCGACCCCGGCGACTTCGGCGGAGGCTTCGGCGACGGCGGTGGCTTCGGCGGGGGAGACGGCGGGGGCGGCGACTTCGGCGGGGGCTTCTGATCCGTGCCGCCCCCGCGGACGAGTGGGGGGTGGAGGAGCGGCACCCGGGCAAGCCCGTGCGGTGCGAGTTCTCACGCGTTCTTGATCGCCGAGATGTCGAAGACCAGCTTGATCTTGTCGGAGATCAGCACGCCGCCCGTCTCCAGGGCCGCGTTCCAGGTCAGGCCCCACTCGGAACGCAGGATCTCGGCCTTGCCCTCGAAGCCGACGCGGTCGTTGCCGAACGGGTCCTTCGCGGCGCCGTTGAACTCCAGGTGGATGGTGAGCGGCCGGGTGACGCCGAGCAGGGAGAGGTCGCCGGTGATGCGGTAGTCGTCGCCGCCCAGGGCCTCGGCCTTGGTGGAGCGGAACGTCATCGCCGGGAACTCGTCGATCTTGAAGAAGTCGGCCGACTTCAGGTGGCCGTCCCGGTCGGCGTTGCCGGTGTCGATGCTCGCCATCCGGACGTCGATCTCGGCGGTCGACTTGGCGGCGTCGGCGCCGTCCAGGTGCAGCGTCCCGGTGAAGTCCTGGAAGTTGCCCTTCACGTTGGTGACCATGGCGTGCCGGGCGACGAAGCCGATCGTGGTGTGGGACGGGTCGATCGTGTAGTCGCCGCTCAGTGCGGTCAGGTCGGGGCCGGCGGCGGCCGGGGTGGCGGTGGCGGGGGTGGTGACCTTGCGGCTGAAGATGCCCATGACGTGCTCCTAGTTGAACGTTTAACGAACCAGCACCTCCGACGGTAGACCCATTCCGTTCAATTTTCAACATCATCCGGTGCGTGCCTTCACCGTCACACAGGGTCAGTGGGCCGGCCCTCTGGCGGACCGGGCGGCGCCTCGGGCACCATCTGCCTGCACCACCTGCACAGCCGACCCACGAAGCAGCCCGGCCCACCGCAGGAAGGTCCCCATGAAGCCCCTGAAGGTCCGCACCCTTCTGACCGCTCTCGCCCTTGTCGTCGCGCCCGGCGTCGCCGTCGTCGGCACCGCGGGCGACGCCTTCGCCGTCTCCAAGATCAGCCACGCCACCGCCACCCAGATGTTCCGCAACGTCGGCATCACCTGGTCGTCCTCGGGCAACTGCTCCGACCGCAACAACCCCACCTGCACGTCCTTCGAGCAGCTCAACCTCGCCACGGCCCAGGGCGCCCAGACCCTCAAGGGAGCCAGCGGCTGCGCCCTGAACATCACCGGCGGCACCGAGACGGGCCATGCCTCGGGCACCTACTCGCACTGGAACGGCTACAAGCTCGACTACGGCAAGAACACCTGCGTCACCTCGTACGTCAAGAACAACTTCACCTACATCGGCCTGCGCGGCGACGGAGCCCCGCAGTACCGGTCCGGCTCCGGCAACGTCTACGCCGACGAGGGCTCCCACTGGGACGTCCTGTACTACAACTGCGGCGGCTGCTGAGCCGGCGGGAGGGCGGTGACCGGCCCATGGGCATGACCCGGCGCGCGCTGCTGCTGGCCGCCGCCCTCGCCACGACCCCGGCGCCCGGAGCACGGGCGGCCGACGACCCGTACGACGCCCTGCGCCGCCGCTGGCTCGGCATCGCGCTGGGTGCCGGGTACGACCCGGCCGCCGAACCGTACGCCTCACGGCTCGCCGAACTCGGCACGGACGCACGTCACTTCCAGGCCACCATGGCCCCCGCCCCCACCTCCCTCTGGCCCGGACACCCCTTCGACCCGCCGTCCGGCATCACCTTCAGCTACGGCCGTCTGTGGACCATGGCCCAGGCCTACGTGCAGAGCGGTACGGGCGCCACCGGTGACCCCGGACTCCTCGCCGGCCTCCTCCGCGGCCTCGACCACCTCGCCGCCACCGTCTACCACCCCGCCACCGTCCCCTACGGCAACTGGTGGGAATGGCGGATCGGCAGCCCCCGCCTGCTCACGGACATCACGGCCGCCCTGTACGACCACCTCGGCGCGGCCCGCGTCGCGGCGGTCTGCACGGCCGTCGACCACTTCATCCCGGACGCGCTGCTCACCGACTACTCCGGCACCTCCACCGGCGCCAACCGCGTCGACCTGTGCCGCTCGGTCGCCCTGCGCGGCATCCTGGGGCGCGACCCCGGCCGGATCTCCCTGGCCCGGGACGCCCTCTCGCCGGTCTTCCCGTACGTCACCCGGGGCGACGGCCTCTACGCCGACGGCTCCTTCGTCCAGCACCTCTGGGTCGCCTACTCCGGCACCTACGGCCAGGTCCTGCTCGACGGTCTCGGGCGGCTGTTCGCGCTGCTCGCCGGTTCCGCGTGGGAGGTGGAGGACCCGGCCCGGCAGAACGTCCTGGACGGCGTCGAGCACGCCTACGCGCCCCTGATCCACGACGGACTGGTGATGGACTGCGTCAACGGCCGTGCCATCAGCCGGGGACTCCTGTGGGCGGACGACCTGCGGATCGTGCGCAGCGACCACTACCACGGGCACGCCCTCATCGCGGCCATCGCCCTCCTCGCGGCCGGCGCGAGCGAGCCGGAGCGAGACCGCTGGCACGGCCGCATCAAGGGGTGGATCGAACGGGACACGACCGTACCGGTGTTGACGTCGCGGCAGTTCGGGGTGGCCGACCTCGCGCGGCTGCACGCCATCGCCGCCTCACCCGGGGCCGCGACCCCGGAACCCCTCGGTCACCGTCTCTTCCCTGCCATGGACCGCGCCGTCCACCGCACCCCCCGCTTCACCGCCGCCCTCGCCATGGCCGGCGACCGCATCGCCCACTACGAATGCGGCAACGGCGAGAACCCGCGCGGCTGGCACACCGGCTCCGGCATGCTCTCCTGGTGGCCGAAAGGCCGCGGCGACCAGTACACGGACTGGTACTGGCCCACCGTCGACTGGTACCGGCTGCCCGGCACCACCGTCTCGACCCGGCGGCTCGCCGACCGGGCCGGCGGCGAGTGGGGCGCCCCCAAGCCGGACGTCCGCTGGGTCGGCGGCACCAGCGACGGCACCTACGCGGCCGTCGGCCAGCACCTCAGGGGGCTCGGTTCCACGCTGGAGGCCCGCAAGTCCTGGTTCTTCCTCGCCGACGCGATCGTCTGCCTCGGCGCCGGGATCAGCTGCGCCGACGGCGTCCCGGTCGAGACGATCGTGGACAACCGCAACCTGGGCGAGAACGGCACCCAGACCTTCGTGCGCGGCGGTAACTGGGCGCACCTGGCGGAGCACGGCGGCTGGGTGCTGCCGTGCGGCGGCGAGCTGCACACCCTGTGCGAGGACCGCACCGGCGCCTGGGCCGACATCAACACCGGCGGCACCACCGAGCGGCGCACCCGGCGCTGGAGGACCCTCTGGCTCGACCACGGCACCGACCCGGTGGCCGCCCGCTACGTCTACGTCCTGCTGCCCGGCGCCACCCGCGCCGAGACCGCCGCCCGGGCCGCCGACCGGGACTGGCTGTCCGTCCTCGCCGACGACACCGCCCGCCAGGCAGTCGCCGTACCCCGCCTCGGCCTCGTCGGAGCCACCTTCTGGCGGGCCGGTACGGTGGGGGACCTCACCGTGTCCGCCGCCGCGAGCGTGCTCCTCGTCCGCCGGGGCCGTACGGTCACCCTCTGCGTGAGCGAGCCGCCCCGCACCGGAGCCCCGCTGGAACTGGTCTGGAACCGGCCGGTGCGCGCGGTCCGCCGGGTCGACGACAGCATCGAGGTCCTGTCGGCCGACCGCCGTTTGAGGGTCCGTGTCACTCCGGGGATGGCATGCGCCACACACGAATGTGAGGTGGCTCTCAGGTGACCTCTTTGTGGCACACCTACAACGACCCGGCCGTCTGAGCAGTCGGAACGGCTGCATGCGGGGATGGTTCTGTTCACTGGTACCAGGAAAACGGGCCGGAGACTGTACAGAGTCGACGGCTCGCATTCCTTCGGGTCCTTCGTAAGGTCGCTACATGACCGTTTTGGAAGAGACGACGGGTGAGCCGACCGGTGAGCCGACGGACGCGCGCGGACGGGTCGCCGAGCTGCACGAGATTCGTGCCCGGGCCGTGGCGGGCCCCAGCGAGAA
>NZ_JAERRK010000023.1 GCF_016741775.1 Streptomyces actinomycinicus | reverse complement strand
AGGTCCCGCCAGGGCGAGTTGGTGCGGTACTTCCACGCGATGGCCTCAAGAGTGCGACGGTGATCGGCCCATCGCCGCCCGCGGACCGGATCCGCCGGCATCAGCGGCTCGATCCGGTCCCACATCGCATCGGTGATCACTGATCGGACGGACACATCCGATCAACTGACCAACCCATCAAAGAGACACGCGCTAGCAGCGAGGCCTGCTGGAGCTCCGCATTCCATGGTGCGTCAGCAGCGGGCCGGTCGGCTGACCTTCAGCAATCGTGTCGCTCGCCGGGACGGACCGTCGGACCGAGATCCGGTGCGACGAGCCGGAGAACCTGGCCCGCGCCCCGAGGGCGTCGCCGAGCTCATCAGTCTGCCCGCGCCCGGCGAGGTCGACGTTTGCGGCGGTCAGGCCGCACGGGAGCGGGTGGAGGTGATCACGACGGATGTGTAGCGCATGGTGGCGTGGCCGCCGAGCATGTCGATCGCGGTCCTGACGCTGTCCAGGACCTCCGCCATTGTGCGTGCGGGGAGCTGGGTGAGACCGCCGAAGGTGGGGAGCTGGTCGAGCCACTCCTCTCGGGAGTAAGTGCGCTCCCAGACGAAGCGCCACTGTTCCGGCTCGCTGAAGCTGCCGGCCTGCCGGATGCCGTCGGCGATTTTCGCGAACAGCGGCTGGTACGCGTCCAAGGCCGAACCTCGTAGCAGGCCAGGCTTGAACGGGGAATCAGGTGCGACCCGTTGGAGTGCTTCGGCGAGGGCGTCGATCACCTCGGCCGGGAGCTGGGGGACGTGGTGGAAGGGGGCGAGTCGGCCGCCGGGCCGGAGCACCTGGGCCGCCTTGGCCGCACCGGCGACGGGGTCCACCCAGTGCCAGGCGGTGCCGGCGATGACCGCGTCGAACTGCCGCCCGGCCGGCTGCCAGTCCTCGAACCTGGCGACCTCGACCTCGACACGGCTGCGTCGCGCAAAGGCGGCCATCCGCTCGTCGGGCTCGACACCGAGCACCGTGCAGCCGGCCGCTTGGAATTGCCGGGCCTCGATGCCGGTCCCGGCTCCGACGTCGAGGACGTCTCGACCGGGGCTCGCCGCGACGATCCTGTTCACCAGGGCCTCGGGATACGGTGGTCGGGCGCGGTCGTAGCGTTCGGCGTCCACACCGAACGATTCGGCCGTCTGCCGGTGGCGATGGGGCTCGGGCCCGGACTTGTCCGGCTGTCCCTGCGATAAAGTGGGCATGCGCCCACTCTAGTGGGCGGTTGCCCACTTGTTAAGTCGCAGGCGCGGAAGGGAAAGCAATGCCGTCAGGGGTGCACATCCACAACGTGCGCGGCCAGTTGTTCGAAGCCGCCGAGCGCGTCCTGCTGCGGGACGGGCCCGACGCGTTGACCAGCCGGGCGGTCACGGAGGAGGCGAACTGTGCCAAGGGTGTGCTGCACCGGCACTTCGCCGACTTCGACGCTTTCCTGGCGGAGCTGGTCCTCGACCGCGTCCGCGGCATCGAGGACCGAACCGCATCTCTGTGTGCCGCCGCCGGCACCGGGAGCGTGGTGGACAACCTGACCGATGCGGTGAAGGACCTGTTCGGGCCGGTCACAGTGGCAACCGTCGCGCTCATCACCTTTCGCGACGGCCTTCGCGCCCGGCTGCGCGAGGCCGGTCTGACCGGCATCCCACTGGCTGCGCACGGCACCGCCATGATCGCCGCATACCTCACCGCCGAGCGGGAGTCGGGGCGGCTGGCCGGTGACGCCGACATCGACACACTCGCCCCCACCCTGGTCGGGGCAGGGCACCTGCTGTTCGCGGACCGGACCAGCGCCCCACCGCAGACCGCCGCCGTACGCAAGATGGTGGCCGCCGTCATCTCGGGCGCCTTGCGCCCTCAGTCGTGATCTGAGCGCCCAGGTCGCACGTCGCCCTCTGTGCGGCTGCTGGGCGGTGGCCGGTGAGGTCGAGGCCGGACCGCCGGGTGGCGACGATCCCGCCTCGATGGTTGGGGCCGGGCCGCCGGGTGGCGACGATCCCCGCCTCGATGGCGGGCTCACCTCCCCGCTTCCCGTTCGGTCCGGCTGAGCGGACCCCGAGTTCGGCGGTGACCCGATTTCCAGTCGGGCGGCTGGGTTTGGTACGTCGACAGTGGTTCAGCTCAGCCTGCCGCTCGAGGAGCAGTTCCGTCTTGCGGTCGATGCGGGCGAGCCTCCTGGCGCGCCACACGCGCAGGGCATCAGGGAGGCGGTCGAAGTGACGCCGCATGCGGGCTGGATTGTTGGCTCCAAACCTGATAAATCGCCTTGTCATGGCCATGAATGCGATTGAGCTGCACAGTATCAATCGTTGGGAGGCGTCCTTCCTGCGTGAGGAGGTGGGCGGCTACTTCACCCACGGCGTCGAGTGCGCGCCAGGCGTGACAGTTCTCGACGTGGGCGCCAACATCGGTGTGTTCTCGGCGGCCGTCTATGAGCGGCTGGACGGGGATGTGCGGATCTACGCCTTCGAGCCGGTGCCGCCACTTCGTGCGACGCTCGAACGCAATGCTCGCGAGTTCTTCAACGGGCGTCTGACCGTGCTCCCTTACGGCCTGGCGTCCACCGACGACGAGGTCGACTTCAGCTACGTTCCGGCCGCCACGGTCTTCTCGTCCTCTTTGCGGGACCAGGGGAACATCGAGGCCGAGCGGCGGCGGGTCACCGCCAGCGTGGTCGAGATGATCCGCCAAGGCGGTCTGGGACCGGTCCTGCGCCGCGTACCGGCTCCCGTCCTCACTCTTCTCGTCGGCCGCAAACTGCGGGTGATGCGGCGGCTCGAGACGCACCGGGTGAAGGTCAGGCCCCTGTCGTCAGTGCTCGACGAGCAGGGCATCGACCACGTCGACCTGCTGAAGGTCGATGTGGAAGGCGCCGAACTCGACGTGCTCATGGGCATCGAGGAACGGCATTGGCCGCTGATCCGCCAGGCCGTCGTCGAGGTGGAACGCTGGCTGCAGAACCGCGACACGATCTGCGAGGTCTTCCTCGCGCACGGCTTCACGGTCAGCGTCCAGCAGGACCCGGTGCAGCAGGCCGGCGACATCGGCTTGGTGTTCGCGGTCAGGCCCATCACGTGATGGGGGCTCAGCGACCTTGACGGGTCGGGCTGGTACAGCGTTCCACTTCACCCTTCGGGGACACGGCCGTCTCGGCCGGCCCCACGACTGGGTCAGCCCGGCTTGACCGCCAGCGTCGCAAAATAGTGCGACATGTATTGAGCGGATGCGTTGGACTGGTGCGGCGCTTCCGCGAAGCCGGTGACGACGAACCCCGCGGCGAGTTGCCCGCCGATCTGGTCGGTGAGGGTGTGGCTGTATTCGAGGGCGGCATCCGCGCCGAACTTCGTGGCGCGTTCCTCGGCGGAGTACTGCGTGACATCGCTGTAGGGCAGCTTGTGCACGACGATCAGCTCGCCGCGCTCGTCGAGCGCCTCGTGGTCGAACAAGTAGGCATCAGGGTTGAGGAAGCCAGCGAGCAGGGTTGCGCCCGGTCGCAGGACGCGGAAGCACTCACGCCACACCGCTGCCAAGTCCGGTACGAACAGGTTGGAGACCGGATGGAATACGACGTCGAATGTTGCGTCGCCGAACGCGCTGAGGTCGCGCATGTCGCCCAGGACGGTGCGCAGCTCGAGTCCGTCGCGCGCCGCCACCATCTGGTCCTGGCCGAGCTGGCGGGGTGAGTTGTCGAATACGGTGACCCGCGCCCCTGCGGCGGCGAGAATAGGACCCTGCTGGCCACCGCCGGAGGCCAGGCACAACACGTCCTTGCCGGTCAGGTCCGTCGGCAGCCAGGAGCGGTCGACCGGCTCACGCCCGATGAGAACAATCGACCAGTCGCCCATGCGGGCACGCTCGACATCCTCAGTACTCACCGGCCTGGACCACTCGTTGCCCTCTTGGACATACTTGTCCCAGGCCGCCCGATTGTGGGCAACCGGGTCGACAACAACGTCTTGCACTTTTGACTCCCTGCTACAGCCAAGCGGTCACCTGTGGAACCGACAGCTCAGTGCCGCTAGCCAACACGATGCAGGGTGCGGGCTCAACGAAATAACTCCCCCGAAGTACGCGCTGGCTCGCTAAGAGGCCGGTACTCGTGTCCGATCACTCGATAGTGTGGCTCCGCGTTCTGCGCCGCCGGTGTGGTCGACGGCGCACTGGGCCGTGGATACCGCACAGCCGGCCCCCGCTGCCTGCCTACGCGCCGGACCTGAACCCGCAGGAAGGTGTGTGGTCCTTGGTCAAGCGCGACCTGGGCAGCCTGGCAGCCGGGCGGGTCACCCGGACCTCTGTCGTTCCGGCCGACCCGCGTCGGCAGCCTGAGCGGGTTGCGGCTGAGCGTGCTGCGCCGTTCGCCATCTGGAACCCAGAGTGTGCCTGGTTCAGCGGCGCGGAACTGTCTGCCATCTCCGACACAACGGATTCGAGTTGAGCAGTGATCGGCGTTTCGTAGTCGACCGCTCACCGCCGATCCTGCACTGGTTCAGATCCAGAGTGTGTGACCCACCGCAGTCACGCCGCCAACGTTGTTCCAGCCGACTTGCAAGATCTATGACTCAGGCTGACACTCTCAATAGATACAGTGCCTTCGGAGCAGGTGTTCCACGGTGGTCCATAGTGTCACGACTGCCTACGCGACTGCCTACGCTGCAATCTTCCGGCAGGCAGCCGCCGACTGCACCGGATAGCCGGCGCAGATGAACACGCTGCATCCCTGGGGTCGCTGCTGCCCATGCCGTCGGTAACCAAGGCGATGAGGCCCGGGAAATTTCAATTTCGGCACCCGCCCGCTTCTGGCTTCAGGAGAAAGGGCACGGTCATGATGCATGAGCCCGACGGGCCGTTCCGTTCCCCCATCGTCGGTGACCTCAACTTGCCTCCGGACGGCACTGCCGACACGGGGACCACCACAGTCGACCCGCAGCAGCGGGTCCCGATGCTGATCGAGCTGAACGTGCTCTATCCCGGCGGCCTGCTGGCGGTCCGCGAGGCCTTCTACGGTCTGTGGGAGCGTTACTCGGCGATGGCCGGCGGGCAGTGGCCGGAGGAGTTCACGTCGGCGAGCCCCGTCCAACCGCCCGTTCCGCACGGCCTCGCGCTCATCGCGCCGAAGCTGTATCAATGCGTGCTCTCCCGCGCAGTCCTGCGCGACATGGTGGAGAGAGACCGCCATCTCGGCGAGCACAGCCACCGGCCGCCGACCATTTTCCGCGTCTGGCCGGACTACCCGCTCCATCCGCAGATCGACCGCTCCGCGCCCACTGTCAAGGCCAACGCTGCCTGGCGCTCCTACGACGCACGCGGTCAGGGAATCGTCTGGGCGGTCATCGACAGCGGAATCGATGCCTGCCATCCGCACTTCTCCGGGCTGGAACTTGCCGTCGCCGACCGAGGGGAGCACAGGTCGCAAGGGCTGGCCAGTCAACTGCACCGCGACTTCAGCTTCCTCGTGAACCCGGACGACCCGGCGGAGCCTGTCACCCAGGAAACCTCCGACGGACCGGATGATCGATACCGGCTGCGACCTCTGGAGGACGAGAGCGGTCACGGCACTCACGTCGCCGGGATCATCTCGGGCTGCACGCCGGACGGTATGAAGCCGCGGGTGGCGGAGTCGAACGACCCCGGGAACGCCGGGTACATTCAGCGAGCCCATGTGGACAAACTGTCTGGGATGGCGCCGGGGTGCGAGCTGGTGAGCATCAAGGTCATGCGGCTCAGCCGCCAGGGCACGTGGGTCACATCGTCCAGCGCGGTCATTCGTGCGCTGACGTACCTGCGAACCGAGGTCAACGTGGACCCGGGCGTCCTACGCGTTCACGGAGTCAACCTGAGCCTCGGCTCCGAGTGGAGACCCGATCAGTACGCTGCAGGCCAGTCACCGCTCTGCCAGGCCGTGAACCAGCTCGTCGCCTCCGGCGTGGTGGTGGTCGTCTCCGCGGGCAATTTCGGTGCCCGCACCGCCATCGGAGACACGGCCAACACCTCCGCCGTCCTGGGCTCGATCACCGAACCCGCGCATGCCGAGGACTGCATCGCGGTCGGATCCACGCACCGGGACGCGCCGCACGTATTCGGCGTCACCTGGACCTCGGGCAAGGGGCCGACACTTGACGGACGGATGAAACCGGACGTTGTGGCACCCGGCGAGTGGATCGCCTCGGCCGCCAGCGGCAATATCCGGGCCACGGCCGGTCTGAACCCGACCGCAGAAAACCCTCTCCCAGACAGCTTGCTGACATACGCCGAGCAATCCGGCACATCGATGGCGGCGCCACACGTCTCCGGAGTCATCGCGGCCTTCCTCTCCGCCCGCCCGGAGTTCATCGGCCGGCCACGGCAGGTCAAGCGCCTGCTCACCGACAGCGCCACCGACATCGGCAGGGAACGGTACGCGCAAGGCGCGGGCCTGGTCGATCTGATGCGAATGCTCGCGAACGTCTGACGCAAGGGGCAGCGGCCATGAATCGACTGGCGACCAATGAGCCGGTGTGGGACCTCGGATTCGACGAGAAGGGCCGGCTGACCGCACCGGTCAAAAGAGACTTCCTCGACCAGGTGATCGCCGAGGACGTAGACGACCTCTTCATATTCAGCCACGGGTGGGGCACTTCGGAGAACGACGCCGGCGCGCTCTACGACGAAATGTTTCCGATGATCCGGGAAGCCGCGATCGCCGCGACAGACATCGGCAGACTGGGATTCGCCGGTATCTACTGGCCGTCCCTGTGGTTCCCGCCCACACAAGCGACCCCTCCATCAGCAGCTGCTGCAACGCAAGCCGGGAGCGGCGCCGTGGTGGATCTCAACGCCGGCACAACAGCACTTTCCGGAACGGAGATTGCCACATCCCTCCAGCCAGGGTTCGCCGACCCGGCGCAGCAGCAGACGGTGATGGAGGTGGGCCGGCTCATCGACCAGGGACAGACAGCGGTCGGCTCCAATGAGTCCGACGTGGAGAAGGAGGCGAGGCTGCGGCAGATCCACCAGCTGCTGAAGTCACTGGTGCCACCGGCGCCCGCCGGCGAGTTCGAAGACGCGGGCGAGACCGCGCTGCTGCGGACTGCAGACCCTAGGACGGGATACCAAGCGGCTGCCGAGGCTTTCGGCAGCGCTCCGCCCGGCTCCGCGACGCAAGGCATCGGCGACTGGTTCAACCGCGCCATCAACGGCGCCAAGGACGCTATGCGAGTGCTCTCGTACACGATCATGAAGGCTCGCGCTGGTGACATCGGCAGAGACGGGCTGGGGCCGCTGCTTGAAACACTGCACGGCCGGTTGCCCTCCGTGCGGGTGCATCTGATCGGCCACAGCTTCGGCGCCCGTCTGGTCTCCTTCACCCTGTCCGGCATCAGCGGACCGTCCAACAGCCCGGTCACCTCACTGCTGCTCCTGCAGGGTGCGTTCTCTCACTGGTCGTTCTCGCACGCGAAAGACAACCCCTTCGGCAACCCCGGTGCTCTGAACGCCTTCGGGGACCGGGTACATGGCCCCCTGGTGGCCACATTCAGCGTGTTCGACTGGGCAGTCGGCGTGTGGTACCCGAAGGCCTCCTTCATGTCCCGGCAGGACACGATGGCTAGGGCTGCGGGACGCTGGGGCGGCATGGGCGCAGATGGTTACCAGGCGGTGAACCCATTGGAGGACCGGGTGATGTCCGCCGACGGCAACACGAACTACGGCTTCGCCCCCGGCACTTTCTACAGGGTCAACGCCGCCGGCGTCATCAACAACGTGGAGGGACAGCCCTTCGCCGGCGCGCACTCCGACATCCGCAAGCGTCCCGTGGCCGAACTCGCCGTGCATGCCGCCACAGCGCACGCCTTCAACAGCCGACCCGACTGACCGCCCCGGGATGTGTGGCTCACTTCGCGCCGGCGGGCGTACACGGGTCGGCCCGGCATACTCCGGGCGACGTGGGTGGAGCATGACCCCTGCCCTCCGGCCGGCGCAGGCATCGAGGTGCTGGAGGAGACAGTCACTGCCTCGGCGGGTCTTCGTGCCTTCTCCGGCGAGCCCGTCCTGCACCTCTCAGGAGGAGCCAGGCATGTGCGGTGGGGAACATCGCTGCCCGGCCCGCCGACGGCCGCCGCTTCCGGAGAGCGGGCCCCTGTACAGGCCCGTTCCGGCGGGACCGGGCCGATGAACCGAGGTGGCACCTCGGCCGCGCGTCGCCGCAGGCTGCGCTTCGAGGGCTGGATCGCGGGCATCGGCACCTCCTCCGGAACCCGCATCGTGCTCGGACACTGGCAGCGGTCACCGTTCGGCGCGTTCAGCGACGTGATGGTGGAGCGAGCTGACGGTGAGCGGCTGCTGCTGGCCCCGACCCGGGAGACGGCGGACTTCATCGGCGCCACGTACGTCTTCGACACCGTGCGCGTGGTGCCGGTGCGAGTCGGTGTCACCGCCCACACCTGGACAGTGACGGCGGGCTCACTCGAGCTGCGCTTCGTCACCGGACGGCGCGGGCCCCTGGGCCTGCTGCTGCGCGCCGTGCCTGGCCCGCTCGCCAGCCGTCCGGCGTGGAGCACTTTCACGGACCGGCTGGCCCGTCTGGCGCTGCCCGGAGTGCGGGCCACGGGAAGTGCCCGTGCGGGCCGCCGCGAATGGTACGGCGCTCGGGACCTTGTGCCGATCCGCCTCGTGTCGGCGTTCTTCGAAGGCGTCGATCTGGGGGTGACGGCCCCCGTGGAACCTCCCGTGCGCTTCGGCTTCGGCTCGGTGCCGAGGAAACCCGCACTCACCCGGGTCACGACGACGGTGGCCCTCGGCCCCGAGTGAAGAATGCGACCCGGGGGTGCCCGGCGGGCCCTGGTCACGAGCGGAGGCGCATTGGGCTGGACGACAGCCGCGGGAATGTGCCGTAACGTGCCCTCACCGTTCCGCGCTCCTGACTGTTCCCTGGCTTGTCGGCCTGGTGCTCCGCAGCCAGACGGCGACGCAACTCGGCCGTCGGACGTGCCCGGGCCGCGCGGTCAGAATGCGCCGCCCTCCGCTCCGCGCGCATCAGGGCAAGGCGAGTGCACAGAAGATGGCATCCCCCGGGCTCTGTGGGCGGCCCGCCAGGGTCCATGGGACGGCGGCCGTGGGGTGCTGCCTGCGCCTGGGCCGTCAAGTCGTCGGCTCTCCGCCGCCCCATCGCGCCGAGAGGGTTCGCTGCCAGGCGCCTGCATCAGGCTGGGCTTGCGGGATCCGCGGCAGCGGGCCAGGTGCGGTCTCGATGAGGTGCACCAGCGTCCAGGCGAGGCCATAGCAGTCGTCCGGACCGAAGCAACTGGCCAATGCCGTGGCTTCTTCGGGAGTGACGGGCTGGGGGATCAGTGCGAGCTGGCGCTCACGCTTGGAGATCTCTTCTTCACTCGCGTCCCAGTTGGGGAGGGGACCGGCGGCGAAGAATGCTTGGACTTCGGATCTCATGGCCCGAATGATCGGCTCCCACGTTCATCCGCGCAAGGCAGTGCCGGTCTGCGGTCACGGCCTCTTGATCGACTTTCCACCTGCGTAAGCTCACCCCCATGGGCCTGAAGCCTGCCGACCGGGTGCCGCATCGCCCGGAGGCGGAGATGGGCTCCACCGCCCGCGGTGCCGGTCGCAGCGGCGCCGCCCCACCCCATGGCCCGTCAACGAAGCTCTATGCGCGCTGCTACGCCCGAAGAGCCGGACCTGGCCCTGTTCGCCGGTCCCTCGCCGCCCCGCGTGCTGCCGCCGGCCGATCCCGCACGCTCCGCCTGCGCGTCGGGTGGCTACGAATCCGGGCCCGAAGCGAAACAGGCAGCGGCGACCTCAAGCGCCGCGCCCAGTGAGGACACCTCACGCCGGAAGCCACCCGGATACATGGTCACTCGATAACGGTCTTCCCCCAGAGGCCAGATCTTCACGAGGCCCGATTCCAAATCGAACGGCGTCCGGCACAGCGTCAGACTCCTGTGGCTGATGTCGGGCCAGAACCTCCTCAGTTGAGGGTGGGCGTGAGCCGCCAGCAGGAACGGTCGATCACGCAGGTGCCACTCGCTGGAGAGCAGCTCACGCCACTTCGCGGGAGCAGGGTCACCATCCTCGAACGCTTGCGCCAGCTCGCTCCAGCTCATGAAGGGAAAGCGGTCGCGCAGCTCCCGCGGAGTGCCGCCCTGGTGCCACAGATTCGCGACCCCCACCGCAGCGACGAGGTCGTTCGTCCACCCCTCCGAGGACGCGAAGCCACGGTGCCGGAGGATCCGTACGCAGAAGGAGTCCTCTGCGCATTGGGAAACGACGACCGTTCCCCGATCGGTGCTGACCTCGGCGCCGGCATCCCATCCCGAGCGGGTCCGCACCTCGCCCACGTCGAAACCTTGAGCCAGTGCGATCCGCTCGATGCGCCGCACCAGATACGCAGGCGACACCGGACCGGGCTCGGCCGCAACCCGTATCTCCGTCTCTCGCTCACCTGTTGTCATGTCCGCCTCCATGACTGAGATGCCCCTTGTCTGGACACGATATGCCGTGCATCGGCGTCGTCCGGGTCCCTTGCCAGGCGTACTCATCACGGAAGAGGCCGACCAGTACCCGAGAAGGAACAGCAAATGTTCACTATTGCGGGAGGCAGTCTCTGGGCCTGCGGGGTTCGGGTTGTTAACGAGTTGCGGCAGCACCGGAGGTCGGTGCTCAGTGACGGTACGCGGTTGTCGCGATCCCGATGAAGGACCGGATCAACGGGTTGGTGTCCCCCTCGTTCCACACCGCCACCACTCGGCTCGGTGGCATGTCGATCAGCGGCACCACGGCCAGTTCCGCGGGCAGGTCGTGTCCGAGCGGGGCCAGGCCGACCGTGCCGTTCCACAGTACGGCCTGGAGGCATTCCTGGACGGCGCGCACCACCGGGCCCTCGCGCGGCCTGCCACCGTTCCAGTACGACTGCCATATGGGGTCGGTGCCCTGCGGGAACTGGAACCAGCGGCGGTCCCTCAACTCGGCCAGCCGCAGCCCGTCGCGGCGGGCCAGCGGATCGTCGGCGCGCAGGACCACGCCGACCGGATCGGTCCGCAGCGCACGCACCGTCAGGGCGGTCTCGTCGAACGGCCCTCGAGTCAGCGCGACGTCGACCAGTCCGGCGCGCAGCCCGCAGGTCGGGTCGGTCAGATCGGTGTCGCGGACGCGAATGTCGATGCCGGGGTGGTGGCGGCGGTAGGCGGCGGCCAGCCTCGCAACGCCCGGGTCGGTGCCGTCGCCCAGGATGCCGATGGTGAGGGTCGAGACGCCGGCCGCCGCACTCACGCGTACCCGGACGCGGTCGGCATGGTCGAGCAGGGCCCGCGCCTCGTCGAGGAGCACCGTGCCCACCGGAGTGAGCGCGACGCCGGCAGGCGAGCGGGCGAAGAGCACGGCCCCGACGTCGGCCTCCAACTGCTTGATCGCCCGGCTCAGCGGCGGCTGACTCATGTGCAGCCGGGTGGCGGCCCGGCCGAAATGAAGTTCCTCGGCGACCGCCACGAAGTAGCGCAAGGCCCGTAGCTCCACGCTGCAACGATACCCACGAGGTATCGGCGCTGCGGGACAGGTCTTGGACAGCCCTGGAGTCCCAGCGGTGAACTCGTGAGCATGACCGAAGACGCGAAGACCAGCGAGCCGCTGGGCACGACCGAAGACGCGAAGACCAGCGAGCCGCTGGGCACGACCGAAGACGCGAAGACCAGCGAGCCGCGGGCCCACCCCGCTGTATCGGTGACGGGTCCCGGCGACGGCGAGATGATCGTTCTGGGTACCACGCGGATGCGGGTCCTGGAGGACGGCAGCCACACCGGGCACCGCCTCGCGATCGCCGAGTCCGTCCTCGCCCCGCACACCCAGGGACCGCCGCAGCACCGCCACGCCCGACACGACGAGGGCTTCTACATCCTTTCCGGCACCGTGCGGTTCGCGGTCGGGGACGAGGACTACGACGCCGCCACGGGCACACTCGTCATGGTTCCGCCTGGTACCCCACACACCTTCGCCAACCTGACCGATCGACCCGCCGTCATGCTCAGCACGTTCACCCCGGACCTGTACGTGCAGTACTTCCGGGACCTTCAGGAAGTACTCGCCGGCGGTCGGCCGCTGACGCCACAGGCCAACATCGACGCGATGAGCCGCTACGCGACCGAGTCCGCCATCGAGCCCGCCTGAAGCCGACGGCACCGCACGGCCTGGCTCGGCCGTCCTCCTTGCGACTGGCAGGGCGGTGGCCCTGCCGCCTTTCGGAGAGCGGGTTCCTCGGACGATGGGCCGGGCCCCACCGGAACCCTTCTGGAAATCGACGCGATCGACGGGTCCCCGTGAACCAGTGGTCCACGAACGGGAACCACGAACATCGGCCGTAGCCGTCTGGCTGGCCACCCGACGGTGATCGAGCACAGTCCTCGACCGGTGGACGTGACTGCAGGACCAGCCACCCCACGGCCGCTGTCATTTCTCATGAACACCGAACGCCGCCATTCACACACTGCCCGGGGAGGCGCACGTCCGCTGTCGCAACTCGTGAAGGGAGCCTGCGGCTCCACCGGCGGCGGGAGAACCTGCAGCAGGAAAGTCAGGTGCGGTCAACGCACGCATGGCGGGCGACCGTCACGGCGTTGATTTGCGTTCGATACCGACCGGCTGGGGCATCGGGCGGCAGCCGACGCGTTTAGGCCGTTCCGGTGATCCTTCGGTTCGGTCGTATTGCGATTCGACCACGGGTGGTAATGCAGGCAAGTGAGCATTCCGCCGCCGCCAGCGCCCCCGCCCGGCCCCCTGCGCGGAGTACCTGCGGCCAGTCCACCGCCTGAGCGGCCCTGGTGGCGCACGATCCCCGCGATCATCGGTCTCGTCCTGGCCGTTGCGGCTGCTGCAGTCGCGTTCGCGGTCTATTTCAGTGGCAGAAAAGGTGCCGGATCGCCAAGTGTCAGTTCGTCCACGGAGGCGCAGGACCTGGCTGGGCGGGTGACACTGACACCCGCGGACTGGGGTCCAGGGTTTCAACGGAGCGATCCGTACGAGGACGACACCATGTCCGCGGAGAACACTGATCAGGACTGCAAATTGGTGATGCAGCCGATCCTCAATGCTTTCGGGACTTTGTCGCGCACTGTCCAAGCGCAGGACGCGTCAGTATACGCAACGTCCACGCTGATTGTTTATCGGTCTGACGACTTCGCCAGGGCAGCTCTTGCCAGATGGCACGACGACGCGACGCGCTGCAAGACGGAGCGCGACAGCGCGAACAGGGTGGCGTGGGACAGAATTCACCCCATCGAGGTTCCGAAACCGAAGGGCCTCGATGACGTAGTGGCGGAAGAAGGCCACTCGCCCATCGACGAGAAGGGCGGGCCGGCGGACACTTATTACACTTACATCACCGGCCGCAAAGGGCCGTTCCTGGTGCAGTCGTACATGGCTCGGTCCGGCACTCAGGTGCAGAACCGTGAGCAAGCGCTCAATGCTCTGTCACTCATGGCGAGCCGCCTGCACTGAAGGTCTGCGCCCGAGGCGTCCGCGTAATCGTCCACCTGCGCCGGTGCCGCCGCCTGCGGATCGCTGGGAGATCCGCAGGCGGCATCCGCCAAGCCTTCCTCACGCCGGGACATGCACTCATCTGCCGGCGACGTCGGTCCTCACGCTGTTGACCCGTCCGGGCAAGTGGGACGAGGGGACTGCGGGTCCGGGGTGCACGCTGCTTCCTGGGCGGCCATGACCGCATCACCGTATTCGAAGGCCCATGCGCCGAAGGCGTCGATGGGCGCCAGCAAGCGTCCGTCCCAGAGCGGTGCGTTGGTACTGGACCCGTGATGGTGCGTCGGGATCCGCCTGCCGGTCGACCAGTCCGTTGAACTGCAGCCGGCGCAGTGTCTCGGTGAGGACCTTGGAACCGATGCCCCCGATCCGCTCCCGTCGTTCGACCGGGCGCCTGGGACCGTCGCGTAGTGCCCAGAGCACCACGGCGTTCCAGGTGTTGGAGAGCAGGGCGAAGGCGAGACGGGCGCGGCAGTCTGCGAGAAAGGCGTCGGTCGTCACGTACCGAATGGTGCCCGAACGGCCGCCTAGCGTCGGTGTGAACGGTCGAAGCAGGCACAGAGAGGGAATGCGTGATGAGAATCGGCGTACTGGGAACGGGCAACATGGCCGACGCGCTCGCCACCCACTGACGGCGGGCCGGACACGAGGTGACCATCGGGGGGCGGGACGCACACAAGGCGAGCGGCTCGCGACGCGCATCGGAGGCAGTGCGAAGCCTGCCGGTCTGCGCGCGGCGGCCGAGTCCGGCCAGGTGGTGGTGGCCGCGCTGCCCTACGGTGCGGGGGCAGGCGTGGCACGGGACCTGCACGCGGCCTTGGAGGACAAGGTGCTGCTCGACTGTTCCAACCGGCGCAGGAACCGAGGGCGGCTGTGCCAGGGATCGCTCCGCCCGGTCGGGGCTCTCGGAGGATGGTGCGGGTCCTGCTGGACCCCCTTCGGGGAGCGACTGCCGTTTCTGGCCGTCTACTTGATTGCCTCAAGCTGCTGGAGCCGGCTCGGTTCGGCTCCGTACGACGGTGGGGGCGGGCCCGCCCGCTCGCAGGGCCCGCCCCCGGCAACGTCTCAGAGGCCGGCGGGCTCGGCCGGGCCGGGGACGTTGCGGAAGCGGAACGGCTCCGGTTCGCGGCCGGCCTGGACGAACCAGCATTCCCCGGTGCCGTCGCCGGTGACGATCCGCAGCACCGTGTCCGCGACCGCCTCGGCCGGGATGACCGGCAGGCCCTGTTCGGCGAGCATGTCCCGCAGGTGATCGATGATGCGCGACTCGGCGAATCCCGGGCAGACCGCGTTGAAGCGCACGTTCTGCGGCGCGAGAGCCGGCCCCAGCGAGCGTGCGAGACCCACGACCGCGTGCTTGTTGGCCGCGTACAACGGATCGAGCGGCACCGCCGCCAGGCCCGCCAGAGAAGCGGTTGCCACGATCGACCCCCCACCGCGGGCCCGCATCGCGGGCAGCACCGCGTGGGTACCGAAGACCACGCCGTCGAGGTTGGCGCCCATCGCCCGGCGGTAACGTGCTGGGTCGAAGTCCTCGCCGACGCCGCATCCGGTCGCCACCCCCGCGTTGAGCAGCGCGATGTCGACACCGCCGTACCGCTCCTGGGTGAACTCCACCAGTGCGCGGTTGGCGTCGAGGTCGGAGACGTCGCAGGCGCGGAAGTGGCCGTCGACCATGTCGGCCACCTCCCGCCCGCCCTGCGCGTCGAGGTCGGCGACCACCACGCGCGCGCCCGCTCTCGCCAGAGCTGTCGCAGAGGCCCGGCCCAGTCCGCTGGCAGCGCCGGTGACGATCGCCACCTTCCCCTGGAGCGGGGCGGCGTCCCTGTGCGCTTCCTGCGGGACGACGGATCCGCTTTCACCCTTGGTCATGCCAGCTCCAGCACGAGCTTGCCGACGTTCTCGCCGCGGAAGAGCATCTGCAAGGCGGCGGGGAAGTCGTCGACGGTGCCCCGCACCACGTGTTCCTTGACCTTGATGCGGCCGGCGCCGATCAAGGCGGAGATCTCCTGCGCGGCCTCCGCGTAGCGCTTGGCGTAGTCGAAGACGACGAAGCCCTCCATGCGGGCACGGCGCACCAGCAGCGAGAGGTAGTTGGAGGGGCCCTTCACCGGCGTGGCGTTGTTGTACTGGCTGATCGCGCCACACACCACGACGCGCGCGTGCATCGCCAGCCGGGTCAGAGCGGCGTCGAGGACGTCCCCGCCGACGTTGTCGAAGTAGACGTCTATGCCGTCGGGGGCGTGCTCGCGCAGTGCCTTCCTGACGTCCTCCGCCCGGTAGTCGATCGCCGCGTCGAATCCCAGCTCGCCGGTGAGCATCCCGCACTTCTCGGGGCCGCCGGCGATCCCCACGACGCGGCAGCCCCTGGCCTTCGCGATCTGGCCCGCGATGGTGCCGACCGCGCCGGCGGCGCCGGACACCACGACGGTCTCGCCGTCCCGCAGCGCCCCGACGTCCAGCAGGCCGAAGTAGGCGGTCATGCCGGGCATGCCGAGCGCCCCGAGATACGTCGAGGCCGGGGCGAGGGAGGTGTCGATCTTCATGGCGCCCCGGCCGTCGGAGACCGCGTACTCCTGGACGCCGAACGTGCCGACCACGTGGTCGCCGGGCCGGAAGTCGGGGTGGTTCGAGGCGGTGACCTCGATGACGGATCCGGCGCGCATCACCTCTCCGAGGCCCACGGGCGGCAGGTAAGAGGGACGGTCGTCAAGCCAGCCCCGCATGGCCGGGTCGAGGGAGATGACGCGCGTGCGACCCACGAATTGGCCTGGTCCCGGTTCCTCGACCGGTTCGGCACGGTGCTCCCAGTCCTCGGGTTTGACTTCGCCCACGGGGCGGGCTGCCAGACGGATCTGGCGGTTGGTCGTGGACATCACGCCTCCTGTCGTTACGGCCTCCTCATGACCATACCGACCAGTAGGTACGTCGGCGACCGTGATATTCCCCACAGAGCATCCCTGCGTCCGGGGGCCTAGGGTCCGGGGCGTCGACCACCCTCGGTGGATCACCGTCGACCGGATGCCGCATCGAGCCGAAAACGTAACTCTCCCCGGCCTTATCACGCATTCCAACCAGTCGGTATCGTGCGCCGTCGCGCCGATGCTTCGCCGTCACCCCCTCGGATCAGAGCCGCACCGGAAGGCCATGCGATGACACACCCTTACGACAACCGGTACCCGCCGCCGGAACCGCCGGGATGGACGCAGCCACCGACGGAGCCCCAAGACCGTGCCCCCCGGCGCGAGTCGACCGGGTGGGACCCGTGGCAGGAGTCGTACCGGCCCGACGTCGCGCAGGACACCTCTCATGGTGCGTACGGACACGACGCCCCTACCTACGAGTCGTACGGGCAGGCCCCCCAGCGCCCGCCGCTCACGCAGGATCCCCCTCCGTACGGTGCCGACCTCGCCGCCCTCCGCTCCGCCTACCGGGTGCTCCGCCGGGTCTCCACGCTCACCGCCCTCGGCTCGTTCGTGGTGTACGTGGTGCTGTCCTGCTGCGCGCCGGACCTGATGGGTTCCGAGATCGCCGGGGAGCTGAGTCTGGGCATGGGTCTGGGGATCCTCCAGCTCCTCGTCACCTTCGCGGCCGTCTTCTGGTACGGCCGTAGTGCACAGCACTCCGTGGACCCGCTCGCGCGGGCCGTCAGGGAGCGAGGGGTCCTGCCGGGCCGGGATGCCGGGGTGGCGCGGTGAACGACTACGGCTCGGGCACGCAGGCAGTCGTCCTGGTCCTGTTCAGCACCCTGGTGACGCTCACGCTGCTGATGTGCGTGATGGCGGGACCGGACCGCGACGACCTGACGAACTTCTACACCGGCTACCGCTCGCTCACACCTCTCAAGAACGGCCTGGCGATCGCGGGAGACTACATCTCCGCGGCCACGGTGCTCAGTACCACCGGCATCATCGCCCTCGCCGGGTACGACGGTTACGTCCTGGCCGTCAGCACCGCCCTGTCGCTGGTGCTGCTGATGTTCCTGCTGGCCGAGCCGCTGCGCAACGCAGGCAGTTTCACCATGGGCGACGTCCTGGCCCGCAACATGCCCGGGCGAGCCGTCCGCATCGCCTCCTGCGTGGTGACACTGTCGGCGACCCTCCCCTTCCTGGTCGTCCAGCTCTCGGGGGCCGGGTCGCTGCTCACCTTCATCCTGGGGCTGTCGCACGAAGCCGGCGCCAGGACGGCGTGCATCGTACTCGTCGGCAGCCTGATGATCATCTACGCGGCGATCGGCGGCATGCGGGGCACGGCCCTCGTTCAGATGATCAAGATCGTGCTCCTGCTCGGCACCAGCATCACCGTCGCCGCCCTGGTCCTCAACCGATTCGACTGGAGCCTCGGCGAGATGCTGCGGGCCGCCGAGCGCGGCAGCGGAACGGGGCCAGCCTTCCTCCGACAGGGCCTCCAGCTGGGCACGTCGGCGGCTGAACGGCTCGACTTCGCGAGTCTTCAGATCACCGTGATCCTCGGCGCGGCCTGCCTGCCGCACATCACGATGCGTCTGTACTCCGCGCGGGACGTGCCCGCCGTGCGCCGCTCGATGTCATGGGCGGTCGGCACGGTCACCACCTTCTGTCTGGCGGTGATCATCATGGGTACGGGCGCGGCGGCCCTGGTGGGAGCGCAGTACATCACCGTGGCTGACCCGCACGGCAGGACGTCGGTGCTCATGCTGTCCCGGGCCCTCGGCGGAGGTGCCGGCTCGGCGGGCACGACGGTTCTCTACGCGGCGATGGCGGGCACGGTGTTCATCACCCTGCTGTCCTCGGTCGCGGGGATGACCCTGGCCGCGGCCTCGTCACTCGCACACGACCTGTTCGCCCATGCGCTGCGGCGGGAACGGGCGGCGCCGCGTACGGAGATGACGGTGGCGGCGTGGACGAGCGTGGTGGTGGGAACCGTTGCCATCCTGCTCTCCGCCGTCGTTCAGAACTGGGACGTCGCCGTACTGACCACGCTGGCGATCTGCATCGGGGCGTCGGCGGTAGCCCCCGCCTTGACCTACTCCCTGTTCTGGCGGGGATTCACGCGCACCGGCCTGCTCGCCAGCCTCTACGGGGGCACGGCCTGTGCAGTGGGGCTGATGTTCTTCTCCAAGGCCGTTTCGGGCACGCCGTCCGCCGTTTTCCCTCATGCGGACTTCGACTGGTTCCCCCTGCAGTCCACCGGCCTGGTCTCCATCCCGTTCGGCTATCTGGCGGGCTGGCTGGGCAGCCGTCTGGACCACCGGCGCCGCGCCGCCGAGAGCCGCGAGAACCGGCGGCTGTACGAGGAGAGCGAGGCACGGCTGCTCGCCGCGGCCGAATGAGCACGGCGGCGGGGCGGACCACGCGAGCGGCCACGGTGCCGCGGCCGTGGTCCGCCCGGGAGCCCGAGCCCCGGCGCGCGGCCGGCAGAGTACAGCGGTCAACTGCCGCTCTTCACCTGGCGTCGCGCCGGCTCGGGCACGATCAGACCTCCCCCCGTGAACCCGTCGCCGCGTGAATCTGCAGCCTCGCCAAGCCGACGATGGGGCTCCGGCAAGCGCGGTACACGTGCACTCGGCTCGAAGCGCGTGGCCACACGGCCCGTTCCCGGTCAGAGGGGCGAGCGAGGACGAGGCACCCGGTCCAGGGGGCTCACCACCCCGCACAGCTGATCCACTGCGTCGCGCAATACCGGGCGGTCTTGCAGAGCGGCTGTCACCAGCGCCTGTTCCAGGAGCCGGCGGCGATGCTGACGCACCGCTTCGAGCACACACTTTCCGGCGCCGGTGAGGCAGAACTCCCCGGACGGCAGGCGGCGCACCAGAGTGCGTCGGCCCAGGCCGTCGAGCAGTTCCCTCGCCGACGATGGGCTGATATCGAGGACAACAGCCATCCGGCCCGGGGCCGTTGCCTCGCTGTCCAGGGTGAGGAGACCGCGGATCTGCTCGTCGGAGACCGTCGGCGCGACGTCCTCGCGTGCCCGTCGGCACAACTCGACCAGCGATTCGGCGACGTGTTCAGCCGCGGCCACTGCATCGGCAGGTTCGGGCTCCACTGACATGGCGTTTTCCCTTCCTTGATGCCGTTGAGTCCACGCCCCTACCCGCCCGACGAACCGTCAGAACCGCGGCTGTGTTCGAAAAGGCTCTGAGCTGGAGCGGGAGCCGAAGAATGTGGTTCAACGGTCGGCCATCCGAGTGAGGAGGAAGCTGTCCCCCGAACCGCCCCCAGGCCGGCGCCGGCCTCCCGCGGGCTTCGTAGGACCGGGACATGAGAAGCGGGCCAGCGGGAATTCGCTGTGCATCACAGCACAGCATCACCTCACGAGGAGACCGGACACCATGCTCGCCATCGTTTCCGCAGCCCTGTTTTTCATCGCCTTCCTGATCAACGCGGCAGATGTCTCGACCAACGACATCTTCACCTCGACCAACGTCATGCTCCTCGGTCTCACGCTGGTGGCCTTGCACCTCGCGGGAGTGGGAGGCACGGGGACGATCCGGAGGCGCAGATGACGAAGCGCCCGGACCGGCCTGACCGGCCAGGCACCCATGGCCGTCAAGTGCCTGCTGGGGGGCGACGCGAGTGAATCCGACGCCGAGTACAGAGCACACCGCGTCGCCCCGGCACGCAACCCATCAGCCCCGTGGTGACCGGGGGAGTGTCATCGCGTTCGCCGGGAACGTTGCTCCTCAGGCTGCTTCCAGCAGCCCACAACGATTCGTTCTCACGGTCCGACGGGAGACTCGGCGTGATCATCGACGGCATACCAGCGGCCCCCGCTCGTGACACCGCACCCGGAGCAGCAGCACGCGAGCAACGGCTGCGCCGCCGCCTGGAGCGCTTGATCGGCGTCGCCGCCACCGAAGGCAACCAACTCGTCCCGCTGCGCAACGGCGACGAGATCTTCCCCGTCATGCTCACGGCCATCCGCTCGGCTCGGCACACGATCGACATGATGACGTTCGTCTACTGGCGGGGGCAGATCGCCCGGGAGTTCGCCTCGGCCCTTGCCGAGCGAGCCCGGGCCGGAGTCCGTGTCCGGCTCCTGCTGGATGGCTTCGGCGCCAAGGAGATCGAACGGCGACTGCTCGACCTCATGGACGACGCGGGCGTGCAAGTGGCCTGGTTCCGGAAGCCGGTCTGGCTGTCACCGTTCAAGCAGAACCACCGCTGCCACCGGAAGGCCCTCATCGTCGACGAGCAGACCGCGTTCACCGGTGGCGTCGGGATCGCGGAGGAGTGGTGCGGTGACGCCCGCAACCCGGGGGAGTGGCGCGACACCCACGTCCAGGTACGCGGCCCCGCCGTGGACGGCATCGCGGCCGCGTTCGCACAGAACTGGGCCGAGTGCCACGACGAACTCTTCGACGACCGTGACCGCTTCACCGAGCACCCGCAGGTCGGCTCATCGGTCGTCCAGGTCGTGCGCGGATCGGCCAGCATCGGCTGGCAGGACATGCAGACCCTCATTCGCGTCATGCTCACCTCCGCCGAGGAGCGTTTCCGTCTAGCCACCGCCTACTTCGCCCCGGACGCCTACTTCGTCGATCTGCTGTGCCGGACCGCACGGCGGGGCGTGCGTGTGGAGATCCTGCTTCCCGGCCCCCACACCGATCAGCGCGCCTGCCAGCTCGCCGGCCAACACCACTACACCCGCCTCCTGGAGGCAGGTGTTCACATTCGCCAGTACCAGCCGACCATGATGCACGCGAAGATCATCACCGTGGACTCGGTAGCGGCCCTGATCGGGTCCACCAATTTCAACCGCCGGTCCATGGACCACGACGAAGAGGTCATGCTCGCCGTCCTGGACGAGACGTTCACCGCCGAACTCGATCGAGACTACGACGCGGACCTGCGGCGCAGCGTGGACATCGACCTCGCCCGCTGGAGACGTCGGGCCGTCGTCCAGCGCGTCAAGGAAGCCGCCGTCGCACCGATCCGGCGCTTCCTGTGAAGGACGCACGACGCTGGCTCAAGCTTGCGGCTCCCCCCCCCGGACCGGCGGCGACCTGATCGAGATCGGCCGGGCCGTCGGGGCGTGCCCCAGCGCCCGGATCACCCTCTCTCCCCGGAGACGGCACGCAGCCGAAGAGGTGGCCTCGGCCCTACGCGCGCTCTTCCGTGACCCACCGGGGCAGCGACGGAAACGCCCCCTACGACTCCGGTGACCCGTAGCCGGCTACCGGCACGGGGACTTCGCCTTCACCCGGCTCACCGACCTCGCCGACCGCCGGCTGGGCGCGGGCATCCGGAACCCCGTCCGTGGCCGAGCTTCTGCGGGACCCCGCCGACTGGCACGAGATCCTGCCGCCGACACCGGTGCTGGGCCATGCGGCCAACGGCTTCGCCGTCGGCGCTGGCCGCTCGACCCACCTGCGGGTCAACCAGTGCCCCAGGCGCAGACACCGCCCTCCGACTGGGGCATTGCAGTCCGACACCACCGACGTACGGCACCACGTTTCCTCTCAGAACCCTGTAGACCGTGTCTTATTGCAGCCATGCACACACCTTCGCGGCGTACCCTGCTCCGTGCCCCGCTCGCCGTCGCGGGCGTCGGATTCCTGCCCGCCGGTCCCGACTTCGCCCCTCCACCACACCGAGGAGCCGAGGGGAACCGGCTCAGCGAGGCCGGCTTCGCCCCGCCGGATGCCGGGCGATATGTCGACCCGTCGGGGCCGGAGGTCCTCGCCGCCGAACGGAAACGCGGCCTCGGCCCGGTGCGCAGGTTCAGGTTCACCGCCGCCGAGTCCAGGCTGGACCTTGGCGGGCGAGTCGTCCGCAGCTGGGCCTACAACGAGACGTTGCCCGGCCCCGTGGTGCGCGTCACCGCGGGTGACGTCCTGAACCTCACCCTCGCCAACCACCTGCCGGCCGCCACCACGCTCCACGCCCATGGAGTGGGGCTGCGCTGCGACATGGACGGTGTCCCCGGCCTGACCCAGAACGCCATCCGCCCGGGCGCCGACTTCACGTACCGCTTCACCGTCTCCCAGCCCGGTACCTATCTCCTCCACTCCCACCTCGGGCTCCAGCCCGACCGCGCCCTGTACGCCCCGCTCATCGTGGAGGACCCCAGGGAACCCCTCTCCTACGACAAGGAATGGGTCGTCCTCCTGGACGACTGGCTCGACGGCGTGAACGGCTCCACCCCCGACCAGGTGCTCGACCAACTCCAGCCCGGCGCAGGCACCTCCATGATGGACGGAGTCATGACCAGGGGCCCCGAACGCCCCCCGGCCGGCCCATCCCGGGTGCTGCGCCACTCCTACAGCCGCATGCTCAACAGCGAGGGCGGCAACGTGGCCTACCCCTACTACCTCGCCAACGGCCGCCTGCCGGGCAACCCCCAGTCGCTCCGATGCCGCCCCGGTGACCGCGTCCGGCTGCGCCTCATCAACGCGGGCTCCGACACCGCCTTCCGGGTGGCACTGGGCGGCCACACCATGACCGTCACGCACACCGACGGCTATCCCGTGGAGCACACGCAGACCGACGCTCTCCTCATCGGCATGGCCGAGCGATACGACGTCCTGGTCACCGTCAAGGACGGCGTCTTCCCCCTCGTCGCACTCGCCGAGGGCAAGAAGGGCCAAGCCCTCGCCGTGGTGCGCAGCGACAGAGGAAGAGCCCTTCCCGGGCGAAGCGTCCGCCCGGCCGAACTGGACCGACGGGTCGTCCCCGCACGTAGCCTCGCACCGGACGAATCCGTGGAACTGGACGACCGCGAACCGGACCGCGAGATGCGCCTCACACTCACCGGCGGCATGCGGAGATACGACTGGGGCTTCGACCACCAGCCCTACGACCCACGCAGGCGCCACCCCGTACGCGCCGGCGAACGGGTACGGCTCACCCTCGTCAACGCCACCGACATGTGGCACCCGCTCCATCTGCACGGACACACCTTCGCGCTCACCGGCATCGACGCCGCCGGCACGCGCAAGGACACCGCGCTGGTCCTGCCCCACCGCAAGCTGGTCGTCGAGTTCGACGCCGACAACCCGGGCCTGTGGATGCTCCACTGCCACAACCAGTACCACTCGGAGAGCGGCATGATGACGATCCTCGGCTACCTCAGATGACCTGACCCCGGTCCACCAGAACGCCGCCCTCGTCCGGAGGGCGGCGCTCATGACGACTACGACCCGATGACGCTGTGGCAGGTGTCTGGTACGGGCCCGAGTGAGCCGCCGAGCTGCTCCGCCCGCGTCGGTGTCCTCTCGGGTACAGCTTGGAAGTCACGGATCGTTCGCGGTGCCAGGCGCATCCCCCTATCAGCCGGAGGCCCGCATGGCATCGCGACGCGCAGAGCACCGACCCCCACGCCCCTTCCTTGAACTGCACTGGGGTGGGGTGCACGTGGTTGTCGAGCGAGTGTCGTACCAACTGCTGGCCGTGATCAGTAGCGCAGTCAGCGCACTCGGTGGAGCCATCTGGTTTGGCGGGCGATGACAGCCAGGCGCGGTCACCCGCGAGGTCACGAACCCTGACCAGCTACACCACTCGACGGGACACCATCAGCGGCGTCCGTCGAAGCGGTCGTCGTCGATGTCCGTTGGCAGGGTGTCGAGTTGGTCGGGGTCGGCCAGTTCGGTCAGTCCGTGCACGGCTGCGTCCATACGGTCCGGGCTGTCCATCCCTTCGACCCAGGTGACCATCTGATCCTCCAGCTCGGTGTACTAACCGACGTGAGCTGCCTGTCGAAGTCCCGGCCGACACCGATGACGCCGGTCTCGTCGCCGACGGTGGACTCTCCGCCGGCGGTGCTGGCAGCTCGATGACGCGCCAGGCTTCGTGCTCGGTGGCGGGGATGCGCCCGGCGAGGTCGTCTTCGTGCCAGCGCGTCTGGATCAGGCAGAGCGCACCAGTGGGTTCGAGTCGGGTCTGCAGTACGGAGGTCCACCAGTCCCAGGCCCGCTTCCGCATGGTCGGGGAGTCGGCGTCGGCCATGTCCTTGAAGGTCGGCGGCGAGCTTGCGGGCGATGGTCAACCAGTCCACGTCGGCGAGGCGTAGATCGATGGCGTCCGAGCGGGTTCTCGTCCGCCGCAACCGCAGCACCAGCGACCGTGGCGCCGGTCAGGTTCGAACTTATGTAGCAGCAAATCCCTCCAGTGAGTCGATAGGCGTGCCCGATCGGTCGGGTGGCCGTGGATCACAGCAACTGCGGCTGCAGTACCAGGCCGTAACGAGGGCGTCTCCGCCGCCTGTCGTACGGCGGCTGCCGGTCCGCCTTTTCGAATTGGCGTAGTCGCGTCTCGTTCAAGTCCAGTAGCTGCGGGGATCTCCTGCGCATTCTCGATAGCGACGTCGTGGGAGTTTCTGAGGATGTGTTCTCCCGCGCGGGAGGTGGCCTGACGCGCGGAGAATCCTTTCTCTTCGGGCTGCTGGATCCTGCGGGCGCAACCCGGATCGGGAATGTCTGCGAAACATGAATGGTTGTCTGAATATCTTTTCCGTGCAAACAGGTTCATCATCCTGGACAGGGTCGGATTCTGCCTGTCAGCATGGTGCCGCTGTTCACGCTGGGTGAAAGCAGTAAGGACATCTTGAAATTGGGGGGACAGTTGCGTAAACGACTGGTAAGGCGGCCCGTGTTCGCCGCCTTCACAGCCCTTCTCGCCACCGTAGCGATGGCGTTCGCCGGCGGTGGCGCCCAGGCCGCGCCCACCGCGCCCTACGGCTTCAGCAGTGTCAGTGGTGACTTCAACGGCGACGGCAAGGACGACGTCGCCACCTTCACGCGGGGTTCGGCGGCCGATGTGTTCGTGGCACTGAGCAACGGCCGCCGGTTCGTCGGCACCGGCGTGAAGTGGCACGACTTCTTCGCCGCCGGCAACGAGAAGCCCCTCGTCGGTGACTTCAACGGTGACGGCAAGGACGACATCGCCACCTTCACCGGAGGTTCGGCGGCCGATGTGTTCGTGGCACTGAGCAACGGCCGCCGGTTCGTCGGTACGGGTGTGAAGTGGCACGACTTCTTCGCCGCCGGCAACGAGATCCCCGCAGTGGGCGACTTCAACGGTGACGGCAAGGACGACATCGTCACGTTCACGCGGGGTTCGGCCGCCGATGCCTTTGTGGCACTGAGCAATGGCCGCCGGTTCGTCGGTACGGGTGTGAAGTGGCACGACTTTTTCGCCGTGGGCAGCGAAGTGCCGATGGTGGGCGACTTCAACGGTGACGGCAAGGACGACATCGTCACCTTCACGCGGGGTTCGGCCGCCGATGCCTTTGTGGCACTGAGCAACGGCCGCCGGTTCGTCGGTACGGGTGTGAAGTGGCACGACTTCTTCGCCGTCGGCAACGAGGCGCCTGCAGTGGGCGACTTCAACGGTGACGGCAAGGACGACATCGTCACGTTCACGCGGGGTTCGGCCGCCGATGCCTTTGTGGCACTGAGCAATGGCCGCCGGTTCGTCGGCACCGGCGTGAAGTGGCACGACTTCTTCGCCGTCGGCAACGAGGTCCCGGGCACCGGCGACTTCAACGGAGACGGCAAGCAGGACATCGTCACGTTCACCCGCGGTTCGGCGGCCGACGTGTTCGCGGCCCTGAGCAACGGGCAACGGTTCGTCGGCACCGGCGTGAAGTGGCACGACTTCTTCGCCGTGGGCAACGAGGTTCCCCTCGGCGGCACCTACTGGTGATGAGCGCGCGAGGAGCGCAGGCCCGAACTGACAAGGCGGTACGACGCTCATCGTGAGGCAGTGCCCGCCGACTGCGGCCCCCGGAATGTTGTCGGGGGCCGCAGTCGTTGGTGAATCTCGACCTGCTGCAAGGCCCACGTCCGGAGACACGGTCCGTCGCTCGTCCCCCGTCTGGGGCTCCGACGGATAGGGAACCGGAGCACGGCGTACACCCCCGGGACCAGGGCTGAGTCAGCGCACGGTCACGCCACGCATGGCGAGGCGCAGCTCCTCGAAAAGGTCACGTAGTTCGCTCGGCATGCGGGGCGCCACGACCGCGCCCACCTCCAGCAGGAGCCGGACGCCACCCCGGAATTCCTTGTCGCCGATGGGCTCGTCCAGCGTCCTCGCCACCTCGATCAACGGAACGCCGATGGAGACCTCGATCTCCTCCGGGAGGCTGTCGAGGTAGACGTCGTCCTCGGTGAGCACCAGATCCACGATGCGGCGGGCAGCTTCCCTGACGGACCGCGAACCAGTCTCGGACGGCGCGGTCACCCCCATGTCAGCCAGTGAGTCTTCTCCAACGCGCCGCGGCCGTCAGCAGTTGGGCTGACAACGTGGTGAAGCTCCTGGTAGATGGGTTTTGACCAAGAAGAACCATCTCCGCCAGAGGCTTCGTGTGCTTGTCTACCCGTCGGGCGTCGACGTGTCCAGCACTGCCCTGCGCTTCCTTGCAGAACGACTGCGGCAACGCCGCCGCGTGATCGGCACCCGTTGGCGACGCCTGAGCGCCAGCCGCCAGGCTCTCCTCACACTCACCCACCTACGCAACGGGCATACCTATGCCCAGCTCGCAGCCGGGTTCGGGGTCGGCGCGACCACGGCCTACCGCTACATCACCGAGGCCGTCGACCTCCTGGCCGGCCTCGCGCCCACCCTCGAAGCGGCGGCGCGGGCCGCCTCAACGAAGGCCTTTGTCCTGCTGGACGGAATCCTGCTGCCGATCGACCGCATAGCTGCCGACCAACGCTTCTACTACGGCAAACACAAGAGGCACGGTGTGAACGTGCAGGTCGTCGCCGATCCACTCGGCCGGCTGCTACGGGCATCACCGGCCATGGCCGGCGCCGTCCACGACGTCCGCGCAGCCCGCGAACACGGCATCGTCGACACCCTTGCCGCAGCAGGCGTCCCGTGCTGGGCCGATAAGGCCTACCGTGGTGCCGGGGGCACGGTTCGAACTCCTTGCTGGGGCAGGTGGGAGACGCTGTCCGCAGGTCAGCAGGCGGTCAACCGATCCCACGCAAAGATCCGCGCCCTCGCCGAGCGAGCCGTCGCCACCCTCAAGACCTGGAGGCTGCTGCGAAAGCTCCGCTGTTCGACCACCCGGATCAGCAGCCTCGTCCGTGCCGTCCTCGCCCTGCATCTGGCCAGCTCCGACTGAGAGTGGAAAAGGCTCACTGTGTTCCCTGCTCTTGCCGGTGGGATAACCGGACTTTCCGTATGTCGGCTGACTGGTTTCGTCTTTCTATTCGGCCTGAACTGTAACGTCCATGCTTGCGAGGGGCGTAGTGCGTTGCTCTAAGCTATCGATCTTGATGAATCACGAACTCGGATTATCGCGTCGGGGTGTTCTCAGGGCCGGGCTGGGCGGAATCGGCGTTGCGGCTCTTTCGCTGCCTTCCGGTCAAGCTGTGGCGTCTCGTCCGCATGACGGCCCGCTATCCGCAACAGCCACCAGGGCGCTGGAGTTCAGTGCCGGCACGAACGCATCTGTGATCGTTTCGCCCGACGGGCGTCAGCTGATCATGGAGGTTCAGGGTGTGCTGTGGTCGCTTCCGCGTGAGGGCGGCCGAGCAACAGCGCTGACCCATCCGGATCTGGAGCCGACCCGGCTGTCCTGGTCGCCCGACGGTTCGCAGGTCGCTGTGTGCGGTTATCAGGGCGGCGGCTTCCACGTGTGGACGATGGAACCGGACGGTTCCCGGCTGCGGCAGCTGACCTCTGGCCCCTGGGACGACCGGGGTGTGGCCTGGTCGCCCGACGGCACGCGTATCGCGTTCGCGTCGGAACGGGGCGGCAGTCCGGTGGCCGGCAGTTCGTACACGATCTGGACGGTGGACGTACGCACCGGTGAGCTGCGGCAACTCACCGACGGGGCGGGGGTGGAGGACTACGACCCTTCCTGGTACCCGGATGGCAGCGGGCTGGTCTTCGTGAGAGCTGGTGCAGCCGGCGGACGCACCCTTGCCTCCGTGCCGGCCGAGGGCGGTAGCGTCACGGTGGTCCGAACCGTCGCCACAGGTGTCCTCATCGGTCCTGCCGTCAGTGCAGACGGTCGTGTGGCGTGCGTCCACGTCGGTGACGCCGTGCGGCCGGCCAATGCGACCGGCTCCCGGTTGCTGGTGGACGGCGAGGCCGTGACCGAGGGGGAGGACGTCTCGCCCCTCCCGCCTTCCTGGGGCACGGACGGCGCACTCTTCTACGTGGCTGACGGGCAGCTGCGTGTGCGACGGCCCGCTCAGACAGGGGGACGGTCGGTTCCGGAGCAGATTCCCTTCAGAGCGGCCCTGGATGTGCCCCGCGTCCGCTATCCGGGGAAGGAACACGAATTCGACTCGACGGTAGCCAGGCCGGTCCGGGGGATCCACCTGCCGGTACTCTCGCCGGACGGCGGATCCGTCGCGTTCGCCGCTCTCAACGCCTTGTGGGTCATGCCGATCGGCCGTCGTCCCCGCAAGCTCGTCCAGTCAAGCGCTTCGGGGTATGTGCAGATGCCCTCCTGGGCGCCGGACGGACGAAGTGTCGTGTACTCGTACGAGGGCGGCTCGGACGGCAACGGACTCATCGACGTGCACCGCTACTGGCTCGATGACGACCGCGACGAGGTCGTGGCGACCGGAGGCCGTCTGAACGCAGCCCTCTCACCCGACGGCGTCAGACTCGCCTGTCAGGACTACGTGGGCAACCTGCTGGTCAAGGACCTCTCGGCCGGAACCGAGAAGATTCTCGCCACGCCCTTGGGTGCCAACGGGCTCCCCAGCCGTCCGACCTGGTCGGCGGACGGCCGGTACATCGCCTTCTGCGACCGCAACCGGCTCAATAGGCGCTTTCGTGAGGGGTACAACCTCATCCGCGTCGTCGACACCAGCACCGGAGAGTGGACGGCCCATCAGCCCGAGCCGCACTCCTCCCTCGCCGACCGAGGCAACGCAGGTCCGGTATGGGCCCCCGACGGCTCGGCCATGGCCTTCATCATGGAGTCCGCACTGTGGATCCTGCCGGTGCACGCCGACGGCACGCCCGCAGGCGATCCCCAGCGCCTCACGGATGAGGCCGCCGACCACCCGTCCTGGTCGGGTGACTCACGCACCCTGCTGTACGAGGCCAGCGGAAAACTCAAGATCATCAACCGGGACGGCACCGGACCCCGTGTCGTACCCGTGCCGCTGGACTACAGCCGTCGGCTGCCCTCCCCGGCCGGCATCACCCGGGTGCACGCGGGACGGCTGTGGGACGGCACCGGCGACACGGTCCGAGAGAACGTCGACATCGTCATCCGCGGCAACCGCATCACGGCCGTGGAACCGCACCGTACGGGTGTCTCCTCCGGCGAGAAACTCGTCGACGCCTCCACATCCACGGTCATCCCGGGGCTGTGGGATTCTCACACCCATCCGTGGCAGTACACCTACGGCGGCCGGCAAGGCAGCCTCATGCTCGCTTACGGCATCACGACCAACGTCTCACTGGGTGGTTTCGCCCACGAGGCGGTGAGGATTCGTGAATCCGTCCAAGCGGGACGCATGGCGGGACCACGACTGTTCGCCACGGGCGAGCTGATCGACGGCAGCCGAGTCGCCTACAGCATGGGCCGAGCCCACGGAACCCAGGACGGTCTGCGACGCTCCCTGGAGCGGGCCGAAGCGCTCGACTACGACTTCGTCAAAACCTATGTCCGGGCCTCCGCCCGGACCATGCGCGAAGCAGTCCGAACCGCCCACGAGAAGCTCGGGGTACTGTCCGGCAGCCATCTCCTGTCACCGGGAGTCAGCGTCGGGCAGGACCTCACCACCCACCTCGAAGCCACCCAGAGATCCGAATACGGACGGGCACATTCGCCGACGGGGCGCTCCTATCAGGACGTCGTGGAGACCTACCGTGACGGCGACTTCAAGCTCATCATCACTCCCTTCACGGCTCTCTCACTCCTCGGAGCCGATCCCTCAGTGGCAGGAGACCCCAGAGTCACCACCCTCATGCCACCGTGGGACACCGCACTCGTCGACAAGTACGCAGCCACCCCACTGACCCCGGCGGCGAACCAGGCCGTCGCCGAGGAGATGGCCGTCTACCGGCGCATCATCGCCGAAGGCGGCATGCTCGTACTCGGCACTGATGCACCCTTGACTCCCGTGGGCCTGCATCTCCACATCTGCCTTCGCGCACTGCACGCCTGCGGCTTGTCACCAGCAGAGGCACTGCGCACGGCCACAGCCGTCCCCGCCCAACTGTTCGGCGTCGCGGACGACCTGGGCACAGTGGAGCCCGGCAAGCTCGCCGACCTGACCGCCGTCGACGGCAACCCCTTCGACGACTTCGACGACCTGATCCGCACCACGTGGGCCATGCGCGAGGGCACCCTCTACCAACAGGACGACCTGGTCGAAGCGTTCACCAGGTCCGCCCCGCGCCATAGCACGGCACATCCGACCGACTGGCTCGACGTCAGCCGCCAGTTCCGCCGGGAGCCCTGCTGCTCACGCCACGTATTCGACAGCTAGGGTCTGTCCCGCTCAACCGGTGATGCTCGGAGCGCCGTTCTCGATGTGGCCCATGAAGCGCGCGGACCAGGACGAGTCGTTGTCGACGGTCACGGTGAAGTCGTACCATCCGTTGAAGGAAGCGACCTGGTTGAAGAAGTCGCTCACTTCCTCACCGGCGGCCACGCCGTACGTGTCGTCCCAGCTGCGGTACTGATTCGCCTTGATCCTGAAGGTCACATCCTGGTCGCCGTGATTCCTCATGTGGAAGATGATCGCCAGCTGGTTGGTCGAGGGGTGCGTCTCGATGCTGGACCTCACGGTGACGTGCTTGCCCGCGGCGATCTTCGAGGCGTCGCCGGTGAAGCGTCGCATGAACCTGTTGGGACCGGTCACGGTGAGGTCGTACTTGCCGCCGCCGTAACCACGGCCCACGTGGAAGGAGTCCTCCTCCTCGGCATCCGCGTCGACGGTGTACTGCCAGGGGCCACCGGCGCGGTAGGCGTTGGCGTACACGGAGAAGTGGACCGCCTCGGTGGCGTGCTCTCCTTTGTTCTGCATGGCGATCCAGAGCCTCGTCGTCGTTCCCTCCACGGTGATGCGGTCCAGGAACGCGTTGGTCTGATAGGGAAGGGCACATGCCTTCCTGGTGCCTGCCTCTTGCGCCGGTCCGGCGTCATCGGCAGGCGGCGAGGGCTCGGTCCCCGTTGCGCCCGGTGTCTGCCCGGCGGGGGCCGCGGGGCCCAGGGCGGGCAGCGTGTAACCGGAAGTACTCTTGGTGAAGTCGAAGACCCTGGTGAGGTCGCCGCAGACCTTGCGTCGCCACGCGCTGATGTTCTCGCACACCGCGGGTGAGCCCAGTGCCTCCGTCCACTTCTCCAAGAACCGGATGACCGAGGTGTGATCGAAAATCTGGGAGCAGACTCGGCCTCCCGTCGTCCACGGGGACACGACGATCATCGGTACCCGCATCCCCAGACCGACCGGCCACCATCCCTCGTACTCGACCCATTCGTTCTCCTCGTACGAGGCATCGGGAACGGGTGGCGGTACGTGGTCGAAGAAGCCGTCGTTCTCGTCGTAGGTGATGAAGAGGACAGTGGATTTGAAGACGTCCTCGCGCGCGCTGAGGGCCTTGAGAAGGCGCTGCATGAACACGGCGCCACGGCTGGGAGTGCTGTCCGAGTGCTCGCTGTGGTCCGTGTCGGTGACGACGTAGGACACCCGGGCAAGTCTGTCGTCGATGACGTCGCTTGTGATGGCGGCGATGATCCTGTCGGCGGTACTGCCGCTTCCGCCCACCGACCTGACGCCCGCTTCGTAGAGGGGCCCTGAGTCGAACCCGGCGAAGTACTTGAGTGCGTTGTCGCCGAAATTGTCGTCCGAGACGTTGTAGGTCTTGAAGGAGACGCCGGCGTCGTACAGCGTCTCGGCGTACGCGGTCCACGGTTGGTCGTCCCCCTCGAAGTCCCCGGCGTCGAGGCCGGGGGACTCCACCAGTCCGATCCCGCTGGATCCGCTCCACAAATAGTTGCGGTTGGGCCCTGTCGGGCCCAGGACCGAGCAGTGGTAGGCGTCGCAAATGGTGAAAGCGTCGGCCAGACTGTAGTGGAACGGCAGGTCCGCGCGCGTGAAGTAGCCCATGGTGACCTGTTCCTTCTGCTCGATCCACCTGTTGAGCCGCCCGTTGTTCCATGCCAGGTGGCCGTCGAGCCAGCCGTGTGACGTACCCACGGACTGCGCGTTCTTCCAGCCGTCGGTTCCGCCTTGGTTGAGGGCCCAGGGATAGCGCCAGGAACCCGCTCCGTCGGGCTGGTGGAGGACTGTTCTGCGAGAGGGGCCACGGATGGTACCCGGAAGGTCGATGACGCTCTTGTCACCGAACCCTCGGACTCCTTGGAGAGTGCCGAAGTAGTGATCGAAGCCGCGGTTCTCCTGCATGAGGATCACCACGTGTTCGATCTTCCGCAAATCGCTCGCTCCGGGGTCCGCCGACCGCGTCAGGTCAGCACTCGAGGCGGCCAAGTGAGCTTCGTGGCGGCCGCGCAAGTGCCTCAGCGCGGCGGTCGTCGCAGCTGCCACCGCTGCGCCCGTGAGGAACTGACGGCGGTGAATCGGCACCATGACGTGGCCCTGCTTCCTTGTCGTGGGTACATCCTTGTCGTGGGTTCGAACTGGTCATTCGCAAGACCGCTGGAACCAGGTCTCCGGGTACGGCTGTCATGCGGCAGCCGCTCCGTCGGCTGGAACGGCTTGCCCGCCCTGAGCCCAGCGACGGCTCCACCGTCAAGGGGAGATGCGACTCGACCGCTGTGCAGGGCAACGACGGCGAGGTCGTGCTCTTGGCCATGATCCGTGACGGAGCGGGCTACCACTCCACACCACCCGCTACGGCAGCGGCTCGACACCAGCATCGGGAAGCCTTTCGTGCGGAACTGCGCGGCACCAGGGCCAGTCCTGACAGGGCATGTTCAAGATCGACACTCCGGCAGCAACTTCGCGCCGGCGATGGCGTCGCCCGCGACGACGCCGACCGCCACCGGCTGCCCGCCGATCGCCGGCCTTCCGGTTGCGCTGTGCCCATGAGTGAAGGCCGATGTGTACGTTCGCCGGTGCGGCAGAATTCAGCCATCATCACGTCAGTCACGTCAAGGAAAGTGGACGCTTCCCCTGCGCGAGGGTTCACTGCGATACAAAATGCCAGGTCAGGGGCGCTAGACCTCTTTGAGAGCCATCCTCCGAGGCGCGCCCGGCAGCGGGCGGGCGTCGGCGCGGTGAGTTTCGTAACGCGTGCGATTCACCGGTCATCTGATCGATGCGACGGGCCGCCGCACGGGTCATTCTTCACGGCATGACTGACACCCCCCGCCCCCCTTCCGCAGGACGCGAGCGCGGCCCCGGGCCGTCCGACGGGCCGGCCGGCGCAACCCGCAGAACCGTCATGGCCGCCCTCGGCGGTGCGACCCTCGGAGCGGCCGCTCTGGGGCTGACGGCCGGGCACGCGACCGCCACCACCGACGGGAACAGCGCTGCCCAGCCCCGGCCGGCCGCCGACTGCGTCCTCACGCCCGAGCAGACGGAGGGGCCCTACTACCTGGACCTGGAGACCGTGCGCAAGAACGTCACCGAGGGCAAGCCCGGCGTGCCTCTCACCCTCCGCGTGAAGGTGATCGACACCACGACCTGCTCTGCGCTGCCCGGCACGGCGGTCGACGTCTGGCACTGCGACGCTCTCGGCGTCTACTCCGGATACGTGGCAGGCGGCTCCACCCCGGACACGACCTTTCTGCGCGGCGTACAACTGACCGACTCCACCGGCGTCGCGGAGTTCACCACCGTCTACCCTGGCTGGTACGTCGGCCGTGCCCTCCACATCCACGTCAAAACACATGTCGGCGGCACTGTCACCGACGGCAGATACCACGGAGGGCACGTCTCCCACACCGGCCAGCTCTACTTTCCGGAGACGTACAACAGCAGGATCGCCACCTTGGCCCCCTACCGGAGCAACACGGCCACCCGCACGCTCAACGCCAGGGACGGCATCTACCGCAACGGCGGGTCCTCCACCCTGCTGACCCTTACGCAGATCGGAAGCGACCTCGGCAAGGGAGTGATCGGCACCGTCGTGCTCGGCATCGATCCCGATGCCGTCCCCTGACGCTCCCGGCCGAGCGGTAGCCGGTCCGCCGCAGCGAGGCCGGCTGCCGCCGCAACGCGGTAGGCGAGCCCACTGTGCCGCTTGTCGCCGCGTGTGCGAATGGGTCGTCGCATGAACCGGGACAGCAGGAAGAACGTACGCCGTTTCAGCGGCGCCCGAGTTGATTCCCGGCCGCACTGCGTGCGAAGTGAGGGCGACGGACTCGAGGACTTCGTCGAGGGGAATGGACGGCCGGGAATCGGGGATGACGGTGACATGACATGCGAGTCGTGCGGTGCTCCACTGACCGGTGGACCGCGCCGGGGCCGACCGGCTCGCTACTGCTCCGACGCATGCAGACAACGGGCGTTCAGGCAACGCTCGGCGCGCCGGAAATCCCGCCGTGGGCAGACGGCTGCGTCTCCGCCCCCGCAGAGTGATGTCTCCGCGACGGCCCAGGCCCGCTGTCCGCGACGGGCCCTCGACTCCTTCGTGGGCCGACGGGCTGAGCTGTCGCGACTGCGCACCCTGCTGAGGACGTCGCGGCTGCTGACCTTGACCGGCGCCGGCGGAGTCGGCAAGACACGGTTGGCGCTGGAGTTCGCCCATGGTTTGCCCGGCCGCTACGGGCGGGTCGACCTGGTCGAACTCGATGCGCTGCAGGACGGCGCTGCGCTCGCACAGTCCGTGGCCGCCGCGCTGTCCGTGGGCGAACGAGCGGGACGATCCGGTGTCGACGTTCTGGTCCACGCGATCGGGGACGGCCGTCGGCTGCTGATCCTGGACAACTGCGAGCACCTGGCCGAGCCGTGCGCCCGACTGGTCGCGGCCCTGCTGAGTCACTGCCCTCGCCTCCGGATCCTGGCCACCAGTCGAGAGGCCCTGCGGGTACCCGGCGAGACGGTGTTCCGGGTCGGCGAGCTGTCGCTGCCGCCGGCCGACGCCGTGGACGACCCGGTCGTCCTCCTGCGGGCAGACGCCGTCCGGCTGTTCGTCGAACGTGCCGCGAGTTGCTCACCGGGATTCACGCTCCACCGCGGCAACGGCCGGACGGTCGCCGAGATCTGCCGCAAGCTGGACGGCCTTACGCTCGCCGTCGAGCTGGCGGCCCGCCGGGCTGGAACTCTTCCGCTGGGTGACATCCTGGCAGGACTGGGCGACCAGATGTCTTCGCTGTCCCTCCTGACAGGCGGACACCGGACCGGGCCCGGGCGTCACAGTGAGCTTGCCGCCGCGATCGACTGGAGCCACCGCCTGCTCGATCCGGCCGAACAGGCGGTCTTCCGGCGTCTTGCGGTCCTCGTCGGCGGGTTCGACGTGGCCTTGGCGCGGGCGGTCTGCGCCGGTGCCGGCATCGCACCGGCGCAGATACTCGGCATCCTGTGTTCCCTGGAGGCCAAGTCCCTGATCACACGCCTCTCCGAGGCGGAGACCGCACGTTTCAGACAGCTCAGCGCCATCCGCGCCTACGCCCTGGGGTCGCTGCGCGCATCCGGCGAACTGCACACCACCAGGCGCCGACTCCTCGAGTGGCTGCACGGGCTGGCCGACCGGGCCCGCGACGAGGTGTTCCCCGACCAGGCCGGCAGCCCGCTGGCCGAGGAACGGGACAACCTCGCAGCGGCTCTGGCGGGCACCACCGTCCCTGGCGGTGCCTCGTTCCCACGGCTGGAGCTGGAACTGGCGCGCGTCCACTACGAGCAGGAACAGCCGTCAGCCGCCCGCGCGCTGCTGGCGGGCCTGCTGCGGGAAGCCGGCGGCCGGGCGCTCGGCGGGGCGGTACCAGCGCTTGCCGCGCGCGTAGCCAGCCAGCGGGCCGACCCGGCACAGGCACTGCGCCTCGGCGAGCGGGCGGTGGCCATGGAGCGCACGCGCGATCACCCCGCCGGACTTGCCAATGCCTTGGATGCGCGGGCCGCGGCGCGGTTGTGCCGCGGTGAATTCGGAGCGGCCGTTGCCGACTTGCGCGAATGCCTGGACGTCGTCGCCACGCTGGGCACACCCCAGGACACCGCGTGGTGCACCCATCACCTGGCCTGGGCGCTGCTCCAAGCGGGCGGGGAACTGGAAGCCGACGATCTCATGTCCCGCTGCCTGCCCGTGCTCAGGGCACACGCCCCGTGGAGCCGGACCGCGGCCGCCTTGCACACAGCGGGCGCCGTGCGGCTGGCTCTGGGGCATCTGGGAAGTGCCGAGGCGCTGTTCGCCGAGGTACTGCGGATCGTCCCCGGCACAAGTCGTCACGCGCTCTACCCGGTGGAGGGCCTGGCCCTCGTAGCCGCCGAGAGCGGCGACATGCGGCGAGCCCTCGTGCTGTACGAGGCGAGTGCACAGGCACGCCGCCGGCTCGACACGGTGTCCGAGGCTCCGTGGCGGCGCCAGGTGGAACGAACGGTGGCTCGTGCCAGGGCAGGACTCCCGGTGGCCGCTCGGGAGGCGGCTGTCCGGGGCGGCCGTCGGCTGCGCGGGGACCGGCTTGTGGCGTACGCGCTGCGGACGAGGAGCGACGACGACCGGACTACGGCGGACGCCGTGGAGGCCGTCGGCGACCGGCCCATGCTCACCGGAAGGGAGTTCATGGTGGCCCGGCTCGTCACCAACGGGCTGACCAACCGTCAGATCGCTGATGTGCTCGGTCTTTCGGCACATACGGTCGCCACGCACCTGGACAAGGTGCGCGACAAGCTGGGCATGCGGTCGCGCACGCAGATCGCCCTGTGGGTTGCCGCACGGACCAAGACCGAGGACCCGGCCGAGGACATACACGGGTGACGGATCACCTGCAGTCGTCCTTCCGCATGAGTGCCGCCCCTTCGACCCAGGCATCGTTGTGTTCCGCCCGGGTGGGGCTCGGGCATCGCTGAGCCCCCCGGTCCTGGGCCGAGGGCCTCGGCAAGGCCGGCGCCAAGGCCGAAGACGCCCTGGTACCGGCCGGTGGTGTGCTGCGGGGGGAGAGTGTGTGCTGCGGGGCGAGAGTGAAGGACACCTCGAAGCCCGCGGCGGAGTGCCAACCGGCTCGTTCGCCGGGCTGGCCGGTGGTGCGGTGGACGCTTGGCCGGGCATGGCGGCAGCCGCTCCGGCGTGGACTGTGCCGCACGGGTCAGCTGTTGTCGGCCTCGTCCTCCGGCCCCGGCGCGTCACCGATGGCGACGCGCAGGTCATGCATGCCTTGCAGGATGTCGATGAGGGCCTCTTCCGCCCCGCTCAGAGCGTGCCGGGTTCCCTCCGCGTCCTCACGCTCCGCGTGCAGCTGGGCGCTGAGTGTGTACACCGCTGTCATGACGGCGGCGTAGGCGGCCTCTCGGCCGGGGGGCAGTTCTTCCGCCTCGGGTTCGGAGACCTGCAAGGCGGTGCGATGCAGTCGGTTCGTCAGGACGTTGACCGCGAGGTCGTGGTCTGCTCCCAGCTGTTCCCCCCAGCCGAGCAGCGTCTCGAGGACGTCCTCGATCTCCTCTTCCTCCGTCAGGCGGGTCGCGGCGGTGATCTCGAGTTCCGTTTTCGCCAGCAGACTGCCCAGCAGGTGCAGGCGGTCTCCTTCCTGCGGCCCCTCGGGCCGCTTCTCCGGGTCCGCCGCCGGCTCGGCCGCCAGAGCGGCCAGCGCTGCGCTGATCTGCTCGGCGCTCACCGGGTGCTCGCTTCTGAAGCTCACGTCTTCAGCTTCACCCAGCAAGGGCGTATCCGCTCGCTCAGACACACGGGACCATGCGCAGGGAGGCCGCCCTGGCGTCGGTGTCCGCCCACCCCGGCGAAGGCGGCCCCCCAGACACTGGAGGGCCCCGGAACGCGCCGAGAAGGCGGCAGGTCACGAGCCGCGCAGCGGCTAGTAGGTGTCGTAGCTGGGCTTACCATTCGGCCGGTAGACGCCGACGATGGTGCCGCCCTTCGTCGTCGAGACGCTGACCGGCTCCAGCGCAGTGGGGATCGCTCCGTCGGCGAACAGCCGTTTGCCGGTGCCGATGATCACCGGGTGGATGGTCAGCCGGTACTCGTCGACGAGATCGTGCCGCATGAGGGTCTGGGCGAGGTCGGCGCTGCCGACGACGTTGATGTTGCCGCCGTCGGACGCCTTCAGCTCGCGTACGGCATCGACGACGTCGCCCGCCAGCAGCGTGGAATTCCGCCACTCGACGGCTGCCAGGCTCCGAGACGCCACGTACTTGTGCATGCTGTTCATCCGATCGGTGAACGGGTTGCCGGGATCGGCGGTCGGCCAGTACGCCGCGAAGATCTCGTACGTCTTGCGGCCGAGCAGCATCGCGTCGGAGTGCTCGTACCAACCGGCGATGGCCGTGCCGACCTCGTCGTCCGTCACCGGTTTCTGCCAGCCGCCGTGCTCGAAGCCCGACTCGGCGTCCTCGTCCGGACCGCCCGGCGCCTGCATGACGCCGTCCAGCGTCAGGAACGTGCAAACGATGACCTTGCGCATGGTGCGCTCCCTTCGTCGACGGGTAGACCGCACAACCGCCGGAAACTCATCGGCCGGCTGCGACCGCGCCCGCCGTCCGCCGCCGACGAATACGCGGGGTCAGAGGGTCCCTTCCTGTTCGCATGTGCTCGGCCGGTCATCACCCGAGGCGCGCCGCCGCCCATCGCAGCAGGGCCGACCGGCCCCGGCCGGGCACCGTCCACAGGGCATGGCCTTGCAGCCCCCAGCGGCGCAACAGGGTGTTGGCGGCGAGGAAACCGCTGGTGGACGCCCGTTCCATCAGAGCCACCGGCAGGTCGGTACGGACGACGTCACCGGCGAGCACCAGGCCGGGCGTGGGAGTGCGCACACGGGGGCGGTCGGCGTGTCCGCCGACCGGGAACAGGGGGCAGTCGGCCCGCCATTCATGGCGAGCGTCCACCACCCGGGCCCGACGGGTCTCCGGGTAGAGGCGATGGAGTTCGTCAAGGAGCTTCTTCTGGGTGACAGCCCTGTCGGCGCTTTCGGGAAGGGCGTAGGCGTGCAGTTCCACGACCGATCCGCCGGTACGGGCGGCCCAACGGGCGGCCTCGCCTTCCCAGTCGCTGAGCACACTGACGTTGTCCAAGGCGCCGTATCCGCCGGTCCCGAGGAACCCCGGCCGGTCCGCACGCACGGGCGAGTCCAGCCAGAGGCGGGACACGAGGAAGGGCGGAGCCGTGCGCAGCCGCGCCACGCGCTCACGCCACTCGTCGTCACCGAGACCGCTGGAGCGGGCCACCAGTGAGCGCAGCGCCGAAGGGTCGAGGGCGAGCAGCACGGCGTCGTACGTTTCCTCGCCGCTCGCGGCGGACACGACGAAGCCACCCGTGGGCTGGACGGAGACGCCCTCCACCGCGGTGCCGGTGCGCATGCGCACGCCGAGTCGGTGCAGGCGGCCGGCGAGGGGGTCCCACAGTGCCTGCGGAAACGGCTCCCTGGGCACGTCGAAGAGCAGGCCCTCGGCCGAGCCGAGGAAATAGATGTGGAACATCAGCGCCATCTCCGCGGCCGACAGCTGCCGGGGATCGGCGAAGAAGCTGCGGGAGAAGACCTCGAAGGCAAGGTGCCGCGCCGCCGCCGGGAAACCGATGGCTTCCAGGAAGTCGTACGCGCTGACCTGGTCGAGACGGTCGTAGACCGCGGGTACCCGCACGTCGAGGAGCGGCAGTGCCGAGCGGGCGTGCATCCGGGCCACATCCCCCAGGGAGAACGACGGGCTCAGTGCTACGAATCCGAGCGCGCTCCACGGCGGAGTGCGCGGCACGTGCCGGAAGCTGTCCTGCCGGCCACTGCCGTGCTGCAAGCGGTAATCGGGCAGGCCGGTCAGGCGGCACAGGCCCGGGTCGGTGCGGCGCAAGAGGGCGCGCAGGTTGTAGTACTGCCGGAAGAAGGCGTGAAAGCCCCGGCTCATCGTCACCGTCGTACCGTCGGCCAGCCGTGTGGGCCATCCGGTCAGCCGCCCGCCGAGCTGGGCCTCGCGCTCGTACAGGGTGACGCGTACGCCGCGTTCGGCCAGAGCGGTGGCCGCGGTCAGTCCCGCGATGCCGCCGCCGACGACCGCGACGTGCGGTGTGCCGGTCCCTGCGGCACGGTCGGCGCCCGGCGGTGCGGGCAGCAGACGAGCCAGCCGGTCCCGGCCGGGTCGGGGTGGGCGGGTTCCGTCGGCGGAACGCGGACCTGGCCCGGTCATCGCAGCACCTCGCCGGTGCCGGCGGACGGGCGGCGCGCCACGACGGTGTGGGTGATGCCCGTCTGCCAGCCCGGCAGGGGCAGGACCCGCACCCGTTCGAACCCGGCCCGCCGCACGCGCTCCCCGAGCTGTTCGGCCGTGTCGAAGGCGATGACACTGCGCCGCAGATGCCGGTAGAGCGCTCCGTCGCCGAGCAGCGCGGCGACTGGCAGGACGAGTCCGCCGCACACCGCGTTCCACACCGCCCGGTGCGCCGCCCGTCCGCTCAACGCGTATTCGTGCACCGCCAGCCGGCCGTGCGGCGCGAGCAGCCGGAGTGCGGAGGCGAGCACGGCGTCCGGATCGGCGGTGTTGCGTAGCAGGTAGGCGGCGAAGACGGCGTCGAACGGGCCCGTCACCCCGGCGTCGGCCAGATGTTCAACCGGCGCGTGCACGAAACGCACCGGCCGTGGCCACGGCCGGCGGGCCGCACGGCGCAGCATGCCGGGCGAAGCGTCGACGGCCGTGATCTCCGCGCCGGGCAGCACGGCGGCCAGCGCCGCCGTCGAGGCGCCCGTGCCGCAGCCGAGGTCCAGCAGGTTCAGGCCCCGGCCATCGCCGGGCAGGCACAGGCGCCGGGCGGAGCGGCGCAGGTGGGCGTGGTAGCCGGGATTGGCCGCCACGAGGGTGTCATAGCTGCGGGCGGCATGGTCGAAAGCGGCTGTCAGGTCGGCGTCGCGTAGCAGGGGCATGCCTCTCCGTAACGGGTCATGGGCTCCGGGAGTCAAGCGGTCGGGCTGTTTCCGCGTGGGGTGAAAGGCAGGGCGAGAGCCGAGCCGAGCATCGCTGCGACGGGGACGTGCAGGCCGATGGACAGATCCTCCGGAAGGCTGGTGCGCCCGTCCAGGAAACGCAGGAGCCGGTGCGCGGGCACGTGAGTGAACAACCTGGTGAAAAAGGCCGGCCCGTCGACCCGGCCGTGGTCGAGGGCGTGGAGCAGAACCGCGTCCATGAGTCGGGAGCGGGCCGAGTGGGCGCGCGGGGGCAGGGGGTGGCGGCCTGCGTGGAGCGCGGCGGCCACGGCGTCGGTCTGGCGCTGCACGGCGCTGAAGGTGTAGCCGGTCGAGGGCCGGGTGGCGCCCGCCGCGGCCCCGATCCGGAATACGCGGGCGGCGGTCTGCCGGGGAAAGTCCGCGTCCGTCATCGGAATGACGCCCTGCTCGCATGCGGTGACCTCGTGGTCCCCGGCGTCCAGGACGCGGCCGATGTAGTGCCGCAACGCGTGGTCGTACGCCTCCGAGCCGAGTGTGCGGCGGGAGAACTCCGTGTACTCGACCAGCGCCTCTCGCGGGGTGGTGGGCAGGACGTAGCCGAACGACAGCCCGTGGGCGGGTTGCGGAGTGCGGAAATCCATGAACTCCACGGTGGCCGGATCGAACACCGGCCGGCGGGTGCGGACGAACCACCCTCGGAAGTGCTGCAGCAGCGTCGTGCGGGCCGGCGGCAGGCGCACTGGCGGGCGGGAGTCGAACACCCAGCGGGCGCGCACGGTCACCCGGCCGCCGTCGGCCCGCCGGGCGTGCACCAGCACGTTGCCCGGCGCGGACTCGACCCGTTCGACCAGGGCCGGAACGGCCGTCATGTGCGGGCTGTCGGCGATCACTTCGCCGGCCAGTTCCTCGAAGGCGGGGGAGCGCAGCATCTTGTAGTGCAGGGGCGTGATGGCGGCGTCCACCGTTCGCCCGTCACCGCTGCGCACGCGCAGCCGCTGCCATGAGGCGGTGAGCGCCCCGTCGTACGGCCCCGTTCCAGCCTCCCAGTAGCACCAGGTGCGCTCCGGCGCCCGGAATGGGCCCGGCGGTGCCGCCAGCAGCACCGCCGTCACCCGGCGGGCGCCCGCAGGCGGCCGTGCCAGCCGCAGGGCCAGCGAGAGCCCGGCGGCCCCTGCGCCCACGACGGCGACGTCCGAGGTGACGTGCACGGCGGCTCCCTTCCCAGGCCGGTCCCTCCTGCCGTCAGTCTTCCCGGCCGCCGCTCGCGGCGGATGCAGCCGGGAGCGTGTCGGACGCCCGCGTACCCATGGCGCCGGCATCTCCACCGAACGGCGCATCCGACAGGGCGACCGGCGCGGAATGTGTGACAACGCAGCACCGGCGCGACAGGAACAGGTTCGGGGCGTAGCCCCCGCATACGGCGAGAGGATCCGCGATGGGTTCCATCCGGGCGGTCCGTGGTCTCACGACGGACTCACCGCACAGGCCACCCGCCGTGGCCCGCCACGAGGGAGTCAGGGAGCCGGCCGGCCCGTGCGACGCATCCGAAGTGGACGCCGATGTCGCGGGTGCCGTCGGCCGGGAACTGCGGGCGCTCCTCGCCGACCGCCTCGCCGGCTGCCACGAGTTGGACGCGGTGTTCGCCCACGACATCGCCGAACGGGTGGCGGGCTTCACCCGGCGCGGCGGACGCCGGATCCGCCCCCGGCTCATGTGGTGGTCCCTGCGCGCCTGCGGCGGAGGGAATCCCGCCCAGGTACGCGCGACGCTGGGGGCGGCGGCGGCCCTCGAACTCGTCCAGACCTGCGCCCTCGTCCAGGACGACCTCATGGACCGGGCACCCAGCCGCCGCGGCACACCGTCCCTGCACACCGACGTGGCCGATCAGTACGCCGCAGCGACGTCGCAGGCCGCCGCGCACGCACTCGGTACGTCCGCCGCGGTGCTCGCCGGGGACCTGGCCCTGGTCTGGGCGGACGACGCGCTGGCGGGCCTGCTGCTGGACGCCGGGCTTCCGCACGACAGCGCACGCCGGTTGAACGGGGCCTGGCGGGCCCTGCGCACCGAGTTGGCGGCCGGCCAGTACCTCGACGTGCAGGGCCAGGCCACCTCCGTGCGCACCGTGACCCACTCGATTCGCGCCGCCTGCCTCAAAAGTGCCCGGTACACGGTGGAACGGCCGCTGGAGCTGGGCGCGGTCCTGGCCGGAGCCGACCCCGCCACCACGGGGACGCTGTGCCGCGCCGGGCGCAGGGCGGGCCTCGCCTTCCAGCTGCGGGACGACCTGGACGACCTGTTCGCCGACCCCGAGGTCACCGGCAAGCCGTCCGGCGGGGACGTACGCGAGGGCAAGCCCACGTATCCGCTGGCAGTCGCCCGTGCCCTCGCCACGGCCGCCGGTGACCGGTATGTGCTCGGCCTGCTGGAGCGGACGGTGGGCCGCGCCGGTCTGACCGAGAGCGAACTGGTCGAGGTGCGGGAGGTCATCACCGCCACGGGAGCCCGCGAACTGGTGGAGGCGAAGATCACCCGACTGACCCGTCAGTGCCTGCGCGAACTCAGCACCGCGGCTCTGGAGCCGGGAGCGGCTGCCCGGCTGTGTGCCCTGCTGACCGAGATCACCGGTGCCTCCGGCCCGCTGCCCGAGCCGAGCCGACCACCGGCCGCCGTCCCGGCCGCTGCGCGAACGGAGGCGGGCCGGTGACCCGCCGGATCCCGGGACGCACCGACCACGTCGTGGTGGTCGGCGCCGGTCTCGCCGGTCTGTCCGCCGCCTTGCACCTGCTCGGCGCCGGCCGGCGCGTCACCGTCGTCGAACGCGACCCGCGGCCCGGCGGACGGGCCGGACGACTGGAACTCGGCGGCTACCTGATCGACACCGGACCGACCGTGCTCACCATGCCGGACATCGCCGACGAGGCGTTCGCCGCGGTCGGAGCCTCGCTGCGCGACCACGTCGAACTCATCGCGCTGCACCCCGCCTACCGGGCGCGCTTCGCCGACGGCAGCGTCCTCGACGTGCACACCGACGCCGGGGCGATGGAGGCGGAGATCGAACGGTTCGCCGGAAGCGCCGACGCCGCCGGGTACCGCCGCCTGCGGCACTGGCTGGGCCGTCTGTACCAGGTCGAGCGGAGCCGCTTCCTCGACGCCGACTTCGACTCGCCGGTGCGGCTTCTCACCCCCGACCTGCTGCGCCTCGGCGCACTCGGCGGCTTCGGCCGCTGGGAGGCGCACATCGCCCGCCACCTGCGCGACGAACGGCTGCGCCGCGTCTTCTCCTTCCAGGCCCTGTACGCCGGCGTCCCGCCCGAGCGGGCACTGGCCGCCTACGCGGTGATCGCCTACATGGACACCGTTGCCGGGGTGTACTTCCCGCGCGGGGGCATGTACGCCCTGCCCCGGGCGATGGCCGACGTCGCAGCCGCGGCCGGGGCCGAGTTCCGCTACCGACAACGGGTGACCCGTCTGGAACGCGCCGGGGAGCGCGTCACCGCCGTGGTGACCGACGATCAGCGCATCGCCTGCGACGCCGTCGTCCTCACCCCCGACCTGCCGGTGTCCTACCGCCTGCTGGGCCGCGCGCCGCGCCGCGCGGTGCGGCTGCGGCACGCCCCGTCCGCGGTGCTCCTGCACGCCGGTTGCGACCGTACCTGGCCGGAGCTGGCCCACCACACCCTGTCCTTCGGACACGCGTGGCGGCACACCTTCCGTGAACTGACCCGCACCGGCGAGCTGATGAGCGACCCCTCCCTGCTCATCACCCGGCCCACCGCGACCGATCCCGGCCTGGCCCCGCCGGGCCGCCACCTGCACTACGTCCTCGCTCCCTGCCCCAACACCGACATCGGCCCGGGCGCCGCCGACTGGTCCGGGCTCACCGTGCGCTACCGCGACAGCCTGCTGCGCGAACTCGACCGCCGGGGCCTTGCCGGCATCGCGTCGGCCATCCAGGAGGAGTGCCTGGTGACGCCCGCCGACTGGAGCGCGCAGGGTCACGCGGCGGGAACGCCGTTCTCCGCCGCGCACACCTTCGCCCAGACCGGGCCCTTCCGCCCGCGCAACCTCGTGCGCGGGACGGCCAACGCCGTGCTGGCCGGCTGCGGCACCACGCCCGGCGTGGGAGTGCCGCCCGTGCTGCTGTCGGGGAAGCTGGCCGCCGCGCGCATCACCGGCAGACCCCGGCCCCGAGCCGTCTCCGGCCGAAACCGCCGCCGCAACGTGGAGGAAGCACGCCCGTGACCGCCCGCGAACTGGACGCTGCCGGCATCCGCGACCCGCGCCTGCGCGCCGCCTACGCACACTGCCGGGAGCTGAACGCCCGGCACGGCCGCACCTACTTCCTCGCCACCCGTCTGCTGCCCCCGGACCGGCGTCCCGCCGTGCACGCTCTGTACGGCTTCGCCCGCTGGGCCGACGACATCGTCGACGCGCCGGGCGGCGCCGGCACGCACGACGCCGACGAGAGACCGAGGCGGACCGCCGCCCTGGACAGGCTGAGCGACGACCTGGCACGCGGTCTCGCGGGCGCCCGGAGCACCGCGCCGGTGGTCGCCGCTCTGGCCGACACCAGCAGCCGCTACGCCATCGACCACCGCCACTTCACCGACTTCCTCGCCTCCATGCGCAGCGACCTGACCGTCAGCGAGTACGCCGACTACGGCGAGCTGCGTGCCTACATGCACGGATCGGCAGCGGTGATCGGCCTTCAGATGCTCCCCGTCCTCGGCACCGTCGTGCCCCGTGAGGAGGCCGCGCCCTACGCGGCCGAACTGGGCGTCGCCTTCCAGCTGACCAACTTCCTGCGGGACGTCGGCGAGGACCTCGACCGCGGCCGGATCTACCTGCCGCAGGACCTGCTCGCCGCGCACGGCGTCGACCGGGAGCTGCTGTGCCGCTGCCGGGATGCGAACGCCGCCGACCACCGGGTCACCGCGGCGCTGCGCGCGTTCGCAGCCCTCACCCGTGCCGCCTACCGGCGTGCTGCCCCGGGAGTGTCGATGCTCGACCCCGTCACCCGGCCGTGCATCCGCACGGCCTTCGTTCTGTACGGCGGCATCCTGGAGGCCGTGGCCGCCGATGACTGGGCGGTACTGCACCGCCGCGCGGTGGTGCCCCGCAGGCGCCGCGCGCTCGTCGCCGGCGACGGCCTGCTGCGGGTGACCGCGGCCCGCCTCGCCGCCCGTCGCAGGCCCGCCGGCGCCCCCGCCGCGTCCCCCCGGCCGTCCCCCGCCCGGAAGGAGGCCAGGTGACGTTCCCTCCTGCGCCACGGCGTACCCGTCTGCCCCTGCGACTGCGACGGCACCCCGTCGCCTGGCACCGTCAGCACCCGACCTGGTCCATGGCCCGGCCCGCGCTGATCGCCGACGTCCTGAGGCGGGCGCAGGGCCGGCCGACCGGCAACTGGTACGTCGTCGGCCCGTCCCGGGACCTGCGACCGGACCGGCCGCTGGCCCGCACCGTCGCCGGTGAAGAGACGGTGCTCTGGCGCGACGCGCACGGCGGCATCGCCGCCGGGCCCGGTGTCTGTCCTCACCTGGGCGCACCCCTGGCCGACAGCCGGGTGCACTGCGGCACCCTGTTCTGCCACTGGCATGGACTGGCCCTGGACGGCAGGCCCTTCGCCGGCTGGGAACCCTGGCCCGCCCATGACGACGGGGTGCTGCTGTGGGTACGGCTCGACCGCGCCGGGGGCGAGGGGCCCACCGACCAGCCACTGGTGCCGCCCCGTCCGGCCGCGGCCGGCGCACTGGCAGCCGTGCACATGACGACCGGTGTCTGCGAGCCGGAAGACGTGGTCGCCAACCGCCTCGATCCCTGGCACGGGTCCTGGTTCCACCCCTACTCCTTCGTCGACCTCACCGTCGTGGACGTCCCCGGCCGACGCGAGGGCGACGACGCGTTCGTGGTCGATGTCTCCTTCAAGATCGCCGGCAGACTCGTCGTCCCCGTCCGCGCCGTGTTCACGGCCCCCGGACCGCGCACTGTCGTCATGCGCATCACCGACGGGGAGGGCGAGGGCTCCGTCGTGGAGACCCATGCGACACCGCTCGGAGCCGACGCCCGGGGCAGGCCGCGTACGGCAGTCGTAGAGGCGGTCCTGGCGACCTCCGGCCGTCCCGGGTTCACCGCCGCGCGCCGGGCGGCCCCCCTGCTGCGTCCGGTGATCCGCTACGCCGCGGGCCGCCTGTGGCGGGACGACCTGGCCTACGCCGAACGCCGCTGGGTGCTGCGCTCCACGGGCCGCTTCCCGGCTCCGGGGGAACCGGGCGGCCCCCTCCCGCGGGCTGACTGAGCAGGGTACTGAAGCCCGGACCGTGCGAGTTCGCCGCGGGATGGGCGACCTGTCGGTTCGTCATTCCTGGGCGGCGAGCTTGGCCACCCCCAGCTCACTCGGAGCGAGCGCTTGCGGGCCGGTCACGTGGAAACTGCGGGGGGCGAGCCGCCGATGCCCGCAACTCATCGCGCGCGCGTCAGGAGGGGTACTGGTTGGCTCCCGGCCAGGCTCCCGGAGGTCCGCGTCGGTGTCCGGCGCAGGCCACCTGGGCCGCGGAGGGGTAGGAGTGGAGTGATGACCGGAGAGGGGGCGAGGGCGTACTGATCACCGACATGCTCGGAGCAACCCTCGGATGACGAAGCCGGCGGCGCGTCCCGCTGGCCCTCCTGGCTTCCGCACCCCATCTTGAATAGGGCCGCTGACCTGTAGGAAGGCCGCATCACACGATCGTCGCGGTCACCCGGGCACGCCGGCGTGGTCAGCAGGTGAAAGGAGTCGGTGCGATGACTTCGGCGGAACAGCACCCAAACGAACCGGACCATCCGGAGGACACCGCGTCGAGCCCGAGCGGCTTGATGGATCTGCTGGGCGTCGCTGCGGTGCTGCTGGAGGCCGACGGCCGGATCGACATGTGGAGCCCCCAGGCCGAGCAGCTCTTCGGCTACACCGGCACCGAGGCGCTCGGGCAGTACGCGGCTCCGCTGCTCCTGCACCCGGAACACCAGGATGCGGCGATCATGCTGTTCGCTCAGGTGATGGAGACCGGCCGGGGCTGGGCCGGCGCCTTCCCGATCCGGCACAAGGACGGCAGCACCCGGATGGTTGAATTCCGCAATATGCGGCTGACGGACAGCGTCGGTGACCATTACGCTCTGGGGCTGGCGACCGACCGGTCCACGCTGCGGCAGGTCGAGCGCAGCGTGGCGCTGTCCACTCGGCTGGTCACCCAGGCGCCGATCGGGCTGGCGATCCTGGACACCGACCTGCGCTACCTGGCGGTCAACCCGGCCATGGCAGCGATGCACAGCGTCCCCGTGGCCGACCACGTCGGACGCACATTCGCCGAGATCATGCCCGGTGCCTCCTTCCGCGCCGTGGAGGCGGAGATGCGGCAGGTGCTGGCGTCGGGAATCCCGGTGGTGGACCAGCAAGTGGTGGGCCCTGCGGCCGCCGACCAGGGAAGCGACCATGCCTGGGCGATGTCGTTGTACCGGCTGGAGGACCAGCACGGGACTGTGCTGGGCATCGCCAACGTGGTGGTGGACGTCACCGACCGGTACGAGGCAGCCAGAAGGGCCGACCGGGCCCAGCAGCGCCTGCGCCTGGTGGCCAGGGGCTCGGCCCGGATCGGCACCACCTTGGAGGTGGAGCGGACCGCCCAGGAACTGGCCGAGGTCGTCGTGCCCGATCTGGCCGACATGGTCGCCGTGGACCTCCTGGACTCGATCTTGCAGACGGGCCGCACGGACACGGGCGAGGGCCCGGCCCTGTTCCGCGTCCTGGCGGTGAAGACCGCGTACCCCACCGACGCCGCCCGGGCGATCGTGCCGCCCGGCCGGCTCGCCACGTACCATGCCGACCACCCGGCGGCTCATGTCGTCCGCACCCGCGAACCCCACCTGATCAGCCACGTGGCCAGCGGTGAACACGGTCGGATCGCCGCCGATCCCGAGGCCGCCCGCCTGCTCGCCGAGGCCGGTGTGCACAGCGACCTGGCGGTACCCCTCATCGCGCGGGAGCAGGTCATCGGCGTCATGGGTCTGGCCCGCGCCGGAAATCCTCTGCCCTTTGACGACGACGACGTCGCCCTCGCCTGCGAACTCGCCTCGATCGCGGCACTGAGCATCGACAACGCCGTCCTCCACCATCACATCCGCAGTGCTGCCGAGACCCTCCAGCGCAGCCTGCTGCCGCAAGTCTCGCCCCGGCACCCTGGGCTGGAGGTCGCCGCCCGCTACCTGCCGGCCCAGGCGTTCAGCGAGGTCGGCGGCGACTGGTACGACGTCATCACACTCAGGGACGACCGCACGGCCCTCACGGTCGGCGACGTCATGGGCAGTGGCATCGAGGCCGCCACCACGATGGGCCGGCTGCGCACCGCCACCGCGACCCTCGCCAACCTCAACCTCGGCCCTGCCCGGATCCTCAAGCATCTCGACGAGATCATCCTCGGCCTGGACCCGTACCTCGCCACGTGCGTGTACGCCATCTACGACCCCCACCACGCCCGCCTGCAGGTGGCCTCTGCCGGCCATCTGCCCCCGGTCCTGACGGGGCCCGGCCGATCACCGGAACTCCTCGATCTCCCCACGGGCGCCCCGCTCGGTGTGGGTGGCGTCCTCTTCGAGTCCATCACCCTCGATCTGAAACCCGGTGATCAACTGGTCTTCTACACCGACGGATTGGTCGAAACCCGCAACAACCCCATCGACGAACGCCTGAACGACCTCCTTTCCCTCCTCACACGGCCGGACCCCTCCGCGGAAGACACCTGCGACCGACTGCTGCAGCAACTCCGGCAGCCCGGCGGCCACGACGACGTTGCCCTGCTCATCGCACGGGCAGAATGACGGCCAACGGCACGCAGGACCGAACCGCGACGACTCTGCCCGGCGGACCGCAGGAAACCACGGGAGCGCTGATGGCGGAATCGCTGGGAGTGGCCGAGCGGGTTGCCTGGCCTCTGACCGGTCCGGATCGGACCGGACCTCCCCGCAATGCAGGGGCGTCCGCTCCGGCATAGCGTGGACCGGTGAGCAGCTCGCATTGCGCGCCCCGGAGAGGTGAGGCCCATGCCGAGCGAGCAGACAGAGGCACGTGACCGGTCCCTGACCGAACGGCTCCGCTCCTCTCTGCGCGGCGAGGTGATCGACCGCAGTAGCCCCGGCTACGACGAGGCGCGGGCCGTATGGAACGGGTTGATCGACCGCCGACCCGTGGCGATCGCTCGGTGCGCCGGGACGGCCGATGTCGTCGAGGCGGTGGCGGCCGCGCGCGAGCACCGGCCGGTCGTGAGCATCCGTGGCGGCGGGCACCAGGTCGCGGGGAGCGCTGTGTGCGACGACGGCCTGGTGATCGACCTGTCGCGCATGAAGGGCGTGCACGTCGACCCCTCGGCCCGCACCGCGCGTGCTCAGGCGGGCGTGACCTGGGGCGAACTGGACCGTGAGACCCAACTGCACGGGCTGGTCACGCCCGGTGGGGAGATCTCGGCGACCGGGATCGCCGGTCTCACCCTCGGCGGCGGCTTCGGGTTCGTGATGCGGACGTTCGGGCTGAGCTGCGACAGCGTCCGCTCGCTGGAGGTCGTCACCGCGGACGGCACGGTGCGTACGGCGAGCCGGGACGAGGAGCCCGACATGTTCTGGGCGGCGCGCGGCGGGGGCCGCGGCCTGGGCGTTGTCACTTCCTTCGAGTTCGGCCTGCATGTGCTTGGTCCGGAGGTGGCCGGGGTGCTGGCTCTCCACCCGTACGAGCGCGCCGAGGAAGTGCTGCGGGCCTGGCGGGACGCGACCCACGCCGCGCCGGAGACGGTCACGCCGGAGATCCTGCTCTGGAGCGTCCCCGCCGACCCTGCGATCCCACAGGAACTGCACCGGTCGAAGTGCGTGATCGTCGGTGCCGTGTACGGCGGCCCGCCGGGCGACGGTGCCACTGCCGCGCTGGCGCCGCAGCGCGAACTGGGCCCGCCGCTCCTGGACCTGAGCGGAACCCTGCCGTACGTCACGCTGCAGAGCGCGAACACCTGGCGGTTCCCCGACGGCGAACGCTACTTCATGAAATCGCACTTCATGGAGGAACTGACGGACGAGGCCATCCGGGCCCTGGTGGACTGGGACTCCCGCCGGCCGACTCCGGAAAGCCTGATCGTCATCCGCACCCTGGGCGGCGCCGTGGCGCGCGTGGGCCCCGATGACAGCGCGTTCGCGCACCGGTCCGCGCGCTACAACCTGAGCATCGACGCGGGCTGGCGGGACCCCGCGCTGGACGAGGCCTCCATCGCGTGGGCGCGTTCGGCATGGGACGCGATGAAGCCGTTCTCCAGCGGCGGGACGTACGTCAACTTCGCCGGGCTCGGCGAGGACGCGAGCGGGCTGCGGGGCTCGGTCTTCGGCTCGCACGGGGAGCGGCTCGAACGCACCCGCGCCGCGTACGACCCGGAGGGCCTGTTCGCATCGGCCGCGCACAGGCCGTGAACCGGCGGTACTGCCAGGGCGTGCGCCCACGCCACCACCGACGTCCGGGCGCCGGAGAAGCCACCCGGCTACTGCGCGCAGGGAAGGCGGCCCCGCGGTCACCGGCCGCGGTGCGGTGCGCTTGTCATGCCGGAAGAGCCGTACCGTGCCATAGCGGACCGCCTGCAGTTGGGCAGAGGCGTGCTCGGCGTCTCCACGACATGCAGTCGGTCCCTCCATTCCTCGAACGGGTCGAGGTCTCCGACGCCTACTGCATGGGGCCCATCAACTGCGAGCCCCCTGCCCAGTCCTGCGGGTCTTCCATGATCGCCATTGGTGGCCGGGCCATGCCGGGGGATAGTCTCGCGCTCGCACTGATCACCATCCGCCGCTCAACCACGGGGTAGCACAGGCATGTCGACGCCTCCACCGCAGTACCAGAATCAGCCGCCGTACGGGCAGCCGCAGGCACCGTACGGTCACCCGCAGCAGCCACAGGCGCCGTACGGTCACGCCCAGCAGCCGCAGGCACCGTACGGTCGCCCTCAGCAGCCGCAGGCTCCCCGCGGGCCGCAGCGACCGCAGCCGGGCGGACTGGGACGGGTGTTGAGGTCCGCCGTCATCGTCATAGCGGTCTTCGGTGCCCTCGGCTACTGGGTCTGGGACTACAACACCGACCCCAACGGCGGCAAGGCGAAGAAGGATGCCGAGGCGGCGTCGCACAACCCCACCATCGGCGACTGTGTCACGGTCGAGGACCCTCAGGGCAGTCCGGTTCCGACGGTCGTCGACTGCGACTCACCGAAGGCCGAGTACAAGATGGGCGACCTGGTGGTCGCGGGCCAGCAGTGCGGGACCGAGTACGACTACGGCATCAAGGTCACCCGCAGGGGCCTCGGCTCCACGATGTGCTTCACCAAGCTCTGAGCCTCTGATTCCGGTCGGGCCGTCGTTCGCAGGTGCGTTCGGCGGCCGCGCGGTACCCCGGGCCAACAGGTGCCCCGCCCGGAGACGTCCGGAGCGCTTCGCCGGTACGCGGTCGCTCGGGTGGCTCCGGCGAGTGCCGTGGCCGCGCTCGGTGCGGGGAGTGCCGTAGGGCCACCAGGTGCCGATGTCGGGCCAGTTGGGATGAAGAGACCCCCCCAGGGGTCGTAACGGTCTCCTTCACACTCGCGCCGGCTCCTGGCCCGTACGGTGCCCCTCCCAGCCCTCCGGCCGTCCACCCGCGCCGGTCACAACCGGCGGCCCGAACTGATCGGTAATGCGGGTCCGGCAAGGCAAGCCTCACAGCACAACCGCTCCGGCTGTTCGGCGAACGGGGCCGCGACACCAACACCACGTTACGGGCGAGAACTTGGCTCGGCGTCGTACACGGCGGCGAGGGTGGTCCCGAGATCACCCACACCGCCGGCACCACGGACCCCCACGTTGCCCGGCGGTTGTCGAGCGGGATGGCTGAGCCCGACCGTCACCGTGCGCAGCATGAAGCGGCACCAGCTCGCCGAGTCGGCCCGGTCTGCGGGACTTGTGCGTCGGCGTCGGCTCGGTGCGCCGTCCAGTGCTCTGACGGCATACGTTCACCGCGATGCGCAGATCGGGGTGAAGGACTGTCGGTGGCTGGTGACAGGATCACCGGCATGGGTTTCGTACGCACTACTCCGCCGCGGCCCGTCGAGGTGACCGCGGTCTTTCCCGAGCTGGCTCCGTTGGCGCGACCCGCCATCCGGCTGCATCCGCGTCCGGGGTCGCCTTCGAGCAGAGACAGCTCGGTCGGCGGGCCGTTGCTGTGGCCGGCAGGGGAGCCGTGGCCGCACTGCGAAGACGCGCACCTGCACGTGGACACCGGATTCCGCCAGTCACCGACCGAAGTGCGGCTCCAGAGACGCTTGCAGTCCCGGTGGCGCCCTGACGACCGGCCTCCCGTGTTCACGCCCGAGGAGGAAGCGCTCAAGGAGCGCAATGCCGCGCGGCTCGCCGAACGGCTCGACGCCGGCCCTCCATGGCCCGCCGAATGCCCGGTCCCGATGCTGCCCGTGGCTCAGCTGTTCCTGCGTGACATACCCCTGTTGCGGCCGCCCGGGCAGGCCGATCTGCTTCAGATTCTCTGGTGCCCGTACGAGCACGAACCGGATTACAAGCCGGCGACCGCACTGTTCTGGCGGTCGGCCGCGGACGTCGGCGACATCCTCGCCACACCACCGGAACCGTACGAGGCGGACTATCCGGGTTACGTGCCGGAGCCGTGCGTGCTGGCGCCGGAAGCGATCACCGAGTACCCCAACAGCCTGGATCTGAGCCCGGAGCTGCAGCGGATGCTGGAGGACTGGAACAGGTGGCAGGCAGCCGGCGCCGACGTGGATCCCTCCTATGCGGAGTATCCGCGCGACTTCTATTCCATACATCTGGGCAACGCACCCGGCTGGAAGGTCGGCGGCTGGCCCCCCTGGGGCCGCACCGACCCGAACCCCCGGTACTGCGCTGTGTGCCAGGTGCGAATGGTCCCGCTGCTGACGATCGCCTCCTGGGAGTGGGACGGCGGTGAAGGTCACAGCTGGGCGCCGGAGGAAGACCAGGCCACCGCCCTCGCCGGCTCCTACTACGCGGGCCAGGATCCCTCGCAGCCGACGAGGGTGGAAGTAGGCAGCACGGACAACATGCAGATCTACGTCTGCCCGACCTCCCCCGGACATCCACACACCGACCTGATCCAATGAACCGTCGGGCCCGTCACACACCCTCCCGCAGCCGGTGACAGAAATGCTGCCGAGTCAGAAAGGGTGACAAGCCGCTTGCCTCGCCGGTGACAGCCGGACTGGTGCGGCAACTTCCACTCACCGCGCTGTGTCTCCTTGGTCAGCGCCGTGCCCGGATGAGGATGGCGGCTCACCGTGTGGTGCGGCGGTTTGCCGTGTCAGCCGATTCGTGCCTGCGTGTGCCCGCCGGCGCCGTCCGCCCCAGCCGCGCAGGCAGGGGCGGACGGCGGGGAACAGCGTCAGTCGATGATCCGGAAGCGGCTGTTGGCCGCGTCGCTGCACGGCCACTGGATGAGGTCGGCGCCGTTCTGCTTGCTCGCACCGTTCACGTTCAGACACTTGCCGCTCTTGGCGTTGACCAAGCGGTACTGGCCGTAGGTGCTGTGGTGGTGGAGTTGGCGCTCGCGTCAGGAGCGCGGCTTGTGCGCGGGACGGTGACGGTGATGCGCAGAGACGCCCGGACCGGCCATGCCGCCGATCGTCTACCAATCGCGCACGGCGCGGGAAGCCGTTTCGTGGAGCGCCCGGCAGCGCATACACAGCAGCAGAACGCCTTCCTGAAGCGCATGATGCGGCTACTTGTGCCCGGCCTGGAGCCGGTGTGCGTACGCGAGGCGTGCTGCGTCGTCTGGACGCCGCACGAGAACCGGTGGCCGACGGTTCGCTGACGCTGCCCTGCGGAGGAGAAGCGCGCAGCGGCCTTCGCCGCGACACGGCCAGCTCACCGCGCCGGCCGACCACCTCGCAGCGCGCGGCAGACAGGCTTCCGAGAGAGACGCGTACGCAGTTGCACTACTAGTTGTCAGTCACTCCCACCGGGCCGAGACGGTGAGGGAGCAGTCTCCGGCGCTGACGGTCTGCTTCATGTCCTCCTTGCCGTGCAGGAATTCGCCGACGGTCATCTCAGCCGACCCCAGTCGATCAGGCGAGTCGGGTGTCTGGTCGGCGTAGATCGCAAGCTTGATGCGGCAGTCCGACCGCGCATTAGTGAACGTGTGGGCCCAGTGCCACCGGGGTTTGTTGGTGCTCTCCGCCAGCTGTGTGTGGACCTTTTCCTCGCACACGGTGGCTGTGACGAAGGCCGCGCAGAGGTGCTCTTGGGCGGGGATGTTGGCATCGTAGATCTTGAGGTGGAAATTGCGCATAGCGGCCTCCGGCGTCGAAATCTCCAAAGAGGCTACTGAATTGGTCCTGTATCAAACCGGTTGGGCGCATGGCTCTGCCGCGAATTGACCCGTTCCGCCTAGTTCGGTGGAACGGGTATCCGCCGGGCTTCCCGTGGGCTCAGTCGGCCGTCTTGGTGACGCCCTTGCAGGCGTCGGTGCCGTCGGCGGTGCCGGGGACCGCGGCGGCCTTCACCGCGTTGAAGTTGCTGACGTAGGCGTCGTGGTACGCCGAGTTGTCCACCTTGAGCAGCGCCTCGTCGTTCTCCCGGAGCGAGGGGCCGGAATAGTTGTGGCTCCCGGTCCACAGCACCTTGTTGACCGCTCCGTCGTACATGCCGTCGATCAGCAGGTACTTGGAGTGGATGACCGAGTTGGTGGTGGCGGGGTCACCGTCCTCGTCCCAGTTGTAGCAGCGGACGGCGGGACCGCCGGAGACGTGCAGCGCCTCCCAGGTGCCCGGCGTGCCGGTGCCGGCGGCGCTGTCGGTCTCGGCATACACGACGTCGACGGAGCAGCCGGCCTTCTGCAGAGCCGTCAGCTTCTCGGCGACACCCTGCCGGGTGAGCCGGAGCACGGCGACGCGGATCTTGGTCTGCTTGGCCACGCCGCCCGAGGTGTACTTGCAGGTCACGTTGTCGAGGACGTTCCAGATGGTGTCGTTGGTGTTCCCCGAGCCCGGGTAGGGGAAGAAGTACACCTTGAACGGGCTCGACGTGGTCGAGGCGTAGGCCCAGCTCCGCCAGTCCATCGCCTTCAGCTTGGCGAAGTAGTTCGTGTACGCCGTGTACATCGGAACGTTGAACGGCAGCACGAACGCGTTGTTCCACATGCGGCTGTAGGCCGAGGGGGACATGTTCGAGGAACTCTGCACCACGAGGTCGGAGGCCCCGTCGACCTGGGAGAACAGCCAGAACTTGTTGTGGTTGAGGCCATTGCTGGGCAGGACATCGGGATCGCCGAGGCAGGACTGCTTTGCCGGGCAGGTGCCGACGAAGGACCCCTGGGTCCGGTCGGTGCCCAGCGCGGTCGTGAGGATGCCGTACGAGGTGTCCGTGGCCGATGTCGAACTCGAATGGTCCAGCATCACCTGGACGTTGACCCCGCGGACGGTGTGCGCGTCGGCGAGAGCCTGGGCCACCTCCTCGTCCCACAGGTGGTACATCGCCACCTTGATGTCGGACCCGGGCGCCGCGGTGCCGATGAACGTCAGCAACTGCGTGCGGATCGCCTGCTGCTCGGCCTCGGTGCCGGTGGGCTTGTTGAAGACGGGGCCCTCGGCCACGGCGGCCGCGGCCTCGGGCGCGGTGCCCAACTGGAGTCCGGCGGCGAGCACGATGGCACTGAGAACAGCGGCGATCCTCGACGCCCCGAAACGGGATGTACGTCGCATCTGATTTCCCTCCCCAGGTGGACCGATGGCCCTGACCTGGGCGTACGTCCACTGTTGCGATCTCTCACAGGTGACGGGCACGGATCTTGTCAGAAGTTCGACGAATGCGACAGTGTCCGGAACTTGACCTTCCCTTGAACTGGACAGGACATTCCAATGACGCCTAGGGTCCGTGCCGCTGTCGCGATCGGTGCACAGCGAACACACAGCCGGGCACAGCAGCCGCCGGTGGGCGCGAGTGGTCGACGTGCGTCGGTTCTCCAAGAAAGCTGAGCTGAAGTCTGTGAGACGATTGCGCTCGCGCGGCATGGCCGCGCTGGTCGGCAGTGGGCTGATGGCCGGTCTGCTGTCCGCTCTGGTGCTCGCACCGGTGACGGCGGCGGCCGCGCTGCCCAAGGGCGGCGAACCGAGTGTGCGAGCCAGGGCGTTGGACACGCCCGTTCCGCAAGCCACCGAGCCGACCCTGAAGAAGGCGCCCAAGGCGTCCTGGCCCAAGCCTGTGAAGGTCACGCTCGACCTTCGGGCGGGGAGCGGGCCGGCCAAGGCGTCCGTGGTGACCGTACGGCCGACGGCCGCGCGGCCCGCGTCCGCCGCGAAGCCGGCGGGCCGAGCCCCGGCCAAGGTCGAACTGCAGGTGCTGGACCGCAAGAAGGCCGAGGCGGCCGGGGGCCTCGGCCTCGGAGTGCGGGTGGCCCGCAGGGACGGCGGCGCCACGACGGGCGCGGTAGACGTGTCCATCGACTACTCTGGCTTCGCCCGCGCCTACGGCGGTGACTTCGCGCACCGGCTGCGGATGGTCAGGCTGCCGGCCTGCGCCGCGACCACCCCCGAGGCCAAGGCCTGCCAGAAGGCGCAGTACGTCCCGGCACACAACGACAGCGGCCGGCAGACCCTGACCGCGACGGTCCAGGCGGCTCCGCAGACCGAGCAGATGTCCGGCATGTATGCCGTCTCCGATCCGGCCGTGTACACGCTGACCTCGGGGTCCTCGTCCGACAAGGGCGACTACCGGGCGAGCACCCTGTCACCCACCGGCAAGTGGGACGTCTCGCTCGGCTCCGGCGCCTTCACCTACTCGGTGCCGATCGAGATACCCGACCCCCCGATGGGCCAGGCCCCCGAGGTCTCCCTCAACTACAACTCCCAGGGCATCGACGGCCGTACGTCGGCTTCGAACAACCAGGCCTCCTGGGTCGGCATGGGCTGGGACCTCGACGTCGGCTACATCGAGCGGCGCTACAAGAACTGCAGCCAGGACGGCCACCCGGACTTCGGTGACCTCTGCTGGGACTCGCCGAACTCCGGTGCCGACCCCAACGGCGCCAACTACGTCATCAACCTCGGCGGCACCACGTCGGAGCTGGTCCAGGACAACACCGGAACGGCCTCCTTCCACCTGAAGGACGACGAGGGCTGGCGGGTCCAGAAGCTCAACGGCGGCTACGGCAGCGACAACACGGACGAGTTCTGGGTCATCACCCACCAGGACGGCACGCGCTACTACTTCGGCTGGGGCCGCACCGAGCGACTCAACTCCCAGAACGAGCGTGAAAAGACGAACTCCGTCCTGACCGTGCCCGTGGTCGGTGACGACGAGGGTGAGCCGTGCCATGCCTCGTACCCGAGCCCGTGCAAGCAGGCCTACCGGTGGAACCTCGACCGTGTGGTGACGCCGAACGAGGTGGAGAACTCCTACTTCTACAAGAAGGAGACGAACTTCTACCGGTCGGTGGCGGCGGCCGACAAGGCCCGCTCGTACGACTCCGCCTCCTACCTCGAGCGCATCGACTACGGCTGGTCCTCCCAGATACCGGGTGCACAGCTGCCCGGGCAGGTCGACTTCCAGCACGTCAACCGGTGCGTCGAGCGGATGAGCGAGCAGGACCCGCTGGACAACGTCACCCCGGACTGCCCGACGATCGACGCCAAGCCGTCGTCGTACCCTGACGTGCCTGTCGACCTGATCTGCGACGGCCCCGAGGACGGGGAGAGCTGCGCCGGGAAGACGTACTTCCCCACATTCTTCCAGCGCGGCATGCTGTGGGACATCCTGGTCAAGGTCCGCGACACCAACGCCGCCGACTGGGACACCGTGCGTCAGTACCAGATGAAGTACGCGCTGATGGACCCGTCCGGGGCGGTCGGCGATCAGCTGTGGCTCGACTACATCCAGCGCCGCAGCTACGCGGGCGACGACATCACCCTGCCGACGCTGAACTTCAACGGTGAGTGGCAGGACAACAAGGTCGGCGACGGCGAACTGAACTTCCGCCGGGTGAACAAGGTGTTCACCGACACCGGCGCGGTGATCAGCGCCACCTACGGGCACGCCACGGACGACGGCGGCGCGATCGACCGGCAGTGCGACGCGAACAACCTGCCGTCCCAGTCGGACAACCACTACGAGTGCTTCTGGCAGAAGTGGACCCCCGAGGGTTCGGAGACCGAGAAGTCCGGCTGGTTCAAGAAGTTCGTCGTCACCAAGATGGCCGTCGACCCGGGTGACCTGGCCGACGGCGACCCCTCGATGACCACGACCTACGAGTACGACGGTGCTCCGGGGTGGCGCTTCACGGCCGACCCGATCGGCAAGGACGAGGACGAGTCCTGGTCGGAGTGGCGTGGCTACGGCAAGGTGCTGGTGACCACGGGAGCCGGCGGCAACAAGCACTCCACGTACTACTGGCTCTACCGGGGCCTCGACGGGGACCGGACGTCCAAGACGGACCCGGCGCAGACACGGACGGTGAAGATCGCCGACTCCGACGGCAAGGAGTGGACGGACTCGCCGTGGCTCGCGGGCAGGACGCTGGAGACGTCGAGCCGCGACCACGAGGACAAGGCGCAGTCCCGGCAGTGGCACGAGTACTGGACGCACAACACCGCGCAGTACACGGGCCTTCCGGACGCGCGGATCGTCCGCGAGGACCGGACCCGGAGCCTGGAGAAGCTGGCGACGTCCTCCGACGACCCGGCCACCTGGCGTGAGCACATCGTCGAGAACGAGTACGACGACAACGAGACGGCCTCCACCACGTTCGGCCTGCCGATGCGGATCGACGACTGGGGTGCGACAGGCGTCTCCGACAACACCTGCACCGAGTACGGCCGCACCTACAACACCGACACGCTCGACGGGACCGGTACCAAGCGCTGGATGGTGTACCAGGACGACGAACGGCACTACAGCGTCTCCTGCACCACCCAGGCGGAGGACCAGGCGGCTGGGCTGGACACCCTGCACCAGGACAAGCGGACCGTCACGTTCTACGATCACGCGGCCTCGTTCACCGAGAACGACACGAAACTGACCGACGGCAACGCCACGGAGGTACGCGTCTACACCGACGCCGCCACCTTCCGCGCCGCGAAGAGCGACTACGACGACGCCGGACGCCGGATCAAGGCCTGGGACGGCAAGAACAACCTGACCACGACGGCCTACAACCCGCCGACGTCCTGGCCGCTCGACGGCATCACCACCACGACTCCGGACCCGGACGGCACCGCCGGCCCGGCCACGGCGATGACGAGCACGGAGTACGACTCCCGGTTCTTCGGCCGCCCCTGGAAGACCGTGGACGCCAACGGCAACACCACCCATGTCGTCTACGACGCCGTGGGCCGTCTCGCCCAGGTCTTCAAACCGACCGAGTCCGCGAACTACCCCGACGGCAACCCGTCCATGAAGTTCGCCTATGACGTCCCGGTCGCCGCCTCGGAGACGGGCGTGCCCGATGTGGCCACCGGCGCCGACATGAGAACCACCACCGAGACCCTCCAGAAGAGCGCGACCTACGCCAAGTCGGTCGTCTACAGCGACGGGCTGGGCCGGGAACGCGAGAAGCAGGAGCCGTCGGCCACGGGCACGGGCCGCACCGTGACCGTGACCCGCTACGACTCCTCGGGCAACGTGGCCGGCACCTCGGCGCCGTTCTACAACTCCGGGGCGACCGGCTCGGGCCCGGTGAACGCGGCCGTCGCCGACCTGCCGTCGTACACCGACGCGGAGGTCGACTGGGCCGGGCGCACCACCCTGAGCCAGATCCAGGTCAACGGTGTGGTCCAGCCGGTCAACAAGACCGTCACCCGCTACGGCGGCGCCGACCTGACCACGGTCTTCCCGCCCACCGGCGGCCCCGTCGACACCTACACGGACGTCTACGGCCGCACCGAGAAGGTGGTCGAGCACATCGGTGCCGAGTCGTACACCACCTCGTACGAGTACACGCGCAGCGGGAAGCTGAAGTACATCCACGACTCGCGCGGCAACACCACCCACTACACCTACAACTGGGCGGGTGACCGGCTCACCACCGAGGACCCCGACGCCGGCGCGAGTTCGACGACGTACGACGCCAACGGCCAGGTGCTGACCACCGAGGACGCCAACAAGACCGTCCTCACGTACGAGTACGACAACCTGATGCGGTCCACCAAGACCAAGCAGGGCACCACCGTGCTCACCAGCCGGACGTACGACTCCGCCACCGGTGGCAAGGGCCTGCCGGCCGCGTCCACCACCTACTCCGGCGGGCAGGCCTACACCGCCAAGGTGAACACCTACGACGCCGGCGGACGCCCGACGTCGAAGACGGTCACCGTGCCGGACGACGGCGCAGGTCTCGCGGGCTCGTACACCTTCGGGTACGGCTACGACTCCGTCGATCACGTCACCTCGGTGGACTACCCGGCGATCGGCGGCCTGCCCCGGGAGACCGTCACCACGGACTACACCACACAGGGCAGGCTCTCCAAGGTCTCCAGCGCCCTGACCACCTATCTGTCCGGGACCGGCTATGACGGCCTGGGCCGGCTCACCTCGCGCGGCTTCGGCACCGCGGGCACGGGCACATCCCTCACCCGGACCTTCGCCTACGACGACGCCAACGGCACCGGCTGGCTGAAGAACATCGTCACCACCACCGTGAAGAACGGCACCGGCACCAAGGTCCAGGACGACACCTACACCCGAGACAACTCCGGCGCGGTCACCGCGCTGCGCGCCTCGGCCGACAACCAGCAGGAGTGCTTCGGCTACGACGACCTGAACCGGCTCACGGACGCCTGGACCACCGCGGCAACCAGCTGCGGCAGCACACCGCAGTCCGACTTCGCGGGACCGGCGCCGTACCAGACGAAGTACGCCTACGACCGGATGGGCAACGTCCAGGCCGTCATCGACACCACCCGGAGCGGGTCGGTGAAGAAGGACTACGGCTACGCCGGCTACAGCGCCGACGAGTCCACCTACACCCCGGACCGGCCGCACCCGCACGCCGTCGCCTCGGTGACCTCGCCCTCGGGCACGGACATCTATGGCTACGACGCCGCAGGCCAGCTGAAGAGCCGTACCTTCGGCGGGGTCGCCTCCACCCTCGACTGGACCCCGGAGCGCCGGCTGGCCTCCATCACCCAGAAGCAGACCGGCGGCGACGAGACCACCCGGTACGTCTACGACGCGGACGGCGACGTCCTCCTGCGCACCTCGAAGCAGGAGAACGTCCTCTACCTGGACGGCCACGAGCTGCACAAGTCGGGCACGGCGGCGGCCAGGGCCACCCGCTACTACAGCGCGGGGGACGCCAGTCTCGCCATGCGCACCGCAGACGGCTCCGCAGGTGGCGTGCTGACCTGGCTGCTCGGAGACGGGCAGGCGTCCACACAGCTCGCGGTGAGCGTGGCCGGGGTCGTCACCCGGCGCCGGTACACGCCGTTCGGGGCACAGCGCGGGGCCACCGGCCTGGCCGGCGGCAGCGACCGCGGCTTCCTCGGCAAGGCCGAGGACGACTCGACGGGCTTCTCGCTGCTGGGCGCGCGTGTCTACGATCCCCAGCTGGGGCGGTTCCTGTCCACGGACCCGGTGCAGTCGCCGTACGAACCGCAGAAGCTCAGCTCCTACAGCTACTCCGCGAACGATCCCGTCAACTACAGCGACCCCACCGGCCTGAACCGGGCCTGCCGCTGCGGACACCGTCCGCCGCTGGTGGTGAACGGCAAGCCGTCCGGCCAGCACACGAGCGGCGGCATCCCCAACACCCCGCGCGGCCCGGCGACGGCTCCCGCACCCGGGTGCGACCAGGCCTGCCAGAATGCGCTCAACGCCCTCGTGAACACGCAGAAGGGACTGAACAAGAGGCTGGCCATCGAGCTGCGCAACTACGTGTACGTCCTCGGGGGCAACATGAAGCCGTGCACCGAGGGGGCCGAAGTCAGCTCCGGCGTCGCCGCCGGCTGCGCCGACCTGCAGGGCCAGACCTCCGACGTCGTCTGGCAGGACGTGCTGCAGCGGTGGCTCGACGGCAAGGGCGGCGCCCTCACCTTCGGTGCGGGGGCCAGGATCACACAGCAGCTGGCGACCGGCCCGCACAACCGGGAACTGCTGAAGTACCTGACCAGGTCTGTCGACGCGGACTGGGACCTGCCGCCGTCCATGCTCGGTGGTGACGCTTCGTATAGTGACCCCAAGACCAACCTCTTCAAGGACCTGTGGGGGATGAAGACGGACGGGCAGGGGGGCACGGGTACACCCGACGCCTTCCTCGGGTCCTACAACGAGGTCTTCCAGGTGGTGAACATCAACAAGAAGAGGCGGGAGTTCACCGTAGCCGTCGCGGCCTTCAACAACACGGGCACCAAGTCCCTGTTCCACCTGCCGGACTGGACGGGGATCGGCATGGAGCGAGGTCAGGGCCACCAGATGGCCAGTGTGCACCAGACCTACTACTACACGATGACCATCCGTGAATAAGGAGAACCGACACAAGTGAAGGCGACATCCCTGCCGAGCCGGGCGGTTCGGCGCATACCGGACCGTCCCCTGCGGGCGGCGGCCCTGCTGCTCCTGCTGGCCGGAACGCTCAGCGGGATGTCGCACCTGCTGCCCGCCCAGGCCGGCGTGTCCGACCTGGTGCGGGACGCCGGACGCGACGGATCACCCGTCGTGCACGTCCGGCAGACGGATCTCCTGGAGGTCCGGGCGAGCTGGTCGACCGGCTTCCTCGGTGACAAGGAGGTCACCCACCGCTTCAGCGAACTCCCGCTCAGCCCCGGCGGCGTCCGGATCTTCGAGGACACGGTGCGGCGCGAGGCCCGCGCCCAGGGGAAGACCGTCACCTTCGCCGAGGACGACCCACTGTCAGAACTGGGCGGCATATCGGCATTCGTCCCCGTCCTCTACTGGCGCTTCATCCCGCAGGAGTGGCTGCGCTGGGCCGTGCTCGCCTGCGGTCTGGCCGTACTCGCCGCCATCGCGTTCCGTGACAGGCCCCGGGCCAATCCGGGGCACTGGTACGTCTCGACCCTCCTCACGGGCGCCGGGTTCCTGACGTATCTGTGGTGCGAACCGCGACCGCTGTGGTCGCGGACCGCCGAAGATCCCCGAGCGCTGGGCGGTGGCCGGGTGACCGCCTACACCCTGGTCACGAGCGCGGCCGTCGCGCTGACGGTCTGGGGCCTGGCGACGGCGCGCGCGTAGGGGTGGAACTCCGAGAACACCGACGGGCACCGCGCAAACACCAATCGCCCCGGGCGCCCGGGGCGCGCAGAAACCCTGGCAGGGGCGGTGCCTGGTGCCGCGACCGTAAACGGTCACCGGTGGTTGGCGTCATCCGCGCGAAGGTGTGGGGGAGTGGCAAGGGGATCTGCGGGTCCTTGGGGGTCCTCGACGGCTCCGGCAGCACCTGCGAGATGATCGCGGGATGAGCGAGATCATCTTGATGTCGGATCCACGTGTCGCGGCCGTCCCCGTGCACGAGTGCGATGAGCCGCTGATCGATGTCCGGAGGGAAAGTCCGCTCCTTGTGGACTTGCGGAAGCAGAGCGACTCGGACGCTTTCTTCTACCTGCGGGAAGGCGTGCTGGGGCGTCTGCTTCAGGCGCAGGGGCTCTTGCCGACCGGCCTGCGGTTCCTGGTGGTCGAGGGCTATCGTCCCCCCGGGCTGCAGCACCGCTACTTCGAGGAGTACGCGGCGAGACTGAGAGCTGAGCAGCCGGGATGGTCCGACGAGCAGATCCGGTCGGCGGCGAGCCGCTTCGTGTCACCGCCCGAGATCGCGCCGCACAGTGCGGGAGCGGCCGTGGATCTGACACTCGTGGATGCGGACGGCCGCGAGCTGGACATGGGCACGCCCATGAACGCGACTCCGGAGGAGAGCGCCGGAGCGTGTTACACCGACGCCGCTGGGATCAGCGAGCGGGCGCGCTCGCACCGGGCGATTCTGGGACGCGCACTGACGGCCGTGGGCTTGGTGAACTACCCGACGGAGTGGTGGCACTGGTCGTTCGGCGACCGCTACTGGGCGCTGGTCACTGGAGTGGCAAGCGCCTGTTACGGGCCGAGTCGGTGGGAGGGGCGCGAGTGACGCTCTCGGCTGAGCGGGGGTAACCCGTCACGCTGTCGCGGTGAGGGGGCGTTCGCCGCAGCGGATTTCCTTCTCGTGCTGGCTGCGGGCGCGTTCCCCGCAGAGGACAGGGTCCTGGTGCTGCAGACATCGGCGTCGACCTGCTGAAGGTCCTCGAGGGCGGCCTGAAGGCCGCCCGCTCCGGCCGCGGCGGCGAGGAGGAAGGGGGCCGAAGCTGGTCGGGTGGAGAAGGCCGTGCCGCGCAAGGACGCGGCCGGCGTTTGAAATGGCTAACGCGTCAAGGGGTCCAGCAGGCGGTGGAAGGCCGTGTCGCTGATCTGACTGTAGACGGCCTCCGTGGCCGTGAGGGATCCCGGGCAGGTCATGTCGTCGCCGTCGACTCGCCGTGAGGTGACCTTGCGATGGGTGCGCAGTTCGTAGACGTCCACGACGTAGTGGACGATCTGGACGTTGAGGACTCGGTCCGGCATCTGCTGGCCGAAGACGGGCCGGCCAGCCGTTCCGTCGCCGTAGACGTACTCGCACCGGGTGTCCGTGATGTCCCCGTAGGGGTCGTCGCTTCGGTGGACACAGGCGATCAGCTGCACCTTGTCGACTGCTTCGGGGCTGATGGCGGACGACGTGTTCGCGGGCTCGGTGATCGTGTGGCGATCGTAGTCCCCGGTCGTCTTCTGGTAGATGACCAGTTGCCGCGGCCGGGAGCTGTCATAGGCCGCCGCTCCGTCGTACGCGACCCCGGGGTAATCACAGGCCGCACCGAGATGATCGATACTGGGCAGTGCCTCTTCGTGACGGGGATCGAACTGCCAATGCGCCAGCCAGCCGAGCAGCCCCGCAAAGACGGCCATGGCCGCCGCGATGCTGACGCCTCGCCGGTAGTTGGGCGGCGCGGGAGAGCGGCGCGCCAGGGCTCGGACCAGATCGCCTCGTCGGTGGACCGCACCGACTGGGATCTCCGTCTCCTCGTCCTCCCCCTCGATGACCAGTACGTCCGGCTGCTCGACGCCGGGCCGCGCTACCGCTGTCCGCCACTCCTGAACCTGCGTCCACGGCACGGCGCGTGCCGGCAGGTACTCGTGGGCGATCACAAGTCCGCCGTCGCACACCGCAATGAACTGGCGGCCCCCGCGGAGCCTGGACGGTGCGGCGGTGGCGTAGGCGAAGAGTCCTGCCGGTATGAGCAAGGCGACGCAGAGGGCCGCGACGGGGTTGCGCATCAGCACCAGCACGAGGCAGAGGCCGCCCACGACCGCGGTCAGCAACGGTGCGAACGGACGTGTCCACAGCGGCAGTCGTGAGCGGTGCACCATCCGTACCGAGCCGAGTCCGGCATCGGTCGCCTCGCCCTGCAGGCCCCGGCGTCTGCGCGACGCCGACCAGGAACGCCAAGCTCGCGCTCTGTCGCCCTCCTTGTTGCCGTGCGTCCCGCTCTGCGCTTCTGCGTCCGTCACGCTGCCTCCCCCTGATTGTCTTCGCGTACTCCACCGGCCTTGAGTCGTACGCACTTTCGGTGCTTGCTGCCCGACAACGTAGTGTCCCGAACACGTTCCCTGCATGCGTTTGCGGGCACCGGGCCGACAGCGAGGAAACGGGATCAACGGTTGGTGCCCGTGCAGAGCGATGCGGACCGGCAGGCTGCCCTGCCGGGCGCGGGTAGTGGCTTGGAACCAGCGCAAGCGGCTTCCGCGGGAGTGGTGGGTGTGGTGCGTGTGCTGGCTGTGGTGCGTGTGCTGGGTGTGGTGGTGCTGGAAATGCCCGACGTGCTACAGGAGTTCGCCCGGCAGGGCCAGGTACGCCCGCCGCAGGGCGTCGATGGCGGGGTGCGCGGCCGGCAGACGCACCCCGTCGATGCGTTCGACGGCCCGGACGCCGATCGCGGCGTTGGTGGCGAAGGCCGCCCGCATGTCCCGCACTTCGACGGTCCGGACCGGCCGCGACTCGTGGCCGGTCGCGCGCTTGAGCAGCTCCATGGTCACCCCGGCGAGGCATACGGCGGCCGGCCAGACCACCCGGCTGCCGTCGAAGAAGCCGATGTTCCAGGTCACCCCCTCGCAGACGGTCCCGTCCCGGCCCACGTACAGGGCGTCGTCGAACCCGTCCAGCTGGGCCAGGCGGCGGTGGTGGAGTCCGGCGAAGAGCCCGACGCCCTTGACCTCCGGTACCTCCCGGGCGTACACCACCGACCGCACTCCGAGCGCGGGAAGAGGGGCGTCGGCGGCCGGCCGGGAGGTCGTCAGCACGCGCGGCTCGCCGACTGCGGCTGGTCTGCCGAGGTCGGTGAGCGGGTCGAAGACGGTGACGCGGACGGTGGCGGACCCGGTGGGAGGCGCCGCGCGGCGGGCGAGTTCCCGGACGCGCAGGAGGTCGAGGTCGGTGCCGAAGAGGGTCCGGCAGTCGCGCCGGAGCCGTTCGAGGTGCAGGGAAAGGCCGCGCACCCGTCCGTCTTCGACGCGCATGGTCGTGAAATGGCCGTAGTTGGTCAGTGCCAAGGCCTGGAGCTGCGCCGCTCCGACGGGCTCCCCGTCGAGTTCCGTGCGCGTCCGCGCCTGGCCCGCGGCCGTCACAGTGCCCGGCCGAAGTCGCCTGCCAGCACGGCTTCACGGGGACGCGGCGAGAACTCCCTCAGGCAGCGTCCGAAGTTCCAGGCGTGGATCCTGGCCCGGGCCTCCAACTCGTCGTAGGACTCCTGCCGGGTCATCTGGCCCGCGTGCTTGCGGTACCGGTAGACCGGGACGGGCAGCAGCACGCCGGGCGCGAGGGCGGTGACGCCGAGGGCGGCGCAGTAGTCCTCACCCTGCACCAGGCCGCCCATCCCGCCCGCCGCCCGCACCAGTTCGGTGCGGGCGAGGATCGTGGTGGGGCCCAGCGGGATGGTGTCGGAAGGGTCCTTCCAGTACGTCCACACGTCCCCCGCGTCGTGGCGGCCCGGCGGGGTGGAGCACCGCCAGAGGGTGGTCGAACCGTCGGGGTGGAGGTCCTCGCTGTATCCGGCGGCCCAGCCGACCCCGGTCTCGTACAGGGCCCGCAGCCGGACGGACAGGCTGCCGGGCGGTAGCTCGTCGTCGTCGTCCATCCAGTTCATCAGCTCGGTGCGCACCTCGTTCAGCGCGAGATTGCGGGCGCAGGCCGCACCGACGTGGCGGGGCAGCGCGAGGGTGCGTACCCGCGGATCCCGGGCGAGGGCCGACGGGAGCCGCGCGGGGTCGGCGCCGTCGATCGCGACCAGCGCCTCCCAGGGCACGTCCTGGCGGTCGAGGCTGGCGTGCGCGGCGGCCAGGTAGCCGAGCCGGTCGGGCCGCAGTTCGGTGGCGATGACGATGGTGATGCATGGGACACCGGCGCCGGAGCGCTCCGACCGTGCGGCACTCATACAGCCGGCCCCGCCGCCGGCCGGATCCCGGCGCGCGGACCGGTTCGCAGTCTGCACCGATGTATCGCGGACATGCGTCTCCCCTGGTGTCGAGCGGTGGTCGGCTCCCGCTGCACCGGCCGCCCGTCGCTGGCGGTGCGCGGGGCCGGGCTGGGGCCAGGAAGAGGTTAGGCCCGGCCGCGAGCGGAATCGGGCCGGCCGCCGTGGCGCATGTGTGCCGTAGCTCGTTTGTGCCACCGCGGCAGACCCGGCCACCGGGCGGCCCCGCACCGCCCGGTCCGGCCCTCAGGAGAGCAGCCCGCGTGCGTACGAGCGCTGCCCGAGCTGGAACCGGCTCTTGGCCCCCAGCCGGTCGGCGATGTTGGTGATCATGCGCCGCTCCGTGCGGAGCGAGACGCCGAGCTTCCGCGCGGCCGCCTCGTCGGTGAGGCCCTGGTTGAGCAGGTGGAGCAGTTCGAGTTCCTGCCGGGTGAACGAGTCCTCGCTGCGGGGCGCCGGTTCGCCGAAGGGGACCGCGGAGTCCCAGATCAGGTCGAAGAGGGACACGAGGGCGTGGACCAGGCCTGCCTCCCGGACGAGGAGCGCGCCGCGGGAGGTGTCCTGCGGGTCGATCGGGACGAGTGCGATGGCCCGGTCCACGACCTGGAGCCGCAGGGGGAGGACAGGGGTGGTCCGGGTCTCGGCGCCGTTGCGGACCAGCCAGCGGGCGTGTTCGAGGCTCTCCGGATCGTTGCGGACGCTGTCCAGGTAGACGGTCTTCATCCGTACCGACCGGGCGAGGATCGAGCGGGCCAGGGGCCGGCTGGCAGCGCGGTTGTCCGGCAGCTGGGGGCCGCCGGGAGCGAGGGCGAGTGTCTCCTCCTGCGCCGTCGCGGCCAGTTGCTCCAGCGTCTGCCGGACCACCGCCACGCCCTCCAGCCGTTCCAGCTCCTGCCCGGGGCCGGTTCCCGTCAACGGCGGGTAGTCGGCGATGAGTTCGGCGGCGGCCAGCTGCACCGCCTCCACTTGCCGCTGTCTTTCGGCCAGTTCCAACCGCTGCCGGGCAAGCAGCGCCTCCAGCCCGGCCTGTGGACTGACGGGCACAGCCGTCCTGCTGTCGGACCATGAGCGCCGGATCAGCGCGAGGTCCGCCAGGGCGTCCAGCGCTCGCGCGACGCTCTCCTCGCTCGCCCCGACGTGCTCCGCCAGCGCGTGGACGTCACTGCCTGGGTGACGGAGAACGGCCAGGTAGACGGCTTCCGTCTGCTCTTCCAATCCCAGCGGCTCAAGCATGAGTTCTCCTCGCTGTTGATCAGCGCGCCCGAGCAGCCGAGTATTCGCACAACTGAACGAAGCGGCAAGTGGGTTTGTCATGTTCGGGCGGGGTTCCGCCCTGTGCCGCCGCTCCGCAACTCCACTGGATCTCAGCCAAGTTGGTGGCCTGACACAGATGTGTCAAGGATCAAGTGTGCCACTGGTATTCCTTGATCCACAGCTTTCGCTATGTGGATTATGAGTTCCGCAGGGAGGAACTGGAGGTAGAGATCGTGAACGTGAAGTGCCGGCGATTGCTCGGTTCCGACAGCAACGACATGGGATGGGAGTGACCTCGTGGCCGATGCCGCAGCGTCCCCGCTGACCCCCGAGACCGTCCTCGCAGCCGTCGCCGAGAGCATGAACGCCGAGGCGTCGGCCGAGTTCCGGCTGGACACGCCGATCGTCGTCGACTCCTTCGCGCTGGTGTGGCTCCAGCACCTCCTGGAGGAGAAGCACGACCTGGTCATCGATCCGCAGTACGCGGACCTGCAGAACTTCAGCACGCCCCAGGCGATCTACGACTACATACGCGCCCACCACCCCGACCGGACAGGGACCGAGGCCGAGCCCGCCCCCGCAGCCCCGAGAGAGGAATTCCGTGCCACAGCTCACTGACTTCACCGGAGACGCCCAGCCCTACGAAGGCGGCGACACCTACGCGGACTACCGCAAGAAGGAGGTCGGCTTCACGCGCTTCGTCAACCTGGCCGACCGCCGGCTCGGTGCCGGCGTCGTCGCCACGAACGACGACCTCTTCGCCGAGGGCGACAACCTGGTCGTACCGCAGGGGCCCCGCTTCGACTGGGACACCTTCGACCACAAGGGCAAGGTCATGGACGGCTGGGAGACCCGTCGCCGGCGAGGCCGCAGCACCGCCGAGCCTCACCCCACCGACACCGACCACGACTGGGCCCTGGTACGGCTCGGCCTCACCGGCATCATCCGCGGAGTCATCGTCGACACCGCCCACTTCCGCGGCAACTACCCGCACGAGGTCAGCGTCCAGGCCACTTGCGCACCCTACGCCGCCTCGGCCGAGGAACTCCTCTCCGACGGGACGCGGTGGGTCGAGATCGTGCCCCGCTCGCCCGTCGGCGGGCACGCCGCCAACGCCTTCTCGGTGGAGACGGAGGAGGTCTTCACCCACGTACGACTCGTCCAGCACCCGGACGGCGGGGTCGCCCGGCTGCGGGTGCACGGCGAGGTTGTCCCGGACGTGTCCTGGTTCGACCGCGTCGGCTCCCTCGACCTGGTCGCCCTGGAGAACGGGGCCGTCGTCGAGGACGCCTCGGACCTCTTCTACTCGCCGCCCACCAACCTCATCATGCCCGGACGGCCCCAGAACACCGGGGACTGCTGGGAGACCCGGCGGCGCCGCGACAAGGACAACGACTGGGTCCGCTACCGGCTCGCCGAGCAGGGCGAGATCCGCGCCGTCGAGGTCGACACGACCTGCCTGAAGGGCAACGCCGCCGGCTGGGCCGCGCTCCACGGTTTCGACGCCTCCACCGGAGCCGACGTCTCCGACGCCTCCGCCTGGTTCGAGGTTCTGCCCCGGACCCGCCTCCAGCCCGACACCCGGCACCGGTTCGAGGTGGGCACCCGGGTGGCGACCCACGTGCGCCTCGACATCTTCCCCGACGGCGGCCTCGCCCGGCTGCGCGTCCACGGCGCCCTGACCGAACCGGCCGCCGAGCGGCTCGCCGACCGCCGGACGGCAGCCGGGAGCTGACGCCGCGCCCGGCAGAGGAAGGGCCGGACAGGACCGTCCGGACCGCCCGGCCCGCCGCCGCACCACGAACACGCCCGGCCGACTCACAAGGACCCAGGTGGATTTCAGCCTCTTCTACTTCGGCAACAGCCCGGCACCGGAACCCGCCGGGGCCGCGCACGGCTTCGGAGCCCGCCCGTACGGCCTCCTGCTGGAGGGCGCCCGCTTCGCCGACCGCAACGGATTCACCGCCGTCTGGACACCCGAACGGCACTTCAGCCCCTTCGGCGGCCTGTACCCGAACCCCGCCGTCACGGGAGCCGCCGTCGCCAGCATCACCTCCCGCGTCGGCATCCGCGCCGGCAGCGTCGTGGGCCCCCTGCACGACCCCCTGCGGATCGCCGAGGAGTGGGCCGTGGTCGACAACCTGTCCGGGGGCCGCGCCGGAATCGCCTTCGCCTCGGGCTGGCACGCGCAGGACTTCGCGCTGCGACCAGACGCGTACGCCGACCGCCGCGACGTGCTGGCGCGCACCGTCGAGCAGGTCCGCCACCTCTGGCGGGGCGGCACCCTCGACCGGCCGGACGGCAACGGCACCACCGGCCCGGTCGGCGTGCACCCCCGCCCGGTGCGGCACGCACTGCCCGTCTGGATCACCAGCTCGGGCGGCCCGGACACCTTCACCAGGGCCGGATCCGCCGGAGCCGGCGTCCTCACCCACCTGGTGGGCCAGGACCTCGACGCCCTGGAGCGCTCCGTCACCGCCTACCGGACGGCGTACACCGCGCGCCCCGGCTCGGACGCCTCCCGCGGCCACGTCGTGGTCATGCTGCACACTTTCCTCGGAACCGACGACGCGCAGGTGCGCGAACTCGTCCGGGAGCCCATGAGCGCGTACCTGCGCAGCTCGCTGACGCTGCTGCTCGGTTCGCAGACGCTCGGGGTTTCCCGCCCCGTCGACCCCGCCCGCCTCTCCGAACGCCACGTGGACACCATGGTGCGGCGCGCTTTCGACCGGTACTACGACGACGGCAGCCTGCTGGGCACCCTGCCCAAGGCCGCCGCGACGGTGGAGCGGCTCCGCGCGATCGGCGTGGACGAGATCGCCTGCTTCATCGACTTCGGCCTGCCCGAGCGGACCGTGCTGGACGGGCTGGGCCCCCTCGCCGAACTGGTCCGCGCGAGCGCCACCGTCCCAGAGGTCTCCCGATGACGGAGACCGCGGGAGGAGCGGACGGCGGTACGAGCACACTGAGCCCCCGCAGCGGTCCGGACAGAATGGTCCCAGGCCTCTGGAACCCCAATTTCCGGCTCTACTTCACGGCCCGCACGGTCGCCACCCTGGGCGACGCGATGCTTCCCGTGGCCCAGGTCGCCGGCATGATCCAGATGGGTTTCGGTCCCGGGGACATCGGGCTCGCCGTCGGCTCGTTCATGGCCTTCTTCGGCGGGCTCGTCATCTTCGGCGGCGTCTTCGCGGACCGTTTCAACGCCCGTGCCCTGATGATCGGTGCGGACCTGGTGAGGGTCGCGACCCAGTCCGCCGTGGCCGTCATGTACGCGACGGGCCAGGTGACGCTCTGGCAGTTGTGCCTCGTCGGCGCCGTCAACGGCACCGCCGCCGCCATGTTCCAGCCCGGCGTCGCCAGCACCGTGCCCCGCGTCGCGGCCGACGTGCAGCAGGGCAACGGCGTGCTGCGCACCGCCGAAGCGCTCATGACTCTCGGCGGCCCGGCCGTCGCCGGGCTCATGGTCGGCCTGTCGAGCCCGGCCGGCGTGTTCTGCGTCCACGCCGCCACCTACGCGGTCAGTGCGCTCTGCCTGGGCACCCTCCGCCTGGCACCCCCGGCCGACGCGGAGCCGGGCAAGGCCGCCGCCGGCCGTACCTCGTTCCGCGCGGACCTCGCCGAGGGCTGGCGGGAGTTCACGGCGCGGACCTGGCTGTGGTCGGTCATCGCCCTGTGGATGCTGCTCACCCTCGTAGTCCTCGGGCCGCTCACCCCCGTCGCCGGGGCCTCCCTGGTGTCGGAACACGGCGCCGGGGCCTACGGCCTCGTCAACTCCGCGCTCGGCGCGGGCGGCGTCCTCGGCGGGCTCGTCGCCCTGCGGCTACGGCCGCGCAAGCCTTTGCGTGCCGGGGCACTGGCCCTCGTCGGCTACGCCCTGTTCCCGGTCGCGGTCGGCACCCACCTGCCCCTGTGGGCCGTCTGCGGCTGTGTGCTCGTCGCGGGGACGGGCTGGGCCTTCTGGGGCGTGATGTGGGCGACGAGCGTCCAGACCCAGATTCCCCCCGACATCCTCAACCGCATCCACTCCTACGAGGTCGCCGGCTCCATGGCGATGTTCCCCGTGGGCCAGGCCCTGGCCGGCCCGGGCGCGTCACTGCTGGGCAGTGACGCCCTCCTGCTGGGCAGCGGCTGCGTCGCCCTGCTCGTGTGCGCCGCACTGCTCGCCGTGCCCGCCGTACGCGGACTCGCCCGCGCGGCCGACTGATCACGGCCTTGCCGCGCACCCCACACTCCCTGACGGAAGAGACCCAGATGGTTCACGAGGACAACACAGGCGTGCCCGCGAACGGCGGCGGCGGATCGGCCGCGACCCATGACGTGATCGTGGTCGGCAACGGGGTGCTCGGCCTCTCCCTGGCCCTGACCCTGACCCGGCGCGGCTCACGGGTCGCCGTCGTGGGCGAGGCGGCCCGCCCCTGGGCGGCCTCCACCGCCGCCGGCGCCATGCTGGGCTGCTTCGGCGAGGTCACCTCGACCCTGCTCGCGAGTTCCGGAGGCCGGGCCAAGCTCGACCTGGCCGTCACGGCCGCCGGACGCTGGCCGGCCTGGCTCGCCGAACTGGCCGACGACGCGGCGGGTCCGCAAGGTGCCAAAGACGGCGCCGGCATACGCGTGGCCGACGGCACCTTCGTCATGCTCAACGCCATCGGTGTGCCGGGCATCGACAGCGCCAACTACGCCGCCATCCGCACGGCCCTCGCCTCGTACGACCGTAAGTACGAGGACGTCGAGCCGGCCGATGTGCCGTGGATCGCCCCGGACGCCGCCGGCCGCCCCTTCGCCGCGATGTACCTGCCCGACGAGCACGCCGTGGACTCCGGTCTGCTCCTGCGGCGGCTGGAGAGCGCTCTGCTCAACCGGGGCGGGACGCTCGTCGGCGAACTCGCCACCCGGGTCCTCCAGCGGAACGACCGGGTCACCGGCGTCACCCTCGCCTCCGGCAGCACGCTGCACGCGGACACCGTGGTCCTCGCCGCCGGAACCAGGACGCAGGACCTGATCGACACCGTCCCGCAGCTCGCCGGCCGCACCCCCGGCCTCGTCGCGGGATTCGGGGTGTCCGCCCTCCTCGACGCACCGGGCCGGCAGGGGCCGTCCAGCGTCATCCGGACGCCCAACCGGGCCTTCGCCTGCGGTCTGCACCTCGTGCCCCGCTCGGCCGGGGAGGTGTACGTCGGGGCCACCAACATCATCTCCCCCACGGCCGTGGACAAGCCCGTTGTCCGCGACGCCCAGTTCCTCCTCGACTGCGCCGTGAAGCAGCTCCACCGCGACCTGTGGAGCAGCCCGGTCCGCAGGCTCCAGGTCGGCAACCGGCCCGTCTCCCTGGACGGCTACCCCCTCATCGGCGAGGCCGGCCCGGACGGGCTGTGGCTACTCACCGGCACCTACCGCGACGGGCTGCACCTGTCGCCGCTGCTCGCCGAGGAGATCGCCCGCCGCCTCCACGGGGAGACCCCACAGCTCGACCTCTCCCTCTTCACCCCCGTACGGCCGCCCGTACAGCCCATGACCCGGCGCGACACCGTCGAGACGGCGGTCACCCACATGCTCGCCACCGGCTACGAACACGACTGGCGCCTGCCCGTGGACTGGCCCCGCACCATCGAGCACAGCCTGCGCCTGGAATTCAGGGCCTTCGCCGACGAGATCCACCCCACCTTCACACCCCCGCCCGAAATCCTGGCGGCGGCGCGCTACTCGCCCGCCATCACCCGCACCCTGCGCGCCTACTACGCCGCGTACGCGGCCACCGACTGAGAGGACCGCCGGACATGGCATCCGCCGACTGGTGGGGAGCCCACCTGCTGGCGAGGGGAGCGGACGGCGACCCGTGGGCGACCATGGGCACCACCTTCACCCGGGGCGAACTGCGCGCCCGCGTGGACAACCTGGCGGCCGGGCTGAGCCGTGACGGCGTGGGGGAGGGGTCCACGGCAGCGGTCATGCTGCCCCCCGGCGTCACCCTGCTGGCGACGGTCCTCGCCGTGTGGTCGTGCGGTGCTCAGGTCCAGCTCCTGGACGTCCGCAACGCCCCGGCCGAGACCGCCCGTCTGCTCTCCCGGTGCGCACCCCAGTACCTGATCAGGCCCGACGGGCCGGCGCGGCAGGCGACCGGCCCCGTCCCCGACTGCCCGATCGTGGTCACCCGCAGGCCGGAGGGCCGGGCTGCCGGGGCCGACGGGCCGGCCTGGCAACGGGACGTGTGTCTGGTCCAGTTCAGCTCGGGCTCCACCGGAACGCCCAAGGTGGTGGGCCGCCGCCCGGCGGACCTCACCGCCGAACTGGCCAGGTACGGGGCGCTCGCCGGAATGCCCCGGGCGGGGGAGCGGATCCTGCTGCTCAACTCGCTGATCCACACCATGGGCCTGGTCGGGGGCTTCCTGCACGGCCTGGAGCACGGGACCCACCTGCTCCTCCCCACCTCCCAGCGGATCGGCGAGGCCGCCCGCATCCTCGCGGGAAGTGGCCCCGGCCACGGCGCGGACGCCGTTCTGGGCGTGCCCGTCCAGTTCGACCTCCTCTCGCGGGGCCGCTCGGACGCCCTGCGCCCGCGCCGGCTCAGGCTCGCCGTGTCGGCGGGTGAACCGCTTCCGGCCGCGGTGTACGAGCGCTTCACCGCCCGGTACGGGGTGCCCGTCTCCCCGGTGTACGGCACCACCGAGACCGGCGTCATCACGGCGAGGCTCGACGGCGCGTGCCCGCCGCCCGGCGTGGGGCGCACCACGGGCCTGCCGGTACGGGTGCGCGGCGGCGGGATCGAAGTCGCCCTGGACCACTCCCCGTACCTCCAGGACGACGGCACCGCGCGCTACGCCGGCGGATGGCTGCGCACCTTCGACCGGGGCGAACTGGACCCGCCCAGCGGAGAGCTGCGCGTGCTGGGCCGGGCGGACTCGCTGGTGACCGTCGGCGGGATGAAGATCGACCTCACCGAGGTCGAAGGGGTGCTGCGCGCCTGCCCCGGAGTCGAGGAAGCCGTCGTGGTGTTCGGCGACACGGTGGAGGCGTACACCGCCGGGCCGGCCCGGCCCGAGGAACTGGCCCGCTGGTGCCGCGAGCACCTGGCCGCGTTCAAGATCCCCAAGCGCTACTTCACCGTGGCGTCCCTGCCCAGGAACGCGAACGGCAAGATCCTGCGCAACCGCGCCCTGCTGCACGAGCGAGGACAGCTGTGAGAACCCTGATCATCGACAACTACGACTCCTTCACCTACAACCTCTTCCACGACCTCGCCGTCGTCAACGGCACCGAGCCGGTCGTCATGCGCAACGATGATCCCGCCTGGCACAGGGGGCTGCTGGACGAGTTCGACAACGTCGTCCTCTCGCCGGGGCCGGGCCACCCGGGCCGCGCCGGGGACTTCGGGATCTGCGCCGAGATCGTGGCCTCGGCCCGCATCCCGCTCCTCGGCGTCTGCCTGGGGCACCAGGGCATCGCGCAGATCCTCGGCGGCAGCGTCGTACCCGCCCCCGAGGTCAGCCACGGCCGCACCAGCCTGGTCAGCCATACGGGGGAGGGTCTGTTCCAGGGGCTGCCCACCCCGTTCACAGCCGTCCGCTACCACTCCCTCGCCATCGGTGAGCTGCCGGCGGACCTGGAGGCGGTGGCCTGGTGCGAAGAGGGCGTGGTCATGGGCATACGACACCGCGAACGGTGCCTGTGGGGAGTGCAGTTCCATCCCGAGTCGGTCTGCACCGAACACGGTCGCCTGCTGATGCGGAACTTCCGGGACCTCACCCGGCGCCAGAACGGCCGTACCACCTACAGCGCTGCGGCGGCCGCCGCGGAGCCCGCCCCGTCCCTCGCGCAGCGGCCCCCGGCACCGCAGGTGCCTTTCACCCACCGGCTGATCGCCCGTACCGTGACCTCCGGCGCCTCGCCCGAAACCGTCTTCGACCGGCGGTACGCGGCCGCCACCCACGCGTTCTGGCTCGACAGCGGCGCCCCCGGACCCGGGACGGGCAGGTTCTCGTTCATGGGGGACGCGCGGGGCCCGCTCGCCCGGGTGGCCGCCGCGGACGTCGAGGCCGCCACCGTGACCGTCACCGGCGCCGACGGCACCCACGTGGTGGACGGCCCGTTCTTCGACTGGCTGGACGAGGACCTGGCGCGGCACCGCACACAGGTGCCGCCGCTGCCCTTCGACTTCGCCGCCGGGTGGGTGGGCTGCCTGGGGTACGAGCTGAAGGCCGAATGCGGCGGCGACCTCGTCCACCGCTCCGCCCGCCCCGACGCCGTCATGATCTTCGCCGACCGGATCGTCGCCCACGACCACGAAACCGGCCTCTTCCACCTCCTCGCCCTCGCCGAGACCGGACGGGAGGAAGCCGCGCACCGGTGGCTCGACGACACCGAGCAGTTCCTCACCGCCGACGCCCTCCTCACGGTGGAGCCGCCCGCGGGCCTCCCGCCGGCCGGTCTCGGCCCGCTGACCCTGCGTCACGACCGCAGCCGGTACCTCGAACTCATCAGCCTGTGCCAGAAGGAGATCGAGGCCGGAGAGACCTACGAGGTGTGCCTCACCAATACGGCCCGCGTCGCCGGGCGCCTGGAGCCGTGGCCTGCGTACCGGCAGCTGCGCGCCCACAGCCCCGCCCCCTACGGGGCGTTCCTCCGCTGGGGCTCCACGGCGGTGCTCAGCTCCTCCCCGGAACGGTTCCTGCACGTCACCTCCGACGGCACCGCCGAGTCCAGGCCGATCAAGGGGACCCGGCCCCGGGGCGCCACCCCGGAGCGCGACGAGGCCCTGCGGAGGGAACTCGCGGGCAGTGCCAAGGACCGCGCCGAGAACCTGATGATCGTCGATCTCGTGCGGAACGACCTCGGCAGCTGCGCGGAGCCGGGATCCGTACGCACCGCCCCCCTCTTCGACGTCGAGACCTACGCCACCGTCCACCAGCTGGTGAGCACCGTCAGCGCGCGGCTGCGGTCCGGCGTCACCGCCGTCGGAGCGGTACGGGCCTGCTTCCCCGGCGGATCGATGACGGGCGCGCCCAAGATCCGCACCATGCAGATCATCGACCGGCTCGAGAACGGTCCGCGCGGCCTCTACTCGGGCGCCCTGGGCTACTTCTCGCTGTCGGGCGCGGCGGACCTCAGCATCGTCATCCGCACCCTCGTTGCGGGCGACGAGGAGGTGGAGTTCGGCGTCGGCGGCGCCGTGATCGCCCTGTCGGAGCCGGCCGCGGAATTCGAGGAGACCCGGGTGAAGGCCACCGGCCTGCTCAAGGTCGTCGGGCGGACCTTCCCGGACGCCGAGGGGGACGGCCGGTGAGCGCCCCGGCCGGCAGGTCCGTCCTGGTGACCGGGGGCAGCCGGGGCATGGGCCTCGCGGTCGCCCGCGCCTTCGCCGCCCGGGGCGACCGGGTGGCGGTCGCCCACCGGTCGGGGGAGGCGCCCGACGGCTTGCTCTCGGTGCCCTGCGACGTCACCGACACGGCCTCGGTGGCGGCCGCGTTCGCCCGCGCCGCCGAGGCGCACGGACCGGTGGAGGTGCTCGTAGCCAATGCGGGCACCGCCGACGACGGCCTGCTGATCGGCATGAAGGACGAGGTGTTCCAGCGGGTGCTGGACACCAACCTGACAGGTGCCTTCCGGACGGCCCGGCAGGCCGCCCGGGGAATGGTCCGCCGACGCGGCGGCCGGATCGTCTTCGTCGCCTCCGTCGCCGCCCACCGCGGCTATCCCGGGCAGTCGAACTACGCCGCCAGCAAGGCCGGTCTGGTGGGCCTGGCCCGGGTGCTCGCCCGGGAACTCGGCCCGTACGGGATCACCGCGAACGTCATCGCCCCCGGCCTGGTCGACGCCGGGCTGACCCGGACCCTGAGCGAGCAGCAGAAGGAGCGGATCACAGGCGAGGTCCCGCTGGGCCGGGCGGCGACGGCCGACGAGATCGCCGCCGCCGTGCTCTGGCTCGCCTCACCGGAGGCCTCCTACGTCACCGGTGTCACCCTCGCCGTCGACGGCGGCCTGGGCATCGGCCACTGACCCGACTCCCTGGGCTTGGAGCACACATGACTCAATCTGTCGCCATCACCGGGTTCGGCGTCCTCACCGCCTTCGGAACGGGCGCCGGGGCGCTGCGCGAGGGCGTGTTCGCCGGACGCCAGATCTTCTCCCCCGTCACCCGCTTCGACACCGCCGGCTACCGGGCGAAGCACGCCGCCACCGATCCGCGGCCCCCGGCCGGCCAGTACCAGGCCCTGGTCCGGTGCGCCCGCGCCGCCCTGGCCATGGCCGGGACCGACGCCCGAGGCGCCCCCACTCTGATCGGAACCGGAGGGGACTTCACAGGACTCCCCGACCGCAACGGCCCGCCCGGCCGGCCCGACCGGCTCCTCGACACCCTGCCCGCCCTGCTGCCCGAACGGCTCGCACACGAACTCGGCCTCGGCACGCCCCGGCTGGCCTTCGTCAACGCCTGCACGGCGTCCACCAGCGCACTGGCCCACGGGGCCGCCATGATCGAGCAGGGCCTCACCGACATCGCCGTCTGCGGCGGAGCCCACCTGGTGTCCGAAGACGGCTTCGCCAAGTTCGACTCCGGCAGGGCACTGAGCCCCACCGGAGTCCAGCGCCCCTTCTCGGCCGGCCGCGACGGGCTCCTCCACGGCGACGGCGCCGCCGTACTCGTCCTGGAGTCGGAGCGGAGGGTCGCCGCACGCCGCGGCCCCGTCCAGGCCTGGCTGCGTGGCTGGGGCATGGCGGGCGACGCACACCACGTCATCCGGCCCCACCCCGAGGGGCGGGGGCTGGAGGCCGCCTTCCGCGCCGCCCTCCGCAAGGCGGGCCTGCACCCGCACGACATCGGCTACGTCAACGCGCACGGCACCGGCACGCAGCTCAACGACGCGGCGGAAGCCGCCGCCCTGCTACGGCTGTTCGGCCCGGCGGGCACGCGTACCCCGGTCAGCTCCACCAAGAGCACCACGGGGCACATGCTCGAGGCGACCGGTGCCGTCGAGGCCGTCATCACCGTCCTCGCCCTCCAGGACCAGCTCATACCGCCGACCGCCGGGCACCTCGCGGCCGATCCGGAGTGCCCGGTCGACTGCGTGCCGAACACCGCAAGGCCCGCCCCCCTCCGCCACGCCGTCTCCCTCAACGCGGCGTTCGGCGGCGCCAACGCCGCCCTGCTCCTGGAGTCCTCATGACCGCAGCCCCGTCCGCGCCGGCCCCGCCGCCTTGTTCCTCGAGTGCCGATGACCGCAGCCCCGTCCGCGCCGGCCCCGCCGCCCTGCTCCTGGAGTCCTCATGACCGCAGCCCCGTCCGCGCCGGCCGCCCTGACCGTACTGGCCCGGGCCGAGTCGAGGACCACGGACCGGCCGGCCCCGCCCCCGGTGCACGGGTTCGCCTTCTCCGCGTTCGCCCCGCTCGTCGCAGCCGCGGTCACCAGGTGCCTCACGGCGTACCCCGGCGGTGCCGCCGGAGTCGCCGGGCCCGCCACCGCCGTCCTCCTCGTCACCACATTCGGGGACACGGAGACCGCCGACGCCGTGACCCGCGCGCTGTCCGAGCGGCAGCCGCCCTCCCCGGTCCTGTTCTTCCAGTCGGTGCCGACCTCCGTACTCGGTCACCTCACCCGCGTCCTGGGCGTCACCGGCCCGATGGCCTGCCTGTCCGTGCTGGACGATGCCGCCGGGCAGGGCGAGGCGTACGCCCGGGTCCTGCTCGCCTCCGGCGCGGCCGAACGCGCCCTCGTCGTGGAGGTGGAACTGGCCGCGGGGGAGCGGGACACACTGATCCGGACACGGCTGCCGCAGCTCGGAGCACCCCCGGAAGAGGGCCGGGCCGTCGCAACCCTGCTGACCGTCCAGAGCGAGGAACCGTGACCGACAGCCGCACCCCGACCGTCCTCGAGTTCGAGGCGGGCCCCGCCCGGCGGGGACCCATGACCTGGGGGCAGGCCAAGCTGCACCGAGAGCTCCAGGACCATCCGGACGACCGGTACCTCGCCTTCCTGCCGCTGGATCTCACCGTCCCGCAGGGCGTGACCACGGACGAGGTCCTCGGTGCCCTCCGCACCGTCCTCACCGCGTACGAGTCGCTGCGCACCGTGTATCCCCGGCGCGGTGTCCAGTCCGTCCTCGGCCGTGTCCGGCTCGCCGCGCACCTGCTCCCCGCCGAGGGACCGCAGGCTCGCGCACGCGCGGCGCGGGAACTCTGTGACAGGTTCAGGGCGGCGCCCTTCGAGACGGCCGCCGAACTGCCCCTGCGGGCAGGGATCGTCACCGAGGGAGGCAGGCCGGTCCGCCTGGTCCTGGTCCTGTCGCACATGGCCGTCGACGGGCTGGCCCTCCAGATCGTCGAAGACCACCTCATCGCCCTGCTGTCCGGCGGGGTCCACGTGCGCAGGGGCCAGGAAATCGCCGCGCACCCCGTCGATTTGGCCCTCGAACAGCACTCTCCCGCAGGGCTGCGCAGGGGCGCCCGGGCCCTCGCCCACTGGGAGGACGTCTACGGGCGGGCACCGGCGGCCATGCTCACCGCCCGGCACACCGTGACACCGGACGAACCCCGGTACCGCGAGGGCTTCATGATCTCCGCCCGCCTCGCCGAAGCCGTCCGGGTGGTCTCCGAGCGGACGGGCACCGGGCGCTCCACCATCGTGCTCACCGCGTTCCAGGCGGTACTCGCCGCCCGGACGGGCCGCACGCGGACCGCCGTCACCTCGATCTCGGCCAATCGGTCGACCCCCCGCACGGCCGCGGCCGTGACCACGCTCGCCCAGGACGCGCTGATCGTCGTGGATTGCGCGCAAGCCGGTCCGTTCGGGCGGCTCACCGGCCTGACCCGGGAGGAATCCCTGCGCGCCTACCGGTACAGCGCCGTCGACCCCGCTGCGCAGCGCGCGGCCCGCGAGCGTGCGGACGCCGGGCGGGGGACCCCCTTCGCGCGTGACGTGGTCTACAACGACATGAGCGCCTACCCGGAGGCCACCGGCCCGCTGCCGCCCGGCGCGGGGCGGGGCGAGCTGGCCGACATCCGGGTCGAGACCGCCGCGTTCATGCCGGTGCACGCCTACCTGACCGTCTACCGTCTGGACGGGACGGCGGAGATCACCCTGTGGGCCGACGGACGGTGCCTGGGGGAGCGGGAGGTCGTGGAGTGGCTGCGGGCCCTCGAAAGAGTGCTGCTGGCGGCCGCGACGGGGGACGTGCCCGCCGTGGAACTCGCGGCACTGGCCCACGGCGGCCGCGGGTGAACCTGGACGCCCTGGGCTTGGGAGAGCCGGCGGGCGCGCTGTACCAAGCGCTCCTCCACCGCCCCGGCCTGCTCCCGGAAGACGCCGCGCGACGGCTGGGATGGGACCTCGGCCGGCTCGACGCCGCTCTGGCCGAACTCCTCGGCCACGGCCTGGTCACCCTCACCGACGCGCAGCGGATCACCGTGCCGGACCCCAGCGGGGCGCTGGAACCCCTGATCGCCGCCCGCACCGAGGCCCTGGAACGCGAAGCGCGCCGTATCGCGGCCGTCCGCGCCGGGGTTCGGGGCCTGCGGCGGGCCTGGGCTCACGGGAGCGGCCGGGGAGCGGGTACCGACGTTCAGCCAGAGGGCGGAGGACGCGGCCTGATCGGCCGGTACGCCTACCCCGTCCACCGGGAACTCGCCGTCGTCCACCCGCCGGGGCCGCTGGCGCGTGGGCACATGGCCGCCGCGCTGCCCCGGTACCGCGTCCTCCTGCGGCGCGGGATCCTGCTGCGGAAGGTGACCGGCCGCGAGATCCTCGGCGACGCCGACAGCGTCGGCTACCTGAGCGAACTGGCGTCCCGGGGCGCCGATATACGGCTGGGCCGGGCTCCTGCCCGGCACACGGTGGTCGTGGACGGGGCGCTGGCCCTGGTGTGCGGGGAGCCGGGGGAGCCCGCAGCGGTGACCCGGGACCGGGAACGGGTCCGGTCGCTGGCGGCGGAGTTCGAGCGGATCTGGCGTACGTCCCAACCGTTCGGAAATCCTGAAGAGTTGCGTCAGAAATGATCGATGGACCCGGGCGGTGCGGGGCTGCGAGATTGGCGGGGCCGCTCCTTCGAGCCGGCCCGCCCACCCCACTCGGAAAGGCCCCCGCATGCCCGCGTCCTCCTCCGCCCACCACCCCGCCGCCGAGTCCGCGTACGCGGCCCCCTACGTCTCCGGTGACCCGTACGCCGACTACCGGCACGGGGACTTCGCCTTCACCCGGCTCACCGACCTCGCCGACCGCCGGCTGGGCGCGGCGGTCGTCGCCGCCGACGACGAGTTCTTCGCCGAGCGCGAGAACCTCCTGTCCCGCACTCCGGCCGTCTTCGACGTCCACGCCTACGGGAACAAGGGCAAGATCATGGACGGCTGGGAGACCCGCCGCCGGCGCGGGACGGACGCCCACGACCCCTTCCCGGCCGACGGCGACCGCGACTGGGCGCTGATCCGGCTGGGCGCGCCCGGCATCGTCCGCGGGATCGTCGTGGACACGGCACACTTCCGCGGCAACTTCCCCCAGCAGGTCAGCGTCCAGGCCGCCGCCTTCGACGGCACTCCGTCCGTGGCCGAGCTGCTGCGGGACCCCGCCGACTGGCACGAGATCCTGCCGCGGACACCGGTGCGTGGCCATGCGGCCAACGGCTTCGCCGTCGACTCCGGCCGCCGCTGGACCCACCTGCGGGTCAACCAGTACCCGGACGGCGGGATCGCCCGGCTCCGCGTCCACGGCGAGGTCCTGCCCGACCCGGCCTGGCTCGCCGTGCTGGGTACCGTGGACGTGGCCTGCGTGATCAACGGAGGCAGCGTCGAGGACGCGTCCGACGGCTTCTACTCCTCGCCGGGGAACACGATCATGCCCGGGCTGTCGCAGAAGCAGGACGACGGCTGGGAGACGCGCCGCCGTCGTGACGGGGGCAACGACTGGATCTCCTACCGGCTGGCCGCGCAGAGCGAGATACGGGCCGTCGAGATCGACACCGCCAACCTCAAGGGCAATGCCGCCGGCTGGGCCTCCCTGTCGGTCAAGGACGGACCTTCCGGCACCTGGACCGAGGTGCTGCGCCGCGTGCCCCTCCAGCCGGACGCCCTCCACCGGTTCCCCCTCCCGGCACCGGCCACGGCCACCCACGCCCGCCTGGACGTCTTCCCCGACGGCGGGCTGGCGCGGCTCAGGCTGCACGGCGCCCTGACGCCGGCCGGGGCGGCGGAACTCGCCGACCGCGCCGACCGCGCCGACCGCGCAGGCCGGGACTGACCGGGTACCACCACACCTCGGACGCCCTGTCGGGACCTCGGACGGCCTGTCGGGCAGGATTCGCCACAGCTCTCCGCGCCGTACTTCGGGCTGTCCGCTCGTGCCGGCATCGGCCATCTCGTGCAGGACGGTGCCGTCCTGTTCGAGGAGCCGCATCGGCCGACGGCCTTCGACGACGATGGAGTGGAACTCGTCCATGAGGCCGGCGGCCTTGCCAGCGAGCTGCCCGTCGTAGTCGTGGATGTCGAGCATCCCGCCTGCGCGCGTGCCGTCGGGGAGGACTCGGCCCCGTGGACCCTGACCGGGATTTCGTCGACGTGCAGGACAGGTGCCGAGGTGAGTCCACCGAGCCCGGCGCCGGTGATCCCGGGGCTGTCCGCTGCGAGGCCGGTACCCCGTCCGTCATCCGCCAGGGATGCGGTGAACGCACCGTTCGGTGTCTTCCCGAGCAGAGATGCTCCACGGCAAAGGTGGGTAGGGGTTCCCGGTCGTAGAGCGATGAGCGTGTGGCACCAGGGGACGAAGTCGGGGAGGGGCTGTGGCGCTCTCGGACCAACTGCCTGCCTTGGCGGGCGTCGTAGTCGGTTCGCTCGGCTCGTACGCCGTGCAGAGCCTGACCGAGCGTCGACGGTGGAAGCGGCAGCGGGAGGAGCGGTGGGACGAGAAACGCTTCGAGACGTACGGCCGTTACGCCAATGCCCTCAAGGCACAGCTTCGCGTCGCCCAGCGCATCGGCGCTGCGCTCGGATTCGCGGACGTAGCCGATCCGTTGCAGCCGGCCGAGGGTCTCTCCCTCCTCGCCGACGCGGAGTCCCGCCGTGCGACAGAATGGGAATCTGTCCTGCTCGTCGGGGATGCGGCGACGATCGCGGTGGCGCGGCGCTGGCACGAGGCGATCTGGACCATCGAGCTACTCATAAGGGAGGGCCCGGTCGACGCCGAGATGTGGACCAAGGCCCATCGGTTGGCGAGTACGGCGCGTGATGCCTTCTACGAGAGCGCGCGACGAGATCTCGGCATCGCGGGAGATCCGCCGCCGCCGGGGGAGTGGCCGCGGCCGTGGCGGGCCGAACTCTCCGGGTGAGTGTGAAGGGCCTTCTCTGACCGCTGGGCCCGTGCCATCGAAGGCCGAGTGGTGTGGTTCGTGCTGCGGAACGGCCCCGCAACGGTCCGTCTCATCCATCCGTTCTCTGCGATGCGACGTCCCCTCATGACCCGAAGCCGTGCCGACCTGGGCGCACCCTGCGGGCACGGCACCTCACTGGACGAGGCCGACTGTCTCTGCGACGCCTCGCCTCTTTGATCTGGTCCGGTTCCGCCCTTCGAACTGATACCACGCCGGGGTTGTCAGCCAGTTGCCGCGTCCGGGTCCCCTCCGGAAGGGCCGACTTCCTCGGTTCACTCGCGGACCGGTGGAGAGCCGGACTTCAGCTCGGCTGTCGGTGGACCGTACAGCCGCCGTAGACTCGATAGGCCGGCTCGGGAACACGTGATGAGGGGCTTGTGATCCGGGCCAGGGCCCCGGGGGGACGTCACCCCAGGAGGACGTGATGTTGCGGCACACCAGACTGGCCGGCGAGTCCGCGGTCTACCTCGACGCCCGCGAAGAGCTGCGCCTGGCCGAGATCGACCTCATGCGCCACCGTGAGCAGGTCGCGGTACAGCGTCGGGCACTCCCTCAGGGACCACCCGTCGACGACTACGTCTTCATCGAGGGCCCCGCTGACCTCGAGGCCGGCGACACACCGGTCCATGAGGTGACTCTGAGTGAACTGTTCACCGCCAACGACCGACCGTTGATCGTCTACCACTTCATGTACGGCAAGTTGCAGACCGACCCTTGCCCCATGTGCACCCTCTGGATCGACGGTTTCAACGGGATCGCCCACCACATCGCCCGCAACGCCGACTTCGTCATCGCTGCGGCCGCCGACCTGCCCGCCCTCCGGCAGCATGCCCGCAACCGCGGCTGGCACCGGCTACGGCTCCTGAGCTGTGGCGACAGCACCTTCAAATACGACCTGAGCAGTGAGGACAGGGACGGCGCACAGGACTCCACCATCTCCGTCTTCACCCGTGACAGCGACGACGCAGTCCGCCATTTCTACTCCACCCACCCACGCATGGCCGACGACATCGACGAGCGGGGCATCGACCTCCTGGCTCCTGTCTGGCACCTCCTCGACCTCACCCCGCAGGGCCGCGACGGCTGGTACCCCAACCTCGACTACTGACCACCGACGACCGGCGGCGTCGGCTTCAAGCTTGAGTCACGCCACGTTCTCCCGGCGCGTGCTCTGGTGAGAGGGGGGTTTCGCAGCACTGCCGTGCGCCCGAGAAGAACGCAAGGGATCAGTGACTCGCGGCCAACCAGATCATCTGGGCACCACGCATCCGACCCGTTCCAGTCCACGCAGGTCAAGGCTGTGCGGACGACTGACTTCGCCGGCACACGACACAGCGGTAGTCACGAGCGTTCCGTGTGCTCTTGGACGGCACCGATGAACTGGCCGGGCGCCCACGATAATCACTGTGCGAATTCACGAATTTCGCCGGCGTCGGCCGGTTCTAGAGTGATCCGCATGCCGATACCCATACATGCCCTCGCCTACCGGCCATTGACCGCTTCGGCAGTTGCCGAACTCGTCGCACTGCCGACAACGCCTTACGTCCCTGAAGATGTCGACGCTGTCGATGCAGAGGTACAGCAACGCGAATGGAGCTGGGAACACGAACTGGTCTGCGACTCGTTCCGCACCGGATACTGCCTCCCGACGCGCAGGCCGGCCGCTGGCCGAAGTCTTGAACAGAACCAGTCAAGTCCAAGCGCCGCAGCGTTGGCGTGGTGGAGCGGATGCATGACTGGTCTGGCTGATGAGAGCACTCCTTGCAGCGCCGCACCGGCAGGCGCTTGCTTCCTCCTCACCCGTTCGGCTCGGCTGCCGCCGCTCCGAACGCTTCGGCCGTGCCGCCTTCGGCCTGCTGGGACGAGGCGGCGTCGACGAAGCTGTACGGCGGCAGGGGGCCGTTGACGCGTAGTTCGAGATGCGGGTGCTCCTGGCGGAGTGCGTCGACCGAGGCCAGGAACTGCTCCGCTGATCCGCGATCCACCAGGAAGGAGAGGTTGGCCAGCCAGCCGGTGCTCTGCGGCCCGGCGCTGACCGCGTCCGCCATCGGCCGCAGCGCCTGCTGAAGCAGATCCGCGTCAGTCGCCTCGCGTGCCTGGACGGCGGCGGCGATCATCTCGCCAAGCCTGATCTTCTGCTCGTGCGTGCCTCCGCCGGCCTCGCGGTTCGTTTCCGCCAGGGACCGGATGTCGTCGTGGTCCGTCATGATCAGGCGGAGCACGGCTTCTTCGTCGTGGTTGGCCTTGACGTTGTACTCCGCCGTGCCGTCCAGCGCCCGCAGCCGCTCAAGGAAGAGGTCCGCACGCTCGGCGAGCACCGTGGTCACCGTGTCGTCGTCCGGTGAGGCGCTGCCGAACCGCATCGGTAGTACCACGCCCCCCGCTCCGGCTTCGTCCAGGACACGCTGGTGGGCGAGCAGATCACGACGCTTGGGCCGCAGCTGATCGGGGGCGTCGCTGACGATCGCGGCCAGCTCGCCCTGGCGCAGCACGCGTACCGGCCGCGGGGGATCCCCGATGCCGTCCATGTCCTGGCGGAGGGGGGAGCTCGAGGCGCGGGTGATCCCGTAAACGTAAGTGCTCATCTCTCATTCCCCTCTCCTGCGCGCGGCCCGGTCGCCCTGCCGCTCACGGCCCTCGTCGCGTGCCTGCTGGAAGGCATCGGAGATCGTCTCCGCCGCCCCGGCCAGAGCCCCTTTCGTCTTGCCGCGGGCGCCGGACTCCGTGAGCTGTCCCGTGAGTTCCGGAAGCCCGGCCGGCTTGCGCGGCCCCGCTTCCAGGTCGAGGCGGTTGCACGCCTCGGCGAAGCGAAGGTAGGTGTCGACGCTGGCGACCACGATCCGTATGTCGATCTTGAGTATCTCGATACCGACAAGGGAGACCCGCACGAACGCGTCGATCACCAGCCCGCGGTCGAGAATGAGTTCCAGAACGTCGTAGAGGCCACTGGAACCGCCCCCGCCGCCCTGCTGAGTCGCCACGGTCATCGCGACCAACCCCTTTCATCTGTCTCTGCGCGGTCCGGTCGGCGCTGTCCTCACCGTGGCGCAGGCTTCCACGGCGAGTAGCCCTGACCACCTGTGATCAAACACTTGTGCGAGCATCTCGGGTGCTCCGTGACCAGCAGGCATCAAGGATTCACCGTGGGCATGCGCCGGGCGCAGGCGACGAGGCGGGGCTACGCGGCGAGCGCGGCGGGCTCAGCGAGGTGCGCGGCCGCCGTGCGCCACGCGCTGGTCACCGCCGCTCGGGCCCGCGCCGTGCGCACCGTGCTGTCGCCGGTCAGATCGATGGGGGTGCCGACATGGACGTGCAGCTCGGGTCGGCGTAGCGGCGCTGTGGCGAGGCCGGCGACCTGCTTGATCATGCTGCCCGAGGTGATGCGGCGGGCCCCGGCCTGGCCGACGGGTACGACAGGGGCCCCGGTGCGTTCGGCGAGGCGGGCCAGGCCGGTGCGGAAGTCGCCGGGGGGTGCCTCTGCGGCGTCCTTGCGGCGGGGCAGGCCGCCCTCGGCGTAGATGAGCAGGTATCTGCCCTGTTCCAGGGCGTGGGTGGCCAGGTCGAGGGCGGTCGAGGCTCGTCGGTCGCCGCGGTGTACCGGGATGTGCCCTTCGTGGGTGAGGGACCGGCCGAGTACGGGCACGCGCCACAGGCCGGCGGTGGCCATGATGACCGGTTCGACGCCCAGGCGGTGCAGGGCGGCGATCACGATGGCGGGGTCGGCGAGCGAGGTGTGGTTGGCGGCGATGATGCTCCCCGGCGCCAGGGCGGCGCCAGGGTCGATGGTCACCGACAGGCGGCCGAAGGCGGGCACCAGCATGTCGGCGATGCGGCTGAGCATGAAGCGGTCTCCAGATCTCGACGACACTGACCTTCATCGTCGGAGGGGGAGGGGGCGTCCAGCCTGAGTTGTCCTACTCATTTTCCCGGCCTGCAGGTGCTCAGCTCGTTCCTGTCGCAGTCAGCGGCCCGACCCGCGTCCGTGCTGATGCCCGCGTCATGGCGCGAAGACCCTGTTCGGCCCTCACCCCACCGCGGCAGGTCGCCAGGCGGTGAGACGAGTGGCTCGGGGGCAGGCGTGAGACGCAGGCCTCGCCGTCGCCCCGCGCGACACGGCGATGAGGCTGGCACCCTCCCGCGCCGCACTGCGCACGAGCTCCGGCACCACGGCTGCGTGCCACCACTGCTGAGTCGACCCGAGCCGAGCCGCGCCGGCCGAGGGGGAGGCCGGCCCCAGGACGTTCGGAGCCCGACAGTCCCGCACTGGTGCAGAGTCTCAGTGGATGAGTCACTGACCCGCCTCTTTACTGACTGGTAGTCATGGCTCATTCTGTGGGTGTGCCGGGCGCTCCATGACCGGTCGTCAGGAATCCGCCATGCCCGCGCAGGAGTCCGTGCTCTGCCGGAAACGGCTGTCCGCCCCCAGGAGCGACCCCTGAGCAGTCGGCCCGGTCGCTCGTCGAGGAAGGCAGGAGATCGCCTTGTTCGGTTCGCGTCGCACGACGAAAGCTGTCATGTCTCTGGCAATCACCGGGTGGGTGTGCGCCGCCGTCCTCATGCCAGGAACCGCTGTTGCAGCTCCGCGCTCCGCGACGGCGGAGACCACCACGGCGTCCGAGGTGAGCCCATTCACCGAGCCCGCCTTCGCCACCACCTGCCCCTGGCATCACTTCGGCGAAGGTGAGATCCCGCCGTGGTGGCTGATGCTCCATGATCCGCTGTGCGTGGAGTACAGCAAGCGCGACGTCACCTTCGACAACGGCGGCGCCCTGCGCTTCCTCGTCGCCGAACCCTCACGCTTCGCCCTCGCCCTGGTGACCTGCCACTACTACCAGAAGGACCACTGGAGCGTGCAGACCACCACCGGCGCGACGCCCTTGGTGACCTGGGACGGTCAGTACTGGTGGGACAAGACCCGGCAGCGGGCCGGCGCCCGGCTGAGCAACTTCCGCATCCACGGCACGAGCGTCGGCATAGGCGACGCCGTCGCCGCGCTGCGCCCCGCCTTCCCGGAACTCGCCGACGTACTGGACGAGTACGGCAAGGACGCCGGCGAGACGGGTCTGACCGTGCCCCTCCCGTTCGACCTGCGTTGTTCCCTGGCCGGGTGAGCATCATGTCCCCGCCCGGCCGCAGGGCGGTCCTCAAAGCCCTCGCCGCCACTGCCGCCGTCCTGTCCGCCGGTCAACTCCCGGCCGTCGCCCCTCGAGCGACGGCCGCGGAGGCCGGGTCCGCGGCGTGGGCGGTGCAGACACTGGAGGCGTTCGCCGACACCCTGATCCCCGGCCAGCGACGCTTCGCCGGCGACCTCGCCGTCGCAGGCGCCGTCAGCGGCCCGGGCGCCGTACAGGCCGGCGTGATCGCGACGCTCACCTCGCCCGAACTTCCCCTCGCCCCCTTGCTGCCGGAGCTCGCGGCTCTGCTGAACGCCCGGGCCGTCGTCTACGCCACCAGCCATCTCGTCCTCCTTCCGATCACCGTGCCCGCCTTCGTCGGCCTGTCCTTCCGCCACCGCACCGCACTCGTCCAAGGGCTGTTCGGGCCTGAAGACCCCGACCGTGCCATCTGGCAGGTACTCAGCCTCCTGACCGGCCTCGCCTTCGACACCGCCGCCCACCTCGACACCCGCCAGGCCGTGTCCACCGGCCATCCCGGCCTGACCTGGCTGGGCTTCCCCCGGCCCGGCACCGACGGGCTGTGGCGTTTCACCGACTACTCCTACGGCAGAGCCCTCGCCACTCCGCACCCCGCCACCACCGACTCGGGGAGCCCCGCATGAGCGCGCAGACCACGGACGTCCTCGTCATCGGAAGTGGCTTCGGCGGTGCGATCCCCGCCTACCATCTCGTCGCCGGGGGCGCCCGCGTCACCGTCCTGGAACGCGGCCCGCGCCTGGCCGCGGCCGACTTCACCCACTCGCTGCGACTGGGCACGTACAACCGGATCGTCGACGTCATTCGCGGCGACGGCATCGCCGTGGTCGCCGGCAACTGCGTGGGCGGCGGCAGCGTCGTGTACTTCGCCGCTTCCCTCCGGGCCCCCGCCTTCGTCTTCGAACGCCGCGGCAGCCTGGGGCGACGCATCTGGCCCGCCTCCCTCACCCGCGCCGCACTCGACCCCTGGTACGACCGCGTCGAAGAGGCGATCCCGGTCACCCGCACGGGCTGGCCGGACGTCTCGTACGCGGGCGGCGTCCTCGCTGCTGCCTGTGCGCGGGCCGGGCACACCTGCAACCCCGTGCCCGTGGCCGTCGACACCGAGCGCTGCACCAACTGCAACTGGATGCTGTCCGGTTGCCGCTTCGACGCCAAACGCTCCATGCTGCTCAACTACCTGCCCGCGGCCGAGGCGCACGGCGCCACGATCCGGCCGCTCCACGAGGTCCAGACCGTCGGGCCTTCGCCCGTCCCCGGCTACCGGTACGCCGTCACGTACACGGTCCTCGACCCGGACGACTACACGTGCACCCTGCAGGCGGGCACCATCCACGCCAAAGTGGTCGTCCTGGCCGCCGGAGCCGTCGGCACCCCCGTCATCCTCCAGCGCTCGGCCCTGCCGCTCGGCGGCATCCCCTCGGCCGTGGGACGGTACTTCTCCGGAAACGGCGACCGCGTCAGCGTCGCCGACGTGGACGAGACCAAGGTGCGCTCGCTGCTCGGCCTGTCCCGCCCGGACGGCGTCCCGTACGAAGGCCTGCCCGTCGGCCGCCCCATCACGGCGGCGACGTACGACTACCTGGACGCGACGGCCCCCGAGTACAGCCGCTTCATGCTCCAGCAGATCTACTTCCCCTCCGTGACCAATGTGCTCGCCCAGGCCGCCGGCCCACCTCACTGGTTCGGCATCCCCGGACGTGACCTCCGCACTCGCTGGAGGTCCTGGCTCACGCTGCTCGCGATGACCGAGGACGACAACGAAGGCACGTTCGGCCCGGTCCCGCCGCTCACCGGCAGCTTCACCCGCCTGGCTCCCGGGCTCGGCCTGGGCACCATGACCTACCACCCCACCTCCCGTACGCTCGGCGGCTGGCAGGAGGCGGACACCGCACTGCGGAACATCCTCGAGAAGGACGGCCTGGCCCGGGTCCGGCCCTGGAGCACGGTCGTCGCCGGGAGCGTGACCGCCCACCCCCTCGGCTCGGCCCGCATGGGGGACAGTCCCGATTCGAGCGCCCTCACCGACAGCAACGAACTGCGTGGCCATCCCGGCCTCTTCGTCACCGACGGCTCCGCGGTCCCCACCTCCCTCACGGTCAACCCGTCGCTCACCATCGCCGCCCTCGCCGAACGTGCCACACCCACGATCACCGACCGCGCGGCACAGGCAGGCGTCCCGGTCCGGTACGGGGCGCCGAGTCCGGCGGCCTGACGTGGAGCGTGTGATCAGATGACCAGAACGATGACGGAGGGGTGGTGGCGCTGCGGGACCTCGAGCAAGGCAGGGAAGGGCCGAGGAGCATGGTGACGACGCTGAGCTGCGGCCGTCGTGTCACCGAATCACCGCAGGCGCGGTCTTCCCGAAGGAAACCGCCCTGGCCCAATTCGGTGACAGCCGGTTCACTGCTTCAACGGGCGCAAGCACAAGAAGGCCGCGGTCATCCGAGGCGATGGGCCCGCCACTTCCAGGCTCTGGTCACCCTTGCCCGCCCGCGGCTGTGGCGGCCCTGACGTCGTGGACGCGGCTCATCGAGCGCCCCCGGTCGCTCGTAGCCGTTCCGCCGCAGTCAGCCGTTCCGCCGCAGTCAGGCCGGGCCGTTGGCGCCCTGGGGAAATGTGGATTCGTCGAGCGCGGCGCGTGCTGCGACAGCGAAGGCACTGATGCGTTCGGAGACCATGGTGACCTCGACGGCGTGGCGCTCCACAAGCTTCACGTTCAGGTCGGCAGCGCCTGCGGAGTCACGCCAGGCGAGCAGTGTGGTGTGCATGGAATGAAGCGCGGTTTTCACGCCGTTGGCTGCCTGCTCCACGGAATCGGGTCCCTCGACGGCCAACGCTGCCCAATTCGCCTGCAGTGCCCCCATCTCCTCCTGTGCGATGCGAAGCTGGCGATCGGCCTCCTCGGTGTCCGTGTCGCCTACCAGGGCACGCGCAGCGTACTTGAGGGCGTTGTGGGCCTCATGAGCCGGTGCGAGGAACGTACTGTACGCCTCGCGTCGCGCCTGTCTGCGCCAATGCGCATGGTCGACTTTGGCCTGGGCCCGTATCTGCTGCCGGTTCGACCAACCGGAAACCGCTGACGTGGAGACGGCCCCGAGGACCCCGATCGCCGCGCCCAGCAGTGCTGAAATCCCCTGATCCACAGAAGGATGGTGTACACCATCACCGGTCAGGCGGTGAGCCGATTTCGCCGCTGTCTCGACGGACAGGACGCCGCCGAACTGGTTCCCTTGCAGGACGACGAACAGCATCCGGTCTGAGAAACCGAGCCCCGCAGCGAGAACGCGCTGGTCAGCCCTGTCTCTCGCCGTTCAGGGCCGAGATCGTGGCCGGCGGCTTCCACGGATGCCCCACAAAGACTGCCCGGACGTGTGACTCAACGGTCTCCGCGGCGAGCAGCCTTGCGTCACTCACAGCGCGATCAACCCGGACTGCGCATGTCCGCCCCTGGAACTCACACAGCGTCACTGAGCTGCCGGCCTCAGCCTCGCCGCGACACAGTCCTGGTGGCGGGCCGTGGGCGCACGCCGCCCGTCGTCCCGCCTGGTCTGCATGACCGAGCGGCGGGCCAGGGAGCAGAACCGCTCGGTCCGCGTCGCCAAGCTGCCCGTGAGCGCTGTCGTCCGGGCCCTCGAGACCGCGGAGACGCGCGGTTTCATGAAGGCCGTGATCGACGCGCGCACCCAGCAGATCCTCGGTGCCGCGGTGCTGGTTCTGCTGGTCTGCAGAGGCCAACGCCCGCCGCAACCGGTTCGCCCAACACGAATCCGAGGACTATTGCTCACCCGTGTTCAGGCAGAGCCCGCCTGGGACAGAGCGGCCTGCAGGGCCTGTCGGATGTCGTCGGACAGTTCTTTGCTGGCGGGCCAGCCGACGATCTGTTCCGCGACGTCCCGCAGTTTGATGTTCGTCGTCTGGGAAACCGTCCGCAGAACGCCAAAACCCTGGTCGGGAGGAAGGCCACCGAGAGATACGACTACACCGATGGCCTGGTCGATCACAGCATGCGAGACCACGGCCTCCTGCAGCTGGCCGATTTCCCGCTGCAACTGGCCGATCTTGCCGGCAAGTTGTTCCGGCCCGAGTTGGTCGGCGTCGAACAGTGAAGGATCGTCCTCACTGTGCTCCGTCATGTTCGCCTCCTGACAGGCTGCACCCAGGCGTCAAGCGCCTGATGTCTCTGGTCGGCCAGTTCTCTGCGTGATCATTTGGTTCTGGCGGATGGCCGGTAAACAGGTAAACCAGACAGCCACTTACCGGCACGTCTGCGATGCGCTCGCCGCCTACGCGGCGGGGGTGAGTTCGGCGCGGCCGAACAGCAGGGCGTAGCCGGTGGGGAGCCGGCGCAGGATGCGGGTGATGAGGTCGGGGCCGGCGTGGGCGGCGACGGCCGTGAAGACGGATCCGGTGTCCCAGCGGGTGGTGGCCAGGGAGGCGCCGGTGCGGGCTGCGAGGTCCTTCACGAAGCCCCAGCCATTCAGCGGCCGGGTGTCGGGGATCTGTGCGGTCAGCACTCGGGCTGCCTCCCAGGGCAGACAGGCGGCGAGATCGACGCGTTCGTCGCCGGTCAGCTGGCGCCCCAGTCCCGCGAGGACCAGGCGGACTGCTTCGTCGGCCCGCTCGCGGGTGGGGTAGGCGCCCTCGTAGCGGACCTTCTCCAGCATCTGCTCATACGCCGTCCCGTACGGCTGCTGGTGCTCAAGCGGTACGCGCGCGTCGGAGATCACTGGGGTGCATGCCTTTCGTGAGCCGGGATGGGTGGGGCGGTGCCGTGGGTGCGGCGCCACCCGTCGTGGTCAAGGTGGGCGGGGGGCAGCCGAAGAGAGGGTCGTAGCCGGCGGGGAGCTGGAGCAGGATCTGCCCCAGCAGCGCGAGCACCACGCGGGCGGCGCGCTCGGGGCCTCGGCGGTGCCGTATTCGCCGCGGTCCTGCACGTGGCCGAGGAACGCTTCGCGTCGCAGAGTCATCTCGGCCGCCACCGTTTCCTCTTCGGACTGCCCACAGGGGTGCGGAGGGCGGGGTGAGGGGGAGATCGGGCGCCCGCCCTCCGCACCCGTCCGGCGGGTCTCAGCCGGAGATCTCCTTGCGGCTGGAGCCGACGCCGATGGAGATCTTGCGGGGCTTGGCGCGCTCGGCGATCGGGATGCGCAGGGTGAGCACGCCCGCGTCGTAGTCGGCCTGGATGTGCTCGGTGTCGAGGGTGTCTGCGAGCACGATCTGCCGGGAAAAGGAGCCCAGCGGCCGCTCGGACAGCTCCATCTGCACGTCGTCGGCCTTCGCCACCGGTCGGCGTTCGGCCTTGACGGTGAGCATGTTCCGCTCGACGTCGATGTCGATCGCGTCCGCAGCGACACCAGGCAGGTCGAAGGCCACCACGTACGCGTCGCCCTCGCGGTAGGCGTCCATCGGCATCGGCGACGGGCGGGACCAGGTGCCCGGTCCCATCAGCTGCTGGGACAGCCGGTCAAGCTCGCGGAAGGGGTCAGTGCGCATCAACATCGTGAAAACACCTCCAGCAGGTTCAGGCAGTTGCTGCCAATGCGCCTCACTGACACCGTTGTAACATGTCATCCAATGGATGACAAACATGGTGTCGTCAACGTGATGACAATCCGAGGGAGGTTCCCGTGACCGCGGCCGACCAGCCATCCACGACCAGCACGGACGTCCACAGTCCGGCGTCGTTCCTCGCCGCAGCGGCGGCCCTCAACGCCATGGACGACGCTCTGCGCGGCGCCCAGCGAAACTCTCCCGACACGCCCGACGGGCCAGGCCCCAGGCCGGAGCAGGCGCTGGCCTCCCTGATGCTGCTGCGGCAGGTGCGCGAGGAACTCGCCGGGTGGGAGACCAGCCTCATCGAAACCGCCCGCGACGCGGGGGCCAGCTGGGCCGACCTCGCCCGCCCCCTCGGCGTCGCCAGCCGCCAGGCAGCCGAACGCCGTTACCTGCGCGGCCGCCCCGGCCCAGCGGGGACCACCGGCGAGCAGCGCGTGACAGCCGCCCGCCAGGCCCGGGCCGCCCGACGCATCACCGCCACCTGGGCCCGCACCCACGCCGGCGAGCTGCGCCGCCTCGCCGGACAGATCACCGCCCTCACCGACCTGCCTGCCGCCGCCCGCGGCCCGCTCGACGAGCTGCACGCGGCCCTCGCCCACGACGACCCCGCCGACCTCATCGCCCCTCTGACCGCCACTCGCCCCCACCTGGCCGCCGCCCACCCCGGCCTCGCCGCCCGGCTCGACACCCTCACATCCCCCTGACCCGTCCGTTGCCGAAGATGGCCAAGCCGGTGAGCGCGTACACCGATGTTCTTCCGCTCACTCCTGTGTGGTGATGATCACCGGGAAGGTTTCCGCCGACGCCCTCGTCCCCTCGAGCCCCGGCCCTCAGGCGCTCCACCGGCCGCCGTCGAACCCGCGGTCACCGTTGCCTTCTGCGGACCGGGGCGGTCTGCCGACACCACCAGCGCTGCGAGCGCGGTGGTGATCGGGACCGAGGCGACCAGGCCGATCGAGCCCACCAGGGTGCGCACGATCTCCTCGGCCACCAGTTCGCTGTTGGCCACGGTCCCGACGCTGCTCTGCGCGATGGAGAACAGCAGCAGCAACGGCAGTGCGGCACCGGCGTAGGCGAGGACAAGGGTGTTGACGACGGAGGCGATGTGGTCGCGGCCGATGCGGATGGCCGCCCGGTACAGGCCGCGCCAGCCCATCGCCGGGTTGGCCTCGTGCAGTTCCCAGACGGCCGATGTCTGGGTCACCGTCACGTCGTCCAGGACGCCGAGGGAACCGATGATGACGCCGGCCAGCAGCAGGCCGCTCATGTCGATCGACGGATACAGGCCGTGGATCAGGCCGGTGTTGTCGTCCGTGTCACCGGTCAGTGCGGCCCAGTCGATGAATTCGGAGCCGAGGACGCCGATCAAGAGCAGGGAAACCAGCGTGCCGAGCACCGCGACCGAGGTGCGGGCCGACAACCCATGGCACATGTAGAGCGCGATGAGCATGATCGCGCTCGCTCCGACGACCGCCACCAGCAAGGGATCGGAGCCCTGCAGGATCGCGGGCAGGATGAACAGCGTCAGCACCAGGAAGCTGACGGCCAGGGCGATCAGCGCCATTACTCCGCGTAGCCTGCCCACCACGACGACCGCGAGGGCGAAGACGCCCGCGAGGAGTGCCATGGGGAACTGCCGGTTCACGTCGGTCACCGCGTACTGCAGTTCCTTCGGGGCGGAGGGCTCGTAGGCGACCACGACCTCCTCGCCCTGGCTCAGCTGCCGCGACTGGTCGGGCTGCACGATCTCGGTGAAGGTACGGCCCTTGTCCTTGCCCGTGTCGACCCGGATGGTCGCCTTCTTACAGGTTCCGGTGGCCTGCGCTTGCGCCGAGGTGCCCTCGGCGGGGGAGGTGTCGCCCGTCGGGGTGTCGCCCGAGGCGTTGACCGACGCGCAGCTGACCTCGGCGACCCGGGTGACCGTGGCCTGTTGGGTCTGCCGGTCGAAACCGACGCCGGTGCGCTTGTGTGACGGGGCACCGCCGGGCCAGAGCACCACCAGACCGACCAGGACCGCGGCTGTGAACGGGATCAGGATCGCCGCGATGATTCGGCGAAGGTGCCGTGAGACCGGCGCGGCAGGCCCATGGCTGTGGCTGTGCGTGTGTCCATGGCCGCCGGCGCCCGCTCCAGCGCGGCCGGGGCCAGGGGCCGGCTCGGAACGACCGCCGTACTGGGAGCCGTGGCCGTGCCGGCTCACACGGTCACCGCGGGCTCCGGGCCGGTCGCCGGCCCCGTTCGGGTCACCGGCGTTGTGCCGGTCAGCGGATCCCATGCCGTCTCCCTAGCGGTTGTTCCTACCCCCTCCGAAGCCGGACCTGCGGGGCGGCTCTGGGGAAGAGTACGGGAACGGCCGTGTCGCGGACTCAGGCCGACACCTCTGACTCACCTCGCGGGGATCTACGCGACTGAGGTGACCCGCGGTGAAGGCGGAGGTGCCGTTCGGGTCGCCCCGGCCGGTCGGGCTGTCGTAGCCGGTGCCCGCGGTGCAGAAGGATGAGGGCGAGCAGCGGCCGTTGTTGCCGCTGGCCAAGTCGTACAGGTTGCCGGTGTGGGAGTAGGGGTACTTCGCCGGGTGGTCACCCCGGGCCCGGGGTGACCACCCGGCGAAGTAGGCGGTGTCGGCGGAGGAGACGGTGAGGGCGACGCCCGGGTGCTTGAAGTAGGTGGCGTCGTCGCTTGTCTACTGGGGTGCGGGAGTGGCGGCCGCCTGAGCCCCGGCCGTCGGCGCGGCGAAGAGTCCGGTGAGGGCGAGGGCGGGGAGGCGACGGTGGCGAGTCTTCGCAGACTCCGTCTCCGCCCGCGCGGGCATGTGGGCGGCCCAGTCCTCCTCGCGGGAGTGGCGGATTCCCGCAGGTCGCTCACCGCGCCTGACGGAGCTGCGACATGAGTGAGACCGCACACGGGTGTCGGGGATTGCCGAGACGGTTGCCGACTGGCCGCGGGCCGGGATGCCGGATGACGGCAGGCTCCCCGACCGATTGCGTGCCGCGCCCGCCCCGCAGCACGTCGCCCACCTCCACTGAGGATCAACCTCCAGCCTGGCGTAAACACCAAGCCGCTCAGGGCCGGAGGAGGCCGCACTGACACTCACCGGCCAACTCCGCGCCGCGACCGGTCGAGGGCTTAATGACCGGTGTAGGTGGAAATGATTACGCCCGGACGGCTGACGGGGGCCCGGTCAGCCGGCATGAGGGGGGAAGGGAAGGTGCCTGTCGTGGGTGTGCCCTTGTATCTGCGACCACGACTGGAGCCGCCGCTCACCTCGCTGCTGGCCGAGCCACCGTTCCTGCACTCCCTGGTCGACGCACTCGGCTCACCCCTCAACGTGCTGCTTCCGGAGCGGATCGCCGAGAACGCCGACCGCTTCCGTGCCGTCTACCGCGACCACCACCTGGCCGGCCGGGTGTACTACGCGCACAAGGCGAACCGGTCCAGCGCGCTGGTGCGGCGGCTGGCTGCGGCGGATCCGGCCGGCGTGGGCATCGATGTCGCCTCGCTGGGGGAGCTGCGGCATGCCCTGGGCTGCGGCGTCACACCGGACCGCATCATGGCCACCGGACCGAAGGACCCGGAGTTCCTGTGGCTGGCCGCCCGCGTCGGGGCGACGGTGAACCTCGACTCACCCGGAGAGCTGGAGCAGCTGGCCGGGATGGTGAGGAAGTACGACCTCCCCCGGACCGACGTCCTGCTCCGGCTCTCGGCGTTCGAGTCGGCCGAGGACTCGCCACGTGCGGGCGTGCGGGTGCTGTCGCGACGCAGCCGCTTCGGCTCCCCGGTGGGAGAGGTCGGCGAGCTGCTGTCCGCATTCGAACGGCACCGTGACGCCGTCGAGTTGCAGGGTGTCGCCTACCACCTGGACACGACTGCCGTGGCGGAGAAGGTCCGTGCCCTGGAGCGCTGTGTGGTGGTCATGGACGAGTGCCGCGCCCGGGGCCTGGCGCCGCGCGTCATCGACGTCGGCGGGGGTTTCGGAGTCGGTTACGTCGCCGACGCCGGTCAGTGGGAGCGGTACACCACCGCGCTGACCGAGGCGGTGCTCGGCACCCGCCCGCCCCTGACCTGGCGCGGGCACGGCTACGGGCTGCGCAACGAGGGCGGCACGGTGCGCGGCGCCGCCGCCCTCTACCCGGCGTACCGCCCCACCGCCGGTCCCGGCTACCTCGACGAGCTGCTCTCGCTGCCCACGCCCTCGCTGGGCCGCCCGCCCGCCACCCTGCTCCTCGAGCACCTCTACGACCTGTACGTCGAACCGGGCCGGGCCCTCGTGGACCAGTGCGGGCTCTCGCTGGCACGGGTCCTGGACGTACGGCGCACCGGGCAGGGCGGCGGCGGGTATCTGGTTCGGCTGGGCATGAATGCCGGGGACGTCAGCCTGGAGGAACACGGCGTACTCGTCGACCCCGTACTGCTCCCGCGCACCGGAGGGGTCGGGGAGGGCGGCGAAGGGCCGGTGGGGGTCCATCTCGTCGGCAACCTCTGCCTGGAGGCCGACCTCATCACGCGCCGCACGGTCTTCCTGCCCCGCCTGCCACGCTCCGGCGACCTGTTGGCGTTCGCCAACACCGCGGGCTACGTCATGGACTTCCACGCCCACCACGCACAACGGCAGCCGGTGGCCCGCACCGTGGCCGTCACAAGAGAGGGAGACTCCTGGCGCTGGTGCCTGGACGAGGAGTACTGGCCGATCACACACCCCGGGGGGCAAGGGGCATGAGGTACGACAGCATCACCGACGCCATCGGCAACACACCGCTGGTACGCATCGACCCGGTCGTGCACGGCCTGCGCCACATCGACCTGTACGCGAAGCTGGAGATGCTCAACCCCTTCGGCTCGGTCAAGGACCGGCCCGCCTGGAACATGGCGCGCCCGCTCCTCGAGGCTGCTGCCGGGGGTGGTGAGACGGTCGTGGAACTCTCCAGCGGCAACACGGCCAAGGCCCTCGCCCTGCTGGCCGGGATGCACGGACTGCGGTTCAAGAGCGTCACCAACCGGATGCGGGTGCCGGAGATCAAGGAGCTGCTTCTGCTGCTCGGTGCCGAGATCGAGGAACTGCCCGGGCAGAGCGAGTGTCTCGACCCCACCGACACGGACGATCCACTGACCCGTTTCCACCAGGCGCTCTCGGAACCGGGCAGCGCCTACGTGCACACTGACCAGTACTTCAACCCGCGCAACACCGAGGCGCACGCGGCGGGGACCGGGCCGGAGATCGTCAAGGACCTGGACGGGCGGGCACCGGACTGGTTCATCGCCTGCGTGGGTACGGCCGGTTCGTCGACCGGCGTGGCCAGGGTGCTGCGCGAGCACGACCCGAAAGTACGCGTTCTCGGCCTGGTCGCCCACAAGTCCGACTTCATACCCGGCATCCGCACCATCGACGAGGTGCGCCAGGTCGGCCTGTTCGACCCGGCGACGTACGACACCATCGAGTCGGTCACCTCGGACGAGGCCATCGACGGAATGCTGACCCTCATACGCCGTTGCGGTCTGCTGTCGGGACCGACAGGAGGCGCCGCCTACGAGGGCGCGGTACGTCATCTGCGGGCTGTGGACGCGGAGTTGTCCGATTCGGAGCAGCGCCAAACAGCGGTCTTCATCGTCTGCGACCGCGCCGAGAGCTATCTGAGTTACATACGGCAGCGCCGGCCCGAGCTTCTCGGCAGTCGGCTCCGCGGGCCTTCCGCCGCTGCTCTCACCGAAGCCGAGATACAAGCTGACGCCAAGGCCGTCGGTAGCGACGACGCCCGACGATGGATCACGGCGGGCGAGCCGCGCCCCATCGTGGTGGACCTGCGGGGCCCGCACGCCTACGCGGCGCTGCACATCGAGGGATCGGTCAACATCGTCGACGAGCTCTTCGACGAACTCGTCCGCGGCGGACTGCCCTTCAGCAAGCGGCAGCCGGTGCTGCTGGCCTGTCCGGTCGGTGAGAAGTCCGCCCGGTACGCGGCGCTGCTGACCCGGATGGGTCACCCGGACGTGCGCAGTCTGGCCGGCGGTATCGTCGCCTGGCGGGACGCGGGCGCGCCGCTGGTGAGGGAGTGAGTGTGGTGCACCCCGTCCACGGGGAGGACCGGGCCGAGGTGGCCGACTGGCAGCGGGAGGTGCGGGAACAGTTCCCCATCATCACGGCCCATCCCGAGCTGGCCTACCTCGACAGCGCGGCCACCTCCCAGAAGCCGAAGGCCGTGCTGGACGCCGTACACGCCTATCTCACGACATCCAACGCCAATGCGGGGCGGGGCACTTACCCGTGGGCCAACCGGACGACCGAGCTGGTGGAACGGACCCGACGGCGGGTCAAGGAGTTCCTGGGCGACCCGCATCCTGAGCGATCGTCCGTCCACTTCACCGGCGGCACCACCGAGGGACTGCGCACCGTCGCCCGGGACTGGCTCGCGCCCTGTCTCACCGACGGCGACGAGGTCCTCGTCCCGTTCGCCGATCACCGGGCCAACCTCGATCCTTGGCTCGAGGCCCAGGGGCTGCTGGCGGACCGGGGGATCCGTGTCCACGTGCGGGCACTGCCGTACCAGGACGGGTCGGGCGACTACGACCACCGGGCGTTCGACCGGGTCGTCGGCCCGCGCACCCGTTTCGTGGCCGCCACGCACGTCCACCACGTGTACGGCGCCGACATGAACGTGCACCGCATCCGTGAGGCTGTGGGCCCGGACGTACCGATCTGTCTGGACGCCGCCCAGAGCATCGGCCATCTGCCCGTCCATGTCGGCAAGTCCGCGCTGGACGTGGACTTCGTGGTCTTCTCCGGGCACAAGGCTCTGGCGTTGCCCGGAACCGGGGTCGTCTGGGCGCGCAACGCACGCGGCCCGGCTTTCCGGCCCGGCGGCTGGCAGGGCACCCCCAACACCGTGGGCATCGCCTCGCTGGAGGCCGCGCTCGACTGGCTGGACGCGGTCGGCACGGCCCGGATCGCCGGCTGGACGTCCGCGCTCACCACTCGGCTGACCGAGGGGCTGCGACGCCTCACCGCGTACGAGATCGCGGGCTGCCGATCCAGCCTGGCCGCGGACTCCTCGGTCCCGGCCGCTCAACGGCGCCACGGCATCGTCACCTTCCGGCACCGTGACATTCCCTCAGACGACCTCGGCTTCATCCTGTTCAGCCACGGCTTCATGGTCCGGGCGGACAGCCTCTGCCAGGCCGGGGCGGACGAGAAGACGGACGGTTCCGTACGGGTCAGCCTGCACGTATACAACACCGTCGAGGAAATCGACCGACTCCTGACCGTACTCACCTCGCTCGGGTGAATCCAAGATGAAAACCGTTTCCAACGCCTGTACATTCGGTGGCGTCCGCGACAGAGGTGAGACGGAAGAGGTGGCGCGACCAGATGGGCGTGAGCATGGCGACGGCCAAGGAGTGGGTGGAGCGCTGGGAACTCCAACAGCAGCGCTATGCCGTCGATCGTGAGGAGCGGTTCACCGTGATCGCCGATGTGGTCGAACACGTCACGGCCGGCCGCCCCAGGCCTTTGCTCCTGGACCTGGGCTGTGGTCCCGGTTCCCTGGCGGCCAGGCTCGCCGCGCGTGTGCCTGACGCGGAGATCGTCGCCGTCGACATGGACCCGCTCCTCCTCGAACTCGGCCGAACCCACCACTCCGGCGCTGCCCGTTACGTGGACGCCGTGATCGGTGACAACGGCTGGACCGAGGCCCTCGAACTGGATCGCCCCCTGGACGCGGCCGTCTCCACGACGGCCCTCCACTACCTCCCGGAGCCGACGCTCCTGGACACCTATCGACGCCTGGCGGCACTTCTCCGATCGGGCGGCGTCCTGGTCAACGGCGACCACTTTCCCCAGGACGCCACACGCTGTTCGGAACTCACCGCCCACGTAGGCCGCCGCCGGGCCGAGCGGGCCGGGAGCCACGCCCACGAGGACTGGCAGTCCTGGTGGAGCACGGCGGCTCAGGACCCCGAACTCGCCGACCTGTTCACCGAGCGCGCGCAGCGCCTGTCCGTGCGCGGTGGCGGAAGCGCAGGCGACGACCTGAGCACGGCCCGCCACGCCGGCCTACTGCGTCAGGCGGGCTTCCACCATGTCACGTCGGTCTGGCAGTTCGGCGAAAGCCACGTTCTCGTGGCGGTCAAGGACTGAATCGCCCACCCGCCTCCGCCCGCTGTCGCGCGGGCGGTTCGACGCACCGGCCTGGGTGACGCCCGGAGCCCGCCCGTCCGAGGCACCTGTCAGAGGGCGAGGCTCATCAGGATCTCGTCCCGGTCGTCGCCGGGGGCCACCCGCAGCGCTCCCGGCCACCGGCCGACCTCGACCCAGCCCAGCCTGCGGTAGAACTCCTCCAGCCCCAGGCCCGCCCTCGCACCGAGCCCCAGCCGTGCCAGGCCCATCTCGTCGCGGGCGACATCGCGTACGCGGTGCATCAGCGCGGCGCCGATACCCAGCCGCCGGAACCTGAGGTGTGTCTGGACGTGGTTGACCACACCGCAGTGCGCGACGACGGGGTGCGGATCCCGGCGAAGGATCAGCCAGCCGGCCAGTTCACCTTCGACGGTGGCCACGAGCATCCTGCATCGCCGCGGATCGAGTCCGTCAGCGATCTGGTCCAGCACCGGCCCGACCTCCCGCTCGGTCACCGGTGGCGGCGGGAAACCGTACGGGATGACCGCCCCGCCGGCGTTGCTCACCGCCACCCAGCAGTCGACCAGGTCCCGCCTGAGGTCGGAAGTGACCTCGTCCGGACAGGTGAACTGGATGAGCCTTGGTGCACTTGCCGCCTCCTGCGCTGTCATGACGACGTCGAGCCTCCAGGTCCAGCGTTTCCCACAGGGGTTCTCAGGCGCCGGCCGACGGCGCCTGCCGGTGCCCCTCATCCGTGGCGGTGAACAGTAGCCATCGCTCCGGTCGGGAACCACTGTTCCCGTGTGGTCGAGGGGCGCCGGTGCGGCACGCTCGGAAGTGGTCAGTCGCGCCTGCCGGCGTAGGGCAGAAGGGCCATCTCTCGGGCGTTCTTGATGGCCGCGGCGAGCTGGCGCTGCTGCTGGGCGGTGACATGGGTGACGCGTCGGCTGCGGATCTTGCCGCGGTCGGAGATGAACCTGCGCAGCAAGTCGGTGTCCTTGTAGTCGATGTAGGTGATGCCGGCCGCGACGAGCGGGTTGGTGCGGGGCTTCACCGGCTTGCGGGTGTTGAGGCGTCGGGTCATGCGGATTCCTCGGGTCGATGGTGACGGGGGCTGTTGTGCGGGTCGTCGGGTCACGCGGCGTCGAGCAGGGAGTCGAACGCGGCCGGCAGATGTCGCCACCCCTCGGGTCCGGCCGCGTACTCGGCGTCGGTGAGCAGGCAGGAGTCGAGGAGCTGTTCGATGCCGGGGCGGTCGAGTCCGGGTGAGGTGAAGACGAGGTGCTGGCAGCGGTCGCCGTGCTCCGGATGCCAGTCCAGGGCGGCGGCCGCTCGCCGTACCGGGGGGACGAGTTCCCAGGCCGCGTCCGGCAGGGAGGCGAGCCACGGGCCCGCGCTCTCGACGCACAGGGCCCCGCCGGCCGCGTCCCAGGCGAGCAGGGTGTCGGGTCGGTCGGCGAGCCAGAACCGGCCCCTGCTGCGTGCGGCCGCGCAGCAGAGGTCTTCCAGCGCCTGGTAGAGGCGTTCGGGGTGGAAGGGGCGGGTGCCGTGCCAGACCAGCGTCGTGACGCCTGCTTCGTCGGCTTCCTGCGGCAGGAGTGCGCAGGCCGGGTGCTGGGCCGTGGCCGCTGCCTCCACGTCGAATCCGGCGAAGGCCAGGTGCGCCAGCTCACCCGAGGCCGCGTCGACCTGGCGGGCGGTGGGGTGCAGCTGGGTCAGCAGGGCGTGGTCCTGTTCATCGGCGCCCTCGCTGTCCACGAGGGCGAGGACGGGGGCGTACTCCAGTTGCCGGGCCCAGGTGTCGCCGACGGTGCGCTGGTCCGTGGCCGCCGCCGCGAGGCCCGCCTCGGCCAGGTCGTCCCCGTTGGAGAGGTAGGGCAGGACGAGGGCTGGGTCCACCGCGGTGATCACGTTGGTGAGCGTCAGATCCTCGCCGCTGTGGGCGGCGACGACCTCCGCCATGGCCTTGGGCTCGACCGAGTCCCACAATTCGACGATCGCCAGTCGCGTCATGCCTTGGCCGGCCAGCCGCTCCAGCTCCGGGACGAGGTCCTCGCGCAGCGCGCAGCACGCGCAGTCGTTGACCAGCGGCGCTTCACCCGACGCCAGCACGCCTGACGCGTCGCGAAGGAGACGCCGCACGATTCCCTCGCCCGCGGTGGCCAGGTCGTGGTGCAGGGCTATGCTCCCCGGCACCGCCTTCAGCAGACGGTCGACGACGTGTGTGCGGGCGTCGGCGTGCAGGCCGCCGACGATGACGACCGGCAGTCGGCCTTCCTGGCGCATCAGCGGCCTCCGGATCGGCCGTAGCGGCGCTCGAAGCGCTCCACACGGCCCGCGGTGTCGAGGACACGGGCGGTGCCGGTGTAGAAGGGGTGGCTCGCCGAGGAGATCTCGACGTCCACGACGGGATAGGTGTTGCCGTCCTCCCACTCGATGTGCTTGTCGCTGGTGAGGGTCGAGCGGGTCAAGAAGGCGAAGTCGGCGGCTTTGTCGCGGAAGACGACAGGACCGTAGGCGGGGTGGATGCCGGGCTTCATGGCGTGCTCCTTCGGGCGGTAGGTGGTCGGGTCAGCGTTCTTCGCGGAAGTCGACGTGCCGGCCGGCGACCGGGTCGTACTTGCGCAGGACCATGCGGTCGGGGTCGTTACGGCGGTTCTTGCGGGTCACGTACGTGTAGCCGGTCCCCGCGGTGGAGCGGAGCTTGATGACCGGACGGAGTTCGTTGCGAGCCATGGGCGCTACTATATGGGAACGATTGTCATTATCGACAACCGGCCCTACCAGTGAGAGGCAGGTCATCCTGTGTCCGCCCACTGTCAACTGACCGGCGCCCAGCCGGGATTCGGCAACAACATCTCCCACTCGCACCGGCGCACCTCCCGCCGCTTCAACCCGAACATCCAGCCGAAGCGGTACTGGCTGCCCAGCGAGTCCCGCCATGTGTGCCTGACCCTCAGCGCCCGCGGCATCAAGGTCGTCGACGTCATCGGCGTGGAGGCGGCTGTCGCGCGCATCCGCGCCCGGGGAGGGAAGGTCTGATGGCCAAGCGGAGCAAGATCGCGAAGAACGAGAAGCGCAAGACCGTCGTCGAGCGGTACGCCGCCCGGCGCGCCGAGCTGAAGGAGATCATCCGGCGTCCGTCCTCGACGGACGGCGAGCGCGCCGCGGCGATCGCCGAACTGCGTCGCCAGCCCCGTGACGCCAGCGCCACCCGTGTGCGCAACCGCGACAGCGTCGACGGCCGCCCCCGAGGCCATCTGCGCAAGTTCGGGCTCTCCCGGGTCCGCATGAGGGAGCAGGCGCACGCCGGTCTGCTGCCCGGTGTCACGAAGTCGTCCTGGTGACGCCGGCTCCTCCGCCCTGACGGAGGGGCGCCAGGGGGCACGGCTCACGGTGAGCCGTGCCCCGAGCCCAAGGCGGCACGACCACGCCCCGGGAGTCCCTCGTGCTCGTGGTCGCCGTCTGTGTTCATGCGAGAGGCGGGGCCGAAGTGGAGGCCGTCCACCGTGAAATCTGGCAGGAGTGCACGCATGAGTGGCGCCTTACGCAACCGTCGGGGCCATCCCTTCACCCTTGTCGTCTGCGCCCGGTGTGAGGCCGGCACCGATCAGGTGATGCACGAGCTGCGCCGGGTGGTCCGTGACAGCCCGCACGGGGTCCTGATGTCCACAGGATGCCTGCGAAAGGTCCTCGACTGCGCGAGCCGACGCGGGCTGCACGGCGCACGCGGGCCGACGCGGGCTGCGCGCCGCCGTACAGCCGTGCACGGCGAACCGTAGCGCCACCGGAACCGCCGTGCGTCTAGGGCCGCTTGTCGCTGTGGCCGACGCTGAAGCGGTCGGAGCGTGGCTGCGGGCCGGAACGCCCGACGACGGCACACTGCCCGACAGATTGCGGTCGGCGGCCGCCCCGCAGCATGTCGCGCACCTCAACTGAGGGTGGAAGGCGTGAGCAAGGGTCTGTTGAGCGTGGCGACGGGCAACACCCCCGGCGTTCGTGGCGCCCTGGTCGACCAGCTGCTGGGGCTTGCTCCAGATGCCACGGTCCTCGCGGTGTCCATCCACACCCAGGACACGGGATACCCCATCGTCCAGCGCTGCCGCTCCGACACCGCGACGCCGCTTCCTCGCAGGGCGTTGCAGGGTGCGACCGGAGATCCGGTCGTCATCCTGCGCCAGGACCTGCTGTCCCTGCGCCGTACGTCGGGCCCGGCACACGTCGTCCTCGCGCTGCCGGACAGCGTCGACGTCCTCGCGCTCCTGGTGGAACTGTGGCGTCCGCGGATGAGCAGCGGATCGCTGGGGGAGTACTACGACCCTGCCCCTGTCGTGGTCGGCATCGACACGGAGTCGTTCATGGCGGACATCGGCTGCGTCCACGGGACGGAACGGCTGTGGAGCGGGGGCGACCAGGGCGAGTCCGTGACTGCCGCTGAGGCCGCCGCCCGCCAGGCGGAGGTGGCGGACGCCCCGATCGTGCCACGGCCGGCAAGCCCTGCGTATGGGACCGGGGGAGTGGAACTCTTTCGCCAACTCAACGGGCACGCCCTGATGCCGACCCCCGTCGGCGCGGAACGAGCGGCAGATGACAGGGCCGTACGAGAGCCGGGGAAGCTGTGGGCGAGGCGCTCTACGACGTGACGGGCATCCGTCGGAGGCGCAAGGAGGGCAGCATGGGTTGTGCGACGAGGAAGTACGGGCCGTCGGGCTGGTAGGCCACCAGGTCGGTCCACGCCTCGCCGCGGATCGCCCGTCATCCAACGGTCGGAGGGGCGGTGTGTGGAGCCGCTCTCGTGAGGCCGGGGCGGCGGGTCGTAACGAGCGAAGCTGCTGTCGATTACCGCGACGATCTGCTCGGCCGGACCGAGGCTCGCGCAGCGCAGCCCGCTTCCTGCGCTTCTCCACCGCGCGCACGCTGCCGCGGGGCGAACAGGATTGCCTGGACCGTGCGCAGGTGTCCCCGTGCTGTCGCCGGCCTCCCGGAGCGAGGTCCGTGCCGGGCCGGGTGGTGCCGTGGCTGCGACCACCACCCGGCCCGGGGTCCTCAGGGCCCCGCTACGAGCGCGGGCTGCTCGTGTTCGCAGGTGTCGCCGAAGCCGTAGGTGTCCCAGGCGGGGAACGGGTCGGCTGCGGGCCGGGCCTCGCCGTCCGCCATGAGGCAGTCGGTCAGAGCCGATTGCAAGGCGTCCGCGCGCAGGTGAGTTCCGATGAAGACCAGTTCCTGACCGTCGGGGCTCTCCTCGTCGCGGGCGGCGGACGGTTCGAAGCGGGCCACGGACCCGGCCTGTGACCACAGACCCGTCACGTGCGGGCGGCTGGCCAGGGTGAAGAAGCCCTTGGAGCGCAGAATCTGTCCGTAGACCCCGCTGTCCAGTTGCTCTGTCACGAACGCCCACAGCCGCCCGGGATGGAAGGGCGCTTCGGCGCGGAAGACAGTCGAGGAGATGCCGTACTCCTCTGTCTCGGGCACATGATCGCCATTGAGCTCCATGACCCAGCCCGGGGCCTGTTGGGCCCGCTCCAGGTCGAACAGCCGGGTGCCGAGGACTTCACCGAGCTGGACGCGGCCGTGGACGGCGGAGACGATCCGCGCGGCCGGGTTGAGGCGGGCAAGGGTCGCCCGCAGCCGGTCGGCTGCCTCGGCGTCGACGAGGTCGAGCTTGTTGAGCACGATCACGTCGGCGAACTCGATCTGGTCCATCAGCAGGTCGCTGACGGTGCGTTCGTCGTCCTCGTACTGGTCGAGGCCACGCTCGGCCAGCTCGTCTCCGCTCGCCAGCTCGGTCAGGAAGTTCGCCGCGTCGACGACCGTGACCATGGTGTCCAGCCGGGCCAGATCGCCCAGCGTCGCCCCGTCGTCGCGGGCGAAGGCGAACGTGGCGGCCACCGGCATGGGTTCGGAGATGCCGGACGACTCGATGAGCAGGTAGTCGAACCGGCCCTCGCGGGCCAGCCGGTCGACTTCCTCCAGCAGGTCGTCGCGCAGGGTGCAGCAGATGCAGCCGTTGGTCATCTCGACCAGGCGTTCCTCGGTGCGCGACAGGGCCGCCTGGCCGCCGCGTACCAGGGCGGCGTCGATGTTGACCTCGCTCATGTCGTTCACGATGACCGCGACGCGCAGTCCCTCGCGGTTGCCGAGGACGTGGTTGAGGAGCGTGGTCTTGCCCGCGCCGAGGAATCCGGACAGGACGGTGACGGGCAGTCGGTCGAAAGGCATGAGCGGTCAGTCCTTGGGGCGCAGCAGTCCGCGCTCGTACGCCTTCACCAGCCGCTGCGGCACCAGGTGCGAGACGCCGTCGACAGTGATCGGCACGAGCGTGGGTGTGGTCGCCTTCCACTGGGCGCGGCGGTGGCGGGTGTTGCTGCGGGACATCTTCCGCTTGGGTACGGCCATGGGAATCCTCCTGGGGCGATGAGACTTCCACGCTACATGAAAATGAATCCCATTACGACTTTGCTGCGCTCTCAGATGCCATGTGAGAGGGGCTGCTCGCGAGGGACCACGCTCATAGCCACCGGTTTCGTCGTCATCTGGAACCGTGAACGCCGGTAGGTCAGGCAATGCTCGCGTTCGGCCTCACCGGGTCGTCACTCGTTGTGGGCCTCAGTCCGGGCACACACCGGAATGCTGCACCGTGTGCCGGACGTCCGCGAACCGCCTCGGCGGCCGGGGCGCGTTACTGGGTGTGTCGGCCGAATTTGCCAGATCTGCACGCGGGCGATCTCGGCGGTGGCTGCGTCCTCCATGAGTCCGTACAGGGCGACGGCGCCCTGCCCGCGCAGCCAGGCGGCGAAGTAGCGCAGCGCCACGGCGATATTGGTGCGCACGCCCTCCAGGGCGTGATGGAGGCTCCCTCAGGTCAGCAAAAAGTCAGCATGGTGTGCCCGGGGCCCTCCTCCGTGGCGGCGACGTCCGCCGTGGTCGGGCCGCGCTCGCGGCTGCGCCTGGTGCGCGCCGACCTGGCCGACGCGACGCCGGACCTGAGGCCGGTTCTCCCGAGCTACACCAAGAAGCGCGGCTAACCGCCCTACGCCCCCCGGCTGGTGGCGCTGCCGCCGGCCTACGGCTACACCACAGGCGTCCGCTCCTCCCGGGCGATCGAGCGCAAGTGCGTGACGATGTCGTGTTCGGGTTCCTGACAGCCAATCAGGAACCGGGCTTCCGCTCGACCGCCCGCTTCCGCCGCCACCACCTGGACGCTCTGGCCGACCTGTTCACTCACCGATGCCGCCGCGCCGGCGTCGGGAGCGTCGACCGCGGATGGACGGCCTGCTGGCGAGTGGCTGTTTCCAGCCAGTTGCGTCGTCAAGGCGTTCCAATATCCGCAAAGTGGGCGGCCGTTACGGCTGACTAGTGGGCTGAATATCCGCTATGTCCACTTCATGTGGACGGGCCTATTCCGGCCCGCATGAGGTGCGACTTCGAGGGCACGTCCGCAATTTTGTGCGAACTGTGTGACAGGTTGTGTGGGCTCGGTGACCAACGCGGTAGCCGGGCTTCTTGTTGTCTCATGGGGGATTCACTCATGCACTCGCGTGTTTCCGGCACGCCCTCTCGGCGTGCCCGCAAGAGATCGATTCACCTGTCGGCGCTGGCTGTTCTGGCCTCCGCGGTTCTGACAGCGGCGGCCCTGCCCGCAGCCCAGCCCGCTTTCGCGGCGCCGAAGCCGGTATCCGCGTGGGGCAAGGGCAGCCCGCGCTTCGCGATGCCTACGGTGAAGGCCGGCGCGAACCGCCCGGTGAAGTCGCAGCCGTCGACGAACCCGACGGACGAGGTGTACCTGCCATGGCTGCGCGAGCAACGGGCGCACGCCAAGAACGCCGCGTCCGCCGCGGCCGGCAAGCAGTCGAAGCCGGCCGGCACCGCGGCGAGCGCGTCGGTGCTGAACCTGGTGCCCGAGGGGCAGGGTGATGTGCCCTGGCACCGCTACACGAGCTTCGCGATCACGGACGCGTTGACGGCGAGGATCGACTACTCGACCGGCAACCTGATGCTGACGGCGACGGACTTCGACATCGCCGGTGCCGGGCAGCGCCTGCGACTGGCGCGGACGTACAACTCGCTGGACGCCCCGTGGGGCCGGGTGTCCCAACGCTGGTGGCAGCAGTACGAGCGCTACCTGTCCGTCTCCAGTACCGAGGTGATCTTCTACGACGCCTCGGGTGCGACGGTCCGCTTCAAGAAGAACAGCGACGGCTCCTTCACCACCCCGAAGGGCTATTCCGAGGACCTGAAGAAGAATGCCGACGGCACCTACACGCTGACCAAGTGGAAGTCAGGGTCGAAGGAGACCTACAACGCCAACGGCTGCCTGACCAAGGTCACCGACCGCAACCACGGCACGATCACCGTCACCCAGCACGACGAGAACGGCGAGAACAAGGGCTTCAAGCTCACCGAGACCCGCTCCGGCCGCTGGATCGACCTGTACAAGACCTACCCCTCGCAGTGGCAGGCCAAGGACAACACCGGCCGCACCGCCGTCTACGATCTGGACTCGAACGGCAACCTGGCCACCACCACCGACACCGAGGGCAAGACGGTCACCTTCGGCTACGACACCTCCGGCCGAGTGACAAGGATCATGACCGCCGAGGGCCGCGTGACGGTCTTCACCTACGACGACATCAACCGCGTCACCTCGATGCTGCGCGCCACCGACTTCAACGGCACCGCCGACACCGGGCCCACCTGGACCTACGCCTACAGCGCCGCCTCCCCGACCGCGGCCGGCACCACCACGGCCAAGGACCCGGAGTTGCACGCCACCAAGTACGAGCACGACAGTGACGGCCAGGTCACCGACGTGACCGACGCCCTGCAGCACCACCGGTCGACGAAGTTCGACGCCAACCACAACATCGACACCGCCACCGACGCGATGGGCTCGGGCACCGCCCCGGGCAACGTCACCGACTACGGCTTCAACGACCGCAACAACCTGGAAACCGTCACCATGCCGACCGGCGGGAAGACCGTGAACCACTGGCAGACGGTGGCCGGCGGCGACGTACCGACGGACTCCACCGACGCCGACGGCGAGAAGACAGCCTTCACGTACGACACGGCCGGCAACACCATCTCCGTCGCACAGACGGGCACCGGCGGTGGGAACGTCTCCTACGACTACAACCCCGCCACACCCACCTGCGGGGGCTTCGAGGGCCAGCGCTGCAAGGCGAAGACGAAGATGACCGCCTCGAAGACGGTCACCACCGACTTCCACTACGACACCAAGGGCAATCTGGACAAGGTCACGCCCCCGGCGCCGCTGGACAGGACGACGTACACCTACGACGACCTCGGCCGCCCCAAGTCCGTCACCGACGCCCGCGGAGTGACCGTCTCCTACACCTACGACAACCTGGACCGCATCCGTACCGTCACCTCGCCGAGCACGGTGAAGGTCGAGTACTTCTACGACGGCGACGGCAACCTCGTCCAGCGCTCGGACGGCACCGGGACGGTGAAGTACGACTTCGATCCGCTCCAGCGCGAGACGGTCCGGCATCTCCAGGACGGTTCGCAGACCCTGCTGGCCTACACCCCGGCCGGCAACGTCGACTACTACCAGGACCCGGCCGGCAAGGTCGACTACCAGTGGAACGAGGTCGACAAACTCAAGGAACTCAAAGACTCTCAGGGCCGCGTGACGACGTACGAGTACAACAAGAACGACGTCCGCACCACGACCACCTATCCCGGCGGCACGGTCCAGAAGGTCGGCGTCGACAACTCGAGCCGCCCCAAGTCCATCAAGGTCACCTCCGCCCAGGGCACCCTGGTCGACCTCGGCTACACCTACGACTACGGGCCCGACGGCACGACTGACGGCAGCAAGATCCGCACCTCCACGGACAACGTCCGGGCAACGAAGCGGACGTACTCCTACGACGGGGCTGGCCGCTTCTCCTACGCCAAGGAGGAGAAGGCGGGCAGTATCACCGACTCCTGGCAGTACTGCTACGACCTGGCCGGCAACCTCACCTCCCAGGGCACCGACCCGGGCTGCCCGCGAGGGACCACCTACACCTACAACGACGCCCAGGAGCTGACGGCCAAGTCCAGCACCAGCGGCGCCTGGTCCTACGACCGGATCGGCAACGAGACCGCCGGCGCCTCCACCGACGACTACGCACGTACCGGCGAGACCTACACCGACCACTCCCAGCTGACCTCGATCACCGCCGGAGGCAAAGCCTACGCGGGGCAGTACGGCTCGACCGACCAGAGCGAACGCATCAAGCTAGGCGATACGTACTTCCACAACGGTCCTCTCGGCTTGTCTGCGAAGACGACGGCCGGTCTCGACATGGGCTTCAACCGGGAACCCGGGGGCACTCTGAATTCCATGACGACCGGGGGCAAGACGTACTACTACCTCACCGACGCGCTCGGCTCGGTGGTCGGTCTCGCGGATGTTGACGGCAACAAGGTGGACTCCTACACCTATAGCCCCCGAGGTGTCCGCATCCTGGCCCAGTCCTCCGAACCGGTCGATCAGCCGTACCGGTTCGCCGGCAACTATCAGGACCCCACGGGCCTGTACCACCTGAAGGCCCGCTACTACGACGCCAACATCGGCCGCTTCACCCAGCCCGACCCCTCCGGCCGGGAACGGAACCCCTACTTGTACGCCGAGGGCGACCCCGTCAACCGCATCGACCCAAGCGGCCTTGCGGCCGTGGACTGGCTCGGTCCCATAGGGGACGTCATGCAGGCCGGCTACCACCTCGCACAGGGCGACACCAAGGCGCTGTGGGGAGACGTGGCCGGATTCGCAGCCGGCGCGGCCGTTGGTTTCGGATGTGAAGCCGTGGCAGCAGCGGGAGCGGTGCCCACACTGGGAGCGTCCGAGGCGGCTGGTCAGCCCCTGTGCTATGCGGCCGCCTGGGGAGCCAGCACGGGAGTCTCGAACCTGATCGGTGGTTAGTGCAAGCACGTGTAGGTGGGCAGCGTTTTCGCTGCCCACCTCTTTCCCGGGGAAAGAGGTTCATTCATGGCAGGTCTTGGCCCATCGGCGAATCAGCGGGCGCGGAGCCGCATGTATTACACGTTGGCCTCTATCGCGTTTGCGGTCCTCGTCATTGCCGGAGTAGCGCTGGGAATCATGGGCAATTCCGCAGGATGGATCCTTGTCGTCATCTCTTTCGTACTATGGGTGGGACTGTCCCTCACCCTCAAATACACGAGAGCTTCTCAGCCATAGCTCCCCGCGATCCGTTCAGCGAGCATGTCCATCACCCGGCGCTGGGAGCCCCGGCCGCGCCAGCACTTGCTGCGAGTCGCCTGTTTCGCCTGCGTGCATGGGCTGCACAGTAGGCGGCGTGATTCGAGCGAGCGGCCAAGCTGCCCGATGGTTCGGGCGGGGGGATCGGCGGTCAGGCTCCCGGGTTCCCAGTTACCGCAGTGCTTCGAGATGCCGGCCGCTCAGGCTGATCGCCCAGCCGGTTTCGGTGATCAACGGGGCCTGCTCGACGAGCGTGACCTCGATGCGGCTGGCCTGGCGAGCGGCAGCCCGGCCGAGAGGATCGGGTCTCCGTGGGTCCGGGAGCGACCGCATTGACGCGGATGCCCTGGCCGGCCAGCTCTGCGGCCGATGAGCGGGTCAGGTAATTGAGCAGGAGGCGCAGGGGCAGAATCGTGGCCGGCGCCGCGGCAGTACGGCCGACGCTGTGGCCTCCAGGCTAGGGCAGGGTGTCGTCCCTGCGGGCAAGGAAGTCCTGCAGCTCGAGGTGACGGAACTGGTAAGCCACCCCGGCCCTTCGTAGCAGCCCGGTTCGGGTGCACCAGTCCAGGAAACGGCCCAGCCGCAGAGGCAACCATCGTCCTGAGCCGCGCCGGGTGGACAACAGCAGGGCGAGGTACCACCACCCGGCCTCACCGCTGTAGAACGCCAGTACGGCTCCGCATCCGAGTCCGGCCCAGAGCCCGATCTTGAGTCCGGACTCCAGCCCGTGCGTGAGCCCGTCCATGAGTCCCGTCGTGGGCAGGTGGTCGAAGTCGAACGCCCCGCCGAGCACGCTCAAGAAGATGAGCGACCCGACAGTGAGCCCAACCAGGACCGGGACCGTGAATTTGCGTTCGTGCCCGTGGCCCTCCTGAAAGCTGATCGCCCCGAGGTAGAGACCGAACAGGGTCCCCAGTCCGAGCCCGTGCACCAGCCTGATTTCGAAGTCGGCTGCGAATTGTGCGTGGAGGCCGGCTATGAGCCATCCATAGAGTCCGAGAACCACAAACCCGAACGAGAAGGCCCCTACGAACACGACAGCGAAGTCGACCGCAGCGCCCTTGGTCATTCGGTGAGTGCCGCCACTGAAGCGAGAGCTGCTCATCGGGGACCATCTCTTCGCCCCGTCCGGCCTCACCCAAGCCCTCAGCCCGAGCATGACCGATCCGACCAAGACCGCCAGGGCTGGCGGAAAATCTGGGTTCCAGAACCACCCCACCGCAGTCACGGCCAGGGCAATGGCCGTGGCGACGGCGGTGACGACGGCGCGTATCCGACGGTAGCCAGCCAAGGGCCACAGTTCGGCGAGCACGATATCGGTGTTCGGCAGCGGCGTCTCGCCGGGGGGCCGACCGGGGATGACGTTCCGGTCGAGGTAGCGGGCCAGAACCGTCAGCCAGGCGCGGACACGCTCCGGGTCGTAGGGAGCATGGTTGCGGTGCGCTGCGCTGACCTCGGTGGCTGCGGGAATGAGCAAGTGCAGGAGGTGCTCGCCCACCGCTTCGGGTGTATTCAGGGCTGGGGCGAGTAGGTCGTCCGGGTGGCGCGGGTATATGCCACTGCGGGGGGCTCGCTGTTCATAGACCGTAGCGGCCAGGGTCAGGCGCCAGGGCGTGGACAGGCCGGTGGCCAGGGGGCTGGCCGGGCTGGAGGCCAGGGCGTCCAGGACGTTCCGCCAGCGGTCGGCATCGCCGACGCGGTCGGTCAGGAAGTCCCACGCGGTCGCGGCGTCCAGCGGGACGAGCTCGATACACGCTGCGTCATGCGCCCACTCGCGCACCGCGAGAAGGGCTTCATACGCTCTGCTGCGGCAGGTCAGGACCAACTGGCCCTTGGCCGTGCCCCGCTGGTAGGCGTTCAGGGCCCGCAGCGCCTGAGCCGCACGGGAGGTGTAGCCGGGCTGGGGCGTGGTGTCCATCTCGTCCAAGCCGTCGAGGACCGGCAGCACTCTCCGGTCCTTCACCAAGGCGTGGGCCGCCTTCTCGGACACGCCGTACGTGGTCATCAAGTGGCGGGCGATCCACTCCTCCAGGGCACGGTCGGTGTCGAAGGTCGACAGCGACAGCCGTACGGGGACTGCATCGCCCGGCGAACGGCGCTGATGGAGGACGAGCATGAGCTGCAGGGCCAGAACGGTTTTACCGGCGCCCGGGGCGCCCGTGATAACCAGTCGGCCCGGTTCCAGCCGTCGGTAGTAGTCTGCAATGTCGTTGAGTGTCCCCTGAGGGGCAGCACCGGACGCCTCGTGCGCGGGGGCTGCGTGGTGGACGAAGGGGACGTTGATGGTCCGGTCGTGCGCGCCCAGCAACTGCAGCCACGAAGCGCTTTCCGCGTTCAGCACCTCCACCGCCAGTCGGTCGGCGTTCTCCGCGAGATCGGTCTCCTGCCAGCGCAGCGCCTGCAGGGCCATCCAGCCCGACCACAATGCGGCGGCCAGGGACATCAGGCCCACCGTCAGCCCGGCCGGATCGACATCCCCTGTGCCCGCCCCTGGTATCGACCCCAGTGCGACGACGACGGCCACACTCAGCATCAGCGCCGTGGCCACTCCGAATCCGCGCGCCTGGCAACGCCTGCCCCTCATCGACCGCCCCGTCAACCAGCGAACACCCAACGTCTTCTGCTAGTAGCCTAGTTAGCGCGCGGCGGCTGGTGCCGTAGAGGCCGATGATCCCGGCGGCGGCCCGAGCGGGCCATGAACGTCCAGACCGTGCGCAAGGGCTGGAAGTCCAGGGAGGGCCCGCCACTTGCATCCGGTGTCCACGACGTAGCGGATCGCGTCGACGACCTCGCGGCGGGGATGCTTCTCCGACCGGCCGCCCTTGCTGGTCTCGCCGGCCGGGGTGGGCAGCAGCCCGCCGAGGAGAGCCCGTTCGGCGTTGGTGGTGTCCGAGGGGCAGCGCCGAGAGCCCATGACGGCCGGCCTTGGAACGAGTGTGGCAGGGCCGCCCGCGGGGCGGTCCCGCCACAGGTCAGGTGTTGTTGATGAGGTCGAGGGTGGACTCGATGGAGTTGAGCTGGGCGACGCTGTGCTTGACCCACTTGTCGCCCGGATGAGCGCCGGCGTGCGGGGCAACGGAGGACCAACGTGACCGTCCCTGCGGTCGACCACGTCGAGTTCTTGGCGGGGGACGTGTGCCAGACGTCCCACTACTGCTGCGGCACCTACGGATGCCGGGTCGTTGCCGAGACTGGCCTGCTCACCGGACTGGCGGGCGCCCGACCACAGGTATTCGCGCACGGCGGCGTCCGACGGGGGCTGACGACCCCCTGCATGCCGACCACAGCGCTTCCCGGTTCGTCCGCTGGCACGTCGACGCCATACGCAATGCGGCGCTGCGCTCCGCGGGCGCGGTCGGGGACTACGAGTGAGCGAGCGCCGCTGGCGCCGAGTCCGTCACGGAACCGCAAGGTCTTCGAGGACGAGCAGGGCCGGGTCGTACGAGCCACCATCGACGTGCTGGCAGCTTGGCCGGACGAGGGTGAGACCCACCAGCCGTCGGCTGCGCGGCGTCCCGGTCCTCTGGGGTGTGCCGCACGATCGACTCACCGGGGATCTCAACCGCGGGCACGGATCCATGGCGGTCGGCGCCGGAAGTCCTTCGGGGCTGACGTGAGGTCAGGTGGAGGCGGCTTGGAGGAGGGTTTCGGCTGCGGTGGTGCGGGCGTAGAGGACGGAGCGGCCGGCGCGGTGGGCGCTGACCAGGCCTGCTTTGCGAAGTGCGGTGAGGTATTGGGATACCCCGGCGGGGGAGAGCCCGGTGCGGTGGGCCAGTTGTGTGGTGGAGGCGGGGATCTCCAACTCGGTCAGGAGCAGGGTTCGTGAGCGGCCCAGTACGGCGGAGAGGGTGTCGACTCGTGTAGCGGGCCGTGCCGTCCACAGGGAGCCGACGCCGCGTGCCGGGTAGGCGAGTTGGGGTGGATCCGGCAGCGTTGTTCGGGTGCGCAGTCCCGGTCCGGTGAAGGCCGAGGGGATCAGGAGTAGTCCCGTGCCTGCCGTTGTGCGGGTCATCGGCTGCTTACGGCGGGCTATCCGCAGCGTGTTGTCGGCCCAGTTGAGGGACGGGTGCAGGTCGTTGAGGAGGTGGCCCGTGCCGTGCTCGGCGGCCAGGCGGGCGCGGTAGAGGATGTCTGTGTCCAACACTGCCTGGATGCGTGCCCAGTAGGGGGCGAGTGCCAGTTCCCAGTACGTTTCGATTTCTTCTGTCACTTTGGCCAGGAGGTCCTGCGGGTGGTTGTGCAGGGCTCGCAGCCGGGGTCCGAGGTTTCCCTGGTGGCGGGCCAGGTGGTCGAGGTCCTGGCGCACCCGATCGGCGGGTGAGAGGAGGATCGCATCCCGCTCTGCCGCCGGGGTGGGGGCTGGTCCGGCGGGGGCCGGGTTGAGGAAGTCGGGCACGTAGCCGGTGGGCGGGATCAGCTCAGAGAGCCAGCCCCGGTCCAGCCCGGCGGCCATCATGCGTGGGCGTACCTGGTCGGTCCAGGGGCGGTGGACCGGATGCGCGGTGGCAGACCTCAGCAGCCGGAAGCTGGGCGCGACCTCCCACATGGGTGAGACGGCGAACCGCACTTGTGCCAGATCGCCCGCTGAGAACGCCAGTTCTGCCAGGACAACCACCCCTCGATGGATTCAGACATGTGTGAATCAATGGCGGGCCAGCCTACCGTGCGCGGATCATCCCGCCATGACCTCACAGACGATCACCGCGGCGGCATCGGGCACCTGGAAGCTCGGCGACCGCACGGTCAACCGGATCGGTTTCGGCGCGATGCGCCTCACCCAGCACGGCGAGGCGTTCGCGCCCGATGCCGTCCCACGCGACCGCGACCAGGCGATCAGTGTGCTGCGCCGCGCAGTCGAGCTCGGCGTGAACCACATCGACACCGCCGCGTTCTACTTCTCGCCGCTGCGGTCGGCCAACGAGCTGATCAACCAGGCGCTGGCCCCCTACCCGGCCGACCTCGTCATCACCACCAAGGTCGGACCGGGCCGTGACCCCGCGGGCCAGTGGCTGGCGCATGCCACCCCCGGGCAGTTGCGCGGCCAGGTCGAGGAGAATCTGCGCCAGCTCGGGCGCGACCACCTCGACGTGGTGAACCTGCGCATCGTCGGCACCGATTCCATCGCCGAACGCTTCGGCGCACTCGCCGAACTGCGTGAGGCCGGACTCATACGTCACCTGGGCCTGTCCAACGTCCGCCCCCACCATCTCGCCGAGGCCCAGGCCATCGCGCCCGTGGTCTGCGTCCAGAACATGTACGGCATCGGCGCATCCCGCGAGCAGAAGGAGTTTCTTGACCTCTGCGGTGAACAAGGCGTCGCGTTCGTGCCGTTCTACTCGATCGCCGGCAGCGGACGCACCGCCGGGGCGACCACCGACCACAGCCGGGAGGTGCACGCCATCGCCCGCGCCCATGGCGTGAGCACGGCGCAGATCCGGCTCGCGTGGACACTGCACCAGGGTCCCCACGTCTTGGCCATCCCCGGCACCGGTGACCCTGGCCACCTCGCCCAGAACGTCGCCGTCGGCTCCCTGCGCCTGTCGGAGGAAGAACTCGCCGCCCTGGACTCCGTCCACCACGAGACGGCATGAGCAAGAGCCTCACGGCCTTGTGATCCACTTCTGCTGATCGGCCTGTCTGCCTTGCCTGTTCCTGCCGCCCGCCCCATAGCCCTGTCCGCCGCCGACGGGCAACGGCTGAAGAAGGCGGCCTACGGTCACAAGACTCCGCACCAGGCCAGGGCCCGGTCACGGATCCTGCTCGCGGCGGCTCGGGGCAGGTCCCACGCGCGAATCGCTGTCGGGGTGCACATGGACTCCGTGCGCACTTGGCGGGGCGGCCTGCCGGCTCTGGCCGACCGCCGGTGCAGCGGGCGCCCCGCCCGCTTCCCCCGTGCAGGTCGCCGAGGCCAAGGCCCTGGCCTGCCGGCCCGGCCGGGACTGGGGTGCCGCTGGCACGCTGGTCTCGGCCGCGAGCCGGCCGCCGGCTGACCGCGCTCGTCGAGTTGCCGGTGCATGGAGGCCGGACGGCGTCACCCTACTGACGCGATCCTCTTGTTATTGCAAGTAATATGCAACAAGCTGGACGGGCCCTTACCGCCCGCCGAGGACGTGGAGCCCTGTCATGCCCCGCTTGATGCCGAACACCGGACCGCAGCGCGTCCTCGCGGCCTCGAACTTCATCTATACCGTCGGCAGCGGCCTCTACCTCACCGCCGGCGTGCTGTATTTCACCGAGGCGGTTCACCTTCCGGCAGGCCAGGTGGGGCTCGGGCTCGGCATCGCCGGTCTTCTCGCGCTGGCGCTGGGCGTTGCGGTCGGTCATCTAGCCGACCGGCACGGAGCGCGCGACATCTACGCGGCCACCCTGGTGGTCCAGGCCCTGGCCACGGCATGCTTCGTCCTGGCCGACAGCTTCTGGCCGTTCGTCCTCGCCGTCTGCGTCACCGCCGCGGCGAAGGCGGCCGGAATCGCCGCCCGCTCCCCGCTCATCAGGCACCACGGAGGCGACCGGCCGCAAGAGTTCCGGGCATACCTCCGCGCGGTGACCAACGTCGGCATCTCCCTCGGCGCCGTGCTGGCAGGCTGGGTCGTCCAGGCGGGCACGCTCACCGCCTATCAGCTCATGGTCATCGGCAACGCGATCGCCTTCGCGGTCTCCGCGGCGATCCTGGCGCTCCTGCCGCCCGTCGCGCCCGTCCCCACCACCGGCGGCCCCCGCTGGATCGCCCTGCGGGACCGTCCCTACCTCGTGCTGACCGCCCTCGACGGAATCATGGCCATCCAGTTCAAGGTACTCACCGTGGCCATCCCGCTCTGGATCGTCGGCGCCACCACCGCCCCGCACTGGCTCATCTCGACCACCATGCTCACCGGCACCCTCATCGTCGTCGCCTTCCAGGTCCGGGCCAGCCGCAACGTCGATTCACCCGCCGCCGGCGCACACGCCTACCGCCGGGCAGGCATGGCCTTCCTCATCGCCTGCTCACTGATCTCACTGTCCGCAGGCATACCGGCCTGGGCCGCCGCAACCCTGCTCATCACCGCGGTGGTGATCCACACGATCGGCGAACTATGGCACTCCGCCGCGGGCTTCGAGGTCTCCTTCGCTCTCGCCCCACAGCAGGCCACCGGCCAGTACCTGGGCGTGTTCGGCCTCGGCGCCGGCCTCGCCGAAGCCCTCGGACCAGGACTGCTCATCGCACTCTGCATCACCTGGGGCCGTCCTGGGTGGTATGTAGCGGGAGCCATGTTCGCGCTGACGGGCTTGGCAGCACCACCCGCTGTCCGCTGGGCACAACGCCATCAGCACGCTCTGCAGACGCAGCCTGCGCCTACAGAGAAGGCGTCAACTGCCCTGATCGACCCGAGGCGATAGCTCAACCTCCGTTCCAGCGGGGCCAAATCAAACCACCCTCCGGAGCCACGTCACGGTGCCTGATCTTCAGGAAGCACCCTTCCAGCTCCCGGTCGAGATACTGCTTCGCGGGAAAGCAGACGAAAGCAGCAGGCGAGCGGGGCGGAGAGCATGCCTTCCAGCAGACCGTGATGGAAAGCCAGACCCGTTCCGAGCAGCAGCGATGAGTTTGCGAACGGCGCGTGCTGGTCACTCCACTTCGATGCCGGCCCTTGTCGTCCGGTCACGTCCTTCACGTGCCTTCTGGTCTGCGGCGACGCACGGGATGCTGGACATACGCTTGAGCTACGCGCCACCGCCCGGGGTGATCAGACCCGTTTCGTAGGCGAAGACGACGGCCTGGACCCGGTCGCGCAGGTCCAGCTTCGACAGGATGCGGCCGACGTGGCTCTTGACCGTGGTCGGGCTGAGGAACAGCCGGGAGGCGAGTTCGGCGTTGCTGAGGCCCGTCGCGAGCAGGCGGAGCACTTCGAGCTCGCGCGGGGTCAGGTCGGACAGATCGCGGTGCGCGGCGATGGTCTGCGGTTCGTCGCGACGGGCGAACCGCTCGATCAGCCGACGAGTGATCGTGGGCGCGAGGAGAGCGTCGCCGGACCGCACCAGGCGCAAGGCGGAGACCAGGTGTTCGGGGGTGACGTCCTTGAGCAGGAAGCCGCTGGCGCCGGCCGTGAGCGCGGCGTAGACGTAGTGGTCGAGATCGTATGTGGTGAGGATGATGACCCGCGTTCCATCCGGGCCGGCGTCGCCGAGGATGCGCCTGGTGGCCTCGATGCCGTCCATCTCCGGCATCCGGATGTCCATGAGGACGACGTCGGGCCGTGTGCGGCGGACCGCTGCGACGGCCTCGGCCCCGTCGGCCGCCTCGGCCGTCACTTCGATGCCGTCCGCGGCCAGGATCATTTTGAAACCGGTGCGTACGAGGGCTTGGTCGTCGGCGATGACGGCGCGCAGCGGTGGCTGGTCCGTCGTCATACGGTGCTCCGCGGGATACGGGCCGTGACCCGGTATCCGCCGGCATTTGTCGGCCCGGCCGTCAGCTCGCCCTGGTAGACGGCCAACCGCTCGCGCAGCCCCATGTGGCCACGGCCGTTGCTCTCCACCGGCGGGGAGTCCTTGGCGCCGCCCGTGTCCGTGACCTCGATCTCCAGACAGTCGTCGGTGTAACGGATGGCGACGGACGCCTCCGCGTCGCGCGCATGTTTGATCGTGTTGGTCAGCGCCTCCTGGACGACGCGATACGCCGCGAGGTCCACCCCGGGTGACAGTGGTTCCGGCGGCAGCGACACCTCGATGGTCACGGGCGTCCCAGTGGCGCGTACGCGTGCGACCAGAGCGTCGAGCTGAGCGAGCCCGGGCTGGGGCTCCAGGCCGTCGGGCCTCTCGTGGTCGGGGGCGGCCAACAGGCCCATCACATGGCGCAGTTCGGCCATGGCGGCCCGGCCGCTCGCCTCGACGGTCAGCAGTGCCTCCTTCGACTGCTCGGGTACCACGTCCATCACTTTGCGGGCCGCGCCTGCCTGGATCACCATCACGCTCACATTGTGGGTCACGATGTCGTGCAGTTCGGCGGCAATGCGGGCGCGCTCTTCCTCGACGGCCCGGCGCGTGGCCTCTTCCTGAGCCTCCTGCAGTCGTGTGACCCGGTCCCGGCTGGAGGCCAGCCGCAGTTGCAGGTAGCGGACGAGGCTGGCCAGCATCCCCGCCACCAGCAGCACGAATCCCGGGCTGGACCATCCCGGGAGCACAGGGTCCGCGTTGCGGAATGCGACACCGGACAGCGCCGCGGCGATCACCAGGACGGCAATCGCCGCTATCCGGTATCGGCTGTACACGACGGCGCTGTAGGCGCCCATGACACAGGCCAGGACGGTGATCCAGGAGGCGGAGCTGCCGATGGCCAGTGCCGCGCCCAGTACCGCCACGAACTGGGCCAGCGGATACCGGCGCCGGGCTGCCAGCGGCAGCGTCGACAGGACGACCAGGACCCAGGACACGGAGGGAGACTCGTCCTCCACGGGTGCCTGACCAGGGACGGGCGGCGGGGGCGGGGCCGAGACCCCGGGCCCGCCATTGGCCCCCGGGTCGATGTTCACCGGCCCGTCGCCGGGATAGCGCACCGCCACGAACAGGGCGATGACGGTCAGGGCGACCGCCAGCGCCACATCGGTGCGCACCGCTCGCCGGGACAGCGGGGCGGCCCTTGCCTCCGGGCGTAACGCGTCGATGAGCTGCTGATGCCAGCTGCGCCGGTCTTCCGTCTCCATTGCCACATTGTGTTGCGCTCTCCGCCCGGCCCGCGTCCGCCTGTCCGTTCAGGGCGTTGTCCGAGAGGACTCCTTCTCAGGTATGACTCCGCAGCCGAATCCTCCGGAGGGAGGGTCTGATGTCGGTGCCGCGGCCGACGCGCCCCGTCCGCGGCAGCCTCTACGTTCGCGGGGCCGACAACGGCATACGCCTCGCGACCGTGAAGGACGGACACCTCGTATGCATCAAGTGATCGAGCTGGAGGGCGCGGTGAAGCGCTACGGCAGCGCCGGCGCGCCGGCGCTCGGACCGCTCACGCTCAGCGTCGCCAAGGGTGAGGCCCTTGCCGTGACGGGCCCTTCCGGCAGCGGCAAGTCCACGTTGCTGAACCTTGTCGCCGGGCTGGACAAGCCGACCGATGGCGCCGTGACGGTGGCCGGGCGACGGATCGACCAGTTGAGCGAGCACGCCCTCGCCAAGTTCCGCCGCGAGCACATCGGCGTGGCCTTTCAGTTCTTCAATCTCCTCGACGACCTCACCGTCACCGACAACATCCAGCTCCCGGCCCAGCTGACCGGGACGAGTCGGCGCAAGGCCGCGGCCCGCGCGGGTGAGCTGATGGAGATGCTGGGCATCCTGAAGCATGCCCGCGCCTACCCGTGCCGACTGTCCGGAGGTGAACGCCAACGGGTCGCAGTCGCCCGGGCTTTGGTCAACCGGCCCGCGCTGCTGCTCGCCGACGAGCCCACCGGTGCGCTCGACACCGCCTCGGGCCACGACGTCCGCAATCTGCTGATGGATCTGCACCGCACCGGACAGACCATCGTGCTGGTGACACACGACCTGACGCTGGCGGAGGCGTGCGCGAGCCGCACCATTCACCTGGTCGACGGTCACGTCGCCCTCGACTCTTACGCGCAGGCCGTCCGATGAGCCTGTTCGGTACCGGCGCGCTGGGCCGGGTCGTCCGTTCCGGCGTCAACCGCCGCCGGGTGCAGACAGTGGTGATCGCCTTGGCCACGATGATGGCCGTGGCCTCGGCCGTGGTCGCCGGGTCGCTGATGGTCGCCGCGGCCGCGCCCTTCGACAAGGCCTTCAAGAAGCAGCAGGGCTCGCACATCACCGCGCAGTTCGATCCTGCCAAGGCGAGTGCGGCGCAGCTGGCGAAGACCGGGAACCTGCCCGGCGTTGCCGCGAGCGCGGGGCCGTACCCTTCCACGGCGTTCCGCCCGGTGGATCACACGGGCTTCCGCATGCGACGCTGACCATGGTCGGGCGGTCCGGTCCGGACGGCGACGTGGACCGCGTTGACCTGAAGTCCGGCCGGTGGCCGCGGAAGCCGGGCGAGATCGTGCTCGCCGCATCGTTCGAGGGGCCCGCCATCGAGATCGGCTCCACCCTGAAGGCTCCGGGCACCACGAACGCCCAGACGCTTTCGATCGTCGGTTTCGTCGTGTCGGTGAGCAAGACCGCCGACGCCTGGGCGACCCCCGCGCAGGTCCACGCGCTGGCGTCGGAGGGCCGCCCCGTCACGAGTCAGATGCTCTACCGCTTCGACTCCGCAAGCACGAAGGGGCAGATCATCGCCGACCGGAAGAAGCTCGCCGCCTCCGTGGGGTCCGGGGCGCTGCTGGGTACCCAGTCCTGGCTGGACACCAAGCGCGCCGCTGATCAGGGTGCGGCGGCGACCGTCCCGTTCGTGATGGCTTTCGGTGTGCTCGGCATCGTGATGTCAGTGATCATCGTCAGCAGTGTGATCAGCGGTGCGGTCGGCACCGGCCTGCGCAGAATCGGCATTCTCAAGGCCATCGGCTTCACCCCACGCGAGGTCGTACGCGCCTACGTGGCCCAGGCACTGATTCCGGCCGGCGCAGGCATCGCCGCGGGGGTCGTCCTGGGAAACCTCCTGGCAGTGCCGCTGCTGGGCGACACCCAGGAGATGTACGGCACCGTCTCGCTCTCGACGGCCTGGTGGGTGGACGTCGCGGTGCCGGCCACCACCCTGGTCGTCGTGGGGCTCGCCGCGCTGCTTCCCGCACTACGGGCCGGAAGGCTGCGTACGGTCGAGGCCATCGCGGTCGGCCGGTCGCCGCGCACGGGGCGCGGCCAGTGGGCCCACCGGGCGATCGGGCAGCTGCCGCTGCCACGACCGGTGACCTACGGGCTCGCCACCCCCTTCACGCATCCGGTCCGTACCCTCGCCATGCTGCTCGCGGTGGCGTTCGGAACGGTCGCGACGACCTTCGCGGTGGGGCTGACCTCGTCCCTGAGCGAGGTCGGCGCCTCCCAGGACACCGACAGCCGTGCCGCGGTCACGGTCACGACAACCAAGCTGAACAACATCGCTCCCCCTTCGCCTCCTCCTGCAGAGGGCGGCGCGGCAAGCCCGTCTCCCGCGGGTGGCGGCGTGGCAAGCCCGTCCAGACCCAAGGTCGCCGCACCGGCGACGGTGCGGTCTGCCATCACGTCGCAGGCGGGCACGGGATCGTACTACGGCAAGGCCCAGGGCGAGGTCGCCGTGGCCGGGATCTCCGGATCGGTTCGGGCCAGCCTCTACGAGGGCGATTCGCGCTCCGGCAGTTACGAGATGCTCTCCGGGCACTGGATCACCGGAAAGGGGCAGGTCGTCGTTCCCACGCGCTTCCTGGAAAGGACGAGCACCAAGATCGGTGACACGGTGCGGGTGACCTACGAGAAGGAGAGTGCGAACCTGCGGATCGTGGGCGAGTCCTTCGACACCTCGGGCAACGAGCTGGAGATCCACGCGGACATGGCCAACTTCCGGTCGGCCGAGCCCAGTACCTTCCTCGTCGAGGTGAAGCCCGGTGTCTCCGCCGACGAGTATGCCCGGAAGCTCGCCGCGGTCGTGCAGCCGCTGGGCGGCGACGCTGCGACCAACGCCCCGTCGGAGCAGAAGGGCGTCATCCTCGTCATGGATGCGATGGCGGTGCTGCTCACCCTCATGCTGGTGTCCGTGGCCGGCCTCGGCGTACTCAACTCCGTCATCCTGGACACCCGGGAACGTGTCCACGAGCTGGGCGTCTGCAAGGCGATCGGCATGTCGCCGGGGCAGACCATGAGCCTCGTGCTCGCCTCGGTGACCACGATCGGGGTGATCGGAGGGCTGATCGGCGTACCGGCGGGGTACGCGCTGCACCACGTTGTCATGCCGGAGATGGGGCGTGCCGTAGGCACCGGTATGCCGTCGTCGGTCCTCGATGTGTACGGCCCTGCTCAACTGGTCCTGCTGGGGCTGGGCGGGGCCGTGATCGCGATGTTGGGCGCGCTGGTTCCGGCCGGCTGGGCGGCCAAGGCCCGTACGGCCACGGCGCTGCGCACCGAGTAGCGTCCGGCGGAGCGCGAGCCGCTGGACAGATCTGCCGGGCCGGCCGGGTCAGGCACCAGCGGGCTGCCCAGCAACCGCCACGCCGTTGAACATGGGACGCGGGTCAAGCTATGAGCAGGCGGAGGCCGAGGTCTGCCGCGTCGAGGTCGGCGAGGTCGCTGTTGCGCTCGGTCCACCGGCCGGAGTCGAGGTCGTCGCTGAGGCTTCGCACCGCCCGCTGCTCGGCCTCCGGACCGACCCTCGTCCACACCGACATCGCACGGCGCACGTGATCCTCCAGATACGCCCCCGGCCGACGCCAGTACGCCTCGAACAGGCCGTCGGCGCAGTCCCACGGGATGGGCACCGGCTCGGTGCGGGCTCCGATCGCGTCGGCCATCCCAGCGAGCGAGGGAAATTCCGCGAGGACGGTGGCGAACTCGGGCAGGTAGTCGCGGGTGAGCCAGAACCGGTCCTGCCATCCCGGCTCGTCGGTGTCGAACGTGAGCACCACCACGCGGCGGGCCACACGCCCCATCTCGCGCAGCCCCGCTATCGGGTCCCCCCAGTGGTGAACAGTGGAGACGGCCATCGCCACGTCGAAGGACTGGTCCTCGAACGGCAGGCTCTCCGCGGCGGCGGCCACGCACGGCGCCGAGCCGGCAGGCCGCTGCCCCCGCATGACCGCCGATGGCTCCACCGCCGTCACGTCGCGATCCGCAGGCTCGTAGGAGCCGGTGCCGGCCCCGACGTTCAGCACCGTCTGCGCGTCGCCGAGCGCGTCCCAGATCTGCGCGGCGATCCGCGGGTCGGTACACCGTGTCGCGGTGTAAGCGCCGCCGATCGCGTCGTACAGCCGTGCACCGAGCATCTCCAGTTGCTCCTCCGGCGTCACCGTCAGTCCCTTCGCCCGTGCCTCAAGTTCCCTGTCGATGGCCGCCACCATGGCGTCAGTGCGATCACGCCGCTCGAGCAGGAGGCCGCGCAGCCGGCGCAGGTGCGCGACCGCGTCGGTGGACGGGTCCCCGACCAGTTCGGCAACCTCCCGCAGCCCGAAGCCCAGCCGCCGATAGGCCAGCACCTCCCGCAGCCGCTCCACGTCGTCCGCCGAATAGGCCCGGTACCCGGCCGCGGTCCGCGCCGACGGCCGAACGAGCCTGATGTCGTCATAGTGATGCAGCGTGCGGACGCTTACGCCAGCCAGCTCGGCCACGCGTCCCACGGTCCAGTGATCCTCCACGGCACCGACTATGCAGCCTGACGTCACGTGAGGGTCAAGAGCCTCACTCACGGCAGCAAGAGCCCGACGCGAAGCAACGGTCCGAGCGATGGCCTGGTTTGAGAAGCCTGGAACCGGACGAAGTGGCCCCGCAGCGGCCGAGTGACTGAGCGGGCCGACTTGGGCGGAGAGCACCTCGGGGTGACCCGCTGTCTCCCGGCGCGGAGCATCCGTTGCTGGCGTCTTTTCGCGGAAGCCCCGCCGCTGGTCGGTCAGTCCGCCCCTTGCGCACACCGCACGCAACCGGCATATCACTGGAATCACGGGCCGTCAGCGCCTGCCGACACCCCGCTTTGAAGGTCAGTAGTGAGCACTGATGCGATGTGGAACCGGATCGCGCCGCCGATGCCGGCCGCCCCGGGTCCGCGGACGGGACCGGCGCGGCACCCTGGTTCGCCGCGCCCACGACTCGCCGTGAGGACCTCGACGAGGCCCTCGCGGGGCCAGGCTGGGTCGCAGGCCCCGATGGGTACGGCCGGACGGCAGTAAAGCCGCTGATGGGCAGGCGGCGGTCAGAGGGTCAACTCTTCACCCAGACCGGGGGTGAGGACCTCGTACGGCTCGCCGGTGGCTGCGTCGAGGAAGCGGGCGAGTTCGTCGGGCTGCGTGGTGTAGAAGCCGTCGGCGTGGAAGCCGTCGTAGTGCATCGGTATCGCGGCTCGCGCCCCCAGGAGGCGGGCGGCGACGGCGGCCTGCCGGGCGTCGAGCGCGGAGGGGTAGGGGCTCGGCGGCTGGCAGTGCGGGAAGCAGACGGTAGGCCCGTTGATGGGGGTGAGCACTGCGTCGAAGGGGCCGTAGCGGTGGGCGGCCCGCCACCAGTAACCGTGGTACATGGTGTCGCCCAGGTGGATCACCCGCTTGCCGTCGGCTTCGACGGCCCACGAGACCTGAGGGTCGCCGAGGGTGTCCACCGCGGGGACGGCCGCGATGGTGAAGGGTCCGACCGTCGCACTCTCCCACAGTCTCATGCACCGCCGCGGCAGATGGTGGGTGGTGAGTTCGGCATCGGCCTTGAGCGTCCACAAGTTCTCGTGATCGTCGCCGCCGAAGGGCTCGGGGTGCATGACCATCCCGCCGGGAGCCAGCGCACGGCTCAAGGCGCCGGCGTCGGTGTGGTCGCGGTGGAGGTGGGTGCACAGGCCGGCGAGCACATGACCTTCCGTACGCGGCGGTACGACCTTCGGCAATGGCACGCCCGAGAGCTCCGTGCCCTCCAGAACACCTTCGGGCCGCCCGAGCAGGTCGATCACCAGGCTCTCGCCCTGTGCTTCGAGTTCTACTCCGGCCCAGCCAAGCCAGCGGACACGCATGGGGACACCCTTCCCAGATTTACCGTACGACCGTTCGCCAAAATAGCAGACGGTCGTTCGGTAAGATTGAGAGCATGAGAAAATCGGCCGACGAAGCCCGCCGCACCCGTGACCGCATCGTCAGCGTCGCGGTGAACAAGGCATCCAGCCTGGGCCTGTCCGCACTCACCATCGGCTCCCTGGCGGAGTCGCTCGACATGAGCAAGGCAGGGGTGGTCGGCCCCTTCGGTTCTCGCGCGGAACTGCAACTCGCCGCGATGGACCGGGCGGTGGAGATGTTCCTGGAGGCGGTGGTGGCACCCGGCCGCGGCACCGGGCCGGGCCTGCCCTGCCTGCACGCCGTGATCGACGCCTGGTGCGACTACCTGACCGACAGCCCGTTCCCCAACGGTTGCTTCGTCACGGCAGCCTCGTGCGAACTCGACGGACAGCCCGGCGAACTGCGCGCCCGCCTGTATGACGCGGTGACCCGCTGGCGACGCTTCCTGGCAGAACAGATCACTGCTGCACAGGACGCCGGCGACCTCGCCGCGGACCTCGACCCCGAGGACCTCGTGTCCACCCTCACGGGCGTCGCCATGGCAGCCAATCAAGAAATACAACTCCTCGGCGACGAGCGCGCCGCGGCCCGCGCCCGCCGCCTCATGCGCGCTGCGCTGACGTCCCACCCTGAGGCGATCAAGGGGCCTTCGAGGCCCTGAGTCGGCGGCTCCTCGGCGCTGGCGGCTGTCCCGCTGGTCCCCGACGCGGAACTACTACCAGAACTGCGGCGCGGCCGGTCGGCCAGACATCACGTTAGGGGCCTTTCCGCGATCTCTCGCCGTTGTGGACACCGCAATCGACCGGCTCCGGTAGCGATGGGGCTTGCCTGCCAGGCCATTGCCTCCGGGGCCAACGTGTTATGAGGATGCCCCGATCATCGGGGTGACGACAGGAGCGTGCCGATGGTGAGCATAGGAGCGCCTGAGCTACTGCTGGGCGCCACAGTCATGCTGGCTGCTTCGATGCAGTGGCTCACAGGTATGGGCTTCGCTCTCATCGCGGTCCCCGTGCTCGCTCTGATGCTCGGGCCGGCGCAGGGGGTCGTGCTCGCGAATTGTGCCGCAGGGGTCATCAGCGTCATCGGACTCGCCGCGAGTTGGCGACGTGTACGGATCGGCGCCATGCTTCCCTTGGTCATCGCTGCGGCATGCACAGTGCCTGCGGGCTCATGGGCGGCCGCCCGAGTTCCCGAGCCGGTACTCCTGGCCAGCATCGGGACTCTTGTGACACTTGCCGTAGCTCTCGTGATGGGGGCACGCGCCTACCAGCCCTGACCGGAACGAAGGGCGCCGTGACTGCGGGCGCCGTGGGTGGATTCATGAACTCCGCCGCCGGAGTCGGCGGGCCGCCGTACTCCCTGTACGCCTTGAATGCAGGGTGGCCCATCTACGATTTCGTGCCGAACGCGCAGTTCTACGGCCTCGCGGTGAACATCTTCTCAGTAGCCGTCAACGGCGTACCACGGTTGAGCGGGTCAGCCTGGGGGGTGACAGTGGCGGCCATGGCAGCAGGCGCCCTCATCGGCAGGGCACTTGCACCAAGAGTCCGAGAACGGGGGGTCCGCCGGCTCGTCTTCGCCCTGGCCATGGCCGGTGGCTGCTCCGTACTGATCAAAGGGCTTTTGGAGTGGGCATGACCACCCACCAGCGCTGAAGCTGGCCTGTATCGGGCGGCCTCTGCTGAGGCATGGCCCAGCTCCTCCTGTCACCTGCGCACGAGCAGAGTTGTCGACTACAGGGCTCCTGGCCCGGTGCCACAGGCAGCGGGTGCTCCCTACCGCACGCCGAGGCGGGACGGCGCGATCCGCCTTCTGCAGACGGTCAGCCGGTGCTGGCGGTATCTGAATCTGGCTCTGACCGCAGTTCGGAGAACGATTTCCGATTGATGCCCTATTGCTGGCTAGAACGGAAGACCGGCAGTGTCGCCCCAGTGAGCTTCTGGTTTCACCGTCGATGATGCTGTGGTGTCTTGCGGGTGGCAGACCGCGAGTGCCTCGCATCGCACCTCTAGCACTGCAACGGTACATGCCGTGGCTGATGTGGCGGTGCCAGCTGGGATAGCGGCGCGTCGTCCAGGCCACACTCTTGCTTGGCGCTCTGGAAGCACTCCTCGATGGCCCATCGGCTGCCCGCGATGCGGATCAGCGCGTCAAGCGTGGTCCCGGTAGGGCAGCAGGCGATGTAGTAGGAGATCTCCTGCGGGCGGGCGACGCTGCGGCGGGCGGTGACCCGGTGGCGGCGGTCGGGCCGATGCGAGGGCCACACCTCGACCCGGGCCCAGTCGTAGATCCGCAGGCCGTGAGCCCCGCACCGCAGCAACGGCGCTTCCATTTCTGCCGCGGCAAGCCCGTGGAACAGGTCGTGGACAGGATGGTCGATCGCCCACCGGGTGGGCCGACGAACACCGCCGCGCCCGCGGCCGGTCCGGGAGGGAGCCTGAGTGACCTGTGCACCGAGCGCCCTGGATTGATCGTGCGTCATCAAAGACTGACCTTGGGTGTTGCGGTCCCCTGAGTACAAGTACTCATGATCCCCACCTAGCTGTGGGGCAGGATCGAGGGATGACGACGCTCAGGACGACGAGAACCCGACTCGCGATGCTGCCGTTGGCGGTGACGGTTCTGTTGGCAACAGGGTGCGGAACGCAGGGAGCAGAGGACCCCGCCGACGCATACCGGCGTTCGCATCCCACGCCGACCGGCATATCGACACCGAGTACACCAGCGGACTTTGCCTGCCCCGGCGAGAGCCCCGAGGCGACGGCACCCACGACCGCCGCTTCCCCCGCCTCAACCGTGCCGCCGACCGACCACTACGCCGAGAACCACGGCTTCAAAGATCCCATCCAGCTCCATGGCCAGAGCCGCTGCGACGGACTCGCCACCGTCGCACGCGTCAAGCGCACACTCGAACCGCTGCGCCGACGCGGGGACTTCGCCCCGGACGACGTCCGCAACGCGCTCACCAGTCTCGGCTACTCAGCCGAGAAGGTGCAGACGTACCAAGACGGGTCCGCCGGGGTCGGCTTCCTCATCGACATCGACGCCTCTCCCTGGTGTGTGGAGGGAACGATGAGCGGTGACTCCACCAAGGCGAACGCCTTCGGCGGCTACCCCGACGGCACCGACTGCGAGCCCCCGAGCGGCGGCCACTGACCACAGCCTCGGCAACTGGCAGATCAGCGCGCACTGGCGCTGGTGTCTGAAGCCCTGAACACACTGGAGAGCGCGCCCAGAGGAAACATTCACGCGCCCGCTGTCGCTTGGCTGGACGGCGCGTGACAGCCGGCATGACAGGGGCGTCACGGGCACGGCAGGGGACGCCGGCTCGGGCACCGGCACGGAGCCAAAGCACACGGTTCCGCAACTCGCGGACGATCGTGCGGTGCCTCTGCTCAGTGCGTACGTTTGGCGCGGAGGCGAGGCGGGTCCAGCAGTTGCCGGAGGCAGTAGCCGAGCAGGCCAGGCAAAGGCGGCTCCGGGGTCGTAGGCGAGACCCCGGATGAAGTGTCCGGCAGCAAGGGGGCGCTGCCTGCCTGTGGGAGGCCCGGGGGAGAGGGCATGGAAGAACCAGGGTTCAGTGTCCTGCTGGTGGAGGCGGGTGACCGGAAGACGAATGCGGTGCGTGTGATCCGGACGGTCACCGGTCTCAGCCCCTTCGAGAGCAAGCTGCTGCTCGACCGTTCACCCGCAGCGGTCACGGAACCCGTCTGGTTCGAAGCCGCCCAGGACGCTGCCGGGGTTTTGGAAGGCGCGGGCGTGAACGCGTCGGCGTCTGGCTCCTGGTCACCATCGTGGTGATCGCCCTCGTCGCGCTGGTACGCAGCCGCAAGGGAAGGTAGCCCCTGCGAACAGCGGCACCCGCGGGCGTCCCGCGTGCGGGCGAACTCCGCCGGTCTCGAGGTGCGGTGTCCCGGCGGGCGGGCGGGATGGGCCGGGCGGCCCGCTGGGGGCGGCGTACAGGCTTTGGGGGTTCGCGGCGGGGGCGTCCGGGAGTTCGCAGGTCAGTGGGACTGCGTCCAGCGGTGGCAGGAGCTGGGTGATGCCGTGTCGGTTCCGCCGGTGAGTGCCACGGCGAGCGGGTTGCCGTGGCGGTGACGATCAGCTCGTGCGCCGCGAGATGTCTCCGCTCGACCGCTTGTCGCCGCCAGCCGGTGAGGCCCGCAGAAGTCTGCGGAGATCTGTCCGGCCAGGGGTGTGATTGCGCCCAGCGCAGCACCGCACCACCGCTCGGCCCGCAACGCCTCAACGTGTTGTCCCACTACTCGTCGACGGCCGTAACCCCACATGGGCGCGGCGAGTTGTCCGGGGCGTGACCCAGGCGAATGATCACGCTCACCCGATGTCCGGTGTTTCCGCAGCAGACGCCGTGGCCCTAAGCGGCCCTGCCCCGCTCGGGCACGCAGAGGCCCGTGGCGGAGACGTCGCGGTGGTGGGGACGGGGGTCCGGCTACCCGGAGGGATCCGGTCACTGGACGGGTTGTGGGCGGCGCTGGCGGAGGGCCGGGACCTGGTCGGCGAGGTGCCGGGCGACCGGTTCGACGTGGCGCGGTTCGTGTCGGCCGGCAAACGTCCGCGCCCCGGCCGCATGTACACGTCCGCGGGCGGTTTCCTGGACGACGTGGCCGCTTTCGACGCGGAGTTCTTCGGCATCTCGCCGAAGGAGGCATCCGTGATGGACCCGCAACAGCGGCTGATTCTGGAGTGTGCCGTCGAGGCGTTCGGTGATGCGGGCATCGACCCGTCGGCGCTGGCCGGCAGCGATACGGCGGTGATCGTGGGGGTCTCGTCCCACGGCTACGGCGATCTGCAGCAGCGGCGGCCACGCACGACCAACGCCTATTCCATGAGTGGCATGGCGTCCTGCAACACGGCGAACCGGGTGTCGTACTTCTTCGACCTGCGCGGCGCTTCGTTCGCGGTGGACACGGCGTGCTCGTCGACGCTGACCGCCGTGCACCAGGCGTGCGAGGAGGTACGGTCCGGGCGTAGTGCGCTCGCGCTCACGGGCGGCGTCAATGTGCTGCTCAACCCGTGGGAGAGCGTCGGGTTCGCACAGGCGTCGATGCTCTCGCCCACCGGGCGGTGCCACGTGTTCTCCGAGCACGCGGACGGTTTCGTGCGCTCCGAGGGTGCCGGTGTGCTCGTGTTCAAGCCGCTGACGGCGGCGCTGGCGGACGGTGACCGGATCCACGGGGTGATCCGTGGCAGCGGTGTCAACGCGGACGGCCGTACAGTCGGGCTGGCGCTGCCGAGCGCGCGCAGCCAGGCCGCTCTGCTGGACCTGGTGTACGCAGAGGCGGGCATCGGTGCGGCCGAGGTGGCGTACATCGAGGCGCACGGCACCGGTACACAGGCCGGCGATCCGGTGGAGTGCGCAGCACTGGGGGAGGCGCTCGGGCGGCGCCGCACGCCAGGTGCGCCGCTGCCGATCGGATCGGTGAAGTCGAACCTGGGGCACCTGGAAGCGGCGGCCGGCGTGCCCGGCCTGCTCAAGGCGCTGCTGGTGCTGAGGGAGCGGCGGATCCCCGCGACGCTGCACACGGCTCCCCTGAGTTCGCGGATCGACTTTGCGGGGCTCGGTCTGGATCCGGTGGCCGAACCCCGTGACCTTCCGGGGAATCCCCTCGTGGTCGGGGTGAACTCTTTCGGGTTCGGCGGGGCCAACGCTCACGTGGTACTCACCTCCGCCCCGGAGCCGCGCAACCGGTCCGGCTCTCACAGCGCCGACGGCCTTCCGTACGACCGTTCGCGTTCCGACCGCCGCGGCCCGCTCCCGCTGGTGGTGTCCGCCCGTACACCCCAGGCGCTGGAGGCCGCCGCCGGCCATTGGGCCGAGCGCCTGGAGGAGCTGGCTCCAGACGTTTTCTACGACACGGCCTACACGGCGTGCCGTCGTCAGGCCCGGTACGAGCATCGCGTCGCGTTGCTGGCTGACGATCCGTCGGCGGCGGCTCGGTCCTTGCGGCGGGTGGCACGAGGTGAGCCCGCGCCGGGCGCAGCCCGTGGGGTCGGTGTGGAGCGTGGCCGTATCGGATTCGTCTTCAGTGGCAACGGCTCCCAGTGGGCCGGTATGGGAGCGGAACTGCTGGATGTCGACGCCCCATTCACCGCTGAGGTGGATGCGATCGATGTGGCCTTGCGACCATTGCTCGGGTGGTCGGTCAGGGAAGAGATGGCCGCACCCCGCGGGCGAGAGGTGTGGCAGCGCACCGAGATCGCCCAGCCGCTGCTGTTCGCCCTGCAGGCCGGATTGGCCGCGGCTCTCACGGCACGCGGGTTCGCGCCTGATGCGGTGTGCGGGCACAGCGTGGGCGAGGTCGCGGCCGCCTACTGCGCGGGAGCCCTTGACCGTGCGGCCGCCTGCCGGGTGATCGCCGCGCGCAGCCGGGCCCAGGGCGCGACCGCTGGGTGCGGGAGAATGGCGGCCGTCGGGCTCAGCTCCTCGGACGCCGAGAAGCTGATCTTCGCAATCGGTCGGGCGAAGCGGCTGGTCGTCGCCGGGATCAACAGCGCCCGTGACGTGACCGTCGCCGGGGACGCCGAAGCGCTCGCCGAACTCGGCGTCGAACTCGGCGTGCGCAATGTGTTCTTCCGTGACCTCGGGCTGGACTACGCCTTTCACAGCCCGGCCATGGACGAGTTGCGCGGACCCCTCGCAGCCACGCTGTCCGGACTGCCGACGCGACCCGCCCGCATTCCCCTGGTCTCCACGGTCACCGGGCGGCTCCACGGTGACGCGGCCCTCGACGCCGACTACTGGTGGCGCAACGTCCGTGAACCGGTGCGGTTCGAGAAGGCGGTGGACACCCTCGTCGGCGAGGCGGGCTGTGACGTCCTGGTGGAGATCGGCCCGCACCCGGTGCTCGGCGCGTATCTGCGGCGTGTCACGACGGATGCCGGACGACCCGTCGCCGTGATTGCCACACTCACGCGCACTGCCTCAGGCCCCGGCGCGCTCGCCTCCGCCGTCGCACAGCTGCTGGCGTGTGGAGCCGACACCGACTGGAGCATTCACTTCCCGCGTCGCGGACGGGTGGTCGACCTGCCCGCCTACCCATGGCAGCGCGAACGGCACTGGAACGGCGCTCCCGGATGGTGGCTGGAGACGCCGACCGAGGAGGACGGCGAGCCGACGGAGCCGCCCCACGCCCTGCTTGGCGCACGTCTGCCCGGGGCTCGACCCGCCTGGCAGCAGGAGCTCTCCTCCGGCGCGCGGGGCTGGCTTGCCGACCACCTGGTCGGCGAGACGGTCGTGGTACCGGCGGCCGGCTACGTGGACATGGCCCTGGCCCTTGGGCAAGCCGTACACGGCGCACCCGTCGAGGCGCACGACATCTCGATCAGCCGTGCGCTGAGCCTGCCGGGCGACGACGAGGACCGAACCGTGTCCGTCCACACCGCACTGGAGCGTGACGGCGCCTTCACCGTCTCCAGCCGTGACGACCGTGGTGGTACGTGGATCGAGCACGCCCGTGGCAGGGTGCGAGAGCTGCTGCGGGCATGCCCGCCCGGCGCCGACCCGCAGGCGCTGCGCGCTCGTCTGCCCCGCGAGATGAGCGCAGCCGACCACTATGCAGTCTGCGCCCGCGCGGGCCTGCCCTACGGTCCCGCGTTCCGTACCCTGACCGGGCTGCGGACCGATGCCGGTGACGGCCGTGAGGTGCTCGCCTCCTACGCCGCCACCGTCGACCTCGCCGACGCTCCCCTTGCCCACCCGACCCTCCTCGACGGCGCGCTCCAGGCGGGCCTGCCACTGCTCGCTGCGGTCACCGACCGCTGCGCCGACCGTGACGGCGCACCGGCCGCCTACCTGCCCGCCGGCATCGGCACCGTGCGCTCCTGGAAGCCGCTGCCCCGAACCGGGCTGGTCCATGTGCGCCTGCGTGCCCGCACCGCACGCGAGGCGGTCTGGGACATGACCGTCATGGCCGACGACGGCACCGTGGCCCTGGAAGCGCTCGGGTGCCGGCTGCGCCGCTTCGACGCGGCGCGCGCACGCGCGCCCCAGCAGCTCGCAGAGGTCCTGCGCGCCGCCCCCCTGCCCACGCCCGCCGCCACCTCGCCCTGGCCCGCGCCCGCAGTCACCCTCGCCGCCTGCGCAGCGGAACTGTCGCAGGCGGTCCGGAAATGGCGGGCCCACCCGTACGACAGCGCCCGCGCCCGGGGCCTGCACCTGAACGCACATCTGACCGCAGCAGCCGTACGCGAACTCCTGTCAGAGGCTGACGAGTTCACCCTGGGCGACCTGTTCGCGGCCGGTGTGCAGCCCCGGCATCGCAAGCTGCTGACCACCCTGTTCGAGAACGCCGTAGGTCAGGGCGTCTTCACTGCCTGCGAGGGCGGCCGGTGGCACCTGGCCGAGGAACCACAGCCGCACCGGGTCTTCCGGGAAGCGCTCCTGGCCTTCCCTGCCGAGGCCACCGCGGCGCTGACCTACGGCGTCTGCGGGCTGCATCTGGCGGACGTGCTGCGCGGGCGGACCGATCCTCTCGCGCTGCTGTTCGCCGAGCGGGACGCCCTGGCCGCACGCTTCTACGACAGCACGCCCGTGATGCACCACCAGTACCGCACCGCCCGCCTCCTGCTTCAGGCGGCTGTCGCGGCCTGGCCCAAGAGCCGGCCACTGCGCGTGCTGGAGGTCGGCGCCGGAACCGGCGGACTGACGGCGGCGCTCCTGCCGTATCTGCCGCCAGAGCGCACCCACTACACCTACACCGACGTGTCCTCGGCCTTCTTCCCTGCGGCCCAGGACCGTTTCGCCGAGCATGACTTCGTCCACTACCGCTGCCTCGACCTCGACGCCGACCCGGGCGCCCAAGGCTTCACCCCTGCCTCGTACGACCTCGTCATCGCCGCCAACGTGCTGCACGCCACGCGGGATCTGCGACGCACCCTGCACCGGATCGGCGACCTGCTGGCCGACGGCGGACAGCTGCTCGCGCTGGAGAGCCACGACCCGGCCTCGCTCACACCGGTGTTCGGGCTGCTGGACTCCTTCTGGAGCGCCGAGGACACCGCTCTGCGTCCGAACGGACCGCTGCTGGTACGCGAGCAATGGCCCGGGTTGCTGGAAGAGTGCGGATTCACCGGCACCGTGCAACCCGGCGATGCCACACAGCCCGCGTACGACCACCACTCCGTCATCCTCACCACCCGGGCTCCGCGCCCCGGGCCGACGGCCGTGGCTCCTGATCCGCGTTTCGTACGTCCGCCCGTGGTGGCCGACCTGACCGGCGGGCCGCTCGCGCCGGCAGCCGCCAGGGTTCTGGATGTCGATGCGCAGCCCGCGAGTGAGTCGCCGCAGCGATGGTCCGAACTCCTCGCGGGCACCGACGACGTGGTCCTGCTGGCCGAGCGGAGCAGTGTTGGCGCGGCTTGCGCCACGGAGACTGCCGTCCGCGACCTGGCCGTGCTGCGCGCCATGGCGACCGCCACCCGGCAGCTGCCCGAGGACCGCGCGGTCACCGTGTGGCTCGTGGTGTGCGGAGCCCAGGACATCCCGCCGTCCGCCGCCGCGGCCGTATGGGGAGCGGCCCGCAGTCTGGCCAACGAGCAACCGCGGCTGACCGTCCGGCGCCTCGCCCTGGCAGCCGGCGCGGAGGAGAGGCTCGCCGAGGAGCTGACGGCCCGCCCAGCCGACGACGAGGTGCTGCTGACCCGCCGCGGGCGGTTCGTGACGCGGCTGCGCCCGTACACGTCGGATCCGGCGCCCGCTGCGGCGGCAGGGGTGTCAGGCACTGCCGTCCCCTACACCCTGACGCTGGACGAGCCCGGTCTGCGCTACCGGCTGGGCTGGCGTCCGGCCCGCATGCCGCAACCGGCAGCGGGTGAGATCGTGGTCGAGGTCGCGGCCACCGCGCTCAACTACCGCGACATCATGACCGCGACCGGCCTCGTGCCGCCGCCCGTGGCGCCGTGCGGACTCGACGCGGAACCGATCGGTCTGGAGTGCGCGGGCACGGTCGCCGCCGTCGGCGCCGGCGTCGAACACCTCAGCGTCGGCGACAGGGTCGCTTGCCTGGCCATCGGCTGCTACGGCTCACACGCCCAGACCCGCGCAGACCGGGTGATTCCGCTCCCGGAAGGCATGGACTTCACCGAGGCCGCCACGCTCCCGACCGTCTTCCTGACCGTGCAGCATGCCCTGGCCCACCTGGCCCGCCTGCAGCCCGGCGAAACAGTACTCGTGCACGGCGCGGCAGGCGGCGTGGGCCTCGCCGCCCTGCAGTACGCCCAGCACGTCGGCGCGCAGGTCATCGCCACCGCCGGCAGCCCCGCCAAGCGCGACCTGCTGCGGCTGCTCGGCATCGGGCACGTCCTCGACTCGCGCACCCTGCGCTTCGCCGACGAGGTCGACACGATCACCCAGGGCCGCGGCGTGGACGTCGTCCTCAACTCCCTGGCGGGCGACGCCATGGCACGCAGCCTCCGCGTCCTGGCACCTCACGGCCGGTTCGTGGAACTGGGCAAGCGTGACTTCCTCGCCGACAACTCCCTCGCTCTGGCGCCCTTCCGGGACAACCTCTCCTTCCACGGGGTGGACGTCGCCGCCCTGCTCACCGACACCTCCCCACTGGCCGACGCTCATCTTGCGGCGATCACCCGGGCCGTCCACTCGGGCGCCTACCGCCCGCTGCCCCATCGCGTCTACCCGGCCACCCGGATCCGCGAGGCGTTCGTCGCCATGCAGCACTCCCGGCACGTCGGGAAGGTCGTCGTCACCTTCGACGCCGCCGAACCCGTGCCCATCAGCCCCGCGACCGTTCCCCTTGCCCTGGACCCCGACGCCGGATACCTGATCACCGGGGGGCTGGGCGGCTTCGGCGCCGCCACCGCCCGCCACCTGGCCGCCCGCGGGGCCCGTCATCTGACCCTGATCGGCCGTCGCGGCGCACACACGCCCGGCGCCGCCGAACTGCTCTCCGACCTCACCACGCTCGGCGTGCGAGTCGACGCGTATGCCGCCGACGCGGCCGACCCGGACGCCATGCGCCGCATCATCCACGACCTCGATGCCGAAGGGCGGCGCCTCGCCGGAGTCATCCACGCCGCGATGGTCCTCGACGACGCTCCACTACAAGAACTGGACGACGACCGGGTACGCACCGTTCTGGCTCCCAAGATGACGGCCGGGCACGTGCTGGACGAGCTGACCCGCGACCGCGCACTCGACTTCTTCGTCGTCTACAGCTCGGCCGCCGCCGTGGTCGGCAATCTGGCGCAGTCGTCGTACGTGGCCGCCAACCTCGCCCTCGAAGCCCTCGTACACGACCGGCGCCGGGCCGGGCTGCCCGCCCTCGCCGTGCAGTGGGGCGTGATCGCCGACAACGGCTACGTGCATCGCACCGAACGCAACGACGAGTTGACAGCACTGGGCATCGAAGGACTCGCCACCGCCGACGCGCTCGCCGCCCTCGAGCGGCTCCTCGCGGACCCCGACGCCACCGCGGTCACCGTGGGACACCTCAACTGGGGAAGAATGCAGCGCTTCCTGCACATCCTCACCGCACCCCGTACGGCCGAACTGCTGCCCCCGGCCGAGCACACCGACGGGGCGGAGCGGCTGCGCCAGGTGCTGGAGCAGGCCGCGCCCGACGAGGCGACCGTACTCGTCGAGGACGTCCTGGCCGACCTCCTCGCCCACGTCCTGCAGACCACCCCCGACCGCGTCGACCGGACCCGGCGCCTGGACCAGCTGGGCGTGGACTCCCTGCTGGCCGCCGAACTCGCCACCCTGCTGCAGCAACGGCTCGGCTGCGAACTGACCACCATGGAACTCGCCGGATCGCCGAACCTCGCCGCACTCGGCCGGCGTGTACTCGGCCTCCTCCACCCAAGCCGCTGAAAAGGCAGACGAGGACCACATCCGTGCCCACACTTGTCCGCCTCGCCCACCGCCCGAAAGCAGCCGTACGCCTGTACTGCCTGCCGCCCGGCGGTTCGGGCCCGGAGTTCTACCAGCGCTGGGCCGACCTGCTGCCGGCCACCGTCGAGCCGTACGCCTTCGCCCTGCCCGGCCGAGGCAACCGTCGCGACGAGCCGTCACCGACCGACCCGAGTGCACTCAGCGCCGCACTCGCCTCCCTCACCGACGATGCCACCGACTCACGGCCCTTCGCCCTGTTCGGGCACAGCTTCGGTGCCCTGCTCGCCCACGAGACCGCACGACGCCTGCGCCGCACCACTCGGCGTGAGCCCGCGCTCGTCGCCCTGTCCGCCCTTCCCCCACCCCACCAACGGGAATTCGAACGGCTCCTGGCCACCCTGGTGACGTCGGGCCTCGACGCGTTCACCGACTTGGTAGGGCCGCTCCCCGCCGAACTCCTCGAAGACCCGGTGACCGTGACCCGGCTGTGCACGCCGCATCTCGCCGACCTGGTCCTCGCCCTGCACCACCGCCACCATGACGAACCTCCGCTGCAGGTGTCTTTGGCCCTGTACGGGGGCGAGACCGACCCCTTGGTTCCGCCCGGCTGTCTGGAAGGCTGGAACGACCTGTTCACCACCCCCACGACACCCCACCTCTTCGCCGGGCGCCACACATACCCGCTCCACCAGGCTCCCGCCCTGGTGCGGCAACTCACCAAGGACCTGCAGAGGGCGATCCGGTGACAGATGACCGTGACCGTGACCGTGAGCGCTGGGTGGCCGCTGTCGTCGTCTGCCTCGGCGTGTTCCTGCTCGGCATGGACCTGACCGTCCTCAACGTCGCCGTACCCGACCTGGACCGCGATCTGAAACCCTCCATGGCCGAGGTCCAGTGGATCGTCGACGCCTACGCCCTGGTCCTCGGCGGCATCGTCCTGACCGCCGGAGCCCTCACCGACCGGATCGGCCGACGCCGCGCCTTCACGATCGGCCTGGCCATCTGCGGCACCACATCCTCGCTCGGAGCCCTCGCCGAGGACCCGGACTGGCTCATCGCCGCGCGCTGCGGCATGGGCGCCGGGGCCGCGCTGCTCATGCCTGCCACTCTGTCGATCATCACCAGCCTCTTCACCGCCCCCGCCCCACGCCGCCGGGCGATCGCTTTTTGGGCCGCCTCCCTCGGCGTGGGCGGTATGACAGGGCCCGTCCTCGGCGGTGCCCTCGTCGAGGGCTTCTCCTGGCGCGCCGGATTCTGGGTGAACGTCCCGATCGTGGCTGTGACTTTGGTTCTCACCCTGCTCGTCGTGCCGAAGTGCGGATTCCGCCGTGCCGGAGGCCGCAGCGGGGAGCGGGTCGACCTCCCGGGCGCGATGATGTCGGCGTGCGGACTGCTCACGCTCGTCTGGGCAGTGATCGAAAGCCCTTCGAAGGGATGGACGAGCGCACCGGTGCTGACCGCTTTCACCCTGGCGGCCGCCCTGCTGTCCGCGTTTGTCGTGCACCAGAAGCGCCGCGCCGACCACGCGATGCTGCCCCTGCCCCTGCTACGGCTGCCCGGCGTGGTGCGCGGCGCCACATCTCTTACGCTGCTGTCCTTCGCGATGTACGGAGCACTTTTCGTCATCACCCTCTACCTCCAAGGGGTCCTGGGCTACACCCCCTGGCAGGCCGGCCTACGCACTCTGCCCTTGGCGGGGGCCCTCGCCGCGGGCTCGCTCGCAGCACCAAGGCTGCTGACCCGGAACGGCGAGCGAACACCGATCGCGGCCGGACTCCTCCTCACCACCGCCGCGTTCGCCGTGCTGGCCCGTACCCGGGCCGACTCCGGCTACGGACATCTACTCGTCTTCGAAGTCGTCGCCGGGTTGGGCGCCGGCCTGGTCGCGGCCGCCGGTACGGAGACCGTCATGGGCGCGGTCCCGCCGTGCCACGCCGGACTGGGATCGGCGGTCAACGACGCCACCCGCCAGGTCGGAGCCTCCCTCGGCGTCGCCGTCCAGGGGTCCGTCCTCAGCACCGTCATCACCGACCGCTTGGGCCCCATGGCCGCGGCGGCCACCCCGGCCGCCGTACTGCCTCCTTTCCCGGCCGCCCGGCAGGCGTTCGTCGACGGCCTCACAGCGAGCGCCCTGACCGCAGGGAGCGTCAGCCTGGCAGCCACCCTCGCGGTCATTCCATGGCGCAGCACGATTCCGGACGCTACGACGTCCCATGAGGGACTTTGAACCGGCTCAGGCTCAAGGACGGATACGCACCGGACGCTCCCGTGGCTGCTGTGCTCTCCCTGATCGGGGCAGTGATCGGCACCGAGGTGTTCCCGGCCGGCGCGGCCGGATACCGAGAACTGCCGAACTCGGCCATCGGGCTGAGCACGGTGCGGCCGGCCGGAGTGGAGGGGACCGGCTCCTTGGGTCGCTCCCGGCGCCACTGCCGTCCTGACTGGCGTTGCAGGTCTGCTCCCCACTGACTCGGCTATGTGCCTGCTGCTGGGCGAGCTGCTCCGTGACTCGGGTGCGGTGTGCTCTGAGAAGCTGTGTCACAACGGCTTTCCGCTGATCAGGGCATCATGCGACCGGGAGGAAGCTCAGCATGATCTCGCGCTACCCCAGGTTGGAGGCGCGGGGAAGCTCGTGTCCGCGGCGCGCAAGCGGCGCCGCGACGTTCGCGTCGCAGGGCTCGGAAGAGCGGCCGGAGCGGGGGATGGACCGAATGCCGTCGGGCGGGTTCGGTGCCCTTCACCGCGGCTGTGACGCCCCCCAGGTCTGGGCGGCCACCTCCCCGCAGCTGGCCCACACCGGCGGCGTCTACCTGAACGACCGCGACATCGCCCCGCTCTCCTAGGACGACGCACCTGGAGTACGGCCCTACGCGGTCGACCCCGAACAAGCCGCACGCCTGTGGACCCTGTCCGCACAGCTGACCGGCACCAACGCCTTCGCGAACCGGTGACACGGCGGCAAAGGACACCCCTCCAAGGCACCCACGTCTGACGTCACCGCAAGAAAGGCCACGAACCCATGACGCACACCGATCCGCCCGCCGTCGCGAACGAAGCACAAGCATGGTTCGACGGTTACGTCGAGACGTTCATCGAACTCGCGGCGAAGGAAGCACCGATCCCGCGCCGCTCCTCGACTACTTCTCCGTGCCGATCAGCATGACCACCGGCACGGCGCACACCGTGCTCACCTCCGCCGAGGCACTCTCCCAGGGACTGGGACACGAACTGCGCGCACTGCGCAACGCCGACTACGGAGGCAGCAAGGCCCTCGACCCGGTGGTGCGCGCGCTCAACGAGCGGGCCACGGAGATCGAGGTGACCTGGGCGCGCCAGGACCGCCAGTGGCGGGAGTTCCAGCGTGTCCGTGCCCTCTTCCTCGCCGCCCGGACCGACGCGGGATGGAGGACGGTCGCCTCCGTCATCCTGGCTAGCTGACGAAGCTGTTGGCATCATCGGCTAGGCGGCGTGCAGAGCGGGCTACGGGCGTCGGGCGACCACGGCCGCGTGGCTCGTCCATTGACCGCCGGCTTTCCAGCGGTCGACGGAGACGATGCTGATGCCGAGCAACCGGCTGATCGCCGCCTCGGGCAGGGCCTGGCGAGGTCGCGCAGGGCGGCGTGTTGCGTGGCCCGGCCGGGAATCCCGGCTTTCTGCAGCCGGTTCCTGACCGTTGAGGCGCTGAGGTGCTGCTCAGGTATTCACCTCGAACAGGCCATCCCCCACCAGACATACCGGGATTCTCCGTAGGGAAGACACGAACAGGAGGTGGCGTCGGGCTCAATCGCCTGATCGACTGCCAAGATCCGCGGACAGCGCCGCGTAGATGTACTCGCTGCCCCAGCGATCCCCGTCGAGGTCGTTCTCGACCAGGTGCGCCTCCCGGCGCATCCCGAGGCGCTCACAGACCCGCACAGATCCGGTGTTCTCCACATCCAGCCGTGCGTAGAGCCGGTGCACGCCCAGCGTGTCGAAGGCAAACCCGGCCAGCGCCGCGGCCGCCTCGGTCGCGTAGCCGTACCCCTGGTGACCTGGGTCGAGAGTCCAGCCGATCTCGGCCTGCGCGGCGCGGGCATCGGCCAGGGTGAGGCTCACCTCGCCAAGGACGCCGGGCTCATCGCGTCGGCAGACAGCGAGCGCCAGCTTGTCCCCGTCCGCGCGCCAGGCCGTCTGCGCCGCGCGCTCGGCGGCAACCTGCTCGCTGCGCTCACGCGTGTGCGCCGGCCGGTACAAGTAGCGCGCCACGCTCGGCAGGCTCTGGTAGGCGTACAGGTCGTCGGCGTCGCCGGGAGTGAACAATCGCAGTGACAACCGGGCCGTGGTCAACGGCAGCAGCGAGGCGACGTCCATGCGGACCTCCGGGACGCAGGTGTGGAGCAAGTTGGGGACTGATCTTCGCATCACGGCTGCCCGGCAGCCACGCCTTTTCAAGAGCAGCGCTCGGCAGCCGCGCTTCACCACGAGGCGCGGCATTCCAGGAGTTGTCTACTGACTCAGGCTCCTGGCCGTGGTGGGACCAGGCCCGACAGACTGTGGAGAGCCACGAGGGCGGCGCCATGCTGCGCCCGGCCGGGCGTCCGGGCACGGCCGGTAGATCAGCCGCGAGCGTTCACCGGGTTGGTAGCAGGCCAGAGCAGCGACGGTTAAGCGGCGTCGGGAGCGGCCCCGCACGCGCGCAACGGAGGTATGGCCGCGGCGGGACCAGGTACGGCTGGTCGGCGGCGTCATCGAGAAGCCAGCTTCGTCCTCGAAGACGAGCCAGGCGCCGAGCGCCGCCACGGTCCTTCCACCTGCGGCCAGGTCTCCTTCACCCAGCCGGCAGCGCGGCCCCGTCGCGCTCCAGTGCCCGGCGGGCCGGACCCTGGCAGCTCCAGCCGTGCCGTTTGAGCAGGGCGGCCACTCCCTGCACGGTGTAGCTCTTGTGGAACCGGCGACCGATGAGGGTGTTGACCCGCGAGAGGGTCCAGGTCTGGTCCGGCCAGCCGTGTGCCACCGGCCCTTTGGCCAGCTCCTGCTCCAGCACCGCGAGCAGCTCGTCGCTCAGCAGCGGCAACGCCGCCGGCCCCTTCGAGGCCAGGGCTCTCGGCCCTCCCTGAGACCAGGCCTTGCGCCAGCGCTGGACCGACCGGACGCTGACCCGCAGGTCGTCCGCGAGGGCCGCGCTCTGGTCGCCCTGGGCGAATCGCCCGGCCGCCTCCATCCTCAACTTCTCGCGGAAAGCCCGCCACTCTTCGGTCAACCCGCCCCTTGCGCCTACCTCATGCAGTCGGCATACCGCAGGGATCACCGGCCGTCAGCCCCCGTCGACACCACGCATTGAAGGTCAGTAGCTGTTGTAAGCGTCCATAGGGCGCAGAAGTTTGCACTTGAGGGCAAACGGTCTCCCCAATGGCGTTGTAATCGCACTGTTACCGGCCGGATATGGTTCTGTTATTGGCATCATGAGACAGTCCTTTGTCATGATCAAGACACGCATCAAGCGGATTTCCTTTCTGGCGGTCAGTGCTGCAACTGCCGTGGTATTTGCGGCCTCGCCGGCGTCTGCCTACACCGACATTGAAGTCACGGACAGCGCTCACACGGGAACCTTCTGGTTCCACGACGACGGGGATACCTTCACCGTTTGCGACACGAAGGTGGACGGGGCTGGTGTCCTCGGGAGACTTTATTACAAGCCGCTGCTCGGTGACTGGTACGTAACTGACCACGCATCGGATGGCGGGGACTCCGGGTGCGGACACTTCGCCCATGATGTTAACGGTGTGGGCGACTACCAGATGAAGCTTTACTGGATGGGCCCCGGCTATCCGAAGGAAATTGCATCTAGCCGCGTTTTCAACGAATAAGAGCTGGGATTTCATTCGGCTAGCGTATTCAGCGTTTCGAGTTGAGACTCGGCGGACGCTGCATTTCTACTAGGTGGCAATGCCTGTCCGTGACGGCCCCTCCCTCTCCGGGAGGGGCCGTTTGTCGTTGCCTGACGCCGACCCGACCGTGGGGGAGACGGACGTCCCTTCCCGCTACTGCTGGGTCAGTGGAGGCCGCGTTCGTACTCCCACGCCAGGATCTGCCATGTCAGGTGATGACGGGCCTCGACCTCTCGGGCTCGCCTCTCCCACGGTGGTCGACGATGAGCTTGCCCCCGGTGATGTCCGTGGCGATCGGGTGCCATCGGCATGGAAGGCGTACCCGTACGCCCCGGCGTAGATGTCCCGCAGGGCAGGGTCCTCCGACTCGTTTTCGTCGACCCATTCGGCGATCGCCTCTTCCATCGTTCGTTGACCGGCACGCATTCCCTCGGTGGCGCGCCCCCATGACGACTATCTGAGCGGCCGTTTGCGAGGCGGTGGCGACGTGGAGTCGGCACGCACAGTTCATGGCCTCGTATCACCAGACCATGGCCCATGAGCCGAGATCACGAGCGACCCTGGGGCTGTGGGGCCGGTGTGTTCCTCAGGAGGTGGTCGAACCCGAGCGGTGGGCGTCCGAGGAGTTCGGTGACGTCGTTCGTGGCGCGGTCGTAGCGGTTATCGCGGTGGAGTCGGGCCATGGTGGCGATGTGCTCGTCGACGTGGGGTGGCAGGTCCGCCTTCTTCAAGTCGTCTTGCAGCCACGCCTCGTAGGGCACGTCGACGTAGGTCACAGTACGGCCCAGGGCGGTGGAAAGTTCGGCGGCGATGGCGTTCATGTCACGCGACTGTGCGCCGGTCAGTTCGTAGATCCGGCGCGATGGCGCGGTGGCGCGGTCGAGGCGAGGAGGAGGTGTGCGATGACCTCCGCCACGTCGGCCGCGACGACCGGTGACGTCCGGGCGGAGCCGAACGGGAGACGGATCGTGCTGTCACACTGGGCTGAGGTGGCGGCGACCCGGGCGAAGAGCGGGTTCTCCATGAAGACCGTGGGCCGCACGTGTACGACCGGCGCTCCCGACCAGTCGAGGACATGCTCGGACAGCCAGTGCAGTCGCTGTTGCCGGGATTCGGCGTCGCTGGTGAGGCTCATCTGTGACACCGTCATCTGCGACATGCTCACCAGCAGGTCGAGGCCGTCACCTTCCTGGATGGCCGCTGCGACCGTCGTGGCGGCTTCCAGGTACAGGGGAGACACGCTCATTCCGAAGTAGGCGCGGTGGCAGCCCGAGAGTGCGTCGACCACATCGGCGCCGCGCGTGAGGTCGCCGACCACCACCTCCACGCCGTCCAGGACCCGTAGCGCCGCGGCCCGCTCGTCGTCGTGATGCACCAGGGCCCTCACCGGCACACGGTTCGCACGCACATGGTCGAGGATCATGTTTCCGACAGCATTTGGGACGGGGGGACGCCCAAGGGGGTGGTGTCGGCTCCGATGACCACGAGTTCCCCGCGGGGGCCAGGCCGGGCACGGTGGCGGTGAAGGTTTCGGAGTTTCCGGTGGTGGCGAGGACGACGCTGACGCCGCCTAGGCATCGGAGGGACTCGGCGACCGGGATGCCGGAGGTGCTGTCGACGTAGTGGTGGGCGCCGAGCTGTTTGGCGAAGTTGGCCTTCTCCGCGCTCCGGGCGATCGCCACGGTCTCGAAGCCCATCGCCGCCGTGAACTGCACCCTCGAGATGGCCGAGGCCGCCGAGGCCGAGCACCGCGACCAGGTCGCCGGGCCGGGCGGAGCTGTGCCGCAGTCCGTTGAAGACGGTGACGCCCGCGCAGGCCATCGGCCCGGCGAAAATGACGCCCTGCGCGGCGGCGGCTAGTCGTTCCCCTGCCCACCCGCAGCACACCCGCTCCGCCCGCACCGTCCTCAATCCGGCACGGCAGCGCAGGCGTCTGGCGTGCGGACCGGCGCGGGCCTGCGTAGTTGTAGCAGTGTGATGCTCTATACCCCGATCGAACCGATGCTGGCCGAAACGTGGCGGGCCTGTCCCGTGACGGGACGCTGCCGGGGCACCTGGTCGCGGAAGCCGGACGGTTTCCGCTGCATCCTCTTCGCGCGTCCCGGCCTGGTGATAGCCCAGTCGCGCGCCTTCGTGATCTGGGCAACAGGCCGGGGCCTTGCCGGCGAACTCGTAGTCCCCCGGGCACCCAAGATCGGAAAGACTAGGAGGGGCGAACTGGCATCTTTCTGAGGTGCCGTCGCTCGTCGCTGTCGCCGCGCGGTAACTCACGATCCCGCGGGTTCCGCCCCTCTGCAGAGAAGCGTGCGCTCGCTAGGACAGCAGCCCTCTCTGCCGCTCGTAGCCCGGAGAACCACTCGGGCAGTCCCAGGAACACGATGGCTCGTTCAGCACATGGAGTGGGTGACTGTGGTGTCAGGGATCTTGGCGGCCTCGTAGTGGCTATGGTTTCCGGTCAGTTTTGCCTTGGTGCCGAAGGTCTTGAAGGTGAACTGACCATGAGCACTTCCGTCACAGTTGAAGCGGAACGCGTTGGCGGTGACAGTGGGCTCGTCGATCAGCCCGTTGTAGACCAGACCGAAACCACCACTCTTCACCAGTTTCTTCTGCCCGTCACGGATCTCGAACCGTCCAGAGACGCGGCAGTTCATCTGGCTCCAGCCGATGACCTGCCCGCCCCAGCACTTCGCCTGGAAGGAACCGTGGGGCCCGCCGTAGGTGCCGAGACAGGTCTTCCAGCGCGCTGAGGTCCACCGGTCGGAACTGTAGCTGTCCGTTTCCGGGGTGCAGGTTTCGTCGGCGGCCTTCCGAGCGGCAGGCGCTACGGAACCGGCGTGCGAGGGAGCCGCCCCTGCCGTTGCGGCCACCGTCATGCAAACGGCAGCGACAACGCGGATCATCTTGGTCGTCTTCACATGCCAGTGAACGATGATTACCGCGAACGGTCACTCCGTACTCGTCAGCAGACCGGCCCCGCTCTGTCGCGGCCGCATACACCGTGGCGCCGCCTGGAGGGTGCCGCCAAGAACCCATGACCATGATCATTTCAGCGCCCACCGCTGTACCGATGTTCCCCGAAGACCTGATCACCTCTGGCGCATCCGCGGGCAATCAAACTCTGGGTCCGGACATTGGTCCCCGCTGGTCGAGCGCACGGTCGTGGAGGAATACGACAGTCGCGGAACAACTGTACTCCGCCAGCATGCCCGCACCACCGCCGAAGCCCTGGTCGGCGGGATCACCGGGGCGCTCGCCTCTCCCGCCGCACTGCTACTGGCCCGCTACGACGCCTTGGGCAACCTGCGGCTGATCGGTCGCACCACAGCCCTGCCCACCACCCAGCGGCGCGGCCTCGCGCCGCGGCTGCATCCGGCCGGCCCCGACCATCTCTGGCACGGGCGCCGGTTCGGCGCTGGCTGGGGCACCCGCGGCGAACCGGAGTGCCACCCCGTCCTCCTGACCTGGTGACGGAGTTCCAGGCCGACACCGCCGTCGACGAGGCTCGGTACCGTCACCCCGTCCGCTTTCTGCGGCTGCGCGACGATCTTGCCGTGCAGCAGGCCCCGCCCTTCGGCATGTGAGGGCGCCCCCATGAGCGGTCAAGCGGCGGCCGGGATGCCCATCTCGACGCCGCGACGGGGTCGCTGATGCTGTGGCGCCAGGGCCGGCTGTGGCGGCACTTCCCTAGACGCTGCCTGGACATGGCGGTTGACGGCACGCTGGACCGGGACGCGGTCGTGCCCGTGCGATCGCCGTGGAGGAGAAGTCCACACCGGTGACGCACGTGCGCCCAAGCGCGCTCAGTTCAGGGTGTCCATACCGAAGTGGCACTGCAGGTGGAGGAGATCCCATACGACGTGGAGGCATTCCTCGTCGGAGGGCAGACGCTGCGCGGGATCGAGCGAGAACTCGCGGGCGACGTGGCAGGCAGGCCTCTCCTTCTGCTTTATGTTCCAAGGACGCTTCCGATGGGCAGTTGGCGGCGCAGCCGCTAGAGGAGCGGCCGGCCCTCTTTCGCCAGCCTTGCTGGACGGTCCTGCGACCACTCGAGGCACCGCCTCGGTGGTGTACCAGGTCCGTGGACCTCCGGTCCGCCCCCGCCCGGTCGCGTTGCGGAGACCGCGTCGCCTCGGAGGCCTTCGCAGGGAGGTGGTCCTCTGCCCACACGGCCAGGGCGGTCAGGGGTATGAGGAGCGCCTTGCCGTGGGAGGCGAGCGTGTAGACGGTGCTCGTGGGCGTGCCCGGGTGGGCGGTTCGGGCCACCAGGCCGAGGGCTGTCATCTCCCGGAGGCGTCGGGTGAGCAGGCCGTCGGTGAGGCCGGGGACGCGCTCGTGTATGAGGTGGGGGTCGGCTGGGCCCTTGGCGAGGGCCGTGATGATGAGCCCGGTGCCGCGTGTGCCGAGGAGAGCGAAGGCCCGGGTGAGGGCTTCCAATGGCCCCGGCAGCCGCTCAGGGTCGGGTCGGTCTGCTGTCCGGGTGCGCGACGGAGTCATGTCGATCCTTCCCGGTACGGCGCGTGGGACGGATCGTGGTCCCGCGCGCCGCCCGTCGTGGTGGGTGTGTCCGGCTGTCGGTTGGTGCTACGCCGTCGCCTGAGCCGTGTCACGGTCTGTGCCGTCGGTCTGCGTCTCCCCGGCGACCGTGCCGGGCTTGCCGGTCCGGCGCAGTAGGAGGGTGACGACGACGGCGGCCACGATGGTGGTTGCGGCGCCGCTGATGAGTGCGAGGTGCATACCGGAGGCGAACGCGTCGCGGGTGCGGTCGATCAGTGCGGGGTTGCCCGTGGCGTGGCCTATGTGGTTGGCGGCGGCGAGGGAGGAGCGTGCCGCGTGCGCGATCGGTGCGGGGAGCCCGCTGGTGTCGAGCTCGTCTCGGTACTGGGCACTCATGAGGCTGCCGAGGACGGCGATGCCCAGGGCGCCGCCGAGTTCGCGGGACAGGTCGTTCACGGCGGATCCCACGTTCTGCAGACGGGGCGGCAGAGCGTCGGTGATCGCCGCGGTGGCCGGCGTGGTGGCAAGTCCCATGCCCGCGCCGAGCGGCACGAGGCCGCCGGCGATCAGCCAGTACGAACTGCCGGCGTCCAGCTGGGCCAGCACGACCAGGCCGGTGGTGACCAGGAGGAGCCCGATGGTCCAGGGGCCGCGGGCGCCTCGCCGGGCGACCAGGCGCGGGCTGAGACGGGCACTTGGGATCATCGCCGCGGACATCGGCAGCACGCTCACCGCGGCCATCAGGGCGCTGTCGCCGCGCACCAGCTGGAGGTACTGCATGGTGACGAAGATGAACCCGAAGAACGCGAAGAACTGCAGAGTGGTCGAGATCGATCCGGCAGCGAACGCCTTGTGGCGGAACAGCCGCGGGTCGAGCAAGGGGTGCGGGTGCCTCAGTTCCCAGGCGACGAAGGTGACCAGGACAGCGAGTCCGAGGGCTGTGCCCACCAGGGTGGGCGCGCTGCCCCAACCGTGCTCGGGCGCCTCGATGACCGAGTAGACCAGCGCTCCCAGCCCCGCCACCGTGAGAGCCGCTCCGGTCACGTCCACACGCTGCTTGCCCGGCTGCGCGGACTCCGGCACGAAGACCTGGGTGCCGATGAACGCCACCGCTGCCATCACGGTGTTCAGCCAGAACACCGAGCGCCACGACCACACCTCGAGCAGCGCCCCGGAGGCGAACAGCCCCAGGGCGGCGCTGGCGCTCGCGACGGCCGCCCAGATGCTGATGGCACGCGCCTGCTGGGTGCGGGGAAACGTGCTGGTGATCGTGGACAGCGTGGCGGGCATGACGAACGCGGCCGCCACGCCGAGCACCGCGCGCAGGGCGATCAGGACGTCCGGCTCGGTCGTGAAGGTCGCGGCGAGCGATACCGCCGCGAACAGTCCGACGCCGCCGAGCAAGGCCCTGCGACGGCCGAAGCGGTCGCCGAGGGTCGCTGCGAGCAACAGGAGCGATGCAAAGATCAGGCTGTAGGAGTCGATGATCCACGACAGCTGGGTCTGGTTGGCGTGTGTCTCTCGGGCGATGTCGGGCAACGCCACGCTCAGCGATGCCATCGCCGATACGACGGTCGCCAGGGCCAGGCAGGTCACGGCCAGAACGGGGCCGGTGCGCACTGCGCGCACCGGCCCTGTGGCCTGGTGCGGAAAGGGGGAGCCGGACACGGGGGAGCCTCCTGTGAACGAACTGGTGGACTGGACGAAACTGGTGGACGGGCGGCGCTCGGGGCCGGGCCGCTCTCACCGGGGTCAGCTGGTCACGACGTCTTCGAGGTTGCGGCGCGGGCTGAGGCCCGGGGTGCGCTCGGGGTGGCCGATGCGGAAGGGCAGCAGGCCCATCGAGGCGGGGAAGCCGAGCAGAGCGGACCAGCGGGCGGAGAAGACGTCGGGGTTGCCGGCCGCGTTGTCGCGGTCGATGCGTTCGGTGATCTGGTTCATGTGGTGCAGGCCGAGGCCGAGCGTTTTTGCGGTGAGGTGCATCCGGGCCAGCAGCCGTCCGCCGTTGAACTGGTCGGTGCGGTTGGTCACGTCGTCGACGGTGATGACGCCGTAGGCGGTGGCGGCCGCGGTGTGCACCTCGGGGGTGGCCTTGCCCAGTAGGCGTCGCCGTCCTTGCGGGACTGCGCCGGCAGGAGTGTCGCGGCGAACAGGGTCAGCCCGCCGAGTCCCTGACCGTCGAGGGTGAGCCCGTCGCGGTGCTGGTCGATGCTGCTGCGCGCGCTGCGGAGCCAGGTGAAGGCCTCGGGAGAACGTCGACCCGGCCTCGGTACGCGCTCTGCTGACCCTGCTCTGGGACGCTGGCCACCACGTGCTGGCCTTCGAGGAGACGACAGTCTGAGTGGCCCCCGAACGACGTTTGCACTACCGGTAGTTGAGCTCGGCGAGTTCGGTGGCGAGTTTCTTCGGCATGCCCGTGTGGCCGAGCAGGGGGAGCACGGTGTTGCGTGCCCCTCGGGCCATCGGGTTGCGCGTGGTGGCCACGCGGGTCATCCGGTGGGTGAAGGCGACCACCCGCTGGGCCACGCGGCGGCGCTGCGCCTCGTAGCCGTCGAGCTGCCCGGACGCCACCGCACGGCCGAGGGCGTAGCCGTCCTGGATGCCGGTGTTCATTCCCTGGCCGCCGGCGGGGCTGTGTACATGGGCGGCGTCGCCGGCCAGCAGCAGGCGCCCCGCCCGGTAGCGGTCGGCGACCCGGTGGTGCACCCGGAACCGCGACGACCACGCCAGCCCCGTGACCTGAGCCTGGCCGGGGGCGCGCTCGTCGAGCAGACGCTGGACGAAGGCCATGTCAGGTGTGGTGGGCGCGTCGTCCACGGTGGCGACGACCCGGTAGTGACCTCCGGGGAGCGGGGCGACGACGGTGAGTCCCGCGGTGTCGAAGGTGAGCGAGACCTCACTGGGGCCCGGAGACCAGTCCATCACCACGTCGGCGAGCACGAAGGACTCGGCGTAGGCGTTGCCGGTGAACCCGATGCCCGCGGCTTCACGCACGGTGCTGTGCATACCGTCGGCGCCGACGGCATACGCGGAGCGCAGCGTTTCACCGGTGGTCATGGTGAGCGTCACGCCGTCCTCGTCCTGGGCGACGGAAGCGACCTCGTAGGGGCGGTGCACATCGCCGCCGAGCGCGCGCAGCCGGGCCAGCAGCACCCTCTCGGTCTCGTACTGAGGAACCATCAGCGTGTACGGGTGGGGTGTGGGCAGCTGGTCGAAAGGCACGGTCAGCAGTCGGCGGGCGCCGTCGCGGACGGCGAAGCGGGTGACCTGAACGCCTCGTGCGATCAGCTCCTCGGAGGCTCCCAGCTCGTCCAGGACCTCCAGGGTGCGGGCGTGGACGACGGCGGCACGTGAGGTGTTCGCGCCCTCGGCCAGCCGGTCCAGGACGACGAAGTCGATGCCGGCGGAGGCGAGCGTGACGGCGAGCGCGAGCCCGGTCGGGCCGCCGCCGACGACGGCGACCTCGGTACGTTCGGGGAGCGCGGTGGTGTTCATGGCGGGGCTTCCCTTCTGACCCAGCTAAGCCAACATCCGATTGCCAACATTTGTTGGCCAACGTTCGTTGTCATGATGCGCGGCTCGGCACTGGAAAGTCAACACATGTTGGCCTACAGTTGTTGACATGACCCGGGACACCGAGACCAGCACCACCGACAGGCGTTCGGACCGCACCAAGGCCGCGATCCTGCGCGCAGCACGGGAACGATTCGCAACCCAGGGCTACGAGCGCACCACCATCCGAGCCGTGGCCTCCGACGCCGGCATCGACCCGTCGATGGTCATGCGCTACTTCGGCAACAAGGCACGGCTCTTCGACGCGACACTCACCATCGACCTGCGACTGCCCGACCTCACGGCCGTCCCGACGGACGAACTCCCCCAGACCCTGGTACGGCACTTCCTCAAACGCTGGGAGGGTGACCCGGCCGACGACGCACTGCTCGTCCTGATGCGTTCGGCGGTCACCAATGAACAGGCAGCCGCGCGGATGCACGAGATCTTCGCGGCGCAGGTCGCCCCGGCGCTGGCCGCGGCCCTGGGCCCTGAGCTCGCCGCACACCGCGCGGGCCTGGTCGCCGCGCAGCTCCTCGGCCTGGGGCTCACCCGCTATCTGCTGCGCCTCCCGGCGGTGACCACACTGACGCCGGACGAGATCGAAGCCGGCCTCGCCCCAGCCATCCAGGCCGTCCTCGACCCGAACTAGGCCGGCTCTCTCAATGGCGGAAGGGGTGGCTGATTACGTCTCCGTCGGAGTCCCGGCCACCACGACGGGCCGGGACGCCGCGAAAAAGGTGCCGGGCACACAGGTAGCGGTCTGCAACCACGGGGCCGTGCGCGCGTGCCCGGCGTATTCGGTCGGAGGTACGCACGGTCTGCTGCAGCTTCTGTCCCTCCTGATCGGTCAGCCTGCGCACATGGGCAGGCTCAGCCACCACGCCCCCAGCAATCGGACGGCCGTCTACGCCCATCCAACCGCCGGAGCCATTGACCCGGTCCACCTTCCCGGTCAGAGCACTAGCAGGTCCGGCGGGCGGGCAGACCCGCCCTGGCGCGCCAGTAGTCCGCGTCACGCGGGTCGGCCAGCCATCCGATCAGACGCTCAGCGCCCGTTTGGAAGGCCTGGAGCAGAGAGGTCGCGTCACCGACGACAAGGCTGCGGGCATCGACGTCATGGGTCGCGTGATCGGTGGTGCACCAGCAGGCCACGTTCACGGCCGCGTCGACCGCGAGCTGGCCCAGGTCTGTCCACACCACCTGAAGCAGGAACTCCAGCTGGTCGCCCCCGTCGGCATGGTCTATGACATCCAAGCCGAGGATGATGGGCGTCCCAGGCTGCGGGCCAGGGAAGACCGCGTGGTCCGGCGCCCACTCCCACTCCGCTTTGTCTCCGTTGACGCGAGCTGCATCGACGGCACGGGCCGCGTCCTTGAGGGCCTCCACGCCAGCAGGCGATAACTCGGGAAACAGTGTGGTCAATGGGACGTCGTCGAAGGCACCTCGCATGAGTCGATCATGCGTTCTCTCCGGCTCACCCAACAAGGGTCCCCTTCCTAGAGATTTCCCTACAAGACCGGCAAATTGGGTGGCCGCCCAGCTGAGCACGTTTCCGCGTACCTTGCTGAGCACCTCAACGAGTACCCCGGCACCTGCGGCTTGGAGCCGCACGCCGAGTTCGAGCGGCGCATGCGCCACAGGGCGCTGAGCGCGGCACACAGCTGATAGTGATCAGTCGGCAGCCGACCGGCCGGCTTGCCGAGAGGGGCCCGAGGCCGGTGCGCGATTCGGGCCCCTCGCCCGTGCCTGACCTGAGTGCCTGGCGCGCGGAGAGATGCTGCCGGTCCGAGCCTGGAAGCACCGCGGTCGGCGCCGGCCGTGCGCAGGTTCTCGTTGCTCGCGACACAGGCCGTCCTCGCCGACCAGCCAGACGCCCTTCCGTCGTCTCAGATCGCCCGTGAAGCCCGATCGTCTTCACAGGCGTGGCAGTTCCTTGCAGCCTCGGCCGGCCGGTGTGGTCCTGCCCAGGCTGACCGAGGAATCCGCCGCGGCCGATGGTTCGCACGGCACTCCCGTCCCGAGGAATCGGACACCGCCTCGGTCTCCAGGGGGGTGTGACAGCGGGGGCGCGACGGGTCACGCCGATGGCGGGACGCTGTCGGTAACCACCCCGCCGATGAGATCGCGGACGAGGGCGGCAGCCTGGGTGCGGGCCTGCTCCGGCTCGTCGGTCTCCGTGATCGTGATGGACAGCTCGGTGAGCGCTCCGTAGAAAGCCCGGGCGACCAGGTCGGCCGGGTGGGGCCGCAGCCGGCCGGCGTCGAGAGCGGCGTTCACGACGTCGAGGACCAGGCCGCCGAGGTGGAGCCGGTCCAGTTCGCGCCACCGCTGCCAGCCCAGGGCGATCGGCCCCTGCTGGAGCACGATGTGCCGGTAGGCGCTTTCGGCGCAGACGTCGAGGAACGCGTCGACGCCCTGGTAGGCGCGCTCGCGCGGATCGGCCACGGGAGCGATCGCCGCGCGGATGCGCTCGGTGGCCTGCCGTTCCAGTTCCTCGAAGACGGCCTCGAAAAGTCCGGGCTTGCCGTCGAAGTGGTGGTAGAGGGCGCCCCGGGTCAGCCCGGCGGTGCGCACTAGCTCCTCCGCGGAGACGCTCGCGTAGCCCCGCTCGGTGAACAGACGCAGCCCCGTGTCGAGCAGGGTGCGCCGCGTGTTCTCCGCGTACTTCTCGCGCAGTGTTTCCATACATCATGGATATCACATACGTTGTGTATGTCAGATGCACCCTGTATGAATGGCGGGCGTGATGGAGAAGTCAGTGGACGTCGTGATCGTCGGTGCCGGGGTGGCGGGGCTGGTGGCCGCCCGTGACCTCATACGAAGCGGAACGGACGTACTGGTCCTGGAGGCGCGCGATCGAGTCGGCGGCCGGCTCCTCAACGGACAGCTGCCCGGCGGCGCCCCCATCGAGGTGGGCGGGCAGTGGGTCGGCCCGACCCAGCACAACGCCATGAAGCTGATCAGAGAACTGGGCCTGCGCACCTACCCGACCTACGGCGAAGGCGAGCACATCGGCGAGTTCGGCACCTCCCGCTGCCGGTACACGGGCCGGATACCCAAACTGAACCCGCTGGTCCTCGCCGACATCGGACAGACCCAGTACCGCCTGGACCGGATCGCCCGCCAGGTCGCCGCGACCGACCCGTGGCGGGCGCCCCACGCCGAGGAACTGGACCGCCAGACCTTCGACACCTGGCTGCGCAGGACCGCGCGCACCACCGGCGGCCGCGACTTCTTCCGGCTGGTCACCGAGGCGGTCTTCTCCACCGAGCCCGAGGACATGTCCGCGCTCTGGGCCGCCTTCTACGTCGGCGCCGCCGGCGGCCTCGACCCGCTGATCAACGTCACCGGCGGGGCCCAGCAGGACCGCGTCGTCGGCGGGACCCAGCGCATCGCGCTCGAACTGGCGGAGGAACTCGGCGACCGGGTCCTCCTCGAAGCCCCCGTCACCGACATCGACTGGCAGCCCACGGCGACCACGGGCGTCCGCGTCACCACACGCAGCGGCCTGACCGTCCGCGCCCGACGGGCCGTAGTCGCCGTCCCGCCGCCGCTCGCCGCCCGCATCCGGTTCACCCCGGGCCTACCCGGTGACCGTGACCAGCTCGTCCAGCGGATGCCGACGGGCCGGGTCATCAAGGTCAACGTCGCCTACGAGGAGCCCTTCTGGCGCCACGCCGGCCTCAGCGGCCAGGCGAACAGCACCCACCGCCCCCTCGGCACCGTCCTCGACAACACCCCGCACGACGGCTCGTGCGGCGTGCTCGTCGGATTCCTCGAAGGCCGCCACGCCGACGCCGGCTCACGCATGGACCCCGGCGAGCGCCGCGCCCAGGTGATCCACGACCTCGTCGGCTACTTCGGCCCCCTGGCCCGCGACCCCCTCGCCTACATCGAACGCGACTGGGCGGAGGAGGAGTACAGCCGCGGCTGTTACGGAGCGTTCGCCGTGCCCGGCACCCTCACCCGCTTCGGCCCGGCGCTGCGCCGCCCGGTCGGCCCCCTGCACTGGGCCGGCACCGAGACCGCCACTCGCTGGGCCGGCTACATCGACGGAGCCGCCGAATCCGGCCACCGCGTCGCCGACGAGATCCTCCCCAAGCTGTCCTGACCCCGACACGTGAGCGAGGCCCCCACCATGACCACCACACCCGCCACCGGCGGCACCAGCCCCGACCCCGACGCCCTCGTCGCGCGACTCGCCACCGGTGAACGCGCGTGGGCCCGCACCTCCCTCGCCGAACGGCGCGAACTGCTCCTCGACGTCGCAGCGGCCACCGCGGCCGTGGCCGAGGAATGGGTCCGTACCGCGGCCGGGATCAAGCAGCTCACCCCCGCCTCCCCGCTCGTCGGAGAGGAATGGATGAGCGGCCCGTACGCGCTGCTCACCTACCTCCAGGCCCTCCAGGAGACCATGCGCCGCCTCGACGAGGGAGCCGACGTCCTCGGCGGCACCCGGATCACCCGGGCCCCGGGCGACCGGCTCGCCGTCCAGGTCCTCCCGTACGACACCTACGACAAGCTCCTCATGAACGGCTTCCACGCCGAGGTCTGGACGACGCCTGGTGTCACCGAGGAGCAGCTGCGTGCCACGGCCGGCCTCACCCAGCGGACACCGCGAAGGACCAGGGGAGTGGCCCTGGTCCTGGGCGCCGGCAACATCTTCTCCATCCCACTCCTGGACGTGCTGTACCAGCTGTACGCCGAGAACCGCACCACCGTCCTCAAGCTGAACCCCACCACCGACCCCCTCGCCGACGTCTACCGCGCGGTCTTCGAACCGCTCATCGACCGGGGCCTGGTCGAGATCGTCACGGGCGGTCCCGACGTGGGCATGGCAGCCGCCGGGCACCCCGGCATCACCGCCGTCCACATGACCGGCAGCGAAGCCACGCACGACGCGGTGGTCTGGGGCACCGGCGATGCGGCGGCAGCCGCCAAAGCCACCGGCACACCGAAACTGTCCAAGCCCATGACCAGCGAACTCGGCGGCGTAGCGCCGATCATCGTCCTACCGGGAGAGTGGTCCGACGCGGACCTGCGGTACCAGGCCGAACACGTCGCCACCATGCGCCTGCACAACAGCGGCTGCAACTGCATCGCCGGCCAGATCCTCATCCTCAGCTCCGACTGGGCCCAGAAGAACGCCTTCCTCACCGCTCTGCGCCGGGCCCTGGCCACCGCACCTGCCCGACCGGCCTGGTACCCCGGCTGCGAGGCCCGTGTCCGCTCTGCCCGCGAGCTGCATCCCGGCCGCGCGGAGAAGCCCGGTGGCACCCCGGAGCGCACCCTCCTCACCGGCCTGGACCTCACCAGCCCGGACGAGTCCGCCTTCACGACCGAGTACTTCGGACCGGTCCTCGGGGTCGCCGAGCTCTCCGGCACCGGATCCCGGTTCCTGGGCGCCGCCGTCGCCGCCGCCAACGACCGCCTCCACGGAACCCTGGGCGCCAACCTGATCGCCCACCCCGACACCCTCAAAGCCCTCGGCCACCGCCTGCGCGCCGCGATCGCCGACCTGCGTTACGGCACCGTCGCCGTCAACGCCTGGACCGGCGTCGGCTACGCCACGCCCCGTGCCACCTGGGGTGCCTTCCCCGGCCACACTCTGGACGACGTCCAGAGCGGCATCGGCGTCGTCCACAACGCCCTCCTCATGGGCCACGCGGAACGCACCGTCGTCACCGGCCCCTTCCGCCCTGCACCACGATCCGTACTGCACCGCGGCACATCCATCTCCCCCAAGCCCCCGTGGTTCGTCACCAACACCACCGCCGCCCGCACCGGCCGCCTTCTCACCGAGTTCGCCGCTCACCCCCGATGGCAGGACCTCCCCGCCCTCTTCGCCTCCGCCTTCCGCGGCTGATCTCCACCTCGTTGGCGAGGGGTATGCGCCGCGCCCAGTGCGCAAACCCCTGTCACCTTCGTAGGGAAGCACAGCGAGACGTGAGTCTGTCCGCGCTCAGGGTTACGGCGAAGGGGGTGTCGGAAGCGCTCAGACCTGGCTGCACTCGCACGAGTGTCGCTTCTGAAGTACGAGTCTCAGCGCCGTGGCCAAGTGGCCACGGCGGCCACTCGGTCTGAGATCTGGCCAGGAAAGCTGAGAGGTCGTTCTCATTCCGAACCTCACGTGCGGTTTCCACTGGTCCGGCATGAGATGCCGGCTGCCACGGAAGTCTCGGTCCGCTGCTGACCGAGGTGTCGTGGGGCGGATGCCGTCGATGCGTGTGGTGTCGGAAGCGCGGCAGAAGGCCGCGGCGGTGCGAGTGGAAGACCTCGAAGCCGAGCTGGAGCGGGTGCGGGCGGCCCTGGCGGATCCACAAGAGGTGCTCAGGCGCCGGGTGATCGGCCTGGAGCAGTATCTGGAGGCGCTGGCCGATGAGGAGACGCCCGCCGCAGTGACGGATGGTGTGTCGCAGAGGAAGCCGGTGGGTCCGCGCAGGGCGGTGCCTCACCGCCTTGACGCGGCCGGAACCGAGGTGCTGTCGGTGGACTGCTAAGCGTAGATGGCCGCCGCCTTGGAGGCGGCAGCCGATGGCCTGGGTGCCCGGCGGGCAGCGGTGGTGCGGGGCTGGGGACAGCGCCTCCGCCTCACGTGCCGAAGGAGCGAGGGACCGGCTGAAACGGTTGGTGGAACGTGGCCGGCTGGCCGAGGAGAAGCCAGGCAGATTCACGCCGCCCGCACCGGAGCAGGACGCTGCCGGCGCTGGGCGGCGAGGTGGTCGGGGCGGTTGGCTTCGCGTGATTGTTCGGTGATGCGTTCGGTGCCGCCGCAGATGGCGGTGATGGCTGCCTCGCGGATGAGGCGGGCGAGGGATCCGATGCGGCCGACGGTGCGCTGGTGCATGCGTACGTCCCGCGCCATCACACGCTGAGAATCTCTACCGACAGGGCGCCGACCACGGCAGCGCCGACGCCCTGGTTCGCCTGATCCGGATGCGGGAGGAGGCCGGTGCCCTGCCGGTGTCCGGTGTCTCAAGGCGATCTGCTGTGATTGGTCAGCCGGGCATGGGGGTGAGGCACGGGAGACTCTGGCAGGCCGCGGAATCTCATGTGGAGCCTGGGATTGTGACCAGGGCTGCCGATTTGGTGATTGACGTCGTCGGGCGGCCGTGGGCGAGCCCTTTGTGGGCGGCGAGTCAGGCCGGGACTTTCTGCGTGCCTTACTGGTTCTGTTCGGCCCAGGCGCGTTCCAGTTGGGTTCGGAAGGTGGTGGGCTCGTGCCCGATCAGCTCGGCG
>NZ_JAERRK010000022.1 GCF_016741775.1 Streptomyces actinomycinicus | reverse complement strand
AGGTGCCCGGCCTGGACGCGTCGACGAAGGCGCTGGTCGCGAAGTACCGGGAGCTGCGCGGTCGTAGCTGAACCGTGCCGGGCCGCCGCGGCGGATCCCCTGTGCGATTTCCGTGCCGATCACCTAGGGTGCCCCCTGATCAGGGGAGGAAGCACGGATGATGCGCAGGGGGTTCGCCGCGGTCGTGGCGGTGGCCGTGGTGGGGATGCCGGCGGCGGGCTGCGGAGGCAGGGACCAGTCGCCGCACGAGGCGAAGGACGGCGGTCCGGCGGCGACGGCCAGGGCCGTGCGGGCTTACGCCGGACTGGCGGACGCGCCGGAGCGGCTGGGGAACGACGGCACGACCATCATGGTCGGGGACCCGGCCGCCCCGGTGACCGTGCATCTGTACGAGGATCCGCGGTGCCCGGTGTGCGAGGAGTTCGAGAGCACCGGGGGCGGCCCGGAGCTGCGCGCGGCGACGCTCCGGCGGGAGGCGAAGGCCCAGTACACCCTGGCCTCCTTCCTGGACGGCCGGCTCGGCGGCGCGGGGTCCGTGAAGGCGGTCAACGCCCTGCGGGCCGCGCTGGACGAGGGCAAGTTCGCCGAGTACCACGAGGTGCTCTACGCCAACCAGCCGGAGGAGAGCGTCGACGGGTTCACCGACGCGCGCCTGCTCGAGCTGGCGAAGCGGGTTCCCGGTCTGCGCGGACACGCTTTCGACTCGGCGGTGCGGACCATGAAGTACCGCTCGTTCGTCGCCTTGTCCGAGGAGGCGTACGAGGACGCGGGCGGGGCGCAGAACCCCAGAGGACCCGGCACCCCCACCGCAGAGATCAACGACGTCCGCATCCCGGCCCAGTACAACGGCGTGCTGTTCGACCGGAAGACTTTCGGTGGCCTGCTCACGGAGATCCGCAAGGACCCGGAGACCTGGCGGGCCATGTCCCCTTGAGCACGCCCCCCTGAACGCGTCCGCCGGGACTGCCCCGCACGTGTCTGCTGAGCCGGGCCGTGCAGATCGCCAGGGCCGGCCTGCCGCGCGGGTTCAGGCCACCGCGCTCAGCGTGTCCGCGAGGCGGCGGTGGGCGGCGCGGGCCGCGGGCAGTGCGGCCAGTGCCGCGGCACCCAGCACCGCGCCCGCGCCCAGCAGGAGCAGCAGCCAGGCGGAGGGGGACTGGGCGATCCCGGAGCCGATTCCGCTGGTGCTGCCCTGGGCGTCGATCAGCCGGCGGCCCAGCGGCAGGCCCAGCGCCGTGGCGGCGACGGCCGCCACCAGGGCCGTACAGCTCGTCGCCGTGACCGTGATCGCGGTGATCTGCCGGGGGGACATGCCGATCGCGCGCAGCGCCAGCACGTCCCGCTCGCCTTCCCGGACGCTGCCCCCTATCGCGGTGAGCAGCTCGACCAGCCCGATGAGGGCCAGCACGGCGATGAGCCCGGCGACCACCCCGCGCAGCGGCGAGAGCCCGTCGGCGGGGTTCGTCACGGGGTGCACGTCCAGGTGGCCACGGCCGGCCGCGGTGAGGGCGGCGCTCACCCGGTGCGGGTCGGCGCCGGGGCGCAGCCGCAGTTCGTGGAAGGCGGGGGACACGCCGGGATCGTTCTCGCGGAGGGTGTCCAGGGTGGTGGTCACGACCCGGCCGGCGTTGCGGGGTTCGATGCTGCGGCCCACGATGTGCAGGATCTGCGGACGGTCGCCGACCGTCATCCGCACCCAGTCGCCGACCCGCGCGTGCAGCAGGTCGAGCAGACCCTGGCCGGCCACCGCCTCGTCCGGGCCGCGTGCGGCGCGGCCCTCGGCGAGCGCGCAGGGATAGGGCTCGGCGCGGGTGCCGATGCCCCGCAGGGCGATCGTCCCGGTCTGGCCGGGGACCAGCGCGGCCACCTCGACGCCCGGGTAGGCGGCGCTCACCCGGGAGTCCCTGGTCAGCAGGGCCTGTACGGCGGACGCGTCGAGGGCACCGTCGGAGCGGACCGTGAGTGCCGTCGGCAGGCCCACCCGCTCGGGGCTGCTGTGGAAGCGGTCGATCGTGGTCCACGCGCTGAGCGCCACCACGATCAGCAGCAGCGGAAGCGTCAGCCGGGCCACGGTGGCCAGCGAGCGGCCGCGCCCCGTGAACGCCTTGTGGCAGCCGAGGACCAGCGCGGCCGGCAGGCGCAGACCGAGCGCCCGCCGGGCCGGCCCGGTCAGCCGGCCGCCCGCCGATGCGGCCGGGCGCGGCACCGGAACCGGTGGGACGCGCCCCGCCCGCCAGGCCGCGAGCCCGGTGGTCAGGCCGATGAGCAGCACCGCGCCGGCCGGCACCGCGGCAACCGCGAGGGTGTGCCCGGGCAGCCCCTGCCACACCCCCACGGCGTCCCCGAGCCGTCCCGGGACGCGGCTGCCCAGCGCTTCGGTGAGCGAAGCGGCGGCCACCGCGCCGAGCAGCGCGTACGCCAGATGCTGCAGCAGGAAGATCCGTACGACCTGGCCGGGCGTGAAGCCGATCGCCTTCAGCACCGACAGGTCCCGCAGGTGGCCGCGGATACGGGTGGCGATCGCGCCGTGCACCGCGAAGCCCGCGGCGATCAGCGAGCCCAGGCCGAACAGCCCGAGCACCTGACCGAGCAGCCGGTTGTCGCCCTGTGCCTCGGCGCGTGCCTGCTGCCAGGTGGAGACCTCGCCGACCGCGCCGGCGCCCAGCACGGTGACGGCGCGCTGCACCGCGTAGTCCGTGTCGGCCGGATCGCCGAGGCGCAGGCCGATGACCTGGCCGCCGGGCGCGCGCACCGCGGACGGCAGTGCCCACACCAGTCCCGGCTGCTCGCCGGGACGGTACGGGGGCTCGGCATTGTCCGCGATGCCCTCGACCGTCAGGGTGCGGGCGGTGCCGGGCAGTGTCAGGGTGTCGCCGGGCTCTGCCAGCAGGGCCCGGGCCAGGCTGCCCTCCAGCACCACACCGTCCGGGACGGCCGGGTCGAGCCAGCGCCCGGCGGTGAGCAGCGGCCGGCCGACGGAGGGCAGCCGCGTGGTGCCGCGCAGCTCGACGGAGGCGCGGGTGCCGCGGGCGGCGAGGGTGGCGGACTCGGTGCGGTAGGGGCCGGCGACGGAGGTGACGCCGTCCAGCCGGGCCAGGGAGCGGGCGTCGGCGGACGGGGTGGTGTGCAGCCACACATGGGCCCCGCGGGCCTCGGCGAAGGTCCGCTGCCAGGGGTTCGTGGCGTAGCCGAACAAGGCGGTGGCGAGCAGCAGCGAGGCGACGACACCGGCGGTCGCGAGCACCAGGAACAGTGCCTCGCCACGGTGCGTGCGCAGATCGGAGTGCGCCCAGCGCAGGGCAGCCCGCACCCGCCTCAGCCCCTCGACCCGTACGCCGCGGATTCACGGGCCCCGTGCACCAGGGCCGAACGGGCCCCGCACGCCACGGACGCGTGTGCCGGGCGCGTCCCGGAGGCATCCACCCGGCACGCCACCGACCCCCGCACTGCGCAGGTCATCGGAGTCCGCGCCGACCCCCGTACTGCGCATGCCATCGGAGTCCGCACCGGCCCCCGTACTGCGCATGCCATCGGCGTCCGCACCGACCCCCGCACCTCGCATGCCACGGACGCCCGCGTCGGCGGTGGTGTCGCGGGCCGGGGGCCGTGCACCCTCTCGGCGGGCCGTTCCATCAGTCCCTCAGCTCCAGGACCCCGGAGATGCCGGCGCGCCTGGACGGCACCGTGCCGTCCAGGGGTGCGTCGTCGGCTATGCGGCCGTCGAAGAAGCTGATCACCCGGTCGGCGGCGCTCGCCAGCCGGGCGTCATGGGTGACGAGGACGATGCTCTGGCCGCGCCCGTGGAAGCGGGACAGCAGCCGCATCACCTCGCGGGTGCCCTTGCTGTCCAGGCTGCCGGCCGGCTCGTCCGCGAGCAGCAGCGGCGGATGGTTGACCAGCGCCCGGGCCAGCGCGACCCGCTGCTGTTCGCCGCCGGACAGCTCGCCCGGCATGCTGCGCTCCTTGCCCTCCAGGCCCAGCTCGGCGAGGAGGGCCTCCCGCTCGGCGCGGGCCTGCTTCGGCGGGACGCCGGCCAGCAGTGCGGGCAGCTCGACGTTGTCCGCGACGGACAGGTTCGAGACCAGGTTGAAGAACTGGAAGACGATTCCGATGGACTTGCGGCGCTCCACGGCCCAGCGGGCCTCGCCGAAGGCGTCCGTGCACCGGCCGTCGAGCCAGATGCTGCCCTCGTCCGGCCGCTGGAGCCCGCCCAGCAGATGCAGCAGAGTCGACTTGCCGGCGCCGGACGGTCCGGTGATCGCCACGAACTCGCCGGGCGCCACACTGAGGTCGACCCCGCGGACGGCACGGGCGGGCGCGCCCTCGCCGTGGTGGGTCTTCACCAGGCCCTCGGCCCGCAGCACAGGAGGACGGCCTTCGGTCACTCCAGCTCCTCCAGTTCCTCCTGGCACCGCTCCAGCCAGTCGAGGTCGGCCTGCAGATGCAGCATCGCGCCCTCGATCAGCAGTTGGGCGATTCGGTTGTCCCGGCTCTCGGCCGCGGCCAGCTTCGACAGATTGCGCATGGTGTTGAGGTACTGGCGCCGCTGCCGGTTGATGAGGGCGATCTGGTCGGCGAGACCGGTCTGCGGGGCGACGGCGAGCTTCATGAAGAAGTCGTCCCGCACCCGCGGCTCGTCCTCGGTCTCCTCGAACCAGACGCGCAGCGCCTCACGTCCGGCCTCGGTGAGGTGGTAGACCTTCTTGTTGGGCCGGCTGGACTGTTCGACGTCCTCGCCCTCGATCAGCCCGGACTTCTCCAGACGGCCGAGGGTGACGTAGATCTGGCCGACGTTCGGCTGAGGGTACGCGGCACCCAGCAGTAGCTCAAGGTCTTGCTTCAGCTCGTAGCCGTGGGCCGGGCCGCGGGCGAGGAGTGCCAGGAGGGGCAGGCGCACTCGTGCTGTCCTCCTGTCTGCCGCATGTGCTCCAGGCCCTAGTATCGCGCATACCTAACGGGTATACATGGCCTCTGTCCTCGGACGAGGGCTGGGCGAGGGCGCCCGTGGTGCCGGTGTACAGGGAGGAACCTATGCGGTGGATACGCACCGCCGGTAGGGGCCTCCTCGTTCTCGCCGTGGTCATGAGCGGATACGTCGCCTCCGGCGCCCGCGCCGACGAGACCGCCCGGGGCGGCCGTGGTCCGCTCACCCTGGCCACCGCCGGCGATCTGACCGGTTACCTCGGCCCGCTGCTGCGGGGCTGGAACCGCAGCCACCCCGGTGAGAAGGTCACCCTGGTCGAACTGCCGGACTCCGCCGACGAGACCCATGCGCAGATGACGACCGACCTGCGCGGCGGTGACCGGGGCCGGTTCGACGTCCTGAACATCGACGTGGACTGGACCTCCGAGTTCGCGGCGGCCGGCTGGATCCGCCCGCTGCCCCGGGACCGCTTCCCGCTGGACGCCTTCCTGCATCCGGTCGTGGACACGGCGACGTACGACGGACGGCTGTACGCGGTCCCGTATGTCACGAATGCCGGACTTCTCCTGTACCGCAAGGACATCCTCGACAAGGAGGGCGTGCCCCCGCCGCACACCTGGGCGGAGCTGGAGCGCGACGCGAGGACCATCGCGCCGAAGTACGGGCTCGGCGGCTATGCGGGTCAGTTCCTGCCCTACGAGGGGCTCACGGTGAACGCGGCCGAGGCGGTGTACTCGGCCGGCGGCACCATCCTCGGCGGCGAGGGCACCCGCGTCACCGTCGACTCGGCCGCCGCCCGCGAGGGCATCGGCTTCCTCGCCCGCGGCATCCGCGAGGGCTGGATACCGCGGCAGGCGCTGACGTACAAGGAGGAGGAGTCCAAGCAGGCCTTCCAGGACGGCGGACTGCTCTTCCTGCGTAACTGGCCCTATGCCTACGCGGTCGCCGCGGAGAAGGGCTCCAAGGTCGCCGGCCGGATCGGCGCCGTGCCGCTGCCCGGACCCGGCGGGCCGGGTACGAGTGTGCTCGGCGGCTCCAATCTCGCGATCAATGCCCACGCCCGGCACCCCGACTCCGCCGCGCGTCTGATCGCCTACCTCACCAGCGGGCCCGTCCAGCGCCAGGTGCTCACCCGGGGCGCGCTGCCGCCCGTGCGCGCCGCGTTGTACGAAGATCCGGCGCTGGTGCGGCGGTTCCCCTATCTGCCGACGCTGCGCACCGCCGTCCTGACCGCGCGCCCGCGTCCCAAGAGCCCGCACTACGACCAGGTGAGCCTGGCCGTGCAGGCGGTCGTGCAGGACGCGCTCACCGGGCGGCAGACGCCCGGCCAGGCCGTGCGCCGGCTGGCGCGCGAGCTCGACGCCATCGCGCGCGGCTAGTTACATGTTAGGTAACGCCCCCATCACGACTGCGTTCACGTTGCGGCGATTTGCCCAAGTTTGTAACGCCAACTGACCAGTATCTTTCGTTCACTTCGTTGACACCTTCGCGCGCTGCCTACCTAACATGCATGCATAACAGCCCCCCTTCAGAGACAGGTTCCACAGGGTTGAACAGGCATCATTGGTGGCGCGACGCGGTGATCTACCAGGTCTACGTGCGCAGCTTCCTCGACAGCACCGGTGACGGCATCGGCGATCTGGCCGGTGTCCGGGCCGGGCTGCCGTACCTCAAGAAGCTCGGCGTCGACGGGATCTGGCTGAGCCCGTTCTACCCCTCGCCGCAGCACGACCACGGCTACGACGTGGCCGACTACTGCGGCGTCGACCCGCTCTTCGGTGACCTCGCCGAGTTCGACCAGCTGATGGCCGCCGCCCGGCGGCTCGGCATCAAGGTGCTCCTCGACATCGTCCCGAACCACTGCTCCAGCGAGCACCCCTGGTTCCGCGAAGCCCTGGCCGGCGCACCCGGCAGCCCGGCCCGCGAGCGCTTCCACTTCGCCGACGGGCGCGGCCCCGACGGCAGCGAGCCGCCCAACAACTGGCACGCCATGTTCGGCGGCCCGGCCTGGACCAGGGCCGCCGACGGCCAGTGGTACCTGCACATGTTCACGCCCGAGCAGCCCGACTGGAACTGGCGCAACCCGGAGGTCCCCGCCGAGTTCGACCGGGTCCTGCGCTTCTGGCTGGACCGGGGCGTCGACGGCTTCCGCATCGACGTCGCCGCCGGCCTCTACAAGCACCCCGAGCTGCCCGACTCCGACGACCCGGAGGCGGACGCCCGCACCCGCGACTCGGTCAACCCGCTCGCCTGGAACCAGCCCGAGGTGCACGAGGTGTGGCGCCGCTGGCGCTCCCTGTGCGAGGAGTACGCCGACCGCGACGGCCGCGAACGCCTCCTGGTCGGCGAGGTCTCCGTCCCCACCGCCCGTGAACACGCCCGCTACGTCCGCCCGGACGAACTCCACCAGGCGTTCTTCTTCGACCTGCTCGGCGCCCCCTGGGCGGCCGACTCCTTCCGCAAGGTCATCTCCGAGGCGATGCAGGACATCGCGGGCACCGGCTCGACGGTCACCTGGGTCCTCAACAACCACGACCAGGTCCGCACCGTCACCCGCTACGGCGAACCCGCCCCGGGAGGCAGCGGCCTCGGTACCGCCCGCGCCCGCGCCGCCGCCCTGCTGATGCTGGCCCTGCCCGGAGCGGCGTACATCTACCAGGGCGAGGAACTGGGCCTGCCCGAGGTCGTCGACCTGCCCGACGACGTGCTCACCGACCCGATCTTCCGGCGCACCGGCAGCCGGGCCCGGATACGCGACGGCTGCCGGGTGCCGCTGCCCTGGTCCGGACAGGCCTCCCCGTTCGGCTTCACCTCCGGCGCGGAGGGCGCCAAGCCCTGGCTGCCGCAGCCGGAGTACTTCGCCGAGTACGCCACCGACCGCGCACTCGCCGACACCCGATCGTTCTGGCACCTGTACCGGGACGGACTCCAGCTGCGGCACTCCCTGCCCCAGCTGGGCGAGGGCACGCTGCGCTGGCTGGACACCCCGCCGGACGTCCTGGCCTTCGCCCGCGGCGACGGCCTGGTCTGTGCCGTCAACTTCGGTACGGCCCCCACGCCCGCGCCGGTCTCCGGCACCCCCCTGCTCTCCAGCGGCCCCTGCCCGCCCGGCGTCCTGCCCGGCTCCACGGCCGCCTGGTGGCTGAACGACCTCTGAACCGACCCGTCAACGCCCATTCCCCCGAAGGGACATCAACGATGATGCGACGTCGTACGACCCTGCTCACCGGCTGCACCGCCCTCGTCCTCGCCCTCGGCGCCACCGCCTGCGGCGGCGGCCCGGTCTCCGCGGGCGGCGGTGACAAGGCGCTCAGCGGCCAGACCGTCACCGTGGCCGGCGTCTGGTCCGGCAGCGAGCAGAAGAACTTCCAGAAGGTGCTGGACGCGTTCGCCGAGAAGACGGGAGCCAAGACCCAGTTCGTGTCGACCGGCGACAACGTCTCCACGGTCGTCGGCAGCAAGATCGAGGGCGGCAACGCGCCCGACGTCGTGATGGTGCCGCAGGTGGGCGTGCTCCAGCAGTTCGCGCAGAAGGGCTGGCTCAAGCCACTGTCGCCGGCCGCACAGAAGACGATCACCGCCGACTACGCACCGGTGTGGAAGAAGTACGGCAGCGTCGACGGCACCCTCTACGGCCTCTACTTCAAGGCCGCCCACAAGTCGACGGTCTGGTACAGCCCCGACGCCCTCGCCCAGGCCGGCGTCAAGCCGCCGAAGAGCTACGACGACATGCTCAAGGCGGGGCACACCGTCTCCGACTCCGGCCTCGCCGCCTTCGCCGTCGCCGGACAGGACGGCTGGACCCTCACCGACTGGTTCGAGAACGTCTACCTCTCCCAGGCAGGCCCCGAGAAGTACGACGCCCTCGCCGCCCACAAGCTCAAGTGGACCGACCCCACCGTGGTGAAGGCGCTCACCACCCTCGGCAAGCTGTTCAAGGACAAGCAGCTCGTCGCGGGCGGTCAGAAGGAGGCCCTGAACACCGACTTCCCGGGCTCGGTGGAGAAGGTGTTCGGACCCGAGCCCGAGGCCGGCCTGGTCTACGAGGGCGACTTCGTCGCGGGCGTCGCCCACGACCAGTTCGGCAAGTCCATCGGCAAGGACGCGGACTTCTTCCCCTTCCCTGCGGTCGACGGCGGCACCGCACCCGTCGTCAGCGGCGGTGACGCGGCGGTCGTCCTCAAGGACGCCAAGAACGCCAAGGCCGGCATGAAGCTCCTGGAGTACCTGGCCACCCCGGAGGCCGCGGCCGTGTGGGCGAAGGCGGGCGGCTTCCTGTCCCCGAACAAGAAGCTGAACCTGTCCGCGTACGGCGACGACGTCACCCGCGCCACCGCCAAGTCCCTGGTCGGCGCCGGGGACTCGGTCCGCTTCGACATGTCCGACCAGGCCCCGGCGGCCTTCGGCGGCACCAAGGGCACCGGCGAGTGGAAGCTGCTGCAGGACTTCCTGCGCGACCCGTCCGACCCGAAGGGGACCGCGGCGAAGCTCGAAGCCGCGGCGGCCAAGGCCTACCAGGGCTGAGCGGCAGCACCATGACCGCCACCCTCGTGAAGGAACAGGCGGGCCCGCGGGCCGCCGGCGCGGCGCCCGTGCGCCGCCGTCGGCGGCGCGCCCGGCTGGCCGCCCTGCTCTTCGTCTTCCCCGCGCTGCTCCTGCTCGGCGCGCTCGTCGTCTACCCGGTGCTGTTCTCCGTCGGCCGCAGCTTCTTCGACGCGTCCGGCACCCGGTTCGTCGGCGGCGACAACTACACCGAGATGTTCCGCGACCCGGCCACCCTGAAGGCCATCCGCAACACCACCGTCTGGGTCGTCGTCGCCCCCGCCCTGCTGACCGGTCTCGGCCTGATCCTGGCCGTCCTGGTGGAGAAGGTCCGCTGGGCGACGGCGTTCAAGCTGCTGCTCTTCATGCCGATGGCCGTGTCCTTCCTCGCCGCCGGCATCATCTTCCGGCTCGCCTACGACGAGGACCCGGACAAGGGCGTGCTGAACGCGGCCGTCGTCTCCGTCCACGACGCCTTCAAGGGCACGTCCACCTACCCGACCGCCCGCGGCCGCACCGGGCTGCTCACCCAGGAACGCGACGGCTCGTACCGCACGACGGCCGCCGCGGGCGGGACGGTGACGCTGCCGATGGTCGGCGTCCTGCCGGGCGACCTGCCGCGCGGTGCCGCGCCCGCGGCGGCCGGGACCAAGGCGGCCCCCGGCGAACTGCGCGGAGTCGTCTACCTGGACTTCACCCCCGGCGGTGGAGGCAAGCAGGGCGAGGTCGACCCCGAGGAGAGCGGCCTGCCCGGCATGCGGGTCCAGGCGCAGCACGACGGGAAGACGGTCGCGAGCACGACGACCGCGGCCGACGGCTCCTTCCGCTTCTCCGGACTCGGTACGGGCTCGTACACGGTGAGGCTGCCCGCGTCCAACTTCGCGCCGCCCTACCAGGGCGTCTCCTGGCTCGGCCCGGCGCTCGTCACCCCGGCGATCATCGGCGCGTACCTGTGGATCTGGACGGGATTCGCGATGGTGCTGATCGGCGCGGGTCTGGCGACCCTGCCCCGGGAGACGCTGGAGGCGGCCCGGATGGACGGCGCGAACGAGTGGCAGATCTTCCGCCGCATCACGGTGCCGCTGCTCGCACCCGTCCTCACCGTCGTCTTCGTGACCCTCGTGATCAACGTGATGAAGGTCTTCGACCTCGTCTACATCATCGCGCCCGGACCCGTGCAGGAGGACGCCACCGTCCTCGCCACCCAGATGTGGCTGGTGTCCTTCGGCGGCGGCAACAACCAGGGACTCGGCAGCGCCCTCGGCGTGCTCCTGCTGCTCCTGGTGGTCCCCGCCATGGTGTTCAACGTCCGGCGTTTCAGAAGGAGTCAGCGATGAACGCGATCCGGCGCGGCCTCGGCAACGGCCTGGTGCAGGCCTTCCTCGTGGTGATCGGCCTCGTCTGGCTGACCCCGCTCGCGGGCCTGTTCCTCTCCTCCCTGCGCTCCGCCCAGGACTCGGCGAAGGGCGGCTGGTGGACGGCGCTGGCCGGCCCGGGCCAGCTGTCCTTCGACAACTACTCGGCGCTGCTGAAGAACGCCGGCATGACCCAGGCCTTCTGGAACACGGTCCTGATCTCGGTGCCGGCCACCACGCTCGTCGTCGTCATCGCGGCCCTCGCCGGATACGCCTTCGCCTGGCTGGACTTCCCGCTGCGGGAGCCGCTCTTCCTCCTGGTCGTGGCCCTGCTGGTGGTGCCGGTCCAGATCGGCCTGCTGCCGGTGGCCAAACTCTTCGGGCAGCTGGGCCTGTTCGGCACGATCCCGGGCGTGGTCCTCTTCCACGTGGCCTACGGCCTGCCCTTCGCCGTCTTCCTGCTGCGCAACTACTTCGCGGAGATACCGAAGGAGATGCTGGAGGCGGCACGGATGGACGGCGGCAGCGAGTGGCGCATCTTCACCCGGCTGGTCCTGCCCGTCGGCCGCCCGGCGATCGCCTCGCTCGCCATCTTCCAGTTCCTGTGGGTCTGGAACGACATGCTGGTCGCCCTGCTCTTCGCCGACAGCTCGTCCCAGCCCCTGACCGTGCAGCTCCAGTCCCAGATCCGCCAGTTCGGCAGCAACATCGACGTCCTGGCACCCGGCGCGTTCCTGTCCCTGATCGTGCCGGTGGCGGTGTTCTTCGCCTTCCAGCGGCACTTCGTGCAGGGGGTGATGGCGGGCTCGGTCAAGTGACCGAGCCCGCCGGGCCCGGACGTGACGTCCGGGCGCCGGCGGCGGGGCCGGATCAGCCGTGGAAGGTGATGTAGCCGTTGCCGTCGCGGTCGTTCTTCGACTTGCTGTAGGCGTGGGTGTCCGCGTGGGCGCCGGACGGCTTGTACAGGTAGACGGTGTCCTTGTCGTTGTTCCAGATGAAGTTGCAGTTCTGGCGGTAGACGACGTTCTTCGCGTCCGAGTCGGTGCCGTGGCCGCCGCGCAGCTTCACGTAGTCACCGGGCTCGAGGTAGTGGTTCGAGCGGAAGGTGAACGTGTTGCCGGTGGCGTCCTCGACGACGTACCCCTTGAGGTTCACCTTCGCGGTGCGCGAGTAGTTCTTGATCGTCAGGTACTCGCTCTTGCTGTTGCCCGTACGGCAGTTGTTCGAGTCCCGCCCCGGTGCGTCGTACTGGACGCCCGCGATTTTCAGGGCGGAGGAGTACTCGGCGGCCTGGGCCGGAGCGGCGGCGACGGCGAGCGTCCCGGCGGCGGCGGTCGCGGCCAGCGCGAAGCGTATACGCATGAGGTCCCCCCTCAGTGGTGCGATCAGTGCGCCCAGAGCTTACACAAAAGTTGAGTGTTGTATGAATGTTTCGTGGAAGTCGTGGAGGACTTGCTGAGGGGGAGTCAGCATCAGCACATACGACGAGGGCGGCAGGGAGTTCCCTGCCGCCCTCGTTCCTCAGCGGTTCAGCGGTTCAGCGGTTCACGCCGAAGCCGGCGGATACAGCGACCGCGGCAACTGCGAAGCCGCGGCGGCGTCCAGCAGCCACAGCGTGCGCGAACGGCCGTACGCCCCCGCTGCCGGCGCCTGGATCTCGCCCGCGCCCGACAGGGCGATGGCCGCGGCCTCCGCCTTGTCCTCGCCGGCCGCCAGGAGCCACACCTCGCGCGCCGCGCGGATCGCCGGAAGCGTCAGGGAGATCCGGGTCGGCGGGGGCTTGGGCGCGCCGTGCACCCCGACCACCGTGCGCTCGGTCTCCCGCACGGCCGGCAGCTCCGGGAAGAGCGAGGCCACGTGGGTGTCCGGGCCGACGCCCAGCATCAGGACGTCGAAGGTGGGCACCGAACCGTGGTTCTCCGGTCCGGCTGCCTTCGCCAGTTCCGCCGCGTACGCCTCCGCCGCGGCCTCGACGTCCTTGCCGTACGGGCCGTCGGAGGCGGGCATGGCGTGCACGCGCTCCGGGTCCAGCGGCACCGAGTCCAGCAGGGCCGCACGGGCCTGCGTGACATTGCGCTCGGGGTCGCCCTCGGGCAGGTAGCGCTCGTCGCCCCACCACAGCTCCAGGCGCGTCCAGTCGACGGCGTCCCGGGCCGGCGCCGCCGCCAGCGCGGCCAGCAGCCCGTTGCCGTTGCGGCCGCCCGTGAGGACCACGGACGCGGTGCCCCGGGAGGCCTGCGCGTCCACGATCTTCGTGATCAGACGGGCCGCGGCGGCCTGCGCCATCAGCTCCTTGTCACGGTGGACGACCAGCTGCGGAGTGCTCACTTCGCCGCCGCCTTCCTCGCCGGTGCCTTCTTCGCGGTCTTGGCGGCCGCCTTCTTCGCGGGCGCCTTGACGGCCTCCTCGACCGGCTCCGGCTCGGCGACCGGCTCGTGGGCGACGGGCTCGTGGGCGACGGGCTCGCCGGCCGCCGGCTGCTGCTCCGGAACCGTGTCCAGCCGCTCCACGCCGTAGCGCAGCGCCGACGCGTAGGTGTCGTCCGGGTCCAGCCGGCGCAGCTCCTCCGCGATCAGCTCGGCGGTGTCCCGCCGCTTCAGCGCCACCGCGCGGGCCGGCTGGCCCTCGATGGACAGCGTGGCCAGCGAGCCGTCGGCCCGGTCCAGCACGATCGGGCCCTCACTGGTGGCCATGCGGACCGCCGTCAGACCGGGCCCCGGCGACAGGGACCGCTTCACCGTCACGTCCAGCCGGTCCGCCAGCCACATCGCCAGCAGCTCGCAGCTCGGGTTGAACTCCTCACCCTCCACCTCGACACCCGTGACCTCACAGGTGACCTGGTCCAGGGCCGCCGCCAGCATCGAGCGCCACGGCGTGATCCGGGTCCAGGACAGGTCGGTGTCGCCGGGCGTGTAGGCCTCGGCGCGGGCCGACAGCTCCCGCACCGGCTGCTCGGCCGCGTAGGTGTCGGTGACCCGGCGCTGGGCGAGCGCGCCCAGCGGGTCCTTCGCCGGGTCCACCGGGGCGTTCACCGGCCACCACACGACCACCGGGGCGTCCGGCAGCAGCAGCGGCAGGACCACCGAGTCGGCGTGGTCGGCGACCTCGCCGTACAGCCGCAGCACGACCGTCTCGCCGGTGCCCGCGTCCGCGCCCACCCGGACCTCGGCGTCGAGACGCGAGGTCGTGCGGTCGCGGGCGTTGCGGGAGACCCGCTTGATGACCACCAGCGTGCGCGAGGGGTGCTCGCGCGACGCGTCGTTGGCCGCCTTCAGGGAGTCGTAGGCGTTCTCCTCGTCGGTCACGATGACGAGGGTCAGGACCATGCCCACAGCGGGTGTGCCGATGGCGCGGCGGCCCCGGACGAGCGCCTTGTTGATCTCTCCGGCGGTGGTGCCGGTCAGGTCTATCTTCATGGGCGGCGCCAGCTCCGTCCGTCTCGTGCGAGCATCTCGTCCGCCTCGGCGGGGCCCCAGGTGCCCGACTGGTACTGCGCCGGCTTGCCGTGCTTGTCCCAGTACGTCTCGATCGGGTCGAGGATCTTCCAGGACAGTTCGACCTCCTCCGTGCGCGGGAAGAGGTTGGCGTCGCCGAGCAGCACGTCCAGGATCAGGCGCTCGTACGCCTCCGGGCTGGACTCCGTGAACGACTCGCCGTAGGCGAAGTCCATGGAGACGTCCCGGATCTCCATCGAGGTGCCCGGCACCTTGGAGCCGAAGCGGACCGTGATGCCCTCGTCCGGCTGGACCCGGATGACGATCGCGTTCTGGCCCAGCTCCTCCGTCGCCGTGTGGTCGAAGGGGGAGTGCGGGGCCCGCTGGAAGACGACCGCGATCTCCGTGACCCGGCGGCCGAGGCGCTTGCCGGTGCGCAGGTAGAAGGGGACGCCCGCCCAGCGGCGGTTGTCGACCTCCAGCTTGATCGCGGCGTAGGTGTCGGTCTTCGACTTCGGGTCGATGCCCTCCTCTTCGAGGTAGCCGATGACCTTCTGACCGCCCTGCCAGCCCGCCGCGTACTGACCGCGCACGGTGCTGCGGCCCAGGTCCCTGGGCAGCCGTACCGCGCCGAGCACCTTCTCCTTCTCGGCGGCCAGCGCGTCCGCGCCGAAGGAGGCGGGCTCCTCCATGGCGGTCAGGGCCATCAGCTGGAGCAGGTGGTTCTGGATGACGTCCCGGGCGGCGCCGATGCCGTCGTAGTAGCCGGCCCGGCCGCCGATGCCGATGTCCTCGGCCATGGTGATCTGCACGTGGTCCACGAAGGACCGGTTCCAGATCGGCTCGAACATCGTGTTGGCGAAGCGCAGCGCCAGGATGTTCTGGACGGTCTCCTTGCCGAGGTAGTGGTCGATCCGGAACACCTGGTCCGGCTCGAACACCTCGTGCACGACCTTGTTCAGCTCCTCGGCCGACTCCAGGTCGTGGCCGAACGGCTTCTCGATGACCGCGCGCCGCCAGGAACCGCCCGTCTGGTCGGCCAGTCCGTGCTTCTTCAGCTGCTGGATGACCACCGGGAAGGAGCGCGGCGGCACCGACAGGTAGAAGGCGAAGTTGCCGCCCGTGCCCTGTGCCTTGTCCAGCTCCTCGATGGTGGCGCGCAGCCGCTCGAAGGCATCGTCGTCGTCGAAGGTGCCCTGCACGAAGCGCATCCCCTGGATGAGCTGCTGCCAGACCTCCTCACGGAACGGCGTGCGGGAGTGTTCCTTCACCGCGTCGTGCACGACCTCGGCGAAGTCCTCGTGCTCCCAGTCACGGCGGGCGAAGCCCACCAGGGAGAAGCCCGGCGGCAGCAGACCCCGGTTGGCGAGGTCGTACACCGCGGGCATCAGCTTCTTGCGCGACAGGTCGCCCGTGACGCCGAAGATGACCAGGCCCGACGGCCCCGCGATACGCGGGAGCCGTCGGTCGGCCGGGTCACGAAGCGGGTTCGCTCCGGAACCGGAAACGGGTGACAACTCAGCCCTCCGAAGGGGCGAGGCGCTCGAGCTCCGCCTGGGTGGACTTCAGCAGGTCGTTCCAGGACGCCTCGAACTTCTCGACGCCCTCGTCCTCCAGCACCTGCACCACGTCGTCGTACGAGATGCCGAGCTTCTCCAGCGCGTCCAGGTCGGCACGCGCCTGCTCGTAGGTGCCGGAGACGGTGTCGCCGGTGATCTCGCCGTGGTCGTCGGTGGCCTCCAGCGTGGCCTCCGGCATGGTGTTGACCGTGTTCGGCGCGACCAGCTCGGTGACGTACAGGGTGTCCGGGTACGCCGGGTCCTTCACGCCGGTCGACGCCCACAGCGGACGCTGCTTGTTGGCGCCCGCGTTCTCCAGCGCGCTCCAGCGGTCCGAGGAGAAGACCTCCTCGTACGCCTGGTAGGCGAGGCGCGCGTTGGCGACGGCGGCCTTGCCGCGCAGGGCCTTGGCCTCGTCGGTGCCGATGCCGTCCAGGCGCTTGTCGATCTCGGTGTCCACGCGGGACACGAAGAAGGACGCCACGGAGTGGATCAGCGAGAGGTCCAGGCCGCGCTCCTTGGCCTTCTCCAGGCCGGAGAGGTAGGCGTCCATGACGGCCCGGTACCGCTCCAGGGAGAAGATCAGGGTGACGTTGACGCTGATGCCGTGGCCGATCGTCGACGCGATCGCCGGCAGGCCCGCCCGGGTGGCCGGAATCTTGATCAGGGTGTTCGGGCGGTCGACGAGCCAGGCGAGCTGCTTGGCCTCGGCGACGGTCGCCTTCTCGTTGTGCGCGAGGCGCGGGTCGACCTCGATGGAGACCCGGCCGTCCTTGCCGTCGGTGGCGTCGAAGACCGGGCGCAGGATGTCGGCGGCGTCGCGGACGTCCGCCGTGGTGATCATGCGGATGGCCTCTTCGACGGTGACCTTGCGGGCGGCGAGGTCCGACAGCTGCTGGTCGTAGCCGTCGCCCTGGGAGATCGCCTTCTGGAAGATCGTCGGGTTCGTGGTGACGCCTACGACGTGCTGCTGGTCGATCAGCTCGGCGAGGTTGCCGGACGTGATCCGCTTGCGCGACAGGTCGTCCAGCCAGATCGCGACGCCTTCCTCGGAGAGGCGCTTGAGTGCGTCTGTCATGGAATTACATCTCCTACGTGTCGTATGTGAGCGTCAGCGCTGGGCGGCGGCGATGGATTCCCGGGCCTGGGCGGCCACGTTCTCGGCGGTGAAGCCGAACTCGCGGAAGAGCACCTTGCCGTCGGCGGACGCACCGAAGTGCTCCAGGGAAACGATGCGACCGGCGTCCCCCACGTACTTGTGCCAGGTCAGGCCGATGCCCGCCTCCACGGCGACCCGGGCCTTGACGGACGGCGGCAGCACGGAGTCCCGGTACCCCTGGTCCTGCTGCTCGAACCACTCCACGGACGGCATGGACACGACCCGCGTGGGAACGCCGTCGGCCTGGAGCTGCTCGCGCGCCTCGACGGCCACGTGCACCTCGGAACCGGTGGCGATCAGGATGACCTGCGCCTCGCCGCCCTCGGCCTCGAACAGCACGTAGCCGCCCTTGGCCGCGTCCTCGTTGGGCTCGTAGGTCGGCACGCCCTGACGGGTGAGGGCGAGGCCGTGCGGCTGGCCCTTGCCGAACTCCTTGGTCCAGCGCTTGAGGATCTCGCGCCAGGCGATCGCGGTCTCGTTGGCGTCCGCCGGGCGGACGATGTTCAGACCCGGGATGGCGCGCAGCGAGGCGAGGTGCTCGACCGGCTGGTGGGTGGGGCCGTCCTCGCCGAGGCCGATGGAGTCGTGCGTCCACACGAACGTCACCGGCAGGTGCATCAGGGCGGACAGGCGCACCGCGTTGCGCATGTAGTCGGAGAACACCAGGAAGGTGCCGCCGTAGACCCGGGTGTTCCCGTGCAGGGCGATGCCGTTCATCTCGGCGCCCATGGAGTGCTCGCGGATGCCGAAGTGGATGGTGCGGCCGTAGGGGTTGGCCTCCGGCAGCGGGTTGCCCTCGGGCAGGAACGAGCTGTCCTTGTCGATGGTGGTGTTGTTCGACCCGGCGAGGTCGGCGGAGCCGCCCCACAGCTCGGGGATCACCGCGCCGAGCGCCTGCAGCACCTTGCCGGACGCGGCACGCGTCGCGACACCCTTGCCGGGCTCGAAGACCGGGAGCTTCTCCTCCCAGCCGGTGGGCAGCTCACCCTTGCTGATCCGGTCGAACTCGGCGGCCCGCTCCGGGTTGGCGTCGCGCCACACCTGGAGGGACTTCTCCCACTCCCTCTTCGCCTCGGCACCACGCTCCAGCGCCTTGCGGGTGTGGGCGATGACGTCGTCCTCGACCTGGAAGCTCTGCTCCGGGTCGAAGCCGAGGACGCGCTTGGTGGCCGCGACCTCCTCGTCACCCAGCGCCGAGCCGTGCGCGGCCTCGGTGTTCTGGGCGTTCGGGGCCGGCCAGGCGATGATCGAGCGCATCGCGATGAAGGACGGCCGGTCGGTGACCGCCTTGGCCTCCTGGATCGCGGCGAAGATCGCCGCGGGGTCCAGGTCGCCGTTCTCCTGGGCCTCGACGCGCTGCACGTGCCAGCCGTAGGCCTCGTAGCGCTTGACGGTGTCCTCGGAGACGGCCGTCTCGGTGTCGCCCTCGATCGAGATGTGGTTGTCGTCCCACAGCAGGATGAGGTTGCCGAGCTTCTGGTGGCCGGCCAGCGAGGACGCCTCGGCGGAGATGCCCTCCTGGAGGCAGCCGTCACCGGCGATGCAGTAGACGAAGTGGTCGAACGGCGACTCGCCCTGCGCCGCCTCCGGGTCGAACAGGCCGCGCTCGTAGCGGGCGGCCATCGCCATGCCCACCGCGTTGGCCACACCCTGGCCCAGCGGGCCCGTCGTGGTCTCGACACCCTTGGTGTGCCCGTACTCCGGGTGGCCCGGGGTCTTGGAGCCCCAGGTACGGAAGGACTCCAGGTCCTCCAGCTCCAGGCCGAACCCGGCCAGGTAGAGCTGCGTGTAGAGGGTCAGGGACGAGTGGCCGGCGGACAGCACGAAGCGGTCGCGGCCGACCCACTCCGGGTCGGCCGGGTCGTGCCGCATCACCTTCTGGAAGAGGGTGTAGGCGGCCGGGGCCAGGCTCATCGCCGTACCGGGATGGCCGTTGCCGACCTTCTGTACGGCGTCTGCGGCCAAAACACGTGCGGTGTCCACGGCCCGCTGGTCCAGCTCGGTCCACTCAAGGTCTGTGGTGGTCGGCTTGGTGCTCACCCTGGGTCAGGGCTCCTCTCCACATGTCGGTCGCCGGTCGTCGGGGCATGCGCCCACCCGGCCGCCGGCGTGCTTCTGCCCACCGGCCGCTGTCGAGCCTACCCCCGTAAGGATGTGCGTTTTTTCGAGTGTTTCCAGACTGCCGGGACTCGCTCCGATCCGCCTCCCGACTGGCCGAGACGGCATTTGGCACATGAATACGGAGCCGCTCATCTGACTGCTCAATCGAGCCCTCGTGCGACCGATGAGCGACCCCCTGGGAGACCCCCGTCAACACGAGCCCACCCCCGCGAAGGCCGGGGTATGGGCAACGTCTAAAGTGGCGTGGTACGCGCGAGCCTTTACCGGTGTTTCACACGGGGGCTTGCTGGGATGTCTCTGTCAGGGGTGTGCGTGACGGCCGTCGAATCCCGTCCTGGGGCCACCTCCCAGGCCCTTAAGGCTCTGGGGGAGGGTGCCGCCCTCGGTGGTGCGAGCCAGGGCCCGGCTCATCGGCCGTTCGGGGCCCGTGCCAAGGCGTTCGTGGCGCTGACCAAGCCGCGGATCATCGAGCTGCTGCTCATCACCACCGTTCCGGTGATGTTCCTGGCGCAGCAGGGTGTGCCCGACCTCGGGCTGGTCCTGCTCACCTGCATCGGCGGCTACCTCTCGGCCGGCGGCGCCAACGCGCTGAACATGTACATCGACCGGGACATCGACGCCCTGATGGACCGCACCTCGCAGCGCCCGCTGGTCACCGGCATGGTCAGCCCGCGCGAGTGCCTGGCCTTCGGCATCACCCTCGCCGTCGTCTCGACGCTGCTGTTCGGGCTCGCCGTGAACTGGCTGAGCGCCTGGCTCTCCCTCGGGGCGCTCCTCTTCTACGTCGTCGTCTACACGATGCTCCTCAAGCGGCGTACGTCGCAGAACATCGTGTGGGGCGGCATCGCGGGCTGCATGCCGGTGCTGATCGGCTGGTCGTCCGTCACCAACTCCATGTCGTGGGCGCCGGTCATCCTCTTCCTCGTGATGTTCTTCTGGACGCCGCCGCACTACTGGCCGCTGTCCATGAAGGTGAAGGACGACTACGCGCGCGTGGGCGTGCCGATGCTGCCGGTCGTCGCCTCCAACAAGGTGGTCGCCAAGCAGATCGTCCTCTACAGCTGGGTGATGGTCGCCGTCTCGCTCCTGCTCACCCCGCTCGGCTACACGGGCTGGTTCTACACGCTGGTCGCCCTGGTGGCGGGCGGCTGGTGGCTGTGGGAGGCGCACGCCCTGCAGAACCGGGCGAAGGCCGAGGTGACGGGCGCGAAGCTGAAGGAGATGCGCCTGTTCCACTGGTCGATCACCTACGTCTCGCTGCTGTTCGTCGCGGTGGCGGTGGACCCCTTCCTCCGCTAGGGCCTGACCGGCGGGGCTCCCGGGGAGCGTGGTCAAGGCCACGCACCCCGCCCGTCGCCGTTTGATCTACCCGTCGGTAGCATCCTGACCATGGCAGACACGCAGCAGGTTGACGCGAGGGCCGAGCGCAAGGCGGCCAAGCTCGCCCGGGAGATCGACGCCTTCTCCAAGGCACACGGCGGCGCCGAGGGCCAGGTGGCCTACATCGGCCAGCGCGGCGCCCGCATCGTCCTCGTCGGCGAGGACGGCGGCTGGGGGGACCTGGTGGCCCCCACGTACGCCATCGCCGAGCAGGCGGTGGCCAAGTCCGGCATCACGCTCCACGAGTCCTTCGACGGCGAGTTCGCGGCGAAGGTGACGACGGGTTCGTACGAGTGGAAGCGGATGGCCGGCATCCAGGTAGGCGGCTGACCAACGCCCCGAACCGGCGCGGCGAGCCGCGCGGTCGACTCCGCACGGTCCCGACCCGCCGGAGAACCGCCGGAGAACCGCCGAAGAACCCGCAGTACCGTGCTCGACCGCGACCTCGGACCCCGTTCACCCGTTAGGCCGGTCGAAGCCAGCGCGCACGCGGGGAGCCGGAATGATCGAAACGCCGTCCCTCGTGGACCAGTACTGCCACGGCGTACTGCGCACCGAGCTGGGCCTCGGCACCTTCGAGGCCCAGCTGGCCCGCACCGAGGGACCCCCCGCGCCGGGCACCACCCTCTTCGACACCCAGACCGGCTTCGCCGTGCGCCGCTGGTGCCCGCCCCTGCTCGGCCTCGAACCGCACTGCCCGCCGGCCCGGTATCTCGCCCGGCGCCGCGAACTGGGCGTCCTGGAGGCGGGCCGCAGGCTGCTGCGCGGCAGCGGCATCACCACGTACCTGGTCGACACCGGACTGCCCGGCGACCTCACCGGCCCCGCCGAACTGGCCTCCGCCGGCGCCGCCCGCGCCCATGAGATCGTCCGCCTGGAACTGCTCGCGGAGCAGGTCGCCGACACCTCCGGCACGGTCGAGTCGTTCCTCGCCAACCTCGCCGAATCGGTGCACGGCGCCGCCGGCAACGCGGTCGCCTTCACCTCTGTCGCGGGCCTCAGACACGGCCTCGCCCTGGCACCGGAACCGCCCGGGCCGGGGGAGGTGCGGGGCGCGGCGGGCCGGTGGCTGGCCGGGCGGCGGGTCGGGGGCGCGCTCACCGACCCCGTGCTGCTCCGCCATCTGCTGTGGATCGCGGTCGCGTCCGGACTGCCCCTGCAACTCCACGCCGGCCTGGGCGAACCCGGCTCCCGCATCGACCGCACCGACCCGGTGCTGCTCACGGACTTCGTCCGGGCCACCGCCGGCCTGGGCACCGACCTGGTCCTGCTGCACAGCTACCCGTACCACCGCCACACCGCCCACCTGGCCGGTGTCTTCCCGCACGTCTACGCCGACTCGGGCGCCGCGCTCATCCGCACCGGCGCCCGGGCGGCCACGGTCCTCGCGGAGATCCTGGAGCTGGCCCCCTTCGGCAAGATCCTCTTCTCCAGCGGCGCCCACGGCCTGCCCGAACTGCACGTCGTCGGCGCCCGCCTCTTCCGCGAGGCCCTGGGCCGGGTCCTGGGCGACTGGGTCGCCGAGGGCGCCTGGGCGCTGGAGGACGCCCAGCGGGTGGCCCGCCTGATCGCGGCGGACAACGCGCGACGGGTGTACGGGCTGAAAGACGGGTGCACGGGCTGAAACGAGACCTGTACCGGAACGCGCCGGCTGTACAGACTGAGCCAATGCCTACCGACACGCTCGTCGCCCGCTTCCTGCGCGAACTGTCCGCCCTCAAGCCCCTGTCGGTGTGGGCGCACGGCTCACTGGCCGGCGGGGACTACCAGGAGGGCCGCAGCGATCTGGACCTCATCGCCGTTCTGCCCGGGCGCGTCGGCCCCCGGCAGGCCTGGCAGGTTGCGGTGGCGCACCACCGACTCCGCGCGGAACCGCTCGCAGGGAAACTCCACTGCAGCTACCTCACCCCCCACACGCTCGCCGGCCCGGACCGCTCGCACCTGACCTGGGCGCACGGCGGGCTGACGCGTCGCCCGGTCACCCCCGTCACCCGCCGCGAGCTGCACGACTTCGGCCTGGTCCTGCACGGCGAGGCGCCCACCGGACTGCTGCCGCCGGTAACGGGCCGGCAGCTCCGCGACTTCGTCGTACGGGACCAGCGGGACTTCTGGCGGCCGGCGGTGCGCAGACGGCGGCAGTGGCGGCAGGACGCCTGGGTCGACCTGGGCCTGCTGACCTTCGCCCGGGCCACCGTCACCCTGCGGGACGGACGGCTCGTCTCCAAGCGGCAGGCGCTCGCCGAACTGTCCGCCCTGGGCGCGCCCGAGGAGGTCGTCGCGGACATCGCGCGACGCCGCTACGAGGATCCCGCCCCGGCCGACGGCGCCTGGCTCGTCCGCCGCGCCGAGCTGACCCGCGCCTACCTCGGTCCGGCGATCGACGCGCTGGTCACCGCCTACGGGTGAGTCAGGCGGACGCGCGCACCGTCGCCTCGGCCGCGGGGCCGGGCAGTTCCAGGCCGGACTCCGGGCGCTCACGCAGCGAGAGCAGGACGCGCAGGGTGCCGATCCAGATCAGGCAGGAGCCGAGCATGTGCAGGGCGACCAGGACCTCGGGCAGGTGGGTGAAGTACTGCACGTAGCCGATCACGCCCTGGGCGAGCAGGACCAGGAACAGCTCCCGGGTCCGGGCCAGCGGGCCCTTCGGCGCGTCGACCGCCTTCAGCACGAACCACAGCGCGAACGTCAGCGTCACCACGATCCAGGCGAGCACCGCGTGCAGCTTGGCGACCGTCTCCCAGTCGATGTGGATGCGCTCGACCTCGCTGGAGTCACCCGCGTGCGGGCCGGCGCCGGTCACCACCGTGCCGACCGCGATGAGCAGCACGGACGCGGCCACCAGGAACCACACCAGCTGCTGCACGGCCTTGCCGACCAGCGGACGGGGGGCCGCGTCGCCCTCCCGGGTGCGCTGCCACATCACCGTCGCGACGGCGATCAGCGCCGTGGAGAGCAGGAAGTGGGCGGCCACCGTGTACGGGTTGAGGCCGACCAGCACCACGATGCCGCCGAGCACCGCGTTGCCCATGACGACCCAGAACTGCGCCCAGCCCAGCCGGGTCAGGCCGCGCCGCCACGGCTTGCGGGAGCGGGCCGCGACGATCGCCCAGCCGACGGCGGCGCACAGCACGTAGGTCAGCATGCGGTTGCCGAACTCGATGATCCCGTGGAAGCCCATGGCCCGGGTGGTGGTCAGCGAGTCGTCGGTGCAGCTGGGCCAGGTCGGGCAGCCGAGGCCCGAGCCGGTCAGGCGGACGGCGCCGCCCGTGACGACGATGACGACCGACATCACGAGTGCGGCGAGAGCCGCCCGCCGGACGGTCCGGGGGTCCGGGGTCCAGCGGTCGGCGATGAAGGCGAGCGGGTTGCGCAGGGCCGCTACGGCATCGGCGCGGTTAAGCTTTGGCACGTGCACCATCGTAGGCCGCCGCTTGTGCATGCGTTCACGAGGGTCACTCCTGCGCGCCTGTGCCGTGCCGCCCGCGTCCGGGACGCGGGCGGCACGCGAGGTCACTCCCAGCGGAAGAACTTCCCGGCGGCGGCCAGGGCCACCACCGCCCACACCGCGAGGACCCCCAGGTCGCCCCAGGGGGTCCCGGCGCCGTGCTGGAGCACGTCCCGCAGGCCGTCCGAGAGCGCGGAGATCGGCAGCAGGCCGAGGACGTGCTCACCGGCCGAGCCGAACTTCTCCAGTGGCACGATCACCCCGCCGCCCACGAGCAGCAACAGGAAGACCAGGTTGGCGGCGGCCAGCGTGGCCTCGGCCTTCAGGGTGCCGGCCATGAGCAGGCCGAGCCCGGAGAAGGCGGCCGTGCCGAGGATCAGCAGGAGCAGGACGGCGGCCGGGTTGCCGTGCGGGGACCAGCCGAGCGCGAGGGCGATCACGGTCAGCAGGAGGACCTGCAGGACCTCCGTGACCAGGACCGACGCGGTCTTCGCGGCCATCAGGGCCCAGCGGGGCAGCGGCGAGGAGGCGAGCCGCTTCAGGACGCCGTAGCGCCGCTCGAAGCCGGTCGCGATGGCCTGCCCGGTGAACGCCGTCGACATCACGGCCAGGGCCAGGACGCCGGGGGCGAGGAAGTCGACGGCCTCGCCCTTGCCGGTGTCCACGACGTCGACCGAGCTGAAGAGCACCAGCAGCAGCGTCGGGATGACGACCGTCAGCAGCAGCTGCTCGCCGTTGCGCAGCAGCATCTTCGTCTCCAGGACCGCCTGCGCCGCGATCATGCGGGGGAGCGGGGCGGCTCCGGGCTTGGGCGTGTAGGTACCCGCGATGGTCACGAACGCAACTCCTTGCCGGTCGGCTCCAGGCTGTGTCTTCCCGGGGGGCGACCCCCGGACCCCCGGCCGGTTCCTGTGCGAGCCGGATTCATGAGCGCAACTCCTTGCCGGTCAGCTCCAGGCTGTGTCGTCCCGGGGGGCGACCCCCGGACCCCCGGCCGGTTCCTGTGCGAGCCGGATTCATGAGCGCAACTCCTTGCCGGTCAGCTCCAGGAAGACGTCTTCCAGGGTGTGGCGTTCCACCGAGATCCGGTCCGGCATCACGCCGTGCTGGGCGCACCACGAGGTCACCGTGGCCAGCAGCTGGGGGTCGACCTTGCCGACCACCCGGTAGGCGCCCGGGGTCAGCTCGGCGGCCGTGCAGTCGGCCGGGAGCGCCTTGAGCAGGGAGCCGACGTCCAGGCCGGGGCGGCCGGTGAAGCGCAGCGTGTTCTCGGCGCCGCCCTTGCACAGCTCCTCCGGGGAGCCCTGGGCGATGACCCGGCCGCCGTCGATGATGGCCACGTCGTCGGCGAGCTGCTCGGCCTCGTCCATGTGGTGCGTGGTGAGGATCACCGAGACGCCGTCGGCGCGCAGGTCGCGGACCAGGTCCCAGGTGGCCCGGCGGGCCTGCGGGTCGAGCCCCGCGGTCGGCTCGTCCAGGAACACCAGCTCGGGGCGGCCCACGACGGCCATGGCGAGCGCGAGCCGCTGCTGCTGGCCGCCGGACAGCCGGCGGTAGCCCGTCCGGCCGCAGGAGCCGAGGCCGAGCCGTTCGACGAGGGCGTCGACGTCCAGCGGGTGCGCGTGCAGCTTCGCCACGTGCCGCAGCATCTCGTCCGCGCGGGCGCCCGAGTAGACACCGCCGGACTGGAGCATCACCCCGATGCGGGGCCGCAGCTCGGCCGACTGCCGTACCGGATCCAGACCGAGGACGCGCACCGTGCCGGAATCCGGCTTCCGGTACCCCTCGCAGGTCTCGACCGTGGTCGTCTTCCCCGCCCCGTTGGGGCCGAGTACGGCCGTCACACCGGGCTGGGCCACCAGGTCGAGGCCGTCCACCGCGGTCTTCGTGCCGTACCGCTTCACCAGGGCCTGGGCCTGGACCACGGGCTCACTTCGCATGAGCCAAGAGTCTAGGTACGCCGTCCGGCTCTCAGGCGCGGGGGTCCCCCCGCTCGAGCGGAGCCGGGAGCGGGGGAGGGGGCGGGAACTCCTCCTCCCGGGGGCGGTGCAGCGGCAGCCACCGCTCGGCGTAGGCCACCGCGTCCGCCACCGGGAACAGACGTGCGTCGGCCGCACCCACCTTGCCGCGGACGACGGGCCGGTCCCGTTCGAAGTCGTGCCCCAGCTCGTCGAACCGGTCCGAGGTGATCGAGACCTCGACGACCGTCTCCCAGCCGCCGCCGGGCGCGGGCCGGCCGACCTGGACGCGCGGCGCCGGTATCCGGTACTCGGCCAGGTGGAAGGCGGTGCAGGAGTCGTAGCCCGCACCGAGGAGCAGCACCCGGGCGCCCATCCGTTCCAGCCGGGCCAGCGGGCTGCGCTCGCCGAGCCGGCAGTCGGTCGCGTGCCCGTCGGTGACGAGCTTCGCCTGCGGGCCGACCGCGGCGAAGGAGGTCTGCGGGTGGGCGCTGCGCAGGGCGCCCGGCCAGGTCCGCACGGTCTCCGGGACGACGCCGACCCCGCGGGTGGGGGTGATCAGCGGGTCGTACGGGGGCATGGTGGCGCGGATCCGGTCCCACCACTCCTCGGGCACCGGCGGACTGCTCCAGACGGCCGGGTCGGACTGGTCGCCGGTCTGGGTGGGGACGACGAGCGTGCCGGACGGGCCGAGGGCGTCGAGGATTCCCTGGACGACGGCGACCGCGCCTCCGTTCACCCAGCCGAGGGAGCTGAGCGAGGAGTGCACGAGGAGCGTCTCACCGGTCTCGACGCCGAGCAGACGCAGCTGGGTGGCGACGGTGTCCCGAGTGACAAGAGGGCCGGTCGGAGGGGGTGCGGACATGCTTCGGGAGTCTTCCTGACGGGGCCCTCGGGCGCCACCGGTTTGGCCGCGCGGCGCCCCTCGGATGATCGATCAGAAGATCGTTTGCGCAGGTCAGATTAGGTATGCCTAAGTGACGCAGGGCACCGCGCGGTGATCCGGACGGCGCTTGTCAGGCCCTGAGGAATTACGCAACAATGGCGTTGTGAAAAACGTCGGCGAGGCTCGGGAGACTCCCACGGGGGCCCCTCAGGAGGAACTCGCGACCGGGGAGCGGTCCACCCGCAACCGGGTCGCGCGGTCCATCCTGGACCACGGGCCGTCGACCGTCGCAGAACTCGCCGGCCGGCTGGGACTCACCCAGGCGGCCGTCCGGCGTCACCTGGACGCGCTGGTCGCGGACGACGTCGTGGAGGCACGCGAACAGCGGGTGTACGGCGCGCGCACGCGCGGCCGGCCCGCCAAGGTCTTCGCGCTCACCGACTGCGGCCGGGACGCCTTCGACCAGTCGTACGACAAGCTCGCCGCGGACGCGCTCCGCTGGATCGCCGAGCAGGGGGGCGGCCCCGAGGCGGTCGCCGCCTTCGCCCGCGCCCGGATCGCCGCCCAGGCGACCGAGTACCGCAAGGCGATCGAGGCCGTGACCCCGGACAAACGCGCGGAGGCGCTGGCCAAGGCGCTGAGCGTGGACGGGTACGCTGCCACCGCGCGCAGCGCACCGGTCGGCGAACAGCTGTGCCAGCACCACTGCCCGGTCGCCCACGTCGCGGAACAGTTCCCGCAACTGTGCGAGGCCGAGACGGAGGTCTTCGCCGAGCTGCTGGGTACCCATGTCCAGCGACTGGCGACCATCGCGCACGGCGACGGCGTCTGCACGACGTTCATCCCCAAGATTTCCACTGACGCACCTGCAAGCACGGCCGGGAGGAACCCCGCATGACTCTCCCCACGGAGACTGCTCACCCCGAACTCGAGGGCCTGGGCAAGTACGAATACGGCTGGGCCGACTCCGACGTGGCCGGTGCGTCCGCGCGCCGTGGCCTGAGCGAGGACGTCGTCCGCGACATCTCGGACAAGAAGTCCGAGCCCGAGTGGATGACGAAGCTGCGTCTCAAGGGCCTGAAGCTCTTCGAGAAGAAGCCCATGCCCAACTGGGGCTCGGACCTCTCGGGCATCGACTTCGACAACATCAAGTACTTCGTGCGCTCCACGGAGAAGCAGGCGGAGTCCTGGGAGGACCTGCCCGAGGACATCAAGAACACCTACGACAAGCTGGGCATCCCGGAGGCCGAGAAGCAGCGCCTCGTCGCCGGTGTCGCCGCCCAGTACGAGTCGGAGGTCGTCTACCACCAGATCCGCGAGGACCTGGAGGAGCAGGGCGTCATCTTCCTCGACACCGACACCGCCCTGAAGGAGCACCCGGAGCTCTTCAAGGAGTACTTCGGCACGGTCATCCCCGCCGGTGACAACAAGTTCGCGTCGCTGAACACCGCCGTGTGGTCCGGTGGCTCCTTCATCTACGTGCCGAAGGGCGTGCACGTCGAGATCCCGCTCCAGGCCTACTTCCGGATCAACACGGAGAACATGGGCCAGTTCGAGCGGACGCTGATCATCGTCGACGAGGGTGCCTACGTGCACTACGTCGAGGGCTGCACCGCGCCGATCTACAAGTCGGACTCGCTGCACTCCGCTGTCGTCGAGATCATCGTCAAGAAGAACGCCCGCTGCCGCTACACGACCATCCAGAACTGGTCGAACAACGTCTACAACCTGGTCACCAAGCGCGCCGTGGCCTACGAGGGCGCGACCATGGAGTGGGTCGACGGCAACATCGGCTCCAAGGTGACGATGAAGTACCCGGCCGTCTACCTGATGGGCGAGCACGCCAAGGGCGAGACCCTCTCCATCGCCTTCGCGGGCGAGGGCCAGCACCAGGACGCGGGCGCCAAGATGGTCCACATGGCGCCGAACACGTCGTCCAACATCGTCTCGAAGTCGGTCGCGCGCGGTGGCGGCCGCACCTCCTACCGCGGTCTGATCGAGATCGGCGAGGGCGCCCCGGGCTCGAAGTCCAACGTGCTCTGCGACGCGCTGCTGGTCGACACGATCTCCCGCTCGGACACGTACCCGTACGTCGACGTCCGCGAGGACGACGTCTCCATGGGCCACGAGGCCACCGTCTCCAAGGTCTCCGAGGACCAGCTCTTCTACTTGATGAGCCGCGGTCTCTCCGAGGACGAGGCGATGGCGATGATCGTGCGCGGCTTCGTCGAGCCGATCGCCAAGGAACTGCCCATGGAGTACGCGCTGGAGCTCAACCGGCTGATCGAGCTGCAGATGGAAGGCGCGGTCGGCTAGCCGCCATCGCCCCACCATCAAGCCACTGACCTGAGAAAGCGAGCAATACGACAGCCATGGCTGAGGCTCAGAACTCCCCCACTCTCGGCTCCGCTCGAGCGGGGGGACCCCCGCCCGTGGGCTCCACCACCGCGGGCTCGATCGCGGTCGCCGCGGAGTCGACCGTCGTCTCGCGCATGAGCGCGCCCCCGTCCTTCGACGTCGCGGACTTCCCGGTCCCGCACGGCCGTGAGGAGGAGTGGCGGTTCACCCCGCTGGAGCGGCTGCGCGGCCTGCACGACGGCACCGCCGTCGCCACGGGTGACGGCGTGAAGGTCGACGTCCAGGCCCCCGCGGGCGTCACCGTCGAGTCGGTCGGCCGCGACGACGCGCGGCTCGGCAGGGCGGGCACCCCGGTGGACCGTGTCGCCGCCCAGGCGTACACCGCCTTCGAGCAGGCCTCGGTCGTGACCGTCCCCAAGGAGACCGTCCTCACCGAGCCGATCCGCATCGCCGTGCACGGCCAGGGCGGCACCGCCTTCGGCCACCAGGTGATCGAGCTGGGCGCCTTCGCCGAGGCCGTCGTGGTCATCGACCACACCGGCGACGCCGTCCTCGCGGCCAACGTCGACTACCTCCTCGGTGACGGCGCCAAGCTGACCGTCGTCTCCGTCCAGGACTGGGACGACAAGGCCGTCCACATCGCCCAGCACAACGCGCTGGTCGGCCGGGACGCGTCCCTCAAGTCCGTGGTCGTCACCTTCGGCGGCGACGTGGTGCGTCTGCACCCGCGCGTGGAGTACGCCGGCCCCGGCGGCGAGGCCGAGCTGTTCGGCCTGTACTTCACCGACGCGGCCCAGCACCAGGAGCACCGCCTGCTGGTCACCCACAACGCCCCGCACTGCAAGTCGAACGTCGTCTACAAGGGCGCGCTCCAGGGCGACGACGCGCACGCGGTCTGGATCGGCGACGTGCTCATCGAGGCCGCGGCCGAGGGCACGGACACCTACGAGATGAACCGCAACCTGGTCCTCACGGACGGGGCGCGCGTCGACTCGGTGCCGAACCTGGAGATCGAGACCGGCGAGATCGTCGGCGCCGGCCACGCCTCCGCGACCGGCCGCTTCGACGACGAGCAGCTCTTCTACCTGATGGCCCGCGGCATCCCGGAGCAGGAGGCCCGCCGTCTGGTGGTCCGCGGCTTCTTCGCCGAGCTGGTCCAGCAGATCGGTGTCGCCGACATCGAGGAGCGCCTGCTCGCCAAGATCGACGAAGAGCTGGAGGCTTCGGTCGCATGACGTCGATCGACCGTGCCCGTTTCGTCCGGGCCTGCGGGCTGAGCGAGCTGGAGGAGGACACCCCGAAGCGGGTGGAACTCGACGGCACGCCGGTCTCGGTCGTGAAGACCGAGGGCGAGGTGTTCGCGATCCACGACATCTGCTCCCACGCGAACGTCTCCCTCTCCGAGGGAGAGGTGGAGGACTGCCAGATCGAGTGCTGGCTGCACGGCTCCGCCTTCGACCTGCGCACCGGCAAGCCGTCCGGCCTCCCCGCGACGCGCCCCGTCCCCGTATACCCCGTCAAGATCGAAGGGGACGACGTTCTCGTCTCCCTCACCCAGGAGTCCTGAGGCACCCATGGCAACGCTTGAAATCCGAGACCTGCACGTCACCGTCGAGGCCGACAACGCCACGAAGGAGATCCTCAAGGGCGTCGACCTCACCGTGAAGCAGGGCGAGACGCACGCCATCATGGGCCCCAACGGCTCCGGCAAGTCGACCCTCGCCTACTCCCTGGCGGGTCACCCGAAGTACACCGTCACCGGCGGCACCGTCACCCTCGACGGCGAGGACGTCCTGGAGATGTCCGTCGACGAGCGCGCCCGCGCCGGCCTGTTCCTGGCGATGCAGTACCCGGTCGAGGTCCCCGGCGTCTCGGTCTCCAACTTCCTGCGCACCTCCGCCACCGCCATCCGCGGCGAGGCCCCCAAGCTGCGCACCTGGGTGAAGGAGGTCAAGGAGGCCATGGAGCGCCTCAACATGGACCCCTCCTTCGCCGAGCGCAACGTCAACGAGGGCTTCTCCGGCGGTGAGAAGAAGCGCCACGAGATCCTCCAGCTCGAGCTGCTCAAGCCGAAGATGGCGATCCTCGACGAGACCGACTCCGGCCTGGACGTCGACGCGCTCCGCATCGTCTCCGAGGGCGTCAACCGCGTCCGCGAGACCGGCGAGGTCGGCACCCTGCTGATCACGCACTACACGCGCATCCTGCGCTACATCAAGCCCGACCACGTCCACGTGTTCGCCGGCGGCCGCATCGTCGAGTCCGGCGGCCCCGAGCTGGCGGACAAGCTGGAGAACGAGGGCTACGAGGCATACGTGAAGGGTGGCGCATCCGCGTGACACAGCTGCCGGGCCTCCTCGACACCGAGGCGATCCGCAAGGACTTCCCCGTTCTGGACCGTCAGGTCCACGACGGCAAGAAGCTCGTGTACCTGGACAACGCGGCGACCTCGCAGAAGCCGCGCCAGGTGCTGGACGCCCTGAGCGAGTACTACGAGCGCTACAACGCCAACGTCCACCGCGGTGTGCATGTGCTCGCCGAGGAGGCCACGGCGCTGTACGAGGGCGCGCGCGACAAGGTCGCCGCGTTCATCAACGCGCCCAGCCGCGACGAGGTGATCTTCACCAAGAACGCCTCCGAGTCGCTGAACCTCGTGGCGAACATGCTGGGCTGGGCCGACGAGCCCTACCGGGTGGACCACGAGACCGAGATCGTCATCACGGAGATGGAGCACCACTCCAACATCGTGCCGTGGCAGCTGCTGGCGCAGCGCACGGGCGCGAAGCTGAAGTGGTTCGGCCTGACCGACGACGGCCGGCTCGACCTGAGCAACATCGACGAGGTCATCACCGAGAAGACGAAGATCGTCTCCTTCGTGCTGGTGTCCAACATCCTCGGCACGCTCAACCCGGTCGAGACGATAATCCGGCGTGCTCAGGAGGTCGGTGCCCTCGTCTGCATCGATGCCTCCCAGGCCGCTCCGCACATGCCACTGGACGTGCAGGCCCTGCAGGCCGACTTTGTGGCCTTCACCGGCCACAAGATGTGCGGCCCGACCGGCATCGGCGTCCTGTGGGGCCGTCAGGAGCTGCTGGAGGACCTGCCCCCCTTCCTGGGCGGCGGCGAGATGATCGAGACCGTCTCGATGCACTCCTCCACCTACGCCCCGGCACCCCACAAGTTCGAGGCGGGCACGCCCCCGATCGCGCAGGCGGTCGGCCTGGGCGCGGCGATCGACTACCTCCAGTCGATCGGCATGGACAAGATCCTCGCCCACGAGCACGCGCTCACCGAGTACGCGGTGCAGCGGCTCGCCGAGGTGCCCGACCTGCGGATCATCGGCCCGACGACGGCCGAGGACCGGGGCGCCGCGATCTCCTTCACCCTCGGGGACATCCACCCGCACGACGTGGGCCAGGTGCTGGACGAGCAGGGCATCGCGGTCCGGGTCGGTCACCACTGCGCGCGTCCGGTCTGCCTCCGCTACGGAATTCCTGCGACCACGCGAGCGTCGTTCTATCTGTACTCCACGCCGGCCGAGATCGACGCACTGGTCGACGGCCTGGAGCACGTACGGAACTTCTTCGGCTGAGAGGCGTGAGCTGACACAGTGAAGCTGGACTCGATGTACCAGGACGTCATCCTGGACCACTACAAGAACCCGCACGGGCGTGGTCTGCGCGATGGCGACGCCGAGGTGCACCATGTGAACCCGACGTGCGGCGACGAGATCACCCTCCGCGTGAAGTACGACGGCGCGAGGATCGAGGACGTGTCGTACGAGGGTCAGGGCTGCTCGATCAGCCAGGCCAGCGCGTCCGTACTCAACGAGCTGCTGGTCGGCAAGGACCTGTCCGACGCGCAGAAGATCCAGGAGACCTTCCTGGAGCTGATGCAGTCCAAGGGCAGGATCGAGCCGGACGACGCGATGGAGGACATCCTGGAGGACGCGGTCGCGTTCGCCGGTGTCTCCAAGTACCCCGCCCGGGTCAAGTGCGCCCTCCTGAGCTGGATGGCGTGGAAGGACGCGACGGCCCAGGCGCTGGGTGGCGCCGACGCCGAAAGGAAGACGGCATGAGCGAGACCGCTGAGATGAAACCGGCCTCGGAGGAAGAACTCCGCGAGGCGCTGTACGACGTCGTCGACCCCGAGCTGGGCATCGACGTCGTCAACCTCGGCCTGATCTACGGCATCCACATCGACGACGCGAACATCGCGACGATCGACATGACCCTGACGTCGGCGGCCTGCCCGCTGACGGACGTCATCGAGGACCAGGCCAAGTCCGCCACGGACGGCCTGGTCAACGAGCTGCGCATCAACTGGGTCTGGATGCCGCCGTGGGGTCCGGACAAGATCACGGACGATGGCCGGGAGCAGCTCCGGGCGCTCGGGTTCAACGTCTGAGAACACTGTGCGCGGGAAGCGGCGGCACCCCTCGGGTGCCGCCGCTTCCGTGTGCTCAGGGCGCCCCGTCGACCAGCAGGAACGCCGAGTCCGCCCGGTAGGAGCCGGTGTCGCGGTACGGGTCCAGCCGCAGCCCGGAGTTCTGGTGGCGCAGGAAGCGGCCGGGGTGGGCGGCCGATTCCAGCGCGGTCGCGCCGGTGAAGGCGGAGGGGTGGGGGCAGAAGGTGGCGTCCCGGGCGAACGGGCGTGAGCCGTCGTCGTGTCCGGCGCGCAGCACGGAGTTCCGGGTGCGCAGGTACCGCCCGTCGGCCGTGGCGAAGGAGTAGCAGTGGGCGTCCGCCAGACCCTTGACCAGCTTGAAAGTGGCGGCGCGGCGGCCGGCTGCCGAGGTGACCGGGCCGAGCCGCACGTCGTCGCCGCCGAGGCGCCAGTAGCCGTCGGGCCGGTTGAGGGAGCGGACGGCGGTCGCCCGGCCCGTGGCCTGAGGTGAACTCCGTCGTGGGAAAGGCCGCTTCGCGGTCGTCGGGGTCGGCTGGGCGGTGGGGATCACGGGGGACTCGACGGCCCTCGGAGCCGTCGGCGACGCGGGACCGCCGCGCTTTCCGGGGGCGTTCGCCCGCGCCGACGGGGAGGCCCCCGGCGGGGAGTCGTCCGACGGGGAGACGGAGGGGTGCTCACCGGGGCCGCCGTCGGCGGGAGCCGCGTTCGCCGTGGGCGCCCGGTGCGCCTGTGGGGTCGCCCGCGTCTGCGGGGCTCCGCCGTGCACGGCCATCGCGGTGACACCGGCGGCGACGGCCGCCAGGGCCAGCACGCCGGCCGGCCGGAGTATCCGTCTCCTGGCCGGCCGGGTGGCGGCGTTCCTGGGGTCGCCGTCCGGCTGCTGCGGGACGAGGGGGCTGTTCTCGGGCATGCGTGGTTCTCCGTCGCCGCCGGGCGGCAACCGGGGCGTGTAAGGGGGAGGCGTGTGTGCCGTGGTGCCGGGGGGTGGACGCTAGTGAACCCGGCGCCGGACGAGGGGTGTTTCCGCTCCGACTCTGACCCGAAAGTGTGACTTTCTCATTGTGTACATCCGTACGCATCCGGTGTGTACGCTTGTACGCATGGGATATCTGCTGCTCGCCGGCGCCATAGCCGCCGAGGTCGCCGCGACGACGGCGATGAAGTACACCGAGGGATTCAGCAGGCTCTGGCCCTCCCTCCTGACGGCGCTCGGCTACGTCGTCTCCTTCGCGCTGCTCGCCCAGACCCTGAAGACCGTGCAGATCGGCACGGCGTACGCCATCTGGTCCGGGGTGGGCACCGCGGCCATCGCCGTCCTCGGCCTGCTGCTGTACGGCGAAGGGCTGAGCCTGACCAAGGTCGCCGGGATCGTGCTGATCATCGGCGGAGTGGTGGTCCTGAACCTGGGCGGGGCGACGCACTGATGCCCCGCCGATTCGACCCCGAGCGCCGGCAGCGGATCATCGACGCGGCGATCCGCGTGGTCGGCCGGGACGGCATCGCCGGGCTGAGCCACCGTACGGCCGCCACCGAGGCCGACGTACCGCTCGGCTCCACGACGTACCACTTCGCCACCCTGGAAGAGCTGCTGGTGGCCGCGCTGCGGCAGGCGAACGAGGGCTTCGGCCGGGTACTGGCCGAGCGCCTGCCCGAAGACGCCCGGGGTGATCTCGCCACGGAACTCGCCCGGGCCCTCGGGCAGTGGCTGGGCGGCGACCGCACCGGCGTGGAGCTGGAGTACGAGCTGTACCTGGCGGCCCTGCGCCGCCCCGCGCTGCGTCCCGTCGCCGCCGAGTGGACCGAGCAGGCGGCCGCGCTGCTGGCCCGGCGCACCGACCCGGTCACGGCACGCGCCCTGCTCGCGCTGATGGACGGCATCTGCCTGCAGGTGCTGCTGACGGGCGGTTCGTACGACGAGGAGCACGCGCGCGCCCTCCTGGCTCGGCTGATCCCCTGAACCCCGCCCGGCACGTGAGACGCGGTTCGCCCTCACCACCCCGCCCACGTTAGGTTTTCTCCCATGACCGAGTCTGCAACCCGTACCACCGGCGCCGTCGCCGCCGGCCTCGCCACGATCGCCTCCGACGGCACCGTTCTCGACACCTGGTTCCCGGCCCCCGAGCTGGTCGAGGAGCCCGGCCCGGCCGGCACCGAGCGGCTGTCCGCCGAGCAGGCGGCGGAGCTGCTGGGCGGCGGCGCGACCGCGGCGACCGGCCCGGACACCCGCCGGGGCGTCGAGGTGGTCGCGGTGCGCACGGTCATCGCCTCGCTCGACGACAAGCCGCTCGACGCGCACGACGTCTACCTGCGCCTGCACCTGCTCTCGCACCGCCTGGTCAAGCCGCACGGGCAGAACCTGGACGGCATCTTCGGCCACCTCGCCAACGTCGCCTGGACCTCGCTCGGCCCGGTCGCCGTGGACGACGTCGAGAAGGTGCGCCTGAACGCCCGCGCCGAGGGCCTGCACCTGCAGGTGACCTCGATCGACAAGTTCCCGCGCATGACGGACTACGTCGCCCCCAAGGGCGTCCGCATCGCCGACGCCGACCGGGTCCGCCTGGGCGCGCACCTCGCCGAGGGCACGACGGTCATGCACGAGGGCTTCGTCAACTTCAACGCCGGCACCCTCGGCACGTCGATGGTCGAGGGCCGGATCTCCGCGGGCGTCGTGATCGGCAACGGTTCCGACATCGGCGGCGGCGCCTCCACGATGGGCACCCTGTCCGGCGGCGGCAACGTGATCATCTCCATCGGCGAGCGCTGCCTGATCGGCGCCGAGGCGGGCGTCGGCATCGCGCTCGGCGACGAGTGCGTGGTCGAGGCCGGCCTGTACGTCACCGCGGGCACCCGCATCACCATGCCCGACGGCCAGATCGTCAAGGCCCGCGAGCTGAACGGCGCCTCCAACATCCTCTTCCGCCGCAACTCGGTCACCGGCACCGTCGAGGCCCGCCCGAACAACGCGGTGTGGGGCGGCCTGAACGACATCCTGCACAGCCACAACTGATCATGGGTGGCCGTGACCTGCGGCCGCCTCCTCGATCAACGCCCTGACCTGCTGCCGAGCTGTCGGCAGTTGTCGGCGTCGGTCATCTATGAGCGCCCTTCCGCGGCCACAGGACGGCCCGGGAGGGCGCTCGTGCGTCCAGCGTGCCTATGCGTACCCCCTAGTGGGCCGTGCGGCGACTACTCCGACACGCACAGGTGGCACACCTACCAGGTGAACGCACGCACCTGTTCGGCTCATTCGTTCGAGTCGAATCCCATGATTGAAGTACTTTCAGTCAATCCTGCGGTGCGTGATCAGCAACCTCAGGCGCGTCGCGATTGCGGCCGCACTTGTCGCCGTGCCCCTCGTGGCACCCACGCCGGCCCACGCGCGTGATCGGTCCGTCCCGAGCTACACACTGCCGATGTCGGCCGCGGTCCATGTCCTTCCCCTCGCGGCGGAAGTGCGGGACGGCTACCAGCGCACCAGCTTCAAGCACTGGAACGCGGGCCAGAACCCCACCGACGGATGCAACACACGAGCGGAGGTGCTCATCTCCGAGGCCGTGGACCCGCCGCAGGTCCTCCCCGGCTGCAAGCTCTCAGGGGGGCGATGGTGGTCGTACTACGACGCCAAGTGGCTGACCCCCGCGTCCGCTTTGGACGTCGACCACATGGTGCCGCTGGCCGAGGCCTGGGATTCCGGGGCGTCGCAGTGGACCGCTCAGCGGCGTGAGGCGTACGCCAACGACCTCGCCGTCCCGGCCTCCCTGGTCGCTGTCTCCGCGGCCTCGAACCGCAGCAAGGCGGACCAGGACCCGGCCGAGTGGCTGCCGCCGGCCGTCGACGTCACCTGCCGATACACCTCCGAGTGGGTCGCGACCAAGCTCCGCTGGGGACTCACCGTCGACGCCGTCGAACGCGAGGCACTCACCCAACTCGCGGAGGCGTGCCCCGGCACCACGGTGACCTTCGAGCCCGCTCCCTAGCGCGGTGGCCTCGCCTGCGAACGGGGCGGGGCCACCAAAGGGGGCGGACCAGCCCCCTGACCTGCACCGCAATCAGAACCGCCACAACTGACGTACGACGTCCTCCGGAGCGCCCCTCGCCGTCCGGGCAGGGGTGCTTCGCCGTGTCCGGGAGGGATCCCGGTCGTGCGGGCGGGGGCGTCGGTCAGAGGGGCTGGGGCGTGGTGAAGGCTCTCAGGGCCGTGAAGTCGGAATCCCGGAGGCCGATGCGCGGGTCGACGTGATGCAGGAGGGCCGGGGCGGGGTGGTGCGCCGTCACGTACGCGAGGTCCGCCCGGCTCTGCTCGTCGTCCACCCAGGCGAACGGGCGGTCCCCGGCGTACGCCATGATCGCCTCCGTCTTCCAGTGGACGCCGTCCGGGCGCTCGGCGAACAGGCCCCTGCCGAAGTCGACGTACGGCAGTGCGGGCAGGCCCAGCACCGGGGCGATCCAGGTGTTGGCCTCGGCCATCCAGCTCGTCGCCCAGCACAGCTCGTAGCCGAGCCGGAGCAGGGCCGGGCCGTGGTCCGGGTTCAGCCAGACCCGCAGGGGGCGCCGGTACCCGAGCGGCACCCGGATCGTCGTGTAGCCCTCCGGCCGGTGTTCCGGCCGGGCCGCGTACGGGTTGAGGGGGCCGTCCACGTCGAGGAACAGCAGGGGGCGGCGGCTCATGCAGTCACCGTAGGGCAGGCGCGTCCGCCGGGCCCGGAGATTTTTTCCGGGGGCAGGCATAGTGACGGGCCGGTACGCACGTCAGGAGGAGTGCAGGGCCCGGACAACAGGTGGGGCCCGGGGGAAGAGAAGGTGACGATGGATGCCGAAGCGCAGGAGAGTTTCCGGGAGTTCGTGGCCGGCAGGTCGTCCGCGCTGCTGAAGACCGCCGTCCTGCTGACCGGCGGGGACCGCCACGCCGCCGAGGATCTGCTGCAGAACGCGCTGGTCAAGGCGGTCGGGCGGTGGCACCGGATCGACGAGCCGGAGGCCTACGTCCGGCAGATCCTGTACCGGCAGCAGATCAGCCGCTGGCGGCTGAAGTGGCGGCGCCGCGAGGTCGTGGTCGCCGAGCCGCCGGAGGGCGGTCAGGCCCCGGACACCGCGGGCGCCGCCGAGACGCGGATGGTGCTGCGGACTGCACTGTCCCGGCTCACCGCGCGCCAGCGCACCGTGCTGGTGCTGCGCTACTTCGAGGACCTGCCGGAGGCCGAGGTGGCCCGCATCCTGGGCTGCTCCGTGGGCACCGTACGGTCCACCACCCACCGCTCGCTGGCCCGGCTCCGCGAGCTGGCGCCCGAGCTGGCGGCGGTCGGCCCCCGGCCGCAGCGGCCGTCCCGTGACTTCTCGCCCGTGGAGGTGCGTTCGTGAACGTGGAGGAACTCGTGCGCGAGACGCTGCGGGACCAGGCCGACGGCCAGCCGCCGGCGCCGCCGGGACTCGCCGACCGGGTGCTCGGGGCGCACCGGCGCCGCCGGAACCGCAGGCTGGCGTCCGTCGCCGCGGCCACCGCCGCCGTGGTCGCGATCGCCGTGGGCGTGCCGTTGCTGGACTCCGCCACCGGGACGGACGCGCGGCCGTCCGGGGCGCTGGACTCGGGTGGGGTCCGGGCCCACCCGGACCAGTCACCGCCGCGCGACCGGATCGGGGCCGGGGACACCGTGCTCGCCGCCTACTACACGGCGGAGTTGCAGCAGCGCACCGACGAGCGGGGTGTGGCGGCGCGTACCTACTGGCTGCTCGACCCCAGGACCGGGAAGTACAAGAAGGACGCACGTTGGTCCTTCGTCACGGTCGCCCCCGGCCTGAAGACCGCCGCCGTGCTGGAGCGGAACCTGCCCGCCCACCGGATCGGACTGCTCGACCTCGCGACGGGGGAGGTCGAGCGGTGGATCCCGGTCCGGCACGGCGTCGGCGGGCTCGCGTTCTCGTACGACGGCACCCGGCTCCTCGCGACGACGTACGGCGAGAACCCCGACCTGCGGGTCAAGGAGAGGCTGCACGACGAGGACGGCAGGACGACGTGGATGTGGGGGGTCAGGTTCGGTGACTCGAGCCGGTCCGGGTTCTACGACCTCGACGTGGCCTCCGGCGCGGGTTCCTGGAGCCCGGTCGCACCGGACCGCGACCTCAACCCCCGCGCGGACTTCGCCTACAGCCGCAACGCCCGGTCCGTGTACGCGCAGTACATCGGCGGCCGGGACGGTCTGCAGCAGTTCTACGACCTCGAGGGCCACAAGACCGTGCCGCCCGCGGACGAGAAGTTCCTGCGGTCCGACGTGCCCGCGCGGCTGTCCCCGAGCGGCAGGCTCGCCGCCCTCGGCCTGACGAAGGAGGTCGCCGGGAACCCCGGCAAGTCCTACTCCTCCGTCCGCGATCCCCGTACGGGCAAGGAGATCACCAAGGTGCGCGGAGGCCACCTGCTCGCCTGGGCCGACGACAAGCACCTGATTGCCTGGGAACGGGTGACGAGTCTGGAGGAGGAGTACCGTCCCCGGCTCGTGCTGGTCACGATCGGCAGCGACGAGGTCGTACCGCTGAGCGGCGTCCGGGAGCCCGACAAGCCCGGCGCCCTGCGGGAGTCGTGGCAGCCGGTCTTCGCCCGACGCTGACCGGCGCGCGCTGACCGGCACGTGCTGATCAGCTCGCGGCGACTGGCTCGCGTCGACCGGCTCGCGTCGGGATCGCGGCGACCGGTACGTGCTGACCGGGACACCTGATCAGTTCGCGGTGAGTGCCTCGTACCGCGCCAGCAGCCCGTCGGCCGTCTCCCGGCCGGCGGGCAGCAGCGGTGCGCGCACCGGCCCGGCGGGCAGCCCGAGGCGGTCCAGGAGGGCCTTCGCGGTGACCGTGCCGGGCAGGCCCGAGTCCATCACCGCCTCGATCAACGGCATGGCCGCCAGCTGGAGTTCCGTCGCCCGCGCGGTGTCACCGGCGTCGAACGCGGCCAGGATCGAGGCCATGTGCGCCGGTGCGGCGTTCGCGACCGTGCTCACACAGCCCGCCCCGCCGACCGCGTACAGCGCCAGCACGTGCTCGTCGCAGCCCGCGTAGTACGCCAACTCCGTCTGCCCCAGCACCTTCTGGATGCCGAGGAAGTCGTAGGAGCAGTCCTTGACGGCCACGATCCGCGGGTGCTGCGCCAGACGGATCATGGTGTCCGGTTCGATCCGGGTGCCGGTGCGGCCCGGGATGTCGTAGAGCATCACCGGCAGTTCGCCCGCGTCGGCGACCTGGCGGAAGTGGGCGGCCACCGCCTCCTGTGGGGGCCGGCTGTAGTAGGGCGTCACGACCAGGAGGCCGTCGGCGCCCGCCTTGCCGGCCGCGAGCGCCAGCTCCACCGTGTGCCGGGTGTCGGAGGTGCCCACGCCCGCGACCAGCGTGGCCCGGTCGCCGACCGCCTCCCGTACGGCGGCCACCAGCCGGGTCTTCTCCTCGTCGGTGGTGGTGGGGGACTCGCCGGTGGTGCCGCTGAGGACCAGGCCGTCGCAGCCCTCCGCCACGAGCCGGGCGGCCAGCCGCTGGGCGCCCGGCACATCCAGCGCGCCGTCCTCGGTGAAGGGTGTGATCATCGCGCAGAGGGCGCGGCCGAAGGGTGCGGGCTTGCGGGTGCTCGTCATGGGAGTAGTCTCGGCACCACTTCGATGAAGCTCTACTTAATTCTTCTACCGAGTATCCCTAAGCATTGCTAACCTCTTCGGGATGTGATCGACGGTCCGGTGTCCGACTCGGCCGTTTATGCGTCACTATGGCCGGAGGGTCACCGACGCCAGGTCATGGGAGGTGGGTGCCATGAAGCTCGGCAAGGCACTGGCCGCCGGGGTCGCCGTGGTGCGGCCGCTCGGCTGAGGGTGCTCGCGGCAGCCGTCGCGGTACCGGCGCCGGCCCCGCCGGGTCGAGGCCTGCCGCAGGGCCGCCGGGTTGAGGCCCACCGCAGGGCTGGGCGTGCCCGAACTCCTTGCCGGGGCCGCCTAATTGCGGGCGCGTCCCGACTGGTTCCAGACCCAACTCGCCCGCCTCGGCGAACGCGGCGCCGGAGGCGGTGAGCACGGCTAAAGACCTTCGGCCCGGGTACCCGGAGGTTCCGCGCAGAGAGGAGGCGGAACACCGTGACCGTGACCCCGCAGGCACGGCCCGCCGCCGACGGGCACCCCTCCACGGGCGAACTCGTCGGCCGGGCCACCGAACAGCTCTCCCGGCTCCTGCGCCAGGAGGTGGCCCTCGCCAAGGAGGAGCTGACCGAGAAGGGCCGCCGTGCCGGGCGTGGCGGCGGCCTGCTGGGCGCAGCGGGTGCCGTCGGGTACGTCGGCCTGTTCGCCCTGGCCGCAGCGGCCACCGCCGGACTCTCCCTGACCCTGCCCGTGTGGGCGGCGGCACTCGTCGTGGCCGCGGTCTATTTCGCCGTGGCCGCCCTGCTGGCCGCGGCCGGACGCGCCCAGCTGCGCCGCGCCGCCCCACCCGCACCCGAGCAGACGCTGGGCAGCGTCAGGGCGGACGTCGACGTGATCAGGGAAAGGGCACACCGATGAAGCACAGCAATCCGCACGGCTCGGGCGCCAAGGGCCCCGACGAGCTGCGGCAGCAGATCGAACACACCCGGAGCCAGCTCGGTGACACCGTCGCCCAGCTGGTGGACCGGGCCGATGTGAAGGGCCGGGCCCGCGCCCGGGCCGCCGACCTGAGGGACAAGGCCGGCGCCATGACCGTGCAGCTGCGCGCCAGCGCCGCCCACGCGGGCCACGGGGTGCAGGACCGGGCGGCCAAGGCCGGGCACGTGATGCAGGACCGCGCCGTGCGGGCCGGCCACGACGCGCAGGAACGGATGGCGAAGGCCGGACACCTGGTGCAGGAGCAGGCCGGCCGGGGCGGGCACGCCCTGCAGGACCGGGCGGCACAGGCCGGTCACGCCGTCGAGCACGACGTGCGGGTACCGCGGCCGGTGCGGTCCGCCGTGGGCGCCGCGATGCGCCACCCGCGGCCGGTACTGATCGTGGGTGCGGCGGGCGCCTGCGTCGTCGGCGCGGCCGTGATCTGGCGCCGTATCGACCGGCGCCGGTGACGACGCAACGGCGGGGCCGGCCGGGCGCAGCGCCCGGCCGGCCCCGCCGCCGTGTCACGGACGGAACCGCAGCACCTGCGGGTCGTGGTCACTGATCTGGTCGCTGAACTCCGAGTTGATGTGCACGCTGTCGTACTCGAAGTCGCAGCCGCGCCGGATCGACGGGCTGATCAGGATCTGGTCCAGGACCTGCTGGTTGCCCTGGTAGTCGTAGGTGTAACGCTCGCGCTTCGGCAGCGACTTGATCGCCGACCACAGCTCGCCGTCACCCTCGAGGATCTGCGTGGTGCCGGAGAACTCGAAGTCGTTCATGTCGCCGAGCGCGATGACGTCCGCGTTCTTCTGCACGGACAGGATGTCCTTGACGAACGCGTTCACCGCGGTCGCCTGGGCGTGCCGCTGGATCTCCGAGCTGCGCACCGGCGGCTGGTACTGCGAGGTCAGACCCTGGTCGCCACCCTTGGAGTTGAGGTGGTTGGCGATCACGAAGACCGTCTTGCCGCGGAAGGCGAACTCGCCGGCCAGCGGCTTGCGGCTGCTCTTCCAGGCCGCGTTCGCCGGGTCGATCCGGCCCGGGGAGGCCGTCAGCCGGGCCTTGCCGTGGACCTTGGTGACGCCGACCGCGGTGGTCGAGTCGCCGCCGGGACGGTCCACGAAGGACACCCGCTCCGGGTTGAACAGGAACACCTGGCGGATGTTGCCGCCGGGCTCGCCGCCGTCCTGGTCGTTGACCGGGTTGACCGAGCGCCAGTCGTACGTGGGGCCGCCCGCCGCGACGATCGCGTCGATCAGCTTGTGCACGGTCTGGTCCGCGTCGACCGTGCCGTCGTCCTTGGCGCCGTTGTTGTCCTGGATCTCCTCCAGGGACACGATGTCCGGCGACTGCAGGTTGTTCACGATCGCGGAGGCGTGCTTGTCGAACGTCGGGTCCGACGGGTCGAGGTTCTCGACGTTGTACGTCGCCACCGCCAGCTCACGGCCCGACTGCTTCTGCGTCGTCTCGCGCTCCAGGCCGGCGCTGTCCAGCGTGCCGAGCTTGCTCGCGACGAGGGTGTAGCCGCCGAACTGGTTGAAGTCCAGCGGGCCGGTGGTGGTGCCCTCCAGCGTGTCGCCGACGTTCGCCTTGGGGAAGTCGGCGGTGGAGCCCAGCGACTGGACCTGCAGCCGGCCGGTGTTCTGGGACTCGTAGGAGCCGTACACCGTGCCGCCGCGGCGGCTGCGGTGCTCCCACGGCTTCACCGTGACCCACAGCTCGCTGTAGGGGTCGGTCGCGGTGACCACACGGACGTCCTCGACCTGGACGTTCATGCCCTCGAGGGACTCGTAGTAGTCCAGGGCGTACGCCGAGGGGTCCAGGGTCAGGCCGTTGACCGAGCCGGCGGCGGCCGTGTCGCCCTGCGGGGCGTACTCGTCCGGCACCGCGTCCTCGTCGACGGTGACCGGCGCCGGGACCGCGTTGCCGGTGGAGACGGTGGTGACGGTCGGCTTGGTGATCTCCGTCAGCGACTGGTTGCCGGACGAGGCGCCGCCCGGGACGTACTCGGAGACCGTGCCGGTCACCTTCACCGCGTCGCCGACCGCGGCCTTGGGGGCGGAGCCGGTGAAGACGAACACGCCCTCACTGGTGGCCGGGTTGTCGTCCGGGGCCGCGTCCTGGATCCAGAAGCCCTTGGAGGAGCCGTAGGTGCGCGTGGCCGTGACGACACCCTCCACGTCGGTCACCTTCTGGCCGGCCAGCGGCGATATTCGGGTCGTGCCCTGGATGTCGTGGATGCGCACCGAGTCGGCGTGCGCGGGGGACGTGAGGACGACGGCGGACGCCGCGCTGCAGACGGCGGCGACGGTGAGCGCGGCGAGGCGCGCGGAAGACCTGCTCGGCAAGGGTTCCCTCCGGGGACGTGCGTGAGCGCCGGGACGAGGGTGGTACGGGAGCGTGCGGGGCTCGTAGCCCTCTGTGACACGCATAGAGCCGAGTGAACAGTTGTCCCCCCAACTTCTACGCGCGTCAATCTCCTGCCTGGCCCTACGAGTTGTCAAGGTTTCGGCCATGTACGGACGCTTGCCGGGAGATGAACCGGGTGGCATGGGTGGAAATCCGTCTAGGCTGAGCGGTTGAGTCCGTTCACGGTCCGAGGAGAACCAGCCGATGTCAGACAGCTCCCCCCTGCCGCCCGTACGGCTGCACCCCGAAGCGGAGCTGGCGCGCGCCGCGCTGTCCACGCCGTTGCTGTCCCGGGCCGCCCGCCTCGCCCGCTGGGCCGGGCCCGACACCCGCGTGGACGCCGGCGGCGGCCTGGCCGAGGAGCAGTTGCCGGCCGCCGCGGAGCTGCTGGGCCTCGCCGGCGACGACGCGGCCGCCTACGCCAGCGAGGCCTGGCGGGTCGCCGTGGACGCCGGTCTGGTCGAGATCGTGGACGAGGAGGCCGGCACCGTCAGGGCGGGGGAGGAGCTGACGCTGCTCACCGGCGGCTCCCCGCGGGACGTGCTCACCGTCTGGCTCAGCGCGCTGGAGACGGTCGTCGCCGACGCGAGCGTGCCCGACCTGGACGACCTGGTCGACGCGCTGGACGAGGGCGGCGAGGTCGATTTCGCGTCACTCGACTGGGACCCGGAGGCCGAGGCGGAGTTCCTCGACGGCGTCCTCGGCAACCTCTACCTGCTGACCGCCAGTGAGGACGGCCCCGGGGGTGACGCCGTCCCGCTGCCCGCCCTCGCCGCCTCCATGATCGTGCCCGACGACATGGGCGAGCCCACCAACGACGTCCTGGAACAGGTGTCCGACGCGATGATGCGGCTGGACGACCAGTTCCGGATGCTGGAGCCGGTCGGGCTCGTCGAGTACCAGCCGGTCGACGAAGGGCTGATGGGCGACGCCGGCGAGGAGCCCGCCGCACCGGTGGACGACACCGACGTCTCCCGCTACGGCATGGTCCGGCTCACCCCGCTCGGCGTGTACGGGCTGCGGGCGCGGCTGCTGGACGCCGGGTTCACGGCGCCGGCCGTCGGTGAACTGGCCGACAAGGGCGCGGACGTCCTGCTCGACGGCACCGCCCGGTTCGGGCAGTCCGCCGCCCGCGCGGAGACCGAGCAGTGGCTCGCCCGCCGCGAACCACTCGCCTCCGCACGGGAGTTGCTGACCGCGGCCCGCGGCGCGGACGCCGGTGCGCCGTTGCGCAGGCTGCGCTGCCAGCAGGCGCTGTCGCTGATGGGCACCGAGGCGGAACCCGCGCTGCGGGAGGTCCTCGCCGACCCCGAGCTGGGCGGGCTCGCCCGGGTGTGGCTGAGCGAGCGCGGCGCCGCCGGGGTCCCGGCACCCTCGCAGGACATGGTGTTCTGGCTGACCATCGACACGGTGGCCGCACAGCTCCAGGCCGAGGGCAACTCGGAGGAACTGCAGGCCCTGGTGGAGGGGCTGGCCGCGCAGCACAGCGGGTTCTTCGCGGCGGCCTGGCGGGTGGACCACCCCGCCACCGCGGACGTGCTGGAGGCGATGGGACGCCTGCACCCGGACAAGAAGGTGGCCAAGGAGGCCCGGAAGGCGGCGTTCAAGGCACGGTCGCAGCAGGGCGGCTGAGCGGCGCACGGGCACGCGGGCCCGGGGGAGCGGCGGGCCGGGTTCCGGCTCCGGGAGACGCGGTGGGCGCGGTGCCGGCCGGACGGGTGAGCGGCGGGCGCGGTCCCCCGGCCGGCCGCGAGCCTGGCCGGCTACAGCCGTGTCGCGAGGTGACGGTGTTTTTGGTGGTCATGGTCCGGTGCATACGGATTCATGGAACAGGAGCCTCGGTGGTAGCCCGGTGTTCAACTCCCGTTCAGCAGTGGGCGGGAGCGTGTGCGCCGAACCGAGGCCCCCCACCCTCCACGGCACTTCCACCGTCGTCACAGGAGACACCATGTCGCTCACCCGCAGGGACTTCGCCAGAAAATCCGCGATCACCGGTGCCGGGGTCGCCCTGGCGGGCAGCGTCGGCGCCCTCGCCACCGCGCCGAACGCCCTTGCAGCCACGGAGACCGAGGGCGCCGAGGCCGAGTCCGCACTCGGGGGCCACCATCACCACCACGGTGTCGGCTACGGCCCGCTGATCGCCGACCCGGACGGCATCCTCGCCCTGCCCGCCGGCTTCACCTACGAGATCATCACCTACAGCGGCAGGACCAAGCTGGAGTCCGGTGAGTTCACCCCCTCCAACCACGACGGCACGGCCACCTTCGACGGCCCCCGCGGCGCCACCCTGCTCGTCAACAACCACGAGCTGAAGGGCCCGCGCGCCAACTGGAAGTACCCGGTGCCGCTGACCGAGGGCCTGGTCTACGACCCCGCCGCCTCCGGTGGCTGCACGGTCGTCGAGGTCCGCCGCGGTCACGTCGCCGAGTGGGTGGGCATCGCCGGCACCTCGCAGAACTGCGCGGGCGGCCGCACGCCGTGGGACACCTGGCTCACCTGCGAGGAGACCGAGGACAAGGCCGGCAAGAACGGCATGACCAAGGACCACGGCTACGTCTTCGAGGTCGACCCCGAGGACCGCCGGGCCAACCGCGACCCGAAGCCCCTCAAGGCGCTCGGCCGCTACGCCCACGAGGCCGTCGTCGTCGACCCCAAGCGCGGTCACCTCTACCTGACCGAGGACGCGGACACCCCGAACGGCCTGCTGTACCGCTGGACCCCGCCGGAGGGCTTCCGCCACGGCCGCGGCAAGCTGCGCACCCTCGCCGACGACGCGGGCGTGCTCCAGGCGTTCAAGTGCTTCGACTCCGGCGGCAAGTTCGTGGACGACCTGTCCCGCGCCACCAGGATCGGCACCGTCTACGGCGTCGACTGGGTGGACGTCCCCGACCGTGACGCCAAGACCGTCTCGGTGCGCAAGCAGTTCACCGACGGCCAGGTCACCCGTGCCCGCAAGCTCGAGGGCATGTGGTGGGGCGACGCCGGTGTCTACATCGTCTCCTCCTTCGCCCGCCAGGAGAGCCCGGTCCAGCACGACGGCCAGGTCTGGTTCTACGACCCCAAGCGCCGCACGCTGACGCTGAAGGTCCTGCTCGGCGTGAACACCGACCCGTCCCAGGACGGCGCCTTCGACGGCCCGGACAACATCACCGTCTCCCCGTACGGCGGCCTGGTCATCGCCGAGGACGGCGAGGGCGTCCAGCACCTGTTCGGCGCCACCGAGAGCGGCCGCACGTACCCGATCGCCCGCAACGAGCTGAACATCGGCACCGAGGAGGAGCCGGAGTTCAGCGAGTTCACCGGCGTCACCTTCTCCCCCGACGGCCGCACGCTGTTCGCCAACATCCAGACCCCGGGCATCATGCTCGCCATCACGGGTCCCTGGAAGCGTCAGAAGTGCGACTGATATCCGGTCGGTGATTAATTCGCTCGCTCGTCCCGCGGCCCCCTCCTAGAGTTGTCCTCGTCCAGGTGCGACAGGCAGGACCTACTTCCACTCTTAATGGGGAGGCCGCGGGTTCGAATCCCGCCACCGGCTCCGACAGGCCGGTGTAGCTCAGGGGCAGAGCACCACGTGGTTCCGCCGACCTCGATCTCTGGACACCGAACTTCATGCACCTCCCGGTGCGCAGGCTGCGGTTACTTCTTTTGCAAAGAGAATCCGGAACCGCCGCCGAACTGATCTCGGGAGGCGCAGCACATGGTGGGTGCCCGGTGCGCAGGCAGCGGATACTTCAGGGATCTGGTCCTTGGGAACAGGGGTGCGGGTTCGAATCCCGTCATCGGCTCGCGGCCGGTGTGGCGGAAAGGAAGACGCGCCAGATGATAAGTCCCGTCGCCGACTCCTGATCTCGGGCACCCTCCTTGTGCTGTGCTTCCCTCCGAAACTCCAGTGAATTCGGGGGAATTCGCCATGGCGCGATTCAACAGAAAGTCCGCCCGCGCGCAGCCCACTTCGCGGGTCACCTCGACCGGGCGGGTGCTGCGTACGTACGAGGGCGGCCGCGGCCAGGAGCGTGACGCGCGCTCCGAGCTTTTCCTGCTCGCCGTGTCCCACTTCGCCACGGGCACCTTCTACGAGCGCGCCGAGGACCGCGACGACCGGTTCACCCGTCTCCTGCGCGGCCTGGCCGTCAGCGACCCGGACTGGACGGCCGCCCTGCTCGGCTGGCTGCGCGGTGACGGGAACATGCGCACGGCCTCGATCGTCGGCGCCGCCGAGTACGTGCACGCGCGCCTCGCGGCCGGCGCGACCGGCGGCCCGTCCAACCGGCAGGTCGTGGACTCGGTGCTGCAGCGCCCGGACGAGCCCGGCGAGCTGCTCGGGTACTGGACGGCGACGTACGGCCGCGCGATCCCCAAGCCGGTCAAGCGCGGTGTCGCCGACGCCGTACGACGCCTCTACCACGCCAAGTCGCTGCTGAAGTACGACACCGCGTCCAAGGGCTACCGCTTCGGCGACATCCTCAACCTCGTGCACGCGGCACCGGACCCGGACCGGCCGTGGCAGGGCGAGCTGTTCCGGTACGCCCTCGACCGGCGCCACCACCCGGACACCGCCGAGCCGCCCGCGGCGCTGCCGGTGCTCACCGCGCACCGCGAGCTGATGGCGCTGCCCGTGGCGCAGCGGCGGGCCGTGGTCACCTCGCCCGGCGGTGCCGAGCGGCTCGCGGCGGCCGGGATCACCTGGGAGGCGCTGGCCGGCTGGCTGCAGGGGCCGATGGACAAGGCGGCCTGGGAGGCCGTGATCCCGTCCATGGGCGCGATGGCACTCGTCCGCAACCTGCGCAACTTCGACGAGGCCGGGGTCTCGGACGAGGTCGCCGCACAGGTCGCGGCGAAGATCAGCGACCCGGAGCAGGTGCGCCGTTCGCGGCAGTTCCCGTTCCGCTACCTGGCGGCCTACCAGCACGCGCCCTCGCTGCGCTGGTCCTACCCGCTGGAGCAGGCACTCGGCCACTCGCTGGCCAACGTGCCCGCGCTGCCGGGCCGGACGCTGGTCCTGGTGGACCGCTCGGGCTCGATGTTCTGGTCACAGGTGTCCCAGCGGTCGCAGCTCAACCGGGCGGACGCGGCGGCGGTCTTCGGTACGGCGCTGGCCCTGCGGGCGGCGGACGCCGACCTGGTCCAGTTCGGCTCGACCAGCGACCGGGTGCCGTTCCGTAAGGGGGAGTCGGTGCTGCGGGTCCTGGAGCGCTTCGGCGACCTGGGCGGCACCGACACGACCGAGGCGGTGCGCCGGCACTACCGGAAGCACGACCGGGTGCTGATCGTCACCGACGAGCAGTACGCCCCGCACCGCAACGGCGGGCCGACCGCCCAGATCCCGGACCGTGTCCCGGTGTACACCTGGAACCTGGAGGGCTACCGGGCGGGCCACGGGCCGTCCGGCACCGGGAACCGGCACACCTTCGGCGGGCTCTCGGACGCCGGCTTCCGCATGGTCCCGCTGCTGGAGAACGGCCGGGACGGCCACTGGCCCTGGCTCACCTGACCGTCCCACCGCGGCGGCGACGGGCTGCCGCCCACCCGGCGGCTGTCCGCCGGCGATCCGCCGTCTGTCCGCCGGGTCCGGCGGTGACGTGCAGGGGCCCGTACTCGGGGGCTGTCTCCGTTCCGTGCTCGGTATGGTGCGGAGAGAGTCCCCGGTTCGCGAGGAGAGAGCGGATGACGCAGGGCAGGCCCATGCGCGCGGACGCCCGGCGCAATTACGAGCGGCTGCTGAAGGTGGCGGCCGAGGCCTTCGCCGAGCACGGGGAGAACGCGTCGCTCGACGACATCGCCAAGCGGGCGGGCGTCGGCTCCGGCACGCTCTACCGGCACTTCCCGACCCGGCAGGCGCTGCTGGAGGCGGCCTACGTGGAGCGGATGGAGGCGCTGGGGGCGCGTGCCGGCGAACTGGCGAAGGAGCTGCCGGCGGGTGAGGCGCTGCTGGAGTGGCTGTACGAGCTGGCCGTCGGGACCGTGCAGGTGCGGGGCATGAAGGCCCTGCTCGGCTCGGCCGTGACGGACGGCGGTGCGGCGGCGACGACGGTGTGTGCGACCACGGTGAAGGGCGCGGTGACCCGGCTGGTGGAGGCGGCGCAGGCGGAGGGCACGCTGCGGGGGGACGTGGAGCCGATCGAGGTCCTGCGTCTGGCGCACGGAGTGGCCTCGGCGGCGGAACTGGCGGGCACGGGGGAGCGGGGGATCCGCCGCTACCTGGCCCTCCTGACCGAGGGACTGCGGACCCCCTGAGGGAGCCGCTCGCGCCCCGCGAGGGGCGCGGGGAACCGCACGAGCACTCCCGCACGGTGCCGCAGTCGACGGCGGACGCGCCGCAGGGGGCGCGGGGAACTGCGCGAGAGGCCCGCACGGTGCCGCAGCCGACGGCCGGCCGCGGCCACGACGGCGGGCCCCGGCGCGGCTCCGGCACCCGTGGGCTACAGGGCGCGAGCCCCCGGCTGCACCATGTTCCGTACGGTGCGGGCCTTGACGAACTCGCCCATCGCCGTCATGTCCCACTCGCCGGAGAACTGACGGATGAGCTTGGCCATCATCACGCCCGTCTGCGGCTCCGCGCCGGTGAGGTCGAAGCGGACCAGTTCCTCCCCCGTCGCCGCGTCGACCAGGCGGCAGTACGCCTTGGCGACCTCCGTGAACTTCTGCCCGGAGAAGGAGTTGACCGTGAAGACCAGACCGGTGACGTCCTGGGGCAGGCGGCCGAGGTCGACCACGATCACCTCGTCGTCACCGCCGCCCTCACCGGTGAGGTTGTCGCCGGAGTGCTTGATCGCGCCGTTCAGGATCGTCAGCTTGCCGAAGTAGCAGCTGTCGATGTGGTTGCGCTGCGGCCCGTAGGCGATGACCGAGGCGTCCAGGTCGATGTCCTTGCCGCGGAACGCGGGCTCCCAGCCGAGGCCCATCTGCACCTGGGACAGCAGCGGCCGGCCGCCCTTGACCAGGGAAACGGTCTGGTTCTTCTGCAGGCTCACCCGGCCCTTGTCCAGGTTGATCTTCCCGGCGCCCGGTACCGGAGCCGGCGGGGCGGCCGGGGCGGGCGGTGCGACCGGGGCCTGGACGGCCGGGGCCGGCGGCGCTGCGGGGGCCGGCGGCGCGGCCGGCTGCTGCGGGGCCGCAGGGGCCGCGGCGGGCTCCTCCACCGTCACGCCGAAGTCCGTCGCGATGCCCGCCAGCCCGTTGGCGTACCCCTGGCCGACGGCGCGGGCCTTCCACTGGCCGTTGCGCCGGTAGATCTCCACGACCACCAGCGCGGTCTCCGTGCCGAGTTGCGGCGGGGTGAACGTCGCCAGGGGCGTGCCACCGTCCGCGTCCCGGATCGTGGCGGTCGGCTCGATGCCCTGGAAGGTCTGGCCGGCCGCGTCCGGGCTGGCCGTGACCACGATCTTCTCGATGTCCGGCGGCACGGCGGTGGTGTCCACCGTGATCGCGTCCGGTGCCGCGCCGCCGCCGGAGGTGTACGTCACGCCCGGGCCGGCGGGCTGGTTGTAGAAGATGAAGTCGTCGTCGGAGCGCACCTTGCCGTCGGCGGTGAGCAGCAGGCCCGACACGTCGAGCCGCACCGGAGCGGAGACGTCCACCGTCACGCGGGCGGCCGACAGAGGGATGTTCGAGCCTGGGGTCATAGCTGTCATGCCGGGTGAACGAACGACACCGCTTTACCGTTCCCTTACCGACGAGCGGCCCCCCCGATCGGCTCAGGGCACCACCACGATCTTCCGGCCCACCCCCGCCGCGAACTGCTCCAGCGCCTGGGGGTAGCGCTCCAGCGGGAACCGGTCGCTGATGAACACGTCGGGGTCCAGGACACCGTTCGCGAACAGCTCGGCCGCCCGCTCGAAGCTGTGCAGCACCGCCATGGAGCCGGTGATGGTGATCTCCTGGTTGTAGATGCGGTACGGGTCGACGGTGACGCGCGTCGCGTAGTCGGCCACCCCGAACTGCAGGAACGTGCCCGCCTTGGCCACCCGGTCCAGGCCGTCCTGGATCGCGGCCGCGTTGCCGGTCGCGTCCACGACCACGTCCCAGCCCTGCGGCCGCTCCAGTTCGTCGGCGTTCGCCGCGGACGCCGAGACGCCGAGCCGGCGGGCCGTCTCCAGGCGGGCCGGGTTGACGTCGACCACGTCCACGCCGGCCGCGCCCGTCCGCTTGGCCAGCTCCAGCATCATCAGGCCCATGGTTCCCGACCCGTAGATCAGGACGTGGGCCCCCAGACGGGACCGCAGGACGTCGTAGCCGCGTACCGCGCACGACAGCGGCTCCACCAGGGCGGCGTCCTCGGTGCGCACGTGGTCGGGCAGCTTCACGCAGTTGGCCACCGGCGCGACCGCGTACTGTGCCGCACCGCCCGCCGTGGTCACGCCGATCGCGGCCCAGCGCTCGCAGAGGTTGTTGTGACCGGTACGGCAGTACCGGCACTCGTAGCAGTACAGGGACGGATCCACGGCCACCCGGTCGCCGGCCGCCACCTCGGTGACCCGGCTGCCCACGCCGGCCACCGTGCCGGCGAACTCGTGCCCGGGGACGATGGGCAGCTTCGGCGCGAACTCGCCCTTGAGGATGTGCAGGTCGGTGCCGCACAGACCGCACGCCGCGACCTCGACGACGACCTCGCGGGGCCCCGGCGTGGGGTCGGGGACCTCGGCGACGACGGCGCGGCCCACGGACTCGATCACGGCGGCCTTCATTTCACGGCTCCCAACGACAGGCCCTGGACCAGCTTGTCCTGGGCGGCGAACCCCGCGGCGAGCACCGGCAGGGAGATGACGAGCGACGCGGCGCACACCTTGGCCAGGAACAGGCCCTGGCTGGTGATGAAGCCGGTCAGGAAGACGGGGGCGGTCTCGGCGACCACGCCCGTCAGGACCCGGGCGAACAGCAGCTCGTTCCAGCTGAAGATGAAGCAGATCAGGGCGGTGGCGGCGATGCCGGGCAGGGCGATGGGGGCGACCACGCGCGCGAGGACCGTCGGCAGGCGGGCACCGTCGATCTGCGCCGCCTCGATGACCGCCACCGGCACCTCGGCGAGGAACGACTGCATCATCCACACCGCGATCGGCAGGTTCATGGAGGTGTAGAGGACGACCAGGAGCCAGATGTTGTCGAGCGTCCCGGTGTTCTTCGCGAAGAGGTAGACCGGCAGCAGCCCGGCCACCACCGGCAGCATCTTCGTGGACAGGAAGAAGAACAGGACGTCGGTCCACTTCCGCACCCGCCGGATCGACAGCGCGTAGGCCGCCGGCAGCGCCAGCAGCAGGACGAGGACCGTCGAGGCCACCGACGCCACGGCGGAGTTGACGAGCGCCGGCCAGGGACTGGCGCCACCGCCCGTCCCGAAGAACTCGCGGTAGCCGTCGAGGGTCAGCGACGCGGCGAAGGACGGCGGGCTGGTCGCCGCGTCCGCCTCGGAATGGAAGGACGTCAGTGCCATCCAGGCGATGGGCAGGAAGAAGGCGATGCCGACCAGCCAGGCCGCCAGGCCGAGGCCCAGGCCCCGGTGCTTCCTGGCGCGTACGGCGATGAGGCTCATGCGCGGGACACCTCCTCGCGGAACAGGGACGACACCACGCGCAGGGCGAAGGTCGCGATGACGATCGAGCCGATGACGACCAGGACGCCGGCGGCCGAGGCGAGGCCGTTCTCATGGGCCTGGTAGAAGCTCTGGTAGACGGTGTAGGGCAGGTTGGCGGTGCCGAGGCCGCCGGAGGTGATCGTGAAGACCGCGTCGAAGTTCTGCACGACGTGGACCGAGCCGAGCAGAGCGCCCAGTTCGAGGTAGCGGCGCAGGTGCGGGAGCGTCAGATGGCGGAAGACCTGCCAGTCGTTCGCGCCGTCCACCCGGGCGGCCTCGATCTGCTCGGGGTCACGGCTCTGCAGACCGGCGAGCAGGATCAGCATCATGAACGGCGTCCACTGCCACACCAGGGAGGCCTCGACCGCGAGCAGCGGCGTGCCGGAGATCCAGTCGGGCCGGGGACCGCCGGCGTAGTGCAGCAGGCCGTTGAACAGGCCGTACTCGGGGTTGTAGAGGACGTGCTTCCAGAGCAGGGCGGCGGCGACGGGGACGACGAGGAACGGTGCGATCAGCAGGGTGCGCACGACGCCCCGGCCGGGGAACCGGCGGTCCAGCAGGAGGGCGAGGACCAGGCCGAGGACCAGGCTGGCCAGGACCACCGTCGCCGTGAGCAGCACGGTCGTCCACACCGAGTGGCGCAGGTCCGCGTCGGTCAGCACCTGGCGGTAGTTGTCGAGGCCGGTGAAGCGGCGGGCCTGGGGGTAGAGCGCGTTCCAGTCGAAGAAGGAGATCACCAGCGTGGCCACGAACGGCAGCTGGGTCACGGCGATCATGAACAGGAGGGCGGGCATGAGGGGGGCCCGGGTGGCCCAGGCGCGCAGGCGGGCGGAGGGTGGCCGCGTGGCGCGTTCCGGTGCGGTCGTCAAGGGGGCTGTCGTCGCGGTCATCGTCCCTCGTACTCCTCGGAGATCTTCTCGGCGAGCTGCTGGGACTTCTCCAGGGCCGCGTCGACGGACTGGCGTCCGGCGACGGCCGCGCTGATCTCCTGGGAGACCTTGGTGCCGAGATCGGTGAACTCGGGGATGCCGACGAACTGGATGCCGGGCGCGGGGCGCGGCTGCACGCCGGGGTCGTCGGGCCGGGCGGTCTCGATGGCCTCCCTCGTCATGTCCTGGAAGGCGGCGGCCGTCTTGCGGTACTCGGCGTTCGTGTACGTCGACGCCCGCTTGCCCGCCGGGACGTCGGACCAGCCGCTGGTCTCGCCGACCAGGTGCTCGTACTCCTTGCCGGACGCCCAGGACACGAACTTCCAGGCCTTGTCCGGATTGCGGGAGGCCTTCTGGATGCCCCAGGCCCAGGTGTAGAGCCAGCCGGAGGACGGGGTCTTCTCGACGGGAGCGGGCGCGTAGCCGAGCTTGCCCTTGACCGGGGAACCCTTCGCCTCCAGCAGGCCGGCCGCGGAGGTGGCGTCGTACCACATGGCGACCTTGCCCTGGGTCATGTTGTTGAGGCATTCGGCGAAGCCCGACTGGGCGGCGCCGGATTCGCCGTGCTCCCGTACCAGGTCGACATAGAACTTCGTCGCCTTCTTGAACTCGGGGGAGTCGAGGCGTGCCTGCCAGTTCTTGTCGAACCAGGTGCCGCCGAAGGTGTTCACCACCGTGGTCAGCGGCGCGATCATCTCGCCCCAGCCAGGCAGTCCGCGCAGGCAGATGCCCTTCATGCCGGGCCGGGCGCCGTCCGCCCGGGCCGCGAGGTCGGCGACCTGCGCCCAGGTCGGATGCGCCGGCATCGTCAGGCCCTCCGCCGCGAACACGTCCTTGCGGTACATCAGGAAGGACGACTCGCCGTAGAAGGGCTGACCGTAGAGCTTGCCGTCGGAGGCGGTCAGGGACCGGCGCATGGGCGGCAGGACGTCCTGCTCGTCGTACGCGGCGTCCTCGGCGACGTACGGGTTCATCTCGTGCAGCCAGCCGTTGCGGGCGTAGATGGGTATCTCGTAGTTGGAGAGCGTGGCGACGTCGTACTGGCCGGCCTGGTTGGCGAAGTCCTGGCTGATCTTGTCGCGCACGTCGTTCTCGGGCAGGACCGTGAAGTTGACCTCGATGCCGGTCTCCTCGGTGAAGTGAGCGGCGGTCAGCTTCTGCAACTCGGTCATCTGCGGGTTGTTGACCATCAGGACGTTGATGGAGTCGCCGCCGGAACCGGTCCCGCCCGCGCCGACCCAGCAGCCGGAGAGCAGCGGGGCGAGCAGCGTCCCTGCGGCGGCCAGGGCGAGCGTGGCTCGCGGCCTCCGTCGGCTCTGGGTTCGCATGGATCACTCCTGGAAATTTCGGGAGGTAATGGACGTCGAAGGGCTGGGTGTGCCCGGCCGGGCCGGGGGCGGCCGGATCAGACCCGGACCACCTGGGGGCCCAGCAGGGAGTAGCGGTGGGCCTCCGCGGCCGGCAGCTGGGTGCTCGTCACGATCGCCTCCAGGACGCCGACCTCGGCGAACCGGCAGAAGCTGACCGCGCCGAACTTGGTGTGGACGCCCGCGAAGACGGTCCGGCGCGCGGCCCGGATCGCCTGCGCCTTGACCTCGCTGACCGCAGGGTCCGGCGTGGTCAGGCCGTGCTCACGGGAGATGCCGTTGGCGCCGATGAAGGCGAGGTCGATGACGAATCCGGCGAGCATCTTCGTCGTCCAGTGGTCGACGGTGGCCAGTGTGCCGGCCCGGACCCGGCCGCCCAGGAGCAGGACCGACATGTTCTCGGTCTCGGCGAGGGCGCCCGCGACGGGCAGGGACGCGGTGACCACGGTCAGCGGCCGGTCCCTCGGCAGCGCCTCGGCGATGAGCTGGGGGGTGTAGCCCTCGTCGACGAAGACCGTCTCGGCGTCCCCGAGCAGGCCGGCCGCGGCGGCCGCGATCCGGCGCTTGTCGGGTACGTGGCTGGTGGCGCGGAAGGCGAGCGTCGTCTCGAAGCCGGCACTCTCCACCGGATAGGCGCCGCCGTGCGTACGGCGGACCAGGCCGTGGTCCTCCAGGGCCCGCAGGTCGCGCCGGATGGTCTCCTTGGCCACGCCCAGCCGGGCGGCCAGCGCGGTGACGTCGACCGAGCCGGCCGCGCGGGCGGCCAGCACGATCTCGCGCTGGCGCTCTTCCGCCGTCCTCGTGGCCATGCCCCTACCCGCCTTCCCGCGGAACTGCCCGTTCGGGCCCTCGGGGGAAGTTCTACCGGGGGTGTGCGGCGCTTACCAGGCCTATTATGAGCCCGATCCTGCCCGTCTGTGCCCGTTTTCGGGCCGAGGTGCCCGGCGCGGACCTGCGGGGTCGTGCGCGGCGGAGCGGGAGCGGGCACGCCGGATGCCCGAACGTGGCGGCGGGCGGGCCCGTTCGGTGCCCGCCCGCGCGCGTGACGGTTCGTTTTCCGCCGCCCCCGGCCTCCGCTGAAGTACTCGGAGGGGCACCCGGCGCCCCGGCGGGACCGGCGCCCTGCCCTGACCAGGGCGCCGTGGTGGATCCGGGGTGCTGTAGGGGGTCAAGGCGCCTTGGTAGGTCCAAGGTGCCGTGGTGGGTCCGGGGCTGCCCGGCGGGATCAGTGCGGCCAGATCGGCGGGTCGTCCACGAAGTGCCCGCCCAGGTGGCTGTGGGCCGGGTTCGCCGGGTCCAGTTCGCCCTGCTCGGCGATGAGCTTCCCGGCGTACGGCTCGGAGTCGTCCTGCGGTTCGTAGCCGAGCGCCCGCGCGCTGGCCAGGTCCCACCACAGCCGGGTGTTGGCGGAGGAGCCGTGCACGACCGTGTGGCCGACCTCCTCGGCGGTCAGGGCGGCGTGGAAGAGGCGGGCGCCGTCGGCCGGGCTCATCCACACCGAGAGCATGCGCACGCTGGTCGGCTCCGGGAAGCAGGACCCGATGCGCACGGAGACGGTCTCCAGGCCGTGTCTGTCCCAGTAGAGCTGGGCCAGGTCCTCGCCGAAGGACTTCGACAGACCGTAGAAGGTGTCGGGGCGGCGGGGCGTGTCGACGGGGATCAGCGGCTCGCCCGCGCGGGGGGCCGGGGTGAAGCCGACGGCGTGGTTGGAGGAGGCGAACACGATCCGCGGCACACCCTCGCGACGGGCGGCCTCGTACAGGTTGTAGGTGCCCTCGATGTTGGCCTTCAGGATCTTCTCGAAGGGCGCCTCCAGGGAGATGCCCGCGAGGTGGAGGATCGCGTCCACGCCCCGCACCGCCTCGCGCAGCGCCTCCGTGTCGGCGAGGTCGGCGGTGATGGCCCCCGGCGCGTCCTCGACCGGGCGCACGTCGAACAGGCGGAGGGTGTAGCCGTACTCCGGCAGCAGCGACCGCATCAGGGTGCCGAGCCCGCCGGCGGCGCCGGTGAGCAGGACGGTACGGGGAGCGGGCATCCTTCGGTCTCCTTGACGTCCTCGAACCGGCCACCTGGGCATCAGCGGCCTCATGTATAGACAGTATTCACATTCATGGACACGCTAAGGATCGCCGACCTGCCTCGTCAAGTGGGTCGCGGCAGGAGGAATCCGTTCCCGTGCCGCCCGTGCGCGCGCTTGACCCGCTCCGGACGGGGCCCGTAGCGTGGCGTCGTTCAGAAATATAGACATCGATCAGAAGAATGCACCGCCAGGGAGCGCCTGTGACGCCAGCCCCTCTCGCCGCCCGGCTCCGCGAACCCGGCGGGCCGCTCTTCTTCCCCGTGACCGCCTGCGGCCCCGACGGCTCACTCGACCTCGACGTCTACCGCACCCATGTGCGCCGGGGCGTCGCGGCCGGTGCCGCCGCCGTGTTCGCCTGCTGCGGCACCGGAGAGTTCCACGCGCTGCTGCCGGAGGAGTTCGAGGCCTGCGTCCGCGTGGCCGTCGAGGCGGCCGGGGGGCGCGTCCCGGTCGTGGCGGGCGCCGGCTACGGCACCGCGCTCGCCGTGCGCTACGCCCGGCTCGCCGCGGACGCCGGCGCCGACGGCCTCCTCGCCATGCCGCCGTACCTCGTGCTCGCCGGCCAGGAGGGCCTGCTGCGGCACTACCGCGAGATCGCCGCGGCCACCGCCCTGCCCGTGATCGTCTACCAGCGTGACAACGCCGTCCTCACCCCGCGGACCGTGGTCGAACTGGCCCGCACCGAGGGCGTCATCGGCCTCAAGGACGGCCTCGGCGACCTCGACCTGATGCAGCGGACCATCAGCGCCGTCCGCACCGAGGCCCCCGGCGGCTTCCTGTACTTCAACGGTCTGCCCACCGCCGAGCAGACCCAGCTCGCCTACCGCGCGCTCGGCGTCACCCTGTACTCCTCGGCGGTGTTCTGTTTCGCGCCGGAGATCGCCCTCGCCTTCCACCGGGCCCTGGAGACCTCCGACCTGCCCACCGCGCACCGCCTCCTCGACGGCTTCTACCGCCCGTTCGCCGAACTGCGCGCCCAGGGCCACGGCTACGCCGTCTCCCTGGTCAAGGCCGGGGTACGGCTGCGCGGCCTGGACGTCGGCGAGGTCCGGCCCCCGCTCCGGGAGCCGTCCGACGACCACGTCAAACAGCTCGCCCAGCTGATCGAACGCGGACACGCCCTGCTGGAGGGGGACGCGTGAGCGAGCACCGCGGGGCACGGGCCGCCGACCGGAACGGCCGCACGCGGGACGGGCGGTACTTGCACGAGGAGGACGCGTGAAGGCATCGGCGTTCGTCTACCCCTGGGACGTCAACCAGGACCCCGGGGCGCCCGCCCGCATCGCCGGGCTCGGCGTCGAGCAGGTCACGCTCGCCGCCGCCTACCACTCCACCCGCGCGCTGACGCCGCGCCACCCCCGCCACCGCATCGTCACCGCCGAGTACGCGGCCGTGCTGTACCCGCCCGGCGAGCGCTGGGCGGGACGCGGCCTGCGGCCCTATCCCGCCGGCCGCTGGGCCCCCGGCGACGCCTACGGCAAGGCCGCCGAGGCGCTCGCCGCGACCGGTCTGGAGGTGCACACCTGGGTCGTCCTCGCCCACAACTCCCGTCTGGGCGCCGAGCATCCCGACACCTCGGTCGTCAACGCCTACGGCGACCGCTACCCGTGGGCGCCCTGCATCGCCCAGCCCGCCACGCGCGCGTACCTGGTCGACCTGGCCGCCGAGGCCGCCGTACGTCCCGGCGCGCACGGCACCGAACTGGAGTCCCTCGGCTGGTACGGGCTGCAGCACCTGCACGCCCACGACAAGACCGCCGGCGTCGGCCTCGGGGAGGCCGGGCAGTACCTGATGTCCCTCTGCTTCTGCCCGTACTGCCGCGCCGGTTACGACGGACAGGGCCTCGACGCCGAGGAGGTGGCGGCCGGCGTACGGAACGCGCTGGAGCCGCTGTGGCGCGGCCGGGCGGACGACGAGGGCTGGCCCACGGTGGCCGGGGCGCTCGGCGAGGACACGGCGGCCGGCACGCGCGCGTGGCGCGAGACGACCGCCCGCACCCTCCAGGACGAGGCCGTCGCCGCGGTACGCGCCACCGCCCCCGACGGCTTCCAGGTCCTGCTGCACGCCGACCCGGTCCCGTACCACTGCGGCGCCGACGCGGGCGTCGACCCCGCCCACATCCTGTCCGTGGCCGACGGAGTGGTGGTGCCCTGCACGGGCGGTACGGCCCTGCTGGCACCCTTCGCCGGCCAGGCGCGCGAGCGCACGGTCCTGGCCGCCAACCTCACGGTGGTCTCCGGCATGGGCGGCAGCCCGGGCACCCTCGCGGCGGACGCGGCACGCGCGCGTGCGGAAGGCGCGACGGAACTGCGGCTGTACCACGCCGGGCTGGCGTCGGACGACGACCTGGCGGGGGTGCGCGAGGCGCTGCCCGCACGCTGAGCGCAAGTCACCCGGACCGGCACCGACGAGTTCCCGGGAGCCGGCCGGCGACTCCTTCGCGTTCCCGGCCCGGCCGGGCTCGGTGCCGGACCCGTACGCGGGCTGCAGCACCGGCCCGGCTCCGGACCGCCGAACCCCGCTGTGAACAGCAGCCGTTCGCGGATCCGTATCGATCCGATAACAGGGCTCGCCCTGCGCTTGTGATGCGCGTAGACAGTCTCTGACCTGGTACATCACTCTCATCCACCAGATCCGGAGAATCCATGCGGAAGTCCCTCAAGGCGGTCGCTGCCGGCGCCGCCTGTGTCGTCGCCGGGGCGGCGCTGTACGGCGCGGGCACGGCCACCGCCGGCCAGTCGACGGCGAACTCCACCCACGAGCCGTACAACATCGGGCAGTTGGTGAAGGACATCGACACCTATTACGGCACCACCGCCGACAGCAACGGCGTCTACCAGGCGTCCCCGGACAGCCCGTACGCCAAGGACCTGGCGCGCCTCGACGGCGACGCCAGGCGTTACATCGACCGGGCCGCCCGCAAGGCGCACCACCGGGGCGAGCAGCCGGCCGTCGTCTTCGACATCGACGACACGCTGCTGCTCAGCCTCGACTACGAGAAGCGCACCAACTACACGTACAACCCCACCACGTGGAACGACTACGTGAACAAGGCGGACCGGCCGGCCGTCTTCGGCAGCCCGGAACTGGTGCGGTACGCCGAGTCCAAGGGTGTCGAGGTCTTCTACAACTCCGGCCTCAGCGACGCCCAGCGCGCCGCCGCCGTCGAGAACCTGAAGAAGATCGGCGCCGATGTGAACCTCGACGCCGACCACATGTTCCTCAAGGACAAGGCCAACCCGCCGGCCTACCTGAAGGACTGTGCCACCCCGGGCGCCTGGAACTGCACGACCGTGCAGTACAAGTCCGGCACGCGCCGGCACATCGAGGACGACCTGGGCTACGAGATCATCGCCAACTTCGGCGACCAGTACTCGGACCTGGACGGCGGCTACGCCGACCGCACGTACAAGCTGCCCAACCCGACGTACTTCGTCGCCTGACCTCCCCGACGGTCGGCCGTACGTCCTGAGCAGCCGCTCCCACCCGGCCCCCGCCACCGGCAGCACCGCGCCGGTGGCGGGGGTTCGTCAGTCCGCTCAGCTCTTCAGCGCGGCTTCCATCATGGCCTTGGCCACCGGTGCGGCCAGACCGTTGCCGCTCACCTCCGACCGTGCCGCGTCCGACTGCTCGACCATCACCGCGACGGCGACCTCCTTGCCGTTGCCGTCGGACTTGCCGTAGGAGGTGAACCAGGCGTACGGCGTCTTGCTGTTGTTCTCGCCGTGCTGGGCGGTGCCGGTCTTGCCGCCGACGGTCACCCCGTCGATCAGCGCGTTCGTACCGGTGCCGTCCTTCACCACCGTCTCCATGGCCGACTGCAGCTGCTCGGCGGTGGAAGAGCTGATGATCTCCTCGGTGCCCGCGCTGTCGTCGTAGTCCTTCAGCACATCACCGCCGCTGTCGGTGATCTGCGAGACCATGTGCGGCGAGACCAGCTTGCCGCCGTTGGCTATGGCGGCGGACACCATGGCCATCTGGAGGGGCGTGGCCGTGACGTCGAACTGGCCGATGCCGGACAGAGCGGTCTGCGCCTTGTCCATGTCCGACGGGTACACGCTGGGGTACGCCCGTACCGGCACGTCCAGCTCTTCGTCGTTGAAGCCGAACTTCTCGGCCATGGCCTTGACCTTGTCCTGGCCGAGCTGGACGGCCATGTGACCGAAGACGTTGTTGCACGAGTACTGCAGGGCGACCCGGATGGGCGCGTTCTTGCACGGCGCCGACTTGTTCTCGTTCCGCAGCGGGCGCACCGTGCCCGGCATGATGTACGGGTCGGGGCTGTCGGTGTGCACGTCGACGTTCTTGTAGAGCCCCTCCTCCAGCGCGGCAGCCGCCACGACGAGCTTGAACGTGGAGCCCGGCGGCAGCGGCTGGCGCAGCGCGCGGTTGGTGAGCGGCTTGTCCTTGTCGCCGGTGAGCTGCTTCCAGGCCTTGCCGGCGGTGTTGGCGTCGGTGAGCGAGGACGGATCGTACGAGGGCGTCGAGACGGCGGCGAGGATCCGGCCGGTCTTCGGGTCGATCGCGACGGCCCCGCCCTTGGTGTCGCCCAGCGTGCGGTAGGCCGCCTTCTGCACGGCGGGGTCGATCGTGGTGATCACGTCTCCCGGATCGGCACGCTCGCCGGTGACGGTGTCCATCACGGTCTTCAGCTGGTTGTCCGTGCCGTTGAGCAGGTCCTTGTAGATGCCCTCCAGCTGGGTGGGGGCGTAGGCCTGCGAGGCGTAGCCCGTCACCGACGCGTACAGGCTGCCGTCCTTGTACGTGCGCTTGTACGCGAGGTCGCTTCCCTTCGTCCGCGTGGAACCGGTGATCGCCTCTCCGGCCACGATGATGTTCCCGAGGGGCCGCGAGTACGTCGCGATCGCGTTCCGCCGGTTGTCGTTGTCGTCCGCGAGGGCCGTGCCGTCGTAGAACTGCACCCACGTCGCCCTGACCAGCAGGGCGAGCACGAGCAGCAGCGCGAAGACGGACGCCCGCCTGATCGTCTTGTTCATCCCGCACGGAAGACGAGCGGGAGGGGGACGAACGTTCCCGGGCGTCCGGTTTTCTCATCCCGGATTCAGGTCGCGCTCAGCCCGCACTCATCGTGCGCGCAGGAAGCCGGCCTCGTACGCGGCGATCACCGCCTGGGTGCGGTCCCGGGTGCCGGTCTTCGCGAGGACGGCCGCCACGTGCGTCTTCACCGTGGCCGGGCCCACCTCGAGGCGCCGGGCGATCTCGGCGTTGGTCAGCCCGGCGGCCATGTGCCGCAGCACGTCGCTCTCGCGGCCCGTGAGCGTCCTCACCCAGGGCGCGGCCGGCGCGGACGTGCCGGAGTGCGCAGCCGCGAGGGCCCGTACCGCCGACGGGAACAGCAGGCTGTCGGTCCGCGCGACCAGCCGTACCGCCTGCACGAGGGTGTCCGCGTCGGCCCGCTTCAGCAGGAAGCCGGCGGCGCCGGCGCGCAGGGCGTCGTACACGTACGAGTCGTTCTCGAAGGTGGTCACGACGATGATCCGCGGCGGCTCGTCCAGGGTGCCGGTGATCCGCTCGGTGGCCCGGATGCCGTCGGTCTCCGGCATGCGGACGTCCATGAGCACGACGTCGGGCCGCAGCTCCCGGACCACCGAGACGGCCTCCGTGCCGGTCGCCGCCTCGCCGACCACCTCCAGACCGGGCTCGGCGGAGAGGATGGCGCGCAGCGCGGTGCGGACCATGCGCTCGTCGTCGGCGAGGACGATACGGATGGGGGACCGGTTCATGCGGATCCTCTCAGGGGCAGTCGTACGTGCAGTCGCCACATGTCCCCGGACGGTCCCGCCTCCGCCGTACCGCCCAGCAGCCGGACCCGGTCGGCGATGCCGCGCAGGCCGTGCCCGCCGCCGGGCCGGGTCGTGGGAGCGGCCGGCCCCAGCGGGTTCTCGACGGTGACCTCCAGGCGGCCGTCGGCGCTGGTGATGCGGAGGGCGACCGGTTCGCCGGCGTGCTTGAGGGCATTGCTCAGACCCTCCTGCACGATCCGGTACGCCTCACGCGAGACCAGCGGCGGCAGCGCCTCGGGATCGGCGTCCACGGTGGCCGTCACGCGCTGCCCGCCGACCCGGGTCCGGCGCAGCAGCCCTTCCAGGTCGGACGCCAGGGTCGGCGCGGGCGCGGTGCCGGGCGCGTCCCCGTCCCGCAACAGGCCCAGCACGGCGTCGAGTTCGCCGACCGTGCGGCGGGTGGTGTCCTCGATGGCGGCGAGCGCCTCGCGGACGAACTCCGGGTCGCTGTCCAGGAGCCGGCGGGCGGCGCTCGCCTGGAGGGTGACCGCGCTCAGCGCGTGGCCGACGGAGTCGTGCAGTTCACGGGCGAGCCGGTTGCGCACGGCGAGGTCTGCGGCCCGGGCCTCGGCGGCGGCCAGCCGGTCGGCCGGGGTGGGTCCCAGCAGCGCGGGCGCCCAGTGCGCCAGCAGCGCCCCGCAGGCCGCGGCGAAGGCGGCGACCGCGAGCAGCATGGCAAGCCCCGCGACCGGCGCGAGCGCCAGCGCCCAGGGCCGGTCGAAGACCTCGGGGAGAACGAGCGGGGAGTCGCGCAGGCCGGCGAACAACGGCAGGACGATCACCACCACCGCGAACGGCGGCACGGCCAGCGACATCCCGGAGACGATCCCGCCGAGACCCAGGTGGAGCGTGAACCAGGCTGCCGTGCGCGCCCGTTCGGCACGGGTGCGGGCGGGACCGTGGGCGAGTTCACCGCCGGCGTCCCCGCCGATCCCGCACAGGGCCCGGACCGCGGCGGACTCCAGCGGCCGGGTCAGCGGGAACAGTGAGGTGAGGGCGGCGATCGGCAAACCGAGGGCGAACGCGCCCAGTTGCAGCGGAAGTGAGCCGAAGACGTTGTCCACGCCGGTCAGCGGCCCGACGACGACCGAGCCGACCAGGACGTACGGCATGGCGAGGGCGCCGCCCAGGATCAGGTGCACCCAGCGGCGCCGCGCCCGCCCGCCGAGGAGCAGGCCCAACACACCCGTCATCGCGGCTCCTCGGCGGAGCGGTCCGCGAAGTAGCGGGCGACGAGGGTCGCCACGAGGAAGCCGACGATCATCTGCACAGCGTAGGTCAGGCTCATCGCCGGTGTCGGGCCTCCGGCGGGGTCCCCGGCCATGACCAGCGTGCTGAGCGTCATCCAGCCGCCCCAGCACGCGGTGGCGCCGGAGCCGGCCCAGGCCAGTACCAACGGCACGGTGACCGGCAGGGCCCGGCCCCGGCGGAAGGCGAGCTGCCAGGCGCCGGTGCCGGCGGCGACGAGGAAGAGCAGGTGGACGACCTCGAGGAGCCGGTCGGTGCTCCCGTCCAGCCCGGCCGTGGAGCCCGCGGCCCACAGCAGCCGCAGCCCACCGGGGACCAGCGCGAGCAGCAGTGCCGTCAGGGCCGTCAGCCGCTGCGCGGGCGCGGTGGCCGGCGCGGGCAGCTCCCCGGCCCGGCCGCGCCACAGCCGCCCCCAGCGCCGCTGGGCGTATCCGGCGAACAGGGTGCCCAGGGCCAGTCCCTGCACGATGAACCCGCCGTACACCACGCCGAACACCCAGTCGTCGAGGAACGCCCGGTCGTCACCGCCGCCCGAGCCGCCCGGTACACCGGAGCGGACGAGCAGTTGCAGCGGGAAGCCGACCATGATCGGCGCCAGCAGTCCGGTGGCGGTCCACATGGGCACGGCCAGCAGCCAGGCCGGCACGCGCCGCCCCCACGGCCGGGTCAGCAGCAGGGCCAGTACGACGACGCACGCGTCCATGAGCACGGTGAGGCCGTTGGCGAGGGCCAGGGGCAGACGGTGCTCCAGCAGTGGGCTGCCGGCCGGTATGCCGAGGTGACTCCCCGCTATCCAGGCCACCTTGAGGCCGAGGTAGGGCAGACAGGCGCCGATGGCGACGAACCGCAGCAGTCGCGGTGCGGAGCGGCCGGCGACGGCGGCGGGAGCGGAGGAGGACGAGTGCGTCATGGCTCAACGTTCCCGCGCCGTCCGGGCGGTCCACGTCCTGCACCGCGACGATCCGGCTCCGCCGTTCGGGGGAGACCGGATCATCCGTGACACGGCCGGGCAGCGACACCGCCGTACCGGCGAGGCCGGGCGCCGCGGGATTCCGGCCGGGGCTGCTCAGCCTCGGCCCGCCTCGGCCCCGCCGGGCAGGCGTGCCGGGCCGGCGCGCCTGGATTCCGGCGGTTCAGACCGGTAGCCGGAGGACCACTTCCTCGATGTCCTGGTTCCGCACGTTCGCGAACCCGAAGGCCCGGGCTGACTCGCGGAAGCCGCACTTCTCCAGCACGCGCAGCGAGGCGGTGTTGTCGGCCGCCGCCCTGGCGTACAGCGGCCGTTCGGGAACCTCGGAGAGCAGTGCCCGCAGCGCCGCGGTGGCCAGCCCCCGGCCCCACCAGGCGCGGTCGATCCAGTACGTCACCTCACGCCCGCCCGGCTCACCGTAGACCGCCGCGTTGCCCACCACGCGGCCGTCGGCCAGGACCGTGCGCGTCACGGCGTCGGACGCCCGGATCTGCTGCCACCAGGCGTAGAAGGCGTCCCGGTCCCCCTGGTTCTCGGGGCCGAAGGCGGCCATGCGGAGCGCCTCCGGGTCGGTCATCTGCCGGAAGAACACCGGCAGGTCCTCGTCCTCCACCGTACGCAGCACGATCTCCATGGTCCCGAGCCTACGACCGCCACGGCCCGGCGGCCCGCAACGCGCGAGGCACGGATCTCCGTCCGTTCCACCGCCCGGCCGCGCGTCCCCGCAGCCCGGTCCGGGCCGTCCGGTGCGAGCGCGTGCGGTCCCCGGCGTCCGTCCCCCCGTCGCCGGTTCAGAGCCTGCGGGTCGCCAGGGCCAGCCGGTCCCGCGCGTCGAACAGCGCGTCCTTGATCATCTGCTCGTGGGCGGGGGTCAGCCGGGCCACCGGCACCGAGCAGCTGATCGCGTCCCGGGCCGGAGTGCGGTACGGGATCGCCACGCCGAAGCACCGCAGGCCCAGCGTGTTCTCCTCGCGGTCGACCGCGAGGCCCTGCTCCCGGACCTGGTGCAGCTCCTCGATGAGGTGCTCCCGGTCCGTGATGGTGTGCTCGGTGAGGCCGGGCAGCGTCTCCGGCAGCAGCTTGCGGACCTGCTCGTCGGTGTAGGTGGCGAGGATCGCCTTGCCGAGGGAGGTGGAGTGCGCGGGCAGCCGGCGGCCGACCCGGGTGAAGGGGCGCAGGTAGTGCTGGGACTGGCGGGTGGCGAGGTAGACGACGTTGGTGCCGTCGAGCCGCGCCAGGTGGATCGTCTCCGTGGTGTCGTCGGAGAGCCGGTCCAGGGTCGGGCGGGCGGCGGCCACCACCTCGTCGCCGTCGATGTACGACGTGCCCACGAGCAGCGCCCGCACCCCGATGCCGTACCGCGTGCCCGTCGCGTCCGTCTCCACCCAGCCCAGCTCCACGAGCGTGCGCAGCAGCATGTACAGGCTGGACTTGGGGTATCCCACGGCCTCCTGGACGGCCGCGAGGGAGTGCATGCCGGGCCGGCCGGCGAAGTATTCCAGCAGCTCAACGGTCCGCACCGCGGACTTGACCTGTGCTCCGCCGGCTGTGTCGCCTGCCGTCATCGCCCTTGACCCTTCGTTCGACGAGGACCTGAGTTATATAGTCTCCGAACAACTTATTCATCATCAGAGACAGTGTTCAGTATATCGAACGCGGCTGATGGCTGACCTGGGTAGTTCTGGATAGTGCGGCCTTTACTGGGAGGGACCCGCGGTGGCAGCAGGACCAGTCTGGAGTGTCGACCCGCGCACCGGGAAGCAGCGTGAACAGGTTGCGGTGGAGGCCACAGCCCAGGAGGTGGACACGGTCGTCCGGGCGGCCCACGCCGCGCGGGGCGCCCTCGCCGACCGCACGGTCCGTGCCGCCTTCCTGCGCTCGGCCGCCGCGGCCCTGGAGGCGGCCAGGGGCGGTCTGGTCGAGACCGCCGACGCCGAGACGGCCCTGGGGCCGACCCGGCTGAGCGGCGAACTCGCCCGTACCGTCTACCAGTTGCGTGCCTTCGCCGGCATCGTCGACGAGGGCGCCTTCCTCGACGTCGTCATCGACCACCCCGACGACACCGCCACCCCGCCCGTCCCTGACCTGCGCCGCTACAAGGTCCCGCTCGGGGTCGTCGCCGTCTACTCCGCCTCCAACTTCCCCTTCGCCTTCTCCGTCGCCGGCGGCGACACCGCGAGCGCGCTCGCCGCGGGCTGCCCGGTCGTCGTCAAGGCCCACCCCGACCACCCGGCCCTGTCCGAGCTGGTCGCCAAGGTGCTGCGCCGGGCCGCCGCCGAACACGGTGTCCCGGAGGGCGTCGTCGGCCTCGTGCACGGCTTCGAGGCGGGCGTCGAACTGATCAGGCACCCGCTCGTCGCCGCCGCGGGCTTCACCGGTTCGGTACGCGGTGGGCGGGCGCTCTTCGACGCGGCCGCCGCCCGTCCGGTGCCGATCCCGTTCCACGGTGAGCTGGGTTCGCTGAACCCGGTCCTGGTGACCGAGGCCGCCGTGGCCGAGCGTGCCGAGGAGATCGGCGCCGGGCTCGCCGGTTCGATGACCCTCGGCGTCGGCCAGTTCTGCGTCAAGCCCGGGCTGGTGCTCGTGCCGTCCGGTGCGGCGGGCGACCGGCTGGTGAAGTCCCTCACCGACGCCGTCAGCGACACCGAGGCCGGGGTGCTCCTCGACCACCGCATGCGGGACGACTTCGTCGCCGGGGTGGCCGGGCGTACGCGGTTGCCCGGTGTGGACAGCCCGGTCACCCCGGGCGCCGGCGGCGAACACACGGTCAGCGCGGGCTTCCTGACGTTGCCGGCGGACCGGCTGACCGAGGAGGGCGCGTACGACCTGCTGCTGGAGGAGTGCTTCGGTCCGGTCACCGTGGTGGCCCGCTATGCGGACGACGCCGAGGCCAGGGCGGTGCTGGGTCGCCTCCCGGGGAACCTGACGGCGACGGTCCAGCTGTCCTCCGAGGAGGCCGCAGGTCAGGGACGGGGCGCGGAGATCCTCGCCGAGCTGACCCCGCTGGCCGGACGCGTCCTGGTCAACGGCTGGCCGACGGGTGTCGCCGTGGCGCCGGCCCAGCACCACGGCGGCCCGTACCCGGCGACCACCTCCACCTCGACCTCCGTGGGCGGTACGGCCATCGAGCGGTGGCTGCGGCCGGTGGCCTACCAGAACGCACCGCAGGCGCTCCTGCCGCCGGAACTCCGCGACGACAATCCGCTGGGACTTCCGCGGCGGTTCAACGGGGCTCTCGAGCGGTAACGCCGCACAGCCGCGGGCCGTCCGACCGCGGGCGGCCCGCGGCCGGCCGGGCCGCCGCAGGCGGAGCCGCGCGGTGACACCTTCCCGCGGCCCTCAGACGCCTTCGGACGCCCCGCGCCGCAGGGTGCGGTGGCCCAGCGCGAAGGACGCCGCGAAGAGGCTCGCCCCCACCAGCAGGCTCGCCCGCATCCCCGCGGCGAAGCCGTCCGACACCAGCACGCCGAACACCGCGATCCCCAGGCCGCCGGCCACCTGCCGCGCCGCGTTGAGCACCCCGGCCGCAAGGCCGGCCCGCTCGGCGGGCACGGCGTCCAGCATCACCGCGGTCAGCGTCGGGATGGTCAGCGCGCAGCCGAGGCCCATCGGTACGAGGAGGGCGGCCACCACGGCGGCGGACGTGCCGGCGCCGACGCAGAGCAGGGCCAGCAGGCCCACCAGCGCGAGCGCCTGCCCCAGCAGCATGGGCAGCCGCGGACCGTACCGTCCGGACAGCTTCCCGGACACCACGTTCGTCACCGCGATCAGCGCGGACATCGGCAGGAACACCAGCCCGGCGACCAGTGCCGAACGTCCCTGCACCTGCTGGAGGAAGAGGGAGACGACGAACAGCATCCCGTAGAAGGTGACGCTGCACGCCGCCCCCGCCGCGACCGCCACCCGTACCGACCGGCCGCGGAACAGTGCGAAGGGGACGACCGGATGCGGCTGCCGCCGCTCGATCCGCACGAACAGTACGGCCGCGACGACGGCCACGGCGAACGCCGCGACCCCGGTCGTGCCGCCCTCGATCACCGCGAACGTGACCGCGGCCAGGGCGACCACCGCCGTCAGCTGGCCCGGCAGGTCCAGCGGGGCCGGCCGGCGCTCGGAACGCGGCGCGCGCAGCAGCAGGAGCAGGGTGACCGCGCCCAGCGGCACGTTGATGAAGAAGATCCCGCGCCAGTCCCAGACCGTGGTCAGCGCACCGCCCGCCACCGGGCCGAGCGCGATCGCCACCGACCCGCCCGCCGCCCAGGCCGCCACCGCCCGGCCCCGCCGCGCCGGATCCGGGTACGCCTGCCGCACCAGGGCGAGCGAGGCGGGCAGCACCACCGCCGCCGCCACGCCCTGCACCACCCGGGCGCCGACCAGCGCGGGCAGGTCCGGTGCCAGGCCGCAGGCCACCGAGGCCATGGTGAACACCGTGATGCCGAGGGCGTACGCCCGGCTCGCCCCGACCCGGTCCGAGAAGGCGCCGGTGGAGAGCATCAGTGCGGCGAGGGCCAGGGTGTAGCCGTCGAGGACCCACTGGAGCCCGGCCATTCCGCCGCCGAGGTCGGCGCCGATCGCGGGGATGGCCACGTTCACCACGGAGGCGTCGAGGGAGGTGAGCGCGAAGCCCAGGAGGGCCGTGGTCAGCGTCACGGCGGGGTGGACCGCGAACTGCCGCCCGGATGCGGGCAGTCGGGTGCCGCGCACGGTCTGGTTCGTTGACATGCGCCCATACTGCGGATCTTGCCCGGCGTACAGTAGTGGCCTGAATGCCATGCATCCGGAGGTTCTGGCCATGCTCCGTGTCGCCGTCGTCGCGTCACCGCCCGTGTCGATGTTCAACCTCGCCATCCCCGAGATGCTCTTCGGGAAGGTCGAGACGGACGGCCGGCCCGCCTACGACGTGGTGATCTGCGCGCCGGACCCCGGCCCCGTGCCCACGTCCGGCGCGCTGGAACTGCACGTCCCGCACGGTCTGGAGGCGCTGCGGGAGGCGGACACGGTGATCGTGGCGGGCACCGGCAGGCCCTTCGATCCGGACCCGAGGGTGCTGGCGGCCCTGCGCGAGGCCGCCGCGGCGGGCGTGCGCATCGCCTCCATCTGCTCCGGCGCCTTCTCGCTCGCCGAGGCCGGTCTGCTCAAGGGGCGTACGGCCACCACCTATTGGGCGCACGCCGAGGAGATGCGCCGCCGTCATCCCGACATCGACGTCCGGGGTGACGTCCTCTACGCCCAGGACGGCCAGTTCCTGACCTCCTCCGGGTACGCCGCCGGCATCGACCTGTGCCTGCACATCATCCGCACCGACTACGGCGCGGCCGTCGCCAACGAGGTCGCCCGGCTCGCCCTGGTGGCCCCGGTCCGGCCCGGCGGCCAGGCCCAGTTCACCCAGACCCCGCTGCCGCCCGAGCGGGGCACCGCCTGTGCCGACACCCGGGGCTGGGCCATGCGCAACCTGGACAAGCCGCTGACCCTGACCGACCTGGCCCGGCACGCCGGCGTCTCCGTCCGCACCCTCAGCCGCCGGTTCCACGCCGAGAGCGGGGTCACCCCGCTGCAGTGGCTGCTGCACCAGCGCGTCGAGCGCGCCAAGGAACTGCTCGAGACCACCCGGCTGTCCATGGACCAGGTGGCCGCCGCCTGCGGTCTCGGCACCGCCGACTCCCTCCGTGCCCACCTGGTCCGCCGTACCGGCCTCACCCCGAGCGCCTACCGGGCCCAGTTCAGCCGGCACGTGCCGGGGCAGCGGGCGGCGACGCCCCCGGCCGCGTGAGCGGTGACCGGACGGCGGGGGCCGTCCGGGAATGAAGCATCCTGCTTGAACGTTCACGTACCGAGGCGGGGGAGTTCCCGCACCCGTTCGACCTGGAGAGAGCCGAAGACATGCGCGTCGAGATCTGGAGCGACATCGCCTGCCCGTGGTGCTACGTGGGCAAGGCCCGCTTCGAGAAGGCGCTCGCTGCCTTCCCGCACCGCGACGAGGTCGAGGTGGTGCACCGTTCCTTCGAGCTGGACCCGGGCCGCGCCAAGGGTGACGTCCAGCCGGTGATCACCATGCTCACCAGGAAGTACGGCATGAGCGAGGCGCAGGCCGCGGCCGGCGAGGACAACCTGGGCGCCCAGGCCGCCGCCGAGGGCCTGCCCTACCGCACCCGGGGCCGCGACCACGGCAACACCTTCGACCTGCACCGCCTGCTGCACCTCGCCAAGGAGCACGGCAGGCAGGACGAGCTGATCCAGGTCTTCTACCGGGCCAACTTCGCCGAGGAGCGGTCCGTCTTCACCGAGGGCGACGAGCACCTGGTGGAGCTGGCCGTGGAGGCCGGACTGGACGCCGACGCGGTCCGTGCCGTGCTCGCCGACCCCGACGCGTACGCCGAGGAGGTCCGCGGCGACGAGCGCGAGGCCGCCCGGCTCGGCGCGACCGGCGTGCCGTTCTTCGTCCTCGACCGGAAGTTCGGCGTGTCCGGCGCCCAGCCCGCCGAGGTCTTCGCCCAGGCGCTGGCCCAGGCCTGGGGCGAGCGTGCCCCGCTGCGGCTGGTGGACCAGGAGGACGCCGGGGCCTGCGGTCCGGACGGCTGCGCGGTCCCGCAGCACGGCTGAGAGCACCGGCACGGCTCAGGGCCCCGGCACGGCTGAAAGCCCCGGCACGGCTGAGGGCCCCAGCACGCACCGCTGAAAGCGCAGGTCGGCGCGGTCGTATAAGCGCTCCTAAGGGGAACCGCGTAAAAATTCGCAATGGACGGGGAGTTCCCTGGGCCGCAGAGTGGTCCCATGGAGACCACGGAGACGTTCGAGAGCCTCGTCCGCGCCGAGTTCAGCCCGAAGAGCAGCTTCCTCAACACCGCGTCCAACGGCCTGCTGCCCGCCCGCACCGTGGCCGCCCTCCGGGAAGCCGCGCTGCTGCGGGCCGAGGGCCGGCCGCTGGCACCGCTGTACGAGGACGTGGAGACGAGCCGGGCCGCCTTCGCCCGGCTCGCCGGCGTCCCGGCCACCCGGGTCGCGGCGGGCGCCTCGGTCGCCGCGCACACCGGTGTGATCGCCGCCTCGCTGCCCGCGGGCGCCGAAGTCCTCACCGCCGAGGAAGACTTCACCTCCGTGCTCAACCCCTTCCACGTCCGTGGCGACCTGAGGGTGCGCGCGGTCCCGCTGGAGCGGATCGCCGAGTCCGTCCGGCCGGGCACCGCACTCGTCGCGGTCAGTGCCGCCCAGTCCGCCGACGGGCGGATCGCCGACCTGCCCGCCCTGCGCGAGGCCGCCCGCGCCCACGGCGCCCGCACCTACGTCGACTTCTCCCAGGCCGCCGGCTGGCTGCCGATGGAGGCGGACGCCTACGACTTCACCGCGAGCGTCTCCTTCAAGTGGCTGCTGGGCCCGCACGGCGCGGCCTTCCTCACCGTCCCGGAGGACCTCGGCGGACTGACCCCGCTGCTCGCGGGCTGGGTCGCGGCCGAGCGGCCGTGGGACAGCTGCTACGGCCCGGTGGCCGAACTCGCCCGCTCGGCCCGCCGGTTCGACCTCACCCACGCCCTGTTCACCTTCGCGGGCCTGCGCAGGTCCCTCGAACTCGTCGAGGAGCTGGGGGTGGCCGCGATCCACGCCCACGACGTCGCCCTCGCCGACCGTTTCCGGGCCGGACTCGCGGACCTCGGCCACGAGCCGGTGCCCGCCCCCGGCTCGGCGATCGTCTCCGTCCCCGGACTCGGAACCCGGCAGCCGGAGCTGAGCGAGGCGGGCATCGAGGTCTCCGACCGGGCCGGCAACCTGCGGGCGGCCTTCCACCTCTACAACACGGCCGCCGACGTGGACCGCCTGCTGGACGCGTTGTCCGGCTGACCGCTCAGGTCCCCGCCGCGTTCCGCCCGCACAGGTTGGCCTCGACCCGGCCGAGCAGCGCGAGCAGCTGCTCGCGCTCGGCCGGGGCCAGCCCGTCGAAGCTCTCCTCCTCCAGCGCGCTCCAGGCGCGCTCCACCTCGGCCAGCAGCCGGTTGCCCGACTCCGTCGCCTCCACCAGCACCGCGCGCCGGTCCGCGGGGTCGGGCAGCCGCCGCACGTGCCCGGCCTGCTCCAGCCGCTGGAGCATCTTGGTCGCCGTGGACGGGTCGATCCCGAGCCGCCGGATCAGCTCGGACTGGCGGGCCGGGCCGCTCTCCCACAGGTGCATCATCACCAGCTCCTGGCCCGGGTAGAGCCCGAGCCCGCGGAGCAGTCCGGCCGCCGCCGTGCGGTGCAGCCGTGCCACCCGGCTCAGTGCGTGGCTGACCGGGCCGCCCCGGGCGGCCGAGGGCAGCCCGCAGACGTGTCCGGCCGCCTCCGCCGCCGGTTCCCTGGTGGCGTCCATCGCCGCTCCCGCATCTCTCCGACTTCGGGTGACCGTCCCCCGAAGCCTACTCACGGCAATTTACTTGGTCGGCCAATGAATGTCGTAGGGTGGGACCCGGCCGCTTTACTTGGCCGACCAACTATTGGACCCGGGAGACCTCCGTGACCACCGCCTTCGACCCGATCGACGTTTCCGGCCTCCGCCTGGCCAACCGCATCGCCATGGCCCCGATGACCCGCAGCCGCGCAGCCGACGGCGGCCTGCCCACCGGCCTCACCGCCGAGTACTACGCCCAGCGCGCCTCCGCCGGACTGATCGTCACCGAGGGCATCCAGCCCTCGGCGGTCGGCCAGGGCTACCCGGACACCCCCGGCCTGCACACGTCCGACCAGGTCACCGCCTGGCGTACCGTCACCGACGCCGTGCACGCCGCCGGCGGCCGCATCTTCGCCCAGCTCATGCACACCGGCCGCATCGGCCACCCCGCCCTGCTGCCCGACGGGCTCGTCAACGTCGCGCCCTCCGCGGTGGCGGCGAGCGGTCAGGTCTACACCCACGAGGGGCCCAAGGACTTCGTCACACCCCGCGAACTCACCGGCGAGGAGATCGAGGCCACCGTCGCCGACTTCGCCGCGGCGGCCCGCAACGCCGTGCGGGCCGGCTTCGACGGGGTCGAGCTGCACGGCGCCAACGGCTACCTGATCCACCAGTTCCTCGCCCCCGGGAGCAACCTGCGCACCGACGAGTGGGGCGGCTCGGTGCCGGGCCGCATCCGGTTCGCCGTGGAGACGGTCGGGGCCGTCGCCGAGGCCGTGGGCGCCGGGCGCACCGCCCTGCGCCTGTCCCCGGGCAACGTCTTCAACGACATCGAGGAGCCCGAGCCGGACGCCGCGTACACCGCGCTCGCCGACGCGCTGGAGCCGCTGGGCCTGGCCTATCTGCACGTGATGGAGGCCCCGGGCCGCCGGGAGCTGACCTCGGTCCTGCGCAAGCGGTTCAGCGGGGTGTTCGTGCTCAACCCGGCGACCGAGGGCCCGACCGGCCCGGAGGCGCTGGACCTCGTCGCGGACGGCACGGCCGACCTGATCGCCTACGGTCAGCTCTTCCTCGCCAACCCCGACCTGCCGGCCCGGCTGAAGGCGGGCGGCCCCTTCAACACGGCCGACCCGGCGACCTTCTACGGCGGCGGAGCCGCGGGATACACCGACTACCCCGCGCTGTGACACACCCCGGGGGGCCTCCGCGCCGAACGCGGAGGCCCCCCGGGGTCGCGCGGGGTCACCGAACGGGAGTGAAGTCCCGTGCCCCGATGAACTCCGGCCGGCGGACCGGTGCCGCGAACGGATCCACGGCCGTGTTCTCCACGCTGTTGAACACGATGAAGACGTTGCTGCGCGGGAACGGCGTGATGTTGTCGCCCGAGCCGTGCATGCAGTTGCAGTCGAACCAGGTCGCCGAGCCGGCCTTGCCGGTGAACAGCCGGATGCCGTACTCGCCCGCCAGCTCCGTCAGCGCCTCGTCGGACGGGGTGCCCGCGTCCTGCATCTGCAGGGACTTCTTGTAGTTGTCCTTCGGGGTGGCACCGGCGCAGCCCAGGAACGTCCGGTGCGAGCCCGGCATGATCATGAGGCCGCCGTTGGTGTCGTGGTTCTCGGTCAGCGCGATCGAGACGGACACCGTGCGCATGTTCGGCAGCCCGTCCTCGGCGTGCCAGGTCTCGAAGTCCGAGTGCCAGTAGAAGCCGCTCGCGCCGAAGCCCGGCTTCACGTTGATCCGGGACTGGTGGACGTACACGTCCGAGCCGAGGATCTGCCGGGCCCGGCCGACCACCCGCGGATCGCGCACCAGGTTCGCGAACACCTCGCTGATCCGGTGCACCTCGAAGACCGAACGGATCTCCTTCGACTTCGGCTCCACGATCGAGCGCTCGTCCAGCCGTATCGCCGGGTCGGCGACCAGCCGGTCCAGCTCACTGCGGTAGACCTCGACCTCGTCCGGGGTGATCAGCTGGTCGACGGCGAGGAAGCCGTCCCGCTCGTACGACTGGAGGTCGGCCGTCGTGATCGGTCCGGGCGTGTCCGGGGAGCCCCAGACGACCGGGTCCTGGCGGGGGACGGTCACCTCGGTGGTGCCGCGGGTGGGGTAGAGATCGGTGACGGTGGTCATGGGATGTCACACCTCCTCGGGCTCGGTGAGCAGCGGGTAGACGCCGTTCTCGTCGTGGTCCTCCCGTCCGGTGACCGGCGGGTTGAACACGCAGATGCAGTGGAAGTCCTCCTTGACGCGCAGCGTGTGCCGCTCGTGCCCGTCGAGGAGGTACATGGTGCCGGGGGTGATCGTGTACGTCCGGCCGGCCTCGTGGTCGGTGAGTTCGGCCTCACCCTTGGTGCAGACGACGGCCTCGATGTGGTTGGCGTACCACATCGACGTCTCGGTCCCGGCGTACAGGATGGTCTCGTGCAGGGAGAAACCGACCCGCTCCTTGGCGAGGACGATCCGCTTGCTCTCCCAGGTGCCGGACGCCGCTCTGACGTGCCGGTCGGTGCCTTCGATGTCCTTGAACGATCGGACGATCACGGTGCTGTGTCTCCTCCTTGCAGATCAGACGGTTTCCCGGACGGCGCGGGCGAGGATGCGCAGACCCTCGTCCAGCTCGTCGGGGGTGATGGTCAGGGCCGGCAGCAGCTTGACGACCTCGCCCTCGGGACCGGACGTCTCGATGAGCAGCCCGAGTTCGAAGGCGCGCCGGGCGACCGCCGAGGCGCGGTCCTTGTCGCGGAACTCCAGGCCCCACACCAGACCGCGGCCGCGGTACTCCTTCACGTCGGCGAGGTTCTCCTCGGTGACGGAGATCAGCGCCTGCTCGACCTGCTCACCGCGGGCGCGGGTCTGCTTCTCCATGGCCGAGCCGTCGGTCCAGTACGCCTCCAGGGCCGCGGTCGCGGTGACGAAGGCGGGGTTGTTGCCGCGGAAGGTGCCGTTGTGCTCGCCCGGCTCCCACACGTCCAGCTCGGGCTTGAACAGGCACAGCGACATCGGCAGCCCGTACCCGCTGATCGACTTCGACACCGTGACGATGTCCGGTGTGATGCCCGACTCCTCGAAGGAGAAGAAGGCGCCGGTACGGCCGCAGCCCATCTGGATGTCGTCGACGATCAGCAGCATGTCCTGCCGCTCGCACAACTCCTTCAGCGCGCGCAGCCATTCGGGCCGGGCGACGTTGATGCCGCCCTCGCCCTGCACGGTCTCCACGATCACCGCGGCGGGCTTGTTCAGTCCGGAGCCCTGGTCCTCCAGCAGCCGCTCGAACCACAGGAAGTCCGGGACGGTGCCGTCGAAGTAGTTGTCGAACGGCATCGGCGTGCCGTGCACCAGCGGGATGCCGGCGCCGGCCCGCTTGAAGGCGTTGCCGGTCACGGCGAGGGAACCGAGGGACATGCCGTGGAAGGCGTTGGTGAACGAGACGATCGCCTCGCGGCCCTTCACCTTCCGCGCCAGCTTCAGCGCGGACTCCACGGCGTTGGTGCCGGTCGGGCCCGGGAACATCACCTTGTACGGCAGGTCGCGCGGGCGCAGCACCAGGTCCTGGAAGGTCTGCAGGAAGGACCGCTTGGCCGTGGTCGACATGTCCAGGCCGTGGGTGACGCCGTCCCGCTCCAGATAGTCGATCAACGCCCGTTTCAGCACGGGGTTGTTGTGGCCGTAGTTGAGCGACCCGGCACCGGCGAAGAAGTCGAGGTACGCATGGCCGTCCTCGTCGTACATGCGGCTGCCCTGTGCACGGTCGAAGACGGTGGGCCAGCCGCGGCAGTAGCTGCGGACCTCGGACTCGAGGGTCTCGAACACGCTGAGGTCGGGCTGGGTGATGGTCACGGTGATTCGCTCCTCAGTGGGGGGTGGAGTCGGTCAGCGGGCCGATGCGGAACAGGACTTCGGGGTCGTGCGGGCCGTCCGGGAACAGGTCGGCGCCGAACAGCACCTCACGCTCGACCCGGGCGCCGTGCCGGGCGGCGAACGAGGTGAACAGGCGCTCGGAGGCGGTGTTGCCGGGGGTGATGGTGGTCTCCACCTCGGTGATGCCGCGCTCGGCGGTGAGCCGTGCGGTCAGCTCGTCCAGCAGTGCCGCGGCGATGCCGTGGCCCCGGTGGGCGGAGTCCACGGCCACCTGCCAGACGAGCAGGGTGTGGGGGCGGTCGGGACGCACGTACCCGGTGACGAAGCCGACCGGCTCCCCGTCCGCACCGCGCGCCACCGCGGAGGTGCCGGCGAAGTCCCGGCACCACAGCAGATAACTGTACGAAGAGTTCAGGTCGAGCGTTTTCGAGTCCCTGGCGAGACGCCAGAGGGCGGCCCCGTCAGTCGTTGCAGGTCGTTCGATGAGCAGGTCTGCTGGTGCGGCAGTCATGCGGCACGAATTTAGCGAGGCGAATTCGAAAATGCACGGGAGGTCCTCCCTGGCTCTCCCAGCGCACTGGTGAAATGTCCGTAATCTACCGGGGCAAATCAGGACAGATTCTTGTTTCTGTGGAGTGTGTCACAGGGCTCAAGTCGCCGGAAATCGAGCCGCAAACTCCCCGGTTTAGCTCTGCAAAAAGCGGGAAGAAGAAGACGGGAAGCTATCGTCGGTGGAATTGGCGGGGATTGTGAAAGTAAATTGAATTCGCTATTCGCGGTCCCGTCGATTCGTTCACGCAGAAAACCCGCGGACCGTCTCGTCCGTCCCCTGCGCGGCCTGCCGCCAAGCCCGCTCCACGGCCTGCCGGGCGCTCACGGGGTCGACCGTCAGCCCCTCCCCGGCGAGTGCCGCCCCCAGCGCCGCCAGCGAGTCCTGCACCGCGCCCGGCGTCGCGTCCGGCCCGTAGTGGTTGACCCGGATCATCTCCTCGGCCAGCGCGCCCCCGCCCGCGGCCAGCGGCAGCGCCGGATCGCTCTCCAGGGCCCGCGCCACCAGCTCCGACGCCACCACCCCGGACGGCACCCGCAGGGTCGTGGCCACCGGCGCCGCGTCCTTCTCCGCGTACACGTACGGCTCCAGGCCCCCGCCCAGCGCCACGGCGCCGGCCCGCGTGGCCAGCGCGGCACCCCGGTGCCGCGCCATCACCGCGTCCAGACCGGCCGACTCGATCCGCTCCAGGCACGCCTCGAGCGCCAGCATCTCCAGCTGGGCCGGAGCGTGCGGCAGCGCCCGGCGGCCGGCGTCGATCCAGCGCTCCTTCCAGTCCAGCAGGGAGAGGTAGGAGCGGCGCGGGGCGTTCGGGTTGGCGGCCATCCGGACCCACGCCCGCTCGCTCACCGAGATCGCCGACACGCCCGCCGGGCCGCCCATCGCCTTCTGCGCCCCGATCACGCACAGGTCCACGCCCCACGCGTCCGGCAGCACCGGCTCGGCGCCCACGGAGGCCACCGCGTCCAGATAGAAGAGGGCGCCGTGCTCCCGCACCACCTCGCCGATCTCCGCCACCGGGTTGGTGTTGCCGGTCGCCGCCTCGGCGTGCACCAGCGACACGAAGTCGATCTCCGGGTGCGCGGCGAACGCCTCCCGGATCTGCTCCGCGGTCACCGCGGTGTGGAAGGGGACGGACAGGTCGTGCACCGTCGCGCCGGAGTCGCGCAGCCAGTTGCCGAAGGTCTGCCCGTACGGGCCCGTGATCACGTTCAGGGCCACCGTGCCCGGACCGGCCGCCGCACGGATCGCGCCCTCCAGTGGCAGCAGCGCCTCGCCCTGGGCGATCAGGACGTCCTGCCGGGTGTCCAGCAGCCGGGCCACGCCGTCCTCGACGGCGGCGAAGCGCTCGGCACTGAGCGGGGGCAGGTCGAGGAAGGGGTGGCTCACGGCGGTGCTCTCTTCGTTCTCAGGGGTCCGACTCCACCGATCTTAGGTCGAACCGCCTCAGAGCCATCGGTTTGATTTGAGAGACTCAAACCTTTCCTTATAATCGGAACCCTCAGTTCCCCCACAGGAGATCTCCCCATGAATACGCTCGTCGGGCGCCGGACCCGCCTTCTGGCCGCCACCACCGCGACCGCCGCACTCGTGCTCGTCGCGGCCGGCTGCTCCTCCAGCGACTCGGGGAGCGGCAAGACCACCGTCAAGGGCGTCCACCTCGCCAAGGGGGGACAGCTGACCACCTGCACCCACCTGCCCTACCCGCCGTTCCAGTCGGAGATCGACGGCAAGGTGCAGGGCTTCGACGTCTCCCTGATCGACCTCGTCGCCAAGGACCTCGGCGTCAAGCAGGCCATCCTCGACACCCCGTTCGAGAACTTCAAGACCGGCGCCTTCCTGAACTCCGGCGAGTGCGACCTGGCCGCGGCCGGCATGACGATCACCGACGAGCGCAAGAAGAACGTCGACTTCTCCGACCCGTACTTCGAGGCCACCCAGGCCGTCCTCGTCGACAAGAAGAGCGGCGTCGACTCGCTCGCCGACGTCAAGGCCAAGGGCAAGAAGCTTGGCGCCCAGGCGCAGACCACCGGTGAGGACTACGTCAAGGCCAAGGGCTACGACCCGATCTCGTTCGAGTCCTCCGACGCCGTCCTCAACGGCCTGCGCACCGGCCAGGTCCAGGCCGTCGTCATCGACTACCCGGTCGTCCAGGGCTGGCTGAAGGACAAGGCCAACGCGGACAAGTTCCAGGTCGTCGACAACCTCAAGACCGGTGAGCAGTACGGCTTCACCGTGAAGAAGGGCAACACGGCGCTGCGCGACGCCATCAACAAGGCGATCAAGCAGGCCAAGGCCGACGGCACCTACAAGAAGATCTACGAGCAGTGGATCGGCCCGTACAACGCGTCCGTCGCCTCTCCCGCGGCGTCATGACCGATCTCGAGGTACCGGTCCAGCCGAAGAAGAAGGGCCTGACCCGGCGTCAGAAGCGCAGCCTGTCCCGGGCCGCGCAGTACGCCGTGTTCGTCGCCGCCGTGATCGCCTTCGCGGTCACGGCGGACTGGGGCCGGCTGCAGAACCAGTTCGCCCAGGCGGACATCGCGAAGCAGATGTTCCCGGACGTCATCACGCTGGCGCTGAAGAACACCGTCCTCTACACGCTGTCCGGCTTCGTCGTCGGCCTCGTCCTCGGCATGGGTCTCGCGCTGATGCGGCTGTCCTCCGTGGGGCCGTACCGGTGGCTGGCGAGCGTCTACATCGAGATCTTCCGCGGCCTGCCCGCCCTGCTGATCTTCATCTTCGTCGGCGTGGCGGTGCCGCTCGCCTTCCCCGGCACGGAGATCCCCGGCGGGACGTACGGCAAGGTCGCCCTCGCGCTCGGCCTGGTCTCGGCCGCCTACATGGCGGAGACCATCCGCGCCGGCATCCAGGCCGTGCCCAAGGGGCAGCTGGAGGCGGCCCGCTCGCTCGGCTTCTCACCGGCCAAGGCCATGATCTCGATCATCATCCCGCAGGCCTTCCGGATCATCCTGCCGCCGCTCACCAACGAACTCGTCCTCCTCTTCAAGGACTCCTCGCTGGTGCTGTTCCTCGGCGTCACCCTGGAGGAGCGGGAACTGTCCAAGTTCGGCCGCGATCTGGCCAGTACGACCGCCAACTCCACGCCGATCCTGGTCGCGGGACTGTGCTACCTGCTGGTCACCATCCCGCTCAGCTTCGTCGTCCGCCGTATGGAATCCAAGGCCCAGGAGGCGATCCGGTGAGCCGCCCGGAGATCGAGGTCCGAGGGCTGCACAAGTCCTTCGGCGACAACGAGGTGCTGCGCGGCATCGACCTGGAGATCGGCCAGGGCGAGGTCGTCTGCGTCATCGGCCCCTCCGGCTCCGGCAAGTCGACGCTGCTGCGCTGCGTGAACCTGCTCGAGGAGCCCACCAAGGGCCAGGTCTTCGTCGGCGGCACCGAGCTGACCGACCCAGACGTCGACATCGACGCCGTACGCCGCCGGATCGGCATGGTCTTCCAGCAGTTCAACCTCTTCCCGCACCTGAACGTCACCGAGAACCTCACGCTGCCGCAGCGCCGGGTCCTCGGGCGGGACAAGGGGACGGCCGCGAGGATCGCAGCCGAGAACCTGGCCCGGGTCGGCCTGGCCGAGAAGGCGGACGCCTACCCGTCCTCCCTCTCCGGCGGCCAGCAGCAGCGCGTGGCCATCGCCCGGGCGCTCGCCATGGGCCCCGAGGTGATGCTCTTCGACGAGCCGACCTCCGCGCTCGACCCGGAACTCGTCGGGGACGTCCTCGCCGTCATGCGCAGGCTCGCGCGCGAGGGCATGACGATGATGGTCGTCACGCACGAGATGACCTTCGCCCGCGAGGTCGCCGACCGGGTGGTCTTCATGGACGGCGGGGTGGTCGTCGAGGACGGCAGCCCCGAGCAGGTCATCGGCGACCCGCGGCACGAGCGCACCCGGCACTTCCTCTCCCGGCTGCTCGACCCGGCGATGGCCGAGGTCGAGGAGGAGACCTCCGACCAGGTGGGGAAGTCCGAGCGGTAGCTCACTAAGGTGCCGGGTATGAGCGATCACGCGGTGCTGCACGTGAAGGGCCGGGTCCTGGCGGGGCCGGAGGACGTCCGCGACGAACTGTGGGTGGTCGGGGGCCGGATCTCCTACGACCGCCCCGCCGGGGCCCGGGACGTCCGGACCGTCGAGGGCTGGGCGCTGCCCGGCCTGGTCGACGCGCACTGCCACGTGGGCCTCGGCGCCCACGGCCCGGTCGACGCGGACACCGCCGAGAAGCAGGCGCTCACCGACCGGGGGACCGGCACCCTGCTGATCCGGGACGCGGGCTCGCCCTCCGACACCCGCTGGATCGACGACCGCGACGACCTCCCGAAGATCATCCGAGCGGGCCGGCACATCGCCCGCACCCGGCGCTACATCCGCAACTACGCGTGGGAGATCGAGCCGGACGACCTCGTCGCCCACGTCGCCCGGGAGGCGCGGCGCGGCGACGGCTGGGTCAAGCTGGTCGGCGACTGGATCGACCGCGACCTCGGCGACCTGTCCCCCTGCTGGCCCCGGGGGGCCGTCGAGGCCGCCATCGCCGAGGCGCACCGGCTCGGCGCCCGCGTCACCGCCCACTGCTTCGCCGAGAGTTCCCTGCGCGACCTGGTCGAGGCGGGCATCGACTGCATCGAGCACGCGACGGGTCTCACCGAGGACCTCATCCCGCTCTTCGCCGAGCGGGGCGTCGCGATCGTCCCCACCCTCGTCAACATCGCCACCTTCCCCAAGCTCGCGGACGGCGGCGACAAGAAGTTCCCGCGCTGGTCCGCCCACATGCGCCGGCTGCACGAGCGGCGCTACGACACCGTGCGCGGCGCCTACGACGCCGGCATCCCGGTCTTCGTCGGCACGGACGCCGGCGGCTCACTGGCCCACGGCCTGGTCGCGGAGGAGGTGGCCGAACTGGTCACCGCGGGACTCCCGCCGGTCGACGCCCTCGCGGCCACCAGCTGGGCGGCCCGCAAGTGGCTCGGCCGGCCCGGCCTGGAGGAGGGGGCCCCGGCCGACCTCGTCGTGTACGAGACCGATCCCCGGGCCGACGTACGGGTGCTGGCCGCGCCGCGACGGGTGGTGCTGAACGGGCAGGTTGTCGAGTAGACGTGCCCGTGATTCGAATCGGCGAGCGAGATATCCACGTTCGAGTGAAGTGACCCTGGAGAGCTGACCGTTCACCCACAGTGCGTACAAGGTTGACGGGTCCCAAGCATGTCCCGTCTGGGGGTCCCACCGCCTTGAACAGCAATGATTTCCGCATGCCCGCTCGCCGTCTCGTCGTACTCGCGACGGCCACCGCCCTCGCCGGGGCGCCCGCGGTCCTGGGCGCGAGCGCCGCGCACGCGACCGGTGACCACGGTCGCGCCTCCGCCGTCGTCCTGCGCACCGGGCTCGACGTGTCCCTGCTCAACAAGACCGTGAACGTCCCGCTCGCGGTCTCCCTCAACGAGGTCCGGGCGCCGCGGAGCGCGGACCGGACCACCCTCTCCGCCCGGCTCGACGGCGTCGACGGCGGCAAGCCGTTCACCGTGCTCGCCGCGGACGTCGCCGAGGCCAGGGCCACGGCCACGGCGAAGCGTGCCGAGGGCTCGGTCCGGGTCGCCCACGCCAAGCTGCACGTCCCCGGCCTGCCCCTGCTGTCCCTGATCGAGGCCGACACGATCACCGCGAAGGCCACCTGCGACGCCGGCAAGGCGCCGGCCGCCTCCGCGAACGTCCTCGGCGTGGTCCGTGTCCTCGGCAAGCGCGTCACCCTCACTGCCGGCGGCTCGACGGAGGTGAAGGTGCCAGGCGTCGGCGAGGTGCGCCTCGACCTGTCCCAGCACCGGACCACGACCCGTACGGCCGCCGCGACCGCCCTCCAACTCAAGGTCTCCGTCAACCCGGCGAAGCTCAACGTGGCCGACGTGCAGGGCACGGTCACGCTGGCCGAGGCCACCTGCGACTCCCCGATGGCCCCGCCCACCGGGAAGCCGGTGCCGAGCCACGACCCGGCCGCCGACGTCCGCCCGCAGGGCGCCGCGGCGCAGGCCGGCCTCGCGCAGACCGGCGGCAGCTCGGCGACCCCGTACATCGCGGGCGGCGCCCTGGCGTTGCTGCTGGCCGGCGGGGGAGCGGTGACGGTGGCCCGCCGCCGCAAGAACTGACACCGCCAACAGGGCCGTTCCCGGGCCGGCACCCGCCGGCCGCGTCCCGGCCGCGTCCGGGGTCCGGCCGACCGCCCACCGGCCGCGTCCCCGGTCCGTGGTCACCCGCCGGCCGCGTTCCCGGACCGGCGGTCGTCCCGGGTGCGGTCATCCCGGGTAGGGAGCGGCCTCCCGGCCCGCGCGGAGGGTGCCGGCCCACCAGGACAGCTGGTCCAGCAGGACCTTGGCGTAGCCCGGGGCCTCGGTGTCGAGCGGCCGGCCGTCCTGCCACGCGGTGAAGTAGTTCGGGAAGGCCAGCCCGTCCCGGACGGTCACCGCATGCAGTTCGGTCAGCACGTTCTCCAGGTGCAGTACGGCGTGCCGGCCGCCGGCCGCGCCGCCGTAGCTGACGAAGGCGACGGGCTTGGCCGTCCACTGCGTGAAGTGCCAGTCGATGGCCGCCTTCAGCGAGGCGGGGTAGCTGTGGTTGTACTCCGGCGTGACGACGACGAACGCGTCGGCCTCCTCCAGCGCCGAGGTCAGCGGGGCCATTCCGGCGGGCCGGGGGTAGCCGTCGCCGGCGAACTTCGGCGGTGCGGCCGGCAGCGCCAACGGGATCTCGATGTCCGCCAGATCGACGACGTCCACCTCGAACCCGCCGTGGGCACGGGCCTGTTCGGCCACCCACGATCCCACCACCGGGCCGAACCGGCCCTCCCGGACACTTCCGACGATGATCAGCAACTTGTGCGTGGTGTTCTCCATGCCCTCCACGATCAGGCGCTCCGCCGACGGTAGCCAGGCCGGGCTCAGGCTGGCCCCCGCAGGGCCACCCTGAGCCCTCCACCGGCCGCGGGCGACCCCATACCCTCGCACTCATGGGAACACCACTGGGGGACTTCATCCGGACCAAGCGGGACAGCATCCAGCCGGAGACACTGGGCCTGCCGGAGCGGGGCCGGCGCCGCTCACCGGGCCTGCGCCGGCTGGACCTGGCCGCGCGGGCCGGCATCAGCGTCGAGTACCTGACCCGGATCGAGCAGGGCCGGGACCGCAACCCGTCGATCCCGGTGGTGAACGCCCTCGCCGACGCCCTCAGCCTCGACCCGGCGGAACGCAGCCACCTGCGCTACCTCGCGAAGATCACCGGCGGCGAGTGCACCGCGCACCCGCGTCCGGCCCCGCCCCGGCGGGAGGTCCGGCCCTCGGTCCTGCGAACCCTGGAACTGCTGGAGCCGGGCATCGCCGTGGTGACCAACCGGCTCGGCGACATACTCGCCCACACCAGTGGCTTCGCGACGCTGACGAGCGGCACCGGGCTGCTGGACACCGACGCCCGGACCGGCAGCGGCAACGGCACCGGCAGCGACGCCAGGAACGGGAACGGCACCGGCACCGGTAACGGGAACGGCATCGCCCCCGCCCCCGGCACCGGCACCGGCACCGGCACACCGAACCTCACCCGGTACGTCTTCACCGACCCACGCGCCCGGGCGTTCTTCGCCGACTGGGACGACGTCGCGGACGAGCAGGCCTTCGACCTGTGGCTGGGCCCGTCCGTCGAGAACTCCGAATGGCTCAGCGCGGAACTGGCCCCCGTGGCCGGCCCCGACTTCACGAGCCGTCTGAACCGTCATGTGGTGCCGCAGCGGGGAACCCTCCGGCTGAACCACCCCGCGGGCCCCGCACTCCGGTTCATCCGCGAGACGCTGGACGTAGCGGCGGACGCCCAGCAGATCGTGGTGTTCCTGCCGGCCGACGAGGAGACCACGACGGCACTCGCACAACTCCGGGAACGCCCGAAGCTCAGGGCGATCTCGTAACCGCCCCGGCCTCCCGGCCGCCCTCACCCATAATTCCCCGTGCCGGGACCCGAGTTGCGAGGCCGACGGTTCCCCGCGCCGGGGCCCCGGCCTCCCGGCGGCCCTCACCCGTAATGTGCTGGGTCTTTCGGCCGGGGTCCGCCGGGAGCGGTGCCTCTCAGCTTGCCGGGGCTGGTGGGCCGGCGGGCGGAATCAGTGCGGCCGACAGGGCCTCCAGGAAGGCGTTCACCGTCGCACGGTCCCGTACGGCCACCCGTACCCACTCCACCCCGAGCCCCGGAAACGTGTCCCCACGCCGCACCGCGTAGCCGAGGTCCCGCAACCGTCGCCGTACCCCGGCCGCGTCCGGGATCCGCACCAGCACGAACGGCCCCTGCGCAGGCTGCACCACTCGCACCCCGAGCCCGGCGAAAGAAACCAGCCCGGCCACCAGATGCGCCCGGTCGCCGGCGATGCGATGCGCCGCGTGCCCCGCCTCGGCCAGCGCCCTCGGCGCCACACACGCCTGCGCCGCGGCCAGCGCCGGTGTCGAGACGGGCCACAACGGCTGGGCCCGCGCCAGTTCGGCGACGATCTCCGCGGACGCCAGCACGTACCCGATGCGCAGCCCGGCCAGCCCCCACGTCTTGGTGAGGCTGCGCAGCACGACGAGCCCCGGCACGTCGGTCCGCCCGGCCAGCGACTCCCGCTCACCCGGCACGGCGTCCATGAACGCCTCGTCGACCACCAGCGTCCGCCCGGCACGGGCGAGCCGGACGATCGTCTCCGCCGGATGCAGCACGGACGTCGGATTGGTGGGGTTGCCGATCACCACCAGATCGGCGTCCTCCGGCACGGCCGCCGGGTCCAGCCGGAACCCGTCCTGCGCGCGCAGCAGCACCCGGCCCACGGTGTGCCCGGCGTCCCGCAAGGCGGCCTCCGGCTCGGTGAACTGCGGGTGCACCACGACCGGCTGACGTACCTTCAGCGCCCGGGCGAGCAGTACGAACGCCTCCGCGGCCCCCGCCGTCAGCAGGACCCGCTCCACCGGCAGCCCGTGCCGCTCCGCCACCGCCGCCCGCGCGGCCCGCCCGTCCGGGTAGGCCGCGAGGGACGACAGCGAGCCGGCGATCTCCTCCCGCAGCCACCGCGGGGGAGTGTCCGCGCGGACGTTGACGGCGAGGTCGACCAGCGCCGACCCGTCGTCCCGCACTTCGGCGTCCCCGTGGTGCCGCAGGTCAGGTTCCCTGCCCTCAGTGCGCATGGCTGTGCGAGTGCCCCCCGTGATGGTGGTGCCCGTGTCCGTGGTGGTGGCCGTCGTCGTCCGGGTGGAAGTGCGGCTGCTGCGGCAGCCCCACCTTGTCCTCGAAGCCCGGCAGCGCGATCCGGTACACGCACGAGTCGCAGTTCATGCGCAGATCGCCCTTGACGGCCTCCTCGTACCGCTCCATCACCAGGCCCAGCAGCTCCGGCTCGGGCCCGATGACGTCGGCCGACCGCACCTCGGTCTCCGGGTGCGCGGCGGCCCACTCCTCGGTCTGCTGCCGCACCCGGTCCGGCAGGATCCCGGTGAACAGGAAGTACGGGAGGACGACGACCCTCCGGGCCCCCAGCGCCACGCACCGGTCCAGACCGCTCGGCACGTCCGGCGCCGCCAGTGACACGAACGCGGTCTCCACACCGGCGTACCCACGGCCCTCCCACAGCAGCCGCGCCGCCTTGAACACCTCGGCGTTGGCGTCGGGGTCCGTCGAGCCGCGCCCGACCAGCAGCACGGTCACCTCGGAGCGGTCCGCGCCGTCCAGCGCCTCCTCCAGCCGCCGCTCCAGCACGTTCAGCAGCGACGGGTGCGGGCCCAGCGGACGGCCGTAGGTGTACGAGATGCCCGGGTGCCGCTCCTTCTCTCGGGCCAGCGCGGCCGGGATGTCGCCCTTGGCGTGCCCGGCGGACACCAGCATCAGCGGCACCGCGGCGAACCGGCGCACGCCCTGCTCGACCAGCTCGGTCACGGCCTCGCCCAGCGGCGGCGGGGACAGTTCGATGAAGCCGCCCGCGACGGGCAGGCCGGGGTGGCGGCGTCCCAGCTCCCGGACGAAGTCGCGGAACGCCTCCGCTCCGGCGTCGTCACGGGTGCCGTGTCCGGCGATGAGCAGGGCGGGCGGGGTGGTCACGAGGTCTCCTCAGGTGAAACGGGGTGGTACAGCAGGGCGTTGAGCGCGGCGGCGGCCACCGCCGAACCGCCCTTCTCGGACACGTTGCTCACGGCGGGCAGCCCACTCGCCCGCAACGCCTCCTTGGACTCGGCCGCGCCGACGAAGCCGACGGGCAGGCCGATGACGAGCGCCGGGGAGGCGTCCAGGGTCAGCAGCTCCTCCAGAGCGGTCGGCGCGCAGCCGATCACCCACAGGGCGCCCGGCCCGACCTCCTCGTACGCGAGCCGGATCGCGTGGGCCGAGCGGGTCAGCCCCGGACCGGCCTCCGCGTCCTTCAGCCGGCAGACGGTCTCGCGCCGGGTGATGCCGGCCGCGACCATCTCCACGTCCACGACGACGGGCGCCCCGGCGTGCAGCGCCGCATGCGCCTTCACCAGGTCGTCCTCGGCCGTGACGAGATCGGTCGCGTACTCCAGGTCGGCGGCGGAGTGGATGACCCGCTCCACCACCGCCCGGGTCAGCGGCGGGAAGTGCGAGGTGTCCAGGCGGGCACGCAGCCGCCGGAAGGACTCCTGCTCGATGGGGTGGACCACACGCTTCACCGGGCCTCCTCCTGCTCCGCCTGCCAGCGGTATCCGCGCGGGGTCACCATGCGCCCCGCGATCTCCCGGGTCGCCGTGTTGCCCACGGTCACGACCGTCATCATGTCGACCGTCGCCGGGTCCAGCGCGCCGAGCGTCGTGACCCGGCTGGTCTCGTCCGGCCGGGACGCGTTGCGGACGACCCCGACCGGCGTCGCCGGCTCCCGGTGCCCGGCGAGGATCGCCAGGGCCTTGGGCAGCTGCCAGTCGCGGCCGCGGGAACGCGGGTTGTAGAAGGTGACGACGATGTCCGCCTCGGCCGCCGCCCGCACCCGGCGCTCGATGACCTCCCACGGCGTGTGCAGGTCGGACAGGCTGATCGACACGTGGTCGTGGCCCAGCGGTGCGCCCAGGATCGCCCCGGCGGCCAGCGCGGCCGTCACCCCGGGCACCCCGACCACGTCGATGTCGTCGGAGGCCTCGGCGAGCGCCGGGGAGGCCATGGCGTACACACCCGCGTCCCCGCTGCCGATCAGTGCCACCGCATGCCCCTCGCGGGCCTCGGCGACCGCCGTACGGGCGCGCTCCTCCTCCGCGCCGAGCCCCGACTCCAGCACCCGTGTGCCGGGCCGGAGCAGGTCGCGGATCTGGTCCACGTACTGGTCGAGCCCGACCAGCACCGACGCCCGCCGCAGTTCGGCCGTCGCACGCGGGGTGAGCAGGTCCCGGGCGCCCGGCCCGAGCCCGACCACCGCGAGCCGCCCGCGCCCCGGGCGGCGTACCACGGCACAGGTCGCCATGGCCGGCTGCCCGTCCGCCCGCACCGACTTCCGCTTCGGCACGAGGAGTTCACCCCCGCGCACCAGGGCGGAGGCCTCGGCGACCGACGGCGTGCCGACGGCCGCGAGCGGCGCGTCGGACGGGTTCGGCACCTCCACGCCCGCCAGCTCCTCGGCGGAGTACGTCACCAGCGGCACCCCGAGCCGCTCGGCGGCGGCCACGATGGCGGGCTCCTCCGCCTTGGCGTCCACCGTCGCGAGTTCGGCCACGGACTTGCGGGAGAGCCCCGCCCGGTCCAGCGTCTCCTCGATCAGTCCGAGCACCTCGGCCACCGGCGCGCCCTTCGACGCTCCGACCCCGACCACCAGCGACGGCGGACGCAGCAGCACTTCCCGCTCGCCGGGTTCGACGGCCCGGTCGGTGAGCCGGACGGTGTACGCCCCCTCGCTCCCGCCCCGCACCAGCGGCAGCGGCGGCAGCGGCCACGCCACCTCGGCCTCCAGCCCGACCGGCGCACCGTCCAGCAGGGCCCGCGAGACCGCGGCGACCGCACCCTCGTACGACAGCCCGAGCGTGTCCAGGCCGGGCAGTCCCACCGCGTCCGTCGCGGTCGTCACCACCGGCTCGGCGCCGAGCAACTCCCCGACCTCGCGGGCGAGTTCGTTGGCGCCGCCGCCGTGCCCGCCGACCAGCGACACCGCGAACCGGCCGCCCTCGTCCACGCACACCACACCCGGGTCGGCCGTCTTGTCACCGAGCAGCGGCGCCAGCAGCCGTACCACCGCCCCCGTCGCCAGGAAGCACACCAACTGCCCGCACTCCGCGAACGCGGCCCGTACGGCCTCCCCGACGGGACCCTCGTACACCCGCGTACGGTCCGGCCAGGCCGCGGCCAGCCGGTCCCGCGCCGCCGCTCCCGCCGCGGTGGCGGAAATGAGGCCGATCACTGGGCAACTCCTTCACTAGGCACCGGGGACCTGACACCCCAGAGCACGAACACAGGATTGGTGGCCGCCAGCCGGGTCACGTCCCCCGGCAGCGGCGCCAGCCGCGACGACTGCAACAGCACCCCGTCACAGGCGAACCCGGCGGCCGTCAGCGCTTCCCGCGCCGCCGGCACCCGGTCCAGGGCGGCCATGGCGACGACCACCGTCCGCCGGGCCCGCCGCGCACAGGCGGTGACCACGGCGGGCAGCTCCCGGCCCCCGCCGCCCACGAACACCGCGTCGGGCTCGCCGGCCAGCCCGGCCAGCGCCTCCGGCGCCGAGCCGTGCACCACGTCCACGTCGACGCCGTGGGCGCGGGCGTTGGCACGGACCCGCTCCACCCCGTCCGCGGTCTTCTCCACGGCGACCACGGCCGCACCCAGCCGCGCGCACTCCACCGCGACCGAACCCGACCCGGCGCCCACGTCCCACACCAGGTCACCCAGGCGCGGCCCGAGCCGGGCCAGCGCCAGCGCCCGCACCTCGAACTTGGTGATCATCGAGTCCCGGTGGGTGAACTCGGCCTCCTCCAGGGCCCACCGGGCGGGCTGCTCCGGCACACCGGCCACCGTACGCACCGCACCGAGCGCCCGTGCCTCGTCCAGGCACAGCACCACGCTCACCGCCGTACCCCAGTCCCGGGAGGCCGCCTCGGCGGCCGTCACCCGCTCCACGCGCTCCCGGTCCGGGTCCCCGAGGGCACGCGCCACGACCAGCACCCGGTCACCGGGCAGGGCGGCGCCCAGCTCGGCCGGTCCGGCGCCCGGGCCCGTCAGCACGGCCACCTTCGGCCGCGCCCGGCACACGTTCACCGCCGTACGCAGGTCCCGGCCGTGCGCGCTGACCACGACCGCGTCGTCCCAGGGCAGCCCGATCCGCGCGAACGCGGTGGCCACGGAGGACACCCCCGGCCGCACGTCCAGCAGCCCGGCACCGAACCGCTCGGCCAGCACCCGCACGATCCCGAAGAACCCCGGGTCCCCGGAGGCCAGCACGACGACCGGCAGCTCCTTGCCGACGTACTCCTCGATCCTCTCCAGGGCCGGCGCCAGCGGCCCGAGCACCACCCGCTCGGCCCCCGCCGGCAGTTCCGCGGCGTCCAGGTGGCGCCGCCCGCCGACCACCAGCGCGGCCCCCGCCGCGACGGCCGCGGGAACCGGCGCACCGGTGCCCGTACCGACGACCGTGATCAACTCTTCGCCCGCTGCTCGCGCAGGGCCCGGCGGGCCTCCGGGTCGGCCTTGCGGTACCCGTGGAAGTGCCCCGGGTGGTACAGGTGCGAGCGGGTGCCCTGCGCGTCCAGCGCCGGGCCGACCAGGAACAGCGTGTGCTTCCAGAGCTTGTGCTCCTTGACCGTCTCCTCCAGGGTGCCGACCGTGCACTTCACGACCAGCTCCTCCGGCCAGGTCGCCTGGTAGGCGACCACCACGGGCGTCTCCGTGGGGTAGCCGCCCTCCAGCAGCTCCCGCACGAGCTGCCCGCTGCGCGCCGCGGACAGGAAGATCGCCATGGTGGTGCCGTGCCGGGCGAACTCGCGGACCTCCTCGCCGGGCGGCATCGGGGTCTTGCCGCCGCCCAGCCGGGTCAGCACGACGGACTGCGCGACCTCCGGGATGGTCAGCTCGCGCTCCGCCAGCGCGGCCACCGCGGAGAAGGCGGACACACCCGGGACGACCTCGGTCGCGATGCCGATCCGGTGGCAGCGGTCCAGCTGCTCCTGCGTGCCGCCCCACAGGGCCGGGTCGCCGGAGTGGACCCGGGCGACCTTCAGCCCTTCCTCGAACGCACGTCGGTAGACGGCGACGACGTCCTCCAGCGACATGGCCGCGGAGTCCAGGATCTCGGCGTCCTCGCGGGCGTGCTCGAGGACCTCCGCCTGGACCAGGCTCGCGGCCCAGATCACCACGTCGGCCTCGGCGATGGCCCGGGCGGCACGGAACGTCAGCAGATCGGCGGCGCCGGGGCCGGCACCGACGAAGGTCACCTTGCCGGTGGGGGCATCGGCCATGGGAATCGGTCCTCTCCTACAAGTCAGTACGTGAACGGCTGTCGGACGTGCGCGCACGCCGGTCCATCGGATAGCAAAGGCCTATGGCGGTCCTCGTCGCGCTCGGCGCGTTCCTGATGACGCTGGCCGGCGGCTGGACGGCACAGCGCGTGACCGACCGCCGCCATCTCGTCCTGGGTCTGGCCGGCGGGCTGATGCTGGGCGTGGTCGGCCTCGACCTGCTGCCGGAGGCGCTGCACGCGGCCGGCCACGAGATCTACGGCGTACCCGCCGCGCTGCTGCTGTTCGTGGCCGGGTTCCTGGTGGCCCATCTGGTGGAGCGCACGCTGGCCGCCCGCCAGGCCGCGCACGGCGGTGCCGAGGGCCACGACCACCGGGCGCCCGAGGTGGGCCTGGCGGCAGCCGCCGCGATGGTGGGCCACAGCGCCATGGACGGCGTGGCCATCGGCGCCGCCTTCCAGGTCGGCGGCGGCATGGCCGCCGCCGTCGCGCTCGCCGTGATCGCCCACGACTTCGCCGACGGCTTCAACACCTTCACCATCACCAGCCTGTACGGCAACGCGCGCCGCCGCGCCATCGGCATGCTGGTCGCCGACGCCTGTGCGCCCTTGCTCGGCGCCCTGTCCACGGCCTTCTTCCGCATCCCCGAACCGGTGCTCGGCAGCTATCTCGGCCTCTTCGGCGGCGTACTGCTCTATCTCGCCGCCGCCGAGATCCTGCCCGAGGCCCACCACGAGCACCCGGCCCGCTCCACCCTGCTGTGCACGGTGGCGGGGGCCGCGTTCATCTGGCTGGTGGTCGGCATCACCGGCTGACCGCACGGACGGTCTCACAGCTTCCCGCCCCGGCCGCCGTCCCGCCGCGGGGGCGCGATCAGCGTCGACAGGTACGGCAGCGGCGACCCGTCCAGCTCGGCGGCCGGCCGCACCGACTCCTCCGGCAGCCCCAGCGCCGATCCCCACACGGCGTCCCCGAGCCGTCCGGTCCGCGCCAGTGCCTCGGCGACCTCGGCGGCCTGCCGCCCGAACTTGTAGGCCACGACCGTCCCCGGCCCGGCCAGCGCCTCCCTCAGCACGGCGGACCCGGCGGTGACCGGCACCAGGGTGAGGGGCTCGGTGCCCTCCGTCAGCACGGCCCCGGACCGGGCCGCGAGATCCTGCATGGCGGTGATCCCCGGGACGGTCTCCACGACGACACCCGGCACCAGCTCGGCGATGGTCTGCGCGAGATACGTGAACGTCGAGTACACGTTCGGGTCCCCGATGGTGGCGAACGCGACGGACCCGTGCCGGCCGAGCAGCTCGGCGACCCTGGCCCCGGCCGCGTCCCAGGCCGCCTCCCGCCGCGCCCGGTCGGTCCGCTCGTTCAGCGCGAACACCACCCGGACGACCTTCTCCGCGGGCACGTAGTGGAGCACGGTCGCCTCGGCCCGCCCCTGCTCGCCGGTGTCCATGACGGGTACGACGACGACATCGGCGGCCCGCAGCGCGTTGACCCCCTTGACGGTCACCAGCTCCGGATCACCGGGACCGACCCCGACCCCGACCAGCCTGCTGCTCATGACGTCCGGCACCTCTCCACGAACCGACGGGCGACACCGGGCCGGGAGGCCCAGTGCGTGTGCAGATAACTCGCGTGCACGCCCTGCTGTACGAAACCTTCGACCCGCCGGACCGGGGACCGCACGCCCCAGGCGGGAGCGGCACCGGCGCCCGGCTCGACGACGGTGCGGTGGAACTCGTGCCCCCGCATCCGTGTCCCGGCCGCCGCCAGCACGCTGTCGCCGACGGCCACGGCGTCCCGGTAGCCGAGAGTCAGCCGCTCGGTCATCCGCGCGGTGGCGTCCAGCACGCCGCACATGGGCTGCCCGTCCAGCTCACGGCAGAGATAGAGCAGCCCGGCGCATTCCGCCGCCACCGGGGCGCCGCTCAGGGCCAGCTCGGTGACGGCCTTGCGCAGCGGCTCGTTGGCGGACAGCTCGGCGGCGTACACCTCGGGGAACCCGCCGCCGACGACCAGACCCGCGGTGCCCTCGGGGAGCCGTTCGTCCCTGAGCGGATCGAACGTGACCACGTCGGCGCCGGCGGCTGCGAGCAGCTCGGTGTGCTCGGCGTAGGAGAAGCTGAACGCGGGCCCCCCGGCAACGGCCACGACGGGCGGACCGGCGGTCCACTCCTCGGCCGACCGAGCCGGCTGCTCGTCCCGCATTTCAGCCGACCGAGCCGGATCGGCGGTCCACTTCTCGGCCGACCGAGTCGGGTGGTGGGTGGGCGAGGCGGGGGTCCAGGGGGCGGAGCCCCCTGGGAGTGCACCGGCACCACGGGCGAGCGCCTCCAGCGCGCCCAGGTCACACCCGGCGGCGACCTGCGCAGCCATCGCCTCGACGGCACCGACCGCCGCAGCGCGCCGCTCGGCGACCGGCACCAGCCCCAGGTGCCGGGAAGGCGTGTCCACCTGAGGCACCCTCCGCAGCACTCCCAGTACCGGCACCCCGGAGGCGTCCAGCGCCTCCCGCAGCAACTCCTCGTGCCGGTCGGACGCCACCTTGTTCAGGATCACGCCACCGACCCGCACCTCCGGGTCCCAGGAGGCGAACCCGTGCACCAGCGCCGCCACCGACCGCGACTGCGAGGACGCGTCCACGACGAGCACGACCGGCGCCCGCAACAGCTTGGCGACGTGCGCCGTGGACGCGAGTTCCCCCTCGCCCGCGGCCCCGTCGTACAGCCCCATCACGCCCTCGACGACGGCGAGGTCACACCCGCGCGCCCCGTGCAGGAACAGCGGAGCGACCAGCTCCGGCCCGCACAGGTACGCGTCCAGGTTGCGCCCCACCCGCCCGGTCGCGAGCGCGTGGTACCCGGGGTCGATGTAGTCCGGCCCGACCTTGTGCGGGGACACGGCGAGCCCCCGCGCGGCGAACGCGGCCATCAGCCCCGTGGCGACGGTGGTCTTGCCGCTGCCGGACGACGGCGCCGCAATGACCAGCCGGGGAACGGACGTCACCACTCGATGCCCTTCTGGCCCTTCTGCCCCGCGTCCATCGGGTGCTTGACCTTGGACATGTCGGTCACGAGATCCGCGAACCCGACCAGCTTCTCCGGCGCGTTACGGCCGGTGATCACCACGTGCTGGGTACCGGGCCGGTCCCGCAGCACCTCCACGACCTCGTCCGTGTCCACCCAGCCCCAGTGCATCGGGTACGCGAACTCGTCCAGCACGTACAGCCGGTACGTCTCGGCGGCCAGGTCCCGCTTGACCTGCTCCCAGCCCTCGCGCGCCTTCTCCTCGTTGTCCATCTGGGCATCGCGCTGCACCCAGGACCAGCCCTCGCCCATCTTGTGCCAGTCGACGGTGCCGCCCTCGCCGGAGGCGCCCAGCACCCGCAGCGCGTTCTCCTCACCGACCTTCCACTTCGCCGACTTGACGAACTGGAACACCCCGATGGGCCACCCCTGGTTCCAGGCGCGCAGCGCGAGCCCGAACGCGGCGGTGGACTTGCCCTTCCCGACGCCGGTGTGCACGACGACCAGCGGACGGTTCCGGCGCTGACGGGTCGTCAGGCCGTCGTCCGGTACGACACTCGGCTGTCCCTGCGGCACTACGCGGCCCTCCTCGGTGTCCTCTGCGTCCCCTGCACATCCCTGACCAGCCCGGCGATCGAGTCGGCCCGCAGCTCGTCCAGCGTCACTCCCGTACCGCCCAGCTCCACCGCGAGCTGCCCGGCGAGCCCCAGCCGCACCGGACCCGACTCGCAGTCCACGACCACCGAGGCGGTCCGCTCGGCCGCGAACAGCCGGGCCGCCCGGCCCGCGAGCGCGACCGGCTCCGGGCCACCGGTGGCCCGTCCGTCCGTCACCACCACGACCAGCGCCCGTCGCGCCGGATCCCGCAGCCGCTCCACGCGCAGCACCTCGTGCGCCTTCAGCAGCCCGGCCGCGAGCGGCGTACGGCCACCCGTCGGCAGCGACTCCAGCCGCGCGGCCGCGGCGTCGACGGAGGACGTCGGCGGCAGGGCCACGTCCGCGGCGGAGCCCCGGAAGGTCACCAGACCCACCTTGTCCCGCCGCTGGTAGGCGTCCAGGAGCAGCGACATGACCGCCCCTTTGACGGCGCTCATCCGCTGCCGCGCCGCCATCGACCCGGAGGCGTCCACCACGAACAGCACGAGGTTGCCCTCACGTCCCTCGCGGGTCGCCTGCCGCAGATCGTCCCGGCGGACCACCAGCCCCGGCCCGGAGCGGCCCCGCGCCCGCTGGTGCGGGGCAGCGGCCTGCACGGTCGCCGCCAGATGCAGCTTGGTCAGCGCACCGCGGGGCCGGCGCGCCCCGGTGGTGCGGCCGTGCTCGGTCCGCGCCCGCGAGCGCCGCCCGGCGGCCCCCTCACCGATCCCGGGCACGCTCAGCACCTTGGCCCGGAAGGGTTCCGCGGCCCGTACGGCCGACTGCTCCCCGGAGCCGGCCGCCTGCGGCTGCCCGTCCTCGCCGGCCTCGGGCTGCGCGGTGCTCCCGCCGTCGCCCTGCGGACCGCTGTCGGGCGCCGGCTGCCCGCCGCCGCCACCGGGCCCGTCCGGATCCGGGTCGTCGTCGCTGTCGCCGTCGTCCCCCGAGTACTGCTCCAGCGTCTCGTCCAGCTTGTCCTCGTCCAGGCCCGGCGCGTCGAACGGGTTGCGCCGGCGCCGGTGCGGCAGCGCCAGCAGCGCGGCCTGTCGTACGTCCTCCGCGAGCACATCGGTCCGCCCGGCCCACGCGGCCAGCGCGGTGGCGGTCCGCGCCATGACGATGTCGGCGCGCATGCCGTCCACCTCGAAGGCCGCGCAGGTCGCCGCGATCTGCCGCAGCGCCCCGTCGCCCAGCCGCACCTGCGGCAGCAGCGCCCGCGCCGCCACGATCCGCTCCCGTACGGCGGCCTCCTCGCCGGCCCAGCGGGCGGCGAAGGCGGCGGGATCGTCGTCGTACGCCAGCCGGCGCCGGACGACCTCCACCCGCTGGTCCGGCTCCCGCGAGGCCGCGACCTCCACGGTGAGCCCGAACCGGTCCAGCAGCTGCGGCCGCAGCTCGCCCTCCTCGGGGTTCATGGTGCCGACGAGCAGGAACCGGGCCGCGTGCCGCACGGACACGCCCTCGCGCTCCACGTACGAGGCACCCATCGCCGCCGCGTCCAGCAGCAGGTCGACCAGGTGGTCGTGGAGGAGGTTGACCTCGTCGACGTACAGGATCCCGCGGTGCGCGTCGGCCAGCAGGCCCGGCTCGAACGCCTTCACGCCCTCGGCGAGGGCCCGCTCGATGTCGAGGGCGCCGACCAGCCGGTCCTCGGAGGCGCCGACGGGCAGCTCCACCATCCGCGCGGGCCGCCCGGTGCCGCCGCCGGCTTCGTGCGGCCCGTCCGGGCACGAGGGGTCGGGGGAGGCCGGATCGCACGAGAAACGGCACCCGGGCACCACGGCCACCTCCGGCAGCAGCGCCGACAGGGCCCGCACCGCCGTGGACTTCGCGGTGCCCTTCTCGCCGCGCACCAGCACGCCGCCCACCGCCGGCGACACGGCGTTCAGCAGCAGCGCGAGCCGCAGGTCGTCCTGGCCGACGACGGCCGTAAAGGGGAACGGGGTGGTCACTGGTCGCCCTCCAAGTCGCCTTCAAGCTCCAGGTACGTGGCGCGCAGCCGCTCCAGCGTGTCCGCGTCCGGCTCCGCCCACAGACCGCGGTCCGCCGCCTCGAGCAGCCGCTCGGTGATACCCCGCAGGGCCCACGGATTGGACTTCTTCATGAAGTCCCGGTTCTCCGGGTCGAAGACGTACTCGGCGCTGAGCTTCTCGTACATCCAGTCGTCGACCACACCGGCCGTGGCGTCGTACCCGAAGAGGTAGTCCACGGTCGCGGCCATCTCGAAGGCGCCCTTGTAGCCGTGCCGGCGCATGGCCGCCATCCAGCGCGGGTTGACCACACGCGCCCGGAAAACCCGGTGGGTCTCCTCGCCGAGCGTGCGGGTCCGCACCTGGTCCGGTACGGCGCTGTCGCCGACGTACGCCTCGGGGTTGGCGCCGGTCAGGTGGCGGACCATGGCGACCATGCCGCCGTGGTACTGGAAGTAGTCGTCGGCGTCGACCAGGTCGTGCTCGCGCGTGTCGACGTTCTTCGCGGCGACCGCGATCCGCCTGAACGCGGTCTCCATGTCCCCGCGCGCGGCCCGTCCGTCGAGCCCGCGCCCGTAGGCGTAGCCGCCCCACACCGCGTACACCTCGGCCAGGTCGGCGTCGGAGCGCCAGTTGCGGGCGTCGATCAGCGGCAGCAGGCCGGCACCGTAGGCGCCCGGCTTGGAGCCGAAGATGCGGGCCGTGGCGCGGCGCCGGTCGCCGTGCCCGGCGGTGTCCTCGTCGGCGTGCGCCTTGACGAAGTTGCGGTCGGCGGGCTCGTCCAGCTCCGCCACCGCCCGTACCGCGTCGTCGATCAGCCCGACCACGTGCGGGAAGGCGTCCCGGAAGAAGCCGGAGATGCGGACCGTGACGTCGATGCGCGGCCGGCCCAGCTCCGCCAGCGGGATCACCGCGAACCCGGTCACCCGGCGCGAGGCCTCGTCCCACACCGGACGGCAGCCCAGCAGCGCCAGGATCTCGGCGATGTCGTCGCCCTGGGTGCGCATCGCGGAGGTGCCCCAGACCGTCAGTCCGACCGACTTCGGGTACTCACCGGTGTCCTGGAGGTAGCGGGCGACCAGCGAGTCCGCGAGGGACTGACCGACCTCCCAGCTCAGCCGGGACGGGATGGCCTTGGGGTCGACGGAGTAGAAGTTCCGGCCGGTCGGCAGCACGTTCACCAGACCGCGGGTCGGGGAGCCCGACGGTCCCGCCGGCACGTAACCGCCGTCCAGCGCCCGCAGGATGTGCCCGATCTCGTCGGTCGTCCGCGCCAGCCGCGGTACGACCTCGTCGCACGCGAACTCCAGCACGGCGACGGCCTCCGGGAGTTCGGTGCCGAGCACGCCCCGCAGCACCGCGGGGACGACCGCACGGTCCCACTCCCGCGCCTCCATGGCCTCCGCGGTCCGCCGGCACAGCTGCTCCAGCAGGTCGATCGCGTCGGCGCCGGTACGGGACGGCCCTTCGACCAGGTCCGTCAGCTCCACCGGCACCTTCACCGGGGCGCCGGGCTCGGCCAGCAGCTCCTTCTCGTCCAGCCCGAAGTGAGCCGCCAGACAGGCCCGCAGACCGGGCAGCGCGTTCGCCCGGCCGCCCCACACCTGCGAGGCGCGCAGCACGGCCAGCACGAGGTTCACGCGCGGCTCGGCGACCGGCCCGCCGCCCAGGATGTGCAGGCCGTCGCGGATCTGCACGTCCTTGATCTCGCACAGATAGCCGTCGATGTGCATGACGAACTCGTCGAACGCGTCGTCGTCCGGCTGCTCGTCCACGTGCAGGTCGTGGTGCAGCTCGGCCGCCTTGACCAGGGTCCAGATCTGGGCGCGGACGGCCGGGGCCTTCGCCGGGTCCAGGTCGGAGACGAGCGCGTACTCGTCCAGCAGCTGCTCCAGCTTGGCGAGGTCGCCGTAGGTGTCGGCGCGTGCCATCGGCGGGACCAGGTGGTCCACGACCGTGGCGTGCCCGCGCCGCTTGGCCTGGGTGCCCTCGCCGGGGTCGTTGACGATGAACGGGTAGATCAGCGGCAGATCGCCGAGCACGGCGTCCGGGGCGCAGCCGGCGCTCAGGCCGAGCCCCTTGCCCGGCAGCCACTCCATCGTGCCGTGCTTGCCCATGTGCACGATCGCGTCCGCGCCGAAGCTGTTGTCCAGCCAGCGGTAGGCCGCCATGTAGTGGTGGGACGGCGGCATGTCGGGATCGTGGTAGATCGCGATCGGGTTCTCGCCGAAGCCGCGCGGCGGCTGGATCATCACGACCACGTTGCCGAACTGCAGCGAGGCGAGCACGATGTCCTCGCCGTCGACGTACAGGCTGCCCGGCGGCTCGCCCCACGCCTCGGTCATCGCGTCCTGCAGCTCCGGGTCCAGCTGCTCGAACCAGGCCCGGTAGTCGGCCAGCGGCACCCGCGCGGGCGCGGCGGCCAGCTGCTGCTCGGTCAGCCACTCCACGTCGTGGCCGCCGGCCTCGATCAGCCGGTGGATCAACTCGTCCCCGCCGGCGGGGTATTCGGTGAGCCCGTACCCGGAGTCCCGGAGCGCGTCCAGCACCCGTACCGCCGACGCGGGCGTGTCCAGGCCGACCGCGTTGCCGACCCGGGAGTGCTTGGTCGGGTACGCGGTGAAGACGAGCGCGATCTTCTTCTCGGCGTTCGGCTTGTGCTTCAGGCGGGCGTGCCGGACGGCGATCCCGGCGACCCGCGCGGCCCGCTCGGGGTCGGCGGTGTACACCGGCACGTCGTCGGGACCCTGCTCCTTGAAGGAGAACGGGACGGTGACCAGCCGGCCGTCGAACTCCGGGATCGCGACCTGCATCGCCGCGTCCATCGGGGACAGCGCCGCGTCCGACTCGTCCCACGCTGCCCGCGAGGAGGTGAGGCAGAGGCCCTGCAGCACCGGGATGTTCAGCTCGGCGAGCGCGCCGATGTCCCAGGACTCCTCGTCGCCGCCGGCCGAGGCCTGCGACGCGTGCGTGCCGCCGGCCGCGAGCACGGTGGCCACCAGCGCGTCGGCCCGCCCCAGCAGCTCGTACAGCCCGGCGTCCGCGCCGCGCAGCGAACCGCAGTACACGGGAAGGGCGTTGGCACCCTGAGCCTCGATCGCCTCGCACAGGGTGTCCACGAAGGCGGTGTTACCGCTCAGTTCGTGGGCCCGGTAGAAGAGCACGCCCACGGTCGGCCGGCCCTCCCGGACCTCGTAGGCGCCGTGCACGCCGAACTCCGGCATCTTCCGCGGCTCTTCGAAACCCTCACCGGTCAGCAGCACGGTGTCCGAAAGGAACCGGGACAGTTCCAGCAGATTCTCGGGCCCGCCCTCGACCAGGTACTTCAGTGCCTCCGCGACCACACCGGCCGGCACGGACGACTCGGCCATGAGCTCGGCGTCCGGCACGGCCTCGCCGCCCAGCAGCACGGTCGGGACGCCGGACGCCTTCAGCGCGGCCAGCCCCTCCTCCCACGCGCGCTTGCCGCCCAGCAGCCGTACGACGGCGATGTCCGCGCCCTCGATCAGTCCCGGCAGCTGCCCGGCGGCGTCCACGCGCGTGGGGTTGCCGATGCGGTAGCCGGCGCCGGAGGCCCGGGCCGCCAGCAGATCCGTGTCGGCGGTCGACAACAACAACACTGTGCTCATGCGGGCGCTCCCGGTGGAATGAAAGGCAGTCCTTGCGGCGCGCCCGACTCGATGAGCCGCCAGAGCGCGTCCGTGTCCGCGTGCTGTTCGATCAGGTCGCCGAGCCGGTCGAGCTGCTCCTCGCGCAGCGCGGCGAACGAGGTGTCCGGGGCGGGCACGAAGCGGCGGCCCGCGGCGGCGGCCACCTCGCGCAGGAAGGCCCGCCGGAAACCGTCCGACTCCAGCGAGCCGTGCCAGTGGGTGCCCCAGGTCTGACCGACCCGGCAGCCGTCCAGGAAGGTCTCGCCCCCGGCGACGGTGGCCACCCCGTGGTGGATCTCGTACCCCTCGACCGGCTCGCCGAGGGCTTCCCCGCTCGGCCGGGTGAGGGTCTTCGCGCGGGCGAACCGCACCCGCACGGGCAGCACTCCGAGCCCGTCGACCGCGCCGGCGCGGGACTCGACCTCGTCCTCGATGTGCTCGCCGAGGATCTGGAAGCCGCCGCAGATGCCGAGGACCGGACGTCCTTCGGCGGCCCTCCTGACGAGGGCCTGCGCGAGTCCGCGCTCCCGCAGCCACTGGAGCGCCCGCACGGTCCCGCGCGTGCCCGGGACCACCACGAGGTCGGCGTCCGCCAGCTCCTCGGGGCGGTCCACGAACCGCACCACGACCCCCGGTTCGGCGGCCAGCGCGTCCACGTCCGTGAAGTTGGACATGAGCGGGACCGCGCACACGGCCACCCGCAGCACGTCCTCGCCGACCGGGGGCGCCACGGTGGACTCGCGGACCGTGCCGCGCAGCGAGACGCGCAGTCCGTCCTCCTCGTCGATCCCCAGCCCGTGCCGGAAGGGGAGCACTCCGTACGTGTGCCGCCCCGTCAGCCCGTGCAGCATGTCCAGGCCCGGCTCCAGCAGGGAGACGTCCCCGCGGAACTTGTTCACCAGGAAGCCGGCGACCAGTTCCTGGTCCTCCCGCGAGAGCAGGGCCACCGTCCCGAAGAAGGAGGCGAAGACGCCCCCGCGGTCGATGTCGCCCACCACGAGCACGGGCAGCCGCGCACCCCGCGCGATGCCCATGTTGACGATGTCGGTCCGCCGCAGGTTGATCTCGGCCGGACTCCCCGCCCCCTCACAGATCACCGCGTCATACGTGCCCCGCAACTCGGCCAGGCAGTCCAGGACCGTGCCGAGCAGCCGCTGCTGGCGCCCGCCGTGGTACCCGCGCGCGCTCAGCTCGCCGACCGGCTTGCCCAGCAGCACCACCTGGCTGCTCTGCTCGCCGCCCGGCTTGAGCAGCACCGGGTTCATCAGCGCGGTCGGCTCGATCCGGCACGCCTGGGCCTGCATGGCCTGCGCCCGCCCGATCTCCGCGCCCTCCCGGGTGACGAACGAGTTCAGGGACATGTTCTGCGCCTTGAACGGCGCGACCTTCACGCCCTGGCGGACCAGCCAGCGGCAGATGCCGGCCGTCACGACGCTCTTGCCGGCGTCGGAGGTGGTGCCGGCGACGAGGAGACCCCCGCTCACTTCCCACGTCCCTTCAGGAGGCTGCGCACGGCGAGCGTGGCGCCGAGCGCGAGCAGGCCGACGCGGCGCGACAGCCGCACGGCACGGTCGATGTCGGTGACCCGGACCGGCCGTCCGGCACCGCCGTTGAGTACGGGCCGGTGTTCGACCCGGCCGCCGTAGGAGAGCGTCCCGCCGAGCCGGACGCCGAGGGCACCCGCGAAAGAGGCCTCCACGGGCCCGGCGTTGGGGCTGGGGTGCCGGCGCGCGTCGGCCTTCCAGGCGCGCAGGGCGCCCCGGGGGTCGGGTCCGGCCGCGGCGGCGAGCACGGCGGTCAGCCGGGCCCCCGGCCAGCCGGCGAGGTCGTCGAGGCGCGCGGAGGCCCAGCCGTAGCGCCGGAAGCGGGGCGACCTGTGACCCACCATCGCGTCGAGCGTGTTGACCGCCCGGAACCCGACGAGCCCCGGGACCCCGGCGACCGCACCCCACACCAGCGCGCCCACCACGGCGTCGGAGGTGTTCTCGGCGACCGACTCGACCACCGCGCGCGCGATCCCGTCGGCGTCCAGCGCCTGTGGGTCCCGCCCGCACAGATGCGGCAGCCGGGCCCGGGCGGCCTCGATGTCCCCGGCCGCCAGGGCGCGCCCGACGGCGCGGGCCTCCCGGGCGAGCGAGGTACCGCCGACGACGGCCCAGGTGGCGGCGGCGGTCAACGCGACGGAAGCGGTCCGGGAGGGGCGTACGGTGCGTGCGGCCACTGCGCCCAGAGCGACCGCGCCGCCGGCGCACACGACGGTGTGCACGGCGCCCCAGCCGCGGTGGTCGTGCCACAGAGCGCGTTCCACGGCCCCGGCCGCGCGGCCGAACACGGCGACCGGATGCCCCCGGTGGGGATCACCGAGGAGCAGGTCACCGAGGAGGCCGGCGGCGGCGCCGTACGCGTACGTGCGATCGGCACCCATCGGCTCAGCCGGCCGTGGGCACAGGGGCGGGCCTGGTACTGGTCCTCGAACGGCAGCCGAGCATGGCGATACGTGTCCTCACTCAGGGTGTCCGCGCCCTGGTACGACGAGATCCGGCGGCGAGAGTTCCTGGCTCCCGGGGATTCTTCCCCGGTGACAGTGGCGGGACCGCGCCGGATTCGCACCGGCTTCCTCTTCTGCCGCCGTACATGGCCTGGGCAGTCCACCACGCCCCCGGAACGGCCGTCAACTTGCCTTTGACCTGGGACGCCCGACTGTGCTGAGCCCCACATCACCGGTATGCCGGACGGCACCGGACGGCCGGAATGCGGTGAATCACCCAGGCGGGGGCCGGCGTTCACGGCCCGGACATGCGTCGGCCCCGCCGCGCCCGCTGAAGCGGGGCCCGGCAGGGCCGACAGTACGGTCTCGGACCGTCAGGACCCGGCGAGCGCCGGGCCGTCGATTCTCGTGAGCGTCAAGCCGTCAGGGCTTGGCGACGATCAGGTAGATCCCGTACGCCACCGCCGCCGCGCAGGCGGCGAAGCAGACGTACGCACCGGTCACGGCCAGCGTGGCGGAGCCGCCCTGGGCCGCGGCCTTCTCGCGGCGCGACAGGCCGTTGACGCCGAGGGTGAACAGGGCCACCAGGCCCACCGTGAACGCGAGGCTGACGCCGAAGACGGAGCCGAGGGCCGCCCAGTCGATCTTCATGGGGATGCTTCCTTCAGTAACCGTGTGCGCGGGGTCAGACCGTGGCGGCCGGAGGGGCGGCGGGAGCGGGCTCGGTGGCGGCCGGGGCGGGGATCGTGGCCGTCAGGTTCTCGGCGACCGTGCCCGCGGGCGGCGGGGTGACGGCGGCGATGGCGGTGGTGACCACGCCGGCCGGCTCGCCGGTCTCCTCGACCACGTTGGTGTGGTCCACGACCTCGCGGCGGGAGAGCTTCCAGATCCCCGCGCTGGCGGCGACCAGGAAGACGGCGACGGCGGCGGTACCCCAGTCACCCAGGTCGGTGACGGCCTCGGCGCCCGCGCCGACCAGCGCGGCGGCCGGGAGGGTGAGCGCCCAGGCGGCGAACATCCGGGTCGCGGTGGACCAGCGGACCACACCGCCCTTGCGGCCGAGACCCGCACCCATCACGGAGCCGGAGACGACGTGCGTGGTGGAGAGGGAGAAGCCGAGGTGCGAGGAGGCCAGGATGGCGGTCGCGGCACTGGTCTGGGCGGCGAAGCCCTGGCGCGGCTCGAGGTCGGTCAGGCCCTTGCCCATGGTGCGGATGATGCGCCAGCCGCCGATGTAGGTGCCGAGCGCGATGGCCAGGCCCGCCGAGAGGATCACCCAGGTGGGAGGGTTCGAGCCGGGGGCGATCGCACCGCCCGCGATCAGCGCCAGGGTGATGATGCCCATCGTCTTCTGGGCGTCGTTCGTGCCGTGGGCCAGGGAGACCAGGCCGGCGGAGGCGATCTGGCCGGCGCGGTAACCCTTGCGGGTGGCCTCGCCGTCGGCGGTGTCGCCGATGCCGTACGAGAACCGGGTGGCCAGGAGCGAGGCGAGGCCCGCCACGACCGGCGCGGCGACCGCGGGGAGCAGCACCTTGGTGACCAGGACGTCACCGTGGACGGCGCCGAAACCGGCGGAGGCGACGGTGGCGCCGACCAGGCCGCCCATCAGCGCGTGCGAGGAACTGGAGGGGAGGCCGACCAGCCAGGTCAGCAGGTTCCAGAGGATCGCGCCGACCAGGGCGGCGAAGATGACCTCGGGACGGATGCCGGTCTCGTCGACGAGACCCTTGGAGATCGTGTTGGCGACCTCCACGGAGAGGAAGGCGCCCACAAGATTGAGGACGGCGGACATGGCCACCGCGATCTTGGGCTTCAGGGCGCCTGTGGAGATGGTGGTGGCCATCGCGTTGGCGGTGTCGTGGAAACCGTTCGTGAAATCGAACGCGAGAGCGGTTACCACCACTATCGCGAGGATCAGCGAGAAGCTTTCCATTTACCCAGGCAATCGTTCGAGGTCATTGGCTGGATGAACGTAGGCAACCTGGGTGAACGGAAGATGAACTGGGGCGGGCGTCGAGGTGTCCCTGACCAAGGTTTGACCTTCCGCTTCCCTGCGGCGGCCCAGACGCCCCTTGGCTAGTGGCCGCGCGCGAGGGCCCGCAGCCGGCCCACGGAGCCGTTGAAGAGATTCTGGTCACCCGGCAGCGCGCCCTCGGTGCGGTACTGCCAGAACGTCCAGTACCGCCAGCCGCCCGGCAGCGACCCCGGCCGCGAGGTGCCGTGGCGGGCGATCCACAGGGCGTGGGACGAGGAGAAGGCACGGCTGTCTCCGGTGCACTGCTTCCACCACTGGGAGGTGGTGTAGATCACCGGCCGGCGGCCGGTCTCCCGCTTGATCTCATCGCTGAACGACCGGATCCAGCGGACCATCCGCGACCTGCTCAGCCCGTAGCACCGGTGCTCGTCGCTGTACGGGTTGTACTCGATGTCGAGCGCGGGCGGCAGCGTCCAGCCGTCCGCCCGCCGGTCGCCGCCGTGCCGCAGGAAGTACGCGGCCTGGCGCGCGCCGCCGGACCGGTCCGGCAGGGCGAAGTGGTACGCGCCCCGGAACAGGCGGGCCTTGCGCGCGTCGGCGTACTGCTCGGAGAAGTAGGGGTTGCGGTAGTCGGTGGACTCGGTCGCCTTGATGTAGACGAACCGCGCACCCGTCGCCCGGGCGGCCGACCAGTCGACGTCCTCCTGGTGCGACGACACGTCGTGCCCCTTGGGCAGGGCCCGCAGCGCCCGACCGGGCCGCGGCGCGCCGCCCGCCTCCGCCGCACCGCCGGGCACCCCTGGCTGCGCCTGCGGCTCTGCCCGCGACAGCTTCTGCGCCTGCGTCTGCGGGTAACCGGCCGTCGCCGGTGCGGTGCCCGCCAGGGCGAGGGCGGCCGTTGCTGCCGCGAGGACACCGGCGCGGCGACGGGCGAGGGTGTTCCTGCGGACCATGCGTCTCCCGGGGTGGCGGACGACGACCCGGACCTCACGGGCGGCAGCGATCGTCCAGTGGGCAAGAGAGATCATTGAAGACCTGCCGATGACCGAGTCCGTACCGCTCCCGGGCGTTTCACGGCGAGATCAGCCCGTTCGGAGGTACGGCTCCTGACCGGAAGCGATCGGACCGCCCGCCTTCCGCAGGGCGGGCTGGCAGGATCGCCGCATGGCTGAACTGCGGCGGAGCGCGGAAGAGACACACCCGGACGAGGCACGCCTCTGGACGGAGGTGGTCGCGACGGCGCGCCGGACCGTCGCCGACGGTCTAGTGGTCGGCACCTCGGGCAACGTCTCGGCGCGCATCGGCGACGTCGTGCTCGTCACCCCCTCCGGCGTCCCCTACGACCGGCTCACCCCCGGCGACATCACCGGTGTCGACCTCACCGGCCGCCAGGTGCTCGGCACGCCGGTGCCGACCAGCGAGCTGCCGATGCACCTGGCCGTCTACCGCACGACCGACGCGCGAGCCGTCGTCCACACCCACGCCGTGCACGCGACCGCGGTCTCCACGCTCGTGCCCGAACTCCCGGCCGTCCACTACATGACCGGCGCACTCGGCGGACCCGTCCGGGTCGCCCCCTACGCCACCTACGGCACCGACGAACTGGCCGAGAACATGCTCGGTGCCCTCGCGGGCCGTTCCGGCTGCCTGCTGCAGAACCACGGCACGATCACCTACGGCGCCACGCTCGACCAGGCCTACGACCGCACCGCCCAGTTGGAGTGGATGTGCCGCCTGTGGCTGACGGCGTCCTCGGTGCCGGGGCTGACGCCGTCACTGCTGACGGAGGCACAACTTGCCGAGGCCGGGGAACGCTTGAAGGGGTACGGCCAACGGAGGTGACCCCGTGCACGGCAGCGCAACGTTCCGCTCCCTCGTCCCCGCCCTTGCCCCGACCCCCACCCTCAGCCCGCCCCCCGACCCGCCACCGACCCCCCTCACCCCGGCCCGCCGCTCCCTCGCCGCCGCGGCCGCCTTCATCCTCCGCCGCGACGGCGCGCGGCCACGGCGCACCCGGCCGGCGGTGCCAGGCCGGTCGGCCGTTCCGCTGGCCGGGGGACGGGACCCGCACGACACTGGAGCCGTGCGTACCGCCAAGGCGACCGCCGCCGCCCTCGCCGCCGTCCTGGCCGCCGGTACGGCTTCCGTGGCCGCCGGCCGGATGGCCAGCGACGCCGCGCTGAAGGCCCCCGCGGGCCGTCCGCTGCCGACCGAACCCCGGCTCACCGTGCACGGCACTGCCACCGGCCGGATCGCGCTCACCCGCGACCTGGCCGCCCTGCGCCCCGGCACCTACGGCCTCGCCGGAGACGGCTCCCACGCGGTCGTCGGCCCCGTCCTGACCACGGCCGAGCACACCGCCGACACCGTCGTCCGCCGCCTCGAACGCATCACCCACGGCACCCTCACCGCCGGCGACTCGGTGTGGCTCACCCCCAACCTGTACGTCGGCAACCCCGGCACCGCCCTGGGCCTGGACCACGCCGACGTGGACGTGCCCGGCGAACTCGGCGCCCTGCCCGCCTGGTTCGTGCCCGGCGACCGGGACACCTGGGTGATCGCCGTGCACGGACTCGGCACCACCCGGGAGCACGCCCTGAACGTCATGGGCTTCCTGCACGGCCGCCGCCTGCCGGTCCTCGCCCTCGCCTACCGCGGCGACCTCGGCGCACCGCGCACTCCGGACGGCCTGAACCACCTCGGCGAGACCGAGTGGCGCGACGTCGAGGCGGCGATCCGCTACGCCGTCCGCTACGGCGCCCGCCGCGTCGTCCTCCTCGGCTGGTCCACCGGCGCCACCATGGCCCTGCGCGCCGCCGAGCACTCCGCCGTCCGCGACCGCATCGCGGGGCTCGTCCTCGACTCGCCGGTGCTCAGCTGGGAAGCCACGCTGCGGGCTCTGGCCAGGGCCCGCCGCACCCCGCAGCCACTGCTGCCGCTCGCGGTACGGGCCGCGCAGGGCCGGGCCGGACTGCACGCCGACCGGGCCGCCGAGACCGCCGACCCCGCCCGGCTGCGCGTCCCCACCCTGATCGTCCACGGCCCGGACGACCGGGTCGCCCCCTGGGAGTACTCCCGCCGGCTCGCCCGCACCCGGCCCGACCTCGTCGCCCTCCACACCGTGCCGCACGCCCCGCACGCGGCGATGTGGAACCCGGACCCCGAGGAGTACGAGGAACGCCTGCGGCGGTTCCTGACCCCCCTGATGTGACGCCCCGGCGCCGAGGCCGTCCGGCACCGGCGCCGGGCATTCCGCTCCGGGCCGTACCACTGGCTCGATCATGTCTCTCCGGCCGTGCCGGAGCCCGTGCGTTGGCCACCTCCGTCGCCCGCCGTGACATTCCGTTTGGGATTTCGCACCGTCAACCGGAAGACTGCACCCGTGACGTCCCGTATCCCGCGCGACTCCAGGCTCCGACTCGTCCGACCGCGACCCCTGGCCGCCGCCCCCAGAGCTGTGAACCAGCGGCGCCCGCGCCGCCCCTCACCCCGGCCGCCGGAGGGCACGCCCGCCCCCGCCGAGCTGGCCGGAATGGCCCGCACCGGCCTGGCGGGCGCGGCCCGCGTCGCCCGCTGGGCCGACGCCGCCCTCGGCCCCGGCCGTGACGCCGCCACCGCCGACGGCAAGGCCACCCTCTCCGACGCCACCGCCGAACGCGCCGCCGCCGACCTCGGCCTGAGTGCCGCTCAGGTCCGCGCCGACTGGGACACCGCCCGCCTCGCCGGACTGGTCGAGGTGCACGGCGACAGCGCGCGCCCCGGCTGGCGTCTGCGTGCCTGGAACCGCGACGACAGCGCCGTCCTGCGCGGCTGGGTCGCCCTCTTCGACGCCTGGTCGCTCGCCTGCCCCGAGCCCGACGGTCACGAGCCGGCCGCCGTCGCCGAGGTCGTCTCGGCCATGCCCCAGGTGCTCTCCTTCCTCCAGCTGTCCGCCGGGCCCGTCCCGGTCGAGCAGCTCCTCGACCTGCTCCAGCAGCGGGTGACCGAACTGCGCACCGAACGCTGCGAGGTCTCCTACGAGCCCGGCACCGGCCGGCCCGCCGGATCTCCGGGCCCGGCGGACCCCGTACCGGCCGCCGACGCCCAGCTCGCGCCCCTGCTCGACTGGTCGTTGCGGGCCCTCGCCTCCGTCGGCGCCCTCACCTACGGCACCGGCCAGGCCACCCTCACCCCGCTCGGCAGCTGGGCGGTGTGGGTCAAGCTGGAGCAGATCTGCGTGGCCGCGCAGAGCCCGGCCGGCAACATCGAGCAGTCCGCCGAGGACATGCTCCGCGGCTGCGCCCAGCTCCGTCCCAACGCGGCCCGCGCCGAGTACCGCGCCTGGCTCGCCGCCCGCCCCGTCGGCAGCGCCGTCACCGAGCTGATCGGCGCCGCCCGCGGCGACGACGCCCTGCTGCGCGGCCTCGCCTTCGAGGCACTGCGGGTCGTCGGCGCCCCCGCCGAGCCCGACGTACGGGGCGTCCTGGACGAGCCGGCCCTGCGGCCGTACGCCCTGCTGTGGCTGGCCGAGCACGACGGTGTCGACCCGGAGGACGCCCACGAGGCCCTCACCCGCGAGGAGGCCACCTGGCTGTGGGTGGACACCGCCGCCGCCGTGGCCGACCACGGCGAGGCGCCGATGCTGGTCCGGCATCTGGAGGCCGCGGTGCAGCCCACCGTCCCCCAGCTGCTCGACGAGGTCCGCGCCGTCGGCCACCCGCGCACCGTGCAGGTCCTGGTCGCGCTCGCCGCCGCCCACCCCGACCCGGCTCTGGCCAAGGCCGTGCGCCGGGCCGCGTTCCAGGTGCACACCGGGGGATGACCGCCGCACACCGGGGGAGGGGCGGGGACCGGGTGGCTCAGACGCCGACCTCCGGGGCGTACGTACCGAAACTCCAGATGTTCCCCTCGGCGTCCCGGGCCATGTAGTCCCGCGAGCCGTAGTCCTGGTCCGTCGGGGGCATCAGGATCTCCACGCCGTGCTCCACGGCCCGCTGGTGGTGGGCGTCCACGTCGTCCACCACGACGTACACCCCGGCGGGCCCCCCGTCCTTCAGCGCCGCGTCGAAACGGCCGCCGCGGCCCTTGGAACCGATCATGACCGCGCCGTTGCCCTGGACCAGCTCGGCGTGCATCACCTTGCCGTCCTCCGTCTCGTACACCGACAGTTCGGTGAAGCCGAGGGCCTCCGTGAGCTGCCGGATCGCCGCCTTCGCGTCCGTGTACAGCAGCGAGGGGTAGATGCTGGGCCGTGCGCCGCCCGTGCCTGCCATGCCGATCACTCCTTCGTGCATCGGTCGTGCTTCGTACGTCGGTTCTGTCGTGCGTGGGCTGTGTTTCGTGCGTCGGTTCTGTCGTGCGTGGGCTGTGTTTCGCGCGTCGGTTCTGCCGTGCGTCGGTCGTGTTCCTTGCGGTGGGTGCCGCCGGCGTCGGCCGGGACGCGCGTCGGCGGTGCCGTACTCCGGTCGTGCCGTGCCCCCGAGTCTTGCAGGCACGACTGACAACGCCCCCCGGAACACGTCGTCCGGGCCCGGGCGCGCGCAGACTCCCCCGTCCCGTCCCGTCCCGTCCCGTCGCCCGCGCCGCCGGCCCGCCCCCCGAACGGGGGACTTCCGGCCCGCACCCGCCGAGCCACCTCGCCGCTCCCGCCGGCGGTGACTACGCTCGGCGCCTGATCCGGGACGGTGGACGCAAAGGGGGCGAGGTGGCAGTTCCACCCCACGGGACCCGCCCACGGCACACCGCCCCGCAGCACGGCCCGGCCACCCCTCGTCCCCTGCTCCCTTCCGCCCGCCGCTCCCTCCTGGCGCCCGCCCGCCGTCTCCTCCGCCTGCCCGCCCGCCGTCTCTCCCTCCTGCCCGCGCGCTGTCGCCCTCTCGCCGCCGCCGGCCGTGCGGTCGCCGGTCTGCTCGTGGCCGCCCTCGCCGTCGGCCTGCTCGGTGTGGCGCATCACATGCGGCCCGTCCCCTACGGCGACCGGCTCCTGCACGGGGGACACGGCGGGGCCTGGTCGCCGCGCGCGCGGGGCGCCGTCGTGGTCGGCTACGACGCCCGGACCGGAGCGCCGCGTTGGCGGTACGCGCGCGCGGGCCACCGGCCGGTTGCCGTGCTGCCCGTGCGCGGGGAGGTGATCGCGCTGTGGGACGACGGACTGCTGACCGGCACCGACGGGCGCAGGGTGCACTGGCACCGGGCCCTGCCCGACGCCGCGGAGTGGCTCCCCGCCCACGGCGGCACCAGCGTGCTGCGCGACCTGGGCCGCGGCATCGTCGCGGTCGTCAGCCCGCACCGCGTCACCGCGTACCGCACCGCCGACGGCGACCTGCGCTGGATGCTGCACGCCCGGCAGGGCTGCACGTTCCGGCCCGAGGGCGCCGTACGGCGGGGCGCGGCCCTGCTCCTCGCCCAGCCGTGCGCGCACGACGCCTGGACCGGACAGCTCGTGGCCCTGGACGACCTGGGCCGGATCACCCCCGACCGCACCCCGCTCGGCAACGATCTCCCGCCGTTCGGTCCGAACGCACGGACGTAGAAAAACCGCTTGCCCGGCCCCGTTAGAATTGCCTCCATGGCCATTCTCCTCGCGCATTAGACGGCGGGAACGTCCTCAGCCGCCCACCGCCCACCCCATCGCCCTGGAGTCTGTCCGTGATCTCCGCCTCCGGTATCGAGCTGCGCGCCGGTGCGCGCGTCCTCATCGAGAACGCCACCTTCCGTGTCGCCAAGGGCGACCGCATCGGTCTCGTCGGCCGCAACGGAGCCGGCAAGACCACCCTCACCAAGTGCCTGGCCGGTGAGGGCATGCCGGCCGGCGGCCAGATCACCCGCTCCGGCGAGGTCGGCTACCTCCCGCAGGACCCCCGCACCGGCGACCTGGACGTCCTCGCCCGTGATCGCATCCTGTCCGCGCGCGGCCTCGACGTACTGATCCGCAAGATGCGCGAGAACGAGGAGCGCATCGCCAACGGCAAGGGCTCCACCCGCGAGAAGGCCCTGAAGCAGTACGAGCGCCAGGAGACGGAGTTCCTCACCAAGGGCGGGTACGCCGCCGAGGCCGAGGCCGCCACCATCGCAGCGGCCCTGAACCTGCCCGACCGGGTGCTCGGCCAGCCGTTGCACACCCTCTCCGGTGGTCAGCGTCGCCGTATCGAGCTGGCCCGCATCCTGTTCTCGGACGCGGACACGCTGCTCCTCGACGAGCCGACCAACCACCTCGACGCGGACTCGATCATCTGGCTGCGGGACTACCTGAAGACCTACCGCGGCGGCTTCATCGTGATCTCCCACGACGTCGACCTGGTCGAGACGGTCGTGAACAAGGTGTTCTACCTGGACGCCAACCGCTCCCAGATCGACGTCTACAACATGGGCTGGAAGCTCTACCAGCAGCAGCGCGAGGCGGACGAGAAGCGCCGCAAGCGGGAGCGCGCCAACGCCGAGAAGAAGGCCGCCGCCCTGCACTCGCAGGCCGACAAGATGCGCGCCAAGGCCACCAAGACGGTCGCCGCGCAGAACATGGCCCGCCGCGCCGACAAGCTGCTCTCCGGCCTCGAGGCGGTCCGTCAGTCCGACAAGGTCGCCAAGCTCCGCTTCCCGGAGCCGGCGCCCTGCGGCAAGACCCCGCTGATGGCCGAGGGCCTGTCGAAGTCGTACGGCTCGCTGGAGATCTTCACCGACGTCGACCTGGCGATCGACAAGGGTTCCCGGGTCGTCATCCTCGGCCTCAACGGCGCCGGCAAGACGACCCTGCTGCGCCTGCTCGGCGGGGTGGAGAAGCCGGACACCGGTGAGGTCGTCCCCGGTCACGGCCTCAAGCTCGGCTACTACGCCCAGGAGCACGAGACCCTGGACCCCGACCGCACGGTCCTGGAGAACATGCGCTCGGCCGCGCCCGACATGGACCTGGTCGAGGTCCGCAAGGTGCTCGGCTCGTTCCTGTTCTCCGGCGACGACGTCGACAAGCCCGCCGGTGTCCTCTCCGGCGGCGAGAAGACCCGTCTGGCCCTCGCGACCCTGGTCGTCTCCTCCGCGAACGTGCTGCTCCTGGACGAGCCGACCAACAACCTGGACCCGGCCAGCCGTGAGGAGATCCTCGGCGCGCTGCGCACCTACAAGGGCGCGGTCGTCCTCGTCACCCACGACGAGGGCGCCGTCGAGGCACTCCAGCCGGAGCGGATCATCCTGCTGCCGGACGGCGTCGAGGACCTGTGGGGTTCCGACTACGCGGATCTCGTCGCCCTGGCCTGAGCGAAGTCCGATCGGAAGGCCGACCCACGGCTGATCCACTGCGTATGGATCATTCGGCCGATCCGTGATCCATCATCTGTGTGAGATCTCCTCGTATCGAGGTGTGTCCTACACGGATTTTCCGGCCGATCCCGCAGCAGCCAAGGGATCGGCCGCCGTGCGTCCCTGACCTGGCACTTCGTGAATCCACCCGTTCGGCCCCATGGGCACCACCCCATGGAATCCCGCATTCCGCTTGTGGGGATCGACTCCTGTCGTCACAACGATGTCTCACGGACCTTGCCGAATGGGTGGCCATCACGCCCAAGAGGGGTGATCATGAGGAGACCAGAGCGCACTTCCCATGAGGAGGCACGGGTGGCCGAGACTCTGAAGAAGGGCAGCCGGGTGACCGGCGCCGCGCGCGACAAGCTCGCGGCAGACCTGAAGAAGAAGTACGACTCCGGTGCGAGCATCCGGGCGCTGGCCGAAGAGACCGGCCGCTCGTATGGCTTCGTGCACCGGATGCTCAGCGAGTCGGGCGTCACGCTCCGTGGGCGTGGCGGAGCGACCAGGGGCAAGAAGGCCGCATCGTCCTGACGCCGGGCGGCCCATCGGCTTCGGTGGTGGCCACCCGGTCGGCAAGCTGACCGGCCGGGTGGTTACTGTGCAGTCACTTAGCTCTGCTCTGCTGACCGCACCCATCGGAGGCGCCTCATGGCTACGCCCGACCAGGACCTCGCTCCTGCACTCGACAAGGACGGCGTACGGCTCACCGTCGACGACGCGATCGCCACGGTGACGCTGACCAACCCGGCCAAGCGCAACGCACAGAGCCCCGCCATGTGGCGGGCGCTCGCCGAGGCCGGGCAGCTGCTGCCGGGCTCCGTCCGCGTCGTCGTGCTGCACGGCGAGGGCAAGTCCTTCTCCGCCGGGCTGGACCGTCAGATGTTCACCCCGGAGGGGATCCCGGGCGAGCCGAGCTTCATCGAACTCGCGCGTCGTGACGACGCCGGGCTCGACGCGACCATCGCCGAATTCCAGGAGGCCTTCACCTGGTGGCGGCGGAACGACATCGTGTCCATCGCCGCCGTTCAGGGGCATGCGATCGGTGCCGGCTTCCAGCTGGCGCTCGGCTGCGACCTGCGGGTCGTCGCCGACGACGTGCAGTTCGCCATGCGCGAGACCAGCCTCGGTCTCGTCCCCGACCTGACCGGCACGCATCCGCTGGTCGGCCTCGTCGGGTACGCCCGCGCGCTCGAGATCTGCGCCACCGGCCGGTTCGTCGGGGCCGCGGAGGCCGTGGCGAGCGGGCTGGCCAACCTCGCGGTGCCCGCCGAGGAACTGGACGGGGCCGTGCGGGACTTGGCGGCCGCGCTGCTCGCCGCGCCGCGGGACGCAGTGGTGGAGACCAAGGCGCTGCTCCGCGGCGCGGTCGACCGTACGTACGACGAGCAGCGTGCGGCGGAGCGTGCCGCGCAGGCCCGGCGACTGCGGGACCTGGCCGGTCTCGGCGAATAGCTCTCCCGGGCCTGGGCGGGCTCGGCGGGGACCGCTTCCGGGCCTGGATGTGCTCGGCGAAGAGCGCTTCCGGGCCTGGATGGGCTTGCCGGACAGGTCGCCCGGACCTGGCAGGGCTCGGGCGCACAGTCGCCCGGGACGGGGCTCGGGCGGAAAGAGCCACGTGAGACGGAGGGGCGGGGCAACCGCCCGGCCCTCCCCTCGCCGCGCGCCTAGAACCCGTGCCGCATGCCGCCGTCGACCGGCACCATGATGCCGGTCAGGTAGGACGCCGCCGGGGACAGCAGGAATGCCGCGACCTTCCCGAACTCCTCCGGTGCGCCGTAGCGCCGCAGGGGGATCCGGGACTCGTTCGCGGCCCGGGTGGCCTCGGGATCGGCGGACAACGCGTCCAGCTCGCGCACGCGGTCCGTGTCGATCCGCGCCGGCAGCAGGCCCACCACGCGGATCCCGCGCGGCCCCAGCTCGTCGGCGATCGACTTGGCGAACCCGGCCAGCCCGGGCCGCAGCCCGTTGGACACGGTCAGCCCCGGGATCGGCTCGTGCACCGAACCGGACAGCACGAACCCGATGACCCCGCCCGGTTCCAGCTCGGCCGCCGCCGCGCGAGCGAGCCGCACCGCGCCGAGGAACACCGACTCGAACGCGTCGCGCCACTGCTCGTCCGTGTTGTCGGCGACGAACCCCGGCGGCGGCCCGCCCACGCTCACCAGCACCCCGTCGAAGCCGCCGAAGTGCTCACGGGCGGCGGCGATCAGCCGTCCGGGAGCCTCCGCGTCGGCGTTGTCCACGGCCACCCCCACCGCGTCCGGGCCCAGCCCGGCGGCGGCGTCGGCGACCCGCTTCTCGTCCCGCCCGGTGATGACGACCTTCGCCCCGTCGGCGACCAGTTCCCGCGCGGCTGCGTTGCCGAGTCCGCGGGTGGCTCCGGTGACGACGTACACCCGGTCCTTCAGTCCAAGATCCATGGTCCCTATCCTGCCTCCTGGTCCCCGTACAAGGTGAGGGCGGTGTTGACCAGACCGATGTGGCTGAAGGCCTGGGGGTAGTTGCCCAACTGGCGGCCGTCCACCGGGTCGTACTCCTCGGACAGCAGGCCCACGTCGTTGCACAGGCCCGCCAGCCGGTCGAACAGCTCCCGCGCCTCCTTCGTGCGGCCCGTCATGTGCAGCGCGTCGGCCAGCCAGAACGAGCAGGCCAGGAAGGCGCCCTCGCCGCTCGGCAGTCCGTCGATCACCGAGTCCTCGGTGTCGTAGCGGCGCAGGAAGCCACCGTGCCCGAGGTCGTCACGGATCGCGTCGACCGTGCCGACCACCCGTGGGTCGTCCGGTGGCAGGAACCCGACCCGGGGGATGAGCAGCAGCGCCGCGTCGAGTTCGCGGGAACCGTAGTACTGGGTGAAGGTGTTGCGCTCCGGGTCGAAGCCCTTCTCGCACACCTCCCGGTGCACCTCGTCCCGCAGCGTGCGCCAGCCCTCCAGGTCGCCGCGCAGCTCCTCGTGTTCCTCCAGGGTCCGTACGGCCCGGTCGGCGGCCACCCAGACCATCACCTTGGAGTACACGAACTGGCGCCGGCCGCCGCGCACCTCCCACAGGCCTTCGTCCGGCTGGCGCCACGCCGACTTCAGGAACTCCATCATCGAACGCTGCATGGCCCACATGTGCGGACGCGTGGGCAGGCCCGAGGCGCGGGCCAGTGACAGCGAGTCCATCACCTCGCCGTACACGTCCAGCTGCAGCTGGTCGACCGCGCCGTTGCCGATGCGCACGGGGGAGGAGCCGGCGAAACCGGGCAGCCAGGGCAGTTCGGTCTCCGGCAGCCGGCGCTCACCCGCGACGCCGTACATGATCTGCAGGTCGGCCGGGTCGCCGGCGACCGCCCGCAGCAGCCAGTTCCGCCAGGCCTCAGCCTCCTCGTGGAAGCCGGCGGTGAGCAGGGCCCCGAGGGTGAGGGTGGAGTCGCGCAGCCAGCAGTACCGGTAGTCCCAGTTGCGCACGCCGCCCGCCTTCTCGGGCAGTGAGGTGGTCGCCGCGGCGACGATCCCCCCGGTCGGGGCGTAGGTGAGGGCCTTGAGGGTGATGAGGGACCTGACGACCTCGTCGCGGTACGGCCCGTCGTAGCGGCACTGGCGCGCCCAGCGCCGCCAGTCGGTGACGCTGCTCTCCAGCGCCTCGTACGGGTCGATGAGCGGGGGGCGTTTCTCGTGCGAGGGGTGCCAGGTCAGCACGAACGCGACCCGCTCGCCCTCGGTGACGGTGAACTCCGAGTGGGTGGCGTAGTCCTCGCCCCAGGTGTGCACGGCCGGTTCGCTGCGCAGCCAGGCGGAGTCCGGGCCGGCGACGGCCACCCGGTGGTCGTCCGAGCGGCGCATCCACGGCACGATCGAGCCGTAGTCGAAGCGGAGGCGCAGCGTGCTGTGGACGGGGACCCGGCCGCTGACGCCCTCCACGATCCGCACGAGGTCGGGGGCGTGCTCGCGCTGCGGCATCAGGTCGGTGACGCGTACCGTGCCTTCGGCGGTCTCCCATTCCGTGTCCAGAACCAGGGTGTCGGGCCGGTAGGCGCGGCGGGTGCAGGTGCTCGCTCCCGCCGGCGCGATCCGCCAGTAGCCGTGGTCCTCGCCGCCCACGAGCCGGGCGAAGCAGGCGCCGGAGTCGAACCGGGGCAGGCACAGCCAGTCGATCGAGCCGTCCTTCCCGACCAGGGCCGCGGTCTGCTGGTCCCCGATCAGGGCGTAATCCTCGATGCGCGCGTTCACGTGTTCCGGCTTCCCGGCGGACCAGGGGGCCAATCAGGTGGTGCGCCGGGGGAGTGACGTGCCCAGCGGCGACCGCCGGGCGTGCCGGGAAGCGCGCGGGAGGACGGCCGGTTGGCGGGAATGAGTGGCGCTGGGGCGGTACCGGTTCGCGGGGCCGCAGGCTGCGGGCGTTCAGACCGCGGCCGGTTCGTTCTCCTCCGGCTGCTGCTGCTGCTCCGCCGCGGCCTCCTCGCGGTCGCGGATCTCCCGCCGGACCAGGAACCACCAGCCGACCGGGACGGCCGCGGCGAACAGCCACCACTGGATCATGTACGCGTAGTTCAGCGGGGCGTCCTCGCTGCCCGGGTCGGAGATCTGCTCCGGGGAGCCGCCCTTCGGTTCGGGCGCCGTCTGCTGGATGTAGCCGCCGAGCACCTGCGCGCCGAGCCGCCGCGCCTCCTCCCCGCTGTTGATCAGCATGATCTGCCGGTCGGGCAGGCCCTCGACGTTCTTGATGCCGCTCGCGGCGGTCGTCTCGTCGGCCATCAGCCGCCCGGTGACCGTGGTCCGGCCGGCCGGCGGCGCGGGGACCTTCGGGAAGGCGGTCTGGATGCCGTTCGCGGGGATCCAGCCCCGGTTGACGAGCAGCACCTTGCCGTCGGTGAGGACGAACGGGGTGAGCACGTGGAAGCCGACCTCGCCGTCGGCGCTGGTCCGGCGGCGGACCACGACTTCCCTGGCGGTGTCGAAGGTGCCGGTCGCGGTGACCGTGCGGTACTTCTCGGTACGGGTCACACCGTGCCCGGGGGAGGTGAGCCGCTCGACCGGGACCGGCTCGGCGTGCAGCGCGGCGGAGACCAGGTCGTTGCGGGCGGTGCGCTCCTCGTACCGGTGCTGCTGCCAGAAGCCCAGCCTGATCATCGTCGGGATCAGCGCGATCGCCACGAGGGTGAGAATCACCCACTGGCGGGACAGCAGAAAGCGGTAGCGGTGCACCCCACGACGGTACCCCTGGGCCGTGGGGTGCATTCAGGCGGGTACCGGGTCACACCCGGTCGACGATGCCGGCCCTGCCCTCCTCACGGGCGCAGTGCGCGCCGCAGTACCAGTGGCCCTCCACCTCCACGCCCTGGCCGATGATCTGCACCCGGCAGTGCTCGCAGATCGGGGCCATGCGGTGGATCGCACAGGAGAAGCAGTCGAAGACGTGCACCGCGCCCTGCGCGTGCACCTCGAAGGACATTCCGTAGTCATTGCCGCAAACTTCGCATGTCGCCATGCGCCACAGGGTGAGCCGTCGCCGATCCCCGGGCGAGCGGGGGCCGGGTGAGTCGTGTGGCAATCACCCATTCGTACGATCGGCCGACGGGCGGCCCGTCACCGGTCGACGGGCGGCCCGCCGTCGCTCGGCCGGCGGCTGAGGTCGGCTCAGGTCGGCTCAGGTCGGCTCAGTCGTCGGCCGGCTCGACGTCCCTGAGCAACTGTCCGAACGCGGCCTCGTCGACGATCGGCGTGCCGAACTGCCGGGCCTTGACCGTCTTCGAGGTGCCCGAGTCCGGGTCGTTGGTCACCAGCAGGCTGGTCAGCCGGGAGATGCTGGTGGCCACGTGCAACCCGGCCTCGACGGCGCGGTCCTCCAGCAGCTCGCGCTCGGTCGACGTGTCACCGGAGAAGGCCACCCGCATGCCCTGCTTGAGGGGTTTGCCGTCCTCGTAGCGACCTGGGTTGGGATAGGGGCATGCGGGCCTTTTGCGGGAGGGGCGCCAGCTGCCGGCCCGGTAGCCGCCGTAACCGCCCTGGCCGCCCGAGGCCTGCCGGGGCACCGGCCGGTCCGACCACTCCGTCAGCGGCCGGCACTCCAGCAGCGGCAGCCGTACGCCGCTCTCCGCCGCGGCCCTGAGGCTGGGCCGGAACGCCTCCGCCAGCACGCGGGCGTCGTCCAGCGCGTGGTGCGCCCGCTGCTGTACGACGCCGAAGTGCGCCGCCAGCGACTCCAGCTTGTGGTTGGGCAGCGGCAGCCCCAGCTCCTTCGACAGCGCGATGGTGCACAGCCGCTGCCGCACCGGCGCCTCGCTCTGCACGCGCGCGTACTCACGTGCGATCATCTGCCAGTCGAACACGGCGTTGTGCGCCACGAGCACCCGGCCGTCGAGGCGGGCGGCGAACTCCGCGGCGATGTCGCCGAACAGGGGCGCGCCGTGGAGCATCTCGCTCGTGAGACCGTGTATCCACACGGGGCCCGGATCGCGCTCCGGGTCGACCAGCGTGTACCAGTGGTCCTCGACCTCGCCGCGCTCGTCCAGCCGGTAGACGGCGGCCGAGATGATCCGGTCGTCCCGGGCCAGGCCGGTGGTCTCCACGTCAACGACCGCGTATCCCTTCGGATACGCGGCCGGCCACTGGGTGGGGGAGGACACTGCGGTCGCACGGTCTTCGAGCATGGTCATTGAGGATACGGGCCACGACCGACAGCGCCGTCCCTCAGGTGCCGGGCACGCGCCCCGGAGCCGCCACCCTGCTCGGACGTCGCACACGCGCACGCCCGTGAACGCGAGCGCCCCGGCGTCCGGTTGGGCCGCCCGCCGTGGCGTCGGCCCAGACCGTTCAGGGCCCGGCCGCCGTGGCGTCGGCCGAGTGCCGCCACCGGCTTCCCGCCCGCCGTGGCGTCAGCCGAGCGCCGCCACCAGATCCCCGGCCGCCAGCGCGGTGAGGCCGCAGCCGTCGGCCGGGCCGGGCAGCAGCCGGTACACCGCGCCCGTCGCGTTCTCCGGAGCCACCCCGCCGTGCACCAGCGCCAGCAACACGTGCTTCTTCACCGCCGCTTCACCCGCCCGCGCGTCGGCGTCCGCCGCGTCCCGCGCGGCCTCCCGCCGGTCCGGTTCCCCGAGGGTCCGTATCCGGGCGGCGAACGCGGTGTGCGCCTCCCCGTCCCGGCGCCGGTAGTGCCACAGCTCGTCCCCGCTGAGCGGAGCGGACGCACGCCGGACGACCAGCGCCTCGTCGCTCCGCGCGGCCGCGTGCCACACCGCGAGGTCCCACAGCGTCGTACGGCCGTGGGCGAAGTACTGGAACAGGTCCTCGGCGATCCGGCCCAGGGCGGCCCGGTGCCGGTCCACGTCGTGGTGTCCGTCGTCCGACGGCAGGTGCAGATCCGTCCACAGGAACGTGCGGCGGCGCAGGTCGACCAGCATCGGCACGTGGATGCGCGAGTCACCCTCCAGGTCGTAGCGCTGGCGCACCGCACGCGGGTGGTACCCGGCGCCGCGCGCCTCCTCGGCCGTCGACGGCAGCGCCATGAAGCCGGCGAAGGCGTCGAGCAGCTCCTCGAACGGGATGTTGTTGAAGCTGAAGACCACGGGGACGGCGTACCGCACGTTCCGCTCGCCGAGCGCGGTCAGGTCCAGGTCGACGTACTCGGTGGCGCCGTCCGGTGCCGGAGCCGAGGTCAGATCGCCGGAGTGGACGGCCGACCGGTCGCCGTACACGAGGTTCGTGTAGTCGCACAGCCCGGCGAACTCCCAGTCCTCGTCGTACAGCGCGACCGACAGGTCCAGGTCCACGCGGACCTTCAGCGGCTCCGTCCAGTGCAGGAAGAGCCTGAGCACCTCGCCCTCGGGTAGTGGCTGGGTGCTGCCGCGCGGCACCGCCACCAGGGCCTTGGCGGCGGCGCGCTCGACGGACGGCACCGCGAGCCCGGCGAGCGCCGAGTCGAGCACGGCGAGGTCGAACCGGGGCGAGCCGGCCAGCCGGCGCAGCGCCTCGGCCTCCAGCAACGCGCACACGCGCGTGGTGACCGCCGCGGCGAGCGGCACGCGCGTGTCGTCCGTCGTGAACGAGCGGGTGACCTGTCCGCGCGGGAAGAACACCCGGCGCCCGCCCGGCAGATGACGGACCCGCATCCTGCCCAGTGCGGCCAGCAGCGGACCGGGACCGGCCTTCGGCAGGGTGCGCCGCAACGCCTCGGCGAACTCCTCCGGCAGTACGCCGAGTTCCTGCAGCCGCAGCACATGGTCGAGCCGGCGCAGCAGCTCACCCGGACGCTGCCCGAGGAGGGCCAGCGCGGCGCCGGCGTCCCGCTCGGCCAGCGCCTGCTCCACGCGGGCGCCCCAGGTGGCGGCCCTGATCCGGTCGCCCGCGACCCGTACGGCCTCCGGATGGGCCGCCGCCGTCCGCAGCAGGGCCTCGGCCAGGGCGCTGCCGGGCACGAGCGGCGTGCCGCGCAGCACGGCGACGGCGAGCGCGGCCCGCGGGTGGCGGGCGTGGTGCTCGAACGGGTGCAGGGTCTCGGCGGCCCGCTTCCACACCGTGGGGTGCCGCAGGACGTCTTCCACCAGCGAGGGCACCGCGAAGGAGTCGAGCAGTCCGAGCAGCCGCCCGCGCAGGGCCCGGGGCAGCGAGCGCAGCCGCGGCGGCGCCATGAGGTCGGCCGCGCCGCCGGACCACACGCACAGCAGCCGCAGTACGTCCGTCGCCGTCGTGAGGTGGGTGTCGAGCAGCTCGCCGGCCGCCACGCGCGTGCGCCGGTCGCGCAGCAGGGTGCCGAGCACCAGCGCCTTCGTCTCGCGGACCGGGACGTCCGCCGGGAACCAGCCGAGGTCCGCGGGCGCGTGCGCCAGGAGCACCAGCAGGTCGGCACGGTCCTGCGCGGGCAGCGGAGTGCGCCGGGCCAGCAGTGTGCGCAGGACCAGGACCGTGTCCGCGCGGACGTCCGTACCGAGTGCGAGCAGCTTCAGCGGACCGGCCGCCACGTCCCGCGGCCGGCGCGGCTCGCCCGGTACCAGGAACGGGTCGTCGGGATCGATCCGGCGACGGCAGATCGGGCAGCCGGTGTAGTCCGCCCCGTCCCAGCAGGTGCGGCACACCAGATGTGCGCACGGTGCCACCGGGTGCACGCCGCCGACGGTGCCGCACAGCACGCAGGGCTGGGCCGGCCACTGGAGCAGCAGGGCGAAGACCCGGTCGACGTACAGTCCGAACGTGTCGTCGGGCACGGAGACGGGGAAGTTGCGGAACAGCGGCATGTGGGTGCGGTCGGCGCCCAGTTCGGAGTCCAGCTGCCGGACCAGCTGCCGGCCCGCGGCGGCGAGCCCGGCCGGGCCGAGCCAGGCGAGCGTCGCGCGCAGCTGTGCCGTCGGTGCGAAGCCCCGGTCGAGCAGCTCGCCCTCCAGGGCGACGAGTCCCTCCGCCGTCGACGGATCGCCCGGGCGTGGTCCGGCCTGGTCGACGTAGACGGTACGGAGACGGCGGAGCAGCACGGACGTCAGTGCGGACAAGCGGAATCCCCCGGTAGCGGAAAAGTGGTGAGGCGGGGGCGGAGAGTGGGCGCGCTGTGGATTCCTAGGGTTGGGAAGAGAAGGAAGCACGCCGGCGGAGCCGCCCCCGCGAAAGGAACGGTAGGAGGACGCCGGTTCGGACGCCACCGGTTTTCCGCGCCGCCCCGCCCCCGGCCCCGCACGGTGCGTCAGCCCCCGCCCCCGCCCCCGCCCCCGCCTCCCCGCCGTCGGCGGCGAGTGCGGCGCGGGTGCCCGTGTGGCGGTCACGCGGTGCCCGTGCGGCGGTCACGTGGTGCCCCTACGGCCGGGATGCGGTGCCCGTACGGCCGTCACCCCGTCAGCAGCGACCGCACCAGCGCCCGTACGGCTGTCACGAACAGTCGTTCCGTGTCCACCGGACGGGCCAGCGCGCGGGCGAGGGCGGCATCGTCCCCGGCGATTCCGGCGCTCTCCCCTCGCCACAGCTCCTCCTCGCCCGGGTCCTGCACCGGTGCCCGCTCGCGGTGGCGCTCCACCAGCACATGTCCGACCACCTGGAACTGCACGGCCCGGACGAACTCGGCGGCCCGGGCGCCGCGCAGCCCCGCCGCATGCGCCTCGCGCACCAGGACCTGCTGGGCGGGCAGGAACATCCGCTCGGTCAGGCCCCGTTCGTGCACGAGGGCCACCAGATGCGGATGGTCACGCAGCTGGCGCCGCAGGGCGCGCGCCACGGACACCACGCGCTGCTCCGGTGTGCGCCCGCCCGGGCGGATCTCGCCGAGGTCGGCGACGGTCCGCTCCACGAGCGCGTCGAGCAGTGCCTCGCGGCCCCCGACGTGCCAGTAGATCGAGGTCACCGCGGTGCCCAGCTCGGCGGCGAGCTTGCGCATGGTCAGCGCGTCCGGGCCGTGCTGCCGCACCAGCCCGGCGGCGGCCTCCAGGACCGCATCCCGACTCAACGCACTTCTCGACCCGCTCGGCATGGTTCCCCCAACTCCCCGTCGGTGCACGCGTATTTACCCGACAGGCGAACTGCTGTAACCCTGTTACAGATGACGGTCCGTCAGGAGAAGGGCGGTACGGACATGGCACGCGTACGGTACGGCGCACGGACCGGGCAGGAGATCGCCGCCACGCGCACCGCGAGCGCACGGCTCCCCGCCGTCTGGTCCACCGGCGTGATGGCCGTCTGGGAGACCGACCCGGACGCGGTCGCGGCGGTCCTGCCACCCCCGCTCAAGCCCGCCGCACGACCCCTGGTACGGGTGAACATCAGCAAGGTCGAGCTGCCCGGGTACCCGCTCGGCGCGGGCTCCGTCGCGGTCTCCGCCGCCCACGGCGAGGTCGACGGCTGGTACCCGCTGGTGATGCCCATGACCCACGAGCGCGCCCTCACCGGCGGCCGTGAGGTCTTCGGGGAGCCCAAGAAGCTCGGCGAGGTCACCGTCGAGCGCGACGGCCTCGTCGTCCGGGCGTCGCTGGCCCGGCACGGCATTGCCTTCGTGGAGGTGCGCGGGGCGGTGAGCGGCGACCTGCCCCTGCCGGAGCCGTCCCGCAAGACCGACTTCTACTTCAAGTTCCTGCCGGCGGTGGACGGTTCCGGCTTCGACACCGACCCCGTGCTGGTGCACTGCGTACGGCACGAGAAGGTGCGCCGGCTGGAACGGGTCGGCGGCGACGTCGTCCTGCGTGAGTCGATGTACGACCCCGTCGCCGACCTCCCGGTACGGCGGCTCCTGGAGATCACCGTCGGCGAGAAGACCAGCGACCAGCGCGGCCGGGTCGTGGAACGCGTCGACCCGCAGGCCCTGCTCCCGTACCTCCACCAGCGCTACGACGACCCCCTCCAGGTCCTCGACGCGCCGCCCGGGGGAAGCGCGTGATGCCGGCCCCGCCCGGGGCACGGCCCCCGGACCACCGGCCGGAGGCCAGGCCGGCCCCGACGAACCGAGGAGTGGAGTGACCGTGGAACTGCGGGCGGGACAGGTCGCCGTCGTCACCGGGGCGGCGAGCGGGATCGGGCTCGCGATGGCCCGGCGGTTCGCGGCCGGGGGACTGAAGGTCGTCCTCGCCGACGTCGAGGAGACGGCGCTGGACAAGGCCGCGGCGGACCTGCGCGCGGAGGGCGCCGACGTGCACGCGCGGGTGGTCGACGTCGGCGTGCGCGAACAGGTCCTCGAGCTGGCCGAGGCGACGTACGACACCTACGGCGCCGTGCACGTGCTGTGCAACAACGCGGGCGTCGGTTCCGGCGCCGAGGGCCGCATGTGGGAACACGACCCGAACGACTGGAAGTGGGCCTTCGCCGTCAACGTGTGGGGCGTCTTCCACGGCATCCAGGCGTTCGTGCCCAGGATGATCGAGTCGGGTCAACCCGGCCATGTGGTCAACACATCCTCCGCCGACGGCGGTGTCGCCCCGCTGCCGACCGCCTCCGTGTACGCCGTCACCAAGGCGGCCGTCGTCACCATGACCGAGTCCCTGTACGCCCACCTCAGGGCGGAGCACGCGCGCGTGGGCGCCTCGGTGCTCTTCCCCGGCCCGCACATGCTGCGCACCGGCCTGTGGGAGTCGCACCGCAACCGCCCCGCCCGCTACGCCAAGCAGCGGCCCCGCAGGACGCCGTACCGCAGCCTCGACCAGTGGGAGGCGGCGATGCGCGAGGCGGGCCAGGAGGTCCGCTTCACACCCGTCGAGGAGGTCGCCGAGCTGGTGGCGGAGGGCATCCGCGCCGACCGCTTCTGGCTGCTGCCGGCGAGCGAGGCCGGTGACGACCGGATCCGCGCGCGGGCCGGCTCGATGCTGGACCGCGCGAACCCGACGTACCTCGAAAGCTTCATACTCGACTGACCGGGAGGCTGACGTGGCCGGCCAGGACCCCTACCTGATCATCTCCTCCGACTGCCATGCCGGACTGCCCACCGAGCAGTACCGGCCCTACCTGGAGTCCCGCTTCCACCGGGACTTCGACGAGTTCCTCGCGGGCCGCGACCGGCGCCGCGAGGAGATGACCCGGCTCGGCGTCCGCAACGAGGCGTTCGCCGACCGGTGGTTCCGCGACAACGAGGAGGGCCTGCGCGGCGGCTGGGACCCCGCGCAGCGGCTGAAGGAACTGGACGGCGACGGGGTGGCCGCCGAGGTCGTCTTCCCGGACGCCGACGCCGTGGACAGCCGGACCGCCGCGCCCTTCGGCGTGGGGCTCGGCCTCTCCGGCGACCAGGACCCGGAACTCGGCATGGCCGGCGCGCGGGCGCACAACCGCTGGCTGGCGGAGTTCGTGTCCGAGCACCCCGAACGCCACTGCGGGGTCGCCCTGCTGCCCGTCACGGCACCCGTCGACCGGGTCGTCGCCGAGATCCACCGGGCGAAGGACTCCGGCCTCGGCGCCCTGATGATCCCGGCGATGTGGGCCGGCAAGGAGCCGTACCACGACCGCCGCTACGACCCCGTGTGGGCGGCCGCGGCCGAGTGCGCGATGCCCGTGCTCACCCACTCCGGCGCCGCCCCGCGCCACGAGTACGGCGACCACCTCGGCATCTACGTCTCCGAGGTCACCTGGTGGCCGGCCCGGCCGCTGTGGTTCCTGCTCTGGTCCGGCGTCTTCGAACGCCACCCCGGACTGCGCTTCGGCATCGCCGAGTCGGGCTGCTGGTGGCTGCCGAACCTGCTGTGGTTCATGGACCGCCTGTACCTCGGCGCGCACGGCGGCAAGAAGCTCTCCCCGTTCGCCGAACTGACCCGCCCGCCGCACGCGTACCTGGACCGGCAGGTGTTCGTCTGCGCCACCAACACCAAGCGGCGCGAACTCGCCCAGCGCTACGAGATCGGGGTCGACAACATCCTCTGGGGCAGCGACTTCCCGCACCCCGAGGGCACCTGGCCCGACACGCGCGCGTGGCTGCGCCGCACCTTCCACGACATCCCCGTCACCGAGACCCGCCGCATGCTGGGTCTCGCCGCGGCCGAGGTCTTCGGCTTCGACACCGGCAGGCTCGCACCGCTCGCCCGCCGTATCGGCCCCACCCCCGCCGACCTCGGCCAGCCGGCCGGCCAGCCGGCCGTGGAAGCCGCCTGGGCGCGCTCCCGCGAGATCGGCCGGCACTGGCTGACGGAGAACGACTTCCCGCTCCTCGGACCCGACCGCGACTTCCCCCTCCCGGAGGTGAACCGGTGACGGACCGCTACACCGTGATCTCGGCCGACTGCCACGCCGGCGCCGACCTGCTCGACTACCGGCCGTACCTGGAGAAGCGCTACCACGACGACTTCGACGCCTGGGCCGCCACCTACGTCAACCCCTACGAGGACCTGCTCGCCGACTCCGCCGACCGCAACTGGAACTCCGAGCGGCGCCTCGCGGAGATGGAGGCGGACGGCATCGTCGCCGAGGTGATCTTCCCGAACACCATCCCGCCGTTCTTCCCGTCCGGCTCCCTCATGGCCCCGCCGCCCGGTGCCGAGGACTTCCAGCGGCGCTGGGCCGGCCTGCGTGCCCACAACCGCTGGCTCGCGGACTTCTGCGCCGCCGCCCCAGGACGCCGGGCGGGCGTCTTCCAGATCCTGCTGGGCGACGTCCAGGAGGCCGTCAAGGAGATCCGCCGGGCCGCCGCCGCGGGCCTCAAGGGCGGCCTGATGCTGCCCGGGACCCCACCCGGCTCGGGCCTGCCCGAGCTGTACTCACGGACCTACGACCCGATCTGGGCCGCCTGCGCCGAACTCGGCCTGCCCGTCAACCACCACGCCGGCTCCGCGTCCCCGCCGCTCGGCGAGGAACCCGCCGCCCGCGCGGTCTTCATGGTCGAGACGACCTGGTTCTCCCACCGCGCCCTGTGGCACCTGGTCTTCGGCGGCGCCTTCCGCCGCCACCCCGGCCTGAGACTCGTCCTGACCGAACAGGGCTCCGGCTGGATCCCCGGGGTCCTCGACATGCTGGACTACTACCACGGCCGGCTGGTCACCGCGGCCGCGCAGCAGGACACCGCCGAGGCCAAGTTCGGCGCCGGGCTCGCCGAGGGCATGGGCGAGGCACCCTCCCGGGTGTGGCGGGACAACTGCTACGTCGGCGCCAGCTTCATGCGCCCCCACGAGGTTCCGCTGCGTGACCGCATCGGCATCGACAAGATCATGTGGGGCAGCGACTACCCGCACGACGAGGGCACCCACCCCTACACCCGCGAGGCCCTCCGCTTCGCCTGCGCGGGAGTCCCGCGCGCGGAACTGGCAGCCATGCTCGGCGGCAACGCGGCCCGCGTCTACGGCTTCGACCTCGGCCTCCTCGACCCCATCGCGGCGAAGGTGGGCCCCACGGTGGAGGAAGTCGCCGAACCCCTGGAGGAACCCCCGGCCGACGCGACGAGCCCGGTGTTCGCACGGGGGGCGTCGGTGCGGGTGTGGTGAGACCGCGCACCTGAACCCGGACCGGCCGGACCACCCTCCCCGGCGCTGCTCGCGCGGGACCGAGGAGCCGCACGCGCCCGCACGACGGCGCTGACGAGTCGGACCACCCCTGTGAGCGAAAGGGATGCCATATTCCGGGTGTGACCGAACCCACCCACGACGAGGCCCACGGGGGCGCGCTCGGCTCGCGGCTGAACTGGCTGCGGGCAGCCGTGCTGGGCGCGAACGACGGCATCGTCTCCACCGCGGGACTGGTCGTCGGCGTGGCCGGCGCGACCCAGAGCCGCTCCGCGCTGCTCACCGCCGGACTGGCCGGCCTGCTCGCCGGGTCGATGTCCATGGCGGCCGGCGAGTACGTCTCCGTCTCCACCCAGCGCGACTCCGAGATGGCCGCGCTGGCCGTGGAGAGACGGGAGCTGCGCGAGCAGCCGGAGGCCGAACTGCTGGAGCTGACCGAGCTGCTGGCGGAACGCGGCCTGTCCCGCGAGGTGGCCCGGGAGGCCGCCGAACAGCTCACCGCGCGGGACGCGCTCAGGGCCCACGCGCGCGTGGAACTGGGCATCGACCCGGACGAGCTGACCAACCCGTGGAACGCGGCCTGGGCGAGCTTCCTGTCCTTCACGGTGGGCGCCCTGCTGCCCCTGCTGGCCATCGTGCTGCCCCCGGCCGGCTGGCGGCTCCCGGTCACCGTCGCATCGGTGCTGGGCGCGCTCGTGCTCACCGGCTGGAGCAGCGCGCGGCTCGGCGCGGCCGCTCCGCGGCGCGCGGTGGTGCGTAATGTCGCGGGCGGCGCACTCGCGATGGGCGTCACCTACGCCGCGGGCACTCTGCTGGGGGCGACAGGGGTGTGAACCGGCCGCCAGGCCGTCCCCCGCCGGTCCGGGCACCCTCGCCGCCGAGCCGTCCCCCGCCGGTCCGGGTGCCCTCGGTATCGAGCCGTCCCCTGCCGGTCCGGGCGCCCTCGCCGCCGGTCCGGGCGCCCTCGACGCGCGGCCCGCGTCGGCCGCGACGTACCTTGAAGTGCGCTCGCCACCCCTGAGCGCCCGGTACGACCCCGCACGAGAAGGACCTTCGCCATGCGCGCCACCACCATCCACGCCCCTTACGACATGCGGGTGGAGGATGTGCCCGAGCCCGTGGTGCAGCTGCCCACCGACGCCGTGGTGCGCGTGCTGCGCGCCTGCATCTGCGGCAGCGACCTGTGGGCCTACCGCGGCGAGGCCGCCCGGGAGGCGGGGCAGCGCATCGGTCACGAGTTCCTCGGTGTCGTGGAGGAGACCGGCTCCGAGGTGGGCACCGTCAGGCGCGGGGACCTGGTGGTCGCGCCCTTCATGTGGTCCGACGGTGTCTGCGACTACTGCCGCGAGGGCCTGACCACGTCCTGCGAGCACGGCGGCTTCTGGGGCTCCGTCGGCCACGACGGCGGCCAGGGCGAGGCCGTCCGCGTGCCGTTCGCCGACGGCACCCTCGTCCAGCTGCCCAAGGAGGCCGCTTCCGACGACCACCTGCTGTCCGCCCTGCTGACCCTCTCCGACGTCCTCGGCACCGGCCACCACGCGGCCCTCGGTGCGGGAGCCCGGCCCGGCGCCACGGTCGCGGTCGTCGGTGACGGCGCCGTCGGCCTGTGCGCCGTCCTGGCCGCCAAGCGTCTGGGCGCCGAGCGGATCATCGCGCTGGGCCGGCACACGGTGCGGACCGACATCGCACGCCGGTTCGGCGCCACCGACGTCGTCGCCGAGCGCGGGGAAGCGGCCGTCGAGGCCGTCCGCGAGCTGACCCGCGGCCAGGGCGCCCACTCCGTCGTGGAGGCGGTCGGCACCGAGCAGTCCATGCGCACGGCCGTCGCCATCACCCGCGACGGAGGCGCCATCGGTTTCGTGGGCGTCCCCCACGGCAGCGGCACCGGCCTGGACCTCGGCGTCATGTTCGACCGGAACATCGCCCTGCGCGGCGGTGTCGCCCCGGTCCGCGCCTACATCCCGGAGCTGCTGCCCGACGTCCTCGACGGCACGATCGACCCCTCGCCGGTGTTCGACATGACGGTCGACATCGAGGGCGTACCGGCCGGCTACAAGGCGATGGACGAGCGCACGGCGCTCAAGGTGCTGGTGACCAACGGCGGCAGAGGCTGAGGCAAAGGCTGCGGCAAGAGCTGGGGCGGGGGCCGGGGCGGGGGCCGACTCAAGGCCGTCACCGCCACGCGGCCGGGTCCGACCCCCACGGCACCGGCGGGCGGGCCCACGCCGTGGGGCCGCCCGTGAAGGACACGGGCGGCCGGGCGTGCCGCAGCCGCCCGAACCCGCTGTCCGTCTCGGTCAGCCAGGCGTCCGGCCCCGGGTACGGCGCACTTCCGGCCGGTTCCGCGCGGACGCCCGTCGTCAGCCAGTGCGCGGTCCGGGCCAGCGCCAGCCGGAGCAGCCGGCTTCCGCCCTCGTACGACTGCTCGGTCAGCGCCCGCAGCACGGCCGCCGCCAGCAGGTAGCCGGTGCCGTGGTCCAGGGCCTGCGCGGGCAGCGCGCCGGGCTGCTCGGCCGAGCCCTCGGTGACCGCGATGCCGGTCGCCACCTGGACCACGCTGTCGAAGCCGCGCCGCCCACCCCACGGCCCGTACGCGCCCCACGCCGACACCTGCGCCACGACCAGACCGGGGCGCCGCTTCGCCAGGGCCCGCGGGGAGAGCCCGAACCGGTCCAGCGCACCGGGCCGGTACCCGGTGACCACCACGTCGGCCGTGCTCAGCAGCTCCTCGAAGGTGTCCCGGCCGCCGGCCAGGTCGAGCGTGGCGGACCGTTTGCCGAAGCCCGTGTCGGCGTGCTGGTCCCCGAGTTCCGGCAGCCCGGGGGAGTCCACGCGCAGCACGTCGGCGCCCAGCAGGGCCAGGGTGCGGGTGGCGACCGGGCCGGCCAGGACCCGGGTCAGGTCCAGCACGCGCAGCCTGGCGGCGGGCAGCAGGGGAGCGGCAGCGCGGGCCGGCGGGGGCAGCACGCGCGCGGGGGCCGTGTCCAGTCGCTCGTGCTCCACCAGCGGCCGTGCGGTCACCTCGGCGGCCTGCGGATGCGCCCGCCACTCCGCCGGGGTGCGCAGGGCAACGGCGAGGCCGCCGGCGCCGTACACCGCCTCCTCGACCTCCACGGCAGGTCGCTCGGCGAGCCGGCCGGCGACCTCCGTCACCGAGGCCTCCGGCGGCAGACCGAGCGCGCCGAGCAACCGGGCCCGGTGGTGGGGGTAGTTGGCGTGGGTGCGCACCCAGCCGTCCGCCGTGCGCCAGAACCGGGACAGCGGCGCGAAGGTCACCGGGGCCCGCCCGTCGACCCGCACCAGCCGCTCGCTGTGGAAGGCGGCGGCCACGGCACCGTCGTCCACCGTGACCTGCGGTACCGCGGAGAGGCCGGCCCGCCGCGCCCCCAGCTCGGCGCCGGCCAGCGCGCAGGCTCCGACACACGCGCGTGCCAGCTCCCGCACCGGCAGCCGTGCGCCGAGCGCGCCAGGGCGTGGGACGGCCGAGACACGCGGCAGGAGAGCGGGGTCCCCGCCCACCGCCCGCCACGCTTCATTGATCGCAGTCATGACTTCACTATGCAGTATTGATTCAATCAACACTGCATAGTGAAGCGTCGACTGCCGCTTGTACTATTCGACCGCGCGCAACGCGTTGACGACGCCGAAGCCGTAGAAGCCGTTCACCCGCTTGCCGCCGACGCAGGTCGCGTCCACGACCCCGTCGCCGTCACCGTCGTACGGCCCGCTCGGGCAGCCGGGGTTGTCCGCCTGCGCCTTCAGCAACGCCCGCAGCTGAGCCGGAGTGGCGTGCCGGTGGGACGACTTGAGCAGCGCGGCCACCGCGGCGACGTGCGGGGAGGCCATCGAGGTGCCCTGCAGGAAGCCGTACTGGTTGTTCGGCAGCGTGGACAGGATGCGGCCGTTCTTCGACGGCGTGTCCGGGATCTGGTACTTGTCGCCGCCCGGCCCGGCCACGTCGACCACGCCCTGGCCGTAGCTGGAGTAGTACGACTTAGAGCCCTTCACGCCCACCGCGCTCACGGTCACGACACCGGGCAGCTGGGTCGGTATGTCGAAGCACTTGTGCGGGTCGACCGTGCGCGTGTGGGCGGTCGAGTCGTCGGGGCTGGAGTCGTCCACGAGGGCGTCCGAGTCCAGGTCGTCGTTGGAGTTGCCCGCCGAGGCGACATTGAGCGTGCCCTTGCGCTGGGCGTACAGCTGGGCCCTGTTGACCGCGTCAACGATGGCACGTTGATCGGGGTCGTCCATGCAGTTGTAGAGCCAGGGGTCGACGTAGTAGCTGTTGTTGGTGATCTCGACACCGTGGTCGGCGGCGAAGACGAACGCGCAGACCACGCTCTCCGGGTAGAACAGCTGGGTGGAGTCGGGCTGGGCCACCGTGATGCTCGAGACCTTCACCCCCGGTGCCACGCCCGCCACGCCGGTACCGTTGCGGGCCGCGGCTATCTCGCCCGCCACATGCGTGCCGTGGTAGTGGTCGGCATCCGCCGGCCGCCATGCGCCGTACGTCGTGTCCGCCTTGCCGCTCACACAGTTCGCCGACTGGGACGCGGAGAAGTTCGGGGCGATGTCGGGGTGGGTGTCGTCCACGCCCGTGTCGATCACACCGACGGTGACGCTCCGGCTGCCCGGATCGATCGTCGCGGCCTTGTCGGCGCCGATCGCCCGCAGGTCCCACTGGTCGGCCTCGAGGGGTTCCTCGCCCGCCGCCGCACCCCGGGCGACCTTCGCGGCCTCCGCCCTGGACAGAACCTGTACCGCGCCCTCGTCCGTCGTCCCCGCCGTGCTGAGCGGCGCGGTGCGGGTGGCGCCCGCCGAGTCGACGCCGCGGACCGCGCGCATCCGCGCGCCGAACTCCGGGTTCGCGGAGTGGACGACGATCACGCCGATCCGGTCGTAACGGGCCACGACCGTGCCGCCGTTGCGTGCGATCTCGCGCTGTACGTACGCGATCGTGCGGTGATCCGCACGGGTGTTGACCACGTAGGCGAGATTCGGGCCGTCCGCCGCCCGTACCGCCGGGCCGGTGGCGGGCGACGCCGAGACCGGCGACGACAGGAAGCCGAGCGAGGCGGTCAGCGACAGCACGACCGGTACGGCCAGCGCGAGCCGGCGTCTGGAGCGCAGATGAGCCATGGGATCTCCACATCATCCGGATGCGAAACCGCCCGGGACACAGGTGGTGCTCGGGCAGGTACATGACGAGTGGTGCAGGCCGAAGCTATCTTCCGCGCCCGATCTCCGAAAGGGTCCGGCGCACTTGCCCCGAAAGAAGCCGGCTCCCGCCCCGAAACCGCGCGACCGACTTGAACCGCCCCGCGCGTGGCGCCGTGACCGTGGTCAGGGGGCCCAGCAGGATCGGGGCGCCCCGGAATCACACACGGGAGTCACCTTCTGACTCCCGGTAACGTGATCCCTGCTTACGTGAGGTCAGAAACGCGCACGTCCGTCCCCCGAGGAGACTTCGTGGCCACCGAGACACCGCCCCCCGCCAAACCAGGGGCCCCACTTCCCTCCACCGAGGAGTTCACCGCGGTGCAGCAGAGCGCGGAGTTCGGTGAACTGCGCCGCTCCTACCGCTCCTTCGCCTTCCCGCTGACCGTCGCCTTCATCGCCTGGTACCTGCTGTACGTCCTGCTGTCCAACTACGCGGGCGACTTCATGGGCACCAAGGTGGCCGGCAACATCAACGTGGCCCTCGTCCTGGGCCTCGCCCAGTTCCTCACCACCTTCCTCATCGCCTGGTGGTACGCGCGACGTGCCGCCACCCGGCTCGACCCGAAGGCAGAGGCCATCAAGTCCCGGATGGAGGGCGGAGCATGAGCGTCACGCAGCACACCCTGCTGGCCGCCGGCGAGGCGAGTGAGCACCGGACGCTGATCATCACCCTGTTCGCCGTGTTCGTCGCCGCGACCCTCGTCATCACCGTCTGGGCGGGCCGGCAGACCAAGGACGCCGCCGACTTCTACGCCGGCGGACGGCAGTTCACCGGATTCCAGAACGGCCTCGCCGTCTCCGGCGACTACATGTCCGCCGCGTCCTTCCTCGGCATCGCCGGAGCCATCGCCCTCTTCGGCTACGACGGCTTCCTGTACTCCATCGGCTTCCTCGTCGCCTGGCTCGTCGCCCTCCTGCTGGTCGCCGAGCCGCTGCGCAACTCCGGCCGCTACACCATGGGCGACGTGCTGGCCTACCGCATGCGCCAGCGCCCGGTCCGGACGGCCGCCGGCACCTCCACCATCGTCGTCTCGATCTTCTACCTGCTGGCCCAGATGGCGGGCGCCGGTGTCCTCGTCTCGCTGCTGCTCGGCATCACCAGCGACGGCGGCAAGATCGGCATCGTCGCCCTCGTCGGCGTCCTGATGATCGTCTACGTCACCATCGGCGGCATGAAGGGCACCACGTGGGTGCAGATGGTCAAGGCCGTGCTCCTGATCATCGGCGCCCTGCTGCTGACCTTCCTGGTCCTGCTGAAGTTCGACTTCAACGTCTCCGACCTGCTCGGCACGGCCGCCGACAACAGCGCCAAGGGCTCGGCGTTCCTGGAGCCGGGCCTGAAGTACGGCGCCACCGGCACCACCAAGCTGGACTTCCTCTCGCTCGGCATCGCCCTGGTCCTGGGCACCGCCGGCCTCCCGCACATCCTGATCCGCTTCTACACGGTCCCCACGGCCAAGGCCGCCCGTAAGTCGGTCATCTGGGCGATCGGCCTGATCGGCGCCTTCTACCTGATGACCCTCGCCCTCGGCTTCGGCGCCGCCGCACTGATCAAACCGGACGAGATCATCGCCTCCAACAAGGCGGGCAACACCGCTGCACCGCTGCTGGCGCTGCACCTGGGCGGCGTCGACTCCGACTGGGGAGCCGTCCTGCTCGCCACCATCTCGGCGGTCGCCTTCGCCACGATCCTCGCGGTCGTCGCGGGCCTGACCCTGGCCTCGTCCTCCTCCTTCGCGCACGACATCTACGCGAACGTCATCAAGAAGGGGCAGGCCACCGAGAAGCAGGAGGTCGGCGCGGCCCGCTGGGCCACCGTCGGTATCGGCGCGGTCTCGATCGTGCTCGGCGCCCTGGCCCGCGACCTGAACGTGGCCGGCCTGGTGGCCCTCGCCTTCGCGGTCGCGGCCTCGGCGAACCTGCCGACCATCCTCTACAGCCTGTTCTGGAAGCGGTTCACCACCTCGGGCGCGCTGTGGTCGATCTACGGCGGCCTGGTCACCGCGGTCGGCCTGGTGCTGTTCTCGCCGGTGGTCTCCGGCAAGCCGACGTCGATGTTCCCCGAGGCCGACTTCCACTGGTTCCCGCTGGAGAACCCCGGGATCATCTCCATCCCGGTCGGCTTCCTGCTCGGTGTCGTGGGCACTCTGCTGTCGAAGGAGACCCCGGACGCCGGCAAGTACGCCGAACTGGAGGTGCGGTCCCTGACCGGTACCGGAGCGCACTGAGCTTCGTACGGACGGCCGCGTCGTCCGGGACTGTACGGTCCTACGACGCGGCCGCGTCTCACCTCGTGGGATCGGGACGCTGTTGTTGTCGGAGGTCTCACGTAGGCTCGCGGGTGACGGGGGGACCCGTGACGGACGAACAACGGTGATCCGGAGAGGGAGGGGGCCCAGTGCTCATCGACACGTATGGCCGCGTGGCCACCGACCTGAGGGTTTCGCTGACCGACCGGTGCAATCTGCGCTGCACGTACTGCATGCCCGAGGAGGGTCTGCAGTGGCTGGCCAAGCCCGATCTGCTCACGGACGACGAGATCGTCCGGCTGATCGACATCGCGGTCCGGACACTCGGCATCGAGGAGGTCCGCTTCACCGGCGGTGAGCCCCTGCTGCGCCCGGGCCTGGCCGGCATCGTCGAGCGCGTCGCCGCCCTCGAACCGCGCCCCCAGATGTCCCTCACCACCAACGGCATCGGTCTCAGGCGTACCGCGACGGCCCTGAAGGCGGCGGGCCTGGACCGGGTCAACGTCTCCCTGGACACCCTCCGCCCGGACGTCTTCAAGGCCCTGACCCGCCGCGACCGTCACAAGGACGTCCTCGAAGGTCTCGAGGCCGCCCGTGAGGCCGGTCTCACGCCGGTGAAGGTCAACTCGGTCCTGATGCCGGGCCTGAACGACGACGAGGCCCCGGACCTGCTGGCCTGGGCGGTGGAGCACGACTACGAGCTGCGCTTCATCGAGCAGATGCCCCTGGACGCCCAGCACGGCTGGAAGCGCGAGGGCATGGTCACCGCCGGGGACATCCTCGCCTCCCTGCGCACCCGCTTCGAACTCACCGCGGAGGGCGCCGACGAGCGCGGTTCCGCACCGGCGGAGCGCTGGCTGGTGGACGGCGGCCCGCACCGGGTCGGCGTGATCGCCTCGGTCACCCGCCCGTTCTGCGCCGCCTGCGACCGCACCCGGCTCACCGCCGACGGCCAGATACGGACCTGTCTGTTCGCCACGGAGGAGACGGATCTGCGGGCGGCACTGCGTTCGGGCGCCCCGGACGAGGAGATCGCCCGGATCTGGCGCCTGGCCATGTGGGGCAAGAAGGCGGGAGCGGGTCTGGACGACCCGGCGTTCGTCCAGCCGGACCGGCCGATGTCCGCCATCGGCGGCTGAGAGCAACCCCTCCGGCAGCCGGCGAAGCACGCCGGGACCCGATCCCCGGCGCCGGGATCAGCCCCGCTGCTCCTGCTCCTGCCACTCGGTGAGCAGGACCACGTCCTTCAGGAACCCGCGCACGCCGAGGAACTGCGACAGGTGCTCGCGGTGCTCCTCGCAGGCGAGCCACGTCTTGCGCCGCTCCGGCGTGTGGATCTTCGGGTTGTTCCACGCCAGCACCCACACGGCGGCGGTGCGGCAGCCCTTGGCGGAGCAGATCGGGGTCTCGTCACTCACGGGTTTCGTCTCGTTCGTCTCACACAACGGGCGCAAACAAGGCGACGCCGAGCAGCCACGGGGGGAGCTGCCCGGCGTCGGTCCGTCGCTCCGACGGGGGATGCGGAGCGCGTACGCAGTATGTCACGGGTACCCCACCGCCCGGCACTGGAACAGCAGGATTGATCTGAGCTTTTCTTGAGCTTGACGGGTGGAGACGTTCCGCTTCTGCGACGGGCTGTGCGCAGCGGCGCTCACACCGGGCCGGGGCGTTCCTCACGCACACCGGCCGCCGGGTTCGTGGGCGCGTCCTCCGCCTGACGGTCCCGTGCGGACTCCGCCCGTTCCTCCTCGGTCCGCGGCGGCGCGATCATCGGCCGCACCGGCGCGGTCACGAACGTCGACGGAAGGGACGGCGGCCGCTCCCGGCCCGCGTTGGCGATCACCACGGCGATGTAGGGCAGGACCGCACCGAGCACGAGCGCGACGACGGCCACGTGCCGCTCGACGTTCCACAACGAGGCGGCGAGGATCACCGACACCGTACGGATCGACATCGAGATCACGTACCGCCGCTGCCGCCCCCGCACGTCCTCGGCCAGGCCGGTCCGGGCTCCGGTGATCCGGAACACCTGGCCGCTGTCGCCGTGCTGTTTCCGCATCAGATCCCACCATCCGCCCGCATCGGACTCTCCCCGGCCCGCACCCTTGTCCACGGCGGCGGGGAACCGGCCCGGGACAGGTCCCACGTTACGCCGCGCCCGCACCGCGTTCGAGACCGGGTCGCCCGCCGCCTGCGACGACGCCGCCGGCCGTGCCGCGTACGGGGGAACCCGACATGCGCCGTACAGCGGACGGAACCACACTGGCCGTAATGCTCACGTCGAGCCGTACGAGGAGGCAGCCATGGGCTGGTTGTGGGCGATCATCGTGGGATTCGTGCTGGGCCTCATCGCCAAAGCGATCATCCCGGGCAAGCAGCACAGCCCCCTGTGGCTGACCACGATCGGCGGCATGCTGGGCGCGATCGTGGGCAACGCGGTCGCCCGCGCGGTCGGCGTGGAGGCGACCCGGGGCATCGACTGGAGCCGCCACATCTTCCAGCTCGTCGCCGCCATCATCATCGTGGCCGCGGTGGACGCCCTCTACATGGCGACGCTGGGCAAGCGTAAGCAGCAGCGGGCCTGAGCGCTCGAAGCGTGAGCAAGCAGCAGCAGCCCGAGTACTCGAAGCGTGCGACGCCCGGGACGGCGCCGCCGCCTCCACGCCCGCACCGCGGTGCCGCCTCCACGCCCCCGCAGCACTCGAGCCACGTCTACCGCACTCAGGCCACCGCTACCGCACTCAGGCCGCCTCACGTCCCCACGGCGCCGAGGTCATGCCCTCACGCCCGCGACGCTCACGCGCCCGTGACCTCCACGGCGGCCAGGTTCTTCTTCCCGCGCCGCAGGACCAGCCACCGCCCGTGCAGCAGCTGCTCGGTGGAGGTGACGAAGTCCTCCGCGGTGACCTTGACGTTGTTCACGTAGGCCCCGCCCTCCTTCACGGTCCGCCGGGCGGCCGACTTGCTGGCCACCAGGCCGACCTCGGCGAACAGGTCGACCACCGGGCCCAGCTCGGCGACCTGGACGTGCGGCACCTCGGAGAGCGCCGCCGCCAGCGTCCTGTCGTCCAGTTCCGACAGCTCGCCCTGCCCGAACAGCGCCTTGGAGGCGGCGATCACCGCGGCCGTCTGGCCGGCGCCGTGCACCAGCGTCGTCAGCTCCTCGGCGAGCGCGCGCTGCGCCGCACGGGCCTGCGGACGCTCCTCGGTCTGCCGCTCCAGCTCCTCGATCTCCTCGCGGGACCGGAAGCTGAAGATGCGCAGGAACTTCGAGACGTCCCGGTCGTCCGCGTTGACCCAGAACTGGTAGAACGCGTACGGCGTGGTCATCTCGGGGTCGAGCCACACCGTGCCGGACTCGGTCTTGCCGAACTTGGTGCCGTCCGCCTTGGTGATCAGCGGGGTGCCCAGCGCGTGCACCACGGCCTCCGGCGCGACCCGGTGGATCAGGTCGGTGCCCGAGGTGAGGTTGCCCCACTGGTCGCTGCCGCCGGTCTGCAGCGTGCAGCCGTGCCGCCGGTACAGCTCCAGGAAGTCCATGCCCTGCAGGATCTGGTAGCTGAACTCGGTGTAGCTGATGCCCGCGTCGGAGTTGAGCCGCCGGGAGACGGCCTCCTTGGCGATCATCTTGTTGACCCGGAAGTGCTTGCCGATGTCCCGCAGGAACTCGATGGCCGACAGGCCCTGGGTCCAGTCCAGGTTGTTGACCATCAGCGCGGCGTTCGGCCCCTCGAAGTGGAGCAGCGGCTCGATCTGGGCGCGCAGCCGCTCCACCCAGCCGGCCACCACCTCCGGCGCGTTCAGCGTGCGCTCGGCCGTGGGCTTCGGGTCACCGATGAGTCCGGTGGCACCGCCGACCAGCGCCAGCGGACGGTTCCCCGCCTCCTGGATGCGGCGCATCGTCAGGATCTGCACCAGGTTGCCGAGGTGCAGGCTGGGCGCGGTCGGGTCGAAGCCGCAATAGAACGTGACGGGGCCGTCCGCGAACGCCTTGCGCAGTGCGTCCTCGTCCGTGGAGAGGGCGATGAGCCCACGCCACTTCAGCTCGTCGACGATGTCCGTCACGGTTCTCGTGTCTCCTTGGTGATCTTCGGGCAGTCGGGTGACAGCCGCCTACGAGGTTATACGCCCTGACTGACAGAGCTCATGTTGAAATCGGGGATCCGCAGCGCGGGCATCGCGGCCCGGGTGAACCAGTCGCTCCACTCGCGCGGCAGCGTCTTCTCGGTGCGCCCGGCCTCGGTGGCCCGGCCCAGCAGGTCCACCGGCGACTCGTTGAACCGGAAGTTGTTCACCTGCCCGGTCACCTCGCCGTTCTCGACGAGGTAGACGCCGTCCCGGGTCAGGCCCGTGAGCAGCAGGGTCGCCGGATCGACCTCGCGGATGTACCACAGGCAGGTCAGCAGCAGCCCGCGCCCGGTGTCCGCGACCATCTCGTCCAGGGACCGGTCGCCGCCGCCGTCCAGGATCAGGTTGCCGAGCACCGGGGCGACCGGCAGTCCGGTGAGGGCCGCGCTGTGCCGGGTGGTGGTCAGGTGCTTGAGCACGCCCTCGCCGATCCACTCGGTGGCGCGCGTCGGCAGGCCGTTGTCGAAGACGGACTGGTCGCCGCCCGATGAGTGGGCGACCACGAAGGGCGGGCACTCCAGACCGGGCTCGTGGGGGTCGCTGCGCAGGCTGAGCGGCAGCCGGGAGAGCTTCTCGCCCACGCGCGTGCCCCCGCCGGGCCTGGAGAACACCGTCCGGCCCTCGGCCGCGTCCCGGCCCGACGCCGACCACAGCTGGTAGATCAGCAGGTCCGCCACGGCCGTGGGCGGCAGCAGGGTCTCGTAGCGGCCGGCGGGCAGCTCGACCCGCCGCTCGGCCCAGCCGAGCCGTACGGCCAGCTCGGCGTCGAGCGCGCCCGGGTCGACGTCCTTGAAGTCCCGGGTCGACCGGCCGGCCCAGGCGGAGCGGACGCGGTCCGGCGACTTGGCGTTCAGCTCCAGCGTGCCGGTGGGCTGGTCGTGCCGCAGGCGCAGCCCCGTGGACGTGCCGATGTACGTCGACACCAGCTCGTGGTTGGCGAAGCCGTACAGCTCACGCCCGCCCGCCCGCGCGCGTGCGAAGGCCTCGCCGAGTGCCGGGGCGAAGTCGGCGAACACGGCCGAGGACGTCTCCGCCGGCGCGTCCGTGAAGTCCGGCGACTGTGGGGCACCGCCGACCAGCGGCTGCGCGTCCTCGGCGGGGCCCGCGCCGCGCGCGGCGGCCTCGGCGGCCCGCACCAGCGGTTCCAGGTCCTCGGCGGTGACCGCCGAGCGGGACACGACACCGGAGGCGGTGCCCTCCTTGCCGTCCACGGTCGCGATGACGGTGAGCGTACGGCCGCGGGTCACGCCGTTGGTGGTCAGCGCGTTGCCGGCCCAGCGCAGGTTGGCGGTGGAGTGCTCGTCGGCGATGACGACGCAGCCGTCGGCGCGGGACAGCGCCAGGGCCTGCTCGACGACCTCGTGCGGCTTGTTGGTGCGGGCGCTCATCGGCCGGCCTCCTGCGTGGTGTTCAGAATGTTGACGCCCCTGAAGAGGGCGGACGGGCACCCGTGCGACACGGCGGCCACCTGGCCCGGCTGGGCCTTGCCGCAGTTGAAGGCACCCCCGAGGACGTACGTCTGCGGACCTCCCACGGCGGCCATGGAGCCCCAGAAGTCGGTGGTCGTCGCCTGGTAGGCCACGTCCTTCAGCTGGCCCGCGATCCGCCCGTTCTCGATCTTGAAGAAGCGCTGACCGGTGAACTGGAAGTTGTACCTCTGCATGTCGATGGACCAGGAGCGGTCACCGACGACGTAGATGCCCCGGTCGACGCCCCCGATCAGGCCCTCGGTGGACAGCCCGGCCGGATCCGGCTGCAGGGACACGTTGGCCATGCGCTGCACCGGCACATGAGCCGGCGAGTCGGCGAACGCGCACCCGTTGGACCGCTCGAACCCGGTCAGCCGGGCGATCCGCCGGTCCAGCTGGTAGCCCACCAGCGTCCCGTCCTTCACCAGGTCCCAGGACTGCGCCTCGACGCCCTCGTCGTCGTAGCCGATGGTGGCGAGGCCGTGCTCGGCCGTGCGGTCGCCGGTGACGTTCATCAGCTCCGAGCCGTACTTCAGCTTGCCGAGCTGGTCGAAGGTGGCGAAGGAGGTGCCGGCGTACGCGGCCTCGTAGCCGAGGGCGCGGTCCAGCTCCGTGGCGTGGCCGATGGACTCATGGATGGTCAGCCACAGGTTGGACGGGTCGACCACCAGGTCGTACAGCCCCGGCTGCACGCTCGGCGCCCGCATCTTCTCGGCGAGCAGTTCCGGGATCTGCTCCAGCTCGGCGTCCCAGTCCCAGCCGGTGCCGGTCAGGTACTCCCAGCCGCGCCCGGCCGGCGGCGCGATCGTGCGCATCGAGTCGAACTCCCCGCTCGACTCGTCGACGGACACGGCCGTCAGTTCCGGGTGCAGCCGTACCCGCTGCTGCGTGGTCACGGTCCCGGCCGTGTCGGCGTAGAACTTGTTCTCGTGCACCGTGAGGAGCGAGGCGTCGACATGGCTGACGCCCGGCGCGGCCAGCAGCCGCGTGCTCCAGTCCGCCAGCAGCGCGGCCTTCTCCTCGCCGGGCACCGAGAACGGATCGATCTCGTACGACGAGATCCACGTCCGGTCGGCATGCACCGGCTCGTCGGCCAGCTCCACGCGCTCGTCGGACCCGGCCGCCTTGATGACCTGCGCGGACAGCTTGGCCATCGCCACCGCCTGCGAGGCGACCCGCGCGACGGCGCCCATGGTCAGATCCACCCCCGACGCGAAGCCCCACGTGCCCCCGTGCACGACCCGCACCGCGTACCCGAGGTCGGTGGTGTCCGACGACCCGGCGGGCTTGGCGTCCCGCAGCCGCCAGGACGCGCTGCGCACCCGCTCCAGCCGGAAATCCGCGTGCTCGGCCCCCAGCGCACGCGCGCGTGCCAGCGCGGCGTCGGCGAGGGCCCGTAGGGGAAGCGCCGTGAAGGCATCGTCGATCGAATGAGGCACCGAGGTCTCCCTGCTGTCGTGGCCTGTCGCGTCCGATCATGGCCCGGGACCCGCCCGGCGGACCACATCTTTCGTTCCGGGACCGGCCGATTCTGTAGGGATCCGACAGCGACACCCCCCACGCCACTGTCGGTGCCCGATTGCCCGCGGCAGGGGTGGTACCGATAGGTTTTCGATGAAGCCGCCTGTCATCCAGGTGTTCGGGCGGATCTGTCAGACCGCTATCGAAAGGGTGATCCGTTGAGCCGCTCGGTTCTCGTCACCGGAGGCAACCGGGGCATCGGCCTCGCCATCGCCCGCGCATTCGCCGACGCCGGCGACAAGGTCGCGATCACGTACCGCTCGGGTGAGCCGCCCGCGGGCTTCCTGGCCGTCAAGTGCGACATCACCGACTCGGAGCAGGTGGAGCAGGCCTACAAGGAGATCGAGGACCAGCACGGTCCGGTCGAGGTCCTGGTCGCCAACGCCGGCGTCACCAAGGACCAGCTCCTGATGCGCATGACCGAGGAGGACTTCACCTCGGTCGTCGACACCAACCTGACCGGCACCTTCCGTGTCGTCAAGCGGGCCAACCGCGGCATGCTGCGCGCCAAGAAGGGCCGGGTCGTCCTGATCTCGTCGGTCGTCGGTCTGCTCGGCTCGGCGGGGCAGGCGAACTACGCCGCCTCCAAGGCCGCCATGGTCGGCTTCGCGCGCTCCCTCGCCCGGGAGCTGGGCTCGCGCAACATCACCTTCAACGTCGTCGCGCCGGGCTTCGTCGACACCGACATGACGCAGGCGCTCACCGACGAGCAGCGCCAGAACATCGTCTCGCAGGTGCCGCTCGGCCGCTACGCGCAGCCGGAGGAGATCGCCGCGACCGTGCGGTTCCTCGCCTCGGACGAAGCCTCGTACATCACTGGAGCCGTCATTCCCGTTGACGGCGGACTGGGAATGGGTCACTGATCACCATGAGCGGAATTCTCGAGGGCAAGCGCATCCTGGTCACGGGTGTGCTGATGGAGTCCTCCATCGCCTTCCACGTCGCCAAGCTCGCCCAGGAGCAGGGCGCCGAGATCATCCTGACCGCGTTCCCGCGGCCGACGCTGACCGAGCGCATCGCCAAGAAGCTGCCGAAGCCGGCCAAGGTCATCGAGCTGGACGTGACGAACGAGGAGCACCTCGCGCGCCTGGCCGACGTCGTCGGCGAGGAGCTGGGCGGCCTCGACGGCATCGTCCACTCCATCGGCTTCGCGCCGCAGGACGCGCTCGGCGGCAACTTCCTCAACACCCCGTTCGAGTCGGTGGCCACCGCCATGCACGTCTCGGCGTTCTCGCTGAAGTCGCTGACCATGGCCTGCCTGCCGCTGATGCAGAACGGCGGCTCGGTCGTCGGCCTCACCTTCGACGCCCAGTACGCCTGGCCGCAGTACGACTGGATGGGCCCGGCCAAGGCCGCCCTGGAGGCCACCAGCCGCTACATGGCGCGCGACCTGGGCAAGCAGAACATCCGCTGCAACCTCATCTCGGCGGGCCCGATCGGCTCCATGGCCGCCAAGTCCATCCCGGGCTTCGCCGACCTGGCCTCCGTCTGGGACTCCCGCTCCCCGCTGGAGTGGGACCTGAAGGACCCGGAGCCGGCCGGCCGCGGTGTCGTCGCCCTGCTGAGCGACTGGTTCCCGAAGACCACGGGCGAGATCATCCACGTCGACGGCGGTCTGCACGCCATCGGCGCCTGACCTCCGCGACCGCGCCCGACGCCGGGCGAAGGCCCGCACCCGCGAAGGGTGCGGGCCTTCGCCGTACCGGTGACGCGGCTGCGGCCGTACGCGGCGGTGTGCGCCGCCGTACCAGGGTGCGGGTTGTGGAGGCCGTGCGCGGGGGCGTGCGTCGCCCTACCCGGGCGTGGGCTGCGCCGTTCGTGCCGCCCACGGCGCGGTCGCTGCGCACGGGGGTGGGCGCGGGGGTGCCGGCGCGGCCGTCACCCGTTCGGCTCACCGGCCGGGCCGTCCCGGCGGCGACGGCGCACCCTGGATTACGCGTCGTCCGGCACGTCCCTCCGCAGCCCGGCCGAGGAGGTCCCCTTGTGCGCCTGTCCCGCAGCCTGGCCCCGGTGACCGTGGCCCTGGCCCTCGTACTGACCCTGCCGTACGACGCGCTGCCCCACGCGCGCGCGAGCGCCGGCAAACCGCCCGCACCGAGCCGGTTCGGCGCCTCGTGCCGGACCACCGTCCAGGGCTCGCACGTGGTGACCTACTGCCACAATCCCTATGTCGACACCGACCGCGTCCGGCTGCACATCGAGTGCGCCCGCTGGTGGGACATCGACACCGACAGCGTCCCCGTGGACGCCGGGCCCGCCATGACCGTACGGCTCACCGGCCGGTGCTGGAAGGAGATCGGGTCCGTCTGGGTCAGCCACCAGAAGGCGCGGTGAACCGCCCCGGGTTGCAGAGGAACGGGTAGCTCGCGGCCTCCTCCGCCGCCGCCTCCGCGTCCCCCGCGCGGATCGCGTCCACCAGGCGCGCGTGGTCCATGTGCGTCTCCGGGGTCAGCTCCGCGCCGACGTCCGCGCGGAGCCAGTCCCGCAGCACCTCGCTCAGGTCGGCGTACAGCGCGGTCATCACGTCGTTGTGGGACGCGGCCACCACGGCCAGGTGGAAGGTGGCGTCGGCCGCGACGAACGCCTCCGTCTCGCCGGCCTCCCAGGCCTCCTCGCGCCGGGTCAGCTGCGCGTCCAGCTGTTTGAGGTCCTTCTCGGTGCGCCGCTCGGCGGCCAGCTTCGCCGCGGCCGACTCCAGGGTGGAACGCAGCTCGGCGATGTGCCGCGGGTCGGCGCCGGCGAACCGGCGGTGCATCACGCCGGCCAGCTCGCTCGTGGCCACCACGTACGTGCCCGAGCCCTGGCGGATGTCCAGCAGACCGTTGTGCGCGAGCGCCCGGACCGCCTCCCGGACGGTGTTGCGGGCGACCCCGAGCTGATCGACCAGTTCCGGTTCCGTCGGAATGCGCGAGCCGACCGGCCACTCGCCGGAGGTGATCTGGTTGCGCAGTTCTGCGATGACCTGCTCGGACAGTGCCGAGCGACGGGGGTGGCTCAAGGGCATGGCACACCTTCGCACGCGAGGCCGGGGCGGAGACGCACCGGGAATGGACAGCCAATCATCCCATGATTCTATGATGGGTCTCATGGCAAGTGAGGAAACCCGGACAGTGGAGACCCGTACGGCGATGTCACCGACCGAACGCGGCAGGGCCACCGCAGCGAGCACGCCCGAGACGACCCCATCGACAGGCCGCACGCGCGCGTGGGCGACCCGGCTCGTGGTCGTGGGCATCGTGCTGTCGGCGCTGAACCTGCGCCCGGCCATCACGAGCCTCGGCGCCCTCCTGGAAGAGGTCCGCGACGGGCTCGGCATGAGCGGCAGCGTGGCCGGCCTCCTCACCTCCGTCCCGCCCCTGTGCTTCGCCGTCTTCGGCGTCACCGCGCCTCGCCTGGCCCGCCGCTTCGGGCCGGCCGCCGTGGTGTGCGCCGGCATGGCCGCCATCACCGCCGGCCTGCTGATACGCCCGTACCTCGGCGGCACGCCCGGCTTCCTGGCCGCCAGCGCGCTCGCCCTGATGGGCATCGCCGTCAGCAACGTCTTGATGCCGGTCATCGTCAAGCGCTGGTTCCCCGACCGCGTCGGCTCCATGACCGGCCTGTACTCGATGGCCCTCGCCCTCGGCACCTCCCTCGCCGCCGCGGTCACCGTCCCGCTGACCGACGCGCTCGGCGGCAGCTGGCGGTCCGGTCTCGCCGTCTGGGCGGTCATCGCCGCGGCCGCCGTCCTGCCCTGGCTGCCGCTCGTACGGGACCGGGGCGCCGCACCCGCCCAGCGGCAGGAGGCCACCGCCACGCCGGAACCGCAGGCCCCGCTGCGCATCACCCGCAGCCGCACCGCCTGGGCCCTCGCCGTCTTCTTCGGCCTCCAGGCGACCGCCGCCTACATCACCATGGGGTGGATGCCGCAGATCTTCCGCGACGCCGGGGTCCCGGCGGGCACCGCGGGCGTGCTGCTCGCCGTCACCATGGTGATGGGCGTGCCGCTCGCCTTCGTGATCCCGCGGGTCGCCACGCGGCTGCCCCACCAGGGCCCGATCGTGCTGGTCCTGGGCGCCTGCGGCCTCGCCGGATACGCCGGCCTGTACTTCGCCCCGGCCGCCGGCGCCTGGGCCTGGGCACTGCTGCTCGGCGTCTCCAACTGCGCCTTCCCGCTGGCGCTGACGATGGTGGGCATGCGTGCCCGCAGCGGTCGGGGCGTCGTCCAGCTGTCCGCGTTCGCGCAGAGCACCGGCTACCTCATCTCCATCCCCGGCCCGCTGCTGGTCGGCGTGCTCTACCAGCAGAGCGGCGGCTGGGGCCTGCCGATCGCCCTGATGGCGGGCCTCATGGTGCCGCAGATGGCGGTCGGCTTCCTGGCGGGCCGCGACCGCATCGTGGAGGACGAGGCGACGCGCTGACGCGGCGCGGCGCCCCCGGCGGCCGGGGAGGGGGAGGCGGGGTGCGAGACTGGGCCCATGCAGCCTGTGCTCGACCCGAACCCGAAGAACGGCCAGAAGAAGATGCTGCTCGTCTTCGGCTCGTTCCTCGCCATCTTCGTGATCATCGCCGTCGTGGCGACCATCGCGTCCCCGTGACGCCGGCTCCCCGCGGATCCGCCGCTCGCTGAGGCGCCTCCGGGTTTCCCCGGCGCGCGGGGCGGGCGCCGGGGCACCACCGGCCCACTCGGCCGCGCAGGCCGCCTGGGCTCTCCGGTCGCCAGGGTGCACGGCTCCCCGGTTTTCCGGCCTCTGGTTTCCCGCAGGTTCCGGCTTCCCGGACTTCTGCCCTCGGTTTCCCGGCCCTCGGTTCTTCCGGTTCGCCCGGTTGATCCGGTTGGTCCGGTGGATGGTGGGGCTGGCCCCACCATCCCCTAGGGGGTCAGGGTCAGGGTCAAGTGGGTGGATCTCCGGATGGGTTGGCCGCCCCGGATTCCGTAGCTTCGAGATGTGACCGCACCAGGCGGTCCGGGACCCGCTCGAAGACCCACGGAGGCGACCATGCCGGCCTGCACCCACTCCCGGCCCCACCCGGCGACCACGGGCGGCGTCGACATGCGGCTTCCCTGGTGGGCGCTCGCGCTGCCCGCCCTCGCGTTCATCTCGCTGCTCGCACTGATACTCAACCCGTCGGACGCCCACGCGGCGGGCGACGGCCCGGCGATCGCGCACCTCGTGGAGCGCGCCCAGCAGCTCCTCGCGCGCTGACGGGGAGCCCCCTCGCGCGGTGAATCCGCATGTCAACTCCCTGCGCCGGGTGGTCTGTTTCATGCGAAGCTGGGTCCCATGAGCGTCGCAGAACCCCGCAGGATCGTCCTCTTCCGGCATGCGAAAGCCGACTGGCCCCAGGTCTCCGATCATGAGCGCCCGCTCGCCGAGCGGGGCCGCAAGGACGCCGCAGTCGCCGGACGCAGGCTGGCCGACACCGGCATCCCCTTCGACCTGGCCCTGTGCTCCACGGCGACCCGGACCCGCGAGACCTGGAAGCTCGCCGTCCACGAGCTGTCGCACCGGCCGAAAACCATCTACGAGGAGCGGGTCTACGAGGCCTCGCCCGGCGAGCTGATCGCCGTGCTGAACGAGCTTCCGGACGACGCGCGAAACGTCATCCTGATCGGCCACAACCCGGGCGTGCACGGCCTGGCCGACATCCTGGCCGGCTCCGCCGAGGCCGACGCCCGTGAGCGGATGAACCGCCGTGGCTTCCCCGCCGCCGGTTACGCCGTGCTGACCTACGACGGCCCCTGGAAGGGCCTCGAGCCGGCGGTCGCCACCCTCACGGACTACTGGGCACCCTCCGAGTGACCCGCGGCTGACACAGCGCGCCGAACGGCCGCCGAACGGCCCGGCACCGCACAGGGCGCCGGGCCGTCGGGCGAGGGACGCGTGCCGGGGCCGGGTCAGCCCTCGTCGTGGGTGTCGGCCGCCTCGACCTCTTCACGGGTGACGCCGAGGAGGTACAGGACCGTGTCGAGGAAGGGGAAGTTCACCGCCGTGTGCGCCGCCTCCCGGACCACGGGCTTGGCGTTGAAGGCCACGCCCAGACCCGCCGCGTTCAGCATGTCCAGGTCGTTCGCACCGTCGCCGATCGCCACGGTCTGTGACAGCGGCACCCCGGCCTCCGCGGCGAACCGGCGCAGCAGCCGCGCCTTGCCCGCCCGGTCCACGATCTCGCCGGTGACCCGCCCGGTCAGCTTCCCGTCGACGATCTCGAGGGTGTTGGCCTGCGCGAAGTCCAGCCCCAGCCGTTCCTTCAGGTCGTCCGTCACCTGGGTGAAGCCACCGGAGACGACGCCCACTTGGTAGCCGAGCCGCTTCAGGGTGCGGATCAGGGTGCGTGCGCCCGGGGTCAGCCGGACCTCCTGGCGCACCTTCTCCACCACCGAGGCGTCCAGTCCCTCGAGCAGCGCCACACGCGCGTGCAGCGACTGCTCGAAGTCCAGCTCGCCGCGCATCGCCGCCGCCGTCACCTCGGCGACCTTGTCCTCGCAGCCGGCGTGCGCCGCGAACAGCTCGATGACCTCGTCCTGGATCAGGGTCGAGTCCACGTCCATGACCACGAGCCGCTGGGCTCGCCGGTGCAGGCCTGCCGAAACGACCGCGACGTCGACACCGAGTGCCGCCGCGTCGGAGGCCAGGGCCGTGCGCAGCGGCTCGGTCTCCACACCGGACACCGCGAACTCCACCGCGGTCACCGGGTACTTGGCCAGCCGGAAGATACGGTCGATGTTGCCGCCGGCCTTCGCGATCCGGTCGGCGATGGCGGCCGTCGACTCGGCGGTGAGCGGGTGTCCGAGCACGGTCACCAGGGACCGCCCGTGACCCCGCGGACGGTTGTCGCCGTGCCCCGAGATGATCTCCGCCTGCATCTTCATCGACTCGGCCCAGCTGTGCACGGTCGCGCGCAGGTCGCCCTCGAGGCCGGCCGGCGGCTGGGTGACCAGCACGCACAGCACCAGGCGGCCCCGGGTGACGACCTGCTCGATGTCGACCACGTCGACCAGGTACGCGGCAAGGGTGTCGAAGAGGCCGGCCGTGATGCCCGGCCTGTCCTTGCCGAAGATCTTGACGAGGAGAGTGGGGACCTCGGAGGTCTGCGAAGCGCTCATGGTGCCACCACCGTAACCGGCACCCAGTGCCGCCCGCCGCAGAGGTCCGCCTGACGGACACGGAACAGTGGGTGTCGGGCCGGTGTCGGGGATCTTGCCGCCGGGGGACGACCCTGCCGCGCGGGTACGGCGCCACCCCGGCTCCCTCCCGAGCGTCCCACGGCAGACCCCGCCCGGCGATCCCTACGGCCCTGCCCACGGGCCCCCGACGCCCCGCGCCGGCCCGCGTGCCCGAGCCCGTCCCCGGCCGGCCCGGGGCCCATCTGGGCCGCGCCCAGCCCCTCCTCGCGCCGCGCCGAGGCCTGCTCGCCCGGCCCCTCCTCGCGCCGCGCCGAGGCCTGCTCGCCCGGCCCCTGCTCGTGCCGTGCTGAGGCCTCCTCGTCCCGCACCCAGCCCCTCCCCGTACCGCCCGGCCACACTCACCCGCGCCTGGCCACACCCACCCCGCGTCCCCCCGGCCCGCGTCCCGCTCGTCTCACCCCCGCCGTTTCGGTGTTCCGGGTGGGGGTGGCGGGGGTGGTGGTCCGTCGTCCGGCCTCCCCGGCGGGCGCGCCTCCGGGCGGGTACCGGGACGTTCCCGGGGTGGCGGGGGAGGCCCCAGGGGCCCGGCGATGGTCGGGGCGCCGTGGACCTCCTGCCCGGCGGCCGGCGGCCACACGTCCCGCGGCTCCTCCGGCAGCCGCAGATACGGATTGGTGTCGGGGTCGGGCGGCCGGTACGGCGCGCTCGGCACATAGGGGCCGGCCCCGCCCCCGTACCGGGACCCCCCGGCGTCACCGCCCCCGTACCGGGAGCCCCCGCCGTCACCGCTCCCGTACCGGGCCCCCCCGCCGTCACCGCCCCCGCCCGCGGCCCGGGCGTCGGCCCGGACCCCCAGCGCCGCCGTCCGCACCGCCCGCGAGCCCGCCGCCCCGGTCGCCCGGGCGAGCAGCGCTCCCGTAGCCCCCGCGCCCGCCCCCCATGCCGCGCCGAGCAGCAGGGCCATGGCGAGGTGGCCGTGCAGCGCGAGAGCCGCGCCGAAGGCGTCGAAGCCGAGGACGGACAAGGAGGCGTCCACCGAGACGTCCGTCAGCAGGGCGAGCAGGGGGAGGGCGAGCGCGGTCGTCACGCCCAGCCGCACCGCGCACCGGCCGGCGAGGCGCAGGGCACCGTCGGCCGGCCGCGCGACCGGCGTGCGGACCGCCGTCAGCACCCCGGCCAGCAGGATCATCAGTGCCGCCGCCAGCGCCAGCAGCCACACCCGGCCGTCCAGCCCGGCCAGCCGGCCCACCGTGACGGGCCGGCCGGACCCGGAACCGAGGAACTGGTCCAGGGGATGGGGAAGCACCGCACGCAGGGCACCGGTCGCCTCGCCGTCCCAGGGGACGAACAGACCGAGGGGCACGCCGAGCCAGACCCCGTTGGGCGCGCCCAGCAGGGCCGCGCCGACGACCCGCCGCGGATGGTCGTCGCCGATCGCCGCGTACGCCGCCGCCGCGAGCCCCGCCGCCACGGCCACCAGCAGGACGGTGACGAGGGCCGAGACCGCCGGGCGGACCACCCGGTGCAGGGCGTCCCAGCCGGGCGGCAGCGGAGCGCGGCGGCCGGCGAGCAGCGCGATCAGCAGGACACCGGCACACCAGCCGAGGCCGCCGAGCAGCGTGGCCGAGGTGTCCACGGTGAACCCGACGGCCGCCTTGGCGTCGATCAGGTCGCCGATCCGGTCCGGCAGCAGGCCGCTCACGTCGCCGAGACCGGGAACGCTCAGCCCACCGCCCTCCTTGCCGCCCCCGCCGGGCAGATCGTCCAGGCCCAGGGAACCGCCGTCGATGGTGATGACATCGTGACCCGCCCAGGCGAGACCACCGAGCAGCGTCACGAAGAGCACGACCACCGCGCCCGCGCGCGCCAGGAGTTCGGCCGGTGCGATCACAACTCCGGCCCCGCGCAGGGACCGTAGGAAGAACCACGACAGCAGCAGCGCACCGACCAGACCGACCCCGAGTGGCGTGATCTCGACGGCGGTATGCGCCTCCGCGCCTTTCAGTCCGAACGCGGACACATCGCCCGAGGGCGAGACCGAACCACCCGCCCCGAGCGCCACAACGGCCGCCGTCATGGGGCCGAGTGAGCCCGCCGAGTCCGCCTGCAGCAGATGCAGACCGAGCGCGGCGGTGCCCGCCATGCCGATCAACGCCCAGCTCACGGCGGCGATCGCGGAAAGCAGGACATCCGCCCAGGGCACCGGCGCACGGTGCCGCGTGGTCTCGACGCCCGGGACAGCACTCATCGCAGACCCCCCGATCCACGCAGCGGCGCTGTTGGCCGCGCTTGTCCCCCTCGCGGGGATTACCACTCTCCGGCCCGGTTTCAACCCCGTCAACGGGGCGAGTTGAAGCGCGCACAGGAGCGCTTGGCAAGGCCCGGGTTTCAGTCAGAGGGCCAAGCCTGAAATAGTTCCCCACGATGTTCGACATCCCTAGACTCCCTGTGATGGGGGTAACTCGGGGGACAACTCAGTGGGGCATGGAGTGCCGGAACTCGTACTGGAATCAAACGGACGGACCTGGACGCTAGACCCGTCCAGGCCCTACACCCTCGGCCGCGATCCGCAGGGTGACATCGTCTTCGACGACGCCAGGGTCTCCTGGCGGCACGCCACGGTCAGTTTCAACGGCCGTAGTTGGGCCATCGAGGACCACGGCAGCACCAACGGCACGTTCGTGCAGGGGCAACGGATCCAGCACATGGAGATCGGCCCCGGTTCGGCGCTGCACCTCGGCAACGCGACCGACGGGCCGCGGCTGAACCTGTCCGCGGCCGCGGCGCCGGTCGGCAGTCCGGGCGGGCAGCAGGCGGCGGCGCCGTACGCGGCCCAGGGCGCAGGCGCGCCCGGCTGGGCCCAGCAGCAGGCGGCCCCGCAGCAGGCGGCCCCGCAGCAGGCGGCGCCGCACCAGGGCGTGCCGCACCAGGCACCGGCCCAGCAGCAGCCCCCGCAGCCCGGCTGGCAGCAGACGCCCGGGTTCCCGCAGCAGCAGGGCGGCCCGGCCGACCAGTACGTGCAGAAGACCCCCGGTGGTGCCGCGGGGGCGCCGCCGGTCTACGGCGACCGCAGCCCGACCACGTTCCACCAGTTCGCGCTCGGCCGCGTGATGCGCATCGGCCGCGCCCTGGAGAACGACCTGGTCGTCTCCGACCTGCAGGTCTCCCGGAACCACGCCGAGTTCCACGCCACGCCCGACGGCCGCTTCGAGATCCGCGACCTCGGCTCGCACAACGGCACCTACGTCAACGGTCAGCCCATCGCCAAGGGCGGCTCCGCGCTGCTCGGCCCGAGCGACATCGTCGGCGTCGGCCACTCCACCTTCCGGATCGTCGGCGACCGCCTCGAGGAGTTCGTCGACACCGGTGAGGTCTCCTTCTCCGCCCGCCACCTCACCGTCACGGTGGACGGCGGCAAGCAGATCCTGAAGGACGTGTCCTTCGGCGTCCCGGAGAAGTCGCTGATCGCGGTCATCGGACCGTCCGGCTCCGGCAAGTCGACCCTGCTCAAGGCGCTCACCGGCTACCGGCCCGCCAACCAGGGCGAGGTCCTCTACGACAACCGGAACCTGTACAAGCAGTTCGCCGAGCTGCGCCAGCGCATCGGTCTGGTCCCGCAGGACGACATCCTGCACAAGGAGCTGAGCGTCAAGAAGGCCCTGAAGTACGCGGCCAAGCTGCGCTTCCCGGCCGACACCACCGCGCAGGAGCGCGACGCCCGCATCGACGAGGTGCTGCGCGAACTGAAGCTCGACATCCACAAGGACAAGAAGGTCACGTCCCTCTCCGGTGGCCAGCGCAAGCGCGTGTCGGTGGCCCTGGAACTGCTCACCAAGCCGTCGCTGATCTTCCTGGACGAGCCGACCTCCGGCCTGGACCCGGGTATGGACCGCGACGTCATGCAGCTGCTGCGCGGCCTCGCCGACGACGGCCGCACGGTCCTCGTGGTCACCCACTCCGTGGCCGAGCTGGCGATCTGCGACAAGCTCCTGGTGATGGCGCCCGGCGGTTCGGTGGCCTACTTCGGCCCGCCGGAGGAGGCGCTGAACTTCTTCGGCTACGACAGCTGGGCCGACGTCTTCTCCGCCTTCGAGAACTACCGCGACTACGACTGGGCGGGCCGCTGGAAGGGCTCGCAGCACTACCAGATGTACGCCGCGGACATCGACGCGATCGCCCCGCAGTCCGTACCCATGCCTCCGCCGCAGGCGATGAAGCCGCCCAAGCCGCAGAGCTGGGTCTCGCAGCTGATGACCCTGATGCGGCGCTACGTGTCGGTCATCGCCTCCGACAAGGGCTTCCTGGCGCTGACGGTGATCCTGCCCGCGGTCCTCGGCGCGGTCAGCCTGCTGATCGACAGCAACAAGGGGCTGCTGGTCAACGAGGCGGTCAACCCGAAGACCGGACTGCACGTGCCCAACGGCACGGCGACCACCGTCCTGCTGATCCTCGCCGTCGGCGCGTGCTTCGCGGGTGCCGCGAACTCGGTCCGTGAGCTGATCAAGGAACGGGTGATCTACGAGCGGGAGCGCGCGACCGGCCTGTCCCGGTCGGCGTACCTGATGTCGAAGGTGGTCGTGCTCGGCGCCATCACGGTGCTGCAGGGCCTGATGGTCGGCGTGATCGGTTTCTCCAGCCGGGAGATCCCGCAGGAGGGGCTCGTCCTCGGCGGCTCGACGCTGGTCGAGCTGTGCGTGCCGATCATGGCGCTGGGCTTCACCTCGATGATGGTCGGCCTGGTGATCTCCTCGCTGGTGAAGACCGCCGAGAAGACCATGCCGCTGCTGGTGATGTTCGCGATCATCCAGGTCGTCTTCACCGGCTGCCTCTTCACCCTGCACGGCACGCTCGGTGTGAACGAGTTCTCGTACCTGATGCCGTCGCGCTGGGCGGTGGCCGCGGCCGGCGCCACGCTCGACTTCAACAACATCGCCCCGAACACCGACGACCCGGGCAGCACCGACCCGCTGTGGGACCACCAGGCCTCGGCCTGGGGCCTGGACATGGTCGCGCTGATCGCGCTCGGTGTGATCTGCGGCTTCTTCGTGTCCCGCTTCCTGCGCCGCCACGAGCCGGAGGTCATGCGGAAGTAACCGCGGCCGGACGACGTGAAGGGCGGCACCCCTCGGGGGTGCCGCCCTTCCGCGTTGTCAGAGGTCCCGCGCCAGGCCTCAGTACGCGCTGTTCACGTTGTCGATCGAGCCGTACTTGTCGGCCGCGTAGTTGGCGGCGGCGGTGATGTTGGCGACCGGGTCGTAGATGTTCCACGAGGTTCCGGCGACGTGGTACGCCTGGAAGGTCGGCGGGATGACCTGCAGCAGGCCCTTGGACGGGATGCCGTTGATCGCGTTGATGTCCCAGTTGTTGATGGCGTTGGGGTTGCCGGAGGACTCACGCATGATGTTCTTGTGCAGGCCGTTGTAGCTGCCCGGGATGCCCTTGGACTTCATGATGTCCAGGGCCTGGCGGATCCAGCCGTCCAGGTTGTTCGCGTAGGTCTTCGCGGCGACCGGCTGCATCTGCGGGCGCTGCACGGAGCGCGTCGCGGCGGCCTGCTGGGCGGCGCGCTCCTGGGCGGCCTTCTTCGCGGCGGCCTTGGCGGCGGCCTCGGCGGCGGCCTTCTTCGCGGCGGCCTCCGCGGCCTTCTTCGCGGCGGCCTGGTCGGCGGCCTTCTTGGCGACGGCCTGGTCGGCGGCCTTCTTCTGCGCCGCGAAGGTGTCGAGCTTGATGTTCTCGGCGGCGAGCTGGTCGGTGACCGTGCCCTTGACGTTCTGCAGGGCGAGGCCGGTGGCGACCTGGGTGTTCGCGGCGGGGGCGCCGGTGGTGACCGTCTCGGCGCTGCTGGGGGTGGCCGAGAGGGCGATGGCGGCGGTGCCGAGGGCGGCGACGCCGGCGACAGCGATCTTGTGCTGCTTGGTCAGGACCCGACTATGAGCACGGCTGAGGATGTTCTTGGGCATGGCTGATGGACCTCTTCGTGTAGCGCGGAGGTCGCTCCTGCGTCCGCCGGGGGAATCTGCTCCTCCCGCACGAACGCCGCGTCTGGAACCCGCGGCGCTGAGCGACGGAAGCAATTCTTAGCTGGCGCAAAATGCCCAGGCAAAGGTGTGACGTACGACCCTGCATAGTGGATCAGGGAAGGGCAAATCGGGACAGACTAGGCCGTCTGTCCCGTTCACCTAGGGGTGGTTTATCTCCTATGCCCTTTCGTACGTGATGTGGGCCCTATGCGCGGGCTCACACGGCACACCCGGCATACTTACGACACGTTGCCGTCGCAATGCTCTGCGTGAGCGGTCTCATCCGGGAGGATGAGATGGACGTCGCCGAACTCGTGCCACAGATAGAGCCCGTCCAGCGCCTCCTCGTACGCACGGGCCACCGCCGCCGAGCCGGCCACCGCCTCCAGCATCAGCAGGTGCGAGGCCTCCGGCTCGTGCAGTCCGGTCAGCAGCCCGGCCACGACCCCCACCCCCCGCTCCGGCGTGACCACCAGATCCGTCCACCCCGAGGCCGCCCGCACCACCCCGTCCGGCCCGACCGCCGACTCCACGGCCCGCACGGCGGTCGTCCCGACCGCGATCACCCGGCCGCCCCCCGCACCCGCCTGGTTGATCAGCCGCGCCGACGCCTCGGGCACCACGAACCGCTCCGGATACGGCGGCTCGTGCGCCTCCGCCGACGACACCCCGGTGTGCAGCGTCACCGGCGCGAACTGCACCCCCCGGCTCACCAGCTCCGTCACCAGCCGTGCCGTGAAGGGGCGGGCCGCACTCGGCATCTCCGCACTGCCCGCCCCGTCCGGCGACGGCAGCGCGAACACCGTCTGGTACGCCGCCAGCGGCTGGTCCCGCTCCGTATAGGAGTAACGGATGGGCCGCCCGTGCTCCCACAGCACCTCCCTCACGTCCGCCCCGACCACCCGCGCCCACCACAGCCGCTCCCCGCCCGCGCCCGGCGGCCCCGCCGGCTCCACCCGCTCCCTCCCCGCGCCCGGCGGCTCCAGCCGCTCCCTCCGCGCGCTCAGCGGCTCGACCAGCTTCAGCCGGCCCCCGCCCGGCAAGGAGACCTCCGTACCCGCGGGCGAGCCCGCACGCGCGCGTGTAGTACCGCGCCCGTCCGGTTCCCGCAGCTCGACCGCCCACCGTCCGTCGTCCCCGCGTGTGGAGAAGTGCACCACCACGTGCGCGTGCCCGACCCGCCCGTCCACCGCGGCGGCCAGCGTCGGCGAGGTGTTCACCACCAGCACGTCCCCGGCCCGCAGCAGTTCCGGCAGCTCCCGGAACACGTGGTGCGCCACCTGCGTCCCGCGCGACACCAGCAGCCGTACGGCGTCCCGCCCCAGACCCGGCCCGCGCTGCTCGGCCGGCACCCGCGCGGACAGCTCCCCGGGGACCCGCGGGACCGTCCTCATCGCCCCGCCACCAGCGACGGCGCCGCGTACCGCCCGCTCGCCGGCCGCTCGTCCAGCAGCCGCAGGAAGGCCGGTACGACCCCCGCGGGCGCCGGACGCGGACCACGGTCGTCCGGTACGGCCGCCGTATAGAGGTCCGTCGCCATGTCCCCGGGATCCACCGCCCACACCCTCAGCCCCGGCTCCTCCACACCGAGCACGGCGGTGAGCCGGTCGAGGGCCGCCTTCGAGGCGCCGTAGCCGCCCCAGGTCTCGTACGCCTCCGCCGCCGCGTCCGAGGTGACCGCGATCACCGTGCCCGCCGGCGACGCCTGCAACAGCGGCAGCGCCTCCTGGACCAGCCCCAGCGCCGCCACCACGTTCACCTCCAGCGCCCGCCGCAATCCCTCCAGCGGCTGCTCCGCCAGCCGCACCAGGGGCTCGGCCCCCAGCGCGCTCGCATTGCTCACGACCAGATCGACACCGCCCAGCCGCCACGCGGCGGCCACCAGCCCGGCCCGGTGCGCGCCGTCCGTGACGTCACCCGGCAGCGCCGACACGCGCGTGCCGTGCCGCGCCACGGCCTGCGCGGCCTCCTCCAGGGCGCCCGCACCCCGGGCGTCCAGCACCAGATCCCAGCCGCGCCCGGCCAGCGCCTCGGCCAGCGCCCGCCCCAGCCCCTTCGAAGCCCCCGTGATGATCGCTACCGGCATGGTCACCGTCCCCTCGTCGGTCACCGCCCCCGTCGGGCGGTGACCACAACGTAGGAACGGCACCGCCCGGGCCGCCTCGGACGCGGGCCGCAATCCGCCGGGTCCCTTCGGCGTACGCCCCGCGTACCGGACCCCGGGCCTACTCCGGCGGCCCTAGGCCCAGCGGACCGGGTCCGGCCGCCACCGGTCCGATCCGCCCTGTCACACCCCGCCGGTACCGTGAGGACATGAGTCAAGGCCCCCGGTCCGGCCTCGCCGCGGTGAGTTCCGCGCTGCTGGCCATGAGCAGGCACCTGGAGGTGCGCGACGTCCTCAAGACGATCGTCGCCTCCGCCCGTGAGCTGCTCGACGCGCAGTACGCCGCCCTCGGCGTCCCCGACGACCACGGCGGCTTCGCCCAGTTCGTCGTGGACGGCGTCAGCGAGGAGCAGTGGCGTGCCATCGGCCCGCTCCCGCGCCAGCACGGCATCCTCGCCGCGATGCTGCACGAGGCGAAGGCCGAGCGTCTCGCCGACGTGCGCAAGGACCCCCGTTTCGAGGGCTGGCCGTCCGCCCACCCCGACCTGGTCGACTTCCTGGGCCTGCCCATCCGCGACGGCGACGAGGTGATCGGCGCGCTGTTCCTGGCGAACAAGCTGCGCCCGCCGGGCGGAAACCCCTCACAGGCCCCGTGCTCGGCGTCCCACGGGAGCTGCGGCTTCACCGAGGAGGACGAGGAACTGCTCGCCATCCTCGCCCAGCACGCCGCCATCGCCCTCACCAACGCCCGCCTCTACGAACGCAGCCGCGAACTGACCATCGCCGAGGAACGCTCCCGGCTCGCCCACGAGCTGCACGACGCGGTCAGCCAGAAACTCTTCTCGCTGCGCCTCACCGCCCAGGCGGCGGCAGCGCTCGTCGACCGCGACCCCGCCCGCGCCAAGGGCGAACTGCACCAGGTCGCCGCGCTCGCCGCCGAGGCCGTCGACGAACTGCGTGCCGCAGTGGTGGAGTTGCGGCCCGCCGCGCTGGACGAGGACGGCCTGCTCGCCACCCTCCGCACCCAGATCCAGGTCCTCGACCGCGCCCACACCGCGCGCGTGACCTTCATCGGCAACGGCTTCCGCGCCCTGCCCGCCGCCCAGGAGGAGGCCCTGCTCAGGGTCGCCCAGGAAGCCCTGCACAACGCCCTGCGCCACTCCGGCGCCGAGCACGTCGACGTCACCGTGGGCCGGCGCGGCGGCGGCGCCGTGCTGCGTGTCACCGACGACGGCAGCGGCTTCGACCCGACGGCGGTCCGCCGTGCCGGGCGCCACCTCGGCCTGGTCTCGATGCGCGACCGGGCCGGCGTGGTCGGCGGCACGCTGACCGTGGAATCGGCGCCCGGCAAGGGCACCACGATCGAGATGGAGGTCCCCGGTGGGTGAACCGATCAGAGTGCTCCTCGTCGACGACCACCAGGTCGTCCGCCGGGGCCTGCGCACCTTCCTCGAGGTACAGGACGACATCGAGGTCGTCGGCGAGGCCGCGGACGGCGCCGAGGGCGTCGCCCGCGCCGAGGAACTGCGGCCCGACGTCGTCCTCATGGACGTCAAGATGCCGGGCACGGACGGCATCGACGCCCTGCGCCGGCTGCGCGAACTCGACAACCCCGCGCGCGTGCTGATCGTCACCAGCTTCACCGAGCAGCGCACGGTCGTCCCGGCCCTGCGCGCGGGCGCCGCCGGGTACGTCTACAAGGACGTGGACCCCGACGCCCTCGCCGGCGCCATCCGATCCGTGCACGCGGGGCACGTCCTGCTCCAGCCGGAGGTCGCCGACGCCCTGCTGTCCCAGGAGGAGGCCCACACGGGCCAGGGCAGAGGAAGCTCCCTCACCGACCGGGAGCGCGAGGTGCTCGGTCTGATCGCGGACGGCCGCTCCAACCGCGAGATAGCCCGTGCCCTCGTACTCTCCGAGAAGACCGTCAAGACGCACGTCTCCAACATCCTCATGAAGCTCGACCTCGCCGACCGCACCCAGGCCGCGCTGTGGGCCGTACGCCATGGCGTCACCGGCTGAAACGCCCTGACCAACGCCTCACGCACGGCAACACGGAAAGTTCCGCTCCGGACTGAGATTCATACCGTCGTGGGAATGTCACCCGGACGGCGCATCCTCCGGTGATCTCCGCCGTTCTCCAGTGCGTGCTGCGGCGAACCGCCGCGGTGAACGCCTAGGAGGGGTTGAAAGTGAAGAACCTGAAGAAGGCAGCGGCCGTGACGATGGTGGCCGGCGGTCTGGTGGCCGCCGGTGCGGGAATGGCCTCCGCCCACGGCGGCGCCCAGGCCGCCGGCGAGGCCCACGGCTCTCCGGGTGTCGTCTCCGGCAACCTCGTCCAGGCCCCGGTGCACATCCCGGTGAACGCGGTCGGCAACAGCGTGAACGTCATCGGCGCGCTGAACCCGGCCTTCGGCAACCTGGGCATCAACCACTGAGGCCCACAGCGATCCTCTTCCCCGGCGCCGGCCGGCGAGGGACAGCCCGTCCGGCGTCCGGGGACCGGGCCCGCTCAGGGCCGCTGTGCAGGACCGGGGGCGGCCACCCCCGATGACGCCGACGGCAGGGGCGGGGCGGGACGGCCGACGCTCACCGGACTCCCCGCTCCCGCTCCTCCACGAACGCGTTGTACGCCGCCACCTGCGCCCGCCGGGCCGTCCGCTCCACCGGCCGCAGCGCCTCGGACCGCGCCGCCATCTCGGCGGAGCTGACCGCACCCCCGTGCCCGCGGTCGTACGCCAGCGACACCAGCAGACCCACCCGCTGCGCAAGCTCCAGCACGCGCACCGCCCGCGGCGGGTACCCCGGCGCCAGCACCTCCCGGCCCCGCTCGGACCGGGCCCGGTACGCGTCGATCGCCGCCTCCGCCACCGGACCCGACCCGGCGACGTCCAGTTTCGACAGCACCTCGGTCGCATCCCGGAGGGCCTCCGCCAGTTCCCGCTCGGCCTCGCCGAGCGACGGCACGTCCGCGGGCGGAGCCTCCCGCACCGGCAGCAACTGCCACACCACCTCGGCATGCACATCGCCCGCGGGCCCGGCCTCGTACACCTCCGGCACCAGCCCGAACGCGGCACCGTGACAGACCACGGCCTCCTCGGCCTCCAGCGCCCGCGCATTGAACTCCGGCGGACCGCTCAGCCCCAGCGGGTGCCCCGGCGCGGGCAGCGCCACCCGCAGCCCGGCCACCCCCAGCCTGCGCAGCCGCCCCAGCGCGAGCGTGAGCCCGACCGGCGCGGACTCACCGGGCAGCCCCTCCACCCGGTGCACGGCGTCCTCGCCCACGACGGCGAGCACGGCGTCATCGGGCGAGATAAGTCCGGCCAAAAGGGCATTTCCCCAAGCGGCGAGGCGTCCTGAACGCGGTTCCGAGAGCATGCCCCCACCCTAAGGACCGGACCGATGGAATGGAGCGGGGCACTCGTGGCGTAGATTTCATAAGGGCGGCGCCCACAGGCGCGGCGGACCCGAGCCACTGGCGTACGCGACAGCCGAGACCGGCCACACTGCAAGGGGAGACAACACGCTCATGAGCGACGTTCTGGAGCTTGAGGACGTATCCGTGGTCCGCGAGGGCCGGGCTCTGGTGGACCAGGTCTCCTGGTCGGTGAAGGAGGGCGAGCGCTGGGTCATCCTGGGCCCCAACGGCGCCGGCAAGACCACCCTCCTGAACGTCGCCTCCAGCTACCTGTTCCCCAGCAAGGGCACCGCCACCATCCTCGGCGACACCCTCGGCAAGGTCGACGTCTTCGACCTGCGCCCCCGCATCGGCATGGCCGGCATCGCCATGGCCGACAAGCTCCCCAAGCGCCAGACCGTCCTCGAGACCGTGCTCACCGCCGCCTACGGCATGACCGCGCACTGGCAGGAGGAGTACGACGAGGTCGACGAGCAGCGCGCCCGCGCCTTCCTCGACCGCCTCGGCATGAGCGATTACCTCGAGCGGAAGTTCGGCACCCTCTCCGAGGGCGAGCGCAAGCGCACCCTGATCGCCCGCGCCCTGATGACCGACCCCGAGCTGCTCCTGCTGGACGAGCCCGCCGCCGGCCTCGACCTCGGCGGCCGCGAGGACCTGGTCCGCCGCCTCGGCAGGCTCGCGCGCGACCCCATCGCGCCCTCCATGATCATGGTGACCCACCACGTCGAGGAGATCGCCCCCGGCTTCACCCACGTCCTCATGATCCGCCAGGGCAAGGTCCTCGCCGCCGGCCCCATCGAGCTGGAACTGACCTCCCGCAACCTCTCCCGCTGCTTCGGCCTCCCGCTCGTCGTGGAGCAGGTCGGCGAGCGCTGGACTGCCCAGGGACTGCCGCTGTCCTGACCCCGCGTCCGAGCCCGCTCCACCCCCGTTCGCGCTCTGTCCGCCGCCCGGCCGCGGTCCTACCATGACCATGTGAACGACATCGACGCATGGGTGTGGTGGCTCGTCGGCGCGGCGGCGCTCGGAATCCCGCTCGTCGTGACGGCCATGCCGGAGTTCGGCATGCTCGCGGTGGGGGCCGTCGCCGCGGCCGTCGTCTCCGCCCTCGGACCCGGCGCCGTCATCCAGGTCCTCACGTTCGTCGTCGTCTCCGTCGCCCTCATCGCCGTCGTCCGGCCCATCGCGGCCCGGCACAGCCGGCAGCGCCCCCGACTCGCCACCGGCGTAGAGGCCTTGAAGGGCAGACAGGCCGTCGTACTGGAACGGGTCGACGGCTCCGGCGGCCGGATCAAACTCGCCGGAGAAGTCTGGTCGGCCCGCGCCCTCGACACCGGCCGCGCCTACGAAGTGGGCCAGGAGGTGGACGTCGTGGAGATCGAAGGAGCCACCGCCGTCGTCATCTGAGGACAACTCACCGAGAACGACTCACGAGTTGCGCGACGGTCTGTCAGACTCGACCAGCAAGATCTTCAACAGTCATGAGATCTGCCGAAGGCGCCGAAGCGGAGAAGGGTACGGGGAACGACGATGGAACCGGTCATCATCGTCCTGATCATTCTGGTGGTGTTGGTCTTCATCGCCCTGATCAAGACGATCCAAGTCATCCCACAGGCGAGCGCCGCCATCGTCGAGCGCTTCGGCCGCTACACGCGGACCCTGAACGCGGGTCTCAACATCGTGGTTCCGTTCATCGACACCATCCGCAACCGCATCGACCTGCGCGAACAGGTCGTACCGTTCCCGCCCCAGCCGGTGATCACCCAGGACAACCTGGTCGTGAACATCGACACCGTCATCTACTACCAGGTCACCGATGCCCGGGCCGCCACCTACGAGGTCGCCAGCTACATCCAGGCGATCGAGCAGCTCACCGTCACCACACTGCGCAACATCATCGGTGGCATGGACCTGGAACGCACCCTGACCTCCCGCGAGGAGATCAACGCGGCCCTGCGCGGCGTCCTCGACGAGGCCACCGGCAAGTGGGGGATCCGCGTCAACCGCGTCGAACTGAAGGCCATCGAGCCGCCCACCTCCATCCAGGACTCGATGGAGAAGCAGATGCGCGCCGACCGTGACAAGCGCGCCGCCATCCTCACCGCCGAAGGTACGCGCCAGGCCGCCATCCTCACCGCCGAGGGCGAGAAGCAGTCCCAGATCCTGCGCGCCGAAGGTGAGGCCAAGGCAGCCGCCCTGCGCGCCGAGGGTGAGGCCCAGGCGGTCCGTACGGTGTTCGAGGCCATCCACGCCGGCGACCCGGACCAGAAGCTCCTGAGCTACCAGTACCTCCAGATGCTCCCGAAGATCGCCGAAGGAGACGCCAACAAGCTCTGGATCGTCCCCAGCGAGATCGGCGACGCCCTCAAGGGCCTGTCCGGCGCGATGGGCAACTTCGGCCCACTGGGCGGAGGTTCGCGGGGCAACGGCTCATCCGGCGACAGCGGCGCAGGCCAGGAGCGCCGCGAGAAGCCCAGCATCGACTGACGACCCCTCACGGACACCGGGTTCCTCCCGCGCGCCCCTGCAAGGCGCGCGGGGAACGGCGCGATCAGCCCGCGGCGAACCGCAGCCGCCGACGAGCAAAGCCCGGCAGGCGCCTAGGCCGCATCCCTGGCGAGCCACTCGGGAAGCGCGGCGAAGTCCTCCTGCCCCAGCGCCAGGAGCATCGCATCCGCCGGAGTAGGCTCGAACGGCTCCCGCAGCAGCGCCATCCCCGCCTCCGCCGGAGTCCGGTTCGCCTTGCGGTGGTTGTCCTCCGCGCACGCGGCCACCGTGTTCAGCCACGTGTCCTGCCCGCCCTGCGCCCGCGGTACCACGTGGTCCACGGTCGTCGCCCGCCGCCCGCAGTACGCGCACCGGTGCCGGTCCCGGACCAGCACACCCCTCCGCGACCACGGGGCTTGTCTTCGGAACGGCACTCTCACGTACCGGCACAGCCTGATCACACGAGGCGCGGGTATGTCGACATCGGCCCCGCGCATGCGCAGTTCGGGATGGGACTGCTCGACCACGGCCTTGTCCTGGAGCACCAGGACGACGGCTCGGTTCAGAGTCACCGTCGACAGCGGCTCGAAGCTCGCGTTCAGCACCAGCGTGTCACGCATCCAGCCCACCTCCCGTGCGCACCTGCCCGCCCCCCGGCGGGCATGGATCAACTCTGGACGGGCGCGCCGAGATGGACAACGCAATAAAAAATGCCCGCCTCCGATCACTTCCAAGACCGGAGACGGGCAAACGTTCAATGAACGCTCGGCTGAATCGAGGCGCTGCGGTCAGCCCTTCGCGGGGTTCTCGTACTCACCGATGAGCTGGGCGCGCGCGATCGCGTGGAACCGCAGGTTGAAGCCGACGACGGCCGGCGAGACGTCCGCATCCGGCCCCAGCTTCTCCTGGTCCACGGCGTACACCGTGAAGACGTACCGGTGCGGGCCGTCCCCGGGCGGCGGAGCGGCACCGCCGAAGTCCTTCGTCCCGTAGTCGTTCCGCACGTGCACGGCACCCGCCGGCAGCCCCTCGAACTTCCCGCTGCCCGCACCCGCCGGCAGCTCCGTCACCGAGGCCGGGATGTCGAACAGGACCCAGTGCCAGAACCCGCTGCCGGTCGGCGCGTCGGGGTCGTAGCACGTCACGGCAAAGCTCTTGGTCTCCGCCGGGAAACCCTCCCACCGCAGCTGCGGCGAGGTGTTGCCCTCCGCGTGGACCTGGTCGCCCTTGAGCGTCGCGCCTTCCTCGACGTCCGTACTCGTCACCGTGAACGACGGCACGGGCGGGTGGAAGTCGTGGGGGAGCGGCCGCCGCTTGTGCTCGGTCACCTCGGTACCTCCTGATCGATGATCTGGAACCAGCAGCTACCGAGCCTAGAACCAGTTGCGCTTGCTACCGACCTCGGACAGCCACTGGTTGAGGTACGCCGCCCAGTCGGTCCCCTGCCAGTCGTTCAGACCCACCTGGAAGGAGCGGTACGTGTCCGAGCCCTCGCTGAACAGACCGGGCTTCTTGTCCATCTCCAGCACGACGTCCATCGCGTGCTCGTCGGCCACGAAGCTCAGCTCGACCTGGTTCAGACCCCGGTACTGCGACGGCGGGAAGAACTCGATCTCCTGGTAGAACGGCAGCCTCTGCCGCGTACCCCGGATGTGGCCGCGCTCCATGTCCGCGTTCTTGAAGCGGAAGCCCAGCTGGATGAAGGCGTCCAGGATCGCCTTCTGCGCCGGCAGCGGGTGCACGTTGATCGGGTCCAGGTCGCCGGAGTCCACGGCACGCGCGATCGCCAGCTCGGTCGTCACACCGATGTTCATCCCGCGCAGCGCCTGGCCGTCGATCATGGTGACCGGGGTCTCCCAGGGGATCTCCAGACCGAACGGCACCGCGTGCACGGCACCCGCCTGCAGCTCGAAGGCACCGCCGAGCTGCACCTTGGTGAACTCGATGTCCTGCTTGTACTCCTGGTCGCCGCTCTCCACCTCGACCTTGGCCTGCAGGCCGACGGACAGCCCCTCGATGGCCTGGTTCACGGACCCGCCCTGGATCCGCACCTCACCCTGGACGACACCACCCGGGACGACGTTGACCTCGGTCAGCACCGTCTCGACCGACGCCCCGCCGGCCCCGAGGCTCGCGAGCAGCTTCTTGAACGCCATTGACTCTCCCTTTACGAATGGACCCTCGCCCCGTACAAACGCGATCCGCCCGCCGCCGGTTCCGCCGGCGCCGTGCTCCCTCTGCACTACCCTCGGAGGGCATGATCGCGCCCCCGGACCGTACGCCATTGCCCCGCGCCTTCTTCGACCGCCCGGTCCTGGAGGTCGCGCCGGACCTCCTGGGGCGCATCCTGGTCCGGGCGACACCCGACGGCCCGATCGCACTCCGCCTCACAGAGGTGGAGGCGTACGACGGCCCGAACGACCCCGGCTCGCACGCCTACCGAGGCCGGACCGCCCGCAACGCCGTGATGTTCGGTCCGCCCGGACACGTGTACGTCTACTTCACCTACGGGATGTGGCACTGCATGAACCTCGTCTGCGGTCCGGAGGGCCGGGCGAGCGCCGTGCTGCTGCGCGCGGGTGAAGTGGTGGAGGGCGCCGAGCTGGCCCGCAAGCGACGGCTTTCGGCCCGGAACGACAAGGAACTGGCCAAGGGCCCGGCCCGGCTGGCCACCGCCCTGGAGGTCGACCGGGCCCTGGACGGCACGGACGCGTGCACCTCGGACGAGACGCCACTGAAGATGCTCACGGGCACCCCGGCCCCCGCTGACCAGGTGCGCAGCGGACCGCGTACCGGAGTCGCCGGCGAGGGCGGCAATGGCGACCTCCACCCGTGGCGCTTCTGGGTGGCCAACGACCCGACGGTGAGCCCCTATCGGGCCCACGTCCCCAGGCGCCGCCGAAGTTGACTCGGCCCCAGAAGGTGCGTAATGTATCCCGAGCCGCTGAACCGGGTACGGCGATCGCCTGCAGCCGGAGCGGCCAAACCACTACCTAGCACAAGCCCCTCGACGGGGTCGTTTCTGGCGCGTCCGCGCGCCCGAATTCGAATCCCGCGAGACTCGATTATGAGTTGCCGAGGGAATGGGCTAACGTAGTGAACGTCGAAAGGCCGGAGGCGAAAGCCAAAAGCTCGAAGACAAACCCGCCGACAGGG
>NZ_JAERRK010000021.1 GCF_016741775.1 Streptomyces actinomycinicus | reverse complement strand
GTAGAGGGACGCGGCACCCGGCTCGGGACGCGGATCACGCTCACCCGGAGCCAGACCACGGACGCGGTCCACGACCTGGCGCAGGTGCTCGGGGGTGGTGCCGCAGCAGCCGCCGATCAGGGACAGGCCGTAGTCCCTTACGAAGTTCTCCTGCGCGTCCGCGAGGCCCTCCGGGCCGAGTGGGAAGTGGGCGCCGTCCTTGGTGAGGATGGGCAGGCCCGCGTTCGGCATGCACAGCAGCGGGATGCGCGAGTGCCGGGCGAGGTAGCGCAGGTGCTCGCTCATCTCGGCCGGGCCGGTCGAGCAGTTCAGGCCGATCATGTCGATGCCGAGCGGCTCCAGCGCGGTCAGGGCCGCGCCGATCTCCGAGCCGAGGAGCATGGTGCCGGTGGTCTCGAAGGCCATCGAGCAGACCAGGGGGACGTCGACGCCGAGGTTGTCCATGGCGCGGCGGGCGCCGAGGATGGAGGCCTTGGTCTGCAGCAGGTCCTGGGTGGTCTCCACGATCAGGGCGTCGGCGCCGCCGGCGAGCAGGCCCTCGGCGTTGGCCTGGAAGCCGTCCCGGATGGTGAGGAAGGGGATGTGGCCGAGGGTGGGCAGCTTGGTGCCGGGGCCGATCGAGCCGAGGACCCAGCGCGGGCGGCCGTCGCCGGCGGTGTACTCGTCGGCGGTCTCGCGGGCGATGCGGGCGCCGGCCTCGGACAGCTCGTACACGCGCTCGGCGATGTCGTACTCGGCCATCGCCGCGTGGTTGGCGCCGAAGGTGTTGGTCTCCACGCAGTCGACGCCCACGCCGAAGTAGGCCTCGTGGACCGAACGGACGATGTCGGGGCGGGTCAGGTTGAGGATCTCGTTGCAGCCCTCGAGCTGCTGGAAGTCGTCGAGGGTCGGCTCCTGGGCCTGGAGCATGGTGCCCATCGCTCCGTCGGCGACCACCACACGGGTGGCGAGGGCCTCGCGGAGCGCGGACACACGGGTCCGGCTGTCGGCGGAAGGGGACGTTGGCAACGAGGCCATGAAGGGGCTCCCTGGGATGCGACGGCTGTCGGCTATGCGGCTTCCCCGTCGGGCGGGGCTTGTCGCACGGCGCCAGAGTAACCGGGAGTGGGCTTGGATGGGCAGCGGCGTCCACGAACCGGACGGGAATGATTCCCGTGCACCGGGGTGGATCGCTCCTGTGAAGCGGACGCGGCCGGCGCCTGGGAACCGGATGTGGGTGGCTGCTGTGTCACGCACAGTTCACGTGTGATGTAACAGGTGCCGTCCAACCGTTAGCGGGAGGTCGGCATGGACCGGTAGTGTTCGACATTGCCGAACGGCGGTAATGGCGTCGACGGCGGTCGAAGGGGACGGAGGCAGAACGGCGATGGCACGGAACATCCAGTCGCTCGAACGGGCGGCCGCGATGCTGCGGTTGCTCGCGGGCGGCGAGCGGCGGCTCGGCCTCTCGGACATCGCCTCGTCGCTCGGCCTCGCCAAGGGCACCGCCCACGGCATCCTGCGCACCCTCCAGCAGGAGGGGTTCGTGGAGCAGGACGACGCCTCCGGGCGCTACCAGCTGGGCGCGGAGCTGCTGCGGCTCGGCACCACGTACCTGGACGTGCACGAACTGCGGGCCAGGGCCCTGGTGTGGGCCGACGACCTGGCCCGGTCCAGCGGCGAGAGCGTGTACCTGGGCGTCCTGCACCAGCAGGGCGTCCTGATCGTGCACCACGTCTTCCGGCCGGACGACAGCCGGCAGGTGCTGGAGATCGGGGCCATGCAGCCGCTGCACTCCACGGCGCTGGGCAAGGTGCTGTCGGCGTACGACCCGGTGGCACACAGCGAGGCGCTGGAGAGCGACCGTAAGCCCTTCACCGACCGCACGGTGTGCGATCCCGGTGACTTCGAGCACCTCCTGGACATCACGCGCGCGCGTGGGTACGCGGCCGATGTGGAGGAGACCTGGGAGGGCGTGGCGTCCATCGCCGCCCCCATCCACGACCGGCGTCGCATGCCGGTGGGTGCGGTCGGCATCACGGGCGCCGTGGAGCGGCTGTGCCCGGAGGGCGAGCTGCGGCCCGAGCTGATCGCCGCGGTGCGGGACTGCGCCCGCGCGGTCTCCCGGGATCTGGGCGCCGGGCGGTTCTGAGCCCCGGCGGCTCCTGTGTGGAAAGGGCCGGGACGCCGGGCGGCGTTCCGGCCCTCGGCCTACCCTGAAACGGACAAATGACCCTAGATCGCACGTCCGTACACGAAGGTCGATAACCCACGGCGATCAATAACGATCCTGCTTTCGATAACAGAACTCTTGACGCACGCGTAACGCCGAAGCAAGACTCCCGTCCATCGGTCGGCATTGTCGAACACCTACCGGCAATACGCGCTAGAGTGTGACAACGCCAAGGGCCGGCATCGCTCTCACCCCCGAGGGCGCCAGAACCCCCGGCGGGACCAGGGGTTCGGGCTATCCCTGGACGAAGGACAAAGGAGTCGCGGGTGTCCAGCTCCGACATCTTCATCGGCGAGACCATCGGTACCGCCATACTCATCCTGCTCGGCGGCGGCGTCTGCGCCGCCGTGACGCTGAAGGCCTCCAAGGCCCGTAACGCCGGCTGGCTCGCCATCACCTTCGGGTGGGGCTTCGCCGTCCTGACGGCGGTGTACATCTCCGGGCCGCTCTCCGGTGCACACCTCAACCCGGCCGTCACCGTCGCCCTGGCCATCAAGGACAGCGACTGGAGCAACGTTCCGACCTACTTCGCCGGCCAGCTGCTCGGCGCGATGATCGGCGCGGCTCTGGTCTGGGTCGCCTACTACGGCCAGTTCCAGGCCCACCTGACCGACAAGGAGATCGTCGGCGGTCCGGGCGCGCAGACCACCTCGGCCAAGGCGGTCGAGGCCCAGGAGAAGGGTGCGGGCCCGGTCCTCGGCGTCTTCTCCACCGGTCCGGAGATCCGGCACGTGGCGCAGAACCTGGCCACGGAGATCATCGGCACCGTCGTGCTGATCCTCGCGGTCCTCACCCAGGGCCTGAACGACAAGGGCAACGGACTCGGCATCCTCGGCGGCCTGATCACGGCCCTCGTGGTGGTGTCGATCGGTCTGTCGCTCGGCGGCCCGACGGGCTACGCGATCAACCCGGCCCGTGACCTCGGTCCGCGCATCGTGCACGCCCTGCTGCCGCTGCCCAACAAGGGCGGTTCCGACTGGAGCTACGCCTGGATCCCGGTGGTCGGTCCGCTGATCGGCGGCGCCATCGCTGCAGGCCTCTACAACGTCGCTTTTGCTTAGAAAGATTCAGGACGCCCCGAGTCTTACAGCACGCGCCGTACGTACAGCCCCATCACCACGGACCTTTCAGGAGCACAAAGTGACTGACGCCCACACCGCAGGCCCGTTCATCGCCGCGATCGACCAGGGCACGACCTCCTCGCGCTGCATCGTCTTCGACAAGGACGGCCGGATCGTCTCCGTCGACCAGAAGGAGCACGAGCAGATCTTCCCGAAGCCGGGCTGGGTCGAGCACAACGCCAACGAGATCTGGACCAACGTCCAGGAGGTCGTCGCCGGAGCCGTCCAGAAGGCCGGCATCACCCGCGACGACATCAAGGCCATCGGCATCACCAACCAGCGCGAGACCACCGTGCTGTGGGACAAGAACACCGGTGAGCCCGTCTACAACGCGCTCGTCTGGCAGGACACCCGCACCGACGCCCTGTGCCGGGAGCTGGGCCGCAACGTCGGCCAGGACCGCTTCCGCCGTGAGACCGGCCTGCCGCTGGCCTCCTACTTCTCCGGCCCGAAGGCCCGCTGGCTGCTCGACAACGTCGACGGCCTGCGCGAGCGCGCCGAGGCGGGCGACATCCTCTTCGGCACCATGGACACCTGGGTCATCTGGAACCTGACCGGTGGTGTCAACGGCGGCAAGCACGTCACCGACGTCACCAACGCCTCCCGCACCCTCCTCATGAACCTGCACACGATGCAGTGGGACGAGAAGATCGCCGAGTCCATCGGCGTCCCGCTGGCGATCCTGCCGGAGATCCGCTCCTCGGCCGAGGTCTACGGCGAGATCACCGGCGGCAAGCTGGGCGAGCTGCTCGGCGGCATCCCGGTCGCCTCCGCGCTCGGCGACCAGCAGGCGGCCCTGTTCGGCCAGTGCTGCTTCTCCGAGGGCGAGACCAAGTCGACCTACGGCACCGGCACCTTCATGGTGATGAACACCGGCGACAAGATCATCAACTCTTACGCCGGTCTGCTGACCACCGTCGGCTACAAGATCGGCGAGCAGCCGACGGTCTACGCCCTGGAGGGCTCGATCGCCGTCACCGGCTCGCTGGTGCAGTGGATGCGCGACCAGATGGGCCTCATCTCCACCGCCGCCGAGATCGAGACGCTCGCTCTCTCGGTCGAGGACAACGGCGGCGCCTACTTCGTGCCGGCCTTCTCCGGCCTGTTCGCCCCGCACTGGCGCTCCGACGCCCGCGGTGTGATCGCCGGCCTGACCCGGTACGTCACGAAGGCGCACCTCGCGCGCGCCGTCCTGGAGGCCACCGCCTGGCAGACGCGGGAGATCGCCGACGCCATGGTGAAGGACTCCGGCGACGAGCTGGTGGCCCTCAAGGTCGACGGCGGCATGACCGCCAACAACCTGCTGATGCAGACCCTGGCCGACGTCCTCGACGCACCGGTGGTGCGCCCGATGGTCGCCGAGACCACCTGCCTCGGCGCCGCCTACGCCGCCGGCCTCGCCGTCGGCTTCTGGTCCAGCACCGACGAACTGCGCGCCAACTGGCGCCGGGCCGCCGAGTGGACCCCCCGCATGGACGCGGAGACCCGCGACCGTGAGTACAAGAACTGGCTCAAGGCCGTCGACCGGACCATGGGCTGGATCGAGGACGAGAGCTGAGTGCCCCGAGACGGCTCAGACATCTCTGACGAGGAGTAAGTACCCGACATGACCAGTCAGTCCACCCTGCAGTCCGTGCCTGCCCTGGGCACGCACCCGGCCTCCGGCTCGAACCCGAGCCGGGCCGAGACCCGGGAGCAGCTCGCCAAGGCGTCGTACGACCTTCTTGTGATCGGCGGCGGCATTCTGGGCATCTCCACCGCCTGGCACGCCGCGCAGTCCGGGCTCAGGGTGGCGCTGGTCGACGCCGGCGACTTCGCCGGTGCCACGTCCTCCGCCTCCTCCAAGCTGCTCCACGGCGGTCTGCGCTACCTGCAGACCGGCGCGGTGAAGCTGGTGGCGGAGAACCACTTCGAGCGCCGTGCGGTCTCCCGCCAGGTGGCCCCCCACCTGGCGAACCCGCTCACCTTCTACCTCCCCGTGTACAAGGGCGGGCCGCACGGCGCGGCGAAGCTCGGCGCGGGCGTCTTCGCCTACTCCGCGCTCTCCGCCTTCGGTGACGGCGTCGGCCACCTGCTCTCGCCCGCCAAGGCGGCGCAGGACGTGCCCGAGCTGCGCACCGAGAACCTCAAGGCCGTGGCCGTGTACGGCGACGACCAGATGAACGACGCGCGCATGGCCCTGATGACGGTCCGTGCGGCCGTCGAGTCCGGTGCGGTCGTCCTGAACCACGCCGAGGTCACCGGGCTGCGCTTCACCAACGGCCGGGTGACGGGAGCCGAGCTGAAGGACCGGACCTCCGGTGACGAGTTCGGCGTCAACGCCCGCCTGGTGCTGAACGCGACCGGCCCGTGGGTCGACCACCTGCGCAAGATGGAGGACCCGAACGCGGCGCCGTCCATCCGCCTGTCCAAGGGCGCGCACCTGGTCCTGAAGCGCACCTCGCCGTGGAAGGCCGCGCTCGCCACCCCGATCGACAAGTACCGCATCACCTTCGCCCTCCCGTGGGAGGACATGCTGCTGCTGGGCACCACCGACGAGGAGTTCGAGGGCGACCCGGCGGACGTGTCCGTCACGGAGAAGGACATAGCCCAGATCCTGGACGAGGCGGCGTTCTCCGTCCGGGACCAGCAGCTCCAGCGCGACCTGATCACCTACGCCTTCGCCGGTCTGCGGGTGCTGCCGGGCGGCCCCGGCGACACCGCCAAGGCCAAGCGCGAGACCGTGGTGACCGAGGGCAAGGCCGGGATGCTGTCGGTCGCGGGCGGCAAGTGGACGACGTTCCGCCACATCGGCCGGACGATCATGAAGAAGCTGGAGGCGCTGCCGGGTCACCCGCTCGGCGACGACTTCGAGCCGATCGCCTCGCTGCCGAAGAAGCTGCCGCTGCCCGGTGTCGCCAACCCGCGCGCGGTGGCCCACCGTCTGCTGGTGGACAACCCGGCGCCCGGCCCGCGCATGGCCGCCGACACCGCCAAGCACCTGGCGACGCACTACGGCTCCCTCGCCTTCGACATCGCCCGCCTGGCGAACGAGCACCCGGGACTGGCCGAGCGCGTCCACCCCGACGCGCCGGAGATCTGGGCGCAGGTCGTGTGGGCCCGTGACCACGAGTGGGCCGAGACGCCGGACGACGTGCTGCGCCGCCGGACCACGCTGACCATCCGTGGTCTCGCCACGGACGACGTCCGCGCGAAGGTCAAGGACCTGCTCGACAAGAAGTAGGCCTCGGCGCCGGCCGGTTCACCTCCCTGACCGGAACCGTCCGGCACCGCAGCGCCGGGCCCCGCCGCACCGGGTCCGGAACACCGCGAGGGGTGGCTCCACACCGCTGGAGCCGCCCCTCGCGCCTGTCCGGGGTCCGGCGCCCCGGCCGTATCAAGGCCGCCGGGACATCCGGTGTCCGGGCGACGGGAGGCCGGGCCGTCGGGGGAGCAACTGGTCGCGATGTACGTGGAGTTCCACCAGGGCATCGTGCGCCGTGCCGGCAACTCGGTGCCGTGTTCGCCGCCGGACGGCCTGGCGGGGCCCGCCACCCGGGCCCGGATCTGGCGGGGGCTCACACACATCGCGAGCGTGGAGCGGGGGCTGCGGTCCACGCCGTGAGCCGTGGCCGTCGTACGCCTCCGAGTGCGGGCGCCGGGTGTTCCCGCCCGGCGAACGGGGCAGTGATCCGGTCACTCCCCCACACAAGGGGGCTGCGGGCGCCCCCGCCGGACGCCGTAAGGTTGGTGAGTCAAGCGAGGGCACGTCGGAAGGAGGCACTGGGTGATCGAGCTGGAGGGGGTTCCCGAGCTGATCGACCCAGTCATGGTGGCCGCGTTCGAGGGCTGGAACGATGCCGGTGACGCCGCCTCCACGGCGGTCGCGCATCTGGAACGCGAATGGAAGGGCGAGGTCTTCGCGGCGCTCGACGCCGAGGACTACTACGACTTCCAGGTGAACCGGCCCACGGTGTTCATGGACGCCGGTGTGCGAAAGATCACGTGGCCGACGACAAGGTTGTCGGTGGTCCGGGTCGGCGGCGAGAAGCCGCGCGACCTGGTGCTGGTCCGCGGCATCGAACCGTCCATGCGGTGGCGCTCGTTCTGCAACGAGCTGCTCGGTTTCGCGCACGAGCTGGGCGTGGAGCTGGTGGTCATCCTGGGCGCGCTGCTCGGTGACACCCCGCACACGCGTCCGGTGCCGGTCAGCGGGGTCACGTCCGATCCCGACCTGGCCCAGCGCATGGACCTGGAGGAGACCAAGTACGAGGGCCCGACGGGCATCGTCGGCGTCCTGCAGGAGGCGTGCACGCACGCCGGCGTCCCGGCGGTGTCGCTGTGGGCGGCCGTACCGCACTACGTCTCCCAGCCGCCCAACCCGAAGGCCACGCTGGCCCTGCTGAACCGGCTGGAGGACCTGCTGGACCTGCGTGTGCCGCAGGGTGAGCTGCCCGAGGACGCGCGTGCCTGGCAGGTGGGCGTGGACCAGCTGGCCGCGGAGGACAGCGAGGTCGCCGAGTACGTCCAGACGCTGGAGGAGGCCCGGGACACGGCCGAGCTGCCGGAGGCGTCGGGTGAGGCGATCGCCCGCGAGTTCGAGCGGTATCTGCGGCGGCGGGACGTGGGCCCTCCGGGCGGGAAGCAGCGGCCTCCGGCCGGTGGCGGCGGGGGCAGGGAGGACGACGAGGACGGTTCGGAGGACTGAGGGTACGGAGAAGGGGCGCTTCCCCTGGGGGAAGCGCCCCTTCTTGCTCGTCGGCGATGCGCTACGGGTGCCGCTTCGGACCGTTGCGCGGCTGCGGGCCCGTCCTGGCTGCTCGTGCAGTTCCCCGCACCGCTCAAGGGGCGCTCCCGCTCGCTCCGCTCAGAGAGCCACCCCGAGCAGCGCGTCCACGGCACGCGTGACGACGCCGGGGGCGGCCGTGTCGGTGCCGCCCTCCGACTCCTGGCGGGCCGCCCAGCGGTCCACCGCCGCGAGGGCCGCGGGGGCGTCCAGGTCGTTCGCCAGGGCCTCGCGGATCTCTTCGACCGTCGCGTCGGCGGACGGGCCGTCGGGCCGGGAGACGGCCGCGCGCCAGTGGCCGAGGCGGGCGAGGGCGTCCTGCAGGACCTGGTCGGTCCACTCCCAGTCGGCGCGGTAGTGGTGGGAGAGGAGGGCCAGCCGGATGGCGGCGGGGTCGACGCCGTCCCGGCGCAGCCGGGAGACGAAGACGAGGTTGCCCTTGGACTTGGACATCTTCTCGCCGTGCAGGGCGACCATGCCGGCGTGGACGTAGGCCTTGGCCATGGGGAACTCGCCGGTGAGCACCTGGGCGTGCGAGGCGCCCATCTCGTGGTGCGGGAAGGCGAGGTCGGAGCCGCCGCCCTGGACGTCGAAGCCCATGCCGAGGTGGTCGAGGGCGATGGCCACGCACTCGATGTGCCAGCCGGGGCGGCCGTGGCCGAGGGAGCCGCCGTCCCAGCTGGGCTCGCCCTCACGGGCGGCCATCCACAGCATCGGGTCGAGCGGGTTCTTCTTGCCGGGGCGCTCGGGGTCGCCGCCGCGCTCGGCGGAGAGCAGCCGCATGGCGGCCGCGTCCAGGTTCGAGACCTCGCCGAAGTGCGGGTCGGACTCGACGGAGAAGTAGATGTCGCCGTCCAGCTCGTAGGCGGCGCCGAGTTCACGCAGCCGCTCCACGAGCGGGACGATGCCGGGTATCGCCTCGACGGCGCCTATGTAGTGCTGCGGCGGGAGCATCCGCAGGGCGGTCATGTCCTCGCGGAAGAGGGCGGTCTCCTTCTCGGCGAGGGCGACCCAGTCGACGCCGTCCCGGACCGCGCGCTCCAGCAGCGGATCGTCGACGTCGGTGACGTTCTGGACGTAGTGGACCTGCCGCTTGGTGTCGAGCCACACGCGCTGGACGAGGTCGAACGCGTTGTAGGTCGCCGCGTGACCCATGTGGGTCGCGTCGTACGGGGTGATGCCGCAGACGTAGATGCGGGCGACGGGACCGGGGTCGAGGGTGACCAGACCGCCGGTCGCGGTGTCGTGGATCCTCAGGTCGCGGCCCTGACCAGGCAGGGCGGGGACCTCGGAAGCGGGCCAGGCATGCATGTACATGAGCCTAACCGGCTCCGAGCGGCGGATACGAACGGGATCAAGCCGGATGACCGGTTCCGCGTTCTTGTGTCTCGGCGCCCGGTGTGCTTACACCGGCGGCCAGGGGATGGCCGGCCACTGCCCGTTCGGCTCGGGGTGGAGGCCCGAGGCGAGCAGTGCGTCGACCCGCGCGCGCGTGGCGTCGATCTCGGCCGCGGTGATCAGCCGGGCCAGCCGCTCGCCCAGCTCCCCGCGCAGGCCGTCGCGCAGCCCCTCGAGGACGTCGACGGCCTCCGGGGTGAGCGGTTCCCCGGCCCAGCCCCACAGCAGCGTGCGCAGCTTGTCGTCGACGTTGAAGGTGACGCCGTGGTCGATGCCGTAGAGCCGGCCGTCGGCGGTGGGCAGCAGGTGGCCGCCCTTGCGGTCGGCGTTGTTGATCACCGCGTCGAGGACGGCGAGCCGGCGCAGCCGTTCGTCGTCGGCGTGCACCAGCAGTGCGGTCCGGCCCTCGCCGACGTCGGCGAGGCCGATGGCCCTCCAGCCGGGTTCCGGCTCCTCGCCGTCGACCAGGGCGAGGAGTTCCGCATCCGGGGTGGCGTCGATCCACAGCTGGACCATGCCCTCGCCATAGGGTCCGTCGCGCAGCACGGTCGGCGGCACCAGCCCCCAGCCGGTGGCCTCGGAGACGGTGTAGGCGGCCGTCTCCCGGCCCGCGAGCGTGCCGTCGGGGAAGTCCCACAGGGGGCGCTCCCCGGCCACGGGCTTGTACACGCAGGTGGCTTCCCGGCCGTCGTGGGCGACCGTGCAGAACAGCGCCGCGTTGGACGCCTCACGGATGCGGCCGCGCACGGTGAGTTCCCCGTGCGTGATCAACGCGACGGCGGCCGGGTCGGCCGCCGGGTCCGTGGGCGTCACGCTCCGCGGCGGTATCCGTTCTGGCGCGGACATACGTGTCCTTCCGGATCGAGCGGGAGGCTGCACAGCGGGCACGGCGGCCGCCCGGCGTTGACGACGTCGAGGGCGCGCTTGGCGAAGGCCCGGGCCTGCGCGCCGGTGAGCCGGACCCGCAGCATCGGGGGGCCGTTCTCCTCGTCCTGGAGCAGGCGTTCCTCGGCCTCGGCGAGGTCTTCCTCGGTGTCGGCCTCCAGCTCCACCAGGGCCTGCGCCTCGACGATCATGCGCTGGTCCTCACCGTCCCAGGCCAGCGCCATCGTGCCGACCCGGAACTCCTCCTCGACGGGGGTCTCCAGCGGGGCGGTGTCGGAGATCTCCGAGGGCGCCATGGCGGGGACGGCGGCGCTGCCGCCGCTACGCCGTACGACCTCGTCGAGCAGTTCGTCCATGCGCTCGGCGAGCGCGGCGACCTGGGTCTTCTCCAGGACCACGCTGGTCACCCGGGGGCCTGCGGTGGCCTGGAGGAAGAACGTACGGCGCCCGGGCAGTCCGACCGTGCCGGCCACGAACCGGTCCGGCTGGTCGTAGAGGAACACCTGACGGGACACGTCCTGTCTCCATTGAGTTCGAGAGTTTCGGCGGGGTGGGCCGTACGGACAAGCGACTGGGTGGATCGCTTCACCCTACTGCGGCCGACGATCACGGTGCGCCCGCACCGCCCCCGACCGGTGCGTCGCCCTCGCCGGGTTCCTCGCGCGGGGCGAGCGAAGCGAAGTCCCCGGTGTCGCCGAGGCGGACGAGAAACGGCCTGAGGCGGGTGTAGCGGATGGCGGTGATGGAACACGGTTCCACGGAGATCCGCTGGAAGAGGTCGAGATGGAGGCCGAGGGCGTCGGCGACGAGGGATTTGATGATGTCACCGTGGGAGCACATGAGGTAGACGGCGTCGGCGCCGTGGTCGCGCTCCACGCGCGCGTTCCACTCGCGTACGGCCTCGGCGGCGCGGGTCTGCATGGCCCGCATGGACTCACCGCCGGGGAACGCGGCGGCGGACGGGTGGGCCTGCACGACCTCCATCAGCGGCTCGTCCGTCAGCTCGGCGAGCTTGCGGCCGGACCAGTCGCCGTAGTGGCACTCCCCGATCCGCTCGTCGGTGTGGGAGCGCAGGCCGGGGCGGGCCTCGAGCAGGGGCCGTACGGTCTCCTGGCAGCGCTGCAGGGGGCTGGTGACGACCTCGGAGAGCGGCAGGCCGGCGAGCCGTCCGGGCAGCGCGGCGGCCTGCGCCGCCCCGCGCTCGTCCAGGGAGACGCCGGGCGTCCATCCGGCGAGCACGCCCGAGGTGTTGGCGGTGGAGCGTCCGTGCCTTACGAGGATCAGCGTGGGCATGCGGACAGGGTAGGCGCATCAGGGAATGCACTGATGGCCGGGCGAAGGGAGAATGCGCCGAGTGATCGTGGACTGCGCCGTCTACCGGCACGGGCACCGTACAGAGGGCCCGGACGACCTGTCGGACGCGCTCGCCGAGGCCCGTGCGGCGGGCGGTTTCGTGTGGATCGGGCTGCATGAGCCGTCCGAGCGGGAGTTCGACCTGGTCACCCAGGAGTTCGGGCTGCACCGGCTGGCCGTGGAGGACGCCCTCAAGGCACATCAGCGGCCCAAACTGGAGGTGTACGACGACTCGCTCTTCATGGTGCTGAAACCGGTGGTGTACGAGCCCGAGGGCGACACCGTCTCGGCCGGCGAGGTGATGGTCTTCGTCGGTGAGGGTTTCGTGGTGACCGTGCGGCACGGCGAGGGTTCGCCCCTGGCTGCCGTGCGGCGGCGGCTGGAGCACGAGCCCGAGATGCTCGACAAGGGTCCGACCGCCGTGCTGTACGCGATCGCCGACGCCATCGTCGACCACTATCTGGAGGTGGCGACCGAGCTGCAGACCGACCTGGACGAGCTGGAGGCGGAGGTGTTCCAGCCGGAGCTGGGGGGTTCGCGCAACACCGCGTCGCGGATCTACACCTTCAAGCGGCAGGTGCTGGAGTTCCGGCGGGCCACCGGGCCGCTGGCACTGCCGCTGATCAAGCTGGCCGGCACCGGTCCGATGGGCACCGAGGTGCCCTTCGTGCACGACAAGGCGCGGCCCTTCTTCCGGGACGTGAGCGACCACCTCACGCGCGTGAACGAGTCCGTGGAGGCCCTGGACCGGCTGATCTCGGACATCCTGTCGGCGCATCTGGCGCAGACGGGCGTGCGGCAGAACGACGACATGCGGAAGATCTCGGCGTGGGCGGCGATGGCCGCGGTGCCCACGCTGATCGCGGGCATCTACGGCATGAACTTCCAGCACATGCCGGAGTTGCGATGGGCGTGGGGGTATCCCGGGGTGCTCGCCCTCATGGCCTCCCTGGAGGTGTTGCTGTACCGGCTGTTCAAGCGGCGCGGCTGGCTGTGAGGCGCGCTAGGCGAACTCGGGGGCGGGGGTCTCCGGTCCGCCCAGGGCGTCGCGGTGCCGGGGCATGCTGAGGGTGACCATGCGGTGCCAGCCGGCGAGGCGTTCGTAGGCGTAGGCGGCGTGGACGGCGGCCGTGAGCACCGCGGACCTGGCGCGGGACCAGTGCAGGATGCGGCCCATGCGGGCCATGACGGCGAGGCTGACGTCCCGGTGGACGCGGATCTCGGCGAGGGCGCACTCGCGCAGGGTGCGCTGGATCAGCCGGCCGTGTCCGGCGGCGGCGAATCGCAGCAGTTCCTCGTGGGTGTAGGCGAGGTGGTTGTCCTCGTCGTGGGAGATCATGCGGACCGCCCTGCCGATGTCGGGGTGGTCGGCGAAGTGGGCGCGGAGCATCGCCATCTGCTCGGCGGCGCGTTGTTCGGTGACCCTGCTGTGGGCGAGGTAGACGATGAGGTCCCGCACGGTGAGCGGCTCGTCGCGGCGGAGTTTGTCGTGGGCGAGGCCGATGCCGTGCCGTTCCAGGAGCATCGTGTAGTCGGTCTCGGGCGGTACGGGGACGGGGGTGAGCCCGCGCTTGCGCAACAGGGCGTTGAAGATGCGGCCGTGCTTGTCCTCGTCGGCGCCGTGGCGGGCGATCCTGGGGGCCAGCGCGCGCTCTGCGGGCGGGACCAGTGCGGCGATCCGCCCGTTCTCCCAGCCGCCCTGGGACTCTCCGCTGGCGGCGATGGAGCAGAAGAGCCGGAAGGACTCGTCGTTGTCGAGGATCTCCTGGAACAGACTCTTGGCCGAGAGCATGGACGCCACCTCCGCAGCATTCCGCGGGTTCCCGCAGAGAACGAGTCAAATGCGGACACAGGGGCGTCGCAACAGGGATGTGGGGCGACTCGGCCGAACGAAGGAGCGGCGGCCCGGGAGGAAAGGGCCGCCACGCGACGGGGGACGGGACGGCGACGGGGGACGGGATGGCGGTGGGGGACGGGACGGCGACGGTGTACGGGACGGCGGTGGGAGACGGGACGGGAAAGAAGCGCCGCGCGGGTCGTAACCGCGCGGCGCCCGGCGCGTTGTTCCCGGTGACGGCCGTGGCGGGGAAGACCCCCGAGCCCCCACCACGGCCGCTGAACCTCCGCCGGCCGTCCCCGGGCGACTAGGCGAGACCGGCGCGCTCCAGGGCCTCGCTGCCGGCCCGCAGGGAGGCGAGCCGCTCCTCCAGGGTGAAGCCGGCCGGGGCGAGGCTGAGGGTGGTGACCCCGGCGGCCGCGTAGGCCTTCATCCGGTCGGCGATGCGGTCGACGGAGCCCAGCAGCGTGGTCTTGTCGATGAGGTCCTGCGGGACCGCGGCGGCGGCGCCCTGCTTGTCCCCGGACAGGTACTTCTGCTGGATCTCGGCGGCTTCCTTCTCGTACCCCATGCGCTGCGCGAGCTTGTTGTAGAAGTTCTGCTTGGCGCTGCCCATGCCGCCGACGTACAGCGCGGTGTACGGGCGGAAGGTGTCGGCGAGCCGGGCCACGTCCTTGTCGTCGCCCAGGGCGAGCGGCAGGGTCGGGCAGACGTCGAACCCGTCGAGGGTCAGTCCGGCCTTCTCCCGGCCGGCGCGCAGGTACGAGATGGTGGTCTCCTCCAGGTGCTCGGCGGAGGGGAAGATCAGCAGCGCGCCGTCGGCGATCTCGCCGGTCTGCTCCAGGTTCTTCGGGCCGATCGCGGCGATGTACAGCGGGATGTGCTCGCGCTGCGGGTGGACGGTCAGCTTGATCGGCTTGCCCGGGCCGCCGGGCAGCGGCAGGGTCCAGTGCTCGCCCTCGTAGGTCAGCCGCTCCCGGGTCATGGCCCGGCGGACGATGTCCACGTACTCGCGGGTGCGGGCCAGCGGCTTGTCGAACTTGACGCCGTACCAGCCCTCGGAGACCTGCGGGCCCGAGACGCCGAGGCCGAGCCGGAACCGGCCGCCGGAGAGCGAGTCGAGCGTGGCCGCGGTCATCGCGGTCATCGCGGGCTGCCGAGCCGGGATCTGGAAGATGGCGGAGCCGACGTCGATGCGCTCGGTCTGCGCGGCGACCCAGCTGAGCACGGTGGCCGCGTCGGAGCCGTACGCCTCGGCGGCCCAGCACACGGAGTAGCCCAGCCGGTCGGCCTCCTGCGCCACTGCCAGGTTGTCGCCGTCCATTCCGGCGCCCCAGTAGCCGAGGTTGATACCGAGCTGCATACGCGATCCCCTTACCGATGAGTAACGTCCCTTTGGGCGTGACCCTAGCGCGAGGAGGGGGGCCGGGGGCAGAGCGAGGGTCCGCCGAGTCGCCGCCCGGACCGGGTACGGAGGCCGGCCGGGCGGGCGGGGCGAGGTCAAGGCCGGCCGGAGCCAGGGGCGGGAGTGAAGACCGGTCAGGGCGGGAGTGAAGACCGGTCGGAGCAGGGGTGAAGGCGGGTCGGGCGGGCAGGGCGGGTGCGGAGACCGGTCGGAGCAGGGGTGAAGGCGGGTCGGGCGGGCGGGGCGGGTGCGGAAGTCGGTCGGGGCGGGGGTGAAGGCGGGGCGGGCGGGCGGGGCGGGTACGGAGGCCGGTCGGGGCGGGGGTGAAGGCGGGGCGGGCGGTTCCGGGTGTTCCGGGGAGCCGTGGTGGCGTCGGCTCCGCGACGGCGCGTGCGGGCCGGTGGGGCCCGCGCCGCACCGGCCGGTCAGGTTGTCCACAGGCAACCCACCGCACCGGTTCTGGCCAGTAATCTCGCCCGCATGGAGCAGAGGCATCTCGGCCGTACCGGCCTGCGCGTGTCCCGGATCGGACTCGGCACCCTCACCTGGGGACGGGACACCGACGAGCACGACGCCGCTGACATGCTGAAGACGTTCTGGGAGGCCGGCGGCACCCTCGTCGACACGGCCGACGTGTACGGCGACGGAGAGGCGGAGTACCTGCTCGGGCGGCTTATGGAGGGCCTGGTACCGCGCCGGGACCTGGTCGTCTCCACGAAGGCGGGCAGCGTCCCCGATCCCGACCGCCGCTTCGACGGCTCCCGCGGCCACCTGCTCGCCGCGCTCGACGCCTCCCTGGCCCGGCTCGGCACCGACTACGTCGACGTGTGGCACGTACACGCCTACGACCCGGACACCCCGCTCGAGGAGACGCTCCAGGCCCTCGACATAGCGGTCAGCAGCGGCCGCGCCCGCTACGCCGGCGTCTCCAACTTCTGCGGCTGGCAGCTGGCCAAGGCGGCCACCTGGCAGCTCGCGGCGCCGGGCACGCGCACCCGGCTGGCCGGTACGCAGCTGGAGTACTCGCTGTTGCAGCGGGGCGCGGAGCGCGAGGTGCTGCCCGCCGCGCTCGACCTCGGCGTGGGCCTGCTGCCTTCCTCCCCGCTCGGCCGGGGCGTGCTGACGGGCAAGTACCGGCACACCACTCCCCCGGACTCCCGGGGTGCCTCCGAGCACTTGGCGCCGTTCGTCGAGCCGTACCTGGACGACACGGCGAGCCGGATCGTGGACGCGGTGACGACGGCCGCCGACGGGCTCGCGGTCACCCCGCTCCAGGTGGCCCTCGCCTGGGTCCGGGACCGGCCCGGGGTGGCCGCGCCGATCGTCGGCGCACGCAACGCGCAGCAGCTCACGGCGGCGTTGTCAGTGGAGGCCCTTAGTCTTCCTGACGAGATCTGCCGGGCGCTCGACGATGTGTCGGCGCCCGTGCACCGCTATCCCGATCACGACTGGAGCACGCTGTGAGCACGGAGCCGGAGACCACGGAGGAAGCCGGGCCGGGGACCCCGGAGACCACGGACACGGCCGGGGACCCGAGGGTCCAGGGCCCGGACACGGCGCCGGACGAGGACGGCACGGCAGAGGACGGCCCCGCTGCACCCGGGAGCGAGGGCACCGAAGCCGCCGCGGACGAGGGCGACTCCGCGGACGGCAGGGGCCAGACGGACTCCGGTGCCGCCGAGGGCGAGGGTGACGTGGCCGGTAGCGGCGCCGGGGCGGGCTCCGGCACCGCCGGGGGTGAGGGCGACTCCGGTGCCACCGAGGGCGAGGGCGACTCCGCGGGTAGCGGCGCCGCGGCGGGCTCCGGCACCGCCGAGGGTGAGGGCGACTCCGGTGCCGCCGCCGGGGGTGAGGGCGGCGCGCAGTTGTCCGAGGCCGAGGCCGAGCTGGCCGCGCAGAAGGTCGAGCGGGAGCGGATCCAGCGGCGCAAGGCCGACAAGCAGGGCCCGATCGCCAGCGGCGCCAAGCTGAGCGGCAAGGCCGCCGATCTGCTCGCGGCGGTCCGGGCCGTGGAGAGCGGCGAGAAGCCGACGGCCACCGTGTTCGCCGAGCCCGCACCGGAGCCCCGCCGCCCCGCACCGGAGCCCGTGCGCAGGCCCCAGCCCGCCCCCGCCCCGGCCGCACCCGCCGCGCCCCCTGTGGAGTCCGTCGACGCCGTGCGCCGCGTGCTCGGCGAGGGCGGCGCGCCCGACGCCCTGGCCCCGCAGGTGGCCGCCGCTCTCGGCGAAGGCGCTGCCGCCTCGCTCCGCGAGGACCCCTGGCAGCTGCTCCGGGTCGGCGGCGTGCGGCCGGACCAGGCCGACGGCTTCGCGCGGGCACTGCTCGGCGCCGCCTGCGGCCCGGACGACGAACGGCGGGGCCGCGCCCTGACCGGCTGGCTGCTGGAGCAGGCGGCGCTGGCCGGACACACCGCCCTGGAACTGCCCGCGCTCACCGCGGCGCTGGGCCGGCAGGGCGTGCCGGACCCGGACGCGGCGGTGCAGAGCACGCTCGCCGAGGGCGAGGCCCTGGTGTTCCAGGACGCCCTGGAGGAGCCCGGCACCCCCGCACCCCAGAACACGGACGAGGACGTGGAAGAGGAGCGGCCGGTCCGGGTCCTCGTCGGTCTCGAGCGGTACGCGCTGGCCGAGGAGAGCCTCGCTGACGGCCTGGCCCGGCTGGTCAACTCGCCGGCCAAGGAAGCCGGGCAGGCCTGGGAGGCGACGGCAGCGGGGCTGTCCGGCGGTGCGGCCGAGCTGGCCCGCGCGGTCGCCGGGCACGGCCTCGTGCTGCACACCGGCGGGGAGGCGGCCCGCGCCGAACCGGCCGCGCTGCTCGGCGCCGCCCGCGCCACCGGTCTGCGGGCCTTCGCCGCCTGCCACACGCCGGACGGGCACCGCCGCCTGGCCGCGCTGCCGGGCGCGGAGCAGGGCGTGGGCACGGTCGCCGGTCTGCTGTCCGGCGCCGAGGGCCCCGGCCGGGACGCCGAGGGCGCGCTCGAACTCGACCTGCTGATCGTGCTGGACGCGCCCCAGCTCGATGTGGAGACCGCCGCGATGCTGGTGGAGTCGCTGCCCGACGGCGCCCGGCTGGTGCTGAGCGGGGACCCGGGGGTCTTGTGGTCGGCCGGTCCGGGCCGCGTCTTCGCCGACCTGCTCGCGTCCCGCGTCTGCCCGCAGACCGCCTCCCGCGTCCCGGACCCGGGTCCCCTCGGGGAGCTGGTCTCCGGTGTCGGGGCCGGCGAGCTGAACCAGGTGGACGCGCCCGGCAAGGAGATCGTCATCGTCCCCGTGCGGGACGCGGGCGAGGCCGTGCACCGGACGGTGCAGCTGGTCGCGGACTCGGTGCCGCGGGCGATCGGCATCCCGGCCGACCAGACCGTGGTGATCACCCCGGGGCACGGTGGCGCCGCGGGCACCCGCGCGCTCAACACCGCCCTGAAGGAACGGCTCAACCCCGGCCCCGGCCGGTTCGGCGGATTCGACCCCGGCGACCGGATCGCCTACTCCCCAGCGCCGGGCCGCACGGTGCCGGGCGTGGTGGTGAGGGCCGACACGGACGGGCTGCACCTGTCGTGCGCGGGCGCTGCGGTCGTCGTACCGCGCGAGCGGGTGGAGAGCTGTGTCCGGCCCGGCTGGGCGCTGACCGCGCACCAGGCGGTGGGCGCCCGCTGGCCGGCGGCGGTCGTGGTGCTGCCCGGGGACGCGGCGCAGGCGCTCAGCAGGCCATGGGTGTACACGGCGTTCGGCCGGGCGGACCGGCATCTGTCCGTGGTGCACGGGGTGGAGCAGGCCCTGCCGAAGGCGGTCGCGGAGGTGCCGGCCAAGTCACGCACGACCCGTCTGCGGACGCTGCTGCGCACGCAGGAAGCGGACTGACTCTCTGCCCCGTACCGTCCCCGCCGCCGGTGCTCAGCCGCCCTCGTCCCCGCCCCCGTGACGGCGGACCACCACGAGGGCGGCCTCCGTGGATCCCCCGCACCCTCGAAGCAGGCTTTTGGGGTGCTCTCCGCGTCCTTGAAGCAGGCCCAGGGTTCCTCCGCCTCCTTGAAGCAGGCCCGGGGTTCCTCCGCCTCCTTCAGGCGGTGGGGACGGTGCGGGCGGTGCCGTGGGGGCCTCAGGCCCGGACGGCACCGCCGCCCCGGTCACTTCTCGGCGTCGATCGGCTCCAGCTCGTCCTCGTCGTCCTCCACGAAGTCGAGGTCGTCGTCGTCATCGTCGGAACCCTCGTCCTCGTCGAACACCGCGCTCACGTCGAACCGGCACACCACCTGCTGCGGATCGACCTGTTCGAACGGCGCCTCCAGCCACTCCCCGGCCTCGGGCGGCTCCTCGGCCGCGGTGACCCAGAGCGTGGAGTCGCCTTCCTCCAGGCCGAACTCCTTGTGCCGGGAGGCGATCTCGTCCGGTTCGAACTCGCCGAAGAGAACGCCCAGCGCCCCGGGAACGGTGCCGGCCGCCTCGGCGTCGTCGGTCGCGTCCTCGAACTCCGCCGCCTCGACCCGCTGGGCCTGCGCGAGCAGCCGCTGGGGCTCCGCCACGGTGTAGTCGCGGCGGATAAGCACGCTGACCGCGTTCGGTTCCTCCGGGCCGGCGTACGGCGGCAGCGCGTCCTCCGCTCCGGGGATCTCGAAGGGCGTGACCTCGTCGTAGCGGTCGTAGAGCAGCTCGTCGTAGGCCTCGGCGGCAGCGGCCAGCTGGTTGAACGCCTCCGAGACGGCCGGGTCGTCCTCCCCCGACCTGCGTTCGACCGCAGCCAGATGACGGTCGAGCGCGGTCTTGATCGCCTCGGCGGCGGCGCGTACCTCGGCAGCGGTGGGCTGCGCAGCATCAGACATAGTGCAGACGCTATCCGTACCGGGCACCAGCCCGCACAATAGATGCGATGCCGGAATACGAATTTGTCGACGTGTATGTACCTCGCGGGGTCTCCCGCAAGGAGGCGACGCGTCTGCTGACGGACCATGCCGAGTACGGACACTGGGAGTTGGACCGACTGAGCCTGCTGCGTGACGGCAGCCGCAGGGTGCGGCTGCGGCGGCGGATCATCCGCCAGGTGCGAGCCACGTGGTGAGGCGGGAAACCTGAACGGAGCGGGCCCGGCCGACATGGCAGGGCCCGCTCCGTCGTCCGGGCGGTACCACTTCTCGAGTGGGCACCGCCTTCTCGGGTAAGGGCGGTACCGCCTTCTCGGGTAAGAGCGGTACCGCCTTCGTGCCGGGCCGTACCGCCCTTCCACCCGGCGTTTTCCGCTACGCCGCGGCGCGCGCCTTGCGGTAGAGCAGGGCGCCCGTGAGCAGCGCGCCCGCGCCGACCGGCAGCGCGAGGCCCAGGGGCACCTCACTGCCGGTGTGGGCGAGCTGGGCGGTGGCCAGGGACGCTTCGGAGCGGTTCCCCTCCGCCTTGACCTGGGTGGAACCCTGGGCGGTGGTGCCCTTCTCGCCTCCCGTGCCGGTGTGGCCCGGCGTGCCGGGGTGCTGCGGGGAACCCGGGTGACCGGTGTGACCGTTGTGACCGGAGTCACCGTCGTGACCAGGGTGCCCCGGATGCCCCGGCTGTCCCGGATGCCCCGGCTGTCCCGGGCGTCCTGGCTGTCCCGGCTTCCCCGGCGGGTTGCCGTGCTCGCCGCCCGGCTGCGGGTTGTGGTGGCCGCCTCCGTTGGCGCAGTCGTCGCCGGCGGTGGCGTTGCCGGCGCCGATGACGTCGACGCCGTTGCCGCACACGTTCACCGGTACGTCGACCGGCACCTGCACCGTGTTGCCGGAGCCCACGCCCGGCGAGCCGCCGGTGTGGCCGTCGGCGTGCGAACCGCCGGAACCGCCGTGGCCGCCCGAGTCGCCGTAACCCCCCGACGTGTCGCCGTGGTTGGCACACTTGTTGCCCACCGCCGGGTTGAGGAGCCCGGCCACGTTCACGGTGTTGCCGCAGACGTTCACCGGAACGTGCACCGGCGCCTGCACCGTGTTGCCGGACAGTACGCCCGGTGAGCCGGCGGCGGTGCCCGCCGCGCCGGCGTCGGCGTGCGCGTAGCCGCTCGCGGCGGCGATCACGCCGGTGGCGGCCGCCATGGTCATCAGACCCTTGCGCGTGCCCTGTCGCATGCTGATCCCCCCTGCCTTCCGTACCTTCGTTTCGAAAGACCGGTCGGCCTCGGAGCGCATGGCACGCACTCCGAGGCCGACGGCCCGCAAGACGCCCCCCTCAGGGAGTCGGCGTCACTTGTTGAAGCAGGTGTTGCCGAAGGCGGGGTTCAGGAGCCCGATCACGTTGACCGTGTTGCCGCAGACGTTCACCGGAACGTGCACGGGCACCTGGACGACGTTGCCGGAGACGACACCCGGGGAGTGCACGGCGGCACCCTGGGCACCGGAGTCGGCGACGGCGAGGCCCGCGCCCGCGAGAACCAGCCCACCGGTGGCAGCCGCAGCAGCGACGACCTTCTTGATCATTCTTCCTCCTCATTGGCAATGCGACCCCAAGGTTCGGGATCACATCACCTGTAACGAGGAGGGGCTGATGAAGCTACGAACCGATCGTCGCATTCACCCTTCTCAGTCGGCCTCGCACGGCTGCCCGATTACCTGAGGGCAGAGCATCACGACGCGTCGATGAACCGGTCGAGGACCCGCACACCGAACTTCAGCCCGTCCACCGGCACCCGCTCGTCCACGCCGTGGAACATGCCGGCGAAGTCCAGCTCCGGCGGCAGCTTCAGCGGGACGAAGCCGAAACCGCGGATGCCGAGGTCGTCGAAGGACTTGGCGTCCGTACCGGCGGAGAGCATGTAGGGGATCGCCTTGGCGGCGGGGTCCTCGGCGAGCAGCGCGGACTGCATGGCCTCCACCAGGGCGCCGTCGAAGCTGGTCTCGACGGCCTTGTCGGTGTGCACGTCCTCGCGGCGGACGCGCGGTCCGAGCAGCCGGTCGAGGTCGCTCAGGAACTCCTCCTCGTGACCCGGCAGGAACCGTCCGTCGAGGTGGGCGGTGGCCTCGCCCGGGATCACGTTGACCTTGTACCCGGAGGCCAGCTGGGTTGGGTTGGCGGTGTTCCGCAGACTGGCGCCGATCAGCTTGGCGATGCCGCCGAGCTTGGCGATGGTGGCCTCCATGTCCTCCGGGTCCAGCTCGGTACCGAGCGCGTCGCCCAGCTCGTCGAGGAAGGCCCGGGTGGTCTTGGTGACCCGTACCGGGAACGTGTGCCGGCCGACCCGGGCGACGGCCTCCGACAGCTCGGTGATGGCGTTGTCGCGGTGGATCATCGACCCGTGCCCGGCGGTGCCGGCCACGGTGAGCTTCATCCAGTGCATGCCCTTCTCGGCCGTCTGGATCAAGTAGAGCCGCCGCTGCTCGTTCACGGTGAACGAGAAACCGCCGACCTCGCTGATCGCCTCGGTGACACCCTCGAACAGCTCGGGGTGGTTGTCGACCAGGTGCCGGGCGCCGTAGGTGCCGCCCGCCTCCTCGTCGGCGAGGAAGGCGAGCACGATGTCCCGCGGGGGCCGGCGCCCGCTGCGCAGCCGGTCGCGGACGACCGCGAGGGTCATCGCGTCCATGTCCTTCATGTCGACGGCACCACGCCCCCACACGCACCCGTCGGCGATCTCGCCGGAGAACGGGTGGTGGGTCCAGTCGCCGGCGTTGGCCGGCACGACGTCCAGGTGGCCGTGGATCAGCAGGGCGGGCCGGGACGGGTCCTCGCCCTCGATGCGGGCCACCGTGGAGGCGCGGCCGGGGTGCGACTCGTAGATCCGGGGTTCCAGCCCGACCTCCGCGAGCTTTTCCGCGACCCACTCGGCGGCCTTGCGCTCGCCCGGGCCGGAGTGGTCGCCGTAGTTGCTGGTGTCGAACCGGATCAGCTCGCGGCAGAGGTCCACGACCTCGTCCTCGCCGGTGACGCCCCTGGCCGTGTCCGTGTCGCTCACGCTGCTTCCTCCCGCTGTCACTGCTGGTGGTCGCCCTCATCCTCTCTCCGGCCCGGGTCCGGGCCCAAGACCGGTGCCGGCCCGTCACGCGGCGTTCACGCGGGGCGGGGGGTGATCAGCCACCTCCGAAAGCCTGGTAATGTTTCCTTCGTCGCCGCGAGGGAAACCCCGCCGAAAGGGAAGAACTCGCACGACAGACACCTTGTCCGGGTGGCGGAATGGCAGACGCGCTAGCTTGAGGTGCTAGTGCCCTTTATCGGGCGTGGGGGTTCAAGTCCCCCCTCGGACACCAGTGAGGGCCCCTGATCATCAGGGGCCCTCTGCTTTTCCCCCGCCAGGGGAACGCTTCTCCCGCACCCCCGGGAACGCTTCTCCTCCACCCCCCGGGAACGCTTCTCCCGCACCGGCCGGACGCACGTCCCTCGTGCCGGCGCCGCACGCGCGGGGCGTCCGACCGCCACACCAACTGACCCCAGATGTCCGCATTTTGGCGACCGTGTGGGCCATCTCTCGTCCGCCGTGCAGATCGGCAGGTCAGCGGCCCGGGCCGGTCACCGAGCGCATCCGAACAGCCCCGTCCGAGTGGTCGGACGAAGGGGCCGAGCCTAGCGTCGTACTAAGATTTCCGGTTTGTTACCCGGCCGGACCCGACGTGAGGACCTGATGGCAGCCATAGACGAGAGCAGTGCTCTCGGCCTGCTCGAGGAAGAGATCCGCACGCAGTTCGGCGACAGGGCGCGCTTCTCGGCGGGGCCCGCCGCCTCGCCGCGCACCCTGGTCGACGTCTTCGACGCGTCCGTGCGGTCCTATCCGGACGAGCCGGCGCTGGACGACGGTACCCGCCGCCTCACCTACCGTGCCCTGGCCGCGGAGGTGGACCGGCTGCGGCTGCGGCTCGCCGCCGCGGGGGTCGGGCTCGGCGACCGGGTCGGGGTGCGGGTCCCCTCCGGGACCAATGACCTGTACGTCGCGATCCTCGCGGTTCTCGCCGCCGGTGCCGCCTACGTGCCCGTCGACGCCGAGGACCCGGACGAGCGGGCCGAGCTGGTGTTCGGCGAGGCGGACGTACGGGCCGTCGTCGGGGCCGGGCACCGGATCACCGTCAACGGCGCCTCCACGGTCCCGGCCGGCCGTCCGGGTGCCGAGCACGACGCCTGGATCATCTTCACCTCCGGGTCCACCGGCAAGCCGAAGGGCGTCGCCGTCACCCACCGCAGCGCCGCCGCCTTCGTGGACGCCGAGGCCGCGCTGTTCCTGGCCGAGGAGCCGATCGGTCCCGGGGACCGGGTCATGGCGGGGCTGTCCGTCGCCTTCGACGCGTCCTGTGAGGAGATGTGGCTGGCCTGGCGGTACGGCGCCTGTCTGGTGCCGGTGCCCCGGTCGCAGGTCAGGAGCGGTGCCGATCTCGGGCCCTGGCTGGTCGAGCAGGAGATCACCGTGGTCTCGACCGTGCCGACACTGGCCGCGCTCTGGGAACCCGAGACCCTGAACGACGTTCGGCTGCTGATCTTCGGCGGTGAGGCCTGCCCGCCCGAGCTGGCCCAGCGGCTGGTCACCGAGGGGCGCGAGGTGTGGAACACCTACGGGCCGACCGAGGCGACCGTGGTGGCCTGTGCGGCGCTGATGACGGGTGAGGAGCCGGTCCGGATCGGTCTGCCGCTGAACGGCTGGGAACTCGCCGTCGTCGACGACGCCGGGGAGCCCGTCGCCATGGGGGACAGCGGGCAGCTCGTGATCGGCGGGGTCGGTCTCGCGCGGTACCTGGACCCAGGGAAGGACGCGGAGAAGTACGCGCCGCTTCAGTCCCTGGGCTGGGAGCGGGCGTACCGGAGCGGTGACCTGGTACGGGCCGAGCCCGAGGGGCTGGTCTTCCTGGGGCGGGCCGACGAGCAGATCAAGCTCGGCGGCCGGCGCATCGAGCTGGGCGAGGTGGACGCCGCGCTGCAGGCGCTGCCCGGCGTGGCCGGGGCCGCCGCCGCCGTGCGCACCGCCCGCAGCGGCAATCAGCTCCTCGTCGGTTATGTGGTGACCCAGGACGGCTGGGACCAGGCGGCCGCCGTGGAGAAGCTGCGGGCCGTGCTGCCCGCCGCGCTGGTGCCGCTGCTCGCGCCGGTCGCCGAGCTGCCGACCCGGACCTCCGGGAAGGTGGACCGGGCCGCCCTGCCGTGGCCGCTGGAGGGCGTGGAGACGCCCAGGGCCGACCTGTACGGCACCGAGGCCTGGCTCGCCGAGCAGTGGGCCGAGGTGCTGGGCATCCCGGTGACCGGCGCCTTTGACGACTTCTTCGCGATCGGCGGCGGCAGTCTGGCCGCCGCCCAGCTCACCACCCGGCTGCGCGCCCGCTACCCGAGCGCCGCCGTCCTCGACATCTACCAGCAGCCCGTCCTGCGCAAGCTGGCCCGGCGGCTGGAAGCCTCGGCGCCGGACGACGGCGCCCGGCGCACCGTCGCCCCGGTGCCGGTCCGCGCCCAGGTCGTCCAGCTCCTGCTGCTCCTGCCGCTGGTGACGCTGCTCGGGCTGCGCTGGATGCTGGTCCTGGCCGCGGCCGGGAACCTGCTGCCCGGGCATGCCTGGCTGCCGACCGCCCCCTGGTGGCTGCTCACGGCCGGCGCCCTGCTGTTCTTCACCCCGCCCGGGCGGATCGCGCTCGCGGCGGGCGGGGCGCGGCTGCTGTTGCGCGGGGTCGCGCCCGGGCGGTATCCGCGCGGTGGCGGCGTGCACCTGCGGCTGTGGGCGGCCGAGCGGCTGGCCGAGTTCAGCGGGGCCACCGCGCTGACCGGGTCGTGGCTGGAGCGGTACGCGCGGGCGCTGGGCGCCCGGGTGGGGCCCGAGGTGGACCTGCACTCGCTGCCGCCGGTCACCGGCATGCTCAAGCTGGGCCGGGGCGCGGCCGTGGAGTCCGAGGTGGACCTCTCCGGGTACTGGCTGGACGGCGACCGGCTGGAGATCGGTCCGGTGAAGGTCGGGGCGCACGCCGTCGTCGGGACGCGCAGCGTGCTGTTCCCGGGCGCGCGGGTCGGCAAGCGGGCCGAGGTTGCGGCGGGGTCGGCGGTCACCGGGCAGGTGCCCACCGGGCAGCGCTGGGCGGGCGCGCCCGCGGTCAAGCTCGGCAAGGCCAAGCGCAACTGGCCCAGGGAGCGGCCGCAGCGGGGCACGTACTGGCGGGTGATGTACGGGGTGACGGGCTTCGCGCACGGTGCCCTGCCGCTGGTCGCGGGCGTGGCCGCGCTGCTGGTCGCCCGGGTGTTCGTGGCACCGGGCGGCTCGCCGGCGCAGGCGCTGCGGGGGGTCGCGCTCGGGCTGGTGCCGGCGACACTCGCCTACGGGCTGGCGTACGCGCTGCTGATCCTGGCCGGGGTGCGCGTGCTCAGCCTGGGGCTGCGTGAGGGCACGCATCCGACGCACGGCCGGGTCGGCTGGCAGGCGTGGACCGTGACCCAGCTGATGGACCGGTCCCGGGAGACGCTGTTCCCGCTGTACGCGGGTCTGGTCACGCCGGTGTGGCTGCGGCTGCTGGGGATGCGGATCGGGCGGGGCGCCGAGGTGTCGACGGTGCTGGCGCTGCCGAGCCTGACCACCGTCGGGGACGGGGCGTTCCTCGCGGACGACACGCTGACGGCGCCGTACGAGCTGGGGGGCGGCTGGGTCCGGATCGGTCGTGCGGAGATCGGGCGGCGGGCGTTCCTCGGCAACTCCGGGATGACCGCGCCCGGGCGGAGCGTGCCGGACGGCGGCCTGGTCGGTGTGCTCTCGGCGACGCCGAAGAAGGCGAAGAAGGGCACGTCGTACCTGGGGCTGCCGCCGGTGAAGCTGCCGCGCAGTGCGGCCGGCGGGGACCAGAGCCGTACGTACGAGCCGCCGGCCCGGCTGCTGTGGGCGCGTGGTCTGGTGGAGCTGTGCCGGATCGTGCCGGTGCTGTGCTCGGCGGCGCTGGCCGCGGTGACGGTGCTGGCGCTGGGTGCGCTGGGGGTGTGGGCCTGGGCCCTGGCGGGGCTGGTGCTGGTGGCGGCGGGGGTCTGCGCGGGGGTCGTGTCCGTCGTGGCGAAGTGGCTGCTGGTGGGGCGGCACCGGGCCGGGGAGCATCCGCTGTGGAGTGCGTTCGTGTGGCGCAACGAGCTGGCGGACACGTTCGTCGAGGTGCTGGCGGTGCCGTGGCTGGCCGGGGCGGTGCCGGGGACGCCGGTGATGACGGCGTGGCTGCGCGGGCTCGGTGCCCGCATCGGCAGGGGCGTCTGGGTGGAGAGCTACTGGCTGCCGGAGACGGACCTGGTGACCCTCGGGGACGCGGCCACCGTGAACCGCGGCTGTGTCCTGCAGACTCACCTCTTCCATGACCGGATCTTGCGGACGGATACTGTGGTCCTCCGTGAGGGCGCCACGCTGGGTCCTGGCGGAATCGTGCTGCCCGGCAGCACGATCGGGGCCCGTACGACCCTGGGTCCCGCGTCGCTCGTCATGGCCGCGGAGTCCGTCCCGGACGACACCCGCTGGCTCGGCAACCCGATCGAGGCATGGCGTCCGTGAGCGCGGGCCACCGGGGTCCTCGTGGGTGAGGCAGGGGCGCCGGCAGGCAGTGGTGGCACAGCGCAGGGAGCGGACACAGCAGTGGCAGTTCAGCAGTCGGCCGGACGGGACTCGTACTTCCCGGACAACGGTGACGCCCGCTTCCGGGTGCACCGCTACGAACTCGCGCTGGACTACCGCCCGGGCCCGAACCGGCTGGCCGGCACCGCCCGGATCAACGCCATCGCGGGGCGGGCGGCGCTCACCGAGTTCCAGCTCAACCTGGCCGACTTCCGGATCGGCCGGGTGCGGGTGGACGGCCGGCAGCCGCACTACACACACCGCGGCGGCAGGCTGCGCATCCGCCCGGCCAAGCCCGTGCGGGCCGGGGCCGCCTTCACGGTCGAGGTGCACTGGTCCGGCAATCCGCGGCCGGTGGCCAGCCCCTGGGGCGGGCTCGGCTGGGAGGAGCTGGAGGACGGGGCGCTGGTGGCCAGCCAGCCGGTGGGGGCGCCGTCCTGGTATCCGTGCAACGACCGGCCCGCCGACAAGGCTTCGTACCAGATCTCGGTGACCACGCCGTCCGCGTACGCGGTGGTCGCGGGCGGGCGGCTGCTGACCCGTACGACGAAGGCCTCGACGACCACCTGGGTGTACGAGCAGTCCGCGCCCACGTCCAGTTATCTCGTCGGGCTGGTGATCGGCAAGTACCAGACGGTGCTCCTCGGCGACCCGGGTCCCGGGGGCATTCCGCAGCACGGGCACATTCCGGCGCAGCTGCTCCCCGAGTTCTCCCGGGACTTCGCGCGGCAGCCCGCGATGATGGAGCTGTTCCAGGAGCTGTTCGGGCCGTACCCGTTCGACGAGTACGCGGTCGCGGTGACCGAGGAGGAACTCGATGTGCCCGTCGAGGCGCAGGGGTTGTCGCTGTTCGGTTCCAACCACGTGGACGGTGCGCGGGGTTCGGAGCGGCTGGTGGCGCACGAGCTGGCGCACCAGTGGTTCGGCAACTGTGTGACCATCGCCGACTGGCGGCACATCTGGCTGAACGAGGGCTTCGCGAAGTATGCGGAGTGGCTGTGGTCCGAGCGCTCGGGTGGCCGTAGCGCGCAGCAACTGGCCGCCGCCGCACACCGGTTGCTGGGCACGCTGCCGCAGGACCTCGAACTGGCCGACCCGGGCCGCAAGTCGATGTTCGACGACCGGGTCTACGAGCGGGGCGGACTGACCGTGCACGCGGTGCGCTGCGCGCTGGGCGACGAGGCGTTCTTCCGCATGGTGCGCGGCTGGGTGCGGCTGCACCGGAACGGGTCGGTGACGACGGAGACGTTCACCGCGCATGCGGCCCGGTTCGCGGACGAGCCGCTGGACGGACTGTTCGGGGCCTGGCTGTACGGGACGGCCCTGCCCCCGCTGCCGGCGCCGGGCGCACGGGCGGCCGGCTAGACCTCGGGGCGGTGCCGGTCCGGGACGTCGCGCGGGGCGGCGGGCACGCTCGTACGGTGGTGGGAGACGCCCTGCACGGGCGAGGGGGCGTGCGTTCCAGGAGGTTGAACGGATGAGCACCGCCGCAGACACCAGGCATTCCGCGCACGCGACGGAGCGGCAGCCGGCCGGCTTCGCCGAGAGGGTCTGCGCGAGGGCCTGAACCGGTCTCCGTGGCCAGGCGCAACGAGGAGGTAGAGGCGCTCCTGCGGGAGTACGCCGATCTCGTCGCGATCACCGGGGGCGACGCCTTCAAAGCCCGCGCCTACGAGAAGGCGGCGCGGGCGATCGGCGGGTACCCGGCCGACGTCTCCGCGCTGGACGCGGAGGGGCTGCGGGAGATCCCGAACGTGGGCCGGTCGATCGCCGAGAAGGTGGCCGAGTACCTGCGCACGGGCAGGATGGCGGTGGTCGAGGAGCGGCGCGCGATGATCCCCGCCGGGGTGCGGGAGCTGATCTCGATCCCGGCCCTGGGGCCGAAGAAGGCGCTGCGGCTCTACGAGGACCTGCACATCTCGTCGGTGGACGAGCTGGCCGCGGCGATCGAGGCGGACGCGCTGGCCGATCTGAAGGGCTTCGGCGAGAAGACGCAGGAGAACATCCGGCACGGGATCGAGCTGCTCCGGCGGGCGGGCGCCCGGGTGCCGCTCCCGTCGGCCCTGGACACCGCCGAGGAGATCGTCGCCGAGCTGTCCGGTGTGACGGGCTGCAGGCGCTGTGCCTACGCGGGTTCGCTGCGCCGGATGCGGGAGACCGTCGGTGACCTGGACGTGCTGGTCGCGGCGGAGCGGTCGGCGCGGTTCATGGAGGCGCTGTGCGAGCTGCCGGTCACCGCCGAGGTCGTCGCGCGGGGCACGAAGAAGACGTCGGTGCGCACCGGCAAAGGGCTCCAGGTGGACCTGCGGGTGGTGCCGCCGGAGTCGTGGGGGGCGGCGATGCAGTACTTCACCGGTTCCAAGGCGCACAACATCCGTACCCGGACCATCGCCGTGCACCTGGGGCTGAAGCTCTCGGAGTACGGCCTGTTCGACGCCGAGAGCGGGGAGTCGGTCGCCTCCCGCACCGAGGACGAGGTGTACGCGCGGCTCGGTCTGCCGTGGATCCCGCCGACGCTGCGGGAGGACCGCGGGGAGATCGAGGCGGCGCTGCGCGGCGAGCTGCCCGAGGTGGTGACGGAGCGGGACGTGCGGGGTGATCTGCACACCCACACCGATCTCACGGACGGCCTGGCGTCGCTGGAGGCGATGGTGGAGGCGGCCGCCGAGCGCGGCTACGCCTACTACGCGGTCACCGATCACGCGCCCGACCTGTACATGCAGCGCATGACGGAGGAGAAGATCCTCGCGCAGCGGGAGCGGGTGCGGGAACTGGACGGCACCCGGCGGCGGATGCGGTTGCTGCACGGCACCGAGCTGAACATCGGCCCGGAGGGGGAGGTGGACTGGCCGGCGGAGTTCCTGGCCGGTTTCGATCTGTGCGTGGCCTCGCTGCACTCGCACTTCGACCTGAGCCGGGAGGCGATGACCCGCCGGCTGGTGCGGGCCTGCGAGAACCCGTACGTCGACGTCATCGGGCATCCGACGACGCGGCTGATCGGCCGGCGTCCCGGTGTGGACGCGGACTGGGACGAGGTGTTCGCCGCCTGTGCGCGCACCGGCACCGCGCTGGAGGTCAACTCCCAGCCGGACCGGCTCGATCTGCGCGACGAGGACATCCTGCGGGCCAAGGCGTACGGGGTGAAGTTCGCGGTGAACACGGACGCGCATGCCGTGCCGCACCTCGGGCAGTTGCGGTACGGCGTGGCCACCGCGCAGCGCGGCTGGCTCACCCGGGACGACGTGGTCAACACATGGCCGCTGACCCGGCTGCGCCGGTTCCTGCGCAGACCGGGCCGGAGCTGACCCCGGGTCTCACGGCGGCGCGCCGGCGCGCAGGGGCCGGACCGTGAGGGTGCCGCCGTCCGTCTGCTCGACGCGGGTGCCGAGGTCGCGGGCGTGCCGGTCGAGGACGCCGCACAGCCAGGCGGTGTCGTCGGCCGAGGCGTGTTCCAGACGCATCCGGCGTGCCTGGAGCGGCACCATCCGCAGACCGGTCAGCCGGCCGGTGCCGGGCTCGAGCGACACCAGGTACAGCATCCGCAGGTCGTCGCGGTAGCGCTCGTAGCCGCCGATGCCCTCGTAGTCGTCGACGAGGTCGCCGCAGCCGTACAGGACGAGCTTGCCGTGGTAGACCTCCGGGGGGCGCGGATGGTGCGAGGAGTGTCCGTGGACGACGTGGGCGCCCGCGTCGATCAGGGCGTGGGCGAAGCGGACCTCGTCGCGGGAGGGGGTGTAGCCCCAGTTGGGGCCCCAGTGGACGGAGGCGACGACGATGTCGCCCGGCCGCCCGGTCCGCCGGAGGCGGTCGGCGAAGTCCTGGGCGGCGGCCGCGGTCGGCGCGGCGGCCAGGGCGACGCCGGGCCGTTCGGGGGTGGCGGCCCAGCCGTGCGGGATCCCGCTGGACGGCATCCCGAAGGCGAAGACGAGGACGCGTCCGGCCGGCCGCAGCGGGACGATCGCCGGGTGCCACGCCGCGGCACGGTGGCCGGCCCCGGCGGTGCGCAGCCCGGCCGCCGCCAGGGAGCCGAGCGTCTCCGCGAGCCCGGGGAGTCCGAAGTCGAGGACGTGGTTGTTGGCGAGGACGCACACGTCGGGGCGGGCGGCGGCGAGGCAGGGCAGGTTGGCGGGGTGCATGCGGTAGTGGACGGCCTTGCCCGGTGCGAAGTCGCCGTCCCGGGTGACGGCGGTCTCGAGGTTGATCACCCGCACGTCCGGCGCGGCCCGCTCCAGGACCGCCAGGGCCTCGCCCCAGGGCCAGGCGGGGTCGACGGGCCGGGGTATCGGCCCGTTCGCCGCCTCCGCCAGGGCGACGTACTCGCGGGCGTCGCGCACGTAATCCTCGCGCAGGGCCGGGTCACCGGGGTGCGGGAGGATCTGGTCGACGCCCCTGCCGAGCATGACGTCTCCGGCGAGGAACAGGGTGACGGCGTCCTCGCGCACGGTCCGCGGCTATACGTGCGCGGGTGCCATGTGGTCCGCGAACCAGTCGCGGGCCAGTTCGGTCACCCTCTCCAGCGTGCCGGGCTCCTCGAAGAGGTGGGTGGCGCCGGGGACGACCTCCAGCCGGTTCTCGCAGCGGAGCCGGGCCTGTGCGTCGCGGTTGAGGTCCAGCACGAGCGGATCGGCGCCGCCGACGATGAGCAGGGTGGGTGCGGTCACCTCGGGCAGCCGGACTCCGGCGAGGTCGGGCCGGCCGCCCCGGGAGACGACCGCGGCGGGCCGTGCCGAGGGTTCGGCGGCGGCCCACAGGGCGGCGGCCGCGCCGGTGCTGGCGCCGAACCAGCCGACGGCCAGGCCCTCGGCGTCGGGTTCGTCGCGCAGCCAGTCGGTGGCGTCCAGCAGCCGGCCGGCCAGCAGGGCGATGTCGAACACGTTGCCGCGGTCGGCCTCTTCCGCGTCGGTGAGGAGGTCGAACAGCAGGGTGCCGAGGCCGGCCCGGTGCAGTCCCCCGGCGACGAACCGGTTGCGTGGGCTGTGCCTGCTGCTGCCGCTGCCGTGGGCGAAGACCACGACGCCGGTGGCGTCGTCGGGCAGGGTGAGCCGCCCGCCGAGCCGTACGGCACCGGCCGTCACGGTCACCTCCCGGTCGGCGGATCCGGCGCCCGCGGCGTGCCGGTGGCGGTGGGCCGCCTGCCGCAGGCAGGTGGTCACCTCCTCGTCGGCGACCTGGTCGAAGTCGGCGTAGAACTGGCCGACCGCGGCGAAGGCGAAGGGCTTCTCCAGGCAGACCAGGTCGTCGGCGTCCCCGCCCAGCCGGTGGGCGAGGTCCCGCGGGGCGACGGGGACCGCCAGTACGATCCGGGCGGCGCCCCGGGCCCGGGCGATACGGCAGGCGGCGCGGGCGGTGGAGCCGGTGGCCACGCCGTCGTCGACGACCACCGCGGTCCGGCCGGCGACGTCGACGGGGGGCGCTTGACCGCGGTAGCGGGCGCCTCGTTCCTCGAGGACCCGGCGTTCGCGTTCCTCGACGCGGGCGAGATCGTCCGGCGAGACGCCGGTGCCGCGCAGCACCTCCTGGTTGATCACGCGGACGCCGCCCTCGCCGATCGCTCCCATGCCCAGCTCCGGCTGGTACGGCACGCCCAGTTTCCGCACCAGGCAGACGTCCAGGGGTGCGTCGAGGGCCGCGGCGACCTCGGCCGCGACGGGCACCCCTCCCCGTGGCAGGCCGAGCACCACCAGGTCCTGGCCCCGCAGGTATTCCAGGCGGGCGCCCAGCCGGCGTCCCGCTTCGAGCCGGTTGCCGAAGCGCACGGTGGGGCTCCTTCACTCCCGCGGCGCCCAGAGCGGTGTCGGACCGTCCGTGTCGGCCGCGCCGGTCGCCTTCATGTCGCCGTCGGCGGCGCGCAGCAGCAGGCGGCCCATGGCGATCAGCGCGCGTCCGGCGGCGAGTTCGTCACCGATGTCGGGCATCGCCCGGTCGTAGGGGCTCCGGCGGGCCTCCGCGTGGCTCTCCAGTACGTTGTCGCCGGTGTCGAGGACGATCCGGGCGGTGGTGTCGGGATCGTGCTCGGACAGGTACAGGTTCAGCCGCCATTCCTTCACGGCCGGTGGACGGCTGAGCAAGGGATCGGTCATGGTCCGTCTCGCCTCCCTGTGCTGCGGAGCGGGGCGTCGGCGTCCTTCCGTGGCGCGTGCGTCCGGCCCCTTCCACTGTGCACCCGGCCTGCGGCGGACGCCTCCCCTGCGCCGGGCAGAATGAGCCCATGACCTCGCGCTCCTGCCCCTGCGGACTCCCCCGTTCCTACGACGCCTGCTGCGGCCGCTTCCTCCCCGTCGGCTCGGCGCCCGCGCCGACCGCCGAGTCACTGATGCGGTCGCGGTACAGCGCGTTCGTGCGGGGGGACGCGGGGTATCTGCTGCGCACCTGGCATCCCCGGACCCGGCCCGAGCGGCTGGAGCTGGACCCGCGCATGCGGTGGACGGGTCTGGAGATCCTCGGCGGCACCGACGGGTCCGCGTTCCACACCACGGGCACGGTCACTTTCCGGGCCTCCTACCGGGGCGGCTCGCTGCACGAGCGGAGCCGGTTCGAGCGGGTGGAGGGGGCGTGGGTGTACGTCGACGGGGACTTCCTGGACGACTAGCCGGCCCCGGCTCGCCCTGGGAACAACGGGTGTAGGGCTCCCCGGGAACATCCGGTCCCGTGGAAACCTCCGGCCCCGGCCCGCACGGGGCGGCCGGGCTAGGGCGCCAGGATGTCCAGTTCCTGGAGGGCGCCCGCGGTGATCTGCCGGGTCAGTTCCTCGGCGCGTGCCTCGTCGCCCGCGCGGACCGCCTCGGCCACCTGCACGTGCAGGGTGACGGCCGCCGGGTCGGGGTCCTCGAACATCACCTCGTGGTGGGTGCGTCCGGCCAGCACCTCCGCGACGACGTCGCCGAGGCGGGCGAACATCTCGTTGCCGGAGGCGGCGAGGATCACCCGGTGGAAGGCGACGTCGTGGACCAGGTACTCCTCGAGCTTGTGGCCTCGTGAGTTGGCGACCATACCGAGGGCGCACTCGGTGAGTTCGGCGCACTGCTCGGGCGTGGCGTGCTTCGCGGCGAGGCCGGCCGCCGCGGGTTCGACGGCGGAGCGCAGCACGGTCAGCGAGCGCAGCTGGTGCGGGCGGTCGGCGCCGGCGAGGCGCCAGCGGATGACCTGGGGGTCGTAGACGTTCCACTCGGTCTTCGGGCGGACCGTGACCCCGACCCGGCGGCGGGACTCGACCAGGTGCATCGACTCGAGCACGCGGACCGCCTCGCGCATGACGGAACGTGACACCTCGAAGTGCTGTGCCAGTTCGTCGGTGCGCAGAACGCTGCCCGGCGGGTACTCGCCCGCAGTGATCGCGGGGCCGAGGGTGTCGAGTACATGGCCGTGCAGCCCCCGGCCCGGTGTGGTCATGCACTCAGCGTACGGCGTGGATCACAGAGACAAAAAGTCAGACTTATAAGTCACAGACTCTTGAATTCGTCGTACCTAATGGGTTTCAGTGTGGCGACGCCGCAGCGGCGTCGGATGTCGAGGAAGACAGCGAGGCAGTGATGCGAACCCCCCAGGTCGTCGTCGTGATGGGCGTCGCGGGGACGGGCAAGACGACGATCGGTCCCTTGCTCGCCGCGCGGCTGGGCGTCCCGTACGCCGAGGGCGACGACTTCCACCCCCAGGCCAACATCGACAAGATGTCGGCCGGGATCCCGCTCGACGACGCCGACCGGTGGCCGTGGCTCGACGCCATCGGGCACTGGGCGCACGGCCGGGCCGGACTGGGCGGGGTGGTCAGCAGCTCGGCACTGAAGCGGGCGTACCGCGACCGGCTGAGGTCCGTGGCCCCGGGGGCGGTGTTCCTGCACCTCACGGGCGACCGCCGGCTGATCGAGGAGCGGATGACACAGCGGCAGGGGCATTTCATGCCCACCGCGCTGCTGGACTCCCAGTTCGCCACGCTCCAGCCGCTCGAGGCGGACGAGGCGGGCGTCGCCGTGGACGTGGGCGGCAGCCCGCAGGAGATCACCGAGCGCGCCGTGCGGGCACTCGCGGCGCTCGCCGACACCACGGGCGGCTCCCAGTAGCCCCGGTCGCTCCCGGCAGCTCCTTCCAGGACATCCCCTTCAGCTCCCCCGTAACCGCAAGGGAACCCCCGTGACCAGACTCAGCGTCGAGATGCTGGCAGCGGACGCGCCCGCGCCGATCACCTCCGCCGGACACGCCCAGCTGGGCATCGCCGTCCTGGTGGGCATCGCCGCCATCGTCCTGCTCATCACCAAGTTCAAGCTCCATGCCTTCCTGGCGCTGACCATCGGGTCGCTCGCGCTCGGAGCGGTCGCCGGGGCACCGCTCGACAAGGCCATCCTCAGCTTCACCACCGGGCTCGGCTCCACCGTGGCCGGCGTGGGCGTCCTGATCGCGCTCGGGGCGATCCTGGGCAAGCTCCTCGCCGACTCCGGCGGCGCCGACCAGATCGTCGACACGATCCTGGCCAAGGCCGGGGGACGCGCGATGCCCTGGGCGATGGTGCTGATCGCCTCGGTGATCGGTCTGCCGCTGTTCTTCGAGGTCGGCATCGTGCTGCTGATCCCGGTCGTGCTGATGGTCGCCAGGCGGGGCAACTACTCCCTGATGCGCATCGGCATCCCGGCCCTGGCCGGCCTGTCCGTGATGCACGGGCTCATCCCGCCGCACCCCGGCCCGCTGGTCGCGATCGACGCGCTCCACGCCAACCTGGGCGTGACCCTGGCGCTCGGCATCCTGGTCGCCGTCCCGACCGTGATCATCGCCGGTCCGCTGTTCTCCAAGGTCGCGGCCCGCTGGGTGGACGTCCCCGCACCCGAGCGGATGCTGCCGCAGCGCGCCTCCGAGGAACTGGAGCGCCGTCCGGGCTTCGGCGCGACGCTCGGCACCGTCCTGCTGCCGGTGGTGCTGATGCTGGCCAAGGCCCTGGTCGACATCGTCGTCGACGACCCGGCGAACAGGACCCAGCGTGTCTTCGACGTCGTCGGCTCCCCGCTGATCGCCCTGCTCGCCGCCGTGCTCGTCGGCTTCTTCACGCTGGGCCGGCCCGCCGGGTTCACCAGGGACCGCCTCCAGCAGACCGTCGAGCGGGGCCTGATGCCGATCGCCGGCATCCTCCTGATCGTCGGCGCGGGGGGCGGCTTCAAGCAGACGCTGATCGACTGCGGTGTGGGCCAGATGATCCTGGACGTCTCCAAGGACTGGTCGATCCCGGCACTGCTGCTGGGCTGGCTGATCGCGGTGGCGATCCGGCTGGCGACCGGCTCGGCGACGGTGGCGACGGTATCGGCGGCCGGCCTGGTCGCTCCGCTCGCGGCCGACATGTCGACCACCCACGCGGCTCTCCTGGTGCTCGCCATCGGCGCGGGCTCGCTCTTCTTCAGCCAGGTCAACGACGCCGGATTCTGGCTGGTGAAGGAGTACTTCGGGCTGACCGTCGGACAGACCGTCAAGACCTGGTCCGTGATGGAGACCATCATCTCGGTGGTCGCCGGCGGCCTGGTGCTGCTGCTGTCCCTGGTGATCTAGCAGCCGTACGACGACGGCCCGCTGCGCCTAGTGGACGATGCGCACGACCGAACCGGCCGCGGGATCCCCGTACTCCGAGATGAGCTGGGCGTCGCTCATGCGGTCGACCTCCTCGTTGCGCTGGACGGGGAAGATCACATGGGTGTCCTGGTCCGTCCAGTACTCGACGACACGGAGCGTGTCGGTGGCTCTGCTCATCCTCTGCTCCCTTCCGGTCCCACCTGGAACGTGGGATTCAGGGTGCGTCCGGGCACGTCACGGGGTCAACAGGAATCGGGGGTTCCATTTTGCCTTCCGGAAGGCTAGGTTCCGGTTACCCCGCGAGGGCGCCCTTCGAGGCGTCGGCCCGCCGGTCCCGGGACGGCGGGCCGCGCGGGGGCCAACTCAGGGGCGCCACAAGGGATGCTCCCGCTGGGCCCATTCCCCGCTCACCCGGCCCGTCCGCAGCCCCTTGCGGGCCTCCGGGTCCCCGAGCGCCATGCCGATGTGCCCGGCCAGGACCACGCCGATGGTCAGGGCCAGCCAGTCGTGCACGAAGGTGGCCGAGGTGCGCCACATCAGCGGGGTGACGTGGGTGAACCACATCATCAGGCCTGTGCCGAGCATCACCAGGGTCGCGCCGGCGATCCAGGCCGCGTAGACCTTCTGGCCGGCGTTGAACTTCCCGGCCGACCGGGAGGAGCGGCGCTTGTCGCGGCGCAGCGCGGCGCGCAGCCAGACCCTGTCGTGCGGGCCGAAGCGGTTGAGGAAGCGCAGGTCGGCACGGAACGCCCGGGAGGCCAGGCCCAGCAGGACGGGCACCGGCAGGGCGACGCCCGCCCACTGGTGGACGCGGACGACCAGCTCGCGACGGCCGACCAGCACCGCCAGCTGGGGGATGTAGAGGAAGGCCGCCGTCACCACGCAGACGCCCATCAGTGCGGCCGTGCCGCGGTGGACCCACCGTTCGGCCCGGGTGAAGCGGTGGACGCGGGCGCCGGGCGGGGCCGGGGTCTCAGCTCGTAGGCTCATCGGTCCGTCCGTTCGAGCGGCCGACCCAGGCGTCGACGTCGTAGCCGAGGTTCTCCCAGTAGCCGGGCTTCACGCGGTCGGTGACGGTGATGCCGGAGAGCCACTTGGCCGACTTGTAGAAGTACATGGGCGCGACATAGAGGCGGGCCGGACCGCCGTGGTCGTGGCCGATGTCCTTGTCCTGCATGCGCAGGGCGACCAGTACGTCCGGCCGGCCGGCCTGGTCCAGCGTGAGGCTCTCGCTGTAGGTGCCGTCGAAGCAGGTGAAGCGGACGGCCCTGGCGGAGGAGCGGACGCCGGCCGCGTCCAGCAGGCGGGAGAGGCGGACGCCTTCGAAGGGGGTGCCGGGGACCCGCCACCCGGTGACGCACTGGACGTCCTTGACCAGCCGGGTCTGCGGCAGGGCGCGCAGCTCGGCGAGGGTGTAGCTGCGCGGGTGGTCGACCAGGCCGTCGACGGTGAGGCGGTAGTCGGCGGCGGTCCTGTGCGGGACGGAGGCGGCGACGGAGTAGTAGCGGAAGCCGCCGCCGTTGGGCAGCAGACCGGTCAGGCCGGTGGGGTCCTGGCCGGCCACACCGCCGAGCAGGCTTTCCATGCCGCGCTGGAGCGTGGGGGCGGCGACGACGCCGAGCGCGCCCAGGCCGAGGGTACCGAGGAAGACCCGGCGGCCGATCGGCCGGCCGGACTGATCCTCGGACTGTTCAGGGTTCACGTTCTCATTCGAGCACTCGGGGCCGTGCGGGGCCAGGGATCCGGGTCTGCGGTCAGGGTTCCGTAAGACTTCCTACGCGCCCCGTCCCGTTCTACGGCTCGCGGGGCCCCGGCGTTCAGTGCCCGAACGCCCGGGTACGGGCGGCGCGGAAGGCCGTCAGGGGGTCGCGGTGTCCGTACGACCAGGGTGCCGGGGTGGGGTGGTCGCCGATGCGCCGGAACAGGGCGGCGGCCTCGGCCGGCCGGCCGGCGCGGGTCAGGGCGAAGGCGAGGTGGTTGAGGTCGACGTGCCGGCGCGGGTGCTCGTCGTGCTCCCACTCGAGCCACCAGTCGAAGGAACCGCGCAGGATGCGCCGGGCCCGCGGGCCGGACCAGTGCGCGCAGGCGGCGGGGCCGGCCGGGGGCGGGCCGGTCTCGGCGAGGACCCGGTACCGCTCCGCGTAGGCGACGACCGGCAGGACGGCCAGCGGGGAGTCGGCGGGGGCCTCGGCGGCGGCCAGCTCGGCGAGGTCGTACACCTCGTGGTCCTCGCCCCGGCCGCTCGCGGGACGTTCGGCGAGGCGGGCGACCAGCAGGTGGTGGGCGTGGTGGTGGTCGGGGTGGCGGCGGCGAACCTCGGCGAACGCGTCGAGCAGCTCGCGTTCGGGTCCGAGGGTGCGGGCCAGGAGCAGCCGGCCGAGCCAGGGGGTGGGGTCGGCGGGGGCGAGCGCGGCGGCCGTGTCGCAGGCCTCGCGGGCCCGCCCGGGTTCGTCCTTGCCGCGCAGAGCCCGGTGGACGAGGGCCAGGGCCAGCAGCGCGGCGGCGTCGGCGGACCCGGGCTCGGCGGCCAGCCAGTCGCTCGCCCAGGCGGCGGCGTAGGGATCCCGGGCGAGGACGGTCAGGCGGTGGCCGCGTCGGTCCCAGTCGTCGCCGGTGTGCAGCAGCAGGGCGCGGGCGGCCTGCCGCCGGCCCTGGGCCAGCGCGGCACGGGCCGTGCGGAGTCCGGCGTCGCCGAGAGCGTCGTCGAAGGCGGGGTCATCGGCGGCGAAATCGCCGGCGGCGGAGTCGTCCGCGGCGGTGTCGCCGGACGGGTCTGTCAGGGCCCGGCGCGTACCGAGCAGAGGCGGGAGAGGGGACACCGCGGGGCTTCCTGTTTCTCGGGCTGCTATCGACCGATCACGCACAGCAAACCCGCAGCCATGGGCCGCGTCAAGCGGAACCCGGGTCCTTGGGGCTTCAACTTCTCTGGCTCCAGCGGAACTTGAGTGCTCCGGCGCAGGTGGACGGGACCGGTTTGCGCAGGCCGGGCGGATTTCCCTGTGGCGTATGCCATGGGGTTCCGGAGCGCGCACCCCGGCCCGCTGTGGCGTACGCCATGGCGCCGGGCGGCCCGGGCCCGGAGCATGACGAGTCAACCGCCCGGTTCCGGGCACTCCGGGACAGGTCGTGCCCGGAGCGCTACAGTCGGCCACTACGCGTCCGTGGTACGGCCGGATGATCGAGGTACACAGCGTGTCCGTACTGGTTCTCCTTCTCGCCGTGAGCGCGGCCTGCTGCCTGGGCTTCGGTTTCGTGCTCCAGCAGAACGCGGCACAGAAGGCACCGCTCGGCGATTTCCTGTCCTTCCGGCTGCTGCTCGACCTGATGCGGGTACCGCGCTGGCTGGGCGGTCTCGGGCTGATGATCGCCGGCATGGTGCTGGGTGCGATCGCCCTCGGCAAGGGGGAGATCTCCCTGGTCGAGCCGCTGCTCGCGACCAACCTGCTGTTCGCCCTGGCCCTTTCCCGGCACCAGACCCGACAGCCCCTGGGCCGCCAGGGCTGGGGCGGTCTGCTGCTGCTCGCGGGCGGGGTGAGCGCGTTCATCGTGGCGGGCGAGCCGCGCGGCGGCAGCGCGGTCGACGATCCGCTGCGGCACTGGCTGATCATCGGGGCCGTGGTGGGCGCGGCCCTGCTCCTGACGACCTGCGCCAAACGCTCCCGGCTGAGCTGGGGCCCGGTACTGCTGGCCCTGGCGGCCGGGCTGCTGTACGGCATCCAGGACGCGCTGACCCGGGTGAGCGGCACCCGCTTCTCCACGGGCGGCTTCTCGGAGCTGTTCACCGGGTGGCAGCCGTACGGCGTGGTGGCCTGCGGGGTCACCGGCCTGGTACTGGTGCAGAGCGCGTTCGAGACGGCCCCGCTGCGCATGTCGCTGCCCGCGCTCACCGCGGCCGAGCCGCTCGCCGGGATCCTGTGCGGGGTGGGTTTCATGGGCGACCGGCTGCGCGCCGACACCGGGGCGCTGGCCTGGGAGGCGGCCGGGCTCGCGGCCGTGGTCGTGGGCATCGTGCTGCTCGGGCTGCACCCGGCGATGCCGTGCGGGCCGACCGGGACACGGGTCCCCGTCCGGAGCTACCAGCGGGGCTGAACCGCCCGCCCGCTCGGACGCGCCTGCTTGGATGAGGGCATGACCCCTCCTGACGTGAACCCCGCCCGGACGGACGCCTCCGGTGCCGGTGCCGTGAACCCCGCCCGGACGGACGCCTCCGGTGCCGGTGCCGTGAACCCCGCCGACGAGATCCTCGACGTCGTCGACGAGCACGACCGGGTCGTGGGCCGGCGGCCGCGCGGTGAGGCGTACGCCCGCGGGCTGCGCCACCGCTGCGTGTTCGTCCAGGCCCGGGACGCGGCCGGCCGGCTCTTCGTGCACCGGCGCACGGCCGGCAAGCTGGTGTTCCCCTCCCTGTACGACATGTTCGTCGGCGGGGTCGTCGGCGCGGGCGAGTCCTACGACGCGGCGGCGCTGCGGGAGGCCGAGGAGGAGCTGGGCGTCGACGGGCTGCCCCGGCCGGAGTTCCTCTTCAAGTTCCTGTACGAGGACGGCGCCGGGAACAGCTGGTGGTCGGCGGTGTACGAGGTGCGCTGCGAGCTTCCGGTGCGGCCGCAGGCGGAGGAGGTCCAGTGGTACGACTTCCTGTCCGAGGAGGAGGTCGAGCGCAGGCTCGGCGCCTGGGAGTGGGTGCCCGACGGGCTGGCGGCGTACGAGCGGCTGCGGGCGTTCCGGGCGGGCCGGTGATCGCCGGGTAGGGTCGGCCGGGTGAGCGAATTCGTACGGAACATCCGGCTGTGGTTCGCGCCGGAGCGGGTGCGGGACGAGGGCGCTACGCCCGACTACCGGTTCTCGCTGGCCAACGAGCGCACCTTCCTCGCCTGGCTGCGGACCGCGCTCGCGCTGATCGGCGGCGGATTCGCGGTGGACCAGTTCCTGCCGGACCTGCGCTGGGGGGCCCGGGTCGGTCTCGCGCTCGCGCTGCTCGCCGCCGGTGTGCTGTGCTCGCTGCGCGCGGTGAACCACTGGGTGCGGTGCGAGCGGGCGATCCGGCGCGGCGAGGACCTGCCGGCGTCCCGGTTCCCCGCGCTGCTGAGTCTGGTCGTGGCGGTGGTGGCCGTGGCGATGGTCGTGGTGGTGCTGGTCGGGTGGGAGGGGTGACGGCCCAGCCGGGTCCGGCGGGCCGGGACCCCGGACTGCAGCCGGAGCGCACCCGGCTGGCCTGGCGCCGTACCACCCTGTCCGCCACCGTGGCCGCCGTCCTGGCCGTGAAGACGGCCCTGCACGGGGGCGCGTCGGTCTCCGGGGTCGTCCTGTGCGCGCTCTGCTGCGGGCTGTGGCTGGGCTTCCTCCGGGTGGCCCACGACCGCATCCGCACCCTGTCGGCCGGGACCCCGCCGCCCGCGCTCGCCCCGCGGCACGCGACGACGGCCGTGCTGTGCGCGGTGGCGATGGCGGTGTGCGCGGCGGTCCTGGCGGTCTAGGCGCCGCCCTCCTCGGTCTCCCAGTCCACGGTGACCACGATCTTGCCGCGGGTGTGGCCCTCCTGGTTCAGCCGCTGCGCGTCCGCCGTGCGCTCCAGCGGGAACGTCTCCTGGACGTGCACGGACACCACGCCCTGTTCCGCCAGTTCCGCCAGCTTCCGCAGGTCCTCGGCGTCGGGGCGGACGAAGGCGTACCGGCCGCCGTAGCCCAGCACCTCCGGGTCGGCGACCGACACCAGCCGGCCCTCGGGGGCGAGCAGGTTGGCCGAGACCTTCAGGGCGTCGCCGCCGACGGTGTCGAACACCGCGTCCACCCCCGTGGGGACCAGTGCACGCACCCGTTCCGCCAGACCCTCGCCGTAGGTCACCGGCTCGCCGCCCAGGGCGCGGACGTGGTCGTGGTTGGCCTCGCCGGCGGTGCCGATGACGCGGGCGCCGAGGTGGGTGGCGATCTGGACGGCGAGCGAGCCGACCCCGCCGGCCGCGGCGTGCACCAGGACGGTCTCGTCCTGTTTGACGTCCAGTGCCTTGACCAGCACCTGGTAGGCGGTGAGGCCGGCCAGCGGGAGTCCGGCGGCCTCCTCGAAGGACAGGTTGCGGGGCTTGCGGGCCAGGGTGCGCACGGGCGCGGCCACGTACTCGGCGAACGTGCCGCGCGAGAGGAAGTCCTCGCGGACGTAGCCGATGACCTCGTCGCCGACGGTGAACTCCGTGACGGCGACTCCGGGCTGTACGACCACTCCGCTGACGTCCCAGCCGGGGATCACCGGGAAGACGGGGTCGAGTACCGCGTCGAGATGGCCCTCGCGGCACTTCCAGTCGACGGGGTTGACGGCCGCCGCGCGCACCTTCACCAGGACCTGGTCGGGGCCGACCTTGGGGTCGCGGACCTCGCCGTACTCCAGCACCTCGGGTCCGCCGTAGCGGCTGTAGCTGATGCCCTTCATGCCCTCGACCCTCCGGGGTACTCGAACGCCACGCAACCGGGATGCCCCTTTACGTGGCTTTCGCGTGGCAGCCTGTCCGTCGGCGACACGCCATTCGACTCCCCGTACCCCCGAAGGTGAGCACCATGACCACGCTTCACCAGGAACACACCGCCCACGGGACGCACAGCCACGGTCCGGACTGCGGGCACAACGGTGCCGCACGGCGACCACACCGACTACGTGCACGACGGCCATCTGCACCGGGAGCACGACGGCCACTGGGACGAGTGCGAGCCGGCCGGGCACTCCGTCCACGAGCGCCACGAGCACGTCCACCACGACGAGTGCGGGCACGCCCAGGTACCGCACGGCGACCACGTCGACTACCTGCACGACGGCCACCGGCACGCCGAGCACGGGGACCACTGGGACGACCACTGATCCGCGGGGTATCAGGGCCGACGCCTCCCCGGACAGCGCGCCGGGGAGCCGTCGGCCCCTTCGTGGCCCCGGTCACGTTTCCCGCCCGGTTCGCCCTCTGCACTGGACGGCATACCGACCGGTCGGCATCATGAGTCCTGTTCTTGTTCTCCCGGCCACAGGAGTGATGAATGAGCGCCGACCACCCGCCCGGACTCGACCTGGACCGGCTGCGCGCCCTGCTCGACCGCGAGCGCCCCGGTCTGGTGAACGGCCCCCTGACCGGCCGGCTCATCGAGGGCGGACGGTCGAACCTCACCTACCTGCTCTCCGACGGCGTCTCGAAGTGGGTCGTGCGCCGGCCCCCGCTCGGCCATGTGCTGGCGACCGCGCACGACATGAAGCGCGAGCACCGGGTCATCAGCGCCCTGCACCCGACCGACGTGCCGGTGCCGCGGCCGGTGCTGCTGTGCGAGGACGACGAGGTGCTCGGAGCACCGTTCTACGTCATGGAGTTCGTCGAGGGCACCCCCTACCGCACCGCCGGCCAGCTCGCCCCGCTGGGCGCGGAGCGCACCCGGAACGCGGTGCTGTCCCTGGTGGACACGCTGGTCGAGCTGCACGCGGTGGACCCGGCAGCGGTGGGCCTCGCCGACTTCGGCCGCCCGGAGGGCTTCCTGGACCGCCAGCTGCGCCGCTGGGGCAAGCAGCTGGACGCCTCCCGCAACCGCGAACTGGCGGGCATCGACGAGCTGCACGCGGCTCTCGGGCGCGAGCTGCCCTCCTCGCCGGCCGCGACCGTCGTGCACGGCGACTACCGGCTGGACAACGTGCTGATCGGTGACGACGACCGGATCAGGGCCGTCCTCGACTGGGAGATGTCGACCCTCGGCGACCCGCTCACCGACCTCGGTCTGCTGGTGATGTACAGCCGGTCGCTCGGCATGCCCCACTCCCCCGTCTCCACCACCGCCGAGGCGCCGGGGCACCCGGCCCCGCAGGAGCTGGTCGAGCGGTACGCCGCGCGCTCGGGGCGCGACGTCTCCGCCGTCTCCTGGTACGAGGCGTTCGCCTGGTTCAAGCTCGCCGTGATCCTGGAGGGCATCCACTACCGGTACACGCTCGGCCAGACGGTGGGCCGCGGCTTCGACCGCATCGGCGACCTCGTGCCCGTCTTCATCGACCACGGACTGACGACTCTTCAGGAAGGCTGACCGCACATGGACTTCGCGTTCGACGCGCGCACCGAGGAGCTGCGTACCAGGCTCCTCGCCTTCATGGACGAGCACGTCTACCCGGCCGAGGCGGTCGCCGAGGAACAGCGTGCCGCGCTGGCCTCACCGTGGGACACGCCGGCCGTGGTCGGGGAGCTGAAGGCGAAGGCCCGTGAGCAGGGCCTGTGGAACCTCTTCCTGCCGGACACCGAGTACGGTGCGGGGCTGACCAACCTGCAGTACGCGCCGCTCGCCGAGATCACCGGCCGCTCCCCGCACCTCGCGCCCACCGCGACGAACTGCGCCGCGCCCGACACCGGCAACATGGAGGTGCTCGCGCAGTTCGGCGACGAGCGGCAGAAGAAGCAGTGGCTGGAACCGCTGCTCGCCGGTGAGATCCGCTCGGCGTTCGCGATGACCGAGCCGGACGTGGCCTCCTCCGACGCCACGAACATCACCACGCACATCGAGCGGGACGGCGACGAGTACGTCGTCAACGGCCGCAAATGGTACATCTCCGGGGCGATGAACCCGGACTGCAAGATCTTCATCGTGATGGGCAAGACGGACCCGGACGGCGCCGACATCCGCCGCCAGCAGTCCATGGTCCTGGTGCCGCGGGACACGCCGGGTGTCACCGTCCGGCGTGCGATGCAGGTCTTCGGCTACGAGGACCACTCCCACGGCGGGCACGCGGAGGTCGTCTTCGACCACGCGCGCGTGCCGGTGTCGAACCTGATCGGCGAGGAAGGCGGCGGCTTCGCCATCGCCCAGGCCCGGCTCGGCCCCGGCCGGATCCACCACTGCATGCGGCTCATCGGCATGGCCGAGCGGGCGATCGAGCTGATGTGCCGGCGGGCCGTGTCCCGTACCGCGTTCGGCAAGGCGCTGGCCCAGCAGGGCGTGGTCCAGAACTGGATCGCCGACGCCCGGGTCACCGTGGAGCAGCTGCGGCTGCTGGTGCTCAAGACGGCCTGGCTGATGGACACCGTCGGCAACAAGGGTGCCCACACCGAGATCCAGGCCATCAAGATCGCCACCCCGCGCGCGGTGACCGGGATCCTGGACCGTGCGATCCAGCTGCACGGAGCGGGCGGCGTGAGCCAGGACTTCCCGCTGGCCGAGCTGTACGCGAGCGCTCGCACGCTGATGCTGGCCGACGGCCCGGACGAGGTGCACCAGCGGTCGCTGGCGCGGCGGGAGCTGAAGAAGTACCTCTGACGGACACCGGTCCGCACGGCCGGTGTTCCGGTTCCGGGCGCTCGCCCGGAACCGCCCCGGCGTGCCCCGCCTCCCGGCCCCGCCGGCCCCCGGTCAGTCCAGGACCGCGGTCGCCTCCACCTCCACGAGGTGCTCGGGGACGTCCAGTGCCGCGACGCCCAGCAGGCTGGCCGGCGGGACCGGGGTGGCTCCCAGCCGCGCCGCCGCCCGCTCGACGCCCTGCATGAGCAGGGGCATCTTGTCCGGGGTCCAGTCGACGACGTACACGGTCAGCTTCGCCACGTCGGCGAAGGAGCCGCCGGCCGCCGCCAGGGCGGTGGCGATGTTCAGGTAGCACTGCTCGACCTGGGCGGCGAGGTCGCCCGCGCCGACCGTGGTCCCGTCGGCGTCCCAGGCGACCTGCCCGGCCACGAAGACCAGCTTCGACCCGCTCGCCACCGCCACCTGCCGGTAGGCGCCGGTCTCGGGCAGTCCGCGGGGGTTCACCAGGGTGATGGCCATGCCGTCCTCCATGCTCTCTTGTGGTTACCGGGGCACCGTAAGAGAGTTGACGTTGACCTGGAAGAACGCACTTTTCAGTGACTGGGGAACCTCATGGTGACCAAGCAGTTCACGGGCTCGCCCGAGGACGCGGACCTGACCCGGGCGGACTCGCTGGGAAGAGAGATCTTCTCCGACATCGCCAACAAGTGGGCGCTGCTCATCATCGAGGAGATCGCCGACCGCACCCTCCGCTTCAGCGGGTTGCGCGACAGCATCGAGGGCATCAGCCACAAGATGCTCACCCAGAACCTGCGCATGCTGGAGCGCAACGGCCTGGTCGAGCGGACCGTGCACCCGACCGTGCCGCCCCGGGTCGAGTACACGCTCACCGAGCCGGGCCGGGCCCTGCGCGTCACGATCGACGGCATGTGCGCATGGACCCGCCGGTATCTGGGTGACATCGAGTCGTCCCGGCGCCGCTTCGACGCCTGACGGGCGACGCCGCCGGTCCTGACCGGCGGGCCGCCGGGGCACCGGCTGCGCGGCCGGGTCCGCAGGGCGCCGGGTTCACACGCGCAGCGCCCGCAGCAGCAGGTCGGCGAGGTGGTCGGCGACCTGCTGGGGGGTGAGCGGGCCGCCCGGGCGGTACCAGGTCGACAGGTGGTGCACGGAGCCGAAGTGGTAGTCCACCACCAGGTCGGCCGGGGTAGCCGTGGAGAAGACGCCCGCCTTCTGGCCCTCCTCGATGAGTGCGCGGAAGCGCTCGTGGTAGCGCCGGCGCTCGGCACGGACCTGCTTGTTCTTCTCCGGGCTCAGATGGTGCATGGACCGGAAGAAGATCATCGCGTCGTCGAGGTTCTCGATGGTCGTGACGACCACGTCGGCCGCCGCGGCCCTGAGCCGCTGCTCCACCGGCGCGTCCAGCCCGGCGAAGTGGTCCAGCCGCTCCTGCTGGACGCGCAGCATGCGCGCGTACACCTCGTGCAGCAGGTCGTCCTTGGATCCGAAGTAGTGGTACAGCGCGCCCTTGGTGACGCCGGCCGCCTCCACGATCTCCTGCACGGAGGTGCGGTCGTAGCCCTGCTCGGCGAAGAGCCGGGTGGCGGCGGCGAGCAGCCGCTGCGGGACGGGCGTGCCGTCACCGTCCGTCGTCCTGGGCACTGCCGCCACCTGCCTTTCAGATCTGCTGCTGCTCGTTCGGGGTCCGGGAACGCAGTTCCCGACGGAGGATCTTCCCACTCGCCGTCTTGGGCAAGTCGGACAGGATCTCGACCTGCCGCGGGTACTTGTACGCGGCCAGTCTCTCCTTGCAGTACACCGCGAGTTCATCCGGGTCCGCCGCGGCCCCCGGGCGCACGCTGACGTAGGCCTTGACGGTCTCGCCGCGGTATCCGTCGGGCACGCCGACGACGGCCGCCTCGCGCACCGCCGGGTGGGTGTACAGGACGTCCTCGACCTCGCGCGGCCACACCTTGAAACCGGACGCGTTGATCATGTCCTTCTTGCGGTCGACGACGTACAGCCAGCCCTGTTCGTCCATGAACCCGATGTCCCCGGTGCGCAGCTCGCCGTCCGGGAAGGTCTCGGCCGTGGCGTCCGGGCGCCGCCAGTAGCCGGACACCACCTGCGGCCCGCGGACCACGATCTCGCCGCGCTCCCCGAAGGGCACCTCCGCGCCCTGCTCGTCAAGGATGCGCACGAGGGTGTCGGTGCCCGGCACGCCGACGGACAGCGTCCCCGAGACCGGGTCCACGGGCGCCGTCCGTCCGGGCGGGACCGAGGCGCAGGGGCCGCTGCACTCGGTGAGGCCGTAGCCGACGCGGATGTACGGCCCGAAGCGCTCCCGGAACCTCTCCACCAGGGCCGGCGGCACCGGCGCGCCGCCCGACGAGAGGTTCACGAAGGAGGCGAAGTGCTCGCGGGTGACGTCCGGGTGGGCGGCGAGCGCCATGTAGGCGGTGGCGGGGCCGACCGTGTAGTGCGGGCGGTGCTCGGCGAAGGCCTCCAGCGCGACGCCGGGCTCGAAGCGGTAGGTGAGCACCAGGGTGCCCGCGCTGTTGAGGCAGGAGCCGAACTGGCAGACCATGCCGGTGATGTGGAACAGCGGCGCGAGGGCGTGGTAGACGGGCGGCACGGGCAGACCGAGCCCGGCGCCCTGCCGCTCGGCGTTGTACATCATGTTGGCGTGTGTGTTGGTGGCACCCTTGGGCGTGCCACTGGTCCCCGAGGTGTAGCTGATCAGCGCGAGGTCCTCCGGGCGCGGCGCACGCCCCTCGGGAGCCCGGCCGCCCCGGCGAGCGACGGCCACCAGGTCGTCGGTGCCCGGGGCCTCGGGCAGCCGTTCGAAGGTGAGCACCCGCGGGTCGTTCCGCGTCTGGAAGTCCAGCTCGCAGGCGGTCAGCACGATCCGCACCGGCGAGCCGGCGGCCGTCTGCGCCAGGTACGACTCCCAGGCCCGTTCGGAGCAGATCAGCGCGGCCACCTCGCCGTCCCGCAGGACGTGCGCCACCTCCCCCGACTTGTACATGGGGTTGACCGGGACGACGGTCGCACCCGCCTTCCAGGCGCCGAGCACCGCCAGCACGAAGTGGGGGGAGTTCTGCAGCAGGACGGCCACCCGGTCGCCGCGCTCCAGGCCGCGTGCGGCGAGGTGGGCGGCCACGCCGTCGCTCAGCTCGTCGACCTCGCGGTAGCTCAGGCGGGCGTCGAAGTAGGCGAGGAAGGTGCGGTCCGGGGCCTCGGCGACGGCCGTGCGCAGGGCGTGCACGAGCGAGTCGGCCGGGCCGGCCGGGGCGCGCTGGGCCTCGTTGAGGAGTGCACGCCAGGGGCGGTCGGCGTACCCCGGGCTGGTCACCGGCCGGCCTCCCATTTCTGCTGGATGTGGTTCATGGTAGCGAGCCAGCGGTCGGGCTCGGCGGCCCGCAGCCGGTAGAAGCCGGCGACCTCGGGGTGCGGCAGGACCAGGAAGCGGTCGTCGGCGATGCCCTGCATCAGCGCCTCGGCCACGTCCTCGGGTTCGATCGCGGTGGGCTGCAGCACCAGGTCGCCCGCGCTGCCGGTGGCGGCCAGCATGTCGGTGCGCACGCCCTGCGGGCAGATGGCGTGGACCTTGATCCCCCGATGACGGTACGTCAGCGACAGCCACTCGGCGAAGGCGTAGGCGCCGTGCTTGGTGACGCTGTAGGACGGCGCGCCGATCATCGTCAGCAGCCCCGCGGCGGAGACGGTGGACACGAACCGCCCGCCGCCCCGCTCCAGCCAGCCGGGCAGCAGCGCGTGGGCCGCGCGGACGTGGGCCATCAGGTTGACGTCCCAGGACGTGGCCCAGGACTGCTCGTCCAGGGCACCGCCGGGCTCGCCGTCCTCGAAGGCGACGCCCGCGTTGGCGCAGTAGACGTCCACCGTGCCGCCGAGCGCGTCGCGGGCCTCGGGGACGATCGCGGAGGCGTCGCCGGGCACCGCGATCCCGCCGATCTCCTCGGCCACCGCGCGCGCCTTCCCGGCGTCCAGGTCGTTCACCACGACCCGGGCGCCCCCGGCGGCGAACCGCCGGGCCAGCGCGGCACCGATGCCCCCGCCCGCTCCGGTGACGACCACTCCCGCATCCTGCACGGCTTCCACCATCGGTCTCCTTCGGCATGGCACGACTCGGCTCGTCCACGCCAGACTAACCGGTCGGTATGTGTGAAGGAAGGGGAAGTGCTCCAACCTAAGTGGCGCGGGGGAACCGCGCGACCAGCCACCCCACGGCCTGCACCTTCACCTGACCGGAGGTACTCATGCGCCTGTCCCGACGGACCCTTCTGGCATCGGCCGCCACGGCGGCCGTGCCGCAGGCACCGGTCGCCGCCGCTGCCGGCCCTCGCCTGTGCACCGGCTTCGAGCGCCTGGCATCCGACGGATACGCGGCCCTCGACGGCCGGAAAGTCGGTGTCGTCACCAATCCCACGGGCGTCACCACGGACGCCCGCCACATCGTCGACGTCATGCACCAGGACCCCCGGGTGCGGCTGACGGCGGTGTTCGGTCCCGAGCACGGCTTCCGCGGCACCGCGCAGGCGGGCGGCTCCGAGGGCCGCTACGACGACCCGGCGACCGGACTCCCGGTGTACGACACGTACCTGAAGAACGGCCGGCCGCTCGCCGAGGTGTTCACCACCTCCGGCGTCGACACCGTCGTCTTCGACATCCAGGACGTCGGCGCCCGCTTCTACACGTACATCTGGACCCTGTACGACTGCATGGAGGCGGCCCAGCTCGCCGGCAAGCGCTTCGTCGTGCTGGACCGCCCGAACCCGGTGACGGGCCGCTCCGCGCAGGGCCCGGTCCTGCACAAGGAGTTCGCCACCTTCGTCGGCCGGCAGCCGATCGCCCAGGCGCACGGCATGACCGTGGCGGAGCTGGCCCGCCTGTTCAACGGGGAGTTCCTGACCACGCCCGTGCCCCTGGAGACCGTCCTGATGACGGGCTGGAAGCGCAGCGCGTTCTACGACGCCTCCGGCCTGCCCTGGGTGCCGCCGAGCCCCAACATGCCCACGCCCGACACCGCGTTGGTGTACTCCGGCACCTGCATGTTCGAGGGCACCAACCTCTCCGAGGGCCGCGGCACGACCCGGCCCTTCGAACTCCTGGGCGCCGAGGGCGTCGACGGCCGCTGGGCCGCCGCCGCGAACGCACTCGGGCTGCCCGGCGTGCGGTTCCGGGAGGCGTACTTCACGCCGACGTTCTCCAAGTTCCAGGGCAGAACCGTCGGCGGTGTGCAGATCCACGTGCTGGACCGCGCCGCCTACGACCCCGTACGCACCGGGATCGCGCTGCTGGTGACCGCGCGGAAGGTGTGGAGCGGCTTCGCCTGGCGGTCCGACAACTGGATCGACAAGCTCACCGGTTCCGCGCGGGTGCGCACGATGATCGACGCGGGTGCCGGCCCGGACGAGGTGACGGGCGCCTGGCAGGAGGAGCTGTCCGCGTTCCGGCGGACCCGGAAGGAGTATCTGCTCTACAAGTGAGCCCCGCCGTATGGCCAACTCCGGGTCGCCGCAGGACGATACGCGCGCATCGCACCGTTTCGGGGCATGAGGGAGCCTGTCATGGCGGAGCCTGGGATGAGCGTGACCCCCTACTGGGAGCTGACCTTCGACGCGGACGGGGACGCCGAGGGCGCCGAACGCGACCGGCTGCTGGCCCAGGTCAGGGAGCACGGTGTCCGTGACCTGATCGTCTTCTCGCACGGCTGGAACAACGACCGCTCGGGCGCGACCCGGCTGTACCGCCGCTTCTTCGCCCCGGTCCCGAAGCTGGCCCCGAGGGCCCGGCTCGGGTACGTCGGCGTGGTCTGGCCGTCGATGCGGTTCAGCGACGAGCCCGTCCCGGACTTCCCGAGGTCCGTGGCGGCCGGGGAGGCGGTGGCGGCGGCGCCGCGTCCGGCGCTGGACAAGGACACCCGGCGGGCACTGCTGGAGACGTTCCCCGGCCGGGCGGCGATCGTGGACCAGCTGGCCCGCATGCTGGACGAACCGTCCGGCGGGACCGAGGGCCTGACCGAGTTCGGGCGGCTGGCACGGCTGCTGCCGGCCGGGGAGCGGCCAGGGGCGGCCGACACCGACGAGCCGGGCGAACCGGCCGTGTTCGACGGGGATCCGGTGACCGCCTGCGAGCAGTTCGCGGACGCCCTGGCCGCGCTCGACGCGTCGGCGAGCGGTGCCCGGTTCAGCCTGCCGAATCCCTGGGACGGCGCCAAGGAGCTGCTGCGGCAGGTGACGTACTACCAGATGAAACGGCGGGCCGGCACGGTCGGCGAACACGGACTCGGGCCGCTGCTCGGACAGCTGGCCGGGGCGGCCCCCGGGGTCCGGGTGCACCTGGTGGGGCACAGCTTCGGCGGCCGGCTGGTGGCGTTCGCGCTGCGCGGGCTGCCCCCGGACGTGACCGCGGTGAAGTCGGTGACCCTGCTCCAGGGCGCGTTCTCGCATTACGCGTTCGCGGCCCGGCTGCCGCACGCCCCGGACCGGTCGGGGGCACTCCGGGACCGGCAGCGGCGCATCGACGGCCCGCTGGTGTGCTGCCACTCGCACTTCGACGCGGCTCTCGGCACGTTCTATCCGCTGGCCTCCCGGCTCGCCGGGGACGACCGCTCGTGCGCGGGCGACGAGATCGCGGCCGTGCTGGGGCCGGCGTGGGGCGCCATGGGACACGACGGGGTGCAGGCGGTGCCGGGCACCGCCCGCCTGGATCTGGCGGCCGCACTCGCCGGCCGGCTGCCCGCGTCGGGGTGTGTGAACGTGGACGCGGCGGCCGTGGTCAGACGCGGCGGCGCGCCGTCCGGGGCGCACAGCGACATCGTGCACCCCGAACTGGCGCGGGTGGTACTGGCGGCGGGCCGCATCACCTGACCCGCCGCCGACGGACGCTTGCCTACGGTCGTCGGCCGCCGCTCGTTGGCCGCCGCTCGTTGGCCAACAACCGTTTGCCGACGACCGTTCGTCGCCGGGCGGGTTTACCTACGGTCGTTTGCCGACGTCCGTACGCCTACGGACGTCGGCCCACGGACGTTTGCCATTGGCCGTAGGCCGGCCTGCTGTCACCGGTGTGACGTGTACTCCACGACCTGCTGGAACGTCGGCCGGTTCTGCCAGCTGATCCTGCCGTGCTTGATGCCGCCGAGGGTGCGCTGGGCGATCGAGTCGGCGCACCACTGGTCGCCGGCCGAGCACTGGTCGTCGCCCGGGTACACCTGCGCGGCGGTCAGCCCGGCCGCCTGCTTCAGGGTGCCGGTCAGGGCGTCCCGGCAGGCGCCGAGGCTGCCGCCACCGCAGTACTTCCGCGCGAGACCGCCCTGCACGGACTCGCCCAGCACCGCCCGGAGGTCCTTGTCCACGTACGACCACCATCCGTACTGGAAGGAGCTTCCGGCGTGCGAGCCGGTCGGGCCGTGTCCGGCGGACGGCGCCTCGTCGACCGGCAGGTTGGCGGTGATCGCCGCGTACAGGTCGTCGCCGAGTCCTGGCTGGAACTCCGCCTTGACGAGCAACGGCCACCACGCGTCCAGGATGCGGATCGCGTCGGCATGGGCGTACGTCTTCGAGCCGGCCGACGTCTCCGTGCGCCTGGCGCCCGCGGTCAGCCACGTCTGCAGCTTGCCCACCGCCGCGGAGACCGCGGGGTCGGTGACCGGGGAGGAGTTGACGACCTTGAGCAGCTCGGGCAGCACGTCCTCCGCGCGGAGGTCGGCGAGGCCCGCGTCGGCCATGGCCTGCACCAGTTTCGTACGGGTCACCCCGCCGGCCGCGACCAGCTTCTTCACCCGGTCGTCGAGCAGATTGCCGCGGTGCACGGATCCGTCGCCCCAGGACGCGGTCGTGTAGTCCTTGGCCTGCTTGTTGTTCCAGGAGACGTAGTAGTCCTGGTCGACCGAGCCGGGGTGCGCGGAGGCCGGGGTGTAGTCGGCCGTGTTGGTGGCCGGGTCCCAGTTCCGCCACTCGTACTCCGGCCGCGCCCACACCGGGAACTCGGCGTCGACGCCGCTCGCCCGGACCGGGTTGTCACCGCTGTTGTAGTACGCGGTGTGCTGGGAGTCGGCGTAGAACCAGTTGAAGGTGTAGTTGATGTGCTGCGCGGCGCTCTGGAAGTCCTGCGGGCCCTTGACGTAGTCCGGGTCGTTGAGCATCTGGAAGCCGATGATCGAGTCGGCCTCGTGCAGATAGGAGGAGCGCAGGGTGGTGTAGGCGACCTTCTTGCCGCCGACGGTCGCCCGGTACTCCACCGGACCGTACGCGGTCCGCCACGCACGCATGGTGTACGACCCCGCGGCGGTGCCGTCGGCCGTGGTCGGCTTCCAGGCGTTCTTCTGCTCGACCTTCTCCATGGCGGTGCAGGTGCCGTGGTGGAGGTAGTGGTAGTCGTCCTGGCACAGTTCGACCGCGTAGGTGTCGATGATGTCCTGGCCGGAGGTGGTGGCGCTCCAGGAGTAGTCCTGGCCGCGGCCCAGTTCGACGTACATGCTCAGGCCCGCGAAGGAGGCGCCGCGGGCGCTGATGCCCGGGCCCTGGATCTCCTGGAGCATGAGCAGCTGCGGGGCGAAGTAGCCGGTCTGCGGCCCGAAGACGGCGATCGGGTGGCCGCTCGCGGTGTGCTCGCCGCTCACCACGAGGGCGTTGGACATGCCGCGCCTGGCGGAGCTGAGCGTGCCCCTGGCCGCGCTCGCCGAGGTGCTCTTCGCGGCGGCTGTGGCCGCGCTGCCGGTGCGGTCGTAGACCAGCGGTTCCTGGGTCACGGAGCCGGCGTCGGGCAGGGCCTGGCCCTGGGCGTCGGCGGGCCTGGCACCGTAGGGGAAACTCCGGCCGTCGTGGAGGGTGAGGACGGCCTCGGCGTCGTTGCGTTCACGGAAGGACTCCCAGACCCGGGTGCCCTCCTCGACGCCGTACCTGGCCTGGGCGGCGAGCAGCGACAGGGCGTTGTTCACCTCGCCGCCCCCGCCGGAGCCGAACAGCGAGCCGATCACGGAGGCGAGCGCCACCAGGTCGGTGACCTTGAAGTGCTCGATGGTGCCGGCGTTGGTGATGGAGTCCTTGTGGCCGGTCAGGACGTACTCACCGGGGAAGTAACGGCCGCTGTCGGAGGCGTCGATGTAGGCGTTGACGCCGGCGAGGTAGGCGTTGACGTCGGCGAGGGCCTGCTGGCCGCGGGCACCGTTGTGGGCCACGGCGTTGTCGATCTGCGCCTGGAGGTCGGCCTCGGTGTAGGGGGCGTTGCGGTAGAACTGCTGCTCCAGGCCCTGGTTGGCGGCGGCTCCGCCCGCGAAGGAGGTCAGCCGGCCGCGGCCCACGTGCCGGAACACGTCCATCAGCCAGAGCCGGTCCTCGGCCGCCGCGTAACCGGCACCGAACTCGGTGCCGTAGCGGGTGGATCCCGTGATGTGCGGCACACCGGTCTTCTTGTCGCGGACGATCGTCACGTCGCTGCGGCCGGCCGGCTTCTCGGTGGAGGCGACCTGGTCGGAAGGGACGCCGAAGGAGGCGTCGTTGAAGAAGGTGTTGATCTTGGCGTCGGTCAGGCCCGGGTAGCCGGTGGCGAGGCCGGCGTACGGGCCGAGCTGGTCCTCGGCGTGTGCGGGCTGGGTGCCGAAGACCTGGTTGAGCAGGATCTGCGCGAGCGTCGCGTTGCCGTTCTCACCGGGCGGGACGATGTCGGAACACCGGCCGCCGCAGTAGTCGTTGGCGGCCGTGGCGCCGGCCGCCGCCGATGCGGTCTGGGTGAGGGGAGAGAGAAGACCGGCTATCAGGACGCATACGGACGCGGTCTTCAGGAACCCGGGGAGTCGGCGGAACGTTCTCAGTCTGTCAAGGGCGGTACGTGGGGTTCGCCGTGGCATGGCAGCTCCAAGCGACTGGGGTGGCCGAACGTTACCGCCGGTATCCCCAAGTTCAAAGATGAACATGCGTCACTTTCTGGAGTGCACAAGCAGATCCCGAGAAGAGATGGAGCCGAATCGCCTGTCGATACGTCTATTCGGCGACGTCCGTGCGACGACGCCGAAGTGACCGGAGTACAGGTGCAGGTGTGACGGAGGTGCAGGGCGATGGCAGGTTTCCGGAGTCTGGCGAGACAGGTACGCGATCCGGGCTGTGATCTGGCACTGCGGCGGTACTCGCTGCGCAAGTGCCTCGAGAAGTTCGCCCCTTACGGGCATCGGGCGACCTGGGACCATCTGTGTTCCCGGGCGGGGTTCGGACCGGAGGATCGCTCCCCCGATCCGGCGCGGCTCGTGGCCGCGCTGGAGGAGTTGGAGGCGGCCCGTGACGTCTGGCTCGCCTACGAGACCGACTTCACCGAGCGGCGGAAGAAGGAGAAGCACGACGGGCTGCGCCGGCCGGGCAGCGTGGACGACTGGCACCGGCTGACCTGGGGCGGGTTCGGCGTGGCCTGGTGCGACGACCCCCTGGTCCACCCCGGGGCCCCGCTGGCGGAGGTGCTGCGCCGGCTGATCGCCGCGCTGGAGCGGGAACCGGGTTCGTGCTGCCCGGTGTGCGGCGGGGAGCGGCTGGTCTGGAGGTACGGCCTGGACCACGAGCCGTCCTCGGGACCTGTCTGCGCCGACTGCGGAATCCTGGTACCGCGGCCCGTGCTCAGCCCGCAGGCCCTGCAGTTCGCCAGGCGGGAACGCCTGCTGATGTCGGCCTGAACGGCCGGGTGTCACCGGGTGCGGCCCCGATGGCGGGCCGGCACCTGGCAAAGGGGGTGCGCAGGGGATGCCGCACCCCTTCCGAGAAGTGGCCGCGGGCCGCTGCCGCGGGGCCCCACGCTCAGTCGCCGGCGGAGGCGCCGGACCAGTACGGGTGGCGCCACAGCTCGTCCTCGGGCAGCGCGAGGAGTTCACAGCGGATGGCGAGGTCGTGCTCGCCCAGGGCGCGCAGGCGGGCGGCGCCGGGACCGGACAGCCAGGTGCGCAGTTCGGCGGTTCCCGCCTCCTCGTCGTACCACCAGGGGAAGGGGGACCGGTCGCTCAGGAGGTCGTAGAGCCAGCTGTCGGCGCAGGCGACGAGGTGCGCGTCGGCGGCGGGGCCGTCGCACCACGAGTCCAGGAAGGGCGCCACGGACCGGGCGATCGTGGCGCAGGTGTCGAAGACGTCCTCGACAGCGTAGGGCGGGTCGGTCGTCGCGAGGACGTCCTGCCACCAGGCGTGCAGGAAGACGTCGAGGGCGGCGGACTGCCGAGGGGGCCAGGACCGCCAGTCCACCCTGGCCAGGCCGATCGCCAGGTGACCGATGACGTCCAGGGTGCCCTCGGCCAGGGCCCGTGCGGCCGGGGGCAGCAGACGGCGCATCGAGGCCTCGTGGTCGTCGAAGTGGTCGGGTACCTCGTAGAGGTAGAACTGCACCACCTTCAGGGGCACGGGCACGTACGGGGTGCGCAGGTACGCGGTCTCCTCGTCCACGTGGCACTGGGGGCAGGGGGTCTCACGCGGGCTCGCGAAGCCGTTGAAGACGGTGTCGATGTCCGCCAGCGCGGCGGTGAGGGCGGTCGAGGGCATGGGGCGGTCCCGTCGTGACTCCGTGCACGGCGTCTCCGCCGGCCGAAGATCGCGACGCTACCAGACGCAAATCGGCTCGCTCCACCCCTTTCCCGCCCGGAGAGTGGGAGGCGATGAAAGACGCCTGACGGGCTCGGACCCGCCCATGTCCCCGAGGAGTTGTGATGTCGACGCTGCGCGTCACCGCCGAAGTGCTGACCGTCCACGAGCATCCGAACGCCGACGCGCTGGAGCTGGCCCAGGTGGGTCTGTACCGGGCCGTCGTCGCCAAGGGGGCGTACCGCACCGGTGAGACCGCCGTCTACATCCCCGAGCAGGCCGTCCTCCCGGCCGGGCTGATCGAGGAGCTGGGGCTGACCGGACGACTGGCGGGCGGCGAGGCGAACCGGGTCAAGGCGGTGCGGCTGCGCGGTGAACTGTCCCAGGGCATCGTGTGCCGGCCGGAGGAACTCGCGGACGTGGACCTGGCGCGGGCGGCGGCCGAGGGCACCGACTTCGCGGAGCGGCTGGGCATCACGAAGTGGGTGCCGCCGATCCCGCCCACGATGAGCGGCGACGTCGAACCGGCGCCGGACCTGCTGCCCTGGGTCGACATCGAGAACATCCAGCGCTACCCGGGCATCTTCGCACCGGGCGAACAGGTCGTGCTGACGGAGAAGCTGCACGGTTCGGCGTGCCTGCTGACCTATGTCGCCGGGGAGGGGAAGGTGTACGTCTCCTCCAAGGGTTTCGGCGCCAAGTCCCTGGCGCTGAAGGAGGATCCACGCAACCTGTACTGGCGGGCGGTGCGCGCGCACGGGGTCGCCGAGGCGGCGGCACGGCTCTGCGAGCGGCTGGGCGCGGCCCGGGTCGGCGTCTTCGGCGAGGTGTACGGGGCGGGGGTGCAGGACCTCACGTACGGGGCCGACGGGCGCCGCGAGACGCTCGGGTACGCGGCGTTCGACGTGTCGGCGGAGGTGGACGGAGCCGTGCGCTGGCTGGACGCGGCGGAACTCCTCGAGGGGGAGCTGCCGGTGGTGCCGCGGCTGTACGCGGGGCCGTACGACCTCGAGCGGGTCCTGGAGTTCACCGGCGGGCGGGAGACGGTGTCCGGCCGGGGGCTGCACGTGCGGGAGGGCGTGGTGATACGGAGCGCCGTGGAGCGCTACAGCACGGTGACCGGGGGCCGTGCCATAGCCAAGTCCGTGAGCCCGGCCTACCTGACCCGCAAGGGCGGCACGGAATACGAGTGAGCCACCACCCCGCAAGGGGCGCCGGCAACTACGCGACCAGCCATCCCCACCCGCACCCGGAAGACGGCGGAACCGCCCCGCAGGAGGCGCGGGCAACTGCGCGACCGGCCATCCCCACCCGCACCCGGGAGCGGCGCCCTAGCTCCCGGGCCGCTCCGCCAGCAGCCGCGACCCCGTCAGCCGCTCGCCGAACACGTCGTCCGGATTGGAAAGCACGCACGTCTCCAGCGACAGACATCCGCACCCGATGCAGTCGGTGAGATGATCCCGCAGGCGGTTCAGCTGCCGGATCCTCTCCTCCAGCTCCGAGCGCCACTTCTCGGACAGCCGCGCCCAGTCCTCCTTGGTCGGCGTCCTCTCCTCCGGCAGCTCGGCCAGCGCTTCCCGGATCGTGGCGAGCGGGATGCCGACCCGCTGGGCCGCACGGACGAACGCCACCCGGCGCAGGGTGTCGCGGCCGTAGCGCCGCTGGTTTCCGGAGGTGCGCCGGCTGGAGATCAGCCCCTTGGCCTCGTAGAAGTGCAGGGCGGACACGGCGGCACCGCTGCGCGCGGCCAGCTGGCCCACGGTCAGCTCGTGGATCTTCTCGGGAATCTGGGGCACTCCGCAGAGATTACAGAGACCGCCCACCCACCCGGCCGCCGGTCCGTTGACAGACGCTCCCCACCCGACCATGCTAAGCAGTTGCTTAGAGACGCGAGCGAGAGGCCGGGAACATGGCAGAACCGAGGACCTTCACCTCCCCCGATGAGCTGAGGGCGGCCGTGGGCGAGCAGCTGGGCCACACCGACTGGCTGGAGGTCGACCAGAAGCGGATCGACCTGTTCGCCGAGGCGACCGGGGACCACCAGTGGATCCACGTGGACCCGGAGAAGGCCGCCACCGGGCCGTTCGGGACCACGATCGCCCACGGCTACCTGACCCTGTCACTGCTGCCGCTCTTCGGGCCCCAGCTGATCCGGGTCGAGGGCGTGAAGATGGGCGTCAACTACGGGACGAACAAGGTCCGCTTCCCGGCCCCCGTCCCCGTCGGGTCCCGGCTGCGCGCCACCGCGAAGATCACCGGCGTCGAGGACGTCACCGGTGGCGTGCAGGTCGCCGTCGCCTTCACCGTGGAGCGCGAGGGCGGCGACAAGCCGGTGTGCGTCGCGGAGTCGGTCGCCCGCTACTACCTCTGAGCCCGCAGGCCCGCTAGCGCGCCCCCACCATCCGCAGCACGAGGTCGGCGTAGAGCGCGCCGACCTCCTCGGGGGTGCGCGGGCCGTCCACGGTGAACCAGCGGGCCACGTCGATGCACAGCGACAGCACGGCGAGCGTGGTGCCCTGCACGTCCAGCACGTCGAACTCGCCCGAGGCCACGCCGTCCTCGACGATCCCGCGCACCTCGGCGTCGACCTGGCGGCGCAGCGCGACGATCTCGGCGCGGGCCTCGGGACCGAGGGCGTCGAGTTCGTACTGCACGACCCGCGCGGTGGTGCGCCGTCCCGCGTGCCAGCGGACGAAGGAGCTGACGGCGTCGGCCAGCCGTTCGGTCGCGGTGCCCTCCCGCTGCGCCGCGCTGCGCAGGATGTCGAGGGCCTTGTCGTGACCGATGCGGCTGATCCGGTGGAGCAGCTCTTCCTTGGTCTTGTAGTGGATGTAGAGGGCGGCCGGGCTCATGCCGGCACGGCCCGCGATGTCGCGGGTCGTGGTCGCGTGGTAGCCGCGCTCGGCGAAGGCCTCCACGGCGGCGACGAGCAGCCGCCGGGCCGCGTCCGGGGTGACCTCTTCCCACGGCTCCACTTCGCCGCCGGTCGTCTCCTCCGCGGTACTCATTCGCTCGCTCGCCCCTCTCGATGACAGGAGCACCACCATACCGCCGACGGTGAGCGAGCGCTTAGCGCAGCCACCGGGAACCCTCTCGGCGGGGTCGTCCCCGGCAGGCGGCTCCGCTGCCTCAGAAGGCCGAGATCCCGGTCAGGGAACGGCCGATGAGCAGCTTCTGGATCTGGCTGGTGCCCTCGTACAGGGTCATCACGCGGGCGTCGCGCAGGAGCTTGCCGGCCGGGTACTCGTCGATGTAACCGTAGCCGCCGAACACCTGGAGGGCGTTGTTCGCGGCGCGGACCGCGGCCTCGGACGCGAACAGCTTGGCCTTCGAGGACTCGACGGCGAACGGCTCGCCGCGGTCGATGAGGTCGGCGACCCGCCAGGTCAGCAGCCGGGCCGCGTCGACGTCGACGGCGATGTCGCTGATCAGTTCCTGCACCAGCTGGTGCCGGGCGATGGGCCCCCCGAACTGCTCGCGCTCGCCGGCGTAGCGCACGGCCGCGTCCAGCGCGGCCTGGGCTATCCCGACGCAGCCAGCGGCCACCGACATCCGCCCCTTGGCCAGCGCGGACATCGCGACGGAGAAGCCCTTGCCCTCCTCCCCGAGCATCGCGGACGCCGGCACGCGGACGTCCTCCAGGACCAGCTCGGCGGTGGCCTGGCCGCGCAGACCGAGCTTGCCGTGGATGGTCCGGCGGGTCAGACCCGGGGTGTCGGCGGGGACCAGGAAGGCGGACACGCCCTTGTGGCCGGGAGCGTCGGTGGAGCGGGCGAAGAGCAGGACGACGTCCGCCCAGGTGCCGTTGGTGATGAACATCTTCGTGCCGTTGACGACGTAGTCGCCGCCGTCACGCACGGCCCGGGTACTGAGGTTGCCCGCGTCGGAGCCGGTGCCGGGCTCGGTGAGGCCGAAGCAGCCGACCAGGTCGCCGGCGGTGAGCCCCGGCAGCCAGCGCCGCTTCTGACCCTCGCTCCCCCAGGCGGCGATCGTCTTGGCGACGAGGCCGAGGGAGACGGACACGATGCCGCGCACGGACGAGTCACCGCGGCCCAGTTCCTCGGTGACCAGGCAGTACGCGAGGTGGTCGCCGCCACAGCCGCCGTACTCCTCATCCACGGTCAGACCCAGGAAGCCGACCTCGCCGAGCTTCTTCACGATGCCCCGGTCGACCTCCTCGGCGCGGTCCCAGGCGACCACGTGCGGGGCGATCTCGCGCGCCACGAAGTTCCGGGCGAGCTGCCGTACGGCCGTCTGCTCCTCGCTGAGCCCCAGGTTCACCACGAGATCACCCCTACCGAACGGATCCGTCGTCGGATCTTGAAAACCGTACATTTAAATTAGCACTGCTAGTTTCTGACCGCAGCCCTACTATGTGCGCCATGGCCCGACCGCGCAAGCCCCTCCTCAGCACCGACCGGATCGTCGAGACGGCCCGGGAACTCGTGGACCGGGAGGGTCTGGCAGCCGTCTCCACCCGGCGGCTCGCCGCCGAGCTGGGGGTGAGCGGGCCCTCGCTCTACAACCACTTCCGCACGAAGGACGAGATCCTGGAGGCGGTGGCGGACTCGGTGAGCGCGCTGGTCGATCTGTCCATGTTCGAGGAGTGCAGGGACTGGCGGACCGCGCTGCACGACTGGGCGGTCTCCTACCGGGCCGCCCTGCGCGACCACCCGAACATCGTCCCGGTCCTCGCCCGCGGCCCCGGCCGCCGCCCGGCCGCGCTGCGGCTCGCCGACGCGGTCTACGGCGCGATGGTCGACGCCGGCTGGCCGCCGTCGCAGGCGACGTCCATCGGCGCGTTGATGCGGTACTTCATCATGGGCTCGGCACTCGGCTCGTTCGCGGGCGGCTTCGTGGACGACGCGAGCGCGTACGACCCGGCCGACTACCCCCACCTCGGCCAGGCCCACCTCCTCGCCGAGCAGCAGGAGAAGATCGACGAACGGGCCTTCGAGACGGGCCTGGGCGCGTTGCTGGACGGACTCGCGCAGCAGTACGAGCAGGTGCGGGTGTGATGTAGCGCCGGGGGGTGGGGGTTCGGGTCGGGGTCTGGGGTTCGGGTTGAGGTCTGGGGGCCGGTCCGGGTTCGGGGCTGTGATCGGGTTGGGCTTGAGTGTGGGCTTGGGCTCCGGTGCGGGTCTGGGTTCGGGTGCGGGTCTGGGTTCGGGTGCGGGGGGGCGTGGGCGGGCGCGGGGCGTGGGCGGGCGCGGGGGCGTTGGCGAGCGCGGGGGCGTAGGCGTGGGCGCGTGAGGACGGTTCGGCCGGTGCCGAAATGTCGGTGCCCCATGCTGGGTGCATGAGCATCAAGGACCCCCGGGCGGCCGGCCTCGCCTCGCTGGCCGGGCTGATCGCCGACCGGACCCGGGCCGCGTGCCTGCTGGCCCTCCTCGACGGGCGGGCCTGGACGGCCGGCGAACTGGCCCGGCACGCCGGAGTGGCCGCGTCGACACTGAGCGAGCACCTCGGCAAGCTCGTCGCCGGCGGGCTGCTCGCGGAGGAACGGCAGGGCCGGCACCGGTACGTGCGGCTGGCCGGCGCGCGCGTGGCGCAGCTCGTCGAGGACCTCGCGGCGCAGGTGCCTCCCGCGGAGGCAGGGCAGCCCGCCCGCACCCTGCGGGAATCGAGCGCGGACTCAGCGATGGCGCGTGGCCGTACCTGTTACGACCATCTCGCCGGGCGGCTGGGCATCGCGGTCACGGACGCGCTGACCCTCCGGGGGCTTCTGCGGCAGGACACGGGCTTCGCGCTGACGGACGCGGGGGTGGAGTGGTTCCGTACGGCAGGTGTCCCGCTGGACCTCTCCGGCCGCCGGTCGCCGGCCCGGGCGTGCCTCGACTGGACCGAGCGGCGGCCGCACCTCGCGGGGGCGGCGGGGGCCGCGCTGTGCCGGCATGCGCTGGACGTGGGGTGGTGCGTGCGGATCGGGTCGGGGCGGGCGGTGAAGGTGACGGCGTCGGGGGAGCGGGTGCTGGGTTCGTTGCTCGGCATCCCGCCCAGTGCGCTGCGCTGATCGTCCGGCCGCCGGGGAGAGGAGCACCGCCGCGTGCCCGGCGCGGGCCCGTCGTGGCGAGCAGTTCCGCCGCGTGCCGGGCGCGGGCCCGTCGTGGCGGGCAGTTCCGTCGCGTGCCGGGCGCGGGCCCGTCGTGGCGGGCAGTTCCGCCGCGTGCCGGACGCGGGCCCGTCGTGGCGGGCAGTTCCGCCGCGTGCCGGGCGCGGGCCCGTCGTGGCGGGCAGTTCCGTCGCGTGCCGGACGCGGGCCCGTCGTGGCTGGTCGCGCAGTTCCCCGCGCCCCTTCAGGGCGCCGTCACCCCCGCCGATCGCGCAGTTCCCCGCGCCCCTTCAAGGCGCCTCACCCCCGCCGATCGCGCAGTCCCCGGCGCCCCTGCAAGGCGCCGTCCGATTTCCGCCGGACCTGGTTGTGTCCGCTGCCTAGCCTCGGGAGCATGATGAACGTCATCCGGAACCGTGCCCACATACTCGCGCCGGCCGCCGCGGCCGTCTCCGTGCTGCTGTGGGCCTCCGCCTTCGTGTCGATCCGGAGTGCGGGCCAGGCCTACTCCCCCGGCGCGCTGGCCCTCGGCCGGCTGGCGGCCGGAGTGATCGCGCTGGGGGTGATCTGGGCCGTACGCCGGGAGGGACTGCCGCCGAGGTCGGCCTGGCGCGGGATCCTGCTGTCGGGGCTGCTGTGGTTCGGGCTGTACATGGTCGTCCTGAACTGGGGCGAGCAGCAGGTGGACGCGGGTACGGCGGCGCTCGTCGTCAACGTCGGCCCGTTGCTGATCGCCCTGCTGGGCAGCCGGTTGCTCGGTGATCCGATGCCGCCGAGACTGCTGGCCGGCATGGCCGTGTCCTTCGCCGGCGCGGTGACGGTGGGGCTCTCGATGTCCGGCGGCGGTGGCTCGTCCGTGCTCGGCGTGCTGCTGTGCCTGCTCGCGGCCGTCGCGTACGCCTTCGGGGTCGTCGCGCAGAAGCCCGCCCTGGGGCAGGCGAGCGCCTTGCAGGTGACGACGTTCGGGTGTCTGGTCGGCGCGGTGGGCTGCCTGCCGTTCGCCGGGCAACTGGCGCACGAGGTCGCCCACGCCCCCGTGCCGGCCACCCTGAACATGGTCTACCTGGGCGTCTTCCCGACCGCGCTCGCCTTCACCACCTGGGCCTACGCCCTCGCCCGTACCACCGCCAGCCGGATGGGTGCGACCACGTACGCCGTGCCCGCGCTGGTGGTGCTGATGTCGTGGCTGACGCTCGGCGAGGTGCCCGGGGTGCTCACGCTGGCCGGCGGGGTGCTGTGTCTGGCGGGTGTGGCGGTGTCGCGGTCCCGGGCCCGGGACGGCCGGACGACCCGGGTCGCGGCCGGACAGCCGCGACCCGAGAAGGTGTCCTGAGCTTCGGAGGACGAGCGGGGCCCGCCCGGGCGGGCGAGCCCGGAGGACGAGGGCCGGGGGCGAGGGTCGGGGGCGAGGGTCGGGGAAACGGGGACGGGGGTCGGGGAAACGGGGTCGGGGGACGGGGGTCAGAAGACCACGAGCGCCCGGCCGCCCTTGCCCGCGAGCATGTTCTCGAAGGCTGCCGGGATGCCGTCCAGGCCGATCCGTTCGGTGACCAGGGCCGCCAGGTCCATGCGTCCTTCGCGCACGTGTCCGGCGATCACCGGCAGGTCGCGGGCCGGATCGGTGTTGCCGTAGACGCAGCCGGAGAGGGTGCGGCCCCAGTGGAAGAGTTCCAGGGCGTTGAAGACGACCTGCTGGTCCTTGCCGCCGATGCCGACGACCGTCGTACGGCCGCCGCGGCGGGTGGACTCCCAGGCGGCGCGGATGGAGACCGCGCGGCCCACGCACTCCACGGAGACGTCGACGCCCTGCTTGCCGGTGAGGGCGCGGATCTCGCGGGGGGTGGTGTCGGAGGCGATGACGTAGTCGGTGGCACCGGCCGCGCGGGCCAGGTCCTCCTTCGCCGGCGACACGTCCACGGCGATGATCCGGGACGCGCCCGCGATCCGGGCCGACTGGAGGGTGGCGAGGCCGACCCCGCCGACGCCGAACACCGCGACGCTCTCGCCGGCCCGGACCCGCGCCGAGTGGTGCACGGCGCCGTATCCGGTGAGGACGGCGCAGCCCAGGAGGGCGGCGTCGACCAGCGGAACCCCGTCCGGCAGGGGCAGCACGCACGATGCCGGGACCACTGTCTCCTCGGCGAACGCGGCCACGTTCAGGCCGGGGTGGAGGTCGGTGCCGTCGCTGGTGCGGGCGTGGACGCCGGCGGCGCCGTTCATCGCGTTGGCGCAGAGCCAGACCTCGTCGAGCGCGCAGGCATGGCAGCTTCCGCAGGAGGGCGCCCAGTTGAGGACGACGGGGGCGCCGGGCGAGATGTGGGTGACGCCCTCCCCGACGGAGACGACCGTGCCGGCGCCCTCGTGGCCTAGGACGGCCGGCACCGGCACCCGCATGGTGCCGTTGGACAGGGACAGGTCGGAATGGCAGACACCGGCGGCGGCGAGGCGGACCCGGACCTGTCCGGGGCCCGGGTCGGGCAGCTCGATGCCGGTGATCTCCAGCGGGGCGCCGATGGCGGGCAGGACGGCGGCTCGTACGGCCATGAGTGTCGGACTCCTCAGAACTGGAGGGACTTGGTCTGCAGGTACTCGGCGAGTCCGTGGCTGCCGAGTTCCCGGCCGACTCCGGACTGCTTGTAACCGCCGAAGGGCGCGAGGGGGTTGAACCGGCCCCCGTTGATGTCCACCTGGCCGGTGTCCATGCGGCGGGCGAAGGCCACGGCCGCGGCCTCGTCCGCGGCCCAGACGGCACCCGCGAGGCCGTACACCGTGCCGTTGGCGATGCGCAGGGCGTCCTCCTCGTCGTCGTAGGGCAGGATCGACAGGACCGGACCGAAGATCTCCTCCTGGGCGATCGTCATCTCCGGGGTGACGTCCGCGAAGACGGTCGGGCTGACGAAGTAGCCCTTCTCGCGCGGGGACTCGGGGCCGCCCGCGACCAGCCGGGCGCCCTCGGCGATGCCCTTCTCGATGTATCCGCGCACCCTCGCCTGCTGCCTGGCGCTGACCACCGGGCCGATGCGGTCGCCGTACTTGGCAGCGGCGCCGGCGGCCAGTTCGACGGCCTTCTCGTACCGGTCGCGGTGGACCAGCATGCGGGTCCAGGCGCTGCACGTCTGGCCGGAGTTGGACATGACGTTGGCGACACCCACGTTGACGGCCTTGGCGAGGTCGGCGTCCGGCAGGATGACGTTGGCGGACTTGCCGCCGAGTTCGAGGGCGACCTTCTTCACGGCCGCGCCGGCCACCGCGCCGATCTGCCGGCCGACCGCGGTGGAGCCGGTGAAGGAGACCAGGTCGACGCCGGGGTGTTCGGCGAGGGCCTGTCCGGCGACCGGGCCGAGCCCGGTGACCAGGTTGAACACGCCCGCGGGCACACCGGCCTCGTGGACCGCCTCGGCGAACAGCTGGGCGGTGAGCGGGGTGTCCTCGGCGGGCTTGAGGACGACCGTGCAGCCGGCGGCGAGTGCCGGGGCGACCTTGGCGACGATCTGGTGGAGGGGGTAGTTCCAGGGGGTGATGGCGCCGACCACGCCGATCGGCTCGTGCAGGACGGTGGAGTTGCCGACCTTCTCCTCGAAGGGGTGGGCCGCGGCCAGGTCGGCGTAGGAGCCCGCGACCCCGATCGGCACGCCGGCGTGCACGGCCTGGGAGAATCCCAGGGGCGAGCCGAGTTCGGCGGTGACCGTCTCGGCGATCTCGTCCTTGCGGGCGGCGAGAGCGTCCCGGAGGGCGGTCAGGCGGGCGGCGCGCTCGGCCGGGGGCGTGGCGGACCAGGCGGGCAGGGCGGCACGCGCGGCGCGTACGGCGGTGTCCACGTCGAGGGGGCCGGCCGCGGGGACCCGGCCGATGATCTGCTCGTCGGCGGGGTTCACGACCTCGATCACGTCCGGGCTCTCGGCGGAGCGCCAGGCGCCGTCGATGTACAGGCCGTCGTGTGCCTTCATGGTGCTTCCTCCCGGCGGGTCTGCGTCGTCCGGCACACAAACTAGCGGCGATAGTTTTCGTGCGCCAGACGGTCCTGAGCCGCAGACGTTCCGGGACATCATGGCGAACGGGCCGACCGGTGCGGACACCGGCCGGCCCGCCGGTCACTTCACGGCGGAGAAGTGGGCGAAGACCACCACGTTGCTGGTGTAGCCCGTGCGCCGGCTGAAGAGGCCCCCACAGGTGATCACCCGCAGCTCCGGGCGCCCGCTGGAGCCGTACACCTCCTTGTCGGGGAAGCCGGCCTTGTCGAAGACCTTCACCCGGTCCACGGTGTAGACGGCGGTACGGCCGTCCGCGCGCCGTACCTCGACGGGCTTGCCGGGCTTGACCTGGGCGAGGCCGGCGAACACGGCGGGACCGACCCTGGTGTCGCGGTGACCGACGGCGATCGCGGTGCCCGGCTCGCCCGGCGTGGGGCCGCCCTCGTACCAGCCGACCAGTCTGGGGGCTTCTACGGGCGGCGACTCCAACTGCCGGTTCCCGTCGAGCCGGAGGGGCGTGACCGGGGCGTCGATCCCCAGGGAGGCCACGCGGAAGGATGTCGGCCGGGACCGGGGCAGCGGCCGGGGCGGCGGCGCCGGAGGGGCGGAGGACGTGGGGCCGGAGGTCTCGGAGCCCTCCCGGCCGGCGCCTCGTCCGTCGGCCCGGGCGGCGCTCCCGCCGTGGGCCGCCACCGCGTCCGGGCCGCCCGGCCGGTCCGGCGCCGCCGGTCCGCCGTGCCCGCCGCACCGCACCACCGTCACCAGGACGACCACGAGCAGGGCCGTCCTGGCGAGGCGGTAGGCGCGGGTCCGGTGCCAGGGCCTGCGTCGGTACCTACGCGACACCATGGGGCCGCCGGCGGGCCTTGCGGACGTACACCACTCCACCGAGGGCCACCAGACCCACGGCGGCCGCGCCGGCCACCGGTGCGTAGGCGGCCGCGGTGTCGATGAGGCCGCCGCCGCCCGCGTGCACACCGCCCTTGGGGCCGTCGTGGTCGCCGCCCTGGCCCCAGGCGCCGTCGTTCTGCTGCTGGTGGTCGGCGATCTGCCCGTCCGGGCCGTGCTCGCCGTTCAGCTTGCCGTCGTGGCAGTTGACGCGGAAGACCTTCTCCTTCAGGGCGGGAGGCGCCCCCACCGTCCAGCTGATCTTGTACTGCCCGTCCGCCAGGCCCAGCGGGTCGGTGTGCCCCGCCCCGCCGGCGAGCTGGATGATGCCCGTCACCGTGGCAGCCGTCGGCAGCGGGGGCTGCGGCGTGATGGTGTACGCGATCGTGGTCAACGTGTCGAAGTTGACGGCCTCCAGGAAGAACTTGCAGACCACCGGATCGTCCTTCGCCGAGCCGACGAACGACGGCGGGTTGGTCGAACGCGCGTTGTGGATCCGGATGTCGCCGTTCTCGCCCTGGGCAACCGCGCTCGGCGCTGCCACCCATGACGCGCCCGCCGCGGCGAGGGCGGTGAGAACGACTGTGGCGCCCGCGCGGGAGCCGACGGCACGTGGGAGTGTCAGGGTGGGCATGCGCAATCCTCCGAGTTCAGACGATTTTCATACAAATCGCTCTTTCGCCTGGACTCTGCGTCATACACCGCGCGCCGTGCGGCACCGACGCCCGACGCGCCGTCAGAGATCGCCCGTGCGGCGCAATCCGGAGCGCCCGGGCCGCTCCCGCGCCACCCGGTCGGGCTCATGCCGGGGTCGTTCGGGGTCGCGCCGGGGACGTTCAGGCTCGTGCCGGGACGTTCATCGACAGCGGCTGGCCCACGCCGAGGCAGAAGCTGAGGGCCGTGAGGATCACCGCCAGGGCCCACACCGGCACCGGCAGCGCGACCCCCGCGCACAGCACGGCCGCGAGGAGACAGGTCGCGGTGAGCAGCGCGGGCCGCCCGAGCAGCCGGAGCAGCGGGGTGAGGACGAGCCGGCAGGCGATGGTGGCGCCGGCCCGGAGGCTGAGCAGCACGCCGATCACCGAGGGGGCGATGCCCCGGTGCGCGCCGACCACCGGCAGGTAGGCGGTGAGGATGTCGGTCGCGGACAGCACCGACAGGCTGATCAGCATCCCCGCGGGCACGCCCCGGGCCCGCAGGGTGGCGGCCACCGGCACCGGTTCGCCGTGCCGCGGGCGGGAGCCGGCGGCCTACCGTCCTCGATGCGCCACAGCGCGGTGAACGAGGCCGCCGCACCGGCGCCCGCCACGACGAGGGCGAGGACGCTGCTGCGCCCCATGCCGGGGCCGCCGATGAGGGCGCCCGCAGCGGCGGGCCCGGCGAGCTGGCCCAGGGAGGCGCCGATGGTGAAGTGGCCGAAGTTGCGGTCCTGTTCGTGCGGGGCGGACCGCCGGGCCACCAGTGACTGGGCGCCGATCACGAAGCAGAGATGGCCGACACCCATGACCCCGCTCCACAGGGCCGTCGCCCACAGGGAGTTCACGGCTCCGCTGAGGACGCAGCCGCCGGCTATCAGGACCACGCCCGCCGGGAGCAGGGGTGCGCAGCGGCCGTGGTCGGTGCGGCGGCCCAGCGGTACGGCGGCGAAGAGCGGCAGCAGGGCGTAGACGCCGGCGATGACACCGACCGCCCGTTCGTCGGCGCCCAGCGCGAGGGCCCGGTAGGAGACGGCGGGCCGGGCCATCGACACCGCCCCCTGCGCGAAGCCGAAGGCGATGACGAGGCGGAGCAGCCAGCCGCGGTTCCCACCGGGCGCCATGGGGCGAGTCCTTCCCGATGTGTTCAGATGATGCCGAAAAGGAGTCCCGCGCCGAGGACCACGAGCGAGGTGAGCGCGGCCCACTTGACGACGAACCGGGTGTGGTCGCCGAACTCGACCCGGGCCATGCCGACCAGGACGTAGACGGCCGGGACGAGCGGGCTGGACATGTGCAGCGGCTGGCCGACGATCGAGGCGCGGGCGATCTCCAGCGAGGAGACGCCGTGTGCGTGACCCGCCTCGGCGAGCACCGGCAGGACGCCGAAGTAGAAGCCGTCGTTGGACATGAAGTAGGTGAGCGGGATGCTCAGTACGCCGGTGACGAGGGCCATGTGCGGGCCCATGCCGTCGGGTACGTTGCCGACCAGCCACGTGGCCATGTGGTCCACCATGCCGGTGCCCTGCAGGACGCCGGTGAAGACGGCGGCGGCGAACACCATGCCGGACACGTTGAGGACGTTCTCGGCGTGAGCGGCGATGCGGGCCTTCTGGTCCGGCATGTGCGGGAAGTTGACGGTCAGGGCGAGGGCCGCGCCGAGCAGGAACAGCACCGGGATCGGCAGCCACTCCATGATCATGGCGGTGAGCAGGACGGCCGTGAGCAGCGCGTTGAACCAGTACAGGCCGGGGCGCAGGGTGGGCCGGTCGGGGTCCAGGACCCGGAAGCCCTCGTCCTCGCCCTCGCCCTCGCCGGGAAGCTCCACGCCCGCACGGGAGCCGCCGGCCTGCCCGGAGCCGCCGGCCTGCCCGGAGCCGCCTGCCTGCCCGGAGCCGCCTGCCTGCCCGGTCTCCGTGCCGGAACCGGCACCGACCAGGACCGTCTCCTGCTCCTCGACCAGCACCTCGTCCAGCGTGAGCACGCCGAGCCGCTTGCGCTCGCGGCGGCCGAGGACGTAGGCGAGGGCGAGGACGAACAGCAGGCCCACGGCGAGGGCGGGGATCATCGGCACGAAGATGTCGCCGGCGTCGACCTTCAGCGCGGTGGCGGCCCGGGCGGTGGGGCCGCCCCACGGCAGCGTGTTCATCACGCCGTTGGCCATCGCGGCCACGCCGGTCATCACCACCAGGGACATCTTCAGACGCTTGTACAGCGGGTACATCGCCGAGACGGTGATCATGAAAGTGGTGGAGCCGTCGCCGTCCAGGGAGACGATCCCGGCGAGGACCGCCGTACCGACGACGATGCGCAGCGGATCGGCCTTGCAGAACCTCAGGATGCCCCGTACGACCGGGTCGAAGAGGCCCACGTCGATCATCACACCGAAGTAGACGATCGCGAACATGAGCATCGCCGCGGTGGGGGCGAGGCCGGTGACGCCGTCGATGACGTAGTCGCCGAGCTTGGCGCCCTTGCCCACGAACACGCAGAACAGCGCGGGTATGAGCACGAGCGCCGCGATCGGCGACATCTTCTTCAGCATGATCAGGACCAGGAAGGTCGCGATCATGGCGAAGCCGAGGATGGTCAGCATGAATGGATACCTAACGTTCGCCCTTGAACATCCCACCTGGGGGTCGGCGGTGCGATGACGTTAGGTCCGTTCAAACGGCGTTAACAAGTGGTTGACGTACGAGCAATAAGCGCAAAAGTCCTGGTCACGGCAGTGCGACGAGTTCGACGGGGATGCCGTTGAGCACCGCGTTGCCGGAGAGCGGGTCGAGCAGGCTGCCGTCGAGCAGCTGGTTGACGTTGACGCCGGGGTCGGCCGTGGCATGGCTGAGCCGGGTGCCGGGCCGGTCGTGTCCCCAGCCGTGCGGCAGGCTCACCACTCCGGGCCGGACGCCGTCGGTGACCTCGGCCGGGGCCACCACCTCTCCCCCGGCGCCCTTGACGCGTACGGCCGCTCCGTCCAGGACGCCGATGCGGGCCGCGTCGTCCGGATGGATGTGCAGGGTGCAGCGGTTGCTGCCGCCGGTGAGGGCGGGCACGTTGTGCATCCAGCTGTTGTTGGAGCGCAGATGGCGGCGGCCGACGAGGACGAGGCCCTCGGGCCGCTCGGCCAGCGCCCGGCGCAGCCGGGGCAGGTCGGCGGCGATCGGCTCGGGCAGCAGCTCCACCTTGCCGCTGCGGGTCTTGAGCGGCTGCGGCAGGCGGGGGCGCAGCGGTCCGAGGTCGATGCCGTGCGGGTGGGCGAGCAGCTTCTCCAGGGTCAGCCCGTCGGGCCGGGCGCCGAAGCCGTCGCCGTACGGGCCGAGGCGCAGCATCAGGTCGAGCCGCCGTTCGGGGCCGGTGTCGCCGGTGAGCAGGGCGGCGAGGTCGCGCGGGTCGCGGCCGTGCACCGGCGAGTGCTCGTCCTGGACGGCCTTGCCGAGGGTCTGGTCGACGACCATCGTGTCGACGGCCCCCGGGTCGGCGCCGTGCATGCCGGCGGCGGCGAGGATCAGCCGGGCGAGGATCTCGCTCTCCGCCATGCGGCCGGGCTCCAGCGGGACCGCGGGGCGGGTGTAGCGGACCTGGTTGCGCACGGCGAGGGTGTTGAAGGCGAAGTCGTGGTGCGGGCTCTGGGAGGGCGGCGGCGGGGGCAGTACGACATGGGCGTGGCGCGAGGTCTCGTTCAGGTAGGGGTCGACGCTGACCATGAAGTCCAGGGAGCCCAGGGCCTTGTCGAGCCGGTCGCCGTCGGGCGCGGAGAGCACGGGGTTGGCGGCGACGGCGATCAGCGCACGGACCGGCGTGCCCTCCTCGGTCGCGGTGTCGATCTCTTCGGCGAGCGCGGAGAGCGGCAGCTCGCCCTTGGCCTCCGGGTGCCTGCCGACCCGGGAGTGCCAGCGGCCGAGCGCGAAGCCGCGGCCGGGGCCGGCCGGGCGGGGCGTCCTGTCGGTGGCGGCCCGCGGGAAGAGGGCGCCGCCGGGGCGGTCCAGGTTGCCGGTGAGGATGTTCAGGACGTCGACCAGCCAGCTCGCCAGGGTGCCGTGCGGGACGGTGCAGCTGCCGATGCGGGCGTAGACGGCGGCGGTGGGGGCCGCGGCGAGTTCCCGGGCGAGGGCACGGACGACACCGGCGTCCAGATCGCATGCGGGGGCCACGGCCTCGGGGCTGAAGTCGGCGAGGGCGCCGCGGAGTTCGTCGAGGCCTTCGACGTGCGGGGCCAGCTGCCCGAGGTCGGCCAGGTCCTCCGCGAAGAGGGTGTGGGCCATCGCCGCGAGCAGCAGGGCATCGGTGCCGGGCCGTATCGCCAGGTGCCGGTCGGCGAGCTTGGCGGTGCGGGTGCGGCGCGGGTCCACGACGGTGAGCCGGCCGCCGCGGGCCTTGAGGGCCTTGAGCTTGCCGGGGAAGTCGGGGGCGGTGCACAGACTGCCGTTGGACTCCAGGGGGTTGGCGCCGATGAGGAGCAGATGGTCGGTGTGGTCCAGGTCCGGCACCGGGATGGCGTTCGGGTCGCCGAACAGCAGTCCGCTGGAGACGTGCTTGGGCATCTGGTCGACCGTGGACGCGGTGAACAGGCTACGGGTGCGCAGGGCGCCGAGCAGGACGGACGGATAGAGGGCGCCGGCCATGGTGTGCACGTTGGGGTTGCCGAGGACCACACCGACGGCGTCCGGGCCGTGCTCCTCCACGACCGGGCGCAGTCCGGCGGCGACCGCGTCGAAGGCCTCCTCCCAGGTGGCCTCGCGCAGTGCGCCGTCCCGGCGGACGAGCGGGGTGCGCAGCCGGTCGGGGTCGCCGTCGACGGCACCGAAGGAGGCACCCTTGGGACAGATGAAGCCTTTGCTGAAGACGTCGTCACGGTCGCCGCGGGCGCCGGTGACGCGGGTGCCCTCGATGGTGAGGGTCAGCCCGCAGGTGGCCTCGCACAGGGGGCAGATTCGCAGGGCGGTGCGGGACACGGGTCCTCCCGAGGGGTCGGCGGCGGGTCGCCCGAGCACGGACAGGCTCGCGGTGAGCATACCGACCGGTATGCACGGCGGGGAGTCCCGGAGCCGAACAGTTCGGGAATGCCGGCGCCCGGCTCAGTCGAGCACGCGCCCCAGATACGCCCGCAGCAGCTCGCGGGTCTCGGTGATGACGGCTTCGTCGCCCTGCGGGTCGAGCCGGAAGGCAAGTTGGACGAGGGTGTCGGCGCTCTCCACGGCGACCAGGAAGACCCGGCGCAGACCCTCGTCCGGGGTGCGGGTGAGGACTCCGGAGAGCAGGTCGGTGAGCCGGTCGGCGACCCGGGTGTTGGGCTCGCCGTTCCGCGCGCCGACCGGTATCTGGTTGCCGAAGTCGACCAGGGAGAAACCGGGAGCGGTGCGTTTCATCGCCAGGTACTCGTCCAGCACCGCGTCCATGGCGGCCCGCCAGTCCCCCGCGTTCCCGGCCCCGCCCGGCCGGCCGCCGGGGTGGTCGCCGCCCGCCTGCCGCAGCCGCTCGGTGACGCGCTCCACGTACCGCTCCAGGTTGCGCTGGGCGAGGGCGTCGGCCATCTGCCGTTTGTTGCCGAAGAAGCGGTAGACCGAGCCGATGGGCACTCCTGCGCGCTGGGCGACCGCGCGCGTGCTCAGGGCGTCGTAGCCGACCTCGTCGAGGAGTTCGGCGCAGGCGTCCAGGATCCTGGTCAGCCGTTCGGCGCTGCGCCGCTGGACGGGCGCACGACGGAGGGATGTCGCGTGGGGCACGGGCTTCATGATGCCTTTCCGCCGGTGTCAGGTGAACCTCGCCCCACAGTACGAAGAACGGTGGTCGTTGCACTCACCCGGCGGCGGTCTACGGCTGCGCGTCCGACACCGTGACGTCGGCGGTGCTCTCGACCGGCTTGCCGTGCACGGCCCACACCGTGCCGTCGTCGGCGTACAGCCGCGCGGTGACGTGGTGGGTGCCGTGCGGGACGACGCCGGCGGCCAGGTGGTACGCCGGCGTGCGCAGCCGGGCGACCCGGTGGCCGTCGACGAAGAGGGAGACGAGTCCCCTGCCGCGGACGGCCGCCGGCTGGGCGCCGGGCGCCGAGCAGCGGAAGCGGCGGAAGGCCAGCCGCACGTCCCAGCCGCTCCCGGCGGCCGGGGTCACCTCTATGCCGACCTCGGGCGCGTCCGCCTTGGTCATCTCACGCAGGTTCCGGCCCGTCTCGTCGGTGTCGTCCAGCACCTCTCCCACCGGCGAGGACGAGACCGTGCCCCCGTGCGCCTCCCCGGTCGCACAGGCCGCCGCGCCGAGCGGCAGCAGGACACACACCACGAGCGCGGCGAGCCGTCCACGCCTCCACTTCGTCCACGACATGGATCAGGAGCGTAGGACAACGCCCCCTCCCCCCGTATCCCCCTGAAGTCTGGTTCCCGTCCTCCCTGGGAGGGAGGACGGGCAGCCCTCTTGCGCAGCCCTCCATCCATTCCTACGGTGATGCATAGGAATCGGGAGCGCAAAGGGAGCGATCATGAGCGGGGACGCCAGGAAGACCGCCGAGGGGCTGACGTATCTCACCGGGTTCGGCAACGAGCACGCCTCCGAGGCGGTGCCGGGCGCCCTGCCCGAGGGCCGCAACTCGCCGCAGCGCGCGCCGCTCGGCCTGTACGCGGAGCAGCTGAGCGGCTCGGCCTTCACCGAGCCGCGGGCGCACAACCGCCGTTCCTGGCTCTACCGGATCCGCCCGTCGGCCGCGCACCCCGCGTTCACCCGCACCGACAACGGCGCGCTGCGCACGGCCCCCTTCACCGAGACGGTGCCCGACCCCAACCGGCTGCGCTGGAACCCGCTGCCGGACCCCGCGCCGGGCACCGACTTCCTCGCCGGCCTGTGGACGCTGGGCGGCAACGGCGACGCGACCCAGCGCACCGGCATGGCCGTTCACCTGTACCACGCCAACGCCTCGATGGAGCGGGTGTTCTCGAACGCCGACGGGGAACTGCTGATCGTGCCGGAGCGGGGCGGCCTGCTGCTGCATACCGAGTTCGGCCGGCTTCATGTGGAGCCGGCACATGTGGCGCTGATCCCGCGCGGGGTGCGCTTCCGGGTGGAACTGCTGGACACCGCACCGGACGGCGGGCAGAGCCCGACGGCTCGCGGCTACGTCTGCGAGAACTACGGGGCGCCGTTCCAGCTGCCCGACCTCGGCCCCATCGGCGCCAACGGGCTGGCCAACGCGCGTGACTTCCGCGCCCCCGTCGCCGCGTACGAGGACGCCGAGGGTCCGGTGGAGGTGGTGAACAAGTTCTGCGGCAACCTCTGGACGGCGACTTACGACCACACTCCCCTGGACGTGGTCGCCTGGCACGGAAACCATGTGCCGTACGTCTACGACCTGCGCCGTTTCAATGTGATCGGCAGCATCTCGTACGACCACCCGGACCCGTCCATCTTCACGGTGCTGACCTCGCCTTCGAACACACCGGGCCTGGCGGGCGTGGACTTCGTGGTCTTCGCACCGCGCTGGCTGGTGGGCGAGGACACCTTCCGGCCGCCGTACTTCCACCGGAACGTGATGAGCGAGTACATGGGCCTGATCGAGGGTGCGTACGACGCCAAGGCCGAGGGCTTCGTGCCCGGTGGCGGCTCGCTGCACAACATGATGTCGGCGCACGGCCCGGACCGGGAGACCTTCGACCGGGCCGGTGCGGCCGAGCTGAAGCCGCAGAAGATCGACGACGGCCTGGCCTTCATGTTCGAGACCCGCTGGCCGGTGATCCTGACCCCGCAGGCGGCCGGGGCCGGACACCTGCAGCAGCGCTACGACGACGTGTGGCAGGGCCTGGAACGGCACTTCCGGGTGTGACGCGCGCGTTGCGCCGAACGTTCTCCGACAGGTACGGATAGCCGCGTGACCTCATTCGCCCCGGACTCGATCGTCCTGAACCGCAAGCTGCCGCTCTGGTACCAGGTGTCGCAGTCGCTGCGTGCCTCGATACTCGGCCGCTCGCCCGAGGACCCGCTGCGCCTGCCCACCGAGGAACAGCTCGCGGAGCACTACGGCGTGAGCGTGCTGACCATGCGGCAGGCGCTGAAGGAGCTGGAGGACGAGGGGCTGATCAGCCGGCACCGGCGGCGCGGCACGTTCATCGAGCCCGGTGTCCGGCGCGGGGCGCCGGTGCGGCTGCTGGGCTCGGTGGACGCGATCGTGGCCCAGCAGTCGGGCATGACGGCCGAATTGCTGGACCAGGGGCGCGTGCCGGTGCCGCCGGGGCTCGCCGAGTACTTCCCGGACGTGCCGGAGGTGGCGACGTACCACCGGCTGCGCAGCGACGCGAAGACCGGCGAGCCGACCAACCACGCCGTCAACCACGTGCGGCCCGAACTGGCCGCGCGCATCGACCCGGACGACCTGGTCCGCTGGCCGATGACCAAGGTGCTCCGGGACATCGTGAAGGCGGACATCGGCCGCATCACGGACACCGTGGAGGCCCGCCTCGCCGACCCGGAGACCTCGCGGCTGCTGCGCGTCCCGCTGCTGAGCCCGATCCTGCACTACACGGGAGTGACGTACGACGCCGACGGCCGGGTGCTGGACGTGGCGGTCATCCACTACCGGGGCGACCGCTTCTCGTTCACCGTCACTCTCGAGGCGACCTGATGGCGAGTGGCGGTCAGGCCGTACCATGCCCTGCGTGACGCACGACGACGCTCCGCCGCTGGCGGACCTCATGCCGTGGTCCGTCGCACCGCTGCGGCCGGGCCGCGCCTGGCCGCAGGGGCCCGATCCGGCCTCGCTGAGGGCCCGGTGGGACGCCCTGCTGAAGGCCGATGGCCCGGACCGGGAGGCCCTGTTCGAGCCGACCCGGGCCCGCACGCTGACCTCGGCCGTGGGCCAGCTGCCCGGCGGGGCCGGCGGCACGGGACGGCTGGCCCGCGCGGAGGGCGCCTGTGCGGAGCCCGTCCGGGTCCTGGCCGCGCCCTTCGACGAGCAGTGGCTGATCCCGGACCACCGGCTGATCGACACGGCCCGCCCGGAGTTGTGGCGGGTGGCGGACCCCCTCCAGGTGTTCACGGTGGAGACGGGCGCCGAGGACACCCCGCTGCTGGCGACGTCACTCCTGCCCACCGTGCGCACCGGCCGCATCCGCCCGCTGTACCGGCGCCCCGGCGGCAGCGAACCCAACCTGGCCCCGGGCCTGCTGGACCACCTGGGCGTCCGGCTGGGCGCCCGCCCCACGGCCCCGGACGTGCTGGCCTGGATCCTGGCGGCGGTCCGCCCGGACCTGACCGTCCCGCTGACGGACGACCCCGGCCTGTGGTCGGCGGGGGTGGACCTGGGCCGCCGCATGCTGTGGCTGATGCGCCGCGACGGCGACCGCCCCAAGCTGCCGGGCGGCCGCCGCCCGTACGTCCGCGCCCCCCTGCCCAGCCGCCCCGTCACCCTCTCCTACGACCGCGACGAGGAGACCCTGCACCTCGACGAGGGCCGCATCTCCCCCGTCCCGCCGGAGGCGTGGGACTTCGAGCTGGCCGGAACCCGGGTCCTGGAGACCTGGTTCGCCGTCCGCACCGACCCGGCCGAGCCCGGCACCCTGGCCGCGATCCGTCCCGCGCTCTGGCCGCAGGGCTGGACGTCGGAGCTGCTGGAGCTGATCACGGTGCTGGCCCTGCTGGCGGAACTCCGGCCACTGCGGGCCGGCTTGGAAGTGCGGGCAACGGTCTCGGCGACCGATCTGGGACGGGCGGGCGTCCTTCCGCCGTCGGAACCGTCCCGCCGCCCCGCCTCGGTCCTCGACCACCACGAGGAGGGCCCGGACGGCCAGTTCGCCCTGCTCTAGCCGGTCCTGCGGCAACCCCGGAGTCACCCGCCGCGGGTCATCCCCCGGGCCCGCGCGGCGTGAACGCGTCCAGCACGCGATCCAGCGCCCGCTCGAAGACCGCCTCCAGATCGACCGGACCCGCGTCCTCGGTGAACGCCGCCGCCATCCGCGGATACGCCCCCGATGCGATCTGTCCTGCGAGATACGCGATCCGCACCGCGTTCTCCTCGTCCTCCGACCAGGGCAGGGCGCGCACCCGCTCGGCGGTGTCGAGTTCGTTGCGGACATAGGTCGTCACCACGCCGTTGAGCATCGCGACCAGCTCCAGCTTGGTGCCGTAGGCCGCCTGCAACGGGTCCAGACAGGCCAGGCAGTGCTCCAGATAGCGCAGGGCGTGCGGACTGAAGCCGTACACCGGTGACATCAGCCGCGGTACCCACGGGTGCCGGTGCATGAGTGCGCGCGTCTGGTGGGCCACCCGGAGCATGTCGGCCCGCCAGTCGCCGTTCGGCTCCCACAGCTCGTGCTCGGCGCTGACCGCGTCGACCATCAGCTCGTACAGGTCCTCCTTGCGGGGGACGTAGTTGTACAGCGACATGGTGCCGCAGCCCAGCTCGGCGGCGACGTGCCGCATCGACACCGCGTCGAGCCCCTGCGCGTCGGCGATCCGGACGGCCGCGGCGGCGATGTCGTCGCGCGTGTAGGCCGGTTTCGGGCCCCGGCCCGTGCGCTCGGGGCGCGCCCAGATCACTGCGGGGACGGCCCCTCGGACGGTCATCGGTCATCACCTCGGTTCACCATCGTAGTTACGTACGACGTACGTAGTGCGCTATGGTCAGCACATGTCTTCTACGTACGCTGTACTTAGTGAGGGGCTGGAGAAGCGCTTCGGCACCGTGCACGCCCTGCGCGGGCTGGATCTGGCCGTCGCCGAGGGCACGGTCTGCGGGCTGCTCGGGCCGAACGGGGCGGGCAAGACGACGGCGGTGCGACTGCTGACCACGCTGCTGCGGCCGGACGGGGGTTCGGCCCGGGTCGCCGGGCACGACCTCGTCCGGGAGGCGGCGGCCGTGCGGAGCCGGATAGGGGTCACCGGGCAGTACGCCTCGGTCGACGGGGACCTCACCGGCCGGGAGAACCTGCGGCTGTTCGCCCGGCTGCACCGGGTGCGGGGACCGGCCGCCCGGGCCGACGAACTGCTGGAGCGCTTCGGCCTGGCCGAGGCCGCGGACCGCAGGGCGGCGACGTACTCGGGCGGCATGCGCCGCCGCCTGGACCTGGCGGCGAGCCTGCTGCGGCGGCCCGACGTGCTCTTCCTGGACGAGCCGACCACCGGACTCGACCCGGCCAGCCGCGCCCGCATCTGGCAGGCCGTGCACGAGCTGAAGACGGACGGCACGACCGTGCTGTTGACCACGCAGTACCTGGAGGAGGCCGACCGGCTCGCCGACGACATCGCCCTGGTGGACCGGGGCCGGATCGCCCACACCGGTTCGCCCGCCGGGCTCAAGGCCCTCATCGGGTCGTACGCGGAGGCGGTGGTCGCGGACGCCGAGGCGATGCCGCGGGCCGCGGCCGTGCTCGACCGGCTGACGGGCAGGGAGCCGGTGTCCGACCGCGAGCGGAACGCCGTCGGCGCGGTCAGCACCGACCCGACCCTGACCCTTCCCCGGCTGGTGCGCGAACTGGACGCGGCCGGTGTGCCGTTGCTGGACGCGAGCATCCGGCCGCCCACCCTCGACGACGTCTTCCTGCGGCTCACCGGGGAGACCACCGACAGCAAGGAGCTGGTGGCATGAGCATGTTGGTGCCCGACGGGCTGGCGATGACGGGCCGGCAGCTGCGCCGGGTCCGCAACAACCCCGGTCTGGCCGTCCTGACCCAGATGATGCCGGTCAACCTGCTGCTGTTCTTCGGCTACGTGTTCGGCAGCGCACTGGCGATGCCCGGCCGTGAGTACCGTTCGTTCCTCGTGCCGGGTCTGCTCGTCGCGACGGCCGCCGGAGGCCTGATGACCGGCATGTTCCAGGCCGCCCAGGACACCCACCGCGGCGTCATGGACCGGTTCCGCACGATGCCGGTGAGCAGGGCCGCGGTACCGCTCGGACAGGCCGTCGCGGACCTCGTGGTCACGACCGCCGGAACCGTGCCGCTGCTGGTGACCGGGCTCGCGGTGGGCTGGCGGGTCGACGGGTCCGCGGCCGGTGCGGTGGCGGCCGTGGGGCTGCTGCTGCTCTTCCGGTTCGCCTGCACCTGCGCCGGGATCTGGCTGGGCCTGCTGACCCGCAGCGAGGAGGCCGCGGGCCAGCTGGGCGCGTCCTCCTTCGTGCTGCCGCTGCTGTCCGACGCGTACATCCCGACCGACAACCTGCCCGGCTGGCTGCGCACGCTCGCCGAGTGGAATCCGATCAGCGCGGTGACGACCGCCCTGCGCGACCTGTTCGGCAACGCGCCCGTGCCCGCGGGCGCGGCCTGGCCGGTGGCCCATCCCGTCGCCGGGTCGCTCGCCTGGAGCCTCGCCCTGATCGCGGTGTTCCTGCCGCTCGCCGTGCGCAGGTACGCGCGAGCCGAGTGATGCCGCACTGCTGACAGAGCCGCCGCTCAGGGGCCATGATCCGGTCATGGATCAGCCGATGGACCCACCGATGGACCAGCCCCTGCAGCAGCCCCTCCCCCTGGCGGGACTCACCGTCGTCGCCGTCGAACAGGCCGTGTCCGCGCCCTTCGCGACCCGGCAGCTCGCCGACCTGGGCGCCCGGGTCGTCAAGGTGGAGCGGATCGACGGCGGCGACTTCGCGCGGGGGTACGACACGGCGGCCGGCGGTCTCGCGTCGCACTTCGTGTGGTGCAACCGCGGCAAGGAGTCCATCGCGCTGGACCTGAAGGACCCCCGCGGTCTGGACGTCGTACGGCGGCTGGTCACGGACGCGGACGTGTTCGTGCAGAACCTGGCGCACGGCGCGGCGGCCCGGCTCGGCCTGGACGCGGCCACGCTGTGCGCCGCGCACCCGCGGCTGATCGCCGTGGACATCTCGGGCTACGGCGGTTCGGGGCCGTACACGGACAAGCGGGCGTACGACATGCTCGTGCAGTGCGAGGCGGGGCTGGTGTCGGTGACCGGGACGCCGGAGCAGCCGGTGAAGGCGGGGATCCCGGCGGCGGACATCGCGGCGGCGATGTACGCGTTCTCGGGGGTGCTGGCCGCTCTGGTGCGGCGCGGCACCACCGGGCGGGGCGGCCCGGTGGAGGTGTCCATGCTGGAGGCGCTCGCCGAGTGGATGGGGCATCCGCTGCACCATGCGATGCACGGGGGCGAGCCGCCGGCGCGGACCGGACTCGCGCACGCCGTGATCGCGCCGTACGACGCCTATGCGACGGCGGACGGCGGGCGGGTGCTGCTGTCGGTGCAGAACGACCGGGAGTGGCGACGGCTGGCCGAACAGGTCATGGGCCGCCCGGAGTTGGGCACGGACCCGGCATATGCGACGAATGCCGCGCGGGTGGCGCGCCGGGAGCGGACCGACGCCCTGGTCGCGGAGGCACTGGCGGTGCTGGACGCCGAGGAGGCACTGGCCCGGCTGGAGAAGGCGGGCATCGCCTGTGCGCGGCTGCGCGATCTGCACGAGCTGGCGGAGCACCCCCAGCTGACGGCCCGGGAGCGGTGGCGTCAGGTGGGATCGCCGGTCGGGCCGCTGAAGGCGCTGCTGCCCCCCATCACGCTGCCGGGCGGGGACGAGGCACGGATGGGTGACGTGCCCGCGCTCGGGCAGCACACCGGGGCACTGCTGCGTGCCGTGGGGATGACGGACGACGAGATCGCAGCGCTGCGCCGGGACGGTGTGGCGGCCTGAGCGCGGGCGCCCCGGAGCGGCGGCCGCTCAGGTGGCCGGTTCGGGGACCGCTCAGTGGCCGGTTCGGGGACCGCTCAGTGACTGCCGAACAGCGAACGGCGCAGTCGGCGCAGCGGCGCGAAGAGGGAGACGCGGCGGACCCGCGCACCTCGGTCGCTGCGCTGGTGCACGGAGTCGCGCGCCGTCAGCTCAAGCATCAGCGAGGTCGCCTCGACCGTCTCGCGCTGCGGTATGGCGGGACCCGCCAGCACCGACAGGTGGCGGTCGAGGCGCGAACTGGTCGCGCTGCTCCCGCAGGTGATCGCAGGGACCCTGGCCCTGCTGCGCACTGTTATCTGCTCCATGACACTCCCCACCCGTACGAGTCCACCCGGCCCGGGCAGAGTAACCCTATCGCCCCAGCGGGGCATGCGTGTATCTCGGCCACAGGATTCACCTTCCCTATAAGGGGGTTGACCATCCCCCTTTGACTACTCTCCGAATCCGACCGATTTCAGGGTGAGTTGGACAATGGGCTGGCCGGTAGGTTGCGCTGACCCTCCGTCAGGCTCGACGGTTACGGCGAGTGACGTCGAGGAGGTCTCGAGGCCCTTCGCGACCAAGGGCGTGTCGCCCCGGAAGAGCCCCAGGGAGCGCGGTTGCACGCGGGGGCGCATGAGCCAGAGCTGGTGTACGCGTCCGCCGGGCGGGGTGCCGTATCCGCTGAGGGTGACGACGGCTTCCCGCTCGGAGGCGGAAGCGATTACTCCGATACTGCGGCCGCGCGCGTCCTCGCTGCCGGCCGCGCGGGCGTCCGGAGCGGCCAGAACGTGGGCGATCTCACGTGCGCGGGCCTGCTCGGCCGCGAGCCGGTCCTCGCTGCGGTGCGCCTGGACCGCGAAGAGCGAGGCGACGACGAGGGCGGCAGCGGCGGTGACGGTGGCGAACGGGGCGAACAACGGGCGCGACCGTGGGGTACGGGTGCGTCCCGGCGGGGGCTGGGCGCCCCAGACGTGCGGGGGCAGCTGGGAGGCGCGTTCGCGGGCCGGTGCCTGTTCCTGCCGGGAGGCGCGGGCCGGCGGCTGCTCCTGCGGGGTGGTGCGTACCGCGGCCAGCACCCGGTCGCGCAGGGCGGCGGGCGCGGGTGCCGCCGCGGACCAGGCGAGCCGTACGGCGTCCTCGGCCAGGTCCCGTACCTCGGCGGCGCAGCGGTCACAGCCCGCGAGGTGCTTCTCGAAGCGGCGCCGCTCGCCCGGCTCCAGGGCGTCGAGCGCGTAGGGCGCGGCGAGGGAGTGCAGGTCCTCCCGGCGCAGCAGCTTGCCGAGGATGCTCATGCGGTGCCTCCCAGGCACTGGCGCAGCCGGGTGAGTCCGTCGCGCATGCGCGTCTTGACCGTGCCGAGCGGCAGCGAGAGCCGCTCGGCCACCTCGCGGTAGGTGTAGCCGTCGTAGTAGGCGAGGGTCACCGACTGGCGCTGCAGGGCGGTGAGCCGGTTCAGGCAGCGACGCACCCACTCGCGTTCCAGACCAGCCTCCACCTCCTCGGCGACCTGGTCGAACGCGGGTTCCCCGGCGCGCAGCGCCTCCCGCTGCTCGCGTTCCCCGGCCGCGCGGGCGCTGCGCACCCGGTCGACGGCTCGGCGGTGGGCGAGGGTGAGGATCCAGGACAGCGCGCTGCCCCGGCCGGGGTCGAACCGGGCGGCGGAGCGCCACAGTTCGAGCAGCACCTCCTGGGCGACCTCCTCGGACTGGGCGGGGTCGCGGACCACTCGCCGGACCAGTCCGAAGACCGGCCCGGAGACCAGCCCGTACAGCTCCTCGAACGCCCTCTGGTCACCGCCCGCCACGAGCAGCAGCAGCTCGTCCGCCTGCATGCGGGCCCCCTCTCCGTGGCCGCAGCCGGCCCTTCCTCGCGCACCGCGCATCCGCACCGAGACACACCTCCCCAAGGACTTACGGATCAACGCGCCGAAAACGCGGGTCCCGGGCCGGTGAAAAGTTTTTTGCCGCCGACCAATCCGAATCGCGTGCCGGCTCCGTATACCCGTCCGTCAAAGCAAGTCGGCACTGAGGACGGACGGCATGACACCTCTCTTCTCCAGGAGCGGCACGGGACGCACGGGCCTGGTCACGCTCATCTGTGGCGCGCTGGCAGCCGGAGGGCTCGCAGCCGCCGGCGTCGCCACGCTGGAACCCGGGGCGGCATCCGCCTCCTCCCACCGGGAGGCCCCGCTGATCTCGGGCACCCCGCAGTACGACAACACGGACCTGTACGCGTTCGTCAGCCCGGACAAGCCCGACACCACGACGATCGTGGCGAACTGGATCCCGTTCGAGGAGCCGGCGGGCGGCCCCAACTTCTACACGTTCGCCGACGACGCCCAGTACGACCTCCACATCGACAACAACGGGGACGCACAGGGCGAGTTGGTGTTCCGCTACACCTTCAAGACCCACACCAAGAACGGCAACACGTTCCTCTACAACACCGGTCCGGTCACCAGCCTGGACGACCCGGACCTCAACATCACGCAGACGTACGACATCGACCTCATCCGGCTGAAGAACCAGCACGAGATGTCGAAGACCAAGCTCGCCGACGACGTACCGGTGGCGCCGTCGAACGTCGGCAAGGCGTCCATGCCGGACTACGGCAAACTGCGGGCGCAGGCGGTGCACAAGACGGCGGGCGGCGCGGCCACCTTCGCCGGCCAGGCGGACGACCCGTTCTTCCTGGACCTCCGCGTCTTCGACCTGCTGTACGGCGGCAACCTCACCGAGGTCGGCCGGGACACGCTCAAGGGCTACAACGTCAACACGATCGCCCTCCAGGTCCCCAACGACCTGATCCGCGAGTCGTCGCACCAGCCGATCGTCGGCATCTGGTCCACCACCCAGCGCCGCAACGCGCAGGGCTACTACAGCCAGGTCTCGCGCCTCGGCAATCCGCTGGTCAACGAGGTCGTGAACCCGCAGAAGGACAAGGACAAGTTCAACGCGTCCCAGCCCTGGTACGACGCGCAGTTCCTGAAGAACGTCACCAACCCGGAGCTGCCGAAGCTCATCGAGGGGATCTACAAGATCAAGGCGCCGGCCGAGCCGCGCAACGACCTGGTCGACGTGTTCCTCAAGGGCGTCAAGGGCCTCAACCAGCCGCCGAACGTGAAGGCTTCGGAGCAGCTGCGGCTGAACACCTCGATCAAGCCGGCCATGCATCCCAAGCGGCTCGGTGTCCTGGACGGCGACAACGCGGGCTTCCCGAACGGCCGCCGGCTCAGCGACGACGTGATCGACGAGGCGCTGCAGGTCGTCGAGGGCGAACTGGTCGGCTCCAAGAACGACCTGGGTGACGCGGTCGACAAGAACGACAAGAAGTTCGAGAAGTACTTCCCGTACGTCGCCGAGCCCACGGCCGGCTCGCGCGGCCGGCTCGCCAAGGGGACGACCGCGGGCGCGGACGTGCGCAGCCAGCTCGGTGACGCCCTGCAGCCGGCCGGTTCCTCCTCCGGCGGCTCCGGCGACACCGTGCTGATCGCCGCCTCCGCGGCCTCCGGTGCGGCCGGGATCCTGCTGATCGTCACCGCCCTGGCGTGGTGGCGCCGGCGCATGCAGCGCGCGTACTGACACGCGCACCCCTCGAGACCGGCGCGGCCCGTTTTCCCCCTCCCCCACGGCGGGCCGCGCCTCCCACACGACCGACGGAGGAGAGGGCATGGGCCCGCGCACGCAGGACGACGAGAACGACGGCCGAAGCCCGAGCACGGCACCGCCTTCAGCTCCGGTGACGGAGACCTCCGGGACGGCCGGACACACGGAGGACGCACAGGACGCACAGGACGCACAGGACGCACAGGACATGGAGGGCACCCGGGACACGGAGAGCACGCGGAGCGGAGGCGCCGGTGACGGGGTGCCGGCGCCGGCGGGCGGGACCGCCGGGGAACGCCTGACCCGGGACGATGACGACGGCGGCGCCGAACCCGGAACCGCCCGCAGGGGCGAGGGCGACGGACCCGGCGACGACGAGCGGGTCGCTGCCGTGCGGCGGGTGCGGGACGCCGGACGGCGTCGGCGGGCCGGGCGGATGCTGGGGTGCGCCGCCCTGCTGGCGGTCGCGCTGACCGGCGGTGCGCTCGCCCTCGGTGCGGAGCGGACGCCGGCGTCCGAGCCGGTCGTCGCCGATGCCGTCGACCCCGCTGTCCTGGGCGGCGGGAACCTGGACGCGGGCATCGCCGCGCTCCAGACACATCTGCGGGCCCAGCCGAAGGACTCCGGCGGCTGGGCCACCCTCGGCCTGGCCTACGTGGAGCAGGCGCGCACCAGGGCCGATCCCTCCCGGTACCCGCAGGCGGAGCAGGCGCTGCGCCGGTCCCTGTCGCTGGCACCGGACAACGACCAGGCCCTGGCCGGCCGCGCCGCCCTCGCCGCCGCCCGGCACGACTTCACCGGCGCCCTGGCCCAGGCGGACGCGGCCCTGCGGCAGAACCCGTACAGCGAGCGCGCCCTGTCCTCCCGGGTCGACGCCCTGGTCGAACTCGGCCGGTACACCGACGCGTCCGAGGCCGCGAGGACCGCCGACACACGCAAGCCGGGCGTGCCGGTGTTCACCCGGTACGCGTACGTGCACGAGCTGCGCGGGGACGTCGGTACGGCACGCCGGGTCCTCCAGCAGGCCCTGACCGCCGCAACCGCCCCCGGCGACACCGCGTACGTGGCCACGCAGCTCGGCCAGCTCGCCTGGAACCAGGGCGACTACAGCACCGCACTCCACTACTACGCCCGCGCCCTGGCCGCCGACGACGCCTATCTCCCGGCGCTCGAAGGCCGGGCCCGCGCGCGGGCGGCGAACGGCGACCGCTCCGCGGCGATCAAGGACATGGAGGCGCTGGTCGCCCGCTCCCCGCTGCCCGGCCCGCTCGTCGAACTGGGCGAGCTGTACGAGGCCCGGGGCGCGGCCGGCGACCGGGCGCGCGCCCGCCGGCAGTACGCGCTCGTCGACGCCTGGACCGGGCTGGCCCGCGCCAACGGCGTCAACGCCGACCTGGACACCGCGCTGGCCGCCGCCGACCACGGTGACAAGGCGGCCGCCCTGCGCGCGGCCCGCGCCGAGTGGGCACGCCGGCACACGGTGCACACCGCGGACGCCCTCGCCTGGGCACTGCACGTCAACGGCCACGACGACGAGGCCCTGCCGTACGCCCGCCGGGCCACCGAGACCGGCTACCGCAACGCCGTCTTCCGCTACCACCGCGGAGTCGTCGAACTGGCCACCGGCCACCGTGCGGCCGGCCGCGCCTCGCTGGCCTCGGCCCTGAAGCTGAACCCCGGCTTCTCCCCGCTGGGCGCCGCGCAGGCCCGCAAGGCGCTGGAGGAGACCAAGTGAAGCCACGTCTGCTGTGCGTCCTCCTCGCCGCGTGCGGCCTCGCGCTCCTGCCGGCCGGCACCGCGGGCGCCCACCCCCTGGGGAACTTCACGGTCAACCGCTACGACGGCCTCGTCGCCGCTCCCGGGCAGCTCCGCATCGACCACGTGGAGGACCTGGCCGAGATCCCGGCCACGCAGGTCGAGCCCGAGTTCGAGCGGCTGGGACCGACCGCGTGGGCCGAACAGCGGTGCACGCGGGCCGCCACGGGCAGCAGGCTCACCGTCGACGGCCGTACGACCACGCTGACGGCCGCCCGCAGCAGCGCGCACCTGCGTCCCGGCCAGGCCGGGCTGCACACCCTGCGTGTGGTGTGCCGGCTGACCGCGCCACTGCCCCGCGGCGGCACCGTCACCCTCGGCTTCCACGGCGCGGGCGCCGCCGGTGGGCCCGGCTGGCGGGAGATCACCGCGCGGGGCGACCGGATGACGCTCACCGCGACGGACGTGCCGAAGACGTCGGTGTCGCGGGAACTCACCGCCTATCCCAAGGACCTGCTGTCCTCGCCCGCCGACACGAGCACGGCATCGCTGCGGGTACGGACCGGCGGTCCCGCCCTCGCCGACGACGTGGCGGCGCAGGCCGCCCCGGGTGCCGGGGTGCTCCCCCGCGGTGCCGACCGCTGGACCCGAGCCCTGGACGACCTGGTGGCCCGGCAGGACCTCACCATCGGCTTCGCGGCCCTCGCCCTGCTCATCGCGGTCGCGCTGGGTGCGATGCACGCGCTCGCGCCGGGCCACGGCAAGACCCTGATGGCCGCCACGGCAGCGGCTCGTGGGGGCCGCGCGCGGCTCCGGGACGTGCTGCCGCTGGCCGCGTCGGTCACCGTGACCCACACCCTCGGCGTGGTCGCCCTGGGCCTGCTGGTCACGGCCGGTTCCGCCGCCACGCCGACGGTGATCGCCTGGCTCGGCCTGGCCAGTGGCGCCCTGGTGCTGGCGGCGGGTGTCACCCTGCTCCGCCGGGCCTGGCACCTCCGGGCACAGGGCCCCGCGCACCCCCACTCACACGCCCATGCACGTATTCACCCGCACCCGCACCCGCACGAGGAGGTCAGGCAGCGGCAGTTGGCCGTGGTCGGCGCGGACGGCTCCGCCGGCCAGGGCTCCGACCACCATCACCACCACGAGCACGACCACGACCGCGACGACAGCCACACCCACGACCACGACGCCAGCCGCAGCCACACTCACCACCAGGACGACAGCCACAGCCACAGCGACCGTCACGGCCAGGGGGAGCACACCCACAGCGGCGATCACAGCCATGGGAGCCACACTCATGGAGGCCACACCCATGGGGGCCACACCCATGGAGGCCACACCCACAGCCACGGTGGGTACACCCACACCCACCCCGTCGCGCCCACAGTCCGCGGCACGATCCTGCTCGGGTTCGCCGGTGGGCTGGTGCCCAGTCCGTCCGCGGTGGTCGTGCTGGTCGGTGCCGCCGCGCTCGGCAAGGCGTGGTTCGGGCTGCTGCTGGTCACCGCCTACGGAGCGGGGCTCGCGCTGACACTCACGGCGGCCGGTTTCGCCGTCGTACGGCTGGGTTCGGGTGCGGCACGGGTGCTGGAGCGGCGCCCGCGCTGGACCGCGCACCCGATGGCAGCCCTGGTGCGCCGGACCCTGCCGCTGGTGTCCGCGCTCGTCGTCGTCGCGCTGGGTACCGGATTGGTGCTCAAGGGGGCCGCATCCGCGCTGGGCTGAGCTACTTTTGTGGAGAATTCGCGCGAGATGCCTTGGGGGGCGCCCGTGTCCGAAGAGCCGGGCCGTGAACGTGTGATCGCGGGCCGTTACCGTCTGCTGTCCCCGCTCGGAGAGGGCGGGATGGGGACCGTCTGGCGCGCCCGCGACGAAGTGCTGCACCGCGAGGTGGCCGTCAAGGAGGTGCGGGCCCCGGCCGGGCTGCCCGCCTCCGAGGTCGAGCGGATGTACGCACGCCTGGAGCGGGAGGCGTGGGCGGCCGCCCGGGTCGCGAACCGCAACGTGGTCACGGTGTACGACGTGGCGATGGAGGGCGGCCGGCCGTGGATCGTGATGGAGCTGGTGCGCGGGCTGTCGCTCGCCGACCAGTTGGAGTCGGACGGTCCGCTGCCGCCGCAGCGGGCCGCGCACATCGGTGCCGAGGTGCTGTCCGCGCTGCGCGCCGCGCACTCCGCCGGCGTGCTGCACCGGGACGTGAAGCCGGCCAACGTGCTGCTGGCCGACGACGGGAGGGTGGTCCTCAGCGACTTCGGGATCGCCACGGTGGAGGGCAGTTCCGCGCTGACCATGACCGGTGAGGTGATCGGGTCGCCCGAGTTCCTCGCGCCGGAGCGCGCGTTGGGGCGCACGCCGGGCCCGGAGTCGGACCTGTGGTCGCTGGGTGTGCTGCTGTACGCGGCCGTCGAGGGCATCTCCCCGTTCCGGCAGGACACCCCGCTCAGCACGTTGCGGGCGGTGGTGGACGAGGAGTTGCCGCCGCCGCGCTGGGCGGGTCCGCTCGCGCCCGTCATCAGAGGGCTGTTGCGCAAGGACCCCGCGGAACGGCTGCCGGCCGAGCAGGCGGAGCGGGACCTGCGGCTGGTCGCGGCGGGCGGGACGCCCCGGTCGGACACCGCGCCCACGGCGTCGCCGTACACGCCGTACACGCCGACGACGGCGGCCCGGCCCGCGGAGCCGGCCGGCACCACGCCGGTGCCGCTGCCCGGCGGACACCCCGGACCCGGCACCACGGCAGCCGTTCCCGGGCGAGGGCCGGAGCGGGGAACGGAGCGCAACCGCCGTGCCGCAGTCGTGCTGGTGGCGGGGGTGGTCGCGGTCGCGCTGGCACTGGCGGGACTGACGTACGCCCTGCTGCACCGCGACCACGGTGACGGGCGGGAGACCGACACCGCGAGCAAGGGCGGGGCGAGCCGCGAGGTGCGCTCCCCCACACCGAGTGCCGCCACCGACACGGACGCGAACACGGACACGGGGGGCGCGTCACCCGCGCACAGCAGCGCTTCGGCGAGCGGCGGGCCGGCCCAGTCGGTGACCGTCACCCTGACCGGCGCGCACACGACGTACGCCGGGACCTGTCCGCCTGCGGACGGGCAGGCGCCGGAGTTCACGGCGGCGTTCACGGTGCGGCGGCTGCCCGCGCAGGTGGAGTACCGGTGGGTGCTCGCGCACGGGTCGGTGTCGGACCCCGGCTGGAAGACGCTGCCGTTCCCGGCGGCCGGGCCGCGCACCCGGCAGCAGCAGGTGACGGTGAGGGCGTATCCCGGGGGCGGGACGGTCACGAACGAGATCAGCGTGGAGGTGCGCAGCCCGGTGCGGGCCACGTCGAACGCGGTGCCGTTCTCGGTCACCTGTACGGCGGCGACGGAGACCCCGTCGGGCGGGGCCTCCGCCTCACCGTCCGGTTCGCCCTGAGCGACGCCCCGGGACGTTCACCCTCACGGGCGAGCCCGTACGGGTCACGCCGCGTTCGTGAGCACCGGCAGGTAGCCGCCGGACTGGCCGGCCGCGGTGGGGTGGTACGACTCACCGATGTTGAGCCAGTTGACGCTGTGCAGCCAGGAGTTGCTGGAGCAGATCTCGTGGCCGGTGAACGTGGTGCGCACGTCGCCGAAGACGAAGTCGTGGGCGGTGGCGCGGGCCTTGACGGCGGCGTCGATGTAGTCGGCGGCGCCGTTGATCGCGGACCGCTTGGCCTCGGAGAGGCCCAGGCAGGACTGGCCGAGCAGGTAGAAGCGCGGGTAGCCGATGACGACGACCCGGGCCGACGGGGCTTTGGCGCTGATCGCGTTGTAGACGGTGTCCAGCTTGCCGGGGAGCGTGGAGTCGACGTACGCCTTGGCAGTGTTGATCTTCGAGATGCAGGCGCTGTCGGACTGGAGAACACAGGTCGTCATGACGTCGGCGAATCCGGCGTCGTTGCCGCCGATGGTGATGGACACCAGTGAGGTGGACGAGTTCAGCGAGCCGAGCTGGTTGGCGAGCACGTCGTCCGTCTTCGCGCCCGAGCAGGCGTTGAAGGCGAACGAGGACGGGCCGTGGGCGGCGTTCCAGAGGTACGGGTACGCCTTGGTGCTGCGGTTGCAGCTGCCGCTGGAGCTGATGTAGCTGCCGGCGCCCACCCCGGAGGAGTAGGAGTCGCCGAGCGCCACATAGCCGCCGGCCGCGGCTGTCGAGGAGGCCTGCGCCGAAGCGGCCCCGGAGAGACCGAGGCCGGCGGCGAGAAGGAGCGAGGTCACGAATCCGGTAAGTCGGGAACGTCTCATGGAACCTCCCTTTAGCAGGATCTCTGCCTCAACTTTCGTAGCAACTACGCGTGTTGACGGGAAGTGTCCATGCCAAAACTTTTTCGGTCTCAACCGGATCGGCTCACATCGTTCACCGTGCATGTATTACGTGTGCATGTCAGGTCAGTTGACGCCGGGTCAACCGACCGGAAGGGAACGTTTGTGTGCGAGGAGCCGTCTTCTTGACGGCCCACCGGGGTCTGCGCCACATTGAAGCCCGGCATCCGGCGCGTCGGGGGGCAAAGTCGCCAATGCAGACCTTACGCATCAAGACACCTTCGCCGGACGGCTCCGCAGCGGACGCCGGCCGGGCACGGCCAGGACCGGGGAGGGACCTGTCGCCGCTGCTCGCCGGGGCCGCCACCGCCGTCGCGGTGGCCGGTGCGCTACTCGCGCTCGCCGACACCGCCACACCGCTGCGCGCCCCGTGCACGCTGTTCTTCCTGCTCATGGCGCCGGCCGTGGCGATCGCCGCCGCACTGCGCGGACTGGATCCGTTCGGCCGCGCGGTGGCCGCTCTTGCGGGTTCGGTCGCCGTGAACATGCTGGTTGCCCAGGGCATGCTGGCCGTGCACCGCTGGTCGGCACGCGGCGGCCTGGTCGCGGTGACCGGGCTGAGCCTGGTGCTCCTCCTCCTGGTGCTGCTCCGGGAGCGAATTTCCGGAAAACGCCCGCAGAAGTGAACGAGGTGGGCCAAGGTTATGTAAGGGTCAAACCAGTAAAAACGTAAGGCACCGTTCCGGGTCTTGCGTTTCGGGTTCAACCGTCAATACCGTCATACATCTCACCCGCACCGGATCGTCGGCACACGGCTCAGGGGAGGGCTCAGGGCCACGGCGGCTCCGGAGCGGGGCGCGGTAGGGGGGTGCCGTGCTCGGTGACCGCAACTGTGACCGAGTCGTGCCGCGCGACCGGCTGCCGTCGTTTTCCGGCAGGCCGGCCAGCTTTGCCAGCTCTTCTGCGGACAGGGAGACCGCTCCGGGCACCGGCCCGGAGACCGGCTCGCCGTGCCGAAGACGAGAACCCCCCTTTCGAACCGGACACAGAGCCGGGCCGCCCCCGGGCGGGCGGTCCGCCGGACGAGAGGGAAACACCGACATGAGTTCCGTTCTGCGCCCGCCCAGTGCGGGTCAAGATCCTCTGTTCGCCGCCCACTACCGCCCCATCTCCTCTCACCTGGCGATCACTCCGCCGGTGAGCGTGGTGATCCCCGCCATGAACGAGGCGGAGAATCTGCCCTACGTCTTCAAGACGCTGCCCGACTGGATCCACGAAGTGGTCCTGGTGGACGGCAACTCCACGGACGACACCGTCGACGTGGCACGCTCCCTCCGGCCGGACGTCAAGGTGGTCGGCCAGCAGGGCAAGGGCAAGGGGGACGCCCTGACCACCGGCTTCGAGGCCTGCACCGGCGACATCATCGTGATGGTCGACGCCGACGGCTCGGCCGACGGCGGCGAGATCGTGTCGTACGTCTCCGCGCTGGTATCCGGCGCCGACTTCGCCAAGGGCTCGCGCTTCGCCAACGGCGGCGGCACGGACGACATGACCTTCATCCGCAAGCTCGGCAACTGGGCGCTGTGCACCATCGTCAACCGCAAGTTCGGCGCCCGGTACACCGACCTGTGCTACGGGTACAACGCGTTCTGGCGGCACTGCCTGGACAAGATCGAACTCGACTGCACCGGCTTCGAGGTCGAGACGCTGATGAACATCAGAGTGGTCAAGGCGGGCCTGAAGGTCCAGGAGATCCCGAGCCACGAGTACCTCCGCATCCACGGCACCAGCAACCTGCGGGCCGTGCGCGACGGGTTCCGGGTGCTGAAGGTGATCCTCGGCGAGCGCTCCAACCGGCGCGAGCTGCGCCGCCAGGAACACCACTCCCCGCTGCTCGACACGGTCGGGGGAGAGGTGTCTTGACGGATCCCGGCATCTCCGTCGTGATCTGCGTGTACACCGAGGACCGCTGGCGGGACATCCTCGCGGCGGTCTCCTCGGTGCGCGCGCAGTCGTACCCGGCGCTGGAGACGCTCCTGGTCGTGGACCACAACCCGGCCCTGAAGGACCGGCTGGACCACGAGTACAAGGCGACCGACGGCATCCGGGTACTGCCCAACGCCGGGCCGCGCGGCCTCTCCGCGGGCCGCAACACCGGCATCGCCGCCTCCCGCGGCGAGGTCATCGCCTTCCTGGACGACGACGCCGTCGCCGAACGGGACTGGCTGCGCCGCTTCGCCGAGGGGTACGCCGATCCGCGGGTGCTGGCGGTCGGCGGCCGTACCGAGCCGGTCTGGGCGTCGGGCCGGCGGCCGGCCTGGTTCCCGGAGGAGTTCGACTGGGTGGTGGGCTGCACCTACCGGGGGCTGCCGGCGGGCCGGGTCCGGGTGCGCAACGTGCTCGGCGGCAACGCCTCCTTCCGGCGTACGGCGTTCGAGGCTGCGGGCGGCTTCGCCACCGGCATCGGCCGCGACGGCGACCGCCGCCCGCTGGGCTGCGAGGAGACGGAACTGTGCATCCGCCTCACCCGGGCCCGCCCCGACGCCGTCCTGCTCATCGACGACCGTGCGGTGATCCACCACCGGGTGCCCGCACCCCGCGAGCACTTCGCCTACTTCCGCACCCGCACGTATGCCGAGGGCCTGTCCAAGGCGCTGGTGACGAGGAGCGTCGGCGCGGACAAGGGCCTGGAGTCCGAACGCCGGTACACCACGCGCGTGTTGCCGGCCGGGGTCGCCCGGGGCCTGCGGGACGCGCTGCTCGGCCGGCGCGGCGGAGCAGGACGGGCGGGCGCGATCGTCGCGGGTGTGCTGAGCGCCGCCGGCGGCTACGCGGTGGGCAGCCTGCGCGCGCGGCGCGCCGGTACGGCCTTCTCGTCGTCACCGATCCCGCAGAGCGACGATCCGACCTCGAGCGAACGGATCCCGGCAAACGGCGAACCGACCCGGAGCACACCAACCCCCACAAACAGCGAACCGACCCCGAGCACACCAACCCCCACAAACAGCGAACCGACCGCGAGCACACCGACCCCCGTAAGCGGCGAACCGACCGCGAGCACACCGGCCCCGGCAAGCGGCGAACCAGCTTCGGGCGTGGCGGCTTCCGGCGGTGCGCATGAATGACGCGCCCGTGCCCATCCTCATGTACCACTCCGTCGCCGACGCACCCAACGACGCCACCCGCGCGCTGTCCGTCCCGCCGGAGGCGTTCGCGGAACAGATGGCGCTCATCGCCGACCTGGGTCTGACCCCGGTCAGCACCGCCGACCTCGCGGCCCGCTGGCGCTCCGGCCGCCCGCTGCCCGCCCGGCCGGTGCTGATCACCTTCGACGACGGCTACGAGGGCGTGCACCGGCACGCGCTGCCCGTACTCGCCGGACACGGCTTCCCGGCCACCCTGTTCGTCACCACCGGCTGGCTGAGGGGCACCCACCACACCGGGGGCGGCCTGGACACCATGCTCGACTGGGACCAGGTGCGCGAACTGGCCTCGGCAGGCGTCGAGATCGGCGGGCACAGCCACACCCATCCGCAGCTCGACCAGCTCCCCGGCCCCGCGCTGCGCACGGAGCTGACCCGCTGCACGGAGATCGTCAGGACCGAACTCGGCGCGCCCCCGGTGTCGTTCGCCTACCCGTACGGCTACTCGAGCCGCCGGGTCCGCCTGGCCGTGCGCGCTGCCGGGTACGCCCAGGCGCTCGCCGTCGGCAACGGACTCGCCCGCCGCCGGCAGGGCCCGTACGCGCTGCGGCGGCTCACGGTCCGCCGGAGCACGGACCCCGGGGAGTTCGAGCGGCTGCTCGACGGCCGTGCCATCGCCCGCACCTTCGCCAGGGACCGCGCCCTCACCAAGGGCTACGCCCTCGTCCGCAGAGCCCGCCAGGTCCGCCGGAAGGCCATCCGTACCCGTGTCTGACACGACCACCACGACCGAGACCGCGACGCCCGGCGCGCCGGCGCCCGAGAAGAACGGGCGCCGGCTGCGGCTGCCCGGCACCGGCCGGTCCGCGGGCGGCAGCCCGCTGTTCCGCAACGCGTACGCGCTGATGCTGAACACCGGCATCTCCGCCGTGCTCGGACTGGGCTTCTGGCTGGCCGCCGCCCGCTACTACTCCGAGTCGGCGGTCGGCCAGGGCTCGGCCGCCATCGCCGCGATGAAGTTCCTGGCCGGGCTGACCGCCGTGACCCTGACCGGCGCCCTGGCCCGGTTCATCCCGGTCTCCGGACGGCGTACGGGCAGGCTCATCTTCCGTACGTACGCGAGCAGTTCCCTGATCGTGGCGCTCGCGGGCGGCGTCTTCCTGCTGACCCTGGACGCCTGGGGGCCGTCGTACCGGTTCCTGCACGGGACGGTCAACGGGCTCGGCTTCGTCCTGGCCGTCATCGCCTGGAACGTGCTCACCCTTCAGGACGGCGTGCTGACGGGGCTGCGCAGCGCGACCTGGGTCCCGGTGGGCAACACCGTGTTCTCGGCGGTGAAGCTGGCCCTGCTCGTCGCGTTCGCCGTCGCCATTCCGGCCACCGGGGTGTTCGTCTCCTGGGTGGCCGCGATCGCGACGTCGGTGGTGCCGCTGGGCTGGCTGGTCTTCCGGCGGCTGGTGCCCCGGCACGTCGAGGCGACCGCGGGGCACGTCGAACCGCCCACGCCGAAGCAGGTCGGCAGGTTCCTGGCCGGGGACTACACCGGTTCGCTGTTCTCGCTCGCCGTGGTCTACCTGGTGCCGGTCCTGGTCGCCTCGCAGGTCAGCTCCGCGGAGAACGCCTTCTTCTACATCGCCACCACCATCGGCGGCACCACCGACCTGCTCGCCATCAACATGGGCGCGTCCCTGACGGTCGAGGGCTCGCACGACCCCGGCCGGCTGGCCGCCAACACCCGGGCCGCGCTCAAGCGGATGGCCCGGATCATGCTGCCGATCGCGGGCCTGTGGATCATCGGGGCGCCCCTGATCCTCGGTGTCTTCGGCGGCGGCTACGCGGACGCGGCGACCCCGCTGCTGCGCTGGCTCGCGGTCGGATCCGTGCTCAGGGTCGTCATCGAGACGTACTTCGCGGTGCTGCGCGCACGGAGCCGCACCGCCGGACTCGCCTGGCTGCAGGGCCTGTTGTGCGTGCTCACACTGGGCCTGACCATGCTGCTCCTGCCCCGTATGGGGCTGACCGGCGCGGGCGTCGCCGAGGCCGCCAGCCTCGCGGTGATCGCGGCGATCGCGGCGCCGAGGCTGTGGAAGACGCTCAGGACCGCGCCCGCCGACGCGCCCGAAGCGACGGCACCGGACGGGGACCTCGCCGACCTGGGGACCTCGCTCCCCCACTCCCGGCTGCACGCCGGCGAGACGACCGCCGTCGACCCGGCCGCCGCCGCGGAGCACCGGCCCGGCCCGGCCTGGGCGCTGGATCCCGACACCCTGGCCCTCGGCATCCCGGTCGACTTCGACCATGTGGAGCGCCGGCCGGACGTCCGCCCTGGGCCGGGCACACCTCCCGCGGGCACCCGGATTCCGCTGCCGGCCGGGCACCAACCGGCGGGAGCGGAACCGGAGGACGCCAGACCGGTGTATTCCATACCGGTGGACGCCGTACGCGAGGACGCCGAACCCGAGGACGCGGTGCCCGAGGGCGCCGCAGCCGATGACGCCGTGCGTGGGGGCGCCGTGCCTGGCGGGCCGGCGTCGGCCCCCGCCCGCGGGCGCCCGCTGCCCACCCGGGCCGGTGTCGTCCTCGGCTGTCTGCTGGTCGCCGCGCTGCTGCTGTACTGGGGGCCGGCGCTGCGGCTCGGCGAGACGGACCTGGACCGGATGGGCGGACTGGGACTGGTCTCGGTGCTGCCGTTGCCGACCCTGGCCGGGGCCGCGCTGCTGATCACGGTGTTCGCCGCGCTGCTCTGGCTGCGCCGCGAGCACCGGGCGCTGCTGCTGGTCACACTGCTGGCCACCGTGGTCTCGCTGCACGCGCTGCCCGCGGTGATCGAGGCCGAGCCGCGGTTCCCGACCGCCTGGCAGCACCTCGGGTTCATCGACTACATCGACCGGACCGGCTCGGCCGTACCGGACCTGGACGCCCGCTGGAGCTGGCCGGGCTTCTTCGCGGTGGCGGCCTTCGTCGGCCGGTCGTGCGGGGTGTCCGACTTCACCGAGGTCATCCGCTGGTGGCCGACGGCCGTCCAACTCGCCTACCTGGCACCCATGTTCCTGCTGGCCCGGACCCTGCGGGCGAGCTGGCGGGCGAAATGGACCGGCGTGTGGATCTTCGTGCTGAGCGGCTGGGTCGGCCAGGACTACTTCTCCCCGCAGGGCTTCACCTATCTGCTGTACCTGGCGTTCGTGGCGATCCTGCTGGTCTGGTTCCGGCCGCCCCGGGTGATCTGGGCGAAGTTCCGCCCCGGCGAGGCCGAGGTGGAGCCGGCCGGCCGGCGCCAGCGGGCCGTGCTGCTGCTGGTGCTGATCGGCCTCTACGCGGCGAGCGTGCCGGCGCACCAGCTCACCCCGTTCGTGATGCTGGGCGTGCTCGCGGCCCTCGTCCTGCTCGGCCGGTCCGAACTGCGCGGCCTGCCGCTGCTGTTCGCGGTGCTGGTCGCGGTCTGGGTCGGCTTCATGGCCGAGCCGTACTGGTCCGGGCACTTCGACGACCTCTTCGGCGGGATCGGCGGCGTCGGCAGCAATGTCTCGACGTCGGTCTCCGGCCGTATCCAGGGCGGCGATCCGACCCACAAGCTGGTGCTCTACGTGCGGGTGCTGCTGGCCGGTTCGGTGCTGGCCCTGGCCTGCTGGGGCTGGCTGCGCCGCCGCCGGCTCCGGTACCGCGAACGGTCCCTGCTGGTCCTCACCTTCGTACCGTTCCTGGGCTTCGGGATGCAGTCCTACGGCGGTGAGATGGCGCTGCGGGTCTTCATGTTCGCGGTGCCGGGTGCGGCCCTGCTCGGCGGGCTCGCGCTCTTCCCGCGCGCCGGCGCCACGGCGCGGGAACGCGCACAGGAGCGGCGGTGGCTCGCCGTGCCGGCCGCGTTGCTCGCCGGGCTGCTGCTGATGGGCGGCTTCCTGGTGGCCCGCTGGGGCAACGAGCCGTTCGAGCGGACCCGGCCCGGCGAGGTCGCCGCGATGAACTGGGTGTACGCCCACGACAAGCCGACGGCACGACTGCTGTGGCTCACCCAGGACGAGGTCAACGACGTGACGCCGGCGCTGCCGTGGGGCGCACGGGACATGGAGCGGGTGAACTATGTGCCGACGCTCGCGCCGGTCGACCCGATGCTGGTGTCGGGCCTGGTCAAGGCGCTCAAGGACGCCGGTCCGAACTCCTATCTGATGATCAACCGGAGTCAGGTGACCTATCTGGAGATGGACGCGGGCTACCCGGTGACCTGGGCGCCCCGGCTGATCGGGAACCTGGACGCCCGGCAGGAGCTGACCAGGGTGCTCACCAACGACGACGTCACCGTCTATGCGCTGCGCAAGCAGCCGGCGGCCCCGGTGCCGGAGCCGGCTCCGGGGCCGATCGGGCCGCAGGTGACGTGGACGCCCTGGTCGGTGGTCGGGGCGCTGGCCGCCGTCGTCCTGGTCGTGCTGCTGGCCGTCCGCGAGCTGGTCCGGGTCGCGGTCCGGCCGAGCGTGCGCCAGCTGCGGTTGCTCCAGGGCAGTTTCTGGTTCTCGCTGCCGCTGCTGGCGGTGGTGCTGGCCTCGCTGGTGCAGCGGTTCCTGACGATGAAGTGAGGGCGGGGCGGCTCAGCGGTCGAGCCACTTCACCTCGTAGGCGCCCAGGTCGAACCGCTCGCCGTCGACCTGGGCGTCGATCGTCCGGCCGAGGGTGTTGACGACGAGGACGGTCTTGTCGGTGGCCAGGACGCGGACGTTGGGCGCGTCGTCGGGGGCGACGGAGACGGTCTCGTACCGCGTGCCCGGCGGGAACTCCGCGGCGAACCGGGTCACCAGGCCGTACATGGGGAGGGGCTTTCCGCCGCCGGCGGTGTCGGTCGGGGACCACAGGCAGCCGGGGCAACCGCCGGTCCTCTCCTCCGGGTTCCAGTAGAAGCCGGTGTCGGCGCCGCCCCGCACCATGGCGATCATGCCGGTGGCCTGGACGGCGACCCGGTGCGGTTCGGACCAGCCCTTGCGCTCGTCGTTGCCGTCGCCGGGTTCGACGTAGTACTCGGCCCACCACAGGGGCAGGTCGTGGGTCTGCCGCCGTACCCATGCGCTGACGGCGGTGAGTTTCCCGGTGGCCGCGAACTCGTCCGGGAGTAGTTCGTCGTCCCGGGTGTAGCTGGAGCCGTCGACCACGGTGAAGTCGGCGCCCGCCTTGTGGGCGTTCCAGTAGGAGAAGGCGTCCAGGACCCGCCGGTCCATGGCGCCCCAGGCACCCTCGAGCGCGGTGGAGGCGTTCGGGTCGCGTGGGTCGACGCTGTCCATGACCAGGTACGGGCCGCCGACCATGATGTCCTTGTCGACCTTCTTCAGCGCCCGGTACACGAGGTTGTACATCCGGGTGTAACCCTCGTAGTCCCAGCGGGCCTCGGCGTCGTTCCAGAAGCCCTTGAACTCGTTCCAGACGATGAAGTGCCGCACGTCCGGGTAGCGCCGGGCGACGGTCGCGGCGAGGTCGGCGAAGTCCTGGTAGTGGCCGGGGGTGGGCGGGGTCTCCAGCGCGGCCTGGCTCCAGTCGGTGCGGCCGGCGCCGGCCCTGCCGCCCTTCATCCAGTCCGGTGAGCAGCACAGCGTGATCACCGGGGTGCCGCCGGAGGCGCGGACGAAGTCGATGCGGCGGTCCAGCGCGCCGAAGTCGTAGTGTCCCTCGACCGGTTCGGGGTTGTCGGCGCCCCAGCCCATGATGTGCTGGTTCTGCGGCAGCCCGCGGCTTTGGCCGAGGAGTTGCTGCACGCGTGCGGTGGCGGCCGCCGGACCCTGGTCGGCGCTGTACTGGGTGTGCGTGAAGCCCCAGCCGACGTACGGTTCCGGCTTTCCGGCCGGGGTGGCCGGGGTGCCGTGCACCTTGTCGCCGTCGCGTGTGGTGCCGGCGGTGCTCGGGCCGCCGGGCAGCGTGCCGATCAGGGTCACCGCCAGGGCCAGCACGGCCGCACCCACACCGAGCAGGGCGGCGAGCCGCCACCGCCGATTCCGCGCATCCCACCCATCACGTCGCATCGAGGACACAGTAATGGCCGGAGCCCGCCGGGGAGCAGGTCTTGGGAACACCCGGGCGAGCACGGCACCGCGTGCACCGCACGGCGCTGTTCCGGCCCCGAGCCCGCGCGGCGCGTGGCCGGCCGGCCACAGGGGACCCGCGGTACCGGACCCTTCTTCCGGCGGAGCGTTTTGCGGTGGAAATGCCGTGCGCGGACGGCATCCGTGCCGGATCATGGCGGCATGGCTGCCAACCCGCACGACGCTCTGCCGATCCGGCTCCACGTCGACGACTCCGACTCGCCGTCCGACGTCGTCGACGCGCTGTTCCTCGGCCGTTTCGCGACGGGCGAGCAGCCGTACTCGCACGCCGCGAACATCGACCGGGTGCGCTCGGGCGCGACCCTGCTGCCGGAGGGCGCCCAGGTGCTCCGGGTCGCCCGCGACGACGACCGCAGCGCGACCCTCGCCGAGGGGGACGGCTGGACCCTGCTGGTCTCCCGCTGGAACCGGGGCGCGGACGTGACGGTCACCGCGACCAGCGCGGAACTGGCCGAGCGGATCCTGGACCAGGCCACGGACGGCGCGGCCGACGAGCCGGAACCACAGCCGGAGAACGTGACGATGGGGTTCTGGTACGTCTCCCCGCGGCGCGGCCCGCACCGCACCACCCGCCAGATCTCGGCGGGCACGTGGGACGAGGTGCGGCCCAACTACACGGCGCCGGTGGCGGACGCGATGGACCGCCTGATGAAGACGACCCCCGAGGACATCGCCGGCCGGCTGCTGCTGCTCCACGGCCCGCCCGGCACCGGCAAGACCTCCGCGCTGCGCACCCTGGCCCGTTCCTGGCGCGACTGGTGCCAGGTCGACTGTGTCCTGGACCCGGAGCGCCTCTTCTCCGACGTCGGCTATCTGATGGACATCGCGATCGGCGAGGACGACGGCGCGGGCAAGGGCCGCTGGCGGCTCCTGCTGCTGGAGGACTGCGACGAGCTGATCCGCGGCGAGGCCCGGCACACCGCGGGCCAGGCCCTGTCCCGGCTGCTGAACCTCACCGACGGCCTGCTCGGCCAGGGCCGCAACGTCCTGGTCGGCGTCACGACCAACGAGGACCTGGAGCGCCTGCACCCGGCCGTGGTGCGCCCCGGCCGCTGCCTGGCCCGCATCGAGGTGGGCCCGCTGACCCGCCGGGAGGCGGTCAACTGGCTCGGCGCCGAGGAGGGCGTCGGCCGCGACGGGGCGACCCTGGCCGAGCTGTACGCGCTGCGCCGCGGGACCGCCCCGACATCGGTGCCGGGAGCCCGCGAGGGCGCGGACGCGGGCCTGTACCTGTAGTGCTTTCATGAGGGTATGACCCTGTTCGTCGGCACGTCGGGGTGGCAGTACAAGGACTGGCGGGACCTGGTCTATCCGGCCGGGGTCCCGGCGCGGCTGTGGCTGGAGGAGTACACCCGGCTGTTCGCGACCGTGGAGATCAACAACGCGTTCTACCGGCTGCCGTCGCGGGAGACCTTCGAGGCGTGGCGGGACCGCGTGCCGCCGGACTTCGTCGTCGCGGTCAAGGCCAGTCGCTATCTCACCCACATCAAGCGCCTCAAGGAACCCGAGGAGCCGGTCCACCGCCTGATGAGCCATGCGGAAGGGCTCGGCGACCGCCTGGGCCCGGTCCTCCTCCAGCTCCCGCCCACCCTGCGCGCCGATCCCGCCCTGCTGGACGCCTGTCTGGCCCGCTTCCCGTCCGGCACCCGGGTCGCCGTGGAGCCCCGTCACGACTCCTGGTGGACGCCGGAACTGCGGCGGGTCCTGGAGTCCCGGGGCGCTGCCCTGTGCTGGGCGGACGTGCTGGCCCGCCCGGTCGCTCCGCTGTGGCGCACCGCCGACTGGGGCTATGTCCGCTTCCACCAGGGCCGCGCCCAGCCGTGGCCCCGCTACGGCAGGCGGTCCCTGGAGACCTGGGTGGACCGCATCGCGACGACCTGGTCGGACCAGGAGGACGTGTACGCGTACTTCAACAACGACCCCGGGGGCGCGGCGGTCCAGGATGCGGTGGTGTTCGGACGGGCGGCATCGCGGGCAGGCCTGACGGTCACCCGCACCCCGGAACCCACCAGACTTCCCTGACCCACCCCCCGACTCCCCTCCGGCCACTCCCACGCGGCCACCCCAAGCCGACCTGCTCCCCACCGGCCACTCCCCCAGCGGCCCCTCCCACACCAACCTGCTCCCCACCGGCCACTCGCGTCCCGACGCGCTCCCCGCCGGCTCGTTCCCCGCCGGCTTCTTCTTCGCCGCCGCAACGGCGGTCGGCCACGACGGCGCAGCCCGGCGGTGCCGGACCCTGCCCGGCCCCGGTTCCTCGCCCGGCGCCCCCTACTCCCCGTATGCCGCCCGCAGGGCGTCGCGTACCGCGGTCAGTGCCGCGTCCTCCCCCAGCCCCAGTCGGCGCACCCGCTCCGCATAGGCCTGCGCGGCCGACGACGCCTCCCGTTCCGCGGCCGAGCCGGCGGCAGCCACGAACGTGCCGTTGCGCCCCCGCGTCTCGATCACCCCGTCGCCCTCCAGCGCCCGGTACGCCTTGGCCACCGTGTTCACCGCGAGCCCCAGGGACTCGGCCAGCCCCCGCACGGTCGGCAGCCGGTACCCCACCGGGAGCGTACCGGACCGTGCCTGCTCGGAAATCTGCGCCCGCACCTGCTCGTACGGAGGCGCGCTGTCATCGATGCGGATCTTCAGGCTCACGAGGCCGATTCTCCCGCACCCGCCGGAAAATGAGAGGCAGCCCCGCCTCCCCGCCCCGTACGGTGCCTCACCATGACCGTCCTCGTACGTGATCTACGCCCCGCCGACCAGGCCGACGCCGAGGGCTTCGTCCGCGTCCGTCGCCTCGCCCTCCCGTACATCCTGTTCACGCCGGAGTCGGTCCGGCACACGGCCGTACACAGCCACCCCGGTGCCCGTTACCGGCCGCTGGTGGCGGAGGAGGACGGTGAGGTGATCGGCACGGCCCAGGTCTATCTGGCCCATGACAGCCCGGAACCGGGCCAGGGCTGTCTGAACGTCTACGTCCGGCCGGACCGGACCGGGCGCGGTGCGGGCCGGCTGCTGGTGCAGGCCGCCGAGGAGTACCTGGCGTCCCTGGGCGCGACCAAGCTGTTCGCGTGGGCGCTGGACGAGCCGGCCAACCGGGCCTTCGCCGAGCGGCGCGGCTACCGGCAGGGCCGCAGCGGCTTCTTCCTCCGGCTCGACCTGGCGCACGGCACCCTTCCGCCGCCGCTGGAGGTCCCGGCCGGCGTGGAACTGCGCACCGCCGCCGACTTCGCCGGCGATCCCCGGCCGCTGTTCGACCTGGACGCGGAGACGGTGCTGGACGAACCGGGCGACATCCAGGCCGAGTTCACGGACTACGACGCCTGGCTCGCGCAGACCTGGAACCACCCGCTGCTGGACCGGGAGCTGACCACGGTCGCCTGTGCCGACGGCCGTCCGGTCGCCTTCACCGTGGCCCACACCGACGGCGACACGCGCTACGTCACGGCGATGACCGGCACCGCCCGCGCCCATCGCGGCCGGGGCCTGGCCAAGCTCGCCAAGATCCATGGGCTGCACCGGGCCCGCGCCGCCGGTGTCACCGAGGCCTTCACCGGCAACGACACCGGGAACGCCCCGATGATCGCCATCAACGAATGGCTCGGGTACGAGAAGTGTGCGACGGAGGTGCGCTATGTCCGCGAACTCGGCTGAGCCGGTGAACCGGCTGGAGGTCGTCCTGGTCAAGGCGGGGCGCACGAAGATCCGTTACCCGGCGGAGCTGTTGCACGACGACGGCGTGCGGATCGCCGTGCGTGCTCCCTGGGCGGGCTCCGGGGTGCGCGACTTCGGGTTCGTGCGGTTCGAGCCCGGTGACGTGTTCACCGAGTACTACTGGCGGGACCGCTGGTACTCGGTGAAGGAGGTCCGCGCCGCGGACGGTGCCGTGAAGGGCTGGTACTGCGACGTCACCCGCCCCGCGGTGCTGTCCGGCACCGACCTCGTCGTGGAGGACCTCGACCTGGACCTGTGGCGCTCCGCCGACGGCCGGGACGTACGACGGCTGGACGAGGACGAGTTCGCCGAGAGCGGGCTCGGCGAGACGGACCCGGAGGCTGCGTCCGCCGCAGTGGCCGCCCTGGACACGCTGGAGGCACTGGCGGCCCGCAAGGACGGCTTCACACAGTTGCTGAGCTGACACACCCCGGCCACCGCGGACCGCCCGTCGCCGCCCTGCCCGGGTTCCGGTCCGCGACGCCCGGCCGGGATCCCGCCCGGCGGTCACACCACTGCCGCCACGGTCACCCGGTGCCCCTGTTCGGCCGCGAGGAGTGACATGGTGCCGGTGCCGCAGCTCAGGCCGAGGATGTCGGCGGGGCCGGTGGGCAGCCAGGATCGCAGCCTGGCCGCCCAGGCGGCCCGTACCGCGGGGTCCCGCAGGCCGTGGTCCGGCTCCTCGTCGAAGGATGCGGACAGGGCATCCCAGTCCACTTCCGGGGCGTCTGCAACCGTGTGCCGGTTCTCGCTCGTCATGACCTCAAAGTGACACACGCCACTGACAGTGCGGACGTGACAGCCGCCACTGACAAACCGAAACCGATGAGGAACTCTCCCCAAAAGCGCCTGTCCCCGTGAGAACACGGAACTCGGTGGGCGCTGAAGGAGGCAGCCATGCGCCGCGTGACCGTGCAGAAGCCCCTGAAGAGGACGGACACCCGCCGACTCCGCGAGGAGGCGGAAGAGCGCCCCGCAGGGCGCCCCGAGGTGCGCAAGGACATCGCACGAACCTGGTGGCCCGACGGCTGACGCCTGGACGTCTCGGTCCATCGCACGAACCTGGTGGCCCGACGGCTGACGCCTGGACGTCTCGGTCCAGTGCCGTCTGGACGTCTCGATCCAGCCCTCGGTCCAGCCGTTTGCGGTAGGTGCGGCCGTACGGGCGTCGGCCCGGGGCTCCACGACCACGTATCCGTACCCCGTCGGCGCTGTCGGTCATGCACGCACGGTATCTGCCTGAGCGGAGCCTGAGCGCCTCCTTAAGCGAACCATAAGGATCTCCTCCCACCGCCCTCAGCAGGCGAATTCGCGGTTCTTCGGGGCTAGCTTCTGATCACCCCCACGGGATTCACCCCACCCCACGGACCGTTCCGAGGAGTTCCGCATGTCCACCAGCCGCAAGGCCAGGGCGTCCGCCGTCGCCGTGCTCGGCCTGGCACCGCTCGCCCTGACCGCACTCGCCGCCACCCCCGCGTCCGCGCACGGCTCGATGGGCGACCCCGTCAGCCGGGTCTCGCAGTGCTACGCGGAGGGGCCGGAGAGCCCGAAGTCGGCCGCGTGCAAGGCGGCCGTGGCGGCCGGCGGCACGCAGGCGCTGTACGACTGGAACGGCATCCGGATCGGCAACGCCGCCGGACGGCACCGGCAGCTCATCCCGGACGGCAAGCTGTGCAGCGCGAACAACGCCGAGTTCAAGGGCCTCGACCTGGCCCGCGCCGACTGGCCGGCGACGAGCGTGCGCAGCGGCTCGTACACCTTCAAGTACCGCGTGACGGCCCCGCACAAGGGGACGTTCAAGGTCTACCTCACCAAGTCCGGTTACGACCCGGCGAAGCCGCTCGCCTGGTCCGACCTGGACCTGGCGCACCCGGTGGCGACGGCCACCGACCCGGTGCCCTCGGGCGGCTTCTACACCTTCTCCGGCACGCTGCCCGAGCGGTCCGGCCGGCAGCTGCTGTACGCGGTCTGGCAGCGCTCGGACAGCCCCGAGGCCTTCTACTCCTGCTCGGACGTGGTGTTCGGCGGCGGGAGCGGTGGCGCGGAGGGGGGCGGTGGCGCGGGCGGCAGCACCGGGACCACCTCGGCGCCGACCGCCTCCGCCCCCTCGGACGAGCAGATCGAGGCCGGCAGCGACAAGTCGACCGTCGAGCACCACGGCCACGGGGACGACGACGCCCGCACCTCGGCGGAGCCCACCGCCGGTCCGAGCCGGTCCGCCGTGGCCCCGGCCAGCCGGCCGAAGGCGGCCGGGACCTCGGAGAACCTCGCCGAGACGGGTGCCTCCGCCGGCACCTCGTACCTCGCGATCGGCGGCGCGGCGGCGCTGGCGACCGGGTCGGCGGCGCTGTTCCTGTCCGTGCGGCGGCGCGCGGCGGGTGGCGGCCACCGCCGGTAGGGGTTCCGGGGCCCGTCGGGCGGCTCAGGCCGGACGGGCCCCGGCGGTGGGTCAGCTGAACACCGACGCACAGGTGGTGGCGGTGGCGTGCGCCGGGTCGAGCGCGTTGGCCACCTCGTGGAACGCGATCCGGTCGAGCAGGCCGATCGCGACGTGTTCGGAGAGATCGAGCGAGCACAGGTCCTGGAGCAGGACGTTGTGGACGTCGGAACCGCTCAGGTACTGGCTGCGCCAGGGGGTCGCCACCTCGTCGTACTTGGTGGCGATGACCGTGTAGTGCACTCCGGGGACGGTGTCACCGCCCGCGTTGAGCCTGGTGAGGAAGTCGGAGCCGGGGATCTGGTCGGCGAGGCCGGGGGTGGTGGCCTTGACCAGGTCTTCGGCTCCGGGGAAGTACGGCAGCAGGTTGGTCAGCCCGCTCAGGGTGGCGCCGTGGTTGTCGGGGGCGATGCCGACGAGGGCGTTCACCTTGTCCGCCCCGCCGAGGAACTTCAGGTAGTAGCGGGGCATCAAGCCGCCCTGGGAGTGTCCGACCAGGTCGGCCTTGTCGGCTCCGGTCGCGGCGAGCACCTTGTCGACAAAGGCGGAAAGCTGCCCCGCGGACTTGTCGATGGGCCCGAGGCCGTGGAAGAACGGAACCCCGGGCAGCTGGCCGTAGTCGAGGGAGTAGACGCAGTACGCGCGGCTCTTCAGGTAGGGGGCGAGGCCCAGCCAGTTGTCGACGGAGTTGCCCAGGGTGCCGTGGACGAGGACGACCGGGCGGGGGTGGGCGGCAGAGGGCTTGCAGGAGTAGTCGTTCCACCCGCCCCCGCTCCCGGCCTCGCTCGCCTGGAGGGATCCGCTGTCGGGCGCGTCGGAGGCGCTGGCGGTGGCGGCGGGGACGACGGCGACGGCGGCGGTGAGGAGCAGCGCGGCGAGGGGTCTGAGCACTCGCTTCCAGGGCAGCATCGTGTGATCTCCTTGCGGCTCAAGGGAGGTGCACGGCCTAACCCTGTGATCCGGATCACGGGATGCTGTTCATTCGTCAAGTTACGGGCGAGTAGTGCAAGTGTGAAGTTACGCGTCAGTAAAAACTTCCAGTGATAACCGACGCCCCCCGGCCCGCTACCCGCCCCCGCAATCCCGCCCCCTGACGGGCCGTCACCACGCTGGCTTGATCGGGCCGTGGGGGGCGATCCGCGCCAACCGGCCCCACAGTGCGCGCACTTCACCCTCACCCATCAGCTCGGCCCACCCCCCGACCACGTCGACGGCCGCCTCCTCCGCCGCCCGGGTGCAGGCCCGGCCGCGCTCGGTCAGGACGACCAGCCGAGCCCGTGCGTCCCCGGGATGCGGCCGCCGCTCCGCGTACCCCTTGCGCACGATCTCGTCCACCAGCTGACTCGCCGCCTGCTTGGTCACCCCGAGGTGAGCGGCCAGTTCGGTGGCGGTGGCCCCGCCGGGAGCGAGCCGGGCGAAGGCGAAGCCGTGGGCGGGGCGGATGTCCGTGAAACCCCGGGCGGCCACCCCGTCGTTGATGCGCTGCGTGAGGTCGCCCGCCACGGCGAGCAGGGCGGCGGACAGGGCCATGGCTTCGGAGTTCTGCACAGGGGCATTGAACACCCTTGACAGAACAGTCAAGTAACTTGACCATATAGACAAGCCACTTGACTAGTTGTCTTCACGAACGGAGATCACCCATGCCCGTCGTCCGCTCCTCGCAGGCCGTGACCCATGAGATCCACGGAGCCCGCTTCGTCTCGTACGCCACCCCGCGCTCCGGCAGCAAGGAGCTGTGCGCCTGGCGCGGCGAGATCCCGGCCGGGACCAGGGCACCCGCCCACACCGTCAGCCGGGAGGAGATCTTCCTTCTGCTCGTCGGCGAACTGCTGATCACCCTCGACGGCCGCGCCGAGCGCATCTCGGCCGGCGACACGGTGATCATCAACCCCGGTGCCACCCTGACCGTCGAGAACCCCACCGACCACACCGCGATCTCCTGGGTCACCACCTCCGTCGGCCTGGAGGCACAGCTCACCGACGGCACGACCCTCACTCCGCCCTGGGCCAACTGAGGCTCGGGCGGCCCGGGTCACGCCGCCAGCGCGCCCGGCATCACCGCCCGCGGCCCGAACCTGGCCCGCGCGCGGTCCGCGACCTCCTCGATCCTGCGGACCTTCTCGTCCACGGGATCGAAGGTGAGCTGGCAGGAAGCCTGATCGGCGGGGCCCAGGCCCTCGGCGCGCAGGACGAGCGCGCGGACCCGGGCGCGCTGCAGGCCGAGCGCCTCGTACATGCCGTAGGCCGCCTTCGTCAGGGCCGCCGAGTGCGCGGTCGGCTCCTTCAGAGTGCGGCTGCGGGTGGTCGAGGACCGGTCGGCGTACCGCACGGTGAGGGTCAGGGTGCGGCAGACCTTCTCCACCGCGCGCAGCCGGACACCGATCTCCTCGGCTGCCGACAGCAGCGCCTTGCGGTGCCGGCCGGGGTCCAGCTCGTCGATGCCGAAGGCCCGTTCCGTCACCAGCGACCGCGCGACGGCGTTCGGGACGACCCGGCCGCGGTCGATGCCGCTCGCCTTCTCGCGCAGCTCCCGGCCCGCCTTCGCCCCGACCAGCCGCTGGAGCGTGGACAGCGGCGCGGCGGCGACCCGGCCCAGGGTGTCCAGGCCGTACTCGTTCAAGGTGCGGGCGGTCGCCGCGCCGATGCCGGGCAGCACGGACACCGGCCGCCCGGCGAGGAACTCCGCGATGCCGTCCGGGTCCTCGGGCACCGCGCAGGTCACCCCGGGCCGGGCGGCGCGCAGCGCCACGCGGGCCAGCATCGGCCCTGGTCCGGCGCCGATCACGCAGTCGACGCCGTACCGCGCGAGGGCCCGCACCCGGAGCACCGAGGCCAGCTCCACCGCGCTGCGCCCGAAGTACCGCTCGGCGCCGCGCAGATCGGCCAGCCCCCCGTCCGGTGGCAGCGCCTCCACGACCGGGGTGAACTCCTCGAGGAGGCCGAGCAGTCCCGGCAGGGCCGCCTCGTACATCGGCGGCAGCTGGAAACGTACACAGAGGATGGTCATCCCGCACTCCCCGGACTCTGGTGCCACAACTTCCGTATCGCCGCGGGCCCTTGCGCGGCGTCCTCGCCGGCGGGCCGCAGATCGGCCCAGGGGTGCATCTCGTACCCCGTGGGCATGCGGATCGTCCGGCCCTCCATCGGGTCCCGGGCCGCGGAACCGGCCGGCGCGGGCAGCCCGTCGGAACCGGCGAGCCGGGCCCGGGAGGGTCCGCCGCCGTCTCCCGCCGACGAACCGTCCCCCACCGACGGACCGTTCCCCGACCCGTCCCCCGCCGACGACCCGTTCCGTGCCGACGGCCCGTCCCCCGCCGAGCCGTCGGCTCCGGCCAGGCGGGCCGCGACCCCGTCGAGCCCCTCCTCGTGCCGCACGTCGACCAGTTCGGCGAGGTTCCAGGCGGCGGAGCCGACCACGCTCAGACTGCGCGGGCCGCGCCGCTGCACCACTCCGCGCACCAGCAGCAGCCAGGAGTGGAAGACGGTGTGGGCGCAGGCGTCGTGCGAGTCGTCGAAGAACGCGAGGTCGACCAGGCCCGTACCGTCGTCCAGGGTGGAGAAGATGACCCGCTTGCCGGAACGGATCGGCGGGGTCTGGGTGGCCGCCTTGGCGCCCGCGACCAGCACGGCCTCACCGTGCCGGGCCTCGCGCAGCCGGCGCGCGGAGACCACGCCCAGTTCCTCGAGGAACTCCCGGTGGTCGTCCATCAGGTTGCGCGAGGCGTCCATGGACAGCACGCCCAGCTCGGCACTGAGCTTCTCCGCCGACGTCAGGTCCGGCAGGCCGGCCGGCGCGGTCTTCCGGCCGCCCGCCATCGGGAGCTGCCCGCCGCCACCGCCCCGGGCACCCCGGTGCAGCTCGGTCAGGTGCAGTTGCAGATCGCGCCGGTTGGCGCCGAACGCGTCCAGCGCGCCCACCTGGGCGAGCCGTCCCGCGAGCGGCCGGTTGGGCCGGGCCCGCTCCCAGAAGTCCAGCAGGGAGGCGTACGGCTGCCCGTCCGCGATCCGCTTCGCCTCGGCCTCGCTGATGCCGTGCACGTCGGACAGGGCGAGCCGCAGCCCCCACACCCCCTTGGATTCAGACACCAGTTCGATCCTGTGTGCGACCCCGGAGACGTTCACGTCCAGCGGCAGGATCGGCACCCCGCGCCGCCGGGCGTCGGCCAGCAGCAGCCGCTTCGGGTACATCCCGGGGTCGTGCGTGAGCAGCCCCGCGTAGAAGGCGGCCGGGTGATGCGCCTTCAGCCAGGCCGACTGGTAGGTGGGCACGGCGAAGGCCACGGCATGCGCCTTGCAGAAGCCGTAGGACCCGAAGGCCTCCACGATCTCCCAGGTCCGCTGGATCGTCTCCGCGCCGTACCCCCTGGCCGCGGCCTGCTGCGCGAACCACACCTTGATCCGCCCCTGCGACTCCGGGTCCGACAGCCCGCGCCGCACCCGGTCGGCCTCACCCCGGCCGCAGCCGGTCATGACGGCGACGATGTCGATGACCTGCTCGTGGAAGACGACGACCCCGTACGTCCCCTTCAGCGACTCCTCCAGGTCCGGGTGCGGGTAGCGCACGGGCGCCCGCCCGTGCCGCGCCTCGATGAACGGCCGCACCATGTCGGCGGCGACCGGCCCGGGCCGGAACAGGGAGATGTCCACGACCAGGTCGTGGAAGGTGCTCGGCTGGAGCCGGCCCACCAGGTCCCGCTGTCCCGGCGACTCGATCTGGAAGCACCCCAGCGTCTCGGTGGACCGGATCAGCCGGTACGTCTCCGGGTCCCCGGCCGGCACCGCGTCCAGGTCGATCCGCTCCCCGGCCACCCGCTCCACCTCGGCGACCGCGTGCGCCATCGCCGACTGCATCCGCACGCCCAGCACGTCCAGCTTGAGCAGCCCGAGGTCCTCCACGTCCTCCTTGTCGAACTGCGACATGGGCAGCCCCTCACCGCTGGTCGGCACCACCGGCGTACGGGCGAGCAGGGAGGCGTCGGACAGGAGCACCCCGCACGGGTGCATGGCGATTCCGCGCGGCAGGGCGTCGAGCGCCTCCACCAGCTCCCACAACCTGCCGTACTTCTCCTTCTCCCCCGCGAGCCGCTTCAGCTCGGGCAGCTCCTCCAGCGCCGCACGGGCATCACGCGCCCGGATGTGCGGGAACGACTTGGCCACCCGGTCGATCTCGGCCGGGTCCATGGACAGTGCGGCACCCACGTCACGGATCGCGTGCCGCACCCGGTAGGTCTCCGGCATGGAGACGGTCGCCACCCGCTCCGTACCGAACCGGCCGATGATCGCCCGGTACACCTCGAGCCGCCGCGCGGATTCCACGTCGATGTCGATGTCGGGCAGCACGACGCGCTCCTTGGACAGGAAGCGCTCCATCAGCAGCCCGTGCTCGACCGGATCGGCGTGCGCGATCCCGAGCAGATGGTTGACGAGCGATCCGGCCCCGGAGCCACGCGCGGCCACCCGGATCCCCATCTTTCTTACGTCGTCGACCACTTGGGCGACCGTCAGGAAGTACGAGGCGAATCCGTGGTGGGCGATGATGTCCAGTTCATGGTGCATCCGCTCCCAGTACGCACGCCGGGTGCCGTACCCGAGCCGCAGCATCCCGGCCGTCGCACGCGAGGCGAGCGTCCGCTGGGCGGTGCGCCGGCCGGCGCCGACGAGGTGCGGCTCGGGGAAGTGGACGCTGCCGATGCCCAGGTCGCCCTCGGGGTCGACCCGGCACTCGGCGGCCACGGCCAGGGTCTGCTCCAGCAGCTGGTGAGCGGTGTCCCTCCGGTACCCGGCGGCCTCCACGACCCGCTCGGCGACCCGCAGCATGGCCGGCGCGTCCTTCAGCCAGGCCTCGCCGGAGTCCAGCTCCCCGCGGGGGTCGATCGGCACCAGGCGCCGCGCGGCATCCAGCACGTCGGCGACCGGCCCCTGCCCGGGGTCGGCGTACCGGACGGCGTTGCCGAGCACCGGCCGGACCCCCTGCTCGGCGGCGAAGCCCACGGTACGGGCGGCGAGCCGCAGGGAACCGGCCCCGGTGCCGGTACGACCGTGCCAGACGGCCTCCAGCCGCAGCGCGTCACCGTAGACCTCGCGCCACGGGCCCAGCAGTGCCGCCGCCCGGTCGGGCCGCCCGGCGGCCAGGGCACGCCCCACGTCCGATCCCGGCCCGAGCAGCACCACCAGGCCGTCCCCCCGGTGCTCGGCCCAGGGGAGCAGCGGAGTCCCCCCGTCCGCATGTGCCGCGGAGACCAGCCGGCACAGCTCGGCCCACCCGCGGGCGCCGTCCCCGGCGAGGAAGGTCACCCGGGGAGCCGACTCGTCCACGAAGGCACCACCGCGCACCGGCGTCCGCCGCCGCTCGGGCCGTACGGCCTCCCGCGCCGCCACCGCCAGGTCCACCCCGAAGAGCGGACGGACGCCCACCCCGGCACAGGCCTTGGCGAAGCGCACCGCGCCGGCGAGGGTGTCGCGATCGGTCAGGGCGAGGGCGTCCATGCCCCGCTCGGAGGCACGCTCGGCCAGCCGCTCCGGATGAGACGCCCCGTACCTCAGGGAGAACCCGGAGACGGTGTGCAGATGCGCGAAGCCCGGCACACACACCTCCCGCACTTGTGAGCCCCGAACGACTCTCGAACATCAGTTCCAACTCCCCCACCCCCACCATACCCCCATTCTCGAACGTGTGTACGACATCTGCGATAGGGCCTCCCACCTGCGCAAACTTCCCCACGGCGACACGTGACACGGCGACACGGCGCGAGCCGCGCATCCCGCTTCCGCGACCGGCACCCGCCACCCGCGTCGCGGCGAGCCCCCGCGCCCGGGAAACGCGGAAGCCCCGCCCCGGACGGTCCGGGACGGAGCTTTGCGCGAACAGACGGATCAGCCGATCCGGGACCCCGTGGCGGACAGGGCCTCGGTCACGGGCTGGAAGAACGTCTCCCCGCCGGAGGCGCAGTCACCGCTCCCCCCGGACGTCAGCCCGATGGCGCTGCTCCCGGAGAACAGCGAGCCACCACTGTCCCCGGGCTCGGCGCACACATCGGTCTGGATCAGACCGGTGACCGTGCCCTCGGAGTAGTTCACGGTGGCGTTCAGGCCGGTGACCGTGCCGGAGTGCACCCGCGTGGTCGAGCCGCTGCGGGTGACCTTCATGCCGACGGTCGCCTCGGCGGCCCCGGTGATCTTCTGGGCGGAGCCGTCGTAGAGGTCGACCTCGCTGGGGTGGTCCACCTGAGCCGTGTACTTGACCAGGCCGAAGTCGTTGCCCGGGAAGCTGGACCGCTCGTTCGTGCCGATGGTCCGGCCGGAGGAGTCCGACCAGCTGGAGATGGACTCGGTGCAGTGCCCGGCGGTCAGGAAGTACGGCTGCCCGTCCTTGACCACGTTGAAGCCGAGCGAGCAGCGCCCACCGGAACCGGTGATGGCGTCGCCGCCGGCGATGAAGGGCTTGAACTCCCCGCGCGACCGCTTCAGCTCGGCCTTGCCGCCGAGCCCGTCCACCACCTTGCTCAGCGTGGCCCACTCGGTGCCGGACACCGTCCGGTCGGCGGTGACGACGACCTTGTTGCCGACCGGGTCGGTGGCCCACGAGGTACCCGGTACGGCCGCGTCCCGCTGCAGGGTCGCGCGCGCCGCACCGAGTTCGGCGAGCGAGTGGGCGACGATTCTGGCCTTCGCCCCGGCCGCCTCGACGGTCCGTGCCGCGCCCTGGTCGAGCACGTTGACGACGAGGTTCTTCGTCCGGGCGTCGTAGTAGCTGCCCGCGGCGCCGGCGCCGAGGTCACCGGTGAGACCGGCGGCGAGCTTCCCGGCCGCCGGAGCGGACAGAACGCGCAGCTGCGGAGCGGCCTTCGCGGGCTCGCTGGCGTTCGCACTCTGCAAGGTGACACCCGCTGCGACCAGTGCGGCGATACCCGCGCCGGCCACGGCGGCCCGCCGCCCGGATATGCGTCGGTGCTTCAACTCACGTCCTCCTGTGGGGGGTCGGCCGGGCAGGTTGTGGGGACCCGACGGGCCGAAAGGCTGACTGACGGGCGCCCACTCTTCCGAACCGTGCGGGGAGCACACAAGGCCGACTTCAGGACGCGCGCGAAGAGGACTTGCGCGCCTCTTCCCCGCTGCAAACTACGCACAAGTAACCACACCCACCCGTCAGACCTGGCTGAAAATCGCCCCCTTGAGGGTGTGCGCATCACGACGGAGCCCCCGCACGCGGGGCGCGTGCGGGGGCTCGGCGGTGCCGGCTGCGAAGGTGTCAGGGCAGGGTGACGCCGTAGTAGCTCAGCGCCTCGGTCACCGGCTGGAAGAAGGTCGTGCCGCCGGAGGTGCAGTTGCCGCTGCCACCGGAGGTCAGACCGTAGGCGGTGGACCCGGAGTAGAGCGGGCCGCCGCTGTCGCCGCCCTCGGCGCAGACCGTGGTCTGGATCAGGCCGTAGACGATGTCACCGCCGCCGTAGTTGACGGTGGCGTTGAGCGCGGTGACCCGGCCGCTGTGCGTGCCGGTGGTGGATCCGCGCCGGTAGACGGTCGTTCCCACGGACGGGGTGGCCGCGCGGCTGATGGTCTGGCTGCCGACCGCGCTCGGGTGCGCGATCGAGGAGTTGGTGTAGCGGACCAGCGCGAAGTCGTTGCCCGGGAAGCTGTAGCCGACGTTGGTGCCCAGCACCGTGGTCTTGCTGGAGTTGCTGTACCAGGTCGAGGCGACCTCGCCGCAGTGGCCTGCGGTCAGGAAGTAGTACGTGCTGCCGCTGTGCACGTTGAAGCCGAGCGAGCAGCGGTACTGACCGCCGTAGATGGCGTCGCCGCCGGTGATCAGCTTGTTGAACTTGCCCGGCGTGTGCTTGATGACGAGCGCGCCGGCGTTCGTGCCGGCCCGCTTCTTGATCGTGGCGATCTCGGCCTTGGACACCGTGCTGTCGACGGTGACCACGACGCGGCCGGACTTGCCGTCCACCGCCCACGCCGTACCGGCGACGTCGGCCTTGAGGACGGAGTCGCTCGCCTTGGCGAGCTGGGCGGCGCTGAACGTGTGGGCGTCGCTGGCGTTCGCGGTGGGGGCGGCGAACGCGGCTGCGGCCAGGAAGCCGGCGGCCACGGCGGTCAGCCGGGTCCGTCTGGCGGTGCCGCTGCGGGGAGTGGTGCGCTTGTTCCTCACGTTTCGTTCCCTCCAAGGGAAGTCGGGGGCCCGCGTGGGGTCGGGGCCCGTGAGGCGCAGCCAGGAGCCGACCGGATTCGAAATATGCATGCCCCTGACAAGCGCTGGGGGGAGTATTCGGCCGAACGGCCGGTCGGCACAAGGGTGCCTTTCGGCCGTCGGCCCGGAAGCACCCGAACGCCGCAGGGGGAGGGCACTCATGGGCGTACCGGTGCCGACCGGCGGCGGCTTCCCCGGTCCCCGGCCGCCGAACGGCTCCCCAGGCCCAGGTGCTCGCGCAGGGTGCTGCCCGGATAGAAGGTGCGGAACAGGCCACGGTGCTGGAGCAGGGCCACCGTGCCGTTGACGAGCCGCTCCAGGTCCCGGCGCGGTTCGACCGGTACGAGGTGGAAACCGTCGGTGACGCCGTCCGCGTGCCAGGCGGCGATCAGCTCCGCGAGAGCGACCGGCCCGCCCCGGTACAGCGGGCCCTCCACGGCCGGCCGGCCGCCGGGACCGCCTCCGCCCTCCCCGGGTTCCCGGCCCCGCCCGGCGACGGGGAACTCCCGTCCCGGCTCGGCCGCGTACTCGCCGTCGCCCAGATCGACCAGCAGGCTCACCAGCACCCGCAGTTCACCGGGCGCCCGCCCGGACGAGCGTGCCTCCTCCCGCAGCAGATGCCGCGTCTCGGCAGCCGAGGCCGGGGTGGCGGCCCGTACGAGGGCCACGTCGGCGTACCGGGCGGCGACCGTCCGGGCCCGGGCGTCGGTGGCGTCGACTACGCGGACCTGGTCCCCCTGCGGCGGCCGTGGCAGGCCACCCTCGAAACGCCAGCCGACCCTGCCCGGATCCGGGCCGGCCACACCCGCAGGGTCCAGACCCGCGACACCGGCACCGGCCCGGCCGGCCGCACCGGCACCGCCCCGGCCGGCCGCACCGGCCCACGTCCGTAACGGTTCTGTGCCGGTGCCCACGCCGAAACCGGTGCCGGTGCCCGCACCGAAACCGTTGCCGTCGCCATTGTCAGTGCCGTCGCCGTTGTCGTCCCCGTTGCCGTCGCCGTTGTCCGTGCCGTCGGCTGCGACCCTCGGCACCAGCCCGATCCGCCGTGTCGCGGATGCCACCCGGGACAGCGGGCCGAGCGCGCCGGGCGCGGGCCAAGGGGCGAAGGAGTCGTCCAGCGTCACGAAGTCCAGTCCGCCGCGCTCGGCGAGCCGGGCCAGTTCGATACAGGACACGGTGTCGGGCACGAGGGGGTGATCGAGCGCGGCGGCCAGGTGCACCAGCCCGCCGCCGTACCGCGCGCTCACGGCACCCTCACCGGGGAGGCGTTCAGGAAGGCCAGCACCGCCCGTGCGGTCGCGTCGTTCTGCCGGAACGCCGGTCCGCCGGTGCGGGGGCGGGTGAACGCGCCCGGGGTGCGGGCGCCGGTGTAGGGGCCGAGGGCGAAGCGCCGGGGATGGGGGCGCCCGGCGCCGTCGAGGATCCGGCCGTCGCGGGGGTCGACCCTGAGCAGCCCGCCGGGGGTCGCGGCGGCGCCGTCGGCGTGCAGCTCGCGCAGCAGGCTGTTCCGGGCACGGGCGATCGTGGGCTCGGGCAGCCGCGCCTCGACCAGTGCCCGGGCCGCGACGGAGAACCCCGGCACGGTGGGGCTGGTGGCCCGGAACACCCCGTCCTCGGCGGTGACGGACATGCCGGCCCCGACGAACCGGAGCACCCCGGCCCGGGACAGGGCGAGCATCTGCCGCAGCCGGGGGCCGGGCGGTCCGGACGCCAGGTAGCTGAAGAACCCGTGCCACCAGGGTCCGGTGTCCCCGAGCCGCACGAGCTGGCCGTAGACGGAGAGCAGCCCGAGGAAGACGCCCAGGTCCTGGCTGTGCGCCGGGTCGTGACGGCGGGTCAGGTCGGCCTCGATGTAACCCCTGAGCCCGTCCTGGAAGTCCTCGTGCGAGGCGTACCGCAGGCCGTCCAGGGGGCGGTCGAGCGCGGTGAGGTCGAGCCGGTCGGCCGGGTCCGGCACGGCGGCGGCGACCAGCGCCCGGCTCTCGGCGGGGCCGCCGGCCGCCGCGTACTTCTCCTCGAAGTCGGCCCAGGCCATCGCCGTGCGCCCGGGGTGGGCTGCGAACAGCCGGTGGTAGTGGGCGAAGCCCAGCTCCTTCTCGACCAGGGGCCACACATCGCGCCGGAAGTCGAATCCGCCGCGCCGGGCGAGCAGTTCGTCCACCTCGGCGGAGCCCAGGAAGCGCGGCAGCGGGGGCCGGTCGCCGGTCCAGTCGTAGCCGATCTTCGAGTGGTACGGCACTCCGCGCCGCGAGCCGGCGTACAGCACCGGCTCCCGCCCCGAGGGGACGTAGGTCTCCCCCTCGTACCGGCCGCCGCGTCCCTCGGTGAGCAGCACCATCAGGTCCACGAAGGCCAGCCCGAAGCCGCGGACGAGGACGGGCTCGCCGGGCCGCAGCGCCGCGAGGTCGCTGTCGGCGGTGAAGTCGGGCGGCAGGTGCACCAGCCCGTGCTCCCGGGCGTACGCGGTCAACGCGGCCTGCTCCGCGTCGGGTTCGGCGTCCAGGTGGCCGAGGGTGAGGATCACCAGGTCGGCCAGGAGCGGGCGGGCGCGGCCCTCCAGCCATACCTGCTGGCGGCCCCCGCGCGGTCCGCCGACCCGGAGGGCGCGCCGGGGGTGGTGGTGGACGGTGACGCCCCGGGGCAGGGCGGCGAGGGCTCTTTCGTAGACCCAGTGCAGATACCGGCCCGCGAGCCGCCGGTCGGGGAAGGTGCGGCCGTCCAGCCCGGCCCACTCGTGCAGGGTGGGCCCTTCGCGTACCGGGCCCGCCATGGCCACCGTCTCGTCGGTGAACATGGTGACGTCCTCGGCCTGCGAGTTCATCCACAACAGCGGCGACTGCGCCTGCCGCCAGATGCGTCCGCCGCCCGGCGGGTGGGGGTCGACCAGGTGGATGTCCAGGCCCGGACCGTCGTACGGCTCGGGCGCGTTCGCGGCGAGGCGTTCGAGGATGCCCGTCCCCCGTGGCCCGGCTCCGACGATGACCAGCTGCTGCCTCATCGGGCGTCCTCCGTGTCCCACGCACCGCGCTCGCCGGCGCTGTGCCGGCCGCCGCCGGGCGAGGAGGCGGCCACCGCGGGGGTGGCGGACACCGGCCGCGGGATCGCCTGTGAGGTGCGGTGGGAGACCGGCCGCGGGATCGCCCGAGGGGTGCGGTGGGAGACCGGCCGAGTGGAGAACTGCGGGGCGAACACAGGGTCGGCGGCGGCGATGACGCTGAGGACCGAGGTGCCCGTGAGGGTGTCGGATGACATGCGAAGGCTCCGTGACGCGGGTAATCGTCGGAACGGGGTGATGCCTTCACACGGGTGCGCAGCACGGTGCGCCTACGGCCGAGCCCCTCAGCAGGGCCGTGCACAGAGAGTACGGGGGCGTTTCTGTTCACTGTCAAGGCTGTCCGGACTGTGAGCCGTACGTCTCAACTCGGTTGACGGGAAACCGGATGCCTGTTCCACTTGCCCCATGCATCCACAGCAGTGGCTGGTCACCCGCTCCCACATCGACTTCGGTCGCGTGTGGTCCTCTTCCTGTTGAGCCGACCCCCTGCTGCACGCCTGCCTGTCGCAGGCGTATGTGCGTTCTCCCGCAGTTCACGCCTTCACACGCACCCCCCTCCCCTCGCGTTTCCGCACACCCTTCCGCGCCAGGAGACCGCCATCCGATGCGTACGCCTAGCAGCCGTCACAAGGGCAGCAGCAGTCGCAGCCGTCGCACCCGCCGGGGCAGGAACAGTCGCACCAGGTGCAGCAGCCGTTCCGCTTCTTGCGGGACCACGGCCCCTCGTACTCCTCGGCGCAGCACATCTTGCAGGTGCAGAAGACCGCGAAGAAGGCCCCGCAGCCGGCCCAGAACCCGCGCCGGCCCTTGGCGGGGCCGGGTTCTGATCCGCCCCCGAAGCCACCACCGCCCCCGCCTGTGCCCCCGCCGAACCCACCGCCGCCCCCGGCATAGGGGTTTCCGCCCGCATAGGGGTTCCCGCCTCCGTACGGCCCCCCGGCGCCCTGCGGACTCCCGCCCGCGTACGGCCCCTGGGGCACTCCCACACCGTACGGCCCCTGCGGCGCGGCCCCCGGCTGGTGCGCGGAGCACACCGGTGCCGTGCCGAACGCCCGGTCCACCGAGCGCGGCAGTTCGTGGACGAGGAGGAGGTGGACGAGTCTGCTGTCGCTGAACTCGGCCGCGCGGAGGGCGAGCCGGATGCCGTGCAGGGCGTCGTCGGCGAGCCGGCGTGCCTCGGCGAGGGACGTGCCGGTGGCCGTGAGCGGGTTCCAGGCACCCGACACCGCGTCACGCTGCCGGTCCTCGACGGCGTCGAGCAGATGCGCGAGCCGTCCGAAGAGCCGTCCGGCCTCCGCCAGCGGCTCGGCGTTGCCCGGCCGCGCGGCCAGCAGCGCGGTGTGGGCGAAGGCGGCGGCCGTCGCGGTCTCGGTCGGCTCGGTGACGGTCAGGATCGGGGTGCCGGGGCCGGCCAGGGTCTCGATGCCGAGCTGCCGGTCGACGGCGTCGACCAGGAGGCCGGTGTCGAAGCCGACCGCCGCCCCGCTGTACTCACCCGCCCGTCCCCAGCTCGCGGCGACCCGGCGCGCGGCGGCGGCGACGGGCCTGCGGGCCAGCAGCCCGTCCCGGTCGGCGACGTGGTCGCGCACCTTCGCGGAGGCGAGCACCAGTGAGACGGCGGCGGCGAGCCGCGCCCCCTCCCCCTGGGCTACGGACGCGGTCCGCATGCCGCGCAGCGCGCACGGGCCCGCCGTGCGGCGGCCACCGCTCACCGGCCCGGACTGAGCCTCCGTCAGAACCGATATGAGAAGTCCGTCATAATTTGTGACAACTCTTGCGAGCTGACCGTGGTCGCGACGCAGGGCCAGACAGAGCCCGCACAAATGCGCCATCCAGTCGGCTTTGAGACTCTCGCCGAGCCGGTGGGAACAGGGCCTGACGATTCCGAACACAACTTCCCCCGTACTGTGGTACGACGTTGGGATTCACCCAGACGCACCGCGCTTCACCCGTCCGCCGCGAACAATCATATTTCACTCTCGGTCAGCAGCCGTATGAGTCGCGGCCCTTGGGGCACAAGGACTCTCGACGGATCCGCTGTGCACCAGTACCGTCACAAACCCCCCGCGCGGCGTCTATCCACTTGGCGCGCCGTCCGCATCATGGATGACCATAGGGATGCGGAAAGCAAGAAGGACCGCTGTGAGAGGAGGCGTCCATGGGATCGGTACGCAAGGCGAGTGCGTGGCTCGGCCTCGTCGACGACAACGATGACGAGCGCTACTACGACGACGACTACTCCGAGGGCACCGAGTCCGGAGACGCCTGGGTCACCGACCCGCGGGTGAAGGTGGCCACGGACACGGCCGAGGAGAAGGGCCGCCGGATCGGCACGGTCACCCCGGACAGCTTCCGGGACGCCCGCGCCATCGGCGAGCTGTTCCGGGACGGCGTCCCGGTCGTCATGAACCTCACCGGCATGGAGCCCGGCGACGCCAAGCGGGTCGTGGACTTCGCGGCGGGGCTGACCTTCGGCCTGCGCGGCACCATCGAGCGCGTGGCGAACCGCGTCTTCCTGCTGACGCCCGCGAACACGGAGATCGTCAGCGGCGAGCCCGCCAGGCACCGCGAGGACGGTTTCTTCAACCAGAGCTAGGGCAGGGCCGCACACCGGCCCTGTCCCCTTCGGCCGTTCTCACCGGAAGGCGTCGAGTCCGGTGAGCGCCTTGCCCAGCACGAGCTGGTGCATCTCCACGGTGCCCTCATAGGTGAGCACCGATTCCAGGTTGGTCGCGTGCCGCATCACCGGGTACTCGAGGGAGATCCCGTTGGCACCGAGGATCGTCCGCGCCGTACGGCAGATCTCGATGGCCTCGCGGACGTTGTTCAGCTTGCCGAAGCTGACCTGCTCGGGACGCAGCCGGCCGGCGTCCATCCGCCGCCCCAGATGGTGGGCGAGCAGAATCCCCTTGTGCAGTTCGACCGCCATGTCCGCGAGCTTGGCCTGGGTGAGCTGGAAGCCGCCGATGGGCCGGCCGAACTGTTCCCGCGACTTCGCGTAGTCGAGGGCCGCCTCGAAGCTGCTGCGCGCGGCACCCATCGCACCCCAGACGATGCCGTAGCGGGCGTGCGAGAGACAGCTGAGCGGTCCGCGCAGACCGGCGCCCTCGGGCAGCACCGCGGTGGCGGGCAGCCGGACGTCGTCCAGGACCAGTTCGCTGGTGACGGAGGCGCGCAGGGACCACTTGTGCTTGATCTCAGGTGCCGAGAAGCCGGGGGCGCCGGCGGGCACGACGAAGCCGCGGATGCCCTCCTCGGTCTGCGCCCAGACGACGGCGACCCCGGCGACCGAGCCGTTGGTGATCCACATCTTGCGGCCGTTGAGGACCCAGTCGTCGCCGTCCCGCTTGGCGTGGGTGCGCATGGAGGCGGGGTCGGAGCCGTGGTCGGGCTCGGTCAGGCCGAAGCAGCCGATCACCTCGCCGGCGGCCATCCGCGGCAGCCACTCCTGCTTCTGCTCCTCGCTGCCGAACCGGTGGATCGCATACATCGCGAGGGAGCCCTGCACGGAGACCAGCGACCGGATGCCCGAGTCGGCCGCCTCCAGTTCGAGGCAGGCGAGGCCGTACTGCACGGCCGTCGCGCCCGCGCAGCCGTATCCGGTGAGCGACATCCCGAGGGCGCCGAGGGAGCCGAGTTCGCGGGCGAGGTCCCGGATCCCGGGCAGCTCGCCCTTCTCGTACCAGTCGGCGACGAAGGGCAGCACGCGGTCGGCCGCCCAGCTGCGGACGGTGTCCCGGACGGCCAGGTCCTCGGGCTCCAGCAGGTCGTCGATCCCCAGCGGGTCGGCGGCATCGAACGGGGGCAGCTTCGCGGACGCGGACATGGAACACCCTCCGGGACACTGGACGTCGACAAAACTAGCAGCGCTAGTCACGGCTCTCCGGCCGACGTTACGGTGCAGTGTCCCGCACGTCCAGAGGGGTCAGGCGGTGACCCGCGACTTCCCGGCGGCCACCTCGGCCGCCCGCGGCCCACCGGCTTCCGCCGCCCGCGGCCCACCGGCTTCCGTCTCCCGCGGCTGACCGGCTCCCGCCTCCGACTCCCGCGGCGCCGGCAGCACCGGTTCGGCCCCGGCGGGCTCCTCGCCGCACTGCATGATCCGGGGCAGCCGCAGCGCCATCCCCGCGCCCAGCAGCAACAGACCCGCGCTCACCAGCAGGGTCACGTGCAGGCCGTGCACGAAGGAGTCCTGCGCCGCCCGGCGCAGGGCGGCCCCGGCCGTCCCGCCGAGGCGTCCGGCGACCTCGTAGGCCTCGCCGAGCGAGTGCCCCGCCGCGTCCGACGCGTGCGGCGGAACGCCCGGCACGGAGCGCAGACCAGGGGTGTAGGCCGCGTTCATCACGCTGCCCAGCAGCGCGATGCCGATTCCGGCGCCGAGTTGGTACGACGTCTCGCCGATCGCCGCCGCGCCGCCGGCCTGGTCCGCCGGAGCCTCGCTGAGCATGGACTCGTACGCGCCGAAGAGCGTGGTCTCCAGGCCGAAGCCCAGCAGCACGAACCCGGCGAGCAGCAGCGGGGTGTTGTCCGCAGCGCCCATCGCCGTGAGGGTCAGCACCGCGGCCGCCGTCAGGCAGAACCCGAAGCACACCATCCGGCGCGGCCCGAACCGGCGCAGCATACGCGCGCCCGCCAGGCCCGCCGCCATGGCCGCGACGGTCAGCGGCAGCAGCCTCAGACCGGTCTCCAGCGGCGACAGACCGAGCACCAGCTGCAGGTACTGGGCGGCGATCAGCTCCAGGCCGACCAGCGCGAGCATGGCCAGCACGATGCAGCCGACCGAGGTGATGAACGCGGGACGGCGGAACATCCGCAGATCCACCAGCGGGTGCGGGAGGCGTCGCTGGCGTCGTACGAAGAAGAGCAGGAGCGCCGCGCCGGCCAGCAGCGGCACCAGGGTGAGCGGGCTCGTCACCGGCTCACCGCCGCCGAGCCGCTTCACGCCGAGCACCACGCCGAAGAGCCCGGCCGCCGCCATCAGCGCGCCGGCGACGTCCCAGGGTCCGTTGCGGTCGCCCCGGGACTCGGGCAGCAGGATCCGGCCGACCGGCAGGCTGACCAGCATCAGCGGGATGTTGACCAGGAAGACCGCGCCCCACCAGAAGTGCTCCAGCAGGAAACCGCCGAGCAGGGGTCCGACCGCCGCGCCGACCGCCGCCACCGCGCTCCAGATACCGATGGCGAGGGCGCGCTCGCGCCGGTCGGGGAAGACCTGGCGGAGGATCGACAGGGTCGCGGGCATGATCATGGCGCCGCCGACGCCGAGCAGCGCGCGGGCCAGGATGAGCATCTCGGCGGTCTGGGCGAACGCGGCCGCGGCTGAGGCGATGCCGAAGAGGCCGTAGCCGAGCAGCAGGACGCGTCTGCGGCCGACCCGGTCGCCGAGGGTGCCGAAGAGGATCAGCAGCGAGGCGCAGACCAGCGGATAGACGTCGACGATCCAGAGCAGTTCTACGGCGCCGGGCCTGAGGTCCTCGGTGACGGCGGGGACCGCCACGTGCAGCACGGTCGCGTCGAGGGCGACGAGCAGCAGGCTCACGCAGAGGACGACGAGCACGACCCAGCGGTTGGCACCGGCCCCGGCCGTCCGACGGCGCGGCCGTACGGCAGCCGTGGTCGTCCCGGACATGTACGTACCTCCCAGATGATCCCTCGCGTGGGGCGGACCGACGGGGTGGGGACTCCCTGTCGTACGGCCGGAGAGGAGCGGTGTCTCCGGCCCGCGCGAACCCACGCGGGTGACTCGTCAGCGTACGCGAGTTCACCGCACGGTCACGTGGCGGACCTCTCACACGCACGAGGGAACCCATGTGGCGTACGCCACGTCGCCCACTCTTGACCACGCCCCGGCGGCCGGTCCGGTTCTCCGGGCCGTCGATAATCGAGCCCGTGACCGAACTTGCGACGCGCGTGGCACCCCCGCACGCCCCCCTTCTGCGCCGGGCGGCTCCGGCCCTTCTGGGCTATGCGGCGGTGCGCGTCTTCGCGCTCGCCGTGCTGGCGGTGTGGAGCACCGCGCGCGGCAAGAGCGCGTACACCTTGCTCACCGCCCGCTGGGACTCGCTGTGGTACACGCGGATCGCCGAGCTGGGTTACGGCTACGAGGTGCGGCTGCCGAACGGGGACGTCCACTCCAACCTGGCGTTCTTCCCGCTGCTGCCGTGGCTGGAGCGGCTGCTGCACGCGGTCACCCCGCTGTCGTACGCGGGCGCCGGGTTCGTGGTGAGCCTGCTGGCGTCTCTGGCCGCCGCGGCGGGGATCTTCGCGGTCGCGGACCGGGTGTACGGACCCCGGGTCGGGATCTGCGCGGTGCTGCTGTGGGCGGTGCTGCCGGTCGGCGTCGTGCAGTCGATGGCGTACAGCGAGTCGCTGTTCACGGCGCTGGCGGCCTGGTCGCTGTACGCGGTGCTGACCGGGCGGTGGGTGAGTGCAGGCGCGCTGGCCGCGCTGGCGGGGCTGACCCGGCCGGTGGGAGCGGCGGTGGTGGCCGCCGTGTGGGTGGCAGGGGTGATCTCGTTCGTGCGAGAGCGCGGCGCGGAGTGCACGCCGGGCGCGTGTGACGGCGAACACACCCCCGGCGCACCGACCGTCACACGAGCCCCTCTGCCCCCAGCGGGCGCAACCTTCACCCCGCACGCCCCCGCGGGGCGCCGTGCGCTGGGCCTGCTGCTCGCTCCGCTCGGCGCGGCCGGGTACGTCCTGTGGGTCGGCCGGCGCACGGGCCGGGGCCCGCTCGGCTATCTGGACGTGCAGGCCGGATGGCGCAACGGGTTCGACGGGGGCTACGCCTTCGCCTGTTTCGTGGCCGACAAGTTCACGTCATTTCCGTCGGCGCTCGCCGGTCTCGGCCTGACCGTCGGCGTCGCCCTGCTGATCTGGCTGTACGTCAGCGGGGTCCGCGGGCGACAGCCGGTCGAACTGCTGGTGTACACGGGTGTGGTGCTCGCGCTCGCCCTGTGCGCGTCGAGCTACTTCGGCTCCAAGCCCCGGCTGCTGATGCCCGCCTTCCCCGTGCTGCTGCCGCTCGCCTGCGCCCTGGCCCGGCTGCGCACGTCACGGTCCGCCCTGGTCACGGCCGGGCTGGCGGTCGCGGCGGCGGTCTACGGGGCGTTCTGGCTGAACGGTTCCGGTCCGCCATGATCGACTCGGTCGGCCGATGACGCCCGGGAGAATTGCGCTCAAGGTGCGGGTTAACGCATTCATAAGCGCCATATAAACAACACCAGGCGTACTCAAAGGAATTGCCGTGAGTGGCCTCCAGGGATTGCGGAAACCCCGGAATTCGGCACGTCCTTGAGAGGTTTCCCACATCACATCGTCATCACAAAGCCGCTGTTTCGACCGGGAACACAGCTCACTCGCTGTAACGTCGATTGGGTGCGTACCGAACGAAACCTCACCCGGCGTCTGGACCGGGTGTTCGCCAGGCTGGACCGTGAGCCGGAACGGCCGGCTCACATCGATGTGCCGACGATGAGCCGGCACCGGGTCGTGCTGTTCGCGGCGACCCTCGCCTTCTACCTGGCGATCGTCTGGGCCGTGGTGATCACCTCCTGGCTGGTCCGGCTCGACTGGCAGGTCATGTTCTTCCGGCCGTACCAGCAGTGGCCCTCGATCCACGCCTTCCTCGACTACTACGTGGTGCTGGGCCAGCGCGGCCCCACCGCCGTGATGGTCGCGGCCTGGCTCGGCTGGCGCTCCTGGCGGCAGCACACGCTCCGCCCCCTGCTCACCCTGGCCACCTCGCTGCTCCTGCTGAACATCACGGTCGGTGCCGCGAAGCTCGGCATGGGGCGGCTCGGCCCGCACTACGCGACCGTGATCGGCTCGAACGAGATGGGCCTGGGCGGCGATATATTCCCCAGCGGCCACACCGCCAACGCGGTGGTGACCTGGGGAATCCTGGCGTATCTGGCCTCGACGCCGACAGCGCGCCGCTGGCTGTCGGCCCTCTCCGCGGTCGTCTCGCTCGGCGTCGGCCTCACCACCGTCTACCTCGGTACGCACTGGCTGAGCGACGTGCTGCTGGGCTGGGCCGCCGGCCTGCTGATCCTGCTCGCGCTGCCCTGGTTCGAGCCGCTGATCGCCAAGGCCGAGCTGTGGCTCTTCGACCTGCGCGACCGCTGGCGTGCCCGCCGCGGTCTGCCCGCTCCGGCCGTCCCGGTCACCCCGGTGGTGCTCAAGCCGCTCAGCGCACCGGCGGAGCAGCCGGCGCCGGCCCGCGAGCCGGTCTCCTCCACCCGGGCCTCCCGGGGCCCGGTGCACCTGTCCCCCGCACGGCACACGGCCCGTTCGGAACGCACCCCGGTCACCCCGGCGGGCAGCCGCCGGCCGCCGCACGCCGACCGTCTCCCCCGTGGCACCTCCCAGCCGGCCCGCCCCCTGACGGGCGGCTGACGGCGGGAGAGGCAGCGGGGCCCGGTACGCACACCCAGCCCCGCGCCACGGCGAAGGCCCCGCTCCCGGACGAGGAGCGGGGCCTTCGCCGTACGCGCCGGCGCGTCGTGACGGGCGGTCAGCCCTTCCAGGAGCGGACGACCCGGCCGTCCCGCACCTCGAAGTTGAGCCGGCCCACCCGGTACTCCATGGTGATGATCGCGCCCGGTGGCAGCGACCGCACCGTCGACCAGCCCCGCTGCCGAGCGAGCCGCTCGGCGTTCACGGCGTCGAGGCCGACGTACCCGTCCGGACTGTCCTGGGGCTCCGCAGGCGGAGTGGGAATCGGTGCCATGCCGCCACGCTAGGCCGCAACCCGCGGTGACGGAAGCCGGGCACAGCCGGGTAAGAGCCGTATCCGACTCCGGTCACACTTCTGTCACAGCTTCCCGGCCTCCGTTTCGGCCTCCGTGGCATCAGCCGCTGTCGCAGCGGGCTTCACACGTACGGGGGTTTCCGCACGGCTTACCGGGGTAATCGAACGAAATTCACGCGTGTCGTGGGGCCGCTTCCAATTACCAGGCGGAAAGTGCCGCAGTGGGGATCGGGGCGGGCCCGGGGCGCGATTCCCCCGGCAATCCCGGGCGGGTCCACGGCAGCTGACGCCGCATAGGAATTTCACGGATTCAGCACACGGCCGCCGTGGGCCCCTGGCGGAGCGAGGGCCCCGCGAGCATCACGGCGGCAGCTCGCGGGTACGCGTGCCGCGGGCTGTGCCGGGCCCCGGGCGCGACGATGCGAAGGGGCGAACGATGGGGACCGAGACCGTGGAGGCTGCGGCACGGCCGGCGCGCCGCAGCCGGGGCGGCCGGCTCGTGGTGGACTGGCTCACCACCACCGACCACAAGAAGATCGGCCACCTGTACCTGATCACGTCTTTCGGGTTCTTCCTGGCCGGCGGGGTGATGGCCCTGGTGATGCGGGCCGAACTCGCCCGGCCCGGACTGCAGCTCATCGACAACAACCAGTACAACCAGCTGTTCACGCTGCACGGCACGATCATGCTCCTGCTGTTCGCGACCCCCAGCTTCGCCGGGTTCGCCAACGAGCTGATGCCGTTGCAGATCGGTTCGCCGGACGTGGCCTTCCCCCGGCTGAACATGCTGTCGTACTGGCTGTTCGCCTTCGGCGGGCTGATCGTGCTGGGCTCGGTGATGGTGCCCGCCGGGCCGGCCGCCTTCGGCTGGTTCGCCTACGCCCCGCTCAACGACCTCACCCACTCCCCCGGTGTCGGCCCGGACCTGTGGATCATGGGACTCGCGCTGTCGGGCTTCGGGACCATCCTCGGCGCGGTCAACTTCGTCACCACCATCATCGGGATGCGGGCACCGGGCATGACGATGTTCCGGATGCCGATCTTCACCTGGAACACCCTGTTCACGTCGATCCTGATCCTGATGGCGTTCCCGGTGCTGGCGGCGGCGCTGCTGGTGCTGGAGGCGGACCGGCGGTTCGGCGCGCAGGTGTTCGAGGCGGCCAGCGGCGGGGCGCTGCTGTGGCAGCACCTCTTCTGGTTCTTCGGCCACCCCGAGGTGTACATCATCGCGCTGCCGTTCTTCGGGATCATCACGGAGATCATCCCGGTCTTCAGCCGCAAGCCGATCTTCGGCTATCTGACTCTGGTCGGCGCGACGATGGCGATCACCGGGCTGTCCATCGTGGTGTGGGCGCACCACATGTTCGCGACCGGCGCGGTGCTGCTGCCGTACTTCTCCCTGATGTCGTTCCTGATCGCCGTGCCGACGGGGGTGAAGTTCTTCAACTGGACCGGGACCATGATCAAGGGCTCGCTGTCCTTCGAGACACCGATGCTGTGGGCGCTGGGCTTCCTCGTGACGTTCCTGTTCGGCGGCCTGACCGGGGTGATCCTGGCCTCGCCGCCGATGGACTTCCACGTCACGGACTCGTACTTCGTGGTGGCCCACTTCCACTACGTCGTCTTCGGCACGGTCGTCTTCGCGATCTTCGGCGGCTTCTACTTCTGGTGGCCGAAGTTCACCGGGAAGATGCTGGGCGAGCGGCTCGGGAAGATCCACTTCTGGACGCTGTTCGTCGGCTTCCACACCACCTTCCTGGTGCAGCACTGGCTGGGCGCCGAGGGCATGCCCCGCCGGTACGCCGACTATCTGGCGGCCGACGGGTTCACCACGCTCAACACGGTCTCGACGGTCGGCTCCTTCCTGCTCGGCCTGTCGACGCTGCCGTTCCTCCACAACGTCTGGAAGACCGCCGTGTACGGCGAGAAGGTGGACACCGACGACCCCTGGGGCTACGGCCGCTCCCTGGAGTGGGCGACCTCCTGCCCACCGCCCCGGCACAACTTCCTCACCCTGCCCCGGATCCGCTCGGAGTCCCCGGCGTTCGACCTGCACCACCCGGAGTACGCGGCCCAGACCCCGCAGCCCGAACCGGAGCGGCACCAAGCCGGTCCCGAATCGTCCTGACCTCCCCGGCCGGCCGGTTCCCCCACCGCGGACAGCCGCCGTCCTGGTCGGGACGGCGGCTGCCTGCGGGGGTGCCGGCCTGTGCTCAGATCGCGAGGCGCTGGCCGGGCACGATCAGATCGGGATCGGCGCCGATGACGGCCTTGTTGGCGGCGTAGACGCGCTGCCAGGTGGTTCCGTGCCGGGCGGCGATGACGCTCAGCGTGTCGCCCTCGCGGACGGTGTAGTCACCGCGGGACGTGCCGCGGGCCGTGCGGGACGTCGGACGCTCCGGCGTCCGCGCCGGGGCGGACGTGGCCGGGGCCCGCTTCGCCGGGGCGGACTCCGTCGTCGCGCCGTGCCGGGACGGCGTACCCGAGGCGGCTGCGGGGGCGGCGCCGGAGGCTCCGGCGCGGGCCGAGCAGACCGGCCAGGCGCCCCAGCCCTGGGCGCCCTGGACCTTGGTGGCGACGGCGATCTGCGCGCTCCTGGAGGCCTGGTCGGCCGTCGGGGCGTAGGCGGTGCCGCCGTACGCGCGCCAGGTGCCGGCGGAGAACTGGAGCCCGCCGTAGTAGCCGTTGCCGGTGTTGATGTGCCAGTTGCCGCCGCTCTCGCACTGGGCGATGCGGTCCCACACTCCGTTGTCCGCCGCGGCGGCGTTGCCGGTCGCGGCGAGCAGTCCCAGCGGGGCCAGCAGTGCGGCTCCGGCGAGGGCTGCGGTCGTACGGCCCTTGCGGGCACTGTCGGTACGGGCGGTGGTGCGGCTGGTATCGGCACACTCGGACATGTAGTTCCCTCTCCACGAACCCGGGCTTCCCCCAAGGCCGAGCGCGTGTCCCGCGTATCGCCGCGGTTCCTCGCGCTCCGCCCCGTCCGCCACCGGTAGCGGTGATCGTGCTCTGCCTGCTGCCGGCCGGCGGACGTACCCGAGCGGTGCTCGTTGCACACGGCGGAGGAATGTAGGGAGGACGAGCCGTCGGAATCAACCAAGTGGCCGTCCTTCCAGGCCACTTGACAGTTACCAACGGTATCGGCGATTTTCGGCCACCCACTACATCCGCTGATTTCCCGATTTGTCGACCATCGACTGAAGCGATCTGTGACCCACTTCACCCATCCAAGTTCCTTGACGCGGCGCGGAGTTGACGGGGAGTGGCCGATTCCGTACGGAAGGTGACCCTGTGCGGGGGAAGGTTCGAACCGGTTCCCCGCGGGGCGTGACCCCCACCATAGGACGCCCGTTGTCTTCTTCATGAGCCCGGAACCCCGGGGCTCATCGGCCGGGAGCCACCCGGCCGACCCCAGCACCGCATCCCGAGGGAGCCACCGTGCCGCGCATGCTCGACGTCAGCGACGCCGTACGCGCCGAGATCGGCGACGAAGAAGCCGACCGGCTGCTCGCCGGAGAGAACGCCCCGGGCAGTTACGACTGCACGTCCTGTCGCACCCCGGGCGACTCCGAGCAGGAGCGCACCAGCACCGTCCTGTTCATCGGCGACGAGACCGCCGTCCTCGCCTTCGCCCACGCCGGCTGCCTGCCCTCGCAGGTCGTCCAGGTCACCGAGGAGCAGTTGCAGGGCGCCGTGCGCTCCATCGGCGCGACCGGCGGGGACATGGCCGGGGCGACCGCCGGCGGCCCGGCGCAGCGGGCCGTGCCCGAGCAGGCGGTGCTCGGCGTGACCAGCGGACTCGTTCTGATCGAGGGCGAGTTGCACCCCGCGCTCGTCGTCGAGCCGACCTCGCCGATCGTCCGCCCGGGCAGCACCGGCGCCGGCGACGACTTCCTCCCGCTCCTCATCGAGCAGGGCTTCATGCCGTTGACCGAGCTGGCGTCGGTTCCGCCGGTGCTGCACGGCTGGTCCGTGCTGCTGGCCGTGGGGCAGCTGCACGCGGTGCTGCAGCCGTCGGTGGGCGGCGGGCAGCCGGTGGCCTGGTGGCAGGCGCATCAGCCGCTCCAGGTGACCGACAGCTGGCGGGCCGCGGCGAACAAGCACCAGCAGGTGCTCATGTTCGCGGCGCCGGTGGGCTCGATCGGGCGGCAGCCCCGGGAGGACCTGCTGCGGGACGCGCTGGACAAGGCGGCCGCCAACGGGAAGCTGGTCGCCGCGGCGCTTCCGCTCGCCGGAACCTGAGTGCGCCGCCGCCCCGCGTCCCCGCCGCGCTGACCGCATCCCTTTGGGGTTCCGGTCGTTTGGACATACGTGCACGCATACGACACCCCGCCTCCCCGCCGGTCCTCCTTCGCCTCCGTGCCGTCCGCCCGGGCGGCACACGAGCCGGTCGGCGGGCCGTCGGCCACGCCGATCTACGACAGTCTCTACGCGGAGTGGGTCAAGACCTTCCGCACGCTGCCGGGGGACCGCAGCGGCGAGGAGGAGCTGGGGTTCAGCGCCTTCGGGGACTTCCCGGACGGCATGGGCACGTACGGCGGGCACCGGGCGGGGTCGTTCAGCAGTTCGTACAGCGCCTACAGCGCCGGGGCGTACAGCGCCCGGCAGCAGTCGCAGTGGCAGCGGGTGGGCACGCTCGGGCGGCAGCACGACACCGGTGCGCAGTACGTCCCGGCCGCGCTGCCGCCGGGGCCGCGGCGAGGCGTGTAGCGAAGGCGGGCACATGGACGGGAAGGGCGGCCCCTGGTGAGCCAGGGGCCGCCCTTCCCGTCGTACCGCTGTTACTTCTTCTTCGCGCCGCGCTTCTCGCGCACCCGCACCGAGATGTGGATCGGGGTGCCCTCGAAGCCGAACTCCTCGCGCAGCCGGCGCTCGATGAAGCGCCGGTAGCCCGCCTCGATGAAGCCGGAGGCGAAGAGCACGAACCGCGGGGGCTTGGTGCCGGCCTGGGTGCCGAACAGGATGCGCGGCTGCTTGCCGCCCCGGATGGGGTGCGGGTGGGCCGAGACCAGCTCGCCGAGGAAGGCGTTGAGCCGGCCGGTGGGCACGCGGGTCTCCCAGCCGGCGAGGGCCGTCTCGATCGCGGGGACCAGCTTCTCCATGTGCCGGCCGGTACGGGCCGAGACGTTCACGCGCGGGGCCCAGGCGACCTGGCCCAGCTCGGTCTCGATCTCCCGCTCCAGGTAGTAGCGGCGCTCCTCGTCGAGGGTGTCCCACTTGTTGTACGCGATGACCATCGCGCGGCCCGCCTCGACGGCCATGCTGATGATCCGCTGGTCCTGCACGGAGATGTTCTCGGAGGCGTCGATCAGGACGACCGCGACCTCGGCCTTCTCCACGGCGGCGGCCGTGCGCAGCGAGGCGTAGTAGTCGGCGCCCTGCTGCAGGTGGACCCGCTTGCGGATACCGGCGGTGTCCACGAACTTCCAGGTCACACCACCGAGTTCGATCATCTCGTCGACCGGGTCACGGGTGGTGCCCGCCAGCTCGTTGACGACGACGCGCTCCTCGCCGGCCACCTTGTTCAGCAGCGAGGACTTGCCGACGTTCGGACGGCCGATCAGGGCGATGCGGCGGGGGCCGCCGATCGCGGTGCCGAAGGACTGCTCGGGAGCCTCGGGCAGCGCCTCCAGGACGGAGTCCAGCATGTCGCCGGTGCCGCGGCCGTGCAGGGCCGAGACGGGGTGCGGCTCGCCGAGGCCGAGGTTCCACAGGTAGGCCGCGTCGGCCTCACCGCTCGGGCCGTCGACCTTGTTGGCGCACAGCACGACCGGCTTGCCGGCCTTGCGCAGCAGCCGGACGACCGCCTCGTCGGTGTCGGTCGCGCCGACCTTGGCGTCCACGACGAAGACGACCGCGTCGGCCGCCTCGATCGCGTACTCGGCCTGCGCCGCCACGGAGGCGTCGATGCCGAGGACGTCCTGCTCCCAGCCGCCCGTGTCGACGACCTTGAAGCGGCGGCCGGCCCACTCGGCCTCGTAGGTGACGCGGTCGCGGGTGACGCCCGGCTTGTCCTCGACGACGGCCTCGCGGCGGCCGATGATCCGGTTCACCAGGGTCGACTTGCCGACGTTGGGGCGGCCGACGACGGCGAGCACGGGCAGCGGGCCGTGGCCCGCCGCCTCGATGGCGCCCTCGACGTCCTCGATGTCGAAGCCCTCTTCCGCGGCGAGCTCCATGAACTCCGCGTACTCGGCGTCGCCGAGAGCCCCGTGGTCGTACTCGTGCGCCTCGTACGCGTCCGAGCCGTCGGGCTGGATGTGGTCGTTCATGAAGTCCGTACCTCGTCGTTCATCGGTGGTGATCGGTGGACCGTTGCCGTGGGCTGATCCACTACTCAAGTGTCGCCTAGCGCCCGGTCAGGCGCCTGGCGTTTTCCAGGTGGCCGGTGAGCTGCTTCTGGATGCGCTCGGTGGCCTCGTCCAGCGCCTTGCGCGTGCGCCGCCCGGTGCCGTCGCCCGCCTCGAAGGGGTCCCCGAAGACGACGTCGATGCGGGAGCGCAGCGGGGGCAGCGCCTTTGTCAACCGGCCGGGCCGCCCGGTGCTTCCCAGCACGGCCACGGGGACGATCGGCGCCCCGCTGCGCACCGCGAAGTAGGCGAGCCCGGCACGCAGCGAGGCGAAGTCACCCTCGCCCCGGGTGCCCTCCGGGAAGATGCCCAGTACTCCCCCGGCCTCCAGCACGCCGAGGGCCTGGGTGATCGCGGTGCGGTCGGCGGCCGTGCGGTCCACCTTCAGCTGGCCGATGCCGGTCAGGAAGGGGTCCAGCGGTCCGACGAACGCCTCCTTCTTGATCAGGAAGTGCGTGGGCCGGGGCGCCACGCCCATGACCATCGGGCCGTCGATGTTGTGGCTGTGGTTCACCGCGAGGATCACCGGGCCGGTGGCGGGCAGCTTCCAGGCGCCCAGTACGCGCGGCTTCCACAGCCCGTACATCAGGCCGACGCCGATGCGCCGGCCGACCTCGGCGCCCCGCTCCGAGGGAAGCGGTGGAACGCTCACTTCCCCGCCCGCTTCTCCTCGACCAGGGTGACGACGCACTCGATGACCTGGGCGAGGCTCAGCTCGGTGGTGTCCACCTCCACCGCGTCGCCGGCCTTGGCGAGCGGCGAGGTCTTGCGGCTGGAGTCGGCCGCGTCCCGCTTGATCAGGGCCTCGCGGGTGGCGTTGACGTCGGCGCCCTTCAGCTCGCCGCTGCGGCGGGCCGCGCGGGCCTCCGGGGAGGCGGTGAGGAAGATCTTCAGGTCGGCGTCCGGGAGGACCGTCGTGCCGATGTCACGGCCCTCGACCACGATGCCCCGCTCGGCGCCGGTGGCCAGGGAGCGCTGCAGCTCGGTGATCCGGGCGCGCACCTCGGGCACCGCGCTGACCGCGCTGACCTGGGAGGTGACCTCCTGGGTGCGGATCGGGCCAGCCACGTCGACTCCGTCGACCGTGATCGTCGGCTTGTCCGGGTCGGTCCCGGAGACGATCTCCGGCTTGCCGGCCACGGCCGCGATCGCGGTCGGGTCCTCCAGGTCGATGCCGTTGGTCACCATCCACCAGGTGATCGCCCGGTACTGGGCGCCGGTGTCCAGGTAGCTCAGGCCGAGCTGCGCGGCCACGGCCTTCGACGTGCTCGACTTGCCCGTGCCGGAGGGACCGTCGATGGCGACGATCACGGGCTTGGCGGCGGCGCCGTTTTCCACGGGGGACACCTTCCTGGTGCGGTGCTGGCGGGGTGCGGGGGCGAGGGCGCCCTGCACAAGGTTACTGGGTACGGGTCACTCGTCCGGACGCATGCACCGGCGCCGGACCGGGACACCCCTCCGGACCCAGCGCCCGCACCGGACCGGCCGGGGCACCCGTCCGGACCCAGGGCCCTCGCCGGACCCGCAGCACCCGTCCGGACCCAGGGCCCTCGCCGGACCCGCAGCACCCGTCCGGACACGGGGGCCGGCGCCGGGCCGGGCCCTACGGCCGCAGTGCCCAGCCCCGCTCCCGCAGCGCGCCCGTCAGGACGGCCGCCGCGCTCGGCTCCACGCTGAGCTGGACCAGGCCGGCCTGCTGGCCCGTCGCGTGCTCGATCCGGACGTCCTCGATGTTGACCCCGGCCCGGTCCGCGTCGGCGAAGATCCGGGCGAGCTGTCCGGGCTGGTCGTTGATGAGGACGACGACGGTCTCGTACACGCGCGGCGCGCTGCCGTGCTTGCCGGGTACCCGGACCTGGCCGGCGTTCCCGCGGCGCAGCACGTCCTCGATGCCGGTGGCGCCGGTGCGCCGCTTGTCCTCGTCGGAGGACTGCAGGGCGCGCAGCGCCCGGACGGTCTCGTCGAGGTCGGACGCCACGTCGGCGAGCAGGTCGGCGACCGGGCCCGGGTTCGCGGACAGGATGTCGATCCACATCCGCGGGTCGGAGGCGGCGATCCGGGTCACGTCCCGGATGCCCTGCCCGCACAGCCGTACGGCGGCCTCCTCGGCGTGCTCCAGGCGCGCGGCGACCATGCTCGACACCAGGTGGGGCATGTGGGAGACCAGGGCGACGGCGCGGTCGTGGGCGTCGGCGTCCATGACGACCGGTACGGCCCGGCAGTGCGAGACCAGTTCCAGTGCGAGGTTCAGCACCTCGGTGTCGGTGTCGCGGGTGGGGGTCAGCACCCAGGGGCGGCCCTCGAAGAGGTCCGCGGTGGCGGCCAGCGGGCCGGACTTCTCCCGGCCGGACATGGGGTGGGTGCCGATGTACGTCGTGAGGTCGAGGCCGAGCGCCTCCAGCTCGCGGCGCGGGCCGCCCTTGACGCTGGCCACGTCCAGGTAGCCGCGGGCCAGGCCCCGGCGCACGGCGTCGGCGACCACCCCGGCCACATGGGCGGGCGGGGCGGCGACGAGGGCCAGGTCGACCGGGCCGTCGGGCGCCTCGTCGGTGCCGGCGCCCAGCGCGGCGGCGGTACGGGCCTGCTCGGGGTCGTGGTCGGCGAGGTGGACGGTGACCCCGCGCTGCACGAGTGCCAGCGCGGCGGAGGTGCCGATGAGGCCGGTGCCGATGACGAGTGCGGTTCTCACTGGGCGATGTCCTTGCGCAGGGCGGCGGCGGAGCCGAGGTAGACGTGGCTGATGTCGGCACGGGGCTTGTCCGACGCGATGTGCGCGAGGATCCGCACGACCCGGGGCATGGCGCCCTCGACGTCGAGTTCCTGGGCGCAGATGAGGGGGACGTCCACGATGCCGAGCTTGCGGGCGGCGGCGGCCGGGAAGTCGCTGTGCAGGTCGGGGGTGGCCGTGAACCAGATGCTGATCAGGTCGTCGACGGTCAGCCCGTTCCGTTCCAGGACGGCGGTGAGCAGGGCTCCGACCTGCTCCTCCATGTGCCCGGCCTCGTCCCGTTCGAGTTGGACGGCCCCCCGGACCGCTCGTACCGCCACGGCGCTGCTCCTCGCTGCCTGCGTGTCTGTTCTTGGTCCGTCCAGCGTAGTCAGCCCGCGCGGAGCGGGCGCGCGCCGCCCGCCCGCTGAGACGATGCGGAAAGTTCTGGTATCCACCGGTTTTCGATGTCTGTACGGAGGCGTGACATGACCCAGCCCGCAACGCGGCGGACGGTTCTCGCGACGGGCGCCGGTGCGCTCGCCCTGGGATGCGTGGGGTGCGGCGGCACCACGGACGAGAGCGGTTCCACCTCGTCGGAGTCCACCTCCGGCAGGCTGCCGGCGTCCCCGGCCGGCAAGCAGCTGGCCGACACGAGCGATATCCCGGAGGGCGGGGGCAAGGTCTTCAAGGAGCAGAAGATCGTGGTCACCCAGCCGAAGAAGGGTGACTTCAAGGCCTTCTCTGCGGTCTGCACGCACCAGGGCTGCACGGTGAACAAGGTCGCGGACGGCACCATCGACTGCCCCTGCCACGGCAGCAGGTTCCGCATCGCCGACGGCTCGGTGGCCCACGGTCCCGCCACCAGGCCGCTGGCGAAGGAGTCGATCACCGTGCACGGAAATTCGATCCACCTGGCGTGAGGGGGCCGCGTACGCTCCCGGAATGCATCCGCAGGACCTCGTACGCGACCACACGGTCTACGCCTGTGTCATGGGCTCGCGCGCCTTCGGCCTGGCCACGGACGCCAGCGACACCGACCGGCGCGGGGTGTTCCTCGCCCCGACCCCGCTGTACTGGCGGTTCGACAAACCGCCGACGCACGTGGAGGGGCCGGGCGAGGAGCAGTTCTCCTGGGAGCTGGAGCGGTTCTGCGAGCTGGCGCTGCGCGGCAACCCGAACATCCTGGAGTGCCTGCACTCCCCGCTGGTCGAGCACGCGGACGACACCGGCCGCGAGCTGCTGTCCCTGCGGTCCGCGTTCCTGTCCCGGCAGGTGTACGGGACCTTCACCCGCTACGCACTCGGCCAGCGCAAGAAGCTCGACGCCGACGTCCGTACCACGGGCGCCCCGCGCTGGAAGCACGCCATGCATCTGCTGCGCCTGCTGATGAGCGCCGGGGACCTGCTGCGCACCGGCGAGCTGCGGATCGACGTCGGTGACCGGCGCGAGCCGCTGCTCGCGGTGAAGCGGGGCGAGGTGCCGTGGCCACGGGTCGAGGCGTGGATGGCCCGGCTGGCGGACGAGGCCGAGGACGCCCTGCGGGGCACCTCGCTGCCGCCGGAGCCGGACCACGCGCGCGTGGCCGCCTTCCTGTTCGGGGTGCGGCGGGCCTCAGCCCTGCAGGCGGAGCCGGACCACCAGGTCGTGCAGGGCGTCCTGGGCGCCGGGCGCGTCCGGCAGCGCTGAGGCGGCCTGCGCCTCGTCGAGCACGCCGTGCAGCCGCTCCACGTCGGCCTCCACGCGCGCGTGGCCGACGTCGGCCGTGCCGTGCTCCTGCTGCGCCTTGGCGGCTATCAGCTCGGGCAGGTAACCGGGGGCGTCCACCTGGTCCAGGAGCGTGGGCAGATGGGCCTGGACCTCGCCGCTGCGCATGAGGTGGATGCCGGTGAGCAGGACCCGGAAGGTGTAGAGCAGCGGTTTCAGTTCGCCGGTCTTCTCGAACAGCCGCCACTGGGTCACCGCGAAGCCGCGGTAGTGGTGGGCGTGGTGGCTGGTCAGCACGCCGGGCACCAGGGCGGCCAGTTCCCGGTGCGCGTCGGTGGTGTGCACGACCAGGGGCGAGAGCAGCTGCTCCAGCACGTAGCCGTTGCGGCGGAGCATCAGCCGTACGAACTTGCGCAGGTCGTGGGTGACGAGGTCCAGCTCGACGCCGTACCGGACCCAGGTCCGCGAGCGGGTCTCCTCCGGCTCGCGCAGGCCGACGAGGTCGGCGGCGGGGAGCAGATGGACGCCGCGCAGGTCCACGTCTGAGTCCTGGGAGGGGAAGCCGTACAGATGGGCTCCGGAGACGGTCGCGAGGAGCAGCGGGTCGGGCTGTTCCGCCACCACCGGGGTCAGGTCGATGTCGAGGTCGTCGATCATGGGCCTAAGCGTCCCAGAGCGTGCCCAGGGCCAACAGGTCTTCCCGGTACTCGATCCGCTCGGCCCAGTCGGCGGGCCAGGCGTCCGCGCCCAGCCAGGCACCCGCGAAGGCGCCGGCGAGGCAGGCGATGGAGTCGGAGTCGCCGGCGGTGCACGCGGCCCGGCGCAGGGCGGTGACGGGCTCGTCGGGGAAGAGCAGGAAGCACAGCAGCCCGGTGGCGAGGGCCTCTTCGGCGATCCAGCCCTCGCCGGTGGCCAGGCAGGGGTCGGTCTCCGGGGAGACGGTCCGTACGGCCTCCTGGAGGCGGTCCAGGACCGCCAGGCACTCGTCCCAGCCGCGCGCGATGAAGTGCTCGGGTGTCGGGTCCTGGGAGCGGGTCCACAGGTCGCCGAGCCAGGTGTGGTCGTAGCGGGTGCGGTGCCGGAGGGCGTACGAGCGCAGCCGGCCGACCAGTCCGGCCGGGTCGTCACCCTGGGCGAGCAGGTGGACGGCGTGGGCGGTGAGGTCGGAGGCGGCGAGCGCGGTGGGGTGGCCGTGGGTGAGCGCGGACTGCAACTGGGCGGCGCCGGCGCGCTGTTCGCCGTTCAGCCCGGGGACGATCCCGAGCGGGGCGACCCGCATGTTGGCGCCGCAGCCCTTGGAGCCGACCTGGCTGGCGTCCTGCCAGCGGCGGCCCTCCGTCCCGAGCAGGTCGCAGGCGGTCAGGCAGGTGTTGCCCGGGGCGCGGTTGTTCTCGGGCGACCGGTACCAGTGCACAAACTCCTCGCGCAGCGGCCGCTCCAGCCGCTCCGGCGCGAGGTGCCCGTGCTCCAGGGCCGTCCGGAGTGCACGCCCGACGGCGAGCGTCATCTGCGTGTCGTCGGAGACGAGGGCGCGCTGCGACAGCTCCAGCTGCCGCCAGGGACCGAACATCGTCTGGATCAACGGCACGGTCTTGAACTCGGTCGGGTAGCCGAGGGCGTCGCCCAGGGCGAGGCCGAGGAGTGTTCCGGTTGCGGCTTGCTTGGACACGTGGGTCACCATCCCCTTTTATCGTCACACTGACAATAAAGGGGGACGGTGATCACGGCAAGGCGCTTTAGAGGTCGACTTCCTTCATCAGCATGCCGACCTCGGTGTTCGACAGACGGCGCAGCCAGCCCGACTTCTGGTCGCCGAGGGTGATCGGGCCGAAGGAGGTGCGCACCAGCTTCTCGACCGGGAAGCCGGCCTCGGCGAGCATGCGCCGCACGATGTGCTTGCGGCCCTCGTGCAGGGTCACCTCGACCAGGTAGTTCTTGCCGGTCTGCTCGACCACCCGGAAGTGGTCCGCGCGGGCGTAGCCGTCCTCCAGCTGGATGCCGTCCTTCAGACGCTTGCCCAGGTCGCGCGGGATCGGGCCCACGATGGCGGCGAGGTAGGTCTTCTTCACGCCGTACTTGGGGTGGGTGAGACGGTGCGCCAGCTCGCCGTGGTTGGTGAGCAGGATGACGCCCTCGGTCTCGGTGTCGAGCCGCCCGACGTGGAAAAGCCGGGTCTCGCGGTTGGTGACGTAGTCACCGAGGCACTGCCGCCCCTCCGGGTCCTCCATCGTGGAGACGACGCCGGCGGGCTTGTTGAGCGAGAAGAACTGGTACGACTGGGTCGCGACGGTCAGGCCGTCGACCTTGACCTCGTCCTTCTCGGGGTCCACGCGGCGGCCCTGCTCGAGCACGATCTCGCCGTTGATCTCGACGCGGGCCTGCTCGATCAGCTCCTCGCAGGCACGCCGGGAGCCGTAGCCCGCGCGGGCCAGCACCTTCTGCAGCCGCTCGCCCTCCTGCTCGGCGCCCGGGAAGGTCTTGGGCAGCTTGATGTCCTTCTTGCCGGCGTACCGCTCCCGGTTGCGCTCCTCGGTCCGCGCCTCGTACTCGCGCGAGCGTGCGGGGGCCGTACGGCCTCGGCCGCCCTGCTGGGACTGCTTGGGACCGCCCTTGGCGCCGCCGCGGGCCGCGCCGCCGCGACCGGACTTGGGGCCGTCCTTGGTGGCGCCGGGGCCCACGTCGTAGCGGCGCTCCTCCGGGCGGGGCTTGCGGGGACGGCCCTGCCCCTGCCGCTCGTCCCGTTCGTTGCCGGCGCCGCGGTGGTTACCGCGTCCGCTGTTCCTGCCGCTGCCGCTGCTTCGCATCAAGAATTCCGTCTTAGTCGTCTGCGTCCTGACCACCGGGCGCGTCGGGCGCGTCCGGGTCGAACGACGGGACCCCCTCCTGGGTCTCGGCCTCGATCGCCTCCGCCTCGGGGAGGAAGGGCGCGAGTTCCGGAAGCTCGTCCAGGCCGCGCAGGCCCATCCGCTCCAGGAAGTAGTTCGTCGTCCTGTACAGGATCGCACCTGTTTCGGGTTCCGCGCCCGCCTCCTCGACCAGACCCCGCTGGAGGAGGGTGCGCATCACGCCGTCGCAGTTGACTCCGCGCACGGCGGAGACCCGGCTGCGGCTGACCGGCTGGCGGTAGGCGACGACGGCGAGGGTCTCCAGCGCCGCCTGCGTGAGCCGGGCGGTCTGCCCGTCCAGGACCAGCCGCTCCACGGCCGGCGCGTACGCGGCACGGGTGTAGAAGCGCCAGCCGCCGGCCACGAACCGCAGTTCGAAGCCGCGGCCCTGCACGGTGTACTCGTCGGCCAGCTCGCGCAGCGCGTCAGCGATCTGCCGTTTCGGCCGCTCCAGGAGCTTCGCCAGGTGCTCCTCGGTCGCCGGCTCGTCCACGACCATGAGCATCGCCTCCAGGGCGGGCTTCAGGTCGAGGCCGGCGACACCGGACAGGCCCGCCGGGAGTTCCGCGGTCTCCTCGCTCATGCCTTCCTCTCCTCCTCGGGCTGCTCCGGCGGCCGGTCGAACTCGTCGGTGACCATCGGCGCCGCGTCGGTGTCCCCACCGGTCCAGCGCACGACCAGCTCCCCGAGCGCGGCCTCCTGCTCCAGGGCGACGGCCTTCTCCCGGTACAGCTCCAGCAGGGCCAGGAACCGGGCCACGACCGTGAGCGTGTCGCCGGTGTCCTCGACGAGCACCCGGAAACTGACCTCGCCCAGCTCCTTCAGCCGCGCCACCACGATCCCGGCCTGCTCCTGGACGCTGACCAGCGGGGCGTGGATGTGGTCGACGTAGACCTGCGGTTTGGGCTTGGGCTGCATTGCCTTGACCGCGAGCCTGGCGAAGCCCTCGGGCCCGATGCTGATGACGACCTCGGGCAGCAGCTCGGCGTGCTGCGGTTCGAGCCCGACGGTACGCGGGTGGCGCCGGGCCTCTTCGTCGAGGCGCTCGTTGAAGATGTCGGCGATCCGCTTGTACGCGCGGTACTGCAGCAGCCGGGCGAACAGCAGGTCCCGGGCCTCCAGCAGGGCCAGGTCGGCCTCGTCCTCCACCTCGGCGGCGGGCAGCAGGCGGGCGGCCTTCAGATCGAGCAGCGTGGCCGCGACGACGAGGAACTCGGTCGCCTGGTCCAGGTCCCAGTCCGTCCCCATGGCCCGGATGTGCGCCATGAACTCGTCCGTCACCTTGGACAGCGCGACCTCGGTGACATCCAGCTTGTGCTTGGAGATCAGCTGGAGCAGCAGGTCGAAGGGCCCCTCGAAGTTCGAGAGCCGGACCTTGAAAACCCCGTCCCGGGACCCGTCGGACTCCGGCACCGCGGACTCTCCCGGCCCGACGGCTCCGGACTCTCCGGGCTCGGTTGCTCCGGACCCTCCCGGCCCTACGGCTCCGGACTCTCCGGGCTCGGCGGCTCCGGACCCTCCCGGCCCTACGGCTCCGGACTCTCCGGGCTCGGCGGCTCCGGACCCTCCCGGCCCTACGGCTCCGGACTCTCCGGACCCGGCGACCGCGGGCTCTCCCGGCTCGATCGCCGCGGTGCCCGGTCCGCGTCCCAGCGCACGCCTGCGGCCGGCACCTGGGCCGGGGGCTGTGGCGGGAGCGTCGTTCGAGGTCATGGCCGTCGCAGGCTACCGCCTGCGGACCTCATGGCCGACTACCGACCCCGCAGCCGTCTCACCAGAATGCTCGCGTCCCCACGGGACTCCAGGTCGGCCAGCACCACGGCCACCGCCTCGCGGACGATCCGTCCGCGGTCGACCGCGAGACCGTGCTCGCCGCGCAGCACCAGCCGCGCGTGCTCGAGGTCCATCAGCTCCTCGGCCGACACGTACACGGTGATCTTCTCGTCGTGCCGTTCCCGGCCGCTGGGCCGCCGGGCAGCCGCCCGCCCGCGCTTGCGCGGCTGCGCGGCAGAACCTTCCTGCGCCGCCGCCTGGCGGCGCGCCGGGCGAGTGCGGGACTCGCCGGCCTCGGCCGGCTCGGCCTCCGCCGCCACGTGCTCCGCGCCCTCGCCGTCGCCGCCCTGCACGGGCACCGACTGCGGTGTGTCCTCGGCGGCGGCCGTCTCGTCGCTCTCCCCCGCGGGAGCCGGCACCCTGGCCTCACCATTGGCCGGGCGCCGGGGACTTGACGGCTGGAGCGCCGTTCCCCCTGTCGTACGGAAGAGTTCGTCGGCCCCCGGCAGACTCACTCGGCGTGACACCGGGCGAGCACCTCCCTGGCGAGCTGGCGGTAGGCGGCGGCACCGACGGAGTTGGAGGCGTACGTGGTGATCGGCTCACCGGCGACCGTGGTCTCCGGGAAACGGACCGTGCGGCCGATGACCGTGTGGTAGACGTGATCGTCGAACGCCTCGACGACACGGGCCAGCACCTCGCGGCTGTGGACCGTGCGCGAGTCGTACATCGTGGCGAGGATGCCGTCCAGCTCCAGCTCGGGGTTGAGCCGCTCCTGGACCTTCTCGATGGTCTCGGTCAGCAGGGCCACACCGCGCAGGGCGAAGAACTCGCACTCCAGCGGCACGATCACCTTGTGAGCGGCCGTCAGCGCGTTGACCGTGAGCAGGCCGAGCGAGGGCTGACAGTCGATCACGATGTAGTCGTAGTCGGGCAGCAGCGGCTTGAGCGCCCGCTGCAGGGTCGACTCGCGGGCGACCTCGGAGACCAGCTGGACCTCGGCGGCCGACAGGTCGATGTTGGAGGGCAGCAGGTCCATGTTGGGGACCGCCGTCTTCAGCAGGACCTCGTCCGCCGACATGCCCCGCTCCATGAGCAGGTTGTAGACGGTGAGGTCCAGCTCCATCGGGTTGACGCCGAGACCGACCGACAGCGCGCCCTGCGGGTCGAAGTCCACGAGCAGCACGCGCCGGCCGTACTCCGCGAGCGCGGCACCCAGGTTGATGGTCGACGTCGTCTTGCCGACGCCACCCTTCTGGTTGCACATCGCGATGATCTTCGCGGGGCCGTGGTCGGTCAGCGGGCCCGGGATCGGGAAGTACGGCAGCGGGCGTCCGGTCGGACCGACGCGCTCACGGCGCTGGCGGGCCGCGTCGGGCGCGAGCGTGGCCGCGTACTCCGGATCGGGCTCGTACTCGGCATCGGGGTCGTAGAAGTGCCCCTCGGGCAGTTCGTCGTAGTCGGCGAAGTGGTTGTGGGGCGCGCCACTTCCGTCGCCGGCCATGGCGTTCACGTGATGGCCATCCATGCTCTGGTGTGCTGTCCCGGCCGCCTGCGGACCGGAACTCTGGTGGGCTGCGAAGGTGCGCACAGCGACGGAGCCGACAGCCTCGAATCCCGCGGGACCCTGGCCCCGGACCGGCATTCCTGGTTGACCACCCCCGGGAGAAAATGTCGACTCATTCACAAGTCGTCTTACCTCCTTGGTGACCAGGAAACTTCTAGACAAGGTCAGCGTGGCACCATGCCGACGGTTGGCGACTCTATGGCGTGTCGGCGGTCCGCAGCAACACAATCCGCCGGACCCGGCAGGATGTGTCGGCAATGAAACATCCCGCTGTCAAGGGCGTACGGCCGTCGCACAGCAGGTTTCACCGGTGTGCGAATCGGTCGAAGGGTTACGTTCGAGGCGAGTTGACCGAGAGCCGCAAAGTGACCATACACACATCCGGCCGGACCTTGTCGGGCAAGGTCCGGCCGGGTGCGCGAGGTTGACGAGGCGTGTTGACGAATCGCCTTTTTCCTGCTGGCGACTTAGCGACTCACCTGGTCGGAAGGGGTCAGCCGAGCAGGGACTCCAGCTCGACGTGCTCCAGGCCGTGGGCCTCGGCGACCTCCTTGTAAACGACCTTGCCGTCATGGGTGTTGAGACCCTTGGCGAGCGCGGCGTCGCGGCGCAGCGCCTCGACCCAGCCGTTGTTGGCCAGCGAGACGATGTACGGCATCGTGGCGTTGGTGAGGGCGTTGGTGGAGGTGTTCGGCACCGCGCCCGGCATGTTGGCCACGCAGTAGAAGACCGAGTTGTGGACGCGGAAGGTCGGCTCGGCGTGCGTGGTGGGACGGGAGTCCTCGAAGCAGCCGCCCTGGTCGATCGCGATGTCGACAAGAACACTTCCGGGCTTCATGCGGGACACCAGCTCGTTGGTGACCAGCTTCGGAGCCTTGGCGCCCGGGATGAGGACGGCACCGATGACGAGGTCGGCGTCGAGGACGGCCTTCTCCAGCTCGAAGGAGTTGGACATGATCGCCTTGACCTTCGTACCGAAGATCTTGTCGGCCTCGCGCAGCTTGTTGATGTCGCGGTCGAGCAGGGTCACCTCGAAGCCCATGCCGACGGCGACCTGGGTGGCGTTCCAGCCGGAGACACCGCCGCCGATGACCACGGCCTTGGCCGGGGTGACGCCCGGGACGCCGCCGGGGAGCACGCCACGGCCGCCGGCCGCGCGCATCAGGTGGTAGGCGCCGACCTGCGGGGCCAGCCGGCCCGCGACCTCCGACATCGGGGCGAGCAGCGGCAGGGCGCGGTTCGGCAGCTCCACCGTCTCGTAGGCGATGGCCGTGGTGCCGGACTCGATGAGCGCGTCCGTGCACTCCTTGGAGGCGGCCAGGTGCAGGTAGGTGAAGAGGATCTGGTCCTTGCGGAGACGGTGGTACTCCTCCGCGATGGGCTCCTTGACCTTCAGCAGCAGGTCGGCAGTGGCCCAGACCTCGTCGGCGGTGTCCAGGATCGCGGCACCGGCGGAGACGTACTCCTCGTCGGTGATCGACGAACCGAGGCCGGCGCCCCGCTCGACGACGACCTGGTGCCCGTTGCGCACCAGCTCGTGCACACCGGCGGGGGTGATGGCCACCCGGAACTCGTTGTTCTTGACCTCGCGGGGGATGCCGACCTTCACGTCGATCACGGTCCTTGGCTCAGAGGGTATGGGGGGTGCTTTACATGACATACCCAGGCATGCGGGGGCATACCGGGAGACACCGCAGGAGAACGTGCGGCAGAGCCAGTCTAATGAAGGTGTTCCGCCTGTCTAGCCTTTCATTGCATCAATCTTCGCTGGATGCAGTACGGATTTCGCAGGCCTCAGCGCCCTGATCCTGCAGAGTGTCGTCCTCCGACGGCTCCTCACCCAGCATGCGCTCCGCCGCCGAGCGGTGCAGGCGGGCCGCCGCGGGGTCGCCCATGCGGTCCAGGGTGTCGGCCAGCCGCAGCTGCAGCGCGGCCTGCAACCGGGTGTCCTCGGCACGCCGTGCCCACTCCACTGCCTCCTGGCAGGTGCGCAGCGATTCCTCCGGCCGCCCGGCGTACTCCTGCACCCGGGCGATCTCACTCAACGCCCGCGCGCTGGCGGCGACATCGCCGCTCCTGCGGTAGCCGGCGAGGGCGGCCCGCCAGTTCCTCAGCGCCTCGCCGTAGCGGCCCGCGTAGGTGTGGGCGGTGGCCGTCCGCCCGTACAGCCGGGCGGCCTCCGGGTGCTCCCCGCGGGCCAGCCGCTCGGCCAGGGCCCGGCCGAACCAGTCCGCGGCCCGGTCGTAGTCGCCCAGTTCCTGGTGGGCGCCGCCTACGGATTCCATCGCGCGGCCGGTCGCGTACGGGTCGTTCGCCTGGCGTCCGGCGTCCAGGGCGGCCCGGTAGCGGGCCAGGGCGGCGCGGGTGCGGCCGGTCTGCGCGTCCAGGTCGCCCAGGTTCAGCAGGGCCGCGGCCTTCTCCCGGGGCAGGCCGCGCCGCTCGGCGACGTCCAGCACCAGGCCGTGGACGCCGTACAGGTCGGGAGCTGCGGCCTGGGTGCCGACATGCGCCGCCATGGCCCGGACCAGCTGGGACATCAGCCGGCGGGCGAGCGTGTCCAGCTCCCCGTCGGCCACCGCGAGCCGCACGGAGGCCAGCAGGGCGGGCCGCCGGACGCGCAGCCAGTCGGCGGCGGCCCGGGGGGTCGGGAAACGCGCCTCGCGGGGCATCGCGTTCAGCTTCTCGCGGGCCTGCGGGCTGTCCGTCTCGGTGATCAGCCGGCAGGAGTGCAGCAGCCGCACCGTCCGCTCCAGCATCCGCGCCCGGGCCAGCTGCAGCTCCGCGGGCCGCTCCTGGCTCTGGGCGAGGGCGCGCAGCAGCGGGTGCAGCCATCCGGGGACCTGGTACTGGGGCAGCGGCGACTCCACCGGGTGCAGCAGGCCGAGGGCGACGAGGTCGTCCAGGCAGCCGCGGGCGGCGTCGATCGAGCAGCCGGCGAGCGAGGAGGCGGTGTGCGGGTCGACCAGGCCGGCCGGGGCGAGGCAGAGCAGTCGCAGTATCCGGGCGGACTGCCCGGGCAGCTGGTCGTGGACCAGCCGGAAGACGCGGGCCGTCGGGGTGCTGCCGTCATCGGCGTCGGTGTGCAGCCGCTTGGCGAGGTCGGAGACGGCGGCCTTGGGCCGGGCGGCCAGCCAGCCGCCGGCCAGGACGAGCGCGGCCGGATGCCCCTGGCAGGCCTCCACCAGGCTCTCCGCGGACCGCGGGTCGACGGTGATGCGCACCGACCCCGTGTAGCGGGTGAGCAGCTCCACGGCGGACTTGGTGTCGAGGCCGCCGAGGGTGCAGGGGCGGACGTCGGCGATCCCGGTGAGCGGGCCCGAGGAGACGGCCACGACCAGGCTGTCGGGAGCGTCCGGGAGCAGCGCGTCGACCTGTTCGGCACCGGCCGCGTCGTCGAGCAGGAGCAGCGTCCGCCGGCCGGTGAGGGCCGTGCGCAGGGCGGCGGTGAGGTCCTCCTCGGCGGCCCCGGCGGGTGCAGGCAGCTCCAGCGCGGTCAGCAGGTCGCGGGCGGTGTTCTCGACGGGCACCGGCGTTCCGTCGGGTTCGCTCAGCCGGGCCCGCAGCACTCCGCCGGGGTAGCGTCCGGCTACCTGCCGGACGAGTTCCTCGGCGAGGCTGGTGCGGCCGGAGCCGGGACGGCCCGCGATGAGGAGCACGCGCGCGCGTGGCGCCTTGCGCCCGGAGAGGGTGTCCAGTCCCGCGCGCTCGATGTCGGCGCGCAGCTCCTTCAACTCCCGTGCGCGGCCCAGGAAACGGTGCTCCGTGGCCGCGTGCCCGGACAGCCGGGCCTCGCCTGTGTCCACCGCCTGATCCGTCACGGGCCACACTCCCGTCCCACCGCACGCGCGGCCCCGCCGGTGCCGTCCGGTACGGGCCTCGCACCTGTCTGTTGGCTCCCTGGCCTCCGGGGCGCCTCGGCCGGTGCCGGGACCACGACCGTGCTCACCCCTTCGGGCCTCCGCGCGTTCGCGCTTCCGACACCGGCGCGCCCCTTCGGCTCGCTCGCGACGAGCCTAGTTCACGCTCTGCGACGTGCCGTGACGAGCGCGGCGGACAGGTCCCCCGATCGGATCAGGCGATGGTCACACCAGTGCGCGACCGGGTGAGATCAGGACGCGAAGGGACGTGCCGGCCAGGGCGCACCGGCGGGCCGCAGGGCGTCCACGCCGTCCCCGCCGCGGGCGGCGACCAGCGACAGCACGCCCACCACCAGGCAGTTGTTGTGCACGTCTCCGGCCAGCACCCGGCGCACCAGCTCCTCGACCGGCACCCGCGCGTGCTGCATGTCGGTCTCCTCGTGCTCCGCCGCGAACCGCTCCCCCTCGGCCTCGGACAGGTTCCGGGCCAGGAAGATCCGTACGGCCTCGTCACAGCCGCCGGGGGTGGTGTACACGTCGGTCAGCACCCGCCAGTCCTCGGCCTTGACGTGCGCCTCCTCGTACAGCTCCCGCTGGGCCGCGTGCAGCGGGTTCTCGCCGGGCACGTCCAGCAGGCCGGCCGGGATCTCCCAGAGCTTGTGCCGCACGGGGTGCCGGTACTGGTTGATCAGCAGCACGCGGTCCTCGTCGTCCAGGGCGAGGACCGCCACCGAACCCGGGTGGACCTGGTAGTCGCGGCGGGCCACCGAGCCGTCGGGCATGACCACGTCGTCGGTGCGGACGGAGGTCTTGTTGCCCACGAAGGGGGTGTCCGTGGCCCGGATCTCCCACTCCTCGGGGGTGTCCTTGATCGTCATGCCCTGTCCTTCCACACGTGCATGCAAAACCGGCCCGACACGGAAGCCGGGGTGCCCACCGTTGAGGGTGCGCACCCCGGCCACCGTACAACCGGGTGTGTTACTTCGAATTCTTCCGCTCGACGGCGGCCTTCACGAGGCCGGCGAAGAGGGGGTGCGGGCGGGTCGGCCGCGAGCGCAGCTCGGGGTGCGCCTGCGTGGCGACCAGGTAGGGGTGCACGTCACGCGGGTACTCCACGTACTCCACGAGCTTGCCGTCCGGGGAGGTGCCGGAGAACAGGAGCCCGGCCTTCTTCTCCAGCTCCGCGCGGTAGGCGTTGTTGACCTCGTAGCGGTGCCGGTGACGCTCCTCCACGTACTCCTTGCCGTCGTAGACCTCGCGCACGATGGAGCCCTCGGCGAGCTTGGCCGGGTACATGCCCAGGCGCATGGTGCCGCCCAGGTCGCCCTCGCCGGCGACGATGTCCATCTGCTCGGCCATGGTGGAGATGACCGGGTGGGCGGTGGCCGGGTCGAACTCGGTGGAGTTCGCGTCGGGGATGTCGGCCAGGCTGCGGGCGGCCTCGACCACGATGCACTGCAGGCCCAGGCACAGGCCCAGCAGCGGGACCTTGTTCTCCCGGGCGTACTTGATCGCGCCGACCTTGCCGTTCACCCCGCGCTCGCCGAAGCCGCCGGGGATGCAGATGCCGTCCACGTCCCCGAGCTGGGCCTTGGCGCCGGCCGGCGTCTTGCAGTCGTCGGAGGTGACCCACTTGATCTTCACGCGAGCCCTGTTGGCGAAGCCGCCGGCGCGCAGCGCCTCGGTGACCGACAGGTAGGCGTCGGGCAGGTCGATGTACTTGCCGACCAGGGCGAGGGTGATCTCGTGGTCGGGGTTGTGGACGCGGTCCAGCAGGTCGTCCCAGGTCGTCCAGTCGACGTCCCGGAAGGGGAGGTCGAGCTTGCGCACCACGTAGGCGTCCAGGCCCTCACCGTGCACGGTCTTCGGGATGTCGTAGATCGAGCGGGCGTCCGGGCAGGCCACCACCGCGGCCTCGTCGACGTCGCACATCAGCGAGATCTTGCGCTTGATCGCGGTGGGGACCTCGCGGTCGCAGCGCAGCACGATGGCGTCCGGCTGGATACCGATGTTGCGCAGGGCGGCGACGGAGTGCTGGGTCGGCTTGGTCTTCAGCTCGCCCGACGGGCCGATGTACGGCAGCAGCGAGATGTGCACGACGAAGACGTTGTCCCGGCCGACCTCGTGGCGGACCTGGCGGACCGTCTCCAGGAAGGGCAGGGACTCGATGTCGCCGACCGTGCCGCCGACCTCGGTGATGACGACGTCGACCTCGTCGGTCGCCATGCGCCGGATGCGGTGCTTGATCTCGTTGGTGATGTGCGGGATGACCTGCACCGTGTCGCCCAGGTACTCGCCGCGGCGCTCCTTGGCGATCACCGTGGAGTACACCTGACCGGTGGTGACGTTGGCGGAGCCGTCGAGGTCGCGGTCGAGGAAGCGCTCGTAGTGGCCGATGTCCAGGTCGGTCTCGGCGCCGTCGTTGGTGACGAACACCTCACCGTGCTGGAAGGGGTTCATCGTGCCCGGGTCGACGTTGAGGTACGGGTCGAGCTTCTGCATCACGACACGCAGGCCGCGGGCCTTGAGCAGCATGCCCAGGCTGGAGGCGGTCAGGCCCTTGCCGAGCGAGGAGGCGACACCCCCGGTGACGAAGATGTGCTTGGTCGTCGTAGATTTCGGCGGCATGGCCAAGAGGGGGCTCCCGTGGTCGCTGTCTGTCGTGCGGTGCGGCTGCCGGAAGGAAATCCTCCGGGGGTGCCGTCGCTGCGGTTCGGGGGTTTCTCGCCCACCGGTCCACGGGCTACCAGGGTATCAGCGCCTGGCCGAGATGGCTTCCGGCCACGCTCCGCGCTCGCCCGGGCACGGGCCGCTTCACCACGGCCGTCCCTTCAGACACTTCTCACCCGATGGTCACTCGTTCGGCCCACACGGGTTGCCTGGAGCGGCGCGCAGATCATCTACGTGCGTCGTATCCTGCTCGGACACTCGCTGCCGAGCACGCCCGGAACGACGGCACACCCCCGCCTGCATCACCCGGAACAACAAGAGCGCGGCAGTTCGTTGAGCAAAGACTGCCGTTTTGCCTCAGGATTCGGCGGACTGCTTTGCTTCACCGCTCAACGACGCATAACAACGACCCTTGACCGCACTAGCGACAGCCCCCCTGCGCGGGGGTGACGTGGCCGTTCGACTGGAGTTGCACGTGGCCGGGCGCATCGAAGACTACGCACTCATCGGAGACATGCAGACCGCGACGCTGGTCTGCCGGGACGGCACGGTGGACTGGCTGTGCCTTCCCCGCTTCGACTCGCATGCCATCTTCGCCGGCCTGCTGGGCACCGAGGAACACGGCTTCTGGCGGCTCGGCCCGGCCCACGCGGCCGACTCGCCGCCCCCCACCGCCGCCCGGCGCGGCTACCGCGGCGACTCGCTGATCCTGGAATCGGAGTGGGACACCCCGCGCGGCACCGTGCGCGTGACCGATTTCATGCCCCCGCGTGACGGCGCCCCGCAGCTGATCCGGATCGTGGAGGGGGTCACCGGCCGGGTGCCGATGCGCTCCGCCCTGCGGATGCGGTTCTCCTACGGCCGGGTGGTGCCGTGGGTGCACAAGCACGAGGGCCGCACGGTGGCCGTGGCCGGCCCGGACTCGGTCTGGTTCGACACCGAGGCCGAGACCTACGGCAAGTCGCTCACGACCTACGCCGACTTCACGGTCGCCCCGGGGGACCGGATCGCCTTCACGATCTCGTGGCAGCCCTCGCACAAGCAGCCGCCGCCGCTGCCGGAGCCGGAGGCCGCGCTGGAGGCGACGGAGGACTTCTGGCGCGAATGGGTGGACCACTGCACGTACCACGGGCCGTACCGCGAGGCGGTGGTCCGCTCCCTGATCACCCTCAAGGCGCTGACGTACGCCCCGACGGGCGGCATCGTCGCCGCGCCCACCACGTCCCTGCCGGAGGACATCGGCGGCGTGCGCAACTGGGACTACCGCTACACCTGGCTGCGGGACGCGGCGATCACCCTGTCCTCGCTGCTGCGCACCGGTTACCGCGAGGAGGCCCGCGCCTGGCGCGAGTGGCTGCTGCGGGCGGTCGCCGGCGACCCGGAGAACCTGCAGATCATGTACGGCATCGCGGGCGAGCGCGAGCTGGGCGAGGCCGAGCTGGACTGGCTGCCGGGTTACGAGAACTCGAGCCCGGTCCGGGTCGGCAACGGCGCCGCGCACCAGCTCCAGCTCGACGTGTACGGCGAGGTCACCGAGGCCCTGCACCTGGGTCACATGACGGGCCTGGCGCGCAACGACTACGCCTCGCTGCTCCAGCTGAAGCTGATCCGCTACCTGGAGGACCACTGGCAGGAGCCGGACGAGGGCATCTGGGAGGTGCGCGGGCCGCGCCGGCACTTCGTGCACTCCAAGGTGATGGCCTGGGTCGCCGTGGACCGCACGATCAAGCTGATCGAGTCCGGTGACGCGGACGGCCCGCTGGAGCGCTGGAAGGAACTGCGCGACGACATCCACCGGGACGTGTGCGAGAAGGGCTACGACAAGGAGCGCAACACCTTCACCCAGTCGTACGGGTCGCAGGAGCTGGACGCCTCGCTGCTGCTGATCCCGCAGATGGGCTTCCTGCCGCCGGACGACAAGCGTGTCATCGGCACGATCGAGGCGATCCAGCGCGAGCTGTCCACGCCGGACGGGTTCATCCTGCGCTACCCGACGGAGGGCGAGCACGAGGGCGTCGACGGTCTGCCCGGCGACGAGGGCGCCTTCCTGGCCTGTTCGTTCTGGATGGCGGACGACCTGGCGATGATCGGCCGGGTGGACGAGGCCCGCAAACTGTTCGAGAGGCTCCTCGCGCTGCGCAACGACCTCGGTCTGCTCGCCGAGGAGTGGGACCCGCGCCTGAAGCGGCAGGTCGGCAACTTCCCGCAGGCCTTCAGTCACGTGCCGCTGATCGACACGGCCCTGCGGCTGACCGCCTCGGGGGCGTACGGCGGCTAGGCGCTCCGCGGGGGCCGCGTGGGGCCGTTAGTCGTCCGCGGTCCGCCGTGGCCGGTCGTGCGGTTCCCCGCGCCCGTCCGGGGTGCCCCCGCCTAGGCTGAAAGCGAACGGATCCCCCTTCCGGAAAGGGGGCGGCCATGGCTTCCCTCTCCAAGGCGGCCGCGGCGCTCACCGCGCTGCGTGAGGATCTCGTCGGCGAGGTGCTCGCACCGGGGGACATGGGCTATGACGAGGCCCGCAGGGTGTTCAACGCGATGATCGACCGGCGGCCGGCCGTGATCGCCCTGTGCGCGGACGCGACCGACGTGGTCCGCGCGGTGCGCTTCGGCAGGGAGCTGGACCTGCCCATCGCGGTGCGGGGCGGCGGGCACAGCGTGGCCGGTGCGGCGCTGGGTGACGGGGCGCTCGTGGTGGACCTGCGGCGGATACACGAGGTCACGGTCGATCCGGCGGCGGAGGCCGTCCGGGTCGGGGGCGGGGCCACGATGAGCCACCTCGACCGGGCGACCCAGCCGTTCGGCCTCGCGACCACCGGCGGGCGGGCCTCCACCACCGGTGTCGGCGGCTTCGTCCTCGGCGGCGGCACGGGCTGGCTGGACCGGGCCTTCGGTCTCGCCGTCGACAACCTCATCGGGGTCGAACTGGTGACCGCGGACGCCGAGCGGGTGCACGCGAACGCCGACGAGAACCCCGAGCTGTTCTGGGCGCTGCACGGCGGGGGCGGCAACTTCGGCGTGGCGACCGCGCTCACCCTGCAGTTGCACGAGCTGCCCGAGTTCTCCGTCGTCCTGCTGATGCTCCTGCCGGAGTTCGGCCCCGAGGCGGTCCGCACCTTCCGCGACGTCATCGGCAGCGGCCCGGACGAGCTGGGCGGCACGGTCATGTATCTGACCGGCCCGCCCGACGAGTTCATGCCGGAGCACCTCGTGGGCACGCTGATGTGCGCCGTGCTGCTGACGTACGCGGGCGGCGAGGACGACCTGCGCAAGCTCGCCGAGCCGCTGCTCGCCCTGCCGCACGAGGTGGAGCTGGCCGGTGACATGCCGTACGTCGACGTCCAGTGCATGCTCGACGATCCGCCGGGGCTGCGGAACCACTGGTCGGCGGAGTATCTGAGCGGCCTGCCCGACGAGTCGGTGGACGTCTTCTGCGCCCGCGCCGGCGGCATGCCGGTGCCGACGCGCACCCGGCACGTGCTGTTCCCGCAGGGCGGGGCCGTCGCCGCCGGTCCCCACGAGTACCCGGTGCCGTACCGGGACGCGCCCTGGGCCGCGCACCCCTTCGCGGTCTGGGCGGACGCGGCCGACGACGAGCGGGCCCGCGCCTGGGTGCGGGACGTGCGCGCCGGCCTGGAGCCGTGGAGCACCGGGGACGTCTACCTCAACTTCATCGGCGACGAGGGGCCCGAGCGGGTCCGGGCGGGCCTGGGCGCCGGCAACACCCTGCGCCTGGAAAAGCTGAAGCGGCGGTTCGACCCCGACAACGTGTTCCGCTTCAACCACAACATCAGGCCTGTGTGACCGGCGGCCGGAGCTGTCGTCCCGGCGTTCACGCAGGTAGCGTCCGCTGCATGGACAGCCGTACGGACCACCGTTTCGACACCCAGGGCGCCGGCATCACCGTGCAGCGGGCACTGGAGCTGCCCGGTCTGCGCAGTGGGCTGCCGGAGATCATGGCGGGCGCCGACCGGCTCGGCCGTACCGTGCGCTGGGTGCACGCGGGCGAGGTCCCGAACATCGCCTCGCTGCTCAAGGGCGGCGAGCTGCTGCTGACCACCGGCTACGGCCTGGGCACCCGCCCGGCCGAGCAGCGGGCCTTCGTGCGGACCCTCGCCGAGCGGGGGATCGCCGCCCTGGTGGTGGAGCTGGGCCCGCGGTTCGCCCGGCTGCCCGCGGCCCTGGTGGACACGGCCCGGGCGGCCGGACTGCCGCTGGTCCAGCTGCACCGCGAGGTGCCGTTCGTGACGGTGACCGAGGAGGTCCACACCGAGATCGTCAACGGCCACTACGCGCTGCTCCAGCGGGCGGAGGAGGTCCACCGGCGGTGCACGCAGGCGCTGCTCGGCGGTGGCGGGGTGCCACAGGTGCTGGGCATCCTGGCCGACTTCAGCGGCAACCCGGTGTTCCTGGAGACCGCCGACGGCCAGCTGCTGTACGCCGCCGGGGCCGGGCCGGAGGGCGCGGACCCGTTGCAGGTGTGGGAGGGGCTGCGCGGCCCGCAGAAGGAGGCCCCGCCGCCGGCCGGCTCGGTGCTGGTGGACGTGCCCGGCGGTGGCCCCGGTACGGCGGGCTCGGTGCGCGCCCGCCTGGTCCTGCTGCCGGTCCGCTCGCCGCTGGCCCCGGTGCACCGGATCGCCGCCGAGCGGGCCGCGGGCATCCTCGCCGTGGTGCTGATGCAGGCCCGCCAGGAGGAGGAGCTGGCGGCGCGCGGGCGCGGTGACTTCCTGACCGATCTGGCCGAGGGCCGGATCGTGGCGGAGGAGGCCCCGGCGCAGGCCCGGGTGCTCGGCTTCAAGCCCGGTGACAGCCCGCTGCTGCCCGTGGTCATGCGGATCGGGGACACCCTCTCGCCCGGCGGCGGCTGGGCGGTGCTGGCCAGGGCGGTGTCCGAGGAGCTGGCCGCGGTGGGGGTGCCGGTGCTGCTGGGTGTGCGGCCGGTGGAGGGCAGGGTGCTGGTGCTGCTGGGGCTGCGCTCGGAGTCGGAGCGGGCGGCGGTGGCCGACCGGGTGGCGGCGGCGCTGCGGGCGGGCGTGGAGCGTGCCGGGATGCGCCGGCCGGGCTCCCCGCCGCCGGTGGTGGTCGTCGGGGTGGCCGGCGGCTGGGCGGCCGCCTCGGCCGGGCTGCGGCACGCGGCGGAGACGGCGACGGCCGCGCAGGGACTGACCGACCGGCCCTGGTACGACGCCCGCCGCCTCGACATCGACCTGCTGCTGTGGCGGCTGCGCGACCATCCGGACCTGGCGGCCTTCGTGGACCGCGCGATCGGCCCGCTGCGGGACCATGACCACCGTTCCAAGCCGCCGCTGCTGCCGACCCTGCAGACCTATCTCGCGCACGCGGGACGCAAGGCGGAGACGGCACGGGAGCTGCACCTCAACCGGCAGACCCTGTACAACCGCCTGGCCCGCATCGGGGAGTTGCTGGGCACCGACCTCGACGACCCGCAGACGGTCCTGGCGTTGAGCCTGGCCCTCCGCGCCCGCCGGCACGTCCCCTAGACCAGTGGCCGCGGCTGGGTCAACTCGTCGTAGACACTGAGCACTTGGGCGACGGTCTCGTCCTCCGTCGGCCAGCTCGCGGCCTGCCGTGCCCCGCGCTCGCGGAGCACCGCGCACCGCTCGCCGTCCTCGAGCAGCCCTACGACGGCGGCGGCCAGGGCCTGCGGGTCCCCGTACGGGACGAGTTCGGCCGCGTCGCCGACGAGGTCGGGGATGCCGCCGACGCGGGTCGCGACGAGCGGCACGCGCGCGTGCAGCGCCTCCTGGGCGAGGACGGACCGGGACTCCCAACTGCTCGTCAGCAGCGCCAGATCGGCGGCGGCGAGCAGCTCGGGCACGTCGTGACGGTGCCCGATGAGCCGCACCGGCAGTTCCTCGTCCTCGATCCGGCGTTGCAGCACGGGCCGCATCGGCCCCTCCCCCGCGACCACCACCAGCGGTACCGGGTCCAGGTCCCGCCAGCTGCGGGCCGCGTCGAGCAGGAGGTCGTAGCCGCGCTGCCGGTCCAGGGAGCCGACCGCGATGAGCAGGGGACGGCCGGTGGCGCCGAGTTCGGCCCGGATCTTGGGCCGCAGCCCGTCGGGGTCGTCCGGGTCCACGAGGTCCCCGGGCCGGTGCTGGCCCGGCAGGCCGACGGCCGCGAGGCGGGCGTCCCGGGCGCCGGTCACCCGGGCCCGGTCGACCAGGTCGGAGCTGGTGCCGAGGACCACGGACGCGGTCTTCACCACCCGCCGCTCCAGCAGCCGCAGCAGATGCGCCCGCGGGCCCTCGGCGTGGGCGCGGTTGTGCCAGGTGACGACCAGCGGCGTGCTGCGCCCGCTGAGCGCGAGCACGGCCCGGAAGGAGGCGTGCAGACCGTGCGCGTGCACCAGGTCGGCGTTGGCGCAGGCGGTGCGGAGCGCGGCCACCGAGACGGGGTCGCTGCTGCGCGGCACGTGCACGTGTTCGGCGCCGGCCCCGGTGAAGTCGTAGGCGTGATCGGCCTCGACGGGGGCGCACACCGTGACCCGCACGCCCCTCGCCACGAGCCCCTCGGTGAGGGAGCGCACATGCGCGCTGCTTCCGGCGTTGCCTCCGCCGAGCACCTGCACGGTGCGCAGCGGCGACTGGCCGTGCGGTGCGTTGCTGCTCACGGGGCTCACGTGGGCGAAGGCTCCTGGTTCGCAAGGGGCGGTCACGAGGAAACGTACAGAAGGTAGCGGGCTCAGGGGGGCGGAAGGACGCACCCCGCGTGCCTCCCGCGCGGACCGTTCCGACCCGCCGCCGGCCCCGCATTCCCCGCCAAGCATGCCAGGCCGTACGGCCGTTCAGGGACATCCGGGAGGGCGCACCCTCCGGCGGGCCGGGGCAATGCGCCGGAGCACATCACCCACACGGGTGAAAAAGACCCGGCCACGGCCGAACCCGGTGCGCCCGGCATACGACGAGGTCAGCCACTCACAGCGCCCGCGCCCAGGCGCTCACCCGGTCCCCGTAGCGGGCGGCTGCCACCAGGGCGACGGCGTGCGCGACCAGCCCCGCACGCCGGTTCCCCGCCACGACGGCCGCCCCCAGCGCGGCACCGAGGGCGTGCGCCCCCGTGTCACCGAGCATGGCGCGCTCCCCCAGGTCGTCGGGCAGCACGGCCGCCGCCGCACCCATCGCGGCCGCGGCCGGCTGTGCCCCGGGCCCCTTCCGGACCAGCCCCGGCGCCCCCAGCGCGAGCACCGCCCCGGCGGCCCGCCCGGGCCGTACGTCGAGGAGGTTCACGAGGTGCGCGGTGCCGGCGATGACGACCCCGGCGAGCAGCTTGTCCAGCGGACGCTCCTTCATCAGCGCGCCCGCGGCCAGCCCCGCGGCCGAGATCCCGAACAACTTCACGGCACCGCTGGTGACTTCGCCGTCCCGCAGCGCCCCCAGGTGGGCCCGGAACCCCCGCCGGTGATCCCCGGCGGCATCGTCGTACGCCCCGCAGGCCCCGGCGGCGAGCACCGCGAGCCCGGCAGCGGGGTGCGCCCGCCCGGCGGCGACCGCGGACCCCAGTACCGCGGCGGGCCCGGCGTACAGCTCGACGGTCCGCCCGGCGTAGTTCTTCCGCTCCCACCGCGCCCGTCCTCCGGGCGGATCGGCGCGCAGCAGGGCCTGGCCGGCCCGGGTGAGCGCGGCGGACAGGAGGAAGGAGCGGGACGTGCGGGTGGCGGCCATCCCGCCACCCTAGGCCCTCTCCGGTCCCGCCACCCCAGGCCCTCTCCGGTCCCGCCGCCCCGGGGCCTGTCTAGAGGTCGGCCCGTGCCGTGGCCAGCAGTTCCTCGGCGTGCGCCCGGGCCGTCTCGGAGTCCTCCTGGCCCGCCAGCATGCGGGACAGTTCGCGGATGCGTTCCTCGCCCTCCAGGACCTTCACGCCGGAGCGGGTGACGGACCCGTCGTTGGTCTTCTCCACCAGCAGCTGCCGGTCGGCGAACGCGGCGACCTGGGGCAGGTGGGTGACCACGACGACCTGCGCGGTCCGCGCCAGCTTGGCCAGGCGCCGGCCGATCTCGACGGCCGCCTTGCCGCCGACACCGGCGTCGACCTCGTCGAAGAGGTACGTCGGCACGGGGTCGGTGCCCGCGAACACGACCTCCACGGCCAGCATCACGCGGGACAGCTCACCGCCGGACGCGCCCTTGGCGATGGGCCGCGGCGGGGCGCCCGGGTGCGGGGCGAGCAGCAGCTCGACCTCGTCCACGCCGGACGGCCCGTAGGCGACCGTCCGCCCGCCGACCTCCACGCCCTCGGGGTCCTCGGTCTGCCGGAGGGCGAAGGACACGCGCGCGTGGGGCATCGCCAGTGAGGCCAGCTCGGCGGTCACGGCGGCGGCGAACCGCTCAGCGGCCTCGGTCCGCGCATCGGTCAGGGCCTGGGCGAGACCGCCCAGTTCGCTGCGGAGCGCGTCCCGCTCGGCGGTCAGTTCCCCGATCCGCTCGTCGTCGCCGTCCAGCTCGGTCAGGCGCGCTGCGCTCTGCTCGGCCCAGGCGAGGACCGCGTTCACGTCGTCCCCGTACTTGCGGGTGAGGGCGGTGAGGGCGGCCCGGCGCTCCTCCACGGCGGACAGCCGCAGCGGGTCGGCGTCCAGATCGTCGGCGTACCCCGCCAGCTCGCCCGCCACGTCGCCGAGCAGGATGCCGATCTCCCCGATCCGTTCGGCGAGCGCGGCCAGCGCCGGGTCGTGCGACCGCACGGCCTCCAGGGCCCGGTGGGCGCCCGCGACGAGGGTGGCGGCGTCGATGCCCTCGGGGTCCTCGGGGTTGCCCGCGAGAGCGGCGTGCGCCGCCGTCGCGGCGGACGACAGGGCCTCGGCGTGCCCCAGCCGCTCGGCCTCCTCGGCCAGCTCCACGTCCTCGCCGGCCCGCGGCTCGACGGCGGCGATCTCGTCGAGCCCGTAGCGCAGCATGTCGGCTTCCTGCGCCCGCTCACGCGCGCGCGTGGTGATCTCCTCCAGCTCGGCGGAGACGGCCCGCAGCCGCTTGTAGGCCTCGGTGTACTTGGTGAGCGGCACCGCGACGCCGTCGCCCGCGTACCGGTCCAGCGCCTGCCGTTGCCGGGACAGCTTCAGCAGGCCCTGCTGGTCGGTCTGGCCGTGCACGGCCACCAGGTCGTCGGCCAGCTCGGCGAGCAGCCCCACGGGCACGCTGCGCCCGCCCAGGTGCGCCCGCGAACGCCCCTCGGCGGAAACGGTACGGCTGATCAGCAGGGCACCGTCGTCCAGCTCGGCCCCGGCCTCCTCGGCCCGTACGACCGCGGAGGCGCCGGCGGGCACGCTGACCCGCCCCTCCACGACCGCCTTCTCGGCCCCGATCCGCACGAGCGCCGGGTCCGCCCTGCCACCGAGCAGCAGCCCCAGGCTGGTGACCACCATGGTCTTGCCCGCGCCCGTCTCACCGGTGACAGCGGTGAATCCCGGCGACAGCTCGACCACGGCGTCGTCGATGACCCCGAGCGACCGTATCCGCATCTCCTCCAACACGGAACAGACCATACGAGGTCCGGGGCGGCGAGCGCACACAGGCCGCCCGTATCACTCCGGCGAGTGGTCCGACCGGCGGGGGCGCGGGGAACCGCGCGACCAGCCGCACAGCACCCGCGCCCGCGGACAAAAGGGAACCGCCCCCGCGGACGGCGCTAGTGCGGCGCCCCACGCCAGCCGGTGGTGGGCAGCGCGAACTTCGCCACGATGCGGTCGGTGAACGACGAGTGGTGCAGCCGGGCCAGCCGCACCGGCACCGCCCCCCGCCGCACCTCCACCCGCGCCCCGGGCGGCAGCTCGACGGTCCGCCGCCCGTCGCACCACAGCACACCCGGCGGAATGTGCGGCAGCACCTCCACCGCGAGCACCGAGTCCGGCGAGGTGACCAGCGGCTTCGCGAACAGCGCGTGCGCGCTGATCGGCACCATCAGCAGCGCCTCCACCTCGGGCCACACCACGGGCCCGCCGGCGGAGAAGGCGTACGCCGTGGACCCGGTGGGCGTGGACAGCACGACACCGTCGCAGCCGAACCCGGTCACCGGCCGCCCGTCGATCTCCAGCACGACTTCCAGCAGCTTCTCCGCACCGGCCTTCTGCACGGCCGCCTCGTTCAGCGCCCAGTCGGTGTGCACGATGTCCCCGTTGCGGTGCACGACGACGTCGACCGTCATCCGCTCCTCGACCTCGTACGAGCGCGCGACCACCCGGTCGACCACCCGATCGAGGTCATCGCGTTCCGCCTCCGCGAGGAATCCGACGCGTCCCAGGTTGACGCCGAGCATCGGCACCCCGGAGGCACGCGCGAACTCGGCCCCGCGCAGCAGCGTGCCGTCGCCGCCCAGGACGATCAGCAGCTCGCACCCGTCGAGGCACTGCGGAGTGGCCTCCTTGACCAGTCCCACCTCGTCCGGGAGCGGCAGGTCGCGCGCCTCCTCCTCCAGCACCCGCACCCCGATGCCATGCCGCAGCAGGCCCTTGACGACGAGTTCCGCACTGCGGATCGCCGCGGGCCGCCCGGTGTGGGCGAGCAGGAAAACAGTACGCGCCAGGTTCTGTGTCAACGCGGCCCCTCCGCCACTGCACGGTCGACGTCGGCCGGGTCCACCTCAGGTGCCCCCGCCCGCAGCCAGAGAAAGTACTCGACGTTGCCCGAGGGGCCGGGCAGCGGACTTGCGGTGACTCCCCGCACTCCGAGCCCCAGCCCCCAGGCCTTCTCGGCCACTCCCCGCACGGCCTCCGCCCGCAGCTGCGGATTCCGTACGACACCCCCGCTGCCGAGTCGTTCCTTGCCCACTTCGAACTGCGGCTTGACCATCATCACCAGGTCGGCGTCCGGCTTCACGCACCGCTTCAGGGCGGGCAGCACCAGCCCGAGCGGAATGAAGGACAGATCGCCCACGACAAGATCCACAGGTTCCCCATCGATCGCCTCAAGCGTCAACTCGCGTACGTTCGTACGGTCCTTGACGGTGACGCGTTCATCGCTCTGGAGAGACCAGGCGAGCTGCCCGTATCCGACGTCCACCGCGACGACGTGTGCGGCGCCCGCCCGCAGCAGGACATCGGTGAAGCCTCCCGTGGACGCGCCGGCGTCCAGCGCGCGCCGTCCCGCGACCACGAGCCCCTGCGGTACGAAGGCCTCGAGGGCGCCGGCGAGCTTGTGGCCGCCCCGGGAGACGTAGTCGGGGTCGCTGTCGTCGGCCTGGACGACGATCGCCGCCGCGGACTCCACCTGCGTGGCCGGCTTGGTGGCCACGGTCCTGCCGACGGTGACCCGTCCGGCGGCGATGAGCTGGCTGGCGTGCTCGCGCGAGCGGGCGAGCTTCCGGCGGACCAGCTCCGCGTCGAGACGGCGGCGTGCGACTCCTGCCACGTTCGGTTCAGCTCCTGCTCTGGTGGTACGGGGTTGCGAAAGGTGCGGCCCGAAGGGTCTCACCGGGGGGCGGCGGCCGGGTGCCGGGCGGGAACCGGAGGTCCCGGCCGGGCGTCGAGCGCGGTGAGCGCGTCGCGCAGCCCCCGGTGTACATCCTCGTACACCTCGACGTGTCCGTCGGTGGCGAGGTGGTCGGCGTCGGCCAGCCGCTCCAGCTGGGCGTCGACCTCGGCGGTGCCGGTCGGCGTGCGCGGCACGTTCAAGGGGGCCGGGGCGGCGGGGTCGTACTCGGGCTCGGGCTCGGCCTCGGTGACGACCTCGGCCTCGGACACGGACTCGCTCATGCCCAGACGCTACCCCGAACCGCTGGGGTACCGTCGTGGGCGATGGCCACGATCGAGGAGTGCCGCACCGCACTGGGCAAGCTTTCGGACAACATGCAGGGCGCCGAGGGCGAGGTCCGTGCGGCGGCCGCCCTGGACCGCTCGGTGAGCTGTCACATCACCGACCTGGACGTCACCTTCACCGGCCGGCTGACCGGCGGCCGGATCGAGGTGGAGGACACCCGGCCCGGGCCGCCGGCCGAGAGGGCACAGATAAGGCTCGCGATGGCCGGGGACGATCTGGTGGCCCTGGTGGGCGGCGAGCTGAACTTCGCGACCGCCTGGGGCTCGGGCCGGGTGAAGCTGGAGGCGAGTCTGCTGGACCTGTTCCGGCTCAGGAAGCTGCTGTAGGCGTCCCGGCCGGTGCGCCGAGCGCGGGCGTCCCGGCCGGTGCGGCGAGCGGGTGTCCGCGCTCCCACGGCCGGCGTGAGCGTCCCGGGGCCGGGAAGCCGGCGCCGCGGCGGCCGGCTCCGCGCGGACCGTCAGGAAGCCGCTGCCTCCGTGCGGGTGCGGGCCTTGCGGGCGGCCGGCACGATCAGCGGCGTGCCGGTCTCCGGGTCGTCGATGACCTGGCAGCGCAGCCCGAAGACCTCCTCGACCAGTTCGGCGGTGACGATGTCGTTCGGTGCGCCCTCGGCGACCACCCTGCCGCCGCGCAGGGCGATCAGGTGGGTGGCGTAACGGGCCGCGTGGTTGAGGTCGTGCAGCACCGCGACCAGGGTGCGGCCCTGCGTCTCGTGCAGCTCGGCGCACAGGTCGAGAACGTCGATCTGGTGCTGGATGTCCAGGTAGGTCGTCGGCTCGTCCAGCAACAGCAGCGGGGTCTGCTGGGCCAGCGCCATGGCGATCCACACGCGCTGCCGCTGCCCGCCCGACAGTTCGTCCACGTAGCGTTCGGCCAGCTCGGCGACCCCGGTCCGGTGCATCGACTCCTGCACCACCCGTTCGTCCTCCGCCGACCACTGGCGCAGCAGGCCCTGGTGCGGGTACCGGCCGCGGCCGACGAGGTCGGCGACCGTGATGCCGTCGGGCGCGACGGCCGACTGCGGCAGCAGGCCGAGGGTGCGCGCGACCTTCTTCGCGGGCATCGACTGGATGACCTGACCGTCGAGCAGCACCCGGCCCCGGCTGGGCTTGAGCATCCGTGACAGGGACCGCAACAGCGTCGACTTGCCGCACGCGTTGGGGCCGACGATCACCGTGAACGAGTTGTCGGGGATCTCCACCGACAGCTGTTCGGCGATGATCCGCTGGTCGTAGGCGAGGGTGACGTTCTCGGCGGACAGGCGGTTCACTGTGCTCCTCGGGGTGTTCGGGTTCGCGCCGCTCATATCCGGCCGGCCCGGCGCTCGGCGACCAGCAGCCACAGCAGGTATCCGCCGCCCAGGACGCCGGTGACCACACCGACGGGCAGCTGGTCGGCGCCGAAGACCCGCTGGGACGCCCAGTCCGCGGCGACCAGCAGTACCGCGCCCATGCACAGGGACGGCACCAGGTTCGGACCCGGCGAGCGGGTCAGGCGGCGGGCGAGCTGCGGCGCGGTCAGCGCGACGAAGCCGACAGGGCCCGCGGCGGCCGTGGCGGCGGCGGTGAGCAGGACCGCCGAGACCACCAGCACGAGGCGGACGCGCTGCACCCGCACCCCGAGCGCGTTCGAGACGTCGTCGCCCATCTCCGTCATCCGCAGGCCGCGCGCGTTGACGAGGACCAGCGGGACCAGGGCCGCGCCCATGGCCAGCAGCGGCCAGACCTGGTCCCAGTCCCGGCCGTTGAGCGAACCGGTCATCCAGACCACCGCGCGGGCCGCGTCGACCAGGTCGGCCTTGGTGAGCAGGTAGCCGTTGACCGCCGTCATGACCGCGTTGACGCCGATGCCGACCAGCACCAGCCGGTATCCGTGGACCCCCTGCTTCCAGGCGAGCAGGTAGACGGCGAGACCGGTCGCCAGGCCGCCGATCAGCGCGCCGAGGGTCACCTGGGTGGCGCTGCCGGACATCAGCACGATCACGACCAGCGCACCGGCCGTCGAACCCTGCGACAGGCCGAGCACGTCCGGGCTGCCGAGCGGGTTGCGGGAGACGGACTGGAACAGCGCGCCGCCCAGGCCGAGCGACGCACCGACCAGCAGGCCGACGAGGACCCGCGGCAGGCGCAGTTCGTTGACGATGAAGTCCTGGTAGGCGGTGCCGTTCCCGGCGAGCGTGCGCAGCACGTCCGACGCGGGGATCTTCGCGTCGCCGGTGCCGATCAGCGCGACACCCGCGGCACAGGCGGCGGCCAGCAGCAGGCCGACGACGATCAGGGCCCGCAGGTCAAGGCGCACGGAGAGCCCGCCGGGTGTGCGGACGGCACGGCTCGTGGAGCGAGTCTTCACAGCTGGGCCGTCCTCCGCCGTCGTACGAGAAAGATGAAGACCGGGCCGCCGACGACCGCGGTGACGATGCCGACCTGCACCTCGGAGGGGCGGGCCACGACCCGGCCGATGACATCGGCGCCGAGCAGCAGCACGGGGGCCAGGACCGTGCCGTACGGCAGGATCCAGCGCAGGTCGGGCCCGGTGAACGAGCGCACGACGTGCGGCACCATCAGGCCGACGAAGACGATCGGACCGCAGGCGGCGGTCGCCGCACCGCACAGCACCACGGCGGCCAGCATGGCCAGCGCGCGCGTGCGGTTGAGGTTCGCGCCGAGGGCGCGTGCGGTGTCGTCGCCCATCTCCACGGCGTTCAGCGGCCGGGCCAGGGCGAGCGCGAGCACCCCGCCGACGGCGAGGAAGGGCAGCACCTGCAGAACGGTCGAGTCGGTGGCCGAGGACAGCGAACCGACCGTCCAGAAGCGCATCTTGTTCAGGGCCGCGCCGTCCGTGATCATCACGGCCTGGAGATAGCCGTAGAGGGCGGCGCTGATCGCCGTGCCGGCGAGCGCGAGCCGCACCGGGGTGGCGCCGCGGCTGCCGCCGAGGAACCACACCAGCGCACCGACCGCGGCCGCGCCGAAGAACGCGAACCACACATAGCCGGTGAGGCTGGTGACGCCGCAGTAGGTGATGGCCGTGACCACGGCGGCGGAGGCGCCCGCGTTGATGCCGAGCAGCCCGGGATCCGCGAGCGGGTTGCGGGTGAGCGCCTGGAGCACCGCGCCGGAGAGACCGAGCGCGGCACCGGCCAGGAGTCCGAGGACCGTGCGCGACAGCCGCTGGTCCACCACGACGTCCCCGTACGTCCCCGAGTCGTGGAACAGGCCGTGCCAGACCTGGTCCAACGAGAGCGGTTTCGCGCCGATCGCGATGCTCGCCAGCGCGACGGCCACGAGGAGCCCGAGCGAGAGAACGAGCCCAAACCCCTTTGCGGCACGGCGAGTCGGGGGCGCGGAGGCGGTTTCCGCGCGCGGTTCCGGAGGACTGTCGACCAACACGAGGTTAGGGTAGCCTACCCTGCCTTCGATCTCGATCCCCGGTACCGCGCGCCGGGCTCCGCGACCGGCTCAGAGCCCCAGCCTGGCCAACGCCTTGGCCCCCTCCAGCTCGCAGGCGCCCGTCCCCGCCGCCGTCCAGGCCGCCGCGCACAGGGCCCGCAGTCCGTCCAGGGACGCGCCGTCGCCCTCCAGCTCCAGCCGGTCCGTCCCGGCCGTCGCCGTCCATCCGCCGCAGCGGAAGCCCTCGCCCGCCCGGGCGACCTCCGGCTGCCCGGTCAGCAGCCCGCGCAGATCGGCGTCCACGAACGTCGGCCGGTGCTCCGGCGGCGCGGAGAGCAACTGGGCCCCGTCGGTGACCCCGGTCAGGACCAGCAGCGAGTCCACCCCGCCGTTGAACGCCCCCTCGATGTCCGTGTCCAGCCGGTCCCCGACCACCAGCGGCCGCTCCGCACCCGTCCGGATGATCGTCTCCCGGTGCATCGGGGGCAGCGGCTTGCCCGCCACCTGCGGCTCGGCGCCGGTCGCGATCCGCACGACCTCCACGGCCGCCCCGTTGCCCGGCGCGATGCCCCGCCCGCTCGGGATCGTCAGATCGGTGTTGGACGCGAACCAGGGCACGCCGCGCCGGACGGCGTACGACGCCTCGGCGAACCGGCTCCACGGCAGATCGGGCCCGCCGTACCCCTGCACGACCGCCGCCGGATCGTCGTCCGCGGACTCCACCGGCGTCAGGCCGCGCTCGCGCAAGGCCACCCGCAGCCCCTCCCCGCCGATCACCAGCACCCGCGCACCCGCCGGCACCTGCTCGCTGATCAGCCGCGCGACGGCCTGCGCGGAGGTGATGACGTCGTCGGCCCCCGCAGGTATCCCCAGCTCCGTCAGGTGCCCGGCCACGGCGTCCGGGGTCCGCAGCGCGTTGTTGGTGACGTACGCCAGATGCATGCCGCCCGTACGGGCCACCGCCAGCGAGTCCACCGCGTGCGCGATCGCGTTCCCGCCCGCGTACACCACCCCGTCCAGATCGAGCAGCGCCGTGTCGTACGCCTCGCTCAGGGGCCGCTCACTGCCCTCGGGCCTGGTCCTGACGCTCTGGGTCATGTCCGCATCGCTCCTCGTTGACTCGCCTTTCCCCCGAATCATCGCGTACCGCACCGGCACACGTACGATGCCGGGATGAAGACAGCAGGTCACTCGGAGGCAACGGCGCGCCGAGGCCTGGAACTCACCACGTTCCGCGGCCTTCGCTACGACCCCGATCGGGTCGGCAGCCTCGCCTCCGTCACGTCCCCGCCCTATGACGTCGTCGTACGCCCCGACGGCCTGCACCACCTCCAATCGGCGGATCCGTACAACATCGTCCGGCTGATCCTGCCCCAGGCCGGCACCTCCAGCGAACGCACGGAACAGGCGGCCGACACCCTCCGCCGCTGGCTCGACGAGGGCGTCCTCACCGCGGACACGGAACCCGGCCTGTACGTGTACGAGCAGCGGGACGACCACGGCATGCTCCAGCGCGGTGTCATCGGCACCCTGCGGGTCTCGGACCCCGCGGAGGGCGTGGTGCTGCCGCACGAGGACGTCATGCCGCCCGTCGTCGCCGACCGTGCGGCCCTGATGCGGGCCACGCGCGCGAACCTGGAGCCGCTGCTGCTGACCTACCGGGGCGACGGCACCGCGGCCGAGGTGGTCGAGCGCACGGCCGACCGCCCGCCGCTGCTGTCCACCACCACCGAGGACGGCTTCCACCACCGCCTGTGGTCCGTCACCGACGCCGACGACGTCCTCCGCATCCAGTCCGACCTCGCCGGCCGTCAGGCCCTGATCGCCGACGGCCACCACCGCTGGGCCACCTACCGGCAGCTGCGCGCGGAGCACCCCTCCCCCAGCCCCTGGGACTACGGTCTGGTCCTCCTCGTCGACACGGCCCGCTACCCGCTGCGCGTCCGCGCGATCCACCGGCTGCTGCACGACCTGCCGGTCGCGGACGCGCTGACGGCCGTGGCGGGCCTGTTCCGGGTACGACGGCTCGACGTGCCGCTGCCGGAGGCCCTGGAGGCCCTCGCGGACGCGTCCTGCGACGGCAACGCCTTCCTGCTGGCCGGGGACGGCGCCTTCCACCTGCTCGACCGCCCGGACCCGGAGCTGCTGGACCGGACGATCCCGGCCGAGCGTCCTGCGGCCTGGCGCTCCCTGGACGCCACGGTCCTGCACGCCACGCTGCTGGACCACGTCTGGCGCATTCCCGAGGACTCCCCGGCCCACATCGCCTACATCCACGACACGGCCGCGACGGTGGAGAAGGCGGAACGTGACGGCGGCACGGCCGTCCTGATGCACCCGGTCCGCGAGGAGGTCGTGCGCGAACTGGCCCGGCAGGGCGTCACGATGCCGCGGAAGTCGACGTCGTTCGGCCCGAAACCGGCGTCCGGGCTGGTGCTGCGGGCGCTGGAGATCTGAACCGGCCGGAACGCGAAAGAGGGCGGGCTCCCAGGGAGCCCGCCCTCTTCTCACTGCTCAGGGACTGCCGTCGGTCCTCAGTCCGGTGACTGCCGTCAGTCCTTTCGGTGACTGCCGTCAGTCCTCGTCGCGGTCGTCCTCGTCGCGGTCGTCCTCGGAGCGCTCGTCCTCGGAGCGCTCGTCGGACTCGGCCGCAACCGCGCCCTCGCCTTCACCCTCGTCCAGGGCATCGACGAACTCCACTCCGTCCAGCTCGGCGAGCCGGTCCGAGGCGTCCGTGCTGCCGTCCCGGTCGGCTTCGACGGCCTTCGCGAACCACTCGCGCGCCTCACGTTCCCGGCCGGCGGCGAGCAGGGCGTCGCCGTACGCGTAGCGCAGACGGGCCGTCCAGGGCTGGACCGCGTTGGAGGCCAGCTCGGGGCTCTGCAGGGTCACGATGGCCGCGTCCAGCTGCCCCATGTCACGCCGGGCACCGGCGGCGACGAGCCGCATCTCGACCTGTCCGGCCTTGTCCAGCTTGTGCACCTCGGGGGCGCCGGCCATGTCCAGGGCCTTCTCCGGCCGGCCGAGCCCGCGCTCACAGTCCGCCATCACCGGCCACAGGTCGACGGTGCCGGTCATCCGCCGCGCGGCCCGGAACTCGGCGAGGGCCTCGCTGTACTTCTGGTTCGCGTACGCGGCGAATCCCGCGGCCTCGCGCACGGCGGCCACGCGGGACGCCAGGCGCAGGGCGACCTTGGAGTAGCCGTACGCGCCCTCGGGGTCCTCGTCGATCAGCCGGGCGACCATCACCAGGTTCTTGGCGACGTCCTCCGCGAGCGTCTTGGGCAGGCTCTGCAGCTCCTGCCGAACGTCCTTGTCGATCTCGTCGCCGGTGACGTCCTCCGGGATCGGCAGCCGCTTGATCGGCTCGCGGTCCCGGTCACGGTCACGCTCCTCGCGGAACCGGCCGCCGCCACCGCGGCGGTCGTCCCGGCCGTCGCGTCCCCGGAAGCCGCCCGGCCGGCCACCACGGTCGTCCCTGCGGGGTCCACGGCCGCCACGGTCGTCCCGTCCCCGGAACCCGCCGCGCTCGCCGCGGTCACGGTCGTCCCGACGGAAACCGCCGCGGTCCTCGCCACGCCGGTCGTCCCTGCGGTCGTCACGGCGGAAGCCACCACGGTCGTCGTCGCGGCGGTCGTCACGCCGGTCGTCACGACGGTCGTAGTCGCGGCGGAAGCCGCCACGGCTGTCACCGCCACGGTCGTCACGGCGGTCGTCCCTGCGGTCGTCGCGGCGGAACGTGGGCCGGTCACCG
>NZ_JAERRK010000020.1 GCF_016741775.1 Streptomyces actinomycinicus | reverse complement strand
CGGCCGTCCGTCGGCGAAGGCGCCCGTTTCCACGTTCCGGTCCGCTGTCGCGAAGGCGCGGCGGAACGGGCGCCGGACGGCTGCGACGGTACGGCTCACCGGGCGTCCTCCGTGGTGGAGTCGGGCCCGGCCAGGCCGAGTTCGTGCTCGCCGAGCGGAGCGAAGAAGCGCCGGACGTCGGCGTCGGTCACCCCGGCCGGCGTGTCGGGCGACCAGCGCGGGTTGCGGTCCTTGTCGATGACCTGGGCGCGGATGCCCTCCACCAGGTCGGGGGTGCTCAGGGCGGCGCAGGAGACGCGGTACTCCTGGTCGAGGACCCGCTCCAGCGGGCCGAGGCGCCGGGCGCGGCGCAGGGCGACCAGGGTGACCTTGAGGGCGGTCGGCGACCTGGCGAGCAGGGTCTCGGCGGCTTCCTTGGCGGCCGGATCCGGGTGAGCGAGCAGCCGGTCGGTGATCTCCTCGACCGTGCCGGCTGCGTAGCAGGGGTCGATCCACTTCCGCCGACCGGCCAACTCGCCTTCGGGGGACGGCCGCACGTGCCGGGCGAGTGCCTCGCGTACGGGCATGTCGGCGAGGTCGTCGACGAGGTGCCGGACGGCGTCGGAGGGTACGTAGTGGTCGGCGAGCCCGCAGAGCAGGGCGTCACCGGCGCCGATGTGTGCGCCGGTCAGCGCCAGATGTGTGCCCAGTTCGCCGGGGGCGTGGGCCAGCAGGTAGGTGCCGCCTACGTCCGGGACGAAGCCGATCCCGGTCTCCGGCATCGCGACCCGCGACCGTTCGGTGACGATCCGGACGCTGCCGTGCGCGGAGAGGCCGACCCCGCCGCCCATCACGATGCCGTCCATGACGGCGACGTACGGCTTGGAGTAGCGGGCGATCCGGGCGTTGAGGTGGTACTCGTCGTGCCAGAACGCCGCGGATGCGGTGCCGTCGCCGTCGCGGGCGTCGTCGTGGATGCTGCGGATGTCGCCACCCGCGCACAGGCCGCGCTCCCCGGCACCGGTGATGACCACCGTCTCCACGGCCGGGTCGCGCTCCCAGCGCCTGAGCGCCTCGTCGATGAGGCGGACCATCTCGTGGTTGAGGGCGTTGAGGACCTTCGGCCTGTTGAGGGTGATGCGGGCGGCCCGGCCGGTGGTGTGGAACAGGACGGGTCCGTCGATGCCGGTCATCCGAACGCCTCCGTCCTGCCCCGTGCCACGTGGACGTACATGATCTGTCGGTTCCTTCCGGGATCCGCTGCAGGTCTCGGACGATCTTCTCAGCCGGGGTGGCCGGGGCGGGTCGGAGGCCGCCGGTGTTGAGCGGGCGGGTCAGAGGCCGCCGGTGTTGAGCAGGCGGTTCGGAGTGCCGGAAGGGACGCCGCGCACGACACCGCGGGTGGCCGTGCGGTCGAGCCAGACGTGGACCTCCCTGGCCGTGGCGTGGGGGTGTGCCGACAGGTACAGCGCGATCACGCCGGTCGCATGCGGCGCGGCCCAGGACGTCGCGCCGCCGTCCTCCGTGGTCGTACCGCCGCCGGCGAGGGCGGCGGTCACCTTCTGGCCGGGGGCGTACAGGTCCACGCACCGGCCGTAGCCCGAGCCGTAGGAGCCGCTGTCGCTCCACGCGCGGTCGTTCGAGGTGGAGGCCGCCACGACGATGGTGCCGGGGACGCCGGCCGGGGAGTGCTTGCAGGCGTCGTCGTGGAAGTTGCCGGCCGACACCACCGTCGGGATCCCGGCGTCGACCATCTTCTTCACGGCGGACTCCAGGGCCGTGGACCGGTGGTCGAGGTTGAGCGACATGTTCACCACCGCGGGCTTCTGCGCGTGCGCGGTGACCCACTTGACCGACTTCACCAGGGCCGCCTCGGCCGCTTCCGGGGAGCCGCCGCCGTCGCTCTCGCACAGGATGCCCTGGACGCGTACGAGTTCCGCCTTGGGCGCCACCCCGTACTTCGCCCCGCCGATGACGCCCGCGACGAACGTGCCGTGGCCGGTGCCCGCCTCGCTGAAGCAGTCACCGGAGTCCTTCGGACCCACGAAGTCGGCGCCGAGACGGGCGCGTCCGCCGAACTCCTTGTGGGTGATGTCCATCCCGGTGTCGATCACGTAGACGTGCACGCCCTTGCCCGTGGCGGTGGTGGTGAGCCTTCCGTTCAGCGGCCGCGACCGCTGGTCCAGGATGTCCAGGTTCCACGGCACCTTCCGGGTGGTGGACGACGCCCCGGCCTGCGCGAGCCCGGACATCGTGCCGACGGCACCGGAAGACGCCGGCGACGAGCCGGCCGGCGCCGCGTCCCCGGCGGAGGCCGCGGACTCGTCCGTCCCGCGCGCGGGGACCTTCCCGCCGCTCTGCCCGGCCACCGTGCCGGCTGCCCCGCCGCAGGCCGAGGCCCCCAGCACCGTCGCGACGGCCACCGCCACGAGACCCGCCTTCGTCACTCTCCGCGTCACAACGCCCCCCACATCCCCGCTCCGTACACAGTCAGCGCCCAAGACGGCCCCACGAGGCGGACGGTTCCAGCGCTCTCCGGGCCGGCCGGCCCGCGCCCCCGAGGGGCGCCTCCCCGCAGGGGATCACCGCGGGCGGAGGCGGCCTGACCGGCCGGGGAGGCGGAGGTGTCACGGCCGGCCGAGGAGGTGGGAGGTGTCATGGCGGGCCGGGGAGGCGGGAGGTGTCGTGACCGCCCGGGGCTCAGGGACGGGCCCGGGCGATGAGCAGGGCGACGTCGTCCTCGCCGCCGGGCGGACGCAGCACCTCGAGGACGTGATCGCAGGTGTCTTCCAGGCTCTGGCCACGCGTCGCGGTGAGGACGTCGAGGAGGATGCCGAGCCGGGCGTCGATGGGCTCGTTCCGGGTCTCGACCAAGCCGTCGGTGTAGAGGACGAGCTGGTCACCGGGGCGGAAGGCGATGGTGCCGACCTCGAAGGGGACCCCGCCCACGCCGAGCGGTGCGCCCGTGGGCAGGTCGAGCAGTCGTGCCGCCCGGCCGGCCCGCATGAGGGCCGGTGGCAGGTGGCCGGCGAGGCAGATCTGGCAGCGGCCGCGGTGCGGGTCGTGGACGCAGTAGATGCAGGTGGTGATCGTCTGCTCGATGCCCTCGGTCAGGTGATCGAGGTGGCGCAGTGCCTCGGCGGGCTCCAGGTCGAGTTCGGCGAACGCACGGGTAGCGGTGCGGAGTTGGCCCATGGCGGCGGCGGCGTTGATGCCGTTGCCCATGACGTCCCCGACGACCAGGGCGGTCTTGTCGCCCTGGAGGGGGATGGCGTCGTACCAGTCGCCGCCGATCTCGCTCATGGCGCCGGCGGGCTGGTAGCGGCAGGCGATCTCCAGGCCGGGGACACGCGTCGCCGGCTCGGGGAGCAGGCTGCGCTGGAGGGTGAGGGCCGCGTGGCGCTGGATCCGGTATCCGCGGGCATTGTCGATGCAGACCGCGGCCCGGGCGGCCAGTTCGACGGCGAGCAGCGCGTCGTCGTCGTCGAAGGGCACCGGGTTCCGGGTGCGCTTGAGGTCGAGGGCGCCGAGCACCTCGCCCCGGGCCACGAGCGGTACGGCGAGGTAGGAGTGCACACCGGCCGCGGCCAGCAGGGAGGCGGCGTCGCCGTGGCGGGCGATGCGCCACAGATCCTGGTGGGTGACGCGGGGCACCAGTACCGGTTCGCGGGTGCGCATGCACCGGGAGATCAGGCGGTCGTCGTCGTAGGCGGTGATTTCCCCGAGCGGATCGGCCGCGCAGACCGCCTCGGTGGGGTGAGCCGCGCGGACGGCGAGCGCCCGGAACCGGGAGGGTCCCGTGTGCGCCGCGGCCCGGCCCTGCAGCGCGCTGTCGAGCACATCCACGGCGGCGACGTCGGCGAGGAGCGGTACGACGACGTCGGCCAGCTCGCGGGCGGTCGTGTCCAGGTCGAGGGTGGTGCCGACGGAGGCGGAGGCGCCGGCGATCAGTGCCAGCCGTTGCCGGGCCCGCGCCGCCTCCGCGGCGGCTCGATGACGCTCGGTGACGTCGATGACGGAGTAGGCCAGGCCGAGGACCCGGCCGCCGGAGTCCTCGAGCCGGTAGTACGAGACGGACCAGGCGTGATCGTGGTCCGGGTCGCCGGGGGGACGGCAGACGATGTCCCGGTCCACGACCGATTTGCCGGTTTCCAGGACGTGGCGCAGGCGCGCCTCGGGGTCCGTGTCCAGGAAGGTCAGCACCTCCCCGGCCGACCGGCCCAGACGCTCGGCCGCGGACTGGCCCGTGATGCGTTCGAGGGCGGGGTTGACGGCCACGTACCGCAGGTCCGAGTCCAGGATGGCCAGCCCGACCGGGGACTGGGAGACCAGCCGCATGGCCAGGGCGGCGTCCCGCTCGACCTGCTCCACGGTGGCCTGGTCCGCGGCGAGGCCGAGGGCGTAGGTGTCACCGAGGTCGTCCAGGAGCCGCATGTTGCGGAACTCCACCAGGCGGGTGCTGCCGTCCTTGTGCCGGATCGGGAAGACCCCGGCCCAGTCGGTGCCGGACTCCATGACCTCGGCGAACAGCTTGATCACTTCGTCCCGGTGTTCCTCGTGGATCGTCAGCTGGGCCGCGTACTGGCCCAGCGCCTCCGAGGCGGTGTAGCCGAACAGGTCGTCGGCGCGGGAACTCCAGAAGACGACCTGACCCTCCGCGTTCAGCACCACCGCGGCGACGCTCAGGAGATCGAGCAGACCACTGGGCGGCGCGGCGGGACCCGCCGCCGGCCGGCCGTCCCCTGCCGGGGAGGAGTCCGTCTTGCCCATGCCTCATTGTCCTTCCCGCCCGGCGCTTCGGCTCGTGCTCCACCGGCGGGCGTCCTGCCTCCATCCATGGTCGTCCAAGAACGAGGAAGCCCACACCCGGACCGGTTCGGCGGAACCGGCACCACCGTCCGTGACCATGGAAACACGGGGTGTGAAGGAGACGGCCGGAGTCCGGCGGCCCCCCGCCCGCGTTTCCGGGGTGCCGGAAACGCGGCGGCATTCGGAAGTGCCGTTCGAACGGATTAAGAAATTCGAACGGAATGGACGGCGCCCACGGCGTTTCACCGGACGTGCCGATGATTCGTTCCGCCGGGACGTGCCGATGATTCGTCCGCATCGAGCGATGCCGGGATGAAGAATCGGTACCTCAGTTGAACGGCCGTAATGTGGCTCCCCGTTCGGTGACACGGGCGAACTGCGTCTGCAACACTCATTGCTGACACCTGACCAGTGTTGCGAAGACCCGCGATTCAGCGACGGGGGAAGCGCATGGCCGCGTCACAACCACCAGGCCCGTACCGTTTGTTGCGGGCGACCGATCTCCTCGATCTTCAATTCGGCTTTCCCGGGCTGCGCTTGGAGCGTCCGCTGCTCGGCCCGCGGCGGCTCGTCCGGCAGGATCCGGCTCGACCCGCCTTTCTCGTCGTCACGTTCGGCCCACAGCATGTCGCCGAACAGGCATTCCTGGAAGTGAGCCCGGGAATTCCGGAGTCCGCGCCGCAGGCTCCCGCGTCCGGCGGTGAACCGCACAAGCCGCCGCCGGTCGCCTCCCGCATCAGCGGCCGTAGCGTGCTGGTGTTCGCCGTGGGCGCCGAGGACATCATCGAGTACACCGACCCCGGGCTCCTGACCGCGATGCGGAACCTCCCGCTGCGCGTCGTGGACGCGGCGCGTGAAGCGGACGCGGCGGCCGGTCTGCGGAACGTCGTCGCCGGCCGGCCCGCCGATGTTCTCGAGGCGCTTCGACTGGCGCGGACCGTCGCGGTACTGACCGCCCGGCACGGGCCGGACGGTCCCGCGGACGCCGGACTGCTCCCGGCCGCCTCCGTGGGGCCCGAGGCCCCGGCCTCCGGGCCCGGCCCGGAGAACCCCCTGGCGGACGCGGCGAATCCGCGGACCGGCATCGAACTGCCGTACCGGCTCCTGCTGTCACCGCCGCAGACGGCCTCCTGGACGCACACGACCGCTCCCCCGCAGCCGGACGACCGCATCGAGCTGTGGCACAGCCGGCTGCTCGCCTCCCGTGCCCGCGCGGTGTGGACCCGTGACCCGGGCTTCGACCCCGCCGACCCGCACCCGCTGCCCGCCGGCGGCAACGAGTTCACCATGGCCCTGGACCGCAAGGACCGGTCCTCGGTGGTGCACCTCACCTCCGGCACCGGTCTGCCGGACGGCTTCCGGCCCGCGCCGCTGCAGGTGGACAACCTGATGCTGTCCGCGATGGGCGGCTGGCTGGACGCGCTCGGCAGATGGGACCGTCCGCCCACCGGCTTCGACGTCACCCAGTGGCGGCACCGTGCCGCGCTGGGCCGCGACCACTACGTCCGGGTCACGTACCGCGGCAGGCTCTTCCCGTTCGGGCACCTGGCCGACCTGGTGAAGGTCACCGAGCGGAAGTTCGACCACGCGCGGCCGGACAACGCCGCCTATCTCCACCAGCGGTTCTTCATCATGGTCCGCGAACCGGTGCGCGGTTACGGGCGGCCCGGGGAGAACGAGGACCAGAAGCGGCTGCACCGGCTCTTCCCGTTCACCAGTGTCCGGCTGATCACCCTGGTCACACCGGATCTCGAAGCGCCGCAGACGATTCCGGAGCTGACCGACCCGGGCGGCGAACCCGGTGACAAGCTCGCGTTCTTCCCGGTGACCGCAAGCGAGGATCCGTTCCGGTTCCAGGTGAGCGTGGTCGATCTGGACGGCCGCACGCTGGAGTTCCGTACCCCCATGGCCTTCCTCGGCAAGCTGGTGCACGAGAACAAGGCCGACGTGCAGAAGGTCGTCGAGCACTACCAGGGGCTGGGCACGGAGCCGACGCAGGAGCCGCCGGACACGGGCCGTGCCGGCGTCGGCCGGGTCGTCGCCGACGTACGCGGGCAGGACATCGCGTACGCGCCCAGCCGGAAACCCGGCGACACCACCCTGGCGACCGGGCTACTGGTCTGGGGCGCGGCCACCGCCCCGTCGCTCCTCGACCTGGACCCGACCGACCACCCCCGCTTCCTGCCGACCGTACGCTGGGCCCGGGCCGTGGTCCCCGCGCTGAGCCGGTTCGGCACCGGATACGGCGGCGACCGGGCACGGTCGGTGTTCTACCCCGAGCCCTACGCGCGGAGCGGCTTCACCGACGCCAACAAGGGCCAGGTGTTCATCGAGCTGGCCGAACCCTTCGACCTGACCTTCCGGCACGGCGGCCAGAGCGCCGGGGCGCTCGCCCAGCCCAACTTCCCGGTCGCCGGCCTGTCCCGGCTCACCGGGCCGGTGGCCGCGAGCCCCGTCCGCCCCGCCGACGGCACCACCGCGGGCGCGGACAAGTGGGCCAGGCTCCTCCAGGGCAGGTTCAGTCCGCTCGACTACTTCGGGGAGCTGGCCGGGGCGAAACTGTTCGGGATGTTCCCGCTCGCCGAGATCATGAGCGAGACCGGCCTGGACAACCTCAAGGCACCGAACTTCTTCACCGCGACGGTCGACGCGGTCACCGGATTCCTCGGCGACCTCCGCGGGCTGCGTGATCCGCTGACCGGACTCGAGGAACAGTTCCCGGAGATCGCCGAGTCGGTCGTACGGGTGACGGATGCCGCGGCCGCCTTCACGCAGTTGCTCGTCGACTTCATCACCGGCCAGCTGGAGCAGTCGCCCGAACCCACCACCATCGAGGAAGTGGAGAACGGGTTCACCGCGTTCTCCGACGCGCTCACCGCGCTGCGCGACGCGCTGCCCGCCGCGGTGGACCTCGCCGTCCGGCAGTTGCTCAGCCGCATCGCCGAGCAGGCCGGGACCTGGGACAGCGCGGTGGGACAGGCACTCGCGCTGAAGAAGGCGGTCGAACTCGCCGCCCTCGGCGCCAAGTTGCCCGACGTCGTCAACTCCCGGCTGGAGTGGCAGCCCGACATCCATGCGTGGACCCCCGGCGCGGAGACGCCCACGACGCCCGAGGAAGCGGTCTTCTGGCCGGTGGGCAAGCTGACTCTCGCCGCCGATCTGCGCGGCTCTCTGCACCCGCAGCAGCCGCAGGCCGCGGACATCACCTGCACTCTCGGCGAGTTCGAGCTGCGCATGGTTCCGCACTTCGAAGCGGTCGTGCTGCACTTCGACGGGATCCGCTTCACCATGCGCGCCGGGCGGAAACCCGATGTGGAGGTGAAGTTCCGCGGTGTCGACTTCGTCGGGAACCTGGCGTTCGTCCAGACGCTGCGCAAGCTCATCCCCCTCGACGGCTTCAGCGACCCGCCGGCCGTCACCGTCGACGGCGGAGGCGTCCACGCCGCCTACTCGATGCAGTTGCCCAATGCGGCCGTAGGCGTGTTCAGCCTGGAGAACCTCTCGCTGAACGCCGGGTTCTCGGTGCCGTTCATCGGCGACACCCCGCTGCAGGCCGGATTCTCCTTCTGCCGGCGTGAGGCACCTTTCCGGCTGACCGTGTCGATGCTCGGCGGCGGCGGCTACTTCGGGATCGTGCTGACGCCCCAGGACATCGCCGTACTCGAAGCCGCCCTGGAGTTCGGGGCCGCGGTGTCGATGGACTTCGGGGTGGCCAGCGGCAGCCTGTCGGTGATGGCCGGCATCTACTTCCGGCTCGACCTGGCCGCCAAGTCCGTCAAACTCGTCGGCTACCTGCGGGCGCGCGGCGAGGTCGACGTCCTCGGCATCGTCTCGGCCTCCATCGAGCTGTACATGGAACTGGGCTACGAGGACGGCTACGCGGTCGGCCGGGCCAGCCTGACCATCAGCATCGAGATCGGTTTCTTCGAGGAATCGGTGACGATCCACTGCGAGAGGAGGTTCGCGGGCAGCGGGCCGCACACCGCGTTGCTCGGGGCCGAGCCCGGCCCGGCCGTCGTACCGCCGTCGTTCGCCGACCTCATGTCGCCGTACGACGATCCCACGACAGGTGCGCACATCGACCCGGTCTTCGACTACTGCACGGCCTTCGCGGGAGTGGACTGATCATGGACAGCATCCGATGGACCGTGCTTCCCGACGGAGTGGCCGACGGGGACACGGTGCGCGTGTCCGTCCTGGTCGCCCCACGGCTGACGGAGATCAGCCGGCTCGGCGACTCCGGGTACTTCGCGCACTGGCCGGAGCGGCTCGCCGGGCTGCTGCCCTCGCTGTGGCTCCGGTTCGGCACCGCGCAGGGGCCGGTGGTCAAGGACCTGCGCCCGACCGGCCGGTACCCGGGCGCCGACCCCGCCCTGTGGACGGCCCTGTTCCCCGGCGACACCTTCGTCCGCCCGCCCAAGGCGCCGCCCCCGCCGGCCGGCGCGTTCGCGGCCGAGCGGCGGACCCTGCGCTCGTACCCGGGCAAGCTGGTGCACGACGAGGTGACCGGGGTGTACCAGGCGGTCGCGGTGGACACCACGCGGAGCAGGCTCCGCCGGGAGTGGGCCCGCCAGGAGCGGCTGCTGTGCGAGGAACCGCCCACCGACCACCGCGGCTGGGAGCATCCGGCGCTGTTCCGGCTGGTCGACATGATCTCCGAGCCGGTACTGCTCCTCGGCCGCGATCCGGGGACCGGCCACGCGGCGGTGCAGGCGGCGTTGCGGGCGAGCGGCGGCGGTCCGGCGCCCCGCGCCGTCGCCGACGACGGCCGCGCACCGGTCCACATGGACCGTACGACCTCCGTGTACACCGGTGACGACAAGCGGATGCTGCCGCTGGCCGAGGCGATCCGGTTCTACGACCGGGGCAAGGCACCGGCCGCACGCGCCGCCGTGCCACAGCACCGGGTCGACTTCCACGAGGCGTGCGGCCTGCTCGGTGACTATCCGGAACTGCAGCGCAGGTTCGGTCTCGTCGTCGACGTGCAGTTCACGATGCCCGCCGCAGTGACCGGCGGGACCAGGGTCCAGGTGCACTTCGACGACCGGATCGCCGACGCCGCCCTGCTCAACGCCGAGCCCCACTGCCCCTGGACGAAGGTCAGGTACGTCCGGGGCAGTGTGTTCGAGGCGGCGAGCGACACCGCGGACGTGATCACCGGCCGGATGCTGAACCTCGGCACGCCCGAGACCTGGCACCTCACCGAACTCGACGTGGACGGGGCCGCACTCCGGCACGTCGACTACGCCCGCACCATCGACACCCTGTGGGGCTCCACGGTGCCGTCGGGCATCGGGTCGGTCGCCGACCAGGTGGTGGGCACCGGTACCCCGGCAGCCCGCGGCGGCGGGATCACCCTGCTGCACAACGACCGCGACCGGCACCTGGCCGGTCTGATCGGCGCCGACCTCGGCCGGCAGGCGGCCACCGGCGAGGTGGAACTGGCCGCCGAGCACCTGGTACGCGGCTACCGGGTGGACATCGGCACCGTCGATCCGGCCACCGGCGAGGTCACCCAGTGGCGTTCACTGCTGCGCCGCAGGGGCAGGTACACCATTCGCCGGCCTGGCCGGCAGCCCGTGCCGGTCCAGGCCGCTCCGGACGAGGGCCTGGTCCGCGGCAGCGCGGTGACCGCCGACGCCGCCGACGACCGTCAGATGTACGGACACCAGGCGGTGTTCGGCTGGGACGGGTGGAGCCTCGCGGCCCCCCGCCCCGGCCGGACCATCGGACTGGACAACCAGCCGGAGGCCCCGGCCCCACCGGTGTCGCCGGACGTCCCCCTGGACACCAAGTTCACCGCGGAGCCCGGCTCGCTGCCCGTGCTGCGCTACGGCCGGACCTACCGGATGCGGGCCAGGGTCGTCGACCTGGCGGGCAACAGCCTCCCCCACACGGCGAGCACGCCCGACACGGTACGGTCCGACGCGATCACCTACGGCCGCTGGGAACCGGTGCCGCAGCCCGTGGTGCTGCCGCTGCTGCCGTTCAGCGAGGGCGAGTCGGCGGAGCGGCTGGTCATCCGCAGCACCGTCACGGACGACGACCGGCCGGTCTCCACCGACGCCTACGTGCTGCTCCGCTCGAACGTCCCCGACCACGAGGCCCGTTCCGAGGTGGACGGCCTGGACCGGCGGTACAAGCCGGTCGCGGAACGGCACGTCGCACCGCCCAAGACCGCCCTGCACATGGCCGAGGAACACGGCGTGTTCGACGCCGCGTTCGGCGCGGACAAACCGGCGCGGCTGCGCGAACAGTACTTCGCGGCGGCCTCCCGCGAGTCCGGGTCCTTCCTGGACACCGTGGTGCGCGAGGCCGACTGGCCGCACCTCGAGCACGACCTGCTGCGCGAGGGCGAGATCCACATCGCCAAGCACGACGTCCACGACCCGCTGCCGCTCACCCGGCTGCCGCTGCCCCGGCGCGGCGCGGAACTCGAACAGGGCGAGTACGTGGTGCACAGCGGCGAACGGCTGATCCTGCCGTACCTCCCGGACGTACTGGCCGAGGGCGTCATGCTGCGCGGCCTGCCCGGAGACACCGAGAACCGCAAGATTCCGTTCCCCGGGCCGTGGCCGCAGGCGAAACCGTTCAAGGTGCGCGTCAAGGAGGGCACGGACGAGCCGCGCTGGCACGACGGCCTCCTGGAACGGGTCCTGGAGGTGTTCCTGGCCAAGGGCGAGATCGTCACCGTACGGCTCAGCTGCTACCTCAACCCGCGGAAGCTGCCGCTGCTGCGCCAGTGGAGCCTGCTGACCGCGTCCCCGTTCTGGGCGGAACTTCCCGACCAGGACAAGGAGTTCGTGACCCGGGCCAGCGCGGACGGCGAGAACTGGATGCTCACCCCGTGGGTCGAACTGACCCTCGTGCACGCCGTGGAGAAGCCCGTGCACCGGCCGGAACTCGCGGGGCTCGTCCTCCACCGCACCGCCGGGCAGAGCGCCGTCCGGGTCACCGGGCGGCTGACCAGTCACGCCGAGAGCAGCGGGCACGTCGAAGTGGACGCGCACTGGAGCGAGTGGCTGGACGACGTCACCCGGCCGGCACCCGCCCGGATCGACGGCCACACCCACCTGGAGGACATCAACCTGCGGTACACCGACGAGCTGACCGAGGTCGACCGGCGCCACGAGTTCGGTGACACCCGGCACCGCAACGTCCGCTACACGCCGACCGCCGTCACCCGGTTCCGCGAGTACTTCCACCCCAGCCTCACCGAGGACCGTGCCAACGTCACCCGCGTCGGTCCGGCCACGGACGCGCTGGCGGTGCCGAGTTCACGCCGTCCCGAGCCGCCGGTGGTGGCGTACACGGTGCCGACGTTCCGCAGGGAGCGCACCGTCGACCGCGAGCACGGCACGGTCACCCAGCTCCGCCGGCCCGGCGGGCTGCGGGTGTTCCTGAAGCGACCGTGGTTCTCCTCCGGTGACGACGAGATGCTCGCCGTGATCCTCGATCCGGGCACCACCCTGCCCGACACCTTCGCCACGCGCTGGGGCGTGGATCCCGTCTGGGGCGAGACCACTCCCCTGCCCGCCCCGGCGGCCGGGCACTTCCCGAACGCGGAACGTGCCCCCACCGGCCTGCGCCTCGCCGAATCACCGGACGCGGCACCGGTACCGGTGAACGCGGTGGCCTTCACGCCGCAGTACCACCAGGAACGGCGGCTCTGGTACGCCGACATCGACGTGGACCCGTACGGCGGCACCACGGGACCGCACCCGCACTACTTCCCGTACCTGCGGCTCGCCCTGGCCCGCTACCAGCCGTACTCGGTCGATCCGCTGCACCTTTCGACGGTGGAGCGGGCGGACTTCGCACAGCTCGTCCCGCCGCGCACCGTCACCGGTCGCCGCGAGGGCGACCGGCTCACCGTCCGGCTGACCGGCCCGGCGACGTACAACGAGCTGGGTGAGGCGGGCGGCACGGGGGTGAGCGCGGCCGCCGCGAGCCGCCGGGTCACCGTGACCCTGCAGAGCCGGGCGGCCGTCGGCGAGGACGACATGGACTGGAAGCAGGCCGGCGACCCGGTGCAGCTCACCTGCCGGTCCGACGGGAGCGGATTCGCCTGGACCGGCGGGATCGCACCGCCGGCCGGGCAGGTGCTGACCCGGTACCGGCTGCTGGTGCAGGAGCACGAGCTGTACCGCACCGACCCGGACACGGCCACCGACACCGTCACGGTGAGCGGCACGGCGGTGCCCGCCGCCCGGCGCCTGGTGCACGCCGACCACTTCGACCTGAACGTCGGCCTGCTCGGCCGTATCGACTTCGAGTTCTGATCGACTTCGAGTTCTGCTTCGAGTTCTGGGGGACGGCATGTGGGGACGATCGATGTCCGGCTGCATGATGGCGTTGCTCCTCGTGCTGGTCTGGTCCTCGCCCGCGGGCGCGGCCCCGGCGAGCCGCCTGAACGACCCGCAGCCGCACCGCGGCGGCGCCCGGATCACGATGCTCGGGGCCGACTGCACGTCCGGCTTCGCCGTGCGCAGGGAACAGGACGGCAAGCGCGCCATGGCCACCGCGGGACACTGCCCCGCGGCCCGGATCCAGGTGGAGGCCACCTCGGGCGAGTTCCGGTTCGGCACGTTCGTCAAGGCGTTCTGGGACGACGAGGTGGACGCCTCGCTGATCACCGGAACCCGGGCCAGGCCCCAGGTGTACGCACCCACCATCTGGGTCGACGGCGGCGTCCCGGGCGCGCCCGTCGCCCGCCGGGTGCTCGGCACGGCCGACGCGCCCGTCGCCGGCCAGAAGGTGTGTACGAGCGGCTCGTACACCAGGCTCGTCTGCGACATCGAGGTCACTTCGCTGACCGACGGCGAGAACTGCGAGGAGGTCCCGCCGCACCGGTGCACCCTGGGGCTGGCCGTCGGGGACAAGCCCGACCAGGACATCGCCCAGAAAGGTGACTCCGGTGCGCCCGTGTTCGTGCCGATCGACACGGTGATCGACGGGCACAGGGTGTACGGCGCGATGATCGTCGGCATGCTGCTCGGCGTGGGTACGAGCCCAGGGGGGCACCGGGACTACATCGTGTTCCACACCCTGAAGGCGGTCGAGTGCGCCCTGAGTGTCAGGGTGCTGACCACCGCCGACGCGGAGTCGGGTGACACGACACCGCCGCCGCCCCGGACGGACTGCGCACACCCTGTGCCGTGAGGCCGGGGTGCACGGGCACCGGCCAGGGCGTGGGCACGGGCACCGGCACCGGCACCGGCACCGGCACCGGCCAGGGCGTGGTCCCCGGGCGCCGGGCACGGCATGGTCATCGGGCACCGGGCACCGGGCACCGGGCACCGGGCACCGGGCAGCGGGCACCGGGCACCGGGCACCGGGCACCGGGCACCGGGCACCGGGCACCGGGCACCGGGCACCGGGCACGGCATGGTCAGTGGGGCGGGCGCGGTCAACGGGCTGGGGTGGTGGCGGGTCGGAGGCGGTCAACGGGCCGGGGTCGGTCAGCGGGCCGGGGTCGGTCAGCGGGTGGGGGTCGGGTGGCGGGCCGGGGCCGGGTGGCGGTCGTTGAGGAAGGCCCAGGCGACGGCGGCCTCGCAGGCGATACCGGTGGTGATCACGTCCTCGTCGATGCGCATGCGGGACGAGTGCAGTGACGGGGCCTCGTGCGGGTCCAGGTCCGGCGGGCACGCGCCGAGGAAGGCCAGGGCGCCGGGGACCTCCTGGAGGACGTAGGAGAAGTCCTCCGCCGTCAGCTGCGCGGTCGGCAGCACGTCCACCGCCTCGGAGCCGAGGGCCTCGGTGACGGTGCGCCGGACGAAGCCGGTGAACTCGGCGTCGTTGAGGGTGACCGGATAGCCGGACTCGATGGTCGGCTCCGCCGTCGCCCCGTGCGCGGCGGCAACGCCGTGGGCGACGCGGGCGATCGCCTCGTGCAGCCGCTGCCGGGTCGGCTCGGACAGGGTGCGCAGGGTGCCGCCGAGTTCGGCGGTGTCCGGGATGATGCCGGTGGCGGTGCCCGCGTCCAGCCGGGTCACGCTGAGGACGGCGGTGTCGTCGGCGGCCAGGGTGCGGGTGACCATCGACTGCAGCGCCAGGACGATCTCGCAGGCCACGGGCACCGGGTCGCAGGCGGTGTGCGGCGCCGAGGCGTGGCCGCCGCGCCCGCGCACGAGCACCCGGAACCGGTCGGAAGCTGCCATCTGCGGTCCGGGACGCAACCGCAGCACGCCGGCGGGCATGTTGGGGTGCACGTGCAGGGCGAAGGCGGCGTCGGCCCGGCTCCCGGAGGCCTCCAGCACCCCCTCCTCGATCATGTGCCGGGCTCCGTGATGGCTCTCCTCGCCCGGCTGGAACATGAACACCACGCGTCCCGGCAGCGTGGCGCGCCGTCCGGCGAGCAGCCGGGCCGCGCCCACCAGCATGGCCATGTGGGCGTCGTGCCCGCAGGCGTGCATCAGCCCGGGGTCGCCGGAGGCGAACGGCAGCCCGGTGTCCTCGGTCAGCGGCAGCGCGTCCATGTCGGCGCGCAGCAGGATCGTCGGGCCGTCGGCGGCTCCGGTGAGGGTCGCGGTGACGGAGGACAGGGCGCGGCCGGTGCGGATCTCCAGGCCGAGGCCGTCGAGCGCGTCGAGGATCAGGCGCTGGGTGGCGGGCAGTTCGAGACCCCGCTCCGGACCGCGGTGCAGGGCGCGGCGCAGGGCGACGGCCTCGGGGGCCAGCCGTCGCGCCTCGTCGAGCAGCGCCGGGCCGGCGGTGGCGACGGACGCCGACGGGGTGGAGGTGGGCGCCGACGGAGTGGCGGGGGACGCTGGTGGAGTGTGGGCGGGAGTCGGTGGAGTGTGGACGGGTGACGGGGTGGGGGCGGGTGCCGACGGGGTGGGGGCGGGCGCCGACGGGGCGGGGGCGGGCGCGGACGGGGCGGGGGCGGCATCCGGCGTGGCGTGCGGGTCCTGCGGCGGAGGGGTCATGCGGCCGGTCTCCTTCCCGGGCCCGGCCGATGTCCGGCGCGGCCCGCGACGGCGTCACACGAGGGGGCGGTACCCCCTCACCGTGGGGAGAGGAGGCGGTGCCCCCCTCACCGTAGGGAGGGGGCGGCCGCGGCGGCCAGCCCCCGACGGGCCCGGCACGCGGGATCAGGACAGGGCCGGGTGCCGACAGGATGACGGACGCCGCCCGCCGGCCGGCTTCCGACGCGCGGACAGGCGGCCGACCGCACGCTCGGCGTTTCGGCCATCACCCGTGCGGAGTCCGGTCCTTGTACGGCAAGGGTCGGTGCCACCCGCATGCTCCGGCGCGCGCGGGAATTCGGGGTTTCCCGTCCGACTGAAACACATGTGTTCGAAATCGGGGCCGGGTCGTTGAGCCTCACGAGCCAGCCGCACGACCGTTCAAGGGGGACCGCGTTGACTTCGGCCAGCACTCGAGGACCACCCGCTCCCGACACACCGGACACACCCCCGCTCGACACGCCCACACCCGATACGTACACGGCGGACACGCAGGCACCAGACACGGCGGACACGCACGCACCGGACACGCACACACCGGACGGCGTGAGCAGCGCGCAGAGTGAGGAGTTCCTGTACCGCGACGCGTCCCGGCTCCGGGCCGGCGCACAGATGACGACCGGGACGATGGCGCGGCGGCCGCCGGCGCTGGTCCTGCGTTCCCTGAGGATGGCCTGGCGGGCGGACCGTGCGGCCACGGTGGGGCTGCTCGCCTGTCAGGTGGGCACGGGGGCCCTCGCGGCCCTGGGGCTGCTCGCGGTCACCGGGACGATCACCGCGCTGATCTCGTCGGGCGACGTCACCGACCGGCTGTGGGAGGCGGCTCCGCAACTCGCGGTGATCGCCGCGGCCACCGGGCTGCGTGCCCTGCTGGGCGTCACGGTGACGTGGCTGACCGGGCGGCTGCGGCCGGTGCTGGCATGGGCGGCGGAGCTGACGATGGTCGAGACCGCCCTCGGCGCCGCCACAAGCTCGGCTATCGCGCCACCGGCATCGACTTCGCGCCCAGCGCCATCGCCGCGGCCCAGAACAGCCGGGCAGGTCGACTCGGTGACGGGCCGGCCTGGCGGCTCATGGACTTCACCACCGATGACATCGCGACGCTGCCGGACCCCGCATACGCCGTCGTCGCTTGTCGTCTGGTCTACCGCTGGCTGGACGACAAGCCGGCCTTCCTCGACCGCGTGCGGCATGTCCTCGCGCCCGGCGGAACCTTCTGGGTCGTCACCGAAGTGGCCGGCCGCCGCCCTGCGAGCGATCCGCGCAAGCACCTCGGGATCACCGCCGCCGAGGCGGAGACGCTCACGGCAGGCTGGTCCGTCGTCCGCACGGCGGATCTCGACGTGCTGCGCTGCTACGCCCTGCGACCTTGAACGTCCCGAGGCGGAGACCGAGTGCGCGTCAAACGCCGGCCGGGCGCCGGGCGGGGTCGTCTTACGGAGTCGTGACGTGCCGGGTATGGTCCGGTGGTCCGGGACAGGGCAGGCCTAGCGTGGGGGTATGCGTGTACTGGTCACCGGCGGTGCCGGGTTCATCGGCTCTCATGTCGTCGAGGCGCTGACGGCGCGCGGGCACGAGACTGTCGTGTTCGACGTACGAACGGATCCGGGCGCCGACGTGCGCGACCCGGCCGCGGTCGCCCAGGCCGTGGCCGGCGTGGACGCCGTCTGCCACCAGGCGGCGATGGTCGGGCTCGGGGTGGGATTCGCGGACGCGGCGGAGTACGTCTCCCGCAACGACCTCGGCACCGCCGTGCTGCTCGCCGCCATGGCCGAGGCGGGCGTACGGCATCTCGTGCTGGCCGGGTCGATGGTGGTGTACGGGGAGGGGCGGTACGAGTGCCCGCGCCACGGGGTCGTACGGCCGGGCCCGCGGGCCGTCGCCGACCTGGACGCGGGGCGGTTCGAGCCGGCCTGCCCGGTGTGCGGTGCCGACCTCGCTCCCGGGCTGGTCGGCGAGGACGCGCCCGTCGACCCACGCAACGTGTACGCCACGACCAAACTGGCCCAGGAGCATCTGGCCGCCGCCTGGGCCCGCGCGACCGGCGGGTCCGCCGTCTCGCTGCGCTACCACAACGTGTACGGGCCCCGGATGCCCCGCGACACCCCCTACGCGGGCGTCGCCTCTTTCTTCCGGTCCGCGCTCGCCCGCGGTGCGGCGCCCCGCGTGTTCGAGGACGGGCGTCAGCGGCGGGACTTCGTGCACGTGCGGGACGTGGCCGCGGCCAACGCCGTGGCGCTGGAGGCCGGTTCCGCGGCGGGCGCGCTCATCGCGTACAACACCGGCAGCGGCGAGCCGCACACGGTCGGCGAGATGGCCCACGCACTGGCCGACGCCCACGGCGGGCCCGCGCCCGTCGTCACCGGGGAGTACCGGCTCGGGGACGTACGGCACATCACGGCCGACTCCGCGCGGCTGCGAACCGAACTGGGCTGGAAGCCGGAGGTCGGCTTCGCGGAGGGCATGCGCGAGTTCGCGGCCGCCGACTGACCCGGCCCGCAGAGCCGCGGCCACGAACATGACCGCCGCGTACGGGTCTCGGTCAGCGCGGCCCCCGGAGCCTTGTGCGCAGGTTCGAATCCTGCCGGGGCAACAAGCATGAGGTGCCCAAAGACCCCGTCACCAGCCGAAACGCTGAGGCCGGGGTCTTCGCGGTGATGCACGCGAATGCAGCAGTGAGCGGCCCCAGGACGGGGTCTGTGGACTATTCGTGGACAGGATATGGGGAATCTGTCCTGGTCAGCACCGGCAAACCCGAAGGCCCTCGGGCAGGTCCAGGGGTCTGAGAGCGGCTGCCGGCCAGTTGGCCACGGTGACCACTGGCTTAGACCGTGGCCATCTTTTCCCTGGAGGGGGCTCGGCGAGGTGTCACACGATCCAAATGCACCACCACGCCGGTGTAGAGGCGGTGCACCGCTTCATCGACGCTTCGAATGAAGCCGGACTCGGCGTTGCCCCGGCTACTTCCCATTCCCTTGAACAATGACAAGCGGAAGCCGGTAATTTGGGCACTGCTGTCCTTCGGGAGCAGGTCGGCCGGCTCAGGACGGAGCCTCTCCAAGGTGCCCCGGGGGCCACCAGTGCCCCCCTCGACCAGGGTCTCGATGTGCAGGTCCGCCGGCGCTTCGGCCAACGCACGAACGAGCCGTTTCGCCCACGACAAGGGGTAGCCCTGCTCTGGTGCCGAGATCTCAATGGAGGTGCGCAGTTTGCCGGTACGGAGGTCCGCGCTGATCGCCAGAACGCCGGGCGTTCCCTCGATGCGCAGTTCCGCCTGCAGCAGCCCTTCGAGGCACAGCTGATCGGCGAGATTGCTCCGGCGTGCTGCCGGATCCGTTCCCCTCTTGGCGCGCTGGACAGGCAGTACTTTCTGCCCCAACTCACCGCCCAGCCCGAGACACACCTGACGGATCAGCCGCTCCCAGCTCTCGACGACTTCCAGCGCGCGTGCATCTCCCTGACACAAGGTCTCGTCGTCGACTCCGTTGCGTACAGGCACCCAGGCTGGGCCCATGTTCTGGAAGCCGTGGCAGCCGGAGTTATCGTGCTGCAAGTAGTGCAGAAGTTCCTGGAGGAGCCACGCATGCGCCCCGCTGCTGACGCCCTCGTGCCGGATCAGCATCTGCGCCTGGTGCGCGACTTCCGCCCACGACAGGTGCCGGAGCGCCACTTTGTGTTTGCGCCGTCCGTCGATCTTGACGTCGACGAGCGGGCTGCCGTCCAACGCGACATCGTTTGACAGCGTGATCACTGCCTCGTAGCCACGGCGTGCGGCGATGTCCATGTACGCCTGTACCTGATCGGGCTTGAGGGCGTTCCCGTTGGTCTTCGTCTCGACCAGCGCCGTCCACAGCTTCCCGGCCCGCTCGACTCGGATCACCCCGTCAGGCCGTCGCGGCGTATCGCCGTGCGGCAGTGTGACTTCGGTGAAGGTCTCCATGCGGCCCGCCGGCGCTCCGAAAGCGGCGGTGAGTCTCCTGCCCAGTTCAGGCACCTGGGCCATCACGGACAGCAGCACGGAGGTGGCCCGCATTTCACGATCCCGGTCACTCTTGAGCGCCGACACCGGGAACAGCCGGGCCTGCCTCCACGATTCATTCTCCGCCAAGGTCTTTCTGACCGCCTTGGGCAGAGTGACCTTCTTCTTCGCCGTGCGCGGTCGAGCGGCTGGCTTCTGCGGTTCGCCACCATGTTCAGGTCGCCGAGGAGACGGAACGGCCCCCAGCGATCCTTGTGATTCCGGCTCGCCGACCGGGGCCGCAGCCGTCATGTCCGCCTGATCGTCGCTCGCATCGACCTGTGCTTCCTCTGTCGACGCGTCGTCATCGATATCGACGCCGAAGTCCATGGCCAGACCAGCGAGACCAGCTTCGTAGCCCTGGCCCACAGCGCGAAACTTCCACTCTTCTCCGCGTCGATACAGCTCACCGAAGATGATCGCACTCACCGAGTCAACATCATCGACGGGAAAGTGAAGGAGATCCTCACCGGCCCCGTCGGCCAGCGACAGCCTCACGTTCTCAAGCTGCCCGAAGCGCGCTCCGTCGTAACGGCTGGCAGCCACGACTATCCGGTCGACGTCAGCCGATACCGCCGTCAAGTCGAAGCTGATCCGGTCCTCGCTCCCGTCCACCGTCGGCGTCTTGCCCAGAAGCTGCACGCTTCCGTCGGCAGCGACTGGGTTGTTGTAGAAGTAGAAGTCGGCGTCACTGCGGACCTTGCCGTTTGCGTCCAGCAGCAGGACGGAAACGTCCGCGTCGCCTTCGCCAGACGGGCTCCCCCAGCCCAGACTGACGATCAGGGACCCGACGTTCTCGCTCAAGGCCGTCAGAGCCACGTTCGAGCCCTTGCTCATTTCCCGCACAGTGCCCCCCAATTGGAACAAGCCGGATGCAAAGGCATGCCTGCCCCGGCTGCCTGGCACACGACGCTGTGTGACGCGTCGCACACAGGAAACTGTAGTACCCACAGAACTGGCCCGCAGGGACCAGCCAGATTTCAGGTGCTTCCCGTGCCCCATCTGAAGCATTTGCCCTCCGGGGCCGCGGCCGGTGTGTGCCGGGCCGGTTGTGGGGCCCGGGTGGCGGTTACGGAGCCGTCGGCAGTGTGACCTCGAAGCGGCAGCCGCCCGGGATGTTGTGCACCGAGGCCCGGCCCCGGTGGGCCTCGACGATGCCGCGCACGATGGCGAGGCCCAGGCCCGCGCCGGCCGGAGGGGTGCGGGCGTGGCTGCCGCGCCAGCCGGTGTCGAAGACGCGGGACAGGTCCTCCTCGGGGATGCCGCCGCAGCCGTCCGTGACGGAGAGGACGACCCCGTCGGGCGAGCGTTCGGCGGCGATGGCGACCGTGCCGTCGGCGGGCGTCCGCCGGATGGCGTTGACCAGCAGGTTGCCCAGGACGCGGCTCATCTCCTTGGCGTCGACCTCGACCGGCACCGGCTCCACCCGGTCGCCGACCAGGCGTACGCCGTGGGCGCGGGCGAGCGGGTCGGCTCCGGCGAGGGCGTCGCCGACGAGGTCGTAGAGGGAGATCCGGCACGGGCTCAGCGGGAGCGTGCCGGCGTGGATGCGGGAGAGTTCGAAGAGGTCGCCCACCATGTCGTTGAGGCGTTCGACCTCGGTGCGGATCTGTTTCAGATAGCGGTCGGGATCGCCGGCGACGCCGTCCTCCAGGGCCTCCGACATGGCGCGCAGGCCGGCGAGCGGGGTGCGCAGATCGTGGGAGATCCAGGCGACGAGTTCCCGGCGCGAGGTCTCGAGCATGCGTTCGCGCTGCCGGGATTCGGCGAGCCTCGCGCTGGTGGCCGCCAGCTCGCGGCTGACCTCGGCCAGTTCCGCGGTGGCCGGGGCCGCGGGCGCGGCGAAGTCGCCGCCGTCGCCGAAGGAGCGTGCCGCCATGGCGAGTTCACGGCTGCGGGCGACGACCCAGCGGCCGAGTATCAGCGCGGTCGCCAGGGAGACCACGGCGGCCATCGCGACGACCGTCGTCACCACGGTCAGGTCGTGCGGGGAGAGGAACATCGCCCACGCGACCGCGAGGGTGCCGGCGAGGACACCGCCCACGCCGACCGCCGCGACCACGGCGAGGGACAGAGTGAGCGAGCGGCGGCGCAGCAGCCGTAGCGCCGCCGCCCCGGCCAGGCCCGTGGCGGCGGCGCCGGCGAAGGCGTACAGGGCGATGAGGAGGGTGTCGCGCATGTCAGTGCTCCTCCTGCCGGCCACTGGGGTCGAAGCGGTAGCCGACGCCCCACACGGTCTGGATCAGGCGCGGCCGGGCCGGGTCGTCCTCGACCTTGCCACGCAGCCGGCGGACGTGGACCGTCACGGTGGAGAGGTCGCCGAAGTCCCAGCCCCACACCTCGCGCATCAGGTCCTCCCGGCTGTAGGCCCGGCCCGGGTGCCGCAGGAAGAACGCGAGGAGGTCGAACTCTCGCAGGGTGAGGGCGAGTTCGGCGCCGTCCTTGGTGGCGCGGCGGGCCGTGGGGTCGACGGTGAGACCGGCCGCGGCCAGCGGGCGGCTCCCGGCGCCCGGGCGGGTGCGGCGGAGCACCGACTGCACCCGCAGGACCAGTTCGCGGGGGCTGAACGGCTTGGTCACGTAGTCGTCGGCGCCGACCTCCAGGCCCAGGATGCGGTCGTCCTCGTCGCCGCGGGCGGTGAGCATGACGACGGGCACGGGGGCCCGTTCGCGCAGCCGCCGGCAGACCTCCAGACCGTCCATGCCGGGCAGCATGAGGTCGAGCACGACCAGGTCCGGCCAGTGGGCGGCGGCGCGGGTGAGGGCGGTGGGGCCGTCGTCGGCCCGGTCGACGACGTACCCGGCGCGGCCGAGGTATCCGGCGACGACCTCGGCGACGGTCGCGTCGTCGTCGACGACCAGGACGCGGCCGGTACCGGGGGCGGACGGGGGGTGGGGCGGGGCACTGCCGGGTGCGGTCCCGGCCGTGGCCTCGCCCCTCGTGGGCACGTGCGGCTGCTGCATGCTCCCAGCCTCGCACCGGCCCGTCGCGGGTGTCGCTCCCCGGGCCGGGCAGCGCCCCCGACGTCCGCGTTTCGTAAGGAGCGGTTGTCCGGTATGCCCGGTTCCCATTCGTAGGGTGAGCGTCGTGACCCCCTCGACACCTTCAGTTCCGGCGCGCGTGGACGTCGTGCTGCCCTGCCTCGACGAGGCCGCGGCCCTGCCCTGGGTGCTCGCCCGGATCCCGGCGGGCTGGCGCGCCCTCGTGGTCGACAACGGCTCCACCGACGGCTCGGCGGACATCGCCCGCTCCCTCGGGGCGACCGTCGTGCACGAGCCGCTGCGCGGTTTCGGCGCCGCCTGCCACGCCGGGCTGAGCGCAGCCACCGCCGACGTCGTCTGTTTCTGCGACTGCGACGCCTCCCTCGATCCCGGTCTCCTCGTGCCCTTCGTCCGTGAAGTGCTCGACGGCGAGGCCGATCTGGTGCTCGGCCGCCGGCGGGCGCGGGGCCCGGGTGCCTGGCCCGCGCACGCCCGGGCCGGCAACTTCGCGCTCGCGCGCATGCTGCGCCGCCGTACCGGGGTGCGGCTGCACGACCTCGGCCCGCTGCGCGCCGCCCGCCGGGAGCCGCTGCTGGCGCTCGGTCTCAGTGACCGGCGCAGCGGCTATCCGCTGCAGATGGTGGTGCGCGCGGCCGACGCCGGCTGGCGGATCGCCGAGCACGACGTGCCCTATCTGCCGCGCACCGGCACCTCCAAGGTGACCGGCACCTGGCTCGGCACCTGGCACGCGGTGCGGGACATGAGCCGGGTCCTGGCCGAACCCCCGGCGGGCCGGAGGGCCGTACGGTGACCACTCTGCTCGTCATCGCCAAGGAACCGGTACCGGGGCGGGTCAAGACCCGGCTCACCCCTCCGTTCACGCCGGCCGACGCGGCGGCGCTCGCCGAAGCGGCGCTCGCCGACACCCTGCACGCCGTCGCGGCCGCCCCCGCCACCCGGCGCGTCCTGGTGCTCGACGGCACTCCCGGCCCGTGGCTGCCGCCCGGCTTCGACGTCGTGCCGCAGTGCGCGGGCGGCCTGGACGCCCGGCTCGCCGACGCGTTCGCGCGCTGCACGGGGCCCGCCCTGCTCATCGGCATGGACACCCCCCAGGTGACCGCGGAGCTGCTCACCGTGGACTTCGCCGACTACGACGCCTGCTTCGGCCCGGCGGAGGACGGCGGCTTCTGGGCGCTGGGGCTGGCCGAGCCGGACCCGGCGCTGCTGCGCGGGGTGCCGATGTCCACGCCGCGGACGGGCGCCGTCCAGCGGCGGCGGCTGACGGCGGCCGGGCTGCGGGTGCGGGACCTGCCCCGGCTGCGGGACGTGGACACCGCGGCCGACGCGGCGGCGGTCGCCGCGCTGGCGCCGCTCGGCCGGTTCGCCGCCCGGCTGGCCCGGTGCGCGGCACACGCCGGACCCGGGACCGGGCGATGAGCGCCCCGCCGGCCGTCGCCTGGGCCGGGGCGGACCCGTACGCCGCCGCCCTGCGCGCCGGGCACGGCCCGCTGTTCCTGCGCCGTGCCGACGGCTGGCTGCTGCCGCTGGAGGTCGAGCGGTGGTGCGCGCGGGCGGACGCGGTGGACCGGACGGTGCTGGACCGGTGCGAGGGCGCGGTGCTCGACGTCGGCTGCGGGCCGGGACGGCTGGTGGTGGAACTCGCCGCCCGGGGCCGTACCGTCCTCGGCATCGACGTCAGTGAGGCCGCCGTCGACCACACCGTGCGGCGGCTCCGGTCACCCCTGCTGGGGCTAGGCCGCGAACGCCGAGACGGGCAACAGCGAGACCGGGAACGGCTGGACCGGGAACGGCGAGACCGGGAGCGGCGAGACCAGGAGCGGCTGGACCAGGAGCGGCGAGACCAGGAGCGGCGAGACCGGGAACGGCGCGGTCCGGAAGTCGGTCGAGGCGGGGCCCTGCGCCGCTCGGTGTTCGAGCCGCTGCCCGGTGAGGGGCGCTGGGGCACCGTGCTGCTCATGGACGGCAACATCGGGATCGGCGGCGACCCGCGCACCCTGCTGGACCGGGTCGCCCGGCTCCTGTGCCCCGGCGGCCTGCTGATCGCCGAGACGGCCGCGGTGGACGTCGACGAACTGGCCGAGGTGCAGGTCGTCGACGTCACCGCTGCCGGTACCGGCGGCGGCGGAGCCTTCCCGTGGGCGCGGGTCGGCACCCCGGCCCTGCTGCGGTACGCCCAGGGCTGGGTCCCCGCCGGTCAGTGGACGGCCGGCGGGCGCCGCTTCGTCGCCCTGCGCAGCCGCACCGCCAGGAGCAGCGCCGAGCCGCCGAAGAGCACCGCGGTGATCAGCAGCCAGCGCGCCGGGTAGCCGTCCGCCGACAGGCCGGTGGCGGTCCGGTACCGCCGGTCCACCATCCCGCTGATCAGCGGGAACCACACGAGCAGCAGCAGCCCGGACAGCGCGGCCGGGACACGCACGTACATGGTCCACTCCCGGCGCCGGGCAGCGCCGAGTCCGCGTACGAGCGCCCGGTCCGCGAGCGAGTACAGCGGCAGCAGCACGAGGTCGTGGAGCAGGGCCGCCCCCACCAGCCACAGGGCCACGGCCGTCCAGTCGTCGGCGAACAGTCGTACCCCGGCATAGCCGGCCAGCGCGAACGAACAGGCCAGCAGGAGGATCTGGAAGGGATTACCGAGGGGCGGGCGCGGGCGCATCACAGGTCTCCGAAGGTCAGCCGGGCCACCCACTTGGTGTTCAGCACACCGGGTGCGGCGGGCACGATGATCCGCGCCGGGTAGCCGTGGTCGGGGGACAGTTCCTCGCCGTTGACGTACAGGGCGAGCAGGGAGCGCGGGTCGGCGACCTGGTTGGCGCGCAGGGCCGCGCGGCGGAACGCGCCGTGCCGCTGGAGGGACTCCACGAACACGTCCGGCGGGTCGCCGTCGTGGCCGACGAGTGCGGCGAGATCGCGCAGGCGTACCCCCCGCCACCACTGGTCCGCCGTCGACCAGCCCTCGACGCAGGCGATGGGCAGCGCCGAGCTGTGCAGCGGCATGCGGAGCAGGTCGGCGCGGCCGAGGCGGACCGTCCCGGTGCGTCCCGTGACGACGAGCCGCCAGGCCTCCTCGCCGGTCTCCGCCGCGTCGATCCCGGCGTAGGCGGCGGTCTTGTTGATCTGGAAGCCGTTCGGCCCGCTGCCGGGGTCGGCTCCGCCGTGCGGCGCGAGCAGGGCGGTGCGGCGCAGCGCGCCCCCGATGCTCTGCCCCACGGTCGTGGCGAACAGCAGCAGTGAGGCACCCCCGACGAACCACAGTGCGCCGCGCCGGGAGACGGTCGGCGGGTCCGGCCGGGGCGACACCAGGTCCCCTCCCCCGGGCCCGGCGGCCGTCAGCGGCTCCCCGGCCGCCGCGTGTGCCCCGGGCTCCTGCCCCGCACGCCGTCGGCGGGCGTTCCGCAGGGCCGTCGGCACCTTCAGCACCGCATGGGCCACGAACGCGGCGAAGAACACCCAGGCACCGTAGAAGTGCAACGGGTAGAAGGAGCCGGGGAAGACGTAGTCGAGCTGGACGTTGAGGACGCCGGTCGTGAACTCGAACAGCCCGCCGCCGACCAGGAGCAGCAGGGAAATGCGCTCCAGGGCGTGTGCGAGCGAGCGGGCCGGGGGCAGGGCGAACAGCCTCGGCACCACCGACCACAGCTTGGCCAGCAGGACCGGGATCAGGGTGATGCCGAGGGTGACGTGCAGGCCCTGGGTGGCCCGGTACAGCCAGTGCGGGTTCGTCGGCCAGGCGAAGAGGTAGAAGCCGAGGAAGCCCTTGCCCGGGGTCTGGTCGTTCACCGGGTCGAGGCCCGGGTTGTACGCGGCGTACGACACCAGGCCCGTCACGAACAGCACCGTGATACCCACGAGCAGCACGAGGCCGAGCATCGAGGTGAACCAGGGGCCGCGCAGCGGACTGCGCCAGAAGCCGGGCGAAGAGGGAAGCCGTGGACGGTCGTCTCGCATGATCCGACGGTAGGCCGGAAGCGGCTGGTGGAGCGGCGCGCAACCCATGACGAAACGCTGACGTCGCATCGCGGGTCCGTTTCTTCCCCCGGTCGCCGTCCTAGCGTTCCGGTGTGACCCAGCCTTCCCTCCGTGACCGGTGTCCCGGCCCGCGTCTGCGGGACCGGTGGCCCGGCCTGCGCGCCGACCTGAGTGCCGCTGCCGCCGCCGCCCTGCTCGTCCTCGTCGCCGTGCTCGTCGGCCGGCACCTCCAGGACGCCTACCGCACGCTGTTCGTGCACTGGCCGCCGCTCTTCGCCGAGTGGGAGCCGCACCTGGGCCCGGGCACTGCGGCCGCCGCCGCGGTGGCGGCCGCAGTGGTGGCGTACGGGCCGGCCGTCGCGGAGCGGCTGCCGTGGCGCGGCCTGCTGCCGGCGGCCTGGGGCACGGCCGTGGCCTGGACGTGGTCGCTGGCGCTGGTCGACGGCTGGCAGCGGGGCGTGGCCGGCCGGCTGACCAGCCGCAACGAGTACCTCACGGTCGTCGGCCGGTTCCACGACATCCCGGCCGCCCTGCGCGACTTCACCCATCACATCGTGAGCGGCACCCCCGAGCCCTGGCCCGCGCACATCGCCGGGCACCCCCCGGCGGCCACCGTCACCTTCGTCCTCCTGGACCGGGCCGGCCTGGGCGGCGGGGGCTGGGCCGGGGCGTTCTGCATCACGGTGGGGGCGACCGCATGTGTGGCGGTGCTGGTGGCGGTGCGGGCCCTGGCCGACGAGTCGCTGGCCCGGCGGGCGGCGCCCTTCGTGGTGCTGGCGCCGGCCGCCGTGTGGGTGGGCGCCTCGGCCGACGGGTACTTCGCGGCGGTCGCCGCCTGGGCGGTGGCCCTGCTGGCCCTCGCGGTGACCGGCGGGTCCGTGGCCTGGGCGGCGGGCAGCGGGCTGCTGTTCGGCCTGACCTGCTATCTCTCGTACGGTCTGACGCTCTTCGCGGTGATCGGCGCGGCGGTGCTTGCGGTGGGCAGGCGGCGGGTCCGTGAGCGACCGGGGCTGCTGCTCCTGTTCCTGGCCGGGGCGGCGGTCGTACCGGTGGTGTTCACGTTGGCCGGGTTCGACTGGTGGGAGGGGTACCGGCTGCTGGTCACGCGCTACTACCAGGGTGTCGGCGGTACCCGCCCCTACGGCTACTGGGTGTGGGCCAACCTGGCGTGCACGGTGCTGATCACCGGTCTGGCCACGGCGGCGGGGCTGCGGCGGGCCGGCGCGGTGCTCGGCCGGCGCCGCACGGCTCCCGCGGCGGAGATCCGCTTCGCGCTGCTGGTGGCGGCGGCCCTGTCGGCCCTGCTGATCGCCGATCTGTCCGGGATGAGCAAGGCGGAGACGGAACGCATCTGGCTGCCGTTCGCGATGTGGCTGCTCCCGGCCTGCGCCCTGCTGCCGAGGCCGCGGATCTGGCTCACCGCACAGGCGGTGCTCGCGCTCCTGCTCAACCACCTGCTGTTCACGGGGTGGTGAGCGGCCGTCCGCTGCTCGCCGGGTGCCGGCCGTCTGCCGTTCACCGGCCGGTGAGCCCGTTGCGCTGTCAGGGTGGTTGCTCCGGGGCGGCTGTGCCGAAGTCACCGGCGCCGCCGGCCGGCCAGCACGATGGAAGTCCTGCGCCACCGGGCCGGACACGGTGGCACGACCCCCCGGAGTGCATGTGACCGCCGAACCGACGCCCGACGACGCACCGCCCGCACGCTACGACGACCTGCGCGCCCTGGTGTTCAACTGCACGCTGAAGCGGTCGCCGGAGCGCAGCAACACCCAGGGGCTCGTCGACCGCAGCGTGCGCATCATGGAGGCCCAGGGCGTGCGGGTCGATGTCGTGCGCGCGGTCGATCACGACATCGCCACCGGCGTCTGGCCGGACATGACCGCGCACGGGTGGCGGTCGGACGCCTGGCCGGAGCTGTACGAGAAGGTCATGGCGGCGGACGTCCTGGTGCTGGCCGGTCCGATCTGGCTGGGTGACAACAGCTCGGTGATGAAGCAGGTGATCGAGCGGCTCTACGCGTGCTCGAGCCTGCTCAACGACGCGGGCCAGTACGCGTACTACGGCCGCGTCGGGGGCTGTCTGATCACCGGGAACGAGGACGGCGTGAAGCACTGTGCGATGAACGTCCTGTACAGCCTCCAGCACCTGGGTTACGCCGTCCCGCCGCAGGCCGACGCGGGCTGGATCGGCGAGGCCGGTCCGGGGCCCTCCTATCTCGACCCCGGCTCCGGCGGCCCGGAGAACGACTTCACCAACCGCAACACCACCTTCATGACCTGGAACCTGCTCCACCTGGCGCGGCTGCTGAAGGACGCCGGCGGTTTCCCCGCGTACGGCAACCGGCGCACCGCCTGGGACGCCGGCTGCCGTCACGACTACGAGAACCCCGAGCACCGCTAGGGCCTCTCTTTCGGATCTTGCCGGAGTCGCGGGGTCTGGCACGCACATCTGCGGCGTTGTCGCCCGGAGCCGGCCTGATCCGAAGGAAGGGCCCTAGTCCGGTCCGGCGGCCGGCCTTTCGGGGCCGGACTCCGCCGCACGGCACCGGCCGACCCGGGCCGTCGCGGCCACGGCGCGCGGCAGCGGGCCGTGGCCGGTTCGGTGCGTCAGTGACGGGCCGCCCCGCGGCTGCCGGCGGGGCGGCCGGGATCAGCCCTGCCGGCCGGTCGCCCGGGAACGGAAGCGCCGGTACAGCACCGCCCCGCCCACCAGCGACGCCATGCTCGCGGCGGCGGCCGCCCAGGTGCCGTCCGCTCCGGTGTGCGCAAGGGTGCCGGGCGTGCGCTGCCGCACGGTGGGCGGGGTCGGCACGGGCGTCGCCGGCCGGCTCGCGTGCGGCTTGGGCTGGGCCGGAGGCACGGCACGGGTGGGCGGCGTGGGCTCGGCCGGGGGCGGCGTGGAGCGGCCGGGCTCGTCGGGGTGGGCCGGGGTGTTCACGGACTGGTTCCCGAAGACGGGATTGCCGATGCCCACCACGTTCACGCTGTTGCCGCTGACGTTCACGGGCAGATCGACCGGAAGCTGGATCCCGTTGCCCGAGACGACGCCCGGCGAGTCCGTCTCGACGCCGTGGGCGACCGCCCCGGCAGGCGTCTCGGCCGCCCCGGCAGGCGTCTCGGCCCGCTCGTCCTTCCGCACGGCGTCGCCGCCCGCGTTGGCGCAGCGGTTGCCCGCGGCGGGGTTGAGCAGCCCGACGACGTTCACGGTGTTGCCGCACACGTTCACCGGGACGTGCACCGGCAGTTGGATGCCGTTGCCCGAGATCAGCCCGGGCGAGCCGCCCGCGGCACCGTCCGCGGCGGAGTCGGCGTACACCGGCACCGTCACCGCCATCGCACCCGAGGCGGCGGCCACGGCGATCAAACTGTTTCGGGTAGCCCGTTTCATCGGTTCCCTGCCTTCCAGATACGGTCGCGGGTACTCACCCGCATCCGGTGAAACGCAGGACAAACCGTCCAAGTTATGGTTTTTCAGCATTTCGCCCGATACGAGGGACGAACCGCGTGCCGGGTGGGGCTCCGGCGCCCGCTTCCGGTACGGCGCGGATGCGCATCCTACGACGCTCGCGGCGAGCCGACGGGCCCGCCGGGCCGGTGTTGCGTCGGCCGCGCCCGAGGACCGTCAGCACGCGTACACGCTCACCTGCCGGCCCCGGCGCGCGGCAGCGGCGCGGGTCCCCTCGGCGACCGCCGGCGCGGCGCCGGGTGTCATGGTCGTCCCGGCCCGTATCCGGTCACCGAGAGGGGTGCCTGCGAGGCCTCTCGGTGACGAGGAAGAGCAGGTTCTCGTGCAGCCGCGGCCGTGCAGAACCCCGAGCGACTCCCGCCCCGGCAGGGCCAGGTGACCACTTGTCACCGCGCCGGCACACCGAGTCCCGCGACCCCGTCCGTTTCCCGCCGCTCGCACATGGCCGAGCGTGCCGCAGCGCCGGAGCCGGGAAGCTGATAGGTCTCGGTGGTCAGCCGCAACGACCAAGGAATCGACCAAGGAATCGACCGAGCGCTCGACCGAGACGAGGAGCGATGGAAACCACCGTGCGCGACACCCGTGCCGTAAGGGCACCCGCCAGTCTGCAACTGCCCGGGATCCTGCTGGGGGTGGGACTCGGCGGATTCCTCGACGGCATCCTGCTGCACCAGCTCCTGCGGTGGCACCACATGCTCAGCAGCACCGACCACGACCGCATCGGCGTGAAGTACTACGACCCGCACACCGTTTCCGGGCTGCAGATGAACACCCTGTGGGACGGCGTCTTCCACACGGTGTGCTGGCTCGCCGTGCTCGGTGGACTCTCCGTCCTGTACGCCCGGGTGACCGCCGGCCGGCGCCAGGTGTGGGGCTCCCGCGTGCTGTGGGGCTGGATCCTGGCGGGGTGGGGCCTGTTCAACCTCGTCGAGGGCGTGCTGGACCATCACGTCCTGGGCATCCACCACGTGCACGACGGGCCGCACCGGCTCTGGTGGGACCTCGGTTTCCTCCTCCTCGGTGCGCTGCTGCTGGCCGGCGGCGGGCTCCTGCGGCGCAGCGGACGGTCCTTCGATCCGGCGGCCGCCCGCACCGGCCGGACGGGAGACGCCGGCTGATGGACCACGGCACGATGCCCATGCATCATCAGCAGAGCGGGGGCGCCACGGCGGCCGTGTTGCCGCTGCTGCCCCTGCTGCTCTGCGCCGCCGGTTATCTTCTGCTGGCGCACCGGGCGAACCGCAGGAATCCGGCCCGGCCCTGGAACCCCTGGCGCACCGTCGCTTTCACCGCGGGGCTGACCCTGCTCGCGGCGGCGCTGCTGCCGCCCCTCGCGCCCTGGGCGCACCAGGACTTCCGCGGCCATATGACCCAGCACCTGCTCATCGGCATGTACGCCCCGCTCGCCCTCGTGCTCGGCGCCCCGGTCACCCTGCTGCTGCGCGTGCTGCCCGCGGCGCGCGCCCGGCGCGTCACCGCGGTCCTGCACAGCGGCCCGGCCCGTCTGCTCACCCGCCCGGCCGTCGCCCTGCTGCTGTCCACGGGCAGCCTCCCGGTCCTGTACTTCACCCCGCTCTACGACTCCGTCATGGCCGAACCTGCCGGGCACTGGCTACTGCACGCACACTTCCTGCTGTCGGGTTGCCTGTTCGCGCACTCCGTCGCCGGCCCGGACCCGTCCCCTGCCCGGCCCGGGGTGCGGGTCCGGCTGGTCTGCCTGGGGTGTGCCATCGCGGTGCACGCGGTCGTAGCGCAGCTGATGTACGGCGGGTTCTGGGTGCGCATCCACGCGCCCGTGCCCCAGGTCCAGGGCGGTGCCGAGATCATGTACTACGGCGGTGACATCGCCGAGCTGCTGCTCGCGGCGGCCCTGGTCGCCACCTGGCGTCCAGAGCGCCGGGCGGTCGTGCGGCCCGCGGCGGCGCCTTCGTAGCGCGGTGCAGGGCGGCACACCCCCGAGTCAGTGGAATATTGAACAACTGCGTCCCGTTGTGGCCGCCGAAGGAGGTCACGAGTGGAGACGCAGGGGACGCAGGGGGAGACCACGTACTACGAGCACGGCAGCGCCGCCGAGCGGTGGGAGCGCGCGCAGCTGTTCTTCGGCGCGAAGGACTACGCGGGTGCGGCGCGCGTGCTGGCCGGGCTGGTCGAGGAGGTGCCGGAGCAGACCGGACCCCGGCTGCTGCTGGCACGGGCCTACTACCACTCGGCCCAGCTGAGCCGCGCCGAGGCCGAGCTGCGGGCCGTCGTGGAGCGGGACCCGGTGGAGCGCTACGCCCGGCTGATGCTCGGCCGCACGCTCCAGCGGCAGGCCCGGCACGCGGAGGCGGAGCCGCACCTGCGGATCGCCTCGGCACTCGCGGGCGACTTCCCGGAGGCATGATGCCGGCGGCACCGGCGCCGGCGACGATTCCGCAGACGTGGCCGCAGGGGTGAGCCGTCGTGCGGGCCCGGTTCCCTGGCGGGGACCGGGCCCCGGTGCGTCTCAACCGTCCCCGCGCGTCACAGGGGTGTCGCCGTGTGCAGGATCAGGAACAGGGTGACGGCAGCGTTCGCCGACGACATCGCGGACACCAGGGCACCGGCGGCGGCGCCCCAGGCGGCGAGACCGACCGAGGTGAACGCCGACGGCCAGTTACGGGCCGCGGGTGGCGGCGCCAGCAGCGCGGCCACCCGGCGCGGCACCGGACCGGTGGCCACCGGCGCCGGGAGGGTCGGCGCCGGGGCGCCCGCGGAGCGCTGCTGCACCCAGGCCGCGCCGACGGGGCCGTCCGCCTCGCGCAGGGCACCGAGGACCTGGCCCTCCGGTTCCCCCTGGCCGCGCCGACGGGCCCGGCCGTCCTCCCGTCCCGTCCGCCCTCCCTGTCTCTGCCTCCGGCGGCCCTGGCTCCGGCCCGATGCGCCGCAGGGACACCCGAGCCGGCGTGGATGCGCCGCAGGGACACCGGAGCCGGCCTGGAGAGCCCCTTCGGCTCACTCGCCGGCTCACCTCCACCGGCGTGCCGCCATACGCTACTTCACGCCGGTGGCACTCCCGTAGCTGCGCCGGCCGCGCCGGTGCGCGATCTCGCCGAGGACGATGTCGACGGCGAGGAACCCGGCCAGCGGGATGCCGAGCAGCGGCACGAACCAGCCGAGGACCGCGACGGCGGCGAGGGCCGGTACGAGGACGTGGGGCGGCACCTCGGCCCAGGCCCCGCGCGGGATCGGCCGACCGAAGGCGGAACCCCGGCCGCGCTGCCACCACATGCGGTAGCCCCACAGGACGAGGAGCACGAGGGCGAGCGCCAGCAGGGCGAGGGCGATCTGGTTGCCGAGGCCGAAGAGGACGCCGGTGTGCAGGTCGATGCCCCAGCGGGTGAGCTTGGCGAGCACCGGGTGGTCGGCGAACCGCAGTTCGTCGGTGACCCGGCCGGTGGCCGGGTCGACGGCGACGGCGTCCGCCTTCGTGGGCCAGCTGCGCTGGACCTGCTTGACGACGTAGGCGCTGTCCGCGTCCGCGGGCGGCACGATCTCCACCGGGTTGCCGAGGCCCTCGGCCCGGGCCGCCGCGAGGACCTTGTCCAGGCCCACGCCGTGCCCGGCGGTGCCGCCGCCCGCCGTGCCCGTGCCGTGACCGGCGTGTTCGCCGCCGGCCACGGCCGCCGAGACGGACGGGGTCGCCTGGCCGAGCGAGGTGCGCAGCTCGTCGATGTTGGCGCCGGCGTACGCCGACCAGGTCAGGCCGGTCGCGGACAGGAACAGGAACCCGGCGGCGGTCCAGACGCCGACCGTGCCGTGCAGGCCGAGGGAGCGGCGCCGGCCGCTGGTGCCGCGGACCTTGCGCAGGGCGCGGCGCCGGGAGAACCACAGCACGAGGCCGCCGCCCGCGATGACCCACAGCCAGCTGGCGGCCAGTTCGCTGTAGAGCCGGCCGGTCTCGCCCAGGTGCAGATCGCGGTGCAGTTCGTCGATCCAGGTGCGCAGGGGCAGCGCACCGGTGGAGCCGTACTGTTCGAGCGCCCCGCGGACCGTGCCGGTGTACGGGTCGACGAACACGGCGAGGGTGTGTCCGGGGTCGACGCCCGCGACGCCGGAGAGCAGCACCCTGGTGGTGGCGCCGGCCTCGGGGGACGGCCGCACGGCCGCGACGGTGCCCTCGGGGTGGGCCTTGCGGGCGGCGGCCACCTGGGCGGAGACGGGCAGTTCGCGCTCGCCGACGGGGACGGTCAGCTCGTGGTCGTACACGAGTTTCTCGGCCTGGAAGGAGCCGGCGTACAGCAGGCCGGTGACGGCGGCGACCAGCAGGAAGGGCGCGACGAGCACGCCGGCGTAGAAGTGCAGGCGCAGCACGAGGGGGCGCAGGGGTGCCCAGCGGCTGCGGGCGGCGGGGCGGGACGCCTCGGCCGGGGCGGTCGGGGGAGCGGTCGTCATCGGCGGGTTTCTCCGGGGACTCGTACGGTGGGCGGACCGTCGGCGCGGACGCGACGGCGGTCCAGTAGTCGGTCCGCGAAAGGATGGAGTTCCCCGGGGTGTTGGTGACCTGTGCCACAGGTGGGGGCGGGGGCCCGTGGCATGCTGACGCGATGGCACCTCCCCGTGATGACACACCGCTCGCCGAGCGGGTCGAGGAACTCCTCGCCGCCGGCGGTCCCTTGCCCCTCGTCGCGGCCGGCCGGCCGGTGCTGCGGCGCGCCACCGTGCCGTACGACGGCCAGCTGGGGCCCGCGCTGCTGGCCCGGTTCGTCGAGGCCCTGCGCGTCACCATGCACGCGGCGCCCGGTGTGGGTCTCGCCGCGCCGCAGGTCGGTGTGGAGCTGCGGATCGCGGTCATCGAGGATCCGGCGCCGGTGCCGCAGGAGGTCGCGCTGGTACGCGGCCGGGTCCCGCAGCCGTTCCGGGTGCTGGTCAACCCGGTGTACGAGCCGGTCGGCACGGCCCGGGCCGCGTTCTTCGAGGGCTGTCTGAGCGTGCCGGGCTGGCAGGCGGTGGTGGCCCGGCACGCCGAGGTGCGGCTGCGCGGCGCCGACGAGCACGGCCGCGCGCTGGACGAGGTGTTCACCGGGTGGCCCGCCCGGATCGTCCAGCACGAGACGGACCACCTCGACGGCACGCTGTACCTGGACCGCGCGGAACTGCGCTCGCTGTCGACCGACGAGGCGGTGGCCGCCCTGTGGGCCCAGCCGGCGCCGCAGGCGGCGGCCGAGGCCCTGGGCTTCGAACTGCCGTAGACCGCCGCTCAGTTGTCCCGGTACGCCTCCAGGAGCCGCAGCCACACCTCGCTCAGTGTCGGGTACGACGGGACCGCGTGCCACAGCCTGCCGACCGGGACCCGGCCCGCCACCGCGACGGTGGCCGAGTGGATGAGTTCACCGACACCGGGGCCGACGAAGGTGACCCCGCGCAGGACCTCGTCCTCCAGGTCCACGACCATGCGGGCCCGGCCCTTGTAGCCGTCGCCGTACAGGCCCGCGCCCGCGACCGAGGAGAACTCGACGTCGACGGCGCGGACGCGGTGCCCGGCCTGTTCCGCCTCGGCCAGCGAGAGACCCACGGCTGCGGCCTCGGGGTCGGTGAACACGACCTGCGGTACGGCGTGGTGGTCGGCGGTGGCCACGTGGGCGCCCCAGGCCTCGTCCAGCAGGGGGGTGCCGGCGGCCCGGGCTGCGATCGCGGCGCCCGCGATCCGCGCCTGGTACTTGCCCTGGTGGGTGAGCAGGGCCCGGTGGTTGACGTCGCCGACCGCGTACAGCCAGTCGGTGCCGGTGACGAGCAGGCTGTCGTCCACGTCGAGCCAGGATCCGGGTTCCAGGCCGACGGTCTCCAGGCCGAGGTCGTCGGTGTGCGGGACGCGCCCGGTCGCGAAGAGGATCTCGTCGGCCTCGATGCGGTCGCCGGCGCCGGTGACGGCCACGACCGTGCCGTTCTCGCGGGTGACGGACTCGACCGTGGTGCCGGTGCGGACGTCGACGCCCGCCTCGGCGAGGGCCTCGGAGACCAGTTCGCCGGCGAACGGCTCCATGCGGTTGAGCAGGCCCTTGCCACGGACCAGCAGGGTGACCCGGGAGCCCAGCGCCTGCCAGGCGGTCGCCATCTCGGTGGCGACGACACCGCCGCCGACGACGATCAGCCGGCCGGGGGCCGCCTGGGCACTGGTCGCCTCTCGACTGGTCCAGGGCTTCACCTCGGCGAGTCCGGGCAGGTCGGGCAGTTGGGCGCGGGTGCCGGTGGAGACGGCGACGGCGTGCCGGGCGGTGAGGGTGCTGACCGTGCCGTCGGGGCCGGTGACGGTCACGGTACGCGGTCCGGCCAGCCGGCCCTGGCCGCGGTACAGGTCCGCGCCGGTCCCCTCCAGCCAGGCGACCTGGCCGTCGTCCTTCCAGTGGGAGGTGAACTCGTCACGGCGGGCCAGCACGGCCGGGGTGCCGAGCGGGCCCTGCGCGGCCTGCGCGAGGCCGGGCAGACGGCGGGCGTCGGCCTGGGCGATGACCGGCCTGAGCAGGGCCTTGCTGGGCATGCAGGCCCAGTACGAGCACTCGCCGCCCAGCAGTTCGCTCTCCACGAGCGCGGTGGTGAGGCCGGCCGCGCGGGTGCGGTCCGCGACGTTCTCCCCCACCGGACCGCCACCGAGCACCACGACGTCGTACACGTTGGATTCCGTATCCGTCATGGGGCCAGTCTGGTGGGTGGTGTGCGCGGCGGCCACAGGGGGTACGCGCGCGGGACACCGCGGACACGGGTGGAATAGGCGGCCCGGCGGCCGTGTTCTCGCCAGCGGCACACCCCCTACACCAGGAAGCGGGAATCACGCCATGACCAGCACCGTGGAGCTGACCAAGGAGAACTTCGACCAGATGGTCTCCGAGAACGAGTTCGTTCTCATCGACTTCTGGGCGTCCTGGTGCGGGCCGTGCCGGCAGTTCGCGCCCGTGTACGAGCAGGCCGCCCAGGACAACCCGGACCTGGTGTTCGGCAAGGTGGACACCGAGGCGCAGCCGGAGCTGGCGGCGGCCTTCGACATCCAGTCGATCCCGACGCTGATGATCGTCCGTGACCAGGTGGCGGTCTTCGCCCAGCCGGGCGCGCTGCCCGGGCCGGTGCTGGAGGACCTGATCGGCCAGGCCCGCAACCTCGACATGGACCAGGTCCGCAAGAGCATCGCCGACCAGCAGGAGCAGGCGCCGCAGGAGCAGGAGCAGGCGCCGCAGGAGCAGGCACAGCAGGAGCAGTGACGGCCGCGGCAGCGGTGGCGGTGGTGGTCGGAAAGCGAAGCGTGCGGGGTCCGGGGCCGGCTCAGCTGGACTCGCGCGGGACCACCGTGGCGCCCAGCACGGTGTGCACCTCGGGCTCCGCTCCCGGGTCGCGCACGGCGCGGTCGACGAGTTCGGCGAGGTCGCGGCCCGACGGCAGCCGGATGTGGACGGTGCTGAGCCGGGGCCGCAGCAGCCGGCCGAGCATCAGGTCGTCGGCGCCGATCAGGGCCACGTCCTCCGGGATGCGCAGGCCCTCGTCCTGGAGGGCACGCATCAGCAGCATGGCGTACTCGTCGTTGTAGGCGAACACCCCGTCCAGGCCCGTCCCCGTCCAGCGGGCGGCCAGTTCGGCGGCGGCCTCCTCGGTGTAGGCGAGCGGCAGCTCCGTGACGGTCGCGTCCGTGCCGTGCAGGGCCTGGCGGACTCCGGCGAGCCGGGGCCGGGAGAAGGGCTCCAGGCCCGGCTCCCCGGGCACGACGACGCCGATCCGGCGCCGGCCCCGGGCGAGGAGGTGGGCGCCCGCGCAGTGGCCGACGGCGTCGTGGTCCATCAGCAGGGCGTGCGCTCCGTCGACGCGTTCCGGGCCGAGGGTCACCACGGCCCGGGCGCCGGACCGCTTGAGGACGGCGACGCCCTCCGGGCCGACGCCGGCACCGGGCACCAGGACGGCCACCGGCCGCAACTCGGCCCAGGCCCGGGCGGCTTCGTCGCCCTGCAGGCCGACGCTGCCGTACTGGACGACGGTGTAGTCGAGGCGGCCGAGCGCCCACTGGAGTTCGCTCAGGAACTTGGCGTAGAGCGGCCCGACCGGGACGGCCGGTGCGGGCATGAGGACCATGCGGCTGTGGCCGGCGCGCAGGCTGCGGGCGGCGGCGTGCGGCACGTAGCCCAGCTCCCGGGCGGCCTCGCGCACCCGCCGACGGGTCGGTTCGCTGATCCGTACGGCGCTGGTGTTGTTCAGGACGTAGGAGACGGTGGCACGCGAGACGCCTGCCAGGCGGGCCACGTCGGCGCTCGTGGGCGTGTTCGGTATCTGCACCATGACAGACCGCATCTTGGCAGAGGCACGGGGTCCCGGCTCGGGCGGGGCGCCGGACCGTCACCCACCGGAACCTTTCGGCGCAGGCCGCCGCCGCCGATCAGCCCGGCCGGGCGCCGGAGCACGGCTCAGCGGGGCGGCGGAGCGCCGGAGCACGGCTCAGCAGGGGGCCGGGCGCCGGAGCACGGCTCAGCGGTGCGGCCGGGCGCCGGAGCAGGGCTCGGTAGGGCGGCCGGGCGCCGGACCGCGGCTCAGCGGTGCGGCCCGGCGCCGGTGACCCGGTCGACCAGGTCGATCCAGCCGGTCGCCAGCCGTTCCAGCGGCATCCCGCGCTGCCGGGTGTGGTAGTGGATCAGCGCGGGGTCGAGCGAGGCCAGCAGCGTCTGGGCGAGCAGCTCGCAGTCGGCGTGCGGCACGATCTGCCGCAGCAGCATGACGACGTGGATGCGCAGGGCCTGGACCGCCGGGTGGGAGAAGCGGCGGGTCGGCTCCGGCTGGGCGGCGAGCTGCAGGTCCAGCCGCTCGGCCGAGCGGTACAGCACCGCCGGGCCGAACGCCCGCAGCCGCTCCAGTGGGGGCGCCCCGGGCCCCAGCGGCGGGGGCCCGCCCAGGAAGTCGGCCTGCAACTGCCGGTCGGAGTGGTCGAGCAGCGCCATCAGCAGCCCGGTGCGGTCACCGAAGCGCCGGAACACCGTCCCCTTGCCCACCTGGGCCGCCGCGGCCACCGCCTCCATGGTCACGCCGGCCACCCCGTGCTCGGCGATCAGCCGGGCGGCGGCGTCCAGCAGCCGGGCCCTGTTGCGCGCCGCGTCGGCACGCAGGCATGGTTCCCCGGGCGCCGTGCCGACCTCCAGCAAGGGGGACACGTCGAGAGGTTTCTGAGGCGGGAAGGGCGGCAGAGCGCTGGACATGAAGACAGCGTAAAGCATCGGGAACAAAACTGGACCGCGGTCCGCTTACGGTGATACAAACTATCCGGACCCCGGTCCGGATCGTCACTGCGATGTTTGAGCCCCTTGGAGTTCCCATGTCTGTTCGCATCCTCGCGCTCGTCGGCAGCCTCCGCGCCGGTTCGCACAACCGTCAGCTCGCCGAGGCCGCCGTGAAGCTCGCGCCGGAGGGCGCGGAGGTCGAGCTCTTCGAGGGCCTGGCCGACGTGCCGTTCTACAACGAGGACATCGACGTCGAGGGCGACGTCCCGGCCGCTGCCGTGAAGCTGCGCGAAGCCGCTCAGGGCGCCGACGCCTTCCTGCTCTTCTCGCCCGAGTACAACGGCACCATCCCGGCCGTCCTGAAGAACGCCATCGACTGGCTGTCGCGCCCGTACGGTGCCGGCGCCTTTGGCGGCAAGCCGGTCGCCGTCATCGGCACCGCCTTCGGCCAGTACGGCGGCGTGTGGGCCCAGGACGAGGCCCGCAAGTCCGTGGGCGTCGCCGGCGGCAAGGTGATCGAGGACATCAAGCTGTCCATCCCCGGCTCCCTGACCCGCTTCGCCGAGACCCACCCGATCGACGACACCGAGGTCGCCGCCCAGCTCACCGAGGTCGTGGCCCGTCTGCACGGCACCGTGGGCGAGAACGCCGCGGCCTGACGCCAAGGGACCGAGAGGGCCGGCCCTCAGGGGTGCGCCGGCGCCTGACCCGCGTGGGTCCGCCGGCGCCCCGCTCCCTGAGCCGGCGCCGCCTTCTCTCCCCCGGGTCCCTTGCAGGGCCGGAGCCCCACGGGCTCCGGCCCTTCGCCGTACTCCCGCGCCGCCCCCCGGCACGCCTGATCAGGACGGTGGGTCGCACTTCGTCCGCGACGGGGTAATGGGGTCATGACCGCACACGCGGATCATGACCGCACAGGGGACGCCGTCACACGGGAGGAGAAGCGATGGCCTTGGACCCTCCGCCGTTCGATCCGGAAGTCGCCGCGGAGCTGGAGCGGTTCCGGGGCGTGCTCGCGCCCGGTTTCACCCTGGCCGACCTCGATGCCGCCCGGGAGGGCACGGCCGTCGAGCTGTTCGACCTCACCTTGGACGGTGCGTTCGAGACGGAGGACCGTACGGTTCCCGGGCCCGAGGGCGCACCGGACGTCTCCCTCCTCGTGTGCCGTCCGGTGTCTGCCCCGGCCACGGCAGCCCTGCCGGTGATCTACCACGCGCACGGCGGCGGACTGGTGGCCGGCACCAACCGGGCCGGCGTGACCGAGCCGCTGGCCTGGGCACGGGAACTGGGCGCGGTGGTCGTGTCGGTGGAGTACCGGCTCGCGCCCGAACACCCGCACCCGGCACCGGTCGAGGACGCGTACGCCGGGCTGTCGTGGACCGCGGAGCACGCGGAGGAACTGGGCGGCGACCCGGACCGGATCGTGGTCGCGGGCGCCAGCGCGGGCGGCGGCCTCTGCGCGGCGCTCGCCCTGCTCTGCCGGGACCGGCGGGGCCCGCGGATCCACGGCCAGGTGCTCATGTCCCCGATGCTGGACGACCGCAACGACACCGTCTCCGGCACCCAGATGGCCGGCCGGGGCGTCTGGGACCGCACCGCCAACGAGACCGCATGGACCGCTCTGCTCGGTGACCGCCGCGCCGGCCCCGACGTCTCCCCGTACGCGGCCCCCGCCCGCGCCGCCGACCTCTCCGGGCTGCCCCCGGCCTTCCTCGACGTCGGTTCGGCGGAGACCTTCCGGGACGAGGTGGTGGACTACGCGTCCCGCGTCTGGCGGGCCGGCGGGGTGGCCGAGCTGCACGTCTGGCCTGGCGGCTGCCACGGCTTCGACAACCTCGCCCCCGAGGCGGCCCTGTCCCGCACGGCCCGGGCGACACGCGCGGGGTGGCTGCGCCGGCTGCTCGCGCAGTGAGGTCCGCCGGCCGGCACCGGCTTCCGCAAGACACCTGTGCGAAACCCGTACGCCGGCCCCGATCTGACGTTACCGTTCGGTAGACATCGTGCCCGGAGCCTCCCGGAGGTGCTCCCCCCATGACACCCGACCGTGCCGCAGGCCTCGCGGACACCCGACGTGCCCTCGCCGACGGGGAGGTGTCCTCCCGTGCGCTGGTGGAGCAGGCGCTGACCCGGATCGAGGCCACACAGCCCTCGCTGAACGCCTTCCGGATCGTGCGCGCCGAGGCCGCGCTCGCCGAGGCGGAGGCCGCCGACCGGGAGTTGGCGGCCGGTGTGCGGCGCCCGCTGCTCGGCGTGCCCGTGGCGGTGAAGGACGACATGGACGTGGCGGGTGAGCCGACCGCGTTCGGCTGTCCGGGTGATTTTCCGCCGGTGGCCACGGACGGGGAGGCGGTACGCCGGCTGCGCGCGGCCGGGGCGGTGATCGTCGGCAAGACCAACACGTGCGAGCTGGGGCAGTGGCCGTTCACCGAGGGCCCGGCCTTCGGGGAGACCCGTAACCCCTGGCACACCGGGCACACCCCCGGTGGGTCCTCCGGCGGTTCGGCGGCGGCCGTCGCCGCGGGGCTGGTGCCGGCCGCACTCGGCTCGGACGGCGCCGGTTCGGTGCGCATCCCGGCCTCCTGGACCCATCTGATCGGCATCAAGCCGCAGCGGGGCCGCATCTCGACCTGGCCGCACGGCGAGTCCTTCCACGGCATCACCGTCAACGGCACCCTCGCCCGTACCGTTACCGACGCCGCCCTCCTGCTGGACGCGGCGAGCGGCAACCACGACCTGGACCCGCACCGGCCACCCGCCCTGACCGTGGCCGACGCGGTCGGCCGCGACCCGGGCCGGCTGCGCATCGCCCTGTCCCTGAAGCCTCCGTTCACCGCCGTACCGGCCCGGCTGCACCCGGAGATCCGCGCCCGGATCCTCGAACTCGCCGAGAAGCTGGCCGGACTGGGGCATGACGTCGAGGAGGCCGATCCGCCGTACGGGCAGATCGGGCTGACCTTCGTACCACGGGCCACCGCGGGGATCGCCGACCGGGTCCGTCAGACCCCCGACCCCACGCTGCTCGACCCGCGCACCCGGGGCGCGGCGCGGCTCGGCCGGCTGCTCGCCGGGGCCCCGCTGCGGATCGCCCGGCGCGCCGAGACGGTGCTGCACCGGCGGATCGGCGCGTTCTTCCGGTCGTACGACGTGATCCTCGCGCCGACGACGGCCGCTCCCCCGCCCCGCATCGGCGCCCTGGCCCGGCTGGGCGGACTGGCCACGGACCGCGCGATGATCGCCGCCTGCCCGTACGCCTGGCCGTGGAACGTGCTGGGCTGGCCGGGCGTGAACGTGCCCGCCGGGTTCGCCGGCCCCGGTCTCCCGGTGGGCGCGCAGCTGCTCGGCCCGGCCAGCAGCGAGCCCCTGCTGGTGTCGCTGGCCGCCCAGTTGGAGGCGGAGCTGCGCTGGCACGAACGGTGGCCGCCGCAGCGGGCGGACGCGGACCGGCCGGCCGCGTGACGGCGTTCCGCCCGTACGCTGGGGCCATGGGCGACGCGTCGATGGTCGGGCTGATGGGGCGGGTGACCGGGACGGTGGGGCCCGGTCTGGTGGGCGAGGTGATCGTGCGGGTGCGCGGAGGCGCGGAACACTTCCTGGCGCACCCGGCCGACGGCTCGGCCCGGATCACCCCGGGCACGGTGGTGATGGTGGTGGAGCACCTGCCGCCGAGGACCGTCTACGTCACGGCGGCGTACGACAGTTGAGCGCGCGTACCCACAGGTGAGGGGGCGCGCGTCAAGATTGCAACAAGGTTTCGCCGGCGTCTTCACCGCACGCCCGGGCGGGCGCACACTCCCTTCGTTCGGTGCCGAACGGGCACCATGCAAAGGGGGCGTATGCCGATGATGGTCGGCGTCGTTGCGGGGGCGGTAGTCGTTGCCGTCCTCGTCCTGATCGGTCTGTTCAAGATGATGTGGCGGGTCGCCGAGCCGAACGAGGCGCTCGTCATCTCCGGGTCCAAGCACCGCACCGAGGGCCTGGAGGAGGGGATGGGCTTCCGCATCGTCACCGGGCGGGGCACGCTCGTGCTTCCCGGTGTTCAGGCGGTGCGCAAGCTGTCGCTGGATCTGAACGAGACCGAGCTGCAAGTGGACTGCGTGACGCACCAGGGCATTCCGCTGAAGGTGCGGGGCGTGGTCATCTTCAAGGTGGGCGACGACTTCGTGTCGATCGCCAACGCGGCCCGCCGTTTCCTGGACCAGCAGAGGCTGATGTCCGAGCGGGTGCACAACGTGTTCGCCGGTCATCTGCGGTCCATCGTGGGCGGGTTGACGGTCGAGGACATGATCCGTGACCGGGAGAAGCTGACCGGCCAGACCCGGGCGGCCTGCGGCACGGAGATGGAGAAGCTCGGGCTGATCGTGGACTCGCTGCAGATCCACGAGATCGAGGACCCGACCGGCTACATCCAGAACCTGGCGATGCCGCACGCGGCGGCCGTCCAGCGGGACGCGCGCATCGCGCAGGCGGAGGCGAACCGGCTGGCCACCGAGGCCGAGCAGCAGGCGGCGGCCCGGATGTCGGAGGCCATCAGGGACAGCGAGATCCTGCAGGCCGGCTACCAGGCCGAGCGGGACAAGGCGGCGGCGAAGGCCCAGCAGGCCGGCCCGCTCGCCGCGGCCGGGGCCCGGCAGGAGGTCGTCGTCCAGGAGACGCGGGTCGCCGAACTGGAGGCGCACCGGCGGGAGCAGCAGCTCCAGGCGGACGTCCGCAAGCCGGCCGACGCCCGGGCGTACGAGACGCGGACGCTGGCCGAGGCCGAGCGCGACGCTCGGATCTCGGCGGCCGAGGCCCGGGCGAAGGAGACCGAGCTGGCGGCGGCGGCCGAGGCGACCCGGGTGAAGGCCGCCGCCGGTGCCGAGGCCGAGGCGACCAAGACCCGGGGTGCGGCGAGCGCGGCCGCCACCCGGGCCACCGGTGAGGCCGAGGCCGCCGCCGCGCAGGCCAAGGGTCTGGCCGAGGCCGAGGCGACCCGGGCCCAGGGTCTGGCCGAGGCGGAGGCCATCAAGGCGCGGGCCGCGGCCCTGGCCGAGAACCAGGAGGCGGTCGTCGCCCAGCAACTCGCCGAGAAGTGGCCGGAGATCGTCCAGGCGGGCGCCTCCGCGTTCGGCAACGTGGACAACATGGTGCTGCTCAACGGCGCCGACGGCATGGGCGAGTTGTTCGCGAAGGCGCTCACCATGGGCGGCACGGGGCTGGGCCTGGCCCGCAAGCTGCTCGCCACGATGGGCGAGAACGGGCAGTCCCTGAACGGCGCTTCGCCGTCCCCCAACGGGGTGGCCGCGCCACCGCCGCAGAAGGTACGGGTGGATCAGGAGGGCTGACGGCAAGCGGTGACGCAGGGCCGGGGTCCCTCACCAGGGCCCCGGCCCTGCGTGTCGACGGGCCGGGGGCGGCAGGTGCCCGTCACGCCCGGGAGGTGGGGCACTAGGGTGCCCGCGTGAGCACGTTTACCGAAGAGGACGTCCCCGGCCGCAGGGGCCCGCACGCCACCACCGAGGCCGCCCCGCGCGAGGTCGGCCGGGTGCGCACCGAGTACTCCCCGGCCCACGACGGCGACCCGGACCCCGGCGAGATCGTGTGGACCTGGGTGCCGTTCGAGGAGAACGACGGCCGGGGCAAGGACCGCCCCGTCCTGGTCGTGGCCCGGGAGGCGGCGGGTACCTTCCTCGCCGTGCAGTTGTCCAGCAAGCGGCACGACGCCGAGCGGGAGGGCGGCGCGAGGGGCGCCCGGGAGTGGGTGGCGATCGGCAGCGGGCCGTGGGACCGGGCGGGCCGTGACTCCTGGGTGAACGTGGGCCGGGTGCTGCGGCTGCACGAGGAGGGCATGCGCCGCGAGGCCTGTGCGCTGGACCGCATGCGGTTCAACCTGGTCCGACAGCGGCTGCACGAGCGCTACGGCTGGACCTGACCGGCCCGCGTCCCGGAGCAGGGCGGCCGGCCACGGCGCTACGCCCTGGCCCGGTCGGTGGCGCTCAGGGCCTCGGGAAACGCCCGTGCGAACGCCTCGCGCACCGCGGCGCCCGGGGTCCGGTCCAGCACTCCGAACACCACGTGCCCGAAGGTGCCGGCGAACCGGCCGCCGGGTCCCAGCGCCGCCCGGAACGCGCCCGCGACCTGCGCCGGGTCGTTCTGGAAGACGCCGCAGCCCCAGGCGCCGAGCACCAGCCGCCGGTAGCCGTGGGCCGCGGCGGTCTCCAGCACGCGTTCCGCCCGCACCGTCAGGGCGCCGGGCAGCTCGGCGGCCCGTTCCGGGGCCGTACGCCGGATCACGCCCGCGTTCGGGGCGGCGGCCGTCAGGAAACCCGCCGGGTACGGGCCGGGAAGCAGCCGGCCGCGGTCGTCGCGGAAGACGGGGACGGCCGGGGAGTGGATGACGCGGTCGGTGTAGAACGGGTCGCGGTCGGCGCGGTGGTGGTCGTAGAAGGCACGGGCCTCGAGCAGGCAGGTGTGGAGCGCGGAGGCGCGGCACAGGGCCTCCTCCTGGGCCTGGGCGCCGTTGAGGTAGCCGCCGCCCGGGTTCCGGGCCGAGGCGAAGTTCAGGACGGCGACCGGGGCGTCGGCCAGCCGGCGGGCCGCCTCCAGGCTGCTCTCTCCGGTGACCTCGAAGACGGTGTCCCGCCCGGCCGCCGGCTCGACCGGCACCGGGGCGGGACCGAACATCCGGGTGCCCGCCCGTGCGGCCCGGACCGCCTCCGCGACCGGCACCTCCCGGCCGTCCGGCGCCCGGTACCGGCCCGCCGTCACGATCCGTTCCGTCTTGGCGGCGATCCCGCGCAGGCGCGCGCTCACGGCACCACCCCCGTGGACGCCGTGACCACGGCCCGAGCGGTCTCCGCCGTGCTCGTCGTGCTCACGCAGGCATCCTGGGTGATGCTGGTGATGCTGTGCAACGGAGTTTCCCGCCCCCGGAACGCTCCGGAAACGCAGCGGGAAACGGATGTGACCGATCCGGAACGTTGGGGTGCGCACCCTTGTGCGAATCGGCGCGAGGGTTTTGGGTGGGACGAGTGCCGGTCCGGATCATCCGTTGCCGGGCCGGTGGAACGGTGGACTCTCTGGAGGATCCCGAAACATGTCCGAATCACAGAACGGCGGTGACTGTACGGGCCACCGCACCGCCGTCACCGAGGCCGAGGTGGAGGCCCTGGTCCGGGGCATCTGCTTCAAGACCGGGCCGCCCCGCGCCCTAGGTGTGGAGCTGGAGTGGCTGGTCCACTCGCTGGAGCTGCCGCGGCTCCCCGTCACAGCCGAACGGCTCGAAGCGGTCTACGCCACCTTGCGGACCGTACCCCTGGGGTCGGCGCTCACCGTCGAACCCGGCGGCCAGCTGGAGTTGAGTTCGCCGCCCGCCGCCTCCCTGATGGAGTGCGTCGACACCGTCTCCGCCGACCTGGACACCGTCCGGGCCGTGCTCGCCGAGGACGGTCTCGGCCTCACCGGCATCGGCCACGACCCCTGGCACGCGCCCCGCAGGTTCCTGCACGCACCGCGCTACGACGCCATGGAGGTCTGCCTGGACCGCACCGGTCCGGCCGGCCGGCACATGATGTGCGCCTCGGCCTCCGTCCAGGTCTGCGTGGACGCCGGCCACGAGGAGCCCGGCCCGCTGGGGCACGTCCGGCGCTGGTGGCTGGCGCACCAGCTGGGCGCGGTGCTGGTGGCCGCGTTCGCCAACTCCCCGCTGAGCGGCGGCCGTCCCACGGGCTGGCAGTCCACCCGGCAGCTGCGGTGGACGGAGATCGGCGCGGGCCGGGCGGGCGCTCCCCCGCTGAACGCCGAGCCACGGGCCGCCTGGGCCCGGCATGTGCTGGACGCACCGGTGATGTGCGTCCGCCGGGACGACGGCGGGCCCTGGGAGGTGCCCGAGGGTCTCACCTTCCGGGAGTGGACCCGCTCCGGGTCGCCCCGGCCGCCCACTCGGGCGGACCTCGAGTACCACCTGACCACCCTGTTCCCGCCGGTCCGGCCGCGCGGCCACCTGGAGCTGCGCATGATCGACGCGCAGCCCGGCGAGGACGGCTGGATCGTGCCGCTCGCGGTGACGGCGGCGCTGTTCGACGATCCGCATGCCGCCGAGACCGCGTACCGGACCGTGAAACCGCTGGCCGAACGGGCCCTGAACCGGCCCGCCCCGCACAACCCGCTGTGGGTCGACGCGGCCCGGCTCGGGCTCGCCGACCCGGAGTTGCGCGAGGCCGCCGGCATCTGCTTCGGGGCGGCCCTGGAGGCGCTGCCCCGGCTCGGAGCCACCCCCCGGGTCATCGACGCCGTAGCGGCCTACCGGGACCGTCACGTCGCCCGGGGCCGCTGCCCGGCCGACGACCTGCTGGACCGGCTGCCCGCCCTGGATCCGCCCCGGTCCCGGCCGGCCCCGGCCGGGGGCACCCGCACCGCCCACGGGAGGAAGGACGTCCGCACATGACCGCCCCCGAGACCGACATCGAGACCGAGACCGAGACCGCCGGGACGGACACCGAGGCGCTGCGCAAGCGCGCGCTGACCTCCCTGACGACCGCCCGTGACCGCACCACGCTGCTGACCACCTGCGTCGGCGAGCCGGACCTCACCGCGCAGCACTCCCCGCTGATGTCGCCGCTGGTGTGGGACCTCGCGCACATCGGCAATCAGGAGGAGCTGTGGCTGCTGCGGGCGGTCGGCGGCCGGGACGCGATGCGGCCCGAGATCGACGGCCTGTACGACGCGTTCGAGCACCCGCGCGCGGAGCGCCCCAAGCTGCCCCTGCTGCCGCCCGAGGAGGCCCGCCGGTACGCGGCCGAGGTGCGCGGCCGGGCGCTGGACCTGCTGGAGACGGCGGACTTCCGCGGCACCCGGCTGACCGAGGCCGGATTCGCCTTCGGGATGATCGCCCAGCACGAACAGCAGCACGACGAGACCATGCTGATAACCCATCAGCTGCGCAAGGGGCCCCGGGCCCTGACCGCACCGGATCCGGAGCCGGCCCCGCCGTTCACCGGCCCGGCCGAAGTCCTCGTGCCCGGCGGCCCGTTCACCATGGGCACCTCCGTCGAGCCGTGGGCGCTGGACAACGAACGCCCTGCGCATCCGCGGGACGTGGCACCGTTCTGGATCGACACCACCCCGGTCACCAACGCGGCGTACCAGGCGTTCATCGACGACGGCGGCTACGACGGTGAGCGCTGGTGGTCGCCGGAGGGCTGGGCGCACATCCGGCGGCACGGCATCACCGCCCCGCTGTTCTGGCGCCGGGACGGCGGCCAGTGGCTCCGGCGCCGGTTCGGGCTCACGGAGCCGGTGCCGCCCGACGAGCCGGTGGTGCACGTGTGCTGGTACGAGGCGGACGCCTACGCCCGCTGGGCCGGGCGGCGGCTGCCCACCGAGACGGAATGGGAGAAGGCTGCCCGCTTCGACCCGGCCACGGGCCGCTCGATGCGCTACCCGTGGGGGGACGCCGACCCGGCGCCCGAGCACGCCAACCTGGGCCAGCGGCACCTCGGGCCCGCCCCCGCCGGCAGCTATCCGGCCGGTGCGTCACCGCTCGGCGTGCGGCAGCTGATCGGCGACGTGTGGGAGTGGACGGCGAGCGACTTCCTGCCGTACCCGGGTTTCCGGGCGTTCCCGTACAAGGAGTACTCGGAGGTCTTCTTCGGCTCCGACCACAAGGTGCTGCGCGGCGGTTCGTTCGCCGTGGACCCGGTGGCCTGCCGCGGCACGTTCCGTAACTGGGACTACCCGGTCCGGCGGCAGATCTTCTCCGGGTTCCGCACCGCCCGCTCGGAGGCCTGCTGATGTGCCGTCACCTCGCCTACCTGGGACCGGAAGCACCGCTGGGCCGGTACCTGGTGGAGCCTGCGCACAGCCTGTTCCGGCAGTCGTGGGCACCGCGGCGGCAGCGGTACGGAACGGTCAACGCCGATGGTTTCGGGGTGGGCTGGTACTCCCCGGACGATCCGGTGCCGGCCCGCTACCGGCGGGCCGGGCCGATCTGGGCCGACCTGTCCTTCGCCGACCTGGCCCGGGTCGTCCGCTCCGGTGCCGTGCTCGCCGCCGTACGGGACGCGACCCTCGCGGGGGCGGACGCGGAGGCCGCGGCGGCGCCGTTCGCGGCGGACCGGTGGCTGTTCAGCCACAACGGCGCGATCGCGGGCTGGCCGGACTCGGCGGCACCCCTGGTGCCCGCGCTGCCCCCGGTCGAACTGCTCTCGTTGCAGGCCCGGACCGACTCGGCGTTCGTGTGGGCGCTGGTCCTGCACCTGCTGCGCTGCGGGGAGGAACCGGAGCGGGCCCTCGGCGAGACGGTCCGCCGGTTCGCGCGGGCCGCCCCCGCCTCCCGGCTGAACCTCCTGCTCACCGACGGCACCACCGTCACCGCCACCGCCTGGGGCGACACCCTCTGGTACCGCACGGAGCCCGGCCGGAGCACGGTCGTCGCCTCCGAGCCGTACGACGACGACCCCCTCTGGCAGGAGGTCCCCGACCGCACCGTGCTCACCGCGAGCCGCGCCGGCGTGCTGCTCGCCCCGCTGGAGGATCCGGCGACCGTTCCCGCCGTCGGCCCCGCCCGGGCGGAAGCGCCCCCCTCACCGAAGGAGCCCTGTCGTTGAGCCCCCTGCACGTCACCCGTACCCTCCCCGAGGACGCGACGGACGCCGCGCTGCGCGCCGACGTCCTGAACGGCCTCACCGACAGCCCCAAGTGGCTGCCGCCCAAGTGGTTCTACGACGCCCGCGGCAGCGAACTGTTCGATGAGATCACCGAGCTGCCCGAGTACTACCCCACGCGCGCCGAGCGGGAGATCCTCGTCGCCCGGTCCGGGGAGATCGCCGCCGCGAGCGGTGCCCGCACGCTGATCGAGCTGGGCTCGGGTTCCTCGGAGAAGACCCGCTATCTGATCGACGCGCTCCCGCTCGCCGCCTACGTCCCGGTCGACGTCAGCGAGAGCGCCCTCACCCAGGCCGGTCAGGCCCTCGTCGCGGAGCGCCCGGACCTCGACGTCCATGCGCTGATCGCCGACTTCACCGCCCCGCTGGCCCTGCCGGCCACGCCCGGGCCCCGGCTGGTGGCCTTCCTCGGCGGCACGATCGGCAACCTGCTGCCCGCCGAACGCACCGGGTTCCTGACTTCCGTGCGCTCCCTGCTCGCGCCGGGCGACGGGCTGTTGCTCGGCACCGACCTGGTCAAGGACGAGCGGGTGCTGGTCCGGGCGTACGACGACGCGGCCGGGGTGACGGCCGCGTTCAACAAGAACGTACTGGCCGTCGTCGACCGGGAACTGGGCGCCGACTTCGATCCGGACGCCTTCGACCACGTGGCCCTGTGGGACGCCGAGCGGGAGTGGATCGAGATGCGGCTGCGCTCCCGTACCGCGCAGACGGTGAAGGTGCCCGCGCTGAACCTCGCCGTGGACTTCGCGGCGGGCGAGGACCTGCGCACCGAGGTCTCGGCCAAGTTCCGGAAGGAGGGTGTGACCGCGGAACTGGCCGCCGTGGGACTGGATCTGACCCACTGGTGGACGGACGCGGAGGGCCGCTTCGCGCTGTCGCTCAGCGTCGCCCGGTGAACCCGCTGCCGTGAACCCGCTGCCGTGAACCCGGACCCGTGAACCCGGCCCGGTGAACCCAGACCCGTGAACCGGGTCCATGAACCGGTCCGGTGAAGGTCCCGTGAGCCCGGCCCGGTGGGCGCGGTCCACCGGGTCAGTTCACGTCCGGGGCGAGCGCCCCGGTGATCTCGCGTGAGGCCCGGCGGGCCTCGGTCGCCGGGTCCGCTCCCTCGAGCACCCGGGTCATGTACTCCTTGATCGGGTTGTCGGCCTCGACGTCGGCCCACTGGGGGGTGTTGGGGGTCGCCCGGCCGTGCGCCGCGCCCGCGGCCATGGCGGCGACCCCCTCCTCGCCCGCGACCGCACCGGCCAGCGTGGTCTTGTTGGGCACGTAGTTCATCGTGCGGGCGAGTTCGGTGTCCCACTTGGCGCCGGTGAGCGCTGCGACGACGGTGGTCGCGGCGAACTGGTCGTCGGTGTTCTCGGGGACGACCAGGTCGGAGCCACCGGTGAAGACGGTGCCGGGCCGGCCGGCGCCCGTGCCGGGCACGGGGAAGAAGCCCAGCTTGTCCTTCAGCTCCGGGTTCTGCCGCACGATCGACTGGGCGACCCCGGGTACGGCGATGATCTGCGCGACCTTGCCGCGGGCGAACACCCCGGCCTGGGGCGGGTGTTCCTCGTCGGCGTCCACGGGGCCCCCGCCCAGCGCCTGGAGCCGCCGGTAGAAGTCCATGCCGCGCAGCGCCTCCGGTGTGTCCAGGGTGCCCCGCCACGCGTAGTCCTTCTCCCGGGCCAGGTCACCGCCCTCGTCCCAGATGAAGCCGGCGAGCGTGTACCAGTCCTGTCCGGCGAGGTAGATGCCCTGGTTGCCGCCGGTGTCGAGCTTCTCGGTGGCGGCGAGCCACGCGTCGCGGGTCCTGGGCGGGCCCGTGACACCGGCCTGCTCGAACAGGTCCTTGCGGTAGATGACCACACGGTTGGCCGCGTACCAGGGGATGCCGTACTGCTTGTTGCCGTCCTTGCCGGGCTGGGCGAGGCCGGGCAGCCACTTCTCCTTGCCCCAGTCGCGCATGGACTCCAGCGTGAGGTCCACGAGCCTGCCGCCGTCGGCGTAGAGCGGCACCTGGGTGTTGCCGACCTCGATGACGTCCGGGCCGCCCTCGGAGTCCTCCTTGAGCGTGCCGCGGACCTTCTCCACGATGCCGGTCCATTCCTGGATGCGGATGTCCAACCGCAGGTCCTCGTGGGTGCGTTCGAAGTCCTCGGTGAATCGCCGCAGGAAGTCCCTGGACGCGCTGTCCTTCATCAGCCAGACCGTGACGGTCTTCCGCTCGTGTCCGCCGGGCAGCATCCCGCAGGCGCTGACGAGGGAGCCGGTGACGCAGATGAGGGCGAGCAGACGCTGTCTCACGAGGGGTCCTGTTCTGTCTGGCATGGGTGGTGCGGACAGGGGTGGGGGCCCGGCGTGGGGGGACGAGCACGGGTGCTCGTACGGGTGTCCTGGATTTTGGTATGGACCAATGCGGAGGGTCAAGGGGTACCGACGCCGCGTGGGCGACGCCGTGCGGGCGGAGCGCCGATACGGCACGGTGGAGTACGGCGTGAGACGAGAGGAGCACCCGCATGTCGAACCACACCTACCGGGTCACCGAGATCGTCGGCACCTCGCACGAGGGCGTCGACCAGGCCATCCGCAACGGCATCGCCCGAGCCGACCAGACCCTGCGCAACCTGGACTGGTTCGAGGTGACGCAGGTCCGCGGCCAGATCGAGAACGGCCGGATCGAGCACTACCAGGTGGGCCTGAAGGTCGGCTTCCGCATCGAGGACGGCGACTGAGCCGGCCCGGCGCCCGCAGCCGCCGCTGCGGCCTCAGGTGCGGCCCTCGCGCTCCTGCGCGTCCTCCAGCGCGGCCGACCTGCCGGCCCAGCGGGCCCGCACGACGGTGAACCCGGCGCGCTCGGCGTCGTCGCACACCAGCTCGTCGTCGTCGACCAGGACCCGGACCTCCCGGTCCCGGCCGAGCCGGCGCAGGATCTCCAGCTTGGTGAACCGGGCGGGCCGGCGGTCGGCGTTGCGGCGCATGTACACGCGTCCCGCGGGCAGACCGTGGTCCGCGAGCCACGCCAGCGTGTCCTGACGGCACCGCTCGGGACGGCCGGTGAGGTAGACGACCTCGCACTCCCGGGCACTCTCGACGGCCAGCGCCACCCCCTCGGCGAGCGGCGGGTCCTGGGGCGCGGCAGCGAAGAACGCGTCCCATTCACGCGGCCGGCCCTCCAGGAAGTGCTGCCGGTGAGCGGTGTCGGCCAGGGTGTTGTCGAGATCGAACACGGCGAGCGGACGCGTGCTGCTGTCGGTCACACGGGCCACCCTAGTGCGGGCTGCCGCCCGGGGCGGCCGTCGGACGTCCTCGGGAATCACCGGCCCGCCAGGGCGTTGAAGCGTGTGTGAGCAGTTCAGTGATCGCCCGGACCCGGTTCTCCGTCCTCGACCGTTCGCGTACCCGGGAGGGCCGGCCGCCCGCCGAGGCGCTGCGGGACACCGTCGCGCTGGCGCGGGAGGTGGAGGCGCTCGGATTCCACCGCTTCTGGGTGTCGGAGCACCACGGTGTGCCCGGGGTCGCCGGTTCCGCGCCGACCGTGCTGGCCGCCGCGGTCGCCGCCGCCACCCGGACGATCCGCGTCGGCACCGGCGGGGTCATGCTCCCCAACCACCGGCCGCTGGTCGTGGCCGAGCAGTTCGGAGTGCTGGAGGCCCTGTTCCCGGGGCGGATCGACATGGGGCTCGGCCGGTCCGTGGGGTTCACGGACGGGGTGCGCAAGGCCCTCGGGCGGGACAAGGGCGACGCCGAGGACTTCGCGGCGCAGCTCGGCGAGCTGCTGGGCTGGTTCACGGGCAGCTCACCGGCCGGGGTGCGCGCCCGCCCGGCGGACGGGCTGACGGTGCCGCCGTTCGTGCTGGCCATGGGCGAGGGTGCGCGGATCGCGGCGCTCGCCGGTCTGCCCGTGGTCATCGGCGATCTGCGCAGCCGCGAGAGGATGCTCCGCGGCATCGACCGGTACCGCTCCCTGTTCCGGCCCTCCCGCTGGGCGTCCGAGCCGTACGTCGTGATCTCCGGCACCGTCGCGGTCGCCGGCACCGAGGCGGAGGCCCGGCGGCTGCTGGTGCCCGAGGCCTGGTCGATGGCGTACTCGCGCACGCACGGCACGTTCCCGCCGCTGCTCCCCGCCGAGTCGGTCGAGGCGCGGGCGATGACCGCCAGGGAGCGGGAGTTGTACGAGTCCGGGCTCGCCGGGCACATCGCCGGCACCGAGGACCGGGTCGCGCACGAGCTGGAGACGGTGCTGAAGGAGACCGGCGCCGACGAGGTGCTGGTCACCACCAGCACCCATGACCGTGCGGCCCTGCTGGACTCCTACCGGCGGCTCGCCGGGCTCCTCACGGCGGCCCGCTGAGCCGCTCGAGATGCGGTGCGGGGCGCGGACGGTGAACCTGGGAGGGCGAGCCTCAACCGACGAGGAGGGCTGCCATGTCCATCATGGACAAGATCAAGGGCATGCTCAAGGGCCACGAGGGCATGGCCGACAAGGGCATCGACAAGGGCGGCGACTACGTCGACCAGCGCACCGGGAAGAAGTACCGGTCCCAGGTCGACACCGGGCAGGACACCCTGCGGGACGAGTTCGGCACCCGGCCGCAGGATCGCGGCAACCCTCCGCAGTAGGGGCGCACGGGGACGGATAGAGTTCCCCGATGCACAGCCCCCACGACCCGTACGTCCGCGTCCGCGGCGCCCGTGAGCACAACCTCAGGGGTGTCGACGTGGACATCCCCCGGGACGTACTGGCCGTGTTCACCGGCGTCTCCGGTTCCGGCAAGTCCTCCCTGGCGTTCGGCACGATCTACGCCGAGGCGCAGCGGCGGTACTTCGAGTCGGTCGCGCCCTACGCGCGCAGGCTGATCCACCAGGTCGGGGCGCCCGCGGTCGGTGAGATCACCGGGCTGCCGCCCGCCGTCTCGCTGCAACAGCGCCGTTCGGCCCCCACGTCGCGCTCCTCGGTGGGCACGGTCACCAACCTCTCCAACTCCCTGCGCATGCTGTACTCGCGCGCCGGGGAGTACCCCGCGGGCGCCGAACGGCTCGACTCGGACGCGTTCTCGCCGAACACGGCGGCCGGCGCCTGCCCCGGGTGCCACGGTCTCGGACAGGTGCACGACACCACCGAGGAACTCCTGGTCCCGGACCCCTCGCTGTCCGTCCGCGAGGGCGCGGTGGCGGCCTGGCCGGGCGCCTGGCAGGGCAAGAACCTGCGGGACATCCTCGACACCCTCGGCTACGACGTCGACCGGCCCTGGCGCGACCTGCCCGCCGAGCAGCGGGAGTGGATCCTGTTCACGGACGAGCAGCCGGTCGTCACCGTGCACCCGGTCCGGGACGCGGACCGCATCCAACGGCCGTACCAGGGCACCTACATGAGCGCCCGCCGGTACGTGCTGAAGACGTACTCCGACACCAAGTCGGCCACTCTGCGGGCGAAGGCCGAACGGTTCCTGACCAGCGCACCCTGTCCGGTCTGCGGCGGCAGCCGGCTGCGGCCGGAGGCGCTCGCGGTGACCTTCGGCGGCCGGACCATCGCCGAACTGGCCGCGCTGCCGCTGACCGACCTCGCCGCGCTGCTCGACGGCGGCACGGCGGCCGCCCGGGTGCTCACCGAGGATCTGAAGTCCCGCATCGCACCCGTGGTGGAGCTGGGCCTCGGCTACCTCAGCCTGGACCGGTCCACCCCCACCCTCTCGGCGGGTGAACTGCAACGGCTGCGGCTCGCCACGCAGTTGCGCTCCGGGCTGTTCGGTGTCGTCTACGTGCTGGACGAGCCGTCCGCCGGTCTGCACCCGGCGGACACCGAGGCACTGCTCACCGTGCTGGACCGGCTGAAGGCCGCGGGCAACTCGGTGTTCGTGGTGGAGCATCACCTGGAGGTCGTGCGCGGCGCCGACTGGCTGGTGGACGTGGGCCCCGGTGCGGGCGAGCACGGCGGGCGGGTGCTGTACAGCGGCCCGGTGGCGGAGCTGGCCTCCGTCGAGGAGTCGGCGACGGCCGCGTTCCTCTTCGACGAGGCACCCGGTCCGGCGCGTGAGGTCCGGCAACCGCACGGCTGGTTGCAGGTGGGGCCGGTGAGCCGGCACAACCTGCGTGCCGTGACGGCCGAGTTCCCGCTCGGCGCGTTCACCGCGGTCACGGGTGTGTCCGGCTCCGGAAAGTCCACGCTCATCGGTGAGCTGACGGAGGGTCCGGCGGGTGCCGGGCGGCTGGTCCGGGTCGACCAGAGGCCCATCGGACGCACCCCGCGGTCCAACCTGGCCACCTACACCGGCCTGTTCGACGTCGTGCGCAAGGTGTTCGCGGGCACCGAGGAGGCGCGGGCGCGCGGCTACGGGGTGGGGCGGTTCTCCTTCAACGTGCCCGGCGGGCGCTGCGAGACCTGCCAGGGCGAGGGGTTCGTCAGTGTGGAGCTGCTGTTCCTGCCGAGCACGTACGCGCCCTGCCCGGACTGCGGCGGCGCCCGCTACAACCCCGAGACGCTGGAGGTGACGTACCGGGGACGGACCGTCGCCGAGGTGCTCGACCTGACCGTGGAGGCCGCCGCCGAGTTCTTCGCGGACGCCCCGGCCGCCGCCCGCAGCCTGAGCAGCCTGCTCGACGTGGGCCTCGGCTATCTGCGGCTCGGCCAGCCAGCCACCGAGCTGTCCGGAGGGGAGGCACAGCGGATCAAGCTGGCGAGCGAACTCCAGCGCGGGCGCCGGGCCCACACGCTGTACCTGCTGGACGAGCCGACGACCGGACTGCACCCGGCCGACGTGGAGGTGCTGATGTACCGGCTGCACGGGCTGGTCGACGCCGGGCACACGGTCGTGGTGGTCGAGCACGACATGACGGTGGTCGCCGGCGCCGACTGGGTGATCGACCTGGGCCCCGGTGGCGGCGACCGGGGCGGCAGGATCGTGGCGGCCGGCCCGCCGGAGCGGGTGGCCCGGACGGCGGGCAGCGTGACGGCGCCCTATCTGGCGCGGGTCATGCCGTGAACGGGTACGGGCCCTGCGACCCGGACACGGACGCGGACCGCGCGGTTCCCGGCACGGGCAGGGGCCTCGCGGTGCCGGCCGGGGGCACCGCCGCGGGGCGCCGGGGGTCTGCCGTCCGGCCGTCCGAGATCAGGGCCGCGTGGGTCCAGGCGGGCTCGGGCGAGTCGGGCTGGGCCGCGCGGGCGAGGGCCCGGCGGTCGGCGTGGGCGCCCGGCGCGATCACCGGCCGTACCTCCACCTCGGCGACCAGGCCCCGGGCCCGGGCCACCCGCCACAGCGAGGCGAGCAGGGTGTCCTCGCCGACGAAGGCCGCCGCGGTGCCGGTGACGCCGTCCTGCTGCCGGTAGCGCAGTGCGACCGGCTGGACGGGGACGCCCGCGTCGAGCGCGGCCTGGAAGACGGCACGGTGGAAGCGGCCGTGGGCCCGCCCGCACCAGGTGCTGCCCTCCGGGAAGGCGGACACGGCCGCGCCCTCGCGCAGGGCGCCGGCGATCCGTGCGACGGTCTCCGGCAGGGCGCGCAGCCGGTCCCGTTCGATGAACAGGGCCCCGCCGCGCGCGGCGAGCGGGCCCGCCACCGGCCACTGCCGGATCTCGGTCTTGGCGAGCATCCGGGCGGGGCGCACGGCGGCGAGCAGCGGGATGTCCAGCCACGAGACGTGGTTGGCGACCAGCAGCAGCCCGCCGGACGGCGCGACGGCCCCGGTGATCCGGACCCGGACGCCCATGGCCCGCACGATCGCCAGGCACCACCGCCGGACCCACTCGGCGGGGATCCTCCCGCCGAGCGGGGACAGCGCGATTCCGGCCAGCATCAGGACCACGACCGTGGCGAGCCGCAGGACGGCCCGCGGTACGGCCACGGCGGTCCTGGCCGGCTCCACACAGGCGCCCGGGCTGCAGGGCGCGCTGGGCAGCCAGACGCTCATCAGGCCGGCACGAGGGAGAGGAAGTGCCGCAGATAGCGCTGGTTGACCCGGCGCATCGACAGCAGCACGTACAGGTCGGCGACCCCGAAGTCCGGGTCGTGCGCGGGCTCGCCGCACACCCAGGCGCCCAGGCGGAGGTAGCCGCGCAGCAGGGCGGGGAGTTCGGTGCGGTCGGCCGGGGCCTGGGCGTTCGGGACCCACGGCAGCAGCGGCCGGACCCGGAACTCCTCGGGGGCCAGGTGCTTGGCCCGCACCCGCTCCCAGGTGCCGGTGGCGAGGGCGCCGCCGTCGGCGAGCGGCACGGAGCAGCAGCCCGCCAGCCACTCGTGGCCCCGGTCGGTCATGTACCGCGCTATGCCGGCCCAGATCAGGCCGATCACGGCGCCGTCGCGGTGGTCGGGGTGGACGCAGGAACGGCCGACCTCCACCAGCCCGGGCCGGATCGCGTCGAGCCGGCCCAGGTCGAACTCGCCTTCGGAGTAGAGCCGTCCGGCGATCGCGGCCCGCTCCGGCGGCAGCAGCCGGTAGGTGCCGACGACCTGCCCGGTCTCCGTGTCGTGCACGAGCAGGTGGTCGCAGTAGGCGTCGAAGGCGTCGACGTCGTGTCCCGGCTCCGTGGTGGCCAGCAGGGCACCCATCTCGCCGGCGAAGACGTCGTGGCGCAGCCGCTGGGCGGCACGCACGTCGGCCTCGTCGCGGGCGAGGGTGACGCGGTAGCGGGTGGGTACCGCTGGCTGTGGGGGACGATCGAGGGTGGAAACGCCGGTCATGGCTCTCTCCTGGTCACGGGCCGGTTCGGCGACAGCGGCGGGCCCGGTGCGTACGGCCCGCCGCTCCAGTTCTTCCGATGCCGGTTGGCGCGCGCGTGACCTCTGCCAGGAGAGTGGATGTGGGGATGTTGAACGGCGGGGTCAGGCGTCCTTGATCACGCACCCGGCGAGCAGCCGCCGGGCCTCCTCGGGTGCGAGTACGCGCTCCAGGACGAGGTCGCCGGTCATGTGCGGGAAGAACCGGCCGGCGGGCCAGCTGCGCTCGTACGGCGGCGGGTCCAGGACGAGCAGCCGTACGCCGTCCACGACGGGGATGTCCGAGGGGGTGCCCTCGTTCCACACCCAGTCGCCGGCCGGGGTGACCAGGTTGAAGGCGCCGGTGGTGTGCACCTGGCCGGGCTGGTCGCGGCAGACGGCCGCCTCCTCGGCGGACGGGGCGCGGCCGGGGACGTGGCCGCCGCCTATGAGGACGTCGGCGAGCAGGGTGTGCAGCTGGAAGGTGTCGCCGACACCGCTCATGCGCAGGGCGTAGCCGGTGCCGGTGGGCCGGTGCAGGACGACCAGCGGTTCGTCGTCGAGGACGAGCAGGGCGTACGCGAGGCATTTGAAGTCGTGCCCGGAGGCCTCCTCCACCGAGCGCAGCGCCTGGAACAGGGCGGTGCGCGTGCCGGCGTCGAGGGAGGTGCGGACGGCGGCGTGGTTGAGCATGGCGACGGACGCCATCTCCCACTGGTGCAGGGTGAGCCAGGCCACGGCCGTCTCCCGGCCGACGCGGTCGAACAGGGCCGCGTCAGGCTGCTGCTCCGGGTCCGGGAACTCGCCGCCGCCGGTCGCCGCCCAGCGTTCGCAGAACCGCTCGGCCGCGGCGAGGGTCCGGGCGAGCCCGTCGAGCACATGGGGGGCGCAGGCGGCCGGGTCGGCCCCGCGCTCCGTGCAGGCACCGACCGCCACCGCGACGGCACCGTCCGGACCGGGCGGGACCTGCGGCAGCAGCGCGGCCAGCCGCGGGCCGGCCTGCGTCAGCTCGTGCTCCGCCGCGTCCTGGAAGTGCCGGTACAGCTGCCGCTGCGCCCGCTGCGCCCGCTCGCCGTCCTGGCTGCGCACAGCGGCCTCGAAGGCGACGACGGCGTCGAGGAACCGCTGCTCCTTCCGCTTGTTCCCGAAGATCATGGCCGGAGCCTACAGGGGGCGGTGAAACCAGACGGGGCCGGGTGAGCACCGCTCCCGGCCCCGCCCGCCCGCCCCTTCATGGACGAACGTCCTGTGCGGCGCCCCGCCGAAGGCGCGCGTGGGGGACCGCGCTCCAGCCCCCGGGGGCGCTACCGCTTGCCCGCCTTGCGGGTGGCCCTCAGCCACTCCTTGTTCATGCCGGTGATCGACACCAGGGGGATCCCCTTCGGGCAAGCGGTGGCGCACTCACCGGTGAGCGTGCACCCGCCGAACCCCTCCGCGTCCATCTGCGCCACCATGTCCAGCACCCGCGTCTCCCGCTCGGGAGCACCCTGGGGCAGCACGTTCAGGTGGTTGACCTTGGCGGAGGTGAAGAGCATCGCCGCGCCGTTCGGACAGGCGGCCACGCACGCCCCGCAGCCGATGCACTCGGCGTGCTCGAACGCGAGGTCGGCGTCGGCCTTGGGCACCGCCGTGGCGTGCGCCTCGGGCGCGGACCCGGTCGGCGCGGTGATGTAGCCGCCGGCCTGGATGATCCGGTCGAACGCCGACCGGTCCACGACCAGGTCCTTGATCACCGGGAAGGCCGAGGCCCGCCACGGCTCGATGTCGATCGTGTCGCCGTCCCGGAAGGACCGCATGTGCAGCTGGCAGGTGGTGGTGCGCTCCGGCCCGTGCGCGTCACCGTTGATGACGAGCGAGCACGCGCCGCAGATGCCCTCGCGGCAGTCGTGGTCGAAGGCGACCGGCTCCTCGCCGGCGAGTATGAGCTGTTCGTTGAGGACGTCCAGCATCTCCAGGAAGGACATGTCGGGCGAGATGGCGTCCACCTCGTAGGTGGACATCGCTCCTTCGGCGTCTGCGTTCTTCTGGCGCCAGACGCGCAGGGTGAGCTTCATGCGTAGCTCCGCTGGGTGGGGTGGACGTACTCGAAGACCAGGTCTTCCTTGTGCAGGACGGGTGCCTTGCCGGTGCCGGTGAACTCCCAGGCCGCCGCGTAGGCGAACTCGTCGTCCTTGCGGGCCGCCTCGCCGTCCGGGGTCTGGGACTCCTCGCGGAAGTGGCCGCCGCAGGATTCGGCGCGGTGCAGTGCGTCGAGGCACATCAGCTCGGCGAGTTCCAGGTAGTCGACGATGCGGTTGGCCTTCTCCAGCGACTGGTTGAACTCCTCGCCGGTGCCGGGCACCTTGATCCGGCGCCAGAACTCCTCGCGGATCTGCGGGATACGTTCCAGGGCCTTGCGGAGCCCGGAGTCGGTGCGGGACATGCCGCAGAACTCCCACATGAGTTCGCCGAGTTCGCGGTGGAAGGAGTCCGGGGTGCGGTCTCCGTCCACGGCCAGCAGCAGGTGGAGCCGGTCCTCCGTCTCGGCCAGCGCCTCCTGGACCGCGGGGTGTTCGGCGGTGACCGGACTCTGGTGCGGGTTGCGGGCCAGGTAGTCGTTGATGGTGGCCGGCAGCACGAAGTAGCCGTCGGCGAGGCCCTGCATCAGCGCCGAGGCGCCGAGCCGGTTGGCGCCGTGGTCGGAGAAGTTGGCCTCTCCGATCGCGAACAGGCCGGGGACCGTGGTCTGCAGGTCGTAGTCGACCCACAGGCCGCCCATCGTGTAGTGCACGGCCGGGTAGATCCGCATCGGCACCTCGTACGGATCCTCGTCGGTGATCCGCTGGTACATGTCGAAGAGGTTGCCGTACCTGGCCTCGACGGCCTTGCGGCCCATGCGCCGGATCGCGTCGGCGAAGTCCAGGTAGACGCCCTGTCCGCCGGGGCCCACTCCCCTGCCCTCGTCGCAGACGTTCTTCGCGGCGCGGGAGGCGATGTCACGCGGGACGAGGTTGCCGAAGGAGGGGTAGATGCGCTCCAGGTAGTAGTCGCGCTCGTCCTCGGGGATCTGGTTCGGCGGGCGGGTGTCGCCCTGGGCCTTGGGCACCCAGATCCGGCCGTCGTTGCGCAGCGACTCGCTCATCAGCGTCAGCTTGGACTGGTGGTCGCCGGTGCGCGGGATGCACGTGGGGTGGATCTGCGTGAAGCAGGGGTTGGCGAAGTGGGCGCCGCGCCGGTGCGCCCGCCAGACGGCGGTCGCGTTGGAGTTCATGGCGTTGGTGGACAGGTAGAAGACGTTGCCGTAGCCGCCGGAGGCGAGGACGACGGCGTCCGCGAAGTACGTGTCGATCCTGCCGGTGATCAGGTCCCGGGCGACGATCCCGCGGGCCCGCCCGTCGACGACGATCAGGTCGAGCATCTCGGTACGCGGGTGCATCTCCACGTTGCCCGCGGCGATCTGCCTGCTGAGGGCCTGGTAGGCGCCGAGCAGCAGTTGCTGGCCCGTCTGACCGCGGGCGTAGAAGGTGCGGGAGACCTGGACGCCGCCGAAGGAGCGGGTGTCGAGCAGGCCGCCGTACTCGCGGGCGAACGGCACGCCCTGGGCCACGCACTGGTCGATGATCTCGACGGAGATCTGGGCGAGGCGGTGCACGTTGGACTCGCGGGCGCGGAAGTCGCCGCCCTTGACGGTGTCGTAGAAGAGGCGGTGGACGGAGTCGCCGTCGTTGCGGTAGTTCTTCGCCGCGTTGATACCGCCCTGCGCGGCGATGGAGTGGGCCCGGCGCGGGGAGTCCTGGTAGCAGAACTGGACGACGTGGTAGCCCTGTTCGGCGAGGGTGGCGCCCGCGGAACCGCCGGCGAGGCCGGTGCCGACGACGATGACGGTGTGCTTGCGGCGGTTGGCGGGGTTGACCAGCTTGGCCTCGAAGCGGCGCTTGTCCCAGCGCTCGTGGACCGGGCCGGCGGGGGCCTTGCCGTCGACGGCCGGTTCGCCGGTCGTGTAGTTCACGTAGTCGGTCATGTCAGCTCACCACTCCGGTCATGACGCCCACGGGCACGGCGACGAAGCCGGCCGTGAGCAGCAGCGCGAGGACGTCTGCGACGGTCTTCAGGGCGCGGTCGCGGGTGCGGCTGCCGACGCCGAGGGTCTGGGCCGCGCTCCAGAAGCCGTGCCGGACGTGCAGGCCGAGCGCGAGCATCGCGACGATGTAGACGACGTTCCCGTACCAGGTGGAGAAGGTGTCCACGACGTTCTGGTACGGGTGGCCCTCCTGGAAGCCGCCGGAGTGCACGGTGCCGGTGGTCAGGTCCAGGATGTGCCAGACGATGAAGAGGCCGAGGATGACGCCGCCCCAGCGCATGGTGCGGGTGGCGTAGCTCGCCCTCGGTTTCCTGTGCACGTACTTGTCGGGCCGCGCCTTGATGTCGCGGCGGCTGAGCTGGTAGGCGGACGTGGCGTGGGCGGCCACGGCGACGACGAGGACGATGCGGACGAGCCAGAGGGTCCACTCGTAGTGCATGAAGGGTTCGCCGACCGTGCGCAGCCAGTGCGCGTAGTGGTTGAACTCGCCGGCGCCGAAGAAGATCTTCAGGTTGCCGATCACGTGGACGACCAGGTACATCAGCATGATCACGCCGCTGACGGCCATGACCGCCTTCTTGCCGACGGTGCTGTCCCACACGGTGCGTGCCATGGACGGCCGTCGGTCCGTCCGCGTTGCCAGAGCCATGGAACAGCACGCTAGGGCCGGGCACGCCGATCGGTCCAAGACATGGTCCGGCTTGATTCCATAGACAGGCCCTATCTTGGCTGTATGCAGTTCCAGCAGCTCCAGTACTTCGTGGCCGTCGCCGAGACCCGGCACTTCACCCGGGCGGCCGAGCAGGTCCACGTCGCCCAGCCGTCGCTGTCCCAGCAGATCAAGGCGCTGGAGCGGGAGCTGGGCGCGGATCTCTTCCTGCGCGCCCGGGGCAACATCACCCTGACCGACGCGGGCGAGGCGCTGCTGCCGCTGGCCCGGCGCATCCTGGCGGACGCGGACACCGCCCGGTACGAGGTGCAGGAACTGGTGCAGCTGCGGCGTGGACGGGTACGGCTGGGGGCCACGCCGAGTCTGTGCACGGGACTGCTGCCGGACGTGCTGCGGGCGTTCCACGACCGGTATCCGGGGATCCGCCTGATGATCGAGGAGGGCGGCTCGCACGATCTGGTGCGGGAGCTGGCCCGGGGCGCGCTCGACCTGGCGCTGATCGTGCTGCCGCTGCCTACCCCGGCGCCCGCACTGACGACCGTGGAGCTGCTGCGCGAGGACCTGGTGGTGGTGTCCTCACCGGAGGCACCGGTTCCGGGCCGGGGCGGGCGGAGCGTCGGGATCGCCGACCTGGAGGGGGAACGGCTGGTGATGTTCCGGCACGGCTACGATCTGCGGGAGCTGACCGTGGCCGCCTGCCGCTCCGCCGGGTTCGAGCCGGAGTTCGCCGTGGAGGGCGGCGAGATGGACGCGGTGCTGGGCTTCGCGCGGGCCGGTCTGGGGGTCGCCGTGGTGCCGAGGATGGTGGCCGCGCGGGCGGGGCGGGGGCTCCGGGTCACCCCGCTGGCCCGGCCGGGACTGCACCGGACCATCGCCCTGGCCCACCGCAGCGACGTGGCTCCGCCCCGGGCCGCGAGGGAGTTGCAGCGGATGCTCCTCGAACGGTGAGGCGGCACGGCTCGGCACGGCCGGACAGGGCCGGCCCGGGCCCGCCGTCGCGGCAGGTACAGCGGACGGCGGGGCGGTGACGGGCGCGGTCGCCGTCGTTCAGCCGGTCGCGTCCACCAGCACCAGTTCGTGCAGCCGCTCGGGCGGGCCGGGCCTGGCGTAGTACCAGCCCTGGGCCGTGTCGCAGCCCAGTATCCGGAGCTGTTCGGCCTGTGCGCCCGTCTCCACGCCCTCCACGGTGACCGCGAGGTCGAGGCTGTGGGCCAGGGAGACGATGCCCTCCACGATCTTCAGGTCGACGGGGTCGGCGGGGAACTGCTGCATGCCCTGGGTGAAGGAGCGGTCGAGTTTGAGGATGCTCACGGGCAGACGACGCAGGTTGGCGAGGTTGGAGTAACCGGTACCGAAGTCGTCCAGAGCGATGTCGACGCCCATCTCCGCCAGTCGCCGCAAGGGTTTGAGCAGGTCGTCGTCGGCACCGATGAGCGCGGACTCGGTGACCTCCAGGCACAGGGCGTCCGGGGTGACGCCCGCGCGTTCGAGGATCTCGACCGTGTCCTGGACCAGGCCGGGGTGGCTGAGCTGGCAGGGCGAGAGGTTCACGTTGATGCGCAGCGGGCCGGCGGCCGTCTCCTCGCCGTGGCACTCACGCCAGGCCCGGGCCTGGCGGATGGACTCCTGCAGGACCCAGCGGCCCAGCGGGACGATCAGTCCGGTGTGCTCGGCGAGCGGGATGAACCGGTCGGGGCCGAGGACGCCGTGCTGCGGGTGCAGCCAGCGCACCAGGGCCTCGGCGCCGCGCACGCTGCCGTCGCCGAGGTGGACCAGGGGCTGGTACTCGATGAAGAACTCGCCGCGCTCCAGGGCGGTCGGCAGGGCCGTGGTGAGGCCGTGGCGGGTGATGGTGCGGGCGTCGGCCTCGGGGTCGGCCAGCTCGGAGCGGTTGCCGCCCGCGGACTTGGCCCGGTACATGGTGATGTCCGCGCTGCGGAGCACCTCGGCGGCTGTGCGTTCGCCCGCCGGGCCCTCGACGATGCCGAGGCTGCCGCGGACCAGGAGGTCACGTCCGTCGATGCTGATGGGGGTCACGAGCGCGCTCATGATGCGCTCGGCGAGTTCGTCGACCTTGCGCGCGGTGCCGGGTCCGGTGGTCAGGGCCACGAACTCGTCGCCGCCGAGCCGGGCGACCATCTCGCCGGGGGCGGTGGCGCAGGACTGGAGCCGGTCGGCGACCTCCACCAGCAGCCGGTCGCCGGCCGCGTGCCCGAGGCTGTCGTTGATCGTCTTGAAGCCGTCCAGGTCGAGGTAGCACAGGCCGAAGCGCTGGCCCTCGCCCGCGTTGAGGGCCTTCTCGAGCCGTTCGAAGAACAGGGTGCGGTTGGGCAGGCCGGTGAGGGCGTCGTGCGTGGCCTCGTACCGCAGCCGGAGGTTGAGCAGCCGGCGTTCGGTGGTGTCCTCCATGAGCGCGAGCTGGTACTGCGGGGTGCCGTCGGCGTCGCGCAGCAGGGAGACGGTGAGGTTGGTCCACAGGACCGTGCCGTCGGGGCGGTTGAACGCCTTCTCCACGTGGTAGTGCTCGCGGTCGCCGCGCACGAGTTCGTCGTAGAGCCGCCAGGTCTGCGGGGCGTCCTCGGGATGCACCCAGTCCTGGACCCGGCGGCCTCGTACGGCGCTCTCGGAGAGCCCGAACATGCGCAGCAGCGCCCCGTTGACCTGGAGGACGTTGCCGTCGAGGTCGGCGATGCCGACACCTATCGCGGCGCCCTCGAACACCGCGCGGAAGCGGGCCTCGCTGGCGTGCAGCGCCTGCGCGACCACGCCCTGGGCCTGCAACGCGGCCTGCGCGATAGCCTCTTGCTCGGCGAGGGTGCGTTCGCGCAGCGCCTGGGCGTAGCCGGCGGCCATCGCGTGCTGCAACCGCGAGGAGCGCATGCGCAGTTCGTCCTGCGAGCCGTCCTCGCCGCAGTACAGGACGAGATAGGCGTCGATGCAGTCCAGGGTCCGGGTGAGCGCCTCGGGGTCGGTGCAGTGCGCCCCGACCAAGGCGGCACCGACGGCCTTGGCGGCGTCGGAGTCGAAGCCACGCGTCCGCAGCAGATCGCTCAACCGGCGGGTGAGCGGCAGGAGTTGATCTTCGAACTCGGTGCGGGTCAGTGACGTCGAGGTCACCGGGAAGACGGCCCGGCTCCAGATCGCCGTCAACCGGCGCAGTCTGTCCTCCGGCCCGTCCGGCTCCGCGCTCACGCCGTACGTCCCACGCCGGCGAATCCGGAGAACGCATACGGATCCTCGTCCTCCGGAGCCGAATCCGGGCGCCAGTGCGGCATCTGCACCAGTCCGGGTTCCACCATGTCGTACCCCTCGAAGAACCGCGCGATCGCCTCGCGCGAGCGCATGATCAGTGGGTTGCGAATGTCCTTGTATACGTCCACCGCGCCCTCGGCCCGCTCGGCGGGCAGCGGGATTCCCTCGTACGAGGCATGGGTGAGGATCAGCATGCTGCCGGGTGCGAGCGCCTTGCTCAGCTCGGCCACCGCACCGTAGGGGTCGTCCGCGTCTTCCACGAAATGCAGTATGGCAACGAGGAGGAGGGCCACTGGCCGATTCAGGTCGATCAGCCCCTCCAGTAGGGGGCTCGCGAGGATCTCCTGCGGCTTGCACAGGTCCGCGGCGATCACATCCGCGTGCTCGTTCCCCGTCAGCACCGCCTGGCTGTGGGCGACGGCCACCGGGTCGTGGTCGACGTAGACGACCCGGGCGCCCGGTACGACCGCCTGGGCCACCTCGTGCACGCTCCCGAACGTCGGGATGCCGGAGCCGATGTCCAGGAACTGGGTGATGCCCTCACCGGCCGCGAACCGCACGGCACGGCGCATGAACGCCCGGTTGGCCTGCATGATCTTGGGCAGGCCCGGCATGAACTCCATCGCCTTGCGGGCCGCTTGCCGGTCGACCTCGAAGTTGTGCGAACCGCCCAGGTAGTAGTCGTAGATCCGCGAGACGCTCGGCACCGAGATGTCGATGCTCCGTGGGGCCCAGGCGGGACGCTCCATGTATCTCTCCAAGGCGTGGACAGGTGTAGGCGATCCGGTGTTCGAGCTGAGGCTACTGATCGCCCGCCAACGGAGCGACCCGAACCGGAAATTGACCATCCGTTCCCGGTCACTGCCTGCGGAAAGTGCCCGGATGACCCCACTGTGTGACACCCCCACGGCATCCCCCGCTCCCACGCAGCACGACGATCCGCCCCCTCCGTGCGGTGCGGAGGGGGCGGATCTGCGGTCGCGCGCCAGGGCCGGGGCGGGGTGATCGACCCTGGGGAGGTGATCTAGTTGCCCGGCGCGCCGACCGGCTTGCCGTCGGGCGAGACGGCGTACCACGTGCCGCCCACGCCCTGACCGTTGGTGTCGCCGGGGGCCTTGTCCCCGGAGAAGGTGTAGATCGGCCAGCAGTTGACCGTCATCTGCTTGACCCCGTCGGGACGGGAGAAGGACATCAGGCCCTTCTTCTTCACGCCCTCGGTGTCGTCGGTGTTGACCGGGCCCACGGCCGGCCACTTCTCGAGGCAGGCTCCGGTGCAGTTCGAGACCGGCTTCGGCCAGGCCTCGTCCTTGAGGAACCGGTAGACCGTCATGCCGTTGCGGTCCACGACGACCTCGCCGAGCTTGGGGTCCTTGCGGACCGACAGGCCGGGCAGATCGGACAGCTTGGCCTTCTTGCCGCTGGGCGCCAGCGCGAACCACTTGCCGCCCACGCCCTGACCGTTGACGTCACCCGCGTTGACGTCCTTGGCGTAGCGGTAGGCGGGCCAGCCGCCCACCGTGAGCTGCTTGGATCCGTCGGCGCGGGTGACCTCGCCCAGCAGGGCCTTGTCGATACCGGCACCGGCGGTGGCGTCGTCGGCGGGCACCGGCGGCCAGGTGGTGGCGCAGTCGCCGTCGCAGTTCGACTTGGGCGGGTTGGCGGTGTCCTTGTCGAAGCGGTACAGGGTGAGGCCCGAACCGTCGGTCAGCACATTGCCCAGGTCGGGGTTGGCGGCCACGGTCAGCTTGCCCGCGGGGGCGGCCGGGGACGGGGAGCTGGAGGTCTTGCTTCCGTCGGCACCGTAGCCGTTGCCCGCGCCGGTCGTGGCTCCCGCACCCGGGTTGCCGTAGTCGCCGGCCGCGGCCGTGGCCCCCACGTTCTGGGCCGCCGACGCGGGGGTGGTGGCGTTGTCCTGACCACACGCCGTCGTCAGCACCAGCACCGAAGCGGCTGAAGCCACCAGTGAGGCGGTCCGCCAGGAGGTATTCATCGTCAACTCCCCATTATCGCCCTGATATCGCAGCGCCTTGCCGCGCCGCCGCACGGTCATGGGTACGCGGCGCGGGGGGCGCAGCGTTCAACGGCGCCGGGAATTTCTTTCGGGAACCTGTGAGACGGTCACCCGTATCCGGGCCGGAGAAGCGGGCAGGCAGGGGCGTACCGGGCTGATTACGGCTCTTCCGCTCGTCAAACAACTGATCATACGAACTCCCTCTTTCGGAGCAATCTCGGCGTACTCCGGCGTACAGCGGCGTTCCACGCCTCATGATCTTCGTCGTGCATGGACCCGAAGTGACCCGATGCGCGCCCACCGCAAGGGTGTTGGCCCTGCTGACGCTGACCTGGACCCTGGTGGGCTGTCCGGTCGGGAGCGCGTCGGCCGACGCCTGTGCGTACGCCTCGACGGGCCCGGACGGCACGGTGGCGGTGGCCTGGGCCGGCGGCCACCACTGGCCCGATCCCCCGTCGCCCTGTCCGAAGCCGACACCGCCGCCGTGTCCGCCCACCCCGACGCCGACGCCGACCCCCACTCCGCCGCCGAAGCCCCCGCCGCCCAAGCCGCCACCGCCCGAGCCGACGCCCGCACCGCGTCCGACGCCGAAGCCGAGACCGAAGCCGAAGCCGACACCCACCCCCACACCCACGCCGAAGCCGCCCACCCGGCCCGCTCCGGCGCCCCCGCCGCCCCCGCCGCCCCGGGTGACGCCCGCGCCCACCCCGCCCCCGGCGGCCAGGCCGAAACCCGCGCCCAGACCGGCCCCGCGGGCCTCGGTGACCCCGGTGAGCTACCCGGCGTACCACCCCCACGCCGTCAGCCACACCACGCGCGGCCACACCTCGCCCGTCACCTACGTCCTGCTCATCACCGTCCCCGCGATCGTCGCCGTCGCGGCGCTGCGCCCGCGCTGACGCGCCGGCCCCGCTCTTTCCTGGAGGCACCACTTGTCGGATTGGCTTGTTCTCGTCCTCGCGATGCTGGGGGCCTGTGCCGTGGTGGTCGTCATCACGCTCGTGCGGCACCGGACGGCCGCCGAGGACGAGGACCCCAGCGAGACCCCGGACGTCATCGAGTACATGACGATGTGGATCGGCGTCATCTACGCCATCGTCCTGGGTCTGGCCATCGCGGGCGTGTGGGAGGCCCGCAACTCCGCCGAGGACCACGTGCAGTCGGAGGCCCAGGCGCTGCACGAGATCTCCGAGCGGGTCCGGGTCTACCCGCCGGAGGTCCGTGACCGCATCCGCGGTGACGTGGACGCCTACGTGAGCTACGTCGTGCACACCGAGTGGACGAAGATGGCGCACGACGAGCAGGTCACGGACCGCGGCACCGAACTGCTGCAGACCGTCCGGGAGGACGTCACCGACTACCAGCCGAAGAACGACTTCGAGGCGCAGGCCTACCAGCCGCTGCTGGACCAGTTCGCCGCCGCCGACCAGGCGCGCAACGCGCGTGCCGACTCGACCGGGGCCACCATGCCGCCGGTCGTCTGGTGGGGGCTGATCAGCGGCGGGCTGATCACCATCGCCATGGTGTTCGCCCTGCAGATCCGGCGCACCCGGCGCGAGCTGATCCTGGCCGGGCTGTTCTCCGCGACCATCGCCTTCATGCTGTTCCTCATCTGGGACTTCGACGCCCCCTACGGCCGGGGCATCGCGGTGACGGCGGAGCCGTTCCTGAGCCTCTTCCCGAACGTCAGCGGCTAGCTCCCGGCCGGAACGCTCCGGGCGCCGGTCCGGGCGCCGGCGGCACCGCACGCACCACGCCGGGCCTTCGCCCCCGTTCCCGCGAGGGATCGGGGCGAAGGCCCGGTGTGCGCCGTGCTCGGTTCCCGGGGCCCGGCCGGGTGGCCTCGGTGTGCCGGCGGCTCAGACGCGCTTCTCGTGCCGGCGACGCAGCCAGAAGGCACCACCGCCGATCACCGCCGCACCCACCAGACCACCGCCGATGACCATGTCGGTGGGCGTCGCACCGCCGGTCCTGCTGCCGCCGAGGCCGCCGGCGACACCGCCGAGCACGGTGAAGGCGTCCCGGCGGGTCTGGGTGCGGCCGTCGCAGCGGACGGTGACGTCGTAGCGGCCACGGCGGGCGTCACGGTCGACGGTGGCGACACCGCGCGCGGTGTCGTCGCGGAACGGCTCCAGTTCGATGGTGCCGAAGGCGTCGGAACTCGCCGTGCCGCTGCGGCAGCCGTTCACGATGACCGTGAGGCGGCCGCCGGCCGGGAGGACGTCGGGGGTGACGAAGATGTCGCGGCCGTGACCGAAGTCGTCCCCCCGGCCGCCCTCTCCGCCACGGCCGTTGCCGAAGTCGTCCCCTCGGCCGCCCTCTCCGCCACGGCCGTTGCCGAAGCCGTTGCCCCCACGGCCGTCGCCACCACGGCCGTTCCCGAAGCCGTCGCCCCCACGGCCGTTCCCGTTGAAGTTGCCGTTCCCGTTGAAGTTGCCGTTCCCGTTGAAACGACCGTTCCCGTTGAAATTGCCGTTCCCGTTGAAATTGCCGTTCCCGGGAAAGACCCCGTTGCCGGGAAGGACGCCGGTCCCGTTGAAGGTGCCGACGTTGCCGGTACCGGGGACGATGACCGTGGTGTCGGTGCTGCTCGGCCCGCCCCCGTTGCCCATGCCGTCCGCGACGGCCACGGGGGCGGCGAGCCCGAGCACGGCGAGCGCGGTGCACGCCGCCGCCAGGGCATGTTGATTGCGCATGTGATCCTCCGCGGGAGGCACCCCGGGTCCCGTCCCCGGGTGGTTCGGCGAGAAAACACCTCCCGGGAAGACCCTCGGGCGCGCGGAACACGCCCGCATGTCGAGAATGGTCCGTCCTGGTGATCCGACACGCCGAAGGAAAAGCACACAATCGGATATTGGCGCAGGTCACGGGCCGTCAGAAAATATCTGGGAATGGCAACTCGGATGGCGCACCGGGCGCCCGGCGGGCCACCCGTTCGCCATTTCCCTCCTCGCCCCTCGCGCGCGCGGGATTTAGCGTTTTCCCATGCGCGACAGACGCGGCGACGGCTGTGTCGAGAGGGGAAGGCTCATGTCTGCGTCCATGCTGTCCGAGCTTGCCGAGGAGGAGGAACGGCGCAGGAGGCGCGCCCCGTGGGGCGTGATAGCGCTTGTTCTGCTGACCGGCCTGGCGCTCATCCGGAACGGTTCGGGTGAGTTCGACGTCGGCCCGCCGCAGCCCGCTTCGGCGGCGGCGCCGGACACCCGCGCCACCCTGGGCACCTTCGCGCCCGCGCCCGTCGCGCTGCCGTTCTCCCCCGTCAACCGGGTCCGGATCCCCGCGATCCAGGTGGACGCCCCCGTCGTACAGGTCGGACTGGACGCGGACGGCTGGGTCGCCGCGCCGCCGCCGGAGAACCCCGGCCTGGCCGGCTGGTTCACCGGCGCGGTGTCCCCCGGGGAGAAGGGCACCGCGGTCATCGTCGGCCATGTCGACAACAAACAGGGGCCCGCCGTGTTCTACGGCCTCGGAGCGCTGAAGAAGGGAAACCAGATCGAAGTCCTGCGCCACGACGGACGAACCGCGGTGTTCGAGATCTACGGGGTCGAGGTCTTCGAGAAGAGCAATTTCCCGGGCGACCGCGTGTACGGCTCCAAGGGCGCGGCGGAACTCCGCGTCATCACCTGCGGAGGCGGTTTCTCGAAACAGAACGGCTACGACGGGAACGTCGTCGTCTTCGCCCGCCTGGCCGCGGTCACCTGAACCGCCGCGGCCCGGCGGGCGGAAGGCGGAGGCCTCCCCGGCGGCCGTGAACCGTCACACGCGCCGGCGCGGCACGGTGAGGTGGTAACCGGAGTCGATCAGGTAGGGCAGCCACTCACGGATGGCGCGCACGGTCTGCGAACGGTCGCCCCCGGCGTCGTGGGAGAGCACCACGACGCCGGGGGCGGCGCCGTTCTCCACCCGGTCGACGATGGTTCTCGTGCCGGGCTCCTCCCAGTCGGTGGTGTCGACGGTCCAGGCCAGCGGCTCCATGCCCATCTCGGCGCCCAGCTGGAAGGCGGCGCGGTTCCAGGCGCCGTAGGGGGCGCGGAACCACTGGGGGCGTTCGCCGTAGGCGTCCTCGATGATGTCGCTGGTGCTCTCCATCTCGGCGCGGATCTCGCTGCGTCTCAGCATGGTCAGCTGCGGGTGCGTCCAGGTGTGGTTGCCGACGACGTGACCGGCGTCGGCCATCCGGGCCAGCAGCTCCTTGTTCGCGACGACGCACTCGCCGCACACGAAGAACATCGCCCGGACGTCGTACTTGGCGAGGGTGTCCAGGATGTGCGGGGTGTAGTCGGGGTGGGGGCCGTCGTCGAAGGTCAGCACCATGCGCCGGCCACGTCCGGAGATCTGCAGGATGGGTTCCTCGCGCACCTGGAGCTTGCGGGGCGCGGCGCGCGGCGGGCCGTCTCCGGTGAGCGGCTGGAGCCGGAAGGCGGACGGGCCGAGTGCGGGGCGGGCCTGCGCTCCGGCGGCCGGCGCCGCGGTGGTCCGGACGGCGTCCTCGGCGCTGCTCGCCAGGACGGCTCCGGCGGTGGCCGCGGCACCGAGGGCGGCGCCGCCGGCGAGGAGCATCCGGCGGCGCGTGAAGAACTGATCATTCTGCATGACCCATCAGTCGCCCGGACGGGCTCCGGCGCACCACAACGACACCGGTGTGGCGGCGGGAATACACCCGGACGGCCGCAGCGGACGCCGGAGTCAGCGGCGGCGCACGAGCGGGAAGGGGAGCGTCTCGCGGATCGTCAGGCCGGTGAGGAACATGACGAGCCGGTCGACACCGATGCCGAGGCCGCCGGTCGGGGGCATCGCGTACTCGAGGGCCTGGAGGAAGTCCTCGTCCAGTTCCATGGCCTCCGGGTCGCCGCCGGCGGCCAGCAGTGACTGTTCGGTGAGCCGGCGGCGCTGCTCGACGGGATCGGTCAGTTCCGAGTAGGCGGTGCCCAGTTCGGTGCCGAAGGCGACGAGGTCCCAGCGTTCGGCCAGTCGCGGGTCGGTGCGGTGCTGCCGGGTCAGCGGGGAGACGCCGGTCGGGAAGTCCTTGTAGAAGGTCGGCCGTCCGGTCCGGTGTTCGACCAGCCGTTCGTACATCTCCAGGACGACGTCACCCGGCCCGTCGTCGGCGGTGTAGGGCACCCCGGCGCGGTCGCAGAGCCGGTGCAGCCGCAGCAGTTCGGTGCCGGGGCCGATCTCCTCGCCGAGCACCTCGGAGAGCGCCCCGTGCACGGTCTTGACCGGCCAGGTGCCGGAGATGTCGTACTCCACGCCGTCCTTGCGGGCCACCGGGGAGCCGAAGGCGGCGGTCGCGGCGCCCTGGATCAGCTCGCGGGTGAGGTCGAGCATGACGTCGTAGTCGGCGTGTGCCTGGTAGGCCTCCAGCATGGTGAACTCGGGGTTGTGCTTGTGGGAGACGCCCTCGTTGCGGAAGGTGCGGCCCAGTTCGAAGACCTTCTCCAGGCCGCCGACGCACAGCCGCTTCAGGTACAGCTCGGGAGCGATGCGCAGGTACAGGTCGAGGTCGTAGGCGTTGATGTGGGTGGTGAAGGGGCGGGCGTTGGCGCCGCCGTGGATCTGCTGGAGCACCGGGGTCTCGACCTCCAGGTAGCCACGGTCCAGCAGGCCCTGGCGCAGGGCCTGTACCGCGGCGGAGCGGGTGCGCAGGACGGACCGGGCGTCGGGGCTGGTGATCAGGTCCAGGTGGCGGCGGCGGACCCTGGCCTCGGAGTCGGTGAGGCCGCGGCGTTTGTCGGGCAGCGGGTGCAGGCACTTGCCGGTGAGCCGCCAGGACCTGACGAAGACGGTGGGCTCGCCCCGGTCGCTCAGGCGTGCGGTGCCGGTGGCGGTGATGTGGTCGCCGATGTCGGTGTCGGCGGTGAACCGGGCGAGTCGGGGGCCGGAGCCGTCGCGGGTGAGGGCGATCTGGTGGTCGCCGGACCAGTCGCGCAGCACGGCGAAGACGATGCCGCCGAAGTCACGGACCAGCATGAGCCGTCCGGCCACGGTGACGTCCGCACCGGGGGGCACGTCGGCCAGGGCGTGAGTGGGTGCGCCGGTGCCCACCGGGTAGGGGTCGGTGCCGGTGGCTCGGAGCCGGTCCAGCTTGCGGTGCCGGACGCGGACCTGGTCGGGCAGGCCCGCGTCCGGGGCTACGGGCCCGGCCTGGTCCCCTCCTACGAGGCCGAGCGCCGCCGGGGACGGCGGGCCCGCCGTCCCGGCGGGCCGCTGTCCGGCCTTCGGGTGCCCCTTTCCCCAGAGTTTGCGCAGAGAAGGTACGGAGACGAAGCCTTCTGCGATGCCGGAGGCGAGGCCGATGCGGGCGAGGGAGCCGGTGTCGCCGTAGCAGATGAAGCGCGGGTACCACTCGGGGTGGTACTTGGCGTTGGACCGGTACAGGGCCTCCAGCTGCCACCAGCGGGAGAAGAACAGCAGCAGGCGGCGCCAGAGCCGCAGGACCGGTCCGGCACCGATCCGGGCGCCCTCCTCGAAGACCGAGCGGAAGACGGCGAAGTTCAGGGAGATGCGGCGGATGCCGAGCTTCGGGGCGAGGGCGCACAGTTCGGCCACCATGAACTCCATCACCCCGTTGGGGGCTGCCCGGTCACGGCGCATCAGGTCCAGGGAGACGCCGTCGCGGCCCCAGGGCACGAAGGAGAGCAGCGCGAGGAGCCGTCCGTCGTCGCCGAGGGCCTCCACGAGCAGGCAGTCGCCGTCGGCAGGGTCGCCGAGCCGGTCGAGGGCCATGGAGAAGCCGCGTTCGGTCTCGGTGTCGCGCCAGGTGTCGGCCTTGACGACGACTTCCTCCATCTCCCGTTCGGTGAGCATGGCGTGGCGGCGGATGCGGCAGACGGCGCCGGTGCGCCGGACCCGGTGCACGGCCTGCCGGGTGACGCGCATCTCGCGGCCGTTCAGGTCGAAGGAGGCCACCTGCACGATCGCCTCGTCGCCGAGCTGGAGGGCGCCGAGTCCGGCGCGGGCGTAGGCGCGGGCGCCGTCCTCGGAGGCGCCCATGACGGCGGGTGCCCAGGCGTGCCGGCGGGCGGTGCCGAGCCAGGCGTCGATGGCGTGCGGCCAGGCCTCCGGGTCGCCGACGGGGTCACCGCTGGCCAGGCAGACGCCGGCCTCGACGCGGTAGGTGACGGCGGCCTTGCCGCTGGGCGAGAAGACGACGGCCTTGTCCCGGCGGGTGGCGAAGTAGCCGAGGGAGTCCCGTTCGCCGTAGGCCGCGAGCAGGGCGCGGACGCGGGCCTCCTCGTCGCCGTGCAGGGCGGCTTCCAGACGCTGGGAACGGAACAGCGTGGCGGCGGCGTTGAGCAGGGCGAGGGCGCCGAGCAGGCCGAGCACGAAGGTGACCTGGCGCGGCGGGCGGCCGTCGAAGGAGCTGTTGGAGACGAGCCCGCCGCACACCCGGTCGGCGGCCCAGGCCAGGTACTGGCCGGCCGGCAGGGTGCCCGGGAAGAGCAGCAGCAGGCCCCAGCCGAGCAGGATGGCCAGGGCCAGCCCGGTCAGCAGCACGGCGAGCGCCCGCCAGACGGCGCCGCGGCGGGAGGCGGCGTAGAACTCCCGGCGGGCCACCACGAGCAGGAGCAGCAGCAGGGCGCACAGCACCAGGGACGGCAGTGACTCGGTGTACAGGCCGAGGGCCACGCCGAGCGCGTCGGTGAGGACGAGCAGTCCCAGGTAGACGACCACGAGCCACCAGGCGACCTTCTTGCGGGCGGCGGTGGCTGCGGCCAGCAGGAACAGGAAGACGGCGTAGGCGAGGTTGGCGCTGACGGGGACGAGGAGCAGGTCGAGGGCGCGGGCGACCGGGCGGAGCGGGTTGCGCAGCGGGGGGACGAAGGCGAGCAGGGCGCACAGCAGGCCGAGCGCGGCGAAGAGGGCCGCGAAGGCCTCGGGGACCCGGCCGAGGCGCCCGGTGCCGGGCCGGCGTACCGGCGCCGTGGCGTCCCTCCGTGCGGCGGCCCCCGCGGTGGCGGTCATGGTTCCGACTGTAGGAAGGCGTGGCCCCGCTCGCCCGTCGGGCGGCCCCGGGACGCTACGGGAACCGGTCGTTCCGATAGCCTCGCAGGTGTGACGGAACAGCACGAGCAGGACGCGCACCCGCACCGGTTCGAGCGGGGCACGGACGGGCCGAAGGTCATTCTGGTCGGTGTGGACGGCTCCGACTCCTCGCTGCGTGCCGCGGCGTACGCGGGCGGACTGGCCCGGCGCCAGCACGCGCTGCTGGCCGTCGTGTACGTCCAGCCGGTACTGGCGGCCGGGGCGGCGCTCGGGGCGCCGGTGGCGGAGACGACCGAGGAGATCGCCGAGGATCTGATCGCACAGATCCGGGAGGCCGCGGAGCGGGTCAAGGGGATATTCGAGGTGCGCTGGGAGTTCCACACCTTCCGTGGCGACCCCTACAACGGGCTGGTGAAGGCGGCCGACGAGCTGAAGGCGGACGCGGTCGTGGTGGGTGCCTCGGAGCAGGCCGGGCACCGGATCATCGGCTCGGTGGCGGTCCGGCTGGTGAAGGCGGGACGCTGGCCGGTGACGGTCGTGCCGTAGGGCGGCGCGGCAGCGTCAGCGGGGTCGCGAGGAGCAGGACGCCGGCTGCGGCGATGGCGGTGCGCGGGCCGACGAGGGTGCCCAGCAGGCCCCACAGCGCGGTGAGCGCGGCGGTGGTGGCCTTGCCGGTGACGCTCCAGGCGGCGAGGGTACGGGTCACCCGGTCGGCCGGGGTCCGGTCGAGGCGTTCGGCGGCGAAGACCGGCGTGAACACGCTCGCGCAGGTGATCAGGCCCAGTTCGGCCACCATCACGACCAGCAGTCCGGGCCCGCCGGGGCCGACGAAGGCCAGGCCGGCCGGCCAGCAGGCGCGCAGCACGCCGGCCGTGCGCAGCACGCGGTGCCTGCCGTGGCGCGCGGCCAGCGGCCGGGCCAGCCGGGAGCCGAGCAGGCCGCCCAGGCAGGGTACGGCGAAGGCGAGGCCGTACTGCCAGGGTGCGAAGCCGAGCGGGCCGAGCATGAGGACCGCGAGCAGCGGTGAGGTGGCCATGATCAGGCCGTTGACCAGGACGTGGTTGAGGAACAGCGGGCGCAGGGCCGGGCTGGTGAGGATGTGCCGCCAGCCCTCGAGGAGGTCTCCGGCGCGGGGTGCCGTGGTGCGCTCGGGGCGGGGTTCGTGGGGGCCCAGCGCCCGGATGCCCAGGGCGGACAGCAGATAGGTGAGGGCGTCGACGGCCACCGTCGTGACCGGGCCGCACAGGCCGACCACGGCGCCGCCGAGGGGCGGTCCCAGCACGGTGGCGGTCCAGGTCGTGGATTCGAGGCGGCTGGTGGCGGTGAGCAGTCCGGAGGACGGCACGAGCGCCTTGAGGTGGGCCCCGAAGGCGGCGGTGTAGGTGATGTCGGCCGTCGCGACGAGCACGGCGACGGCCAGTAGCTGCCCGAAGCCGAGTACGCCGAGGGCGTGGGCGGCGGGCAGGGTCAGCAGCGCGGCACAGCGCACGAGGTCGGCCGTGATCATCACGGGCCGTTTGCGCCGGAACTCCGTCCAGGGTCCCAGCGGTACGGCGGCCAGCGCGCCCACGGCCACCGAGGCGGAGGAGAGCAGGGCCACCTCGGCGGAGCCGGCGTGCAGGACGAGGACGGCGATCAGCTGGAAGGCGTCGAAGGCGAGCCAGGTACCGAAGGCGCTGACGCCGTAGGCGGCCCACAGCCGGCCGAACTCCCGCCCCAGCTTCACGCGCGTCCTCCCGTCGACCGGGACATCCAATCCGGCGGTCCGGGCCGGATCAAACAACCGGTGCGGCGGGGGGCACAACCATCGGTTGTACCGGGGCCGCGGTTCGCCCCTGCGCGGGCCGCGGCTTGGGCATGGTCACCGGCGCGGGCTGTGCGTGGCGTCTTCCCCGGGGGGTCCCGCTGGGCCATCATGATCCGCCGTCAGCCGTTTGCCGTCGGTGAAGAGGTGAGGCGTATGGCCAAGCTCCGTATGGGTGAGGGGATTCTCCGCCGCAAACCCATCGAGCACATCGAGGAGACGGAGGTCGGCGAGGGACCCCAGCTGGACAGGTCGCTGGGGCTGTGGCAGCTCACGGCCATCGGCGTGGGCGGCATCATCGGTGCGGGGATCTTCACGCTGGCCGGCGCCGTGGCCCACGGGACGGCCGGGCCCGCGGTGCTGGTGTCGTTCCTGATCGCCGGTGTCGCGAGTGCCTGCGCGGCCCTGTCGTACGCGGAGTTCGCGGGGCTGATCCCGAAGGCGGGATCGGCGTACACGTACGGCTACGCGGTGCTCGGTGAGTTCGCGGGCTGGTTCATCGGCTGGGACCTGCTGCTGGAGTACACGGCGATCGTGGCCGTCGTGGCCATCGGCATCTCCGGCTACTTCAGCTTCCTGGTGCAGGAGATGGGCGCCGACCTGCCGGCCTGGATGCTGGGCGCACCCGGCACCGGCGGCGGGCACCGGATCGACCTGTTCGCGGCGGTGCTGTGCCTGCTGATCGCCTGGCTGCTGAACCTGGGCATCCGCAGCGCGGCCCGGTTCGAGACGTTCGTGGTGGCGCTGAAGGTGCTGGTGGTGCTGCTGGTGATCGGTGTGGGTGTGTTCCACATCGACTCGGCGAACTACCACCCGTTCTTCCCGTTCGGTGTCAGCGGGGCGTTCACCGGCGCGGCGACCGTGTTCTTCGCGGTGTTCGGCTATGACGCGATGTCGACCGCGGCCGAGGAGTCGAAGGACGCGCAGCGGCACATGCCGAAGGCGATCATCTACTCACTGGCGATCTCGATGGTGCTGTACGTGGCGGCCTGCCTGGTGCTGACGGGCATGCAAAACTACAAGGACATCGACCCGGAGAGCGGCTTCTCCACGGCGTTCAAGTCGGTGGGCCTGAGCGGGCTGGCGGACGTGATCGCGGTGGGCGCGATCATCGGCATCCTGACCGTCATGTTCACCTTCATGCTGGGCGTGACCCGGGTCTGGTTCTCGATGTCCCGTGACGGACTGCTGCCCATCTGGTTCGCCAAGACGCACCCGACACGGCACGTGCCGACCCGGGTGACCTGGATCGTCGGCGCGGCCTCGGCCCTCATCGCCGGTTTCCTCCCGATCGGTGAGGCGGCCGAGCTGACCAACATCGGCATCCTGCTGGCGTTCGTGGTGGTGTGCGTGGCGGTGATCGTGCTGCGCTACCGGCAGCCCGAGCTGCCGCGCACCTTCCGCACCCCGTGGATGCCGTTCGTGCCGGCGCTCGGTGTCGTCTTCTCGGTCTGGCTGATCACGTTCCTGCAGTGGCAGACCTGGGTGCGGTTCGCCGTGTGGTTCGCGATCGGCTGTGCGGTCTACTTCGGCTACTCGTACCGGCGCTCCGCGCTGGCCGGACGGCCGCCCGTCGCCTGAGCGGCGGGCGATCACTCACCCATGGCCAGCCCGTCCGCGGCGGCACCCCGGCTGAGCACCACGTCCCTGATGCGGTCGCGGATCCCTTCCAGTTCGGCGCCCTGGGCGATGGCCCGGTTCAGGTTGAGGACCCGGCCGGCGTCGAGGTCGTACAGCTGGGGGATGAACTCGGCCTTGGTGACCCGCCAGCCCTCGCCCGGCCGGACCGGCGGGGCGAAGGTGAAGCGGCCGAGGGTGGACTGGTTCCCGCGGGGGTCCTGGGCGCCCTCGCCGTTGTACATCTCGCCGGCGATCTGGTCGCCCATGCCGTAGACGACCCAGGTGCCGTTGACCTTCTCGTACGCCTGCGGGACGTGGGCGTGGGTGCCGAGGATCAGGTCGATGTCCGGGTGCCCGTCGGTGGCCGAGGCGGTGAGCCGCTGGGCGAGGGTGAGCTGGAGCCGGTCGGGTGCGTCCTGCCATTCGGTGCCCCAGTGCACGGAGACCACGACCACGTCGGCGCCGGCCTGCCGGGCGGCGCGGGCGTCGGCGGTCATCCGGTCCACGTCGATCAGGTTGACCGCCCAGGGCTGTCCGGGCGGCAGCGCGATGTTGTTGGTGCCGAACGTGTACGAGAGGTGGGCGACCTTGGCGGAGCCCGCGCGGTGGAGCGTGACCGAGCGGGCCTCGGCCTCGTCGCGGGCGGTGCCCGCGTGCCGGAGGCCGGCCTGGTCCATGGCGTCCAGGGTGCGCCGGATGCCGGCGGCGCCGTCGTCCAGGGCGTGGTTGGAGGCGGTGGAGCAGCCGTCGTAGCCGGTGGCGGCGAGACCCCGGGCGATCTCCGGCGGGGACTTGAAGAGGGGGTATCCGGTGTATTCGCCGTCGGCGCCGTAGACGGTCTCCATGTGACACAGCGCCAGATCGGCCTGGGAGACGACCGGTTGGACGCCGGCGAGCATGGGACGGAAGTCGTAGCCGTTGCCGCCCGCGTCGAACCCGGCCCGCTCGATGACCGAGGTGTGCGGCAGGACGTCCCCGGAAGCCACCAGGGTGAAGCCGCGGGCCGCGGTGGGCGCCGGCTGTCCCTGCGGGGCGGCCTCCTGCCGGCTGTGGTTCTGGCAGGCGGCCGCGGCCGTGAGGACGGCGGTCAGGGCCAGCGCCACCTGTTGTCTGCGTCCGATCATCAACTCACCCCAGAATTGTCGTATCTACCGACAAACCGTGACGGGCATATGGGTATGAATCTGATGAGCCGGATAAACAGACCGGGCGCCGTCATTAGCCCGTCCGGTGCCACGGCCTACCGCTCGTCCGACCGTTCGCCGACCCGATCGACCGTCCGCCGCACAGCCGGGCCCGCCCCCTGTCCGCCCGCCGCCCCCTGCGCTGCCATACGGCCATGACGGCCGGAACCACACTCATCCACGGGACGACGACCGCGGGGCACGAGCTGGCCGCGCTCCAGCGCGAACACGGCGGATTCCTCCTCGCCCTGCTGCTCAGGCTCTGCGACGGGGACCGGCAGCGCGCCGAGGACCTCGTCCAGGAGACCCTGGTGCGCGCCTGGCAGCATCCGGAGGCGCTGCACGCGGACGGCTTCGACTCCGTGCGGCCCTGGCTGCTCACCGTGGCCCGGCGGCTCGCGATCGACGCCCGGCGGGCCCGCCGGGCCCGGCCGCCCGAGGTCGGCGACGGGGTGCCCGAGAACGCGCGGGTCTGCGCGGACCACGCCGAGCGGGCCGCCGCGGTGCTCGACGTACGGGAAGCTGTGAAGACACTCACGCCGGAGCACCGTGACGTGTTGGTACTCGTGTATTTCCTCGGGGCCAGTGTGACGGAAGCGGCGCAGACCCTCGGGATTCCACCGGGTACCGTGAAATCCCGCGCGTACTACGCACTGCGCGCCCTGCGCCGGGTCCTTCCGGGTTACGCAGCCGACCTGCGGTGAAACCGGGAGCCTGGTCAAACCTCGGTAAAGCGCCTTGCTGTGGCCCCCGTTCGGGCAATGGGCTGTCCTCATCCGCGTTCCGGGCGGGGGCGGGGCCCGGGGGCTCGGGCGACGCGCACGCACCGGAGGAAGGGCAGGAAGGGATGCTGCACAGAGGTCACGAGAGCACCGACGGCACCGGCGGCGGTGAACTGGCCGTCCCCATGGCCTGGTTGTACGCCGAGTACATCGCCGACGAGCTGCTGCGCACCGGCGATCTGATGCCACCGACGTCCTTCGAGTTCCGGGCCGGGCGGGACGCGCTGGCGCTGACCGTCTTCCTGTCCGACACCGACGGGGAACTCTCCGGGATCCGGGTGATCTCCCAGCTGGAGAACTGGCTGTCGCTGACCGCCTACGACCAGCCGTGGCAGGACTGGGTACGCGAACGCATGACCGAGCTGACCGCGCGCGCTGCCGCCTCGGGGGTCCCCTCCCCCGACCTGGCGCTGGCGGCGGACGCCTGGCGCTGGCTGGAGGAGACCGAGCTGCTCGCGCCCGACCTGGACGCGGTGCCGGGCGGCGGCGCGGTGTTCGGCGAGGACGACGGGCCGAAGGTGTGGACCCCGGCGTGGCGGCTCGGGCTGCCCCTCGGGCATCTCGCGATCCACCTCTTCTGAGCCTTCTTCTGAACCTTCTGGAATTCACACCAATCCGCGGGCCGGGCCGCTCCGAATCTCCTGACCGTGATTCTGCGTGTGGCTTGAGTGATTCGGCCGTCGGCTGCGTACGGATGGGAGCAAGGAGTAACCCTTCCCCCACCCTTCGGCACGAGGATTCGGCATGAGGTCCCTGGAAAGGCATCGCGACGTCGGCGCGTACGCGCTCGGCGTGCTGGACGAGGCGGAGGCCTTCCGCTTCGAGGACCACCTCATGGAGTGCCCTCAGTGCGCGGCACAGGTGACCGAATTCGGGCCCGCGACACGGCAGTTGATGCTGTACCGGCGGGCCACGCCGCGCTTTGTGCACCCCATGGCGCAGCCCGGCCCCCGGCTGCTGGACCGGCTGCTCGGCGAGCTTGCCCGGCGGCACCGGGCGCGGCGCCGCCGGCTGCTGTACGGCCTGGCCGCCTCGGTGGTGCTGGCCGTGGCCGGCCCGGCCGTCGTGGCTCTCGGCGGCCCCGCCCAGTCGTCGTCCTCGCACGTCGCCGCGGCGACCGATCCGGACACCGGGGTGTGGGCGCGGGTCACCTCGGCGGACGAGGACTGGGGCAGCGATCTGCGCCTGGAGATCAAGGACGGCTCCGGGGCGCACAGCTGCCGGCTGGTCGCGGTCGGCCGGGACGGGACGGAACAGGTCGTCGCGGGCTGGACCAACTCCGGCGACGGTGCCCGGTCCACCACCGCGATGGGTGCCGCCGCGATGCACTCCGACCAGATCGACCGGTACGAGGTCCGCACCGAGGACGGGAAACGGCTGGTCACGGTAGAGGCACGGTAACCGCACCGTGACTTGACCCAAGATTCACATTAGGTAAGCCTTGCCTAGGTTTTCTTGGTGAGTCCCTAGGAGCAGTCCGTGTCCGCACGTCCCGAGCCATCCCTGTCCGCCCCGACGGCCCCCGTGTCGCGGCTGGGCCTGTACGACACCTGGTGGACGGTGGCGGCTGCGGCACTGGGCGTCTGCCTGGGCCTCACGGCCTGCGCCTGGATATCCCTGCACCTGCACGTGGACGACACCCTGCACACCGCGGCGCTCTTCGTCCACCTCGCCTCACTGGTGCTGGGCTTCGGGGCCGTCCTGTCCGCCGACTACCACGCCCTGCTCTGGCTGACCGGCCGGTGCACACTGACGGACGCCATGGCCGGCACCAGCCGGCTGCACGTGCCGATCTGGGCCGGGCTCGCCGGACTCGTGGCCAGCGGCGCCCTGCTCCAGCCCGACCTCGGCTCCGCCCTCACCCGGACCAAGCTCGCGCTGGTGCTCGCGCTCACCCTCAACGGCCTGCAGGCCGGGCTGCTCACCCGGCGCATGCGGGCCCGGCGTGACGGCACCGTCCCGCCGCGCCTGCTCCTGTGGGGTGCGGGTACCGCGCTCGTGTCCCAGGTGTGCTGGTGGGGCGCGGTGGTCATCGGGTTCCGCAACAGCCAGGGCTGATCCGCGGCGCCCGGGCCGGTCTCACTTCAGCAGCCGGGACAGGCGGCGGTCGGCCAGGGGTTTGCCGCCCGTCTGGCAGGTCGGGCAGTACTGGAGCGAGGAATCGCTGAAGGAGACCTCGCGGACGGTGTCGCCGCACACCGGGCAGAGTTCGCCGGTGCGGCCGTGCACGCGCAGACCGCTCTTCTTCTCCGACTTCAGCCGTCCGGCGGCCACGCCCCGGGAACGCTCGACCGCCTCGGCGAGCGTGCCGCGCAGGGCCTCGTACAGGCGGTGGGTCTCCTCGGCGCTCAGGGACGCGGCGAGCTTGAACGGGGACATCCTCGCCGCGTGCAGGATCTCGTCGCTGTAGGCGTTGCCGACACCCGCGATCAGCGACTGGTCCCGCAGCGCGCCCTTGATCTGGCGTCTTTCGTCCTTCAGCAGGGCGGCGAAGCGGGCCTCGTCGAAGTCGGCGGCGAGCGGGTCCGGGCCGAGGCGGGCGATGCCGGGGACCTCCTGCGGATCCCGCACGACGTACACGGCGAGGCGTTTCTGGGTGCCGGCCTCGGTGAGGTCGAAGCCCTCGCCGGTCTCCGTCGCGACGCGCAGCGCGAGCGGGCCCTTGCCGGGCTTCGGCGGGCCGTCCGGCAGCCGGTCCTTCCACTGCAGCCAGCCCGCGCGCGCCAGGTGGATCACCAGGTGCAGTCCGAGGTCCAGCTCGATGTCCAGGAACTTGCCGTGCCGGCGCACGGCCGTGACCTCGCCGCCCTCGACGGCGGTGACCGGTGGGTCGTACGTCTTCAGGACGCTGACGGCGACCGGCAGCACCCGCGCCACCCGGAGGCCGGCCAGGTGTGCGGTGAGGAAGTCCGTCAGCGCTTCTACCTCGGGCAGTTCCGGCATACGTACAGAGTGCCACCCGGCACCGGCAACGCCCCGCGTTCCGCACGGGCCGGCCCTACGGCACCCGGAACTCGCACCACACCGCCTTGCCGCCGCCCCGTGCCTCCACGCCCCAGTTGTCGGCGAGCCGTTCCACGAGCAGCAGGCCGCGTCCGGAGACGCCGTCCTCCCCCGCCTCACGGCGGCGCGGCAGGGCGCTGGAGGAGTCCTCGACCTCGATGCGCAGTCTGCGGTCGTGGCCGTGCAGGGCCCGCAGGGTCACGATCGCGGAGCCCTCGGTGTGCATCAGGGCGTTGGTGGTCAGCTCGTCGGCGACCAGTTCGATCTCGTCGGCGCGGTCCCGGGCGCCCCAGGAGCGGACGGCGGCACGGATCATGTGCCGGGCCTGGGTGAGGGCCTCCGGGTCGCCGGGCGCCACGTGCTGCTGGAGCCGGCCGCCGGGCCGCGCGGCCTCCGGGACGCGGCGGCGCAGCAGGAGCAGGGCCACGTCGTCCTCACCGCCCTGCTCCTCCGCCGCCTGGATCAGCCGGTCGGCGAGGTCGCGCACCTCCTCGGGGCCGCCGCAGATCAGGGCCGCGAGGCTGCGCATGCCGTCGTCGAGGTCGGCGCCGGGCTGCTCGACGAGTCCGTCGGTGCACAGCAGGAGGGTGTGCCCGGGATCGAGTTCGAGGGTGGAGACGGGGTACTCCAGCCGCCCGAACTCGGCGGACAGGCCGAGTGGCAGACCGCCCTCGACGGGCACCCGGCGGCAGCTGCCGTCGCCGTTGCGGACCAGCGGGTCGATGTGCCCGGCGCGGACCACCTGGACGACTCCGGTGGACAGGTCGGCCTCGGCGTACAGGCAGGTGGCGAACCGGTCGGTGTCCAGTTCGTGCAGGAAGACGGAGGCACGGGCCATGACGGTGGCCGGGGTGTGGCCCTCGGCGGCGTAGGCGCGCAGCACGATCCGCAGCTGCCCCATGACGGCGGCGGCGTGTGTGTCGTGCCCCTGTACGTCACCGATGACCGCGCCGACCCGGCCTCCCCGGGAGGGTGTGCCCCCGGGCAGCGGGATCAGGTCGTACCAGTCGCCGCCGATGTCCCGGCCCAGGGCGGCCGAGCGGTAGCGGACGGCGATGTCGGCGCCGCGGACGCTGGGGATGGTGCGCGGCAGCATGGCCTGCTGGAGGCCCTGGGCGAGGTCCTTCTCCTGCTCGTAGAGCATGGCCCGCTGCAGGCTCTGCGCGATGGTGCTGCCGAGCGCGACCAGGACGGCTCGCTCCTCGGCCGAGAAGCCGCGCCGGTCCGCGTAGAGGAGGCCCATCGCGCCGATCGGGCGGGCCTGGGCGATCAGGGGCAGGTAGGCGGCCGAGGTGACGTGCAGATCCGAGAGACGGGGCCAGAGGACCGGGTAGCTGTCGGCGAACTCCTCCGGGGACTCGATGAACCGGGGACTGAGGGTGCGGACGACCTCGCTCATCGGGTACGGCTCGTCGATCCGGGTGACCCTGGTCCCGGGGACGAAGCTGTCGGCGGGGCCCTCGGCGATCAGCCGGATCCGGCCCGCCTCGACCAGTCCCATCACCAGGCTGGCCGCGCCGAGGTGGCGGACGCCGTGGGTGTCCTTGAGGACGTCGATGACGTCCTGGGTGCTGCGGGCGTGGGCGAGGGCGGCCGCGATGACCTGGACGACGCCGGTCTGCTGGCGGAAGGCCTCGTCCTGGGCGGCCCGGAGGCGGCGGGATGCGCTGTCGGCGAGTTCCTCCGTGGCGTCACGGACGATGCCGACGACCCTGCGCGGCCGTCCCGACTCGTCGCGCCGGATGTAGCCCTGGGTGTGGGTCCAGCGCGGGGTTCCGTCGCGGCAGCGGATGCGGAAGTAGGTGCCGTAGTTCTCGCTGCCGTCCTTGATCGCGCGGGCGACCACCGCGTCGACCCGGGCCGCCTCGGGAGGCGGCACCCTTACGGCCAGGGACTCGGGACGGCCGTCGTACTCCTCGGGACGGATGTCGAACACCTCGAAGGCCCGGGCGTCCATGTGGAAGAGACCGGCGTCCAGATCCCAGTCGAAGCTGCCCATGCGGTTGAGCGCGAGGATCGGGTCCGGGTGGGCGGGCCAGTCCTCCGGGAGTGACAGGGAGCTAGCTCCCCGATCGGCCATGGGCCCACCTTGCCAGCATTCGCCCGATTATTCGACCTCATCGGCGAGCATCGTGCCTGGCGAGGCCACCGCAGGGAGATCACACCGGGTGTCCGTCCCCGCCACATTGCCTCACTGTGGGTGATGAAAGCCCGGGGTGGGCATGGCAGCACCTCCGGCTGGCAACTCGGGAACCGTCGTGACGAGAGCGGCGAGCACAGAGCCGCACAGGAGGGCGCGCACAGCCGTGGAGTGGTTCACCGCACCCGACTACTGGCTGAGCCGGCTGGTGTTCCAGCGGGCCCTGGCCGCCGTGTACCTGGTCGCGTTCCTGACGGCGGCCCTGCAGTTCCGGGCCCTGCTGGGCGAGCGCGGCATGCTCCCGATCCCGCGCTTCACGGCCCGGGTGCGGTTCGGGCGGGCCCCGAGCCTGTTCCAGCTGCACTACTCGGACCGCTTCTTCGCGGCCTGCGCATGGGCCGGCTGCGCGGTTTCGGCGGCCCTGCTCGCCGGGGCGGACTCGGCACTGCCGCTGTGGGCGGGAATCCTGCTGTGGCTGGTGCCGTGGGCGCTGTACCTGTCGATCGTCAACGTGGGCCAGACGTGGTACGCCTTCGGCTGGGAGTCACTGCTGCTGGAGACGGGGTTCCTGGCGGCGTTCCTCGGCAACGACGAGGTCGCGCCGCCGGTCGTCGTACTGTTCCTGGTGCGCTGGATCCTGTTCCGGGTCGAGTTCGGTGCCGGACTGATCAAGCTGCGGGGCGACGCCTGCTGGCGCAAGCTGACCTGTCTGTACTACCACCACGAGACCCAGCCGATGCCGGGCCCGCTGAGCTGGTTCTTCCACCACCTGCCGAAGCCGCTGCACCGGGTCGAGGTCGCCGCCAACCACGTCACCCAGCTGGTCGTACCGGTCCTGCTGTTCACCCCGCAGCCGGTCGCCTCGGCCGCCGCCGCCCTGATGATCGTCACCCAGCTGTGGCTGGTGCTCTCCGGCAACTTCTCGTGGCTGAACTGGATCACCATCGTGCTGGCCCTGCCCGCGCTGCGGCTGCCCGCGTCGGCCCCGTCCGGGCCGGCGGCGCCGCTGTGGTACGAGGTCGTGGTCCTCGCGGTGGCCGCACTGCTGCTCTTCCTGAGCCACCGCCCGGTGGTGAACATGATCTCCCGCCGCCAGGTCATGAACCGCTCCTTCGACCCGCTGCACCTGGTCAACACCTACGGTGCGTTCGGCAGCGTCAGCCGTGTCCGCTACGAGGTGGTGGTCGAGGGCACACTGGACGACACCGCGCGCGAGGACTCCGACTGGCGCGAGTACGCGTTCAAGGGCAAGCCCGGCGATCCCCGGCACTGGCCGCGCCAGTTCGCCCCGTACCACCTGCGCCTGGACTGGCTGATGTGGTTCGCGGCGCTGTCGCCCGCCTACGCCGGGGAGTGGTTCGGCGGGCTGGTGGAACGCCTCCTGGAGAACGACCGCGACACACTGAAGCTGCTCCGCCGCTCCCCGTTCCCGCCGGACACCCCGCCGCGTTATGTACGGGCGCGGCTGTTCCGGTACCGGTACACGAGCTGGCGGGAGTGGCGGGAGACGGGGGCGTGCTGGGAGCGGACGTACGTCCGGGAGTACCTGCCGCCCACGCGGCTGGCGGGGGCGGTGCAGAGGCCGTGAGCGGCGCCGGTGCGCGGCTGCGGGCTACGGGTGCTGGGGCTGGGGCTGGGGCTGGTCCGCGGCCGTGACCGTGGTCTTCAGGGCACCGTCACCGCCAGTCTTCACCGGGTGCGACCGGGTCCGGTGGCCGCTGCGGAACTCGGCCAGCAGCTCGTCGGTCACCTCGGCCCCGGCGCCGACGGCGGCGTGCACCTCGCGGAAGTAGTTCTCGTAGCCGGCCGGGGTGTAGAGGCACAGTGCGCGTGCCGGGACCGGGCCCGCGTTGCGGTAGCCGTGCGGGGTGCCCCGGGTGGCGGCGAGCAGGTCTCCGGGGCCGGCCGTCACCTCGCCGTCTCCGTCGTGCAGCGTCAACTCGCCCTCCAGGACGTAGAAGTACTCGTCGTGAGCGTCGTGCACATGTGGGCGGGCACCGACGACGCCGGGCGCGAGGGTGAACTCCTCGAAGGCGAAGCGCCCGCCCGTGTGCTCGCCGGTGAGCCGGAAGAAGTGCCCGACACCGGCCACGTCGATGAGTTCGCCGTCCTGGGCCCGGCGCAGCAACGGTCGTCCGGCAGCGGTGTTCTGATGATCGGTCATGCCGTCATTGTGTCCGCTTCCCAGAGCGTGGACGGCGGTGGCGGCGCCTTCGAGGAATGGCCGCGGGCCCGGCTCGGCGGCCGGCGGCCTCCCGGCCGGCGCCGCGGCCCCGCCCGGCAGCCGTCCCGCCACCCGCCAGCCGTCCCCCCGGCCCGCTGCTGTCCACCGCCTCCCGGCCGTCCTGCCGCTCGCCGCCGCCCCGCCGCCCCGCGGTCAGTGCCTGCGCAGCCGCAGCGTCCTCAGTTCGAACGGCCGCAGACGCACGGTGATCCGGTCGTCCTCGCGCTCCGGCGGCTCGGCGCCGGCGGCCGGCCGTTCCAGCAGGTCCGTCACCGTGACGTCGGCGAATGCGAAGCCGGCCGTCAGGGTCGCCCGGGCCCGGCCGCCGTGGGCCTCGTGGAAGCGGACGACCACGTCCCCACTGCCGTCGTCGGCGAGCTTCACGGCCGTGATCACGACCGCGTCGTCGTCCACCGTGACCAGCGGGGCCACCGCCCGGGCACCGGTCGTCCGCCGTTCCGGCAGGTTGATCCGCCAGCCCTCGCGGACCGCGTCGGCCACGGAGGCACCGGGGACCAGGGCGTGCCGGAAGCGGTGGACGCCCTGGTCGGTCTCCGGGTCGGGGAAGCGCGGGGCACGCAACAGCGACACCCGGACCGTCGTCGTCGTGCCGCGGTCACCGTCCCCTCGCACCCTGCGGGTCACGTCGTGGCCGTACGTCGAGTCGTTGACGACCGCCACGCCCCAGCCCGGTTCCTCCAGTTGGACGAAGCGGTGGTTGCAGGCCTCGAACTTGGCCGCCTCCCAGGAGGTGTTGGTGTGGGTGGGACGGAAGGCGTGCCCGAACTGGGTCTCGGACGCGTACCGTTCGGCGTGCAGGTCGAGCGGGAAGGCGAGCTTCAGGAACTTCTCCGTCTCGTGCCAGTCGACCTCGGTGTCGATGTCCAGCCGCCGCTCCCCCGGCGGCAGTGACAGCACCTGGGTGACGCGCGACGAGCCGAAGGCCCGGACGATCCGCACCGACGTGCCGTCCTCGCCGGCCGTGACCGACTCGGCATCGGTGAGATCAGTGACGGTGTTGCGGTAGAAGGAGTCGACGTCCCAGGCGTCCCACATGTTCGGGAAGTCTGGGTGGAGCTGGAGCAGGTTCGCGGCCGCGCCGGGGGCGACGGTCTCGCGGTCGGCGGCGGGGTCGTAGGCCGAGACGACCAGGCCACGGGAGTCGACGGTGATCCGCAGCAGGCCGTTGTCCATCGTGAACCCGCCGCCCTCGCGGCCCTCGACCGTGGTGCCGCCGGCCCCGGCCGGGGTGGCGGCGCCGCCGGCCGGGACGCCGTGGCGGGCGTGCGGGGCCGCGTTGAAGAGCAGGGGCGTGGGGCCCTCGCCGGCCAGCGCACGCTGGGCGCCCTCGACGACCGCGGTCAGTTCGGCGGCCAGCCGGTCGTACGTCGCCCGGGCCTCGCGGTGCACCCAGGCGATGGACGAGCCGGGCAGGATGTCGTGGAACTGGTGCAGCAGGACCGTCTTCCAGATGCGGTCCAGCTCCTCGTACGGGTACGGGAATCCGGTGCGCACGGCCGCGGTGGCCGCCCACAGCTCGGCCTCGCGCAGCAGGTGTTCGCTGCGCCGGTTGCCCTGCTTGGTCCTCGCCTGGCTGGTGAGGGTGGCGCGGTGCAGTTCGAGGTACAGCTCGCCGACCCAGACGGGCGGTTCGGGATACTCGGCCTCGGCCTTCTCGAAGAACGCGCGGGGCGTCTCCCAGACCACGGTGGCGGAGCCTTCGAGGTCGCGCAGCCGGGCCGCCCTGGCGACCATCTCGCGGGTGGTGCCGCCGCCCCCGTCACCCCAGCCGGTGGGCGCGAGGGAGTGCCGGGCGTGGCCCTTGTCCTTGAAGTTGCGGGCCGCGTGGGCGAGTTCGCTGCCCCTCATGGAGCAGTTGTAGGTGTCCACGGGCGGGAAGTGCGTGAAGATCCGGGTGCCGTCGATGCCTTCCCAGTGGAAGGTGTGGTGGGGGAACTTGTTGGTCTGCGACCACGAGATCTTCTGCGTCAGCAGCCACTTGGAGCCGGCCGCCCTGATGATCTGCGGCAGGCCCGCGGCGAAGCCGAAGGTGTCGGGCAGCCAGGCCTCCTCGTTCTCGATGCCGAACTCGTCGAGGAAGAACCGTTTTCCGTGCACGAACTGGCGGGCCATCGCCTCCGAGCCGGGCATGTTGGTGTCCGACTCCACCCACATCCCGCCGGCCGGCACGAACCGCCCGTCCGCCACGGCCTTCTTCACCCGCGCCCACACCTCGGGCCGGTGCTCCTTGACCCAGGCCCACTGCTGCGCCTGGGACATGGCGAACACGAACTCCGGCTCGTCCTCGACGAGCGCGGTCATGTTGGACGCCGTACGGGCGACCTTGCGGACGGTCTCGCGCAGCGGCCACAGCCATGCCGAGTCGATGTGCGCGTGCCCGACGGCGCTGATCCGGTGCGCGGACGGCACGGCCGGTGCTGCGAGCACCTCGGTCAGCCGGGCCCGCGCCCGGCCGGCCGTACCGCCCACGTCCTGGAGATCGACGGCGTCCAGGGCGCGTTCGACGGCGCGCAGGATGTCGTGGCGGCGTGCCGAGTCCGCCGGAAGCTCGGCCATCAGCTCGCCGAGCACCTCCAGGTCCAGCACCAGCTGCCACACGGTCTCGTCGAGGACCGCGAGGTCCATGCGGGTGAGCGTGTACTGCGGTTCCCGCCCGGCGGTGTCCTTGTCGCCGAGCCAGGTGGGGCGGAAGGGGTGGTAGTCGAGGATGACCGGGTTGGAGGCGGCCTCGATGTGCAGGCGCACTTCTTCGCCGCCCGCGACGGGCGCGCCGATGCGTACCCACTGGTTGCGCGGGTTGAGGCCCTTCACCGGGGTGCCGTCGGGCCGGTAGACCAGGCCCTCGCACTGGAAGCCGGGCATGTTCTCGTCGAAGCCGAGGTCGAGCAGCGCCTCGACGGTCTTCCCGGCCCATGACCCGGGGACGGTACCGGTCACCCGGAACCAGCTGGTGCCCCAGGGAGCACCCCACCGGGCGCCGACCGCGATCGGCTGGGGCTCGGCGGCGAGCCCTTCCGCGACCGGCACGGGCTCGCCGGGCGCGTGCCACACCGCTACCTCCAGCGGCACGGACTCGGGGTACACGGCAGGGCGGATGCGCTCGTCGAGGACGCGCCTGAGGCGGGCTTCCACCAGAGTGCGGTCGTCATGCATGCGGGGTGCTCCGTTGCTGCGTCGGAATCGGGACTGCGCGGATCGTTACCAGGGGTGCGTGACGGCCGCGGGGGCCGACGAGGTGTACAGCTCCCCTACCGCACGCACTTCGAACCGTGCCGCCTGTTCGCCCTGCTCGGGCCGGAGGCCGGTGAGGAAGTACGCCCGCTGGCAGGTGGCGCCGAGGAAGCGCCGGGTGCCGTCGGGGAGCAGACGGTGCAGGGTGTGGTGGCGGACGGTACCGGGGGCGGCGTTCCAGGCGAGGCGGAGGTCGCCGCCGTTCGCCGCGGTGACGCGGGCGGCGGAGGGGGCGGCCGGTGTGGTGATCGCGTTCCGGACGGCGATGCCGCCCAGCCGCCAGCGCACCGGGCCTTCGGTGGCGGTGAGCCGGACACCGAGGGCGCGGACCGTACCGGAGAGGCCGGTGAGCGGGAGGGTCACGGTCTGCCAGCCGTTGATCGACTTCACACGGGTGCCGGGATGTGCGGAGTTCACGCCGGCAGCCGTGTTGCCGGCGTTCACAGCGGCGCCCGCGCGCACCGAGTTCACCTCCCCCACACCCCCACCGCCGCCAGAGCCGGAGCCGGCGCCGGTGTTGACCGAGTTCACAGCCAGATACGTGTACGGCGGTGTCGCCCCGGGCGTGCCCGGTTCCGCCGTCGCCACCGCCAGCTCGACGTTCACACCCCCAGCGTCGGTCCGATACGTCAGCTCGACAACCGTGCCCGCACCGATCGGCAGCCGGGTCGCGTACAGGTCCAGCACCGCCGGCTGCTCCAGGCCGCCCGTCACCAGCACACTGCTCCCGCCCCGCCACGCGTCGGCGAAGTCGAAGGCGACCGCAGGCCGCTCCCCCGCCGTCCGCACGACCCACCGCCGCGACGGCAGCCGGTCCTGCAGCCCGAGGTGGTTCCAGGGTACGTCCGAGGCGACGGCCCCCTCCTCGTACCACCGCAGCCCGTGCCCCGTGTTGAACGCGCTCGCGAACGGCACCGAGGTCACCGTCGAGCGGTCCGCCACCGACACCGCCGGTGCCCGCCACGGGTCGCTCGCGTCGGGCCGCGACGGGTCCGGTGACCGTCCGGTCCAGAACCGGTCGTCGGCCGCGTGGAAGTCCCCGGGGGTGCGCCGGCCGGCGGGGAGGTGGTTGCGGGTCCACTCGGGCCGGTAGAGGCCGAGCGACGTGACGTGCGGCTTCCCGGACGGCATGATCGCGTCCCAGTTCACGTTCGTGCCGGAGCCGTTCGACTCGACGTCGACGCCGGCCCACAGCTCGTACCGGCTGCGCCCGAGCCGCTGCGCCCTGGTGCCGGACGAGGCGAGCGTGGCCGCGGTCCAGCGGAAGTCGACGAACATGTCGTCGGCGGTCCCGAAGAACGCCTGGTTCTGGCTGTTCAAGGCGCCCTGCCAGCTGACCGTGCCGTTCACGGTCAGCGCGTCGTACCAGGTCACCCGCTGTCCCCGGGCCGCCGCGAGCGCCTTCAGCTCCTTGAGGAAGCCGAGCACGGCCGTGCCGAGCGCGCTGTTGCCGCCGTTCGTCTCGGCGTTCAGGAACCAGCCGTCGAAGCCGTACGCGGCGGCGACGGCGACGAGCTGGGCGGCGAGCGGGTAGTGCCCGGAGGCGTCCTTCTGCACCAGGTCGCGGGTCCACTGGAGCTGCCCGCCGTAGGCCACCGGTGGCAGGAAGACGGTGCCGAGGACGGGGACGCCGTGCCGGTGGGCCGCGTCCACGACCGGCGCGTTGGGTGCGAGGACGAGGCCCTCGCCGGCCGAGCCGCCCCAGAAGACCAGCTCGTCCAGGTACGCCCAGTGGGTCAGGGCGTAGTAGTCGGCGGTGGCGGAGCCCTGGGAGGGGTTGAGGGAGGTGGGGCCGAAGGAGACCAGTGCCTGGACGCGGGCCTGGCCGCCGCGGGCGGTGGTGTTGGCGGGGGTCGGGGTGAAGCGGGCGGCGAGCGGCACGGCGGCGGCGTTGAAGGCGAGGTCGGGGTCGTCGTCCGCGCGCCAGGCCTTCAGGCTGCGCCAGGTGATGCCGGGGCCGGGGCTGCCGGAGGGGAACGAGTCCGGGTACCAGTACGAGGCGTACGGCGGGGTCGCGGCGGCGGTTCGCGGGGCCGCCGCCGCGGGAAGCGACGGGGCGAGGGCGGCCGCGGTGGCGGCGATCAGGACGGTGCGTCTGGTGGGGTTCACGAGCGGGCGCCTCCTTGGGGGGTGGGAAGTACCTGGTCGGGAGTGACGACGTCGGTGATGCCGCGCGCGGCGAGGTGTTCCTTGTCGTCGGCGCGGGTGTCGAGCACGGTGGTGGGGCGGGCGCCGTCGGCGACGAGCCGGAAGAAGGCGTCGAAGACCTCGCCGCCGGGTGCGCAACGGGAGCGGCGGGCGGGTTCGGCGGGGACGACGAGGGCCGTGCCGCGCACCGGCGGGGTACGGCGGGTACGGCGGGCCGCGTCGGCGAGGGTGCGCGCGATGTCCTTCGGTCGTCGTTCCCCGGTCAGCAGACCTAGCGAGTACTCGAGTTCGGGGAAGTCGGTGAGGGTGCGCGCCACGTCGTAGGAGCACCACCAGGTGATGCCCCACAGGTCGGGGCAGTCCAGGACGCTGGTGATCGTCGCCTCGGCGAAGGCGGCGGCGTGCCCGGCCGGGACCAGCGGCGCGGGGGCGCCGACCTCCTGGAGCCACACGGGCCGGTGCGGGTCGTCCGCCCAGGCCTTGCTCAGTTCGACCAGGTAGGCGGCGTGGTGTTCGGTGGGTACGGAGGTGCGGCCGTGGCGCTGGGCGGTGCCGTTGAACACCCAGGAGTGCACGGCGGTGACGTCGCCGAGCCGGGCGGAGTGGCCGGGGGTGAAGGGCTGGTCGTCCTGGTACCAGGCGGCGTCGTAGGAGGCGTGCAGGTGCGGCCGGCCCGGGGCGCCCTCGGCGCAGGCGGCGAGCATCCGGATGAGCCAGCGTTCGGCCTCCTCGGCCGTGACGCGGTCGGGGTCCGGGTGGGGGGCGGCCGCGAACTGGTTGACCTCGTTGCCGACGGTCATGCCGAGGAAGTTCGGCCGGTCGGCGAGGGCGGCGGCGAGGGTGCGCAGGTAGGCGGCCTGTCCGGCGGTCACGTCCGGGTCGGTGAAGAGGTTGCGGCGGTGCCAGGTGCGGGTCCAGGCGGGCAGGTAGTCGAAGCTGCTCAAGTGCCCTTGCAGACCGTCCACGTTGACGTCGAGGCCGCGTTCTGCGGCTGCGTCGGCGAGGGCCACGAGCTGCTCGACGGCGCGCGGGCGGATCAGGGTGCGGTTGGGCTGGAAGTAGGGCCACAGCGGGAAGACGCGGATGTGGTCGAGGCCGAGCGCGGCGATCGCGTCGAGGTCGGCGCGCACGGAGTCGAGGTCGAAGTCGAGCCAGTGGTGGAACCACCCTTCGCTCGGGGTGTAGTTGACGCCGAAGCGCACGGCAGGAGGCATGGGTGTCCTTGCGGAGGCGGTTGGCGCGGGTCAGCCCTTGACGGCGCCCTCGCCGACCCCGCGGAAGAAGTACCGCTGCAGGCAGGCGAAGAGGGCGATGAGCGGTGCCACGGCGATCACGGTGCCGGCGGCGACGAGTCGTTCGTCGCCCGCGAAGGTGCCGTGCAGGTAGTTGAGTCCGATGGTCAGGGTGAACTTGGAGGGGTCGCTGAGCACGATCAGCGGCCACAGGAAGTCGTCCCAGGCGCCCATGAAGGCGAAGATCGCGACGACGGCGAGGGTGCCCTTCACCGACGGCAGGGCGATGCGCAGGAACCGCTGCCAGACGTCGGCGCCGTCGACGTAGGCGGCCTCCTCGATCTCGTAGGGCAGGTTGCGGAAGGCGTTGCGCATCAGCAGCACGTTCATCGCGCCGATCGCGCCGGGCAGGACGACCCCGACGAGCGAGTTGTTCAGGCCTAGTTCGCGCATGGTGGTGAACTGGGCGATGACGATGCCCTCGACGGGCACGAGCATGGCCAGCACGAAGACGAGCGTGGTGACGCGCCGGCCGCGGTAGCGCAGCCGGGCCAGGGCGTATCCGGCGAGGGCCGAGCCGACGCAGTTGGTCACGACGTTGGCGGTGGCGACCTTCAGGGAGTTCAGGGCGTAGTCCCAGACCGGGACGGTGTCGGCGACGCGCGCGTAGTTGTGCAGGGTGGGGTGGCCGGGCAGGAAGGACGGCGGTGAGCTGTAGATGTCCTCGGTGTGGCCCTTCAGGGACGTGGACAGCTGCCAGAGGAACGGGCCGACGGTCAGGGCGAGCACGGCGAGGAGCAGCAGGTAGCGCAGGGCCAGCTCGCCGGTGCGGATGCGGCGGCCGTGCCCGTCGGTGACGCGGGGCTCGCGGGGCACGGTGGCCGGCCGTTCGGGCCGTACCTTCTCCAGGACGCTCACGTCTCCTCCCTGCGGTCGGCGCGCAGCACGAGCAGCATCAGGACGACGGTGACGGCGAACACGACGACGGAGAGGGCCGAGGCGTAGCCGACCCGGCCGGTGAGGCCGGTGCCGGTGCGCTGGACGAGCATGACGAGGGTGGTGTCCTCGCCGGCCGGGCCGCCGCTCGGGCCGGCCATCAGGTACACCTCGGAGAACACCTTGAACGCGGCGACCGAGGAGAGCGCGGCGACCAGCACCATGGTGGACCGTACGGCGGGCACGGTGACGGAGAGGAAGCGGCGTACCGGTCCGGCGCCGTCCACGGCGGCGGCCTCGTGCAGCTCGCGCGGCACGTTCGCGAGCGCGGCCAGGTAGATGATCATGTAGTAGCCGAGGCCCTTCCACACGGTGACCGCCATCGCGCTGAGCAGGAGCAGCCACTGGTCGCTGAGGAACCCGACCCGGCCGATCCCCACGGTCTCCAGCAGCGAGTTCACCAGACCGCGTTCGTCCAGCAGCCACACCCAGATCAGTCCCACGACCACGATCGAGGCGACGACCGGGGTGTAGAAGGCGGACCGGAAGAAGGTGATGCCGGGGATGTTCTTCTGCACCAGCAGAGCGAGCAGCAGCGGCAGCACGACCAGCGCCGGTACGACTCCCAGTACGTACAGGGAACTGTTGCGCAGGCCGGTCCAGAACATGTCGTCGTGGAGCAGCTCGCGGAAGTTGGCGAGGCCCACGAAGTGTCCGGGCAGCAGGGTACGGCGGTCGGTGAGGGAGTTCACCAGGGTCGAGACGAAGGGGTAGAGCACGAAGGTGCCGGTGACCAGCAGGCCGGGGGCGGCGAACAGCCAGGGGCTGAAGAGGCGTTGGCGTTTGATGCGAAGGGGCGTGGCCATGGGGGGTCAGCCCTGCCGGAGCAGCCGGTCGGCGGTCTCGACAGCGTTGTCGAGGGCTTCCTTCGGGCTCTCCTTGCCCTGGAGCGCCTTGGCGACCTCGTTGCGCAGCGCGGTCTTCATCTGGTCGCTGAACAGCACGGGTGTGTAGTTGACGGCGTTCTTCAGCGACTTGGCGGCGGCGATCCGCACCCGGGTCTCGTCGGTGCCGTCCTCCTCGGTGAAGTAGGGGTCGTCGAGGGATCCGGCGGTGCTGGGGAAGATGGCGACCTTCCTGGCGAAGGACATCTGGTGCTGCGCGTCGGTGACGAAGTGCGCGAAGGCGACGGCAGCGGGAGTGTGCTCGGTGCGGGAGTTGACCATCACACCCATCACGTACATGTTGGCGTGCCCGGTGCTGGTGATCTGGTCGGTGATGCCGATGTTCTTGTACAGGCCGGGCGCGTTCTTCTTGAAGTTGCCTAGGTCCAGGGCGCTGCCGGGGTTCATGGCGACCGCTCCGGTGAGGAACTTCTTGCCGGAGGACTCCGGGGTGGCGGTCAGCGCCTGCGGATCGAGGGCCTTGGCGTCGTACAACCGCTTGTACTCGGTGAGGAGTTCGACACCCTTGGCATCGTTGAAGGCGAACCCGGTGCCCTCCTTGTTCATGAGCGGGACGCCGTAGCGGCCGAAGTCCTCGATGGTGGGCACGTTGGCGAGGGTGGCGACCTTGCCGTCGCTCTTCCTCGCCATCTGCAGGGCGTCGGCGAAGAGGTCGTCGTACGTCTTCGGCGGCTGGTCGGGGTCGAGTCCGGCCTTCTGGAACAGGGCCTTGTTGTAGAAGAGCGGGCCGGTGTTCAGGTACCAGGGGAAGGCGTACGTGCCACTGGTTCCCGGTATCTGATGGCTGGCCCAGGCGCCGGGCAGATATGCGGACTTGAAGGATGCCGCGGCCTTGTCGAGGTCGAGGGCGAGGCCGGCCCTGGCGAGCGGGGCGACGAGGTCCGGGGAGACGTTGACGACATCGGGAAGGGTGCCGCCGGCGGCGTCGGCGCTGAGCTTGTCGGGGTAGCCCTCGGCGGGCTGGTCGACCCACTTCACGTGCGCGCCGGGGTACTTGTGCTCGAAGCCGGCGATCAGGTCCTCGAAGTACGGCTTGAAATTGGCGCGCAGATTCCAGGTCTGGAAGGTGATGTCGCCCTCGACCTTTCCGGAGGCGTCCTGCGTGCCGCCGTCGTCATCACCCGAACCGCAGGCGCTCAGCGGGAGGATGAGGGCGACGGCAGCGGCGGCGAGGGTTCTGCGGGACTTGGGCACGGACACGGCTCCCTTGCTGGGTCGGACTGTCGGTGGCGCCAGAGACCTTGCCCCCGCCGTTCGGAGAAAGTCAATGCATTCGTCCGAGCTAAAGAAATCCAGCCTTCATCAGTGCAGGTCAGCGGTGTTTGGCCGAGAGCTTGCGGTCAATTGCTAATGCGCTTTAGGGTCTTGACACTCAAGCGCATTAGCAAGCATCCTCCCGAAGGGGGAGCAACGTGTCGACCAAACGGTCCCCCGCGCGCCGGCCCACGATGAAGGACATCGCCCGGCGGGCCGGAGTCTCCGAGAGCGCCGTCTCCTTCGCGCTCAACGGCCGCCCCGGTGTCTCCGAGGCCACCCGCGCCCGGGTCCGCAGGGTCGCCGAACAGCTCGGCTGGCGTCCCAGCACGGCCGCCCGGGCCCTGTCCGGCGAGGGCGTGGCGACGGTCGGCTTCGTCCTCGCCCGCCCCGCCCACACCCTGGGCGTGGACTCGTTCTTCCTGCAGCTCGTCTCCGGCATCCAGGAGGTGCTGGCCGAACGGCACCTGGGCCTGCTGTTCCAGATGGCCGAGGACGTGGGCGACGAGTGCGGGGTGTACCGGCGCTGGTGGGCGGAGCACCGGGTGGACGGCGTCCTCGTCGCCGACCCGCGCGCCGAGGACCCGCGCCCCGGCCTGCTGGACGAACTCGGCCTGCCCGCCGTGGTGATCGGCGGCGCACCGGACGAGCGGCATCCCGGGCCCTCCACCGTGTGGGCGGACGACGCGGGCGCGATGGCCTCGGTCGTGGACGAGCTGGTGGCCCTCGGCCACCGCCGGATCGTCCACATCGCCGGACCGCCCGACCTGGCGCACACCCGGCGCAGGATCGCCACGCTGCGCGCCGAGGCGGAGGGGCGCGGCCTGACCGAGGTCCGCTCGGTGACCACGGACTACTCCGACGCGGAGGGCGCCGCGGTGACCCGCCGCGTGCTCGGCGGCGCGCATCCGCCGACGGCTCTCGTCTACGACAACGACGTGATGACCGTGGCCGGTGTGGCCGCCGCGGCCGAGCTGGGCCTCCGGGTCCCGCAGGACGTCTCGGTGGTGTCGTGGGAGGACTCGGCGCTGTGCCGCCTGGTCACACCACAGCTGTCCGCCCTGTCCCGGGACAGCGCCGAGTTCGGCCGCACGGCGGCCCGGGAACTGCTGGCCCTGCTCGACGGCGGTCCCGCCCGGACGGTGCGGGTGCCGGTCCCCCGGCTGATCGAGCGCGACAGCACCGCCGCCGCACGGTCCGGTTGACGCCCTGCCGGTCGACGTCCCCCTGCCGGTCGACGTCCCCCTGCCGGTCGACGTCCCCCTGCCGGTTGACGCGCCCTGCCGGTTGACGCCTTCCCTGCCGCTCTTCCGTCGGCAAAAGGTGATGCATCGGGAGAAATACGCATCCAGGTTGAAGGAAGCGTGAAGAACACACCATCCTTCCCCCATGCCTCTCGCGCCTTCAGCCGTCGCCCCGTCCCGCCTGAACGACTACGCCCTGGACTGGGCGTTGGTGGACGTGGAGACCTCCGGTCTGGTGCCGCGCCGCGACCGGGTGCTCTCCGTCGCCGTGGTGACGCTCGGGCCGGACGGTGAACAGACCGGTGAATTCTCGACCCTGCTGGACCCGGGCTGCGATCCGGGACCGGTGCACGTGCACGGGCTGACGGCCGAGCGGCTGCGCGGGGCACCGACGTTCGATCAGGTGGCGGAGCGCATCGGCGACATGCTCCGGGACCGGGTGCTGGTCGCCCACAACGCCCAGTTCGACTACGACTTCCTCGCGCACGAGTTCGCGCGTGCGGGGACCTGGCTGCCCGTCGCCCGGCGGCTGTGCACCCTGGCGCTGAACCGGCGCGTCGATCCGCCCACCGAGGACCTCAAGCTCGGCACGCTCGCCGCGCACTACGGCGTACGGCAGCTCAAGGCGCACGACGCACTGGACGACACCCGGGTACTGGCGGGCGTGCTGCGTGCCTCGCTGCGGGAGGCGGCGCGGCTCGATGTGCCGTTGCCGCTGGTGCCCTGTCCTCCCCGGCAGGATCCGCAGTTCGCGCCGCAGCCGCCGAAGACCCCGTGCGCCTTCCGCAACCCGGGGCGGCTCATGCCGGGCGCTCCCCTGGTCCAGGGCATGAAGATCGCCGTCACCGGTGAGACGCGCACCTCGCGTGCCGAGCTGACCGGGCGGGCCGTCGCCGCCGGACTGAACATGATGACGTCCGTGAGCCGGCACACCAGCGCGCTGGTCACCAACGACACGTCGTCCGCGTCCGCCAAGGCGCGCCGGGCACGGGCCGAGGGCGTGCCGGTCCTGGACGAGGACACGTTCCTGCGTCTGCTCGGCGACGTACGCCCCGGCACGCAGCACGAGACGGCCGGGCCCGCCGCGAGCACGCCCACCGCCACGGAACGGGCGGCCGCACCCGTCGCCGCGGAACCCGCACCCGCGGCGGCCGGACCCCGGGCCGCAGCCGCTCCCGCGCTGCCGGCCGTACCGGCACCCCGCACGCCGGCTCCCACGCCGACGCCCTCGCCCTCGCCGTCTCCCACGCCCGCCCCCGCCGAGCGCGCGGACGGACCGGGGCCGGCCGGGCGCCCCGCGAGCCCGCGTGGGCTCCTGGCCGGGCGGCGCGTGCTCGTGCTCGGCGGTACGCATCCGGAAGCGGTGGCCGGCCGGGTCCGCGTCGTCGAACTCGGCGGGGCGGCGGCCGTCAACCTGTCCGCGAGCGTCACGGACGTCGTCCTGCTCGACGGGGGCGAGCGGGACCGCCGGATGGCGCGGATCAGCTCCCTGTGCCTGCCCACGCACCCGGCCGACTGGCTCGACGCCCCCGTCGTCACCCCGTTGCCGCGCCCGGCTCGCAACGGCGGCGCGCTGGTGGTGCCCCGTGGCGGTGTGCTCGATCTGCCCTGCTCACCCGGACAGTCGACCGGGGGAAGGTGGACCGTGACCGCGAGCTGGGCGCAGCAGTCGACGTGCGAGATCGACGTGGTCGCCTTCGTCCTCGACGAGGACGACCAGGTCTCCTTCGACGAGGACTTCGTCTTCTACGGTGCCCCGGAGAACCCCGCCGGCACGGTGCGGCTCCTGAGCGACGGCCCGACGGAGCAGACGATCAGCGTGGACCTCGCCACGCTCGCGCCCTCGGCACGCAAGGTCGTCGTCGCGGCGGCGATCGACGGTGACGTCACGTTCGGGGAGGTGGGCGCGGTCCAGATCAGCGCCGGACCGGGCACCAGTTCGGCGCCCCTGGTACAGGCCACCCTGGATGCGGCGACCACGGAGCGCACGATGATCCTCGCCGAGGTCTACCGTCGCGGGCCCCTGTGGCGCCTGCGCGCCGTCGGGCAGGGGTACGACCATGGGCTCGGCGCGCTGGCCCGCGGCTACGGTGTCGACGTCGCGGAGTGACCGCCCGGGCACCGCGCCGGCCTCGCACCGCCGGGGTGCCCGGTCCCGGGACCGGCCCCGCGGGGGCGCTCCCGCCCTCTCGACGTGCGGTCGCCCGAGCGGGCAGAGTTCTCGGTACCTGTCGTTCGTACCGACGAGTAGCGAGGAGCGCCCGTGAGCAGCTGGGCCGGCCGGAGTGCCGCCGAGATCGCCGCCGCCGTCCGCGAGAAGCGGGTCACGCCGCGGGAGGTGGTGGCCGAGCACCTGGCGAGGATCGAGCGGCTCGACGGCCGGATCGGGGCGTTCCGGAAGGTCCGGGCGGAGGCGGCGCTCGCCGAGGCCGACGAGCTGGCCGCCCGTACCGACCTGTCCGGACTCCCGCTCGCGGGCGTGCCGTTGGCGGTCAAGGACAATCTGGCGGTGCGCGGCGAGTCGTACCGCAGCGGCTCGGCCGCCACCGCGGACACCCCGGCCGCCGAGGACCATGTCACGGTGGCCCGGCTGCGGGCGGCGGGCGCGGTGGCCGTCGGTCTGACGAACGTGCCCGAGCTGTGCATCTTCGGCACCACGGAGGGCCCGTACGGCATCGCCCGCAATCCGTGGGACCGCACCCGCACGGCGGGCGGCTCCTCGGGCGGCAGCGCGGCAGCGGTGGCCGCGGGCCTGGTGCCGCTGGCCCTCGGCAACGACGGAATGGGCTCGCTGCGCATCCCGGCCGCCAACTGCGGGCTGGTCACGCTGAAGCCGGGGTACGGGGTGGTACCGGCGGGGATCGGCAACGGCGACTGGTTCGGCATGTCGGAGAACGGTCCCCTGGCCACCACCGTCGAGGATCTGCGGCTGATGCTGGCGGTGCTGGCGGACACGGAGTTCGCACGGCAGGAGGAGCGGACCCCCCGGAAGATCGCCGTCGCGCTGCGCAGCCCGCTCGCCGGGGTGAGCGTGAGCCGGCCGTACACGACCGCGGTCCGGCAGGCGGCCGGCGTGCTCGCGCGGGCCGGACACCGGGTGCGGCGCGCCGAGCCGCCGTACCCCCTCTCCCTGAGCGTGACCGCGCTGCGGCACTGGACAGCGGGTGCGGCGGTGGACGCCGAAGGTCTGGACCGGGCGCGGCTCGCCCGGCGGACCCGGGTGCACGCGACCGTGGGGCGGCGGTTCGTCCGCGCGGTGCGCACCGGTGACAGCCGCGAGCGGCTGCGCGACCGGCTGACGCCCTTCTTCACGGAACACGACGTCCTGCTCACCCCGGCGCTGGCCCGCCGCTCTCCGCAGGCCGGCCCGTGGCACGAGCGCGGATGGCTGCGCAACATCCTTGCGAACACGGCCTATTCACCGTTCACGCCACCGTGGAACCTGACCGGCTGGCCCGCGATGTCCGTCCCGTCGGGCACCCTGCCCTCGGGTGCGCCCTGCGCGGTGCAGCTCGTGGGCCGCCCGGGCACGGAGGCGGTCCTGCTGGACCTGGCGGAGGAACTGGAAGGGCTGCTCCCGTGGCGGCGGACGGCACCGGTGGCGGACCTGCCGTAGCGAGCGGCGGGCGGGCCGCGGCCGGAGCCGTGCTGTCGGGGTCCCTGATCGGCATGGGCGTGAGCCTGCCACGCCCATGCGCACGGCGATCGCGGCGGTCCGGCCCGGGGGTCAGTCCACGCTCGGCAGGATGTGGGGCTCGGCGAGGTCGTCCTCGTATCCTGCGAGGCGGATCGGGGCGGACCGGGCCCACACTTCGAGACTGCCGAGTTGGCCGGGCCGGCGGCCTCCGCGCTCCGCGCGTTCCTTGGGGCGTTGCTCGCGATTCGTCTTCTCCGGTGTCACCGCGCACTCCTTATGTGTCGGTCACCCTCGGGGCGTACCGGACAGTCTGCGCTCCGGCGCTCGACGCCCGCTCGGGTCTGGGTCAGGCCAGTTCGGACGCGGTGGCGCCGGCACTTCATGGCAGAGCAGGCCGTTGTGAACCGGCTAGCCCCAGGACGGACGGTGGGTGTGGGTGGACCCCGTACTGCTGTCCGTCCGCCCAAGGTTAACCAAATGAGCGGGCGTCCGCTCGATAGGGAGTGCAAACATGGTGTAACCAATACGCTTCCCCCACCCCCTCAATACCCCCCAATATGGGGCTCTTTGCGATGAACCGCATCACTCGCGCGACCCGACGATTCACCCACTCGGCCTACGTGCGCGAACGCCTCTGCGAGTCGGCCCCCGTCCGCCGCCCGGACCCGGCGCAATTCAGGTGCCGTTGGCCCGGTCGCAAGCTCGCCATGATCTGCTGGCGCGGCAACGGCTGTCTCGCGGAAGGACTGACGCATGGAGCTGCGCAGCGTCGAGGAGCTGATGGATCTGCTGTACGCCGGCCGGCACCAGCATGCGCTGCGGACCGCGGCGCTGCTGCGCCGCGGTCGCCCCGCCGACAAGGAACTCCAGGTGGCGGGCCTGGTGCACGGCATCGGGCCGGTGCTCTGCCCGGGCGACGAGGCGGCGCGGGCCCGGAGCACTGCGGAGGCGGTGCGGCCCCTGCTCGGGGAGCGGGTCTTCCGGCTGGTACGCGGGGACGGGGGCCTCGCGGACGACGATGTGCTGCGGCTGCGCCAGGCCGCCGAGGAGAGCCGGACGGCGGGCTTCGACGCCGGCGTGCTGGAGGACTGGCGCACGGTGCTGGAACTGGTGGCGGCCCGGCACGCGCGGCTCGGCGCCGTCGACTGACGGCCGGGCCGCGCGCGTCACGCGGGCTCCGTCACCACCTGCCGGGCGCGTAGTCCTTCAGGAAGACGCCGTACAGGTCCTCGCCCGCCTCGCCGCGCACGACGGGGTCGTAGACGCGGGCGGCACCGTCGACCAGGTCGAGGGGGGCGTGGAAGCCGGCCTCGGCGAGGCGCAGCTTGTCGAAGTGGGGCCGCTCGTCGGTGATCCAGCCGGTGTCGACGGAGGTCATGAGGATGCCGTCGGTCCGGAACATCTCCTCGGCGCTGGTCCGCGTCACCATGTTGATGGCGGCCTTGGCGGCGTTGGTGTTCGGGTGTCCGGCGCCCTTGTAGCCGCGGTCGAACACGCCTTCCATGGCGGAGACGTTCACGACGTACGCGCGCCCGCTCCGCGCCTGCCGCGCGGCCTCGGCCATGGCCTGGCGGAGCTTGCTGATCAGGATGAACGGGGCCGTGTAGTTGCACAGCTGGGTCTCGAGGAGTTCCACCGGGGAGATCTGCTCGATGGTCTGCACCCAGGTGTTGGTGTCGACGACGTCCGGGAGCAGGCCGCCCGCGTCGATGGCGGTGCCGTCGAGGTGCCGGGCGACGCTGGCGTTGCCCGCGACCAGGGCGAGGTCGGCGACCTTCTGGGCGTCGAGACCGCTGGTGCCGACGGGCAGCGCGGCGAGGCCGTCCACCGCACCGGAGTTGAAGGCGCCGATGACGTGGTGGGCGGGGAGTTCCCCGGCGGGCAGCGGAGCCGTCTCGCCCTCGACCAGGGCGGCGTACGCGGAGGGCAGCCGGCGCACGGTCTGCGTGGCGTTGTTGATGAGGACGTCCAGCGGCCCCGCCTCGGCCACCTGCTCGGCGAGGGCGACCGCCTGGGCGGGGTCGCGCAGGTCGATGCCGACGACCTCCAGGCGGTGCATCCAGTCCGCCGAGTCGTCCATGGCCTTGAAGCGGCGGATGGCGTCCTTCGGGAAGCGGGTGGTGATCGTCGTGTGCGCGCCGTCCCGCAGCAGCCGGAGTGCGATGTACATGCCGATCTTGGCCCGGCCGCCGGTGAGCAGCGCGCGCTTGCCGGTGAGGTCGGCGCGGGCGTCCCGCTTGGTGCGGTTCACGCCGGCGCAGTCGGGACAGAGCTGGTGGTAGAAGTAGTCGACTTCCACGTAGCGCTGCTTGCAGGTGTAGCAGGAACGCGGGCGCTGGAGTATGCCCGCGATCCGCCCGGCCTCGATCTTCGAGGAGGGCAGGATGCCCTCGGTCTCGTCGTCGATGCGCTCGGCGGAGCCGGTGGCGGTGGCCTCGGTGACGGCGCGGTCGTGCGCGGTCTTCGCGGCCCGGCGCTCCTGGCGGCGGCGCTGCTTGACCACGCGGTAGATGTGCGAGGTGGCCCGGCGTACCGTGATCGCGTCGGGGTGGTCGACCTCGATCCGGTCCAGCTCCTCGAGCACGCTCAGGCACACGGCCAGCCGCTCCGGGTCGATGCCGGGTCCGTAGACCATCTCGTCCACGGAGGCGTCCGTGGGGACGTCCGTGGGGGCCTCCATGGACGCAGAGCCGTCCTCTGTCACCGTCATCGCGCTGCCGCTTCCCTGATCACCCGCGCAGCGCTCCGACTCGCGCCCGCTTTCGAACGCGGAATTTTACGGACCGCACGTGCCTACGGCCAAACCCGTCCACCCCGGTCACGGAACGCAACCCCGGCACCCCACCACCGGCCCCACCGGCCACCCCTACCCCACCAGCACCAACGACCACACCCCCAGCTGGCCACCGACGCCGATCGCCCTGCCGGGGCCACCCGCAGCCGGGGACGTGAGCCGCACGGGTGGTGCGGGTGGGGGGCTCCCTCTCCGGCCGGAGGGCGGGTTCAGTGGCCGCACACCGTGAGCAGCGTCCGTACCTCGTCCGACACGGCCCGCGCGAACACGTCCAGGTCCGGCACGGCCTTCGCGTCGGCGACCAGCCCGTAGTGCACGCGGCCGCGGTACGTCGAGATCGCGACCGCCAGCGCCTGCCCGGGCGCGAGCGGGGCCAGCGGATACACCTCGGTCAGCTCGTGGCCGCCGAGCCGGAGACCGATGCCCGGCAGGGGCACGCTGGTGACGAGGATGTCGAACCACAGCCGGGCGGCCTGGCCGACCAGTGGCCCGCCGAGCCGGTGGCCGAGCGCCGGCACGTGGTCGGCGAGCAGGGCGACCGCCCCGGCACCCCGGTCGGGTCCGGCGTCCTTGTTGCGGACCATGGCGGAGCGCACGGTGGCCAGCCGTCCGAGCGGATCGGCCTCGTCCACGGGCAGCTTCATCAGGTACCCGGAGAGCCGGTTGCCCTGCGGGTGCGCGGTGCGCGGGCGGCGCCGGGAGACGGGGACCAGGGCGCGGGGCGCGACACCCTCGCTGCCGTCCCCGCGCTCGTCCAGCCAGCGGCGCAGCGCACCGGCGACGACGGCGATGAGGACGTCGTTCACGGTGCCGCCGACGCTCTTGCGCACCAGGTGGACGTCGTCGATGTCGACGACGACCCCGGCGGTGCGGCGGGTGCCGCTGGGCGCGGAGGCCAGCGCGGTGACCGGGCGCATGCCGAGGGTGGACCGGGCGAGCGAGGTGCCGATGTCCAGGGCCCGGCCCACGTCGGACAGCGCGCCCCTGACCAGGCCGGGAACCAGCGCCGGCAGCCTGCGCACGTCGGACAGCAGGCCGCGTGGCGGCTCGATGGCGCGGGGCGCGCGCTCCGGCAGGTCCACGGGGTCGAGGACGCCGGCGGCGAGCTTGAGGGCACGCAGTCCGTCGGCGAGGGCGTGGTGGAACTTGAACAGCACCGCGAAGGACATGCCGTCCTCGCCGGGCAGCACGTGCGCCTCCCACGGCGGCCGGCCGCGCTCCAGCGGACGCTCCATCAGCCGGCCCGCCTCGGCGTGGAAGTCCGCGGTCGGGGCGTGCAGCCGTACGTGGTCGAGCGGGTCGAAGTCCGGGGCGGTCTCGCGCAGGGCGCCGCCGAAGGCGAGTGGCTGCCAGACGTCGCGGATCCGCAGGCGCAGGCCGGGTACGGCGGCGGCGCGGGCGGCGAGCAGGTCGGCGGCGTGGGCCCCGGCGGTGGGCGAGTGCGCGGCGAAGACGCCGAGCGCGCCGAGGTGCATCGGATGCCGGTCGGACTCCATGTTCCAGAAAGCCAGGTCGAGAGGAGCGAGCAGGTCGGAAGTCAAGGGCTTGCCTCGCGCGTCGACGACGGGTGGACCATCTGCAGTCAATCCCCGTCAAGCAATTACGGTCAAGTGCGATCAGGCTACGCTCAGTTAACGGCAGATTAAGTCCCGCCCTGCGAGAGCGGGCGGGACCAGAGGTCGGCCGGGATCACCTCAGGACGGGCGGCGCCGCCTCGGGCGACGTACCCCACCCTGACGGGCGCGGGCCGACCGTGAACGCGAGGGACCGCAGGGAGCGCAGCGCACGGGTCGTCAGATAGGTCCGGCCGTGTGGGGTTCCGTCCGCGCGCACGGCCTGGACGTAGCGGTCGGTGGCCGTGGTGCCGGGCGCGGTGACCGTGAGCCGCCCGGCGGGCCAGTAGGCGCGGTCCAGCGTCAGGTCCACGCGGTCGAAGACGGGGGTGGTGAGGCCCCACGTGTCGTAGCCCGGCTGGACCGGGAAGAGGCCGATGGACGACAGGACGTTCCAGGCGGACATCGTGCCGAGGTCGTCGTTGCCGGTCATGCCGGTGGGCCCGTCGGTGAACAGGGTGAGCGCCGCGTGCACCACGTCCGTGGTCTTCCAGGGCTGGCCGGTGGAGAGGTAGGTGTACGGCGCGATGAGGTCGGGCTCGTTCATCGGGTTGTACCTGGCGGCGTTGTAGTACCCGTACGGGTCGCCGTGCACCCAGACCTCACGGGCGGTCCTCTCGGGGTCGGCGAGCAGCCGGTCGTAGGCGAAGAAGGCGTCCAGGCGGGTGTTGGCCGCCCGGGTGCCGCCGATCAGGCCGATCATGCCGGGCAGGTCCTGCGGCACGAGCCACTGGTACTGCCAGGCCGTTCCCTCGTGGAAGCCCACACTGCGGGCGGGGTCGGCCGGGCCGGTGAAGGCGCCGGCGGTGTCGCGGGCGCGGAAGAAGCCGGTCGCCGGGTCGAAGACGTTCCGGTAGCTCCGCGAGCGCGCCGCGTACCGGGCGGCGTCCTCCTCGTGGCCGAGGCCGCGGGCCATCTGGGCGAGCATGGCGTCGGCGAGGGCGTACTCCAGGGTGACGGAGGCGCCGAAGCGGTAGTCGGTGTCGCCCATCTTGGCGTACGGGCGGCCCTTGATGTACGGGGCGAAGCCCTGCGCCACGTACTCGGCGTTGGCCTCCCGGCCGATGCCCGGGTGGGCGGCGGGCGGCACCCCGTCGGCGTTCTTCCGCAGCGCCCGGTAGGCCCGCTCCTCGAAGCCCGCCAGGAGGCCCATCTGGTAGGCGGTGGTCAGGAAGGGGGTGACCGGGTCGCCGGTCATGATGTTCGTCTCGACCGGGCCGTAGCCCCACCGGGGCAGCCAGCCGCCGTCCTCGTCGATCGCGACCACGGACCGCGCCATGTCCCGCGCCTCGCGCGGCGCCAGCAGGGCGAGCAGTTGGGCCTGGGTGCGGTAGGTGTCCCACAGCGACCAGTTCTGGTAGTACGTGAAGCCCCGGGCGCGGTGGGCCCGCCGGTCCCAGCCGAAGTACCGGCCGTCGGCGTCGCTGCCGATGTTGGGGGCGAGGTACGACCGGTACAGCGAGGAGTAGAAGGTCCGGCGGAGCGCGGGCGTACCCCCCTGCACCCGGACGCCGGCGAGCCGGTGCTCCCACTCCTCGCGGGCGCGCAGGCGTACGGAGTCGAAGGACCGGCCGCCCTCGGCGCGCAGGTTGGCCGCGGCGCCGCGCGAGTCCACGTACGACAGGGCGGTGGTGGCCTCGACCGTGCGGTCCTTCGTGGTGTCGAAGCGGACGTAGGCGCCGCCGTGCCCGCTGCGGGCACCGGGGGTGACGGTCGGGCCGTCCCAGGTGCCGTGGGCGGTGAAGGGCCGGCTGAAGCGGGTGATCGCGTAGACGGTGTAGGGGCCGGTGTCCCGGCAGAAGCCGTGGCCGGTGATCTCGGTGCGGACGGTGCGGTCGTCGAGGATCTCCACCGTGCTGCCGACGGCCTTGTGCAGCGACTGGGCCGCGTTGAGCAGGACGTTGGCCTTGTCGGTGGCCGGGAAGGTGTAGCGCTGCACGCCGGTGCGGGCGGTCGCGGTGAGTTCGGCGCGGATGCCGGAGGCGAGGCCGACGCGGTAGTAGCCGGGGCTCGCCTCCTCGTCCTCGTGCGAGAACGCGGCCGCGTACTGGGCGTAGTCCGTCTGTGTGACGTCGCCGGTGGTGGGCAGGACGGGCAGGTCACCGCCGATGCGGCAGCCGACGCCCGAGAGGTGGACCAGTGAGAAGCCACGGACACGGTTGTGCGTGTAGTCGTAGCCGGTGCTGTGCCCGGTGTCCGGGGACAGCTGCACCATGCCGAAGGGCACGGCCGCGCCGGGGAAGGTGTTGCCCTCGTTCTGGCTCCCGATGAACGGGTTGACCAGGTCGGTGAGGTGGCCGTCGGCCGGCTCGGCGGCCCGTGCGGCGGGGGTGGCGATCAGCGCGGACGCTGCCATCATCCCGGCCAGGCACAGCCGTGTGCCACGGGTCCCTCTCATCTCGGATGACCTCCGGAGGTTCGACATCGTTGCCTGCATCGTGAAGGGCGAACGGTGTGAACCCGGGCATTCGGGGGCGTCGGCGTCGAACGCGTCGCGCCGGGAGGGCCGCTGACGGCACCTCCGTCAGGTCACGACCGCGCCCCGTCGACGCGGACGCCCGGCGGCAGCAGCGACCGGGTGACCTGGCCACGGACCGGGCAGCCGACGCCGATGACGGACGCGGGCGGGCGGTCTAAGCCTGCTCGAGGACGTGCTCGTACAGCCCGGCCGTGCGGCGGGCCACCGCGTCCCAGCCGAACTCCTCGACCGCGCGCGCCCGTCCGGCCTCGCCCATCCGCCGCGCCGTCTCCGGGTCGGCGAGGACGGTGTCCAGGGCCGCGGCGAGGCGGGCCGCGAAGACGCCGTCGTCGTCGTCCACGTCGACCAGGAGTCCGGTGCGCCCGTCCGTGACTACCTCGGGGATGCCCCCCACCCGGGAGGCCACCACCGGCGTGCCGCAGGCCATCGCCTCGAGGTTGACGACGCCGAGCGGCTCGTGCACCGAAGGGCAGACGAACACGGCGGCGTGCGTGAGGAGCTGGACGACCTCCGGGCGCGGCAGCATCTGCGGTATCCAGAACACGCCCGCCCGCTCCCGGTGCAGTTCCTCGAACAGCTCACGGAACTCCCGGTCGGACTCAGGGGTGTCGGGTGCGCCGGCGCACAGCACGAGCTGGGCGCCGGGATCGATGTCCCGTACCGCGCGCAGCAGATGGGGCACGCCCTTCTGCCGGGTGATCCGGCCGACGAACGCGACGTACGGGCGGGTGGGGTCGATGCCGTGCCGGGTGAGGGCGTCGGTGCCGCGGGCGGGCCGGTAGAGCCGGGTGTCGATGCCGTTGTGCACGACGTGGACGCGGGCCGGGTCCAGCGCCGGGTAGCAGCCGAGTACGTCCGCGCGCATGGCGCCGGAGACGGCGATCACCGCGTCGGCCTCCTCGATCGCGGTGCGCTCGGCCCAGCTCGACAGGGCGTGCCCGCCCTGGAGTTGCCCGCTCTTCCGGGGCCGCAGCGGCTCCAGCGAGTGTGCGGTCACCACGTGCGGGACACCGTGCAGCAGCTTGGCGAAGTGGCCGGCGAGGTTGGCGTACCAGGTGTGGGAGTGGACGAGTTCGCGGCCCTCGAGGGCCGCGGCGATGGACAGGTCCACGGAGAAGGTGCGCAGGGCGTCGTCGGAGGCGTCGAGGACGGGCCAGGGACGGTGCCGCACGACACCGACGCCGCGGCCCTCCCCCCAGCAGTGCACCTCCAGGTCCACCAGGGAGGTCAGCTCGCGGGCGAGGAACTCCACGTGGACCCCGGCGCCGCCGTACACGTCCGGGGGGTACTCCCGGGTCAGCAGTCCCACACGCACCCGACAACCCCCTGGCTCCGGCGGCAGGTTCCCCTCATGGTCACTCAGACGGGGCGCGCGGGGAAGAGCACGGCGGCCGGGTGAAGCAGCAGTCGCCGCACAGGCCGCCACCGGGGACGCGGTAGTACAGGCAGCAGCTGCGGCGGCGGAAGGCCGTGCCGGCGCGGACGCCGGTGGCGCGCAGCAGCGGGTGGGTGAAGAGTTCGCCGGTGAGGGTGCGGGCGCGCGCCGCGACGTCGGTACGGCCCTGGGCGCGGGCCCAGCGGTTCAGCTCCCGGGCGGTCGCGGCCAGCGCGGAGCCGGCGTTGCCCCACAACAGGCCCGCCGCGACGCCGTACCGGGCGCGCAGTGCGGCCGTCAGCGGCTCCAGGTGGGCGTGCAGCACCGTGCCGGCCACGGCGTCCGCGGTGCCGGGCAGCGGGCGTGGTCCGCTGAGCCACAGGTCGTCCGGGGCCGGGGCGAGGGGGTCCCAGCGCAGCAGGCGCGGGTGCAGGTCGGGCGTCCGCCCGTACAGGACGGCGCAGCCCAGCGCCACCGACCACAGCCGGGCGGCCAGCCCCTGCTGGGCGATGGAGGCGGCCACCCGCGGCTCGGCGGTCCCCAGCCGTTCCGCGACCGTGGCGACGCGCAGGTGCACCGCGTTGCGGACGAGGTCCGGCGGCTCGCCCTCGTGGGTCTGCGCGGTCGCACCCTCGTAGGTCTCCGCGAGGGTCGGCGGCCGCCGCGGGACGGAGCCGCCCGGGTGCTCCGGTGGGAACGGCCCGGTGCGCAGGGGGAAGAAGCCGCCGAGCGGGCGGAGCGCGGCCAGGTCGGCGTCGAGATCGAGGTCGGGATCCACGACAGGTACTCGTACCAGGCGCGTTCCTGCGGTGGTGCCGCGGGTCTCCCCCCAGTGTCGCCCGCCCAGGGGATGATCACGCGGCCGGTGTACTCCATCGGCAGTAGGACGCATTGCGTGCTCAGGAACGACGACGGGAAGAGCGCGGACGGGCAGAGTGTTCGCCATGGAAGCCGATCGTCCGCCGCGCCGGGCCCTGGTGGCCCGCCGCACGCAGAGGAGACCGCGATGAGCGCCCTGGCGTTGTCCGTGCTCCTGTCGTTCGTCTCCGCCCTCGCGTACGCCGGCGGAGCGATCGTGCAGGAGCAGGTCGCCGTGTCCTCCTCCGACAGCGCGTACCTGCCGCTGCGCCGCCCGGGCTGGTGGGGCGCCCTGGCGCTCAACGGTCTGGGCGGTGTGCTGCACGTGGTGGCGCTGGCCTTCGGCCCGCTGAGCCTCGTCCAGCCGCTCGGCGCGCTGACCATCGTCTTCGCGCTGCCCATGGCGGCGTTGTTCGTGGGGCGCAGGTCCGGCGCGGCCGCCTGGCGCGGTGCCCTGATGTCCACGGTGGGCCTCGCCGGTCTGCTCTCCCTGGTCGGCTCCGCCGACGCGCAGTCCCTCGGTCCGGCCCAGCGGGTCGCCGTCGCGCTGGTCACCGGCGGGGCGGTGGTGGCGCTGATGTTCGCGGGCCTCGCCGCGCACCGGCATCCGGCGGTGCGCAGTGCGCTGCTCGCCGTCGCGTCCGGCATAGCGTTCGGCATGTCGTCGGTGTTCACCAAGACCGTCGCCGTCGACTGGACCCAGGGCGTCGGACTGGCCGGACTGCCCTCGCTCGTGGTGATCGGGCTGTTCTCGGTCGCCGGCGTCCTGCTGTCCCAGGCCTCCTACCGGGGCGCCGGTCTCGCCGCGCCGCTGGCCACCCTGACCGTGGTCAACCCGGTGCTGGCCGCCACGGTCGGCATCCTCATGTTCGGTGAGACGTTCCGTCACGGCACCACGGGCTCCGTGCTCGCCCTGGCCTGCGGGGTGGTGGCGGCGGGCGGTCTGATCATGCTGACGACGGAACGGATGGTGCCGGCGACCGGGGAACCGGCGGACGAGACGGCGACGGCGGCCGGGGCGCCCGCGGCCAGGACCGCGGCGGTCGCACTGCCTGCGGGCGAGAGGACCGTGACCGGGGTACCGGCGGACAAGACGGCGACGGTCGCACCGCCTTCGGTCGGGACGGCGACGGTCGGGACGGCCAGGGTCGTGGTGCCGTCGGGCACGGGGGTGCGGACCGGAGTGCCGGCGGGACAGGCGGCGTCCGCCGCAGCGGCGGTCGCCCCGGACGTGGCGGCGGTCTTCCTCCCCTTGCCGCGGCCCCGCGAGGACGTGGACGCGGGGGCGGTCCGGACCGGGCTCGGCGAGACCGCCGCCGGTGCGGACCTGCGCGGGCTGCTGGTGGCGAGCCAGGCCGGCGGGACCGAGCCGCCGGCCGGCGGTGCGCTCCCCGCGTCGTCCACCGCGCTGCCGGTGGGTGTCGCCGTGCCGCTGCCGGTCCTGGACCGGCAGCGCGCCGGCGTCAGATCCTGACGCCGCCGGCCCGCAGATAGGCGAGCGGGTCGATGTCCGAGCCGAAGCCGGGCCCCGTCCGCACCTCGAAGTGCAGATGCGGGCCCGTGACGTTCCCGGTGGAGCCGGAGCGGCCGATCCGGTGGCCGACGCCGACATGCTGGCCGATCCGCACCGAGATGGCCGACAGGTGCGCGTACTGGGTGTAGCGGCCGTCGGCGTGCCGGAGGACCACCTGGTAGCCGTACGAGCCGCCCCAGCCGGCGGCCACCACCTGGCCGGCCGCCGCCGCCTTCACGGAGGTGCCGGTCGGTACGAGGAAGTCGACGCCGGTGTGGTAGCCCTTCGACCAGTGAGAGCCCGCCACGTGGTAGCCGGTGCCGACGGACGCCGTCACCGGGGCGACGAGCTGATGCGCCGACGGCGTGGTGTGGTGGGTGGTCGGGTGCTCCGAAGGTGTCTTCTTCTTCGGGGACTTGGGCGGCGCGCTCTTGGTGCCGGTGCCGCCGAGGCTGAGCCGCTGTCCCGGCACGATCAGATCGGGGTCGCTGCCTATGGTGGCGCGGTTGCCCGCGTAGAGCGCGCGCCAGCCGCCCGCCACGTGCTGCTCGCCGGCGATCCCGGACAGGGTGTCACCGTGCACCACCGTGTACATCTCGGCCCGGCCCGCGCGGGACTGCGGGGTGATCTGCGGCTGCACGTCCTTGGCGGAACCGGACTTCGCGGTGCCGGCGTTCCCGGCGGTGGTCCGCGCCGGACGCGTCGACCCGGAATCCGGGTGCACGCCGGGGCCCCCGCCGCCCCGGGTCAGTCCGGCCCGCACCGAGCACACCGGCCAGGCGCCCGGCCCCTGCCCGTCCAGGACCTTCTCGGCGACCGCCATCTGCTGGTCCCGGGTGGCCAGATCGGCGCGCGGTGCGTACCGGGCGCCGCCGTACGCCTCCCAGGTGGACTGCGTGAACTGCAGCCCGCCGTAGTAGCCGTTGCCCGTGTTGATGCTCCAGTTGCCGCTGGACTCGCAGGCGGCGACCTTGTTCCAGGTGGCCGCGTCGGCTGCGTTCGCGGTGCCGGCGGCGACCAGCGGGATCGCCAGGCCGGCGCCGCCCGCCGTGACGGTGAGTGAGGCGCGATTGATCCTGTTCGGCTGGTACCGGCGGTGCCGGCCGCGTACGGCCATGTGCGAAATCCCCTCGGCATGCGTCAGGAGGGGCAAAAGTAAGCGCAGCGAACAGGCCATGACAAGACAACGATTCGGCCTCCCGGTGGGACCAAGTGGCCGGGAAGGGACCTTTCTTGGGCCGCGGGGCCGGTGAGTGAGGCAGAAGGCGCCCGCACTGCGTACACATGCGTGGCGGGTCGGATGTGCGCTCGCCGTAGCGGCACGTCAGGATGGGCGAGGGCCCGTACTGACGGAGCCGTAGTCACGAGGCAGCTAGGGAGCAGGCGGTATGAGCACTTCAGCGCAGATCGGCGTCACCGGGCTCGCGGTCATGGGCCGCAATCTCGCCCGGAACTTCGCGCGCAACGGCTACACGGTCGCCGTGCACAACCGTACGGTGTCGCGGGCGCAGGCGCTGGTGGAGGAGTTCGGGGACGAGGGTGACTTCATCCTGGCAGAGACCGCCAAGGAATTCGTCGCGGCCCTCGAGCGCCCGCGCCGCCTGGTGATCATGGTCAAGGCCGGTGATCCCACGGACGCGGTGATCCAGGAGTTCGCGCCGCTCCTGGAGCCCGGGGACATGATCATCGACGGCGGCAACGCGCACTTCGCGGACACCCGGCGCCGGGAGCGGGAGCTGCGCGAGCGGGGCATCCACTTCGTCGGCACCGGCATCTCCGGCGGCGAGGAGGGCGCGCTGCACGGGCCGAGCATCATGCCGGGCGGTTCGAAGGAGTCGTACGAGTCGCTGGGCCCGATGCTGGAGAAGATCTCGGCGAAGGCCAAGGACGGCGCGCCGTGCGTGACGCACGTGGGTCCGGACGGCGCCGGCCACTTCGTGAAGATGGTGCACAACGGCATCGAGTACGCCGACATGCAGCTGATCGGCGAGGCGTACCAGTTGCTGCGCGACGTCGCCGGGTACTCCCCCGCCCAGATCGCGGACATCTTCCGCACCTGGAACACCGGCCGGCTGGACTCGTACCTGATCGAGATCACCGCCGAGGTGCTGTCCCACGTGGACTCGGCGACCGGCAAGCCGTTCGTGGACGTCGTGGTCGACCAGGCCGAGCAGAAGGGCACCGGCCGCTGGACGGTCCAGATCGCCCTGGACCTCGGCGTGCCGGTGTCGGGCATCGCCGAGGCCGTCTTCGCGCGCTCCCTGTCCGGGCACGCGGCCCTGCGGGACGCCTCGCGGGGGCTGGCCGGGCCCAAGCCGGCCGCGCTGAGCGAGTCGGAGGCCGGGGCCTTCGCGGACCGGGTGGAGCAGGCGCTGTACGCGTCCAAGATCGTTTCCTACACCCAGGGATTCCACGAGATCGCCGCGGGCAGCGAGGAGTACGACTGGGACATCGACCTCGGTGCGGTGTCCTCGATCTGGCGCGGCGGCTGCATCATCCGCGCGGCCTTCCTGGACCGCATCCGCTCGGCGTACGACGCCCGACCCGACCTGCCGAGCCTGCTGTCGGACGAGACGTTCGCACAGGAGATCGCGCAGGCGCAGGACGACTGGCGCGAGGTGATCATCGCGGCGACCCGGCAGGGCGTGGCGGTGCCCGGCTTCTCGGCGGCGCTGGCGTACTACGACGCCCTGCGCGCCGAGCGGCTGCCCGCGGCGCTCACCCAGGGGCAGCGGGACTTCTTCGGGGCGCACACGTATCGGCGAGTGGACCGGGAGGGCGCGTTCCACACGCTGTGGGGCGGGGACCGGTCGGAGGTCCCGGCGTAGTTCGGGAGCGGGCGGCGGTCGCCGGGCGCCGGATGCCGGGTGCCGGGTGCCCGGTGCCGGGCGGCCATCGGCTCGGTCGGTGCGGAGCGGGGGCGGGTGCCGGGTGCGGGTGCCGGGTGCCCTCCGGCTCGGTCGGTACGGACAAGGCGCGGGTGCCGGGTGCCGGGTGCCGGGCGGCCATCGGCTCGGTCGGTGCGGAGCGGGGGCGGGTGCCGGGTGCAGGTGCCGGATGCCGGGTGCCCTCCGGCTCGGTCGGTGCGGAGCGGGCGCGGGTGCCGGGTGCGGGTGGATCGTGGCTTGGCGCGCGGTCGGGTGGATCGTGGCTTGGCGCGCGGTTACCCGCGCCCCTGGGGAGCGGGCGCTGCGCGCCCTCCCCTTCAGGGGTCCGGTCCCCGGCGTCTTCAGCTGAGGGGTGGGCCTGGTTCCGGGTTGGGTACTGGTTCCGGCCCCGGGGGGATCGGGGACGGTGACGGTTCCGGTGGGCCCGGGGCGGGCGGAGCCGGGGGTGGCGTCGGGTCGGGGCCCGGCGCCGGCGGTGTCGGCTCGGGGCCCGGCTGCGGGGGCGGAACCGGGCTGGGATACGGATCCGGCGGGGTCGGGCCCGGGCCGGGTGCCGGGCCGGGCGGGACCGGGTCGGGGTGCGGGTTCGTCATGAGGGTCCTCCGGCAGTCACGGGACGTCGCCACTGGATCACTCCCCCGCGTACCCGGCGGATGCGCGGCCACTCACCCGACGGCCACACCCACCGGGTCAGAACCGGTCCGGGTGGGCGCGCAACCAGGCCTTGGCGGCCTCCAGCAGCTCCGGGCCGGCGGGCGGGGCCGTCTCGGGGTGGCGTTCGGCCCACTTGGCGACGTACGGGCAGAGCGGGACCACCGGGACACCCTCGCGCTCGGCGAGGGCGTACAGCTCGCGGGCGAGTGATCCGGCGATGCCCTTCCCCTCGTGGGCCGGCTCGACGACGGTGTGCACGGGGACCAGGGCGCGCGCGGGCGACTCCAGCTCGAAGTACTCGATGTGGCCGACGACTTCACCGTCGCCGACGGCCTCCAGGCGGCCCGCCGTCCGGTCGTCGCGGATCTCGGTCTCGCTCATCGGCACGCACGCTCCTGGTCCTGGTCCGCCGGTCAGGCCGTCGGCACGGCCTGCGGGCTGCGCTGCTGGTCGGAGCCGGGCACCGGCTCGGACGGGTCGGCGCCGAGCGACACGATCCGGTTGTCCGCGTCCACGTGCACGACCCGGGGCCGCAACTCGCGCGCCTCGGCATCGGTGACCTGAGCGTAGCTGATGATGATCACGAGGTCGCCGGGGTGGACGAGATGGGCCGCAGCGCCGTTGATCCCGATGACCCCGGACCCGCGCTCACCCTCGATGACGTACGTCTCCAGCCGGGCGCCGTTGGTGACGTCGACGATGTGCACCAGTTCCCCGGGCAGCAGGTCGGCGGCGTCGAGCAGGTCGGCGTCGATGGTCACCGATCCCACGTAGTGCAGGTCGGCCTGGGTGACGGTGGCCCGGTGGATCTTGGACTTGAACAGAGTACGCAGCACTTTGGACTCCTGTTTGACGGCTCCCTGCCTGCTTTGTGCAGGTCAAGGGCGGTCTCGACCTTACACCGACACCCCCGTGAGATGTTTGTGAGGAACATCGCTCCGGTCAGGCGAGACGGCTTCCTACCTGAGCTTTCCCTTCGCTCAGGCATCTGTTGGGGACGATCGCCCTAGAACGCGCGGGGACTCATACTGACCGGATGCTGACTTACCTGACGAGCTATCAGATACGCGGGAACGCTCTCTGCACACGGACGACGTCTGCTAACGCACCACCAAACTGTCGGGCACCGACATCGCTCCGGTGCACGGAACACGGCCCCTTTGGCCATCAGCCGGTCGACGCTCGACCGCTCCGGAAGTCGGCTCGCTGGTTGCCGCCCGCCCGAGGCCCCTCGGCAGCGTGGAACTCGCGAGCGACGGCTTCCCACCCGGCGGCTTCGCGAGCAGGAGGCGTGGTAGGAGACCGACCGCGTCTCGAGCAGCTGCAGATGCGGATTGTGCTGGGCATGTTTGGCGAACGTCAGCCCCGCAACAGTGACCACCTGCGCACCTGGCGTGAGTACAGCCAGACCGCGCTCCTCACCCTAGATACCGGCGGGCTCGAAGCGTCCCGGCTTCTCTCCGGGGTTCGGCGGAACCCGAGGCTCTGACTCCCGCGTACGGCCGCTGCCCGGGGTGTGCCATACCGCAGCCCGGTTTCACCGTGAGCCCACTGCGGGGCATCGCTCGGCTGCCCTGCACATCCGCCGTGCAGGGCAGCCACCCACCGTGGTGGGCTCCCGGTTGGAACCTACTGGCTACACCGCATGCTCTCGCTGCAACGGCGGTAGGGCATGGACACGATGACCGCCTCTCAGGCGTTCTCGTCATGGATCCGCGCACCCAGATCCTCCGCCCACTCCAGCGCCCACGCCTTGAGTTCTTCGATCTGCCGGGAGGTGAGCCCGTACGCGGTGTAGTCCTCATCCTCGTACCAGTCCGCGCCGATAAGCCGGTCCCTGAGGTCTTCAAGGCTGAACTCGTCGTGGGCACGACGGCGGCCCAGGGATTCGAGGTCGGCGGTGGAGCGGTGGCGGGAGGCAGCCTGGACGTCGATGAGGTCGCGAACGGTGCCGCGGTCGGCGAGGGCACGGACCTTGGTGCCGATCACGTCATCGAGGGAAAGAACAGGGCCGTAGGGGGTCTGAGCGGGAGGGGCCCAGAACGCCTCCTTGAGGACGTCGACCTCGCACTCCTCGCCGCTGTCCGGATCGGTGACGAGGAAACGGCCGCTGAGGGGATCGGTCTGGACGTGCGTGGTCCGCCATCCGCGCGCGCTGAGACCTGCTGTGAGTGAGGCGACGATATCGGAGCGGGGTTCTCGGTGGCGACGTCGAGGTCGCGGCTGAAGCGTTCGACCAGGCCGTGGGCCTGCACGGCGTATCCGCCGGTGAGGACCAGAGGGTAGGGGGAGCCGAGGTCGAGGATGTCGGCGAGGAGACGCTCGTGGAGCGGAGTGAGCTTCACGCGGCCGTCGTGTCGGCCGGAGGGGTGCGGAGCAGCTCAGGGAAGGCGTCCTCCCAGACCTCGCGGATGTAGGGACTGATCAAACGCCGCAGCACGGGCCACTGCTCGGTGAGCAGCCGGTGGTGCAGCAGGGCCACCAGGTTCTCACTCAGTCCTTCGGCGAGGACGGTCCGGTAGAGCGTCATGCGGGACTTCGGACGGTCCAGGCTGTAGCTCGTCCGCCCGGACCAGACGATGTGGAGCGGCAGGTCCACGTTGCCCTCGACGGGACCGGCCAGCTCCTGCAAACGCTCGGGCAGTCGACTGCGGTAGCGGTCCCGCAGCACCTCGGCGCGGGGAGCGGTGATCGTCGGGTCCATGCATCCAGTATCGCCGCTGGGAGGCGGCGGCATGGCGGATACGGGGCTCCCCTGTCGTACGTACGGGTCGGGCGCCGCCCGCGCCCTTCCCTCGGACATCTCACCCAGCGGGCGCATAGCGCATCATGGCCTGCCCGTGCAGCCCCCAGGTGGCGCGGCAACCGGCTGCCCTGCCGACCCGGGACCGGCCCCGCTCGCGGGCGAGTGATCACGACGCAGCAGGCCACGCGGAGGGCACCGTGTCGGCAATGACGACGGTGCCGAAGCCGAAGCCCATGGCGCTGGCGCAGTGGACGAGAAGGACACCGGGGCGGACGAGGTCGCGATAGCGGCCGGAGGGGGCAGGCGGCATCCATAAGGCACGCCGCTTCGGCCCCGAACGCAGCCCACTCGCTCAGGACCCGTGCCCCGGACGAGCTGTCGAGTCACGCAGCGACCGTCGCCCGCCTCGACACCGACACACTCGATGCGACTGTCGGCACGTTCGTGCAGACCCACACGGCCGACCCGCCACCCGGGATCGCGGGCACCCCGCCCCTGCTCCAGCTCGCCGCGGACGGCAAGACCGTGCGCGGCGCCCGGACGTCGACGGTCTGCAGTCGCACCTGCTCGGCGTTCACCAGGTCGATCCCGGCTTGATGCCCGCCCAGCGCGAGATGCGCCACGAACCGCACGAGACCCTGCACTTCACCGCCGCCCTGGACCTGATCCACGACATCAACAGCGCGACCGTCATCGCCGACGCCCTGCACACCGTCGCCGACCACTCCCGCCACCCGCACCGACGCGGCACGTTCGGGCTCTTCCCCGTCAAGGAGAACCGCTCCGCGCTCTTCGCTCCGCTCGACGCACTCACCCCGCCGGCGATGCCCGCCCGTTCTGCCGTGCCGGTGAGGCCGGCCGGCAGCGGGCGATCATCAGGCGGCCGGCGAAGCCGGACGGCCCCCGTCACGTCCGACGAGTGCGCCGCCGGGGAGAGGAGTCGCTAACGGGGCAGACACGGCCGGGACATCGGGCAGAAACGGGGCGTTCCTAATTTCTGTCGCACGACAGGAACTCCACAGGAACACGCCTCCGCGACAGGGGACCGTCATGACCGTGACCACCGATCCCGCACCGCCGCCCCCTCCATCCGCCGACGACACGGACGACGGCACGCTGGCCACCTTCGGGTACCGCCAGGAGCTGCGGCGGCAGATGGGGCGCTACGCGTCCTTCGCCGCCGGGTTCTCCTTCATCTCCGTCCTGACCACGGTCTTCCAGTTCTTCGCCTTCGGCTACTCCTTCGGCGGGCCGCCGTTCCTGTGGACCTGGCCCGCCGTGTTCGCCGGCCAGCTACTCGTCGCCGCCTGCTTCGCCGAACTCGCCGCCCGCTACCCCATCTCCGGGGCGATCTATCAGTGGTCGACCCGTCTGAGCAGCCCGGTTTTCGGCTGGTTCACGGGGTGGATCATGGTGATCGGCCAGGTGGTCGTGGTCGCCGCCGCGGCGCTCGCACTGCAGGTCGTGCTGCCCCCGGTCTGGTCCGGTTTCCAGCTCGCCGGCGGCGACCCGGCGCCCACCACGGCGACCGGGGCGGCCAACGCCGCCCTTCTGGCTCTCGTCCTGCTGGTGCTGACCACGGTCGTGAACGTACTCGACAACCGCGTCATGTCGGCCGTCAACCGGATCGGCGTCACGGCCGAGATCATCGGCGCGGTCCTCATCATCGTGCTGCTGTTCACCCACGTGGAGCACGGTGCCGGCGTGACGCTGAGGACCGGCGGCCAGGGCGGTACGGTTACGGCGCTGCTGGTGGGCTCGTTCACCGCGGCCTACGTCCTCATCGGCTTCGACAGCGCGGGCGAGATGAGCGAGGAGACCCGCAACCCGCGGCGCACCGCTCCGCGCACCATTCTCAGCGCCCTCGCCGCGGCGGGCATCCTGGGCGGCCTGCTGCTGCTCGCCGGCCTTCTCGCCGCACCCAGTCTCTCCGACGGCCGCCTCGCCACCGAGGGACTGAGCTACGTCCTCACCAGCAGCCTGGGCGACGGCGTGGGCAAGGTTCTCCTCGCGGACGTGGCGGTGGCCGTCGCCGTGGCCACACTCGCCATCCAGACCGCCGGAAGCCGGATGCTGTTCTCGATGGCGCGTGACGGGATGCTGCCCTTCTCCGCACGGCTGGCGAAGGTCTCGCCGCGCACGGGCATGCCCTTCGTCCCGGCCCTGGTGGTGGGCGTCCTGGCCGCGGCGCTCACGCTCCTCAACCTCGCCTCCCCGGAGGCGTTCCTGGCCATCGGCACCACGTGCATCGCCATGCTGTATCTCGCGTACGCCGGGGTGACCGCGCCGATGCTGGTCCGGCGGCTGAGGGGGCAGTGGCCGGCGACGGACGGCGGCGACCGTGACGAGCTGGGCAGACCACTGTTCTCGCTCGGCCGCTGGGGCCTCCCCGTCAACACGCTCGCCGTCGTCTACGGGCTGTTCATGACGGTCAATCTCTCCTGGCCGCGCCCCGGGGTGTACGACCCCGCGGGAGGCCACTGGTACTTCCAGTGGTTCACGGTCCTGTTCGTCGGCGCCACGGTCGCCGCCGGTGCGGTCTACATCCGCCTCGGAGGGGCCGCCTCCGCGGCGCGAAAGCCGGGCCGCAGGGAACCGGCCGAGGCCGTGCGCATCTGAGCGGGTACGCGTCCCGGGCGCGTCGTCACCGCTGCGCCGCGAGGAGCTGCTGCCCCTCGCGGCGCAGCGGTGCGAGGGAACGCTCCGGCACGCCCGCGATCCGCAGTGCCGCGTCGGCCGTCGCCACCGCAAGGGCCGCCGGGTCGCGGGCGGGGTCGGCACGCCGGATGAGGATCACGCTTTCGGTGAGGCCGAGCAGGAGGTCCGTACGCAGTGCGCGCTCCTGGGGGCCGAGTGCCGCGCCCCGCTCCGTACCCACCAGCAGCTCCCCGTAGGCCGCCTTCAATTCGGCCCGGACCTGATGGAAGACGGCGAAGTGTTCCGTCTGCACCTCGGGCAGGAGGTACAGGGCCCCGAGGTTGTGCGGGCCACGGCACAGCAGCTTGACGTCGGAGTGACACAGCGCCCACAGGCGTGCCTCGGCGGCTGCCCCGGAGCAGGCCACCAGTTCCCGCGCGACCTCCAGCGAGGGGCGGACGGTCCCTTCGAGCAGTGCCGCGAGGATCGCCTGTTTGCCGTCGAAGTAGTGGTAGAGGGACGCCTGCCGCAGTCCGGCCCGTTCGGCGACCGCCCGGGTGGACGTCGCGGTGTAGCCGTGTGTGGTGAACAGCTCGGCCGCGGCGGCCAGAACCTCTTCGCGCGGCTCCAGTCCGCTGGCGGGACGCTCCTGGGCGCGCGGGCGGCCGACTTTTCTGCCGACGGGTGGACTCACCCCGTGATCCTCGCACAGGCCGGTGGGCTCCCCGGGGCCGAGCTGCTGGAGTGAGGTTCCGGCCACCACACCGAAACACGCGGGCAATGGCTGCGACTCGCCCGGCCCCTAATTTCTGTCGTACGACAGAAATAGCGTCGAGTCGGAGGTTCAGCCGTGGCGACAGCTTCAGCGACAGCGTCGGCCCGTGGTGCCCGCGACCATGCTCGCGCCCAGGAGGGCACGACATGCGGCACCATGCCCGTACTCCCCGCCAGCGGCTGGCCGGCGCCCCCCGAGGGCATCGCCGCCGGCGACCTCGTGTGGGCGGAGACCGTGGCGGGCGGCAACTACACCCACAAGGTCCTCGCCCGCGGCACCGAGCTGCGCCTGACCGACCTCACGGGCGACGCGTGCGCACACGTCCTGCTGTACAGCGCCGACCGCCCGTGGGAGCGGCTCAACACGGCCGACACGGTCAAGGTGTTCTGGAACGCGTACCTCGGCGAAGGACACCTCCTCCTGTCGGACCAGGGCCGGGTGCTCGCCTCCGTCACGAAGGACACCTCCGGCCGGCACGACGCCCTCACCGGCACCTCCACCCTCGCCCGCAACACCGAGCGGTACGGGGACGGGGCCCCGCATTCGGCCTCCCCGGCCGGGCGTGAACTGTTCAAGCTCGCCGCCCTCAAGAACGGCCTGAGCCCGCGGGACATCCCGCCGTCCGTCTCCCTCTTCCAGGGCGTACGGATCGCCGAGGACGGCACCACCGTGTTCACCGGCTCCGCAGGCGCCGGCACGTCCGTCACGCTGCGCGCCGAGCAACCGCTGACGGTGCTGATCGCCAACGTCCCGCACCCGCTGGACCCGCGGCCCGCCTACGTCTGCGGACACCTTGAGGTCGTCGCGTACCGGGCCAGGCCGACGGCACCCGGCGACGTCCTGTGGGACGCCACCCCCGAAGGCCGTCGCGCCTTCCTCAACACCGCCGACCACCTCGACGCCAGGGGGATCGCATGACCGCCGCATCCGCTCGCACACACCACGTCGTCCTGGGCCAGACCGTCCCCGCCCGCGCCGCATGGTCCGCCGTCCTCCGCAAGGGCCGACTGCTGACCATCACGGACCTGCACGGCAACCAGGCCGCGGACTTCCTCGTCTACGACGCTCACGACACCTCCGTGCGCTACAGCGCCCCCGACACCGTCCAGGCCCAGGGCAACATCTTCCTGACCACCGGCTCGGTACTGCTGTCCAACGAGCACACCCCGCTGATGACCGTCGTCGAGGACACCTGCGGGCGGCACGACACCGTCGGCGGCGCCTGCTCCAAGGAGTCCAACACGCTCCGCTACGGGCACCACACCTGGTCGCAGCACGCCTGTGTGGACAACTTCCTCAGCGAGGGCAGCAAGCACGGTCTCGGCAAGCGCGACCTGGTGTCCAACATCAACTGGTACATGAACGTACCCGTCGAGAGCGACGGCACCCTCGGCATCGTCGACGGCATCTCGGCGCCGGGCCTGAAGGTCGTGCTGCGCGCCGAGACGGACGTCATCGCGCTGCTGTCCAACTGCCCGCAGATCAACAACCCCTGCAACGGATTCGACCCGAGCGCCCTGCAGGTGACGATCACCGAGCCGGAGGAGAGCTGAAGCCCATGACGTTCGACACTCTGCTGGTCGCCAACCGTGGTGAGATCGCGTCGCGCATCATCCGCACCGCCCGCAGGCTCGGCCTGCGCACCGTCGCGGTCTACTCCGACCCGGACCGCGGGACCGAGCACGTCCGGCTGGCCGACGAGGCCGTACGGCTCGGCCCGGCCCCTGCCAAGGACTCCTACCTCGACGCCTCCTTGATCCTGAAGGCCGCCAAGGACACCGGAGCCGGTGCCGTCCACCCCGGCTACGGCTTCCTGTCCGAGGACGCCGGCTTCGCCCGCCGCTGCGCCGAAGAGGGACTGGTCTTCGTCGGCCCCACCCCCGGGCAACTGGAGCTGTTCGGTGCCAAGCACACGGCGCGCGCCGCCGCGCAGGCGGCGGGCGTCCCGCTCGCGCCCGGCACCGGTCTGCTGCCCTCCGTGGAGGCGGCCCTCGCGGCGGCCGGGGAGATCGGCTACCCGGTGATGCTCAAGGCGACCGGCGGGGGCGGCGGTATCGGCATGCAGGCGTGCCACAGCGCCGACGCCCTCGAAGACGCCTGGGAGCGGGTGCAGCGCGTGGCCGCCGCCTCCTTCTCCTCCGCCGGCGTCTTCCTGGAACGGCTCGTCGAGCGTGCCCGCCACGTCGAGGTGCAGGTCTTCGGCGACGGCGAGGGCCGCGTCGTCACCCTCGGCGACCGCGACTGCTCGCTCCAGCGCCGCAACCAGAAGGTCCTGGAGGAGGCCCCGGCCCCGGACCTCCCGGACGCGGTACGTGAGCAACTGGCCGCCTCGGCCCGGGACCTGTGCGCGTCCGTGAACTACCGCTCCGCCGGCACGGTCGAGTTCGTGTACGACGCCGACCGCGAGAAGGCCTACTTCCTCGAGGTCAACACCCGCCTCCAGGTCGAACACCCCGTCACCGAGGAGATCTACGGAGTCGACCTCGTGGAGTGGATGCTGCGCCTCGCGCAGGGCGACACGACGGTCGTCACCGTGCCTGAGACGCCGAAGGGCCACGCCGTCGAGGCCCGTATCTACGCCGAGGACCCTTCCCGCGACCACCGGCCGAGCGCGGGCCTGCTGACCCGCGTCGCCTTCCCCGAGGGCGTCCGCGTCGACACCTGGGTGGAGACCGGCACCGAGGTCACCACCTCCTACGACCCGATGCTCGCCAAGGTCGTCGCGCACGGCAGCGACCGCGCCGAGGCGCTCGACAAGCTGGACGCCGCGCTCGCCACGACCCGGCTCGACGGCATCGAGACCAACCTCGGCCTGGTGCGCGCCGCGCTCCGGGACGCCGGCGTACGTCAGGCGGCCCACTCCACCGCCTCGCTCGCCACGATCAGCGACCCGACGCCGCGCATCGAGATCGTCACGCCGGGGACCCTGACCACCGTGCAGGACTGGCCCGGACGCACCGGCCACTGGCAGGTCGGCGTCCCCCCGTGCGGACCGATGGACGATCTCTCCTTCCGGCTCGGCAACACCGCGCTCGGCAACGCCGAGGGCACGCCCGGCCTGGAGTGCACCCTTGAGGGCCCCGCAGTCCGCTTCACCCACCCGACCACGGTCTGCGTGACCGGTGCCCCCGCACGCGTGACGGTCGACGGCATCGCCGTACCCCAGTGGGAGCCGGTCACCGTCGAGGCCGGACAGACCCTGGCCGTCGGCGCGCCCGACGGACCCGGCCTGCGCACCTACGTGCTGTTCGCCGGCGGCCTGGACGTACCGGAGTTCCTGGGCAGCGCGGCCACCTTCACCCTCGGCCGGTTCGGCGGGCACGGCGGCCGCGCCCTGCGCGCGGGCGACGTCCTGCACGGCGGCGAGCAGCGCCGGGAAACCTCGGTCGTGCCCCTCGGCCGACGGCCGTCCTTCGGTGGCGAGTGGCGTATCGGCGTGGTCGAAGGCCCGCACGCCGCCCCCGAGTTCTTCACCGACGACGACATCCGCGACTTCTACACCGCGGACTGGAAAGTGCACTTCAACTCGGCGCGCACCGGTGTACGCCTCGTCGGCCCCAGACCGCGATGGGCGCGTACGGACGGCGGCGAGGCGGGCCTGCACCCGTCCAACATCCACGACACGCCCTACTCCGTCGGCGCCGTCGACTACACCGGCGACATGCCCGTCCTGCTCGGCCCCGACGGGCCTTCACTGGGCGGCTTCGTCTGCCCCGCGACGATCGTGACCGGGCAGCGCTGGAAACTCGGCCAGCTCCACCCCGGCGACACGGTCCGCTTCGTCCCGGTGACCACCGAGGCCGCCGCCCGCCTGCGGCGGGACCCGGTCGCGGCCCCGCGCACCGACCGGGAGGCCGTCGTCGACGGCGGCGTCCTCGCCCGCCTGGACCGGACCGGGGACCGCCCGTCGGTCACGTACCGGCGCAGCGGCGACGACAACCTCCTCATCGAGTACGGACCGATGCAACTGGACCTGGCGCTGCGCATGCGGATCCACGCGCTCGCGGAGGCACTGGCCGGGCAGCGGCTCGACGGCGTCGTCGACCTGACCCCGGGCATCCGCTCCCTCCAGGTGCGGACGGACCCCGACGTCCTGCCGCAGGAGAAGCTCCTCGAGATCGCCCGGCGTACGGAGGAGGAACTCCCCGCCCCCGACGCGCTGGTGGTGCCCAGCCGGATCGTCCACCTGCCGCTGTCCTGGGACGACCCGGCGACCCGCGAGGCCATCGCCCGCTACATGGCGGGCGTACGCGACGACGCCCCGTGGTGCCCCTGGAACATCGAGTTCATCCGCCGCGTCAACGGCATGGAGAGCGTCGACGACGTGTACCGCACCGTCTTCGACGCCGAATACCTGGTCATGGGTCTGGGAGACGTGTACCTGGGCGCGCCGGTCGCCACGCCGCTGGACCCGCGGCACCGGCTGGTCACGACCAAGTACAACCCGGCCCGCACCTGGACCGCGGAGAACTCGGTCGGCATCGGCGGCGCGTACCTGTGCGTCTACGGCATGGAGGGCCCCGGCGGCTACCAGTTCGTCGGCCGCACCACACAGGTGTGGTCGGGCTGGCAGCAGCGCGGCGCCTTCGAACCGGGCAGTCCCTGGCTGCTGCGCTTCTTCGACCGGATCAGGTGGTACCCGGTCGACGCGGACGAACTCCTGGAGCTGCGCGCGGACATCACGTCCGGCCGGTTCGTGCCGAGGATCGAGGAGGGTTCCTTCTCGCTCGCCGCGTACCAGCGGTTTCTCGCCGACCATGCCGAGTCGATCGCCGAGTTCCGCGCCCGGCAGGGCGTCGCGTTCCGTGCGGAACGCGACGCCTGGGAGGCGGCGGGCGAGTTCGCCCGCGCCGACGCGGCCGCCGAGGTCGCCCCGCCGGCCACCGACATCGAGGTCCCCGTCGGCGGCCACCTGGTCGAGGCCGAGTTCACCGCATCCGTCTGGAAGGTGGAAGTCGCCGTAGGCGACCGCGTGTCGGCCGGACAGCCGCTGCTCGCGCTCGAAGCGATGAAAATGGAGTCCCGGGTCCCGGCCCCCGCCGACGGCATCGTCGCGCGGATCCTGGCCAGGCCGGGCAGTCAGGTCGAGGCCGGTGCCGCGCTCGTCGTCCTCGCTCCCGTCGAGAACATGGAGGCAGCCGCATGATCACGGCGGTGGAACGGGTCCGGGCCGCCTACGCGCGCATCGCACAGGTGAGCCGGCCGGAGGTGTGGATCGGCCTGCGCCCGCAGGCCGAGACCGAGGCGGACGCCGCCGCGGTCGACGCGAGGACGGCCGCCGGTGAGCGGCTGCCGCTGGCCGGGACGGTGGTCGCCGTCAAGGGCAACATCGACGTGGCCGGACTGCCGACCACCGCCGGCTGTCCCGCCTACGCCTACAAGCCGGACGCCGACGCCCCGGCGGTGGCCCGCCTGAAGGCGGCGGGCGCCGTGGTCCTCGGCACCACGAACCTCGACCAGTTCGCGACCGGTCTGGTCGGCACCCGCAGCCCGTACGGAGCGGTCCGGGGCGCCGTCGACCCGGAGCGCGTGTCCGGCGGTTCCTCGTCCGGTTCCGCGGTCGCTGTCGCGCTCGGCATCGCCGACATCGCGCTCGGCACGGACACCGCGGGCTCGGGCCGGGTACCGGCGGCCTTCAACGGCATCGTCGGTCTCAAGCCGACCATCGGGCTGGTCCCGACCGAGGGCGTCGTCCCCGCCTGCGCCTCGCTCGACTGTGTCACGGTCTTCGCGCGTACACTGCCGGAGGCCGAGAGGGCGCTGTCCCTCATGACGGCGCCGCCCGGGCGCGCACCGTCGGCTCCGGCCGCCCGCCGTCCCGGGCCGTGGCGGATCGCCGTCCCGGAACCCGGCCAACTGGGCCGGCTGGACAGTGGCTGGACCGAGGCGTTCGACGCCGCGGCGCGGCGGCTCGCCGACGCGGGCGCCGAGATCCTGCCCGTCGACCTGGCACCGTTCACCGAGGCGGCCGTGATGCTGTACGAGGGCGCGTTCGTCGCCGAGCGCTACACCGCCGTAGGCGCCTTCGTCGACGCGCACGAAGGCTCGCCCGACCTCGACCCGACCGTTGCCGGAATCATCTCGCGGGCCAGGGACATCCCGGCCCACCAGCTGTACGCCGACCAGCGGAAGCTGGCAGACCTCCGCACCCGCGCCCTGGCCTCCCTCGGCGACTCCGACGCACTGCTCCTGCCGACCGCACCGGGCCACCCCACCATCACCGAGGTCGAAGCCGACCCGCTGGGCGTCAACGCCCGGCTCGGCCGCTTCACCAACTCCACCAACCTCTTCGACCTGGCGGCGGTGGCGGTTCCCGCCGGCAACGTGAACGGGCTGCCGTTCGGTGTCATGCTGATCGGCCCGGCCTTCACGGACGAGCGGCTCGCCCGCATCGCCGGGCTGCTCACCTCCCCGCCGCTGCGGCTCGCGGTGATCGGTGCGCACCTGTCGGGGCAGCCCCTGAACGGGCAGTTGCTCGCTGTGGGAGGACGGCTGGTACGTACGACCACGACCGCGCCCGCCTACCGGCTGTTCGCGCTGGACACCCTCCCGCCGAAGCCGGGGCTGGTCCGGGTCGGCGAAGGCGGGAACACGATCGAGGCGGAGGTGTGGCAACTTCCCGCCGAGGGACTGGGCGCACTCCTCGCCGCGCTGCCCCGCCCGATGGCGCTCGGCAGCGTGGAACTCGCGGACGGAAGTTTCGTGACCGGTTTCCTCTGCGAACCACAGGCCGTCGAAAGTGCCCGTGACATCACGCCGTACGGCAGCTGGCGCGCGTACGTGGCCGGTCTCGCCCGGCCCAAGCAGAGCCACTGCCGCGACGCACGCTGACCTTTTGCTGACCGGGGGCGAGCCTCGGAGAGCATCGCGTAGGTCTTGCCGACGCCGGGTGCCGCGCCGAGGTAGATCCGGAGCTTGCCGCGTGCCATGTCATCCCTCGAAGCGGTAGCCCATGCCGGGCTCGGTGATCAGGTGGCGGGGGTGGGAGGGGTCCGTCTCCAGTTTGCGGCGGAGCTGGGCCATGTAGACGCGCAGGTAGTTGGTCTTGTTGCTCTGCGAGATACCCCAGACCTCCTGGAGGAGCTGTTTCTGGGTGATCAGCCTGCCCGGACTGGTCACGAGGATCTCCAGCAGGTGCCATTCGGTCGGGGTCAGCCGCACGTCTCGCCCCTGTCTGACCACCTTCTTGGCGAGCAGGTCGACCCTGAAGTGCTCCGTCTCGACCAGCGTCGTCTCGGGGACGAGCGGGGTGTCCTCGGTACGGCGGACGGCGGCCCGCAGCCGGGCCAGCAGCTCGTCCATGCTGAACGGCTTGGTGACGTAGTCGTCGGCGCCGGCGTCGAGTGCGGCCACCTTCTCGTCGGACGCCTGCCGCGCGGACAGGACCAGGATCGGCACCCGGCCCCAGCCTCGCAGCGCCTTGATGACGTCGACGCCGTCCATGTCGGGCAGGCCGAGGTCCAGCAGGACCACATCGGGCTGACGGGCGGCGGCGAGCCGGAGGGCCGTGGCACCGTCCGGGGCGGGGTCCACGCCGAAGTGACGTGCCTGCAGGTTGATGACGAGGGCCCGTACGAGCTGCGGGTCGTCCTCCACCACGAGCACCCTGGTCATGGGTGTGTGCCTCTCCTGTCGTACGTCGGGCCATGCGCGTCCGCGGTGGGGCGGCCGGCTTCGTGGCGGCGGGGGCCGGCGGCCCGGGATGTCTCCCGGGCCGCCGGCCCCCGTGTGGGTCGCGTAAGGCCGTCACTGCTTTCCTGCGAGGGCCTTGAGCGCGATGTTGAGTTGAAGGACGTTCACCTGCGGCTCGCCGATGAAGCCGAGGGCACGGCCGGTGGTGTGGTCCTTGACGAGCTTCTCGACCTGGGCGACGGACAGGCCGTTCTTCGCGGCGATCCGGTGCACCTGGAGTTCGGCGTACTCCGGGGAGATCGCCGGGTCCAGGCCGGAGCCGGAGGAGGTCACCGCGTCCGCGGGGACGTCCGACGGCTTCACGGTGTAGCCGGGGACGGAGTTGTCCTTCACGACGGCGGCCTTGGCGGCGAGCACCTGGGCGCAGAGCGTGCCGTCGTCGGGCTTGTCGGGGCACTTGCCGTTCACTGCGCCACTGTCGGCGGACAGGTTGGTGGCGCCGGACAGGATCAGCTGGTACCGCGTGTTGACGCTGTTGCTGCCGAGTCCGTTGGCCGGGCGGCCCTGGAACCACTTCAGGTCCGGCTCCGGGGTGTCCTGCCCCCTCTTCAGCGGCAGGTTGTACGACTGCCCGATCAGGGACGAGCCGACGACCTTGCCGTCCGCCTTGATCTCGGAGCCGTTCGCCTTGTCGCTGAACAGCCCCTGGGCGATGCCGGTGACGACCAGAGGGTAGATGACGCCCGTCACCAGGGTCAGCACGAGGAGGGCCCTGAGGCCCGCCCCGAGCAACCGGACGGTGTTCGTTACGGAGTTGTTCATGGCGATCAGCCGATTCCTGGGATGAGGGAGATGAGCAGGTCGATGATCTTGATGCCGATGAACGGGGCGATCAGGCCGCCGACGCCGTAGATCCCGAGGTTGCGCCGCAGCATCTTGTCGGCGCTCATCGGCCGGTACCGCACGCCCTTCAGGGACAGCGGCACCAGCGCGATGATGATCAGCGCGTTGAAGACGACGGCCGACAGGATCGCGGAGTCGGGCGAGGACAGCTGCATGACGTTCAGCTTGTCCAGGCCCGGGTAGACCGCCGCGAACAGCGCCGGGATGATCGCGAAGTACTTCGCGACGTCGTTGGCGATGGAGAACGTGGTCAGGGCCCCGCGCGTGATCAGCAGCTGTTTGCCGATCTCGACGATCTCGATGAGCTTGGTCGGGTTGGAGTCGAGGTCGACCATGTTGCCGGCCTCCTTGGCGGCCGACGTACCGGTGTTCATCGCCACGCCGACGTCCGCCTGCGCAAGCGCGGGCGCGTCGTTGGTGCCGTCACCGGTCATCGCGACCAGCTTGCCGCCCGCCTGTTCCCGCTTGATGAGGGCCATCTTGTCCTCGGGGGTGGCCTCCGCGAGGAAGTCGTCGACGCCCGCCTCCTGGGCGATCGCCTTGGCGGTCAGCGGGTTGTCACCCGTGATCATGACGGTCTTGATGCCCATGCGCCGCAGTTCCTCGAACCGCTCCCGCATGCCGTCCTTGACGACGTCCTTGAGGTGGATGACACCGAGCACCCGGGCGCCGTCGGCGTCCTCGATCGCGACGAGCAGCGGGGTGCCGCCGGCCTCAGAGATGCGGTCGGTCAACGCCTGGGCGTCCGCTGCGACTTCGCCGCCCTGCGCCTCGACCCAGGCTATGACGGAGGCGGTGGCGCCCTTGCGGATCTTCCTACCGTCGACGTCCGCACCCGACATACGGGTCTGGGCGGTGAACTCGATCCACTCGGCGTGCGCCAGTTCGCCCTGGTGGCGTTCGCGCAGCCCGTACTTCTCCTTCGCCAGGACGACGACGGAACGGCCCTCGGGCGTCTCGTCGGCCAGCGAGGAGAGCTGGGCGGCGTCGGCGACCTCGGCCTCGGTGGTGCCGTGCACCGGCAGGAAGTCGGCGGCCTGCCGGTTGCCGAGGGTGATGGTGCCGGTCTTGTCCAGCAGCAGCGTGGAGACGTCACCGGCGGCCTCCACCGCACGGCCCGACATCGCCAGCACATTGCGCTGCACCAGACGGTCCATGCCCGCGATGCCGATCGCGGAGAGCAGCGCGCCGATGGTGGTCGGGATCAGACAGACCAGCAGGGCCACCAGCACGACCATCGTCAGGTGGGTGCCCGCGTAGGTGGCGAACGGCGGCAGGGTGGCACACGCCAGCAGGAAGACGATCGTCAGCGAGGCGAGCAGGATGTTCAGCGCGATCTCGTTGGGCGTCTTCTGCCGGGCCGCGCCCTCGACCAGGTTGATCATCCGGTCGATGAAGGTCTCGCCGGGCCTCGTCGTGATCTTGATGACGATCCGGTCGGACAGCACCTTGGTGCCGCCGGTCACCGCCGACCGGTCGCCGCCGGACTCTCGGATGACCGGTGCCGACTCGCCGGTGATCGCCGACTCGTCCACAAAAGCCACGCCCTCGACGACGTCGCCGTCGCCGGGGATGACGTCGCCCGCCTCGCAGACCACCAGGTCACCGATGGTCAGCGCCGTGCCCGGCACCTGCTCCTCGGAACCGTCCTCGAGCAGCCGGCGCGCGACGGTGTCGGTCTTGGCCTTGCGCAGGGTGTCCGCCTGGGCCTTGCCACGGCCCTCGGCGACCGCTTCAGCCAGGTTGGCGAAGATCACCGTCAGCCACAGCCAGGCACTGATCGTCCAGCCGAACCAGTCCCCCGGGTCCTTGAAGGAGAACACCGTGGTCAGGACCGAGCCGATCCACACCACGAACATCACGGGCGACTTGACCATCACCCGCGGGTCGAGCTTGCGGAACGCGTCGGGCAGGGACTTGACCAGCGCCTTGGGGTCGAAGAGGCCCGCTCCGGCACGGCCCTCGGCGGGCTTGTGCCCGGTCGGCGCGTCCTGATGGGGCGCAAGGGTGGGAGTGGACATGGAGTCCTCGTGGTTTTCCGTTCGGGTGGTCATGACGCCAGTCCTTCGGCGAGCGGGCCCAGGGCGAGGGCCGGGAAGTACGTCAGACCGGTGATGATCAGGATCGCGCCGACCAGCAGGCCGGTGAACAGCGGCTTCTCGGTGCGCAAGGTGCCCGCGGTGACCGGGACCGGCTTCTGCCCGGCCAGGGAGCCGGCCAGCGCCAGCACGAAGACCATGGGCAGGAGGCGGCCGAGCAGCATCGCGAGCCCGGTCATGGTGTTGAACCAGTCGGTGTTCGCGTTCAGGCCGGCGAAGGCGGAGCCGTTGTTGTTGGCGGCGGAGGTGAAGGCGTACAGCACCTCGGAGAACCCGTGCGCGCCGGAGTTGAGCATGGAGTGCGGCGGTGTCGGCAGCGCCATCGAGGCGGCCGTGAACACGAGCACCAGGGCGGGGGTGATCAGGATGTAGCAGGCGGCGAGTTTCATCTCCCGCGCGCCGATCTTCTTGCCCAGGTACTCGGGCGTACGGCCGACCATCAGGCCGGCGATGAACACCGCGATCACGGCCATGATCAGGATGCCGTAGAGACCGGAGCCGGTGCCGCCGGGCGCGATCTCTCCCAGCATCATGCTCAGCATCGTGATGCCGCCGCCCAGGCCGGTGAAGGAGGAGTGGAAGGAGTCCACCGCACCCGTCGACGTCAAGGTCGTGGTGACCGCGAAGATCGACGAGCCGCCGATGCCGAAGCGGACCTCCTTGCCCTCCATCGCGCCGCCCGCGGCCTGCAGCGCCGGGCCGTGGTGCGCGAACTCGGCCCACATCATCAGCGCGACGAAGCCCAGCCAGATCGTGAACATCGTGGCGAGGATCGCGTATCCCTGCCGCACCGAGCCCACCATCACGCCGAAGGTCCGGGTCAGGGAGAACGGGATGACGAGGATCAGGAAGGTCTCGAAGAGGTTGGTGAACGGGGTCGGGTTCTCGAAGGGGTGGGCGGAGTTGGCGTTGAAGTAGCCGCCGCCGTTGGTGCCCAGCTCCTTGATGGCCTCCTGGGAGGCCACCGCGCCGCCGTTCCACTGCTGCGAGCCGCCCATGAACTGCCCGACCTCGTGGATGCCGGAGAAGTTCTGGATCGCCCCGCAGGCCACCAGGACCACCGCGGCGACGGCGGCCATCGGCACCAGGATCCGCAAGGTGCCACGGACCAGGTCGGACCAGAAGTTGCCCAGCTCACCGGTGCGCGAGCGGGCGAACCCCCGGACGAGCGCCACGGCCACCGCCATGCCGACGGCCGCGGAGACGAAGTTCTGCACGGCCAGACCGGCGGTCTGCACGACGTGCCCCATGGTCTGCTCGCCGTAGTACGACTGCCAGTTGGTGTTCGTCACGAAGGACACGGCCGTGTTGAACGACTGCGCCGGATTCACCGACGAGAAGCCCATCGAGCCGGGCAGCACGCCCTGCAGCCGCTGCAGCAGGTAGAGGAACAGCACGCTGACGGCCGAGAACGCCAGCACACCGCGCAGATACGCGGGCCAGGTCATCTCGGAGTCAGGGTTGGCCCCGATGGCCTTGTAGACCCACTTCTCCACCCGAAGATGCCTCGGGGAGGAGTAGACCTTGGCCATGTAGTTACCGACGGGGGCATAGACGAGCGCCAGCGCGCCCGTCAGGGCGAGCAGTTGGAGCACGCCTGCAAGTACGGGACTCATGTCGTGTCTCAGAACCTCTCCGGGAAGATCAGGGCGAGGACGAGATAGCCCAGCAGGGCGACGGCCACGACGAGGCCGACGATGTTCTCGGCGGTCACAGCTTGGTCACCCCCTTGGCGACAAGGGCCACCAGCGCGAAACCCGCGAGCACGGTGACGACGAAGGCCAGATCGGCCATCGCGAACTCCTGGAGTGAGGTTCGGTTGCATCGGACGTCTACGAGGAAAGCGCGTCTCTGGCTTGATCTGGTCGCCCCTTGACGGCCCCCTTACGGCCGCCCCGTCACCTTTGACGGGGCCCTTACGGCCCTTGATCCGTACTGGCCGGTAGGCCCCCTGATCGGCGGTGACCCGGTTCACAGCAGCCGGAAGCGGAGCCGGCAGATCACCGCGTCCGTCTCCCGGCGTACGGCGTGCGCGACGACGGCGCCGCGCCGGTTCTGCAGCAGCCGCTGCCACAGCCGCTCCGGCTCGGCCTCCGGGATCAGCACCGTCACCCGGGTGCCGGGCTCGGCGGCGGCCGCCTCAGGACGTACGCGGCGATGAGGCGGCCCAGACTGCGCCGCTCACAGGACAGCCGCACGAGTTCCACGCCCGGGTCACGCCGCCCAGGACCGCTCGAAGGCATGTATCTGGGCCCTGTCCTCGGGGTCCGGGTAGCACACGTACGACCTCGTCCGGCACGGTCTCGTGCTGGGGCACTCCGGTGATCTTCTCGACCACGTCGTTGACGGACTCCAGGTGCTGGATGTTCAGCGCGGTGATCACGTCGATGCCGGCGTCGAGGAGGGTCTCGATGTCGACCTTCAGTCGTCCGGGCCGTACGTCACTCATCGCCGTCGACGCGCTCCGCTCCCTGATCCGGCTTCCCCGCGCGGAAAGGTTCCTCCTCCAAGGAAGCCGCTTCGCCGGGCGATCGACGTGGTCGTTAGCACTTCCTTGGCGGCGCTCCCCGAGACCTTGACACTGTCTTGATGTGACCTGGCCCGATAGGCTGAGGACAGGTGTGCCGGGAAGTCTGGTCGGCCGGAGGCCAGGGTGGCTTCCGTAGGCCCCAGGGGAACGGCATGCGCAGCGTCGGTACGGTTCTCGCCCTCGTGGTTCTCGCCACGGTGGTCGCCACGTTCGCGCGCCGATGGCGTATCCCGGCTCCCTCCTTGCTCGTGGTCGCCGGTCTCGCGGTGGCGCTGCTGCCGGGCACGCCGGAGATCCAGATCAGCCCTGAGATCATCGGCCTGGTCGTTCTGCCGCCGCTGCTGTACGCGAGCGCGGAGGACATGCCCTGGCGGGAGCTGCGGGCCGTGTGGAAGCCGGTGGGCGTTCTCGCCATCGGCCTGGTCCTCGCGTCCGCGGCAGCTGTCGCGGCGGTGGCCGCCGTGCTCACTCCACTGTCCTGGCAGATGGCGTTCGTCCTCGGCGCGGTGCTGGCCAGCACGGATCCGGTGGCGGTCACGGCGCTCGGCCGCAGGCTCGCCCTGCCTCCCCGGGTCCAGGTCCTCGTCCAGGCCGAGAGCCTGTTCAACGACGCGACCTCCCTGGTGCTGGTCCGGGTGGCCGCGGGCATCGCCGTGGCCTCGGCCGCCGCCGACTGGGGTTCGGCCGGGGGCGAGTTCCTGCTGCTCGCGGGCGGCGGCACGGTGATCGGCGCGGCAGTGGCCGGAGTGATCACACTGGTCCGGCGCCGCACCGAGGATCCGGTGCTGGAAACGGTGATCGCCCTGGTCACCCCTTATGCCGCCTACCTGCTGGCGGAGATCGCGCACACCTCCGGAGTCACGTCCTGTGTGGTCGCCGGGGTGGTCCTGGGCGGACACGGCGACCGGCTCACCAACGCCCGGATAAGGCTCCAGCTCCACGCCGTGTACGGCACGGTCGTCTTCCTCCTGGAGAGCGTGGTCTTCAGCCTCATCGGGCTGGCCCTCCCCTCCCAGGTGCGGGCGCTGGCCGACGGGGGCCGGGCCTGGCCGCTGTACGCCCTCGCCGTGGCCGCCACGCTCGTCGCCGTGCGCCTGCTGTGGCTGGCACCGCTCTCGGCCGTCGTGCAGCGCAAGGGCGGCGTCGCAGGGGTGAACTGGCGGGTGCCGATGGTGCTCACCTGGGCGGGCACCCGCGGAGTGATGCCGCTGGCCGCGGCGCTGTCCATCCCGGAGGTCATGGAGAACGGCGCCCCGCTCACCGACCGGTCGCTGGTCCTGGTCCTGACCACCTCGGTCGTGGTCGTCACTCTCGTCGTCCAGGGCTTCACCCTCGCCCCGCTCGTCCGGCGCTCCGGCATCGCGCTGGAGCCCCACCACACCGCGCGCGAAGAGGCCGAGGCCCGCTCCCACCTCGCCCACGCCGGCCTGGCCCGCCTGGAGGAACTCGCGGAGCTGGAGGTGGTGCCGGACGTCGTCCTCGACCGGCTCCGCCGGGGCCTGGCCGCCCGGCTCGAAGACGCGCGCGACCGCCTCGCCGACAGCAAGGGCGCCGACGGCACGGCCACCGAGTCCGCCGACCGGGTGTACCGCCAGCTGCGCCGCGATCTCATCACGGTCGAGACCGGCGAACTCCAGCGCCTCTACGACACCCACACCATCAGCGACGTCACCCGCCGCAGGCTGCAGCGCGCCTTGGACCTGGAAGAGGCCCGGCTGACGGACGCCTAGACGCCGTCGGCTCGTCGAGCATGATGACGCCGCCTGCGTCGACGTGGAGAAGGTCCCCTCCGAGAAGGGGCCGCCGCGCTAGGTGCATTCCCTCAACGCTCAGGGACGGACGGGAGTACCTCGAAGAGTTCTGGAGTACCTGGGGCTTCCTCACGGAACGACTGGAACAGCTCCGCGAAGGGGGCGAGTAACCACGTCCGATGTCGGAAGAAGCGGCTTACTCGTGAAGCTGATCGGACCCAAGAAGCGCCGGCGGGCGTACAAGGCGCGCATCAAGGAGCTTCCCGGGAACTACCGTACGGGCCTCTCGCTGACTGCCGGCCGCCGGCAGTCGTCACCGCTCACCCGCACCTCGACGTCCTCGTCGACAACGCCGGCTGGCCGCCCCCGAACGCCACACGGTGACCGCCGATGGCAATGAAGTCGCCTTCCAGGTCAACTTCCTCGCCCACTACCTGCTGACGTACCTGCTGGAGCCCGCGCTCACCAGCGGCCCGGGCGAAAGAGGGCGACGGCCCGGCCTAGCCCGGCCCCCGGCTGGAGACCCGCTCCTTGAAGACGTTCGCCGCGCGGTCGGCCGAGCGACAGGGGTGCCAGGAACCAGCCGACCTGGATCTGGGTGTGAACAACGCCGGTCAGATGCGAGACATCACGCTCAGCAACCACCGCGCCTCACGGAATCAGTCCGCGAGGTCGGCCTTGCCGAACAGGACCGCGTAACTGGAGGGGAGCTGGCTGATGATCTGATTCAGCTCTCCGCCGGTGACAGCGTCGGCGACGGTGGTCAGGACCGCGCTGGCGTCCCACTGCGCCGTACGCGGCCGGGCATGGGTGCGCTCGGCGACCAGGCGGTAGAACTCTTCGATCCCAAAGCTTCGCGCCTGCTGCGGCGCGGCATGGTCCAGGACTTGTCCCAGCGGGCCGGGCAGTTGTGATGCGAGGTCCTTGACCTCTCCCGGGCTGATCCGTTGGGCCAGCACTTCCAGCACGGCGTTGGTGACGTCCGCGGCTTCGTCCTGGTCGTTGTAGTCGCCTCGCTCGCGCACACGGGCGAGGAATCCGTCGTATTTCACAGCTGACTTCCTTCTGCCTCGGTCACCGCTGGTCATGGGGGTCGCCCGGTGCGCCGTCGAGCCGGCCGGGTCCGTCCGCCGGCGGGGGGCGGTGCGGTCGGCGATTTTCAGGACCTCGCTCACCGTCAGACAGGCCGAGTTCGCCCCGCGTACGCCACGAAGAAGGTCAGCGAGACCAGCAGGAAGAACCACCAACGGTGGGGAGACACGTAGCGTGTCACCGCCGTCGTGAGGGGTGTCGAGCTTCGCCGGCCCGGCCGCATGCCGGATGGGTGCCCGAGCACTCCGCCCTGCATCTCAGCCATGATCTTGTGGGTGTCCGGTTCTCCGGACAGCCGCAAACGGTGCTCGAAAGCTCCGGCACGGCGTGTGCTGCGGCGCAGGACACCCTTGCGCTCCCGCGCCCGCGGGTGCCGTGCCCGCCGTCGACTCCAGCAGGCCCCTCATCCGGTTGGGCTGTTCGTCGAACTCGACCAGGGGATTGAGCGGGGTGGGTGCCCGGACGGGCCTTTCCTGCATGCCGCCACCGCGGTGGCGCCGGACAGGCATGGCCATCGCAATCGCCTCCTCCTTCCTCCTCGTGATCTCATCGTCCGCCATGCGTCATGCGAGCCATGCGGACTCCTTGTGACGTATGCGTGGGGAGACGTCAGAGTGACCCGCGACAGCTGACGTGCCCGTGGTGCCGGGTACGGCCGAGTGCCCCAGGTGCCGGTGCACGAAGTGGATGGCCATCGCGCCCTCACCGGCCGCGGAGGCCACCCGCTTCACCGAGCCGCTACGGACGTCCCCTACCGCGAAGACCCCGGGCAGACTGGCCTCCAGGGTCATGCACGAGCGCCCGCGGCCGTGCCACACCTCGGGGTAGGCGCAGGCTTCCTGGGCCTCCGGCCCGGTGAGGACGAAGCCGCGGGAGTCGAGGGCGACGGTGCCGGCGAGCCACTCGGTGTGAGGTTCGGCGCCGGTGAAGACGAACAGGCTCCGTACCGCGAGCCGGCGGTGCCCGCCCGTGCGGTTGTCGACCACGTCCAGCTCCTCCAGCACCTCCTGGCCGATGACCTCGGTGACCTCGGTGTGCAGCATGATCTCCACCCGCGGATGGCGCTCGACCTGGTCGATCAGGTAGCGGGACATGTTGGCCTCAAGGCCGGCTCCTCGGACCAGCAGGTGCACCTTCGACGCGTACTCGGCGAGGAACAGCACCGCCTGCCCCGCGGAGTTGCCTCCGCCGACGACGGCCACCGGGTCGGTGCGGCACTGCTGGGCCTCGTAGACGGTCGCCGAGTAGTGCACGCTCGTGCCCTCCAGGCGTTCGATGCCGGGCACCTGGAGCCGGCGGTAGCGGGCACCCATGGCCAGGACGACGGCGCGGGCGGCGATCTCGCTGCCGTCGGCGAACGCCACGACGTAGTGGTCCTCGTCCTTGGGATGGAGACCGGTCGCCTCCAGCGGAAGGCTGATGCTCGCGCCGAACTTGTCGGCCTGCAGCACGGCGCGTTCGGTGAGTTCGGCGCCGGAGATGCCGGACGGGAAGCCGAGCAGATTCTCGATGCGGGACGACGTGCCGGCCTGGCCTCCGGTGGCCATCGCCTCCACCACCGTGGTGCTCAGGCCCTCGGAGGCGGCGTACACCGCGGCAGCGAGGCCGGCGGGTCCGGAGCCTACGATGAGGACGTCGCCGTGACGGTCTCCGGCGGGCAGTGACGGCAGGCCGATGAGCCGGGCCAGTTCCGCGTTGCTGGGGTTGCGCAACAGGGTGGTGTCCCGCCAGATGACGAGTGGTGTCTCCTCCGGGCCGACGCCGAAGCGGCGCAGCAGCTCCTCGGCCTCCTCGTCGGTCTCCAGGTCGATCCAGCGGTGCGGCAGCCGGTTGCGGACGGCGAACTCGCGCAGCCGTCTGGTGTCGGGCGAGTAGCGCGAGCCGATGATGCGGAAGCCGGCGCCCTGTCCGACGAGCAGCGCGCGACGGCACAGACAGGCGCGCAGCACGATGTCCCCGATGGTGGAGTCCTGGGACACCAGGTGGCGCAACCGGTCCAAGGGGACGACGAGGACCTCGCCGGGCTCCCTGGCGACAGCGGTGTAGAAGGCCACTTGTCCGTAGAGCAGGCCGAGTTCGCCGATGAAGCGACCTGGGCCGTGCACGCGCAGCACGTGCTCCTCGGGAGTGCCGTAGTCCTCGACCACGGCGACGGTACCGCTGAGGACGACGAAGAACGTCTCGCAGCGCTCCCCCTCCCGGATCAGCACGTCGTCTGGAGCCATGGTCCGGCGTTGCCCGTGCTCCGCCAGACGTGCTGTCTGGTCCTCCGTGAGGCGCGGATACGCGCCGTGGACGTCCGGGGTCTCCCGGAAGGCGGCCTCGTCCGCTTTCTCCGGCACCGGTTCTTCGCCCGGCAGCGACCGGTCGCCGGACATCAGACGAACGCCTCGTGAACGTAGCACCAGCGCCATTCCTCGCCGGGCTGGAACGACCGCACGATCGGATGGGCGTCGGCAGCCGCGTGCTTGCGCGCGTGCTTGTTCGGCGAGGAGTCGCAGCAGCCGACGTGCCCGCAGGTCAGGCAGAGCCTCAGGTGGACCCACGGGGAGCCGAGCATCAGACACTCCTGACACCCTTCTGGGGTCAGCGGCCGGACCGGCCGGACGAGCGCGAGGTGGGGGTCTGCGTGCAGGGTCATCCGGATCACCCTTTCCGGGCGGTGAGCGACTGTTCCACCCACTGGCGCAGAGCGGGGGCGGGCGCCGCCCCCGCCTGCCGGCCGACCGTCTCGCCACGGTCGAGGATCAGCAGTGTCGGTACGGCCTGGACCTCGAAACGCCGCGACAGTCGCGGGTTCTTGTCGACGTCGACCTTGACGAGTTTGATTCGGCCGGCGAGATCGGTGGCGACCTTCTCCAGTGCGGGGCTCACCATGCGGCAGGGGCCGCACCAGGTGGCCCACAGGTCGACCACGACGGGGACGCCGGCCCGCTCGGCGACCTCGGTGAAGTCGTCGTCGCCCGCATCCACCACCCACGGTAGGGGCTGCTTGCAGTGGCCGCACTTGGGGCGGCCCTCCGCGGCCACGGGCACCCGGTTGGTGCGCCCGCAGTGGGGACAACTGACGGTCGTCGCCTGCCTCGTGCTCATGCCGCCCGCGCTCCCTTCACGTCCTCGGGCCGGTCGTAGGTGACCACCAGCTCTCCGTGTTCGGCGTCGACGCGGACCGTCGCGCCGTCCTGGACGTCACCGCGCAGCAGGGCGCGCCCGACCATCGTCTCGACCTCGTGGGAGATGTAACGCCGCAGCGGCCGGGCCCCGTACACGGGGTCGTAGCCCTGGTGGGCGATCACCTCCCTGGCCGCCTCGGTGAGTTCGACGGTGATGCGGCGTTCGGCGAGGCGGCGGCGCAGTTCGTCGAACTGCAGCTCCACGATCCGCTCGATCTGCCGCTCGCCGAGCGGTTTGAACAGCACGATGTCGTCGACGCGGTTGAGGAACTCCGGGCGGAAGTGCCCGCGCAGCTCGCCCATCACCAGAGCGCGGGCGTCCGGCTTGATCTCGCCCTCGGCGGTGGCGCCGTCGAGGAGGTGCTCGGAGCCGATGTTGGACGTCATGATGATCACGGTGTTGCGGAAGTCGACGGTGCGGCCCTGGGAGTCGGTGATGCGGCCGTCGTCGAGGACCTGCAGCAGGGTGTTGAAGACATCGGTGTGCGCCTTCTCGATCTCGTCGAACAGCACGACCGAGTACGGCTTGCGGCGTACGGCCTCGGTGAGCTGGCCGCCTTCCTCGTAGCCGACGTATCCGGGCGGTGCACCCATGAGCCGGCTGACGGTGTGACGCTCCTGGTACTCGCTCATGTCGAGGCGGACCATGTTCTCCTCGGAGTCGAACAGGGCCGCCGCGAGGGTCTTGGCCAGCTCGGTCTTCCCGACGCCGGTGGGGCCGAGGAAGATGAACGAGCCGATGGGACGGCGCGGGTCGCGGATGCCGGAGCGGGCGCGGATGATGGCGTCGGCGACGAGTCTGACGGCCTCGTCCTGGCCGATGACGCGCTCGCGCAGGATGTCGTCGAGGCGCAGCAGCTTCTCGCGTTCGCCCTCCTGGAGACGGGCGACGGGGATGCCGGTCCAGGCGGCGACGATCTCGGCGATCTCCTCCTCGGTGACGACCTCGCGCAGCAGCCGGTTCTGCCCCTGTTTGGCGGCCAGTTGCTCCTCCTCTGCGGCGAGCCGGCGCTCCAGGTCCTGAAGGCGGCCGTAGCGCAGTTCGGCGGCTCGGTTGAGGTCGTAGGCGCGTTCGGCCTCCTCCGCCTCGTGGCGGACCTGCTCCAGTTCCTGGCGCAGCTCCTGCACACGGCGGATGGCCTGCCGTTCGGCCTCCCACTGGGCGTGTTTGGCGTCCGCCTCGCCGCGCAGGTCGGCCAGTTCCCTGCGCAGTTCCTCCAGGCGGGCCTTGCTGGCGGCGTCGGTCTCCTTGGACAGGGCCGCCTCCTCGATCTCCAGGCGGGTGACGCGGCGGGTGATCTCGTCGAGTTCGGCGGGCATCGAGTCGATCTCGGTACGCAGCCGGGCGCACGCCTCGTCGACGAGGTCGATGGCCTTGTCGGGCAGGAACCGGTCGGTGATGTAGCGGTGGCTGAGGGTGGCCGCGGAGACCAGTGCGGTGTCCTGGATCTTCACGCCGTGGAAGACCTCCAGGCGTTCGCGCAGTCCGCGCAGGATGGAGATGGTGTCCTCCACGCTCGGCTCGTCGACCAGCACCTGCTGGAAACGGCGTTCGAGAGCGGCGTCCTTCTCGATGTGCTTGCGGTACTCGTCGAGGGTGGTGGCGCCGATCATGTGGAGTTCACCGCGGGCGAGCATCGGCTTGAGCATGTTGCCCGCGTCCATGGCCCCTTCGGCTGCGCCCGCGCCGACCACGGTGTGCAGTTCGTCGACGAAGAGCAGGATGCGCCCCTGGGCGGCCTTCACCTCGGCCAGCACGGCCTTGAGGCGTTCCTCGAACTCGCCGCGGTACTTGGCGCCGGCGACCAGGGAGCCCATGTCGAGGGCGAACACCGTCTTGTCGCGCAGGCCCTCGGGGACGTCACCGCGAACGATGCGCTGGGCCAGGCCCTCGACGATGGCGGTCTTGCCGACGCCGGGATCGCCGATGAGGACGGGGTTGTTCTTGGTCTTGCGGCTGAGGATCTGGGTGACGCGGCGGATCTCCGCATCACGGCCGATGACCGGGTCCAGCCGCCCGGACCGGGCCTCGAGGACCAGGTCGCGGCCGTACTTCTCCAGAGCCTCATAGGCCACCTCGGGGCTGGCGGAGGTGACGCGCTGGTTGCCGCGGACCTGGGTGAGGGCGCTCAGGAACGAATCCCGGGTCACGCCGTGCTCCTTGAGCAGGCGTCCGGCGGCGGTCGCCGAGCCCTCCTCGGCCAGGGCGAGCAGGAGGTGCTCCACGGACACGTACTCGTCCTTGAGGCGTTTGGCCTCCCGCTCGGCGGCGTCGAGCAGGCGGGACAGGCGCTGGGTGACGAAGACCTGGCCGGGTGCCGCGCCGGGACCGGTGACCCTCGGGCGGCGGGAGAGTTCCTCGCGCACGGCCGCGCGCAGCTCCTTCGGCTCGGTGCCGGCCTGTTGCAGCAACCGTGGGATCAGACCGTCCTCCTGGTCGAGAAGCGCGAGCAGCAGGTGTTCCCCGTCGACCTCGGTCTGCCCCATGCCGACGGCCGCGCTCTGGGCCTCCTGGAGGGCTTCCTGGGACTTCTGGGTGAGACGGTTCATGTCCATGGGGGTGTTTCACTCCTCGTGCCGCGACCGCGCAGGGCGGCTTCGAGCAGGCTGATGCGGTCCAGCAGGTCGAGCACCAGGCCGATGGATGCGTAGTTGAGGCAGAGTCCGGTGCGCAGCCGCTGGATACGGGCGAGAACCGCCGGGGCCGTGGGGTCGAACACCAGTCGCCCCGCGGAGTCGCGTTCGGCGTCGACCAGGCCGAGGGCGACGAACCGGCGGATCAGATCGGGGTGGAGGCCCGAGCGAAGGGCCACGGCGGCCAGGGAGAGCCTGGGGACGGGCACGAGCGCGTACCGGACAGCCGTCGAGGCGGTGGTGTCGGCGCCCGTTCGTGCCGGACGGGCGCCCACGCCGGCCCGGCCGATGCCCCCTGCTCCCGCGGGTCGGTCGTTCATCGCGTCCTCCTGGGGTCGAACGAGGAAGTGGCGGCCAGCTCCTCGAACAGTTCGCGCTCCCGGTCGCCGAGGGCGGGAGGCACCACGACGCGGAGTTCGGCGTACAGGTCGCCGTTCGCGCCCCGCGGGTTCGGCATGCCCTCGCCGCGCAGCCGCAGCCGCCGGCCGCTGGACGAGCCCGCGGGCACCGTGACCTTCGCCGTGCCGCCGCCGGGTGTGGGCACCGGCACGGTCGCCCCCAGGGCCGCCTCCCACGGGGCGACCGGGACCTGGACGTGCACGTCACGGCCGTCCAGCCGGAACCGGGGGTGGGGCTGGACACGCACCCGCAGGTACAGGTCGCCGGCGGCTGCGTCACCACTGCCCTGGCCACCCTCACCCGCCAGCCGGATGCGCTGCCCGTCGGTGACGCCCGGCGGCACGTCGACCTCGTACCGCCGCGGCTGCCCGGTGGGGCCGGCGAGTGTGACGGTGCGACGGCCGCCCCGGTACGCCTCCTCGACGGTGAGCGGCAGTTCGGCCTCCTGGTCCGCTCCGGGGACGCCGCCCCGGGTGGCGCCGGCTCCGAACATGGAGCCGAGCAGGTCCTCGATGTCGATGCCCTCCGCGCCGAAGTCGTCGCCGAAGCCGGCGGTGTACCGGACGCGTGGGCCGCCGGCGCCTGCGGTCCTCCGACCGCGGAAGCCGCCGCCCGCTCCGGCCGCGACCCGTTCGTCGAAGTCCTCGGGGACCTTGCGGAAGTCCTCGCCGAAGCGGTCGTAGCGGGCCCGGGTCCCGGGATCGGACAGGACGCTGTACGCCTCGTTGAGGTCCTTGAAGCGCTCCTCCGCCCCGGGGTCCTTGTTGACGTCGGGGTGGTATTTACGGGCGAGTTTGCGATATGCCTGCTGGATCTCGTCCTGGCTCGCGGTCCGCGACACGCCCAGCACCTCGTAGAAGTCCCGTGCCATGGCCGGTCACTCCCGCTTCGCGACCGTCACGGCGGCGGGCCTGAGCTGGCGTTCGCCGTCCCCGTAACCGGGGCGCAGCACCTCGACGACGGTGCCCGGTGGGGCGTCGGAGTCCTGGACGACACCGACCACCTCGTGCCGGGCCGGGTCGAAGGGGACGCCGGTCTCCGCGTGCCGCGGGTAGCCGAGCAGTTCCAGGACGTTCACCGCCTGGTCGCGTACGGCTCGGACGCCCTGCACGATCGCGCCCGGGTCGGCGCCGGCGTGGGTCAGGGCGAGTTCTAGGTTGTCGAGGACGGGCAGGAAGGCGGCCGCCGTGCGGGACCGCTCGACCGCCCGTTCGCGCTCCAGTTCCCTGGCGTGGCGCTTGCGCAGGTTGTCGAGGTCGGCGAGTGCGCGCCGCCAGCGGTCCTCCAGTTCCCGGATCGCGGTCGTGTACTCGTCCTCGGCGGTCGCGGAGCCGGCGGCATCGGGGCCCGGTTCGCCGTTCGCCGCTTCGGGCCCCGGCGGGCCCGGTTGGGGCAGATCCCCGCGAGGAGCGGGTCCTGCGCCTTCCGGGCCCCGTGCGCCCGGGTCCGACGCGGCCGGGTCGGGTTCCTGGGGGTGGGTGGGCATGGCGCGCCTCAGCTCTTGTCGAACTCGGCGTCGATGACATCATCGTCACCGCCACCGCCACCCGTGGGACCGCCGGTGGCGGCGTCCTGATCGGGACCGGCGCCCGTGGCGGAGGCGTCCTGATGGGCCGCCAGCCCGGCGAGCACTTGCTGGAGTTCGGAGGTCAGAGGCCGTACGCGCTCCACGCCCGCCTCTTCCTTGACCGCCGCCCGGGCGTCGGACACGAGCATCTCGGCGCGTGCCTTCTCGTGCGCGGGCGCCGCGTCGCCCAGCTCGGCGAGGCGCTTCTCGACCTGGTAGGCGACGGCGTCGAGCTCGTTGCGGGCGTCGACGGCCTCGCGGAGTGCCTCGTCCTGGCCCCGGTTGCGCTCGGCCTCCTGGACCATGCGTTCGACCTCACTGCGGTCCAGGTTGGAGCTCTCGCTGATGGTGATGCCCTGTTCCTTGCCGGTGTCCCGGTCGCGGGCCTTGACGTTGAGGATGCCGTTGGCGTCGATGTCGAAGGTGACCTCGATCTGTGGTTCGCCCCGCGGCGCCGGCCGGATGTCGGTGAGCTGGAACCGGCCCAGCACCCGGTTGTCGGCGGCCCGCTCGCGCTCGCCCTGGAGGACCACCACGTCGACGGCCGGCTGGTTGTCCTCGGCGGTGGAGAAGGTCTCGCTGCGGCGCACGGGGATGGTGGTGTTCCGCTCGATGATCTTCGTCATCACTCCGCCGCGCGTCTCCACGCCCAGCGACAAGGGTGTGACGTCGAGCAGCAGGACGTCCTTCACCTCACCCTTGAGCACCCCGGCCTGGATCGCGGCACCCAGGGCCACGACCTCGTCGGGGTTGACGCTCATATTGGGTTCCTTGCCGCCGGTCAGCCGGCGGACCAGGGTCTGGACGGCGGGGATGCGGGTGGAACCGCCGACGAGGATGACCTCGTCGATGTCGCTGTCGCCGACCTTCGCGTCGGCCATCGCCTGCTGCACCGGTCCCAGGCAACGCTCCACCAGGTCGCCGGTGATCTGCTCGAAAGTGGACCGCATGATCGAGTCGGTGAGGTGCTTGGGGCCCGAGGCGTCGGCGGTGATGAACGGCAGGCTGACCTGCGTCTGCGTCACAGAACTGAGTTCGGTCTTGGCCTTCTCCGCCGCCTCGAACAGTCGTTGCAGCGCCTGCGGGTCCTTGCGCAGGTCGATGCCGTTCTCCTTCTGGAAGTCGTCCGCGAGGTAGTCCACCAGACGCCGGTCGAAGTCGTCGCCGCCCAGGTGGCTGTCACCGGCGGTGGAGCGCACCTCCACCACCCCGTCGCCGACGTCGAGGATGCTGACGTCGAAGGTGCCGCCGCCCAGGTCGAAGACGAGGACGGTCTCGTGCTCCTTCTTGTCCATGCCGTACGCGAGGGCGGCCGCCGTCGGCTCGTTGATGATCCGCAGCACCTCCAGTCCGGCGACGCGCCCGGCGTCCTTGGTGGCGGTGCGCTGAGCGTCGTTGAAGTAGGCGGGCACGGTGATGACCGCCTCCGTGACCCGCTCCCCCAGCTGCTTGGACGCGTCGTCGGCGAGTTTGCGCAGCACCTGTGCGCTGATCTCCTCAGGCGCGTACAGCTTGTCGCGCACCTTGAAGCGGGCCGCCCCGCCGTCGCCCTCGACGACGTCGTACGCCACCGCTCTGGCCTCGTCGGAGATCTCGTCGAAGTGCCGGCCGATGAACCGCTTGGCCGAGTAGATGGTGCCCTTGGGGTTGAGGATCGCCTGGCGCCGGGCCAGCTGGCCCACCAGGCGCTCGCCGGTGTCGGTGAAGGCCACCACGGACGGTGTCGTGCGGTTGCCCTCGCTGTTGGGCACGACGGACGGCTCGCCGCCCTCCCACACGGCGATCACCGAGTTGGTGGTGCCCAGGTCGATGCCCACTGCCTTGGCCATGAGGAACTCCTCCCGGTGCGGCGCCTGCGTCGGCTCTCCGGATCACGTTCGTTCGGGTAGAGGTGGGACCTCCGCCGGTTTCCCACCGGTGCGCACGGAGGGTCTCGAGCACTCCCCAGGGTGACGAACCGGGTGGCTCCGCGCCTGCGCCTGGCGAGTCAGGAATGCAGGGGTCCGGTCGTCCCACGAGTACGAGAGAAAGAACCCGCACGTCTCGGGTAGTCGGCCCGGGACCGGGTACGCGAAAGCCGCTCACCTCCGAAGGACGGAGTGATCCCATGGTCGGCAGTCGGGCGTACAGCCTGTACCACCGCTACTCCGACCGGAAGGGCAGCCTTCCGCGGGGCAGCGCCCGGCGGCACCCCACGGCCGCGCCCGGACGGCCCCGCCTGCCCGCTCGCATCCCAGCCGCCCCTGCCCTGCACGAACTGGTCGCGCTCTCCCGCGCCCAGTTCGACGCTCCGGACGAAGGCGAGATCCTGCGCCTGGCCATGGATCACATAGTCGCCGCGGGGCCGTACAGCGCCGAGGCCGGATACCTCGAGGTGGGCGGCGAACTGGTCCCCAGCCCGAGGAACCGGCAGACGCATGCCTCGGCCGTGGGCCGGAGGGTGCGGGAGCTGGCCGGGCAGGACGGCAAGGTGACCATAGCCGGCAGGCCCTGGGGCCGGGCCCTGGGCCTACGCGGACCTGGGGTACTCCACGGCTACCTCGTGGTCACGTGCCGCTCCCGGCCCACCAAGGCCGAGCGATCCCTGCTCGCCATGCTCGTGCGGCACACCGCTGCTGCACTGTCAGTCGCCTTCGCACACCGCCGCCAGCGCGAGGACGCGCTGGAGCTGCACCGCCTGAGGGAGGAGCGCACAGCCCTCCAGCGGCAGCTGATCTCGGTGGTGGCTGAGCTGGGCTACGAGCGAGCCGTTCACGCTCTCATGGCCGACGTCGCTGCTTCGGGTAGCGGCGAGGAAGCCGTCACCCGCGCACTGCACGGGCTCACTGGACTTCCCGCGCTGGTCGAGGACCGCTTCGGTCGGCTGAGGTCGTGGACCGGCCCCGGCCGCCCCGTCCCCTATCCCGAACCCGACCCCGTGCGCCAGGAAGACATGCTGCACGCCGTCGCCAGAGAGACCGGGCCGGTACGGATAAGGGACCGGCTGATCACCCTGATCCGCCCGCACGGCGAGATCCTGGGTGTGCTGGCGCTGGTCGATGCCCGGGACGAGGCCGACGAGCACACCGTACTCGCGCTCGGACTCGCCGCCACGTCGCTCGCCCTGGAGCTGACGCACCTGCGCAATCTGGCCGAGGTTGAGCTGAGGCTGCACCGCGAGCTGGCCGACGACCTCCTGGCGGGGACGGACGAGCCGAGCGCCTACGCCCGGTCCGAGGCAGTCGGACACGACCTGCACGGCAGCCACTACATCGTCGTGGTGCAGTGGTCGAACCGGACCGCCGACGATTCCTTCGCGCAGACCGTGAGTCGGGCGGCCGCTGGGGTGGGCATGCGCTCGCTGCTGACCCGACGCTCCGACCAGGTCGTCCTCATCACTGGCGACGGACCGCACGCCCGCGCGTTGTACGAGGCGCTCGCGCGGGAGACCGGAACACGGTCCGGGACGATCGGGGTGAGCGCCCCTTGCGACTCCGTGGACGACATCCCCCACCACTACCAGGAGGCGCAGCGCGCCCTGGACGTGCGCCGCCACTCCCGCGAGCACTACGGCACGACGTTCTTCGACGAACTCGGCCTGTATCGCATCCTGGGACCCGGCAACGATTACCGGGAACTGGAGACGTTCGTCCACGAGTGGCTCGGGCAGCTCATCGACTACGACTCCCGGCACCACGCGGCCCTGGTGGGGACCCTGTCCCGGTACTTCGACTGCGGCGGCAACTACGACGAGACCGCCGACTCCCTCGCGATCCACCGCAGCACCCTGCGCTATCGGCTCCAGCGCATCCACGACATCAGCGGCCACGACCTCGCGAACGTCGAGGACCGGCTGAACCTGCAGGTGGCGACCCGAGTGTGGAAGATCGTGCTGGGCCGACCCGGCTGACCGTCGGGCGGGCTGCCCTGCTACAGCGCTGCCGGGGTGTGGGTGGCCCTTCCTCGGATCGGTCCAGCCGGGTCGCATCGCGCCAGACGACGGGGCCCCGGTTCATCACCGCCACCGCCATGATCGGCGATCGCCGTGCCCCTGTCAGGAGCCGGCTCCGGGCTGCTGTTGCTGTAGCACTCGCGCCCCGGTGCGTGGCGCCGGACTCGTCTCAGACCGGGAAGGCCGAAGCCGCCCCGGCCCCTCGGGCCTTGCAGTCCGGTTTGGAGTAGGGATGCGGACAGGGCCCTGCCGGGTGTCCCAACCGCTCGCGTCCCAGAAGCAGCGACTCGTGAAGGGAGCCGTGCCATGACACAGGAACTCCGGGGGATGCGGGTGGGGATTCCGGCCACCGACGGCGTCGAGCGCGTGGAACTCGACCAGCCGCGCGGTGCGCTGCCCTCCCGTGCCCGGCTGACCCGGCGGCCATGGCAACCTCCGCCCCAAGCTGGAACGCAGTGCCTGGCGACGCGCGCGACCCCGCGTCCCGAAGCCGGCCGACCGGTGCTCAGTCCCTCGCGCTGTCGTCAGGAGCACGCGAGCCGGGCCGCGAGATAGGGCGCGGTGGCGCTGCGGCGGGCCCTCGCCACCTTGGCCGGCGGGCCCGCCGCGACCACCCGGCCGCCCGCGTCGCCGCCGCCCGGACCGAGGTCGATGACCCAGTCGGCGGTGGCGATCGTGTCCAGGTCGTGCTCGACGAGGACGACCGTGTTGCCGGCGTCGACGAGCCGGTGCAGCTGTCGCAGCAGTAGCGCGATGTCCGAGGGGTGCAGCCCCGCAGTCGGCTCGTCGAGCAGGTAGAGCGCGTGCCCGTGGCGGGCTCGCTGCAGTTCGGTCGCCAGTTTGATGCGTTGCGCCTCACCGCCGCTGAGTTCCGTCGCGGGCTGGCCCAGCCGCAGGTACCCCAGTCCCACCTCGCGCAGCGTCTCCAGACTGCGGGAGGCGGCCGGGACGGCGGACAGGAACTTCGCGGCGGCGTCGACGGACAGCGCCAGTACTTCCGCGATGTTCTTGCCGCGGTAGGTGACTTCCAGCGTTTCGGCGTTGTACCGGGCGCCTTCGCAGGTCGGGCACGGCGCGTAAGTGCCCGGCAGGAACAGCAGTTCCACCGCGACGAAGCCTTCGCCCTGGCAGGTGTCGCACCGCCCTTCGGGCACGTTGAAGGAGAACCGCCCGGCCGAGTAGCCGCGCGCCCTGGCTTCGTCCGTCGCCGCGTACAGCTTGCGCACCGCGTCGAACATCCCGGTGTAGGTGGCCAGGTTGGACCGGGGAGTCCGGCCGATGGGCCGTTGGTCGACCAGGACCAGCCGGTCGAACGACTCGGCCCCCGACGCGTCCTGGACGTCGACCTCCAGCCGCGCCTCGTCGGGCTCATCGGGTACGAGTCCGAGGTGGCCGCGGACGACCTCGGCGAGCACCTGCGTCACCAGCGTCGACTTTCCGGAACCGGACACGCCCGTCACCGCCGTCAGTACGCAGAGCGGTACGTCGACGGACACGTCGTGCAGATTGTGGCGGGAGACGCCGCGCAGGTGCAGCCAGCCGTGCGGTGTACGCGGGGGGTGATCGAGCGGCTGGGCGCGCCCGAACAGGTACTGGCCCGTGGCCGACTCCCCGACCCGCTCGAGACCGGCGACCGGGCCGCTGTACAGCACGCGTCCGCCGCCCTCGCCCGCGCCGGGGCCGATGTCGACCACCCAGTCGGCCCGCCGTACGACGTCCATGTCGTGCTCCACGACGAACAGCGAGTTGCCCGCCGCCTTGAGGCGCTCCAGCACGTCCAGCAGCGGTTCCGTGTCGGCCGGGTGCAGGCCCGCGGAGGGTTCGTCGAGGACGTAGACGACGCCGAACAGCCCCGAGCGCAGCTGGGTGGCGATCCGCAGGCGCTGCGCCTCGCCGGGCGACAGGGTCGTCGAGCGGCGCCCGAGGCTGAGATAGCCGAGGCCCAGGCCAAGCAGTACGTCGATCCGCGCGACCAGATCGCCGCAGATCCGGACCGCGACCTCGGTCGTCTCCCCGGATCGGGCGGTCGGCGTGGTGGCGTCGGCCTCGGACCGCCCCGCGACGGGCCGCAGCAGTGCCACGACCTCGGTGAGCGGCATCGCGTTGATCTCGGCGATGGAACGTCCGGCGAAGGTCACGGCGAGCGCTTCGGGCCGCAGACCGCTGCCGTGACAGGCGGGGCAGGGCACACTCCTGACGAACCGGAGCGCCCGTTCGCGCATCTTCTCGCTCTTGGAGTCGGCGAGGACGTGCATGACGTGCTTGCGGGCGCTCCAGAACTTGCCCTGGTAGCCGTAGTCGACGCGGCCCTCCTCCGGCTCGATGTACACGGAGGGCTGCTCGTCCGTGTACAGCAGCCAGTCCCGGTCCTTCTTCCTGAGCCTGCGCCACGGCCGGTCGATGTCGACCCCCAGGCCGCTCACGACACTGCGCAGGTTGGCGCCCTGCCAGGCACCCGGCCAGGCGGCGATCGCCCCCTCGCGGATGCTCAGCGAGGGGTCCGGGACGAGCAGGTCCTCGGCGACGTCGTGCACGACGCCCAGTCCGTGGCACTGCGGGCAGGCGCCGGCCGCGGTGTTGGGTGAGAACGACTCGGCTTCCAGCCGTGCGGCCCGGGGCGGACAGGTGCCGGCGCGGGAGTACAGCATGCGCAGCAGATTGGACAGCGTGGTGAGGGTGCCGACCGTCGAGCGCGAGCTGGGCGACCCGCGTCGCTGCTGCAGGGCCACCGCCGGTGGCAGTCCGGTGATCTCCTGCACGTGCGGTGCGCCGACCTGTTGCAGCAGCCTTCGGGCGTACGGTGCCACGGACTCGAAGTAGCGCCGCTGGGCCTCCGCGTAGAGCGTGCCGAACGCGAGCGAGGACTTGCCCGAACCGGAGACACCGGTGAAGGCGACGAACGCGCCCCGCGGAACGTCGACATCGATGTTCCGCAGGTTGTTCTCACCGGCGCCCCGGACATGCACGAAGGGGTCGGTCGCGTCCTTGTTCACCGTTCCTGACTACCTGATCGCGCCGCGAACCGCGCGACAGGCGCCGTCACCGGGCCCCGCTCCCCGGGCACATCCGGGAGTGCTTCACCGCGGTAGCGCGGCGTGGGGTGCCGACGGGGGCGCGGAGCCGGTGTTCGTGGTGGCGCACGCAACCGTGTGGCCCGGTGGTGGGGAAGGCCCTGCGCGGGGGAGCACGCGGAGTTCTGACCGTACCGCCTGCGCCTGACGGCAGGGCCAGCGTGTCACGCGACGTCGGCGTCACCACGGGGGGCATCCTGTGGCCACGTGCGAGCGCGGGGGCAGCCGACGAGAAGGAGTCATCCGGGTGTCGTCACAGGACGTTACGGTCGTGGCTCTGCTGGCGGATCCGGATACTCCGACGGAGATCGCGCAGCGCATGGCCGGGGTTCTTCCTGATCGGCTCGCCGACAGGTCAGGCCAGGGACGACGGTTCGACGTCGAGGTGGTCAGTGAGCCCTTCACCGCAGGTGCCGAGGACCCGCCCACCTTGATGCACCGGATCATGGACCGCGGGACCAAGGGGAACTGGGACATCGTCGTGGCCCTCACCGACCTTCCGCTGCACTCACATGGGCGCAAGCTCGTGGTGGATCTGAGTCACGAACACGGCGTGGCGCTGCTGTCCCTTCCCACGCTGGGGGGCTTCCGGCTGCAGACAAGGGCCCGACAGGCCGTGGAAGAAGCCGTGCTCAGCTTGGCGGGCCCGCAGGTCACCGGGCCTGAGGGGGCTCCGGGAAGTCAGCCGCTGCGGGGGCCCTTCACCGGCCGTCTCGCGCCCATCCGTCCGGGCCAGGTCGGTGACGAGGAGATCGCCGATCTGCGGTACGTCGTCAGTGGGCCGCGCGGTTACTTGAGGGTGCTCCTCGGGATGGTCCGCGCCAACCGGCCGTGGCGCTTGGTGCCGGGCTTGTCGAAAGCCCTGGCGGCCGCACTCGCCACGGGAGCGGTCGCCACCGTGAACTCCACCATCTGGAACCTGGCCACCTCCCTGAGCACGCCACGCCTGGTGATCGCCATGGTCGGGTCTGTCGCTCTCATGATCGGCTGGCTGATCGTGGACGCGAACCTGTGGCATCGAACGGATGATGTGTCGCCGGAGGCGAGGAAGAGAGCGGCTCTCTACAACGCCTCGACGGTCGTGACCGTGGGTATCGGGGTGATCGTCTGCTACGTGGGTTTGGTGGTCATCAACCTGGTGTGGGCGCTGTTCATCCTCAACGACCGGGTGTTCGCTTCCACGACACGGGCCCCGCTGCACGCCACGGAGTACTGGACGCTGTCCTGGTTCGTCGCTTCGGTCGCCACGGTGGGCGGCGCGCTGGGATCGGGCCTGGAGAGCGACGAGGCGATCCGGGCAGCCGCCTACTCCAAGCGCGAACAGGAACGTCGCATCGCGCTACAGGACGACCACGGCGACTAGCGGATGCCTCAGCCGGAGATGTGCCGTCGGTCGGTGGTCGGCCGGGTTCGGAGATTCCGCTGATCGGTCAGTGCGGGGTTGTTTCGTCTCGGGGACCGACGGGGACCCGGACGCAACGCCGCCGGAGCGCCGAAGCTCCGCCTCGCGGGCCGGCGGCACGACGACCGCTCCACCCGATCCAGGTGGAACGGCCCGCGGAGGCGTGCCGGAGCCGTGGACCCCGTCGTAGCACGTGGACCCCGTCGTAGCACTTAGAGTCAGGCTCTTCGCGCCTCTCCATCACCGCCACGCCGCGACGTCAGGGGAAGTCACCATGAAGGCAGCGGTATACGAAGGACCGCGGACGGTCACCGTGAAGGACGTACCGGACGCGAAGATCGAACACCCCTGCGACATCATCGTCAAGATCACCACTACCAACATCTGCGGTTCGGACCTGCACATGTACGAGGGCCGCACCTCGTTCGAGTCCGGCCGCACCCTGGGACACGAGAACATGGGCCAGGTGGTGGAGGTCGGCTCGGCCGTCCGCAAGGTCCAGGTCGGCGAGTACGTGGTCCTGCCGTTCAACATCGCCTGCGGATTCTGCAAGCAGTGCGAGCAGGGCCTGACCAACTACTGCCTGACCATGCAGCCGGAACCGGCTCTTGCGGGAGCCGCCTACGGGTTCGCCGACATGGGCCCCTACCAGGGCGGCCAGGCGGAACTGCTGCGCGTGCCCTACGGCGACTTCAACGCGCTGCGTCTGGGCGAGGACGCCGCCGAGCGGCAGACCGACTACGTGATGCTCGCCGACATCTTCCCCACCGGCTATCACGCCACCGAGATGGCCCACGTCAAACCGGGCGACCAGACCATCGTCTTCGGGGCCGGCCCTGTCGGGCTGATGGCGACCTACTCCGCCCTCCTCAAGGGCGCAGGCCGCGTCTGGACGGCCGACCACCAGCCCGACCGGCTGCGCAAGGCGGAGGAGATCGGGGCCATCCCGATCAACACCGCCGAGCAGAACCCGGCGGAGGTCGTCAAGGAGGCCACCCTCGGTCTGGGCGCCGACAACGGCTGCGAGTGCGTCGGCTACCAGGCACACGACCCCCAGGGACACGAGGACGCCAGTCTCACGCTCAACGGCCTGATCGACTCGGTGAGGTTCACCGGCGACATCGGCGTGGTGGGCGTGTTCCTGCCCCAGGACCCCGGCGGCCAGGAGGCCCAGGGCGAGCTGGAGGCCCAGGGCAAGGTCCCGATCGACTTCGGCATGATGTGGTTCAAGGGCCAGCGCATGGGCACCGGGCAGGCGCCGGTGAAGAAGTACAACCGGGCGCTGCGGGATCTGATCGCCGGCGGGAAGGCGGAGCCGAGTTTCGTCGTCTCGCACGAACTCAGCCTGGACGAGGCCCCCACCGCCTACGAGCACTTCGACGCCCGTGACGAGGGCTGGACCAAGGTCGTCCTGCATCCCGACGGACACGGCAACGGCCACAAGCGGTAAGAGACCCGGGGCCGCCGTGCCCCTTGTTTCCTCCCGGACCGGTCCGGGGGACGGGTGGCGAACTGCCCCCGGACGGGGCTGGGAGGAGGTCGCCGCGCTGCGGCCGGACCTGAACCGACAACGATCGCCCGCGCTCCGGCCTGGAGGAAGGACGGCGGACGCTCAGCGGTGTCCACGGTGGCAGCACCACCTCCAGCGGCTGCGGCCGCCGGCCAGCGGGCCGTGTGGGAGGCTTCCTTGCCCGACGGTTGCCGCACCTCGACCAGGCCGACGCAACGCGGCGGGGCATTCCGGCCAGGCGGACACCCGTGACGTGGCTGAGGGCCTTCGGGGAAGTCGTGCGATCTGGGCTCACGATCGAGGAGACGCGGCTGGAGCCCCTGCTCGCGCTGCGCACGGCCGCTGGTGTGGCGATCGTCATCGGGCCGGCGCTGTGGCTGGTCTCCCCCGCGTATGCCGCGTCCGCCGCCCTCGGCGCCTACTCCGCGGGCGGGGCCACCTTCCAGCGCAGCTGGCGTCCGCGCAAGGTGGTCGCGCTCGGCGCGGGCGCGGGTCTGGCGCTCAGCACCCTCGTGGGCTACCTGGCGGCGGGGCGACTCGTGACGTTTCTTCCGCTGCTGGCCGTGTGGGCCTTTGCCGCGGGTATGGCGTGGGCCGTCGGATCGACCGCTGGGATCGTCGCAGCGACGACCGTGGGCAGCATGCTGGTGACCATCACCTTGCCCACGAGCGTCGGGGGCGCCCTGGAGCACGCCGGGGTCATCGCACTCGGGGGCGTGACGCAGGCCGTGCTCATCTTGCTGTTCCCGATCCGGCGTTGGGGAGCGCATCGCGACGCGCTCGCCGACGCCCTGGCCGCCGTGGCGGACTACGCCCGCCGGTTGCGGCACGACCCGGCCGCCCCGTTCGATCCGGAGCCGTTGATGACGGCCCGGGACGCGGCTGCCGTGACGCCGTCACAGGCCCGCACCCGTCCCCCCGTTCTGCACGGCCCCCGGGGACTCGCCGAGCGCATTCGGCCGGTGGTCGCGGCGCTCGCCGACCCGGACGTGGGCGCCCCGGCGGAGGGTCCCGGGCGGGACCGCGCGCGAGAGTTGCTCGACGCGGCCGCCGACGTCCTGGATGCGGCCGCCCGTTCGATCCGACGCGGCACTCCCGCCGAGGTGCGGCCCGAAACCACGGACGTCCTGCGCGTCGACGAGGAGCACGAGGTGCTGGACGGCCCCGCGCGGCAAGCCGCCGAGCGGCTCGTGGAACTGCTCGGCGAGGCACTGGAGATCGCCGGGAGCGGCTGCGCCCCCGGGAGGACGCCCACGCTGCCCGGCCCCGCCCGCGCCGAGTTCCTGATGCGCCCGACCATGCTCCGGCTGGTCCCGGTCGTCGTCCGGGCGGTCCGCCGTGAGTTCCGCCGGGACTCGCCCGTGTTCCGGCACGCCGCCCGCCTGGCGGCGGTGGCCACGCTCGGCTATCTGATCGCCGCCCGGCTGCCCCTGGGCCACGGCTATTGGGCGCCCATCGCCTCGGTGATGGTGATGCGGCCGGACTTCCACCGGACGTACGCGCGTGCGGTGGGCCGTCTCGCCGGGACCCTGGCTGGGGTCGCGCTCGCCACCGGCACGGTGCAGGCCCTGGGCCCGGACGCCCCTGTGTCCGGCGCGCTGGCCGTGGTCTCGGCGGGCCTGTCGTACACGCTGAACCGTACCGGCTACGCCTACTCCCAGTGCTTCACCGCCGCGTACGTCGTCTTCCTGCTCGGCATGGGCGGCCAGGCATGGGAGCAGACAGTCCCGGAGCGGGTGGCGCTCACCCTGCTCGGCGGGGCCCTGGCCATGCTGGCGTACGTGGTGTTCCCCGCCTGGGAGACCCCCCGGCTGCCGGGCCGGCTCGCGGACTGGCTCGCCGCCAACGGCCGCTACGCGGCCGCGGTGCTCCGCAACCACGCCGAACCGACCCGGGAGCATCACGCCGACATGCGCCGGGCACTGCTGGAGAGCAGGGAGGCACGTGCCGCCTGGCAGGAGGCATACGACCGGGCACGGCGGGAACCGGTCCGCCCCAGGGGGCTGACGTCGCGCGAGGCGCAGGAGGCGCAGGAGGCGCTCAAGGGGTTCGGCCGGGCGGCGATGCTCATGGAGGGCCACGTCCCGCGGGCCGACAGCCGTTTCGTCCCCGAGGCGGAGCGATACGCCGAGGCCCTGGAGACGGACACCTCGAAGGCAGCGGTCGCCGTGCGCGAGCACAGGAACCCGGACTGGGGGCGCGTGGAGGAAGCCCTCCACGCGTGGGAGGACACCGCCGGCAAGGGGAGCCCGGCCGTGCGGCGCGAAGCGGAACTGCAAAAACGGGCCTTGGAAGATCTCGCCACAGCCGTGAGCCGCACACCCCTGGAACGGGACGTCGGCTCTGCTCGCGAGGAGCAGCGGATGCGGGCGACTCTGGCTGCCGAAGGAAACGGATCAGGGCCTGCGCACCGGGGTGGGTGACGGCTCCGGCGACGGCGGCAGGACGGGACTCCCCTTCGTCCGGCAGATCCGTCAGCTCCGACAGCGTTGCGTCGGCACAGTGCGTTGACGCCTTCCGCGACCGCGGTGCCCTGTTCGGCGAGAGCCAGGTCCGAATCGGCCCACACGCAGTGAAGGCCCGGTGGGCACCGGGCCTTCACGTCTGCGTAGCGGGGACAGGATTTGAACCTGCGACCTCTGGGTTATGAGCCCAGCGAGCTACCGAGCTGCTCCACCCCGCGTCGGTACGGTGAACTGTACGGCACCGAGCGGGATCGGCCCAATCGACTTTCGACCCGGTCCCAATTCCGAATTCCCGCAGGCCCCAGTACTCACGGAATTCGGGACCTTCCACCCCCGGGGTAGCCCGCCGACCTCCCGCGAGAAGTTCGGTCCTGGCTCGGACCGTCCCTGAGAGGGTGAGCGAGGTGTTCCCTCGGGTGGCGTTGGAATACGGGTTCTCCTCAGCGGACCGGGCCCTGACCGTCTTCGCGCCGGGGCCCGTGCCAGTCCAGGATGAGGACAGTGGCGTCGTCCCTCAGGTTTCCCCGACAGGCGTCCAGCACCGCGGTGGTCAGGCTGCGCACGGCTTCCCTGGGGTGGGAGGTGCGGGTGCCCCACACGAGGGATGCCAGGTCGACGGCTTCGGCGCCGCGTTCCTGCATGCCGTCGGTGAGCAGGACCAGACGGTCGCCGGGGAGAAGCTGGAGTTCCTGGACACGGTAGGAGGTGGGGGCTGCCACGCCGAAGGGGAGGTTGACTGCGAGCTGGACCTCTTCGACTTCGGTGGCGCCTTTGCGCAGGCGCAGAGGCCGGGGATGCCCGGCGTTGACCAGTTCGCAGGTCCCCGTTGTGAGGCCGATGCAGAGCAATTGGCCAGTGGCCAGGCCGCGGTTGTGGGCCAGCAGGGCGTCGTGGGCGTGTTGCGCCTGCTGGAGTGCGTCACAGCCGCTGCGGCGGGCGCCGCGCATGGCGCCGACCAGGAGCGTGGCCAGCAGCGCGGAGTTGGTGTCGTGGCCCATGGCGTCGGTGATGGACAGGTGCAGTGTGTCGCGATCGAGCGTGTAGTCGTAGGTGTCGCCGCCGATGTCGTCGGCCGGCACCAGCCCTGCCGCGAGGGTGAACTGGGGAGCCTCGCAGCAGGAGGCCGAGGGAAGCAGTTGGTGCTGGATCTCGGCGGCCAGGCTGGTCCGGGTGGTGCGCCGGCCCGCGTGGTACAGGTCGGTGAAGCGGCGGTCCGTGACGATGATGTAGGCCAGCGCGTGCGCCGCGTCCTCGATCTGCTCGAGCACGGTGTCGTCGGCGTTCTGCAGCGTAGCCTCCAGCAGACCGATGCAGTCGCCGCGATTGGTCACCGGCGAGATCACGCGCCGCCCGCCCTGGCCGTCCGTTTCCACGAGCTGGCGCTGGCTGCGCAGGACCGCGTCGTAGACGCTGCCCCCCAGGTCGATCCGTTCGGCAGCGACCCCCATGTCGTCCTCGGCCTGTGTGGTCAGGCGCAGCAACCGCCGACCCACGAGGTCGACGAACAGGAATGACACACGCTCCGCCCCGAAGCGCTTGCTCAGGTCGTTCGCAAGTACCTCGACGGACTCCCCGGGCGGTGCCGCCTCAGCGGCGGCCAGAAGCTGCCCCAGTTCCAGATCCCCGCCACTCATGGCAACCTCCTATCGGTTGCCGCTCCTTCTTCCCCGGGTTCGCCCCCTCGTCACCCACTCCCTGCATCACGCCCGCTCACGGTTTTCTCCTCCGGCGGAGTCCGGTTGACGCGGTGACCCCGCCTGAGCTGCGGAACGGCGGGCGGTCCCTCAGCGGCTTCGTGCGCCGGCAGTGCATCGGTTCGCTCGTTCGGGGGTCCAGTTCAGGCTGATGTCTTCGGCTGAGGCCTGCCGCCCTCGGCGCGTAGTTGCTCGTTGATGCGCTGCGCCTCTTCGAGCTGGTCTTCGAGGATGACGATGCGGCAGGCGGCCTCTATCGCGGTGCCCTGGTCGACGAGTTCGCGGGCGCGGGCGGCGACGCGCAACTGGTACCGGGAGTAGCGGCGATGGCCGCCATCGGAGCGCAGCGGGGTGATCAGGCGGTGTTCACCCAGGGCACGGAGGAAGGCAGGGGTGGTGCCGAGCATCTCGGCGGCCCGGCCCATGGTGTAGGCGGGGTAGTCGTCATCGTCGAGGGGGCCGACGGGACGGGAACCGGCAGGCGGCATAGACCTCTTCTTTCGGGGACGCGTCGGGGGGCCCGGATGCCTGTACGGCACCCGGGCCCCGAGCTTTCAACACCATCTACCGGCGCGCTGCGCCGGCCTTGTTTTTCCGCAGGTGCCGCCTGGGAGGGCGGGGTTGCGGGGATCGCGAATGCGTGACCGGGGACCACCTTCCAATCCGGGGTCTTGCGGTACCCGGGCGGACTGCTTCCTCGCCCGGGCGATCCTGATGGCGCTCTGCTCCTTACCTTTCGATTTCGCGGATACCGCAGGTGCTGCTCACAGCCCCGCCGGGGCCGTGTCCTTCTCGTCTGCCTGCACAGCAGTCCGTGCCTGCTGTGCCCACTTCGACTTCTGGGTACGGAGACAACGCTAACCCTGCAGCGGCGGAATGTCTACTGCCGCCACGGCAGTTTTTCTCCATGGAGAGTGCGTGTGCTTCTGTCACGGGCACCCCAGGAAGAGTGCCCACCCGAATGGCGGTTCCCCTTCCTGCTCAGCAGTCCTCGGTGAGACCGGCCCGGTGCTCGCGCCCGGTCGCGCCGAGCCGGGACGTGCGGGCGGACGACGACGCGCTCGGCTGGTGGGCGATTCCGAGATCGACGGCAGGTGAATCGTCGTCGGCGGGTTGGGACACCGAAGGATGTGGCACCCGGATGGTGGCGGGCCGGGCACGAACCACGTCCCGTAGCGCCGGCGGTTCGGCAATGAGCCGCGGGGCAGCACCGGGCCGGTACGGCCCGCAGGCCCGGTTGTCGTCGCGGGGCTGCCCGGCGGCAACCGGTGCGGCCGGCCCGAGCCGCGTCGCCGGCCGCCGTGGACAGCGCCTCGGCCATGGGCGTCCGCCAGGCTCCAGAGCCAGAACTAGGACCGACCGGCCGCAGGCGCCCCGCGGGGTCAGGTGTTCGGGGGCTCACACCGACCCGGTGCCGGCCTCCGGCGTCACCGCCGGCACCGACGCTAGGCGTCGAGGTAGTGGTAATCCCCGTCCGGGACGCCGATCATCAGGCCGCCGTCGCAGACCCTCCACTCGCTCATGCCGTCGACGTCGTGGCTGACGAGGAACAGCCCGCGGGGCCTCTCGTCGTACTCGTCGTCCTGGCAGGACGCCGGGATCCGGGCGATCTGACGCAACCTCTCCTCGAACCAGGCGAGGGACACCGCGCGGATGTCGCCCCCGTAGAAGGCCCACCTGACGTTGTTGTACTGCCGGGCGGGGAAGGCCCAGCCCCCGCTGTAGGTGCGCTCCGGATCGTCCGCTTCCACGATCTCCTTGATCCGGGCCAGCTGGCCGTCGTCGCACTCCAGCCAGCCCCTGACCGAGACCATGGTTCCCACGGTGATCGCTCCTCGTTCGTGTGTCGCGCTGGCCTGGCGCACGGTTCCTCTGCGCTTGCACGCCAGGGCCGACCTGCTCGCTCGCGCAAAGGGACTGATGGCCCACCAGCCACTCGGACGCCTGGGTCGCGAGGGCACGAGAGTACTGGGCGACGTCGCCGATCCTTCGTGCGGGGCTGCTCGGACCGTGGTGGTGGACCGGTGTGTGGGCTCCTCCGAGCGACACACCGGAGGCGCCGCGCATGACGGCGACGATCTCCGCTGTGATCGACAACGCCGTCCCCTCCGGTGTCCGCGCGCCGAACGAGTCCGGTGGGCGACCGCAGGCGGGCCAGTCGTCGCGAACGCGGCCAGGCTCACGCCGTCGATCGTGCGGTTGGCCCCCCGTCTCCACTCGCCTCACACAGCTCCGCCGCCGCGTGTGCGGGGGGCGTAACCCCCCACGCGCCCGAGGTGTGACGGGCTGGAAATTCGATCTTCCTACGGTGCTGGTCATGGGGCTTGCGCCGCCGACAGGACGGTTCCGGCCCGGGAAGGCACACACCGCGAGGCGGGGGTTCGGTGGCATCTGGCGCGAAGGACGGCAGCGTCCGCACGGTCTGCTCGTACTGCGGAGTCGGCTGCGGGATCGTGCTGGACGTGGCACGCGACCCCGCCGACGGCCGCCGGCGTGCCGTGAAGGCATCCGGGGACAAGGCGCATCCCAGCAACTCCGGCCGGCTGTGCACCAAGGGAGCGACCAGCGCGGACATGATGGCCGCACCCGGACGTGTGCACACGGCCCTGGTGCGTGCCGAGCGGGGCGCCGAGCCGGTCGAGACGGACGTGGACGAGGCCGTGGCGGCGGTCGCGGGCAGGCTGAGCGCGATCCTGGACGAACACGGGCCGGACGCGCTGTCCTTCTACGTCTCCGGGCAGATGTCCCTGGAAGCTCAGTACCTGGCGAACAAACTGGCCAAGGGCTTCGTGCGCACCAACCAGATCGAGTCGAACTCACGGCTGTGCATGGCCTCCGCCGGCACCGGCTACAAGCTGTCGCTCGGCGCCGACGGCCCGCCCGGTTCCTACCAGGACTTCGACCACGCGGACGCGTTCTTCGTCATCGGCGCCAACATGGCCGACTGCCACCCCATCCTCTTCCTGCGCATGAGGGACCGCGTCAAGTCGGCGGGCGCCAAGCTGATCGTCGTCGATCCGCGCCGCAACGCCACCGCCGACAAGGCCGACCTCTTCCTGCAGATCAAGCCCGGCACGGACCTCGCCCTGCTGAACGGCCTCCTGCACCTGCTGGTCGCGGACGGCCACACCGACGAGGAGTTCATCGCCGAGTTCACCGAGGGCTGGGAGGAGATGCCCTCCTTCCTCGCGGACTACACGCCCGAAAAGGTCGCGGAGACCACCGGCATCCCGGAGGCCGACATCCGGCAGGCCGCGCAGTGGATCGGCGAGGCCGGTGCGTGGATGAGCTGCTGGACCATGGGCCTGAACCAGTCCACGCACGGCACCTGGAACACCAACGCCCTGATCAACCTGCACCTCGCCACCGGGGCCATCTGCCGCCCGGGATCCGGCCCCTTCTCGCTGACCGGCCAGCCCAACGCCATGGGCGGCCGCGAGATGGGCTACATGGGCCCCGGCCTGCCCGGCCAGCGCTCCGTACTGGTCGGCACAGAGCGCACGTTCATCGAGAACCTGTGGGACATCCCGCAGGGCTCCCTGCGCACCGAGGTCGGGCGCGGCACGGTCGAGATGTTCGAGCAGATGGCCGCCGGCGCCATCAAGGCGTGCTGGATCATCTGCACCAACCCGGTCGCCTCGGTCGCCAACCGCAAGACGGTCATCGCCGGACTGGAGGCCGCCGAACTCGTCATCACGCAGGACGTGTTCGCCGACACCGAGACCAACGCGTACGCCGATGTCATCCTGCCCGCGACGCTGTGGGCGGAGTCCGACGGCGTCATGGTCAACTCCGAGCGGAACCTCACCCTCGTACAGGGCGTCGTCGACCCGCCCGGACAGGCACTGCCCGACTGGCAGCTGATCGCCCGCGTGGCATGCGCGATGGGCTTCACCGACGGCTTCACCTACGCCTGTGCCGAGGAGGTGTTCGAAGAACTCAAGCAGGCGTGGAACCCCAAGACCGGCTGGGACCTGCGCGGCGTGACCTACGAGCGGCTCCGCACCACACCCGTCCAGTGGCCGGCACCCACCGCCGACAGCCCGGACCGCAGCCCCATCCGCTACCTCAACGACGGCGTCAGCCAGACCCTCCTGGAACGCGAGGACGGCACCCGCCCCCGCCTGGCCTTCCCCACCGCCGGCGGACGGGCCCGGTTCTTCGCCCGTCCGCACCTGCCGGCCGCCGAACTCCCCGACGACGACTACCCGTTCGTGCTCAACACCGGCCGCCTCCCGCACCAGTGGCACACCATGACCAAGACCGGCAAGGTGGCCAGGCTCGCCAAGCTCAACCCCGGCGCGTTCGTGGAGGTCCACCCCGAGGACGCCGAACGCCTCGGCGTCGTCGAGGGTGACCACCTGGAGGTCGCCTCCCGGCGCGGGCGCGCCGTACTGCCCGCCCTGGTCACCGACCGGGTCAGGCCCGGCACCTGCTTCGCCCCCTTCCACTGGAACGACCTGTTCGGCGAGTACCTCAGCATCAACGCGGTCACCAGCGACGCCACCGACCCGCTCTCCTTCCAGCCCGAGTTCAAATTCTGCGCCGTCACCCTCGCCAGGACCGACGCACCCGTCCCGGCGGCCCGTCCGGGCACCCGGCCGGAGACCACACCCGCGCCCCCGGCCCCGGTGCCCGTGCCGGCCACCGCGGCGACAACACCGGCGGACTCCCCCGTCAGCGCGCTCGCCACACTGTTCGGCATCAGCGGCCTCGCGCCCGCGCCCCTCGGCGAACCGGAGCGCCGGTACCTCTCCGGCTACCTCTCCGGCCTCGCCGCCGCCCCGCCCGACGGATGCGTCCCGGTCCTGCCCCCCGACGCGCCCTTCACCCCCGGGAACGCCCTGTGGGTCGACGGTGTCCTCGCCGGCATGTTCTCCCGCACCGCCGCACCCGCCGCGCCCACCGCACCGCCCCCCGTGCCCGCACCGACCGGAGCGCCGGCCGCCGGCACGGCCGTACCGACCCGCCGTCTGGTCGTCCTGTGGGCCTCGCAGACCGGCAACGCCGAGGAGTTCGCCGCCAAGGCCACCGATCACCTCGGCCGGGCGGGCCGCACCCCCGAACTGCTGCCCATGGCCGACGCGGCTCCGGCCCGGCTCGGTCCGCAAGCCGATGTACTCCTCGTCACCAGCACCTTCGGCGACGGCGACCCACCCGACAACGGCGCCGGCTTCTGGCAGGCACTGTCCGCTCCGGACGCCCCACGGCTGGAGGGACTCCGCTACGCGGTCCTCGCCTTCGGCGACTCCGACTACGACGACTTCTGCGGCCACGGCCGCCGGCTCGACGAACGCCTCCACACGCTCGGGGCCACCCGTCTCGTGCCCCGCGCCGACTGCGAACCCGACTTCGAGGAGACCGCCGAGCAGTGGCTCGGCCAAGTGGTCACCGCGCTTGCCGCAGCCGACGGCCGGCAGCCTGTCCCCGCCGGAGCGGTCACGACCGCCACCCCGGAAGAAGCCGTCCCCGCGACCACACCGTCCCCCGCCGGCCCGCCGGCCGCGCCCGCGCCGGCCGGTTGCACCAAGGCGTCACCGTTCGCCACCCTGCTCATCGGCAGCAGGCTGCTGAACCTGCCCGGTTCCGGGAAAGAGGTGCGTCAGTTCTCCTTCGACACGCGCGGCGGCGAACTCGCCTACGACGCCGGCGACGCGCTCGGCGTATGGCCGGTCAACAGCGCCGGTCTCGTCGCCGAATGGCTCGCCTCGACCGGGTCGGACCCCGACGAGATCGTCGACCTCGGCGACGGGGCGCCCCTTCCCCTCAAGGAAGCGCTGCGCACCCGCCTGGACATCGCCCGCATCACCGGCGACCTGCTCAAGTTCGTGACGGAGCGAACCGGCAGCCACGACCTGAAGCGGCTGCTGCGCCCGGACAACAAGGACGCGCTGGCGCGGTGGAGCTGGGGCCGCCAGGCCGCCGACCTGATCGCCGAGTTCCCCGTCCGCGCCTCCGCCGGGGACTGGACGGGCGTCCTCAAGCGCCTCCAGCCCCGCCTGTACTCCATATCCTCCAGCCCGCTCGCCCACCCCGGCGAGGTCCGGCTCACCGTCTCCGTCGTCCGCTACACCAACGACCTCGGCCGGGACCGCAAGGGCGTGTGCTCGACGTACCTCGCCGACTGCGCCGACGACGGCCCCGTCCAGGTCTTCGTGCAGCGCTCCCCCCACTTCCGGCCACCCGCCGACCCCGCCACCCCCATGATCATGGTCGGTCCCGGGACCGGCATCGCCCCCTTCCTCGGCTTCCTCGAGGACCGCCGGGCCCGCGGCCACACCGGCCGCAACTGGCTCTTCTTCGGCGAGCAGCGCCGGTCCACCGACTTCTACTACCGGCAGGACCTCGAGGCGTACCAGGCGTCCGGCCACCTCGACCGCCTCGACCTCGCCTTCTCCCGCGACCAGCGCAACAAGATCTACGTGCAGGACCGCATGCGCGAGAGCGGGGCCCGCCTGTGGCAGTGGCTGCAGGACGGTGCCCACTTCTACGTCTGCGGCGACGCGGGACGCATGGCCAAGGACGTCGACCGGGTACTCAAGGAGGTCATCGCCACGCACGGCGACATGGACACCGACGAGGCCACCGCCTACGTCAGGCGTCTGTCCGCGGAGAAGCGCTACCTCCGCGACGTGTACTGACGGCGCCCGGGCGGCCTCGACGACCGGCTGCTCGGATCACGCGCCCCGGCCCCGCGCCCGGGCCAGCCGCTTCCGTTCGATGATGGTCGCGACGGCGCGCAGCCAGCCGGCCGCGGTGTCGTCGGCTGCGATCCCGCCGACGAGTTCGGTGCCGGCCCGCAGCCACTCCCGCACCAGGACGGCCGCCTCCCGGCGGGGCAGGGGCTCGGGCAGCTCCGCGGCGCGGGCGAGTCCGCCGGCGCGCACGGTGTCGGCGAGGAAGGCGACCGAGCGCGGCTCGGTGCCGAGGCGGTCGAGGATGACGGCCGCGGCCGCGGCGCCGTCGCCGAACAGGGCGGTGCGCCGGGGTCCGGGTTCGGCGGTGAGGCCGTAGCGCAGCAGGACGGCGATGTCGAGCCGGGCCAGCTCGTCGTCGGTGCGGTCCGGCGGGTACGGGGCGTCGTCGTTCATGGCGGGGCCTCGGGTGTCTCGTCTTCGTCTTGTCCGGCTGGTCCGCTGCGGCTCAGTGGACGGTGACGGTGTACGTGATGCGCTCGGGGGCCTTGGAGGGGGTGGCCGCCCCCGTGGCCGGACCGGTGGAGGGTCCGGTCGTCCCTGGGGGCAGGGTGGAGGTGCTGTCCGGGCAGGTGGTGAAAGTGCAGTGCAGCAGCGTGAACCGGGTGGTTCCCTTGCCCTCGGCCTGGAATGTGAAGGTGAGCCGGCCGCCGGCACCGGCCACCGGTTCGTCGCCGGAGTCCGACGTGTAGTCCTGGCCGCGGCTGACCAGTACCGAGCTGTCGGGCTTGGGGTCGACCAGGTACCAGTACTCGCGGGTGGAGGCGTTCTGGTCGACGGTGAGCGTGAAACGCTCCCCCGGCTCGGCCGTGATGCTGGTGTCCTTCACCGGGTGGCTCGTCGGGCGGCTCGCGGTGCTCGTGGGACGGCTCGCGGTGCTCGGGGGGGTGTTCGCGGTGTTCGTGGAGCCGCCTGCCGGTTCGTCGGTGCCCGGGCCGCAGCCCGTGGCGAGAGCGAGGAGCGCGGCCGCCGCGATCGCGGCCCCGCCCCTGCTACCGCGGAAGGTAGACGCTGTACGCATCGGAGAGATCACTCTTGGAAGCCTTGCCCATGTGGCCGTTGATGAAGTCGTCCTCGCTGACCCAGGTGGTCGTGCCCCAGGGGTTGTACACCTGGAGCTTGTCACCCTCCTGGGCGATGATGGTCATCGCGTGGGCGCCCTCCTTGCCCGAGACGTCGACCGGCACCGGCCGTCCCTGCGCCACCGACTTCTCGACGTCGGTGAGGACCGCCCTGCGGTCGGCGGCGCTGTTCAGGTCCTGGCGCTGGTAGTCGGTGCCGGTGGCACTGCCGACGGTGCTGTCGTTGATCCGTTCCTGCCCCTCGGGCCCCATGCCGCCCCAGTTCTTGCCGCCGTCGCCTTCGGTGTGCAGCCGGTGCTGTTCGGCCACCAGGCGCTGTTTGAAGGCCTCGGGGTCGTCCTGCTGTCCGTCGGGGCCGCCGGTGAGGTCGAGTGCGTACACGGGGTCGACCATGGCCCGGGACGTGACGGTGGACGAGGCCACACAGGTGCCCTCGGAGCCGTCGCCTCCCTGGATCCAGCGCTGGCCGTCGAACGTCACGTCATCCTTGTTGTTGTTGGAGCCGTTCGGTGCCAGGCCCTCGTCGTTCATGCTGTCCTCGGCGGTGACCACGGGAGTGAGGTGCCGGCGCAGCCAGGCGGGGTCCTTGCCGTGGATCTTGTTCTGGAACGTCCCGATCTCGGCGACACTGTGGCCGGCGGCCAGGGCCTTCATCAGGTAGGCCCGCTCCTGGGGGCTGTCCGACTTCGCCAGCATCCGCTCCATGGCCGTCTCGTCGTCGAGGCTCAGCAGGTCCATGCGCGTCGACGCGCGCGCCAGCTCGCCGGCCGAGAGGATCTCGTTCAGCTCGGCGTCGGCGCCCGCGACGCCGGTGTCGGCGAGCATCAGCTTGTCGACGGCGGTGAGTTCGCTCGTCTCCATCTTCCCGGCCCGTGCCTCGGCGGCCCACTTGTTCAGGTCCCGGGCCGCGACGCGGGTGGCCTCCTGCGCGTCGGAGACGGCGGCGTGCATCAGGTCGACCGCCGAGGAGCCGAAGTGGGCGGCGTTCTTGCGGTCCCACTCCTCCTCGTCGTTCTCGTGCAGGTCGTCGAGGAAACCGTCCTTGCCGCCGAGCATCTTCTTCTGCTCCAGCAGTTGTCCGCGGCCCTGCTCGTCCTTGCGCTGTGCGGCGCCGATCGCGTCGGACAGCGTCAGCAGTACCGACGCGCACTCCCGGAACGCCTCGCCCATCTGGGTCACGGACCGCCCGGCGGCGTTCACCACGTCCGAGGCGAGGACGCTCGTGTCGCCGACCCACACCTGCGTAAGTCCCTTGCGGCCCACCCGGTCGACCTGGTCGAAGACGCTGCCGACCTGGTCGAGCCGGCCGCGGTAGAGCTGTGCCAGTCCCTCCAGCAGGCCCTGGTCACCGCCCGGTTCGGGCACCGAGAGGGCATTGTCGATCAGATCGAGCAGCTCGTTCTTGCTCCCGGCGGCGAGCATCTCCTTGGACAGCCCGGCGAGCCAGGTGAGCCGGAAGGAAGGGGAATCGAGGGGGGAGGAGAAGAAGGACACCGGCCCGTTCCTCAGTAGCTCGACAGGGCTGAGGTGCGGCCGCCCTGCGTCGACGTGTCGGTGAGGCCGCTGGTGCCGCCGACGGGGACGCTGTCCGCGTGCGTCTTCACCAGGCCGTCGGTGCGGTGGTAGGTCTTCTTGGCCAACTCCACCTTGCCACCCAGCTCGTGCAACGCCGACGCCAGTGTCTTGGCCTCCGCTTCCCAGGCCTTGACGAACGCGTTCAGCGCCGACGCGGCGTCATGGCCGCCGACGTCACCGTACGAGTAACTCGTGCGGGACTTGACGGCCGAGCTGATGGTGTCCATGTCCGTGCCGGCGTCGTCGAGTTGCCGGGCCTGGCCGGTCATACCTGCCTTGACCTGGTAACCGTCCGAGCCCACCGTGCCTCCCCCTATGCATTCGATCACGATCGCGGGCAGGCTAACACGCAGTCTGTACACGGAGATCAGGCGTCGTCCGCCTCACACAGCCCCTCCACATCACCGCCCCACGGCACGCGTGGGCACCCGCTCCCACCGCCACGACAGGCCGCCCCGAGTCCGCGCTCGCGGCCCACCGCACAACCCTGACCGTCGCCGCCGACGAGGCGGTCTGCATCGCCTCCGGCGGCAGGCGGGGCGGGGCGCGGCCCGCGCCGGGTTCACCCTGAGCACGTCGTGCGGGATACCACCTTCCGGATGACCGTACCCGCACCTCCGTCATGTACAAACGCATATGCGAAGCCGATGGAAGGAGGCTTCGGCTCATGCGAAGCGACAGGAGACTTTTGCCTCGCATCTGCGGCAGTATTCTCGGCGTATGCACGCCTACCGGATCGGGGACGCTGCCGCCTTGCTCGGCGTCAGCGCCGGCACCGTGAGGCGCCTGGTCGACAGCGGGAAGCTGACAGCCGAACGCGACGGGCTGGGCCGCCGGTCGGCCGCGAGCCGGCTGAAGAGTTGGAGCTGGAGCCCGGT
>NZ_JAERRK010000002.1 GCF_016741775.1 Streptomyces actinomycinicus | reverse complement strand
TCAACATGCCGGGCCCTTTAGGCTCGACGGCATGCGCTATGACCTTGTGATCTTCGACAACGACGGTGTCCTCGTGGACAGCGAACCCATATCCAACCGGCTCCTGGCCGCCTATCTGACCGAGCTGGGCCACCCGACCAGCTACGAGGACTCGATCCGGGACTACATGGGATCGGCCATGCACCGGATCCACGAACTGGTCCTGGAACGCACGGGACAGCGCCTCCCGGACGACTTCGACGACGTCTTCCACACGCGCGTGTTCGCCGCCTTCGAGCGTGACCTGAAGCCGGTGGCCGGCATCACCGGAGTACTGGAGGAACTGGCCGCGGAAGGGGTGCCGTACTGCGTGGCCTCCTCCGGGAGCCATGCGCGGATCCGGGTGGGGCACCGGACCACGGGGCTCGACCGGTGGTTCGGAGAAGACCGGGTCTTCAGCTCGGAGGACGTGGGGCGCGGGAAGCCGTGGCCCGATCTCTTCCTGCACACGGCCGAGCGGATGGGCGTCGCGCCCGAGCGGTGTGCGGTCATCGAGGACTCGCCGCTCGGCGTGCTGGCGGGGCGAGAGGCCGGAATGGACGTCTACGGGTTCACCGCCATGACACCCCCGGACCGGCTGCTGCGCGCCGGCGCCGACGCCGGCCGACTCTTCGACGACCCGCGGAAGTTGACCGACCTGCTGAAATGACAGGGGCCATCCGCAGCGGACTGACAATTGTCATGCGGACCTGCGGACGTTCGTTTCTACTGGCGGACCCCCCTCAGCGGCGAAGCTGAGGGCATGACGGAGAACACGGGGGCCCAGGGCCGAGGCAAGCAGCAGGACCGGACGCCGAGCGTGCTGGACAACTTCAAGCCGCTGCTCATCGACGTGGCCGTGCCGCTCGGCTCGTACTACCTCTTCAAGGACGCCTTCGGGATGAGCACCTTCGCGGCGCTCGCCTGGAGCAGCGTGGTGCCGGCCGTGCGCACGGGGTGGAGCGTGGTCAGGGAGCGCAACACCAACGGGCTGGCCGGCCTCATCCTGGTCGTCAACGTGATGTCGCTGCTGCTGAGCTTCGTCTCGGGTGACCCGCGACTGATGCTCGCCAAGGACAGCGCGGTCAGCAGCACGGTCGCCATCGGGATCCTGGTCTCCGTCGCGCTCGGCAAGCCGATGATGACCGCCGGCATGAAGCCCTTCCTGGTCAAGGGCGATGCGGCGAAGGAGGCCGCCTGGCAGCGGCTGGTGGCCGGGACGGGGGCCAGGGCCCAGGCCTTCCGGCGCAAGGAGCGGGTGTTCTCCGTGGTCTGGGGCGTGGTGCTGCTGGCCGAGTGCGTCGCCCGGGCGGTGGGTGCCTACACCGTCCCCGTGGACACCATGGTGTGGCTCGGCAACGTCATCCTGATCGGAGCCATGGTGATCGGATTCGTGGCCGGCGGTGCGCTGGCGGCCGGGCCGATGGAGCACATGCTGGCGGCCGAGGCGGAGGCCTGCCCGGCCGAGCGTCCGGCCGTGGCCGTCGCCGCCTGACCGGCGTACCGCCCGGCTAAAGCTGAAGGGAATTCATCTTTGGCTGGATCTACCCACAGGTAGCCAGGGGCCCTACGCTCGCCGCCATGACTGATGTGCTGCGGCGCGGTAGGGCCTCGCTGGCGTTCAGCTTCTTCGCCCAGGGCGCCGCGTTCGCCCTGCTCGTCACGCGGATCCCGGCCGTCCAGGACCGGTACGGCGTCTCCGACGCCCTGCTGCCGGTCTTCCTGGCGGCCGTACCGGTCCTCGCCGGGGTCGGCAGTGTGACCACCGAGCATCTGGTGAAGCGGATACGGCCCAGCCGGCTGCTGCGCTGGTCCCAGCCGGTGGTGCTGCTGGCGCTGCTCGGCGTCGGGGCGGGCGGGCAGGGGCAGGTGGCGGCGCTGGCGGTGGCGCTGGGCGTCTTCGGCCTGGCCGTGGGGGCGCTGGACGCGTCCATGAACATGCTCGGGGTGAGCCTGCAGCGGTCGTACGGGCGCAGCATCATGCTCGGCTTTCACGCCGTCTACAGCCTGGGCGGGATCGTGGGTGCCTCGCTGGCCTGGGCGGGGGCGCACTGGCATCTCGCGCTGTGGGAGTCGTACCTGCCCGTGGTGGCCCTGCTGCTGCCGGCGGCGCTGGTGGGGAGCCGCTGGTACGTCGACGGTCAGTCGGAGACGGCGAGCCGGGCGGCGAGCCGGGCAGAGGGCCCGGCGGAGAACCCGGCGGAGGACCCGTCGGGGGGCCTGGCGGGGGGCCCGGTCGAGGGCCTGGCGGGAGGTCAGGTGTGGGGCGGGGGCGTCGTCTTCAAGGTGCTGCTGCCGTTGTGCCTGGTGATGACCTTCGCCTACATCGGGGACTCGACGGTCTCCAACTGGAGCGCGAAGTACCTGAAGGACGTGCTGGGCAGCTCGGAGCAGCTCGCGACCGTGCCGTACAACGTGTACATGGTGACGACGCTGGTGGGACGGACCGTCGGGGACCTGGGCGTGCGGCGGTTCGGGGCCGTCACGGTCGTACGGCTCGGGGCGCTGGTGGCGGCCGGCGGGTTCGCGGTGGTGGCCGTGGCGCCCGGCGCGTGGGCCGGGATGCTCGGCTTCACCCTGCTGGGGCTGGGGCTGTGCGTGCTGGTGCCCCAGACCTTCGCGGCGGCGGGGCGGCTCTTCCCGAACGCCTCGGACGCGGCCGTCGCACGGCTGAACATCTTCAACTACGTCGGCTTCCTGATCGGTTCGCCGTTGGTGGGTGCCCTCGGGGACGCCTGGAGCTACCGGGGAGCCATGCTGGTGCCGATGGTGTTGGTGCTGGTGACACTGGGGTACGCCAGGTCGTTCGCCGCTCAACCGGACCGATACGGTGGCGGGCATGAGCGGCCGCGCACAGTTGATGTGGGACGAGGCAGTAACGGGCTATGACTTCGGCCCGAACCATCCGATGGACCCCGTACGGCTGGAACTGACCCGGAAACTGGTCGGCGCCTTCGGGCTGGACCGGGAACTGGATGTCGTCGCGGCGAAACCGGCCGGCGAATCCACGCTCCGGCTGGTCCACCGGGAGGACTACATCGACGCCGTGAAGGCCGCGTCCGCGGATCCGGCGGGGGCCGACACGTCGTACGGCCTCGGTACGCTCGACGATCCCGCGTTCGCCGGGATGCACGAGGTCTCCGCGCTGATCGCGGGTCAGTCGGTGGGGGCGGCCGAGGCGGTGTGGCGGGGGGCCGCCGATCACGCCGTGAACTTCGCGGGCGGGCTGCACCATGCGATGCCGGGCGGGGCGTCGGGGTTCTGCATCTACAACGACGCGTCGCTCGCGATCGCCCGGCTGCTGGAGCTGGGGGCCGAACGGGTCGCCTACGTGGACGTCGACGTGCACCACGGGGACGGGGTGCAGGCGGCGTTCTGGGAGGACCCGCGGGTGCTGACGATCTCCTTGCACGAGCATCCCCGTACGTTGTTCCCGCAGACCGGGTGGCCGCAGGAGACCGGGGCGGGTGCGGGGGAGGGGGCCGCGGTGAACGTGGCGCTGCCGGCCGGGACCGGGGACGCGGGCTGGGTGCGGGCGTTCCACGCCGTGGTGCCGGAGCTGCTCGCTGAGTTCCGGCCACAGGTGCTCGTCTCCCAGCACGGGGCGGACACGCACTTCGAGGATCCGCTGGCCCATCTGGCCGTGTCGCTGGACGCCCAGCGGGCGGTGCAGGTGGCGTGTCATGAGCTGGCGCACGAGTACGCGGGCGGGAAGTGGGTCGCGCTGGGCGGGGGCGGGTACGCGGTGGTGGACGTCGTACCGCGGTCGTGGACGCATCTGGTGGGGATCGCGGCGGGGAAGCCGGTGGCTCCGGAGGCGATGATTCCTGAAGGGTGGCGGCAGGAAGTGTTCGCTCGGACCCGGCAGTTGGGGCCGCAGCGGATGACGGATGGGCGGTGGCCGGTGTCGTACGGTGAGTGGGAGGCCGGGTACGATCCGGCGGACCGCGTTGATCAGGCCGTGCTGGCGGCTCGGCGGGCCGCGTTTCCGCTGCGGGGGTTGCTGCCCTGAGCCACCCAGGGGGCTCCGCCCCCCGGACCCCCGGGCCTCGCCCACCCACCACCCGACTCGGTCGGCCGAAAAGGCACCGACACCCCCGGGGGGCTCCGCCCCCCGGACCCCCGGGCCTCGCCCACCCACCACCCGACTCGGTCGGCCAAGAAGGCACCGATCACCCGACTCGGTCGGTCAATGAGGCACCGACCAGACGACTCGGTCGGCCAAGAAGGCGCCGGCACACCCAGGGGGCTCCGTCCTCTGTGCCGTCGGGTCTCGGACGTGGGGTTCGTTAGGCCGATCGTGGGGATTTTGGGTGTTTTCGTCCTGCCTTCGGGGTTGATGGGCCAGCATCGCAGCCGTGTCGACCCCCGCTCGTCTCCGTGCGCATCTGGTGGCTTCCCGGCTGGCCGGGGTGGTGGCGACCTCGCGGGAGGCGAGTCTGCGGAGTTACCGGCTGTTCGCCGCGCGGGATCCCCGGGTGCTGATCGGGATCGACCCGGAAGGGGTGTGGGGACAGCGGGAGTTGCTCGGGCTGATGGCGGAGCGGTGCGGGGTCTCGGCCGATCCTCGGTGCACGACCGGACCTGATGTGATCGATCCGGAGCGGACCATCGCCGCGCTGGACGCCTTCGCGGGGCGGATCCGGGAGGCGGCCCGGTGTGGTGCGCCCGTGCTGTTCGGCACCGGGCACCCGCACCGGCTGCTCGGTTTCTACGCCGGCTTGGCGGACGCCCTCTCGGCGTCGGGGTGTGAGGTGCTCACCCCGGCGCAGGGTCGCTGTGTCGACATATTGACCCAGTTCGGTCTACGTACCCATCGCCTCGACTACGTACGAGGGGTTGCCCTGGTGCGGGAACCGGAGAGCGAGCGCCCCGGTTGTGAGCCGGGTGCGCACAGCCATTCGCCGCTGCCGGTTCGGGTCGCGCTGGATGCCGCCGCGGCGGCCGGCGGGCCCCTGCCCGAGCTGGTCGTCGGCGACCACGGGTGGGTCTGCGGTGCTGGTCAGCTGGGGTTCGAGGCCATCGGGCTGGCGGACACGGATGATCCCGCGCTGTTCGTGGGGGAGGCGGAGGGGCGGGTGTCCGTCGTCGTTCCGGTTGATGACGCAGTGCGGTCTGCTCACTACCGGCCGCTCACCCGCTACGTGCTCAATCGAGCCTGTCTGTCACAGTAGGCCGCCGATGGGTGCACCTCTTCCCCACTCGCATCACCCGCCCCTAGTCTGGGGAGTGAGCACGCAACGACGAAGAGTCACCGGAAGGGGAAGCCGGTGGCCGTCGAGTGCGGAAGGTTCAGGTGTGTCATGGCTGCAGCTGGCGAGAGGCCTCTGAACGAGGTTCAGTTCCTTACCGTGGCGGAGGTCGCCTCGGTGATGCGAGTGTCGAAGATGACCGTGTACCGGCTGGTGCACAGCGGTCATCTGCCCGCGATCCGGGTGGGGCGGTCCTTCCGCGTCCCCGAGCAAGCGGTCCACGAGTACCTCCGCGACAGCTATGTGGGGGTGGAGACGGCCTGACGGCAACCCCCGGGTGACCTGGGGGTACCCCCTCGATTACGACCTCAGCGCTCGGTTGGGTAGGCTAGCCCCTCGTAGGTCGTGTGGGCCCATGGCGCCCAAACAACCGAGTGATGAGAAGTGAGCGAGGGTAGTCGTGGGCTCTGTTATCAAGAAGCGGCGCAAGCGGATGGCCAAGAAGAAGCACCGCAAGCTGCTCAAGCGCACGCGCGTTCAGCGTCGTAACAAGAAGTAAGCGGCGCAGCGAGAGCGTGGCCCTGTGGCCCCCCACCAGCAGTGGTGGGGGGCCACAGGCATATACCGATGGGGGAAATTCCGTCGCCTCGGGCATCGGCGGTCATCACAGCGCAACATCGAACCGCTAGGTTGGCCGCACACGGGGAACGCGGGATACCGGTACGCGGGAAGGAAGGCGCTGATCTTGGGGAAGGTCGTGCTCGTCACCGGAGTGGCCCGGCAACTGGGCGGCCGGTTCGTGCGGCGGATCCAGCGGGACCCGGAGGTCGACCGGGTGATCGCCGTGGACGCGGTGCCCCCGGCACACCATCTGGGCGGGGCCGACTTCATCCAGGCCGACATCCGGCAGCCGACCATCGCCCGGGTGCTCGCCGAGACGGGCGCCGACACCGTGGTCCACATGGACGTGACGGGGACGGCCCTGGGCAGCGGCAGCCGGGCCACGGTCAAGGAGACCAACGTCATCGGCACCATGCAGCTGCTCGGCGCCTGCCAGAAGTCGCCGGCCGTGCAGCGGCTGGTGGTGAAGTCCAGTACGAACGTGTACGGGTCGGCGCCCCGGGATCCGGCCGTGTTCACCGAGACGACCCCGCCGAAGTCCCTGCCCAGCGGCGGTTTCGCCAAGGACACCGTCGAGGTCGAGGGGTACGTGCGCGGGTTCGCGCGGCGGCGCCCGGACGTCGCCGTGTGCGTGCTGCGGTTCGCGAACATCCTCGGGCCGACCGCGGACACCCCGCTCGCCTCGTACTTCTGCCTGCCCGTGCTGCCGACGGTGTTCGGTTACGACCCGCGGCTGCAGTTCGTGCACGAGGACGACGTCATCGAGGTGCTGCGGACCGCCTCGCACGAGCCGCGCCGGGGCACCCTCAACAGCGGCACGTTCAACATCGCCGGCGACGGTGTCCTGCTGCTCTCGCAGTGCTCGCGGCGGCTCGGGCGGCCCACGGTGCCGCTGTTGCTGCCGGCGGTCACCTGGGCCGGCTCCCTGGTCCGTACGCTGGGTATGACGGACTTCTCGCCGGAGCAGATCCGGCTGCTCACCCACGGCCGGGTGGTGGCCACGGACCAGATGCGCGAGACGCTGGGGTTCGCGCCCAAGTACACGACCGCGGAGACGTTCGAGGACTTCGCGCGCAGCCAGGGCCCCGGGCTGCTGCCGCCGGAGGCCCTGGCGGGGGCCGTCGACCGGATCGCCACGCTGACCGCGAGGGCGGCCGGCCACCACCCGCAGACGCACAGCGCCAATTGAGGAGAGCGGCAACGATGGCGGACGCCAAGGTCATTCCGTTCGACGACGACCGGTCCCGCGGGAGCGCCGCGCAGCGCCCGGCGCGGCGCCGGGGCGGGGCCGGCCGGCGCGGGGCGCTCGGGGAGACGGGCGAGATGGGTGAGGTCCAGCCCCTGCCGAGCCGGGCGCAGGCGCAGCATGATGGGCCTGTGAGCCGCGAGGAGGAGCCGCTGGAGCAGCAGGGCGCCGACGGGCGGGACGGCGGCCTGGAGCGGCGTGTGGCGGCCGGGCTGGCCTTCCTGCGGCGCCGGCTGTCCGGGGACTACGAGGTCGACGACTTCGGGTACGACGAGGAGCTGACCGACCAGGTCCTGATGTCGCTGCTGCGGCCGGTGTACGAGAAGTACTTCCGGGTCGAGGTGAAGGGCATCGAGAACATCCCGGCCGAGGGCGGGGCGCTGATCGTCGCCAACCATTCCGGCACGCTGCCGCTGGACGGTCTGATGATGCAGGTGGCGGTGCACGACCAGCATCCCGCCGGCCGTCATCTGCGGCTGCTGGCGGCCGACCTGGTGTTCGTGCTGCCGGTGGTCAACGAGCTGGCCCGCAAGCTGGGGCACACCCTCGCCTGTGCGGAGGACGCGGGGCGGCTGCTGGCGCAGGGCGAGCTGGTCGGGGTGATGCCGGAGGGCTTCAAGGGCATCGGGAAACCTTTCGGCGAGCGCTACAAGCTCCAGCGGTTCGGCCGCGGCGGGTTCGTCTCCACGGCCCTGCGCCAGGGGGCGCCGATCATCCCCTGCTCGATCGTCGGTGCCGAGGAGATCTACCCGATGATCGGCAACGCCAAGACGCTGGCCCGGCTGCTGGGCTTCCCGTACTTCCCGCTGACGCCGACGTTCCCGTGGCTGGGGCCGCTGGGGGCGATCCCGCTCCCGACCAAGTGGACGATCCAGTTCGGCGAGCCGATCCCGACGGACGGCTATCCGCCGGAGGCGGCCGAGGACCCGATGCTGATGTTCAACCTGACCGACCAGGTGCGGGAGCAGATCCAGCACACCCTCTACAAGTTGCTGGTGCAGCGGCGGTCGGTGTTCTTCTGAGCGAGTTGCTGGTGCAGCCGCGGTCGGTGTTCTTCTGAACGAGTTGCTGGTGCAGCCGCGGCCGGTGTTCTTCTGAACGAGTGATGGCCGGGGGCGTCCGTGGGGCGTCCGGTCGGCTGGAGCCGTCGGCCGGAGGCCGGCGCGCTTGTCCGGTGACGGGTCCGGGGGCGCCCCGCTCGGGTGGGGTGCCCCCGGTCGTCGTGGACGTCGTGCGGCTAGTCGTCGTCCTCGCTGTCGATGCCCAGGCCCGGCAGCAGGTCCGGGATGAGCGGCGGGATGGTGACGTCCGGCTGTGCGGACGGGGACTTGCCGGCGGACGGGGAGCTGCCGTCGGAGCCGATCTTCGGCGGGTCGAGGAGGCCGCCGGTGTCGCCGCCGATCAGGCCGTCGCCGCTGCTGCCGGTGGCCGGACCGCTCGGGGTGCCGCTGCCGGTGTGTTTGCCGGTGGACGGGGTGTGGCCCGAGGAGCTGGGCGAGCTGGGCCGGTGCCCGCCGGAGGAGCCGGTGGACGCCGTGCCGGAGCCGCTCTGCCGCTGGCCGCCGCCGGACGGGGCGGGTGGCTGCGGGAGCAGGGACTGCAGCGGGGCGACCTCTTCGTCTATGGCGTCGAGGACCGACGAGACCTGCTGTTTGACGTCGCCGAGCTGCACCGGCAGCTTGTCGCTGAGCGCGGACCAGGCCTCGCGGTGGGACCGCGAGAAGCTGGACAGGGCCTGGATGGGGCCGAGCGAGTCCGGGTCCGCCTCATAGGCCGCGTGCAGCAGCCGATGGCCCTCGGTGACGTCGTGCTGCATCCCGGACAGGGTGCGGCGGATCTCGCCGATGGACTCGTGGTCGAGGTGGCCACCGCGGCCGCGCTCGAGCAGCCGCCGGGCCTCGCTGAGCCGGGTGGAGGCCTGGTCGAGGTAGGTCTGGCCGCGCTGGTCGTCGCCGTCGGTCAGGTAGTTGAGCTTGAAGTCCTCGATGCCACGCTTCAGGCCGTACAGCGAGTCGCCGGGCAGAGCGTCGGAGCTGGCGGCTGCGACCCCGCCGAAGGCCCCGGCGGCCACGCCGACGCTCAGCCCGCCTGCCGCGAGCCCCTTGGTCAGCCTCGTACGCGGGCGGAACTTGCCCAGTGGGCTCGCCCGGTGCGCGCCCCTGGCCCGGTGGGACCGCTGTTCCGGCACCGACGCATCCGCCGCCCCGGTTCCCTCTTGGAGCATGGCCTCCATGGCGGCCACCAGCTGGGCCCGCTGCACGACCTTGACCTCGGGGTCGAGCTGCGGCTTGGGCAGCGCGCCGAGACCCGCGGCCAGGGCCAGCAGATCGCCCTGGCCGGTCTGGTCCCCGTGCGTCGGCGGTGAACCCGCCGCTGCTGCGGACTGCTCGGCCGCCGTGTCCCGGTCGGACTGCTCCTCCAGGGCCTGGGCGAAGGCGTTCGCCCGCCGGTGTGCCGATACGTTCGCGATCACTGGCGGCACCTCCTCTCGTCATGACGGTCGACTCCCCAGGGGGTCCTGAGGGTTGCACGCCCACGACCACTTCCACTCGATCGAGCGATCAGGGTCGGCCAGGACGTGACCACAGGGAGCCTGTATCCCGCACAACGACTGGCGCGGCACTTGGGTTACGGACGGCGGACGATCGGCTCAGAAAGGCAACCGGCGTACACGGAACGTGAGTTGGGTGTCGCTCTCGGTTGCCGTGCTCAGCGGGCGTCGTCCGGCAGCAGGCGGGCGAGCGTGCGTACGGCGCGGTACTGGAGGGTCTTGATGGCGCCCTCGTTCTTGCCCATCACCCGGGCGGTCTCGGCGACCGAGAGGCCCTGGAGGAAGCGGAGCGTGACGCACTCCTGCTGCTGCGGGTTGAGCCGGCGTACGGCGTCGAGCAGCGCGGCGTTGGACAGCGACTCCAGGACGGAGTCCTCCGGGGAGCGTTCGACCTCGTTGGCGTCGAGCATCTCGCCGGTGGTGACCTCCAGCCGGAACCGGCTCGACTTGAAGTGGTCGGCGACGAGGTTCCGGGCGATCGTGACCAGCCAGGCGCCGAAGTCCCGGCCCTGCCAGGTGAAGGTGCCGATCCTGCGCAGCGCCCGCAGAAAGGTCTCGCTCGTGAGGTCCTCGGCGGTCGCGCGGCCGCCGACGCGGTAGTAGATGTACCGGTACACGGTGTCGCTGTACTGGTCGTAGAGCCGCCCGAAGGCCTCGGCCTCGCCGGCCTGGGCGCGTTCGACCAGATCCATCATCCGGGCGCTGTCGCTGTCGGCGGCCGGGCGGCGGGTGGTGGCCGGGCCGGTGGCGCGTCCTCGTCTGCCGACGGCGGCGCTGCCGTCGGCCAGTGCGTAGCACGGGCCTACGGGCGCGGCGGCGAAGGCGGGGACGGCGTACGCGGTGGGGGCGAAGACGCGCAGCGTCTCCTTGACCGTTGCGACCGTTGCGCGCAGCGTAGCCAGGCCCGAGGCGTCAACCCCGACGTGTGGGTACACGGGACTCCCAGAGGCAGAGCTTCCATCACGTGCAGTGCGGGACCTTTCACCCGTCGTAGCGACGGAGGGGTACCGGTTTGCGTCTGAGGAGAATAACGCTTCGTGCAGGCACTGCTACACCGAGTTGCTCAAATCATCGATTGCGTCGCTTCTGTAATCGTTTGATGCCAGGTCAAGTTCCGCAAGCTGATCGCTTGTTGACCGGAAAAAGGCGTGTTTCGGTGAAGTGCGGGGCGTGTTGAAAAAGGTGATGTACATGCATCGTTCAAAGAGCGCGCGGGCGGCGCCCGGGGAGGGGCGCGGGGAGCTGCGTGAACGTCGCGGACCGCCCCGTCTCCGGCACCGGTCCGCGGGTGTGCGCCGATGATCCGGACTCGAACGCCGGAACTCCGGACCCGAACACGGGAACTCCGGGCCCGGACACTGGGACTCCGGACCCGAACGCCGGAACTATCGGCGGCGGCGGCTCAGGGCGATCGCGGCCGCGGTGCCACCGGCGACCGCACCCACGCCGGCCGCCGCCGGGATGCCCACCTTCGCCGCCTTGCGGCCGGTGCGGTAGTCGCGCAGCCGCCAGTCCTTCTCGCGGGCGTGCCTGCGGAGCTTGGCGTCGGGGTTGATGGCGTAGGGGTGGCCCACCAGGGACAGCATCGGGATGTCGTTGTGGCTGTCGCTGTAGGCCGCGCACCGGGTGAGGTCGAGGCCCTCGGCGGCGGCCAGGGCGCGTACCGCCTCGGCCTTCGCGGGGCCGTGCAGCGGCTCGCCGACCAGCTTGCCGGTGTAGACGCCGTCGACCGACTCGGCGACCGTGCCGAGGGCGCCGGTCAGGCCGAGGCGCCGGGCGATGACCTGGGCGATCTCGACGGGGGCCGCCGTGACCAGCCACACCTTCTGGCCGGCGTCCAGGTGGGCCTGGGCGAGGGCGCGGGTGCCGGGCCAGATCCGGTCGGCCATGTACTCGTCGTAGATCTCCTCGCCGATCGTCTCGAGTTCGGCCACCCGGTGGCCCTTGACGATCGACAGGGCCGAGTCGCGGGCGTCCTGCATGTGCTCGGGGTCCTCGACGCCGGCCAGCCGGAACCACGCCTGCTGCCAGGCGAACCTGGCGAGGTCGCGGGTCTCGAAGAACTTCCGCTTGTACAGTCCCCGGCCGAAGTGGAAGAGCGCGGCGCCCTGCATCACCGTGTTGTCGAGGTCGAAGAAGGCGGCCGCCTTGTCGTCGCCGATCACCGGGAACACCGGTTCCTCCGGCGTGACCTGCGGGGCCTCCTGCGAGGACTTGCGGGCAGCCTCCGCCGAGGCCTCGCCTGCCAGCACGCTGCGCGCGGTGGCGGAGCGCCTACGGGGAGTGAGCCATCCGAGAGCGGCCATGACGTGAGCATAGCCAGTCTGTTCGGTGGTTCCGGAGTCGAGAGGTTGGCAAGCTGTGAACTCTGCGCGTCGGGACCGTTAAAGAGGCGATCCGGAATGGGCGTGGAGCGCGCGAGAATGGCCGGTATGAGTCCCCTCTTCCGACGCAGGACCGAGCCCCGCGAGCGGCTGGTCACCCTGATCCGCAAGCCGGGCTGCCACCTGTGCGACGACGCGCAGCTGGTGATCGAAAAAGTCTGCGGCGACCTCGGCGTGCCGTGGGTGTCCGAGGACATCACCGAGGACCGGGAACTCCACGACCGCTACTGGGAGCAGATCCCGGTCGTACTCGTCGACGGTGAACAGCACACCTTCTGGCGCGTGAACGAGGAGCGACTGCGCCGGGCACTGACCGACTAGTCCAAACCGACCGGAAAGTCGCTTAGGATCGACGGTGGTTTGGTCTCGGGGGCGGGGTTCGTGAGGAGAGTGTGCGGCTTTGCCCCCAGTAATGAAGGAACGCCGGTGTGTATGCGCCGGTTCCGGGCGAGCGCGCGAACGGCGCGTGACCCCGGTCACTTCTGCCGGGCAAATCGGACACCATCTTTGTGCACGCGTTCACAAAGACATAGCCTGCTGTCGATGGGGCGGTCTGGGAACGAACCGCCTGCAGCCCCGCTCTACCCGCAGGAGCACCGTGGCAACTGGCCGAACACACCGACCGGCGACCCGCAGCCGAGGGATTCCCGAGGCCACCGTCGCCCGGCTTCCGCTGTACCTCCGAGCCCTGACCGCACTGTCGGAGCGCTCGGTCCCCACGGTCTCCTCCGAGGAGCTGGCCGCGGCGGCGGGGGTCAACTCCGCCAAGCTGCGCAAGGACTTCTCCTACCTGGGCTCCTACGGAACGCGCGGTGTCGGCTACGACGTGGAGTATCTCGTCTACCAGATCTCCCGTGAACTCGGCCTGACCCAGGACTGGCCGGTTGTCATCGTCGGTATCGGTAACCTCGGCGCGGCCCTCGCCAACTACGGCGGCTTCGCCTCCCGCGGCTTCCGGGTGGCCGCGCTCATCGACGCCGACCCGGCGATGGCCGGGAAGCCCGTCGCCGGCATCCCCGTGCAGCACACCGACGACCTCGAGAAGATCATCAAGGACAACGGCGTGTCGATCGGTGTGATCGCCACCCCCGCCGGTGCCGCCCAGCAGGTCTGCGACCGGCTCGTGGCCGCCGGTGTGACGTCCATCCTCAACTTCGCGCCGACCGTGCTGTCCGTCCCGGACGGCGTCGACGTGCGCAAGGTCGACCTCTCCATCGAGCTGCAGATCCTCGCCTTCCACGAGCAGCGCAAGGCCGGCGAGGAGACCGCCGCGGGCGACGCCGCGCTGCCCGCCGCCACGCGCGACGACTCCGCCGACCAGGGGCCCGACGGGGACGTCCCCGCCGTGATGCCGGCATGAGTCTCCTCGTCGTCGGGCTGAGCCACCGCAGTGCCCCGGTCAGCGTGCTGGAGCGGGCCGCGCTGAGCACGGACGCCCAGAACAAGCTGGTCCAGGACACGGTCGCCGCCGAGCCCGCCACCGAGGCCGCGGTGCTGGCCACCTGCAACCGCATCGAGCTGTACGCCGACGTGGACAAGTTCCACGCCGGCGTCGCCGAGCTGTCCACGCTGCTCGCCCAGCACAGCGGGGTCGGCCTGGAAGAGCTGACGCCCTATCTGTACGTGCACTACGAGGACCGGGCGGTCCACCACCTGTTCTCGGTGGCCTGCGGGCTCGACTCGATGGTCGTCGGCGAGGGGCAGATCCTCGGACAGATCAAGGACTCCCTGGCCCGCGCCCAGGAGCTGCACAGCGCCGGCAAGCTGCTGAACGACCTGTTCCAGCAGGCCCTGCGGGTCGGCAAGCGCGCCCACTCCGAGACCGGGATCGACCGCGCAGGGCAGTCCCTGGTCACCTTCGGCCTGGAGCAGCTGGCCGCCGGCGGTGCCGTCCAGGACTGGGCCGCCGGCAAGAAGGCGCTGGTCATCGGCGCCGGATCGATGTCGTCCCTGGCCGCGGCCACGCTCGCGCGCGCCGGTGTCGCCGAGGTCGTCGTCGCCAACCGCACCTTCGAGCGCGCCGAGCGGCTCGCCCAGATACTGACCGACGGCGACGACACGGCGGCCGTCACCGCCCGCGCGGTGGAGATGGCGGCGGTGCGGCACGAGCTGACACGTGCCGACGTCGTCGTCTCCTGCACCGGCGCGACCGGTCTGGTGCTCACCGCGGAGGCGGTCGCGCAGGCGGTCGAGGGCCGGACCGGCGCCCCCGCCGCCGAGATCACCGCGCCCGCCGCCCCGGCCGACACCGCTCGCACGGCCGGCAAGGCCCCGCTGCCGGCCACCGGCGCCGGCGGCGAGGAGAACTGCCCGCTCGACCTCGCCGCCGTACAGCCCGGCTTCTCGCTCATGGGCGAGGCCGCCGTGGCCGGCATGGACGCGGCCACCCTGGAGCAGCACGCGGCGTGGGCCGGCGGAGGCACTTCCCGGCTCGGGCGGAGCCGGGAGCCGGCGGGAGGGGTCACCGACCGCCGGGACCGCCGCACCCCCGAGGCGGACGCCGAGCTGATCACCGCGCTCGCCGCGACCGCCGCCAGCGTCGGCCGGATCCCCGAGCGGCGCAAGCCGGAGCCGGTGGCCGAGCGCCCCGCGCCCTTCGTCTTCCTCCTCGACCTGGCCATGCCCCGCGACATCGACGCGGCCGTGCACCGGCTGGCCGGGGTGCGCCTGGTCGACATCGAGTCGCTGGCCGAGGCCTCCGCCGACGCGCCGATGGCGGCCGACGTGGACCAGGTCCGGCGTATCGTCTCCGACGAGGTCGCGGCCTTCGGGGCGGCGCAGCGGGCGGCACACATCACGCCGACCGTGGTCGCGCTGCGCACCATGGCCGCCGATGTGGTCGCCAGTGAGATCGCGCGGCTCGACGGCCGCCTGCCCGACCTGGACGAACGCCAGCGCGGCGAGATCCGGCAGGCCGTCCACCGGGTCGTGGACAAGCTGCTGCACGCGCCGACCGTACGGGTCAAGCAGCTCGCGGCCGAGCCCGGCGGCGCCGGGTACGCGGACGCGCTGCGCACCCTGTTCGACCTCGACCCGGAGACGGTCGCCTCCGTCTCCCGGGCCGTGGACAGCACAGAAACGAAGGACCGACCGGCATGACTGAGAAGGCACTGAGGCTGGGGACCCGGCGCAGCAAGCTCGCCATGGCCCAGTCCGGGCAGGTGGCGGAGGCCGTCCACCAGGTGACCGGGCGGCCCGTCGAGCTGGTCGAGATCACCACGTACGGCGACGTCTCCCGCGAGAACCTCGCGCAGATCGGCGGCACCGGCGTGTTCGTCACGGCGCTGCGCGACGCGCTGCTGAAGGGCGAGGTCGACTTCGCGGTTCATTCGCTCAAGGACCTGCCGACCGCACAGCCCGCGGAACTGGTCCTGGCGGCCGTACCGCCGCGTGAGGACCCGCGGGACGTGCTCATCGCCCGCGACGCGCTGAAGTTCACCGACCTGCCGCGCGGGGCGCGCATCGGCACCGGTTCGCCGCGTCGCATGGCGCAGCTGAACGCGTACGCCCGCGCCCACGGCCTGGACATCGAGACCGTCGCGATCCGCGGCAACGTCGACACGAGGATCGGATACGTCCAGGACGGTGAACTGGACGCGGTCGTGCTGGCCGCCGCCGGCCTCAACCGGATCGGCCGGATCGACGAGGTGACCGACTTCCTGTCGGTCGACACGGTTCTGCCCGCCCCCGGCCAGGGGGCCCTGGCGATCGAGTGTGCCGCGGACAACGCGGCCCTGATCGCCGCGCTCGGCGAACTCGACGACCCGTTCACGCGGGTCGCCGTCACCGCCGAGCGGTCACTGCTCGCCGCCCTGGAGGCCGGTTGCAGCGCACCTGTGGGCGCGCTGGCCGACCTTCCCCCCCTCTCGGCTCCGCTCGAGCGAGGGGGCTCCCAGGCCGACGGCCAGTTTGTCAAGGAAATGCGCCTGCGTGGCGTCGTCGGCACGACCGACGGCACGCGCATGGTGCAGCTGTCCACCACCGGTCCCGTGCCCCAGACGCACGACCAGGCGTGGGCACTCGGTCGCGAACTCGCCACCGAGATGCTCGCCCAGGGCGCGGCCGGTCTGATGGGGGAGCGAGCACATTGAGCCCCACCACCCTTCCCGCCGGTCCGGAACACGGGCACGTCACCTTCCTCGGTGCCGGACCCGGGGATCCGGGACTGCTGACTCTGCGCGCCGTGGAGGCGCTGTCGCACGCGGATGTCCTGGTCGCCGAGCACGAGGTGCTCGACGTGATCCGGACACACGCCCGACAGGGCGTCTCCGTCGTGCAGACGGACGCCGATCCCTCCTCGGTCTCGCCGCCGGGCACGGGCACGCCCCAGCTGACGGTTGTCGACGGCACGTCAACACCCGCCGCTGTCCCGGCTGCTGCCCGGGATGCCGCTCATCTTGTCATGGAGGCTGCGCGGGGCGGCAGGCGGGTCGTCCGTGCGGTGTCCGGGGACCCGGGACTTGATACGTACGCGGCGGAGGAAATGCTCGCCTGCGCCGCCGCCGGGGTGCCCTTCGAGGTCGTCCCCGGTGTCGCGGCGGCGGTCGGCGTGCCCGCGTACGCCGGTGTTCCGCTGCGGGACGCCGAAGGTGCGGACGTCCGGTTCGTGGACGCCCGGACCGCCTCCGACCGGTGCTGGACGGAGGTGGGCGCCTCGGACGGGACGGTGGTCGTGTCGACGACCCTGGACTCCGTGGCCGCCGCGGCGGCCGAGCTGGTCTCCGCGGGCCGCAAGCCGGACACGCCGCTGACGGTGACGGTCGCCGGTACGACGACCCGTCAGCGCACCTGGACGGCGACGCTCGGCACCATCGCGCAGACGCTGAAGCAGGCGAAGGTGCTGCCGTCGCCGGACGGCGGCCGGCCGGTGATAGCCGTGGTCGGCGAGCGTTCCGCCGCCGCCCGGCGCGACCAGCTGTCGTGGTTCGAGTCCAAGCCGCTGTTCGGCTGGAAGGTGCTCGTGCCGCGTACGAAGGAGCAGGCGGCGTCGCTCTCCGACCAACTGCGGTCCTACGGTGCCGTGCCGCACGAGGTCCCGACCATCGCGGTGGAGCCCCCGCGCACCCCGCAGCAGATGGAACGGGCCGTCAAGGGCCTGGTGACCGGCCGCTACGAGTGGATCGCCTTCACGTCGGTCAACGCGGTGAAGGCGGTGCGGGAGAAGTTCGAGGAGTACGGTCTCGACGCGCGCGCCTTCGCGGGCATCAAGGTGGCCGCGGTGGGCGAGCAGACCGCCAGGGCGCTGGTCGCCTTCGGCGTGAAGCCGGACCTGGTGCCGAGCGGTGAGCAGTCCGCGGCGGGTCTCCTGGAGGACTGGCCGCCGTACGACCCGGTGTTCGACCCGATCGACCGCGTGTTCCTCCCCCGGGCGGACATCGCCACCGAGACCCTGGTCGCCGGGCTCATCGAGCTGGGCTGGGAGGTCGACGACGTGACCGCCTACCGGACGGTCCGTGCCTCGCCGCCGCCGGCCGAGACCCGCGAGGCGATCAAGGGCGGTGGCTTCGACGCGGTGCTCTTCACGTCCTCGTCGACGGTCCGGAACCTGGTCGGTATCGCGGGCAAGCCGCACAACGTGACGGTGATCGCGTGCATCGGTCCGGCGACGGCGAAGACCGCCGAGGAGCACGGGCTCCGGGTGGACGTCATGGCGCCGGAGCCGTCCGTGCACAAGCTCGCGGAGGCGCTGGCCGACTTCGGGATGAAGCGGCGTGCGGCGGCGGTGGAAGCCGGTGATCCGGTGACGCGGCCGAGCGAACGCCGTCCAGGGGCCCGCAGGCGCCGCTCGACGACCTGAACCGACCGGGGGGCTGCCCCCTGCGTACCTCGCCCACCCACCATCCGACCCGCTCGGCTGGTGGGTGGGCGTTTTTTACGGCTGAAGCGGGGGTTCCGGGGTTTGGGGCGGTATCTTTTGGGATGTCCATGCCATGAGGGCTGCTCGACGGGGGGTCGAGGATCGTGGGGTGCGAGGAGTTGCCGCTGGTCGGCATAGTCGCCGGGCATCAGCGCCGGGCGCGGCTGCTGCCGGGGCTCAGTTCGCGGCAGCGGGAGGTCGCCGAGCTGGTGGCCGGGGGGTTGTCCGATCCGCAGATCGCCTCGAAGCTGTTCATCAGCCCCAGGACCGTGCGGGCCCATGTCGCCGGCGTTCTGCGGCAGTTGGAGGCGACCAGCAGGGTCGAGATCGCCTGCGCGGTCGTGCTGGCCCAGATCGGCGGCCTGCTCGGGTGACTTACCGGCAGTAACTGGCCTGGAGGCCAATGGCGGCGCGGGCATGTGAACGCGTTCACTTCCTCTTGACCTAGATCAACAACTGTTGATCGACGACCAAGGGGGAACACACCATGACGCACGGAGCCGACCACCGCACCGTGTCCAAGGGCAAGCGCCGCCGCCTCGCCCTCGCCTCGGCCCTGGCCGCGGGCCTGCTCACCGCCGGTCTCGCCACCGGCCCCGCCTTCGCCGCCGAGGACGCGGACGACACCGACCCCGCCGCCACGGAGATGGCCACCTCCAGCGCGATATCCGGCGCACTCGCGGACGAGACCGGGTCCGACAGCTCCGAGGCCACACCCATCGCCAAGGTCGCCGCCATGGCGGCCTACCTGGCCTCCACCCCGGACGACGACGCCGACCCCGACCCCGCCGCGGCCGCGTCCCTCACCTACACGACCCTCGGCATCACCACCCAGATGCAGCAGAAGCCGTACTGGTGCGGCCCCGCCGCCGGGCGTGCCGCCCTCACCGCCTTCGGCGTCACCAAGTCGCAGTCCACCCTGGCCAGCGCCATGAAGACCGACAGGAACGGCACGTACGCCCACGACATCCCGATCGTCCTGAACCACGCCCAGGGCCGGAACCCGTACGTCGACAACCGGATCACCACCAGCGCGAAGTTCCTCTTCGGCCAGGTCAAGACCGACGTGCACAAGTACAAGGCACCCCTGATCCCGCTGGTTCAGGGCCACTCGCTGCCCCTGTGGAGCAGCAACGGCTACCACGGCCTGCACTTCATCACGCTGTACGGCTACGGCAGCGACGGTGTCTCGATCAAGTACTTCGACCCGGCCGACGCGGACGTCCTGTACGGCCGGCACGTGGTCAACAGGAAGTACGTGTACGCCGCGATGAACGCCAGGTACGGCAGCGACGGCAAGGCCACCAACGAGCTGGTGTGGTGATGACCCTGCGCTCCCGGCTGCTGCCGCTGCTGTGCGCGGCGGCGGCACTGCTGACCGCGGGGTGCGACAGCGGCACCGCGGGAACCACGGGCCCGGCCGCCTCGGCGCCGGCCCCGGTCCGCCTGAAGGCGGTCACCCCGGTGCCGCGGGCGCTGGCGAAGCTCCGGCCCGACGGCAGCCTCGCCATGCCCAGGGGCTGGAACATCGACGGCTCCGGCGTGACCGCCACCGGAAAGCACCTCGTCCTCATGGCCGTACCGCCGGCCAGGACCCGCGGTGGGGCGGCCGAGACCTGGGTCGTGGACTCGGGCACCGGCCGGGTCCGGCGCTTCCCGCAGGTCGGTTCCGGCTGGACCGCGAACAACCCCGTCCTCGGCGGTGGTTGGCTGCTGCACGTGGAGAGCCGGCAACTCGACGGCACCGCGTGCGGCCAGCCGGCCTCCGCCACCGCCGACTGCTTCCGCTGGCGCCTGTACGCCCAGCCGCTCTCCTCGGGCAAGCCCCGCCTGATCGCCCGGTCGGCGCAACCGGGGCACCAGAGCCTCGTGCCGCACCCGTTGGCGGACGGCAGGACCTTCGTGTGGGAACAGGGGACCACGGCCGGTAAGTACGGCGTCTTCCGCTGGACCGGGGGCGCGCCGAGGCCCGAACGGCTGCTGAGCCGGTCCACCCGGGGCCGGCTCGACGTCGACGGCGGCGCCCTGTACCTCACCGAGGGCACGCTCACCCCCGACGGCGGCGCGAGCACCCGCACCACCTACCGCTTGGGGCTGCGCAGCCCGGTGCAGCCGCGCCGGGTGGCCCGCTTCACGGGCAGCGGCGGCTTCGCCGTCCACGGCGGGCGCATCGCGTACTTCCCGCGCGCCGCCGACGAGACCGGGCGCATCCGGGTCCTGACGATCGGCGGCAGGACCCGGCCGGTCGACGTGGGCGCCCCGGTGAACGGCTTCTACGAGGTCGACTGGATCACCGGGAACCGGCTCGTCACCTGGGCGATCAGCGGTTACGCCCTGGCCGACGTGCGCCACCCCGCGACCTCCGCCGGCTTCAGCCCCGACGCGGTCGGACTGGGGGCGCCCCGGGGGGCCGGGAACAGGCTGTACGTCGTCTACGACCCGTACCAGTTCACGCAGTCCAGGGGCGCGAAGCCGACCGTCCTCGCCTGGCGGCACTTCACCCCCTGAGCACCGGCGGGCCCGGCCGGGCGCGGCTGAGCCCGGCCGGGCCCGGACGGACGTGGGCGAGCGTGACACGGACGGGCGTGGGCGCAGGGGGCATGGGGCCTCTTTCCGGGCGCGGGCTCCTCTTTCCCCGGGCGTGGGTTCACCCTTTTCCGGGCGTGGCGAGCGGACCGCCCCGGTCGACAGGCAGTCGGCAAGAGGAGCCCGCGTGCGGGCGTAGCGTAGAAGGCATGACGAAGTACGGATCCTTCCCCGGTACGCGTCCCCGGCGGCTGCGGACCACGCCTGTCATGCGGCGGATGGTCGCCGAGACGCGCTTGCACCCCGCCGACTTCATCCTCCCGGCGTTCGTCCGGGAGGGCGTCAGCGAGCCGGTGCCGGTCGCGGCGATGCCCGGGGTCGTGCAGCACACCCGGGACAGCCTGAAGAAGGCCGCGGCCGAGGCCGTGGAGGCCGGGATCTCCGGGATCATGCTGTTCGGCGTGCCGGAGGACGCCAAGAAGGACGCCCTGGGGACGGTCGGCACCGACCCGGACGGCATCCTTCAGCTCGCCCTGCGCGACGTCCGTGCCGAGGTCGGCGACGACCTGCTCGTCATGTCCGACCTCTGCCTGGACGAGTTCACCGACCACGGGCACTGCGGGGTGCTGGACGCCGAGGGCCGGGTCGACAACGACGCCACCCTTGAGCGGTACGCCGAGATGGCCCAGGTGCAGGCCGACGCCGGCGCCCACGTCGTCGGTCCCAGCGGGATGATGGACGGCCAGATCGGCGTCGTCCGCGACGCGCTCGACCAGATCGGCCGCGAGGACGTGGCGATCCTCGCCTACACGGCCAAGTACTCCTCCGCCTTCTACGGCCCCTTCCGCGAGGCCGTCGCCTCCTCGCTGCAGGGTGACCGCAAGACGTACCAGCAGGACCCGGCCAACTGGCGCGAGTCCCTGCGCGAGCTGGAGCTGGACCTGGCCGAGGGCGCCGACATGGTGATGGTCAAGCCGGCCGGCCCGTACCTCGACGTTCTCGCCCGGGTCGCGGACAGCGTGGACGTGCCCGTCGCCGCGTACCAGATCTCCGGCGAGTACTCGATGGTCGAGGCCGCCGCCGAGAAGGGCTGGGTGGACCGGGACCGGGCCATCTTCGAGTCGCTGACCGGCATCAAGCGGGCCGGCGCGCGGAACATCCTCACCTACTGGGCCACCGAGGTGGCCCAGAAGCTGCGCTAGCCGGCGCGTCGCTCACCAGCCGCTGATGAGGCCGAGGTCCTGCTGCCAGTACGTGACCTTCAGTGCGCTGTCGTAGAAGACGCCCTTGGCGGGCAGGGCCGGGGTCGCGGACGGGCCGCCGCTGCTGTTCGGGGTGTAGCCCTGGAAGGCCAGGGTCAGTTTGTGGGCGGTCCTGCCGCCGGTGCCGCTGCCGTCGGCGGCCGACAGCAGCGCCATCGCGTACCCCGACTCGCCGGGCGCGAGGGTGACCACGGCCTGCGGCTGGGTGTCCTCGTCCGCCTGCGGCACCCACTGCATCTCGTCGAACCGCAGCACCGGGTAGTAGGGCAGCTCGCAGGTCTTGCGGCTGGTGTTCTTCACCGTGAGCAGCATGTGGTTGAGGGGCCGGGCGAGCGGCCGGGCGGTGACGGTGGTGTTCGTGCCGTTGCACAGCACCACGGACCTGCCGGTGCTGCTGCCGGTGCCGGTGCCCTTCGTGCTGTGGCCGGCGGAGGCGCTCGGCCGGGCGCCGGGCGCGTGGGTGCGGGTCACGGGCGTGCCCTTCGCCGTACGGTCCCCGGTGTCGCCGGCCGCAGCCCCGGGCGTCTGTGACGCCGCTTGCTCCGCTCCGGCCGACGGTGTCGTCGGCCGGGAGGCGCCCTCGTCCTCGGTACCCGTCCCGCTGCCGCACGCCGTGAGCGCGAGGGCGGCGACGGCGGTGCCGGTCGCGGCGAGCAGACGGATATGGCGCATACGCATGGCAAGTCCTCTTTCGGGCTGGGCCGGTTGTCGTGCTTGGATGACCAACAGCCTGTGGGCGGGTTCGTCCCGGCCGCCAGGATCTGCCGGTGATCCGGGACGCTGGAATGCCTGGACCGGCCTTGACCTGTGCAAACGAGCCCTCCCTGGGACGCCGGGGTGGGACGAGGGGGATGGGGGAACGGTGTCGGAGGGCAGGTCCGGGAGCGATTTCGCCGAGCTGCTGCGGGAGTTGAAGAACCGCTCCGGGCAGAGTTACGGCACGCTCGCCAAACGGCTCCACCTGAGTACGTCCACGCTCCACCGCTACTGCAACGGGGACGGCGTACCGGCCGACTACGCGCCCGTGGAGCGGCTCGCCCGGCTGTGCAAGGCCACGCCCGAGGAGCTGGTGGAGCTGCATCGGCGGTGGGTGCGGGCGGATGCGGAGAGGGGGCGGAAGGAGCCGCTACGGAAGGACCCGGCAAGGAGAGACCCCGAGCCGGTACGGGAGCCGGGGGCGGCGGCCGAGTCCGCCTCCGAGTCCGTGCCCGGACCTGTGGCCGAGCCCGAGCCCGGGCCTGCATCCGAGCCCGTGCCCCTGCCCGTGCCTGTGCCTGAGTCCGGGTCTGCGTCTGGGGCTGAGCCCGTGTCCGAGTCCGGCCCTGTGCCCGGGGCCGTGGCTGCGGCGGCGCCGGGGGCGGCGGGAGCCGGGTCACGGCGTCGGCGGCGGCGCACCGTTCTTCTCGCCGCTCTCACCGTCACCGCGCTGCTCGGCACGGTGGCGGTCGCCCTGAACCTGCCCTCCGGGGACGGGAAGCAGGACGGCAGGGGCCCGGCCGTCGACGTGGGCGCCGCGGCCAGGGACCACGCGCCGGTGACCCCGCCGGCCGGCAGCTCCCGTCCGAGCGGGTCCGCCACCCCCTCGGCACCACCGTCCGCCAAAGACCCCGCCACGCCCAGCGGCACACCCGAGGACAGGCCGAGTGTCTCCGGTGCCGGGCGGACGCCCCAGGCGGCGACCCCGCCCCTCACGGTCACCACGCGTCCCTACACCTGGGAGAGCCCCTGCTCCCCGCACTACCTGATCGACCGGCCGCCGTCCGACGTCTCCCCGCCGCCGCTGGAGCAGGACGCGCCCGCCTGGGTGGACGTGCACAAGGCGGTGTCGGCGAAGGAGCAGTACGTCACCTTCACCGTGCAGGGCACCGGCAAGGAGACCGTGGTCCTGGAGGGGCTGTCCGTGCGCATGGCGGGCAAGCGGTCCCCGCTCGCCTGGAACGACTACGCCATGGGCTACCCGGGCGTCGGCTGCGGCGGCGGTGTGCCGACCCGCTCCTTCACGGTCGCCCTGGACGCGATGCGCCCCGCGCCGGTACCGGAGGCCGGGGGCCGGAACTTCCCGTTCAAGGTGAGCCAGTCCGACCCCGAGGTCTTCCATGTCCTGGCCGACGCGTCCGCGTACGACGTCAGCTGGTACCTGGAGCTGTCCTGGTCCAGCGGGGCCCGGCACGGCACGCTGGTGATCGACGACGCCGGCCGCCCGTTCCGCACCAGCGGCAGCAACGGCCGACCGGCGTACGCCTTTCCGCTCGGCGGTCAGAAGTGGCGACCGGCGGCGGACTTCGACTGACTCAGTCCCACCAGAAGGACCAGCTGGTGGCGCCCACCAGCTCCTCGGCGTACGCCTCGATGCTTCCCGGGCCGCTCTGCGCCACGGTGTTGGGGCACAGGGCGTAGTGTTCGGCGGCCAGGACCTCGGCGTCGGTGACGGTGCCGGGCGGTGCCGCGACGGACACCACCAGGGCGTCCAGGCCGAGCGCCACGACCCGTATGCCGAAGCGGTCCTCCCACGACCGCAGCACCGCGCTGACCCGGGCCACGTCCGCCTCGTAGTTCAGCGGGCCCGCCCACCCGATCGCCGCCGGTATGTCGGCGGAGCGGCGCGCCGGGACCAGCGCCAGGTGCGGTTCCTCGACCCACTCCGCCCATGCCTCCGGGTCGCTGTGCAGCGCGTCGGCGACCTGTGCGGCACGGGTGTCCGGGTCGGCCGACAGCACACCGGCCGGAGCGAGCCCCGGCCACTCGGCGTCGAACGGCGCGATCTCGTCGCTGACGTGACCGTCCGTCTCCTCTTTCCAGTACTCGGCGAGCACGTCCGCGACGTCGTGGTCGCCCGGGTACGACGCCTTTCCGGGCAGCAGCGCCCAGTCCTCCACACCGACCCGGCAACCGGCCAGGTCCACCAGCACCGGCAACAGCCCGGTCCGGGCCGCCGGCGCGCCCAGTGCCTTCCAGGTACCGGGCGCGGACGCCTTTTCCGCGTGCCACAGCAGAGGCTCGTGCCAGAGTCCTTCGTCCGTCTCGTCCACCAGTCTGCCGGGCGGCAGTCGGAGGCCCAGGGAACGACCGCTGGGGTCGGTGGCCAGTTTGGGCAGCGGGTTGGGAAGAGTCGCCATGTCAGTGACTGTAGAGGCAGCCACTGACAACGGCCCGGCCTCAGCCCAGGGTTGAGGTGAACGCCGCCCAGGCGGTGGGCGTCAGCCGCAGGGTGGGGCCCTGGGAGGGGTCCAGCTTCGAGTCGCGGACGTGGACGGAGCGGGCGGCCACGTCGACACAGGCGGACTCGAGGCCCCCGCAGAGCCGCGACTTCCCCCAGGCAACGGCCGCTTCCAGGCACTGGCCGCCCTCGCTGCTGCTATAGGTCGACTTGAACCACTGAAGTGGGGCGCTCATAGGTCTCCTAGCAGACGGTTCAGCAGCCTTCGCGAGTCTTCGATAGTGAGGGCCTGTGTCCGCAGCATCGCATACTTACGGGCCAGGATGGAGACCTCATCCGGGTCGGAAACCCACTGGCTGCCGCGTTGGGACTCGGTGTACGCCAAGTGCTGGTGGTCGGGGCTCTCCAGCAGGGCGAACGGGCCCGCGTCTCCAGCGTGATGGGGGCGACTCAACGGCAGGACCTGCAAGGACACGAAGGGGAGTTGCGAGCATTCCCACAGGAATCGGAGCTGTTCGCAGTGAATCTCGGGACCTCCCGTGGGCCAGAGCAAGGCGGGTTCCCAGATGACGAAGCTCAGCGTCGGCGGCTCCTTGCGGTGCAGGATCGCGCGACGCTCGACGCGTCCCGCGATCTTCGTCTCAAGCTCGTCGGTGTCGTAGGCGGGAACTCGGTTGCCCAGTAGAGCGCGTACGTATCCCGCGGTCTGGAGCAGACCTGGTACGACGAGAGCGTCGTACCAGGAAAGCGCGATGGCCTGTCGTTCCTGCTCGATGTACTCCTCCGCCCACAACGGGAACTGATCGACCTCCGGCAGGTTCGCCACGCCCGCCGCGAGCGTGCCCTTGGTGTCCAGGAAGTCGTCGAACAGCTCGGCGATGTCCTGTTTCAGCGCGCGCCGGCCCTGCTCGATGCTGGCGACCGTCTCCTCGTGCATCTTCAACGCGGCGGCCAGGCCGGCCTGGCTGAACCCCTTTGCCCGGCGGGCCGCGGCGAGTTGTCGGCCCAGCATCCTCAGGGCCGACTGGTTCTTCCTCCGTGTAGGCGTCATGCCTGTCGAACTCCCCACGCTTGCCCGTGCACCACCCCGCAGCAACCCGTACAAAAACCCTGTACGGGATCACGCACTGATCGATCCTAGTTACTCTGCGCGACATTCGCCCCGTGAATGCACACATCGAACTCCCCTACCAGCGCGACCAGTTCTACGGCCGGGCCCGGCGTTCCGTACCGGCGGCCAGGCGGTTCACGGAGTGGTCGCTGAGGTACTGGGGGCTGGACGGCTGGGACCGGTCGGCCGATCTGTCGCTCTGCGTGAGCGAGTTGGCCACGAATGCGCTGTGCCATGGCGTGCCGCGGGGCCGGGGGTTCCTGCTGCGGCTGCGGTACGACGGGGTCCTCGTGCGGGCGGAGGTGCACGACAGCGGCCCCGGCACCCCCCGGATCACGGACGATCCGGACGAGGGCGGCCGGGGCCTGCTGCTGGTGGCGGCGCTCAGTGACACGTGGGGCGTCGGGGAGCGTGCGCCGGGGAAACTCGTGTGGTGCGAGTTCGCCGTGTCCTGAGCGGCCGGTCAGACGAGGGTCGTGATGCAGAACGGGTGGCCGGCCGGGTCCAGCAGGACCCGCCAGCGGTCCGGCTGCGGCTGGGTCTCCGGCTTGGTCGCGCCCAGGGACAGCAGGTGGGCCTCGGCGGTGTCCAGGTCCGCCACGCCCACCTCGATGTGGGCCTGCTTCTCCTGCGCCGGGTCGGGCCAGGTGGGGCGGCGGTAGTCGGACAGGCGGTTGAAGCCGAGGCCCGCTCCGTCCTTGCCGCCCAGGAAGACGAAGTCGTCGCTGGAGAAGGTGACGGGCAGGCCGAACATCTCGGCGTAGAACCGGGACAGTTCGGCGGGGTCCGCGCAGTCGAAGGTGACGGCGGCGAAGCGGAACTCGGGTGCGGAAGTGTTCTCCGTGGTCATGGGGACGACGGTAGGACCTGACCCGGACAGTTCCGGTCCTGGTCATGCGGATCGTATGGAAAACTTCGGCTCGTGCTCAGCGCGTCCGCCCGTCTGCTGCGCCTGCTGTCACTGCTCGCCGCACGGCCCGCGTGGACCTGCGCCGAGCTGGCCGACCGCATGGCCGTCACCGACCGCACCGTCCGGCGGGACATCGCCAGACTCCGGGAACTCGGCTACACCGTCGACTCGGACGCCGGGCCGTGGGGCGGTTACCGGCTTCGCGCCGGTGCGCGCGTGCCGCCGCTGATCCTGGACGACGAGGAGGCGCTGGCCGTGGCCGTGGGGCTGCGGGAGGCGGCGCTGGGCGGGGCGCTCGGCGGCGACCAGGCCGCGTTGTCCGCGCTGCTCAAGCTGCGGCAGGTGCTGCCGCCGCGGATCGCCGAGCGGCTGGCGGACTGGGACGACGCCCTGGTCCGGCTGCCGTGGTCCGAGGAGCCGCAGCTACGGCCCGGCATGCTGCTGGAGCTTGCCGCGGCCTGCCGGCGGGGGGAGCGGGCCCGGTTGTCGTACTGCGACGGGGAGGGCCGGAGCACGGTGCGGGACGTGGACCCGTACCGGCTCGTCCACACGGGACGGCGCTGGTACTTCGTCGCGCGGGACGTGAGCCGGGGGTGGCGGACGTTCCGGGCCGACCGGGTCGAGCGGCTCCAGCCCACGGGTCAGCCGGTGCAGATCAGCGATCCGCCCGACCCGGGGCAACTGGTCTCCCACAACACGGCGAACGGCCCCTACCCGCTGTCGGCCACCGTCCGGCTGCCGGTACCGATGGACCGGGCGCTACGGCTCGTCCCGGCGACGGTCGGCACCCACCGCCCCGACGGCCCCCACGCCACCCTGGTCGACATCGGCGGCCCCGACCCGGACGGCCTGGCCCGCTTCCTCCTGGGGCTGGGGACACCCCTGCGGGTGATCAGCCCCGATGCCGTACGGGAGGCACTGGCGCGGCGTGTGCGGGAGCTGGCCGCGGAGAACACCTGACACGCCGGTCGCTCTCCGCCCGGCCGCTGTCGTCACTTCCGTGACGACGCTCAGCACCTCCTCCGCACGCTCCGGGGCGACGGGGTTGCACCAGGGGCCGAGGACCAGCGTCCAGCGGCGCCACGACGCCCGGCCCCAGCATGCACAGCACCCACGTCACCCGCTGGGCGCAGCCGGCCCGCAAGTGCTTCCTCGAGGTCTGTGGAGACGGTCCTGCGGACACGGGTCTCCACAGACCCCAAGGGCTGCGGGTCAGAGCTTCTCGGGCGTCCGGATGCCCAGCAGGCCCATGCCGCGGTGCAGGGTGCGGGCCGTGAGGTCGACCAGGAACAGACGGTTCTCCACGACCTCCGGCGCGTTGTCGGCGGACAGCACCTGGCACTTGTCGTAGAACGCCGTCAGCAGCGAGGCGAGCTGGTAGAGATACGCCGCCAGCTTGTGCGGCTCGTACTCCGCCGCCACCTCCAGCACTGTCTCCGCGAACTGGTCCAGGTGCAGGCCCAGCGCACGCTCCGCCGGAGCCAGCTCCAGCTCCGGGTGCGCGACCGGACGGGCCTCGCCGGCCTTGCGCAGGATGGACTGGATACGGGCGTAGGCGTACTGGAGGTAGACGGACGTGTCGCCGTTCAGCGAGACCATCTGGTCCAGGTCGAACTTGTAGTCCCGGACGGCCGACGTCGACAGGTCCGCGTACTTCACCGCACCGACGCCGACGTAACGGCCGTTCTCCGTGATCTCCTGCTCGGTCAGGCCCACCTTCTCGGCCTTCTCGCGCACCACCGCCGTGGCCCGCTCGACGGCCTCGTCCAGCAGGTCCTGGAGCTTGACCGTCTCACCCGCACGCGTCTTGAACGGCTTGCCGTCCTTGCCGAGCACCGTGCCGAAGGCCAGCTGGTGCGCCTTGACGTCCTCGTTCAGCCAGCCCGCCCGGCGGGCCGTCTCGAAGACCATCCGGAAGTGCAGGGACTGGCGGGCGTCCACCACGTACAGCAGCGTGTCCGCCTTGAGGTTGAACACGCGGTCCCGGATCGCGGACAGATCGGTGGCCGCGTAGCCGTAGCCGCCGTCCGACTTCTGCACGATCAGCGGGACCGGGTTGCCCTCCGGGCCCTTGATGTCGTCGAAGAAGACACAGAGGGCGCCCTCGGAGCGGACCGCCACGCCCGACTCCTCCAGCAGGCGGCAGGTCTCGGCCAGCATGTCGTTGTAACCCGACTCGCCGACGATGTCGGGGTCCCGGACCTCCATGTCCAGCTTCTCGAAGACGGAGAAGAAGTAGATCTTCGACTCGTCCACGAACTTCTGCCACATGGCGAGCGTCTGCGGCTCCCCGGCCTGCAGGTCGACCACCCGGCGGCGGGCACGCGTCTTGAACTCCTCGTCGGAGTCGAACTTCTTCCGCGCGGCCTTGTAGAGGCGGTCGAGGTTCGACATCGCCTCCTCGCCGGAAGCGGCGCTGTCCGCGGCGGACGCCTTGTGGTCCAGCTCGTGCGGGTGCTCGTCCAGGTACTGGATGAGCATGCCGAACTGGGTGCCCCAGTCGCCGATGTGGTGCCGGCGGACCACGCTCTCGCCGGTGAACTCCAGGAGCTGCACCACCGCGTCACCGATCACCGCGGACCGCAGGTGACCGACGTGCATCTCCTTCGCCACGTTCGGCTGTGCGTAGTCGATCACCGTCGTGCCGGTGCGCTCCGCGTACGGCACACCGAGGCGGCCCGTCTCGTCCGCGTACCGCGCGGCCAGGTTCTCGGTGATCGCCCGGTCCGCGATCGTGACGTTGAGGAAGCCGGGGCCCGACACCTCGACGTCCTCGATCACGTCACCCGTCACCACCTGGGAGACGACCTGCGTCGCCAGCTCCCGGGGGTTCGCCTTCGCCTTCTTGGCCAGGGCCAGGATCCCGTTGGCCTGGAAGTCGGCCCGGTCGCTTCGTCGCAGCAGCGGGTCCGCGCCGGCAGCCTCCGGCAGGGTGGCCGAGAGGGCGGACGCGAGGTGCTGCTTGACGTTGTCGCTGAGGGACGTGACCGAGGCCATAGGTATGGGTGCCGTTCTCCTCGTGGGATGGATAGTCCCGGCCAGTATCCCACGGGGGGTAAAGCCGTTTTACCGGTCGCCGACCCGTCTGTGAGAATGGGGTGTCACCCCGTTCAGAAAGAAGGACGTGCCGATCGTGGCTCAGAGCACCGAGACCACCGACTGGGTCTCCCGTTTCGCGGATGAGGTCATCGAGGAGTCGGAGCGCCGGGCCCCGGGCAAACCGGTCGTCGTCGCGTCCGGACTCTCCCCGTCGGGCCCCATCCACCTGGGCAACCTCCGCGAGGTCATGACCCCGCACCTGGTCGCCGACGAGGTCCGCCGCCGCGGGCACCAGGTCCGGCACCTCATCTCCTGGGACGACTACGACCGCTACCGCAAGGTCCCCGCGGGCATCGCCGGCATCGACGAGTCCTGGGCCGAGCACATCGGCAAGCCCCTGACCTCCGTCCCCGCGCCGAAGGGCTCGCCCCACCCGAACTGGGCCGAGCACTTCAAGGCCGCGATGATCGAGTCGCTCGCCGAGCTGGGTGTGGAGTTCGACGGGATCAGCCAGACCGCGCAGTACACCTCCGGTGCCTACCGCGAGCAGATCCTGCACGCCATGAAGCACCGCGGCGACATCGACGCCATCCTCGCCCAGTACCGGACGAAGAAGGCGCCGAAGAAGCAGCAGCAGAAGGCCGTCGACGAGGCGGAACTGGAGGCCGAGGAGGGCTCCGGCGCCGCGTCCGAGGACGACGGCAGCTCCGGCTCCGCCGGGTACTTCCCGTACAAGCCCTACTGCGGCAACTGCGAGAAGGACCTGACGACCGTCACCGCCTACGACGACGACACCACCGAGCTGTCGTACACCTGCACCGCCTGCGGCTTCGCCGAGACCGTCCGGCTCAGCGAGTTCAACCGCGGCAAGCTGGTCTGGAAGGTCGACTGGCCCATGCGCTGGGCCTACGAGGGCGTGATCTTCGAGCCCAGCGGTGTCGACCACTCCTCGCCCGGCTCGTCGTTCCAGGTCGGCGGCCAGATCGTCGGCATCTTCGACGGCAAGCAGCCCATCGGCCCGATGTACGCCTTCGTGGGCATCAGCGGCATGGCGAAGATGTCGTCCTCGCGCGGCGGCGTCCCCACCCCGGCTGACGCGCTGAAGATCATGGAGCCGCAGCTCCTGCGCTGGCTGTACGCCCGCCGCAGGCCCAACCAGTCCTTCAAGATCGCCTTCGACCAGGAGATCCAGCGGCTGTACGACGAGTGGGACAAGCTCGCCGGCAAGGTCGCCGACGGCTCCGCCCTCCCGGCGGACGTGGCCGCCCACACCCGCGCCGTCGGCACCGCCGCCGGTGACCTCCCGAAGACACCGCGGCCGCTGCCCTACCGCACCCTCGCGTCCGTCGCCGACATCACCGCCGGACACGAGGACCAGGCGCTGCGGATCCTCTCCGAGCTGGACCCGGAGCAGCCGCTCGCCTCGCTGGACGAGGCCCGCCCGCGGTACGACAAGGCCGAAGCGTGGATCAACACGCACGTGCCCGCCGACCAGCGCACCATCGTCCGCGACGAGCCCGACGCGGAGCTGCTGAAGTCCCTCGACGAGGCCTCCCAGCAGTCCCTGCGGCTGCTGCTCGACGGTCTCGCCGAGCACTGGTCGCTCGACGGGCTGACCCACCTCGTCTACGGCGTCCCGAAGGTGCAGGCCGGCTTCTCCGCCGACGCCACGCCGAAGGAACTGCCGGCCGAGATCAAGACGGCCCAGCGCACGTTCTTCGCCCTGCTGTACCACCTGCTCGTCGGACGGGACACCGGTCCCCGCCTGCCCACGCTGCTGCTCGCGGTGGGACAGGAGCGGGTGCGGGCCCTGCTCGGGGAGTAGCACCGCACAGGCGCACGAAGAAGGGGCCCTCCATCCGGAGGGCCCCTTCTTCGTGCGTCTCATGTCCTCTTCGTACGCTTCACGCCCTCACGCGATGTGGTCCTCTTCCAGCTCCGCGTTGAAGCGGTTGGTGAAGCGGTTGACCATGCGGTCCGTGTCCCGCGCCGGGAGCGTGAGACCGTACGTGGCCTCCACCGCCTCGCCGAACTGGTGCGGCGTGGGGAAACTGCCGTCGATCGACTTGCGGAAGACCTGGTAGTAGTCGTCCTCCGACGGGGACGGCTCCGGCGTACCGCCGCCCTCGCCCAGTTCCCGGGTACGGCTGGCGTTCACCGGGATGGGAAAGCTGCCGGTCTCCTCGGGAGAAGGCTGCTGGAAGTCCTCCGGCGCCTGCTCCTCGTACCACTCCTCGTACTGCTCCTCGGGGAGGTACTGAGGCTCGACGGGCGGTTCGTACGCCGGGTCGTAGGCACCGTGGTACTCCACCTCACGGGGCGTCTGGAACCACGGGCTCTGGTCGTCCTCGGGCGGCTCCCCGGGACCCTGCCCGCCGGGAGAAGGCGCCGCCTGCCGCGGCACGGACGCCGCCCCGGCGGCGGTACCGCCAGCGCGAGCGGAGGCCGCCACGGCGGAATCGGCCGCCACCAGCTGCGGCTGCTGCGGGGCGGGCGGCAGCAGGATCGGCTCTATGCCCGCCGCCGCCAGGCCCGCCGGAGCCGTCTCCGCCAGCGGGACGCCGTACCTGGCCAGACGCAGGGGCATCAACGACTCCACCGGGGCCTTGCGACGCCAGGCCCGGCCGAAGCGGGAACGCAGACGCGCCTGGTAGACGAGACGTTCCTGCTCCAGCTTGATCACCTGGTCGTAGGAACGCAGCTCCCACAGCTTCATCCGGCGCCACAGAAGGAACGTGGGCACCGGCGAGAGCAGCCAGCGGGTGAGGCGAACCCCCTCCATGTGCTTGTCCGCCGTGATGTCGGCGATCCGGCCGATCGCGTGGCGGGCAGCCTCGACCGCCACGACGAACAGGATCGGGATCACGGCGTGCATCCCCACACCCAGCGGGTCCGGCCAGGCGGCCGCGCCGTTGAAGGCGATCGTGGCCGCCGTCAGCAGCCACGCGGTCTGGCGCAGCAGGGGGAACGGAATGCGGATCCAGGTCAGCAGCAGGTCAAGGGCGAGCAGAACACAGATGCCTGCGTCGATACCGATCGGGAACACATAGGAGAAGTTCCCGAACCCCTTCTTGATGGCCAGCTCACGTACGGCCGCGTACGAACCGGCGAAGCCGATGCCGGCGATGATCAAAGCACCGGTCACGACCACGCCGATGAGAACGCGGTGCATCCGAGTCAGCTGCGGTGGCGCGGCCACTCGTACTCCCCTCCCCTTGCGTGTTGTTGCGCGCAACAGAGTGGCACACGTGTGCGGCGAACGTGGTGCCGGTGGCCGCTACGGCTTCCCGGTCAGCTCTTCTTCGTGGCCGACTTGGACGGAGATGCGCTGGAGGAGGGTGACTTGGACGGGGACTTCGAGGCCGGCTTCGACGGGGACTTCGAGGCCGGCTTCGACGGGGACTTCGACGCCGGCTTCGACGGCGACGCGGAGGACTTGCCGTCGTCGGAACCCTGCCCGGAACCGCCACCGTTGGCCGCCGAGACGGACGCGACCGCCTCCTTGAGCGCCTTCTCCGCAGCCTTCAGCAGGTCATCGGCGTCCGGAGTCTTCTCGCCCGCCAGACCGGCACCGTTGTAGTCCAGGGTGACGACGACGTTCTCGACCCGGGCGACGACCGTCTGCTGCTTGAAGAGGCCTTCCTTCTTCTTCAGGTCGTAACGCACGGCCGTCGCCTCGGCACCCGTACCCGACAGCGGCACCAGCTTCGTGTTCTTGGCGCCGTCGACCGACTGGGCGTCCTTGACCTGCTGACCGAAGTGGGTGTGAGCCTGCTCGGCACCCGAACCCCGCGTGGCGTCCGACTCGAAGCGCAGCAGGGAGACGTTCAGCCAGCGGAACTGCGACCCCTTCACACCGTTGTTGTCCAGGCTGTTCCACGAGCAGGACGAGCGCGACGACGGATCGTCCGAACCGCCCTTCTTGCTCGACTTCACACCCTCGGGCACCAGATCGCCCAGCGTCTTCTTCGCCAGCACCCCGCACGGGTCGGGAAGCTTCTGGTACGCGGCGGCCTGCACGGTCGGGGACGCACTCGCCGACGGCTGCGTACCGCCGCTCGCCGACTGCCGGGTGCCCTCTCCAGCGGACTTGGCCTTGGAGTCGCCGGAGTCCGAGGAGCAGGCCGCGGTGATCAGGACCGCGGGAACGGCTGCCGCGCAGACAAGAACGCGGCGAAGGCGCTTGGCACGCTGGTCAAGCTGGGCACGGTCGTCTCGCTGAGCTGCTCGCTGCATGGTTCCTTCACTCGTGACGCTCGGTGTTCGTGCGGGTTCCTGCGGGGCCACGGTACGCGGTGAAGGACCTGTGCGGTTCCCGTTCCCGCGCTCCGCGGGCCGGGACGGAGGAGGCCGGTGAGGCCCTCAACCGTTGAGTGCGTCGGCCAGTTGAGAGGCCAGATTACGGGCCCTGTCCTGCATTTCCTTGCTGTCGGGCACCGTTCCGGTCGCCATCGGCTGCTCCTCGTACTGGATGGTGACCACCACGTTGGACGTGCGGAACACCACAGTCACCGTCCGCGGCTCGGCAGTCGAACCGGACGCACCGAGCCGGTCGTCCAGGTACGCCTCGTCACCGAGATCGGTGAGCGCTCGGGACTGGAGATCTGCGGGCGTGGCACCGGCGGAGGTCTGCGCGGAGTCCGCGGACGCGGAGGAGCCCGCGGCGCCCGACGAAGGCCTGGCGGTGGACGGGGAGCCGCTCGCCGACCCGGTGGGCGTCGGGGACGCGGGCGGCGCCGAGGAACCGCTCGGCGCCGGCAGGTCCGCGGCCGTCTGCTTCTCCAGGAACAGCCGCTCCGCCTGGTCGTCGTCACTGACCGCGTTGTCGTACGACACCACGCGCTCGAAGTCCACCGAGAGGCGGTCCGTGGCGTCCGGCGACTCGACCTTCCAGCGGCAGCCGACCTTGCGGTCCGTGTCGTAGGTGAGCGTGGCCTCGCCCTGGTAGGCCTTCTCCTGCTGGTCAGGGCCGGGGATCTGCTGGATGCCGGGCAGCAGCGCGTCCAGGGTGTCGTGGTCGACCGCGCCGCACGGTTCGGGGAGCGTGCGGTACTTGCCGGGCTGGGCGGCGACCGTCGCCGTGCCGGCCTCGCCCGGGTTGGCGTTGTCCGGCGGGGTGTGCTCCCCCGAGCCGCTCGTGCAGCCGGCCAGCAGCGCCGCGAGGAGGGCGGCGGTGCCGGGTACGTACGCCTTCCGCAGCACGGTCGGGCTCCTCTCGACGGTCTGTGCCTGCTCGGTGATCCAGTGTCCCCGCTGGTTATTCGCTTGCCGCAGCGGGGCGCCCCCTGGAGACAATGTGTATCGCACGCACTGCCGTGGACGCCGGTCCCTTGTCCCTTTTCATCGACCTTGGCGCCGCTTTTGCGTTTTGCTGGTTTTAAGCCTTTTGTCGTTGATTCCGGGGGAATGAGGAACGTATGTCGTACGTGGAGATGCCGGGCGCCAAGGTCCCGATCCGGATGTGGACGGACCCGGCGACCGTGGAGGACGTGGCCCTGCGCCAGCTCCAGAACGTGGCGACCCTGCCGTGGATCGAGGGCCTGGCCGTGATGCCGGACGTGCACTACGGAAAGGGCGCGACGGTCGGGTCGGTCATCGCGATGCGGGGCGCGGTGTGCCCGGCCGCGGTGGGTGTCGACATCGGCTGCGGGATGTCGGCGGTGAAGACGTCCCTGACCGCGAACGACCTCCCCGGCGACCTGTCCCGCCTCCGCTCGAAGATCGAGCAGGCGATTCCGGTGGGGCGGGGGATGCACGACGACCCGGTCGCACCGGCCGGCTTCCACGGCCTGGCCACGGCCGGGTGGGACGACTTCTGGGGGCGGTTCGACGGGATCGCGGAGGCGGTCAAGTTCCGCGAGGACCGGGCGCAAAAGCAGATGGGAACGCTCGGAAGTGGCAACCACTTTGTCGAAGTATGCGTTGATTTGTCCGGTTCTGTGTGGCTCATGCTCCACTCCGGCTCCCGGAACATCGGCAAGGAACTCGCCGAGCACCACATCGGCGTGGCCCAGAAGCTCCCGCACAACCAGGGCCTGGTCGACCGTGACCTCGCGGTGTTCGTCGCGGACACCCCGCAGATGGCGGCCTACCGCAATGACCTGTTCTGGGCGCAGGAGTACGCCAAGTACAACCGCGCGCTGATGATGGCGCTCCTGAAGGACGTGATCCGCAAGGAGTTCAAGAAGGCCAGGCCGGCCTTCGAGCCGGAGATCTCCTGCCACCACAACTACGTGGCGGAGGAGCGGTACGAGGGCATGGACCTGCTCGTGACCCGTAAGGGCGCGATCCGGGCCGGCGGCGGGGAGTACGGGATCATCCCGGGCTCGATGGGCACGGGTTCGTACATCGTGAAGGGACTCGGCAACGAGAAGTCCTTCAACTCCGCATCGCACGGGGCAGGGCGGCGGATGAGCCGGAACGCGGCCAAGCGGCGCTTCTCCACGAAGGACCTGGAGGACCAGACCCGGGGCGTGGAGTGCCGTAAGGACTCCGGCGTCGTGGACGAGATCCCGGGTGCCTACAAGTCGATCGACCAGGTCATCGACCAGCAGCGGGACCTGGTCGAGGTCGTGGCGAAGCTGAAGCAGGTCGTCTGCGTCAAGGGCTGACCCGAAGGGAGTCCAGCCATGCCAGCAGGCGTTCGGCCTCGCGGGTTGTTATGTCCGGGTCGCGCAGGGCGTTCGTCAGGAGGGTCATGCCCTGGTGGGCGGAGACCAGGGTGAGGGCGTGGTCGTCCGGGTGCGGGACACCCCAGGTGCGGAACTGGGCGGCCGTCCAGTCCAGGAGGCGCCGGATCACCGCGCCGGCCTCGCCGTCCAGGGTGCCGTCCGTCCGCTTGCCGAGTTCGACGGCGAGGGTGCCGGTGGGGCAGCCGTGGCGGGCCGCCGTCTCGCGCTGGTCGACCCAGGCCGAGACGAGACCTCTGAGGCGGTCGTGCGGGGTCGGCAACCGGTCCAGGGTCTCGGTGAGTTCGTCCAGGTCCGCGCTGTGCTCCGCCAGTGCGGCCCGGACCAGTTCGTCCTTGGTCTTGAAGTAGTAGTAGACGTTCCCGACCGGGACCTCGGCCTCGCGGGCGATGTCGGCGAGGGTGGTGCGCTCGACGCCCTGCTGGTGCAGGACCCGGGCGGCCGCCGCCGTGAGCCGCCTGCGTTTCTCCGTCGCCTTCGCCCGCCGGTCCACTGAGTTCGTCACCTGACTGACTATAGACAGGGCGCCGTCAAGCCCTGACCGGCCTACTTCGCGTGCCGTACCGCGTAGATCATGACGAACGCGATGAAGTGGATGCCGAAGAGGAAGTAGGCCAGGAAGTACCAGACCTGGCGCTCGTCCTTGGTCTCCTGTGCGAGGCGGCGCTTCTCCGGGGAGTCGTCGTCGGTCATCGACGCTCCCGGTGGACCTTCGTGTTGGACGCCTGGGCACGCGGGCGGAGGACCAGGAGGTCGACGTTGACGTGGCTGGGGCGGGTGACCGCCCAGGTGATGGTCTCGGCCACGTCGTCCGCGCTGAGGGGTTCGGCGACGCCCTCGTACACCTTCGCCGCCTTCTCCGTGTCGCCGCCGAAGCGGGTCAGGGCGAACTCGTCGGTCTTGACCATGCCGGGTGCGATCTCGACGACGCGGACCGGGCGGCCGACGATCTCCAGGCGGAGGGTCTCGGCGAGGACGTGGGCGCCGTGCTTGGCGGCCACGTAACCGCCGCCGCCCTCGTAGGTGCCGTGGCCGGCCGTGGAGGAGACCACGACGACCACCCCGTCGCCGCTCGCCTCGAGCTTCGGCAGCAGGGCCTGGGTGAGGTTCAGGGTGCCGATGACGTTGGTCTCGTACATCGTGCGCCAGTCCGCGGGGTCGCCGGTGGCCACCGGGTCGGCGCCGAGTGCACCGCCCGCGTTGTTGACGAGGACGCCGACGGTCGTGAAGGCCGTGGCGAACTCGTCGACCGCCGCGCGGTCCGTGACGTCCAGCTGGTACGCCACCGCCGAGTGGCCGGCCTTGGTCAGCTCCTCGGCCAGGGCCTCGATGCGGTCCTTGCGGCGGGCGGTGAGGACGACGCGGTAGCCGGCCGCGGCGAGCTGCCGGGCCGTGGCGGCGCCGATGCCGCTGCTCGCACCGGTGACGACGGCGATGCGGGAGGCGGCGGACGGGGCTGCGGTGGCCATGAGCTGCTCCTGGGTGGGGTGCGTGGGCGTTTCCCGTCCAGCCTAGGCGAGCTTCAGGCGCCGTTCCTGGGCGCCCACATGATCACGGCCATGCCGGCGAGGCAGATCAGCGCCCCGGTGATGTCCCAGCGGTCGGGCCGGTAGCCGTCGGCGACGACGCCCCACAGGATCGAGCCGGCCACGAAGATCCCGCCGTAGGCGGCGAGGATGCGGCCGAAGTGGGCGTCCGGCTGGAAGGTGGCGACGAAGCCGTACGCGCCGAGGGCGAGGACGCCTCCGGTGATCCACAGCCAGCCGCGGTGCTCGCGGAAGCCCTGCCAGACCAGCCAGGCTCCGCCGATCTCGAACAGGGCGGCGACGACGAACAGGGCGGCGGAGCGCAGGACGGCCATGAGGGCAGCTTCGCACGCGGCGCCCGGGTGCCCGGCGCCGCGTCCGCTCCCGGGTTTGTCACCTGTTGGAGGGCGCCTGGCGGGCGGCTCGCGTGGCATACATCCGTACGGCAGCGGGAGCGCGAGCGAGGAGTGGTGAGGGGCGTGCGGATGCGGGCGTGGGTGTTGTCGGGGGTGTGCGCGGGTGCCGTCCTGGTGCCGGGGATCGCGGTGGCCGCTCCGGTGCCGGAGACGGACCTGGCCTTCCACGGGACCGTGGTGCTGGACGGGGACCGGGCGGAGATGCGGCTGACCCCGCGGAACGGCGGGCCCGGTGCCGTCGTGGACGCCACGGTGCGGATGCGCTGGTCGGTGCCGCTCGCCGACGAGCAGAACCTGCCCGCCCGGTGCGTCCGGGAGGACGAGCGGACGGTGCTGTGCGGGACCGGTGCGCTGGCGGCGGAGGCGACGGGGGAGCAGCTGCGGGTGCCGATGCGGCTGCGGGAGCAGGCGTCCGAGGTGACGCTGGAGATCGACACCGCGTGGAGCGGGGACGTGGTGGACAAGGACCGCTCGAACGACCGGATGCAGGTGCTGGTGCTGGCCACCGGGGACTCGTACGCCTTCTGAGCAGCCCCGGGCCCGCGGCCGAGGGGGCCCGACCGGAGTCCCGCCCGGGCCACGGTCCGGCCGGGATGCCCCGGCCGCGGGCGGTCGAGCGGGCGGCCCGACCGGGGTTATTCGGGGTTCTGCGCGTCGTAGCGTTCGCGGGCCGTGCGGACCTCGTCGAAGTGGGTCTCCGCCCAGTCCTTCACCGCGGTGAGCAGGCCGGCGAGGCTGGCGCCGAGCGGGGTGAGCGCGTAGTCGACGCGGACCGGGACGGACGGGGTCACCGTGCGGCTGATGATCCCGTCCCGCTCCAGGGTGCGCAGGGTCTGGGTGAGCATCTTGGGGCTGACCCCGGCGATCCTGCGGCCGATGTCGCTGTAGCGCTTGGGCCCGTTGGCCAGGGCGGCGACGACGAGACTGACCCACTTGTCGCTGAGCCGGCCGAGGAGCTGGTTGGTGGGGCAGGCGCGCAGGAAGGCGTCGTAGTCGGCGCGGGCCTGTTCGCGGCGCTGGGCTGCGGTCGTGGTCGCCATGGGCTCTTCCCTCCGGGGCAGCTACGCACTCTCAGGTAACTACTTACTAATGGATAGTACCTCTCCTACGGTTGGTGTTGCGGCCGGGAACGAGCCGCGGAACCGGCAAGTGCCTCGGATATCAGGAGAGTTGCTATGCGTGCTGCTGTGGTGAAGACGTTCGGCGGTCCGGACGCGGTGGAGATCGCGGAGGTGCCGCTGCCGGAGCCGGCGGCCGGCCAGGTGCGGATCAAGGTCGCGGCCGGTGCGCTGAACCCGGTGGACCTGTACGTCCGGTCCGGCGCCTTCGGCGGGGCCGGCAAGACGATCGGGCTCGGCTGGGATGTGGCCGGGACGGTGGACGCGGTGGCGGCGCCCGCCGCCTGGCAGGCCGGCGACCCGGTGGTGGCGCTCGTTCCCGGTGTCGCCGAGCCGCTGGCCGCGCACGCCGAGTACGTCGTCGTTGATGCGGGTCAGGTGGCCGCGGCACCGGCCTCGGTGGACGCCGTGCACGCGGGCACCTTGCCGCTGAACGGGCTGACCGCACTCCAGGCGCTGGACCTGCTGGACCTCGAGCCGGGCGCTTCGCTGCTGGTGACCGGGGCGGCGGGTGCGGTCGGCGGGTTCGCGGTGCAGCTGGCCGCGCACCGGGGGATCAAGGTGACCGGGCACGCCCGGGCCGGTGACGAGGAGCTGGTGCGGTCGCTGGGTGCGGCGCGCTTCGCGGCCGAAGGGGTGCCCGCGGGGAGCGTGGACGCGGTGCTGGACGCGGCGATGCTCGGTGAGCCGGCGCTGGAGTGGGTGCGGGACGGTGGCGCCTTCGTCAGCGCCCAGCCCGGCCGGCAGCCCGGGTCCGTGCGCGGGGTGCGGGTCACGGCCGTGGAGGTGCGCGCCGACGGGGCGCAGCTGGCGGAGCTGGTCCGGCTGGTGGACGCGGGGGTGCTGACCCTGCGGGTGGCCGGGACCTATGCCCTGGAGGAGGCCGCGAAGGCGCACGCCCGGCTGGCCGGGGGCGGTCTGCGGGGCCGGCTGGTGCTGGTGCCGTAGGCGCGGAAGAGGGCCCGGGGGCCGCGAGGGGGCCCGAGGGGTGGAGGGCTGGGAGTGGAAGGGGGCTGGGCGGGGGCTGGGAGGGGTCGGGTGCGGGCTGGGAGGGGGGCGGAATACCTCGGGTGGGGTGACCGTTGGAGGGGTATAGTTGAACGGTCAACAACCTGGAGGGTGAGCGACCATGCAGTTCGGGATCTTCACGGTCGGCGACGTCACGCCGGACCCCACCACGGGGCGGACCCCGACGGAGCGCGAGCGGATCAAGGCCATGGTCGCCATCGCGCTGAAGGCCGAGGAGGTCGGCCTGGACGTCTTCGCGACCGGCGAGCACCACAACCCGCCGTTCGTGCCGTCCTCGCCGACCACGATGCTCGGCTACATAGCCGCGAGGACGGAGAACCTGATCCTCTCGACGTCCACCACGCTGATCACCACCAACGACCCGGTGAAGATCGCGGAGGACTACGCGATGCTCCAGCACCTGGCCGACGGGCGCGTCGACCTGATGATGGGCCGCGGCAACACCGGGCCGGTCTACCCCTGGTTCGGCAAGGACATCCGCGAGGGCATCAACCTCGCAGTCGAGAACTACGCCCTGCTGCGCCGGCTGTGGGACGAGGACGTGGTGGACTGGGAGGGCAAGTTCCGCACACCGCTGCAGGGCTTCACCTCCACCCCGCGTCCGCTGGACGGCGTGCCGCCGTTCGTCTGGCACGGCTCCATCCGCTCGCCGGAGATCGCCGAACAGGCCGCGTACTACGGCGACGGCTTCTTCCACAACAACATCTTCTGGCCCGCCGACCACACCAAGCGGATGGTCGAGTTCTACCGGAAGCGGTACGCCCACTACGGGCACGGCACCCCGGAGCAGGCCGTCGTCGGCCTCGGCGGCCAGGTGTTCATGCGGAAGAACTCGCAGGACGCGGTACGGGAGTTCCGGCCGTACTTCGACAACGCGCCGGTGTACGGGCACGGGCCCTCGCTCGAGGACTTCACCGACCAGACCCCGCTGACCGTGGGCTCCCCGCAGCAGGTGATCGAGAAGACGCTGTCCTTCCGTGAGTACGCCGGCGACTACCAGCGCCAGCTGTTCCTGATGGACCACGCGGGGCTGCCGCTGAAGACCGTGCTGGAGCAGCTCGACATGCTCGGCGAGGAGGTCGTGCCGGTGCTGCGCAAGGAGTTCGCGAACGGACGCCCGGCCGGGGTGCCCGAGGCGCCGACCCACCAGTCGCTGCTCGCCGCCGCCCGGAAGGAGAACGTCGCATGAAGCTCGTCGTCGTATCGGCGGGACTGAGCGTCCCGTCCTCCACCCGGCTGCTCGCCGACCGGCTGGCCGCCGCGGTGGACCGGCACACGCCGGTGGACGTCCAGGTGGTCGAGCTGCGGGACCTCGCCGTCGAGATCGCGCACAACTTCACCAACGGGTTCGCCGGGAGGGCCCTGGCCGCCGCGCAGGACGCGGTGGCGGGGGCCGACGGGCTGATCGTCGTCACGCCGGTGTTCAGCGCGTCGTACAGCGGGCTGTTCAAGTCCTTCTTCGACGTGCTCGACAAGGACGCGCTGGCGGGCAAGCCGGTGCTGATCGCGGCGACCGGGGGTACGGGGCGGCACTCGCTGGTGCTGGAGCATGCGCTGCGGCCGCTGTTCGCGTACCTGCGGGCCGTCGTCGTGCCGACCGGTGTGTACGCCGCGTCCGAGGACTGGGGTGCGGAGGGGCTGGCCGAGCGGATCGAGCGGGCGGCGGGTGAGCTGGCCGTGTTGATGCCGCTGGCTACGGGGAGGGACGAGGCCGACGTCGTGCCGTTCGCCGAGCAGCTGGCGGCGTTGCGGCGCTGACCCCGCCCATCCACCCACCCGACTCGGTCGGCCGGAGGGCTGCCGTCTCGGGCGGGAGCGGCTCGGTGGGCTGGAGGGTTGCCGTTGGGGGTGGGTGGCTCGGTCGGTTGGGGGGTGCGGTTTCGGGGTGGGGAGGCTCGGTCGGCTGGGGGGGTTGCCGTTGGGGGTGGGGTGGCTCGGGGGGTTGGAGGGGTGGGGTCTTGGTGGGGCGCCCCGGGGCTTGGAGGGTGAGAGGGCGGTAAAAAGGGTGATCGTAGGGATGGTGGTCCCGGTCGTACCCGCGGTGCCCTTGGCAGACTGGGAACGTGCCCCAGACTGTGCTGCTCGCCGAAGACGACCGCGCCATCCGCCATGCCCTCGAGCGTGCCCTCACGCTGGAGGGCTACGCGGTGACGGCGGTCGCCGACGGCGTCGAGGCGCTCGCCCAGGCCCACAAGAACCCGCCGGACGTCCTCGTCCTGGACGTGATGATGCCGGGCATCGACGGCCTCCAGGTCTGCCGCGTCCTGCGCGCCGAGGGCGACAGCACCCCCATCCTCATGCTCACCGCCCTCGTGGAGACCGCTGACCGGATCGCCGGCCTGGACGCGGGCGCAGACGACTACGTCGTCAAGCCGTTCGACGTCGAGGAGGTCTTCGCCCGGCTCCGCGCCCTGCTGCGCCGCACCAGCCCGGTGCCCGTCGGCGGCGCCGCCCCCGAGGAGCCCGTACGGGAAGCGCCGCTCACCGACCGGCAGCTGGAAGGCGCCGGCCTGCGCATGGACCTCCAGGCCCGCCGGGCCTGGCGCGGCCCGCGCGAGCTGGAACTGACCCGCACCGAGTTCGAACTGCTGGAACTGCTCGTGCGCAACGCGGGCATCGTGCTCGACCACTCCACGATCTACGACCGCATCTGGGGCTACGACTTCGGCCCCGGCTCCAAGAACCTCGCCGTGTACGTCGGCTACCTGCGCCGCAAGCTCGACGAACCCGGTGCCCCGCAGCTGATCCACACCGTGCGGGGCGTGGGTTACGTGCTGCGGGAGGACTGAGTGGGCCGCCGCTGGCGGCTGCCGGCCCGGCCGAAGCTGGTCTCCCTGCGCACCACCTTCGCGGTCTCCTTCGCCGCCGTCACCGCGGCCGTCACCATCCTCGTCGGCATCCTGTCGTACGGCTCCGCCGCCCGGCTCGTCCGTGTCGACCAGCAGTCGGTGTTCACGCAGGTCGTGCAGGACGTCCGGGACGAGGTGCGGCAGCACGCGATGGGCCCCGAGGACTTCTCCTCCTCCCGCCCCGGGCACGACCTGGTCCGTCCCGCCCGCACGGACGTCCAGGTGCTCGGCGCACAAGGACAGATCGTGGACCACGGCAGCCCGGTGCTGCCGGTCACCGCCCGGGACGAGGCGGTCGCGGTCGCGCGCCCGGCCGGGAAGGTCGTCCAGCACAAGGACGTACGGGTGGACGAGGACCTGTTCCGCATCGCCACCGTCTCGCTCGGCGACGGGCGCGGGGCGGTCCAGGTCGCTCAGGAGTTCAGCGACACCGAGGACCTGCTGCGGGCGCTCCAGCAGCGGACACTGATCCTGATGTCGGCCGTCGTGGTGGCGGCCGGGCTGTTCGGCTGGTGGCTGGCCCGGCGGATCACCCGGCGCCTGGTGGTGCTCACCTCGGCCGCCGAGGACGTCGCCCGCACCCGGCAGCTCGGCATCCAGGTCCCGGTGGCCGGACTGGACGAGGTCGGCCGGCTGGGCCGGGCCTTCGACCGGATGCTGGGCCGGCTCGCGCAGTCGGAGGAGGACCAGCGACGGCTGGTGCAGGACGCCGGCCACGAACTGCGCACACCGCTCACCTCCCTGCGGACCAACATCTCGCTGCTGCGCCGGATCGACGAGCTTCCCCCGGCCACCCGCGAGGAACTCGTCGCCGACCTCGGTCAGGAGGCCCGCGAACTCACCGACCTCGTCAACGAGCTGGTCGACCTCGCCGCCGGGCAGTCCGACAGCGAGCCGCCCCAGCGGGTGGACCTCGCCGACCTCGCCGAGGACGTGGCCGGCCTGGCCCGGCGCCGTACCGGCCGGGACGTCAGGCTGCGCACGAGCGGCGACACGACGACCGAGGGACGGCCCGGGATGCTCCAGCGGGCCATCTCCAACCTGGTGGACAACGCCGCCAAGTTCGACCGGGACGGCACGGCGCCGATCGAGGTCTGCATCACCGGGCCGGCCCGGCCGGGCACGGTACGGGTGGAGGTGCGGGACCGGGGGCCCGGAATCGCCGAGGGCGACCTCATCCGCATCTTCGACCGCTTCTACCGCGCCGCCGACGCCCGCTCGCTGCCCGGCTCGGGCCTCGGACTGTCCATCGTCCGCGAGGTCGCGGCGGCCCACGGCGGAGCACCGTTCGCCTACCGCCGGGCGGGCGGCGGCGCGGTCATCGGTTTCACGGTCGGGGGCGGGTACACGGGCAGTGGGGGCGACGACGCCTGACGAACACCCGCCGGCGCCGCGGACGAGCGAGTGGGCATGTGCGTGCCGGGGGGGGGGGGCCTGCCGCCGTCGTCGGTTGAGTACGGGTACCTACCGTCTGCCGGGTAGGTACGCCCATCCGCCCGGAGCGTGCGCCGCCGTACCGTCGTCGCATGCCTGAGGAGAGCACGCCGACGACCGAGACCACGGAGAACACGCCGGTCACCGAGACCTCGGAGAGCACGCCGGTCACCGCGACCCCGGAGAGTGCCGGGAGCCCGGAGACCGCAGCGGCCACGGAGCGCTCCGGGACCGCGGAGGGCGCCGGCGGCGCGGGGGGTGGTGCGGTGCGTGCCGGGTCGGTGGCGCGTGCGTTCGGGCTCGGCTGTCTCGGATGCGGCGGTGTCGCCCTCGCCGCCGTCCTGGCCCTGGTCCTCGTGCTCATGTGGAACGCCTCGGACGGCACCGACCTCCCCCGGGTCGCGCCCGAGGACATGGCGGACCGTGCCTTCCGGCACTCGCAGGAGGCGTACGACGTCATGGGGTTCACGCGCACCGTGCAGCCGGGGGTCGAGGACGCCGGCGTGAGCCCGCAGAACACGCTGGGCGCCGAGTACTGCTACGACGGGGGCACGTTCGGGCTGGAGGACAAGACCGTCGACGGCGCCTACCGGCTGTACCACGAGTGGGCGCTGGACCGCGTGCCCGCGAGCCGGGCCGTGCCCGGCCTGCGCAGGCTGCACCAGCACCTGCGGGACGAAGGCTGGGAGGTCTCCTCGTACCGCGAGGGCGGCAGGCACAAGGACTGGATGCTGTACGTCAAGCGCGAGGGCGAGGGGCGGCTGTCCTTCATCTGGGACCCGGAGCGGCAGTACTTCACGGGCGGCTCCGCCACCCGCTGCGCCTACGACCCCGGGTGGAAGGGCGGCGGGACCGAGGCCTACGAGCCCGATTCCGCCGCCGACGCCGTCGACGTGCCCGCTCTGGGACCCGGGCGCCTATGAGCGGCCCGGCAGCGTGAGGAAGCCCTCCGCGCGGGCGCTCGCCAGGCCGATCCTCGGGATGTCGCTGCTCTTGGCGAAGAGCAGGAAGCGGGGCTCCCACACGGGGCGGTACTTGGCGTTGGCACGGTAGAGGGACTCGATCTGCCACCAGCGGGAGAAGAAGGTGAGGGTCGAGCGCCACAGGCGCAGGACGGGGCCCGCGCCGAGGCGGGCGCCGCGCTCGAAGACCGAACGGAACATCGCGAAGTTGAGCGAGACCCGGTCGGTCCCCAGCTCCTGCGCCCGCAGGAGAAGTTCCACCACCATGTACTCCATCAGGCCGTTCTCGCAGCCCCGGTCGCGGCGCATCAGGTCCAGGGACAGGCCGCGTTCCCCCCAGGGCACGAAGCTGAGCAGGGCGCGCGGTTCGCCGTCAGCGTCCCGGCACTCCAGCATCACGCAGCGGCCGTCGGAGGGGTCGCCGAGGCGGCCGAGGGCCATGGAGAAGCCGCGTTCGGTGGCGCCGTCGCGCCAGTGGTCGGCGCGGTCCACGAGGACGGCCATCTCCTCGCCGGGAATGTCCTCGTGGCGGCGGATACGGACCGTGTAACCGGCCCGCTGCACCCGTTTGTGGGCCTGGCGGACCACGCGCATGGCACGGCCCTCGAGGGTGAAGTCGGCCAGTTCCACGATCGCCTCGTCGCCGAGTTCGAGCGCGTCCAGGCCGTGCCGGGCGTAGATGGTGCCGGCTTCCTCGCTCGCGCCCATCACCGCCGGCGTCCAGGCGTGCCGGCGGGCTTCGGCGAGCCAGGCGTCGATGGCGCCGGGCCAGGCCTCGGGGTCGCCGATCGGGTCGCCGGAGGCGAGGCTGACCCCGCCGATCACACGGTAGGCGATGGCGGCCTTGCCGCTGGGGGAGAAGATGACGGACTTGTCGCGGCGGAGGGCGAAGTAGCCGAGGGAGTCACGGTCGCCGTGCCGGTCCAGGAGGGTGCGCAGCCGGGCCTCGTCCTGCGGTGCCAGCAGGCAGGCGCCGCGCGGGGCGCGGAAGCAGGCGTAGAGGACCAGCAGGGACGTGACGGCCATCAGGGTGTTGACGACCATGTCCGCCCAGCGGGGGGCCTGTACGGCGGCGATCCTGTCGGCGAGCGGGCCGACGCTGATGCCGCGCAGCAGGGTGTAGGAGATCTCCTCCCTCAGGGAGGCGCCGGCCACCTTGTTCGTCGCGTGCACCAGGAGGGTGCCCAGGCCGCCGCCGACCAGGGTGCCGCCCACGCCGACGGCGAGGGCGAGGCGCGGGTTGGAGCGGTCGCCGATGGCGTCGAACTCGCGCCGGCCGAGCAGCAGGGCGGCGACGAACAGGCCGGTGAGGGCGGTGGACACCCAGTTGAAGGCGTGCTCGCGGTACGGGGCGCGGGTGAGGGCGACGACGTACAGGCCGAAGAGCGGGCCGGCCAGGAGGAGGTTGAAGAGCCAGGCGGCTCGCTTGCGGCGGCGCATCACCACCGCGAGGAAGAGGGCGAGGACCGCCGAGACCAGGCCGGCGGTTGCCAGGTACGGGGTGAAGTACTCGCCCGCGTTGTGCTCGTGCACCTCCTCGCGGAACGGCAGCGACACGACCGCGGCGATGTTCAGCACGACCAGCAGCCGCAGGTACCAGACGGTGGCCGTGGCGGCGCGGCTGCGCAGCCGGTCGTCACCGGAGAAGGCACGGAAGGACGGCGGGAGGAGGCGGGTGACGCGGCGGGCGTTTTCTGCGGCGGGAGCCTGGGGCGGGCTCAGGGTCGTCTGGGGAGCGGGCATGGTGACGGATCACCCCTTGGGGACGGGGACGGGGCAGCGCAGACCCTACAGCCCCCGGATGACGGGACGGCGGGCTTCCGTACGGGCGGCAGTCCCCGACGCGTCAGCCGCCGCTGCCGCGCCGGGCCGCCGTCAGCGTCCAGGCCAGGTTGCCCACGGCGGCGCCGGCGGCCACGGTGGCCACGATCACCCCGCCGGTCGCCAGTCCGTCGCTGAACAGGTGGGGGCGCCGGGCGAGGCTGTGCAGGCCGAAACCGCACAGCTCGTACACGCCGACGGCGGCGACGACCAGGCTGACGACCAGCAGCGTCAGGGTCGGCGCGAGACTGCCCGCACAGACCTCCGTGCCGGGCTCCGTTTCCGTGGTGTCCTGCATGGGTCCCCCGTTGAGCAGTGTGAACAGCCCGGCGGCCGCCGCCGGTTGGGAACCTACAATACGTAGGGTCGGTTGGGGCCGATGCCGTGCGGATGCGCCACTAACCGTTGCGCAACTTCCGTCCCGCGGGATGCGCCCACCGCCGGTGGCCGGGGGGCTTGGAGGACTGGGCCATGGAGCTGTGCCGGTGAGCCGTGCGCTGCGGCTCATCCGAAGCGGCCCGCCACGTAGTCCGCCGTGCGCTGCGGCTCAGCCGAAGCGGCCCGCCACGTAGTCCGCCGTGCGCTCGTCCGCCGGTGAGTTGAACATCTGTTCCGTGGGGCCGTGCTCGACGATCCCGCCGGGCGTGCCCTGCTCGGCGAGGAAGAACGCGCACTGGTCGGAGACGCGGGCCGCCTGCTGCATGTTGTGCGTGACGATGACGATCGTGATCTGGTCGCGCAGGTCCTGGATCGTCTCCTCGACGCGGCGGGTGGATGTCGGGTCGAGCGCCGAGCACGGCTCGTCCATGAGCAGCACCCGGGGGCGGACGGCGAGGGCGCGGGCGATGCACAGGCGCTGCTGCTGGCCGCCGGAGAGCGCCCCGCCGGGTCTGCGGAGCCGGTCGCGGACCTCCTTCCACAGCCCGGCCCGGGTCAGCGACTCCTCGACCAGTTCGTCCTTCTCGCGGCGGCTCGCGCGGACACCGGTCAGCTTCAGGCCGGCCACCACGTTGTCGTAGATCGACATCGCCGGGAACGGGTTCGGCTTCTGGAAGACCATGCCGATGCGGCGCCGGGCGTCGGTGAGACGGCGTTCGGGTGCGTAGACGTCCTCGCCCTCGAAGAGCACCTCACCGCCGAAGGCGGCCCCCGGGATCAGCTCGTGCATGCGGTTCAGGGTGCGCAGGAACGTGGACTTGCCGCAGCCGGAAGGGCCGATCAGGGCGGTCACCCGGCCCGCCGGCATGGTCAGCGAGACCCGGCTGAGCACCTGGTGCCCGCCGAACCAGGCCGAGACCGCGCGGGCCTCCAGGGCGGCGGGCACGGTGGCCGGTGCGTCGGTCACGGGAAGTACGGCGGTGTCGGTCATGGGGCCACCTCGATCACAAAGGGCTACAGCAGGTTCGGGAGGAGTTCGGTCGCGTGCGTGGCGACCCGGAGGCCGAGCACGGCGATGACCGGGGCGAGGACCAGCCACGTCTGGTGGCGGCCCCAGCGGTGCCAGGTCCACACCGCGGCGACGGACGCGAGCAGCAGCGCCTGGAGCCACATCACCAGCGGCCACGGCACTTCGGAGGGGCGGGCCAGCGGCTCCTCGGAGTCCGGCAGGGTGCCGGCCCGGATGACCGCGGCCGGGGTCTGGAAGGGCGCCGACACCAGGTCGGCGTCGACGCGGAGCACACCGTCCGGCATGAATCGCGTCCCGGTGGCCGTCACCAGCACCAGACGGCCCTTGCCGGTGGCCGGCGGTGCGGGCGCCGGGTCGCCGGCCCGGCGGACGCCGATGACCTGGTAGCGGGCCTTGCCCTGGCCGGTCGTCACGGTGAACGTGTCGCCCTCGGCCAGATCGGCCAGGTGCCCGAACGGCCCGCCGTACGCGGCGGCGCGGCCCATCAGCACGCTGGTGCCGGACTGCCCGGGCATCGGGGTGTCCCGGCGGTGCCCGGGACCGCCGGTCAGGACGGTGGAGTCGGTGCCCTCCAGGACGACCTGCGACAGGCCCAGCTCCGGTACGTCGATGAGCGCGACCGGGGTGCCGGGGCCCAGCAGCGCGCCCTGCTGGTCGGTCTGGGCCACCGGCGCGGTGCCGAGGGCGAGTTGTCTGCGCAGCTCGTCGAAGGCGGCGTGCTGGGCGCTGTGTTGCTGGATGCCGCTGAGCAGCAGCAGCTGGACGGTGCAGCCGAGCAGCAGCGCGGCCAGGCTGAGCAGGGCACCGCGGGCCAGGTGGTGTACGGCGGTCAGGCCGCGGACCCGGGCGCCGGGCGCGGCCGGTGCGAGCGCGGCAGGGGCGGCGACGGTCACGGCGGCCCGCCTCCTTCACTGTGCGTAGGGGGCTGCCGGGGAGCGGGGGCGGGCTCCCTGGCAGCGGTGCGGGTGGGGACGGATCAGGTGGACTTGACGGTGAAGTCGGCGCCCGACCTGGAGTTCACCGTCGAGGAGCCGGCGTAGAAGGCGTGCAGCTTGTGCGAGCCGCGGCTCAGCTTCGGCAGGGTGACGGTCACCTTGCCGCCGCTCAGCGTGCCCGTGGCGAGGACCTTGGAGCCCTCGTAGATGCGCACGGTGCCGCCCGGGGTGGTGCCGGTCGCGGTGACCTTGACGGAGACCTTGGCCCTCGCGGTGTGGCTGATGGAGCCGGGTGCGGAGCTGCTCACCGACGGCGTCGCCTTGGTGATCTTCAGGGTGGCCGTGGTGGAGGACGCGTTGAGCTTGCCGTTGCCCGCGTAGGAGACGGTCAGCGTGTGCGTGGCGACCTTGAGGTGGTTCGACAGGGCGACGGAGGCCTTGCCGGAGCCGTCCAGGGCGCCGGTGCCGAGGACCGTGGAGCCCTCCTTCACGGTGACCTTGCCGGTGGGGGCCACGCCGTGCGAGCCGGTCACCGTGACGGTCACCTTCGGCGTCCTGCCGTACGCGGTGGTGGCGGCCGTCGCCTTGGTGGTGCTGGCGAACCTGACCGCGCCGGTCCAGGTCGCGGGGGCGCCGGTGCCGTTGAGGTTGGCGCCCGCGACCACGGCCGTGTAGGTGCCGTCGGCCAGACCGGTGAAGGTGTACGAGGTGGCCGGCGCGGGGACGTCCTTGACCGCCGCCACCGTGCCGTCGGCCCGGGTCAGTGTGATCCGGTAGTCGGTGAGCGGCAGACCGGTGGGCGCCGGCGCCGTCCAGGACAGCTTCAGGCTCGCGTCACCCGGGGCGGCCTTCAGGTTCCCCGGCTTGGCGGGCGTGGAGGTGTCGATGCCCGACTCCTCCAGGCCGCCCAGCTTGGCGTGCTTGGCCACGCTGACGGAGCCGTTGTACGGCTCGTTGACGAAGCCGAAGTCGGCGATGACCTTCTCGGCGGCGTCCGACGCCAGGGCGGCCTTGTGGCTGCCGCTGGTGACGAAGACGTCGTAGAGGTCCTTGTCGTAGAAGATGCCGGCCGGGTCGATCGCCCGGGACGGCACGACGTTGTAGACGTCCCGGCCGAAGGTGGCGTTCTCGTAGTAGGCGGTGACCGGGGACAGCTTGCCGTTGACCGTGATCACCGGGGTGGTGGCGCCGGAGTCACCGGGCAGCTGCACGGCCGCCAGGTGCGCGCCGGCCGCCGCCGCGGCCTTGCTGTAGTCCGGGGCGACGCCGTTGTTCTGGGCGATCCAGCTGCCGACGGAGAACGGCACCAGCGCGCCGTCCTCGGTGATCGCGCTGTCGGCCTGGTTCTCCTGGACGGTCGGGATGTCCGGGGAGAGCGTGGCGTCGGTCAGGCCGATCGCCGACAGGAAGAACTTGCGGGTGCCGGAGCTGCTCTGCGGGATCTTCGGGTGCACGGTCTGCCCGCCCACCTTGGTGAGCGCACCGGAGTAGATGTCGTGCAGCTGGTCCACGGTGAGGCTGTCCAGCGCCGGGCCCTTCACCGCGACGCCGACCGCGTCCCGGGCGAACGGGATGTAGGTCAGTGCGGTGCCGGAGGTGCTCGGGCCGCTGGAGGAGCGGGCGAAGTCGACCTGGTTCTTGATGGAGACGCCGGCGGAGTCCGGGTACTTGTCGCCGGTCAGCGACTCGCTGAGGGCGAGCCGGCCCTTGCCGGAGCCGTTCGGGCGCAGGAACGCCGGGCCGCCGGAGCGGGTCTGGACGGAGGAGCTGGTGGAGCCGGTTCCGGGCTCGATCGCGTCGTACGAGGCGATGCCCGCGCCGCTCGCCGACTTCACGGCCGTGTCGGCGTAGCTCTTGTTGTTCACCGTGTCGCCGGCCAGGGCGTTGAGCACGTCCTGGGTGGTGTCGGAGCCGACGCCGACCAGCTTGCGGAAGGTCCCGGCGGGGGTGGGGTCGGCGTGCGCGGGGCTCGCCAGAGCCAGGCCGCCGGCCACCACGGCGGCGGCGACGAGCGCCGCCGATGAGCGCGTTCTGCGCATCGAGAGTCTCCTGACGGTAGTACGGAGAAGAGGGAGAAGGGAGAGGGATCTGGCAGGGTGGTGCGGGCCGTCCGCCCCGAGTGCCTGTCGGGGCGGGCGGCCGTCCGTGGGGCCGGGTCAGGGCTGCGGCCTGCGCAGCCACTCCGGCAGGGTGAAGGCGGGTAGGACCGTCACCGTGCGGCCGCCGGGCAGCGGCAGCCGCAGGGGCAGCCGCAGCCGGCGGCCACCGGCGAAGGGCGCCCCGAGCCCGGCGGCGGCGCCGAGCGCGGCCCCGGCCGGCACGGCGTACCGCAGCGGGTTTCCGGGGTCGTCGGGGGTGGTCCCGGCGGCGGTCGTCTGGACGGCCTCGCCGCCGTCGTACGACGCCTTCGCGCTCGGCGACGCCGAACCGCCGCCGCCGTTGCCGCCGTCGGCCGCACCGCCGTCGCCCGAGGCGCCGCCGGAGAGCGTGCCGCTCGAACCGGTGCCGTTGCCGGTGGTCTCCTCGCCGCCGCCGGTGGTGCCGCCGCTCGAGCCGCCGGTGGTGCCGCCGTCCGTGCCGCCGTCGTCCCCGCCGGGGCCCGGGCCGGTGTAGTGCAGCAGCGCGTCGGCGGCCTTCAGGGCACGCTCGCGCAGGCCGTGGGAGAGCGGGGCGTACCCGGCGGGGAGCCGGCCCGGGGCGGCTCCGGCGACCTGGCCGTCACCGGCGGCGTACCGCAGCAGCGCCGCGTAGTCCGCGCGGGCGTCCGCCGCGAGCGAGCCGGGTCGTACGGCCGCCCACACCAGCTGGGCGAGCGGGTAGGCCCCCTTCGCGGTGGCGTCCGCCGGGCTGATCTCGGCGACGTCCTTGCCGGCGGCGCTCTTGGCGGCCTCGGTCAGCGCGTCCGGCGTGGGGGCGGTGAACTTGCCGGCCGCGTTGCGCAGGTGCGCGGTCTGCAGGCCGTAGCGGGCGGCCGAGGCGGCGTCGGTGACCGTGATGACGAACCGGGAACCGACCGTCTGCGGGCCGGGCAGCCTGTACGCGGGCGGGTTGGCCAGCGGGTCCCAGGTCGACTTCCACAGGATGTCGGCGCGCCGGGTGTGCAGGGCACCGGCGTGCATGTCGGTGACGTAGGGGTGGAAGTCCGTCATGCACTGGGTGGCGTCCTTGGGCGCGTCGGTGCCGGGCGGGACGGTGCACCACGGGTCGGACTTCGGGTAGTCGTCGGCGTGCGCGGGGTCGAAGGCGGCGCCGGCGGGGTTCAGGTCCGGGTTGGTGCTGTAGTACGGGTTGACCCGTGTGCCCCAGTCGTCGGAGACCCCGGCGAGGAACTGCCGGGCCTGCTTGTCGGCCAGGATCCACTGCCACAGGGCGCGGGCGGTGTCGGTGTGGCCGAGCGAGGTGAGCAGGTCGGTGTCGGTGGCCGGGGTCTCGGCGACCGACAGGTAGGCGAACTCGGGGTTGAGCGAGACGAACTCGGGGTCGGTGGCGAGCCCGGCGGGGTTGTTCTTCGCCCAGCCGTAGCCCCGGGCGGTGCGGTTGCTGAGGACCGCGCCCCAGGGCGAGTTGCGGTACGACTCGGTCAGCAGCTTGGCGACCAGGCGGGGGGTGAGCTTGATCGATTCCACCTTCGTGCCGGCCAGCCTGCGGATGTCGTCCGGTGCCCCGGCCCTGGGCCGGCGTTCGATGGTGAACCCGATCACGGCACCGGAGAGTGCGACGGGCGCGTACGTCGTCGTCCCGGACGGGGCCGACGTGCCGGTGTCGGCGCCCAGCGCCCGGGTGGTGAAGCCGAGGCCGCCCGCGCCGTCGGCGGTGAGCCGGGCGCGGGTGTCCGGTTCACCCAGCTGCGTGTAGCCGTAGACCTTGCCGGCCGGGCACAGGGCCGCCTGCCAGCTGGTCACGGCGTCGGCGGCCAGCTCGCTGCCGACGGTGGGCCGCTCCTTGGCGCCGAGCGCACAGTTGGTGCCGACCTGGTTGAACCCGAGCGGGATCGCGATGCGGTTCTTCCAGTTGGTGGAGGAGACCGGGGAGCCCGCGTTGACCTGGCTGTGGTCGGTGTACGGCTTGCCGTCCAGGTCCAGGTGCCCCTGCGGGACGATCACCAGCCAGCAGGGGCGGGGTCCCGCCGTGCGGCCCGCGCCGACGGGCAGGCCGCAGCCCAGGTGCGGGGCCTCGTTGGCGGTCTGCACCTCGAAGTACTCCTGGCCGGTGCCGTCGGCGCCGGTGCGGGCGAAGTCGACCTCGTTGGTGGTGTTGCGGTTGTAGAAGGGGTTGTTCTGCGTGTTGGTGGTGATGACCGTGCCGTCGACCGCCTTGAACGGCACCTCGGCGGGGGCGTTGGGGTTGGCGGCGCCGTAGACGTCGTCCTGGCCGTAGTTGGTGGGGGCGGCGCTGTAGAAGACCTGGCGGGTGTCGTCCTGGCCGTTGCCGGGCCAGTTGCCGCGGTCGGTGGTGGGGGAGGCGCCGTACTGGCACTGGGTGCGCGGCGGGCCCGGGTTGCCGGGCACGCTGTGGTCGTCCTCGCCCCAGCACTGCATGATCTGCACGAAGTCGGTGTTGAACAGCGTGCCCGCGAAGGCGGTCGGGGTGCCGCCGGTCCAGGTCACCTTGATCGCCTGGCTGGTGAGGTGGGTGGTGCGGTCCACCGTGAACCTCATGTCCTTGAACTCGCCGCGCCCGGAGACCGTGACGGCGGAGCGGGTGCCGTCGCCGGCCGCGGCGGCGGACGGGGCCGCCTGGGCGACGGCCAGCCCGGCCAGGGCGCCGACGGCGGCGCCGGCGAGCAGGCGGGTGAGGGCACGGCGGGAGCGCGTACGCAGGCGTGCCGCCGGGGTACGGGGTGTCACCGGGTGCTCCCTTCGTCCCCGCGGTCGCGGCCGGCGTCGAGTCCGGAACGGGAGCCGACCAGCCGGGAGACCAGGGAGGGCAGCAGGAGCAGGCCGAGGACGAGGAACGCGGCGAGCAGCATCAGGGTCTGCGTCCCGGTCCAGCCGTGCCCGGCTGCCACGGCGACCGGCTGGGCGAGGGCGATGGTCCCGTCGGCCGCCGTACCGCCGCCGCCGTTGCCGCCGGCGCCGGAGCCGCCGCCCGGGGCGATGGTCTGCCCGGTGTCGGGGTCGACGGACGGCTGCGCGCCCCCGCTCCCCGATCCCGGCCCCGACCCGGATCCCGGCCCGGAGCCGGACCCGCCGCCACCGCCCCCGGCCGTACCGCCGTTCCCGGAACCGCCGCCGGTACCGCCTCCGTTGCCCGGACCGCCCGACGCGCCGCCCGTGCCGCCGCCGTCGTCCTTGGTGCCGCCGGTGCCCGTGGTGCACGGCGGGGCGCCCTTCTTGTCGCAGGCCGGCGGGTAGGGCGCGGTGTCGGCGAGCCGGTTGTGGCCGTCGGGCGTGAAGGTGGGGTTGTTGCAGTTCTTGATGTTGATGTTCTGCGCCTGCACGCCCGGGATCCGGCGGATCTGGTCGAAGCCCGCCTTCACCAGGTTGATGGGCAGCGGCGAGTAGCCGAGCTGGGGAGCCTGCTGCTGGCCCTGGCACATGAAGTAGTACGAGAACGCGCCGAGCGTCTTGCCCTTGACCTTGGTGAAGGTGCCCTGCACCTTCAGCGGCAGGATCATGTACGAGTAGCTGGACAGCGGGTAGTTGCGCTTGTCGCTGTCGTTGTAGACGCCGTCGAGCTGCTGGGTGAGGTAGTCCGGGCTGCGCCTGTTCGTGTTGATCTTCGCCTTGAGCAGGGAGACCGCCACGTTCTGCGGGGTGGGCTCGGTGTAGTAGCCGGCGTGGTTGAGGACCTTGGCGACCGGGTAGTGCGCGTTGAGCGCGTAGGAGTAGTTGACGTAACCGATCGCGCCCTCGCCGTAGTTCTGGGCCACGTAGCCCGCCACACCGAGGTCGCCGGACTGGGCGATCATGCCGGGGACGGTCGGGTAGTACGAGGTCTGCCCGCAGGCGCCGGAGCGGCCGACGCGGCGGCAGTACGCCTGCCACAGCGACTTGTGCTGGTTGGCCATCCACAGCGTGAACTGGGCGGTGGAACCGGAGCCGTCGGAGCGGACGACCGGGACGATCGTGCGGTGGGGCAGCTGCAGCCCGGGGTTGTCGGCCTTGATGACCGGGTCGTCCCAGGTCCGGATGACCCCGGTGAAGATCTTCGTGACGACGTCCCCGGACAGCCGCAGGTTGGTGACCCGCTTGCCGTTGACCGTCAGGTGGTACATGAAGACGGTGCCGCCGGCCACGATCGGCATGTAGGCGTACGAGCCGGCCGCCGGGCGTTCCGCGGCGGAGCCGTCGGTCGGGTGGGTCTGGAACGGGATGTCCGAGACCGCGAAGTCCACGGTGCCGCTGAGGAACTGGCGGCGGCCGTCGGAGGAGCCGGTGCCGGCGTAGCTGATGCGCATGCCGTACTGGTTGACGGCCCGGCGCCACTCGTCGACGGCGTTCTCGGCCCAGGTGGAGCCCGCGCCCGAGATGGGCGTGTAGCTGTCGGCCGACGCCGGGGTGGCGGTGCTGAGGATCCCTATCAGGGCGGCCAGGATGCCCAGCCGTCGTAGGGCGTTGATGACAAGGCTGGACATCAGTGCGTGTCTCCTACGGAGGACGAGGGCTGTTCGCCGTCGGCGGGGTCGGGGGCGTCGGCGGCTGCGGGGGCGTCGGCGTCGCGGGAGTCGCCGGGGGCGTCGGGGTTGCCGGAGTCGTCGGGGCCGTCGGGGCCGTCGGGGCCGTCGTCGGCAGGGCCGGTCTCGAACAAGCGCAGGCCCGGCCCGTGGAGTTCGGCGAACCGCTCGGAGTCCCTGCGGGACGCGCGGAGCGCCTTGCGGGTCTGGCGCCTGCTCTGGTGGCCCGGTCCCCGGCCGCCGATGACGCGGGCGACGGCGAAGAGGACCAGCACCAGGGCCATCAGGACCGCCGCCGCGCCGAAACCGCGGGCGATCATCGCCGGCTCGGGTGATTTGACGAAGTTGAAGACGGCCAGGGGCAGCGACACCATCGGCCCCTCGGTGGGGTCCGCGTTGAGCCCCGCCGTGAAGCCGGCGGTCAGCAGGACCGGCGAGGTCTCGCCGATGCCGCGCGCGGTGCCGAGGATGACCGCGGTGGCCAGGCCGGAGCGTGCGGTGGGCAGCACCACGTGCCACACGGTCCGCCAGCGCGGCGCGCCCAGCGCCTCCGCCGCCTCCGTCAGCGTGCCCGGCACCAGCCGCAGCACCACGTCCGCCGCCCGGATCACGATCGGCAGCATCATCACGCTGATCGCGAACCCGGCCGCGAGCCCCGACTTCTGCATGCCGAGCCCGAGGATCCAGGTGGCGTACACCATCAGTCCGGCCACGATCGAGGGCAGCGCGGTCATCGCCTCCACGATCGTCCGCACGAAGCGGGAGAAGCGGCCGGGGATCTGGTTGAGGTAGACCGCGCAGGCCAGTCCGAGCGGGACCGTGATCAGCAGGGCGATGCTGATCATCGTGAGGGTGCCGAGCATCGCGTGCGCGACACCGCCGTTGGTGAGCGGGTCCAGGGGGCCGGCCGCCTGCATGTCCTGGGTGAAGAAGTTGGTGTGCGGCAGCGCCTCCCGGCCCCGCCAGGCGGTGAAGCCGACGACCAGGGCGAGACCGCTGAACAGCAGTGCGGCCGCGCTCCACAGCACCACGGTCATCACCCGGTCCCGTACCGCCTGCGCGTCCTCCTCCAGGCCGGTGAGAACGGCGTAGACCAGCAGGAAGGCGGCGTACCCCGTGACGGTGAAGCCCAGTGCGCCGGAGAACGGGGCGAGTTCGCCGAACAGCAGCACGGCCGTGCACAGGCCCGAGGCGGCGGCGCCCAGCAGCGACAGGACGCCGGAGCGGGTGACACCGCCGATGCGCCGGGGGACGTCCGGGAGTCCGGCGGCGGCCACCGCGGGAGCGGACCCGGTCGCTTCGCCGGGCCTTTCCCTCTCTTCGCCGGCCTTTTCCATCTCTGCGACGGTCATCTCATGCCTCGCTCTGCGCGCCGGACCGGGAACGGGCCACGATGGAGGAAGCGGTGAAGTTGACCGCCAGGGTGAGCAGGAACAGCGCCAGGCCCGCCGCCATCAGCGCCGACATGCCGAAGGCGGAGGCGTCGCCGTAGTGCAGGGCGATGAGGGACGAGACGGAGTTCGAGCCGGTCTGCAGGATGTGCGGCTGGATGACGAAGACCGGCGAGATGATCAGGTAGACGGCGATGGTCTCGCCGAGCGCCCGGCCGAGCCCGAGCATCGTGCCGCCGATGATCCCGCCCTTGCCGTACGGCAGGACGACCGCCCGGATCATGCCCCAGCGGGTCGCGCCGAGCGCGTACGCGCCTTCCCGCTCGCCGGCCGGGGCCTGCGCGAACACCTCGCGCATCACCGAGCACTGGATCGGCGCCACCATGAGGGCGACGACGATCCCGGCGACGAAGGTGGAGGCGGTGTAGACGCTCTCGGAGGCGAGCGGCTCGCCGGGCTGGGTGCCGTCCACCGTGAACAGGGGGATCCAGCCGAACCAGTCGCTCAGCCAGCGTGACAGGCCGATCACGTGCTGCTGGAGGAAGAACAGGCCCCACAGCCCGTACACCACCGACGGCACGGCCGCCATCAGGTCGACCATCGTGACGAGCGTGCGCCGCAGCGGGCGCGGGGCCACGTCGGAGATGAACAGTGCGGTGCCCACGGCCAGCGGCACCGAGATCGTGACGGCCACGGCGGCGATCAGCAGGGTTCCGGTGAGGACCGCGGCGATGCCGAACCGGTGGACGTCCGGCTGCCATTCGGCGGTGGTGAGGAAGGCGAAGCCGCGGGCCCGCAGCGCCTGTCCGGCCCTGAGCAGCAGGAAGAGGCCGACCGCCGCCATGATCGTGAGGACGGTCACGCCGGTGGCCGTGAGCAGGTAGCGGAAGATCCGGTCCCCGAGGCCGCGCGCGGCGAACGTCCGCCGGGGCGGTGGGCTTTCAGGTTTTTCCGGCCGTTCGGATCTGCTGGGCTCCGTTCTGCCGGACCCCTCTACCGCGGACACCACGTATGGCCCCCTCATGCACCGTGCAGGACATGCAGCGACATGTGCGGGAACGGCGTGCCCCGCGCGGGGAGAGTCAATGGCCGGACATTGTCGGCTCCGGGCGCCGAAGACAGCGTCTCGGTGAACCGTTCATGTCATTTCAGTGGGGGAGATGTGTGTGTAGCGGCCACACTTCGAGGTTCGGGACCGCCGGGACGGGCCGATCGCTCGCCATCCGCCGGCACCGGTCGCTCTCCGGGGAGGGCCGGTCGCTCTCCGGAAGGCGGAGGCTCTCCTTCGGGCGGCGGTTTTCGGCCAGCTACTCCGCCGCGTCCCGCTGGGTGCGGCGGGCGTAGGCGCGGGCCGCGCGGGCGCGGTCGCCGCAGCGGGTGGAGCACCAGTGGCGCCGGCCGTGCCGGAGCAGGTAGCGGTTGCACGGAGCGGAGCCGCAGGCGGTCAGCCGCTCGGCGTCCGGCCCGGTGAGCAGGTCGGCGGCGTCGGCGGCGAGGGCGGCCAGGGCGTGCTCGACGATCTGGGTGGTGGGGTGGGCGGCGGCCCGGTACAGCCCCCGGTCCGGGGACCAGTGCAGCAGCGAGGCGGCCGGGGCGAGAGTGAGCGCGTCGTTGAGGGCGGTGAGAGCGCCGGCGGGGGCGGGCTCACCGGCGACCCGGGCGGCGAGCAGCAGGCGGATCTCCTCGCGCAGGGCACGCAGCCGGCTCGCGCAGGTCTCCCGCAGGTCTGCGCCGGCCGGAGCGAGGCCGCGGACCGTCAGCCAGTGCTGAGCCGCGGCCGGCGTGTCGAGCAGGTCCGCCGACTGGCCGCCCGGCAGGGCGATCGCGGTGTTGGCGAGATCGAGGGCGAGGTGTTGCCCGGCGCCGGGGGCCGGGGGCAGGGGCGGCCCGCACTGATCGTCCCTCCCGCCCGTGAGCGGCTGCGGGCTCTGTCCCTCGTTCTCCATGTTCCTCATGTTAGGCCTTGCTTCCATCCGTGAGAAGGTCTAGCGTTTCTCACGGATGACATTCATTCTATCCGTGAGGTGAGTCGGCATGCAGATACCGGTCAAAGTCCTCGGCGGCCCCACCGTCCTCATCGAGTACGGCGGCCTCCGCTTCCTCACCGACCCGACCTTCGACGACCCCGGCGACTACCCCTCGCCCAGCGGCGGCCGCACCCTCGTCAAGACCGCCCCGCCCCGCACCCCCCTCGCCGAACTGGGCCCCGTCGACGTGGTCCTGCTCTCCCACGACCAGCACGCCGACAACCTCGACCACTCCGGCCGCGCCCTGCTCGCCGCCGTACCGCGCACCTTCACCACCCCCGCGGCGGCCGGACGCCTCGGCGGCACCACCGAGCCGCTCACCCCGTGGCAGTCGGTGGACCTGCCCCGCCCCGACGGCGGCACGGTCACCGTGACCGCGGCCCCCGCCCTGCACGGCCCCGAGGGCTCCGAGCCGCTCGTCGGCGACGTCACCGGCTTCGTGCTGACCTCCGCCGGCCTGCCCAGCGTCTACGTCAGCGGCGACAACGCGTCCCTGGACCTCGTCAAGGAGATCGCCGCCCGGTACGCCCCGGTCGACACCGCCGTCCTCTTCGCCGGCGCGCCCCGCATGCCCGCGCTGGACGACGCCCTCCTCGTCCTCGACGGCCGCGGCACGGCGGCCGCCGCGCAACTCCTCGAGGCCCGCCGGGTGGTCGCCGCGCACTGCGACAGCTGGGCCCACTTCACGGAGTCGCGCGATGACGTGGTCCGGGCGTTCGAGGAGGCAGGCCTGACGGACCGCCTCCAGCCGGTCTGACAGGCCGCGTCCAGCCGGCCGCCGGCATGGGCGGTCAGGCCGGCGTGGTGGGGCGCGGCTCGCCGTGGAACACCTGGCGGGCGTGCCAGTCGCGGTGACCGGCCGCGACCGGGCGCGCCCCGGGCTGCGGGCCGCCGGGCCCGCGATCGGTACGCACCTCCCAGACACCGTCGCTGACCAGGTGGTGGAAGGGATAGGCCGGCGTCGTCCTGTTCGGCGGCCCGTACTCGGTCAGCAGGCGCTGCAGATCCTCTTCCACGGCGCTGTACCGCAGCCCGCTCTCCGCGTCCTCCTGGAACCGGCCGAGGGCGTACAGGAGCAGCAGCGGCTTGTGCGGAGCGCGCGTTCCGCTCCTGGTCCACTGCCTCAGCTTCGCCGCCCGCTCCAGCCAGTCCATGGCGGCTGATCGTAGACGGCTGTCCCTGACCGGTGACGTGCACCCGTTCGCCTCGACGGGAACCCTTTGCACCTGTGTGGCAAGGTATGCCGACAGCTCACGCCGGCCGTGCCTCGCGAGGGAGCCCGGCCCGCGGCCGCCTGCGGAGCCACGGCATCCTGTGGCGAGGCCCGGAATCCGGACCGCTGCCTGCCGGGCGGAAGCGTCCCCCCGTCCGGTTCCCGTACGAACGCAGGAGTTACACCCGTGAACGCAAAGCGCCGCCGACTGCTGCTGGCCGCCATAGATCCCATGCTCGAGTCCGGTGAGCAGGTCGAGGTGACGACCATCGTGAACCTGAGGTCGGTCTCGGTGCGCCGGACCGCTGTGTTCGCGGCCGCCTCGGCGATCATGAGCGGCGGTGCGATGGCCGTCATCCCCGCACCGGCGCCCATGTACCTGGCCATGACCGACCGTCGTATCTTCGTCTTCCGGGCGAACCCGACATTCGCCCGGCCGGAAGAGCACGTGATGACGATTCCGCGCGCCGGCCTCGTCCGCACGGAGATCAAGGAGCGCCTGCTCAACTCGTCCTTCATCGTGTCCTCGCCGGACAACGAGCAGGGCCTGAAGATCGTGTTCCCGCTGGTCGGCCGCAAGGACCGGAACGTGATAGCGGCCGCCCTGCCCGTAGCGGCCTGACAGCCGGAACCCGCCCGGCGATCGAGCGCCTGCCACGGCGGGACGCTCGCCACGCCCCGGCCCCGACACGCGGCACCTCCGCGTCCTCCGTCACTCCGGCCGGAAGCCGAACCCGCATCAGTGACCCGGCGCCGCCATGAAGGGCACCACAGGGCTTCACCCGTAGCCCGTGGTGCCCTTCGTGCGTGTGGGCGGCGTCCCGTGCCGCGCCGTCCGCGGCGGCCGTCGGAAAACCTGGCCGCAAGCCCCCAACCCGGTGGGCGAGTTGTTCGTGGTACCGGGTGAGGGGATCGGAGGGAACGTGGCCGAATGGTCGACGCTGCTGTCCGAGCTTGCGCAAGAGCGCGGCGCGGAACTGAACCGGTACGGCTTCCTGCTGTGCGGCGACCGCGCAGAGGCCGCCGACCTGGTTCAGGAGGCACTGGTACGGGTCTTCTCCCGGCCCCGCCGCGCGTGGGAACTGGGGGAGGCGGAGGCATACGTACGCCGCACGATGCTCAACCGCTACCTGGACCTGCACCGGCGCCGCGCCCGTTGGCTCCGTGCGCTTCCGCGGCTCGTGTCCACGGCGCCGGCCGCCGACCACAGCGCAGCCGTCATGCACCGGATCGACGTCGTGGACGCCATGCGAGACCTGTCGCCGAGGCAGCGGGCCTGCGTGGTGCTCCGTTACTACGAGGACATGTCCACCGCGGACATCGCGGCGCGGCTCGGCTGCGGGGAAGGCACGGTCAAGCGTCACCTGAGTGACGCGCTGGCTCGGCTGGGTGCCCGGTTGCGGCCACCCGCGCAGCACACCGCTGCGGAAAGGCTGGAGACGTGAAGCCACAGGATCTGCGCGAACAGTTGCTGGCCGCCGCGGAACACGCACCGCCGCCGGAGATCGACACCGACCGCGTCCGGACCCGGGTGCGCCGACGCCGGCGCGCCCGGTACGCCGCCGTGGCCGGGGCAGGTCTGGCCGTGGCAGCCGCGGTGGTGCTGCACTCGCTGCCGTCCGCCTCCGCTCCGGAGATCAAGACCCCGGCGGACTCGGTGATCAGACCGCCCGCGGCGACGAGTGGCACGGTTCCGGCGTTCCCCCCTCTCACCTGCGGCGCGAGAATCCCGGCGGACACCGGCCGGGGAGCCGTGACCGTACGCGTCCTTGACGTCCGCGCGGCCCCGGACGGAACACCGCAGGTCACCTATTCGGTCAACTCCACCACTGCCCCGGCGGTCCTGTCCGGCGGGCCATGGATTCTCGTCCTGAAGGACGGCCGGGTCGTGGCCGGTCAGGATCCGACCGCACCGGCGTCCGGGAACACCGGGGACACCACGCACCGGCTGACCATCACCCCCGACCGTCCACACCGCGCCCGGCTCGCACCGGTGCAGGGCCGGCCGTGCGGGGGAACGTCCTGGAGTCCGGTGTGGAAGGGCGGCTACGAAGTGGCCGTCGTCCTCGTCACCCAGCATCCCGCGTCCTCCGGCACCCGGGCCCCCGACGCAGTGATCGTCACCCGCACCCCCCTGGCCGGATGACCCGCGCCTCCGGCCGGCCCGACTCACACCGCTCCAGACACGTCATGGAGGAACTCATGCGTCGCCTTCTGCTGCCCGCCGTCCCCGTCCTGCTGCTCGCCCTCACCGGATGCGGGGCCGATTCCGGCACCCTGGCCGGTGGTCCGGTCCACTCCGCCCCGACCACGACCTCCCCGCCACTGAAATTCCAGGACCGCTCCCTGCCCTGCGGCGGCACCGTCGAACCCCCGGTCGTCCTCAGCGGCCCCGATGAGTCCCTGCGACTGACGGTCACGTCCCTGCGGCGCCAGGGCTCCACGCTGCGGACCAGCTACAGGATCACCTCCCGCGACCGGACAGAGGCACTCAGCCTGCCGATCAACGATGTCCCGCCCACCGCCCTCCTGATCAAGCACGGTGTCATCGTCGGCCGCGAGAAGCCCGCCGCCGACACCGGTCCGGTCAATACGTCGGCCCTCCTGTACCCCGTCGGCCGACGCCCCTACACCAAGACCCTGACGGTCGACCGCCTCTGCCCCGGCACCACGTGGTCCGACGTGGACGAGCACCCCGGCGACTACCAGGTGGTCGTCGTCATGTCGGTGCAGTCACCGGGAAAGCCCTCCGACGGCCGGCCGGAGGACGGTGTCCACCCGCGGCCCCTCCTCGAAGCCACCCGGGACATCCGCCGGATGGGGTGAGGCCACGCTCGAGGGCGGGCCGGATCCGGCGGCGTGCCTTGACACCACAGCTCAGGGCCACACAAGGCAGTACGGCTGATGCCCCGCCTCATGCAACCGGTGCGAGAAGTCCTGCCACTCGTGCAGCAGCTGGTACACGTTGAACGCGTCCCGGGGGCCACCGCGGTCCGGGACCGTGGACCAGATGAACGCCGCCGCGCCCACCGCCTCCTCGCCGATGCCGCGAAGGGGGTCGACGACCGTCATGGGGAGTTTCACGACCGCGTAGTCGGGGTGCAGGACGACCAGTTCCAGGGGCGGGACCTTGTGCAGGGGGACGCCCTCGATGCCGGTCAGGACCATCGCGGCCATCGTCTCCGGCTTGATCTTGGTGAACATGCCGTTCATGCCCAGCTCGTCACCGCCGAGTTCCTCGGGGCGCATCGAGATGGGAACACGGGCCGCGGTCGCGCCGTCCGGCGCGCCGAAGTATTTGTACGTCACCCCCACTCGACCACCATTCCTGCTCCCCGCCCGGAGGCGGTCGGCGCGTAGCCCCTGCACCTCGCGTGCGTCACCGTGTCGTGCCTCGGCCTGGCGGCCGTCCGCCTGGCGCGCCTCGGCCTGACGCGCGTCGCCCGGGCGTCCGTCCGGCTGTCGTGCCTCGCCCTGACGTCCGTCCGGCTGTCGCGCCTCGGCCTGGCGGCCGTCGGACTGCCGTGCCTCGGACTGCCGTGCTTCCTGCCGTGCCTCGGTCGTTTCCTCCGCGTCGCGCCGGTGCCTTCCCCGCCGGGCACGTCGAGGACCCAGGTCATCAGTCCCCTCGCCCAGTCCGCCACCGCGATGCATATCTCCACCCGACTGCTTTTCTAGGACGCGTGGCCCCCGCCGCGCAACCCGATCATCGTGTCAGTGACCTCCCCCACGGCCGCCCGCCGAAACGTGCGGTGGAACAACAGTCCACGGGGATCTTTCCAGCCCCTGATCATCCGGCTCCTGATGATTACGTGCGCGGGAGCTTTGTGTATCAGGTGTCAGTCTCGCAGATGCATGCCGGACGGCGGCGCTTTGATCTTGAGGTCGGCCACGGTCCGGCCGGGGCGCGGCCTACCCTGAGGAGGTCACCCCGCAACCGGAGTCCGAGAAGCCGGAGAAGTCGCACGTCATGAGTGCCATGAGCGAAACGCCATATCCCTACGACGCGCCCGTCTCACAGGCGCTCTTCGACCGCGCCTCCGCCGTCACGCCGGGCGGGGTGAACTCCCCGGTGCGCGCCTTCCGTGCCGTCGGCGGCACCCCCCGGTTCATGGTGTCGGGCAAGGGCGCCTATCTCACCGACGCCGACGGGCGCGAGTACGTCGACCTCGTGTGCTCCTGGGGTCCCATGATCCTCGGACACTCCCACCCCGAGGTCATCGCCGCCGTGCAGGAGGCCGTCGCCCGCGGTACGTCCTTCGGTACGCCCGGTGAGGGCGAGGTGGCCCTGGCCGAGGAGATCGTCGCCCGGGTCGAGCCCGTCGAGCAGGTCCGGCTCGTCAGCAGCGGCACCGAGGCCACCATGTCGGCCATCCGGCTCGCCCGCGGGTTCACCCGGCGCTCGAAGGTGATCAAGTTCGCCGGCTGCTACCACGGGCACGTGGACTCGCTGCTCGCCGCGGCCGGCAGTGGCGTCGCCACCTTCGCGCTGCCGGACACGCCCGGGGTCACCGGTGCGCAGGCGGGCGACACGATCGTGCTGCCGTACAACGACCTGGAGGCCGTGCAGGAGGCCTTCCACCGGCACCCGGGCGAGATCGCGTGCGTGATCACCGAGGCCTCGCCGGGCAACATGGGCGTCGTGCCGCCGGCCCCCGGGTTCAACCAGGGACTGAAGGACGCCTGCCGGAAGAACGGCGCGCTCTTCATCTCCGACGAGGTGATGACCGGCTTCCGCACCAGCCGCGCCGGGTGGTACGGCGTGGAGGGCGTCAAGCCCGACCTCATGACCTTCGGCAAGGTGATGGGCGGCGGGTTCCCGGCCGCGGCCTTCGGCGGTCGCGCCGACGTCATGGCCCACCTCGCTCCCGCCGGGCCGGTCTACCAGGCCGGCACCCTCTCCGGTAACCCCGTCGCCACCGCCGCCGGCCTGGCCCAGCTGCGGCTGCTGGACGACGCCGCGTACGACACCGTCGACGCCGTCTCGCGGCAGATCCAGGGTCTGGTCACCGAGGCGCTGAGCAAGGAGGGCGTGGCACACCGGCTGCAGACGGCCTCCAACATGTTCTCGGTGTTCTTCACGGACCGGCAGGTGCGCGACTACGAGGACGCCAAGCGGCAGGAGTCGTACCGCTTCACCGCGTTCTTCCACTCGTTGCTGGCGAACGGCGTCTACCTGCCGCCGTCGTCGTTCGAGTCCTGGTTCGTGTCCACGGCCCACGACGAGCGGGCCATCCAGAAGATCGCCGACGCCCTTCCGGCGGCGGCCCGTGCGGCTGCGGAGGCCACGGCAGAATGAGCGACACCAAGGACATCACCGTCGTCCACCTGATGCGGCACGGTGAGGTCGAGAACCCGGACGGGATCCTGTACGGGCGGCTGTCCGGCTACCACCTGTCCGAGCTGGGCCGGCAGATGGCCGACCGGGTCGCCGAGCACCTCGCCTCGCGGGACGTCACCCATGTCTGCGCGTCGCCGCTGGAGCGGGCGCAGGAGACCGCCACTCCCATCGCCAAGGCGCACGGCCTGGACCTCGACACCGACGAGCGGCTGATCGAGGCCGACAACGTCTTCCAGGGCAAGACCTTCGGCGTCGGTGACGGTGCGCTGCGCAAGCCGGAGAACTGGAAGCACCTCGTCAACCCGTTCCGGCCGTCCTGGGGCGAGCCGTACGTCGACCAGGTCGTGCGGATGATGGGCGCGCTGAACGCGGCGAAGGACAAGGCGCGCGGGCACGAGGCGGTGCTGGTGAGCCATCAGCTGCCGATCTGGATCGTGCGGTCGTACGTCGAGCGGCGGCGGCTGTGGCACGACCCGCGCAAGCGGCAGTGCACGCTGGCCTCCCTGACGACTTTCACATATCAGGGCGACAGGATCGTGTCCGTGGGCTACAGCGAGCCCGCCATCGACCTCGTCCCGGTCCATCTGCGCGCCGGTGCCAAGCCGCAGAAGGGCAAGGGCACGGCCCAGGGGAAGGCCTTCGGTGCCTGACCGGCCCAACACCCGTGCCTGGCGGCCCGTTTGACGTGCCTTAGGGTGCATTTGCCGGAAACCTTGCGAAAAACATAAAAATCAGCGGAACCTCCCCGTTCGTCATGCCCTCTGACTGGGTGACCAGCAGGCAGCGACGATCGGGGATTTCCATGCGCACCTTCTCCCGGACCCTCTCCCGGAGGGGAGTACTCGGCCTCGGCGCGGGCGCGGCGGCCGCCGCCTCGCTCGCCGGCTGCGGGAGCCTCACGTCCTCGGACGGCAAGCGGCACCCGAACGGTTCCGGCCAGGGCCGGCCGGGGGCCGGGGACGGGAGCGGTGCGCGTCCGGCGCGGCGCATCGGTGACGGCTCGACCTCCTTCACCGGCAGGCAGCCGCACCAGCCGGCCAAGCCGGAGCCGCTGGAGCCGGGCCAGACCCCGCCGCAGTTCGTGGTCTTCTCCTGGGACGGCGCCGGCGAGGTCGGCAACGGCCTCTTCCCGCGCTTCCTGGACCTGGCCAAGGAGCACGGTGCGAGCATGACCTTCTTCCTCTCGGGGCTGTACCTGCTGCCCGAGTCGAAGAAGCGGCTGTACGAGCCCCCGAACAACCCGCGCGGCGCCTCCGACATCGGCTACCTCACCGACGACCACATCAAGGCCACGCTGAAGAACGTGCACCGGGCCTGGCTGGAGGGGCACGAGATCGGCACCCACTTCAACGGGCACTTCTGCGCCGGCACCGGCACGGTCGGCAACTGGACCCCGCAGCAGTGGGAGAGCGAGATCCGGCAGGCCAAGGCGTTCGTGAAGGAGTGGCGGACCAACACCGGCTGGTCGGACCTGCCGTCGCTGCCGTTCGACTACGACAAGGAGCTGGTCGGCGGCCGTACGCCCTGTCTGCTCGGCCAGGGCAACCTGCTGCCCACCGCCAAGAAGCTGGGCTGGCGCTACGACGCCTCCTCGCCGGGCGGCCGTCAGACGTGGCCGGTGAAGAAGCTGGGCATCTGGGACCTGCCGTTGCAGCAGATACCTTTCCCCGGGCGGTCCTTCGAGGTCCTGTCGATGGACTACAACATGCTCGCCAACCAGTCCGTGAACTCCACCAAGGCGCCCTCCTGCAACTACCCGGGCTGGCGCAAGCAGTCCGCGCAGGCGTACATCCAGGGATTCGAGCGGGCATACAAGACAAACCGGGCACCGTTCTTCGTCGGGAACCACTTCGAGCAGTGGAACGGCGGCATCTACATGGACTCCGTCGAGGAGGCCTTCAAGCACATCGCGCGCGAGAAGGAGAAGGGTGCCGACGTGCGACTGGTCTCCTTCCGGCAGTTCGTGGACTGGATGGACGCGCAGAAGCCCGAGGTGCTCGCCAAGCTGCGCACGCTGGAGGTCGGACAGCGGCCCGCGGGCGGCTGGAAGGAGTTCCTGCGGGACTCCAGGTCGGCCTCGTCCGACGCCGCCTGAGCTGGGTGTAATGCACCTTATGTCCTGTGTAAATACGCCCTGAAATGGGGTTTTCCACCCGGCAGGGGGGTGCGCGAGAGCCCCGGAACGGGCATGCGAAACTTTTCACATGAGTACCCGTAGCCGCGCCGTCCTGCTCACCGCTGTGGCCGCCGCCGCGGCCCTCACCCTGTCCGCGTGCGGAAAGGGCGGCATCTCCGGTGGCGGTGGCGACACCAACTTCGTCACCGGCAAGAACGGCATCGACACCGTGCCGGCCGGCAAGCGCGCCGCGGCCCCGGACCTGTCCGGCAAGACCGTCGACGGCAAGAGCCTCGACGTCGCCGACTACAAGGGCAAGGTCGTCGTCCTCAACGTCTGGGGCTCCTGGTGCGGTCCGTGCCGGGAGGAAGCGCAGTACTTCGCCAAGGTCTCCAAGCAGTACGCGGACAAGGGCGTCCAGTTCGTCGGCATCAACACCCGGGACACCAGCACCACCCCCGCCCTCGCCTTCGAGAAGGAGCACGGGGTCCAGTACCCGAGCCTGTACGACCCCACGGGCAAGCTGATGCTCCGCTTCAAGAAGGGCACGCTCAACCCGCAGCTCATCCCCTCGACGCTCATCGTCGACCGCAACGGCAAGGTCGCCGCGCGTGCCCTGGAGGCGCTCGACGACACGACCCTGCTGAAGATGCTCAAGCCCGTCCTCGCGGAGAAGTGACGTGAGCGCACTGCTGACGCTGGCCGCGGAGAACCAGACGGTGAAGAGCGGCGCCCTGCTGATCGCCCTGCCCGTCGCGCTGCTCGGCGGCCTCGTCTCCTTCTTCTCGCCCTGCGTGCTCCCCCTGGTCCCCGGCTACCTCTCCTACGTCACCGGGGTCGCCGGCACCGACCTGGCCGAGGCCAGACGGGGTCGGATGGTCACCGGGGCCTCCCTGTTCGTACTCGGCTTCAGCGTCGTGTTCATCTCGGGCGGCGCGCTCTTCGGGTACTTCGGCTCGACCCTCCAGGAGCACAAGGACACCCTGTCCCACGTGCTCGGAGTGCTGATGATCGCCATGGGTGTGTTCTTCATGGGCCTGATGCCCTGGTTCACCCAGCGCGAGTTCCGCTTCCACAAGCGGCCGACGACCGGCCTGGTGGGCGCTCCCGTACTGGGCGCCCTGTTCGGCATCGGCTGGACGCCCTGCATCGGTCCGACCCTCGGCGCGGTCAACTTCCTCGCCATGCACGAGTCGAGCGCCGGACGCGGCACCCTGCTGATGGTCGCCTACTGTCTGGGCCTCGGCGTGCCCTTCGTGCTGGCGGCCGTGGCCTTCCGCAAGGCGCTCGGTGCCTTCGGCTGGGTCAAGCGCCACTACGTCTGGGTGATGCGCGTCGGCGGCACGATGATGATCGTCACCGGTGTGCTGCTGCTGACCGGGGCGTGGGACAGTCTCGTGCGGGAGATGCAGGGCTGGTCCGACGGCTTCACTGTGGGGATCTGATCGATGAGCGCAACCGAAACCGACAAGAGCCGGGACCAGGAGGACCTGGGGGCGGCCGGCTCCCAGCTGTCCACCGCGCCGCAGGAGGAGCAGACGGGCCTGCCCGGACTCGGCGTCACGGGCTGGGCCCGCTGGTTCTGGCGGCAGCTGACCTCCATGCGGGTCGCGCTGCTGCTGCTCCTGCTGCTCTCGCTCGGCGCCATCCCCGGCTCGCTGATCCCGCAGAACGGGGTCGACGCCGCCAAGGTGGAGGAGTTCCGCAAGGCCCACGGCACACTCGCGCCGGTCTACGACAAGCTCGGTCTGTTCCACGTCTACAGCTCGGTGTGGTTCTCCGCGATCTACATCCTGCTGTTCGTCTCCCTCATCGGCTGCATCGTCCCGCGCACCTGGCAGTTCGTCGGCCAGCTGCGCGGCCGTCCGCCGGGCGCGCCCAAGCGGCTCACCCGGCTGCCCGCGTACACGACGTGGCGTACGGACGCCGACCCGGAGCAGGTCCGTGAGGCCGCGCTCGCGCTGCTGAAGAAGCGCCGCTTCCGCGCCCACGTCGCCGGTGACGCCGTCGCCGCCGAGAAGGGCTATCTGCGCGAGGTCGGCAATCTGGTCTTCCACATCGCGCTGATCGTGCTGCTGGTCGCCTTCGCCTCCGGCCAGCTGTACAAGTCGGACGGCACCAAGCTGATGGTGGAGGGCGACGGCTTCTCGAACGCGCTGCCGATGTACGACGACATCAAGTCCGGCAGCCTCTTCCGGACCGACGACCTGGTCCCCTTCAGCTTCGACCTCAAGGACTTCCGGGCCACCTACGAGGTCAGCGGCCCGAACAAGGGCACCCCGCGCACCTTCGAGGCGAAGATCCGCTACAGCGAGGGCGCGTACGGCAAGGAGAAGGCGACCACCGTCAAGGTCAACGAGCCGCTGAAGATCGGCGACGCCAAGGTCTACCTGGTCAGCCACGGCTACGCGCCCGTCGTCACCGTCCGCGACGGCCGGGGCAAGGTCGTCTTCCAGGACGCCGTTCCGCTGCTGCCGCTCGACGGCAACATCACCTCCAACGGCGTGATCAAGGTGATGGACGACTACCGCGACGGCCGGGGCAAGAAGGACCAGCTCGGCTTCCAGGCCTTCTTCGTGCCGACCTTCGACCCGAAGAGCGGCACGATGCTCTCGCAGTACCCGGCGCTGGTGAACCCGCTGCTCGCGGTGAACGCCTACCACGGCTCGCTGGGTGTGAACTCGGGCCTCGCGCAGAGCGTGTACCAGCTCGACAAGAAGCACATGAAGGCGTTCAAGGACGGCAAGGGCCAGCTGCTGAAGAAGCTGCTCCGGCCGGGCGACTCCCTGAAGCTGCCCGACGGCGCCGGGACCATCACCTTCGAGAAGGACGTCAAGGAGTGGGCCGGCTTCGAGATCGTCCAGGAGCCGGGTGGCGGCTGGGCGCTCGCCGGCGCCCTCGCCGCGATCTTCGGTCTGGCCGGGTCCCTGTTCATCCAGCGCCGCCGCGTGTGGGTGCGGGCGGTGCGCGGTGCCGACGGCGTCACGGTCGTGGAGATGGCCGGGCTCGGCCGCAGCGAGTCCGCGAAGGTGCCCGACGAGCTGGGCGACCTCGCCGCAACCCTCTACGACCAGGCGCCGGGGGCATCCAGCCCCGACGACGACCCCTCACCCACCCCCGAACCCCCAGCCGTACCTGCCGAAGGGGCTGAGAAGTGACTCTCGCCGCCGCAACCGATCTCGCCGCCGCGACCAACGAACACCTCGCGAGCATCAGCAACACGCTGATCTACTCGTCGATGGCCGTCTACACCCTGGCCTTCTTCGCCTACATCGCCGAGTGGCTCTTCGGCAGCCGCAGCAAGGTCGCCCGTACGGCCGCCGCGCTCACCGCCGGCGCCGAGCAGCAGGCGGGCGCCCCCGCCGTCACGGTGCAGCGGGCCGGGGGTACCGCCGTGCTGGAGCGGCCCAAGGTCGTCGTCCGCTCGGCCTCCGGCGCCCGGGACGTGCCGGACGGGCCCGGCGCGCACGGCGGCGACGTGCAGGGCGACCTCTACGGGCGGATCGCCGTCTCCCTCACCGTGCTCGCGTTCCTGGTGGAGCTGGGCGGCGTCGTCACCCGCGCGGCCTCCGTGGAGCGGGCGCCGTGGGGCAACATGTACGAGTTCAACATCACCTTCTCCACGGTCGCCGTCGGCGTGTACCTCGCCCTGCTGGCCCTGAAGAAGAACGTCCGCTGGATGGGCCTGTTCCTCATCACCACGGTCCTGCTCGACCTGGGCCTCGCGGTCACCGTCCTGTACACGGCCAGCGACCAGCTGGTGCCGGCCCTGCACTCGTACTGGCTGTACATCCACGTCTCCACCGCGATCTTCTGCGGCGCCGTGTTCTACGTCGGCGCGGTCGCCACGATCCTGTACCTGTTCAAGGACTCGTACGAGAACAAGCTGCAGACCGGCGGCAGGCCCGGCAAGTTCGCCGCGTCGGTGCTGGAGCGGCTGCCCGCCTCCGCGTCCCTGGACAAGTTCGCCTACCGGGTCAACGCGGCCGTCTTCCCGCTGTGGACGTTCACGATCATCGCGGGCGCGATCTGGGCGGGCGACGCCTGGGGCCGGTACTGGAACTGGGACCCGAAGGAGACCTGGTCCTTCATCACCTGGATCGCCTACGCCTGCTACCTGCACGCCCGGGCGACGGCCGGCTGGAAGGGCCGCAAGGCCGCCTACCTGGCACTGATCGCCTTCGGCTGCTGGCTGTTCAACTACTACGGCGTCAACATCTTCGTGAGCGGCAAGCACTCCTACGCGGGCGTCTGACGCCGGCCGGCCGGGGTTCGTGCCGCGTGCGCAACCCCGGCCCAGGGGTCAGGCTGGTGTCATGAGCGGTTCCATCGCACAGGGCACCAGCCAGACCCACGGGAACATGCACATCCTGCATTTCGTGGTGCGGCTCCCGCAGCGCATGGAGGACGTCTGGCCCGCGGTGGCCACGTCCGAGGGTCTGGGGGACTGGTTCACCCCCGCCGACGTGCTCGAACCCAGGCTCGGCGGCGCGGTCGCGCTGCGCGGTATGGGCAGCGGGGAGGTCACTGCCTGGGACGTGGACCGGGTCGCGGAGTACACGGTCGAGGGCGGCGGCCGGATCCGTTTCCACCTCGAACGGGAGGGGGAGGACGGCAGCGCGCTCCGTTTCACCCACGAGTTCCAGGGCGAGGAGGAGACGGAGCAGCGCTGGCGGTCGCGGTTCGAGCGCCTGATCGAGGTGCTGGGTCGGCCCCAGGCCTAGCCGGCGGGCCCGGCCCCGGGTCGTCCGAGCGGTCACGAGACCGCCGCGAGGCCCGCGTGGGCCACCCAGGCGATCCGGTCGCGCAGCCGCTCGACGTACAGCCGCATGTTCTTCGCCGCCACGTCCGTGTCCGGGTAGCGGCTCGCCAGCCACAGTCCTTCGTGCAGCCGGTTCACCCAGACGCACACCTGGTCCCCGTACGAGACCCGGATCAGCCCGTGGGCACGCTGTTCGGCCCACCGCTCGGCACCCGGGATGCCGCGGGTGTCCAGGTAGGACACGATCGAGTACAGGTCCGGGGAGGTCGGGCGGAAGTCCGCGCCGAGCAGGGCCAGCACCCGGGCCAGCGGCATCCGGGCCAGCGACCGGTTCGCCTGCAGCTCGGCACGGACCGTCCGCAGGGTCTCCGGGAAACCGCGGGTGCGGCCCACCGGCACCTCGATCGGGGCACCGCCCACGTACCAGCCCACCGACTCGCTCCACCGTGACTTCACCCGGGTGTGGAACGGCACCACCGTCCGGTACACCGGCTGCCCGCCGAGTTCGTGCACGGTGAGCCCGGTCGCGGCCAGCAGTCCGACCATGCTGCCCCCGTAGGGCCGGCAGTACGCCTCGAACGCCGCCGCCGCGTCCGCGTCGGCCAGCGGTTCGCACAGCATCTGCTGCCGCGGCAGCGGGCCGTCCGGATCCAGGCCGAGGTCCACGGGGAAGCCGGGCAGCGTCCCGTCGCAGCGGCGGATGAACTCCCGCCAGCGCGCGACGATCTGGTGCCCGCCGTCGAGCCGGTCCGCGTCCGCCCGCTCGATCTCGCAGAAGTCGACGTAGCTGGCGGCCGGCGCCGCCGCCTCGGGTGCGCCGCCCGCGGTCCCGGCCGCGTACAGCTCGGTGATCTCGGCCGGGATCCGGTGCACGGAGTAGGCGTCCACGTTGCTGTGGTCGAAGGCCATGTAGACGCTGACGCCGTCGTCCCGGACGACCGCCGTGTAGATGAGGTTCGGCCAGCGCAGCGCGTCCGCGACGGTGTCGAAGCGGTTCTGCAGGTGCTCGACCAGCCGGCCGGCGTCCGGGAAGTCGCCGACCACCTCCCTGCGCAGGGACACGTCGGCCGCGTCGAGCGTGAACCGGCGCAGCTCGTCGCCCTCGCTGCCCGCCCAGCGGAAGCCGCTGCGCAGCGTCTCGTGCCGCACCGTCCAGGCGCGCAGCGCCTCCTGCAGCACATCGAGGTCGACCGGCCCGGGCAGGTCGAAGGCGCCGCCGAGCCAGGTCGGCACGAACAATCCGTCGTCCCGTACGCACTTGGCGGTCCTGATGTGCGACTCCTGGATGTAGGCGGGGGGCCGGGAGTCCTCCGGGAGCGCCGTCGCCGCCGCCACGGTCGCCGGACTCAGCGTCCACTCGACGAGCCGTCCCGGCCGGACCTCGCAGCGCTGGATGTCAGTGATTCGCACGCGTCTCCGATCGCAGAAGGGGCCCCTGGATGCGGGCCCCCTTCAAGGCAATGACGCGGGAGGCGGCCGGGACATGCCCGCCCGGGCCATTTCAACGGAACGGGTGGCAGGCCGAACGCGGAAGTGGACAACCGGCGTTGACTCACGGCTCCCGGGCTTGTCCCGGACTGCGCCGACGGTGACGAGCCGGGGCGCGCGCGGTCAGCCCACGGCGACGACTCGCACCCCCTGTGGCCGGCCCTGGTGCCGCCCCGGGGCGGGGGCGGTCAGCCCACGGTGATCGAGTCGAGCTTCTCGCGGAGGTACACGTGCGAGTCGACGGGCGGATACGCCACCCGGCCCACCGGCGCCGGCAGGGACTCCACCAGCGTGCCCGGCGTGCACTCGCCGAAGTAGACGAGGGACATCAGCTCCTCGGCCGGCGCGTCCGACGGCGGCGGCAGCACCCGGTGCCGCCCCGACCGCCACCGCGCCCCGGTCCACCGGGACAGCAGATCGCCCACGTTGATCGTGAAGGCGGCCGGGTCGTACGGCGCGTCCTCCCACCCGCCCTCGTCCGTGTAGACCTGCAGTCCCCCCTTGCCGGCCTGCCGGTCGAGGACGGTGACGGTCCCGAAGTCGGTGTGCGGCCCGATCCGGAACTGCCCGGGCTCCGGTTCCCCGACGACCTCCGTGCCCGGATACCAGTTGATGTTGAAGCCGTACGTGGGATGGTCCATGTGCCGCGCGAAGAAGTCGGGGGCCTGCCCGAGGGCGTATCCCAGCAGGGACAGCAGCTCCTTCTCCAGCGCGGCCATCCGGCCCAGGTACTCCTCGCACAGCCCGCGCAGCGCCGGCACCTCGGCGGGCCACACGTTGGGCGCGTACCACTCGGCGTTGACCACCGGGTCCTCGAACGGCTCGTCGGTCGCGAAGGTGAGCGACTCCTTCAGGTCCGGCGGGGTCTCGGTGCCCTCCGCGTACCCGTTGGCCTCCGCACCCCGCCCGAGCCAGCCGCGTCCGCCGACCTTCACCTCGTACCGCCGCTTGACCTCGGCGGGCAGCAGGAAGAACTCCCGTGCGGCCGACCGGATCCCGGCGCGCAGCCCGGGCTCCACCCCGTGCCCGGTGACCAGCAGGAACCCGGCGGTCTGCAGGGCTTCGTCGACGGTACGGGCGAGGGCGGCGCGGGCCGGCGCGTCCCCCTCGGTCCAGAGCCGCAGATCGATGACCGGAATGCGTGAATCACTCATCGATGTCCTCGTTCCAGAGAGCCGGGTTCCCGGGTTGGCCGGCCAGCATGCCGATGACCGCCTGCACCGCCTGGGCCACGGGCCGGCCGACCGCGCCGACGGTGGCCGCGATGCCGGCGATCGCCATCAGCGCGCGGTGCCGGTCTCGGTGACGACCATCAACCACAGCGGGGGCCGACGCGGGCAAGCGGATATGGACGGGACCGCCGAGATGCCTGACGAACCTTCACATTCCGTCGGCGCGGGGCCCGTCGGCCGTGTCCGCCGCTAGTCGTTGCGGGGGTCGTCCTTGTTCAGGGACTTCAGGAACTCCGGGTTGTCGTCCGGGGCGACCCAGTTCGCGGCGGCGCCGCGGTGCCGCTCCGACGGCGACGAGCCGCCCGCCGGCCCCCGCCGCACCTTGCCGGTGATCAGCCAGGCGACCGGTCCGACCAGCACCTCGCCGAACAGCAGCACGATGATCACCCACACCACCTTGGGCAGGTGCCGAACCTCTTCCTCGGGGGTGTTCAGACAGTCCACGAAGGCGTAGATCCACAACGCCAGGACCAGCAGGAACGGCAGATACCTCAGCATGGCCGCGCGTACTCCCCACGCCGTGAGACGACCCTGGTGACCGGGCCAGCCTAGCCGGTGGCGGATACTGGGGGGCATGGCTTACGACGATCTTCGCTCCCTGCTGCGGGCGCTGGAGCGCGAGGGGGACCTCAAGCGCATCAAGGCCGAGGTCGACCCGTACCTGGAGGTCGGGGAGATCGTCGACCGGGTGCAGAAATCCGGCGGCCCGGCGCTTCTCTTCGAGAACGTGAAGGGCTCGGCGATGCCCCTCGCGATGAACGTCTTCGGGACCGACCGGCGGCTGCTGAAGGCGCTGGGCCTGAAGTCGTACGGCGACATCTCCGAGAAGATCGGCGGCCTGCTGCGGCCCGAACTGCCGCACGGCTTCGTCGGTGTGCGCGAGGCCTTCGGCAAGCTGGGCGCGATGACGCACGTCCCGCCGAAGAAGGTCAAGGACGCCCCGGTGCAGGAGGTCGTCCTGCACGGCGACGACGTCGACCTCGACCGGCTCCCCGCCCTGTTCACCTGGCCCCAGGACGGCGGCTCCTTCTTCAACCTGGGCCTGACCCACACCAAGGACCCCGAGACCGGCATCCGCAACCTCGGCCTGTACCGGCTGCAGCGCCACGACAAGCGCACCATCGGCATGCACTGGCAGATCCACAAGGACAGCCGGAACCACTACCAGGTGGCGGCGCGGCGGGGCGAGCGGCTCCCGGTCGCCATCGCCTTCGGCTGTCCGCCGGCGGTGACGTACGCCTCCACGGCCCCCCTCCCCGGTGACATCGACGAGTACCTCTTCGCCGGCTTCATCGCGGGCAAGCGGACCGAGATGGTCGACTGCAAGACGGTCCCGCTCCAGGTCCCGGCGAACGCCGAGGTGGTCCTGGAGGGCTGGCTGGAGCCCGGCGAGATGCTGCCCGAGGGCCCCTTCGGCGACCACACCGGCTTCTACACGCCTCAGGAGCCCTTCCCGGCGCTGAAGATCGACTGCGTGACCATGCGGAAGCGCCCGCTGCTGCAGTCGATCGTGGTCGGCAGGCCCCCGACGGAGGACGGCCCGCTCGGCCGAGCCACGGAACGCTTCTTCCTGCCCCTCCTCAAGATCATCGTCCCGGACATCGTGGACTACCACCTGCCCGAGGCCGGCGGCTTCCACAACTGCGCGATCGTCTCGATCGACAAGAAGTACCCGAAGCACGCGCAGAAGGTGATGCACGCGATCTGGGGGGCCCACATGATGTCCCTCACCAAGCTGATCGTGGTCGTCGACTCCGACTGCGACGTCCACGACCTGCACGAGGTCGCCTGGAGGGCCCTCGGCAACACCGACTACGCCCGTGACCTCACGGTCGTGGAAGGCCCCGTCGACCACCTCGACCACGCCTCCTACCAGCAGTTCTGGGGCGGCAAGGCGGGCATCGACGCGACGAAGAAGTGGCCCGAGGAGGGGTACACGAGGGACGGCGGGTGGCCGGACATGGTCCTGTCGGACCCGGACACGGCGGCCCTGGTGGACCGCCGCTGGAAGGAGTACGGGCTGTGAGCAGCGCCTCTGCCGCGATCCCCCAGCCGGGACGCACCAAGGCCTTCCTGCGCCTGGTGATGATCGAGCACTCGGTCTTCGCGTTGCCCTTCGCCTACATCGCCTCCCTCACGGCGATGTTCCAGTGGGACAGGAACATCCACTGGGCCCGGCTGCTGCTGGTCACGGTCTGCATGGTCGGCCTGCGCACGTTCGCGATGGCGGTCAACCGGATCATCGACCGCGAGATCGACGCCCGGAACCCGCGCACGGCCCACCGCGAGCTGGTGACCGGCGCGATGTCGGTGAAGCACGCCTGGACGGGTGCGCTGGTCGCCCTGGTGGTCTTCCTCGGCGCCGCGGCCCTGCTGAACCCGCTCTGCCTGGCGCTGGCCCCGGTCGCGGTGATCCCGATGGTGGTCTACCCGTACGGGAAACGCTTCACCAACTTCCCGCAGGCCATCCTCGGCCTCGCACAGGCGATGGGACCGGTCGGCGGCTGGCTCGCGATCTCCGGGAGCTGGTCCTGGGACGCGGTGATCCTCGGCCTCGCGGTCGGCGTCTGGATCGGCGGATTCGACCTCATCTACGCCTGCCAGGACGTCGAGACCGACCGCGAGATCGGTGTCATGTCGGTCCCGGCGCGCTTCGGCGTCCCGGCCGCGATCTGGGGCGCCCGGGCCTGCCACACGGTCACGACGGCCCTGTTCGTCTGGTACGCGCTGGCCACCCACGCGGGCGCCTTCTTCTGGCTGGGCCTGCTGATCGTCGCCGGTGCCTTCCTCTACGAACACCGCATCGTCCGGCCGCACGACCTGTCCCGTGTGAACCGGGCGTTCTTCAGCGTCAACGGGTTCATCGGCATTGCCCTGTTCGTGTGTGCGCTGCTTGATCTCCTCGTCCGCGGTCTGACCGTCTGACCAGGTCCAGGGCGACCCGGCCTGAGCACCTTTCCGTCCGCCGGTACGCTCAAGGTGTGAACGCAGGAGAAACGCAGCGCGTGCCTTGGATCGTGGGGGTGTCCGGAGCTTCCGGGACGCCGTACGCGGCTGCCGTGCTGCGGGCGCTGCTGACGGCGGGGGAGACGGTCGACCTGGTGGTCAGCCGGGCCTCGCGGCTGACGCTGCTGGACGAGACGGGGATCTCGTTCCGCGACGCCCACTGGCAGGACGACCTGCGCGCATGGCTGTCCCGGGGCGCCGACGGCAAGCCCGGCACGTTCGACGTGGACGTGAGCGGGGTGCGGTACTGGAGCGCGGGCGATCTCGCCGCCGGCCCGTCCTCGGGCTCGTACGCGGTCAAGGGCATGCTCATCGTGCCCGCCTCCACCGCCTGTGTGGCCGGTGTCGCGCTGGGCCTGTCCAAGGATCTGCTGCAGCGGGCCGCGAGCGTCACACTGAAGGAGCGCCGGACCCTCGTCGTGGCCGTACGGGAGACCCCCCTGAACGGGCAGACGCTGCGGCACCTCGTGGCCCTGGACGACGCCGGCGCCACCGTCGTACCGGCCTCGCCCGCCTTCTACGCGGGCGCCACCCACATCCAGGACCTGGTGGACTTCGTCGCCGGCCGGGTGCTGGACGCGGCGGGCGTCGGGCACGGCCTGTACCGGCGGTGGCGGGGCGAACTGGGCGGCGGCACGGCGGGCGGCTAGCACCGCGCGCAACCAGCAGTACCTCTCATCACTTCAGGAACTTTCACCGGAAGGCTTCGATCGCATGGACGCGGTGGACAGGCAGCTCATCCAGGCCCTGAGGGAGAACGGCCGGGCCTCGTACGCGGAGCTGGGACGCCTTGTCGGCCTGTCGGGCCCGAGCGTCACCGACCGCATCAACCGGCTGGAGGCGGCCGGTGTCATCACCGGCTACCGCGCCACGGTGAACGCGGCCTCGCTCGGCCTCGGCGTCACCGCGCTGATCGGCATCTCGCTCTCCGACGCCGCCGACCACGAGGACGTGGCGCAGCGCCTGCGGGACCTGCCGGAGATCGAGGACTGCTGGTTCATCGCCGGCGACGACTCCTACATGCTCAAGGTGCGCTCGACCGACGTCGACGGCCTGGAGCGGACCATCCGGCGGCTGAGCGGCACCAAGGGCGTCTCCCGCACCCGTACGACCATCGTGCTCTCCACGAAGTGGGAGAACCGGGTCGGGGAGCTGCCCGAAGAGGTGTAGGGATACCGTTGGTCGGGCTGTCGTAGAAAGGTGTTGGCATGGACGTCGGGCTCAAGCGCGAGCTGGAGGAAAAGGTCCGCTCCGGTGAGCGGCTGACCCGCGAGGACGGCATCGCGCTGTACGAGTCGGACGACCTGGCCTGGCTGGGCGGGCTCGCCCACGAGGTGCGCACCCGCAAGAACGGTGACGTCGTCCACTTCAACGTCAACCGGCACCTGAACATGACGAACGTGTGCACGGCCTCCTGCGCGTACTGCTCCTTCCAGCGCAAGCCGGGGGAGAAGGACGCGTACACGATGCGCATCGAGGAGGCCGTCAAGCTCGCCAAGGCGATGGAGTCGGAGAACCTCACCGAGCTGCACATCGTCAACGGCCTGCACCCGAACCTGCCGTGGCGCTACTACCCGCGCTCCCTGCGGGAACTGAAGGCCGCCCTCCCGGACGTCTCCCTCAAGGCCTTCACGGCGACGGAGATCCACCACTTCGAGACGATCTCCGGTCTGTCGGCGTCCGAGATCCTGGACGAGCTGATCGACGCGGGCCTGGAGTCGCTCACCGGTGGCGGCGCGGAGATCTTCGACTGGGAGGTCCGGCAGCACATCGTGGACCACCGCACCCACTGGGAGGACTGGTCCCGCATCCACCGCCTGGCGCACGAGAAGGGTCTGAAGACCCCGTGCACCATGCTGTACGGCCACATCGAGGAGCCCAGGCACCGGGTCGACCACGTGCTGCGCCTGCGCGAGCTGCAGGACGAGACGAACGGCTTCCAGGTCTTCATCCCGCTGCGCTACCAGCACGACTTCGTGGACATGAAGGACGGCAAGATCCGCAACCGCCTTCAGGCCCGCACGCAGATGGCGACCGGCGCGGAGGCCCTGAAGACGTTCGCCGTCTCCCGCCTCCTGTTCGACAACGTCCCGCACGTCAAGGTCTTCTGGGTGATGCACGGCGTGCAGACCGCCCAGCTGGCCCTCCAGCACGGCGCCGACGACATGGACGGCTCGGTCGTCGAGTACAAGATCACTCACGACGCGGACAACTACGGCACGCCGAACAAGCTGACCCGTGACGACCTGCTGGAACTGATCCGCGACGCGGGCTTCCGTCCCGTGGAGCGCAACACGCGCTACGAGATCATCCGCGAGTACGAGGGCCCCGACCCGGCCCGCCGGGAGTCCCCCCAGCCGATGCGGGTCTGACCCCGCCACCGCCACCCCGCCCCCTCGCCCGGTTCCCCGGCCGGACGGGGGGTACCCGCCCGGCATGCCAGCAACGAAGGCCCCCGAGGACGCCTACACGGCGAAACCCTTCGTGCCGGACCACGGCACCCTCGACGACCTGCGCCGCGCGGCGGCCGGCTGCCGCGGCTGCCCCCTCCACCGCCCCGCCACCCAGACGGTCTTCGGCACCGGGAACACCCACGCCCGCGTCATGCTCGTGGGGGAGCAGCCCGGCGACCAGGAGGACCGCCAGGGCAAGCCCTTCGTGGGTCCCGCCGGCAAGCTCCTCGACCGGGCCCTGGCGGAAGCCGGTGTGGATCCGGCGGACACCTACGTCACCAACGCGGTCAAGCACTTCAAGTTCACCCAGGCCGAACCCCGCAAGCGCCGGATCCACAAGTCCCCGAGCCTGCGGGAGATGACGGCGTGCGGCCCCTGGCTCGCGGCGGAGCTGGCGCTGGTGGAGCCGGAGCTGATCGTGGTACTGGGGGCGACGGCCGGAAAGGCGCTGCTGGGTTCGTCGTTCCGGGTCGGCCAGGTCCGTGGCACGGTGCTGGAGGAGGAGATCCACGGGCGCCCGGAGCGGCTGGTGCCGACCGTGCATCCGTCGTCCGTGCTGCGGGCGGACGACCGGGAGCAGGCGTACCAGGGACTGGTCGCCGACCTGAAGGTGGCTGCACGCGCGCTCGGGTAATAGATAGCATGCGCGCATGCCCCTTACTTTCACCCTGGATCCCGCTGTCACCCCGGCCCTGCGCGACGGCATCCTCGGCCTGTGGACGGACGTCTCGAACGCGGGCGGCGCCGTCGGCTTCGTGGCCCCGGTGAACCGCGAGGAGGTACGCCCCGAGCTGGTGCGGCACTTCGTGCAGATGGCCGAGGGACGCACCCGGCTGCTCGTCGGGCACGACGAGGACGGTGAGGTCGCCGCGACCGCCTTCGTCACCCACAACACGCACCGGCTGATGACCCACTGGGTGTGGCTCTACACGGTGATGGTCCACCCCCGGCACCAGGGCAAGGGTTACGGCCGCGACCTGCTGGCCGCCGCGGCCGACGCGGTCCGCGGGATGGAGGGCATCGAGGCGATCCGGCTCACCTGCCGCGGCGGTCTCGGTCTGGAGCGCTTCTACGCCTCCTGCGGCTACAAGGAGGTCGGCCGGGTCCCCGGCGCCATCCGAGTGGCCCCCGACGACGACCGCGACGACGTCCTCATGCTCCTGCCCCTGCACTGACCCGCCGCGCCGCCGCGCAGCAACGGATCCCGCCGCGCCGCCCCGCGGAACGGATCCCGCCGCGCCTCCCCGCCGAACGGGTCCTGCCGCGCCTCCCCGCCGAACGGGTCCCGCCGCGCCTCCCCGCCGAACGGGTCCCGCCGTACTACCCCGCCGCACGGACCCCGCTGCATGATCGCCTGTGCGGCGTGCTTCACTGGACGATGACCCCTTTTGGAATCGGACGAGTGGATTGAGATGCTCCGCTACACGCTGATGCGCCTCGGTATCTTCGCGGGCTGCCTCGCGGTCGTCTGGGGAGCCGTCTACTCCGGCATCTTCCCGCGCGGCTTCGGCAACTCCAACGGCCTGTGGGTCCTGCTGCTCGCCCTGATCCTCTCGGCGCCGATCAGCTGGGTGGCGCTGCGCAAGGAACGGGACCGGGCCTCGGTGCAGATCGTGGGCAAGGTCGACCGGATGAAGGCCAACCTGGACGCGAACCGCAGCCAGGAGGACGTCGCCGACGACAGCGCCCGGGCCCAGGGCCAGCCTTCCTGAACCGAGCGGTACCGGCCGGTGTCCGCCGAGCCGCGGCTCGCCACCCCGGCCCCAACTAGGCTTGCCCCATGGGTGCCGTGAAGACCAAACGGATGCCGAGGGCGGTGCGGGAGCAGCAGATGCTCGACGCTGCCGTGCGGATTTTCGGGCAACGCGGGTACATGGCCGCCTCCATGGACGAGATAGCCGAACTCGCGGGCGTCTCGAAGCCGTTGGTGTACCTGTACCTGAACTCGAAGGAAGACCTCTTCATCGCCTGCATCCGCCGTGAGGCGACCGCGCTCACGGAGGCCGTCCGCGCGGGCGTCCGGCCGGGGCTGCCCGCCGACCGCCAGCTCTGGGACGGGCTGCAGGCGTTCTTCGCGCACACCGCCGAGCACCCCGACGGCTGGTCGGTGCTGCACCTCCAGGCGCGTACGCACGGGGAGCCCTTCGCGGCCGAGGTCGCCGCGATGCGCGCGGAGATCGTCGCCTTCGTGACCCGGCTGGTCGCGGTGGCGGCGCGGGCGGCCCACCGGGACCCGGACCTCCCCGAAGGAGAGGTGGCCGGCCTGGCCGAGGCCCTGGTGGGAGCCGCGGAGTCCCTCGCCGCCTGGGCCAACGTCACCCCCGGCGTCACCGCCCGCCAGGCAGCGGCCACCCTGATGAACTTCGCCTGGTCAGGCCTGGGCAATCTGCTGTCGGGCCACGTCTGGACCCCGCCGGCGTAGCCGACCGGGCCCCGGCCCGCCGGTGATCAGCTCCACTCGGCCTTCCTGCTCACCTCTCCGGTCACATGCACCCGCCCGTCCCGCCCCGCCCGAAGCTCGAACCGCCCGGTGCCGTCCGCCCCGTACGCCACCGTCCCCGGCAGCAGTACGGGCGCCCGGAACCGGGCCCGGACCTCGACGGCGTCGGGCGTGCCGTGCGCGGCCAGGCAGCGGGCCACGGTCCACATGCCGTGCGCGACGGCCCGGGGAAAGCCGAAGAGGCGAGCGGTGAGGGGATACAGGTGGATCGGGTTCCGGTCCCCCGAGGCACCCCCGTACCGCCGCCCCACATCCGCCCCGAGCCGCCACTCCCCGACAACGGGCAGCGCCTCCTCCGCATCGCGAGGCGGCTTCTCGCACGTCTCGCTTCCCGGCCGAGCGAGTCGGCCGGGCGGGTGGACGGGGGACGGGGTCCGCGGCGCAGCCCCGCCACCACCCCCACGGCCCCGCGCCAGATACGTACTGCGCGACCCCCACACCACCTCACCCCCCATCCCCAACTCCGTCACCACCGCCACCTCGACCCCACGCCGGTGCGCGGTCAGCCCCTCCACCCACACACCCACCTCGTACGCCGCATCGACGGGCAGCGCCCCCACCCGCACGATCTCGACCGACGTATGGACCAGCCCCGGCAACGGCAGCGGAAAGTCCCGCCCGCTCATCAGCCGCATGGCCAGCGGAAATCCGAGGACGTGCGGGTACGTCACCGGAAGGTCCGCGTCGCCGGCACCGAAGCCGCACACCCGCTCGTACGCGGCCAGTCCCTCCGGGGCGACGCGCACCCCGGGCAGTACCAGCCGTGTGCGCGGCACGTCCGCGTCCGGGTCGGGGCGGCGCTTGAAGGGCGAACTCAGGGCCCCGCGAAGCAGCAGCGGGCCGAGCGCGGGGGTGCCGGTCAGGGGAACGGCGTTCAGCGGCGCCCGGGAACGCCCCTGGGTCGTGCCGGTGAAGCCGAGGTGGCGGTCGGCCATGTGCAACTCCCGCGCGGCTAGGTCCACATTGCTTACTCTGAAGTAAGGTTACCGGAGGTAATGCCAAGGCGGACACGGCGTGACGGCGATCCCGAAGCCACCGTCCACCTCGCGCGCAGGCAAAGCTGAACACCCCTCACACAACCTCCGAGGCTGCACATCCCCGGCCCCGGACCACCCCCGCACCCGCACAACCCCCTCACAGCGGACCCGTACGATCACCTGCCTGACCGGCGGTAACCCCTTTCCGGGGCGCCACCGGTGCACGCACGCCCGAGGAGCCGCCCGTGTCCACCCCCTTCCCGAACGCGCCCGCCTCCTCCGGCGCCCCCGTCTCCGCCACCGACTACGACGGCCGCCCGGTCCTCGTCGAGCCGGAGACACGGCGGCTGGACGGCGCCGTACGGGAGGCGCACGTACCGCCGTTCGCGCCCCCGGTCACCCACGGCTCCCTCGCCGACCTGCCGTACGACAACGCCCAGGCGGCCCCCGACGCGGCCGTGCTGAGCCGCAAGCGCCCCGACGGCCGCTGGACGGACGTGACGGCGACCCGGTTCGCCGCCGAGGTACAGGCCGTGGCCAGGGGACTGATCGCCGAGGGCCTGCTGCCGGGCGACCGGATCGCCGTCATGGCCCGTACGACCTACGAGTGGACCCTGCTCGACTTCGCCGCCTGGGCGGCCGGCCTGGTCACCGTCCCCGTCTACCCGACCTCCTCCGTCTTCCAGACCCGCTGGATCCTGCACGACTCCGGCGCGGTCGCCCTGATCACGGAGACCGCCGCGCAGGCCGCCGCCATCGGCCCCGAACTCGCGCGCCTGCCCGACGTACGCCACCTGTGGGTGATGGAGAAGGAGCACGTGGCCCGGCTCGCCGACGCGGGCGCGCAGGTACCGGACGGGGAGGTGGCCGTACGCCGGGGCATGCTGGGCCCCGACACGCTCGCCACGCTGATCTACACCTCGGGCACCACCGGCCGGCCGAAGGGCTGCGCCCTCTCGCACGGCAACTTCTTCGCCGAGGTCGACAACGCGATCGAACTCCTCCACCCGGTGTTCAAGGCGCAGGGCGAGGAGCCGTCGGTCCTCCTCTTCCTGCCCATGTCCCACGTGTTCGGCCGGATGGTGGCCATCGCCTGCGTCCGCGCCCGCGTCCGCCTCGGCCACGCGCCCAGCCTGGCCCCGGACGACCTCCTCCCGGACCTGGCCGCGTTCAGACCGACCTGCCTGCTGACCATCCCGTACATGCTGGAGAAGATCTACAACTCCGCCCGCGCCAAGGCGGAGGCGGGCGGCCGGGTGGCGGCCTTCGACCGGGCGGCGACCGTGGCCCAGCGCTACGGCGAGGCGCTGGAGGCCCGTCAGACCGGCACCGGCAGCGGTCCGGGCCGCGCCCTGAAGACGCAGCGCACCTTCTACGACCCCCTGGTCTACCGCCGCATCCGCACCGCCATGGGCGGCCGGGTGCGGTACGTCATCTGCGGCGGCTCCCCCCTCGGCCGGCGCCTCGCCGCGTTCTACGCGGGCGCGGGCATCGAGATCTTCGAGGGCTACGGCCTCACGGAGACGACCGGAGCGTCGACGGTCACCCCGCCGCTGAAGCCCCGCCTCGGCACGGTCGGCTGGCCGATGCCCGGCACGCGGGTACGGATCGCGGCGGACGGCGAGATCCTCGTCGCCGGCGACCATGTGCTGCGCGGCTACTGGGACCCGCAGGCAGGCGGTGTGGTCCCCGCGACCCTCGACGGCTGGCTGCCGACGGGCGACATCGGCGAGCTGGACGACGAGGGCTACCTGACCATCACCGGCCGCAAGAAGGAACTGCTGATCACCGCGGGCGGCAAGTCGGTGGCCCCGGCGCCGCTGGAGAACTGGCTGCGTCAGCACCCGCTGATCTCCCAGGTGATGCTGGTCGGGGACGGCCGCCCGTACGTCGCGGCCCTCGTCACCCTCGACCCCGACGGCATCACGCACTGGCGCCAGATGATCGGCAAGCACCCGGTGCCGCCGGAACTCCTGGCCTCCGACGAGGAGTTGACCGAGGTCCTGCAGCGGGCGATGGACGAGGCGAACAAGCTGGTGTCCCGCCCCGAGTCCATCCGCCGCTTCACCGTACTGCCGGTGGACTTCACCGAGGAGGCCGGACACCTCACCCCCTCCATGAAGCTGCGGCGGGAACAGATCATGCGGGACTTCTCCCACGAGGTGGAGAGCCTGTACGTGCGATGAGCGCCGGCCCGAGGGGGTCGGCACCCGCTCCGCACTGATCCCACGTCGTCCGGACTCGGTGGGGGCGGGGAGCGGGTTGCCGCCTGGGTCGGTCGCGGCCCGGGAACGATCCTCGTACGCCCCCAGCAGCCAGTCAATCCTTGGGTTCGCTCGCCAAACCCAAGTGTTAGCTTGGGTGTTGTGACCTTGGACGACCTCCGTGTGTTCGTGGCCGTGTGCCGTGCGGGCAGCCTGAGTTCGGTCGCGCGCGACCTCGGCTGCACCCAGTCCGCCGTCAGCCAGCACGTCAGACGGCTGGAGCGGGAGACCGGGGTGGCGCTGCTCGAACGCCAGCCGCGCGGAGTCGTCCCGACCCAGGCCGGCCGCCTCCTGGAGACCGCGGCGGCCGAGGGCATCAACGGCCTGGACCTGGTCGTACGACAGCTGCGCGACCTGGTCGACGGCCACAGCGGCTACGTCCGCGTGGCCACCGGCGCCACCACCGTCCGGCACTTCATGTCCGACGCGGTCGTCACGTTCCGCCGCCGGCACCCCAAGGTCAACCTGGAGTTCCGCACGGTCAGTTCGGGCCGCGGCAGCTTCGACGCCCTCGCCGACGGCACGCTGGACCTGGCCTGGATCACCGTCGGCCCACCGGTCCGCGGCATCGAGCAGCGCACGGTCGTGGATCTGCCCTGGCTCCTCGCCGTCCGCGCGGACGACCCACTGGCCGACCGCCCGCACCTGGACCCCGCGGAGCTGGCCGGCACCCGGCTCATCCGGCTCCCACCGAACTCCACGTCCGCCGCCCACCTCGAAGCGGCGTGCGCCGAGCGGGGCGTACGGTTCGCGTACGAGCCGAGCGTGGCCGACTGGGACACGGCCCTGCTGCTGGCCGAGCTGGGACTGGGCCGGGCCGTCGTACCCGCCGTACCGGGCCTCCCCGTCCCCGGCGAGAGCCGCGTGCGCCTGGTCCCCCTCCCCGGCCTGCGTCCCCTCCCGGTCGGCTGGGCCGTCCGTCGCTGGGACGCGCTCAGCCCTCCGGCGAGGGCCTTCGCGGACACGGTCGTGGAGCACCGCGTCGCCCCGCCCGCTCCGCGGTGAGCGGCGGCTCGCCCCAGACCGTCTTGTCAGTGTCTGGAGGTCGCCGCCCACCCGGGCCGCCGTTCACATCCGCGACTCCGAGCGACCGGCCGCGCGGGGACACCCTCTTGCCCAGGCGCCGCCGTTCGCATCCGCGACTCGAAGCGACCGGCCGCCGCCCAGGTCACCGTCGGCCCGTCGCCTGGTCAGCCTTTCTTGCGGGCGAGAAGGAACGCCTGCGGGGCTGACTCGCCGTGCGCCTCCTCGCGCTCGCGCACGGTGCTGGAACGAAGCGTGAACCCGGCCCCGGACAGCAGTTCCGCCATCTGTTCGGGGCGGCGCCGGTGGAAGTCCAGTACCACCGGGCGTCCCCAGGGGCGGTCGAGGCGGAGCGGCACGTCACCCGTCTGGAAGGCGAGCAGGAGCAGACCCCCGGGGGCCAGCGCGCGGTGGAACTCGGCGAGGAGCGCGGGGAGCCGGTCCGCGGGCGTGTGGATGCTGGAGTACCAGGAGACGGCACCGGCCAGGGAGCCGTCGGCCACGGGAAGTTCCAGCATGGAGCCCTGTTCGAAGCGCAGGCCGGGGTTCTCGCGGCGGGCGACAGCGATCATGGACTCGGAGAGGTCCAGGCCGAAGACGGTGAGGCCCAGCGAGGCCAGGTGCGCCGTGATCGCGCCGGGGCCGCAGCCGAGGTCGGCGACCGTGCCCTCGGGGCCGACCTGCTCGGCGTACGCGGCGAGCAGCGCCCGCTCCAGCGGCCTCTCGGCGAGGGGGTCGCGGAAGTGGTCGGCGTAGTCCTCGGCGACGGTGTCGTAGAAGGTGCGGGTGGCGGTCAGGAAGTCCTCGGTCCCGGTCATGGGGAGGGACCGTAGCGGACCCCTCTGACAGTGCCCTTTAGGCTGCTTCCCTTGGCCAAAGCATCACTCAGGGGGGTACAGGGCCGATGAACCGTGCGACAGAGGTCTTCCAGCCACTTCAGGCGGAGGACCCCGAGGCGGTGGCCGGGTACCGGCTCGCCGCGCGGCTGGGCGCGGGTGGCATGGGGCGGGTGTACCTGTCGCACACGCAGGGCGGCCGGCCGGTCGCGATCAAGGTCGTACGGCCGGAGCTGGCCGACGACCCGGACTTCCGGCGGCGGTTCGGGCGGGAGATCGCGGCGGCCCGGCGGGTGCGGGGCGCGTACACCGCCGAGCTGATCGACGCGGACGCGGACGGCGTACCGCCCTGGCTGGCCACCCTGTACGTGCCCGGTCCGTCGCTGGCGGAGGCCGTGTCCCGGCGCGGGCCGCTGCCGGTGCCTGCGCTGCTGTGGCTGATGGCGGGAGTGGCCGAGGCCCTGCAGGCCATCCACGCCGAGGACATCGTCCACCGCGACCTGAAGCCGTCGAACGTGCTGCTGGCCGCCGACGGGCCGCGGGTGATCGACTTCGGTATCGCGCTGGCCGCCGACGGGACGTCGTACACGGCGACCGGCGGCACGATCGGCACGCCCTCGTTCATGGCGCCGGAACAGGCGGCCGGGGTCGAGGTCACGGCGGCGACCGACGTCTTCGCGCTCGGCCAGACGGCCGCGTTCGCGGCACTGGGCCGGCCCCTGTACGGCGAGGGCCCGGGCGTAAACGTGCTGTACCGGATCGTGCACTCCGAGCCGGAGTTGTCCCTGCTGCCCGAGCCGCTGCGTCCGCTGTTCGCCCGCTGCCTGGCCGCTGACCCGGCGGAGCGGGCCACCCCGGCGGAGATCGTGGAGTGGTGCCGGCAGCGGCTGGGTGCGCAGGCCGACGCGGGCGGGGGACCTGCCGTGTGGCGGGAGATCACCGGGCCGGAGGTCGTGGTCCCGCCGCCGGTGCCCGAGCCGACCCCGGCCTACCCGCAGGCGCCGGTGCCCGGGACCGCCCGGACGTACCCGCAGCCGCCGTACGGGTGGCCGCAGCCGACGGTGGAGGAGCGGAAGGCCCGCAGACGGCGAACGGCGCTGATCACGGTCGCCGGTGTGGTCGGCGGCGCGCTGCTGGTGGCGGCCACGGCCTGGTCGCTCATGGACACCGGGGGCCGGCTCGGCGGCCGGGACACGGCCGGCTCCGGGACGCCGGCGACAGGACCCGCCGCACGCTCCTCCTCGTCGGCGTCGGCGTCGGCGGCCGGCTCGGCGTCGGATCCCTCACGGAATTCTGCGTCGGGCTCCTCAGGCGCGGCGGATGCCCCGGGACCGGGGGCCGGTGACGGCGCGGGCTCCGCCTCGCCGCGGGACCCCCGGCCCGAGGGGCACGCCGGCCTGTGGCTCGACGCGAAGAACTCGCTGAGCCTTGAGGACGGGGGCGCCCAGCTGAAGAGCCGCAAGGGCGACATCCGCTTCGACTGCCAGGAGCCGAGCTGCGAACTGAAGAGCGACGGTGCTGTGTTCGTGCAGATGTGGGCGCGCACGGCACCACCCTCGACGAGTGCCGTCTCATTCTCAGGAGTGCCACGAAGCACAGCTGGACGCTGGCCGGGGCGGCGGCCGGCACCGAGTTCTGTGTGAAGGACACCGACGGCGACATCGGGCTGTTCGTGATCGAGACGAAGTCCACTGCGCTCCCGGACATCGCATTCCTCAGGGGCGACCTGACGGTCTGGCGCGACGCGGCCCGGTAGCGTCCGGGACGGGCAGGGGCGACGACGTCACGAGCCGCCCCTCATAGGTGCGGCCCTTCCCGTCCCAGGTGGCCGCGACGGCCGACGCCGTCGGCCGGCAGCCGGCGGCGCACACCCAGAGCCGGAACAGCAGTCCCCGGTGCCGCACCTCCCCCAGTACCCGGCCGCTCCCTCCGAGCGGCCGGGCGCACAGGGCGCAGTCGATGGCCATCTGCTGGCGGGGCAGGAGCCGGCCGACGTCGGGCAGCGGCACCGTGAGGAGGCTCTCGGTCGGCGTCATACCACCCTCGCCCGATCCTGCGGGCCACTGGCCGACGGTGTGCCGTTCCACGGCCGGCCGCTGTTCGCGCCGTCGGCGGGCGCCTCGGCGGGCCGGCCCCGGTGCCGGGGCAGCGTCCGCCGGGGCGGTCTGGTGAGGGTGATCTGCCGTACCACCTGCTGGAAGCAGGCCAGCGAGGCGAAACTCGGCAGGGCCGCGGCGGCGGTGTCGACGATATTTCTCGGTGCTTGCGCGACACACAGTGTCATGGCGATCGCGGAGAAGACGAGCAGCACGCTCCAGGAATGGAAGGCCCGGCGCTGGTGCAGCGACGCCCGGAGAATGGAGAGTGACGCCACCAGCCACGGGCCGAATACAAGAAGAGGCCACCAGGACACCGTGGTGCTGTGGGTGCGTGTCGCCGCCACGAACCGCAGCGGGTCATAAGCGATCAGGCCGCCGAAAATACTGACGGCGGAAGCGATGACGGTCACCATCGCCGCGACCGAATAGCTGGCGATATGAATAACATCCGCCTGCTGTCGTTTCCGGACCTTGCGGTGGCCCCGCGGGGGCGCCTGCACCGGGGGTAACTCCGAGGTGATTTCCACCAGGGCGTCCCGGTGGCTCTTCACGTTCGGACTCGCGAGGTCGTCCTCGGTGCGGGCGGACGGGATCTTCGCCTGCTGCTCGATGGTGTCCCGCAGCATGAAGGCCAGCTCTTCCGCGGGGTCCCAGGCCGAGTCGGGAGGCGTGAGGGGCGGGTAGAAGGCCTCGGCGGGCGCCCGGTGACGCCCCTCGCCGCCCGGGTAGCCGCCCGGGTACTCGACGGGTGGATCCGGATAATATTCCAGGTACTCGGGATGCATGACCGCTTCGCTCATTCCGCCGGTGAGCCATGGAACCACATTTCCGAACTCGCCCAGCGTTCCGAGATCTGTCTCTCCAGGGAGTTCATCGTGTCCATGAATTCCTGGAGAATCTCCTCGGTCACCTCGAGCGTGACGAGGAGGCCGCCCTTCGCCAGGGTGCCCTTGCTGGTGCCGGCGTTGTGGGGTGCGGGCAGGTAGGTGTGAGAGCCCAGCCGCGTGGATCGCCGTGCGGTCGAATAGAGCTGCTCTGACAAAGGTTCAACTCCCCGCCCCCGCGTTTGCTTCGTCATGCTGCGGATAACCTCCGCCATTCGATGATGGATGCGCGGCGAACGAGTGAAGGATTAGCCGGACAAACACCTTGTTTCTGTATCGGTAGGGCCTATGTGCAGCTGTAGATAAGAAGCATGATCCGCCTGTCGGTGCGTTCATCGTCTTCGCAGACCGGCCGGCGTACCACGCTGACGTGCCTCACTCGCGTGGGGCGCTCGCCGACGGGACCGGGTCCGTCCTGGTCGCGCGGCACGTCCGAGCGTCGTGAACGGAAAGTGAACGGCAAAAGGCAGGAGCCCCGTCGCCGGATGGCGCGGGGCTCCTTGGGTACTGCTATCAGGTTCTGCGGTCAGGCAGCGATCAGACGGGGGTGACGTTCTCCGCCTGCGGACCCTTCGGGCCCTGGGTCACGTCGAAGGAGACCTGCTGGTTCTCCTCCAGAGAACGGAAACCCTGCGCGTTGATCGCGGAGTAGTGGACGAAGACGTCGGGGCCGCCGCCCTCCTGGGCGATGAAGCCAAAGCCCTTTTCGGCGTTGAACCACTTCACGGTTCCGGTAGCCATAAGCCCTCCTTGGGCTCACAAAGGGTTGCCCTGCTCCAGAACCTGCAAGTGTGAAACGGTGCTGCACAACTGCATAACTCTGAAAACGACGAGAGCCCGCGGTCACATGCTCCGCAGGCTCTGTACTGCAAGGGAAACCAAACTGCAACTTGCGGCGAGCCTAGCACGCGGGCACCCGAAAGCAATAGAGGTCAAGATCACGTCACCCGGATGTTTGAACGTCCGGAGGGCCGTTCGAGGGCGGGGGTGGTCCCGGCACGGTACAGCACGGGGTCTAGTCTCGCGATGTGGACAATTCTCGCACCCGGCCGCGCGTCGGCCACATCCAGTTCCTGAACTGCCTGCCCCTCTACTGGGGGCTCGCGAGAACCGGCACGCTCCTCGACTTCGAGCTGACGAAGGACACCCCGGAGAAGCTCAGCGAGCAGATCGTGCGCGGCGACCTCGACATCGGGCCCGTCACCCTGGTCGAGTTCCTGCGCAACGCCGACGACCTCGTCGCCTTCCCGGACATCGCCGTCGGCTGCGACGGCCCGGTGATGTCGTGCGTGATCGTCTCCCAGGTCCCCCTCGACCGGCTCGACGGCGCCCGGGTCGCCCTCGGCTCGACCTCCCGCACCTCGGTCCGGCTCGCGCAGCTGCTGCTGGCCGAGCGCTACGGGGTCCAGCCCGACTACTACACCTGCCCGCCCGACCTCAGCCTGATGATGCAGGAGGCCGACGCAGCCGTCCTCATCGGCGACGCCGCCCTGCGCGCCAACCTCCTCGACGGCCCGCGCTACGGCCTGGAGGTGCACGACCTCGGCGCGCTGTGGAAGGAGTGGACCGGCCTGCCGTTCGTCTTCGCGGTGTGGGCGGCCCGCCGGGACTACGTGGAACGCGAGCCGTCCATCACCCGCAAGGTCCACGAGGCCTTCCTCGACTCCCGCAACCTCTCCCTCGAAGAGGTCGGCAAGGTCGCCGAACAGGCGGCCCGCTGGGAGGCCTTCGACGAGGTGACCCTGGAGCAGTACTTCACCACCCTCGACTTCAGTTTCGGCGCCCCACAGCTCGCGGCCGTCGCCGAGTTCGCCCGTCGCGTCGGGCCGACCACCGGCTTCCCGGCGGACGTGAAGGTGGAACTGCTCCAGCCGTGACGACCGTCTGCTGACGAGACCGTCCACGGCCACGCGATGCCGGCCGTCCCGAGCGGGTAGAGACCGGGGAGCACGGGGGCGGGCGTGGTGATGGGGGGAAGCGTGGGCAGTCCGGCCACGGGAGTACTGGCACTGGTCGCCGCGGTGTGGGGCGCGTTCGCGGGCACGCTGCTGCCCCGCGCCGCCTACCGCTTCGCCGTTCCCACCGGCGAGCCCTGGCGCGACCGGTGCCCAGCCGGCCGTCACCCGATCCGGGGATGGCTGGGCGGCGCGGGCTGCGCGAAGTGCCTCCCAGCCACGGCCCCGCCCAGGCCGTCCGCCGTGCTCCTCGCCGCCGCCACCGCCCCCGTCTGCGCCGCCCTGGCCGCCGCCACCGGCACCCGGCCCGAGCTGGCGGCCTGGCTGCTGCTCGCGCCCGTCGGCGTCCTGCTCGCCGCCGTCGACTTCCGGGTGCAGCGGCTGCCCGACCCGCTGACCCTCCCGCTCGCCGCCGGTGCCCTCACCCTGCTCGGCCTCGCCGCCCTGCTCCCCGAGCACGCCGGCCACTGGACGACCGCCCTCTACGCCGCCCTCGCCCTCGGCGCCGGCTACTACCTGCTGTACCTCATCAACCCGGGCGGCATGGGCTTCGGCGACGTGAAGCTGGCCGTGGGGGCGGGCGCCGTACTCGGCTGGTACGGCTGGTCCACCGTGCTGCTCGGTACCTTCGCCGGGTTCCTGCTGGGCGCGTTGTACGGCGGAGCCCTCGTCCTGACCCGGCGTGCGGACCGGAAGACGGCCGTACCGTTCGGCCCGTTCCTCCTCGCGGGCACCCTCACCGGACTGCTGATCGGTGCGTACGCGGCCTGACGTCTTCAGCCCGAAACAGCTGGCGTAGGCTGGTTCGGTCTGCCCCCTCTGCTTGACGAAAGGGACGCCCGGTGACCGAGAAGGCCGACCTCCAGTCCGTGCTCGACCGAGCCGCAGCGGGCGGACGCATCACGCCCGAGGAGGCGCTCGACCTCTACCGCGACGCGCCCCTGCACGCCCTGGGCGCCGCCGCCGACGCCGTCCGCCGCCGCAAGTACGCGGGCGTCGAGCACATTGCCACGTACATCATCGAGCGCAACATCAACTACACGAACGTGTGTGTCACGGCGTGCAAGTTCTGCGCCTTCTACGCGGCCCCCAAGGACAAGGACAAGGGCTGGACCCGCGACCTCGACGACATCCTGCGCCGCTGCGCGGAGACCGTCGAGCTGGGCGGCACCCAGATCATGTTCCAGGGCGGCCACCACCCCGACTACGGCGTCGAGTACTACGAGAAGCACTTCAAGGCCATCAAGGACGCCTTCCCGCAGCTCGTGATCCACTCGCTGGGCGCCTCCGAGGTCGAGCACATGGCCCGGATCTCCGGTGTGCCGGTCGAGGAAGCCATCACCCGCATCCACGAGGCGGGCCTGGACTCCTTCGCCGGCGCCGGCGCCGAACTCCTTCCCGAGCGCCCCCGCAAGGCCATCGCGCCGCTCAAGGAGAGCGGCGAGCGCTGGCTGGAGATCATGGAGGCCGCGCACCGGCTGGGCGTGGAGTCCACCTCCACCATGCTGATGGGCACCGGCGAGACCAACGCCGAGCGGATCGAGCACCTGCGGATGATCCGGGACGTCCAGGACCGTACGGGCGGCTTCCGCGCGTTCATCCCGTACACCTACCAGCCCGAGAACAACCACCTGAAGGGCCGCACGCAGGCCACGCTCTTCGAGTACCTGCGGATGATCGCGATCGCCCGCCTGTTCATGGACAACATCCAGCACATCCAGGGTTCCTGGCTCACCACCGGCAAGGAGGTCGGCCAGCTGTCCCTGCACTACGGCGCGGACGACCTCGGCTCGATCATGCTGGAGGAGAACGTGGTCTCCTCGGCCGGCGCCAAGCACCGCTCCAACCGCCTGGAGATCATCGACCTGATCCGCAAGGCGGGCCGCGTCCCGGCGCAGCGCTCCACGACGTACGAGCACCTCGTCGTCCACGACGACCCGGCGAACGACCCCGTCGACGACCGCGTGGTCTCCCACATCTCCTCGACGGCCATCGAGGGCGGCACCGCCCACCCCGAGCTGAAGCTGCTCGCTTCCAACTGACGCGGTCGTGGAGACGATTCACGCAGCGGACAGGGTCTTCGTCACCTGGGACGCCGAGCCGATCGCGAACGGTGCCGTGGTGGTCGGCCGGGACCGGATCGGCGCGGTCGGCACGTACGAGGAGCTGCGCGAGCGGTTCCCGCAGGCGCGGGTGCGTACCTGGCCGGGCTCCCTCGGCCCCGCCCGCATCCACGACGGGCCTCTTCCGGACGCCCCCAGCCCGCGCGAGCGCGTGCACGCCGTGCTCAAGCTGGGAGCGGTCGCGGTCCTGGAGCAGTACGCCGACACCCCCGAACTCAGGGCCGCCGCCGAGCGCAACGACGTCGTGGTGTTCCCGAGCACGGCCCGCACGCCGGCACTCGTGCAGACCGGCCGGGCCGACCTGGCCGTCTTCGACGAGGCGGGGGCGTGCATCGCGACGGTGTGCGCCGGGCGGCTGGTTCACCGGCGGAGGTAGTGGGCGGTCTCCGCGGTCCGCGAGAAGGCCTCCCCGAACGCCCCCGCATCCTGGGCGACCCCACTGCAGTTGTCCCCGTCGTACGACTCGCCGTGGTTCATGGTCATCAGGTTGACCGTGGAGACCTGCACGTCGTACTCGTTCGCGGACTCCAGCAGCGCGACCCCCTCGGAGTCCAGACCCGAGGGCATCACCGGGAGCGTGAACGTGACGCCGACGTCGGCGTGCTCGGTGACCTCGCTGGGGCGCAGTTCCAGCGAGACCAGGAAGCCGACCGGGTTCCGCGGCTCGCCCGGGGAGGCAACAGGCTGGACGCGCCCGCGCCTTCGAGGGCGGCTCACCACTGCGTCCGGCGGCTCACGGGAGTTCCGGAAAGGGGCCGCGGGAAGCCCACCCTCCTGCCGTGCGAGCGGGCTGCAAGAATGGGCGGGTGACCCGCGCTTCCCTGAACAAGCAGCCGCACGAAGTCGCCTCGATGTTCGACGACGTGGCGGAACGGTACGACCTGACGAACGACGTGCTGTCGCTCGGGCAGGACCGGCGCTGGCGCAAGGAGGTGGCCAAGGCGGTCGACGCTCGGCCCGCGCAGAAGATCCTGGACCTCGCCGCCGGCACCGCCACCTCCTCGCTGCCCTTCGCGCAGTGCGGCGCGTACGTCGTCCCGTGCGACTTCTCGCTCGGGATGCTCCAGGTCGGCAAGCGCAAGCACACCTGGCTGCCGTTCACCGCCGGCGACGCGACGAAGCTCCCCTTCAAGGACGACACCTTCGACGCGGTGACGATCTCCTTCGGGCTGCGCAACGTCCAGGACACGGACGCGGCCCTGCGGGAGATGTACCGGGTGACCCGGCCCGGCGGGCGCGTGGTCATCTGCGAGTTCTCGCACCCGACCTGGACGCCGTTCCGCACGGTCTACACCGAGTACCTGATGCGGGCCCTGCCGCCGGTCGCCCGCGCGGTGTCCTCGAACCCCGACGCGTACGTCTACCTCGCCGAGTCCATCCGTGCCTGGCCCGACCAGCCGGCCCTCGCGGAACGGCTGCGCAAGGCGGGCTGGTCCAAGGTGGCGTGGCGCAACCTCACCGGCGGCGTGGTCGCCCTGCACCGGGGCTTCAAGGAGGACTGAGCACAGGGGTGCCGGGCAGGGGAGCCGAGTACGGCGGGCTTCAGGGAGGGCCGAGGCCGGCCACCGCGTAGGGATCGCCGGGCTGGTCCAGTTCCCGCTGCAGTCCACCTCCGGGCGGCCCCGGAATGCGCGGCTCACGCACGCCACCGCCGCCCTCGCCCTCACCGAAGTCGAACCACACGTACACCATCGACTCGCGCGGCACCTCGGCACCGGGCTGCGGATACTGGCGTACGACGTAGTCGACCACCGCGAGGTGGAAGTCCGGGCGGTCGGGCGCATTGAGGAACAGACCCTGCGCCCGGGCCGTTTCGCGCGCGTCCACGGCCATCAGACCGACCAGCCGCGGGACGCGCACGTCGGGTGTTTTGGGTGTTATACGCACAGATGTCACCCCCAGCGGTACTGGCAGGGTAACTCTCGCACCGTCCACCCGGAAGGCGCCGGTGTCTATCTGTAACAGACGGCTACTGTGCGTAATTGAGCGGGAGTCGGAAGCAGAGCGCCGGCTCGTCCAGTGTGGGGTGCGCGTAGGTCTCCGCCGGCTCCATGCCGAGCCGACGGGTCACCGCGATCGACCGCTCGTTTCCCGTCCGGACCATCGCCACCACCTCCGGCACCCCGGCCGCGCGCACCCGCCTGAGGGTCTCCCGCGCCGCCGCGGTGGCGTAGCCCTTGCCCCAGTGCTCCCGGCCGAGCCGCCAGCCGATCTCCGTCTCGCCGACCGGCCCCCAGTCCGGCCGCCAGGGCTGCGCCCCGGTGAACCCGATGACCTCTCCCGACTCGTCGAGCAGGGTCCACAGACAGAAGCCCAGTTCGGCATCGTGCCGCCGCTGTCGCGCGGTCAGCTCCTCGTACACCGACAGTCCCGCCGGCCGGCCGCCGTAGAACTCCATGACCTCCGGATCGTCGAAGACCCGGTGCCAGGCGACCGCGTCCTCGTGGGTGGGAACGCGCAGCCGTACCGCGGGGAGAGGTCGGTTCACAGGGCAGCCCTTCAGCCGGGTGATCAATTCTGCTGAATAGACTGCCCATGTCCAGTGCCGGTCGGCACGCAGATTCTGAACCTTGGGGAGATCCCGCCGTGACCGAGCCCCTCTCCGACAACACCGCCGATGTGATCGTCGTCGGCGCGGGGCCAGCCGGCTCCACGACCGCGTACCACCTCGCCAAGGCCGGTCTCGACGTCCTGCTCCTGGAGAAGACCGAGTTCCCGCGCGAGAAGGTCTGCGGTGACGGCCTCACCCCGCGCGCGGTCAAGCAACTCGTCGCCATGGGCATCGACATCTCCGAGGAGGCCGGCTGGCTGCGCAACAAGGGTCTGCGCATCATCGGCGGCGGCAGCCGTCTCCAGCTCGACTGGCCGGATCTCGCCTCCTTCCCGAACTACGGCCTGGTCCGCAAGCGCGACGACTTCGACGAGCAGCTCGCCCGCAACGCCCAGAAAGCCGGCGCCCGCCTCTTCGAGCACTGCAACGTCACCGGTCCGGTCGTGGACGAACGCACCGGCCGCATCACCGGCGTCACCGCCAAACTCGGTGAGGAGAAGCGCGAGGTCACCTTCCGCGCGCCGCTCGTCGTCGCCGCCGACGGCAACTCCACCCGCCTGTCCCTCGCTATGGGCCTGCACCGCCGCGAGGACCGCCCGATGGGCGTCGCGGTGCGCACCTACTTCACCTCCCCGCGCCACGACGACGACTACCTGGAGTCCTGGCTGGAACTCTGGGACCGCCGCGGCCCCCAGGACCGTCTCCTGCCCGGCTACGGCTGGATCTTCGGCATGGGCGACGGCACCTCGAACGTCGGACTCGGCGTCCTCAACACCTCCGCCTCCTTCAAGGAGCTGGACTGGCGCGAGGTCCTCAAGGCGTGGTGCGCCTCCATGCCCGAGGACTGGGGCTACACCCCCGACAACATGACCGGCCCGATCCGCGGCGCCGCCCTCCCCATGGCCTTCAACCGCCAGCCGCACTACACGCGCGGACTCCTTCTGGTGGGCGACGCGGGCGGCCTGGTGAACCCCTTCAACGGCGAGGGCATCGCCTACGCCATGGAGTCCGGCCAGATCGCCGCCGACGTCATCGTGCAGGCCCACGCGCGCGCGACGCCCGCCCAGCGCGAGATCGCCCTGCAACGCTATCCGCGCATCCTCAAGGACACCTACGGCGGCTACTACTCCCTCGGCCGCGCGTTCGTGAAGCTCATCGGCAACCCGAAGGTCATGCAGATCGCCGCCCAGCGCGGCCTGACCCACCCGATGCTGATGAAGTTCACCCTCAAGCTCCTCGCGAACCTCACCGACCCCACGGGCGGCGACGCGATGGACCGCATCATCAACGGCCTGACCAAGGTGGCCCCGAAGGCCTGACCCCGCGGGCCGAGCGCCCCCACCCACCCGTCGGCCCGCCGCCCAGCCGCTGCGGGCCGACCGTCGTCACCCCGGTGCACAGCCGCGCCAGGGCTCGGGAGAGCCCGTGCGGATATCGCCTCAATCGCCTGAACTCATGCCCACACGCCGGAATCTAGAGCAGAACGGACTTCTCGCGTGCATCAAGGCTGAACCTGGGCAAGCCTGACGGGTACTCGGGGGCACGCGCGCGATCAACGGGACCGGAGCCCGGGAAAAGGCGCAAGGGCCGCTGCCCCCGAGCGGCTGCGGCCCTTTTGCCTGTGAGAAGTGCTCAGTGCGCTCAGAGCACGCGCACGGCGCCGGTGGGCGGGTCGTACGACAGCGAGCGCTCCACGACGCCGCTGGAGGGGTTCTGCGCACCGACGAACATGCCGTCCCCGACGTACACCGCCACGTGGTACGCGCTGCCCGCGCTGCCCCAGTACAGGATGTCGCCCGGCTGCAGGTTGCTCAGCGAGACCTGGGTGCCGGCGGTCGACTGGTCCTGGGAGACGCGCGGCAGGCTGATGCCGACCTGCTTGAAGGCCGTCTGCACCAGGCCGGAGCAGTCGTAGGCGGAGGGGCCGGTGGCGCCGGAGACGTAGGCCTTGCCGACCTGCGCCTTGACGAAGCTGATGACGGCGGCGGCCGAACCGGTGGCCGTCGAGGTGCTGGTGGAGGTGGACGTGCTGGTGCCGCCGCTCTCCGCCTTGGTGGACAGGGTGGTCCGCTCCGCGTTGCGGGAGGCGCGTGCGGCGGCTTCCTTGCGCGCGGCCTCTTCGGCCTTCTTCTTGGCCTCCGCCGCCTTGTGCTTGGCCTCGGCGAGGTCCGCCTTGGCCAGCTTCGCGGCCTTTGCGGCAGCCGCGTCACGCTCGGCCTGCAGCTGGTAGTTCGCGGCGGCCTGCTGGGTGGCGTCCGCGGACTGGGCCGCCTGAGCGGCCAGGTCGGCCGTCAGGGTGGGCAGTTCGAGGGTCTGCGTCACCGGCTCGGCAGCGTTCGCCGAACCCGACGCCCCGGCGACTGCCAGGGTGCTGAGGACGCCACCGGCAACTCCGGCCCGCATCGCGAGGGTCGACGCGTTGCGGCGGGGCTTCCGGTGGCTGCGTATGTGAGCGGTGTGGGACATGGGAATAACCGGTACCAGGGGCTCCTTCATATCTTCAAGAAACGTGTGCTGCGCCACAGTTGCTCAATCGAGCCCCAGAATCCCGGGCGTGTTGCTCTTTATTGACGCCGTAACGGACATAGTGGACGACCGTGATCAAGCCCTTGATCACGGTCTTTGATCATTACGTCCGAATTGCCCCCCACCTACCACTGGTTGGGTTCGTTGGCCAAGCCCGGTTCTCATGGACCTCTCATGGATGTGGCGGAGGTCACGGAACGATTGCCGGAACCGTCGCGTCCCCCGGGCGCGGAGTTCGTGAACGCGCGCACGCACCCCGGGGCGCGTCCACATCCCGCCCGGGGCTCCCCCTCATGTGTGAACGCGAGCCACTATCAGGCCCCGGTGCCCAGCACCAATTTGCATGCAACGGAACTCTCTTGATATTGAGACGCCCCCTCCGGCCTGCGAAGACGAACAAGATTGTCACTTCTGGTGATCAACTGAACGCTTCGCGTATGAAGATCACTCATCATCCGACTTCATGATCCTTCGTCAGGTGGTGGAGATCACAAAGCTTGTGCAATACCCCGTGTCGCAGATCACAGAGCGGCGGGCATAAGATGCGAGGCAGTTGGGCTTGTGACCTGCTTCACATGTTCTCGATCTTCGCCCGGGACGAGCGGGGCTCGCGGAACCGGTGAGGCGGGTGTGAGCCCAGTGCAACCGCCAGCAGTCAGTGCCGACTGAGAGGAGCGAGGAGCGGTGAACGCGTATGCGCCCATCCTCGTACTGGGAGCCCTCGGGGCAGGCTTTGCGATCTTCTCCGTGGTCATGGCCACGCTGATCGGTCCGAAGCGGTACAACCGCGCCAAGCTCGAGGCCTACGAGTGCGGTATCGAGCCGACCCCCACGCCGGCCGGCGGCGGGCGCTTCCCCATCAAGTACTACCTGACGGCGATGCTCTTCATCGTCTTCGACATCGAGATCGTCTTCCTCTACCCCTGGGCCGTCACCTTCGACGCCCTGGGGATCTTCGGGCTCGTGGAGATGCTGCTCTTCGTGCTCACCGTCTTCGTCGCGTACGCGTACGTATGGCGGCGCGGCGGCCTGGAATGGGACTGAGGGGCCTTTAAAGACATGGGACTCGAAGAAAAGCTGCCGAGCGGTTTCCTGCTCACCACCGTCGAGCAGGCCGCGGGCTGGGTGCGCAAGGCGTCCGTCTTCCCGGCCACCTTCGGCCTGGCCTGCTGCGCCATCGAGATGATGACCACCGGCGCGGGCCGCTACGACCTGGCCCGCTTCGGCATGGAGGTCTTCCGCGGCTCACCGCGCCAGGCCGACCTCATGATCGTCGCCGGCCGGGTCAGCCAGAAGATGGCGCCGGTCCTGAGGCAGGTCTACGACCAGATGCCCAACCCGAAATGGGTGATCTCCATGGGCGTCTGCGCCTCCTCGGGCGGCATGTTCAACAACTACGCGATCGTCCAGGGCGTCGACCACATCGTCCCGGTCGACATCTACCTGCCCGGCTGCCCGCCGCGCCCCGAGATGCTGATGGACGCGATCCTCAAGCTCCACCAGAAGATCCAGTCCTCCAAGCTCGGCGTGAACGCCGAGGAAGCGGCCCGCGAGGCGGAGGAGGCGGCGCTCAAGGCCCTGCCCACGATCGAGATGAAGGGGCTGCTGCGGTGAGCGACGCGAACGGCACCCACGGCGTCAACGGGGCGAACGGATCCTCGAACGGGGTGAACCCCGAGAAGGACCTCTCCGCCTCCAACCTCCCCGGCCAGCGCGGCCAGGGCGGCGAGGAGATCCGCGTCCAGCGCGGCATGTTCGGCGCCGCCAACGGCGGCGACACCTCCGGCTACGGCGGCCTGGTCCGCTCGGTCCGGCTCCCCGGACCCGCCACCCGCCCCTACGGCGGCTGGTTCGACGAGGTCGCAGACGAACTGGAAGGCGCCCTGGAGGAACAGGGACTCCTCCCCGAGAACGCCATCGAGAAGACGGTCGTCGACCGCGACGAGCTGACCTTCCACATCGAACGCGAGCACCTGCTCCGCGTCGCCCGCACCCTGCGCGACGACCCGGCCCTGCGCTTCGAGCTGTGCACCGGCGTCAGCGGTGTCCACTACCCGCACGACAAGGGCCGCGAGCTGCACGCCGTCTACCACCTGCGCTCGATCACCCACAACCGGCTGATCCGCCTCGAGGTGAGCGCCCCCGACGGCGACCCGCGCATCCCGTCCCTGGTCTCCGTCTACCCGACCAACGACTGGCACGAGCGCGAGACCTACGACTTCTTCGGGATCGTCTTCGACGGTCACCCGGCCCTGACGCGGATCATGATGCCGGACGACTGGCAGGGCCACCCGCAGCGCAAGGACTACCCCCTCGGCGGCATCCCCGTCGAGTACAAGGGCGCCCAGATCCCGGCTCCGGACCAGCGGAGGTCGTACTCGTGAGCACGCAGTCAGCATCCGCCGCGTCGGCCGCATCCGCGCGCGAGACCACCGAGGGCACCGTGTACACGGTCACCGGTGGCGACTGGGACGAGGTCGTCCAGACCGCGGCCCGCGCCGACGACGAACGCATCGTCGTCAACATGGGTCCTCAGCACCCGTCCACCCATGGAGTGCTCCGCCTGATCCTGGAGATCGAGGGCGAGACGGTCACCGAGGCCCGCTGCGGCATCGGCTACCTGCACACCGGCATCGAGAAGAACCTCGAGTACCGCACGTGGACGCAGGGCACCACCTTCGTCACGCGCATGGACTACCTGACGTCCTTCTTCAACGAGACCGCCTACTGCCTGGCCGTCGAGAAGCTCCTCGGCCTGGAGGAACAGATCACCGAGCGGGCCAAGATCATCCGGGTGCTCCTGATGGAGCTGAACCGGATGTCCTCCCACCTGGTGTGCATCGCCACCGGCGGTATGGAGCTGGGCGCCACCACGATCATGATCTACGGATTCCGTGATCGTGAAATGATTCTCGACCTCTACGAGCTGATCACCGGCCTGCGCATGAACCACGCGTACATCCGGCCCGGCGGACTCGCCCAGGACCTGCCCCCCGGTGCGGTGGACCAGATCCGCGAGTTCGTGAAGAAGATGAAGAAGAACCTCCCGGAGTACGACAAGCTCGCCACCGGGAACCCCATCTTCAAAGCCCGCATGCAGAACATCGGCTACCTCGACCTGGCCGGCTGCATGGCCCTCGGCGCCACCGGCCCGATCCTGCGCTCCACCGGTCTGCCGCACGACCTGCGCAAGACCCAGCCGTACTGCGACTACGAGACGTACGACTTCGACGTCCCGACCGCCGACACCTGCGACGCCTACGGCCGCTTCCTGGTCCGCCTGGAGGAGATGCGCCAGTCGCTCAGGATCGTCGAGCAGTGCCTGGACCGGCTCCAGCCCGGCCCGGTGATGGTCGCCGACAAGAAGATCGCCTGGCCCGCCCAGCTCGCCCTGGGACCGGACGGGCTCGGCAACTCCCTCGACCACATCAAGAAGATCATGGGTACCTCCATGGAGGCCCTGATCCACCACTTCAAGCTGGTCACCGAGGGCTTCCGCGTCCCGCCGGGACAGGCCTACGCGGCCGTCGAGTCCCCCAAGGGCGAACTAGGCGTGCACGCCGTCTCCGACGGCGGCACCCGCCCCTACCGGGTCCACTTCCGCGACCCGTCCTTCACCAACCTGCAGGCCATGGCGGCGATGTGCGAAGGCGGCCAGGTCGCCGACGTCATCGTCGCCGTCGCGTCCATCGACCCCGTGATGGGAGGCGTCGACCGGTGACCACCTCTTCTTCGGAGCGGGGCGTCAGCCTGGGCATGCCCGCACTGCCCGCCCCCGCGTACCCGGACGAGGTCCGGGCCCGGCTGGAGGCGGACGCGCGCGAGGTGATCGCGCGCTACCCGGACTCCCGCTCCGCCCTGCTGCCGCTGCTCCACCTCGTGCAGTCGGAGGAGGGCCACGTCACGCGCACCGGCATGCAGTTCTGCGCGGACATGCTGGACCTGACCACGGCCGAGGTCACCGCCGTCGCCACCTTCTACACCATGTACCGGCGCAAGCCCTCCGGTGACTACCAGGTCGGCGTCTGCACCAACACGCTGTGCGCGGTGATGGGCGGCGACGCGATCTTCGAGACCCTCCAGGAACACCTCGGCGTCGGCAACGGCGAGACCACCGACGACGGCACGATCACCCTGGAGCACATCGAGTGCAACGCGGCCTGCGACTTCGCGCCGGTCGTGATGGTCAACTGGGAGTTCTTCGACAACCAGACGCCGGGCAGCGCCAAGCGCCTGGTCGACGACCTGCGTGCGGGACGCCCCGTGGAGCCCACGCGCGGCGCGCGCCTGTGCACGTTCAAGGAGACCGCGCGGATTCTGGCCGGCTTCCCCGACGAGCGGCCCGGGGCCGTCGAGGAGAGCGGCAGTGCGGGACCCGCGTCGCTGGTGGGCCTTCGCCTGGCAAGGGGAGAGGCCGCACCCGCGCGCGTGGTCCATCCGCGCGACGGCGGTCCGCAAGACGAACCGCAGGACCGGGTGCACGAGCCGTCCCCGGCCGAGCACCTCAGCTCTCATGACGCGCCGCAGGAGACATCGGCCTCCGACCCGTCCCACCCAGCAGGGCCTACCGCCGAGGAGGGGGAGTGATGACCGTGGCAGCCGAACTCAAGGACACGAGCCCCGAGAAGCTGCTCGCACCCGTGCTGTCGGCCTTCTGGGACGAGGACCGGTCCTGGACCCTGGACGTCTACCGGAGGCACGAAGGGTACGAGGGGCTCCGCAAGGCGCTCGCCATGTCACCGGACGACCTGATCGCGTACGTCAAGGACTCCGGGCTGCGCGGCCGCGGCGGCGCGGGATTCCCGACGGGAATGAAATGGCAGTTCATTCCTCAGGGTGATGGAAAACCGCACTATCTAGTTGTCAACGCCGACGAGTCGGAGCCGGGCACCTGCAAGGACATCCCGCTCCTCTTCGCGAACCCGCACAGCCTCATCGAGGGCATTGTGATCGCGTGCTATGCCATCCGGTCGTCTCATGCCTTCATCTATCTGCGTGGTGAAGTCGTCCCCGTTCTGCGGCGGTTGCACGAGGCCGTGCGCGAGGCCTACGCGGCGGGCTACCTCGGCGAGAACATCCTGGGCAGCGGACTCGACCTCCAGCTCACCGTGCACGCGGGCGCCGGCGCGTACATCTGCGGTGAGGAGACCGCACTCCTGGACTCGCTCGAAGGCCGCCGTGGTCAACCGCGGCTCCGTCCCCCTTTCCCTGCGGTGGAAGGCCTCTACGCCTGCCCGACTGTGGTGAATAACGTCGAGTCGATCGCGTCAGTTCCCGCCATCCTGAAAAACGGCAAAGACTGGTTCAGGTCGATGGGCAGCGAGAAGTCCCCGGGCTTCACGCTGTACTCGCTCAGCGGCCATGTCGCCAGCCCCGGCCAGTACGAGGCCCCGCTCGGCATCACCCTGCGCCAGCTCCTCGACATGAGCGGCGGCATGCGGCCCGGGCACCGCCTCAAGTTCTGGACCCCGGGCGGCTCCTCCACACCGATGTTCACCGACGAACACCTCGACGTCCCCCTCGACTACGAAGGCGTCGGTGCCGCCGGTTCCATGCTCGGCACCAAGGCGCTGCAGTGCTTCGACGAGACGACCTGCGTGGTGCGCGCCGTGACCCGCTGGACCGAGTTCTACGCCCACGAGTCCTGCGGCAAGTGCACGCCCTGTCGTGAAGGAACGTACTGGCTGGTGCAGTTGCTGCGGGACATCGAGGCCGGCAAGGGCGTCATGTCCGACCTCGACAAGCTGAACGACATCGCCGACAACATCAACGGCAAGTCCTTCTGCGCCCTCGGTGACGGCGCCGCATCCCCGATCTTCTCCTCGCTGAAGTACTTCCGTGAGGAGTACGAGCAGCACATCACGGGCCGGGGCTGCCCCTTCGACCCGGCCAAGTCGACGGCCTGGGCGGACCGCCCGGAGGTGAACGCATGACCGTGACCACCAGCGCCCCCACCGGAGGGGGGCAGGCGGCGGTCCCGCCGGAGGACCTCGTCACGCTGACGATCGACGGCATCGAGATCAGCGTGCCCAAGGGCACCCTGGTCATCCGGGCCGCCGAACAGCTCGGCATCGAGATCCCGCGGTTCTGCGACCATCCCCTCCTGGACCCGGCCGGTGCCTGCCGCCAGTGCATCGTCGAGGTCGAGGGCCAGCGCAAGCCGATGGCGTCCTGCACGATCACCTGCACGGACGGCATGGTCGTCAAGACCCAGCTCACCTCGCCCGTCGCAGAGAAAGCCCAGCACGGCGTGATGGAGCTGCTGCTCATCAACCACCCGCTGGACTGCCCGGTCTGCGACAAGGGCGGCGAGTGCCCGCTGCAGAACCAGGCGATGTCGCACGGCAACGCCGAGTCCCGCTTCGACGGCAAGAAGCGCACCTACGAGAAGCCCGTACCGATCTCCACCCAGGTGCTCCTCGACCGCGAGCGGTGCGTCCTGTGCGCCCGCTGCACCCGCTTCTCCAACCAGGTCGCGGGCGACCCGATGATCGAGCTGCTCGAGCGGGGCGCACTGCAGCAGGTCGGCACCGGGGAGGGCGACCCGTTCGAGTCGTACTTCTCCGGTAACACCATCCAGATCTGCCCGGTCGGCGCCCTCACCTCGGCCGCCTACCGCTTCCGCTCCCGTCCCTTCGACCTCGTCTCCTCGCCGTCGGTGTGCGAGCACTGCTCGGGCGGCTGCGCCACCCGCACCGACCACCGGCGCGGCAAGGTCATGCGGCGGCTCGCCGCCGAGGACCCCGAGGTCAACGAGGAGTGGATCTGCGACAAGGGACGCTTCGCGTTCCGGTACGCACAGACGAAGGACCGACTCGGCACACCCCTGGTGCGCAACGCCGACGGAGTCCTGGAGCCCGCCTCCTGGCCCGAGGCCCTCGAGGCGGCCGCACGCGGCCTGACCGCCGCCCGCTCCCGGGCCGGCGTCCTGGTCGGCGGCCGGCTCACCGTCGAGGACGCCTACGCGTACAGCAAGTTCGCGCGCGTGGCCCTCGACACCAACGACATCGACTTCCGCGCGCGCGTGCACAGCGGCGAGGAGGCCGACTTCCTGGCCGCCCAGGTGGCCGGCCGCGGACGTGACCTCGACGGTACGGGCGTCACGTACACCTCCCTGGAGAAGGCACCCGCCGTGCTGCTCGTCGGCTTCGAGTCGGAGGAGGAGGCCCCCGGCGTCTTCCTGCGGCTGCGCAAGGCCTGGCGCAAGCACAAGCAGCAGGTGTTCGCGCTGGCCACGCACGCCACCCGGGGTCTGGAGAAGGCGGGCGGCATCCTGCTGCCGGCCGCGCCGGGCACCGAGACGGAGTGGCTGGACGCCCTCGCGAGCGGCGTCGGCCTGGAGGACCCCGGTACGCGGGCCGCGGAGGCGCTGCGCGCCGAGGGCGCGGTCATCGTCGTCGGCGAGCGGCTGGCCGGCGTCCCGGGCGGTCTCACCGCAGCCCTGCGCGCCGCCACCTCGACCGGTGCCGCGCTGGTGTGGATCCCGCGCCGGGCCGGGGAACGCGGCGCCGTCGAGGCGGGCGCGCTGCCCTCGCTGCTGCCGGGCGGGCGCCCGGCGACCGACCCGCGCGCGCGGGAAGAGGTCGCCGCCGTCTGGGGCCTCGCCGAACTCCCGCTCCGCTACGGCCGTGACACGAACCAGATCGTCGAGGCCGCCGGCAACGGCGAACTGTCGGCACTCGTGGTCGCCGGCGTGGAGGTCGGCGACCTCCCCGAACCGGCACGCGCGCGCGAGGCACTGGAGAACGTCGGCTTCCTGGTCTCGCTGGAACTGCGGCCCAGCGAGGTCACCGAGCACGCCGACGTCGTCCTGCCGGTCGCCGCGGTCGCCGAGAAGGCGGGCACCTTCCTCAACTGGGAAGGACGCGTCCGCTTCTTCGAGGCCGCGCTCAAGCCCGACCAGATGACCCGCCGGCTGGCACCGACCGACACGCGCGTGCTGCAGATGCTCGCCGACGCCATGGACGTACACCTGGGCCTGCCGGATCTGCGCACCGCGCGCGCGGAGATCGACCGGCTCGGCCCCTGGGACGGCCCGCGGGCCGGCGCACCCGCGGAGTTGGCGGGCGTACTGCCCCGCCCGGCCGCCGGCGAGGCCGTGCTCGCCGGGCACCGGCTGCTGCTCGACCAGGGCGTCCTCCAGGAGGGCGACGAAGCGCTCGCCGGCACCCGGCACGCCGCACGCGCGCGCGTGTCCGCGGCGACCGCCGCCGAAGTGGGCGTCCGGGACGGCGGAATCCTCGCCGTCACCGGACCCGCAGGCTCCGTCGGACTCCCCGTCCAGATCACCGAGATGCCCGACCGGGTGGTCTGGCTCCCGCTGAACTCCGTCGGTACCGGCGTCGCCTCCGACACCGGGGCACGGCCCGGCTCCCTCGTCCGCATCGGCCCGGCGGCACTCGCCGAAGAGACCCCCAAGGAGGTGGAGGCATGACCACGTACCTCGCCGCTGAAGACCTCTCGCTGTTCGGCCGCGACCCGTGGTGGCTGGTGGTCGTCAAGGCCGTCTTCTGCTTCGCCTTCCTGATGGTGACCGTGCTGTTCTCCATCGTCTGGGAGCGCAAGGTCGTCGCCTGGATGCAGCTGCGCATCGGCCCCAACCGGCACGGCCCCTGGGGAATGCTCCAGTCGCTCGCCGACGGCGTGAAGCTCATGCTCAAGGAAGACCTCGTCGTCAAGCGCGCGGACAAGGTGGTCTACATCCTCGCGCCGATCGTCGCGGCCATCCCCGCGTTCATGGCGATCGCGGTGATCCCCTTCGGCCCGGCCGGCAACGAGATCTCGATCTTCGGCCACCGCACCACGATGCAGCTGACCGACCTGCCGATCGCGATGCTCTACATCCTCGCGGTCGCCTCCGTCGGCATCTACGGCATCGTCCTGGCGGGCTGGAGTTCCGGATCCACCTACCCGCTGCTGGGCGGCCTGCGCTCCTGCGCGCAGATGATCTCGTACGAGATCGCCATGGGCGCCGCGTTCGCCTCCGTGTTCCTGTACTCGGGGTCGATGTCGACGTCTACGATCGTCGAGCAGCAGCACGACCGCTGGTACATCCTGCTCCTGCCGGTCTCCTTCATCATCTACATCGTCACCATGGTCGGCGAGACGAACCGCGCCCCCTTCGACATGCCGGAGTCCGAGGGCGACCTGGTAGGCGGCTTCAACACCGAGTACTCGTCGATCAAGTTCGCGATGTTCATGCTCGCCGAGTACGTCAACATGGTGACCGTCTCGGCCGTCTCGACCACCCTGTTCCTCGGCGGCTGGCGCGCCCCCTGGCCGATCAGCACCTTCTGGGAGGGCGCGAACCACGGCTGGTGGCCGCTGCTCTGGTTCGTCATCAAGGTCCAGCTGCTGTTGTTCTTCTTCATCTGGCTGCGCGGCACGCTGCCCCGCGTCCGCTACGACCAGCTGATGAAGCTCGGCTGGAAGGTCCTCATCCCGGTCTCCGTGACCTGGCTGATGCTCGTCGCGACCGTACGAGCCCTGCGCAACGAGAACTACGACTTCGCCGACATCGCCCTCTACGTCGGCGGCGGCGTCCTCGCCCTGCTGCTGATCTCCTTCATCGCCGACATGTTCCGCGAGAAGGCGAAGACGGCCGAGGAGCCCGCCGGCGGGCAGGCGGCCTTCGACGCGACGGCAGGCGGATTCCCCGTACCGCCGCTGCCCGGACAGGAGCTTCCGGCGGTGCCGAGGCGCCGCTCGCGCCGCGACCGGGAGCTGATTGTCAGTGGTGGACCGGACACTGTCAGTGACGGATCTTCGGATGGAAAGGAGGCGTCCGATGGCTGAGGAGCCTCAGGAGTCCGGGCAGAGCACGCCCGGCTTCCAGAACCCCGTGGCCGGCTTCGGCGTGACCTTCAAGGCCATGTTCAAGAAGCGGCTGACCGAGCAGTACCCGGAGCAGAAGAAGACCACGGCTCCGCGGTTCCACGGACGGCACCAGCTCAACCGCCATCCGGACGGCCTGGAGAAGTGCGTCGGCTGCGAGCTGTGCGCCTGGGCCTGCCCCGCCGACGCCATCTACGTGGAGGGCGCCGACAACACCGACGAGGAACGCTACTCGCCGGGCGAGCGGTACGGCCGCGTCTACCAGATCAACTACGCCCGCTGCATCCTGTGCGGGCTGTGCATCGAGGCGTGCCCCACGCGCGCGCTGACGATGACCAACGAGTTCGAACTGGCCGACTCCAGCCGCGCCAACCTCATCTACACCAAGGAGCAGCTGCTCGCCGGTCTCGAGGAGGGCATGGTCGACACACCGCACGCGATCTTCCCCGGCACCGACGAACAGGACTACTACCGGGGCCTGGTGACCCAGGCCGCGCCCGGCACGGTCCCGCAGGTCGCCGTCTCCCGGGGCGAGGTGCCGCAGGAGGCCGCGTCCACCTTCGGCGAGGAGGAACCGGCCTCGGAGAAGGTGATCGGCCGATGATGACGCACCTCGCCGCCTACACCACCTCCACCGGTGAGGCCTTCCAGTTCTGGGTCCTGGGCACGGTCGCGGTGATCGGCGCCCTGTGCACCGTCTTCATGAAGAAGGCCGTGCACAGCGCGCTCTGCCTCGCCGGCACCATGATCGTCCTGGCGGTGTTCTACCTCGCCAACGGCGCCTACTTCCTCGGGATCGTGCAGATCGTCGTCTACACCGGCGCGATCATGATGCTGTTCCTCTTCGTGGTGATGCTCGTCGGTGTCACGGCCGCGGACTCCCTGAAGGAGACCATCAAGGGCCAGCGCTGGCTGGCCCTTCTGTGTGGGCTCGGCTTCGGCGCCCTGCTCCTCGCCGGCATCGGCAACGCCTCCCTCAAGGAGTTCAACGGCACCGGCCAGGCCAACGCCAACGGCAACGTGGAGGGCCTCGCGGCCCTCATCTTCACCAAGTACGTCTTCGCCTTCGAAATCACCGGCGCCCTGCTCATCACGGCCGCCGTCGGCGCGATGGTGCTCACCCACCGCGAGCGCACCGAGCGCGCCAAAACGCAGCGCGAGCTGTCCGAGCAGCGCATCCGCGAGGGCGCGCACATCCCGCCGCTGCCCGCCCCCGGTGTCTACGCCCGGCACAACGCCGTGGACATCGCGGGCCTGCTGCCCGACGGCACCCCGTCGGAGCTGACCGTCAGCAAGACGCTGCGCGAGCGCGGCCAGATCCGCGACGTGTCCACCGAGGCGCTCAACGACCTGCGGGCGCTGGAACAGCGCGCGGAGGAACGCCTGGAGCGCACGGCCATCGAACCGGAGACGTTCAAGCGGCCCGAGGAGGCGTCGAAGTGAACCCGGTCAACTACCTCTACCTCGCCGCCTTGCTGTTCACCATCGGCGCGACCGGCGTACTCATCCGGCGCAACGCCATCGTGGTCTTCATGTGTATCGAGCTGATGCTGAACGCCTGCAACCTCGCGTTCGTCGCCTTCTCCCGGATGCACGGCAATCTCGACGGCCAGATCATCGCCTTCTTCACGATGGTCGTCGCCGCCGCAGAGGTCGTGGTGGGCCTCGCGATCATCGTGTCGCTGTTCCGTACCCGCCACTCGGCCTCGGTCGACGACGCCAGCCTGATGAAGCTGTAAGGGGTCGGAAGAATCGTGGAGAACCTGATCGCGCCGCTCATCGCGGCGCCCCTGCTCGGAGCGGCCGTCCTCCTGCTCGGCGGCCGGCGGCTCGACCGCGTCGGCCACTGGGTCGGCACGCTCCTGTCGGCCACTTCCTTCGTGTTCGGCCTGATCCTCTTCGCCGACCTGCTCGGCAAGGACGCCGAACACCGCACGCTGACCCAGCACCTGTGGACGTGGATCTCGGTCGGCAGCTTCCAGGCGGACGTCACCTTCCGCCTCGACCAGCTGTCGATGACGTTCGTCCTGCTCATCACGGGCGTCGGCTCACTCATCCACCTGTACTCGGTCGGGTACATGGAGCACGACGAGCGGCGTCGCCGCTTCTTCGGCTACCTGAACCTGTTCCTCGCGGCGATGCTGCTGCTCGTCCTCGCCGACAACTACCTGCTGCTGTACGTCGGCTGGGAGGGCGTCGGTCTCGCCTCGTACCTGCTCATCGGCTTCTGGCAGCACAAGCCCAGCGCCGCCACGGCCGCCAAGAAGGCCTTCCTGGTCAACCGCGTCGGCGACATGGGCCTGTCGATCGCGATCATGCTGATGTTCACCACCTTCGGCAGCTTCGCCTTCGGACCCGTGCTCAGCCACACCGGTGACACCTCCGAGGGCAAGCTCACCGCGATCGGCCTGATGCTGCTGCTCGCCGCCTGCGGCAAGTCCGCCCAGGTGCCGCTGCAGTCCTGGCTCGGGGACGCCATGGAAGGCCCGACCCCGGTCTCGGCCCTGATCCACGCGGCGACGATGGTGACCGCGGGCGTCTACCTGATCGTCCGCTCCGGCGCCGTCTTCAACGCCGCCCCCGACGCCCAACTGGCCGTCACGGTCGTCGGTGCGGTCACGCTCCTCTTCGGTGCGATCGTCGGTTGCGCCAAGGACGACATCAAGAAGGCACTGGCCGGCTCGACCATGTCGCAGATCGGCTACATGGTGCTGGCCGCGGGCCTCGGCCCCATCGGCTACGTCTTCGCGATCATGCACCTGGTGACGCACGGCTTCTTCAAGGCCGGACTGTTCCTCGGCGCGGGTTCCGTCATGCACGGCATGAACGACGAGGTCGACATGCGCCGCTACGGCGGCCTGCGCAAGTACATGCCGGTCACCTTCATCACCTTCGGCCTCGGCTACCTCGCCATCATCGGCTTCCCGGGCCTGTCCGGCTTCTTCTCGAAGGACAAGATCATCGAGGCGGCGTTCGCCAAGGGCGGCACCGAGGGCTGGATCCTCGGCGGCGCGGCCCTGCTCGGCGCGGCCATCACCGCCTTCTACATGACGCGCGTGATGCTGATGACCTTCTTCGGAGAGGAGCGTTGGAGGAACCAGCCCACGCGCTCCCCACAGGCCCCCAGCGCGGAACCCGCGGCCGAGCACCGCGGCGAGCACGCGGAACCGCACCCGCACGAGTCCCCGAAGGTCATGACGATCCCCATGATCGTGCTGGCCGTCGGCTCCGTCTTCGGCGGGGCGTTCTTCAGCATCGGCGACCGCTTCCTGCACTGGCTGGAGCCGGTCACGGGCCACAGCGAGGGCGACTCCCCGCTCAGCGCGGCGGCGGTCACCGGCGCGACGATGGTCTGCCTGGTCATCGGCGTCGCCATCGCCTGGGCCCAGTACGGCCGCAAACCCGTCCCGGTCGTCGCCCCGCGCGGCTCGCTGCTCACCCGCGCGGCCCGCCGCGACCTGCTCCAGGACGACTTCAACCACGTGGTCCTGGTCCGCGGCGGCGAACACCTCACACGCTCCCTGGTGTACGTCGACCACACCCTGGTCGACGGCGTCGTCAACGGCACGGCGGCCGGCTTCGGCGGCCTGTCCGGACGCCTGCGCCGACTCCAGAACGGCTTCGCCCGCTCCTATGCGGTCTCGATGTTCGGCGGTGCGGCACTCCTGGTCGCCGCAACCCTCCTGATGAGGGCGGTCTGATACCGATGTCCTTTCCTCTGCTGACAGCGACGGCGGCGCTCCCGGCCATCGGGGCCGTCGCCACGGCCGCCGTCCCGGCCGCGCGGCGCAGCGCCGCCAAATGGCTGGCGCTGCTCGTCTCGCTCGCCACACTCGCCCTGGCGATCACCGTCCTGGTCCGCTTCGACCCGGACGGCACCCGCTACCAGCTCACCGAATCCCACGCCTGGATCAAGGACTTCGGGGTCAGGTACGAGCTGGGCGTCGACGGCATCGCGGTGGCACTGATCGCGCTGACCGCCGTACTGATCCCCTTCATCATCCTCGCCGGCTGGCACGACGCCGACCCGCTCGAGACCGGCAGCCGCCGCTGGCGCCCCACCCAGGGGTTCTTCGCACTGATCCTGGCGGTCGAGGCGATGGTGGTCATCTCCTTCGAGGCCACCGACGTCTTCCTCTTCTACATCTTCTTCGAAGCCATGCTCATCCCGATGTACTTCCTCATCGGCGGCTTCGGGGACCGTGCCCACGAGCACGGTGAAGAGGCGGCCGCCACGCAGCGGTCGTACGCAGCGGTGAAGTTCCTGCTCTACAACCTGGTCGGCGGCCTGATCATGCTGGCCGCGGTGATCGGCCTCTACGTGGTGGCCGGGAACTTCAGCCTCCAGGAGATCGCGCAGGCCCGCACCAACGGCTCACTGCACATGGCCACCAGCACCGAACGCTGGCTGTTCCTCGGCTTCTTCTTCGCCTTCGCGGTGAAGGCGCCGCTGTGGCCGCTGCACACCTGGCTGCCCAATGCCATGCAGGAGTCCACCGCCCCGGTCGCCGTTCTGATCACCGCGGTCGTCGACAAGGTGGGCACGTTCGCGATGCTCCGCTTCTGCCTCCAGCTCTTCCCGGAGGCCAGCAAGTGGGCGACGCCCGTGATCCTCGTCCTGGCCCTGATCAGCATCGTCTACGGTGCGCTGCTCGCCGTCGGCCAGCGGGACATCAAGCGCCTGGTGGCGTACGCGTCGATCTCGCACTTCGGCTTCATCATCATGGGCATCTTCGCGATGACCAGCCAGGGCCAGTCCGGCGCCACGCTCTACATGGTCAACCACGGCATCTCCACGGCCGCGCTGATGCTGGTCGCCGGTTTCCTGATCTCCCGGCGCGGTTCCCGGCTCATCGGCGACTACGGCGGTGTGCAGAAGGTCGCCCCGGTGCTCGCCGGCACCTTCCTGATCGGCGGCCTCGCCACCCTCTCCCTGCCCGGCCTCGCGCCGTTCGTCAGCGAGTTCCTGGTCCTGGTCGGCACCTTCACGCGCTACCCGGCGATCGGCGTCATCGCCACCTTCGGCATCGTCCTCGCCGCGCTCTACGTCCTCGTCCTCTACCAGCGGACGATGACGGGCCCGGTGAAGCCCGAGGTGTCGGCGATGCCCGACCTCCGCGCGCGCGAGCTGGTCGTCGTCGCCCCGCTGATCGTGTTGCTGATCTTCCTGGGCGTCTACCCGAAGCCGGTCACGGACATCGTCAACCCGGCGGTCAAACAGACGATGTCCGACGTACACAAGAGCGACCCCAAGCCCGAGGTGGAGGCGGCCAAGTGAGCGCAGCAGCCGTCCACAGCCTGTGGACAACCGCGGCCGAACCGATCTCGAAGATCGACGCGCCGAAGATCGAATACGGACAATTGTCGCCGACCCTGATCGTTGTCGGCGCAGCGCTGGTCGGGGTGCTCATCGAGGCGTTCGTGCCGCGCAAGTCCCGGTACTACGCGCAGGTGTTCGTCTCCGTCGTCGCACTCTGTGCCGCGTTCGCCGCGGTCGTCGCACTCGCGGCCGGCGGCTACGGCACCACGAAGGCGCACGTCGCCGCCATGGGAGCCATCGCGGTCGACGGCCCGTCCCTCTTCCTGCAGGGCACGATCGTGCTGGCCGGCCTGGTCGGCCTGTTCACCTTCGCCGAGCGGCGCCTGGACCCGGCCGCGCACGGCAACCGCGTCGACTCCTTCGCCGCGCAGGCCGCCGCCGTACCGGGCAGCGACTCCGAACAGGCCGCGGTGAAGGCCGGCTTCACCACCACGGAGGTCTTCCCGCTTCTCCTCTTCGCGATCGGCGGCATGCTGATCTTCCCGTCGGCCAACGACCTGCTGACCCTGTTCGTGGCCCTGGAGGTCTTCTCCCTCCCCCTGTACCTGTTGTGCGCGCTCGCCCGCCGCAAGCGGCTGATGTCACAGGAAGCCGCCGTCAAGTACTTCCTGCTCGGTGCGTTCGCCTCCGCGTTCACCCTGTTCGGCATCGCGCTGCTCTACGGCTACGCGGGCTCGGTGTCCTACGCCCGCATCGCGCAGGTCGTCGACGGCACCGTCACCGACGTCGACCCCGCCCTCGCCAACACCATGGGCAACGACGCACTGCTCCTGATCGGCGGCGCCATGCTCGTCATGGGCCTGCTGTTCAAGGTGGGCGCGGTCCCGTTCCACATGTGGACGCCCGACGTCTACCAAGGCGCGCCCACCCCCGTGACCGGCTTCATGGCGGCGGCGACCAAGGTGGCCGCGTTCGGCGCGCTGCTGCGCCTGCTGTACGTCGTCCTGCCCGGGCTGCGCTGGGACTGGCGGCCGGTCATGTGGGCCGTCGCGATCATCACCATGCTGGGCGGTGCGATCGTCGCCATCACACAGACCGACATCAAGCGGCTGCTGGCCTACTCGTCCATCGCGCACGCGGGATTCATCCTCGCGGGTGTCATCGCCACGTCGAAGGACGGCGTGTCCTCCGTCCTCTTCTACCTGGCGGGCTACTCCTTCGTGACGATCGGCGCGTTCGCCGTGGTCACGCTGGTACGGGACGCGGGCGGCGAGGCGACCCACCTGTCCAAGTGGGCCGGACTCGGCCGCCGCTCGCCCCTGGTGGCGGCGGTCTTCGCGATCTTCCTGCTGGCATTCGCGGGCATCCCGCTGACCTCCGGCTTCGCCGGAAAGTTCGCCGTCTTCAAGGCGGCGGCGGACGGCGGCGCGGTCCCGCTGGTCGTGGTCGGTGTGATCTCCTCGGCGATCGCGGCGTTCTTCTACATCCGCGTGATCGTGCTGATGTTCTTCAGCGAGCCGAAGCCGGAAGGCCCGACCGTCGCCGTCCCGTCCCCGCTGACCATGATCGCGATCGGCATGGGTGTCGCGGTGACGCTGGTCCTCGGTGTGGCACCGCAGTACTTCCTGGACCTGGCCGGACAGGCGGGCGTTTTCGTGCGCTGACGGTCACCGTCCTCATGCCGCTGCCCGGCACCCGCGTTCGGAAGGGTGCCGGGCAGCGGTGTGTTCTCCATGGCTCACTGATACCTGTCGCGGCGTGGCTTGATCTGCGTGAGGTCGAGGTCCAGCGGAAACGGGACGTCCAGCTTCATCCGGTCGCGGTAGATGCCGGTGCCGGTGAAGGTGCCGGTCGTCGTATTCCTCCGGCGCCAGCGACTGGAGCCCCACTCGAAGAAGCTCACAGCACGCACGCGAAACATCGTCTGCGGACTCGCGAAGACCAGGATCCCGTCGATCAATTCCGGGTGCGGAGGAAGATTCGGGAGGCGGTCCAGGTCGTCGCCGGTCCAGCCGCCTTCCGGCGGGGTCAGCCTGTGGATAACTGCGAGGCTGTCGGTCCTGGCCCCTATGGTGGAGGCAGCGGTCGAGAGACGACACACGGGGGACCGGCGGGGGACAGGACGATGGGCGCGACGGGCGGGATCAGCGAGATGCCACAGGTGACCGAGGGGCCGGGCGCGGCCGACAGCGAGGCGCTGGCCACGCTGCACCGGGTCTTCGGATACGACGCCTTCCGGGGCGAGCAGCAGGCGATCATCGAGCACGTGGTCGCGGGCGGTGACGCCCTCGTCCTCATGCCGACCGGCGGCGGCAAGTCGCTGTGCTACCAGATCCCGGCCCTGGTCCGGCCCGGCACCGGCGTGGTGGTCTCACCGCTGATCGCCCTCATGCAGGACCAGGTCGACGCCCTGCGCGCCCTCGGCGTCCGCGCCGGCTTCGTCAACTCCACGCAGGACTTCGACGAGCGGCGCGTCGTCGAGGCCGAGTTCCTGGCCGGCGAACTGGACCTGCTGTACCTGGCGCCGGAGCGGCTGCGCCTGGACACCACGCTGGACCTGCTCTCCCGTGGCAAGATCTCCGTCTTCGCGATCGACGAGGCGCACTGCGTCGCCCAGTGGGGGCACGACTTCCGCCCCGACTACCTCACCCTGTCCCTGCTCGGCGAGCGCTGGCCGGACGTCCCGCGGATCGCCCTCACCGCCACGGCCACCCGCGCCACCCACCAGGAGATCACCCAGCGGCTGAACCTGCCGACGGCCCGCCACTTCGTCGCCAGCTTCGACCGGCCCAACATCCAGTACCGGATCGTGCCCAAGGCCGACCCCCGGAAGCAGCTGCTCGCCTTCCTCCGGGAGGAGCACACGGGTGACGCCGGCATCGTGTACTGCCTCTCCCGCAATTCGGTCGAGCGCACGGCGGAGTTCCTGACCGCCAACGGCATCGAGGCGGTGCCCTACCACGCGGGCCTGGACGCGGGCATCCGCGCCGCGCACCAGTCCCGGTTCCTGCGCGAGGACGGCCTGGTCGTGGTCGCGACCATCGCCTTCGGCATGGGCATCGACAAGCCAGACGTCCGCTTCGTCGCCCACCTCGACCTGCCCAAGTCGATCGAGGGCTACTACCAGGAGACCGGCCGCGCCGGCCGCGACGGCCTGCCGTCCACGGCCTGGATGGCGTACGGCCTGAACGACGTCATACAGCAGCGCAAGCTGATCCAGTCCGGTGAGGGCGACGAGGCGTTCCGCCGCCGGGCCGCCGCCCACCTCGACGCCATGCTCGCGCTGTGCGAGACCGCCCGGTGCCGCCGCGGTCAGCTGCTCGCCTACTTCGGGCAGGACCCCGAGCCGGCGGGCTGCGGCAACTGCGACACCTGCCTCACCCCGCCGGAGACCTGGGACGGCACGATCGCCGCACAGAAGGTGCTGTCGACGGTGGTCCGGCTGCAGCGGGAACGCGGACAGAAGTTCGGCGCGGTGCAGATCGTCGACATCCTGCTCGGCAAGCGCACCGGCAAGGTCATCCAGTTCGACCACGACCAGCTGTCCGTCTTCGGTATCGGAGCCGACCTCACCGAGGCCGAATGGCGGGGCGTCATCCGGCAGCTGCTGGCCCAGGGACTGCTCGCGGTCGAGGGCGAGTACGGCACCCTCGTGCTCACCGAGACGAGCGGCTCGGTACTGCGCAGCGAGCGCGAGGTGCCGCTGCGCAAGGAGCCGAAGAAGCCGGCCGTGTCCCGGTCGAGGTCGGCGGGCGCCTCCGGGGGCGAGCGCAAGGCCAAGGCCGCCGCGGCCGAGCTGCCCGACGCACTGCTCCCCGCCTTCGAGGCCCTGCGCGCCTGGCGCGCCGACCAGGCCCGGGAACAAGGGGTTCCCGCGTACGTCATCTTCCACGACGCCACCCTGCGGGAGATCGTCACCCAGTGGCCCGGTTCGGTGCGCGAGCTGGGCACGATCAGCGGCGTCGGCGAGAAGAAACTGGCCACCTACGGGGAAGGGGTCCTGGAAGCGCTGGCTTCCCTCGACAGCCCGGCCCCGACGGCCACCCCGGCCCCGGCCACCATTCCGGCCCCCGCTGCCGACGTGCCGGACACCGACTGGCCGGAGCCGCACGAGGAACCGGAGCCGGACGACTGGATATAGCCGACGGGGCACAGCGGTCCTGCCGGAAACGCTGCGGGGAGCGTCACAGGCCGCGCGCCGCGTAGGCCCTGACATCAGCGTCCGAGTCGGCCGTGGCCGTGGCGAGGGCGGCACGGGCCTCCGCCGACGCACGGTGTCGCGTCAGCGCCAGCACGGCCGCCTTGCGCACGTCGGCGTTCGGATCGGCGAGGGCCTTGGCCAGGGCGGGTACGGCCGTGCCGGCGGGTGCGACCGACAGCGCGGTGGCGGCACCGGCCCGTACCTGCCAAGCCGGTTCGGACAGAGCGGCCACGGCACGGGCGGCGAGCGGCTCCGGGCAGCCGGTGACGGCCAGTGCCCCGAGCGCGGCCCCGCGCACCAGCGGGTCGCCGTCCCCGGCGAGCCGGTCCAGGGCGGCGTCGAGCAGGGCCCGGTCGGCCGTGGCCAGGGGCGCCGGGGCGACGACGGCCAGGGCCTTGGCCACGGTGACCCGGACCTCCCGGGAGGGATCGTCCGCGGCACCCGCCAGCGGCCGGACCGCGTCGACCGAGACGAGCGCCCGTACGGCCTCGGTGCGGACGGCGATGTCGGCGTCGTCCAGCGCCGCCGCGAACACCGCGGCCTCGCCCAGCCGCAGCGCCCGCAGCACGTCCAGAGCGGCGGCCCGGACCACGGGATCCGCCACGGCGAGCGCATCGGTGAGGGCCGCGCCCAGGGCCGGGTCGGGCGGCAGCGTCTCGACGAGTTCACGCAGTGATGCCGCGGCCGTCGCCCGGACCTCGGCGTCGGAGTCGGCGAGCGCACCGGCCAGGACCTGCCCCGTGCCGGACGGCACGGTCTCGGTGAGCACCGAGACGGCCGTACGGCGGACAGCGGGATCCGGGTCGGCCAAGTAGGGGCCCAGCTCGGCCAGTTCGGGTTCCGCCTCGGCCAGCTCCAGCAGCTCCAGGAGCCGGGGAGAAGCGGTTTTGGGGGCGCCGGCCCGCTCACCGGGAGCGGTGGCACGCGCGGACGCCGGCCCCGCGGCCACCGGCGCCACCTCGCGCGGCCCTGCCGTGGCCACATGTTCGGGAAGAACCTCGCCCAACCGCCGGGAGGGGCCGCCGACAGGCGTGAACTCCTCCATCGGCACCAGATAGGGAGCCACGGGACGAGCCGTGAACTCCATCGCACCAGAGGGGGACTTGTGCAGATCGAGATGGTGGAACCAGGAGACGTCGTCACGCCCGGGGTGATCGAGACGGTCGTGGTAGAGACCCCAGCGGGACTCGGTACGGGCCAGGGAGGCACGGGCGGCCATCTCCGCGCAGTCGCGGATGAAGGTGACCTCGGCGCAGCGCATCAGCTCGTGCGGGGTGCGGGCACCCATCGCGGCGACGTCGGCACGCATCCGCTCGAAGGCCTCCAGGGCGAGGGACAGCCGCGTGCCGGACTTCGGCGGTGCCACGTAGTCGTTCACGAAGCGGCGCAGCTTGTACTCGACCTGGGGCTGCGGCGGGCCGTCCGGGTTGCGCAGCGGACGGTAGATCAACTCGTGCGCCTCACGCACCTGGTCCGCGGGAAGCTCACCGTCGTACGCCCTGTACCGGGCGGCGTCCGCACCCGCGAGGTCACCGAAGACGAAGGCGCCGATCATGTAGTTGTGCGGGACGCAGGCGAGGTCACCGGCCGCGTACAGGCGGGGCACGGTGGTACGGGCCCGTTCGTCGACACGGACACCGGAGGCGGAGTGGCCGCCGCACAGGCCGATCTCGGAGATGTGCATCTCGATGTCGTGGGTGCGGTAGTCGTGCCCCCGGCCGGCGTGGAAGGTGCCGCGGGTGGGCCGTTCGGTGGAGTGCAGGATGGACTCGAGGGCGGAGACCGACTCCTCGGGCAGATGACTGAGCTTCAGGTAGACCGGGCCGCGGTCGCCGGCGACCTCGGCGGCGAACTCGGCCATCATCTGCCCCGACCAGTAGTCGGAGTCGACGAACCGCTCGCCGTGCCGGTTCACCTGGTAGCCGCCGAAGGGGTTGGCGACGTAGGCGCAGGCCGGACCGTTGTAGTCCTTGATCAACGGGTTGATCTGGAAGCACTCGATCCCGGTCAGTTCGGCGCCCGCGTGGTAGGCCATGGCGTACCCGTCACCGGCGTTGGTGGGGTTCTCGTAGGTGCCGTAGAGGTAACCGGAGGCGGGCAGGCCGAGCCTGCCGCAGGCGCCGGTCGCGAGGATCACCGCGCCCGCGCGGACGGTGACGAAGGCGCCGGTACGCGTGTGGAACCCCACGGCGCCCACGGCCTGCCCGCCGACGGTGAGGACCCGGACCGGCATCAACCGGTTCTCGATCCTGATCCGCTCCCGCATCTCGCGCCGCCGCAACTGCCGGTACAGGACCTTTTTGACGTCCTTGCCCTCTGGCATCGGCAGTACGTACGAGCCGGAGCGGTGGACCTGGCGGACCGCGTACTCACCGTGCTCGTCCTTCTCGAACTTGACCCCGTACGACTCCAGCCGCTGCACCATGGCGAAACCGCGGGTGGCCGTCTGGCGGACGGTGGACTGGTCGACGATGCCGTCGTTGGCGCGGGTGATCTCGGCCACGTAGTCGTCGGGTTCGGCACGACCGGGGATGACCGCGTTGTTGACGCCGTCCATGCCCATGGCGAGCGCACCGGAGTGCCGGACGTGGGCCTTCTCCAGCAGCAGCACGTTCGCGCCGCGCTCGGCGGCGGTCAGCGCGGCCATGGTCCCGGCGGTGCCGCCGCCGATGACGAGGACGTCGCAGGTCAGCTCCTCGGCGTCGGTGAGGGCGGGAATCTCCAGGGGGGTGGGCGCGGGGGTGGTCACCGGGGTGCCTTTCAGGAGCCGAGCGAGGAGAGGATGTCGCGGCGCAGTGCCGCGCGGGCCGGATCGTCGAGGGCAGCACGGTCCCGGGGACGCGGCACCCCGCGTACGGCGGTGACGCGGCCCGAGCCGAGCAGGGCCACGCGGTCGCCGAGGAAGAGGGCCTCGTCGACGTCGTGCGTGACGAACACGACGGTCGCGCCCGTGCCCCGCAACACCTCCACCAGCAGGTCCTGCATGCCGGAGCGGGTCTGGGCGTCGAGGGCGCCGAAGGGCTCGTCCATCAGGACGGCGCGCGGACTGTCCGCCAGGGCGCGGGCCAACTGGGCGCGCTGGCGCTGCCCGCCGGACACCCGGTGCGGCAGCTGCCCCGCATGCTCGCTGAGCCCCACCCGCGCGAGCCACGATTCGGCCCGGGACCGCCGTTCGGCGCGGGGTACACCCCTGATGGCCAGCGGGAGTTCGACGTTCCCACGCAAGGTGCGCCAGGGCAGCAGCGCGTCCTCCTGGAAGACGAGCGCACGATCGGCCGACGGCCCGGTCAGCGGGCTGCCGTCCGCCTCGACCGTGCCGCCCAGCGGCGGCAGCAGCCCCGCGAGCGTGCGCAGCAGCGTGGACTTGCCGCAGCCCGAGGGTCCGACGACGGTCAGGATCTCGCCGGGGGCCACCTCCAGGTCGACGCCGTCGAGGACCGGGGCGTCCGGGCGGCCGAGCACGGTGCCGCGGAAGGCGAGCCGAGTGCCGCGCAGGGTCTGCGGTGCCGCCGCCGCGGAAGCGGTGACGGTCTCAGACGAGGTGCTCATCGCGGGCCTCCTCGGCGTGCTCCTGGCCCTGCTGTTCGGGCTCGGGCTGGTGCTCGGTGTCGTCGTCGGGGCGAGTGGGGGCGGTGACCGGCCGGGGCACGCGGGGGCGCCCCCCGGGAACGTACGAGGTGCGGGGCAGCCAGCGGGTCAGCCGGCGGCCGAGGAGTTCCACGGCCGTCGAGGTGATCCAGCCGAGCACGCCGATCGTGACCATGCCGACGAAGACACCCGGGTAGTCGAGCACCGTGTAGTCCTGCCAGGTGCGGTAGCCGACCCCGTACTGGCCGGAGATCATCTCGGCGGAGATCACACAGATCCACGACACGCCGATGCCGACGGACAGTCCGCCGAAGATGCCGGGCAGCGCGCCCGGCAGTACGACCGAGCGCAGGATCCGGAGCCGGCCGCCGCCCATGGTGCGCACCGCTTCCTCCCACACCGGCGTCAGCGCGCGGACCGCGTGCCGGGTGGACACCAGCACCGGGAAGAAGGCGGCGGTGCAGGTGATGAAGACGATGCCCTGCTCGTTCGAGGGGAACAGCAGGATCGCGACCGGGACGAGGGCGATGGCCGGGATCGGCCGGACGACTTCGAGCAGTGGGCCGAGCAGGTCCTCGGCCAGGCGGGAGCGGGCCACGAGCACGCCCGTCGCCACGCCGAGCACGGCCGCCAGCAGGAAGCCGGTCAGGATGCGGGTGAGGCTGTCGGTGAGGTCGGTCCAGTAGTCGTCGCCGGAGACGCGGTTCGCGAAGGCATGGGCGACGTCGGTGACCGTCGGGAACTGCGAGAAGCGCAGCCACAGGTCGATGTCCAGGCTGGTCAGCAGTTGCCACAGCCCGAGGGCGGCGGCCGGCGAAGCGATCCGCAGCGCATACCGGGACAGGGGCCGTCGGGTCATGAGGCGCGCTCCAGAGCCTCACGGTACGAGACCGTACGGGCACCGCTGTGGGCGGAGACGTAGGCCTGCGCGGTCGCCGGTGCGACGAAGGGCAGCAGCCGGGCGCCGTCGGCCACCCAGACCGCCTTGTCGGCGAACCAGAGGGTGCCGGTGGTGGTGTCGGGTACGTAGGCGGCGCGGATGCCGTCCCGGTGTGCGGCCAGGTGGGCCAGCAACTCCTTCGGCGTCTTGTACGGGACGGCCTTGTCACTGCCCTTGGCCCACACCTCGCTCGCGGCCGGTCGCGGCGGCGCGTTGAGCCGCCGGGTGTACGACGTGCCCAGGGCCTTCTTCACGTACCGGTCGTCGACGAAGGAGTCCACGTCCACGTCACCGGTCAGCTTGGCGGCCTTGAGCACGGACACGTCCTGCTTCAGTGCGGAGACGAGCCGGGGGGTGATGGCCGGGTTGAAGGTGGCGATGCCGTGGGCGCCGTTGTAGAGGTAGACGACCTCCGCCGGCAGGCCGGTGGCCTCGGCGACCTTCTCGGCCGCGTGGACGGGCTGTGCGTCGAGGTAATCCGTCGCCTGGGCCTGGGCCTTCAGGAACGCTTCGAGGACGGCCGGGTGCTGCCGGGCGAAGTCCTCGCGGGCGGTGACACCGTGGAATGTGGGCAGGTTCAGCTGGGCACCGTCGTACAGGGCCTTCGCCTTGCCCTGGTAGGCGAGCAGGCCTGGCCACGCCACGAACTGCGACAGCGCGTCCACGCTGCCGGCGGACAGGGCGGACGCTCCCACCGCCGGCTGCTGGTTGAGCTTGGCGATCCCCTTGTCCGGGTCGATGCCGGCGCGTTGCAGGGCGCGTACGAGGGTGCCGTCGGCGGCTGAGCCGACGCTCGTGGAGACCTTCTTGCCCTTCAGGTCCTTCAGGGAGGTGAGCCGGGAGTCCGGTGCGGTGACGACGGTGTTCAGGCCGCCGCGCAGGTTGTAGCCGGTGACCGACACCAGATGGGTGGGGCGCCCGAGTTGTCTGCCGCGGGCCGCGTTGAGGAGCAGCGGGAAGTCGCCCATCGATCCGATGTCGATCTTCCCGGCGGTCATCTGGGCGGTGATCGGGGCGCCGGTGGCGTAGTCCTGCCAGTCGACCTTGTAGGTGTGGCCGTCGTGCAGGGAATCGAGCTGCTTCTCGAAGTATCCGAGGGAGCGCAGCAGGGTTCCCGCGGTGACGGTGTTGATGGTCTTGGACTGATAGCCGACGGTCACGGTGACCGTGGAGCCGCTGCCCGCCTCGGCGCTGCCGCCGCAGCCGGACAGGGGGAGCAGGAGCGTGGCGGCGGACAGGGCGACTGCCGTGCGTTTCATGGTGTACCTCTCACCGCAGCAGGTAGGGCATGTTGACCGTGACGGCCCCGGTGGGGCAGCGCGCAGCGCACGGGCCGCAGTACCAGCACTCGTCGACGTGCATGTACGCCTTGCCGCTGCTCTCGTCGATGGCGAGGGAGTCCAGCGGGCACATGTCCACACAGAGGGTGCAGCCGTCGATGCACTTCGACTCGTCGATGGTCACGGGCACGTCGGCCCGCTGGGGCGCCAAGGGCATGGCTGTCTCCAGGAAACGTGCAGGCAGGGATGTATGCGGCGGGTGTACTACGACCGGTGGAGCAGGCCGCTCATGGTGATGCGGTCGCCGCGGAAGCGGATGAACTCCAGGTCGACCGGGCGGCCGTCGGCGAGGTGCGTGAGGCGTTCCAGCATCAGCACGGCGGAGCCGCGCGGGGCCTGGAGCACGGCGGCGGAGTGGGCGTCCGCGTTCAACGCTTCCAGGGTGATCTCGGCGTGGCCGAGGGGCCGGCCGGTGATGGCTTCCAGGAGCCGGAAGACATCGGTGTTCTCCAGGTCGGCGTCGAGCAGGGCGGTGCCGATGTCGAGCGGGATGTAGGTGAGGTCGAGGGAGAGCGGGAGGCCGTTGAGGCGGCGCAGGCGTTCGATGCAGAGGACGTCGGCGCCGGCGGGGACGCGGAGGCGTTCGGCCACGGGGACGGGTGCGGGGGCGGGGCCCATGGTGCGGACCTCGTTGGTGACGCGGCCGTGTTCGCGAAGGGTTTCCGCGAGGCCCATTAGACGGTCGAGCCCGTGCGGGTACTTACGGGCGACGACGACGGTGCCGACTCCGGGCAGCCGGTCCACCAGGCCTTCGGACCGGAGCAGGTCCAGGGCTTGGCGGACGGTGTTGCGGGAGGCCCGGTAATCGGTGGCGAGGGACGATTCGTGGGGAAGGGGGCCGTTCGGGAAAGCGCCGGTGAGGATCTGCCGGCGCAGCAGGTCGGCGAGCTGCCGGGCCCGGTCCGCACGCAGCCGGCGCCGCGCGCGGTGGGCGGCGACGGTGGTCGCGGCGCCCTGCCCGGCGTGGTCTCGGAGGCGGTCGGTGGCTGGCATGGCCGGAACCATACCCAACAGGTAGGGAAGAAGGTGTTGCCGCAGTGTTGCGCCAGGAGGGCGGTCCCGCATCAGCCCTCTGAGCTGCGGATTTTCCCGCCGAACGGGCAAGATCTGCCACTAGGCGGGCCGGTCAGGACAGTGCCGTCAGCCCCGGGGCGAAGGTGATCAACAGCGGTAGCAACGGCACCAGCGCGGCCACCGTGGTCGTCAGGGCCCGGTGCCGGCGCAGCAGCCGCGGCGGCGGCTCCAGCAGGCGGTCCACGCGTTCACCGAGCAGCCGGCGGCTGGAGTCGCAGGACAGGACGCCCCGGTGCTGGTTCAGTTCGATCAGCGCGAGGGCCGTGGTGAGGTGTCCGCAGCGTCGGGACGCCGTGTCGTCGGCGGCCAGCTCGACCAGGCGGTGCGTCTGGTCGCAGAAGTGGGCGAAGAGCGGCACGTGCGGGAAGCCCGTGGCGAGTGCCGTGGACAGGTGCAGCAGCCAGTCGTGGTGGGCGCGGGCGTGCCCGCGCTCGTGGGTGAGGACGGCGTCCAGCTGGTGGTCGGTGAGGCGCTGCAGCGCCCCCGTGGTGACGACCAGCTGGGGCGGGTGCCCCGGCATCCACCATGCGTCCGGGTATTCGTCCTCCAGCACCAGCATCGGCCCGCGCGCCGCCGGCAGCCCGGCCGGCAGTTCCGGAGCGCGCTCGCGCAGGTGCGCCCGTGCCTGGCCCCGGCTGCGGCGGACCTCGACCAGTTCCCGGGCCAGCATCGCCGTCGTCCACGCGGCACCGCACGCCAGGAGCACGGTGAGCGCGGCGGCCCACATCGGCGCGGCGGACAGGTCGTAGGCGGCGGTGACGGCGGGCGGCGCGGGCGCGAACACCCGGTCGCGGACGGTGTGGAAGACGGCCGCCGTGCCCAGGACCAGTGCGGTGAGGCAGCACAGCAGGACGGTGGCGACCAGGCACTGCCACACCCACAGCCCGACCACCGGGTCCCGCTCGGGCCAGGTGGCCCGGGTCAGCGCACGCGGCGCCGGTACGGCTGCCGTCAGGGCTACGACGCTCAGCAGGAGCAGGCAAATAATCATGCCGGGGCTCCGGTTCCTGGTCGGAGAGTGCGGGTGGGGTGGTGCGTGGTGCCGGGCACGCGGCCCACGGCTGCGCGTCCTGCCTGTCACGAGTGGTGCGTGTCCCTGCCAGTATGACGAAGACAGGCGGTGCGAGTCAGGGTGTCGGCGACGCGGAGACCCTGTCCGACGGCAAGAACCCGGTCAGTCCGGGGTCCATGGATTTCCCGGCCCCTGACCGGCGCCTCGCCCGGCCGTCCCGGCCGTCCCGCGGCACGCGCGCGTACACCGTCCCGACGCCGCCCGGCACCACCCGCTTCGCCACCGCCCCTGGGTGCCTCCTCGTCGGTCACTTCGCAGGACGGTCCTTCGGAGCAGGCCCACCGAAGGACTGGGACGGCCGCGGCGCCCGTCGTGAGTCCGGCGGGAGGCCGGTCCGCGCGAGCGCCACGCGCACGTCCCCGCGGACCGGCCGCGCACCGACCGGATCCGGTTCCGGCTCCGCCGCCGCTCAGCCCGCCAGGACCCGTCCGCTGACCTCACCGAGTCCCACCCGGCGTCCGTCCGCGCCGGGCGCCCACGCGGTCAGGGTGACCACGTCCCCGTCCTCCAGGAAGGTCCGCTTGCCGTCCGGGAGTTCGAGGGGGTCGCGGCCGTTCCAGCTGAGTTCCAGCAGCGAGCCGCGCTGGTGCTCGGCGGGGCCGCTGACCGTCCCCGAGCCGTAGAGGTCTCCGGTGCGCAGCGAGGCGCCGTTGACGGTCATGTGGGCGAGCTGCTGGGCCGCGGTCCAGTACATGGTGGAGAACGGCGGCTCGGAGACCACGTGGCCGTTGAGCGCGACGGAGATGTGGAGGTCGTAGCCGGCGGGTTCGAGGCCGGGCGTCGAGTCGTCCAGGTAGGGGTGGAGGGGGTGGGTGCGCTCCGGCGGCGCCACGCGCGCGTGCTCCAGTGCTTCCAGCGGGGTGATCCACGCCGACACCGAGGTGGCGAACGACTTGGCCAGGAAGGGGCCGAGGGGGACGTACTCCCAGGCCTGGAGGTCACGCGCGGACCAGTCGTTGAGCAGGCACAGCCCGAAGACGTGCTCCCGGAAGTCAGCGAGGGGGACCGGACGGCCCAGCTCGGAGGGCGTTCCGACGACGAAGCCGACCTCGGCCTCGATGTCCAGCCGGATCGACGGGCCGAAGACGGGCGCCGGGTCGTTCGGGCCCTTGCGTTGCCCGGACGGCCGTACGACGTCCGTGCCCGAGACGATCACCGTGCCGGCGCGGCCGTGATACCCGATCGGGAGGTGCTTCCAGTTCGGCGTGAGGGAGTCCTCGGCGTTCGGGCGGAAGATCCGGCCGGCGTTGCGGGCGTGGTGCTCGGAGGCGTAGAAGTCGACGTAGTCCGCGACCTCGAAGGGCAGGTGCAGGGTCACCTCGGCCAGGGGGTGGAACAGCGGCTCGACGGCCGCGCGGTGCGCGGGGTCCGTGACCCACGAGGTGATGTCGCGGCGTACGGCCGACCAGGTGGCGCGGCCGGCGGCCATGAGCGGGTTGAGCGTGGGCCGGGCGAGCAGGGCCTGGTGGGGGGAGCCGAGGGCGGCGGCTGCGGCGCCCGCGTCGAGGACGTGCTCACCGAGGCGGACGCCGACCCTGCGTTCCGTGCTGCCGGAGGGCGAGAACACGCCATAGGGGAGGTTGTGCGGACCGAAGGGGTCGCCCTCGGGGACGTCGAAGGGGGGCATGGGGTGCTGCCTCACTCTCATCGGGCCATGCATGGCGATGCGTTCCATGTGGTCGGGCCACACGTTACGGCCGACTTGCGTGTCTTGGGCAGCACCTGGAGAAGTGCTCGAAAGGTTGCTCGCACAGTGTCTAAAGAGTTCGCAATGTCCGGATAAGCCTTGTGGGAGGCGGCAATTCCGGCTTAGCGTCCTTTGGGGACACGGACGGGGTGGGTCCGTTCCACTTTGGGGGACACGTGGGGGGACCCGTGGCCGGAAGCGCCGTCAGCGTGCCTGTGGAAGCCGATCGGGACGTGCCGGGACTGATCGTCAAGTTCGGCGACTACCCGCTGCACCACGGAGGTGTCGGCGCGATCCGCAGCCTGGGCCGCCTGGGCGTGCCCATGTACGCCATCACGGAGGACCCCTACACACCGGCGGCCTCCTCCCGCTATCTGGAGAAGGCGTTCGTGTGGCCGACGACCGGCGCGGAGGACCCGGACCACCTGGTCGAGGGACTGTTGCGCATCGGCCGCCGGATCGGCCGCCCGGCCGTCCTGATCCCCACGGACGAGGAGGCCGCCGTCCTGATCGCCGAGCATCAGGGCGCCCTGGCCGGATCATTCCTCTTCCCGCGCGTGGATCCCGCACTGCCCCGCCGGCTGGCCAGCAAGCAGGGGCTGCACGAACTGTGTGCGGAGTACGGCGTCGCCAGTCCCACGGCCGCGTTCCCGCAGTCCTACGACGACGTCGTCGCCTTCGCCGACAGTGCCCGCTTCCCGGTGGTGGCCAAGAACCGCGAGGCGTTCGTCCGGCGCAGCAGGCCCGCCGTGAACGGCACCACGAGGATCGGCACGCGCGCGGGGCTGCTGACCCTGGCCCGCGACTGGGGCGAGGACCCCGGTGTGATCCTCCAGGAGTACCTGCCGCGCGAGCAGGCCGAGGACTGGATCGTGCACGCCTGCTTCGACCAGGACTCCAGCCCGCTCGCCCTGTTCACCGGAGTCAAGGTCCGCTCCTGGCCGCCGCACGCCGGCATGACGGCGAACGCGTACGTCGTCGACAACCCGGAACTCGCCGACCTCGCCGCACGTTTCATCAAGCAGATCGGCTTCAGCGGCATCATCGACCTCGACCTGCGCTTCGACCGGCGCGACGGACAGTACAAGCTCCTCGACTTCAACCCGCGCATGGGCGCCCAGTTCCGGCTCTTCGAGAACGAGTCGGGCGTGGACGTCGTCCGTGCGATGCACCTGCACCTGACCGGCCGCCCTGTACCGGAGGGGGAACAGCGCGCCGGCCACCGTTACATCGTGGAGAACATCGACCTCCCGGCCCTCCTCGCCTACCGCCGCAGCGGTTACACGACACCGCACGCGCCGGCGAGGGCGAGCGGGACGGAGCTGGCCTGGCTGGCGGGTGACGACCCGCTGCCGTTCCTCACGATGCTCGCCCGCTTCGTGCGCCCGGGCGCGAAGCACCTCTACCAGCTGTGGCGGACCAACCGCCGCGGCGGCAGCACCTCCACGAAGTAGGCAAAGCCACGAGGGTGGCCCATCGCGTCCTGGGGAGGGACTTCGTGATTCGACCGGTTGCAGTCATCGGGGCGGGCCCGTTCGGCCTGTCCACCGCCGCCCATCTGCGGGCGCGCGGCATCCCCGTCCGTGTCTTCGGCGACCCCATGGTCAGCTGGCGTGACCACATGCCCGAGGGCATGCTCCTGAAGTCGACGCCCGCCGCCTCGAACCTCGACTGCCCGCAGCCCGGCCACACCCTCGCCGACTACTGCGACGCGGCCGGCATCCGCCGCCTGGTGACCGACGAGGACATCATCCCGGTGGACACCTTCATCGCCTACGGGGAGTGGTTCCAGCAGAAGCTGGTCCCCGACCTGGAGCAGGTGCGGGTGGTCTCGGTCGACCGGGTCGCCGGCGGTGGATTCGAACTCAAGCTGGACTCGGGAGAGCTGTTCACCGCGCGCGCGGTCGTCGTCGCCACCGGCCTGTCGGGGCTCGCCCACCTTCCGGCGGAGCTGGCGGGGGCGGCGGCCGACGGACCGGCGCCGACCGGCCCGGTCTCGCACAGCTCCCAGCACCACGACCTGGGCCGGTTCACCGGCAAGGAGCTGATCGTGGTCGGTGCCGGTCAGTCCGCGCTGGAGACGGCGGCGCTCGCGGCCGAGGCGGGTGCACGCGTGCGCGTGGTCGCGCGCGGGCGCGGCCGGGTCGCCTTCGGCGCACCGCCCTGGCACCAGCCCAAGTACCGCCCGCAGTCCCCGTTCGGCCGGGCCTGGTCGCTGTGGGCGCTCAGCTACTACCCGCACCCGTACCGGTACCTGCCCGAGGCCACCCGCCACTACCTGGTCCGCCGGGTCCTCGGCCCGCTGGGCGCCTGGTGGCTGCGCGAGCGCTTCGAGAGCGGAGTGCAGGTGCAGGACGTCGAGCGGGTGGTGGGTGCCGCGGCCCCCGACGGCAGCCCCGTGCTGACCGTCCGCACCCACGCCGGCCGGATCGAGGAGCTGGCCGCCGACCACGTCATCGCCGCCACCGGGTACCGCGTGGACATCGCGGCGATGGACTTCCTCGGTCACGAGCTGCGCACCCGGCTCGCGGTGAGCCGTGGCACGCCGAGGCTGGGCCCCGGCTACGTCTCCTCGGTGCCCGGCCTGTACTTCACCGGCCTGCCCGCGGCGTCCTCGTACGGGCCGGTGATGCGCTTCGTGTGCGGTACGGAGTTCGCCTCCCCGCGGCTGGCGAAGCACCTGGCCTCGGCGCACGGCTGAGCCCTGGACGGGGCCGTCCCGCACTGCCACCGAGGAGACCGCCGGTACCACCTGGGACTGATCGTCTGCGGCCCGGCTTCGTCCGTCCGTCCGGAACTGGCCGCTCATGACGGGCCAGTTGGGGCCGGTCAGCACGTAAGTGCGTGCAACGAGCGGTGAGTCGGCGGGGCACGGTGTCCGTATTCTCTGATCATGGCACCCACCCCCGCATATGCCCTGATCGCCACCGACCTGGACGGGACGCTGCTGCGCGACGACGACACGGTCTCGGACCGCTCGGTCGCCGCCCTCGCGCGGGCGGTGCGGGCCGGTGCCCGGCACCTGGTGGTCACGGGCCGGCCGGCCCCGCGGGTCCGGCCGCTGCTCGCGGACCTCGGCTGCACGGGGGTCGCGGTGTGCGGGCAGGGGGCGCAGGTCTACGACGCCGGGGCCGACCGGCTGCTGTGGTCGGTGCGGCTGGACCGGGAGCTGGCCGCGACCGCGCTCGGCAAGATCGAGGCGGAGGTGGGGCAGGTCTGCGCGGCGGTCGACCAGGACGGCGTGGACGGGCTCACCTTGATCGAGCCGGGCTACCGGATGCCCCATCCGACGCTGCCCGCGCTGCGGGTCGGCCGGCGGGGCGACCTGTGGTGCGAGCCCATCAGCAAGGTGCTGCTGCGGCACGCCACCCTCTCGGACGACGAGTTGGCGGCCGTGGCGCGCTCGGTGGTGGGCTCGCTGGCGACGGTCACCATGTCGGGTCCGGGGACCGTGGAGCTGCAGCCGAGCGGGGTGACCAAGGCGACGGGCCTGGCGCTGGCCGCCGAGCGACTGGGGATCCGCCCGGAACGGGCCCTGGCCTTCGGGGACATGCCCAACGACATCCCCATGTTCGACTGGGCCGGACGCGGGGTCGCCATGGCCAACGGGCACGTCGAACTGAAGGCGGTCGCCGACGAGGTCACCTTGTCGAACGAGGACGACGGCGTCGCCGTCGTCCTCGAAAGACTGTTCCCGACCGACTGACCGGGTCATCGGTAGTGCCTGCCGCGGGTCCGGTCAGTAGGCGCCGAACACGTTGTCGATCGAGCCGTACCGGTCGGCCGCGTAGTTGCAGGCGGCGGTGATGTTCGCGACCGGGTCGTAGATGTCGAAGGACGTACCGGCCACGTGGTAGGCGTTGAACGTCGGGTCGATGACCTGGAGCAGGCCCTTGGAGGGGATGCCCTTGGCGGCGTTGGAGTCCCACAGGTTGATGGCCGCCGGGTTGCCCGAGGACTCCCGGATGATGTTGCGGTGGATGCCGTTGTAGGTGCCCGGGATCTTCTTCTCGGCCATGATGGCGAGGGACTCGCGGATCCAGCCGTCGAGGTTGTTCGGGTAGCCGGCGAGGGTGGTGGAGCCCGAGGTGTCCTCCGCGGAGGCGCTGGTCGCACCGACGACCGGCAGAGCGAGTACGGCGGCACCGGTGCCGAGCGCGACGAGGGTGCGGACGAGGCGGCTGTTGCGGGTGCGTCGGGGCTGAGCGGCAGCAGGCATGGGGTGTTCCTCTCCGGCGCCTACGAGGTGAGCTGTCGGGTTCGGGCGGGGAGGTGCCCGGCCGTGCCCTGGGGAAGGCACGACTTCACCCCTGGCCGTTCCGCTCGGCGTGTGCCGTTCGGGTCGGCGGCTTACCTGGGTCCCCCGCTCCTGCCGTACGAATGAGTTCGTCGATGGGTTACGCGGGCGGCGGCAGGATTCGGCGTCCGCCCGACGGCCCGGAACGTATGCGAGAGCACATGTCGGGAACAAGTACTGGATTCACACAACGTGCCATTTGACCTTGATCTATGCCGTTTGCGGTACTTGATCCTTTGCGGTTGCCAATCCTCAACTCGCCTGTGCGGCAAGGGCTCGACGGTGCTCGGGCGGGTACGGCGGTCCGAGGGGTCGCGTGACCCAACTCACGAAATAGCAAAATACTTCAAATCAGACATGAGGGATTCAGGGGATTCGGGCCTGAAGTCCGACTGGTGGTGGAACCTCGAATGCAATGCATCTCGTTGTCGCACTGACGGATGGCCGAAAGGGGGTGTCCGGAGGTACTTCCGGGTCGCTACATTGCTCCGAAATTACTGTTAAGTCGATAAATGTCCGTTCTTACCATCTGATCGCAACGATGCGGGTCATGATCTGATACCGCCCAGGCTGGACCGGTGGGCGCTATCGGTGATCGAAAGAGGACCGGATACGCTGACTTGAGTGAGGGCAGCGACCTATCGACAAACCGTGTAATCGCCAGCAGACACCAGCAGACAGGAGACCCCTCGTGACCGTCGTCGGGCCGTTCGGGCTGAGCGTGCGGGACCAGGCTCTGGAAGCCGATGTCCAGGCCGGATTGACGGCTGTCGAGGAAGGCTTGCTCGAGGCCACCAAGAGCGAGGTCCCGTTCATCACGGAGGCCGCGCAGCACCTCGTACGGGCCGGCGGGAAGCGGTTCCGCCCGCTGCTCGTGATGCTCGCGGCGCAGTTCGGCGACCCGTACGCGCCGGGCATCGTGCCGTCGGCCGTGGTCGTGGAGCTGACGCATCTGGCCACGCTGTACCACGACGACGTCATGGACGAGGCCGCCGTGCGGCGCGGGGTGGACAGCGCCAACACGCGCTGGGGCAACTCCGTCGCGGTCCTCACCGGCGACTTCCTCTTCGCTCGCGCCTCCCAGATCCTTGCCGACCTCGGCCCCGAGGCGGTCCGGGTGCAGGCCCTCGCCTTCGAACGGCTGGTCACCGGCCAGATCCTGGAGACTGCGGGCCCCTCGGACGGCCGCGACCCGGTCGAGCACTACCTGGACGTGCTCGGCGGCAAGACGGGCTCCCTGGTGGCGGTGTCCTGCCGGTTCGGCGCGATGATGTCCGGCGCCGACGAGACGGTCATCGACGTACTCACCCAGTACGGGGAGCGGCTCGGGGTCGCCTTCCAGCTCGCCGACGACGTCCTGGACATCGCCTCCGACTCCCACGAGTCCGGCAAGACCCCGGGCACCGACCTGCGCGAGGGCATCCCCACCCTTCCCGTGCTCCGGCTGCGCGAGCAGGCCGCCCGGTTCGGGCTGCCCGACGACATCGCGCTGTGCGAGCTGCTGGACTCCGACCTCAGCGACGACGCCCGGCACTCCGAGGCACTGACCGCGCTGCGTGCCCACCCCGCCCTGGAACAGGCCCGGCGGGACACCGTGCGCTACGCCGAGGAGGCGCGGGCGGCGCTGGCCCCGCTGCGGGAGTGCGATGCCAAGGCGGCGCTGATGGAGCTGTGCGACGCGGTGGTGCACCGGGCCGGCTGAGCAGGCCGTTCACCCGTACGGGCGGCGCTCCCCGGTACGACCCCTACGGGTCGGGGGAGACGCCGCCTTCGTGTGTCATACCGCAGGTGGACATGCAGTTGGCTCCGAGGTCTGACGCTTCCTCACGGCCGATTTGGTGAGATGGGAACCACGGAAATCACCACTCCTCACCGATTCGGGTGAGAATGGCGGCTCAGGTGGACCAGCGTGAGGACAGCCGCCGCCGACGACGGAGGTAAGGCACACATGGCACCGTACGAATCCGACGACGCAGTGGACGCCACGCGGGACGCTGCCTCCCGCTCCGGCCGGCGCACGGCCGCCCGGTACGCGGTACCGGTCGCGGTGGTGGGGGTGGCGGCGGCCACGATCGGACTGGTCCCGGCGCTCGCCGACTCGGGTGACCCCGACCTGCCCAGGATCAGCGCACAGCAGCTCATCGAGAAGATCGCCAAGTCGGACGTGCAGCAGGTGTCCGGCACCGTGAAGATCAGCACCGACCTCGGCCTGCCGGACCTCGGCGGCCTGGAGAACAGCCTGGCGTCCGGGGCGGCCCAGGGCGGCGACGGCTCCTCGGCGGACCCGACGTCCAAGCTCACCGAACTGGTCTCCGGCACCCACACCCTGCGCGTCGCCACCGACGGCCCCGAGCGGCAGAAACTGTCGCTGCTGGAGAGCGGCGCGGAGTACAGCCTGATCCACAACGGCAAGGACGTCTGGGGTTACGACAGCAAGAGCAACGAGGTCTACCACGGCACCGCGGACGACTCCGGCAAGGAGCACCGGACGAAGCCGCCGGCCACCCCCAAGGACTTCGCCGACGAGGTCCTGAAGTCGGTCGACGACACCACGTCCGTCACCGTCGACGGCACCGCCCAGGTCGCCGGGCGCGACGCCTACAGGCTGCTGATCCAGCCCAGGCAGTCCGGCACCACGGTCGGCGCGATCAGCATCGCCGTGGACGCCAGGACCGGCATGCCGCTGAAGTTCACGCTGACCCCGAAGAGCGGCGGTGCCGCCGTGGTCGACGCGGGCTTCACCCAGGTCTCCTTCGCCCGGCCGGCCGGCTCCACTTTCGACTTCACGCCGCCCAAGGGTGCGAAGGTCACCGAGGAGAAGGACGGGGCCGAGGCCCGCGAGCACGCCCCGAAGCACGGCGAGGACTTCGCCGGGGGACTGCAGGGGCTGAACGTCCTCGGCGAGGGCTGGACGTCCGTCGCCACCTTCGACACCGGCTCCGAGGGCGGCCTGCCGACCGGCTCCGAGGGCGGTGACCTCGGCGGCTTCCTCGGCTCGCTCGGCGACCAGGTCTCCGGGAAGTTCGGCAAGGGCACGGTCTTCTCCACCCGTCTGGTCAACGCCCTCATAACCGACGACGGCAAGGTCTACGCCGGTGCGGTGACCAAGGACGCCCTGGTGAAGGCGGCCGACGCGGGGAAGTAACCCTTCCGGGCGCGACGAATCGAGGACGGACCGAGGACGAATCGAGGGAGAGCCGATGGACGAACCGCCCGCCGGTCCGGCCGCTGTGCAGGCGAGCGTCATCGCCACGCGCGGTCTCACCAAGCGCTACCGCGGCGGGCAGCTCGCCGTGGACGGTCTCGACCTGACCGTCCCGGCGGGCAGCGTCTTCGGCTTCCTCGGTCCCAACGGCTCCGGCAAGACCACCACCATCCGCATGCTGATGGGCCTGATCGAACCGACCGCGGGCACCGTCCGGGTGCTGGGCCGCCCCATGCCCAGGGCGGCCCGTACGGTCCTTCCACAGGTCGGCGCGCTCATCGAAGGTCCCGCGCTGTACGGCTTCCTGTCCGGCCGGGACAACCTGCTGCGCTACGACGCCGCCGACCCCACCGCCGACCCGCGCACCCGGCACGTCCGCGTCGCGGCCGCACTGGACCGGGTCGGTCTCGAGGCCGCCGCGGGCAAGAAGGCGAAGGCGTACTCGCTCGGTATGAAACAGCGCCTGGGCCTGGCTGCCGCGCTGCTCCAGCCGCGCCGGCTGCTCGTCCTGGACGAGCCCACCAACGGCCTCGACCCCCAGGGCATGCGGGAGATCCGCGCCCTGATCAGGGAGCTGGCCGCGGACGGCACGACGGTCTTCCTCTCCTCCCACCTCCTCGACGAGATCGAGCAGGTGTGCACCCATGCGGCGGTCATGGCCCAGGGCCGGCTCGTCACCCAGGGCGCGGTGGCCGACCTGGCGGCCGGGGCACGCGGCCGGCTGGTGGTGACCACCCCGGACGCGGCCGAGGCGGCCCGGGTGCTGAAGGAACAGGGCGTCGCGGACGTGACCGCCGACGGTGACCGGGTGAGCGGCGAGCCGCCCGAGCGGGACCTCGCCGAGGTGACCGAGGCCCTGGTCACCGCGGGTGTCCGCGTCCGGGGCCTCACCGTGGAACGCGCCTCCCTGGAGGATGCGTTCGTGGCGCTGACCGGGGAGGGCTTCGATGTCGCGGGTTGACGCGGTCCGGGCGGACGCCGTGCGCCGGCCCAGTGCCCTGTGGACGTTCGGGCTGCTGCGCAGCGAGCTGGTCACGACCGTCCGCCGCTGGCGCACCCTCGCCCTGCTCGGCGTGCTGGCCGCGGTGCCGGTGCTGGTCGGGATCGCGGTGAAGATCGAGACCCGGGACGGCGGGCCGGTGGGCGGCGGGCACGGCGAGGGGCCGGCGTTCATCACGCAGATCACCAACAACGGGCTGTTCCTGGTGTTCACGGCCCTGGCGGCGACCCTGCCGGTCTTCCTGCCGATGGCGGTCGGCGTCGTCGCGGGCGACGCCATCGCCGGGGAGGCGGGCGCCGGTACCCTGCGCTATCTGCTGGTCGCCCCGGCCGGCCGTACCCGGCTGCTGCTCATCAAGTACGCGACCGTGATGGCCTTCTGCCTGCTGGCCACCCTGGTCGTCGCCGTGTCCGCACTGGCCGTCGGCGCGCTGCTCTTCCCGACGGGCGAGCTGACGACGATCTCCGGCACCAGGATCAGCTTCGCCGAAGGGCTCGGCAGGGCCCTGCTGATCGCGCTGGTCGTCGCGGCCTCACTGGTCGGCATGGCGGCGCTCGGCCTCTTCGTGTCGACCCTCACCAACAGCGGCATCGCGGCGATGGCGACCACGGTCGGCCTGCTGATCACCGTGCAGATCGTCGACCAGATACCCCAGTTGCAGGCGCTGCAGCCGTACTTGTTCCCGCACTACTGGCTGTCCTTCGCCGACCTGATGCGCGAGCCGGTCTACTGGGACGACCTGGTGCGGAACCTGGGCCTCCAGGGGGTGTACGCGGCCGTGTTCGGCTCGGCGGCCTGGGCACGGTTCACGGCGAAGGACATCAGCGTGTAGGGCCTAGGCGTCGCCGGCCGTCTCGTACGGGAAGCGCGCGAGGGGCGTGTCCTGCGCGAAGAACGTCTTGGCGCGCGTCAGTGCCTCGGTGTCCTTCAGTACGTCACCCGGTGCGCTGCCGTTGCCGAGCAGGACCCCGCCGAAGCGCATGCCCAGATAGGCGGCCGAGTTGTTGAGCGTGCCGGCGTAGGGGTCGGCGACCGACGGCTCGGTGTCCGCCAGTGCGGCGACGCCCCAGAGCGTACGGCCGGCCATCGTCGACTTGAAGTCGACGCCCGGCATGCGCAGCCAGGCCGACCAGTGGTCCAGGTAGCGCTTGGTGAGGCTGGACACCGAGTACCAGTACAGCGGCGAGGCGATCACCAGGTCCGTCGCCGCGAGCGTGGCGTCCAGCAGCAGGCCGGCGGGGGTGTCCGGCGACGGCCGCTCGTACGCGCTGTCGTGCCGCAGATCGGCGAAGTCGGGCAGGGGATGGTCGGCGAGGCGGATCCAGCGCTGTTCGACGTCACCGGGCAGCTGTTCGGCGGCCCTGCGGGCCAGCGACTCGGTGTTGCCCTCGGCGCGGGCGCTGCCCAGGACGAAGAGGAAGCGGCGGCTCATGGATCCCCCAGATGCGGTCGTGTCGTACACCAATAAAGGCGCATGCATTATATGCACGCGCAATCAACTTTGGCCAGGGTGTGGCTGGTGCGAGGCTGTGACGTCGCGGTGACGCGGAAACCGAAGGGAACCGACAGACTGGTGTGCAGGACGCGTACGACCGGATCGCGACGCCGGGGGAGTGAGGGACACCGATGGCTCGACTGAGCTTCGAGAAGAGGCGCGTGCAGCAGCCCGTGGCGCCCGTGGCGCATCCGGCGGTGGTGCAGGTCCGCGTGTTCGGTACGGGCACCGCGTCGGTAGGCGGGGCGTCGGTCGTCGCGGCGCCGGGCGAGGAGATCCAGCAGGCCGTACTGAACCACCTCCAGCGCCTGGCCATCAGCGTCGGCGCCCCCATACGCGCCACGATCCGCGACGACCGCGCGGGCTGCGTGGTTCCGCTGGAGATCTCGGCGGACGGCTCCAGCCGGGTGACGGGCCAACCGGTCCGGCTGACCACGCCGCAGCCGCAGCCGCAGCCGCAGTCGGAGCCGCAGCCGCAGTCGGAGTCGCAGGTGGCCGTGGCCGTGGCGCCGGGTACCGTGCAGGCCCCGACCGGGCAGTTCGGGCCGGCGCCGGTGATGGACGCACCCGCGCAGGACGCCTCGGTGCTGGACGTGCCGGTGACGGACGTGCCGGTGACGGACGTGCCCGTGACGGGCGCGGATGCGGCGAACGGTCCACTGGTGGACGAGCCCGTTGCGGACGAGCCCGTTGCCGGTGCGCCGGCTCCCGTAGGAGCCTTCCCTTCGGAACCGTCCACTGCCACCCACACGCCGGCCCGCGGGTTCGACGCGGTCGCCGAGGAGGTCCTCGGGGACGGGCCGCTGACGGAGACCGCCGAGGGGGCGGAGCTGCTCACCGAGCCAATGACCCGTATCAACGAGGCCGTGCGGGCGGGCCGTATCGACGCGGCGACGGAACTGGCCGACCGTACGCTCACCGAGGCGTCCGCCGTACTCGGCCCGCGCCACGCCGAGGTGCTGCACCTGCGCGAACTGTCGGCCTACATCGCCTACTTGGCGGGTGACCCGGTCCGCGCCTTCCACCTGTCCCTCGACCTCGCCCGGCTGCGCCGCCAGGCGCAGGACGGGGAGGCCGCCTACGGCAACGTACAGAGTGCGGCGACCGCCTGGCGGGCGGTGCGCGACCCCGAGGAGGGACTGCGCCTGGGCCGCGACCTGATCGACCTGTGGACCGACCTCACCGCCGAGCCGGGGCCCGCCGCCGACGACCCGCGCCCCCTGGAGTCGGCCCGCGCCCGCATGCTCCGCCTGACCGACCGCGCGGCCCGCGCCGCCCGGCCGTAGCCCCACGAACGCGCCCCTGCACGGGAGGACCCGCACGGCATGACCCGCACGGCATGACCCGCACGGCATGACCCGCACGGCATGACCCGCGACCCGCACGGCACGTCCCCTAGTGCACGCAGAACTCGTTGCCCTCCGGGTCCGTCATCAGTACCCACTGCCCCGACGGCTCCTTCACCTCCCGCACCACCTGCGCGCCCAGCGCCTGGAGGCGGGCCACCTCGTCCGCGCGCCGGTCCGGGCCGGGGTGGAGGTCGAGGTGGAGCCGGTTCTTGACGGTCTTCGGCTCCGGTACGCGCTGGAACAGCAGCCGCCGTCCGAGGCCGGTGCCGGTCTCGGGGTCGTACGGGTCGTCGGGATGGCGTACGGCGATCAGGTCACGGAAGGCCGGGCGCCCGTGGTACTCGACGGTGGCCTCGCCGGGCAGCGCACCGAAGGACAGCAGCCGTTCGACGAGGGCGCTGTTGTCCTCGGCCGTGTAGTGCAGCGCGGCGGCCCAGAAGTCGGCCTGGCCGTGCGGGTCGGCCGCGTCGACGACCAGCTTCCAGTGCAGCGGGGTGGGCTCCTGCGTGGTCATGGGTTCCACTTATAGCCGGAAGCATCGGCGGAGGGCGGTGTTCCGTGACGGTCAGGCGTCCGACGGGGTCGCGGCGGAGGCCTCTGCGCGGGACTCGGCGGGGGCCTCTGCGCCGGACATCGCGGGGGACTTGGCGCGGGCCGTCGGCACGGTGATCCGCCGGGGGCGCCGCGCGAAGCGCAGCGCGTCGCCGGTGAGCAGGACCAGGGCCAGCCAGACCAGCGCGAACCCGGCCCACCGCTCGGGCGGCATGGCCTCGTGGAAGTAGAAGACGCCGAGCACGAACTGCAGGAGCGGAGTCAGGTACTGGAGCAGGCCCAGCGTGGACAGGGGCACCCGTATCGCCGCCGCTCCGAAGCAGACCAGGGGGAGGGCGGTGACGATTCCGGTGGAGGCGAGCAGCGCGGCATGCCCGGTGCTGCCGTTGACGAAGCTGGCGTCCCCGTGCGCGGTCAGCCACAGCAGATAGCCGAGCGCCGGCAGGAACTGGATGGCGGTCTCGGCGGCCAGCGACTCCACACCGCCGAGGGCCACCTTCTTCTTGACCAGCCCGTAGGTGGCGAAGGAGAGGGCGAGGCACAGGGAGATCCACGGCGGGCGGCCGTAGCCGATGGTCAGGACGACGACGGCCGTGAAGCCGGTACCCACCGCCGCCCACTGCACGGACCGCAGCCGTTCCTTGAGGAGCAGCACGCCCATCGCGATGGTGACCAGCGGGTTGACGAAGTATCCGAGCGAGGCCTCGACGACGTGGCCGGAGTTCACGGCCCAGATGTAGACGCCCCAGTTGACGGTGATGACGGTGGCGGCGAGGGCGACGAGACCGAGCCGCCGGGGCTGGCGCAGCAGCTCTGCCGCCCAGCCCCAGCGGCGTACGAACAGCAGCGTGCCGGCGACGAACACCAGGGACCACACCATGCGGTGGGCCAGGATCTCGACGGCGCCGGCGGGCTTGAGCAGGGGCCAGTACAGGGGGACCAGCCCCCACATGCCGTAGGCGGCGACGCCGTTCAGCAGGCCTGTGCGGTGTTCACCCTTGGACGTCCCGGCCACGGCCCCTCCTTCTCGCGCGCGCGTCCGGCGTGGACGCGTGAGAACGAAGGTAGCGCCGGACACCCCCGGCTGTCATGGCCGTATCGCCATACGGTCATGACAGCCTTGGTGCTGCCCGGCCGGGTCAGCCCTTGAGCGCGGCGGAGACGGCCGCGGCCAGCGGGGTGGTCGGACGGCCGGTCAGGCGGGACAGGTCACCGGAGGTGATGACCAGCTCGCCCTTCTCGATCGAGGTGTCCACCCCGGCCAGGATCGCGGCGAGCGGCTCCGGCAGCCCCGCGCCGGCCAGGATGCCGGTGAGGACGTCGGCGGAGACCGGCTTGTAGGTGATCTCCTGGCCGGTCTGCCGGCTCAGCTCGGCCGCGTACTCGGCGAAGCCCCACGCCTGGTCGCCGCCCAGCTCGTAGGTCGTGTTCTCGTGGCCCTCGCCGGTCAGTACCGCGACCGCGGCGGCGGCGTAGTCCGCACGGGAGGCCGAGGAGACCCGGCCGTCGCCGGCGGCGCTCACGACCGCGTTGTGCTCCAGCACCGGGGCCAGGTTCTCGGTGTAGTTCTCGTGGTACCAGCCGTTGCGCAGCAGGCTGTAGGGCAGACCGGAGGCGAGCAGCACCTCCTCGGTGGCCCGGTGGTCGTCCCCGAGCGCGGCCGTCAGGCTGCCCGGGGCGCTGGTGTAGGCGAGCAGTGCCACGCCGGCCGCCTGCGCCGCGTCGATGACGGCCTTGTGCTGCCGCACCCGGCCCTTGTCGAACTCGTTGCCGGAGATCAGCAGGACCTTGTCGCCGGCGGCGAACAGGCCGTCGAAGGTCTCGGGCTCGTTGTAGTCGGCCACGGCCAGTCGCACGCCGCGGGCGGCGAAGCCGGCGGCCTTCGCCTCGTCCCGTACGACGGCGGTGATCTGCTCCGCCGGAACCTTCTCCAGCAGCTGCTCCACCACGTGGCGGCCGAGGTGTCCGGTGGCTCCGGTGACGACGATGCTCATGAAGGGAACTCCTTTGGGATGCCTTGATGACACTCACCGTAGGAGTGGCACTGTCCAAACGAAAGTACCCACTTTGAAGTAAGGTACTGGCATGCTGGTAAGTGGAAAGGGGGCGGACGGCGAGGCGATGTGCCCGCACCGCCTCGTACTGGAGCACGTCACCAGCCGCTGGGGCGTCCTCGTCCTCATCGCGCTGCTGGAGCGGCCCTACCGGTTCAGCGAGTTGCGCCGGGCGGTCAGCGGTTTCGGCGGCGGCCGTGGCGTCAGCGAGAAGATGCTCACCCAGACCCTCCAGACCCTGGAGCGCGACGGCATGGTCCACCGGGACGCCAAGCCGGTCATCCCGCCCCGCGTCGACTACTCGCTCACCGTGCTCGGCCGCGAGGCGGCGGAGCAGGTCCGGGCCCTCGCCCAGTGGACGGACGACCGCATGGCCGAGGTGGAGCGGGCCCGCCGGGCATACGACGAGGCCCGGGAAATCCAGTCCCGGGCCTCGTGATCGAGCAGAAGGATCAGCGATCGAGCAGAAGGATCAGCCGACGACCGTCCAGGTGTCGCCGCCGGCGAGCAGGGCGGCGAGGTCGCCCTTGCCGTGCTGCTCGATGGCCGTGTCGAGCTGGTCGGACATCTGGGTGTCGTAGACCGGGCGCTCGACGGAGCGGAACACGCCGACCGGCGTGTGGTGCAGGGTGTCCGGGTCGGCGAGCCGGGACAGGGCGAAGGCGGTGGTGGGGGACGCCGAGTGCGCGTCGTGCACCAGGATGTCCGCCTCGTTCTCCGGTGTCACCGTGACCACCTTCAGGTCGCCGGTCCGACCGTCGCGTACGACCCCTCTCGCCCCGTCGGCGCCGAAGCGGATCGGCTGCCCGTGCTCCAGCCGGATCACCGCTTCCTCTGCCTGCTGCTTGTCCTTCAGGGCGTCGAAGGCGCCGTCGTTGAAGATGTTGCAGTTCTGGTAGATCTCGACCAGGGCCGTGCCCGGGTGGTCGGCCGCCGCGCGCAGCACCTCGGTCAGGTGCTTGCGGTCGGAGTCGATCGTGCGTGCCACGAAGGACGCCTCCGCGCCGATCGCCAGCGACACCGGGTTGAAGGGCGCGTCCAGGGAGCCCATCGGCGTCGACTTGGTGATCTTGCCGACCTCGGAGGTCGGCGAGTACTGCCCCTTCGTCAGACCGTAGATCCGGTTGTTGAAGAGCAGGATCTTCAGGTTGACGTTGCGGCGCAGGGCGTGGATGAGGTGGTTGCCGCCGATGGACAGGGCGTCGCCGTCACCGGTGACCACCCACACGCTCAGGTCACGGCGGGAGGCGGCCAGGCCCGTCGCGATGGCCGGGGCACGGCCGTGGATCGAGTGCATCCCGTAGGTGTTCATGTAGTACGGGAAGCGGGATGAGCAGCCGATACCGGAGACGAAGACGATGTTCTCCCGGGCCAGGCCCAGCTCCGGCATGAAGCCCTGGACGGCCGCGAGGATCGCGTAGTCACCGCAGCCGGGGCACCAGCGCACCTCCTGGTCCGACTTGAATTCCTTCATCGACTGCTTGGCCTCCGCCTTGGGGACCAGTTGCAGCAGCGCGTTGCGGACGTCACTCATCGATGGCCTCCTTCAGCGCCGCGGCGAGCTGTTCCGCCTTGAACGGCATGCCGTTGACCTGGTTGTAGGAGTGGGCGTCGACCAGGTACTTCGCCCGGATCAGGGTGGCGAGCTGCCCGAGGTTCATCTCGGGGATGACCACCTTGTCGTAGCCCTTCAGGACCGCGCCGAGATTGCGCGGGAAGGGGTTGAGGTGGCGCAGGTGGACCTGGGCGATCGACTCGCCGGCCGCGCGCAGCCGCCGTACCGCCGCCGTGATCGGCCCGTAGGTGGAACCCCAGCCCAGGACCAGGGTGCGCGCGCCGTGCGGGTCGTCGACCTCCACGTCGGGGACGTCGATGCCGTCGATCTTGGCCTGGCGGGTGCGGACCATGAAGTCGTGGTTGGCCGGGTCGTAGGAGATGTTGCCCGTGCCGTCCTGCTTCTCGATGCCGCCGATGCGGTGCTCCAGGCCCGGCGTGCCCGGGATGGCCCAGGGCCGCGCCAGGGTCTGCGGATCCCGCTTGTAGGGCCAGAAGACCTCGGTGCCGTCCGCGAGCGTGTGGTTAGGCCCGGTGGCGAACTGCACCCGCAGGTCGGGCAGCTCGTCCAGGTCGGGGATGCGCCAGGGTTCGGAGCCGTTGGCCAGGTACCCGTCCGAGAGCAGCATCACCGGCGTGCGGTAGGTCAGCGCGATCCGGGCCGCCTCCAGGGCGGCGTCGAAGCAGTCCGCCGGGGTCATCGGCGCGACGACCGCCACCGGCGCCTCGCCGTTGCGGCCGTACATCGCCTGCAGCAGGTCCGCCTGCTCGGTCTTGGTCGGCAGACCGGTCGACGGGCCGCCGCGCTGGATGTCCACGACCAGCAGCGGAAGCTCCAGCGAGACCGCGAGACCGATCGTCTCCGACTTCAGGGCCACGCCCGGACCGGACGTCGTCGTCACCGCGAGCGAGCCGCCGAAGGCCGCGCCGAGCGCCGCGCCGATGCCGGCGATCTCGTCCTCGGCCTGGAAGGTGCGGACGCCGAAGTTCTTGTGCTTGCTCAGCTCGTGCAGGATGTCCGAGGCCGGCGTGATCGGGTACGACCCGAGGAACAGCGGCAGGTCCGCCTGCCGGGACGCGGTGACCAGGCCGTAGGCCAGGGCCAGGTTGCCGGAGATGTTCCGGTAGGTGCCCACGGGGAAGGCCTTGGCGGCCGGCGCGACCTCGTAGGAGACCGCGAAGTCCTCCGTCGTCTCACCGAAGTTCCAGCCCGCACGGAACGCCGCGATGTTGGCTTCCGCGATGTCCGGCTTCTTCGCGAACTTCGACTTCAGGAACTTCTCGGTGCCCTCGGTGGGCCGGTGGTACATCCAGGACAGCAGGCCCAGGGCGAACATGTTCTTGCTGCGCTCGGCCTCCTTGCGGGAGAGCGAGAACTCCTTCAGCGCCTCGACCGTGAGGGTGGTCAGCGGCACCGGGTGGAGGTTGTAGCCGTCGAGCGAGCCGTCCTCCAGCGGGGAGGCGTCGTAGCCGACCTTCTGCAGCGCGCGCTTGGTGAACTCGTCGGTGTTGACGATGATCTCGGCGCCGCGCGGCAGGTCGCCGATGTTCGCCTTCAGGGCGGCGGGGTTCATCGCGACCAGGACGTTCGGCGCGTCCCCGGGGGTGAGGATGTCGTGGTCGGCGAAGTGGAGCTGGAAGGAAGAGACCCCGGGCAGGGTGCCGGCGGGGGCGCGGATCTCGGCGGGGAAGTTGGGGAGAGTGGAGAGGTCGTTGCCGAAGGAAGCGGTCTCCGAGGTGAACCGGTCACCGGTGAGCTGCATACCGTCACCCGAGTCCCCCGCGAACCGGATGATCACCCGGTCCAGGCGCCGTACGTCCTTGGCGCCGCCCGGTTTGCGCTGCTCTCCCACGACGGTTCCGTCGGTCTGCTCCGCTGGGCTGCTGACCTGGCTGGTCACTGAACTGGACCTCCTTCGAGGCGGCTGTCCGGGGCCGGTCGTCCCAGGACCATCCCAGGATCAACCCTACGTCGGTTAGGGTCGCCTTCCCGAGGTCATCCATGGATTGGGACGACATTTCGAGACGGCCTGTGGCGCTGGGTTCACATGATGTCCCGCATCGCCTGAGAGCCGGTCGAGGCGCTCCCGCCGCCTTCCAGGTTCCCTCCCCGGCTCCCACGGGCCGGCCGGCACCGCGCCGGGCCCGGCCGGTTCCCTCCCCGGCCCTCCATCGACACGCCCGGCCGCGTCGCCGAGGCGGGCCGGGCGCCGGCAGCGGGCGGTGCCCAGGAGTTCAGGCAGCCGAGCCTAGGAGTTCAGGTAGGTGAGGACGGCCAGAACCCGACGGTGGTCCCCCTCGCTGGGGGCCAGGCCGAGCTTCAGGAAGATGTTGCTGACGTGCTTCTCCACGGCACCGTCGCTGACCACCAGCTGCCGGGCGATCGCCGAGTTCGTACGGCCCTCCGCCATCAGCCCCAGCACCTCGCGCTCCCGCGGGGTGAGTCCCGTCAGCACGTCCTGCTTGCGGCTGCGGCCGAGCAGCTGGGCGACCACCTCGGGGTCCAGCGCCGTACCGCCCTCGGCGACCCGCACCACCGCGTCGACGAACTCCCGCACGTCGGCGACCCGGTCCTTGAGCAGATAGCCCACGCCCCGGCTGGAACCGGCCAGCAGTTCGGTGGCGTAGCGCTCCTCCACGTACTGCGACAGCACCAGGACCCCGAGCCCCGGGTGCAGTCCGCGCAGCAGCACGGCCGCGCGGACGCCCTCGTCGGTGTGTGTCGGCGGCATCCGTACGTCGGCCACGACCACATCGGGCAACTCGCCCTGCTCGTTCAGGTCGGAGATGGTCTTCACCAGCGCGTCCGCGTCGCCTACGCCGGCCACGACGTCGTGCCCGCGGTCGGTCAGCAGCCGGGTCAGGCCCTCCCTGAGCAGCACTGAATCCTCGGCGATGACCACGCGCACCTTGTCCTCCACGATCTCCCGGCCCCCCACAGCCCGATACCGCGGCCCCGCCCGCCCATGGCGCGCGTCCGCGTTTCCCCGTCGTCCGTGACCACGCCGGCGGCGGCACACCCCGTCCGCCGTACGGGACGTGCTGTCCGTCGTACGGGGCGTGTGCCGTCCGTGGCGTGCGCCCGTGACGTCCTTCGGTGGCCCAGCATTCCAGGAATCGTGCCGGACCGCCGCCCTGCCGGGAGATCGCCGGGGGGATCACCGGAGGGCGGAGGATTGCCAGGGCGACTACCGCAGGGCGGAGGATTGCCAGGGGGACTACCGCAGCGCGGCGGATTGCCGGGGGCGGGGTGGGGGGCGGGCGCCGTCAGGGGCGCCAGGGCAGCTCCGCGATCACCTTGGTGGGGCCGCCGGGCGGGGACTGCACCACGAGGACGCCGTCCACCGCGTCCAGGCGCCCGGCGAGTCCGGCCAGCCCGGAGCCCCCGGCGGCGTCGGCGCCGCCCACACCGTCGTCGATCACCTGCAGCATCAGCCGGTCCTCGGCGCGCCACACGTCGACCGACGCGGTCCGGGCCCGGCTGTGCTTGCTGATGTTCTGCAGCAGCTCGGAGACGGTGAAGTAGGCGATGCCCTCGATGGCCGGAGCCGGCCGGGACGGCAGGTCGACCTCGACCTGCACCGGCACCGTGCAGCGGGAGGCGACGGCCGACAGCGCCGCGTCCAGGCCCCGGTCGGTGAGCACGGCCGGGTGGATGCCCCGGGCGAGGTCGCGCAGCTCCTGCAGCGCCGTCTTCACCTCGCCGTGCGCGTCCTCCACCATGCGCGCCGCGCTCTGCGGGTCCTCCTTCAGCTTCTCCTTCGCCAGCCCCAGGTCCATGGCGAGGCTGACCAGCCGGGCCTGCGCCCCGTCGTGCAGGTCCCGCTCGATGCGCCGCAGGTCGGCGGCGGCGGTGTCGACCACGACCCCCCGGTCCGACTCCAGCTCCACTACCCGCGCGGACAGCAGGGACGGCCCGAGCAGCCCTCGCACGAGCAGCCCGTCCACGGTCGTCAGGGCCCGTACGAGCCACGGCGTCGCCAGCGTGAACACCAGCCCGACCAGCGCGGTCACGCTGATCTCGAACGGGTTGTCGAGGTAGACGCTGTGGTGGGCGTCGCCGTACAGCTGGATCCCGTCCTGGCCGGCGTACGCCGGGAACGTCCAGAACCACAGCGGATAGGTCAGCAGCCCCCAGCCGCAGGTCCAGAAGGTCACCGCCGTCGAGAACGAGAACACCGCCCACGGGAACTGCACCAGCGCGTACAGCGCGTTCCGCCAGCTGGCGCCGTTCTTGAGGACCGCGCCCATCCAGGCCGCCGCGCCCGGCTTGCGCAGCCGCAGCGGCTCCGGGCCGGGCACGTCCAGGCCGAGCAGCGCGCGGGCCCGCGCCCGCTCCAGCGCGGCGAAGCCCCGGCAACCGGCGAGGCCCGCGGCCAGCACCGGGATGCCGAGGAAGGTCACCAGCAGGCCCGCGCCGAGCGAGACCATGGTCACCGTCCAGGTGAACAGCAGCACGGAGAGCGGCAGGCTCAGCAGGACGTAGCCGAACTCGCGCCAGCTGCGCGCCTCGAACGGCGCCCGCAGGCCGGCGGGCAGCCGGTGACCGGTTCCGGTCGCGTACCCGTGTCCGTACTCCATGGCCATCGAATGTCGTCCCGTTCTCTTCGTCCCTACGGCGGTTCAGCCGTGTCTCCAGAGTCGTCCGCGCACGGCCTTCGGACCATGGAGTCCGTCGGCGTCTTGAACGGGGGGTTTTCCCCACCCTCGCACGGCGGTCGGCAGGAAGCCGCGGGGCGCTGCCGGTCCGTGGCGGCGGAACGATGCGGCTGTTGGCGTGGGCTGCGGGGGGCCGATCACGGGTTGCTCATGCTGGTCGTCGGCTGCCACTGCCGATCGTCGGCTGTCGACTGCCAGCCGTCGTTGTCGTCGTTGCCGTTGCCGGTCGTCGCTCGCGAGTCGCTGGTCGACGGTCGCTGGATGCGCTCCACGCGCGCGTGCGTGGGCGCTGTCCGGCTACTCCTGCCGGTCCCGCCACGGCAGTTCCGCGGTGACCACCGTCGGCCCCCCGGCGGGGGAGTCGACCCCGAACAGCCCGTCGACCGCGCCCAGCCGGTCCGCGAGCCCGCGCATACCGGTGCCGCCGTCCAGCCGGGCGCCGCCGCGGCCGTCGTCCTGCACCTGGACCAGCAGCCGGTCCTCGGTGCGCCACACGTCGACGGACGCGGTCCGGGCCCGGCTGTGCTTGCTGATGTTCTGCAGCAGCTCGGAGACGGTGAAGTAGGCGATGCCCTCGATGGCCGCCGCCGGCCGGGACGGCAGGTCCACGGTCACCTTCACCGGCACCGTGCAGCGGGAGGCGACCGAGGACAAGGCCGCGTCCAGGCCCCGGTCGGTGAGCACGGCCGGGTGGATGCCCCGGGCGAGGTCGCGCAGCTCCTGGAGCGCCAGCTTCACCTCGCCGTGCGCCTCCGCCACCATCTCCGCCGCCGTGTCGGGGTCCTCCAGCAGCTTCTCCTTGGCCAGGCCGAGCCCCATGGCCAGATTGACCAGCCGTGCCTGGGCTCCGTCGTGCAGGTCCCGCTCGATCCGGCGCAGGTCCGCCGCGGCCGTGTCGACCACGATCCCGCGGTCCGACTCGAGCTCGGTGATACGGCGCTCCAGCTCGTCCGAGGGCGACAGCAGCCCGCGGACCATCGCACGGTCCACGTTCGTCATGCCCCGGGCGAGGTACGGCAGCACAGGCCACAGCACGAACAGCGAGATCAGCACCGTGCAGAAGGTGAGGACGCCCCAGGGCAGGCGGATGGCCTCGTACAGCAGCGTCCGCCAGCCGACCGGGTCCTTCAGCGCCATCCACAGCCGCTGCACCGGCCCGCCGCCCCTGGCGATCGGCAGCGGCGACGGCTCCTCCACGCGCACCCCGAGCAGTTTTCGGGCCCGGGCCCGCTCCAGCTTCCCCAGCTGCCGGGCGCCCAGCAGACACACCGCGAGCAGTGGCAGACCGATCACGGTGACGGTGAGGGCGCCACCGGTCGCGAGGGAGGTGATCGCGTAGGTGAACCCGAGCAGCGCCGCCGGCAGGTTCAGCAGGAGATGCGCGATCTCCTTCCGGGTGTGCGCGTCGTAGGCCGGCCGGGGCCGAGGCAGCCGGTCGTCGCCGGGCGTGCCGTGGTTTCCGCCGGTGCCGGCGACCCTGTCATGCCCTCCGGCCCGACGGGTCGGGTCGGCGCCCTCGGTCCGATGGGTACCGTCGGTCCGGTCGGAGCCGTGGGCCCGATCAGTCCGGTCGGAGCCGTGGGCCTGATCAGTCCGGTCGGTGCCCTGGGTCCCGTCGGTGCCCTGGGTCCGGTCGGCGGCGGAGCTGGAAGCGGTCATACTGATCAGCCTGCCGTGCGCGGCACCCCTGACGCCATGCGGTACGCCGCCCTCCGCCGCCTGGGGAAAACCCCACCCCTCACCGGCCCCTGCCGTCTCATGGTGTGACGGGCTGCTTACCGTCTCTTTATCAGGGCCTAGACTCCGGTGCGTACAGATCCTCGAATCACGTTGCACGACAGGGTTCACTAAGGTCACGAGGCCAGGGAGCGAGGGACGACGGTGCGGGAGACGTTGGGGGACTCGTCGGTCACCGCGGCGAACGCCGTCGCGGCCGGCTACTTCCAGTCCTACTCGGTGGTCGGGCTGCTCGCCCTGATCGGCGTGCTGTTCGTCGCGGTCGCCTTCGGCGCCGGCCGCCTGCTGCGCCCGGTCGTGCCGACCCCCGAGAAACTCCTGACCTACGAGTGCGGCGTCGACCCCGTCGGCGAGGGCTGGGCCCACACCCAGGTCCGCTACTACGTCTACGCCTTCCTGTACGTGATCTTCGCGGTCGACTCGATCTTCCTGTTCCCCTGGGCGACGGTCTTCGCCGCCCCCGGTTACGGCGCGACGACGCTGGTGGAGATGTTCATCTTCCTCGGCTTCCTCGCCGTGGGCCTGCTGTACGCATACAAGAAGGGCGTCCTGGCATGGACGTGAACCCCGATCCCGTCTACCTGCCGGAGCCGAAGCGGCTGGGCGCCCTGGCCCGCCTGGCTCCCGAGCCGATGAAGGTGGTCCTGAACTGGGGCCGGCGCTACTCGCTCTGGGTCTTCAACTTCGGCCTCGCCTGCTGCGCGATCGAGTTCATCGCCGCCTCGATGGCCCGCCACGACTTCATCCGCCTCGGCGTCATCCCCTTCGCGCCCGGCCCCCGCCAGGCCGACCTGATGGTCGTGTCGGGCACGGTCACGGACAAGATGGCCCCGGCCGTCAAGCGCCTGTACGAGCAGATGCCCGAGCCGAAGTACGTCATCTCCTTCGGCGCCTGCTCCAACTGCGGCGGCCCGTACTGGGACTCCTACTCCGTCACCAAGGGCGTCGACCAGATCATCCCGGTGGACGTCTACGTCCCCGGCTGCCCGCCCCGGCCGGAGGCGCTGCTCCAGGGCATCCTCAAGCTCCAGGAGAAGATCGCTCGCGAGTCCCTGGGGGAGCGGTACGGCAACGGGCCCGACCGTCCGTCGGCCGCCGCCCTGCAGAGCGACCTGGTCCGGCCCCCGCTGCCGGCCGCCGAGGGGGAGACGCTGCCGGCCGCCGAGGAGGAGACGCGATGACCACGGCCGGCTGGCTGCCCGCTCCCGCCGGGGAACTCTTCGGCCCGGACGCCACGGCCGAGGAGTCGTACGACCTCCTGACCGTGGACGTACCGCCGTCCTCCTGGCTCACCGCCCTGGAGACCGCCCGTACGACGCTGTCCTGCACCTACTTCGACTGGCTCAGCGCGGTCGACGAACCCGGCGCCGGCTTCCGCGTCTCCGCGCACGTCGTCGCCCTGAACCCGGTCCGCCGGCTCCTGGTCCGTACGACGGTTCCGCACGACGCGCCGGCCCTGCCCAGCGCCGTCGGCGTGTACGCGGGCGCCGCCTGGCACGAGCGCGAGACCCACGAGATGTTCGGCGTCGTCTTCGAGGGCCACCCGGGGCTGGACCACCTCCTCCTCCCCGAGAACTTCGAGGGCCATCCCCTGCGCAAGGACTTCGTCCTGGCCGCCCGCGTCGCCAAGGCCTGGCCGGGCGCGAAGGAGCCGGGCGAGCCCGCGGCGGGCGCGGCGCACGGCGGTCCCAAGCGCCGCCAGATGCTGCCCCCGGGCGTCCCCGACCCCAACGAGTGGGGCCCCCTGAAGGGCCAGCTCCCCCCTGCCCCCGCCCGCCCGGCCCGAGCGGCAGGACGTACGGCGGGCGAGCGCCCGGCCCGCGCTACCGGCGAGCGCCCGGCCCGCGCTACCGGCGACCGCCCGGCCCGCGCTGCCGGCGACCGCCCGGTACGGCGCACCCGCTCGGCATCGGAGGGCTCGGCCAGCCAGGCGGCCCCGGCCGCACAGACCGGCCCGGCTGCCCCGCAGCCTCTGACGGGGGAGCAAGCCGGCCCGCCCTCCGACACCGGTACAGGCCCTGCCCCCGACGCTGGTACGGGCACTGCCCCCGAGGCTGGTACGGGCCCTGCCCCCGACGCTGGTACGGGCACTGGCACTGCCGCCGAGGCCGGCACCGGTGCTGGTTCCGCCGCTGGTGCGCCCGCCCGGCCGCGGCGCGCGCGCAGCGCCTCCGGGGGCTCGGCCTCCCAGCGGGCCCAAGCCCCGGAACCGGCCCCGTCCCGGGCCCCGGCTGAACCCACCGGGGGTTCGCAACCGGCGGAGCCGGACGGCACGGCCCGCCCCGCCCGCCGCAGCACGGCCCCGCGCAGCTCGGACGCCCCGTGGCACCACGCCCGCCCGGCCTTCGCCGAGGAGGCGGGCACACCCGAGTCCGAGCGGACGGGTGCCCCCGGGCCCCGCCGAACCGAGGACCCCGAAGCCGCCGAAGGCGCGGACACCGACCCGAGCACGAGCCCGAGCGCAGATCCGAGCACGAGCCCGAGCGCAGATCCGAGCGCGAGCCCGAGCGCAGATCCGAGCGCGAGCCCGAGCGCAGATCCGAGCGCGAGCCCGAGCGCAGATCCGAACGCGAGCCCGAGCGCAGATCCGAACGCGAGCCCGAGCGCAGATCCGAACGCGAGCCCGAGCGCAGATCCGAACGCAGGCCCGAGCGCAGATCCGAACACCCCCGAAGACCCCGCAGGAGGCCCGCAGTGAACGACGCGCTGGACGTCGCCCTGCGACTCCTGGTCGTCTTCGTCGTCTTCCTCACCTTCCCGCTGATCATCGGCCAGACCGAGCACAAGGTGATGGCCCACATGCAGGGCCGCCTCGGCCCCATGTACGCGGGCGGTTTCCACGGCTGGGCCCAGCTCATCGCCGACGGCGTGAAGTTCGCGCAGAAGGAGGACGTGGTCCCGGCCGGCGCCGACCGCCGCGTCTTCCAGCTCGCCCCCGCCGTGGCCCTGCTGCCGTACCTCCTCGTACTGCTCGCCATCCCGATCGGCCCGAGCGCGGGCGCCGTCGGCCAGGTCCTCGACGCGGGCGTCTTCTTCGTGCTCGCCGTGATGGGCGTCGGCGTGCTCGGCTCGCTGATGGCCGGCTGGGCCAGCGCGAACAAGTTCTCCCTGCTCGGCGGTCTGCGCACGGCCGCCCAGCTGCTCGCCTACGAACTCCCCATGCTGCTGGCGGCGGCCTCCGTCGCCATGGCGGCGGGCACCGTCTCCCTTCCCGGCATCCTGCACGGCTTCCACTGGTGGTGGGTGCCCTGGCAGCTCGTCGGCGCGGTCGTCTTCTTCGTCGCCGGACTCGCCGAACTCCAGCGCCCGCCCTTCGACATGCCGGTCGCCGACTCGGAGATCATCTTCGGCGCGTACACCGAGTACACCGGTCTGCGCTTCGCCCTGTTCCTGCTCGCCGAGTACGCCGGCATCGTGGTCCTGTGCGGCCTGACCACCGTCCTCTTCCTGGGCGGCTGGCACGGCCCGTGGGGCACGGACGGCCTGGGCTGGCTGTGGACCCTGCTGAAGACCGCGATCCTCGCGTTCGTCGTCATCTGGCTCCGCGTCACCTACCCCAGGCTGCGCGAGGACCAGCTCCAGAAGCTCTCCTGGACCCTGCTCGTGCCCCTCTCCCTCGCCCAGATCGCCCTCACCGGCATCGTCAAGGTGGTGATCCAGTAACCATGTCCCGCCCGTCACCCGACCACCACCCCGCAACGAAGCCCTCCGGGCGGCCCCGCCTGTCGATTCCCGGTAGTGGCCTGGCCAAGGGCCTGGCCGTCACCCTGCGCACGATGACGCGGAAGTCCGTCACCGAGCAGTACCCGGACGCCCTGCCCGAGCTGCCGCCCCGCACCCGCGGAGTGATCGGCCTGTTCGAGGAGAACTGCACGGTCTGCATGCTCTGCGCCCGCGAGTGCCCGGACTGGTGCATCTACATCGACTCCCACAAGGAGACGGTCCCGCCGGCCGCCCCCGGTGGCCGTGAGCGCAGCCGGAACGTCCTCGACCGGTTCGCGATCGACTTCTCCCTGTGCATGTACTGCGGTATCTGCATCGAGGTGTGCCCCTTCGACGCACTGTTCTGGTCCCCGGAGTTCGAGTACGCCGAGACCGACATCCGCGAACTCACCCACGAACGGGACAAGCTCCGCGAGTGGATGTGGACCGTACCGGCCCCGCCCGCCCTGGACCCCAGCGCCGAGGAGCCCAAGGAGATCGCCGCGGCCCGCAAGACGGCCGAGAAGCTGGCCGCCGCACAGGCCGCACAGGCCGCACAGGCCGCACCGCAGGAACCGCAGGAACCGCAGGAGGGTGAGTCGTGAGCCTCACCGCAGCAACGGCCACCGTGGCCGCCGCCGATTCGCACGGCTTCCTGTCCCCGACCGGCGTCGAGATCGCGTTCCTCCTGGTCGGCCTGGTCACCCTCGGCGCCGCGCTCGTCACCGTCACCACCCGGCAGCTGGTGCACGCCGCCCTGTGGCTGGTGGTCGCACTCGGCGGCCTCGCCGTGGAGTACCTGCTGCTCACGGCCGAATTCATCGCCTGGGTGCAGGTCCTGATCTACGTCGGCTCCGTCGTCGTCCTCCTCCTGTTCGGGCTGATGCTCACCAGGGCCCCCATCGGGCGCTCCCCGGACGCCGACTCCGGCAACCGCTGGGCCGCCCTGACCGTCGCGGTCGCCGCGGCCGTCGCCCTGGTCTGGGTGGTCGTGGACGCCTTCCGCACCACCTGGATCGACCTGGACGGCCCGGCCGCCGGCACCACCCGCGTCACCGGCGCGAGCCTGTTCCGGTACTGGGTGCTGCCCTTCGAAGCCCTGTCCGTCCTGCTCCTCGCGGCCCTGGTCGGCGCGATCGTCCTGTCCCGCAAGGCCACGCCGGACGCGGCCGGCCCGGGCAGGACCACCGCCGCGGACCTCCCCGCGGCCGGCCCCGGCGAGAAGGAAGGCGCCCGCTGATGCACCTCGCCTACCCCGCCGTACTCTCCGCCCTCCTCTTCTGCACCGGCCTGTACGGCGTCCTCGCCCGCCGCAACGCGATCCTGGTCCTGATGTCGGTCGAGCTGATGCTCAACGCCGTCAACCTCAACCTGGTCGCCTTCGACGTCTGGCTCAGCCGGACCGTCCGCGAGACCCTGCACTCCGGCCAGGCGCTGACCCTGTTCACCATCGCCATCGCCGCCGCCGAGATCGGCATCGGCCTGGCGATCGTGCTCGCCGTCCACCGCAACCGCGGCACCTCCGACATCGACAAGCTCCGCGACACCGCCGAGCGCCCCGAGTCCGAAGGCCCGGACACCGAGGGCCCGGGCTCCTCCGCGGCCGAGAAGGCTGAGGCCACCGCGTGACCACGACCACCCTCGCCGTCCTCGTCCCCCTCCTGCCGTTCCTGGGCGCCGTCGCCGGCCTGCTGTCCGGCCGCACCGCCCCCGGGTTCGTCCGCCCGCTCGCCGTGCTGCCGCCGCTGGGCTCGCTCGTACTGGCCGCGCTGGTCGCCGTCCGCCAGGGCGGCGGCCAGGCCGTGGACGCCCACACCGAGCTGACGCCCACCGGATCCGTCCCGATCGAGCTGGCCCTGCACATCGACGGCTTCGCCGCGCTCGTCGCCGTCCTGGTCGCGTTCGTCGCGGCCTGCGTGCAGATCTACTCCACCGGCTACCTGCGCGACGACCCGCGCTACCCCTCGTACGCCGCGCTCGTCTCCCTCTTCACCTCCGCGATGCTCCTGGTCGTCTACTCCGGCGACCTGATCGTGCTGCTGGTCGGCTGGGAAGTCATGGGCATCTGCTCCTACTTCCTGGTCGGCCACTACTGGGAGACCCCCGAGGCCCGCGCCGCCTCCCTGAAGGCCTTCCTGGTCACCAAGCTCGGCGACGTGCCGTTCCTCATCGGCCTGTTCGCCCTGGCCACCGACGCCGGCTCGTTCCGGATCACACGCGTCCTCGGCGCCGTCGCGGGCGGCAACCTGCACCACCCCACCGTGGTCGCACTGCTGCTGCTCGCGGGCGTCGCGGGCAAGTCGGCGCAGTTCCCGCTGCACACCTGGCTCCCTGACGCGATGGCGGGCCCCACACCCGTCTCGGCACTGATCCACGCCGCGACGATGGTCGCCGCCGGTGTCTACTTCATCGCCCGTCTCCTCCCGGTGTTCGAGGCCTCCTCTGCCGCGATGCTGGTCCTCGCCGTCATGGCCGCCGTGACGATGGCCGGCTCCGGACTCGCCGCGCTCGCCCAGGACGACATCAAGCGTGTCCTCGCCTACTCGACGATCGGCCAGCTCGGCTACATGACAGGCGCCCTCGCCGTCGGCGACCGCGGCGCCGCCGTCTTCCACCTCCTGTCGCACGGCGCCTTCAAGGCGCTGCTGTTCCTCGCGGCCGGCGTGATCATCCACGCCGCCGGCACCAACTCGCTGGCCGCCATGTCCCGCATGCACGGCCTGCGCGACCGCATCCCGGACGCCTACTGGACGATGACCGTGGCGCTGCTCGCGCTCGCCGCGATCCCCCCGTTCAGCGGCTTCTTCTCCAAGGAGTCCGTCCTCGGCACCGCCGAGCACGCCACCGGCGGCCACACCGCGCACGTGCCCGGCGCCGCCGGCTGGATCGTGCTCGTCGCGGGCATGGTCACCGCCCTGCTCACCGCCGCCTACGCCACCCGGCTGTGGCTGCTGGCGTTCCGCGGCAAGGGCGCCGAGGCCCCCGATCACGGCCGCCAGCCCCTGACGATGACCGTCGTGCTGTGGGTCCTCGCCGTCCCGTCCCTGGCCTTCGGCGGGCTCGCCTACCGCTCACTGCCCGGCTGGTTCGACGGCCGCGACCTGGCTCCGACCCTCCTCACCTCCATCCTCGGCACGGGCCTCGCCCTGGTCGGCGGACTGCTCACCTACGGTGCCTGGCAGCGCACCACGGCGCTCGCCGCACGTACCCCGATCGGCGCCGTCGCCGCCCACCCCGAGGGCGACGCGGGCCTGGTCGAGGCCGAGGCCATCGCCACCCACGAGCCGGCCTACGGCGACATCGCCTACGCCCCCGACCCAGCCGACCCCGGCAGGCTGCTGCTCGGCCCGCTGCACCGGGCGGCGGCCTCGGGCTTCCACCTGGACGCCGTGTACACGGCCCTGTTCGTCCGTCCGGTCCAGGCCGGCGCGCGGCTCGTCCGGTTCCTCGACCGCGAGGTCGTCGAGACCTACGTCGGTGCCGCCGCCGCCCTGCCCCGGCTGCTCGGGGCCGCCGTCCGGCGCGCCCAGACCGGCAATGTGCAGACCTATGTGAGCGCGCTGCTCGCCGGCACCGTCGTCCTGGCGGTCGCCGTCCTCCTCGTCGCCACGGGAGCGTGAGCAGGCGTGATCGATATCAACGAGTCCGTGATGCAGTTCCTTCTGGCATTCGTCGTCGTCGGCCCGCTCCTCGGTGCCGCCGCCGCTCTCCTCCCGGCCCCGCCCGGGCTGAAGGGGAAGTCGCCCGAGCAGGCCGTGCTCCGGCACGGCGTGACCGTGACCGGCGTGATCCTCGCCGCCGCGATCGTCCTCGCGCTCGGCTTCGACCACAACCACCCGTCGAAGATGCAGGCCACGACCGACATCAGCTGGATCCCCGCGCTCGACGTGCGGATCCACCTCGGCATCGACGGCATCTCGCTCCCCCTCCTGGTCCTGACCGCGCTGCTGACCTTCCTCTGCGCGCTGTACTCCTACTTCAACCCGCCCGCCGGCGGGTCCCCGAAGGCGTTCGTCGCGCTGCTGCTCCTGCTCGAGTCCGGCACCCTCGCGACCTTCGCCGTCCTCGACCTGCTGCTGTTCTTCCTCGCGTTCGAGACGGTGCTCATCCCGATGTACTTCCTCATCGCCCGCTGGGGCGGCGAGGGCCGGACCCGGGCCGCGTGGAAGTTCATCCTGTTCACCCTGCTCGGTTCCGTGGTCATGCTGCTCGGCCTGCTCCTGATCGGAATCAAGGCGGGCACGTTCGACATGGTGGCACTCGCCACTGACAACGGCCGGTCACTGACCGCTTCCGTGCAGGTCATCGCCGTTCTGACGATCGGGCTCGGGCTCGCCGTGAAGACGCCGATGTGGCCCTTGCACAGCTGGCTGCCCGACGCCCACACGGCGGCCCCCACCGTCGGCTCGGTGCTGCTGGCCGGTGTCCTGCTGAAGATGGGTACGTACGGTTTCGTCCGGATCCTGCTGCCGGTGGCGCCGCACGGCTTCCACACCTTCGCGCCATACCTCGCCGCGTTCGCCGTCGTCGGGATCATCTACGGGTCCCTGGCCTGCCTGGCCCTCGCCAAGCGGGGCGCGAAGGGCGACCTCAAGCGACTGATCGCCTACTCCTCCGTCGGCCACATGGGCTTCGTCCTGCTCGGCATCGCCACCATGACCCCGACCGGCGTGAACGGCGCCCTGTTCGCCAACATCGCCCACGGCCTCATCACCGGCCTGCTGTTCTTCCTGGTCGGCGCGCTGAAGGACCGCACCGGCACCACCGACCTCGACACCCTCGCCGAGGGAACCGGCGCCGCCCTGTACGGCAAGGCCCCGCGCCTCGGCGGCCTGCTCGCCTTCGGTGCCGTCGCCTCCCTCGGCCTGCCGGGACTCGCCGGGTTCTGGGGCGAGATGCTCGCCCTGTTCGGCTCCTTCGAGCCCGCCGCCGGCCTCAGCCGGCCCGCGTTCCTCACCTTCATGGCCATCGGCGCCTTCGGCACCCTGCTGACCGCCGCGTACATGCTGATCGTGGTCCGCCGGGTCTGCATGGGCGGCGCGGAGCACGAAGTCCCGAAACTCGCCGACGTGCACGGCTACGAGTTCGCCGCCTGGACACCGCTCGTCACCCTCACCGTCCTGGCCGGACTGTGGCCGAAGGCCCTGCTCGGGCTGACCGACCCGGCCGTGCAGCAGCTCCTCGCAGGAGGCACCCGATGAGCGCCCTGGCCCAGCCGCTCGCCCAGCCGGCGGTCCAGTCCGTCGACTGGCTCGCGATCGCCCCGCCCACACTCGCCGCCGTGGTGGCGCTCGTCGTCCTCGTCGCCGACCTGTTCGTGCCCGAGCCCAGGAAGGCCGTCCTGGGCTGGGTCTCGGTCGCGGGACTCACCGCCTCGGCCCTGCTGCTCCTGCCCCTCCTGGACGGCGACCGCAGCACCTTCTGCCTGAACGGCAGCACGCGCGCGTGCAGCTACACCGTCGACCGGTTCACCCTCGTCATCCAGTTCCTGGTCCTCGGCGGCGCCCTGCTCGCGGCCCTGCTGTCCGTCACCCACCTGGACGACGACCGGCGCCGCGTACCGGCGGGCGAGTTCTGGTTCCTGCTGCTGTCCTCCGCGGCCGGCGCCGCCCTGCTGCCCGCCTCCCGCGACCTGGCCACCCTGATCGTCGCCCTGGAGGTCGCCTCCCTGCCCGCGTTCGCCCTCGTCGGCATCCGGCACGGCGACAAGCGGTCCTCCGAGGCCGCCCTGAAGTTCTTCCTGTCCTCGGTGACCGCCACCGCGGTCAGCCTGATGGGCATCAGCTTCGTCTACGCCTCCACCGGCACCCTCTACCTCACCCAGGTCGCCCAGCGCCTGCCGCACGTCGACGGGCAGCTGCACACCCTCGCCCAGACCGGTGTCGTCCTCACCCTGGTCGGCTTCGCCTTCAAGACGGCCGCCGTGCCGTTCCACTTCTGGGTGCCCGACACCTATGTGGGCGCGCCCCTGCCGGTCGCCGCCTACCTGTCGGTCGTCGGCAAGGCCGTCGGCTTCTCCGGCCTGATCCTCGTCACCGTCGTCGCGTTCCCGTCGTACGCCGACGTCTGGGGGCCCGCGCTCGCCGCCCTGGCCGCCCTGACCATGACCGTCGGCAACGTCGCCGCGCTGCGCCAGCAGGCCACGCGCGCGTACAGCGCCGTACGGCTGCTCGCCTGGTCCTCCGTCGGCCAGGCCGGGTACCTGCTGGTGCCGATCGCCGCCGCCGGTTACACCAAGGACGCCGAGAAGGCGATCGGCTCCACGGTCGCGTACGCCCTGATGTACGCCGCCGTGAACCTCGGTGCCTTCGCGGTGGCCGCCGTGGTCGGCCGCGGCCGGGCGCTGAACCGGATCAGCGACTACCGGGGCCTGTACGCCGCCCACCCGGTCACCGCCCTGTTGCTGGCCTTCTTCCTGCTGTGCCTGGCCGGACTGCCGCCGGGCGTCATCGGCCTGTTCGCCAAGGTCACCGTCTTCTCGGCGGCCGTCGACGCGGGCCTCGGCTGGCTCGCCGTCGTCATGGCCGTCAACGTCGTGATCGCCCTCTTCTACTACCTGCAGTGGACGGCCCTGCTGTTCCGCGCCCCCGAGGGCGAGCCCGCCCGGCACCGCGTCCCGGCCCCCCTCACGGCCGCCGTCGCCCTCGCCGGGGTCATCGGCGTCGCCCTGTCCGGAGCGCCCCAGCTGGTCCTCCGCTTCGCGGGCACCGGACTCTTCTAGGAGTGGCCACGCGCGCGTGGGGCACCCGTTCCGTCCCGCGCGCGCAGGGCCGAACCAGCACGTCACCCGTACGGCCGATGCGCACCGCCGCAGGCACCGGGGAACTCGTGGCCGCCGCCTGGCGTTGTCCCCAGCGGGAGGGTCCACTGGATCAGAGTGTTCCCCAAGCTGCACGATTTGGAGGGCGCACCGTGCACCGCCGGCACAACGGGCTCAGGACAGCCGTACTCCTCGGGGGCCTGTCCGCACTCATCATCGTCATCGGCAGCTTCTTCGGCCGCACCGGACTGATCGTCGCGGTCCTGATCGCCCTGGGCACGAACGCGTACGCGTACTGGAACAGCGACAAGCTGGCACTGCGCGCGATGCGTGCCCGCCCGGTCAGCGAGTTCGAGGCCCCCGCGCTATACCGAATGGTGCGTGAGCTGTCCACGCAGGCCCGCCAGCCCATGCCCCGGCTCTACATCTCGCCCACGGAGGCCCCCAACGCCTTCGCCACGGGCCGCAACCCGCGCAACGCGGCCGTGTGCTGCACCGAGGGCATCCTGCGCCTCCTCGACGAGCGCGAGCTGCGCGGCGTCATCGGCCACGAGCTGAGCCACGTCTACAACCGGGACATCCTCATCTCCTCGGTCGCCGGCGCACTCGCCTCCGTGATCATGTTCTTGGTCAACTTCGCCTGGCTGATCCCGGTCGGCCGCTCGGACGACGACGACGGCCCCGGCCTGCTGGGCATGCTGCTGATCATGATCCTCGGCCCGATCGCCGCCACCCTGATCCAGCTGGCCATCAGCCGCTCCCGGGAATACGAGGCGGACGCCTCCGGAGCCCAGCTCACCGGCGACCCGATCGCCCTCGCCAGCGCCCTGCGCAAGCTGGAGACGGGCACCAAGCAGCTGCCGCTGCCCCCCGAGCCCCGGATCGAGACGGCGAGCCACATGATGATCGCCAACCCGTTCCGCCCGGGCCAGGGACTGTCCAAGATGTTCTCCACGCACCCGCCGATGGCGGAGCGGATCGCCCGCCTCGAGCAGATGGCCGGCCGCCCGTGACGACCGCCTCCCCCCGACCGGCCCCCTGACCAGCGCCCCCTGGCTCCCAGCCGGCTCACGCTGCCCCGGCTCCCGGCCGCCTCGCGCTGCCCCGACTTCCGGCCGACTCGCGCTGACCGGCACCCCTGCCCGCCGGCTCCGTCGCCCCCCTCTCACGCCCGCCGTTGCGGCGGCGGTCGATCAGCGTCCGGCGAATCCCTCGTCGGACTGCACCACCTCGCGTCCGAGCGGCATGAGCGAGATCGGGATGAGCTTGAGGTTCGCCCAGCCGAAGGGGATACCGATGATCGACAGGAAGAGCGGGATGCTCGTGATCAGGTGCGCCAGGGCCAGCCACCACCCCGCGAAGATCACCCAGATCACGTTGCCGATGAACGACCCGGCCCCCGCCCCCGGCCGCTCCACCGTGGTCCGCCCGAACGGCCACAGCACGAATCCGGCGATGCGCAGCGACGCGATGCCGAACGGGATGGTCACGATGAGGACGAAACAGATCACCGCCGCGATCAGATAGGCGATCGCCATCCAGAGGCCGCAGAAGACGAGCCACACGATGTTGAGCAGCAGGTTGAACACCTTCATGATCGGCACCTTTCCAGGTCGCACCGCCGGCATGCCTGCTGCCACAAGTATCAGCCGATCATGCAACCCGGGGGAACCGCAGCGACCCTGTGGCGTGATCGGGAACGTACCGAGACGATCCCGCCGGGGTCCACCGCGCTTGCCGGTGTAGTCAGGCGGCGTGTGCCCCGCGGGTCCACCACCGTCGTACGGCGTAGGCCGCCACGCCCGCCACGAGCACCCCCGCGCCCACGGCCACCGAGAGCGCCGGCAGCGCGAAGGCCAGCGTGGCGCAGCCCAGCAGGCCCACCGCGGGCACCACGCGGGACAGCGGGGCCGCACTCAGGGTCCAGGCAGAGGCGTTGGCGACGCCGTAGTAGGCCAGCACGCCGAAGGACGAGAAGCCGATCGCCCCACGCACGTCCACCGTTGCCGCCAGGACGGCGACCGCAGCGCCCACGGCCAGTTCCGCCCGGTGCGGCACCCGGAACCGCGGGTGCACGGCCGCCAGCGCGCCCGGCAGGTGCCCGTCACGCGCCATGGCGAGCGTCGTGCGGGACACACCGAGGATCAACGCCAGCAGAGATCCCAGCGCGGCCACCGCGGCCCCGGCCCGCACCACGGGCACGAGCCCCGGCACCCCGGCCACCCGCACCGCGTCGGCCAGCGGTGCCACCGACTGCCCGAGCCGGTCCGCGCCGAGGACGGCGAGCACCGCGACGGCCACGCACGCGTACACCACCAGAGCGATGCCCAGAGCCACCGGCACGGCCCGCGGGATCGTGCGCGCCGGATCGCGCACCTCCTCCCCGAGGGTGGCGATCCGTGCGTACCCGGCGAAGGCGAAGAACAGCAGCCCGGCCGCCTGGAGCACCCCGCCGGCACCCGACGACAGGCCGACGTCCAGCCGGCCCGCGTCGGTCCGCCCGGAGGCGAGGCACACCACGACCACGGCAGCGAGAACGGCCAGTACGACGGCCACGATCACCCGGGTCAGCCACGCCGACTTCTGGATCCCCCCGTAGTTGACGGCCGTCAGCGTCACCACGGCCGCGACCGCCACCGCGTGCGCCTGCCCCGGCCAGACGTACGCGCCCACCGTGAGCGCCATGGCCGCGCAGGAGGCCGTCTTGCCGACCACGAACGCCCAGCCGGCGAGATAGCCCCAGAAGGCACCCAGCCGCTCCCTGCCGTAGACGTACGTGCCACCGGAAGCCGGATAGCGCGCGGCGAGCCGGGCCGAGGACATGGCGTTGCAGTAGGCCACCAGGGCGGCGAGGGCCAGCCCGGCCGGCAGGCCGGGCCCGGCCGCACGCGCGGCCGGACCCAGGGCCGAGAAGACACCGGCGCCGACCATCGAGCCGAGGCCCACGACCACGGCGTCCCGCACACCCAGTGTGCGGCGCAGACCGGTACCGGTAGGTGTCATGCGCCGCACCCTACTGAGCGCGGCAACCGCCGGACGGATCCGCGACGTCCTCTCCATCGACACGGCACGAACACGCGCGCGACGGACAGCGGGTCCTCACCGAGAATTCAGGGCCCGGACAGTGCGGACACAGCGCGGGAGGGCAGGTTCACGGCATGGGCATCATCGGTTGGATCATCCTGGGGCTGCTGGCCGGAGCCATCGCCAAGTTCCTTCTGCCGGGACGTGACCCCGGCGGCTTCATCGGCACGACCCTCATCGGCGTCGCGGGCGCGTTCATCGGCGGCTGGATCTCGGCCCGCTGGCTGGACCACCCCATCACCAAGAACTTCTACGACGGCGCCACGTGGGCCGCGGCCATCGGCGGCTCCCTGGTGCTGCTGATCGTCTACCGCCTCCTGTTCGGCAACTCACGCGACTGACCGCGTGCGGCGCACGGAGCACGGAGCACGGCGTACGACCGGCAACGCGGGCCGCGAGCGGCAGGCCCAACCCGAGCGGCAGGGCCCAACCTGAGCGGCAGGGTGGAGCGCGAGCGGCAGGACGGAGTAGGAGCGGCAGGGCGGAGGGCGAGTGGCAGCGTGGGCTGGGACGGCAGCGTGGTCCGGGACGGCAGCGTGGTCCGGGACGGCAGCAGGGAAGGGCGGGCATCCGGCGATGCCCGCCCTTCCCTGCTGCTGGTGCTGCTTCTTCCGCTCCTTGCGCTTCTTCCGCGGCTCCGGCTTACCGGTAGTTCACGAACTGCAGCGCGAAGTCGAAGTCCTTGCCCTTCAGCAGGGCGATCACGGCCTGCAGGTCGTCGCGGCTCTTGGAGCTGACGCGCAGCTCGTCACCCTGGACCTGGGCCTTCACGCCCTTGGGGCCCTCGTCACGGATGATCTTCGCCACCTTCTTCGCGTTGTCCTGGGAGATGCCCTCCTCGATCGACGCGAAGATCTTGTACTCCTTGCCCGAGAGCTGCGGCTCACCCGCGTCCAGGGCCTTCAGCGAGATCCCGCGCTTGATCAGCTTGGACTGGAAGACGTCGAGGACGGCCTTCACCCGGTCCTCGGAGTTCGCCTCCATGAGGATCTTCTCACCGGACCACGAGATCGAGGCGCCCACGCCCTTGAAGTCGTAGCGCTGCGAGATCTCCTTGGCGGTCTGGTTGAGGGCGTTGTCGACCTCCTGCCGCTCGACCTTCGAGACGATGTCGAAACTGGAGTCGGCCATGTCCTGTGGCTCCTTGTATCGGGGTGCGAATCGGGTGCGTACCGGCGTGCGCGGCGGCGACCGCCGGGCCCGGTTGAGCACCGGGCCGCATCCGCACCAGCCTAGCCACCCCGGGACCTCACAGGTGGAGATCAACCGGGTGGCGAAGCACCCCTGCGCATCGGGTATTGTTTACGTCGTTGCCAGCGAGCACCGCCGCAAGCGGGGTTCGAATCGGCAGCACTACTTGGCGGTGTGCCCGAGCGGCCAAAGGGAGCAGACTGTAAATCTGCCGGCTCAGCCTTCCCAGGTTCGAATCCTGGCGCCGCCACACGTCCGAAAGGGTCCGTGACCAGCAGCAATGCTGATCGCGGACCCTTTCGGTGTTCACAGGCGTGCATTCGTCTCAGTCAGCAGGCGCGTACGCCTGCGGCTCCGTCGTCGTCCCTCGTCCAGTCCGTCTCCGTCCGGTGGCGCGCTGGAGGTGCTTCTGTCTGCCCTCACGGCCATCTGCACGGATGCAGCCTGTCGTCACCGTTCCGTCACAGTAGTCGCCGCACGGAACCCTGCCGCTCTCCAGCCCCGTCTGCACTCACGTACCACGACCACGCGTACCGCGGGGCAACACCCGACGACCGAAACCCGCGGACGAGACGACTCAGGGGGAACGACAGCATGCGGCACAGCAATGGCATTCGCAGGGCGGCTCTGGCGACGACGGCGGTGACGGCCGTCGCGGCGGCGGTGACCGGCATCCTGCCCGGCACCGCCATGGCGGCGAGCACCGCCACCTCCACCCCGCCGCCCGCCTGCCCGGCCTCCGCCCTTCAGGTCAGCGCCTGGCAGGCCGCCCACCGGCCCGTCGGGACCGGGACCGGGGCGGCGGTCGTGCAGTTCACCAACGTCTCCCGGAAGACGTGCGTCCTGAAGGGCCATCCGACGGTCGCGGGCGCCGGCAACGGCTCCCCCGCCCACAACACCCCGCTCAAGGTCACCCCCACCGGCAGGGCGGCCACCGTGACGGTCCGGCCGCACGCCAAGGCGTGGGTGAAGCTGACCTTCGTCCAGGTCCAGGGGGAGGCCGACGGCTACTGCGTGTCGGGCAAGGACCCGGTGACGTACCCGACGATGGTCATCGGGCTACCGCACTCCGGGAAGCACCAGGTCGCCCTGGACGACGGGGTGTGGGCCGAGTGTGACAACAAGGTGACCGTCACCCCGGTCTCGGCGGCCAAGCCTTCCTGACCCCACCGTCGAAACTCGCATCCCGCGAAAGAGGCCAGCTCAGACAGTGCGGAGCCAGCCCGCTGTGAATCTGCCGGCTCATCCTTCCCAGGTTTGAAGCATGGCGCCGCCACACGACCGGAAGGGTCTGTGAGCAGCAGAATGCTGATCACAGACCCTTCCGTCGTTCTCGCTGAGCACCACCGGGTCGATCTCCGCGCTGCCCAGCGGCCAACTGAGTGGAGCCGTGGCTTCCGGCGAGGCAGGCTTGGTGCATGAGGTCGCTCTTGCACTCATCCCCGGTGCCAGGAGCAGGCGGTCACAGTCGGGTCCTCTTCGCGCTGATGCAGTGTGTGCCCTATCTGATCGCGCTGGCCGTGCTGGTCATCGAGCTGACGCCTGCGCATTTCATCTACACCGGCCCCTTGCTCACCGCCGTCCCGGCGCTGGCCGCAGTGACGTTGGGGCCCAGGGGCACCACCGCGGCGGCGGCCCTGGCGCTGGCGATCAGTGTGACCACCGCCACCTACAACGGGGCGTGGGGCACCCTGCAGGTCTACAGCAACTTCTTGGCCCTTGCCCTGGTCTCCGTGGCCGGTTTCATCGCCAGCCGTGCCATGCAGGAGCGCAGGCAGAGGGAACTCGACCAGGTCCGCCGCATCGCCGTGGCGGCCCAGGAGGTCGTGTTGCGGCCCGTTCCCGCGCAACTCGGCCCACTGCGGGCCGGCAGCCTGTGCCTTGCGGCCGGGACGGGGGCACGAGTGGGCGGTGATCTGTACGAGGCCGTCCAGACGCGGTACGGCGTCCGGATGATCGTCGGGGACGTGCGCGGCAAGGGGCTGTCCGCAGTGCGGGCCGTCGCCGTGGCACTGGGCGCGTTCCGCGAGGCCGTGCACTACGAGGAGGACCTGGTGGAGGTCATGAACCGTTGCGGGGCTGCGCTGCGACGGGAGATCGCCGTGCCGGGTGCGTACGGTCAGGAGGTCCTCCTGGAAGGGTTCACCACGGCGCTCATCGCGCAGGTGCCGGACGAACCCGTGGTGCAGTTGGTCAACCGGGGACATCCGCCACCGCTGCTGCTGCACCAGGGAAGGGCCGCACCCCTCATGCCGAGCCTGCCGTCGCCGCCTCTCGGCCTCGAAGACCTCATCGCCGACCTCCCCGAGAAGCCCGAGAGCTATGCGTTCAGCCCCGGCGACCGCCTGCTGCTGTACACGGACGGTGTGATCGAGGCCCGCAACCCCGACAATCAGTTCTTCGCCCTGCCGGAGGCCCTGGAGGGGATAGGCGTCGGCTCCACGCCGGCGGAATTCCTGGAGCAACTGCACCAGGCGCTGGTCCGGCACGCCGGCAGCGACCTGCCGGACGATGTCGCGATGATCTTGGCCGACCGGTTCGCAGGTCTGCCAGAACCACCTCCCGGTGGGGCGGACGTGGCATGACCGTCGTGGCCGGCCGTGAAACAGGCCTTGTCCAGCGTGCGCGGAATGGCCAGGGGGCGTTTCGGCCAGAGGGACGTTTTGCGTGACCCGGGCCGTGAGAGTGGGCGGTGAGGGGCGGAGCGTACGGCCGCCGGGGGCCGTCGGAGTCGGCTCCGTTTCCGGTCGGGTCCCGGACGCGAGATCCTGTTGGTACGCCGACCGCGGAGCTTCGGCCACGGCGGAGCCTCGAACAAATGCGGGCGGAAGCGCATCTCACGCTTCGTGGAGCCCACCCCGGGCTTCTACGGCTCTCAGCGCGACGGGCACGTCGCGACGTCCCGAAGGAGACCAGGCGATGAATCTCCCGTCGTACCGTCACCGCGGAAGCGCGACCGCGCACCGATCGGGCACACACCACACGGCCGCGACGACCGCGCACCGATCGGGCACACACCACACGACCGCGGCCGCGCACCGACCGGGCACACACCACACGGCCGCGACCGCACCTCGCGCCGTCGAGCATCGCGCGACCGCACGGCGACTGGGCGCCGGTGCCGCCGTGGCGGCGATGCTTCTGGCGGGCTGCGCCACGGGTACCGGGGCGACACCCGGGACCGGCGGCTCCACCGTGCCCCTCGCCCCGTCCGCCGTACCGTCCGGCACCCCCGCGTCCCTCGCCGCTGACCGCACCGCGGCCGGCGCCTGCACCAACAGTTCGAAGCTGGCCGGGTGGTCGAACCGGCGGCTGGCCATGCTGACCATAGCCGTCCCGGTGTCGGAGACCTCGGTGTCCGACGTCACCTCCGAGGTGAGCGCCGGCGCGGGCGGTGTGCTGCTGTTCGGCAACAAGGCGCCGTCCGACCTCGGCTCCCGGCTGACCGCCCTGAAGTCCCACGTGCCCGGCCACCGGGGTCTGCTGGTGATGACCGACGAGGAGGGTGGTGGCATCCAGCGCATGGCGAACCTCGTCGGATCCCTGCCCTGGGCCGCCTACATGGGCGCGCACTGGACTCCGGCACAGATCCAGCAGAACGTCACCGAGGTCGCCAAGAAGATGTCGGCGGCCCAGGTGAACATGGATCTCGCACCGGTGGTCGACGTCGACGGCAGGAACATGGCCCCCGGCAAGACGAACCCCGACGGGTGGCGGTCCTTCAGCGGCAGCACACCAGTGGTCTCCAAGGACGGCGTCGCGTACATGAACGGCTTGCGCGCCGGAGGCGTGATACCCGTCGTCAAGCACTTCCCGGGCCTCGGCGGCTCCAGCTACAACTCCGACTTCGGGCCCGCCCGCACCCTGCCCTGGTCGACGCTGCAGAAGGTGGGCATCCCGCCGTTCACCGCGGCCATCAAGGCCGGCGCACCGGCCATCATGGTCTCCAACAACATCGTGCCGGGCCTGGGCACCAATCCGGCGAGCCTGTCACCCACCGCCATCAACACCGAACTGCGCGGCAAGCTGGGCTTCAAGGGCCTGGTGCTCACCGACTCGCTCAGCGCCAAGGCGATATCCGCCGCCGGGTTCAGCGTCCCCTCCGCCGCCGTTCAGGCCCTGCGCTCCGGTGCCGACATGGTCATGTTCGACCTGGGCGGCAACGTCGGCTCCCAGACGTCCTCGATCGCCACCGCGATCACCAACGCGGTGGCCGGCGGACACCTCAGCCGCAGCCGCCTCATCGACGCGGCGGGGCACGTCCTGGCCGTCCGGCACGTGAACCTGTGCTCCTGAACCCGGCCCCCGCAGAACCTGTGCTCCTGAACCCGGCCCCCGCGGAACCTGTGCTCCTGAACCCGGCCCCCGCGAGGATCAGGCGGGCGGGGAGGGCCGCAGGGCGAGCAGGGTGATGTCGTCCGTGGTGTCGGCGCCGAACTTGTACAGGACGGGTTCCCTGACGAGCGGCACAGGACCGGTTCCCTTCGCTGCTCGAGTCCAGCAGCCGGTGAAGCCGGTAAGTGGTCAGGTGCGTTGAACGGGCAATCCGGTCCTGGTGGTCGCGCTTCCCCACGGCTTCACTAGAATCGAACGTGTGAACGAGGACCGTCCGCTGACGCGTCTCGACATGCTGCGCTTCGCCCGCCGTGTCGTCGAACATCAGGCTGCCCGACAGCTTGCCCTGATGGACCGGTGGATTGCGGACGAGGAGCGCCGGGAGGCCGAACGGCAGCGTCGGCTCGCCGCCCGGCAAGCGGCTCCGGAGTGGGCCGTCGAGCACGGTCTGAACGGCCGTAGCGCGGTGTACGTGCACGTCGGCGGCTGTCCAGGGGCCGGCGGGCGGGCGAAGGGTGTCGCCCGTGACCAGGCGGTCCGTGTTCTGACCGAAGGAGGTGTCCCCGCGTGCCCGCTGTGCCGGCCGGACACCGTGCTGGGAATTCTCGAATGACCGGCCCGGGTGCGGGCCCGGGCGGTCCGGATGATGCTGGAGCCATGGCCGGGAAACGTCCTATTGTCGTGCACCTGCCGTCCCCGACCGGCGGTCGCCGGGTCCGGGTGGACGGCGAGATCCTCGGCCTCGCGCACAACGTGCGGGACCTGGTGGAGTTCCTGCGCCGGGCAGGCCTGGAGATCGAACCCGAGGACGTGGCCGACTCGCCGCTGATCGACTGGCGCGGAGTGGGGCCCGACCGGTGGGAGGCGGAGACCAGGACGTGACGGAGCCGCCGCCCGGGCCGGGTGCGGGCGCGGCGGCGCCGTCCTCGGGGCACACTGACGGCATGCCGTCCCGACGCAGAACCTGTCCCGTCTGCCGCCGCGAAATCGCCGTCGTCGCGGGCCGCTTCGCGCGCCACGATCCGCCGGGGGTACGGGAGAACGCGGAACTCGTCTCCTGCGCCGGGTCGCGGCGGCAGGCCCAACTCGGCGCGGTCCAGCCGTCCCTGGACGGGTACGCCGTGCCGGACTTTCCCGGCCAGCTGCCTCTGTTCTGACTCCTGACGCCTGGCCCCTGATGCCCGGCCCCGGTCCCTGACGCCCGGTCCCGGCCCCTGATGCCCGGCCCCGGTCCCTGACGCCCGGTCCCTGACGCCTGCGCCCGAGGCCTGCTCCCGACGGCGGCCGCGGGACGGGCGCGGGACGGGCGCGGCGCCCCGACGGCTCGTCAGAAGCGTGTGCGGGCCAGGGTGCAGCAGATCCGACCCGGCCCCTCAGCCCGTCAACGGTTCGGTGCGCCCACTCAGTTCCCGGCCACCGACTTCACGGCGACCGACACCGGCGTCGAACCGCCGATCAGCTCCAGCGTGAGTCCGGCCGTCGCCGGCGTGTCCACCAGTTCGGCGAGTACGGCCGCCACGTCGTCCCGCGGAATCGCACCAGGTCCCGTGTCCGCCTCCAGACGGACGTGGCCGGTGCCGGCTTCGTCCGTCAGCGTGCCGGGCCGCAGGATCGTCCAGTCCAGGGTCTCCTGCCGGGCGACGTGCGCGTCGGCCTCGCCCTTGGCACGCAGGTAGACGTCGAAGACGTCGTCACCCTGGTGTGCGGGATCCGCGCCCATCGAGGACACGACCAGGAAACGCCGTACACGCGCGCGTACCGCCGCGTCCGTGAACAGCACCGCCGCACCCCTGTCCACGGTGTCCTTCCGGGCCTTGCCGCTGCCCGGGCCGGCACCGGCCGCGAAGACCGCCGCGTCGGCGCCCTGCAGGTGCGCCGCGACCCCCTCCACGGAGGCGGACTCCAGGTCGAGCAGAACCGGTTCGGCGCCGACCGCCCGCAGATCGTCGCCCTGCTCGGACTTGCGGATGATCCCCGCGACCTCGTCCCCGCGCGCGGAGAGCAGCCGCTCCAGCCGCAGCGCAATCTGACCATGACCACCAGCGATGACAATGCGCATGAATCCGACCGTACGCCCGAAGAGTCGCATCCGCCGCACGAGTTAACCGGGGCACACCGGGGTCATCGCACGCTCACGACAATTCCCCACGCCCCTGCCTCGGGAGCCCCAGCTCCGCCGTCGCCGCCGAGTTGCAGTACTCGCGGACCGCACTCGTACGGGCCACCACCCGGCCACGGTGCACGACGATCCTGCTGTACGCCAGGGAGAGCACGCCGGCCAGGTGGTCGCCCCGGACGGCCAGCAGCTCGGCCGGGAAGCCCGCCTCCACGCGGACCTCCGGCAGACCCAGAACCGTACGGGCCGAGGCGCTCACCGTGTCGTAGGCGTCGTCCGGGCGCAGGCCGTGCGCGGAGGCGAGCAGGTAGGCGGCCTCCAGGGGGTCGCCGCGGCCGACGGGGTTCGAGACGTCGCGCAGCGCACCGCTGCCGGCGGCCACCCGGACCCCGGCGGCGCGCAGCAGCCGTACCGGCGCCGTGCCCCGCCGGTCGGTGCCGCCGCAGCCACCCTGCGGCAGGCAGACCACCGCCACACCGGCCGCCGCGAGCTGGTCGGCGGCGCGGGCGGCGGCCTCGTCGGGCAGGCGGGCGAGGCCGGCGCACGGGCCGATCGTCACGCCGGGACGCAAGCCCCCCGCCATGGCCGCCAGCCGCGACAGCCTGGCCGGGTCGGCGGCGTCCGTGTGCAGGTCCACCGGACAGCCGTGCTCGGAGGCCAGCTCCAGGAGGGCCTCCACGTAGCCGGTGGGATCCGGGTCCAGGTCCGGGCAGCCGCCCACGACCGAGGCGCCCATCTTCACCGCGTCCTGCAGCATCGCCAGCCCGTCGGCCCCGGCCACCCCGGTCAGCACCCGCGGCATCGCCACCGTCGTCAGCTCCGCGAGCCCCCGCAGGGCTCGCCGCGCGTGCAGGACCGCCCCCAGTGCCCCGAGACCCTGCACGTCGCCCACGCGCACGTGTGCGCGCAGCGCCGTCGCCCCGTGCCCTAGCTGCAGCAGAGCCGCCTCCGTGGCCCGGCGCTGCACGTCTTCGGGGGCGCACGACACCGGGCCCGGGTGCTCCGCGGTCAGGGCGGTGTCCGCATGGGCATGGGGCTCGGCCGGGGCCGGGAGGAGCAGATAGCCGCTCAGGTCCACGCGGGAGGCCCCCGTGCGTGCCGGACCCGGGGCGAGGCTGCCGGCCGTGCCCACCGCCTCGATACGCCCGCCGCCCAGCCGTACGTCCACGGTCCGGCCGTCGGTGAGCCGCGCCCCGCAGAGCAGGAGGGCGGCCGGGTCGCACGGTCCCGAGGACCCCGACGAGTTCGACGGCGGTTGCGGCTGCGGCTGGCTGTCGGGCATCGCACTCCAGGATCGGGACCGGGGGGATCGGGCAAGTCGGCGTGAGGATCCAGGGCCGAGAACGACCCAAGATCACGCAGAGTGAGTCGAGCCTAGGGTGGGGAGCCGCGTGGGGCGCGTAGGAGCGCAATAGTCGTACCGGCGTGGTCCGCCCCAGGCGGTAAACGCATCGCCCGCGCGCGTGGCGGACACCTCGCATGGCGACGGCCACCCACATGCCCGGCCACTGGGCACGGCGGCGCCCACGCGCGCGTGCGAGTGACCTCCGCTTCACCCAGTCCGGCCTCGCACAGCCCGGCATCGCACCCACACGCGCGTGCCGCCGTTCGGCGGAGCCCGAGGCCATCGCGGCCGACCGGCACTTGGCCGCGGGAAGCCGGGCCCGCCCGGTGCTCATGGGGCTGTGGAGAGGGCCGTGAACGGGGTGCATGTGGGCTGCGGGATACGGATTTGGGTGAACGGCGGCGGACCGTGTAATGTCTTCATCGCTCGCCCCAATAGCTCAGTCGGCAGAGCGTCTCCATGGTAAGGAGAAGGTCAACGGTTCGATTCCGTTTTGGGGCTCTGGTGTGAGAGGTCCCCGTCGCAAGGCGGGGCCCGATCTCATCAAAGCGGTGTAGCTCAGTCGGTAGAGCAAGCGGCTCATAATCGCTGTGTCACCGGTTCAAGTCCGGTCACCGCTACTGACAGTAGCCGATTGTGGGGTCGGTCCTTCGATCGGCTACTCTTTTTGCGTTGAACCAGTCCACCCGTTCGTCTTAGGAGCACTCACGTGGCTGCCACCGACGTCCGCCCGAAGATCACGCTGGCCTGCGTGGAGTGCAAGGAGCGGAACTACATCACCAAGAAGAACCGGCGTAACAACCCGGACCGTCTTGAGATGAAGAAGCACTGCCCGCGTTGCAACGCGCACACCGCGCACCGCGAGACGCGATAATCAGGCTCGTCCGTGAGGCCGTCCCCTTCCGAGGGGGCGGCCTCACGGCGTTTCAGCCGGCTCGGTACCCAGGCCGCCGCACCGGCACCACGCACATTCCTGCGCTGGTTTCGGGCTAATTTGGGGCCATCACAGCAGACATCAGGAGGTGCCGGGCCATGGCGCTCGACCAGTCCTTCGTGGGACGGACCTACCCGCCCACCGAGCCCTATGAAGTGGGCCGGGAGAAGATCCGCGAGTTCGCCGAGGCAGTGGGCGAGACCAACCCCGTGTATTCGGACCCCGAGGCCGCCAAGGCATTCGGCCACCCCGACGTGATCGCTCCGCCGACCTTCGTGTTCTCCATCACCTTCCGCGCCGCGGGACAGGTCATCGAGGACCCGCAGCTGGGGCTGGATTACAGCCGGGTGGTGCACGGCGACCAGAGGTTCGTCTACGTGCGCCCGGTGCGTGCCGGCGACCGGCTGACGGTCACCTCGACCATCGAGTCGATCAAATCCCTCGCGGGCAACGACATCCTGGACATCCGCGGTGAGGTGCACGACGAGGCCGGCGAGCACGTCGTGACCGCCTGGACCAAGCTCGTGGCCCGCGGGCCCGAGGAGGCGTGAGGACCCGATGACGGCGAAGATCACGTACGACGAGACCGAGGTCGGCACCGAGCTGCCGGCGCAGAGCTTCCCCGTGACCCGCGCCACCCTGGTGCGCTACGCGGGCGCCTCCGGCGACTTCAACCCGATCCACTGGAACGAGAAGTTCGCCAAGGAGGTGGGCCTGCCGGACGTCATCGCGCACGGCATGTTCACCATGGCCGAGGCGATCCGCGTGGTCACCGACTGGACCGGTGACCCGGGTGCGGTCGTGGAGTACGGCGTCCGCTTCACCCGGCCCGTCGTCGTCCCGAACGACGACCAGGGTGCCCTGATCGAGGTCAGCGGCAAGGTCGCGGCCAAGCTGGACGACAACACCGTCCGCGTGGACCTGACGGCGACGAGCGGTGGCCAGAAGGTGCTGGGCATGTCCCGAGCGGTCGTACGACTGGCCTGAGGGCGGGAACGACTGGCCTGAGGGCGAGACCGCAGGTCTGCATGTAGGTAAGGGGTGCCCTTCCAGGAGGGTGCCCCTTACGTGCATCTCAAGCGACGCAAGCGCCTTGCCAAGTTAGTGATTGAGTACTAACTTACTCGCATGGCCAGGATGAGTGCAGAAGAGCGGCGCGAGAGCGTCATCCGCGCGGCGATGGCCGAGTTCGCGCGGGGCGGGTACCACGGCACCTCCACCGATGCGATCGCCAAGCGCGTCGGAGTGTCGCAGCCGTATCTCTTCCGGCTCTTCCCGGGCAAGAAAGCGATCTTCCTGGCGGCGGCCGAACGCTGTGTGGACGACACCATCCGCACCTTCGAGGAGGCCTCCGCGGGGCTCCGGGGCGAAGAGGCCCTGCACGCCATGGCGAACGCGTACACCAAGGTCATCACGGAACATCCCGAGCGGATGATGATGCAGATGCAGATGTACGTCGCGGTGGCGGCCGCCGAGGAGGAGGGCGACCGCGAGTTCGGCGAGAGTGTCCGGGCCGGCTGGATGCGGCTGTGGGACACGGTGCATCTGCCGCTCGGGGCGGACCTCAACGAGACGACCACCTTCCTGGCGTACGGAATGCTGATCAACTGCCTGGTCTCCATGGGCTTCCCGCCGGAGCACCGGGTGTGGGAGGGGCTCTATCCGTCCGCCCGGACGACGGGGCGCCTGGAGAAGTAACGCGGGCGGGGCGGGGCCGTGGCGCCTTTCCGTGCCCAGAAAAGTTAGTCATCAATTACTAACCACGGTCACCTCAGGGGGAGCCATGGCACAGCAGACGACGAAACCCACCGCCACATCACGAGCGGGGGCCGTATGGGCCCTCGTCATCACCAGCGTCGCCGGATTCATGGCGGCTCTGGACAACCTGGTCGTCACCACCGCACTGCCCTCCATCCGCAAGGATCTCGGCGGCGCCCTGGACGACCTGGAATGGACCGTGAGCGCCTACACGCTCACCTTCGCCGTCCTGCTGATGTTCGGCGCCGCCCTCGGCGACCGCTTCGGCCGCCGTCGGCTCTTCATGGCCGGACTCACCGTCTTCACCGCAGCCTCCGCCGCCGCGGCCGTGGCACCCGGCATCGGCTCCCTGATCGCGGCCCGCGCGGTCCAGGGCGTCGGCGCGGCCGTGATGATGCCACTGACGCTGACCCTGCTCACCGCGGCCGTGCCCGCGGCCAGGCGCGGCATGGTCTACGGCATCTGGGGCGCCGTCAACGGGCTCGCCGTCGCCTCCGGGCCGCTCATCGGCGGCAGCCTCACCGAGCACGTCTCCTGGCACTGGATCTTCTGGCTGAACGTCCCGCTCGGCGTGGCCGTGCTGCCGCTGGCCCGGCTGCGCCTGGCCGAGTCGTACGGCGCCGGCGCCCGGCTCGACGTCCCCGGCACCCTGCTCGCCAGCGGCGGGCTCTTCGGGATCGTGTACGGCCTGGTCCGGGGGCCCGCCGACGGCTGGACCGACGCGGTCGTGCTGACCGCGCTGACCGGCGGCGGAGCGCTGCTGCTGGGCTTCGTGCTCTACAGCTCCCGCGCCGCCAGCCCCATGCTCCCCATGCGGCTGTTCCGCTCCCGCGCCTTCTCCGGCATCAACGCGGCCAGCCTGCTGATGTTCGTCGGCATGTTCGGCTCGATCTTCCTGCTCAGCCAGTACATGCAGGGCGTGCTCGGCTATTCGCCCACCGAGGCCGGCCTGAGGATGCTGCCGTGGACCGGCATGCCGATGCTCGTCGCACCCGTCGCGGGGATCCTCTCCGACCGCATCGGCGGCCGGCCGGTGGTCGCCGCCGGCCTGTTCCTGCAGGCCGCCGGCCTCGGCTACATGGCCTGGGTGGCCACCACGGACGCCTCCTACGCCGTCCAGCTGCCCGCCCTGATCATCAGCGGCATCGGCATGGCCCTGTTCTTCGCACCGGCCGCCAACCTGGTCATGTCCAGCGTCCGCCCGCAGGAGCAGGGCATCGCCTCCGGCGCGAACAACGCGCTGCGCGAGGTCGGCGGCGCGCTCGGCATAGCCGTCATGTCGTCGATCTTCTCCGCCCAAGGCGGCTACGAGTCCGCGCAGGCCTTCGTGGACGGACTGCGGCCGGCCCTGGTCACGGGCTCGGCGGTGGTCGCCCTCGCCGCGGTCGCCGCCCTGGTGATCCCGGGCCGCCGCGGCGCAGGGCGGCCCGCACCGCGGCCCGACCAGACCCCGGCAGCCGTCCTCGAGACCACCGCCGGCTGACCCGGACCCCGTCCGCCTGAGGAGCCCGAGATGCCCACGCTTCCCTGGACCGTGCCGAACACACCCCCGCAGGGCGCCGAGGTGCACGTCTTCGCCTCACGCTTCGAGACCCGCACCCTGTGGGGCGCCCTCCGCTTCCTCGCCCGTACGCCCGCCGTGTGGCGGCAGGCCGGCCGGGCGCCCGGCGCCTACGGCGCCACCCTCAGGGCGCAGCCCCTGCGACGGACCTTCTGGACGCTGTCCGCCTGGGAGTCGGCCGACGCGCTGAAGGCGTTCGCCCGCTCCGGTGCCCACCGGCCCGCGTCCCGCGGACTGTCCGCCCAGATGCGCGACGCCACGTTCACCGCCTGGCAGGCCACCGCCGACGAACTGCCGGTGAGCTGGGAGGAGGCGGTACGGCGGCTCGAGGCCGTACGGCGGCTCAGGTAGCCGGCGGACGCCGGCAGCGTGTACGCGCGCGTGGATCCCCCGTGGATCCACGCGCGCGTGCGCGTTCCGGGGGACGTCGTAACGACGCTGTTCGGTCATGGTGTCGATCCACGCGCGCGTGCCGGTTTCGGGGCCTCGAGGCCGGGTGCTCGGGGCCCGACGCGTCGCGGGCCGCACCGGCCGGCCCGCCGGACCTCTGGGCCCCGCCGCTCCTGGGCGTGCCGGGCTGTCGGAGGCGTCTCGTAGTCTTGGGCCCGTGCAGGTACTCCACGACGCCCCCCTCGCCCCGTTGACCACCTTCCGACTGGGCGGCCCCGCGACGCGGCTGGTGACAGCCCGGACCGATGCGGAGGTGATCGCCGCCGTCCGCGAGGCCGACGACAGCGGCACTCCGCTGCTGGTGATCGGCGGCGGATCGAACCTGGTCATCGGCGACAAGGGCTTCGACGGCACGGCACTGTGCATCGCCACGCGCGGTGTCGAACTGCGTGGCACCACGCTGGAGCTGGCGGCCGGCGAGGTGTGGACCGACGCCGTCGCCCGCACCGTGGAGGCCGGGCTCGCCGGGATCGAGTGCCTGGCCGGCATCCCCGGCTCCGCGGGCGCCACGCCGATCCAGAACGTGGGCGCCTACGGCCAGGAGGTCTCCTCGACGATCACCGAGGTGATCGCGTACGACCGGCGCGCCGGTGAGACCGTCACGCTGACGAACGAGGATTGCGCGTTCTCGTACCGGCACAGCCGCTTCAAGGCCGACCCCGAGCGCTACGTCGTCCTCCGGGTGCGCTTCGAGCTGGAGGACGCGGGCGGGCTGTCCGCGCCGGTCAAGTACGCCGAGGCGGCCCGCGCGCTCGGCGTCGGGCCGGGTGACCGGGTGCCGCTGGCCGACGCCCGGAAGACCGTGCTGAAGCTGCGCGCCGGCAAGGGCATGGTGCTGGACGCCGAGGACCACGACACCTGGTCGGCCGGCTCCTTCTTCACCAACCCGATCCTCACCGACGAGCAGTTCGCCGCGTTCCACGCGCGTGTGCGCGAACGGCTGGGCGACGGCGCCGAGCCGCCGGCCTACCCGGCGGGGGAGGGCCGTACGAAGACCTCCGCGGCCTGGCTGATCGACAAGGCCGGCTTCACCAAGGGCTACGGCAGCGGACCCGCCCGCATCTCCACCAAGCACACCCTCGCCCTCACCAACCGGGGCGGCGCCACCACGGAGGACCTGCTGGACCTGGCCCGCGAGGTGGTCGCAGGGGTCCACGAGGCCTTCGGCATCACCCTGGTCAACGAACCCGTGACGGTCGGCGTGAGCCTGTAGCCGAAGCCGACTGGAGGCCGAAGCCGAGCCGAAGGCGATGCGGGACGGGAGGCCGAAGCCGAGCCGAAGCTGAAGCCGAGCCGAAGCTGAAGCCGAGCCGAAGCTGAAGCCGAGCCGAGGCCGATGCGGGACCGGAGGCCGAAGGCGGTGCGGAACCGGAGGCCGAAGCCAAGCCGAGCCGAAGCCGAAGCCGAGCCGAAGCCGAGCCGAGGCCGATACGGGACCGGAGGCCGAAGGCGGGCCGAAGCCGAAAGCCGTCGTGCGTCCGCTTCAGGCGGCCGGGCGGGTCAGCCAGTCGTCCACGCCGGTCAGCAGCCGCGCCTTGACGTCCTCCGGGGCCGCCGAACCCCGTACCGACTGCCGGGCCAGCTCCGCGAGTTCCGCGTCCGAGAAGCCGTGCGCATGGCGGGCGATCTCGTACTGGGCGGCCAGGCGGGAGCCGAACAGCAGGGGGTCGTCGGCGCCCAGCGCCATCGGGACGCCCGCGTCGAAGAGCGTGCGCAGCGGGACGTCCTCCGGCTTCTCGTACACCCCGAGCGCCACGTTCGAGGCCGGGCACACCTCGCAGGTCACGCCCCGGTCGGCCAGCCGCTTCAGCAGCCGCGGGTCCTCCGCCGCGCGCACGCCGTGCCCGATCCGGGAGGCGTGCAGGTCGTCCAGGCAGTCCCGGACGGAGGCCGGGCCGGTCAGCTCGCCGCCGTGCGGGGCCGACAGCAGACCGCCCTCGCGCGCGATGTGGAACGCCCGGTCGAAGTCCCGCGCCATGCCCCGCCGCTCGTCGTTGGAGAGCCCGAAGCCGACGACACCGCGGTCCGCGTAGCGCACCGCCAGCCGGGCCAGGGTCCGGGCGTCCAGCGGGTGCTTCATACGGTTCGCGGCCACCAGCACGCGCATCCCGAGGCCGGTCTCGCGGGACGTCGTCTCCACGGCGTCCAGGATGATCTCCAGGGCCGGGATCAGCCCGCCCAGCCGGGGCGCGTACGACGTCGGGTCCACCTGGATCTCCAGCCAGCCCGAGCCGTCCTTCACGTCCTCCTCGGCGGCCTCCCGGACCAGCCGCCGGATGTCGTCCGGTTCACGCAGGCAGGAGCGTGCCGCGTCGTACAGCCGCTGGAAACGGAACCAGCCCCGCTCGTCCGTGGCCCGCAGCTTCGGCGGTTCCCCGCTGGTCAGTGCTTCCGTCAGGGCGTCGGGCAGGCGCACGCCGTACTTGTCGGCCAGTTCCAGGACGGTCGCCGGCCGCATCGAGCCGGTGAAGTGCAGGTGCAGATGGGCCTTCGGCAGCTCAGAGAGATCACGTACACGCTCCATCCAAGGATCCTGCCGTACACACCCGCCACACCGGTAGCCGTTTCCCCGTACGTGGTCTTGCTCGCACACAGAAGCGGGCCGCTCCCCGGGGGAACGGCCCGCACGCGCGCGTGGCGTCGGGGAACTAGTCCCGCGCCTCCGCCAGCAGCTTCTGCATCCGGCTCACGCCCTCGACGAGGTCCTCGTCACCGAGCGCGTACGACAGGCGCAGGTAGCCCGGCGTGCCGAAGGCCTCGCCCGGCACGACCGCGACCTCGGCCTCCTCCAGGATCAGCGCGGCCAGCTCGACGGTGTCCTGCGGGCGCTTGCCGCGGATCTCCTTGCCCAGCAGGCCCTTGACCGACGGGTAGGCGTAGAAGGCGCCCTCGGGCTCGGGGCAGACCACGCCGTCGATCTCGTTGAGCATGCGCACGATGGTCTTGCGACGCCGGTCGAAGGCCTCGCGCATCTGTGCCACGGCCGCCAGGTCCCCGGAGACCGCGGCCAGGGCGGCCACCTGGGCGACGTTGGAGACGTTCGAGGTGGCGTGCGACTGGAGGTTCGTCGCGGCCTTGACGACGTCCTTCGGGCCGATGACCCAGCCCACGCGCCAGCCGGTCATCGCGTACGTCTTGGCGACGCCGTTGACCACGATGCACTTGTCGCGCAGTTCGGGCAGGAGCGCCGGCAGCGACACGGACACCGCGTCGCCGTAGACCAGGTGCTCGTAGATCTCGTCGGTCAGCACCCACAGGCCGTTTTCGGCGGCCCAGCGGCCGATCGCCTCGGTCTCGGCCTCGGAGTACACCGCGCCGGTCGGGTTGGACGGCGAGACGAAGAGCACGACCTTCGTCTTCTCGGTGCGGGCCGCCTCCAGCTGCTCGACGGAGACCCGGTAACCGGTCGTCTCGTCGGCGACGACCTCGACCGGGACACCGCCGGCGAGGCGGATCGACTCCGGGTACGTGGTCCAGTACGGCGCCGGGACGATGACCTCGTCGCCCGGGTCCAGGATCGCGGCGAAGGCCTCGTAGATGGCCTGCTTGCCGCCGTTGGTGACCAGGATCTGCGAGACGTCCGGCTCCCAGCCGGAGTCGCGCAGCGTCTTCGCGGCGATCGCGGCCTTCAGCTCGGGCAGGCCGCCGGCCGGGGTGTAGCGGTGGTACTTGGGGTTCTTGCAGGCCTCGACGGCCGCCTCGACGATGTAGTCCGGGGTCGGGAAGTCGGGCTCACCGGCGCCGAAGCCGATCACCGGACGCCCGGCGGCCTTCAGGGCCTTGGCCTTGGCGTCCACGGCGAGGGTGGCGGACTCGGAGATCGCGCCGACTCGGGCGGAGACCCGGCGCTCGGTGGGTGGGGTTGCAGCGCTCATGCGGCCCATCGTTCCAGACCGGAAATGCCCCCGGCACACGGGTTTCACAGACTGAACAGCCAGGGGTCGAGGCGTGAACACCGGTCCGAATCCGGCCTCCGGCCAGGACGATCTTTGGCAGGACGGCCCCCGACGGGCGCTTTCTGTTCGACGCCGGGCCCCGGACCACGTACACTCTCACCTCGTTGGCCTTCAGCAGCCACCGCCCCAACCGGTGCACAACGAGCACTCGGTCGGATGCGGTACGTTGGGGGACACACAAAGGGTCGTAGCTCAATTGGTAGAGCACTGGTCTCCAAAACCAGCGGTTGGGGGTTCAAGTCCCTCCGGCCCTGCTACACACACCGCCAGGATGTGTGCGCATGTACGTACAGCAATGCACCGCCGTGCGGCTCAGAAACCGGGCGCGGCACGGCCACGACCCGGGATCAGGTGAGGACTATGACGGACGCCGTGGGCTCCATCGATACGCCTGATGCTCAGGACGAGGTGCCCGAGTCCAAGAAGAAGGCTCGCAAGGGCGGCAAGCGCGCCAAGAAGGGCCCGCTCAAGCGCCTCGCCACCTTCTACCGCCAGATCGTCGCGGAACTCCGCAAGGTCGTCTGGCCGTCGCGCAACCAGCTGACGTCGTACACCACCGTGGTGATCTTCTTCGTCGCCATCATGATCGCCCTGGTGACCGTGATTGACTATGGGCTCAACCACGCGGCCAAGTACGTCTTCGGCTGAGCCAAGAGCGAAGGGCGCCGTGGTACCGGCGCCCGTTTTCGCATGTTCCACCCCTATGTATCCAGGAAGAAGCAGCCATCGTGTCTGACCCGAACCTGAACGACGACGCCACCGAGCCGCGCGGGCTGGCTGCCGAGACGGCGGATGACGAGCTCGACATCGTCGAGGGCGCGGACGAGCAGGACGAGTTCGAGGCTGCCGAGGCCGAGTCGGGCGAGCCGGCCGAAGAGGCCGCTCTGCACGTCGAGGGCGAAGAGGCCGACGAGGACGCCGCCGTCGCCGAGGCCGACGAGGACGAGGCCGCCGAGGCCGAGGAGGAGCCGGCCGAGCCGGTCGACCCCATCGCGGCCCTGCGTGAGGAACTGCGCACCCTGCCGGGCGAGTGGTACGTCATCCACACGTACGCCGGCTACGAGAACCGCGTGAAGACCAACCTGGAGCAGCGCGCCGTCTCGCTGAACGTCGAGGACTACATCTTCCAGGCCGAGGTGCCGCAGGAAGAGGTCGTCCAGATCAAGAACGGCGACCGCAAGACGATCAAGCAGAACAAGCTGCCGGGTTACGTCCTGGTCCGCATGGACCTGACCAACGAGTCCTGGGGCGTCGTCCGCAACACCCCGGGCGTCACCGGCTTCGTCGGCAACGCCTACGACCCGTACCCGCTGACGCTGGACGAGATCGTCAAGATGCTCGCCCCGGAGGCCGAGGAGAAGGCCGCCCGCGAGGCCGCCGAGGCGGAGGGCAAGCCCGCTCCGCAGCGCAAGGTCGAGGTCCAGGTGCTGGACTTCGAGGTCGGCGACTCGGTCACCGTCACCGACGGCCCGTTCGCCACGCTCCAGGCGACCATCAACGAGATCAACCCCGACTCGAAGAAGGTCAAGGGCCTGGTCGAGATCTTCGGTCGCGAGACGCCGGTCGAGCTGTCCTTCGACCAGATCCAGAAGAACTAGTCCTTTCTGGACTTGATGCTTCCGCGCAGGTCAGGCAGGCCGTCACGGTCCGCCTGACCTGCACGGTTTTTAGCCGCGCATCTATACCCGTTATCGTTGTGCGGTATGCCTGCGTCAGGGTCGCGATCCCTGTGCGGGCATGGACCCGAATGAAAGGACCCGGAGAGCAATGCCTCCCAAGAAGAAGAAGGTCACGGGGCTCATCAAGCTCCAGATCCAGGCCGGCGCCGCCAACCCGGCTCCGCCGGTCGGCCCGGCGCTGGGTCAGCACGGCGTCAACATCATGGAGTTCTGCAAGGCCTACAACGCCGCGACCGAGTCGCAGCGCGGTTGGGTCATCCCGGTGGAGATCACGGTCTACGAGGACCGTTCCTTCACCTTCGTCACCAAGACGCCGCCGGCCGCGAAGATGATCCTCAAGGCCGCGGGCATCGAGAAGGGCTCCGGCGAGCCGCACAAGACCAAGGTCGCCAAGATCACCGAGGCGCAGGTCCGCGAGATCGCCCAGACCAAGATGCCCGACCTGAACGCGAACGACCTGGACGCCGCGGCGAAGATCATCGCCGGCACCGCGCGTTCCATGGGCGTCACGGTCGAGGGCTGAACCCCACCCCAGCAGTCAATGCGGCCGTAGCCGGTCGCACGTGGCAGGGCCTGCTCGGCCCGTACCACGACTCCTTTCAGAACACACAGGAGCAGTTGTGAGCAAGCGCAGCAAGGCTCTCCGCGCTGCGGACGCCAAGGTCGACCGGGAGAAGCTGTACGCCCCGCTCGAGGCCGTCCGTCTCGCCAAGGAGACCTCCACGACCAAGTTCGACGGCACCGTCGAGGTCGCCTTCCGTCTGGGTGTCGACCCGCGCAAGGCCGACCAGATGGTCCGTGGCACCGTGAACCTTCCGCACGGCACCGGTAAGACCGCCCGGGTCCTGGTCTTCGCGACCGGTGACCGTGCCGAGGCCGCGCGTGCCGCGGGCGCCGACATCGTCGGCGCCGACGAGCTGATCGACGAGGTGTCGAAGGGCCGTCTGGACTTCGACGCCGTCGTCGCCACCCCGGACCTCATGGGCAAGGTCGGCCGCCTCGGCCGCGTCCTCGGCCCGCGTGGTCTGATGCCGAACCCGAAGACCGGCACCGTCACCCCCGACGTGGCCAAGGCCGTCACCGAGATCAAGGGCGGCAAGATCGAGTTCCGCGTCGACAAGCACTCGAACCTGCACTTCATCATCGGCAAGGCGTCCTTCGACGACGCCAAGCTGGTGGAGAACTACGGCGCCGCGCTGGAGGAGATCCTCCGTCTGAAGCCGTCCGCCGCCAAGGGTCGCTACATCAAGAAGGCCGCCATCACCACCACGATGGGCCCCGGCATTCCGGTCGACCCGAACCGCACCCGTAACCTCCTCGTCGAGGAGGACCCGGCCGCCGTCTGAGCCCTGCGCTCAGCCCGGTAGCCGCGTCAGGGACGCGTAAACAGAAGGGCGGGCCCTGGAACCCTCGAGGTTCCGGGCCCGTCCTTTCTTTGTGCGACCTTTCGCACGACTGTCAGCGGCCTGGGTTACGGTGCTGGCACAGGACTTGCAAGAGGGGTGGGACTAGATGAAGAGCACGACCGTGCGCCGGGTGGCCCTTTCCATAGCGGTGGTGGCCGCGCTGACCGGAGTGGCCGCCTGCGGCTCCACGGACGCCGGCAAGGACGGAAAGGCGGACGGCGGAGACGCGATCCACCTCAGCCCCGTCGCCGCGCTGCGCTCGGCCGAGAAGTCCACCGACAAGGCGGAGTCGGCCAAGGTGCGCTCCACCACCTCCGTCGGCGACCTGATGTCGATGACCGCGAACGGCGCCCTCACCTGGGACGACGGCCTCAAGGGCAACCTCACCATCACCTACACCGGCGGACAGCTGGCCGAGATGATGAAGAAGGCCGGCACCTCCTCGATGGAGGCGCGCTACCTGCCGGACGCCTACTACGCGCACATGAGTGACGCCTACGCCCAGCAGACGGGCGGCAAGCACTGGCTCAAGTACTCGTACGACGACCTGGCCAAGATGGGCGGCGCCTCCGGCTCGTACATGAAGGACCAGATCCAGAACGCCACGCCGAACCAGTCCGTGAAGATGCTGCTGGCCTCCGGTGACGTCAAGAAGGTCGGCGAGGAGACCGTCTCCGGCGCGCACACCACGCACTACTCGGGCACGGTGAACGTCGCCGAGCTGGCCGACAAGACCAGCAACCTCAGCTCCGAGCAGATGTCGGCCCTGAAGAAGCAGCTCAGCCAGGCCGGCGTCACCACCGACACCGTCGACATCTGGATCAACGACCAGAACCTGCTGGTCAAGAAGACCGAGAAGGCCGAGATGGCCAACGGCACCATGAAGAACACGACCTTCTACACCGACTACGGCGTGAAGGTCACCGCCGAGGCGCCCCCGGCCGGTGACACCAAGGACTTCGCGGACCTGCTGAAGTCCGGCGGCACCGTGGCGGGCAGCACCGGCACCACCTCCTGACACCGGCGGTACGAGCGCCGTACCGGCCCCGGGAACGCGCCGCCGCGCCGCCCCGGGGCCCGAGCCGTGAACCGGCCGTACGCGGCGCCCAGAGCGGGATTACGAGCCGCCCTGAGCCGGGTCACGGAGGCCGCCCGGGTCTGTCCCGGGCAGCCGTCGGGCCGTGAACCGCGCAGGCCGTGAACCGTGCGGGCCGTGCGGGCCGTGAACCGTGCGGGCCGTGAACCGTGCGGGCCGTCCGGGCCGTCCGGGCCGTCGTACCGGCCGCAAACGGGCCGATTTGCTCGACGGCGTCCCGGTCCCGTATTCTCTTCCAGAAGCCAAAGACCGCTGGTCGTTGCCGTGCGCTCGAACGAGGGCGCGGTGGCCGAAGGATCCGCTGAAAAGTGGACGACCCGCGCAGGTGACTGTGGAAGAACTCCCGGAGTGCGCGCGCCGAGCGCGTGTGCGGCCGGTCGAGTCCGCCCCGTGCGCCTGCGCCGGGGCGTTTCGTTTCCCCAGTCCTCCTTCGGGTCCGCGCGGTCCGAATCACCCGGAAGGAGGCCGAGGCTCTATGGCGAGGCCCGACAAGGCTGCCGCGGTTGCGGAGCTGACGGACAAGTTCCGCAGTTCCAACGCCGCCGTGCTGACCGAGTACCGCGGTCTCACCGTGGCGCAGCTCAAGACGCTGCGCCGGTCGCTCGGTGAGAACGCCCAGTACGCCGTGGTGAAGAACACGCTGACCAAGATTGCGGCCAACGAGGCCGGGATCACGCTGGACGACCAGCTCTTCGCTGGTCCGACGGCCGTCGCCTTCGTCACCGGAGACCCGGTGGAGTCGGCGAAGGGTCTCCGTGACTTCGCCAAGGAAAACCCCAATCTCGTCATCAAGGGCGGTGTCCTTGACGGCAAGGCGCTGAGCGCCGACGAGATCAAGAAGCTTGCGGACCTCGAGTCCCGCGAGGTTCTGCTCAGCAAGCTGGCCGGTGCCTTCAAGGCGAAGCAGTCCCAGGCTGCCTCCGTCTTCCAGGCGCTGCCGTCGAAGCTCGTCCGCACCGTGGACGCGCTGCGCGCCAAGCAGGCCGAGCAGGGCGGTGCCGAGTAATTCGGCTCGCTTTCTGACCCGCACCGAAGGCGCGGGTCGCAGCGGGCCGACGTACGCCCGCCTTATCCCGTACATCCGGCACCAGCCGATTTGAGTGGAAGGACCGCCACCATGGCGAAGCTCAGCCAGGAAGACCTGCTCGCGCAGTTCGAGGAGATGACCCTCATCGAGCTCTCCGAGTTCGTGAAGGCCTTCGAGGAGAAGTTCGACGTCACCGCCGCCGCCGCTGCCCCGGTCATGATGGCCGGCGTCCCGGGTGCCCCGACCGCCGAGGCCGAGGAGGAGAAGGACGAGTTCGACGTCATCCTCACCGGCGCCGGCGAGAAGAAGATCCAGGTCATCAAGGTCGTGCGTGAGCTGACCTCCCTGGGCCTGAAGGAGGCCAAGGACCTCGTCGACGGCACCCCGAAGCCGGTCCTCGAGAAGGTCAACAAGGAGGCCGCTGACAAGGCCGCCGAGGCCCTCAAGGGCGCCGGCGCCTCCGTCGAGGTCAAGTAACACCCTTCGGGTCCCCAGGACTCGAACGCGCGCAGACCACGGTCTCCCGGGACGCTGAACCAGTCGTCCCGAGGCTGTAACGCGAACGCACCGAAGAGCGATCATCCATCCGGGTGGTCGCTCTTCGGCGTATCCGGAGGACCGACCGCGGTTGCCTTGCACCTGCGACGGCGGGGGGTATGGTGATCTTCGTCGTGTCGCCGCACGGCTCGCTTCGGGCTGGGGGGCCTTGACGAACCGCACGCAGCGCGCAATTCTCAGGACGCGTCGTCACAAGGATCCGAATCCGAGGCATGGATCGACGACGAAGAGGGCAGTATCAACGTGCGTTGAGGGCAGCATGCCGAGGGCGTTGACAAGAGCGGTGAGCACAACGAGGGTCTCGAAAAAACCGCACTGGACATCAGTGTGCCAAGTGGCTACACTGACCCTTTGCGCTGCCTGTTAGCTGTCCCCTGCCCGTCACCAGGGGTCTGCCCTCACTCGAGCACAGTCGACCGAAGCCCCCCTGACCTGGGGTTTCCGTCTCTGTGTCCGGGAGGGACCGGTACGCGCGTAGTGAGTCCGAGCCCTCGGAAGGACCCCCTCTTGGCCGCCTCGCGCAACGCCTCGACCGCGAATACGAACAACGGCGCCAGCACCGCCCCGCTGCGCATCTCCTTTGCAAAGATCAAGGAGCCTCTCGAGGTTCCCAACCTGCTCGCGCTGCAGACCGAGAGCTTCGACTGGCTGCTCGGCAACACCGCTTGGCAGAGTCGGGTCGAGGAGGCTCTTGAGAACGGTCAGGACGTCCCCACCAAGTCCGGTCTGGAGGAGATCTTCGAGGAGATCTCCCCGATCGAGGACTTCTCCGGGTCGATGTCCCTGACGTTCCGGGACCACCGCTTCGAGCCGCCGAAGAACTCCATCGACGAGTGCAAGGAGCGCGACTTCACGTACGCCGCCCCGCTCTTCGTCACCGCCGAGTTCACCAACAACGAGACCGGCGAGATCAAGTCCCAGACCGTCTTCATGGGCGACTTCCCGCTCATGACGAACAAGGGCACTTTCGTCATCAACGGCACCGAGCGTGTCGTGGTGTCGCAGCTGGTCCGTTCCCCCGGTGTCTACTTCGACTCCTCCATCGACAAGACGTCCGACAAGGACATCTTCTCCGCCAAGATCATCCCGTCCCGGGGTGCCTGGCTGGAGATGGAGATCGACAAGCGCGACATGGTCGGCGTCCGCATCGACCGCAAGCGCAAGCAGTCGGTCACCGTTCTGCTCAAGGCGCTCGGCTGGACGACCGAGCAGATCCTCGAGGAGTTCGGCGAGTACGAGTCGATGCGCGCCACCCTGGAGAAGGACCACACCCAGGGCCAGGACGACGCGCTGCTGGACATCTACCGCAAGCTGCGTCCGGGCGAGCCCCCCACGCGTGAGGCCGCGCAGACGCTGCTCGAGAACCTCTACTTCAACCCGAAGCGCTACGACCTCGCCAAGGTCGGCCGCTACAAGGTCAACAAGAAGCTGGGTGCGGACGCGCCGCTCGACGCGGGCGTCCTGACCGTCGAGGACGTCATCTCGACGATCAAGTACCTGGTGCAGCTGCACGCCGGCGAGACCGAGACGACCGCCGACAACGGCCAGACGATCGTCGTCGAGACCGACGACATCGACCACTTCGGCAACCGTCGTCTGCGCAGCGTCGGCGAGCTGATCCAGAACCAGGTCCGTACGGGTCTCGCCCGTATGGAGCGCGTCGTGCGCGAGCGCATGACCACCCAGGACGTCGAGGCGATCACGCCGCAGACCCTGATCAACATCCGGCCGGTCGTCGCCTCCATCAAGGAGTTCTTCGGCACCAGCCAGCTGTCCCAGTTCATGGACCAGAACAACCCGCTGTCGGGTCTCACCCACAAGCGCCGTCTGTCGGCTCTTGGCCCGGGTGGTCTCTCCCGTGAGCGGGCCGGCTTCGAGGTCCGTGACGTGCACCCCTCGCACTACGGCCGCATGTGCCCGATCGAGACCCCTGAAGGCCCGAACATCGGTCTGATCGGCTCGCTCGCCTCCTACGGCCGGGTCAACGCGTTCGGTTTCGTCGAGACCCCGTACCGCAAGGTGAACGACGGCCAGGTCACCGACGAGGTCGACTACCTGACCGCCGACGAGGAGGACCGCTTCGTCATCGCGCAGGCCAACGCCACGCTGAACGACGAACTCCGGTTCGCCGAGGCGCGTGTCCTGGTCCGCCGCCGTGGCGGTGAGGTCGACTACGTCAGCCCCGAGGACGTCGACTACATGGACGTCTCGCCGCGCCAGATGGTGTCGGTCGCGACCGCCATGATCCCGTTCCTCGAGCACGACGACGCCAACCGTGCCCTCATGGGCGCGAACATGATGCGCCAGGCCGTTCCGCTGATTAAGTCGGAGGCCCCGCTCGTCGGTACCGGCATGGAGTACCGCTCCGCCGTCGACGCCGGTGACGTGGTCAAGGCCGAGAAGGCGGGTGTGGTCCAGGAGGTCTCCGCGGACTACATCACCACCGCCAACGACGACGGCACGTACATCACGTACCGCCTGCACAAGTTCGCCCGGTCCAACCAGGGCACCTCGGTCAACCAGAAGGTCGTCGTCAACGAGGGCGACCGGATCATCGAGGGCCAGGTCCTCGCCGACGGTCCGGCCACCGAGAACGGTGAGATGGCCCTCGGCAAGAACCTGCTCGTGGCGTTCATGCCGTGGGAGGGTCACAACTACGAGGACGCGATCATCCTGTCGCAGCGCCTCGTGCAGGACGACGTCCTCTCCTCGATCCACATCGAGGAGCACGAGGTCGACGCCCGTGACACCAAGCTCGGCCCCGAGGAGATCACCCGGGACATCCCGAACGTCTCCGAGGAGGTCCTCGCCGACCTCGACGAGCGCGGCATCATCCGCATCGGTGCCGAGGTCATCGCCGGCGACATCCTCGTCGGCAAGGTGACCCCGAAGGGTGAGACCGAGCTGACGCCGGAGGAGCGCCTGCTGCGCGCGATCTTCGGTGAGAAGGCCCGTGAGGTCCGTGACACCTCGCTGAAGGTGCCGCACGGCGAGACCGGCAAGGTCATCGGCGTGCGCGTCTTCGACCGCGAGGAGGGCGACGAGCTTCCCCCGGGTGTGAACCAGCTGGTGCGCGTGTACGTCGCGCAGAAGCGCAAGATCACCGACGGTGACAAGCTCGCCGGCCGTCACGGCAACAAGGGTGTCATCTCCAAGATCCTGCCGATCGAGGACATGCCGTTCCTGGAGGACGGCACCCCGGTCGACATCATCCTCAACCCGCTGGGTGTGCCGTCCCGAATGAACCCGGGACAGGTCCTGGAGATCCACCTCGGCTGGCTCGCCAGCCGCGGCTGGGACGTCTCCGGTCTCGCGGACGAGTGGGCCCAGCGCCTGCAGGCCATCGGCGCCGACCAGGTCGCCCCGCGCACCAACGTCGCGACCCCGGTCTTCGACGGTGCCCGCGAGGACGAGCTGGCGGGTCTGCTGCAGCACACCATCCCGAACCGCGACGGCGAGCGCATGGTGCTCCCGTCCGGCAAGGCGCGGCTGTTCGACGGCCGTAGCGGTGAGCCGTTCCCGGACGCGATCTCGGTCGGCTACATGTACATCCTGAAGCTGCACCACCTGGTCGACGACAAGCTGCACGCGCGCTCGACCGGTCCGTACTCGATGATCACCCAGCAGCCGCTGGGTGGTAAGGCGCAGTTCGGTGGCCAGCGGTTCGGTGAGATGGAGGTGTGGGCCCTCGAGGCCTACGGCGCCGCGTACGCCCTCCAGGAGCTGCTGACCATCAAGTCCGACGACGTCACCGGCCGCGTGAAGGTCTACGAGGCCATCGTCAAGGGCGAGAACATCCCCGAGCCCGGCATCCCCGAGTCCTTCAAGGTGCTCATCAAGGAGATGCAGTCGCTCTGCCTGAACGTGGAGGTGCTGTCCAGCGACGGTATGTCCATCGAGATGCGTGACACCGACGAGGACGTCTTCCGCGCTGCGGAGGAGCTCGGCATCGACCTGTCCCGGCGCGAGCCGAGCAGCGTCGAAGAGGTCTGACGGGAGTCCGGCGGGGCCCTCACCCACAGGGCCCCGCCGACCCCCAGGCCCCCGTTTCAGACCAAAGACTTTCGACCCTGAGAGGGATTGACGCATAGTGCTCGACGTCAACTTCTTCGACGAGCTCCGGATCGGCCTGGCCACCGCTGACGACATCCGTCAGTGGAGCCACGGCGAGGTCAAGAAGCCCGAGACCATCAACTACCGCACCCTCAAGCCCGAGAAGGACGGACTCTTCTGCGAGAAGATCTTCGGTCCGACCCGGGACTGGGAGTGCTACTGCGGCAAGTACAAGCGCGTCCGCTTCAAGGGCATCATCTGTGAGCGCTGTGGCGTCGAGGTCACGCGCGCCAAGGTGCGCCGTGAGCGGATGGGCCACATCGAGCTGGCCGCCCCGGTCACGCACATCTGGTACTTCAAGGGCGTCCCGAGCCGGCTGGGCTACCTGCTCGACCTGGCCCCGAAGGACCTCGAGAAGGTCATCTACTTCGCCGCGTACATGATCACGTACGTGGACGAGGAGCGCCGTACCCGCGACCTGCCCTCCCTGGAGGCGCACGTCTCGGTCGAGCGCCAGCAGGTCGAGAACCGCCGCGACTCCGACCTCGAGGCCCGCGCCAAGAAGCTCGAGTCCGACCTGGCCGAGCTGGAGGCCGAGGGCGCCAAGGCCGACGTGCGCCGCAAGGTGCGCGAGGGCGCGGAGCGCGAGATGAAGCAGCTGCGCGACCGCGCGCAGCGCGAGATCGACCGCCTCGACGAGGTGTGGAACCGGTTCAAGAACCTCAAGGTCCAGGACCTCGAGGGCGACGAGCTGCTCTACCGCGAGCTGCGTGACCGCTTCGGCACGTACTTCGACGGCTCGATGGGTGCCGCGGCGCTGCAGAAGCGCCTGGAGTCCTTCGACCTCGAGGAGGAGGCCGAGAGGCTCCGCGAGATCATCCGCACCGGCAAGGGCCAGAAGAAGACCCGCGCCCTGAAGCGGCTGAAGGTCGTCTCCGCGTTCCTGCAGACGTCCAACAGCCCCAAGGGCATGGTCCTGGACTGCGTCCCGGTCATCCCGCCGGACCTGCGTCCGATGGTGCAGCTGGACGGTGGCCGCTTCGCGACCTCCGACCTGAACGACCTGTACCGCCGTGTGATCAACCGCAACAACCGCCTGAAGCGGCTTCTCGACCTCGGCGCGCCCGAGATCATCGTGAACAACGAGAAGCGCATGCTCCAGGAGGCCGTCGACGCCCTCTTCGACAACGGCCGCCGCGGCCGTCCGGTCACCGGCCCCGGTAACCGCCCGCTGAAGTCCCTCAGCGACATGCTGAAGGGTAAGCAGGGTCGATTCCGTCAGAACCTGCTCGGCAAGCGAGTCGACTACTCGGCGCGTTCCGTCATCGTCGTCGGCCCGCAGCTGAAGCTGCACCAGTGCGGTCTGCCCAAGGCGATGGCGCTGGAGCTGTTCAAGCCGTTCGTGATGAAGCGCCTGGTCGACCTGAACCACGCGCAGAACATCAAGAGCGCCAAGCGCATGGTGGAGCGCGGCCGCACGGTCGTGTACGACGTCCTCGAAGAGGTCATCGCCGAGCACCCGGTTCTGCTGAACCGTGCTCCCACCCTGCACCGCCTCGGCATCCAGGCCTTCGAGCCGCAGCTGGTCGAGGGCAAGGCCATCCAGATCCACCCGCTCGTCTGCACCGCGTTCAACGCGGACTTCGACGGTGACCAGATGGCCGTGCACCTGCCGCTGTCCGCGGAGGCGCAGGCCGAGGCCCGCATCCTGATGCTGTCCTCGAACAACATCCTCAAGCCGGCCGACGGCCGTCCGGTGACGATGCCGACCCAGGACATGGTCCTCGGTCTGTTCTTCCTCACCACCGACGGCGAGATGCGTGACGTCAAGGGCGAGGGCCGCTCGTTCGCGTCCGTGGCCGAGGCGATCATGGCGTTCGACGCCGGCGAGCTGTCCCTGCAGTCGCGCGTGGACATCCGCTTCCCGGTGGGCACCATCCCGCCGCGCGGCTGGACCCCGCCGGCGCGCGAGGAGGGCGAGCCGGAGTGGCAGCAGGGTGACAGCTTCCGCCTGAACACCACCCTGGGCCGCGCGCTCTTCAACGAGCTGCTGCCCGAGGACTACCCGTTCGTCGACTACGAGGTCGGCAAGAAGCAGCTCTCCGAGATCGTCAACGACCTCGCCGAGCGCTACCCGAAGGTCATCGTGGCGGCGACGCTCGACAACCTGAAGGCGTCCGGCTTCTTCTGGGCCACCCGTTCCGGTGTCACCGTCGCCATCTCCGACGTCGTCGTCCCCGAGGCGAAGAAGGAGATCGTCGCCGGGTACGAGGCCAAGGACGAGAAGGTCCAGAAGCAGTACGAGCGCGGTCTGATCACCAAGGAAGAGCGCACGCAGGAGCTCATCCAGATCTGGACCCAGGCGACCAACGAGGTCGCCGAGGCGATGAACGACAACTTCCCGAAGACCAACCCGATCTTCATGATGGTGAACTCGGGTGCACGAGGCAACATGATGCAGATGCGTCAGATTGCCGGTATGCGTGGTCTGGTGTCGAACGCGAAGAACGAGACGATCCCGCGTCCGATCAAGGCGTCGTTCCGTGAGGGTCTGTCCGTGCTGGAGTACTTCATCTCCACGCACGGTGCCCGTAAGGGTCTGGCGGACACCGCCCTGCGTACCGCCGACTCGGGTTACCTCACCCGTCGTCTGGTCGACGTCTCCCAGGACGTCATCATCCGCGAGGAGGACTGCGGTACCGAGCGCGGCCTCAAGCTGGCCATCGCCGAGCGCGACGCCGACGGCGTCCTGCGCAAGGCGGACAACGCCGAGACGTCCGTGTACGCACGCTGCCTCGCCGAGGACATCGTCGTGGACGGCAAGGTGCTCGCCCCGGCGGGCGTCGACCTCGGTGACGTCCTCATCGACCAGCTGGTCAAGGCGGGCGTCGAGGAGGTCAAGACCCGCTCGGTCCTGACCTGTGAGTCCGCCGTCGGCACCTGCGCGATGTGCTACGGCCGCTCGCTGGCCACCGGCAAGCTGGTCGACATCGGTGAGGCGGTCGGCATCATCGCCGCCCAGTCCATCGGTGAGCCCGGTACCCAGCTGACGATGCGTACCTTCCACACCGGTGGTGTGGCCGGTGACGACATCACCCAGGGTCTGCCCCGTGTCGTCGAGCTCTTCGAGGCCCGTACCCCGAAGGGTGTCGCCCCGATCTCCGAGGCCTCCGGCCGCGTGCGGATCGAGGAGACCGAGAAGACCAAGAAGCTCGTCGTCACCCCGGACGACGGCAGCGACGAGACGGCGTACCCGATCTCGAAGCGTGCCAAGGTCCTGGTCCGCGAGGGCGACCACGTCGAGGTGGGCCAGCAGCTCACCGTGGGTGCCACCAACCCGCACGACGTGCTGCGCATCCTGGGTCAGCGCGCCGTCCAGGTCCACCTGGTCGGCGAGGTCCAGAAGGTGTACAACTCGCAGGGTGTGTCGATCCACGACAAGCACATCGAGATCATCATCCGGCAGATGCTGCGCCGCGTGACGATCATCGAGTCCGGCGACGCCGAGCTGCTGCCCGGCGAGCTGGTCGAGCGCTCGAAGTTCGAGACCGAGAACCGTCGTGTGGTCCAGGAGGGCGGTCACCCGGCCTCCGGTCGTCCGCAGCTGATGGGTATCACCAAGGCCTCGCTGGCGACGGAATCCTGGCTGTCGGCCGCCTCCTTCCAGGAGACGACCCGAGTCCTGACGGACGCGGCGATCAACGCCAAGTCCGACAGCCTCATCGGCCTCAAGGAGAACGTCATCATCGGTAAGCTCATCCCGGCCGGTACGGGTCTGTCCCGCTACCGCAACATCCGGGTGGAGCCGACCGAGGAGGCCAAGGCCGCGATGTACTCGGCCGTCGGCTACGACGACATCGACTACTCGCCGTTCGGTACCGGCTCCGGCCAGGCCGTTCCGCTGGAGGACTACGACTACGGTCCGTACAACCAGTAAGCGAGCCGCTTGAACCGAAGGGCGGCCACTCCCGCAGGGGGGTGGCCGCCCTTCGGCGCGTCCGGGCTCGTGCCGGGAGCCCGGCGGGTCAGGCTGGGGTCAGCGGGGCAGGCCCAGGTAGGGGTGCAGGGCGTTCAGGCGGGTCTGGTGGTCCGGGTGGCTGGACAGCAGCCGGGCCAGGGCGCCGGGCTCGTCGAGCTTCTGGCCCTGCGCGGCCAGGGCCGCCTTCGCCGTGGCCTCCTCGGTCTGGAAGTGGTACAGGACCTCGGCAAGCTGACGGGCGAAGCCCAGCTCGGCGGCCTGCTGATCGGCCCGCAGCTCGCCGCGCCGGCCCGCGTAGGCCAGCAGATAGGGGGCGAGCACGAGCGGGATCGTGATGTACCAGGCGGCGAGGAACGCGGCGACCGCCACGAGCCCCATGAAGAGGATCAGGAAACCGGTCGCGGCCATGGAGAAGACGCTGGCGACCATGATCGCGAAGCGGGCCAGCCCCCGGGTCACGGCCCAGGCGATCCGGCCGGGCAGCGAGTACCAGTAGCCGAGCAGACCGGCCCAGGCGTGACCGCCGGTGTGGTGCCCCAGTTCGTGCGCGAGGACGGCGGCCAGGTTGCTGCTCGGGATCCGGTTGAGGGAGTAGGTCGTGACACCGACGACGTGGCCGGCCGCCGCCACCGCGTTCAGCTCGTCGCTGTTCTCGACCATCAGCTCGTACGTGCCCCGCTCGATGCCGGCCCGGGCGGTCACCTCGTTCCAGACCGGCTCCAGCCTGGCCCGCTCCTCAGCCGTCGGCAGACGGAGCTTGAGCACGTACCGGGCGAAGGCCAGCTCGGTCGGCCGGTGGAAGACCAGCAGGCCGGAGGCGACCCAGGCCAGCACCACCAGCGTGCCCACGACGCTCCCGAAGACCCCCACGGCGATGGAACCGACCAGCGCGAGGCTCACCAGCGCGCCCGGCGCCTGCACGGCGAGCCGCCCGATGGCCGTCGCGTCGGCCCCCCGCTGGCGCTCGGCCACGTGCAGACGGGCACCGCGGTGACGGTAGTCGAGGTCGTCCGGAGCGGGCTGCGGAACCGGCACGGGCGCGGGCCCTGACACGTGCGGGGGTGCGTACCCGGGTGCGTATCCGGGTGCGGGGTCGGGCGCGGGCGCGTATCCGGGTGCGGCTCCGGGTGGGTGCGGGGGTACCGGACCGGGCGCGGGCGCGCCGGGGGCGTACGGCGCCTGCGCCGGTGGCGCGGCTGACGCCTGCGGGTGCGGGAGTGCGCCCGGGTACGCGGGCGGGGGAGCGATGGGGGACGGGGGCGTCGGGTACGGCGACGGGCCGGGGCCGGGCCGGTCGGCTCCCGCGGCCGGGTACGGCGGCGGCGCGGGGTGGACCGGGCCGCCGGCCGGGTACTGCGGGGCCGCCGCGGGGTACTGCGGCTCGCCGGGGTACGGCGGTGGGGCCGCGGCAGGGGAGGCGGGCGTCGGGTACGGCGGTGGGGTGGCGCCGGCAGGGGAGGGGGCCGTCGGGTACGGCGGCGGAGTGGGGGTCCCGGGCGTCGGGCAGACGGACGGTGGCGGGGTCGCGGCTTCCGGGTAGCTGGGCGGCGGCGGGACCGCGGCGTGCGGCTGGGGCGCTTCCGGACAGGACGGCCCCGGATGCGACGGCTCCGGATAGGACGGTTCCGGGTACCGGGGCGGTACCGACGGGTCCGGCGGTAACGACATGAGCGGGCTCCTTACAAGTACTGCGGGTACGGGGACGTCAGCCGGCGAGCGCGGCGGCGGGCAGCAGCAGGGCCCCGACGCAGAAGGCGATCAGACCGGTACGGATCCACCGGTGCTTGGACGCGGCGATCCGGCTGTTCTCGGCGAGTGCGGCCAGCAGAGCGGCGGCGGGATCCCGGTCGGTGCCGGCGAGCGCCTCGGCCAGCCGGCCTTCCCGCGCCGCCTGGCGGATGTCGCCGAAGTAGCACAGCGGGCGCCCCTCGGCCCAGGACCCGGAACGGTAGCGGGGCAGCACGGCGAGCAGCAGCGAGAGCAGTGACAGGGCCAGCGCCGCCGCCCCGGCCCACCACAGCACGGCGCCGGGGGCGGACAGCCGGTCCGGCGACCAGTCCCGCCCGGCTATCAGCCCGGTGAACACACCGGCCGTCATTCCCAGCGCCGCCACCAGGACGGACGCCTTGGTGTCGGCCCGCCCGATCTCCTCGCGCAACTCGGTGAGCAGGCGTTCCGCGGTGTGGTGGGTGGAACGGGCGGCGGGGCCGGGGCGTGTGGCGGTGTCGGGCGAGGTCATGCCGGCCCGCCCTCGGCGGGCTGCTCCCGGAGCGCGCCGGGCGGGGGAGGAACGACCGGCGCGGGCCCGGCGGGCGGCGGGCTGTACGGGGGCTGTTCCGGCACCGCGTGGCCGTACGGGGGCTGGGCCGGTACCGCGTCGCTGTACGGGGGCTGTTCCGGCGCCGGCCGGCCGTACGGGGACTGCTCCGGCGCCGCCTGGCCGTACGGGGGCTGATCCGGTACGGCGTGGCCGGGTGGCTGATCCGGTACGGCGTGGCCGTGTGGCGCATGCCCCTGCGGCGGCTGTGCGTACCCGTGCTGCCCGTACTGCTCGTGCTGCCCGTTCCCGGGCCGGCCGCCCTCGGGCCGGCCGTACGGCCCGGCGGTCCCCTGTGCGGCCGGGGCGTACGGGTCCGGGGCGCCGGCCGGTGCGGCGTACGGTGCCGGTGGCGGGCCCGGGGCGTAGGGCTGGGGCGGGACGTACGGTTGCTGCGGGGGCACGCCCGGCGGCAGGGCCTGGGGCGCCGCCGCCTGCTCGCGCATGAGTTCGTCGACGGACCGCAGGACGGAGCGCGCCGACTCGGCCTTCTGGAAGTCCTCCATGCCGTCCCCGGCGATCAGTTCCAGCTCCTGGCGGATCGCGCCGAGCTGGTCCTTCTGCAGGGTGCCGATGACCATCCGGGTGTCCCTGGGGTGCGCCGCGAGGTGCAGGGCCCAGGCCGCCACGCCACCGTGCTGCAGCCAGTACGAGTAGAAGGCGATCTTCTGGGCCACCAGTTCCTGCGACTGCTGCTGGCGCAGGGCCTCCAGCTGGTGTTCGAGCTGGGCCTGGCGCATCCGGTACTCGTGCTCGGGGTCGAGCATCTCCGACTCGTAGCGCAGGGTCCGCTTGCGCCGGCGGTGGGCGATCGCGTCGTCGTCCAGGCGCAGCCGCACCACACACGTCACGGTCAGTCCGGTGCCCGCGGCGAAGCCGCCCTCCTCCTCGACCGCCCGCTGCACGGCCCGTTCGGCTGCCGGGCTGTCCTCGATGGCGAAGCGCCGGGTGACCGGGCGGGCCACCTGCTGCAGTTCGCGGGTCAGCCGGGTCGGCACGTCCCGTTCGCCGCTCTGCACGAAGGCCTTCGGATCGGCGACCCGCCAGGTGAGGTCGGCGGTCGCGCCGAAGGAGAACGCGTCGTCGTCGCTGGGCAGTTCGAGTTCCAGTTGGACCGGGTGGCTGCCCATGTCCACCTCGTAGACGGAGGTGTACCGACGGGTGGCGGCCTCCGTGCGGCTCGGTCGCTGCGGCGGCAGGTAGACGTCGTACGAGCCGCTCGCGGTGACGAAGACCAGGGCGTGGTCGATGGCGCCGACCTGGCGGCGGGCGGTGTAGTCGAACCGTGAGATCGGGCGCACGGTCAGCACCGGGTCGATCAGCGCGGTGTGCCGGTCCGCGTGCTGTGTCCACTCCGGGGGTCGGCGGAAGTCCGCCATCGCTCAACTCCTCTTGTACAGGCGGTGGTTCAGTGCGCGGCCGGCGCCGGACGCAGCACGTCGAGCAGGCGTTCGGCGAGCGGCGGGCGCGGGCCGCCGTCCTCGGCGCGCATGGTGCGCAGTTCGTGGTCGAGGCGCTTGCGGTCGTCCGCGGTCACGATCAGCGCGGGCAGCAGCAGTTCCAGGGCTGTGGCGGCGTCCGTGCGGCGGGTGGCGACGTGCACCCAGGTCTGCAGGGCCTGCAGCGCCGCCCTGGTGTGGATGTGGTCGCCCAGCGCGGTGCGCCACAGGGTGGCCATGTCGCGGGCCGTGTCCGGCTGGTACATGCCGGTCTCGGCGTACCAGCCGACGAGTGCGCCCTCGCCGGCGTTGTCGCAGGCGCGGGCGAAGGCGGCGAGGGCGAGCCCGCGGACGGCCGGGGTGTCCCGGTACAGCAGCCGGACGAATTCGGCGAGCACCTCCCCGCGGCGCTGGCCGGCGGACAGCAGCAGTGCGGCGGACTCGGTGAGGTTGTCCCGCTCGGCCTGGTTGCTGGCGTCGGCCCGGGCCCGGGAGGCCAGCGCGTCGAGGGCGGGACCGGCCAGGTCGGGACGGAGCGGGGCGAGCAGCCCGAGGGCCCGGATGGCGGTCCAGCGCCGCCCCCACTGGCCGTCGTTGCACCACTGGGTGAGCAGCCGCAGGACGACCGGCGCCCCGAGCAGCTGGGCCAGGGTCAGCGTGTTGGCGGCGGTGACGCGGGGGCCGACGGCGCGTGCGGTCGCCCAGCGGTCGACGAGCAGCGCCATCGTCGAGGGCAGGTCGGCGGCGGCGAGCAGCGCGGCCGCCGCGGCGGCGCGGGTGCGGACCAGCGGGCGGCCGTCGCGGGCGAGCTGTCCGAGCCACTCGACCAGTGCCGGGCGGGCCGAGGGATGGCTGGTCCACACTTCGGTGAGCAGGACGCGGGGGGTGCGTTCGTCGTGGAAGGCGGCCATGAACTGCGGAACCGGCCCCCAGTCGGTCTGTTCCTGCCGGACCTCGCCGCCGGCCCGGGCCAGGGTGAGCCGGTCCTCGGCGGCCGGTCCGAACACCGGGATGACCGGCGGTCTCTCGGGGTGCTGCAACCGTTCGAAGTGTACGAACAGCTTGTCGGCCAGTTCGGCGGCGAGGACGTAGGGCGCCTGGTCGAAGACGGCGAGTGCGAGGAGGAAGGCCTTGTCGCGCAGTCCGGTCTCCGGGTCGCCGAGCCAGTCCCGGCACTGCTTCTCCACGGCGGCCTGCCCGAAGTCCGCGAGCCGGGCCAGTGCCTGCGCGGTGCCGTCGTACTCCGCCAGCGCCTGGGCGAACGCGGCGGCCTCGGCCGGATGACGGCCGGCGCCGGCGAGGAAGTCCAGCACCGGCCCCAGGGCGAGCAGCGCGTCGGCCTCACCGGGCCGGTGCCGGTCGAGCAGGGCCCGTACGACGTCCTCGGCGGGCGGCGGGCTCCAGGGGTACGGGGTGACGCCCGGCAGGTGCGGCGAGTTCTCGACGGTGACGACGAGGTGGCCGCCGGTCTTGACGAGCTGGTCGCGGGCCGCGAAGAGGTGGGTGTCGCGCAACGGCCGGTTGCGGCTGAGGGGCAGGTCCCGCAGGACGTATCCGGCGGGCCGGGTGAGGTGGCCGCTCAGGGCGGCGGGCGGGGTCTCGGGGCTCAGCGCGTGGACGGCGGGCACGCCCAGCCGGTGGACCAGCATCAGCGCGGCGGCGTTGCGGCCGGTGGCGTGGGCGCCGGAGAGCACCAGCACGCGTTCCTCGCGCAGCCGTTCCAGCGCGGCGGCGAAGGCGGGGCCCTCGGCGTAGACGGCCGCCAGCTCCTCCACGTACGGGCGGGGTACCTCGCCGGAGGCGTCCGGAGCGGCGCCCGGGGTGCCGTGGTGATGGATCTCGGTACGGCCGCCCATGTAGACGTCGCCGCCGACCTGTCCGCCGGACACGCCGTGCTGGGAGCCGCCGACCGCGCTGCCGCCGAAGCGGGCGTCGTCGCCGAGGAAGAACGCCGGGGCGTGCGCGACCAGCTCGCGCTGGGCCGCCCGGGCCTCCTGGGCACCCTCCGTCTCCGGCTCCAGGTCGCCGTGGGACAGGGCGTCCTCGTCGGACACCGGCTGCCCCGACGCCTGGTTCGGGGCAGCCTGTCCCGGCGACGGCTGCCCCGGGGCCGCGTGTGCCGGGGACGGCTGTCCGGGCGGCGGCTGCTTCGGCGGAGCGGCGCCGGGCGGACCGCCCTCGGCGCGGGCCGCGGCCGCGGCGGACGCCGTCACGACTGATCACCCACGGTTCCGCCCAGGTGCACGTTCCCGGTGACCTGGCCGCCCGACACGCCGTGCTGGTCACCGGCCACGAGGCTGCCCCCGAAGCGGGGCGTGCCGGCGCCGAAGTGGAACACGACCCCGCCGCCGGGCGCCTGGCCGGTCCCCGCGCCGGGCGCGGACGCCCCCTGCGCCGGAGCCTCGTGTGCGGGAGCACCCTGTGCCGGAGCCTCGTGTGCCGGCGCCTCGTGTGCGGGAGCACCCTGTGCCGGAGCCTCGTGCGCCGGCGCCTCGTGCGCTGGAGTCGTCTGTGCCGGAGCCTCGTGCGCCGGCGCTCCCTGTGCCGGCGTCCCCGGTGCCGGGACGTCCCCCGACGTCCCCGGCACCGGGGCTTCCCCCGCCCCCGTCTCACCGTGGTTCGTGCCGCCGTGCGGTACCGGCCCGTGGAGCCAGGCGCGCAGCGGGCCGTTCTTGCTGGTCAGGGTGACCTCGTGGAAGTCGGCCGCGCGGATGCCGTGATGGTCGTGTCGTACGACCCCGGCGTGCACGCCCTCGGACACGCACAGCGCGAAGCCGTCGGCCCGCTCCCGCAGGGCGGCCCGCAGGAGCGGGGCGTCGAGCAGCCGGCAGGCGTGGTTCAGGTCGGAGCCGACCCAGCCGCCGCGCTCGTCGACGGCGACGTACCCGGTGGCGACCACGCCCCTGAGCCGGATCTGGGCCGTGCTCGACGCCAGCCGGTTGTACCCGTGCAGCTCGGCCGGCACCTCCGTGAGCAGGGCCCGCAGCAGGGCGGGGACGGAGGCGTTCGCGTCGATCAGCTCCATGACGCTGTCGCCCCGGTCGGCCCGCAGCCGCCGCGTCTCGTCGATGCAGGCCCGCTCCAGGGCCCGGTCGGCGATGTTGTACAGAACGCGCCGCAGATATGTCTGCTCGACATCGTCCCGGTCGCTGTACCTCTCGATGTCGAGCAGGAGCATCGTCCGGCTCACGGGTTCGTTCATGATCACCTTTCGGTGGTTGTACGGGAATCGGGCCGCGCCGCCGTCAGAAGGGTGGCGCGGGGGACCGCAGGGGCGTGAGGACGGATGACCCGCTCGGACTGTGACCGTGTGCACAGAAGACCGCTCGGCCCACGGCAGGCGTCCGGGGGCACACGAGGGCGGGACCGGCCCGCACGCCGCCCGCTCCCCGGCTCACCCGCCGGCCTCCGCGCGCGCGATCCTGCGCAGCACGTCCGGCCGTACGATCACCAGCGCCCGCCGGCCGGTACGGACCACGTCCCGCTCGCGCAGTTCCTTCAGCAGCCGCTGCACCGCCTCACGCGAGGCGCCCACCGAGCCGGCCAGCTCCTGCTTGCTCAGCGGCACGGACAGCTCGACGCCCGCCGGGGTGCGCCGGCCGTGGGTGCGGGCCAGGTCGAGGAGCAGGGTCGCGAACCGCTCCCGGACGGTCATCGAGGCGAACTCCAGGCGGCGCCGGTCGGCGGCGCGGGTGCGGTCCGAGGTGAGGCCGAGCAGGGCGAAGGAGACGGCGGGGGAGTCCGCCAGGAAGTCCGTGAAACGCTCGCGCTGGACGGCCACGGCCCGGACCTCCTCCAGCGCCGTCACGGTGGCCGACCGGGTCCGGCCGGTCAGCGCGGCCGACTCGCCGATGATGTCGCCGGGACCGCGCAGCGCCAGCAGCGCCTCGTAGCCGTTGGCGGCGGCGGCCGTGACCTTGGTCCAGCCCTCGACGACGATCAGCACGTGCGAGGAGGGCTCCCGCTGGCGCAGGAGCACACCGCGGGGCGCGAAGTCCAGCTCGTGCCCGAGCGCGAGCAGCGCGGCCCGGTCCGCCTTCTCCAGCCGGGCCAGGAACGGCACCCGGTCCTCGAGCGCGTCGTCCCCCGGAGCCTCGTCCTGTGCCCGCCGCGGTAACGCGTACGGTATGTCCCCCGTCATCGAACCTCGTCCCCCCAAGCCGGACAGCGACCGTTCAACGTACAGAAGTGACGGGCGGCCCGCTGACGGAACGGCTGGGATTCACACGTAAGCGGCTCGAAGCCGGGGCAGGGAACCCGGACAAGTCCGGCGTGTCGGTGCGGGCCGGGTGCGGGCCGGGTGCGGGCTGGGTGCGGGCTCCATTTGTTTTGACCGAAGTCCGTGAGGTAGGTACGCTCAGACCTTGTGCCTGGGGTGTGCCCTGGCTCCTGTGCGTGCCTTCAAACCGCATGGCGAGCCGTGAACGGCCACCGTAATCTGCGCCCTTCTCGCCTCGCGGCGGAAGCCCGGCGGATTCGACACACCCGACCGCGTGGGTCGGCGACGTTCCAGGTTAGCTGTACTCATCGGCACACAGAAACCGGAGAAGTAGTGCCTACGATCCAGCAGCTGGTCCGCAAGGGCCGGCAGGACAAGGTCGAGAAGAACAAGACGCCCGCACTCGAGGGTTCCCCTCAGCGTCGTGGCGTCTGCACGCGTGTGTTCACGACCACCCCGAAGAAGCCGAACTCGGCCCTCCGCAAGGTCGCGCGTGTGCGTCTGACCAGCGGCATCGAGGTCACCGCTTACATTCCGGGTGAGGGACACAACCTGCAGGAGCACTCCATCGTGCTCGTGCGCGGCGGCCGTGTGAAGGACCTGCCGGGTGTTCGCTACAAGATCATCCGCGGTTCCCTCGACACCCAGGGTGTCAAGAACCGCAAGCAGGCTCGCAGCCGTTACGGCGCCAAGAAGGAGAAGTAAGAATGCCTCGTAAGGGCCCCGCCCCGAAGCGCCCGGTCATCATCGACCCGGTCTACGGCTCTCCTCTGGTGACCTCCCTGATCAACAAGGTGCTGCTGAACGGCAAGCGCTCCACCGCCGAGCGCATCGTCTACGGCGCCATGGAGGGCCTGCGCGACAAGACCGGCAACGACCCGGTCATCACGCTGAAGCGCGCTCTCGAGAACATCAAGCCGACCATCGAGGTCAAGTCCCGCCGTGTCGGTGGCGCTACCTACCAGGTCCCGGTCGAGGTCAAGCCCGGCCGTGCCAACACCCTGGCGCTGCGCTGGCTCGTCGGTTACTCCCGCGCCCGTCGCGAGAAGACCATGACCGAGCGTCTGCTGAACGAGCTCCTCGACGCCAGCAACGGCCTGGGTGCCGCTGTGAAGAAGCGCGAGGACACGCACAAGATGGCCGAGTCCAACAAGGCCTTCGCGCACTACCGCTGGTAGTCGCAGTCCACATCGAGACCGAGAGAAGACTGAAGCCTTATGGCTACCACTTCGCTTGACCTGGCCAAGGTGCGCAACATCGGCATCATGGCCCACATCGACGCGGGCAAGACGACCACCACCGAGCGGATCCTGTTCTACACCGGTGTGTCTTACAAGATCGGTGAGGTCCACGACGGCGCTGCCACCATGGACTGGATGGAGCAGGAGCAGGAGCGTGGCATCACGATCACCTCTGCTGCCACCACCTGCCACTGGCCGCTGGAAGACGTCGACCACACCATCAACATCATCGACACCCCGGGTCACGTCGACTTCACCGTCGAGGTGGAGCGCTCCCTGCGCGTGCTCGACGGTGCCGTGACGGTGTTCGACGGCGTCGCCGGCGTTGAGCCGCAGTCCGAGACCGTGTGGCGTCAGGCGGACCGCTACGGCGTTCCGCGTATCTGCTTCGTCAACAAGCTCGACCGGACCGGTGCCGAGTTCCACCGCTGCGTCGACATGATCACTGACCGCCTGGGCGCTCAGCCGATCGTCATGCAGCTCCCGATCGGCGCCGAGGCCGACTTCAAGGGCGTCGTGGACCTGGTCCGCATGAAGGCGCTCGTGTGGTCCGCCGAGGCGACCAAGGGCGAGATGTACGACGTCGTCGACATCCCGGACACCCACACCGAGGCTGCCGAGGAGTACCGCGGCAAGCTGCTCGAGGCCGTGGCCGAGAACGACGAAGAGATCATGGAGCTGTACCTGGAGGGCGAGGAGCCTTCCGAGGAGCAGCTGTACGCCGCGATCCGTCGCATCACCATCGCGTCCGGCAAGGGCACCGGCACCACCGTGACCCCGGTGTTCTGCGGTACCGCGTTCAAGAACAAGGGCGTCCAGCCCCTGCTCGACGCGGTCGTGCGCTACCTGCCGTCCCCGGTCGACATCGAGGCCATCGAGGGCCACGACGTCAAGGACGCCGAGGTCGTCATCAAGCGCAAGCCGTCCGACGACGAGCCGCTGTCCGCGCTGGCGTTCAAGATCATGAGCGACCCGCACCTCGGCAAGCTCACCTTCGTCCGGGTTTACTCGGGCCGCCTGGAGTCCGGCTCTTCGGTGCTGAACTCCGTCAAGGGCAAGAAGGAGCGCATCGGCAAGATCTACCGCATGCACGCCAACAAGCGTGAGGAGATCGACTCGGTGGGCGCCGGCGACATCGTCGCCGTCATGGGCCTGAAGCAGACCACCACCGGTGAGACGCTGTCCGACGACAAGAACCCGGTCATCCTGGAGTCCATGGACTTCCCGGCGCCGGTCATCCAGGTCGCCATCGAGCCCAAGTCGAAGGGTGACCAGGAGAAGCTGGGCGTCGCGATCCAGCGCCTGGCCGAGGAGGACCCGTCCTTCCAGGTCCACTCGGACGAGGAGACCGGCCAGACCATCATCGGCGGCATGGGCGAGCTGCACCTCGAGGTGCTGGTCGACCGTATGCGCCGTGAGTTCAAGGTCGAGGCCAACGTCGGCAAGCCGCAGGTGGCCTACCGCGAGACGATCCGCAAGGCCGTCGAGCGCGTCGACTACACCCACAAGAAGCAGACCGGTGGTACCGGTCAGTTCGCGAAGGTGCAGATCGGCATCGAGCCGCTCGAGGGTGGCGACACCTCGTACGAGTTCGTGAACAAGGTGACCGGTGGTCGTATCCCGAAGGAGTACATCCCTTCGGTCGACGCCGGTGCGCAGGAGGCCATGCAGTTCGGCATCCTCGCCGGTTACGAGATGACCGGTGTCCGCGTGATCCTGCACGACGGTGCCTACCACGAGGTCGACTCCTCCGAGCTGGCCTTCAAGATCGCCGGTTCGCAGGCCTTCAAGGAGGCCGCGCGCAAGGCCAGCCCCGTGCTGCTCGAGCCGATGATGGCCGTCGAGGTCACCACGCCCGAGGACTACATGGGTGAGGTCATCGGCGACATCAACTCCCGCCGTGGCCAGATCCAGGCCATGGAGGAGCGGGCCGGTGCCCGCGTCGTGAAGGGCCTCGTGCCCCTCTCGGAGATGTTCGGTTACGTCGGCGACCTGCGTAGCAAGACGTCCGGCCGCGCCAGCTACTCCATGCAGTTCGACTCCTACGCCGAGGTTCCGCGGAACGTCGCCGAGGAGATCATCGCGAAGGCCAAGGGCGAGTAACGCACCGCGTTTAACGCACCGCGATTCAACGCCTTAGGCTTGACTCCGGAGCCTCGTGGGGCAAACACCCGCAAACACGGTTGTTTGCCCCCGGTTCCGGGCTTTAACAGCAAAGATCACCTGGCGCCGATGAAGTAAGGCGTACAGAACCACTCCACAGGAGGACCCCAGTGGCGAAGGCGAAGTTCGAGCGGACTAAGCCGCACGTCAACATCGGCACCATCGGTCACATCGACCACGGTAAGACGACCCTCACGGCCGCCATTACCAAGGTGCTGCACGACGCGTACCCGGACCTGAACGAGGCCACCCCGTTCGACAACATCGACAAGGCTCCTGAGGAGCGTCAGCGCGGTATCACCATCTCCATCGCGCACGTCGAGTACCAGACCGAGGCGCGTCACTACGCCCACGTCGACTGCCCGGGTCACGCGGACTACATCAAGAACATGATCACCGGTGCCGCGCAGATGGACGGCGCGATCCTGGTGGTCGCCGCCACCGACGGCCCGATGCCGCAGACCAAGGAGCACGTGCTCCTGGCCCGCCAGGTCGGCGTTCCGTACATCGTCGTCGCCCTGAACAAGGCCGACATGGTGGACGACGAGGAGATCCTGGAGCTCGTCGAGCTCGAGGTCCGTGAGCTCCTCTCCGAGTACGAGTTCCCGGGCGACGACGTTCCGGTCGTCAAGGTCTCCGCCCTGAAGGCCCTCGAGGGCGAGAAGGAGTGGGTGGACTCCGTCCTCAGCCTGATGAGCGCTGTCGACGAGGCCATCCCGCAGCCGGAGCGCGAGGTCGACAAGCCGTTCCTCATGCCGATCGAGGACGTCTTCACCATCACCGGTCGTGGCACCGTCGTCACCGGCCGTATCGAGCGTGGTCTGCTCAAGGTGAACGAAGAAGTCGAGATCATCGGCATCAAGGAAGAGAAGACCAAGACCACGGTTACGGGCATCGAGATGTTCCGTAAGCTGCTGGACGAGGGCCAGGCCGGTGAGAACGTCGGTCTGCTTCTCCGCGGTATCAAGCGCGAGGACGTCGAGCGCGGCCAGGTCATCATCAAGCCGAACACGGTGACCCCGCACACCGACTTCGAGGCCCAGGCCTACATCCTCTCGAAGGACGAGGGCGGCCGCCACACGCCGTTCTTCAACAACTACCGTCCGCAGTTCTACTTCCGTACCACGGACGTGACCGGCGTCGTGACCCTCCCCGAGGGCACCGAGATGGTCATGCCGGGCGACAACACCGAGATGACCGTTGCGCTCATCCAGCCCGTCGCCATGGAAGAGGGCCTGAAGTTCGCCATCCGTGAGGGTGGCCGTACCGTGGGCGCCGGCCAGGTCACCAAGATCGTCAAGTAAGTTCCGCTTGCTTGAAGGTCATCACCTGACCTGAGAGGAGGCCCGTACGACTTCGGTCGTACGGGCCTCTTCCGTGTTTCCGGGTGTCGGGGAGACTTCTTTTCCGGGACCCGGGGAGACTTCGACTTCTCAAGGCTTCTCAAGGCCTCTCAGGCTTCTCGAAAGGCTTCTCCCCCACCGGACCCCGAGCCCGGGCGTCAACGCGACGACCGCGAACACACCGTGACGAAGATCGGCCGCACCCGGTTGAAGTTCCGTCGGAGATAGCGGTACGGCGAGGAGCGGTGATGGGCAGCGGCATGACGGGCGGCCACGGGCCGAGGAATCTGGTGTCCACCCCGGAACGCAAGCGAGCGGCGGCCGCGGCGCTGGAGGCCCGTATCGAACCGGGCACCCGCAGGGCCGGCGCGTGGGCGGACGACCAGACCGGTGCCGCCGTGAAGGCCTTCGGCGCCCGGGACGGGGACGGCTGGGCCGCTGCCGGGGCGCTGCGCACGGCCCATGAGACCTGGTCCGGCCAGGTCAAGAACCTCCTGGACCGACTGGGCGCCGAGAAGGACGCGCTGCGCGCCGCGAACACCGTCCTGACCGGCACGGACACCGGTACCGGCGCCGCCCTGCGGAAGCTGTCCGCCCTGGACCGGTACTGAGGGGCGGCCCGGACATGCCGACGTACCACGAGATCATGACCGCCGACCTCGGCGCGCTCACCACCGCGGCGGAGCGCTGGGACGGCATGGCGGGGGAGTTCGCCCGGCAGGAGAAGGCGTACCGGCGTGACGTCCACGACGTCTCGGCCCTCCCCATCGCCTGGGCGGGGATGAGCGCGGAGGCGGCGCACGGGCGGTTCGCGGTCACGCTGAAGGAGTTCGGCTCCGCGCAGACGGAGGCGAAGGCGATCGCCTCGCTGCTGCGGGACGCACACGCCCAGTACGTGGAGCTGCGGGGCCGGCTGAAAGCTGTGCGGCACGAGGCACTGGCGGCCGGGATGAAGGTGTCGGACCGCGGTGTGGTGTCGGCCGGGAAGCCCGACGGTGAGCACGCCGCGCAGGACTGGCAGAACCGGATCGACAAAGCGGTCCGGGACGTCACGGACGCGGACGACGGGGTGAGGATCGCGCTGTCGGCCGTGGCCGTCGACTCCGATCCGCTGTCCGGGGGCCGGGGCTTCAACGGCAGGGCACTGGGGGACGTCGAGAAGTACGAGGCGGTGGCCGCGGAACGGGCCCTGGAGAAACTGGGCCGGGGCGGTCACCTGTCAGCGAAGCAACTCGCCGAACTGGAGAGGGCGTTCCGTGACAACGCCGACGACGAGGCCTTCTCGCGCACCCTGCTCGACGACCTCGGCCCGGAGGGCACCCTCAGGCTCACGAACCGGCTGAACGACCTCCTCCACCCGCGGGACGGGCAGACCGGACCCGGCCTGCGGTCATACGCGGTGATCGAGTCAGGCCTGGCGGACACGCTGGCCACGGCGACCCGGCACACGGACTCGGACTGGTACCGGCAGTGGCGGGCGGGGATGCGCGACGCGGGTGTCGAGCGGTACACCACGGCCGCGCAGGGGGAGCGGCTGGACCGGGCGGTGGGCTACCAGTCGCTGGTCACCCTGATGCGGGCGGGACACGGGTATGCGCCGGCGATGCTGGAGGACCTTACCGACGACATGATCGCGGCGGAGCAACGGCATCCCGGGATCTGGCAGACGAAGGGCGGGTACGCCGGCCGGCGCGACGGATGGTTCGCCAACGACCCGGTCGACGGCGCGCTGGGCCTCATGAGCCGCGACCCGGGGGCGGCGGCGCACTATCTCTCCTCGGACGCGCACATGCGGTACCTGATGACGGAGAGGGACTGGAACGTCACCCTGCACGAGCAGGACGGGCCGAAGGCGCCCCGGTACACCGCGGGACCCGACGCGGACGACCGGGCGGGGTTCGGGGCGGCGCTGCAGGCGGCGGCGACCGGGATCGACCCGTCCGGCACCCAGGCCCACTATGTTGCGCACGGTGCGCAGAACCAAGCGGTCCTCCGGTCGGCCCTGCGGCATCTGGCGGCGCAGGGCGACGACTTTCCGGCGTCGTTGCGGGAGCCGATGGCCAACATCCTCGTCAACCACGGCGCCACCGTCCACGCGTCCATGAGCGAGATCGACATCGCCCACTCCCCGCTGCCCCAGGACCAGCTCTTCGAGGCGACGAAGCAGATCTCCAGGGACGAGGACGCGTACGGAACCCTGAACGGGGGCCTCAATCAGGCCTTGGTCTCCGGGATCCACCGCGACCACTCGTCCTCGAACGAGTCCCTGCTCCGCGCCGGCCGCACGGTCGGCTTCCTGGAGGAGGCACGTGTGCAGGCGCAGGGCGCCCCCAAGACGGCGGAATTCGAAGCGAAGCCACTCTTCGACAAGGCGATCAGCCTCATTCCGGTGGCGGGTGAGGACGTCCAGGAGGGGTTCGACTACGTCACGGACAAGTGGCTGGAGGACGAGCAGAAGCGGATCGATGACAAGCAGGCGCAGGACAATGCCGAGGCGTACAAGGCGAGGAACGGCCAGTTGATGGCCCTGGCCGGTGAGTGGGGCAAGGTTCGCGGGCGCGGAGGAGATCTCTATGAAACCCAGGAGTTCATCAATCGGTCGGCTCAGAGCGGCATGAGTCACGCAAGGGGCGTCTCCGGGGAGGAAGCCGAATGACGATGCCGCTTCGATCGGCCTTCAGTGGGTTCCTTCTCGCCTCGTCGTTGGTCGCTGCAGTTTCGTGCGGTGATGCCGAGCAGCGCCTTCCGGCGACGATTTGCGGCACGCGCGTCAGTGGCGAGGCAGTCCGTGGGATCGTGGGTCCCGCCCGTCACCTGCACGAGTTCAATCGCGTGAGCCGCGCCGAGGCGACGTCTGCTCCGTGCAGCATCATTTCGGGCCGCAAGGCTGTCCTGTCAATGAACTTCTACTGGACCTCGGACGAGCCCGATGTGAGCCGTATGCAGAGCAGATCGCTTCTGGATGTGACCGAACCGCGACGGATCGAATCCAAGTACAAGACGTACATCGGCAACGATGGAGCGCTGTCGACAACGGTCTGCGGACCCAGGAGCGCCAAGCACTTCACTTTGCTGGTGAGGCTGCCCCAGATCAATCCGGTCGATCACGGACGGCGTCGGGACATCGAGAAGTTCATGCGGGCCTACTTCCCTGCTGCTGTCGGGACTCTCGGGTGCTCCTGAGGGGGCGGTGGCGCTGGGTGTGGGGGTGGCGGGGTGCGGGGTGGGGGCGGTTTGAGCTACGTCACCTTCGGGGTAATCTCTTCGGCTCGATTGGCGGAGGACCTGCCCCATATGGCAGACTGTCGGAGTTGCTCGGTCGAGTGTTGATGCTGCGCGCCTCCCGCCGGGAGGACCGGAAGCGAGTCCCACAGTACTCGTCGTCCTAACTGCCCACGGGCAGCACTGGGGCGGACGTACGGGAATCTTCCGGGAAGTGTGGGCGCGGCACCGGCCAGGCGCCCGGTGGGCCTTCCGCCCCCGGCTTGCGGTTCCGGAAGGGCCGTGTGCATTCCCCGCAGGGATGTTCGAACAAGGGGCATCCATGTCAGCGGGAGCGCGACACGCCCGACCGCGTGGGTCGGAGAACGAAGGGAACGGAACCACCGGGTTCCAGAGCGTTAGAGAGACAGGACTACTGAGTAGCCATGGCGGGACAGAAGATCCGCATCCGGCTCAAGGCCTACGACCACGAGGTCATCGACTCCTCGGCGAAGAAGATCGTCGAGACGGTGACCCGCACTGGTGCGTCGGTCGCGGGCCCGGTGCCGCTGCCCACTGAGAAGAACGTGTACTGCGTCATCAAGTCGCCGCACAAGTACAAGGACTCGCGCGAGCACTTCGAGATGCGCACGCACAAGCGCCTGATCGACATCCTCGACCCGACCCCCAAGACCGTTGACTCTCTGATGCGACTCGACCTCCCGGCCGGTGTCGACATCGAGATCAAGCTCTGAGGCTGGTGGGCTGAGAATGGCTAAGCAGATCAAGGGCATCCTGGGCGAGAAGCTCGGCATGACGCAGGTGTGGGACGAGAACAACCGTGTTGTTCCGGTCACCGTCGTCAAGGCCGGCCCGAACGTCGTCACCCAGGTCCGTACGAATGACGTGGACGGCTACGAGTCCGTTCAGATCGCCTTCGGCGAGATCGACCCGCGCAAGGTGAACAAGCCCCTCAAGGGCCACTTCGCCAAGGCCGACGTCACCCCCCGTCGTCACCTCGTCGAGATCCGCACCGCGGACGCCTCCGAGTACACGCTCGGCCAGGAGATCACCGCTGAGGTGTTCGAGGCCGGCGTGAAGGTCGACGTCACCGGCAAGAGCAAGGGCAAGGGCTTCGCCGGTGTCATGAAGCGCCACAACTTCGGTGGCCTCGGCGCCGGTCACGGCACCCAGCGCAAGCACCGCTCTCCCGGTTCCATCGGTGGCTGCGCCACCCCGGGCCGTGTGTTCAAGGGCCTCCGCATGGCGGGTCGCATGGGCAACGAGCGGGTCACCACCCAGAACCTGACCGTCCACGCCGTTGACGCGGAGAAGGGTCTGCTGCTCATCAAGGGCGCGGTTCCCGGTCCGAACGGCGGCCTCGTCCTGGTCCGCACCGCGGCCAAGGGGGCCTGAGGTAACCGATGAGCACTGTTGACATCCTTTCGCCGGCGGGCGAGAAGGCCGGTTCCGTCGAGCTCCCCGCGGAGATCTTCGACGCCAAGGTCAGCGTTCCGCTGATCCACCAGGTCGTCGTCGCGCAGCTGGCCGCGGCCCGTCAGGGCACGCACAAGACCAAGACCCGCGGTGAAGTCCGTGGTGGTGGCAAGAAGCCTTACCGCCAGAAGGGCACCGGTCGCGCCCGTCAGGGTTCGACCCGCGCGCCGCAGTTCGCCGGTGGTGGCGTCGTGCACGGTCCCGTGCCGCGCGACTACTCGCAGCGCACCCCCAAGAAGATGAAGGCCGCCGCCCTGCGCGGTGCCCTCACCGACCGGGCGCGTCACAACCGCATCCACGTCGTCTCCGGCGTGGTCGAGGGCGAGAACCCCAGCACCAAGGCCGCCAAGAGCCTGTTCGGCAAGATCAGCGAGCGCAAGAACCTGCTCCTGATCGTCGACCGCTCCGACGAGGCCGCGTGGCTGTCCGCCCGCAACCTGCCCCAGGTCCACATCCTGGAGCCGGGCCAGCTGAACACGTACGACGTTCTCGTCTCGGACGACGTGGTCTTCACCCAGGCCGCTTTCGAGTCCTTCGTCGCCGGCGCCCCCTCTGCGGAGCGGACTAACGACACCGAAGGGAGCGAGGTCTGATGGCCATCCGTCACCCCGCTATCGCCTCGAAGGCCGCCAAGGCCGCCAAGGCCGCGCGAGTCGCCAAGGCGCGTCGCCACGCCACCGAGGGCAAGAACACGGTCGAGACCCCGCTGAGCAAGTCGTACACGGACCCCCGTGACGTCCTGCTGAAGCCGGTCGTCTCCGAGAAGAGCTACGCGCTCCTCGACGAGAACAAGTACACGTTCATCGTCGACCCGAACGCCAACAAGACCCAGATCAAGCAGGCCGTCCAGGCGGTCTTCGACGTCAAGGTCACCGGGGTCAACACGATCAACCGCCAGGGCAAGCGCAAGCGCACCAAGACCGGTTTCGGTCAGCGTGCCGGCAGCAAGCGCGCGATCGTGACCCTCGCCGAGGGCGACCGTATCGACATCTTCGGCGGTCCGACCGCGTAAGCGGGTCGGATCGTCCGATATCGGACGAGGACTGAGAAATGGGAATCCGCAAGTACAAGCCGACTACGCCGGGCCGTCGTGGCGCCAGCGTCGCCGACTTCGTCGAGGTCACGCGGTCCACGCCGGAGAAGTCGCTGGTCCGTCCCCTGCACAGCAAGGGCGGCCGTAACAACGCCGGTCGTGTGACCGTTCGCCACCAGGGTGGCGGACACAAGCGCGCCTACCGAGTGATCGACTTCCGTCGTCACGACAAGGACGGCGTGCCGGCGAAGGTCGCGCACATCGAGTACGACCCCAACCGCACCGCGCGCATCGCGCTGCTGCACTACGCCGACGGCGAGAAGCGCTACATCCTCGCCCCGCGCAACCTGCAGCAGGGTGACCGCGTCGAGAACGGTCCCGGGGCCGACATCAAGCCGGGCAACAACCTGGCCCTCCGCAACATCCCGGTCGGTACCACGATCCACGCGATCGAGCTCCGTCCCGGTGGCGGTGCCAAGTTCGCCCGCTCCGCCGGTGCCTCCGTGCAGCTGCTCGCGAAGGAGGGCTCCTACGCCCACCTGCGCATGCCGTCCGGCGAGGTCCGCCTGGTCGACGTCCGCTGCCGCGCCACCATCGGTGAGGTCGGCAACGCCGAGCAGAGCAACATCAACTGGGGTAAGGCCGGCCGTAAGCGGTGGCTGGGCGTTCGCCCGACCGTCCGTGGTGTCGTCATGAACCCGGTTGACCACCCGCACGGTGGTGGTGAGGGCCGGACCTCCGGTGGTCGCCACCCTGTGTCCCCGTGGGGCAAGAAGGAAGGCCGTACTCGTTCGCCCAAGAAGGCGTCGAACAAGTACATCGTCCGCCGCCGCAAGACGAACAAGAAGCGCTAAGGACGGGTTGAGATGCCTCGTAGCTTGAAGAAGGGGCCCTTCGTCGACGACCACCTGATGAAGAAGGTGGACGCCCAGAACGAAGCCGGCACCAAGAACGTCATCAAGACCTGGTCCCGCCGCTCGATGATCGTCCCGGCCATGCTGGGTCACACTCTCGCGGTGCACAACGGCAAGACCCACATCCCGGTGTTCGTCACCGAGTCGATGGTCGGCCACAAGCTCGGCGAGTTCTCGCCGACCCGCACCTTCCGGGGCCACGTCAAGGAAGACCGGAAGTCGAAGCGCCGCTAGTAGCGGATCGCATTCAGACACGTAAGTAACTCTGAAGGGACAACCATGGAAGCCAGGGCCCAGGCGCGGTACATCCGCGTCACGCCCATGAAGGCCCGCCGTGTGGTGGACCTCATCCGTGGCATGGATGCCACGGAGGCCCAGGCTGTTCTGCGATTCGCTCCGCAGGCAGCCTCCGTGCCGGTCGGCAAGGTGCTCGACAGCGCCATCGCCAACGCCGCGCACAACTACGACCACACCGACGCCGACAGCCTCTACATCTCCGAGGCCTACGTCGACGAGGGCCCGACCCTGAAGCGGTTCCGTCCGCGTGCCCAGGGCCGTGCCTACCGGATCCGCAAGCGGACCAGCCACATCACCGTGGTCGTCAGCAGCAAGGAAGGAACCCGGTAATGGGCCAGAAGGTAAACCCGCACGGGTTCCGGCTCGGTGTCACGACCGACTTCAAGTCGCGTTGGTACGCCGACAAGCTGTACAAGGACTACGTCAAGGAAGACGTCGCCATCCGTCGGATGATGACGTCCGGCATGGAGCGCGCCGGCATCTCGAAGGTTGAGATCGAGCGCACCCGTGACCGCGTGCGTGTGGACATCCACACCGCTCGTCCGGGCATCGTCATCGGCCGCCGTGGCGCCGAGGCCGACCGCATCCGCGGCGACCTCGAGAAGCTCACGGGCAAGCAGGTCCAGCTGAACATCCTCGAGGTCAAGAACCCCGAGACCGACGCTCAGCTGGTTGCCCAGGCCGTCGCCGAGCAGCTCTCCTCCCGCGTCTCCTTCCGCCGCGCCATGCGTAAGAGCATGCAGTCGGCGATGAAGGCCGGCGCCAAGGGCATCAAGATCCAGTGCGGTGGCCGCCTCGGCGGCGCCGAGATGTCCCGCTCGGAGTTCTACCGCGAGGGCCGCGTGCCCCTGCACACGCTCCGTGCGAACGTGGACTACGGCTTCTTCGAGGCCAAGACGACCTTCGGCCGCATCGGCGTGAAGGTCTGGATCTACAAGGGCGACGTCAAGAACATCGCCGAGGTCCGCGCCGAGAACGCTGCGGCCCGTGCGGGTAACCGCCCGGCCCGTGGCGGTGCCGACCGCCCGGCCCGTGGTGGCCGTGGTGGCGAGCGGCGCGGTCGCAAGCCGCAGCAGGCTGCCGGCGCCGAGGCCCCCAAGGCCGAGGCTCCCGCGTCCGCTCCGGCTGAGAGCACCGGAACGGAGGCCTGACCGAAATGCTGATCCCCCGTAGGGTCAAGCACCGCAAGCAGCACCACCCGAAGCGCAACGGTATGTCCAAGGGTGGGACGCAGGTTGCGTTCGGCGAGTACGGCATCCAGGCGCTGACCCCGGCCTACGTCACGAACCGCCAGATCGAGGCGGCCCGTATCGCGATGACCCGTCACATCAAGCGTGGCGGCAAGGTCTGGATCAACATCTACCCGGACCGTCCCCTCACCAAGAAGCCTGCCGAGACCCGCATGGGTTCCGGTAAGGGTTCCCCGGAGTGGTGGATCGCGAACGTCAAGCCCGGACGCGTGATGTTCGAGCTGTCGTACCCCAACGAGAAGATCGCCCGTGAGGCGCTGACGCGTGCGGCCCACAAGCTGCCGATGAAGTGCCGGATCGTCAAGCGCGAGGCAGGTGAAGCGTGATGTCGGCCGGTACCAAGGCGTCCGAGCTGCGCGAGCTGGGCAACGAGGAGCTTCTGGCGAAGCTCCGCGAGGCCAAGGAAGAGCTGTTCAACCTCCGCTTCCAGGCGGCGACGGGTCAGCTCGAGAACCACGGCCGTCTCAAGGCGGTCCGCAAGGACATCGCCCGGATCTACACCCTCATGCGTGAGCGTGAGCTCGGCATCGAGACGGTGGAGAACGCCTGATGAGCGAGAAGAACGTGACTGAGAACACCGAGGCGCGCGGTTTCCGCAAGACCCGTGAGGGTCTCGTCGTCAGCGACAAGATGGACAAGACCGTCGTCGTCGCCGTCGAGGACCGCGTCAAGCACGCGCTGTACGGCAAGGTCATCCGCCGTACCAACAAGCTCAAGGCGCACGACGAGCAGAACGCCGCGGGTGTCGGCGACCGCGTCCTCCTCATGGAGACCCGGCCGCTGTCCGCGACGAAGCGCTGGCGCGTCGTCGAGATCCTCGAGAAGGCCAAGTAATTTCCTGCGGGGCTAACCCCGCAGGTCAGTTCCGCCAGGCTCGGGGCGGGTGAGTGGGTTACTTACTTACTTACTCACCCGCCCCGGGAACCGGCAGACAAACAGGAGATAGACGTGATCCAGCAGGAGTCGCGACTGCGCGTCGCCGACAACACTGGTGCGAAGGAGATCCTTTGCATCCGTGTGCTCGGTGGCTCCGGTCGCCGCTACGCGGGCATCGGTGACGTCATCGTCGCCACCGTCAAGGACGCGATCCCCGGTGGCAACGTGAAGAAGGGTGACGTCGTCAAGGCGGTCATCGTTCGCACCGTCAAGGAGCGCCGCCGTCCGGACGGCTCGTACATCCGCTTCGACGAGAACGCCGCCGTCATTCTGAAGAACGACGGCGACCCTCGCGGCACCCGCATCTTCGGCCCGGTCGGCCGTGAGCTGCGCGAGAAGAAGTTCATGAAGATCATCTCGCTCGCGCCGGAGGTGCTGTAAGCATGAAGATCAAGAAGGGCGACCTGGTCCAGGTCATCACCGGTAAGGACAAGGGCAAGCAGGGCAAGGTCATTGCCGCTTACCCGCGCGAGGAGCGTGTCCTGGTCGAGGGTGTCAACCGGGTCAAGAAGCACACCAAGGCCGGTCCGACCGCTAGCGGTTCGCAGGCCGGCGGCATCGTGACCACCGAGGCCCCGATCCACGTCTCCAACGTCCAGCTGGTCGTGGAGAAGGACGGTCAGAAGGTCGTCACGCGTGTCGGTTACCGCTTCGACGACGAAGGCAACAAGATCCGCGTTGCCAAGCGGACGGGTGAGGACATCTGATGGCTACCACCACCACTCCGCGTCTGAAGCAGAAGTACCGCGAGGAGATCGCGGGCAAGCTGCGTGACGAGTTCAAGTACGAGAACGTCATGCAGGTCCCCGGCCTCGTCAAGATCGTGGTCAACATGGGTGTGGGCGACGCCGCCCGCGACTCCAAGCTGATCGAGGGCGCCATCCGCGACCTCACCACGATCACCGGTCAGAAGCCGGCCGTCACCAAGGCCCGCAAGTCCATCGCGCAGTTCAAGCTGCGTGAGGGTCAGCCGATCGGTGCCCACGTCACGCTCCGTGGCGACCGCATGTGGGAGTTCCTGGACCGCACCCTGTCGCTCGCGCTGCCGCGCATCCGCGACTTCCGTGGCCTGTCCCCCAAGCAGTTCGACGGCCGTGGCAACTACACCTTCGGTCTCACGGAGCAGGTCATGTTCCACGAGATCGACCAGGACAAGATCGACCGCGTCCGGGGTATGGACATCACCGTGGTGACCACGGCGACCAACGACGCTGAGGGCCGCGCGCTCCTTCGTCACCTCGGCTTCCCCTTCAAGGAGGCGTGAGCGAGATGGCGAAGAAGGCTCTGATCGCGAAGGCTGCTCGCAAGCCCAAGTTCGGCGTGCGTGGCTACACGCGCTGCCAGCGCTGCGGCCGTCCCCACTCCGTGTACCGCAAGTTCGGCCTCTGCCGCGTGTGCCTTCGTGAGATGGCTCACCGTGGCGAGCTGCCGGGCGTGACCAAGAGCTCCTGGTAGTCCCTGCTTTCAGGGATACCTGGACCTCTCGGTAAGCAACCGGGACGGCAGGGGCTCCCGCCCTCATGGCTTAGGCTAGGAGGGTTGGGCCTCTGCCGCCCTGAACGACTTACTACGCCGTAGGTCCCCGCGCCGCACCCGTCCCGTCTGAGTACGGGGAGAGGGATGGCGCATATAGGAAACCCCGGCGAGAAAGGCCACAGGCCAATTCATGACCATGACTGATCCGATCGCAGACATGCTTACGCGTCTGCGGAACGCGAACTCGGCGTACCACGACTCCGTGACGATGCCGGCGTCCAAGATCAAGTCGCACATCGCGGAGATCCTCCAGCAGGAGGGCTTCATCACGGGCTGGAAGATCGAGGACGCCGAGGTCGGTAAGAACCTCGTTCTCGAGCTGAAGTTCGGCCCGAACCGTGAGCGCTCCATCGCGGGCATCAAGCGGATCTCCAAGCCCGGTCTCCGGGTGTACGCGAAGTCCACCAACCTGCCGAAGGTGCTCGGCGGCCTGGGCGTGGCGATCATCTCCACGTCGCACGGGCTCCTCACCGACAAGCAGGCCGGCAAGAAGGGCGTGGGTGGGGAAGTCCTCGCCTACGTCTGGTAGCAGAAGGGAACGGAGGAAACAGCTATGTCGCGCATCGGCAAGCTCCCCATCGCGGTTCCCGCCGGCGTGGACGTCACCATCGACGGCCGTACGGTTTCGGTCAAGGGCCCCAAGGGCTCGCTGACCCACACCGTCGTGGCGCCGATCGACATCGCCAAGGGCGAGGACGGCACCCTGCAGGTGACCCGCCCCAACGACGAGCGTCAGAACAAGGCCCTGCACGGCCTGTCCCGCACGCTGGTGGCGAACATGATCACCGGCGTGACCCAGGGTTACGTGAAGAAGCTCGAGATCAGCGGTGTCGGTTACCGCGTGACCGCCAAGGGTTCGAACCTCGAGTTCGCTCTCGGTTACAGCCACCCGATCCTGGTCGAGGCCCCCGAGGGCATCACCTTCAAGGTGGAGACCCCGACCCGTTTCTCGGTCGAGGGCATCGACAAGCAGAAGGTCGGCGAGGTTGCGGCCAACATCCGCAAGCTGCGCAAGCCCGACCCGTACAAGGCCAAGGGCGTCAAGTACGAGGGCGAAGTCATCCGCCGCAAGGTCGGAAAGGCGGGTAAGTAAGCCATGGCATACGGGCAGAAGATCCTCAAGGGCGACGCCTACAAGCGCGCCGCGATCAAGCGCCGTCACATCCGGATCCGCAAGCGGATCGCCGGTACGGCGGAGCGCCCCCGTCTGGTCGTGACCCGCTCCAACCGCCACATCGTGGCGCAGGTGATCGACGACCTGAAGGGCCACACCCTGGCGTCGGCGTCCACGCTGGACGCATCGATCCGCGGTGGCGAGTCCGACAAGTCCGCGCAGGCCAAGCAGGTCGGCGCCCTGGTCGCCGAGCGTGCCAAGGCCGCCGGTGTCGAGGCCGTCGTGTTCGACCGTGGTGGCAACCAGTACGCCGGGCGCATCGCTGCCCTGGCGGACGCCGCCCGCGAGGCCGGGCTCAGGTTCTGAGCCGCCGTAGCTAGCGGAAAAGAGAGAGGTAAATCCAATGGCTGGACCCCAGCGCCGCGGTGGCGGTGCCGGTGGCGGCGAGCGGCGGGACCGGAAGGGCCGTGACGGCGGCGCTGCTGCCGCCGAGAAGACCGCGTACGTTGAGCGCGTTGTCGCGATCAACCGCGTCGCCAAGGTTGTGAAGGGTGGTCGTCGCTTCAGCTTCACCGCGCTGGTCGTGGTGGGCGACGGTGACGGCACCGTGGGTGTCGGTTACGGCAAGGCCAAGGAGGTGCCGGCCGCCATCGCCAAGGGCGTTGAGGAGGCCAAGAAGCACTTCTTCAAGGTCCCCCGTATCCAGGGCACCATCCCGCACCCGATCCAGGGTGAGAAGGCTGCCGGCGTCGTGCTGCTCAAGCCCGCGTCCCCGGGTACCGGTGTTATCGCCGGTGGTCCGGTGCGCGCCGTGCTCGAGTGCGCCGGTATCCACGACGTGCTGTCGAAGTCGCTCGGCTCCGACAACGCCATCAACATCGTGCACGCGACCGTGGAGGCCCTGAAGGGCCTGCAGCGTCCCGAGGAGATCGCGGCCCGCCGTGGTCTGCCGCTCGAGGACGTCGCCCCCGCGGCTCTGCTCCGTGCGCGTGCCGGGGCGGGTGCGTAATCATGGCGCAGCTGAAGATTACGCAGGTCAAGTCCTACATCGGCAGCAAGCAGAACCACCGTGACACCCTGCGTTCCCTTGGCCTCAAGGGCATCAACACGCAGGTCGTCAAGGAGGACCGCCCCGAGTTCCGCGGCATGGTGCACACCGTCCGCCACCTCGTGACGGTCGAGGAGGTCGACTGATCATGGCGGAGCAGAACCCGCTCAAGATCCACAACCTCCGTCCCGCCCCGGGCGCCAAGACCGCCAAGACCCGTGTCGGTCGTGGTGAGGCGTCGAAGGGTAAGACGGCCGGTCGTGGTACCAAGGGCACCAAGGCCCGCTACCAGGTTCCGGAGCGCTTCGAGGGTGGCCAGATGCCGCTGCACATGCGCCTCCCGAAGCTGAAGGGCTTCAAGAACCCGTTCAAGACCGAGTTCCAGGTCGTGAACCTCGACAAGCTGGCCGCGCTCTACCCCGAGGGTGGCGAGGTCACGGTCGAGGGTCTGGTGGCCAAGGGTGCCGTTCGCAAGAACAGCCTCGTCAAGGTCCTCGGCCAGGGCGAGATCTCCGTGGCGCTGCAGGTGACGGTCGACGCCGTCTCCGGCTCCGCCAAGGAGAAGATCACCGCCGCCGGCGGTACGGTCACCGAGCTCGTCTGAGTCCCTCAGGCGACGCGTCGATGACGTAAACGATCCCGACCGGGGATACCTCACAATGGGGTATCCCCGGTTGGTCGTTCCTAGGGGGGCAGTGTCGCCGGTAAGGTGGCCTGCACTGTTCTTTTTCGTATTCGTCGAACCTCAAGACCGTCACCCTTGACGCAGTTGCGCGGGGGTCGCAGGAGGCACCGTGCTCACCGCGTTCGCCCGGGCGTTCAGGACGCCCGACCTGCGCAAGAAGCTGCTGTTCACGCTGGCCATCATCGTGGTCTACCGGGTCGGTACCCACATCCCGATCCCCGGCGTCAATTACCAGAACGTCCAAAAGTGTGTGAGCGAGGCGTCGGGCAACCAGGGCCTGTTCGGTCTCGTGAACATGTTCAGCGGTGGCGCACTGCTGCAGATCACGGTCTTCGCGCTCGGCATCATGCCGTACATCACGGCCAGCATCATTCTCCAGCTGCTGACCGTGGTCATCCCGCGCCTGGAAGCCCTGAAGAAGGAGGGCCAGGCCGGCACGGCGAAGATCACGCAGTACACGCGTTACCTGACCGTGGCGCTCGCCATCCTGCAGGGCACCGGTCTGGTGGCCACCGCCCGCAACGGCGCCCTCTTCCGTGGCTGCTCGGTCGCCGGGAGCATCGTCCCGGACCAGGCGATCTTCACGACCATCACGATGGTCATCTGCATGACCGCGGGTACGGCCGTCGTCATGTGGCTCGGTGAGCTGATCACCGACCGCGGCATCGGCAACGGCATGTCGATCCTGATGTTCATCTCGATCGCCGCGACCTTCCCGTCCGCGCTGTGGGCGATCAAGAAGCAGGGCTCCCTGGCCGGCGGCTGGATCGAGTTCGGCACCGTCATCGCCGTGGGCCTGGTCATGGTCGCGCTCGTCGTCTTCGTCGAGCAGGCCCAGCGCCGCATCCCGGTCCAGTACGCGAAGCGCATGATCGGCCGTCGTTCCTACGGTGGTACGTCCACGTACATCCCGCTCAAGGTGAACCAGGCAGGTGTGATCCCTGTCATCTTCGCCTCCTCGCTGCTCTACATTCCCGCGCTCGTGGCGCAGTTCTCGGGCAGCAAGTCGGGCTGGAAGTCGTGGGTCGAGGCGAACCTCACCAAGGGCGACCACCCGATTTACATCGTTTCGTACTTCTTGCTCATCGTTTTCTTCGCGTTCTTCTACGTGGCTATCTCCTTCAACCCCGAGGAAGTAGCCGACAACATGAAGAAGTATGGTGGCTTCATCCCGGGCATCCGGGCTGGCCGACCGACCGCTGAGTACCTCAGCTACGTGCTCAACCGGATCACCTGGCCGGGTTCGCTGTATCTGGGTCTGATCGCTCTCGTGCCGACAATGGCGTTGGTGGGCTTCGATGCGAGCGGGAACTTCCCGTTCGGCGGGACCAGCATCCTGATCATCGTGGGTGTCGGTCTTGAGACGGTGAAGCAGATCGAGAGCCAGCTCCAGCAGCGCAATTACGAAGGGTTCCTCCGCTGATGCGTATCGTCCTCGTCGGGCCGCCGGGTGCCGGTAAGGGAACGCAAGCCGTCCGACTCGCTGAGAAGCTGGCCATCCCGCACATCTCCACGGGCGACCTCTTCCGGGCCAACATCAGCCAGCAGACCGAGCTGGGCAAGCTCGCGAAGTCCTACATGGACGCCGGCAACCTCGTCCCCGACGAGGTGACCATCGCCATGGCCAAGGACCGCATGGAGCAGCCGGACGCGGAGAACGGCTTCCTGCTGGACGGCTTCCCGCGCAACGTCTCGCAGGCCGAGGCGCTGGACGAGCTGCTGCGCACCGAGGGCATCACGCTGGACGCGGTCCTGGACCTGGAGGTCCCCGAGGACGAGGTCGTGAAGCGGATCGCCGGCCGGCGCATCTGCCGCAACGACTCCTCGCACGTCTTCCACGTGACGTACAGCCCGGCGAAGCAGGAGGGCGTCTGCGACGTCTGCGGCGGCGAGCTGTACCAGCGCGACGACGACTCCGAGGAGACCGTCCGCAAGCGGCTGGAGGTCTACCACACGCAGACCGAGCCGATCATCGACTACTACAAGGCGCAGGGCCTGGTCGTGACGATCTCCGCCCTGGGTCCGGTGGACGAGATCACGCAGCGGGCCATGGAGGCCCTCAAGCGCGAGAAGGCCGACAAGTAGGTCCCGGCCCTTCGGCCGCGGTGCCCTGTCCCCCGGATCTCGTCCGGGGGACCCCCGGGGCGTCGCGGCCGTACTGTTGTGTACGTAACCCAGCCGACGTGAGTGACGGAGAGCGCAGGCCCCCATGGTGCAGATCAAGACCCCCGAGCAGATCGCGAAGATGCGGGCGGCGGGCCTGGTCGTAGCCGCCATTCACGCGGCCACGCGCGAGGCCGCGGTGCCGGGTGCCTCCACCAAGGACCTGGACGAGGTGGCCCGCAAGGTCCTCGCCGAGCACGGCGCCAAGTCGAACTTCCTGGGGTACGGCGGCTTCCCCGCCACCATCTGCACCTCCGTGAACGACGTGGTCGTCCACGGCATCCCCTCCGACGAGGTCGTCCTCAAGGACGGCGACATGATCTCCATCGACTGCGGCGCCGTCATCGACGGCTGGCACGGTGACGCGGCCTACACCGCCTTCGTGGGATCCGGTCACGCCCCGGAGCTGGTCGAGCTGTCACGGGTGACGGAAGAGTCGATGTGGGCCGGCATCGCCGCCATGAAGCAGGGCAACCGGCTGGTCGACGTCTCGCGGGCCATCGAGACGTACATCCGCCGCCAGCCCAAGCCGGGCGGCGGCCGGTACGGCATCATCGAGGACTACGGCGGCCACGGCATCGGGACCGAGATGCACATGGACCCGCACCTGCTGAACTACGTCGACCGCCGCCGCGGCAAGGGCCCCAAGCTGGTCCCCGGTTTCTGCCTGGCGATCGAGCCGATGGTCTCGCTCGGCACCCCCCGCACCGAGGTCCTGGAAGACGACTGGACCGTCATCACCACGGACGGCACCTGGTCCTCCCACTGGGAGCACTCGGTCGCCCTGACCGAGCAGGGCCCCCTGGTGCTGACGGCACCGGACGGCGGCAGGGCGAAGCTGGCCGAGTACGGCGTCACGGCCGCGCCCGACCCCCTGGCCTGACCGTCGCACGACCCTCCCGCAGACCCTTGACGCGCCCCCCGGCGACGCCTTCCCGGGACCTCCTGGCATGACCATTGCGCGCATGGGGCAGACTTCCTCGATTCGCCTTTCCGGGTGCGCCGACGTAGACTGACTCGTCGGCTCTCGTGCACCCGCATGTCTGCATGCGCTCGCACCTGCCCCCCGGGGCAGGCAAGAGAGTCGATCAAGGTAGTCGATTCGAAGGGCGAAGCGTGGCCAAGAAGCAAGGTGCCATCGAGATCGAGGGCACTGTCGTCGAGTCTCTTCCGAACGCCATGTTCAAGGTCGAGCTCCAGAACGGCCACCAGGTCCTGGCACACATCAGCGGCAAGATGCGTATGCACTACATCCGCATCCTCCCTGACGACCGGGTCGTGGTGGAGCTGTCTCCGTACGACCTGACGCGTGGCCGGATCGTCTACCGGTACAAGTAGATCTTGCCCGCATCCCGCTGACGGCGGGGTGGTGGCACTGACCCGGAGAACCTCAATCCCATGAAGGTCAAGCCGAGCGTCAAGAAGATCTGCGACAAGTGCAGGGTGATCCGCCGTCACGGCCGGGTCATGGTCATTTGCGAGAACCCGCGCCACAAGCAGCGCCAGGGCTGACGCACGACCATCACCCTCTGCACCGCTATCGCAGAGATTCGCGCGACGCGAGCTGAATATGTTCATACGCAGAGCCCGAGCCCACCAGCTCGACACCCCCGGTTCGGAGGCCGGGGACCCGGTTCGTACCTAGTACGGCGGCCGGGAGCCGGTTCTGCGGAAGACCTCCGAAGATCACCAGGAGCCATTGAATGGCACGCGTTTCCGGTGTTGACATCCCGCGCGAAAAGCGCGTGGAGGTCGCCCTGACCTACGTGTTCGGCATCGGCCGGACCCTCTCGAAGGAGACGCTGGCTGCGACCGGCGTCGACCCGAACACCCGCGTTCGCGACCTCTCCGAGGAGCAGCTCGTCGCGATTCGTGAGTACGTCGACAACAACATCAAGACCGAGGGTGACCTCCGTCGCGAGATCCAGGCCGACATCCGCCGCAAGGTCGAGATCGGCTGCTACCAGGGTCTCCGTCACCGTCGCGGTCTGCCCGTCCGCGGTCAGCGCACCAGCACCAACGCCCGCACCCGCAAGGGCCCGCGTCGCGCCATCGCCGGCAAGAAGAAGCCGGGCAAGAAGTAGTCCGCAGCGGACATCTGTCCACGGTCTTCGCTGTAGGACCGACCACCTCCCGTAGGAGTTAGTAGATGCCCCCCAAGGGACGTCAGGGCGCCGTCAAGAAGGTGCGCCGCAAGGAAAAGAAGAACGTCGCTCACGGCCACGCCTACATCAAGAGCACGTTCAACAACACGATCGTCTCGATCACGGACCCGTCCGGCAACGTGATCTCCTGGGCCTCCGCCGGCCACGTCGGCTTCAAGGGTTCCCGGAAGTCGACGCCGTTCGCCGCGCAGATGGCCGCCGAGTCGGCCGCCCGTCGTGCCCAGGAGCACGGCATGCGCCGCGTCGACGTGTTCGTCAAGGGCCCGGGTGCCGGTCGTGAGACCGCGATCCGCTCCCTGCAGGCCACGGGCCTCGAGGTCGGCTCCATCCAGGACGTCACCCCGACCCCGCACAACGGCTGCCGCCCGCCGAAGCGCCGCCGCGTCTGACGCACGGCTGCTTCACCGAGCAGTACAAGGGGTGTGGGGGATTCCCCCGCACAGAGCGTCGGGCGGTACGGCTCCTTCGGGTCGTGCCGCCCGTACCCTTGCAGTACCCGCACTTCTCACAGGTGCGGTTTCCGTCGGACGTCAAATAGCGGGCGTCCACGAATGAAGGATCTGATCCACACATGCTGATCGCTCAGCGTCCCTCGTTGACCGAAGAGGTCGTCGACGAGTTCCGCTCCCGGTTCGTGATCGAGCCGCTGGAGCCGGGCTTCGGCTACACCCTCGGCAACTCCCTCCGCCGTACCCTCCTGTCCTCGATCCCCGGCGCTGCTGTCACCAGCATTCGGATCGACGGCGTGCTGCACGAGTTCACCACCGTGCCGGGCGTCAAGGAGGACGTCACCGACCTGATCCTCAACATCAAGCAGCTGGTCGTCTCCTCGGAGCACGACGAGCCGGTCGTGATGTACCTGCGCAAGCAGGGCCCGGGTCTGGTCACCGCCGCCGACATCGCGCCCCCGGCCGGTGTCGAGGTGCACAACCCCGACCTGGTCCTCGCCACGCTCAACGGCAAGGGCAAGCTGGAGATGGAGCTGACCGTCGAGCGCGGTCGCGGCTACGTCTCCGCCGTGCAGAACAAGCAGGTGGGCCAGGAGATCGGCCGTATCCCGGTCGACTCCATCTACTCGCCGGTGCTGAAGGTCACGTACAAGGTCGAGGCCACGCGTGTCGAGCAGCGGACCGACTTCGACAAGCTGATCGTCGACGTCGAGACGAAGCAGGCCATGCGTCCCCGCGACGCCATGGCGTCGGCCGGTAAGACCCTGGTCGAGCTGTTCGGTCTCGCCCGCGAGCTGAACATCGACGCCGAGGGCATCGACATGGGCCCGTCCCCGACGGACGCCGCCCTGGCCGCCGACCTCGCGCTGCCGATCGAGGAGCTGGAGCTCACGGTCCGCTCCTACAACTGCCTCAAGCGTGAGGGCATCCACTCCGTGGGTGAACTCGTCGCGCGCTCCGAGGCCGACCTCCTGGACATCCGCAACTTCGGTGCGAAGTCCATCGACGAGGTCAAGGCGAAGCTGGCCGGCATGGGCCTGGCCCTCAAGGACAGCCCGCCCGGATTCGACCCGACCGCCGCCGCCGACGCCTTCGGTGCCGACGACGACGCGGACGCGGGTTTCGTGGAGACCGAGCAGTACTAGTAGCTCGGGCCCACTGGTCCGTTTTCGGCTGCCGGCCCGCTGTGGCTGGTCGCGCAGTTTCCCCGCGCCCCTTCGGGGCGCGGGGTCTCCGACAGGCAACCGCCTGCTCGGATACTGACTTCGGTACCTGACACGGCCGGGGCAGACACACAGGAGAAGAACCATGCCGAAGCCCACCAAGGGTGCCCGTCTGGGCGGCAGCGCCGCGCACGAGAAGCTGCTCCTCGCGAACCTCGCGAAGTCGCTGTTCGAGCACGGCCGTATCACCACCACCGAGGCGAAGGCCCGCCGCCTGCGCCCGTACGCCGAGCGTCTGATCACCAAGGCGAAGAAGGGTGACCTTCACAACCGCCGTCAGGTGCTTCAGGTCATCACGGACAAGAGCATCGTCCACACGCTCTTCACCGAGATCGGCCCGCGTTACGAGAACCGTCCGGGTGGCTACACCCGCATCACCAAGATCGGTAACCGCCGTGGCGACAACGCGCCCATGGCTGTCATCGAGCTGGTCGAGGCGCTGACGGTGCAGCAGAAGGCCGTCGGTGAGGCCGAGGCCGCCACCAAGCGTGCGGTCAAGGAGGCCGACGAGGCCAAGGCTGCGGAGACCACCGAGGCTCCGGCCGAGGAGGCCGCTGCCGAGGAGTCGAAGGACGCGTAAGCGTTCTGCCGGGGGCTGTGCGCCGGCGGCCGCGGCGAGCCGTGGTCGTCCGCGCAGTTCTCCCCGCCCCTTGAGGGCGTTGCGGGCCCGTTCCTTTCGCAGGAGCGGGCCCGCTTTCGTGTACCTGAGAGGATCTCCCTGTGAGTGATGAAGCAGCACCCGGGTTCGTCCGTGTCCGCCTCGACGTCTCCTATGACGGCACCGACTTCCACGGCTGGGCCAAGCAGGCCGGCGGCAAGCGGACCGTGCAGGGGGAGATCGAGGACGCGCTGCGCACGGTGACGCGGTCCCGGGAGACGTACGAGCTGACCGTGGCCGGGCGGACCGATGCCGGGGTGCACGCGCGCGGTCAGGTGGCGCACGTCGACCTGCCCGAAGCGGTGTGGCGCGAGCACAACCAGAAGCTGCTGAAGCGGCTCGCCGGGCGGTTGCCCAAGGACGTCCGGGTCTGGGCCCTGAGGCCGGCACCGCACGGTTTCAACGCCCGGTTCTCCGCGGTCTGGCGCCGCTACGCCTACCGGGTCACCGACAACCCCGGCGGTGTCGACCCCATCCTCCGCAACCACGTCCTGTGGCACGACTGGCCGCTCGACGTGGACGCGATGAACCAGGCCGCCGGGGCGCTCCTCGGGGAGCACGACTTCGCCGCCTACTGCAAGAAGCGCGAGGGGGCCACGACGATCCGGACCCTCCAGGAGCTGAGCCTGGTGCGCGGCGAGGACGGGATCATCACCGCCACGGTGCGAGCGGACGCCTTCTGCCACAACATGGTGCGCTCCCTGATCGGCGCGCTGCTGTTCGTCGGCGACGGCCACCGCGGCCCCGAGTGGCCGGGGAAGGTGCTGGCCGCGGGCGTACGGGACTCGGCCGTGCATGTCGTACGGCCGCACGGGCTGACGCTGGAGGAGGTCGGCTACCCGGCCGACGAGCTGCTGGCGGCCCGGAACAAGGAGGCGCGGCGCAAGCGGTCGCTTCCCGGGGCGGCGGGCTGCGAAACCTGTTAGTTACGTTGCATTTCGCGACGCTTATGCCCCATGTCTGTACTTACCGGGCGTAATCCGTCTTACCAACCCTTACGCGGTTCATACCTCTCGGTTATGGTTGCGCCGCTCGGCCAGAAGTTCGACAGGGGCGGCTGGGCTTGGCTGGGGGGTCGACGGGTCGCAATGACCCGGGGTTGGACAACGTAATGAGTTCAGTGGGTCCCGTGCGGACCGGGGGGCGTCGTGCCGTGCGCCAGACCGGTGGCCGGCGACGGGCCGGGCGCGGCGGCAGTGCCGCGCTGGGTCTGCTGCCGCTGCCGCCGACGGACAGGGAGAAGTACTCCTACGCGCGCAGGCACCTGTGGATCCTGACGATCAGCTCGCTGATCAGCTTCTGCTGCCTGGTGGTGAGCCAGTTCAAGCTGGCGCAGTCCACGCCGGTGCTGTGGATCTACACGCCGCTGCTGGTGTTCACGGTCGTCTACTACCTGGTGTCGTTGCGGGTGAACGGCTTCACCCGGGACTTCGACATCGCGCACCACCGGCGGCTGGTGCAGAACTGGCGGCCCGAGGTCTACCCGACCGTCGACGTGTTCCTGCCGGTGTGCGGCGAGCCCATCGAGGTGCTGCACAACACCTGGCGGCACGTGCGGATGATGGCCGACCGGTACCCCGGGGTCTGTGTGCCGTTCGTCCTGGACGACGGCGCGAGCCCGGAGCTGGAGGCGATGGCCCGGGACTTCGGGTTCCGCTACGGCACCCGGGAGAACCGGGGCTGGTTCAAGAAGGCCGGCAACCTGCACTTCGGCTTCGGCCGGTCCGACGGCGAGTTCATCCTCATCCTGGACGCCGACTTCACCCCGCGCGCCGACCTGCTGGAGGAACTGCTCCCGTACCTGGCCGCCGATCCGCGGACCGGCATCGTCCAGTCGCCGCAGTACTTCCGCGTTCTCGACTCGCAGAACTGGATCGAGCGCGGGGCGGGCGCGGTGCAGGAGCTGTTCTACCGTTCCGTGCAGGTGTCCCGGCAGGGCAGCGACGGCGCGATCTGCGTCGGCTCCTGTGCGATCTACCGGCGGGCGGCCCTGGAGACCAACGGCGGCACCACGCTGATCGAGCACTCCGAGGACGTGCACACCGGCTTCGACCTGCGCGGGCTCGGCTGGGACCTGCGGTACGTCCCGATCGCGGTGTCCACCGGGGTGTGCCCGGACAGTGCGGGCGCCTTCTTCAACCAGCAGTACCGCTGGTGCTCGGGCTCGATGAGCCTGCTCGGCAGCCGCAAGTTCTGGCAGCGCAAGATCAAGCTCTCCAGCCGCCTGTGCTACATGTCCGGCTTCTTCTACTACATCCACACCGCGCTGTTCACCTTCGCGGCGCCGGTCATCCCGATCGTGCTGCTGCTGATGATGCCGGAGAAGCTCAAGGTCGAGCACCTGCTCCTGGTGCTGCCGAGCATCGTGTACACGACGATCGTCTTCCCGATGTGGCACAAGGCGCCGTACCGGCTGGAGGCCTGGGCGGCCCGCATGATGTACGGCTGGGCGCACGTCTTCGCCATCTGGGACATCCTGCGCAAGAACCGCATGGGCTGGCAGCCGACCGGTTCCTCCGGCGCGAAGAAGAACAAGACCCGGCGCTTCTGGATCGGCATGTGGGCCTGGAGCGGCGGTACGGCGCTGGTCTGGGTCACCGCGGCGGTGTACCGGACGTTCACCATGAACGCCCCGGACTTCGCCCTGGTCCTGTCCTCGGGACTGTTCTACGCGCTGGTCGTCGGCCGGGTCCTGGTGCAGCCGCGTTCGGGGACGGAGGCCGTCTGATGCAACTGAAGAAACGTTTCCGTGCGGGGTGTGCCGCCCTGGTCTGCTGCCTGGCCGGCGTCCTCGCGCTCGGTGGCTGCTCGCTGCTCGGCGACGACTCCGGCGGCCCGGCGCGCTCCGGCGCCGGCGCGGCCCCGCACTCCGGGGCGAGCGCCGATCCGGCGATCCCCTACGACGTCACACCGCTGCTGAAGCCGGAGAAGAAGTACTTCGGCGCGGCCGTGCCGGGTGCCCCGAACTCCATGAAGAACGTCGACGTGTACACGAAGACGGTCGGCAAGCAGCCCAACCTCGTCGAGTACTACGCCGGCTGGGGCGACGGCTTCGACGCCACCGGTGTGCGCAACGCCTGGGCCGAGGGCGCCCTGACACTGATGTCCTGGGAGCCCTTCGACACCCCGGTCGCCGACATCGCGGCGGGCAGGTCCGACGAGTACATCGAGGAGTACGCGACCGCGGTCCGGAGGCTCAACCTGCCCGTCGTGATCGACTTCGCGGACGAGTTCAACGGGCACTGGGAGAAGTGGGGCACGAACCACGTGACCCCGGCCCAGTACGTGGCCGCCTGGCGGCACATCCACCGGACCTTCGTCGACGCCGGCGCCACCAACGTCATCTGGGCCTGGTCGCCCAACATCGTCAACCCGGTCAGGAACGTGCGGCTCGAGCCGTACTACCCGGGCGACGCGTACGTCGACTGGGTCGGCCTGATCGGCTACTTCACCGCCGGTGAGGACAACGCCTTCGACAGCGTGTTCGGTCCGACCCGCGACCAGATCCGCACCTTCACCAAGAAGCCCGTCCTGCTGCTGGAGACCGCCGCCATGCCCGGCGAGCGGCGGCGCGCCGACATCCGCAACCTGTTCGCGGGCGTCGAGGCCGACGACGACATGCTCGGCTTCGTCTGGTTCGACCACAAGAAGCGCGCCGACTGGCGGCTGGAGGCGAGCCCGCTGGCGCTGAAGGAGTTCAAGCGCCTGGCCGCCGACGACCGTTTCGGCTTCGACGTACGGAAGCCGTCATGACCTCCCGACCCGAGTACTACACACCGCAGCCGTACGACCCGTACGCCGAGGACGAGCCCCAGGGCGGCTGGTTCAACTCCGAGGGCTACGTCCCGCGCCGGCCCCAGGCCCACGACGCCCACGAGGGGTACGTCCCCCGTCAGCCGCAGGCCTACGACGCCCACGAGGGGTACGTCCCCCGTCAGCCGCAGGTCTACGACGTCCCCGAGGGGTACGACTACGACCCGCGGACCTACCCGTACCAGCAGCTGGACGACCAGCCGACCTTCGCCCTGCGCACCGTGACGCAGCCGGCCGAACCGGCAGAGCCCGGGTACCACGTGCCCGACACGCCCGAGGTCGGCTGGGACATGGCGGCCAGCCGGCGGCGCGCCTGGGTCAGCCGGGCCGTGCTGCTGTTCGTCCTGGCCGTCCAGGCGGTGCTCTCGCTGCGCCTGTCCAACACGGCATTCCAGGACGAGGCCCTGTACCTGGCGGCGGGGCACGCCGAGCTGCAGCACCTGCTGCACGGCACTCCACTGCCGGTGGACTACGCGGCGTACTTCTCCGGCTCGCCCCAGCTGTACCCGGTGCTCGCCGCCGTCATCGACGGCCGCTTCGGGCTCACCGGTGCACGCCTGCTGAGCCTGGCCTTCATGCTGGGCACCACGACGCTGCTGTACTCGTTCACCCGGCGGCTGTTCAACGAGCGGGCCGCGCTGGCCGGTGCCGCGCTCTTCGCCGTGGTGCAGTCGACCGTCGTCATGGGGTACTTCGCCACGTACGACGCCGCCGCGGTGTTCCTGCTGGCCCTGGCCACCTGGATCGTCGTCCGCACCGACCGGGCGCCGGTGGGCGCCGTACTGCTCGCCGCGCCGGTCGCGGTCCTCGCCGTCGGCGTGAAGTACGCGGCCGGCCTGTACCTGCCCACCATCGTGGTGCTGGCGCTGCTCACCGGCTGGCCGCACAAGGGCGGCAGGGCGTTCTGGCGGATGCTGCTCCTCGCGCTCGGCATCGGCGCCCTGCTCGCGGCCGGCATGTACGCCACCGACCTGCTCGCCGGTGTGCGGCAGACCACGACCGACCGGGACCACGGCTCCGACGGTGCCGCCTTCCTGCTGCAGCGGTCGGCCGAGTGGGGCGGGCTGATGTTCCTCGCCGCGGCCGGCGGCGCGATCTCCTACGTGCGGCGCAGCCGTATGAACGAGTCGCCGCTCGCCCAGCGGCTGGGCAACCCGGGATGGCGCTGGCGGGCGCTGCTGGGCCTGGTGCTGTGCGGCACCGCCCTGCTCGCGCCCGCCTACCAGGTGCACCTGGGGACCGTGGTCTCGCTGTTCAAGCACGTCGGCTTCGGTCTGCTCTTCGCCGCGCCGATGGCCGGCGTGGGCGTGACCCGGCTGATCGGGGCCCATTTCCGCTACCCCCAGCTCGGCATCATGCTGTGGACGGCGACGCTCTGCCTCGGCATCTCGCAGGCGGACTGGCGCTTCGGCGTCTGGCCCGACTCCTCCCGGATGATCCAGGTCATCGACTCCCACGTGAACCGCGAGGGCCACTACCTCGCCTCGACGCCCGAGGTGCCCGTCTACTACCTGCGCGAGAAGACGAGCCAACGGCAGTGGCAGGGCGCCTTCGCCATGGAGTACACGGACAAGAAGGGCAGGCACCACTCCGGTGACGCCGGTTACCGCGCGGCCGTGCGCGACGGGGAGTACGACCTGATCGTCCTCGACGGGCTCACCAACCCGCGGGTGGACGCGGTCGTCGCGGACGCCGTCACGGGCAATCCGCACTACCGGCTCCTCGCCGACCTGCCCTTCCGCAATTCCAGCGGTACCGGTCACTACCGCATCTGGACCAAGGCCTCCTGAAGCGAGAAAGGCCGTTCCCATGCGGCTCACCGTCATCGGCACCGGATACCTCGGTGCCACCCACGCCGCCTGCATGGCGGAGCTGGGCCACGAGGTGCTCGGCGTCGACGTCGACCCGGAGAAGATCGCCGCGCTGAGCGCGGGGAAGGTGCCCTTCCACGAGCCGGGGCTGCCCGAGCTGATCGCCAAGCACACCGCGAGCGGCCGGCTGCGCTTCACCACCTCCTACGCGGAGGCCGGCGCATTCGGCGAGGTGCACTTCGTGTGCGTCGGCACCCCGCAGCGAAGGGACTCCGACGCCGCCGACCTGACCTACGTCGACGCCGCCTTCGCGGCCCTCGCCGCACACGCGGCGCCGGACGCGCTCCTGGTGGGCAAGTCGACCGTGCCGGTCGGGACGGCGGGCCGGCTGGCGCGCACCTGCGACCCGGAGGTCGCCTGGAACCCGGAGTTCCTGCGCGAGGGCTTCGCGGTCGAGGACACGCTGCGCCCGGACCGGCTGGTGTTCGGGGTGGAGTCGGCACGGGCCGAAACGATCCTGCGTGCCGTGTACGCGCCGGTCCTCGCCGCCGGCACCCCCCTCGTCACCGCGGACTTCCCGACCGCCGAACTGGTCAAGACGGCCGCCAACGCCTTCCTCGCCACCAAGATCTCCTTCATCAACGCGATGGCCGAGGTCTGCGAGGCCGCGGGCGGTGACGTGCGCACCCTCGCCGAGGCGCTGGGCCACGACGACCGGATCGGCCCGAAGTTCCTGAGCGCCGGGGTCGGCTTCGGCGGCGGCTGTCTGCCCAAGGACATCCGCGCCTTCGCGCACCGCGCCGACGAGCTGGGCACCCCGCTGTCCTTCCTGCGCGAGGTGGACGCGATCAACATGCGCCGCCGGGACCGGGTGGCGCAGCTGGCCCGCGAGCTGTGCGGAGGGGACGTGCTCGGGGTCCGGGTCGCGGTGCTCGGCGCGGCCTTCAAGCCCGGCTCCGACGACATCCGCGACTCGCCCGCACTGGCCGTGGCCGCCCGGCTGCGGCTCGAGGGCGCCGACGTCACCGTCCACGACCCCGAGGCCATGGACAACGCCCGCAAGGCGTTCCCGCTGCTCGGGTACGCGCTGACCGCGGAGGACGCGCTGCGCGGGGCCGGACTGGTGTTGCATCTGACCGAGTGGCCGCAGTTCCGGGCGATCGACCCGGAGCGGGCCGCCATGCTGGTGGCCCGGCCGCGGATCGTGGACGGGCGCGGGGTGCTCGACGCGGACCGCTGGACCGCGGCGGGCTGGCGGTTCCGGGCGCTGGGCAGGCCGGCGCCGGAGGAGGAGGGGCAGTGATGGCGTACGAGGGCGTGCCGGTCACCGTGGTGATGCCGACCTACAACGAGGCGGCGAACCTGCCCGGGATGGCCGAGGCCGTGCTCGGCCTGCCGCTCGACGCACTGCATCTGAAGATCGTCGACGACTCCAGCCCCGACGGCACCGGACGGATCGCCGAGGAGCTGGCCGAGAAGTACAACGCCGACGGCGCCGGAGGCCGGCGCCGGATGAGCGTGCTGCACCGCACCGGGAAGGACGGCCTGGGACGGGCGTACACCGCGGGGATGTCCGCCGCGCTGGAGGAGGGCGCCGCGTACGTCGTCCAGATGGACGCCGACGGCAGTCACCCCGTGGAGGCGGTGCCCCGCATGCTGGAGACGGCCCTGTCCTCCGGTGCGGGCCTGGTGGTCGGCAGCCGGTACGTCGAGGGCGGTTCGCTGGCCGAGGACTGGGGCGCGCACCGCGTCCTGCTCTCCCGGTTCGCCAACCGGTACGCGCGCACCATCCTCGGCACCGACATCCACGACATCACCGCCGGCTTCAACCTGTGGTCGGCGGCGACCCTGCGGGACGTGGACCTGTCGTCCCTGGACAGCGCGGGCTACAGCTTCCAGGTGGAGCTGAAGTACAGGGCCGTACAGGCCGGACACCGGGCCGCCGAGATCCCGATCCGCTTCGCCGAGCGGACGGAGGGTGTCTCGAAGATGACGCTGCGCACCCAGCTGGAGTCGGCCGTGGTACCGGTGCGGCTGCGGCTGAAGCGGCGCTGACCCGGCTAGCGGTTCGCGGCGGCCGATGCCTGGGCCTGGCCGCGGCGGTGGATCTGGTTGACGGCGAACTGGGCCAGGTCGTTGCCGACGCGGAAGACCGGGGTGTCCTTGTCCGTGACGTCCTTGCCGTTGGTGAAACCGGCGACCGTGAAGTACGCGTAGCGGCCGTAGGCGTTCCGGGTCGAGCGGCAGAACGCCCCGTCACAGAAGGACTTCACGCCCTTGCCGGCCAGCGAGCGCACGATGCTCCGGTCGTCGGTCTGTGCCTTGGCCTTCGTGGCCTGGGCCGCGGTGTCGAAGACCGCGATGCCGACGGTGACGGCGATGCCGTCGCCCTTGGTGTACGTGGCGCGCAGCAGGCGGGTGCAGCCGTTGGCGGTGAGGACCTTCGGCAGGCTGCCGCCGGCGGCGCCGGCACAGCTCTTGGTGTCGGCCGTGGCGCCCTTCTTGTACACCGTCCCGCCCATGGTCAGCTGCGTGCCCGGGAACAAGGTGGCGGGGCTCAGCGGCGCGGTGTCCTTCTCGGCGCTGGAGATGAAGTCCTTGGGGTCCAGCGGCGGCGGGGCGCTGGTCGGCGCGAAGGACGGCGTCGCGGTGCCGGAGCCGGGCAGCGAGGCGCTGGCGGGCAGGTTGCTGGGGCCCGCCTGGGGGTCGCCGCCGTCCGCGGACACGACCGCCATGGCGACCGCGGTGCCTATCCCGATCGTGGCGAGCACGCCGCCGGCTATGTACAGCAGTCTGCGGCGCTTGTTCCGTGACTCCGAGGCCTCGGCGAGCGCGGCCCAGTCAGGGGTCCCGTCGTCGGACGTGTCGTTCCACGGCTGCTGGGAATGCGGTTTCCAGGGATCCCACTGAGACTGGGGTCCCCCCTGCCCGTAACTCATGGGGCGCATCTTAGACGGGGGGCCGGTGGTGCGGGGTCCGTGTGTCGGCCCGCCTCGTTTTGACCCGGTCGGGGGCCGCCCGGTAACCTACTTCTTCGTTGTGTATTGGCTTGCTCATTCTCACGGGACGGGCCCTTACACCGGTCCACCGGGCCGATGACCAGCGACCCCACGTACGCGGTATGCGTCGCCGCCGTGGGTCAAGGCTGTCGTGATCGTTTCGGTGACCTGTTCAGGACCATTCACTCGAAGCGAAGGCTACGAACCGTGCGTACGTACAGCCCCAAGCCCGGCGATGTGACGCGCCAGTGGCACGTCATCGACGCTCAGGACGTCGTCCTGGGTCGTCTCGCCACCACTGCAGCGACCCTCCTCCGGGGCAAGCACAAGCCGATCTACGCGCCGCACGTCGACGCTGGTGACTTCGTCATCATCATCAACGCCGACAAGGTGCACCTGTCCGGCAACAAGCGGACCCAGAAGATGGCGTACCGCCACTCCGGCTACCCGGGTGGTCTGCGCTCCGTCCGCTACGACGAGCTGCTGGACAAGAACCCCGAGAAGGCCATCGAGAAGGCCGTCAAGGGCATGCTCCCCAAGAACTCCCTGGGCCGTCAGATGCTCTCGAAGCTGAAGGTCTACAAGGGTGACCAGCACCCGCACGCTGCCCAGCAGCCGGTGCCTTTCGAGATCACCCAGGTCGCGCAGTAAGTCCGGCCACCCCCTAAGACTGAAGAGAATCTGAGGAGAACCGTGGCCGAGACCACTGCCGAGCAGCCGCTCGAAGAGCTTGACATCGACAGCTACACCACCGAGTCCGAGGTCCCCGTCGAGGGCGAGTACACCTCGGAGTCCCTGGCCTCCCGCTTCGGCGAGCCCCAGCCGGCCGCCGGCCTGGGCCGCCGCAAGAACGCCATCGCCCGCGTCCGGATCGTTCCGGGCACCGGCAAGTGGAAGATCAACGGTCGCACCCTCGAGGACTACTTCCCGAACAAGGTGCACCAGCAGGAAGTCAACGAGCCCTTCAAGGTGCTCGAGCTCGAGGGCCGTTACGACGTCATCGCCCGCATCGCGGGTGGCGGTGTCTCCGGTCAGGCCGGTGCGCTCCGTCTCGGTGTCGCCCGTGCGCTGAACGAGGCTGACGTCGACAACAACCGCGGCCCGCTGAAGAAGGCCGGCTTCCTCAAGCGCGACGACCGTGCGGTCGAGCGCAAGAAGGCCGGTCTGAAGAAGGCCCGCAAGGCTCCGCAGTACAGCAAGCGCTAAGCTTCGCTGCCTGCTCGTACGTGGTACGGGCTTCGGCCCCACGTACTCCGAACGCCCCGGCGGCACGCCACATGTGCCTCCGGGGCGTTCGCTTATCCCAGCCAAGGGCGTATAACGACACAAGACGCTCAAAGGCTTGTGTGATCGGATACCGGAGCGCCTGACACCCGACACGGCGCCCTCCGCTTCCGGCATCGACGCTTCCTCAGGAGGACAAGTGGGACGACTCTTCGGCACGGACGGCGTGCGCGGTGTCGCCAACGCGGATCTCACGGCAGAGATGGCGCTGGGCCTCTCCGTCGCCGCGGCGCACGTGCTGGCCGAGGCGGGCACCTTCGAGGGCCACAAGCCGACGGCTGTGGTCGGACGGGACCCGCGCGCGTCCGGGGAGTTCCTGGAGGCGGCGATGGTGGCGGGTCTGGCCAGCGCGGGCGTCGACGTCCTGCGGGTCGGCGTGCTGCCGACGCCCGCGGTGGCGTACCTCACCGGCGCACTCGGCGCTGACCTGGGCGTGATGCTCTCCGCCAGCCACAACGCCATGCCGGACAACGGCATCAAGTTCTTCGCCCGCGGCGGCCACAAACTCGCCGACGAGCTGGAGGACAAGATCGAGGCGGTCTACGAGTCGCACCGGCACGGCGAGCCGTGGGAGCGGCCGACGGGTGCCGGCGTCGGGCGCGTGCGCTCGTACGACGAGGGCTTCGAGCAGTACATCGGCCATCTGCTGTCGGTGCTCCCCAACCGGCTCGACGGCCTGAAGGTCGTCCTGGACGAAGCGCACGGCGCGGCCTCGGGGGTCTCGCCGGAGGCGTTCTCGCGGGCGGGTGCCGAGGTCGTCACGATCGGTGCCCAGCCGGACGGCCTCAACATCAACGACGGCTGCGGCTCGACCCACCTGGACAAGCTGAAGGCCGCGGTCGTCGAGCACGGCGCCGCCCTGGGCATCGCGCACGACGGTGACGCCGACCGCTGCCTGGCCGTGGACCACACCGGCGAGGAGGTCGACGGCGACCAGATCCTCGCCGTGCTCGCGCTGGCCATGCGGGAGCGCTCCGAGCTGCGCTCCGACACCGTGGTCGCCACGGTGATGTCCAACCTCGGCTTCAAGCTGGCCATGCAGCGCGAGGGCATCCGGCTGGTGCAGACCGCCGTCGGTGACCGGTACGTGCTGGAGGAGATGAAGGAGCACGGGTTCGCCCTCGGCGGCGAGCAGTCCGGGCACGTCATCGTCCTCGACCACGCGACCACCGGTGACGGCACGCTGACCGGCCTGCTGCTGGCGGCGCGGGTCGCGCAGACCGGCCGTTCGCTGCGGGAACTGGCGTCCGTCATGGAGCGGCTGCCGCAGGTCCTGATCAACGTCCCGGACGTGGACAGGTCCCGGGTGAAGACGTCGGCCGATCTCGCCGCCGCGGTGGCCGAGGCCGAGCGGGAGCTGGGGGAGACCGGGCGGGTGCTGCTGCGGCCTTCCGGCACCGAGCCGCTGGTACGGGTCATGGTCGAGGCCGCGGACATCGAGCAGGCCCGCACGGTCGCCGGCCGCCTGGCCGACGCGGTGAAGTCGGCCCTCGGCTAGTCCGGTTCCGGCGACGGGGAACTGTGTCCCGCGGACCACGGGCGGTACGCCGGTCGATCGCACGGTTCCCCACGGCCTCGGGCCGGCTGCGGCGCCCTAGGACAGCCGCTCCCGCTGTTTCGTCCAGAACCATTTCTGGGCCAGCAAGGTGAGGGTGCCCGCCAGGACGATGCCCAAGAGGTTCAGCAGGAGTTGGTTCGTCGAGCCGAGCGTCTGCGAGGGGTCCCCGTAGGCCAGGGCCACGGCGGCGTTGGCGGCGGCCGGGACCGTCGTCACCGAGATGGCCACGCCCACCAGCGCCCCCGACTTCGCCGAGGTCAGGGACAGGGTGCCGGCGATGCCGGCCAGTACGGCCACGATGAACGAGAACCAGTCCGGCGCGTACACGAACGCCGTGTTGGGCCGCTCGCCGTCCAGCTGGGACCGGTGGAACAGCCCGATGACGTCCATGAACAGGCTGAAGCCGACGGTCACCGCCATCGCCACCGCGAAGCCCACCAGCAGCGCGATCAGTGAACGCCAGGCCAGCCGCGGATGGCGCCGTACGAGGGCCGTGCAGATGCCGGCCAGCGGGCCGAACTCCGGTCCCACCGCCATCGCGCCGACGATCAGGATCGCGTTGTCCAGGACGACGCCGCAGGCGGCGATCATCGTGGCCAGCGTTATGAAGGCGAGGTAGGTGACCGTCAGCGTCGACTCCTCGTGCGTGGCCTCGGTGAGCCCCTCCCACAGCACCGCGTCCGCGCCCTCGCCCGGCGCCTCCTCCTCGGCCTCGTCGGCCCGCCGGGACAGCGACAGGTCGATGTCCTCCACGGCGATCGAGCCGGTCTCGTCCAGCCCCGCCCGGCGCAGTCCACCGATGAGTTCGTCCCCCGCCTCGCGCGCCACGTCGCACATCACGACGTCCCCGACGGGGTCGCGTGCGGCGCCCGGGAGCACCACCAGGTGGGCCGTACCGACCGTCCTCTCGATCAGGTGGACCACGTCGTCGGTCCTGTCCGCCGGTGTGATCAGGCGCAGATGCAGCATGACGCCTTTCTAACAGGCGGGCCTACAGCTTGCGGAGCCTGAGCCGCTGCACCTTGTGGTCCGGGCCCTTGCGCAGGATGAGCGTGGCCCGGCCGCGGGTCGGGGCGATGTTCTCGACCAGGTTGGGCTTGTTGATCGTCCGCCACAGCGTGCGGGCGTAGTCCAGGGCCTCGTCCTCGGAGACCTGGGTGTACTTGCGGAAGTACGAGTCCGGCTTCTGGAACGCCGTCTGGCGCAGCTTCTTGAAGCGGTTGAGGTACCAGCGCTCGATGTCCTCGGCGCTCGCGTCGACGTACACGCTGAAGTCGAAGTAGTCGGCGAGACCGACCCGGGTGCGGCCGTCCTTGCCGGGGAGGGCGGGCTGGAGCACGTTCAGGCCCTCGACGATCAGGATGTCGGGACGGCGGACGGTGAGCCGCTTGTCCGGGACGATGTCGTAGATGAGGTGGGAGTAGACGGGCGCCGTCACCTCGCCCTTGCCGGCCTTGATGTCGGCGACGAAGCGGGTGAGGGCCCGGCGGTCGTAGGACTCGGGGAAGCCTTTCCGCGACATCAGGCCCCGGTCCTCCAGCTCCCGGGTGGGCAGCAGGAAGCCGTCGGTCGTCACCAGCTCCACGCGCGGGTGTTCGGGCCAGCGCGAGAGCAGGGCCTGCAGGAGGCGGGCGACCGTGGACTTGCCGACGGCGACCGAGCCGGCGACGCCTATGACGAACGGGGTGCCGGACTGGGAGCCCTGTTCACCCAGGAAGGTGTTCAGCGCACCCCGCAGGCCGTCCGTGGCGCCGACGTAGAGGTTGAGGAGCCGGGACAGCGGGAGGTAGATGTCCCGCACCTCGTCCAGGTCGATGACGTCACCGAGACCGCGGAGCTTCTCCACCTCCTCGGCGGTGAGCGGCAGCGGTGTCTTGTCCCGCAGCGCACTCCACTCGGCGCGGGTGAGGTCGACGTAGGGAGTCGCCTCCGGCCTGTGCCGGTGGGCGCTCCGGGGCATCGAGGAGACCGGTGAGATCACAGTCCATTGTTAACGGAGTTTGAACGCGGCGGCGGGTGGGGTCCGTCACGCGCGCAGGACCGGCCCGTCGCGGGGAGCTTCGTACGGCGGTGGGAATTTCCGATTTCGGGCACACGGAGGCGGTTTCCGGCCGGTGCCTGCCCGTAGGCTGCCGCCCATGTGCGGAATCGTGGGATACGTAGGGTCGCAGTCGGCGCTCGATGTCGTGATGGCCGGGCTGAAGCGGCTGGAGTACCGGGGGTACGACTCGGCAGGTGTCGCCGTACCGGCGGACGGCGGGCTGGCCGCCGCCAAGAAGGCCGGAAAGCTGGTCAACCTCGAGAAGGAGCTGGTCGACCGGCCGTTGCCGACGGGCTCGACCGGCATCGGCCACACCCGCTGGGCCACGCACGGCGGCCCCACGGACGCCAACGCGCACCCGCACCTGGACAACGCGGGCCGGGTCGCGGTGGTCCACAACGGCATCATCGAGAACTTCGCGGTGCTGCGCGCCGAACTGGCCGAGCGGGGCCACGAGCTGACCTCCGAGACGGACACCGAGGTCGTCGCCCATCTGCTGGCGGAGGAGTTCTCCGCGACCGCCGACCTGGCGGAGGCGATGCGGCTGGTGTGCCGGCGGCTGGAGGGCGCGTTCACGCTGGTCGCGGTGCACGCCGACGAGCCGGACGTGGTGGTCGGCGCCCGCCGGAACTCGCCGCTGGTGGTGGGAGTCGGCGAGGGCGAGGCGTTCCTGGCCTCCGACGTCGCCGCGTTCATCGCCCACACCCGGTCGGCGATCGAGCTGGGCCAGGACCAGGTGGTGGAACTGCGGCGCGACGGCGTCACGGTGACCGGTTTCGACGGCCGTCCCGCCGAGGTCCGCTCGTACCACGTGGACTGGGACGCATCGGCGGCCGAGAAGGGCGGTTACGACTACTTCATGCTCAAGGAGATCGCCGAGCAGCCCAAGGCGGTCGCCGACACCCTCCTCGGGCGCATCGACCCGTCCGGTTCGCTGACCCTGGACGAGGTCCGGATCAGCCCCTCCGAACTGCGCGAGATCGACAAGGTCGTCATCGTCGCCTGCGGTACGGCCTTCCACGCCGGCCTGATCGCCAAGTACGCCATCGAGCACTGGACGCGGATCCCGTGCGAGGTGGAGCTGGCGAGCGAGTTCCGCTACCGGGACCCGATCCTGGACGGCCGTTCCCTGGTGATCGCGATCTCCCAGTCCGGCGAGACCATGGACACCCTGATGGCGCTGCGGCACGCCCGCGAGCAGGGCTCCAAGGTGCTGGCGATCTGCAACACCAACGGCTCGACCATCCCCCGTGAGTCGGACGCGGTGCTGTACACGCACGCCGGCCCCGAGGTCGCCGTCGCCTCCACGAAGGCGTTCCTGACCCAGCTGGTGGCGTGCTACCTGGTCGCCCTGTACCTGGGCCAGGTGCGCGGCACCAAGTGGGGCGACGAGATCCAGGCGGTCATCAAGGACCTGTCCCGCATCTCGGTCGAGGTCGAACGGGTCCTGGAGACCATGGAGCCGGTACGGGAGCTGGCGCGGACGCTGGCCGCCAAGGACACGGTGCTGTTCCTCGGCCGGCACGTGGGCTACCCCGTGGCCCTCGAAGGCGCCCTGAAGCTCAAGGAACTGGCGTACATGCACGCCGAGGGCTTCGCCGCCGGCGAGCTGAAGCACGGGCCGATCGCGCTGATCGAGGACGACGTGCCGGTGGTCGTCGTCGTACCGTCCCCGCGCGGCCGGTCGGTCCTGCACGACAAGATCGTCTCCAACATCCAGGAGATCCGCGCCCGCGGCGCCCGCACCATCGTGATCGCCGAGGAGGGCGACGAGACGGTCGTCCCCTACGCCGACCACCTGATCCGGATCCCGGCCACGCCGACGCTGCTGCAGCCGTTGGTGGCCACCGTGCCGCTCCAGGTCTTCGCCTGCGAGCTGGCGACGGCCCGGGGCAACGAGGTGGACCAGCCCCGGAACCTGGCCAAATCGGTGACGGTGGAATGAGAAGAAGGGGCGGACGGCAGGCTGCCGTCCGCCCCTCTGCCGCCGGTCAGGCGGTCACCAGTTGATGCAGGTCTTCGGGACCCAGCCGACCTTCTTGTCGCCGCCGTAGTACCACAGGTTGCTCTTCTTGCCGCAGGCCTTGTACGAGCCGCCCTTGTAGGCCTTGCCGTCGTTGCAGACCGTGCCCTTCTTGCCCTTGCCCCAGATGCCGACCGCCGTGGCGGTCGTCTTCGGGGAGGTGCGGACGTTGACGGTCTCCTTGGCGGGAACGTTGACGAGCGCCTTGCTGCAGTCACGCGGCAGGGACGCCGCGGAGGCGGTGCCGGCGGTGACGACGGTTCCGGTGAGGGCCGTACCGATCAGGGCCGCGGTGGCGAGCGCGGTACCCAGGAACCTCGACTTCAAAGCTGTGTCCTCCCGTTGTGTGTGATGGCGGCCGTTGCGACACGGAACGCCGGTCGCCAGGAAGACTACTGGGCACGGGACTTCGGTTCGATCTTGGGGTTGCCACAGCGAAATGCGCTCAGTGGACGGAGAAGCCGCCGTCCACGTGGATCGACTGCCCGGTGACGTAGCCGGAGGCGCGGCTCGCCAGGAACACCGCCGCGCCCGCGAAGTCCTCGGCGAGGCCGTTGCGGCCGGTCATCGTGCGCGCGGCCAGCGCGGCCACCCGCTCGGGGTCGGACGACAGCCGCGCGTTCAGCGGGGTCATCACGAAACCCGGCACCAGGGTGTTGCAGGTGACGCCGTACGGCGACCAGGCCTCCGCCTGGGAGCGGGCCAGGGACTCCAGCGCCCCCTTCGAGACTCCGTATGCGCCGCTCTGCACGAACGCCCGGTGCGCCTGCTGGGAGGTGATGTGGATGATCCGCCCGAAACCCCGCTCGGCCATGCACGGCCCGAACCGCTGCCCCAGCAGGAAGGGCGCCTCCAGGTTCACCGCCATGGTGGTGTCCCACACGTCCTCGCCCAACTCGCCCAGGGGTGGCCGGAGGTTGACCCCGGCGGAGTTGACGAGGATGTCGGGTTCCCCGAAGACGGCGGTGGCCTCCTCGGCCGCCGCGCGCACCCCCGCACGGCTGCTCAGGTCCCCGCTCACCCAGGCCGCCCGGCATCCCGCGGCCACCAACTCCCCGACGGTGGCGACCAGTTCCGCCTCCCTCCGCGCGACGACCACGACCCTGGCCCCGGCCCGCGCCAGCGCGCCCGCAACGGCCCGCCCGATCCCGGAACTTCCACCGGTCACGAGGGCGACCCGGTCGTCGAGGGAGAACAGGCCGGAGAGATAGGCGCGCGAAGAGGACATGCCGGAAGCGTAGGCGACGTGGTGTCGCCGGGTCCCCGCGCGGCGGAGTCGTAGGGTGCTCGGCATGAGCATCATCGGGGTGGGCATCGACGTCGCCGAGATCGACCGGTTCCGCGAGTCCCTGGAGCGGACACCCGGGCTGGCCGACCGGCTGTTCGTGGAGAGCGAGCTGCTGCTGCCCAGCGGGGACCGGCGGGGCATCGCCTCGCTGGCGGTCCGGTTCGCCGCCAAGGAGGCCCTGGCGAAGGCGCTGGGGGCACCGCCGGGGCTGCACTGGACCGATGCCGAGGTGTACGTGGAGGACACCGGGCAGCCACGGCTGCGGGTGACGGGGACCGTGGCCGCCCGTGCCGCGCAACTGGGCGTGCAGTCCTGGCACGTGTCGCTGAGTCACGACGCGGGCGTCGCCTCGGCCGTGGTGATCGCCGAGGGCTGACCGGACGGCGCCCCCGGGTGTGGACGGTGGGGGTTGCGGGGCAGACTCGGTGCCATGCGTACTGCGTACAGCGTGGAGACGGTGAGGGCGGCCGAGCGGGCACTGATGGCGCGGCTGCCGGAGGGCGCGCTGATGCAGCGGGCCGCCGCCGGGCTGGCCGCCGCCTGCGCCGACCTGCTCGGACGGGTGTACGGCAGCCGGGTGGTGCTGCTGGTCGGCAGCGGGGACAACGGCGGGGACGCCCTGTACGCGGGGGCGCGGCTGGCCCGGCGGGGAGCCGGTGTGACGGCCGTACTCCTTACGCCGGAACGCGCCCATGCCGGGGGCCTGCGGGCGCTGCGCCGGGCAGGCGGCACGGTAGTGGCCACGGACTCGGCCGAGGCCCTGATCGAGCGGGCCGACCTGGTGGTGGACGGCATCGTCGGCATCGGCGGGAAGGGCGGCCTGCGCCCCGAGGCCGAACGGCTCGCCGGGACGGTGACGGCATCCCGGGCCGCCGTCGTGGCCGTGGACCTGCCCAGCGGCGTCGACGCGGACACCGGTGAGGTGCGGGGCGCCGCGCTGCGGGCCGACCTGACCGTCACCTTCGGCACGTACAAGCCGGGGCTCCTGGTGGATCCCGCGCGGGAGTACGCCGGGGTCGTCCGGCTGGTCGACATCGGCCTGGAGCCGGCCGCCGGGGCCGCCGAGCTGGAGGCGCTGCAACACGCGGACGTGGCCCGGCTGTTGCCGGTGCCCGTCGCGGAGAGCGACAAGTACCGGCGGGGCGTCGTCGGCATCGCCGCCGGGTCGGCGCGGTATCCGGGGGCCGCCGTGCTGGCGGTGTCCGGGGCGCTGCGGGGCGGTGCGGGGGCGGTGCGGTACGTCGGGCCGGCCGCGCAGGCGGTCGTCGCGCGCTTCCCGGAGACCCTCGTCTCCGACGCGGGACCGGCCAGGGCCGGGCGCGTGCAGGCCTGGGTGGTCGGGCCGGGCGCCGGGGACGACGCGGCGACCGTGGCCGAGGTGCTCGGAACGGACGTACCGGTGCTGCTGGACGCGGACGGGCTGCGGCTGGCCGAACGGGACGCGGTACGGGGCCGTGCGGCGCCGACGCTGATGACCCCGCACGCGGGCGAGGCCGCCGCGCTGCTGGGCGTGCGCCGCGAGGAGGTCGAGGGGGCCCGGCTGGCCGCGGTGCGGGAGCTGGCGGCGGTGTACCGGGCGACGGTGCTGCTGAAGGGCTCGACGACACTGGTCGCCGGCTTCGAGGGCGGGGCGGTGCGGGCGAACGCCACGGGGACGCCGTGGCTGGCGACGGCCGGGAGCGGGGACGTGCTGTCCGGGCTGGCGGGGTCCCTGCTGGCGGCCGGGCTGAGTGCGGTGGACGCGGGAAGCGCGGGCGCCTATCTCCACGGCCTGGCCGGCCGCTTCGCCGCGGCAGGCTCACCGACGGGCGCACATGACGTCGCCTCACACATCCCGAAGGCCTGGCGAGACGTACAAGCAACGGCCCGATAAGGCACGCGAGGAACCACGCGAGCCCCCCAAGCACCCCCAGGGGCGCGAGGAACCGCGCAAGCACCCCCACGCACCCGCACCTGCACGACACACGGAAGCACCCCCCAGGGGCGCGGGGAACTGCGCGAGCACCCCCACGCACCCGCACCCGCACGACGCACGGAAGCACCCCCAAGGGGCGCGGGGAACTGCGCGACCGGCCACAGCGGACCCGCACCCGGGCAACGGCCCTGCCCCCGACGGCCTGCCCCCGACGGCCTGCCCCCGACGGCCCTGAATTCCACGCCCCTGAATTCCACGGCGCCCCAACCCCTGCACCCCCCGGGTGACCCCACCCGCGCGCCACCCCGTTTCCGCACACCCCCCGCGTTTGGCTGACCACATGATCAGCAGACTCGTTGCCCGCCGGAGCCTCGCGGTGGTGCTCGCCGCCGCGACCGTCCTCCCGGTGGGCGGTGTCGCCGGAGCCGCCGCGCCCGCCACCACCCACCCGGCTCCCGGCACCCCCGCCTTCGAGACATCCCCCGTCCCCCTGGAGGACCTCGTCCCCGGGGTGCCCCCCGGCCCGGCCCAGCCCTGGCAGATCGACACCCCGGACCAGGCGCTGCCGCCCAAGGTGTACACACCCGGCAAGGCGGAGGACGCCGTCGAGCCCAGGGACGCCCCGCCGGGGACGTACGACCTCATCGAGTACGTGCCGTTGGCCGACGCCGTCGCCAAGGTGACGTGCAGCAAGCTGACCGGCCCTTACCAGCGCCAGGTGGAAGGATGGCTGAAGCTGAAGGTGGACGGGAAGCAGTCCGCCTCCGACTGCAAGGCGATCCGGGCGTTCCAGGTCAAGTACAAGATCAAGCCCGCCGGCGGTTTCGCGGGCCCCGTCACCTGGTCGACCATGATGCTGCTGTCCGCCGGGAAGAACCCGAACGCGGCCAGGAAGTGCCCGGTCAAGTCGTACCGGGTCGCCTGCGTCGATCTGAGCCGGCAGCTCACCTGGGTGCAGAAGGGGAGCAAGGTGGTGTCCGGACCCGTGCCGATGCGCAGCGGACGGAATGGGTACGCCACCCGGAAGGGCTGGCACACCGTCTACTGGCGGCACAAGAACCACTGGTCGACGCTGTACAACCAGCCCATGCCGTACGCCCAGTTCTTCGACGGCGGCCAGGCCTTCCACGCCGTCTACGGCAGCATCTACACCACCGTCGGCTCCATGGGCTGCGTCAACCTGAAGCTCGGCGACGCACGCAAACTGTGGAACACGCTGAAGAAAGGCGACAAGGTGTACGTATGGGGGCGCCGGCCGGGCACCTGAGATATTGCAGGGGGCGGTGCCGGAGGGCTGTCGGCGGCCTCTGAGAGACTGGGGGCGCGATGACTGAGACTGCTGCTGTGCCGACCGCCGCCCTGCGCGCCCGCGCCGAGATCGATCTCGGCGCGCTGCGCGCCAATGTGCGGACCCTGCGCGCCCGCGCGAAGGGCGCCGCCGTGATGGCCGTCGTCAAGTCCGACGCGTACGGCCACGGGGCGGTGCCCTGTGCCCGCGCGGCCCTCGAGGCCGGCGCGAGCTGGCTCGGTACGGCCACGCCCGACGAGGCCCTCGCACTGCGTGCGGCCGGACTGCCCGGGCCCATGCTGTGCTGGCTCTGGGTGCCGGGCGGCCCCTGGCGGCAGGCGATCGAGGCCGGCATCGACGTGTCGCTGAGCGGGATGTGGGCCCTGCGGGAGGTCACCGCGGCCGCCCGCGAGGCCGGCCGGGTCGCCCGCGTGCAGCTCAAGGCGGACACCGGGCTCGGCCGCAACGGCTGCCAACCCGGCGCGGACTGGGCCGAGCTGGTGGGCGAGGCCCTGCGCGCCGAGGCCGGGGGACTGCTGAAGGTCACCGGGCTGTGGTCGCACTTCGCCTGCGCCGACGAGCCGGGCCACCCCTCCATCACCGCCCAGCTCGACCGGTTCCGGGAGATGGTGGCGTACGCCGAGGAGCAGGGCGTCCGGCCCGAGGTGCGGCACATCGCCAACTCGCCGGCCACCCTCACCCTGCCGGAGACCCACTTCGACCTGGTCCGCCCGGGCATCGCCGTGTACGGCGTCTCGCCCAGCCCGGAGATCGGCACCCCGGCGGACTTCGGGCTGCGCCCGGTGATGACGCTCAGGGCCTCGCTGGCCCTGGTCAAGCACGTCCCGGCCGGGCACGGCGTCAGCTACGGCCACCACTACGTCACCCCCGGCGACACCACCCTCGGCCTGATCCCCGTCGGCTACGCGGACGGCATCCCGCGGCACGCCTCCGGTACCGGCCCGGTGCTGGTCGACGGCAAGTGGCGGACGGTCGCCGGGCGGGTCGCCATGGACCAGTTCGTGGTGGACCTGGGCGGCGACGAGCCCCCGGTGGGCACCGAGGCGGTGCTGTTCGGGCCCGGCGACCGGGGTGAGCCCACCGCCGAGGACTGGGCCCAGGCCTCCGGCACGATCGCGTACGAAATCGTCACGCGCATCGGAACGCGCGTTCCTCGCGTCTATGTGAACGGGGAAGAACTCGGATAGCCCCGGATAGCCCGTTGGAGAACGGCTACCCGGATCACCGGTCACACCCGTCACGCAAGAGCACAGCGACATCATCCGGAACCATCCGTTTCACCCACCAGGCGAACTGCAGTACGGCGAAGAGGAGCGGTACGTGAGCGAGAGCAGTGCGGAGGCCGTGGCGGACGTCGTCGCCTCGGCGGCCGCCGCCTCCGCCGCGGGGGCGGCCGGCAGCTGGCGCAGGGCGACCGGCATCGCCGGCGCCGCGATAGGCGTGCTGGCCGCGGGCGCGGCGGCCGGCGTCGCCGTCGAGCGGATGACGGTCGGGCGGGGGATGCGCCGCAAGGCCCGCCTGGCGCTGGACTCGGCCGGGCCGTACGGCACCCTGCGCGGCACCCCTGGCAAGGCGTACTCCGACGACGGCACCGAGCTGTACTACGAGGTGGACGAGGCCGAGCCCGATACCGGGCCGAACCTCTCGCCGCGCCGGCGGCGGCTCTTCGGCCGCAAGGCGCCCGCCCCGGTGACCGTCGTCTTCTGCCACGGCTACTGCCTCAGCCAGGACTCCTGGCACTTCCAGCGGGCGGCCCTGCGCGGGGTGGTGCGGACCGTGCACTGGGACCAGCGCAGCCACGGCCGGTCCGGGCGGGGCGTGGCGCAGACCCGGGACCGGGTGCCCCTCGCCATCGACCAGCTCGGCCGCGATCTGAAGGCCGTGCTCGACGCCGCCGTACCGGACGGGCCGATCGTGCTGGTGGGTCACTCGATGGGCGGGATGACCATGATGGCGCTCGCCTCCGAGTTCCCCGAGCTGATCCGGGACCGGGTCGTCGCCACCGCCTTCGTGGGGACGTCGTCCGGGCGGCTCGGCGAGGTCAACTTCGGCCTCCCGGTGGCCGGCGTCAACGCGGTGCGCCGGATCCTCCCCGGAGTGCTGAAGGCGCTCGGGCAGCAGGCGGAGCTGGTGGAGAAGGGGCGCCGGGCCACCGCCGACCTGTTCGCCGGGATCATCAAGCGGTACTCGTTCGCGGGACGGGACGTCGACCCGGCGGTCGAGCGGTTCGCCGAGCGGATGATCGAGTCCACGCCGATCGACGTGGTCGCCGAGTTCTACCCGGCCTTCACCGACCACGACAAGACCGAGGCGCTCGCCTGCTTCCGCGACATGCCCGTGCTCGTGCTGGCCGGTGTGCGGGACCTGGTCACGCCCAGCGAGCACAGCGAGGCCATCGCCGACCTGCTGCCCGACGCCGAACTGGTGCTCGTGCCGGACGCCGGGCACCTGGTGATGCTGGAACACCCGGAAGTGGTCACCGACCGCCTCGCCGACCTGCTCACCCGCGCGGGTGCGGTGCCCGCAGGGGCTACCGTAAGTGGCTATGGAACGACCAGCAGCACCCGCAGCAGCGCGCCACCCCGCTGACATCCGGCTGACGATCACCTCGCCCGAGCAGATGCGCGAGCTGGGCCGCCGGCTGGCCGAGCTGCTGCGCGCGGGCGACCTGGTGATGCTCAGCGGGGAACTCGGCGCGGGCAAGACCACGCTGACCCGCGGGCTCGGCGAGGGCCTGGGCGTGCGCGGCGCGGTCACCTCGCCCACCTTCGTGATCGCCCGGGTACACCCCTCGCTCGGCGACGGCCCGCCCCTGGTCCACGTGGACGCCTACCGGCTCGCCGGCGGTCTGGACGAGATGGAGGACCTGGACCTCGACGTCTCGCTGCCCGACTCGGTGATCGTCGTGGAGTGGGGCGAGGGCAAGGTCGAGGAGCTGACCGAGGAGCGGCTCCAGGTCGTCATCCACCGCGCCGTCGGCGACACCACGGACGAGGTGCGGCACGTGACCCTGACCGGCCTCGGCGAGCGCTGGTCCGAGGCGGACCTCGAGACGCTGGCCGGCTGAGGGCCCGCGGGCCGGGTGGCCCGGCTCTTTCCGACATCCCGTCGGCAACATATTGCGCAGGACCTCCCGGGCGTGGTGACATGGTAGCCAGCCCGTGGTTAGGCATGCCTAACCACGCCCGCCCCCGCACCTCAGGAGGCGTCCATGACCGCAGCCCGCCCCGCGGACCGGCCCCGGCCCGCCCAGCCCGCCGGTGTGTCGGTGCGCGATCTGCTGGCCTCGTGCGTGGCGGCCGACGCCGTCTCCCGGCCCCCGCGAGCCCCGCAGGCCGCGAACGGGCAGCCCCCGCGAGGGCCGCAGGAGAACGCCTAGCCGGACCGGCCACGAGCGACGTCCGGCCGCGAGGGGTGCTCAGCGGATCACGACCACCGGCACGCCGATCGTCGCGAACCGCCACGTCGCGTTCCCGTCCGCGCGGGACTCCCGGATGCCGCCCGTCTTCACGCTCGGGTCGGCCGCCATGCCCGCACTGTCGCCCACCGCCGCGCTGAACCCGATCGTCACTCCCTCGATGCTGGTGAACCGCACCACGTGCTCGACGGGGATGCCGTCGGTCCCGGTGGCCGCGTTCGACCGGGAGGTGACCCAGTACGTGCCCAGCGCCGGGTCGACGCTGCCCGGGTGCACGGTGAAGGTGCGCTGCACCCGGTTCCCCGCGGAGACCAGCCACACCCGGTCGTCGTCCACCGAGTACACGACCCGTTCACCCGTACCGGAATTCGACGGCAGCGCGGCCGGATTGCGCCGGTCCCGGGGCGCCTTCTTCGCGGACGCCGAGGAGGAGGGGGTCGCCCCGGGCCGGCCGCCCGGACCGGCCGGGACGGTCGCCTGTGCCTGGTAGGCGAGGAATCCGACCCCTCCGAGGGCCGCCACGGTGAGGCCGGCCACGATGCCCGAGCTGGTCCCTGCCACCTGCGCCCACCTCTGCCTCGAGGGATATGTCGTACTTCGTACAGACCGTAGCAGCCGGTGACCGTCCGACCCGGACGGCCGTGCGCGAGCCGCGGGCGCCGTAGGCTGTTCGCGTGCTCTTGCTCGCTCTGGATACCGCAACACCCGCCGTCACCGTCGCCCTGCACGACGGCACCGACGTCATCGCCTCGTCGAGCCAGGTGGACGCGCGCCGGCACGGAGAGCTGCTGCTGCCGGCCGTCGACCGGGTCCTCGCCGAGGCAGGCCTGAAGCTGGAGGCGGTCACCGGCGTCGTCGTCGGCACCGGCCCCGGCCCCTACACCGGCCTGCGCGTCGGCCTGATGACGGCCGACACCTTCGGCCACGCGCTGGGCGTCCCCGTGTACGGCGTGTGCACGCTGGACGGCCTGGCCCACGCCGCCGACATCGAGACGGGCCCCTTCGTCGTGGCGACCGACGCCCGGCGCAAGGAGGTCTACTGGGCGACGTACGCCGACTCCCGAACCCGGCTCACCGACCCGGCCGTCGACCGCCCCGCCGACATCGCCGAGCGGGTGGCGGGGCTCCCGGCGGTCGGCGCGGGCGCGCTGCTCTACCCCGACACGTTCCCGAGCGCTCATGAGCCCGAGCACGTGTCCGCCGCCGCCCTCGCCTCCCTCGCGGCCGGGAAACTGGCCGCGGGCGAGGAACTCCCGGCGCCCCGGCCGCTGTACCTGCGGCGGCCCGACGCCCAGGTCCCCAAGAACTACAAGGTGGTCACCCCCAAGTGACACAGCCGGCAACCCCCCGAATGCGTGAGATGCGCTGGTGGGACATCGACCCGGTCCTGGAGCTGGAGAAGGACCTGTTCCCCGAGGACGCCTGGTCCCGGGGCATGTTCTGGTCCGAGCTGGCCCACGCCCGGGGTCCCGAGGCCAACCGGCGCTACCTGGTGGCCGAGTCCGACGGCCGGATCGTCGGCTACGCGGGCCTGGCCTCCTCCGGTGAGCTGGCCGACGTGCAGACGATCGCCGTCGCCCGCGACCACCAGGGCACCGGCCTCGGCGCCCGCCTGCTGACCGAGTTGCTGCGCGCCGCCACCGCGTTCGAGTGTCACGAGGTGATGCTCGAGTGCCGGGTCGACAACGTCCGCGCCCAGAAGCTCTACGAGCGCTTCGGCTTCGCCCCCATCGGGTTCAGGCGCGGTTACTACCAGCCGGGCAACGTGGACGCCCTGGTGATGCGCCTGACCGTCGCATCCGACAGCGGATCCGCCCCGGGCGCCTCTTCAGTACAAGGAACCGAGATCAATGACTGACTCCCGCGACGAGCCTCTCGTACTCGGCATCGAGACCTCCTGCGACGAGACCGGCGTCGGCATCGTCCGCGGCACCACCCTGCTGGCGGACGCCGTCGCCTCCAGCGTCGACGAGCACGCCCGCTTCGGCGGTGTCGTGCCGGAGGTGGCGTCCCGGGCGCACCTGGAGGCGATGGTCCCGACCATCGACCGTGCGCTGAAGGAGGCGGGGGTCAGCGCCAAGGACCTGGACGGCATCGCGGTCACCGCCGGTCCCGGTCTCGCGGGCGCCCTGCTCGTCGGCGTCTCGGCCGCCAAGGCGTACGCCTACGCCCTCGGCAAGCCCCTGTACGGCGTCAACCACCTCGCCTCCCACATCTGCGTCGACCAGCTGGAGCACGGCCCGCTGCCCGAGCCGACGATGGCCCTGCTGGTCTCCGGCGGCCACTCGTCCCTGCTGCTGTCGGAGGACATCACCTCCGACGTCCGTCCGATGGGCGCGACCATCGACGACGCGGCCGGCGAGGCCTTCGACAAGATCGCCCGCGTGCTCAACCTGGGCTTCCCCGGCGGCCCGGTCATCGACCGGTACGCGAAGGAGGGCGACCCGCAGGCGATCGCCTTCCCGCGCGGCCTGACCGGCCCGCGCGACCCGGCGTACGACTTCTCCTTCTCCGGTCTGAAGACCGCCGTGGCCCGCTGGATCGAGGCCAGGCGCGCGGCCGGCGAGGAGGTCCCGGTCCGGGACGTGGCCGCCTCCTTCCAGGAGGCCGTGGTGGACGTGCTCACCCGCAAGGCCGTGCGCGCCTGCAAGGACGAGGGCGTCGACCACCTGATGATCGGCGGCGGGGTCGCGGCCAACTCCCGGCTGCGTGCCCTGGCGCAGGAGCGCTGCGAGGCCGCCGGCATCCGGCTGCGGGTGCCGCGCCCCAAGCTGTGCACGGACAACGGCGCGATGGTCGCGGCCCTCGGCGCCGAGATGGTCGCCCGTAACCGGGCCGCCTCCAGCTGGGACCTGTCCGCCGACTCCTCCCTGCCGGTGACGGATCCTCACGTCCCCGGGCACGACCACGACCACGTGCACGAGGTGAGCAAGGAGAACCTGTACTCGTGACCGTCGCCCTGATGTGGGAGGCCCGGGCGGTCGAGGGCCGGGGCGGGGACCTGCTGGCCTGGGCCCGCCGGCAGCCGCTCGGCGCCGAACCGCTGCGGCGCGAGACCTTCCGGGCGCCGCAGGACCGGGTGCTGGTCATCACGTGGTGGGACGCGCCGTACGACGCCGAGCTGCCCGAACTGCCCGAGCCCGACGCGGCGTTGGTGACGCGGGCCGTCCATCGGTGGCGGTTCGAGGCGGTGGCGGACCACTGAGCCCGCGCTCCGTGGCGGGCCGGCCCCGTGCTCGGTGGCGGGCCGGGCTTGCGCAGGCGCCCCCTGTCTGCGCTATGATCATCACACAGCGAACGGCCGGAACACCGGCCCGGACGCAGTGCGTTGGTGGTCCAAGGAAAGACGCCCCGCTTCCTGCGGGGAAATGCAGGTGCAAGGCCTGCCCGGCGCTCCATTCGACACCCCGTCTCCGGTTCTCCGGAGGCGGGGTGTTCTGCGTCGGCGGACGGGACCGCCGGATGAGAACTTCCGAAGGAAGCCGATCCTCACGGCCTCCGCTGACGGTCCCTTCGTCATTCGGTCCTACGTTCCGCCCGTGACACGACACGAGGAGCAACGCGACGCGGCGGGGAGGTTGCTCAGTCTGTGGCGGGATCGGGGCCGGTGCGCAGCGACCATGCCGTCATCGGACCCCACTTGAGCTCCGGTCCCTCCACCGCGAGCACGCCCTGCACGTCGGGGACGGTGACGACGTCGTCGAAACGGTGGCCACGCCCGGCGAGCACGCGAATGCAGCGCCCCCGCTCGTCGTAGATGCCCAGTCGTCCCCCGGCATCACCGAACTCCGCGGAGATCCGCGCCCCCGGTGCCGGGCACCGGAAGAACCGCGAGGCGCCCCCCTGGGCTTTCGGGGGCAGCGGACCCACGGACATCGCGTCCACGAACCGGACCTTCCACCGTCCCTGCATCTTCCAGCCGCGAATGATCCGCACCTCGTCACATTCTCCGGGCCCCAGAAGAATGTGCGCCTTCTCGCGCATGGCCCCGGACTCGCCGGCGGTCTTCTCCGTGTAGCGCCCGCCCGGCCGGTTCACGCCGACGACCTGAAAACCACCACCACTGCCGAGCCAGCCCCACGCCTCGACAATCACCGCCCGCCCGCGCAGCTCTTTCGGAATTTCGAGGACGCGCGATCCGTATCCGGAGAAATAGTTCTCCCGATCACCCCTGCCGAACATACCCGCCCCAATCCCCTCAATACATGAGAATCATGTCCGAAAAGAAAACCGTTGAAGAAAGGCTAAAGGACGACCGTGCAACCTTCCCGGGGACCCGTTGGTCTCCGGCGGTGACCGATCAGTTGTACACCAGGGGGTTTTCCGTTGTTCCGCGCACGTTCGCACGCCCGTTGGGCACTGCCGCTCACCCTGGGCCTGACCGCCCTCGGCCTCGCCGCCCCGGCCGCGTCCGCCACCCCGCCCAAGAGCGCCCCGGTCCGTGACGACTTCAACGGCGACGGCTACGCCGACCTGGCCGTCGGGGCGCCGAACGGCACGGTCGGCGGCCAGGCCCGGGCCGGCTACGTCACCGTGATGTACGGCGGCCCGCACGGCCTGTCCACGAGCCACCGCACGACCGTCAGCCGGGCCACCGCCGGCATCCCCGGCGCCCCAGCCGAGGGCCAGCGCTTCGGGCTGCAGGTCTCGAAGGGCGACCTGGACGGCGACGGCTACGCGGACCTCGTCGTCGGCAGCGCGTCGCCGCGGGCCGGCGGGGTCGTCGTATGGGGCGGCCCGCGCGGGCTGTCCGGCGGTACGCCGGTCCCGGCCACCGACACCCAGACCGCCGACTTCGACGGCGACGGGCGGCTCGACCTGGCCCTGTTCGCCGCCGGCTTCGGCTCGGGCGACGACCCGGCCGGCACCACCGCCACGATCTGGAAGGGCCCGCTCAAGCGCACCGGCACCCCGGCCGCCCGGACCCCGTTCGACCCCGAGCACCTCCAGTACATCGACATCCGCGACGGCGACACCGGCGACATCAACCGTGACGGACGCGCCGACCTCGTGCTGACCGGCTACTGCGGCGACGGCAACGACTGCAGCGTCCTCTACCTGAGCGGCCCCGCCGGCCTGTCCCGCGTCACCGATTACCACCCGGGCGGCGACGGCGCGGCGGCGATCGGCGACCTGAACGGCGACGGTTACGACGACCTCGTCACCGGCTTCCAGGACGACAACTCGGTCTGGGTGATGTACGGCGGCGCCGCCGGGCTGGGCGGCCAGGACACCTGGAAGGAGTTCACGCAGGACACGCCCGGCGTGCCCGGCGGCAGGGAGGGAACCGACAAGTTCGGCCAGTCGGTCGCGGTCGGGGACATCACCGGCGACGGCATCGACGACCTGGCGGTCGGCGCGCCCGACGAGAACGGCGAGGGCGTGGTCGACGTGCTGCGCGGCAGCCGCTCCGGGCTGACCGGCGCGGGCGCCCAGGCGTTCGGCCAGAACACCGGGGGCGTTCCCGGCACCGCCGAGCAGTACGACTCCTTCGGGTACGTCGTCCGGCTGCTCGACGTCAACGGCAACGGCCACGCCGACCTGGCCGCCGCCGCTCCCGGCGAGGACGGCTACGACGGCGCGGTGTGGGTGCTGCGGGGACGCCCCTCGGGCCTGACCACGGACGCGGCCCTCACCTTCGGCGGCAAGGCGGTACAGGCGCCGTACAGGAAGGCGTCGTTCGGCCTGGAACTGAAGTAGCGGCGGGCCGCCGACGAGGGCCCCTGCGGGAGGCCGGTACGGGCGCCCGGACCGGGCCGCAGCGGGGAGGAGCGGCAGCCGCCGCTCAGCGGAGCGCGGACGCCCCGGGCGGGGCCTGGGCCGGGCCGCCGACCAGCATCGTCGGTGCCCCGGCCACCCGGGTGAGGAACACGGTGGCCGCGTTCGGGCCCTGTGGCTTGACCTTGCGGCGCAGCTCCTCCGGCTCCACCGCCGACCCGCGCTTCTTCACGGTCAGCGTGCCGACCTCGCGCTGCCGCAGCAGGGCCTTCAGCTTCTTGACGTTGAACGGGAGCCGGTCGGTGATCTCGTAGGCCGTGGCGAAGGGCGTGGGCCGCAGCTCGTCCGCGGTGATGTACGCGATCGTCGGGTCCAGGAGCCCGCCGCCGACCTCCTCGGCCACCTCCGCGACCAGGTGCGCGCGGATGACGGCACCGTCCGGCTCGTACAGGTACCGCCCCACCGGCCGTACGCCGGGGTCGGGCAGCCCCCGGCCGTGCAGTGTGCGCGGGCCGGGCAGCAGCGTCGCCCGTACGGCCCCGGCCGTCCCGGTCCCGAACCACAGCACCGCCTCCTTCACGTCGCCGCCGTCGGAGATCCACTCGGCCTCGGCCTCGGCCGGGACCGTCTCGTGCGGGATGCCCGGGGCGATCTTCAGGGCGGCGCGGGGTGCCCCGAGAGCGGTCGCGACCGCCCAGGACAACGGCGGCGAGTACGCCTCCGGATCGAAGATGCGCCCGCCCGTCGCCCGGCCGCCGCCCCTCGCGGACGCGCTTCGCGCGGGTCCTCCTGACCGTCCGCCCCGGCGCGCCGGATCCACGAACACGGCGTCGTAGCCGGTGACGTCGGTCTCCGTGACGTCCGCCTCCCGCACCTCGATCAGACCGGCCAGCCCCAGCGCCTCCGCGTTCGCCGTCGCCGTCGCCGCGGTCAGCGGGTCCCGGTCCACGGCCAGCACCCGGATACCGGCCCGCGCGAACGCGATCGCGTCCCCGCCGATCCCGCAGCACAGATCGGCGACGGAGGTCACGCCCAGCTCCCGGAACCGCTGCGCCCGGTACGCGGCCACGCCGGCCCGCGTGGACTGCTCGACCCCGTTCGGCGTGAAGAACATCCGCCCGGCGTCCTCGTCCCCGAACTTCGCCGCCGCCCGCTGCCGCAGCCGGGCCTGGCCGAGCGCCGCCGACACCAGCTCCGCCGGGTGGTCACGGCGCAGCCGGGTGGCGACGGTGAGTTCGTCGGCCGGGGCCGTGCCGCGCACCTCGTCGAGGAGGGCACGGCCTTCAGGGGTGAGGAGCAGAGCGAGGTCGTTCACCGGGTCATTGTGGGCCAGTCGGTGGATGGTCCGCCTCCGGCGGCGGTGTCGGGCCGGGTTGCGGGCCGGGGCCTGGGAGGATCCGGCACCATGCGAGCAGTAGTACAAAATGACAAAAGCCGGGCGCGGATCACGACGGCGGTCGCGGGCTCCGCAGCCCTTGCACTGGCCGCCTCCACCCTGCTCACCGGCTGTTCCGGCGACCCCGCCCCGGCCCACGGCCAAGGCGGCCCCGCCCGCCCCCTGGACCCGCGGGCCCGCCAGGCCGCGGAACACGCCCGGCTGGCCGCCGCCGCCCGGCGCTGGGGGCTGGACGACGTCCCGCTCACACCCCCGGCCCCGCCCGCGAAGAAGCCGGCGATCGCCCCCCGGGACGGCTTCGAGGTCGACGGCCAGGAGGAAGAGGGTCTCCCGCCGGTCTTCACCACCGTCCCCACCAGGAAGAAGGTCGTCTTCCTCACCATCGACGACGGCGCCGAGAAGGATCCGGCCTTCCTGCGCATGATGAGCGAGCTGAAGATCCCCTACTCGGCCTTCCTCAGCGACTACCTGGTCAAGGAGGACTACGGCTACTTCCGCAGGATGCAGGCGCAGGGTGTGACCCTGAACAACCACACCCTCACCCACCCCTACCTGCCCGGCCTGTCCTATGAGGAGCAGAGGGACGAGATCTGCGGCATGCAGGCCGTCATGAAGGAGCAGTTCGGCAAGGCGCCCACCGTCTTCCGGCCGCCGTACGGCAACTACAACGGCGACACCCTCCGCGCCGCCAAGGACTGCGGCATCAAGTACGCGCCGATCTGGGACGAAGAGGTCTTCGTCGACCACTGGGAGTACCGCGACTGGGACCGCAGCCTGCACCCCGGCGACATCGTCCTCACCCACTTCCGCGGCCGGGACGACTGGAACGGCACGATGGTGGACGACATGCGGCGCTTCCTGAACAAGGTCACGCGCGAGGGCTACGCCGTGGCCCGCCTGGAGGACTACCTGTGAGGCGTGTGCGGGGCACGGCCGTGGTACTCGCCTCGGCCCTGCTCCTCATGGGCTGCGCCCAGTCCGTCGACCCCATCGAACGCCTCGGCAAGAAGGCCGCCCAGAGGGTGCGCCCGCGACGCCCCGCCCACGACCGCGGCTACCGCCGCTGGGGCCTGGCCGAACCGCTCGCCCGCTCCCCGTTGCACCCCGCCCGGCCGCTCGCCGCGCACCGGGGAGCCCACGGTCTGCCCCCGGTGGTCGACCGCGTCCCCACCCGCGACCGGGTCGTCTTCCTCACCTACGACGACGGCGCCGAGCGGGACCCCCGGTTCGTCGACATGGTCCGTGAACTCCGGCTCCCCGTCACCCTCTTCCTCACCGCCGGCGTCGCCGGCCCCGGCCGCGACCACTTCACCCGCCTGCGCACCCTCGGCGCCGGCATCCAGAACCGCATCACCGGGCACCGGGCCCCGGCCGGGCTGCCGTACGCCGTACAGCGCGCCGCGATCTGCGGTCAGCGGGACGGCCTCCGCTCCCGCTTCGGCGTCCGCCCCCGCCTCCTCCGCCCGCCCCACAGCTCGTACGACCCCACCACCCTGCGCGCGGCGGCCGACTGCGGCATCACGGCGATCGTCCTCTGGCGCGCCGCCCTCACCCCCGCCGGCCTCACCTACCTCCACGGCCCCCACCACCTCCGCCCCGGCGACATCGTCCTGGTCGCCCCCGGCGAGCCGTCCGGGCCGCCGCTGCGGGAGCGGACGGTGCGGGTACTGAGACGCACGCAGGAGCAGGGACTGACAGTGGGTCGGCTCGAGGACTACCTGTAGAGCCGTGGAGAACCCGGCGCGACCGCCGAAAGCCGGCCCGCCCGCCGAAAGCCGGCCCGCCCGGCCTTCGCAGAGATCCAGCTCGTTCGGCGTTCGCAGAGATCCAGCCCGTCCGGCGTTTGCGGAGATCCAGCCCGTCCGGCGTCTGAGGACGAGGGCCGTCAGGCCCGACAGCGGGGTCCGGGGGCGGCAGCCCCCGGGACAGCGGACCGACACCGCCCGCCAGGACACCCGCGCGCACCGTTTCCGGCCGACGCGCCGCACGGCAATTGGCACTCCGCTTGACCGAGTGCTAACCCCGGTCATAGTCTCGGCTCTGGCACTCCGCAGGTGAGAGTGCCAACAAACGCGACGGGCAGGTCCGGCACCCGCGACGACGGATCGACCTGGTCGCCACCTCAGACAGTTAACCCCGTGAGATCTCCGAAGGGGGAGGTCGGATCGTGACGACCGCCAGCTCCAAGGTTGCCATCAAGCCGCTCGAGGACCGCATCGTGGTCCAGCCGCTGGACGCCGAGCAGACCACGGCCTCTGGCCTGGTCATCCCGGACACCGCGAAGGAGAAGCCCCAGGAGGGCGCCGTCCTCGCCGTGGGCCCGGGCCGGTTCGAGAACGGCGAGCGTCTGCCGCTCGACGTCAAGGTCGGTGACGTCGTTCTCTACAGCAAGTACGGCGGCACCGAGGTGAAGTACAACGGCGACGAGTACCTCGTTCTCTCGGCTCGCGACGTCCTCGCGATCATCGAGAAGTAGTCACCTCAAGCGACTCTCTGCTTGAAGCCGCGCCCCTGGCCCCCCGCGATCGATAAGAAGCCGGGCGCCCGGGGCGCGGCGTTTTTCACCCACAGATTTCCGAGAGGGCTCCCGCTGCCATGGCGAAGATCCTGAAGTTCGACGAGGACGCCCGTCGCGCCCTTGAGCGCGGCGTCAACAAGCTGGCCGACACCGTGAAGGTGACGATCGGCCCCCGCGGCCGCAACGTCGTCATCGACAAGAAGTTCGGCGCCCCGACCATCACCAACGACGGTGTCACGATCGCCCGCGAGGTCGAGATCGAGGACCCGTACGAGAACCTCGGCGCCCAGCTGGTGAAGGAGGTGGCCACCAAGACCAACGACATCGCTGGTGACGGCACCACCACCGCCACGGTCCTGGCCCAGGCGCTCGTCCGCGAGGGTCTGAAGAACGTCGCCGCCGGCGCCTCCCCGGCCGCCCTGAAGAAGGGCATCGACGCCGCGGTCAAGGCCGTCTCCGACGAGCTGCTGGCCTCGGCCCGCCCGATCGACGAGAAGTCCGACATCGCCGCCGTCGCCGCGCTGTCCGCCCAGGACCAGCAGGTCGGCGAGCTGATCGCCGAGGCCATGGACAAGGTCGGCAAGGACGGTGTCATCACCGTCGAGGAGTCCAACACCTTCGGTCTTGAGCTGGACTTCACCGAGGGCATGGCCTTCGACAAGGGCTACCTGTCGCCGTACTTCGTGACGGACCAGGAGCGCATGGAGGCCGTCCTCGAGGACCCGTACATCCTCATCAACCAGGGCAAGATCTCCGCCATCGCGGACCTGCTGCCGCTGCTGGAGAAGGTCATCCAGGCCGGCTCCTCCAAGCCGCTGCTGATCATCGCCGAGGACGTCGACGGTGAGGCCCTGTCGACCCTGGTCGTCAACAAGATCCGCGGCACCTTCAACGCCGTCGCGGTGAAGGCCCCCGGCTTCGGCGACCGCCGCAAGGCGATGCTGCAGGACATGGCCGTCCTCACCGGTGCCACCGTCATCTCCGAGGAGGTCGGCCTCAAGCTCGACCAGGTCGGCGTCGACGTGCTGGGCTCCGCCCGCCGCATCACCGTCACCAAGGACGACACCACGATCGTCGACGGCGGCGGCAAGTCCGAGGACGTCCACGGCCGCGTCGCGCAGATCAAGGCCGAGATCGAGAACACGGACTCCGACTGGGACCGCGAGAAGCTCCAGGAGCGCCTCGCGAAGCTGGCCGGCGGCGTGTGCGTGATCAAGGTCGGCGCCGCCACCGAGGTGGAGCTGAAGGAGAAGAAGCACCGTCTGGAGGACGCCATCTCCGCGACCCGCGCCGCGGTCGAGGAGGGCATCGTCTCCGGTGGTGGCTCCGCCCTGGTCCACGCCTCCAAGATCCTCGAGGGCAACCTCGACAAGACCGGCGACGAGGCCACCGGTGTCTCCGTGGTCCGCAACGCCGCGGTCGAGCCGCTGCGCTGGATCGGCGAGAACGCCGGCCAGGAGGGCTACGTCATCGTGTCCAAGGTCAAGGACCTGGACAAGGGACAGGGCTACAACGCCGCCACCGGCGAGTACGGCGACCTGATCAAGGCCGGCGTCATCGACCCGGTCAAGGTCACCCGCTCCGCCCTGGAGAACGCCGCCTCCATCGCCTCCCTGCTGCTCACGACCGAGACCCTGGTCGTCGAGAAGAAGGAAGAGGAGCCGGAGGCCGCGGGCCACGGCCACAGCCACGGCCACGCCCACTGAGGCGACCGTCTTCGAGTGAAGGCCCGGCACCCTTCGGGGGCCGGGCCTTCGCCCCGTCTACTGCTCCAACTCGTCGAGGGCGCCCAGCTGCTGCATCAGTCCCAGCTGGTCGTGCTGCCACCACAGCTCGGCGATCTTGCCGTTGTCCGCGAACCGGAACAGTGTCATCCCGGTCATCGTGACCCGCCTGCCCGTGGACCCGATCCCGAGGAAGTCGCCCCGGTGCGTGGCGTTCCACGTCCACCGCGCGCAGGCCCGCTCGTCCTGGCAGAGCACGTCCTCGACCGAGAACGCGAAGTCGAAGGCACGGCGCCACATCCGGAACTCGGCACGCACGCTGTCCAGCCCGATGGTGTCCTGCGGGTTCACCGGATCACGGCTGTGGATGTCCTCGTCGAGCAGATCGTTCAGCGGCGGCAGCTCGCCCGGGGTCGCGAGCGCGGCGAAGAACCTGCGCACGGTCTCCTCGGCCAGCCGCTCGTCCCGTACGACGTCCAGATCGGTGAACGTCGGCACCTCGTCGCACAGCGCGACCATGTCCCGGAAGATCCGGTCGGTCTCCGGGAGGTTCGAGTTGCGCACCGCCTCCTCGTACGACGGGAACTCCACCACCTCGACGACGTGCGACGCGTCCGAGCGGTCCCTGCCGACCACCGCGTGCGTCGCCGTCCGCTTCCCCTTGGTCTGCCGCACCCAGTCGTCGATGAGCCGGTTCATCTCGTCCAGCCGGCTGGTCCTGCACTCGATGAGCTGTACGAAGGTCATGACACCGCCTTCCGGCCCCCTGAGTCCGGTACAACACCTTCATTCTCCTCTTTTGGCATCATGACGCCATGCGCTGGTGGGGGAGGCGGTCGGCCGAGGACAGGGCGCCGACGGCAGCGGCGCCGGCAGCCCAGGCCCCGGGCGGGACGGCCGTCAGCTCGTCGGGCGAGGGGTCGGTGGCCGCGGGCGGCGGCATCGGCGTGGCCATCACGGGAGACCACAACCGGATCGACCGGCTCGAGTTCGCTCCGGCCGTGCGCTCGGCCTACTGGGCCCAGGTGCGGGCGGGCGCCCTTCCCGAACTGCCCGGCCGGGAAGCGGAGCTGGCGGAACTGGCCGCGTTCTGCACCGCCACGCACGGTCCGGTGTACACCTGGTGGCGAGCGGAGGCCTGGGCGGGCAAGACGGCCCTGCTGACCTGGTTCGCACTGCATCCTCCGCCGGGGACGAGGATCGTTCCGTTCTTCGTCACCGCCCGGCACGGAGCCCAGAACGACGTGACGGCGTATGCCGACGTCGTCCTGGAGCAACTGGCCGAACTGGCCGGTGAGCCCCTCCCGGTCCACCTCACCGGGGCGACGCGCGTCGCTCACCTCCTCCAGCTGTACGACACCGCCGCCCACGCGTGCGCCGAGCGCGGCGAACGCCTCGTCCTGCTGGTCGACGGCCTGGACGAGGACCGTGGCGTCACCACAGGACCGGACGCCCACAGCATCGCCAGCCTGCTTCCCGCGCGACCGGAGGGAGGAATGCGGGTCGTGGTCTCGGGCCGGCTCAACCCGCCGCTGCCGAGCGACGTGCCGCGGAACCATCCGCTGCGTGACCCCGCGATCGTGCGCGCCCTCGCGCCGTCCCCGTACGCCCAGGACGTCCGGGCCGAGGCGGAACGCGAACTGAAGCGGCTCCTTCACACCGGCGGCCTGGAACGCGAGTTGCTCGCCCTGGTGACGGCGGCGGGCGGCGGCCTGACCGCCGAGGACCTGGCCGCGCTGACGGGAGCGGTGCCCTACCGGGTGCGGGACATCCTCCGCACCCGCGACGGGCGGTCCTTCGAGGAACGGACCGGCGCGTGGCTGCTGGGCCACGAGGAACTGCACGTGCAGGCGCGGGAGATGCTCGGACCCGACGAACTCGCCCGCTGCCGGAGCAGCCTGCACACCTGGGCCGGCCGGTGGCGGGAACGGGGCTGGCCCGGCGACACCCCCGGCTATCTGCTGGCCGGATACTTCCGGATGGTCCACGCGAGCGGGGACGCGGAACGGCTGGTGGCCTTGGCCACGGACGGCAGCCGTCACGACCGGATGCGGCTCCGGACGGGGGGCGACGCGGCGGCCCTGAACGAGGTGCGGACGGCGGAACGCCTGGTCGTTGCGCACGGCACACGGCTGCCCTGGGACTCCTTACGGCTGGCCATCCACGCGGACCGGCTGCGGAGCCGGGGGGCCTGCACCCCGTCCGTGCTGCCCTGGGCCTGGGCCGTCGCGGGGCAGCCGGAACGGGCCCTGGTCCTGGCACGCAGCCTGCCGGACGACTTCCGCAGGGCCGACGCCCTCTGTGCGGTCGCGGTCGAACTGCTGCGCACACGCGACCCGCAGGGGCCTGTGGTGGAGGTGATCGGTGAGGCCGTGGAGCTGGCTCGCCGCTGTCCCCCGCTGCAGGGTGACCTGGTCCGCCTGCGGGCCGCGCGGACGCTGGCCGAGGCGGGGCGGCACGAGCAGGCCCTCGATGTCGTGCGGGAGCTCGACCGGGAGGCCCTGGGGGCGTGGCCCTGCATCGGTCTGATCGACGTCTGGGTGTCGGCCGGCCGCCGGGACCTGGCCGAGACGGCGATCCGGGACGAGACGGACCAGGACTGCCGGGAGCGAATGAGGGTCACGCTGGTGGGAGCCCTGGTGCGGGCCGGGCGAAGCGGCGACGCCGAGGCCATGGCACGGGCGGTCGCACCGGAGTTCCGGGCCTGCGCCCTGCTGGGCCTCGCCGCCGCCGTGCACGAGAGCGGCGACCTCCGGCGGGCGGAGGACTTGTACACAGAGGCCCAGACGTATGCCCTCAGCGACCGCCGCACGAGCGACGCGCTGGAGACTCTGGTGGCCGCCGGGCAGGCCGAACGCGCCACCGCGCTGGCACGGGCCAGAGGGGACGAGTACTGGCACAACGGCGGTGCCGCCGGCCTCGTGAGGCTGCTCGCCGGGGCCGGAGAACTGGACCGGGTGGAGTCCCTGCTCGGGGAGATCGACCAGGTCCGGGACACCGAGACCTTCCGGCAGGTGGCCGAGGCCTGGGCGCGGGCGGGACGCCACGAGGACGCGGAGACGGTGGCACGCCGGATCCTCTCCCCGGACCAGGCCGACCGCGTGCGGCGGGCTGTCGCCGAGTCGTCGGCGGCGGACGGTGCGCACGACCGGGCGGTGTCGACGGCCTACCGCATCGACGGCCAGGCGGAACGTTCGGCGGCCCTGACAGCCGTCGTCCGTGCGCTGGCCGACGCCGGCGAGTTCGACCGGGCCCGCCGACTGTGCGCCCGGTTCACCGCCCCGCACCACCGTGCCGAGAGTCTGGCGCAGGTCGCCGCCGCCCTCGCCCGCGCCGGGCGTCCGGAAGAAGCCACAGGGCTCCTCACGGACGTCGAGGCGCAGGTACGTGTCGTGGATGTGCCCGAGACGGTACGGACGCTGGGACGTGCCGCCTTGGCCTTCGCCGACGGCGGGCGCCGGGCGCTGGCGGCTGAGCTGCTCGACGGCGTCGAGGAACTGATACCGGCGGACTTGTACAGCAGGGACGGCCTCGGCTTCCTCCGCGGGTACGGCACGCTCGAGTCGGTCGTCGACGCCCTGGTGGCCACGGGGGAGCTGAGCCGTGCCGAGCGTCTGGCGCGGGCGGTCCGTGACGACCTCCGGCGGGAGCACATGCTGGAGACGGTCGTCCGCGGCTGGGCCGCGGCGGGTGAGTACGAACTGGCGGAGGGCCTGGTCGCCGCGGAGGACCCGGCAGCCGCGGAAGACCCGCCGGCTGGGGAGGACCCGGTAGCAGGGGAGGATCCGGTAGCAGGGGAGGATCCGGCGGCTGGGGAGGACCCGGCGGTTGCGGAGGACCCGGCCCCTGGAGAGGGACGTCGCGACACCCTGCTCGACATCTTCCTCACCCGTCTGAAGACCAGTCTGGCCCGGGGTATGGCCGCCGCAGGCGCCTTCGACCGGGCGGAGGCGGTGATCCGCTCCGGCACCGCTCCGCTGGACCAGGGCCTGCAGTTGCACTTCCTCGGGGAGCTGGCCGAGACGATGGCCGGGGCCGGACACCCGCGCGCCCGTGTGCTGGCCGACGAGATGCACTCCCGGCTGCAGGGCGCCGGCGAGTACCAGGTCGTGGGAACACTGGCCCTGGTCAAGGCACGTCTGGCGCTGGGAGACACCGACGAGGCAGCGCGCCTGGTCGATGCGGCACCGTTCCCGACGCTGATCTCCCTCATGTCGCCGTCCAGATCCGTAGAACGGGCCCGGATCCAGGCCGCGCTCGGGCGTTTCGACGAGGCCATGGACAGTGTGCGGGCGTCGGACACCCGCGACCTCACACAGTGTCAGCTCGCGGTGGTGGAGACCCTCGTGGAGAGGGGGGAGACAGACCGGGCCGAGGAGCTGGCCGCATCGGTCACCGACCGGGAAACGGCAGCCCGGGCCTACGCGCTCATCGCCGTCGCCGAGCCGGAACTCGGCCGCGCCCGGCGACTGACGGCTCTCTGCCTGCAGCACGGCGGATGGGCTTCAGCGCTGCCCGCCCTCCTCGCGTGCCTGCCGGAAGCGGTGCCGCTCCTGGCCGACGAGGCGCGCGCGCTGAAGACCGCCTGCCGCGATGCACCGGTGACGCCTACTGCGGCCCGTACTTGCGCCCCGTCCGGGTGCTGATGCCGCCCAGCAGTCCGCGCGGTGTCACCTTCACCAGGCCCATCAGCGCCTTGTAGCGGGGGTCCGGGATGGACAGCGACTTGCCGCGTGCGAGGTCGGACAGGGCCGCGGCGACCAGCTTGTCGGCGTCGAGCCACATCCAGCCGGGGATGTTGTCCGTGCCCATACCGGCCCGCTGGTGGAACTCGGTGCGCACGAAGCCCGGGCACAGCGCCATCAGCCGGACCCCGCTGCCCGCGAGGTCCTTCGCCGCGCCCTGGGTGAACTGCACGACCCACGCCTTGGACGCGCCGTACGTGCCGCGCGGCACGAAGGCGGCCACCGAGGCGACGTTCACCACGCCGCCCCGGCCGCGCTCACGCATCGCCTCGGCCGCCGCCGACGTCAGCCGGAGCACCGCCTCGCAGTGCACCTTGAGCATCTTCAGCTCGTCCGCCATCGCCACGTCCAGATAGCGGCCCTTGTTGCCGAAGCCGGCGTTGTTGATCAGCAGGTCGACCGGGTTCTTGCGGTCGCCGAGCCGGTCGGCCACCGCCTCGATGCCCTTGTCCTCGGACAGGTCGGCGGTGAGCACCTCCACCTCGATGCCGTGCCGGTCGTGGAGTTCCGTCGCCTGCTCGCGCAGCCTCTTGGTGTCCCGGGCCACCAGGACGAGGTCGTGCCCGTCAGCCGCCAGCCGCCGCGCGAACGCGGCACCGATTCCCGCGGTCGATCCCGTAATCAGAGCCGTTGTCATGGCCCAAGGGTAGTGACCCGGACCGACAGGCTCCGCTGGCCACGGCAACCTGATCCCACGTCATGCTGACGGCCGTTCAGGCGCCGTGCTCGGCCGCGTACTTGCGTGCCGCCGCCAGCGTCCGCGCATGCAGCGCGTCGCTCGCCGCGAGCAGCCGGGGCAGCAGTTCCCGCTCGGTGGTGGTCGCGCGGAACTCCAAGGCCGCCGTCACCCCGTGGTCGGGCCGGTGCACGATCTCGACCGGGTCGCCCGCCCGTATCTCGCCCGGTTCGATCACCCGGAGGTAGGCACCCGTTGCGCCCTTCCGCGTGAACCTCTTGACCCAGCCGCGCTCGCCCAGATGGCCCTGGAACGTACGGCACGGAATGCGCCCCGAGGTCACCTCCAGGACCACCCCGGACCCGATCCGCCAGCGCTCGCCGATCAGGGCGCCCGACACGTCCAGCCCGTTCGTCGTGAGGTTCTCCCCGAAGCAACCGTTGGCCAACGTTCGGCCCAGCTCGCCCTCCCAGAGGTCGAGGTCCTCGCGCGCGTAGGCGTACACCGCCTGGTCGTCACCGCCGTGATGACGCAGGTCGCACACCGTGTCACCGGTCAGCCCGCTGCCGCCGGTGCCCGCCGGGCCGGGGGCCGCCACGCGCACCGGCCCATCGGCGGGGCGCTTGTCGATACCCGTCACGCCCTGTGGCTGGTCCGTGTACGGCACCGGCTGCGGGCGGCCCAGATTCACCGAGAGAAGCTTCATGCCGGCACGGTACGGGAGCGCCCTCAAAGCGTCGAGTGAGAATTCTGCAGCACACCCAAGCTGCCCTTATGCTCGGAGAGTGATCGAGGCCCGTCATCTCCGCGTCCTGCGCGCCGTCGCCGCCACCGGTTCCTTCTCGGCGGCGGGCCGCCAGCTCGGCTGCACCCAGCCCGCCGTCAGCCAGCAGATGAAGGCCCTGGAAGCCTCGGTCGGCACCCCGCTGCTGGTCCGCACCGGGCGCGAGATGCGCCTCACCCAGGCCGGCGAGGCCCTCGTCCGGCACGCCTCCGGCATCCTCGCCGGGCTGACCGCGGCCGAGGAGGAGGTCGCAGCCATCGCCGGACTGCGCGCGGGCCGCGTCCGGCTGGTCTCCTTCCCCAGCGGCAGCTCCACCCTGGTCCCCACCGCCCTGGCCGCCCTGCGCGCCGCCCACCCCGGCACCCGGGTCTCCCTGGTGGAGGCCGAGCCCCCGAGGTCCGTCGAACTGTTGCGCGAGGGCGACTGCGATCTGGCCCTCGCCTTCCGCTACGAGGGGGCGGCGGTCGCCGAGGACTGGGACGATCTCGTGGTGCGCCCGCTGCTGACGGACCGTCTGGTCGCCCTGGTACCCGAACGGCACCGGCTCGCGCGCGCGGACACCGTCGCCATCGGCGAACTGGCCCAGGAGCCGTGGATCGCCGGCTGCCCCCGCTGCCGCGGCCAGCTGGTCGAGGTCTGCGAGGGGGCCGGCTTCACCCCGCGGATCGACTTCGCCACGGACGACTACCCGGCGGTGGTCGGCCTGGTCGGCGCGGGCCTGGGCGTCGCCGTCCTGCCCCAGCTGGCGGTGGAGTCGGTACGGCCGAGGGGTGCGCGTACGGTGCGGCTGGAGCCGACGGTACGGCGCGAGATCGTCGCCCTCACCCTGCCCGACCTGGCGCAGGTGCCGGCCGTGGCGGCGACGCTGGAACAACTGGCCCGGGCGGCCGGCCGCGCATGACGGGCTCGGCTGCATCGTCCCGGGTGCCATGCGCATAACGACGCGGCTGCATCGTCCTGGGGCGATGCGCATGACGGGCTAGGTGCGCACAAGAGGTTCGACGGCGGAGGCATGGGGCCGCACGCCTGAGGGACGCTGCGGCGGCAGAGTCGTGGGCACGCGCGTGGGCGGGGGTACGGCAGCGGCAGAGTCGTGGGCACGCGCGCGCGTGCCCAGGGGGAAGAAGGTGCGCACCCGGTCGGCGATGGGTGCAGAAACGTTCCTTCAGTGGTTCGAGGCGGTGTCCCCGCTGGTGGTGGAGGTGGCCACCAGGCGGTTGCGCGCCCGCCCCATCAACTCCTCACGCTCGTCCTCGGTCAGGCCGCCCCAGACGCCGTACGGCTCGCGTACCGCCAGCGCGTGCGCCGCGCACTCCGCACGGACCGGGCACCTCATGCAGACCTCCTTGGCCGAGTTCTCGCGAGCGCTCCGAGCCGCCCCGCGCTCGCCCTCCGGGTGAAAGAAGAGCGAGCTGTCCACCCCGCGGCAGGCAGCCAGCAGCTGCCAGTCCCACAGGTCCGCGTTCGGTCCGGGAAGGCGGGAGAAATCTGCCATTACGTGACCCCTTGTAGCCGTTCTGGGCGGATACGGTGCCAACGACCGTACATCTCCGGTCTAAGGAGATGAAAATATGACTCATTGCGAATCTAGCCCCGGACACTGCAAAACGGGAAGAAAATGGGCTGAATGGGGCATAGGTTGTGATGAAAAGTTGAGGGTCCGTCGGGCATGTCTGCACCGTGTCGACCCCCTCACGTAGAGTGCCGAAGACGGCACGCAGCCCCGTAACTCTTTCGAGTGACCGTCGTTGAGAGTGCGGAGGCGGTTGAAAACACAAGCGCTCGGGCAGGCGTCCGAGACGGTCGACCGCACAGGTGACGATTCCGTACCAGCCTGGAGGCTCAAGGTGACGCGCATCAGCTGCGGAGGGCGGTCATGACATCCGTCCTCGTCTGCGACGACTCCCCGCTTGCCCGAGAGGCGCTCCGCCGCGCGGTCGCGACCGTGCCCGGTGTCGAGCGTGTGACGACGGCGGCCAACGGCGAGGAAGTCCTCCGCCGCTGGGGCGCCGACCGCTCCGATCTCATCCTGATGGACGTGCGCATGCCCGGCTTGGGCGGCGTCGAGACCGTGCGCCGGCTGCTGTCCGCCGACCCGGGCGCGCGCATCATCATGCTCACGGTCGCCGAGGACCTCGACGGCGTGGCCCTGGCGGTGGCCGCGGGCGCGCGGGGATACCTGCACAAGGACGCGTCCCGCGCGGAACTGCGGGCCACCGTCACGCAGGCCCTCGCCGACCCGACCTGGCGCCTGGCCCCGCGCCGTCTGCGCTCGGCCGAGATGGGTGCCGCGCCGACCCTCACGGCACGCGAGATCCAGGTGCTGGAGGGCATGAGCCACGGCCGCTCCAACGCCGAGATCGGCCGCGAGCTGTTCCTCTCCGAGGACACCGTGAAGACCCACGCCCGACGCCTGTTCAAGAAGCTGGGCGCCTCGGACCGGGCCCACGCGGTGGCCCTCGGCTTTCGCTGGGGCCTGGTCCGCTGACGGCCGTGCGGCCCCGCGGGGCCGCACGTACGGGGCACGGTCGGGATGCCTGCGGTGGGGATGCCCGCGGTGGGGATGCCTGCGGTGGGCTTGCGCACCCCGGCGTCCCGGCCGCCTCGGTCGCTCGCGGCGCGCGGGCGCCGTGCCGTCGGCCGCTCGGCGTGCGACCACGGCTCGGCCGGGCCGTGCCCGTACCCGCCGACGGGTGACCGTTCCAGGCGTGCGCCCGTGCTGCACCCAGCGGTAGGCGACCGTCCCGGGACCCGTGTCCAAGTCGTACACGTGTGCGCGACGAACGGCCGACCCGTACCCCCGTGCCGTACCCATCGGCAGGCGACCGCGTCCCGAGCGCGGGGCCCTGCCGGGCATACCGCAAGGCGACCGTTCCGCACGTGTCACCTGGGCGGACGCGGCGGCGGACACATCGGCGGACCAGCCCGCGTCCCGGCCGAGCGGGCCGGCGAGTGGCTGCCCCGGCGGGCCTCCTCGCCGCGCCGCACGGGCGGCGAGCGCTGCCCGTGTGTACCACCCCGCCGGCCCCCGGAGGGACATGCACAAGGCGGCCCGCCGGACGTGCGCTGCTCGTTTCGGCGCGGATGCCGCATCCTTGAGATGTGGAGTCTCTCGGGGACGAGTCGGTCGAGCGGAAGGGGAGGGCGCAGGGGATGAGTGCCGGCGCACCTGCTCATAACGCTTCGGTGCACAACCACGAACACGATGCGACGGACCGGACGGCCGCAGGGCACCATGGACCGATGCGCGACGACGAGGCGGGCACGGCCCAGGGGGCGATCGGTGCCCTCGTGCACCGTGCCGTCGACGGGGACGAGCAGGCCACGCACGATCTGCTCGCGCACGTGCACCCGCTGGCGCTGCGCTACTGCCGTACCCGGCTGTCCCGGCTCCCCGGCGACGCGCGCCACTTCGTGGAGGACCTCGCCCAGGAGGTCTGCGTGGCGGTCCTGCTCGCCCTGCCCCGCTACCGCGACACCGGCCGCCCCTTCGAGGCCTTCGTCTTCGCCATCGCTTCCCACAAGGTCGCCGACCTGCAGCGCGCCGCGATGCGGCACCCGGGCTCGACCGCGGTGCCGTCCGACGAGATGCCCGAGCGGCCCGACGACTCCCTCGGCCCCGAGGAGCGCGCCCTGCTCAGCAGCGACGCCGAGTGGGCCAAGAAACTGCTGGCCAACCTCCCCGAGAACCAGCGCGAGCTGCTCCTGCTGCGGATCGCCGTGGGCTTGACCGCGGAGGAGACGGGGCAGATGTTGGGAATGTCACCCGGGGCGGTCCGCGTGGCCCAGCACCGGGCTCTGAGCCGCCTGCGCGCGCTCGCCGAACAGTAACCGCCCTGCGGGGAGCCGCCGTAGCTCCTTCGCTGAACAGGTCCGGCGTCGATTCCGTACGAACATACGAAGCCTGAAGCGACCCCGTACCGTGGAATTTGCTAGCGACGCTTCCCGTTAGCATGGACATCCGCACCGATCAAGGCCATTTGGGGAAGGTGTCATGACTGCAAACGTCGACGGAGTGCCCGGTAAATTCGCGACACTCGGGCTGACCTACGACGACGTGCTGCTGCTGCCGGGTGCATCCGAGGTGCTCCCCAACGCGGTCGACACCTCGTCCCGCATCTCCCGCAATGTCCGGGTCAACATCCCGCTGCTGTCGGCGGCGATGGACAAGGTGACCGAGTCGCGCATGGCGATCGCGATGGCCCGCCTGGGCGGCGTCGGCGTGCTGCACCGCAACCTGTCCGTCGAGGACCAGGTCAACCAGGTCGACCTGGTGAAGCGGTCCGAGTCCGGCATGGTCACCGACCCGATCACGGTGCACCCGGAGGCCACGCTCGCCGAGGCGGACGCCCTGTGCGCCAAGTTCCGCATCAGTGGTGTCCCGGTCACCGACCCGGCCGGCAAGCTCCTGGGCATCGTGACCAACCGCGACATGGCCTTCGAGAGCGACCGCACGCGTCAGGTGCGCGAGGTCATGACCCCGATGCCGCTGGTCACCGGCAAGGTCGGCATCTCCGGGCCCGAGGCCATGGAGCTGCTGCGCAAGCACAAGATCGAGAAGCTTCCGCTGGTCGACGACGAGGGCGTCCTCAAGGGCCTGATCACGGTCAAGGACTTCGTCAAGGCCGAGAAGTACCCGAACGCCGCCAAGGACGCCGAGGGCCGCCTGCTCGTCGGTGCCGCCGTCGGCGCCAGCCCCGAGGCGCTGGAGCGCGCCCAGGCGCTCGCCGAGGCCGGTGTGGACTTCCTGGTCGTGGACACCTCGCACGGCCACAACAGCAACGCGCTCAGCTGGATGTCGAAGATCAAGTCCAGCGTGGACGTCGACGTCATCGGCGGCAACGTCGCCACGCGCGACGGCGCCCAGGCGCTGATCGACGCCGGTGTGGACGGCATCAAGGTTGGTGTCGGCCCGGGTTCCATCTGCACCACCCGCGTCGTCGCCGGCATCGGTGTCCCCCAGGTCACCGCCATCTACGAGGCCTCCCTCGCGGCCCGCCCCGCCGGCATCCCGCTGATCGGTGACGGCGGCCTCCAGTACTCCGGCGACATCGGCAAGGCGCTGGCCGCCGGCGCCGACACGGTGATGCTGGGCAGCCTCCTCGCCGGCTGTGAGGAGTCCCCGGGCGAGCTGCTGTTCATCAACGGCAAGCAGTTCAAGTCGTACCGCGGCATGGGCTCGCTGGGTGCCATGCAGTCCCGCGGCCAGGGCAGGTCGTACTCGAAGGACCGCTACTTCCAGGCCGAGGTGGCGTCCGACGACAAGCTCGTGCCCGAGGGCGTCGAGGGCCAGGTGCCCTACCGCGGCCCGCTCTCCAACGTGCTGCACCAACTCGTCGGCGGCCTGCGCCAGACCATGGGCTACGTGGGAGCCGCCACCATCGACGAGATGGAGTCCAAGGGCCGCTTCGTGCGGATCACCTCGGCGGGCCTCAAGGAGAGCCACCCGCACGACATCCAGATGACGGTCGAGGCGCCGAACTACAGCAGGAAGTGACGCACGCGCACGCGTGACGGCGGTGCAAGGGCGGCCCCGGAGCATCCGGGGCCGCCCTTGTCGTACCCGTCGGCGATACTGGAAGGCGCTGCAACGCATAGGGAAAGGCCACCAACGTGACTGAGATCGAGATCGGGCGCGGCAAGCGCGGCCGCCGGGCGTACGCCTTCGACGACATCGCCGTCGTCCCCAGCCGCCGTACGCGGGACCCGAAGGAGGTCTCGATCGCCTGGCAGATCGACGCCTACCGCTTCGAGCTGCCGTTCCTGGCCGCCCCGATGGACTCCGTGGTCTCCCCGGCCACCGCGATCCGCATCGGTGAGCTGGGCGGCCTCGGCGTGCTCAACCTCGAGGGCCTGTGGACGCGGTACGAGGACCCGCAGCCGCTACTGGACGAGATCGCCGGGCTGCCGGCCGAGCAGGCGACCCGCCGCCTCCAGGAGATCTACGCGGCACCCATCAAGGAGGAGCTGATCGGCGCGCGCATCAAGGAGGTGCGCGACTCGGGCGTGGTCACCGCCGCCGCGCTCTCCCCGCAGCGCACCGCCCAGTTCTCCAAGGCGGTCGTGGACGCGGGCGTGGACATCTTCGTCATCCGCGGTACGACGGTCTCGGCGGAGCACGTGTCGTCCTCGCACGAGCCGCTGAACCTGAAGCAGTTCATCTACGAGCTGGACGTCCCGGTGATCGTCGGCGGCTGCGCCACGTACACCGCCGCCCTGCACCTGATGCGCACCGGCGCGGCCGGTGTCCTGGTCGGCTTCGGCGGCGGCGCCGCGCACACCACGCGCAACGTCCTCGGCATCCAGGTCCCGATGGCCACCGCCGTCGCCGACGTGGCCGCGGCCCGCCGTGACTACATGGACGAGTCCGGCGGCCGGTACGTGCACGTGATCGCGGACGGCGGTGTCGGCTGGTCCGGCGACCTGCCCAAGGCGATCGCCTGCGGCGCCGACGCGGTGATGATGGGCTCCCCGCTCGCCCGCGCCACGGACGTGCCCGGCAAGGGCCACCACTGGGGCATGGAGGCGGTCAACGAGGAGCTGCCCCGCGGCCAGAAGGTCGACCTCGGCACGGTCGGCACCATCGAGGAGGTCCTCACCGGCCCGTCCCACACCCCGGACGGTTCGATGAACTTCTTCGGCGCCCTGCGCCGCGCCATGGCCACCACCGGCTACAGCGAGCTGAAGGAGTTCCAGCGGGTCGAGGTGACGGTGGCGGACAGCCAGCACCGCCGCTGACCCCGTACGAAGCGCAGGTGCCCGGTCACCGCACGGTGACCGGGCCCCTGCGCGTGTGGGCGAGCCTTACGCGGCTGCCTTCTTGGCGCCGGAGAACGCGGCGAACGCGGCGATGCCGAAGAAGACGAAGGTGAGCGGGTCGGCGTCTTCCTTCCAGATCTTCTGGACCGAGTCGAGGTGCTCGAAGAAGACCTCGTTGAAGCCCACGTGGAAGTGATCGGCGATGAGCATCGCCTCGCCGACCAGCTGACCGAGGTAGACCGAGCCGAGCGCCAGGACGGCGCCGACGACCGGGAGGGCGGGGTTGCGGCCGCCGGCCTTGCCGGCCGCGAGACCGACGACGAAGCCGACGCCGACGGCCGCCCAGCCGATCTCGTGCTTGGTGGCGCCGATGATGACGCCGTAGAGGGAACCGACGACCACGGCGGCGGCGAGCGCGGCCACCAGGCCGAGCACCAGGTTGTTCCGGACCGGACCGGCCGGTGCCGCCGGCGCGGCGAAGGCGCCCTGCTGCGGCGGGTACGGCGCACCGGGGGCGGGGGCCGGGGCCTGCTGGGCGTACGGGTTGCCGACCGACGGACCGGACTGCGGCGGCTGAGGCGGCGGCGTTGACTGGCTCATGACAGAAATCCCCCGAATGTGGAGCACGGCTGATGACAGGAACGGGTGACCCGACCGCACGTGTGTGCGGTGAGTCCGGGGGACAGTAGCAGCCGGGAACGACAACGCCCCGGCTGTTTTCCGCCCGTGACCGCTTTTCCCGCGCGACCGTTTCCCGTTCGTGACCGTTCCCTGCCCGTGGCGCCCCGGAGTCGTCTCCTGCCGTGACGCCCCGGAGGCCGTCTCCTGCCCGTGGCGCCCCGGAAGCCGTCTCCCGCCCGTGACGCCTCAGAGCCGGTGTGCCGCCCCCGTCGGTGTGGCCCCCCGCGTGTCCAGCAGCAGCTGGGCCTTCACCGACAGGCCTTGCAGGTCGTACGTCCGGTGCTGCTGGAGCAGGATCGTGAGGTCGGCCTCGGCTGCCGCCTCGTACAGGGAGTCCGCGCGGGGGACCGGGCGGTCCAGGACGTTCCAGGCGGGCACGTACGGGTCGTGGTAGCTCACGGCCGCGCCCAGCTCCATCAGCCGTACGGCGATCTCCTGGGCCGGGGTGGCCTGCTGGTCGGCGAGGTCGGGTTTGTAGGTGACGCCGAGGAGCAGTACGCGGGCCCCGCGCGCGGACTTGCCGTGTTCGTTGAGGAGCGTCGCGGCGCGCTGGACGACGTACCGGGGCATCCGGCTGTTGACCTGCTGGGCCAGCTCGACCATGCGCAGGGTGCGGGTCGCGTGTCCGGTCAGGTCCTGCGGCACCCCGTGCCCGCCGACGCCCGGCCCCGGCCGGAACGCCTGGAAGCCGAAGGGCTTGGTCTCCGCGCAGCGGATGACGTCCCACAGGTCCACGCCCAACTCGTGGCAGAGGACGGCCATCTCGTTGACGAGCGCGATGTTGACGTGCCGGTAGTTGGTCTCCAGCAGGTGCACGGCCTCCGCCTCGCGCAGGCCACGCGCGCGTACCACCTTGTCGGTGAGCCGGCCGTAGAACGCGGCCGCCGACTCGGTGCAGGCCGAGGTGAGGCCGCCGATGACCTTCGGGGTGCCGGCGGGCGTGTGGTCGCGATTGCCGGGGTCGACCCGGCTGGGGGAGTAGGCGAGGTGGAAGTCGCGGCCGGCCCGCAGACCCGAGCCCTTCTCCAGCAGGGGGCGCAGGAACTCCTCCGTCGTCCCGGGCAGCACCGGTGACTCCAGGATGACCGTGGTGTGCGGCCGGAGGCGCCCGGCGAGGGTCCGGGCGGCGGCCTCCACCTGGCCGAGGTCGAGTCCGCCGTCGGCACCGCGCGGGGTGGGCGCGCAGATCACCGCCGTACGGACGCGGCCGAGCTGGACCGGGTCGGTGCCGGGCCGGAACCCGGCCGCGTGCATCCGGCGCAGCTCGGCGGGGCTGAGCGAGCCCGCCTCCGGGCCGGTGGCGTAACCGATGGTCGGGATGCCGGCGGAGACGGCGGCCTGGGCGAGCGGCAAGCCGTAGGGACCGAGTCCGATGACGGCGAGGTCTGCGGGCATGGCGTGGGCCGTCCTTCCCAATAGCCGGAGCGGCACAGGTGTGCAACCGCTGTGAACAGGGCGAGCGAGGGCACTGTCAGACTAGGTACCTATATGACCGTTATGTGTGATTGTGTTCGTGTGTCTTCCAGCGGTTGTGCGCAAGTTGCCCACAGCTTCGTGGCCCGTAGTGGCTGGAGTCGGGCAGGCCGGTCAGAATTTGGGCATGAGGAGGGGATGAACCGGGCTTCGCCCACCGGGTGCGGCCGACGCGAGCCGGACAGCGACAGCGGGAGGCAGCGGTGAGGACAGCGACTCTGGGGCCGGCGCAGCGCGCCGAGGCACTGGCGGCGATGGCGGAGCGCGAGCTGGACGTGCTGGTGGTCGGTGGCGGAGTGGTCGGTGCGGGCACCGCACTGGACGCGGTCACCCGCGGGCTGTCCACCGGTCTGGTCGAGGCCCGGGACTGGGCGTCCGGCACCTCCAGCCGGTCCAGCAAGCTGGTCCACGGTGGCCTGCGCTATCTGGAGATGCTCGACTTCGCCCTGGTCCGCGAAGCACTCAAGGAGCGCGGCCTGCTGCTGGAGCGCCTCGCCCCGCACCTGGTCAAACCGGTGCCGTTCCTGTACCCGCTGCAGCACAAGGGCTGGGAGCGGCTGTACGCGGGCTCGGGTGTCGCGCTGTACGACGCGATGTCGATGGCCCGCGGCCACGGCCGGGGTCTGCCCCTGCACCGTCACCTGTCCCGTGGCCACGCCCTGCGCGTGGCCCCCTGCCTGCGCAAGGACGCCCTCGTCGGAGCCCTGCAGTACTACGACGCCCAGATGGACGACGCCCGCTTCGTGGCCACCCTGGTGCGCACGGCGGCGTCCTACGGCGCGAAGGCCGCCAACCGCGCGCGCGTGACCGGGTTCCTGCGCGAGGGCGAGCGGGTCGTCGGGGCGCGCGTGCAGGACGTCGAGGCCGGCGGCGAGTACGAGATCCGGGCCAAGCAGATCGTCAACGCCACCGGCGTGTGGACCGACGACACGCAGGCCATGGTGGGCGAGCGCGGCCAGTTCCACGTCCGTGCGTCCAAGGGCATCCACCTGGTCGTGCCCAAGGACCGCATCCACTCCACCACCGGCCTGATCCTGCGCACCGAGAAGTCCGTCCTGTTCGTCATCCCCTGGGGCCGGCACTGGATCGTCGGTACCACCGACACCGACTGGGACCTCGACAAGGCCCACCCGGCGGCCTCCAGCGCCGACATCGACTACCTGCTGGAACACGTCAACTCGGTGCTGGCCGTGCCGCTCGGCCGCGACGACGTCCAGGGGGTGTACGCCGGGCTGCGCCCGCTGCTGGCCGGCGAGTCCGACGCCACCAGCAAGCTGTCCCGCGAGCACACGGTCGCCCACCCGGCGCCCGGGCTGGTGGTCGTGGCGGGCGGCAAGTACACCACCTACCGCGTGATGGCCAAGGACGCCGTCGACGAGGCCGTGCACGGTCTCGACACGCGCGTCGCCGACTGCGTCACGGAGGAGACCCCGCTGCTGGGCGCGGAGGGGTACCGGGCGATGTGGAACGCGCGAGCCCGGATCGCCGCCCGCACCGGGATCCACACGGCCCGGGTGGAACACCTGCTGAACCGGTACGGCTCGATGGCCGAGGAGGTCCTGGACCTCATCGCGGCCGACCCCGCGCTCGGCGAGCCGCTGCACGCCGCCGACGACTATCTGCGCGCCGAGGTGGTGTACGCCGCCTCGCACGAGGGCGCCCGGCACCTCGACGACGTCCTGACCCGGCGTACCCGCATCTCCATCGAGACCTTCGACCGGGGCACCCGCAGCGCCCGGGAGGCGGCCGAACTGATGGCCCCGGTGCTCGGCTGGGACAAGGACCAGATCGAACGCGAGGTCGAGCACTACGAGAAGCGGGTGGAGGCCGAACGCGAGTCCCAGCTCCAGCCGGACGACCAGACCGCGGACGCGGCACGCCTCGGGGCCCCGGACATCGTGCCGCTGTAGCACCGGTCGCGAGTGGTGTCCGTTTCTCCTTTGCGGTGTCTCGCCTGAGTTCACCCGAAGGAGTGACCCCAGTCGGGATCTCCGTCCGAGGCCCAGCCGTTCTACCGGGTGCGAGGGCAGAACTCGGCGGCGAGCAGGGCCGGTTCGGCGCGGGAGTCTGTGATCGCGTCCGTGTTCACCCGGAATGTGAGGACACGGCGGCCGTCGGCGGTGGCTGCGCTGCGCACGTAGCTCCCGGAGATCCGGCCGTTGTGCCCCCACACCGTGGTGCCGCACGCCAGCTTCACCGGAAACAGGCCCATGCCGTACGAGCCGTGTGCGGCACGGGTGTCGAGCATCTCGCGCAGCCGGCGCGGGGGCAGCAGCCGGCCGCCGAGCAGGGCCGCGTAGAAGCGGTCGAGATCGGCCAGTGTGCTCACCAGCTCACCCGCCGCGCCGGCCACGCGCGGGTCGAGCAGGGTGACGTCGGAGCCGTCGGCGGCGTAGGCCCGGCCGTGCGGCGAGGGAAGTGACGTGCGGGACCCGGGAAAGGAGGTGCCTGTCAGGCCCAGCGGAGTGACGATGCGGCGCTCGGCCTCCGTCGCGTAGGAGTGACCGGTGACCTGACGGATGACCAGGCCGAGCAGGACGTAGTTGGTGCTGGAGTAGGAGTAGCGGCCCGGACGGGCCGAAGGGAGGGTGAGAGCGATGCGTACGGCCTGAAGCGGTGTCAAGGGAACGGCACCCCGGGTGGCTTCGGTGAAGTCGGCCAGTCCGCTGGTGTGGGTGAGCAGGGCCCGCAGGGTGATGCGCCGGCCGTCTGCGCCGCGCCCGCGGAGCAGCCCTGGCAGGTGCTGCTCGACGGTGTCGGACAGGGAGAGCCGGTGCTCCGCGGCCAGCTGGAGCACGACCGTGGCGACGAAGGTCTTGGTGATGCTGCCGACGCGGAAGTGGTCGGCGCGGGAGATGCCCCGGCCGGCGACCGAGAAGCGCATGCGGTCCCCGGCGTCGCCCCGGGCGAGCAGGGCCGCGGCAGGGGCCTTGCCGTCGGTGACGAACCGCGGCAGGACGGCGTCCGTGGCCGTGGCCCGCGAGGCGTCCCCCGATGCGGCCGGTGAGGCGGCCCGGGATGCGGCCGGTGAGGCGTCCTGGGATGCGGCCGGGGCGAGCAGCAGCGCCAGGGACACCGGTATGGACAGGACTGACCGAAGCGTCGGCATTGTGTCCCTCCCTTCTTGCGACCCATCATCCCGTTAAGCGGAACATGTGCTTCAGGGGGGCGTCCGGACCGCGGAGGGCAGGCGGGGGGCAGGGGCACCCTGGGCGTCGGCCACTTGTCGGGTGAGAGACAATGGAGGCTCTGTCAGGGCGGGTTGTATGAGGGGACGCATGTCGGAGGCGGAGCGGGCGGGCACACCCCGTCAGGAGACTCGTCGGGACAAGAACGAGCGGCGTCTCCTCGCCGGGCGGTACCGGCTGGGAGACGTGCTGGGCCGCGGCGGGATGGGCACGGTCTGGCGCGCCGAGGACGAGACCCTGGGCCGGACGGTCGCCGTCAAGGAGCTGCGGTTCCCGTCGAACATCGACGAGGAGGAGAAGCGGCGTCTGATCACACGCACCCTGCGTGAGGCCAAGGCGATCGCCCGGATCCGCAACAACAGCGCGGTGACGGTCTTCGACGTGGTCGACGAGGACGACCGGCCCTGGATCGTCATGGAGTTGGTCGAGGGCAAGTCCCTGGCCGAGGCCATCCGGGAGGACGGCCTGCTGGAGCCGAGGCGCGCCGCCGAGGTGGGGCTCGCCATCCTCGACGTGCTGCGCTCCGCGCACCGGGAGGGCATCCTGCACCGGGACGTGAAGCCGTCCAACGTGCTCATCGCCGAGGACGGCCGGGTGGTGCTCACCGACTTCGGTATCGCGCAGGTCGAGGGCGACCCGTCCATCACCTCCACCGGCATGCTCGTCGGCGCCCCCTCGTACATCTCCCCGGAGCGGGCCCGTGGGCACAAGCCGGGGCCGGCGGCCGACCTGTGGTCCCTCGGCGGCCTGCTGTACGCGGCAGTCGAGGGAGCGCCGCCCTACGACAAGGGTTCGGCCATCGCCACGCTCACCGCGGTGATGACCGAGCCGCTGGAGGAGCCGAAGAACGCCGGACCGCTGCGGGACGTCATCTACGGTCTGCTGACCAAGGATCCGGCCAAGCGGCTCGACGACGCCGGGGCCCGGGCGATGCTCGCCGCGGTGCTCCGCGCGCCCGAGCCGGAGCCGATGGATGCCACGCGGGTGGTGCCGCTGCCGGCGCAGCCGGGTGAGTCCGGCGGCAAGCGGGGCGAGGAGGCCGGCGAGAAGCTGCGCGGGGCGCTGCGTTCGGTCCGCAAGGCGGCGGGGGCCGCCACGGCCGCGGCGGTCCGCACGAAGAGCGGTGGGACGGCGGAGCCGGGTGCGGGCGGTGCCCTGGGGGCCGGCGGCGCGGCCTCCGAGACGGCGCGGTCCGGTTCTTCCAGTGGGCCGGGCGCCGGATCGGCTCCGCGGTCCGGGGCGCCGGCCACGGATGCGGCGGGCGCGGCGAACACCGCAGCGGCCAAGCCGAGTTCCGGGTGGCCCGTGGTGCCGCCGCCGGACCTGGACCTGCCGCCGCGGCCGGTGCCGAGGGCGCCGCTGACCGACGTGGTGCCCAGGCGCACCTTGGTGATCATCGCCGTGCTGGTGGTGCTCGCGGTGCTCGGGACCGTGCTGGCCTTCGCCTTTAGCGGCGACGACGATAAGGGCGGCAAGAGCAGCGGGGCCAAGTCCGCGGCCAGTGCCCGGGCGACGACCAAGCGGGACAAGCCGGCCGACGGCGGCAAGGAGACCGGGAAGCGGACGGACGGCAAGAGTTCGGCGACCACCGGCTCCGGTCCGGGCTCGGACTCCGCGGCCGACGCCGGCGGCAGCGAGTCCGCCGACGACTCCGAAGCGTCCGGCTCGTCCGGCTCGTCCGGCTCGTCGGGCGCCAAGGACGGCGGGAGCGCGCCCGTGGTCTCGACCCGCAAGGGCGGCCAGGGGTACTCGGTCGGGCTGCCGGAGGGGTGGAAGTTCCAGAAGAGCGGGGCGACCGGTGACCGTTACACCGGCCCCCGCGGGCAGAAGCTGCTCGTCGCCTGGACCAGCACGCCCAAGGGCGACCCGGTGGCGGACTGGAAGAACCAGGAGCGCTACATGATCCGCTCCGAGTACCGGAAGATACACATCGAGAAGGTGGACTACCGCGGCTGGAACACCGCCGACTGGGAGTTCACCTATACCGACGGCGGCACCAGGTACCGCACGATCGACCGGGGCTTCGTGGTGAACGCCCACCAGGGGTACGCGCTGATGTACACCGCGAAGGACGCCGACTGGACCAGCGAGCTGCGCAAGGACACCTGGAAGACGTTGACGAAGGCGTTCGAACCCAAGTCATAGGCCGCACACGCCGGTTTGGTGCGTGAGAATCCGTCATCCTCTCATTGCGGGTTGCCTGCGGCACGTATCGTGAATGGTTGCGGACCGTACGCAGCCGCATGCGTGTGCGAAACGGGCCGTGAGGCGAACGGATGTGACCGACCGGGCGGCCGGGGGAGGCAAAGTGGACGACTACGCGGGTCGGGTGCTCGCCGACCGCTACCGCCTGCCACTGCCGCCGTCCGACGAGTACGAACTCACCGAGTCCCGCGCCTTCGACACCTACAGCGGTCAGGAAGTCCTGGTCCGTCAGGTGCCGTTGCCGGAGGTGGTCGAGGCCGAGGTGCTCGACGCGGAGGGGCTGCCCGAGGGGTTCACCGCGCGGGAGCGCGGGTCCCGCCGGGCACCGGAGGCCAGGACGGCCACCCGGAACCCAGCCGATCCGGCGGTGCGGCGCGCCGTCGAGGCCGCGCAGGCGGCGGCCCGGATCCCCGACCACCCGCGCCTGGACCAGGTCTTCGACGTGTTCGCCGAGGGCGGGTCGCTGTGGATCGTCAGCGAGCTGGTGGCCGCCCGTCCCTTGGCCGCGCTGCTCGCCGAGCAGCCGCTGACGCCGTACCGGGCGGCCGAGGTCGCCTCCGATGTGCTCATGGCGCTCCGGGTGCTGCACGCCCACGGCTGGGTGCACCGCAACATCACCGCCCGCACCGTTCTCGTCTGTGACGACGGCCGGGTGATGCTGACCGGACTCGCGGTCGGCGCGGCGGAGGAGGCGCTGTGCGGGTACGACCCGGTGCCGGCCCCGGAGGGCGGCGCACCGGGCGCCGACCCCGGCATCCCAGGTGTCCCCGGCGGGCCGGTGGGTTCGGGTGGGGCTGCCGGTCCCGGTACCCGGCCGGGCGGTGGGGCCGGCGGGCCGGCAGCGGACGACGTCGATCCCGAGGCGGCGCGCCGGGCGGCGATCCAGGCACGGACCGCCGGCGGCCTGCCGGCGCCGCCGGCGAACGGAAGGTCCGCGGCGTCCGGTCAGACGGGCCCCCGCGCCCTGGAGAGCGGGGCGGACATCCGGGCCGCGCGGGCCGGGGCCATCGCCGCGTACCGCGCGGGCGCCCGAGCCGCCGCCCGGGTGCACGAGGCCCAGCAGAACGGCCGGGCCGCCCTCCCCGGAGCCCGCCGGCCCGCGGAGGCCGAAATCGGCACCGACACCGGCACCGGCCTCGCCCACGGCACGGCAGCGCCGTTCCCCGCCGAGTACCCCTCCGCCGATGCGGGCGCCGCGCAGCCGCCCGGGCGGATCGCCGACCCCTACGGCGTGCGCGGCACCCCGTGGCACGGCGCCGCACCCCGCACCGGACCCGGAGCCACAACCCCGGCACTGGGCGGCCCCGAGCCGGTGCCGGCCCGTTGGGACGAGCAGGGAGGCGGACGGCGGGAGCCCGGTACCGCGCTGGCGGCCGAGCGGGCGCGGCAGGTACGGATGACCGTCGTGGGACCGGTGACCGAGCGATGGGCACCGGAGCAGGCCGGGCCCGTGCACGAGAACTGGCAGCTGGCGGCGCCGATCGGTCCGGCCACCGACCTGTGGGCACTCGGTGCGCTGCTCTTCCGGGCGGTGCAGGGCCATGCGCCGTACCCGGAGGAGACCACGGCCGAGCTGGTGCAGCTGGTGTGTGCCGAGCCGCCCGCCTTCGCCGAGGAGTGCGGCCCCCTGCGCCCGGTCGTCGAGTCGCTGCTGCGACAGGACCCCACCGACCGGCTGGACTTCGAGGAACTGGGCGGCTGGCTGCGCTCGTTGGTGCGCTCCGCGCCCGAGCCGGACGCCGGTACCCATGTCATCCCCGTGCCGCCCGCCGACCCGCGCCGGCTGCCCATCGTCCGGCGACGCGGCGAGCTGGTGCGCAGACGGCGTGCCGGGCTGTCCGCGGCCCATCCGCACGGCCGGCACAAGCGGGCCCCGGAGGGCACCGGCTCCCCGCGCGGTCTGGGCCGGACCCTGCTCCTGCTGATCCTGCTCCTGCTGGCCGGCGCGATCGCGTACGCGATGCTGTTCATGCCGAAACAGGGCGAGAGCGGAGCCGCGGGCAGTGGCCGTACCGGCACCGCCGGGCAGGCGAGCCCCGCGCCCTCGCACACCCGGCAGCCTTCCGCCGGGCAGAGCGCACCGGACGGCGGTCCGTCCGCCACCGCGCCCGCGACCGAGACGCAGACCGGCGGGGACCCCTCCGTCGCCGACGGGTTCACCCTCCGCAAGGACCCGGACGGCTTCCGGGTCGCCGTCGCCGAGGGCTGGGACCGCACCCCGAAGAACGGCCGAGGTCAGGTGGTCTACGGGCACGGCAGGTTCGAGCTGATCGTCGTACCGGGCCGGGACGGCGCGTCCGGGTACGGCAGCGACCCGATGGCCTACCAGCGGGACAAGGAACGCGAACTCCAGCCGTACCGTGACTCCAGCTGGGCCACGGCCACCGGCCTGCGGACCATCGAGGTGGGTGGACGCACCATGGCCGAGGGGCAGTTCACCTGGACCGACGGGCAGGGGCGGGACCTGTACGTGCGGAACATGGCGCTGCTGCTGAACGGCCGCTACCACGTCATCCAGGTGCGCGGCCCGGAGGCCGAGCGGGACGAGGTCACCCGGCTGTACGAGCAGGCTACTGCGACGTACCGCTACACGGGTTGAGCAGCGTGTGCACCACGGCGGGCCGGGCCGGCCCGGTTCCCGTTCTCGCGCGGAAATGACCATCGTCACAGTGCGGTTTCCTTGGCACCCCGCTTGTTCCCAGTTGCGGGGCCGGTCCTTACGCTGACCCTGTCAAGAGCATTGCGGGGCAACGTGAATCAGATGCAGGGCCTGCTGATAGCGGGCCGCTACCGACTCGCCGATTCCATCGGCAGCGGCGGCATGGGCCGGGTGTGGCGCGCCCACGACGAGGTGCTGCACCGGACGGTCGCGATCAAGGAGTTGACCGCAGCGCTCTACGTCTCCGACAGCGACCAGGCCGTCCTCCTCGCCCGTACCCGGGCCGAGGCGCGGGCCGCCGCCCGCATCAACCACTCCGCCGTCGTCACCGTGCACGACGTGCTCGAACACGACGGACGTCCGTGGATCGTGATGGAGCTGGTCGAGGGCAGTTCGCTCGCCGACGCGGTCAAGGAGCGGGGCCGCGTCGAACCGGCCGAGGCCGCCCGGATCGGGCTGTGGGTGCTGCGGGCGCTGCGCGCCGCGCACTCCGCCGGCGTGCTGCACCGGGACGTCAAGCCCGGCAACGTCCTCCTCGGCTCCGACGGACGGGTGCTCCTCACCGACTTCGGCATCGCCCAGATCGAGGGCGACACCACCATCACCCGCACCGGAGAGGTCGTCGGCTCGGTCGACTACCTCGCCCCCGAGCGGGTCCGCGGTCACGACCCCGGCCCGTCGTCCGACCTGTGGGCGCTGGGCGCCACGCTGTACACGGCCGTCGAGGGACGCTCGCCCTTCCGGCGCACCTCACCGCTGAGCACCATGCAGGCGGTCGTCGAGGAGGACGCCGACGAGCCCCGCCACGCCGGCCCCCTCGGGCCGGTCATCGCCGCGTTGCTGCGCAAGGACCCCGCTCAGCGGCCGGGCGCGGAGGAGGCGGAGCAGATGCTCGCCGAGGCGGCGGAGGGCCGTCGGCCGAGCATGGCCCAGGCCTTCGTACCGACCCAGAGTTCGGGCCTGCGCACCTCCGGGGCGGACAACCCCGGTTACGGCCGCCACGGTCACCCGGCCGGGGACGCCGCCCACGGAACGCCGGCGGGCCCGGGCCGTTCCGGGACCGGGCCGACGGCCGTCGCGCCCACGCCCGTCCCCCCGGGGCCGGCGGGCGGCAGCGCCGGGGCACGGCCCCGGCGCCGGCTGCGCACCCTCGCCGTCGTCGTCGCCGCGGCGGCGGTGCTCGGCGGTGGCGGGGCGGTGGCCGTCCAGAAGTGGGGCGGCCTGGAGCACAGCACCGGGTCGGGCGGGGACACGAACCCGTCCAGGACGTCACCCGCCGGGGACGACACCGCCTCGCCGAACTCCGGGGGCATGGTGCCCGCTTCGTGGAAGCGGTACGACGACGAGTGGGGCTTCAGCATCTACCTCCCCGAGGGCTGGTCGCGGAAGGTCGTCGGTGTGCCCGGCGAGATCAAGCAGGTCGACTACACGCCCGACGGCGGCAAGCACTTCGTCCGTATCGCCCTCGACAGCTCACCGGACTTCCCGGACGCGAACGAGCACCAACTCGACCTGGACGACCAGCTCAGCCGGCGGCTGGTCGACTACCACCGGGTCCGGCTGGAAAAGAACCTCTACCGCGACCTCGACGGCTCCGTCTGGGAGTACACCTGGACCGCGCAGGCGAAGGACACGCCGTTCCCGGGCCCGCGGCGCGCCATGGAGGAGACGTACGTCTCCCGGGACGGCATCGAGTACGCGATCTACATCTCGTCGCCCGCGGCGGACTGGGCGCAGACCAGCCGGCAGTTCGCCTCGGTCCTGCGGGGCTGGCGGCAGCCGCAGTAGCCGGGTGACGACCGGATTTCGAGGACGCGGACGCCCGCTGGGGCATGATGGGGCGCATGGGGACCGAGGGAGCCGGTATTCGGCTGATCGCGGGCCGTTATCGCCTGGAGGAACGCATCGGGCGCGGCGGCATGGGCGTCGTGTGGCGGGCGAGCGACCAGCTGTTGGGCCGTCAGGTGGCGGTCAAGGAACTCCTTTCGGACGATTCGCTCCCGGACGAGGACGCGCGTCGTCGCCGTGACCGCAGCTTCCGTGAGGCCCGTGCGGTGTGCCAGTTGCGGCACCCGCACATCATCGTCGTGCACGACGTGGTGGAGCAGGACGAACGGCCCTACCTGGTCATGGAGTTGATCGACGGCGGTTCGCTGGCCGACCGGATCGCCCGGCAGGGCCCGGTCGACGCCGCCGAGGCCGCACGGGTCGGCATCGCCCTGCTGAGCGCGCTGCACACCGCGCACGAGGCGGGGGTGCTGCACCGGGACATCAAGCCCGCCAACGTCCTGATCGAGTCCGGCACCGACCGCGTCGTGCTCACCGACTTCGGCATCGCGCAGGTCGCGGGCGCCACCACGCTCACCGAGACCGGCTCCTTCGTCGGCTCGCCCGAGTACACCGCGCCGGAGCGGATGTCCGGGCTGCGCACCGGGCCGGAGTCCGACCTGTGGTCGCTGGGCGCGCTGTTGTGCACGGCGCTCAGCGGTGAGTCGCCGTTCCGGCGCGACTCGCTCGGCGGCATCCTGCACGCGGTCGTCGCCGACGAGATCCGTCCGCCGGCCGAGGCCGAACCGCTGCTGCCCGTCGTCCGCGGGCTGCTGGAGCGCGATCCGGACCGGCGGCTGGGCGCGGCCGACGCCGAGCAGATGCTGCGCACGTACCTCGAGACCGGCCGGACACCGGTCGCGCCGGGCGCCCCGGGTGCGGCGGCGGGCGGGCACGGCAGCGGACGCATCCACCGGATCGGCGGCAACCGGGCGCCGAAGGCACCGGCGCCGAGGAACCCGGCGCCCTACACGCCGACCCAGCGGGACATCCCGCGCGGCGGACTGCTGCCGGCCGGTCCGGCGGAGTCCTCCCCCGTGCGATCGTCCCCGCGCGGAGTGCTGATCGCGGCGCTGCTCGTCGCCGCGCTGGCCGGCGCGGGCGTGTCGGCCGCGGCCCTGCTGGCGCACCGGGACGGCGGCGGGGGCGGCGCCCCCGGCGGTACGGCGACGAGCCCGGCGACCCGCACGGGTACCGGCGGCAAGGGCGGCACGGAGGGTACGAGTCCGGGCCCGGCGAAGACCGGGACGCGGCCGGCGCCGACGTCCACGTCCGGCACACCGCGCCCCACCGGCACCGGATCGCACACCGCGCCCTCCGGCTACCGGACGGCCCGGGAGCCCGCCGGCTTCTCCCTCGCCGTACCCGAGGACTTCACCCGGAGTCCGCAGGGCGAGCGGGTCTTCTACCTCTCGCCGGGGGAGACCTTCCGCCTCGGCATCAAGGTCGGCGTGCCCCAACCGGGCGGCCCGGAGGGGGTGATGAACCGGTCGGCGGCGGGCGGAGCCACGACGAACCCGGGTTACCGCGACGGCCGGGTCGTCCGGACCACGCACGCGGGACACCCGGCCGCGCTCTGGGAGTTCACCTGGGACGGCTTCAGCACGCCGGAGGGCCCCCGCCACACCTTCGACCTGTGCTGGGAGGAGGGCGGCCTGCTCTACGACGTGTGGGTGTCGGCGCCGGTGGGGAAGGTGCGGGAGGCCCGGGAGTACTTCGACGTCGCGGTGGACACGTTCTCCGTCACGGGTGTGTGACCGGTCTCCGTCACGGGTGTGTGACCGGTTCGCCGTCCCTGTGGCTGCGGGCGCCGGGGGCGCGGTAGAGATGACGCATGAGCAGTGACGGGGGAGCCGGCCACCGGGCCGACGACACGACGAGTTTTGTGCTGCAACCGCCGAGACCGCGACCCGCGCCGGACGGTGCGGCAGGTCCGCTGCCGGCCGGTGTGACGGGTCCGGTGTCGGACGGTGCGACGGGTCCGGTGCGGGCCGGTGTGGGCGATCAGGTGCCGCCCGGCTCCACCACGCCGGGCCCGGAGGCGGGCCGGCTCGTCGCCGGACGGTACCGGCTGCTCGGCAAGCTGGGGCACGGTGGCATGGGCACCGTATGGCGGGCCAAGGACGAGGCGGTGGACCGCGAGGTCGCCGTCAAGGAACCCCGCATACCGGACCACCTTCCCGAGCGTGAACGGGCCAACGCCTTCGAGCGGATGCGCCGCGAGGCCCGCGCGGCGGCCCGGCTGGACCACCCCGCGGTGGTGAACGTCCATGACGTCGCGGTCGTCGACGACCGGCCGTGGATCGTCATGGAGCTGGTGCACGGTCCCACCCTCGGCAGCGTGCTGCGCGACGGCACGCTGGACGCGCGCGAGGCGGCCCGGATCGGCCTGCGGGTGCTCGGCGCGCTGGAGGCGGCGCACGCGGCGGGCGTCCTGCACCGGGACGTCAAGCCGGACAACATCCTGCTGGGCCGGCACGACCGGGTGGTGCTCACGGACTTCGGGATCGCCTGGATCGAGGGCGACACTCGGCTGACCGACACCGGCGGCTTCGTCGGCTCGCCCGAGTACATCGCGCCGGAGCGTGTGCTCGGGCAGCGGCCCGGCCCGGCGAGCGACCTGTGGTCCCTCGGCGTCGTGCTCTACACGGCCACCGAGGGCGTGTCACCGTTCCGCCGCAGCAACACGCCGGCCACCCTCCAGTCCGTCCTCAACGCGACGCCCGCCCCGCCCGCGGCGGCCACGGGCCCGCTGGCCGAGGTGATCAACGGCCTCCTTCACAAGGACCCCGCGCACCGGCCCACGGCGGACCGGGTCCGCGCCCTGCTCCAAGAGGCGGCGAACCCCCCGGCGCCCCCGGCTCCCACGCCCCCGCTCCCCGCGCCCCCGGTGCCGCACCCCACCCCGCCCGTCGCCCGCTCCCGCCGCCGGCGCCGCATCGCCTGGCTCGGTGCCGGTGCGGCGGCGGTCGCGGCGGCCGTCACGGCGTACTTCGTGCTCGCCGATCCCTTCGCGGGCCCGCTGCCCGACGGCTGGGTGAAGCGACCGGAGACCAGGCTCGGCGTCACCCTCGCCGTCCCCGCCGGCTACCAGGCCGTCCGTCCGGAGAAGGACGACAGCGACAGGGACTGGGTGACGTACGGGGACTGGAGCGGCAGCCTGTGGATCCGGCTGCAACTGGTGCGCAGGTCGGAGGACTCCCCGGACCGGATCAAGTCCAGCGCGCGGGCCCAGATGTACGACGACAACGAGAAGTTCAAGAGCGACGGCGACTACGACCTCCACATGGGCAAGGCCACCAGGACGGTCCCGGACACCGACGCCACCTTCCGTGGCCGGCAGGCCGCCGGCAACACCGTCACCTACCCGTCCGACGGTTCGGAGGTCCGCCCCCGCGAACTCCGGATCTTCTACTACCGCACCAAGTCCGGTGACATGTACGAACTCGCGGTCTCCTACCCCGCCAAGGGCGACTTCACGGCCCGGGGCCGGGAGGTGGCCAAGGCGGCGATCGCCAATCTGGACATCACCAAGCCCTGATACCGGCTGCCCGCTTCGACAACCGTGTGGTGCGCACGGTACTCATGGGACATGACCGAAGACGGCGAACTCCCGCCCGACGCACGTCTGATCGGCGGCCGCTACCGGCTGACCGGACGCATCGGTTCCGGACCGAGCGGAACCGTGTGGCGCGCCCGGGAGGAACGGCGAGAGGGCCTGGAACACGGGGAGCGGGAGCGTCCGCGACACGGCGGCGATCACGGAGGCCGCCGGGACGACGGGGGCCACGGACACCACGGACGCCACGCGGAGCGCCCGGAGCGCCCGGAGTACGTGGAGCGCCCGGAGTACGTGGAGCGCGCAGAGCCCCCGGAGTACGCGGAGCGCCCCGAGTACGCGGAGCGCCTGGTCGCCGTCAAGGAGCCTCTGCTGCCCGGCGATCCTGTCGCCGACGAGGAGAGCCGGCGCATGGCCCACCGGCTGCACCACGAGGCCCGGGCCGCCATGCGGGTCCGGCATCCTTCCGCCGTGACGGTCCACGACGTCGTCACCGAGGACGGAATCCCCTGGATCGTCATGGAGCTGGTGGAGGGCGAGTCCCTGCGCGAGGTCCTGCGGCGCGGACCGCTGCCGCCCGCCGAGGCCGCCCGCATCGGGCTCGCGGTGCTCGGGGCGCTGCGCGCCGCCCACGCCGTCGGCATCGTGCACCGGGACGTCAAACCGGCCAATGTGCTGCTGGAATCCGGTACCGGGCGGGTCGTCCTGACCGACTTCGGCATCGGCGCCGGGCACGCGGAGGAGTCGCCCCCGGGGTTCGTCGCCCCCGAGCGTGCGGCGGGGCCCGGCGCGGGCCCGGCCTCCGACCTGTGGTCCCTGGGCGCGCTGCTCCGCGCCGCCGTCGGGGGCCCGGACGCCGCCTCGCCGGCCGCACCGGGCGTACCAGCAGCTCCGGGAGTACCAGCGACTCCGGGGGTACCGGAGGTACCAGCCGCACCGGGCGTACCAGCGGCTCCGGGTGTACCGGCGGCACCCGGCGTACCGGCGGCACCGGCACCCGGCGTACCGGACCCCCTGGAGCCCATCGCCCCGCCGGACCCCCTGGGCGCGCTGCTGGACCGGCTGCAGGCCGACGAGCCGGCGGCACGGCCGCACGCGGAGGAGGTCTCCGCCGCACTCCGCGACTACCTGGGCCTCACCCCCGTACCGGAACCCCGCCCCCAGCCCTCCGGGGCCGCCGGACCCGCCCCGGACCCGGCGCCCACGCCCCGTCGCACGCCCCTGGCAGCCTTGGGCCTGCTTCTCGCGAGAAAACCCGGGACCGACTGATCGTCACCCCGTCAACGCCCTGATCAGCACATTTGCTGCCAGTGATCACTGGCAGCGTGTGAGCATGCCGTGAATCCGCGTTACCGACGGGTACACAAAGGCTCCGCTGCGGCATACCCTGCGCGCATGACGGACACGCAGGCCTCGGACACCGCCGGTACCAACCCGCTCGCGCCCACCCCCGAAGGCGCCCGCACCGCCGCCGACGTGGTCACCCCCGAGTTGGTGGCCCAGCTCACCAAGGGCGTCGTCGGCTCCGGCCGGACCGCCAACCACACCCCGTTCACCGGCGAGAAGCTGGCCGACCTGCCCGAGTCCACGCCGGAGGACGTCCAGAAGGCCTTCGAGGCGGCCCGCGCCGCCCAGGCCGTATGGGCGAAGACCCCGGTACGGCAGCGGGCCGCCGTCCTGCTCCGCTTCCACGACCTGGTGCTGGAGCGGCAGGCCGAGGTCCTCGACCTCATCCAGCTGGAGACCGGCAAGGCCCGCCTGCACGCGCACGAGGAGGTGCAGGCCGTCACCGTCGCGGCCCGCCACTACGGCCGCCGGGCCGCCGCCTACCTGCGTCCCAAGCGGCACGCCGGCGCCATGCCGACCCTGACGAAGGTCACCGAACTCCGGCACCCCCGCGGCGTGGTGGGCCAGATCGCCCCCTGGAACTATCCGCTGGAGCTGTCCGTCGGCGACGCCCTGCCCGCCTTCGTGGCCGGCAACGCCGTGGTGATGAAGCCGGACACGGAGACCTGCCTGACCGCCCTGTGGGCGCGCGACCTGCTCATCGAGGCCGGTCTGCCCGACGGCGTCTTCCAGGTCGTGCTCGGCGAGGGCCCGGTCGTCGGCCCGGAGCTGGTCAAGCACGCCGACTACGTCTCCTTCACCGGCTCCACCCGCACCGGCCGCGAGGTGGCCCAGGGTGCCGCTGCCCGCCTGATCGGAGTCTCCCTCGAACTCGGCGGCAAGAACGCCATGCTGGTGCTCGAGGACGCCGACATCGAGAAGGCCGCCGCCGGAGCCGTCCGCGCCTGCTTCTCCTCCGCCGGCCAGCTGTGCATCTCCATCGAGCGGCTGTTCGTGCACGAGTCGGTCGCCGACGCCTTCCTGGAGCGCTTCGCCGCCCGCACCAGGGTCATGCGGCTCGGCAACTCCCTCGCCTACGGCGCCGACATGGGCTCGCTGGTCGGCGAACGCCAGCTGAAGACCGTGGAACGGCACGTGCAGGAGGCCGTCACCAAGGGCGCGAAGGTGATCGCGGGCGGTGTGGCCCGGCCCGAGATAGGCCCGTACTTCTTCGAGCCCACCATCCTCGACGGCGTCGAGGACTCCATGTCCGTGTGCGAGGAGGAGACCTTCGGCCCGGTCGTGTCGATCTACCGCTTCAAGACCGACGAGGAAGCCGTCGAGCGTGCCAACGCGACGCCGTACGGCCTGAACGCGTCCGTGTGGACGAAGAACGCCCGCCGCGGCCGGGACGTCGCCGCCCGCCTGCGCACCGGCACGGTCAACGTCAACGAGGGCTACGCGCCCGCCTACGGCAGCGTCCAGTCCCCGATGGGCGGCATGAAGGACTCCGGACTGGGCCGCCGCCACGGCTCCGAGGGCATCCTCAAGTACACGGAGGCCCAGACGGTGGCCCAGCAGCGGCTGCTGCCGATGGCCCCCTCGCTGGGGATGGACGACGAGAAGTACGCCCGGTTCATGAGCACGAGCCTCCGGGTCATGAAGGCATTCCGGTTCCGCTAGAAACGCCCGTTCTCGACGAGGAGAGCACGTGTCGCAGGAGAAGTCTGTCCAGACCCGGGACGAGGACGGGTACGACTACGACGTCATCGTGGTCGGATCGGGGTTCGGCGGCTCGGTCACGGCCCTGCGCCTGACCGAGAAGGGGTACCGGGTGGGCGTCCTGGAGGCCGGCCGCCGCTTCACCCGCGCCACCCTGCCGAAGAACTCCTGGGACCTCAGGAACTACCTGTGGGCGCCGAAACTCGGCATGTACGGCATCCAGCGCATCCACCTGCTCGGCAACGTCATGGTGCTGGCCGGCGCGGGCGTCGGCGGCGGCTCGCTCAACTACGCCAACACCCTCTACGTACCGCCGAAGGCCTTCTTCGACGACCCCCAGTGGCGGGACATCACCGACTGGCAGGAGGAGTTGAAGCCGTACTACGACCAGGCCCAGCGCATGCTCGGCGTCCGGCTCAACCCCACCATGACCCCCTCCGACGTGCACCTGAAGGCCGCGGCCCAGCGGATGGGCGTCGGCGACACCTTCCACCTGGCACCGGTGGGCGTGTTCTTCGGCGACGGCAAGGACGCCGACGGGAAGACGAAGGCCGGGGCCGGTGAGCAGGTGGAGGACCCGTACTTCGGCGGTGCCGGTCCTGACCGGAGGGCCTGCACCGAGTGCGGCGAGTGCATGACCGGCTGCCGGCACGGCGCGAAGAACACCCTCAACGAGAACTACCTGTACCTCGCCGAGAAGGCGGGTGCGGTCGTCCACCCCATGACCACGGTCGCGTCCGTCACGGACGACTCGCAGGGCGGCTACGCGGTCGCGACCCTGCCGACGGACCGGAAGAAGAAGGACAAGGGCCGGATCTTCACCGCCCGCAGGGTCGTCATCGCGGCCGGCACCTACGGCACCCAGACGCTGCTGCACCGCATGAAGGCCGGCGGCCAGCTGCCCCACCTGTCCGCCCGGCTCGGCGACCTCACCCGCACCAACTCCGAGGCGCTGGTGGGCGCGCAGACCGATGACCGCCGTTACCGCAGGGCGACCGGCGCACCCCGGGCGGACTTCACCCGCGGTGTCGCGATCACGTCCTCGATCCACCCCGACGAGAACACCCACATCGAGCCGGTCCGCTACGGCAAGGGCTCCAACTCGATGGGCGGCCTCTCCATCCTCCAGGTGCCCTACGCCGAGGGCTCCTCCAGGGCGCTCGCCTGGCTGGCGAACGCGGCCCGGCACCCGGTGCTGGTCGCCCGCTCCCTGTCCAACCGGCGCTGGTCGGAGCGGACCATCATCGGCCTGGTCATGCAGTCGCTGGACAACTCGCTGACCACGTTTCTGAAGCCCGGGGGCGTCGGCAAGGGCCTGCTGACCGCCCGGCAGGGGCACGGTTCGCCGAACCCCAAGCAGATCAAGGCCGCCACCGAAGCGGCCTCCGCGCTGGCCGCCGAGATCAACGGCTTTGCCGGCAGCAACGTGGGCGAGCTGATGGGCACCCCGCTCACCGCGCACTTCCTCGGCGGCTGCCCCATCGGCGACTCCCCGGAGACCGGCGTGATCGACCCGTACCACCGCCTGTACGGCCACCCCGGCATCTCGGTCGTGGACGGTGCGGCGGTCTCGGCGAACCTGGGCGTGAATCCCTCGCTGACGATCACCGCGCAGGCCGAGCGGGCCATGTCGTTCTGGCCGAACAAGGGCGAGGAGGACCCGCGGCCGGCGCCGGGGGCGGCGTACGAGCGGCTGAAGCCGGTGGAACCGCAGGCGCCGGTCGTCCCGGCGGAGGCGTTCGGCGCGCTGCGGCTGCCGTTCCTGGGAATGCCGGCGGTACCGCCGAAGAAGTGAGGGACCGGGACGGCACTCGACGAGGTGAGGGACCGGGACGGCACTCGACGAGGTGAGGGACCGGGACGGCACTCGACGAGGTGAGGGACCGGGACGGTACCGAGGGACCTGCATCCCCCTCCGAAGGCAGGTCCCTCTCACCGCTTTTCTTGATCCGGCAGGTTTGATCAGCGAAAAGCGAGAAGGGTTGCTCCGGATGTCCGGGATATTCGTGTGACGTGGGTCACGCTCGAGTGGTGGGGTGTCATCTCATGGGCGTGACGAAGGGCCCCGCGGGACGGAGAGACCGCGGGGCCCTTCTTCCGGTCAGCACCGGCGTCAGGGCAGCGCCGGTGCCAGGGAGCGGCGCCGGGGGGTTGCGCCGCTTGTTCGTGCGCCCTGTGGTGGGCGGTCTCGACCTGGCCATGTGCAGTTTTCCGCCGGCCGGCCCCGGGCGTCCCCGGAGCCGGCCGTTCTCTTGGGTGACCGGGCTGCTGTCCCCTGCCGTCCGGTCACTTTTCCGGGGCGAGGTCCCACGACGTACGGCACGACCCGTACGTCTCATCGCCCCAGCGAGCCACGCGTGGTTCTTCGGGCCCGCCCCTGGCTGGCACGGACATCCCCCTCAACGAAGCGGTGCGCGGGCCGGTCACGCGCCGTACGGGTGAGAGCTGGTCCGAACTCAGATGCGACCCCGGCACAGCTCCAGCAGCGTCATGGCGAGGCCGGTGCCGGGCCTGCCGAGGGCGTCACGGTAGCGGCCGAGGATCTCCATCTCGCGGGACAGGTGCACGCGCCGGCCGCCGGAGGCGAGACGGGTCTGCTGGACGACGGCGGAGACGGCCATCCGTTCCTGGATGAGACCGATGATCCGGTCGTCCAGCGCGTCGATGCGCTCACGGGCGTCGGCGATGGCCGCCTCCGGGGAGGTGGCCGCCTTCGGGGAGGTGGCCGCCTTCGGAGTGCCGGTCGGCTCGGCGGTGGCGGCCGGCTTCGGCGGGACGGTCGCTTCCGGGGTGGTGGTCGCTTCCGTGGCGGTGGTGGTCACGTCGGGCTCCTGGATGGGTCGCTTGATCGGAGGTGGATGCCCTGGAACGACAGAACCCGGAAAACGACAGGCGCCCCGGGCCTTGTCGGCCCGGGGCGCCTGGGAAGTCGCTTGGCGTTCGCTCAAGCAGCACGACCATGGCAGCCGGCGGGCCGGGTGCCATAGGTAAAGACGAAGGTCGAGTGCTTGAGCATGGCGCCAGTATGCCACGGCGAACTTCAGAGGAAGCCCTGCCGTCGGCACCGTTAGACTCGGTAGCACAGACCCCCGCCCGACCACCAGAAGGCACCCCGTGTCATCAGCGACTCCCACTGCCGACACCCCCGACACCGTCCTGGTCGTCGACTTCGGCGCGCAGTACGCCCAGCTCATCGCCCGTCGCGTCCGCGAGGCGCGGGTCTACAGCGAGATCGTGCCGAGCACCATGCCGGTCCAGGACATGCTCGCCAAGAACCCCGCGGCGATCATCCTCTCCGGCGGCCCCTCGTCCGTGTACGAGACGGGTGCCCCCACCCTCGACCGCGGACTCTTCGAGGCCGGCGTCCCGGTCTTCGGCATGTGCTACGGCTTCCAGCTGATGGCGCAGGCCCTCGGCGGCACCGTCGACAACACCGGCGCCCGCGAGTACGGCCGTACCGACCTGCACGTCTCCCGGAACTCCTCCACCCTCTTCGAGGGCACCCCGGGCGAGCAGCACGTGTGGATGTCGCACGGCGACGCCTGCTCCGCCGCCCCCGAGGGCTTCACGGTCACCGCGTCCACGGACGTCGTCCCGGTCGCCGCGTTCGAGAACGACGAGAAGAAGCTCTACGGCGTCCAGTACCACCCCGAGGTCATGCACTCCACGCACGGCCAGCAGGTGCTGGAGCACTTCCTGTACCGCGGTGCGGGCCTCGAGCCGAACTGGACCACGGGCAACGTCATCGAGGAGCAGGTCGAGGCCATCCGCGCGCTGGTCGGCGACAAGCGCGCGATCTGCGGCCTGTCCGGCGGCGTCGACTCCGCCGTGGCCGCCGCCCTCGTCCAGAAGGCCATCGGCTCCCAGCTGACCTGCGTCTACGTCGACCACGGCCTGATGCGCAAGGGCGAGACCGAGCAGGTCGAGAAGGACTTCGTCGCGGCCACCGGCGTCCAGCTGAAGGTCGTCGACGCCGAGGAGCGCTTCCTGAACGCCCTCAAGGGCGTCTCGGACCCCGAGGAGAAGCGGAAGATCATCGGCCGCGAGTTCATCCGCGTCTTCGAGCAGGCGCAGGCCGAGATCATCGCCGACGAGGGCCCGGCCGTGGAGTTCCTGGTCCAGGGCACCCTGTACCCGGACGTCGTCGAGTCCGGCGGCGGCACCGGAACCGCCAACATCAAGTCGCACCACAACGTCGGCGGCCTGCCCGAGGACCTCGAGTTCAAGCTGATCGAGCCGCTGCGCAAGCTGTTCAAGGACGAGGTCCGCATGGTCGGCCAGGAGCTGGGCCTGCCGGAGGAGATCGTCCAGCGCCAGCCCTTCCCGGGCCCCGGTCTCGGCATCCGCATCGTCGGCGAGGTCACCAAGGAGCGCCTGGACCTGCTGCGCGAGGCCGACGCCATCGCCCGCGAGGAGCTGACCGCGGCCGGCCTCGACCGCGACATCTGGCAGTGCCCGGTGGTGCTGCTCGCCGACGTCCGCAGCGTGGGCGTCCAGGGCGACGGCCGCACCTACGGCCACCCGGTCGTACTGCGCCCGGTCTCCTCCGAGGACGCCATGACCGCCGACTGGTCCCGGCTGCCGTACGACGTCCTCGCCCGCATCTCCACCCGGATCACCAACGAGGTCCGCGACGTCAACCGCGTCGTCCTCGACGTGACCTCGAAGCCGCCGGGCACCATCGAGTGGGAGTAGTCCCCCCTAGGTCCGTCTGAGAGTGCGCACCGGCTCTCCGGGCTTCCAGACCTGGACGACGAGATACCTGTCGTCCTCGACGCAGGTCCGTACGACCTCCGTCAGCTCGGTGCGGAAGAGGTGGAACGGCTGCGGCGGTTCCACCTCTTTCACGTACGCGGCCCTGGCCTCCCCGTCCCCGGCCTCGTACGCCCGCCCCGCGACCCGCACGTCCCCGCCGGACATCGCCGTGTCCCCGCCGGGGTTCGCCTGGAGCGTGAAGCGCGGGTCACGGCGCAGGTCGAGGGCCTTGAGGGACCTCGGCATCATGCCGAGCCACAGCTCGCCGTCCAGGATGCGCACCTCGAGACCGGAGGTGCGCGGGGAGCCGTCCCTGCGGAGGGTGGCGAGGACATGGTGACGGAAGGCGCCGAACCGCTGTCCGGTGATCTGTGCCAGGCCGGGTGCGGCGGTGGCGAAGTCTGCCCAGTTCATGCGCGCCAGTCTCACCGGGATACCCGACATCCCCTGTCGGGTATCCGCTGCCCGTGTCCGCGGTGAACGTCATCTTCACGGAACAGCTCTGCCCTTTTGCGCTGACCGGCGGTAACTTCCGGCCCGTACGACCATTCCCCCGCTGGAGGACCTATGCACGGGCCCACCCCGCCCCTGCCGCTGCCGACGGACCAGCTGCAGTTCGCCATGCCGCCGATGCACGACTCGGTCGAGGACGAACGCCGGCACCGCAAGGAGCGGCTCGCAGGCGCCCTGCGGGTGTTCGGACGGGCCGGCCTCGAGGACGGAGTGTCCGGCCACATCACGGCCCGGGACCCGGAGTTCAGCGACTGCTTCTGGGTCAACCCGTTCGGGATGCCGTTCCGGCACGTCACGGTCGGCGACCTCGTCCTCGCCAACAAGGACGGGCAGGTCGTCGAGGGCCGCTACCACGTCAACCAGGCCGCGTTCACCGTGCACGCCCAGGTCCACGCCGCCCGCCCCGACGTCGTCGCCGTCGCCCACTGCCACTCCGTGCACGGCCGCGCCCTCGCCGCCCTCGGCGACCTCATCGACCCGATCACTCAGGAGAGCTGCGCCTTCTACGAGGACCTGGCCCTGTACGACGCCTACAGCGGCGTCACCGTCGACGCCGAGGAGGGCCGCCGGATCGCCACCGCCCTGGGCTCCCGCAAGGCACTCGTGCTGCGCAACCACGGGCTCCTCACCGTCGGTGACTCGGTCGACGCGGCGGCCTGGTGGTTCCTCTCCCTGGAACGCTCCTGCCAGGTGCAGCTGCTGGCGAAGGCGGCGGGCCGGCCGGTGCTCATCGACCACAAACAGGCCGTCGCCACCCGCGAACAGCTCGGCGGGGACCTGGTGGCCTGGATCAACTACCAGCCGCTCTGGCAGGACATCAGCCGCACCGAACCGGACCTCCTCAGCTGAACCCCCTGAGCACCACCGCCTTCGTCCTCGCGAACTCCTCGTCCGTGAGCACCCCGTCCCGGTGCAGCTCTCCCAGCTCCCGCAGCCGGCGCAGCAGTACGTCGTGGTGGTGGGCCTGCGCCGGGACGAGGGGCGCGCTCCCATCCCGGCCGTCGCACGCGCCTCCCTCGCCGGTGGAGGGATGCGGCAGCCGGGCGGTGACGGCCGCCGCGACCAGCGCGGTCAGCAGATCGCGCCGCACACTGCCCCACAGGTCCAGGGTGTAGGGGTCCCGCTCGGGCGGCAGCTTGGAGAACATCGTCTCCCGCGTCACGAACCGCAGAGAGCCGTCCCCCGACCCGGTGTTGGGCAGCCACTCCACCTGCACCAGATCCCCGAGCGCCATGATCCGCGGGCCCGTCGCGCGCTTGACCCGGTCGGAGGTGTCGGCCCAGTCGATCCGCACCCGGCTGCCGTCGAAGGACACCGTGCCGTCGGAGGACCGCACCGACACCGGCACCGGCGGCCCCGGCAGCAGATAGCCGGCCGTCGGCTCCCTGGGCACCTGGTCCAGGAGCAGCGCATGCCGGATCTCCTCGGCGACGTACTCCGCGACCCCCGACCGGTCCGTGTCCACCGCCAGCCGGTACGGGTCGGCCGCGTCCGGCAGCCGGCCCCCGGTGGCCTGCAGCAGCGGATCGGCGCCCTCGCGCAGCCACAACCGCAGCCGGCCCCGCTTGCGCTCCGGCTCGTGGACCACACCCGAGACCGCCTCCAGCGGTACGGCGATCTCCCCGTAGGTCTGCCGGAACAGCGGCACGGAGCGGTGCAGTCCGGGGGTGATCCGGATCGTGCTGCCGTCGAAGGCCCAGGTCCCGTCCCGCTGGATGATCTCGGCCATACGGGAATTCTCGCAGCCGGGTCAACACGACGGACCTCGCTTCACCCGAACGGCCCTGACCGGCTCGCCCCCGAGGCCCTGTTGTAGGGCACAATTCGCTGTCATCACCGGGGAGTTGTCTGGCCGTCGTACGCACTGCGGATGCCGGCCCGATCGGCAGGTCGTGGGGAAGGCGGGCGGCGGGCGTGGCGGTGCAGGAGGCGAGAGGGCACGCGGGTGCCGAGGGCGTCCACGAGGGCGGCTGCACCTGCGGGGACTGCCCGCACGGCGCCCGTGAAGGACACCGGCGGGCCGTCGCCGCGTTCCTGCGCCGGCGTGACGAGTTCGCGGCCGGCCAGGGGTTGCCGACGGCCGTGGGCCATTCGGCCTCGGCGTCCCGCCAGTGGGTCTCCGAGGAACTGACCCAGCGGGCCGAGACCGTCGCCGAACGCGGCCGGGCCGAGGGCGCGGCCCGGCTCACCGGGCTGTGGCTGCGGACGGTGTGCGCGGTGTGGGCCATGGTCGTCGCGCTGCTGCTCGCCGAGGCACTCACCGCGATCGGCACGGGCTGGACCGGCGCCCGCACCGCGGCCCTGCTCGCCGCGCTCGCCGTCGCCGCCGTCCTGACCGCCGCCTGCGTCCTCCACCGGACGCGCGGCGGAGCGCTCGCACCGGTGATCGGCGAGGACAACCGCATGTCCACCTCCCGTACCGTGGCTGCCTGCTGGGTGCTGTTCGTCGGTTACGCCGTCCTGCTGCTGGCCGCCCGCCTGGCCGCCGCCTCCGACCACGCCGAACGCGATGCCCTGATCTCGGGCCTCGATTTCGCGCGCGGCGCGGGCGTGGTGACCGTCCTCGCCGTGGTGTGCGGCATCGCCGTGCTGGTCCGCCGCGTGGTGGGCCTGCGCGTCCTCGGCCAACGGCTGCAGAAGGTGCCGGCCCACCGGCCGCGCGCCGCCGACCTGCTCACCGACGACTCCGGCCGGGGCGCCTTCGCCGACATCCAGTACGTCGCCATCAGCGCCGTCGCCCTGCTGTTCGCCGCCGTACGGCTTGCCCGCCGCCCCGACCAGCTGCCCGACCTGCCCTGGGGGCTGGCCGTCGTCACACTGATCTCCGCCGCGACCTACCTGGCGGGCAAGTACGCCGAGGGCGGCCGGCCGCTGATCCTCTCCGTGGTCCGCGCCCGCGAACCCGGCGACCTGGACGGCCCCATCCGCACCGGTGACGACATCGAGATCCGCGGCACCGCCTTCGTCCCGCCCGGCGCCCAGACCGCCGACCATCTCTCCCGGATGGTCGTCCGCATCGGCGCGGTCGACGTCCACGTCCCCCTGGTCCCCGTCACCGGCGGCTTCCGCAACCCCACGAACACCACCCTGACCGTCCCCGTACCGGCCGACGTCGAGCCCGGCGCGGTGGAGGTCCAGGTGGTGACCGCCGCCGGAGTGGCGACCAACCGGTACACGGTCCAGGTGACGGAGTGACCGGCTGGGGAGAGCACGGCGCCCTCGCACCGGACGCCTGACCGCACACCCTGCACCTCATCGCACTCACCCCCTTCGTTCTCCTGAAGGTCGCGCTCACCCCCTTCGTTCTCCTGAGGACCGAAATCCGGAAAATCGGCCCGGAGAGGATTGAACGGGCCCCCTGCGTCATACGTATCGTCAAGTGAGGGCGGCACGGCGGGCGAGAGGTGGCTGGCAGCGATGACTCATGGCATGCGAACGGATGTGCACTCCAGCCGGCTGGACGGTCCCCGCACCTGGCGGGACACCGCGGCCCACTACGCCCTGCTTCCGCTGCGCGTCTTCCTCGGTGTCACCTTCATCTACGCCGGCCTCGACAAACTCACCGACAGCGCGTTCATGCAGTCCGGCGGCGCCGGCTCGATCGGCGACACCATGCGCGCGGCCCGTGACTCCGCCGCCATCCCGGCCCTGGTCGACCTCGCCCTGAAGAGCCCGGTCGGCTTCGGCTACGCCGTCGCCCTCGGTGAGCTGGCCGTCGGCATCGGCACGCTGCTCGGTCTGCTGGGCCGGCTGGCCGCGCTCGGTGGCGCGCTGATCTCGCTCAGCCTCTGGCTGACGGTGAGCTGGGCGACCGCCCCCTACTACTACGGCAACGACCTCGCCTACCTGATGGCCTGGCTCCCCTTGGTCCTCGCCGGCGCCCCCTACCTCTCCCTGGACGCCGCCTGGCGGTCCCGGCGGCAGAGGGCCGACGGCTACCGCTAGCCGCGCTCGGCGCCGCCCCGTCTGCGTATCCCCCGGGTCAGGGCCACCGTCATACCGGCCAGGCAGAGACCGCCCACGATCAGCGGGACGACCGCGAACCACGGTGTCTCCCACAGGCCGCCCGCGTCCCCCGCATAGAGGGCACCGGTGGCCGTGAAGAAGAGCCCGGCGACCAGCTTCCCGGGCTGGAACTCATGACGCAGCACGGCTGACCTCCACCTGTCCCACTCCGACACCGAGCGTCAGGTCGAGCGTTCCGGGGTCCTTGACGCCCTTGGCAGGGGCCAGCGTCACGTCCTTGTGCCTGCCGGGCTCCACGTCCACGTCCTTTCTGGTGTCACCGGGCAGCCGGATGTCGCCCACCCCCACGTCGATGCTCATGCGCACGGTCACGTCCGCCGGCACGATCACCTTCAGCTGTCCCGCACCCACCCGGGCGTCCGTGGCGATCCTCTGTCCCCTGGCCGGATGCACCCGGGTCAGGTCCAGCGTGCCCCGCCCGGTGCCCAGGTCGTACGCGGACCGCACCTGGGTCACCGCGGCCGGCTTCCAGGACAGCTCCCGCCAGTGGCCGGTGATGTCCCTCGGGAGCGCCGCCGCCCCGGCCAGGAGGCCCGCCGTGACGAGCGCCAGGAACACCGTCCCCGCCCCGGTCCGGCCGAGGAACGCGCTGAGCGTGATGCCCAGGCCGAACACCGCCAGCGCGCACGCCAGACCGGTCTGCAGACTGGTGCCCAGCGGATGGGTGTCCCAGCTGAGCCCCGTGCCCAGGCCGCCCGCCAGCAGGGCGAGCAGGAACACCCAGCCGCCGATCCAGCGCGGGCCGCGCGGTCTCGGGGGCGCGGGGCGCGGGGGCTGCACGGACCCGGGGTGCGTCCAGGGGGCGGGTACGCCGACGTCGACGACCGAGACGAGGTCGTGGTCCCGGGCGTCGCCCGGTCCCCACAGATAGCCGGTGCCGCCGACGTGGGTGCCGTCCTTGACGATCGGGTCACGCCACCAGGAGGGGTAGGTGGTGACGACCGGCGGCGCCTGGGCCTCCGGGGGCGCGTCGGCGGCGGCCTGCGCGGTCAGGGGGTCCGGGTCGGGGGCGCCGCGGTGCCGCGACCAGTACCCGGCGCCGGCGAGCAGCAGCGAGAGCACCACCGAGAACGCCAGCACCCCGCCGTTCCGCAGCATCGTCAGGAAGATCCCGCAGCCGACCAGGGCGAACAGGACGGCGGCCAGTGCCTGGCCGTCGACACGGCCGGTGAACAGCTTGCGGAGTTCGTTCTCCTCCTCGTCCTCGTACGGCACGAGGAGCCAGGCGAAGCCGTAGAAGATGAGGCCGAGGCCGCCGGTCGCGGACAGCACGGCCAGCGTGATCCGGAAGATCACCGGATCCATGTCGGTCTGCCGTCCGAGACCCGCGCACACACCCGCGATCATCTTGTACCGGCGGTCGCGCCGGAACGGGTCCGGTGCGGCGGTGACGTCCTGACGCTGCTCGCGGTCGTCGGGCCGGCCGCCGGGGTCGGCGGAGGCGCCGGTGCCGGCGCCGGTGTGATCGTGGTTGCGGTGGTGGCTCTGGTCTTGGGTGCCGGGACCGGCCGCTCCTGTCCTTCCCGTCGCGGCGGGCGCGGCACCCGTCGGCCCGGTGCCCGGGGCCGGGCGCGGGCCGGTGCCGGGTCCCGGACCCGTCGCGGCGTGCTCGTGATCCGTCATGCGTCCATGGTGACGGCCCGGCCGCCGCCGTGGCAGTCGGGACGACCCTGGACCAACCCTGAAATCGGCCCTGAGAGGCGGCGGGGAAGCGTTCGACCGGCACGGATCACCGGATGAACCGTCCACCCGGACCGGTCCCGGGGAAGATCAGGGGCCTCTCGGGGGCCGACCCTGATGCTCCGCCCCGCCCGCCGTGTGACCATCGTTGGCATGCCGGAAGCCGCAAGCCTGCCCCTCGACGACCCGCGGCCGCCGCGCAAGCTCTACCGCAGCAGCGACGGTCGCTGGCTCGGCGGAGTGGCGCGGGGCCTCGCCGGGCATCTCGGGCTGCCCGTCATCTGGGTGCGGCTCGCCTTCGTCGGCCTGCTCATGGCCGACGGACTCGGAGCGCTGCTCTACGCGGCGTTCTGGTTCTTCGTCCCGCTCGGCGTCGGTGGCGTCGGCGGCCAGAAGCCGTCGCTGGTGGGCACGGAGACCTCGCCGGACGGCCGCCGCAAACTGGTGGCCCGCAAGCCGGACCGGGGACAGATCGTCGCGCTGCTCCTCATGGTCATCGTGTCCATCGTCTTCGTGGGCAGCGTCAACCTGGGCAGCGCGGCCAAGGCCTATCTGCTGCCCGCCGTGCTCGTGGCGGCCGGTGTCGCGCTCGTGTGGCGCCAGGCGGACAACGCCCGCCGGGCCCGCTGGGTCGAGGTCGGCCGCCGGCGCCGCACGCTCAGCCTGCTGCGTGCGGCCGGCGGCGTCCTGCTCGTCACGGCCGGTGTCTCGGCCGTCTTCGTCATGCAGGGCTCGACCGCCCACCTCGGCGCGGTCCTGCAGGCCGCGCTCGCCGTCCTCGTCGGTATCACCCTGCTCGCCGGCCCCTACCTGGTCCGCATGACGCAGGACCTCTCCGAGGAACGCCTGATGCGCATCCGCGCCCAGGAGCGCGCCGAGGTCGCCGCCCATGTCCACGACTCCGTGCTGCACACCCTCACCCTGATCCAGCGCAACGCCGACAACGCGGGCGAGGTGCGCCGCCTCGCCCGCGCCCAGGAGCGTGACCTGCGCACCTGGCTGTACAAGCCGGAGGGAACCGGCAAGGACGAGGCCGACGAGCCGGACACGGTCGCCGAGGCGGTGCGGCGCAGTGCCGCCGAGGTGGAGGACAAGCACGGCGTGCCCCTCGAGGTGGTCGTCGTCGGCGACTGCCCGCTGGACGAGAGGACCGGTGCGCAGATGCAGGCCGCGCGCGAGGCGATGGTGAACGCGGCCAAGTACGGTGGCGAGGGCGGTGCCGTACAGGTCTACGCCGAAGTCGAGGGAAGAACGGTCTTCGTGTCCGTCCGCGACCGCGGCCCCGGCTTCGATCTCGACTCGATACCCGCCGACCGCATGGGCGTTAGAGAATCGATCATCGGCCGCATGGAGCGCCACGGCGGTACGGCCCGGCTGCGGGCGGTGCCGGGCGGCGGCACCGAGGTCGAGCTGGAGATGGAGAGGGCGGAGAAGACGTCATGAGCGACGCGACCGAGGCGAGCGGCACGGCGGGAGCGGCGGAGGCGGCCGGGGCCGGCCGGCCCGACGACGGCGGCGCGGGCGGACGGCACGTACGGGTGGTGCTCGTGGACGACCACCGGATGTTCCGCACCGGCGTGCAGGCCGAGATCGGCCAGACCGCCGTGACCGGGGTCGAGGTGGTCGGCGAGGCCGCGGACGTCGACCAGGCGGTCACGGTGATCACGGCGACCCGGCCCGAGGTGGTCCTCCTCGACGTCCATCTGCCGGGCGGCGGCGGCGTCGAAGTGCTGCGCCGGTGCGCTCCGTTGATGGCGGACGCCGAGCGGCCCGTCCGTTTCCTGGCACTGTCCGTGTCGGACGCGGCGGAGGACGTGATCGGGGTGATCCGCGGTGGCGCCCGCGGCTATGTCACCAAGACGATCACCGGCGCCGACCTGGTCGACTCGATCTTCCGTGTCCAGGAGGGCGACGCGGTCTTCTCGCCGCGGCTGGCGGGCTTCGTCCTGGACGCCTTCGCCTCCACCGACGCCCCGCCGGTGGACGAGGACCTGGACCGCCTGACCCAGCGCGAGCGCGAGGTGCTGCGGCTGATCGCCCGTGGGTACGCCTACAAGGAGATCGCCAAGCAGCTGTTCATCTCGGTGAAGACGGTCGAGTCCCATGTCTCGGCGGTCCTGCGCAAGCTCCAGCTGTCCAACCGTCACGAACTGACCAGATGGGCGACCGCCCGCCGGCTGGTCTGACCGCCCGGGCCCGTACCCGCCGCCCGCCCCGGCCTCACCGGCCCCCATCCGACCGCACCTCGACCGCATCCGGACCTCAGGCGACTCTCGTCGCCCCTGCGAAGGGCATCTGGTCGATCGGAGCCACCCGGACCGGGGCCGACGGGTTGGGTGCGTGGATCATCTGGCCGTTGCCCACGTAGATGCCGACGTGGCTGATCCCGGAGTAGAAGAACACCAGGTCCCCGGGCTGGAGTTCGGAGCGGGAGACTCGGTGGCCCGCGTTGATCTGGGCGTAGCTGGTGCGGGGCAGGGAGATGCCGGCGGAGCGGTAGGCGGCCTGGACCAGGCCCGAGCAGTCGAAGGCGTTCGGGCCGGTCGCACCCCATACGTACGGGCTGCCGAGCTTGCCGTAGGCGTAGGCGACGGCCGCGGCGGCTCGGCCGGTGGGGGCAGGGGCTGACCCGGGCTGCGGCAAGGGCTCCCGGGGGCCGGCGGCCGAGCGGGAGGTGTGGCCGGTCGTGCCGCCGGGCCCGGTGACGGCGGTGCGTTGGCGCGGAGTCAGCCGTGCCAGCAGCCGACGGGCCTCGTCCAGCTTGCCGGTGACGGTCTTCTTCTGCCGGCTCAGCTCGGCCTGCCGTGCTCGCAGTGACTTCAGCTCGATGCGTGCGGCTCCGCGCAACCGCTCGATCTCACGCAGCTGATCGCGTACCCGCGACACGGCGGCGGCCTGCCGGTCACCGGCCCGCTCCGCGAATGCGGCGCCGTCGAGGTACCGGTCGGGATCGCTGGAGAGGGCCAGCTGCCACGCGGGGTCGATGCCCCCGTCCCGGTACTGGGCGGCGGCGAGCGAACCCAGCGCCTCCCGGGCGGAGTTGAGCTTCGCCTGTTTGCGGGCGGTCTCGTCCTGCAGCCCGGTCAGCCGCCGCTGGGTGGCATCCGCTTCTTCCTTCGCCCCGTTGTACTTCTCGGTGGCGGTCTCGGCGTCCCGGTACAAGCTGTCCACCTTGGCCTTCACCTGTGCCTGTGTCAGCTGGGGCTCGGCGTGTGCCGTGCCGTCGAAGCCCGCCGCGGTGGCCGCGCCCGCCAGGGCGAGTGTGGCGGCCGTCCGGGCCGTGTGACCGCTGAGCGAGCGATGCGGGGGCTTGCGGTGCGCTGCCACCTGGACCGTCACGTCCTTCCGTACGACTCGTCCTACCGAGTCCGACCGCGTACGACCGAGCGGTCGGCGCCCGGCGGCGGCCCGCACAGGGGGAGTGGGCCGCCGCCGGGCCTTTCCCGGCGGTGGTGGCCGACTGCCGCCCCTGGGTCGGGCGGCGGTGGGGAGCCGGTCACCTGGGGGAGGACGCTAGGCCGCACGGTGACGGGTTGGTAACGCGGTGTACGGAAGTGGTTACGAGAGGCCGTGTTGTGACCGTATGTGATTCCCCTGCCGGGTTCGGGTCGCCTTCTTCACGCAGCGTGGTGACCGAACCGCGGAAAGTGGGAACGGGTGGGGGCGGTCGGGTGCTATGGGGCGCATATATGCAAGATCCCCGGAACGTTTCCGCGCCCCCGCCGGCACGCGGACGCAAGGAGGCTGCGGTGGACGTGGTGCGGGTCATGGAAGCGTCGGCCGAGCCGGCCACGCTTCGCGGGCCCGGCCCCGACAAGGCGTGACGGCCCTCGGCGCTCGAGCACTCCGGAACGGCACCCTGCCCTCCCTGGGGCTGTTGCCGACGAATTAGGCTCCGGCCCCATGGACGTACTCATCCATCTCTTCGTCGGCCTGCACATCGTCGGTATCGCCGCGCTGCTCGGTGGCTTCCTCACCCAGATGAAGGCGATGGGCCAGGGCACGGCCCGGTTCGTGCCCGGGATGCTGCACGGCGCGCTGACCATGCTGGTCACCGGCGTGGTGCTCGTCGGCCTCAATCAGGCCGACGACCACCACGTCAACAACATCAAGATCGGCGTGAAACTGGCCCTGCTCATCGTGATCCTCGGACTCGTCTACGTGAAGCGCGACGAGGAGCGGGTCGACAAGGGCCTCTTCGGGCTCGTCGGCCTGCTGACCGCGGCGAACATCTTCATCGCCGTCCTGTGGACCTGATCGCCGGGTGACCGGGTCCCCGGGTGACCTGAATCCTCGAGTGACCCGAATCGCCAGGTGACCCGAAGCCCCGGGTGGTCTCCCCGGGGCAGGGCTGGACCCGGACGGGATGGATCCCCCGGTGGCCGGGTCAGCCCGGCCGGACCACGCGGCGCACGGCCGACCCGTCGCCGTAGGAGACCGGCTCCTCGCGCACGTACGCACCCGGCCTGGGGGCGTGGATCATCATGCCGTCGCCCGAGCAGAGTCCGACATGGCCGGCGTCGTCGTGGAAGAAGACGAGGTCGCCGGGGCGGGCCTCGGCGTACGGCACCGTGGTACCGGCTTCGGCCTGGTCGCGGGCGGTCCGCGGAAGGGTGACACCGGCGGACTTCCAGGCGGCCTGGGTGAGTCCCGAGCAGTCGTAGGAACCGGGTCCGGCGGCACCCCACACACACGGCTTGCCCAGCTGCTCCCGGGCGAAGGCGAGGGCTTTCAGGGCCTTGGTCGTCGCATCCGTGCCGGGTGCGACCGGTGCGGGCGCAGCGCCGGATGCGGCGGTAGTGACCGTCGGGGCGACGGCAGTGACTGTCGGGGCGACGGCAGTGACTGTGGAGGCGACCGCAGTGACCGTCGAGGCGGCGGTAGTGACCATCGGGACGGACGTGACCGGTGCGACGTGTCCGCTCGATACGCGGGACGTGACCGGCGCGACGGGCCGTGCGGCCTCCTGTCCGATCCGGCGCGAGAGCAGCACGCGCGCGTGGGCCAGCTTTCTCTGCACCGCCGCCTTGGCCACCTTCGGGTCCCTCGCCGCGACCTCCGGCGCGCCGTCCGCCGCCGCGGTGGCGGCCGTGTGCTCGCCGGGTGCCGGGCGGGCTGCACGCTGGACGGACGACGGGACGGTCGCCGTACGCCGAGACGGTACGGCGTCCACACCCCGGGCCGGTGGCGTCGCGGCCGTGTCCCGGGCTGGGGCCGTGCCGCGCTGGGCGGGAATGCCGCGGGCGCGGGCGGCGCGCCGGGCCACCTCGTCCCGGAGCCGCTGAAGGCTGTCACCGCGCCGCCCGGATGCCTCGGAGAGGCGCTCCTCGGCCGCGGCGGAACGCTCCGGCCCCGTGCCGGCGGAACGCTCCCCGCCCGCGCCGGTGCGCTCCCTCCCCGCGTCGGCGGAACGTTGCCCGCCCGTGCCGGTGACACGTTCCCTGGTGGTGCCGGTGGACCGGTCCCTGGCCGTGCCGGCCGGCTCGGTCGCCGATTCCGCCCGGCGGTACAGATCGTCGATCTTCCGCTCGATCTCCTCCGGACTCGGCCTGCCGTGACCGGTCACGGCAGCGGCCTGCGCGTTCTGGGAGAGAACGGCCACGGACGTGAGGGCGGCGGTGGCGAGAGCGGGGGTGCGGAGGCCCGTCCCCGGGGTTCCGCCGGGGCGCGGCTTGCGGTGCGACGCCAAGGGAGGCGACTCCTTCCATGCTGCCGCCTACCGGGTTAGCTGTCGGGTTCGGGCGTACGGAAGGGTTGCCCTACGGCGTCGTCCCGGGCGGGAGTCGGCCGATTCACCCCAGGATCGGTGGGTCCCCGGCTCCGGGCACCACGCAGGGGGCGCGCCGGACTCGGCGGAGGCCGCGCGGCCCGGCGAGGCTCGCCGGAGAGGGGTCGTGCGGCCTGACGGCAACCTAGCCAACTCGTGTGTCTTCTGTGAAGGTTGGTGCGCGGTTTGTCCGATACATTTCCGTGACCTGATGGCTGGTTCACGCCCGCGTGACCAGGCGCTTCCGTTGGGTGAGCGGTCTGCGGGGACTTCCGGGGCGAAGATCAACTCAAGGTGGGGTCAGCCATGTTCCGGGGACTGCGACCGGTTGTCGGTGGGGCGCCCTAGACTCGTAGAGCGATGAGCAGCCTCTTTGACGACAGCTTCCTGGCGGACCTCCAGCCCCCCCGAGGGCGCGAGGAGGAGCAGCCGCCGCCGCCCGAGGACGATCACGCTCCGGAGCCGCTTCCGGACGATCTGTTCGGCGGGAAGTTCGACCTGCCGCCGGACCGGGACGCCTACTACCGCGACGGTGCCCCGCGCCCCGTGATCGACGCGGCGGCGCTCCTGGAGGGGCTGAACGACAACCAGCGCGCCGCGGTCGTGCACGCCGGCTCCCCGCTGCTCATCGTCGCCGGTGCCGGCTCCGGCAAGACCCGCGTGCTCACCCACCGCATCGCCCACCTGCTCGCCGAGCGGAACGTGCACCCGGGCCAGATCCTCGCGATCACCTTCACCAACAAGGCCGCGGGCGAGATGAAGGAGCGCGTCGAGCACCTCGTCGGCCCGCGCGCGAACGCGATGTGGGTGATGACCTTCCACAGCGCGTGCGTGCGGATCCTGCGCCGCGAGTCGAAGAAGCTGGGCTTCACGTCGTCGTTCTCGATCTACGACGCCGCCGACAGCAAGCGCCTGATGGCCCTGGTCTGCCGCGACCTGGACCTGGACCCCAAGCGCTTCCCGCCGAAGTCCTTCAGCGCCAAGATCAGCAACCTCAAGAACGAGCTGATCGACGAGGAGGACTTCGCCGCGCAGGCCACCGACGGCTTCGAGAAGACGCTGGCGCAGGCCTACGCGCTGTACCAGTCGCGGCTGCGCGAGGCGAACGCGCTGGACTTCGACGACCTGATCATGACGACGGTCAACCTGCTGCGCGCCTTCCCGGACGTCGCCGAGCACTACCGCCGCCGCTTCCGGCACGTCCTGGTCGACGAGTACCAGGACACCAACCACGCCCAGTACGCGCTGGTGCGCGAGCTGGTGGGCACCGGGGAGCACGCCGAGGAGGTACCGCCCGGCGAGTACGACCTCCCGCCCGCCGAACTCTGCGTGGTGGGTGACGCGGACCAGTCGATCTACGCCTTCCGGGGTGCGACGATCCGCAACATCCTCCAGTTCGAGGAGGACTACCCCGACGCGACGACGATCCTGCTGGAGCAGAACTACCGCTCCACGCAGACCATCCTGTCCGCCGCCAACGCGGTCATCGAGCGCAACGAGTCGCGCCGCCCCAAGAACCTGTGGACCAACGCCGGCCAGGGCGCGCGGATCACCGGGTACGTCGCCGACACCGAGCACGACGAGGCCCAGTTCGTCGCCGACGAGATAGACCGGCTCACAGACGCGCGCGAGGCGAGGGCCGGGGATGTCGCCGTCTTCTACCGCACCAACGCCCAGTCCCGTGTCTTCGAAGAGGTCTTCATCCGCGTCGGCCTGCCCTACAAGGTCGTCGGCGGCGTCCGCTTCTACGAGCGCAAGGAGGTCAGGGACGTCCTGGCCTACCTGCGCGTCCTCGCCAACCCCGAGGACTCGGTGCCGCTGCGCCGCATCCTCAACGTGCCCAAGAGGGGCATCGGCGAGCGTGCGGAGGCGATGATCGACGCCCTCGCCCAGCGCGAGAAGATCAGCTTTCCACAGGCCCTCAAGCGCGTCGACGAGGCGTACGGCATGGCCGCGCGTTCCACCAACGCGGTCAAGCGGTTCAACACGCTCATGGAGGACCTGCGCACGATCGTCGAGTCCGGCGCCGGACCGGCGACCGTCCTGGAAGCCATACTGGAACGCACCGGCTACCTGGCCGAGCTGCAGGCCTCCACCGACCCCCAGGACGAGACCCGCATCGAGAACCTCCAGGAACTCGCGGCCGTCGCCCTGGAGTTCGAGCAGGAGCGTGGCGAGAGCGAACAGGCGACGCTCGCCGACTTCCTGGAGCAGGTCGCCCTGGTCGCCGACTCCGACCAGATCCCCGACGAGGAGGACGGCGACGGCGTCATCACGCTGATGACCCTCCACACCGCCAAGGGCCTGGAGTTCCCGGTCGTGTTCCTGACCGGCATGGAGGACGGCGTCTTCCCGCACATGCGCGCGCTCGGCCAGACCAAGGAGCTGGAGGAGGAGCGCCGCCTGGCCTACGTCGGCATCACGCGTGCGCGGGAGCGGCTGTACCTGACACGGTCGGCGATGCGCAGCGCCTGGGGCCAGCCGTCGTACAACCCGCCCTCCCGCTTCCTGGAGGAGATTCCGCCCACCCATGTGGAGTGGAAGCGGACGGGAGCGGCGGCGCCGGTGTCCGCCGGCCCGGCATCCGGGATCGCGGCCTCGCTGTCCTCGACCCGCTCGCGTTCCTCGGCGTCGGGTGCGTCCGGTTTCGCCACGCGGCGCACGGCGGAGAAGCCTGTGGTCGCGCTGGCTGTCGGCGACCGGGTCACTCATGACCAGTTCGGCCTCGGCACGGTCGTCGCGGTGAAGGGCACGGGCGGGAACGCGGAGGCGACGATCGACTTCGGGGACACCAAGCCGAAGCGGCTGCTGCTGCGGTACGCACCGGTGGAGAAGCTGTAGCCGGTGGAGTCCGGGGCGCAAAGCCCCCACTCCTGTACGGGATACGGGACGGGACCGGGCCTCGCCCCTGCACTCAGCCGGCTTCTACGCGGAGCCGGCTCCCGCGGGGGGCCGGCTGATATGCCGGATCGGTCCTACGTCGGGTCGAGACCGTGGCTGCGCAGCCACGGCAGCGGGTCTATGGCCGACCCGCCCGCCGGCCGCACCTCGAAATGCAGGTGGGGGCCGGTGGAGTTGCCGGAGTTGCCGGAGTAGGCGACCGGCTGGCCGGCCTTGATCGCCGTACCGGAGGCGACGCGGTAGCTGGACAGGTGGCAGTACCAGGTCTCCGTGCCGTCCTTCGCCGTCACGATCAGCATGTTGCCGTAGGCGCTGTTCCACTTGGTGGAGACGACGCCGTCGGTGGCGGCCATGACCGTGGTGCCGTAGGAGACCGGGAAGTCGATGCCCGTGTGCACCGACATCCAGTTGACGCCCGCCTGTCCGTAGTAGGCGCTGAGCCCGCGCTGCGCGACCGGCAGCGCGAACTTGGGACGCAGCCGCTCCTTGAGCGCGGCCTCCGCGGCGGCCTTCTTCTTCTCCAGCTCCTGCTGCGCCTTGAGGTCGATCCGTTCCTGCGTACGGCTCGCCCGGTCGGCGAAGTCGGTGGCGCCGGCGGAGAGGGTCTTGAGCTGGGTGTCCAGCTTGCTGTTGGCGATCGACGGCTTGACCACCTGGGCGTCCGGGGCGGAGGCGGTGGTGTCCTTGGAGTCGTCGGTGAGCGCGCCGACCGAGGCGGCGGCGATCCCGGCGACCCCCATCACACAGGCCGAGGGAACGGCGACGGTCAGCAGCGCCGAGCGTTTGGCGGGAGTACGGCGCCGGGAGCGGGAGGCGCTGCGCGAGCCCGCGCGGGTCGCCGGTGCCGGAGTGATCTCTTCCTGGTCGTCCAGCAAGTCGGTCACGACGGGGAGTTCGCCGGTGCTGTCCGGCTCGCCCGCGTCCGAGTGCTGGTCGTCGAAGCCGGCGTCCTCGTACGAGGCGTGCTCGAAGGCCGCGGTCGCGTGCGGGTCACCGGCCTGCTCGAACCCGGCGTGGTCGAAGCCGGCGTGCTCGAAGCCGGCCTGGGTGTCGCCGACCGCCTCGAACGTCGTGGTGGCCTGTTGACCGAACGGTTCGGCAGTCTGCTCGGGATCGGCCGTCACGCTCTGCCCGGCGGCGTTCCACTGCGTGGCGTCGTACGCGCCCGTGTCGAAGTTCTGGGCGCCCCACTCCCACTGCTGGGTGGGCTCGGCGCCGCCGTTCTGGTCGGGCTGCAGCCAGGCTCCCGCGTCCCACTGACCGCTGACGTCGTTCCCGGTGGCCTGCGCGGGGACCGTCCAGGCGGTGCTGTCGTAGACGCCGGAGTCGTAGGCGGCGTGGTGCTGGGCCGCGTACGGGTCGTAGTTCAGGGTCTGGCCCGCGCCGGTCTGCCACTGGGTGGTGTCGTACGCGCCGGTGGTCTGCTCGCTGCCCGGCATGCTGCCGAAGAGCGGATCGGTGTCGAAGGCGGTGGTGCTTCCCGAACCGCCCGCAAAATCGGTGGCGTCGTAGCTGCCGTACGTGGTGAGGTCGCCGTAAGGAGCTTCCGGTGCCCCGTACGGCGCGTAGTGCGCGGTGGAGGCGTCGGAAGCCGAGGCCGGGGTGGTCATGGTCCCCGACGGGTGACGGTCGTTCACCAACTTCTCTTTCGCCTCGACAACAGGGGCTGCCAGAGCAGTGCGGCGACTGTACCCGGCGGTACCTGGGCGCGACAATCTTCGGCCTGTTTCACGTGGACGGGAAACGGGCATTCGGCCGTGTTTCGGGGGACGACGGACGCGAGCTTGGCCTTGTGTTCGAAGAGTGTTCGATGCCGAGTGACCGAGTGTCAGCTGTGCGCGGGCTGTTCCTCGCCCGAGAGGGGCCGGCTCAGGCCACCGTCAGGCCGTCGGCTGTCCGGTCGCCGGGGTGCGGCACGTCGAGCACATCCCGGATTCCCGCCGCCACGGCGGGGTGCACGGGCAGTGCGAGGTGACCGATGCCGGTCACACGGATGTTCTGTGCCTCCAGATCGGGATGTTCCAGGCAGGCCGTCTCCAACGGATCCATCAGGGAGTCCAGATCGCTCCAGAAGCTCACGAACCGGGTACGGCAGCCCGGCGCGGGCCGGGCCAGTTCCTCGATCACCGCCGAGCCGGGCCGCATCTGCCGCACGATCGGATGCGCGTCGGCCAGCGGCGCAACCCGGGTCCCGGAGTGGGGTGTGCCGAGCGTGACGAGCGTGCGCACCCGCAGGTCGCCGCCGAGGCACTGCACGTAGTAGCGGGCTATCAGGCCGCCGAGGCTGTGTCCCACGATGTCGACCCGGTCGCTGCCGGTGCGCTCGCAGATCTCCTCGATGTGCCGGCCCAGCAGTTCCGCTGCGGTGCGTATGTCACAGGTCAGCGGAGAGTAGTTGAGTGACTCCACCCGCTGGCGGCCGTCCTGGGCGAGAGCGCGGCGCAGCAGGACGAACACCGAGCGGTTGTCGATGAAGCCGTGCAGCAGGACGACCGGCATACCCGGGCGCACCGGCAGCCGGGCGGCGCCGCCCGCCGTCGGCAGGGCCGGGCAGCGGCGTTCCTGGAAGAGGCCGGTCGGATACAGCAGGAGGTGACCGGCGAGGATGGCCGCCTCCAGGGCGGTCGCCTTGAGCAGCACGACCGACAGTCCGGCCAGTCTGCCGGGCCACAGACGGCGGCAGATCGGGAGAAAGAGTGGCAGTACCCCGGTGACCTTCATGGCCGACCTCCTGTCGGCACGCCGGAGGACGGCTCGATCCCCCGTGTGCCCTCATGTCCCACCATGTGATTTCCCCCTCGCCGCGCACCGTAAAACTGCCGGTTGCGGGATGCTGGAGATAACGTTCGTTCACTTCGCGACGGGTGGCGGAACGCGCCAAAAGTGCGGTACTTGTCGATACGGACGGAAGCGATCGCTTCCGTGGTCGCTTGATGGAGGCAGTGATGGGTGTGGCAGCCGGTCCGATCCGCGTGGTGGTCGCCAAGCCGGGGCTCGACGGCCACGATCGCGGGGCCAAGGTGATCGCGCGGGCCCTGCGCGACGCCGGCATGGAGGTCATCTACACCGGCCTCCACCAGACGCCGGAACAGATCGTCGACACCGCCATCCAGGAGGACGCCGACGCGATCGGCCTGTCCATCCTCTCGGGCGCCCACAACACGCTGTTCGCGGCGGTCATCGCGCTGCTCAAGGAGCGGGACGCCGAGGACATCCTCGTCTTCGGCGGCGGCATCATCCCAGAAGAGGACATCCCCCCGCTGAAGGAGAAGGGCGTGGCCGCGATCTTCACGCCGGGCGCGACGACCACGTCGATCGTGGACTGGGTCCGCGAGAACGTGCGCCAGCCGGCCGCGTCCGGGGGCTGAGGGACGCTTCCCGGCGATCGGTCGGGCGCCCCCGTCAGCCGGGCGGGCGCCCGGCGTCGGGCGAGCGGGTGCCCTGCGTCCCGCGAGCAGGCGCCTTGCGTTGGGCGAGCGGGTGCCCCGCGTCGGGCGAGCGGGTGCCTTCGGTGGTCGCGCGGCAGGCCGTGGCAGTGGCACCCTCCTCAGGCGCCGGACGGGCTGCCCGGGTCCGGCGGTGTCAGCTCCCGGGTCATCGCCGCCCGCAGGCGCAGCGTGGTGACCAGGCGCTGGAACGCCTCCGCCCAGTAGCCGCCGGCTCCCGGTGCGGCGTCCTCCCGTTCGTCGGGTATCGCCAGCAGCGCCTCCAGTCGTACGACCTCCGCCGGGTCCAGGCAGCGCTCCGCCAGCCCCATCACGCCGCTGAAGCTCCACGGGTAACTGCCCGCGTCCCGTGCGATGTTCAGGGCGTCCACGACCGCCCGGCCGAGCGGGGGAGCCCACGGGACCGCGCACACTCCGAGCAGTTGGAAGGCCTCCGACAGGCCGTGCGCCGCGATGAAGCCGGCCACCCACGCCGCCCGCTCCGCCGGTTCCAGCGCGGCCAGCAGCTTCGCCCGTTCCGCCAGGGACACCGCGCCCGGGCCGCCGGCCTCCGGCGCCGACGGCGAACCGAGCAGCGCCCGCGACCACTTGGCGTCCCGCTGCCGCACCGCCGCCCGGCACCATGCCGCGTGCAGCTCGCCCTGCCAGCCGTCCGCCACCGGCAGCGCGACGATCTCCTGGGCCGTCCGCCCGCCGAACCGCTCCGTCCAGGTGCCGAGCGGAGCGGCCTCCACCAGCTGCCCCAGCCACCACGAGCGTTCCCCTCTGCCCGCGGGCGGTGCGGCCACCACGCCGTCCCGCTCCATGCCGGAGTCGCACTCGTGCGGCGCCTCCACCGCGATCGCCGGCGCGTTCCCCGTACGCTCCGGGGCCACACATGCCGCGGCCCGCACCGCCATGCGCCCGGCGAGCGCCGAATCCGGCAGCGCGGACAGCAGCTCGGCGGCCGTCGCCCGGACATTACGGCTGCGGTCGCCCAACGCCCGCTCCAGGAACGGCTCGTCCGCCTCCGACAGCCCCGTGCGCAGCGAGTCGAGGAACATCAGCCGGTCCTCGGCCCGCTCCGTGGCCCACGTCGATGCCAACAGTTCGCGCGCCGAGGCGGGCGTACGGGCGCGGAGCGTGCCCAGCAGCGCCGACCGCTCGGCGAACAGCCCCTCCTGCCACAGCCGGTGCACCGCCTCGGCGTCCTCGGGGCCGGGCAGCGCCGCGCCGCCGCCGGGGGCCGCGCGCAGGGCGAAGCGCCAGTCCGGGTTCAGCCGGGCCAGCCACAATGCGCGCGGGCCGGCGAAGGCCAGCGCCGCCGGGCGCAGGTCCGTACGGCCCCGGGCCGCGTCCAGCAGCGCGGGCAGGGCTTGCGGTGGTGCCGCGTAGCCCTGTGCGTTGGCCGCTGCCAGCCACTGGGGGAGCAGCTCCATCAGGTCCGGGGTGCTGCCCCGCCGGCCGCCGGACGCTCCGGCGGACCGGTCGGCCAGCAGGGTGGCGAGTCTGCGGGCCGCCGCAGCGGGCAGCGCCGGGCGCGGATCCGAGGGTGCCCGGTCCGGCCGCGGGCCCGCCGCGGCGGGCCGCAGTCCGGCCCGCCGCCGCACGGTCGCCACGGCCGCCGCGTCGAGCAGCGCGAGCGGTGCCGGACGGCCGGGCGTGCCGTGCGCCGGTGCCCGCCGGTCGGTGCCGAGGAGCGCGGTGGTGACCAGGTCCTCCCAGGAACTGGCCGGGGCGGTGGTGTCCCCGCCGGCCGGCGTCCCGTTCATCACGTTCCCTTCCCTTCGTCTGCCGGGGTGTCCCCGTGTGGTCCGGTACGGCCGGTCAGCACAGCGGCACCGCCTCGCCCGGGCCCTCCGGCCAGGCGGTGAGCGGGGTGAAGCCGCGGTGGCCGCACTCGCCGAAGACCGTGACGGGGGCGCCGCCGGACAGGGCGACCAGCCGCCACAGCCCGGGCCGGGAGCGCGCGGTCCGGGTCAGCGGCAGGGCCGTGTCCGTGCCGGCGTCGGCGAGCTGCCAGCGGTCGGCGTCCGGGACCGGTATCACCCGGTCCAGGGTCACCGGAACCGACTCAAGCCAGGGGTCCTCGCGCAGCGCCTCCCCGTACCGGGCCGCCGCTCCTGCCGTGTCCACCCCCCGCGGGCGGAACGCGGCCGGGGCGGGCGGGGCGAACCGCTCACCGAGGGCGGCCCTGGGCTGGCCCGCGCCCGGAAAGGCGGACAGCTCGGCCTCCAGGGCGAGCCCGACCGGCAGCGACAGCTCCGGTGCCCGGCCCGCGGCACCGTAGGACAGCAGGAGCCGGGTGTCACCCGACTCGGCGCCGTGCAGCCAGATCCGGCGCGTCGTCAGTTTCGCGTCCGCGGTGTCGTACTGGGCGAGGACCAGCCAGCGGTCGCGCACCGGCGGCCCGTCCGGCGTGGCGGGCAGGCCCAGCCGGGAACGGACGGTGACCGCGAGGGCGTCCGGCAGCCGGTCGCGGCGCAGCCAGCCCTGGTCGAGCAGATGCAGCAGCGCGCACTCCTCCAGCAGCCGCGCCGGCCAGCCGGCACCCGATGCCGGTATCGCCCCCAACTCCCTTGTCCGCGCGGCCAGACCGGGTGCCTGCGCGTCGACCATGCGGGCGGCCATCTCGTCCCACAGCCCGTACCCCGCCTGCTCGACCGCGGCCAGACCGCCGCGCAGCAGGTCCGCAAGACGCTGCTCCAGCTCCGTCGCGCCCGCCGTGACCCGCTCCGCCCTGCGCTCGGCCCGCCGCCGGGCCGCCGCCGGATCGGCGGGACCGGCCGCCGAACCCGCCTCGGTCTGCGTCCTCCTGGTCTCGGCCCGGCCGCGCCGGGACGCCAGCCACTGTCCCGCCCAGTCCGGCGGCTGTGCGGACGCCGGCACCGCGCCCTCGTCGCCCGCCCACAGCAGAAGCAACCCGAGCCCGTGCTTGCAGGGGAACTTACGGCTCGGGCAGCTGCACCTGCAGACCGGCCCGGCCGCGTCGGTCAGGTCCACCACCGTCCGGTACGGCTCGCTGCCGCTGCCCTTGCACAGACCCCACACCGCCCCCTCCGCACACCCCGCCCCGGACCACGGCCCGGCCGTGCCGAGCCTGCTCCCCGCCCTACGTGACGCGGCGTCAGGCGCCAGTGCCAGCACCTGTTCCGCGGTCCGGCGCACCCCCTGCTCAGTCATGCCACCGACGGTAGGTCCTGCCACTGACAATCGGCCCGACGAACGCGTTTACGCAGGCCAGAGCGATTGTCAGTGGCGTGGTGCACGGTTGGTGACAGATCCGAACCGGCCGAGCTGGAGGGGGCCTCAGCCATGTCCGTGACCGTGGAACCGACGACCGCCGCACCCGACCGCGACGAGACCGCGCAGGTGCTGCGACCGCACGCCGAGCACGCCTTCGCGGCCGAACTCGCCGCGCTCGCCGCGCAGGACGACCGCCCGCGCCCCGCCCGCTGGAAGCTGTCGCCGTGGGCGGTGGCGACGTACCTGCTCGGCGGCACCCTGCCGGACGGCACGGTGATCACACCCAAGTACGTGGGGCCGCGCCGCATCGTCGAGGTCGCCGTCACCACACTCGCCACCGACCGCGCACTGCTCCTGCTCGGCGTGCCCGGCACCGCCAAGACCTGGGTGTCGGAGCACCTTGCCGCCGCCGTCAGCGGCGACTCGACACTGCTGGTGCAGGGCACGGCCGGCACCCCGGAAGAGGCGATCCGGTACGGCTGGAACTACGCACAGCTCCTCGCGCACGGCCCGAGCCGCGACGCCCTCGTGCCCAGCCCCGTCATGCGCGCCATGGCCGACGGCATGACGGCCCGCGTGGAGGAACTGACCCGCATCCCCGCCGACGTGCAGGACACGCTGATCACCATCCTGTCCGAGAAGACCCTTCCCGTTCCCGAGCTGGGCGAGGAGGTGCAGGCGGTCCGCGGCTTCAACCTCATCGCCACCGCCAACGACCGCGACCGCGGGGTCAACGACCTCTCCAGCGCCCTGCGCCGCCGCTTCAACACCGTGGTGCTGCCGCTGCCGGAGAGCGCCGACGCGGAGGTCGACATCGTGGCCCGCCGGGTCGAGCAGCTCGGCCGCTCCCTCGACCTGCCGGCCGCACCGGACGGCATCGAGGAGATCCGCCGCGTCGTCACCGTCTTCCGCGAGCTGCGCGACGGCGTCACCGCCGACGGCCGCACGAAGGTGAAGTCGCCGAGCGGCACGCTGTCCACCGCGGAGGCGATCTCCGTCGTCACCAATGGCCTCGCGCTCGCCGCCCACTTCGGCGACGGCGTGCTGCGTCCCGGCGACGTCGCCGCCGGAATCCTCGGTGCCGTCGTCCGCGACCCGGCCGCCGACCGGGTCGTATGGCGGGAGTACCTGGAGACGGTCGTCCGCGAGCGCGAGGGCTGGACGGACTTCTACCGCGCCTGCCGCGAGGTGAGCGCATGACCGGCACCGGCCGGCGCGAGACGTACGGCTCCGGGCCGCTGCTGCTCGGCGTACGGCACCACGGGCCCGGTTCCGCGCGCGCGGTGCGGGCCGCGCTGGCCGCCGCCCGGCCCCGCGCCGTCCTGATCGAGGGCCCGCCCGAGGCCGACGCGCTGATCCCACTCGTCGCCGACCCCGGCCTGCGGCCGCCGGTCGCCCTGCTCGCCCACGCCGTCGACGAGCCCGGACGCTCGGCCTTCTGGCCGTTCGCCGAGTTCAGCCCCGAATGGGTGGCCGTCCGGTGGGCCGTGGAACACGAGGTCCCGGCCCGCTTCGTCGACCTGCCGGCGACGCACACGCTGGCCCGGGAGGAAGAGGCCCGGGCGCTGCCCGCAGACCGGGGCGATGGCGAGCCGGTCGTCGCCGCTGAAGACGACCAAGTCCGTGTCGACCCCCTCGCCGTGCTCGCGGAAGCCGCCGGATACGACGACCCCGAGCGCTGGTGGGAGGACGTCGTCGAGCACCGGGGGCCGGGCGAGCAGGACCCCCTCGTGCCGTTCGCCGCCGTGGCGGAGGCCATGGGCGCGCTGCGCGAGCGGTACGGCGCCGGAGGGCGGCCCCGGGACCTCGTCCGCGAGGCGCACATGCGGCTGCGGCTGCGCGAGGCGCGCAAGGAGTTCGGGGACGCCGTGGCCGTGGTGTGCGGGGCCTGGCACGTGCCCGCGTTGCGCGAGAAGAGCACCGTCACCGCCGACCGGGCGCTGCTCAGGGGCCTGCCCAAGGTCAAGACGGACCTGACCTGGGTGCCCTGGACGCACCGCAGGCTGGCCCGGGCCGGCGGTTACGGCGCCGGCATCGACTCGCCCGGCTGGTACGGCCATCTGTTCCACGCGCCCGACCGGCCGGTCGAGCGGTGGCTGACCAAGGTGGCGGGGCTGCTGCGCGCGGAGGACCGGATCGTGTCCTCCGCGCACGTCATCGAGGCCGTACGCCTCGCGGAGACCCTGGCGGTGATGCGGGGCCGCCCGCTGCCCGGCCTGGGCGAGACCACCGACGCGGTCCGCGCCGTCATGTGCGACGGCTCGGACGTGCCGCTGGCCCTGGTCCACGACCGGCTGGTCGTCGGGGACGTCCTGGGCGAGGTCCCCGAATCCGCTCCCGCGGTGCCGCTGCAGCGCGACCTGGCCCGGCAGCAGCGTGCGCTCCGGCTCAAACCGGAGGCGTCGGAGCGCGAGCTGGAGCTGGACCTGCGCGGGGACACCGACGCCGGCCGCAGCAGGCTGCTGCACCGGCTGCGGCTGCTCGGCGTCGACTGGGGCGAGCCGGCCCGGTCCCGGGGGAGTACGGGCACGTTCCGGGAGACCTGGCGGCTGCGCTGGGAGCCCGAGCTGTCCGTGCGGGTCGCCGAGGCGGGCGTATGGGGGACGACCGTGTCGGCCGCCGCACAGGCCAAGGCCGAGGCCGAGGCGGAGACCGCGCGTGGCCTTGCCGACGTCACCGCGCTCGCCGAGCAGTGTCTGCTGGCCGGTATGTCGGACGCGCTGCCCGTGGTCATGCGGGTGCTTGCCGACCGGGCGGCCCTCGACACCGACGTCGCCCATCTCGCCCAGGCCCTGCCCGCGCTGGTCCGCTCGCTGCGCTACGGCGACGTGCGCGGCACCGACACCGGCGCGCTGGCGGAGGTCGCCGCGGGGCTCGCCGAGCGCATCTTCATCGGCCTGCCACCGGCGTGCGCCGCGCTCGACGCGGACGCGGCGGAGGAGATGCGCGGGCACGTGGACGCCGTGCACACGGCGGTGGGACTGCTGGCGGAAACCCTGGACGCCGTGGCTTCCGCGAACGACGCCGGGTGCGGGAGCGGCGCGGGTGCCGCGAGGCAGGGGGGAGGCGCGGACGGCGCGGGGCATGGGGGAAGCGCGGACGACGCCGGGTGCGGGAGCGGCGCGGGCGGTGCGGGGTACGGGGGAGGGGCGCATGGCGCGGGCGGCGCGGGCGCCGTGGGGAACGCGAGCGGCGCGGACGGTGAGGGCGGCGACGGGGGCCGAGCCGGTCTGCGCGGGCGCTGGCGGGGTGTGCTGCGGACGTTGTCGCTGCGGGACACCGCGCCCGGTGTGATCCGGGGGCGGGCCGTGCGGCTGTTGCTGGACGACGGCGCCCTGCCGGCCGGGGAGGCGGCCCGGTTGATGGGGCTCGTGTTGTCACCGGGCACGCCCCCTGCCGTTGCCGCCGCCTGGATCGAGGGGTTCGCCGGTGGTGGGGGCGGACTGCTGCTGGTGCACGACGAGCGGCTGCTCGGCCTGCTGGACACCTGGCTGACCGGGGTGCCGGCGGATGCCTTCACGGACGTACTGCCGCTGCTGCGCCGCACCTTCGCGGCGTACGAGCCGGGTGTGCGCAGAACGCTCGGCGAACTGGTCCGGCGCGGCCCGGGAGACCGGCCCGGCGGGACCGCCGCCCGGGGAGCCGTGATCCCCGGCTTCGCGGCCGAACCGGACACGGGGCGCGCAGACGCCGTGCTTCCGGTGCTGCGGCTGCTGCTCGGCCTGGACCCGGGCCGCGACACGACGCACGACGACAGCCTTGCGGGGGTGGGGGCATGACGAACCGGACGGACGGACCGGCGGCGGGCGAGGCGTCCGACCCGGCGCGGGAGCGGCTGCGGCGCTGGCGGCTGGTGCTCGGCGGGGACCAGGCCGACGGCACCGGACACGCGCTGTCCGGCCGGGACGCGGCGATGGACGGCACGCTGGCCGCGCTCTACGGCAGGAGCGACAGACCGCAGACCGGACGGGACCGTTCGGCCGGGCTCGGCGCCTCGGCGCCGTCCGTGGCCCGCTGGCTCGGGGACATCCGCACCTACTTCCCGTCCTCCGTCGTCCAGGTCATGCAGCGCGACGCCATCGACCGGCTCGGCCTCGCCTCGCTGCTGCTGGAGCCGGAGATGCTGGAGGCGGTGGAGGCCGACGTCCACCTGGTCGGCACGCTGCTCTCGCTCAACGCGGCGATGCCGGAGACGACCAGGGAGACGGCCCGTGCGGTCGTGCGCAAGGTGGTCGAGGACCTGGAGAAGCGGCTGGCGACCCACACCCGGGCCGCACTCACCGGCGCTCTGGACCGCAGCGCGCGCGTCCACCGCCCACGTCACCGCGACATCGACTGGAACCGCACCGTCGCGGCCAATCTCAAGCACTACCTGCCCGAGCACCGCACGGTCGTACCGGAACGGCTCGTGGGCCACGGGCGGGCCGCGCGGTCGGTGAAGAAGGAGGTCGTGCTCTGCATCGACCAGTCCGGGTCGATGGCGGCGTCCGTGGTCTACGCGTCGGTGTTCGGGGCGGTCCTCGCCTCCATGCGGTCGATCAGCACCCGTCTGGTCGTCTTCGACACGGCCGTCGTGGACCTCACCGACCAGCTGGACGACCCGGTCGACGTGCTCTTCGGCACCCAGCTCGGCGGCGGTACGGACATCAACCGGGCGCTCGCCCACTGCCAGTCCCGGATCACCCGGCCGGCCGAGACCGTGGTGGTCCTGATCAGTGATCTCTACGAGGGCGGCATTCGCGAGGAGATGCTCAAGCGGGTCGCCGCGATGAAGGCGTCCGGCGTGCAGTTCGTGGCGCTGCTCGCCCTGTCGGACGAAGGAGCGCCCGCGTACGACCGCGAGCACGCGGCGGCGCTCGCCGCGCTCGGCGCGCCCGCCTTCGCCTGCACGCCCGACCTGTTTCCCGAGGTGATGGCCGCCGCCCTGGAGAAGCGGCCGCTGCCGATACCGGACACGGCGTGACGCCGGGCCGGAAAGGGACAGGAAGAGGACATGCCTACCAATCGGTAACAGGGGACTTGCGCAGCTCACGGCGGGCGGCGAGGATCAGCGCCCTGCTGAGCCCAGGACCCTGCGCCCAGGACCTGCGCCCCAGGACCCTGCGCCCGGGACCCGGCGTCCGGTGCCGGCGCCCCGCGGCGCCCGAGGCCCGGCGTCCCGTGGCTGCGCCAGGCGCCAGGCGCCAGGCGCCAGGGGCCCGGAGCCCGGGGTGTCGGCCGCGTCCATGGCGTACCCGGCGTGTCGCGGGGCATCCGCCCGGGGGGGGTGGGTGTCCTGGACAGCTCCCGACAGCTCCGCGGGGTGACGCACCCGGGCGGCCGAATGCCGTCGGCCCGTCCGGGCGGGGCCTCACGGAGGGGGCGGGTGGTCCCCATTGGGGTGGGGATCAAGCGCTCCGGCCCCGGTCGACCGGGGCCGCCCGGGGCCTCACCGGGTCAACCCCAGCCCGGTGAGGCCTCGCAGGCCGCCCGTGCCGCATCCCCGTCCGCATCCCACTGGCGGCACGGCGTGCCATGGAATCCGGCATCATGTGACAGGTATCACCGCTCGGGTGTGACCCTCGATTTAGGGACCCCACGCAAGCGGCGATAACCTGCGAGACGGACATGCCGCGCGCTCGGACACCGTGTGCGCCCCCCTAGTGACAAGCGGACGTCACGTTGCCCTTCGCGGCACGCCCACGCATCCAACGAACCGCGAGATCACTGATAGGGACGGAAGCGCGTGGACCTGTTCGAGTACCAGGCGAGGGACCTCTTCGCCAAGCACGATGTACCGGTGCTGGCCGGTGAAGTCATCGACACGCCTGAGGCGGCGCGCGAGATCACCGAGCGGCTGGGCGGCAAGTCCGTCGTCAAGGCTCAGGTGAAGGTCGGTGGTCGCGGCAAGGCCGGCGGCGTCAAGCTGGCCGCCTCCGCGGACGAGGCCGTCGCCCGCGCGACGGACATCCTCGGCATGGACATCAAGGGCCACACGGTCCACAAGGTCATGATCGCCGAGACCGCTCCGGAGATCCTCGAGGAGTACTACGTCTCCTTCCTCCTCGACCGGGCCAACCGCACCTTCCTCTCCATCGCCTCCGTCGAGGGCGGCATGGAGATCGAGGAGGTGGCGGCCACCCGTCCGGAGGCCGTCGCCAAGACGCCGATCGACCCGATCGACGGTGTGGACGAGGCCAAGGCCCGCGAGATCGTCGAGGCCGCCAAGTTCCCGGCCGAGGTCGCCGACAAGGTCGTGAACGTCCTCGTCAAGCTGTGGGACACCTTCATCAAGTCGGACGCCCTCCTCGTCGAGGTCAACCCGCTCGCGAAGGTCGCCTCCGGCGAGGTCATCGCCCTCGACGGCAAGGTGTCGCTCGACGACAACGCCGAGTTCCGCCACCCCGAGTACGAGGAGCTCCACGACAAGGCCGCGGCCAACCCGCTCGAGGCCGCCGCCAAGGAGAAGAACCTCAACTACGTCAAGCTCGACGGTGAGGTCGGCATCATCGGCAACGGCGCGGGTCTCGTCATGAGCACCCTGGACGTCGTCGCGTACGCCGGTGAGAACCACGGCAACGTCAAGCCCGCCAACTTCCTGGACATCGGCGGTGGCGCCTCCGCCCAGGTCATGGCGAACGGCCTGGAGATCATCCTGGGCGACCCGGACGTCAAGTCCGTGTTCGTGAACGTCTTCGGTGGCATCACCGCCTGTGACGAGGTCGCCAACGGCATCGTGCAGGCCCTGAAGCTCCTCGAGGACCGTGGCGAGAACGTCACCAAGCCGCTCGTCGTCCGCCTCGACGGCAACAACGCCGAGCTGGGCCGGCAGATCCTCACCGACGCCAACCACCCGCTGGTGCAGCGCGTCGACACCATGGACGGCGCGGCCGACAAGGCCGCCGAGCTGGCCCACGCCGCCAAGTAAGCACTCAGGACGAGGACACCAAACACCATGGCTATCTGGCTCAACAAGGACAGCAAGGTCATCGTCCAGGGCATGACCGGTGCCACCGGCATGAAGCACACCAAGCTCATGCTCGGTGACGGCACCAACGTCGTGGGCGGCGTGAACCCGCGCAAGGCGGGTCAGACCGTGGACTTCGACGGCACCGAGGTACCCGTCTTCGGCACCGTCAAGGAGGCCATCGAGGCCACCGGCGCCAACGTCTCCGTCATCTTCGTGCCGGAGAAGTTCACCAAGGACGCGGTCGTCGAGGCCATCGACGCCGAGATCCCGCTGGCCGTCGTGATCACCGAGGGCATCGCCGTGCACGACACGGCCGCCTTCTGGTCGTACGCCGGCAAGAAGGGCAACAAGACCCGCATCATCGGCCCGAACTGCCCCGGCATCATCACCCCGGGCCAGTCGAACGTCGGCATCATCCCGGGCGACATCACGAAGCCGGGCCGCATCGGCCTGGTCTCGAAGTCCGGCACGCTGACGTACCAGATGATGTACGAGCTGCGGGACATCGGCTTCTCGACGGCCGTCGGCATCGGTGGTGACCCGATCATCGGCACCACGCACATCGACGCGCTGGCCGCGTTCCAGGACGACCCCGACACCGACCTGATCGTGATGATCGGTGAGATCGGCGGCGACGCCGAGGAGCGTGCCGCGGCGTTCATCAAGGAGAACGTGACCAAGCCGGTCGTCGGCTACGTCGCGGGCTTCACCGCGCCCGAGGGCAAGACCATGGGCCACGCCGGCGCCATCGTCTCCGGTTCGTCCGGCACCGCCCAGGCGAAGAAGGAGGCCCTCGAGGCCGCGGGCGTCAAGGTCGGCAAGACCCCGACCGAGACGGCGAAGCTGGCGCGCGAGATCCTGAGCGCCTGAGTTTCCTGACCGTACGTCGGTAGGCCCGTCCCGTCGCCCGGGGCGGGCCTACCGGCGTCTGTGCTCGCCATTTCCGGTGGATGCCGCCGTGCTCACCTCGTTTCCGGTGACAGTCGCTCCGGGCCGCTCGTCTCGGCGCGCCGGAGCTTGGCCCGCAGGGCCTGTTCCTCCTGGGACAGGGGGCCCATGGCCGCCGGCGGGGGGACTCCTTGCACCGCCTGGGCCGGGGCCACGGGCGCCTCGTAGCGCGTCGGCGCCGTCTGCAGCGTGAGCGCCGTCGCGCCGATGATCGTCACGGTGAAGGCGATGGCCGCCCGGGTCCAGAACACGTTCCGGCGTTCGCCGCCGGTGCGGACCACCGTCGGCTTGCCCGCGCCCAGGCGTTCCGTCGAGGCCAGTTCGAGCAGCCGCTGGTGGAGCCGGGCGGGATCGGCCAGTTCGGGCAACTGGGCGACCAGCGCCTCGCGGGCGTGGGTCAGCCTGCTGGCCGCGGCCGGGGTGCTCGCCTCCGTCTCCGCCGCCGTCTCCGGCAGGTCGAGGCCGACACCGTCGTAGAGGACGAGCGTGCGCCGGTACGTCGGCGGCAGCCGGAGCAGGGCGTGCAGCAGCTCGCGGTCGGCGGGGTCGGCCGGCGGGGGCTCCGGGTTCCGGTAACGGGGACGGAAGCGGTGCCACGGGGAGAGCGCACAGTCGTACGCCACCGCACGCACCCAGCCGGCCGGGTCCCGGTCCCGGGCCACCTCGGGCCAGCGCTGCCAGGCCAGCTGGAAGGCGCGTTCCACGGCCTCGCGGGCCAGTTCCCGGCGGCCGGTGAGCAGATAGGTCTGGCGGACGAGGGCGGGGGAGCAGAAGGCGTACAGCGCGTCGAAGGTCTGAGCGGGCGTCAGGGGCTGGGGCTCGGGCGTGCGGGGTGATGCGGTGTTCTTCTGCGGGGTCACTTTTCCGGAAGCCTCCGGTGCCGTGGCGAGCTGAGCCGGCGTCAGCGGCCGGAAGCGGCGCAGGCGTCGGCGTTCGTTCGGCGGTGGCAGTGGGCTGGCGGGGCTCTGCGTCGTCACCGTGCACCCTTTCGTGCGATAAAGAACATAAACATATATTGAGCGACACTTCGGGGGTTCGCCTGTTACGACGGGAAAGCGCGTGTCGTTGGGAGCATGGCGTGCGTGATCCAGATGTCCGCTCGCCGCTCGTCGTTGTCGCCCCTGCTCTCCCGGATGCGCGACCGCTCGCCCGGTCTGGCCGCCAGCCTGCTCGGGGGCGCCGTCGCGGCCGGACTCGGGCTCGGTGTCTTCGCCGTGCTCGTGATGGCGCTGTGGGTCAGCTCGCCCTACCCCGACAGCGGACCGGGCGGCGCACTGCACGTCGCCGCCGCGCTGTGGCTGTTGGCGCACGGTGTGGAACTGGTCCGCACGGACACGCTCTCCGGTGCGCCCCTGCCCGTCGGTGTCACCCCGTTGTTGCTGCTCGCGCTGCCGGTGTGGCGGCTGTTCCAGGCGGCGCGGGACGCCACCGACGCGTCCGCGGAGCCGGACGGCCCGCCACCGGTCCCGGCACACACCGCATGGACCGGGGTGGTCCTCGGCTATCTGGGCGTCGGCGCCGCCGCGACGCTGTACTGCTCCGGTGGGGAACTGCGCCCCGAGTGGACCTGGGTGACGGTGTGTCTGCCGCTGGTCGCGGCGAGCGCCGCGGGTGCCGGGGTCTGGTCGGCGTACGGCTGCCCGCGCGGCCCGGTGCTGAGCGTGCTCGTGGTGCTGCCGGGGCCGGTGCGGCGGCTGGCGTTCGGCACGGACGCGCGGGCCCGGCTGGGGGCGGCCGCACGCGCCGCCGGTGCCGCGACGGCGGTGTCCTTCGGAGGCGGGGCACTGCTGGTCGGAGTCTCGCTCGTCTGGCACGGCGACGCGGCGCGGGCGTCCTTCCTGCAGCTGACGGAGGGCTGGACGGGGCGGTTCGCGGTACTGCTCCTCGGGGTCGCCCTGATCCCCAACGCGGCGGTGTGGGCCGTGTCCTACGCCCTCGGCCCCGGGTTCCTGCTCGGCACCGGCCACCTGGTCCACCCCTTCCTCTCCGACCCCGCCCCGCTGTTGCCCCCGTTCCCGCTGCTGGCAGCGGTGCCGGACCCGGGCGCCGGGACGCCGCAGAACTGGGCGGCGGGTGCGGTCCCGGCGGTGGCCGGGATGACGGCGGGCTGGTTCGTGGCGCGGTCGGCCGTGCGACGGCCGGCGGCCGGGGAACCGGCCCCGGCCGGCTGGTCGGCCGCCCGGACCGCCGGAGTGGTCGTGCTGACGGCACTGGTGTGCGCGGCCGTCCTCGCCCTGCTCGCCGAACTGTCGGGCGGCCCCCTGGGCTTGGCCGCGCTGGCCCGCTTCGGCCCGGTGTGGTGGCAGACCGGAGCGGCGGCCGGGGCCTGGACCCTGCTGTTCGCGACACCGGTCGCGCTCACGGCGCGGGCCTGGCGACTCCGCAGCCGTCGCCGGCGCGGCGGCGGGATCCCGGCGCAGGGCGGGGAAACGGGGGCCGTGGCGGTGACGGGCGGTACGGGCGGTACGGGCGCCGGGCGGGCGGCGGGTGCGGTGAACGGCAGTCCGGTTGCCGGGCGGGCGGTGGGCGCGGCCACCGGTGGTTCGGACACCGGTGGTTCGGCTGCCGGGGCGGCGGGTGCGGCCACCGGTGGTTCGGCTGCCGGGGCGGGGGGTGTGGAGCCGGTTGGCAGGGACGCTGGGCGGGACGGGGATGTGGAGCCGGGCGGCACGGATGCCGGGCACCTGTCGGGTGCGGGGACGGTGGCCGATGCGCTCACCGGTGCGATGAGCGATGCGCTGACCGGCGGGGTGAGGGGTTGGGGTGCGGGGACGGCGGGGGAGTCGGTGGGGGAGACGGTGAAGGCAGAGGAAGCGGTCCCGGCACCGGAAGCGACCGTGGCCGATCCGGCGGTGCGGACCGACGGGGCGCAGAGGGGGAAGGGAGCACAGCGGGCCGAGGGCCCGCGGCGGGCGAAGGGCACGCGCGGGGCGAAGCCGTCCGAGCGGGGGCGGGGCATCCCCCGTACGACCGAAGCGGGCGAGGAGGACCTGTACGACTTCCTCCCCGCCGAGGACCCGTTCCCGACCCCCTTCACCGAGCCGTACCCCACGGACTGGCACAACGACGTCGCCCGCGCCTCCCGCTGGGCCGCCCTGAAGGAGGCCGCCGCGGCCCGGAACACCGCCGACGCGGAGGCCGGCGGTCCCGGCGACACCGACCCAGCCGACCCCGGCCCTGCCCACGCAGCCGACCCCGGCCCCGCCCACGCAGCCGGCCCCGGCCCCGCCGACGTCGACCCCATCCCCTGGCCGCCCCTCCCACCTGGCCCTTCGGACCACCCGGAGCGGCAGCAGGGCCCACGGCCCGAGACCCCACGAGGTCTCCGCCCCCGCCCCCGGCCGGACGCTCCCGAGTGAGACATCGCTTCGGCGCGCAGGCGAGGGCGTGTGCGGCACCCGGTCCAGCGCGGCCGGCGAATGCGTTCCGCGCGTGGAACCGGCGCCGCGGTCGGCCTCAGCTGTTCTGCGCGCCCAGTACGCCCCGCAGCTCCTTCGGCAGCAAGGTCTCGCAGGACTGCTTGGCCTCGTGCGTCAGGGCGTCCCCGACGCAGGTGTAGTAGTCGCGGTAGACCAGCTGAACGGTGAACGTCGAGGCCACCAGGACCAGGGCCAGGGAGGCCGTGATCAGGCCGCCGACGGCCGCCGTGGTCTGGGGCCGGCCGGTGGGGGCCGTGGGCGCTGACGGGGCGTCCGGCGACGAAGGGCGCGGCTTGGCACGCAGCGCGCTCACCCCCCAGTACAGGGCCAGCGCGCCCAGCAGCAAGGCCACGTACGGCCAGCTGAACAGGACGAAGAAGACGGACCACATGCCGGAGAGCAGGGCGTAGCGCGCGCGGCGCTGGGCCGGGTCCGTCGGGTCCCAGCGCATGCCGGGGCCGGCCGGGCCGCCGGGGCCCTGGGGCCCGCTGCCGGGCCGCTCACCGAAGCCGCCGGGGGAGCGGCCGGGCTGCCGGTCGCTCCACTGATTGCCCCAGGGGGAGTAGCCACCCGGACCCGGGCCCTGCTCCGGACCTTGCCCCTGCGCCGGATCCGTACCCGGACCTTGCCCGGGGCCGTGCGCCGGACCGGGGCCGTTCACCGGACCCGGACCGTGCCCCGGCCCCTGAGGACCCTGCCCTTGGCCCTGGCCCTGGCCATGTCCCTGGCCCCAACCGGGACCCTGGCCCCAACCGGGACCGTGGCCCCAACCGGGACCGTGGCCCTGACCGGGACCGTGGCCCTGCCCCGGATCCGCGCCGTACCCGGGACCGGTAGCGCCCCCCGGATGGCGCGGCTGCCACGGCCGGTCCGGAGCGCCCTCCGGCGGCGGCGCGAACGGATTGTCGTCCTGCCGCTCACCACCCTGGCCGCCGGAACCGTCCTGCCCCGGGCCACCGTGCCCGGACCCACCGTGCCCGGACCCACCGTGCCCGGACCCACCGTGCCCGGACCCACCGTGCCCGGACCCACCCTGACCGAGCCCGTCACGACCGGAGCCATCCGGCACGCCCGGGCCGCCCTGCCCTGCGCCGCCCGCTCCCGAGCCACCCGAATCGCCTGGGCCTCCCGAACTGCCCGAGCCGCCCTGCGAAGTCTGTGCCGGAGGTGAGGTCGGACGCTCCCGCAGCAGTGCGGAGCCACGCTCGCCTCCCTGGGCCGGGTGCTGCGGGAACGTGAGGAGTCGCAGGCTGCGATCGGGCATGAAAAAAGCGTCTTCCCCTAGGTGACTACGGCAGTCGACGTGAGCTTCCACCCTCTGAACGCACCGCACGACCACCGCGTTCCCGAGGCTGCTCCTTCGTGACTCCTTGCGAACGCTACCGTCCGCCCCGCGACCCGTCCCGAGGGGCCCTTCCCGAGTGCCGGTATCGTTGCTGGCGGTCGCCCGCTTCGTAGACTTCCCCGTATCCGGGAGCACGAAGCATTCGTACGAATGCACAGTACGGATGCACGGACCGGCCGTACATGGATCGCCACCCGAGAAAGGGCCCCACCGTGGCCGCCACCACCCCTGGCCCAGCGGTCAAGCGCCTCGTCGTGCTGGTCTCCGGATCCGGCACCAACCTGCAGGCGCTCCTGGACGAGATCGAGCGCACCGGAGCCGAGTCGTACGGCGCCCGCATCGTGGCCGTCGGGGCCGACCGAGCCGGCATCGAGGGTCTCGCCCGTGCCGAGCGGGCCGGGCTGCCGACCTTCGTGTGCAAGGTGAAGGACTTCGGCACCCGCGAGGAGTGGGACGCCGCCCTCGCCGAGGCCGTGGCCGGGTACGAGCCCGACCTCGTCGTCTCCGCCGGTTTCATGAAGATCGTGGGCAAGGAGTTCCTCGCGCGGTTCGGCGGGCGGTTCGTCAACACCCACCCGGCCCTGCTGCCCAGTTTTCCCGGCGCCCACGGCGTCCGTGACGCGCTCGCGTACGGCGCCAGAGTCACCGGCTGCACCGTCCACTTCGTCGACGACGGTGTCGACACCGGGCCGATCATCGCTCAGGGCGTGGTCGAGGTCCGGGACGAGGACGACGAGAGCGCGCTGCACGAGCGCATCAAGGAAGTCGAGCGAAGGCTGCTCGTCGAGGTCGTGGGGCGGCTCGCCCGCAACGGCTATCGCATTGAGGGACGAAAGGTAGTTATCCAGTGACCGCCGAGAGCAACAAGCGGGCCATCCGTCGCGCGCTCGTCAGCGTCTACGACAAGACCGGCCTGGAGGAGCTGGCCCGCGGGCTGCACGAGGCCGGTGTGGAGCTGGTCTCCACCGGGTCCACGGCCGGCCGGATCGCCGCCGCCGGGGTTCCCGTGACCAAGGTCGAGGAGCTGACCGGCTTCCCCGAGTGCCTGGACGGCCGGGTCAAGACCCTGCACCCGCGGGTGCACGCCGGCATCCTCGCCGACCTGCGCCTGGACAGCCACCGCGAGCAGCTCACCGAGCTGGGCGTGGAGCCGTTCGACCTGGTCGTCGTCAACCTCTACCCGTTCCGGGAGACCGTCGCCTCCGGCGCCTCGCCCGACGAGTGCGTGGAGCAGATCGACATCGGCGGTCCCTCGATGGTCCGCGCCGCCGCCAAGAACCACCCGTCCGTCGCCGTGGTCACCAGCCCCGGGCGGTACGCCGACGTCCTCGCCGCGGTGAAGGACGGCGGCTTCGACCTCGCGGCCCGCAAGCGCCTGGCGGCCGAGGCGTTCCGGCACACCGCCGAGTACGACGTCGCGGTCGCCTCCTGGTTCGCGTCCGCGTACGCCCCGGCGGACGCCGCGTCCGACAGCGGCTCCGCCGCGGGCGCGTTCCCGGAGTTCATCGGCACCACCCTGGAGCGCGCGCACACCCTGCGCTACGGCGAGAACCCGCACCAGCCCGCCGCCCTCTACACCTCGGGCGAGGGCGGGCTCGCGGCGGCGGAGCAGCTGCACGGCAAGGAGATGTCGTACAACAACTACACGGACACGGACGCCGCCCGCCGTGCCGCGTACGACCACGACGAGCCCTGCGTCGCGATCATCAAGCACGCCAACCCCTGCGGCGTCGCGATCGGAGCGGACGTCGCCGAGGCGCACCGCAAGGCGCACGCGTGCGACCCGGTCTCCGCGTACGGCGGTGTGATCGCCGTGAACCGGCCGGTGAGCAAGGAGATGGCCGAGCAGGTCGCGGAGATCTTCACCGAGGTCATCGTGGCGCCGGACTACGAGGAGGGCGCGCTGGAGGCCCTCACCAAGAAGAAGAACATCCGCGTGCTGCGCTGCCCCGACGCCCCGGCCCACCCGGTCGAGGTCAAGCCGATCGACGGCGGTGCGCTGCTCCAGGCCGCCGACCGGCTCCAGGCCGAGGGCGACGACCCGGCCAACTGGACGCTCGCGAGCGGTGAGGCGCTCTCCGCCGAGGAACTGCGGGAGCTGGCCTTCGCCTGGAAGGCGTGCCGGGCGGTGAAGTCCAACGCGATCCTGCTCGCCAAGGACGGCGCCTCGGTCGGTGTCGGCATGGGCCAGGTCAACCGCGTCGACTCCTGCAAGCTCGCCGTCGAGCGGGCCGGTGAGGAGCGGGCCCGTGGCTCCTACGCGGCCTCGGACGCCTTCTTCCCCTTCCCCGACGGACCCGAGATCCTCATCGCCGCCGGTGTCCGGGCGATCGTCCAGCCGGGCGGTTCGATCCGGGACGAGCAGGTCGTGGAGGCCGCCACCAAGGCGGGCGTGACGATGTACTTCACCGGCACGCGCCACTTCTTCCACTGACCGGCCGAACCGCCGCCCCCGTGGTCCCGCCCGTCGACAGACGGCCGGGACCACGCGCTTGTGTGGACGGCCGGGACCACGCGCTTGTGTGGACGGCCGGGACCACGTGTGTCAGGAGACGGCCGGGGCCACGCGTTTCGGCGGACGGGTGGGAGTACGTGTATCCGTACGGCTCTCGACTGTCCGCTCCGGCCGCCCGGCCGAACACGCCCCCGCCTCCCGGAAGTTCCCCGCTCCCCGCGTCCAAGAGGGGAGTTTTCACTACCGCTTTCGCCGCCCCTGACCAGCCACAATGAGGGGCGGGCCGATCGGCCCGGGCAGAGGTGGGGCGCCGGCGCCGCGCGAGGCGGAGCGGGGCCAGGAGGGGGAACGAGCCGTATGGACGACCGTGGGACGGGGCTCGGCGGGATCCGCCCGCCGGACGCGATCGACGCGATCGACGCGATCGACGCGATCGACGTGACCGACGCGATCGACGTGACCGACGAGATCGACGCGATCAGAGGATTCTCGGTGTCCGCCGGACTGACCGGCCTGCGCCGGGCCGTGACGCTGTGCGGGATGTCGGCGGCGGCCTTCGGCCGTTCCCTGGCCGTGTCCGGTGCGATCGGCCTGGTCGGTCCTGGCCTCGGCATGGTGCCGCGGGCCATGGAGGGCGTACGCGGCCTGGCCGCGCGGCAGCGGGAACTCGCCCGCCGCTGGGCGGGGGTGGAGATCCCCGGCCCGCCCGGACCGCTGCCGCCGGCGCCCGCGAAGGCCTCCGGTGCCGTCGCCCGGTACCGCTGGATCATGAGCGACCCGCAGACCCGGCGGGAGTACGTCTGGGTGCTGACGGACCCGGTCGCCGGCGGGCTCCTCGCCTTCCTCCCGCTCGCGCTGGTCCTCAGCGGTGTCTGGGGCGTCTTCCTCGCGTTCTTCGGGGTCGCGCTGTCCACCGAATGGGACGGCCTGTGGTATCAGTTCATCCCGATCGAGGGGCAGGTCACGGCCGTGCTCGCGGGTGTACTGGGCCTGCTGCAGCTGCCGCTGGCCCTGTGGGCGGCCCCGCGCCTGGTGCGCCGGCACGCCCTGTACACCAGGGCGATGCTCGCGCCGGGCGACAGCGAGCTGATGGCCGGCCGGATCCGGCACCTGGCCGCGACCCGTTCCGACGCGGTGGACACGCAGATGGCCGAGATACGCCGGATCGAGCGGGACCTGCACGACGGCGCACAGGCCCGCCTGGTCGCCATGGGGATGACCCTGAACGCGGCCGAGCACCTGCTGGAGACCGACCCCGAGGCCGTACGCGCCCTGCTGATCGAGGCCCGCCAGTCCTCCTCCGCCGCCCTGCGGGAACTGCGTGACCTGGTCCGCGGCATCCACCCGCCGGTCCTCGCCGACCGCGGACTCGCCGACGCCGTACGGGCGTTGGCCATGACCTGCCCGGTGCGCACCGAGGTCCGGGCCGGCCTGCCGGGCCGGCCCGGTATGCCCGTCGAGTCCGCCGCCTACTTCGCGGTCTCCGAGATCCTCACCAACGTCGCCAAGCATGCGGGCGCCGACCGGGCCCGGATCGACCTTGGTTACGATCGCGGCGCGCTCCGCATCACCGTCACCGACGACGGGCAGGGCGGCGCCGACGCCTCCCGCGGCACCGGCCTGCGGGGCATCGAGCGCCGGCTCGCCACCTTCGACGGCGTGCTGGCCGTGAGCAGTCCGGTGGGCGGACCCACGAAGGTGACGATGGAGATCCCGTGCGCATTGTCCTCGCCGAAGACCACTTCCTCCTGAGAGACGGGCTGATCCGGCTGCTCGGGGCCTACGGCCACGACGTGGTGGCGGCCGTGGACAACGGCACCGGGCTGCGTGAAGCGCTGGACCGGGAACAGCCGGACGTCGCCGTCGTCGACGTCCGGCTCCCGCCGGGCTTCACCGACGAGGGCCTGCGCGCCGTCCTGGCCGCGCGCCGCGAGAACCCGGACCTGCCGGTCCTCCTGCTCTCCCAGTACGTCGAACCCCTCTACGCCCGTGAGCTGCTCGCCGGCGGTGGCCGGGGCGTCGGCTACATGCTCAAGGACCGCGTCACCGACGGCGCCCAGTTCCTGGACTCCATCGCGCGGGTGGCCGCGGGCGGCACGGTCATGGACCCTGAGGTCGTCTCCCGGCTGCTGGTCCGCAAGGAGCGCGACGAGTCCGTCGGCAGTCTCTCCGGACGCGAACGCGAGGTGCTGGAGCTCGTCGCCCAGGGCCGCTCCAACGCCGGTATCGCCCAGGCCCTGTTCGTCACCGAGAAGGCCGTCGCCAAACACATCGGCAACATCTTCACCAAGCTGGGCCTCGTCCCGACGGACGGCGACAACCGCCGCGTCCTCGCGGTGCTGGCGTACTTGGACCAGTGAGTGACGGGTGCGGCGACCGGTGCGACCGGTGACCGACCAGTACCGGTGACCGGCCAGTACCGGTGACCTGACCGGTGATCCGCCCCACCCAGATCCGCCCCCGAAAACACACCGGGCCGTGTCCCGTCCGGGCGGACGGCACACGGCCCTGAGAGATACGGTGAGTTGCCGGCTCAGTACCGTGGGCGGTGCGGGTCGGGCCGCGAAGGATCCGGTGCAGCCGAGGCGGGCCTCAGCACTTGTAGTGCTTGATGTCGTTGAAGAAACCGGTGTACGTGATCGAGAGTTCCACGCAGCGCTTGTGGTCTGCGGCGTACTGCCACACGCGCTGGATCCTCTTGATGACCGCGCCGCTGATCCCGGCGCAGCCGACAGCGGCCACCGGGTTGATGAGCAGACCACAAAGCACTACCGCGGAGTCGGCGTACTGCACCTTGTTGTTGAGGCGCTTGACCTCGTTCTTGTTGAACTTGATGTAGATGTTCCAGCCGTAGCTGACCGTCGGGTCGGCGACCACGGGGAAGGCCGTGCTGTCGGTGGTCGTCACCGTCTGCACGATCGAACGGCCCTCGATCCGGTAGGCGGTCGGGACCGCCTTTCCGTCGGCGTCCTTCGCCCAGGGCGCGGCTATGGAACCCAGTACGGTCGCGCCCTGGCTCCCCTCCTTGGTGATCAGGTACCCGCCCTGGCCGTCCGCGATGAGTTCGGTGCCGGAAGGCAGGTCCAGGTCGAAGCGGTACTCGCCCGGAGCGGTGCTGTCCTTGAGCGCGACGAGGGCGCGTGCTCCGCCGTCCGCGATCGGCTGCACCGCGATGTCGGTCGACCGGGCCGCGTTCGCGTAGACGACGGTGCCCGCACCGGCCTTGACGCCGGTGACCTTCCGGGTCTCGGGCAGGTGGAGACGGAGAGAGGTGCCGTCGGCTGCGGTGGACTCCACGTAACCGCTCGAATCAGTGGGCGCGGTGACTGTCACGGCGCTCGACTCGGAGCTGGTGACGGCGCGGGCCGCGCTTTCCGGCGCGGCGCTCGACGGAGCCAGGTCACCGGTGCCGGTGGCTCGTTCCACCACTGAGGCGGCGGCCTGCGCAGCCGTGTTGCCCTCTGTGTCGGCCAGGGCGGGCGATGCGACGGAAAGCATGGCGACCGCGGTGAGTATGGACGTCCCGGCCAGAATGCCGTTGCGGACCCTGCGTCGCGATGAGGTGTTCAAGTGTGAGTCTCCCGTTTTTGCCGGGGGAGGTCCGCATTGGGCGTAGGCTCCCCAGTCCTGCTCCACGGCCGTTGGTCATCAGCCGTAGGCCATCTCTTGGTCAAGGTGATGGCGGGAGGAGCCAACCATTGGCCAGTCATGTGCGTCAAGTGACCAGGTGATTGCGGTGAGTTATCAGCCAAGGCTGGCCTGTGATCATCGGTCGATGGCACGGTGACGCATCGTTACGGGAGAAGCCGACCGGGCTGCGCTCCTCTGTCGAGAGAGGGGCGCAGCCGGGGGGTGGTCGGTGGTGGTGCTCAGTAGCGCGGGCGGTTGAACCAGGCCGCACCGGACGAGACGATCATCGCCGCGGCCATCACGCCGCCGAAGCCGATCCACATGAGGGCCCACACCAGACCGGCGCTGGAGCCGATGTTGGCGGAGTTGATGAGGATCAGGACGCCGAAGAGAGCCCCCAGAAGGCCGTAGACCATGGTCGTGATGCGGATGCCCTGGCCGCCCTTGGAGAACTTCACACCCAGCGTGATCGACAGCGCGGCGAGCCCGAGGAAGAGCAGCGCGACGACGAAGATGATGCCGGCACCGTCGTGCCCGAGGTCGGCGAAGCCGTTGCTGCCGAAGGTGTCCTCGCTCGCGTTGGACGCGTCGTTGAGCGTCGCGGCGCCGAGCAGGGCGAAGATGCCGATGAGGATCTGTGCGGCGGCCACGATGTAGAGCAGGACCCGCGCGGTGGTCACCAGGCCGGGCATCGTCTGAGCGATCGCGTTGCCGCCCGGGTAACCGGGGTAGGCCGGCTGCTGTGGGTAGCCGTAGCCCTGCGGCGGAACCCCGGGCGGCTGCGGGTGGCCGTAGCCGGGAGCCGCCGTGGGCTGCTGGCCCTGCGGAGGGCCGTAGGGGTTGTTCGGGTCGCCAAAGCTCATGGCGGTCTTCCTCCGTCGTTTGCTCAAGTGCGGGGACGACGCGCGGCACGGTTCGGAGGAGAGTTCTACAGATGCGGTCCGTCCCCCCGGCACTGCCCGCGGCACTGTGGTGCTCATCGTTCTTTAACACGCTCTTACTTGTCCAGCCGGAGGCCCAAGGTGTTGTGCAAGTGCAACATCACTGATCATGCCGTGACACCCGGATTGGAACCGGGACCCGGTCATCCGCGAGGATGGGACCCATGACCGCCCAGATTCTCGATGGCAAGGCCACCGCAGCCGCGATCAAGTCCGATCTGACCGCCCGCGTGGCGGCGCTGAAGGAGAAGGGCGTCACGCCCGGCCTCGGCACGATCCTGGTCGGGGACGACCCCGGCAGCCAGAAGTACGTCGCCGGCAAGCACCGCGACTGTGCCCAGGTGGGCATCGCCTCCATCCAGCGCGAGCTGCCGGCGACGGCCACCCAGGAGGAGATCGAGGCGGTCGTCCGCGAGCTGAACGAGGACCCGGCCTGCACCGGCTACATCGTTCAGCTGCCGCTGCCCAAGGGCATCGACGAGAACCGCATCCTGGAACTGATGGACCCGGCCAAGGACGCCGACGGCCTGCACCCGATGAACCTCGGCCGCCTGGTGCTGAACGAGCCGGCCCCGCTGCCCTGCACCCCCAACGGCATCCTCAGCCTGCTGCGCGCGCACGGCGTGGAGATCAAGGGCGCCGAGGTCGTGGTCGTCGGCCGCGGTGTCACCATCGGCCGCCCCATGCCGCTGCTGCTCACCCGGCGCAGCGAGAACGCCACCGTCACCCAGTGCCACACCGGCACCCGTGACCTCTCGGCCCACCTCAAGCGCGCCGACATCATCGTCGCGGCGGCCGGCTCCCCGCACCTGATCGGCGCCGAGGACGTCAAGCCGGGCGCGGCCGTCCTGGACGTCGGTGTCTCCCGCAACGCCGAGGGCAAGATCGTCGGCGACGTCCACCCGGACGTGACCGAGGTGGCCGGCTGGATCTCTCCCAACCCCGGCGGGGTCGGCCCGATGACCCGGGCCCAGCTGCTGGTCAACGTGGTCGAGGCGGCGGAGCGCAGTGCCGGCTGACGACGCCCGCGGGCACACGGAACCGACCGTGCGCGACGCGATCAGCGCCCCCGACTCGCAGGGGCGCCCGCGCCGCGTCACCCGCCGCTTCCCGCTGTTCACCAAGGACACCGCACGCCCCGAGGGCGGCGGCCGGGCCGCGCCCGGCGACGCCCCGGCACCCGCCCGCCAGTGGCCCCTGCTCGTCGTGCTGTCGACGGTCGCGCTCGGCCTGCTGCTGACCGCGCTCGACGCGTTCCGCGTCGGCACCCTGCTGATCGGCGCCGCCCTGCTGGCCGGCGCGGTCATACGCTGGGCGCTGCCGAGCGTCGGCATGCTCGCCGTCCGCTCCCGCTTCACGGACATCGCCACCTACGGCATCCTCGGGCTGGCGATCGTCCTGCTGGCGATGATGGTCCAGCCCAAACCGTGGCTGCAGATCCCGTTCCTGAAGGACTTCCTGCACTTCACGCTCGCCAAGTAGCGCACGGATACGGCAGGTGGCCCGCGCCTCCCCCGGGGACGCGGGCCACCGCCGTATCCCCGTCCCCGACGCTACGGCCGCCGGCCACGCACCGCCTCCCACCCCGGGCCGAACTGCCGTGCCACCCTGGGCGGTAGCCGCCGTACCTCTGCAACTTCCGTGGTGCCGCGCCGGGTTGACTCCGCTCCGGGGCAGGCGCGTCACCCTGCGGCGATGCGACCGAGGCCCCCCGCCCGATCGCCGTGGACGCGCTGATCGCGGTGGCCATGGCCGTGGTGGCCGTCCTGCTGGGGCAGGAGTCGAGCGCGCAGGGCTGGCCGGAACTCGACGCCCGCGCAACTCACCGCCCGCAGCCTGTCCAACCCGGAGATCGCCGACCGCCTCTACATCAGCGAGGCCACCGTGCAGACCCACCTCGACCGCACGATGACCAAGCTCGACCTGGGCAGCCGGGCACAGGCGGTGGTGCCGGCGTACGAGACGGGGCTGGTGACCCCGGGCGGCTGACCGCACGCACCGGTACGGGGGCGACGCTCGCGTGCGTTCGGCCCCGGGAACTGGGATCCTTGGTCAGCGCATCCCTGAGGGTGGCCAGGACGGGTACCGGAACGCGGACCGGACCGGGGGGCCGAGCGCGAGATCGACAGCACGACCGGTGGGAAGAGGGGGAAGGCATGCCTCGTTGGAAAGCCTTGCCGGAGGATCTGGACCCGCAGATCAAGGAGTTCACCGGGCAACTGCGGCGGCTCCTGGACCGCAGCGGCCTGAGCGTCGCGGTCCTGGCCGACCGCACGGGGTACAGCAGGACGTCCTGGGAGCGGTACCTGGACGGCCGGCTCCTCGCGCCCAAGGGAGCGGTCATCGCGCTCGCCGAGGCCACCGGCAACCACTCCGTCCACCTGGTCACCCTTTGGGAGCTGGCCGAACGCGCCTGGAGCCGGGCGGAGATGCGGCACGACAGCACCATGGAGGCGATGCGGATCGCCGAGGCCCGCGCGGCGCTCGGAGACCTCGGAACGACGACCGAGCCCGCCGGGGGACCGGCCGCGGACGAGGCCGGCGGGCCGTCGGGTGACTCGTCCGGGTCGTCGGGGCGCTCGTCCGGGACGAGGACCGCCGGGACGGCCGGCGGCGCGCCCGGCCACAGGGACGCGGGCAAGGGCGCCGGCAAGGGCGCCGGCAAGGCGGCGGGTGGCGCCGCGGTGCCGGGGATCGCCGGTCCCGCGGGTGTCTCGCCGACGATCCCCGCGCAGCCGGCACCCGAGGACGCGGACGCCCGTGAGGACGCCGCGGGCGGCCCGGCGGACGGCGACGACGCACCGGCCGTCAAGAACTCGTGGGGGCTCGCCGGGTACCGGGGCCCGTCCCGGGCCAGCGCCCGGCCGGGCACCCGCACCCCGACCCGCCCGGACGGCCCCGCGGCAGCGACCGGCCCGGGCAGCACGGCGGCGAATGCCACCGTCACCCCGGCCGGACGTGCAGACACCCCTTCCGGGTCCGGTGTCACCCCGGCCGGACGTGCAGACACCCCTTCCGGGTCCGGTGTCACCCCGGCCGGACGTGCAGGCGCCCCATGGGGGGCGGGCACCCCGGCCGGACCAGGCGCCCCTTCCGGGGCCGCGGGCCCCCCGGCCGGATCCGTCGGCGCGCCGAACGGCACCGCGGGCATCCCTTCCAGTCGTATGCCGCAAAGCACCCCGGCCGGCCCCCACGGCGCGCCCCCCGCGGACCCGCAGCCGGCTCCGGCGCCCCGCTGGTCCGCGCGCCGGCAGCAGGTGACCATGTTCTTCGCGGGCCTCTTCGGCGTGCTCGTCCTCATCGCCGGCGTCTTTTTCTTCACCCACCGCAACGGCGACGGCCACAAGAACGCGGGCGCCGCCAAGTCGCCCTCCCCGTCGGCCCACAGCCGGATGAGCCTGCCCCCGGGCGTCAAGTGCAGCGGCTCCGCCTGCACCGGCAAGGACGCCGAGGCCATGGGGTGCAGCGGCGATCTGGTGACCACCGCCAAGTCCGTCACCCTCGGCACCACCGTCCTGGAGGTCCGCTACAGCAGAACGTGCGGCGCGGCCTGGGGCCGGATCACCGGGGGCGGTCCCGGTGACACCGTGCGGGTCACCGCGGGCAAGACCCGGCATTCCGGCGACATCACCTCGGCCGGGGACACCATCGGCTACACCCCGATGGTCGCCGTGCGGGACCCGGCCGACGCCAGGGCCTGCGCCACCCTCGCCTCGGGACGGACGGGCTGCACGAGCTAGCACGCGGGAACGCAACAGGCAGAAACACGGCGCCCGCGACCACGCGCCCGCGAACACGGCGCCCGCGAGCACGGCGCCCGCGAGCACGGCGCCCGGAAACACGGGAGGGGGAAATTCCGGCCCAGGACGCATGGCCCGCCGGATCCCGGGCACGCGAACGGTACCCCCACGGGAGTCCGGTACACCGGCCCCCACCGGCGGCCGTCCCCGTCCCACCTCTCCCGGACGGACGGCCGCCTTTCCGTCCCGACGCCCCTCCCGGGTGCTTCGACCGGCCGCCCCCGAAGTGGTACTCCCGGCCGGCCCCGAGCGGTACGCCCGGCCGGCATCGAGCGGTACGCGCGGCCGCCCCCGAAGCGGTACGCCCGGGCCGGTCCCCGGGCGGTACGACCGGCGTCTCCCCCGGGCGGTACGACCGGTTGATCGCCTTGTGGGGTGAGCCACAGGGCCCCGGACGTCTCGCATGCCGGATGCGCGATAGCCTGACCGCTGGATCTCTCTTGACGCCAAGAGATCGATCATCCGCCCGGGGCAGGGACGCCCCACCGCCAGCTGTCATACGGAGAACGCCATGACCCGCACTCCCGTGAACGTCACCGTCACCGGCGCGGCCGGCCAGATCGGTTACGCCCTGCTCTTCCGCATCGCCTCCGGCCAGCTGCTCGGCGCGGACGTGCCGGTCAAGCTGCGCCTGCTGGAGATCACCCCGGCGCTCAAGGCCGCCGAGGGCACGGCCATGGAGCTGGACGACTGCGCCTTCCCGCTGCTCCAGGGCATCGAGATCAGCGACGACCCGAACGTCGCCTTCGACGGCGCCAACGTCGCCCTCCTCGTCGGCGCCCGTCCGCGCACCAAGGGCATGGAGCGCGGTGACCTGCTGGAGGCCAACGGCGGCATCTTCAAGCCGCAGGGCAAGGCCATCAACGACCACGCCGCGGACGACATCAAGGTGCTCGTCGTCGGCAACCCGGCCAACACCAACGCGCTCATCGCGCAGGCCGCCGCGCCGGACGTCCCGGCCGAGCGCTTCACCGCGATGACCCGCCTTGACCACAACCGCGCGCTGACCCAGCTCGCGAAGAAGACGGGCTCCACGGTCGCCGACATCAAGCGCCTGACCATCTGGGGCAACCACTCCGCCACGCAGTACCCGGACATCTTCCACGCCACGGTCGCGGGCAAGAACGCCGCCGAGGTCGTCAACGACGAGAAGTGGCTGGCCGAGAACTTCATCCCGACCGTCGCCAAGCGCGGTGCCGCGATCATCGAGGCCCGTGGCGCCTCGTCGGCCGCCTCCGCCGCCAACGCCGCCATCGACCACGTCCACACCTGGGTCAACGGCACCGCCGAGGGTGACTGGACCTCCATGGGCATCCCGTCGGACGGCTCCTACGGCGTCCCGGAGGGCCTGATCTCCTCCTTCCCGGTCACCTGCAAGGACGGCAAGTACGAGATCGTCCAGGGCCTGGACGTCAACGAGTTCTCGCGCGCCCGCATCGACGCCTCCGTCAAGGAGCTCGAGGAGGAGCGCGACGCGGTCCGCGGCCTCGGCCTCATCTGATCTGACGTGGTGTGACCCGGCGCCGGTGCGCTATAGTTGATCACGCACCGGCCGCCGGGAAACCGGCGCCAGTGATGCGTTGGTGGTCCAAGGAAAGACGCCCCGCTTCCTGCGGGGAGATGCAGGTGCAAGGCCTGCCCGGCGCTCCGTGAACGAAGCCCCTTCCGCAGTACGCGGGAGGGGCTTCGTCGTGTCAGGGGTGCCGCCCCGGCCCTCAGGCCACCGGCTCCTCGGCCACCTCCGCTCCTGCCGCAGCCGCAGCCGTCCCCGACGTCTCCCCCGCCGCAGCCGCCGCCGTCCCCGAAGCCGCCCAGGACGAGCGGCGGGAGCCCCGGTGGCCCATGACGACCACGGCCGTCGCCACCAGCACCGTCACCCCGACCACCCGCAGCGCCGGCGCCATCCCGCCGGCGAAGTCGCTGTGCCCCGCCAGGGCCGTGCCGGCGACGGCGACGCCGAGGGCCGCGCCGGTCTCCCGGGCCGAGGTGCCGAGTCCCGAACCGAGCCCCGCCTGGTGCGGGGGAAGGGACACGACCACGCCCAGGGTGAGCGCCGGCATGGACAGACCGGCGCCCACCGAGATGACCAGCAGCCAGCAGGCGTACAGCGGGTACGGCGTGTGCGCGTCCGCCGTGGACGCGGCCAGCAGGCCCATCCCGATCAGCGCGAGCCCGGTGCCGACGACCGGGCGCGGGCGCGCCGACCAGCGGGCCGCGAACTTGGGGACCAGGGCCATGCCGACGATCAGCGGCACGATCGCGACGCCGGTGACCGCCGGTGCGAAGCCCTTGACGTCCTGCAGGTACTGCGAGTTGACGAAGAACAGGGCGAACAGGCCGAAGAAGCCCGTCGCGAGACCCAGTGTCGAGGCGCGCAGCTCGGCGGCGCGGAAGACACGCGGGTCGAACAGCGGGGAGCGCGACCGCAGGGCGTGCACGGTGAACGCGGCCACCAGCAGGGCGCCCGCCCCGAACGCGCCGAGGATGCGTACCGAGGTCCAGCCGTGGCCGGGACCCTCGATGATGCCGAACAACAGGGCGACCAGGCCCGCGGTGAGCAGCAGCGTGCCGACCGGGTCCGGGTTGTTGCGGGCGGAGCGGTCCGTGCGCGGGGTGGTCACCGCCACGGCGGCGGCGAGTACGGCCGTGAGCGGCACCATGGCGGCGAACAGCGCACGCCAGGACAGGAACTGGCCGGCCAGACCGCCGCCGAGGTTGCCCGCCATGCCGCCCAGCCCGATGGCCAGTGTCCAGGACGCCAGCGCCTGGGCGCGGCGCTCGGGGCCGGCCAGATGCACCAGGATGGACATCGTCGCCGGGGTGATCAGCGCCGCCCCGGCGCCGGAGAGGCCGCGGCCCGTGATCAGCAGGGCCGGGCCGGGGGCGAGCGCGCTGGTCGCGGCGCCGGCGGCGAACAGCGCCAGGCCGGTGAGCAGCGCGCCCTTGCGGCCGAGCCGGTCGCCGAGCGCGCCCGCCGGGATCAGCAGGCCCGCGAAGACGATGACGTACGCGTCGACGGTCCACAGCAGTTCGGTGCGCGAGGGATGCAGGCCGGACGAACTCAGCTGGGGGATCAGCAGGTTGACGGCGGCGACCATGCTCTGCGCGACCAGGACACAGGCGCACAGGGTCAGCAGGGTCGGGCGTTTCAAGGCGTGCGCGGGCACGGCTCCTCCCGGGAGCTGGTGGTGTGGGATGCGCTTCCACCGTAGGCTCGGCGGTGTCCTTGACTCCAGTGCAACCTTCGCAAGGGATACCTGCGTATGACGCAATCCACCGGCCTGGACCTGAATCTGCTGGTCGCGTTGGACGTGCTGCTGGAGGAGCAGAGCGTGCAGGGCGCCGCGCACCGGCTGCACCTGTCCGAGCCGGCCATGAGCCGCACCCTCGGCCGCATCCGCAAGGCGCTCGGCGATCCGGTGCTGGTGCGGGCCGGCCGCCGGATGGTGCCGACCCCGCACGCCCTGGCCGTACGCGCCGAGGTCAGTGCGGTGGTGGAGCGGGCCCGTGCCCTGTTCGCGCCGGGCCGGGACACCGACCTGCGCACGGTCACCCGCACCTTCACGGTCCTCGGTCACGACGCCATGGCCGCCTCCCACGCCGCGGCCCTCTTCGCCCGCGCCGCCCGCGAGGCGCCCGGCATCCGGCTGCGGTTCCTGTCCGAGAGCCATGTCGACGCCCCGTTCCTGCGCCAGGGGACCGCCGATCTGGAGGTCGGCGTGATCGACACGACCGCGCCCGAGGTGCATCTGGAGACCGTCTACGAGGACCGCATGCTGGGCGTCGTACGGGCCGGACACCCGCTGCTCACGGGGGAGCTGACGGCGGAGCGGTTCGCCCGGGAGGCGGGTCACCTCATCGTCTCGCGGCGCGGCAGGCTGCGCGGTCCGGTCGACGACGCACTCGCCGGGCTCGGTCTGGAGCGCCGGGTGGTGGGCAGCGTCGGCACGTATCCCGCCTCACTCTTCGTGCTGCGTGAGACGGACCTGGTAGGGCTGATCAGCCGGTGGGGCCGCTCGCTGGCCGAGACGCTCGGCCTGGTCACCTTCGAGGTCCCGCTCCGGCTTCCCGTGGTGCGGGTGGGGTTCGCCTGGCATCCGCGCCACGACGCCGACCCGGCCCACGCCTGGCTGCGCGGCTGCGTACGGGAGCTGATGCTCCAGGGGCCGGCTTGCGGCTAGAGCCGGTTCACCGGTTCTCGCTCTCGCGGTCCAGATCCGAGAGGTCCACCGACTGGTCAGGGGCGGGGGTGGCGGACGGTACGGGCTCGTCGTAGTCCGAGAATGTCGACGTCTCGTCCGTTCCGTCGCCCTTCTGGACGGACTCGACCAGCAGGTGCGGGGCGTCCGAGGTGATGTACAAGGTGGTTGCGACGCCGTCCATCTCACCCCGTACCGGGATCACGGCCACGTCGTCGAGCGTGGTCGCCTCGCCCTTCGTCGGCGTCCTGTCGAACGAGTCGACGGCCAAGTCCTTCTGGAACGCCCTCAGGTCGCAGACGTCCTCGAAGTCCTTGAACTCCTTCTCGTCCGTGGTGCCGTGGACGTAGCGGTCCTGGAGAAGATCGGCCGTCTCGGTCCCGCCGTCCGGATCCTGGGCCTTCCAGTAGGCCCTGTCGCCCTTCATCCACACCTCGTCGCCCTGCTTGACGAACTCGCTGGTGCCACCGTCGGCGCCGAACGCGAGGGCGCCGACACAGTTGCCCTGACGGTCCAGCGTCAGGTCCATGGACTTGGGCTCCGATCTCTTGTCGGCCGCGGCCCGGTCCTCCAGCTCCAGGCGGAGCGAGTCGGCGTCCTCGGCATTGCGCTGGGCCTCCTCGGCGAGCGCCTGGGCGTCCGGGCCGTCGCCGTCGTCCGCCGCGGCCGCCGTGGTCAGGGCCGGCGAGAACAGCAGTGCCGCGCTCGCCACCGCACAGATCCGCGATCTTCCGGCCATCCGGCACCTCCGTGATCGCCCCAAGCACCCCCTTACAGCGTACTTTTGTCCGTTTTCGACCGCATTTTCAGTGACGCCGCGCACTTTCGCTCATCGATTGCGCATGCAATGCGCGCGGCCGGGGCAGGCGGCCACGGCCCCTGAGTGGGACACCCGTGTCACAGAGGGGCACGGATCAGGAACGGAAGGCAACACCGATCATGGCGGACAGAACGGAACGACAGGCCCAGGCGACCATCCATGCGGGCGGTGAGTGGCTGACGGCGATCTCCGGTGCGACCCGGGAGATCCTCGACCCCGCGGACGCCCGGCCGTTCGCCGTGGTGGCGGAGGGTGACGAGAAGGACGCCGAGCGTGCGGTGGCCGCCGCCCGGCACGCCTTCGACCACGGCCCCTGGCCGGGCACCCCGGCCGCCGAGCGCGCCGCCCTGCTGCGCCGCGTCGCCGACCTCCTCGTACGCGACCGTGCGGAACTCGGCCTGCTGGAGAGCCGGGACGCGGGCAAGACCGCCGAGGAGGGCCGCATCGACATCGACTGTGTCGCCGACGCCTTCCGCTACTTCGCCGACCTGGTGGCCGCCGAGGCCCCGGGCCGGGTGGTCGACGCGGGCTCGCCCGCCGTCCACAGCGTGGTCGTGCACGAGCCGGTCGGCGTCTGCGCCCTGATCACCCCGTGGAACTACCCGCTGCTCCAGGCCAGTTGGAAGATCGCCCCGGCCCTCGCGGCCGGCAACACCTTCGTGCTCAAGCCCAGCGAGATCACCCCGATGACCACCATCGCGCTGATCGAGCTGCTCACGGAGGCCGGGCTGCCCGCCGGTGTCGCCAACCTCGTCACCGGCCCCGGCCACACCGTCGGCGCCCGGCTCGCCGAACACCCCGGCGTCGACCTGGTCTCCTTCACCGGCGGCCTGGTCAGCGGCACCAAGGTCGCCCAGGCCGCCGCGCCCACCGTCAAGAAGGTCGCCCTCGAACTCGGCGGCAAGAACCCCAACGTCGTCTTCGCCGACGCCTGCGCCACCGAGGAAGGCTTCGACACGGCCGTCGACCAGGCCCTCAACGCGGCCTTCATCCACAGCGGCCAGGTCTGCTCGGCGGGCGCCCGGCTCATCGTCGAGGAGTCCGTCAGCGAGCGCTTCGTCACCGAACTCGCCCGCCGCGCCGGCCGCATCCGCCTCGGCCGGGGCACCGAGGAGGGCGTCGAGTGCGGCCCGCTCGTCTCCGAGCAGCAGCGCGCCAAGGTCGAGGCGTACGTCGCCTCCGCGCTGGAGGAGGGCGCGGTGCTGCGCTGCGGCGGCAAGCGGCCGGCACCCTCGCCGACCCGCCCGGAGACCGGCTGGTTCTACGAGCCGACCGTCCTGGACGCCTGCCACCGCGAGATGAAGGTCGTCCGCGAGGAGGTCTTCGGCCCGGTCCTCACCGTCGAGACCTTCCGCACCGAGGACGAGGCGGTGTTCCTCGCCAACGACACCGAGTACGGCCTCGCGGGCGCCGTCTGGAGCGCGGACACCGCACGGGCCCGCCGGGTCGCGGCCCGGCTGCGCCACGGCACCGTCTGGATCAACGACTTCCACCCGTATCTGCCGCAGGCGGAGTGGGGCGGCTTCGGCCGCAGCGGCACCGGCCGCGAACTGGGCCCCGCCGGACTCGCCGAGTACCGCGAGACCAAGCACGTCTACGAGAACCTCGCGCCGAAGCCGGTCCGCTGGTTCGCCGGCTGAACCCCCACACGCCCCGCCGGCGAACCAGTTGACGCACCTCGTACGTCCACCCACCCCCCAGGAGTAACCACCCCATGCCCGGCCACACCCACGAATTCGACTACGTCGTCATCGGCGGCGGCACGGCGGGCTCCGTCATCGCCTCCCGCCTCACCGAGAACCCGGACGTCACCGTCGCCGTCATCGAGGGCGGTCCCAGCGACGTCGACCGCGACGACGTCCTCACCCTGCGCCGCTGGATGGGCCTGCTCGGCGGCGAACTCGACTACGACTACCCCACGGTGGAGCAGCCCCGCGGCAACTCCCACATCCGGCACAGCCGCGCCCGCGTCCTCGGCGGCTGCTCCTCGCACAACACCCTCATCTCGTTCAAGCCCCTGCCCTCCGACTGGGACGAGTGGGAGGCCGCCGGCGCCAAGGGCTGGGGCGCCGTCCCCATGGAGGCCTACTTCGCCCGCCTGAAGAACAACATCGTCCCGGTCGACGAGAAGGACCGGAACGCCATCGCCCGCGACTTCGTCGACGCCGCCCAGTCGGCACTCGGGGTACCCCGGGTCGAGGGCTTCAACCGCAAGCCCTTCACCGAAGGCGTCGGTTTCTTCGACCTGGCCTACCACCCCGAGAACAACAAGCGTTCCTCCGCCTCCGTCGCCTACCTCCACCCGGTGATGGACGAGCGCCCGAACCTGACCGTCTTCCTGGAGACCTGGGCGCACAGGCTGGAGCTGGACGGCACCCGCGCGCAGGGCGTGCACGTACGCACCAAGGACGGCGAGGAACTGCTGGTACGGGCCCGCAACGAGGTCGTCCTGTGCGCCGGCGCCGTCGACTCCCCGCGGCTGCTGCTGCACTCGGGCATCGGCCCGCGCGAGGACCTCGAGGCGCTCGGCATCCCCGTCGTCCACGACCTGCCCGGCGTCGGCGAGAACCTGCTCGACCACCCCGAGTCGGTCATCGTCTGGGAGACGAACGGCCCGATCCCGGAGAACTCCGCGATGGACTCCGACGCCGGCCTGTTCGTGCGCCGCGACCCCGGCCACGCGGGCCCCGACCTGATGTTCCACTTCTACCAGATCCCGTTCACGGACAACCCGGAGCGCCTCGGCTACGAACGCCCGCAGTACGGCGTCTCGATGACCCCCAACATCCCCAAGCCGAAGTCGCGCGGGCGCCTCTACCTGACCAGCGCCGACCCGTCCGTGAAGCCCGCCCTCGACTTCCGGTACTTCACCGACGAGGACGACTACGACGCCAGGACCCTGGTCGACGGCATCCGCATCGCCCGCGAGATCGCGAAGTCCGAGCCGCTGGCCGGCTGGCTCAAGCGCGAGGTGTGCCCCGGCCCTGAGGTACTCGGCGACGCCGAGCTGAGCGAGTACGCCCGCAAGGTCGCGCACACCGTCTACCACCCGGCCGGCACCTGCAAGATGGGCGCCGCCGACGACGAACTCGCCGTGGTCGACCCGGAGCTGAGGATCCGCGGTCTCGACGGCATCCGCATCGCCGACGCGTCCGTCTTCCCGACCATGACCGCCGTGAACCCGATGATCGGGGTCCTCATGGTCGGGGAGAAGGCCGTCGACCTTATCGGAGGTGGTCTTCGATGACTCTCACCGTTCCCACTCGTAAGCCGCCCACCACGACCGAGCCCGTCTTCTCGGTGTCCGGCCTCTGGAAGGTCTTCGGCCCCAAGGCCGACCGCATCCCGGGCGACCCGGAACTCAGTGCGCTCGACCCGGCCGACCTGCGCGCCCGCACCGGCTGCACGGCGGCCGTCCGGGACGTCTCCTTCGACGTCCGCAAGGGCGAGGTCTTCGTCGTCATGGGCCTGTCCGGCTCCGGCAAGTCCACCCTGGTCCGCTGCCTGACCCGGCTGATCGAGCCGACCGCGGGCACGATCTGCATCGACGGCGAGGACGTCCGCGCGATGGACGGCGGCCGCCTGCGCGAACTGCGCCGGCACCGTGCCGCGATGGTGTTCCAGCACTTCGGCCTGCTCCCGCACCGCACGGTCCTCGACAACGTCGCCTACGGCCTGGAGATCCAGGGCGTCGGCAAGTCCGAACGCCGCGAGCGCGCCGCCGAGTTCGTCGCCAAGGTCGGTCTGGAGGGCATGGAGAAGCGCCGGCCCGAACAGCTCTCCGGCGGCCAGCGCCAGCGGGTCGGCCTGGCCAGGGCCCTGGCCGTGGACCCGGAGGTCCTCCTCTTCGACGAACCGTTCAGCGCCCTCGACCCGCTCATCCGCCGCGACATGCAGGACGAGGTGGCCCGCCTGCACAGCGAGGAGGGCCGCACGATGGTCTTCATCACCCACGACCTCACCGAGGCCCTGAAACTCGGCGACCGCATCGCCCTGATGCGCGACGGCCGCGTGGTCCAGCTGGGCACCCCCGAGGAGATCGTCGGCTCCCCGGCCGACGACTACGTCCGCGAGTTCGTCCGGGACGTCCCGCGCGAACAGGTGATGACCTGCCGTACGGCCATGCGCCCGCGGACCCCCGAGGACGCGGAAACCGGCCCGGCGGTCCGCCCGGAGGCCACGGTCGCCGAGGCCATCGAGGCGGTGGCCCGAGCCGGCGCCCCCGCGCGGATCATGGACCACGGCAAGTGCCTCGGCGTAGTGGACCGTGAACAGCTGCTCGACGTCGTCGCCGGCGTCTCCACGGCCACCGCGCCCACCCCCTCCGGGGCCACCGTCCCCACCGCCTCCGCGGACGGTGCTGCCCATGCCTCCGCGGACGGTCATGCCGCCGAGGCCCCGGACACCGCACCCGACGCGAGCGCGGACGGCCATGCCGGCGTGGCCGCGGGCAGCCGTGCCGGCGTGGCCGCGTTCAGCCGTGCCGCCGAGGCGGCGCGGAAGGGCGCCGGAGCGGCGCGGAAGGACGACCCGGGCCACGCGCGAGCGAAGCCGAGCGCCGGGGAGACACCCGGCAAGCACCGGCAAGCGACCCCACCTGCCCCGCGCACCAGCCCGGAGGGCCCCCGCACCAGTCCGGAGGCCGTCTGATGGCAACGCTCACCGTCCCCACCACGCGCACGGACAAACCCCGCGTCCTCAGGAGCCGGGCCGCGGGCAAACTCCTGCTGCTCGCCCTCTTCGCCGCCGTACTGGCCCCGTTCCTCACCCGCTGGGGCAACGGAGCCTGGCCCGACGCCCTGACCGTCAGCCTGGACAAACCCCTCGCGTCGGCCAGTGACTGGGTGATCGACAACCGGGACAGCCACCCGCTGTTCCTCTACTTCTTCGGCTACATCAGCAACGCGGTCGTCCTCTCCGTACGCGCCGTGTACCTCACCCTGCTCGCCGCCGGCTGGACCGGCGTCACGGCCCTCGGCGCCCTGGTCGCCTGGCGCGTGGCCGGACCCCGCCTGGCCGCCGGCTCGGCCGTGGCGTTCCTGACCTGCGGCGCCCTCGGCATGTGGGTCCCGACCATGCAGACCCTCGCCCTGATGGTGGTCGCCGTACTCGCCTCCGTGGCCGTCGGCGCGGTCCTCGGTCTGGCCGCCGGCCTCTCCGACCGGCTCGACCGCGCCCTGCGCCCGGTCCTGGACACCATGCAGGTGCTCCCGGCCTTCTCCTACCTCCTCCCCGTCGTCCTGGTCTTCGGCATCGGCGTCCCCGCGGCCGTCCTCGCCACCGTCGTCTACGCCGCCCCGCCGATGGCCCGCCTCACCGCGCTCGGCCTCCGCGGCGCCGACCCCGAAGTCCTGGAGGCCGTGGAGTCCCTCGGCGCCACCTCCCGGCAGCGGCTGCTGACCGCTCGCATCCCGCTGGCCCGCAAGGAACTGCTGCTCGGCCTCAACCAGACGATCATGATGGCGCTGTCCATGGCCGTCATCGCCTCGCTCATCGGCGCCGGCGGTCTCGGTGACCGCGTCTACCAGGCCCTCGCCTCGGTCGACGTCGGTGCGGCCCTCGCGGCCGGCATCCCGATCGTGCTGCTCGCGGTGGTGCTGGACCGGGTGACCGGAGCGGCCGGTGCGGGAACCACGCGGTCCCGCACCATCGGCTGGCCCTACGCCCTGGCCGTCACCGTGGCGGTCGCGCTCGCCACCCGTCTCCTCGGCGCGCTCGACTGGCCGTCCGGCTGGACGGTGGACATCGCCGAGCCGGTCAACCGTGCCGTCGACTGGATGACCGCCCACCTGTACTCCGGCGTCCCCGTCGTCGGCGGCACCGCGGACTGGGCGGGCCACTTCACCACCTGGGTGCTCGACCCCGTCCGCGACGGCCTGCAGTGGCTGCCCTGGTGGTCCGTGCTGCTCATCGTGGCCGCGCTGGCCTGGCTGATCGGCACCTGGCGGACCGCGCTCACCGCCGTGCTCGCCATGGCCGCGATCGGCGTGCTCGGCGTCTGGGAACCGTCGCTCGACACCCTCTCGCAGGTCCTCGCGGCCGTCGCCGTCACCCTCGTCCTGGGCTTCGCGACCGGCATCGCCGCGGCCCGCAGCGACCGTGTCGAACGCGCGCTGCGCCCGGTCCTCGACGTCTTCCAGACCATGCCGCAGTTCGTGTACCTGATCCCGGTCGTCGCCCTGTTCGGCGTCGGCCGTGCCCCCGCGGTCGCCGCGGCCGTCGTCTACGCCCTCCCGGCCGTCGTCCGGATCACCGCGCAGGGCCTGCGCCAGGTCGACCAGGCCGCGCTGGAGTCCGCACGCTCGCTCGGCGCGACCGGCCGCCAGCAGCTGTGGCAGGTCCAGCTCCCGCTGGCCCGGCGCTCGCTGCTGCTCGCCCTGAACCAGGGCGTGGTCCTCGTCCTGGCCGTGGTCATCATCGGCGGCCTGGTCGGCGGCGGCGCCCTCGGCTACGACGTCGCCTTCGGCCTCGCCCAGGGCGACCTGGCGACCGGCCTGGTCGCCGGTGCCGCCATCGTCTGCCTGGGCCTGATGCTGGACCGGGTGACCCAGCCGACCGGACGCCGCGCGAAGAAGGGAGCGTGACATGCGTATCCGTACGATCCTCACGGCGGCCGCCGGTGCATCCGCGCTCGCCCTGCTGACCGGCTGCGGCGCCGCCGACATGACCAAGCAGGCCAGCCCGTTCGCGAACGCCCAGGGCGCGAGGACGGTCACCCTGTCCGTGCAGTCCTGGGTGGGCGCCCAGTCCAACGTGGCCGTCGCCCAGTACATCCTGGAGCACAAGCTCGGCTACCGCGTCGACACCGTCCAGGTCGACGAGGTGCCCGCCTGGGACGCGCTCAGCCAGGGCCGGGTCGACGCCCTCCTGGAGGACTGGGGCCACCCGGACCAGGAGGAGCGGTACGTCGAGGACAAGAAGACGATCGCCCGCGGCGGCGACCTCGGGGTGACCGGTCACATCGGCTGGTTCGTGCCGACGTACCTGGTCGAGCAGCACCCGGACATCACGGACTGGAAGAACCTGAACAAGTACGCCTCGCTCTTCCGCACCCCGGAGAGCGGCGGCAAGGGCCAGCTGATGGACGGTTCCCCGTCCTACGTCACCAACGACAAGGCCCTGGTGGACAACCTGAAGCTGGACTACCAGGTCGTCTTCGCCGGTTCCGAGGCGGCGCAGATCACCCAGATCAAGCAGTTCGCCAAGGAGAAGAAGCCGTTCCTGACGTACTGGTACGCGCCGCAGTGGCTGTTCAAGAAGGTCCCCATGACGGAGGTCAAGCTGCCTCCGTACAAGGACGGCTGCGACGCGGACGCCGCGAAGGTCGCCTGCTCCTACCCGCACACCCCGTTGCAGAAGTACCTCAACGCCGACTTCGCGAAGTCCGGCGGCAAGGCGGCGGCCTTCCTGAAGAAGTTCAGGTGGACCACGGAGGACCAGAACGAGGTCTCCCTGATGATCGCCGAACAGAAGCTGGACCCGCAGGAGGCGGCGGAGAAGTGGGTGGACAGCCACCCCGACGTGTGGAAGAAGTGGCTGTCCTGACCGGCCTCACGGCAGCAGGCCGCCCGCGATCTCCTGCAACGCGGCCGTGGCCCGCCGCTGGAGTCCTGGCCCGAACGTGACACGGGTGGCCCCGAGTTCGCCGAGCGCGGCGGGCGCGGGGCCGTCCCCGTCCAGCAGGGCGAGGGCGTTCAGCGGGCCCGCGATCCCGGCCCGCAGCAGCGGCAGTACGGCCGTGGGGGCGAGGATCGGGTACACGCAGTCGGCGCCGGCCGCGCGGTACAGGGCGGCCCGCTCGATGGCCCGCTCGGGATCGCCGTCGCCGTGGACGAAGACGTCGACCCGGGCGTTGACGAACAGCGCGTCGGCCGCGGCGGCCCGCACCTCGGCGAGGAACTCGGCCTGCGCGTGCGGGGCCTTGAGCACGCCCCCGGCCGAGTCCTCCAGGTTGCAGCCGACGGCGCCCGCCTCCAGCAGCCGCTCGACCAGTTCCTTCGGGGCGAGCCCGTAGCCGTCCTCGACGTCCGCCGACACCGGTACGTCCACCGCCCGCGTGATCCGGGCGACCGCGGCGAACATCTCGTCGGCCGGAGTCGCCCCGTCCGCGTACCCGAGCGAGGCGGCCACCCCCGCGCTCGGCGTGGCCAGCGCCGGGAAACCGGCCGCCACGAACGTCCGCGCACTGGACGCGTCCCAGGGTCCGGGCAGGACCAGCGGGTCGCCCGGTGCGCGGCGCAGGTGCAGGGCGCGGAACGCCTCCGCCTTGCTCACCTGTACTGGCCCGGCTGGTAGTGGCCCGGGACCATGCGCGTGCTCACACCGAACCGGTTCCAGGCGTTGATCACGGTGATCGCGGCGATCAGCTGGGCCAGCTCGGCCTCCTCGAACCGCTTGGCGGCCTTCTCGTACACCTCGTCCGGCACGAACCCGTCGGTCAGCACGGTGATCGCCTCGGTCAGCTCGATCGCCGCCAGCTCCTTGTCGGTGTAGAAGTGCCGCGACTCCTCCCACGCGCCGAGCTGCACGATCCGCTCCACGCTCTCACCGGCCGCCAGGGCGTCCTTGGTGTGCATGTCGAGGCAGAACGCGCAGTGGTTGAGCTGCGAGGCGCGGATCTTCACCAGCTCGTACAGCTTCGGGTCCAGTCCCTTCGCGGCCGCGGCGTCCAGGCGGATCATCGCCTTGTAGACCTCGGGCGCGTGCTCGGCCCAGGCCAGCCGCGACGGCTGTTCGGGGGCGTATTCGACGGTTTCCTGTGCAGTACTCATGTATCCGACCCTAGGAGCCGGGCAGCCCAGGCGTATGGTCCATTTCCATGGCAAGATCCTGGGCCACTCTGGGCATCGACCTGCACCTCGAACCGGCCGGCGCGGGCGGACTGCGCCGCGGCCTCACCGACGCGCTGCGGGACGCGGTGCGCACCGGCCGCCTCGCCCCCGGCACCCGGCTGCCCTCCTCCCGCTCCCTCGCCGCCGACCTCGGCATCGCCCGCAACACCGTTGCCGAGGCCTACGCCGACCTGGTCGCCGAGGGCTGGCTCACCGCCCGCCAGGGCTCCGGCACCCGGGTCGCGGACCGGGCCGTCGCCCCGCCGGGGGACACCGCACCCCGGCGCCGTGAACCCGCCCGGCCGGCCTACGACCTCATCCCCGGCACCCCCGACCTCGCCGCCTTCCCGCGCACCGAGTGGCTCAAGGCGGCCCGCCGGGCCCTGGCCACCGCCCCCTTCGACGCCCTCGGCTACGGCGACCCGCGCGGCCGCCCCGAACTCCGCACCGCCCTCGCCGGCTACCTCGCCCGCGCCCGTGGTGTCCGCACCGACCCCGACACGATCCTGATCACCGCGGGCTTCTCGCACGCCCTGCGCATCCTCGGCCCGATGCTGCGGGCACGCGGAGTGCGGACGGTGGCCGTGGAGTCCTACGGGCTGGACGTCCACCGGGGGCTGCTGCGGGACGCAGGGCTGACGACCCCCGCGCTGCCGTACGACGAACTGGGCACCGACCCCGGGACGTTGTGCAACGAGGGCGCGGTCCTGCTCACGCCCGCCCACCAGTTCCCGATGGGCACGACCCTGCACCCCGACCGGCGGACCGCCGTCGTGGAATGGGCCCGGCGCACCGGCGGGCTGGTCCTGGAGGACGACTACGACGGCGAGTTCCGCTACGACCGGCAGCCGGTCGGCGCCCTGCAGGGCCTGGACCCCGACCACGTGATCCACCTCGGCACCACCAGCAAGTCCCTGGCACCCGGACTGCGGCTGGGCTGGATGGCGCTGCCGCCGTCCCTGGTGGAGGAGGCGGCCGCGGCCAAGGGCGGCACCGACACCTGCGGGGTGCTGGACCAGCTGACCCTGGCCGAGTTCCTCACCTCCGGCGCCTACGACCGCCACGTACGCTCCTCCCGGCTGCGCTACCGGCGCCGCCGCGACGCCCTCGCCGCCGCCGTGGCCGCCCGCGCCCCCGGGGTCCGGGTCACCGGGATCGCCGCCGGACTGCACGCGATGCTGCGCCTGCCGCCGGGCACCGAGCGGGCGGTGATCCAGGCCGCGGCCTGGCAGGGCCTGGCCCTGCACGGTCTGGCCTACCACCGGCACCCGCAAGCCCTCGCCGAGCCGCTGGACGCCCTGGTCGTCGGCTACGGCACACCGCCGGACAGCGCATGGTCGGGCGCACTGGAGGCGCTGTGCCGCGTCCTGCCCTGACCGCGGCGCCCCGTGACCCCCGCGTCGGGTAGTGTCACCGCCTCTTGAATCGAACATCCGAGGTCGTGCATCGAACACGCACCGCACGACAGGGAGGGGTGCCCATGCGAAGAGCCATAGCCGTACTGGCCGCGCTGTTCAGCCTGATCATCTGCGTCCAGTGGCAGTGGCCCGGGCAGGCGAGCGCCGCCGCCGATCCCGTGCAGCTCCGCAAGTCCGCCGGGCAGGCCTGGGGCCTGAAGAGCCTGGCGACCGGCAAGTTCGTCTCGGCCCCGGCCGTCGGCGCGGGCGGGGACTACGCCAGGCTGCGGGCGGTCGCCGGCACGATCGGCGTCACGGAGCGGTTCACGCTGCACACCGAGGACAAGGGCGCGCACATCAGCCTCCGCAGCGAGGGCAACGGGATGTTCGTCAGCACCGACGTCAACAACAGCGACAAGCTCCGCGCGCAGGGCGACCACCTCGGCACCTGGGAGCAGCTGACGCTGACGTACGACGGCAGCGACGTGGACGGCGAGTACTACAAGCTGTTCTCGCCCATCGCCGGCAAGTACGTCGCCGCGGACCTCAGCTACGCCACCACGGACCCCGACTACGCGGTGCTGCGGGCCCGGACGCCGGACGGGGCGAGGATCGGCTCCTGGGAGCGGTTCCGGCTCGTCCCGGCCGGCGACGACCATGTGGGCGCCGACGCCGGTGACACGAAGCAGTGGGGCACTCCGCCCACTCCCGCCACGCCCTCGTCCTCCTCGGTGAAGGTGATGGCCTGGAACCTGTGCGGGGACCAGAACACCGGCTGCACGAACCACCACGCGACGCCGGACCACATCGCCGACCAGGTCATCGGGCAGCTCGGCGACGTCAGCGCCACCTACATGCCCGACGCGCTGTTCTTCGAGGAGACCTGCGAGAAGTTCGCCAAGTCGATCGAGACGGCGCTGGAATCGCGCACCGGCACCGGCTGGGACGTCCGCTTCGCGCCCATCTACTACGGCGTCACCACCGGCGGCGGCACCGTCAAGGCGCAGAAGGAGTGCGCCGACGCCACCGGGTACGGCAACCGGGGCGCGTACGGCATCAGCCTCGCCGTGCCGGAGGAGAACACCTGGTACCGGGCGCACATCCTCGACTCACCGGCCGGCGCCGAGCAGCGGGCCGCCCTGTGCGCGGCCGTCGAGTCGAAGGCCGTCATGTACTGCGGCGCCCACTTCAGCACCGGCGGCGCGGGCTACGAGGACACCGACTGGAGTCACCACGGCACCCAGCGCGACGAGGTGATGGCCGACCTGGCGAACGCGAGGACCGGCAACTACCGGGTGGTGTTCGGCGGCGACCTGAACGTCAATCCGCCGGGCCGCGGCTGGGACGGCCACGCCGTCCTCGACCCGGCGTACGACGCGTACCGCGAGTGCAGCCAGCTGCAGGATCCCAACAGCGCCCGGGACGGCCAGAACACCGCCAACAACTCGAAGATCGACTACATCTTCGGGGCCGGGCACACCGCCTGCGCGGTCTCGGCCGGCACGTGGGGTTCCGACCACCACGCGCTTCGCTCGACGACCGTCCTTCCCTAGCGAAGCCGCCCCCGTGCACCGGTGGCGTCACGCCCGGTCCGCCACCGGTGCCTCTCCGAACCTGGCGAGGGCCAGCGCGCCCGCCACCGCCACCGCGAACCCCAGCACCGCCAGCCAGGCCAGGCCCTCCCGGGTGCGGTCGCCGAGCCAGACCACGCCCACCGCGGCCGGGCCGATCGTCTCGCCGATCACCATGCCGGCCGTCGCCGTGGTCACCGAGCCCCGCTGCAGGGCCGAGGTGAGCAGCAGGAACGCGGCACCACCGCCGAGCAGCAGGGCGTACACCGCCGGGTCGGCCAGCAGATCGGCCGGCCGCAGCGAGTCGATCAGCCGTACGGACACCTCCACCACCCCGAACCCGAACCCGGCGCCGAGTCCCAGCAGCAGCGCCCGGCCCCGCCCCGACAGGCGCCCGCCGGCCGCGCCGAGCAGCAGCACACCGACCGCGGCCGTCAGCATCGCGTACCGCAGCCATCCCGGGCCGCTGCGCTCGCCCTCCGTGCCCGAGGCCAGCCCCAGCATGGCCAGCCCCGCGCACACCACCGTGACGGCCGACCACTCCAGACCGCTCAGCCGGACCCGCAGCAGCCGCGCCGCCACCACCGCGGTCACCGCGAGGCTCGCCGCCAGGGCCGCGCCCACCGCGTAGATCGGGACGGACCGCAGCGCCGCGATCTGCAGCAGGAAGCCCAGCCCGTCCAGGGCGAGTCCGGCGAGGTACCGCCACTGGCGCAGGGCCCGCAGCAGCAGCGCCGCGTCCCCACCCCCTTCGGCGCCCGCCGCCTGCGCGGCCACCGCCTGCAACACCGTCGCCGTGCCGAAGCAGACCGCCGCCCCGAGGGCGCACACCATTCCAAAGAGCACGAAGCGACTCTAGGGGGCGGGAGATCGCGGGGGCAGCCGCTGGGTCGCCCGCACCGGTCTCTAGGCTGTCCGCCGGACATGACACCTGACGGGGGAGACACCACCATGGCGCAGACACGAAGGCAGCTCCGCTCCGGCGCGGTCGTCCTCGGCGGTATGGGACTGCTGGCCGCCGCGCTCACCGCCTGCTCGTCCGAACCGGACAAGCGCTGCGTCGACCGCGACAGCTATGACGTCACCAAGGGCTACAAGGTCGTCTCCGACAAGGACTGCAAGACCACCGGTGCGACCGCGGGCTCCTCCGGCAGGAAGAAGCCCGTCAAGAAGGGCGCCAAGAAGAAGGCCGACGCCGCCTGGTACTACTCGGGCGAGGAGGAGGACGGCTGGGTCGACGGCGGTTCCTTCACCAGGTCCGGCGGCGGCTCGGGCAGCGGCTCCTCGTACGACGACGACCACCACAGCGGCGGCGGCGTCCACCGGGGCGGCTTCGGCGGCGGCCACGGCAGCTCCGGCGGCTGACGGAACACGCCCGTGGAACGCCGTACGACCACCCCCCGCCCCGGCTGGCAGCAGACCGTCGAGGAGCAGGGCCTCGTCTACCCGCTCACCCGCCACCCCGACGGATCGCTGCGCCCCTACTGGGACGAGAGCGCCTACTACGTCTTCTCCCTGGACGAGGTCGAGGCGCTGGAGGAGACCGTCGAGGAGCTGCACCGCATGTGCCTGGCGGCGGCCGGACACATCGTGGCGGAGGACCGGCTCGGCGACCTCGGCATCACCGACCCGCGGGTGGCGGCGGCGGTCACCGAGGCCTGGCACCGCCGCGCCGAACTCCCGTCCGTCTACGGCCGCTTCGACCTCCGTTACGACGGCACGGGACCGGCGAAGCTGCTGGAGTACAACGCCGACACGCCCACCTCCCTGGTCGAGGCCGCCTCCCCGCAGTGGTTCTGGATGGAGGAACGCTTCCCCGGCGCCGACCAGTGGAACTCCCTGCACGAGCGCCTGGTCGACGCCTGGCGCTCCCAGGCCGCCCTGCTGCCGCCGGGCAGCCCCCTGCACTTCGCGCACTCCGCCGCCGACGAACTCGGCGAGGACCTGATGACGGTCGCCTACCTGAAGGAGACCGCCGAGCAGGCAGGCCTGACCACCGGCTGGCTCGCCATGGAGGAGATCGGCTGGGACAGCCTGTCCGGCCGTTTCGTGGACAACCAGCTCCGGTTCATCCGCAGCATCTTCAAGCTCTACCCCTGGGAGTGGCTCACCACCGACGCCTTCGGCGGGCACGTCCTGGACACCCTGGACAACGGCGGCGGCACCGGCAGCACCCTGTGGATCGAGCCCGCCTGGAAGATGCTGCTGAGCAACAAGGCCCTGCTGCCCGTCCTCTGGGAGCTGTACCCGGACCACCCCAACCTCCTCCCCGCCTACCTGGACGGTCCCCGCGAGCTGGCCGGGTCGGCCGGCTACGTCGCCAAGCCCCTGCTCGGCCGCGAGGGCGAGGGCGTCACCGTGCACCGGCCGGGAGCACCGGCCGTCCTGCGCGACGAACCCTGCTGCTACCAGCAGTTCGCCCCGCTGCCCGCCTTCGACGGCAACCACGTCGTCCTCGGTGCCTGGGTCGTCCAGGACGAGTCGGCCGGCCTCGGCATCCGCGAGTCCACGGGCCTGATCACGGACGAGTACGCCCGCTTCCTGCCGCATGTGATCCTCTAGCGGGCGGCGGCCGCACGGCCGGGCGGCATCAGGTCCGGCTCCCGAGCAGCCTCTCCACCGCCGCCCGTGCCTGGGCCGCCGCGGCCGGATCGCCGGTGATGCCCGCGGTGACGATGGCTCCCTCGGCCAGCAGGAACACCGGCTCGCACGGCTGGGTGCCCGTGGCCCGCACCCAGGCCGCGAGCTGGTCGTGGAAGGCCTGCTTGTGCGACCGGACCTCGGCCCGGACCGGCTCCGAGGACGCGCCCAGCTCGCCGTGGGCGTTGATCCATGCGCACCCGCGGAAGCCGGGCTGCGCGAACCACTCGCCGAGCCAGTCGAAGACGGCGAGCACCCGCTCGCGCGGGTCCGGCACGCTCTCCACGCGGGCGGCCAGGTCACCGCGCCAGCGCCGGTCGCGGCGCCGGAGCATGGCGACCACGAGGTCCTCCTTGGTCGCGAAGAGCCGGTAGATCCGCTTCAGCGGCAGCCCGGACGCCTCGCGGACGCGGTCCATCCCGACCGCCTGGATGCCGTGCGCGTAGAAGAGCGCCTCCGCCGCGTCCAGGAGCGCCTCGCGGTCCAGGCGGTTCTGTTCCTCGGTGATCGGGGCCGGCATGCGGGTCTCCTTGACGCTGAGAACGGTCGTTCTCTACTTTAGTCGCATCGATGGAGAACGAACGTTCTCGACCTGAGGAGACCGCCGTGCCCGAAGGACGCCCGCCCTGCCCGCCGTTCACCGAGGAGACCGCCCGCCAGAAGGTCCAGGCCGCCGAGGACGCCTGGAACACCCGCGACCCCCACCGGGTGGCCCTCGCCTACACACCGGACTCGGTCTGGCGCAACCGCGACCGGTTCGTCACCGGCCGCGAGGAGATCGTCGCCTTCCTGACCGAGAAGTGGCAGCGGGAACAGGAGTACGCCCTGCGCAAGAGCCTCTGGGACTTCCACGGCGACCGCATCGCCGTCCGCTTCCAGTACGAGTGCCACGACGCCGACGGCCGCTGGTGGCGCTCCTACGGCAACGAACTGTGGGAGTTCGACGAGCACGGTCTGATGCGCCGCCGCGAGGCGAGCATCAACGACGTACCGATCGACGAAGCCGACCGGCGCATCTTCGGCCCCCGCCCCGCCGGCCAGCACGGCACCGACATCCCGCTCCGCTGATCAGGCCCCGGACAGCACCTCGCCGAACTGCTCCAGCCCCCACTCCAGCTCCTCCTCGCCGATCACCAGCGGGGGTGCGATCCGGACGGTCGGCCCGTGGGTGTCCTTGACCAGGACCCCACGGGCCAGCAGCCGCTCGGAGACCCGCCGCCCGGTGCCGGCCGACGGCGCGACGTCCACCCCCGCCCACAGCCCGCGCCCCCGCACCGCCGTCACCCGGCCCGAGCCGCGCAGCTCGCCCAGCAGCCGGTGCAGCCGCTCGCCCAGCTCGGCCGCCCGCGCCTGGTACTCGCCGGTCCGCAGCATCGCGATCACCTCCAGCGCCACCGCGCACGCCAGCGGGTTCCCGCCGAACGTCGACCCGTGCTCGCCCGGCCGGAACACCCCGAGCACCGCCGCGCTCGACACCACCGCCGACACCGGCACGATCCCGCCGCCCAGCGCCTTCCCCAGCACGTACATGTCGGGCACCACCCCCTCGTGCTCGCACGCGAAGGTCCGCCCGGTCCGGCCGAGCCCCGACTGGACCTCGTCGGCGACGAAGAGCACGTTCCGCTCGCGCGTCAGCTCCCGCACCCCCGGCAGGTATCCGGCGGGCGGCACGATCACCCCGGACTCGCCCTGGATCGGCTCCAGCAGCACGGCCACGGTGTTCTCCGTGAGCGCCGCCCGCATCGCGGTCAGATCGCCGTACGGCACGATCTCGAACCCCGGCGTGTAGGGGCCGAAGTCCGCCCGCGCCTCCGGGTCCGTCGAGAAGCTGATGACCGTCGTCGTACGGCCGTGGAAGTTGCCTCCCGCGACCACGACCTTCGCCATCTCGCCGGGCACCCCCTTCACCCGGTACCCCCACTTCCGGGCCGTCTTCACCGCGCTCTCCACCGCCTCCACCCCGGTGTTCACCGGCAGCACCATCTCCATCCCGCACAGCTCCGCCAGCTCGGCGCAGAAGGCGGCGAACCGGTCATGGTGGAAGGCGCGGGAGGTCAGCGTCAGCCGCTCCAGCTGGGCCCTGGCCGCCCCGACCAGCCGGGGGTGGACGTGTCCGAAGTTCAGCGCCGAGTAGCCGGCCAGCAGATCCAGGTACCGCCGCCCGTCCACGTCCGTCAGCCACGATCCCGCACCGGAGGCGATCACGACCGGCAGCGGATCGTAGGTGGGCGCACAGTGCGCGGCGGCGGTGGCGATCAGGTCTTCAGCAGTGGTCACGGCCTCTCCCGGATACGACGGTGACTCTCCCGGACACGACGGTGACCCCTTCCTATCCTCGCTCGCATGGTGGACGCGGGATCTTCCCCGTGCGGCGCGCCCGGTAGGCTGACGAGCGGGCCGTGACTGGCGCGCTGGGATGGGACGGACCATCAGGGAGCGGCCCGAGCGGAAAAAAAGTGCCGTGCGCCTGGGCCGAACGTGAACGCTGTAAGCACACCGTCCGGAGGTCCCCCGATGCCCGAGAATTCCGCCCCCCTCTCCGCTGAGTCCACGGCCTTCCGTGCCGCCCTCGACGTCGTCCGCGCCGTCGAGCCGCGCGTCGCCGACGCCATCGGCCAGGAGGTCGCCGATCAGCGCGAGATGCTCAAGCTGATCGCCTCCGAGAACTACGCCTCCCCGGCCACCCTGCTCGCGATGGGCAACTGGTTCAGCGACAAGTACGCCGAGGGCACCGTCGGCCGCCGCTTCTACGCCGGCTGCCGCAACGTCGACACCGTGGAGTCCCTGGCCGCCGAGCACGCCAAGGCGCTCTTCGGCGCCCGGCACGCCTACGTCCAGCCGCACTCCGGCATCGACGCCAACCTCGTCGCCTTCTGGGCCGTCCTCGCCGACCGCGTCGAGGCCCCCTTCCTGGAGAAGACCGGCGCCCGCCAGGTCAACGACCTGTCCGAGGCCGACTGGGCCGAGCTGCGCCAGGCCTTCGGCAACCAGCGCATGCTCGGCATGTCCCTGGACGCCGGCGGCCACCTCACCCACGGCTTCCGCCCGAACATCTCCGGCAAGATGTTCGACCAGCGCTCCTACGGCACCGACCCCGCCACCGGCCTCATCGACTACGAGGCCCTGCGCGCCCAGGCCCGCGACTTCAAGCCGCTGATCATCGTCGCCGGCTACTCCGCGTACCCCCGTCTGGTGAACTTCCGGATCATGCGCGAGATCGCCGACGAGGTCGGCGCGACCCTCATGGTCGACATGGCGCACTTCGCCGGCCTGGTCGCGGGCAAGGTCCTGACCGGCGACTTCGACCCGGTACCGCACGCCCAGATCGTCACCACCACCACCCACAAGTCGCTGCGCGGCCCGCGCGGCGGCATGGTCCTGTGCGACGACTCCCTCAAGGACCAGGTCGACCGCGGCTGCCCGATGGTCCTCGGCGGCCCGCTCCCGCACGTCATGGCGGCCAAGGCCGTCGCCCTCGCCGAGGCGCGGCAGCCCGCCTTCCAGGACTACGCCCAGCGGATCGTGGACAACTCCCGCGCGCTGGCCGAGGGCCTGACGCGCCGCGGCGCCACCCTCGTCACCGGCGGCACCGACAACCACCTCAACCTGATCGACGTCGCCACCTCCTACGGCCTGACCGGCCGCCAGGCGGAGGCGGCGCTGCTGGACTCCGGCATCGTCACCAACCGCAACGCCATCCCCGCCGACCCGAACGGTGCCTGGTACACCTCCGGCATCCGCATCGGCACCCCCGCGCTCACCACGCGCGGCCTCGGTACGGCCGAGATGGACGAGGTGGCGGGCCTCATCGACCGCGTCCTCACCACCACCGAGCCCGGCACCACCAAGTCCGGCGCCCCCTCCAAGGCCGCCCACCTCCTGGACGAGAAGGTGGCCCAGGAGATCGCCCAGCGGGCGACGGACCTGGTGGCGGGCTTCCCGCTGTACCCGGAGATCGACCTCGGCTGACCGACGCCGTACGGGGCACCGCCCCGTCAGGGGCGCGGGGACTGCGCGAACGGCCACAACGGCGCCGCAGTCCCCCGCGTTCCCAAGCCCACCCCCACCCGACGGGCCGACCACCCCCTCACCCTCTGAGAGAATGGTGGACATGGCCTCTGACCGACCCCGCGTGCTCTCCGGCATTCAGCCCACGGCTGGCTCGTTCCACCTCGGCAACTACCTCGGCGCCGTCCGCCAGTGGGTGGCCCTGCAGGAGTCCCACGACGCGTTCTACATGGTCGTCGACCTGCACGCGATCACGGTCCCGCAGGACCCGAAGGAGCTGCGGGCCAACACCCGGCTCGCCGCCGCCCAGCTGCTGGCCGCGGGCCTGGACCCGGACCGCTGCACCCTCTTCGTGCAGAGCCACGTCTCCGAACACGCCCAGCTGGCCTGGGTCATGAACTGCCTCACCGGCTTCGGCGAGGCCAGCCGCATGACGCAGTTCAAGGACAAGTCCGCCAAGCAGGGCGCCGACCGCGCCTCCGTCGGCCTGTTCACGTACCCGATCCTCCAGGTCGCCGACATCCTGCTGTACCAGGCGAACGAGGTACCGGTCGGTGAGGACCAGCGCCAGCACATCGAGCTGACCCGTGACCTCGCCGAGCGCTTCAACGGCCGGTTCGGCCAGACCTTCACCGTCCCGGACCCGTACATCCTCAAGGAGACGGCGAAGATCTACGACCTCCAGGACCCGTCGATCAAGATGAGCAAGTCGGCCTCCACGCCGAAGGGCCTCATCAACCTCCTCGACGACCCGAAGGCCACCGCCAAGAAGGTCAAGAGCGCCGTCACCGACACCGACACGGTGATCCGTTTCGACGCCGAGAACAAGCCGGGCGTCTCGAACCTCCTCACCATCTACTCCACCCTGACCGGCAAGTCGATCGGCGAGCTGGAGCAGGACTACGAGGGCAAGATGTACGGCGCCCTGAAGACCGACCTCGCCGAGGTCATGGTGGAGTTCGTGGCCCCGTTCCGCGAGCGCACCCAGCAGTACCTGGACGACCCCGAGACGCTCGACTCGATCCTGGCCAAGGGCGCGGAGAAGGCGCGTGCCGTGGCCGCCGAGACGCTCTCTCAGGCGTACGACCGCGTGGGCTTCCTGCCGGCCAAGCACTGAGGCGTACGACCGCACTCGGCCCCGGACGGACAGAGCGCTGCACATCACTTCCGCTGCGCCTGCCCACAGGACATCCGGGGCCGTACAGTCGATAGCCGACGGCCGGGACGAGACGGCCGAGAAGACGACAGACGCGACGACAGGAGAAGACGTGGGGACCGTAACGATCGGCGTGTCGATCGCGGTCCCGGAGCCTCACGGCAGCCTGCTCCAGGAGCGGCGCGCGGGCTTCGGCGACGCCGCGGCTCACGGCATCCCCACGCACGTCACGCTGTTGCCGCCGACCGAGGTGGCCGAGGCCGACCTGCCGGCCGTCGACGCACACCTCACCGAGGTCGCCGCGGCCGGCCGGCCGTTCCCGATGCGGCTCTCCGGCACCGGCACCTTCCGGCCCCTGTCGCCGGTGGTCTACGTCCGCGTCGTCCAGGGCGCCGAGGCCTGCTCCCGGCTCCAGCAGCGGGTCCGGGACGCCTCCGGACCGATGGCGCGCGAGCTGCAGTTCCCGTACCACCCGCACGTCACCGTCGCCCACGGCATCGACGACGCGGCGATGGACCGCGCCTTCGAGGAGCTGGCGGGCTTCGACGCCCAGTGGCCGTGCACCGGCTTCGCGCTGTACGAGCAGGGTGCCGACGGAGTCTGGCGCAAGCTGCGGGAGTACACGTTCGGCGGATCCGTCGTGCCGCCGCAGGCCGGCCACGCCGACATCTGCGTCCCGCGGGTCGTGCCCTGACCGGTGGCGGTCCGGCCGCGGCGCCGTCGTGGCCGTCCGCGCCGTTCCCCGCGCCCTTTCGGTGCGCTACAGCGGAAGCCGTCTGAAGAGCGGCCGTGGTGCGTGCCGCAGCAGCGACATGAGCAGCCGGAGCCTGCCCGGCACCCACACCGTCTCCGAGTGCCGGCGCAGCCCCAGTTCGATCGCCGTGGCCACCGCCTCCGGTGTCGTGCCGAGCGGCGGCCGGGGACGGCCGGCCGTGCCCCTCGTCCGGACGAACTCCGGGCGCACGACCATGACATGGACGCCGGTGCCGTGCAGGGCGTCGCCGAGGCCCTGGGCGAAGGCGTCGAGGCCGGCCTTGCTGGAGCCGTAGATGAAGTCCGAGCGGCGGGCGCGTTCGGCGGCGGTCGAGGACAGTACGACCAGGGAGCCGTGGCCCTGGGTCTGCAGCGCGCGGCCCGCGACCAGGCCCGCCGAGACGGCCCCGGTGTAGTTGGTCCGGACGACCTGCACGGCGCGGACCGGGTCGCGTTCGTCGTGGGCCTGGTCGCCGAGGACACCGAAGGCGAGCAGCACCATGTCGATGGTGCCCTCGGCGAACACCTTGCCCAGCACGGTCTCGTGGGACTCGGGGTCGAGGGCGTCGAAGGCGAGCGTGCGAACGTCCGCGCCCAGCCTGCGCAGGCCGCCGGCGGCCTGTTCCAGCGCCGGAGAGGGGCGGCCCGCCAGCCACACCGTGCGGGCGCGGCGGGCGATCAGCCGGCGCGCGGTGGCCAGCGCGATCTCGGACGTACCGCCGAGGACGAGCAGGGACCGGGGCAGTGCGGTGGGCGGTGCGGTGGCATCCTTCATGACAGTCGACCGTATCGCCCGCATATGGCCGTTCTGGCGAAGAAACGCGGTGTTGGCGGTCCCGCGCAGCGGGCACAGTCGGATCATGGACTGGCTGAAGAGGCTGCCCGGCGTCGGGCCGATCGTCACCCGGCTGATGACCACGCACGCGTGGCGCAGTTACGAGCGACTGGACCGGGTGAAGTGGACCCGGCTGGCCGCCGCCATGACGTTCGTCAGCTTCGTGGCCCTGTTCCCGCTGCTGACCGTGGCCGCCGCGATCACCGCCGCCACGCTCAGCCCCGCCAGCCAGAAGACCGTCGAGCACCGCATCACCGACCAGTTCCCGGGCTCCTCCGAACAGCTGACCTCCCTGGTGCAGAACGCCGGTACCGTCGGCGTCATCGCGGGCGCTGCCCTGCTGCTCACGGGCATCGGCTGGGTCGGCCAGGTGCGGGACTGCCTGCGCACGGTGTGGGAACTGCCGGACCAGGAGGAGAACCCGTTCCTCGACAAGGCCAAGGACGCCGGCATCCTGCTCGGCCTGGGCGGCGCTCTGCTGGTCACCCTCGCCGCGTCCACCCTCGCCTCGGCCGCCGTCGGCTGGCTGTCCCGGCACATCGGCCTGGACGAGCAGAGCTGGGGCAGCCTGCTGCTGCAGGTCGCCGCGTTCGCCGTCGCCGTGCTCGCCGACTTCCTGGTCCTGCTCTACGTCCTGACCCTGCTGCCCGGCGTGGAGCCGGCGCGCCGCCGCCTGCTGGTGGCCGCGCTGCTCGGCGCGATCGGCTTCGAACTGCTGAAGCTGCTGCTCAGCGGCTACATCCAGGGCGTCGCCGCGAAAAGCGTGTACGGCGCGTTCGGCGTCCCCGTGGCCCTGCTGCTGTGGATCAACTTCACCGCGAAACTGGTCCTGTTCTGCGCCGCCTGGACGGCGACGCCGAGCAAGGAGGACGAGGTCACGGACGCGTCCGTCGACGCATCAGATCCGGCAGCGGCCAACGGCGGTTGACCAGGAACGCGCCACCCCCGAGCAACACCAGCAGTCCGCCCGCGACCGCCAGGGCGATCCCGGCACCGCTGGATCCGGACCCGGCGGTGGCGCCCGCCACCGGCTTGGCGCCGGCCCGGCCGGACCCGGCCGCCTGCTCGGCGGACGCGGTGGGGTCGGGCCGCCCGGTGGCCGGCGCGGCGCTCTTCGGCGGCACCAGCTCGCCCACGGCGTTGACCTTGCCGACCGCCTGGAACCCCCAGTCGAACAACTTCGCGGTCTCCTTGTAGACCTCGTTGTGCTCGCGCTTCTCCGGGTTCATCACCGTAACCAGCAGCACCTTGCCGCCCCGCTCGGCGACCCCGGTGAAGGTGGCGCCCGCGTGCGAGGTGTTGCCGTTCTTCACGCCCGCGATGCCCTGGTAGACCGGTACGTCGCTGTCGCCGCTCAGCAGCCGGTTGGTGTTCTGGATCTCCGCGGACCCGAACTTGGCGCGCACGGTCGAGCAGTAGTCGCGGAAGTCCTTCTTCTGCAGCCCGGAGCGGGCGAACAGCGTCAGGTCGTACGCCGACGACACCTGCCCCGGCGCGTCGTAACCGTCGGGCGAGACCACGTGCGTGTCCAGGGCCTGCAGTTCCTCTGCGTGGTCCTGCATGTCCCGCACGGTCTGCTCGACACCGCCGTTCATCGCGGCCAGCGTGTGCACGGCGTCGTTGCCCGAGCGCAGGAAGACCCCGAGCCACAGATCGCGCACCGAGTAGGTGCTGCCCTCCTTTATCCCGACCACGCTGGAGCCTTCGCCCATGCCCGCGAGGTCCGACGCGGCCACCTTGTGCCGGGTGCTCTGCGGGAAGCGCGGCAGCACGGTGTCGGCGAACAGCATCTTCAGCGTGCTCGCCGGGGGCAGCCGCCAGTGCGCGTTGTGCGCGGCGAGCACCTCGCCCGACTCGGCGTCGGAGACGATCCAGGAACGCGCGGTGAGGTCCTTGGGCAGCACCGGGACACCGGGGGCGAGATTGACCTGCGTGCCCGGCAGCCCGAGCCGGGCGCCGCCGAGGGTCGACATCCCGGCCGGGGGAGTGGCCGACGGGCTCGTCGAGGGGCTCGGCTCGGCAAGGGCGGCGGGCGCGCCGACGGACAGGGACAGCAGGGTGGCGGAGGTCACCAGCAGGGACCGCCGGCCGGTCATCTTCGGTGCGGGCACGGTCGAGAACGTACCCGCACCGGACCGTGAAGTCCCGCCCGCACCGCCACCCCCGGCACGGGCCCGCAGAGGGGACGGCGATACTGATGTCATGCTGTGCCCGCCCGGGGGGCGCCCCCCGGACCCCCGGCCGCCTGCGGGTGACCGGTGCTTTTCGGAAAGGTCCGTCGCTGTGAAACTCAGCCGCCCCGTCTCCTGGTTCCTGCTCGCCTTCGGGGTGTGGAGCTGGGTCATCTGGATCACTTTCGTCAAGAACCTTGTCAAGGACAGCAGCGGGCTCGCCTTCGACGACGGTCACCCGACCGCGTACTTCTGGGTGCACCTGCTGCTGGCGGTCGTCTCCTTCGTATTGGGGACGGTCATCGGGGGCATCGGGTTGCGCGGACTGCGCGCACTGCGCCGGACGTCATAGCGAGGGGCCGGGCGGGTGGTCGTCCTCTTCGCGCTCGTCGCCCTGGCCGTCCTGGCCGCCGTGGCGGGCCTGCACTGGTACCTGTGGCGGCGCCTGGTCCGTGACACCACGCGCGGCCCCGGTCCGGCCCGCCGTGCCGGCACCGCGGTCTTCACCGCCGGCCCGCTCCTCGCGGTCGGGGCCCTCGTGGCGGAACGCACCGGCGCCCCCTTCTGGCTCCAGCGCACCCTGGCCTGGCCCGGCTTCCTCTGGCTGGCCCTCTCGCTGTACCTGCTCCTGACGACCCTGGCGACCGAGCCCCTGCGCCCCCTCCTCCACCGGGTCCTGCGAGGCCCAGCCGGCCCACCCCACGCCCGACCGACCGAGCAGCCCACGAGTCCATCTCTCGCCGCACCGGGCGAGAACGCCACGATTTCACCTCTCGCCTCGCCGGGCGGGAATCTCGCGGGTACGCCGTTCGACGCACCGGGCGGGAACCCCGTGGGTTCACCTCTCGGCCGACAGGGTCGGGTGGCGGGTGGGCGAGGGACGGGGGTCCAGGGGGCGGAGCCCCCTGGTACGCCGGCGGCAGCACCGGCCGGCCAGGACCCCACCCGCCGCCTCTTCGTCGCCCGCCTCGCCGCCGGCGCCGCGGCCACCATCGCCACGGCCACCGTCGGCCACGGCACCTACGGAGTCCTCCGCGGCCCCCGGATCAACCGCGTCACCGTCCCGCTCGCCAAACTCCCCCGCGCCGCACACGGCTTCCGCATCGCCGTCGTCAGCGACATCCACCTGGGCCCGGTCCTGGGCCGCGGCTTCGCGCAGAGGGTCGTCGACACGGTCAACGCCACCCAGCCCGATCTGATCGCGGTCGTCGGCGACCTGGTCGACGGCAGCGTCAAGGACCTCGGGCCCGCCGCCGCCCCCCTCGCCGGCCTCCGCGCCCGCCACGGCGCGTACTTCGTCACCGGGAACCACGAGTACTTCTCCGGCGCCGAACAGTGGGTCGAAGAGGTCCGCGGCCTCGGGCTGCACCCGCTGCAGAACGCCCGCACCGAACTGCCGTCCTTCGACCTGGCCGGGGTCAACGACCTCCAGGGCGAGAGCGAAGGCCAGGGCCCGGACTTCGGCAGGGCGCTCGGCGACCGGGACCCGGCACGCGCGTGCGTACTGCTCGCCCACCAGCCGGTCCAGATCCACGAGGCGGTCCGGCACGGCGTCGACCTCCAGCTCTCCGGCCACACCCACGGCGGCCAGCTCTGGCCCGGCAGCCTCCTCGCCGCCGCGGCCAACCCGACGGTCGCCGGTCTGGAGCGCTACGGCGACACGCAGTTGTACGTCAGCCGGGGCGCGGGCGCCTGGGGCCCGCCCACGCGCGTGGGCGCGCCGTCGGACGTGACGGTGATCGAACTGGCTGCCCTGCGCGCATGACGGGAACCGCTCCCACACCTGTGAAGGAGCTGTGAAACCGCCGGGAAACAACGCCTCGGTAAGTTCTTCCCTAACAGGTCAGAAAGCCCTTCCCCCGGGTGAAAGCGGTGTGCTTAGGTGAGCCGCGTCACTTTAGGGGAAGTGGCCGCTTCGTGCTGGGCCAGGGGTAGGGCCTTGAGGGGCCTGGGGGAGGGCACCACCGTGCGATCTGTTCGCATGCGGATTCTCGTGACGCTGCTCGTGCTCGCCGTCGTGGGGATCGGCGGCTGGCAGCTGCTGCCGGCACAGGGTTCCGGGAACAGGACCATCACCGTCGGTACGACGGACGCCGTCACCGCACTGGACCCGGCGGGCGCCTACGACGCCGGTTCCTGGGCGCTGTTCAGCAATGTGTTCCAGTCGCTGCTGACGTTCGAGCCGGGCGGCACCGAACCGGTCCCGGACGCGGCACGGAGCTGCGCCTTCGAGGGCAGCGGCCTGAAGTCGTACCGGTGCACGCTGCGTTCCGGGATCACCTTCCCGAGCGGGCGCGAGATGACGGCCGAGGACGTGAAGTACTCCTTCGAGCGGGTCAAGAGGATCAACTCCGATGTCGGCCCGGCGTCCCTGTTCGACACGCTGGCCACGGTGACCGCGGACGGCAGGTACACCGTCACCTTCCACCTGTCGTCCTCGGACGCCACCTTCCCGCTGAAGGTCGCCACCGGTGCCGGCGCGATCGTGGACAAGGACAAGTACCCGGCCCACGGCCTGCGCCAGGACGCCGCCGTCGACGGCACCGGGCCGTACGTGCTCACGGCGTACACCAAGGACCAGAAGGCGGACCTCGCGCCGAACGAGCACTACAAGGGCTCCCTGGGCGGCATCGGCCGCCCGATCGAGCTGCGCTACTACGCCGACTCCGAGAAGCTGGCGCGCGCCTGGAAGGGCCGGCAGGTCGACGTCGCCACCCGGACGCTGCCGCCGAAGACGCTGTCCGCGCTGAACCCGAGCGACCCCGGGCAGCGGGTCACCGAGTCCGACAGCGCCGAGACCCGCAACCTGTACTTCAACACCCACTCCGGCTCCCCGCTGCACGATGCGCGGGTGCGTCGCGCGATGGCCTGGCTGGTCGACCGCGAGCGGCTGGCGGCGACGGTCTACGAGGGCACGGTCGACCCGCTCTACTCGCTCATCCCGACCGGGATCACCGGCCACACCACGTCGTTCTTCGACACCTACCCCGCGCCGAGCACCGAGAAGGCGCGCGCGCTGCTCACGGAGGCCGGCGTGAGCCTGCCGGTGCGCTTCACCCTCGGCTACGGCATCGGCCGGGGCGCGGGCGCCCAGGAGGCGGCGGAACTGAAGAAGCAGCTGGAGACGAGCGGTCTGTTCAAGGTGGACGTCAAGGGCTACGAGTGGACCGACTTCCAGAAGCGCTGGGCCGCCGGGAAGATGGACGCGTGGGCGGTCGGCTGGGTGGCCGACTATCCCGACGCGGACACATTCGGCGCCCCGCTCGTCGGCACCGGCTCCACCATGAGCACCGGGTACAGCAACAAGCTGGTCGACCATCTCATCCTGGACAGCCGGCAGTTCGCGGACCGCAGCCGGGCCGTGAACGACTTCCGTGACATCGAGACCACCGTGGCCCGGGACGTTCCGCTGCTCCCGCTGTGGCAGCGCAAGGAGTACGTGGTCAGCACCGAGGACGTGGGCGGCGGCCAGTACCTGACGGACGGCACGGGCGTGTTCCGGCTGTGGCGGCTGAACTGGATCTGACCGCCCCGGCCCGGAGCCGCCCGTCCGGGGCGGTCACTCGCCCCGGTCACGGCCCGGGTCCGGCAGGACCTTCGTCATGCCCGGCAGGAAGTCCGTGAACAGCTCGTGGACCTCCAGGACCAGCGGGCGCAGTACGCGGAAGCGGGCCAGGGACACGCCCCGCGCGGTGAGCCGGGCCCCGCGCTTGGCCAGCCGGTAGCTGCGCTCGCGTCCCTCCGTGCGGTCGAAGATCCAGTACAGCACCAGGCCCATCTGGGAGAGCCACATCAACTCGGGGAGCACGTCCTTGAGTTCCGGGGCCACCTTGGACCTGGAGCCGGCCAGGACCTCCCTGTGCACGCTGATCGCCTGCTCGCGCGCGTGCTCGCTCTCCGGCGAGAAGGGGCTGAGCGGGCTGTCGGGGTCGGCGGCGTTCTTGAAGAACTGGACCGCGAACTCGTGGTACGGCCGTGCGACGTCCAGCCATGCGGTCAGCACGCCCGCGAGCCGCGCCTCCAGGTCGGTCTCCCGTTCCAGGACCGCCCGGGCCGCCGCCTGGTGCTCGGCGGCGATCCGGTCGTAGAAGCCCTGGATCAGGTGTTCCTTGCCCTCGAAGTAGTAGTAGGCGTTGCCGACGGAGACCCCGGCCTCCTTGGCGATGGCCCGCATGGTCGTCTTGTCGTACCCGCGCTCCTGGAACAACCGCATCGCGGTCTCCAGGATCAGCGCACGGGTCTGCTCGGACTTGCTGCTCTGGGAGCCGGCCTCGGGGCCGTCGTTCTTCGCGGGCACGGTAGGAGAGCCTAACGAGTGGTGCAGCCGGGCCCCGAACAGGACGGCGGCTCGAACGTCCAGCCGGTGCCCGGGTGGTAGGACCAGCCGTCGGCCCGGCGGTACGTCCGCCCGCTCCACTGCGTGCCCCGCCACTGCGTCTCCCGCCACTTTGCGGCGGCGAGCACGGCTCCCCTGGCCAGCCTGGCGCCGGCCGGGGTGGCGAGCTTGTGGGCGAGCGGCCGGTGCTCGCGCAGGGCCCACAGGACGGTGATCCAGGCGCGCGGACCCCGGTAGACCTGCCCGGCGTCGCCGACCACGGTGACCTCGTCGAGGGTGGCGGAGTTGTCGAGTTCCGGGAAGCGGGCGCGGGCCTCGGCGGAGCCCGCCGGCACCAGCTCCAGCGGCACCAGTTGCGCCTGCCGGGCCAGCCAGCCGCGCAGGTGGGTGCACAGGGCGCACTCGGCGTCGTACAGGACGGTCAGCCCCCGGACCGGGGCGCTCGTGGCGCCCCGGCCCGGTGTGCCGGTCGTGGCGGTCACCGCGGTCACGCGCCGGCCGTCGGGGCGATCCACTCCTGCGGGCTGACCGGGGGCACCTGCTCCCGCTCCATCACCCCGCGCCGGCGGATCTTGTTGAGCACGTACACGTTGCCCAGGTGCATCACGCCGAGCACGAGCAGGACCACGCCCAGCTTGGTCGACAGGGCCTCGAAGATGCCGCGGGTGTCCTCGATCGTCTTGTCGTCGCTCAGGTACAGGGCCACGAAGCCGAGGTTGACGAGGTAGAACCCGACCACCAGCAGGTGGTTGACGGCGTCCGCGAGCTTCTCGTTGCCGTGCAGGACGTCGGCGAGGAAGATCCGGCCGTTGTGGCTGAGCGTGCGGGCCACCCAGACGGTCAGTGCGACGCTGACGACCAGGTAGATGACGTAGGCGATGACGGTGCGGTCCATGCCCCACCCCTTCTTGAACGCGTTCAAAACGCTGACAGGGATGACTCTAGACCTGCTTTTGAACATGTTCAACTCAATGGAGCGCTCAGCTTCGGCGGCCCAGTGCCGGGCGCTTGGTGTAGTCCGTGAAGCCCAGGACGTTGCCCCAGGGGTCGGTCACCTCCACGGTCCAGCCGGTGGCCACCTGGAACACCTCGTCCAGCGGCGGGATCCCGGCGGCGGCCAGCTTCCGTGCCGCCACCCGCGCGTCCGGCACCTCCAGCCAGATGCGCGGCGAGGGCCAGGCCGGCGACCGGTGCCGCAGCTCCTCCTCGGCACGCAGCAGGAGGCCCGGCGTCTCCCCGCCGACCTTCAGCAGCGCGATCCCGGCCTCGTCGAACCGGAATCCCACGGTGAATCCGGCCCGCTCGTAGAAGGCGACCGCCTCGGCGAGGTCGCCGACGGGGAGCAGCACGTTGTCGAAGCCGAGCAGTTCGTACGACTCTTCGTCTGACATGTCGTCAGATTAGGAGTCCTTGTGCCCGGATGCGAGGAGCCCCACCGGAGCGGATTCCGGTGGGGCTCGGCGGGGGACGCGGCAGCGTGACTACTGCGGGAAGTTCGGGTCCAGGTCGCTCTCCGAGGCGCCGCTGGTGGTGACGCCCGAGGCGGTCGCGCGCAGCAGCACACCCGGGCGGTAGAGGTCGCCCGAGACCAGCAGGTCCGCGTCACCGTCCCGGTCGAAGTCGCGCAGGCGGACGAAGCGGCCCAGCGCCTCCCACTCGCCGGGGCTGCCCGGCACCCCGGCCGTGGCGCGGGTGAACCACTGGGAACCGGTACCGGTCAGGCCGCCCTTGCCGCCCCGCAGGACGTGCACACCGCCCGCGTTCTCGACGGAGCCGGCCTCCTCCTCGGGCACGCCCACGGCGAGGTCGGGGTAGCCGTCGCGATTGGTGTCACCGGCGGAGAGGGAGTAGCCGAACGAGTCGTTCTTCGTCGCCGCCGTCGCCACGCCGGAGGTGGCCTGGGACAGCCGGTAGGAGGTGGTCGGGCCGCTCGCGCCGCCGCGCAGTACCAGCACGGAACCGGCGTTCTTGTTGTACGGCTTGTCGCTGACGGCCAGGTCCCCGTAGCCGTTCTTGTCGAAGTCGGCGATCACTCCGGTGGAGGAGAAGTCCGCGTGCGAGGCGTTGTACGTCGTGTACTTGCCGCGCTTGATGGTGGAGCCGCCCTGCACGAACCATGCGGCCTGGACCATCTTGTCGTTCTCGTAGCCCTGGCCGAGCACGTACAGGTCGGTGGCCGCGTCCTTGGTGACCTTGCCGGCGACGATCGCGGTCGGTTCCAGCACGTGGGCGCCGCTGGGGCTGACCTCCATCCTGGTGACGCTGCCTGTCGCACCGGTCTGGGAGAAGCCGCCGCGGTAGACGAAGAGGGTGCCGGTGACGTCGGCGACGGCCAGGTCCGGCTTCCCGTCGCCGTTGAAGTCGCCGGAGGCGAGGGCGGTGCCGAACCCGGTCGTGGACTTGGCCGGGATCCGCGTGGCCTTCACGCCGAGACCCGCCTTGGCGCCCCACAGGACGGTGACCGCGCCCGCCGCGGTCTTCGTCCCGGCCTTCTCGGTGTGGTCGGCCACGGCCAGGTCGGCGTACCCGTCCCGGTTGAGGTCGGCGGTGGCCAGTCCGTCGCCGAAGGCGTCGGCGTAACCCCCGGCATCGCCCGCCTTGCCCGGGATGTTCGGGCTGTCCTGGGTGAACCGGACCGTCTTGGGCCCCGGCCCGGTCGCCGTGCCGTAGGTGACCGTGACCTCGCCGCCCCAGCCCGAGGCGTAGTCCCGGTACCCGTCGCCGTTGAAGTCGTCGGCGTACTTGGCGGGCGCGGCGCTCGCCGGCCCGGCCGTGAGGGCCACCAGGCCGCCGGTGAGGGACAGCGCCGTGGCCGTGACCACGGCGGACACTCTGTGGGTGCGCATGTATCTCCTTGATCGCGTACACAGGAGACGCACCAACACCCCGCACAGTTGTACGGAGAGGGCCCCGCCCCCGGTGCACACCGGGGACGGGGCCCTCTCCGTCGGCCTCGCGGGTCAGTAGCGGCGCGTGATGAGTGCGCGCTTCACTTCCTGGATCGCCTTCGTGACCTCGATACCGCGCGGGCAGGCGTCCGTGCAGTTGAAGGTCGTGCGGCAGCGCCACACGCCGTCGCGGTCGTTCAGGATCTCCAGGCGCTGCTCGCCCGCCTCGTCACGGCTGTCGAAGATGAAGCGGTGGGCGTTCACGATCGCGGCCGGACCGAAGTACTGGCCGTCGTTCCAGAACACCGGGCAGGAGGAGGTGCAGGCCGCGCAGAGGATGCACTTCGTCGTGTCGTCGAAGCGCTCGCGGTCCTCGGCGGACTGCAGCCGCTCGCGGGTCGGCTCGTTCGTGTCCTTGGTGACCAGGAACGGCATGACGTCCCGGTACGCCTGGAAGAACGGCTCCATGTCCACGACCAGGTCCTTCAGGACCGTCAGGCCCTTGATGGGCTCGATCGTGATCGGCTTCTCGGGGTTGATGTCCTTGATCAGCGTCTTGCAGGCAAGGCGGTTCTTGCCGTTGATCCGCATCGCGTCCGAGCCGCAGATGCCGTGCGCGCACGAGCGGCGGAAGGTGAGGGTGCCGTCGACGTCCCACTTGATCTTGTGGAGGCCGTCGAGGACACGCTCCTTCGGGTCGATCTCCAGCTGGAAGTCTTCCCAGGTGGCCTCCGCCGAGACCTCCGGGTTGAACCGGCGGACCCGGAAGGTGACCGTGATGTAGGGGGAGTCGGCGAAGCCGGGCTCGGGCTGGCCGGCCGCGTCCGCCTTGTCCAGAACAGGGGTAGCCATCAGTACTTACGCTCCATCGGCTGGTAGCGGGTCTGGACGACCGGCTTGTAGTCGAGACGGACGGTTTCCGAGCCGTCGGCGCCGACCTCGCGGTACGCCATGGTGTGGCGCATGAAGTTGACGTCGTCGCGGTTCGGGTAGTCCTCGCGGTAGTGACCACCGCGGGACTCCTTGCGGGCCAGGGCCGAGACGGCCATGACCTCGGCCAGGTCGAGCAGGTTGCCCAGCTCGATGGCCTCGAGGAGGTCCGTGTTGAACCGCTTGCCCTTGTCCTGGATGGCCACGTTCCGGTAGCGCTCGCGCAGCTCGGCGATCTTCTCGACGGCCGTCTTGATCGTCTGCTCGGTGCGGAACACCATGACGTTGGCGTCCATGGTCTCCTGCAGCTCGCGGCGCAGGGTCGCCACCCGCTCGTTGCCGGTGGAGGTGCGCAGCCGCTCGATCTGCTCGACCACCAACGACGCCGGGTTCTCCGGCAGCTCGACGAAGTCGGCCTTGTGGGCGTACTCGGCGGCGGCGATGCCGGCCCGGCGGCCGAACACGTTGATGTCCAGCAGCGAGTTGGTGCCCAGGCGGTTGGCGCCGTGCACGGAGACACAGGCGACCTCGCCGGCCGCGTACAGACCCGGGACGACGGTGGTGTTGTCCGCCAGGACCTCACCCTCGACGTTCGTCGGGATGCCGCCCATCGCGTAGTGCGCGGTCGGCTGGATCGGGATCGGGTCCGTGTAGGGCTCGATGCCGAGGTACGTGCGCGCGAACTCGGTGATGTCCGGGAGCTTGGCGTCCAGCTGCTCCGGCGGCAGGTGGGTCAGGTCCAGGTAGACGTGGTCGCCCTCGGGACCGCAGCCGCGGCCCTCGCGGATCTCCGTGTAGATGGAGCGGGAGACGACGTCGCGGGAGGCGAGGTCCTTCATGACGGGCGCGTACTTCTCCATGAAGCGCTCGCCGTCCTTGTTGCGGAGGATGCCGCCCTCACCGCGCGCACCCTCGGTCAGGAGGATGCCCATGCGCCAGATGCCGGTCGGGTGGAACTGGAAGAACTCCATGTCCTCCAGCGGCAGGCCCCGGCGGTAGACGGCGGCCTGGCCGTCACCGGTGAGGGTGTGCGCGTTGGAGGTCACCTTGAAGAACTTGCCGGTGCCGCCGGAGGCGTAGATCACGGACTTCGCCTGGAAGACGTGGATCTCACCGGTGGCCAGCTCGTACGCCACGACACCGGCCGACTTCTTGACGCCGTCGACCTCGGTGATCAGCTGGTCCAGGACGTAGAACTCGTTGAAGAACTCCACGCCCTCCTTGACGCAGTTCTGGTACAGCGTCTGGAGGATCATGTGGCCGGTGCGGTCCGCGGCGTAGCAGGACCGGCGGACCGGGGCCTCGCCGTGGTTGCGGGAGTGACCGCCGAAGCGGCGCTGGTCGATGGTGCCGTCCGGGGTCCGGTTGAACGGCAGGCCCATCTTCTCCAGGTCGAGGACGGCGTCGATGGCCTCCTTCGCCAGGATCTCGGCGGCGTCCTGGTCGACCAGGTAGTCACCGCCCTTGACCGTGTCGAAGGTGTGCCACTCCCAGTTGTCCTCCTCCACGTTGGCCAGCGCGGCGGCCATGCCGCCCTGCGCGGCGCCCGTGTGGGAGCGGGTGGGGTAGAGCTTGGTCAGCACCGCGGTGCGGCTGCGCTTCGTCGACTCGATGGCCGCGCGCATGCCCGCGCCACCGGCGCCGACGATGACGGTGTCGTACTTGTGGATCTTCATGATTCTCGCAGCCCCGTGCCTAGCGGATGTTCGGGTCGAAGGTGAAGATCACCAGCGTGCCCAGCAGGATGGTGAACACCGTGGCGGTGTAGAGCAGAGCCTTCAGCCACAGCCGGGAGTTCGGCCGCTCGGCGTAGTCGTTGATGACCGTGCGCAGACCGTTGGCGCCGTGCAGCATGGCGAGCCACAGCATCAGCAGGTCCCAGACCTGCCAGAACGGGGACGCCCAGCGGCCCGCCACGAAGGCGAAGCCGATCTTGGAGACGCCGCCGTCCAGCACGAGCTGGATCAGCAGGTGGCCGATGACGAGGACGACCAGCACGATGCCGGACAGGCGCATGAACAGCCAGGCCGCCAGCTCGAAGTTGCCCCGGGTCGACTTCGGGGTCTTCTTGGTGCGCTTGCGCGGCGCCTCGATGAGCGGGGCCGGGTTCTCGACGGTGTAGACGGGGGTGCCCTCGACGGGGCCGACTCCGGGGGCCGCGGTTTCAGTCGTGGACATCGGCGTCAGCTCCCAAAGAGGACACGGTAGGCGTGGCCGAGGACCGGGTAGATCGCACCGGCCATCAGGATGATCCAGACACCCATCACGCCCCAGAACATCTGCTTCTGGTAGCGCGGGCCCTTCGACCAGAAGTCGACGGCGATGACACGCAGGCCGTTGAGCGCGTGGAAGAGGATGGCGGCGACGAGGCCGTACTCCAGCAGCGCGACGATCGGCGTCTTGTACGTGGCTACGACCTTGTCGTAGTCCTCGGGGGAGACACGCACGAGAGCGGTGTCCAGCACATGAACGAACAGGAAGAAGAAGATGAGGACACCGGTGACTCGATGAGCCACCCACGACCACATTCCTTCCCGGCCGCGGTACAGCGTTCCAGCCGGCACGGAAGAACCCTCCGGGAGCGGGGACTAGGGCCGCGCCGGCTTCACTGTCGGTCGGGCCCGGCCGGGTACGGTCCACCGGCCCCCAGCATCGTAGCGATGCGCTGCGCCGTGCCTTACGGGGGGCCTACCTGTGTGATCAAATTGGCACGCGGTTGGGCTAGCCGGGACGGCTGCCGGGGCGGTGCGTCCCGTCACCTGCGGGGTGCGGATGCGTTGTGGCTGGTGGCGCCACGCGGCGGAGCCGCTGATGGGCACGGTCCCGCGCCCCTGAGTCCGGCCGTCAGCCGGCTTCGCGCCAGGCGCCGGAGTTCCTCCGCCGCTATGACCCGTTCCTCCTCCGGATCGTTCGCCAATCGTGACCGGATGCCTTCGAGGATGTGGTCGAGGGCCTCGTCCGGCGGTGCATCGCCCAGATAGATGACGAACGCGTGTCCGAATCGTGCTTCGTAGGCGGCCTGCGCCGCGCTCAGGGCCATGTGGGCCGCCGAGTACGTGTCCTCGGGCAGCTCCGGGAGGGACTCGCCCGCGAGGGCCTCCGCGAGGTCGGCCGGGGAGAGGTCGTACGCCGCCTCGTCCGCCGCGGCCAGCAGGGCCTCCAGGTCGGGATAGGGGCGGTGGTCCGCGATCCGGCGGGACCAGCACAGGCTGTGCAGGCAGCACAGGAGAAGGGTGCGCGCCTCGTCGTCCGTGGCGGTGTTGAAGGCGTCGAGGGGCGTGGGGAGGTACGGGAGACGGTGGGCGGGCAGCGTGGGTCCTCGCGTCACATGTGGCGTGGCAGGGGATGCTGTGAAATGTGTGTCGTCAGGTTATCGAGAGTGGTCATGGTGTGTCCGAGCGATGCCTGAATTTCACTCGGATGGGAGAGTTTCAGGACACCTCGGTGACGGATGTGCCGGCGACCGGACGTACGTTGACAGGGTGACCCAGCACAGGCGCAGGCGCCGGGACGCGGCGCGACGAGTGATACGGAAGCGGGCGGCCGTGGCGGCCGCGGTCGTCGGGACCGTCGCGCTCGGCACGGGCGTCGGCGTGTGGGCCGCGACGTCCGGGGGCGACGGCGGGCCGCAGCAGAGCGCACGGCGGTCGTCCGACCGGGTGCCCGGCGCCGGCTCCGCCGAGCCGGGGACACCGTCGGCGAGCCCTTCGCCCAGTCGGTCCTACCCGCTCTCGCAGGCGCCGCGCACGATACCCGCGGTGCGCTCCCACACCGCGGAGCACGGACCGGGCTGGAAACCGCGAGCCGGCGGCCGGGTGCTGGTGAGCGACGCCGGTCTGGCGGACGAGGGGCGGCTGGCCGCCGGAGAGCTGGGGCTGACCTACGCGGGCGTGAAGAACGACGCCCGGGCCGGTGACGTGCGGCTCGCGCTCGGCGGGGGCGGCAACCAGGAGTCGTACACCATGACCGTCCGCGGCGGACGGGTCGACATCACCGGGCCCGGCGAGGCCGGGGTCTTCTACGGCACCCGCACCCTGAAGCAGGAGGTCCACGGCGGCGGTACGGCGCCGGAGGGCGTCGTCCGGGACGAGCCCGCCAAGCCGGTGCGCGGGTTCATGCTGGACATCGCACGCAAACCGTTCAGCGAGACCTGGATAGAGGACCGGATACGCGAGCTGGGGGACCTGAAGTTCAACGAGCTGGGACTGCACTTCTCCGACGACCAGGCCTTCCGGATCGAGTCCACCACCCACCCGGAGATCGTCTCCGCGGACCACCTGAGCAAGGCGCAGGTCAAGAAGATCGTGGACCTCGCGAACAGCCGGCACATCACCGTCGTACCGGAGATCGACTCGCCGGGGCACCTGGGGGCCGTGATCGCCGCCCACCCCGATCTCCAGCTGCGCAACGCGAGCGGGGTCGCCACCAGGGGAGCCGTCGACATCTCCAAGGAGGCCTCCGCGAAGATCGTCGACGACCTGCTCAACGAGTACGCGGGGCTCTTCACCGGCGACCAGTGGCACCTGGGCGGCGACGAGTACCAGGCGCTGACCGTGCGGGACCCGCAGGCCTCGTACCCGCAGCTCGCGGCCGCCGCCCGGGAGAAGTACGGCCCCGGCGGCACGGTCGCCGACCTCGCCACCGGCTGGCTCAACGCCCGCGCCGACACCGTCCGCGCCCACGACAGGACGATGCGGGCGTGGAACGACGGCTTCCTGCGCGGCACCTCCGTCCAGCCGGCCGAGGATCTCAGGGTCGCCTACTGGACCGGCAAGGAGATCGGCGCCCGGCAGCCGGACGAGTACCTGAGCGCGGGCCGGAAGGTCGTCAACTACAACGACGAGTTCCTCTACTACGTGCTCGGGCAGCCGCAGACCTTCGTCTATCCGACGGGACAGCGCATCTACCAGCAGTGGAACCCGCGGGTGCTGCGCGGCACGGCCGCCGTGCCCGCGCGCTACGAGGGTCAGGTCCTCGGCGGGACGTTCGCCGTGTGGGGCGACTTCCCGAACGCGCAGACGGAGGAACAGGTCGCCGCCGGGATCCGGATGCCGCTGCGGGCCACCGTGCAGAAGCTGTGGGACCCGGGCGAACCGCCCCTTTCCTGGGCGGAATTCGGAAAGCTCTCGGACCGGCTGGGCTGAGCACACGCGGACGGGCCGGGGCGGAAAGCGGGAGCCGGCTCGGCCGAGGGGGAAAGGGCGGACCAGGCGCCCGCGGGATGGGAGTGGACGCGGGGCCGCCCCGGGAATGGGGTTGGACGCAGGGCCGCCCGCGGGATCGGGTTGGACGCAGGGCCGCCCGCGGGATCGGGTTGGACGCAGGGCCGCCCGCGGGATCGGGTTGGACGCAGGGCCGCCTGCGGGTTCGGAGTGGGCGCGGGGCCGCCCCCGGGAATGGGGTTGGACGCGGGGCCGCCCTCGACGTAGGTTCCGGTGACCGCGCGTCCGGTTCGGGGAGAGCCGCGCGCCCTTCGCACCATCGCTCATCGCCTCGGGGGAAACCTTCATGACCTCACCCATGCCCGCGCCGCCCATGCCCATGGTGCCCGGCCCCGTCCTGCGCAAGCCGGTGGGGCTCGGCCGGACCACCGCCGTGCTGCTCGGCCTCGTCATCGCCACCGACCTGTTCGCCGTCTGGGCCGGCCTCGGCGAGATCGACGTCGCCGGTGACATAGCCGACGGCGCCACAGGCGGCGGCATCGTCGACCGGGCCGACCGCGCCGACACCTTCTACAGCGCCGCCGGTGTGCTCCAGACGGCCGCCCTGCTCGCCACGGGGATCGTCTACCTGTGCTGGGTGTGGCGGGTGCGGGTGAACGCCGAGGTGTTCAACCCGGGCGGGCACAGCAAGTCGCGCGGCTGGACGATCGGCGGCTGGTTCTGCCCGGTCGTGAACCTGTGGTTCCCGCGCCGTATCGTCCTCGACATCTGGGACTCCAGTGCCGCCTGGGCCAAGCGCCCCGGACACGCCATCGTCAACTTCTGGTGGGCGCTGTGGATCGTCTCCCTCCTCGCCGGCCGGGTGGCCGCGCGGCTGTCCGCGCGGGCCGAGACGGCCGCCGAGATCCGGGACGCCGCCCGGCAGATGCTCTACGCGGACGTGCTCGACATCGGGGCGGCCGTCCTGGCCGTCCTCGTGGTCCTCAAGATCACCCGGATGCAGCACCGGCGGGCTCTCGAGGGACCGGTCCCGGCCCCTGCCCTTGTCTGAAAACAGCTGGCTGTGACATACCTGAGCCGTCGCACGCAGTAAGGGGAAGTGCGGGCTCCGTACCGGTAGGCGCCCCGGCGAGGGAGGCATTCATGAGCCTGGTGGAACTGATCGCACAGGCCGACGAACGCGGACTGGCCGCCAGCGGGCTGGCTTGTCTTGATCGGTGTCTGCCGCTGCTCGGCGGTGACGACGAGCTGCTCCGGCCGCTGTGGGCGAGCCTCGCCGACGGCTCCGACTGGGGCCCGGGCCTGGAGAAGGCCCGCGCCGCGCTCGGCCCCGGCGAAGCCGCCGGTTCCACCGAGTCCGCCGAGTCCGCCGAGTCCGCCGGGTCCGCCGGTTCCACCGAGTCCGCCGGGTCCGCCGGCTCCACCGCGCCCGAGGCGTCCGTCGGTGACGAGGCCGTGCGGCTCGCCCGCCGCATGCTGGACGCGGCCCCGGCCGAGCGCGCCGCCGACGCCGTACGGCCCTGGGCCGACGCCTGCTCGGTCGCCTCCCTGCGGATCCACCGGCTGCTCGACCCGGCCGCGGACGGCACCCCGGGAGCGGACGGCCTCGACGCCGGCCGCGCGGGGGACACGGCGGACCTGCCCCCGCTGGTCGCGGCCGAGCTGCGCCGCCAGGCCGCGGTGCTGGAACTCCTCGCCGGGCACGGTGCGAACGGCCTGCGCCGGGCGCTGGACGTGTCGGTCGAGGGCCGCCGTGTACTGCGCGCGGTCGTCTCCCGCCGGGCGCGCAGTGCCGCGGAACCGGGGGTCTGAACGGTTCCTGTGGGCGTCCTGCGGTGGACGTGGGGCGGTCCTGCGACGTTCGGCGAAACCTGTCGGATCCGAGTGACGGAAGTCCCGCCCGGCTCGCTCTTCCCTATGTGACAGCCGATGTGACAGCTCATGCGACAGCTCATGTGACAGGCCCGCACGCGACGGCACAGCGCGAGACGAGACCGCATGCGGCGATGAAGCCCGTGCGGTGGGCGGCGGACGCCGTCGCGACCATGCGCGAGGGGGCCCGGGTCCGGCTCGACTACTCCGCGCAGAGCCTGTGGAGGGTCGACCGGGTGATCGAGGAGATCCGCCGCGAGGAGCCCCCGTACGCGGCCGTCGAGAGCGTCCTGCGCGGCCTCGGCGCCTACGCCGGCGAGGTGATCGTGCGCCAGACCGGCGCCGAGTGGTGGGCGACCGGTGGCGAGCACTGGGTGCGCACCCCCGACGGCCGGCTCTGGGATCCAATGGAGGAGGCCCGCCGCTGTTTCGGCGGCCAGGGCTCGCTCCGTCTGTTGTGCCGGGACGCCACGGCCCGCGGCTGACCGGCACCCGCCGTGGCCCCACCGCCCGGCTGTGACACTTCCGTCGGGCCCGACGCTGATGATCGTGGAGGGCGGCGACACGGCCGGTGCGTGTCGGACCGTGCGGCAGGCGCCGCACGGTGGCCAGGAACTCGGCGCGAACGAGGACGGTCTTGGGCCAGGGAGGGGAACCCCGCCGCCCGCAGCCGCGGGACGGCGAGCTGGGCGCGGCCGTCGCGCGGGCCCAGGACGGTGACGAGACCGCCTTCGCGGTGGCCTACCGGATCGTGCAGCCCGGTCTGCTGGGCTATCTGCGCGGCCTGGTCGGAGAGGACGCCGAGGACGTCGCCTCCGACGCCTGGCTGGAGATAGCCCGGGACCTCGGCCGGTTCCGCGGCGACGGCGCCGGTTTCCGTGGCTGGACCGCGACCATCGCCCGGCACCGCGCCCTGGACCATCTGCGGCGGCAGCGGGTACGGCCCCGGGCGGCGCAGCTCGAGCAGGACGCCCTGGAGCTGCCCGGCCGGCACAGCACCCACGACCAGGCCCTGGAGTCCCTGTCCACCGCACGCGCGCTGGAGCTGGTGCGTGCGCTGCCCCGGGACCAGGCCGAGGCGGTGCTGCTGAGGGTGGTCGTCGGCCTCGACGGCCCGGCCGCCGCGCGGGTGCTCGGCAAGCGCCCCGGGGCGGTCCGCACCGCCGCGTACCGGGGGCTGCGCCGCCTGGCCCGGCAGCTGGGCGCCCAGGCCCCGGGCGGAGACTCCGCCGAGGGTGTGACGGATGGCGACCCGCCGACGCTGGGGGAGTCGAGATGAACGCCCCGGCGCGCGGCACGTATGGGTACGCGGCAGTGGCCGCCCACGGCGCGCAGGGACAGGCGCACGGATTCCCGGGCGGACGGCGACGAGGACGGAACGGACATGGGTGAACGGCACAGCGGCGAGGGGCCGCCCGGCCGCCGGCTCGCGCACCCTGGCGGCACCCTCTCCGCCCCGGAGCGGACCGGGGCGCCCGGTGCCGTACTGGACCTGGAGACGCGGTTCGCCGTCGCGCTGCGCCGCGCCGAGGCCGACCCCGAGGCGGAGCGCAGCGCCGTGACCGCCTTCCGGGCCGCGCGGGACGCGGGGGCGCACGACGCCCGCACCCGCGCCCGGGACGACTGGCGGCCCGGGCGCCCGCGGCGCGCCCCCCGCTCGCTGCGGACCACGCTCTCGCTGGCGTTCGCGAGCCTCACGCTGGGCGGGGTCGCGGTCGCGGCGATCGGCTCGGTGGGGTCCGGCACGGACGCCGCCCGGGACACCACGCACTCCGCCCGGCCCTCGGCGGGCCACCGGCACGCGCCGGGCGACGCCGCGGCCGACGGCGCCGGAGCCGGGGCGCCCGACACCGCGTCCCCCGGCCGCTCCGCACACCCCGGGCACCCGGCCACCGCCCGGGACACCCTGGCCCACTGCCGCGCCTTCGTACGGGCCGGGGACCGGGGCGGTGCCCTGGACGCGACCGCCTGGCAGCGGCTCGTCACGGCAGCGGGCGGTCCCGGGAAGGTGACGGCATTCTGTGCGGCCCACATGACGCGGGCGCAAGGCAAGGACACCGGAAAGGCGGATGCTTCCGGCAAATCCGGTGAAGGAGACAGCAGCGGCGAAAACCCTGACTCGGGCAACGGCGAGAACCCCGGCTCGAAGCACGCGCCCGCCAAGCCGAAGCAGGGCGCCGGGAACGCGGCGGACACGGGGGCGAGCGGCGGCAGGCCCACCGGTAAGGGGCAGCCGCCGGCCGGCGAGTGACGGGCGTCGACGAGGCGGACGGGGGAGGCCGTCCGGGGGCGTCGGCGGTCGCCGGCGGATGGCGGAGTAAAGCCCTTACAGCCCCAGGGCGGAGGGGTGCGCCTGGGCAACGGCGGGGCCGTCATCCCCCAGCGGATGGGTGCGCCTGGGCAACGGCCGGGGCCGCCACCCCCCACAGGAGAGGCCCCGGCCGTCGCGCGGACGGGCCGCGCGCGGCCCGTACTTACTCCAGCGCCATGAGTGCGGTTTCTGTCACACCCGGCCACGCCCGGATCTCACCCTGTGCACATCCGAACCCGGTCACGAGTTAGTTGCATCTTCTACAGACATGGACGACGAACGCTTTCACGCCGTAACGTGCCTTTCGCGCCGACCGAAGACAGGCGTAAAGGGAGTGCGGTGCTGGGGGACGACGCGGAGCTGACCGCCGCGGTGCGTGCGGCACAGACCGGTGATGAGACCGCGTTCCGTGCGGTGTACCGCGCGGTGCATCCCCGGCTGCTCGGCTACGTCCGCACACTGGTCGGAGATCCGGACGCGGAGGACGTCGCATCCGAGGCCTGGCTGCAGATCGCCAGGGACCTGGACCGGTTCAGCGGGGACGCCGACCGGTTCCGCGGCTGGGCCGCCCGGATCGCCCGCAACCGCGCCCTCGACCACATACGCATGCGCGGCCGCCGTCCCGCCATCGGCGGCGACGAGACGGAGCTGACCGGCCGGGCCGCCGAGTCCGACACCGCCGGGGAGGCCATCGAGGCCCTGGCCACCGACAGCACCCTCTCCCTGATAGCCCGGCTCCCGCAGGACCAGGCCGAGGCGGTCGTCCTGCGCGTGGTGGTGGGTCTGGACGCCAAGACCGCCGCGGAGACGCTCGGCAAGCGCGCGGGTGCCGTCCGCACCGCCGCGCACCGGGGACTGAAGCGGCTCGCGGAGCTGATCGGCGCCGATCCGGAATCGGCGGGCGGGCTCGACGCCCTCCCCGCCCAGCGAGAACCGCGCCGAGGAGCGGTGACGTCCGCCACTGTGACGCATACGCGTGCGCGGACGCAGAAGGACATGTGATGGCCGACGAGCAGTACAAGTGGCTGAACCGTGAGACCGCTGAACGCCTGTTGCGCGGTGAGCCGCTGGAAGCCGTCGACCCCTCCGCCCATGACCAGGCTGAACGCCTTTCGCAGGTGCTCGGCGCGTTGTCCGCGCAGACGGCACCCGCCACCGGCGAACTCCCCGGCGAGCAGGCCGCCTTGGCCGCGTTCCGCAAGGCCCGTGAGGCCGCCGCCGCCGCGCCTGCCGTCGCCGCCCACGTATCCGGCACCGCGGCCGCCCCGGCACCGCGAGCCGACGCGGGCCTGGTCCGCATCGGTGCCCCGGACCGTAGCGGAATCCGGGGCCGGCGCCCCCACTGGGCCCGCCCGGTGCGCCTGGCGCTCGCCGCGGCAATGGCCGTGGGCACGCTCGGCGGGGTCGCCATGGCCGCCGGCAGCGGAGTGCTGCCCACGCCGTTCGGCGACGAACCCTCCGGCCCCACCGCCTCCGTCACCGCCGACGCGAACACCGGACAGCCGCTCGCCTCGCCGTCCCCGCAGACCACAACCGGCGACGGGACCGGCACGGGGGCTCCGGGCGGCAGCCCGAAAGCGAGCCGTGGCGACACCTCCGACGAGGCCGCCGGACCGGACGGGGACACGCGTGTGGGTGCCCGTCCCGGCTCCGGAGTGCCCTCCACCGCGCCGGGCAGCGGGTGGGGCGGCGCCGCCGAGGCGTGCCGGGCCCTCCGGGACGGCAAGGGGCTGGACGCGGGCCGCAAGCGAGCGCTGGAGAACCTGGCGGGCGGCTCGGCCCGGGTCACCAAGTTCTGCAAGGTCCTGCTGACGACGGCCGACTCCGGCACCGCGAACGGCGGAAAGACCGGTGGCGGCAAGGACGGCACAGGGCACGACAAGAACGACAAGGGCAAGGGCGACAAGGACGACAAGGGCGACAAGAGCAAGGACGAGGACGGCAAGCACAAGGGCAAGGGCAGGAACAAGGGCAACGGCAGACCCGGCCACTCGGGCAGACACGGCCACGGCGGCGGCAAGCACGGCCACTCCGGAAAGGGCGGCCACTCGGGCGGGGGCGACGGCAAGGGCGGCCACTCCGGCGGGGGCGGCCACGGCGGCGACGAACACGGCCACTCGGGCGGGCACGGCCATTCGGGCAAAGGCGGCCACTCGGGCGGGCACGGCCATTCGGGCAAGGGCGGCGACGAGCGCGGCCACTCGGATGGGGGCGGCGGCAAGGGCGGCCACTCCGGCAAGGGCGACCACTCGGGCCAGGGCGGCGGCAAGGCGGGCCACTCCGGCAAGGCCGGCCACTAGAGCAAGGGCGGTGACTCGGGCAGGCCGGCCGATGAAGCAAGGGCGGTCACTCGGGCAGGCCGGCCACTAGAGCAATGGGCAGTCACCGCCTTCCGGACCCTCGGCCCTCTCGCGGCTCCCCCTCCAGCCCCTCGACCCCCTCCGGGCAGCCCCTCCCTACCCTGGGCCCGCGCCCCGTCGCTCCTCCCCACCCACCCCGCCACCCGGTCCCTCCCACTCCTCCCGATCCCTCCCACTCCGCCTGGGCCTCCCCACCCACCCCGCCACCCCGCCACCCCGCCCCCTCCCCACCCTGCGCACGCACCCCTTCGCTCCCTCACCCCCCTCTGACCTGCTGCTTTGCGGGTGGGGAAATTTTTTTGGCTTGGGGTGTGACGTTTCTGGGGGCTTCGACGCAGTACTGAGTGAGCCGACTGGTCATCGGCCATCGCACTGAGCCGGGGTTCCCCCCGTACCCGCGGCTCGTGCACCTGGCGCGGGCGGGACACGTTCCCCCGGTCCCGCCCGCGCCCCGCTCCTCCCCGCTCTCGGCGTTCTCCCGCTCTCAGCGCTCTCACCGGTACACGACGACCTTGTCGCCGACCCGTACCTGGGCGAAGAGCGCCGCGATCGCCGTTTCGTCCCGGACGTTCACGCACCCGTGCGAGCCACCCGCATATCCGCGCGCCGCGAAGTCGTACGAGAAGTGCACCGCTTGGCCGCCGCTGAAGAACATCGCGTACGGCATCGACGCGTGATAGAGGGTCGACACATGGTTCCGTGACTTCCAGTAGACGTGGAACACACCCTCGCGGGTAGGGGTGTACTGCGTCCCGAAGCGCACGGCCATGGTCGACAGGGTCCGTCCGTCGACCATCCAGCGCAGGGTCCGGCCGGCCTTGCTGATGCACAGCACCCGCCCCATCAGACAGCGCGGATCCGGCGCGGCGGCCGGCTGGCCGCCCATCAGATACAGCTCCCACCGGCCCGGCTCGCGCGTCATGGCCACCAGCCGCTGCCAGGTGACGGTGTCCAGCTCACCGGTCCGCGGCAGCCCGCGCTTGCCCTGGAAGCCGGTGACGGCCTGCACGGTGGCATCGTCGTACGTCCCCGTCGGCCCGACGTAGAGCCATGCGATCTGGCGCAGCCGGGCCTGCAGTTCCCGAACTCCGGGACCGCTGTCCCCGCGCGTCCACAGGATCCGCGGCGCCGGCCCGGCGGCCGGTGTCGTCGCGCCGGGCGCCGGAGCGCGGCTTCCGGGCAGGTCCACGTGCACCGGCAGGCCGCGTTTCGCGTCGGGGTCCGTCGGCTGCACGGTGCACCCGTAGAGCGCGGCGAGCGCGGCGGCCGAGGCGAGCAGAGCGGCAGGTCTCCCCGGGATCCTCATGCCGGGGATGCTTCCCCGCGTGACCGCCGCCGAACTACGGGGCATGGTGAGGAGTACTGCTCGTACTGCGGAGGCATCCATGGCACGTGAGTCGGACTGCGGAGGCAGCCATGGCACGTGAGTCGGAGTCGGGGCTGCCGATCGAGCCGGTCTACGGGCCGGACGACCTGACCGGCTGGGACCCCGGCCGGAAACTGGGCGCGCCGGGCGCGTACCCGTACACCCGCGGGGTGTACCCGACCATGTACACGGGCCGCCCCTGGACCATGCGCCAGTACGCCGGCTTCGGCACGGCCGCCGAGTCCAACGCCCGCTACCGGCAGCTGATCGCCCACGGCACCACCGGCCTGTCCGTCGCCTTCGACCTGCCCACCCAGATGGGCCACGACTCCGACGCGCCCCTCGCGCACGGCGAGGTCGGCAAGGTGGGCGTGGCGATCGACTCCGTCGAGGACATGCGGGTGCTGTTCGACGGCATCCCGCTGGACCAGGTGTCGACCTCGATGACGATCAACGCGCCGGCCGCACTGCTCCTGCTGCTTTACCAGCTGGTCGCGGAGGAGCAGGGCGTGCCCGCGGACCGGCTGACGGGCACGATCCAGAACGACGTGCTGAAGGAGTACATCGCGCGGGGCACGTACATCTTCCCGCCGAAGCCGTCGCTGCGGCTGACCGCCGACATCTTCAAGTACTGCACCGCCGAGGTCCCGAGGTGGAACACGATCTCGATCTCCGGCTACCACATGGCGGAGGCGGGCGCGTCCCCGGCGCAGGAGATCGCGTTCACCCTCGCAGACGGCATCGAGTACGTCCGTACGGCGGTCGCGGCGGGCATGGACGTGGACGACTTCGCCCCGCGGCTGTCCTTCTTCTTCGTGGCGCGCACGACGCTGCTGGAGGAGGTCGCCAAGTTCCGCGCGGCGCGGAGGATCTGGGCGCGGGTGATGCGGGAGGACTTCGGCGCGCGGAACCCGAAGTCCCTGATGCTGCGCTTCCACACCCAGACGGCGGGGGTCCAGCTGACGGCCCAGCAGCCGGAGGTGAACCTGGTCCGGGTCGCGGTGCAGGCCCTCGGCGCCGTGCTCGGCGGCACCCAGTCCCTGCACACGAACTCCTTCGACGAGGCGATCGCGCTGCCGACCGACAGGAGCGCGCGGCTGGCGCTGCGCACGCAGCAGGTCCTGGCGTACGAGACCGACGTGACGGCGACCGTCGACCCCTTCGCCGGCTCCTACGCGGTGGAGAGGCTCACCGACGAGGTGGAGGAGGCGGCCGTCGGCCTGATGCGGCGGGTCGAGGACCTGGGCGGGGCGGTCGCGGCGATCGAGCGGGGCTTCCAGAAGGCCGAGATCGAGCGGAACGCGTACCGGATCGCGCAGGAGACGGACGCGGGGGAGCGGGTGGTCGTCGGGGTGAACCGCTTCCAGCTGGACGAGGAGGAGCCGTACGAACCCCTGCGCGTCGACCCGGCCATCGAGGCCCGGCAGGCGGAGCGCCTGGCCGCGTTGCGGGCCGGGCGCGATCAGGGGGCGGTGGCCGCGGCACTGGACGCGCTGCGGAAGGCGGCTGAGGGTACGGACAACGTCCTGTATCCGATGAAGGAGGCGCTGCGGGCGCGGGCGACGGTGGGCGAGGTGTGCAACGCGCTCCGGGAGGTCTGGGGCAGCCACGTACCGAGCGACGCCTTCTGAGTCCGTTCGCCGGTGGGTCCGGGCAGCGATCCGTTTCGTGGACGGGGTCGCCCGGCTGTCGTACCCCCGTGCGACACTCCTTCCCATGTTCGGCGTCATCGACCTTCCCACCTACCTGGCAGGCCTCGTTCTGATCGTGCTGCTGCCCGGTCCCAACTCCCTGTACGTGCTGTCCGTGGCCGCCCGGCGCGGTGTCCGGGCCGGGTACACCGCCGCGGCCGGCGTGTGGTGCGGGGACACGGTGCTCATGACGTTGTCCGCCGCCGGGGTCGCCTCGCTGCTGCAGGCCAACGCCGTGCTGTTCGGGATCGTGAAGTACGCCGGTGCCGGATATCTGACCTGGCTGGCGATCGGGATGCTGCGGGCGGCCCGGCAGATGTGGCTGACCCGGCAGGAGAAGGCCGCCGAGGACGCCGCGCCCGGCCGGGGCGCCGACGAGCGGCCCTTCCGCCGTGCCCTCGTCGTCAGCCTCTTCAACCCCAAGGCGATCCTGTTCTTCGTCGCCTTCTTCGTGCAGTTCGTGGACCCGGGCTACGCCCATCCGGCCGTGTCCTTCGTCGTCCTGGGCGCCTTCGCCCAGCTGGCCAGCTTCCTCTACCTCAGCGCGCTGATATTCGGCGGCACCCGCCTCGCCGCCGCCTTCCGCCGCAGCAAGCGGCTGTCGGCCACGGCCACCTCGGCCGCGGGTGCCCTGTTCCTCGGCTTCGCGGTGAAGCTGTCGCTGGCCGGCGCGTAGGGCACGCTCAGAGACCGACCACGGTCAGGTAGGCCTCGATGCCGTCCGCCGTGTCACCCGCCCAGCCGACGTAACCGTCCGGGCGGACCAGGAAGACACCGGGGCCGTAGGACTCCGGGGCCGCGGGCAGGGACCGGAGTCCGGGCACCGTCGCCCCGAGCAGCGTCCAGTGCGGTCCCCGGAAGGCGTCGAAGAGCCGTACGCCGTCCACGGTGCCGTCCGGTGCCCGGTCGCCCGCGCGCACCCGGTCGGCGACCGTGCGGGTCTCGACGCTCAGCGACGACTCCTCGTAGCCCAGGTCGAGCTGCACGGTCGCCCTGCCCCGCCGGACCTGGCCGCGGTGCACGCTCGTGGACAGCTCCAGCATGGCCACGGCGTTGGCCCGGCGTTCCTCCTCGTAGGTGTCCAGCAGCGCCTCCGGTGCTCCGTCGCGCAGCACCGCGCCGAGCTTCCAGCCCAGGTTGTAGGCGTCCTGGATGCTGGTGTTCAGGCCTTGCGCGCCGGCCGGCGAGTGGACGTGGGCCGCGTCGCCGGCGAGGAAGACCCGGCCGGCCCGGAAGCGGTCGGCGAGCGCCGCCCGCGGCCGGAAGTCGGACACCCAGCGCACCTCGGTCACGTCCGCGGCGTCCAGGTGCGTGTACTGCGCGACGAGCTTGCGGATGCCGTCGGCGGACAGGTCGGGCACCGCGTCCTCCGGCAGGCGCGCCTGCAGCTGGAAGTCCTCCGTGCCGGCCAGCGGGCACAGCCCGAGGGCGCTGCCGTCGTCCGCGGGGAACGCGTGCCAGTGATCGCGGTCGAGACCGTCGAGCCGGACGTCCGCGACGAGGAAGGGCGCCGGGTCGACGGTCTCCCCGGTCATGCCGACGCCCAGGGCGCGCCGGACCGCCGAGCGTCCTCCGTCGGCCGCGACCACGTACCGTGCACGCAGCGCCGTACCGTCGGCGAACGCCACGGTCACGCCGTCCGCGTCCTGGGTCAGACCCGTCACCTCGCGCTCGAAGGCGACCCGGCCGCCCAGTTCGAGCAGGCGCGCGTACAGCACCTCCTGGGTGCGCCACTGCGGGATCATCATCGGTTCGGTGTACGGCGTGCCCTCGTCCGCCTCCACCTCCTCGAACATCGTCTGCTCGCCGAGCCGTTCGCCGTTCTTCCAGATCATCCGGTTGCTGTAGGACCCGCTCGCGGCGCGGATCGTGTCCAGCACACCCAGGTCGTGGAAGACCTCCTGGGTGCGGGGCTGGAGCCCCTTGCCGCGGGAGCCGGGGAAGAGCGCGTCGGCCCGCTCCAGCACCAGCGCCTCCACACCGCGCCGGGCCAGGTCGATACCGAGGGTGAGACCGGTGGGACCGGCCCCCACGATCAGGACATCCATCATGTTTCTCCTTAACGTTGTTAAGTGGGGACGCCGAAGAGGGTGCCCTTAACGCTGTTAAGCTGTCAAGGGTGAGTACGGAACGACGCGCGCCCCTGGACCGCAGGCGGGTCACGGACACGGCCCTGCGGCTGCTGAACGAGGTCGGCCTGGACGGGCTGACCCTGCGGGCCATCGCCAAGGAACTGGACGTCAAGGCGCCCGCCCTCTACTGGCACTTCAAGGACAAGCAGGCGCTGCTGGACGAGATGGCGACCGAGATGTACCGGCGGATGGTCACCGGTACCGCGCTCGACCCGGCCGACACCTGGCGGGAACGGCTGCTGAAGATCAACCGGGGGCTGCGGGCCGCACTGCTGGACTACCGCGACGGGGCCAGGGTCTTCAGCGGCTCACGCTTCATGGGCACGGACCACGCCGCCGACCTGGAGGCGAACCTGCGCCTGCTGACGGAGGCCGGATTCACGCTCGCCCAGGCGGTCGACGCGGGCCGGACGGCGCACATGTACACCCTCGGGTTCGTCACCGAGGAACAAGGCGTGCAACCCCTCCCGGGCGAGCGCCGGGAGGGGTACGACGTCGAGGAGCGCGCCCGGCGCCTGGCCGAGTTCCCGCTCGCGGCGGCGGCCGGGAAGTTCCTCTTCGACGGCTGGGACCAGCAGTTCGAGGAGGGGCTCGCGCTGGTCGTCGCCGGGGTGGCCGCGCGGTACGGGATCAGCTGAGGGGCTTGCCGCCCGCGGGGGAGCCGAACTCGCGGGACAGCGCCGGAGTGCGCTTCAGGGCCCTCTTCAGCCGCGGGCCGAATGGTTTCTCCACGAACCGGTGGATCAGCCAGGCCAGCACCAGCATGCCCGCCACGGTCGCGCCGAGCGTCGGCCACGCCGGCAGGCCGAGCCCGCGGTGCAGCACCCGGATCGCGAACCAGCCCAGGTGCTCATGGACCAGGTAGAACGGGTACGTCAGTGCGCCGGCCGTCACCAGCCAGGGCCAGTTCGCCCGCCGGGTCCAGCCCAGCGCCACGGCCGCGACGGCGGCGAAGGCGAGGGTGACGATCGCCAGTATGACCCACGGGTCACGGTGGAAGTCGCCCTGCGCGCCGGGGTGCCACAGTCCGCGCGTGGCGTTGCTCTGCCCGAGCAGCCAGGACACGGCGACGATCCCCCACAGCAGCAGATCGCCGCCGAAGCGGTGGATGAGGTAGAGGGCCAGACCGCCGATGAAGAAGGGCGCGTAGTCGGGCATGACCAGCTGGTCCGTGAGTGCGTTCCCGGAGGTCCGGCACACCACCGCGGCCAGCGTCCAGATGCAGCAGAAGAGCACGACCCTGCGGTAGGTGACCCCGCGCACGACCACGAGCAGGGCGAACAGCGCGTAGAAGCGGACCTCGACCCAGAGCGTCCAGCACACCCCGAGCACCCGGCTGGCACCCATGGGCTGCTGGAACATCGTCAGGTTGACCAGGAACTCGTCCGGCCGGACCGGGTGGACGACGACGGGCAGCGCCACGGCCGCCGCGGTCACCAGCATGAGGGCCACCCAGTAGGCGGGGTAGAGGCGGGCGACCCGTGAGCGGAAGAAGTCACCGAGGGTACGGCCCCAGCTGCTCATGCAGATGACGAAACCGCTGATGACGAAGAAGAACTGCACGCCGAGGCAGCCGTAGGTGGCCGCTTGCGACAGGGTCGGGAAGACGTGGGCCGGGGTCTGGTGCCAGGACGCGGAGACCGGGCCGCCACGTCCCGCGTAGTGGTACAGGCAGACCATGAGGGCGGCCACGAGCCGCAGACCGTCCAGGGCTTGCAGACGGCTCTGGCGCCCGGCGCGGGCGGGGGTGGCAGGGGTCGTCCCCGGGGCGGGCGGAGCGGGGACGGCGGCGAGGGTGGAGGGCGAAGAGGACATGGTGCTCGACATCTTCCCGAACAAACGTTACTCATCTCGGATTTTTTTGTGAACGTCACCAAGATGCCAAGCGGACTTCGCCGCCACCTGGGCACATCACAGAAATGACTTGGTTGACAGGCCAACCATTCGCCTACGTGCCCCGATTTGTTAACCCACAGGTCGCTTTTCCTTCCTGGTTTCTCCATCCACCCCCACGCTTCGGTAAACGCATGGCACCCGGCCGTAAAGCTCCGGGTGCTTGGCATATCAGGAGAGATATGACATGGGTCCAGAACCGGCGGACACCTGGGCGTGAGGGGCAGCTGGACGACTGCCTGCACGCCTGCGCCGTGCACAGCGGCAAGCTCGTCGGCAGTCTCGACCGTCGCCGTACGGAACTGGCCGAGCAGCTGCGCAAGTTGCTGGTGGTGTTCAGCACCACCGGTGCGACCGTCCCCGCGCCCGCCCCGGCCGGCTGCGCGCCCGTGTGCTGGAGGCGCTCGGCGAGGAACGCGAGGCCGTCGAGGCCTACCAGCGCTACCTGGAGCTGACCGCCGAGGACGGCTTCGGCGTCACCGCCCGGGTCGCGGGCCTGCGCCTGGCTGGCGACCGGGAGCGCGAGCTGCTGGACCTGCTGCGCCGCGGCTGCCCGCGCGCCGTCGAGTTCGCCGAAGACCGTCGCCCTCTACGCCGAGCACCCGCGTCCGCATGCGCGGCCCGGTCGCCGATCCCACCGTCGGCGGGGTCCGCTGGATCGGCCTGGGCGAGTTCCGCAACCAGATCGCCGGCAAGTCGATCTGCCTGGTCGCCAACTCCGGCCGGGTGGGCGCGAGTGCCCTGGGCGCCGAGATCGACGGCTACGACCTCGTCGTGCGCTTCAACTCGTACCGGATCGGCCCTGAGCACACCGGCAGCCGCACCGACATCCACGCCACCATCCACAAGCACGGCTTCAACTGGGTCAAGCCGGTGACCACCCGGCTCGTCTTCGGCGGCGTCGCCGGCGACTGGAAGCACAGCCTGCGCAACCGCCTCGTGCCCGGCGCCCAGCAGCACCTCGGCGACGAATCGCTGCGCTGGCCCGTGCGCTACATCGGCCGGCTCGGCACCGACGCGTGGTCCGGCATCCCGACCACCGGCTTCAACATGCTGTGGCTGCTCGACCCCGTCCATGAGAAGAACCTCGGCGCGGTCCTCACCGAGCGGGCCCTGCGCATCCTCGACCACCACGGCAGGACCGTCGCCGACGTGCACGACCGGCAGGAACTGCTGTGGAAGACCACGCAGGAGAACGCGGCCCGGATCCGGACGATCCTGGGCCGCTGATACGGAAAGGGCGGGCCCGGCAACGGACCCGCCCCGTCCGCGGCGCGGTCGGCTTACGGCTGTGCGCACGCGCGACGTCAGCGGCGTACGGCTCTGCTCACGCGCGACGTCAGCGGCGTATGGCCGTGCTCACGCGCGACGTCAGCGGCGTACGGCTCTGCGCAGGCTGCGCGCCTTGCGTGCCACCCGGCGCACCGTGGCGTTGCGCGGGATGAACGACAGCTGGGCGGGCACCCCGCCGGGCAGCGCCAGCGAGGTCAGCCGCTTGCGCTTGAAGTAGCGCAGGGTCCGCTCGTCCAGGTTCTTCGCGAGCCAGCCCTCGGTCTCGACACGCAGCCTCGGCAGGATCTTGGGCTGCATCGCGAAGCCCACCGCACGCACCAGCGAGCCCAGGGACTCCACGTCCATGCCCTGGCGCTGCTCGGCGACGGCCGTCTTGTCGGAGAGGTCCGGCAGCAGCGCGTCCACGAGCGTGACCGGGATGCGGTTGCTGTTCTCGTACGGCGTCAGCCGCTCCAGCAGCAGCTCGGTGCCCACCCGGGCGACCGGCAGGCCGTACAGCGCGGACGCGGTCAGCAGGGCGGTGGAGAAACAGCCGACGACCAGCGCCGGACGCATCCGCTGGTACAGCACCTCGGCGAGCACCGGCGTGTCGAGCACGGTCAGCTCGACCTTCAGCTTCTCCGCCTCCTCCTCCAGGGAGCGGGTGAAGCGGGCCGGGGCGGACGGGTGCGGCTTGAACACCACCTTGGTGTGGCCGAGGCCGACCGCGCCCTTCAGCATCCGCACATGCAGGTTCTCCTCCTGCTCGGCGGTGAGGATGTCCAGCGCGGACAGGTACTGGCCGAGCAGCAGCGCGGGCTCCTCGATGCCGGGCAGCTCGTCCCCGAGGGGAGCGAGTTCGGCCAGCACCTTGGTGAACGCGGCGGTCGGCACGATCTCGCCGGACACGCCGAACTCGGTGAGCAGCAGCGGCTGCAGACCCGGCACCAGGTCCAGGTGGAGGACGCGGTCCACACGGGTGCCGACCAGCGGGTCGATCTTGTTGCGGGTGGGGCCGTAGCTCATCAGACCGTCGGCGTAGACGGTGACCGGCGCACCGGTGAAGATCTGCGCCAGCGCGAGCGACGGGTTGACCTGGATCGACTCGACGGCCAGCTCGACGTCGTCGGTGCCGAGCCGCCACTCGTGACGCAGATACCGCTCCCAGAGCGGCAGGTCGTCCCCCCGGGGCGCCCAGCCGCCCGGGTGGAACGGGAAGATCGCCTCGTTGTACGAGACCACGTCGTCGAACCGGTCGCGCAGCCGCTCGAAGCCCGGCATCTCGTCCAGTGCCGGAGTCGTCTCGGGCGTGGCCGCGTTGTTGCAGACCAGCAGGATCCGCCGGTCGGCCGGGCGGAAACAGCCGGAGTCCAGGGCGGCGGCGAGCGTGGCCGTGCCGTACAGCGTCGACGCCTGGAAGATCTGGGTGGTCACGCGGCGACCCCCGCGGGGGCGGGACGGCGGCGCAGCCGGCGCAGCTTGGTGGCGCGCTGGAGGTCCATGGAGTCCAGCGCCTCGTCCAGCACGTCCTGCGGCATGCGCCGCAGGGCGGCGGCACTCATGGATTTCAGTTTTTTCGCCACCGCTGGCTCGAACCTTTCGATGGATCCCAGGTGATGGGAAATGATCGCGCAATAGGTGCGGACGGCCTTCGGGAGCAGCGCGCCCGCCTCCGGATCCGCCGCGGTCTCCGCGATGACCTGATCGAACGCTCGAATGAAGTCGAGCTGCCGTACGTCACCGATCTGGGTGAGCGACGAGGCGACCCCGCGCCGGTAGAACACGCCGAGCAGACTCACCGCGGCGAAGGATTCCGCCTCCCGGTGCAGCTTCCAGATCCACGGCCGGTCCTCGGCCGTGCGCAGCCCGTCGGTGAAGTGCAGCAGACCCTTGTCCACCAGCCGGCGGTGGTAGATGCCCGCCCAGGCGTAGGCGTAGTCCACGGAGGTGGACCGGTCGGCGGGCAGGATCGCCTCCCGCGGGTTCAGCACCGTGTCCCGCCGGCCCACCGGCACCCGGTGCACGCTGCGCGCCCGGGCCGTGCACTGCACGTGATCGGTGCGGAGGAAGTCGCAGCCCAGCTCCTCGGCGGCGGCGAGCAGCTTCGGGAAGTAGCCGGGGGCGAGCCAGTCGTCGCCGTCCAGGAAGGTCAGGTATTCGCCGCGCGCCCGGTCGATGCCGGTGTTGCGCGCGGTCGCCAGCCCCCCGTTCTGCTCGTGCCGGACGAACACCGCGCCCGGCAGCTCGCGCTCCGCGCGCGCGAGAATCTCTGGTGTCCCGTCGCGGGAACAATCGTCGACGAGAATGAATTCGAAGTCCTCACGCGCGTTCGACTTCAGGCTCCTGAGCGTGTCGGGCGCGTATTGCTGCACGTTGTAGAACGGCACGATGACGGAGAGCTTGACCACGTCATGGACGTTAGGGGGCAGCCCGTCATTCGTCTTGACCGCCTGCTTGATACTGAGTGAACGACGCGTGGCGAAGCCGTGAACCAGGCTGTTTTCCGGCGCCATCCCGGGCCGATTCGCCATTCGGCGATGTGCTGTTAACCGTTTGTTGCATTCTGGTTGGGCGGATCCTCGGAATCGCTTCCTAGCGTCTTCGACGTGCCAGCAAGTGCAACGAAGTCCCTGCGGGTCGCCGTCCTCGCGGACTCCGACACCCGATGGAAGTGGGGCGCGCTCACCGCGCAGCGTCTCACTCCCACGGCTGCCGAGGTCCGGCTCGACGGCTACCTCCTGCGGGGGCGCGCCACCCCCACCGCCCGCCAGCTCCAGGAAGTCGGCGTCCAGGCGGACTCCCTGCGCGAGGTCACCTCCGTCGAGTTCCTGCGTGCGATGAGCGAAGACTCCGAGGACCGGTACGACATCCTCGTCCTCGCCCTGGTCGGCGGCGGCGTCCAGGCGATGCTGCACGGGCTGCGCGCCGCCTGGGGCTCCGGGAAGCGTCCCGTCGTCGTCACCGGCTACGTCGGCGTCGTCTACGAGAAGCTCGCCGACGGGCTGCTGCTGCGGCACGGCGCGGACCTCGTCCTCGCCAACTCCCGCCACGACGCGGACCGGTTCCGGGCCGTGTACGAGGGTGTGGGCGCCGACGCCTCCTCGGTCACCGAGGTCGCGCTGCCCTTCCTCGGCGGGGAGCCGTACACCGGTGAACACGACCCCTACACCGTGGTGTTCGCGGTCCAGCCGTCCGTGCCGGACAACCGCCGGGACCGCGGCTACCTGCTCGACCGCCTCATCGAACACGCCCGGAAGCACCCCGAGCGCGAGGTGTTGCTGAAGCTGCGCTCCAAGCCCGGCGAGCACACCACCCACATCGAGGAACTGCCGTACCAGAAGCTGGCCCAGGGCAAGGACCTGCCGGCCAACTTCAAGCTGGTGTACGGGCACATGGGCGAGGTGCTGGACCGCACCGACCTGCTGGTCACGGTCAGTTCCACGGCCGCCCTGGAGGCCCTGCACCGCCGCATCCCCACGGCCGTCCTCACCGACCTCGGGGTGCGCGAGGTGCTCGGCAACCACCACTTCACCGGCTCCGGCTGCTTCGCTTCCTGGGACCAGCTCGACGCCGGTCACCGGCCGGTGCCGGACGAGGAGTGGGTGGCCCGCCAGGGCGTCGTCGCCGACGGGTCGTACGCGAACGCCTTCGACACCGCCCGCGAGCGCATCGCCAAGCTGCTGGACCGGCCGGGCGGCCTGCCGCCGCTCACGCCCTACTACACCCCCGAGACCGCGCCCGGCTACCTGCCCGGCATCCTCGCCCGCCACCACCTCGGCCCCGACGGCGCCCCGCTGCCCGGTGCGCCCGCCGCCGACAAGGCACCCGGCCCCGTCCGGCAGATCGTGCGCCGGGCCGCGCGCGGCGCCTACCGCCACGGCGTCCAGCGGGTCGCCCCCGTGATCCGGCGGATGGGCGAGCTGTGACCTCATTCCAAGGAGTAGACCCCATGTCCGACTCGGCAGCAGGCCAAGGCGCTTCGGTCCGCCGGGTGCTCGCGGTGATCCCCGCACGCGGCGGCTCCAAGGGCGTACCCGCGAAGAACCTCGCCCCCGTGGGCGGCGTCCCGCTGGTGGCGCGCGCGGTGCGCGAGTGCCGCGCGACCCGGCTGGTGACCGACGTCGTCGTCTCCACCGACGACCAGGCCATCGCCGCCGCCGCCCGGGAGGCCGGCGCCGAGGTCGTGCTGCGGCCCGCCGCCATCGCCGGCGACACGGCCACCTCGGAGGCCGCCGTCCTGCACGCCATGGACGCCCACGAGACGCTGCACGGCGCCCGGGTCGACGTGGTCCTGCTCGTGCAGTGCACCAGCCCGTTCCTGATCCGCGAGGACATCGACGGGGTCGCCGCCGCGGTCGCCGAGAACGGCGCCGACACCGCCGTCACCGTGGCCCCCTTCCACGGCTTCATCTGGCGCGAGGCCGACACCGGGGCCGAGGGCGGGGTGGGCGTCAACCACGACAAGTCCTACCGCCCGCGCCGCCAGGACCGCCCCCAGGACTTCCTGGAGACCGGCGCCGCCTACGCGATGGACGCGACCGGCTTCCGCGAGCACAACCACCGCTTCTTCGGCCACACCGAGCTGGTCCGCACCGACCCGGCCCGGGTGCTGGAGATCGACGACCCGCACGACCTGGCCCGCGCCCGCGCCCTGGCGCCGCTCTTCGACGCGGACCGCCCCGGCGCGCTGCCGACCGCCGACGACGTGGACGCGGTCGTACTGGACTTCGACGGCACCCAGACCGACGACCGGGTGCTGATCGACTCCGACGGACGGGAGTTCGTCGCCGTGCACCGCGGCGACGGTCTCGGCATCGCGGCCCTCCGCAGGAGCGGCCTGAAGATGCTGATCCTGTCCACGGAACAGAATCCGGTCGTCGCCGCCCGCGCACGGAAGCTGCAGATCCCCGTGCTGCACGGCATCGACCGGAAAGACCTCGCACTGAAGCAGTGGTGCGAGGAGCAGGGCATCGCGCCGGAGCGCGTGCTCTACGTCGGCAACGACGTCAACGACCTTCCGTGCTTCGCCCTCGTGGGCTGGCCCGTGGCGGTCGCGAGCGCCCACGACGTCGTACGCGGCGCCGCACGCGCGGTCACCACCGTCCCCGGCGGTGACGGCGCCATCCGAGAGATCGCCAGCTGGATCCTCGGCCCCTCTCTCGATTCCCTCCCCAAGTAAGGACACCCCCTGATGAGCACCAACTCCCGTCTGCGTACGTTCGGTTCGCGCGAGGTCGGCCCCGGTCGTCCCGTCTACATCTGCGGCGAGATCGGCATCAACCACAACGGTGAGCTGGAGAACGCCTTCAAGCTGATCGACGTCGCCGCCGAGGCGGGCTGCGACGCCGTCAAGTTCCAGAAGCGCACCCCCGAGATCTGCACCCCGCGCGACCAGTGGGACATCGAGCGCGACACCCCCTGGGGCCGGATGACCTACATCGACTACCGCCACCGCGTGGAGTTCGGTGAGGACGAGTACCGCCAGATCGACGAGTACTGCAAGGAGAAGGGGATCGACTGGTTCGCCTCCCCGTGGGACACCGAGGCCGTCGCCTTCCTGGAGAAGTTCGACGTCCCCGCCCACAAGGTCGCGTCCGCGTCCCTCACGGACGACGAGCTGCTGAAGGCCCTGCGCGCCACCGGCCGCTCGGTCATCCTCTCCACCGGCATGTCCACCCCGAAGCAGATCCGCCACGCGGTCGAGGTCCTCGGCTCGGACAACATCCTCATGTGCCACGCCACCTCCACCTACCCGGCGAAGGCCGAGGAGCTGAACCTCCGCGTGATCAACACGCTGGAGAAGGAGTTCCCGAACGTCCCGATCGGCTACTCCGGCCACGAGACCGGCCTGCAGACCACCCTCGCCGCGGTCGCGCTCGGGGCGACCTTCGTCGAGCGTCACATCACCCTCGACCGCGCCATGTGGGGCTCCGACCAGGCCGCCTCGGTGGAGCCGCAGGGCCTCACCCGCCTGGTCCGCGACATCCGCACGATCGAGGCCTCCCTCGGTGACGGCGTCAAGAAGGTCTACGACTCCGAGATGGGCCCGATGAAGAAGCTGCGCCGCGTCGCCGGCGTCGTCGCCGAGGCGGAGATCGCCGCGGCCGCGGGCGAGCCCGTCTCGGTCTGAGCGCACTGATTCCTCACGGATTGCCCTACGACGGGACGGTCGTACGCGAATGAGCCCCCGCGCCGGTCACGCCGGCCACCCTGCCCACACGCTCGCCTTCGTGGAGAGCCCGGTACAGCTGCTGAACGTACTGGAGTGGGCGCACGTCCACGGCCTGCACCGCGGTGCCGAGCCGGCCAGGCCGGCCGTGCCCGCGCAGGCCCGGCGGCAGCCGGCCTGGGCGCCGCCCGCCGGCGCGGAGCTCACCGTCGTCGTCCTGTCCCCCACCGACCCCATGACCCGGGGCCAGCTGCGCCGCATGGCCGACCTGGCCCGGGACGAGGGGTACCGGCTGCGCTGGGAGGACGCGCGGGGCGGCACGACCGCGCCCTTCCACACGATCGGCGGCCTGGCGGGTTCCCTCCGCCGGGCCGACCGCATCGTCATGGGGGACCCGTTCTCCCGCTACGTACAGCTGCTCCTCACGATCACCCGGGCGAAGGACCTCGTCGTGGTCGACGACGGCACGGCGACGATGGAGTTCGTCGCCCAGCTGGCGCGCGGCGAACGCCTGGTCCGCTGGCACCGCAAGGGTGGCCGCCCCGGCGCCCGTGATCTGCTGTTCGCCCCCGTCTCCTCCTCGGCCCGGCGCCGCCTCACCCCGAGTGCCGGCCGCCGCGTCGAGGTCTTCTCCTCCATGCCGGTGACCGAGGTCCCCGACGGCGTCACCGTCACCGCCAACGACTTCTCCTGGACCCGCGCGCGCTTCGGCCCGCCGCGCATCACCAGGACCGCGGACATGGTCGGCACCTCCCTGGTGGAGACCGGCGTCGTGGACGGCGACCGCTACCTGGAGGCCGTCCGGGGCCTGGCCAAGGCGCACGGAGCCACCCGCTACTTCGCCCACCGCCGCGAGAGCGCCGAGAAGCTGCACCGCCTGGCCGCCGAGACGGGCCTGGAGATAGTCCGCCCGGACCTCCCCCTGGAACTGATCGCCCGTCGCGGACCCATCGGCCGTACGATCCTCAGCTTCCCCTCCACGGTCGTCCACACCCTTCCGCTGGCCCTGGCCGGCACCGGCGTCCGCGTCGCGGTCTGCGACATCGACCCGGCCTGGCTCACGGACACCGCATCCCCGCGGGCCCAGGGCTTCCTGTCCGGCGTCACCGGCACCGCCCGCGACGTCCACCGGCTGGCGGCGGTGAGCCTGGCGTAGCGCCGGGCAGCCCTTCGGCACCGCCCGGCCGTCCGAACCCGTCGTTTTCCGACCTGAGTTCGGGAATCGGTTGCGGGTTTGATTTGATTTCCGACGGCCGCCATGGTGAGCATGGCGTGCGTCGGCGGGGGATGCCGGCCAGCGGTCAACGGGGAGGTCCACGCGCATGGCCTGGGACGAGTGGGAGCAACTGAAGGCGGACGCGGCGGCCCGCGGCGGCTCCACGCGGATGCAGCTGAACCACATACCGATGGATCCGGGCGGCAGCGGTGCCGCGGGCAAGCTCAAGGCGGACAAGAAGACCTGGACGCAGGCCGGCGAGGACACCAAGGGCCTGCAGGACGGCGTCGGCAAGGCGCTGGGCAAGCTGGACGACGGCCAGTCGGGGCTCGGTGAGACGTCGGGCTGTGAGTCGGCGGCGGCACAGAAGGAGTTGTACGACTCCTGGAAGAAGTACGTCGGTGACGTGAAGGGCCGTTGCGTCGATCTCGGCGGGGTCATGGAGAGCGCCGGGCACGATCTGTCGAAGACCGACGGGGATGTGCAGGCGGCGCTGGACAAGCTGAAGACGAAGTACGCGGACACCGAGGCCGTCGGCGGCCAGACGAAGGGCCGGTGACGGGGCGGTCATGGACATAGCGACGCTGAAGGCGCTGAAGCCCTCGCAGTTCGAGGAGGCCGCCGACGGGTACCGGGCCACGAGCGACATGGCGAGCACGGCCAAGGACACGATCGAGAACACGATCGCTCCGGGTCTGCGCAACCAGCTCGAGGGCAAGGCACTGGAGGCGGCCCTGCGGGAGCTGAAGGACCTGGGCCAGAACTTCCACTACGTCCAGACCGAGTGCGCGCTGGCCAGTACCGCACTGAACGCTTTCGCCTACGAGATGGCGGCGGCCAAGAAGAAGCTCGAAGCGGCCCTGGAGGACGCCAAGGCGGCCGGCTGCACGGTCGGTGCGGACGGCTCGGTGTCCTTCCCGCCGGGCGGCAAGGAGGTCGACGGCAAGGTGCCCGCGGGCGACACCGTGTCGCCGAGCACCAGCATGACGGACCCGACGTCGGCGGCGATCGAGCAGCAGGCCATCCACCAGCACCCCAACCCGAACTTCGGCAAGGCGGTCGGGTTCGCGAACCGCATCGGTGACGCCCTCAAGGAGGCCACGGACGCGGACGCCAAGTGGGCGCCGAAGCTGCGGGCGTTGAAGGCCGACGACGACCTGAAGGTCTCGGACCGGGACTGGGCGGACGTGAAGTCGGACCAGGACGGTGTGAGCGAGGCCGGCAAGAAGTACCTCGACTCCCTCCCGCACCCGCCCAAGGACGGCAGCCCGAAGGACAACGCCGCCTGGTGGAAAGGGCTCAGCGACGAGGAGAAGGCGGCCTATGTCTCCATGCGCCCCGACAGCGTGGGCAAGCTCGACGGCCTGCCCTCCACGGTGCGCGACGAGGCCAACCGCATCGTCCTGGACGAGGCCCACGGCAAGGCCCAGGTGTCCTATGACGCATGGCTGAAGAAGCATCCCGAGCCAAAGCAGTACGAGCCCTACATCAGCCCGATCACCGGGCGCGAGGTGAAGGGCGCGATGGTCGTGAGCCAGGAGTGGAAGGACTGGGACAAGGCCCGCAAGGAAGCCCGTGGCGGACTCGACGGCATGGAGGCGATCCAGAAGCGCTTCGACCAGACGGGTTCGAACGGACTGCCCGAGGCCTATCTGCTCGGGTTCGACGCCGACGGAGACGGCCGCGCGATCATCGCCAACGGCAATCCTGACACGGCGGATCACCAAGCGGTCTATGTACCGGGCACGACATCGGACCTGAACAGCATCGGCGGCAACATCGACCGTATGGTCAACGTGTGGCACGCGGCCCACGACGAGGCCGACGGAAAGTCCGTCTCCACGATCACTTGGCTCGGCTACGACGCACCGGACGACGTCTACAAGGACGCACCGTTCGAGCACTACGCGTACGACGGTGCCCCGGCGTTCAACAAGTTCCTGGACGGCCTTGACGCGTCGCATACCGGTGAGGCCGGAACGCACCGCACGGTGATCGGTCACTCGTACGGCACCACCTTGGTCGGTGCCGCCGCCCAGACGGGTGATCTCAACGCCGACGACGTAGTCTTCGCCGGTAGCCCCGGGGTGAAGGTGTCCCATGCGGACGAGATGGACGTCCCCAAGGGACACGTCTGGAACGAGGAGGCCGACGGAGACGTCGTTCCGGACCTCGGCCGCTGGGGGCACGGCGGGGATCGCTTCGTCATCCCGAGCGACCAGGAATTCGGTGCCAACCAGATGACCACGGACACGGAAGGGCACAGCGGGTACTGGAACGTGAACTCCGACAGCCTGAAGAACCAGGCCCTGGTCGTCGTCGGGCACGGAGACGACGCGCAGCTGAAGCCGCCGCCCGACTTCTGGGCGCATGTGAAGTAAGAGAGACCTCGCGACGTGAAGATCAGCCTGAGCGCACTCGTGCTCGCCGTACCCCTCGTACTCACCACCCTCACCGGATGCAGCATGACTCACGACAACTCTGTCAACGGCGCCGACAGCACCTCCGACAGCGGCTCGGGCGGTGTCCGGTCCTCCGGCACGAGCACCTCGCGGGACGCCTCGGACGCTATGGAAAGGGTCTCCAGCGGGATCTACGACCTGATCGGCGTCAAGGGCAAGGCGTCCGACAGCCGCCCGGGTGTCCAGGAGTGCCCGGGCAAGGACCGCGACACCCATTTCCAGATCTTCCACCAGTGGAGCTTCTACCCGACGTCGGCGACGGATCTGGGTACCGCGATGCAGCACCTCAAGGAGGACCTGCCGAAGCACGGCTGGAAGATCGTCCGGTACGGCCAGGACACCAGTAAGAACAAGAACACCGTCTTGATCGCCGACAACGACGCGAAGAAGGCCGGCGTGCACATCACCCAGATGGAGAAGAGGAACCCCCCCAAACTGAGCCTGATGGTCGTCTCGGGCTGCTACCAGGTCCCCGACGGCCAGGAGGTCGAGCACTTCTAGCCGCTGCGCTGCTCCGGCCCGCCGGGGAAGTGGGCGGAGCAGGCCCCGGCGATCGCGTCGTAGGAGGCGCGGACCGTCCGCAGGGAGTCCGCGGTCGAGCCGCTCACGCCCGTGGACGCTGTCGCTCACGCGCATGGACGCTGTCGCTCACGCGCATGGACGCTGTCGCTCACGCCCGTGGACGCTACCGCGGGCCGGGTCCCCGGGGGTCCGGTTCGTGGACATGACGCGCGTGATACCCGCGATGCGTGGTATGCGTGGAAGGAGGAAAGAGAGGTTTTACCCACCCAAGTCCGCCGCCATGCGTCCGCCGGTCAGATTTTCTTCCCCTAACGGGCTGAAGTTTTGTTGATCGAGGGGTAGTTGACCACCCGGGCGTCCTACCCTTCAGAGGGTGAAGCAATTGATGTCCCTAGAGTCCGAGGCCGGCCTCGCGGGGGATGTGCTCCCCGGTGTGCTGAGCGAGTCCCTGCACGCCGAACTCGTCGCGTTCCGCCGCGACTTGCACATGCACCCAGAGCTGGGCAACCAGGAGTTCCGTACCACCGCCGCGATCAAGGAGCGGCTGGAGCGAGCAGGGCTCAGGCCCCGTGTGCTCGCCTCCGGGACCGGACTCATCTGTGACATCGGGCTCGCGGAGGGTGAGCAGCCGGCCGAACCGTTCCTCGCGCTGCGCGCCGACATCGACGCCCTGCCCATCCCGGACACCAAGACCGACTGCCCGTACCGGTCGACCGTGCCGGACCGGGCGCACGCGTGCGGTCACGACGTGCACACGACCGTCGTCCTCGGCGCCGGGCTCGTCCTCGCCGACCTGCACGCCAAGCGCCTGCTGCCCCGCCCGGTGCGACTGCTCTTCCAGCCCGCGGAGGAAGTGCTGCCCGGCGGGGCGCTCGGCGCCATCTCGGACGGAGCGCTCGACGGGGTCGGCCGGATCCTCGCCGCGCACTGCGACCCCAAGGTCGACGCGGGGAAGGTCGGACTGCGCCACGGCCCCATCACCAGCGCCTGCGACCGGCTGGAGATCACCCTGGACGGGCCCGGCGGGCACACCGCCCGTCCCCATCTGACCACCGACCTGGTCACCGCGGCCGCCCGCGTCGCCGTCGACGTCCCCGCGCTGGTCGCCCGGCGCGTCGACACCCGCGCCGGACTCGCCGTGACCTGGGGCCGGATCGAGTGCGGCCATGCCCCGAACGTCATTCCGCAGCACGCTGAGCTGTCCGGGACCATCCGCTGCCTGGACATCGACGCCTGGCGGGACGCGCCCGACGTCGTCCATGCGGCCATCGACGAGGTCGCCACCCTGCACCGCGCCAAGTCCGAGATCAACTACATGCGCGGGGTGCCGCCCGTCGTCAACGACCGGGAGTCCACCGAGCTGCTGCGCCGCGCCATGGTCGCGCGGCGTGGCATGAAGTCCGTCGAGAGCACCGAGCAGAGCCTGGGCGGCGAGGACTTCTCCTGGTACCTGGAGGACGTGCCCGGTGCGATGGCCCGTCTGGGGGTGCGCCGTCCGGGCGACCGTACTGTCCGCGACCTCCACCAGGGCGACTTCGACGCCGACGAACACGCGATCACGGTAGGCGTGGAGATGTTCACCGCGGCGGCCTTCCTGGACACCGGCGTGGCCCCCGGCTGAGCGGGGCGGCCCCTTCGGGGGCCGTTCCCCTGACCGGCGCAACAGGGATCCCAGCCATTCGCACACGGTCCGCGACAGCGCCGTGACAGGCCTGGGAGTCCGAGTTCAGAAGCTGTTTGCCTCGAATCGATAACGGCTTCGCGAGAGGGTTTTTTGCGACATCTACGCGCGTTACGATGCCGCGAAGCCGACGCCGAAGGGGCGTCCCGGCTCGAGCACTGACATGGTGCTCACATCAAGCGCCGACATGGCGCTCAGGTCAGGTGAAGGAGCCTTCCCGTGCGCCGGGTAGCCAAGCTTTCCGCTGCGTGTATCGCGTCCGCAGCACTCGCACTGACTGCCACTGCCTGTGGCAGCACCTCGTCCGACAACGACTCGGGCTCGTCCTCCTCGGGCGACGGCAAGGGCGTCAAGATCGGTCTCGCGTTCGACGTCGGCGGTCGTGGTGACCGCTCCTTCAACGACTCCGCCGCGCGCGGTGCCGACAAGGCCAAGAAGGAGTTCGGCGGCGAGATCAAGGAGCTGACCGCGAAGACCTCGGACACCGAGGCCGACCGCGAGCAGCGCCTGTCGGACCTGGCCGAGGCCGGCTACAACCCCGTCATCGGTGTCGGCTACGCCTACGCCGCCTCCATGACCAAGGTCGCCGCGAAGTACCCGAAGACGAGCTTCGGCATCGTCGACTCGGTCGTGAACGGCACCAACGTCGACAGCATCACCTTCACCGAGGAGCAGGGCTCCTACCTGGCCGGTGTCGCTGCCGCGCTGAAGACCAAGACGAAGCACGTCGGCTTCATCGGCGGCGTCGACGTTCCGCTGATCAAGAAGTTCGAGGCGGGCTACGTCCAGGGTGTCAAGGACACCAACCCGAAGATCAAGGTCGACACCCAGTACCTGAGCCACGGCTCGGACACCTCCGGCTTCGCCAGCCCCGACAAGGGCAAGGAGGCCGCGCAGGGCATGCTCGACAACGGCGCGGACGTCATCTACACCGCGGCCGGCTCCTCCGGCAACGGCGCGATCGAGGCCGTGGCCGGCAAGAAGGGCGCCTGGGCCATCGGCGTCGACTCGGACCAGTACAACATCCCGGGTCTCGCCAAGTACAAGAACGCGATCCTGACCTCGATGGTCAAGAACGTCGACGTCGGCGTCTACGACTTCGTCAAGTCCGTCCACGACGGCAAGCCGCTGAGCGGCACCAACAGCTACTCGCTGGCCAAGGACGGTGTGTCGCTGGCCACCAGCGGCGGCTTCATCGACGACCTCCAGAACAAGCTGGACGACGCGAAGAAGAAGATCATCGACGGCTCGATCAAGGTCAAGACCACCCCGTGACCTGACGGGTCCCGTCGGACCCCGGCTCGGCGCGGGGGCGCCTCTCGGAGCCCCCTCGCCGAGCCATAACAATGTGTCAACTCTACGCGTGTAGCACGGAGTTGCCGCGCTAGCGTCGCCGACGCCTGCCCCCTCCCCGCAGCCCCTTTCCCCGAGGAGAGTGCGCCATCAACGCGTCCAGCCCTCCCGCTGCCGTCGAACTGCGCGGCATCACCAAGCGTTTCCCCGGCGTCGTCGCCAACCGCGACATCGACATCACGGTCCGTACGGGCACCGTCCATGCCCTGTGCGGTGAGAACGGCGCCGGCAAGTCCACCCTGATGAAGATCCTCTACGGCATGCAGCAGCCGGACGAGGGCACCATCACCGTCAACGGCGAGCAGGTCGTCCTGCACAACCCCGGCGACGCCATCGCCCGCGGCATCGGCATGGTGCACCAGCACTTCATGCTCGCCGACAACCTCACCGTGCTGGAGAACGTCGTCCTCGGCGCGGAGAAGCTGCACGGCATCGGGGGCAAGGCCCGCGCCCGGATCAAGGAGATCTCGGACGCCTACAGCCTGAACATCCGGCCCGACGTCCTCGTCGAGGAACTGGGCGTCGCCGACCGCCAGCGCGTGGAGATCCTCAAGGTCCTCTACCGCGGCGCCAAGACCCTCATCCTCGACGAGCCGACCGCCGTGCTCGTGCCGCAGGAGGTCGACGCGCTCTTCGACAACCTGCGTGACCTCAAGGCCGAGGGCCTCACCGTCATCTTCATCTCCCACAAGCTGGGCGAGGTGCTCTCCGTCGCCGACGAGATCACCGTCATCCGGCGCGGCACCACCGTCGGCACCGTCGAGCCGCGGGGCACCACCCCCAAGCAGCTCGCCGAGCTGATGGTCGGCAGCGAGCTGCCCACGCCGGAGACGGAGGAGTCCACCGTCACGGACGTCCCGATGCTCCAGCTGGACGGTGTGCACCTGTCGCAGACCGACCTGGACGGCATCGAGCGGATCATCCTGGACGAGATCTCCTTCACCATCCACAAGGGCGAGGTCCTCGGCATCGCCGGCGTGGAGGGCAACGGCCAGTCCGAGCTGGTCGAGGCGATCATGGGCATGCGCCACCCGGACGCCGGCGTCGTCACGCTCGACGGCACCGACATCTCCCGCGTCGCCACCCGCGCCCGCCGCGAGGCCGGCATCGGCTACATCCCCGAGGACCGCCACCGCCACGGCCTGCTCCTGGAAGCGCCGCTGTGGGAGAACCGCATCCTCGGCCACGTCACCGAGAAGCCCAACTCGCGCGGCGGACTGCTCGACATCAAGGCGGCCCGCACCGACACCGAGCGGATCGTCGAGGCCTACGACGTCCGCACCCCCGGCATCGACGTGACCGCGGCCTCGCTGTCCGGCGGCAACCAGCAGAAGCTGATCGTCGGCCGCGAGATGAGCCACAACCCCAAGCTGCTCATCGCCGCCCACCCCACCCGTGGTGTGGACGTCGGCGCCCAGGCGGCCATCTGGGACTACATCCGCGAGGCCCGCCGCGAGGGCCTGGCGGTGCTGCTGATCTCCGCCGACCTGGACGAGCTGATCGGCCTCTCCGACACCCTGCGGGTGATGTACCGCGGCCGTCTGGTCGCCGACGCCGACCCCGCCACCATCACCCCCGAAGAGCTGGGCTCCGCCATGACGGGTGCGGCCACCGGCCACCTGGAGCACACAGAGGACGACGAGCGATGAAGAAGCTGACCTCACGGATCGACAAGGAGCGCCTGCTCCTCGGTATCGCCGCGCCGGTACTGGCGATCGTCGCCGCGCTCCTCGTCACCGCCCTGGTGATCCTCGCGACCGGCAAGAACCCCGGCGCCGCCTTCAGCGACATGACGACCTACGGCTTCGCCAGCGACAGCCAGGTCTACATCCTGAACAAGGCGACGACGTACTACCTCGCGGGTGTCGCGGTGGCCATCGGCTTCCGCATGAACCTGTTCAACATCGGTGTCGACGGCCAGTACCGGCTCGCCGCGTTCATGGCCGCCGTCCTCGGCGGCGCGCTGACCGTGCCCGGCTGGCTCGCCATCCCGCTGATCATCATCTGCGCCATGGCGACCGGCGCCCTGTGGGCGGCCATCGCCGGTGTCCTGAAGGTGACCCGGGGCGTCAGCGAGGTCATCGCGACCATCATGCTGAACTCGATCGCCACCGCGATCATCGGCTACCTGCTCCAGCCCGGCCGGCTCGGCGAGCTGCAGCAGGGCGGCACCCTGGTCTCCACCAAGCCGCTGCCGTCGTCCTCGCACTTCTTCAACATCGACACGGGCCCGGCCGGTGTCCTGGACGGCTTCATCATCGTCGCCGTGGTCGTCGGCCTCGCCTACTGGTTCGTGCTCGGCCGCACCCGGTTCGGCTTCGACCTGCGCACGGTCGGCCAGTCCGAGAGCGCCGCTTCGGCGAGCGGTGTGTCGGTGAAGAAGATGGTCGCCACCAGCATGATCATCTCTGGTGCCGTGGCCGGTCTGATCGGCATGCCCACGCTGCTGAACGAGAGCCACCAGTACGACAACAGCTTCCCCGCCGGTATCGGTTTCACCGGTATCGCCATCGCGCTGCTCGGCCGCAACAACCCGATCGGCATCGCGCTCGGTGCCCTGCTCTGGGGCTTCCTGGAGCGCACCACCAATCACCTTGAGTTCGAGGGCTACGACAAGGAGATCCTCGGCGTCATCCAGGGCGTCATCGTCCTGTGCGTCGTGATCGCCTACGAGGTCGTACGCCGCTACGGCCTGAAGCGCCAGCAGCAGAAGGTCGGCGCCGAACTCGCCGCCCAGGCCGCCGCGACGAAGAAGCAGGAGGTGGCGTCATGACCGCCACGATGACCGACGCGCCGCCGCCCGCGGCGCCCAAGGCGGGCAACGCGCCCCAGCGCTCGGGCCGCTCGGTCGGCCAGATCCTCATGATCGTCGCCGGCGCCCTGCTGCTCGTCGCAGCCGTCCGCATGATCACCGGCTCCAACCAGCTGGACTCGGCCGGCCAGGTCGCCGCCGCGCTCGGACTCGCCGTGCCGATCGGTCTCGCCGGTCTCGCCGGCCTCTGGTCGGAGCGGGCCGGCGTGGTCAACATCGGCCTCGAGGGCATGATGATCCTCGGCACCTTCGGCGCCGGCTGGATCGGCTGGCAGTCCAGCCCCTGGCTCGGCCTGCTGTGCGGCATCGGCTTCGGTGTCCTCGGCGGCCTCGTGCACGCCGTCGCCACCATCACCTTCGGCGTCGACCACATCGTCTCCGGTGTGGCGGTCAACCTCCTCGCGCTCGGTGCCACCCAGTACCTCGCCAAGCTGTTCTTCGCCGAGGGCAAGGCCTCGGAGGCGGGCGGCAACCCCAAGCAGTCCCCGCCCGCGGACTCGCTGCCCGACATCACGGTCCCCGGCCTCTCGGACGGCCTCGCGTCGATCGAGAAGCACCACTGGTTCCTGGTCTCCGACCTCGCCGGCATCATCGGCGGTCTGATCACCAACCTGTCCGTCGTGACGATCCTCGCCGTGCTGCTGTTCGTCGGCAGCTGGTGGCTGCTGTGGCGCACCCCGTTCGGCCTGCGGCTGCGCTCCTGCGGTGAGAACCCGACCGCCGCTGAGTCGCTCGGCGTCAACGTCTACCGGTACAAGTACGCGGCCGTGGCCGTCTCCGGCGGTCTCGCCGGCCTCGGCGGCGCCTTCCTCGCGCTGGTCACCTCGCACACCTACCTCGAGGGCCAGACCGGCGGCCGCGGTTACATCGGTCTCGCCGCCATGATCTTCGGCAACTGGCGCCCGGGCGGCCTGGCCATGGGCGCGGGCCTGTTCGGTTACTCCGACGCGCTCCAGCTCCGCAACGGCGGTGTCACCGTCCACGCCCTGCTCCTGCTGCTGGTCGTCCTGCTCGCGCTGCTCGCGGGCTGGAAGATGTACAAGAAGGCACACTGGCAGGGCGGGATCGCCCTCATGACGGCCGCACTGGTCCTGGTCTGGTACCTGTTCACCGACGAGGTCCCGAGCGACTTCGTGGGCGCCACCCCGTACGTCGTCACCCTGCTCGTGCTGTCGCTGTCCGCGCAGCGCCTGCGGATGCCGAAGGCGGACGGCATGCGCTACCGGAAGGGCCAGGGCAAGTGACTCAGGAAGCCGGCGGGTTCGACTGGGAGGCGCTCCGCGCCGAGGCGCGGGAAGCCATGTCCCACGCCTACGCCCCCTACTCGGGGTACCCGGTCGGCGTGGCGGCCCTGGTCGACGACGGACGCACGGTCACCGGCTGCAACGTCGAGAACGCCTCCTACGGGCTCGGCCTGTGCGCCGAGTGCGGGCTGGTCTCGCAGCTGCAGCGCACCGGCGGCGGCCGGCTGACGCACTTCACCTGCGTCGACGGCACCGGCGCCCTGCTGGTCCCGTGCGGCCGCTGCCGCCAGCTGCTCTACGAGTTCGGCGGCCCCGGCCTCCTCCTGGACACCCCCGCGGGCGTCCTCGCACTGTCGGAGATGCTGCCCCAGGCCTTCGGCCCGGACCATCTCACCAAGTAACGCCGTACGGCCCCCCTGCCCCGCTCGCAGGGGGGCCGCACACTTCGCACCTCCCGGAAGGAACCACACCAGCCATGGCCATGGACGCCATCTCCGTGATCCGCACCAAGCGGGACCGCGGCGAGCTGACCGACGAGCAGATCGACTGGGTCATCGACGCGTACACCCGCGGTGAGGTCGCCGACGAGCAGATGTCCTCGCTCGCCATGGCGATCCTGCTCAACGGCATGAACCGCCGGGAGATCGCCCGCTGGACCGCGGCCATGATCGCCTCCGGCGAGCGCATGGAGTTCTCGTCGCTGTCCCGCCCGACGGCCGACAAGCACTCCACCGGCGGCGTCGGCGACAAGATCACCCTTCCGCTGGCCCCCCTCGTCGCGGCCTGCGGCGCCGCCGTCCCGCAGCTCTCCGGCCGGGGCCTCGGCCACACCGGCGGCACCCTGGACAAGCTGGAGTCGATCCCCGGCTGGCGCGCGCTGCTGTCGAACGAGGAGATGCTGCACGTCCTCGACACCACCGGCGCGGTGATCTGTGCGGCGGGCGACGGCCTGGCCCCCGCGGACAAGAAGCTGTACGCCCTGCGCGACGTCACCGGCACGGTCGAGGCCATCCCGCTGATCGCCTCCTCGATCATGTCGAAGAAGATCGCCGAGGGCACGGGCTCGCTGGTCCTGGACGTGAAGGTCGGCACGGGCGCCTTCATGAAGACGATCGAGGACGCGCGCGAGCTGGCGTCCACGATGGTCGGCCTCGGCACGGACCACGGTGTGAAGACGGTCGCGCTCCTGACGGACATGTCGACCCCGCTCGGCCTGACGGCGGGCAACGCCCTCGAGGTCCGCGAGTCCGTCGAGGTCCTCGCGGGCGGCGGCCCCGCGGACGTCGTCGAGCTGACGATCGCCCTGGCCCGCGAGATGCTCGACGCGGCCGGCGTCAGGGACGCCGACCCGGCGAAGGCGCTGGCCGACGGCTCGGCGATGGACGTCTGGCGGCGGATGATCGCGGCCCAGGGCGGCGACCCGGACGCCGAGCTGCCCACGTCGAAGGAGCAGCACGTCATCAAGGCGCCGTCCTCCGGTGTCCTGACCCGCCTCGACGCCTACGACATCGGTGTCGCCGCCTGGCGTCTGGGCGCCGGCCGCGCCCGCAAGGAGGACCCGGTGCAGGCGGCGGCGGGCGTCGAGATGCACGCCAAGCCGGGCGACACGGTCACCGCGGGCCAGCCCCTCCTCACCCTGCACACCGACACCCCCGAGCGCTTCGACTACGCGCTCCAGGCGGTGCAGGGTTCCTACGACATCGCGGCCCCGGGCACGGACTTCCAGGCCACGCCGGTGGTGCGGGAACGTATCGCCTGACCTGCGGAAACTCCTTTCGGGTGAACGGGACCGGTGGACCTCCACCGGTCCCGTTCGGCATGCTGGGACCGGTGACGCACCGATAGGAGACCGCCGTGAGCGCACTCACGGTCAGCCAGGAACCCCACCAGAACTGGGACGACCTCGTCCGGTACTGGGAGGACATGGAATGGCCCGAGGGCAGCAAGGTGGAGATCATCGAGGGGATCATCACCGTGTCACCTGCTCCCGCGTTCCGCCACAACGTCATCGCGGCCCGCATCCAGCGTCGCCTCTACTCGGTGATCCCCGAGGACTGGGAGATCTTCCAGACCCTGGCGGTCTCCGTGCCCTCTCGGTTGGGCATGTTCATCTCGGATCTGGTGGTCGCTCCCGTACCGGAACACCCGGAATCCGACTCCCACATCCCCGCCGCCCTCGCCGAACTCGTCGTCGAGGTCACCTCCAGGTCCAACGCGAGCCACGACCGGGTCAGCAAGCCCGCCGCGTACGCCACCGCCGGCATCCCGCTCTACCTCCTGGTCGATCGCTGGGCACCCGGGGGCCCCACCGCGACCCTCTACGGAGAGCCGAAGGGTGACGTCTACCGCGTCCTGAGCGGGGTGAAGTTCGGCGACGCCATCAAGCTGCCCGAGCCGTTCGGGATCACCCTCGACACCGGAGAGTTCCCCGTCGGCTGAACCCGGTCTCACCCCAGCACCGCCGCCACCCCCACCAGCACCGGCACCGACACCACCGTGGAGAGCAGGACCGACTCGCGGGCCAGGGATTCGGCGACGCGGTAGCGGCTCGCGTAGGTGAAGAGGTTCTGGGCGCCCGGGAGGGCCGCGGTCACCACCACGTCCAGCAGCGTGGCCCCGTGCAGGCCGAAGACCTCCCTCGCCAGCAGCCAGGCCGTCAACGGCTGCCCCAGGGACTTCAGCGCGACGGACAGCAGGACCGGCAGCCGGTCCGCGCCCCGGCCCGGAACCGGTTCGCCGTGCAGGGACATGCCGAAGGCCAGCAGCGCCGCCGGCACGGACATCGCACCCATCAGGGCGAGCGGGTTCATGACCGGGCCCGGAAGCTGCCAGCCCGCCGCCGCCACCACGGCACCGGACAGGGAACCGACCGCTATCGGATTCCGCAGCGGTGTCAGCAGCATCCGTCCCACCGAGCCCTTCCCGCCCCCTCCGGACAGGTCCAGGACCGTGAGGGCGACCGGCGTGACCAGCACGACCTGGAAGAGCAGCACCGGCGCCACCAGGGACGCGTCACCCAGGACGTACGCGGCGATCGGGATGCCGAGGTTGCCCGAGTTGACGTATCCGGAGCACAGCGCGCCGATCGTCGTACGACCCACCCCCCAGCGCCGCAGCACACCGACCGTCACGAAGACGCCGGCCACGGCGGCCGTACTGAGCGCCGTCACGAGCAGACGGGCGGAGAACAGCACCGACAGGTCGGCGCGCGCGAGGGTCGTGAAGAGGAGCGCCGGTCCGGCCACCGTGAACGCCAGCCGGGTCAGCACCTCACCACCCTGCGCGCCGAGCGTCCCACGGCGCCCCAGGACATAACCCACCCCGATGACGACCGCGATCACCGCGAACCCGCTCAGTACCCCCACCACAGGGCCCACCCTCGGGCGGGAAAGAGGCGCAGGTCAATGTGATGTCGATCGTGCTGCCGGCGGCGGCGGGCCGGCCGCGATGAGTTGTGCCCGCTCCGCCGGTCTACCGCACGTGGATACCGAGAACCCCGCCGTGCTCATGCTGCCCGGTCCCGTCAGCCGTGACCGGGTCACGGACCTGTGCGCCGAGCTGCGGGAGTTGCTGGAGAACGGTGGGGCGGGGGTGGTCGTGTGTGACGTGGGCGGGCTGGGGCCGCCGGGGCTGGCGGCCGTGGACCTGCTCGCCCGGCTGGAGCTGACCGCCCGCCGGGCCGGCGGGCGGATCCGGCTGCGGGACCCCGGTCCCGCGCTACTGGCCCTTCTGCACCTCGTCGGCCTTCGCTTCCAGGTGGAGGGGCAGGTCGAAGAGCGGGAACCAGCGCTGGGTGTCGAGGAAGAAGTGGAACCCGGTCAGCCGGCCGTCTGAGATCTCCAGGACCTGGATGGACCAGGGGCTGTAGCCGCCGGTGTCAGGGTCGGGCTTGTACTGGGCGAAGCCGGGCAGGCCGTTCACCCGGACCGGGAGCAGCCGCGAGCCCTCGCAGGCGGAGCCGATGGTGGTCATGAAGCCGGCGATGTCGTCGTGGCCGGTCAGCCACAGGTCGAACGGCGGCATCGTCATGATGGCGTCCTCGTGGAGGAGCGCCGTGAGCGCCGTCATGTCGTACCCCTCGAAGGCCGCGACGTACCGCTCGAGGAGCTTCTGCTGCTCCGCGTCGAGCGGGTCGGAGACCTCCGCGCGGGCGCCGGACTGCTCCCGCTGGGCCAGCGTGGCCCGGGCCCGCTGCAGCGCGCTGTTGACCGACGCGACCGTGGTCTCCAGCAGCTCGGCGACCTCGCTCGCCTTCCAGGCCAGCACCTCACGCAGGATCAGCACGGCCCGCTGCTTGGGCGGCAGTTGCTGCAGGGCCGCCATGAACGCGAGCCGCACGGACTCCTTGGCGACCGCGGCCTCCGCGGGATCCTCCACCGCCGGCAGCACGCGCGCGTCCGGCATCGGCTCCAGCCAGGTGTTGTCCGGGCGCGGTGAGAGCGCCGCCCGGGCCAGCGGGGTCGACTCCGTCAGGTCCATCGGCCGCGCCCGCTTGTTGCCCGCCGCCAGCATGTCCAGGCACACGTTCGTCGCGATCCGGTACAGCCACGAGCGCAGGGAGGACCGGCCCTCGAACTTCTCGTAGCTGCGCCAGGCCCGCACCAGCGTGTCCTGCACCGCGTCCTCGGCCTCGAAGGAGGAACCGAGCATCCGGTAGCAGTACCCGGTCAGCTCGGTCCGGTGCTTCTCCAGTGCGACGTCCAGATCTGCCGTCGCCGTGCTGTCGCCCATCGTCCACCCACCCCTGCGGCCGTTCCCCGGCGCTCCGTCACGCCACTTGGGAAGCTACCGCAGAGGACTGACAATGGCCCCCGGAGTTCATGAACGTGCAGGTGAGAAGGGGGCGCGCGTCAGTGTGCGCCCACCGGCTCCCGTCGGGCCGCGACCCGGGCCGCCCGCGAACCGAGGACCGTGACGGCGACGACGCCGAGGACCGCCAGGAGACCGACGCCGACCGTGCCGGTCCAGCCGTTCGCGTGGAAGGCCAGCGCACCGACCGTACTGCCCACGCTGGAGCCGACGTAGTACGCGGACTGGTACAGCGCCGAGGCCTGGGCCCGGCCGTGGGTGGCGGTCCTGCTGACCGCCGACGAGGCCACCGCGTGCCCGGCGAAGAAGCCCGCCGTGATCAGCACCAGGCCCAGCAGGACCAGCGGGAGGGAACCGGCCAGGGACAGCAGCAGGCCCGCCGCCGTCGTACCGCCCGCCAGGTACAGCGCGCCCCGGCGGCCGAACCGGCCGACGAGCCGGCCCGCGGTGGACGCCGAGACCGTACCCACCAGGTAGACCAGGAAGATCGAGCCCACGATGCCCTGCGGCAGTCCGAACGGCTCGGCCGTCAGCCGGTACCCGATCACCGTGTACACGCCGCCGAACACGGTCATGAACAGCGCGCCGATCACGTACAGGCGGCGCAGCAGCGGGTCGGACAGGTGGTCGCGGACCGTGCCGAGCAGCACCCGCGGGCGCAGGGAACCGGCCTTGAAGTGCCGCGGCGCCGGCAGCAGCAGCCGGAAGGCCACGGCGCAGGCGACGGCGAGCACGCCGATCACGCCGACCGAGATACGCCAGCCCCACTCCTGCGCGACCCAGCCGGTGATCACCCGGCCGCTCATCCCGCCGACGCTGTTGCCCGCCACGAACAGACCGATCGCCGTGACCAGTGCCTTCGGCCGTACCTCCTCGGCCAGGTACGCCGTCGCCGAGGCCGGGAGCCCGGCCAGCGCGGCGCCCTGCACCGCCCGCAGCACCACCAGTGCGCCGAGCGACGGCGCGAAGGGCACCAGCATCCCGACCGTGACGGCGACGGCCAGGGAGGCCGTCATCACCGTACGGCGGCCGAAGCGCTCCGACAGGGCGCTCATCGGCAGGACGAACAGGGCCAGCCCGCCGGTCGCGGCCGCCACCGTCCAGCTCGCCTCGCTCGCCGCGACCCCGAACTCCCCGGAGATCAGCGGCAGCAGCGCCTGGGTGGAGTACAGGAGGGCGAAGGTGGCGACTCCGGCGAGGAAGAGGGCGAAGCTCATCCGGCGGTAGCCGGGGCCGCCCGGAGTCATACGGGTGTCGGAGCCGGGAGCAGGGACGGAGGGAACGGCGCCCACGACGGTGGACGCCCCGGTACTGGCGGGAGACATGCTTCGACCGTAGGGACGACACCTCTCATCCGTCCAATGCATGGAATCGCCATAATCGTTCCCATGGAGCATCAGCAGAGGTCACGGGCGCGACTGTCACCGTCCGGTGACACAGAAGACATGAGCGAGATGTCGCGGCTGCTCGCGCCCCGCCTCGCGTACTTCGCCGGCGTCGCCCGTACGGAGCACGTCACCCGGGCCGCGCTGGAGATGAACGTCCCGCAGTCCACGCTGTCCCGGGCGATGGCCCGCCTGGAACAGGACCTGGGCGTCGACCTGTTCGCCCGCCACGGCCGTACGGTCTCGCTGACCACCGCCGGCCGTACCTTCCTCGCCTCCGTCGAGCGGGCCCTGGCGGAGATCGAGCGCGCCGCCGAGGAGGTCCGCGCGGACGCCGACCCGGCCACCGGCAAGGTCGCCTTCGGCTTCCTGCACACCATGGGCGCCGAGACCGTACCCGGTCTGCTGCACGCCTTCCGCGCCGACCACCCGCGCGTCCGCTTCAGCCTGGTCCAGAACTACGGCGAGGCGATGCTGGAGCGGCTCCGGGCCGGCGAACTGGACCTCTGCCTCACCTCGCCGGTCCCCGACGCCCCCGACCTGGTCGCCCGCCGCCTGGACGAGCAGAAGCTCCGCCTGGTGGTCCCCGCCGACCACCGGCTGGCCGCCCGGCGCCGCGTTCGGCTGGCCGAGGCGGCCGAGGAGACCTTCGTGACCCTGGAACCCGGCTACGGCCTGCGGCGGATCACCGACGCCCTGTGCCGCGAGGTCGGCTTCAAGCCGCGCATCGCCTTCGAGGGCGAGGAGGCGGAGACGCTCAGGGGTCTGGTGGCGGCCGGCCTGGGGGTCGCCCTGCTGCCGCCGCCGACCGTGCCCCGCCCGGGGGTGGTGGAGCTGACGGTCACCGCCCCGCGGGCGGTCCGCGAGATCGGCGTGGCCTGGCTGGCGGACCGCCCGGACACCCCGCCGGTGGCGGCCTTCAAGAAGTTCCTGCTCTCCAGGAGGGGCAACCTGCTCCCCGCCTGAGGGACGGCCGCGGACGACCCCGGACCACCGGCGTCCCCGGCCCCGCGGCAGCTCCCGTGCCGCATCCCTTCAGGGGCCTGCCGGACCCCACGGCAACGCCGGCCCTACCGCTTCAGGGACCTCCTGAACCCCACGGCAACCCCGGCCCTACCGCTTCAGGGACCTCCCGAACCCCGCGGCCAGCGGCATCCGGAGACCGATCGGCGGCGGTGCGGCCAGTGCGTCCTCCACCGGGCGGGACACGGAGTGCCCGAACAGCGCACCCATCACGAAGTCGGAGGCGAGGCACAGCACTTCCTCCCGGTACCCGTTCAACCCGTGTCCGTCGGAGTGCACTTCGAACCGGCACACCTCCCGGTTCGCCTTCTTCGCCCGGGCGGCGAACCGGAACGACAGCTCGGGATCGGTGCGCTCGTCGTTCGTGCCGTGCACGATCAGCACCCGGCGCCCGGAGAGCTGCCGCACCGGCTCCGCGGGCGCGGCCACGTCCTCCTCGGGCAGCCAGGGCGCCAGCGCGACCACGGAGTTGACGGCTCCGTGGCCGCCGGCCCGGAGCGCCGCGCGCCCGCCCATGTCGATCCCGGCCAGGCAGACGGGCACGTCCCCGTAACGTCGCACGACCTCGTCGGCGGCCCACTCCGCGTCCGCCGCCAGATGTGCCTCACTGCCGTTCCAGCCCCGGTAGCGGTAGCGGACGGGATGGACGGCGAGTCCTTCCCCGCGGCCCGCGCGGGCGAACGCGCGGCCCAGGGAGCGGATGAGCGTCATCGCCCGGACGGGGGAGGGGCGGCGGGCCGAGTTCTCCTCACCGCCGGGGAGCAGCAGCACCGCTCCGCTCACCGACATCGGCTCGGGGCCGACTGCCTTCCCCAGCCCGGCCGTTCGGACCGGCGTCGCTTGCTGTCCCATGACAGAACAGTGTCAGAAGGCGCGGTGTACGAAACCCGTACGCGCGGTCACCGTTGCGTATCGACGGAAAAGTGCCGGGAATCAGCTCACGCGTACACCGGGCTCTCTACGCGCGTAGGAGTTAGAGTGCGGAGATGACGAGCCAGACTCCGCCGACGGGGGCCGTCCCGGCGCACGTTCCGACGCCGGACCAGATCCGCCGGGCGCCCAAGGTAGTGCTGCACGATCATCTCGACGGCGGGCTCCGCCCGGGTACCGTCGTCGACCTCGCCCGCGACACGGGCTATGCCGGCCTTCCCGAGACCGACCCCGACAAGCTGGGCATCTGGTTCCACGAGGCCGCCGACTCCGGTTCGCTGGAACGGTACCTGGAGACCTTCCGGCACACCGTCGGGGTGATGCAGACCCGGGACGCCCTGATCCGGGTCGCCCGCGAGTGCGCCGAGGACCTCGCCGAGGACGGGGTCGTCTACGCCGAGGTGCGCTACGCCCCCGAACAGCACCTCGAGGCGGGGCTGACCCTGGAAGAGGTCGTCGAAGCCGTCAACGAGGGCTTCCGGCAGGGCGAGCGGCTCGCCCGGGAGAACGGCCGGCGCATCCGGGTCGGCGCCCTGCTGACCGCCATGCGGCACGCGGCCCGCTCCCTGGAGATCGCCGAACTCGCCAACCGGCACCGGGACTCCGGCGTGGTCGGCTTCGACATCGCCGGTGCGGAGGCCGGCTACCCGCCCACCCGGCACCTGGACGCGTTCGAGTACCTCAAGCGCGAGAACAACCACTTCACCATCCACGCCGGCGAGGCCTTCGGGCTGCCGTCCATCTGGCAGGCGCTGCAGTGGTGCGGCGCCGACCGGCTCGGGCACGGGGTGCGGATCATCGACGACATCGAGGTCCGGGAGGACGGCTCGGTCGCCCTCGGCCGGCTCGCCTCCTACGTGCGGGACAAGCGGATCCCGTTGGAGCTGTGCCCCAGCTCCAACCTGCAGACCGGGGCCGCGACCTCGTACGCCGAGCACCCGATCGGGCTGCTGCGCCGGCTGCACTTCCGGGCCACCGTGAACACCGACAACCGGCTGATGTCGCACACCACCATGAGCCGCGAATTCGAGCACCTCGTCGAGGCATTCGGTTACACGCTCGACGACATGCAGTGGTTCTCCGTCAATGCGATGAAATCAGCGTTCATTCCTTTCGATGAACGACTCGCGATGATCAATGACGTGATCAAGCCCGGATATGCCGAGCTGAAATCCGAATGGCTGTTCCGGCAGACCGCCTCCACCAGCGGTTCTGTGGAGAACGTGGTGTAGTCACTCGTTGCCGAATGACACGGAATGCGGACGCGCTTTCACAAGGCGTCCGCATTTCGGTGTTTGCGAGGGGCGGCCCGGGATGTTTACGGTCGTGGACCGCTCAGATCGTTTGTGATCACCCGTCTCCGGATCCAAGGACGCATTCACGATGAAGCAGTCTGCTGCCAAGACCCTCGGTGTCGCCGCCCTCGGTGCCGCCATCGCCGCCGCCGGCGCGGGCGCGGCCGACGCGGCCCCCGCCAACACGGACGCCGGCAAGACCCTGAACACCGTCACCAAGACGCTGCCGCCCGAGCAGGTCGTCGAGGCGCTGCCCGACAGCGGTGCGCTGAAGACGGTCAAGCCCGTGGCCGCGCGCGGCGTCACCGCCGCGACGCCGGCCGTCGGCAAGGGTGTGTCCGCCGCGCAGCCTGTCGCCGAGAGCGTCGTCGCCGAGGGCCCGACCAAGCCCGTCGCCGGTCTGCTCGGCGGGATGCCGGTGAAGGGCCTGCCCACGCACGGCGCGCCGATCAACGGGATCCCGGTCGGCTGAGACCCGCTCCCCCGAACGACGCCTACGGGGCGCTCCGGTGTGTCCGGAAGCGCCCCGTCGGTGTGTGTGGAGCCGGGCTCACCAGGCGGTGGGGGCCTTGTCCTCCGCCGGCAGCAGCACCCACAGCGCTATGTAGAGCAGGAACTGCGGGCCCGGCAGCAGGCAGGACAGCAGGAAGATCACCCGCATCGTCGTCGCGGAGGTGCCGAAGCGGCGGGCCAGTGCGGCGCACACTCCGCCGATCATGCGGCCGTGGGTGGGGCGGGCAAGGGCGGTCATGTGGGTTCCTCCGTGGTCGTCGGCCCGGCTCCGGGCCGCTGACGGGGTCGCCCGAGTGGCGTCCCCAGCTGTTTTCCAGCGTAGGGAGACGAACGGGACGAAGCGTCGATCTACGGAGCGATCCCGACCCTGGGAATCGTCGGGGTACGTCCCTGAGACAGCGCCTCCTGGACGGTGACCTGCTGCTCGGCCGCGCCCGACTCCCGGGCCTCCCGCCGCCGCAGCCAGGCCCGGCCGGCCGGTACGACGGCCAGGTGGGCCACGATGACGCCCAGCGTGTTCAGCAGCAACGAGTCGACGTCCACGACCCGGCCCGGTACGCCGGTCTGCAACAGGGCGATGCCCAGGGAGATCAGGGTGCCCGCCGCGGCCGTCCGGACCAGGGAGGCCGGCGTGGAGACGGCGAGCCGGCCGTGTGCCATCGGCAGCAGGACGCCCAGCGGAGCGAGCAGCGCGAGGCCCTCGCCGAGGGGTCTGACGGCCTGCGGCCAGCCCAGCGCGAGGTCGGCACGGATGCCGGCCAGTGGATGCACGTTCGGGGGCATCACCCAGGGGACGTCCAGGGGGCGCAGCATCAGCCAGGCGACAAGGGCCAGATGCGCGACGAGGAGGACACCCCCTGTCACCCGGATGCGGATCGCGGCGCTGCCGCGGATGGAGCCTTGACGCTGCACGAACCCCTAGACGCGAAGGGCGGGCGGATTGGTTCCGCCACGGAAACGTTTCAGCGCGGTAGCCCTGTGCTGGTGCTGGTGCTGGTGCTGGTGCTGGTGCTGGTGCTGGTGCTGGTGCCGGCGCTGGTGCCGGCGCTGGTGCCGGCGCTGGTGCCGGCGTGCGTGCCGCTGTGCCGCCGCTACGCGGCCGGGACGTCGCTGGACGGCGGCTGGGTGGACCCGGGGCGTTCCCGGACCTCGTCCGTGCACTCGTAGCGGCGCAGCGGCGCAGCGCCGGGGCCGCCCAGGATCACCGAGCCGTCGCCCTCGGCAGCCGCCGAGTCGGACAACGTGCACACCAGCTGGGCCAGCGCGTAGGAGGTGAGCCGCGCCGGCGCCGTGCTCAGCCGGAGCGCCTCCTCGGGGTCCTTCGGGCCGGGCCCGGTCACGTTCATGCCGCCCGGCACGTACGTCGTGTAGCGGGCGTCCTTCTCCGCCGCCGACGGCGACGCGGCGAGCTGGTCCAGCAGCCCCTGCGCCACGATCACCCGGCGCTGGGCGTCGGGGGTGCCCTCCGGGACCCGTACCGTCCGGTCGACCGCGACCAGGGACGCCCCGCACAGCAGGAACACCTGCACCGGCACGCCGTGCGAGGACTGCGTGGACAGGTCGGGCCCGGCCAGCGAGCACGGCACCCGGGACGGCGCCGCCCCGAAGTCGGTCGGCACCTCGGTGGGCCGGATGCCGCAGCCGGTGAGCAGCGCCGCGAGGAGGGGCAGCGCCAGCAGGCGTCGTACGGTCATGACCCCTCCTCTCCTGGTCTGTGCTGGTCGGTCTTGGTGTCCCTGCCGCCCTCGCCGTTCTCCTCGGTCAGTTCCGAGGCGTCCCGCGGCAGCCGCAGCGTGAACACCGCTCCGCCCTCCGGGGAGTTGGCCGCGGTGATCTCGCCGCCGTGGATGTGGGCGTTCTCCAGGGCGATGGACAGTCCGAGTCCGCTGCCCTCGGAGCGCGGCCGGGAGGCGCTCGCCTTGTAGAAGCGGTCGAAGACGTGCGGCAGGACGTCCTCCGGGATGCCCGGCCCGTGGTCGCGGACCTGGATCACCACCGAGTCGTCCGCCTGCCGCACCGACACCCGTACCGGTGACCCGCCGTGCTTGAGCGCGTTGCCGATCAGGTTGGCGAGGATGACGTCCAGGCGACGCGGGTCGAGGCGGGCGTGCAGGCCGCGCTCGACGTCCAGCTCGACCGCGTCCAGCCAGGCGCGGGCGTCGATGCAGGCGGTGATCTGATCGGCGACGTCGACGTCGTCCAGGACCAGCCGGGCGGTGCCCGCGTCGAAGCGGGTGACCTCCATCAGGTTCTCGACCAGGTCGTTCAGCCGCCGGGTCTCGCTGACCACCAGCCGTACGGCGGGCTCGATCATCGGGTCCATGCTCCCGGTCTCCGCCTCCAGCTCCTCCTCCAGCACTTCCGTGACGGCGGTGATGGCGGTGAGCGGAGTGCGCAGCTCATGGGACATGTCGGCGACGAACCGGCGGGACGCGTCGTCCCGGGCGGCCATCTCCGCGACCCGCTGCTCCAGTGCCTCGGCGGCGTTGTTGAAGGTCCGCGACAGGTCCGCGAGTTCGTCGGTGCCGGACACCTGCAGCCGGGTGTCCAGCTTGCCCTCGCCGAGGCGACGTGCGGCCACGCCGAGCCGGTGCACCGGTTTCAGCACGGTGGTGGCGGCGGCCTGCGCGAGCAGCGCGGCACCGATCAGCGCGAGCCCGGTGGCGATGCCGAGCGACCAGGCCAGCGAGTTGAGGTCCTTGGCCTCCGGCTCGAGCGACTTCGCCATGTAGCCGGTGGGACCGCCGCCGATCACCCGGGTGCCGGCCACCAGATACGGCGTGCCGTCCTCGGTGACCCGCTGCCAGTACAGGTGGTACGGCTCCTTGTTGGTGTCGCTCACCTCCTGGCGCCTGGTCACGGCCGCGCGCAGCGTCTTCGGCACGTCCTCCAGCGCGAAGCCGTTGATGCCGCCCGAGTTGCCGTACACCGTCTTGCCGTCCGCGTCCTGGGCGACCAGCAGCACGCTGAACCGCTGGCTGCTGGCGGCCATCTGGCTCGCCGCGCGCTGCAGCTGGTCCTGCGTGGGGTGCTCCGGCAGCGCGCCCGCGCGGTTCTGCATCTCCTGCCGGAAGTCGCGCAGCACCGCGTCCTGGGCGCGGGTGAGCACGGCCTCCCGGTTGAGCCAGTAGGCGATGCCCGACGCCGACACCGCGGCGGTGAGCGCGACCAGTCCGAAGACCAGCACCAGTCGCAGCCGGAGGCTGGTGAACCGCAGCCGCGACAGACTTCCCCTGCGCCCCGCGCTCCAGCCGCGAAGCCCCCCTTGCGTATCGGTCACTGAGGCGTGTCCAGGCGGTAGCCGACACCACGGACGGTACGGATGAGGGTGGGGGACGAGGGCACGTCCTCCACCTTGGCCCGCAGCCGCTGCACACACGCGTCCACCAGGCGGGAGTCACCCAGATAGTCGTGCTCCCAGACCAGCCGCAGCAGCTGCTGCCGGGACAGCGCCTGACCGGGCCGCCGGCTCAGCTCCAGCAGCAGCCGCAGTTCGGTCGGGGTCAGCTGGAGATCCTCGCCGTTCTTCGTGACGGTCATGGCCGACCGGTCGATGACGAGGCTGCCGAAGGTCGCCGAGTCGCTGGACTCGCGTTCCCCGCGCCGCAGCACGGCCCGGATCCGGGCGTCGAGCACCCGGCCCTGCACCGGCTTGACGACGTAGTCGTCGGCGCCGGACTCCAGTCCGACCACGACGTCGATGTCGTCGCTGCGCGCGGTCAGCAGGATGATCGGCAACTGGTCCGTGCGCCGGATGCGCCGGCACACCTCGAACCCGTCGATGCCGGGCAGCATGACGTCCAGGACGATCAGGTCCGGCCGCTGCTCGCGCAGCAGCTTCAGACCGTCCTCGCCGCTGGCAGCGGTGGCCACCCGGTGTCCCTGGCGCGTCAGGGAGAGCTCCAGGGCCGTACGGATGGCGTCGTCGTCCTCGATCAGCAACAGGGAAGGCACGCGCACATTCTGGCCCATGGACGGGCCGTCGTACGACCTGCGGGCACCATGCCTTCCGAAGCGCGACCACCTGTGCGCAATCTGTGACGAGCCTGGGCGGAACCCCTGTGACAGGTCTGTGACAGTCGACGGACACGGCCATGAAGTCACCCCGGCAGTCTTTTGGTCACGGGCCGGACGGGAAGCCGGGACCGGCCCGGCAAGACCGAATCACCGGAAGTCCACGACGGGGAGCGCGAGATGAACACGCTGCACAGCATCAGCACCAGCGCAGTGGTCACGCGTCTGCACGACGTGCACCGGGGTTCCGAGAAGTCCGGTGCCGTGAGCGGGCGGGGGTGCGCTCGCGGCACCGGGCGTCAGCACACCGCCTACATGACGGTGGTTGACACGCACACGGGGGAATCGCACGGGGGAACCGCGTACAGGGAGGACTCGGGGGAGCAGCGCCGTTCGCTGACGGAGGCGGAGTTCACCGCCTACGTCCAGGAGCGCCGCGCCTCCCTGTACGCCACCGCCTACCACCTGACCGGCGACCGGTTCGAGGCCGAGGACCTGCTGCAGAGCGCGCTGTTCTCGACGTACCGGGCGTGGGAGCGGATCAGCGACAAGGCCGCGGTCGGCGGATACCTGCGCCGCACCATGACCAACCTGCACATCAGCGCCTGGCGGCGCCGCAAGCTCAACGAGTACCCGACCGAGGAACTGCCGGAGACGCCCGGTGAGACGGACGCGATGCGCGGCACCGAGCTGCGCGCCGTCCTGTGGCAGGCGCTCACCCGGCTGCCCGAACTCCAGCGCACCATGCTGGTCCTGCGCTACTACGAGGGCCGCACGGACCCGGAGATCGCCGACATCCTCGGCATCAGTGTCGGCACGGTGAAGTCCAGCATCTGGCGGTCGCTCCGCCGGCTGCGCGAGGACGAGGTCCTCAGCTTCGGCCGTGACGAGGAGAACGCCTTCGGCGAACTGGTCGCCTGAGGGCAGGGGTCACCGGGGGGTGACCCGGGGGGTACGGGGGAGGAACGGGGACCACTGGGGGGTGGGCCCACGGGGGAAACACGGGGGAGCACAGAGGAACGGGACTGGTGGGCCGGGGGGTCCAACCAGTCCCGTTTCGCGTTCTACGAGTCACGTCACGTTCTGCGGCATCACGTCGCGTTTTACGAGTGACGTCGCGTTCTGCTGTGTCACGTCGTGTTCTGCGGCGTCACGCCACCGTCTGCCGGCTCGGCTGCCGGCCCGCCGCTGCCGCCGCCAGCCGGCCCAGCGCCTCGTCCCGGTCGCAGGCGTGCGCACCCAGGGACACCTGACGGGCGACGATCGAGCGCTCCGCCCGCATCAGCCGCCAGCCGCGGCGCAGCAGGAACGGCACCGACTTGCGGCCCTCCTGGAGATCCCGCAGGAAGCGCCGCCGGAACGTGGTGACCGGCCCGCGGGTCAGGCACAGTGCGTCCGCGAGCAGCCCACGCTCCCGGCAGCGCTCGACGATCTCCGCGGCGAAGATGCCCTCCGCGATGAACACCGGGCTACGGCCGATGTGCAGCGACTCGCTGCCGGTACGGGCGCTCAGCGCGAGGTCGTACACCGGGACCGGCGTCGACCCCGTGGCGCACAGCCGGGCGATGGCCTCGACCGCGACGTCCGCGTCCCAGGACTCCGGGTGGTCCCAGTCGATGTCCGAACTCCCCTCCACCAGAGGCAGAGTGGGGTCGTCGGCCTCCTTGTAGAAGTCGTCCAGGCGCAGCACGGGCAGCCCGGAGCGGGCGGCGACGAGGGACTTGCCCGAGCCCGAGGGGCCGCAGAGCAGCACGACGCGGGCGGGGGACGGGGGATGAAGGCTCACGGAACACCAGTTTGACGTATGGCGAGCGCCCTGCCGACCCTGCGGGTCGGCTTTTGAGCGTGAGTCTCACCTCAACTACCCTGTGTGCCGTTCTCATTACCCTGCGCACCAGAAGGTGGCACCAGCGATGGCCCGACACACCTCTCACCAGCCGACCGCGCAGCGCGCCCTGATCGCCCTGGCAGCCGCCGGAGCGGCTCTGGGCGCGGGGGCGGCGACGGCGTCCGCCGACTCGCTCCCCGGCGTGGGCGTGAACTACCGGCCCGTGGACCCCGGCAACATCGACCCGGAGGCAGGCGCACGCGCCATGACGGGCATGGTCGGCTACGTCACCGGCCCGGTCGCCGGCCTCAAGCCCAACCCGCTGGCGGGCACGGGCGTGGACCCGCTGGACAACGGCGTCGGCACCCAGCTGGCCGACTTCCAGCCGGTCGGCTCCCAGACGGTGACCCGCCCCCTGGCCCAGGCGCCGTCGATCGGCAGCATGCCGGTGACGGGGCAGGTCCTGGGGGCCGTGGGGCACTGACGGCGTCCCCGTGGGGGCGCGGGGGTGCGTCCGATGTGCGGCCGGGCCGCGCGGCCGCGACCGGCCGTGGACGATCCGCGGTGAGCCGCCGGGCCGCGACCGGCCGTGGACGATCCGGGCCGGCGGCCGGCCGCACTCCCCGTGCCCCCTCCAGGGTCAGTACGAGGAGCCGGACGCGCCCAGCGAACCCGTCGGGTGCCAGACCGTCTTCGTCTCCAGGAACGCCGTCATCCGGTCGATCCCCGGCGTCTCGGAGTAGTCCACAGCCTGTGGACGCAGGACGCGCTTGAGGTTGTCGGCCGCCGCGATCTCCAGCTCCTTCGCCAGCGCCTCGTCGGCGCCCGCGAGGTCGATCGCGTTGACGTCCTGGTGCGCGGCCAGCGGCGCGGCGATCTCCGCCGTACGGCCGGACAGGACGTTGACGACACCGCCCGGGACGTCGGAGGTGGCCAGTACCTCGCCCAGGGACAGGGCGGGCAGCGGGGCCTTCTCGGAGGCGATGACCACCGCCGTGTTGCCGGTGGCGATCACCGGGGCGACGACCGAGACCAGGCCGAGGAAGGACGACTCCTGCGGGGCCAGCACGGCGACCACACCGGTCGGCTCGGGCGAGGACAGGTTGAAGTACGGGCCCGCCACCGGGTTGGCCCCGCCGATCACCTGGGCGATCTTGTCGGTCCAGCCCGCGTACCAGACCCAGCGGTCGACGGTCGCGTCCACGACGGCCGCGGCCTTCGCCTTGGACAGGCCCTCCGCCTCGGCCACCTCGCGCACGAACTGCTCGCGGCGGCCCTCCAGCATCTCCGCGACGCGGTAGAGGACCTGGCCACGGTTGTACGCCGTCGCACCGGACCAGCCGCCGAACGCCTTGCGCGCGGCCACGACCGCGTCCCGGGCGTCCTTGCGGGAGGAGAGGGGAGCGTTCGCCAGCCAGTTGCCCTTGGAGTCGCTCACCTCGTACACCCGGCCGCTCTCGGAACGCGGGAACTTCCCGCCGACGTACAGCTTGTAGGTCTTGAAGACAGACAGGCGATCAGACATCGAGGTATGCCTCCAGGCCGTGGCGGCCGCCCTCGCGGCCGAAGCCCGACTCCTTGTAACCGCCGAACGGCGAGGTCGGGTCGAACTTGTTGAACGTGTTGGACCAGACGACACCGGCGCGCAGCTTGTTCGCGACGGCCAGGATCCGCGAGCCCTTCTCGGTCCAGATGCCCGCCGACAGCCCGTACTGGGTGTTGTTCGCCTTGGCGACCGCCTCGTCCGGCGTGCGGAAGGTGAGGACCGACAGCACCGGGCCGAAGATCTCGTCACGGGCGACCGTGTGCGCCTGGGTGACGTTCGTGAACAGCGTCGGCGCGAACCAGTAACCGGACGACGGCAGTTCGCAGGCCGGGGACCAGCGCTCGGCGCCCTCCGCCTCGCCCCGCTCGGCCAGCGCGGTGATCCGGGCCAGCTGCTCGGCCGAGTTGATCGCACCGATGTCGGTGTTCTTGTCCAGCGGGTCGCCGAGGCGCAGCGTGGACAGGCGGCGCTTGAGGGAGTCCAGCAGCTCGTCCTGGACCGACTCCTGGACGAGGAGACGGGAGCCCGCGCAGCAGACCTGGCCCTGGTTGAAGAAGATGCCGTTCACGATGCCCTCGACGGCCTGGTCGACCGGGGCGTCGTCGAAGACGATGTTGGCGCCCTTGCCGCCCAGCTCGAGGGTGAGCTTCTTCTTCGTGCCCGCGACCGTGCGGGCGATCTCCTTGCCGACGGCCGTGGAGCCCGTGAAGGCGACCTTGTTCACGTCCGGGTGCGCGACGAGCGCGGCACCCGCGTCGCCGTAGCCCGGGAGGATGTTGACGACACCCTTGGGCAGGCCGGCCTGACGGCAGATGTCGGCGAAGAAGAGCGCCGACAGCGGGGTCGTCTCGGCCGGCTTCAGGACCACCGTGTTGCCGGTGGCGAGAGCCGGGGCGATCTTCCACGCCAGCATGAGGAGGGGGAAGTTCCAGGGAATGACCTGGCCGGCCACGCCCAGCGGCTTCGGCGCGGGGCCGAACCCGGCGTGGTCGAGCTTGTCCGCCCAGCCCGCGTAGTAGAAGAAGTGGGCCGCGACCAGCGGGAGGTCCGCATCGCGGGTCTCCTTGATCGGCTTGCCGTTGTCCAGCGTCTCCAGGACGGCCAGCTCGCGGCTGCGCTCCTGGACGATGCGGGCGATGCGGAACAGGTACTTGGCGCGTTCGGAGCCGGGCAGCGCCGACCACGTCCCGAAGGCCTTGCGGGCCGCCTTCACCGCGCGGTCGACGTCCTCGGTGCCGGCCTGGGCGACCTCGGAGAGGACCTCCTCGGTGGACGGCGAGATGCTCTTGAACACCTTGCCGTCGGCCGCCTCCACGAACTCGCCGTCGATGAAGAGGCCGTAGGAGGGGGCGATGTCGACGACGGAGCGGGACTCGGGCGCCGGGGCGTACTCGAATGCGGAAGACCGCTTCTCGATGGTCATGGTGATCAGTCCACCGTCACGTAGTCGGGGCCGGAGTAACGGCCGGTGGCCAGCTTCTGGCGCTGCATCAGCAGGTCGTTGAGGAGCGAGGAGGCGCCGAAACGGAACCACTGGTTGTCCAGCCAGTCCTCGCCCGCGGTCTCGTTGACCAGGACCAGGAACTTGATCGCGTCCTTGGTGGTGCGGATGCCGCCCGCCGGCTTCACGCCGACCTGGACGCCGGTCTGGGCGCGGAAGTCGCGCACCGCCTCCAGCATCAGCAGGGTGTTGGCGGGGGTCGCGTTGACGGCGACCTTGCCGGTGGAGGTCTTGATGAAGTCGGCACCGGCGAGCATGCCGAGCCAGGAGGCGCGGCGGATGTTGTCGTACGTCGACAGCTCGCCGGTCTCGAAGATGACCTTCAGCCGGGCGCTGTCCCCGCAGGCCTCCCGCACGGCGACGATCTCGTCGTACACCTTCAGGTACTTGCCGGCGAGGAACGCGCCCCGGTCGATGACCATGTCGATCTCGTCGGCACCGGCGGCGACGGCGTCGCGCACGTCGGCCAGCTTCACCTCGAGGGCGGCACGGCCGGCCGGGAAGGCGGTGGCCACGGAGGCGACCTTGACGCCGGAACCGGCGACGGCCTCCTTGGCGACGGCCACCATGTCGGGATAGACACAGACCGCGGCCGTGGTGGGCGTCGTCCGGTCCGTGGGGTCGGGGTGCACCGCCTTGGCGCCGAGCGCCCGGACCTTGCCCGGGGTGTCCGCGCCTTCCAGCGTCGTCAGGTCGACCATCGAGATGGCGAGGTCGATGGCGTACGCCTTCGCGGTGGTCTTGATGGAACGGGTGCCCAGAGACGCGGCACGCGCCTCCAGACCGACCGCGTCGACGCCGGGCAGCCCGTGCAGGAAGCGGCGCAGCGTGCTGTCGGACGCGGTGACGTCGGAGAGGGCGTGGGTGGGGGCACCGCCCTCTTCGAGCGAAGCCGAGAACTTGGGGGAGGTGGGCATGGTCACCACACGAGCATATCTACGCGCGTAGCGGCTGTACACCCCCGCTGCTCGTTCCGCGTCCGGAGATCACGGATGAGCGCCGGTTCCCGGGGGCCCGGTCGCACCGTCCACGGTGTCGGGCACAATCGGCACCATGACCACCCCGGACCACTCGTCACCCGCGTCACAGCCCCCGGCGCCCGCCGCCCGGGACCGGATCTACCGCTCGCCCCTGGGCATCGCGGCCGGCGTGCTGCTGATCGTGGTCGTCCTCTGGCTGGGCTTCGACGCGCTGATCAAGGGGCACGGCCGCGTCCCGTGGCTGGCGCTCGCCGGGATGATCCTGGCCGTTCCGCTGGTGACCGCTTTCACGATCCGCCCCGCGGTCTTCGCCAGCGAGGACCGGCTGCGCATCCGCAACCCGCTCCGGGTGATCACCGTGCCCTGGGGCGCGGTCGGTGGGCTGCGCTCCAGCTACTCCAACGAGGTCGTCGCCGGCTCCGGCACCAAGTACCAGCTGTGGGCCGTGCCCGTCTCGCTGCGTGCCCGCAAGAAGGCGACCCGCCGACAGGAGCGGGCGGCGGCGGAGGCCGCGCGCGGCATCACCCCGGGCAGCTCCGGCGGGGGGCTCGCGCCGAGCGGGTTGGGCTTCGGCGGCTTCGGCCTGCGCGGCAGCGACCCCGGGCCGGCCCGGGCACAGACCGACAAGGTCATGGACGACCTGCGCGAGCTGCAGGAGCGCCGCGCCGAGGCCGAGTCCGCCCAGGGGGAGGTCACCGTGCGCTGGGCGTACGAGGTGATCGCACCGGCGGTGGCGGGAGCCGTACTGCTGGCGATCCTGCTGGCCGTGGGCTGAGGCGGCCACGGGAGCGACGGCAACGCCGGTGCCGGGGCTGAGGCGGCTGCGGGGCTGAGGCGGCCACGGGAGCGACGGCGACACCGGTGCCGCTGAGGCGGCTCGGGGCTGAGAGCGGACTGCGGGAGTGGCGGTGGGGCCGATGGCGGCCCGACCGTCCACCGCCCATCGAGTGTCTGGACAACCATGAGCACGATTCCGGGAGGGCCGCTGCCGCTGCCCGTTTCCGTCCTGCGCGCCGCGGCCGTGCCCGACGGCTGTCCGTCCTGGCGTGGGAAGGACGCCCGCCGCTGGCTCGACGCACTGCCGCCCCGGTGGGTGCCCCTGCCCGTCCGGAACCGCCATCTGGTGGCCGCGCTGGCCGGCACCGCGGGCGTCACCGGGCTGCTGGCCGTGCCCGCCGGATGGCAGCCGTGGGTCGCCGCCCTGCCGGCGCTGCACGGGCTGTGGCTGTGGGCGCGCCCGGAGATCGTGCCGTGGTCGGCGCCCGTGCTCGCGGTGCTGCTGCTCGTGCTGCGGCCCGGACTGACCCTGCCGGAGACGGTGGCGGTCGCGGCCGTCCTGGCGGCGGCCTGGGCGGTGGCCGTGCTGCGGCTGGCGGCCCGGCGCAGCCAGCGGGAGCGGGCCCGGGAGGCGGCCGGCGGTGTCACCGCGCCGCTGCCGGACGCGGACCGGCCGCTGCCCCGCGGACTGTTCCTGATCGGGTGCGGGGGCGTTCTGCTCGCGCTCGGGGCGGCTGCCCTCGGCTACACCTCGGCCCACACCGCCGGCTCGGCCGAGGCGGCCCGTGCGGTACCGGCGCTCGCCTGGCTGGTGGCCGGACAGGGCCTGACCGCGCTCGTCTCCGGACTGCTCGCACGGCGCCGGGCCCGCACGCTGCGCGGCGCACCCGCGCCCGTGCTCCGGGTGCTCGTGCGCGAGAGCGCCGACGCCGACACGGAGGTCTTCGCCGCCGACGACACGGCCGGGCTGCGGCCGCTGTTCCGGGTATCCGTCACCGAACCGGCCGACGACGAGGCTGACGAGGACGACGAGGACGACGAGGACGACGAGGACGAGGAGGAGCTGGAGCGGTTCCTGGCCAGGATCGGGCGCGAGGGGCCGGGGCCGCTGCGGGAGGCCGTGCTGTACGGCGTGCCCTGGGACGGAGCGGAGGTCCTGCTGCTCACGGCCGACGAGGAGCCGGGTGCGCCACCGGTGCTGGAACGGTCGTCGGGGCCCGTGCGGCCGCTGTCCGACGGCGAGGTGCGGCGGGCGCTGGCCGCGGAGAGGCGCCGGACGGACCGGGAGGAGGCCTACGCGGAGCTGCGGCGGTCGGCCGGGGAGACCGCCGCCCGGGAGACGGCCGCCTGGCAGACGGGCGCTGGGGAGCCGCTTGCCCCGGAGGCGGCCGGCGGCACCCCGGCGGGCGTGCGGCAGTGGCGGGCCGGCCTGCTCGACCGGCTCACCGGACTCGTGGTCCTCCTGTGGGGTCTCGGCCTGTTCGCGGGCGAGACGGACGCGTGGGGCCGTCTGCTCGGCGGGGCCGCCGGGCTGGCGGCGGCGTCCTGGCTGCCGCGCTGGTTCGCCTGGCGGATCACCGCCGACAGCGAGGGGCTGTGGTTCAACGGGCTGCGCGGCACCCGGCACATCGCCTGGGACGACGTGAAGACGGTCGAGTGCGACGGGGTCGAGCTGAAGGTCGACAGCCGGCGGGCCGCCTTCACCGAGTGGGCCGTCTACGCGCCCCGGATGCCCTGGCTCGAGCGCAGGTTCGGCCTGCTGCACCCGTACGAGCGGACGGCCGCCGAGATCGCGGTGCTGTGGCGGGACCCCGCACTGCGCCCCTCCGTTCCCGCCGAGGGCGGCGGCCGGGGCCGGCCGCTGTGGCCGCTCGCGGTCCTGCTGGCGCTGGCCTGGACCGCGGCCCTGGCGTTCCTTCCGTAGACGCGCCGTCGGGGTGCCCCCGGAACGGACCGGGGGCACCCCGACGGAGTGGTGCGTCCAACGCGCGCCGGACGTGTGTCAGATGCCGGCAGCCGCCGACAGGTCCCGCTTCACGGCGGCCAGCAGCTCGGTCGCACGGGCGCGGGCGGCCGGCAGGCCGGCGTGCGCGGCGACCGGTACGACGACCTCCAGGTAGCACTTCAGCTTCGGCTCGGTGCCGCTCGGGCGGACGATGACCCGGGCGCCGTCGAGGGTGTAGCGCAGGCCGTCCGTGGGCGGCAGCCTGTCCGTCCCCCGGGTCAGGTCCTCGGCCCGGGTGATGGGCAGGCCGGCCAGCTCGGTCGGCGGCTGCTCGCGCAGGCGGCGCATCGCGTCCGCGATCAGCGACAGGTCCTGGACACGGACCGACAGCTGGTCGGTGGCGTGCAGACCGTGCTCCACGGCCAGGCCGTCCAGCAGGTCCAGGAGGGTACGGCCCTCCTCCTTCAGCACGGACGCCAGCTCGGTGATCAGCAGCGCGGCGGTGATCCCGTCCTTGTCGCGCACACCCTCCGGGTCCACGCAGTAGCCGAGGGCCTCCTCGTAGCCGTAGCGCAGACCGTCCACGCGGGCGATCCACTTGAAGCCGGTCAGGGTCTCCTCGTACGGCAGGCCCGCCTTCCCGGCGATCCGGCCGAGCAGGGAGGAGGAGACGATCGACTCGGCGAAGGTGCCCGTCGCCCCGCGGCGGACCAGGTGGGCGGCGAGCAGCGCGCCGACCTCGTCACCGCGCAGCATCCGCCAGTCGCCGCCGTCCTTGACGGCGACCGCGCAGCGGTCGGCGTCCGGGTCGTTGGCGACGACCAGGTCCGGGTCGGTGGCGCGGGCCTGAGCGAACGCCAGGTCCATCGCGCCCGGCTCCTCCGGGTTGGGGAAGGCGACCGTCGGGAAGTCCGGGTCCGGCTCGGCCTGCTCGGCGACCAGGACCGGCTCGGGGAAGCCGGCACGGGCGAACGCGGCCAGCAGGACGTCCTTGCCGACGCCGTGCATGGCCGTGTAGACCGTGCGGGCGGTACGCGGGGAGCCCGCCGCCAGGACGGCGTCCGTACGGGCCAGGTAGGCGTCCAGGACCGCGTCGTCCAGGGTCTCCCAGCCGGCGTCCGGGCGGGGTACGTCGTGCAGCGAGGCGATCGCGTCGATCTCGGCGGCGATCCCGGCGTCGGCCGGAGGCACGATCTGGGAGCCGTCGCCGAGGTACACCTTGTAGCCGTTGTCCCGGGGCGGGTTGTGGCTGGCGGTGACCTCCACGCCGGCCACCGCGCCGAGGTGCCTTATCGCGAAGGCCAGGACGGGGGTGGGCAGCGGGCGGGGGAGTACGGCCGCGCGCAGGCCGGCACCGGTCATCACGGCGGCGGTGTCGCGGGCGAAATCGGCGGACTTGTGGCGGGCGTCGTAGCCGATGACGACGAGGCCGGCGTCGTCGCCCCCGTGGGGGGTCCCGGTCTTCTTGAGGTACGCGGCGAGACCGGCGGCGGCGCGGATGACGACGCTGCGGTTCATGCGCATCGGGCCGGCGCCCAGCTCGCCGCGCAGGCCGGCGGTGCCGAACTGGAGCGTGCCGCCGAAGCGGGCCGCCAGCTCTGCCACGTCGCCGGACTCGATCAGCTTGGCGAGTTCGTCGCGCGTCTCCTGGTCGGGGTCCTCGGCGAGCCACGCCTCGGCCCGGCCGATGAGATCGTCGTGCACCTTGGGATCAACCTCTCCTAGTCTCCGCTGGGGGCCCGGCCCCCAGACCCCCGTTCGCCCACCGCCCACCCGGCTCGGCCGGCCGGGAGGTGGGCCGTTGGGCTCGGCGGCCCTTACAGCTTGCCCAGCACCCGGCCCAGCAGCTCGCCCATCCGGGCCGCCGAGTCGCGGCCGGCCTGGAGGACCTCTTCGTGGTTGAGGGGCTCGCCGGTCATGCCCGCGGCCAGGTTGGTGACCAGCGAGATGCCCAGCACCTCGGCGCCCGCCTCACGCGCGGCGATCGCCTCGAGGACCGTGGACATGCCGACCAGGTCCGCGCCGATGACGCGGGCCATGCGGATCTCGGCCGGGGTCTCGTAGTGCGGGCCGGGGAACTGGGCGTAGACGCCCTCCTCCAGCGTGGGGTCGATCTCCTTGCACAGGGCGCGCAGGCGCGGCGAGTACAGGTCCGTCAGGTCGACGAAGTTGGCGCCGACGATCGGGGAGGTCGCCGTGAGGTTGATGTGGTCGCTGATCAGCACCGGCTGGCCGGGGCGCATGCCCTCGCGCAGGCCGCCGCAGCCGTTGGTCAGCACGATGGTCTTGCAGCCGGCGGCGACGGCGGTGCGGACGCCGTGGGCGACGGCGGCGACGCCACGGCCCTCGTAGTAGTGGGTGCGGCCCAGGAAGACCAGGGCGCGCTTGTCACCGAAGGAGTACGAGCGGATCTTGCCGCCGTGCCCCTCGACGGCCGGCGGCGGGAAGCCGGGCAGCTCGGTGACCTGGAACTCGGCGTCGGGTGCGCCCAGGGCGTCGACGGCCGGAGCCCAGCCGGAGCCCATCACGAGGGCGACGTCGTGGGTCTCGGCGCCGGTGAGTTCGCGCAGGCGCGCGGCGGCGGCGTCGGCGGCGGCGTACGGGTCGCCCTGGATGTCGTCCGGAAGAAGAGATGCGTTCACGCCGACGAGGGTAACCGGTCTTCGCCTACGCGCGTAGATGCCAGAGCCGACGGGATTGCGTCCGTTGTCTTGTCGGTTTCCACAAACAGCGCGAGAAAGGGCGGAAAACCGCAGGCGGAAGGGGTGGGGCGGGCTCAGCAGGGGCGCTTGCGGAGTTCCATCACATAGTCGTGCGGGGCCCCCGCCGACTCCACCGCGTCCGCGATCTCGCCCAGATAGCGCGCCGACGGCAGCCCGCCCTCGTAGCCGTTGAGGACGTACGTCCAGGCCGGCTCCTCGCCGTCCAGGGTGTGCACGCGCACGCGTGCCCGCCGGTAGATCTCCAGCCCCACGCCCTCCCAACGGTCGAGCGACTCCTCGTCCATGGGTGCGATGTCGTACAGGCCGACGAAGACCTGGGCCAGCGGGTCCTCGACGATCGTCGCCAGTGCGCCCTCCCAGCCCAGCTGCTCGCCGCCGAAGGTCAGCCGCCAGCCGTTCAGCCAGCCGGTGGCGCGCAGCGGGGAGTGCGGGGCGCGGCGCGACATCAGACGCGCGTCGAGGTTGCCGGCGTACGCGGCATAGAGCGACATGGGGAGAGGGTACGGCAGCCGCACCGCGCGGCCCCGGTGCCCCGGGAGCCTCCCGTGGCGCCCCCGGGCAGTAGCACCTTGAAGCGTGCGGGACAATGGGGTACGTGACTCGGATCGTGATCATCGGTGGCGGACCCGGCGGATACGAAGCGGCGCTGGTGGCCGCTCAGCTCGGCGCGGAGGTGACCGTCGTCGACTGCGACGGTCTGGGCGGAGCGTCGGTACTGACCGACTGCGTGCCGTCGAAGACCCTAATCGCTACGGCCGAGGTGATGACCACCTTCGACTCCTCCTACGAGGAGCTGGGGATCATCGTCGCCGACGACACCCCGCCGATGGAGCAGGCGGCCCGGGTCGTCGGCGTGGACCTGGGCAAGGTCAACCGGCGTGTGAAGCGGCTCGCGCTCGCCCAGTCCCATGACATCACCGCCTCCGTCACGCGCGCCGGCGCCCGGGTCATGCGCGGCCGTGGCCGGCTCGACGGCATGCAGGCCCTCGACGGGTCCCGGAAGGTCGTCGTCACCGCCGCCGACGGCACCGAGGAGACCCTCGCCGCCGACGCCGTGCTCATCGCCACCGGCGGTCACCCGCGCGAGCTGCCCGACGCCCAGCCCGACGGCGAGCGCATCCTGAACTGGACCCAGGTCTACGACCTCACCGAGCTGCCGGACGAGCTGATCGTGGTCGGCTCCGGTGTGACCGGTGCCGAGTTCGCCGGTGCCTACCAGGCGCTGGGGTCGAAGGTCACCCTCGTCTCCTCCCGGGACCGGGTGCTGCCCGGCGAGGACCCCGACGCCGCCGCCGTCCTCGAGGACGTCTTCCGGCGCCGCGGCATGAACGTCATGGCCCGCTCCCGCGCGCAGTCCGCCAAGCGCGTCGGTGACCGGGTCGAGGTGACGCTGGCCGACGGCCGCGTGATCACCGGCTCGCACTGCCTCATGGCCGTCGGCGCCATCCCCAACAGCGCGGGTCTCGGCCTGGAGGAGGCCGGGGTCAAGCTGCGCGACTCCGGGCACATCTGGACCGACAAGGTCTCGCGCACGACCGCTCCCGGCGTCTACGCGGCCGGTGACGTGACCGGAGTCTTCGCCCTCGCGTCCGTCGCCGCCATGCAGGGACGTATCGCCATGTACCACTTCCTCGGCGACGCGGTGGCCCCGCTGAACCTCAAGACGGTCTCCTCGAACGTCTTCACCGACCCCGAGATCGCGACCGTCGGCTACACGCAGGCCGACGTCGACGCCGGCAAGATCGACGCCCGCGTCGTCAAGCTGCCCCTGCTGCGCAACCCGCGCGCCAAGATGCAGGGCATCCGGGACGGCTTCGTGAAGATCTTCTGCCGGCCGGGCACGGGCATCGTCGTCGGCGGTGTGGTCGTGGCCCCGCGCGCCTCGGAACTCATCCACCCCATCTCGATCGCCGTCGACAACAATCTGACGGTCGAACAGATCGCGAACGCGTTCACGGTGTACCCCTCCCTTTCGGGGTCGATCGCGGAGGTCGCCCGGCAGCTGCACACCCGCAAGGCGAGCGCGGAGGCCTGACGGCCCGGGCGATCTCCCCGCTGGTCACAGGGAGTTGCCGCGTGTGCGGGCGGCATAGTCGGGGCGGGTAGGTGCTATACCACCTCCCGCCCTGCCATGCGAACAACTTCTGTTATTCGGCGCAAACTGCTGAAAGCAGACGGTCGCTGGGGTTACTGTCAGTTTCGTGTTCGCTGCTGAACGTCGCCAATTGATCCTCGAAATGGTGCGAGCGAACGGTGCCGTGTCGCTCCGTGAGCTCGCCCGCGTCGTCCAGACCTCTGAAGTGACCGTACGGCGGGACGTGCGGGCACTGGAGGCAGAAGGACTCCTCGACCGCCGGCACGGCGGTGCGGTACTGCCGGGCGGGTTCACGCGAGAGTCCGGCTTCCCGCAGAAGTCCCATCTCGCGACCGCCGAGAAGACGGCCATCGCCGACCTCGCCGCGGGCCTCGTCGAAGAAGGCGAGGCCATCGTGGTCGGCGCCGGTACGACCACGCAGGAGCTGGCCCGCCGGCTCGCCCGCGTGCCTGGCCTGACCGTGGTCACCAACTCCCTGCTGGTGGCCCAGGCGTTGGCCCATGCCAACCGGGTGGAGGTCGTGATGACCGGCGGCACCCTGCGCGGCTCCAACTACGCCCTCGTCGGCTCCGGGGCCGAACAGTCCCTGCAGGGGCTGCGGGTGTCCAGGGCCTTCCTCTCCGGGAGTGGTCTGACCGCCGAACGCGGGCTGTCGACGTCCAACATGCTGTCCGCGTCCGTGGACCGGGCGCTGGTGCAGGCCGCGGCGGAGGTCGTGGTCCTCGCCGACCACACCAAGCTCGGCACGGACACCATGTTCCAGACCGTGCCGACGGACCTCATCACCCGGCTGGTCACCGACGAGCCGCCGGCCCACGACGACCGTGCGGCCACGGAGTTGCAGGCGCTCGCCGATCAGGGGGTGCAGATCGCCGTGGCGGGGGCGAACGGAGCGCCTCCGGGGGGTGAGCAGGCCCCGGCGCGGCGCGCTCCCCTGCCGGGGCCTCGGAGGGGGATGGCGCTTCGGTCCGGAGCGGGGTACGGGGAGCCGGCGGGGGCCGAGCGGGGGCGGGTCGCCGATCTGCGGCGGCGTTGAGGACGCGCTAGCTGCACGGCTGCGGCCCTTGGGCGGGTGCGGGTGGGTCGTGGCTTGTCGCGCGGTTCCCCGCGCCTCTTCGGGTCGGTCGCGGTTCGGGCGTTTGAGTCGTGGGCCGTGTTTTCGTGCGAGGGCTGCGGGCCCTGGGCGGGTGCGGGTGGGTCGTGGCTTGTCGCGCGGTTCCCCGCGCCCCTTCGGGTTGGTCGCGGTTCTTGAAAGGGCAACGCCCGGTGAGCCGACGTGGTCACCGGGCGTTGTTGTGGCGGCTGGGGTCAGTCCTTGATCTCGCAGATCGCGGCGCCCGAGGTGATGGAGGCGCCGACCTCGGCGTTCAGGCCCTTGATGGTGCCCGCCTTGTGGGCGTTCAGGGGCTGCTCCATCTTCATGGCCTCGAGGACGACGACGAGGTCGCCCTCCTTGACCTCCTGGCCCTCCTCGACCGCGATCTTGACGATCGTGCCCTGCATCGGGGAGGCGAGGGTGTCGCCCGAGGCGACGGGGCCGGACTTCTTCGCGGCACGGCGCTTGGGCTTGGCGCCGGCGGCCAGGCCGGTGCGGGCCAGCGACATGCCCAGGGAGGACGGGAGGGAGACCTCCAGCCGCTTGCCGCCGACCTCGACGACGACGGTCTCGCGGCCCAGTTCCTCCTCCGCCTCGGCGTCGGCCGGGGCGGCGAAGGGCTTGATCTCGTTGACGAACTCGGTCTCGATCCACCGCGTGTGCACGGTGAACGGCTCCTCGGAACCGGTCAGCTCCGGAGCGAACGCCGGGTCCTTCACGACCACGCGGTGGAAGGGGATCGCCGTGGCCATGCCCTCGACCTGGAACTCCTCCAGGGCACGGGCGGCCCGCTCCAGGGCCTCCTTGCGGGTCCGGCCCGTGACGATCAGCTTGGCGAGGAGCGAGTCCCACGCCGGGCCGATCACACTGCCGGACTCCACGCCCGCGTCCAGCCGGACACCGGGACCCGCCGGCGGGTCGAACCTGGTGACCGTGCCGGGGGCGGGGAGGAAGTTGCGGCCCGGGTCCTCGCCGTTGATGCGGAACTCGAACGAGTGTCCACGCAGCGCCGGGTCGTCGTAGCCCAGCTCCTCGCCGTCCGCGATCCGGAACATCTCGCGGACCAGGTCGATGCCGGCGACCTCCTCGGTCACCGGGTGCTCGACCTGGAGACGGGTGTTGACCTCCAGGAAGGAGATCGTGCCGTCCTGGCCGACGAGGAACTCACAGGTGCCGGCGCCCTCGTAGCCGGCCTCCTTCAGGATGGCCTTCGAGGCCCGGTACAGCTCGGCGACCTGCTCGTCCGAGAGGAACGGCGCGGGGGCCTCCTCGACCAGCTTCTGGTGGCGGCGCTGCAGGGAGCAGTCACGGGTGGAGACGACGACCACGTTGCCGTGCTTGTCGGCCAGGCACTGGGTCTCCACGTGCCGGGGACGGTCCAGGTAGCGCTCGACGAAGCACTCGCCGCGGCCGAAGGCGGCCACCGCCTCGCGCACCGCCGAGTCGTACAGCTCCGGGACCTCTTCGAGGGTGCGGGCGACCTTCAGGCCGCGTCCGCCGCCGCCGAAGGCGGCCTTGATGGCGATCGGCAGGCCGTGCTCCCGGGCGAAGGCCACGACCTCGTCGGCGCCGCTGACCGGGTCCGGGGTGCCCGCCACGAGGGGGGCGCCGGCACGCTGGGCGATGTGCCGGGCGGCGACCTTGTCACCGAGGTCGCGGATGGCCTGCGGCGGCGGGCCGATCCAGACCAGTCCGGCGTCGAGGACGGCCTGGGCGAACTCGGCGTTCTCCGAGAGGAAGCCGTAACCCGGATGGACGGCGTCCGCGCCGGACTCGCGAGCGGCGTTCAGCACCTTGCCGATGTCCAGGTAACTGGTCGCCGGAGTGTCACCGCCCAGAGCGAACGCCTCATCCGCGGCGCGGACATGCAGAGCGTCCCGGTCCGGGTCGGCGTAGACGGCCACGCTCGCGATCCCGGAATCCCGGCAGGCCCGGGCCACGCGGACAGCGATTTCGCCACGGTTGGCGATGAGCACCTTGCGCACGATTGAGGCTCCCTCCTTGAAACAAGCCGAGTTTAGGGACTGCCGACACGGCACTTCGACCCGTCCCCAATGGTGAGCTTGCCCACACGGAGCGTGATTCGAGGCTCGCTCGACCCGCGAAAGCCCTTGTCGCACCTCGGTACGCAGGGCTCCTTCGGAAAACCCTAGCCCTGTCATGTGGTCAAGGTCTCTGTGAGAGCGTGCTGCGGCCCACTTGGATTCTTTGTCGAGTCCCTACGAATGGCCCAATGATTCTTTGCTGCCGCCCGAACCCTTGTCCCAGGGTTTACCCGTTAGTAGCGTTCGCGCTGTCTCGAACGTACCTGAGGTAACAGGCTGCTGGCGTGAGAGTGGGTGGGACCGGTGATACGCAGACCGGTGGCTGGGATCGTGGCGGTCGTCCTCCTTGCGGAGGCCGTGCTCATCGCCGCGGTCAACTGGTTCCTGGGGGTGGTCGTCGACCGCCAGGACATGTCCCTGGCCGGTCTCGACCCGTCCACGATGGCGACGTCCTCGAAGGTCGGCGGCATCGTCTTCGGCGCCTACTTCGCGCTGTGCGCGCTGGTGGCCGTGCTGGTCGCGGTCCGCGACCGCGCCCCGGCCGGCTTCGGCCGCGTGCTGCTGATCAGCGCGGCCGTGGTGCACGGCCTGCTGGGCGCGTTCGCCTGGGGCCTGGTCGGCTGGACGGCGTTCCTCGTCATGGTCGTCGTGCTCGGGCTGATCGTCCTGCTCCTGATGACGTACGACCGCACGGGCGGGACCGAGGGCGCGGGTTCCGGCGGCCCGGCCGAGGAGGGCGGCGGCCCGGTGGCCCGGGCGGAGCCGGCCCCCGCCGGCGCGGGCGCGGGCGTGCCGGCGAGCCGTACGGACGAGCCGCAGGACGGGGACGACGAGCCGCAGGACTCCGTCCCCGCCCAGGTCACTCGGCCGGCGCCCACAACTCCGTGATGCCCACGCCCAGTTCGGCGAGGAGCTTGCGGACCAGGGGCAGGCTGATGCCGATCACGTTGCCGTGGTCGCCGTCGATGCCCTCGATGAACGGCGCCGAGCGGCCGTCCAGGGTGAACGCCCCGGCGACGTGGAGGGGCTCCCCGGAGGCCACGTAGGCGGCGATCTCCTCGTCGCTCGGGTCACCGAAACGGACGACGGTGGAGGCGGTCGCCGAGACGTACCGCTTGGCCTCCGTGTCCCAGATGCAGTGACCCGTCTGGAGCACTCCGGCCCGTCCGCGCATCGCCTTCCAGCGGGCGGTGGCCTCCTCGGTGTCCGTGGGCTTGCCCAGTGCCCGGCCGTCCAGCTCCAGCACCGAGTCACAGCCGATCACCAGGGCGCCCTGCACATCCGGCTTCGCCGCCACGACCGACGCCTTCGCCTCGGCCAGGGCGAGCGCCAGCTCGGCGGGGGTGGGTGCGGTGACGGCGTCCTCGTCGACGCCGCTCACGATCACCTCGGGGGCGAGGCCGGCCTGCCGGAGCAGGCCGAGCCGGGCGGGGGACTGGGAGGCGAGCACGAGTCGCCTGCCGCGCGTAGCAGTCATGCGGTCAGGTTAGTCAGGCGGTAGCGCCCGGCTCACCTCAGACCGATCACGATCATGATCAGCACCATGGCCAGAGCCATGAAGACGCCGAGCCGCCGCAGCATGTTCTGCATGTCGCGCAGTTCTTCGGGCGGCTCGTTCTCCGGGTCTGACCACAGCATTCGTCCAGCGTGCGGCTTCACGGGGGCCGGGCGCCTGAGTACCGCTACTCAAGTCGGCGCCCGGTGTGCCGCTTCCTTACGCGGACAGGGTTCCGCTTCCGCACGCCGACGAGGCGGAGCCGCATGCCGGTACGGCCCCGCGCCGCGGTGCTCCCGCCTAGGCCGGCCAGTACGTGCGGGTCCAGGACGCCGGGCCCGGCTTGGGGACGCGGGCCCCCGCGATGCGGGACGGGTCCGACCACGCGTCCTTCGGGCCCTCCGCGCCGGACGGTGCCGTGGCGGCCGCCGCGGCGCGGGCGCGGACCACCGCCAGGGCGGCGGCCAGCTCCTCGGGGGTCGGGTTGCCTCGTACGACCTTGATGTTCATGACCGCTCCCAGGGTGCGCGGGGCCTAGAGGGGGATGTTGCCGTGCTTCTTCGGAGGCAGGGATTCCCGCTTCGTGCGCAGCTGACGCAGGCCCCGGACGATGTGGGCGCGGGTGTCGGACGGCATGATCACCGCGTCGATGTAGCCGCGCTCGGCCGCGACGTAGGGGTTGAGGAGGGCGTCCTCGTACTCCTGGATCAGCCGGGCACGGGTCGCCTCGACGTCGTCCGCCTCCGCGATCGTGCGGCGGTGCAGGATGTTGACCGCGCCCTGGGCGCCCATGACGGCGATCTGGGCGGTCGGCCAGGCCAGGTTGAGGTCGGCGCCCAGGTGCTTGGAACCCATGACGTCGTACGCGCCGCCGAAGGCCTTGCGGGTGATGACCGTGATGAGCGGGACGGTGGCTTCCGCGTAGGCGTAGATCAGCTTGGCGCCGCGGCGGATGATGCCGGTGTGCTCCTGGTCGACGCCGGGCAGGAAGCCGGGCACGTCCACGAAGGTCAGCACCGGGACGTTGAACGCGTCGCAGGTGCGGACGAAGCGGGCGGCCTTCTCGGACGCGTCGATGTCCAGGCAGCCGGCGAACTGCATCGGCTGGTTGGCGACGATGCCGACGGGGTGCCCCTCGACCCGCCCGAACCCGGTCACGATGTTCGGTGCGAACAGCGCCTGCGTCTCGAAGAACTCGGAGTCGTCCAGCACGTGTTCGATCACCGTACGGATGTCGTACGGCTGGTTCGCGCTGTCCGGGACCAGCGTGTCCAGCTCCAGGTCCTCGGCGCTGACGGCGAGGTCCGCCTCCTCCGGGAAGACCGGCGGCTCGGAGAGGTTGTTGGACGGCAGGTACGACAGCAGCTGCTTGACGTACTCGATGGCGTCCTTCTCGTCGCCCGCCATGTGGTGCGCCACGCCGGAGGTGGCGTTGTGGGTGCGGGCGCCGCCCAGCTCCTCGAAGCCGACGTCCTCACCGGTGACGGTCTTGATGACGTCCGGGCCGGTGATGAACATGTGCGAGGTCTGGTCGACCATGACCGTGAAGTCGGTGATCGCCGGCGAGTACACCGCGCCGCCCGCGCACGGCCCGACGACCAGGCTGATCTGCGGGATGACACCGGAGGCGTGGGTGTTGCGGCGGAAGATCTCGCCGTACGCGCCGAGGGAGGCGACCCCCTCCTGGATCCGCGCGCCGCCGGAGTCGTTGATCCCGATGACCGGGCAGCCCGTCTTCAGCGCGAAGTCCATCACCTTGACGATCTTCTGGCCGTAGACCTCGCCGAGGGCTCCGCCGAAGACCGTGAAGTCCTGCGAGAAGACGGCGACCGGGCGGCCGTCGATCGTGCCGTAGCCGGTGACGACGCCGTCGCCGTACGGGCGGTTCTTCTCCAGCCCGAAGTTGGTGGACCGGTGCCGGGCGAACTCGTCCAGCTCGACGAACGAGTCGTCGTCCAGGAGGAGTTCGATGCGCTCACGGGCCGTCAGCTTGCCCTTCGCGTGCTGCTTCTCGACGGCACGTTCCGAGCCGGCGTGCGTCGCTTCGTGGATGCGGCGCTGGAGATCCGCGAGCTTCCCCGCGGTCGTGTGGATGTCGATCGCTTGGATCTCTTGACGCTCTTCCGGCTCGGACATCGGGATGCGGCTCCCTGCCTGCTCAAAAGGGGGGACGGTTACTCATTCGTAGGGTAGTGGCGTGCCTACCGATCAGCAGTGCGTCGTTTACCACACCTAGGGTGGCTTGCATGACGCCGCACAATGCATCAGACGACAGCCGCTGGTCCGACCTGGACCGTCCGCCCCTGAACGCCGCGGCGCTGCGGCGCGCGCTGGTCCGGGAGGACGGCCTGTACCGCGACATCGAGGTGGTGCAGCGGACCGGGTCCACCAACTCCGACCTCGCCGCGCTGGCTGCCGCCGGGGACGCCGACGAGGGGGCGGTGCTGGTGGCCGAGGAGCAGACGGCGGGGCGGGGCCGGCTGGACCGGAGCTGGACGGCACCGCCGCGGTCCGGTCTGTTCTTCTCCGTCCTGCTGAAGCCGGCCGAGGTGCCGGTGGCCCGCTGGGGCTGGCTGCCGCTGCTGACGGGGGTGGCGGTGGCGACCGGGCTGTCCCGGGCGGCGGGCGTCGACACGGCGCTCAAGTGGCCGAACGACCTGCTGGTCTCCGTCGGGGGCGAGGAGCGGAAGACCGGCGGCATCCTCGCGGAGCGGGCAGGCGACGACGGTGTCGTGATCGGGGTCGGCATCAACGTCACCCTGCGGGCGAACGAGCTTCCCGTTCCGCAGGCCGGGTCGCTGGCGCTGGCCGGGGCGGTGGGGACCGACCGGGATCCGCTGTTGCGGGCGGTGCTGCGGTCGCTGGAGGACTGGTACGGGCGGTGGCGGGCCGCGGGCGGGGACGCGGCGGTGAGCGGGCTGCACGAGACGTACACGGCGGGCTGCGCGACGCTCGGGCGGGCGGTGCGGGCGGAGCTGCCCGGGGGCCGTGCGGTCGTGGGGGAGGCCGTGGCCGTGGACGGGGACGGGCGGTTGGTCATCGCGACGGAGAGCGGGGTGCAGGAGCCGGTGGGAGCGGGAGACATCGTCCACCTCCGCCCTGCGTAGCACCGCCCGCCGGCCGCCCGCCGACCGCCTGTCACCTGCGGCGCTTGTGCCGTGGCCGCCGGGTGCCGGGCGCCGGGTTCGGCTGGGCGTCGACTGCAACCCCCAAGGGCCCGGGGCGCGGGCAGCCACGACGGGCGTGGGGTGGGGGCGGCGGCGTTCGTGCGGGATCGTTTTCGGCGGGCGGTGGGTGCACCCCCCCGAGGGGCGCGGGGAACCGCGCGAGCAGCCACGACGGGCGCGCGGGCTGCGTGGGGGGTCAGGATGGGCACGTGGGTGGTGGTGGGTTGACACACCCTGGCTGTCGGCCCAACCCAACGGAGTGAGCTGGCGCACACCTGCCGTAGAGTTGAGGCCGGTCGATACCTGACCGCGGCAGATCGGAAGGGCAGCAGGCGTGACCGTCGACGACACGGGCTCCGGCGCGGGCGGGGACGGCCGGGTGGATCCCCACGCTCCCGACAATGGCGAGGACCCGCTGGCCCTGCGGCTCGAACAGCTCATCCTGGGCGCCGAGCGCCGCTACACACCGTTCCAGGCCGCTCGAAGCGCCGGCGTCTCCATGGAGCTGGCGTCCAGGTTCTGGCGGGCCATGGGCTTCGCCGACATCGGGCAGGCCAAGGCACTCACCGAGGCCGACGTGCTGGCCCTGCGGCGGCTCGCCGGCCTGGTGGAGGCGGGCCTGCTGAGCGAGGCCATGGCGGTGCAGGTGGCCCGGTCGACCGGGCAGACCACCGCCCGGTTGGCCGAGTGGCAGATCGACTCCTTCCTGGAGGGCCTGACCGAGCCGCCGGAGCCGGGGATGACCCGGACCGAGGTGACGTACCCGATCGTCGAGCTGCTCCTGCCCGAGCTGGAGGAGTTCCTGGTCTACGTCTGGCGCCGCCAGCTCGCCGCCTCGGCCGGGCGGGTCGTGCAGACCGGTGACGACGAGGAGATGGTCGACCGGCGGCTGGCCGTCGGCTTCGCCGACCTCGTCGGGTTCACGCGGCTGACCCGCCGGATGGAGGAGGAGGAGCTGGGCGAGCTGGTCGAGGCCTTCGAGACCACCGCTGCCGACCTGGTGGCGGCCCGCGGCGGCCGGCTCATCAAGACCCTCGGCGACGAGGTGCTGTACGCGGCGGACGACGCCGGTGTCGCCGCGGACATCGCGCTGCGGCTCGTGGAGACGCTGTCGAACGACGAGACGATGCCCGAGCTGCGCGTGGGCATGGCGTTCGGCACGGTGACCACCCGCATGGGCGATGTGTTCGGTACGACGGTGAACCTGGCCTCCCGGCTGACGTCCATAGCGCCCCGGGACGCGGTGCTGGTGGACAGCGCCTTCGCCGAGGAGCTGATCCGCTCCGGCGAGGCGCCCGCCTCGGAGGCGGAGGCGGCCGAGGCCGCGGCCGCCGCCGAGAAGGAGGGCGAGGAGCCGCCGACGTACCGCTTCGCGCTCCAGCCGATGTGGCAGCGTCCGGTCCGTGGGCTCGGCGTGGTCGAGCCCTGGCTGCTCGCGCGCCGCGACGAACGCGCCTGACGGCTACTCCCCCGGACTGCCCGACAGGTCTATGCACAGGCTGATCACCGGCAGGCACAGCCCGCCCGGACCGGGCTCCTCCGGGTCGTCACCCTGCGGCGCGGTCGGCGTCGGGGTGGGAGCAGGTGGCGCCGTGGCCGGGCGCGAGGCCGACGCCGTCGGGGTGGGCCGGGGCGTGCTGCCGGGAGTGTCCGGGGCGCCGGTCGGGATGGTGGAGGGCACGGTGGTGTCGTCGGGCGGTGCCGCCGTGGCCGTCCGCGGGGCCGGGGAGCCGGCGGGCGTCGGTGCGAGGCTCCGGCCGCCCATGGCCGAGGTCGCCGAGGGCAGTGCGGTGGGTGCGGCGGCGACGGTGGCCGCGGTGTTCGCCGAACGGCCCGTGGCCGGGCCGCCGTCCGGATCGAGCCGGGGCTCGGCCTCCGCGGTGCCCGGCGCGCCGACCCCCGCCTCCGGGGCGACCCGCACCAGGCTGAGCACCCCGGCGGCGACCGCGAGACCGCCCGCGGCGAGCAGGAGCCCGCGGGGGCGGGGCTTGCGGTGGCGTCCGCGTCGTACCCCCAACGTCCCGCCCGGCTCGGGTTCCTGTTCCGCTCCGGACTGAGCAGGTATCGGTGTCATGGGTTCCCTCCCCGCCGCGCGCCCGGGCGCGCCGTGGCGGAGCGCACGCTATGCGCTGCTGTGGGCGGTGTGGGGGGAGACGGCCGGGATGTCACTCGAACGGGTGTAGCCCCCCGGACTTCACGAGATCGGGTGCGGCTGCGATGATCGGGCCGACAGTCAGTTAACCCGCGTTAACCGGAGGGCGTCATGAGCGAGGAGCGGTTCGGGGAGTTCGTGCTGGTGCGGCGGCACGGGCACGTCGTCGAGCTGGTGCTGGACCGGCCCAAGGCCATGAACGCCGTCTCGACGGAGATGGCGCGCTCCCTCGCGGGTGCGTGCGCCGCACTCGCCGCCGACCGGGACGCCCGTGTAGTCGTCCTGACCTCCTCGCACGAACGGGCGTTCTGCGTGGGTGCGGACCTGAAGGAGCGGAACTCCTTCACGGACGCGGATCTCGTACGGCAGCGGCCGGTGGCGCGGGCGGCCTACAGCGGGGTGCTGGAGCTGCCGATGCCGACGATCGCCGCGGTGCACGGGTTCGCGCTGGGCGGCGGTTTCGAGCTGGCGCTCTCCTGCGACCTGATCGTGGCCGACGGCACGGCCGTGGTGGGCCTGCCCGAGGTGTCCGTGGGAGTGATCCCGGGCGGTGGCGGTACGCAGCTGCTGCCGCGGCGGGTCGGTGCCGCGCGCGCGGCCGAGCTGATCTTCTCGGCGCGGCGGGTGCAGGCGGCCGAGGCGGCCGGGCTCGGGCTGGTGGACCGGTTGGTCGAGGACGGGCAGGACCGGGACGAGGCGCTGGCCCTGGGTGCGCGGATCGCCGCGAACTCGCCGGTCGGCCTGCGGGCCGCCAAGCGGGCGCTGCGTCTCGGGCACGGGCTCGACCTGCGGGCCGGCCTGGACGTGGAGGACGCGGCATGGCGTTCGGTGGCGTTCTCGGGGGACCGGGCCGAGGGTGTGGCCGCCTTCAACGAGAAGCGCCCGCCGCAGTGGCCGGGGGAGTGAGGCGCCCCCGCTCCCGCACGTCCACCTGATCGCCGCACCGATGTCCCGAAACGCCCCATTCCTCCCTAACCTGGAGTAATGGGTGAGGACAAGCGGCTGGCCGCCGTCGTGACGCTGGCGCAGGGAATGGCGGCTGCTCACACCCCGCGGGAGTCGTGGCAGGCCGCCGCCCTCGGCGCCTGCCGCGCACTGGACGGCAGCTTCGCCGCACTGTCGGTGTGGGAGCGGCAGCTGGGCCGGCTGCGCGTCCTCGTGAACGTGGGGGAACGGGCCCCGGACGAGGAGGAGTTCCCGGAGTCCGAGGCCTACCCGGTGCACCAGTTCCCGGAGATCACCGAGTTCCTGCACGAGCGGTGGGCCGGTGGCGGTGGCCCCAACGCCTGGGTGGAGACCGCCGAGGGCGATGCCGCAGGGACTCCCGGTTACTTCCATCAGCGGGTCGCCGCCCTGCGCCGCCGGCGCCGCGGCTGCTGTGTCGTCGCCCCGGTCGTGCTGCACGGCAGGGCCTGGGGTGAGCTGTACGTGGCCCGTGCGGCCGGCGAGCCCCTGTTCGGACGGGCGGACGCCGACTTCGCCACCGTCCTCGCCGCCGTCGTCGCCGCGGGCATCGCCCAGACCGAGCGGCTGGAGGAGGCCCGCCGGCTCGCGTTCACGGACGCCCTGACCGGTCTCGCCAACCGCCGCGCCGTGGACGTGCATCTGGAGGAGGCCGTCGAGCGGCACCGTGAGGAGGGCGCCGTCGTCACACTCGTGGTCTGTGACCTCAACGGGCTCAAGCGGGTCAACGACACCCTCGGGCACGCCGTCGGCGACCGTCTGCTCGAACGCTTCGGCTCGGTGCTCTCGCTGTGCGGCGCGATGGTGCCGGGGGCGCTGGCCGCGCGGCTCGGCGGGGACGAGTTCTGCCTGGTCGCGGTCGGGGAGCCCGCCGACGACGTGGTGAAGGCGGCGGACGAACTCTGCCGTCGAGCCGCCGAGTTGGAACTGGGGGAGGGGGTGGCGTGCGGGGTCGCCTCGACCGAGGATCCCATCGGGGAGGTGCGGGACGCCCGGCGGCTGTTCCGGCTCGCGGACGCCGCCCAGTACCGTGCCAAGGCCCTGCGTGCGCAGCGGCCGGTGGTGGCGGGCCGGGAGGGGCCGGATGATCCGGTCGTACGGCTGGCCGACGAGGCGCCGCCCTCGCGGGCCGAACGGCGCCGGTTCCGCGGGCGCCGGCCGTGAGGCGAAGCCCACATCCCGGGGTAAGGGTCACCCCCGCTCCCCACTAGTGACATCGCCGCATTCAATGCGTACGCTCCTGAATATGGATATGCACACTGTGGTGGTGGGGACGTCCGGTGTCACGGCGTCCGACGTTCTCGCCGTGGCGCGCGGCGGTGCCCGCATCGAGCTGTCGGCGGAGGCGGTGGCGGCCCTCGCGGCGGCCCGGGAGATCGTGGACGCGCTGGCGGCCAAGCCGGACCCGGTCTACGGCGTCTCCACGGGCTTCGGTGCCCTGGCGACCCGGCACATCAGCCAGGAACTGCGCGCCCAGCTGCAGCGCAACATCGTCCGCTCGCATGCCGCCGGCATGGGGCCGCGGGTGGAGCGCGAGGTCGTACGGGCCCTGATGTTCCTGCGGCTCAAGACCGTCTGCTCGGGACACACCGGTGTGCGGCCCGAGGTCGCGCAGACCATGGCCGACGTGCTCAACGCCGGTATCACCCCGGTCGTGCACGAGTACGGCTCCCTCGGCTGCTCCGGCGACCTGGCCCCGCTCTCCCACTGCGCCCTCGCCCTGATGGGAGAGGGGGACGCGGAGGGCCCCGACGGGCGGATCCGGCCCGCCGGCGAGCTGCTCGCCGAGCACGGGATCGCCCCCGTCGAGCTGCGGGAGAAGGAGGGCCTCGCCCTTCTCAACGGCACCGACGGCATGCTCGGCATGCTGGTGATGGCCCTCGCCGACCTCGACACCCTCTACAAGTCCGCCGACGTCACCGCCGCCCTCAGCCTGGAGGCGCTGCTCGGCACCGACAAGGTCCTCGCGCCCGAGCTGCACGCCATCCGGCCGCACCCGGGACAGGGTGCCTCGGCCGCCAACATGCTGGCCGTCCTCCAGGGCTCGGAACTCACCGGGCACCACCAGGACGACGCGCCCCGCGTCCAGGACGCCTACTCCGTGCGCTGCGCCCCGCAGGTCGCCGGTGCCGGACGCGACACCATCGCGCACGCCCGCCTGGTCGCCGAGCGGGAACTCGCCTCCGCCGTGGACAACCCCGTGGTGCTGCCCGACGGCCGCGTGGAGTCCAACGGCAACTTCCACGGCGCTCCCGTGGCCTACGTCCTGGACTTCCTCGCCGTCGCCGCCGCCGACCTCGGCTCCATCGCCGAGCGGCGCACCGACCGGCTGCTGGACAAGAACCGCAGCCACGGGCTGCCGCCGTTCCTCGCCGACGACGCCGGTGTCGACTCCGGGCTGATGATCGCCCAGTACACGCAGGCCGCCCTGGTCAGCGAGATGAAGCGGCTGGCCGTACCGGCCTCGGCCGACTCCATCCCGTCCTCCGCCATGCAGGAGGACCACGTGTCCATGGGCTGGTCGGCCGCGCGCAAGCTGCGCACCGCCGTCGACAACCTCACCCGGATCGTCGCCATCGAGCTGTACGCGGCCACCCGCGCCATCGAGCTGCGCGAGGGCCTGACCCCGGCACCCGCCTCACGGGCCGTCATCGAGGCCGTGCGGGCCGCCGGTGTGCAGGGTCCCGGCCCGGACCGGTTCCTGGCGCCCGACCTGGCCGCCGCCGACGCCTTCGTGCGCGGCGGAGAACTGGTCGCGGCCGTGGAGAAGGTCACCGGCCCGCTCCGGTGACCGCGAGGGGCCCCCGGCAGGCGGGGGCCCGCTCCGGACAACGTCAAGGGCCCGGCAGGCGGGGCCCGCTCCGCCGAACGCGAAGGGACCCCGGCAGATGGCCGGGGCCCCGAACGTCGCTTCGGTGCCTTGCTTCAGCGCGTCACTTCAGCTTCGCGGCCTGCGCCTTCACGACCGGCGCGGAGACCGTGTAGGGCTTCTTCGTCATCATCGCGCCGATGTTGATCGTGGTGTAGGTGGCGAGGGTGTTCCCGTGCCGTACCACCTCGGCGTGCAGCGGCAGGGCGCCGTCCTTGCCCGCGTCGTTGGTCGCGGTGAACGCCACCGACTCGTCACCGGTGCCCGAGGACTTCTCCTCGCCGACCTTGGTGAACCGGCCCTTCTCGCCGTCCTGCTCGCCGGAGAAGCCGTCCGAGCAGGACTTGACCGCGTCGGAGACCGACTTCAGCGCCTGCTCGGCGCCGTCGCCGTCGTACGAGGCCAGGGTGACCACGGTGACGTCCAGGTTCATGGACTCGTTGAGCGAGTCCTCGAACTTACCGTCCGCCAGGTCGTCCAGGGACGTGGCGTCGTCGGTGGGGGCCTTCTTGTCCTGCGTGGCCATGCGGCTGGTGTTGGCCGCCGGGTCGCCGGGCGCGATGCCGGTCAGCGCCTTCACGATCGGGTCGCACTCGGCCTTGTCCGACTTGACCTTGCTCTCGGCCGGGATGCCGCCCTCGACGGGACCCACCTTGTAGCCCGGCACATCGTTCTTGGCGATGATCCGCTTCGCCAACTCCGCGGCGCTCAGCGCCTTCGCGGCGGGCTTGTCCGACGTGGAACCGGAGCCTTCCGACCCCTTGTCGCCGCAACCCGTGATGAGGGCGAGCGACAGAGCGCCCACAGCTGCAGTGGCGCACAGCCGCACGCCCGATGATCTCTTCATGAGCGAACTATGTGCGGGCTGTCAAACATTCGTCAAGAAGAATTAAAAGCCCAGACGTTCCCGGCGGACCGAATACATGACGAAACCGGCACCCACGGCGAGGAAAAGGCTGCCGCCGACGACGTACGGCGTGGTGTCGGGGCTTCCCGTGTCGGCCAGTTCGGTGTCCTCGGCGGACTCCTCGCCGGACTCCGTGGTGGCCGCCGTCACCGCTCTGGCCTGCGTGACCTGCACCGGGGCGTCCTTGACCGCCGCCTCTCTCCCCGGGGCGTCCTGCGAGGCGTTCGCGGACGGGACGAACCACAGCGCGCACAGGAGGGTGCCCGCGGCGGTGGCGGTCAGCAGCGGACGGCGAGCGGATGACACGGAATATCGATCCCCTTGTGACGCTGGCGAATTGGCCGTGTGGAGCGATGTTAGTGAAAGTCGCGGGTCACAGGAAAGTCACGGGAGGTTTCGGCCGTACGCTCCCGCCATGACCACTGAAGAGACATCACGTTTTGTCCGGCTTCGCCTGGAGTTGGTGCTGGAGGTGCAGGACGAGGACACGCTGACCAAGGCCGCGGTGCGCCGGCTTGCCGCGGACGCCGAGCTGCCGGAGGAGGAGCGGACCCAGGCAGAGAGCGCTGTGACGGAAGACACCGCGGAGGCCCTGGCGTACCTGGTGGACCCGTTCGACCTGGTCAGCGAGGTGCCCGGGGTGGAGCTGCAGCAGGCGTCCTGGTCCAGCGAGCGGATCGACTACGACCCTGATTCGCCCGACTGGGACCTGGACGAGGATGATGGCCAGGACGACGAAGAGGACGGCATCGGCTGAGCGTCCCGGGGAACTCCCTGACCCCGGACGGCAACCGCCGTCCGGGGTTTCGTCGTCCCAGGGGGCGCACGGACCACTCACGCACCACCCGTCCCGCGGACGTGGTGTGCCCCACAGACGAGTGTGGAACGGAACCGAGCGGCCATACCGTTGAAGGTTCTTACGGGGGACACTCGGGGTTTTTCGCGACTCGGCAACGATGGAGAAGCTTGTGATGACGGACAGTAAGCGGCGCAAGGGTCTGTTGGCCGCGTCCGCTCTGCTCGGCGGTGTGCTGGTGCTCACGGCGTGTTCGGGCGGCGACGACGACGCCTCCGGAAGCGGCAGCGGCGACTCCTCGCAGGCCCAGTCCGACGCGGCAGCCGCCAAGAAGTCCTCCGAGGCGCTGATCAAGATCACGCCCAAGGACGGCTCCGACAACGCCTCGATCAACAACTCCGCGGCCGTCACGGTGACCAAGGGGAAGCTCACCGCCGTCACGATGACCACCCAGGACGGCAAGACCGTCCCCGGTCAGCTGTCCGCCGACAAGACGAGCTGGAAGCCCGGCACGCAGCTGGAGCGCTCCACCACCTACAAGCTCGCCGCCGAGGCCAAGGACTCCGAGGGCCGCATAGCCCACGAGAACGCCTCCTTCACCACGGTCTCCCCGGCCAACAGCTTCATCGGCACCTTCACCCCCGACGACGGCTCCACGGTCGGCGTGGGCATGCCGGTGTCGATCAACTTCGACAAGGCGATCAGCAACAAGGCGGCCGTGCAGAAGGGCATCACGGTCACCTCCAGCAGCGGCCAGGAGGTCGCCTGCCACTGGTTCAACGCCAACCGCATGGACTGCCGTCCGGAGGAGTACTGGAAGGAAGGCTCCACCGTCACCCTGAAGCTGTCGCTCGACGGTGTCCAGGGCGCGAGCGGCGTCTACGGCGTCCAGCAGAAGACGGTGACCTTCCACATCGGCCGCAACCAGGTCACGTACGTCGACGCGCAGACCAAGCAGATGAAGATCACGCAGGACGGCAAGGTCGTCAAGACCATCCCGATCTCCGCCGGCTCTCCCGACAACAAGACGTACGAGGGCCAGATGGTGATCTCCGAGAAGTTCAAGCAGACCCGCATGAACGGTGCGACGGTCGGCTTCACCGACGACGACGGCAAGGGCGAGTACGACATCAAGGACGTGCCGCACGCCATGCGTCTGACCACCTCAGGCACCTTCATCCACGGCAACTACTGGGGCGCCCCCTCGGTGTTCGGCAACGTCAACACCAGCCACGGCTGTGTCGGCCTGCAGGACAAGAAGGGCGCGAACGACGCGGGTACGCCGGCCGCCTGGTTCTACGACCACACGCTGATCGGTGACGTCGTGGTCGTCCAGCACACCGGCGACAAGACGGTCTCGCCGGACAACGGCCTCAACGGCTGGAACCTGGACTGGGCGCAGTGGAAGGCCGGTTCGGCCGTCTGACGCCCCTCGAAACTCCTCGCCGGTGCCGCCCCCAGGGGCGGCACCGGTGTTTCCGGCCCCGGCCGCGGGCTTCTCATGCTGCTCTTATGCCGGCCTTAGGGTGTCATCAGGGTCCGTCCCTAGCTTGCGGGCCATGTTCTTCACCTACCTGAGGCGCGAACTGCGCCGCCGCAGAAAGGCGGCCCTCGTCGTCGCCTCCGGACTCGCGCTGGGCATCGCGCTGGTCATCGTGGTCAACTCCGTGTCCAACGGCATGGGGAAGGCCCAGGACGAGGTCCTCCAGTCGCTGTACGGGCTGGGTACGGACATGACGGTCACCAAGGCGGCCACGCCGGCCGCGAGCAGCTCCCAGTGGCCGCGCTTCCAGTTCGACGCGCGGAACGACGGTGACGACTCCGAGCAGAGCAGCGACCGGGTCATGGTGCAGGGCTTCACCACCCTGGCCTCCTCCACCGTCACCGAGGTCGGGGACCAGAAGGGCGTCGCGCAGGCCGCCGGCGGGCTGAGCCTCAACGTGGTCAAGGTCAGCGGCCGGTTCACCCGGGGCCGGCTCCAGCAGAACGGCGGCGCAGGCGCCGGCGGGTACCAGCGGGGCGGCGGCACCGGCCAGCCGCAGGGCGAGGTCGGCGGCGGCGGCGCCGACTTCGACATCAACCAGTACTCGGTCTACGGCACCGACGTCACCCGCACCGGCCTCGGCCCGCTGACCTCCTCCGAGATCACCAGCGGCCGTGGCTTCCGGACCACCGAGACGAACGCCAGGGTGGCCGTGGCCGACTCGGCGTACGCCAAGGAGAAGAAGTACAGGACCGGCTCCACCGTCACGGTCAAGGGCACCGAGTTCACGGTGATCGGCATCGCCACAGCGACCAGCGGCGACCCGGCGGCCGACCTGTACATCCCGCTGAAGCGGGCGCAGACCCTGGCCGGCCAGAAGAACAAGGTCACCACGATCTACGTCAAGGCGACCGACTCCCAGCAGATCGGCACCGTCAAGAGCGCCATCCAGAAGAACGTCTCGGGCACGACGGTCACCACCTCCTCCGACCTGGCCAAGTCGGTCTCCGGCTCCCTCTCCACCGCCTCCTCCCTCGCCACCAGGGTCGGCACGTGGCTGTCCGTCGCGGTGCTGGTGGCCGCGTTCCTGGTGGCGGGCCTCCTCACCTCCTCCGCGGTGTCCCGCCGCGTCCGTGAGTTCGGCACGCTCAAGGCGCTGGGCTGGAAGTCGGGCCGGGTCACCCGGCAGGTGGTCGGCGAGGCCGTCGTCAACGGCCTGGTCGGCGGCGCCCTCGGTATCGCGCTCGGCCTGGCCGGGGCGTACGCGGTGACCGCGATCAGCCCGAGCCTGGAGGCCCAGCTGGGCGGCGGCACGGGCGGCGGCCCCGGCGGGGGCCCCGGCACCGGCGGCCCCGGCGGTGGCGGCTTCGGCGGACCGGGCCGTCAGGCGGCGAAGACCCTCGAAGTGGCCCTCACCGCCCCGGTGAGCGTCACCACGATCGTCCTGGCGGTGGGCCTGGCAGTGGCGGGCGGCCTGATCGCGGGCGGGTTCGGCGGCTGGCGGGCGTCCCGCCTGCGCCCGGCGGACGCCCTGCGACGGGTGGAGTAGCGGTCACCCGCCGAGCAACCATCCCGAACCCTTCCCGGAGTCACCATGTACGAACTGAGAAACGTCACCAAGCGCTACACGCGAGGCAAGGACACCGTCCACGCCCTCGACGGCATAGACCTGACCATCGGCGAAGGCGACCGCCTGGTCATCCAAGGCCCCACGGGCGGCGGGAAATCCACCCTCCTGCAGATGCTCGGCGGCCTCGACCACCCCACCTCCGGCGAGGTGTCCCTGGACGGCACCGACCTGGCCCGGCTCACCGAGGCCCGGCTGACCAAAATCCGCAGCGAGAACATCGGCTTCGTCTTCCAGTCCTTCAACCTGATTCCGACGCTCACCGCCCAGGAGAACGTGGAAACCGCCCTCGTCCCCCTGGGCATCAAGGTCAGGGAACGCCGCGAACTGGCCGCCGAGGCACTGGAGTCCGTCGGCCTCGGAGAACGCCTCGCCCATCTCCCCTCGGAAATGTCCGGGGGCCAGCAGCAGCGCGTCGCCATCGCCCGGGCCGTGGTGAAGAAGCCCAAGGTGCTGCTGGCCGACGAGCCGACCGGCAACCTGGACGAGGGCATGCGGGACGAGATCATGGACGTGCTCGAACGCCTGTGGAAGGAACACGGGCTGACCTTCATCATGGTCACCCACGACTCCGCACTCGCGAAGAAGGCCCCGCGGCTGGCCACGCTGCGCAAGGGCAGGATCACGGTGACGGAGAACACCGGCGCCTGACGGCGCACAACGCCGCCTGAACAAAGGGAACTTCCCGGTTCTGTAACGGCGTATCGGCCAGCGCGTAACAGTTTTCGGACGCGCTTTCACACCGTCCTCTCATCTATTGAGCCGTCTGATCACCCCCCGGCATACTTCGTGATCCGGGGGGTTGACGTGCGTACGTACGGGACTGCCCCCGGCCGGGTGAACGGGGAATTCGCCCGGTACTCCGTCTCCAGGGGGAGAACTTGCGCAGACAAGTGAAAAGTGCAGCTGCGGCGACCGTGGCAACGGCCGCAGCGGTCGCCCTCGCAGCGGGTATGACCAGCCCCGCGTCGGCGAAGCCCGCGGGCGCTTCGGCGCCTGCCGCCACCTTCACCGCCAAGCACCACGTCACCCTGATCACCGGCGACCGCGTCGCCCTCGACGCCAAGGGCCGGATCGTCGGCCTGCAGCGGGCCGAAGGACGCGAGCACATACCCGTCCAGGTCCGCAAGGCCGCCGGGCACACGCTGGTCATCCCCGCCGACGCGGCCCGCCTGGTCGCCTCCGGCACACTGGACCAGCGCCTGTTCGACATCACCGAGCTGAACAAGGCCGCCACCCGCAAGGCCCAGAAGAACGGCCTGAAGGTCATCGTCGGCTACCGCGGCGCCGCCACGGCCGCCAAGGCCGACGTCCGCGACGCCGGCACCCTGCGCCGCAGCCTGAAGGCGCTCAACGCGGACGCCGTGCAGACCCCCGTCAAGGACACCGCCGGGCTGTGGGACGCGGTCACCAACGGCGACCGGACCGCCTCCGGCATCGCCCACGTCTGGCTCGACGGCGTCCGCAAGGCCTCGCTCGACAAGTCCGTGCCGCAGATCGGCGCCCCCACCGCCTGGAAGGCCGGCTACACCGGCAAGGGCGTGAAGGTCGCCGTCCTGGACACCGGCGTGGACACCTCGCACCCGGACCTCAAGTCCCAGGTGACCGAGTCCAAGAACTTCACCACCGCCACCGACGCCAAGGACCACTTCGGCCACGGCACGCACGTCGCCTCCATCGTGGCGGGCACCGGCGCCAAGTCGGGCGGCAAGTACAAGGGCGTGGCCCCCGACGCCGAGATCCTCAACGGCAAGGTCCTGGACGACACCGGCTCCGGTGACGACTCCGGCATCCTCGCCGGCATGGAGTGGGCGGTCTCCCAGGGTGCCTCCGTCATCAACCTGAGCCTCGGCGGCTACGACACCCCCGAGATCGACCCGCTCGAGGCCGAGGTCAACAAGCTCTCCGCCGAGAAGGGCGTGCTGTTCGCGATCGCCGCGGGCAACGACGGCCCCCAGTCGATCGGTTCGCCGGGCAGCGCGGACGCCGCGCTCACCGTCGGCGCCGTCGACAAGAAGGACGTCCTCGCGGACTTCTCCTCCACCGGCCCGCGCGTCGGAGACGGCGCCATCAAGCCGGACGTCACCGCCCCCGGCGTGGACATCACCGCCGCCGCGGCCAAGGGCAGCGTCATCGACGAGGAGGTAGGCGAGAAGCCCGAGGGCTACCTGACCATCTCCGGCACCTCGATGGCCACCCCGCACGTCGCGGGCGCCGCCGCCATCCTCAAGCAGGAGCACCCCGACTGGGGCTACTCCGAGCTGAAGGGCGCCCTGACCGGCTCCGCCAAGGGCGGCAAGTACACGCCCTTCGAGCAGGGCTCGGGCCGCATCCAGGTGGACAAGGCCATCAAGCAGTCGATCGTCGCCGAACCGGTCTCGGTGAGCTTCGGCGTGCAGCAGTGGCCGCACACCGACGACAAGCCGGCCACCAAGAAGCTGACCTACCGCAACCTCGGCGACAAGGACGTCACGCTCAAGCTGGCCTCCACCGCCACCAACCCCAAGGGCGCGGCCGCCCCGTCCGGCTTCTTCAAGCTGGCGAGCACGAGCGTGACCGTCCCGGCGCACGGCAAGGCCTCGGTCGGCTTCACCGTCAACACCAAGCTGGGCGGCACCGTCGACGGCGCCTACTCCGCGTACGTCACGGCGACGGGCGGCGGCCAGACGGTCCGCACGGGCGCCGCGGTGCAGCGCGAGGTGGAGTCGTACGACCTCACCCTGAAGTTCATCGGCCGTGACGGCAAGCCGGCCCCGTACTACGGCGCCGACCTCAGCGGCGTGGCCGGCCTCGCCAACGGCGTCTGGCTGAACCCGTACGACAAGTCCGGCACGGTGAAGGTGCGCGCGCCCAAGGGCACGTACATCCTCAACACGGCCATCTACGGCGACCCGCAGGACGCCTCCAAGGGCATCGACTGGATCGCGCAGCCGAAGCTGACCGTCGGCAAGAAGCAGACGCTCACCATCGACGCGCGCAAGGCCAAGCCGGTGGACATCACCGTTCCCGCCACGGGCGTGAAGTCCCAGTTCGCCTCGCCGGAGTACGACGTCACGATCGGCGACGGCCAGTACGGCTACGGCTGGTTCCTGGACACGTACAAGAACTTCCGCACCGCCCACCTCGGCCCGCAGCTGCCCGCCGGGACGCTGCGCCAGCAGTGGGACGGCCACTGGACCAAGGGTGCGCACGAGGAGTACGCCGTCACCGCGGGCGGCGCGGTCAAGCGGCTCGCCACCGGCTACACCAAGCACTACAAGGCCGGTGACCTCGCCACGGTGAAGGCCCGGATGGGTGCGGCGGCGAGCGGCAAGAAGGGCTCCGTCTCCGCGGTCGGCTGGCTGCCCGGCAGCTCCGGCGCCTCCTCCATCAGCGTGCCGCAGAGCCTGCCCGGCACCCGCACCCTGCACCTGTCCGCCCAGGGCGGCGTCAGCTGGGGGCTGGAGTTCGAGCAGGACGCCGGGGTGGACCAGGACGGCTTCCCGGTCGCCGACGCCGGCTACGACCTCGGCCAGTTCACCTTCAAGGCCGGCAAGAGCTACACCAAGACGGTCAACACCGCGGTGTTCGGCCCGCACGTCAGCAAGGACCTCGGGCTCTTCCGCGACGGCAACGAGATCTTCGGTGCGCTGCCGCTGGTCGCGGACTCCGGCAGGCACGCCGGTTACTCGGACTACACCTCGGTGACCACCACCCTGTACCGCAACGGCACCAAGGTCGGTTCCAACGACGACCCGCTGTTCGGCGAGAAGACCTTCAAGGTGCCGACCGGTGACGCGGCGTACAAGCTGACCACCTCGGTCAAGCGGTCCTCGAAGGTGTCGGAGGCCTCGACGCGGATCGACGCGGCCTGGACCTTCCGTTCCAAGAAGCCGTCGCACGACTTCGCCCAGCTGCCCGCCTCCGCCCTGCACTTCGGCGCGACGACCGGCCTGGACAGCCGGGTCGAGGCCGGCAAGAAGGTCACCTTCCCGGTCACCGTGGAGGGCTCCGCCGCGGGCGGCAACCTGAAGTCCCTCGCCGTCTACGTCTCCTACGACGGCAAGAACTTCAAGAAGGCCGACGTCCGGGGCGGCAAGATCACCGTGAAGAACCCGGCGAAGGACAAGGCGATCTCGTTCCGCGCCAAGATCACCGACAAGAAGGGCAACACGTCGGAGATCACGATCTACAACGCCTACTTCGGCAAGTGAGCCGCGGCAGACGTGAGGCGCCGCCGCACAAGGCGTAGCGCTCGTTGACGAGGGGCACACCGGAGGAAAACCTCGGGTGTGCCCCTTGTCGCGTCACCGCTCGTCCTTGCCACGCCGCACTCGAGGCGGCACGCGTTCACCGTGTCAGGCAGACCTTGAAACGACACCGTTCACCGCGTCACCGCGCGGGCCGCGTCCGTGCCCCAGCTGGCCAGCAGGCGCAGCGAGTCCGCCGACGGGGAGCCGGGTTCGGCGTGGTAGGTGATCAGGGACTGATCGGTGCCGTCCGTCAGCCGGAAGCTCTCGAAGTTGAGGGCCAGATCGCCCACCAGGGGGTGGTGCAGCCGCTTGACGCCGTGACTCTTCTCCTTGACGTCGTGCGTGGCCCACAGCCGCCGGAACTCCTCGCTCTTGACGGACAGTTCGCCCACCAGAGCCGACAGCCGCGGATCGTCCGGATAGCAGCCCGCATCCATGCGCAGTGCGCACACGATGTCGATCGCCTTCTGCTCCCAGTCGACGAACAGCTCCCGGTACTCGGGCTTCAGGAACACCAGCCGGGCCCAGTTCCGCTCGGCGGGCGGCAGCTGCTCCCAGTCGCCGAACAGAGCCGCGGCCATCCGGTTCCACGCGAGGATCTCCGAACGCCGGCCGACGATGTACGCCGGTACGCCGTCCAGCGAGTCCAGCAGCTGTCGCAGCACCGCACGCACCTGCTGCTGCCGTGCCGCCGGCTTCTTCTTGTGCGCCTTCGGCTTCGCCAGATGGCTGAGGTGGGCGTGCTCGGCGTCCGTCAGCCGCAGCGCCCGGGCGATCGAGTCCAGCACCTCCGCCGAGACGTTCCGTCCGTTGCCCTGCTCGAGGCGGGTGTAGTAGGCGACCGACACCCCCGCCAGCTGCGCCAGCTCCTCCCGGCGCAGCCCCGGCACCCGGCGGTGCCGTCCGAAGTCGGGCAGCCCCACGTCCTCCGGCTTCAGCCGGGCCCGCCGGCTGCGCAGGAACTCGCTCAGCTCCGCCCGCCGGTCCAGGGGCCGCCCGGCGCGGGCCGCTGTCTCCGGCTGCGCGTCCCTGCTGTCCATGCCGTCCAGTATTCCTGTTCGTACGCCTCGGCACGCCCGGGAGCCTGTCCCCGCCGGTGGTAGGCACAGCGGTCGTACGCAAACCCGGTGACTGGGTGGTGGGCCCGGATCGGATGCAGGCTGGAGAAGTGCCCGGTCGGAAGGCAACCGGACGCGTCACCCCCCATGAGGAGAACCCGGCATGACCACTGTTGCTGCTTACGCCGCGCCCGCCCCGAAGGCCCCGCTGGAGCGGACCACCATCGAGCGGCGCCCGGTCGGTGAATTCGACGTCCTCATCGACATCAAGTTCGCCGGTATCTGCCACTCCGACATCCACCAGGCCCAGGACGGCTGGGCCCCCGGCATCTTCCCGATGGTCCCCGGCCACGAGATCGCAGGCGTCGTCGCCGAGGTCGGCTCCGGCGTGACCGGTTTCGCCGTCGGCGACCGGGTGGGCGTCGGCTGCATGGTCGACTCCTGCCGCGAGTGCGACGACTGCAAGGCCGGCCTGGAGCAGTACTGCACCGGCGGCGGCCCCGTCTGGACCTACAACGCGATCGGCAAGGACGGCGAGCCTACGTACGGGGGCTACTCGGAGAAGGTCGTCGTCGACGAGAACTACGTCGTCCGGATCCCCGAGGGCCTGTCACTGGACGTGGCCGCGCCGCTGCTCTGCGCGGGCATCACCACGTACTCGCCCCTGAAGCACTGGAACGCCGGCCCCGGCAAGAAGGTCGCCGTCGTCGGCCTGGGCGGTCTCGGTCACATGGGCGTCAAGATCGCCCATGCGCTCGGCGCCGAGGTCACCGTGCTGTCCCAGTCCCTGCGCAAGAAGGACGACGGCCTGCGGCTGGGTGCCGACCACTACTACGCCACCGGCGACCCGAACACCTTCGAGGAGCTGGCCGGCACGTTCGACATCATCCTGAACACCGTCTCGGCACCGCTCGACTTCTCCGCGTACCTGTCCCTGCTGCGCACGGACGGCACCATGGTGAACGTCGGCCTCCCCGAGGAGCCGGTCCAGATCGTCCTGCAGTCGCTGTTCGGCAAGCGCCGCAGCCTCAGCACCTCCGGCATCGGCGGCATCGCCGAGACCCAGGAGATGCTGGACTTCTGCGCCGCGCACGGCCTGGGCGCGGAGATCGAAGTGATCCGCGCCGACCAGATCAACGAGGCGTACGAGCGGGTGCAGGCCAGCGACGTCCGCTACCGGTTCGTGATCGACACGGCCACGATCTGACCCGGCCGGCGGGGCGCGGCCGGGCCCGGTCTACCCGGCGGGGAACTCTTCTCCGGCTCCGTAGGCCCGCACGACCACGCCCCCGTCCGCGTCCCCGCCGGGCCGTACGAGGTGCACCCGGCCGGCCCCCGCCACCCGGGCCCTGCCGTCGGCCACGGTGAGCAGGGTGTCCTCGTCCACGGCGACCCCGTACGGAACCTCCCCGCGCCCCACCGCCGCGACCAGCCGGGCCAGCGTCCCCCACTGGGCCGCGTGCACATCCACGGCGAACGGCACCAGCCCGAGCCCGTCCCGCACCGCGACCTCGTCGAGGTCCTCCCCGGTCTCCTCCGGGCACACCGGCACCCCGTCCACCAGCCACCCGCCGACGACGGCGCGCCGCGCGGCGACGGCGGCACCGGCCGAGAAACCGGCGTACGGCACCCCGCGCGCGGCCAGCAGTGCCGGGAGCGTCTCCCGGCACCCGGCGAGTGCCTCCTGATAGGCGGGAGTGAGCCCGCCGCACACCAGCAGCCCGTCGATCCCGTCCAGCGCGGTCTCCGGCGCGAACCGCCCATCGAGCGGCACGAGCAACGGCACGGGCACGGACGACGGGTCCACCGAACGCAGCGCCCCCGCGTACCGCTCGAACTGCGCGGCCCCGTCCCCCTCGTCCACGATCAGACACCCGACCCGCCGCTCCCCGCGCACCGCGCTCAGGAACGGCTCGTACACCTCGGCACGGCTCCAACCACCGCCGATCAGGAACGTACGACTGCCCACGCGCTCCCCTTCCCCTCCGTCCACCGAGGCCTGCTGCCTGCTGGCTTCGGTCTTCTGCCGTCTGCCTTCGATCTTCTGCCGTCTGCCTCAGGGCCAGTGGCCGAGGGGCGAATCTATGTGCCGGGCACGGGCGGCGTCGCGTGATTAAGCGGGCGCGGCGGTCAGGACCGGTCGCCGGAGCGGCCCGGCGACCGGGCGGCCAGCACCTGACCCAGCGCCAGCACGCTCAGCCCGAACATCAGGATGCCCAGCGGGACATGGACCGACGGCACGTGCGCGATGCCCAGGACCACCTGCACCGAGGCGAGGACGAGGAAGCCGGACGCGTACAGGATGGGCCGCGGCGAGCCACCGCCCGGCCGCCACGCCAGGATCGCTGCGAGCACGTACAGCATCGAGGCGCCGTACATCACGCGCGCTCCGACGCCGTGCAGCACCTCGCCGTGGGAGGAGGACAGCAGCAGTCCGGCACTGACCGCCTGGAAGAAGATGGCCAGGGTCTGCAGGGCGATCGCGACCTGCACGAACGTGAGGCTGCGCTGTCCTGCCATCGTGTGTGTGGTGGCCATGACGCCGTCCCCTTGTCTGCCTTGCGGCGATGATCGGTACTGTCTCGGTAGTCCGACGACGCAGCCCCGCGGAATGTGAGGCAGAGCGCCGCGCCGGCGCCGAACTTCTCTGCCAGGGAGGTGATTTCGCCGGGACGGTGCGAGCGGAGGCCGCGTCGGGGCGGACGAGCGCGAGCAGGGGGGCGATCAGGGGCATGAGCAGCGGGGCCGAGCGAGAGCATGCGGGGTCCGAGCCGGGACCGGAAGCGCACGGACCGGCGTATGAGGGGTCAGAACCGCGGCCCCACGCGCAGGGAGCGGGGCATGACGGGCCCGGACCACGGCCTGACGCGCACGGGCCGGGGCATGACGGGTCCGGACCACGGCCTGACGCGCACGGGCTGGGGCATGACGGGTCCGGACCACGGCCCGACGCGGGCCGGCCGGGGCGGGACGGGGCTGATCCGCGCCTGCCGGCGGTTCTCGGTGAGCGGCGTCGGCTGGTCAACGTCGCCTACCGGCTGCTCGGTTCGCTGACCGAGGCCGAGGACGCCGTGCAGGAGACCTACGCCCGCTGGTACGCGATGTCGCGGCGACAGCAGGAGGCGATCGAGTCGCCCGGTGCCTGGCTGACGACGGTGGCCGGCCGCGTCTGCCTGGATCTGCTCGGCTCGGCGCGGGTCCGGCGCGAGCGCTACGTCGGCGAGTGGATACCCGAGCCGTTGCCGGACCGTACGGAGTGGATCGGCGGGCAGGACGGCGGCGGCAGACAGGATCCGGCCGACCGGGTCACCCTGGACGAGTCGGTGAACATGGCCTTCCTCGTCGTACTGGAGTCGATGACGCCGGCCGAACGCGTGGCGTTCATCCTGCACGACGTCTTCCGGTACCCCTTCGCCGAGGTCGGCGGGATCCTCGGCCGTACGCCGGCCGCCTGCCGGCAGCTGGCGTCCTCGGCACGCCGGCAGGTTCGCGCGGCACACGTTCCGGCGGTTGCGGCGACCGGGCAGGCGGACGTGGTGCGGCGGTTCAAGGAGGCGTGGGAGAGCCAGGACATCCAGGCCCTGGTCGGGCTCCTGGCCCCCGACGCCACGATGATCGCCGACGGCGGCGGACTCGTCGGTGCCGCCCTGCGTCCGGTCGAGGGCGGCGAGCGCATCGCCCAGTACCTGGCCCACTTCGCCGGCAAGGCCCCTGGGCTGACGCTCCTGGAGCGCACGGTCAACGGCCGGCCCGGCCTGGTCGCCCAGTCCTCCGGCACCACCGTGAACGTAGCGGCGTTCGGCCTCGCCGGCACCCGCATCACCCATATCTGGGCGGTCCGCAACCCGGAGAAACTCCGCCCGTGGAACGAGAGCGGCGCATCCGGGACGGCACGTGCGTGACGCCGGTGGCCGGCCGGGGCCGGGGGTCAGAGGCCGGCTGAGTTCAAGGGGAGCCAGCCGGAGTGCCGCTCACGCAGGAGGTCTCTTTCGGTGGGCGTGGCGAGGACGACGTCCGCGCCACCGTCGTAAGGATGGTGAATACGCCGCAGCTCGGTGTCGGTGACGAACACCTCGACCACCGCCTCGTCGGCGACGGCGCGCAGCAGCGCGTCGACGCACCCGTGCCGCCACGGACGCCGGTCGGCGTAGAGGCGCGTGTGGGTGTGGAAGCCGGGATCGGAGTCGTCCTGCTCCGACTCGGTCCACCAGTGAACGCCCTGCGGGTGCAGTTCCGCCCGTGGGGTCGGATAGCCGGCGGGGCCGTCCGGGGTGAAAGACCAGTCCATGGTCACGACGAACACTTCCCGGCCGGTGAACAGTTCGTCGAGGACCGTGTCGTACCGCTCCAGCACGATCGCGTACTCGTCCTCGGAATCCGGGTAGCGCTTGGAGCCGGGCAGGCTGTGGAACCGCACCCAGCGGTCGGCGTACACGGTGCGGAACCCGTGGGCGACGGGCGGGCCCGACGGCCGTCGGGCCCGCCACAGCGCCGCGAGCCCGGCGGCGGTGTCGAGCCGGCCTGCGGTGTCGAGCTGGGCGGGGGTGTCGAGCCGGGCGGGGGTGACGTCAGCGCTCATCTGTCCGTACTCTCGGTGGGGCCGGGTCGGCGCGTCATCCGTGCAGGTGGGCGAGGGACTCGTCCGCGACGGGATAGGGACGCTCCGGGGGCAGCAGCCGGGTGGCCGATTCGAGGTCACCGCTGCTGACGAGGGTGCGGATCTCGTGGGCGAGCGGGGTCACGTCGCGGATGGACACCGTCCACTCGTCCGCGTACTGCCGTGCGGCCTCACCGGAGAGGCCGAGTTGCAGGGAACGGTACGGCAGGGGCTGCAGGTGCAGGTCCCGCTCGGGGTCCCACTGCACGCGCGTGGGCGCACGTTTCAGCCGGCGCTGCCAGGACGCGCGGTCGGGGTGTACCGCGGGTGCGTAGCTCGACAGGCACGCGTGCCGCAACGCCCACTCGAAGCCGTCACGGCTGATCTCGACGGCCAGGACGGTCTCCTGGCCCTCCTTGGTGCCCCAGCCGCACCGGTACATCATCCACAGGAACGACGGCTTGATCCACGTCATCCTGTCCCGCTTCCAGGAGGAGGGGAAGCGGCCCTCACGGACGGCCGGCCGGCCTATCTCGGGGCGGTAGGCCTGATAGACGGTGATCGTGGATTCCGTATAGGCCGCACGGATCCTGCGCTGCGGTTCTTCCATGACGTACAGCGTGGAGCGGGCCGCTCCGGGCGGCCACCGAATTTCGGGGCCGTTCACTGCGACGGGGAGCGCGGGCCGACGACACTCGGCGCCCGAACGGGACCGCCGCGCTGGTCGATCAGCGTGTGCCGTGCCGGGGCCTCGGCATGGGGTGGTGGGCGAGGCCCCGGTCGGGCGTCATGCCCCGGACGGAGTCCGGTGAGCGCGGGACCGGCGTTCCCGAACCGTCCGGGGGGCCGTGCGGATTTCGGTCAGTCCGTGCCCGCCACCGCGTGTGCCACCGTGTTGCGGACCTGGCAGTAGTAGCCGGCCACATCGCCCCGGTAGCGCCACGGCAGCGCGTTCACATGGCCGTCGACCAGCTTGAACTGCTCCAGCGCCGCCTCGTTGCGGTCCTGCAGGTGGAGGTAGAAGGCCAGCAGGTGGCGCAGCTCCGGCAGGCGCGGGTGGGACGGGTCCGCCGCCGCCACGTCGGCGAGGGCCGCCTCGACCCGGGCCAGCATCTCCGGGGTGTTGTCGGCCGCCGCGTCCTCCGACTCGTCGTGCTCGAAGTGCGCGATGAGCGGCATCGCCGTGAGCAGGCTGCCCAGCGGTGCGTCTGCGGCCGCGCGCTCGGCGAACTCGAAGGCCAGCCGCTCGGATCCGCGCCACTTCGCGCACCAGTACTGCAGCGCCGAGAAGTGCGCCTCGTAGTGGTGCGGGGCCCGGGTGGTGATCTCCGACCACAGCTTGTCCATCTCGGCGTTCGGGTAGCCGAGGCCCAGCGCGACCCAGATCTCCGCGATGTACGGGGTCGGGTCGTCGGGGTTCAGCTCCGCCGCGCGGGCGATCTCGTCGCGGGCGGAGGCCAGCGTGCGGTGGAAGCCGTCGAACTGCTCCCGCGTCGTGTACTGGGCCCCCTTGCCGCCCCGCAGCTCCCAGGCCAGGATCACCGTGCTGCGCGCCCGGACCACGGCCGCGTCCGGGTCACCGGGCCGTGCCGCCTCCCACGCCAGCAGCCACGCGTCCTCCTCGGCCGCGCTCTCGGCCAGCAGGTAGGCGACCGCCGAACGGCGGTCCCAGTCCCGGCCGATCGCGGCGAGCAGCTCGGCGGCCGGCTCCCAGTCGCCGGCACGGGCCGCGGCGACCGCCGCGGACCAGTCCGCCGGCAGCGGAGCCGCGAGGTCGGTGTTCTGCCGCTCGGCGGGCAGCAGCCCGAGCTTTTGGGCGGTCTCGGCGGCCAGCGTGCCGTCGTCGGGGCTCGGCGAGAAGAACTCCTTCAGGAACACCTTGGCGAGCCACAGCACGATGAGCAGCGTGGGCACGGCCAGGACGGCCAGGATCCAGAGCAGTACGGTCATCGGGGTCGGTCCGTTCGTGGGGTGGGTCGGTGGCGGGCGCGGCGCGGCGGCCGGTCAGGCGTTCTGGACGGCCGGGGGCAGCAGGGCCCGCAGCGCCGTGGTGTCGGGGTGGTCGGCGAGCGCCGCATCCACCGCCGCCTCCAGCGCGGCCTCGGGACCGTCGTCCTCCGTCTCCGAGCCCCAGCCGGGCAGCCGCACGGTCGCCGGGCGGGTCCAGGAGAACTCCCAGTGCAGCAGCGAGCGGGAGCTGAACTCGGCCAGCACCATGGTGCGCAGCGAGCGGTGCAGCCCGGGCCGTACGAACTCGCGGAACGCCCGCCCCTTCGCGGCGGCCGCCTCCTCCGACAGCGGCAGCTGCTCCGCCAGCCGCCACAGCCGGCCCTCGTCGATGACGTCGAGGAGCGCGGGCAACGTCGCCGGCTGCCCGGTGTACCCGGCCAGCGCCCGGTGCAGCGGGGTCTGTGTGGCCGACAGGCCCGCGGCCATCGAGGCGTCCAGCAGCTCTTGCCAGTCGGCGGCCCGCGGGTAGGAGAGCAGTTCGTCCACCAGGACGGCGTCCTCCAGCGCGGCGAGCGTGCGCGCCGGGTCGGTCAGCAGGGACAGCGCCGAGTCCTTGGCCTCGTCGGTGCGGCCGTCGGCGGGCAGCGCCTCGATCCGGCGTACCCGCTCTGCGATCGGCGGATGTGAGTCGTACGGTCCCGCGGGCTCCTCCGGCAGCCCCGAACGCAGCTTCACCAGCTCCGCCTCACGGGCCGAGAGCAGCCGGCCGAAGCCGCCGAAGAACTCGCCGCGCGGCGGCAGCATCCGGGCCTGCAGGCCCAGCGTGGCGTAGGAGTCGATGTAGAAGTCGTGCGAGGCGGACAGGACCGGGATCTCGCGCAGCGCGGAAGCGGTCGCGTCGCGTCCGGCGATGCGGGCGGCCGTCAGGTCGGCGGCGTACTCCTGGCCGCGCGCGGTGGACAGCGAGGCGCGCAGGTAGAGCTTGCCGTACGCGGTGTAGATCCTGGCCATCGTCCGGTACGTCGCCCCGACGCCGGTGGTGTCGATCTGCTTGGCCTTCTTGCCCTTGGCGATCCGCTTGGCGGACGCCCTCTCCTGCCGGGCGCGGTCGGCGGCCACCTTGTCGTCGGCCGCGGCGTGGAACTGGCCGATGACCCGGCCGATCTGCACACGCCCGCGTACGACGAGGGCGGACAGCCGCGTGTCGCCGCCCGTGAAGTGCCCGTACTCGTGGGCGAGTACGGACCGCAGCTGAGCCTCGGTCAGGCCGGTCAGCAGCGGGACGCCGAGGAAGAGGCGGCGCCGGCCGGGAAGCAGACCGAGCAGCCGCGGATCCTCACTGACGGCCGCGTTGACGTCGCCGGTGAGCAGGATCCGGTCGGGGGCACGGGTACCGGCCTCCGCGGCGAGTTCCCGGACCAGCGCCCAGAGCCGGGGCTCGTCGGCCTCGGTGACCTGGATGCCGGCTCCGTCGTCGCCCTTGGGGGTGCGCAGCATGAGCATGCCGCGGACCACGGGAATGGCCAGCAGCACCGTGATGAAACCGACCTTCACCGTGAGCGGGCCGTGTCCCCACGTGAACACGAGGACGTCCAGGCCGATCAGTGCGGCGAGCAGGCCGAGGCTCAGCAGATAGAAGCCGAGCAGCAGAACGAGGGCGCGCAGCGCGCGCAGAGTTGCGCCCATCGGGCAGATCCCCCCACAGGACCTCGGAAAGGGACATGACAGAAAACCGGACCCAGCGGGCCGGTTGTGCGTGTGGTGCAGGTGGTGCAGATGGTTCAGACAGTGCAAGTGGTGCTTGTGGCGGTGGTGCGATGTGGTGCAGGTGGTGCGGTGCTGTCGGCGGTTCCGGTTCCGTATTGCCGGCGGCTCCGTCCGTGGTGCGGGTGGTGCCTGTGGTGCTGGTGGTGCATGTGGGGGGATGCGGAGTATGCCGTACTGCAGGTCAGCAGGGCAATGTGGGAGGGCGACGGCTGGGACGGGCGGGGCAGGCACGGGCGGGGCAGCAGCGGGCGGGGCAGGGGGTCGTCGCCGGGCGGGCCGTGCTGTCTGGCGCGCCGGGCGGGCCGTGGCGCCGGGCGCGCCGGCGGACCGTGCTGTCTGGCGCGCCGGGCGAGTCGTGACGCCGGGTCAGCCGGGGAGGCCCACCGGGCTGCCGCCGTTCGCCTCGTAACCGGCCACCGCCAGGGCGCGGTAGAGGGCGAACTCGGCGGCCGGGTCGTCGGACAGGGTCCACGGCAGCGCACCGATGTGACCGTCCACGTGTACGAGCTGATCCATGGCCTCCGCCCAGCGCTCCGCACGGACCAGGAAGAAGACCAGCATGTGCCGCACGTGCGGCAGCGTCGGGTCGTCGGGCTCGGCCGCGTGCACCGCGTGCAGTGCGCCGTGGATCGCCCTGGAGACGACCTCGCTCTGGTAGAAGCTCGCGACCAGGTTCACCTCCGGGAGGTGCTCGAAAACCGCGAAGAGGGGCAGCGCGGACAGCATCGAGCCCTGCGAGGCCCGGGCCGCCGCGGCCTCGGCGAAGGCGTACGCCTGCTCGCGCGAGCCGTGCCACTTCTCGCACCAGTGGTGGAGCGCGGCCAGGTGCGCGCCCATGTGGTGCGGGGCGCGGTACAGGATCTTCTGCCACAGCTGGTCGAACTCGGCCTGTGAGTAGACCAGTCCGCGCGCGACGGACAGCTCGACGAGGTACGGCACCGGGTCGCCGGGGGCCAGCAGGGCCGCCTGCGCACAGGCTTCCCGTGCCTCCTCCATGATGATCCGGAAGTCGTCCGTGCCGGGCGTGGACGTCCGCCAGGCCTGCTGCACCAGGAACTCCGCGTGGACGGCCGCGCCGCCGGCGTCCTTGGGCTGCTCGGCCCGCCACACCCGCAGCCACTGACCGCCCGGCGTCTCATGTATCCCGCCGGGCCGCTGCTGCAGCTCCAGCGCGGCGGCGCCCGCGACGGCCTGCACCCGCTGCCAGCGCAGCTCGCCCTCCGTCTCCGTGCCGGCCAGCAGCTGGGCCGCGGCCCGGTAGTCATGGGTGCGCTGCACCAGCTCCAGGACGTCCAGCAGGTCCTGGTCCGGTCCGGGCAGGCGCAGGTCCAGCTCCTCCTGACGCACGAAGCCGTAGTTCGCCGGGTCGGCGGCGTCCGGGTGCCCCGGGGGGACCAGCCCGACCGCCCCGCGCCTGCGCCGCAGGAACGGCAGCAGCACGAAGCTCAGCATGAGCAGCGCCATCAGCAGCCAGAGAATCGACATGCCTCAAGCGAACCAGACGCCGCCGACAATTGGCGAACCCCGCCCTCGGCCTGTGGAAAACTCCGGCCCGGCCGTCTCGCGGAGCCCGTCGCCGGCCGAGGGAAATCCCTCCCGCAGGGACCGGGTCCGTCCCGCGGGCGTCAGGATCGCGTCAGGCGCACTACGCTCGATGCTCATGAGCGACAGGCACATCAGTCAGCACTTCGAGACCCTCGCGATCCACGCGGGCAACACCGCGGATCCCCTCACCGGCGCGGTCGTCCCGCCGATCTACCAGGTCTCGACCTACAAGCAGGACGGCGTCGGAGGGCTGCGCGGCGGCTACGAGTACAGCCGTAGCGCCAACCCGACCCGGACCGCCCTGGAGGAGAACCTCGCCGCGCTGGAGGGCGGCCGTCGCGGCCTCGCGTTCGCGTCCGGCCTGGCGGCCGAGGACACCCTGCTGCGTACGCTGCTCACCCCCGGCGACCACGTGGTGATCCCGAACGACGCCTACGGCGGCACCTTCCGGCTGTTCGCCAAGGTCGCCACGCGCTGGGGGGTCGAGTGGTCCGTCGCCGACACCAGCGACCCGGCCGCGGTCCGCGCCGCGATCACGCCGAAGACCAAGGCCGTCTGGGTGGAGACCCCGTCCAACCCGCTGCTGGGCATCACCGACATCGCCGCGGTCGCGCAGATCGCCCATGACGCGGGCGCGAGGCTCGTCGTCGACAACACCTTCGCCACGCCGTACCTCCAGCAGCCGCTGGCGCTCGGCGCAGACGTCGTCGTGCACTCCCTGACCAAGTACATGGGCGGCCACTCCGACGTGGTCGGCGGTGCGCTGATCGTCTCCGACGCGGCCCTCGGCGAGGAGCTGGCCCACCACCAGAACGCGATGGGCGCCGTCTCCGGCCCCTTCGACTCCTGGCTGGTGCTGCGCGGCACCAAGACCCTCGCGGTGCGCATGGACCGGCACAGTGAGAACGCCACGAAGATCGCCGACATGCTGACCCGGCACGCGCGCGTGACGAGCGTGCTCTACCCGGGCCTGCCCGAGCACCCCGGCCACGAGGTCGCCGCCAAGCAGATGAAGGCGTTCGGCGGGATGGTGTCGTTCCGGGTGGAGGGCGGCGAGGAGGCGGCGGTCGAGGTCTGCAACCGGGCCAAGGTGTTCACCCTCGGCGAGTCGCTGGGCGGCGTCGAGTCCCTCATCGAGCACCCCGGCCGGATGACGCACGCCTCCGCGGCCGGCTCCGCGCTGGAGGTTCCGGCCGATCTGGTGCGCCTGTCGGTCGGCATCGAGAACGTGGACGACCTGCTGGAGGACCTGCAGCAGGCGCTCGGCTGAGCCGACGGGCCACGGGTCCCGCCGCCCGGCGGCAGTACCCGTCACCGAACGCCCGGACTCACCACCCGGTGATCGGGGGAGTCGTCTGTGAGGGCGGCTCCACCCACGGGTGGGTGTCGGCCGCCCACGCGGCGAACGCGACGACCGCGGCGCACGCCAGCAGCCACAGCACCCGGCGGAGGAGCCGCCGCTGCCGCAGCAGGCGCTCGCCGCGGCGCACCGCGTCCGCGTGCAGTTCCGGCGGTACCGGTACAGCGACGCGCTCCATGATGTGCCGCACGGCGGACTCCCGCTGGGCCCGGTTCACCTCGGCCTCCCGCCGGTGTGCCCGGACCGCGGGGCGGCGCCCTGTCCGGGGTGAGCGATGTACGGCGGGGCCGGCCGCTCGGCGCGCCTCATGACGGTGCCACCTCGGCGCCCACCGCGCGCGGGCCGGCCGGCCGGGCGGGGTGCAGCAGGGTGGCCGTCGCCCGGTCGCAGACGGTGTGCACGCGTTCCACGGGCAGGCCGAGGAGGGCCGCCGCCTGTTCCTCGGCCACTCCCTCGTAGAGACGGAGCACCAGGATCAGCCGTTCCTGCGGGGTGAGTGCGGCGAGCGGGCTGCGGGGGTCGGGCCGGGTGCGGCCGAAGGCGCCGTACCGGTGCCAGGTCGCGCGCGCGAAGCGCGTGGCGAGATGCTGGCGGGCACACTCGTACGGGTCCTCGCCGTGCAGCTGGTCCCAGCGGGCGTAGGTGTGGGAGAGCGCCAGTGTCAGCAGGCGCCGCGCGCGCGGGTTGGCTTCCGGCGCCTCCGCGGTGAGCAGCGTGGCGGCGTGCAGCAGGCGCCCGGACGCGCCGGCGACGAAGGCCGCGAACTCCCGGGCCCGGCGGGCACCACGGGCCACCTGCCGATCACGCACCGCGCCTCCCCCCGGAAAGGGCCCCGCCCGGTACGGGACAGGCGAACCGTGTACGCAGGACCCGGTCTCATATGAGGCCAGTGACGGCCCGGGGTCAAGAGTCCGGAACCGAGACGTGTCGGGCAGGGTGGCCGGGAGGCCGGTGAGGGCCTGGGGTCAAGAGTCCGGAACGAGACGTGTCGGGCAGGGTGGCCGGGAGGCCAGTGACGGCCCGGGGTCAAGAGTCCGGAACCGAGACGTGTCGGGCAGGGTGGCCGGGAGGCCGGTAACGGCCTGGGGTCAAGAGTCCGGAACGAGACGTACCGGGCGGAGGCGGTCAGGAGGCCGGCGGCTGCTCCGCGGCCGGAACCCCTTGCACCGCCATCCGGGCGGACAGCGCATGGTTGAAGCGCGTCAGGAGCGTGCAGAACTGCTCGCGCTCCTCGGGCGCCCAGTCGTGTGTCAGCTCGGCCATGAGCTGACGCCGCGAGGAGCGCACCTCCTCCAGCCGGGCGGCCCCGCGCGGCGACAGCTGGAGGACGACGGCACGCCCGTCCTCCGGGTGCGAGGTGCGCTTGACGAGGCCGGTGTCGACCAGCGGCGCCACCTGCCGGGTGACCGTCGAGGAGTCGATGCCCATGCTCGCGGCGAGCGCCTTGACGCCCATCGGGCCTTCCTTGTCGAGCCGGTTGAGCAGCAGGTACGCGGCGCGGTCCATGGAGTTGCGCACCTGGCCGACACCGCCGAGCCGCGTCTGTTCGGCACGGCGGGCGAACACCGCCACCTCGTGCTGGAGGGTGTCGAGGAGACCGGTGTCACCGACGGTCGTCATGTCCATCGACATTTCAGGTGTTGTGGGCATGGCCGGAGGCTCGCTTCATGAAGGCTGCTGGGTTGGGGGACAGGGTACGCGGCCCGGCGCCGGGCCGTACCGGCGCTGCGCAAACCGGTCTCGCTGCTTGGTCACACCCGTCGTGCGCAAACGTGAACTGCGATGCTGGAGCCATGAGCTACGGCACGGCTGACACCTTGCGTTCCGTCACCCTGGACGACGTGCGCGGCGCCCAGAAGATGCTCTCGGGCGTGGCCCGCGTGACGGCGATGGAGGGCAGCCGGTACCTGTCCCAGCTGGTCGGGTCGCCGGTGCACCTCAAGTGCGAGAACCTGCAGCGGACCGGGTCGTTCAAGCTGCGCGGCGCCTATGTGCGGATCGCCGGGCTGCTGCCGGAGGAACGGGCGGCCGGCGTGGTGGCGGCGAGCGCCGGCAACCACGCGCAGGGGGTGGCGCTGGCATCCTCGCTGCTGGGCGTCCACGCGACGGTGTTCATGCCGAAGGGCGCCCCGCTGCCGAAGATCAGCGCGACCCGGGACTACGGCGCCGAGGTGCGCCTGCACGGCCAGGTGGTCGACGAGACGCTGGCCGCCGCCGAGGAGTACGCGGCGGAGACGGGCGCGGTGTTCATCCACCCCTTCGACCACCCGGACGTGATCGCCGGCCAGGGGACGGTCGGCCTGGAGATCCTGGAGCAGTGCCCGGAGGTGCGCACCATCGTCGTCGGCATGGGCGGCGGCGGGCTCGCGGCCGGGATCGCGGTGGCGGCGAAATCGCTGCGGCCGGACGTCCGGATCGTCGGTGTGCAGGCGGAGGGGGCCGCCTGCTACCCGCCCTCGCTGGCCGCCGGGCGGCCGTTGTCGCTGGAGCACCCGGCGACGATGGCCGACGGGATCAAGGTGGGACGGCCGGGCGTCGTGCCGTTCGAGATCATCGGCGAGCTGGTCGACGAGGTGCGCACGGTCAGCGAGGACCAGTTGTCGGCGGCGCTGCTGCTGTGCCTGGAGCGGGCCAAGCTGGTGGTGGAACCGGCCGGGGCGAGCCCGGTGGCCGCGCTGCTGGCCGCGCCGGACACCTTCGAGGGCCCGGTCGTCGCGGTGCTGTCCGGCGGCAACGTCGACCCGGTCCTGATGCAGCGCGTGCTGCGCCACGGTATGGCCGCGCAGGGCCGCTACCTGGCGGTCCGGCTGCGGCTGACGGACCGGCCGGGTGCCCTCGCCACGCTTCTCGGGGTGCTGTCCGCGGTCGACGCCAACGTGCTCGACGTGAGCCACGTACGGACCGATCCCCGGCTCGGGCTGACCGAGGCGGAGGTCGAGCTGCACCTCGAGACGAAGGGGCCGGTGCACTGCGCCGAGGTCGGCCGGGCCCTGCGGGACGCGGGGTACCCCGTCATCGGCTGAGCCGCGCGTGCCCGCCCGGGGCACAGGGCAGGGTGCCATCACTCACCCGAGCGAAATGCATTGTCGAACGCGATACATCGCGATACGGTGCCTCGTGTGTTCACCGGGCCGCCTGCTCGTATTCGGAAAATCGCGGGCGCGGCGAAGCGAGCAAACCTAGCCTTTGCGAAACCCCCCTCACCGAATCCCCGACGACGTGGAGACACTTATGCCAGGCGCCATCTATGCCGAAGGTCTGGTGAAGACCTTCGGCGACGTAAGGGCATTGGACGGGGTCGACCTCGATGTGCCCGAGGGCACGGTCCTCGGCCTGCTGGGACCGAACGGCGCCGGCAAGACGACGACAGTCCGCTGCCTCACCACCCTGCTGCGCCCCGACAGCGGCAAGGCGGTCGTCGCCGGTGTGGACGTACTGCGGCATCCCGACGCCGTGCGCCGCTCCATAGGCCTGTCCGGCCAGTTCGCGGCGGTCGACGAGTACCTGACCGGCAGGGAGAACCTGCAGATGGTCGGCCAGCTGTACCAGATGAAGGCCAAGGCGGCCCGGACCCGCGCCGCGGAACTGCTGGAGCAGTTCAACCTCGCGGACGCCGCCGACCGCCCCGCCAAGACCTACTCCGGCGGCATGCGCCGCCGGCTGGACCTCGCCGCGGCCCTCGTGGTCTCGCCGCCGGTGATGTTCATGGACGAACCGACGACCGGCCTCGACCCGCGCAACCGCCAGCAGTTGTGGGAGGTCATCAAGCGGCTCGTCTCGGGCGGTACGACCCTGCTGCTCACCACGCAGTATCTGGAAGAGGCCGACCACCTGGCCCATGACATCGCGGTCGTCGACCACGGCAAGGTCATCGCCAAGGGCACCTCCGACCAGCTCAAGGCCCGCACCGGCGGCGAGCGCGTCGAGGTCGTGGTGCACGAGCGGGACCACATGGCGACCGCCGCCGAGGTGTTGCGCGGCTTCGGCAAGGGCGACACCACGGTCGAGGATCACACCCGCAAGCTCACGGTCCCGGTCACCGGCGGCGCCAAGCTGCTCGCCGAGATCATTCGCGAGCTGGACACCCGGGGGATCGAGATAGACGACATCGGGCTGCGCCGGCCCACCCTCGACGACGTCTTCCTGTCGCTGACGGGCCACACGGCCGAGACCGCCGGCCAGGACGAGGACAACGGCAAGGAGGCCGTGAAATGAGTGCCGTCACCGAGACCGTGCCCGTCGCGGCACCCGGCAATCCCCTGGGCCGGTCCGTCCGGGACTCGCTGATCGTTGCCAAGCGCAATCTGATCCGGATGTCCAGAATCCCGGAAGTGGTGATCTTCGGTCTGATCCAGCCGATCATGTTCGTGGTGCTGTTCACCTACGTGTTCGGCGGCTCCATGAAGATCGGGGGCAGCACCAGCGCGATCGACTACAAGAACTTCCTGATGGCCGGCATCTTCGCGCAGACCGTCACCTTCGCCACGGCCGGCTCCGGCGCGGGCATCGCCGACGACATGCACAAGGGCCTCATCGACCGCTTCCGCTCGCTGCCCATGGCCCGCGGTGCGGTGCTGACCGGCCGTACCCTCGCCGACCTGGTGCAGACGGCGTTCACGCTGCTGATCCTCGCCGTCGTCGCGCTGCTGGTCGGATGGCGGGTCGGATCCTTCGGCGACACCAACGCCGGCAAGGTCCTCGGCGCCTTCGGCCTGCTGCTCCTGCTCGGGTACGCCTTCACCTGGATCGGCGCGCTGATCGGCCTCACCGTGCGCACCCCGGAGGCCGCCACCTCCGGTGGGCTGGTCTGGCTCTTCCCGGTGACCTTCCTCTCCAACGCGTTCGTGGACACCGGCAACATGACGCCGTGGCTGCGGCACATCGCGGAATGGAACCCGTTCAGCGCCACCGTCCAGGCGACCCGCGTGCTCTTCGCCAACCCCGGACAGTCCCACTCGCACGCCTGGCCGATGGAGCACCCGGTCCTGGCCTCGCTGATGTACTCGGTCCTGATCATCGCGGTCTTCCGGACCCTCGCCGTCCGCAAGTACCGGTCGGCGACCGCCTGACGTCCCGGGCAACGGCGAGGCCCCCGGCCGCCCCTCTCAGGGCGGCCGGGGGCCCGAAGCGAACCGGTGTGCGGGATCAGGCCGTGTACGGCTCGGCCTTCAGGATCTTCACCGAGGCCTTCTTGCCGTTCGGCAGCTCGTACTCCGCGTCCTCGCCGACCTTGTGGCCGATGACGCCCGTGCCGAGCGGGGACTGGGGGGAGTACGTCTCGATGTCGGCGCTCGCGTACTCGCGCGAGGCGAGCAGGAACGTCAGGGTGTCGTCCTCGTCACCGTCGAAGGCGATCGTGACGACCATGCCCGGCGCGACGGCACCGTCGGCGGCCGGCGCCTCGCCGACCTTCGCGTTCTCGAGGAGCTGGGTGAGCTGGCGCACGCGCAGCTCCTGCTTGCCCTGCTCCTCCTTGGCCGCGTGGTACCCGCCGTTCTCGCGCAGGTCGCCCTCCTCGCGCGCGGCCGCGATCTTGGCGGCGATCTCCGTGCGCGCAGGACCAGTAAGGTACTCAAGCTCGTCCCTGAGCTTGTTGTACGCCTCCTGGGTCAGCCAGGTGACGTTCTCGCTGGTCTGGGTCACAGGGTGCTCCTCGTCGGTACTGGGAATACAAAGCATCGCCCTACCCAGAAGCATGTTCCCTCTTGGATGGGCGAAACCACGAGCCTAACAATTCCCCGGCCAAAGGGGGAGGACATAAGCCACAAGAATCACATCGGCGCAGGTCAGTGCCTCCGCATTCCGGGTGAAGCCGGGAGTGTTCGCCCGCCGTCAGCCGGCGTGGCAGCCCAGAAGCTCGGCCGTCGTCCCCCTGGCCGTCGTACGGAGCGTGACGACCTTGTCGATGCGGGTGGCCGACCCGGAGAAGCGGAAGTCCGCCCGGCCGACCTCGGCGCCGTCGGACGACTGGGAGCGCAGGGTGCAGTAGCCGGCGGCGCCGGCGTCCTTGCGGACCTCCAGATGCACCCGGACCGCGTCGTCGGAGGCCCGGAAGGTGATGACTTCGGCGCTGATCTCGTTCTGCGCGATGTAGTGGTAGGCGAAGTAGCCGAGGAGCGCGAGAACGAGCCCGCCCAGTACGGAGCCGGCGATCCTGAGCCTGCGGTCGGCGCGCTTGTCGCGGTCGCCCGAGGCACGGCCGTAGCGGCCCTCGGGCAGCCGCGCGCTCGCCGTACTCATGATCGTCCTCTCCGCGGAATTTTTCGCCCCCCGATTCGGTCACTATAGAAGTCGCCGATCGCACCCCATGACGCGGGGGCGCCGACTTACCGAGGATTGAGTCTTGACTGACCAGTTGCGACTGATGGCCGTTCACGCGCACCCCGACGACGAGTCGAGCAAGGGCGCGGCCACCATGGCGAAGTACGTGTCCGAGGGGGTGGACGTGCTGGTGGTGACCTGCACCGGCGGAGAGCGCGGGTCCATCCTCAATCCCAAGCTGCAGGGTGACAAGTACATCGAGGAGCACATCCACGAGGTACGCAAGAAGGAGATGGACGAGGCTCGCGAGATCCTGGGCGTGACGCAGGAGTGGCTCGGCTTCGTCGACTCCGGACTGCCCGAGGGCGACCCGCTGCCGCCGCTGCCCGACGGCTGTTTCGCCCTGGAGGACGTCGACAAGGCGGCCGGCGAGCTGGTCAGGAAGATCCGCTCCTTCCGCCCGCAGGTGATCACCACCTACGACGAGAACGGCGGCTACCCGCACCCCGACCACATCATGACGCACAAGATCTCGATGGTGGCGTTCGAGGGCGCGTCGGACACCGAGAAGTATCCCGAGGCCGAGTTCGGGCCCGTCTACCAGCCGCTGAAGCTCTACTACAACCAGGGCTTCAACCGCCCCCGTACGGAGGCGCTGCACCACGCGATGCTGGACCGCGGCCTGGAGTCGCCGTACGGGGACTGGCTGAAGCGGTGGAAGGAGTTCGAGCGCACCGAGCGCACGCTGACCACGCACGTACCGTGCGCGGACTTCTTCGAGATCCGCGACAAGGCGCTGATCGCACACGCCACGCAGATCGACCCGGACGGCGGCTGGTTCAAGGTGCCGATGGACGTGCAGAAGGAGGTCTGGCCGACGGAGGAGTACGAGCTGGCGAAGTCCCTCGTCGACACCTCCCTCCCCGAGGACGACCTCTTCGCGGGCATCCGGGACAATGCCTGACATGAGCGCAAGCGTGAGCCTGGCAGTGACGCACCTCGTCCCCCTCGCCAAGGAGGTCGACGAGAACAAGGTCACCCCCGGTGTCCTCGGTTTCATCGTCTTCGCGGTGATGGCCCTGGCCGTGTGGGGCCTGATGAAGTCGATGAACAAGCACATGCAGAAGGTCGACTTCAAGGAGTCCCCGGACGCCGGCGCGGAGCAGGCCGGGCACAAGGCCGACTCCGCGGCCCAGCAGGGCTGACCCGAGGGGTCACCGCCCCGCCGGTACCGTCACCCCCATCACCTCCCGGGCGTGGCGGTCCGGAGTCATGCGCAGCCGCCAGGCCTGCCAGCCCGCCTCCAGCTGTACGCCCCGCTCCAGCAGCAGGGCGTACGCGGAGACGTAGTCGCCCAGCTTCTCGTCCCGCAGCGGATGGGCGGCACGGGTCAGCTGGGCCAGCTCCTCCTGGGCGACCGCGGTGCCGACGTCCACTCCGCCCGGTGCCGCGTACGGCAGCAGGGTGCAGCGCAGGAAGCGGGCCCAGTCCTCGCCGCGCCGGTCGCCGTAGGACGCGAACAGGGTGAGCGCCTCGTCGCACAGTGCCAGCGCCTGCTGCGTACGGGCGTTGCCCGCGTCCACCACGGCCAGCTCCAGGCAGGTCCAGGCCTCGCCGTGGGCGACGCCGATGCGCTGGAAGTCGGCGCGCGCGTCCACGAGCAGCTGGCGGGCGAAGCCCGAGTTGCGCAGCGAGCCGGTCTGCGCGGCCCGCTGGTCCCGGGTCACCCGGGCCGAGTGGTGCCGGGCGCAGGCCAGGCCGTACACGTCCCGCATGCGGGAGAACATCGTGCGGGACCGCTCCAGCTCGCGCACCGACCGGTCCAGGTCGCCGGTCTCCTCCAGCGCCTGCCCCAGGTAGTACAGCGTCCACGCCTCACCGCGCGCGTCCTCGTTGTCCCGGTGCCGGGCGACCGCCTGGCGCAGGCTCTCCACGGCGGCCGTGGCGTCTCCGGCCACCAGCCGGGCCCGGGCCAGCTGGGTCAGCGCCCACGCCTCCCCCCGCGCGTCGCGGGTACGCCCGTACCGTTCCAGGGCCGCCTGCAGCTCCGTCTCCGCGCGCGGTACGTCACCCATGCGCAGCGCCAGCTGCCCGAGCTGGAAGTGCGCCCAGGCCTCGCCGTGCACCGAGCCGCCCTCGCGGTGCAGCACCAGGGAGCGGGTGAGCAGGTCCAGCGCCTCGGCCAGCCGGGCACGGTCCCGCTGGACGGCCGCCAGCGCGTGCATGGTCCAGGCCCGGTCGGTCGCCAGCTCCGGCGCCGCCTGCATGTCGAGCGCCTCCTGCAGTCTGGCCGCGGCCTCCGGGAGGTTGCCCTGGTGGTGCAGGGTGATACCGAGCGAGCACAGCGCGCGGGCCGCACCGGCGTCGTGGTGGGCCTCCCGGTACAGGTCCACGACGGAGGTCAGGGTGGTCCGTGCCTTGTCCAGCTCGCCCAGCTGCCGGGCCGCGATGCCGGTGCGCCACTGCACCGAGCGCACCAGCAGCCCCTGGTCCACCGACTGCGCCAGCTCGCTGATCTCCCCGAGCCGGTACAGATCGCCGCGCAGCAGGCAGTAGTCGCACAGCGCGCCGAGCAGGTTCAGCACCGCCGCCTGGTTCACGCCCTCGGCGTGCCGCAGCGCCGCCGTGATGAAGCTGGACTCGTCGTCCAGCCAGCGCAGGGCCTCGTCCAGCGAGGGGAAGCCGTGCGCACCGAACTGGTTCGACCGCGTCGACATGTTCCCGTCGACCAGGCGCAGCACCGACTCGGCCAGCTCCGCGTAGTTCACGATCAGCCGTTCCTGTGCCGCCGCACGCTCGGCCGGGTCCTCCTCGTCCAGCAGCCGGGCGTGCGCGAAGGCGCGTACCAGGTCGTGCAGCCGGTAGCGGCTGCCGCGGACGTGGTCGAGCAGGCCGGCCCGGGTGAGCGCCACCAGATGGCGGGTGGCCTCGGCCTCGTCGGTGGCGAGCAGCGCGGCCGCCGCCGCCGTGCCCATCGAGGCCCGGCCCGCGAGGGCGAGTCTTCTGAGCAGCCGGCGGGCGGGCTCCGGCTGGTCGGTGTAGCGCAGCCACAGCGCCCGCTCCACCGGCTCCACCGGGCCGTACGCCCCCAGGTCCGTGGCCAGCCGGCGGGGGGAGCGCGGGCCGAGCGCGGAGCCGGCGATCCGCAGCGCCAGCGGCAGCCCGCCGCACAGCCGGACGATGTCGTCGGCCGATTCGGCGTCGTAGGGTCCCGCGGTGTCCTCGGCCGTCCCGGCCAGCAGTTCCTCGGCGCCGGCCGCGTCCAGCGGCTGCACCGGCAGCCGGTGCACCCAGGCCTCCAGATCGGCGGGCAGGTCCAGCGGCTCCCGGGCGGTCACCAGGATCAGGCTGTCGGAACGCTCCGGGACCAGGGCGCACACCTGCTCCGGGTCCGACGCGTCGTCCAGCACGATCGTCACCGGCAGCCCGGTCAGATGCCGGTGGTACAGCTCGCCGAGCCGCTTGACCTGCTGGTCGGGGGCGGAACGCTCCCGGAACAGCAGTTGCTCGCGGGGGGCGCCCAGCCGGTTGAGCAGGTGCAGCAGGGCGTCCCGGGTGGCGAGCGGCGCCTCGTCCCGGCTGCCGCCGCGCAGGTCCACCACCACCGCACCGCGGAAGTGGTCCCGCAGGTCGTGGGCCGCCCGCACGGCGAGCGTGGTCCGGCCGGAGCCGGGCTCGCCGTGCAGCACGACCACCGTCGGCCGGGTCTCGGTGGCCGCACGGGCCGACTGCGCCCACTGTCTGATCCGGGCCAGCTCCGTGCGCCGTCCCGCGAACGGCCCGTCCGCGTCCGGCAACTGCCCGAACGACTGCTCCAGCACCGACCGCCTGCGGGCCGCCGCGCTCTTGTCCGCGCCACGCAGCGCCGGACCGCCGGCCTTCTTCGGGCCGGTGGAGGCGCTGAGCACCCGCTGCTGGTCGAGGAACGGGCGGATGCCCCGCACCTCCAGCGCGGTCAGCCACTGCAGCCGCAGCTGCTCCGGGCCGCCGGGCTGCCCGGCCGCGCCCGCGCGGTGGTGGGCGGCGGGCAGGTGGGAGCCGGCCACCTTCACCACTGAGGCCGCGGCGCCGACGGCGGCTGCAGTGGCCCCCGCGCCGAGGGCCGTGCTGGTGCCGGTGCCGAGGGACAGGTCGGCCACGGCGGCGCCGACCGCGGCGACGGCCGCCACCAGCAGGGCGGTCCCCGCACCCTCGCGTGCGTACCGCTGGCCGAAGGACAGCCGGCCGGCCTCCGTCTCGTCCAGCGCGCGCGTGTACGCCTCGTACTCCTCACCGGCCGCCCCCGCCATCGCGTCCAGCGCACCCCGCGCCCGCGACAGCAGCAGCTGACCGTCGACCCGCCCGCCCGAGCGCCGCACCTCCTCCTCCACGGCCCGCACCAGCAACCGCTCGGCCTCGGCCCGATGACCGTCCCGCATGTCCCGTCCCCCTCCGGCGGCAACTCCCTTGCGTACGAGTGTCCTTCGGGGAGGGCGGTATGGCGAGGGGGTGACGATCAGCGGGGGTGGTGAGGGTTTCGTGTCCGGCGAAACTCAAGGTCACCGTCCGGGCCTGACGCCCGGTGTGCGGGTGCTGCGGCAGGATGGACTCATGCCGAATCGACTGGCCCATGAGACGTCGCCGTACCTGCTCCAGCACGCCGACAACCCCGTCGACTGGTGGCCCTGGTCGGCCGAGGCCTTCGACGAGGCCCGCAGGACGAACCGACCGGTGCTGCTGAGCGTCGGGTACAGCAGCTGTCACTGGTGTCACGTCATGGCGCACGAGTCCTTCGAGGACCAGGCCACCGCCGACTACCTCAACGAGCACTTCGTCAGCGTCAAGGTCGACCGCGAGGAGCGGCCGGACGTGGACGCCGTGTACATGGAGGCGGTCCAGGCGGCCACCGGACAGGGCGGCTGGCCCATGACCGTGTTCCTCACCCCGGACGCCGAGCCCTTCTACTTCGGCACCTACTTCCCGCCCGCCCCGCGGCACGGCATGCCGTCCTTCCGGCAGGTGCTGGAGGGCGTCGAGCAGGCCTGGAGCACCCGGCGGGACGAGGTCGACGACGTCGCCGGGAAGATCGTCCGCGACCTCTCCCAGCGGGAGATCGTCCGGCACTCCGCCGAGGCGCCCGGCGAGCAGGAACTCGCCCAGGCCCTCCTCGGCCTCACCCGCGAGTACGACCCGCAGCGCGGCGGGTTTGGCGGCGCGCCCAAGTTCCCGCCGTCCATGGTGCTGGAGTTCCTGTTGCGGCATCACGCGCGGACGGGCGCCGAGGGCGCGTTGCAGATGGCGCAGGACACGTGCGAGCGGATGGCCCGCGGTGGCCTCTACGACCAGCTCGGCGGAGGGTTCGCCCGCTACTCCGTGGACCGCGACTGGATCGTGCCCCACTTCGAGAAGATGCTGTACGACAACGCCCTTCTGTGCCGGGTGTACGCCCATCTGTGGCGGGCCACCGGGTCGGACCTCGCCCGGCGGGTGGCGCTGGAGACCGCCGACTTCATGGTGCGTGAACTGCGCACCGGTGAAGGCGGTTTCGCCTCCGCCCTCGACGCCGACAGCGACGACGGCAGCGGGCGGCACGTGGAGGGCGCGTACTACGTGTGGACGCCCGAACAACTGCAGAACGCCCTCGGTGACGACGCCGGCCTCGCCGTCCAGTACTTCGGCGTGACCGATGAGGGCACTTTTGAACACGGCCGGTCTGTCCTGCAACTGCCGCAGACGGAAGGCGTGTTCGACGCGGGGAAGGTGGCGTCCGTCAGGAGCCGGCTGCTGGCGGTGCGGGCCGGGCGGCCCGCACCCGGCCGGGACGACAAGGTCGTCGCCGCGTGGAACGGGCTCGCCGTCGCCGCACTCGCCGAGACCGGCGCCTACTTCGACCGCCCCGATCTGGTCGAGGCCGCCGTCGGCGCCGCCGACCTGCTCGTCCGCGTCCACCTCGACGAACACGCCCGGCTCGCCCGCACCAGCAAGGACGGCCGCGTCGGCCCCAACGCGGGCGTCCTGGAGGACTACGCCGACGTCGCCGAGGGCTTCCTCGCCCTCGCCTCGGTGACCGGCGAGGGCGTCTGGCTCGACTTCGCCGGACTGCTCCTCGACCACGTGCTCACCCGCTTCGCCGACCCGGAGACCGGCGCCCTGTACGACACCGCCTCCGATGCCGAGCAGCTCATCCGCAGGCCCCAGGACCCCACCGACAACGCCGCCCCCTCGGGCTGGACCGCCGCGGCCGGCGCGCTGCTGAGCTATGCCGCCCACACCGGCTCCGAGCCCCACCGCACCGCCGCCGAACGGGGGCTGGGGGTCGTGAAGACGCTCGGCCCGCGGGTGCCCCGGTTCATCGGATGGGGGCTGGCCGTCGCCGAGGCGCTGCTCGACGGGCCCAAGGAGGTCGCGGTCGTCGGACCCTCCCTCGCCGAGGAGCGGACGGCAGCCCTGCACCGCACGGCCCTTCTCGGCACCGCGCCGGGCGCCGTCGTCGCGGCCGGAACGCCGGACGGTGACGAGTTCCCACTCCTCGCCGGCCGGCCGCTCCTCGCCGGTGAACCGGCGGCGTACGTCTGCCGTAACTTCACATGTGACGCCCCGACCGCCGATCCGGAGCGGTTGCGTGGGGCGCTGAACGCGCGCTGACCGGCGCGCTCTTGGACAAGCGGACGGCTGGAACCGCCCGAATGTGAGCAAGTGTTCGGAAAGGTCCCGCTACTCGCACCACCGACACGAAACACGCTTTTTATCTGAACAGCGCCCGCACTTCACAGATCCCGCCTACTCTCTCCACAGCGATGCAGCGGATGTGACGTTCCGTCACGTCCGCAGGGGGGTTTTCGGATCTGGGGGGATCTGTTTGCTGACGTCTGTCTTCATCGCTGCCGTCTCGCTTGCTCTTTTCTGGATGGCAGCCTTCACCCTGTGGTGGCAGATGCACGCGTGGCGCACGCCCGAGGTGCTCGCCTCCACCCGCTTCGGCAGACCGGACGGCGCCGAGCACCTGTCGTTCTCGCTGCTCCTGCCGGCCCGGCACGAGCAAGCCGTGCTCGACCACACCATCCAGCGGCTGCTGGAGTCCACACACACCGACTTCGAGATCATCGTGATCGTCGGGCACGACGACCCGGAGACCGCCGAGGTGGCCGAGAAGGCCGCCGGCCGGGACCCGCGGGTGCGGGTGGTCGTCGACACCCACGAGAAGAAGAACAAGCCCAAGGCCATGAACACGGCGCTGCCGCACTGCCGCGGCGACGTCGTCGGGGTCTTCGACGCCGAGGACCAGGTCCATCCCGAACTGCTCGCCCACGTCGACCACGCCTTCCGGACCACCGGGGCGGACGTCGTCCAGGGCGGTGTGCAGCTGATCAACTTCCACTCCAGCTGGTACAGCCTGCGCAACTGCCTGGAGTACTTCTTCTGGTTCCGCTCCCGGCTGCACCTGCACGCGCAGAAGGGGTTCATCCCGCTCGGCGGCAACACCGTCTTCGTCCGCACGGACGTGCTGCGGGAGGCGGACGGCTGGGACCCCGACTGCCTGGCCGAGGACTGCGACCTGGGCGTCCGGCTGTCCAGCGTCGGCAAGAAGGTCGTCGTCGCCTACGACTCCGACATGGTCACCCGCGAGGAGACCCCGGGCACGCTGATGTCGCTGCTGAAGCAGCGCACCCGCTGGAACCAGGGGTTCCTTCAGGTCTACCGGAAGAAGGACTGGAAGCAACTGCCGGGATTCGGCCAGCGGTGGCTCGCCCGGTACACGCTGATGACGCCGTTCCTGCAGGCGTTCTCGGGCGTGATCATCCCGCTGAACGCGGCGGTCGCGCTCTTCCTGGACGTGCCCGTCGGAATCGCCTTCCTCACCTTCCTGCCGCTGGTCACCGCCGCCGTCACCTTCGTCTTCGAGGTGGTCGGGCTGCACGACTTCGGCAAGCAGTACGGCCTGCGGGTCCGCCTGGTCCACTACGTCAAGCTCATCGTGGGCGGCCCCTTCTACCAGGTACTGCTCGCCGGAGCCGCGATCCGTGCCGTGTGGCGCGAGCAGCGCGGCCGTAACGACTGGGAGCTGACCACCCACGTCGGCGCGCACCTCACCGCGGCCGAGCCGATCCGAGAGGACGTTCCCGCGTGACCTCGACTCTTCCCGCGGTGACCGGAGCGAAGGTCCCCGCGCAGCGCCGGCCTGCGCCCACGGCCCGTTCGACCGGCCGAACACAGCCTCCGGTGAGGCTTCGCTCCTCCCGTTCCGACCTGCTGCTCTGCGGTGTCCTGCTCGTGGCGATCCTCGTCGTCCAGGGCTGGAACATCACCGCCTACCCCACCCTCAGCGACGACGAGGGCACCTACCTCGCCCAGGCCTGGGCCGTCCAGGAGGGCCGGGGCCTCGCCCACTACACCTACTGGTACGACCACCCGCCGCTCGGCTGGATCCAGATAGCCCTGCTCACCTGGATCCCCTCCGTGCTCAGCCCCGACTCCATGACCGTCGGCGCCATGCGGGTCACCATGCTCGTGATCAGCGGAACCAGCGCGGTCCTCGTCTACGTCCTGGGCCGCCGGCTCTCCCTGCCCCGCTGGGCCGCCGGACTGGGCATGGCCCTCTTCGGGCTCTCCCCGCTCGCGGTCGTCCTCAGCCGGGAGATCTTCCTCGACAACATCGCCGTGATGTGGCTGCTGCTGGCGTTCTGCCTCGCCGCCTCGCCCAGCCGCCACCTCTGGCACCACTTCGGCGCCGGACTCGCCGCCGCCGCGGGCGTCCTCACCAAGGAGACGATGCTCGTCGTCCTGCCCGCCCTGTTCCTCACCATGTGGCGGCACAGCCACCGCGACACCCGCAAGTTCGCCCTCACCGGAGCCGTCACCGCCTGCGCCCTGATCGGCTTCTCGTACCCGCTCTTCGCCCTGCTGAAGGGCGAACTCCTCCCGGGCGGCGGTCACGTCTCGCTGCTGGACGGCATCAAGTACCAGATGTCCCGGCCCGGTTCGGGCTTCATCCTCGACCCGGACTCCGGCTCGTACGGGGTGCTGCACTCCTGGCTGTACTACGACCGCGTCCTGCCCATCGGCGGGCTCGCCGGGGCCCTCCTGCTGATCCTCACGTGGCGCTGGTCGGTCACCGCCCGCGCCCTCGCCGGACCGGCCCTGGCGGTGGCGATCCTCGCCGCCGTCGCGATGCGCCCGGACGGCTACCTGCCCGCCATGTACGTCATCGGCGCGCTGCCCTTCCTCGCCCTGGTGCTGGCCGGCGGCGCGGCCTCCGTGGCCCACGCGGTGCTGCGCCGGTGGCGCGCCGACGGCGAGAACCGGGCCGTCACGGCCGGCCGGTACGCGCTGGCCGCCGTCCTCGCGCTCGCCGCGGGCGCCTACGTCGTCCCGCACTGGTACGACGGCACCCGCACCGCCCTCACCGCCGACGCCAACAAGCCCTACCGGCAGGCCTCCGACTGGCTCGGCACCAAGGTGGCCGACCCGGAGGACACCCGGGTCCTGGTCGACGACGCGCTGTGGCTGGACCTCGTGCACGCCGGGTACCGGCCCGGGCCGGGCGCCATCTGGTTCTACAAGGCCGATCTCGACCCGGCCGTCACCAAGACCATGCCGCGGGGCTGGCGGGACCTCGACTACGTCGTGGCCTCGCCGACCGTCCGCCGGGACGCCAAGGACCTGCCCAACGTCCGGGCCGCCATCGAGCACTCCACGCCGGTCGCCACCTTCGGCACCGGGGACGACCGCATCGAGATCCGGCAGATCCAGGCGGCGACCGCAGGAGGCGTCCGATGACGAACCACGAGTACACCGCCCCCGTCCCCGGCCTCGACGCCGTCGAGGTACCGGAACCCGGGGCCGTCACCATCGTCGTACCGACGTTCAACGAGTCGGGGAACGTCCGCCGGCTGCTGCAGCTGATCACCGAGTCGGTGCCCGCCCGGCTGCCCTGCGAGGTCGTCTTCGTGGACGACTCCACCGACGACACCCCCGAGGCGATCCGGGAGGCCGCACAGGACTGCCCTTTCCCGGTGGCCGTACTGCACCGCGAGGAACCCGTCGGCGGGCTCGGCGGGGCCGTGGTCGAGGGGCTGAAGGCGGCCGGCTCGGAGTGGATCGTCGTCATGGACGGCGACTGCCAGCACCCGCCGTCCCTGGTCCCGGATCTGGTCGCCACCGGCGAGCGGGCCGGCGCCGAACTCGTCGTCGCCTCCCGGTACATCGAGGGCGGCAGCCGGGCCGGGCTCGCCGGCGGTTACCGGGTCGCCGTGTCACGCGCCGCGACCTGGCTCACCAAGGCCCTGTTCCCGCGCCGGCTGCACGGCGTCAGCGACCCGATGAGCGGCTTCTTCGCCATCCGCCGCAGCGCCGTCACCCCGGACGTCCTCAGGCCGCTCGGCTACAAGATCCTGCTCGAACTGGCCGTCCGCAGCCGCCCCCGCCGGGTCGCCGAGGTGCCGTTCGTCTTCCAGGACCGGTTCGCCGGCGAGTCCAAGTCCACGGCCAAGGAGGGCTTCCGCTTCCTGCGCCACCTCGCCGGCCTGCGCACCGCCACGCCCCTCGCCCGGATGATCGGCTTCGGGCTGATCGGCGCGAGCGGATTCGTGCCCAACCTGCTGGGCCTGTACGCCCTCACCGCCCTCGGCCTGCACTACGTGCCCGCCGAGATCCTCGCCAACCAGCTCGGCGTCGCCTGGAACTTCCTGCTCATCGAGCAGCTGCTGTTCCGGGACCGCCGAGCGCACCGCCGCGGCTGGGACCGGCTCGGCCGGTTCGCCCTGCTCGCCAACGCCGACCTCGTGCTGCGCATCCCGCTCATCGCGCTGCTCGTGGACCGGTTCGGCATGGGCGCCCTGCCCGCCACCGCACTGGCGCTGGTGCTGACGTTCGTCCTGCGCTTCGCGGGAACCGAAGCGCTGGTCTATCTCCCGCGCCGCCGAGCCGGGAACCGTACGACCGCAAGGAGAGCCGTGTGAGCAGATACCGCAGACGGACCGCACTGGCCGGGGTGGGCGCCCTGACCGCCGGTCTGCTCCTCACCGCGCCGCAGAGCGCCGAGGCCGCGAACCTCGTCAAGAACCCCGGCTTCGAGACCGCCGGCACCGGCGACATGCCGTACTGCTGGGAGAAGTCGGGCTGGGGCGACAACGACTTCAGCTTCGCGACCACCTCCGACGCCCACTCCGGCGCCAAGGCGATGAAGGTCTCCCTGACCCGACGGGTCGACGGCGACCGCAAGGCGCTGATCACCGAGTCCACCGACTGCGCGCCGGTGGTCTCCGTCGGCAAGCAGTACGACCTCGGGCTCTGGTACAAGACCACGACCCCCGACGCCAACATCACCCTGTTCCGGCACGACACCACCGCCGGCTGGCAGTACTGGACCGACCTCAAGACCCTCGACATGGCCTCCGGCTGGACACAGGCCACGGTGCGCACCCCCGAGGTCCCGGCCGGCACCGACCGGATCACCTGGGGTGTCTCCGTCTACGGCACCGGCTCGGCGACCACCGACGACTACACCATGGAGCAGGTCGCCGCCCCGCCCCCGCCCGCCCGGTGCACCGGGAGCGCCGACCAGTGCGCCAACGGCAGCTGGTCGGTGCTGGCGACGAAGAACCCGGTCCGCTCCATGCACTCCGTCGTCCTCAGCAACGGCAAGGTGCTCCTCATCGCCGGCTCCGGCAACAGCGAGGAGCAGTTCAACGCGGGCACGTTCACCTCCGCGGTGTACGACCCGGCCAAGGGCACCTACAAGGTCGTCCCCACGCCCAAGGACATGTTCTGCGCGGGCCACGTCCAGCTGCAGGACGGCCGGGTGCTCGTCATGAGCGGCAACAAGGCGTACCCGGTCGCGGGCGGGCACGGCTACGAGGGCTTCAAGGACTCCTACATCTTCGATCCGAAGACCGAGACCTACAGCAAGACCAACGACCTGAACGACGGCCACTGGTACCCGTCGGCGACCGAACTCGGCAACGGTGACGTCATCTCCTTCGGCGGGCTCCGCGAGGACTCCACCGGGTCGGTGACCGCCGAGCGCTGGTCCGACAAGGACCGGCAGTGGCAGCCGCTGTGGAAGGTCAACCAGACCTGGTCGTACTGGGGTCTGTACCCGGCGATGATCCTCATGCAGGACGGCCGCCTCTTCTACTCCGGCAGCCACGTCTTCGGCAACAACATCCCGGGCACCGGCTCGGCGATCTACGACTACGACGCCAACACGGTCACGCAGATCCCCGGCCTGCAGAAGAAGGACGAGCGCGACCAGTCGGCGTCCGTGCTGCTGCCCCCGGCGCAGGACCAGAAGGTGCTCACCCTCGGCGGCGGGAACATCGACTCCAACCCCGACGGCAACCGGCTCACCGACCTGATCGACCTCAAGCAGCCGAACCCGTCGTACGTCGCAGGGCCGCCGCTCCCGCAGGGCACGGTCGACCTCGGCGCCGGCAAGGTCGCCGAGACCGGCAACCAGGGCAAGATGTACGTCTCCGCCGTGCTGCTGCCCGACGGCAAGGTGCTGGAGACCGGCGGAGCCCTGCACAACCGGGCCGACCCGGTGTACGAGTCCTCGGTCTACGACCCCGGGACGAACACCTTCGACCCGGTGGCCGCCGACCCCGAGTCCCGCGGCTACCACTCCTCGGCGTTCCTGCTGCCCGACGGCCGGGTGATGGCCACCGGCGACAACCCGGGCAACGGCACCTGGAACCACAACGTGTCCATCTACACCCCGCCCTACCTCTACAAGGGCACCCGGCCCGCGATCACCTCGTTGATCGACCAGGAGTGGAAGTACGGGGATACGCAGCGGATCACGGTCGACCGGCCCATCGCCAAGGCGGAACTCATCCGCCCCGCCGCGGTGACCCACTCCTCCGACCCGAACCAGCGCTTCGTCGACCTGCCGCTGTCGGTGGACGGCAACAACGTCGACCTGAACGTGACGAGCAACCCCAACCTGGCCCCGCCCGGCTGGTACATGCTCTTCGCGGTCGATGCCAACGGTGTGCCGTCGGTGGCCAAGTGGGTGCATCTGACGGGGCCGACGGCCCTGAGCGCCTCCGCCGCCTCCCCGCACGTCCACTCCTTCGCCGACTCGCTGACCGGCAAGGTCACCGGCCCCGGCAAGAAGCGCACGTCGCAGAAGGTCAGCCCGACGCTGTCCGGCTGCGACCGGCACTACGGCTCGGTCAACGTGTGCGTGCCGACGGCCTTCCCGCCGAAGGTGCACAAGACGGCGGCGGCCCGCTGCGCCTGGCTGCAGCGCAACCACTACGGCCGGCTGAAGGTCAACGGCGGGGACGATCCCCTCGGCCTGGACCGCAACAGGGACAAGGTCGCGTGCGGGAAGGCTGATGTGCGTTAGTCACCGCGCCCCCGCGCGGTGCGTCACCGTCCTCCGCTGAAGTCCGCCAGGGCGCGTGCCACGATCGCTTCCAGCTGGTCGTGGTGCGCGCCCTTCCAGTACGCGCGACCGCAGTCCGTGCACTGGGCGAAGACGTCGTACGACCGCTGCGTCCCGCCCTTGAGCTGGTCGGCCACCTTGTCCTTGGTGGCCTCCCGCAGCAGGCCGTTGCAGGCGGTGCACCGGGTCCAGGGGCGCAGCTCGGGGGCGAAGCGGTCCAGGACGTCGTGGAGCTGGTCGTCGGGGCGGGTGCTGTACACGAACGCCCCGGCCCACAGTTCACGGCGGCGCAGCAGGCCCCGGTCGCGGCTGAGCATCACCCGCTTCTCGGCCGCCGAGCGGGCCGCGAGCGCCGGGTCGCCGATGTCCGTCGACTCGTAGGCCGTGTCCACGCCGAGCAGCCGCAGCCGGCGGGCGAGGGTGCCCAGGTGGACGTCGAGGAGGAAGCGCAGGGGTGCGCCGGGGACCTGCTGGGGTCGTTCCACCGCACGGACCGAGACCCGCTCGCCGGCCGCCGGGATGTGCGAGACGGGCACCTCGCGGTCGTCCACGACCAGCGTGCCGACCTCGGTGAGCGGAACCCCGAGGGACTCGACGACGTGGCCGAGGGTCGAGACGCCGTCCGTGGCGAGCGCGGTGGCTGCGCCGCGGAGGGCGGCCGGCACGAACAGATGCAGCTCGGGGGCGACTTCGACGTGGATCTCGGGTCGGTTCACCCCGCCAGGATGTCATGGACGGTGACGTGGACCTCAGGGGTTTTCGGCGGCCGGGCCGTGCTCCATGACGTCCAGGGCCCGCTCCATGAGGTCCCGCAGCTCACCCTCGAAGCCGTTCTCCGCCCAGTACATGGAGACCTCCATCATGCCGCCGATGAGGGCCATCGCGCTGACCCGCACCTCCAGGCTCTCCGGGTCGCGGCCGGTGCGCTCCGCGAGGGCCCGGCGGAGCAGGCGCCCGGTCTCGGTCATGCTCTCGAAGTAGCGGGAGCGGATGGCGGGGACCTGGTACCCGAGCTGCGCCCGCAGCCGGAGCACCTCGGGGTCCTCCTGCTCGCTCAGGTCGAGGGCCTTGCGCATCACGTGCCGGAGGGAGTCCATCCACGGCTCGTCCTCGGGCCGTGCGCGCAGCTCCTCCAGCATCAGCGGGTCGTACTCGTCCGTGAGGACGATGTCCTCCTTGGTCGGGAAGTAGCGGAAGACGGTCGACGGCGACACCTCCGCCCGCTCGGCGATCTGCTCGATCGTCGTGGCGTCGTACCCCTGCTCCCTGACCAGTGCGTAGGTCGCGGCCCGGATCGCCTCACGGGTCTTGATCTTCTTCCGCTCCCGCAGCCCGAGTCGGGGGCGGTCGGCGGGGTCGTAGGGGGAACGTGCGGCCGTCATGCGGGTCATTGTCCGGCATCGCTCCCCGGCGTGACCATCTGCGCGGCGTCCCCCGGCCCGGTCGTCGTGGCGGGCGTGCCCGGCAGGAACGCGGCGGCCAGCAGTGCCGAGACGAGTGCCGCCGCGCCGCACACCAGCAGGACCAGGCCCATGCCGTGGACGTACGCGCCGTCCGCGGAGGCCGCCAGGTGCGCCGAGCCCGCCTGCCGGGCCACGAGGTGGGCGGCGACGACGGAGTCCCCGGCGGTGTCCGCGAGCCCCGGGGGCAGTGCGGTCACGTCCAGCCGGTCGCGGAAGGCACCGGCCAGCAGGCTGCCGAGCAGGGCGATGCCGATGGCACCGCCGACCTGGCGCAGCGTCATGAGCAGCCCCGAGCCGCTGCCGGCCCGGTCCTTCGGCAGGGTGGCGAGCGCCCCCGACATGGCCGGGACCAGCGCGAAACCGAATCCGACGCCGGCGATGGAGAGCCACAGCGCGGTGAAGCCGTAGCCGGAGCCGGCCGTCGTACGGCTGCCGAGGAACGCGGCGAAGGCGAGCACCACCAGGCCCGCGCTGACCGTGGCGCGGGCACCGAACCGCTGGACGGTGAGCGGCGCCCCGCGCGTGGCGGCCATCAGACCGCCGATCATCGGCAGCAGCCGGACACCGGTGCCGAGCGCGTCGTTGCCGAGCACGGCCTGGAGGTACTGCGGCAGCACGAACAGCAGGCCGGACAGCACGAACATCACCAGGGTCGCGGCGACGGTGTTGAGCAGGAAACCCCGGTGGCCGAGCAGGGTCATGTCGAGCATGGGGCGGTCCGTCCGGCGTTCCCACAGCACCAGCAGGGCGATCAGGGCCGTCGCCGCGGCGAGCAGGCCAAGGACCAGGGGGTCGCTCCAGCCGCGGTCGGGGGCCTCGATGATCGCGTAGACGAGGGCGCCGAGGCCGGCCGCGGCGCAGGCCGTGGAGAGGGCGTCGACCCGGGGGGAGGCGGGGTCCCTGGTCTCGGGGAGCAGGAACACGCAGGCCGCGATGCCGATCGCCGCCATGGGCACGTTGACCAGGAACACCGAACCCCACCAGAAGTGGTCGAGCAGCCAGCCGCCGATGATCGGGCCGAGCGGGAGGCCGAGCGCCGATGCGGTCGAGATGATGCTCACGGCCTTGGTGCGCTCGTCAGGACCGAACAGCGAGGGCAGCACCGACAGGGCGAGCGGAGTGATCAGCGCCGCGCCGACGCCCATGACCGCGCGGGCGGCGACGACCGCGTCCACGTCGCCGGCGACGGCGCCCACCAGCGAGCCGGCGAGGAAGATCACGAGCCCGGTGATCAGCATCAGCCGCCGTCCGAACCGGTCGCCGAGCAGGCCGGCCGGGAGCATGAGCGCGGCGAACACCACGATGTACGCGTCCGCCATCCACTGCTGCTGACCGGTGGTCGCGCCCAGCTGCTCGGCCATGGTCGGCAGGGCCACGTTGAGGATCGTCGTGTCGAAGCCGAGCACCAGCATGCTCGCGACCAGGGCCCCGAGGGCCCACCAGCGGCGTGAGGGGGCGTGCCGCGTCCCGGCGGAATGTGTGACAGTAACCATGAAATGAAAGTAACTCTCAAAATCATGGGAGTGTCAATCGATATGCGATGACGGAAACGTGGAAGCGGCCACGACTCGGACGAGTCGTGGCCGCTTCCGGGCCGGCGGGACGGTGCGGTTACGCGTGCTGGTACGCCACCAGTGAGATGCCGACGTAGTGGACGACGAACGCGGCGAGGGTGAGGGAGTGGAAGACCTCGTGGAAGCCGAACCAGCGCGGTGACGGGTTCGGGCGCTTGATGCCGTAGACGACGCCGCCGGCGCTGTAGAGCAGGCCGCCGACGACCACCAGGACGAGGACGGCGATGCCGCCGGTGCGCAGGAAGTCGGGCAGGAAGAAGACGGCCGCCCAGCCCATCGCGATGTAGCAGGGCGTGTACAGCCAGCGCGGGGCGCCGACCCAGAAGACGCGGAAGACGATGCCGGCCGCCGCGGCGGCCCAGATGCCCCACAGCAGCCACCGGCCCTTGCTGTCGGGCAGGAGCAGCAGGGTGAGCGGTGTGTAGGTGCCCGCGATGATCAGGAAGATGTTGGCGTGATCCAGGCGGCGCAGCACGCCGTCCATGCGGGGGCTCCAGTTGCCCCGGTGGTACAGCGCGCTGACGCCGAACAGCAGACAGGCCGTCAGGACGTAGATGCCGCAGGCGATGCGGCCTCTGGTCGAGTCGGCGAGGGCGGTGAGCACGAGGCCCGCGATGAGTACGGCCGGGAACATGCCGAGGTGCAGCCAGCCGCGGAGCCTGGGCTTGACCGGATGCGGCAAGGAGAGCGCCACCGGACCACGGCCGGCGGCCGGCGTGTCCATGGGCGCGTCGGGGACGGACGCAGTCATGCGCCGCATGGTACCGACGCTTGCGTAAGTCGCCCATCAATGCAGGGTGATCGAACCGGGCGCAGCAAAAAGTCCTTCAGCTGAACCCAATGTGGACGCAAAGAATCACGTTAACCGTGGGATTCCTCACGTCGCTCACCTGTGATGCCCTCTGGACAGATGCGCACTAGAATCGGATGATCAAATGAGTGCGGTCGGCACCGGATGAGCGGCTACGAAGCGTCCGGGTCGCGGCCCCCACGGGGCGACAAGACAAAAAATCCCTCTTTTAGGAGCAATCGTGGCGCGCGACATCGCGGCTCCCACCGGCGTCCCCACCAACCACCAGGAACTGGTCTCGTGGGTCAACGAGATCGCTGAACTGACACAGCCGGACCGTGTGGTCTGGTGTGACGGCTCCGAGGCCGAGTACGAGCGGCTGTGCGAGGAACTGGTCGCCAAGGGAACGTTCAAGAAGCTCGACCCGATCAAGCGCCCGCACTCCTACTACGCCGCCTCCGACCCGACCGACGTCGCGCGCGTCGAGGACCGCACCTTCATCTGCTCCGAGAAGGAGGATGACGCGGGCCCGACCAACCACTGGAAGGCCCCCGCCGAGATGCGGGAGATCTTCTCCGGTGAGAAGGGCCTGTTCCGGGGCTCCATGCGGGGCCGCACGATGTACGTCGTGCCCTTCTGCATGGGCCCGCTCGGCTCCCCGCTGTCCGCGCTCGGCGTGGAGATCACCGACTCCGCGTACGTCGCCGTCTCGATGCGCACGATGACGCGCATGGGCCAGGCCGTGCTGGACGAGCTGGGCGACGAGGGCTTCTTCGTCAAGGCCGTCCACACCCTCGGCGCCCCGCTGGCGGAGGGCCAGGAGGACGTTCCGTGGCCGTGCAACTCCACCAAGTACATCTCGCACTTCCCCGAGTCCCGCGAGATCTGGTCCTACGGCTCCGGCTACGGCGGCAACGCCCTGCTCGGCAAGAAGTGCTACGCCCTGCGCATCGCCTCCGTCATGGCGCGTGACGAGGGCTGGCTCGCCGAGCACATGCTGATCCTCAAGCTGACCCCGCCGCAGGGCGAGTCCAAGTACGTCGCCGCGGCGTTCCCGTCCGCCTGCGGCAAGACCAACCTCGCCATGCTGGAGCCCACGATCTCCGGCTGGACCGTGGAGACCATCGGCGACGACATCGCCTGGATGCGCTTCGGCGAGGACGGCCGCCTCTACGCGATCAACCCCGAGGCCGGCTTCTTCGGCGTCGCGCCCGGCACCGGTGAGCACACCAACGCCAACGCGATGAAGACCCTGTGGGGCAACGCGGTCTTCACCAACGTCGCCCTCACCGACGACGGCGACGTGTGGTGGGAGGGCATGACCGAGGAGTCCCCGGCCCGCCTGACCGACTGGAAGGGCAACGAGTGGACGCCGGCGTCCGAGACCCCGGCCGCCCACCCCAACGCCCGCTTCACCGTGCCGGCCTCGCAGTGCCCGATCATCGCGCCCGAGTGGGAGGACCCCAAGGGCGTGCCGATCTCGGCGATCCTGTTCGGTGGCCGGCGCGCCACCGCGGTGCCGCTGGTGACGGAGTCCTTCGACTGGAACCACGGCGTCTTCCTCGGCGCCAACGTGGCCTCCGAGAAGACCGCCGCGGCCGAGGGCAAGGTCGGCGAGCTGCGCCGCGACCCGTTCGCGATGCTCCCGTTCTGCGGCTACAACATGGGCGACTACATGGCCCACTGGGTCGACGTGGCCAAGGACAAGGACCAGTCCAAGCTGCCGAAGATCTACTACGTCAACTGGTTCCGCAAGAACGACGAGGGCAAGTTCGTCTGGCCCGGTTTCGGCGAGAACTCCCGTGTCCTGAAGTGGATCGTGGAGCGGCTGGACGGCAAGGCCGAGGGCGTCGAGACCCCGATCGGTGTCCTGCCGACGAAGGACGCGCTGGACACCGCGGGCCTGGAACTGTCCGACTCCGACCTGGACTTCCTGCTCAAGGTCGACACGGAGGTCTGGCGCGAGGAGGCCGCCCTGGTCCCCGAGCACCTCAACACCTTCGGTGACCACACCCCGAAGGAGCTGTGGGACCAGTACCGGGCGCTGGTGGAGCGCCTGGGCTGAGCCCAGCACCCGAAAGACTCCGCGGCCGGCTTGGATGTGCCCTGACCAGCGATCGTCACGGCCGGCCGCGGACATGCCCGAGGGCCCGCACAACGGCGTGCGGGCCCTTCGCTCTCACGGTGAGCGGTCCTCCAGGTACCGCGTGTGCGACTCCTGTCGGCGCTGCTCCGCGTCCCGCAGGGCCGAGGCCAGTAGTCCGGCCTCTTCGTGGAGCAGGCCGAGCTGGCGTTCCAGGTGCCGTTCCGGCGGTTCCGTGCCCGGTGTCAGGCGCGTCCACCAGCGGGTGCGGACGAAGGCGTCCACGGCCTCGGGGATGTCCTGCCGTACCGCCCGGGAGACGGTGTGCACGCCCTCCGGGTCCTGGGCGAGGGCCTCGGCGACCCAGCCCGGCTCGAGCAGCGCGCTCAGCAGGCCGGTCAGCTCGGTGAGCCGGGCGGCGGCCGCGGGCGGCAGATCGATGTCCGCGAGATAGCCGCCGAGCTTCTGGAAGTCGGCGCGCACCGCCTCCAGCTGGGCCGACGGGCTCGGGAAGTCGGGCAGGGCGGGCCGCTCGGGCGGGGCGACCAGTGCGCCGGCGCCGTACAGACCCGCCACCACGACCGGCCAGTACGCTCCCGCCAGCCCGGTGAACGTCAGCGCCAGGCCGACCAGCCCGCAGGCGCTGCCGGCGAGGTTCTTGCGGGACTCCAGGTAGCCGAGGACCTTACTGGTAGCCACGGATCTCCTCGAAGGCGCCGTCCAGCGAGCCCTGCTGGGCGTCGAAGAGCCGGCCGCCGGTCAGGTCGGCGATGTGCTGCAGCTCCGAGCGGGAGGAGTCGCCGAAGAGGATGGGGAAGACGGGGATCTCCCGCCGGCTGCCGCCGAGGGCACGGTAGAAGCCGTCGAAGTCGCCCGCCTCGGCGCCGGCGGTGTTCTCGCCGTCCGTCATCAGCACGATCGAGGTGAAGGCGTCCTTGCCGGCGCCCAGCTGGTCGTACGCCTGTTCCAGCGAGGTGTAGATGGCGGTGCCGCCGTCGGCGCTGAGCGCGTCGGTGTCCCGGCGGATGGCGTCGAGGCCCGCTTCCGGGTCCCCGGGGTCCACCACGTGGGTGCGCACGCTCTTCACCGCCGAGCCGAACGGCATCAGCGTCACCTCCTCGCGGTCCCGGAAGTCGCCGGTGAGTCCGGCCAGCGCCTTCTTCAGCGCGGCGATCCGGCCGCCCTCCATGGAGCCGGAGGTGTCGAGGACGTACACCGTGCGGGAGGGGCGGCGCAGCTCGTTCTCGTACGAGTCGAGGAGCCCGTCGGCGACCGAGCGGCTGCCGGGGAAGGGCAGCTCGCGGCGCCGGGCGGTGTCCAGGCCGGCGGCGGGCCGTACCGAGGGGACGACCGGGCGCCGGTGGGTGGTCTCGGTGATCAGTTGCTGGACGGCGTCGGTGCGCAGGTCCGCGGTCACCTTGCGGACGTCCTCGCGGGTGCGGGCGCCGGTGGCGGCGAGCGAGGAGAACGGGTAGTCGGCGGTGACGACGCCGTCACGGGGCCGGATCACGGTGAGGCCCGGGATGCCCTCCAGGACGGACTCGTAGTTGAGCAGGGCGTCGACGGTGCCGCGCCGCCGGTAGGCGGTGGCCAGCCAGCCCGACGAACCCGAGGTCAGCTTCTGCCCCTTGAAGAACTCCTTCAGCCGGGGCGTCGCCTTCGCCACGTCGGCGTCGGTGAGCGCCGACTGGGCGCCGGAGAGCGCGGAGGCGACCGAGACCAGCGTGGCGAAGCCGGAGTTGGAGCGGGCCGGGTCGGTCATGCCGTAGGTCAGCCTGCCGTCCTGCACGGCCTGTTCGACCTGCGACCAGGTGACGGAGCCCGGCTTCCAGCCGAGGGCCCGGACGGTGGCCGGCTTCACGCCGACGGCGACCGGGCTGGACATGACGGGTGTCTCGGAGACGACCTTCTTCGCGGCCTCGGGCCGCAGCCGCAGGTAGTCGTCGGAGGACAGCCACAGCGCGTCGTACGCCCCGTCCGCCTTGCCCCGGGCGAGCAGGTCGACCGCGTCCAGGGTGCCCATGTAGGTCGGCCGGATCGTGACGCCGGTGTCCTTGCGGACGCGGTCGAAGACGGCGGTCATGTCGCTGAGTTCGCTGGAGGCCAGGACCCGGAGGGTGCCGGGCTTCGGGGCGGCCGGATCGTCCTTGTGCTCCGCCTCGGCCGTGCAGGCGGTCAGCAGCGCGGCCGTGGCGACGGCGAGGGCGAGCAGGGGGCGTCGTCTCATCCGAGGCCCCCTTCGAGTGCCCCCTGGGCGCGGCTGCGCTCAAGGTGGGCGGAGGCGCTGTGCAGTTCGTCCGTGAGCGACCGGACGGTGTTCGCCATGACCTCGGTCGCCTGCACCTTGTAGCTGTCGATGGCGTCGAGGGTGCGGTAGATCTGCTGGAAGGCCGAACGCAGGGTCTCGGCGCCGACGGCCGGGTCGGCGGCGATGCGCTGGATCTCGCCGCTCTGCGTGGCGAGCATCTCGGCATTGCCCCGGATGAGGTCCTCCGTGGTCCCGCGCAGCGCGTTGACCTGCTCCACCACCTTCTTCTGGTGGTCCAGGGCGGAGGCCAGCATCACGGAGATGCGCAGGGCCGAGACGGTGGTCGTGGCGGCCCGGTCGACGCCCTTGATCAGTTCCTCGTTGTTGCGGCGTACGACGTCCATGGCCAGGTAGCCCTGGGCGCACACCGCGAGCTGGGTGAGCAGGTCCTGGTTCTTCTGCCGGACCGGGAAGAGCACGTCGGCGCGGAGGGTGTCGGCGTCCTGCGGGTCGCCGACCCCGGTGATGTGCTCCTCCACGGCGGTGTCCAGGGCCTGGGTGAGCACGACGTACTCCTGGAGCTTGCCCATGGTCTCCCACAGCCGCACCCGCTCGGTCTGCAACGCGGCGTTGTCGCGGCGCAGTTCGTCCTGCCCGCCGCGCAGCGCGCCCACGATGGTGTTGAGCGTGCCCTGCGCGGAGGCGTACTTGGCGAGGTGGTCGCGCAGCTTGTTGCCGCCGGGCAGCCGGGACAGGAACCTGCGTCCCTTGTTCGCGGGCAGGTCCCGCGGGTCCAGGTCCTCCACGACCCGGCGCAGTTCCACGAGCGAGCCGGCGACCTTCGCCTGGGCGTCCCCGCCCTTGCCGGGCAGGCTGCGCACGGCCCGCTCCAGCATCCGGTTGGACTGTGCTGCGGCGGTGCGCATCTCGCCCGCGCCGAGTCCGGTGATCTCACCGACCTTGCCCGCGAACTCGGGTGAGCGGGCGTCGAGCGAGGCCAGCTGCTCGACGAAGGCGGCGGCCTTGCGGGCCATGTCGGTACGCACCCCGTCCTCGACGGGCACCAGCCCGCCGGCCTTGTCCTTCGGGACGGGCGTGACGGCCTCGGGCGGCGTGAGCGTGAACTCGCTGTCAGTGCTGGTCATGTGCTGGTTCCCCGTCATCCGCGGGCCCGGCGGGCCATGTCGTGCAGCACCCCGGAGGTGGGCACGGGCGCCTGCCGGACGCCGGTGAGCTTCTGGTTGAGGTAGGCGGATCGGTCGCCGGTGGCGGCGACGAATTCGGCGGCGTCGCCCTGCGGCCGGAAGCCGTGCCGTACGGCGAGCTTGCGCAGGGCCGGGTCGGTGCTGAGCAGCTCGCCCAACGCCCGGCCGGCCGCGTCGAGCGGTACGACGGTGTGGTCGCTGTTGACCGTGGTGTCGGGGTACAGCACGACGAGGTCGTCCACCGCGTGCTGCTCCGCGAGCAGGGCGGCCACCTGCGACTCGTACACCAGAACCAGCGGGTTCCCGGCGCCGCTGACGAAGTCCCGGAACACCGCGTCCGAACTGGACTGCTGGGCGCCCTGGACGCTGACCAGCTTGTGCAGCAGGGGAGCGGTGCGCTCCACGTCGGCCTTGCCCGACACCACCTTGCCGCCGCCCGCGACGTACGAGGAGGCCGCGAGGTACAGGGCACCGGAGTTGGAGGACTCGGGGTCGGTGCTGGCGATGTACAGCGCCCCGGTCAGCTCGCCGTACTTCGTGGCCCCCTTGAGTTGCTGCCAGGTCCGGTCGTGCCGGGCGGCGTCGAGATAGGCGCGCATCTTCAGCGTGCCGCGGTTCCTGCCGTCCAGGGTCGCGAGTCCGTTGCCCGCGAGCACGTCGGCCGCGCTGCGGTGGGCCACGACGACCAGCGGCGAGTAGAAGGGCCGGGGCAGCGGCTCCTGCACGTGGTACTTGTGGGCCAGTTGGCGGGCGGGCGCCTGGCTGGACGGGAAGGCGAAGTCGTAGCCCTTGAGGTCCAGCCCTTCCATGGCCCAGGACCCGGAGGCCTCGGCCTTCACGGTGTAGCCCTTGGCGGCGAGGGCCTTCACCACGTCGGGATCGGCGAAGAAGTCGGCCTTCTCCGATCCGATCACTCCACGCACGGTCTTCGTTGCCGTGCCCTTGTCCTCCCCTTGCCGGCCCGCGACGACGGCGGCCACCACGCCACCGAGCAACAGGACCGCGAGGACGATTCCCGCGATACGTCTCACGCGGCAGAGCGTGCTCGCGGAACCCAACATTCCCCGAGGGGGCCGGTGAACGGGAGGTGACATACCGGCCCCGGCCCTGCAACGCGCCGGAGCCGGTGCGGTGTGTGGCGCCCGGTCCGCGTGTCGCTGCGGGTGCACGCGGACCGGGGCCGATCGTGGGACCCCCTGGGGGGTCAGTTGGCGGTGCTGAGTTCCTTCGGCCCGGACAGCGCGGCGGTGTGCGCGTCCATCCGCTCGGCCGTGAGGATCGCCACCGCCGTGTCCGCACGGGACGCGGCGACCACCAGCGCCCGCCCGGCGAGCGTGTGGGCGCGCCGGTGCAGGGCGACCGGGTCACCCGTCGCGGCCGGCGCCGCCCGCAGCGGCGTACGACCGCCCCGCAGCCGGGCCACCTGCTCCGCGAGGCGCTCCGCGGCCGTGTCCAGGCCGGCGGACGGGGTCAGGGCGCGCAGTTCGTCGGTGACGGCGAGCAGCGCGGCGAGATGCCCGGCGAGCTGGATGTCCAGCTCCTCCTCGCGTGACCGGTGGGGGAAGTCGGAGGGGGTGCCGGCCGGCGTGTGGACCGACTTGGTGCGGATCGGTTCGTACATGGGGGACGGCCTCCTGTGCTCTCAGGAAGCCATCCTAGCTTAGATTTCGTCTAAAGTTGAGTCGGTTCACGGACTGCGGTCCGCCGGTCTCGGTCCGCTACGGCTGCCCGTATCCGTCCAGGAAGTTCCCGATCCGGGTCACCGCGTCCCGCAGATCGGCGACCGTCGGCAGGGTCACCACCCGGAAGTGATCCGGCTCGGGCCAGTTGAAGCCCGTGCCCTGCACCACCATGATCTTTTCCTGTCGCAGCAGGTCCAGGACCAGCTGCCGGTCGTCCCTGATCTTGAATGCCTGGGGGTCGAGGCGCGGGAAGAGGTACAGCGCGCCCTTGGGGCGGACGCAGCTCACGCCCGGGATCTGCGTCAGCAGCTCGTACGCCGTGTCCATCTGCTCCTTCAGCCGCCCGCCCGGCAGCACCAGGTCGTTGATCGACTGGCGTCCGCTGAGCGCGGCGACCACCCCGTGCTGGCCCGGCATGTTCGCGCACAGCCGCATGTTCGCCAGGATCGTCAGGCCTTCGAGGTAGGAGTCGGCGTGGGCGCGCGGGCCGGAGACGGACATCCAGCCGACGCGGTAGCCGGCCACCCGGTACGCCTTCGACATGCCGTTGAAGGTGAGGGTCAGCAGATCGGGCGCGATCTTCGCGGTCGGGGTGTGCGTGGCGCCGTCATAGAGGATCTTGTCGTAGATCTCGTCCGAGCAGACCAGCAGATTGTGGCGGCGCGCGATGTCCGTCAGGCCCTTGAGCACGGCCTCGTCGTAGACCGCGCCGGTGGGGTTGTTCGGGTTGATGATGACGATCGCCTTGGTGCGGTCGGTCACCTTGCGCTCGACGTCGGCGAGGTCGGGCATCCAGTCGGACTGCTCGTCGCAGCGGTAGTGGACGGCGGTGCCGCCGGACAGGGAGACGGCCGCGGTCCACAGCGGGTAGTCCGGGGACGGTACGAGGACCTCGTCGCCGTCGTCCAGCAGGCCCTGCATCGCCATCACGATCAGCTCGGAGACGCCGTTGCCGATGAAGACGTGCTCGACGTCCGTCTCGATGCCGATGGTCTGGTTGTGCATGACGACCGCGCGGCGGGCGGCCAGCAGACCCTTGGCGTCGCCGTAGCCGTGCGCGCTGGAGACGTTGCGGAGGATGTCCTCCAGGATCTCCGGCGGGCACTCGAAGCCGAACGCGGCCGGGTTGCCGGTGTTCAGCTTGAGGATGCGGTGACCGGCTGCCTCCAGCCGCATCGCCTCCTCGAGCACCGGGCCCCGGATCTCGTAACAGACGTTGGCGAGCTTGGTCGACTGGATCACCTGCATGTCGTGAGCTTACGGCCCGGTAAAGCCCCCTGGGCCGTGTTTTCCGCCACGTGAGACACCGAGGTTTGCCCGGATATCGCCTTCGGCTGTCTCAGGAGTCACTTGCGTCCCTACAATCCGCTGGCATGTCCACGGAACGGGAGTACGAGGCGGGGGCGTTCGGCGTGCACGGAGCGGGTGGTGCGCCCGGGGTCCGGCCGAACGTGTACCAGCCGCAGCCGGCGCCGGCCCCGGCCTACGAGGAGTACGCCGACCCGGCCATGGCGCACGGCTGGCAGAACGCGTACGACGAGACGCGCGAGCTGCCCGCCCTGTCCGGGGCCGGGACCGAGGCCGCGGAGTCGGAGTCGGAGGAGACGGTGTGGGAGTCCGCCGCGACGGCGGGCGGAACGGCGCGGCGGTGGCCGCCGCCGGGTCGCGGTCGTCGCCGGAACCCTGGGCGTGGCCGTGGCCGGTGCCGTGGCGGCGTTCGCCGCCCTGGGCGGTTCGGACACCCCGGACGGGGCGGGTCCCGGGAGCCGCGGAGGCGTCGCAGGGGTCGGTTCGGCTCCGGCGAGCCCGAGCGCGGACACCGCGTCCCCGGCCACGGCGTCCCCGGCCACGGCGTCCCCGGCGGCCGGCGACGGCTCCGGCGCGCCCTCGTCCGGCCCGGTCGCGTCCTCCCCGGCGGCCGGCGCCACGGAGGAGGGCGGGACGGCAGGCGGTCCGGCGGCCACGACCTCCGCGCCGGCCGCGTCGGAGTCGGGCACCCCGACGCCCGCGCGGACGACCGCCGTGCCGACGGTGACGTCCTCGACCACGCCCGTCGGCAAGGGCCACGGCCACGGCCGCGGCAATCCGAACCGCCCGGGCTGAGCGCCTGCGCGCGGCGGAACCGCGGCAGGGCCCACGGCCGCGGCGACCCCTACCGCCCGTCCTGGGTGTTCTGCGGGCAGAGCAACCGCGGCAGGACCCACGGCCGCGGTGATCCCGTACCGCCCGTCCTGGGTGTCTGCGGGCAGAGGAACCGCGGCAGGGCCCACGGCCGCGGTGATCCGGTACCGCCCGCCCTGAGGTGTCTGCGCACAGGGAAACCCCTACGGCCTGGCTCGGCTTCTTGTCCCGGCCCCTCTCTGCGCTGAGAATGCGCATGACAACCGAGGGGCGGCCGGAAGACTCCGGTCGCCCAAGTCGTAAGAGGGGACCCCCACATGAACAAGCCTCTCCTTGCCGCGCTCTCCACCCTGGCGATAGCCGGGCTGGGCGCGACCCCGGCCGTCGCCGCACCCCAGGGCGCCGGGACCGCCGCCCCGCAGTCGGCCAAGGCGGTGACCGTCAACTTCGCCGGCACCGTCTCGCTCAGCAACTGCTCCGGCTCCGTCATCCGCTTCCCCAACTCGGCGGACACCGACCCGGCGCTCGTGCTGACCAACGGCCACTGCCTGGAGACCGGCATGCCGGACGCCGGTGAGGTCATCACGGGCCAGTCCTCCAGCCGCAGCTTCGGCCTGCTGAACGCCTCCGGCACCAGGATCGGGACCCTCCGCGCCAACCAGGTCGTCTACTCGACCATGACGGACACGGACGTCACGATCTACCGCACCACCACCACGTACTCGGCGATCAAGAACTCGTACGGCATCAGCCCGCTCACCGTGCAGGACACGCACCCCACCGCCGGTACCGCCATCAAGGTGGTCTCCGGCTACTGGAAGCGCATCTACAGCTGCAACGTGGACGGCTTCGTGTACCGGCTGAAGGAGGGCGACTGGACCTTCAAGGACTCGCTGCGCTACACCTCCGCCTGCAACACCATCGGCGGCACCTCCGGCTCCCCGGTCGTCGACACCGCCACCGGCAAGGTCGTCGCCGTGAACAACACGGGCAACGAGGACGGCGAGCGGTGCACGGTGAACAACCCGTGCGAGGTCGACGCCAACGGCAACGTCACCGTCCGCCAGGGCATCAACTACGCCCAGGAGACCTACAACATCCCGGCCTGCTTCACCACCGGCAACAAGCTCAACCTGAGCGCCGCCGGCTGCACCCTGCCCAAGCCGTAACCCCGGCGGCGGGCGGTCACGCCGGGGTGCGCCGGACCGCCCGCCCCGCCAGGACGTCCGTCCGCTTCCCGTCCTCGACGACGAACCGGCCGTCGATCAGCACGTGCGGGATGCCGGCCGGCAGCGCCCGGGGCTCGGCGAAGGTGGCGCCGGGCGCGACCGTGTCCGGGTCGAACAGGACCAGGTCGGCCCGGTACCCCTCGCGCACCAGGCCGCGGTCCGGCAGGCGCAGCCGGGCCGCGGGCCGGCCGGTGAGGCGGGTGACACACTCCTCCAGCGTCAGCAGGCCCAACTCCCGCACGTAGTGGCCGAGATAGCGCGGGAAGGTGCCGTAGGCGCGGGGGTGCGGCTTGGCGCCCTGCAGGATGCCGTCGGAACCGCCGGTGTGCGCCCGGTGCCGCATGATCGTGCGGACGTTCTCCTCGTGGCCCACGTGGTGCAGGATCGTCGTGCCCAGCCGGTCCCGCACCAGGAGGTGCCGGGCGGTGTCCCACGCGGGTTCGCCGCGCCGCTGCGCCGCCTCCCGGACCGTACGGCCCACGAAGTCGCCCAGCGCCGGGTCGCTCACGCCCGAGATCTCGATCGTGTCCCACTCCACCGGCACGCCGTGGTGGCCGTCGGAGCCGGTGACCTCCAGGTCGTGCCGGATGCGCTCGGCCGTCGCCGGATCGGTGAGCCTGGCCAGGACCTCCTCGGGGCCGCCCGCGCTCGCCCAGCCCGGCAGCAGCGCGGCGAGCGTGGTGCAGCCCGGGGTGTAGGGATAGGTGTCCAGCGTGATGTCCGCGCCCGCGTCCAGGGCCCGGTCGAGCAGCGCCAGCAGCTCGGGCGCCCGGCCCTCGTTCACGCCGAAGTTCATCGTCGCGTGCGCCAGGTGCAGCGGGCAGCCCGCCTCCCGGGCCAGGGCGACCATCTCGGCGTAGGCCTCCAGGGCGCCGGCGCCGTAGGAGCGGTGGTGGGGGCAGTAGTAGCCGCCGTACGAGGCCACCACCCGGCACAGTTCGGTGAGTTCGCCGTCCGGGGCGTACATGCCCGGGGTGTAGGTGAGCCCCGAGGACAGGCCGACCGCCCCCTGTTGAAGCCCCTCGGCCACCAGCCGTCGCATCCGGTCCAGCTCCGCGGGTGTCGCCTCGCGGTCCTCCCAGCCGACGGCGAGCGCCCGGACCGTGCCCTGCGGGACGAGGTAGGCCGCGTTCACGGCGATGCCCCGGCCGTCGAAACCGCGGTCGAGCCGGTCCAGGTACTCGCCGACCGACCGCCAGTCGAGGTCGATGTCGTCGCCGTACCCGTTCCAGCCGGTGATCGCCCGGCGCACCTCCTCCAGCGTGCGGTCGTCCACCGGGGCGTACGACAGCCCGTCCTGGCCCAGGACTTCGAGCGTGACCCCCTGGGCGGCCTTCGCGCTGTGGTCGGGATCGCGCAGCAGGGCCAGGTCGGAGTGGGCGTGCATGTCGATGAAGCCGGGGGAGAGGACCAGGCCCTCCGCGTCCAGCTCGCGCACGGCACGCGGCCGCTGGCAGCCCGCCGCGGCGGCCTCCTTGACGATCGAGGCGATCCGGCCGCCGTCGATCACGACGTCGGCCCGGTACGACGGCTCCCCGCTGCCGTCGACGACGTCCGCGTCCCGGATGACGAGCTGCTCCACGCGGGCCTCCTAGAAGAACGTGCGGATGTAGTCGACGACCGTCCCGTCGGCCTCGGCCACCGGGATCAGCTGCCACTTGTCGAAGGACGTGCACGGGTGGGACAGGCCGAAGCCGATCCAGTCCCCGACCTCCAGGTGCGCGCCGGGCCCGGTGCGCAGCCACAGGTGCTGGTCGGACAGGGCGGTCACCTCGATGCCGGTGGCGGGGTGCTCGGTGCCGTTCCGGCGTACCACGTGCGCCACCGGGTGGTCGAGGTCGTAGGCGGCATCGCGCTTGCCCGCGTTGACGAACGCCTCCGCCGGGGACGGCCGGGACACAACCTGGGCCCACAACCGGAACGCGGGCTCCAGCGCGCCCTCCTCGGGCACCCGGTTGAACGGGGTCAGCCTGCGGTAGTGCACGTCGTCGTGCGAGACGTAGGCACCGGAGCGGAGCAGCTTCAGGACCGGGGCGGAGAGTTCGGGTACCTCGGCGAAGACGTCGGCCACCGCGTCGAACCACTCGCTGCCGCCGGCGCTGACCACGATCTGCGCGGCGTCCGCGAACAGGCCCGCCTCGTCGAGCTCCACGGCGAGCGCGACCAGCCGCTCCAGCCAGCCGCGCACCAGCGCCGGGGAGGCACCCGGGACCTGGGCCTCGTACCCGGCCACGCCGACGAGCCGCAGCGTGTGCGTGCCCGCCACGGCGTCGGCGACCGCCAGGGCGTCCGCCCACGTGCGGACACCGGTCCGGGCACCCTCGCCCGCGCCCAGTTCCACGACCACGTCCACCGGGCGGCCGGCACCGCGCAGGGCCGCGTCCATCAGCTCGACGCCCCGCACGGAGTCGACGTAGCAGACGAAGCGGAACTCCGGGTCGGCGGCCAGTTCGCCGGCGATCCAGCGCAGGGCGGGGGCGTCCACCAGCTCGTTGGCGAGGAAGACGCGCCGGATGCCGAACGCCCTGGCGACCCGCACCTGGTGTGGCACCGCGAGCGTGATACCCCAGGCGCCGTGCTCGATCTGGCGGTGGAACAGCTGGGGGGCCATGGAGGTCTTGCCGTGCGGGGCGAAGGCCAGGCCGTGCCGGGAGGTGTAGGTCTCCATCAGCGCGAGGTTGTGCTCCAGGCGCTCGGCGGACAGGGCGAGGACCGGGGTGGTGAAGCCGTCGCCGTCCCGGAAGAGGTTGCGGCGCTGGGCGGCCAGCTCGCGGACGGTCAGGCCGTCGGCGTCCGGCGGCAGGCCCTTGAAGCGGTGGTCGACACGTTCCCCGGCCAGGCCGGCGAGACGTTCCGCGGCCAGGCGGGCCTGCGCATCGGTGCTCATGGAGCCCCTCTCTCTGCCGTTGCGCTATGTGCAACGGTCGTTGCATACAGTGCTTACTGGTGTCTAGCATCTCGCCGAACACCGGGTCAACGGAGCCGTTGCCCCGGATATCGACAGGAGTCATCATCGACGACGCTGCTTACGACTCGGCCGTCGCGCGCCCGGGGAACCTCGTGGACGTGGCGACGCTCGGCGAGTCCATGGTCACGTTCCTCCCCACCGCTCCCGGACGCCTCGCCGACGTCCCCTCCTTCCACCGCGCCATCGGCGGCGCCGAGTCCAACGTGGCCTGCATGCTGGCCGCGTTCGGACACACCGCGCGCTGGATCAGCCGGGTCGGCGCGGACGGCTTCGGGGACCACCTGCTGGAGCGGATCGCCGGGTACGGCGTCGACGTGTCGTCCGTCCGGCGCGACCCCGAGCGCCCGACCGGCGTCTACTTCCGCACGGCCGAGGACCGGGCCACCGGCGCGCACGAGGTGGCGTACTACCGCGCGGGCTCGGCGGCGTCGGCGATGAGCCCGCGGAACGTGGACCCGGCGGCGGCCCGGACGGCCCGGATCCTGCACCTGTCCGGCATCACGGCGGCCCTCTCGCCGGGCTGCCTGGACCTCCTCCGGGAACTGACGGCACCCGGCCCCGGCCGCCCCCTGCTCTCCTTCGACGTGAACCACCGCCCGGGACTCTGGCGGACCCCTGAGGCTCCTCTGCTCCTGCTGGACCTGGCCCGCAGAGCGGACCTGGTCTTCGTGGGCGAGGACGAGGCGGAGGAGGCCTGGGGCGTGACCGGCGGCCCGCGCGCCGTCCGCGAGGCCCTCCCGGAACCGGGGGTGCTGGTGGTCAAGCAGGGGCCCCGGGGAGCGACGGCATTCGAACGCACCGCGGCACCCGGCACCTTGGACCCCGACGCGGCACCCGGCACCTTCGGTCCTGACGCGGCATCCGGCTCCTTCGGTCCCGACGTGGCATCCGGCACCTTCGGCTCCGACGTGGCACGCGGCACCTTCGAACCGGCCCTCGCCGTCGACGTCGTGGCGACCGTCGGCGCCGGGGACGCCTTCGCCGCCGGGTTCCTCTCCGCCACCCTCCGCGGCCTCCCCCTGCGGACCCGGCTCCGGCACGGCCACCTCCTGGCCGCGGCCACCCTCACCGCGCCCGGCGACCTCACCGCACCCCCCGCCCGCGGCCACGCCGACCGCCTCGCCGCCCTGGACGCCGACGCATGGGAGAGACTTCGACTCGGCCCCGGCTGGACCCGAGCCGAGCAGGCCCAGGAGGAGGCAATCACCCCATGAGTCAGACCGTCGACCGCGCCCTGAGCATCCTGCCGCTGCTCGCCGAGGGCCCCGCCGACCTCGGCCAGGTCGCCGACCGCCTCGGCGTGCACAAGTCCACCGCCCTCCGCCTGCTGCGTACCCTGCACGAACACGGCCTGGTCTACCGCCAGTCCGACCAGCGCTACCGGCTCGGCGCCCGCCTCTTCGCCCTCGCGCAGGAGGCGATGGAGAACCTGGACATCCGCGAGATCGCCCACCCCCACCTCGTACGGCTCAACGAGAACTGCGGCCACACCGTCCACCTCGCCGTGTACGAGGAGAACGAGGTGCTGTACATCGACAAGGTCGAGAGCCGCTACCCGGTCCGCATGTACTCCCGGATCGGCAAACCGGTGGCCATCACGGTCGCCGCCGTGGCCAAACTGCTCCTCGCCGACCTGCCCGTCCCCGAGCGCCGCGCCCTCGCCGAGCGGCTCGACTACCCCGCGTACACGCCCCGTTCGACCCCGAACGCCGAGGCCTTCCTCAAGGAACTGGCCACGGTGCGCGAACAGGGCTGGGCCACCGACCTCGGCGGCCACGAGGAGTCCATCAACTGCGTCGCGGCCCCCGTCCGCGGCGCCGACGGCCGGGTGGTCGCCGCGATGTCGGTCTCCGCGCCGAACGTGGTCGTCACCGCCGAGGAACTCCTCACCCTGTTGCCGCTGGTGCGCCGTACGGCGGACGCCATCAGCGGCGAGTACTCCGGCAGAACACCAGTAAGGGACCCCGCATGACGGACAAGACCGCGCTCACCCCGAAGACCCACACCACCCCGCCCGCGCGGTTCTCGCACGGCGTGAAGAAGGGCAACATCCTCCAGGTCGCCGGCCAGGTCGGCTTCCTGCCCGCCGAGGAGGGCAAGCCGCCCACACCCGCCGGCCCCTCTCTGCGGGAACAGACCCTCCAGACCCTCGCCAACGTCAAGGCGATCCTCGAAGAGGGCGGCGCGAGCTGGGACGACGTGATGATGATCCGCGTCTACCTCACCGACGTGGACCACTTCGCCGAGATGAACGCGATCTACAACGCGTACTTCGACGAGCAGGGCCTCACCCAGCCGCCCGCCGCCCGCACGACGGTCTACGTCGGTCTGCCGGCCGGCCTCCTGATCGAGATCGACGCGCTCGCCGTACTCGGCTGACGCCACACCGCCCCCCGTACCTCCCGCACGGCACGGCACCCACCCCGGGTGCCGTGCCGCGATTCCCCTTGCCCGAAAGCAGCATGCATTTACGCAGAGGACCCCCGAATGTCCTACCCGCTGGCACAACCGCTCGCCGCATCCGCAACCGCAACCCCAACCGCGCCCGCCGCCCCGCCCCACACCGGCGGCCTGCTCCTCCTCCTCGACGGAACCCCCGGACTCCTCACGGTCGCCGCCCTCGGCATCGCCCTCCTCCTCTTCCTGATCATCAAGGTCAGGCTCCAGCCGTTCGTCGCGCTCCTCGCCGTCTCCATAACCGTCGGCCTGCTGGCCGGCCTCTCGGTGACCGAACTCTTCGGCACCGTCCAGCGCTCCGACGCCGTCTCCACCGTCGAGTCCGGCATGGGCGGCATCCTCGGCCATGTCGCGATCATCATCGGCCTCGGCACCATGCTCGGCGCGATCCTCGAAGTCAGCGGCGGGGCGGAGGTCCTGGCCTCCCGTCTGCTCGGCCTCTTCGGCGAGCGCCGCGCCCCGCTCGCCATGGGCCTGACCGGCCTCGTCTTCGGCATCCCGGTCTTCTTCGACGTCGGCATCTTCGTCCTGGCCCCGATCGTCTACGCGGCGGCCAAGCGCGGCGGAAAATCGATCCTCCTCTACTGCCTGCCGCTCCTCGCGGGCCTGTCCATGACCCACGCCTTCCTGCCGCCGCACCCCGGCCCGGTCGCCGCCGCCGGACTGCTGCACGTCCAGCTCGGGTGGGTCATCCTCATGGGCGTCGTCTGCGGCGTCCCGGCCGTCCTGGCCGCCTGGGCGTTCTCCGCCCGGGTCGGCAAGCGGATCTTCGTCGCCGTACCGCAGGACATGGCCGAGGCGGCCGAGGAGGCGAAGCGGGCCGTGGTGGCGGAGCAGCGCGCGCAGGGCCTGGCACCCCCGGAGAGCCCGGTGCCGCTCGCCACGGTCCTCACCATCATCGGTACGCCCCTGGTCCTGATCCTGGCCGCGACCTTCTCCTCGATCGCCCTGGACCCTTCCCCCGGCCGCTCGGTGCTGGAGTTCTCCGGCAACCCCTTCGTCGCCCTCACCCTCGCCCTGCTCCTCGCCTATTACCTCCTCGGCATCCGCCGCGGCTGGTCCCGCAAGTCCCTGGAGAGGGTCTCGACCGCCTCCCTCAAGCCGGTCGGCAACATCCTGCTGGTCGTCGGCGCGGGCGGGATCTTCGGTGCCGTGCTGAAGGCCAGCGGTGTGGCCCAGGCCCTGTCGGACACCTTCGACGGCGTGGGACTGCCGGTGATCGTGCTGTCGTACCTGATCTCGCTGGTACTGCGGGTGGCCCAGGGCTCGGCGACGGTGGCGATCGTGACGACGGCGGGCATCGTCGCCCCGCTGCTCGCCGATGGCGACCACTCCCAGCCCTACGTCGCCCTCGTCATCATGGCCGTCTCGGCGGGCTCCATCTTCGCCTCGCACGTCAACGACGGCGGCTTCTGGATGGTCGCCAAGTACTTCGGCATCAGCGAACGCGACACGCTGCGTACCTGGACGGTCCTGGAGTCGGTGCTGTCCGTCGCCGGGTTCGCCGTGGCCGGTGTGGTCAGCGTGTTCGTGAGCTGACTGGTTCCGGCACAGGGAAGTCGTCCATACTGCGGCCGTGGAGCAGCGCATAGGATCGAGCAGCAAGCCGTCCAAGGCCGAGCCGTTGAAGGCCGACCCCGTCGCGGGCGCCGGGTTCGACCCGGCCGTCATCCCCGGAATCACGGTTCCGGCACCGGCGGCACAGGCGGCACCGGTGACGAAGGAGCCGAAGGGGTCGCAGGAGCCGAAGGCCGAGGACGAGCCGGCTCCGGGGACGACGGCCGACGAGCCGCAGCCCGAGGACCCGGCGGCGGCCTCCGCGGTGCCGGCGGGCGACGACGACTCCGAAGAGCCGGCCGACGGCCCGGTCTTCGAGGCGTCCGACCGCCGGGCGCGGATAGTCGCCGACCGCAAGGGCGTCCGCCTCAGGCTGGACGAGGAGGCCTGCGAGTTCCGCTGGGACGAGATCGCCGCGGTCGAGACGGAGACGCCCCGCTTCGGCAAGCGGTACACGGTCACCGTGCACACCCCTGACCGCCGCTGGTTCCCGATCGAGATCGAGGCGGCGGCCAGGGCGCGCTTCAAGGAGTGGGACGAGCAGCTCGACGCGGTGCTCGACGCCTACTTCGAGGACGCCACGGAGGCCGAGGAGGCCGGCGGGGCCGGGGTGCCCGCTGCGGCCGAGGCCGCAGCGGCCACGAAGGAGTAGCCGTCAACTGCAGTACTGGGCGGCCTTGCCGATCGACCGGTACATGCAGTCCGCGTTCTCCAGCAGCTGCAACACGGCATCCTTGTTACGGGAGGTCTCCCGCTCGATGACTTCGTCGGGCGGGTAGAACCCGCCGTTCCAGGCGGACGTCGGGTACATCTCGAAGGTGTAGTCGAAGATCTTGTGCACACCCCAGAGGTAGTCGTCGATCGACCCGTCCGTGATGTACAGGTCGCTGGACTGCTCCGGGGTGTACCCGTTGCTGGCGGCCATCTTCTGCCCCACCGCCTTGAAGGCGGCGGCGTCGTCGGCCGTCATGCCGGTCGCGGTGTCGTCGTACGTCCACCCGAACGGCCACAGCACCAGCTCGCTGTAGGTGTGGAAGTCGATGCCCGCCTTGATCTGCTGCTTGCCGCCGACGACCCGGCTGCGCACGAAGTCGGAGACGACCTTCACCTCGGGCGCGGACTCGGGGGAGGCACCGCGGTACGTCTCGGACGACTTGCTGCCCGAGGATCCGCCGCAGCAGCCCCACTTGTAGTCCCAGTTCCGGTTGAGGTCCGTACCGACGTACGAGGAACCGGAGTTGGGCTGCCGGTTCTTCCGCCACGACCGGTACGACCCGCTGGCGATGTCGTACTCGCCGCCGTCCGGGTTCAGATCCGGGACGATCCATATCTCCCGGCTGTTGACGAGGTTGGTGATCCGGGAGTCCGACCCGTACCCGGCACCGAGTTCCCGCAGCAGGTACAGCGCCATCTCCACGGTCAGGTGCTCCCGTGCGTGCTGATGAGCCGTGAACAGCACCTCGGGCTCGCCCTCGTCGGTGCCGACGTTGTCGCTGACCTTGATGGCGACGATGTCCCGCCCCTGGTACGACTTCCCGATCACCCGCTTGCTCATGATGCCCGGGTAGGCGGCGAGCCGCTGGTCGATCTCGGCGTTCATCTCGGCGTAGTTGTGATATTTCGCGTCGGAGCTGGGGAAGTCGTAGAGCCGCGTCCCGGACCGCTGCGGAGCGGATCCCAGCTGCTGGACGTCGTACCCGAGCCGCCGCAGCTTCCGGATCTGATCGGCCCGCCCGGACACGACGACGGTCTCCTCGTCCGCCTCGTCGACGGTGACCCCGGCCGCCTGGATGGCCGTACGGGTCACGGGAGTGGTGCTCTGGTGTATCTCGTACTGCCGGACGTCGTCCCCGGAGGGTGTGACCTTCCGGGCACTGTCGGCGCTGGCCTGCCCGACGGTGGCCGAGACGGGGGCGGCGAGGGCGAGGGCCAGCAGCGCGCCGAGGGCGGCGGTACGTCTGTTGCCGCGCGCGCTGGAGCCGCGGATGCGAAGTCGCATGAACGCTCCTTGTGGGGTGGAGGTGGGGGTGTTCCAGTGCGACGTGCGGGTGCGGACCCGCCGGGGCCGCTTCGTGGGGCTCCCTGTGGGCCCGCTGTGCGGGGTTGGCGTCATGGTGAGCCGTTGGCATGGCCGGGTCAACCCTGAGGGGGGCCGATGGCGCGATCCGTTCGCCGTCCGGGAACCCTCCGCTCTCCGCACCGCCACCGCGCCACCCGGCAAGCGTGTTACCCGGCACCCGTGTTACCCGGTCACCGCGTCACCGCGTCACCGCGTCACATGATCCGTGCCCCGTGACGGTAGTGTCCGGAGTCGGTGACGAGGCATGTTCCAGTAGTGCGGTCCCGGCAGGGCGTTGCTACGGTCCGGACCGATGCGGTCGCCCGGGCCGCACTCGACCAGGGGGGACGACCCACATGAATGCCGATCGCCTCAGACCTGCCGTCATCGCCTGCGCGGCCGTCGCCTTGGCCGCGACACTCACCGCGTGCCAGGGCGACGACACCGCCAGCGGCACCGGGGCCACGCCCACCGCCGCCGCCAAGTCCGGCTCGACGCCCGGCTCCTCGGGCGGCAAGGGAGGGTCCACGGCGAGCGCGGGCACCACGGCGGCGCCGGGCACGGGTGGCGCCGGCACGGGCGGGGCCGGCACGTCGACGGCGAAGCCCGCGTCCAAGACGACCGGGCCGGCCGCCACCCCGGCCGCCGACTGCGCCACGAAGGCGCCGGACCCGGACCACGCCGACCCCGACGAGATCGTCGTCAACCGCGTCGAGGAACTTCCCGCCAGCACGGGCAAGGTGAACCTCGTCATCCAGCACGGGGCGTGGGGCTGCCCCGACAAGGAGACCGACGGCAGGCCGTTCCTGACCGACGGCGAGGACAGCCGCTGGGCCCTCGACCAGGCCGCGTACGTCACCGCCACCAACCCCATCACCAGCAGCAGCAAGAACCAGCGCATCGGCGTCCAGGAACTGATCGACTGGCTCAAGGCCCACCCCGACGCCGGCCTGGTGTTCAAGTACGGGACGGGCGACGACGGCGCGATCCACAGCCTGCAGCAGGTGTACGCGCCGTAGCCGCGGCTGGGGCGACGGCTCGTCCGACGTGACGCCCCTCCGGCTCTCGTCCGGTACGCGTCCGGCACGCGTCACGCACGCGTCACGCATGGGTCCGGCACGCGTCACGCACGGGTCCGGCACGCGTCACGCATGGATTCGGCACGGGTCACCCGCGCATCCGCGGGGCACCTGCCCTGATCACCACACCTGACATGATCACCGCATGACTGGTGGAATCACGCCCTCGACCCGCCCGAGGTACGTCCTCTTCGATGTCGACGGCACGTTGATGGACGCGGTGAGCAACCAGCGCCAGGTGTGGCGAGCGTGGGCGAACCGATACGGGCTGGACGCGGACGAGGTCTACCGGGTGGCCCTGCTGACGCGGCCGACGGAGACGTTCGCGCAGGTCGCCGCGGACCACGATCCGCACGAGTGCCTGACGGCGCTGCACGAGCTGGAGGACGAGGACGTACGGTCCGGTGTCTATACGGCCTTCGACGGCGCGGCGGAGCTGCTGCACGCGCTGCCGCGCGGCTCCTGGGCGCTGGTGACCTCGAACTATGAGCACCGGGTACGGGGCCGCTTCCGGCGGACGGGCCTGCCGATGCCGGACCTCGTCGTGGACGCGGCGGCCGTGGCGGAGGGCAAGCCCTCTCCCGTCCCCTACCTGCGGGCTGCCGCACTGCTCGGCGCCGAGCCACAGGACTGCCTGGTCATCGAGGACGCCCCGTCCGGCGTGCGGTCCGGGCTCCGGGCCGGGATGACGGTGTGGGGCGTGAACTCCGAGGCGGCGGTGGAGGGTGTGCACCGCCACTTCGGGAGCCTGCGGGATGCGGTGCCGCACATCCTGGCCTTCGCATCGGGCGCCCGGGGGGACACCGCGGCCTGAACACGCGACCGGCCTTACCGGTCCGCTTCCTTGAGGGCTTCGACGAAGCGGGCGAAGGAGGCGGCCGGGAAGGTGAGGGCGGCCCGCGCCGGGGCCTTGGAGTCACGGACGGCTATGTGGGTGTCGAGGTCGGCGACTTCGACGCACGCGTCTCCCTGGCCCCCTCCGGAGAAGGACGACTTCTGCCAGGTGTGCGGGGTCAGCATGCTCACAGCTCCTTCGCCAGCCTGTGGATGAGGTCACGCGACCGGCCGGGGTCGAGTGAGGCCGCCTCCACCCTACGAAAGAGCGTTCGGTAACGCGTGAGCTGAGCCTCGGCATCGATGAAAACGGGTCCGCTCGGCCCGTCTCGGACGACGGTGTCCAGCCTGGGTAGCGGGCCGCCCGCGTACACCATGGCGGCACCAGCCCCACCGAACTCGTCCAGATCGAAGGGGACGACACGCACGGTGACGTGGTCGGCCTCCGAGACTTCCAGGATCCGGGCGAGCTGTGCCCGTGCGGCGAGCCGGTCACCGACCCTGATCCGCAACGCCGCTTCGTGGATCACCGCTTGGTACGGCACCGGTTCAGCACGCTCGATGATGACCCTGCGCTTGATCCGGTGCTCCACCCAGCGCTCGATGTCGCTCTCGGGGTACTCCGGGTTGACGTAGGCGAAGAGGGACCGGGCGTATTCCGCGGTTTGCAGCAGACCCGGGACGTGCAGGAACTCCACGTCCCAGCGGTAGCAGGCGTGGTGCTCGAGTTCGGGCAGATCCATGAACGGCGTCGGCAACCGGCCCCGGTACTCCTCCCACCAGCCGCGCGTCCTGTCGGTCGCCATGGCGATGAGGGCGTCGACCAACGCATCGTCCGTGCAGGAGTACTGGGCTGCGAGCCGCCGAACCCGCTCCTCGCTCACCCCAGCCGTGCCGGCCTCGATCTGGCTCATCTGGGCCGAGTCCGTCCCGAGCAGTGCAGCTGCCTCGCGCCCCTTCAGCCCCGCTGCTTCACGCAGCTTCCGCAGTTCGGCACCCAGGCGCTCCTGCCGTGCAGTGGGCTGCTGCCTGCGCGGCATACCTGCCTCCTTCTGCTCAACCGCACTGAACCAGTGCCTCGTTCGAGGGGTAGATTACGGCAGCCGCTTGCGGCGTCCCAAAATGTGGCCCTACTGTCGGTGACGTACCGCACACGCAACGGAAGTGCACCGCGCCGTCCTGCCATGCCGGCTGCGGCAATGCCACCACGTGCAAAATCCCTCTCTCTCACCGGAGTTGATGACGCATGTCCTCCGCCGAACCCTGGGACTACACGCTCTACATCCCCAACGACCTCAGAGCCGTGACGGTATGTCGCCGGACTCTGCGCCTGATCCTGACGATGCACGGGCTGATCGGCCTGGTGGACACCGCGGAGCTGCTCGCGACGGAGCTGGTCTCCAATGCCGTACGGCACACCAAGGGGCCGGCCGCGCTCAGGGTTCGCCGTACCGGGGACGGGGTGGTGTGGATCGGAGCGTGGGACACGGACCCGGCACCACCCGAGCCACCCCGGCCGCCGGCCCAGGTCACGGAATCGGAGGACGGCCGGGGGCTGGGGCTGGTCGTGGCGTGCGCGGACCACTGGGGGTGGCAGCCGTCGGCGAGGTTCGGGGACCGGGGGAAGTACGTGTGGTGCGAACTTGCCGCGGCCTAGCTCGTTGATCACGTCGTACGAAAGGCGAACTGATGGTCGGCTCTTCGCACGAAGCACTGCACCGGATCTTCCAGAAGGATCCGGCGCTGCTGACGAAGGCGTTACAGCGGGTACTGCGCGTGCCGTTCCCCGAGCCAACGGAGATCGCCGCGCTGAACGTGGACCTCACCGAGATCGAACCGGTCGAGCGCAGGGTGGACACGCTGCTGCGGGCGGAGACGAACGAGGGCACGTACCTCTTGGTGGTCGAGTCGCAGGGGAAGGCGGACGAGCGGAAGCGGGGCAGCTGGCCCTACTACCTGTCGTACCTGTACGAGAAGTACCGGTGTGAGCCGGTGCTCATCGTCATCACGCAGAACAGCGCCACGGCGAAGTGGGCGGCACGGCCGATCCGCTTCGGCTTCCGTGAATGGCATTCGCTGACGGTGCGGCCGTTGGTGATCGGTCCGGACAACGTGCCGGTGATCGCAGACGTGCGGCAGGCCGAGCGGGACGTACCTCTTGCGGTGCTCTCGGCGATGACACACGGGCGTGGGCCCCAGGCTCCGGCCATACTGGAATCCCTGGCAGCCGCCCTGCGGACCATCGACCCCGACAACGCCGCGGTCTTCGTGCAGTTCGTCGACTCCTGCCTGGCCGACCCCCAGGCGAAGCAGATGTGGAGGGACCTGATGACGGCAATCCAGTACTTCTGGCGCCACCCACTCGCCGAACAGGTACGCGAGGAGGGGAGGGAGGAGGGCCTGGAGGAAGGTGTGGAACAGGGGCGCATCCAGGACCGCCAGGAGATGACCCTCCGCATCCTCGAATGGCGCGGAATCCCGGTCACCGACGCGGCCCGCGAGCGAGTCGAGGCCTGCACGGATCTCGACCAACTGGAGGCGTGGGCCCAGAAGGCCGTCCACGCCACGGATGCCGCGGGACTGTTCACCGAGGACTGAGAGCGTACCGGTGGCTGCCCTGAGCGGCGGTCACCGGAACGGAAGGAGGACCTAGGGTTCTCCTACTTCGTTGACATATGCCGACAGCCCTGAAATGAAGACAAAATCCGCTGTCGCTTTGATGTGAGTTCCGGATGACGTGAGACCAAGAGTGACGCCATCCTTTGCAGTAAGAGAAACGTTCGCGGTCGTGGAGGTGGTGAACCCTTCCAACGTGATGGCATGAAGATTGCCCATTGAGATCTCGACTTGTACTGTGTTGAAGCCTTGGACAGCCCATTTACGAGGAGGCTGGTCTGGGTAGCGAGGCAAGTCCAGGCGAATTCTCAGAGTCGGCCCATCCTCGTGTAGGGCCACTTCGTGTACGCGGACGCCTGAAAGGTCGGGGGGGTCCCCCTGATAGACGGCCTCAAGCCCCTCAGGGTTGCGTACCAGTGACGTCCACGGCATCTCGTGTCGGCCTCCTGTCCTGTCTAGGGCTAGTACTCGTAGTGCTGTGCAGTGCCCGGGACTTTACCAGTTCGGGGGTTTTCCCATGGCCGGACGTTGAAGTGTGGCCCTTGGTCGCCAACTCCACCCTCGCCGTAGTAGTGCCCGTACGCATGGTCTTGGATGATGACCCTGCTTCCATCGCGCCGTGTGTACACGTATTCGCGCGTCATTACTGGGTTGTGTGATGCATCCATGACTTGTTGACCTGTTCGATCCGTCATCGGAACAGTGCGGATCTCGTCCGGGTGCTGAGCCATTGGAATATCCAAGTCTCGCTTGGCTTCCCGGAAGGCGGCATTGCGACTACTCGAACGCATGTGTGTGGGGTTTTCGGTGCACCCATCAACAGGTGCAAGACCGAGGGGGTCACTCCACCCATGTGGATTGTGAACGTACGTGTCCGGGTTGGGTGCCGGTACGAGTCCGAGTGGATCGGGAGTCAGGTACCGCGCCGTTTCCGGGTCGTAATGGCGGAAGTAGTTGTAGTGCAGCCCCGTTTCCGGGTCGTAGTACTGGCCTGGGAAGCGTAGGGGGGTGTAGGTGGTGCTGTTTGCCGTCCACGCCGTTGTTCCCCAGAGGGTGCTGCGGGTGCGCCAGGCGATGTCGCCCTGTTCGTCGATCAGTTCGCTCGGGGTGCCGACCAGGTCGGTGACGATGGCGAAGAAGCGGGAGTCGATCTCCTGCTGGGGGGCTTCCGTCGCGGTGATGCGTTCCGTCTGGGAGAGCGGGCGCAGGCCCTGGTGGTCCCAGGTGAGGGTGACCGGGTGGGGGAGGTCCGCGGACGTTGTCGTCTGTTCGCAGAGGGTCGTGCCGTCCCACGTGAAGGTCACCCGCTCCAGCACCGTTTCGCCGTCCTCGGCCAAGCGGAGTTTCGCCGTGCGGCGGCCCAGGGGGTCGTAGGTGTAGCGCCAGCGCGTGCCGTCCGGGGTGACGACCGAGGTCAGGCGGTCCTCGGCGTCCCACTCGTAGCGCCACGTGTCCGGCTTCCGCGACAGGCGGGTCTTCTGGCGCAGGGTGATGCGGCCGAGGGCGTCGTGTCCGTAGCGGACGTTGCCGGCTCGGGTGATGCGCGTGCCCGCGTAGGAGCGGGGGCCCGTCGCCTCTGCGCCCGGGTGGTCCGTCGGCCAGGAGGCCTCGGTCTGGTTGCCGGCCTCGTCATAGGCGTACCGCTCCGTCCAGCCGGCCGCGTGCACCGCCGTGACCCTGCCCGCCGCGTCCAGGTCGAAGCGGCGGGAGCCGGACAGGTGGTCCTCGATGCCGGTCAGGTTGCCGTCGGCCCGGTACGTGTACGCCCGGTGCTGGACCTGGTGGCCCCCCACGCCGGTCACCGACTGGCTCGTCAAGCGGCCCAGCGCGTCGAAGGTGTGCTCAAGAGCCACACCGACGCCGATGCGGCGGGTCACCTCGCGGCCCGCGTCGTCGTACGTGAAGTCGATCGGGCGACCCGACGCCACCATGCCCGTGCGGCGGCCCGCCGCGTCGTACGACCACGTCGTCTCGGCCCCGGCCGGGGTGGTGCGGCCCGTCCGGCGGCCCAAGGGGTCGTACGTGTACGTCACCGTGCGGCCGTCGACCGTCTCCGAGTGCAGGCGGCCGTAGCGGTCCCGCAGGAGCGTCAGCGTCGTGCCGTCGGGGCCGGACGCCTGGGCCAGTTGGTCGGTCAGGTCGTAGGTGTATGTGGTGATTCGGCCTGCCGTGTCCTTGCGGAGGACTTGGCCGAATTCATTTCGCTCGAAGGACGTCACCTCGCCGAGCGCGTTCCGCCGTGAGAGCAGGCGGCCCGCCGCGTCGTACTCGTACTCCAGCGCGCGGTCGTCGAAGTCCGTCTCCGTCACCAGGCGCCCGGCCGCGTCGTACTCGTACGTCCACGTCAGGCCCTGCGGGTTCGTGACCTTCGTCAGGCGTAGTTCCGAGTCGTGCTCGAACTCGTAGCGGACGCCGTCCGGGCCCGTGCGTGCCGTCAGCAGGTCGAAGTGGGTGTACTCGAAGTACGAGACACCGCCGAGCGCATTCGTGTGGCTCGTGCAGTTGCCCTCGCCGTCGTACGTCCACCTCTCCGTGGTGCCGTCGGGGGCCGTGCGGCCGGTCAGCCGACCTTCGATCGACCAGTCCAGGCGGGTCGTGGCGCCGGTGGGGTCCGTGATCGTGGTCGGCAGGCCCAGGGCGTTCCGTGAGAACCGCGTGGTCGCGCCCAGCGGGTCCGTCACCACCACCGGGAGGCCCGCGCGGTCGCACACGATGGTCGTCGTGTTGCCCAGCGGGTCCGTCACCGATGTCAGGTGACCGGCGTCCGTGGAGGTGAAGAACGTGGTCCGGCCCGCCGCGTCCGTCACCGAGGTGCGGTTGCCGCGCTCGTCGTACGTCTGGCGGGTCACCGTGCCGTCGGCGTGCACCACCTTCACCGGCAGGCCCAGGTCGTTGTACTCCGCCCTGGTTCCGCGGCCGTCCGGGCGGGTGACCGACGTCAGGTTGCCTGCGTCGTCGTACTCGAACGTCGTCGTGTGCCCCAGCGCGTCCGTCGTGGAGAGCAGGCGGTTGTGGCGGTCCCGGTGGTAGCGGGTCGTCGCGCCCAGCGGGTCGGTCTCCGCCACCACCTGCCAGGTGTCGTTGACCAGGTAACGGCGGGTGTGTCCCTCGGCGGTCGTCGCCGTCGTCGTCCGCAGGCCCGTCTCGGGGTCCGGCTCCCCGTACGTCAGCCGCAGCGCCATGTGGCCCGCCGAGCCGCCCTCCGCGATGCAGCGGTCCCGGTCGTCGTACTCGTACGTGTAGCTGCGGTCGTTCGTGTCCGTCCAGGACGTGACCCGGCCGGCCTCGTCGTACGTGAAGCCGAGCGGCAGGCCGGAGGAGTCGGTGACCTCCGTGAGGTTGCCGTCCGTGTAGCCGAAGCGCTTCAGCTCCTCGCCGGTCGTCGCCAGGTGGTACGCCGTCACGCGGCCCGACCCCGTCGTGATGCGGACGCCCTGGCCGGCACTCGTGAAGACACCCAGGGGGGTACCCCCGGCGTCGTACTCGAAGGTGATCCAGTTGCCGTTGCGGTCGTCGATCTGTTCCAGGACCGCCAGGCCGGGGCCCCGGTCGGCGAAGTGCCAGGTGCGGTGGGTCCGCGGGTCCGTGATCGTGTAGCCGTCGTCCACCCGGTCCAAGAGCCGGCGGGGGCCGTGGTGCGGCAGGGTGAGCAGGCCGGGGGCCGGGTGGGGGTACGAGAGGAGGAGACCGTCCTCCGTGACGTGGACGACTCCCTCCGCGTCGATCTCCAGGCGCTGGTCCAGCGTGGAGGACCAGGAGGGGCCGAACCAGCGGCCGAGGTCGTAGCCGGACTCGACTCGCCTGGTCAGGAGCAGCGGCAGGGTTCCGGGGAGCGTGACGTCCGTCTGTGGCAGGTACATCCTGCCGCTGGCGAGGTCGATCGGGTCGGTACCGCCGCTGTGTACGGAGTCACCGTCCCGCGTGGGCTGTACGGGATCCTCGTCCAGGTGGCCCCGCCCCGTCCTCCCGGCCGCCCCCTCGGCCCCGGCTCGTGCCTCCCGTCCCGCCGCCGTCTCCGCCGCCCGTCGGGCGAGTCCCGTCTCGGCGGCCTTGCGTGCCAGCCCCATCTCCGTGCCGAGGCCCTTGGTCCCGAAGAGTTCGGGGAGCATCCTGCCGCCGAACTCGGAGGGGTCCTTGCGGAACTCGTCCCACATGGTCTTCGCGGTGCGTTCGGGGTGGGCCGCGGTGGAGACCAGGCCGGAGAGCGTCATGCTGACGTTCTGCATGTACGCGGACGGGTGGGTGATGTTGTAGGGGTCGGTGGGGTTCAGGCCGCGGACGAAGTTGACCAGGCCCGCCGTGCCCTTGACGACGCCCCCGCCGAAGTGGGTGAGTTCGATGCCGGTGGACAGGGCGCCGTCCTTCAGGTTGCCCTCGAGGCGCTCCAGGGGCGGAGGCTCGGCAGGGGCGTGGGCCAGGGCCGCCTTCACCTTGCCCTGCGCCTCGGAGGCGGCCGTGTTGCGCTGCTTACGGGCCTCGGCCAGCTTGTGCACGGCGGCCTTGATGTCGGCCCTGCCCGCGTCGAGGTCCTGGTGCGGCTTGGGCCCCGGGTCCTCGCCCGCGCGGACTTTGGCGTTGTAGGTCTCGGCCTTGGTCCGGTAGTCGTCAGCTGCGTCCTCGCCCGCCTTCACGCCCTTCTTGTAGAGCGCCACGGCCTCCTCGGCCTGGCCCTGCGCCCACTTCACGGTGTCCGCGTACGCCTCCAGCGCCCCGGCCGCGGTCTCACAGGCCTCGGCCGCCTGCGTCCACTTCGTGGGGTGCACGCCGAACTTCTTGCGGAAGGCGCCGCCGCCCTCACCCTTCCAGCCGGAGGAGTCGACCTTCTTCAGCCCCTGGCCGACCTTGTCGAACGCGCTGTGGAAGTCCCGCAGGTGCTTGGCGCTCTCGCGGATCTTCGCCGGGCTGCCATGGACGAGTTCGTCGGCCTCCTCCGTCTCGTCGAGCTGCTGCTCGCCGGGGGTCGCGCCCAGGTCGGAGGCGACGCCGTCACCCCAGTCCTCCACCACGTCGGCCGCCTTGTGCGCCCCGACGTAGTCCAAGCCGTCACCGATCTTGTCGGTGGTGTAGTCGACGCCCTCACCGAGGAGCTTCTTGCCGCCGTCGAGGAGCTTCTCGCCGCCACCGAGCAAGGAGTTGGTGATGTCGCCGATGCCCATCAGCGCTCACCGCCCGGCTCGGAGCCGTCCGCGTCACCGACCGCCTCACGCAGATCGCCCAGGCCCACGCCCGGCACCGGTCCGATGGTGTGCGAGGTCATCACATCGTCCGCAGCCGTCTTCCAGCCCTGCTTGCTGTTGGCCCACGCCTCGTCGAAGGACTCCTTGCTGTAATCCACGTCACCGCCGGAACCGGCGATCTCGCCGTAGCCCATCTTCTGCACCTCCTCCTCGGAGGCGTACGGATTTCCGACGGCCGCGTTCTCGGCCACCTTCAAGGTGCCCTCGACGTACTGGTCCGTCTCGTAGTACGTGCCCGCCGCCAGACCCGTCTTCAGCGCGAATCCGTTGCCCTCGTTGACCAGCGACCGCACGCCCCACTCCCAGCGCTCGCAGAACGACTTGAACTCCTCCGTCAGGCCCTCGTGCCCCAGTTCCAGGCCGGACAGCGAGATCTCGCCGAAGCCGCGCCCTGCACCGGACGTCCCGAACCCGCCCAGCTCCTTCAGCTCGCCCAGCGCCGCGGTCAGGCCCTTCGCGATCAGACCGAGACCCTGCGTCGCCAGGTCCTTGCCACCGCCGTCCGTCACTTCTCAGCCCCCGCCCCGCTGTCGACGTCCACCGCCACCTCGTCGGGCACGACTCCCCGTACCGGCGGAAACAGCACACCGCCGTCCGCCCCGTCCGCGCAGTCCAGCGCCACCCCGCACGGCACCCCCACGGCCGGCACCGCGGCATCCAGCAGACGCGCTCCCAGCCACCGCTGGTACGCCCACTCGCGGTCGCCCTCCCCCCGCGCCGACGCGAAGCGCGCCAGCGCCCCCTCGTCGGAGAAGGCGTAGATCCAGCGGACGCCGCCGAAGTCGGCCGTCAGGGGGGCTTCTTCCCGGTCCACCGGCACGAGCACCGGCGTCCGCCGGAACTCGCCCAGCAGCACGGCGAACTCACGGTGCCTGCGCGCGCCCTCGGCGGCGGGCATGCCGGATGCCTCCGAAGCCGTGGTCGCCGAATTCGGTGTGGTCGCCGGAACGGACGTGGTCGCCGAATCCGACGTGGTCTTCCCGTCCGGCGTGGTCCCCGGATCCGCGGTCTCCGTCTCCGTGGTCCCCGGATCCGTGGCCCCCGCCTCCACGCCCCCGGTCACGTCCGCATAGTCGTACAGCCGTGACCTGCGGGTGCCCTCCGTCGAGCCGGCGCCTTCCGCGTGTTCAGCCATGCCCGGGATCATCACACCGGCACATTGACAACTGCAACGCGAAGGCCGGCGTGGACGGTGAGGTCCGGCCAGCCACACGCCACCTCGATCGCACGCACGGCTTCTCGGCCTGCGCCACCTCGATCGCACGCACGGCTTCTCGGCCTGCGCCACCTCGATCGCACGCACGGCTTCTCGGCCTGCGCCACCTCGGCCTACGCCTCCTCTTCCGCGCGCCGCCCCGGGGCACACGAAGGCGCCCGGTGCCGCAGAGGCCCCGGGCGCCGTGCGTCAGCCGGTGTTCACGTCACGGCAGTGCGTGCACGTGCGCCCCCACCGGGCTGGACCACGCGTTCCCGGACGCCGCGTCCCAGTTCGTGGACCAGGTCATCGCGCCCCGCAGGGCCGGGTAGGTCCTGGACGGCTTGAAGGTGCCGCAGTTCGTGCCCGCCGTCAGGCAGTCCAGGGCGTTGTTGACCACCGTCGGGGAGACGTAGCCGCCGCCCGCCGCCCGCGTGGAGGCCGGCAGGCCCAGGCCCACCTGGGACGGGGACAGGCCGCCCTCCAGCTGGATGCAGGCCAGGGCGGTGAGGAAGTCCACCGTGCCCTGTGAGTACACCTTGCCGTCGCAGCCCAGCATGGAACCGCTGTTGTAGTACTGCATGTTGACGACCGTGAGGATGTCCTTCACGTTCAGCGCCGTCTGGAAGTAGGAGTTCGACGTGGACTGCATGTCGATCGTCTGGGGAGCCATCGTGATGATCAGGGACGAGCCCGCCTTCGACGACAGGGAGCGCAGCGCCTGCGTCATGTACGTGGCGTTCAGGCCGTTCTCCAGGTCGATGTCGACGCCGTCGAAGCCGTACGTCTGCATCAGCGAGTAGACGGAGTTCGCGAAGTTCGCCGCCGAGGCCGAGTCGTTGACCGACACCGTGCCCTTCTCGCCGCCGATCGAGATGACGACCTTCTTGCCGGCCGCCTGCTTGGCCCTGATGTCGGCCTTGAACTGGTCGACCGTGTAGCCGCCGAGGCCGGCCGAGTCCAGGTTGAAGACCACGGCTCCCGGGGTGGACGTTGCGTCCGCGAAGGCCACGGCGATGATGTCGTAGGCGGAGGGGACGTCGGACAGCTTCTGGACCGTCGCGCCGTTGTTGAAGTTCTGCCAGTACCCGGTCACCGCGTGCTTGGGGAGCGTGCCGCCCCCGCCGCCGCCCGTGCCGGAGGACGTCGTGCCCGTCACCGTCGCCGACTTCGCCGACTCGCCCGCCGCGTTCGTGGCCGTGACCTGGAACGAGTACGACGTCGAGGCCGCCAGACCGGCCACCGTCGCCGACGTGCCGGTCACCGCCGTGACCTTCGTGCCGTTCCGGTAGACGTTGTAGCCCGTCGCGCCCGAGACCGCGGACCAGGTGAGGGAGACCGAGGAGGACGTCGTACCGGCCACCGTGAGGCCGGCGGGGGCCGCCGGGACTGTCGGGGCCGGGTCGCCGCCTCCGCCGCCGTCGGGGCCGTAGACCGAGATGTCGTCGGCGTAGTAGGCCGCCTGGCCGTACCAGCCGTGGGTGTAGACCGTGACCGAGGTCGTCGACGCGCCCGTGGTGAAGGTCGTCGTCAGCTGCTTCCACGCCGGGGAGTCGGGGGTCCAGGTGGAGACGTCCGTGGTGCCCGTGCCGGTCACGCCCAGGTACGCGTAGCCGCCCTGCACCCACGCGCCCAGCGAGTACGTCGAGTTGGGCTTCACCGCCACCGACTGGCTGCACCTGGCGTTGTCCTGGCCGGCCGGGGTCGCCTTCAGGGCGCCGGCGCCGCCGTGCACGGGGGAGGAGACGGTCGCGCCGCTGCCGGACGTGCACGTCCAGCCGGCCAGGCCCGACTCGAAGCCGGCGTTCTTCACGTTGTTGACGTCCGCCGCGGACGCGGGGGAGGCGGCGGCGAGGCCCGCGACCGAGAGGGCCAGGGCGGTGGCGGCGGACCACGTCGCGAGTCGCCGTCCGCGGGGTCTGGGTATGCCTGGTACGCGGTCCACAGGAGCCTCCGGTGGGGGAGTTGGCGGGGAGAGGGGGAGTGCACGGTGGCCACCGCTCGCCTACAAGTTGGTCCAGACCAATCCTGGGTGTCAAGAGGTCCAGACCAAACCCGTCGCCGATCGCCTGCTCAACCTGTCCGGGTTTGGCGGGACTTGCGCAAGGAGAGTTGCACACCGGCTTCACAAACGCTGTTCTCCGGCCAGACGGCCGTGGATACAGTGCTCACGTAGTCACGCAATGAAGTCGTCCTGGCGCATTGGAGTCACACCGGTGGGCCGGAGGGTGTGAAGAGCGGGGAGCTGCGCGTGCCAACTGCCATTGCCGTGACCAGTGCCGACATGGCGCTGCCGGCGCAGGACGAACGGACCATGCCCGCCGTCGTGCTGAGCGGCCTCGACCGCAAGCCGCTGGACCACGCACTCACCGAGATCCACACTCTGACCGAGCAGTACGGGTACCTGGTGGTGGTGTGTTCACAGGCCACCCCGGAACCGGTCGTGCGACGCCTGCACACCCTGCGCTCGCTGCTGGAGAGCGACCGGATCGCCCTGTTCCGCCCCGAGCTGCCGCCGCTCGGCATCGCCGTCCTGGCCCGGCAGCTGCGCCAGCTCGCCTCCTGCGACCTGAGCCCGGGCCTGCTCGCCTCCGCCGGCCGGCTGCTCACCCACTACATCCACGCCGGCGCCGTCCTCGGCTCCGTCGCCAAGCTGGACCGGGTGCCGGTCGGACTGAAGGCACACGCCAGATCCTGGGTGCCCGGCAGCCAGTTCGCCGTCGTCGCGCACCCCGAGCCGCAACTCGTCAAGGTCACCCCGGACGCCACCCTCAAGGGGCCCGAGTTCAGCACCTGGATGCTCGTCGCCAAGGGACAGCTGCAGAGCGAATGGGCCGCCGGGCTCGGCACGCAGTGGAGCGTGCACGGGCTGCGCGAGACCCCCCTGCCCGCCGAGTCCCCGCTGTGGTGGGGGACCGGCCGCCTGGTCGAGTTCTGCAGCTACCTCGCCGACCTCTCGGTCCTCTACCAGCTGGTCACCTCCGTACGGCAGACCACCTGCCACTGGTGCGGCCTCGACGTCATCGGCGACCGCTGCGTCTTCTGCTCCGCCACACCGCCACCCGCCCACGAACCCGCCGCACCCCGCGCACTGGAGCAACGCGCGCCCGCCTGACCGGCCCGGACACCACCCTCACATCCCGCTCGACCGATTCCCCCAATGAGGTTGCACGGTTCATGAACTCCCGTCAGCGCCGCGGCGTGATACTCCTGATCCTCTCGGTCCTGTGCGCGCTCGGCGCGTTCGCCGGCGTGCTCTCCGTCGTCCACGACGCGAATTCCAAGGTCGGCCCCGAGGTCACCGCCTACCGGGTCAAGTCCGAGGTCGAGCCCTACACCGCGCTGGACACCGGCCAGTTCGAGAAGATCGAGATGCCGGAGCGGTGGCTGTCCGGCAACGCCGTCACCGACCTCCGCCAGATCCGCGGCAAGATCGCCGTCACCACGCTGCGCGCCGGCTCCCTGCTGCAGACCGACATGATCGTCGACCAGCCCGCCCTCCAGCCGGGCCAGCAGGAGGTCGCCATCATGATCGACGCGGCGACCGGAGTCGCCGGCAAGATCACCCCCGGCTCGCGCGTCAACGTCTACGCCACCTTCGAGGGGAAGAAGGAGGGCGACCCGGACCAGTCGAAGATCATCGTCACCAACGCCCGGGTACTCGACGTCGGCCACATCACCGCCCTCGACCCCGACCGCAGCAAGAACCAGCAGCAGCCCACCGAAGCCGTCCCCATCACCTTCGCGCTGTCCACCCTCGACGCCCAGCGCATCACCTACGCCGAGTCCTTCGCCCAGCGAGTCCGGCTCGCGCTCGTGGCCCCCGGCGGCGAGACCGGCGTCCCGGACAAGGACCGCACCTACGAACTCGCGACGGACAAGTGAGAGGCGGCCATGCCCACCAGGATCCTCCCGGCCGGCGCGGACCCGGACGCCGTCCGCTCCCTCACCACCCTGCTCAGCCAGCTCCCCGACGCCGAACCGCAGCCTCCGGTGACCGACTCCACCCAGCTGGTCGACTCCCTCGCCCGGCTGGCCGCCGAGTCGGTCGACGAACTCCCCGAGGTCGTCGTCGTCCACGAACGCATCGGCCCGGTCCCCGCCCTGGAGCTGATCCGCGAGGTCGCCCTGCGCTTCCCCGCCGTCGGCGTCATCCTCGTCACCACCGACGCCGGCCCCGGCCTGTTCGCCGCCGCCATGGACTCCGGCGCCCGCGGCCTGGTCGGGCTCCCGCTGTCGTACGAGGAACTCGCCGGCCGGGTGCAGGCGGTGGCCCAGTGGTCGACGGGCGTACGACGGCACCTCGGCCACGGTGCCGACGTGCTCGGCGGGGCCGGCGGCACCGTCGTCACGGTCAGCGGCGCCAAAGGAGGCGCGGGCGCCACACTGACGGCGATCCAGCTGGCCCTCGCCGCGCAGGCCTCCGGCCGCCCCACCGCCCTCGTCGACCTGGACCTCCAGACCGGCGACATCGCCTCCTACCTCGACATCCAGTTCCGCCGCTCCGTGGCCGACCTGGCCACCATCACCGACATCTCACCCCGCGTACTCGCCGACGCCGTCTTCCGCCACGACACCGGCCTCGCCCTGCTCCTCGCGCCCGGCGAGGGCGAACGCGGCGAAGAGGTCACCGACCGGGCCGCCCGCCAGATCGTCAGCGCCCTGCGCTCCCGCTACGAGGTCGTCGTCATCGACTGCGGCGCCCAGCTCAGCGGTGCGGGCGCGGCGGCGGTGGAAATGGCCGACACCGCGCTGCTCGTCACCACTCCGGACGTCATCGCCGTACGCGCGGCCAAGCGGACGGTCCGGATGTGGGACCGGCTGCAGATCCGCAAGGCCGAGGAGACGACGGTGGTCGTCAACCGGCACACCCGCAGCACGGAGATCCAGCCCGCACTGGTGCAGCGCATCACCGGCACGGCCCTGGCGCGTACGGCCGTACCCGCCAACTTCAAGGAACTTCAGGCCGTGGTGGACGCGGGCCGGGTGCACGAACTCGACGCCAAGAGCACGGTGAAGCAGGCCCTGTGGGGGCTCGCCGGCGAACTGGGGCTGGTCAAGGGCGCCGCCGAGGCGGGCTCCCACCGAAGCGGCGGCCGGGGGCCGGTCGGCTTCCGGCGGCGGAAGGAGTGAGCGCTCCGTGAAACGGCCGGGCGGGGACCGGGGACAGGTGAGCATCGAGTTCCTCGGGATGACTCCGTTGATCGTTCTGACGCTGGTGCTGATGTGGCAGGCCGTGCTCGTGGGATACACCTTCACGCAGGCGGGGAATGCTGCGGACGAGGCGGCGCGGGCGGGTACCGCAGCCCCGCGGGGAGGGGCACGTCAGGCCGCGTGCGCCGAGGCGGGGCTGAAGCACCTGTCGGCGGCGTGGAAGGGGGACGCGTCCGTGAGCTGCAACCCGTCCGGCTATGTCACGGCCGACGTCTCCCTCAAGGTCCCGGTCCTCTTCCCGGGCCTGGTCTCCTTCCCCGTCACCGTGCACGGCCACGCCGGTGCCGTCGAGGAGGTGAAGGACTGAGATGCCGCACCGCCGTATGCGCGACGTGGGTCAGGTCGCCATCGAATACCTGGGCTTCATCCCGGTTCTGCTGATCGTCGGGCTGGCCGGCATCCAGATCGGGGCGGTCGCCTACGCCGCCGAGCAGGCCGGTACCGCGGCCAGGGCGGGGGCGCGGGCGGAGTCGCTGGGGCAGGGTGCCGCACAGGCGTGCGCGCAGGCGGTCGGCGGAGGACTGCACGTGGAGTGCGGGCGGACCGGAGGCGACGGCGAGTCGGTCACCGTCACCGCCCACGTCACCATTCCCAGAATCCTCTGGAGCTTCGGCGACGCCACCAAGTCCGCCACCATGCCGCGCTCGACCACTGACCGAGGAGAAGCGAACCCATGAGCCTGCGGGCACGCATCAGCACTCCCGAGGAGCACGGCAGCCGGGGCGAGGACGGGCACCTGGTCGCCTCCTACCGGGCCAAGCTGCTGGAGGAGATCGACCTCGCGGAGATGAGTTCGCTGGCCGCCGCCGAGCGCCGGGCGCGGCTGGAGCGGGTCCTCGGGCACATCATCAGCCGCGAGGGCCCGGTGCTGTCGACGGTCGAGCGGTCCCAGCTGATCCGCCGGGTCGTGGACGAGGCGCTCGGACTCGGCATCCTGGAGCCGCTCCTCGAGGACGCGTCGATCACCGAGATCATGGTCAACGGCCCCGACGCGATCTTCGTGGAACGCGGCGGGCGGGTCGAGCAGTTGCCCCTGCGGTTCGTCTCCGCGGACCAGCTGATGCAGACCATCGAACGGATCGTGTCGACGGTCAACCGCCGCGTGGACGAGTCGAACCCGATGGTCGACGCCCGCCTCCCCTCCGGCGAACGCGTCAACGTCATCATCCCGCCGCTGTCGCTGACCGGCCCGATCCTCACCATCCGCCGCTTCCCGCGCTCCTTCACCCTGCAGGAGCTGATCGCCTTCGGCTCGCTGGACGAGCACATGGTGTATCTGCTGGCCGGCCTGGTGCAGGCAAAGTTCAACATCATCGTGTCCGGCGCGACCGGCACCGGGAAGACGACCCTGCTGAACGCGCTGTCCGGCCTGATCCCGTCCCACGAGCGCATCATCACCATCGAGGACTCCGCCGAACTCCAGCTCCAGCAGACGCACGTGGTCCGCCTGGAGTCGCGCCCGCCGAACGTGGAGGGCAAGGGGCAGGTCACCATCCGCGACCTGGTGCGCAACTCCCTGCGCATGCGCCCCGACCGGATCGTGGTCGGTGAGGTCCGCGGCGGCGAGTCCCTCGACATGCTCCAGGCGATGTCCACGGGTCACGACGGGTCGCTGGCCACCGTGCACGCCAACAGCGCCGAGGACGCCCTCACCCGGCTCCAGACCCTGGCGTCGATGTCCGACGTCGAGGTCCCCTTCGTGGCGCTGCACGACCAGATCAACAGCGCGGTCGACGTCCTCGTCCAGCTCACCCGGTTCGCCGACGGCGCCCGCCGGATCACCGAGGTCGCGCTGCTCGACAGCCACGGCGGTGAGCCGTACCGGCTGGCCACCGTCGCCCGCTTCGACGCCCAGCCCATGAGCCCGGACGGCCGCGTCTACGGCGCCTTCCGCTACTTCCCGCTGCCCCGCCGCACCGCTGACCGCCTCTACATGGCGAGCCAGCCCGTCCCGCAGGCCTTCGGCGTCGCGCGCACCGCCGACCAGCTCGCCACCCGAGAAGCCAGGTAAGGACCATGGAACTCCACACCCTCGTCCAGCTCACCACCGGCGTGGCGCTGCTGACCTGCGTCCTGGGCGTGGCCGGCGTACACACCTACGCCTCGGGCCGGGCCCAGCGCGCGGCCCTGGTCGACCGCCTCTCGCACACCGGCGCAGCCGCGGCGGCCGGCCGCCGGCGCCGCTTCCGCGACCTGGACCGGCGGCTGCGCCGCACCGGTTTCGGCCGCTGGCTGGAACTGCGGCTGGCGGCCACCGGCCTGGACGTCACACCGGGCGAGTTCTTCGTCTACATGCTCGCCACGGTCACCGCGCTCTGGCTGATCGGCCAGGCCACCCTGGCCCCCTTCTTCGGCCCGCTCGCGGGTCTGCTCGGCGTCTGGGCGACGGTCCAGTTCCTCAACTGGCAACGCCAGAAACGCATCGAGCGCTTCATCAACCAGCTTCCCGAACTGGCCCGCATCCTGGCCAACGCCACCCAGGCCGGACTCGCCCTGCGCACCGCGATCGGCATGGCGGCGGAGGAACTGGAGGCACCGGCCGGCGAGGAACTGGCCAAGGTGGCCGACCAGCTGGCCATCGGCCACTCCCTGGACGACGCGCTCGGCGAACTCGCGGACCGGCTCCCGTCCCGCGAGCTGGTCGTCCTCGTCACCACTCTGGTCCTGTCGAACCGGGCGGGCGGCCAGGTGGTGTCCGCCCTGCGGAACCTGACCGAGACCCTGGAGGAACGCAAGGAGACCCGGCGCGAGATCCGCACCCAGCTCTCCCAGGTGACCATGACGTCGTACGCCGTGCCCGTCCTCGGCATCGGCGCGCTGTTCCTGATGAACGGCGTCAAGGACGGCGCACTGGACCGTATGACCGGCTCATCGGTCGGCCAGGCCTGCGTGATCATCGCGTTCGCCATGTACGCCGTCGGCTTCGTCCTCATCCGCCGCCTGAGCCGGATCGACGTGTGAGGGAGGTGACCCGATGGCATTCCTGCTCGCCCTGCTGACGGGCCTCGGCGTCCTCGGTGCCTTCACCGGCATCCGCATGTACCGGGCCGACGCCAGGCTCCCCGGCGACCTCGCCGTGGCCCTGGAGGTCGGCGCCACCCGCACCGGCGCCGTCGGCTCCGTCATCGACCGCATGGGCATGCGCTACGCCCCCGCCGTGCTGCGCCTGATGGGCCCGCGCCTGGTGGCCAAGTACCGCCGGAGGATCGACCTCGCCGGTAACCCCGGCGGCCTGACGATCGACCGCTACGCGGCCCGCCGCGCCGTGTACGGCGCACTCGGCGGCGTGGGCTGCCTGGTCTTCCTGCTCCGCGGCCAGTGGTTCGTGGCCCTGCTCCTGCTGCTGTTCGGCGCCTTCTGGACGGAGGTCGGCATCTGGTCGGCGATCCGGGTCCGCAAGGACGTCATCGAACGCACCCTGCCCGACTTCCTGGACGTACTGGCGGTCGTGGTCAGCGCGGGCCTCGGCTTCCGCCAGGCCCTGGACCGGGTCGCCACCCGCTACGAGGGACCCTGGGCCGACGAACTCCGCATCACGCTCCGCCAGATGGACCTCGGCATGAGCCGCCGCCAGGCCTTCGCGGAACTGCGCCGGCGCAACGACTCCGAACAGGTGGCGATGTTCGTGACGGCACTGCAACAGGGCGAGGAACTCGGCGCGCCCATCGTGGACACCCTGGTCTCGCTGGCCAAGGACATGCGCCGCACCGACGCCCAGAACGCCCGTCGCAAGGCCGCCCGCGCGGTACCCAAGGCCACGCTGATGATCACCACGTTCATGGTCCCGGCGACGATGCTCCTGCTCGGCGCCGGCCTGCTGCTGGGCTCCGGCGTCGACTTCGGCTCGCTCACGGGAAAGTGAGACGGCCATGACGGTGACCGGACTGACGGGCGTCGGGGGCCACGCCGGGCCCGCCGGGGGCGCAGGGACCGCCGGGGGCGCAGGGGGCATCGGGTGGGCGGGAATGGCCCGGGGGACGCGAATGGCGCGGCTGGCCGGGGCGTTCGCACGGTGGCCGGGGCGGAGAGGCGCCGTCGCTCGCTTCGACCACGTCGACCATGCGACCGGTGCTGCCCCTGCCGTCGACGCCGAGCCCACGACCGGTGTCGGGTACGTGCCCGGTGTCGAGCACGCCGGGGGCGTCGGGCACGCGACAGACGGGGGGCACGCGCCCTGCGCCGACCACGCGCCCTGCGCCGACCACGCGCCCTGCGCCGACCACGTGACCGACGCCGACCATGCCGCGCCACCCGCGGCCGAACCCTCCGAGAAGCTCCAGATCCGGGCCCTGCAGGCAATGTGCCGCCAGGTCTTCGGCTTCCGGCTGGCGATGATCGTCCTGTCCGCCCCCGCGGCCCTCCTCAACGCGGCACCCGGTCTGGGCGCCCGGCTGGTGGGTGCGGCCGTGGTCGTCACGTTCATGGTGTCCTACGTCCTCTTCCGCGACTGGGAACGCTTCGGCCCCCTCCTCCTGCGCCACCCGAGCCTCCTGGCCGCGGACACCCTCTTCGGCTCCTTCCTCCTGATCTCGGCGGGCCCGGACACCACCCTCGCCTACGTCAGCGTCTGCACCCCGCTCCTGGCCGGCCTGGTCTACAGCTGGCGTGGCGCGGCCTGCTTCGCCTCTCTGCAGGCCCTGATCCTGCTGCTGGTCCACGCCACGCTGAAGGCCGACCGGCACGCACCCGTCGTCGAGGCACTGCTCCTGCCCGGGCTGTGTGTCATCGCGGGGGCGATGGGCTCGACCCTGCGCAACCTGATGCTCCGCTTCGGCGCCGCGACCCAGGCACTGACGACGGTCCAGGCGCGCCTCGCGGCGGCGGAAGCGGTGAGTGCGGAACGGGCGCGGCTGGCCCGGGAGATGCACGACTCGGTGGCCAAGACCCTGTACGGCGTGGCTCTGGCGGCGGACGGGCTGGCGAGCACGGCGTCGGCGGCCGAGCCCGACCCGGCCCGCATCAGGGATCAGGCGGAGCTGGTGTCCCGCTCGGCCCGCAGGGCGGCGGCGGAGTCGCGTGAACTGCTGACGGACCTGCGACGGGAGCGGCCGGAGTGGCCGGAGTCGCCGGAACGGACGGGGAGATCGCGGTTCTGGCACGAACTGGCGCAAGAAACGCGGACCTTCAGCAGACGCACAGGTCTGCGCGCCACCTGCCACTGGCCCACGGACGCGGCCGGCCTGCCACCTCTGCCCGCTCCCCTGGCCCGCCACGTCCTCTCCATCACCACGGAAGCGCTGGAGAACGCCCACCGGCACGCGTCCGCGACCGCTGTGGACGTCCGTGCGGCGGTCCAGGGCGACATGCTCTGCCTGTCGATCCACGACGACGGCACCGGCCTGCCGCCCGGCACGACACTGGAACACCTGCGCACCACCGGCCACTTCGGTCTGCTCGGCATGGTGGAACGGGCCGCCCAGGCGGGTGCCCGCATCCGCATCGGACGGGGCACGCACGAGCGGGGCACGGAGGTACGCCTGGACCTGCCCCTGCAGACGCTGCCCCACGTTTCCCAGGCTCCTTGAGAGGAGGACCCGTGCGACCTTCCGAGAACGACCACTTCCCCCCGTCGGCACCGACTCCGCCTCCGCTGCGGTTGCTGGTCGCGGACGACAATCCCGTGGTCCGGGCCGGCCTGACGGCACTGCTGTCGGGACGGCCGGACACCACGGTGGTGGCGCAGGCGACGGACGGCCGAGAGGCGTACGAGGCGGCGCTCCGGCACCGGCCGGACGTCGTACTCCTCGACGTCCGGATGCCCGGGGTCGACGGAATCTCGGCGTTGCCCCACCTGGTGCGGTTGGCCCCGGTCATGATGCTGACCTACAGCCACGAGACGGAGACCGTGCGGGAGGCACTGCGACTGGGGGCGGGGGGATATCTGGTGCACGGCGAGTTCACGACGGAGCAGTTGGTGAGGGCGGTGCGGGACGTACGGGAGGGACGGCCGCATGTGACGCCGGGGGCGGCGAGGGCGTTACTGACGGAGTTGCGTGAAGATGCACCTGCACACACAAAGCCCCAACCCCTGTCCACGGAACCGATTTTCTCCCCCCACCCTCTTTCGCAATTGCAACGCCCTGTGGGACAGTCGTTCCGATCCGGGTTCCGGCTGAGTACGAGGGAGGCGGAGATCATGGACCTCATCGCGTCCGGCATGACCAACCAGCAGATCGCCGACGCCTGCTTCATCAGCGAGAAGACGGTCAAGAACCACATCAACCGCATCTTCGCCAAACTCCACAGCACAACAAGGTCCCAGGCCGCGGCGAAGTGGCTGGGGGTGGCTTGAGATGGAACGGCGGGGCACCACCGCAGACAGACAGTGGGCCTGGGGTTGGGCCCTGGGGCCCTCTGTCCGGCGCCACGCCTCGGCATATGTTCCCTGGATCAGAGGCGAACTCGGAGGGGACCATCATGGGCAGCTGGTTCAACACCACCGTGGCGTACCTGCGGGCACGTCTCGCCCGGAGCGACAAGGGCCAGACCGCAGTGGAGTACCTCGGCATCATCGCTGTGGTCGTGGCGATCGTCCTGGCGATCACCGGCACGAGCATCGGGCAGACGATCTTCGATGCCATCAGGACCAAGATCAGCGAGGTCACCGGCGGCTGAATCACCCGCGCAGCGACACGGGGCAGGCCTTCCCCATCTACATCACGGTGGTGGCGGGCCTGCTCTTTCTTGCGTTGGCCTATCTGGCCGTCGGCCAAGCGGCAGTGAATCGGGGCGGTGCCCAAACGGCGGCGGACGCTGCGGCACTGGCGGCGGCCCAGGAGACCCGTAAGCAACTGGCGACCCAGTGGGTGAAGGTCGTACTGGATCCGACCAAGTGGCTGGACATCTTCGAGGGTCAGGGGGGCTTCAACTCATGTGGCCGCGCCGATGAACTCGCTGCCCAGAACGAAGCCACTCTGATCAATTGCCATTGGGACGGTGCCTTGCGCTACGCCGTGGACGTTCGGACCAACAAAGCCGTCGGAGACTCCGTAGTCCCCGGTACGGAGGACAAACATGCGAAGGCTTCTGCCGTAGCTGTGATCAAGTCGCTCTGCGATTTCAAGCCCCCAGGTGACGATGCCGGTGACGGCGCACTGCCCAAGTTGCAATGCAAGGACCGGGAATGGGCCCTGAACCCGGACGACCTCTCGGATCTTCCCGGGCCTGAGGACCTCTTCGACGTCCACCTGGCGGGCTGAGATGCGAACGACGAGTCAAGAAGGAAGCGGAGCGATGAGCATTCGGTTCACTGCGAAGGCTCGCAGGGGAATGGTCGCGTTGACCGTCGCGGCTGGTCTGGCTGTCGGCGTGACCGGTTGCGGTGGTGGTGGCGGTGACGACAAGAAGCCAGTCAGTTCGGCGTCCGCTTCCACAACAGGTGCCTCCGGCCCGAGTCCTCAGCAAGGGCAGTCGGATCAGCCGCTGGCCGAGTTGAAGGGGTCGGGCGGCCTGTTTCTCCAAATCACAACGGTGCAACGGGACGCTGGTGGTTTCGTCACTGTGAACGGGACCTTGAAGAACGACGGCTCCAAAGACCTGCTCATCCCGGCGGCCCTCAGCGGCAACGAAACTGAGATCACCAAGAACGGGCCGTCCCTGGGCGGAGCAACGCTCGTCGACTCCAAGGGAAAGAAGCGTTACTACGTCCTGCGTGACACGGAGGGACGCCCGCTCACCACGACTGGGCTGGGCACGCTCAAAGGTGGGCAGTCATTGCCGGTCTTCATGCAGTTTCCCTCACCACCTGCCGACACCACCGACGTCACTCTCCAACTACCCACCTTCGCCAGCGCCCCCGTCAAGATCTCCGGGTGAGGCCCAAGTGACCACCACACCCCGGCTCGCCCTCACCCTCGCTGTTCTCCTGTGTGCCGTGAATCTGTCCGGCACCACGGCGGCCGCCGACGACACCACCCCCAGCCAACCCCCCGGCACGGAACCCACCGCCGCCGCCCCGGTGAAAGTGGATGCCACCGACCCGGACCTCAAGCTCCCCGAAGGGGCCACCCTCGGCGAGGCCAAGGTGCTGGACATCAAGTCGGTCGTGGAGGACCAGAGTGGGGACGAGCGGCGGGAGGACACCAACGCGGACGTGACCTTCGCCCTGCAGGCCGAGGTCCTGTTCGGCAAGGACAGCGCCAGGCTCGACGACGACGCGAAGACCCGCATCGCCACCATCGCCGAGGAGATCAAGAAGCAGAACGCGAGCCGGGTCCGCGTGTTCGGCTTCACGGACAACCTCGGCTCCTCCGCCCACGGCGACACCCTCTCCAAGCAGCGCGCCAACGCCGTACAGGCGGTCCTCGACCAAGACCTCAACGACTCGGCCGTCACCTTCGACGTCCGCGGCTACGGCGAGCAGTACCCCATCGCCGACAACTCCACCGAAGCCGGCCGGAAGAAGAACCGCCGGGTCGAGGTGTCCTTCCCCCGCACCCAGCAGTGACCCGCCCCGACCGCTACCGCCCCGCCTTCCCGTCCCCCGCCTCGTACCCGAACCACACCCGACGGGTGCCGCCCGCGTCGATCGCCAGGCCGCCGGCCCCTCGGACGCCCGGTCAGTCGGCCCGTCCCGCTGCCCGGCACGATCACGAAGATGCCGGCCTCCCTGCCGTCCCCGGTGGCCGTACCCGAGTGGGCGAAGCCGGACGACCCGCGCCGGAGTGAACTCCTCGACCTCAACGTCCCTGAAGCTCTTGTGCCCGGATGCCAGAGGACGCCGCTGAGGCACACCTGGTCATCCTGTGCTTGGGCACCCATCGCGGTGGTGGACCGGGCACCGTGGGGGGATGCAGGGTGCGGGGGAGGGAGGGAGGCGTGCTCACGCGGCTCCCTCGGTCGTCGTCTCCACGCTCACCCGCACCCCCGCCCGCAATCCCCACCCCGCCATCGTGCCCGCCTCCGCCTCCACCACGTGCCGGGCACGTAGGCGGGGCAGGCCCAGGCGGGCCGGGGGCATCGTGCGGACGGCGATGACGGTCAGCCGGCGGTCCAGGTAGGCCACGTCGATCGGGATCCGCATCCCGAACGTGTGCACCCCGCTCGCCGGTGACAGCAGCATCGCCCCGCTGATCGAGTCCCGGCCCAGGAGGCCCCTCGTGCGTGCCCGGTAGGAGGCCGCGATCTCCAGGGGGAGGACCGTCGGGGGTTCCCCGGCCCCGTTCCCGTTCCCGTTCCCGTTCCCGTTCCCCGGCACGATCAGTTTCCCCGCTCCGTCCCGCCAGCGTCTTCCCACGTCCCCTCCCGTGCACCGTCTGCGCCGTCTGCGCCATCAACTCTTCGCCGGGTAAAACCAGTTGTCACCCCTCACCCTCCCCACTAGGAAGAGACCCATGACAGGACTCGGCGTCGTCTTCCGTCCCCAGCTCCCGCCCGAGCGGTTGCGAGCCGTCGCTCGCCTCGCGGACGACGTGGGGCTCGAAGAGCTGTGGCTGTGGGAGGACTGTTTCCTGGAGGGCGGCGTGTCCACGGCCGCCGCGGCGCTCGCCTGGACCGAGCGGGTGCGGGTCGGCATCGGGCTGCTGCCCGTGCCGCTCAGGAACGTGGCCGTCACCGCCATGGAGGCCGCCTCGCTGGAGCGCATGTTCCCCGGCCGGGCCATCCTGACCCTGGGACACGGCGTACAGGACTGGATGGGGCAGGTCGGTGCCCGCGCCGCCTCACCGCTCGGTCTGCTCGGCGAACACCTCGACGCCCTGCGTGCCCTGCTGCGCGGGGAGCGGCTCAGTGTGCGCGGGCGGTACGTCCAACTGGACGACGTCGCCCTCGACTGGCCCCCGCAGCGCCCGGTCGACGTGCTCGCCGGCGGCACCGGCCCCCGTACGCTCCGGCTCTCCGGCGAAAAGGCCGACGGCACCCTCCTCACTGCCGCCACTTCGGTGGACGGCGTACGTCGGGCCCGGGAACTCGTCGAGGAGGGGCGGCGGGCGGCCGGGCGCAGCGGTGCGCACCGGGTCGTCGTCTATCTCCTCACCGCCATGGGCGACGGCGCCGAGGCCCGGCTGCGTGCCGAACTAGCCGCGGAAGGGCTGGCTTCGGTGCCGGGCGTCGGGGTCGCCGGGGACGCGGCTGCCGTGGCGGAAGCCGTACGGCGGCTGGCCGGGGCCGGCGCGGACACCGTCGTCCTCCAGCCGACCGGTGACGAGCCCGACCCGGAGGGCTTCGTACGCTTCGCCGCGGAGAAGGTCCGACCGCTGGTGCCTTGAGGGACCCGGGCTTCTGGCGCCCTGAGGGACCTCCCCGTCGCGTGGGGAAGGGGAGAGGGCCTCGTCCAGGACCGTCTCCCATCCCCATCCCCATCCGCATCCCCATCCCCCCGACCGACCGTCGCTCAGCTCCCCCCGCTCACCCTCGGGTGATCCCCCGTCGCCCCGTCGATCAGCTCCCGCACGATGTCCATGTGCCCGGCATGCCGTGCCGTCTCCTCGATCATGTGGACCAGGACCCAGCGCAGGGAGACGGTGTGGTCCCGCCAGGGCGGGCGGCCCGGTGCGTCCAGGGACAGCTCGGCGATCACCCCGTCGGCCGCGGCTCGGGCGCGGCCGTAGAAGGCGGTGATCCGGGCCGTCGTCTCGTCGGGGGCGATCCGCAGGTCCTCGGACGTGTACGGGTCGAACCAGAGGGGTTCCGCCTCGCGGCCGAACGTCTCCACGAACCAGCCGTACTCGACGGAGGCCAGGTGCTTGACCAGGCCGAGCAGGCTCGTGCCGGTCGGGGTCATCGGGCGGCGCAACTGCTCGTCGTCCAGGCCCTCGAGTTTCCAGAGCACCGCGTCCCGGTGCCGGTCCAGGCTCCGGTGCAGGGTTTCCTTCTCACCGGCCGTGTACACGCCCTCCTCACCGGCGGTGTTGGCGGCGTTCGCACCCGCGGAGTTCCCGGCGGCAGTGGCATCCGCGGTGTTCCCGGCGGCAGAGGCGCCTGCGGTATACCCGGCATCGGAGGTGTCCGCGGTGTTTCCGGCGGCAGAGGCGCCTGAGGTGTACCCGGCATCGGAGGCGTCCGCGGTGTACCCGGCGGCAGTGGCACCCGCGGCGCCCGCGGCGTCAGAGGTCGTCATGGGCGGGGAAACTAGCAGGGCGCCCCGGCCGTCCGCTGCGATCATGGGCGTATGACTGCGGACCGTTCCTTCGCGGACCTCCTGGCCGAGGGTGTTGCCGTGCCCACCGAAGGGTGGGACTTCTCCTGGTTCGAGGGGAGGGCCAGTGAGGCCCGGCCCTCGTGGGGGTACGCCCGGTCGGCGGGGGAGCGGCTGGCCGTGGCCGAGGCCGCGCTCGACGTCCAGACCGGGGGCGGCGAGGTACTGGACTTCGCGCTGAGCCGGGCGGAACCGGCCCGGCCGGTGCTGGTCGCGGCGACGGAGGGCTGGCCGCCGAACGTGAGCAAGGCCACCGCCCTGCTGCGGCCGCGCGGCGTAGTCGTGGTCGCCGCCCCGGACGACGCCCCGCTGCCGTTCGCCCCCGAGTCGTTCGACCTGGTGCTGAGCCGCCATCCGGTGCGCCCGGACTGGGCCGAGATCGCCCGGGTGCTGCGGCCCGGCGGCACGTACTTCGCCCAGCACGTGGGTCCGAGCAGCGTCTTCGAGCTGGTCGAGTACTTCCTGGGGCCGCAGCCGGAGGAGGTGCGGCGCGCCCGTGATCCCGAGCGGGAGCGGGCGGACGCCGGGGCGGCCGGCCTGGAGGTGGCTGATCTGCGGACGGAGCGGCTGCGGATGGAGTTCCATGACATCGCCGCCGTCGTTCACTTCCTGCGCAAGGTGGTCTGGATGGTCCCGGGCTTCACGGTGGAGGCGTACGAGCCCCGGCTCCGTGCGCTGCACGATCGGCTCGAGCGGGAGGGGCCGTTCGTCGCGCACAGCTCCCGGCACCTCTTCGACGTGCGCAAGCCGGCCCGCAGCTCCCGGTAGTACTTCGACGTGCGCAAGCCGGCCCGCAGCTCCCGGTAGTACTTCGACGTGCACAAGCCGGCCCGCAGCTTCCGGTAGTACTTCGACGTGCACAAGCCGGCCCGCAGCTCCCGGTAGCACTTCGACGTGCGCAAGCCGGCGCGGTGACAAAACCGGCATACGGCGGGAAGCGGGGTGCCGGTTCACCGTGCCGTTCCTCGCGGTTTCCACATCGTTATCGAGCGCGGTTCACATCCGTCTCACCGGTCACGTAAGTTCAGACCAAGGTAATTCGCGTCAGCAAAGCTGCGCGGGCGGCACCGCGCAGTGGAGGGGGCTGCGCGGTGCCGTGAAACCGTGTGATCTTGGCCTGGGCGCCGCGGCGGAGCCGTCAAGGCACCGTTCGCCGACCGAGTAGCCCGTCGGAGGGACCTCGGGACAACTCGCCGACACGCGCCCAAGATGGCTCAATCCTTGCGAATCCATGCGTATCTGGCCGCATTCTCCTGGGATTCCGCTGTGAATCGGCCATGAAACGCCCCTGAATCCACCATTCCGAGGTCTCCGTGGCGTCGCTGGGTGATTTCGGAGAGTAGTTGTCTTGCGCCGATGCACCCACCATCCCTTACGAAGGGTTATGGTGGAAACCCCCCCTCGGGCCGGTCCGTCTCCCCCCCACGGACCGGCCCGTTTTTTGTGGCGGGCGTCCGGAACCGTTCAGCCGGCGTCCGTCGTCCCAACCCAGGGCCCGGGGAACCAAAACCCCGGACCGTGAGCGGGCGCCCGGCACCGGTAGGCTCCGGCACCTGACCCCGCGCCAAAATTCCCCGGAGAACCACGTGAACCTGCGCGACAAGCTGCGCAGCCTGCTCGTCAGGCTCTACGCACGCCGGGTGGAGGGCCACCTGGACCACGCTCAGGTGCCCAAGCACATCGGCGTCATCATGGACGGCAACCGCCGCTGGGCGAAGGCGAGCGGCTCCAGTACCGTCCACGGCCACCGGGCCGGTGCCGAGAAGATCGAGGAGTTCCTCGGCTGGTGCACCGAGACCGACGTCGAGGTCGTCACCCTGTGGCTGCTGTCGACCGACAACTTCGACCGGCCGCAGGACGAACTGGTCCCCCTGCTCGGCATCATCGAGGACGTCGTCCGCACCCTCGTCGCCGACGGCCGCTGGCGCGTGCACCACGTCGGCACCATGGACCTGCTGCCCGCGGGCATGCAGCGCACCCTGAAGGAGGCCGAGGAGGCCACCGCCCACATCGACGGCATACTCGTCAACGTGGCCATCGGTTACGGCGGCCGGCAGGAGATCGCCGACGCCGTGCGCTCCATGCTGCTCGACGCGCACGACAAGGGCGTGGCGATGGAGGACCTCGCCGAGTCCGTCGACGTCGACATGATCGGCCGTCACCTCTACACCGGGGCCCAGCCCGACCCGGACCTGGTGATCCGCACCAGCGGGGAACAGCGATTGTCCGGATTCATGCTCTGGCAGACGGCGCACTCCGAGTACTACTTCTGTGAGGTCTTCTGGCCGGCCTTCCGGAAGGTCGACTTCCTGCGCGCGCTGCGCGACTACGCGGCACGTCACCGGCGCTACGGCGGCTGACCCGTCCGGCACCGCCCCGTCGCCGCCCGGTGACGGGGCGTTGTCGTTTGCCCCGGTTCTTGCGGATGTAACGAGGAGTTCACCAGCGCGCTGTTGGCCGTATTTGCATGGCAGTGCATGTTCGAGGGCATAAGCCAAACAGGTCGACACCCGAACCACGGGTGTCGGATCTCAGCGGACGGCACGGAGCCGTCCGCCCGGGAGGCCCTTTGCACCAGCCCGATCGTGCGGTCACAGCGCGGACGAAGAGGCGGAGGGCCGGTCCTCGGCCCGTGCAGGGCGGCCGACGACCGGCCTGGATTTCCCCGCCCTCCCGGCCCGGCTTCCACTCCGTCGCTCCCCGACCTCATCCGAGGGGGTACGTCCTTCCGTGGTGACCAGCGCAAAGCGCCACAAGTCAGACCGGCGCACCTATGTTCTCGACACCAGCGTCCTGCTGGCCGACCCGAACGCCCTGACCCGCTTCGACGAGCACGAGGTCGTGCTCCCCATCGTCGTGGTCACGGAGCTGGAGGCAAAGCGGCACCATCCCGAACTCGGCTACTTCGCCCGCCAGGCACTGCGCCTGCTGGACGACTACCGGGTCCGGTACGGCCGTCTCGACGCCCCCATCCCGATCGGGGATCTCGGCGGCACGATCCGTGTCGAGCTGAACCACTCGGACCCCAGCGTGCTGCCCACCGGCTACCGCCTGGGGGACAACGACTCCCGCATCCTCGCGGTGGCCCGCAACCTGCAGGCCGAGGGGTTCGACGTCACCGTCGTGTCGAAGGACCTGCCACTCAGGATCAAGGCGTCGTCGGTCGGCCTCCTGGCCGAGGAGTACCGGGCCGAACTCGCCATCACGGAGAACTCCGGCTGGACCGGGATGTCCGAACTCACCCTCTCGGGTGAGCAGGTGGACATCCTCTTCGAGGAAGGGCACGTGTACGTCCCGGAGGCGTCCGACCTCCCCGTGCACACCGGCCTGACCATCCAGTCCGAGCGCGGCAAGGCGCTCGGCCGGATCACCTCCGAGGGCAACGTCCGCCTGGTGCGCGGCGACCGGGAGGCGTTCGGCATCAAGGGCCGCAGCGCCGAGCAGCGCATCGCGCTCGATCTGCTGCTCGACCCGGACGTCGGCATCGTCTCGATGGGCGGCCGGGCCGGCACCGGCAAGTCGGCGCTGGCGCTGTGCGCGGGCCTGGAGGCGGTCCTGGAGCGGCGGCAGCACCAGAAGGTGATGGTCTTCCGGCCGCTGTACGCGGTCGGCGGCCAGGAGCTGGGCTATCTGCCGGGCAGCGAGGCGGAGAAGATGAGCCCGTGGGCCCAGGCCGTCTTCGACACGCTCTCGGCGGTCACCAGCCGCGAGGTCATCGAGGAGGTCACCGCGCGCGGGATGCTGGAGGTCCTCCCGCTCACCCACATCCGCGGCCGGTCGCTCCACGACGCGTTCGTGATCGTGGACGAGGCGCAGTCGCTGGAGCGGAACGTGCTGCTGACCGTTCTGTCCCGGATCGGCGCCAATTCGCGGGTCGTGCTGACGCATGACGTGGCACAGCGGGACAATCTGCGCGTAGGCCGTTATGACGGTGTGGTCGCCGTCGTGGAGAAGCTGAAGGGGCACCCGCTCTTCGCGCACGTCACGCTGACGCGGTCCGAGAGGTCCCAGATTGCGGCGCTTGTGACCGAAATGCTGGAGGACGGGCACATCTGACGCCGAACTGACGGCGGTTGGCGCCGTCCGGCAAAGGCCACGAGCCTAGCCGGGCGGCGCCTTCGCGTGTGGCGCTTTCCTGAAATCCCCCGGACCAAACGGGATGTGAGCTTTCACACGCAACACAGAATTGCCACCCGGCGCCCGGTTACGGCAGAGTCTCAGTCCTGTCAGGCCCCCGCATACGGCACATGTGTACCCCCAGCGGTACGGCATCACAGCAGGACCTCAACTCCATAACGCCGCCGTATGCCGCCCGAGCACCTCGCGGCGCTCCCCCAGCGGGAGTTGCCCACCGGGCCCGCGCCTCCCGTGACCCCGCAGTTGGGAGGCCAGTGCCAGGGGCACGATTGCGTCCGCCAGGGTCACCGAAGCGGGCGACGCTGGAAGGAAACCGTGTGAGCCGGATTTCGGTCCGGGGATTCGCAGTGGCCTCGGCCACCGCGGTCACCGCTGTCGGAAGCGTCGTCGGCGTTGCCTCGGGCAGCACCGCGCAGACCAACGACGCCGAGGCGACGGCAGCCGACACCACGCTCCTCGCGGACATACCCGCGGGTCAGCAGGCGCAGGTGCAGGTCGCGTCCGCGTCCCTGACGCAGCAGGCCGACGCACAGGCCATCGCCGCGGACACGAGCGCCAAGAAGGACGCCGAGGAAGCGGCCCGCAAGGCTGCCGCCGAGACCGCGATCGCCAAGAAGGAAGCCGCCGAGAAGGCGGCTGCCCAGGAGGCCAAGGAGCGCGCCGAGGCGAAGGCCGCGGCCAGCCGCGACGACGTCCGCGACTCCTCCAGCTTCCCCACCCAGAGCAGCTACACCGTGGCGCAGATCCAGGCGATGGCGCGTCAGATGGTGGCCTCCGGCCAGTACCAGTGCTTCAGCAACATCGTGGACCACGAGTCCAGCTGGAACTACCGCGCGGTGAACGCCTCCTCCGGTGCCTACGGCCTCTTCCAGGCCCTGCCCGGCTCCAAGATGTCCTCCGCCGGCGCCGACTGGCAGACCAACCCGGCCACGCAGATCAAGTGGGGCCTCAGCTACATGAACGGCCGCTACGGCAGCCCGTGCCAGGCGTGGTCGTTCTGGCAGGCCAACCACTGGTACTAGACGCTCCGCCGCATCCGGCCCACTGAGCACGTGCGGCCGGGTGTGGCTGGTCGCGCGGTTCCCGGCGCCCCCTCGGGGGTGTGTCCGGTGCGCCTCTCAACCTCGCGCAGCCCCTCCCCGTCCTCAGGGGAGGGGCTTTCGCCCTGTACGGTCGTACCCGAACGGCTGGGGGAGTGGTGGCGAGCACCCGGGGACGCGGGGGAAGAGGACGGATCATGTCGCGAGTGCCAGGGTGGCTCGGCCGGCTCGGGGCCGGTCTCACCGAGATGAGCGAGCGTCTCGACCAGCGCCGCGCGGAGGTGGCGAAAGAGCCTTCCGGGGCCGACGCGGAGACCGGTCGGGAACCGGCCACCGAACCCCTCGCCTCACCCGCCGCCGCACCCGTCCCGGCAGCCGCCCCCGAACCGGCCCCGCCCGCCCCCCGGCCCGCCGCGCAGGGTCCTCGCCCCGATCCGGCCGAGGCCGTGCCCTGGGGCGTACGGGTCGCGGCCGAGGCCGGCTGGCGCCTGCTGGTCCTGGCCGGCACCGTGTGGGTGCTGATGCGGGTCATCAGCGCCGTCCAACTGGTGGTGTTCACGTTCGTCATCGCCCTGCTGGTCACCGCGCTGCTGCAGCCGACGGTCGCCCGGCTCACCCGGCGCGGGGTGCCGCGCGGTCCGGCCACCGCGCTCACCGCCATCAGCGGCTTCGTCGTCATCGGCCTGATGGGCTGGTTCGTGACCTGGCAGGTCATGGAGAACATCGACACGCTCTCCAACCAGATCCAGAGCGGCATCGACGACCTGCGCAACTGGCTGCTGAAGAGCCCCTTCCACGTCACCGACAAGCAGATCAACCAGATCGCCAAGAACCTCCGCGAGGCGATCGGCGCCAACGCCGACCAGATCACGTCCGCGGGCCTGGAGGGCGTTCAGGTCATCGTGGAGGCCCTCACCGGCATCCTGCTGGTGTTCTTCTCGACGCTGTTCCTGCTCTACGACGGCAAGCGCATCTGGGAGTGGTTCCTGAAGCTGGTGCCCTCGGCCGCCCGGCCGGGCGTGGCGGGCGCCGGCCCGCGCGCCTGGCGCACCCTGACCGCGTATGTCCGCGGCACCGTCCTCGTCGCGCTCATCGACGCCATCTTCATCGGCATCGGCATCTACTTCCTGGACGTGCCGATGGCCGTCCCGCTGGCCGTCTTCATCTTCCTGTTCTCGTTCATCCCGCTGGTCGGCGCGGTCGCCTCCGGCGCGCTCGCGGTGATCGTGGCGCTGGTGACGCAGGGTGTCTTCACGGCCCTCATGACCCTGGTGGTCGTCCTCGCGGTCCAGCAGATCGAGGGGCACGTCCTGCAGCCTTTCATCCTCGGCCGCGCGGTCCGGGTGCACCCGCTGGCGGTCGTCCTGACCGTGGCCGCCGGCGGCATGGTGGCCGGCATCGGCGGCGCCGTGGTGGCCGTACCGCTGGTCGCGGTGTCCAACACGGTGGTGGGCTATCTGCGGCAGTACTCGGCGGAGTTGCAGCAGCAGAAGGCCTCCGCTCCTTCGGCCGGCGAGAGCGCGAGCGAGAACGAGGGCGAGGGCGCCGGGGAACCGGCCCCGGCCGCCGCGGAGGGGAGCGCGGGAGCCTAGCGCGCACTATCGCGCCGGCGAGGGCGACGGCGGCGGACCGAAGACCGTGGCTCCATGGCCGCAGCTTTCCGCAACCGGGGGCCGCGGGGCTTGAGTACGGGTACTCAGAAGACGACGACGGCCCCCCGCCCACCAGGTGGGCAGGGGGCCGAGCCGCGCCGTCTCGGGTCACTCGGCCAGTACGGCCTCGGCCTCGAGGGTCACGCCGACCGCCTGCACGACAGAGGCGATCTTGAACGCCTCCTGGACGGTCTCGCGCTCCACGCCGGCCTTGCGCAGCACCTGCTCGTGCGAGTCCAGGCACAGGCCGCAGCCGTTGATCGCGGAGACCGCGAAGGACCACAGCTCGAAGTCGACCTTCTCCACACCCGGGTTGCCGATGACGTTCATCCGCAGGCCCGCGCGCAGGGTGCCGTACTCGTGGTCGGACAGCAGGTGGCGGGTGCGGTAGAAGACGTTGTTCATCGCCATCACCGCGGCGGCCGCCTTGGCGGCCTGGTAGGCCTCCGGCGACAGGTTCGCCTTGGCCTCCGGCTCCAGCTCACGCAGCACGATCGGGGAACGGGAGGCGATGGCGGTCGCCAGCACCGTGCCCCACAGCTGCTGCGCCGGCAGCTCGGAGTTGCCGATGACCGAACCCAGGTTGAGCTTCAGGTCCTTGGCGTAGTCCGGGACGCGGGACTTCAGCGAGTCGAGCGACATGGGTCACTCACCAGCCAGCAGCGCGACCGGGTCCAGGGTGTCCTCGCCCTTGCTCCAGTTGCAGGGGCACAGCTCGTCGGTCTGCAGGGCGTCCAGGACCCGCAGGACCTCCTTGGGGTTACGGCCCACGGAACCGGCGGTGACCATGGTGAACTGGATCTCGCGGTTCGGGTCGACGATGAAGACGGCACGCTGCGCGAAGCCGTCCTCGCCCTCGATGCCCAGGTCGCGCATCAGCTCGTGCTTGGAGTCGGCCATCATCGGGAACGGCAGGTCGGTCAGGTCCGGGTGGTCCTTGCGCCAGGCGTGGTGGACGAACTCGGAGTCACCGGAGAAGCCGAGGATCTGGGCGTCACGGTCGGCGAACTCGTCGTTGAGCTTGCCGAACGCGGCGATCTCGGTCGGGCAGACGAAGGTGAAGTCCTTGGGCCATGCGAAGACCACCAGCCACTTGCCCTCGTAGGACTTGTGGTGGATCTGCTCGAACTCCTTGCCCTTCTCCAGCGAGACGCAGGCGGTCAGTTCGAACTCGGGGAACTTGTCACCGACAGTGAGCACGTGCTCTCCTTGCAGCGAAGAAACACCCCTTTTGAGGGTGTTTCCCAGGGGTTGGACGTTGTCGATGTTGGCACAGGGTGCATTGATTAGTGAAATAGCTACACTGGGTCAGGTTGATCGGAGGTAGCTATCAGTGACTGTCAGTAACGGTAAGCGCAGGCAGCCGAGCCTGGCCCAGTTGCGCGCCTTCGTCGCCGTGGCCGAGCACCTGCACTTCCGGGACGCGGCGGCGGCCATCGGGATGAGCCAGCCCGCGCTGTCCGGTGCGGTCTCGGCGCTGGAGGAGACGCTGGGAGTGACCCTCCTCGAGCGTACGACGCGCAAGGTACTGCTCTCGTCCGCCGGGGAGCGGCTGGCCGTACGGGCCAGGGCGGTGCTGGACGAGGTCGGCGCGCTGCTGGAGGAGGCCGAGGCGGTGCGGGCGCCCTTCACGGGCGTGCTGCGGCTCGGGGTGATCCCGACGGTCGCGCCGTACCTGCTGCCGGCCGTGCTCCGGCTCGTCCACGACCGCTACCCGCACCTCGACCTCCAGGTGCACGAGGAGCAGACCTCCAGCCTGCTCGACGGCCTGAACTCCGGCCGGCTCGACCTGCTTCTGCTGGCCGTGCCGCTCGGCGTCCCCGGCATCGTCGAACTCCCCCTCTTCGACGAGGACTTCGTGCTCGTCACCCCGCTCGACCACTGGCTCGGCGGCCGGGAGGGCATCCCCCGCGAGGCGCTCAAGGAACTGAACCTGCTGCTCCTGGACGAGGGCCACTGCCTGCGCGACCAGGCCCTCGACATCTGCCGGGAGGCCGGACGCGAGGACGCGCCCGTCACCACGACCGCCGCCGGCCTGTCGACGCTGGTCCAGCTCGTGGCCGGCGGCCTCGGCTGCACGCTGCTGCCGCGCACCGCGCTCAGGCTGGAGACGACCCGCAGCAGCCAGCTCCTCACCGGGTACTTCGCCGAGCCGGCCCCGAGCCGTCGCGTGGCCTTCGCCATGCGGGCGGGGGCGGCCCGGGCCGTGGAGTACGAGGAACTGGCCGCCGCTCTGCGCGAGGCGCTCAGCGCGCTGCCGGTGCGGGTGCTGGAATAGCCGCTGCGCCCGCTACTCCGTGCGCAGCCCCTCCGGCCGCATCAGCCGGATCAGCGGCGGCAGGCTCAGCAGGGTGACCGCGAGGACCACCGCCGCGCCGGCACCGGCGAGCGACAGTACGCTCGCCCAGTCGACGGTGACCGGGGTCGCCGCCATCTTCAGCAGTACCGCGCCGAGGGCCAGGCCCACCGTCGAGGCCAGCAGCAGGCCCAGTGCGATCGGCAGCGCCGTCTGCCACAGCACCGACAGGCCCAGCGTGCGGCGCCGGGTGCCGAAGGCGACCAGCGACGACAGCAGCTTGCGCCGCTCCCGCAACTGCTCCAGCTGGGAGACCAGCAGGCTCGCCCCGATCAGCGCCAGCACACAGACCGCGCCGATGAACAGGCCGGTGCGCAGGGAGGTGAACTTCACGGACGTCAGGGTCGGCGACAGGCTCCAGGCGTTGGCGAGCCGGTCCACGTGTGCGGCCGTGTTCCGCACGTGCTCGTTCGCGTCCGGCACCGAGGGGTCGAGGCGGACGTAGACCTGGTGGTACAGCGTCGGTGCGGCCCTGGCGGGCAGCGCGGACGGGGTGAGCAGCAGGCCGGAGACGCTGGACTGCAGGGCGTCCCGGCGCGCGGTCACCTTCCGCAGGCCGGCGGGCACCGTCCAGGCGACCTCGCGCCCGCGCTCGCCGCCTTCGTAGGTGGGGTCGATGAACCCGTGCCGGCCCGGCCGCTGGAGGGCCTGCTGTGCGGCGTCGTCGTCCGTGCCCGGTACGAGGAACACGTCTCCGTCCCGGCACGACGGCAGGTGGGCCAGCTCGCGCAGCGCGGTGCAGTCACCGACGGTGATGCCCGCCGAGGTAGCGGGATCGCGGCGCCGGTCGCCGAATCCGCCGCTGGATATCGCCACCGACGCCTTGACGCCCTCGGTGCGGGCGAACTCGCGGGCCGCCACCGCCACCTGGGACCGGTCCGACAGGTCGATCTCCATCGACGCCCGCTGCGGGTCCCGGCCGGTGGACCGCGTGTACTGGCTCTCCACGCCGGCGAACAGCATCTGCAGCGCGATCGCGCCGGCCACCGCCACCGCGATGCCGTTGACCATGCGGGCCGCCGTACCGCTGCTCAGCTGCAGGCGCCGCACGGCGAGCTGCCAGGAGACCGCGCCCGAGCCGAGCCGGGCGACGACCGCCTCGACCAGCCAGGGCAGCAGTGCCGTGACGCCGACCAGCAGGAGCAGCACGCCGCCGATGACCAGGTACTGGTTGAAGTCGCCGTGGCCGCGGCCGTTGCCGATCATCGGGTACAGCATCCCGAGACCCGCCAGCGGCAGCAGCAGCCGCCACCACAGGCGCCGCCGCGCCTGTTTCGCCGTACGCACCACGCCGAGCGGTTCCACGACCACCCCGCGCATCGCGAGCAGCGTCACCAGCACCGCGGCGGCCGGAACCGCCACCGCGACCAGCAGGGCCAGGGCGGGGGAGGGGTCCACGTAGCTCGGGAAGAAGCTTTCGCCCATCACTTCGACCGAGCCCGCGACCTGCCGCCCGATCAGGAAGAACACCGTGCCGACGGCCAGTCCGAGCAGGGCCCCGGCCAGGGCCTCGCCGGCCGCGATCCGACGGGTCATCCGGCTGTCGGAGCCCACCAGCCGCAGCGCGGCCAGCCGCCGGTCGCGACGTTCACCGCCGAACCGTACGGCCGCCGCGATGAACACCGCGACCGGCGTCAGCAGGACGACGAACACCACCAGCGTCAGCAGGATGAGCACCGGATCGGGCTGCTCCGTCGTCGTCGGGTGCGGCTCCCCGAACGCGGTCAGCCGCACCACGCGCGAGCTGTTCTCGCTCGCCACCAGGTCGTCGGCGCCCGCGTAGTAGGCGAGTTCCTGCGAGCCCACCAGCCCGGGCTCGTCGATCGTGTCGACGATCCGGTCCGGGAGCCGCTCGCGCAGCAGCTTCCCGCCGTCCGAGGCGAGCAGCTCCTTCAGCGCGGGCGAGACCACCATCTCGCCCTTCGCCGGGAAGCGGTCCACACCGGGGGGCAGCGGCGCCCGTGGTCCCTCGGGCTGCAGCAGCCTGCCCCGGACGTCCTTGTCGTGCCACTCGGTGGCGCTCATGCCGACCAGCACGGTGTTGTCGCCCTTGGGCGGCACGGCCGCGCCGTAGGTGAGGTCCTGCCGTGCCGAACCCCGCTGGTCCCGTGCGGCCAGCACGTTCGGCAGCGCGGTCGTCAGCAGCAGCAGGGTGACGCCCAGGCCGACGCCCACCGCCGTGAGCACCATCCGGACCCAGCCCTCGCGCCCGCCGGAGAACGCGAACCGGATCCCCAAGCCCAGGTCCCTGGACCACTGTCTGACGTTCATATCGCGCGCTCCATGTCCCGGGACCTGCCGTCGCGTACGACGATCTCCCGGTCGGAGTAGGCCGCCACCCGGGCCTCGTGCGTGACCAGCACGACGGCCGCGTTGGTGGAGCGGGCCGCGTCCGTCAGCAGCTCCATCACGCGCTCGCCGTTGAGGGAGTCCAGGGCACCGGTCGGCTCGTCGGCGAACAGCACCCGCGGGCCGGTGACCAGCGCCCGCGCCACCGCGACCCGCTGCCCCTGGCCGCCGGAGACCTCGCCGGGCCGCTTGCCCTTCAGGCCGTCCACCTCCAGGCGCTCCATCCAGGTCAGCGCGGCCCGCTCGGCCTCCTTGCGGGAGGCGCCGTTCAGCCGCAGCGGCAGTGCCACGTTCTCCACGCAGGTCAGCTCGGGGACGAGCTGGCCGAACTGGAAGACGAAGCCGAACTCGCTGCGGCGCAGCGCGCTGCGCCGGGCGTCGCTCATGCCGGCCAGTTCACGGCCGTCGTAGGTGATGGACCCGGAGTCGGGCGGCACGATGCCGGCGAGGCAGTGCAGCAGCGTCGACTTGCCGGAACCGGAGGGGCCCATCACGGCGACGACCTCGCCGGGGTGGATGGAGAACTCGGCGCCGTCGAGGGCGACCGTGGGGCCGTAGGCCTTGCGCAGGTTCTCGGCGGCGAGCAGGGAGCCGGGCGGAGGAGTCATCGGGCCACCGCCTCACGGAGCTTGTCGAGGCGCGCGGCCGTCAGCTCCAGCCAGCGCAGGTCGGCCTCCAGGTGGAACAGCGCGTGGTCGCAGATCAGCTGGTCCGCGAGGTCGCCCTTGCGCTTGCGGTCGGTCAGGATCCGCATGCTGCGCAGGTGCTCGGAGCGCTGGGTGTCGAGGATGTCGGCAGCGTTCCGGTGGGTGAGGAGCGCGAGGACGACCTTGGTGTAGAGGGTCGACTGGAGGTACTCCTCCGGCTTCTCCGGCGTGGCGAGCCAGCGCTCGACATCGGTGACGCCGGCGTCGGTGATGGCGTACCGCTTGCGCTCGGGTCCGCCGCCCGCCTCGATGCCGTCGACTTCCACGAGGCCGTGCTTCAGCAGCCGGGACATCGTGGAGTAGACCTGGCCGTAGTGCAGCGGCCGGTCGTGACCGAACTTCTCGTCGAAGGCCCGCTTGAGGTCGTAACCGTGGCGCGGGCCGGACTCCAGGAGCCCTAGGAGGGTGTGACCGATGGACATGGGAAGCACTCTACACACGGTGTATACGCGGTATGTATACGCCGAGTGCAGAGGTCATGGCGGGCGGTAGGGCCGTGCAGGTGGCGCGCCATTGTCATGGTTCGGTAACGAAGCACAGCCCCCGGCGGCGACGGCGGTACGGAGCCTGTCAGGCGGACGGTGAACCGGGCCCGGAGCCGCCGGGCGGTGATGCGGGGCCGGGGCCGCCGGGCGGTGATCCGGAGCCGGAGCCGCCGGGCGGCCGTCCCCGGCGCGGCAGCGGCCCGGTGTCCTTCGGCAGCCGCCCCGCCTCGGCCAGCGCCTTCCTCAGCAGGAACTCGATCTGCGCGTTGGCCGACCGCAGCTCGTCCCCGGCCCATCGGGCCAGCGCGTCGTACACCGACGGGTCCAGCCGCAGCAGCACCTGCTTGCGCTGCTGCGACCGGCGCCGGGGCGTCTCCGCGGAGTCCGTCACTGGTAGAGGGTCCCGGCGTTGAGGACCGGCTGCGGGGCGCGGTCCCCGCACAGCACGACCATCAGGTTCGACACCATCGCCGCCTTCCGCTCCTCGTCCAGCTCCACCATGTCCGCCTCCGCGATCCGGGCCAGTGCCGCCTCGACCATGCCCACCGCGCCGTCGACGATCTGCCGCCGGGCCGCGACGACCGCGCCCGCCTGCTGCCGCTGGAGCATCGCCGAGGCGATCTCGGGAGCGTATGCGAGATGGGTGAAGCGGGACTCGACGATCTGCACGCCGGCCGCCTCGACCCGCACCTGCAGCTCGACGGCCAGCTTCTCGGTGATCTCCTCGGCGTTGCCGCGCAGCGACAGGCCGTCCTCCTCGTGGGCGTCGTACGGGTACTCGATGGCGATGTGCCGCACGGCCGTCTCGGTCTGCGTGGCGACGAACTCGGCGAAGTCGTCCACCTCGAAAGTGGCCTGCGCGGTGTCCTTGACCTTCCACACCACGACCGCGGCCAGCTCGATCGGGTTGCCGTAGGCGTCGTTGACCTTCAGGACCGCGGTCTCGTGGTTGCGCACGCGGGTGGAGATCCGGGTCCGCGAGGTGAAGGGGTTCACCCAGCGCAGGCCGTCCTGCCGGATCGTGCCCCGGTAGCGCCCGAAGAGCTGGACCACCCGCGCCTCGCCCGGTGCGACCGTGTTCAGTCCGCGCATCGCGATGAGGGACGCGACGAGTATGCCGACGCCCGCGGCGATGAGCCCGCCCTCGGCACCCTCCGAGGCAACCCCTCCGGAGGCGGCGAACAGGGCGATCGAGGCGCCGAGCCCGATCAGCCCGAGCAGCAGGGCGAGGCCGCCGCCGATGCTGTGGGCGGTGAACTCCCGCACGCGTGGCGCGGGCATCTCGGGAACGTCGGCGGTGGCGGCCGGCGCGGATGCGGACATAGGGGACCCCCCGTTCTCGTGGTACCTGGCTGGTACCTATCTCTGTTCTAGCTAAGTGATATCACTTTACGCCGCCAGGCAACCTGGCGCCACCGATTGCCGTCGGTTCCCTAGGGGCGGGTGCTCATTGTCACGTCCGTAAAAGAGCGGATCAGACGCCCTTTGTCATATAGGGGGGTGTTAGCTTTCAGGGCTGACCCCGAGACGGAAGCGAGCGTAGGGACTCATGGGACGAGCGGAAGAGAGACGAGCGCGCCAGCGCGGTGGCCACCGCGCGGCGCCCAAACGCCGCCGCTCCGCGCCTGAGGCCGGCACCGCCCCCGAGGCCGGCACCGCGTCCGGGGCTGGGTCCGGGGCGGCGTCCGGAGCCACCGCCGGAGGCAAGCCCGCCAAGAGCCTCATACGCCGGATATTCACCTGGAAGAAGATCCTCGGGACCTTCTTCGGGACCTGCCTGCTGCTGATCGCCGCCTTCATCGGCCTCTACCTGTACGTCGATATCCCCGAGGGCAACGCCGCCGCCCAGCAGCAGAGCAACGTCTACAAGTTCAGTGACGGAACGATTCTGGCCCGCAGCGGCAAGGTCAACCGCGAGATCGTCGACCTGTCCAAGGTGCCCCGCAAGGTCCAGCTGACCTTCGTCGCCGCGGAGAACAAGAGCTTCTACAACGACGTCGGCGTCGACTTCAAGGGCACCGCCCGCGGACTGCTCAACACGGTCGCGGGCAAGGGCAAGCAGGGCGGCTCCACGATCACCCAGCAGTACGTCAAGAACTTCTACCTCAACCAGGACCAGACCGTCACACGCAAGGTGAAGGAACTGGTCATCGCGCTGAAGGTGGACCGCGAGAAGTCCAAGGACGACATCCTCGCCGGCTACATCAACACCAGCTACTACGGCCGCAACGCCTACGGCATCCAGGCCGCCGCCCAGGCCTACTTCCACGTCGACGCCGAGGACCTCAAGGTCGAGCAGGGCGCCTACCTCGCCGCCCTGCTCCAGGCGCCGAGCCAGTACGACTGGGCCGTCGCCACCGACGCCGGCAAGAAGCTGGTCACGGAGCGCTGGAACTACGTCCTCGACAACATGGTCGAGGAGGGCTGGCTGCCCAAGGCCAAGCGCGACGCCATGCACTTCCCCAAGATCAAGGAGCCCAAGGGCGCCCCGGGTCTCGAGGGGCAGAAGGGCTACCTGGTCGAACTCGCCAACCAGCAGCTGGAGAAGCAGCTCATGGCGCAGCAGGGCCTGACCCAGTCGCAGGCGGAGAACGCGGTCGTCGAAAAGGGCTGGACCATCACCCTCAACATCGACCGCAAGAAGCAGGCCGCCCTGGAGAGGGCCGTCAAGAGCCAGCTGACCAGCAAGCTCGACAAGAAGAAGCGCAAGGTCGACGGCGACATCCAGGCCGGCGCCGTCTCCGTCGACCCCAAGACGGGCAAGATCGTCGCGCTCTACGGCGGCCAGGACTACTACAAGCACTACTACGACAACGCCACCCGCCGGGACTACCAGCCCGCCTCGACGTTCAAGCCGGTCATCCTCGCCTCCGCGCTGGAGCAGAACGCGACCACGCAGGACGGCAAGCCGATCGCCGCCAACACCCTCTACGACGGCACCAGCCGCCGCCCGGTCCTGGACCACGGCAGCAAGGTCGGCTTCGCCCCGCCGAACGAGGATGACGTCAGCTACGACGACATCACCGTCCAGGAGGCCATGAACAAGTCCGTCAACTCCGTCTTCGCGCAGATGGGCGTGGACGTCGGCATGGAAAAGGTCATGAGCACGGCCGGCCGGCTCGGCATGGACACCAAGGGCATGCAGGCGGTGCCGGCACAGACCCTCGGCTCGATGGGCGCCAGCCCGCTGGAGATGGCCGGGATCTACGCCACCTTCGCCAACCACGGCTACAAGGTGACCCCGACGATCATCAAGTCGGCCGAGATCCAGGGCCGTTCGGCCGACATCCCGGACGCGGTGGGCGGCTCGGTGATCAGCCGCACGGCCGCCGACACGGTCACCTCGGTGCTCACCGGCGTGGTCGACGACGGTACGGCCCAGACGTCCGTGGCCGGCAACCCGTCCCGCGACGGACAGCAGGTGGCGGGCAAGACCGGTACCTCCGACGAGAACAAGTCGGCCTGGTTCACCGGCTACACCCCGGACCTGGTCACCTCCGTCGGCCTGTTCGGCGAGGACCCCAAGACCAAGGCGCACGTGTCCATGAGGGGCGCGACCGGCCTGCTCAAGCCGCCCGGCCGGATCAACGGCGGCGGCTACCCGGCGCAGATCTGGGCCACGTACACCTTCGGCGTGACCGACAAGGCCTCGTTCGACCTGAACACCACGCAGGGCGCGGCCGTCGAGCCGACCCAGACGCCCACGTGGACGCACACCCCGACCCAGACGCCGTCGCAGACGCCGACCAGCGAGCCGCCGACCTCCCAGTCGCCGACGCAGTCGCCGTCCCAGTCGCCGTCCCAGTCGCCGACGAAGTCGCCCACCCAGACCCCGACCCAGACGCCGACGAGCAAGCCGCCGACGACCCCCACCACTGAGGACCCGCTCGACCCTGACGCCGAACTCGGCCAGTAGGAGCGCACGCGCAAGGGCGCCCGACGCAGTCCGGTGCGGCCACCGCCGCCGGACTCCGGGCGCCCTTCGCCGTACCGGGGCGGCCGGGCTCGGCTACGGACCGGGCCCGGCCCGGCTCCACCCCGGGCGCCCTTCGCCGTACCCGGCCGCCTCGCCCCCGGCCCCGCCTCGCCCCCGGCCCCGCCTCGCCCCCGGCCCCGGGCCGCCCCCGGCCCCGGCCCCGGGCCGCCCCCGGCCCCGGCCCCGGGCCGCCCCCGGCCCCGGCCCCGGTCCGGGGCCGGTCCGGCTCAGCTGCGGTTCAGCTCGAACCAGACCACCTTGCCGGTGCTCAGCCGGGTCGCTCCCCAGCGCCGGGCCAGCCTGTTGACCAGGTACAGGCCCCGACCGCCCTCGTCCGTGGCCCGCGCTTGCCTCAGGCGCGGCAGCTGCGGCACGTCGTCACCGACCTCGCAGCGCAGCACATGGGTGCGCAGCAAGCGCAGCGTCACCGGCCGGGACGCGTACCGCACGGCGTTCGTCACGACCTCGCTGACCAGCAGCTCCACCGAGTCCGTCAGGTCCTCCAGGTCCCAGCGGGCGAGAGCGCGCCGGGCCAGCCGGCGGGCCTGGCCGGGAGCCGCGTCCTCCGGCTCCAGCGTCCAGTAGGCGACATCGCTCGGCGCGATCCCGTCGAACCGGGCCGCGAGCAGCGCGATGTCGTCGTCCCGGTCGCCCGGCCCGAGCATGTCCAGCACCTCGTCACACAGCGCCTCGAGGGGCGGCGGATGGTCCGGGCCGGTCAGCTGCGCGGTCGCGGCGAGCTTCTCGCGCAACTGCTCTATGCCGGTCCACACGTCCCGCAGCCGGGACTCCACCAGACCGTCGGTGTACAGCAGCAGCGTCGCCCCGGCGGGCGCGTCCAGCTCGACCGCCTCGAAATCGACACCCCCGACGCCGATCGGCGCGCCCGGCGGCACCCGCAGCACCTCGGCCCGCCCGCCCAGGTGCAGCAGCACGGGCGGCGGATGGCCGGCGTTGGCGATCGTGATCCGGTGCGTCACCGGGTCGTAGACGGCGTACAGGCAGGTCGCCATGCGGTCGCTGCCCAGGCGCTGCGCCTGCTCGTCCAGGTGGTGCAGCACCTCCTGCGGGGGCAGGTCGAGCCCGGCCAGGGTCTGCGCGGTCGTGCGCAGCTGGCCCATGATCGCCGCCGAGGTCATGGAGTGCCCCATGACGTCGCCGACGACCAGCGCGACCCGGCTGCCGGGCAGCGGGATCGCGTCGTACCAGTCGCCGCCGACCCGGGCGGTCTCCGCCGCCGGCAGGTACCGGGAGGCCAGCCGGACGCCGGTCGGGCGGGGCAGGGTCTCGGGCAGCATGGTGCGCTGCAGCTCGTCGGCGATGTAGGCCTCACGGCCGTACAGCACGGCCTTGTCGATGCCGAGCGCGCTGTGCGTGGCGAGCTGGGCGGCGACCAGCAGATCGTCCGCCTCGAACGCGAGCCGCTCCGGCCGGCGCAGGAACAGCGCCGCGCCGATCACCCGGCGGCGGCCCCGCAACGGCGCGAGGATCGCGTGCTGCCCGCCCGGTACGACAGCCTCGCCGCCCTCGCCGAGCAGCTCGGGCAGCGCGGCCCGGGCGGCGGGCGCGTCGGCGAACACCGGCCGGACCCCGCGCAGCACCTCGTTCAGCGCGCCGCCCGGCCGCACCTCGCACAGCTCGGTGGTGAGCGACGACAGCTCCGCCAGCGCGGTCGGCTCCGCCTCCGGCTCGAACGCCGGCGGCAGCAGCACCCCTTCGGTGTCCCGCTCCTCCGGTATCCGGTCGGTGCGGCGCAGCCGCAGCACGACCGGTCCGGCGGGCCGCTCGTCACCGACCGGCAGCGGGTCGCGCAGATAGACCAGGATCGCGTCCGAGAACGTCGGCACGGTGGCCCGGCACAGGCCCATCACGATCTCGTCGAGATCGAGCCCGCGGGCGATCCGCCGGGTGGCCGCACCCACGAACCGCAGCCGGTCCCCGTCGCGCCGCATCGGCATCGGCCGCCCGGGCGGCAGCCCGCGCCCGCTCCGGCGCTCCTGACCGCCGGACGTCCGCTCCGGCTCGGCACCGGGCTGCGCCGGGATGCTCTCCGGGGCGGGCCGCGGACGATGGTCACCGACGCTCGCGGTCCCCCGCGCCGGGGGCCCTCCCATCGGGTCGTCGGTGGCGGGCTGGGAATGCTCGGGGCCGTTGACTGGGGGCTCCTTCCCCTTGCCGTCCTTTCCCTTGCCACAGGACGTGGCCGCGGCCGGGCCCGAGGGGGTCCCGTCGGGCCGGGCCTGCGCGGGTAAGGCCGGGTTGCCCGGCTGTTTCGGGGTACGCAGGAGCGCCCCGCGGGCTTCCGCGGGGTCGACGCCCGGCTGGGGGCGTTCGAAGGAGGTCGGCTGCTCCGTCACGCGTGTCGCATCCATCCGTCCGGGGCTGTGCGCCGGGTACACCGGGCGCGCAGTTGGTCCCGCCGAAGTCCCGATACCCGCAATACGTGTCCCGGGAACGGAATTCCCGCGTGGTCAGAGGTTGTTCCTGTGCCGTTCGCAGAGCCGCCGCCGTTCGCGGTGGTGCCGCCCTCGTACGCCTCGCTCACGTGCTGCCGCCCCTCGGTGACGATCGATCAGGCCCGGCGCATGCTCCGGGAGTTGCACTAACGCGCCCTTGCGGAGGACGATCCTACGTTTCTTGCCTGGGGGCGCATCAAGAGTCTCATGAGGACACGTGCGCGGGCGTACGGTCCCAGTCCTCGGGGAGAGAAGGTACCGCCCAGGACGGGTCCGGGCGCCAGTGCGGCCAGCCGTCCGGGAACGGCGGCCCCCAGGCACGGATCACCTCGACCGCCTCCCGGCCGGCCGCCCGCACCCGCTCCGCGGTCTCCGCGTTCATCAGCCCGTCCCGCTGGGCCTGCGCGAACTCGTCCTCGTCCCGCCAGTGCCAACTGCGGTCCGGGTGCACGGAGATGTCCAGGAAATGGTCCTCGGAGTCCACCCCGCCCGACCAACGCGCCAGCGGCTGCTCCAGGTTGACGTACCAGTTCTTGAACCGCCAGCCCGGGTCCCAGAACAGCCACACCGACCAGGGCCGGCCGGGCTGGGCCAGCTTCAGCACACCGGTGCCGAACCAGCGGTCCCGCTGGACCGTGCGCGGCTTGGTGTAGCGGGACTCGAGCGGTTCCAGGTGCACGGGCGTACCGTCGGCCAGGACCGGCTTCACGCACTCGGTGCCGGGGGCCAGCCACACCGCCAGGACCTCCGCGTCGTCGCGTACGACGGTGACGGGCCGGGCGATGTGGACCTGGTCGCCCCCGTTCTCCCGGTAGCGCCACAGTATCTGCGTCCCCGGGGTCCAGTGCGCCGCAGGTCCCGCCGCCACTCGTGTCACCGCTCCGTCGTCCGTCATGCACAGATATTAGGTGCCGCGGTCAGAGGACGCTGCGGCACCCGTCACGGTTGTGCACGGTGGCCGGAAAGCACCGCTCGCGGCTACGGACGCGTCATCCCCAGGACGTCCAGCGCCTCGTCCAGCTGCTCCAGCGTCAGGTCGCCGCGCTCCACGTACCCGCCGTCCAGGACGACTTCGCGGATCGTCCTGCGCTCGGCGAGGGACTTCTTGGCGACCTTCGCCGCCTCCTCGTAGCCGATGTACTTGTTCAGCGGGGTCACCACGGACGGTGACGACTCGGCGTACTCCCGGGTGCGTTCGCGGTCGGCGGTGATGCCGTCGACGGTCCGGTCGGCCAGCAGCCGCGAGACGTTGGCCAGCAGCCGGACCGACTCCAGCACGTTCTTGGCGATGACCGGGAGCATCACGTTCAGCTCGAAGTTGCCGGCCGCCCCCGCGGTGGTGATGGTGGCGTCGTTCCCGATGACCTGGGCGGCGACCATCAGCACGGCCTCGGGCACGACCGGGTTGACCTTGCCCGGCATGATCGAGGACCCGGGCTGCAGGTCGGGCAGCCGGATCTCGGCGAGGCCGGTGCGCGGCCCGGACGACATCCAGCGCAGATCGTTCGCGATCTTCGTCAGGCCCACCGCGATGGTCCGAAGCTGCCCGCTGGTCTCCACGACACCGTCCCGGGCACCCTGCGCCTCGAAGTGGTCGCGGGCCTCGGTGAGCGGCAGCCCGGTGGTCCGGGCGACCTCCTCGATGACGGCGGCCGAGAACCCGGGCGGGGTGTTGATGCCGGTACCGACCGCCGTGCCGCCCAGCGGCAGCTCGGCCAGGCGCGGCAGGGACGCCCTGAGGCGCTCGACGCCGTACCGCACCTGGGCGGCGTACCCGCCGAACTCCTGGCCCAGCGTCACGGGTGTGGCGTCCATCAGATGGGTGCGCCCCGCCTTCACCACGTCGGCGAACTCCCCGGCCTTGCGCTCGAGGGACGCGGCGAGGTGCTCCAGGGCCGGCACCAGGTCGTGGGTGACGGCCGCGGTGGCCGCGATGTGGATCGAGGAGGGGAAGACGTCGTTGGACGACTGCGAGGCGTTGACGTGGTCGTTGGGATGCACGTCCCGGCCGAGCCGCTCGGTCGCCAGCGTCGCGATGACCTCGTTGGCGTTCATGTTGGACGAGGTCCCGGAGCCCGTCTGGAACACGTCCACCGGGAAGTGCTCGTCCCACTGACCCGCGGCGACCTCCGCGGCCGCCTCCTGGATCGCCTGCGCGACGTCCTCGTCCAGCACGCCCAGCTCGGCGTTCACCTTCGCCGCCGCCGCCTTGATGCGCGCCAGCGCCTCGATGTGCGCCCGTTCGATCCGCTGTCCGGAGACCGGGAAGTTCTCGACGGCGCGCTGGGTCTGCGCCCGCCACTTGGCATGGGCCGGGACCCGGACCTCGCCCATGGAGTCGTGCTCGATGCGGTAGTCGTCGCTCATGTCACGTGCAGCAAAACGGAGGGCGGCGATGTTCCGGACCGCCGCCTGCTGCATTGGCGGGACCGGCTTCACCGGGTCGGGGGAGCGGGCCGGCCGCCGCCGGGCGGGATGTCCCGGATCGGTGTGACGATCACCTCGAAGGTGACGATGCGACTCCCCGCCGTCACCACGCCCGGCAGGAGGAACGATCGGATGAACCTCTCCCTGAAGCGCTCGCTCGCCGCCGCCGCGGCGGTGGCCACCGGCACCATAGCCCTGCTCGGTGCCGCCGCCGGCACCGCCGAGGCCGGTGGCCGCGCGCACTGCGACCGCGCCGAACGGCCCGTCTGGAGCGAGGGGCCGAGCCGCAACATGACCGCCCGCGGCTGCAGCCTGCCGTCCCGTGAGCGCCGCTGGTACCGGGTCGAGGTCGATACCCTCGTCCAGCCCCGCCAGAAGACGGACTACGTGGGCGGAGGGGTCGTGGAGACCAAGACCGTGCACGACAGGACCATCAGGTGCCTGGGCTACACCTCCGGCAGCAAGGGCACGGTGAACTGGTTCGGCTGCGTACCGCACTGACCCGGCCCGTCGAGCGCCCCCACCCCCGCTGCCACTTCCGGCGGGGCCCGGCGACGGCGTTCCCGGCCGGGAGCCATGGTGGTCGCCGTACCCCCGGCCGGGAGCCACGGTCGTCGCGGTCCCGCCCGGGAGCACGGCGACCGTGTCCCGGCCGGGGTCGGATCGCGCAGGCGGGTCCTGCCTGCCGGTCAGGCCAGGCCGGGACCCCGCACCGGGATGCTGGTGAACGTCGGCTGGGGCGCCGGGTCCTGGAAGAAGTCGTTGCCCTTGTCGTCGACCACGATGAACGCCGGGAAGTCCTCGACCTCGATCTTCCAGACCGCCTCCATGCCCAGCTCCTCGTACTCCAGGACCTCGACCTTCTTGATGCAGTCCTGGGCGAGACGCGCGGCCGGGCCGCCGATGGAACCGAGGTAGAAGCCGCCGTGGGTGCCGCACGCGTCGGTGACCTGCTTGCTCCGGTTGCCCTTGGCGAGCATCACCTTGGAGCCGCCCGCGGCCTGGAACTGCTCCACGTAGGAGTCCATGCGGCCGGCCGTGGTCGGGCCGAAGGAACCGGAGGCGTAACCCTCGGGGGTCTTCGCCGGGCCGGCGTAGTACACCGGGTGGTCCTTCAGGTACTGCGGCATCTCCTCGCCCGCGTCCAGCCGCTCCTTGATCTTGGCGTGCGCGATGTCGCGGGCCACCACCAGCGGGCCGGTCAGGGACAGGCGGGTCTTCACGGGGTACTTGGTCAGCTCGGCGAGGACCGTGTCCATCGGCTGGTCCAGGTCGATCTTCACGACGTCGCCGGCCTCGTCGAGGTGCTCCTCGGTGGTCTCCGGCAGGAAGCGCGCCGGGTCCGTCTCCAGCTGCTCCAGGAAGACGCCCTCGGCGGTGATCTTCGCGACGGCCTGGCGGTCCGCGGAGCAGGAGACGGCGATGGCGACCGGGCAGGACGCGCCGTGGCGGGGCAGACGGATCACGCGGACGTCGTGGCAGAAGTACTTGCCGCCGAACTGCGCGCCGATGCCGATCTTCTGGGTCAGCTCGAAGACCTTCTCCTCCAGCTCCGTGTCCCGGAAGCCGTGGCCGAGCGGGGAGCCTTCGGTGGGGGCGTTGTCCAGGTAGTGCGCGGAGGCGTACTTGGCGGTCTTCAGGGCGTACTCGGCGCTGGTGCCGCCGACGACGATCGCCAGGTGGTACGGCGGGCAGGCGGCCGTGCCCAGCGAGCGGATCTTCTCCTCCAGGAACTTCATCATGGAGGCCTCGTTCAGGACGGCCTTCGTCTCCTGGTAGAGGAACGACTTGTTGGCGCTGCCGCCGCCCTTGGCCATGAAGAGGAACTTGTAGGCGCCGCCGTCGGTGGCGTACAGCTCGATCTGGGCCGGCAGGTTGGAGCCGGTGTTCTTCTCCTCCCACATGGTGAGCGGAGCCATCTGGGAGTAGCGCAGGTTCAGCTTGGTGTAGGCGTCGTGGATGCCGTGGCTCAGCGCCTCCTCGTCACGGCCCTGCGTCAGCACGTCCTGCCCGCGCTTGCCCATGACGATCGCCGTGCCGGTGTCCTGGCACATCGGCAGTACGCCGGCCGCCGCGATGTTCGCGTTCTTCAGCAGGTCGAGCGCGACGAACTTGTCGTTGCTCGAGGCCTCCGGGTCGTCGATGATCCGGCGCAGCTGGGCGAGGTGGGCCGGGCGCAGGTAGTGCTGGATGTCGTGGATGGCCTCCTCGGCGAGCTTGCGCAGCGCCTCCGGCTCCACCTTGAGGAACGTCCGACCGTCGGGCCCCTCGACCGTGGAGACGCCCTCGGCCGTCACCAGCCGGTAGGGGGTGGTGTCCTCTCCCTGGGGGAGCAGATCGGTGTACACGAACGCGGGGCGGGGCGCGGGGGAACTACTCGGCATCTCAGCCCATTCCTCACTCTGACGGATGGCGGCCCGCCGACGCTGGCGGGCCTCACCAGCGTAGAACCTGCCGTCGGCCGCGGGCTTGTGAGGTAAGGCTCAGTCGGGGGTGTCGCGATCTATCGTGTTTGGGTACGCTGCTGCCGTGGACCTTCACAAGCAGACCGCACCCACAGCACCCCCCGCGGCAGCCGAGCTGCGTGCCTCCGACGCCGACCGTGACCGGGTCGCCGACATACTGCGGGAGGCCCTGGCCGAGGGCCGGCTGACCGCCGACGAGCACGCCGAGCGCGTGGAAGGTGTGCTGCACGCCAAGACGGTGGGGGAACTGGAGGTCTTCATCCGCGACCTGCCCGCCGCCCACCGCGGTCCGGCCGCTCCGGGCTACGTGCCCGTGCCGCCGCGTCCCAGTCCCGGAGCGATCCCGGCGGAGGCCGACGCCAGCGTGGTGGCGGTGTTCAGCAGTGCCATGCGCCGGGGCCGCTGGCGCGCGGGGCGCCGGCTGCACGCGTACGCCGTCTTCGGCAGCGTCGAGATCGACCTCAGCGAGGCGATCTTCGAGTACCAGCAGGTGGTGATCAAGGCGGTCTCCGTCTTCGGCGACGTCCAGATCCGGGTGCCGGAGAACGTCTCGCTGCGCGGCACCGGGGGCGGGGTGCTCGGCAACTTCGAGGTGAGCCCGCTGGACTCGGTCGACCCCGACGCCCCGGTGGTCTACGTCGACGGCTGGGCCGTCCTGGGCAACGTGGAGGCGCGGCCCCGGCGGGGCAAGACGGTCGCGGACATCCTGGAGCGGGTGCAGGACAAGCTGGACCGCGCCCATGACAAGGTCGACCGGAAGCTGCGCAAACACCTGGGGCATTGACGTCGACCGGAAGCTGCGCAAACACCTGGGGCATTGACGGTCGCGAATCCGCGGGCGACCGGAAGGGCCCGCTCCGCCGATGGCGACCCTGCGGGGGCGTGAACGAGCCGCCACGCGCCTGCGGTTGGGAACTCTGTGCATAGGCGCGCGCACAGCGGGTAGGCCTTGCTGCATCGTCTCTCGCTCGCGAAGCCGTCGTCAGGAGTAGACCCGTGCTGCAACCGCCGCATTCGTCCCTGCAGGTAGCTGCCGTTCCAGCCCAGCGGGTGCCAGCGCGAGACAGGGAGCAAGACGCACCCTGGCACACCGAGGCGGTGTGCCGGCGCGACGAGGCCGGGCTGTTCTTCGCCCCGTCGAAGGAGCCGACTGCCGCCCGGCTGTCCCGCGAGGAGGCGGCCAAGCGCGTCTGCGCCCGCTGCCCGGTCATGGTCGAGTGTCGCGAACACGCCCTCCTCCAGCCCGAGCCCTACGGTGTCTGGGGCGGCCTCACAGCAGCCGAACGCCGCGTGGTCCTGGCACGGCGGCGCAGGCGCGAACTCGAACTGAAGAAGGCGACCCGCGCAGCAGCGGCGGACCGCATAGCGGGCTGACCCCAGCAAAAGCGCCCCCTCCGCACAGGGGGCGCTTCTGCACGCCGTCGTGACCGCGCAAGGGCGGTGCCTTCGCGCCGCCGTGGCTGCAACACCCAAGGGGCGGTGCCTTCGTGCCGCCGTGGCTGCGACGCCCAAGGGGCGGTGCCTTCGCGCCGCCGTGGCTGCAACACCCAAGGGGCGCGGGGAACTGCGCGACCAGCCACGGCGCACTCGCACACGCCGACGGACGCGCAGCCCCCTCCCGGTGGGCGCCCTCGATCAGAGCGACTCAGTGGGCGCCCTCGATCAGACCGACCCGGTGGGCGCCCCTGGACCCGGAACTACTTGGCCCGGTCGAAGTCGATCGCGCTGTAGGCCCGCAGCTTCCGCAGCCGGTGCTCGGAGTCGATCCTGCGCACGGTCCCCGACTTCGACCGCATCACGATCGACTCGGTCAGCGCCGTCTCCGACCGGTACCGAACGCCCCGCAGCAGCTCACCGTCGGTGATACCGGTGGCGACGAAGAACACGTTCTCGCCGGACACCAGGTCGTCCGTGGTGAGCACGCGGTCCAGATCGTGCCCGGCGTCGATCGCCCGCTGCCGCTCCTCGTCGTCCTTGGGCCACAGCTTGCCCTGGATGGTGCCGCCCAGGCACTTCACGGCGCAGGCCGAGATGATGCCCTCGGGGGTGCCGCCGACGCCGAGCAGCAGGTCGACGCCGGTGCCCTCGCGCAGCGCGTAGACCGAGCCGGCGACGTCACCGTCGGAGATCAGCTTGATGCGCGCCCCGGCCTCCCGGACCTCCCGGATCAGGCCCTCGTGCCGCGGCCGGTCCAGGATGACGACGGTGACGTCCTCCGGCGAGGACCGCTTGGCCTTGGCGATGCGCCGGATGTTCACCTCGACGGGTGCGTTGATGTCGACGAAGTCCGCCGCCTCCGGACCCGTGACCAGCTTGTCCATGTAGAACACGGCGGACGGGTCGAACATGGCGCCCCGCTCGGCGGCGGCGAGGACGGCGATCGCGTTCGGCATGCCCTTGGCCGTCAGCGTGGTGCCGTCGATCGGGTCGACGGCGATGTCCACCTCGGGACCGGTGCCGTCGCCCACCTGCTCCCCGTTGAAGAGCATCGGGGCCTCGTCCTTCTCGCCCTCGCCGATGACGACCACGCCGTTCATCGACACGGTGGAGACGAGGGTCCGCATGGCGCGCACCGCGGCACCGTCGGCGCCGTTCTTGTCACCGCGCCCCACCCAGCGGCCCGCTGCCATCGCGGCGGCTTCGGTCACCCGGACGAGTTCCAGGGCGAGGTTGCGGTCGGGAGCCTCGGAGGGAACATCGAGCTCGGACGGGAGATGATGATTTTCGGTCATCGGAGCGCACCTTTCTGATACGACGACGGCCGGATGAGGGTAATGAATCCTGACTCTATCGCCGAGCAGGCAGAATGAGCAGGGGACCCCACGGATGAGCGCCCGGGGCACCTGCGACGATAGGGGGCGTGGCAGGTTCGAAAGGCAAGCAGCAGACGGCCCGGGACATGATCATCTCCCTGGCCCTGATCGGCATCGCGGCGGCGGTCGTCTATTTCCTCTCCGTCCCGCACGACGATCACGCACCCGACCTCAAGCGGGTCGACTACGGGGTCGAGCTGGTCACGGCCCGGCGGGCGGCGAGCTACCCGGTGGCCGCGCCCGAGGGTCTGCCGAGCACCTGGAAGGCCACCTCCGTGCGCTTCCAGGGCGAGAGCTCCGACCGCTGGCACCTCGGCTTCCAGACCCCGGACGACCAGTACGTGCAGATCGAGCAGTCGACGCAGAAGCCGTCCGAGTTCATCGACCAGGCCAGCCAGGGCGGGAAGGCCACGCAGCGGACCGAGCGGATCGACGGCCGCACCTGGACCCGCTACACCGGCGGCCGGTACGACGCCCTCGTCCTGCAGGACACCCCCGGCTCGACCACGGTGGTGGCGGGCACCGGCTCCTTCGAGGAGCTGAAGACGATGGCTGCGGCACTGACGCTGAAGTGATCGCTCGCGCGCTGATGGCGCCGGCGGTGGCGCCGGAGCTGAGGTGATCGCGCGCTGAGGACACGACCGTCCGCCGTGCGTGACGGCGACGGTCACGAAGAGGCGACGGTCATGAGGAGGCGACCGTCTACGAAGAGGCGACCGTCTACGAAGAGGCGACCGCGTACGAAGAGGCCCCCGGCGGCGCCGGGGGCCTCTTCGTGGGTGCGGACTGCCCGGACGTGCGGGCTGCCCGGACCGTCAGACGGTGGTGACGACGTCCTCGTAGGCCAGACGCGGCGAGCGCGGGAACCAGGCGTCCGCGCCCGGCTTGCCGATGTTGACGACCATCAGGGGGGTGTGGTCGTCGTCCAGGAACTCCTTGCGGACGCCCTCGAAGTCGAGGCCGGTCATCGGGCCGGCGGCGAGGCCGGCGGCGCGGACGCCGATGATGAAGTACGCGGCCTGGAGCGCGGCGTTCAGCGCGGCGGCACCCTCGCGGGCCGGACGCTCGCTGAAGAACACGTCCTTGGCCTGCGGGAAGTGCGGGAAGAGGGTGGGAAGCTCCTCGTGGAACTCGTTGTCCGCGGAGAGGATGGCGACGAGCGGGGCGGCGGCGGTCTTGGGCTGGTTGCCCTCGGCCATGTGCTGGACCAGGCGCTCGCGGGCCTCGGGGGAGCGGACCAGGGTGATGCGCAGCGGCGACTGGTTGAAGGCGGTGGGGCCGTACTTGACCAGCTCGTAGATCGCCTGGACCTGCTCGTCGGTCACCGGCTCGTCGCTGAAGGTGTTCGCGGTGCGGGCCTCGCGGAACAGCAGGTCCTGGGCGGCGGGGTCAAGAACGAGAGACATGCGTGTACTTCCTTGGGGGTGCCTTGTTCCGACGTACCGGACCATGGTCCGGATCGGCTGACGACACCGACCCTACGACAGGTGAAGTTCAAGCTTCAACAAATGTCGGGGTGCGGTGACGCGCCTCACAGCCGCGGCCGGTCCTATGCGCCCGACCGCTTCTCGTCCTCGGCCTCCTCCTCGGCCAGCGCCGCGTCCAGCCGGGCCCGCGCCCCCTCCAGCCAGTGCCGGCACACCTCGGCCAGCTCCTCGCCGCGCTCCCACAGCGCCAGGGACTCCTCCAGCGTCGTACCGCCCGCCTCCAGCCGCCGTACGACCTCGATCAGCTCGTCCCGCGCCTGCTCGTACGAGAGCGCCTCGTCCACCTTGCTCGTCATTCGCCCACCTTCACCGTGAATTCACCGCCGGCGACCCGGGCGCGCAGCGCCTCACCCGCCGTCACCTCGTCCGGACCGCGCACCACGTGCCCGTCGGCCCTTTGCAGCACCGCGTAACCGCGCCGGAGCGTTGCCGCGGGGGAGAGGGCCACCACGCGCGCGTGCGTGTGTGTCAGCTCCGAGTCCGCGCGGTCCAGCAGGTGCCCCAGCGTGCGGCGGCTGCGGTCGAGCAGCGAGGACACCTGGTCCGCGCGCTCGTCGATCATGCGGTGCGGATCCTCCATCGAGGGCCGCGCCAGCGCGTGCGCCAGCCCGCGCTCCTCCCGCTCCAGGAACGCGTTCATGCAGCGCCGCGCCCGGTCCCGCAGCATCCGCACCCGCTCCAGCTCCTCGCCCACGTCCGGTACGACCTTCTTGGCCGCGTCCGTCGGTGTGGAGGCACGCAGGTCCGCGACGTGATCCAGCAGCGGGTTGTCCGGCTCGTGCCCGATCGCGGACACCACGGGCGTACGGCACTCGGCCACCGCCCGCACCAGCTGCTCGTCGGAGAAGGGCAGCAGGTCCTCGACGCTGCCGCCGCCGCGCGCGACGATGATGACGTCCACGCCGTCGACCGCGTCGAGTTCCTTGACGGCCTGCACGACCTGCGGGACGGCGTGCACGCCCTGCACGGCGACGTTGCGCACCTCGAAGCGGACCGCGGGCCAGCGGTGCCGGGCGTTCTCCAGCACGTCCCGCTCCGCCGCGGAGGCCCGGCCGCACACCAGCCCGATCAGCTGCGGCAGGAACGGCAGCGGCTTCTTGCGCTCCGGCGCGAACAGCCCCTCGGCCGCGAGCGACTTCTTCAGCTGCTCGAGCCGGGCCAGCAGCTCACCGACGCCGACGGGCCGTATCTCGGCGGCGCGCAGGGACAGCTGGCCGCGGGGGGCGTACCACTCGGGTTTCGCCAGGACGACGACCCGGGCGCCCTCGCCGACGACGTCCGCGACCGCGTCGAAGACCTGGCGGTAGCAGGTCACGCTGACGGAGATGTCGTACGAGGGGTCGCGCAGGGTCAGGAACACGACGCCGGCGCCGGGGCGGCGCGACAGCTGGGTGATCTGCCCCTCGACCCACACCGCCCCGAGCCGGTCGATCCAGCCCCCGATCATCCGGGACACCTCACCGACGGGGAGCGGGGCCTCGGGGGTCGTGTTGACAGCCATGCGGCGAGCCTAACGGCCGGGACCGACAGTCCGGCTGCGCGTTGCGGGGCGACGGCCGGCTGCGCGTTGCGGGGCGACGGCCGGGTGCGCGGCGCGGAGCGACGGCGGGTGCGCGCCGTGGAGCGACGGCACGATGCCGGGTGCGGGTGCGGGTGCGGGTGCGGGTGGGAGCGGGTGCGGGCGCGGGTGGGAGCGGGAGCGGGAGCGGGTGTGGGTGCGTTGTGGCTGAGCGCGCAGGTCCCCGCGCCCCTGGGGGGTGCGGCGGGGCCGGCTGTGAAGTTCTGCCGGCGCCCGTCCCGCGGAGCGATCCGCGGGCTTCCCGTGGACCGGCCGGCAGGCGATCTCGTGGCGGCGGGCGCACCCTTACGATGGGACGCATGACAGCTTCGCCTGGCCGCCGTGTCCTGCTCGCCGCCCCCCGGGGCTACTGCGCCGGTGTGGACCGCGCCGTGATCGCCGTCGAGAAGGCCCTCGAACAGTACGGGGCCCCGATCTACGTCCGGCACGAGATCGTCCACAACAAGTACGTCGTGCAGACCCTGGAGAAGAAGGGCGCAGTCTTCGTCGAGCGCACGGAGGAGGTGCCGCCGGGCAACATCGTCATGTTCTCGGCGCACGGCGTCGCCCCCGTCGTCCACGAGGAGGCCAGGCAGGGCCGCCTCGCCACCATCGACGCCACCTGCCCGCTGGTCACCAAGGTGCACAAGGAAGCCGTCCGGTACGCGGGCGAGGACTACGACATCCTCCTGATCGGCCACGAGGGCCACGAGGAGGTCATCGGCACCTCCGGCGAGGCCCCCGACCACATCCAGCTGGTCGACGGCCCGGAGGACGTCGCCAAGGTCGAGGTACGCGACCCCTCGAAGGTCGTCTGGCTCTCCCAGACCACCCTCTCCGTCGACGAGACCATGGAGACCGTCGACGCCCTGAAGACCAAGTTCCCGGGGCTCGTCTCCCCGCCCAGCGACGACATCTGCTACGCCACGCAGAACCGTCAGCTCGCCGTGAAGCAGATGGGCGCCGAGGCCGAGCTGGTCATCGTCGTCGGTTCGCGCAACTCCTCCAACTCCAAGCGGCTCGTCGAGGTCGCCAAGCTGGCCGGGGCCCGCGAGGCCTACCTGGTGGACTTCGCCGACGAGATCGACGAGGCCTGGCTGGAGGGCGTCGGCACGGTCGGCGTCACCTCCGGTGCCTCCGTGCCCGAGGTGCTCGTCGAGCAGGTCCTGGAGTGGCTCGCCGAGCGCGGCTACGCGGACGTGGAGCTGGTCAAGGCCGCCGAGGAGTCCATCACCTTCTCGCTGCCCAAGGAACTGCGCCGTGACCTGCGCGAGGAAGCCGCTGCCCTGGTGGCCGCGCGCGGCGGGACCGGTACGTCCGAGGCGTGACCGTCAGTCGCCCGTCGTAACGTGGAGCCATGCAGATCTTCGGCGTGGACATCGGCGGATCCGGGATCAAGGGCGCCCCTGTGGACCTGGACCGGGGCGACCTGGCCCAGGAGCGCTGCAAAGTGCTCACCCCGCACCCGGCGGTCCCTGACGGCGTGGCCGACGGGGTCAAGCAGGTGATCGACCACTTCGGGTGGACCGGCCCGGTCGGGCTGACCTTCCCCGGGGTGGTCACGGGCGGGGCCATGGTGCGTACGGCGGCGAACGTGGACCCGGGCTGGATCGACACCGACGCGCGCGCGTTGTTCAGCGACAGACTCGGCGGCCTCCCGGTGACCGTGGTCAACGACGCGGACGCGGCGGGCGTCGCCGAGATGCGGTTCGGCGCCGGCCGGGGCCGCAAGGGCACGGTCATCCTGCTCACCTTCGGCACCGGCATCGGCAGTGCCGTCTTCGCCGACGGCGTCCTGGTGCCGAACACGGAACTGGGCCACCTGGAGCTGAACGGCCACGACGCGGAGAAGCGCGCCTCCAGCAAGGCCAAGGACGACCACGAGCTGAGCTGGCAGCAGTGGGCCCACCGCGTGCAGAAGTACCTGGCGCACGTGGAGATGCTGTTCTCGCCGGAGCTGTTCATCGTCGGCGGCGGCGTCAGCCGCAAGGCGGACAAGTTCCTGCACTTCATCGAGGGCATCAGGGCCGAGATCGTCCCCGCGCAGCTCCAGAACAACGCGGGGATCGTGGGAGCGGCGATGAGAGCGGCCGAGAAGGCCTGAGCCCCCGGCCGCCAGTTCCGGTCCCGCCCGCTCAGTCGCGGCGCCGCTGCTGCCGTACCCACTGCACCCGGCGCACGAGCACGATCACCCCCGCGGCGAGCGTGCCCCCGTACAGCCAGCCCGCCTGGGTGGCCAGCCCGGTGAAGAGTCCCATCAGGCGGCCGGCGAGGCCCGCGCTGCCGCCGGCCACGGGCAGCAGGCCGGCGGCGAAGGCGATCGGCACCACCACGGGCGCGGTCAGCACGTCCCCGGCGCGCACCCACAGCGCCGTCAGCACGCACACCGGCAGGAACAGCACCCCGTACGCCGTCAGGGAAGCCCCGAAGAGCAGCTGGTCGAGGTAGCCGAGCAGGCACATCGCCAGGATGCAGAACAGCCCGCCGCCGAGCCCGGTGAGCCGCGGGTTCGGCAGCCGCCCGCCCGCCCCGGCAGGGCGTCCGCCCGCACGCGCGGGCCGCCCGCCCGCCCCGGCAGGGCGTCCGCCCGCACGCGCGGGCCGCGCGGTCCGGGCCGCACGCGCCGGACGGGCCGCTCCCGGTGCGGCCCTGCCCTCCCCGCCCGGCCGGCGCCGGGCCTGTGGCGGCAGCGGTGCGGGCGGTGTGCCGCGTCGCGGTCCGTCGTTCGGGGGTCGCGATCTGTGTTGCTCCATCGGACCAACTTAGGTCTGTTTATGTGCCCAATCAGCCCTCAGACACGCCGATGCGGAAGGCTCGGCCGGGCGTTCGACGCTTCCGTGAGCCGATGGCGCGGGACGCCGTAAACTGGTGGATCGGCCAGTGTCGGTCTCTGGCCCCTGGCAGCCCCCTGGCCCACTCATCTACGGGAAGTCGCAACGTGTCGCTCACGATCGGAATCGTCGGCCTGCCCAACGTCGGCAAGTCGACCCTGTTCAACGCCCTGACCAAGAACGACGTGCTGGCGGCCAACTACCCGTTCGCCACGATCGAGCCGAACGTCGGCGTGGTCGGCGTGCCCGACGCCCGTCTCGCCAAGCTCGCCTCGATCTTCGAGTCGCAGCGCATCCTCCCGGCCACGGTCGACTTCGTCGACATCGCCGGCATCGTGCGCGGTGCCTCCGAGGGCGAGGGCCTCGGCAACAAGTTCCTCGCGAACATCCGCGAGTCCGACGCGATCTGCCAGGTCATCCGCGCCTTCAAGGACGAGAACGTCGTCCACGTCGACGGCAAGGTCTCGCCGAAGGACGACATCGAGACGATCAACACCGAGCTGATCCTCGCCGACCTCCAGACCATCGAGAAGGTCCTGCCGCGCCTCCAGAAGGAGTCCCGGATCAAGAAGGACATCGCGCCGAAGGTCAAGGCGGTCGAGGAGGCCAAGGAGATCCTGGAGAAGGGCGACACGCTCTTCGCGCACGGCATCGTCCAGGGCACCGAGCGCAACGAGCTGCTGCACGACCTGCACCTGCTCACCACCAAGCCGTTCCTCTACGTCTTCAACGTCGACGAGGACGAGCTGACCGACGAGGAATTCAAGAACGAGCAGCGCGCCCTGGTCGCCCCCGCCGAGGCGATCTTCCTCAACGCCAAGCTGGAGGCCGACCTCGCCGAGCTGGACGAGGACGAGGCGCTGGAGCTGCTCCAGTCCGTCGGCCAGGAAGAGCCCGGTCTCGCCACCCTCGCCCGCGTCGGCTTCGACACCCTCGGCCTGCAGACCTACCTGACGGCCGGCCCCAAGGAGTCCCGCGCCTGGACGATCAAGAAGGGCGCCACCGCCCCCGAGGCCGCCGGTGTCATCCACACCGACTTCCAGAAGGGCTTCATCAAGGCCGAGGTCATCTCCTTCGCGGACCTGGTCGAGACCGGCTCGGTCACCGAGGCCCGCGCCAAGGGCAAGGCCCGCATGGAGGGCAAGGACTACGTCATGCAGGACGGCGACGTGGTGGAGTTCCGGTTCAACGTGTGATCGCTGCTGTACCGAGCGCCAGATGATTCGTCAGGCGCGCAGGTCGAAGGGGCCGGGCTCTGGTGAGCCAGGCCCCTTCCGCGTTCCTGCGCTGACTTGGTGCTGACTTTCAGTTGCCCCGCGATGGGGTGAGCTTGTCGAGGTCCACGTTGATCTCGAAGGGCACAGGACGTTCGAGGGCGCCCCGGAAGATACCCGCGGGCGCGTAGACGCCGGTCGGTTCGTCGAGTTCGTAGACGTGCACGACAGGAGCGCCATCTTCTTCTTCGATGCACCAATAGTGCGAGATCTTGGCTTCTGCGTACTTGTGTAGCTTCACCGTGCGGTCACGGTGGGCGGATTCCGGTGAGACGACCTCGATGACGAGCCGGACCTCTTCCGGCGCGTACCACGTGCGGTCCGGGTCGTAGGGCGCGGTCGTCACGAGCAGATCCGGCTCCGGCCGGTTTCGCTCGTCGAGGCGGATCGTCATCTCCCGTTCGACCTCGAAACCGGCGGGCGCGGTGGCCATGAGTGTGGTGGTCAGGGAGGTGACAACGCGGCCATGCCAGGACCGCTGGGGCGACATCATGAAGACGAGGGCTCCGTCGATCAGCTCGGTGTGGCGTGGCGCCTCGGGGAGGCGGTCCAGGTCCTCCGCGAGCCAGCCTTCCTCGCGCGGCGGGCGCATCCAGTCGGGCAGTGCGGTCATGGCTAAACCGTAGCGACTCGGCGAGGTCCGGGCCACGAGATCGTCAAGGGGCGACCGCCTTCCTGGCTGTCCTGAAAACCCCGGACCTGCCGCCGGTGCTGATTCTGTGCTGACTTGGATCTCTCAGAAGCCCGTTTTCGCAGGTGAGAGCGTTGTGGTGGACGTTCCGGTTCAACGTCTGAGCGGATGAAGTGACACCAGGTCGCTGACCTGGCAAACATGCAGGTCAGAAGGGGTCGGACTCTGTCGAGTCCGACCCCTTCGCCGGCACCGTGCGGGATGGGTGCTGGATGTTCTGACGCGCAGTCAGCGGCAATCAGGTCTCGTAAACGGTGGACCGGTGCCCCACGTGAACCCCCCAGACCACCAGCGCTCCGTTGTCGATCGTGTAGACGACCCGGTAGTCGCCGACTCGCAGCCGACGGCGTTCTGGCTGTGACACGAGCGCGGTGGTGTTGAAGCCGAGGGGGTCGCTCTCCAGCCCGGTCAGTTTGGCCAGCATGCGCAGGGCCATGTCGCGAGGGATCTTGCGAAGCTCCGCCCGCGCCTCGGGTCGGAAGACGGTTCGGTACTCACTCACCGCGCGCCAGCGTCTCCCTCATGATGTCCTCGATCGGGATACCAGGTGCCGGGTTGGCCATGCGCTCGTCGATGATCCGGTTGATCTCGCGCTCTTCCCACTCCTGGTACTTGCGCAGCACCTCGATCGACACCACGGCGGCGACTTGCTTGCCGCGACGCGTGATCACTGTGGGTACGTCATCGCGATCGGCGCGCTCCACGACCTCCGCCAGGTGGGCGCGGACATGTCGGATGGACTCTACGGGCAGTGGCTGCGTCATGCGCTCAAGGGTACCGAGTGTGCCATGTGTACACCACGCGCCGGACAGGCTTCGCTCGCCACGGACGCGTGTGCTGGATGAACCTGCACGGCGACATATTTGTGCCGGGTGCGAGGTCGAGGGCCCGGTGTGGGGTGGGCTGGGCCCTCGACTCGCTTCCGGTCGGCCGGGCGGGGGGTGTGCCGCGGCCGGCCCGGGAGGAACGCTCCGCGAGGGATCGGTCAGTCAGGTGACCGGCGGATCGCAATCCCGTGCTCATTCTGTGCGGCCCGGCCCGGCGAGCCCAGGCTCCTCGCAGGAAGCTGCCAGTCGTTCCTGGCAGCGTGCCGGCCTGCCAGGAGAGGCTGGTCCCCGGGTGGGCCAGTGCGCCGGCAGCGGCTAGTCCTCAGGCGGGGCCGCGGGCGGTGCCGTCGGTGGGGTCTCGAGCGGTGTCGCCGGTGGTGCCGTCGGTGGGGTCTCGAGCGGTGCCGCCGGTGGTGCCGTCGATGGGGTCTCGAGCGGTGCCGTCGGTGGTGTCGCGGTGGGGAGCAGGCCGAGTTCGGCCGCGCGCAGGCCCGCCTGGAAGCGGGACGTCGCGCCCAGTGCCGCCATGACCTCGGCCACGTAGCACTGATACGTGCGCGTGGACACCGACAGCTCATCTGCGGCCTGCGCATCCGTCATCCCCGAGTGCAGACAGCGCAGGACCCGCTCCGCCAGCTCGGCGCGGGCGCGACCGCCCCAGTCGATCCGGGCCCGCACCGGTGTCGCGCCGCGCCACACGGCGAGGAACAACGCGTGCAGCGCCCCGACCACGCCGCCGGCGCGGGTGAGGGACACCTGGGGCCCGAGGGGCGAGTCGGCGATCAGCAGCGCGCTCCGGCAGTCCACGACGACGCAGTCGATCAGCGGTACGCGGGCGGTTCTGACCTCGATGTGGTCACTGCCCGCGACGCGCTCCCAGAACTCCCGAGTGCCGGCCCGCCCGGGCCCGGAGTGGGTGATCCGCACCCGTACCGTTGCCTTCCGCGCCCGTAGGGCCTCGATGAACCGGCGGGAACGGGGGGTGTGCTCGGCGAAGCAGATGTCCACCGACTGCCGCGCCCGGCGGACGAGTTGTGCGACGGCCTCCACGACCGACGTCTCGTCCGGTGCCACCGGTGTCGTCCAGGACCGCTTGACCTCCCCGCCCCGGTGCAGGGCCGCGGTGTCCTGGATCAGGGAACTCACCTTGAGGAGGGACCGGACGATCTCGTCCTTCCCGGGCCGTGAGCCCGTACGGCTCTCGTCCCACGGATGCCCCGGACCCGCTTCTGTCGCATCGATGTCCACGAACACATCACCTGTAACAGGGCGTCGGCACCGGCTCGACGGCCCGTGCGACCGTCTCCGCTGTCGCTGCGCCCTCGCCCGCACTTCCGCAGGAGGCACGACGGTCCCCGGGCCTCGCCTCGTCCGGGCCGGAGGGCACCCACCGGTGGTCCACCGCTCTCATCACTTCCTTTCGTCGTCAAGCCGACCGCGGCTTGTCGGCCACTGTCCGTCGGCAACACTGAGGAACCGTCGAGAACGATGCGATCAGCTCTCGACCGTCCTGCGCCGAGGAGCCGACACCGCGGGAGATTAACCACCGATCTGGACCAATGGTCCTTCCGTGGCAGCAAGATGCGCCCATGGCGGACGGTACGGCGCGCCGCCTGGAGTGCGCGGGGTCGTACGGCACGCGCAAGGGCCGGGCCGGGCAGCCGGCCCCGAGGGGGCTGCCCGGCCTTCGTGCGCTCGGCCGTTCGTGCGCTCGGCCGTTCGTGCGCTTGGCCGTTCGTGCGCTTGGCCGTTCGTACGGCCGGCCCTTCGTACGCTCGGCTCTTCGTGCGGCCGGGTCAGGAGCCGCTGCCGGTGGGCACCGGCTCCTGCTCCTCCTGGTGAGGCCCGGCGAGGAACTGCTCGGGCTCGCCGGAGTGCTGTCCGGTCCGGTTCCGGGGCCACCAGGCCCTCGGGCCGATCAGTCCGGTCAGCGTGGGCACCAGGAGCAGCGCCATGACGAACGCGGTCAGCAGGATGCCGAACGCCACGGCGAAGCCCATCTGCTGCAGCATGGAGTTGTCCGCCAGCATCAGGACGCCGAAGGTGCCCGCCAGGATGACGGCGGCCGAGCCGATCGTCGGGGCCGACCGGGAGACGGCCAGACGTACGGACTCGGCCGTGGACCTGCCGTTGAGCACCTCCTCGCGCAGCCGCGCCACCATGAGGATGTTGTAGTCGGTTCCGATGGCGACGACGAAGAGGTACACCACGATGGGCAGGGAGAACAGCATCCCGTCCTCGCCCTTGACGTTCTGGAAGAGCCAGACCGCCGAGCCCAGCGTCGCGGCGAAGCCGAGACCGACGGCGAGCATCAGGTAGAGCGGGGCGACGACGCTGCGCAGCAGCAGCCCCAGGATGAGCAGGATGGCGAGCGCGGCGATCGGGAAGACCAGCTTGTAGTCGTGCTTGACGGCGTCCTCGATGTCGGCGAGGACGGCGGTCTTTCCTCCCACCAGCGCCTGCGTACCCTCGGGCGCGTTCTCGTGCACCGCGTCCCTGAGGGGTCCGGAGACCAGGTCGATGGCCCCGTCGGAGGAGGGCCGGAACTTCAGCACCACGTTGTACTGGGCGACGTCGCCCTTGGGGCTGAGGCGGGCCGGGGAGACCTCACCGACGCCGGACACCTTCGCGACGGACTGCCGGAACGAGTCGAGGGCGGTCTTGTCGAGCGGTGCACCCCCACGCGACGTGACGAACACCAGGCTCGGCTCGGTCTCGCCCGCCGAGAAGCTCTTCTGCAGATCCGCGTTGGCCTGGATCGACTCCAGGGACTTGGGGAGCGAACTCTCCTGGTCGAAGCCCGGCTTGAAGCCGAGCGCCCCGATGGCGAGCACGGCGAGCAGGCCCGTGGAGGCGGCGGCGACCAGGCCGGGGCGCCGGGAGGCGAAGTTGCCGACGTTGCCGGCGAGACGGTTCTTCGGGGCCCGCTTCCACGCCTTGGACGGCCAGAACGCCTTCGTGCCGAGGAGCGAGAAGACCGCGGGCACCAGAGTGAGCGCGGCGACGAGGGTGACGGCCACGGAGATCGCGAGGGACGGCCCCATCGCGCGCAGGTTGCCCATGGTGGAGAACAGCAGGGCCAGGAAGGCGACGATCACCGCGCCCGCGGCGGAGGCGATGGTCTCACCGACGCGCGAGACGGAGTCGACGAGGGCCTGCTTGGGCTCACGGCCCTCGCGCAGGTGCTCCCGGTACCGGAACAGCAGGAACAGGATGTAGTCGGTGCCGACACCGAAGAGGACCACGATCAGGATCGCGGAGTTGCTGCTGTCCGCCTCGAGGCCGAAGAGTTCGCTGGCGGTGGCTATCACGCCGTTGGCCACGATGAACATGAGCGCGATGGTCAGGACCGGCAGCAGCGCGATGAGCGGGCTGCGGAAGATGACCCCGAGCAGCACGATGATCAGGAGCAGCGTCGCCATCATGATCATGGCGTCGGTGTCGCCGGCCGCTTCCTTGGCGTCGAGCGCCAGGGCCGTGGGGCCGGTGACGCCCATCTTCAGGCCGCTGCCCCGGAGCTGCTCCTTGCCGTCCTCACGCAGGGTGCGGACCGACTCCAGGCCCTCGTCGGTGGCCGGGTCCTTCTCGGCGGAGACGACGCTGGCCAGCGCCATCCGGCCGTCCTTGGAGACCGCCTCGGGCGAAGTCAGGACCTTGTCGAAGGTCTCGTAGTGCTTCGCCTGGAACTCCTTGGCCACCTTGGCGACCGTGGCCTTGTCGGCAGCCGTCAGCTCGCCGCCGTCGGTCCGCTGGAAGACCACCACGGCAGCCGGGGTCTCCTGCTGCGGGAACGCCTTCTCCTGGATCTTCGTGACCTGGGCCGACTCGTACCGGGAGGGCAGGAAGTCGGCCTGGTCGGTACTGGACTTCAGCTGGGGCGCCAGGGTGGCCAGCGCGACCGCGGCAATGATCCAGGCCAGGATGACCAGCCAAGGCCGGTTGACGGAGAACCGGCCTATCCGTCCGAACATGACGCTCCTTTGGAAAGGGATGGTGGTGCGCGGCTGCAGGACTGCGGCATGGCAGCACCTATGGCCGCCCGGTGTTCGGACGGCGGCGACACAACGCGGGGTGGAGGCAGCGCACGGCACCGGCGCACGCGGGCACGCCGCTGGAGTCGTGGCCGGGTTCGGGCGCTGCCCGTCAAGTCTCACGCGTCAACCCGGAATTGCAGGCTCCGAGCGGGATGATCGACACGTTGTTGACAGCTGGGGGGAAACTTCCGGCCGAATGCCGCCCCCGCCGAGGGGCCCGCGCCCGCCGGACGTCCCCGAGCTGTCCTCTTGCGGACAGCGGAGGTGGATTCCCTGTCCCGGCCGGACGCCCCCTTCCTACCGTTCGGCGTGGTGGGCCGTGACGACGCAGACGCGCCCCGGAGGAGGGGCAGATGTCGCAGGTGGCCACGCCGGTCGCGAAGGCGCGCGGCAGTTCGGTGCTTTTCCGGATCGCGCTGCGGGAGGAGGAGCTGGAACACCGTCTGGCCGCCGGTCTCGGCCGCGTCGAGGAGCGGCTCCTGGAGTGTGCCGCGAGGGCGGCCGACCCGCGGGTGGCCGAGGTGGTCGGCTATCTCGTCGCGGCGGGCGGCAAGCGGCTGCGTCCGCTGCTCACGCTCGTGGCCGCCGAGTTCGCGGAGCCGGGAGCGCCGGGCGTCGTGGACGCCGCCGTGATCTCCGAGCTGGTCCACGTCGCCTCGCTCTACCACGACGACGTGATGGACCAGGCCCGCATCCGGCACGGGGTGCCCAGCGTCAACGTGCGCTGGGGCGATTGCGTCGCCGTCAGGGCGGGCAACTGGCTGCTCGCCACCTCCGCCCGGTTGTCCGCCGGCCTGGTGGCGCAGACCCTGCCACTGCACGCCGAGGCCTCCGAGCGGCTGGTGCGGGGCCAGATGCGGGAACTGCTCGGCCCGGACGCGGACGACGACCCGCTGGCCCACTACTTCAGCGTGGTCTCCGACAAGTCGGCGGCCCTGATGTCCCTCGCGCTGCGGCTCGGCGCGCTCCAGGCCGGGGCGCCCGCCTCCGTGGCCGACGTGCTCGCCGAGTACGGCGAACACCTCGGTGTGGCCTTCCAGATCGCCGACGACCTGCTCGACATCACCTCGCCGTCCGCGCTGAGCGGCAAGGAACAGGGCAAGGACCTGGCGGTCGGCGTGGCCTGCCTGCCCGTCCTGCTCGTCCGGGCCGGCGACGACCCCCGTGACGACGAACTGCGGGCCCTGCTGGGGGCCCCGTCGGGGCTGGCGGGCGCGGCCCACCAGCGCGCACTCGAACTGCTGCGGCGGTCCCCGGCCATGGCCCGGGCCCGCAGTCTCATGGAGGAGCGGCTCGTCCAGGCCCGTTCGGTCCTGGACCGGCTGCCTCCCGGGCCGCCGTCTCGGGCCCTGGACGCACTGTGCGACGTGGTCGCCCGGCGCACGGGACAGCTCCGGCCGGGGTGACCGTTCAGGGGTGCCGGCCCGCCTCCGCCGAACGGGGGAGGCGGATACCGCCCGAGGCTGAGGCGCGGGGGCGCGACAGCGACGAGAGTGGACCGCATGCTCAGGAAGACAAGTCCGGACGTACCGCGCTGGGCCGTCCGCGCCGCCTACGCCGTACCGCTGATCACCCTGCCCTCGGGGCTGTGGCGGATCGCTCTCGCCGCCGGGCTCCCGGTGACCTCCGAGCCGGTGCGCACAGGCTGGGGCGTGGCGTACGTCCTGGTCCTGACGGCGGTCACGGAGGGGCTGGCCCTGCTGACGCTCGGCCTGGTGCAGCCGTGGGGCGAGGTCGTGCCGCGCTGGATCCCGGTGATCGGCGGACGGCCGGTCCACCCGCTCGCGGCGGTGGTGCCGGCGCTCGTCGGCGCGTCCCTCCTGTTCGCGCTGAGCCTCCTGGTCGGTTTCGTCCAGGGCGGCAATCTTGCGGACGGCGCGCTCACCGACACCAGGGCGCAGTCGGTCCTCCTCGTCGTCTGCTACACCCCGCTGCTCGCCTGGGCTCCCCTCCTCGCGGTGTCGGCGGTCGCGTACCACCGTCGGCGGCGCAGTGCCCCGGCTTCCGTGCCGGAAGGGCTGCTCGAGCACCGCTGAGCGGCCGCGGGGCGCGCACGTGCGTCCCGGACTCCACCGGTTCCTTGACATGTATATAGAGGTCTTCAATGGACGAAGGCGCTGCGGCCGGTTGATATCTAGGGTTTGACCCATGTCGACCGAACGGGGGCCCGGCCTCAACTCCGCGGTGGTGACGAGCGATTCGGTCGGCCGAAATCGATGGCACTGATGCCAGTGGCCCGGTCCGGATTCCCCATCGAGGGGTCGGCGACGGACCGGGCCGCCCCCGCGAGGATGGAGTGGAATCCATGCAAGGACACGTGCCGCCGTTCGCGGTGATTTCCGGCGCCCAAGTGGACAGGGTGCTCACTGGGCACGAGCAGCAGGTGACGAAGCTGATCGAGGCCGCCTACCGGACGCACGGCGAGGGCGACACGGTGAACCCGCCCTCCTACTTCCTGCGCTTCCCGGACCGTCCGAGCGCGCGCATCATCGCGCTGCCCGCGTCGATCGGCGGCGGGAGCCAGGTGGACGGCCTGAAGTGGATCTCCAGCTTCCCGGAGAACGTGGCCGCCGGCATACCCCGGGCCTCGGCGGTGCTGCTGCTCAACGACCGGGACACCGGATACCCGATCGCCTGTCTCGAATCGTCCATCATCAGCGCCGCGCGTACCGCCGCCTCGGCGGCGCTGGCCGCCGACGTCCTCACCCGGGAGCACGGCCGCCCGCGCCGGATCGGCTTCTTCGGCGTGGGGCTGATCGCCCGGTACGTGCACACCTACCTCGCCGCGAACGGCTGGACGTTCGACGAGGTGGGGGTCCACGACCTGGCGCCCGAGCACGCCGCGGGGTTCGGTGACTACCTCCGCGGCACCGGCTGCGAAAAGGTCGCCATCCACGAGCGGGCCGAGGACCTGATCCGCCAGTCGGACCTGGTGGTCTTCGCGACCGTGGCCGGTGCCCCGCACGTCACGGAGCCCGCGTGGTTCGCCCACAATCCGCTGGTCCTGCACGTCTCGCTGCGCGACCTGTCCCCGGAGATCGTGCTGGCCTCGACCAACATCGTCGACGACGTCGAGCACTGTCTCAAGGCCGACACCTCGCCCCACCTGGCCGAACAGCTCAGCGGCAACCGTGACTTCCTGCACGGCACCCTGTACGACGTCCTGACGGGGCGGGCGCCCGGGCACGACGGAAGCAGGCCGCTGGTCTTCTCGCCGTTCGGTCTGGGCGTCCTCGATCTCGCGCTCGGCAAGCACGTGTACGACCAAGTGGACGCCGCCGGCGAGCTGACGGTGGTGCCGGGCTTCTTCCACGAACTCAGCCGCTACGGGTCGAGGGGCTGAGGGCTTGCCCATCGTCAGCGTTCCTGAGGAGTTCATTCAGGAGGACCTGTACCTCGGTTTGCACGCGACCATGGACCTGCCGGTCTACCTCAAGTGCGAGGGCTTCAACTTCGCCGGCTCGATCAAGATCAAGGCGGCCACCGAGATGGTGGACGCCGCCGAGCGCGAAGGGCTGCTGAACCCCGATTCGATCCTGATCGAGTCCTCGTCCGGCAACCTGGGCGTGGCCCTCAGCATGATCGCCGCGAGCCGGGGCTACGCCTTCGAGTGCGTCACCGACGCCCGGTGCAACCTGGCCACCCGGCTCCTGATGGAGGCCATGGGAAGCCGGGTGAAGGTGATCACCGAGGAGGACCCGGAACGGGGGCTGCTCGGTGCCCGCCTGGACTACGTGGCCAAGCAGTGCGCGGCCGACCCGCGGTACGTCTGGCTGAACCAGCACGCCAACCCGAACAACTGGAAGGCCCACTACCGAAGGACCGCGCCCGCGATCGCGGACCGCTTCCCGGATCTGGACGTGCTGTTCATCGGTGCCGGCACGACCGGCACCCTGATGGGCTGCGCGCGGTACTTCCGCCAGACCAATCCCCGGGTGACCGTCGTCGCGGTGGACAGCGTCGGCTCCGTCACCTTCGGTACCCCGCCCGGCCTGCGGATGATTCCGGGCCTGGGCGCCGGCGTCCGGCCGCAGCTGCTCGACGAGTCCTTCGTGGACCACGTGGTGCACGTGCCGGAGGCGGAGACCGTCCGGGCCTGCCACCGGCTCGCCCGGACCGGGTTCCTGTTCGGCGGCTCGACGGGAACCGTCATCGCCGGCGCGAGCCGCTGGCTCGCGGAGCACCGGCCCAGGGGCGAGGTCACCGCGGTGGCGATCGCCCCCGATTTCGGCGAGCGCTATCTCGACACGCTTTATCACACCAACTGGGTGCGGGAATTCTACGGTTCGGACGTCCTGGACGGCCTTTCCCAGCACGAGCAGTACACGCACTGACCGGAACGGAGCGAATCAACCATGACGAATCCCTTTGAGGACAAGGATGCCGGCTACTACGTCCTGGTGAACGACGAGGGCCAGCACTCTCTGTGGCCCGCCTTCGTCGACGTACCGCAGGGATGGACCACCGTGTACGGGCAGGACGGCCGGCAGGCTTGCCTGGACTACATCGAACAGAACTGGACCGACATGCGGCCCAAGAGCCTGATCGCGGCGATGGCGCGGCAGGCGGGCTGACGGGCCGCCCGGCCCGGCGTACGGGCACACGTGGACATGGGCGCCGGGTTCCCTCCCCGGCGCCCACAGAGGGCCCGACCGCCCGATGCGCGTCAGCGGCCCGCGGACCCCGGCCTCGGCGCCGGGATCAGGCCCAGTTCGGCGGCCCGCACCCCGGCCTGGAAGCGGGAGCTGGCGCCGAGCAGCGACATCATCTCCGCCACGTAGCGGCGGTAGGTCCGCACCGAGACGGTCAGTTCGCGGGCGGCGACCTCGTCGGTGACCCCGGCTTGCAGGGCGCCCAGGATCCGCTGGGCCAGTGCCGCACGGTCCCGGTCACCGAAGACGACGGTCTCGCCCGCGGGCACGGCGTCGCTCCACACGCTCTGGAAGAACGTGCGCAGGGTGTGCAGCACCTCGGGCACCCGGATCACCGAGGATCGGCGCCCGACGGAGGAGTCGGCCACCACGAGCGCGGCGCTGCCGTCGACGATGAGCGCCTGCAGCGGGGGCATGCGCGACACGCGGACCGCCACCGGCCGGTGCCTGCCGAACTGCTCGCGCACGAACTCCTCGTCGAGCAGCGGCGGGATGGTGAGCAGGCGCACCCCCACCCCCTCCGCCGCGGCGTAGAGCAGCTCCCGTTCGGCTCGGTCCGAGGGGCGTGCCGCCCGGTCCGAGGCGCTCGGCGGCCGCGCGTGGACGATGTCGATGCTGCGGGTGGCCCCCCGGATCAGAGTACGGGCGGTGTCGAGGACGGCGGCGTAGTCGTTCTCGACGGCGGTGATGAGTTGTTCCTGTGCGCTGCGGTCGCGGTGGATGGCCACGGACGACTCGATGAGTGCCCGTACTTCCAGCAGCGCTTGTTCCAGTTCGTCCTCGGGACGATCGGACACGTCTTCTCGCTCTCCCCGTTCCCCTTGGGCCGGGTGGGCGCCCGCGCGGGGTCGCCCACCCGGTGATGACCCTGTCCGGTCAGGCCGACAGCAGGCCGTACTCCACCGCACGAACCCCGGCCTGGAAACGCGAGTTGGCGTCGAGTTCCCGCATGATCTCGGCGACGTACCGCCGGTAGGTGCGCAGGGAGACGTTGATCTCGCGGGCGGCCGCCTCGTCGGTGTGGCCCGCGCGCAGCCGCTCCAGGATGTTCCGGACGAGTTCGGTACGCAGACGGGGGCTGAGCCGCAGGTGGTCCGCCAGGCCGCGGCTGCCGGACCAGGCCCCGGCGAAGAGCAGTTCCAGGGCACGTACGGCGGCGGTGTCGTGGACGACGGCGAACTGCCCGTCGGGCGCGTGTCCGGGCGCCTGGACGAGCGCGACCGTGCCGTCGACCACGAGGACCCTGCGCAGTTCGCTGTCGGTGACGCGTGCGTCGAGACGCGGCTGCGGGAGCCGGCGGAGCCGGTCGGCGGAGACCTGTGTGGCGTCGGTGGTGCACAGCACCCGCACGGTCGCCCGGGCCGGGCCGCGGGCAAGGAGCCGGAGGGCGGATTCGGTGAACTCGCCGGGGCCGGTGAGGGCGATGGCGACGGAGTGCCGGGCGCGGCCGATGAGCTGCTCCATGGCGTCACCGAGCTGGGCGACGCTGTTGCGCGCCACGGGACTGGGAAGGGCTTGGCGCTCACGGTGCATCGACACCGTGGATTCGATCAGGGCCCTGGCCTGGAGCAGTGCGTGCTCCAGATGAGCGGCGTGGCCACCGGCCCAGCCGCCCGTCGTGCGCAGGGCCGGCGGTTCAACTATCACGTCCAATTCGTGTATCCCCCGTGTGTTCAGACCTTGCCTGCCGTTTTCCGCTCCGCGTTCCGTGCCTGTTCGGCAAGGTCGAGGGCGCTACGGGGACCGTGAACCGGTTGCACATTAAATAACCTGGCTCGCGGCCGCCGCTGGGCGGGCAGTAATTAGCTCGAACCGGACAGACACTAGAACGAGTGATCGGATTCAGTCAACTTGCGGCTGAGCGGCATGGATTTGGAGTCGGCTCAACGGGGACTCCATACCATTGATAACAGGACTTGTCGGCGGGTGTCACCAAGTTGCAGTAGCGCTCTGAAAACAGAAGACTCGATTACCACTTCGGTCGCACAGGGTAGGTGCCTCATCACCTAGTGCTGTGCGGCTGTCAACTAGGGGTCATACGGCCGCCCCACAAGGCACTTTCCTGCCTACGGTGACCCTGTGACGACGCGTCCTTCACCCACCCAGAGCACTCCTTCCGCCCACCGCCCGGCTGGCGGCGGGGGAGACTGCGCACCCGGGTGGAGAATTCCATACGGGGCATTACGGTCCGCCTCGGATATATATCAGATACTGCCGGATCCGGCCCCGTGATCATTGAGCCGCCCGCGTAGCGCCGGCCCGAAGCCCTCGTGGCTCGGTTCATGAAGAATTTCCCTGTCGATAACCACCGTCCCGGACGGTGGCCGCTGCGCCGATAGCGTCCCCAATAGTTCCGCCCACTGCCGGCGCCGGACTCGTGAATGGCCTTGTGAAGTGGCAGCTCACGGAACTTCTGTCCTTTCCATCCTTCGACACCGGCCGGGGCCGCACGCCCTGCCGCATCCTGAGGTATCGGAGAATCCCTTGAGCACCGCAGCGCCGCAGAACGTCGCCGACCTGCTTCTGCATGCCGCACAGCAGCACCCCGACTCGGGTATCCGCTACTGCCTGGGCGGTGCGGACGCCGCATACCGTGACCAGAATTACGCCGAACTGCTCGACGACGCCCTGCGGCTGCTCGGCGTGCTGCGCGCGCAGGGCCTGCGGCCGCAGGACGAGGTCGTACTGATCCTCGAGGAGCCGCGGGAGTTCCTCACCGCGTTCTGGGCCGCCGTCCTGGGCGGCTTCGTGCCCTGCCCCGTGGCGCCCCTGCGCGGCGACCCCGACCGCTGGGCCGCCCACCTCGCCCACGTGGACCGGCTCCTCGGCCGCCCCCTCGTCGTCACCAGCGACGCACTCGCCGCCGAACTCCCCCCGGCTCAGGAGTACGTGGCCTTCTCCCTCGGACGGCTGTCCGAGGTCCCGCCCGCCACCCCGGGCACCGCGCGGCCCGAGGACACCGCCGTCCTCATGCTGACATCGGCGTCGACGGGCGCGGCCAAGGCTGTCGTTCTCAGTCACGCCAACCTGCTGGCATCGATGGCGGGCAAGAACGGCCCCCACCGGCTAACCGCCGCCGACACCACGCTGAACTGGGTCTCCTTCGACCATGTGGCGGCCCTCCTCGAATGTCACCTGCTGCCGCTCTCCACCGGCAGCCGGCAGTTGCACGTGGCGGCTCCGGTGATCCTCGGGGAACCCCTGGAGTTCCTCCGGCTCATCGCGCGCCACGGCGTCACCATGAGCTTCACCCCCAACTTCCTGCTCGGCCTCCTCAACGCCGCCGCACCACGGCTGAGCGGGACCGGTGAACGCCTCGACCTGTCCCGGGTGCGCCAGATCATCAGCGGCGGCGAGGCGGTCGTACGCACCACCGGCGAGGCGTTCCTCGACACGTACGCGCCGCACGGCCTCGCCCGCGACACCCTGTGGCCGGCCTTCGGCATGACCGAGACCTGCGCGGGCAGCGTCTACTCCCGGGCGGCCTTCCCCGACGTGGACCGGGGCCAGGAGTTCGCCAGCCTGGGCACCCCGATCGACGGTGTGCACATCCGGATCGCCGGCTCCGACGACCGTGTGCTGGCCCCGGGCCAGGTGGGGGAACTCCAGCTGTACGGGCCCGTGATCACCCCCGGCTACCACAACGACGAGCAGGCCACGCGGAACGCGTTCACCGCCGACGGCTGGTTCCGCAGCGGCGACCTCGGACGCATCGACGACGGGCGGCTCACGCTCGTGGGGCGCAGCAAGGACAGCGTCATCGTCAATGGCGTCAACTACTACAGCCACGACCTGGAGAGCGTCCTGGAGACGCTGGAGGGAGTGGCGAGATCGTACTGCGCGGCCTTTCCCGTCCGCCCGGAGGGCAGCGACACCGAGCAGTTGGTGATCGCCTTCCACCCCGAGGTCCCGGACGCCGACGACGCGGCGCTGCACCGGGTGGTGACAGCCGTCGGCAGCGCCGTGGTCGGCCACTGGGGATTCAGACCGGCGCTCGTCCTGCCGCTGCCCAAGGACGCCTTCCCCAAGACCAGCCTCGGCAAGATCCGGCGCGCCCTCATGCGCGAGCGGCTCGCAGCCGGTGCCTACGACGCCGCACGCCGGGCCGTGGCCGCACTCTCCGTCCAGATGCTCGGCCGGCACGTCGCGCCCGAGGGGCCGGCCGAGCACGCCGTCGCGGAGGTCTACGCCGAGCTGTTCGGCATGGAGCCCGACGCCGTCGGCGCCACCGCCAACTTCTTCGACCTGGGCGGGACGTCCCTGGACATCCTGCGCCTGTGCAGCAAGCTGGCAGAACGGTTCGGCGGGGTCCGTCCGGAGGTCGTCACCGTCCTCAAGGCCCCGACGGTCCGCGCCCTCGCCGCCCGTCTCACCGGAGGGCAGCCGCCCGCACCGGCCGTGTACGACCCGCTGGTGCCCCTCCAGACCGGCGGCACCAAGACCCCGCTGTTCTGCGTGCACCCCGGCGTCGGCGAGGTCCTGGTGTTCGTCAGCCTCGCCCGGTACTTCGCGGGCGACCGCCCGTTCCACGCCCTGCGGGCCCGCGGCTTCGGCGCCCACGAGAAGCCCTTCGCCACCTTCGACGAGATGGTCGACTGCTACGTCCAGGCCATCCGGGCCCGGCAGCCGCACGGCCCCTACGCCGTCGCCGGCTACTCCTTCGGCGCCGCCGTTGCCTTCGAGATCGCCAAGGTGCTCATGTCCCAGGGCGAACGGGTCGACTTCGTCGGCAGCTTCAACCTGCCGCCCCACATCAAGTACCGCATGAAGGAACTGGACTTCACCGAGACCGCCGTCAACCTGGCCTTCTTTCTCGGGCTCATCGACAAGCGGCAGTCCCTGGAGCTGCCCGCCCGGTTGCGCGGCATGCGGCAGGAGGAGCAGCCGGGCGCGCTGCTGGCCGAGGCCGACCCGCAGCGCCTCGCCTCCCTCCGGATGGACGAGAAGAAGTTCGGGGACTGGGCGGCACTGGCCGACTCCCTCACCGACCTCGGCCGCGGCTACGAACCGAGCGGCTCGGTGCCCTCGGTCAGCGTCTTCAGCGCGACGCCCCTGCGCGGCACGAAAGAAGCCTGGATCCGCGACGAGCTGCGCCGCTGGGACGAACACACGACCGGACCGAACCGCTACATCGACGTGCCCGGCGAGCACTACACCCTGATGGGCCCCCGGCACGTCGCCGCCTTCCAGGGGATCCTGCGCGGCGAACTCGACCGCGCCCTGCAAGAGGCCGACCGCACCGCCGCCGCAAGAGCCGCGGCCCGGGGCCACGACCGCCACTGAACCATGACCGGCGAACCGACGACACCACACACCGGGGGGACACGATGCACACGCGTCAGCAGGACCGCACAGCGGCTTTGAGGGGCAAGAAGATCCTGGTGACCGGCGGCACCGGCCAGGTGGCCCGGCCGGTGGCCGAGGCGCTGGCGGAACACAACGAGGTCTGGTGCCTGGGGCGGTTCGGCGCCCCGGGCGTCGAACGCCGGCTCAACGAGCGGTCCATCACCACCCGGTACTGGGACATGACCGACCCGTCGGACCACACGCTCGCCGACGTACCGGACGACTTCACCCACGTCCTGCACTCAGCCGTCCGCCGGGGCGAGGACGGAGACTTCAACGCGGCCGTCGAAGCGAACTCGGTGGCGGCCGGCCGGCTGATGACCCACTGCCGGGCGGCCGAGAGCTTCCTGTACGTGTCGACCGGCGCGGTGTACGCCCGGCAGTCCCTGGACCACCGCTACACCGAGACGGATCCGGTCGACGGGGTCGCCGACTGGCTGCCCGCCTATCCGGTGGCCAAGCTCGCGGCCGAGGGCGCGGTCCGCGCCTTCGCCCAGGTCCTCGGCCTGCCCACCACCATCGCCCGGCTGAACATCGCCTACGGCCCCGGGGGCTACGGCGGAGTCCCGATGCTGTACTTCAAGCGCATGCTGGCGGGTGAGCCCATCGCCGTCCCCCTGGAGGGGCAGAACTGGTGCTCCCTGCTGCACACCGACGACCTGGTCGCCCAGGTCCCCTCGCTGTGGCGAGCCGCCGAGACCCCGGCGACGCTCGTCAACTGGGGCGGCGACGAGGCCGTCGGCATCACCGACTGCATCCGCTTCATGGAAGAACTGACGGGCGTCGAGGCGCATCTCGTCCCCAGCGCGGTCACCAGGGAGACCTACCAGTTCGACCCCACCCTGCGCCGGGCGCTGACCGGGCCCTGCGCGGTCGGCTGGCGCGACGGCATCCGGCGCACCCTGCTGGCCCACTTCCCCGACCACGTCCGCGTGCCCGCCCACCGCTGAGGAGCGTCAACCAGTGAATCCCACCCCCGCCCGCGAGTGCTCACCCCGGCTCGCCCTGGTCCAGGCCGCCTACGAAGCGTTCCGCGCCGGTGACTCCGCCGCCCTCCTGGACGTCCTCGACCCGGAGGTCGAGTGGGTGCACCCCGACGGCATGGCCGACTACGGCCTCGGCGGCACCTGCGTCGGTCACCAGGGAGTCAGGGAGTTCCTGTCCCGGGTGCCCGCGGTCCTCGGCGGGATGCGCCTGTATCCCGAGGAGTTCGTGGAGTCCGGCGACCGCGTCGTGGTGTTCGGCTCCCGCGACGTCACGTCGCTCAGCGGGCGGACCGAGCGGCTGAAGTTCGTGCACGCCTGGACGCTGCGGGGCGGCCGGGCCGTCCGTATGGAGGACGTCTTCGACACCGTCCTCCTGCACCGGCTCATCGAGAGCTGAGCCGGCCGCCCGGCCGGGACCGTCACTGCTGGACCCGGCGGCGGACCGCGTGCAGGATCTCCCTGCGGACGAGCCCGGCCGGCAGCCGGATGAGCGACCAGTACCGGCGGAACCGGCCACGGGCCGCCTCGTCGGCGCCGAAGACCCGGGTCTCCGTGCTCAGGACACCGTCGACGAACCGGAAGTCGAAGGCCACCTTGGTCGAGGCGGGCTCGGCGTAGTCGCGGAACCAGGCCACCCGCGCCCCGTCCGCGTCGTGCGGGGGAAACGGCTCACCGCCCGACACCGCGGCGAGCACCAGCTCCCGGTCGTCACGCATCAGCGTCGTGAAGCCGCTGGAGAGGAACTCCTCGAGGACCGCCCGGCCCGGATCGCGACGCACCCGGCCGAACGACGCGACCCGCAACAGTGTGCAGAACAGTGGCACTTCCGACCACGTGACCTCCGTGACCGCCCGCAGGACGGCCTCGCCCGGCCCGTCGATCCGGACCCGGTGGGGACGCTTGCGGAAGTGCCACTGCGGCATCACTTCGTCGAGCCGCGCCCCGGGAACCTCGCCGGCTCCGCCCCCGGAAGTCTCCTCGGCGGCCATTCAGCGGGCCGTGGCCTTGCCGAAGCTGCGCACGGTGGCCGGGACGATCACCACGAACAGGACCGCCAGGGCCACGAGGGACACCAGGCCCGGGTGTGCGGCGGCGAAGCCGTCGCCGTGGGCGGTGGTCGAGTTGCCCCACAGGCGCCGGCACTGGTCGGTGACCGCGGTCAGCGGGTTCCACTGGGCGACCGCGCGCAGCCAGCCCGGCAGTCCGTCCAGCGGGATGAAGGCGCTGGACAGGAACATGAACGGCATGACGATCACGAACCCGAGCGAGCCCACCGCTTCGGCGTTGCGCAGGACCAGCCCCAGCAGCGCTCCGCCCCAGATGGCGACGAACCCGAGGAGCAGGACCAGACCGAATCCGGCGAGGGCGGACCAGAAGCCGCCGTGAATGCGCCAGCCGATCGCGAACCCGACGACCGACATCACGACGCAGGCGATCGCCGAGAGGAGCAGATCGGACACCGTCCGCCCGATGAGGACGGCGGACCGGGACATGGGCAGCGACCGGAAACGGTCCACGAGACCGTTGTTCAGGTCCTCGCACACGCCCACACCGGTCGTGGTCATCCCCGCCACCATGACCTGGGCGAACACGCCCGCCATGAAGTACTCGCGGTACTCGACGCCCGGCACGTCCATGGCGCTGCCCAGGATGTAACCGAAGGCGAGGACCATGGTCACCGGCATCACGGTGACGGAGAGCAGCTTCTGCGGGACCCGGCGGATGTGCTTGATGTGCCGCCCGATCAGGGCCACACCGTCGACGATTACCTCACTCATGCCGCGTGCTCCGCTTCTGCGTCCGGCTGCGAATCCCGGGCCGGTGTTCCGTGCCCGGTCAGGCTGAGAAAAACATCGTCGAGCGACGGCTTGCGCAGACTGAAGTCGACGATGTGCGCGCCCTCGCCCTTGAGCGCGGTGACCGCGGTGGCGACGGCGTCGATGCCGCCGTCGACGGGCACGGTCACCCGCCGGCCGCCCTCGCCGACGGTCGCCGTGCCGACGCCCCACTCGCGCAGGGCACGGGCGGCGTCCTGGGCCCGTGCCGGATCGGCGAGGGTCACCTCGAGGCGCTGGCCGCCCACGCCCACCTTCAGCTCGTCAGGGGTGCCGTCGGCGATCGTCCGGCCGTTCTTGAGGACGACGATCCGGTCGGCCAGCTGGTCCGCCTCTTCGAGGTACTGGGTGGTCAGCAGCACGGTCGTACCGCGGGCGGTCTGCTCCCGGACCAGCTCCCACATGGCGATGCGGTTGATCAGGTCCAGGCCCGTGGTCGGTTCGTCCAGGAACACCACGGGCGGGTCGGCGAGCAGACTCGCCGCCAGGTCGAGACGCCGGCGCATACCGCCCGAGTACGTCTTGGCCTGACGGTCCGCCACATCGGTCAGCCCGAACCGCTCCAGCAGGTCGTCGGTACGGCGGTGGGCCTCGCGCCGGCCGAGGTGGTACAGGGTCCCGATGAGCCGGAGGTTCTCCAGTCCGGTCAGCCGCTCGTCGACCGCCGCGTACTGTCCGGCCAGGCCGATGTTGCGCCGGACCTCCTTGGCCTGCTTGACGACGTCGAGGCCGACGATCCGGCAGCTGCCGGAATCGGGCCTGAGCAGGGTCGTCAGCAGCCGGACCGTGGTGGTCTTGCCGGAACCGTTCGGGCCCAGCAGCCCCAGGACCGTTCCCGGCGGAACCGCGAGACCGAGCCCGTCGAGGGCCTTGTGACGTTCGTAGCTCTTGGAAAGGTCGTGGGTCTCTATGGCGTACTCCACGCCAGCCTCCTCGATCGATGCAACGACCTGGATCCGTTCGCACACCATCTGCGGCCGTACGTGGTCGCGAGGCCGGCGGATCGACGCCGTCCGTGACGGTCGCGCCTCACCGGCGACGAGCCGGCAGGCGGCCACGACGGTACGCAGTCCGCGGATCGCCCTCCAATCCACTGTGAATATTTCGATATGGCGCGATGAGGGCCCGCTTATAGCACCCTCCGGCCGCGCCGAAGGCATCTCTACACGTTCCTGCAGCGAGCTGCCGCACCGGTGCGGTGGGGCGTGAAAATGGCGTCGACACGGTGGGACGGAGTCTTTTTCGTCCACCGACAGCGAATTGTTTGAGGAGAGTTGGTCATGCACGAGCGAGAGCTCCGCGCCTTCGTCTCGATCGCCGAAACAGGCAGGATGGACCATGCGGCCAAGTGCCTGGGCTATTCCCAGCCGGCCGTCAGCTACCAGATCAAGTGCCTGGAACAGGCGCTGGGCACCAAGTTGTTCGTACGGGACTCGACCGGGGCCCGGCTCACCCGCGAAGGGCGCATGATCCTGCCCTCGGCGCGCGCCATGCTCAGCCTGTTCGAGAGCATCAAGAGCGTCGCCGCCTGACCGCCCGGCGGCCGGCCGCGACGGGCCGCCGGCCGCGTGCGCCCTGCCAGTGTCCCCATGACCCGGGGGCACGGCCAGCAGCGCATTCAGGCTTTGAAACTGGATTGGTCCACGGCCCGTGGCGGTGTCCAGACTCCTCTCGGCGGAGCGGGCCCCGGTCCCCCCGCCGGGGCCGGGTGATCTCGCCGCCGACCACGGGCACAGCGTGCGGAGCGTGGCGGACACCACGCTCCGCCGGCTCGCCGTCGGCCGGGTCACCACCCGCGATGGCACTTTCCGGACACGACTCGGAACGGGCCGGGCACCCCGGCTTAGCGTTGGCGCGCTCGGCGACCTCGGCCGTGGCGAAGAGAGGACGGTGTGGGCACGTTGACACATTCGGTACGGCCGGAACGGGCACGGGAGCGGTGCGGGCCCCAGGCGAAGTTCCCGGCCGCAGGCGCGGCGGGCCGGCGCGGGCGCCCTCCGTACGGCTACCGCGTCACCGCCGGGGCGGACCGGTCGGCGCTCGCGGTCGTCCCCGACGAGGGCGCCGCGGCCGTCGTCCGCCGGATCTTCTCCGAGTATGTCGACGGCAGGGGGCTGCAGGACATCGCCGAGGGCCTGACCGCCGACGGCATCCCCAGCCCGAGCACACGCGGGCACGCCGCGGCCGACGGGACGTCGTACCGGCCGGCCGGGCCGGTCCCCGGTGCGGCCTGGTCCAAGGGGACCGTGCGGTCGATCCTGGTGAACCCGCGCTACACGGGCGGCCCGTCCGCCCCCTTCCAGCCGATCGTGCCGGCCACGGTGGCGGAGCGCGTCGGCGAACTGTTCGCGGCCCGACGGGCGGGCACGGGGCGGACCCGGCCGCCGGGGCGTACGTACGTCCTGCGTGGGCTGGTCCGCTGCACCTGGTGCCACCGGCTGATGCAGGGCACCCACAACAACGGCGAGTCCTACTACCGCTGTCGTCTTCCCGGGGCCTCCGTGCGAGCGGCCGGTCAGGACGAGCACCCGCGCAATGTGTACCTGCGGGAGCAGGCGGCCGTGGGCGCGGTGCTGGCCTGGCTGCGGGACGTACGCGCCGCGGTGCGCGGAGCCGGCTGTGAGCTGGGGACCTTGCCCGACGTCCCGGGCGAGGAGCACGCCGCGCTGTTCCGCTCGCTGGGGCTGCACATGACCTACACCGACACCTCGCGCACCTTGCGGGTGAAGGCCGCGGTCGGCGCCGGGGGCAGGCCCCTGAGCGGCGCGCTGCGCCTGTGACCCGGGACGAGACCGAGGAACCCGACAAGCCGCCGGGCCGGCGGGGCCGAACAGCCCGAAGAGCCTGATGAGTCCGCCGGGCCGAACAGCCCGAAGAGCCTGATGAGTCCGCCCGGCCCGCGGATCCGAACAGCCCGCCCCACGAGTCCGCCGGGCCTGCGGAGCCGAACAGCCCGACGCGCCCGACGAGTCCGAAGAGAAGGAGCAACGATGTCCGCTGTCACCCTGCTGCCAGGGGAGACGCTGCGGCGCCTGGACGACACCGGAGTCACGCTGAGCGTCGCGGTCGATCCGGAGGCGCCGGTGTTCGCCGGGCACTACCCCCGGTTCCCGTTGCTGCCCGGAGTGTTCCTGCTCGAGCTGACGCAGTGCGCGGTGCGCCGCTTCGCCGCCGGGCACGGGCGCCGCCTGCTGCTGGAGTCCGTCGTGTCCGCCCGCTTCCTGTCCCCGGTGACCCCGGGTGCCGAGGTCACCGCCGACTGCGCCCTCACGGCGGGCGAGGACGCCCTGTGGACGGTGACCGGACACTGCACCGCCGACGGCGCGAAGGCGGCCACCTTCCGCCTGCGCTACCGCGAGCTGTAGTGGCTCCCGCCCACCCGTCCCACCAACCGCAGGGGAAAGGCAGACCGCACATGTCCGCTACGTTCGGGCCCGGAACGGCGAAGACGCTCATTCCGCATCGCTATCCGATCCTGCTCGTGGACCGGGTGCTCGAGGTCACGGCCGGCCACGGCATCTCCACCGTCAAGGCCGTGACGTGCAACGAGCCCTGGTACCAGGACGTCCCGGAGGACGCGGAGGACGGCGCGTACGCCTACCCCACCGCCCTGCTGATCGAGTCCTGGTGCCAGAGCGCCGCTCTGCTGGCCGCCCACGGCGACCAGGGCGGCGCGGGGGAGGGGGAGGTCGTCCTGTTCGGCGGCATGTCCAAGGTGACGGTGCACGGGCAGGCCTACCCGGGCGACCTCGTGCGCCACGACGTGAAGTTGGTGCAGCAGACCGCCGGCGCCACGTTCTTCGAGGGCACCGCCTCGGTCGGCGGCGAGCCGATCCTCACCGTCGGCCAGGCGGTGACGCTGGTGAAGCCGGCCGCCGCCCTGCAAGCCACGGGCGCAAGCTGACCGGTCCGGTCCCGCACCGGGTCCCGGCCGGCCCGGCCGGTCAATCCGAAATAAAAGAATTCACGGGCGTTCGCGAAATCAGCGCCCGTGTCTTTCGCGCGCCGATTTCCGGCGGAAAAGCCGCTTAATTCTGAACCCCTATACGGCCTGGATGTGCCGGAGTTGGGCGCGCTAATCTAATTGAGTAAAGGCGAGACTCGCCTTTCCGGAAGATGGGGAATGGAAATGTCAACCGCAGTGCAGCAGGAGCAGCTCGACGAGATCCGCGAGATCGTTGCCGAGGTTCTCGAGGTCGAGCCCGAGGAGATCACCGAGACCAGCAACTTCGCCAACGACCACGAGGCCGACTCGCTCCGCGCGATCGAGATCCTCGCCCGCCTGGAGAAGAAGTACAAGGTCGAGATCCCGCAGTCGGACCTCCCGAAGATGGAGAACCTGACCGCGGTGTACCAGATCCTCGCCGAGCGCGCCGGCTGGCTGGACTGATCACATGCGACGGGTAGTCATCACGGGCCTGGGGCCTGTCTCGAGTATCGGGATCGGAGCAGCCGCTTACGAGCAGGCGCTGCGACAGGGTGTCAACGGCGTCTCGCCCATCGAGTGCTTCGACACCACGGGTTTCCCCTACTACATGGCCGGAGAGGTGCACGACTTTCGGCCGGAGGACATGGTCCGTCGGCTGTCTGTCGAAGAGTGGGGCCGCACCAGCCTCTTCGCCGCGTCCGCCGCCCGTCTCGCGGTGGCGGACGCCGGCATCGACGAGGACGTCCTCGCGTCCTCGCGGGCCGGTTCCACCATGGGAACCACCGGAGGTGAGACGCAGATCCTGGAGCGGCTCACCGCCGACTCCCTCGCCGGCGGTCCCACCGGTCTGGACGCCGGCCTGGTGCGTCAGGTCTCCAGCGCGCGACTGTCGCAGGCCGTCAACCGCGAACTGCGCCTCACCGGCGACGCGGTGACGCTGTCCACCGCGTGCTCGGCCAGCAACTACGCTCTCGGCTTCGCCAGCGACATGATCCGCTCGGGCGAGACGGACTACATGATCGCCGGTGGTGCGGACTCGGTGCACCGCTGGTCGCACGCCGGGTTCTACCGGCTCGGTGCGCTCACCGAGAAGGCGTGCTCGCCCTTCGACAGGGACCGCTCGGGCATCATCACCGGCGAGGGCGGTGCCGCGATGTTCCTGGAGAGCCTGGACTCGGCACTCGCCCGCGGCGCCCGCATCTACGCCGAGGTACTCGGCTACGGCCTCAACTGCGACGCCAGCCACATGGTCGCACCGGACCGGGCGAGCATCGCCGCGTGCATGCGGCTCGCGCACAAGAACGCCGGCATCCGGCCCGAGGACGTGGACTACATCTGCGCCCACGGCACCGGCACCCCGGCCAACGACTACACCGAGGCCAGCGCCGTGGTCGACGTCTTCGGCGACGACCCGCCGCCGATCAGCTCGACCAAGTCGATGCTGGGACACGCGATGGGAGCCGCGAGCGGCCTCGGCGCGATCGCCTCGGTGCTCGGCATCCGCGGCTCCTTCCTGCCGCCGACCATCAACTTCAGCACTCCTGACCCGGAGCTGCCGGCGATCGACCCGGTGCCGAACCACGCCCGTACCGCGGACGTCCGGATCGCCCAGGTGAACGGATTCGCGTTCGGCGGCAACAACGCCATCGTCGTCCTCGGGAGGATGTCTTGACGACCGCCACCGGCACCGCAGCGGCCGCCACACCCGATACGGCCGCCACCGGCACGCTGGCCATCACCGGTTTCGGCGTGCTCTCCGGAGCGGGCCTCGGACCGGAGGCCCTCGCGGCGGCGCTCGCGGACCCCGAGCCCGGCAACGCCTCCGAGCTGTACGAGGAGCCGCTGCCCCGCCCCGAGGCCCACGCGCTCGTGGACTTCAAGGTCCGCGACCACCTGGGCCGCAAGGGCACCTCGTTCTTCGACCGCGCCACCTCCCTCGGTCTGGTCGCCTGCAAGGCCGCGCTCGCCGACTCCGATCTGGAGGTCGGCGAGGACAACCGCGACCGCATCGGCATCACCCTGGGCACCACCACCGGCAGCGCCAAGTCGACCAGCGACTACAGCCGGGACACCTTCACCCAGGACCGTCCCTACCTGGTCAACCCGCTGCTGTTCCCCAACGCCGTGATGAACTGCGCGGCCGGGCAGGCGGGCATCTGGTTCGGCCTCAAGGGCCCCAACGCCACGGTGGCCGGCGGCCACATGGCGATGCACAACGCCCTGCGCTACGGCCGCAACCTCATCAACTGCCACTACGCGGACGCCCTGCTCGTCGGCTGTGTGGAGGAGTTCAGCCCGCACACCGCGTGGGCCGCGTACTTCATGCAGTCCGTCGAGGGCGGCGACCTGCCTGCCGGTGAGGGCGCCGCGGTGTTCGTCGTCGAGCGCGCCGAGGAGGTGCGCGCGGCGGGCCGCGCCATGGACGCCGAGGTGCTGGCCGTGGAGGCCGGTGTCTTCGATCCCCCCGGCCCCGACGGAGCGTTCTCCGCCGGCCTGGAGACCTGTCTGCGGCGGGCCCTGGGCCGCGCCGGAGTGACGCCCGACGAGGTCGCCACCGTGGCCACGGCCTGGAACGGCATGCCGCGCCTCGACGACGCCGAAGAGGCCGCCGTCACCGCCGTGCTCGGCGCGGACGTGCCACGGCTGCGGGTCACGGAGGCCACCGGCGAGGCGCTCAGCGCCACCGGCGCCTTCCAGGTCGCCGCACTGCTCGCCCGGCACCGGGCCGAACCGGGCCGCGACGGCGAGATCTCGGTCATCACCACCCGCTCCGCGGAGGGCGCCGCCGGTGCCGCGGTCATCAGGGGGTGGAGCCGTGTCGGCGGCCATCACGGGTAGCTCCATGGTCACCTGCCTCGGTGACCTGGAAGCCACCTGCCTGGCCCTCCTGGAAGGGCGCAGCGGGGTCGCCCCGCTGCGCCTCGGCGACCCCGGCAAGCTCGGCGTCACCCACGGCTACGAGATCCAGGACGGCCGGCCGGGGTCCAGGCCGCGCCTGGCGGGCGACTGGCTCGCCGACTGCGTGGCCGAGGCCCTGCGCGACGCCGGGGTGGACCCCGCCCGGCGCCGGGTGGCAGTGGTCGTGGGCACCGGTCTGCGCGAGCTGCGCGGCGTCGAGCAGTGGCACGCCGACGGCACCCCGCTGCACCTGACACAGCTGCACTTCAGGGAGGCCGTCCGGGCGGCGGTGCCCGAGGTCACGGAGGTGCACACCATCGCCAACGCGTGCGCGGCCTCCGGATACGCGCTGGCACTCGGCGCGGACATCCTCGAACTGGGCGACGCCGACGTGGTGGTCGCCGCCGGGTGCGACACGATGACGGAGAGCATGCTCACCGTCATCGGCAAGGTGACGGACGGCACCTCGGACATGGTCCGCCCGTTCGACGAGGACCGCCCGGGCGTCCTGCTCGGCGAGGGTGCCGCGGCCGTGGTCCTCGAGCGCCCCGAGGACGTCCCCGAGGGGCGGCCCACCCTCGGTGTGCTCCGGGGCGTCGGCCTCACCTGCGACGCGTACCACGAGACCGCGCCCGACCGGGCGGGGATCGTCGCGGCCATGCGGCAGGCGCACGAGTACGCGGGGACATCGCCGGACGACATCGGCCTGGTGGTGGCGCACGGCACCTCCACCGGTCTCAACGACCCCACCGAGGGCGCCGCCCTCCTCGAGGTGTTCGGTCCCGACGGCCCGCCGGTCACGGCCGTCAAGGGCGCGATCGGCCACACGTCGGGCGGCTCGGCACTGATGAGCGTCCTCGTCGCACTCACCGCCATGCGTGCCGGGACCGTCCCACCGGTGGTGGGGCTGCGCTCGCCGATGCCCGAGGCCGAGAAGCTCGGCCTCGTGCGGGGCGCCCCGCTGCGGGCCCGCCCGCGCCTCGCGCAGGTCGACGCCTTCGGCTTCGGCGGTGTCAACGCCGTGACGATCGTGGAGGCGAGTGATGACTGACCGCGACCCGCAGATCGTGCTGGCGGGCTGGGCCGTGCACGTGCCCGGAAGGACAGCCGCCGAGCTGCCCGGCTCCCCGCAGGAGCCCGCCTGTTCCGCGGCCGATGCCAAGCTCGTCCTCGGCCGCAAGGGACTGCTCGGCAAGGAGCCGGCCACCCGCCTCGCCCTGTGCGCGGTGCACCGGGCACTCGGCGTGCCACCGGGCCGGACCCCCGGCCCGGTGGACCAGGCGGCCGGCACCGCCGTCGTCGTCGCCTCGAACCTCGGCAACGTCGAGACCGTCTGCACGATGGTCTCGGACATGCGTGAGGGCGGCGGCGCCGCGGTGAGCGTCCTGGACGCGCCGAACGCCTCCAGCAACATCATCGCCAGCAGCATCGCGATCAGGTACGGCTTCACGGGGCCGAACCTCGCGGTGTGCAGCGGCGCCACGGCCGGACTCGACGCCGTGCAGCTCGCCGCCCGGCTGCTGCGCGCGGGCCGGGCCCGCCGCGCCGTGGTCGTGGGCGTCGAGCCCGCGGACCCGGTGGCCCGGGACCTCGAGGCGCTGCGTCCGGACGGCGGCGCCCTGACCGAGGGGGCCGGCTGTGTCCTGCTCGGCGTGCCCGGCGCCTGGACCGGCCGCGCGACGGTCACCATCGGCTCCGTCGAGCGGCACGGCCTGCGGCCCGCCGGCGCGGAGCCCGGTGTCGGCAGCCACTACGGCGCCGACGGTGTCATCGGCCTCGCGGTCGCGGCCGAACGGCTCGCCTCCGGGCAGGCCACGGGCCCGCTCACGGTGGCCTGCGGCGACCGCGAGGACGCCTGGGCCGCTGTGACCGCGAGCCGGCTGGAACCGATCGGCAGCGCGGCATGACCGGGTGGGACACGGTGGCCCGGGCCGACGGCCTGGAAGTGCGGCGCGGCCCGGGGCAGGGCCCCGTGCTCGTCGCCGCCCACGGCATCGAGGACTCCTGGGGCATCTGGCGCGACCTCGCGGAACACCTGTCCGGCTACCGCGTCTACGCGCTCCAGCTGCCCTGGCACGGCGGCAACTCCTACGCCTGGCGGGCCGACGGTTCGCCGGGCGAGTGGCTGCGCCGTGCCCTGGAGCTGGTGCCCGAGCGGCCCGCCGCCCTGGTGGGCCACTCGTTCGGGGCCAACGCCGTACTGGAGTTCCTGGCCAGGTGCGACGGCGACCCGGGTGTCGGTGCCGCGGTGCTCGCGGCACCGTTCTACCGCCCGGCCGGCTTCCCCGTGTCCCCCGCGATCCGGTTGCGCTCGGAGGGCGCGCTGCGCAAGGTGATCCGTCAGGGAGTCACCCTCGCGCTCGGCCCCCGCGCGGCCCGGATCGATCCCGAGATCATCGCCGCGATGACCCAGAAGGCGAGCGATCGCGCCGTCGTCGGCGGACTTCCCGTCTTCCACCGGGAGTTCGAGGCGTCCGGCCGGCTCGACCTCTCCGGCATCAAGGTGCCCACCCTGGTCCTGGCCGGGGTGGACGACGAGTCGCTCACCCCGATGCGGGCCACCGCCCTCGACCGCGCCATGCCCGCGGCGACGGTCCGGCTGCGCGGGGTGTACGGACACTTCTGCCATGTGACGCAGGCGCGGGAGCTGGCCGGAGAGGCGGACGTGTTCCTGCGCCGCATCCTCTCCGCCCCGCCGGTCACCGCCACGGCCACGGAACCCGCGTCCGTACCCGTGTCCGACTACGCACCGGCACCGGAATCCCCACACGCACCGGAGTTCGCAGCCGCGCCGGCACTCGCACCCGCACCGGAATGCGTACCCGACCCCATATGCGCACCCGCATCCGATTTCGAAGAAGAAGGCACTGTGACGAAACTGCTTGACGGCGCCCCCACGACCTATGTCGGCATGCCCCGCTATGAAGGCGCCAACATCCGTACCTGGATCGGGTTCAAGCACTTCATGTACCTGGCCGAGGAGGCCGTACTGGAGTACTTCCGCGAGCGTGGTGTCGGGGCCCGCGACATGTACCACCGCTACGGTCTCGGCCTGGAGATCGTGGACTCCTCGGTGCAGCTGCCCGCGACGCTCTTCGTCGACGACCGCGTCTACGCCACGGTGGTCTCGGCCACGCCCAAGCCGGACCAGGGCGCGCCGTTCACCATCACGCTCACGGTGGAGCGCGGCGGCGAGGCCGTCACCGTGCTCAAGGGCAAGCTGCGGGTCGCCCTCGTCGCCGTCAAGGACGGCTCCGGGACCGAGCCGGTGCCCGCGATGCTCGCGCCCTTCGTGGTGCCCGAGGTGGCCGCCCTCGCCAATGCCAAGTCGGCCAGCCTGCCCATCGCGCCCGGCCAGGAGGTCGCCGACGTCCTGGTCCCCGAGGGCTCCGGCGCGCACCTGTGGTCCTGGCGGGCCCCGTACTACTACTGCCACTTCTCCGACCGGCTCCAGCACTCGGCCTACGTCCGCACGCTCGAGGAGGTCGTCGACCGCTTCCTGCACGACCGGGGCCTCGCCATCGGCAAGCTGCTCGAGGAGCGGGCCTGGATCCCGGTCGTCTCCCGGGCCCGGGTGCAGGTCCTCTCCGACATCTTCATGGAGGAGACCGTGCACACGGTCTTCACCGTCGAGGACGTCATCAAGGACACCGTCTACACGGCCCGCATGGACTGCTACGTGCGCCGCGGGGAGAGCCTGGAGCTGGCCGCGACGGCGACGATCATGCACGGCTACGCCATCAGCAGGGGCGAGGAGGCCGGCACGGTCGCGCTCTTCGACGAGGACGTGAAGGCGGCGCTGCTCGGGGGCCAGGCATGAGAAGGCCGCCCCGCCTGTACTTCTCGCTGCGCAGCCCGTTCAGCTGGATGGCCGTGCGCCTGCTGGAAGAGCGCCTGCCCGACGCGGACCGGCTCATCGAGTACGTGCCGTTCACCGAACCGGACGAGCAGAGCCTCGCCGAACTGACGGCGCGCGGCGGCGAGTTCCACTACGTCGCGATGAGCAAGGCCAAGCACCTGTACATCCTCAGCGACACCAAGCGGCTGGCCGCGAAGCACGGCTTCGCGATGAAGTGGCCGATCGACACCGGTGACGAGTGGTGGGAGCTGCCGCACCTCGGCTGGCTCAAGGCGCGCGAACTCGGGGTCCACCGCGAGTACTACCGCGCGGTGATGGCCGCCCGCTGGGAGCGGGGCGAGGACATCTGCGACCGCGGACAGCTGCGCCGCGTCTGCAACGAGGCCGGCCTGGACGGTGACGTGCTGGCAGCCGCCCCCGAGGACCCGGCCATCCGGGAGCAGGGCGTCCAGGCGCTCATGGACGTGTACGAGGACGACGTGTTCGGCGTCCCCTACTTCCGGCTCGGCAGGCACCGCTACTGGGGCCTGGACCGCCTCGACGACTTCGTCACCGCGCTCGAGCAGCAGCTGGCGGCCACCGCCGCGAAGGGCTGAGCCATGAGCCCGAGCACCCCGCGCGCGAACGGTGTACGGAAGCCGGGCTCCGGCTCCGCGCTGATGGGCGAGACATGGCGCGAGGACCCGCTGGCGAACGTCCCGAGGGCGCTGGACGACCCCTTCGGAGTCTTCCTCGCCGCACTGGAACAGCAGCTGGCCACCGTACGGCCACGGAAAGGCACGGAGAGATGAGTACGAACACGCTGCGGCCGGACGGGCCGCGCGAGCCGGCCGCCGGCTACCCCCTGGTGGACGAGGAGTGGGGTGAGGACCCGCTGGCGGGCGTCCCGAAGGAGGTCGTCGACCGCGTCGGCGCCCTGGACCAGGACACCGCGGGCGGCTGCGGCTGAGCCGCAGCGCTGTGGTTCCGCCCCCGGCCGGACCGGCCCCAGCTGGTCCCGGCCGGATCGAGTTGTGCCGTACCGGCTAAGGAGAGAGAGCAGTGACTGAAGAGGGATGCACCGTCGTCACGGGCGGTTCCAGGGGCATCGGACGCGCGGTGGCCGTCCGCCTGGCACAGGAAGGCCGCAACATCGCCTTCTGCTACCGCTCGGGCACGGAGGCGGCCGAGGAGACCGAGAAGCTGATCCGCGAGGCGGGCGCGCAGGTGTACCACGCCCCCTGCGACGTGTCCGACTTCGACGCCGTACAGGAGTTCGTCGCCGCGGCGGAGAAGGCGGCCGGCCCGGTGCGCGCCCTCGTCAACTCGGCCGGCATCGTCCGGGACAACCCGATGGTCCTGATGGACCCGAAGGACTGGCGGGCCGTCATCGGCACCAACCTCGACGGGACGTTCAACTTCTGCCGCGCGGTGGTCTTCGGCTTCATGAAGCGCAAGGAGGGCACGATCGTCAACATGTCCTCCGTCGCGGGCATCGACGGCAACGCCACCCAGTCGAACTACTCCGCCTCCAAAGCCGGCATCCAGGGCATGAGCATCTCGCTCGCCAAGGAACTGGCCGGTTACGGCGTGCGGGTCAACGTGGTCGCCCCCGGTTTCATCGAGACCGACATGACCGACGCGCTCTCGGAAAAGGTGCGCGCCCAGGCCCTGAAGAGCATTCCGCTGCGCCGCTACGGCCGCGCGGACGAGGTCGCCGGCCTCGTGTCGTTCCTGCTCTCGGAGAAGGCCGGCTACATCACCGGCGCGGTGATCCGGGTGGACGGCGGAGTCGTGCTGTGACCCTCGTCGCCCCGCCGCCCGTGCCCGGCGCCGCCATCGAGGCCGGCCGCCGGGCACGGGCGGTCCCGCTGCCCGCCGTCGACTCCTGCACCGTCCTGTCGGCCACCGAGGTCACCGCCCACAAGCTCATCCGCGCCGACGACCCGTACATGGAGGGGCACTACCCGGACTTCACCATCTATCCGGGCGCGTTCGTCATCGAGTCCGTCTACCAGGCGGTCCTGCACCTGGTGTGGGAGAACCACGGCACGCACGCCTTCGCGGAACCGGCACACATCACCTCCGTCCGCTTCCTCGCGGCACTGCGGCCCGGCGACCGGCTCGACATCCACTGCGTCGCCAGGGCCGTCGGCGCGGACGGCGCGGACGAGCTGGAGGTCACCGCCGACTGCCGCAGGGGGGACACACGGGCCGCGAAGGTCTCGATGCGCTTCCGGATCGCGGCCGGTACCGGCACCGAAGCGGTCCCCGACGGCGACTCCGGTGCCGGCGGGACCGGTTCCGGCGGGACCGGTTCCGCCGGCCCGCAGACGGTGCTGCTCGAACACGCCGGGATCCGCGGCACGATCCCGCACGCCCACCCCATGCTCCTGGTCGACCGGGTCCTGGCCCTCGACCCCTACGACCGCATCGTCACCAGCAAGGCGGTCACGGGCAGCGAACCGTGCTACGCGCGGCTGGCACCCGGCGCGGGAGAGCGCGCCCTGCGCTATCCGCCGTCCCTCCTGATCGAGTCCTGGGGGCAGGGCGGCGCCCTGCTGTGGCTGCAGCGCGAGCGGGCCGGGGGACAGCCGGACGGCACCGCACCCATCTTGGCCGCCGTACGCGACATCACCTTCCACCGGGGCGTCCACCCCGGGGACACCCTGCGGCACACCGTCCGCATCGACCAGTACACGGCCGCCGGCGTCATCATGAGCGGCGAGACCCACCGGGGAGACGAACTGGTCGCCGAGATCGGCCAGGCGCTCGCCGTGCTGCGCCCCTCGAACGGGCTGCTTTGAAGTATTGAAAGAGATCGCGACCGACGCGCGCTCAACGCATATTCTCACTGTGCTGCCGAATCGATGAGTCTCAGTGAATTCTGAATGTGTTGCCGAGTGCCGGAAAAGGCGAACGTCGCGTTTTTGGCGAGTGATTTCCGCCGTGGTTTCGACTTTGCCGGGCCAGTGAAGCAGAACACCTCATACGGCCGCGGCTGAGCACCGTCGCCGACGTAACCGCCCAGCGGGCAGAGACCGGCGTCGAGAAAACCAACGGAGGGGAACGACAATGTCAGCAGTGCCTGCTGAAGCCATTGATCTCACTGCGGCGCAGCGCGGCATGTGGTTCGCTCAGCGGTTGGACCCGGACAACGCCATCTACAACATCGCCGAGTACGTCGACATCCGCGGCCCGCTCGACCGGGCCGCGTTCGCCGAGGCACTGCACCGGGTCCTGGGCGAGGCCGAGGCGCTGCGGACCACCTTCCACGAGCACGACGGCGAGCCGGTGCAGAACGTGCACCCGGCCCCGCCCGCCCAGCTCCGCACGGTCGACGTCAGCACCGAACAGGACCCGGAGGCGGCCGCCCTCGACTGGATGCTGGCCGACGCCCGCACAGCGGTGGACCCCGCCCGGGACCCGCTGTACCTGTTCGCCCTCATCGACCTCGGCGGCGAGCGGCTCCAGTGGTACTACCGCGCCCACCACCTCGTCCTCGACGGATTCAGCGGCGGCCTGATCGCCGGCCGCACCGCCGAGATCTACCGGGAACTCACCGGCGGCCAGGCCCCCGATCCCCGGCGTGCGCTGGGCGGTCTCCCCGAACTCGTCGAGGCCGACGCGGCCTACCGTGCCTCGGACGGCTTCGCGGCCGACCGGGAGTACTGGCTCGACCGCTTCGGGGACCGGCCGGAGCCCGCCAGCCTCTCGGGCGGCCAGCCGGTCATGCCCTCCTCGTTCCACCGGTGCACCGGGCGCCTTCCGGACCCGGTCACCGACGGGCTGCACCGGCTCGCCCGGGAGACGAACACGAGCTGGCCGGCCGTCACCGCCGCCGCCATCGCGCTGTACATGGCGAAGATGACCAACACCACCGACGTCGTCCTCGGCCTGCCGGTCGCGGCCCGCCGCACGGGCGCCGCCCGGCGCATCCCGGGCATGGTCTCCAACGTCCTGCCGCTGCGCATCCCGGTACCGGCCACAGGCACCGTGGCCGAGCTGGCCAGGGCGGCTGCCGAGGCGATGCACGGCGCGATACGCCACCAGCACTACCGGTACGAGGACCTGCGCCGTGACCTGAAGCTCATCGGCGACGACCGCCGGCTCGTCGGACCGCAGATCAACTTCCTGATGTTCGACGCCGACTTCTCGATCCCCGGCTGCGAGACGGTCTCACACAGCCTCACCGTCGGCCCCAACGACGACATGACGTTCGTGGTCGACGGCCGGCCGGGCCGCCACGGCCTCGCGATCGACCTGCACGCCAACGGCGACGTCTACGAGCCCGGCGACGTGCACCGGCACGCGGCCCGGTTCGAGCACCTCCTCGCCGACCTGGCCCGTTCGGCACCGGACCGGTCCCTCGGCCGCATCGAGGTGGCGACGCCCGCCGAACGCGACCACCTCGTCCACGTATTGAACGACACCGGCCGCGACCTCGGCACCCTGACCGCCCTCCTCGAAGCCCAGACGAGCCGCACCCCCGAGGCCGAAGCCCTCGTCTTCGACGACGAGACGCTGACCTACCGGGAGCTGCACACCCGCGCCAACCGGCTCGCCCACCGGCTCATCGGCCTGGGCATCGGACCGGAGGACCGCGTCGCCGTCGCGCTGCACCGCTCGGCGGACCTGGTCGTGGCGCTCCTCGCCACGCTCAAGGCCGGCGCCGCCTACGTGCCCGTCGACCCCGGCCACCCCCGGGACCGGATCGAGTACGTCCTCGACGACGCACAGCCGACCGCGGTCCTCACCACCACGGACACCGCCTCGCACCTGCCCCCCACCGGCTGCCCGTTCCTGTGCCTCGACGACGCCGGCACCCGCGCGGACCTCGCCCGGCACCCCGGCACCGACCCCACCGACCGGGACCGCACCACCCCGCTGCGGTCGAGCCACCCGGCGTACCTCATCTACACCTCCGGCTCCACCGGCCGCCCCAAGGGCGTCGTCGTCCCGCACGCCGGAATCGTCAACCGGCTCCGGTGGATGCAGGATCAGTACCGTCTCACCGGCGACGACCGCATCCTGCAGAAGACCCCCTCGGGCTTCGACGTGTCCGTATGGGAGTTCTTCTGGCCCCTGGCCGAGGGAGCCACCCTGGTCGTGGCACGGCCCGACGGGCACAAGGACCCCGCCTACCTCGCCGAGGTCATCCGCGCACAGCGGATCTCCACCCTGCACTTCGTCCCCTCCATGCTGCAGGCGTTCCTGGCCCGCGCCCCCTTCACCGAGGCGTTCCCCGCCCTGCGCCGGGTCGTGTGCAGCGGCGAGGCGCTGCCCCGCGAGACCCAGCGCCAGTTCTTCGCCGCGCTCCCCGCGGTGGAACTGCACAACCTGTACGGCCCGACCGAGGCGTCCGTCGACGTCACCGCCTGGCGGTGCGGTCCGCACGACGAGGGCGACAGCGTCCCGATCGGCGCGCCCGTCTGGAACACCCGCGCCTACGTCCTCGACGCCGCGCTACGCCCCGTACCGGCGGGCGTACCCGGCGAGCTGTACCTCTCCGGCGTCCAACTGGCCCGCGGCTACCTCAACCGCAGCGCGCTGACCGGCGAGCGGTTCGTCGCCGACCCCTTCCGGCACGGCGAGCGGATGTACCGGACAGGCGACCTGGCCCGGTGGCGGGACGACGGCAACCTCATCTTCCTGGGACGCTCCGACGACCAGGTCAAGATCCGCGGCTTCCGCGTCGAACTCGGCGAGATCGAAGCGGCCCTCTGCGACCTCGACGAGGTGCGGCAGGCCGCCGTGATCCTGCGGTCGGACGGCCCCGGCGGCAGCCAGCTCGTCGGCTACGTGACCCTGCGCTCCGGCACCGACGCACGCTCCGCCGATCTGCGCCGCGCCCTGGCCGACCGGCTGCCGGAGTACATGATCCCGGCCGCCGTGGTGATCCTGACCGACCTGCCCACCACCGCCAACGGCAAACTGGACCGGCGCGCCCTGCCCGCACCGGACTACGGCGGCCTCACCACCGCGGCCGCCGCCCGCAACGAGGCCGAGGACATCCTGTGCCGGGCCTTCGCCGAAGTGCTCGGCCTGGAGACCGTCGGCGTCACCGACAACTTCTTCGACCTCGGCGGCGACAGCATCGTCGCGATGCGCCTCGTCTCCCGGGCCCGCGCCCGGGGACTGCTCCTGACCGCCGAGGACGTCTTCGCGTACAAGACCGCCGAGGCGCTCGCCCCGCGTGCCACGGCCACCGGGACGGACGACGACGAGGAAGCGGGCCCGGTGGGCGAGGTCCCCACCACACCGATCATGGAGTGGCTGCGCGGCCGCGGCGAACGCATCGACCGCTTCGGCCAGTTCGCCCTCGTACAGACCCCGGCCGGAGTCCGCGCCGACCACCTCGGCACCGCGCTGCGCGCCCTGCTCACCCACCACGACGTCCTCCGGGCCCGCCTGGAACGCTTCCCGTCGTGGCGACTGCGCATCACGGACGCCACCGACCTCACCGACGGTCTCGAGGTCGTCGACGTCGCCGGCCTCGACCAGGACGCGCTCGCCGCCACCGTTGCCGACCACCGGGAGGCCGCGGCGAACCGACTGCGGCCCGACGACGGCGTGATGGTCCAAGCGGTCTGGTTCGACGCCGGAAGCACCCGGCCCGGCAGGCTGCTGCTCGTCCTGCACCACCTCGTGGTCGACGGCGTCTCCTGGCGCATCCTCCTCGACGACCTCGAGAGCGCCTACGGCGCGGCGGCGGCCGGCCGCACCCCCGACCTCGGCGCCCGCGGCACCTCCTTCCGCGGCTGGGCCCACCGGCTCGCGGACGAGGCCCGCTCGCCCCGGCGGACCGCCGAACTCCCGGCCTGGACCGACCAGGTCGCCCGCCCCGCACCGCTGCTGCCGGGCGGCGGCCGGCTCGACCCGGCCCGGGACACCGTGGCCCGGCTCGTCTCCCTCGACACCACACTCGAACCCCACCTGACCGAACCACTCCTGACCACCGTGCCGGCCAGGATCAACGGAGCCGTCACCGACGTACTGCTGACCGCGCTGCTGATGGCGGTCCCCCAGTGGCGCGGCGCGGACGAACCCGGGGACGGCCGGCTCACCGTCGCCCTCGAAGGCCACGGCCGCGTACCGCTCACCGAGACGCACGACCTGTCCCGGACCGTGGGCTGGTTCACCTCGCTGTACCCGGTGACACTCGGCCTCGACCCGGCGACCGCGCGGGCCGCGAGCCAGGGCGGCGCCGCCACGGACGACGCCCTCAAGCAGATCAAGGAGCAGCTCCGCGCCGTCCCCGGCGACCGCATCGGCTACGGACTGCTGCGCCACCACAACCCGGACACCGCCGCCGGACTCGCCGCACGCCCTGGGCCCGACGTGGGCTTCAACTACCTCGGCCGCTTCGACGCCGCCGCCACCGACCCGCACAGCTGGGGCCTCGCGCCCGGTGAGGCCCTCGGCGAGATCACGGAACCCGCCATGCCCGCCGCCTACCAGCTCGACATCAACGTCATGGTGCGCGACGGAGCGGACGGCCGCCGCCTGACCGCGCGGTGGACCTGGCCCGAGGCCCTCGTCACCGAGGAAGCGGCCACCCGCCTCGCGGGCCTGTGGCAGCGCTGCCTGGAAGCGCTCATCACCAGCGCGGAGCAGTCGGACACGGTGGTGCAGACCCCGTCGGACCTCACCTTGAACACCCTCAGCCAGAACGAGCTTGACGCTCTCGAAGACGAGTTGGCCCGAGAATGGGAGAACGCCCAGTGAAGCAGTCGCGTATCGAAGACGTCCTTCCCCTTACGCCCCTGCAGGCCGGCCTGCTCTTCCACGCGCAGTACGACGAGACGGCACCCGACGTCTACACGGTCCAGTTCGCCCTCTCGCTGAGCGGCCCGCTCGACGTCACCGCCCTGCGCGGGGCCGCCGCCAAGCTGCTGGAGAGGCACCCCAGCCTGCGGGCCGGCTTCCGGGCCCGCCGTGACGGCGACCCCGTCCAGGTGGTGCACCGCACCGTGCCGCTGCACTTCACCGAGCACGACCTGCGCAGGCTGGCCCCGGCGGAGCGCCTGCGGGAGCAGGAACGGGTGATCGCAGAGGACCGCGCCCGCCGCTTCGACCCGGCCGTCCCCCCGCTCCTGCGCTTCGCCCTGATCCGCCTGACCGACGACAGCCACGTCCTGCTGCTCACCAACCACCACATCCTCCTCGACGGGTGGTCGATGCCCCTGCTCATCGAGGACCTCCTGCACCTGTACGCCGACCCCGAAGCCCGGGACCTCCCGGCAGCTGTCCCGCACCGCACCTACCTGGCCTGGCTGATGCGCGAGGACGCGACGGCGCACACGGCGGCCTGGGGCGAACTCCTCGACGGCGTGGACGAAGCCACCCTGCTGGCGCCCGGTGTCCCCGCGGACGCCGACAAGACCCCGCTCAACCACGTCGTCCAGCTCTCGGCCGAACTCACCGAGGCCCTGAACACGTTCGCCCGCTCGCACGGCCTGACCGCCAACACGGTGGTGCAGGGCGCCTGGTCGCTGCTGCTGGCCCACCACACCGGCCGCGACGACGTCGTCTTCGGTACCACCCTCGCGGGCCGCCCCGCGGAGGTACCCGGCGCCGAGTCCATGGTCGGCCTGTTCATCAACACCGTGCCGGTCCGCGCCCGGGTCCGTCCGGACGAGCAGGTGCTGACCCTGCTCGAACGCCTCCAGCAGCAGAGCCTGCGCATGGCGCGCCACCAGTACGTCGGCCTCGCCGACATCCAGCGCACCGCCGGCACGGGCGAACTCTTCGACTCGCTGGTCGTCTTCGAGAACTTCCCGCACGAACTCGACCAGTCGATCCCCGGCACCGCCCTGCGCCTGGCCGGGGTGGAGCCGCACGACGCCACGCACTACCCGCTGGCCCTGGTCATGGCCCCCGGACCGCGTCTCACCCTGCGCTTCAACTACCAGTCGGGCGCTTTCGCCCACGGCGAGGTGGAGGCCGTCGCGGACCGCCTCGTCCGGGTCATCACCTCGATCATCCGCGACGCGGCACAGCCGGTCGCGGCCGTCGACGTGCTGGGTGAGGAGGAACGCCACCGGGTCCTGGTGCAGTGGAACGACACTGGGGCGCCGGAGGTCCAGCCCTCC
>NZ_JAERRK010000019.1 GCF_016741775.1 Streptomyces actinomycinicus | reverse complement strand
TTGCACCGGGTCGCCCTGCCGGTCCACCGACTTGCCGTTGGACTCCATGTCCAGCTGCTGGAGGTACGCGGTGAATTTCGACAGGTAGTGGCTGTAGGGCAGCACGGCGTGCGACTGCGCGTCGTGGAAGTTGCCGTACCAGATGCCCAGCAGGCCCAGCAGCAGCGGGGCGTTGGACTCGGCGGGCGCGGTGCGGAAGTGCTCGTCGATGAGGCGGAACCCGCCGAGCATCTCCCGGAACCGGTCCGGGCCGATGGCGATCATCAGGGACAGGCCGATCGCCGAGTCGTACGAGTAGCGGCCGCCGACCCAGTCCCAGAACTCGAACATGTTGTCGGGGTCGATGCCGAACCCGGCGACCTTCCCGGCGTTCGTGGACAGTGCCACGAAGTGCTTCGCGACCGCCTTCTCGTCGCCGTCCATGGCCCGGAGCAGCCAGGACCGCGCCGACGTCGCGTTCGTGATCGTCTCGATCGTGGTGAACGTCTTGGACGCCACGATGAAGAGCGTCTCGGCCGGGTCCAGGTCGCGGGTCGCCTCGTGCAGGTCGGCGCCGTCCACGTTCGACACGAACCGGAACGTCAAGTCCCGTGCGGTGTAGGGGCGCAGCGCTTCGCAGGCCATGGCGGGCCCGAGGTCGGAGCCGCCGATGCCGATGTTGACGACGTTCCGGATGCGCTTGCCGGTGTGACCGGTCCACTCGCCCGAGCGGACCCGGTCGGCGAAGCCGGCCATCTTGTCGAGCACGGCGTGCACCTTCGGCACCACGTTCTCGCCGTCGACCTCGATCACCGCGTCCCGCGGGGCGCGCAGCGCGGTGTGCAGCACGGCCCGGTTCTCGGTGACGTTGATCCTCTCGCCGCGGAACATGGCGTCCCGCAGCGCGAACACGCCGGTGGCGGCGGCGAGTTGCCGCAGCAGGGCCAGCGTCTCGTCGGTGACCAGGTGCTTGCTGTAGTCGATGTACAGGTCGCCGACCCGTACGACGTACCGCTCGGCGCGCCCGGGGTCCGCCGCGAACAGCTCGCGCAGGTGCGGCCGGCCCTGGGCGCTGTGGCGGGCGAGTGCCGTCCACTCGGGCCGGCTGGTGAGTTTCGGGAACTCGGCCATCTCAGGCGTTCTCCTCGGCGGCCTCGCCCCGCAGGGCGATGGCGTACATCTCGTCGGCGTCGAGGCGGCGCAGCTCCTCGGCGATGAGTTCGGAGGTGGAGCGGACCTTCAGGGCGAGGGTGCGCGGCGGCTGGCCCGGCAGGGTCAGTGTGGCGAGCGGTCCCTCGGGGCGGTCGATGACGATCTCGCCGGCCGCGGTGCCCAGGCGTACGGCGGTCACGACCGGTCCGGCGGTGACCACGCGGTCGACGCGCACGTTCAGCCGGGCCTCCAGCCAGCGGGCCAGCAGTTCCGCGCTGGGATTGTCCGCCTCGGCCTCGACGGCCGCCGACGTCACCTTCGCCCGGGCCTGGTCCAGGGCGGCGGCCAGCATGGACCGCCACAGGGTGAGCCGCGTCCAGGCCAGGTCGGTGTCGCCCGGCGCGTAGTTGCGGGCGCGGGTCTCCAGGACCTCCATCGGCCGCTCGACCGCGTACAGGTCGGTGATCCGCCGCTGGGCCAGCGCGCCCAGGGGGTCCTTGGAGGGTGTGTCGGGTGCCTCCACCGGCCACCAGACGACGACCGGGGCGTCCGGCAGCAGCAGCGGCAGGACGACCGAGTCGGCGTGGTCGGACACCTCGCCGTAGGTGCGCAGCACGACCGTCTCGCCGGTGCCCGCCTCCGAGCCGACGCGTACCTCGGCGTCCAGCCGCGAGTGGGTGCGGTCCCGCAGGGTGCGGGCGTGCCGCTTGATGACGACCAGGGTGCGCGAGGGGTGCTCGTGCGAGGCCTCCTCGGCCGCCTTGATCGAGTCGTAGGCGTTCTCCTCGTCCGTGACGATGACCATCGTCAGGACCATGCCCACGGCCGGCGTGCCGATGGCGCGGCGGCCCTGCACCAGCGCCTTGTTGATCTTGCTTGCCGTGGTGTCGGTCAGGTCGATCTTCATGGCCTGCGCCAGCTCCGTCCGTCTCGTGCGAGCATCTCGTCGGCTTCCCTCGGTCCCCAGCTGCCCGACGCGTACTGCGCCGGCCTGCCGTGCGCCGTCCAGTACTCCTCGATCGGGTCGAGGATCTTCCAGGACTCTTCCACTTCCTGGTGGCGGGGGAACAAATTGGCGTCACCGAGCAGTACGTCCAGGATGAGCCGCTCGTACGCCTCGGGGCTCGACTCGGTGAACGACTCGCCGTAGGCGAAGTCCATCGACACGTCCCGGATCTCCATCGACGTCCCCGGCACCTTCGAGCCGAACCGCACCGTCATGCCCTCGTCCGGCTGGACGCGGATGACGATCGCGTTCTGGCCCAGTTCCTCGGTGGCGGTGGAGTCGAACGGCGAGTGCGGGGCCCGCTTGAAGACCACCGCGATCTCGGTGACCCGGCGGCCCAGCCGCTTCCCCGTGCGCAGGTAGAAGGGGACGCCCGCCCAGCGGCGGTTGTCGATGCCCAGCTTGACCGCGGCGAAGGTGTCGGTCTTCGACTTCGGGTCGATGCCGTCCTCCTCCAGGTAGCCGACGACCTTCTCGCCGCCCTGCCAGCCGGCCGCGTACTGGCCGCGCACGGTGTGCCGGCCCAGGTCCTCCGGCAGACGCACCGACTTCAGCACCTTCAGCTTCTCGGTGAGCAGCGCCTCCGCGTCGAACGCGATCGGCTCCTCCATGGCGGTCAGCGCCATCAGCTGGAGCAGGTGGTTCTGGATGACGTCCCGGGCGGCGCCGATGCCGTCGTAGTAGCCGGCCCGGCCGCCGATGCCGATGTCCTCGGCCATGGTGATCTGGACGTGGTCGACGTACGACCGGTTCCAGATCGGCTCGTACATCTGGTTGGCGAAACGCAGCGCCAGGATGTTCTGGACGGTCTCCTTGCCGAGGTAGTGGTCGATCCGGAACACCTGGTCCGGTTCGAACACCTCGTGCACGATCGCGTTCAGGTCACGGGCGCTGGCCAGGTCGTGGCCGAACGGCTTCTCGATGACCGCGCGCCGCCAGGAGCCCTGCGGCGGGCTCGCCAGGCCGACCTTCTTCAGCTGCTGCACGACCTTGGGGAAGAACTTCGGCGGCACCGAGAGGTAGAACGCGAAGTTGCCGCCGGTGCCCCGGGAGGCGTCCAGCTCCTCGACGGCGTCCTTCAGCTGTTTGAACGCGGTGTCGTCGTCGAAGTCGCCGGGGATGAACCGCATGCCCTCGGCCAGCTGCTGCCAGACCTCCTCACGGAACGGGGTGCGGGAGTGCTCACGGACGGCGTCGTGCACGACCTGGGCGAAGTCCTGGTCCTCCCAGTCCCGGCGGGCGAACCCGACGAGGGAGAAGCCCGGCGGCAGCAGACCGCGGTTGGCCAGGTCGTACACGGCCGGCATCAGCTTCTTGCGGGACAGGTCACCGGTCACCCCGAAGATGACCAGGCCCGAAGGTCCGGCGATACGGGGGAGCCTGCGGTCGCGGGTGTCCCGCAGCGGGTTCACCCAGTCGGCGGCCGGGATCACCGGCACGCGCGCCTGCTCGGGTGCCTGGGCGGGTGCGTTCTCGGTCATCAGGCGTCAACTCCCTTGCTCTTCAGGGACGTGGCGACGGCGTCCAGCAGCTCCTGCCAGGCCGCCTCGAACTTGGCGACGCCTTCGTCCTCCAGCTGCCGGACGACCTCGTCGTAGGAGATGCCGAGCCGCTCGACGGCGGCCAGGTCGGCGTGGGCCTGCGCGTAGCCGCCGGTCACGGTGTCGCCGGTGATCTCACCGTGGTCGGCGACGGCGTTCAGGGTGGCCTCGGGCATGGTGTTGACGGTGCCCGGCGCGACCAGTTCGTCCACGTACAGGGTGTCCTTGTACGCGGGGTCCTTCACCCCGGTCGACGCCCACAGCGGGCGCTGCTTGTTCGCCCGGGCGCCGGAGAGGGCCGGCCAGCGCCCGGACGCGAACACCTCCTGGTACGCCTGGTAGGCGAGGCGGGCGTTGGCGAGGGCGGCGCGGCCCTTGAGCGCGAGGGCCTCGTCGGTGCCGAGGGCGGTCAGCCGCTTGTCGATCTCGGAGTCCACGCGGGAGACGAAGAAGGACGCGACCGAGTGGACCGTGGCCAGGTCGACGCCCCGCTCGCGGGCCTTCTCCAGACCGGCCAGGTAGGCGGCCATGACCTCGCGGTAGCGCTCCAGGGAGAAGATCAGGGTCACGTTGACGCTGATGCCGAGACCGATGACCTCGGTGATCGCCGGCAGGCCCGCCTGGGTCGCCGGGATCTTGATCATCACGTTGGGGCGGTCGACCAGCCAGGCCAGCTGCTTGGCCTCGGCGACGGTGGCCGCGGTGTCGTGGGCCAGGCGCGGGTCGACCTCGATGGAGACCCGGCCGTCCCGGCCCCCCGACGTGTCGTACACGGGGCGCAGGATGTCGGCGGCGTCCCGCACGTCGGCGGTCGTCATCATCCGTACCGCCTCGTCCACCGTCACACCCCGCTCGGCGAGGTCGGCGAGCTGCTCCTCGTAGCCCTCGCCGGAGCCTATGGCGGCCTGGAAGATGGACGGGTTGGTGGTGACACCGACGACGCTTCCGTTCGCCACCAGCTCGGCGAGGCCGCCCGAGGTGATCCGCCTCCGCGACAGGTCGTCGAGCCAGACCGACACGCCTTCGTCGGCGAGGCGCTTGAGGGCTCCGGGGGTGGCGGTTGCTTCGGTCACAGTGATCATCTTTCTTTCGCGTCGGTATCAGGCGCGCGCGGCAGCGAGCGACTCGCGGGCTGCGGCGGCGACGTTCTCGGGGGTGAAGCCGAACTCGGTGAACAGCGTCCCGGCGTCGGCGGAGGCACCGAAGTGTTCGAGCGAGACGATCCGCCCCGCGTCGCCCACGAACCGGTACCAGGTCAGGGCGATGCCGGCCTCCACGGCGACCCGGGCCCTCACGGCCGGGGGCAGCACCCGCTCGCGGTACTCGCGCGGCTGCTGCTCGAACCATTCCACCGACGGCATCGACACCACCCGGGTGCCCGTCCCCTCGGCCTCCAGCCGTTCCCGCGCGGCCACGGCGAGCTGCACCTCGGATCCCGTCGCGATGATGATCACCTCCGGGACCTCCGTCGAGGACTCGCGCAGCACATAGCCTCCCTTGGCCGCGTCCGGGTCGGGCGCGTACACCGGCACGCCCTGGCGGGTGAGCGCGAGCCCGTGCGGGGCGGGGTCGGTGGCGTGCCTCTTCAGGATCTCGGCCCAGACGACCGCGGTCTCGTTGGCGTCCGCCGGGCGGACGACGTTCAGACCCGGGACGGCACGCAGCGAGGCGAGGTGCTCGACCGGCTGGTGGGTGGGGCCGTCCTCACCGAGTCCGATGGAGTCGTGCGTCCAGACGTACGTCACCGGCAGCTGCATCAGCGCCGACATCCGGACGGCGTTGCGCATGTAGTCGGAGAACACGAGGAAGGTGCCGCCGTAGACGCGGGTGTCGCCGTGCAGGGCGACGCCGTTCATCTCCGCGGCCATCGAGAACTCGCGGATGCCGAAGTGGACGGTACGGCCGTAGGGGTGAGCCTCCGGCAGCGGGTTGCCCTCGGGCAGGAACGAGCTGTCCTCGTCGATGGTGGTGTTGTTCGACCCGGCGAGGTCCGCGGAGCCGCCCCACAGCTCGGGGAGCACCGGGCCGAGCGCCTGCAGCACCTTGCCGGAGGCGGCGCGGGTGGCTACGGCCCTGCCCTCCTCGAAGACGGGCAGGGCCTCCTCCCAGCCCTCGGGCAGTTCGCCCTTGCTCACACGGTCGAACAGCTCGGCCCGCTGCGGCTGCGCGGCACGCCACTCGGCGATCCGCTTGTCCCAGGCCGCGTGCGCCTCGGCACCCCGGTCCAGGGCCCGGCGGGTGTGGCGCAGCACCTCCTCGGCGACCTCGAAGGTCCGCCCCGGGTCGAAGCCGAGGATGCGCTTGGTGGCGGCGATCTCGTCCTCGCCGAGGGCTGAGCCGTGGGAGGCCTCGGTGTTCCGCGCGTTCGGGGCGGGCCAGGCGATGATCGTGCGCATCGCGATGATCGAAGGCCGTCCGGTCTCCGTCCGGGCCGCCTCCAGCGCCGCATGCAGGGCCCGGACGTCGATGTCGCCGTCGGCGGTGGGCTCGATGCGCCGGGTGTGCCAGCCGTAGGCCTCGTACCGCTTCAGCACGTCCTCGGAGTACGCGGTCGCCGTGTCGCCCTCGATGGAGATGTGGTTGTCGTCGTAGAGGAGGACCAGGTTGCCGAGCTTCTGGTGGCCGGCCAGCGAGGACGCCTCGGCGGAGACGCCTTCCTGCAGGTCGCCGTCGGAGACGATCGCCCAGATCATGTGGTCGAAGGGGGAGGTTCCCCGGGGGGCGTCCGGGTCGAACAGACCGCGCTCGTAGCGGGCGGCCATCGCCATGCCGACGGCGTTCGCGACGCCCTGGCCCAGTGGACCGGTGGTGGTCTCGACGCCGGCGGTGTGCCCGTACTCGGGGTGACCCGGAGTCCTGGAGCCGTGTGTCCGGAACGCCTGCAGATCGGCCAGCTCCAGCTCGTACCCGGCGAGGAAGAGTTGTGTGTAGAGGGTCAGCGAGGTGTGGCCGGGGGAGAGGACGAACCGGTCACGGCCAGTCCACTCGGGGTCGGCCGGGTCGTGTCGCATCACCTTCTGAAAGATCGTGTACGCGGCAGGTGCCAGGCTCATCGCGGTGCCCGGGTGTCCGTTCCCCACCTTCTGCACCGCATCGGCCGCCAGCAAACGGGCTGTATCCACGGCGCGACGGTCGAGGTCGGTCCACTCGAAGCCGTCGGATGTCCCGGGAGTCATCTTCAAGAAGTCCTCGTTCGGTGCGGCTAACGGTCCGGATGTGTTCAAACTTAAAAGTCTGACTTTTTTGAGGGAAGGGTGCGGTGTGCCAGCCTGTGGTGAATCTGGGACAGCGACCGCGCGACAGGGACGGCACGAAAAGGGCATGACCGACAGAACGCAGCAAGGCGCCGGCGGCGACACCGGCGACGGCGCGAACCCGGACCGCGACGGGATCAGAACCCTCCCCTTCCCTGCCGACCTGGCAGTCGGCGGCGTCGGCATGCAGATCGGTCCCCTGGGACCCGACCGCACCTGGCACGCCGACGCGCCCCTGCACCGCGTCCACCGCATCGACTTCCACGTGGTCATGCTCTTCACCGGCGGACCCGTACGGCACATGGTCGACTTCGCCGAGTACGAGGCGACGGCCGGCGACCTGCTGTGGATCCGACCCGGACAGGTCCACCGCTTCTCCCGCGAGAACGTGTACCGCGGAACCGTCCTCACCATGCAGCCCGGCTTCCTGCCCAGCGCCACCGTCGAGGCCACCGGCCTGTACCGCTACGACCTGCCGCCCCTGCTGCACCCCGGCCCGGCCCAGCTCACCGCCCTCCAGGCGGTGCTGGACCAACTCCGCCGCGAGTACGAGGACACCACCACGCTCCCGCTCGGCCTGCACACGGCCGTACTCCGGCACACCCTGACGGCCTTCCTGCTGCGCCTCGCGCACCTCGCGGCCAGCTCCGCACGCTCCCCCGGGCAGCAGACGGACAACGCCTTCACCCGCTTCCGCGACGCGGTGGAGCGGGACTTCGCCACCAACCACAGCGTCAGCGCCTACGCGGACGCCCTCGGTTACTCCCGCCGCACCCTGGTCCGCGCCGTCCGCGCGGCCACCGGCGGGACCCCGAAAGGATTCATCGACAAACGCGTCGCCCTGGAGGCCAAACGCCTCCTGGCCCACACGGACCTGCCGATCGGCCGCGTCGGCGTGGCCGTGGGCTTCCCCGACGCGGCGAACTTCTCCAAGTTCTTCCACCTGCACACCGGCCGGACACCGGTGGCGTTCCGGGCGGACCTGCGGTAGGCCGTCCGGCCGGTGCGCCGGGCCCGCTCAGTGTCCGAAGCCGAACCAGTTCACGTTCACGAAGTCGGCCGGCTGGCCGCTGGTGAAGGTGAGGTAGACGTCGTGCGTGCCGGTCACCGCGCCGATGTTGGCCGGGACCGTCCGCCAGGACTGCCAGCCGCCCGTGTCGGCCACCGCGAAGCTCCCGACAGGCGCGTTGGCGCGGCTGTCCAGGCGCACCTCCACCAGTCCGCTGACCCCGCCGGCCGCACCGCTCGCGACCCGCGCGGTGAACTGCCGCGCCGGCGTGGACCCGAAGTTCACCCCCTTGTACAGGGCCCAGTCACCGTTGGCGATGTACCCGATGTCCTGTCCGCCGCCCGAGTCCGTGGTGGTCTCGGTGCTGATCCCGGACCGGTCGTCGTACGACTCGGCCTGGATGGTGCCGTACGCGTCCCGGTTGCCGGACGGCGGGGGAGTCGTACCGCCGGAGGACCGCAGGACCTGCACGTAGTCGACGGCCATCGCATGGCCGGGCTCCGTCCCGCTGTCCGGGCCGCCGCCGAACGCGTCCGGGAAACCGCCGCCCATCGCGACGTTGAGGATGAGGAAGTAGCCGTGGTCGGTGGCGTTGGCCCACGTCGTCGCGTCGACCTGGTTCGCCCGCACCGTGTGGAAGTTGACGCCGTCCAGGTAGAAGCGGATCTCCTCAGGACTGGTCGAGCGGTCCCACTCCATCGCGTAGGTGTGGAAGCCGGCCTGACAGGTGGTGCCGGTGCAGGCGGTGGAGCCGCCGATGCCGGAGGTCTCGTTGCACGGGCCGCCCGGGTTGGTGCCGCAGTGCATCGTGGCCCAGTCGGTGTTCAGGCCCTGGACGTTCTCCATGATGTCCAGCTCGCCGATGCCCGGCCAGTTCCAGTAGTTCCCGCGGAACGGGGCGCCGAGCATCCAGAACGCCGGCCAGTACCCCTTGGCCGCGGCGCCGGTGACGTCGGGCATCCGGATCCGGGCCTGCACCCGCAGTTTCCCGCCCGCCGGGGGCTGGAAGTCGGTGCGGTTCGTCTCGATCCGGCCGGAGGTCCAGTGGCCGGAGGCGTCACGCCGCGGGGTGATCAGCAGGTTGCCGTTGCCGTCCAGCGACACGTTGCTGGTGCTCGACGTCATCGTCTCGACCTCTCCGGTGCCCCAGCGTGCGGCGCCGCCGGGGTACGAAGTGCCGGTGTCGTACTGCCAGTCGGCCGTGTTCACGCCGGATCCGGCCGCGCCGTCGAAGTCGTCCGCGAAGACCTGCGTCCAGCCCGAGGGTGGCGTGGGGGCGGAGGCGTCGGCGGGCGTGGTGGCGGCCGTGGCGGCCACCGCCACCAGGCCGAGCGTGGCGAGGACGGTGAGGAGGGTGCGCCGCACGGGGCGGCGTCCGGGTGTGCCGGAGGGTGCGCTCATGGGGAACCTCTCGGTACGGGGGTGTGCACGGGATGCGCTGACGAGAGCGCTCTCGTGGGTGCGTGAGAGCGCTCTCAAGTGCCGCCAATGTGCTCTCCGGCTCTCGGACCGTCAAGACTTGAAGCAGGGAAAGTCTTTGCGGCGCACGGGAGTTCACCCGCTGAAGCCACCCGTACCGGATCGGAGCGCGACGCCCGCCGACGCCCCGCCGGTGGGGTGGCGGCGGACGGACGGCGGGCGGCGCAGGGCGGTAGGCGGGCGGTGAGCGGCGGGCGGCGCAGGGCGGAGGGTGAGCGGCGCAGGGCGGAAGGGGGGGTGCGGCGGGTAGTGGAGGGCGGAAGGTGGGGTGAGCGGCGGGCCTCGGAGTGCGGGCGGTGGATGCGGCCGTGGCCGCCGTCAGGCCCGGTCCGCCGGGGTGGCCGGGCGGTCCGCCGTGACGAGCCAGGAGGTGCTGCGCAGGCGGACGGTGCCGTCCGCCGTCTCATGGGCCCGCAGGTGGTTCGTGAGGGCGCGGCGGGCGCTGCTCCGTCCCGGTGCGTCGGTCTGTTCCATCAGGTGGCGGCCGGGGCCCGTGCCCAGCAGGAAGTCCGCCGCGTCCTCGGCTCCTTCCCCCCACGCCCCGAGCGCCTCTGTCCGGCTGACGGTGATGCCCGTGAAACCGGCCGCGGTGAGAACCTCGCGGATGCGGTCCGGTTCCGCCAGGGAGAACATGCCGGGCAGGCCGGGCTGTCCGAACTCACCGACCGGCAGAACGTCACGGAGTGAGGTCATGGCCACCACCCAGCCGTTGAGCAGCGGTTCCGCCGGGCAGACGAACGCCAGCCGGCCGCCGGGTGCCAATGCCCGGTGGACGTTGGCGAACGCGGCCACCGGGTCGGCGAAGAACATCACGCCGTAGCGGCTGATCGCCGTGTCGAACTCGCCCGCGTCGAAGGGGTGGGCCTGCGCGTCACCTTGCAGGAAGGACGCGTTGGTGATGCCCTCGCGCTCCGCGCCGGCCCGCGCCTCGGCCAGCATGGGGCCGGACAGGTCGAGACCCAGTGCGTGACCGTGGGGCGTCCCGCGCGCGGCGAGGCGCGTGGTCTGTCCGGAGCCGCAGCCGAGGTCCAGGACGCGATCGGCCACGGTGAGCGCGGCGGCGTCGAGCAGCGGCTCGTTGAAGCCCTCGTTCACGGCGTTCCAGCGGTCTTGGTTGCGGGCCCAGTGGGTTCCCTCGGGGCCGTTCCATGCGTGTGCCTGTTCCGTGTTGACGACGTCGGGCACGGGTGCCTCCTGCGACGGATGACGGGGGATGGGCGTGCACCCCAAGGTATGGGCGCCTGCCCAAACAGTATGGGCATCTGCCCAAGCATGCAATGTCCGCTACCATCACGGCAGTTGGGGCGCCTTGCGGGCGCCCGCAAGCGGAACGGAAGAGGGGCCCATGTCACCGCGTGGAGTGGCGACGCCGGACGCGCGCGAGCAGCTGTTCGCAGCCGCCGAGCGCGTCGTGGAGAGGGACGGCCCCGGCGCCCTCACCAGCCGGGCCGTCACCACCGAGGCAGGCTGCGCCAAGGGGCTGCTGCACGCGCACTTCTCGGGGATGGACGAGTTCGTCGCCGAACTCTGCCTCAGCCGCTTCGCGCGGACCGCCGCGAAGGCGCGGTCGCTGTCGGAACTCGTGGGGCGGAACACCGTGGCCCGGAACCTCGACGCCGTCGCCCTCGCACTGTTCGAGTCCGGCGGCCCGGGCATCTCGGGGCTGGCCATGACCCGGCCCGGCGCCGCGCTGCGCATCCGCCGGGCACTGGAGGGCGGGGCACCGGGCTTCGACGCGATCCAGACGGCCGTCACCGGTTATCTGGAGGCCGAACAGGGGCTCGGCCGGCTGGCGGAGACCGTCGACCCGAGCAGCGTGGCGCTGGCCGTCGTCGGCGCCGCCCACCATCTGCTGATGACCAGCTGGCCGGGCGCACCCGACCCCGGACCCGCCATGACACGCCTGGTGACCACGCTGGTCGACGGCCGGTGCTCTCCCGCGCATCACTCGCGCGAGCCGTGACCCGCTCCCCGGACACCGCCGGCGCCCTGCTCCCCGCGACGGGCACCGCAGCCAAGCCCCCGGTGGTCAACCGGGCTTCGAACTGCCCCTGGTGCGATGCCGGCGGAAGCCGGCGCTTCATCGGCTCTCCGTCACGTCGACGAAGACGGGGTTCGAATAGAACCACGTGTCCGCCCACGGGTCACCGTTCCCCGGCGCGTGCGGGACCGGCCCGTGCGGGTCGACGGCCGAGCCGAGGTAGCCGGTGCCGTGCCGGTTGCCGTCGCTGCCGCGCAGCCGGACGTAGAACGACTCCTCACCGGCGGTCAGCGGGATGCGCAGCGTGTAGGTGCCCCGGCGTCCGGTGACCTCGGTGGTGTGCACGACCCTGGTGTCCGGCGCCTTCCAGGTGTCCCGGTCGGCGACCGGGCCGCGCACGGCACCCCGGATGACGTCCACGTGAGCCAACTCGGGCAGGACGCCGTGCGGGTTGGGGCGGGACGCGGTCGTCACCGTCACGGACAGGGTGATCCGCTCGCCCCTGCGGACGCGCAGCCGGCCGCCCAGCGTGACACCGCGGCCGTGGTCGCAGTCCCGTTTGAGCCGGACGTCGAGCCCGTCGAGCAGGTGCCCGTGGTCGAGCCACACCCGGCCTGCCCGCAGACCCGCCATCACCGCGCGGTAGCCGTACCGGGTGACCCCGACGTGGGTACGGCTGAACTCGCCGGGCCAGAAGTCGCTGCCGGGCTGCGGGGTGTCCGTGGGCACCGGGTCGGGCAGCCTGCCGGTGCCGTCGAAGTTCTGCCCCGGCGCCCAGTCGCCGTTCTTCCAGGTGTCGAAGACGGTCCGGTGGTTGTCGGAGTTGGTGGTGACCGAGAACATCCTGCCCTCGGCCAGCATCGAGTCCCACAGGCCGCCGACGGTCGCCGTCGCCCAGTCGAAACCGCCGTAGGTGAGGCACGCGTCCCTCGGGTAACCCGCCCACGACTGCGCGGACGGGCCGTTCTGGTACTCGCCGCGGACCGACGTGGCGCCGCCCCACCCCGGGATCGCCGCGCCCTGGGCGCCGGGCGCGCCCTCCATGCCGATCATGATCTCGGGTGCCGCGTCCCGCCAGTTGCGCATCTCGTGCGGGGAGTCGATGCCGAGGCGCAGCGGGTGGTTGGCGAAGACGAGGACGTCGTCGACGTAACCGGTACGGCGCTGTTCGGCCAGCCACTGGATGGCCTTGACGGCGTGGGCCTCGTTGCGGGCGGTGTCGGTCGCCCCGGCGGCACCCTCGGTGTAGCCCAGCAGTTTGCCGTCGTAGGCGAGTTCGAACCGCGTGAGCAGGTCGGCCTCGTGCGGGCCGGGCGCCGCGAAGACCGTGCAGTGCTCGGCGGCCGGAATATACCATTCCAGGCCCTGGAAGATCAGCTGGCGCGGGTTCTCGGCGCGGGCCCTGAGGATCTCCCGGTGCTCCAGCGCGGCGCCGTGGGAGGCGTGCCCGAAGTTGGCGTGCTCGTTGAAGACCATCCAGTCCAGGCCGTACCGGGCGGCGGCCCGTGCCTGCTGCGAGAAGGTGTACTTCGCGTCGTGGCTGTACACGGAGTGGACGTGGTGGTCGCCGACCAGGTAGGCGAGGCGGGGGTCCTCGCCGCCGAAGCCGCGGCCGGTGGCGGCGACGGCCGGCACGGCGGACCCGCCGAGGGCGAACGCGGCACCGAACAGGCCCGCGCGGCGCAGGAGACGGCGTCTCGACACGCCCTGGGCGTCGAGGGCGGCGGGGGCGACCGCCGGGTCGGCCCATGCGGGCGGCTGCTGCTCGGTCATGGTGATCCTCGGAAGGCGGTCAGCGGGTCATGAAGGAGGAGACGGGCAGTGCCCGCGAGACGATCCGGACGTCACCGAGCCGCCCGTGCAGGACCTGGTCGATGCGGTCGGCGTACTCGTAGCCGCCGAGCAGCCAGGGCCGCCCGGCCGAGGCGATGCCGACGGCCGCCGCGTGCGGGTTCCGGGCCACGGGGCAGCCCTGGACGTACATCGTCGTGTGGCGTCCGTCGTTCACCACGGCCACGTGCCACCACCTCTCCCGGGCGGTCTCGTCTCCCCAGTTGGTGGCGAGCTGCTGCCGGTTCAGGGCACGGGCCGCCCACTGCGGGCCCGGCCCGTCGGAGAGCGACAGTGTGGCCAGCGGCTCGTCCGGGTCGTCCGTGACCGGGCCGGCGGAACCGTTGCGGCCGGTTCGGCCGACCAGACCGGACCAGGCGTGGCGGCCGGCGTCCCAGTCGGCGGGCAGCCGGTAGAACGCCTCGATGGTGTAACCGTGCTGGAAAGTGGCTGAGTTGAGCGGGGCTCCGTCGACCGTGCGCAGGTAGGCGCCCCGCAGTGGGGACTTGTCGCCCCGGAACTCCAGGCTGCCGTGGCCGGGCTGGTCGGGGTGGTGGTCGGAGGACCAGGTGAGCGTGCCACCGCCCACGCCGACCACGGTGAGGTCGTTGCCCCGCCCGGACAGGTCGCGGACGGTGCCGCTCACCGGCGTACCGTCCGCCCGGCCGTCGAAGCGCCAGTAGGCGACCGTGCCCGGTATCACCAGCTGTGCCGCGGGCCGCGCCGGGCGGGCCGGCTCCGGGGCGAAGCCGGAGAACCGTGCGGCGAAGTCGATGCCGACCGTGAAGCGGTCGGCGTCGCCGCTCAGCTCGATCTCCTGTCGCTCCAGCTCGTTGAGCCCCTTGGCGGCCCGGCCCAGGATCCACGGGGAGATCGTCTCCACGTCGATGACGTTCCGGTCCAGGTCGAAGCGGTAGAGGCGGATCATCGCCGCGCCGCCGAAGTAGCGGTTCTGATAGTTCGTCAGGTGCAGGTGTACGTCGTTGCCGGCCGCGTTCTCGCGGATCGCCCGGCCCGCGGGCCAGTAGTGGCCGTTCAGGGTCAGGAAGATCTGGTCGTGGCCCTCGATCAGCCGGTCCCACAGCTGCCGGCCGTACGGCGACAACGTGTCGTCGGCGACGACCAGCTCGTGCGTGGTGAGGACGACCGGAGTCCGCGGGTGCCGGGCGAGCACCTCCTCCGCCCAGGCGTACCCTTGCGCCGACAGCCGCCAGTCCAGCGCGAGCACCATCCACTCGCGGCCCGCCGCCCGGAACAGGTGGTAGGTGTGGTAGCCGTCCGGTGAGGAACCGCCGAAGGTCGGCTTGCCCTGGAAGCGTCGCGGCCCGAACGTGTCCAGGTACGGCGTCGCGCCGCGCTGGTCGTCCGTCGTCGACCGCACGTCGTGGTTGCCGGCCAGGACGCTGTAGCCGACGCCCCGCCGGTCCAGGATCCCGAACGCGTCGCCGATCGCCGCGAATTCGTCCTCGGCGCCGTTCTGGGTGAGGTCGCCGAGGTGGGACAGGAAGACGATGTTCTCGTCCCTGCCGTGTTCCAGCAGATAGCGCAGCGACGCCTCGACCGGTGCGGGGTCGATGCTCGGTCCGTCGAAGAGGTACTGGGTGTCGGGCATCACGGCGAGCGTGAACCGGCGGCTCTCCGTATCGGGCCGCCGGCTGCCCGCCCTCCTCGCTTCGGCCGCCTCGGCCGCCGCCGCGGTGGCCGGCAACGCCACCCCGGCCGTGGCGGCGGCGCCGAGCAGCGCGGTCGCTCTCAGGAAGCCGCGGCGCCCGGCACCGGCCTGTGCGGCCTCGCCCTGGGAAGGATCACGCGACGTGCACACGGTTGCTCCGGGAGGTGAGGGGGAAGCGGCGGTCAGAGATACGCGCGGGGCCGGTCTCGGCGACGGTCGGCGGTCCGCACGAGGTACGAAGGAGCGGCGCCGGAACCCCCGCCGGCCCCGAGTCCGCCACCGCCCCGCGGAGTTGGATGCGCGGCGCGCACAGAGTCGTACCGCGTGGTGTCCCCGGACGGTCGTCGGTCGTGACCACCCGCAGCGTCAGCCAGAGCGCACCGCCGTCCACCGGCAGCGCCAGCCCCAGGGGCACGGCCGCGGTCTCGCCCGGCCGGAGGTCCGGCAGCGCGGCGGGCGCGGTCAGGGTGCGTCCGTCGGCCAGGGTCAGCTCCCAGGTGCCCGCGAGCCGGCCGAGGCCGTGGACCCGCTGCCGGTTGGTGACCACGACGCCCTCGTGCCGGTAGCACCGGATGCCGACCGCGGCCGCGGTCTCGCACGCCCCGGGGGCACCGCCGTACACCCGGCGTCGGCCGGGCCCGGCACCGTTGTCGTCCTGCGCGGCGCCCACGGGCCCGGCCGGTCTTCCGTCGCTCACGCGCTGCACGATCCCGCGGTCCCGGAACTCCCGGATGAAGCCGCCCTGAAGACCCGGGGTGGACTCGATGGCGCCCAGTGGCGTGTGGGTGCGCGGGCGTGCAGGCGTGGCGGAGCGCCGGCGTACGGGAGTGCAGGCCTGTGGGCCCGTGGACGTGTTCGGCCTGTGGACATGTCGGGCCTGCGGACGTGTTGGGCCTGTGGACGTGTCGGGCCTGCGGGCGTGTGGGCGGGCGGTCGGCGGGGGCGCGGGGACACGGCCCCGGGCGTCGTGCCGCCCGGGCGGGACCCGGACCGCGGCGGATGACAAGGTGGTACCGCTCGCCGAGTCCGCCGGGCGCCCGGACATGGGCACCGGTACGGCACGCTGAGCCACGGGCACGGGCACGGGCACCGGTACGGCACGCTGAGGCACGGGCACGGGCACCGATACGGCACGGGGCACGAGCCCTGGCACGGGCACCGGCACCGGCACCGGTACGCCACGGCACCGGTACGCCAGGGCGCCGGTACGGCACCGGCACGGTGAGGGGTTGTGACGGAGGAACACGCGTGAGGAAGGGTGCGGGCGTGAAGCTGACGATTCTGGGCGGCGGCGGGTTCCGGGTACCGCTGGTCTACGGTGCCCTGCTGGCCGACCACGGGGAAGGGCGGGTCACCGAGGTCGTGCTGCACGACCTGGACGAGCGCCGGCTGCACGCGGTGACCCGGGTACTGGCGGAACAGGCCGCCGGTGTTCCCGATGCGCCGCGGGTGTCCGCCACCACCGATCTGGACGAGGCCCTGCGCGGCGCCCGCTTCGTCTTCTCCGCGATCCGCGTCGGCGGCCTGGAGGGCAGGGCGAACGACGAACGGGTCGCGCTGGCGGAAGGGGTCCTCGGCCAGGAGACCGTCGGCGCCGGCGGGATCGCCTACGGACTGCGCACGGTTCCGGTCGCCGTCGACATCGCCCGGCGCGTGGCCGGGCTCGCCCCGGACGCCTGGGTCATCAACTTCACCAACCCGGCCGGCCTGGTCACCGAGGCCATGTCCCGCCACCTCGGCGACCGCGTCATCGGCATCTGCGACTCGCCGGTCGGCCTCGGCCGCCGTGTCGCGCGGGTGCTCGGTGCCGACCCCGAGGAGGCCTTCGTCGACTACGTCGGCCTCAACCACCTCGGCTGGGTGCGCGGCCTGTACGTCGCCGGACGCGACGAACTGCCCCGGCTGCTGGCCGACCCCGCGCTCCTCGGCTCCTTCGAGGAGGGCCGGCTGTTCGGCACCGCATGGCTGCAGTCGCTCGGCGCGATCCCCAACGAGTACCTGCACTACTACTACTTCAACCGCGAGGCCGTGCACGCCTACCGGAACGCCCCGCAGACGCGCGGCGCCTTCCTGCGCGACCAGCAGGCCCGCTTCTACGCCGAGGCGGCCGACCCCGACGCCTCCGCCCTGCTCGCCTGGGACCGCACCCGCGCCGAGCGCGAGGCCACCTACATGGCCGAGAACCGGGAGAGCGCCGGCGCCGGCGACCGCGAGAACGAGGACCTGTCCGGCGGGTACGAGAAGGTCGCGCTCGCCCTCATGCGGGCCATCGCCCGGGACGAACGCGCCACACTCGTCCTCAACGTCCGCAACCGCTCCACGCTGTCCGTGCTCGACGCCGACGCGGTCGTCGAGGTCCCGTGCCTGGTCGACGCGAGCGGCGCCCACCCGCTGTCCGCCGGTCCGCTGCCCGGTCACGCCACCGGCCTGGTCTGCTCGGTCAAGGCCGTCGAGCGCGAGGTGCTGGCCGCGGCCGAGTCCGGGTCCCGGACGACCGCGGTGAAGGCCTTCGCGCTGCACCCCCTGGTCGACTCGGTCACCGTGGCCCGCAGACTGGTCGAGGGCTACACCGGCGTCCATCCGGGTCTGGCCTACCTGAAATGAGCACGGAGGGCCGCTCCGCCGAGCGGCCCTCCGCCGTTGCGCGTCCGGTCAGCCGGTGAACCCGGCCGTGACGGAGGTGAACTGCCAGTTGCTTTGGCCGATGCCGGAGCAGTTCTCGGCGACACCGCCGCCCGGGCAGGGCCGGTCACGGTTGACCGACCAGAAGGCGAGCCGGGCGATGTGGTGGGCGTTCGACCAGTCGCGGATCTGCGTCCAGATCGCCGGGGTCGTCGTCTCCTGCTGGTCGGACAGGCCGTTCATGCCGGAGATGCCGATGTGGGCGTAGGCGGTCGCGTCGTCCCAGCCGAAGGTGGACTTCAGCTTGCCCTTCAGCCCCTCCGCCGCGTTCACGGTGTTGCCGTACATGTCCGAGCCGCCGCCGAAGTCGAACGGCATGATGGTGAAGACGTCGATGTCGGCGCCCAGCGACTTGGCCTGCTCGATGAGCCGGTTGCCGTAGTACGTCGGGCCGGTGGTGGACGTGCCGAAGGTGACGATGGTCCTCAGGCCGGGGTTGGCGGCCTTGACCGTCTTCAGCGCGGTGAGGATCCTCGCCTGCACGGCCTCGTTCTCGAACTCGTCCGTGTTCTCGATGTCCATGTCGACCGCCTTCAGGCCGTAGGCGTCGATCACCTTCTGGATGGCCCCGGCGAGCGCGCTCGCGGAGGAGCAGTTGGCCCCGAGCTTGCTGCCCTGCCAGCCGCCGAAGGACGGGACGACGTCCCCGCCCGCGGACCGGATCTGGTTGATCGCGCTCTGGTCCACGCCGCCGCTCAGCGCCCGGCTGCCGTCCCAGGCCGGTGTGCAGCCGCCGGAGTCCAGCACGAACGCCATCGTGAACCACTTGACCCCGGTCGCGCTCATCACGGCCGTCGGGCTCGGCGGGTCACCCCAGCCCTCGTACAGGTAGGGCGCGGCCTGCTTGAAGCCGGTGCCGCCGCCCGGGCCCGCGTCCGTGGTGACGGAGACGGAGCCGGAGGCCGCCGAGACGTTCCCGGCCGCGTCCCGCGCCCTGACGCTGAAGGTGTACGACGTGCTGGGCGACAGCCCGCTGACCGTGGCGGACGTCCCGGAGACGCTCAGTACCCGACCGGAGCCGCTGTAGACGTCGTACGCCGTCACGCCCACGTCGTCCGTGGCGGCGTCCCACCTCAGCGACACGCTCGAGGAGGTCTTGCCGGTGGAAGTGAGACCGCTGGGCGCGCTCGGCGCCCGGGTGTCCCCGCCTCCGCCGCCGCCCGGGCCGTCCAGGGCGATGTCGTCGGCGTAGTAGGTGCCCTGGGCGTACCAGCCGTGCACGTAGACGGTGGCGCTGGTCTGCGCGGCGCCGGTGGTGAAGGAGACGCTGAGCCGGCTGTACGCCGAAGGGGACGTGGTCCAGGTGGAGGCGCCGCCGGTCACGCCGAGGTACACGTAGCTGCCGCGCACGAAGCCGCTGAGGCTGTACGTCGTGTCCGGCTGGACGGCGACGGTCTGGCTGCACTGCGCGTTGTCGCTCGAGGTCACCGCGCCCTGCAGCGACTTGGCGCCGCCGTGCACGGGGGAGGAGACGACCGAACCGAGGTTGCCGGTACAGCTCCAGGGGGAGAGGCTGCCCGACTCGAAGCCGGGGTTGGACAGGATGTCGGCCGCGTGGGCCGTACCGGGAAGGGCGATGGCCCCGCCGAGTACGAGAGCGGCGGAACCGAGGAGTGCGAGAAGCCGGCGTCTGGAACGCCCGAGTATGTTGCGCACGCGTTCTCCCTGTGGGGATGGGGGCGTCGGGGAGTGCGGGGAAGTGCGGAACAGGTGCGCCAATGAATTTGGTATGGACCAATCCCGGTGTCAAGGAGATGAGCGGGATCGGTCCGTGCCGGTAGCCGTGGGGCCCCCGGGTGGGCGTGGGGATCCGCGCGACGAGCCGCGGCGGACGGGGCCCGCGGCCGTCCGGTGGCCTAGAGCGGGAGCACCTGGGCCGCGGCGGCCGGCTGCGCCGGGGAGGGCACCGCCGACAGCAGCACCTCCGGCGACTCCGCCCGCTGCCGCGGAAGCGCCGCGGGCAGCAGGGGGCGCGGCCCCGACACCACCGTGTAGTCCTGGCCGAGGAACGGCGGTTCGATCACGCCCGTCTCCTCGCCCAGCGCCAACTGCACCGCCGACCAGGGCGCGTTCACCCCGCAGAGCGACAGCTGGTGCAAGCCCCCGGCGGGCCTGGTGTTGACGTCCAGCAGCACCGGGCGGTCGCCGAACATGCGGAACTGGACGTTGGACAGGTGGTGCAGCCCGAAGCCCTCCGCGATCAGCCGGGCCGGCCGCAGCCACCGCTCGTCCAGGGTGAAGCCCCGGCGCCGGCCGTTCTTGGTACGGCCCACCGCCAGTCGTACCCGGTTGTCGGTCCCGGTGAGGCAGTCGACGGACACCTCGGGCTGCTCCAGGCGCGGCATCACCAGCCAGTCCACCGGCTTCCCGGCCCGCCGCAGCGCCTCGGTCACCAGGTCCAGCTGCACGTACGGGCCGGGAAAGCCCTCGAGGCCGGCCAGCGAGAAGGGGGAGCGGGTGATCACCCGGAAGCCGGCCCCGCCCGCGCCGGCGGCCGGTTTGAAGCAGGCCCGGTGCCCGCCCGCCTCCAACTCCTCTATGGCCGCGACGAGTTCGTCCGCCGTCCGGACCCGCCACCACGGTGGCACCGGCACGCCCACCGAGCGCACCGCCTCGTACGCGATCGCCTTGTCCTCGAACACGGCCACCGCCTCGGGCGTCGGCGCCAGCAGCGCCGTGCCGGCCGCGGCGAACTCGGCCCGTTGCGCCACGATCGCGGCCTGGTGCAGCCGGGGCACGAAGACGTCGATCCCGCGCCGCACGCACTGGTCGAGGGCGTACTCGACGTACCCGGCCGGGGACAGTCCCTCCGGCTCCAGCTCGGCGGTGTCGGCGGCGGCCAGCACGGGGGAGTCGGGGTCGCCGTGGGTGGCGTGGATCTCGACCGCGCGGTCACTGGGATTTCTGCGCAGCTGATCCATGAAGAACACGTTCTCCGCGTACGTGCGGTTGAGCCAGACGCGTACGCGAGAGGGCATGCAGGCCGCCTTTCGGGGTGCGCGGGCAGGGCGGAGCGGCCCGTGCCCGGGCAGGAGGGAGGAAGGGTCACCAAACGGCCCTGGGAAAAGGGGAGTCGAGGGCGCCGGTGTCGGGGCGATCATACGGCTTTCAAAGGTCCCTCGGGCAACGCGCGCGTTACGGATTCCGGGCGCCCGGACCGACGCCGCGCGGCGAAGGTCCGAAGGGGGCAGGAACAGGACACGCGGGGACGGAAGCTCTTGTCCGGCGCCGCGTGCATGTGTTCTCGTGGTGCCATCGGGTGATCGGAAGGAGTGTGCGGGGTGGAGTCGACGGCCGGGGCCGGACAGCTACTGGCCATCAGCGACCTGCACATCGGTTATCCGGACAACCGCGCCCTGGTCGAGGACATGCGCCCGGACGGCGAGGACGACTGGCTGATCGTGGCCGGCGACGTCGCGGAGACCGTCGCCGACGTCCGCTGGGCCCTCGGCACGCTCGCGAGCCGCTTCCGCAAGGTGCTGTGGGCCCCGGGCAACCACGAGCTGTGGACCCATCCGAGCGATCCGGTCACCCTGCGCGGTGTCGCCCGCTACGAGCACCTGGTCGAGGTGTGCCGGGAGCTGGGCGTGGTCACCCCCGAGGACCCCTACCCCGTCTGGGACGGCCCCGGCGGCCCGGCCGTCGTCGCCCCGCTGTTCCTGCTGTACGACTACTCGTACCTCCCGGCCGGCTGCAGCACCAAGGCCGAGGGCCTGGCCTACGCGGAGAGCACGGGCATCGTCTGCAACGACGAGTACCTGCTGCACCCCGATCCGTATCCGACCCGTGAGGCCTGGTGCCGGGCACGGGTCGCGGAGACCGAGCGCAGGCTCGCCGAACTGCCCGAGGACCTCCCGACGGTCCTGGCCGGTCACTACCCCCTGGACCGGCACCCCACCGAGGTCCTGTGGCACCCGGAGTTCGCCATGTGGTGCGGAACCGGTCTGACAGCCGACTGGCACCGCCGGTTCCGGGTCGCCACCATGGTGTACGGGCATCTGCACATCCCGCGCACCACCTGGCACGACGGAGTCCGCTTCATGGAGGTCTCCGTGGGATACCCCCGCGAATGGCGCAAGCGTCCGGAACCGCCGGGAAGGCTGCGCCGTGTCCTGCCTATGGAGGTCGAAGCAGGTGATCGAGGAGTTGCTCCCGGCGTCGGTCGTGGCCGTGGAGGCCCACGCTGACGACCCGCTGTGGGATGCTCCGCTCTACCCGGCGGAGGAAGCGCTGGTCGCACGCGCGGTGGCCAAGCGCCGCCGTGAGTTCGCCGCCGTCCGTGGCTGCGCCCGGCGCGCCATGGAGAAGCTCGGCGTGCCGCCGCAGGCCGTCGTCAGCGGTGAGCGCGGCGCCCCGACCTGGCCCGACGGCATCCTCGGCAGCATGACCCACTGCGACGGCTACGGCGCTGCCGCCCTGGTCCGCGCCGGCGATCTCGCCTCCCTCGGTATCGACGCCGAACCGCACGGGCAGCTGCCGGAGGGCGTCGGAGCCACCGTCTTCCTGCCCGCCGAGATCGCGCGGCTGGACCGGCTGGCCGCGCAGTGGCCTGCCGTGCACTGGGACCGGATCCTGTTCAGCGCGAAGGAATCCGTCTACAAGGCGTGGTTCCCCCTCACCCGGAAGTGGCTGGACTTCTCCGAGGCCGACATCACCCTGCACGCGGCGTCCGACGGCCGGCCGCACGGCACCCTGCAGGCCCGCCTGCTCGTGCCGGGGCCCGTGGTCGGCGGTCACCAGCTGCAGGACTTCGAGGGCCGGTGGATCGTCCGCGACGGAGTGGCGGCCACGTCCGTCGTCGTCCCGCACCCCGGCGGGACACGGTCCTGACGACCGGTCAGGTACGGCTGCCGCCGGCCTCGGTGCCTCGCTCGCGGAGCTGAACGCCGTTCGATCGCTGCGGGCCGGACCGGCCACGGGGGCGGCAGGCGGCCGCCGTCGTCGCGGGGTCCCGCTGGTGACGGCGGCGGCGCGGTCCTGTCCGGTGGTCAGCGGTGGCGCGGTCCTGTCCGGTGGCCAGCGGTGGCGCGGTCCTGTCCGGTGGCCAGCGGTGGCGCGGTCCTGTCCGGTGGTCAGGCGGGCGGGCACCAGTCGTGCAGCAGCCGGAAGAACTCCGCCTCGTTGCCCGCGAGTCCCGCCCGGTCCAGCGCCTGCTCCGCCTCGGCCAGCACGGCGGGCGGTACGACGGCGGGCCGGCCGCCGTCCGGTGGTCCGTCGAAGGCGGCGCGCACGGTGTGCAGCAGCCGCAGGTAGGCCTGGACGGCGGTGCGTTCACGATCGGTCAGTAGGGCGGTGGGCATCGGTCGGCTCTCCCCGAGTAGGCGTCACGGTCACGCGCGCTGCGGCGCTCATGTCCAGCTTGCCGCCCACCACTGACAACGCCGTCCGGCTCCGCCCCGGTTCGCCCGCTCAGCCGAGGCGAAACCACACCAGGACCCCGGGCCGCCACGCCGGACTACCGGGCGGCCCAGGTACCCGCCTCTGTACGGCCGGGCCGCTCAGGTACCCGCCCCCGGACGGCCGGGCCGCTCAGGTACCCGCCCCGGACGGCCGGGCGGCTCAGGTGCCTGCTCCCTCGGGGACGGGCTGTGCGGGGTGTGATGGGGTGTGTCGAGGTGTGCCGGGGTGGGTGCGGACGGCCCGGCGGGCGGGACGCCGGGCCACCCGGGGCGCGGTGCTCCCGTTCAGCCCTGGGGGCCCGGGTAGCCCAGGGAGGCCCCGATGCGGCCGGCCACGCCGTCCCGCTGGACCGGGCCGCGCACCGCCGAACCGGCCAGCATGGCCCGGCACTTGCTGGCGAGCAGCAGGCCGAAGCTCTCGGCGTCCCGCTCCTCGGCGTGGTCGAATCGGGTACGGGCCGCGACCCGCTGCACCGCCGCCTGCAGCGCCTCCCGGTCGGTGTCCTCGAGGAGGAGCCGGGTGGCGGCGCCGACACCGTCCACATGGTGCCCGCTGTGGTCGGCCTGCATGTGCCACAGCTCGTGGCCCAGGATCACCAACTGGTGGCCGGGGGCGGTGCGCTCCTCCACGACGACGACGTCCCGGTCGGTCAGGTCGAGCCACAGCCCGCTGGCCGTGCCGGGCGGGAAGACGGCCGTACGGAAGTGCACGGGGCGGCCCCGGCGGCGGCTCATCGCGTCGCACAGCGCGCGGTACAGCTCTTCCGGTGCCGCGGGCGCGGGCAGGGTCAGCCCGCCCACCAGTTCGTTGCACAGCCGGCGCATGTCCCTGCCGATGCCCACAGTCCTCCCCCGGCTCACGATTCGGGCCGCTTGACGCTCTCCAGGAGCATGTCCAGCCACTCGGCGACCTTGTCCCGGTGCTGGTCGGTGGGCAACTGGGCGGCCCGCCAGGCGATGCCGCGTACGCCGTGGTCCTGCAGCAGCCGCTCCAGCGGGTCGGCGGCGGTCTCGGCGGCGGCCCGCTCCCGGTCGGCGAGCTTCTGCAGCAGTTCCTGTTCGGTGCGCTGCAGCGTGCCCGCCAGTGCCTCGGGGTCCTCGGCGGTGAGGAAGCCGGCGTGCACGCGGAAGAAGCGCTGCAGGGCGTCGCAGTGCTCCATGGTGGGCCGCCGGTCCCCGTTGATCAGGGCGCCGGCCTGCTGCCGGGACATGCCCGCGCCGTCGGCGATCTCCTGCTGGGTGTACTTGCGCCCGCCGGGCTTCAGCCGGGTCCGGCGCAGCAGGTCCAGGCGCTGCAGGAAGCGGGCCTGGACGTCCGGCTCACCCGCGGGCCGACCGCTGAGCAGGGCCTTGACCACCGGCTCCGGCACACCGCAGGCGACGGAGAGCCGTCCGACGTCGAAGACCTCGGCATGCGGTACGCCGAGCCGGTCGGCGAGCGCGGTGACGCGGGCGACGACGGCCGGCAGCTGGGCGGTCGCCGAGGCGCCCGGATCCTCATAGCCATCCGTCACCGACAGAACTCCTACGTCTCTCAAGGGCTTCAGATGCGTGCGTGCTTCAGATGCGTCCGTGCTTCTCACGAGCGATCGCCGTGAACTTCCCGGAGAGTAGCGGGTGTCTCGAACTCACATCCAGGTGTCGCCACAACTGTGGCGAATTTCAGCCGTCAACCGGCATGAAATGCCACGATAGTTGACACGACTCTTGCCGGGGCAGCAGGATCGCAACGCCGCGTGAAAGGCCGCAGAGGCAAGAGGGGTGACCTCCCGATGGCACATCAGGCAGGAGGGCAGCGGCCGGCACCGCGGCCCGTCCCCGAGACATGTGAGAACCAGGCGTACCTGCAGGACTACGCCCTGCTGATGGACCATCTGTCCTGCCCGTCCCTGGTCGTCGACCGCCACTGGGACGTGGTCATGGCCAACAGCGCATTCGAGTCACTTTTCCGCGGTGTGCGCCCCCACCCGACCGCCATGCCGGAGGACAACTTCCTGCGGTTCGTGCTCTTCCACCCGGACGCGGGCGAGGTCCTCGGCGAGCACGAGGCGGGCTGGTGCCTGCCGATGCTGGCCGAGCTGCGGTCCGCCCTGGAGGCGCACGGGCACGACCACGAACTCCAGACCCTGCGCCGGGAGATCGCCCAGGACCCGATCATGGAGGCCGCCTACCGGCAGGGCCTGCCGCACTGGATCCGGGCCGTCGGCGAGGCCGCGACCCGCCTCGACGGGGCCGTACGCCTCCTGCACCACCCGGACCCGCGCCGCGGGCCCACCGAGTGCCGCGTCATCGAGGAGTCGCCGCAGCCGCTGCGGGACCTGGGACTGCGCCGGCTGTCCCTGGTCCCGCGCGAGCCGCGCCGGCCCGCCGCGCCGGTGCGCCGACCGCGCCGCCAGAAGGGCGCGGCCACCCACCTGACGGTCGTACCGTCACCCGAGAGCTGACCCGGCACCGCCGGCGTTCAGGTCGCCGGCGGCGCCGGGTCGGCTGTACCCGCCGCCCGGCCCGGCTGCTCCCCCCGGCCCGGCCTCCCGGATCCTCGTCGCCACTTACGCAAGCAGCTTGCGTAACTTGCGCTAGTCTTGCGCGCATGACGCGACGACTTGCGGAAGTGGCGAAGAAGGTCGGGGTCAGCGAGGCCACGGTCAGCCGGGTGCTCAACGGCAAGCCCGGAGTCTCCGACGCCACCCGGCAGGCGGTCCTGACGGCGCTGGACGTCCTCGGTTACGAGCGCCCCACCCAGCTGCGCGGCGAACGCGCCCGTCTGGTCGGCCTGGTCCTGCCCGAGCTGCAGAACCCCATCTTCCCGGCGTTCGCCGAGGTCATCGGCGGTGCGCTGGCCCAGCTCGGACTCACCCCGGTGCTCTGCACGCAGACCAAGGGCGGTGTCTCGGAGGCGGACTACGTCGAACTCCTGCTGCATCAGCAGGTCTCGGGCGTGGTCTTCGCCGGCGGCCTGTACGCCCAGGCCGACGCGCCGCACGACCACTACCGGCTGCTCGCCGACCGCAACATCCCGGTCGTCCTCGTCAACGCGGCCATCGAACACCTCGGCTTCCCGGCCGTGTCCTGCGACGACACCGTGGCCGTCGAGCAGGCCTGGCGCCACCTGGCCTCCCTCGGCCACGAACGCATCGGCCTGGTGCTCGGCCCTGGCGACCACGTGCCCTCGGCACGCAAGCTGGCCGCCGCCCGGGCGATCGCCGGTGACCTCCCGGACGAGTTCGTCGCCCGCGCCATCTTCTCCCTCGAGGGCGGCCACGCCGCCGCCTCCCGGCTGATCGACCGCGGCGTCACCGGCATCATCTGCGCCTCCGACCCGCTGGCCCTCGGTGCCGTCCGGGCGGCCCGCCGCAAGGGGTACGCCGTTCCGGGCCGGATCTCCGTCGTCGGCTACGACGACTCGGCGTTCATGAACTGCACCGAACCCCCGCTGACCACCGTCCGCCAGCCCATCGAGGCCATGGGCCGCGCGGCCGTCGAGCTGCTGAACGCGCAGATCGGCGGCACCTCCGTGCCTGCCGAAGAACTGCTCTTCGAGCCCGAGCTGGTGGTACGCGGCTCCACCGCGCAAGCCCCGCGCGACTGAACCTCCGGAAGATCCATCCCGCTGTCAATTAATTACAGATCCTGCGCGACATCTTGCGGTCAGATGTCGGCGGTGCTTGAGTGTGCGGCGCCCACCCGCTCCTGCCCATGAGTGCCATGAGGGGTCCACCGATGAGACACACCGGGTTCCGCCGTACCGTCCTCGCGATCGGCGTCAGTTCCTCCCTCGCCCTCGCCGCCACCGCCTGCGGGTCCGATGACGACGGGCCGGCGAGCGGCAGGACCCGCATCACGGTCAACTGCGAGCCGCCCAGGAGCGCCGAGGTCGACCGCGGCTTCTTCGAGGCGGACGTCGCCTCCTTCGAGGAGCGCAACCCGGACATCGACGTCGTCGCGCACGACGCCTTCCCCTGCCAGGACCCGAAGACCTTCGACGCCAAGCTCGCCGGCGGCCGGATGGAGGACGTGTTCTACACGTACTTCACCGACGCCGCGCACGTCGTCGACGTCGGACAGGCCGCCGACCTCACTCCGTACCTCAAGGAACTGAAGAGCTACGACAGCATCCAGAAGCAACTGCGGGACATCTACACCGTGCACGGCAAGGTCTACGGCATACCCCGCACCGGCTACTCCATGGGACTGATCTACAACCGCGCCCTCTTCCGGAAGGCCGGCCTGGACCCCGACGAGCCCCCGGCGACCTGGGCCGAGGTCCGCGCCGCCGCGAAGAGGATCGCCGCACTCGGTGACGGCACCGTCGGATACGCCGACTACAGCGCGCAGAACCAGGGCGGCTGGCACTTCACCGCCGAGCTGTACTCCCAGGGCGGCGACGTCGTCGACGCGGACGGGAAGAAGGCCACCGTCGACACCCCCGAGGGCCGTGCCGTCCTGCAGAACCTGCACGACATGCGGTGGACCGACGACTCCATGGGCAGCAAGCAGCTCCTCGTCATCAACGACGTGCAGCAGATGATGGGTTCGGGCAAGCTCGGCATGTACCTCTCCGCCCCCGACAACATCCCGATCCTGGTCAAGGAGAAGGGCGGCGACTACAAGGACCTCGCGCTCGCCCCCATGCCCGGCGGCAAGGGCACCCTCATCGGCGGCGACGGCTACATGTTCAACAAGCACGACACGCCCGCCCAGATCCGCGCCGGCCTGAAGTGGCTCGACCACATGTTCCTCACCCCCGGCAAGGGCTTCCTCGGCGACTACGCCCGCGCCAGGAAGAACGACGCCCCCGTCGGCCTGCCCGAGCCGCGCCTGTTCACCGGCGCCGCCGACACGAAGGACCAGCAGGCCAAGAAGGCCGACGCAAACGTCCCGGTGGAGAACTACCAGGCGTTCCTCGACGGCAGCCGGCAGCTCCAGCTGAAGATCGAACCGCCTCACGCGCAGCAGATCTACTCCGTCCTCGACTCCGTCGTGTCCGCGGTGCTGACCAAGGAGGACGCCGACATCGACCAGCTGCTGAAGGACGCGTCCGGAAAGATCGACGGCATCCTGGCCCGGAGCTGACCGGGATGACGAAGACGGCCGAGCGGCGCCGCGTCACGAAGGCCGCCGCCCACCAAGTCCCGGCGCCGCCCCCGGTGCGGGACTCCAGGCGGCGCCGCCTGACCGACCAGCTCCGTGCCTACGGCTTCCTCCTCGGCGGCCTGCTCTGCTTCGCCCTGTTCTCCTGGTACCCGGCGATCCGGGCGGTCGTCATCGCCTTCCAGAAGTACACGCCCGGCTCACCGCCCGCGTGGGTCGGCACCGACAACTTCACCCGGGTCCTGCACGACCCCGAGTTCACCGCCGCCTGGCGCAACACCCTCACCTTCACCCTGCTGGCCCTGCTCATCGGCTTCGCGATCCCCTTCGTGCTGGCCCTCGTCCTCAACGAACTGCGGCACGCCAAGGCGTTCTTCCGGGTCGTCGTCTACCTGCCGGTGATGATCCCGCCGGTGGTCAGCGCACTGCTGTGGAAGTGGTTCTACGACCCGGGAGCCGGCCTCGCCAACGAGACCCTGCGCTTCCTGCACCTGCCCACCTCGAACTGGTCCAACGGCGCCGACACCGCGCTCGTCTCCCTGGTGATCGTGGCCACCTGGGCCAACATGGGCGGCACCGTCCTCATCTACCTGGCCGCCCTGCAGTCCATCCCCGGCGAGCTGTACGAGGCCGCCGAACTGGACGGCGCCGGCCTGCTGCAGCGCGTCCGGCACGTCACGATCCCGCAGACCCGGTTCGTGATCCTGATGCTGATGCTCCTTCAGATCATCGCCACCATGCAGGTGTTCACCGAGCCCTTCGTCATCACCGGCGGCGGCCCGGAGAACGCCACGGTCACCGTCCTCTACCTCATCTACAAGTACGCCTTCCTCTACAACGACTTCGGCGGCGCCTGCGCCCTCAGCGTCATGCTGCTGCTCCTGCTCGGCGCCTTCTCCGGGGTCTACCTGCGGCTCACCCGGACCGAGGGGGACGCATGAGCAGTACCCGCACCCTGATCTCCCCGGCCGCCCTCGCCCGCCCGCGCGGAAAGGCCGTCTACTGGACGGTGTTCACGGCCGTCGTCGTCCTCTTCGCCGTGGCCTTCCTCTTCCCGGTCTACTGGATGGTGACCGGTGCGCTGAAATCCCCGGACGAGGTGGCCAGGACCCCGCCGACGCTGCTGCCGGAGCACTGGCACCCCGGCGGCTACACCGACGCCTGGGACCTCATGCAGCTCCCGCAGCACCTGCTCAACACGCTCGTCCAGGCGGCCGGCGCCTGGGCCTGCCAGCTCGTCTTCTGCACGGCCGCCGCCTACGCCCTGTCCAGGCTGAAGCCCGCCTTCGGCAAGGTGGTCCTCGGCGGCATCCTCGCCACCCTCATGGTCCCGGCGCAGGCCCTGGTCGTACCGAAGTACCTGACGGTCGCCGACCTGCCGCTGATCCACACCAGCCTGCTCGACGACCCCCTCGCCATCTGGCTGCCGGCGGTCGCCAACGCCTTCAACCTGTACCTGCTCAAACGGTTCTTCGACCAGCTGCCGCGCGATGTGCTGGAGGCCGCCGAGATCGACGGCGCCGGCAAGCTGCGGATCCTGTGGTCCGTCGTCCTGCCCATGTCCCGGCCGGTGCTCGGCGTGGTGTCGATCTTCGCGCTGGTCGCCGTCTGGCAGGACTTCCTGTGGCCGCTCATGGTCTTCTCCGACACCGGCAAGCAGCCGATCAGCGTGGCCCTGGTCCAGCTGTCGCAGAACATCCAGCTCACCGTGCTCATCGCCGCGATGGTGATCGCCAGCGTCCCGATGGTCGCGCTGTTCCTCGTCTTCCAGCGGCACATCATCGCGGGGATCAGCGCGGGCAGCACCAAGGGCTGACGCCGCCGCCCGTCCAGAGAAAGGCAAGCTCAGTGGGACAGCCCACCCCTGCCCGAAAAGACCGTGACTGGTGGCGCTCCGCCGTCATCTACCAGGTGTACGTCCGCAGCTTCGCCGACGGTGACGGCGACGGCACCGGCGATCTCGCGGGCGTCCGCACCCGGCTGCCGTACCTGGCCGAACTCGGCGTGGACGCCCTGTGGTTCACCCCCTGGTACCTCTCACCGCTGAAGGACGGCGGCTACGACGTCGCCGACTACCGGACCATCGACCCGGCCTTCGGCACCCTCGCCGAAGCCGAGAAGCTGATCGCCGAGGCGCGGGAGCTGGGCATCCGCACCATCGTCGACATCGTGCCCAACCACGTCTCGGACCAGCACCCCTGGTTCCGGGCGGCACTCGCCGCCGGGCCGGGCAGCCCGGAGCGCGAACTGTTCCACTTCCGGCGCGGCCGCGGCGCGCGAGGCGAACTCCCGCCGAACGACTGGCCGTCGCAGTTCGCCGGCTCCACCGAGCCGGTGTGGACCCGGCTGCCCGACGGCGACTGGTACCTGCACCTGTTCACGCCCGAACAGCCCGACCTGAACTGGGCCCACCCGGCCGTCCGCCAGGAGCACGAGGACATCCTGCGCTTCTGGTTCGAGCGGGGTGTCGCCGGCGTCCGCATCGACTCGGCGGCCCTGCTCGCCAAGGACCCGGACCTCCCCGACCTCGCCGCGCACCCGCGGCCGCACCCCTTCGTCGACCGCGACGAACTCCACGACGTCTACCGCTCCTGGCGCCGCGTGGCGGACGAGTACGACGGCGTGTTCGTCGGCGAGGTCTGGCTGCCCGACCCCGGGCGTTTCGCACGCTACCTGCGCCCCGACGAACTCCACACCGCCTTCAACTTCTCCTTCCTGTCCTGCCCCTGGGACGCCGCCCGGCTGCGCGAGGCGATCGACACCACCCTCGCCGAGCACGCCCCCGTCGGCGCCCCGGCCACCTGGGTGCTGTGCAACCACGACGTCACCCGCACGGTCACCCGGTACGGCCGCGAGGACACCGCCTTCGACTTCGCGACCAAGGCCTTCGGCACGCCGGCCGATCCGGTGCTCGGCACCCGCAGGGCGCGGGCCGCCGCCCTGCTCTCCCTGGCCCTGCCCGGCGCGGTGTACCTCTACCAGGGGGAGGAACTGGGCCTGCCCGAGGCCGAGATCCCGGCCGGCCGCATCCAGGACCCGATGTACCTCCGCTCGCGGGGGACCGACCCCGGCCGCGACGGCTGCCGGGTGCCGCTGCCGTGGGCCGCCGGACTGCCGTACGCGGGATTCGGCTCCCGCAAGGAGCCCTGGCTGCCGCAGCCGCCCGACTGGCCCATGTACGCCGTCGACCGCCAGCAGCGGGACCCCCACTCCATGCTCACCCTGTACCGCAGGGCCGTCGCCCTCCGTCCGGAGTTCGGCGAGGGCCCCCTGACCTGGCTGCCCGCCCCCGAGGGCGTGCTCGCCTTCTCCCGCGCGGACGGAGTGCTGTGCGTGGTGAACCTCGCGCCCACGCCCGCAGGCCTCCCCGCGCACTCCCGACTCCTGCTCGGCAGCGGCCCCCTGGACGAGTCGGGCCGGCTGCCGCAGGACACGGCGGCCTGGCTGCGCGCCTGAGCCGCGCCCGTACGCACCTTGCTATCCCACGCACCCCCACCACGAAGGGATCAGCACATGCACAGCAGCAGCGCCGGACACGTCAGGCGCGTGCCGGCGGCCGGGGCGGTCGTCGCCTTCGCCGCCGGCATGCTCGTCACCCTCGCACCGGCCGCCCACGCGGCGGCGGGGGCCACGCTTCCGTTCACCTCCGTGGAAGCCGAGTCGGCGACCACCGACGGCACGAGGATCGGGCCCGACCACACCCAGGGCACCCTCGCCTCGGAGGCCTCCGGCCGCCAGGCCGTCCGGCTCTCCGCCGGACAGCGGGTGGAGTTCACCGCGCCGCGCACGGCCAACGCGCTGAACGTGGCCTACAGCGTCCCGGACGGCCAGTCCGGTGCGCTGAACGTGTACGTCAACGGCACCAGGCTCGCCAAGACCCTCCCGGTCACCTCCAAGTACTCCTACATCGACACCGGCTGGATCCCCGGTTCGAAGACGCACCACTTCTTCGACGACACCCGGCTGCTGCTCGGGCAGACCGTCCGGGCCGGCGACAAGGTCGCCGTCGAGGCGGCGGGCGTCCAGGTCACCGTCGACGTCGCCGACTTCGAGCAGGTGGCCCCGGCCGCCGGCCGGCCCGCCGGCTCCGTGTCCGTCGTCGCCGAGGGCGCCGACCCCAGCGGCAACGGCGACTCCACCCAGGCCTTCCGGGACGCCATCGCCGCCGCCCAGGGCGGCACGGTCTGGATCCCGCCGGGCGACTACCGCATCACCTCCTCGCTGAACGGCGTGCAGAACGTGACCCTGCAGGGCGCCGGCAGCTGGTACTCGGTCGTGCACACCTCCCGTTTCATCGACCAGTCCAGCTCCGCCGGGAACGCCCGGATCAAGGACTTCGCCGTCATCGGCGAGGTCACCGAGCGTGTCGACTCCAGCCCCGACAACTTCGTCAACGGCTCCCTGGGCCCGAATTCGTCGGTCTCCGGCATGTGGCTGCAGCACCTGAAGGTCGGCCTCTGGCTCACGGGCAACAACGACAACCTCGTGGTGGAGGACAGCCGCATCCTCGACACCACGGCCGACGGCCTCAACCTCAACGGCACCGCCAAGGGCGTCCGCGTCCGCAACAACTTCCTGCGCAACCAGGGCGACGACTCCCTCGCCATGTGGTCGCTGTACTCCCCGGACACGGACTCCAGCTTCGAGAACAACACGATCTCGCAGCCCAACCTGGCCAACGGCATCGCCGTCTACGGCGGCACCGACATCACCGTGCGGAACAACCTGATCTCCGACACCAACGCCCTCGGCAGCGGTATCGCCATCTCCAACCAGAAGTTCCTCGACCCCTTCAGCCCGCTGGCCGGCACCATCACCGTCGACGGCAACACGCTCGTCCGCGCGGGCGCGATGAACCCCAACTGGAACCACCCCATGGGCGCCCTGCGCGTCGACTCCTACGACAGCGCCATCAACGCCACCGTCGACATCACCGACACCACGATCACCGACAGCCCGTACAGCGCCTTCGAGTTCGTCTCCGGCGGCGGGCACGGCCACCCGGTGAAGAACGTCCATGTGGCCGGCGCGACCGTGCGGAACACCGGGACGGTCGTGGTCCAGGCCGAGGCACAGGGCGCGGCCACGTTCAAGAACGTCACCGCCACCCAGGTCGGGGCGGCCGGCGTCTACAACTGCCCCTACCCGGTGGACTCCGGCTCCTTCGTGCTCACCGACGGCGGCGGCAACTCCGGCTGGTCCTCCACCTGGACGGACTGCACCACCTGGCCCCGGCCCGGACAGGGCAACCCCGACCCGGACCCGAACCGCAACCTCGCCAAGGGCCGCCCGGCCACCGCGACCGGCTCCCAGGACGTCTACACGCCGGGCAAGGCGGTCGACGGCGACGCGAACTCGTACTGGGAGTCCACCAACAACGCCTTCCCGCAGTCCTGGACGGTGGACCTCGGCGCCTCCTACGCCGTGCGCCGCCTGGTGCTGAAACTGCCGCCGTCCCCGGCCTGGGCTGCCCGTACCCAGACCATCACCGTGCTCGGCAGCACCGACGGCTCCCACTACTCGACCGTCGTGGGCGCGCAGGGGTACCGCTTCGACCCGGCCGGCGGCAACACCGCGACCGTGTCCCTGCCCAGCGGTACGAACCTGCGCCACCTGTGCCTGACCGTCAGCGGCAACACCGGCTGGCCCGCGGGCCAGTTCAGCGAGGGGGAGGCGTACCAGACGCCCTGACGCGCCTCTCGTGCGCTCCTGGCCCCGCCCGGGGCCAGGAGCGCACCGCCGTACCCGCACCGCACGGACCGTCGAGTTTCACGTGGGCGACACCAGACCCTTCCCTGACGTTTGCTGCTCTTGGAACACTCGCTCCGCGCAGATTCCGTCATGCGACGGCAGCACGTACGTCAGGACGAGAGGACTCTCACCCATGCCCGAGGTCAACCGGCGGCGCTTCCTGCAACTCGCGGGCGCCACCACGGCGTTCACGGCGCTGTCCAGCAGCATCCAGCGTGCGGCGGCCCTGCCCGCCGTCTACCGCACAGGATCGGTGGACGACGTCGAGCACATCGTCGTCCTCATGCAGGAGAACCGTTCCTTCGATCACTACTTCGGCTCCCTCCGGGGCGTCCGCGGCTTCGGCGACCCCCGTTCGGTCACCCAGAACGGCCGTTCCGTCTGGAAGCAGTCCGACGGCACGAAGGACATCCTCCCCTTCCACCCGGACGCCGACGACCTGGGCCTGGCCTTCCTCCAGGACCTCCCGCACGGCTGGAACGACACCCACAGCGCCGTCAACAACGGCAAGTACGACAAGTGGGTGCCCGCCAAGGGATCGACGACGATGGCGTACCTCACGCGTGACGACATCCCCTTCCACTACGCCCTCGCGGACGCCTTCACCATCTGCGACGCGTACCACTGCTCCTTCATGGGTTCCACCGACCCCAACCGCTACTACATGTGGACGGGCTTCACCGGCAACGACGGCAAGGGCGGCGGCCCGGTCCTCGGCAACGACGAGAAGGGCTACGGCTGGACGACGTACCCCGAGCGCCTGGAGCAGGCCGGGATCTCCTGGAAGATCTACCAGGACATCGGCGACGGCCTGGACGCGGCCGGCGGCTGGGGCTGGATCAACGACGCCTACCGCGGCAACTACGGCGACAACTCGCTCCTGTACTTCGACAAGTACCGCAACGCCAAGCCCGGCGACCCGCTGTACGACAAGGCCCGTACCGGCACGGACGCCCGCAGGGGCGAGGGCTACTTCGACCGGCTGAAGGCGGACGTCCAGGCGGGCAGGCTGCCCCAGGTCTCCTGGATCGTCGCCCCCGAGGCCTTCACCGAGCACCCCAACTGGCCCGCGAACTACGGCGCCTGGTACATCTCGCAGGTGCTGGACGCGCTCACCTCCAACCCCGAGGTGTGGGGCAGGACAGCGCTGTTCATCACCTACGACGAGAACGACGGCTTCTTCGACCACCTGATCCCGCCCTACCCGCCGGCCTCCGCCGCCCAGGGCAAGTCGACCGTGACCCCGACGCCGGACCTGTTCAAGGGTGACAGCAGCCATGTCGCCGGTGCCTACGGACTCGGCCAGCGCGTGCCGATGCTCGTCGTCTCGCCCTGGAGCAAGGGCGGCTACGCCTGTTCCGAGACCTTCGACCACACCTCGATCATCCGGTTCATCGAGCGCCGCTTCGGTGTCCAGGAGCCCAACATCTCGCCCTGGCGGCGTGCCATATGCGGCGACCTGACCAGCGCCTTCGACTTCTCCCGCCAGGACACCGCGCCGGTGTCGCTGCCTTCCACGGCCGGCTACCTGCCGCCGGACCGCAACCGGCACCCGGACTACGTGCCCAAGCCGCCCGCCAATCCCTCCCTGCCCCGGCAGGAGGCCGGCTGCCGCCCGACCCGCCCGCTGAAGTACGCCCCGGCGGTGGACGGCGCGGCGGACACCACGGCCGGCAAGTTCACGCTCACGTTCGCCTCGGGGGCGAACGCGGGCGCGGCCTTCCTCGTCACGTCAAACAGCCGCACCGACGGTCCCTGGACGTACACCACGGAGGCCGGCAAGACGCTCTCGGACACCTGGAACTCGGTGTACTCCGGCGGCAACTACGACCTCGCCGTGCACGGTCCCAACGGCTTCCTGCGCGTCTTCAAGGGCCGCAACAAGGTGGCCGGCCCCGAGGTCACGGCCCGGCACGTGGGCGACGACGTCGAACTCACCTTCACCAACAAGGGCTCCGGCACGGTGAGCCTGAAGCTGGCCGACGGCTACGGCGCCGGCCCCGTCGCGGTGTCCGTCCGGCCGGGCGCGACCGTGAAGCGGACGGTGGCCCTCGCGGCGAGCAAGCGCTGGTACGACCTGACCGTCACCTCCGACGCCGATCCGGCCTTCCTGCGCGGCTTCGCGGGTCACGTCGAGAACGGGCTGCCCGGCGTCAGCGACCCGGCGATCCTGACGGGGTGAGCGGACGATGAGCACCGCTCCGTGCGGACTGGTCAGGTACTGGTCAGATCAAGGTAGTGTGCCCCGGTGACCACGCAATCGAACACTCCTGCAGGCTGGTACCCGGATCCGCACGGAGCGGCGCAGACGCTCCGCTACTGGGACGGCACGCAGTGGACCGAGCACACCAACCCGGCCCAGCAGGCCGCCGGGCAGGTTCCGCCGCAGCAGGCCCCGGCCCAGCAGGCCGCCTTCCCGCAGCAGCAGGCCGGCGACGCCAAGGTGCAGCGCCAGGTGCAGAAGCAGGCCGGCGTCGCGGGCGGCGGCCCCGGCGGCGGCACCCTCTTCACCGAGCCCGTCCTGGTCGTGAACCAGAAGGCCAAGCTGATCGAGCTGACCAACGAGTACAAGGTCATGGATCAGAACGGCCGCGAGATCGGCTCGGTCACCCAGGTCGGCCAGGGCGTGCTCCGCAAGATCCTCCGCTTCGTCTCCAGCCTCGACCAGTTCCTCACCCACAAGCTGGAGATCCGCGACGCCTACGGCCAGCCGCAGCTGCTGCTGACCCGGCCCGCGAAGATCTTCAAGTCCCGGGTGATCGTGAGCCGCCCGGACGGCTCGCCGGTCGGTGAGATCGTCCAGAAGAACATGATCGGCAAGATCAACTTCGCGATGATGGCGAACGGCCAGCAGGTCGGCGCGATCAAGGCGGAGAACTGGCGCGCCTGGAACTTCGCGATCGTCGACCACGCGGACAACGAGGTCGCCCGGATCACCAAGACCTGGGAGGGCCTCGCCAAGACGCTGTTCACGACGGCGGACAACTACGTCCTGCAGATCCACTACCAGCTGCCCGAGCCGCTGCTGAGCCTGGTGGTGGCGACGGCGCTGACCGTCGACACCGCCCTCAAGCAGGACGCCCGCGGCTGGGGCTGACCGGCCCGGGACCCTTCGGCGACGGCGGCCGGTGCACGCGGATGTCTCCCGCGCACCGGCCGCCGCCGCACGTGCAGGTGCTCACAGTGCCGTGAGGTGCCCCGGCTGTTCCTTCTGGCGCGGTACCAGGGCCGGTTCGGACGTGGCCGTCCGGGGTTCCAGCGCCAGTACGGCCGCCACCGGGTGCTCGTCGTGCGCGTGGTGCCCGCCGTGGCCGTACTCATGGTGCGCGCCGCGCCCGCCGTCGTCTTCGGGCTGTGCGGCGTGGCCGGTTCCGGGGGCCGCCCGGGTGAGCAGCACCACGCCCCACGCGGCCAGCCCCGCGCCGGCCAGGGCCCCCAGCACCCCGGCGGCGCCGCCCTGCAGGCCCTGCCCGAGCAGGGTGATCCCGATCACGGCGGCGGCCGTCGGGTTGGCGAGCGTGACCACGGCCAGCGGGGCGCCCAGGCCGCCCCGGTAGGCCGTCTGCGACAGCAGCAGCCCGCCGACCGCGAACCCGGCGACCAGGACGGCGACCACGATCACCTCGGTGCTCAGCACCGGTCCCGAGCGGTCCGTGGCCGCCACGGTCACCGTCTGGGTGAGCGCGGAGGCCACACCGGAGGCGAAGCCGGCCGCGGTGGCGTGCCTGAGGCCCGGCCGGGCGCCGGGCCGGGACAGCAGACCGATCGCCGCGGCGGTCGTACCGGCGACCGCCAGCGCCTCGGTCAGCGACAGCACCCGGGCCGGCGCCGGCCCGGAGGCGGTGACCAGCAGCCCGGCGAGCCCGAGCAGGGTCAGCGCCGTGCCGCGCCACTCCACCGCGCTGACCCGGCGCCCGGCCGCCCGCGCGCCCAGCGGCACGGCGGCGACCAGGGTGAGCGCGCCCAGCGGCTGGACGACGGTCAGCGGGCCGTACTTCAGGGCGACGACGTGCAGCAGCGCGGCGGCGGCGTTCAGCCCGACCGCCGACCACCAGGCGCCGGTGCCCAGCAGCCGCACCAGACCGGTTCCGGCGCTGCGCGAGGCGAGGCGTTCCTGGGCGACGGCGGCCAGCGCGTAGGCCACGGCCGACACCAGGGACAGGGCGAGGGCGGCCAGCGCCGCGGCGCTCATCGGGCCGCTCCCGCCAGGACGGGCTCGGGCGCCGAGAGCCGGCCGGTGCCGCACCCCGCCGTGGTGGCCGTGCGCCGTGGCGGGTGGATGACCGCGAGGGCCAGGCCGAGCATGGCCGTGGCGACGATCGCGTCCAGCCAGTAGTGGTTCGCGGTGCCGACGATCACCAGCAGGGTGACCAGCGGGTGCAGCAGCCACAGCCATCGCCACCGGGACCGGGTGGCCGCGATCAGGCCGATCGCCACCATCAGCGCCCAGCCGAAGTGCAGCGACGGCATCGCCGCGAACTGGTTGGACAGGTGGTCGCTGGACGGCGGCCCGTACACGGACGGGCCGTAGGCGCGGGCGGTGTCCACCAGGCCGGTCCCGGTCACCATCCGCGGCGGGGCCAGCGGGAAGGTGAAGGGCAGCACGAGGGCGGCCGCGGTGACGACGGCGAGCACCCGCCGGGCCCAGACGTAGTGCGCGGGCCGCCGCAGGTACAGCCAGATCAGGAAGGCGAGCGTGGCCGGGAAGTGGACGGTCGCGTAGTAGGTGTTCGCCAGGTGGACGAGGGTGTCGCCGTGCAGCAGTGCGGACTGCACGGCGTTCTCGTGGGGGAGGTGCACGTCCCGCTCGAGGTGCCACACCCGGCGGGCGTTGTGGAACGCCTGTGCGGTGTGCCCCGTCGCCAGCTGCCGGCCCAGCTTGTAGACCAGGAACAGCCCGGCGACCAGCAGGAACTCACGTATCAGAGACGGGCGTGCCGAAGTGTTCGGCTCGGCTCCCGCCTCCCCAGGCTCGGTTCGGGCATTCATCCCCCGGCCCCTTCGCTGACGGTGGTGCGTGTGGTGGTGCATGCGTGGTTCGGGGTGCGTCCGCGGGGTCCCGGTGCGTGGAATCCAGCGATACGTTGCCGTACCGATACGCCAGTGTACCGATACGGCTGAGTACCGGTACACTGGCGTATCGATTGATGTGCGACACACTGGAGAACAGGCACCAGAGAGGGGAAGCAGCACATGACGTCGCAGGCCGCGGACGAACCGGAGACGGTCGTCGCCTCGCGCCGCTCCAAGATCACGCCCGAGCGTGAGCGGGAGTTCTTCGACGCCGTGCTGGAGCAGATCCGGGAGTGCGGATACGAGTCCGTCACCATGGAGGGCGTCGCGGCCAGCACCCGGTGCAGCAAGTCCACGCTCTACCGGCAGTGGAAGACCAAGCCGCAGTTCGTCGCGGCCGCGCTGCGCGCCAACCGCCGGGTGCGGTTCACCGGCATCGACACCGGATCGCTGGCCGACGACCTGCGCCAGGCCGCGCGCGCCGCGGGCGACTGGTCCGCCAAGGACACCAAGCTGCTCCAGGCGCTGGGCCACGCGATGACCTCGGACCAGGAACTGTCCAGGGCGCTGCGCGAGGCACTGATCGACCCGGAGATCGCCGCGCTGCAGGAGATGCTCGCGCGGGGCGTGGCCCGGGGCGAGATCCGATCGGACCACCCGGCGCTGGAGTACGTACCCGCCATGATGCTCGGCGTCCTGCGGGTGCGACCGGTGCTCTGCGGCGAGTACGCCGACTCCGACTACCTCGCCCGGTTCGTGGAGGCCGCCGTGCTGCCGGCACTCGGGCTGACCTGAGACCCAGGCCGCCGTTCACGGGATGACTGAACGGTGACCTGCCCGCGCCGCACCGTGGGGACGGGGGCGGCGCGCACCCCCGGCCGGGTGGGGTTCCTCTTGAGCGGAGGGGAATCCCACCCGGCCGATCGCGTTCCTCAGACGTTCTGGCCGTCGCCACCGCCGGACGAGACCTTGATGCCCTTGACGATCTCGTCCATGACGGACTGCTTCTGCCCGACGTCCACGCCGAAACGCAGCACGACCATCCGCCGGGCGGCGCCGGGGGAGGGGAACGCGACCGACTCCACGTAGCCGTCGGCGCCCTTGCTGGTGACCGCCTTCCAGCGCACCAGATAGCCCTTCTGCCCGGCCACCGTGACCGCCGCGGAGGCCAGCACCTCGTGCTTGGTGATGCCGCCGTAGGCGGAACCGCCGTAGGACAGCTTGGCGTTGGCCGCGATGTCCGCCTTGGCGACCTCCTCCGGCGTGCCACCCGCGAGGCCCAGCTTCTGCGCCGGCACCGTGTAGGCGCCGCCCGCGGTGCACTGCTCGGCCGGGTCGCCCGGACACTCGTAGACGTCGCCCGAGTCCAGCTGTGCGCCGACGGGGTTCGCCTGCCCGGTCCAGCCCTTCGGCACCTGCAGGCTGACGCCGTTGACCCCGTCGTGCACCGTGCCGCCGCCCTTGATCTTCGGCGGCGCGGACCGATCCGGGGACGGGGAGGCGCCGTCGGAACCGCCCGGGCCCCCCGAACCGCCGGAGCCGCCGCTTCCGCCCGAGCCGCCGTTCCCGCCGAACGGGCCGCCCCGGCCGCCGTCCTGGCCGCCTCCCGGCTCCTGCTGCGACCCCGCCCGGTCACCGTTGCCGCCGTCGCGCTGGGCGAGGGCGTACACGCCCACCCCGATGCACACCAGTACCGCGGCCGCCACCGCGGCGGCTATGCCGTTGCGCAGTCCGCGCCGCGGCCCGGCCGGCGGCCGGCCGGGCTGTCCCGGATACCCCGGCTGCCCTGGATACCCCGGATATCCCGAAGACCCCGGATACGTCGGAGGCCCCGGATATGCCGGATGCCCGCCGTACCCCGCCGGAGCGGTGGGCGCCGGACCGGTCTGCGGGTGTCCCGGACCGGTCTGCGGGTGTCCCGGGCCGGCCGGCGCCGGGTGTGCCGGGGGATCCCATGGGGCGGCCGTCCCGGCGGGGCGGGTCCGGTCCGTCCAGGCCTTGCCGTCCCACCAGCGCTCGGTGGGCGGACCGTCGTTCGTCTGCCCGGGGTCGGGATACCACCCGGGAGGAGTCACCTGCGTCATGACCCCACCGTATGAGGCGACGGTGAAAGTGCGATGAGAGGATCCGGCACCGGCCCCGCGGACCGTACCCTTTCGCCCGGAATTCCTCCGCCGCCCCTCCCGCCCACCCGCCACCGGCGGCCCCACGGAGACACTGTTGACGCCCCGTCCGCTGGTCGGACAGGTCCGTGCGTCGCCTGCCGTGCCCCTCTTTCACCCGCCCGGGCAACAGCCGGCACGACCTGCCACCACGCACCCCACGGGACGGCTACGCTCGTGCTCTGTACGTCATTCGGGCGACCTGGGGAGGTAACGGGATGACGGAGGGACGGCCGCCGGCGGCTGCCTCGGGTTCCCTGTGGGAGCGGGACGCCGAGATCGCCACCGCCGTGCAGGCACTCGACGTCCTGTGCGCCGACCAGTCGTCCGCGGGCAGCCTGCTGGTGTTCCGGGGCGAGGCCGGACTCGGCAAGACCGCGCTGCTGACCGAGCTGCGCCGGATCGCCGAACACCGCGGCTGCACCGTCTGGTCGGCCCGTGGTGCCGAGACCCTGAGATCCGTCCCGTTCAACGTGGTGCGGCAGCTGCTCCAGCCCGCACTGCTGTCCTTACTGCCCGAGGAAGCCCGCGAGTACCTCGGCGACTGGTACGAGATCGCCGGCCCCGCCCTCGGTATAGCCGACCCTCAAGAGGGCAACGCCGACCCGCAGTACGTCTGCGACGGACTCGTCGCGGCCGTGCGCCGGCTCGCCCGCCGCGAATGGCCGCTGGTGCTGCTCCTCGACGACGCGCACTGGGCCGACCAGGAGTCGCTGCGCTGGCTCGCCGCGTTCACCGAACGCCTGGACGACGTCTCGGTCCTCCTCGTGGTCGCCCGCCGGCCCGGTGAGGTCAGCGGGGACAGCGCCCGCCACCTCGACGCGGTGGCCGCCGCCGCGGGCCGGCCCGTCCACAACCTCAGCGCGCTCACCCCGGACGCCGCCGCCGGACTGACCCGCGCCACCATCGGCCGGCACGCCGACGATCCGTTCTGCCGCGAGGTCTGGGCCGTCACCGGCGGCAACCCCTACGACACCGTCGAACTCCTCGCCAAGGTGCAGGACAGCGAACTCCAGCCCGTCGAGGCGCGGGCCGCCGAGCTGCGCGCCCTCAACCGCGCGGCCCGCGGCGGCGGACTGGTCGACCGGCTCAAGGGCCTCGGTCTGGAAGCCACCCGGTTCGCCTGGGCCGCCGCCATCCTCGGCACCGGCATCACCGTCGAGATGGTCGCCCGCCTCGCCACCATGAACGACGAACTCGCCCGGTACTGCGCCGAACTGCTCTGCAACTCCCGCATCCTCACCGAACCCGACCCGCTTCCCGGCACCGAGCACGTCTACGGTGAGCTGGAGTTCGTCCACCCGCTGATCGCCACCGCCGTCTACAACTCCATTCCGCCCGGCGTCTGCACCGCCATGCACGGTGTCGCCGCGCAGCTCATCACCGAGATGGGCCGCGGCGCCGCCGAGGCCGCCCGGCACCTGCTGAAGGTGCACCCGGACGACGACGAGGAACTCGTCGAGCAGCTGCGCGAGGCCGCCCGCGAGCACCTCGCCGTCGGCGCGCCCGACGCGGCCCGCCGCTGCCTGGAACGCGCCCTGGAGGAGCCGCCGCTCCCGGAGGTGCACGCACACGTCCTCTACGAACTGGGCTGCGCCACGCTCCTGACCAACCCCGCTGTCACCCTCGACCACCTGCAGAGCGCCCTCGCCATGCCCGGCCTCGACGGGAACGAACGCGTCGACGCCGTGGTCCGCCTCTCCCAGGCGCTGCTCCACAACGACCAGCTGGAGGAGGCCGTCCGCACGGTCGAGGCCGAAGCGGCACGGCACGAGGCCGGCCCCGTCCGTATGCGGCTGCAGGCCTTCCAGTTCATGTGGGAGAACATCCACGGCGAGACCGTCTCCCCGGCCCGCTCCCGGCGCCTGGCCGAACTGGCGAGCACCTGCACCGGCCGCGACAACGCCGAACGCGCCCTGCTGATCCTGCGCGGCTTCGACGCGATGACCCACGGGGAGAGCGCCGACGAGGTACTCGAACTGTGCGACCGCGCCCTCGTCAACGGCCGCCTCGCGCCCGGCCTCGGCTGGACCGACACCGAGTGGGGCATGGAGCTGCTGATGATGCTCGGCAGCGCGTACGCCTACGCCGACCGGCTGGACCGGGCCGAGAGCCTGTTCGCCGAGGCCCGGCGCGTCTACACCGGAGCCGGCTGGCGCGGCGGCCACCTGTCCCTGGCCAACGCGTTCCTCGGCCTCGCCTACCGCAGACAGGGCCGGCTGCGGGACGCCGAGTCCACCCTGCGCGAGGGCCTGGCGCTCGCCGAACGCGTCGGCCGCCGCCTGCCGCTGTACTGGTCCTCCACCTGCGGACTGGTCGACACGCTCCTCGCCCGCGGCCGGGTGGACGAAGCCTGGTCGGTCGCCGAACAGTACGGCTTCACGCCGCCGTACCCGTCCACCATCGTGCTGCCCGACATCCGTTCCGTGCGGGGCCGGCTGCTGCTCGCCGTCGGCCGCACCGAGGAGGGCGTCAACGAGCTGGAGGCCGCCGAGAAGACGGCCACCTCGCGCGGCGGCCACAAACCCGGTCCTCGCGCCCTGGTCCATCGGCCTCGCCAAGGCCCTCGCCGTCTCGGACCCGGCCCGGGCCACCCAGCTCGCGGCCGACGCCCGGCGGCAGGCCGAGCGGTTCGGCACGGACACCGCCATCGGCGAGGCCCTGCGCTGCGCCGCCGCCCTGGAGACGGGGCAGCGGGCGGTCCAGCTCGCCGCCCAGGCCGTCACGTACCTGGAGGCCTCGCCCTGCCAGTACGAACACGCCGCGGCCCGTGTCGAGTACGGCATCGCCGCCCGCTCGGTCACCGAACTCAACCGCGGCCTGGACCTCGCCCGGGCCTGCGGCGCGGAGGGACTGGTCGCCCAGGCCCGGGAGGTACTGGAAACCGGCCGCGGCCTGCACTGAAAGCGCCACACGGCCGGCAGCCGCCGAAAGGGGCCGCCGGCCGGTGCCCGCTCAGCCGGCGCGCCCGCTCCGCCCGCTCCCGCCAGGGTGCCTCCCCTCCGAAGTGGGCCGAGGAGCACAGCACCGCCAGGGAGGACAGCCGCTCGGGGTGGTGGACGGCCAGGTGCAGACCGACGGCGCCGCCGAGGGAGACGCCCGCGTACGCTAACCGGTCGACGCCCAGCGCGTCGGCCAGCTCCAGCACCAGCGCGACGAGGTCCCCCACGGTCGCGCCCGGCCCGATCAGATCCGCCGCCGAACCCCCGTGCCCGGGCAGGTCGAAGCGGACCACCCGGTGCCCGGCGGACAGTTCGGGTGCCACCTGGTCCCAGAGGGCGAACGAGGTGCCGAGCGAGGGCCCGAGCAGCACGGCGGGAGCCGAAAGCGGCCCCTCTTGGAGATGGTTGAGGAGTCTCACGGTCAGCGTCGCTCCAGCGCACGGTCGGTGAGCGGTCCGGCGAACCCGGTGTAGTGGGCCGGGGCGCAGAGGTCGTCCAGGTCGACACCCTGCAACTCCGGCTGCTCGGCGAGGAGATCGCGCAGCGGGCGGTCCTCGGCACGGGCCCGGCCGGCCAGTTCGGTCAGCAGCTCCCCGGCGCCGACGGAGCCGTACAGCGTGGCAGCGAGCTGCGGGGCACGCCGGGCCGCGGCCGCGAGCAGCGTGGCCCGTACCGGGTTCGCCTTGTGTGGCATGGCCGGCGAGCCGCCGCCGTCGCCCTCGCTCACCTCGCCGATCTCGGCGCGCGACAACGTCAGGACGTCCGCGGCGAGCTTGCCCAGTGCCCCCGCCGCGAAGGCCCGCTTGGCGTAGGCGGCGCGCGCTGCGGCGATCTCCTCGTCGACGGCGGCTTGGGTGAGGCTCATGGGGTCTCCCGGAGTTCGGCGGCGGTGCGGGCGACGACGTCCTCCACGGTCACGCCGGGCGCGGTCTCCACCAGGACGAGCCCCGCGTCCGTGACGTCCAGCACCGCCAGGTCCGTGATGACCCGGTTCACGCACGCCTTGCCCGTGAGCGGCAGGGTGCACTGCTCCACCACCTTCGAGGAGCCGTCCTTCGCGGTGTGGGTCATGACGACGACCACCCTGCGGGCGCCGTGCACCAGGTCCATGGCGCCGCCGATCCCGGTGATCAGCTTGCCGGGAACCGCCCAGTTGGCGAGGTCCCCGCCCGCGGACACCTGCATCGCCCCCAGCACGGCCACGTCGATGTGCCCGCCCCGGATCATCGCGAAGCTCAGCGCCGAATCGAAGAAGGAAGCCCCCGGCAGGACCGTTACCGTCTCCTTGCCGGCGTTGATCAGGTCCGGGTCGATCTCCTCGTCGGTGGGATAGGGACCGGTGCCGAGGATGCCGTTCTCCGACTCCAGGACCACCTCCACTCCCGGCGGAAGGTGGTTCGGGATCAGCGTCGGCAGGCCGATGCCCAGGTTGACGTACTGCCCGTCCTGCAGTTCACGGGCCGCGCGGGCGGCCATCTCCTCGCGCGTCCAGGCCATCAGCTGCTCACCGTCCGCTGCTCGATCCGCTTGTCCGCCGCCTGCCCGGGGGTGAGCGCCACGACCCGCTGCACGAAGATCCCCGGCAGGTGCACCGCGTCCGGCTCGATCCCGCCGGGGTCGACCAGTTCCTCCACCTCGGCGATCGTGATCCGGCCGGCCATGGCGGCCAGGGGGTTGAAGTTCCGGGCTGACTTGTTGAAGACGAGATTTCCGTGCCGGTCCCCGCGCGCGGCCCGGACCAGCCCGAAGTCCGTGCGGATGCCCCGCTCCAGGACGTACTCCACGCCGTCGAACTCCCGGACCTCCTTGGGCGGCGAGGCCAGGGCGACCCCGCCGGAACCGTCGTGGCGCAGGGGCAGTCCGCCGTCGGCGACCTGGGTGCCGACTCCGGCCGGGGTGTAGAAGGCGGGGATCCCGGCGCCGCCGGCCCGCAGCCGCTCGGCCAGAGTGCCCTGGGGGATCAGCTCCACCTCCAGCTCGCCGGCCAGATACTGGCGGGCGAACTCCTTGTTGGCCCCGATGTACGAGCCGGTGACCCGGGCGATCCGTCCCGCGGCCAGCAGCACCGCCAGCCCGGACTCCATGGCCCCGCAGTTGTTCGACACCACGCTCAGCCCGCCGACGCCACGCTCGTACAGCGCCTCGATCAGCACGTTCGGCACACCGCTCAGCCCGAACCCGCCGACGGCGAGCGAGGCGCCCTCCGGCACATCGGCCACCGCCTCCGCGGCCGTGGCGACCACCTTGTCCATCCGTGAGCCTCATCTCTTCAATTAATCAGCGCACTGACCATTTCAGCGAGGTGCTCATCACGCTGTCACCCGCGACACCGACCGTCAATACCTGGGTACACGCCGGCAACGGGGGCGGGACACCCGTGCCGAGCGGCGGTATCGTTCAGTGCACCAACGAATCGACCAGGGGAGCGCACATGGCCGCGGTGGATCTCGCCACCCATCCCGGGCATCTGGCCCGGCGGCTCCAGCAGGCGCACCACCTGCTGTGGAACACGATGGTCTCGGAGGAGATCACCGCGCCGCAGTTCGCCGTGCTGAACGCCCTCGTCGCCGAGCCGGGGCTCGACCAGCGGACCGTCGGGGAGAGGGTGGGCCTGGACCGCTCGACCATCGCCGAGGTGATCAGCCGGCTCGGCCGCCGCGGGCTGCTGGACAAGGTGCGCGACCCCCGGGACGGCCGCCGGTTCCTGCTCCGCCTCACCGACGAGGGGCTGCGCAGCCACCGCAAGCTGAGCGTGCGCACCGCCCGGATGAACCAGGTCTTCCTCACCCCGCTGTCCGCCGGCGAACAGACGGTCTTCTTCGACCTGATCCGCCGGGTCGCGGACGCGGCCGAGGAGCTGCGCAACCCCGCCGAGGGCCCCGGCGGCCCGGGCGGGGGCCTGCGCGACCCGGCCGGGCCGCTGGCCGCCCAGGGCTGACCGCGCCCCTGCGGCCGGGGTTCGGTGCCGGTCGGTACGGGTACCCGGGCGCCACCGCACACAGGAAATCGGGCGCCACCGCACAGGACGCCGGCACCCGCGACCAAGGGAGTGCGACCCCATGAAGGCAGTCACCTGGCAGGGCCACCGGGACGTCCGGGTCGAGGACGTGCCCGACCCGCGGATCGAGGAAACCACGGACGCCGTCATCCGGATCACGTCGACCGGACTGTGCGGCTCGGACCTGCACCTGTACGAGGTGCTCACCCCGTTCATGACCCCCGGCGACATCCTCGGCCACGAACCCATGGGCATCGTCGAGGAGGTCGGCTCGGAGGTGACGAACCTCCAGCCGGGCGACCGCGTCGTCGTGCCCTTCCAGATCGCCTGCGGGCACTGCTTCATGTGCGACACGGGGCTGCCCACGCAGTGCGAGACCACCCAGGTCACCGGTGAGGGCATGGGCGCCGCGCTGTTCGGCTACACCCGGCTGTACGGCGCCGTCCCCGGCGGCCAGGCCGAGTACCTGCGCGTCCCGCAGGCACACTTCGGCCCGATCAAGGTGCCCGAGGGCCCGTCCGACGACCGGTTCGTCTACCTCTCCGACGTGCTGCCCACCGCCTGGCAGGCGGTCGAGTACGCCGCCGTCCCGCCCGGCGGCACCGTTGCCGTGCTCGGGCTCGGCCCGATCGGCGACATGTCCTGCCGGATCGCCAAGGCACGCGGCGCGGAACGGGTGTTCGGGGTCGACCTGGTGCCCGAGCGGCTCGCCCGCGCGAACCGGCGCGGCGTGGAGACCTACGACCTCAGGGCCTTCGACAACGAGAAGGCGCTGGTTCACGCGATCCAGGACGAGACCGGTGGCCGGGGCCCGGACGCCGTGATCGACGCGGTCGGCACCGAGGCCCACGGCAGCGCCGCCGCCAAGCTCGCCCAGACGGCCACCGCGCTCATGCCGCGCAAGCTCAGCGCCCCGCTCGCCGAACGTTTCAGCGTCGACCGGCTCGGCGCCCTCCACATGGCCATCGATCTGGTCCGCCGCGGCGGCACGATCTCGCTCAGCGGTGTCTACGGCGGCATGGCCGACCCGATGCCGATGCTCACCCTCTTCGACAAGCAGATCCAGCTCCGCATGGGACAGGCCAACGTCCGTCGCTGGACCGACCAGATCCTCCCCTACCTGACGGACGAGGACCCGCTGGGCGTCGAGGACTTCGCCACGCACCGGCTGCCGCTGGCCGAGGCGCCGCACGCGTACGAGATGTTCCAGCGCAAGCAGGACGGCGCCGTGAAGATCCTCATGCAGCCCTGAACAGCGGCCGTCAGCCGGTCGCGCCGAGCAGCCGCAGACGCGGCGGGCAGAACCCTCGCCGTGCGGTGTGCGGTGTGCGGTGTGCGGTGTGCGGCCGCGGGGACGGCGCCGGTCCGAGGGGGGTGTGCGGCCGTGGTCCGTCCGGGGTGCAGTCGCTGCGCGGCCGTGGTTCCGACCGCGGTGGGCAGCCGCCGGGGCGGCCGGGGCTCAGGTGCGGTGCGCTCAGGTGCGGTGCTTCTCGCCGAGGATCTCCGCGAGGTCGTAGCGCACCGGCTCCTCCAGCTGCGCGTACGTGCAGCTCTCCGGCGTGCGGTCCGGGCGCCAGCGGCGGAAGCGTGCCGTGTGCCGGAACCGCTGCCCGTTCTCCATGTGGTCGTACGCCACCTCCGCCACCCGCTCCGGCCGCAGCGGCACCCACGACAGGTCCTTCTTGCCGGACCAGCGGCTCGGCGCCCCCGGCAGCCGGGCCGTCTCGTGCGCGGTCTCGTCCGCCCAGGCGGCCCAGGGATGCCCGGAAACCTCCTCCATGCGCAGCGGCTCCAGCTCGTCCACCAGCTCCGCGCGCCTCTTCATGGCGAAGGCGGCCGACACGCCGACGTGCTGGAGCCGGCCGTGCTCGTCGTACAGCCCGAGCAGCAGCGAGCCCACCACCGGGCCGCTCTTGTGGAAGCGGTACCCGGCCACGACGACGTCGGCCGTCCGCTCGTGCTTGATCTTGAACATGGCCCGCTCGTCCTGCCGGTAGTGCAGGTCGAGCGGCTTGGCCACGACACCGTCCAGGCCGGCGCCCTCGAACTGCTCGAACCAGTGCCGGGCCACCTCGATGTCGGTCGTCGCCGGCGCCAGGTGCACCGGAGGTGTCGCCCCGGCCAGGGCCCGGTCCAGCAGGGCACGGCGGTCGGTCAGCGGCACGTCGAGCAGGCCGTGGTCGTCCAGGGCCAGCAGATCGAAGGCGACGAAGGACGACGGCGTCCGCTCGGCCAGCATCCGCACCCGGGACGCCGCCGGGTGGATCCGCTCGGTCAGCGCGTCGAAGTCCAGCCGGCCGCCCCGCGCGATCACGATCTCCCCGTCCAGCACGCACCGCTGCGGCACCCGCTCCTTCAGCGCCTCGACCAGCTCGGGGAAGTACCTCGTCAACGGCTTGCCGGTACGGCTGCCCAGCTCGACCTCGGCACCGTCCCGGAACACGATCGAACGGAACCCGTCCCACTTGGCCTCGTAGTGCATGCCGGGCGGGATCTTCGCCACCGACTTGGCGAGCATGGGCTTCACGGGCGGCATGACGGGCAGATCCATGGTCCGATTCTGCTCGCACGCACACGGCTTCGCCCGGTGTGCGAGCCGTGCGGGGTGCGCCTACCGTGGCCGCATGGGTGATGCGGTGGAACTGGAGGTCGCCGGCCGGACGGTACGGCTGTCCAGCCCGGACAAGGTGTTCTTCCCGGAACGGGGCTTCACCAAGCTCGACCTCGCCCGCTACTACGCGGCCGTCGGACCCGGCATCCTGCGCGCCCTGCGCAACCGCCCCACCACCCTGGAGCGCTACCCGGACGGCGTCGGCGGCGAGTGGTTCTACCAGAAGCGGGCCCCCAAGGGCATGCCCGACTGGATCCCGACCGCCCACATCACCTTCCCCAGCGGACGCAGCGCCGACGAGATGTGTCCCACCGAGGAGGCCGCGGTGGTGTGGGCCGCCCAGTACGGCACCCTCACCTTCCACCCCTGGCCGGTGCGCGCCACCGATGTCGACCGCCCCGACGAACTCCGCATCGACCTCGACCCGCAGCCCGGCACCGACTACGACGACGCCGCCCGTGCCGCCGGTGAACTGCGCGCCGTGCTGGACGAGTTCGGCGGGCTGCGCGGCTGGCCGAAGACGTCCGGCGGCCGGGGCCTGCACGTCTTCGTGCCCATCGAACCCCGCTGGACCTTCACCCAGGTGCGTCGCGCCGCGATCGCGGTCGGCCGGGAGATGGAACGCCGGATGCCCGACCAGGTGACCATCAAGTGGTGGAAGGAGGAACGCGGAAGCCGCATCTTCCTCGACTACAACCAGACGGCCCGCGACCGCACCATCGCCTCCGCCTACTCCGTGCGCCCCCGCCCGCACGCCCCCGTCTCGGCACCCCTGCGCTGGGAGGAGGTCGGTGTCGCCCACCCCCGGGACTTCGACCTCGCCACCATGCCGGCCCGGTTCGCCGAGGCCGGCGACGTGCACGCCGACATGGACGACCACGCCTACTCCCTCGACGCCCTGCTCGACCTGGCCCGGCGGGACGAGCAGGACCACGGGCTGGGCGACCTGCCGTACCCGCCGGAGTACCCGAAGATGCCCGGCGAGCCCAAGCGGGTCCAGCCGAGCCGGGCACGCCGGGAGGAGAGGTCCTGACCGGCCCCGCCGGGCAACCCCGTTCCGGGCCCTTCTGCCACAGCGCACCGCGGCTATTCTGATCTCCAGCCGCCGATGAGGAGTCCCGCAGTGACCGAGGCAGTGTCCCGCCCCACGCTGGAGGCCGTGGCCGCGCGGGCCGGGGTGTCCCGGGCGACCGTGTCCCGGGTCGTCAACGGCGGGGACGGGGTCCGGGGCCCCTTGGCCGCACGGGTCCGCAAGGCGGTGGAGGAACTCGGGTACGTGCCCAACCAGGCGGCCCGCAGCCTGGTCACCAAGCGGCACGACGCCGTCGCCGTCGTCATCGCCGAGCCCGAGACCCGGGTGTTCGCCGACCCCTTCTTCGCCCTTCAGCTGCGCGGCATCAGCAAGGAACTGACCGCCCACGACAACCAGTTGGTGCTGCTCCTCATCGAGGGCCGCGCCGACCACGCGCGCGTGGCCCGCTACCTCGCCGGCAACCACGTCGACGGCGCGCTCGTCTTCTCGCTGCACCTGGACGACCCGTTGCCCGGACTCATACAGGACGCCGGCGTGCCCACCGTGTTCGGCGGACGCCCAGGCTGGGGCCAGGACCCCCGCAACGCCGGGCCCGGACCCGCGCGGGCGGACGCCGACCCGGGACCGGTGTACGTCGACTGCGACAACCGGGGCGGGGCCCGCTCGGCCGTACGGCACCTCGTCGGCCTCGGCCGCCGGCGCATCGCGCACATCACCGGCGCGCTCGACCAGACGTCGGCGGTGGACCGGCTCGACGGCTACCGGGACGTCATGGCGGAGGTCCTGGGCCGGGACGACCCCCGGCTGGTCGTCGAGAGCGACTTCACCCCGGGCGGCGGCGAGGACGCCATGCGCGAACTCCTCGGCCGCTGCCCGGACGTGGACGCCGTGTTCGCCGCCAACGACCTCACCGCGCTCGGCGCCCTGCGCGTGCTGCGGGCGCACGGCCGGCGGGTGCCCGAGGACGTGGCGGTGATCGGCTTCGACGACATGGTGCCGGTCACCGAGCAGGCCGACCCCCCGCTGACGACGGTCCGTCAGGACATCGAGGAGATGGGCCGGCTGATGGCCCGCCTGCTGCTGCGGGGTCTGTCCGGCGACCGGGACGGCGGGGGACCGGCGGCCGGCTGCCCGGACGCGGCGGGCAACGGCGTGATCCTCCCGACGACCCTGATACGCCGCGCCTCGGCCTGACCGCCCCGCCCGGGCTCAGCCCTGGGGCGTGTCGCTTGTGATCACCGCGAACCGGGCCCCGAACGGATCGGCGAGCTTGGCCATCCGGCCCACGCCCTCCAGGGTCGTCGCGGGCATCCGCACCGTCCCGCCGAGCCGCTGCGCCCGGTCGGCCACGGCGTCGGTGTCCGTCACCTCGAAGTACGGCAGCCAGTACGGGCCCGCCTGCGCCTCGACGGGGTCGTCGGCCAGCGGCACCACACCGCCGAACATCGTCTCGTCACCGCCGCCCGCCGGATTGACGCAGGTGTACGTCCCGCCCGGGAACGGCACGCCGGAGGTCTCCAGACCGAGCACCTTGTGGTAGAAGGCGGCGGCAGCCGCGATGTCCAGCGTGTACAGCTCGACCCAGCACAGCGCACCCGGCTCGTCCGCCACGTCCACGCCCTTGGTCAGCCCGGGCTGCCAGATCCCGAACGGAACGCCCGCCTGGTCGGCGAGGACCGCCATGTGTCCCTGCCCCATCACGTCCACCGGCTGTGCCAGCACCCGGCCGTGGGCCAGCTCGGCAGCGCGGGCGGTGGCCCGGGCGTCCTCGCTCTGGAAGTACACCGTCCAGGCCGGCGGGCCCTGTTCGGCGCCCGTCTGCATTCCGCCCGCGACGGTCCTGCCGTCCAGCTGGAAGAAGCCGTAGCCACCGGCCTCCGGTCCGCCCGACCGGAACCGCCAGCCGAACAGAGCGCCGTAGAAGGACGTGGCGCCCTCGATGTCGGGGGTGCCGACGTCGATCCAGTTGGGCGCACCGGTGACGAAACGGGTGGTGAGCATCGTGGCCCTCCTCGACAGGGATCCCGTCCTGTGCACTGCCGAGTCTGGCACCGCCCACCGACAACCGCCGCCGGAGTCGCGCGCCGCGCCGCCCCTGCTCCGCGCTCACCCAGCGTGACGGCGCGCGTTCCCACGGTTTTCACACCGGCTCCGCGCGCCGCCGTGCGCAGGCTGGGCACCAGGGAGCATCATCAAGGCGGCCGGAGGCCCCGGGGCTGTCGTTGAGCCGGCGTTGATGGAACGTTTTTCGCCGCGCGGCACGCTTCTGACATGCACTTCGAGACCATCACCCCGGCCGACGAGACCTGGCAGGCACAGGCGCTGTGCGCACAGACCGGGCCGGACTTCTTCTTCCCCGAGCCCGGCAGCTCGGTGCGCGAGGCGAAGCGCATCTGCGCCATGTGCGAGCTGCGCCCCGCCTGCCTGGAGTACGCGCTGGCCAACGACGAGCGCTTCGGTGTCTGGGGCGGCCTGTCGGAGAAGGAGCGCCTCGCCATCAGGCGCACCACCGCGGGCTGATCCCGCCCGGGCGGACGGCGCCGCCCGCCCGGTCTTCCGCGTGGGGTGTCAGCCCGCGGCGCGTGCCGCCAGCCGGGCCTTCCGCGCGGCCAGCTTCTCGTCGAACTTCAGGGCCTCCGCGTCCAGCCCGCCCAGGAACAGACCGAGTTCCTCCTGCGCCTGGCGTCCCTCGGGGCCGAGCCCGTCGATCTCCATGACCTTCAGGAAGCGCAGCACCGGCTGCAGCACGTCGTCGTGGTGGATGCGCAGGTTGTAGACCTCGCCGATCGCCATCTGCGCGGCGGCCCGCTCGAAGCCGGGCATGCCGTGGCCGGGCATGCGGAAGTTCACGACGACGTCCCGGACCGCCTGCATGGTCAGGTCGGGAGCCAGCTCGAAGGCCGCCTTGAGCAGGTTCCGGTAGAAGACCATGTGCAGGTTCTCGTCGGTCGCGATGCGGGCCAGCATGCGGTCGCAGACGGGATCACCGGACTGGTGGCCCGTGTTGCGGTGCGAGATCCGGGTGGCCAGCTCCTGGAAGGCGACGTAGGCGACCGAGTGCAGCATGGAGTGCCGGTTGTCGGACTCGAAGCCCTCACTCATGTGGGCCATGCGGAATCGTTCCAGCTGGTCGGGGTCCACCGCGCGCGAGGCGAGCAGGTAGTCGCGCATCACGATGCCGTGGCGGCCCTCCTCGGCCGTCCAGCGGTGCACCCAGGTGCCCCAGGCGCCGTCGCGGCCGAAGAGCGACGCGATCTCGTGGTGGTAGCTCGGCAGGTTGTCCTCGGTCAGCAGGTTGACCACCAGGGCGATCCGGCCCAGCTCCGTGACCTTGGACTGCTCCTTGTCCCAGGCCTCCCCGTCCTCGAACTGGCCGGGGAAGTTGCGGCCGTCGGTCCACGGCACGTACTCGTGCGGCATCCAGTCCTTGGCGACCTTCAGATGCCGGTTCAGCTCCGTCTCGACCACCTCCTCCAGGGCGTACAGCAGCCGAGCGTCGGTCCAGGCGGACGGGCTGCCGAGGTGAGGGGAGGTGATCGTCACGGGAACTCCAGGGGGACGCCGAACTAAAGGGGGAGGGACGGGGACGGTCCGGCGAGCGGTGCCGGGAACCTACGTGATCGTAGGCTACGAATCCGTAGGTTACGAAGCCGTAGGTTAAGGCGTCTGTAAAGAACCGCTGATCAGCCTGCGTGGGACGGCAGTTCACAGGCATGCCGAACAGCCCCGGGACCCGCAGGTCCCGGGGCTGGCGGAGCAAAGGGATCACCCGATCAGGTGTACAGCTCCCGCATGCGCACCGAGAGGCACGTCACACAGCCCTCCAGCTTCTCGAACTCACTGATGTCCACCGTGACCACCTCGTGGCCCAGATCGGTCAGCAGTTCCGCCGTCTTGGGGGCACTCGCCGCCATCAGCAGCTTGCTGCCGCCGAGCAGCACCACGTGCGCGCCGGACTCCTCCGGCACGGACAGGAAACCCGGGAACAGCGACGGGCGGTCGATCTTCGGTATCTGCCCGATGACCGTGCCGTCGGGCAGCGCGGTCACCGCCGACTTCAGGTGCAGCACCCTGCTCACCGGCACGGCCACCACGCGGGCGCCCAGCGGCTCGAACGCCGCCCGGAGCTGCTGCACACCGGCCGCGTTGGTCCGCCCGCCCCGGCCGACATAGACCGTGTCGCCGACCTTCAGGACGTCACCGCCGTCCAGCGTGCCCGGTTCCCATATCCAGTTGACCGAGCAGCCCAGGCGGGCCACCGCCTCCTCGACGCCGGCGGTCTCCGCCCGCCGGGACTCGGCACCCGGCCGGGTGATCAGTGCCACGTTCCGGTACATGACGACGGTGTCCTCGACGAACACCGAGTCCGGGCAGTCGTCCTCCGGTTCGACCTCGACCGTCTCCCAGCCGTGCGTGCGCAGGGCCTCGACGTAGGCCTCCCACTGCTCGACGGCGAGCCCCACGTCGACCTTCTCCCGCTCGATGTGCGTCACCAGGCCTTCGGCGAGGCGGGGGCTGGGGCGGCGGACGAGGGCCTTCTTGCTGGGCACGAGGGACCTTTCGGAGCTGTCGGTCGAGGTGCGGCTTCCGGTGCCGCCGATACGGCACCGGTCCGCCATCATGCAGGGCACTCCGGCCAGGACAAAACCCTCGTTGCCAGGCCGTGCCCCTCCTGAGACCCCCGCCGGGGCCGGTCAGGCCGGATCCGCGAGCGCCTCGGGCGTCGTCTCCTTCAGCTCTCCTCCCTCCATCAGCAGCCACCGGGTGATCCCGACGGACTCCAGGAACGGCAGGTCGTGACTGGCCACGATCAGGGCTCCCTCGTACGACTCCAGCGCCGAGGTCAGCTGCCGGACGCTCGCCATGTCGAGGTTGTTGGTCGGCTCGTCGAGCAACAGCAGCTGGGGCGCGGGTTCGGCGAGCATCAGCGCGGCCAGGGCCGCCCGGAACCGCTCACCGCCCGAGAGCGTGCCCGCCTTCTGGTCGGCACGCCCGCCCCGGAACAGGAAGCGGGCCAGCCGCGCGCGGATCCGGTTGTTGGTGGCGCCGGGCGCGAACCGGGCCACGTTCTCGGCGACCGTCCGGTCGTCGTCCAGCACGTCCAGCCGCTGGGGCAGGAACCGCACCGGAACGTGCACCGTCGCCGAGCCCGCCAGCGGCGCCAACTCCCCGGCGACGGTCCGCAGCAGCGTCGTCTTGCCGGCGCCGTTGCGGCCGACGAGCGCGATCCGCTCCGGGCCCCGCAGATCGAGGATGCCCTCCACCCGCGCGTGGTGGACCATGTCGAGCTGCTCCAGGGTGAGCACCTGGCGGCCGGGCGGCACGGCCGTGAACGGCAGGTCGACGCGGATCTCGTCGTCGTCCCGTACGGCCTCCGCCGCCTCGTCCAGGCGCTCCCGCGCCTCGGCGAGCCGCTCCTCGTGCATGATGCGGTGCTTGCCGGCGGACTCCTGGGCGGCGCGTTTGCGGGCGCCCATGACGATCTTCGGTTCGCGCTTGGAGTCCCACATCTTCTGCCCGTACCGCTTGCGCCGGGCCAGCTTGACCTGCGCGTCGGCCAGTTCGCGCTTCTGCTTGCGCACATCGGCCTCGGCGACGCGGACCATCCGCTCGGCCGCCTCCTGCTCGACGGCCAGAGCCTCCTCGTAGGCCGAGAAGTTGCCGCCGTACCAGGTGACCTCCCCGGAGTGCAGCTCCGCGATCTGGTCGACCAGGTCGAGCAGTTCCCGGTCGTGGGAGACCACCACCAGGACGCCCGGCCAGGAGGCGACGGCCTGGTACAGCCGCCGGCGTGCGTACAGGTCGAGGTTGTTGGTGGGCTCGTCCAGGAGCAGGACGTCCGGGCGGCGCAGGAGCAGTGCGGCGAGCCGCAGCAGCACCGACTCACCGCCCGAGACCTCGCCGACCGTCCGGTCGAGGCCGATGTGGCCGAGGCCGAGTTCGCCGAGGGTGACCAGGGCGCGCTCCTCGACGTCCCAGTCGTCGCCGACCGTCTCGAAGTGCTCCTCGGCGACGTCCCCCGCCTCGATGGCGTGCAGCGCGGCCCGCCGTTCGGCGATGCCGAGTGCCTGGTCGACGCGGAGTGTGGTGTCGAGCGTGACGTTCTGCGGGAGGCAGCCGATCTCGCCGGCCGCCTTGACGCTGCCGTCGGCCGGTGTCAGTTCCCCGGCCAGCAGCTTCAGCAGGGTGGATTTGCCCGACCCGTTGACGCCGACGAGCCCGGTGCGGCCGGGGCCGAAGGCGATGTCGAGGCCGTCGAAGACGGTGGTGCCGTCCGGCCAGGTGAAGGACAGGGACGTGCAGGTGAGGGATGCAGACATGGGCGCCTCGCGAGGGTGCGTGGGGTCGGTGGACGCGTGTGAGACACCGCGAGGCGGAAACCGAAGGGTCTGGGCACGGAGGCGGCCATGAAAAAGGCCTGTGCCGGAGGACGGCTCGGACGCCGAGGTCGTACGCCGCGTACACCTCACAGGTGCGACGCGATGTCCCAGAACCTCAGACGAGCAACGTCCTTCTCCAATCGACGGCAACAGAACCGCTGTACACCGTACGAGGGCGGGGGAGGGGTGTCAACGAATTAACGGCGGGACGCTTCCGGACCCGGCGGCACGGACGGCCGACCACGCTCCTCACGCGCGCGGAGCGCTCAGCAGGCGTCCCGCATCAGCTCGGCCAGGTCGTGGTCGAGGTCCAGCTGGAGGTGTTCGAGGCCGACGGGCACCAGCTCGCCGGCCGCCTCCAGGAACCGGCGTATCTCACCGGAGCGCACGTGCACGATCGCGGTGCCCTCGGGGGCGTGGAACTCCAGCACCGTGCGGTCGTACCCGTACGGCCGCACGCGCACGTCGCCGTGGCCCTCGGGGCCGTGCAGCCCGGCCGCCAGCAGCTCCCGGGAGAACGTCCAGCACACCTCGACGCCCTCCAGGGTGGCCGGGGCGGGGAAGGTCATGCGGACGGCGAACGGGTCGCGCCGGTCGTAGCGCAGCGTGGCGGGAATGCTCGGCATGCGCGGGGCTGCGGCGACGAGACGGGCCTCTACCGGCTGCTCGATGACGGTGGACAACGCCTTGCTCCCTCGTGACGGCTGGACTACGGCCGGATGTGCGACACCCGGCAACGGAAGAGACGACGGAAACGGCCGATGCGTGCACACGGGGAACGAGTGACCTCGGTCACCGCCTTCATGCACGAGGGCCGTGCGGCCGTCCCCGTTCGCTTTCCGCTGCCGGCGGCATGCGGCCCGCAGGCGGGCGGCGGCCCGGTCGCCCCGGCGGCCGACCGGCACCACGCCGGCGACCGCGGTGCGAGGGCCCGCGGGGTGGTCCTCTGGACGGCGCCGGGGGAGTGGACTAGCTTCGCCCGCCATGAGGCGCTTGGGGAGCACGCGACGCGGGGGACGGGCCGGCAAGCTGATGGCGACGGGGGCGGCGTGCGGGGCGGCACTGGCCGCACTGACGGTCCCGGCGGCCGCGGCCCGGCCGGCCGGGCCGGCGAGTGAAGTCGGGGCAGGAGTGCACTGGGCACCGAAGGACTCCGGCACCCCGCAGGTCCGCTTCCGGGGGCTCGCGGCCGTGGACCGGCACACCGCGTGGCTGGCCGGCACCGGCGGCACGGTCCTGCGCACCACGGACGGCGGCGCGAACTGGCGGAACGTCTCTCCGCCCGGCGCGGCCGACGTGCAGTTCCGGGACGTCGAGGCGTTCGACGCGCGGCGCGCGGTGGTGCTGGCCATCGGCGAGGGCGAGGCGTCCCGGGTGTACCGCACCGACGACGGCGGGACGACCTGGACGGAGTCCTTCCGCAACACCGACCCGAAGGCCTTCTACGACTGCCTGGCCTTCTTCGACCGACGCCACGGCCTCGCCATGGGCGACCCCGTGGACGGGAGGTTCCGCATCCTGTCCACCGCCGACGGCGGACGCTCCTGGCGCGTCCTGCCCTCGGACGGCATGCCGCCCGCCCTGGAGGGCGAGGCGGGCTTCGCCGCGAGCGGCCAGTGCCTGGTCACCTCCGGCCCGAAGGACGTCTGGCTGGCCACCGGCGGGGCCGCCCACGCGCGCGTGCTGCACTCCGCGGACCGCGGCCGGACCTGGACGGCCGCCGACACGCCGGTCCCGGCGGGCGATCCGGCGCGGGGCGTCTTCGCGCTCGCCTTCCGCGACCGTACCCACGGCATCGCGGTCGGCGGCGACTACCGCCCCGGCGAGTCCTCGCCGCAGGCCGCCGCGGTCACCGCCGACGGCGGCCGTACCTGGCGGCCGGCCGCCACCCCGCCCCCCGCGTACCGCTCCGGTGCCGCCTGGCTCCCGCACAGCCGCGGCGCCGCCCTGGCCGTCGGCCCGGCCGGCACCGACCTCACCACCGACGGCGGCCGCAGCTGGCGGACGATCGACCCCGGCTCGTACGACACCGTGGCCTGCACGCCCGACCTGAGCTGCTGGGCCGCCGGAGAGCGGGGAAGAGTGGCACGACTGGAACGGTGAGCTAAGTGCCCGGAACGCGGGTACTCGTCCCCTGCCGCAAAGGAAGGGAGCGATCATGCCAGCCGGTTCCAGCCCCAAGCGCGAACGTCAGTACGAGCACATCAAGCAGAGCGCACAGGACCGGGGCGAGAGCGCTGGACGTGCCAAGGAGATCGCCGCGCGGACCGTGAACAAGGAACGTGCCCGCTCGGGCGAGTCCAAGACCGCCAGCCGCAGCTCGACCCAGGACATGTCGTCGAGCAGGCGTGGCGGTCAGCGGTCGGGCAACCGGGCCGGTTCACAGGGCCCGACCCGAGACCAGCTGTACAACGAGGCCAAGCAACGCGGCATCGAGGGCCGCTCGAACATGAACAAGGATCAGCTGCAGCGTGCGCTGAACGCCAAGAAGGGCTGAGCCCCCGGGCTCAGCCGAGCGTCTGCCGGTACCGCGCCAGCTCGGGGGCCGTCTTCGTGGCGATGAACTCCGTGATGCGGTAGGCGCACACGCCGGCGACGGTGAACGGGTCGCCCGCGACGAGTTCCTCGATGCGGGCGCGGTCCCCCGCGACGGCCAGGATCACCCCGCCGTCGCGGGGGTTCTTGCGTCCCGAAGCCAGGAAGAAGCCCTTCTCGTACTGCTCCTCCAGCCAGACCACATGGTCCGGCAGGACGGCGTCCACGGCCTCGAGCGGGGCGGTGTAGGTCAGCTCCAACACGAACATGATCGCGAGCCTACCCCCGCCGGGCGGACGGTCCGTCAAGGGCCCGTACAGTCACGGATCATGACGATCGTCGGCGTACCCGCGGGCTGGCCCGCGACCGAGGAAGAGGCCCGCACCGTCCAGGACGAGCTGCGCGGGCGGGTGGTGCTGGACGAACCCGGGCCACCGCCCGGCACGGGCCTCGTCACCGGGGTGGACGTCGCCTACGACGACGCCCTGGACCTAGTCGCGGCTGCGGCCGTCGTGCTGGACGCCACGACGCTGGACGTCGTGGGGGAGGCGACGGCCGTCGGCCGGGTCTCCTTCCCCTACGTGCCCGGGCTCCTCGCCTTCCGCGAGATCCCGGCCGTGCTGGCGGCCCTGGACCGGCTGCCCTGCCCGCCCGGTCTGGTCGTGTGCGACGGCTACGGGCTCGCCCACCCGCGCCGCTTCGGCCTGGCGAGCCACCTGGGCGTGCTCACCGGCCTGCCGACGATCGGCGTGGCCAAGAACCCGTTCACCTTCACCTACGACGACCCGGGGCCGGCGCGGGGCGGTTCCGCGCCGCTGCTCGCCGGCGCCGAGGAGGTCGGGCGCGCCCTGCGCACCCGGGACGGCGTCAAGCCGGTCTTCGTCTCCGTCGGCCACCGGGTCGGCCTGGCCGGCGCGGTGGCGCACACCCTGGCACTGACCCCGCGGTTCCGCCTGCCGGAGACCACCCGCCGGGCGGACGCCCTGTGCCGGCAGGCCCTGCGGGACGCCGCTAGCTTTCCGCCGCCACCCGGAAGGTGATCCCGGCGGCGCGCAGGCGTGCGGTCAGGGCGTCGCCCATCGCCTGGGCCGTGGTGACCTGACCGGCCGTCTGCGGGAGGTCGTCGAAGGCCAGGCACAGGGCCGCCTCGGCGAACATCTTCGCCGTCTCGTCGTATCCGGGATCGCCGCCGGCGACCTCGGTGAACACGCGCCGACCGCCGCCCGCACCGACGAAGCGCACGGTGAACCAGCTCTTCGCGCGCCTCTCGGCGCTCGGTCCGTCGCCCGGCGCGAGCCGGGCCGACAGCCAGCGCCGCGCGGGCGGCAGCTGGGCCGCGGCGGTCACCGCGCCGACGGCGGCGACGCCGCCGAGGGCGACCGGCAGGTGCTTCACGGCGGCGTAGTGCCGGTAGCGGAAGTCCGGGCCGTACCGCTCCAGCGCGCGTGCCGAACGGCAGACGATCCGCGGGTCGATGGTCGGCAGCGGCAGCGCCCACGCGCCGACCTCGCCGGCGAACTTCGGCGCGCCCGCCGGCGCCGTCACCCGGCGGCCCAGCAGCCGTGGTTCGTGCCGGGCCCGCTCACGCGCGGCGGCCAGCATCCGCCGTCCGCGGCCCATCTGGTTCAGCGCCGAGGCGAGGGTGCCGCCGGAGAAGGCCGCGTCGACGGTCACATAGCCGTCCACGGTCAGCGGAACGCCCTCCGGCAGCTGCCGGACGGTGAAGTACGCGCCCAGGTCGTGCGGTACGGAGTCGAAGCCGCAGGCATGCACCAGACGGGCGCCGGTCTCACGCGCGCGTGCGTCGTGCCGTACGTACATCAGGTCGACGAACTCCGGCTCACCGGTGAGGTCCAGATAGTCGGTACCGGCGTCGGCACAGGCGGCGACGAGCGCCTCGCCGTGCAGCACGTACGGGCCCACGGTCGTGGCGACCACGCGCGCGTGGTCGGCGAGGGCGCGCAGGGTGTCCGGTTCGGCCACGTCGGCGCGCAGGACGCCGACGCCGGTGCCGCCGGGCAACTGTTCGCGCAGCTGTTCCAGCCTGCGTTCGTCGCGGCCGGCGACCGCCCAGCGCAGGTTCTGCGGCGCATGCGCGGCGAGGTACTGCGCCGTGAGCGTGCCGACGAATCCCGTGGCTCCGAAGAGCACCAGGTCGTAGGGACGTTGCGTCCGGTTCAGCCTGCTCATGACACCCCTTGGTTCGTGCGGCCCGTCGCGCAGCCCGCGCCGCTGTCGGTGGCTGAGGCTAGCGTGAGGTGTGCGCAGTCCGACGACCAGCCTGGAGGCAGCGGTGGCCGTGGCCGGGAATGCCCCGAAGAAGTGGGAGAAAGCGCACGCGTTCGCGCTCTCCCCGCCGGGGATCACCGTCGGACCGACGGACGCGATCGCCCCGATACGCCCCGTAGCGCAGACCGGCGCCTCCGCCTCGTAGCGGAGACCTACCTCCGCCTCGTAGGGGAACCCGCCCTCCGCGCGTCCCGTCGGCCTCCCGGGCAGCTCCTGCGGCCTCGGGGGCTGCGCGTGTCCCGACGGCTCCTGCGTCTCCCGGCGGCTCCTGCGTCTCCCGGCGTTCCCGCACGCACGTGAGGGAGCCGGCCCAGGGGTCCGTCACTCTCCCGGGTGATGACCGGCTCGACGGGCACTTGGCTAAGCGCTTGCTCGTTCAGGTCTTGTGTCCGGTCGAAGGCGTTCCTAGCATCACCGGTGTTACATCAGTTGTGTCACACACGTTTGGGGGCTGGTCGCATGACCACGGCAGGACCGCCGACGCCGGGCGCAGGCCCGCTCTCCGGCGTGCGGGTGCTGGAACTGGCCGGCATCGGGCCGGGCCCGTTCGCCGCCATGCTGCTGGCCGACCTGGGCGCCGACGTGGTTCGGGTGGACCGGCCGGGCGGCCCGGGCCTCGCCGTCGACCCGGCGTACGACGTCACCAACCGCAACAAGCGCTCCGTCGTGATCGACCTGAAGGCACCGGACGGCCCCGCGCGCGTCCTCGGCCTCGCCGAGCGCGCCGACATCCTGGTCGAGGGCTACCGCCCGGGCGTCGCCGAGCGGCTCGGCATCGGCCCCGAGGACTGCCACGCCCGCAACCCACGCCTGGTCTACGGCCGCATGACCGGCTGGGGACAGGACGGCCCCCTCGCCCAGCGCGCGGGCCACGACGTCGCCTACATCGCGCTCACCGGCACGCTCGGCATGATCGGCCGCCCGGACGAACCCCCGGCCGTGCCCGCCAACCTCCTCGGGGACTACGCGGGCGGCAGCCTCTACCTGGTCGTCGGCGTCCTCGCGGCCCTGCACCACGCGCGGACGACCGGCGCCGGCCAGGTCGTCGACGCCGCCATCGTCGACGGCACGGCCCACCTCTCCGCGATGATCCACGGCATGCTCGCCGCCGGCGGCTGGCAGGACCGGCGCGGAGCCAACCTGCTCGACGGCGGCTGCCCCTACTACGGCACCTACGAGACCGCCGACGGCGGATACATGGCGGTCGGCGCCCTGGAAGCAAAGTTCTACGAGGAGTTCCTGCACCTGCTCGCCCTGGACGACCTGGCGCCGGCCCACAAGGACTGGACGCGCTGGGGCGAGCTGCGGGAACGGATCGCCACCGCCTTCAAGTCCCGTACCCGGGCCGAGTGGACGGCCGTCTTCGAGGGCACCGACGCCTGCGTGGCGCCCGTACTGAGCCTCGGCGAGGCCCCGCACCACCCGCACCTGGCCGCCCGCGGCACCTTCACCGACCACGGCGGGATCACCCAGCCCGCCCCCGCCCCGCGCTTCTCGGCGACCCCGACCGCCGTCCGCACCGGACCCGCACGGCCCGGCGCGGACACGGACACGGTCGCCCGGGACTGGGGCATACCGGCACGCCCCGCCGGCGACCCCGACGACCTGGTCACCGACGGCGGCTGACCCCGCCCACCCCGCTCGGCCCACCCTCCCGAAAGGCACACCAGTGAGCACCGAAGCGTACGTCTACGACGCGATCCGCACCCCGCGTGGCCGCGGCAAGGCGAACGGCGCCCTGCACGGCACGAAGCCCATCGACCTCGTCATCGGCCTCATCCACGAGATCCGCGACCGCTTCCCGGGCCTGGACCCCGCCGCGATCGACGACGTCGTGCTCGGCGTCGTCGGCCCCGTCGGCGACCAGGGCTCCGACATCGCCCGGATCGCCGCCATCGCCGCCGGACTGCCCGACACCGTCGCGGGCGTCCAGGAGAACCGCTTCTGTGCCTCCGGCCTCGAAGCCGTCAACCTGGCCGCCGCCAAGGTCCGCTCCGGCTGGGAGGACCTGATCCTCGCGGGCGGTGTCGAGTCCATGTCCCGGGTCCCGATGGCCTCGGACGGCGGTGCCTGGTTCAACGACCCGATGACCAACCTCGCCGTCAACTTCGTGCCCCAGGGCGTCGGCGCCGACCTGATCGCCACCATCGAGGGCTTCTCCCGCCGGGACGTGGACGAGTACGCGGCCCTGTCCCAGGAGCGTGCCGCCACCGCCTGGAAGGAGGGCCGCTTCGACCGCTCGGTCGTCCCCGTGAAGGACCGCAGCGGCCTGGTGGTCCTCGACCACGACGAGCACATGCGCCCCGGCACCACCGCCGACTCCCTCGCCAAGCTGAAGCCCTCGTTCGCGGACATCGGCGAGCTGGGCGGCTTCGACGCCGTGGCGCTGCAGAAGTACCACTGGGTGGAGAAGATCGACCACGTCCACCACGCCGGCAACTCCTCCGGCATCGTGGACGGCGCCTCGCTCGTCGCCATCGGGTCCAAGGAGGCAGGCGAGCGCAACGGCCTCACCCCCCGCGCACGCATCGTCTCCGCGGCCGTCTCCGGTTCCGAGCCCACCATCATGCTCACCGGCCCCGCACCCGCCACCCGCAAGGCCCTGGCGAAGGCCGGCCTCACCATCGACGACATCGACCTGGTCGAGATCAACGAGGCGTTCGCCGCGGTCGTGCTGCGCTTCGTCAAGGACATGGGCCTGTCCCTGGACAAGGTCAACGTCAACGGCGGCGCCATCGCCCTCGGCCACCCCCTCGGCGCCACCGGAGCGATGATCCTCGGCTCGCTCGTCGACGAACTGGAGCGCCAGGACAAGCGGTACGGCCTCGCCACGCTGTGCGTGGGCGGCGGCATGGGCGTCGCCACGATCATCGAGCGCATCTGAACTCCCTGCGGAACCAAGCGACTTCAACGGAGACGACTGTCATGACCGAGAGCACCACCATCCGCTGGGAGCAGGACGACACCGGGGTCGTCACCCTCGTCCTGGACGACCCGAACCAGTCCGCGAACACCATGAACCAGGCGTTCCGCGACTCCCTCGCCGCGATCACCGACCGCCTGGAGGCGGAGCAGGAGAACATCCGCGGCATCATCTTCACCTCCGCCAAGAAGACCTTCTTCGCGGGCGGCGACCTGCGCGACCTGATACGGGTCACGCCCGAGACCGCCCAGGAGCTGTTCGACGGCGGCCTCGCCATCAAGCGCAACCTCCGCCGCATCGAGACCCTCGGCAAGCCGGTCGTCGCGGCGATCAACGGCGCGGCCCTCGGCGGCGGTTTCGAGCTGGCCCTCGCCTGCCACCACCGGGTGGCCCTCGACACCTCCGGCACGAAGATCGGCTGCCCCGAGGTCACCCTCGGCCTGCTGCCGGGAGGCGGCGGGGTCGCCCGCACCGTACGGCTGCTGGGCATCGCGGACGCGCTGCTCAAGGTGCTCCTGCAGGGCCAGCAGTACAACGCGCGGCGCGCACAGGAGAACGGTCTGGTCCACGAGGTGGCCCAGACCCCGGAGGAGCTGCTCGCCAAGGCCCGCGCCTTCATCGACGCCAACCCCGAGTCGCGCCAGCCCTGGGACAAGCCCGGCTACAAGATCCCCGGCGGTACGCCGGCCAACCCGAAGTTCGCCGCCAACCTGCCCGCCTTCCCGGCCACCCTGCGCAAGCAGACGGGCGGCGCCCCCTACCCCGCCCCGCGCAACATCCTCGCCGCCGCCGTCGAGGGCTCCCAGGTCGACTTCGAGACCGCCCAGGTCATCGAGGCCCGCTACTTCGTGGAGCTGGCCGCGGGCCAGACCTCGAAGAACATGATCCAGGCGTTCTTCTTCGACCTCCAGGCCGTCAACTCCGGCGCCAACCGCCCCAAGGGCATCCAGCCCCGCAAGGTCGGCAAGGTCGCCGTGCTCGGCGCCGGCATGATGGGCGCCGGCATCGCCTACGCCTGCGCCCGTGCGGGCATCGACGTCGTCCTGAAGGACGTCGCCCTGGAAGCGGCCGTCAAGGGCAAGGGCTACTCCGAGAAGCTGTGCGCCAAGGCCGTCGCCCGGGGCCGTACCAGCCAGGAGAAGGCCGACGCGCTGCTCGCCCGCATCACGCCCACCGCCGACGTCGCCGACCTCGCCGGCTGCGACGCGGTCATCGAGGCCGTGTTCGAGGACACCGCCCTCAAGCACAAGGTCTTCCAGGAGGTCGAGTCCGTCCTCGCCCCCGACGCGCTGCTGTGCTCCAACACCTCCACGCTGCCCATCACCACGCTCGCCGAGGGCGTGGAGCGCCAGGCCGACTTCATCGGACTGCACTTCTTCTCGCCCGTCGACAAGATGCCGCTGGTCGAGATCATCAGGGGCGAGCGCACCGGCGACGAGGCCCTCGCACGCGCCTTCGACCTGGTCCGGCAGATCAACAAGACACCGATCGTCGTCAACGACTCGCGCGGCTTCTTCACCTCACGGGTGATCGGCCACTTCATCAACGAGGGCGTCGCCATGGTGGGCGAGGGCATCGAGCCCGCCTCCGTCGAACAGGCCGCGGCCCAGGCCGGCTACCCGGCCAAGGTGCTGTCCCTCATGGACGAGCTGACCCTCACCCTGCCCCGGAAGATCCGCAACGAGACGAGGCGGGCCGTGGAGGAGGCCGGCGGCACCTGGACGGCGCACCCGGCGGAGGCGGTCATCGACCGCATGGTCGACGAGTTCGGCCGCACCGGCCGCAGCGGCGGCGCCGGCTTCTACGACTACGCCGAGGACGGCAAGCGCGCCGGGATCTGGCCGGGCCTGCGCGAGCACTTCACCCGGCCCGGGCACGAGATCCCGTTCCGGGACATGCAGGAGCGTATGCTCTTCGCCGAGGCGCTCGACACCGTACGCCTCCTCGAGGAGGGCGTCCTGACCTCCGTCGCGGACGCCAACATCGGCTCGATCTTCGGCATCGGCTTCCCCGGCTGGACCGGCGGCGTCCTCCAGTACGTCAACGGCTACGAAGGGGGCCTGCCCGGCTTCGTGGCCCGCGCCCGCGAGCTGGCCGCGGCCTACGGCGAGCGCTTCACCCCGCCCGCCCTGCTCGTGGAGAAGGCGGAGAAGGGGGAGGTCTTCACCGACGCCCGCTGACCCGCGTACCGCACGGGGCGCCGGCAGGATCCACCTGCCGACGCCCCGGTCCTCACTCCTCGCCGCCCACGCGGGGCTCGCTCAGCCAGCCCCGCAGTTCCTGCCGCAGCGAGTGCTGGAACGTCGTGAGCAGCGCCTGCACCACCAAGGGGTGCATGTGGGCCGACAGGGACTTCACGTCCCGGGCGTCACGTTCCGCCACCTCGCCCCGGAAGAGCTGGGAAAGTTCGTGCGCCGCGGCGCGTGAGTGCTCCACGAGCACCTTGCGCGCCGCGAGGATCGCCTCCTGCGACAGCGGTACGTCGAGGAGCCGGACGCCGAGCCGCAGCAGCCCGGCGTCCATCCGGAACGTGTCCCCGTCGCCGGGCTCGACCGCGTTCATCGCCGCCAGCCGCTCGACGTCCTCGTCGTCCAGCGGCCGTCCCGCGCGCCGTTCCAGTTCCCGGCGCGAGACGGTCTCGACCGCCTCCGGCGCCCAGGACGCGACCACCGCCCGGTGGATGGCCAGATCGTGCGGGGTGAGGTCCGGCGGCAGCTGACGCAGATACCGTTCGATCGCCGCCAGGGTCATGCCCTGCTGCTGCAGCTCCTCGATGAGCGCCAGCCGTGCCACATGACCGGGCCCGTACCGGCCCACCCGGCGCGGACCGATCTCCGGCGGCGGGAGGAGACCCTTGCTGCCGTAGAAGCGGACGGTGCGGACGGTGACGCCCGCACGCGCGGCCAGCTCGTCGATCGTGAGGGTGGGCTCCCCGGTCTCGGTCGTCATGTGCAGCAGTATCGCTGTCTCACCAATGGTGTGAAACCCGCGGGGAGCGCGTGTCGACCGTGTGAGAAGAACCGCTCTGTGACCTGGACCACCGCGTATGGGTTGATCCCTCTGGGAAGCTGCTGCCTTGGTCTGTGCCGCGACACACCTGGTGGTGCGGGCCGGTACCTGTACGACCCCCGGACCCACGAGGTCCGGGCGCACCAGGAAGTGGAACCACCCGTGAGCAAGAAAGCCGTGGAATCGGCGCAGGCCGCCCCCCACATCCCGGCGGCCGGGACGCCCGCGGACGCGGGCGACGCCGGCTACAGCAAGGACCTCAAGGCCCGCCACGTCAACATGATCGCCATCGGCGGCGCCATCGGCACCGGACTCCTGCTGGGCGCCGGCGGCCGGCTGCACAACGCGGGCCCCGCGCTCGCCCTGGCCTACCTGGTCTGTGGCGTCTTCGCCTTCTTCGTCGTCCGGGCGCTGGGCGAGCTGGTCCTGTACCGCCCGTCCTCCGGGTCCTTCGTGTCCTACGCCCGTGAGTTCCTCGGCGAGAAGGGCGCCTACGTCGCCGGCTGGATGTACTTCCTGAACTGGTCGACCACCGGCATCGCCGACATCACCGCGATCGCGCTCTACACGCACTACTGGAGCATGTTCACCTCCATCCCGCAGTGGGTGCTGGCGCTGATCGCCCTGGCGGTGGTCCTCGCCGTGAACCTGATCTCCGTGAAGATCTTCGGCGAGATGGAGTTCTGGTTCGCGATCATCAAGGTCGCGACCATCGTCGGCTTCATGCTGATCAGCGTCTTCCTGCTCGCCACCCAGCACAAGGTCGGCGGACACACCCCCGGCCTGAGCGTCATCACGGACAACGGCGGTGTCTTCCCGCACGGCGTGATGCCGGTCGTCCTCGTCATGCAGGGCGTGATCTTCGCGTACGCCGCCCTGGAGCTGGTCGGCGTCGCCGCCGGTGAGACCGCCGAGCCGGAGAAGGTCGTCCCGCGTGCGGTGAACTCGATCATGTGGCGCGTGGGCCTGTTCTACGTCGGCTCCGTCGTGCTCCTCGCCCTGCTGCTGCCCGGCTCGGTGTACTCCGCCGACCAGAGCCCGTTCGTCACCGTGCTGTCCAAGATCGGTGTCCCGGCGGCCGGCGACGTGATGAACCTGGTCGTGCTGACCGCCGCCATGTCCTCGCTGAACTCCGGCCTCTACTCCACCGGCCGCATCCTGCGCTCCATGGCGATGTCCGGCTCCGCGCCCAAGTTCACCGCCCGCATGAACCGCAGCCAGGTTCCCTACGGCGGCATCCTGCTGACCTGCGCGGTCTGCGTGCTCGGCGTCGGCCTGAACTACCTGATGCCCAGCCAGGCCTTCGAGATCGTGCTGAACGTCGCCTCCCTCGGCATCATCAGCACCTGGGTGATCATCATGCTCTGCCACATGCTGTTCGTCCGCCGCGCCCGCGCGGGCCTGGTGGCACGGCCGCACTTCCAGCTGAAGTTCAGCCCCGTCACCGAGATCGCCACGATCGTCTTCCTGCTGGTCTGCCTCGGCATGATGTGGAACGACCCCGATGTCGGCCGCAAGACCCTGCTCCTCATCCCGGTGATCGCGGTCATGCTGGTCGCCGGCTGGTTCGGGGTGCGCCGCCGCGTGGCCCGCAACACCGACCAGGAGCTGTCCGAACTGACGAAGTAGCGGCTCGGAGCCACTGTCAGTGGCATCGCCTACGGTGGCGTCATGCCGGAGATCACGTATGTCCGAGGTGACGCCACCGTTCCGTCGGTGAAGGGCCCCAAGGTGATCGCCCATGTCTGCAACGACATCGGCGGCTGGGGGAAGGGCTTCGTCCTCGCGCTGTCCCGGCGCTGGCCGGAGCCCGAGGCGGCGTACCGCTCCTGGCACCGCGACCGCGTGCACAACGACTTCGGCCTGGGCTCGGTCCAGATGGTCCCGGTCGGCCGGCACCTCTGGGTGGCCAACATGATCGGCCAGCGCGGCGTCAGGACCGGCAGCAAGGGCGCCCCCGTGCGCTACGAGGCGATCGACACCGCCCTCGCCCGCCTCGCCGGCGAAGTGATCGAACTCGGTGCGTCCGTGCACATGCCCCGCATAGGCTGCGGCCTGGCGGGCGGCAAGTGGTCCCGCATCCAGCCGCTCGTCGACGCGCGCTTGGCGCAGCGGGGGATCTCAGTCACGGTGTACGACCACGGGGAGGGCGGGGGATGAGGGTGGGTCACGGATGACGAGCCGGGGAGGGCGCGCCATGACCGGTGTCACGGCACGAGCAGGGGGAGGGCGGGAGATGACCCGCCGGAGCGATGTGCTGGTGCTGGGCGGAGCGGGCGTGGACACCGTCATCCACGTCCCCGAGCTGCCCCTGCCCCTCGCCGACAGCTACATGATCGATTCAGGGATCCGCACCCGGGCCGGACAGACCGGCGACTTCGTGGCGCTGGGTCTGACCGCACTCGGCCTGGACACCCACCACCTCGACCTGCTGGGTGACGATCCCGAGGGCGACCTCGTCCGCGCCCTGCACCACGAGCACGGCATCGCCCTCACCGCGCTGCCGCAGCCGGCCGGCACCAAGCGGGCGGTCAATCTCGTCGCCCCGGACGGCCGCCGCCTGTCCCTGTACGACACCACCCGAGCCCGCCCAGGCGACCGCTTTCCCGAGGCGGCCCTGCGCGAGCTGGCCACCGCGAGCCGGCATGTGCACGTGACCATCACCCAGCCCTGCGCCGCCGCCCTGCCGGTCCTGCGCGAGACGGGCGTACCGCTCTCCACGGACCTGCACGACTGGGACGGCGAGAACCCGTACCACGAACCGTTCGCGCACGCGGCCGACCTCGTCTTCCTGTCGGCCGCCGCCCTGACCGACCCCGAGCGGACCATGCGGCGCATCGCCGAGCGGGGCCGGGCCGAGGCGGTCGTCGCCACCGCCGGAGCGGAGGGCGCGTACCTGCTCGTGAGCGGCGAGCTGAGCCGGATACCGGCCGTGACCCCGCCCGCGCCGGTGGTCGACTCCAACGGCGCGGGCGACGCCTTCGCCGCCGCGTTCCTCTACGGCCGCCTCGCCGGCGAGCCACCCGAGCGCTGCGCCCGGTACGGCGCGATCGCCGGGGCCCACGCGTGCACCGTCCCGGCCACTCGCGCCGAGGCGATAGGCCGGGCGGCCCTCCTCGCACGCGCGGCCGGCCCGAACCCCTGAGGCACCGGCAACGCTGAGCCACCCGGCAACGCTGAGGAACAGGCAACGCTGAGGAACACGGCAACGCGTGAGGCACCCGGCGGCCGGGAACCTCAGGGCCCGCGCTGCACACGCGTGGCCGTGAGGCGCCCTGCCCGGCGACCGCGGGCCTCAGTGCTCGTGCGCGTCGTTCGTGGCCTCGATCTTCTTCCACGACTTCGGCGGGGCCACCGCCGTCCCCGACTTCGCCAGGGAGCGGGCCGCGGAAGCGGCCGGCTTCGACGGCTGGAACAGCCAGGTCTCGAACAGCGCGGCCAGGGGCTTGCCGGACACCCGCTCGGCGTACCGCTGGAAGTCGGCCACCGAGGCGTTGCCGTACGCGTGCTCCTTCGGCCAGCCCTTCAGGACCGCGAAGAACGCGTCGTCACCGATCTCGTTGCGCAGCGCCTGGATGGCCAGGGCACCCCGGTCGTACACGGCGACGTCGAACTGCCCGTCAGGGCCCGGGTCGCCGGGCCGGACCGTCCAGAACGCGTCCTCCGCCGGGTGCCCGGCGTACACGTAGTCGGCGAGCTGCTGCGCGGTGCCCTCGCCCTCGTGCTCCGACCACAGCCACTGCGCGTACCGCGCGAAGCCCTCGTTGATCCAGATGTCCTTCCAGCCCTTCAGCGACACGTAGTCGCCGTACCACTGGTGGGCCAGCTCGTGCACGACCACGGAGGTGTTGGAGCCGTTCGCGAACTGCCGCGGGCTGTAGTAGACCCGGGTCTGCGTCTCCAGCGCGTACCCGGTCGTGGTGTTCGGGACGTAGCCGCCGGCGCTGCTGAACGGATACGGCCCGAAATAGCCGCTCAGCCAGTCCACGATCTCCCCGGTGCGCTCCACGCTCGCCCGCGCGGCGCCGTCGGTGTCGCCGAGGTCCTTGCTGTAGGCGTTGACCACGGGCACTCCGCCGTCGGAGGTACCGGTGGTGATGTCGAACCTGCCGAGCGCGAGGGTGGCCAGGTAGGTGGCCTGCGGTTTGTTCTGCCGCCAGTTGTAACGGGTCCAGCCGAGCCGCGACGAGGCCGACTGCAGCGTGCCGTTGGAGAGGGCCTGGGTACCGTCCGGCACGGCCACCGACACGTCGTAGGTGGCCTTGTCGGTCGGGTGGTCGTTGCTCGGGAACCACCACCAGGCGGCCTCGGGCTCGTTGGCGGCGACGCCGCCGTCGGGCGTGCGGTGCCAGGAGGTGAAGCCGTAGGCGCTCTTCGCCGAGGGCACCCCGCTGTAGCGGACCACGACCGTGATCGCCGTGCCCTTGGCCAGCGGGTTCTTCGGGGTCACGACCAGTTCGTGCTGGCCGGACGTCGTGAAGGAGGCCTTGGCGCCGTTGACCCGCACCTCGCTCACGTCCAGCAGGAAGTCCAGGTCGAAGCTGGACAGGTCCTGGGTGGTCTTCGCCAGGATCGTCGCCGTGCCCTGCAACTCGTCCGTCTTCGGCTGGTACTGCAGCCTCAGGTCGTAGTGCGAGACGTCGTAGCCGCCGTTGCCGTAGTACGGGTAGTAGGGGTCGCCGATGCCCGGCGCACCCGGCGAAGGGCTCGCGGCCGATGCCGGGATCGCCAGCAGGAGGGAGGCCGCCGCCAGTGCGCCCGGCGCGATGATTCTGCGGTGCACGTCAGCTCCAAGTCGTCAGGACTGCACGTCCGTTCGGAGATGTCTCTTCGGAGCCTATTCAGTCCCGTGGCCACCGACCTGTCCATGACCCCGGCTGTCACACGATCGCCATTCAGCCGTCATGACTCACGGAAGGGCGCCTTTTGCACGGCAGTTGACGGGAGTACGGTCCGCGCATGCCGACACGTACGCGCTCCACGACCTGGAGAACGCTCGTCACCGCCGCCGTCGCAGCCGCGGTCACCGCCCTGACGGCCGTGCTCCCCACCCCGTCCGCCGCCGCCCTGTCCGCGCCGCGGGAGAGCAGACCCGTCTACTCCTACGCCGACGCCGTCCGCGAGTCGGTGTGGGTGGACACCGGCCTCGACGAGGACGGCGACGGAAGGACCGACCGCGTCGCCGCCGACATCGTCCGGCCCGCCGAACCCGCCCGGCAGGGCCGCAAGGTGCCCGTCATCATGGACGCCAGCCCCTACTACTCCTGCTGCGGACGCGGCAACGAGAGCCAGCGCAAGACGTACGACGCGCAGGGACATGTCATCCGTATGCCGCTGTACTACGACAACTACTTCGTGCCCCGCGGCTACGCCTTCGTCGGCGTCGACCTCGCCGGCACCAGCCGTTCCGACGGCTGTGTGGACGTGGGCGGCCGCTCCGACATCCAGTCCGCGAAGGCCGTCGTGGACTGGCTGAACGGCCGCGCGAGGGCGTACACCAGCCGCACGGACGGCACCCCGGTGAAGGCGTCCTGGACCAACGGCAGAACGGGCATGATCGGCAAGAGCTGGGACGGCACCATCGCCAACGGCGTCGCCGCCACCGGCGTCAAGGGCCTGAAGACCGTCGTCCCGATCAGCGCCATCTCCTCCTGGTACGACTACTACTTCGCCCAGGGCGCCCCGCTCTACGAGGGCGGCCCCGACGAACTGGCCGACTACGTCGAGAGCGACGACGCCCGGGCCCGCTGCGCGGCCGTACAGCGCAAGCTGGCCGAGGGCAGCCCCCGCAGCGGCGACTGGACCCCGCTGTGGACCGGGCGGGACTACGTCAAGGACGCGGCCCGGGTGCGCGCCAGTGTCTTCGTGGTCCACGGCATGCAGGACCTCAACGTACGAACCAAGCACTTCGGCCAGTGGTGGGACGCGCTCGCGAAGCACGGCGTCGAGCGCAAGATCTGGCTCTCCCAGACCGGTCACGTCGACCCGTTCGACTACCGGCGCGGCGCCTGGGTCGACACCCTGCACCGCTGGTTCGACCACGAACTCCTCGGCTACGACAACGGCGTCGACCGCGAACCCATGGCCGACGTCGAACGCCACCCCGACCAGTGGGCCACCGCCACGGCCTGGCCCCCGGCCGGCACCCGCACCACCACCCTGCACCCGGCCCCCGGCAGCCGGGCAGGCGTCGGCACACTCGGCCTGCGCCCGGCGGCCGGCACCGAGAAGTTCACGGACGACCCGCGCCTGAGCGAGACGGACTGGGCCGCCCACCTCGCCACCTCCACTCCGGAGAAGGCCGGCTTCCTCACCGCACCGCTCAGCCGCCCCCTGCGCCTGTCCGGTTCCTCCCGGGTGACCGTCACCGCCACCCCGACCACCACCTCGGCCCACCTGTCGGCCGTCCTGGTCGACCTCGGCCCGGACACCATCCGCGACTACGCCGACAGCGCCGAGGGCATCACCACGCTCGACGAGCGCACCTGCTGGGGTGCGAGCACGGCCGTGGACAGCGCCTGCTACAAGGAGACGCGGGCGAAGCGGGCCGCCGTCGACTACACGGTGGTCAGCCGCGGCTGGGCCGACCTCGGCCATCACGCCTCGCTCGGCAAGGGTGAGCCGCTCACCCCCGGCAAGGCCTACACGATCACCCTCGACCTGGCGGCCACGGACCACGTCGTGCCCAAGGGTCACCGCCTCGCCCTGATCGTCGCCGGCACGGACAAGGACCTCATCGATCCGCCGCCCACCCGGCCGACCCTCGCGGTGGACCTGTCCCGTACGACGGCCAGGCTGCCGCTGGTCGGTGGTGCTCCGGCGTTCACCCGCGCGACGTCCGGCAGCGCGGGCACCGGTCCGGCGCCGGGGACCCTGCACGGCGTCCGCGCACCGCGCGTGGCCGAGCACGTTCCGGGGTAGCCGACGGCGCGTTCCGCGCGTTGTTCCGGGTGTGGCGCGGTGGGTGTGGGCGGTCGAGCCGGGTGTGGCGCGGTGGGTGTGGGCGGTCGAGCCGGGTGTGGCGCGGTGGGTGTGGGCGGTCGTTGTTCCGGGTGTGGCGCTGTGGGTGTGGGCGGTCGTCGTTCCGGGTGCGGCGCCGTCGTGGCGGTTCGCGCAGTTCCCCGCGCCCCGGGGGAGTGCACGTCCCCGGAGCGTGCACGTGCCGCACCGCCCGGGGCCGTCTCAGGTGGCGGCGGGCCGGGAGGCCAGGCCGGCCGCTCCTCGGGCGCAGCCCCAGGCGACCGTCACCCCGGCTCCGCCGTGGCCGTAGTTGTGCACCAGGACGCGGCCGTCCGGCAGCGGCCGGCGCTCCAGGCGTACCGCGTGGCGGGCCGGCCGCAGCCCGACCCGGTGGGCCAGTACCCGCGCCCCGGCGATCTCCGGCCGGACCCGCGCACACCGGGCGACGATCGCCGAGGCGGTGTCCGGGTCCGGCTCCAGGGACCAGTCGTCCTCCTCCGCCGTGCCCCCCAGCAACAGCCTGCCCGGCTGCGGCATGAAGTAGGTGGAGGTGGCGGCGGACGGGCCGACGGCCGTGAACCACGTGGTGATGCCCGGGTTCTCCACCACGACGAGCTGCCCGCGCACCGGACGCACCGCGGGATCAGGCACCAGCGACCGGGCGCCCAGTCCCGTGCAGTTGACCACCACGGCGGCCGGCACGGCGGCCAGGTCGGTCACCTCGCGTTCCTCCGTCACCCCGCCCGCCTTCGCCAACCGCTCCCGCAGCCACGCCAGATGCACCGGCATGTCGATCAGCGGCAGCCGTGCGGCCAGTCCGCCCGGCACCGCCCGCAGTCCCGGCACCCGGCCCGCCCACGTACCCAGCTCGTCCAGCCGGCTCCCTCGGTGCACGCCCTCGGCCAGTCGTACGCCCGTCTCCTGCGGCCGGGCCGCCAACTCCTCGTACACCGCGAGGGACTCCAGCGCCCACGTGCCGACCAAGGGCTCCGGTTCGATGCGGTACGGCCACCACAGGCCCCCGGCGACCGCCGACGTCGTACGCTCGGCAGGTTCCCGCGCCCACACCCGCACCCGCCGCCCGGACTCCGCCAGCAGCACGGCCGTCGTCAGCCCGGCGATCCCGCCCCCGACCACGATCACTTCGTCACTCGGCTCGCTGTCCACACCAGGACCATAGGACCTGCGCGGCCGGCTCCGGCAGTGCGGCGGGCGGGGCAGCCGTGCGGCGAGCCCGGGCCGGGTGTCCGGCCGGCGGGGCGGGCCGGGCGGGTGTCCGGCTCCGGGGACCGGAGCGGAACACGGCCGGGACCGTCGGCCCGGGGCACCGGGCCCGGGCCATTAAAATCGGCGTTCTCATGACTGCCACCCTCGTTGCCAAGAACCTCGCCGCCGGGCACGGCGACCGCGCCCTGTTCTCCGGGCTCGACCTGGTCGTCGCGCCCGGCGATGTGATCGGGCTGGTCGGCGCCAATGGCGCGGGCAAGTCGACCCTGCTGCGGATGCTCGCCGGACTCACCCCGCCCGAGCAGGGCGAACTCAAGCTGTCCCCGCCCACCGCGACCGTCGGCCACCTGCCGCAGGAACCGGAGCGCAGGCCGGGGGAGACGGTCCGTGAGTTCCTGGCCCGCCGCACCGGTGTCGCCGAGGCCCAGCGGATCATGGACGAGGCCACCCAGGCGCTCGTCGACGGCGCGCCCGGCGCCGACGACGCCTACGCGACGGCCCTCGAGCGCTGGCTCGGCCTCGGCGGCGCCGACCTGGAGGAACGCGCCGAGGAGGTCGCCGACTCCCTGGGCCTGGCCGTGGACCTGGACCAGCCGATGACCTCCCTCTCCGGAGGCCAGGCGGCCCGTGCCGGCCTCGCCTCCCTGCTGCTCTCCCGCTACGACGTCTTCCTGCTGGACGAGCCCACGAACGACCTGGACCTGGACGGCCTGGAACGCCTGGAACGGTTCGTCACCGGACTGCGCGCGGGCACGGTCGTCGTCAGCCACGACCGCGAGTTCCTCACCCGCACGGTCACCAAGGTCCTCGAACTCGACCTCGCCCAGCGGCAGATCAATCTTTACGGCGGCGGTTACGAGGCCTACCTGGACGAGCGGGAGGTGGCCCGCCGGCACGCCCGTGACGAGTACGAGGAGTACGCCGACAAGAAGGCCGCCCTCCAGGACCGTGCCCTGATGCAGCGCGCGTGGATGGACAAGGGCGTGAAGAACGCCCGGCGGAAGGCCGGCAACGACAACGACAAGATCGGCCGCAAGTTCCGCAGCGAGGCCAGCGAGAAACAGGCCGCCAAGGCCCGCCAGACCCAGCGCATGATCGAGCGCCTGGACGTGGTCGAGGAACCGCGCAAGGAGTGGGAGCTGCGCATGGAGATCGCGTCCGCCCCGCGCTCGGGTGCGGTCGTGGCGACCCTCCGGGACGCCGAGGTCCGGCGCGGCGACTTCACGTTCGGCCCCGTGTCCCTGCAGATCGACTGGGCCGACCGGATCGCGGTCACCGGGGCCAACGGTGCCGGCAAGTCCACCCTGCTGGGCGCGCTGCTCGGCCGTGTCCCGCTCGACTCCGGCCATGCGGCCCTCGGCTCCGGTGTGCTGGTCGGCGAGGTCGACCAGGCCCGCAAGCTGTTCCACGGCACCGAGGCCCTGCTGGACGCCTTCTGCGCGGCCGTCCCCGACACGGAACCGGTCGAGGTCCGCACGCTGCTGGCAAAGTTCGGTCTGAAGTCCGGACATGTGCTGCGCCCGGCCGCGACCCTCTCGCCGGGCGAGCGCACCCGCGCCGCCCTGGCGCTGCTCCAGGGCCGGGGCGTCAACCTGCTGGTCCTGGACGAACCGACGAACCACCTCGACCTGCCGGCCATCGAACAGCTGGAGTCGGCCCTCGACGCCTACGAGGGCACCCTGCTGCTGGTCACCCACGACCGGCGCATGCTGGACGCGGTCCGGGTGACCCGCCGCCTGGAGGTGGCGGCCGGCAAGGTGACCGAACGCTAGGGCGTCACGGGTCCGGGAGGAGTCCGGGCCGACCGGTCCGGGGCCGCATTCCACGTGCCCCCGGCCGGGCGGGGACCCGTACCGAGGGCTCCGGCCGGCCGGCGGCTTCGGGACCGGTCCCGCGGCGCGCGACCGCGGCGGCAAGGCGCGGCGGGGAAGCGCGGCCGGGGAGCGCGGGGCCGGCCCGGTGGTGTGCCCGGGCCGGCCCCGCGGTCTCAGCGCTTCTTCGGGTCGAGCAGCCCGGCGCGGCGCAACGCGTCGGCCATCGCGCTGTTGGCCGGTGCCGGCGCCTGGCGTCCGCCGCGGTCACCGCCCCGGTCGCCGCCGCGGCCCTCGCGCCGGCCCTGGCCGCCGCCCTGGCGCTGCTGCGGCGGGCGGGCGCCGCCGGCGCGCTGCTGCCGGCCGCCGCCCTGGCCCTGGGGTGCCGCCTCGTCGTCCAGTCGCAGGGTCAGCGCGATGCGCTTGCGCGGGATGTCCACGTCCAGGACCTTCACCTTGACGATGTCACCGGGCTTGGCGACATCACGCGGGTCCTTGACGAACGTCTTCGACATGGCCGACACGTGCACCAGACCGTCCTGGTGGACGCCGATGTCCACGAACGCGCCGAAGGCGGCCACGTTCGTCACGACCCCCTCCAGGACCATCCCGGCGGACAGGTCGGAGAGCTTCTCCACGCCCTCCTTGAAGGTGGCCGTCCTGAACGCGGGTCGCGGGTCGCGGCCCGGCTTCTCCAGCTCCTTCAGGATGTCCGTCACGGTCGGCAGACCGAAGGTGTCGTCCACGAAGTCGGCGGGCCGCAGCGAACGCAGCACGCCCGTGTTGCCGACGAGGGAGGCCACCTCCTGGCCCGTGGTCTTCACCATGTGGCGCACCACCGGGTAGGCCTCGGGGTGCACGCTGGAGGAGTCCAGCGGGTCCACGCCGTCCCGGATGCGCAGGAAGCCCGCGCACTGCTCGTACGCCTTCGGGCCGAGCCGCGCCACCTTCTTCAGTTCCAGGCGGGACGTGAACGGCCCGTTCGCGTCCCGGTGCGCGACGATGTTCTCGGCGAGCCCGGCGGAAATGCCCGACACCCGCGAGAGCAGCGGTACGGAGGCGGTGTTGACGTCCACGCCGACGCCGTTCACACAGTCCTCGACGACCGCGTCCAGCGAACGGGACAGCTTCACCTCGGACAGGTCGTGCTGGTACTGCCCGACACCGATCGACTTCGGGTCGATCTTCACCAGCTCGGCCAGCGGGTCCTGCAGCCGGCGGGCGATGGAGACCGCGCCGCGCAGCGACACGTCCATCTCCGGCAGCTCCTGCGAGGCGTACTGCGACGCCGAGTACACGGACGCGCCGGCCTCGGACACCATCACCTTGGTGAGCTTCAGCTCCGGGTGCCGGGCGATGAGTTCGGCGGCGAGCTTGTCGGTCTCCCGGGACGCCGTGCCGTTGCCGATGGCGACCAGCTCGACCGCGTGCTCCTTCGCCAGCCGCGCCAGCCTGGCGATCGCCTCGTCCCACTTGTTGGCCGGGACGTGCGGGTGGATGACGTCCGTGGCGACGGCCTTGCCCGTCGCGTCGACCACGGCGACCTTCACGCCCGTACGGAAGCCGGGGTCCAGGCCGAGCGTCGCGCGCGTGCCGGCCGGGGCGGCCAGCAGCAGGTCGCGCAGGTTCGCGGCGAACACGTTCACCGCCTCGTCCTCGGCCGCCGTACGCAGCCGCAGCCGCAGGTCGATGCCGAGGTGGACCAGGATCCGGGTGCGCCAGGCCCAGCGGACCGTGTCCTTCAGCCACTTGTCGGCCGGGCGGCCCCGGTCGGCGATGCCGAACTTCGAGGCGACGATCCCCTCGTACGAGGACGGCCCCTCCGTGGCCTCCTCCGGCTCCAGGACGAGGTCCAGGACCTCCTCCTTCTCGCCGCGCAGCATGGCCAGGATCCGGTGCGAGGGAAGCTCGGTGAACGGCTCGGCGAAGTCGAAGTAGTCGGCGAACTTGGCGCCCGCCTCCTCCTTGCCCTCGCGCACCTTCGCGGCCAGCCGCCCGCGCACCCACATGCGCTCGCGCAGCTCGCCGATCAGGTCGGCGTCCTCGGAGAACCTCTCGGTGAGGATCGCCCGTGCGCCCTCCAGCGCGGCCTGCGGATCGGCGACGCCCTTGTCGGCGTCCACGAACGCGGCGGCCGCGGCCAGCGGCTCGACCCCCGGGTCGCCCAGCAGCCCCTCGGCGAGCGGCTCCAGGCCGGCCTCCCGCGCGATCTGCGCCTTGGTGCGCCGCTTGGGCTTGTACGGGAGGTAGACGTCCTCCAGCCGCGCCTTGGTCTCGGCGCCGCGGATGCGGGCCTCCAGGTCCTCGGTGAGCTTGCCCTGCTCGCGGACCGACTCCAGGATCGCGGCCCGCCGCTCCTCCAGTTCCCGCAGGTAGCGCAGCCGTTCCTCGATCGTGCGCAGCTGCGCGTCGTCGAGCATCTCGGTCGCTTCCTTGCGGTAGCGGGCGATGAAGGGCACCGTGGAACCGCCGTCGAGCAGTTCCACCGCGGCCTTCACCTGCCGCTCCCGTACGCCGAGCTCCTCGGCGATCCTGCCTTCGATGGTCCCTGCTGCCAGGGACCCGGGTGTCGTCACGATCGCGTACCGCCTTATCCACTGAGGTTGCGCGGCAATTGTGGCAGGTGACACCGGCAACCGGGGATCAGGGCGGCACGCGGCGGGCCGTCGGGCCGGCCGCCGCGGGCGATGGACGACGCGGGCCGTCAGGCCCGGCTGCCGCGCGTGGTGGACGACGCTCCGCCGAACAGCCGGGCGGCCGCCCGGAACGGCAGCGTGACCACCGTGGCGGCGGCCCCGCCCACCTGCCGCAGTACGTCTGCGATGGCACGGAACACGAAAACCTCTCCTTCCCGCCTGGTCGTTCCGCCCGGTCCGTTCGACCGGGCGGTGTCCGGGTACCTCCGCGGGTCGCCGCGGAACCCCTGATGGCAGAAAAGGTGGGAAAGGAGTCGTTGCGGCCACCGCCGTGCCCGCCAAGAATCGAGGTCATGGCGCAGCGAACGCTTCTCTTCGTCCTCTTCGACGGCGTCCAGAGTCTCGACGTCACCGGCCCCCTGGAGGTCTTCGCCGGGGCGGAGACGCACACCCCGGGCTCGTACCGCATCCGCACGGCCTCCCTGGACGGCGGGCCGGTGCGCTCCTCCAGCGGGCTGACCCTCGTACCGGACGGATCCCTGGCGGACGCCGCCGATCCGCACACGCTGCTGGTCCCCGGCGGGGAGGGCACCCGTGACCCGGAGCCGCGGCTGGTGGAGTGGCTGCGCGAGCACGGTCCGGGCGCACGGCGCCTGGTCTCCGTCTGCACCGGTGCCGTTCCGCTGGCCCGGGCCGGGCTCCTGGACGGCCGGCGGGTCACGACGCACTGGGCGTACTGCGACCATCTCGCCCGGAGGCATCCCGCCGTCCGGGTCGACCCCGACCCGATCTTCGTGCGGGACGGGAACGTGGTCACCTCGGCCGGGGTCACCGCGGGCATCGACCTCGCCCTGGCACTGGTCGAGGAGGACCTGGGCCGCCGGACGGCGCTGACCGTCGCCCGCCACCTCGTGGTGTTTCTGCGCCGGCCGGGCAACCAGGCCCAGTTCAGTGCCCAGCTCAGCGCTCAGACGGCCCGCCGCGAGCCGCTCCGCGACGTCCAGCAGTGGATCAGCGAGCACCCGGACGGCGACCTCGGCGTGGAGGCGCTGGCCGCTCGCGCCGCGCTCTCCCCCCGCCACTTCGCGCGCGCCTTCCACGCCGAGACCGGAACGACACCCGGCAGGTACGTCGACCGGGTCCGTCTCGAACACGCGCGCCGCCTGCTGGAGGACACCACCGACGGCGTCGAGCGGATCGCCCGCGCCAGCGGCTACGGCACGCCGGAGGCCATGCGCCGCGCCTTCCTGCGCACCCTGGGCGTCGCCCCGGCCGAGTACCGGCGCCGCTTCCGCCCCGCCGCCGCCCCCGCCCCCTGACCGGCACCGGCCCCGCCCCCGTCACCTGACCGGCACCGGCCCCGCCCCCGTCACCCGACCGGCACCCCGGCGAAACAGTCGCACCCCGACAGCCGCATCAGCTCCCGACGAGCCCGACAGAGCAGATACAGATCCCGGCACGCCCGACAGAGCACATACAGATCCCGGCACACCCCGACAGCCGACGAGAGACGAGAGACGGGTAACCCCATGCAGATCGCCATCCTCCTTTACGACCGCTTCACCGCCCTCGACGCCGTCGGACCCTACGAGACCCTGGGCCGGCTCCCGGACTCCGAGACCGTGTTCGTCGCCGAGCGCACGGGACCAGTGCGCGCCGACACCGGGAACCTGGCGATCACCGCCGACCGTGCCCTGGCCGACGTGCCGTCCCCGGACATCGTGATCGTGCCCGGCGGTCCGGGCCAGACGCCGCAGATGGAGAACCCAACCCTGCTGAACTGGCTGCGCACGGCCGACGCCGCCACCACCTGGACCACCTCGGTGTGCACGGGCTCGCTGCTGCTGGCCGCCGCCGGGCTGCTGCGGGGCCGCCGGGCCACCTCGCACTGGCTGGCCCTGGAGCAGCTGCGCCGCTTCGGGGCTGAGCCGACCGGCGAACGGGTGGTGATGGACGGCAAGTACGTCACCGCCGCGGGCGTCTCGGCCGGCATCGACATGGGCCTCACCCTGCTGGGCACCCTCGCCGGTGACGAAGTCGCCCAGTCCGTCCAGCTGTTGACCGAGTACGATCCGCAACCGCCGTACGACGCCGGGTCGCCGGGGAAGGCGCCCGCGCACCTGGTCGAGAAGTGGCGCGCGGCGAGCCACCTCATCCTGTCGTAGACAGGCTCCAGGTGAAGCGCGGCTGCCGGCGCTCCAGGAACGCGGTGATGCCCTCCGCGGCCTCGCCGTGGCCGCGGGCCCGCTCGGCCCAGTGGGCGTCCCGGTCCGTCCTGCCGTTCACGTACTCCTTCGCCGCGGCCTGGGTGAGCAGCGAGCGGGACGCCAGCACCCGGGTCAGCTCGGTGACGCGCTCCTCGAGCCGGCCCTGCGGCAGCACCTCGTCCACGAGCCCGGTGCGCAGCGCGCGTCCTGCGTCGATCAGCTCGGCGGTGAACAGCAGGTACTTGGCGGTGGAGGGCCCCACGAGCGACGCCAGCCGGCGGGTCGAGCCGGCCGGGTAGACGAGGCCGAGCCGCGCCGGGGTCACGCCGAAGAGGGAACCTTCCTCCGCCAGCCGCAGATCGCAAGCCACCGCCAGCTGCGCGCCCCCGCCCACGCAGTGGCCGCGCACGGCGGCGACGGTCGGCTTGGGGAACGCGGCCAGGGCCTCCTCGGCCGCCACCGCGAGGGCCTGCGGCTCCTCCGGGGTCTCCCGCAGCGAGGTGATGTCCGCGCCCGCGCAGAACGTCCCGCCCTCGCCGGTCAGCACCAGGGCCCGCACCCCGGGGTCGGCCGCGAACCGGTCCAGCAGGGGCGGCAGGGCACGCCACATCGCCGCCGTCATGGCGTTGCGCCGGGCCGGATGGCGGATGACCACGGTGGCGACGGAGTCGACGACCTCATGCGACAGCTGGGGCTCCATGCGGCGATGCTATCGGCCGGCTGCGCGGGGGCGGCCGGGGGCTCCGGCCGCGCGCACGGCAGGCTCTTCGCGGCCCCGCACGTCCGAGGAGCGGCCTTGGAACCCGTACAACCCGACTAGTTCGCGAACCGGCTTCCGAGGGGCAGGAACAGTCCTACTCATCGTCATGTCATGCGCAGTCGGTCAGAAACCGTTCGATACCCGCCGACTTCTGGTCAGGTGTCTGGACCGGCGCACATCGTTACCAACACTCGAGGTGTGGTGACAATCGAGCGCGAGGGTGGCGACCGGACGATGGACAACCACGGGCGCGGGGACGGCCCGCGCCCAGCGGGGGGCGGCGAACGGCCGCCGGATCCACTGCCCTACGAGGGCGTCTGGCGCTTTACCGCATCCGCGGTGGACGCCTCGGTCCCGCAGGCCCGGCACGCGGTGCGGGACCTGCTGCTGCGCCAGGGGGTACCGGCCTCCGACGACCTGGTGCACGGACTGCTGCTGATCGTCTCCGAACTGGTCACCAACGCGGTCCGGCACGCGGCGCTGCTGTCGCCGACGCTGGCCGTCGAGGTCGCCGTCGGGGCCGAGTGGGTACGGGTGTCCGTGGAGGACAACCACCCGTACCGCCCGACCGCCCTGGAGGCCGACCACGGCCGCACCGGCGGCCGGGGCCTGCTCCTGGTCCGGGAGGTGGCCCGGGAGGCGGGCGGGGTGGTCGACGTGGAGCACACGGCGAGCGGCGGCAAGGTGATCTGGGCCGCCCTGCCGCTCAAGCCCGCCTCACTTCCCGGCTAGCCCTACCAGCCGGCGGACGCGCCCGTCAGCTCCCTGATCGCCGGGCGGGCCGCGTCCAGCACGGTCATGAACCAGGCCGAGAACGGGTCCCGGGCGTGCCGCTCCGCCAGCTCGGCCGCCGTCACGAAGGCGGTCGAGGCGACCTCCTCCGGGTCCGCGGCGAGCGGCGCCTGCACCAGGCCGACGAACAGGTGGTTGTACTCCTGCTCCACCAGGCCCGAGGCGGGGTCCGGGTGGTTGTAACGGACCGTGCCGGCCTCCGCGAGCAGCGACGGCGACACGCCCAGCTCCTCGTACGTGCGCCGGGCGGAGGCCGCGAACGGCGCCTCACCGGGGAACGGGTGACCGCAGCAGGTGTTGGACCACACGCCGGGGGAGTGGTACTTGCCGAGCGCCCGCTGCTGCAGCAGCAGCCGACCCTGTTCGTCGAAGAGGAACACCGAGAACGCCCGGTGGAGCTGCCCCGGCGGCTGATGGGCGGTGAGCTTCTCCGCCGTACCGATCGTCACACCCTTCTCGTCGACCAGTTCCAGCAAAATCGCCTCCGTGGTGCCCTTCGACGAGCTGTGCGTCGCGGTGGCAGGTGTGATCGGCATACCCATCCTTCGCCTCGGTCTTCGCACCCCAAGTCTGCCGTACGAATCCGGCACTCCCGACACTTCCGTGCACGTCCGCATGTCCGCGCGCGGCGCGGCACGGGAAGCCGGACCCGGTGATCATCGTGCCCGGCGGCCGCCCCAGGGAACCGTCCGGGGGTGCGTCGAACGACAGTGCGGAGGATCGGTCAGTGGCACAGCCGTGCCTCGTGCTCGGCATGCCCGCCCGGCTCCAGCTGGAAGGTGCAGTGCTCCACGTCGAAGTGGTCGCCCAGGCAGCCCTGCAGCTCGTGCAGCATCTTCTCGTTGCCGATGGCGTTCAGCACCTCGGAGCTGACCACCACGTGCGCCGACAGCACCGGCATGCCCGAGGTGATCGTCCAGGCGTGCAGGTCGTGCACGTCCTCCACGCCGTCCAGCGCCAGGATGTGCGCGCGCACCTCGGCCATGTCGACGTCCTTGGGGGCCGCCTCCAGCAGCACGTCCAGCGTCTCGCGCAGCAGCTTCAGGGTCCTCGGTACGATCATCAGCCCGATCACCAGCGAGGCGATGGGGTCGGCCGGCTGCCAGCCCGTCGCCAGGATCACGGCCGCCGAGATCAGCACCGCCACCGAGCCGAGCGCGTCCGCGGCCACCTCGAGGAAGGCACCGCGCACGTTGAGGCTCTCCTTCTGTCCGCGCATCAGCAGAACGAGCGACACGGAGTTCGCCAGCAGGCCGATCAGACCGAAGACGATCATCAGGCCGCCCCGGGTGTCCGCGGGCTCGACGAACCGCTGCACCGCCTCGTACAGCACGTATCCGCCGACACCGAGCAGCAGCAGACAGTTGGCCAGCGCGGCGAGGATCTCGGCGCGGGCGTAGCCGAAGGTGCGGTTGGTGCTCGCCGGCCGGTTCGCGAAGTGGATCGCCAGCAGGGCCATGCCGAGGCCCACCGCGTCCGTGGCCATGTGTGCCGCGTCCGCGATCAGCGCCAGCGAGTCCGCGAACAGACCGCCGACGATCTCGACCACCATGACCGTGAGCGTGATGCCCAGCGCGACCCGCAGCCGTCCCCGGTACGCCGCCGTGGCCGTACCCGGGGCCGGCGCGTGGGAGTGCGCGTGCCCGTGGTCGTGCCCAGCCCCCATGAATACCGCCCTCTCGTATGCCTGCCGGAAGGCCAGTCAACTACGGGTGGGGGGTATCGGGCAACGCGGCACTGAACACCGTTGTCATGTGCCCTGACCTGCGGAAACGATCCGCAGGTCAGGGAGGGCCCACCCGGCCCCGCCGAGCCGCCCGCCGGGCCGCCACCCGCCGCGGTCCGGACGGCCGAGCGCCCGCGCGTCTCGCCGCCGCCGGGCGCACGGCGGCCGTCGGCTTCAGGCGCCGCCGTGCAGCCGCCAGCCCTGCCAGGCCGACTCCACCATCTCCCGCACCCCGCGCCGGGCCCGCCAGCCCAGCGCCTCGGCGGCCCGCTCGGCCGAGGCCACCGCGCGCGGCGCGTCCCCCGGCCGGCGCCCCTCCACCAGGGGCGCCCTGCGGTCCCCGGTGACCTCCCCGATCACCGTGATCAGCTCGCGCACCGACACGCCCTCGCCGCGGCCGATGTTCAGCGTCAGGTCACCCGTGAGGTCCCCGCCGGCGAGCCGCCGGGCCGCCGCCAGGTGCGCCTCGGCGAGATCGGCGACATGGATGTAGTCCCGGACGCAGGTGCCGTCCGGCGTCGGATAGTCGTCGCCGAAGATCCGCGGGGCCTCGTCACGGGTGAGCCGGTCGAAGACCATCGGCACGATGTTGAACACACCCGTGTCCGCCAGCTCCGGTGCCGCGGCGCCCGCCACGTTGAAATAGCGCAGACAGACCGTGGAGATCCCGTGTGCCCGGCCGGCCGCCCGCACCAGCCACTCCCCGGCCAGCTTGGTCTCGCCGTAAGGGTTCACCGGCGCGCAGGCGGTGTCCTCGGTGATCAGCTCCACGTCCGGGTTGCCGTACACCGCCGCCGACGAGGAGAACACCAGCCTGCCTATGCCCGCCTCGGCCACCGCGTCCAGCAGCGTGGCGAGGCCGCCCACGTTCTCCCGGTAGTAGCGGGTGGGCTGGGCCACCGACTCGGCGACCTGCTTGCGCGCCGCCAGGTGGACGACGCCCGTGACGCCGTACTCGGCGAAGACCCGCTTCAGCGCCGCCCCGTCCAGGGTCGAACCCCGGACCAGCGGGACCTCGGCCGGCAGCCGCGCGGGCACGGCGGCCGACAGGTCGTCCAGTGCCACGACGCTCTCGCCGGCGCCCGCCATGGCGTGTGCCACATGTGCCCCGATGTATCCGGCCCCGCCGGTGATCAGCCACGTCATGGTCGTCCACCCTATGCCGAGCCGCCCCGTGTCCCGGATGCCCGGGTCTGCCCCACGGGTTTGTGGGCCGGGCCCCGGATCCCCGATGATGATCGCGGCAAAGGCCCGGGCAGCCCTCGTGGGCCGGGCCGTGAACGGCCGGTGAACACCGGCTCCCGTACATCGGATAGCCTCTGCCGACATGCCGCCCGGGTGCCGCAGGCAGGGGCGCCCCCACCACGCAGCAGACCGGCGCGCAGTGCGCCGGCACCCAGGGAGTGAGTTCGGTTGCCGACCGCCATCGTCACCGGTCAGCCGGTCCCGGGATCGTCGTTGGAGAACGATCTGCGGTCCCTCGGCTTCGACGTGCGCGTGGCCGCCGACGCCGCCGAGACCGAGACCCTGCTCGCGGCCGTCCCGGCCGACCGGCGCGTGGCCCTGGTCGACGCCCGCTTCGTCGGCCACCAGCACGCGCTGCGGCTGGGCCTGACCGACCCGCGCTTCCCGCTCGCCGCCGTCCCCGGTGCCGTGACCGCCCAGCCGGCCGCCCGGCAGCAGCTCACCCGCGCCGTGGCGCGCGAGACCTCCGCGGACGACAACACGCCGGTTCCCGGCGGCGCCCCCGCGCTCTCGGTGGACAGCCTCGCCGACCGGGTCGCCGCCGCACTCGGCAGCGACGGCGGCGCGGTGCACCGCCCCGAGCTGGGCAGCCTGGTCGCCGCGGTGCCGGCCGATCCGCAGGCCCGCGACGAGGCCCGGCAGGCCGTCGACGCCGTGGACGACGAGGCCGTGCGGCTGAAGTCGGCCGTGAAGTCCCGGGACGGGTTCTTCACCACCTTCTTCATCAGCCCGTACTCGCGCTACATCGCCCGCTGGTGTGCCCGCCGCGGCCTGACCCCGAACCAGGTCACCACGGCCTCGCTGCTCACCGCGCTCATAGCGGCCGGCTGCGCGGCCACCGGCACCCGCGGCGGCTTCGTCGCCGCCGGCGTGCTGCTGATCGCCTCCTTCGTGCTGGACTGCACCGACGGCCAGCTCGCCCGCTACGCCCTGAAGTACTCCACCCTCGGCGCCTGGCTCGACGCCACCTTCGACCGGGCCAAGGAGTACGCCTACTACGCCGGCCTCGCCCTCGGCGCCGCCCGCGGCGGCGACGACGTGTGGGCCCTCGCCCTCGGCGCGATGATCCTGCAGATCTGCCGGCACGTGGTCGACTTCTCCTTCAACGAGGCCAACCACGACGCCACCGCCAACACCAGCCCCACCGCCGCCCTCTCCGACAAACTCGACAGCGTCGGCTGGACGGTCTGGCTGCGGCGCATGATCGTGCTCCCGATCGGGGAGCGCTGGGCGATGATCGCCGTCCTCACGGCCGCCACCACCCCCCGCATCACCTTCTACGTCCTGCTCGCCGGCTGCGCCTTCGCCGCGGCCTACACCACGGCGGGCCGCGTGCTGCGCTCGGTGACCCGCAAGGCCCGGCGCACCGACCGGGCCGCGCAGGCGCTCGCCGACCTCGCCGACTCGGGCCCGCTCGCCGAGGCGGTCCGGCGCGTGGCCAGGCGCGGCCTGCCGGGTCTCGCCGTGCCGGCCGTGGCCCTGCTCGGCGGCACCGCTGTCGTCGCCTGCTCGGCACTGACCGGCTTCGGCGGGGTGCTCCCGGTCGTCGGCGCCCTCGTCTACGTCCTCACCTCGGCCCTCGCCGTCGCCCGGCCCCTCAAGGGCGCCCTCGACTGGCTGGTCCCGCCCCTCTTCCGGGCCGCCGAGTACGGCACCGTCCTCGCCCTCGCGGGCAAAGCCGGGGTGAACGGGGCTCTTCCAGCGGCTTTCGGCCTGGTGGCCGCCGTCGCCTACCATCACTACGACACGGTCTACCGCATCCGCGGCAACGCCGGAGCGCCGCCGGCCTGGCTGGTACGTGCCATCGGGGGGCACGAGGGACGGACGCTGCTCGTCACCGCCCTGGCCGCGGTGCTCACCGCCTCGCAGTTCAAGGTCGCGCTCGCGGTGCTGGCCGTGGCCGTGGCCCTGCTGGTGCTCGTCGAGAGCATCCGCTTCTGGGTGACCTCTCATCTGAGGGGTGCGCCCGCCGTACACGATGAAGGAGAACCCGCATGATCGGCCTCGTGCTGGCGGCCGGCGCCGGACGGCGTCTGCGCCCCTACACCGACAGCCTTCCCAAGGCTCTGGTGCCGGTGGGTCCCGCGGGCATAGAGGACAGCATCACGGTCCTGGACCTCACCCTCGGCAACTTCGCCGAGATCGGGCTGACCGAGGTCGCGATCATCGTCGGCTACCGCAAGGAGGCCGTGTACGAGCGCAAGGCCGCCCTGGAGGCCAAGTACGGCCTCAAGCTGACCCTCATCGACAACGACAAGGCCGAGGAGTGGAACAACGCCTACTCCCTGTGGTGCGGCCGTGACGCCCTCAAGGACGGTGTGATCCTCGCCAACGGCGACACCGTCCACCCGGTGTCCGTGGAGAAGACGCTGCTCGCCGCCCGCGGCGAGGGCAAGAAGATCATCCTCGCCCTGGACACGGTGAAGAGCCTGGCCGACGAGGAGATGAAGGTCGTCGTCGACCCCGCGAAGGGCATGACGAAGATCACCAAGCTGATGGACCCGGCGGAGGCCACCGGTGAGTACATCGGCGTCACCCTGATCGAGGGCGACGCCGCACCCGAGCTGGCCGACGCGCTGAAGACGGTCTGGGAGACCGACCCGCAGCAGTTCTACGAGCACGGCTACCAGGAACTGGTCGACCGGGGCTTCCGGATCGACGTGGCGCCGATCGGCGACGTCAAGTGGGTGGAGATCGACAACCATGACGATCTCGCCCGCGGACGGGAGATCGCGTGCCAGTACTGACCCGGCTGATCCCCTCGCCGGTCGTGGTGGACATCCGCCCGGGTGCCCTGGACGACCTGGCCTGCGTCCTCGCCGACGAGCGCATCTCGCAGTCCGGCCGGCTCGCCGTCGCCGTCAGCGGCGGCTCCGGCGCCCGGCTGCGCGAGCGGATCGCCCCCACCCTGCCCGGCGCCACCTGGTACGAGGTCGACGGCGGCACCATCGACGACGCGGTCCGGCTGGCGAGCGCCATAAAGGCCGGGCACTACGACGCGGTCGTCGGCCTCGGCGGCGGCAAGATCATCGACTGCGCCAAGTTCGCGGCGGCCCGGGTGGGCCTGCCGCTGGTCGCGGTCGCCACCAACCTCGCCCACGACGGCCTGTGCTCCCCGGTCGCGACCCTCGACAACGACGCGGGCCGCGGCTCGTACGGCGTGCCGAACCCGATCGCGGTCGTGATCGACCTGAACGTGATCCGCGAGGCACCCGTCCGGTTCGTGCGCTCGGGCATCGGTGACGCCATCTCCAACATCTCCGCGGTCGCGGACTGGGAGCTGGCCAACCGGGTCAACGGCGAGAAGATCGACGGCCTGGCCGCCGCCATGGCCCGCCAGGCGGGCGAGGCCGTGCTCCGGCACCCGGGCGGGGTCGGCGACGACGGCTTCCTCCAGGTGCTGGCCGAGGCACTGGTCCTCACCGGCATCGCCATGTCCGTGTCGGGCGACTCCCGTCCGTCCTCCGGTGCCTGCCACGAGATCAACCACGCCTTCGACCTGCTCTACCCGAAGCGGGCCGCCGCCCACGGCGAGCAGTGCGGCCTCGGCGCCGCCTTCGCGATGTACCTGCGCGGCGCGCACGAGGAGTCGGCGTACATGGCCGAGGTGCTGCGCCGCCACGGACTTCCGGTGCTGCCGGAGGAGATCGGCTTCACCGTGGACGAGTTCGTCCGCGCGGTGGAGTTCGCTCCGGAGACCCGGCCCGGCCGCTACACGATCATCGAACACCTCGACCTCAAGACGAACCAGATCAAGGACATCTACGCCGACTATGTCAAGGCCATCGGTAGCTGAACTCCGTCCGGTCGTCCACCCCGCGGGGGTGAAGGACCGGCGCAGCGGTGAGCACTGGATGGGACGCCTCTACATGCGTGAGGTGTCCCTGCGGGTCGACCGCTACCTGGTGAACACCCGGGTCACGCCCAACCAGCTCACGTACCTGATGACCGTCTGCGGCGTGCTCGCGGCCCCGGCGCTCCTGGTGCCGGGGATCTGGGGCGCCGTGCTCGGCGTGGTCTGCGTCCAGTTGTACCTGCTGCTGGACTGCGTCGACGGCGAGATCGCCCGCTGGAAGAAGCAGTACTCGCTGAACGGCGTCTACCTGGACCGGGTCGGGGCGTACCTGACCGACGCGGCCGTCCTCGTCGGCCTCGGCCTGCGCGCCGCCGACGTGTGGGGCAGCGGCCGTATCGACTGGCTGTGGGCCTTCCTCGGCACCCTCGCCGCGCTCGGCGCCATCCTGATCAAGGCCGAGACCGACCTGGTCGGCGTCGCACGGCACCAGGCCGGACTGCCGCCGGTGAAGGACGCGGCCGCGGTCGCCGAGCCGCGCTCCTCCGGCATGGCGCTGGCCCGGCGGGCCGCCGCGGCGCTGAAGTTCCACCGGCTGATCCTCGGCATCGAGGCGTCGCTGCTGATCCTGGTCCTCGCGATCGTGGACCAGGCCCGCGGCGACCTGTTCTTCACCCGCCTCGGCACGGCCGTCCTGGCCGGCATCGCCCTGCTCCAGACGCTGCTGCACCTGGTGTCCATCCTCGCCTCCAGCAGGCTGAAGTGAGTGCCATGAAGGTCGGCGCCGTCATCATCACCATGGGCAACCGGCCCGAGGAGCTGCGAGCCCTGCTCGACTCCGTCGCCAAGCAGGACGGCGACCGGGTCGAGGTGGTCGTCGTCGGCAACGGCTCACCCGTCCCGGACGTGCCCGAGGGCGTGCGGACCATAGAACTGCCCGAGAACCTGGGCATCCCGGGCGGGCGCAACGTCGGGATAGAGGCCTTCGGGCCCGGCGGTCGCGATGTCGACATATTGCTGTTCCTGGACGACGACGGCCTGCTCGCCCGGAACGACACCGCCGAGCTGTGCCGCCAGGCCTTCGCCGCCGACCCCGAGCTGGGCATCATCAGCTTCCGCATCGCCGACCCGGACACCGGCGAGACGCAGCGCCGGCACGTGCCGCGGCTGCGTGCCTCCGACCCGATGCGCTCCTCCCGGGTCACCACCTTCCTCGGCGGCGCCAACGCCGTACGCACCCGGGTCCTCGCCGAGGTCGGCGGGCTCCCGGACGAGTTCTTCTACGCGCACGAGGAGACCGACCTGGCCTGGCGGGCCCTCGACGCCGGCTGGATGATCGACTACCGGTCCGACATGGTGCTGTACCACCCGACGACCGCGCCCTCGCGGCACGCCGTCTACCACCGCATGGTCGCCCGCAACCGCGTCTGGCTCGCCCGCCGCAACCTCCCCGCCCTCCTGGTCCCGGTCTACCTCGGGGTCTGGCTGCTGCTCACCCTGATCCGCCGCCCCTCGCGGCCGGCCCTGAAGGCCTGGTTCGGCGGTTTCCGGGAAGGCTGGACAACACCGTGCGGCCCCCGCCGCCCGATGCGCTGGCGTACTGTGTGGCGTCTCACCCGACTGGGCCGCCCCCCGGTGATCTGACAAGCTCGACCCTGACAGCCGCTACTGTCGAACATTCCAGGAACACGTGTTCGCTGGTCGGACGGCGACGCGGCAGACGAACCCGAGGACGAAAGTTTCCCCCTGTGAGTGAGACCACGCACGACGGCACGGTCGCGGTGACCGCGGCGCCGTCGCCCGACGCGGGACTGGCGGCGGCCGAGCTGGCCGCCAAGTACGGGCTCTCCGTGAGCGGCGCCCGGCCCTCGCTCGGGGAGTACGTCCGGCAGCTGTGGGGACGGCGCCACTTCATCCTCGCCTTCTCGCAGGCGAAGCTGACGGCGCAGTACAGCCAGGCCAAGCTCGGCCAGCTCTGGCAGGTGGCCACGCCGCTGCTGAACGCGGCCGTGTACTTCCTCATCTTCGGGCTGATCCTGCACGCCAGCCGCGGCATGTCCCAGGACGTGTACATCCCGTTCCTGGTGACCGGTGTGTTCGTGTTCACCTTCACGCAGAGTTCGATCATGTCGGGCGTCCGCGCGATCTCCGGCAACCTCGGCCTGGTCCGCGCCCTGCACTTCCCGCGCGCCTCCCTGCCGGTCTCCTTCTCGCTGCAACAGCTCCAGCAACTGCTCTTCTCGATGATCGTGATGTTCGTCGTGGCGATCGGCTTCGGCAGCTACCCGGGCGCGTCCTGGCTGCTGATCGTGCCCGTGCTGGTGCTGCAGTTCCTGTTCAACACCGGGCTCGCGCTGATCGTGGCCCGCATGGGCGCCAAGACGCCGGACCTCGCGCAGCTGATGCCGTTCATCCTGCGCACCTGGATGTACACCTCCGGCGTGATGTTCTCGATCAACAAGATGCTCGAGGGCCGGCCCGAGTGGATCGTCCGTGTGCTCCAGGTCAACCCGGCCGCGGTGTACATGGACCTGATGCGGTTCGCGCTCATCGACGGCTACGGTGCCTCGAACCTGCCGCCGCACGTGTGGGCCATCGCCCTGTTCTGGGCCGTGGTCGTCTTCGCCGGGGGCTTCGTGTACTTCTGGAAGGCTGAGGAGCGGTACGGCCGTGGCTGAGCAGAACGCCGAGCAGAGCACGCAGGACCGTCGCCCGACGGTCATCGCGGACGAGCTGCACATCGTCTACCGCGTCAACGGCGCCAAGACCGGCCGGGGCAGCGCGACGGCCGCCCTGAGCCGGATCCTGAAGCGCGGCTCCGACGACTCGGCGCGGGGCGTGCGCAAGGTGCACGCCGTGCGCGGGGTCTCCTTCGTCGCCTACCGCGGCGAGGCCATCGGTCTGATCGGCTCCAACGGCTCCGGCAAGTCCACGCTGCTGCGCGCCATCGCAGGCCTGCTGCCCGCCGAGCGGGGCAAGGTCTACACCGACGGCCAGCCGTCCCTGCTGGGCGTCAACGCGGCCCTGATGAACGACCTCACCGGCGAGCGGAACGTCATCCTGGGCGGCCTCGCCATGGGCATGTCCCGGGAGCAGATCAAGGAGCGCTACCAGGACATCGTCGACTTCTCGGGGATCAACGAGAAGGGCGACTTCATCACGCTGCCGATGCGCACGTACTCCTCCGGCATGGCCGCCCGGCTGCGGTTCTCCATCGCCGCGGCCAAGGACCACGACGTGCTCATGATCGACGAGGCGCTGGCCACCGGTGACCGCAAGTTCCAGAAGCGCTCCGAGGAGCGGATCCGGGAACTGCGCAAGGAGGCCGGCACGGTGTTCCTGGTCAGTCACAACAACAAGTCCATCCGCGACACCTGCAACCGCGTGCTGTGGCTGGAGCGCGGCGAGCTGCGCATGGACGGTCCGACGGACGAGGTGCTCAAGGAGTACGAGAAGTTCACGGGCAAGTGACCCGTTTCGGCCAGGGCCCCGCCGGGAGTCGTCCGGCGGGGCCCCGCGTCTGCAAAGGAAACGTCAACTCCCGCTGGCGCCAGGAATCTTGGAGCCAATCGGTGTGTTGTTGTGATGTGCAGGACACCCCCACAGTCGTTGCTGCGTTGTACAACGTAAGCTGTACCGGTGCCGGAAACCGGCAAGTGGGGCGATAATGCGCGACACCCTCCGTCGGGGCGGCCCCGCGCGCGGCTGGGCGGCGTGTCCGAAATAGTGTGTATTAGGTCGGCAGTGTAGAACGGGAGATGTGACGGCAATGGCTACGGAAACTCCCCAGCTCAGCGCAGCATGTGCCGTCCCCGCCGCGGGCAGCGTCCGGTGACGGCCGCCGACACGGCTTCGGACCTGGAACGCGCCACACTCGACAAGGCCGCGACCGAGAACTTCCCCGTCGCACCCTTCTTCCTGCCCCGGGCGTGGCGCGACGACCTCATGGCCGTCTACGGCTTCGCCCGACTGGTGGACGACATCGGCGACGGAGACCTCGCCCCCGGCGGCGCCGACACCCGTGTGCTCGGCGTGTCGCCCGCCGAGGCCGAGGACCGCCTGGTTCTCCTCGACGCCTTCGAGACCGACCTGCGCCGCGTCTTCGACGGCACCCCGCGCCACCCGCTGCTGCGCCGCCTGCAGCCCACCGTCCGCCGCTGCGCCCTCACCCCCGAGCCGTTCCTCGGGCTGATCGCCGCCAACCGCCAGGACCAGCTCGTCACCCGCTACGAGACCTACGACGACCTCCTCGCCTACTGCGAACTGTCCGCCAACCCCGTCGGCCGCCTCGTCCTCGGCGTCACCGGAACCTCCACCCCTGAGCGGATCCGGCTGTCCGACGCGATCTGCACCGCCCTGCAGATCGTGGAGCACCTCCAGGACGTCGCCGAGGACCTCGACCGCGACCGGATCTATCTGCCCGCGGCGGACATGAAGCGCTTTCACGTCCAGGAAACGGACCTCACCGCGAAAACCGCGGGCGCATCGGTGCGCGCCCTGGTTGCATACGAAGCGCAACGCGCCCGCGATCTGCTGAATGAAGGCGCCCCCCTGGTGGGTAGCGTCCACGGCAGGCTGAGGCTGCTGCTCGCAGGGTTCGTGGCGGGGGGAAGGGCGGCGATCCGGGCGATCGCCGCCGCCGAATACGACGTACTTCCCGGCCCGCCCAAGCCCGGCAAGGTTCAGTTGCTGCGCGAGGCGGGCGTGATCCTGCGAGGAGAGGGGTGATCCGGACCGTGGAGTCTGCGCCGCATGTGTCCGCGCCGGTACTCGCCGCCTACAGCTACTGCGAGGCCGTCACCGGGCAGCAGGCCCGTAACTTCGCCTACGGCATCCGGCTGCTGCCGACGGGCAAGCGCCGCGCCATGTCGGCGCTGTACGCGTTTTCCCGGCGCGTGGACGACATCGGCGACGGCGACCTTCCCGGTGAGACCAAGCTGGCGCGCCTCGAGGACACCCGGGCGCTGCTCGCCCGGATCCGCGAGGACGAGGTCCACGAGGACGACACCGACCCGGTGGCCGTCGCCCTCACCCATGCCGCCCGGGCCTTCCCGGTCCCGCTGGGCGGCCTGGACGAGCTGATCGACGGCGTCCAGATGGACGTGCGCGGGGAGTCCTACGAGACCTGGGACGACCTCAAGGTCTACTGCCGGTGTGTCGCCGGTGCCATCGGCCGCCTCTCGCTCGGCGTGTTCGGCACCGAACCGGGCGCGCGCGGCGCCGAGCGCGCGGCCGAGTACGCCGACACCCTCGGCCTCGCGCTGCAGCTCACCAACATCCTCCGCGACGTCCGCGAGGACGCGGCCGGCGGCCGTACCTATCTGCCCGCCGACGACCTGGCCAAGTTCGGCTGTTCGGCCGGGTTCCACGGGCCCACCCCGCCGGACGGCTCCGACTTCGCGGGCCTCGTCCACTTCGAAGTGCGGCGCGCCCGGGCCCTGTTCGCCGAGGGCTACCGTCTGCTGCCCATGCTCGACCGGCGCAGCGGCGCCTGCGTGGCCGCCATGGCCGGCATCTACCGCCGGCTGCTGGACCGCATCGAGCGCGACCCCGAAGCCGTGCTGCGCGGCCGGGTTTCACTGCCCGGCCACGAGAAGGCCTACGTCGCCGTGCGCGGCCTGTCCGGCCTCGACACCCGTCATGTGACCCGCCACGTCTCCCGGCGCTCCGTCAGGAGGCGCGCCTGATGGACCTCACGGAACCGGACCGCAACCGGCAGGCAACCCTCCGCTGCGGCGTGGCGTCCCTGACTGCGACGGCCGGGCGTGCACCGTTCAACCAGCACGTTCGGCACGCACGGAAGGACGCACGATGAGCGACGGCTCACGCCCCGCACAGGCGCACGCCGCGAGCGCGCGCACGGCAGGCCGCAGCGCGGTCGTGATCGGCGGCGGCCTCGCCGGGATCACCGCGGCGCTCGCCCTCGCCGACGCGGGCGTCCGCGTCACTCTGCTCGAAGGCAGGCCCAGACTGGGCGGCCTCGCCTTCTCCTTCCGGCGCGGCGAACTGACCGTCGACAACGGCCAGCACGTGTACCTGCGCTGCTGCACCGCCTACCGCTGGTTCCTCGACCGGATCGAGGGCGCGGCGCTGGCACCGTTGCAGGACCGCCTGGACGTACCCGTCGTCGACGTCGCCAAGCCCGAGGGCCGGCGGCTCGGCAGACTGCGGCGCGACCCGCTGCCCGTCCCCCTCCACCTGGGACGCAGCCTGGCCGCCTATCCGCACCTCTCGCTCGCCGAACGCGCAGCCGTCGGGCGCGCCGCGCTCGCGCTGAAGGCACTCGACCTCACCGATCCCGCCCTGGACACCCAGGACTTCGGCACCTGGCTGGCCGCGCACGGCCAGTCGGCGCGCGCCGTCGAGGCCCTGTGGGACCTGGTCGGCGTCGCCACCCTCAACGCGGTCGCGGGCGACGCCTCGCTGGGGCTCGCCGCGATGGTGTTCAAGACCGGTCTGCTGTCCGACCCGGGCGCGGCCGACATCGGCTGGGCCCATGTCCCGCTGGGCGAACTGCACGACCGGCTGGCCCGCAAGGCGCTCGGCTCCGCGGGCGTCCGTACCGAGGTCCGTACACGCGTCACCTCCGTCTCTACCAACGGAAACGGGAGCTGGAGCGTTCAGGTTCCCGGCGAGACGCTCTCCGCGGACGCCGTCGTCCTCGCCGTGCCCCAGCGCGAGGCCCACGCACTGCTGCCGGCCGGGGCCCTCGACGCGCCCGGGCGGCTGCTGGAGATCGGCACCGCGCCGATCCTCAACGTCCATGTCGTCTACGACCGCAAGGTACTGGCGCGACCCTTCTTCGCGGCCCTCGGCACCCCGGTGCAGTGGGTCTTCGACCGCACCCACGCCTCAGGGCTGGACTCGGGACAGTACCTCGCGCTGTCCCAGTCCGCCGCGCAGGACGAGATCGGCCTCCCGGTCACCGACCTCCGCGACCGCTACCTGCCCGAGCTGGAGCGGCTGATCCCGGGAGCGCGCGCGGCCGGGGTCAAGGACTTCTTCGTCACCCGGGAGCGCACGGCGACGTTCGCACCCGCCCCCGGCGTCGGGCGGCTGCGGCCCGGCGCCCGCACCAAAGCCCCCGGCCTGTACCTGGCCGGAGCGTGGACCGCCACCGGGTGGCCCGCGACCATGGAGAGTGCGGTCCGCAGCGGAGTGAGCGCGGCCGACGCCGCGCTCACCGCCCTGGGCCGGCCCCGCCCCCGCCACCTCTTCGAGTTCGAGGAGGCGGCCTGATGCTTGATCAGGAGCATGCGGCAGGCCCCCGCACCCCCGGTACCGCAACAAGAGGAGAGACTGTGCCCACTGTGCCCCCGGCCGCGACGCCCGCTCGGAGGCCAGCGGCGGACGTGACCGCGCTTCTGGAGCGCGGCCGGACCCTGGCCACACCGGTGCTGCGCGCGGCCGTCGACCGCCTGGCGCCGCCCATGGACACCGTCGCCGCCTACCACTTCGGCTGGATCGACGCCGCGGGCAACCCCGCGGACGGCGACGGCGGCAAGGCCGTCCGCCCCGCGCTCGCCGTGCTCTCCGCCGAGGTCACCGGCGCCGCACCCGAGGTGGGCGTCCCGGGCGCCGTCGCAGTCGAACTCGTGCACAACTTCTCGCTGCTCCACGACGACCTGATGGACGGGGACGAGCAGCGCCGGCACCGCGACACCGTCTGGAAGGTGCACGGTCCCGCCCAGGCCATCCTCGTCGGCGACGCCCTGTTCGCCCTCGCCAACGAGGTCCTGCTGGAGCTGGGCACGGTCGAGGCCGGCCGCGCCACCCGTCGCCTGACCGCCGCCAGCCGCGCCCTGATCGACGGCCAGGCCCAGGACATCTCCTACGAGCACCGCGAGCGGGTCAGCGTCGAGGAGTGCCTGGAGATGGAGGGCAACAAGACCGGCGCGCTGCTCGCCTGCGCCTCCTCCATCGGCGCCGTCCTCGGCGGCGCGGACGACGCCACCGCCGACGCGCTGGAACGGTACGGCTACCACCTCGGCCTCGCCTTCCAGGCCGTGGACGACCTGCTCGGCATCTGGGGCGACCCGGTGGCCACCGGCAAGCAGACCTGGAGCGACCTGCGCCAGCGCAAGAAGTCCCTGCCGGTGGTGGCCGCCCTCGCGGCCGGCGGCCCCGCCTCCGAGCAGCTCGGCGAGATCCTCACCGCCGACGCCAAGAGCAGCGACTTCGCGAACTTCTCCGAGGAGGAGTTCGCCGCCCGCGCCGCCCTCATCGAGCAGGCCGGCGGTCGCGAGTGGACGGCCGAGGAGGCACGCCGCCAGCACACGGTCGCCGTCGAGGCCCTCGACACCGTCGACATGCCCGACCCGGTGCGGGAGTCCTTCACCGCGCTCGCCGACTTCGTCGTCGTACGGAAGAGATGATCACCATCGCCTAGACAACGCCGCGCGTAGTCGCCGGCCGGTGCCGCGGGAGCTGCGGACACCGGCCGACGGCGGACCCACAGCAGCACGACTCGCACGACTGCACGAAGGGGAAGCCATGACAGCGACGACCGACGGAAGCACCGGGGCGACCTTGCCGTCCCGCGCTGCCGCGGCCAGCGACACCACGCTCACCACCCCCGAGGCGGCCGGGGTACAAGAAGCCGCCGCACACGCCGCACGGCGCGCCACCGACTTCCTGCTCTCCCGGCAGGACGACCAGGGCTGGTGGAAGGGCGACCTGGAGACCAACGTCACCATGGACGCCGAGGACCTGCTGCTCCGTCAGTTCCTGGGCATCCGCGACGAGTCGACGACCCGGGCCGCCGCGAAGTTCATCCGTGGCGAGCAGCGCGAGGACGGCACCTGGGCCACCTTCTACGGCGGACCCGGCGAACTCTCCGCCACCGTCGAGGCGTACGTCGCCCTGCGGCTGGCCGGCGACGAGCCCGACGCCCCGCACATGGCCAGGGCGTCCGCCTGGATCCGCGAGCGCGGCGGCATCGCCGCCTGCCGCGTCTTCACCCGGATCTGGCTGGCCCTGTTCGGCTGGTGGAAGTGGGAGGACCTGCCCGAACTGCCGCCGGAGCTGATCTACTTCCCGTCCTGGATGCCGCTCAACATCTACGACTTCGGCTGCTGGGCCCGGCAGACCATCGTGCCGCTCACCATCGTCTCGGCCAAGCGCCCGGTGCGCCCGGCGCCCTTCCCGCTGGACGAGCTGCACACCGACCCGGCCAACCCCGGACCGCGCAAGCCCCTCGCGCCCGTGACCAGTTGGGACGGCGCCTTCCAGCGTCTGGACAAGGCGCTGCACCGGTTGCGCAAGGTCGTCCCGCGCGGACTGCGCAGGGCCGCGATGAACTCCGCCGCCCGCTGGATCATCGAGCGGCAGGAGAACGACGGCTGCTGGGGCGGCATCCAGCCCCCCGCCGTGTACTCGGTCATCGCCCTGCACCTGCTCGGCTACGACCTCCAGCATCCGGTGATGCGCGAGGGCCTCGCCTCGCTGGACCGTTTCGCCGTCTGGCGCGAGGACGGCGCCCGGATGATCGAGGCCTGCCAGTCCCCGGTGTGGGACACCTGCCTCGCCACCATCGCCCTCGTCGACGCAGGGCTCCCCGCCGACCATCCGCAACTGGTCAAGGCGGCCGACTGGATGCTGGGCGAGGAGATCGTCCGGCCCGGCGACTGGGCAGTGAAACGACCCCAGCTGCCCCCGGGTGGCTGGGCGTTCGAGTTCCACAACGACAACTACCCGGACATCGACGACACCGCCGAGGTCGCCCTCGCCCTGCGCCGGGTCCGGCACCACGACCCCGAGCGGGTCGACCACGCCATCGGGCGGGCCGTCCGCTGGAACCTCGGGATGCAGTCGAAGAACGGCGCCTGGGGCGCCTTCGACGTCGACAACACCAGCCCGTTCCCGAACCGGCTGCCGTTCTGCGACTTCGGCGAGGTCATCGACCCGCCGTCCGCGGACGTCACCGCGCACGTCGTGGAGATGCTCGCCGCCGAGGGCCTGGCCCACGACCCGCGCACCCGGCGCGGCATCGACTGGCTGCTCGCCGAACAGGAGCCCGACGGGTCCTGGTTCGGCCGCTGGGGCGTCAACTACATCTACGGCACCGGCTCGGTCGTCCCCGCGCTCACCGCGGCCGGACTGCCCGGCTCGCACCCGGCGATCCGGCGGGCCGTGGCCTGGCTGGAGAGCGTCCAGAACGACGACGGCGGCTGGGGCGAGGACCTGCGCTCCTACAAGCACGTCAAGGAGTGGAGCGGCCGGGGCGCCTCCACCGCCTCACAGACCGCATGGGCGCTGATGGCGCTGCTCGCGGCGGGCGAGAAGGACTCCAAGGCCGTCGAGCGCGGCGTCCAGTGGCTGGCCGCGACGCAGCGGGAGGACGGCAGCTGGGACGAGCCGTACTTCACGGGCACCGGCTTCCCCTGGGACTTCTCCATCAACTACCACCTCTACCGGCAGGTGTTCCCGCTCACCGCGCTCGGCCGGTACCTGCACGGAGACCCCTTCGAGCGGAACCTGCTCGCCCGCGCCGGGAAGGCCGCCGCGCGGGCCGGGGGGAGCTGAATTGAGCCACCAGCCCGTTCCGGCCCCGCTGCTGATCGCCTGCGCGCTCGGCATCGAGCACCTCGCCCTGCGCACCGGCGACCGGAGCGGGGCGGACGGGCCGGTCGTCTTCGTCCGCACGGGCATGGGCCCCCGTGCGGCGGAACGCTGCGTCACGGGACAGCTGGCCGCTCCGGCGCACACCGACGCGGCCGTGCTGGCCACCGGCTTCTGTGCCGGACTCGCCCCCGGGATGCACCCCGGCGACCTGGTGGTCGCCGAGGAGACCCGGGACCCGCGCGGGACCGTCCCGTGCGTCGGCACCGAACTCCTCGTGAAGGAACTCGTGCGTCTGCTGCCCGGACGCACCGTGCACACCGGCCCGCTGACCGGCTCCGACCACGTCGTGCGCGGCCACGAGCGCTCGGCACTGCTCGCGACCGGCGCGATCGCGGTCGACATGGAGTCGGCGGCCACCCTCCTCGGCGCCGTCCGCACGGGCCCCCGCCCGGTTGCGGCCGTCCGGGTGGTCGTGGACGCTCCAGAACATGAACTCGTCCGGATCGGCACGGTACGCGGTGGAATATCAGCCTTCCGTGTTCTCCGATCCATCCTTCCCGCTCTTTTCGAATGGCACCGTTCCTTGCTGCTCCCCCGGAGGTGAGCCAGATGGCCATGCCGTTGCGTCAGTCCATCAAGGTCGCTACTTACCTGGCTGAACAGAAGCTGCGCAGGCGGGACAAGTTCCCGCTCATCGTGGAGCTGGAGCCGCTCTTCGCCTGTAACCTCAAGTGCGAGGGCTGCGGCAAGATCCAGCACCCGGCGGGTGTGCTCAAGCAGCGCATGCCGGTGGCGCAGGCCGTGGGCGCGGTCCTGGAGTCCGGTGCGCCGATGGTGTCCATCGCCGGCGGCGAACCCCTGATGCATCCTCAGATCGACGAGATCGTACGGCAGCTGGTGGCGAAGCGGAAATACGTCTTCCTGTGCACCAACGCCATGTTGCTCCGCAAGAAGATGGACATGTTCAAGCCCTCGCCCTACTTCGCCTTCGCGGTGCACATCGACGGGCTGCGCGAGCGGCACGACGAGTCCGTCGCGAAGGAAGGGGTGTTCGACGAGGCGGTGGAGGCCATCAAGGAGGCCAAGCGGCGCGGCTTCCGGGTGACCACCAACTCCACCTTCTTCAACACCGACACCCCGCAGACCGTCATCGAGGTGCTCAACTTCCTCAACGACGACCTCAAGGTCGACGAGATGATGATCTCGCCCGCCTACGCCTACGAGAAGGCACCCGACCAGGAGCACTTCCTCGGGGTCGAGCAGACCCGCGAGCTGTTCAAGAAGGCCTTCGCGGGCGGCAACCGCAAGAAGTGGCGGCTCAACCACTCCCCGCTCTTCCTGGACTTCCTGGAGGGCAAGGTCGACTTCCCGTGCACGGCGTGGGCGATCCCGAACTACTCGCTCTTCGGCTGGCAGCGCCCCTGCTACCTGATGAGCGACGGATACGTGCCGACGTACCGGGAACTGGTGGAGGAGACCGACTGGGACAAGTACGGCCGCGGCAAGGACCCGCGCTGCGACAACTGCATGGCGCACTGCGGCTACGAGCCGACCGCCGTCCTGGCCACCATGGGCTCCCTGAAGGAGTCCTTGCGTGCCATGCGCGAGACCGTCTCCGGCAACCGGGAGTGACGTGGTGACCGCCGTTCCCCTGGGCGTCCCCGAGGTACCGGCCCGTCCGGTCGCGCCGCGACGGCGGTCGCGGCAGATCCACGTCGGGCCGGTGGCGGTCGGGGGAGGAGCCCCGGTGTCGGTGCAGTCGATGACCACGACCCGTACGTCCGACATCGGCGCCACCCTGCAGCAGATCGCGGAACTCACCGCGGCCGGCTGCCAGATCGTCCGCGTCGCCTGCCCCACGCAGGACGACGCGGACGCCCTCGCGACCATCGCCCGCAAGTCGCAGATCCCGGTGATCGCGGACATCCACTTCCAGCCGAAGTACGTGTTCGCCGCCCTCGAGGCGGGCTGTGCGGCGGTGCGCGTCAACCCGGGCAACATCAAGAAGTTCGACGACCAGGTCAGGGCGATCGCGCGCGCCGCCGGGGAGCGCGGCACGCCGGTCCGCATCGGGGTCAACGCCGGCTCCCTGGACCGGAGGCTGCTGCAGAAGCACGGCAGGGCGACCCCCGAGGCGCTGGTCGAGAGCGCGCTGTGGGAGGCCTCGCTCTTCGAGGAGCACGGCTTCCGGGACATCAAGATCTCCGTCAAGCACAACGACCCCGTCGTGATGATCGAGGCGTACACGCAGCTCGCCGAGAGCTGCGACTACCCGCTGCACCTGGGGGTCACGGAAGCCGGCCCGGCGTTCCAGGGCACGATCAAGTCGGCGGTGGCCTTCGGGGCGTTGCTCTCCCGGGGCATCGGCGACACCGTCCGCGTGTCGCTGAGTGCGCCGCCCGCCGAGGAGGTCAAGGTCGGCATCCAGATCCTGGAGTCGCTGGGGCTGCGGCAGCGGCGCCTCGAGATCGTCTCGTGTCCGTCCTGCGGCCGGGCCCAGGTGGACGTGTACAAGCTCGCCGAGGAGGTCACCGCGGGTCTGGACGGCATGGAAGTGCCGCTGAGGGTGGCGGTGATGGGGTGCGTGGTCAACGGTCCGGGGGAGGCCAGGGAGGCCGACCTCGGAGTTGCCTCGGGCAACGGCAAGGGTCAGATCTTCGTCAAGGGCGAGGTCGTCAAGACCGTGCCCGAGTCGAGGATCGTGGAAACCCTCATCGAGGAGGCCATGAAGCTCGCCGAACGGACGAGCCCCGCAGAACAGTCGAGTTGAGGCAAGGCACGGACCGAGAGGGGGCCCGAGCGTGAGCATTCTGGAGACCATCCGGGGACCACGCGACCTGAAGGCGCTGTCCGAGGCGGAACTCGGTGAACTGTCCGGAGAGATACGTGAGTTCCTGGTGCACGCGGTGTCGAGGACCGGCGGTCACCTCGGGCCCAATCTGGGGGTGGTGGAACTCTCCGTCGCACTCCACCGGGTGTTCGAGTCGCCGGCCGACCGCATCCTGTGGGACACCGGTCACCAGAGCTACGTGCACAAACTGCTGACCGGCCGTCAGGACTTCTCCAAGCTGCGCGGCAAGGGCGGCCTGTCCGGCTACCCCTCGCGCGAGGAATCCGAGCACGACGTCATCGAGAACAGCCACGCATCCACCGCCCTCGGCTGGGCCGACGGCCTCGCCAAGGCCCGTCAGGTCCAGGGGGAGCCGGGCCATGTGGTCGCGGTCATCGGTGACGGCGCGCTGACGGGCGGCATGGCCTGGGAGGCGCTGAACAACATCGCCGCCGCCAGGGACCGCCCGCTCATCATCGTCGTCAACGACAACGAGCGCTCGTACGCCCCCACCATCGGCGGCCTCGCCAACCACCTCGCCACCCTGCGCACCACCGACGGCTACGAGAAGATGCTCGCCTGGGGCAAGGACGTGCTGCAGCGCACCCCGGTCGTCGGCCACACGCTCTACGAGTCCCTGCACGGCGCCAAGAAGGGCTTCAAGGACGCCTTCGCCCCCCAGGGCATGTTCGAGGACCTGGGGCTGAAGTACCTCGGGCCGATCGACGGCCACGACATCAAGGCCGTCGAGTCGGCGCTGCGCCGCGCGAAACGGTTCCACGGTCCCGTCCTGGTCCACTGCCTGACCGAGAAGGGCCGCGGTTACGAGCCCGCACTCGCGCACGAGGAGGATCACTTCCACAGCGTCGGCGTGATGGACCCGCTCACCTGCGAGCCGCTCGCCCCGTCCGGCGGCCCGTCCTGGACCTCGGTCTTCGGCGAGGAGATGGTGCGGATCGGGGAGGAGCGCGAGGACGTCGTGGCGATCACGGCCGCCATGCTGCACCCGGTCGGTCTCGGCCGGTTCGCCGAGCGCTTCCCGGGCCGGGTCTGGGACGTGGGCATCGCCGAGCAGCACGCCGCCGTGTCGGCGGCCGGCCTCGCCACCGGCGGTCTGCACCCGGTCGTCGCCGTCTACGCCACCTTCCTCAACCGGGCGTTCGACCAGCTGCTGATGGACGTCGCCCTGCACCGCTGCGGGGTCACGTTCGTGCTGGACCGGGCCGGGGTCACCGGCACCGACGGCGCCTCCCACAACGGCATGTGGGACATGTCGGTCCTCCAGGTCGTCCCGGGCCTGCGGATCGCCGCCCCGCGCGACGCCGACCAGCTGCGAGCCCAGCTGCGCGAGGCGGTCGCCGTGGACGACGCGCCCACCCTGGTCCGCTTCCCGAAGGAGTCCGTCGGCCCGGAGGTCCCGGCGCTCGACCGGGTCGGCGGGATGGACGTGCTGCACCGGGCCGGACGTCCCGAGGTGCTGCTGGTGGCCGTCGGCGTGATGGCACCCGTGTGCCTGCAGGCGGCGGAGCTGCTCAGGGCCCGGGGCATCGGCTGCACGGTGGTCGACCCCCGTTGGGTCAAACCGGTCGATGCCGCTCTGCCCGGTCTCGCGGCCGAGCACCGCCTGGTGGCCGTCGTCGAGGACAACAGCCGTGCGGCCGGCGTCGGTTCGGCGGTGGCGCTGGCCCTCGGTGACGCCGACGTGGACGTGCCGGTACGGCGGTTCGGCATCCCGGAGCAGTTCCTCGCGCACGCCAAACGCAGTGAGGTGCTGGCCGACATCGGTCTCACGCCCGTCGAGATCGCCGGGCGGATCAGCGCGAGTCTCGCGGTGCGGGACGCCGGGTGCGCCTCGGGAAGCGCCGAGGAAGGCCGTATCGCGCCCGCGGCGCCGCCGGGGCTGGTCGCGCAGTTCCCCGCGCCCCTCGGGGGCGCCGACAAGGAGAGTGAATGAGCACGGAGTTCGACCTCGGCGCCCTGCTCGCCGAGCGCGGAGCCGAACGCTACGAGCTGCACGCGAAGTACCTCAATCCGCAGCTCCCGCGCATGCTGCACACCATCGGCTTCGACAAGGTCTACGAGCGCGCCGAGGGTGCCCACTTCTTCGACGCGGACGGCAACGACCACCTGGACATGCTCGCCGGGTTCGGGGTGATGGGGCTGGGCCGCCACCACCCGGTCGTCCGCAAGGCGCTGCACGACGTGCTCGACCTCGACCTCGCCGACCTGACCCGCTTCGACTGCCAGCCACTGCCCGGCCTGCTCGCCGAGCGGCTCCTCACCCACAGCCCGCACCTGGACCGGGTGTTCTTCGGCAACAGCGGCACCGAAGCGGTGGAGACGGCCCTGAAGTTCGCCCGCTACGCCACCGGCAGGCCGCGGATCCTCTACTGCGACCACGCCTTCCACGGCCTGACCACCGGCTCGCTGTCGGTCAACGGCGAGAGCGGCTTCCGGGACGGCTTCGCCCCGCTGCTGCCCGACACCGCCGTACCGCTGGGCGATCTCGACGCTCTCGCCCGGGAGCTGAAGAAGGGCGACGTGGCCGCCCTGATCGTGGAGCCGATCCAGGGCAAGGGCGTGCACGAGGCCCCGCCCGGCTATCTGCGCGCCGCGCAGGAACTGCTGCGGGCGCACAAGGCGCTGCTCATCGCCGACGAGGTGCAGACCGGCCTGGGCCGCACCGGCGACTTCTACGCCTACCAGCACGAGGACGGCGTCGAACCCGACCTGGTGTGCGTGGCCAAGGCGCTGTCCGGCGGGTACGTCCCGGTCGGCGCCACCCTGGGAAAGGAGTGGATCTTCAAGAAGGTCTACTCGTCCATGGACCGCGTCCTGGTCCACTCGGCGAGCTTCGGCGCCAACGCCCAGGCCATGGCGTGCGGCCTCGCCGTGCTGTCGGTCATGGAGAACGAGCAGATCGTCGCCGGGGTACGGACGACCGGTGAGCTGCTCAAGTCCCGGCTGACCGCACTCGTCGACCGGTACGAGCTGCTCGCCGACGTCCGCGGCCGGGGCCTGATGATCGGCATCGAGTTCGGCAGGCCCTCCTCACTGAAGCTGCGCAGCCGCTGGACCATGCTGCAGACGGCCCGCAAGGGCCTGTTCGCGCAGATGGTCGTCGTACCGCTGCTGCAGAAGCACCGGATCCTCACCCAGGTCTCCGGCGACCACCTGGAGGTGATCAAGCTCATTCCGCCGTTGGTCCTCGACGGGGCGGACGTGGACCGGTTCGTGGAGGCGTTCACCGCGGTGATGGACGACGCACACGGTGGCGGCGGACTGATGTGGGACTTCGGGAAGACCCTCATCAAGCAGGCGGTGGCGAACCGCTGACCGCTCAGTAGAGGGACATGATCAGGACGAAGGGCCAGAGCAGTCCGATCGTGCCGAGGACGGCTCCCGTCACGGAGGTCACCATGCGGCCTGCGCCCCGGCGGGCGTGGTGCACGCCCATCAGACCGAACGTGACGGCGAGTCCCCCGGCCATGAGCGTCCAGGGCAGCAGGCCGAAGGTGAGCGTCGGCCACAGGCCCGCCGCGGCCAGGGCCCCGAAGACGAGTGCGGTGGGACCGAGGGCGCCGGCGGGTGTGTCGGTCCGGTCGGTCGTGGTGCTCGCAGGCATGGGGTCCCCCTTGGTTTGAACGCGTTCAAATCCTGGTCATGATCGTAGCAGGGGCGCACCGGGACGGGCGGGCGCGCCGATGCTCTGGGGGAGCGGGGGCTGGTTCGGGGGCCGGAGGCTGGTTTGCCTCTGAGGCAATAAAATTGCCGCACAGGCAAATTCGGGGCTCAATGGATGCATGACCGCCTCAGACGCCGTGCCCCCCACCGGACCGGGCGACGAGCTACCCGCCGTCGCGCCGCGGCTGCGGGCCCTGCGCCGGCGCGCCGGCCTCACCCTGGAGGCCGCCGCCCGGGACGCCGGGCTCTCCCCGGCGCATCTGTCCCGCCTGGAGACCGGGCACCGCCAGCCCTCGCTGCCGATGCTGCTGGCGCTCGCCCGTATCTACGGTACGACCGTCTCCGAGCTGCTCGGCGAGACGGTCGCCGACCAGGACGCGATCGTGCGGGCCGCGGACATGGAGCCGACCCGGGCGGGCGGCTGGACCTACCTGCAGGCCGGTGCCCCCGGCCGCGGCATGCAGGCCCTCCGTGTCCGTGTGCCGTACGGCTCGCAGGGCGACATCGTCCGCGTCCATCCCGGCGAGGAATGGCTCTACGTCCTCAAGGGGCGGCTGCGCCTGCGCCTGGGCGACACCGTGCACCTGCTCGCGCCCGGCGACAGTGCGCACTTCGATTCACTCACCCCGCACCGCCTCGCCGCCGAGGACCATGACGGCGTGGAACTGCTGTTCGTCCACACCCTGCTGCAGAGCCCCACGGCCACGCTGTGCCTGGGGCCGCTGACCGGAGAGATGCCATGAGCAACTTCGAGGAGAAGTTCCCGCGTTCCCTGTGGGTCCGGCTGATCATCTACATCGCCCTCGGGCATGTGCTGGCCGCGTTCCTGTACCTGCTGTTCGCGGTGGGCGCCAAGGGCTGACCCGGCCGGCGCCGGTCCGGCAGGCGCCCGCGCCCGGCCGGCGTCAGTCCAGCAGGCGGTCCCGCAGACGGCCCCGGTTCTCCGGGCTGAGACGGAGGCCCCGCTCCAGGTAGGTGTCGACGTCGCCCCAGGTCTGCTCGATGCTGTCGAAGGCCGCCGCGAGGTACTCGGCGCGGGCGTCGAAGAGCGGGCTCAGGAGTTCCATCACCTCGGGGGTGTACGCCGTGTCCGCGCTGCCGCTGCGGTGGACCTTGTAGCGGCGGTGCTTGGCGTTGGACTCCAGGTAGTCCGAGACGATCGCGTCCCGCTCCACACCCAGGGCGAGGAGGGTGACGGCTATGGAGATGCCCGCCCGGTCCTTGCCCGCGGCGCAGTGCATCAACGCGGGCACGCTGTCCTCGGCGAGCGCGTGCAGCACCTGGGAGTGCTCGGCGGTGCGCTCCTTGACGATCTTCCGGTAGGAGGCGGTCATCCGGCCCGCCGCCTTGCCGTCGTCGAGGATCTCCCGCAGCTGGTCCAGATCGCCGTCCCGGACCATCTTCCAGAACTCGGCGCCGTCGGCCGGGTCGCTCAGGGGCAGGTTCACGTTCCGCACGCCGGGCAGCTCGACGTCGGGGCCCTCCAGCCTCTGGTCGGCCGCGTTGCGGAAGTCGAAGACCGTGTGCAGGTCCAGGGAGGCCAGGAACGCCGCGTCCTGCTCGGTCGCGTGCGCCAGGTGCCCGCTGCGGTACAGCACGCCGTACCGCACCCGTCGGCCGTCCACGGTCGGCAGGCCGCCCACGTCACGGAAATTGCGCACTCCGGCCAGCTCCGGCTCGGTCGACGGGACCTGCTGCGTCACGGGGGCTCCTCCCGGTCGGTCCCGCCGGCGCGACTCGTCGGCGGGCGCTCCGTCGACCATACGGCATTGATTTCCTGGGGCAATGAGTTGTCCACAGGCATTGCCAGGCGGGGCCGTGGCCCTTGATGATGTTGACACTTGAGCGGATCTGTTGGCACCTGTGAGGTCTCGATGGTGGACATCTCCGAAGACGGACGTACCTGGCTCCTGTCGGGCCCGAGCAGCAGCTACGCCCTGCACCTCACCGGGGCGGACGAGCTGCTGCACCTGCACTGGGGCCCGCGGATCGCCCTCGCGGACGCGGAGGCCCTCGCGGCGAGCCCGCTGCCCGGCTACTGGCCCTTCGAGTCCCCGCTCGACGGCCGCGAGGAGTATCCGGTCGAGGGCGGCCCCCGCTTCGTCCGGCCCGCCCTCTCCGTACGCACCGGGGAACGGCGCGGCACCGAGTGGCGCTTCGTGTCGTACGACACTGCGGCCGACGGCGACGGCGACGGCGACGGCGACGGCGACGGTGGCGGCGACGGCGACGGCGACGGCGACGGCGACGGTGGCGGTGGCCGTGGCGGCGGCGCGGGCGCGGAGCTGCGGCTGCGCTTCGACGACGACGGCGTGGGGATCACCCTGCACTACCGGATGCGCGGCGATGTGGTCGAGCGCCGGGTGACCGTCGAGAACGGCGGCCCCGCGCGCGTGGAGCTGCTGCGCGCCGACGCGGCCACCTGGACCCTGCCCGACCGGGAGGGCTGGCGGCTGTCCCAGCTGCACGGCCGCTGGGCCGCCGAGTCCCGGCTCACCACCGCCCCGCTCACCTACGGCGAGAAGGTCATCGGCAGCCGCCGCGGACACACCGGCCACCAGCACCTGCCCTGGGTCGCCCTCGACACCGACGCCACCGAGGAGCGCGGCGACGTCTACGGCTGCGCGCTCGGCTGGTCCGGGTCCTGGCGCATCGCCGTCGCCCAACTCCCCGACGGACGCGTGCAGATCACCGGCGGCGCCGGTCACGACGACTCGGGCTTGCTGCTCCTGGAGCCGGGTGAGTCGTACACCACCCCGGTCTTCGCGGGTCTGTGGACCGACGGGGGCTTCGGCGGCGCGAGCCGCACCTGGCACGCCTACCAGCGCACCCATGTCATCCCGGACGCGGAGCGGGACCGTCCGGTCCTCTTCAACTCCTGGGAGGCGACGAACTTCGACATCTCCGAGGAACAGCAGGCCGCCCTCGCCCGCCGGGCCGCGGACATCGGCGTCGAGCTGTTCGTGGTGGACGACGGCTGGTTCGGCGCCCGCACCAGCGACCGGGCCGGCCTCGGCGACTGGACGCCCAACCCCGACCGCTTCCCGCACGGGCTCAAGCCCCTCGCCGACCGGGTGCACGGCCTCGGCATGCGGTTCGGCATCTGGGTCGAACCGGAGATGGTCAACCCGGACAGCGCTCTCTACCGTGCCCACCCCGACTGGGTGCAGTACCAGCCCGGACGCAAGCGGACACAGCTGCGCCATCAGCTCGTCCTCAATCTCGCCCGCGAGGACGTCCAGGAGCATCTCCTGGGCAGACTGGACACCCTGCTGTCCAGCGCCCCGATCGACTACGTGAAGTGGGACTTCAACCGCTGCTTCACCGACGCCGGCTGGCCGGGAGAGCCGTATCCTCAGCGCCTGTGGGTGGACCACGTGCGCGCCCTGTACGACCTGCTGGACCGGTTGCGCGCGGCCCACCCCCACGTCGCCTTCGAGTCCTGCTCCGGCGGTGGCGGCCGGATCGACCTGGGGGTGATGAGCCGCACCGACGAGGTGTGGACCTCCGACAACACCGACCCGCTGGACCGGCTCGCCATCCAGCACGGCTTCACCCAGATCCACCCCGCGCGCGTGATGGCCGCCTGGGTCACCGACAGCCCGAACACCCAGCTCAACGGGCGGGTCAGCTCGCTGCGCTTCCGGTTCGTCAGCGCCATGGCCGGCGTCCTCGGGATCGGCGGCGACCTCACCCGGTGGACCGGCGAGGAACTCGCGGAGGCCCGGCGCTGGGTGGAGCTGTACAAGGAGATCCGCCCCGTCGTGCAGCGTGGCGACCTGTACCGGCTGCGCCCCCCGGCGGGCGGCCTGAGTGCCGTCCAGTACGTCCTGGACGAGGAGACCGTCGTACTCGCCTGGCTGCAGGCGCAGAGCTACGGCGAACCGGTGCCGGCGGTGCGGCTGCGCGGAGTCGACCCCACGGCATCGTATGAATGCCGCGAAACGGGCGAAACCCACCGAGGTGCGGTACTGCTGCACCATGGGGTGCGCACCGGGCTCAGAGGCGACCTGGATGCTACGGTCATCCGGCTACGCCGGATGTGAGCCTTCTGTCCGAAATAGCGGTCTTCATTGCAACTCGCTGTGGAATAAGGGGTCATGAGGGGGCGTGGCGTGAGGAGCGTCATATCGGTGACCCTGAGTGGCTCATCATGTCCACGTAATGAGCGTTCCGAAATGGGAATTCGAAGAGCGGCGAAGGCGGGAATTCACGCAGGGTGACCGAGTATTCCCGAATCCGATCATCCGAAACCCGAACAAGCGGAACCTGCTGCTTGTTCCCGTACGTCTTGCTCGCTTACGTTCGCCACCAATCCGGACGGAACGCCGAATCCTGCCGCCGCCCGGAGTCCCCACACACTTGACCCGTGTACGGCAGGAGCGGGGGACCCATCAGGTACGACTGCCTGTCCCGGTCTCCGCGACAGGCTTGGGGTGCAGCCGTGCAGCGCGCGGCCGGGCAGCTCCAGCCCGAACCCGACAGCTGACCTCGCAGGCGCCGGAGAGGAATTGCGCCATGCCCGCAAAGGGTAAGCACCGACGCCCCAAGACCCCGCGTTTTTCCCGCTCCATCGCCGTCGCCGGAACCGGTGGCGCCGCACTGGCCCTCCCGCTCTTCGGGGCCACCGGAGCGCATGCCGCGACTTCCGCGCAGCCCGTTTCCGGAAAGGCCGTGCAGTCCTTTACGGGCACGGCGGAGAAGACCCCCGCGCAGCCGAATACGGGCGTGCGCACCTACACCGTGCGGAGCGGTGACTGCCTCGCGAAGATCGCCGACGAGCAGCACGTCGCCGGCGGCTGGCACCGGCTCTACGACGACAACCGGGAGGCCGTCGGCGCCGACCCGTCGCTGATCCACCCGGGCCTCGAGCTGAGTGTCGGCAAGAAGGCCGCGCGGACCCGCACCGAGCCCGCCGCCCCCCAGGACGCCGAGGGCTCGGCCAAGCCCGCCGCCCCCCAGGGCACCGAGGGCTCGGCCAAGCCCGCCGAGCCCTCCCGGCCGGACACCGCCAAGCCCTCGCAGCCCGCCGCCGAGCCTTCCCGGCCGGACACCTCACGGCCGGACGCCTCCCAGTCGTCCGGCTCCACCGCCCCGCAGGCGGAAGCCACCGGCTACACCCTCCCGGTCGCCGGTGCCACCATCGGCACCGCCTACCACACGGCCGGCAGCATGTGGTCCAGCGGCTACCACACCGGTGTCGACTTCGTCGTGCCGACCGGCACGCCCCTCAAGGCCGTCGCCGCGGGCACCGTCGTCTCCGCCGGCTGGGGCGGCGCGTACGGCAACCAGGTCGTCATCAAGCTCGACGACGGCTACTACGCGCAGTACGGCCACCTGTCCCAGCTGTCCGTCTCGGCCGGCCAGACCGTGACCGCCGGCCAGCAGATCGGCCTGTCCGGTGCCACCGGCAACGTGACCGGCCCGCACCTGCACTTCGAGATCCGCACCACGCCGGACTACGGCTCCGACATCGACCCGGTCGCCTACCTCCGCCGGCACGGCGTCGCCGTGGGCTGAGCCGCCCCGCCCCGCGAGCACCACCTGCCTGACACGCCACCGAAGGCCGGACCCCCCGATCCCCGGGTCCGGCCTTCGGTATTCCCGGATTGGCAAATTATTTAAGGGTGTCTCATCTCACCGTTCGTCAACCCCGGCCTACGGTCGCGTAGGTCACATCCGAAGGTGAATCATGGTCCGACGTGGCAGACGATTCGAAGAATGACAACAGATCAGTGATCGGGTCGTACGTGGCGGTGGGGGACAGCTTCACCGAGGGCGTCGGCGACCCAGGCCCGGACGGGGCGTTCGTCGGCTGGGCCGACCGGTTCGCGGTGCTGCTCGCCGACCGGCGCCCAGAGGGCGACTTCCGGTACACCAACCTCGCCGTGCGCGGGAAACTGCTGGACCAGATCGTGGCCGACCAGGTCCCGAAGGCCGCCGAACTGGCCCCGGACCTGGTCTCCTTCTGCGCCGGCGGCAACGACATCATCCGCCCGGGCACCGACCCGGACGAGGTGGCCGAGCGGTTCGAGCGTGCCGTGGCCCGGCTGACCGAGGCCGCCGGCACGGTGCTCGTGACGACCGGCTTCGACACCCGGGGCGTCCCCCTGCTCAAGCATCTGCGGGGCAAGATCGCCACCTACAACGGGCACGTCCGCGCCATCGCCGACCGGTACGGCTGCCCGGTGCTCGACCTGTGGTCCCTGAAGTCCGTGCAGGACCGCCGTGCCTGGGACAGCGACCGGCTGCACCTCTCGCCCGAGGGGCACACGCGCGTGGCGCTCAGGGCCGGCCAGGCACTCGACCTGGAGGTCCCGGCCGACCCGGAGCAGCCGTGGCCCCCGCTGCCTCCCCGGGGGACCCTGGACGTCCGCCGCGACGACGTCCACTGGGCGCGTGAGTACCTCGTCCCGTGGATCGGGCGGCGGCTGCGCGGCGAGTCCTCGGGGGACCACGTGACCGCGAAGGGCACCCTGTCGCCGGACGACATCAAGCTGCGCATCGCGGCGGTCGCCTGACGCCGCCCGGCCGTGCCCCGGACCGCCGCGTGAGCGGGCCGGGGCACGGGGGCCCACCGGCTCCGTCACCGACGCCGCACCGCCCTCGTCACCGACGCCCCGGCCCCTGCGTCACCACTTTCCCCGCCGACGCCCCCGCGCCGCGTTCCCTGGTCCGGTGGCCGGCACACCTCGGCCCCGCATGCACCGCTCTCCTCGCCGACGCCCCGGCGCGGCGTTCCCTGGTCCGGTGGCCGGCACACCTCGGCCCCGCATGCACCGCTCTCATCGCCGACGCCCCGGCGCTGCGCTGCGTTCAGCGGTCCCGTTCCGTCAACGCCTTCCGGTCCAGGCCCAGTTCGCGTGCCAGGGCGTCGTCCACCCATTCCTGTGCCCGGGACCGCGGCACGCCGCCCGGGTACGACGTCAGCTGCACGGCCAGTCCGTCCAGCAGGGCGGTCAGCCGCAGCGCCGCACCGGCCGGGTCCGGGCACACGAACTCGCCGGCCGCCACGCCCTCGGCGACGACCTCCGTGATCGCCGCCTTCCACTGCTTGTCCAGGTCCCGGGTGACCTCGCGCAGGGCGGGATCGCGCAGGGCCACGGCCCAGCCCTCGATCCACAGCCGCCACCCCTTGGCCTGCCCGGTCGGCGCGTACCAGCGCACCGCGGACCGCAGCCGGCGCAGTGCCGACGTCCGCCGCCCCAGCAGCCTGCGCAGATGCGCGAGATCGTCCTTGGCCGCGTACGTGAACGCGGCGGCGACCAGCTTCTCCTTCGTGGAGAAGTGGTACAGCACCAGTGCGTTGCTCACACCGAGGGCCGCGGCCACGTCCGCGATCCTCACCGCCGCCACGCCCCGCGCCTCGATCTGCTCGATGGCAGCCCGCAGCAGCTCCTCCTGCCGTTCCGCCACGCTCAACCGCACTCTCGCCACGCGGTCACCCTAGTCGCTGTCGCCGGTGCCGCGCGGCGGGGACGGTCCCTCCGCCGGGCGGCTTCCGTCACCGGTACCAGCCGAACCGTTCCGCGATCACCGGCAGCCGGTCGGTCACCAGGGCGTGCGCGGCCGCACGCGGGGTCGTCCCGTCGGTCCTGGCGCGGTCGAGCACCAGGCCCACCAGGGCCCGCATCGAGCGGCGGATGTGCCCGAACGCCTCGTCGGCGTCGGCGCCGATGTCGCCGAACAGCGTCCACCACCACCAGGCGTTCGTCGCGGAGTTGACGACCACGTCCGGCAGCACCGTCACCCCGCGCGCGGCCAGCAGTGCCTCGGCCTCTGGCACGACGGGCATGTTGGCGGCCTCGACGATCCAGCGGGCGCCGATCCGCTCCTGGTTCGCGGTGTCGACCGCGTACGACACGGCCGCCGGCACCAGCACCTCCGCCTCCACCGACAGCCAGGCGTCGCCGGGCAGTTCGCGGTCGCCGGGGCGCAGCGCCCCGCGGTCGACGGTGCCGTAGCCGTCCCGCGCGACCAGCAGCGCCTCGACGTCGAGTCCGGCCGGGTTGGCGACGGTGCCCTTGACGTCGGCGACGGCCACCACCGTGAGGCCCGCGCGCGCGAGGAAGCGTGCGGTGGCTCCGCCCATCGTGCCGAGCCCCTGCACCGCGACCCGGGTGCCCGGGTACGGCACCGCCGCCCGGTCCAGGGCCGCGAGCACCGACTCGGCGACTCCGCAGCCGCCCGCCAGCTCGTCCAGGCCGATGCCGTCCACCTCCACCGCGAAGGCGGCCGCGAGCCGTTCGCGGGCCGCCGCCTCGTCGTCGAGCAGCGGATACACCGCCTGGACGGAGGAGACCAGCCCGGCCTCGGCCGCCGCGCGGTCCACCAGGTCCTGGGTGAGGCCCAGGTCCTCGCCGGTGGTCCAGAAGCTCTCGATGTACGGCCGCATCGCCCGCAGATAGCGCACGAGGAGCGCGTAGGCCCCCGGGTCCTGCGGGTCGCAGTCGATGCCGCCCTTCGCGCCGCCGAGCGGGACGTACCGGCCCTCGGGGTTGTAGTGCAGGGCCTCCTTCATCGTCATCCCGCGGGCGAGCCCCGCCACCTCCTCCAGCGTGCAGCCGGGCCGCATGCGCAGACCGCCGCTGGCCACGCCCCGCACCAGCCGGTCCACGACGAGGAAGCCCTGCCTTCCGGTGACGTGGTCGGTCCAGACGAGCGACATCAGGGGGGTGGTCATGGGCTCTCCTCGGGGACGGTGTTCAGGGGGTGGCGGCCGGGAGTGGAGCAGCGCGCTGCTCCAGGGAGAGTGCGACGAGGACGATTACTGAATCGCGAGTCAGTATCTGGAGCCGTCCCGGGACTGTCAACGCGCTGATCGGAGCGTTCGGGACACAGGCGCCGCACCCGCCGCGTCCGGACTGTCGGAGGGGCCGACCATAATGGAGGGCCTCATCCACTCCACCGGGAGGTACCGTGTCCGGACTGCGTTCCCCGAACTCCGGGTTCCGTGCGCTGCGGCCCGCGGCCTTCGGCGCGGACCCGGGCGGTGAGCGCCTGGCGCGGATCCGCCGTTCGCCGCACTTCAAGGACGGTGTCTTCCAGAATCCCGGCGGTCCCGCGCGCACCCGCCCCTCCGGTTCCTCGCTGGACCTCGCCAAGGTCTTCCTGGACAAGGACACCCGGCCCCTGCGCGCGCCCCGGGGCACCGTCCCGGTGCATCCCACGACCTACGCCGACCTGGCCGAGGTGCCCGCCACCGGGCTCCGGCTGACCTGGACGGGCCATTCCAGCGTGCTCGCGGAGATCGACGGCCACCGGGTCCTGTTCGACCCTGTCTGGGGCGAGCGCTGTTCCCCGTTCCCGTTCGCCGGGCCCAAGCGGCTGCATCCGGTGCCGCTGTCGCTGGCCGCCCTCGGCCCGGTCGACGTCGTCGTCATCTCGCACGACCACTACGACCACCTGGACCTTCCCACGATCAAGGCCCTGGCCGGCACGGACACCCTGTTCGCCGTACCGCTCGGTGTCGGCGCCCACCTCGAGCACTGGGGCGTCTCCCCGGACCGGCTGCGCGAGCTGGACTGGCACGAGTCCACCCGGGTCGGCGGCCTCACTCTCACCGCGACCCCGGCCCGCCACTTCTGCGGCCGCGGCCTGCGCAACACCCAGCACACCCTGTGGGCTTCCTGGGTCGTCGCCGGCGAGGAACACCGGATCTACCACAGCGGTGACACCGGCTACTTCGACGGCTTCGCGGAGATCGGCGCCGCGCACGGCCCGTTCGACGCCACGATGATCCAGATCGGGGCGTACAGCGAGTTCTGGCCAGACATCCACATGACCCCGGAGGAAGGTCTGCGCGCCCACCTCGATCTGCAGGGCGGAGCGCCCCACGGTGTGCTGCTGCCGATCCACTGGGGCACCTTCAACCTCGCCCCGCACCCCTGGGCCGAGCCGGGGGAGTGGACCAAGGAGGCCGCCGAGGAGGCCGGCCAGGCCGTGGCCCTGCCCCGCCCCGGCGAGCCCTTCGAACCGGCCGGGAAGCTGCCCGCGGAGGCGTGGTGGCGGAGCGCCTCCGGGAGCGCCCGGCGGACCTGGCGCTCGGTCGGGGCGTTCGTCGCCGAGCCGCCCAAGCGCGGCTGACGCGCGGGACCGGCGACCCCTCGCCGGGAAAGCGCTGGTCCGACCGCAGGTCAGGCCAAGGGCATGACTCTGCGTGTTTGTGGCGGGAGGGGTCCGGCGTTCGAGGGAGGCGGTCCGAGCCGGGGCCGCGAGCAGGTGACTGCCGGAAACGGGCGGATGACGAGAGGCGCGAGTGCGCCGGACCGTCATCCGCCCTTTTCCCTTTCGGGTCGGTTCTGACCAGGTCCTATCGTTGTTCTTTCGGATCGGTTCGAGGTGCGGGTCGGGGTCATCGGACCTTCGTACGAGGCCTCATACCAGAGCGGGATGCTGTGCGGGGGAGTTTGGCAACTGCCCACCGCACATGATGCGCAGGCAACTACTGTGAGTGTCCGTCGGACGACGCGCGGCCGGATGCACCGGTCCCGTCGGCCGACGCCGCGATGACGCGTGCCCGGCACCGGCGCCACGCCCGCTGCGCGCACCGCACGAGGAATCGAGCCCGACGGACCAGTACGAGGACGCAGATGTCTCACCTCCGAGCACCGGCCGCCCGCGCCGACCGCCGCGAGGGCGGCCGGCACGGGCGACCGGTCGCCCGACCCGCTCCCGCACTGCCCGAAAGGCACATACGGCCCCAGCTCATGCGGCTCGCCGTGCTGCCGCCCCTCGCGGTCGCGCTCAGCGGCACCGCCGCTGTCCTGTTCAGCATCCGTTCCTCCGGCGTGCGCCCCGCCCCCACCCTGTGGGCCGTGCTCGCCGGAGCGGTCAGCGTGGCCGTCGCCGGCATCCTGATCGCGGGTGTGGCCGCCGACCGCGCCGCCCGCTCGGTCACCGACCGCGTCGACGCGCTGCGCCGCACCGCCGCCCACGGCGAGGCCGACCTGCACGCGCTGGTCGACGCGCTCCGGCAGGGCGAGGCCCCGCCCCAGCGCAGCCAGCGCCGCCGGCCGCCGGTGGACGCCGACGACTTCGAGCTGCTCGCCGCCGACCTGGCCCGCGCGCACGACGGCGCCGTCACCGCCGTCGTGCGTGCCGCCCAGCTCTCCAGTCAGACGGGCAGCGAACAGAAGCTGGAGGTCTTCGTCAACCTGGCGCGCCGGCTGCAGTCCCTCGTGCACCGGGAGATCTCGATCCTGGACGACCTGGAGAACGAGATCGAGGACCCCGACCTGCTCAAGGGTCTGTTCCACGTGGACCACCTGGCCACCCGTATCCGACGGCACGCCGAGAACCTCGCCGTGCTCGGCGGCGCGGTCTCCCGGCGGCAGTGGAGCAATCCGGTCAGCATGACCGAGGTGCTGCGCTCGGCCATCGCCGAGGTGGAACAGTACTCCCGGGTGAAGCTCGTCCCGCCGATCGACGGCGAACTGCGCGGCCACGCCGTCGCCGACGTCATCCACCTGCTCGCCGAACTCATCGAGAACGCCACGGTGTTCTCCGCCCCGCACACCCAGGTGCTGCTCCGCGTCAACCTCGTCACCTCCGGGCTCGCCGTGGAGGTCGAGGACCGCGGGCTCGGCATGCCCGTCGGCGAGCAGAACCGGATGAACGCCCTGCTCGCCGACCCCGACCAGGTCAACGTCGCCAGCCTGCTGGCCGACGGCCGCATCGGCCTCTACGTCGTCTCCCAGCTCGCCCGCCGGCACGGCATCCACGTGCGGCTGCAGACCAACATCTACGGCGGTGTGCAGGCCGTACTCGTCGTCCCCCAGGCGCTGTCGGGGAACGCACCGGGTACGGCGGGCGCGGGTGCCGGAGCCGGCGCGGCGCAGCCGCAGGATCCGGCGGGAGCCGGGCAGCCGCAGCAGCCGGGGGCCGCCGTGGCACCGCCGCCCGCGCCCGCGCAGCCGGCGGAAGCGCCCCGGGGCGGCCACGTTCCTCTCCAGGCCGGGCCGCCGGGCGCGGGCGGCGGGGCCAGCGGACCGGGCGTCGGTTCCGCGGCCGGGGGCATGGGCAGTTCCCCTGCTGGTGCTGGTGCTGGTGCTGGTGCTGGTGCTGGTGCTGGTGCTGGTGCTGGTGCCGGTGCCGAGGGCGTGGCGGGTGGCGGGCAGGCTCCGGCAACCGGCCGGCGGCGGCACGCCCAGCGCGGTCCGGGACGGCGTGGCGCGGACGCCGGAGCCGGGCGCCCCGGTGCCGACAGCGGATCCGGCCCGCACGGCACGGAGAACGGTGGGCGGCACGGAGGTGCCCCCGCCCCGCTCCCCGTGCGCGGCGCCCATGAGACCCGGCCCACCCCCGCCGACGCGGTGCCCGGCGTCAGCGCCGCGGACCGGCCGGTGGTGGAGGCGCACGCGGGCATCGCACCCACCCCGCGCGACGGCACCGTACGCGGCACGATGGACAAGCCCCAACTCCCGCGCCGCCGCGCCCAGCAGCACATCGTGCCCCAGCTGCGCGGCGGTCCCGCGCCCCGCCAGGACACCGACACCGTCGCCGGCCACGACCCCGGCCTGATGGCCGCCTTCCAGCGCGGGATCGGACTCGCCGAAGCCCAGCAGCACCTGGAGTCGGACTACCCGGAGTACACCGGCCACCTCCAGTCCGCCGCACCGGAATCCGCCGAACCCACACGCACCCGCCCCGAACACGGGGCCTCGGAACACATGGTGCCCGCCCCCATACCCCAGGCACCCGCTCATGTGCCCGCATCCGACGGCACCCGCGGCACCGGCCGGCCCGAAGGGAGCGCACCGGCCGGATGACCGCCCCCGCACCCGTATGTCGTACCCCCGTATGTCGTACCCCCGCCCCAGCGCTCCCTCAGACGTTCGTACCCCAAGGAGTCGATCCACCATGGCCAGCGATGCGCCGACCGCCCACGCAACCGACCTCGACTGGCTGCTGAGCGGCCTCGTGCAGCGCGTACCGCACACCTCCAGCGCGGTGCTCCTGTCCTGCGACGGACTGGTGAAGTCCGTACACGGCCTGGACCTCGACAGCGCCGACCACATGGCGGCCCTGGCCTCCGGTCTGTACTCCCTCGGCCGCAGCGCGGGCGTCCGGTTCGGGGACGGCGGCGACGTCCGCCAGGTCGTCGTCGAACTCGACAAGACGCTGCTGTTCGTCACCACGGCCGGCTCCGGGACCTGCCTCGCGGTGCTCGCCGGCCGGGAGGCCGACGCGGCGGTGCTCGGCTACGAGATGGCGATGCTGGTCAAGAGCGTCCGCCCCTACCTGGTCACCGCACCCCGGCAGCACGCCGTCGATGCCACGGCGACGAGGACTTGAGCGTGGCCGCAGCCGGCGACGGGCCCTGGCTGGACGACGCTGCCGGGCGGCTGGTGCGCCCCTTCACGATCAGCAACGGCCGCACCGAGCCGAGCATCGCCCTCGACCTGATGTCGCAGGTGATGGCCACCGGCGTCACCCCACTGGGCTACCTCGGGCCCGAGCACGCACAGGCTCTCGACCTGTGCCGCGCACCCGTCTCCGTAGCCGAGGTCGCCGCCCAGCTGAAACTGCCCGCCGTGGTCACCAAGGTGCTGCTGTCGGACCTCGTCGACTGCGGCGCGCTGACCACCAAGCCGCCCGCCTACCACCACATCCCCACTGACCGGTCTCTGCTGGAGGCAGTGCTCGATGGACTACGACGACAGCTCTGACCCGTTCCCCACCGCGCTCAAGATCCTTGTGGCGGGCGGGTTCGGAGTCGGCAAGACGACCTTCGTGGGCGCGGTCAGCGAGATCGCGCCGCTCAGCACGGAGGAGCTGCTCACCACGGTCAGTGTCGGCACGGACAGTCTCGACGGCATCGAGAACAAGATGGAGACCACGGTCGCCATGGACTTCGGCCGGATCACCCTCGATCCGGAACACGTGCTCTACCTGTTCGGCACGCCGGGACAGGAGCGGTTCTGGTTCATGTGGGACGAGCTGTCCGAGGGCGCGCTCGGCGCGGTGATCCTCGCCGACACCCGGCGCCTGCAGGACTGCTTCGCCGCCGTGGACTTCTTCGAGGAGCGCGGGCTCGCCTTCATCATCGCCGTCAACGAGTTCGACGGCTCCCTGCGCTACGACCCCGACGAGGTGCGGGCCGCCATCGACCTCGATCCGGAGGTGCCGGTGGTGCGCTGTGACGCCCGGATCTCCAGTTCCGGCGTGCAGACCCTGCTCACCCTCGTACGCCACCTCCTCGCCCACGCCCCGGCGACCATGCCCAGCCATGGCGCCCACATGTGATCCCGCCCTACCGCCCACGGAGCCGCTATATGAGAGACGTCCACAGCGACGGAGCCCGGTCATGAGCTACGAGCCGCCCCGGCCGGTCCGGGGTCTGCTGCTCACCCCCGAGGACAAGGAGGCCCCCGCCCGCGTGCACCGGCTGCGCCGACTCGGCCTGGCGGACCGGCCCGATCCGGTGCTCGACGCGTTCGCAGGCCACCTGGCCCAGCTCACCGGCGCGCTCTACGCCATGGTCAACTTCATCGGCGAGGACCACCAGTACTTCGCGGGCCTGAGTACCCCCGCCACCGCCCCGGTCGTACGGGACGACGGCAGCAGAGCCGAGATCGGCCGGACGCTGCCGCGCGACTATGGCTTCTGCCCCCATGTGGTAGTCCGCCACAAAGCGCTGGTGCTGGAGGACGTCCGCGACTATCCCCGGTTCGCGGGCAACCCGGTCGTCGACGAGTACGGCATCCGGTCCTATCTCGGCGCCCCGCTCATCGACAGCTCCGGCATGACGCTCGGCACCGTGTGCGCCGCCGACATCCAGCCCCGGGCCTGGGGCAGGGCGGGCCTGGAGACCATCAAGACGCTCGCCGCCGACCTCGTCCTACGCCTCGAACGGAGTACGGAGGGCGGCCTGCCCCTCTGACGCGGCGGACATCGAAAGAGGCACGGAACGCGGCTGTGCCAAGGGCTCTGCGCGGGGCCTGAAGGAAAGCTGAGGCGGCGGTTAAGAAAAGCTCGATGGACCCCGGTCCGCACATACGGCAGATTGCGGAGTGATTCCACCCCTCTGACCCGGTGCGGGCTTCTTCGGCATGCCCGCGGCCCGGGCCTCACCCTCAGGAGCCGTTGCGTGAAGGCGCTGGTCAAGCAGAAGGCGGAGCCGGGACTCTGGCTGACGGACGTCCCGGAGCCCGCCATCGGACCCGGTGACGTACTGATCAAGGTCATGCGGACCGGTATCTGCGGTACCGACCTGCACATCCGGGCCTGGGACGGCTGGGCCCAGCAGGCGATCAGCACGCCGCTCGTGGTGGGGCACGAGTTCGTCGGGCAGGTCGTCGAGACCGGTCGCGACGTCACCGACATCCGCATCGGCGACCGCGTCAGCGGAGAGGGCCACCTCGTGTGCGGCAAGTGCCGCAACTGCCTGGCCGGCCGCCGCCACCTGTGCCGGGCCACCGTGGGCCTCGGAGTCGGCCGTGACGGCGCCTTCGCCGAGTACGTCGCCCTGCCCGCGTCCAATGTCTGGGTGCACCGCATCCCCGTCGACCTCGACGTCGCCGCGATCTTCGACCCCTTCGGCAACGCCGTGCACACCGCCCTGTCCTTCCCGCTGGTCGGCGAGGACGTGCTGATCACCGGTGCCGGACCGATCGGCCTGATGGCCGCCGCGGTGGCCCGGCACGCCGGCGCCCGCAACGTCGTCATCACCGACGTCAGCGAGGAGCGCCTGGAGATCGCCCGCAAGATAGGGGTGAGCCTCGCCCTGAACGTCGCCGAGTCCACCATCGCCGACGGGCAGCGGGAGCTGAGCCTGCGCGAGGGCTTCGACATCGGCCTGGAGATGTCCGGCCGGCCCGAGGCCATGCGCGACATGATCGCCAACATGACGCACGGCGGCCGGATCGCCATGCTCGGCCTGCCCGCGCAGGAGTTCCCCGTCGACTGGGCCCGGATCGTCACCTCGATGATCACCATCAAGGGCATCTACGGCCGTGAGATGTTCGAGACCTGGTACGCGATGTCCGTGCTGCTGGAGGGCGGCCTGGACCTCGCCCCGGTGATCACCGGCCGGTACGACTACCGGGACTTCGAGACCGCGTTCGCCGACGCCGCGAGCGGCAAGGGCGGCAAGGTCATCCTCGACTGGACCGCGTGAGCCGTGGCACGGCACGAGCCGTGGAACGCGAACGCCCTCACCCCGTCAGCACTTTCAGGAGCACCCATGTTCGAAACCGTCCGTGACGACCTGCGCGCCACCCTCGACGAGATCCGCGCCGCCGGCCTGCACAAGCCCGAGCGCGTCATCGGCACCCCGCAGTCCGCGACCGTGAACGTCACCGCCGGCGGCCGTCCCGGCGAGGTCCTCAACTTCTGCGCCAACAACTACCTCGGCCTCGCCGACCACCCCGAGGTGATCGCCGCCGCGCACCAGGCCCTGGACCGCTGGGGCTACGGCATGGCGTCGGTCCGCTTCATCTGCGGCACCCAGGAAGTGCACAAGGAGCTGGAGGCCCGGCTGTCGGCGTTCCTCGGCCAGGAGGACACGATCCTGTACTCCTCCTGCTTCGACGCCAACGGCGGCGTCTTCGAGACCCTGCTCGGCGAGGAGGACGCGGTGATCTCCGACGCCCTCAACCACGCCTCCATCATCGACGGCATCCGGCTGTCCAAGGCCCGCCGTTACCGCTACGCCAACCGGGACCTCGCGGACCTGGAGGCGAAGCTCAAGGAGGCGTCCGACGCCCGCCGCCGCCTGATCGTCACCGACGGCGTCTTCTCCATGGACGGCTACGTGGCCCCGCTCGCCGAGATCTGCGACCTCGCCGACCGGTACGACGCGATGGTCATGGTCGACGACTCGCACGCCGTCGGCTTCGTCGGCCCGACCGGCCGGGGCACCCCCGAGCTGCACGGCGTCATGGACCGCGTCGACATCATCACCGGCACCCTCGGCAAGGCCCTCGGCGGCGCGTCCGGCGGTTACGTCGCCGCCCGCGCCGAGATCGTCGCCCTGCTGCGCCAGCGCTCCCGCCCGTACCTGTTCTCCAACACGCTGGCCCCGGTGATCGCCGCCGCCTCCCTGAAGGTCCTCGACCTGCTGGAGTCCGCCGACGACCTGCGCGTCCGGCTCGCCGAGAACACCAAGCTGTTCCGCAGCCGGATGACCGAGGCGGGCTTCGACGTCCTCCCCGGCGACCACGCCATCGCGCCCGTCATGATCGGCGACGCGGCGAAGGCGGGCCGCATGGCCGAGCTGCTCCTGGAGCGCGGGGTCTACGTGATCGGCTTCTCCTACCCGGTCGTCCCGCAGGGACAGGCCCGCATCCGCGTCCAGCTGTCCGCCGCGCACTCCACGGCGGACGTCGACCGCGCGGTCGACGCCTTCATCGCGGCGCGCGCCCAGCTGGAGGCCTGACCAGGGCGGCCGCCCTGGGATACTGGAAGGCATGATCGAAGCACGGCGGCTCCACATCCTCCGTGCGGTGGCCGACCACCGCACGGTCACGGCGGCGGCCGCCGCGCTCTACCTCACCCCCTCCGCCGTCTCCCAGCAGCTCACGGCCCTGGAGCAGGAGACCGGGCACCGCCTGGTCGAGCGCGGCGCGAAGGGCGTACGGCTCACCCCGGCCGGCGAGATCCTGCTCAACCACACCCATGCCGTCCTGGCCCAGCTGGAGCGGGCCGAGGCCGAGCTGGCCGCGTACGGCTCGGGCGAGGCCGGCACGGTCACCGTGGCTGCCTTCGCCACCGGCATCGCCCAGGTGGTGGCCCCGGCGGTGGCCCGCCTCGTCGCCGCCGCGCCGGGGATACGGATCCGGGTCCAGGACGCCGAGGGCGACGCCAGCCTCCCCATGGTCCTGGACCGGCAGGTGGACGTGGCGGTGGCCGTCGAGTACCGGGGTGCGCCGCCCGCCGACGACCCCCGCCTGACCCACGTACCGCTCTACGCCGAGCCGTTCGACGCGGTCGTACCCGTGGGGCACCGCCTGGCGGACGCACCCGAGGTGCCGCTCGCCGAACTGGCCAAGGACCCCTGGATCGGCCCGTACCCGGGCAATCCCTGCCACGACGTGGTGGTCCTCGCCTGTGAGAGTGCCGGGTTCGAGCCCCGCCTGGAGCACTCCTCCGACGACTTCAGGGCCGTCGTCGCCCTCGCCTCGGCCGACGTCGGCGTGGCCCTCGTGCCGCGCTCGGCGCTGCGCGGCATGGACCTCAGCGGCGTGGTCGTACGCCCCGTCGACGGCGTCGCCCCGACCCGCAGGGTCTTCGCGGCCGTACGCCGGGGTGCCGAGGAACACCCGCTGATCCGCCCGGTGCTGCAGGCCCTGGGGGAGGCGGCACAGGCGTGACAGCCCCGGCCGCCTCCTTCCGCGAGCGGCCTGGGGCTTCGGCGGAGTGACTGTCAGTGGCAGGGGCTACGGTGCGTGGCATGCCGGATGCCGAAGACGTACGCCGAATCGCCCTGTCCCTGCCGGACACCACGGAGAAGACCGCCTGGAGCATGCCCACGTTCCGGGTGGCCGCCAAGATGTTCGCGACCCTGCCCGAGGACGAGACGTCCATCGCGGTGCGGTGCCCCAAGGAGGAACGCGACGAACTGGTGCTGGCGGAGCCGGACAAGTTCTGGATCGCCGGTCACGAGGCCCAGTTCGCCTGGGTGCGGGTGAGACTGGGCGCCTTGGAGGACGAGGGCGAGCTGCGGGACATCCTCGCCGACTCCTGGCGCCAGGCCGCCCCGCCCCGACTCCTGGACGCCCACCCCGAGTTGGGGATGCCGCCCGGGGAGTGAAAACCCCGGTGGGCAGGGGCCGCGGCGTGGCATGATCCCGCGCGTCGGCGGCGCGCGACACAGGGCGGGGCGGGAGGCCTGAGGAACTGTGAGGTCGACGGCCCTGAGGAGCTGTGGGGTCGACGGCCCGAGGGCCGGGCCGTCTGCGGGGTGCATCCGCCCCGTACGGCGCCACCGTCTCCTCGCGCCGCTCGCCGGACGGCAGTGTGGCCGGGCCACGCGGGGACAGGGAGGGGAGAACTCGGCATGACCGGAACGGGTGCACGGCGCGGCACCGCCGCCCAGCGGGTACGCGGGGAAGCGGGCGGGGCCCCGCCCGTCTGGTCGCGGGACTTCGCGCTGTTCTTCGCGGCCCGGGCCGTCGCCCGCCTCGGCGACACCATGCTGCCCGTGGCCCTCGCCGCCGGCCTGCTGGAGCACGGGTACGGCGCGGGCGCCGTCGGCCTCGCCATGGCCTCCACGGCAGCCGCGTTCGCCGGACTGGTCGTCTTCGGCGGGGTGATCGCCGACCGGTTCAGCACCCGCAGACTGATGATCGGCGCCGACCTCGTCCGGCTCGGCACCCAGGCCCTCGCCGCGGGCCTGTTCTTCACCGGTCACGTGGTGCTCTGGCAGATCTGTGCCACAGGTGTCGTCAACGGCATGGCCGGAGCCGTGTTCCAGCCCGGCGTGGCCAGCACGGTGCCCCGTCTCGCCGCCGACGTCCAGGGCGCGAACGGGGCGATCCGCATCGCGGAGTCCGCCGCTCAGCTGGCCGGCCCGGCCGTCGCCGGTGTCCTGGTCGGTCTGGCCTCGCCCGGCGGTGTCTTCGCCGCGCACGCCGCCACCTACGCGGTCAGCGCGCTGTGCCTGCTGCTGCTCCGGCTGCCCCCGCTCCCCCCGGGCGGCCGCGCCGCCACCGGCTCCGGACCGCGTGCCTTCCGCGCCGATCTCGTCGACGGCTGGCGGGAGTTCCGCTCCCGCACGTGGCTGTGGGGTGTGATCGCGATCTGGTGTCTCTACATGATCGCCGCATGGGGGCCGACCGTCCCGCTGGTGGCGACCGAGGTGGTCCGCAACCACGGTCCGGGAGCCTACGGCCTGATCAACTCGGCGCTGGGGGCGGGCACGGTGGTCGGCGGCCTGTTCGCGCTCCGGCTCCGGCCCCGCCGCATGCTCCGCGCGGGTGCGGTCTCCCTCTTCCTCTTCTTCGCCCTCCCGGCGGCCGTCGGGGCCGGCCTCGGCGTACCCGCCATGGCGGCCGCGGCCGCCGTCGCCGGCGTCGGCCTGTCGTTCTGGAGCGTCATGTGGGCGACCACCGTCCAGACCCAGGTACCGGCCGACGTCCTCAACCGCATCCACGCCTACGACGTCGCGGGCTCGCTCGCCATGATGCCGGTCGGCCAGGCCCTCGCCGGTCCGGCGGCCGGAGCCCTGGGTGCCGACCGGGTGCTGCTCATCGCCGCGGCGACGAGCCTGGTCGTGGCCGCCGCCCTGCTCGCCGTCCCGGCGATACGCAACCTGATCCGCACGGACACGAACACCCCCGCCCCCTGACCCCGGTGCTCACCCGGCAGCAGCCGCTCGTCCGGCCTCCGGTGTGCACCTGCCGGCCGCCCGGCCCCCGGCCCCGGTGCTCACCCCGCAGCCGCCGCTCGTCCAGCGCCCGTGAAGCCGCCGATCCGTTCCCGCAAGGCCGCCGGGTCCAGGCCGTGGGCGGCGACGTGTTCCTCGATCGTGCCGTAGCGGCGCAGCTCGCGGCGGCCCACGCCGAGGCCGAGCACGCGGTGCGGGACGTCGGAGAGCGCCTCGTTCACCGCGGCCGTCGACGTCCCGGCGAGGTACGGCTCGACCAGCACGACGTCCGTGCCCGCGGCTTCCGTCGCCCGGCGCAGGCCGGCCGCGTCGAAGGGCCGTACGGTCGTCGCGTACAGCACGGTCACGTCCAGGCCCTCCGTGGCGTCGAGGACCGCGTCCAGCATCGGCCCGACGGCGACGACCACCCCGGAGCGGCCCCCGCGGACCGTGCGGAGGTGCTGCCCGTCGATCACCCGGCCCGCCCGGTTGGACTGCACGGACAGCCGCACGTACACCTTGTCGTCGCCCGCGGCGACCGCGTGGTGCAGCAGTGTCTCGGCCTCGTCCGGATGTCCGGGCACGTGCACGGTCCAGCCGTCCAGCGTGTCCAGGATTGCCACGTCGCCCGGGGCCATGTGGGTGAAGCCGCCGGCCGGCCAGTCGAAGGAAGCGGCGGCGCTGACCAGCACCGCCCCCGTGTCCTGGTGCCCCAGATCCAGCTTGACCTGCTCGAACGGCCGCTCCACGAGGAAGCTGGCGAAGGTGTGCACGACGGGCCGCAGCCCGGTGAGCGCCAGCCCCGCCGCCGTTCCGATCATCAGTTGTTCCCGGATGCCCACGTTGATCACGCGTTCGGGATGCCGGCGCGCGGCCTCCTGGAATCCGGCGGCACCGATCTCGGCGAGGACGACGGCGACCCGCGGGTCCTCGTCCAGCATCCGGGAGACGACGGGGGCGAAGCGGTCACGCATGGTGTCCATCGAAGGGCCCTTTCCATGAGTCAGTGAGGCCGTGATTCTGTGCGGCCGCGCGGCCGTGAGGCCGTCAGCGCCGTGAGGCCGAGTCATCGGGCCGCGGCCACGGGGTCACACGGGCCACGGCGTTTCACGGCGGCGGCAGGAGGGTCAGGCGTTCTTCGGTTCGACGCGGGCCACGACCACGCGCGGCCGGCCCGGATGCGGCGCGGTGAACGCGGCGGACAGCGCCTCGTGGTCCCGCCCGTCGACGGTCACCGCGGACCAGCCCGCGGCCTCGAACCGGGCGGCGATCCCGCCGGGCAGCGCATGACTGGCGGAAGAGTTGTCGATCACCACCGTGTGCAGCCGGTCAAGACCGGCCGGCCCGGCGAAGGCGATCGCCTCGTGGTTGCTGCCCTCGTCCAGCTCGGCGTCCCCGATCAGCACCCAGACCGCGGGATCGCCCAGCCCCCGCGCCCGCAGGCCCAGCGCGGTGCCCACGGCGATGGGCAGCCCGTGCCCGAGCGACCCGCTGCCGATCTCGGCCCCCGGCACCAGCACACGGTCGGGGTGATGCCCGAGCGGGGAGTCGTACGACCCGAAGCCCGGCAGCCACTCCACCGGCACGAAGCCCTTGGCGGCCAGCACGGCGTAGTAGGCCATGGGCCCGTGCCCCTTGCTCAGCAGGAAGCGGTCCCGGGCCGGGTCGTCGCGCCGCTCGGGGGTGACCCGGAGCACGCGGTCGTAGAGCACCCACAGCACGTCGAGGGTGGAGGTCGCCGCGGGGCCGTGTTTCTCGTCGCCGGTCATCATGCCCATCAGCCGGGACAGGTCGTCGTAGCCGTACACGCGGCTTTCGTCCGCTGTGATCGTCATACGGACGATCGTGCAACCTCAACCAAGCTTGAGGTCAACGAGGAAAGGGGCGCGCGACCACCGATCCGAGTGCGGTATTGTTTCTGTGCGCGTTCGGCCCGGGGAAAGCCCAGGTCAAACGGCACCGGGACGTGGCGCAGCTTGGTAGCGCACTTGACTGGGGGTCAAGGGGTCGCAGGTTCAAATCCTGTCGTCCCGACCAGCTTTGATGCCGGTCGGAGGCCGTCTTCTCAACTTTGAGGAGACGGCCTTTGCTGTGTCTGCCGGCTCTGCCCGGCCGGCTCGTCGTGGTCGCTCTCCCGGCCGGGGAACATCGGGCGCTGATCGCCGGTGGTGATCCTGGCGACCATCTGGGCGAGCTGGGTGCAGGCCCGCGCGATCTCCCGCTCGGTCTGGTTCCGCTGACTGATGACCGTGGCGAGCAGCAGCGCGGTCAGCGCGGCGGAGGTGTTGAACGCCTGCAGGGTGATCATGTTGGTGAGCAGGTCGTGTCCCGCGAACGGGCCCGTCCGCCGGGCGGCGGAGACGATCGCGAAGGTCGACACGGCCAGCGCGCACGGTGCGGCCCCGGCCAGCTGGAAGCGGAAGGCGGCCCAGATCAGCAGCGGAAAGCCGAGGAACAGCAGGGGCGTGCTGCTGGTCTCGACCAAGCCGACACAGGCGGTGGCCGCCGTGAGCAGCAGCCCCTCCACCCACCGGGACGGCGACGCGTGCTTCGGCCATCGCGCCGAGCGCAGGACGAGCAGGAACGGCGTCACGACCAGCACGCCCATCGCGTCGCCGGTCCACCAGACCGACCACGTCGGCCAGAAGCCGTGACTGCTCAGCGCGTCCGCGAGGAGCAGCGTCGTGCTGCCCGTCGTGGCGCTGACCAGCATTCCGGTGAAGGCACCCAGGAAGATCAGCGAGAGCGCGTCCCGCAGACGGTCCAGTTCCTTGCGGAACCCCGCCCGGCGCAGCAGCGCGTAGGAACAGACGGGCGCCAAGGTGTTCCCGGCCGTGATCGCGAGCACGGCGGCGAGCGACGGCCCGAGCCAGATGTTGGCCAGGAAGGCGCCGAGGGCGATGCCCGGCCAGATCCGCGATCCGCCGAGCAGCAGACTCGTCAGCGCGATACCACTGGGCGGCCACAGGGGGGTGACCTGGCTGCGCACCAGCTGCTGCACCAGCCCCGCCCTGGCCGAACCGAAGTACAGGGCCGCCACGACACAGATCTCCAGGGCGGTCAGGCCCGTGCGCCGCAACCGTTCGTGCCGGGCGTCAGCCATCGGGCGACCTCCGTCTCGACATCGCCCCGAGGCCCATCATCCGCCGGATCCGGGGGATCCTCCACGGCACCGGGCGGGCGGTCAGGGGGCCGGGGTGCGCAGGGCGAGGACGGCCATGTCGTCGTGCCCGTCGCTGGGGTGCTGGTCGGCCAGTACCCGGACGAACTCCGGGAGGGGGAGCGAGGCGTGCGCCGAGGCGAGTTCGGCGAGGTCGTTCAGGCTCTGGTCGATGGGGTGGCGCGGGTGTTCGATCAGCCCGTCGGTGAAGAAGACCACGGTGGCCTGCGGGGGCAGGAAGCGGGAGTGGTCGGGCCGGGGCTGAGCGGTGTCGACGCCGAGCGGCAGCCCGGGCTCGGCGAGCAGGTATGCGGCGCGGCGCTCATGGGTGATCACCAGGGGCGGGACGTGGCCCGCGGTGCTCCAGCGCAGCCGCCAGCCCGTTTCGGCCGGTTCGATGCGGGCCAGGGTGGTGGTCGTGACGGGATGGTCGGTGACGGCCTCGAGGGCCCGGTCGAGCTGGGTGAGGACCGCGCCGGGCGGAGGGGCGGCCGGGTGAAGCAGGAGCGCGCGGAGCATGTTGCGGGTGGCGGCCATCGCGGCGGCGGCCCGCAGATCATGGCCGACCACGTCACCGATGACGACCGCGACCACGTTGTCGGGCAGGGGGACGGCGTCGTACCAGTCCCCGCCGAGCTGGCTGGGCTCGGCGGCGGGCCGGTAGATGGCGGCGGCGGTGAAGGGCCGCAGGTCGGGCAGGGTGGGCAGCAGCAGCCGCTGGAACTGCTCGGCTCCGACCCGCACCCGTTCGAAGAGGCGGACGTTCTCGATCGCGATGCCGGCGGCGCTGGCCAGGGCGACGACCACGTTCTCGTCGTGCACGTCGAAGGACCGCCCGTCGAGGCGCTCGGAGAGGTAGAGGTCGCCGTAGATCTCGCCGCGCACGGAGATGGCGACCCCGAGCAGGGAGTGCAGGCGCGGATGGCCGGGCGGGAACCCGACGGAGGACGGGTGGGCCAGGATGTCGGTGACCCGCAGGGGGTCGGGGTAGCGGATCAGGTGGCCGAGGACACCGCGACCGCGAGGCAGTCCCACCTCGGCCAGATCACGGCGTTCCTGCTCGGACAGACCGGCCGAGATGAACTGCTCCAGCCGCTCCCCGGACTCGTTGAGTACCCCCAGCGCCCCGTAACGGGCGCCGACCAGGTCCATGGCGGTGGTCACGATGCGGCGGAGCACCGCGGGCAGTTCCACCTCACGGCTGATGGCCACCACCGCGTCCAGCAGGCCTTGCAGCCGGTCCATGGAGGACACCAGGGCACGCAGCTGCTCGTCGATCCGGCCCAGTTCGGAACGCAGCCGCACGTGCAGGTCGGGAAGGGGCTGCCGCGGTCGTCTCCCCTCCCGCCCCACCGCCATCACTGCGCCCCGTCCGCGAGCGCCGGACAGCCCGGGGACCGGGCCGGGCCGTCCGTGCACGGGTCACCGCGGATCGGCTTTGCGAGCCTCTCGATCGAGCCGCACATTCGGGCCTCCTGACACGACCCCCGTGCACTGTGTCGTTCTCGATTGTGGCATCGGTGTGCGCTGATCCCCAGCGGTCAGAAGGTCAGGCCCACGTGCGCGAGCGCCTGCTTGAGCAGGACGCCGTGGCCGCCCGGCATCTCGTTCTGCACGGCCGGTGAGGCGGCCTCCTGGGGGCTGAACCAGACGAGGTCCAGCGCGTCCTGGCGGGGCCGGCAGTCCCCGGTGACGGGCACGATGTAGGCCAGGGACACCGCGTGCTGGCGCGGGTCGTGGTACGGGGTGATACCGGCCGTGGGGAAGTACTCGGCGACCGTGAAGGGCTGCAGGGAGGCGGGGACGCGCGGCAGGGCGACCGGGCCGAGGTCCTTCTCCAGGTGGCGCAGCAGCGCGTCGCGGACCCGCTCGTGGTGCAGGACGCGCCCGGAGACCAGGGTCCGGCTGACCGTTCCGTCCGGGCCGATGCGCAGCAGCAGTCCGATACTGGTGACTTCGCCGCTGTCGTCCACGCGCACGGGCACGGCCTCGACGTACAGGATCGGCATCCGGGCCCTGGCCATTTCCAGCTCGTCCGTGGTCAGCCAGCCGGGCGTGGTCTCGGTCATGTCAGACATTGCTTGATCATACTTTCCGGGCGGGGCGTCCGCAGGGTTCGCGGGCCGGTTCGGATACGGGCGGCCCGTACAGTCGGCGGGCGTTGTCGCGGCCCGTCCAGGCCGCGATCCGCAGGGCGTCGGCCAGGCTCAACTCGTCGGCGTCCACGCGGTCCTGCAGCAGATCGGCGAGGCCCTGCCGGAAGCACAGGGCACCCAGGTGGTGGAACTCGGCCACACCGTAGGCGTCGGAGCTGTACAGCAGTTTGCGGAACGGGGTGATCTCCAGTGCCTCCTCCAGTACGGCACGGCAGCGGGCCGGGCCGGTGTAGTGCAGGGCGAGGCCGACGTCCAGGTACACCTGCTCGAACACCGCCGACAGGTAGGCGGCCTGGCGGTGGTAGGGCCAGCAGTGCAGCAGCAGCACCGGGACGGTGCCGGCCGTCCGGTGCAGCCAGTCGGTGAGCAGCGCGGGATCGGCGCGGTGCAGCCGTAGGTCCGCGTCGCCGAACCCGGTGTGCAACTGCAGCGGCAGGCCCAGGTCGACGGCGGTCCACAGCAGGTGCCGGACCAGGACCGGGTCGGTGAGCCGGCCGCCCCGCGCCTGCCAGCGCCGGGCCGCCCGCGTCACCTCGGCGTCCGTCGGGCGCCCGGGAGCGAGGGCGAAGCCGGTGCGGTACGCGGCGACCGACTTCACCGCCACCACGCCCGGCCGGCGAACGGCCTCCTCGGCGGCGGCGCGGAACACGGCCGCGTACTCGCCCGCCTCCACGCCCCGCTCGGCCACCGACTCCGCGATCTGCTCCAGCCGTACGACCTCGCACGCGGTGGCACCGGCCGCCGCCGCCAGGTGCGCCGGGGAGGTCACGGGGTGCGGGGCGTAGCCCGTGTCCAGGCAGAAGACCTCGGCTCCGGCGGCGGTCAGGAAGCGCCGGTTGACCTCCTGCCAGCCGAGTTCCGCCCGGCGGGCCACGTATTCGGCGGGCGGTGCGTGCCGGGGGAGGTCCAGCAGCGGGGCGCAGTGGCGGCGGACGGCCACCCCGGCGGGGCTGTCGAAGGCCGAGACGCCGGGCCAGGCCTCGCCCTCGGTGATCAGTGACTCGAACTCCCCGGCGCTCAGGTCGGCGGTCACCGCACCGTGGCAGTGGTGATCCACCAGCGGCAGCGCGGCGAGGGCCTCGTGGACCGGTCCCGGAGCGGCCATCGTCAGTACGTCCAGCGGTAGGCCGCCGCCACCTGGGCGTCGTCGAGGTCACGGGCGGCCGCCGCCTCGCCGAGCCGTACTGCGCTCACCGCGTCCGCCAGCACGGGGCCCAGCGCGGCCCGCAGCACCGGGTCCGCGCGGAACTCCTCCACGGCCTCCGGCAGCGACCGCGGCAGCCGCCGCAGGCCGAGGGCCGCCGCCTCGTCGGGGCCGTAGCGGGCCGGGTCGCCGGTGATCTCGTCGGGCAGGGCGCGCTCCGCCGTGATGCCGTCGAGTCCGGCGGCGATCACGCAGCCGAGGGCCAGATACGGGTTGGCCGCCAGGTCGACCGGCTTGACCTCCAGGTTGGCGTCCCGGTCGTGGCGCCCCGCCATGCCCGTGATCAGCCGCAGCGCCGCCTCGCGCGTCTCGCGGCCCCAGGCCGTGAACACGCCCGCCCACTGGGACGGCCTGAGGCGCAGATAGCTGGCCGGGCTCGGGGCGGTGACCGCCGTCAGAGCGGGGAGGCGGGCGAGGATTCCGGCCGCGAAGCCTTCCGCCTCGGCCGTCATGCCGTACCGGCGGTCGCCGCCGGCGTGCAGGTTCCTTCCGCCGCGCCAGCAGGACAGGTGCAGGTGGCCGCCGTTGCCGACCCCCTCGGGAAGGTACGCGGGCGCGAAGGAGACCCGCAGCCGGTGCCGCTGCGCCACCGCCCGGACGGTCTGCCGCACCAGCACGCTGCGGTCGGCCGCAGCCACCGGGTCCAGCGCGCCCACCGAGATCTCGAACTGGCCGGCCGCGTACTCGGGGTGCACCTGGTCGACGTCCACGTCCTGGGCGTCGAGTGCGGCCAGCAGGTCGGCGGTGTAGTCGCTCAGCTCGACCTGCCGGATCGCGCCGTACGCCGGACCGGACACCGCCGGCTCGAACTCCCCGGCGGGCGCCGAGCCGAGCCCGACCGCCCACTCGACCTCGACCGCCGCCTTGAAGGCGAGGCCGTACCGCTGGGCGGCGTCGGCGACGACCCGGCGCAGGAAGGTCCGGGCGCAGCCGGGGTGCCGGGCGCCCTCCTGGGTGATCCGGTCCACCGGCGCCCACGCCCACCCGGGTTGCCCGGCCAGTGCCACCAGCCGGTCCAGGTCCGGGTAGAGCCGCAGGTCACCGTCGGGGGAGCCGAGGACGTCGGTGGTGACGACCGAGTCGTGGGCGAGGAACGTGTCGAACACCGGGGACATGCCGACCCCCCAGGCCACGGCAGCCTCCAGCCGTGCCGTCGGGATGGTCTTCACCCGGGTGACGCCCGCCGTGTCGACGTACGCCAGCACGATGCCGCGCACGCCGCCGGCGGCCAGGCCGGCGGTGAGCGCGGCGACCCGGCGCAGATCGTCGGGACGCCCGCCGGGCACGGGATCGGCAAGGGTGGTCATGCGTCCTCCTCGGCGGAATCCGCCCGGTGCTGGAGTGTTCAGGGTTTCACGGCCACCGCGCCGAACTGGGGCACCGGGGCCGCCGGCGCCGACTCGGCGCGCCACTGCGAGCACGGCACCAGCCCCGGTTCGACCGGCTCGAGACCCTCCAGGAAACCGGCGATCTCCTCCCGGCCGCGGGCCGTGATCGGCGGGGTGGCGTGGGCGTTCCAGAACTCCATGGCGGCCACGTTGCCCTCGCCGCCCACGTCCGCGTCGTACGTCGGATGGGTCAGCGCGAGATGGCTGCCCGCGGGCAGCGTCGCCGTCAGCCGCCGCACGATGTCCCGGGCCTCGGCCGTGTCCAGCACGAAGTTGAGGATGCCGAGCATCATCAGCGCGACCGGCCGGGTGAGGTCCAGGGTCTCGGCGGCGCGCTGCATGATCGCGTCCGGGTCGCGCACATCGGCGTCGATGTAGTCCGTGACGCCCTCGGGGGAGCTGGTGAGCAGCGAGCGGGCGTGCACGAGCACGATCGGGTCGTTGTCCACGTACACGACCCGGGACTCGGGGGCGATGTGCTGGGCCATCTCGTGCGTGTTGTCGGCCGTCGGCAGGCCCGTGCCGATGTCCAGGAACTGGCGGATGCCCCGTTCGCCCGCCAGGAACCGCACCGCGCGCCCCAGGAAGTCCCGGTCCGCGCGGGCCACCGCCCGGATCACCGGGAACATTCCGGCGACCTGCTCGCCGACCTGCTGGTCGACCTCGTAGTTGTCCTTGCCGCCGATCCAGTAGTTCCACACCCTAGCGTTGTGCGCCACGGAGGTGTTCAGCCGCGCCGGCCCGGCCGGCGGCAGGTGGCCCTCACTCACGTATCCGCCCTTCCCACGGGGGGTCGTCCGCCGTCATTGTCGCGCAGGCCGGAACCCACGGGCGAGAGGGCACGTGGACCACCGGGAGGAGGCGGAAGGCCGGTCAGGGCTTGAGCGCGGCCCCGCCGTACAGGGAGACCGGCCCGTCGGACGGACTCTCGGGGCGCCAGTCGGCCACCGAGACGATGCCCGGCTCGATCAGGTCGAGCCCGGTGAAGAACGTGCCGACCTCGGCGTGCGAACGGGCCACCAGGGTCACCCGGCCCGCCGCGTACATGGCGATGCCCTTGTGGACGTTCTCCGGCTCGAAGTCGGCGGTCATGGTGGACAGCACCAGCGCGCTGCCCGGTGCCAGCGCCTCGACCAGGGTGGTGACCAGCTCATGGGCGCCGTCCTCGTCGGCGACGAAGTGCAGCAGGGCGATGAGGGAGAGGGCCACCGGCCGGCCGAAGTCCAGTACGCGGGCTGCCTGTTCGAGGATGGTGCGCGGATCGCGGGCGTCGGCCTGCACGTACTCCGTCACGCCCTCGGGGGTGCCGCGCAGCAGCGCGTTCGCGTGGGCCAGCACGATGGGGTCGTTGTCGACGTAGACCACGCGGGCGTCCGGGGCGGCGGACTGCGCGATCTGGTGCAGGTTCGGCTCGGTCGGTATGCCGGTGCCGATGTCCAGGAACTGGCGGATTCCCGCCTCCGCGGCCAGCGCGCGCGTGGTCCGGCGCATGAAGGCCCGGTTGGCGCGCGCGGCCTTCGGGGCACCCCCGTCGATCGCCGCGATCTGCCGGCCCAGCCGCTCGTCGACCGGATAGTTGTCCTTGCCGCCGAGGAACCAGTCGTACACCCGGGCCGGATGCGGCCGCGTGGTGTCGATGTCCTGGATGTCCGCCCCGGTCCCCGTCACGTGCTGCTCCTCCGCCCCGTCCGGTCCCGGCGGTCACCCCGGGACGTGCGGGGAGCAGTCTTGCACGGTCAGCCGGCGCGGCGCAGACAGTCCTCGGCCACCTGCTCGTCGAGCGCCGCGCGTACCAACGCGGCGGCCAGCACGGCCGGTTCGGTGTCACCGGCCAGCCCGGCGAGCTTGCGGGGGTCCTTCGGCAGGCCGAGCCGCCCGGCGCCGGACAGCGCCTTGCCGTCCAGGTACGGCGCGACGTCGGGCCACACCCGCTGCGCCTCGCGCAGGAAGATGTCGGCGCCGGCCGGCCCGATGCCCGGCTCCTCCTGGAGCAGCCGCTTGAGTGCGGCGGTGTCGCCCTCCGCCTCCCGGTGCAGGCGGCGCAGGTCCCCGCCCCACCGCTCGGTCAGCAGCTCGGCGCCGTCACCGAGCTGGGTGGCGGTCCGCTCGTCGTAGCGCCGGTAGCCGCCGCGGCCGAGAGCATCCACCCGCTGCTGCCAGTCGGCGTCCGCCATCCGGCGGGGACTGTCCAGGTGGTCCTCGTGCAGCGCCCGGGCGGCGGCCACCGCGACCGAGGTCCGGATCCGGGCGCTGAGCAGCAGGGACAGCACGAGCAGCCGGTACAGCGGCTGCGGGGTGTCCTTCAGGCGGATGTCCGCTTCCTCGGCGTACGTCCGCCCGTACTCGGACACCAGCTCGTGCACGACCCGTTCGTCCCGGTTCATGGGGCTACGGCTTGAGCGGATCGTGGCCGAGCGTCATCAGCCGGTGCCGGCGGCGGGTGTCCTCCGGCGTGCTCTCCGGCTCGGGCTCGTTCTCCAAGTCCACGAGGTCTTCGACCGTGTCGACGACCCTGTACATCACGCGGACGTCGTCGTCGGTGAGGTCGGTGCGGCGCTTCTGGAGGATCGCCAGGACGTGCTGCCCCGTGGGCGAGCCCGACTCCTCCGGCAGCGGTTCCGTCTCCTCGTGGGCGTCCCGGACCCTCAGCCAGGCCGCGAGTTCGGCGGAGGTCATGTTCACCACGCGGTGGAAATCCTCCCACAGCGCCTCGATCTCCAGGGCGTCGGCCATGGGTTTTCCTTCCGTGCGAAGACGGGCGTACTAGCTGGACTCGCGGTCGCGCGGGTGGTTCTCGGCCTCGAACATCCAGCGCTGCTTCTCCAGGTCGGCCGTGATGGAGATCAGCAGGTCCTGGGTGACCGGGTCGGCCTTCTCGGTCGCGGCGATCCGCTCGCGCAACCGGGTGACCGCCGCCTCCAGTGACCGCACCATCAGCTCCACGGCCTCCGTGTCGCGCAGCCAGCCGTCCTTGGCGCCGGGCAACGCGAAGGCCGCGGCGACGGTCTCCGGCCGGCCGTCCGGCGGCACGCCCAGCGCGGCGGCCCGCTCGGCGACCGTGTCGGAGTGGGTCCGGGCGGTGGCGACCACCTCGTCCAGCTGGAGGTGGACCGACCGGAACCGCGGGCCGACCACGTTCCAGTGCGCCTGCTTGCCGACCAGCGACAGTCCGAGCAGGTCGACGAGCGTCTCCTGCAGGGCGGTCCCGGTGACGCCGAGGGCCTCCTCGGGCAGCGTGCTCTTGACCACGGTCATGGTGGGCAGGTCCCCTTTCGTCAGCTGTCTGCGGTCTGTCCGAAAGGGCGGGTGCCCCGCGTCATGGGCGGCAAACAGGCTGATCAGCCGGGTGGCGTGCCGACGGGGGCATGCGCGCGGGCGTGGCGCATCTCTCCTGCGGCCGTCCCGGTGGAGGATCCTGGACGTCTTCCCAGGGAGCCGTCCGGAGGTCTATAGTCAAAAACTAGCAGTGCTAATTAATGGTGCTGTGCCGGTCCGTCTGAACCACAGCGTCGTGGGTCAGCCGTAGGTCAGGAGTCCTCAGCCGTGCGTCCCGTCCACTTCGCGGCCGCCCGCCGCACCCCCATCGGCAAACTGCGCGGAGCACTCTCCACCGTCCGCCCCGACGATCTCGCGGCCACGGTGATCCGCCACCTGGTGGCCGAAGTGCCCGCGCTCGACCCGGCCCGCATCGACGACGTCTACTGGGGCGCCGCCAACCAGGCCGGCGAGGACAACCGCAACGTCGCCCGCATGGCCGCCCTGCTCGCCGGACTGCCCGAGTCCGTGCCCGGCGCCACCGTCAACCGGCTGTGCGCCTCCGGCCTCGAGGCGGTCACCACCGCCGCCCGGACCATCGCCGCGGGCGAGGCCGACGTCGTGATCGCCGGCGGCTCCGAGTCCATGAGCCGCGCCCCCTTCGTCCTGCCCCGCCCCGACGAGGCCCTCCCGCCGCGCCTCGAGACCTACGACACCCGGCTCGGCTGGCGCCTGGTCAACCCCGCCATGAAGGAGCTGCACGGACTGCTCTCCATGGGCGAGACCGCGGAGGAGGTCGCCGGGCGCCACGGCGTCTCCCGCGAGCGCCAGGACGAGTTCGCGCTGCGCAGCCACCAACTCGCGGCCGCCGCACGCAAGAACGGTCACTTCGACGACGAACTCCTGCCCGTCGAGCGGCCGGACGGCATCGTGGTCGAACAGGACGAGTGCATCCGCGAGGACACCTCGCTGGAGAAGCTGTCCCGGCTGAAGCCGGTCTTCCGGCAGGGCGGCACGGTCACCGCCGGCAACGCCTCGCCCATGAACGACGGGGCGGCCGGCCTGCTGCTGGTCAGCGAAGAGGCCCTGAACGAGCTGGGACTGGAGTCCCTCGGGCGCTATGTCGCCGGCGCCTCCGCCGGCGTCCACCCCGACGTCATGGGCATCGGCCCGGTCCCCGCCACCCGCAAGGCGCTGGCCCGGGCCGGCTGGCGGACCGGTGACCTCCAGGAGGCCGAGTTCAACGAGGCGTTCGCCGCCCAGGCACTCGCCTGCGTCGACCAGCTGGGCATCGACCCGGACCTGGTCAACCCCACCGGTGGCGCCATCGCCCTCGGTCACCCCCTGGGCTGCTCCGGCGCCCGCATCCTCACCACGCTGCTGCACCGGATGCGGCGCACCGGCGCCCGACGGGGGCTGGCGACCATGTGCGTCGGCGTCGGCCAGGGAAGTGCGGTGCTGGTCGAACGACATTGAGACGAGCAGCCCCGTCCGGCGCGTACGGACGAGGCCGTGCGGGCCGCAGCGGGGGCCCGGGGGCGGCGGCCCCCGGGGACGGCCGGGCAACACCGAGCGCAGCAGAGAAACGGAGCACCACCACATGGCCACCCTGTCCGTCGCCGCCATCCTCGCCGAGAACGCCCGGCGCCGCCCCGACAAGACCGCCCTCGTCGAGGGAGAACTGCGACTGACCTTCGCCGAGGCGTGGCGCAGGGCCCTGGCCCAGGCAGGCGCACTCGCCGGCCTCGGCGTACGGCCCGGTGACCGGGTCGCCCTGATGGCCCCCAACACCGCCGAGTTCCCGCTCGCCTACTACGCGATCGCCGCGGCCGGCGGTGTCGTCGTCCCCGTGCACCTGCTGCTGTCGCCGGGCGAGGTCCAGCACGTGCTCGAGGACAGCGGGGCGACCCTGCTGCTCGTCCACCCGGCCAAGGAGGAGACCGGCCGCGCCGCCGCCGAGGCGGTGGGCGTCCCGGTGGTCACCCTTGGCGGCGAGCTGGAGAAGCGCGCGGCCGGCACCGAGCCGCTCGCGTCGTACGTCAGCCGGGCCGCCGACGACCCTGCGGTGATCTTCTACACCAGCGGCACGACCGGTGTCCCCAAGGGCGCCGTCCTCAGCCACTTCAACCTGGTGATGAACGCGACCGTCAACGCCTTCGACGCCCACGACGTCCGCGCCGACCACATCACCCTCGGCGCGCTGCCCCTGTTCCACGCCTTCGGCCAGACGGTGTCGCTCAACTCCACCTGGCGGGCCGGTGCCACGCTCGTGCTGCTGCCCCGCTTCGACGCGGCCCGCGCGATCGAGCTGATGGTGCGGGAAGGGGTGAACACCTTCCACGGCGTGCCGACCATGTTCGTCGCCCTCGCCGCCGCGGCCGCCGACGCCCCCGCCCTGCCGAAGCTGGACGTCTGCGTGTCGGGCGGGGCTTCGCTGCCCGTCGCCGTGCTGGAGCGGTTCGAGGCCGCGTTCGGCGCGCCGGTCTACGAGGGGTACGGACTGTCGGAGACCTCTCCGGCGGCCACCGTCAACCAGCCCGACTTCGGCACCAGGGCCGGCACCATCGGACATCCGCTGTGGGGCGTCGAGGCGGAGATCGCGCGCGCCGAGGTGGAGGGCCGCGTCGAACTGCTGCCGCCCGGCGAACTGGGCGAGGTCGTCATCCGCGGCCACAACGTCTTCTCCGGCTACCTCGGCCGGCCCGAGGCCACCGCCGAGGCCCTGGTGGACGGCTGGTTCCGCACCGGTGACCTCGGCACCAAGGACGACGACGGCTTCCTGCGGATCGTCGACCGCAAGAGGGACGTCATCATCCGCGGCGGCTACAACGTCTACCCGAGGGAGGTCGAGGAGGCCCTGATGCGCCACCCGGAGATCGCCCAGGTCGCCGTCATCGGCCTGCCCGACGACCTGCACGGCGAGGAGGTGTGCGCCGTCGTCGTCCCCACACAGGGCACCGCCCCGGACGCCGCCGCGGTCACCGAGTGGTCCAAGGAACACCTGGGCCGGCACAAGTACCCGCGGCGCGTGGAGTTCACGGACGCGCTGCCGCTCGGACCGAGCATGAAGGTGCTCAAGCGGGAGCTGCGGGCGCGGTACACGGGCCGCTAGCCACCCAGTGTGGGGACCGAACCGCGAGACGCTCCTTACGCGCCCCGCGCGCTCGCACATAAGATCGGTCCCCGCATGAACACGATGACGCCCTGGCACCTGACCGGCTGGGAGTTCGCCGCCCTCGCCTTCGCGGCGCTGCTCGTCGGCTTCTCCAAGACCGCGGTCAGCGGTGCCAACACGATCAGCCTCGCCGTCTTCGCGGCCGTCCTGCCCGCCCGCGCCTCGACCGGCGTCCTGCTGCCCGTCCTGATCGCCGGCGACGTGCTCGCCGTCCTCACCTACCGGCGACATGCCCACTGGCCCACCCTGTGGCGGCTGTTCCCGGCCGTCGCCGCGGGCGTGGTGGCCGGCACGGTGTTCCTGATGTGGGCCGACGACGCGGTCGTACGGACCTCGATCGGCGCCATCCTGCTGTTCATGGCGGGTGTCACCCTGTGGCGGCGGCGCCGCGAGGACGGCGGTACGGCGGACGAGCCGGATGCGGTGACGACCCGGACGGGCCGGATGAAGGCGCGGTCGTACGGCGTGCTCGGCGGGTTCACGACGATGGTCGCCAACGCGGGCGGGCCGGTGATGTCCTTGTACCTGCTGTCCGCCGGCTTCCGGAAGCTGGGCTTCCTTGGCACGTCGGCCTTCTTCTTCCTCATCGTGAACGTCGCCAAGGTCCCGTTCAGCGCGGGCCTGGGCCTCATCGACGGCCGCTCATTGCTCCTTGACGCGGCGCTCGTGGTGTTCGTCGTACCCGGTGCGTTGTTCGGCAAGTGGGCCGTGAACCGGATCAACCAGCGACTCTTCGAGCAACTGGTGATCGCCGCGACGATCGTGGGCGGCGTACAACTGGTCCTGCGCTAGCCGCTGGCCGCTGGCCACTGGCCGCTGGCCGGCCCGCTGGCCGCCGACCGCTAGCCCGCCCCGCCGGGCTCCAGTCCCAGCAGCTCCGGGACACCTGCGAAGGAGTCCACCACGTGGTCCGGGGCGCCACTCGCGTTCTCGAGCGTGCCCGCCTGGTACTTGCCCGTTCTCACCAGCACCCCGGTGATCCCGGCGCGCTGGGCCGCCAGCACGTCCGACTCGATGTCGTCGCCCACCATCAGCGCCTGCTCCGCGCCCACCCCGAGCCGGGCCAGCGCCGTTTCGAAGAACGCCCGGGACGGTTTGCCCGTGACCTCGGCCTCCACCCGCGCCGCCCTCTCCAGCCCCAGCAGGAAGGCGCCGGAGTCCAGCTGCAGCCCGGCGTCTGTCCGCCAGTAGAGGTTGCGGTGCATGGCGACCAGCCGCGCACCGCGCTGCAGCAGGCCGAAGGCCCGGTTGAGCGCCGCGTAGTCGAACCCGGGCCCGGCCCCGCCGACCACGACCACATCGGCCCCGTCCTCGACCAGTGTGATGTCACCCAGATCCGCCCCGATGTCCCCGCTGTTGAGCAGGGCGACCCGGGCGCCCGGGAAGTGCTCGGCGAGATGGGCGGCGGTGACGGCGGGCGCGGTCAGCACGTCCTCCGCGTCGACCGCGAAACCGGCCTCCGAGAGCGCCCCGGCGATCGAGGCCCGGGACCGGGAGGTCGTGTTGGTCACCAGGGCCACGCCGAGCCCCGCCGCGCGGAGGGCACGCAGCGCCTCCACCGCACCGGGCAGCGGCCTCCACGACACGGTCAGAACGCCGTCGATGTCGATCAGGACGGCACGCACGGACGCCAAGGACTCCATGACCCCGACCGTAACGACCCGAAGGCCCGATCGAGCCGACCCGGACGACCGCCCACCCCGGACGACCTCGTACGCTCACCCCTATGCCCGAGCCGCACGAGCCGTCCGAGCTGTCCGAGCCGCACGAGCTGTCCGAGCCGCACGGGCCGTCCGAGCTGTCCGAGCCGCACGGGCCGTCTGAGCTGTCCGAGCCGCACGAGTCGTCTGAGCCCTCCGAACCGTCCGAGCTGTCCGAGCTGTCCCAGCCGCACGAGCCCTCCGAGCCTCTCGTGCCGGTGGTCCCTGTTCCGCCGCCGGCTCTTCAGCTGCCCGCTGTCCGGCCGCCCGTTCTCCCGCTCCCCGCTGTTCCGGCGTCCCCTGTGTCGCCCCCTGTGCCCGCGCACGTTCTGGTCCTCGGCGGCACCACCGAGGCCCGCCGTCTCGCCGCCGACCTCGCCGCACGCCCCGGTGTCCGGGTCACCACGTCGCTCGCCGGCCGGGTCACCCGGCCCGCGGCGCTGCCCGGCGAGGTGCGGACCGGCGGCTTCGGCGGCCCGGAGGGCCTGGCGGACTGGCTGCGCACGCACCACGTGGACGCCCTGGTGGACGCCACCCACCCCTTCGCCGGGTCCATCACGGCCAACGCGGCCCGCGCGGCGCGGGCCACCGGGATCCCCGCGGTCGTCCTGCGCCGCCCCGGCTGGCGCCCGGGCCCCGGCGACCGCTGGTACGACGTCCCGACCCTGGCCGGTGCCGCCGAGGCCCTGCCCGCCCTCGGCCGCCGGGTGTTCCTCAGCACCGGCCGCCTCGGCCTGGCGGCCTTCGCCCATCTGACCGGCCTGCACTTCGTCGTCCGCTCGGTGGAGCCGCCCGAGCCGCCCCTGCCGCCGGACACCCGGGTGCTCCTGGCCCGCGGCCCGTTCACGACGACCGACGAGACGGAACTCCTGCGCGCCCACCGGATCGACGTCCTCGTCACGAAGGACAGCGGAGGGGAGGCCACGTCCGCCAAACTCACGGCCGCGCGCGACCTCGGGCTGCCGGTGGTCGTCGTACGCCGGCCGCCGCTGCCGGCGGGCGTCCGGGCGGTACCGGACGTGGCGGCCGTGCTGCGAACCCTGGGTCTCACCCCGGCACCGACCGCCGCCGGACAGGACGGTCCTGCGCCGGTCAGCCGTGGGCCGGCCGGTCCGGCACCGGTCAGTCCCGGGCGGGCCGGTTCGGCAGCGGTCAGTCCCGGGCGGGCCGGTCCTGTGCCGGACCGTCCTGGTTCGGCCGGTCCTGTGCCGGACCGTCCTCCAGGGGATGCCGGCGCAGGAGATACGTGTCCATGATCCAGCCCTTGCGCTCCCGCGCCTCGGCCCGCAGCCGCTCGATGCGCGGGCCGGCCTCGGCGATCGGCCCGGAGACGAGGATCTCGTCCGGCGTGCCTATGTAGGCGCCCCAGTAGATGTCCATGTCCTCCTCGGCGTACCGCCGGAAGGCCTGGTGCGCGTCCAGCATCACGACCACGTCGTCCACCCCCTGCGGAAAGCCCTCGGCCAGCCGCCGCCCGGTGGTGATCTGCACCGGCCGCGCCACCCGGTTCAGGCCCGTGCGGTGCCGGGCGACCAGCGCGGAGACACTGCTGATGCCGGGCACCACGTCGTACGAGAACTCCACCGCGCCGCGCTCCAGCACCTCCTCCAGGATCGCCAGGGTGCTGTCGTACAGCGCGGGGTCCCCCCACACCAGGAAGGCGCCGGTGCCGTCCTCGGCCAGCTCGTCGGCGATCAGCCGCTCGTAGATCCCGGCGCGCGCGCTGCGCCAGTCCCCGACGGCCGGCGAGTAGGCCGTGCCGCCCGCCTTCCTGTCCCGCTCCGGGTCCCGTGCCTCCACGACCCGGTACGACCCCGCCGGCAGATGCGCGTCCAGCATGTCCCGGCGGAGCTGCGTCAGATCGCTCTTCACCTCGCCCTTGTCCAGCAGGAAGAACACGTCCGTGCCCTGCAGCGCCTTGACCGCCTGGAGGGTCAGCTGGTCGGGGTCGCCCGCGCCGATACCGATGACATGAATCTTTCGCACGCCCCGAGTCTGCCGTATGCCACTGACAGCGCGTCCCCCACCTCCGCACGCGCTGCGACGGCACCCCGGTCAGCAGCGGCCCGCCCCGCGGTCCCGTTCAGGGGCCCAGCCGTGGTGCCTCGGTGCGCGCATCCACCGGCGCCGGGTCCTGCTCCACCCGCCCGGCCAACTCCCGCGCCCACCGGGCGAGGCCCGCCAGATCCAGTCCGTACGGCCGGTCCTCGCCCCGCTCGGTCTCCCAGTCCTCGACCGCACCCGCGCCCCGCCGCAGCAGGCGCGCACCGCCGACGGTGTTCCCGCGGGCCGCGTGGGTGAGCCCCACCGCCAGCTGCGCCAGCCCACGCCACAGGGTGCGCTCGTCCTCCGGACCCGACTTCCAGGCGTCCTCGAACACCTCGTGCGCGTGGAACGGCCGGCCCGCGGCCAGCAGCGCCTGCGCCTGGGCGACCGTCTCGGCCGGCGCCCGCACCACCCCCTCCGGCTGCCGCGGCACGCCCTCGGCGCCGTACGGCATAGGCCGCCCCAGCCCGTCCCGGGGCCGCGCGTTCCGGGCCCGCCCGGCCGTGTCCCGGTCCCTGCCCTCCGATGCGCCCGCGTTCGTCATACGCAGATTGTCCCCCTCCGCCCAAGCCTTCTTCGGCACAGCCCGGGTCGTGGGGTAAAGTGCTGTCCGCACGATCACGCGGGACACCGCGCGTGAGGGCATCGGGACGTGGCGCAGCTTGGTAGCGCACTTGACTGGGGGTCAAGGGGTCGCAGGTTCAAATCCTGTCGTCCCGACTGGAGTTCGCTCCGTAGTCGCAGGTCAGGGCCTCGCATCACTTCATGTGACGCGAGGCCCTTGATCGTTTCGGGTACTCGTCCCCCGATTCCTCGGGTGCCGGACAGGTTTCCCGCGGGCAGCCGGATTCTGCGTCACTCCAAGTAGCGATCTGCGAGGAAAAGCGAGATCCTCGGAGTGTGGACAGGCGCACACAGCTGCTTCATGGGGCTATCGCCTACTGAACCAGCACCTACCCGCGTCGAGCCCCGGAACCCGTCTCCAGAGATCCGTCAAGGACTTCGCAAGCCGTCTCCGCCGGCCCCGGACCCGAGAGGGGGGACCGCACGAAACGGGGGCACGACATGCCAGATGGCGATCGAGGGCAGAACCCTGCAGGCGGTAATGGACAATCCGAAGGCCCCCGACACGGACTTGCCAAGCGGATCGGCGGCCTCATTGCGGCGCTTGCGGGAATCGCGGGGATCATCGGCCTGGTTGTCACGCTTGTGGACCGTCCTGAACCCTGGACGAAAGCAGACTGGGTGTCTGAGGCAAACGCGGTCTGTGAGCGCGAGATCGGCACACTGAGCAGTGCGACTCTCAACTCGCGTTCTTCGCTCAGTGCCATGCAGACGAGCCTGCGGGCCGGCACTCTGACCGATCAGCAGATCAAAAACGCCGCGTGGTATTTCGACGCAGCGGCCGGAGCGCTGCGCAGCATCAACGGGGAGATCAGGAGCATCGAGCGTCCGGAAAGCATCAAGGGGGATGTGGACAAGGTGGTGGACGGCGGGGTGGGCGCGAGTAATGCGATGTCGCGAGTCGCGGGAGATCTGAGTCAGGTCAGCTTGGCGAACCCTACTCAGTCACTACGGGTTCTCAACGCCGCCGACAGCGAAATCAAGAAAGTGGACCCCCTGCTCTCGCAGTGGCAAGAGGGCCTGGTGGCCCTGGGCGTCACCAGTTGCAACACATAGCGCCGGGGGGCGGCCGGCTACGTGAAGCCTCGTTGACCGCGCCCGGTACCCCGGACCGTGCGGTAGCGTCCGCGCTCGTGGGCGGACGGACGAGGCCGCCCCGGGGGAGGGTGAGGGGGACGGTGGTACCACGGCCCGGAGGCGAGGCGGACAAGTTCGGCAACCGCTACGAAGGAGCCTGGACGGTCAGGCACGCCCTGTACGTGCTCCTGGGCATGGGGACGTCGATCACCCTGGAGCCGGGCCCCGCCTCCGGTGACGGTGTCGAGTTCGTCTACCGCCACCACGGCGGAACGGAGGTGCACCAGGTCAAGCGGCAGAACCGGAACGCGAACAGCTGGAACGTGGCCTCCCTCCGCGACAAGGACGTGTGGAGGAACCTGCGTTCCCACGTCGAGGCGGGCCGCGCGTTCCACTTCGTCTCCCTGGTCCCCGCCCGTTCCCTCGACGAACTCGCCGACCGGGCCCGTCGCTCCGACGACTGTGCCTCGTTCGAAGCCGAGTGGCTGACCGATGAACTCCGAGGCCCCTTCGCCGCCCTCGCCGCGGCCGGCATCTACGGTTCGGCCGCGACCGCCTGGCGCATGCTGAGAGGGCTCTGGGTGGAGTGGCACGACGAACGGGACGTCATGAGCACCAACGCGGTCCTGGCCGAACAGGCCCTCGCGGGGGCGGCGGGCCGGCTCGCGGCGGCCGGACTCGGCGACCTCCTGCTGAACAGCCTGGGCACCACTCTCGACGCATCGGGCATCATCGCCCGGCTGGCCCCGTACGGACTGCGGCGGGTCAGCAGGGTGGACGGTGACGCGGTGACCGACGCGGTGGCCAGGGCCACGCGTCAGTGGGCGGCGAGCGTCGAACGTGCTCTCCTGCGGCCCACGATCCCCCGGGACGAAGCCGACCGCCTGGTGGAGCAGGTCACGACGGGAACCGAGCAGCTCGTCCTGCTGACGGGTGCCGCGGGTGGCGGGAAGACCGCCGTGCTGCATCAGGCCCTGCACGCGCTCGTCGAGCGAGCCGTACCGGTGCTCGCCTTCCGTCTCGACCGGTTGGACCCCTTCACCTCGACCCACGAACTGGGCCGGCGCATCGGTCTGGCCATGTCCCCGGTCAGCGCCCTCGGAGCCGTCGCCGACGGACGGCCCGCCGTACTGATCATCGACCAGCTCGACGCGGTGAGCCTCGCGTCGGGACGCATCCCGGACACCTTCGACGTGGTGGCCGACCTCGTGACCGAGGCGGTGACACACCCTGCCCTGCGCGTCGTGCTGGTGTGCCGTGCGTTCGACGCCCAGGCCGATCCCCGCATCCGCCAGCTCACCGCATCCGACCGCTGTGCCCGCATGACGGTCGGGTCACTCTCCGACGCCTGCGTCGACACCGCGGTCACGGACATGGGCCTGGACCCCTCCCGAGTGGCCCCACCACAGCGGGCACTGCTGCGGTCACCGCTGCACCTGGTCCTCCTGGCACAGGTCGCCGGTCAGGAGTCAGCCCTCTCCTTCCGCACCACCCGACAGCTCTTCGACGCCTTCTGGGACACCAAGCGGAAGGAGTGCGTGCGTCGCCAGCCCGCCGCGCGCTTCCACGAGGCGGTGTCGGCCGTCGTGGCGGCCATGAGCGCCCGGCAGCAGCTGTTCGTACCGCACAGCCTGCTCGACACGGACGACCTCGCCGCGACCGGAGACGTGCTGGTCTCGGAACACGTCTGCGTGCTCGACGGCCGGCAACTGGCCTTCTTCCACGAGAGCTTCTTCGACTACGCCTTCGCGCGGGACTGGCTCCGGCGCGACGAGAGCCTGGTCGCGTTCCTCACCGGCGGGGAACAGGAACTCTTCCGCCGCGGTCAGGTGCGCCAGGTCCTCGACCACTTGCGGGACCTGGACCCGCAGCGGTTCACCGCCGAGGTCGAGGCGCTGCTGACCAGCCCCGGCATCCGCTACCACCTGAAGGACGTCACCATGGCCGTCCTGCGCGGCCTCGAAGCTCCCACCGCGGCCGAGTGGGATGCCGTCGTGCGGGTGCTGGACACCCGCCCCGCCTTCCAGGACCAGCTGGTGAACGCGGTCAGCACCGCGGCATGGTTCCGTCGCGCCGACGACGAGGCGGTGCTGGAGAACTGGCTGACCAGCCCCGACGCCAGGGAACGGGACTGGGCGGTACGGATGATGGCCGCAGCCGCCGGCACCTTCCCCGACCGGTTGGCCCGCCTCCTGGAACCGCACACTTCGGACCCCGGCCACGGCTCCAGGTTCGCCTGGATCCTTCGCTTCGCCCGCCTCGCAGGGAGCCGCCGGCTTTTCGATCTCCTGCTCGACAGCGTACGTTCCGGCCTCTTCACCGGCCGCGAGCACGACCTCTGGACGTCGGCGTGCGACCTCGCGGCCCAGGAGCCCGCATGGGCGGTCGAGTTGCTCGGTGTGCTGCTGACAGAACGCCCGGACGCCCTGCAACTCGATGATCAGGGCAGGGTCGCCGTGCTGCTGTCCCGGGACCACTGGGCACTCCGTCTGGTGGCGGCCGCAGCCCTGGGCGCTCCCGAGGAGTTCTGTGCCCGGCTTCTCCCCGTGCTGCTGGACGTCATGGCCGCGACCGCCTGCCCGCCGCGGGCGGCCCGGCTGGTCTTCGACCGGCACTTCGCGTTCCGCTACCCCGACGACGAACCCGGCGACCTGGGCGAGGCCCTGTTCCAGGGGGCGGCCGGGGCGCTGCGGACCGTGGCGGGCCGAGACGCCGCTCGGGTGCGCGCACTCGTGAAGGGGCTCGTGGACGTGCCGTACGAGGCGGCGCAATGGCTGCTCTACCAAGCGCTCGCCGGGGCGGGGCCGGCTCTCGCCCCCTGGGCCGCCGAGATCCTTCTGCAGGGCGGACACCGCCTGTTGTCGGGCTACGGGGCCAACGTCGTGTGGGGCGCACGAGAGGTCCTCCGCGCCGTCGGTGGCGCACTGCCCGACGACACCCTCGGGCGGCTGGAGAACACCCTCCTCCACCTGCGCCTTCCCCCGGACGAGGAGTTCTCGCCCTGGCACGAGTTCACCCTGCTGACGGCGCTCCCCGAGGGGCGTCTGACGGAGCGGGCGGCGCGTCGGCTCGGGGAACTCCGCAGACGTCACGCCGACCTGCGGGAGCCGGACGAACCGCGGGGCAGGTCGGCCGGGTTCATCGGATCACCCATCCCGGCGGACGCGGCCCGGCACATGAGCGACGACCAGTGGCTGAGAGCCATGCGGAAGCACAGCCGGGACCGTACCGACTGGGCGACGTTCACCGGCGGGGCCCGGGAGCTGTCCCACGTGCTGCGGAGCATGACGGCGGCGGACCCCGGCCGCTTCGCGCGGCTCGCCCTGCGGATGGACGCAGGGACGCACCCGGCATACGGAGCGTCGCTGCTCCTCGGCCTCGGTGACGCCGAGCCACAGGACGTACCGGACGCCGTTTTCGCCGCGGTCCGTCATTTCGCCGGCCAGGGGAGGCCGCAGCACGACCGCTGGCTCGGGTGGGCGCTGCGCAGGCACCTCACCCGTGCGCCCCTCGACCTGGTGGAGACGCTGCTGAGCCGGGCCCTCGGCTCGGACGACGGCGGTGACGGGTCCGGTGATGACGCAGGAGACGTGGAGCGCGACCTGCTCACCGCGGGCCTCAACACCGTACGGGGCAGCGCGGCCGAATGCCTGGGTGACCTGCTCGTGCACGATACGGACGGGTCTCGGGCCGCCCTGGTCGTCCCCCACCTGGGCCGGCTGGCGGCCGACCCTTCCCTGGCCGTCCGGGCGTGCGTGGCGCATGTGCTGCACGCCGCGGTGCGCCACGACCGCCTCGCCGTGGCCGACGCTTTCGCGGTCCTCACCGCGGCCCCCGATCAGCTTCTGGCCTCCCCGCACGTGACCCGCCTGGTGGTGGCCCTGTGCCACGGGGACCCGGTGTCGGGCAGGCCGGTCGTGGAACGCATGTCGGGCTCCTCGGTGCCGGCGGTCCGCCGGGTCGGCGGACAGGTCGCCGCGCTCGCGGCGATGGAGTGGGAGATGACGGATCTCCTCGCGAAGGTGCTCGCCGGGAACGACGGGGCACAGCGGCAGGGGGCCGCGGACGTCTGCGCCCGGCGCCTGGTGAACACCGGGGACGCCGCCCTGGCCCACCACGCACTCGTCCGGTTCTTCCACGACCCCGAGGAGGACGTACGCGAAGCCGCTGCCGCGGTAGCCGTCGCGCTGAGGGGCCGGCGCCTGACGCCCTTCCGCCGGACGGTCACCGCGCTGATCGACGCCGGTGCCTTCGTGCCCGCCCTGCCCCAGTTGCTGATCACGCTGGAGGATGCCCCGGACCGGGTGGACGAGCTGGTGCTGGCGTGTGTGAGGCGATTCCTCACCGTGCTCGGCGCCGCCTCCGCCGACCGGGCGAGCGGTGCGGCGGCGGACGCGCATCACATCGGTGAGCTGCTGGTCCGCGCACACGCCCAGGCCCCCTCGGCCGCACGCCGGTCCGAGATCCTCGACCTCTTGGACCGGCTGCTCCTGCTGGGCTCCTACGGCGTGGCCGAGGCGGTCGGCAAGGCCGACCGGGGCGCGCGGGGCTGACCAGCACCGCCGTGGACCCCGGGGCCGGTCTGCACCGGGGAACCACGGGTGCTCCGGCTGTGCGCCGTGGCGCGCCCCGGCGTGCGTTCGGCGCACCGGCGGACCGGGCGGAAACACGCACCACTGCGTCGCGGAAGTGCTCTGCTGTGCACATGACGCACGGCTCGAACCCTGACGATCGCGCCCGGTTTCTCGACATGCTGCCCGACGGGGCGCGCGCGGCCTTCACCCTGCTCGGCGTCCGGCGCCGCTACGCCGTGGGGGACGTACTCATCAACGAGGGAGACCACGCACAGGAGTTGGTGGTGCTCCACGAAGGGCTGGTGAAGGTGACCGCCCGACTGGACGGTGACCGGGAGTCGCTCATGGACATCAAGATCGCCGGTGACGTCGTGGGCGAGTTGGCGGCGATGGACCTCGGACCGCGATCGGCCACGGTCACCGCCTGCGGCGACGTGGTCGCCACCGTCGTCCCGGGGCACGAACTGGTGCCCTTCCTCCTCGCCAACCCCGAGACGTCCCTGGCGCTCAACCGGCTGCTCTGCGGTCGTCTGCGCCGCTCCGACCGGTGGCGTCTGGAGTTCGGCGGCTACCCGGTCCCGGTCCGGCTGGCCCGCGTACTCGTGGAACTGGCGGTGTCGTACGGGCGGCCGGACCGGAACACGGTGCGCATCGACGTGAACCTGTCCCAGTCCGAGTTCGCCGCCCTCACCGGCTCCACCACCCACACCGTGCACAAGGCGCTCGCCCAGCTGCGCAAGGACGGACTCATCACCACCGGCATCCGGCAGACGCACGTGCGGGACCTGGCCCGACTGCGGAAGGCAGCCCGGCTGAGTGTGCCGGTCGGCTAGCGCCATGACCACGAAGCCGCATTAATGCGGGTAGTTCGACGCCCTCGGTTCCTTCCCCGCACAGTTGGCGTGCATCGCACTCAACGACCCCTGGAAGGTGGCGAGTTGTCGTGAACGAACCCTCCTGCCCCTGGCCTTCGGACGTCTCCGCGCACCGCCGGCTGTGCCTGGCGGCGGACGTGGAGCAGTACAGCCGCCTCGACACCCGGACCCAGAAGGCTGTCCAGTCCGATCTCGTCCGGCTGCTGGACGAGGCGGCGTCGCTGACCGGCCTGGACCGCGCCGCCTGGACCCGCCAGCCGCAGGGCGACCAGGAGTTCGCCGTCCTCCCCGAGGCCACCTCGGAGGCCACGGTGCTGGGACCCTTCGTACACCATCTGGCGGCCCGGCTCCGCGTCCTCAACGCCCGTCCGGCCGCCCCCCGCGTCAGGTTGCGGCTGGCCGTCGACAAAGGCGTCGTGGCGGACGCCGCCCTCGGCCACGCCGGACCCACGCCGGTCGCCGTGGCACGTCTGGTGAACGCCCCCCAGCTCAGATCCGTACTGGCCGCCCTCACCTCGGCGGACCTCGCCGTCATCGTGGCGGACCGGCTGTACCAGGACGTCGTACGGTTCGGGCACCCCGGGCTCGACCCGGCCCCGTACGTCCGGGCCCATGTGCGGGTGAAGGACTTCGGCGGCTACGGCTGGATCCGTGTGCCGGGCCACGGGCCCCAGGAGCTGCGGCCGTGGGTGGAGGGGGCGGCCGGACCGCGGCCGGCACCGGACCCACCCACCCCGGACAGGGCGACCGGCGCCGCCCTCTCCCAGTACGTCCACCGGGGCGTCGCCGTCGGCGGTGACGTCTCCGGAGGAATCACGGTCGGCCTTCCGGCGCACCTTCCGCCGGCCGGCCCGGACCCTGCCCGGTGACGGCCCTCGGCGCCGACCGCACCCAGTGGGCGGACTACGGGGTGAACGTCGGTGGCGACGTGCTCGGCACCATCAACATCTACCCGGCGGCCCCGGCAGGTGCGGCAGCCCGGTTCCCGGACGGACGGACGCGCCCGCTCTCGGCCACGCGGCACGCCGCCGCGCGTGCCGCGCTGGCCGCCCTGGCACGCGCCTGCGCACGGGCGGTGGCGGCGCTCGCGGCGGCCGGCCTGCCGGGGCAGGACAGGAGCAGCGATGACATCCACTGAATCCCGGGGCGTCTTCGCCCTGATCGAGGAGAACTTCGTGGCACCACGGTTCGCGGCACCACGGTTCGCGGCACCACGGTTCGCGCCACCACAGGACGACGTGCGGTCGCACCTCGTCGTGCGCGCCGGCGACCGCTCGGTCCAGCTGTCACCGCAGGCGGCACGGCAGGCGCTGTACGGGCCGCGACGCGACGAGGCGCTGCGGACGGCGGTGTGGCGTCAGGCGGTCACCGAGGCGCGGCGCGAGCCCGTCCACGGCGACGGCAGCCGGCGGCTGCTCGTCGTCTGGCTGGCGCTGCCCGGGACGTACCGGAACCTGCACCGGATCCTGCGCCGGCGGCGGGTCGAGCGGGCCGACCTCGAGGCGGAGGCCGTCCTCGCGGTACTCGCCGCCCTCGACACGGCCGACCCGGACAGCCCGGGCACCGGCGGCCACCTGATCAGGCAGGCGGTGAACCGGATGTGGGCCCACGCGGACCGCGTCGGACGGGAGGTCCCCGTCGTGGACATCGCGGCCTTCGCCGCGGCCCGCAACGCCCCCGTCCCGCCGGAGGAGCTTGAAGGGCCGGCCGACGGGTGGGAACTGCACCTGACGCCGCCGCCCCGGCACGACGGGCTGTCCGCGACGATTCGCTTCGCCGAGTCGCGCACCGGGCGGGAAGGGGAACGCCTCGGAGCGCTCGCCCACTGCGCGGGCCTGCCCGAGCTGGTGTTCCGGGCCCGGCGCCACGAGGAGGCCGTGCGCATCGGCACGCTGGCTCTCCGTCCCGCGGGAGCCCCGCGGTGAGCGCGCGGTCCGGCCCGCCCCTCGGCTTCGCGGAGGCCTTCGACCTGCCCTTGAGCGTCGACCTGCGGACGGCTGCCCGCGCCTTCGGAGTCTGCCCCGGTACGGCGTACAGGCTGATCCGTCTCGGCGCCTTCCCCTGCCCGGTGCTCCGTCTCGGCCGGCGCTACCGCATCCCGACCGCGTACCTGTTGCGCGCCCTCGGCATCGAGGAGCGGCCGGTGTACGCCGTCGACCTGGAAGCCGGTGCCGCCAACGCCGCCCGCCTCGACGACACCCGTGGAACGGAGGACCCCGCATGATCACGCCACCGGCTCACCGGCAGGAGCCGCACCAGCCCCGCAAGTGTTTCGTCATCGGCCCCATCGGCGACTCGTACGCCGCGCACGGCAGCCCCGAACGTGCGGCGTACGAGCATCACCTCGGGATCTTCGAGCAGGTGATCGCCCCCGCCTGCGAGAGGTACGGGATCACCGCCGTGCGCGCGGACGGCATCGCGCACGCCGGTGACATGAACGAGCAGATCTGCCGCCACGTCATCGAGTCGGACCTGGTCATCGCGGACGTCAGCGGCGGCAACCCCAACGTGATGTACGAGCTGGGACTGCGTCACATCACGGGCAGGCCGACGATCCACATCGGGGAGGCCGGGCAGCTGCCCTTCGACATCGCGTCGATCAGGACGATCCGGTATCGACGGACGCGCAGCCACCTCGCCGACGCGCGCAGGGAGATCGAGGGCGCGCTGGAAGCCGGACTCCGGGACGGTTTCGAACCCCTCACCCCGGCGCGGGTGCTGCGCGGACTCCAGCCCGGCGACGGACCGTCCCCCGCCACGGAGAGCGGGAACGCGGAGGACGAGGACACGCCCGGTCTGCTCGACGACTTCGCGGCGATCGAGGACGGGCTGGACGCGATGACCGCGGACATGGAGGCGATCAGCAAGACGATCGAGACGATCGGAGCGCTGACCGAACAGGCCGGTGCCGAGATGCTCGACCTCGGCCAGGCGAACGCGCCCGCCGGCGCACGGCTCGCTTCGGTGGCCCGGTACGCACAGTCGATCAGCGTGCCGACCGGCGAACTGAAGGCCGTCGCGGGGACTTTCGCGGAACGGATGGTGACACTGGACAGCGGGGTGAGGGCGGCGCTGGGCCTGATCGAGGTGACTCCGCCCGGCGAGCGCGGCGAGGGAGCGGAGGAGTTCCTGGAACAGCTCGTGTCCTTGGACGAGTCCGCTCACGAAAGCCTGGCACAGCTCGGCTTCTTCGGTACCTCCGCGGGCGGCATGGTCCGCGTGAGCCGGCACCTCCGCAAGCCGGTGCAGGACATCTCCGCCGCCGTGAAGCAGATGACCTCGGCCATCACGTGCATGGGGGAGTGGGCGGCCAAGGCCCGCGCTCTGGCGCCCGGCGCCACCGCATGACACGACGTGCCGGCACGCAGGCCGGGGCGGTGCCGGGGCATCCGGTACGGCCCCGCCGTGTCCGGGAGGCGCGTCCGGTCCCGGCCGTGTCCGGGAGACCCGGCGGGTCAGCCGCGTTCGGCCGTGACCGTCGCCCGGCTGCCCGGGGCCGCCAGCACCCACGCCCGCCCCGCCGTCCTGCGCACGACGGTCGCGCCGCCGCCGGCCGTGATCCGCCAGGTGCCCGGCGGCAGCGACAGGACGGTCGTCCGGGAGCCGTGGGAAGCCGCTCGGTAGGCCAGCCGGTACACGCCCGTCACCGAGTCGTACGCCGCCGAGCGGACCGTGCCTGCCACCGCCTCCGCGTAGGGCTCGGCGGTCAGGTCCTTGTTGGTGCGGAAGGCGCCGGTGTCGTCCACCGCGCAGTACCCGCCGCCGTAGCACCACACGTACGCCGCCCAGCCGGAGGAGTAGCGGCCGAGGGAGGCCATCGCGTCGCGGTAGAAGCGGTTCATGTTCGGCAGGGTGCTGTTCAGGGGGCCCCATTCACCGACCACGACCGGGACCCGGTACCGCTCCGGGTACGCGGTGACCGCCCGCTCGTACGCCTCCATCCAGCCGGCGCCGGGATCGTAGTCGCCCCCCGCCTCCATGGTGCCGTTGTAGAAGTGCGGCGCGTACACGACCCGGGGATCACGGATGCGGCCGAGACCGGTCGGCACGCCCTCGCCCACGATCGGGGTCGGTTCGACGAACACCCAGGCGTCGTCGTCGGCCGAGCGGACGGCGTCCGCGAGGCGGTTGTACATCGGGGTGAGCTGGTCGCGTTCGATGCGGCGGGCGGCCGACGCCAGGTCCTCGCCCGGCTGGAGCTCTCCCATCGGCTCGTTGACGAGGTCGTAGCCGAGGACCGCGGGGTGGCGGGCGAGGCGGGCGGCGAGGGTCCGCCACATCCGGGCCTGGGCCGTGCGGAGGTCGGGGTCGTCGTAGAGGTGCGTGAAGGCGCGCTGTACGGCGGGCTCGAAGTATTCGGCGAACCAGTCGTCCGGGTGTTTCTCGAAGGGCAGACCGTCGGTCCTGGTGGCCCAGTCGGGGATGCCGCGGTGGCCGAACCGGGGGCCGAAGACGTCCTGGTGCGCGTCGATGACGACCTTGACGTCGTAGCGCTCGGCCCAGTCGAGGATGCGCTCGATCCGGCGCAGGTAACCGCGGCTGAACCGGCCCGGCTCCGGTTCCAGGTCGTCCCAGAAGACCAGCAGCCGGGCGAAGTCGAAGCCCTTGGCCCGCATGTCCCGCAGATGACGTTCGGTGACGGCGGTCAGGGCCTCGTCGCCGCGGTGCGTCTTGTCCTCGATGTTCCAGCCGTGCAGGGTGAGCGTCCGGCCCTGACGGTCGGTGAGCCGGGGTATGTCCTGCCCGGGCCCGCCGGTGTTCCCGGCCTCCCCGGCACGGGCCGTTGCGGGGGCGAGCAGCGCGGTGACGAGCGCGCTCGCCGTCAGAAACGCTCGCAGCACGGGAAACCTCCGGGCCGACGTGTTCTTGGCGTCGCGCATCCCATCAGCAGCCGCTGAAGTAATCAAGTCCCCCGGCGGGCCCGACGGGCCCCGGCGCCCGGAGCGACGGGCTCTCGGGCGCCTCGTCGAGTGGGGTGCGCTCAGCCCTTGTTGGAGCCCAGGGTGAGGCCGCTGACGAACTGGCGCTGGAGCACGAAGTACACGATCAGGGTCGGGATCGCGGTCAGCAGGGCGCCGGCGGCGATCAGGTTCGGGTCGGTGAAGTACTGGCCGGAGAGGTTGTTCAGGGCCGAGGTGATCGGCATGTTCTCGCCGGTGGAGATCAGTACCAGCGCCCAGAAGAAGTCGTTGTAGATCCAGATCGACAGCAGGGTCGCCAGGGCCGCCATCGCCGGCTTGCACAGCGGCAGCGTGATCTGCCAGTACAGCCGCCACACCGAGGCGCCGTCGACCAGGGCGGCCTCCGTCAGCTCCTGGGGCAGCGAGCGCATGTAGTTGCTCAGCACGAACGCGCAGAACCCCGACTGGAACGCCACGTGGATCAGGACCAGGCCCAGCGCGGAGTCGTACAGCTTGCCGCTCGCCGTGATGCCCGGCAGGTCCGTGAGCAGGTACAGCCGGTACAGGGGTGTGATGATGACCTGCTGCGGCAGCAGGTTGCCGGCCGTGAACACCAGCAGCAGGGCGAGGCTGAGGCGGAAGTCGAACCGGCTGACGTAGAAGGCCACACAGGAGGACAGGAAGAGCGTCAGCAGCACGGCCGGGACCGCGATGATCAGCGTGTTGCCGAAGTAGTGCATCATGTCCGACTGCTGGAAGGCGTTCGTGAAGTTCTCGAAGCTCAGCTTGTCGGGCCAGGAGACGTAGCCCTTGGCACTGGTCTCGCTGTACGGGCGCAGGGCCGAGAAGACGGCCCACAGCAGGGGAGCCAGCCAGGCCAGGGCGGTGCCCGCGAGGAAGACGTGCAGCAGGACGCGGGCGGGGCGGACCGGGGCGCGCCGCTTCAGCGGGACGGCGGTGCTGCTCATGCGCGCCGCTCCTTCCGGAAGGTGGCGATCAGATACGGGATGATCACCGCGAGGGAGATGACCAGCAGGACGACCGCGATGGCCGACCCGTAACCGATCCGGCTGGACTCGCCGATGATGTTGTTGGTGACCAGGATCGAGAGCAACTCGGTGCCCTGAGCACCCTTGTTGAAGACGAAGACCAGGTCGAAGGCGCGCAGCGCCTCGATGATGGTGACCACCAGGACGACCGTGTTGGTCGGGCGCAGGGTGGGGAAGATGACGTTCTTGAACGTCTGCCACTCGTTGGCGCCGTCCAGCGCGGACGCCTCCCGCAGCGACGGGTCGACGCTCTTCAGGCCGGCCAGGTAAAGGATCATCATGTAGCCGGTGTGCCGCCACGAGGCGGCGATCAGGACCGCCCAGAGGTTGAGGTCCGGGTCGCCGATCCAGTCGATGTAGTGGCCGGGCTCGTTGGCGCCCATGATGCTGTTGATCAGGCCCGTGTCGGGGTTGTACACCAGCTGCCAGACGAAGCCGATGCACGCCATCGAGATGACGACGGGCAGGAAGAACGCGGTCTGGTAGACCCGGGTGAACCGGATCCGCTTGTCCAGCTGGACGGCGAGGAACAGGCCGAACGGCGTCGGGATCAGGATCAGCACCACGAACCAGATGACGTTGTGCTGGACGGCCGGCCAGAACTGCGGGTTGTCGCTGAAGAGTTGCCGGAAGTTGTCGAGCCCGACCCAGGTGATCGAGTCGAACCCGATGCCGTCCCAGGTGGTGAAGGCGAGGAAGATCGAGGCGATCGCGGTGACCCAGACCAGGATCACGTGCAGGACGGTGGGCACGCCCGCCATCACGGCGAGCGTGAACCGGTCACGGCGGGTCAGCAGGCGCCGCCGGCCGTGCGTGACCTGCTCCCGCCCGGGGGTGGTGCCCGGCGGCGGCACGGCCGCCGCCTGCGGGCTCTTCGTCGTCGTATCGGTCGTCATCGGGCCGCTCACGAGGATGCGAAGATCGTCTTCTTCTGGCGTTCGACGGACGACAGCAGGCCGTCCACGCCCTTGGGGTTCTGGAGGAACTTCTGCAGGCCGGGCTGCATCACCGTGGAGGTGAAGTCGGGGCGGCTGTCACGGTCCATGAACTGGGTGAGGCTCTTGGCGCCACCGATCATCTCGAACGCCTTCTTCTGCAGTGCCGAGTACGAGGACGTGTCTGCCTTGCTCGAGGCGGCGACCACGCTCGGGTCGGTCTTGAGGTACAGCCCCTCGGCGGCCGGGCCGCCGAGGTACTCCAGCAGCTTCACGACCCCGGCGTGGTTCTTCGGGGACCTGCTGACCATGAAGCCGTCGGTCGGCGCCTCCACGGTGTCCTGGCCGTACGCGGGGTTGATCTCCGGGAAGGGGAAGAAGTCGAGGTCGTCCAGGTCGGCCTTGTCCGTGAACTGCTGGGCCACGAAGGAGCCCAGGAGGTACATGCCCGCCTTCTTGGACACCAGCGTCTGTGCGGCGTCCTGCCAGGTGCGGCCCATGAAGCCGTCCTGGTGATAGGGGAGGATCTCGGCCCAGTGGTCGAAGACGTCCTTCACCTTGGCGTCGGTCCAGGAGGCCTTGCCCGCCATCAGCTCGACGTGGAAGTCGTAGCCGTTGAGGCGGAAGTTGATCTGGTCGAAGGTGCCCATCGCGGGCCAGGCGTCCTTGTCGCCGAACGCGAGCGGCACCAGGCCGTCCTTCTTCATCCGCTTCAGCAGGCCGACGAAGTCGTCCCAGGTGCCGGGGACTTCGTACCCGTGCTGCCGGAAGACGCTCTTGCGGTAGAAGACGGCCCAGGGGTACGTCGTCAGCGGCACGAAGTAGTACTTGCCGTCCTCGCCCTTGCTGAGCTTCTTCATCGCCTCGGGGAAGTTGTCCCCGATCTTCGCCCAGACGTCGTCGACCGGCGTGGCCAGCTTCTTCGCGGCGAAGAACTGCATGCGGTAGCCGGCGAACCAGTTGAACACGTCGTCCGGAGTGCCCTGCAGGTACGAGTTGATCTGTTCCTGGAAGGTGTTGTGGTCCTTCGTGTTCACGTCGACGGTGATGCCGGACTGCTTCTTGAAGGCCGCGTAGACACTTTCGAAGGCCTTCTTCGGCACCGCGTCGGAGGCGTTGGAGCCCAGGGTGACGGTCTTCGGGTCGGAGGAGGAACCGCTGCTTCCGCACGCGGACAGCAAGGGTATGCCGGCTCCGGTGAGCAGGGCGGCGCCGCCCGCTCCGCGCAGCAGGGCGCGACGGCTGGGACCCGTGACGGAGAGACCTGAGGGGGAGAGGCGCATGGCGGCTCCTGAGGGGTACAGGGTTCGGCCAAGGGGATGAGTTGATCAACGAAAGGTCTTCGAAACCGCTCAGAAACCAACTCGACCGAACATCGTGGGCGTAATAACAGCCCCACGTCCGCGCACGCGTCAATAGCTCCGGTCGCACTGGTGTGTCTCTTGCCCGAAACGTAATCGTCACTGTCACCTGCACCGTTGGGCGCACGACAGGCGAAGCGGCCCCCGTGGCACGGGGGCCGCGGGGGCTGTGTGAAAGAGGTGGTTCCGTTTCGGGTTCTGACCAGCGGCGGGACGTCCGGGCCCCCTGGGGCGACGGGTAACCGGAGGAGTCGGGTGCGCGATCAGCCGGTGCCGTTCGCTGCGGCGTGCGGTGTACTGGGCTCGTGCCACTCGGCTGCGGGTCCGGCAAGGCGGGGCCGGCCGTCCCATGCTTTGTACTTACATTCTTACCACCGCGTGAAATGATGTCTTAACAAAGTATTGACAGCGGGCTCGGCAGAGGCTTGTATCCCGTCCCAACGCAACAGCGTCCCTTGCCCCGTCGCACGCACAGTGAGGTGCAGGAAAGATGGACCGCTCTTCTCGTCCCCGCTCCCGCGGACTGGCCCCCGTCGTCGCCATGGCCGCCGCGGCAGCCCTCACCCTCGCCGGCTGCTCCAGCAGCTCCGGCGGCAAGAAGGCCGAGGAGGGAGCGGCGAACGCCTCCGCGGGCAAGGCCGACACGCCTCGCATGACCGTCGCGCTGGTCACCCACCAGGCGCCCGGCGACACCTTCTGGGACACCGTCCGCAAGGGCGCCGAGGCCGCGGCGGCCAAGGACAACGTCAAGCTCGTCTACTCCGCCGACCCCAACGCCGGCAACCAGGCCAACTGGGTGCAGAACGCCATCGACCAGAAGGTGGACGGCATCGCGGTCACGCTGGCCAAGCCGGACGCGATGAAGGGTGTGATCGCCAAGGCGCAGCAGGCCGGCATACCCGTGGTCGGCCTCAACTCGGGACTGAGCGACTGGAAGCAACTCGGTCTGCTGGAGTTCTTCGGCCAGGACGAGAGCGTGGCCGGGGAGGCGTTCGGCAAGAAGCTCAACACCACCGGCGCGAAGAAGATCGTCTGCGTGATCCAGGAACAGGGCAACGTGGGCCTCACCCAGCGCTGCGACGGCGTGAAGAAGACGTTCGAGGGCACCACTGACATCCTGTACGTGAACGGCACCGACATGCCCTCCGTGAAGTCGACCATCACGGCGAAGCTGAAGCAGGACAACTCCATCGACACCGTCGTCACCCTCGGCGCGCCCTTCGCCCTCACCGCGACGCAGTCGGTGGGCGACGCGGGCAGCAAGGCGAAGGTGGCCACCTTCGACCTCAACAAGGACCTGGTCAAGGCCGTCAAGAACGGCACGATCGAGTTCGCCGTCGACCAGCAGCCGTACCTCCAGGGCTACCTGGCGGTCGACTCGCTGTGGCTCTACGAGAACAACGGCAACTACAGCGGCGGCGGCGAGCAGCCGGTGCTGACCGGCCCCGCCTTCGTCGACAAGTCCAACGTCGGCAAGGTCGCCGAGTTCGCCGCGAAGGGCACCCGGTGATGAGCATGACCCAGCAGGCTGGTCCGGCGGTGGACAGGCCGCCGGCGTCCGGTCCGAAGGACAAGGACGGCCGCACCGCCCGGCGCCCGCTGGCCCTCAGGCTGCTGGCCCGGCCCGAGGTCGGCGTCTTCCTCGGCGCCGTCGCCGTACTGGTCTTCTTCCTGATCGCGGCGCCCACGGTCCGCCAGGGCAGTTCGATGGCCACGGTGCTCTACCAGTCCTCGACCATCGGCATCATGGCCCTCCCAGTGGCCCTGCTGATGATCGGCGGCGAGTTCGACCTCTCGTCCGGCGTCGCGGTGATCACCTCGGCGCTCACCGCGAGCATGCTCAGCTACCAGCTGACCGTCAACGTGTGGACCGGTGTCGTCGTCGCCCTGATCGTCTCCCTCGCCATCGGGGCCTTCAACGGCTGGATGGTGGTCAGGACCGGGTTGCCCAGCTTCCTGGTCACCCTCGGCACCTTCCTGATCCTCCAAGGGGTCAACCTCGCCGTGACCAAACTGATCACCGGCAACGTCGCCACCGACGACATCAGCGACATGGACGGCTTCGACCAGGCCAAGAAGATCTTCGCGTCGTCCTTCGACGTCGGCGGGGTCCAGGTGAAGATCACCGTGGTCTGGTGGCTGGTCTTCGCGGCCCTCGCCACCTGGGTGCTGCTGCGCACCAAGTACGGCAACTGGATCTTCGCCGTCGGCGGCAACAAGGACAGCGCCCGCGCCGTCGGCGTCCCGGTGAACTTCACCAAGATCACCCTGTTCATGCTGGTCGGCTTCGGCGCCTGGTTCATCGGCATGCACAACCTGTTCTCGTTCAACACCGTGCAGTCGGGCGAGGGCGTCGGCCAGGAGCTGATCTACATCGCCGCGGCCGTCATCGGCGGCTGTCTGCTCACCGGCGGCGCCGGCTCCGCGATCGGCCCGGTCTTCGGCGCGTTCATGTTCGGCATGGTGCAGCAGGGCATCGTCTACGCCAACTGGAACCCCGACTGGTTCAAGGCCTTCCTCGGCGTGATGCTGCTCGGCGCCGTCCTGATCAATCTGTGGGTCCAGCGCACGGCGACCCGGAGGTGACCGATGACTGACAAGACGAACGGAACCCACGGCGCCGTCCTCGAGGACAGCACCCCCGTCCCGGACGGCCCCCTGGTCGAACTGCGCGGCGCCGGCAAGTCCTACGGCAACGTCCGCGCCCTGCACGGCGTCGACCTGAAGGTGCACGCCGGCGAGGTCACGTGCGTGCTCGGCGACAACGGTGCCGGCAAGTCCACCCTCATCAAGATCATCTCGGGGCTGCACCAGCACACCGAGGGCACCTTCCTGGTGGACGGACAGCCGGTGCGGTTCACCAGCCCGCGCGAGGCCCTCGACAAGGGCATCGCCACCGTCTACCAGGACCTGGCCACCGTCCCCCTCATGCCCGTGTGGCGGAACTTCTTCCTCGGCTCCGAGATGACCAAGGGCCCCTGGCCCGTACGCCGGCTCGACATCGCCCGCATGAAGAAGACCGCCGACGAGGAACTGCGCAACATGGGCATCGTCCTGGACGACCTGGAACAGCCCATCGGCACCCTCTCCGGCGGACAGCGGCAGAGCGTGGCCATCGCCCGCGCCGTCTACTTCGGCGCCCGCGTCCTCATCCTGGACGAGCCCACCGCCGCCCTCGGCGTCAAACAGTCCGGCGTGGTGCTCAAGTACATCGCCGCCGCCCGCGACCGCGGCCTGGGCGTCATCTTCATCACCCACAACCCCCACCACGCCTACATGGTCGGCGACCACTTCAGCGTCCTGCGCCTGGGCACCCTCGAACTGTCCGCCTCCCGCGACCAGGTCGGTCTGGAGGAACTGACCAACCACATGGCCGGCGGCGCCGAACTCGCCGCTCTCAAGCACGAACTGGCGCAGGTACGCGGCGTCGACGTGGAGGAACTGCCCGAGGAGGGCGACCTCACCGCACCCGTGGCGACCTCTCCGGAAGGATCCACCTGACCATGGCGCACTCCGCACCGCTGGACCGCATCCGGGTCGGTTCGGCCCCCGACTCCTGGGGCGTCTGGTTCCCCGACGACCCGCAGCAGGTCCCCTGGGAACGCTTCCTGGACGAGGTCTCCGGGGCCGGCTACGACTGGATCGAACTCGGCCCCTACGGCTACCTCCCCACCGATCCGGCACGGCTGTCCGAGGAGGTCGCCCGCCGGAACCTGAAGGTCTCGGCGGGCACGGTCTTCACCGGCATGCACCGCGGCCCCGCCGTCTGGGAGGAGACCTGGGCACACGTCGGCCAGGTCGCCGCGCTCACGCAGGCGATGGGCGCCCGGCACCTGGTGGTGATCCCCTCCTTCTGGCGGGACGACAAGACCGCCGAGATCCTCGAACCGCCCGAGCTGACCGCCGAGCAGTGGGCGCACCTGACCAAGGGCATGGAACGGCTCGGCCACGAGGTCAAGGAGACGTACGGTCTCGACATCGTGGTGCACCCGCACGCCGACACCCACATCGACACCGAGCGGCACGTCGAGCGCTTCCTCGACTCGACCGACTCCGAACTGGTCAACCTCTGCCTCGACACCGGGCACTACGCCTACTGCGGCGGCGACAGCGTCAAGCTGATCGAGACCTACGGCGAGCGCATCGGCTACCTGCACCTCAAGCAGGTCGACCCGGACATCCTCGCGGAGGTCGTCGTGCAGGGTGTGCCGTTCGGGCCGGCCGTGCAGCGAGGGGTGATGTGCGAACCGCCCTCCGGGGTGCCGGAGCTGGGCCCGGTGCTGGCGGCGGCGCAGAAACTGGGCGTGGACCTGTTCGCGATCGTCGAGCAGGACATGTACCCGTGCGAGCCGGACAAGCCGCTGCCGATCGCGGTGCGCACGCGGCGCTTCCTGCGGTCCTGCGGGGCCTGACGGACCACGGCGCACACCTGGACGGGCCGGATCCTGCGCAGTTGCGACGGATTCGGCCCGCCCGCGTCCGGGAACCAAGCGGGGCACGCGGGCGTTGTGGAGGATGACCGGGGGGAGCCCGCGCAGACGGGAGGACGAGATGACACACCGCACGGAACCTCGCACGACACCCCAGGACGCCGCCGAAGCGGCGTCCTTGCGCCGCGACCGCTTCGGCTCGCTGCCCGAGCGGATACGCCCGGAGGACACGGTGGAGACCAAGGCGGCGACCGTGCCCGACCCGGCGCGGGACACGTACAACCCGGACGAGTGGCTCATCCGGTACTGCGGCTGAGCCGCGGGGGACCACGGCTGAGGCACGCCACTGCGCCGGGACGCGGGTGCGGCGCCGGGCGGATACCCGGCGCCGCACATCGCGTCCCGCCGCGGGCTCAGCTCCGGCGCACCTCCGCGAGTGTCACCGGCCGGTGCTCGTGCAGCGACAGGGTGCAGGCCTCCGCGATCCAGCCGGCCTCCAGCGCGTCCTCGACGGTGCAGGGGGAGGGCCGGGTGCCCGACACGACCTCGGTGAACGCGGTCAGTTCGGCGCGGTAGGCGTCGGTGAAGCGGTCCATGAAGAAGTCGTGCGGGGTACCGGACGGGAAGGTCACGCCGGGCTCGACCGAGCGCAGCGGCAGCTTGTCGTCCAGGCCGACGGCGATCGAGTCCGTGAAGCCGTGCACCTCCATGCGGACGTCGTAACCGCGGGCGTTGTGCCGCGAGTTGGACACCACCGCGATCGTGCCGTCGTCCAGGGTGAGGACCGCCCCGGTGGTGTCGGCGTCGCCCGCCGCCCGGATGTAGTCGGCGCCCCGGTTGCCGCCGACCGCGTACACCTCGGTGACCTCACGGCCCGTGACCCAGCGGATGATGTCGAAGTCGTGCACGGAGCAGTCCCGGAAGATGCCACCGGACGCGGCGACGTACGCGGCCGGCGGCGGCGCCGGGTCCAGGGTCGTGGACCGGACCGTGTGCAGCGTGCCCAGCTCACCGGCCCGTACGGCGGCCCGCGCGGCGGCGAAGCCCGCGTCGAAGCGCCGGTTGTAGCCGATCTGGATCGGCACGCCGCTGTCCCGCACGGACTCCAGCACCGCGACGCCCTCCGCCATGGTGCGGGCCACCGGCTTCTCGCAGAAGACCGGCACCCCGGCCTCGACACCGGCCCGGATCAGCGCCGGATGGGCGTCGGTGGCCGCGGCGACGACGAGGCCGTCGACACCGGCCGCCAGGAGGGCCTCCGGTGAGTCCGCCACCTCGGCCCCGAACCGTTCCGCGGCGGCCTTGGCCGCGTCCGCGAACGGGTCGGCGACGACGAGCGACTCGACGGCGTCCAGTCCGGAGAGGGTTTCGGCGTGGAAGGCGCCGATGCGGCCGAGACCGAGAATTCCGATGCGCATGGGGCGTGCAACTCCTAGGTTCCTGGCAAGGACGAGGGGACGGGGAAGAAGGGCCGGTCGAGGGCGCCCAGGACGTTCCGGTCCCAGTCGGTCACCGGGCCGGTGACCACCCCGGACCGGTCGGACGGCAGCAAGAGCACGACGACCTTGTCGTCGGGAAGGACCATGCCCCCTCCGCCCTTTCGGCTCCCGCTCCGCTCGGCGGCGGCCCGAGGTCCGCGCCTTCCGGTCACGGGCGCGACTCGGCCCTGTCATTCTTGTCAGTACAAAGCCCTCGAACAACCAGCACACAGCCATCAAAAACCCCTCAAGGAGCCGGTCCATGGGCCATCCGTTCCCGATCCGGGAGATCGCGCGTCAGGCCGGACTCAGCGAGGCCACCGTCGACCGGGTGCTGAACGGCAGGGGAGGGGTGCGCGAGAGCACCGCGCGGGAGGTGCACCGGGCCATCGCCGATCTGGACCGGCAGCGCACCCAGGTCCGGCTGACCGGCCGCTCCTTCATGGTCGACATCGTGGTGCAGGCACCCGAGCGCTTCACCACCGCCGTGCGTGCCGCCCTGGAGGCCGAGCTGCCGGCGCTGCACCCGGCGGTGGTCCGCTCCCGGTTCCACTTCCGTGAGACCGGCCCGGCCGGGGAGCAGATCGCGACGCTGGACCGGATCGCCCGGCGCGGCTCGCAGGGCGTGATCCTCAAGGCGGCGGACGTCCCCGAGGTCACCGCCGCCGTCGGCCGGCTCACCGCCGCCGGCATCCCGGTGGTCACCCTCGTCACCGACCTGCCCGCGAGCGGGCGCGTCGCCTATGCCGGCATCGACAACCGGGCCGCAGGCGCCACCGCCGCGTACCTGACCGGCCAGTGGCTCGGCGACCGGCCCGGCCATGTCCTCACCAGCCTCAGCAGCGGCTTCTTCCGCAACGAGGAGGAGCGTGAGATGGGCTTCCGCAGCGTGATGCGCGCCCGCCACCCCGAGCGCACCCTCGTGGAGACCGCCGGGGGACAGGGCCTGGACGCCACGCAGTACGACCTGGTGCGCGCGGCCCTCGAGCGCGACCCGGAGATCCGGGCGGTGTACTCCATCGGCGGCGGCAACAACGCGACCCTCCGGGCGTTCGCCGACCTCGGACGGGAATGCGCGGTGTTCGTGGCCCACGATCTCGACCACGAAAACACCCGCCTGCTGCGCGAGCACCGGCTGTCCGCCGTGCTCCACCACGACCTGCGGCACGATCTGCGCGAGGCCTGTCACGAGGTGATGCGCTTCCACGGCGCGCTGCCGCCCGCGGGGCCGCTGCCGCCGTCGGCGATCCAGGTGGTCACGCCGTACAACATGTCTACAGGCTGACCCATCGGCCGCTCTCCGCCGACTGCGCCATGGCGTCGAGCACGGTCGCGCTGTGCACCGCGTCGGCGAGGGTGGTGCCGTACGGGGTGCCCTCGGCGACGGAGCGCACGAAGCGGTAGGCCTCGATCACCTTCAGGTCGTCGTAGCCCATCGCATTGGCCGCGCCCGGCTGGAACGCGGCGAACTCGCCGGCGCCCGGGCCGACGTAGACCGTGCTGACCGGCTGGTCCTGGTAGGTCGTACCGCGGCTCACGCCCAGCTCGTTCATGCGGCGGAAGTCCCAGAACACCGCGCCCCTGGTCCCGTGCACCTCGAAGCCGTAGGCGTTCTGCTCACCGACCGAGACCCGGCAGGCCTCCAGCACCCCGCGGGCACCGGAGGAGAACCGCAGCAGGCAGCTGACGTAGTCCTCGTTCTCGACGGGGCCCGGCTCGCCGCCCGAGGCCAGGGCGTGGCCGGCCGTCGCACCGCTCGGCCGGGCTCGCTCCGGGAGGAACACCGCGGTGTCGGCGGTGAGCGAGGCGATGTCTCCGAGCAGGAACCGGGCCAGGTCGGCGCCGTGCGAGGCCAGGTCGCCGAGCACCCCGCTGCCGCCGCGTTCACGCTCGTAGCGCCAGGTCAGGGCGCCGTCCGGGTGGGCCGCGTAGTCGCTGAACAGACGGATGCGGGCATGGGTGACCGTGCCGATCTCGCCGGAGGCGATCAGGTCGCGGGCGGCCTCCACGGCGGGCGCGTTGCGGTAGTTGAAGCCGACCGTGCCCTGCACACCGGCATCGGCGACAGCGGCGGCGACCGCGCGGGCGTCGTCCGCGGTCAGGCCGACCGGCTTCTCGATCCACAGGTGCTTGCCGGCCTCGGCCATCGCCACGCCGATCTCCCGGTGCAGGAAGTTCGGCGCGGTGACGCTGACGGCCCGCACACGCGGGTCGGCTGCCACCTCGCGCCAGTCACGGGTAGCCGAGGCGAACCCGAACCGCTCGGCCGCCTCCTCGGCCCGCCCCGGCACCTCCTCGGCGACCGTGACCAGCCGGGGCCGCAGCGGGAGATGCGGGTAGTGGTGCGGGAGCCGGGCGTACGCCTGGGTGTGCACCCGGCCCATCCAGCCGAACCCGATGACGGCGACACCGAGCGCATCCACCATGGCAGCCCTCTTTCCCGTCTGTTTGGACCGGTCCATCTTCTGTGCGGCCCACCTTTGTGCGGACATGCGCTGGGTGTCAACCCTTTGACAGGTCGGCACGCCGCATGGAACGGTCCATGGCATGAGACCGCCGACGATCCGTGACGTGGCCGAACGGGCCGGAGTCTCGAAGTCGCTGGTCTCCCTGGTGCTGCGCGGCTCCGGCCCGGTGCGCCCCGAGAAGCGGGAGGCGGTCCTGCGGGCCGTGCGCGAGCTGGGCTACCGGCCCAACGCGGCGGCGCGCAGCCTCAGCGAGCAGCGCACCCGCACCGTCGGGGTCCTCCTGGACGATCTGCGCAATCCGTGGTTCGTGGAGCTGCTCGACGGCCTCAACTCGCTGCTGCACGCGGCCGGTCTGCACATGCTCCTGGCGGACGCCCGCCTGAACCGGCGGATGGGCCACGACCTCGCCGAGCCCTTCCTGGACCTGGGCGTCGACGGCCTGGTCGTGGTCGGCACGGTCCCGGACGCGGGCGGGCTCGGCGCGCTCGCGCGTCGGATGCCGGTGGTCGTGGCGGGTGCCCGCGAACCGCAGCCGGCGGGCGTGGACGTCGTCGCCGGCGACGACGAGCAGGGCGCCCGGCTCGCCACGGAACATCTGCTCGGCCTCGGGCACCGCCGGATCGCCCATCTCGCCGGGCACGGCGAGGTCGGCGCCCTGCGCAGGCGCGGATTCGAGACGGCGATGCGGGCGCACGGCGCGGAACCGCTCGTCGAGCCCGGCGACCTGACCGAGGAGGGCGGCCACCGGGGGGCCGTACGCCTGCTCAGCCGCCCCGAGCCGCCCACGGCGGTGTTCGCCGTCAACGACATGGCCGCGGTGGGCGCCCTCTCCGCGGCCGGGGAACTGGGCCTGGAGGTGCCCCGCGAGCTGTCGGTCACCGGGTACGACAACACCAGCATCTCCCGGCTGCGGCACCTCTGGCTGACCACCGTCGACACGGCACCGCACGAGGCCGGCCGCCGCGCCGCCCGCTGCCTCCTGGACCGCCTGGCCGGCCACGGCGGCGCGGGGACCGTCCACCTGTCGCCGCCCACGCTCCAGGTACGGGGGACGACGGGGCCGCCGGCCGAGGACTCCGGCAGGCCGGGGCGCCAGGCGCACCGCCCTGCGTCGTCCGGCCCCGGCCGCGCTGTGCCGTAGCCGCCGCGGCCGTACGCCCCGGCCGCGGCGGTCCGGTCCTGGCCGCGCTGTGCCGTAGCCGCCGCGGCCCTACGCCCGGCCGTCGTGGTCCGGGGCCGCACCACCTGCCGCAGGCTGCAACCCGGCCCGCCGCCGGCTGTTCAGAGGTTGATCGCGTACGCCTTGCGCAGCGTCTCGTGCACGGTCCACGTCGTACGGTCGCCGGCGCGGAGCACCGCCATGTCGCCGGGGCCCACCCGGAGCGTCGGGCCGTCCTCGAACTCGATCGTCGCCGAGCCGCTGACCACCACGAACAGCTCGTCCGCCTCCGTGTCGGTGACCACGCCGGGGGTGATCTGCCAGATCCCGCGGATCTGACGGCCGTCCGGCGACTCCCAGACCACCTTCCCGGTCACCTCCGGGTTCCCGGAGACGATCTGTTCCGGGGCGAGGGGCTCGGGTTCGAGGTCGGCGTCCGGGATGTGGAGCGCGAAACTGTGCGTCATGCGGCCGACCCTAGTCGGCGCGCGAGCCGGGCCGCCGTGGACAGTGTGTGGGGCATCGTGCCTGGTCGCGGGACACTTCGTCGGGCGGGGGCGGACGGTGTGCCCGCTGGCGGGGGCGCGGGGGCCGGGCGATCGTGGGGGAATGGCTGACTCACCGGCGCCCGCCGGTGCACCGCACCGGCAGCACGACACGCGCGAGGTCGTCCTCTTCGGCGGCGTGTACGGCGCCGTCCTCGCCAGCTCGATGGTCGCGGCGCTCACCCGGTACGGGCACACGTCCGCCGAGGTCCGCGGATACGACGCCGCCTGGGTGCTGGTGACCGCGTTCGCCTCCGCACTGGCCCACGGATACGCCCACTACATCGCCGAGCGTGCCCCGCACCGGCGGTGGGACGTCCTGCGCGCCATGCGCGACGAGTGGTCGCTCGTGGCGGCCGTGGTGCCCACGGTCTTCCTGCTCGCGGGAGCGCGGTGGAAGTGGTGGACCGCGAACGGCGTCGAGTACGCGGCGTTCGTGCTCAACATCGTCATCCTGTTCGCGCTCGGCATCCTCACCGCCCGCTGGTCGGCGCGGAGCTGGCCGGCCGCCGTCCTGATGGGGCTCGGGGACGCCCTGCTCGGGCTCGTCGTGGTGGTGGCCAACGCCTTCATCAAGTAGGCGAACGACGGGGACGCCCACGGAAAGCGGGCGCCCGCGGCGCGGGCGTGCCGCGAGCCCGCGTCCGGGACGCGGGCTCGCGGCACCGGACGGGTCGGGTGCCGGTGCGGACCCCGGCCAGGGGTGTGGAGCACCGGACGGGTCGGGTGCCGGTGCGGACCCCGGCCGGGGGTGTGGGGCACCGGGTGGGTCAGGTGCGGGTGCGGACCCCGTCCAGGGCGATCGCGAGGACCCGGTCGCGCTGGGCGTTGTCCTCGAACGCCGTCGCCGTGATTCCGGCGACCATGCGGAGCAGATCGCCGAAGTCCATGTCCGTCCGGGCGACCCCGGCCTGCTGCGCGCGCTCCAGGAGCGGACCGCCGGCCGCGTACATGGACTCGCGGCAGGACTGGAAGATGTCCGACTCGCCGTCGAGGGCCTCCCGGACGGCGCGCTTGGTGACCATGTATCCGGCGAACCGGTTCAGCCAGGCCGTCAGTGCCTCCCACGGCTCCCGGTCCGCGACCTCGAGCGCTGCCGCGCACAGGGTGTTGACCTCGTCCGCGTAGACGCTCTCGAAGAGGTCGCGGCGGGTCGGGAAGTTGCGGTACAGGGTGCCGACGCCGACGCCGGCCCGGCGGGCGATGTCCTCCAGGGCGGCGTCGGAGCCGTGCTCCGCGAAGGCCTCGCGCGCGGCGTCGATCAGGGCGTCGTAGTTGCGGGCGGCGTCCTTACGGTGCGGCCGGCGGGCCGCCACGATCTCGCTGACGGGGAACGGCGTTGCCGTCACTGCTGCCTCCCGGAGGGGCGTGGATTGAAACGGAGGGTCACCTCCGCTACAGTGGAGGGGTACCTCCACTTTACCGTGTGGAGGGCGGTTCCGCCGTGGCCCTACCCGGCCCGCTCGCCCCCTCCGTGCACCGGCGCACGGCCCGTACGGCCGTGCCGTGTCCTCGTACTCGACCCTCCGCTTCCCTGATCTCGGAGAGGCTCCCGAATGCCCCGCACCTCCACCCGCCTCACCTTCGCGGTCCTCGCGACCGGTGCCGGCGTCTTCTCCATGCTGCAGTCGCTGATCGCGCCGGCCCTGCCGACCGTCCAGCACGCCCTGCACACCTCCCAGTCCACCGCGACCTGGGTGATGACGGCCTACCTGCTGTCCGCCTCGGTCTTCACCCCGATCCTCGGCCGGGTCGGCGACCTCGTCGGCAAGAAGCGCACGCTCGTCGCCGTGCTGCTGGCCGTACTCGCCGGATGCCTCATCGCCGCGCTGGCCCCGGACATCGGCGTCCTCATCGTCGCCCGGGTCGTCCAGGGCGTCGGCGGCGCACTGTTCCCGCTGTCCTTCGGCATCATCCGCGACGAGTTCGCCCCGGCCGAGGTGCCCGGCAGCATCAGCAACCTCTCCGCGGTGATCGCCGCGGGCGGCGGTGTCGGCATCGTGGCCGCCGGCCCGATCGTCTCCGCGCTGGACTACCGCTGGCTGTTCTGGATACCGGTCGCCATCGTCGCCGCCACCGCCCTGATCGCCCTGCGCTATGTGCCCGAATCGCCCAAGAGGGCTCAGGGCAAGGTCAGTTGGCTGGGGGCCGTGCTGCTCTCCGCCTGGCTGGTGGCCCTGTTGCTGCCGCTGAGCCAGGCCGGTCAGTGGGGCTGGGGCTCACCGAAGGTGCTCGGCCTGTTCACCGCCGCCGCCCTCCTGTTCGCCCTGTGGCTGACCACCGAGGCCCGGTCCCGCACCCCGCTCATCGACCTGCGTGTGATGCGGCTGCCGGCGGTGTGGACGACCAACGCGGCCGCCCTGCTGTTCGGTGCCGGCATGTACGCCATCTGGTCCTTCCTGCCCGGCTTCCTCCAGACGCCGACCGCCGCCGGCTACGGGTTCGGCGCCGGCGTCACCGCCTCCGGTCTGCTGCTGCTCCCGATGCTGGTCGCGATGTTCCTCTCCGGTGTCCTCTCGGGCCGTCTGGAACCCCGCGTCGGTGCGAAGGCGCTGCTCACCACGGGAGCCGCGCTCGGCGCGCTGGCCTGCGGATTCCTCACCCTCTGGCATGACGCGCAATGGCAGGTCGCGGTCGTCGCGGGCCTGTTCGGGCTCGGCATCGGCCTGGCCTTCGCCTCCATGGCCAACCTCATCGTGGGCAGCGTGCCGCCCGAGCAGACCGGCGCCGCGACCGGCATGAACGCCAACATCCGCACCATCGGCGGCTCCATCGGCGCCGCGCTCACCAGCGTCCTGGTCACCGGCCGGCTGCAGCCCTCGGGCCTGCCGTACGAATCCGGCTACACCCACGGCTGGGCCCTGCTCGCCCTGCTCTGCCTCGCCGCGTCGGGCGCCGCGCTCCTCGTCCCGGTCCGCCGCTCCGGCCACCCGGCGGAGGCCGCCGCACCGGAGGCGGTACGGGCACCCGCGCGGGTGCGGTAGGGTTGACCTGCGTGATCACGCGGATCGACCTGCGTGAGACCGCAACGGGACGTGGCGCAGCTTGGTAGCGCACTTGACTGGGGGTCAAGGGGTCGCAGGTTCAAATCCTGTCGTCCCGACCATGCTTTCAGCAGGTCGGAGGCCGTTCTCTCACAGATGGGAGGACGGCCTTCCGTGTGTCCGGAGCCCTGGTGGTCGCAGGGTGGTCGCACGTCCGGTCCGTGGCCGCCGGCATTGGCGCCGACGGCCGACGGTGAGGCGTGACCGGAAGCTGTCCCTCGGCATTCTTGATGCGTACACTCCACTGCGAAGTGTGATCATCGCGGGCCGGAGGGCGCGGCATGGGTGCACCTGGGACTCCTCGACGTGAAGTGGTCACGGGGGCGCCGCGCCCCCCTCGCACGGCCCCCGGGCCCGTCCGCCCGTACGCGGAGGACCCCGCCGTCGACACCGCCGCCGTCCGGGCCCTGATACGCCGCCAGTTCCGGCTGTCCGCCTCGGCGTCCGGGCTGCTCGTCGCCCTGGTCGGACTGCTGCCCCTCGCGTTCACCGCCCTGCCCGATCCCGCTGCCTGGCCGGGCAGCGCCCTGATCGTCTGGGCCGTCCTCGGGGTCGCCGTCTACCCCGCCCTCGTCCTCATCGGCCGCTGGTACGTCGTACGCGCCGAACGCAACGAGCGGGACACCGCGGACCCGGTCGAGAGGGCCTGACGGTGACCGGCGCCCGGCCGCGCGGGCCCGGCCGCGGACCCGGGGCCGCCGGGTGAACCAGACCTACGGTGTGGTGGCCGTGTCCGCGGCCGTTGTCGTGACCCTCGTGATCGGTTCGACGGGCCTGCGCATCTCCCGCACCACCTCGGACTTCTACGTCGCCTCGCGCACGGTCCCGCCGTACCTCAACGCCATGGCCATCAGCGGCGAGTACCTCTCGGCGGCCTCCTTCCTCGGCATCGCCGGACTCGTCGTGGCGCAGGGCGTGGAGATGCTCTGGTTCCCCGTCGGTTACGCCGCCGGCTACCTCGTGCTGCTCGCGTTCGTCGCCGCCCCGCTGCGCCGCTCCGGGGCCTACACGCTGCCCGACTTCGCCGACGTGCGACTGGAGTCCAGGGCCGCCCGGCGCGTCGCCAGCGTGCTCGTCGTCGGCGTCGGCTGGCTCTACCTGCTGCCCCAGCTCCAGGGCGCGGGCCTCACCCTCGGTCTCGTCACCGGCGCGCCGCGCTGGCTCGGCGGAGCGCTCGTCGCCGTCGTCGTCGCCCTCGCCGTGGCCGCCGGCGGCATGCGCAGCATCACCTTCGTGCAGGCGTTCCAGTACTGCCTGAAGCTGACCGCGCTCCTCGTGCCCGCCCTCTTCCTGGTCCTCGCCTGGCACGGCGACCCGCACCCCGGCGCCGCCCTCGACGAACCGCCGACCTTCCGCCGGCACACCCAGGTCACCGTCGACGACACCGTCCGCCTCAGGATCCGGGAACCGCTGCGGGCCGTCGCGTCCGGCGCCGTCGACGGCAAGCGCTACGACGACGAACGTCTGGCGCTCGAACCGGGCGTCCACGAGGTCCGTGCCGGGACGGCACTCCGCTTCCCGCCGGGCGCCCCGGTGCCGGCGCGTGAGAGCGGCGACGGCCGGGGCGGCGGCGCCTCCAGCTGGGCGGCACCGCTGTCGGGCGGCAGGGACGAGCACCCGCTGTACACGACGTACGGCCTGATATTCGCCACCTTCCTCGGCACCATGGGGCTGCCCCACGTGCTCGTCCGCTTCTACACCAACCCCGACGGCCGGGCCGCCCGGCGCACCACCGTGATCGTGCTCGCCCTGGTCGGCGGCTTCTACCTGCTGCCGCCCCTCTACGGCCTCCTGGGCCGGATCTACGCCCCCGACCTGCTGCTCACCGGCAACACGGACGCCGCGGTCCTCGTCCTGCCGGAACGTCTCGTGGGCGGCGCCGCAGGCGACCTGCTCGGCGCCCTGATCGCCGCCGGTGCCTGTGCCGCCTTCCTCTCCACCGCATCGGGGCTCACCCTCTCCGTCGCGGGCGTGCTCAGCCAGGACGTGCTGCCCTCGCTCGGCGTCCGCCACTTCCGGCTGGCGACCCTGCTGGCCGTCGCCGTTCCCCTCACCGTGAGCACCGCCGCCGGAAAGCTCCCCGTCGCCAACGCCGTGGGGCTCGCCTTCGCGGTGGCCGCCTCGTCGTTCTGCCCGCTGCTGGTGCTCGGCATCTGGTGGCGCGGACTCACCGCGCCCGGTGCGATCGCCGGACTCCTCACCGGAGGGGGCAGCGCCCTCACCGCGGTCGCCCTGACCATCGCCGGGCCGTTCGCCGACGGCTGGCTGCACACGCTGCTCGCCTGGCCGGCGGTGTGGTCGGTGCCGCTCGGCTTTCTCACCATGGTCCTGGTCTCGCTGGCCACCCGGGACCGGATCCCGGCCGGCACCGACGCGGCCATGGCCCGCCTCCACCTGCCCGAACGCCCGGCCGGCCGGGGCGTGCCCGCCACCCGCCGAGGAGTGACGACCCGATGACGACCCCCCTGCCCGCCGCCCTCCGGCCCACCACCGCGGAGCCGTCCGCCGTGCGGCCCACCCCCCTGGAGCCCGCCGCTCGGCCACCCGTCATCCCGGAGCGGCCCGCCACCTACCGGACCCGTACGTGACCGGGCTCCTCCTCGCCGCCGCGGTCGGCGCACTGCTCTTCGCCGCGGGACTCGCCGCCGGACGGCTCCTGGCACACCGGGCCGCCCAGGCCGGAGCGGACCTCGGCACGCCCGTGGAACGCGCCACCTTCCAGACCCTGCATACCGCCTCCGCCGCCGCGCCCCCGCTGCGCGCCGGACTCACCGAGGACGCGGCCCGCAAGGCGGTACGCCGGCTCCGCCCGCTGTTCGGCCCGGCCGCGCTCGGTCTCACCGCCGAGGACCGGCTGCTGGCCTGGGACGGGCCGGGCCGGCACCACGAGGAGGCGGCCCTGGAACGGGTCCGCCACGTGCTGGACACCGGCCGCACCCAGACCTTCGCCGTCACCTGCCAGGTCCCGGACTGCCCGGTGCGCAGGGGCGCGGCCGCGCCGCTCACGGTCGACGGGCGCGTGCTCGGTGCCCTCGTCGTGCTCGGCGTCGAGGAGTCGGCGTCCGCGGTCCGGGCCACCGAGGAGGTGGCCCGCTGGGTGTCCGTACAGCTCGAACTCGCCGACCTCGACCGGACCCGCACCGGACTGATCGAGGCGGAGATCCGGGCCCTGCGCGCCCAGATCTCCCCGCACTTCATCTACAACTCGCTGGCCGCGATCGCCTCGTTCGTCCGCACCGACCCCGAGCGTGCCCGCGAACTCCTGCTGGAGTTCGCCGACTTCACCCGCTACTCCTTCCGCCGTCACGGTGACTTCACCACGCTGGCCGAGGAGCTGCGCTCCATCGAGCAGTTCCTGGAACTGGTCCGCGCCCGCTTCGGGCAGCGGCTGGAGGTGACCCTGCAGATCGCCCCCGAGGTGCTGCCCGTGGCGGTGCCCTTCCTGTGCCTGCAGCCGCTGGTGGAGAACGCGGTCAAGCACGGACTGGAGGAGAGCGTCGAGCGCAGCCGGATCGGCATCACCGCGCGGGACGAGGGGGCGCTGGCCCGCATCGTCATCGAGGACAACGGGGTCGGCATGGAACCGGACCGGCTCCGCCGGATCCTGCGCGGGGCGGACGGCTCCCCGGCGGGCACCGGGCTGCGGAACGTGGACGAGCGGCTGCGGCAGGTCTACGGGGACGACCACGGTCTGGTGATCGAGACCGGCGTCGGAGCCGGGATGAAGATCACGATGCGCATTCCCAAGTACCGGCCGGGCGTGCGCAGCGCGCCCCCGCACACCGCGTCACGATGAGACGGGCAGCGGCGGCGCCGTGAACGGGTGGTCGCGCCAGAGCCGTCGGGAGGTCTCGTCCGGGCAGGCGGTGACGGACGGCGGGGCGTCGCGTCGAAGAGTCATCCGCCGCACGCCCGGCGAGGGCCGGCGAATCACGGCACCTCTACCGCCGGTGCCTGCTTGCGCCGGCGCCGCCCCGCCATCACCGCGTAGACGATGATCCCGGCGAACAGGAACAGCACGCCCTGGTAGACCGCCGCATAGCCGGCGCCCGCCATCAGCCAGACCGAGAACACGGCGGCCACCGCGGTGATCACCGAGTCCCGCACCAGCCGTCCCTTGTCGACCGCCTCGGGCCGGCCGGCGACGAGGTGGAAGATCTGCGCGGCGGCGGCCAGCAGGTACGGCACCGTCGCGGTGAACGTGGTGACCAGAACCAGGATCTCGAAGACCTTGCCCGAGCCCGAGCAGTAGTTGTAGACGGTGAGCAGCGAGGCGAGGACGACGGTCACACCGACACCGACCGTGGGAACGCCCCGCCGCCTGCGGGTGAAGGCGCTCGGGAACAGCCCGTCGCGGGCCGCCGCGTACGGCGTCTGCGCGCTCAGCAGCGTCCAGCCGTTGAGGCAGCCGGTCATCGACACGAGCGCGGCGAGCGCCACGGCCGTACCGCCCCAGCTGCCGCCGAACATGGTGTTCACGGCGTCCGAGAACGGCGCGGCCGAGGCCACCAGACGCTCGTGCGGGACCGTGCCGAACACGGACAGCGTGCCCAGCAGGTACACCAGGGCGGCGCCCGCGGTGCCGATGACGGTGGCGCGCCCCACGTTGCGGCGGGCGTCCCGGACCTCGCCGGCACTGACCGCGGCCGACTCCACACCCAGGTAGGAGAAGAGCAGCAGGGCGGCGGAGGCCGACACCGCGCCGATCGCGCTGTGCCCGCCGGCGTTGAACGGCCCGAGCCGCGACGGATCGAAGAAGAACAGCCCGCCGACCGCGACCAGCAGCAGCGGCACGAACTTCAGCACCGTGGACACCAGCTGGACGGCGCCCACATAGCGGGTGCCGGCGAAGTTGGCGAGGGCGGGCAGCCACTGGAGGGTCAGGGCGGCCAGGCAGGCGGTCCAGCGGTGGCCGGTGACCGGGATCAGCACGTCCAGGTAGCCGACGGCGGCGACGGCGAGCGCCGCGTTCGACACCCAGGTGGTGATCCAGTACGACCAGGCCGCGAGGAAGCCCGCGAAGTCGCCGAACGCCTCACGCGCGTAGACGTAGGGCCCGCCGGTGCGGGGGTCGCGGGCGGCGAGCCGGCCGAAGACCAGGGCGAGCGCGACGGCTCCCACGGTCAGGACGACGAAGGCGACCAGGCTGACCGTGCCGTACGGGGCGATGGAGGCGGGCAGCAGGAAGATGCCGCCGCCGATGATGTTGCCCATGACCAGCGCGGTGGCGACGGGCAGGCCGAACCTGCGGGCATGCCTTCCGGCGTCGCCGTGCGGTTCCTCGATGTGAGCCGCGGGGGTCTCCGCGGAGGCCGGAGCCGGCTGCGTGGCGGTTCCGGTGCTGTGCATGGGTGGTGCGCCTCTCATGGAACTGACGTTCCCGGGATCGCCGGGACCGGGCCATGGTCGGGGATGCACCGATGTGCCGCAAAATCGCCGCTTCTTGTCCCGTGGAGACGGCCTGAGCATGCAAAAAACGTCGCGTGGCGGCCTTCGCGCCGCCAGATGTCCGGTGCCGGCCGCGGGGGGGGGGGGGGGGGGG
>NZ_JAERRK010000018.1 GCF_016741775.1 Streptomyces actinomycinicus | reverse complement strand
GACCCGAAGGACCCGAAGGACCCGAAGGACCCGAAGGACCCGAAGGACCCGAAGGACCCCAAGGACCCCAAGGACCCGAAGGACCCGAAGGACCCGAAGGACCCGAAGGACCCCAAGGACCCGAAGCAGACTAACGAGAACGAGACCAAGCAGAAGAACGAGGGCGGCGAGGACCAGGAGAACAAGAACAAGACCGACCAGGAGAACAAGGGCGGCGAGGACCAGGAGAACAAGAACAAGACCGACCAGGAAAACAAGGACGGCGACGACCAGAAGAACAAGAACGAGACCGACCAGAAGAACAAGGGCGGCGACGACCAGAAGAACAAGAACGAGACCGACCAGGAAAACAAGGACGGCGACAAGCAGTCCAACGAGAACAAGACCGACCAGGAGAACAAGGGCGGCGAGGACCAGGAGAACAAGAACAAGACCGACCAGGAGAACAAGGGCGGCAGCGAGCAGTCGAACAAGAACGACACCACCCAGACCAACGAGGGCGACGGCGAGCAGTCGAACAAGAACGAGACCGACCAGGAGAACAAGGGCGGCGACAAGCAGTCCAACGAGAACGACACCAAGCAGACCAACGAGGGCGGCGGCGAGCAGTCCAACGAGAACGACACCAAGCAGACCAACGAGGGCGGTGACGACCAGTCCAACGAGAACTCGACGGAGCAGTCCAACGAGGCGACCGACGACAGCGCCGACCAGTCGAACGAGAACTCGACGGAGCAGTCCAACGAGGCGACCGACGACAGCGCCGACCAGTCGAACGACAACTCGACGGAGCAGTCCAACGAGGCGACCGACGACAGCGCCGACCAGTCGAACGAGAACTCCACGGAGCAGTCCAACGAGGCGGTCGACGACAGTGCCGACCAGTCGAACGACAACTCCACAGAGCAGTCGAACGACGTCTCGGACGACGGTGGCGACACCGGCGGCGGAGACACCGGCGGGGGTGACGCCGGCGGCGAGTAACCAGACCTGACCGCCGCGACAGCGGCCGGCGGGATCACGGTCCGGCCGGGTGGCAAGGCTTCAAGCCCCGCCACCCGGCCGGACCTCGTCTCCGCCGCCCCGGCCGGGAAATCCGTCTCACCAGGGAGAACTCCATGTACAGCAAGTTCTGGCGACGCTCCGTCGCCCTCGCCGCGGCCGTCGTGGCCATCACCGCCGGTTCCGCCGGTGCCACCGGCCCGAAGCCCGCACCGCAGGCCGAGCCCCAGCCGGCCCACCCGGCACCGGCCCCCAGCCCGGCACCGGCACCGGTGGCACCGACCCCGCACGAGGGCGGCCCCGACTGAACCGAGACGACGTGAAGGAGACGTCCTCCGCCCCGCCGCACCCCCGCGGCGGGGCGCAACCGTGTCAGCGCCCGGGTCCGGAGAGCGACTGCTCCGCCCACACCGTCTTGCCGACCCGGTCGTGCCGGGTGCCCCAGCGCTCGGCGAGCTGGGCGACCAGAAGCAGGCCCCGGCCACCCTCGTCGAAGATCCGGGCGCGCCGCATGTGCGGTGTGGTGCCGCTGGAGTCGTAGACCTCGCTGATCAGGGTGCTGTTCTGGTGGATCAGCCGGAGCTGGATGGGCGGGCGGCCGTACCGGATCGCGTTGGTGACCAGCTCGCTCACCATCAGTTCGGTGGTGAACGCGGCCTCGTCCAGGCCCCAGGCGGCCAGCTGCTCGGTGGCGTACCGGCGGGCCAGGGAGACGACGGTGAACTCGTTGGACAGTTCCCAGGAGGCGACCCGGTCCTCGTGCAGCGCCCGGGTCCGGGCCACCAGCAGGGCGATGTCGTCGTCGGGACGGTGGGTGAGCAGCTCGGTGAGGACCCGGTCGCACACCGACTCCAGCGACTTGGCGGGACGGACGAGCGCGGCGAACATCTTGTCCAGCGCCTCGTCGATGTCGTGGTCACGGGCCTCGAACAGCCCGTCGGTGTACAGAGCGAGCAGGCTGCCCTCGGGCAGTTCGGTCTCCACGGCCTCGAAGGGGAGCCCGCCGAGCCCGAGCGGCGGTCCCGCGGGCACGTCCAGGAAGCGGACGGCGCCGTCGGGGGTGACCACGGCGGGCGGCGGATGCCCGGCCCGGGCCACGGTGAAGTGGCGCGAGATCGGGTCGTAGACCGCGTACAGGCAGGTGGTGCCGATGCCGCCGGCGGTCTCGGCGGCCGGGTCGGCGCTGCCCTCGTCGGCGGCCAGCCGCAGCACCAGGTCGTCGAGGTGGGTGAGCAGCTCGTCGGCCGGCAGATCGACGTCGGCCAGGGTGCGCACCGCCGTACGCAGCCGGCCCATGGTGGCGGAGGCCCGGATGCCGTGGCCCACCACGTCCCCGACCACGAGCGCCACGCGCGCCCCGGACAGCGGGATCACGTCGAACCAGTCGCCGCCCACGCCGGCCCGGGTGGCGGCCGGCAGATAGCGGGTGGCGATCTCCAGGGCCGCCTGGTCGGGCAGCGTGTGCGGGAGCAGGCTGCGTTGCAGGGCCACGGTGGTGGTGCGGGACCGGGAGTACGAGCGGGCCTGCTCGATACCGGTGGCGGCCTTGGCGCTGAACTCCTCCGCGAGCCGGAGGTCCTCGGGGCCGAACGCGCCCCTCTCGGGCTGCCGGCCGAACAGGGCCACGCCGAGCGTGCTGCCCTGGGCGAGCAGCGGCACCGCCAGCAGGGAGCGTGCCCCGGACGCCCGCAGCCACGCGGCGCCCGGATCCAGTGACGCCCACCCGGCGACGGCCGGGTCCGCCGTGTCGTACAGCAGAGGGCGGGCCGCGGCCAGGCACTGGGCGGGCGGCGAATCCTCCGGGCAGACGATGGCCTCGCCCACCCCCGCGCCCGTGCCGGCCCCCTCGCCCATGCCCGTGCCGGTGCTCGGGGCGGGCCCCTCGCCGGCCGGGAACGCGCGCAGGGCGGCCCGGCGCAGCACGACGGGGTCGCGCTGGGGTTCGGAGATCTCGGCGCGGGAGCGGGGCCTGTCGAGCAGATCGGCCACCATGACGTCGGCCAGCCGGGGGACCGTGACCTCGCCGAGTTCCTGGGCGGCGCGGGCCAGGTCCGCCGCCGTACCCACCACCTGGGAGCCGGACTCGGTCGAGGGGCGCTGCCGGCCGGCGGAGTCCGGGGCCGGCTGCTCCACGGAGAGGCAGACGGCCCGTACCCGGCCGCCGGCGTCCTTCAGCGGGGTGAGGACCGTGATCCGGCCGAGGTCGGCTCCGAGCCGGCCGCGCGCCTCCTGCGGCCGGCCGGACTCCAGTGCCAGCCGCATCGACCGGTCGGTCTCCTCGCTCGCCGACCCCGGCACGATGTGGGTCAGGCGCAGGCCGCGCATCGCCGCCTCGGGCAGGGCGAGGGCGTGCTCCAGCCGGCGGTTGGCGCGCACCAGGCGCAGGTCCGCGTCGAAGATCGCCAGCGGAAAGGGGGACTGGAGGAACGTCCATTCCTCCAGTGGTTCACCCCGGGGCGGCTGCGTCCGAGCGGTCACCGCGGCCACCACGAGCCAGTCGGGGACCCCGCTCCGCGAAGTGCGGCGGTGGGCGAGCACGCCCAGTTCCAGGTGCCGGCCGTCCTGGTGCCGCAGGGGGAGGGTGCCGTTCCAGCGGCTACGGCCGGCCAGCGCCCGCCGGGCACCCGTGCCGTCGGAGGCGAGCAGCGCGGTGGCGGGCCGGCCCACGACCGTGGAGGAGTCGTAGCCGAGCAGCCGCTGCGCGCCCTCGCTCCAGCCGGTCAGGATGCCCCGGTCATCGATGGTGGCCGTGGCCGTGTACGTCGACTGTCGCTCCATCGCCGCTCATCTCGCCCTTGCTAGGCAGGCTCTCCTGACCAGCATGATCCCGGCCGGCGCGGAGCACCAACGCAGGGACGGGCGGGAGAGACGGGGCGGCGGAAAACGGCGTCCGTGTGCAACCGGAGGTGCGCTCCGGGGCGTGAAGAAGACACAAGGTTTTTATCCAGGCATTACGGACAACATCGGGGGGTGCGATCAGGGAGGCCCCATGACCGTCGTCACGACCCCGCTGACCCGGCGCGAGCTGGAGACACTGCGGCACATCGCGGCGGGCCGCACATATCTGCAGACGGCCCGCGCGATGGGAGTGTCACCGCACACCGTCGACGCCTATCTGCGCCGGATCCGCGCCAAGCTCGGCCATACGAGCACGGCCGAGCTGACGCGGCTGGCAGTCTCCCTGGGGCTGTGACGCCCCGGAGGGCCGGCGCCCGTACCAAGGGCTGCGCGCTAACCGTTGGCCAGTGCCTGCACCCGGTCGAGCGCACCGTTGAACTTGTCGTGGTCGCCGACGGTCGGACCGGAGGAGGTGTACTGCCACATCGTGTAGTACGACCAGCCGGCCGGCAGCGTCCCCGGGTCGGAGGCGTACCGGGCGATCCACAAGGGGCTGTTCACGGCGAAGCCGCCGTAGTTGCCGGTGCACTGGGTCCACCAGGTCGTGGCCGTGTAGATCACGACGTACCGTCCGGTCCGCGCCCGGTAGGTGCTGATGAAGTCGGCGATCCAGCTGACCATCTGGCTCGCGGTCTTGCCGTAGCACGCGGCGCCGTACGGGTTCCACTCGATGTCGAGCGCACCGGGCAGGGTCTTGCCGTCCCGGGACCAGCCGCCGCCGTGGTCGACGAAGTAGTTCGCCTGGGTGGCGCCGCTCGTGGTGTCCGGGGTCGCGAAGTGGTAGGCGCCGCGGATCATGCCCACGTTGTAGGAGCCGTTGTACTGCTGGGCGAAGTACGGGTTCGTGTAGTACGTGCCTTCCGTGGCCTTGGTGTACGCCCACCGCACCCCGCTGCCCCACAGGGTCGGCCAGGCGACGTTGCCCTGGTGGCCGGAGACGTCCACGCCCTCGGTCTGGGTGGCGTCCCCGGTGGTGGGGGTGCCGCTGCGGCCGTCGTGGGTGAGGACGCCCATGCCCATGTACGCGGAGCCGCGGCCGGGGGTGGCCGCCGCGTGGGCGGAGGTCAGCGGAAGCATGAGGGGCAGCGCCGTGAGCAGGGCCGTGAGGAGGACGGCGAGGGGGCGCGGGCGGAAGAGCCGGACGGAGCCGGGTCTGAGCACGGTCATGACGTGCCTCCGGGGAGTGACGTGGGGGGAGGTGCCGTGGGGGGACGGGCTGGGAACCTGCCGGGGATGTGCCGTGGGGCGGTGCTGTGGGACGTCCCGTGGGGGGACGTGCGGTGCGGTGTGCCGTGGGGGTCGCGAACGCGGGGGCCGGGGCGCCGGGCAGCCTGCTGGCGTGCGCATGCCACTAATGGCCTGATAAAGAAGCTACGCACGTAGATGACGGCGTGGGAAGAGGGTCCGGACGACGCCGTTGGTCTACGCCTGCGAAATACTTACGGAGCTGCGGTGATGGCGACGTGTGGCAGAAACTTTCAGGACTGCGAAACCGATCAGGGGTGCTGACGTGCACGAGGACGGAAACGGCGGCGCACATCGCGCTGCCGGCGAGGTGACACCGACTGGTGCAGACCAGGAATTCCTGGCCTTGGAACGCGAGTTGACCGTGCTGCTCCGGCGTGCCCGCGCCAACCAGGGCGAGATGGCCCGGGAGGTCCACCCCGACCTGGAGTCCTCCGCGTACGGCCTGCTCATCCGGCTGGACGAACTCGGCGGCCAGCGGGCCACCGAACTCGCCGCCTACATCGGCGTCGGCAAGGCCACCATGTCCCGCCAGCTGCGCGCCCTGGAGGAACTCGGCCTGATCGCCCGTGAACCCGACCCCGCCGACGGCCGCGCCTGGCTCGTCACCCTCACCGACGAGGGCCGCCACCGCGTCGGCACGGTCCGTGAGGCCCGCCGCGCCCGCTACGTCCGCCAGCTCGCCCACTGGGACCGCCGCGAAGTGTCCGAACTGGCCAGGCTGCTCCACGAGTTGAACGGCGTCATGGAGCGCTAGCCCGTCACAGCTCCACGAACACCGCCGTCGCGTCGTCGTGCGTCTTGCCGCGGCCCAGGAACGTCCGCTCGGTCCGGTCCGCCGCCTCCAGCTCCCGTACCCGGTCCACCAGCGAGCGGGCACCCTCCTTCGCGACCAGGTCGAACAGGGCCGTCCAGTCGCCCTCGCGGAACTTCTCCGTCCAGCGCGTCGCGCCGTCCGTCAGCGCGACCAGCGCCCGGACCTCGTGCCGGGGCAGGGTGCCGGTCACCGCGCGGGCGGCCACGGAGGGGTCGGCGGCGGCCGTGAAGAAGCCGCCCTCCTTGTTGCGCAGGTGAGTGTCGATCAGGGCGTCCGTGGCGAGCGCGGCGCGGGGCAGCCGGTCCAGCCGGTCGTCCTGCAGCAGTGTGACCGTACCGCCGGGCCCCTGCACCAGCAGTACGGAGTCGGACAGCACCAGGTACTCGACCGAGGCGGCGGACCAGCGGGTCAGGACCACGGTTGCCTGGGGTGTTCGCGGGTGAGAAAGGTCACAGGTGCCCGCATGGGCGTCGGCGGTGCGGCGGATGGCCCGCTCGAGCACCTCCGGCAGCGTCAGATCTCGGCCGGAAACGGTCAGTTCGGTCAGGGCGCCACCCAGTCGCGCGGTGAACCAGGGCACGGAATGCGCGCAGCCCGTCCCGCCGCCCGGCGGAGTCACCCCGTCCAGGACGATCACGCAACCGCCCTGTCCGGAGGCGGGTAGTCCGACAGCGGCGAAGTCCTCGTTGGGGCGGGTCGTGTCACCGGGTTCCGAAACGAGTTCAGTGCGCATGCGGCCAGTCTGCACGAGCCCTTCATACCCTGCGCCAAAGGCGGGCAAGCGGCCGGTGAATTCTCACGACCCCCCAGGTCAGCAGCCTGTTTTGGGTAGGAATGATCCACTCCGGGAAGGCGTGGTGGCGAATACTGTCAAAGCCTGCCGCGCGCGTCCAACCGGCCCGCCGGGCAGGCGCCCCGCACCCGCCGGCGGAACTTGCCCGTCAACTCCCCTCCGATGTTCACTCCTTCGGGTGGCGGGTCAGGTGATGCGCGACCACTGCCCACCGGCGCTGGGAGGGTCGGGAACCGTACGAACCGGGTGTTCGCACCACTTGGCACCGAGATGACGGGGTGCCACCCGGGCCCTTGGGTACACGAGTTCAGGAATGCGAGCACCGGTGCAGAAGAAGCGGCCTCGGCGCACAGGCAAGCAGACGGCCCCCGCGGGGACCGCCCCGCAGACCCCCGAGGGCAAGGGCCGTCCCACTCATGTGCGAACCCGGCTGATCGTCGCCGTCGCCGTGGTGGCCGCGGCCATCGCCGGCGCGGGCGCACCGGCGCTGCTCGGCGCCTCCCAGGACGTCAGCGACTCCCAGGACCTGGTGACGCTCGCCACCCGCACCCAGGACGCGCTGTCCCTCGCGCACTCGCTCGCCGACGAACGCGACGAGGTCACCTCGTACATCGCGGCCGGCCGCCCCAAGGCCAAGGCGCCGTCCGAGGACCGCAGCGTCCGCGTGGACCGGCAGGTCGAGGAGCTGCGCGCCGACACCGACACCCCGGCGAGCCTGCGCGACGACCTCGACGGCATCGACACCGTCCGCCGGGCCGCCCTCACCGGCAAGTCCACGGCCCTCGAGGCCCACCAGTCCTACTCGGCGACGATCACCGCCCTGCACCGGCTCGCCGAACAACTGGCCGAGCAGATGCCGCCGCGGGCCGGCTCCGGTGCCCACGCACTGGCCGAACTGGACTCCGCCGTCCAGCAGTCCGCCGCCGCGCGTGGCCTGCTGCTGGCCGCCCTGAACGTCCCGGCCGACACCCGCACGGTGATCGACCCCGGCACCGGCCTGCCCACCACGACCACCGGCTCCGAGGCGGACCGCAAGCAGCGCGACGCGCTCACCGTCGTCGCCCAGCAGGCCCGGCTGCGCGCGGACGCCGCACTCGGCGACTTCCGCGAGACCGCGCCCAAGGCGGCCGTGGACTCGTTCGACTCCACGGTCACCGGTCCGGAGGTCAACTCGGCGGAGAAGTACCTCGCTACGCTCACCGACCAGCCGACCCTCGCCGACAGCGAGCTGACCACCAGCACCAAGAAGCTGGACGCGGCCCTGTCCGCCCGGGTCGACCTGATGCGCGGCGCCGAGTCCGCGCTGTACGACCACCGCACCAAGGACCTCGAGAAGCTCCGGGACGACGACGTCACCGCCCTGGAGGTCCGGATCGCCGTCCTCGGCGCGCTGATGCTGGTCGCGGTCGGCATCGCCACCGCCATGGCCCGCTCCCTGACCCGCCCGCTGTCGGTGCTGCGCCGCGGCTCGGCCCGCCTCGCCGGCTCCGAGGACCCGGCGACCCAGGAGCCGATCACCTTCACCGGCCGCAACGACGAGTTCGCCCAGGTGGTCCGCTCGGTCAACGCCCTCCACGCGCACGCGGTCGCCCTGCACGAGCGGGTGACCACGCTGGAAGCCGACCGCAAGCACCTGGTGGGCCAGCGGCAGAAGATGGCCGACGCGCGCGAGGAACTCCGTGCCGAACTCGCGGAGTCCGCCGCCCAGCTGGAGCGCGTGCGCACCGGTATCGGTTCCACCTTCGTCAACCTGGCGCTGCGCACCCTGGGCCTCGTCGAGCGCCAGCTCGCGGTCATCGAGGGCCTGGAGGACCGCGAACAGGACCCCGACCGGCTCGCCACGCTCTTCAAGCTGGACCACTTCGCCACCGTCATGCGCCGGCACAGCGAGAACCTCCTGGTCCTCGCCGGCACCGAACACGTGCAGCAGCACCCCGGTCCGGTGCCGCTGGTCGACGTGGTCCGGGCGGCGGTCAGCGAGATCGAGCGCTACGAGCGCGTCCGTATCGCGGCCCTCCCCCCGCACGCGCACGTGGCGGGCTTCGTCGCGGACGACCTCTCCCACCTCCTGGCGGAACTGATGGAGAACGCCACCTCGTTCTCCCCGCCGGACCTGCCCGTGGAGGTCTCCGGCTGGCTCCTGGAGTCCGGCGAGGTCATGCTGTCCGTCCAGGACGAGGGCATCGGCGTGGCCGAGGAACGCCTCGCCCGCCTCAACGCCCGCCTCACCGACTTCGACCCCGAGTCCGGGTACGACCACGAGGGCGACGACGGCCTCGGCCTGGGCCTCTACGTGGTCGCCCGGCTGGCCCACCGGCACGGCGTCCGAGTCCAGCTCCGCGACCAGAAGCAGGGCGGCATCGCGGCGGTGGTGGTCCTCCCGTCGCCCGTCCTCGCCGAGGCTCCGCAGAGCGCGCTCCCGCCCCGGACCACGGCCACCGGCGCCACCGGCACGTTCACCCTGCCCGGCGTCGACGCGGAGGCCAACTCCAACGTCCTGCGCGCCCGCGCCAAGCACACGGACCCGCTGGTCACCCTGGCGGAGGAGACGGTCCGCAACACCTCCGAGGTCTCACCGGCCGCCGGGACGGACCAGGCAACGGAGAACACGGCGGAGAACCCGGCGGAACCCATCCCCGCCGCCCCCTCCGACGCCGCCGCCACCCCCGGCGACGCAGCCCCCTTCGACGCCGCCGCCACCCCCGCCGACGCAGCCGAGCAGGCCGACCCGGCCGATCCGGCGGGCGCGGCCGGTCCGGCCGTACGGGACGTCTTCGGCAACCGCCCGGACCACGAGCAGGCCCCCCGTCCCACCGAGGACATGGAGACCCGTCCGAAGGCCCCGGCGGAGACCTACGCCGAGACGACCATGGAACTCCTCCTCCCGGACACCCAGACCCCCCCGTCGGCCACGGATGCCCGCCACCAGGGCCCGTCGGACACGGACGCGGGCCACCGGGATCAGGAGGCCGAGGACGTCCCGAGCCACGACCCGGCGGCCCCCGGGGCTCCCTTCCCGGCGGGCGCCGACGGCGAGGACGCCCCACAGGGGCGACCCGCACCCGACGGTGAGACCCGCGCGGGTGGTGCGGGCGGGACCGCGTACGACGCCGACGGCGAGCCCGAGGCCGAGGAACGGCTCACCAGCAAGGGCCTCCCGAAGCGCACACCCAAACTCACCACCCCCACCGCCCCGCCCCGCCGCCGCAACACATCCGTGGACGCCGAGGCCCTCCGCCGCCGGCTCGGCGGCTTCCGCCAGGGCGCCCAGGCCGGCTACCAGGACGTAGCCGCCGAGATCGCCGAACAGACGGCCGACAACCAGCGGCCGACCAGTCACGTACACGCCGAAGAAATCACGGGGGGCACAGCCGAGGAGGCAAGCAGTTGACCGCGCCAACTACCTACGGACTGAGCAGTGAAGCCCGCAACCTGCACTGGCTGCTGACCAACCTGGTCGAGGAAGTACCCGGCATTCAGTCCGTCGCCGTGGTCTCCTCGGACGGTCTGCTGCTGCTCTCGTCCGACCCCGGCCTCCGCCACGCTCGGACGAGCTCGCGCGGGGGGACCCCCTTGGAGCAGTCCCGTGGGGCCCGCCCGGCAAAAGGGCCCCGCGGCTCCTCCGCCGACCTCGCCACCATCGTCTCCGGCATCGGCAGCCTCACCGTCGGCGCCGCGAAACTGATGGAGTTCGGCGGGGTCAAGCACACGATGGTCGCCATGGAGGAAGGCACCCTGTTCGTGATGTCGATCAGCGACGGCTCGCTGCTCGGCGTGCACGGCTCCGCGGAGTGCGACATGAGCGTGGTGGCGTACCACATGGCGCTCTTCGTCGGCCGCGCCGGCCACGTCCTGACCCCCGAACTCCGCAGCGAACTGCGCAAGTCCCTGGAGGCCGAGTCGGCGGGCGGCGCCCGATGAGCGGCGCTGCGGAACTGCCCGTGAGCGGCGCTCCGAAACTGCCCGTGCGCGGCGGCGACCGCAAGCCCGCCCGGGTCCGCCCCTACTCGCTCACCGGCGGCCGTACCCGCTTCGGTCACGTCCTGCTCGTCGAGACGTTCGTGGCGGCGCTGGAGGCCCCGGAGGAGCGCAAGGAGCTGACGAAGGGCTCCCTCACCACCCGGGTCATGCCGGAGATGCGGGCCATCGTCGAACTGTGCCGCCGCATGCGCACGGTGGCCGAGATCGCCGCGCTGCTGAAGATGCCGCTCGGCGTGGTCCGCGTGCTCCTGAGCGACCTCGCGGACCAGGGAAAGATCCGTGTGTACGGCACCGGAACCGGTCACGGCACCGGCCGCCCGGACCGCGCTCTGCTGGAAAGGGTGCTGAGTGGACTCCGCCGTCTCTGACTCCACCGCCTCCTTCGGAGGCACCCCCCTCGTCGCCGGATTCGCCGAACCGGACGAGGACCTGAGGTCCTGGCAGACGGACCGGACGCGCGCCCCCATCGCGACGAAGATCGTGGTGGCCGGCGGCTTCGGCGTCGGCAAGACCACCCTGGTCACCTCCGTCTCGGAGATCACGCCCCTGCAGACCGAGGCGCTGATGACGGAGGCGAGCGAGGAGACCGACGACCTGTCGGCCACCCCGGGCAAGCTCACCACCACCGTGGCCATGGACTTCGGCCGCATCACGCTCGACGACGACCTGGTGCTCTACCTGTTCGGCACGCCCGGCCAGCAGCGCTTCTGGTTCATGTGGGACGACCTGGTGCGCGGTGCGATCGGTGCCGTCGTCATGGCCGACACCCGCCGCCTGAAGGACTGCTTCCCGGCGCTGGACTACTTCGAGAGCTGCGGGCTGCCGTACGTCGTCGCCGTCAACCACTTCGACGGCAGCGAGCTGTTCGAGCCGGAGGACGTACGGGAGGCGCTCACGGTCCCCGCGCACGTCCCTGTCATGATCATGGACGCGCGACGCCGGATCTCGGTGATCGAGAGCCTCCTGGCCCTGGTGGGCCACGCGCTGGACGAAACCCCCGAGTAGTCCCTGTAAGGAGCCACCACCCGCATGCGGAAGATACTCGTCGTAGGGGCCGGCCAGTCCGGTCTCCAGCTCGCCCTCGGCCTCCAGTCGCACGGCTACGAGGTCACCCTGATGTCGAACCGGACCGCGGACGAGATCCGCTCCGGCCGGGTCATGTCGACGCAGTGCATGTTCGACACGGCACTGCAGCACGAGCGCGACCTCCAGCTGAACTTCTGGGAGTCCCAGGCCCCGAAGATCGAGGGGCTCGGCGTCTCGGTCGCGGCACCCGGCTCGCACGACCCGGGCCCCACCCAGCGGGCGATCGACTGGGTGGGCAGGCTCGACGGGTACGCGCAGTCGGTCGACCAGCGGGTGAAGATGGCCGGCTGGATGGAGACCTTCGCGCAGCGCGGCGGCCAGCTGGTGATCCACGGCGCGGCGGTCGGCGACCTCGACTACTTCTCGCGCGCCTACGACCTGGTCCTGGTCGCGGCCGGCAAGGGCGAGCTGGTGTCGATGTTCCGCCGCGACCCGGAGCGCTCCCCGTACGCCGAGCCGCAGCGGGCACTGGCGGTGGCGTACGTCCACGGCCTCGGCCCGCGCCCGGAGCACCCGGAGTTCGACGCGGTCCGCTGCAACCTGGTCCCCGGTGTCGGCGAGCTGTTCGTCATGCCGACGCTGACCACCTCCGGCCGTGCCGACATCCTGTTCTGGGAGGGCATACCCGGCGGCCCGCTCGACGTCTTCAACGGCGTGAAGGACCCGGCGGAGCACCTCTCCCTGACCCTGGAACTCATGGAGAAGTTCACGCCCTGGGAGTACGCGCGGGCCACGGGGGTCGAACTCACCGACGCGGGCGCGACGTTGTCCGGCCGCTACGCCCCGACCGTCCGCAACCCCATCGGCCGGCTGCCCGGCGGCGGCCTGGTGCTCGGCGTGGCCGACGTGGTCGTAGCCAACGACCCGATCACCGGCCAGGGCTCCAACTCGGCCTCCAAGTGCGCCGCCGCCTATCTCGGTTCGATCCTGGAGCGGGGTGAGGAGCCGTTCGACGAGGAGTGGATGCAGGCCACCTTCGACCGGTACTGGGCCACCGCGCAGCACGTCACCAAGTGGACGAACGCGATGCTGGCGCCGCCGCCGGAGCACGTACTGAACCTCATCGGCGCGGCCGGCCAGCTCCAGCCCGTGGCGAACCGTTTCGCCAATGCCTTCGACGACCCGTCCGACTTCGAGGACTTCTTCTACGACCCCGAGAAGACGTCCGCGTACCTGGCGTCGGTCACCGGGGCGTGATGACCCTCTGACCTGTGGTCCAACCGTCGTCGCCTGTCGTTGTCTGTCGTCGTCGGTCCCTCTCGGACGGCCCTCGGACGGCCCTCGACGGCCGCCGGACGGCCCCAGAGATCTCCCTGGGGCCGTCCGAGGACTGTGTCCCCCAGCCTCCTGAATCGCCTTCACCGTTATCCCCGGTTTTCCCGAGAGCCGTTGGGGGGCGGCTGACCGTGGTGATCAACAGCCATGCGTCCGCCGTCTTGGGACGGAGCCTGTATCCGGAGCAGCTAGGGTCTGTCTCTCCGATCAACGGCAGACGGGTCGACCCGGTCCTGTGGTGATATCGAGAGGACGTCGGGCGGGTCGGCCGGACACAATGCGGGCATGGTTGATCACGTTGGACCTGCTTCACGCCCGGATTTCCTCAGCAAGCCGTCGCTGAGGGGGGAACAGGTGCTGCTCCGGCCAGTCACGGCGGATGACGTGCTTGCGCTGATGCCAATGTTCCTGGACGCGGAAGCATCACGGCTGACCGGCAGCCATGACGACGGCGCGCCCGATGAGGGGCGAATACGTACCTGGTACGAAAGCCGTCAAGAGCAGGATGACCGGTTGGACCTTGCCGTGGTCGAGCTGGTGACGGGGAACGTCATCGGCGAGGCGGTCCTCAACGAATGGGACTCGGGCAACGAGAGTTGCAGCTTCCGCATCTGCCTGGTGCCCGGCACTTATGGATCTGGTCTGGGCACGGAGGCGACCCGTCTGATCGTCGGATACGGCTTCGAGGCGCTGGGGCTGCACCGTATCTCGCTGGAGGTCTATGCGTTCAATCCGAGAGCCCGCCGCGCTTACGAGAAGGTGGGGTTCGTCGCCGAAGGCGTGCTGCGTGACGCACTGCTCTGGGAAGGCGAGCGGGTGGACGCGACGGTGATGTCGATCCTGGCGCCGGAGTGGTTCCGGCACCGTGGGCGTCCGGAAACAGCCGGTCACGCGTCAGCCTGACCGGGCCGCTGGCGTCAGGTCGCTCGTTGTTCCGCTCGTGTTCGTCGGTGCTGTCACGCAGTTGGACACTCAGTCGGTGCGGCTCTTCCTGCCTCGTGTCTCCGAAGCGGACAGCAAGGCGTCCAGAGCAGTTCGGGCGCCGCCGATTCGGCGGCGCCATTCTTCGCCTCGCAGGGCTGCGGTGTCCCATTCGACCACCGGTTCGGCGCCGGTCGTGCAGTAGCCGTAGACCTGTTGGGCTACTTGGGCGGTGAGGAGTTCGTCGTAGTGGAACGACCCCTCGAAAGCTGTCCAGGCCACTGCCCGCGTGCCTGCACAGACACGCCGAAGTACTGCTCGCGTGTACTCACGCAGATCGAGTGAGACGTCATCGAAGTCGAGGTCGTACGACACCAGACCGAGCCGCTCGATAGCTTCGGGCTGCCCCATCAGAGGGAACGGCAGGAAGGCGTCAGGGACCATCCCGGCGAGGTGAAAAGCCTCTTTCGGCAATGGGGTGTTGCCAGAGCCGATGACGAACACGTTCACCGAAATCGGACCTCGCCAGCACAGGAGGTCACTTATCCCACCCGTCATCGTCCTGCCCTCTCCCCGCTGACCGCCTCCGAGGTGTGTACTGTCGTCGTACCACGGCAGTCACCAGCGGTGTTGCCCGGCCTCGACGCCATTATGACCAGCATGATCACTGCCGGCCCTGGGGCGGACCCGGACACGATCGAGTCCATGAATCCCCAACCGCGACTCTACGCCTTCCCGTACAGCACCTCATGCCGAGCAGCCAGGAGCGAACCCGGACGGCGATCGCGAGTATGCCAAGGCCCCACGTCCCCGGGGCGTGACGTCGGAGGTCCCTGCGCCTCCGGTAGGAAGGGTTCCACACGGGCGCGGCCGAGAAGTACCGCAAGGACTAGAGCCGCTTGCCCGTGTCGGGACGCACGGCGCCGAGCACCGGATAGGACGCGAGAGGTGACACCGTCACCTTCTCGCCCGGTCTCGGCGCCTGCACGACGTTCCCGCCCCCCACGTACATCGCCACGTGCGTCGCCTCGGGGAAGTACACCACCAGGTCGCCCGGCCGTAGCTGGTTCAGCGGCACCTTCGGCAGCCGGTCCCACTGCTCCTGGCTGGTCCGTGGGATCGGTGTGCCCGCGTGCGACCACGCCTGCGACGTCAGGCCCGAGCAGTCGTACGCGTCCGGACCCTCCTCGCCCCACGCGTACGGCTTGCCGAGCTGGTCCATGGCGTAGCGGACGGCGCGGTCGCCCGCCGGTGAGGCGGGGCGGTCGGCGGGCAGCGCGCCGGCGGTGGTCAGGCGCTGCTGCGCCGTGGTGACCCCCTGCTGTTCCAGCCGGGCCACGGCCGCGAGCTGGTCCGGGGTGAGTGTGGCCAGCAGGCGTTCCACGTCGGCCAGCCGGCCCCGGACGTCGTCGCGCTGGGCCTTCTGCCGGCCGGCCAGGCTCTGCTGGGTGTCGAGGGCCTTGCGGGCCTTGCGGGCCAGGGCGTCCTTGCGCTTCTCCGTGGCGGCCAGGCGGGCCACGGTCCGGGCATGCTCGCGCGCCAGCTCGCCGATGACGTGCCCCTCGTCCAGCGCGTGCTGCGGGTCGGGGGCGAGGAGCAGGCGGACGTAGGGGCCGAGGCCGCCGCTGTTCTGGTACTGCTGCCGGGCCAGCCGGCCGGCGTCGGTGCGGCCGGCCTGGAGGGTGAGCCGGGCGCGGGCCAGCTCGCCGTCGAGCCGGTCCACCTCGGTCTGCTGCCGCTTCAGCTCCTCCGTGGTGGCGTTGTAGGTCTCGGTGGCCTGTTCGGTCTGCCGGTACAGCTGCTGAAGATCCGTCAGCAGCTCGGCCACGGACCGCCGCGGTTCCGGTGCGGCCGCTGCGGTTACGGGCGCGAGGACGGCCTGGGCCGCCACCGCGGCCGTACAGGCCAGGCGCAGAAGCCTTCCTGACACGTCATCACCTCCGGTGCGGAGGAGGCGGACTCTCCGCCTCCGGTCGCAACCTGATAATCAGACGTGTCGGTGCCGGTCGTGGAGCAGTTGTGCGCGGTTCGGCGCAGCGCTTTCACCCGTTCGCGTCATCCGGCTTGCCGGACGGCGCGACGTCGGGCTTCGACCAGGGCCACTTGAGCCGGCCGCCGGAGCGGTCGTCGGGGTCGTACTGGTACTTCCACCCCTGGATCAGCCCCAGCCGCCTGCTGTGCCCGCGCGGCACCCTGCGGTACACGAGCATCGTGGGCGGGCCGCCGTCCGGACCGGGGACGGGGATGCGGTACGTCTTCGGGGGGTGCCCGGTGGGGCCGCACAGTACGGGCAGTACGCGCCCGTCCATGGGGCCGCCCTCGAAGGGGGTGTCCTGACTCTTCACGGGTTCAGTCTCGGCCATCCCCGGCGAGCGTGCCGACGAGCGCGGCGGTCTGCGCATCACGCCCCGCGGTGACCGTGAGGACGGCCACGAACTGCTCCACCAGCCACTCGCGCAGCTCCTCGACCGGCGGCTGCTTGCCCTCGTCCAGCCAGATGAGCGAGGCGGCCTCGACGGCCGTGATCCACGTCCGGACGGTCATGCGCAACCGGGGGCCGGGCTCGGCGATGCCGAGATGCCGGTAGATGTGCTCGGCCGCGGACCGGCGCACCCCGTCCACGATCGCGGTGGTCCGGGAGGTCTCCACGACGCTGCCGCCCTGGAGCAGCGCACTGAATCCGGTGTCGTGCCCGTCCACGAAGGCCAGGTAGCGCTCCAGGACGCGGGACAGGCGGGGCAGCAGCGGACCGCTGTGGGGCTCGTCGAAGCACTGCTGCAGCACTTCGGCGGCCGACCGCAGCGCGGCCTCGTACAGCTGCTGCTTACCGCCCGGGAAGTACCGGTACACCAGCGGCCGTGACACCCCGGCCGCCTCGGCCACGTCGTCCAGGGACACCTCCTCGGGGGCGCGGTGCGCGAAGAGGGACAGGGCCGCGGTGAGGAGCTGGCTGCGCCGCTCCTCGACGCTGAGCCGACGGTAGGCGGGGGTGGCCGGGGTCATGGCCGTCAGCCTAATCGCCGACCCCCCGCACCCTGCCTCAGGCCAGCAGTCCCGACGACCTCCACAGCCGGCGGCCGACCCCCCGCAGCACACCGATGTCGTCCAGGAAGTCGGTCAGCCGCTTCGCGCCCGACTGCATGACCTCCCGCCGGTGCCCGCTCGCCTTCACCTGCGCCATGGCCTCCCGCCTGTCGAGGCCGACATTGGTGTACACCTCGGGGTTCACGAAGGCGACCGAGAAGATCCGGGCGAACTCCCCGGAGGTGACCCGGGTGAACTCCTGGGACCACTTCGGGGCGGTCACCATCTGGCGCCGCAGCTCCTCGCGGGCGTACCGGACGTGCCGTGCCTCCTCCACCACGTGGATCCGCGTGACGCCCCGGATCAGCGGCTGGACCCGCTCGTCGGGGAAGGTCAGCCGCTGCATCCAGTCCAGGACCTCCTCGCCGAGCAGCGTGGCGGTGAAGGAGCCGGGGGTGGTCGAGATCGTCTTGAAGAGGCGGCCCAGGTTCAGGTGGGCGCGGCTGACCGGGTACCAGGGCGTCCCGCCGTGCGAGATCAGCCGGGCGAACATCTTGGAGTGCCGGCACTCGTCCTCTATCTCGGTGAGCGCGTACCGCACGTGGGCGCTCGTCGCCGCCTTGTCGTAGATGTGCCGGACGAGCAGCTGCATGAGGATGATCTCGAACCAGATGCCGAGCGAGGCCAGCGCTGCGGCCTCGTGCTGCGAGAGCAGGATGCGCTGTTCCTCGCTCATCCGCTTCCACATCGGGGTGCCGTACAGCGAGACCAGCTCCGGCGGCCAGAACCACTTGCCCTCCTCGAAGGGCGCGTCCCAGTCCAGCTCCTCGTCCGGGTCGAAGGAGTGCTTGGCGGAAGAGACGAGCAGCCGTTCGGCCACCTGTTCCCGGTCCTTGAGCAGGCCGAGCGCGTCGCGCAGCCCGTCCAGCGCGTCCGCTTCCGTCAGGGTCGTCATGGCTCCCTCACCTCGTTACCCGGGGGTAGTCGTCCTCCCCTTATAAGACTGCTTGTCAGCAAGGTCGTCAATCCCTTGGGCGTGACTTGTTGACCCGGCATCCACGTGTGAGCCTGCGGGGTATGCCGACCCAGGACCTCTACGCCAACGACCCCGGAAACTCCCCCTGGCAGGTGCCCGCCGCCGGCGCGGCACGGTTCAGCTGGGAGTACGACGACGGACGCGACCGCCTGCTCGCCCTGTACCAGAAGGGCAAGGACAAGCAGTGGGACGGGAACACCCGCATCGACTGGGAGCTGGAGGTCGACCCGTACGACGCGCTCGGCACGCCCGAGGAGGCCATGTCCCTCTACGGCACCCGGCACTGGGCCAAGCTCTCCGCGAAGGACAAGGGGGAACTGCGCCGGCACTACGCCTCCTGGCAGTTCAGCCAGTTCCTGCACGGCGAGCAGGGCGCGATGGTCTGCGCCGCGCGGATCGTGGAGTCGGTGCCCGACCTGGACGCCAAGTTCTACTCGGCGACCCAGACCATGGACGAGGCCCGGCACGCCGAGATCTACAGCCGGTTCCTCCACGAGAAGATGGGTCTCGTCTACCCGATCAACGACAACCTCCAGTCCCTGCTCGGCGACACCCTGCGCGACAGCCGCTGGGACATGCCCTACCTCGGGATGCAGGTGCTGATCGAGGGCCTGGCGCTGGCCGCGTTCGGCATGATCCGGGACACCACGGACAAGCCGCTGCCCAAGCAGATCCTGACGTACGTCATGCAGGACGAGGCCCGGCACGTCGCCTTCGGCCGGATGGCGCTGCGCGACTACTACAAGCAGCTCACCGATGCCGAACTGCGCGAGCGCGAGGAGTTCGTCATCGAGGGCTGCTACCTGATGCGCGACCGGCTGCGCGGGGTCGAGGTGCTGGAGAACTTCGGTATCCCCAAGGCCGAGGCGGAGGCGCTGAGCGAGCGGTCCGAGTTCCTCCGGCTCTTCAGGAAACTGCTGTTCAGCCGCATCGTCCCGTGCGTCAAGGACATAGGCCTGTGGGGCAAGCGGCTCCAGCAGGCCTACGTCGACATGGGCGTCCTCGAGATGGGCGACTCCAGCCTGGACCTGCTGATGGCCCAGGACGAGGAGCTGGCCGAGCAGTTGGACGCCGAGCGCTTCGCCGCCGAGGAGCGGGAGCGGGTGGCCGAGGTGGAGGCCGCGATCGAGTCGGGGTCGGCGGAGGGCTGACGGGCCGCGGGTTCCGGCCCGCCCGGGGCGCGGTCCGCCCGCTCACCCGGGTGCAGTAGCGTGCTGGCGTGTCCATGCCTCCGCCGCAGTACCCGAACCAGCCGCAGAACCCGTACGGCCAGCAGCCCCCGGGACCGTACGGCCAGCAGGCCCCGGGTGCCCCGGGCCCGTACGGCCAGCAGGCCCCGGGTGCCCCGGGCCCGTACGGCCAGCAGCCCTACCCGGCCCAGCCGTACCCGCCGCAGACGCCGCACCCCCAGCAGCCGTACCCGGCCTGGGGCATGCCGCCCATGGCCCCGCCGCCCAAGAGGCGGCGGGTCGGGCTGGTGCTCGGGATCGTGGGCGGTGTGGTCACGCTCGTCGTCGTGGGCCTCGTACTGCTCGGAATGGTGGTCGGGAGCGGCTTCCCCGAGGCGAAGAACAAGCTCGCCCTGCCGCACACCCTGCTCGACGACAGGTACAAGCTCGCCGAGGACGCCTCCGCCACCGAGGGCAAGAAGATCGAGAAGGAGGCCGACGGCGCCTGGGACGCCAAGGACATGCACGCCGTCGTCGGCCGTTACGGCCTCGACGGCGGCTCGCAGAGCATGCTGCTCGTGTCCGGCATGTACGGCCGGTTCAAGAACGAGGCCTCCATCCGCCGCAACCTGCTCAAGGGCGCCGCCGAGGCCGACGGCGTGACGGTCGAGGAGCCCGCGAAGGACGTCACCCCGGCCGGCGCGGACACCACCGTCACCTGCCAGGTCCTCACCCAGAAGGCGTCCCTGGTGACCGTGACCTACCCCGTCTGCTCCTGGGCGGACGGCAACACGGCCGCCATCGTCGGCGAGGTCGACCGCTCCACGAAGGACCCCTCCGGCATCGACCTGGAGAAGGCCGCCCGGAGCACCCTCCAGGTCCGCCACGAGATGCTCCAGCCGATCGGCTGACCGGCACGGCCCGCTGCCGCAGCCGGCCCGCGGGCGGTTCACACGCCGAGAACCGCCCGCATCACGTCCTTCGCGATCGGTGCCGCGTTTCCGCCGCCGCTGATCTCACCCCGGTCGCCCGAGGCGTCCTCCACCACCACCGCGACCGCCACCTGGGGCTCCAGGGCGTCCTCGGTCTGCGCCCAGGAGACGAACCAGGCGTACGGAACCCCGGTGTTGCCGACGCCGTGCTGGGCCGTGCCGGTCTTGCCGCCGACCAGCGCGCCGCGGATGCCGGCCCGGGTGCCGGTGCCGTCCCGGACCACGCCGGCCATCAGCTCCTTCAGCCGGGCCGCCGTCGACGGCCGCATCACCTGCCGCCCCGGCCGTACCCCACTGCCGGCGACCGTCTCGCCGCCGTGCCGGGTGGTCCGCTCCACCAGGTACGGCGTGTGCAGCACACCCCCGTCCGCGACCGTCGCCGCGACCATCGCCATCTGCAGCGGGGTCGCCCGCGTGTTGTACTGGCCGATCGAGGACAGCGCCAGCTGCGCCTTGTCCACCCGGGTGTCGAAGGTGCTCGGCGACACGGCGAACGGGATGCGCAGACCGGTGTCGTTGAACCCGAACGCCTGCGCCGTGTCCGTCATGGCCTGCACCCCGACGTCCACGCCCAGCTTGGCGAAGACCGTGTTGCAGGACCACTCGAAGGCGTCCCGCACCGAGGCGTTGGCACAGCCGTCGCCCTCGTTGGTCAGCCGGGTCGTGGTGCCGGGCAGCCGGTAGGGGTCGGGGGAGTCGGTGCGCTCGTCCAGGTCCGTGACCACACCCGCGTCCAGTGCCGCCGCCGCGGTCACCACCTTGAACGTCGAGCCCGGCGGGTAGGTCTGCCGTACCGCCCGGTTGAGCATCGGTTTCTCCGGGTCGTGGTTGAGCCGGGCCCACGCCGACTCCACCGCCTCGCTGTTGCCGGACAGTTCTGCGGGGTCGTACGACGGGCTGGTCACCAGCGCGAGCACCCGGCCCGTGGCCGGCTCGATCGCGGCCACCGCGCCCTTGCGCCCGGCGAGCCCCCGGTAGGCGGCCTCCTGCGCCTGCCGGTTCAGGGTCGTGACGACGTCCCCGCCCCGGTTCCGGGTGCGTGTCACGTCGTTCCACAGCGGCAGCGGCGACAGCACCGGATCGGTGCCGGAGAGCAACGCGTCCTCGGAGTGCTCCAGGAACGTCGTGCCGTACGTCTGCGACGCGAAGCCGGTCACCGGCGCGTACAACGGGCCGTTGCGGTAGGTGCGTTCGTGACGCAGCTGCTCGCCGGTGTCCATGGACCCGGTGACCGGCTCGTCGCCCACCAGGATGTCGCCGCGCGGCTGCTCGTAACGGGCGATCGCCGCACGGCGGTTGGCGGGATTGGCGTCGTACTCGCGCGACCGGACGACCTGCACCCGGGTCGCGTTGACCAGCAGGGCCGCCAGCAGCAGCGCACAGAAGACACAGGCGTGCCGGATGTACCTGGCCATCGGCCGTCCGCTGTCGGGCAGGCCGCCGTACTCGGTCACGGCCTCCTGGTCGTCGCACTCGGTCACGGTGCCTCGGTTCCGTTCGCTCACCGGTGCCTGCCGGCCGTCGTCCTCGGTCACGGTGCCTCCCGGCGGTTCCGCCCGGTCACGGTGCTTCCCGGCCGTCGTGCTCGCTCACGGTGCCTCCACGCCGTCGTACTGGCTGCGTGCGGAGTCGCTGATCCGGATCAGCAGTGCCACGATCGCCCAGTTGGTGACCACCGAGGAGCCGCCCTGGGCGAGGAACGGCATGGCCATGCCGGTCAGCGGGATCAGCCCGGTGACCCCGCCCGCGATCACGAACACCTGGAGCGCCACGATCGAGGCGAGCCCGACCGCGAGGAGCCGCCCGAACGGCTCGCGCAGCGCGAGCCCCGCCCGGTAGCCGCGCTCCACCAGCAGCGCGTACAGCAGCACGATCGCCGCGAGGCCCGCGAGGCCCAGCTCCTCCCCGGCCGTCGCCAGGATGAAGTCCGACTTGGTGGCGAACCCGATCAGCACGGAGTGGCCGAGCCCGAGCCCGGTCCCGAGGACCCCGCCGGCGGCGAAGGCGAACAGCGACTGGGCCAGCTGGTTGGGGCCGAGCCCGGCCTCGATCGTGGCGAACGGATGCAGCCAGTCCTCGATCCGCCCGCCCACGTGCGGCTCCAGCCGCCCGACGGCGAAGGCGCCGAGCACGGCGAGGACCAGCCCGACCGCGATCCAGCCGGTGCGCCCCGTGGCCACGTACAGCAGCACCACGAACAGCCCGAAGAACAGCAGCGAGGTCCCCAGATCCCGCTCCAGCACGAGCACGCCCACGCTCAGCAGCCAGATCGTCAGGATCGGCCCGAGCACCCGCCCGGTCGGGAACTGCAGCCGCCACAGCCGCCGTCCGGTGTGGGAGAGCGCGCTGCGGTTGGCGGCCAGATAGGCGGCGAAGAAGACGGCCAGCAGCACCTTGGCGAACTCGCCCGGCTGGATCGAGAACCCGGCGATCCGGATCCAGATCCGGGCACCGTTGACCGCCGGGAACAGGATCGGCAGCAACAGCAGGACGAGGGCGGCCACCACGCACACGTACGAGTACCGCTGGAGCACCCGGTGGTCGCGCAGCACCAGCACCACCCCGATGAACAGGCCCACGCCCAGCGTGGACCACACCAGCTGGGTGGGGGCCGCCCGGTCGCCCGGCGTCTCCAGGTCCAGCCGGTAGATCAGCACCAGTCCGAGCCCGTTGAGCAGCACCCCGATGGGCAGCGGCAGCGGATCGGCGTACGGCGCCCGGATCCGGACCGCGATGTGGGCGAACAGCGCGAGCACACCGAGTCCGGCACCGTAGCCGACGGCGCCGGGCGGGACGGTGCCGGTCCGGGCCAGCCCCACCGCGCAGTAGCCGTACACCGACAGCAGGACGGCCAGTACGAGCAGGGCGAGTTCGACGCCCCGGCGCCGGGGCAGGCGCACGGCGCGTGCGGGAGCGGGGGCCGCCGCCACGGTGGTTCCGGCCTTCGTCATGTCCGGAACCTACCGAAACAGGGCAGTTCGACTGGGCAGGCGCCCCGGGGCACACAGCGCTCCGACGGGCGCCGGGAAGTGCGTGGGCGACCACCGGTGGCCGGTGGTGCGCGTCTGGAGGCGGCTCGGGAAGTGCGTGGGCGACCACCGGTGGCCGGTGGTGTGCGTCTGGAGGCGGCTCGGGAAGTGCGCGGGCGACCGGGGCCGCCGATGGCGCGCCCCCGGAGGGGCGCGGGGAACCGCGCGCTCAGCCACACCCGGCGGAAAGCCCGCACACCACCTGCGGCCCCGGGCTCTACTCGCCCACAGGCAGCGTCAACGTCGCGAGCGCGCCCCCGTCCACCGCGTTGGCGAACGACAGCCGCGCCCCCAGCACCTCCGCCTGCCCCAGCGCGATGGTCAACCCGAGTCCGTGCCCCGTGGCCCCGCCCTCGGTACGGAACCGCTGCGGCCCGTGCGCGATGAGGTAGTCCGGATACCCGCCCCCGTGATCCCGGACGGTCACCACAGGTCCGTCCACGGTCAACACCACCGGGGGCGCCCCGTGCTTGTGCGCGTTGGCCACCAGGTTCCCCAGCACCCGCTCCAGCCGCCGCCGGTCGGTCTCCACCCGCGCGTCCCGCAGGATCCGCACCTCGGTCTCCGTGCCGGACGCCCGCACCACCCGCCCGGCCAGCGCACCCAGCTCCTCGGTGTCGACCTCCAGCTTCTCCCGCCCGGTGTCCAGCCGGGAGATCTCCAGCAGGTCCTCGGTGAGCGTGCGCAGCGTCGCCACCCGGTCCCGCACCAGCTCCGTCGGCCGGCCCGGCGGCAGCAGCTCGGCCGCCGCGTGCAGTCCGGTGAGCGGAGTGCGCAGCTCGTGCGCGACGTCCGCGGTGAACCGCTGCTCGCTCAGCAGCTTGCTCTGCAGCGTGGCAGCCATTGTGTCCAGGGCGGCGGCCACCGCGGCGACCTCGTCCTGTGGACGGGTCGGGTCCTTCGTGCGGGGATCGTCCACCCGGGCGTCCAGGTCGCCCGCGCTGATCCGGCGGGCCACCCGCGCGGTGCCGTGCAGCCGCCGCGTCACCCGGGTCACCGCGAACGCGCCGACCAGCACGGTCGCCCCGATCGCGAGCGCCGACGAGCCCAGGATCGACCGGTCGAGGCCGGCGATGGTGCCGGACTGCTGCGAGTAGTCGACCTCAACGGCGAGCGCGCGGTGCCCGGCCGCCGGGCCCACCGCCCACATGGTCGGGCGCCCCCGGTGCGTGGCGACCATCGTGCCGCGCTGCCCGGCCGCCGCCAGCTTCCGCAGTGGAGCCGGCAGGCCCGGGGGGTCCACCCCGGCGCCCGGCAGCAGCGTGTCCCCGGCCTCGTACGCCCGGGTGGCGTCCTCGAGCCGGGACAGCGCCAGGTCGCGGGCCTGGCCGACGGTCTGGTCGGTCACCGAGACGTGCACGAGCACGCCGAGCAGCGCCGCCAGCGCGCAGGACATCACGGTGATGAACGCGGCGGCCTTGACGGCGAGGGTCCCGGCCCAGTGCGGCAGCGTGAGCCTCATTGCGGGCTCTCGGAGGGGCTGGGCGACGGGGACGACTTCCTGCTGGGCCGGCCGTCGCCGACGTGCAGGTACTCGTCGCTCGAGAACACCATCGCGCGCTGACCCGGGTCCCACAGCCAGGTGGTGCGGTACTCGTAGCCGGAGATGTCGGCCGGCGAGCGTTCGATCAGCGCCCGGCCCGCCAGCTCCACCCCGATGAGCGCGTCGTTGTCGGCCAGCACCTGCACCAGCCTGTGCCGCTCGACGGTGTAGACCCGCACCGCCGTCTGATTGGTCGGGTACAGCCGGAAGCCGAGCGTGAGGTCCGCCCGGCCGTCCCCGGTGAGGTCCCGGTAGTACGGCTTCAGCAGCGGACACCGGGGCCCGCCCCCGCCCGGAGCGCACTCCTTCATCCGGTCCGCGGTCCCGCGGTACGCCCCCTTGGGCCCGTAGTCGTCCGGGTGCGCCTTCAGCTCAGCCTCGACGACGCCCACCGGATCCACCTTGCGGATGTCGTCTCCGGGGACCGTGATCCCCTTCACCGTCTCCCTGGTCGACACGGCGTACGGGAAGGCGGGGCTGGACGCCGGCCGCAGATCAGGCCACAGCTTGACCGGGCTGACGGCGGTCTGGGTCGGCCCGGCGCCGCGCAGTGCGCCGGTGTCCCCGCAGGCCGCCAGCGTCGCCGAGAGCAGGGTGACGGCGGCCACGGCGAGGGCGGTGCGCACGGGGCGACGGGCAGGCACGGTGCTCCTGGGGTCGATGTCGGTCAGGCCCCGTACACCTTAATAGTGTGTTCGTGGGGAAGTGTGATTAGATCTTAGGTAAGTCCGTTTTGCGCACCGGGTCGGCGTGCTGGGACAGAGGCTACTCGGCCAGCTCCTCCAGCAGCCGCACGGTCGACAGGCCCGCCCGCAGGTATTCCACGAACAGCTCGTTGTGCAACGCCCACGCCGAGCGCCGGGACCGGATCAGCCGGATCGCCCCGTCCGCCGACTCACCCCGCCGGACCAGGGCGTGCGCGATGACCAGTCCCGAGCGGTTGTACCCGTGGTAGCAGCGCACGAGCACCCGGCGTCCGGCGTCCAGCGCCTCGTCCACCGCCCGCGCCAGCCGCATCACCCCCGCCAGCTGGGTCCCGTCCAGCGGCCCGTCCGGTATGGGCCACACATGGTGCTCCACCCCCGGATCCGGCCCGTACCCCGGCAGCCGCAGCAGGGACTGCACCAGATCGAACTCGTCACGTACGACGGCGAACTCCAGCCGCCCGGAACGGCCCCGGAACTCGTGACCGCCCATCCACAGGCCGGGCACGATCTCGTTCCACGGGCTCTCCGGAGCCGGCACCTCGGGCTGCTTTCCGCGGGTCCGCACCGGCGCCTCCCCAACTCCCCCTCGCAGGGCCGTCATCAAAGGTAACCGGTCTTGCCCGGACAGCACCCCGCCTGTTCCCATGGTCGAGGGGTGATGGCGCATGAGCGGACTGCGCGTGGTGCCGGCCTTCCGGCACGGCCGGGAGCGGCTGTACGTCTGCCGCGAGGACGGAAGCAATGTCGCCTGGTACGACCGTGAGACCAGCCGGGTCAACCTGCTCGGCCAGGACAGCGAGGACGCGGTGCTGCACGTCCTGAAACCGTTCCTGACCGGCCCGGTCACCGTGGGGCCGCCCCCGGTCCCGACCCCCGCGGAACTCGCCCGGCTCACCCTGCACCCCGACGACGACCTGGCCCCCAACCGCCCCGGCGAGTCCCTGCTCGTCGCCCTCGACCGCGACCCCGGCCCCGCCCACCGGCTGCGCCCCGACCCCCGCCGCCGCGCGCTGACCGCCGAGGAGACCGTCGGCCGGGCGCTGGACGCGCTCGAGGGAGCCGGCTGGCACACCCTGCATTCCGTCCCGCTGCCCGGCGGCGCCCGCATCCACCACCTGCTGATCGGCCCCGGCGGCCTGTTCGCCGTACACGCCCTGTACGCCCGCAGGACCCGGGTCATGGTCGCCGGCGCCATGGTCACCGTGGGCCGCCGTGCCGCCGAACCGCTGCTGCGCCGGCTGCGCGCCGACGCCGACCGCGCCTCCTACGCCCTGACCGCCGAGGTCCGCCCGGTACTGGCACTGGCCGGCCCGGCCGAGGTGACCGTGACCGCGGAGCCGCGCGGGGTACGGATCCTGCAGGACACCGAGCTGACCGCACTGGCCCGGCTGGGCGCGGTGCTCAAGCCGGCGGACGTGGAGGCACTGCACGGAATGGCCCGGGACCGGAACACGTGGGGCAGGGTCTAAGGGGACCGGGACACGTGGGGATCGTCCACCGGAACCGGGACCGGAACTCGTGGGGGTGGTCTGCCGGGATCGGGTGCGGCATGTGTCTGCGGGGTGCGGCAGGTGTCGGCGGGGTCTCCCCGGGCCCCCGGGCTCCCGGGCCCCGGGCTCCCGGCCCCCCGCCCCCCGGCCCCCGGGGTCACGGCAGGGGAGCCGCTGACCCCCGATCCAGCAGCGGTGCCAGTAGATCCCCGTGGTCCTGCAGGCGCGGAGCCATGTCCTCGGCCTGGAACGCCAGCTGCCCGGGGCTCCGGCAGTCGGCGACCTCCTCCCAGGTCACCGGCGCGGAGACCAGCGGCGACCGGCGGGCCCGGAGCGTATACGGGGCGGCAGTCGTCTTCCGGGCCGCGTTCTGGCTCCAGTCGACGAACACCTTGCCCGGCCTGAGGCTCTTCGTCATCCGGTGCACCACCAGCCGGGGCATCGCCCGCTCGGCCTCCACCGCGAGCGCCTTCGCATACTCGGACGTGCGCTCGGACGAGCCACCGTGCACCGCCGTCAGCAGATGCAGCCCCTTCGACCCGGCGGTCTTCGGGTACGCCTCGATCCCGTCCGCCGCGAGCCGCTCGCGCAGCCACAGGGCGACCTCGCAGCAGTGCACGATGTCCGCCGGCGGCCCGGGATCGAGGTCGAACACCAGCCGGTCGGCCTCCTCGGGGCTCTGCACCAGCCACTGGTGCGTGTGGAACTCGGTGACCAGGTTCGCCGCCCACACCAGGCTCGGCAGGTCCTGCACCACCACCATCCGGGCCGGACTGTCCGCCGACGACCGCGGCACAGCCGCGGTCGTGACCCACTCGGGCGTACCCGGCGGCACGTTCTTGGTGAAGAACAGCTGCCCGTCCGGGCCGTCCGGATAGCGCAGGAAGGACACCGCGCGGTCACGCAGGTGCGGCAGCAGGGCCTCCGCCGTGGTCGCGTAGTAGTGCAGCAGCTCCGCCTTCGTGAAGCCGCTCTCCGGATACAGCACCTTCTCCAGGTTGCTCAGCGCGACCCGGCGCCCCTCCACCTCTGTGATAGGCGTCATAGGATGACAATCCCAGACGAACCGGAAAAAACGGCAAAGGAAGGGTGCGGCACGTGCGATCGATATGGAACGGCGCCATCTCCTTCGGCCTCGTCAGCATCCCGATCAAGCTGGTCAACGCCACGGAGAGCCACGCGATCTCCTTCCGTCAGATCCACACCGAGGACAACGGCCGCATCCGCTACCGCAAGGTGTGCGAGCTGGAGGAACGCGAGGTCACCCAGGACGAGATCGGCAAGGCCTACGAGGACGCCGACGGCTCGATCATCCCGATCACCGACGAGGACCTCTCCCACCTGCCCATCCCCACCGCCCGCACCATCGAGATCGTGGCCTTCGTGCCCTCCGAGCGGATCGATCCCCTCCAGATGGGTGCCGCGTACTACCTCGCGGCCGGCGGAGCCCCGGCGGCCAAGCCGTACACGCTCCTGCGCGAGGCCCTCAAACGCAGCAACAAGGTCGCCATCGCCAAGTACGCGCTGCGCGGCCGGGAACGGCTCGGCATGCTCCGCGTGGTCGGCGAGGCCATCGCCATGCACGGACTGCTGTGGCCGGACGAGGTCCGGGCTCCCGAGGGCGTCGCCCCGGACACCTCCGTCACCATCCGGGACAAGGAACTCGATCTCGCGGACGCCCTGATGGACACCCTCGGCGAGGTCGACCTGGAGGACCTGCACGACGAGTACCGCGAGGCGCTGGAGGAGGTCATCGCGGCCAAGGCCTCCGGCGAGGCCCCGCCGGAGGCACCCGAGCCGGCCGCCGGGGGCAAGGTGCTGGACCTGATGGCCGCGCTGGAGAACAGTGTGCGGGCGGCACGGGAGTCCCGGGGGACCGCCACCACCGGCGGTGAGCCCGAGGCCGGACCCGAGGCGGAGGCCGAGGTCAGACAGCTGCGCCGGGGCCGGGCCACGCCGAAGGAGACGGGCTCGAAGAAGTCGACGTCCGCGGCGAAGAAGACGGCCGGGGCGAAGAAGGCCACGCCCGCGAGGAAATCGACGTCCAAGGCGACCGCGGGGGAGGGAACGAAGAAGACGACGCCCGCGAAGAGTACGGCGACGAAGAGCACGCCGACGAAGGCCACGGCGGCGAAGAGTACGGCGGCGAAGAGCACGGCGAAGGGTGCGGCGAAGAAGACGGCCACGAAGAAGACCGCGTCGCGCAAGCGGTCGGCTTGAGGGAACGCCCCCACCGGCGGTCCCCGCCGCTCCCGTCTCGCCTCCCGCGGATGTCAGCCAGATGCGGCCTCCGCCGCTACCGCCTTCTCGGCCGCCTCCTCCTCCGGAACCCACGCCTTCCCCATGACCAGCGCCAGACCGCCGCCGACCACGGCGAGCGCCGCCAGTGCCGTACCGAAGGCCGTGGTGGCCGCCGTCAGCCCGACGGCGTCGCCGAGGTAGCCGGCGGCGACCGGCAGGAGGCCGGCGGGAAGGTAACCGCCCACGCTGAGGGCCGCGTTGGCCTCGGCGAGCCGGGCCCCCGGCACCGTCGAGTTCAGCAGTGAAAGACCGCCCAACTGGCCCATGCCCTGACCGGCCCCGGCCAGCAGCGCGGCGCCGGCCAGCACCGGGACCGACCCGGTGTGCACGGCGCAGACGAGCGCGAGCATGCCGAGGGCGGTGGCGCCGGCACCGGCGACCAGGACCGTACGCCGGCGCAGTCGTCGTACCGCGAACTGCACGCCCGTGGCGCCGAGGAACATGGCGAACGCCAGGGCACCGGAGACGACGCGGTTCCCGGTGCCCAGCGGGCCCGACAGCAGCGAGGGGCCGAGCGACAGCACGAAGGACGTGGCGGTGATGCCGGGGGCGAACACGGCGATGCCGAGGGCGAGCTGCCGCCCGGCCCCGCGCGGCACACCAGGCACGCGCACCCAGCCACCGGCCCCGGCTCGGTCCCCGGCCCCGGCTCGGTCTCCGGCGCCGGCCCGGTCCTCGGCCCCGGCCCGGACTCCGGCCCCGGCTCGGTCTCCGGCCCCGGCTCGGTCTCCGGCCCCGGCTCGGTCTCCGGCGCCGGCCTCGCCGGGGGCCCCGGCCTCGCCGCCGGCCCGGACGGGACGTCGTACCGGCATCCGGAGAACCACCCCGACGGCGGTGACCAGCAACCCCGCCTCCACCGCGAACACGGTGACCGTGGCCCCGGGCAGCGTCTCGGACAACACGCCCGCGAGCAGCGGCCCCACGCCCGCCCCGAACACCATGGCGCAGGAGGCGAGCAGCGCCGCGAGCGGGCGCCGGGCGGGTCCGGCCACGTCCGTCACCGCGGCCATCCCCGCCGAGACCACGGCCCCCACCGCGATGCCGGTGCACAGCCGGGCGACGACCAGCGCGGCCACGCCGCCGGCGGTCGCGAAGACCAGGCAGGCCAGCAGGGCGAGCCCCAGCGCGGGCAGCAGTACGGGCTTGCGGCCGAGCCGGTCCGATACGACCCCGGACACCAGCAGGGAGCCGAGCAGCCCCGCGATGTAGCAGGCGAAGACGACGGTCAGCGTGCCGCTGCCGAACCCCATCTCCCGCTGCCAGAGCACATAGAGCGGTGTGGCGGCGTTGGACAGCACGAACACCGCGGTCACGGGCCAGGCCGCGAGCCAGACCCGGCGAACGGGAACATCCGGGGCCCTCACACCGGTCGTGGCTGCCGTATCCGTCATGGCACAGTCCTCCCCAGGCAGTAGTACGAGTTGAGTCGTACTTGTACGAGTGGAGCCGAACTTAGCACGTAGTACGATCGGACTCGTACTAGATGCTGTGAGGGAAGTCGGGCAGAGGGAGCGGCAGTTGAACGGGCGAGGAGTTGAGGGAACCCGGCAGGCGGACGAGAGCCGGCGGACGGAGGACGGCCGACGGACGGGAAAGCCGCGCCGGACGGAGGACGGCCGACGGACGGGAGGGACGCGCCGGACGGCGGAGCCGGGGCCGGCCCAGGCGCCGCAGCGGACGCCGAAGCCGGAGGGAACCGAGCCGCAGCGGGTCGCCACGGAGCCTCAGCTGATCCCCACCGAGCCTCAGCCGATCCCCACCGAGCCTCAGCCGATCCCCACCGAGCCTCAGCCGATCCCCACCCAGCCTCAGCCGATCCCCACCGAGCCTCAGCGGGGCCCCACCGAGCCCGAAGGCCGGCGCGCTGCCCGACTCCTGCCGGAACCCCAGGGCCGGCGCGCCGCCCAATCCCCACCGGAACCCCAAGGCCTCCTGGAACCCCGAGACCTTCTGGAACCCCGAGACCTTCCGGAACTCCAAAGCCCTCCGGAACTCCGAGGCCTGCCCGAGCCCCTGCCGGAACCCAAAGGCCTGCCCGAGCCCCTCCCGGAGCCGGCCGTCGCCGACCTCCGGCTGGAGACGGTGCTGGGGGCGCTCAGCGACCCGCTGCGCCTGTTGATCGTCCGCAAACTGCTCCTGGAGTCCGAGGAGTTCGACCACACCTGTGGCTGGTTCGGCCTGGACCGCCCCAAGTCCTCGCTGACCCACCACTTCCGCGCGCTGCGCGAGGCCGGGATCACCCGGCAGCGCCAGTACGGCCTGGAGCGCCGCAGCCACGTCCGGGTGGCCGATCTGAACGCCCGTTTCCCCGGCCTGCTGAACCTGGTGGCGGCGTGGACGCCACCGGAGGCCGACTGAACCGGAACCATGGCGGGTCGGGACACGCCGGGCGACTCATCCGCACATCCACTCGTCAGCGCATCAGCCCGCCCGCTCACCCGCTCGCTAGCCCGCTCGCTAGCCCGCCCGCTCACCCGCTCGCTAGCCCGCCCGCTCGCCCACTCGGTAGCCGTCCGCTCACCCAAGTCGCCAGCTCGCCTGCTCCTCGGTCAGGCAACCGAGCGCGACGCCGGCCCGGAGCGCGACGGGCCTTGAGGGAGAGGACGACTGCCCGCCTCCCGAGGCAACGACCGCGCCACTCTCTCCTGCAACCACCACACTTCGGCCGCGTACGGCCGGACTGTCGGTCACCGCTCGCACCTGCCGAGTCGAGACGCGTCCCTCCGTTGAACGACCGCCCCACCCGTCCCGTCCGATTCGCGCTCTACGCACAGCCCGACGCCATGGTGACCCTCTCCCATGGGGGACGCACGCCCGTCGGACCGGATCCAGCGTTGCCCCACCGCCTGACGGGGAAGGGGGGAAGCGCCTGCCACCGGGCGCCCATTGCTGATGGATGCCGCGTCGACGGCCGCACTGACAGCCGCGCTCATCACCGCACTCGTCGCCCTCCTGGGCTACTGGATCAACCAACACGCCAAGCGCCGTGAGCAGAAGAGCCGCATGTATGCCGAGGCGCTCCAGGTGATTCACTCCTACGAGGATCTCCCTTACCTGATCAGATGTCGCCCTGGCTCGAACCCGGAGACGAGAGCGGCGCTGGCACAGCAGATCAGCGACGTCTTCACCAAGATCAACCTCCATCAGAACCTCCTCTCCATGGACTCGTCCGTGGTCGGTGAGGCCTACGCCGACTTGTTCCGGCAGACCCGCCGCCACGGCGGGCCACACCGCAGACAGGCATGGACCGCGCCACCCGTCGCATCGGACCCGGAGATGTCCGGAAGGGCGTACTTCCCCTACGACAACGACCCCGAACAGGCGATCTGCCTCCTGGCCATGAGAAGAGAACTCACTCCCTGGGGCTGGCTGCTCCGACCCCACACCCGCAGACAGATCCACCGCCTGCGCCACCGCCGCCCCCAGTGGTCCGAGCCGGATTTCATGAGGGAAAGCCGTACCAGACTCCTGACAGCACGCCCAGCGGGAGACAGCGAATAGCACAGATACCGCCGACGCGCCCCTGCCGTCGGCACGATCGCCCCTGACCTAGGCTCCGTGGTTCTCGGTCAGGCAGGTGTACATCAGCTCGCCTTCCCACCCGCCCGTTTCGGCGAAACTCAGTACGGCCGCTCTCGACGGTGCCCGGCACGAGGGCGCTGCCGTGGAAAACGCGGAGTTGGTGCCGTCGTACGGGAGCAGGTCCTGGCATTGATACCCGGGGGCGTTCATGAGCAGGATCGCCTCCCGCTCGGCCCCCGATGAACTGCCGGTATACACGAGGCAGTAGGTCGACGACGGATCCCCGCCGGTGGGCGGTGTCTGAATGATCCGCACCTGTTCCAGCGTCGGCCGCGCACCCGAGTTCAGACTCGGGGTTTCCGGGACCGGCGGCGACGGGCTCGACACGGACGACGCGGACGGCGCGCCGCCCTGCGCTTGAGGAGCGCGCGGGGACGTCGTGATTATGGGCGCGCCGGCCGACTTCTCATTCCCTTGAGTGAGATGCGCGAAAACCGCTCCGGCGAGCCCACCCAGCACGCCCACACACGCCACGAGAACAACCGACCGCGGAACCGAGCGCCCATCGGCACGCGCCGGCGATGACTGCACGACCGGGAGGTTGCCGAGGGTGTCACCATTGTGAAAGCGGGCGAGTTCCTCCTCCTCATCAGGACGAAGCGGACGCTGCGGACGGTCTGGCATCGGAGCCCCCTGGTGATCGTGCGACACGCCGAGCGAGAGCGGCAGTATCGCCTGGCAGCCCCCGCTTCGGAGGCGGATCGGAGACCAGAGCACTCCTTCGTGAGAGCCGGATGAGGTGCCCGTAGCGTCGCCGCCGCGTTCGAACCACGCGGCAGGAGCCGCAAGGCGCCCGGGATGCAGATCGCCCGAGTTGAGCCACACTGGAAATTAGGCGTACGCCGGTAGGCGTGGTGCGGCGGGTCGGCTCGGTACGACCCGACGCAGCCGCACGCATTCCCGGTTCAGCCATCGGCAGCTACGACGAGCCGATACGCCTTTCTCTCCGGTCCCGGGACCCGAGTCCTCGGAGCCCTCCGGAACCGGAGCCCTCCGGAACCCAAGTCCTCCGGAACCGGAGCCCTCCGGAACCCAAGTCCTCCGGAATACGCTGAGCATTCCTCGCCTGGTGTGGTTGCTCAGCCAGGGGTTGTGAGCGGCACGTCATGAGGTGGACGCAGCCATGAGGAAGAATCGGTCTCTCATGAGGCGGAAGGCACTGCGAGCGTCTGTGGCGGCCGCACTCCTTGTGGCGATCGGCCTGCTCACACCCGCGCCCGCCTCGGCGAATCACCTGGGTGTCTTCATCTACTCCCAGAGTTCCGGGCTCGTGCTGGATGTGATCGGGGCGCGATCGGACGAGTATCAAGGCCTGGTCGTCTATCCACAGCGGGATTCCGCGACGAACCAGCAGTTCGACATCCGGGACGTGGGCGGCGGTCAGGGCTACCAAATCATCGCTCGCCACTCACACAAATGCCTCACCCACTACGGCAGCGCCGTCTTCCAAGCGACGTGCGGGGTGACCCCGACTCAGCGTTGGGAGTTCGTGGACCTGAAGAACGGGTGTCCACCAGGCGGCGGCTGTAGCGAGCGTGTGGCCGGATACCTGATACGGAGCAAGTGGAACGGGAGATGCCTCGACTCGGCGAACCCGGACTTCCCGAATCCGCCGCGAGAGGGGGCCAGGGTTCAACTATGGTCGTCCTGCGCAGAGACCACGGACGATCCGAAGTGGGTCAACCAGGCATGGAGGCTGGAATCGGGTCGAGGGCACCCGGACCCGTACGCCGAACCCTCCGCACTTCCTCCTCTCCAGCCCGACGCCAAAGCTCTCGTGGACCAGGTCGTACAGGCGCGACGCGCTGCCGGTTGCGCACACCCGGAAAACGTGCGCCTCGACCCCTGGCTGAGCGAAGTGGCCCGAAAACACAGTGCGGACCTGGCCGTGAACTACGCGAAACTGATCGACGCGCAGACGGAAGGACAAAAACGGGGTCACATAGGATCTGACGGATCGATGCCGTCCGGACGCGTACAATCAGCGGGATTCGAGCCAGCGCAGCGCCCCGAAAACTGGAGCTACGGCACGAACCAGTCGTACGCGGGGGCGATGGACCTGTGGATGAATCACGATGAGGCATCCAAGTGGGGTCACAAGATGGCGATCACCGACTGCCGGTACACAGTCCTCGGCGTAGGTACGGCCAACGGCCACAAGAACCGCGTGTACTGGACGCAGAACTTCGCCCTACGGTGACCGGCCTCCCCACCGAGACGACTCGAACCACGCCGCCACGAACGGCCTCTCCTTCGTCTCCGAAAGGGCGACGGAGGGCCGCGCCAGGCACAGCTGCAAGCGCGCCGTACCTCCTGCCCGATGCCACTGAACCTGCCACCCTGGACTACTGCCTCCCTGGTGCCCCGACGTCAGCCGGCCTGCCCGCTCGCCGGAAGATCGAGGAGCTGTTGCGCGAGCACGAGAGATCGGACGCGGCACACTGTCCGTGCCGTCTCCTACGCTGTGCCTTCGGTCGAACAGGCACATGGGGAGAGGCCAGGGATGGGCGGCGACCAATGGCAGGACACAGGCCCGTATCGGCGGGATCTGGAGGCCGCGTTCCGGCAGTCCCAGGAAGAGGAACTGGCGCGGGACAACTACGGTTTCGGGGGCCGGTCCGTCGAGGAGCTGTGGCATGACCCGGGAATCCATCTTCACCGGCGGCACGGCCACCGTGCTGGACCTTCCCCTCATGACCGAGGCCACGGACACCGACGACGGTCCGTTCATACGGCCGCTGACCGAGGATGAGGTACGCGCATGGCCCCTCATGGCCGGCCCACCTATGCGTCTCTGCTGGTGACGGGGTCTTTGGGCGCCTCATGACGGGTCCCCCGACAGGATCCGAACCTGCGCACACGGCTCCGGAGAGCATGCTCGTGGCGTGCTTGATTATGACTCTGACCTGCAAGGAGCCGCGCGCGGCGCGTGATCTCGTCTCGCTCACACGCCCCTCACACACTCGGAGGGCTCGCCTCCGGTTGTTGAGGCCCGGCGGGAAGCGACGACGTGAGGGGCTGCAACACCCCGGGGTGTTGCAGCCTGGTACTCAGGCCGGACAGGTGGGACATCGGCGAATTTCGCTGTCCCACCCATTTGTGCAGGTCAGCGCTCCACCCGGACAGCCGGACACGTGGGACACTCCCCATGGCGCCCTACGTCGGCCAAGGGCCATCCTCGGAAGCTGGAAGCAGTGAGCCGTTGGCCAAGCGAGATCACCGAAAGGGAGGCTAGGTGCGGTCGGCCGACTACCGCTTTTAGGCGCTGTCGCATGACGCGGCCCGCTGAGGTTGTTGCACCCTCACCGATGCGAGGAACAGCTGCGGTATCTTGTCAGGCTCGACCTGTACCGTCGCGTTCACGGAGGGGTCGTCCGCTTTGAGTAGGTCCTTGACTGTTCTGACCCACTCAGCCCCGCCACTGTCGTCGAAGCTTACGAATACCACTTCCAGAGCCACGACATGTTCAGAGAAGAGCACTTGCTTGCTGTTCTTGTTGACGAGGGCGTCTGCCGTGATGGTGAAGTCCGTGCAGGGGGCGATGTTACCGATGGCGAGGATGAATTTGTCGGATTGTGGCCCCAGGGGCGTGGTTTTATCCGTCCGAGGTACACCGGCTCGAGCCAATACGACAACGTCGGAAACCGGGTCCGCAGAGCGATTCATGACGTGCATCTGAGGGATGCCGTCCGCGGCGTCGTCATTCCAGAACGTCACACGGGTGGCTTGGCTCCGGGCCCGGTCCGCCGCTTCATCCTTGGCCTGATCGAGCTCGTTGGATGACACTCGAGCGCCGTAATAGGTCGCAATCGCGGTACAGAAGAGCCCGACAGCCCCCACAAAGATGCCGGCGATCGTTCCCCACTTGGCCCAGTCAACGCCGCGCCACCACGTTACGAAAGCTCTCCATCGGCTCGTCGACGGGTCTTCCGCAGGCTCGCTTGCTGGCTGCCCGGCGGCCTCCGTATCGGCGCGGTCCCGAGGGCGTACTCGGCCTGGCCGAGGATGCTGGCGTGCCAGCCTGAGTCTCGTCCGCCGATCTGCGCTATTGCCCGCCACAACCCCTCCCTTACCGCCCGGATGTCTTGGCCATGCGCGGTGCATGCGTGCCGATCACCGGGCGCCGCTGCTCGGTCTCTAACTGCAGGCTAGAAGTGTGTCGGAGGTGTGTCGCGAATGCTGAGAGATAACGAGAGAGGGCGGGAGTCAGTGAGACTGACTCCCGCCCTCTTCTGTCGGCATCCGCCCTGGTCAGCGCTTGATTCTTGCTGATCCTGGGCGAGTGCCCCCGGCAGGATTCGAACCTGCGCACACGGCTCCGGAGGGCGCGTGTCTCTGAGGTGTCTACGCAGGTCAGAGGCGCAATGATGCCGGGGTTAGTCCGTCCAGTCCACGGATAGGCCGCGGTTCTGTGGTTGGTTAGGACTGGGGAAAGCTCTGCTTGAGCCACTGCCGCACGGAGCTCACGGTCGTTCGCCCCTGCTGGCGGAGCGCGTCGATGATGTCTCGTCCGCACACCAGGGCAATGGGGTGGCCGTCTTCGTGGACCTCGTCCTGTACCTGCTTGTTGAAGAACGAGGTGGTGACCAGCACGCCGAAGTTCCGGTGCCGGATCCTGGAGATCAGCCGGGAAACCTCGCGCACCCCTACCGAGTTGTCCGGGGCATAGCACTTGGCCTCAAGGGCGAAATCGATCGCGATGCGGTTTGCCACCGGCCCCAGGACGTAGGTACCAACTGCGTCCCGTCCGCCGTCGCGGCTCGGCCGGGTCACGTCAACTGCACCTGTGCTCGGCGCGATGAGTCGCCAGATCGCAACCGCGCATGCTTCGAAATCGTGCTCGCGGCCGCGGAAGTACCCCCGGATTTCCTCCAGCATGGCCACACCGGTGATGTCTTCCGGAAGTTGGTCCGTCTTGGAGCGGATGGTGGTGGTGGCAGGAGCCAGCAGGGGGCGATAGACCCGGCTTTCAACCCAGGTCCGCCATACCTCGGGGCACTCACCCGCCAGTGGATCGCCGCCTGCCAGCACGTACTGAATCCAGCTCCGCGGAATGCGGTCCGTGTCGAGCACGGTGAAGTGAGCGCGGTAGTTCTGGAAGCGTTTGCCCGCTGTAGCCCGCCAGATGGCGGCAAGCTCGTCGTCAGAGGTCATCGTGGGACCTCCGGGCGCCAGAAGCCCGCGGAAGAGCACCGAACGGCCTGTCCTTGCAGCCTTCTCAAATAGGAGGAACGGGGGCACCTTGGCCCTGTCGGCTGGTGTTTCGTGGGAGGCCGCGAAGGCATCACGCAGCAGGACGTTGCCCGAACGCGGGGTCTCGTGAAGACCCTGCCCAGGCTTCCGGTTGTCACCGTAGTAGGTGAATGTCCCGGTTTGTACATCTAGGTAGTCCGGCCAGTCGACCTCGCCGCCGCTGGTGTAGAGGACGGCGAGTTTCACCGTGCGATTCGTCGGCGAGCCGGCATACCGGAAGCCTCCCTGGTTACCGATCCCCTTTATGAGCTTGGACATCGGGTCGTCGCCAGAGTTGCCGCTCGTCCCGCCTGCGTAGAGCGCATCGACTTGAAGGTCGGCGGTCTCCAAGTCGGAGAAGGCCACGTGCGGTACGGCATCGGCAGGAAGGGTCATGCTGCTAGGTCTACCAGGCCTCACTGACACCCCTGTTGGCTGACAGCCTCGCACCCCTGGTGTCAGTGGCGGAACGTAAGATCCATCCCCGCTGCTGGATGACCTTGGAGGGATGGTTGATGGAGCCTGTGCGCGTGATGGACCTCTTCGCCGGATGCGGCGGATTCTCGGAGGGCTTCCGCTCCTACACCCCCGGCGGTGTCGGCTCCCGGACGGTGTTCGAAACCATCGCAGCGGTGGACTTTGACCGCGCAGCGCTGGCAACGTTCCAGGCCAACCACCCCTCAGCCGACGTGATGAACCTGGACATCGAAGAGTTCGACCCCGACCCCTTCGCGAACAGCGTCGACGTCATCACCGGAGGGCCGCCCTGCCAAGGCTTCTCAGGGCTGAACAACAAGGGGGGACGCTGGGACGATCCGCGTAACAGCCTCTGGCGGCAGTACGTCAGAGTCGTCAGCACCGTTCAGCCGAAGGTCTTCGTCATCGAAAACGTAGACCGCTTCAAGAAGTCGCACGAGTACGAAGGGCTTCTGGAATCAGTCAAGCCCGGTGGACCGCTGAGCGACTACACCCTCGTCGAGGGACTGCTCAACGCGGCTGACTACGGGGTGCCCCAGGCGCGGAAGCGAACGATAGTCATCGGTACACACCGGGCGCTTGGTGCGTCCATTCCGCTGCCCCCGCCGACTCACAGCCGGAACGCTCTTCAGCAGGCGAGTGACTTCCTTCCGTTTGACGGCAGGGCGATGCTCCAGCCATGGGTGCCCGTTGACGAAGTGTTCGATCGTTCAGACCGTCTGTCGATCAAGGAGACGGTGCTTCCTGAACGTTCCCGTCCCGATGGCATACCCGGCCCATTCCTGACGACTGAACTTCACATAGGTCGAGTGCCGCAGGCACTGTCGTTGGCGCGCTATGCGGTGATCCCGCCGGGCGGCAACCGAAAGGATCTACGCGGGAAGTGGGCGCTAATCGACGGCCGAGAGGTGTACCTCAGTACGGCAAGCTGGGACGGACACAACAGCGGATCGGGAGACGTCATGGGGCGTCTCAAGCTAGGCCATCCATCGGTTACCGTCCGGACCGAGTTCTTCAAGCCTGAGAAGGGCCGGTACCTCCACCCCGTAGAGCACCGCCCGATCACTCACTATGAGGCCGCTCTAATTCAGGGGTTTCCCGAGGGCTATTTGTGGCACGGTACGAAGATCGAGATTGCGAAGCAGATCGGCAATGCCGTCCCGGTCGGCCTTGCCCAGGCACTGGCCGGCGTCATCCATGACCGACTTGAACTCGGTACGAGCGCCAACGAGCGGACTGTGGTTCGCTAGCCCTGATGTATAGCCTCGTATGAGGGGATCGTTGCCGACCTGTCACCGGTTTGGCTGCCCTAGTCGCTCCGAGCCCCTCACGCGGCCCGCAGAGCCCCCTATCGCCAGTGCGCATGCCGCGAGCTGGGCAAAGGTCAGCTTCTCGGAGCGGGGCGACAGTATTGCCTCCTTGGAGCGCCATACGGGGAAGCGACCTGGTGACCGCTTCCCCTATTTACGAGTGAAGCCAGCTACGCGCGGCTGGCTCTCTACTTACGAAAGCTGGAAGAGTATTCCTCTTTGGCCTTCCCGATCTGAGTTTCAGTTAGGCGATTGAAGTACTGAATCGCATCAGGGGACCACTTGACGAGGTTTGCATCCTTGTCGCGCCAGCAATACCTGGGCTCCTCGCGCATTTCGTGAATAAATGTCACGGCTTGCCATTCGTAACTGGTAGTCGGACGCTTCAGTTTCGGCAAGACATCCTTCTGTCGATATGGGTGCGAAACATTTGGGTCTACCTTCCGAGAGACTACGACGGAGTCGGCAAGCTCCTCGGAGGTTACGCCAACAACGATGTCGGATCGATCGATCTTCTTTACGGACTGGAGTGACACATCAAAGACGGTAAGGAGGCGTTGGGTGTCGATCCCATCCGACTCCAGGGCATCGGTCCTCTCCTTGAGATAAGCCAAGAAGTCTTGCACCGCGCGACTCTTCGGCGACGAACCGGGTGATCCTTTCATGAACTCGACCGGGTCTATCGGGTTCTCTATACCCAGAGGCATGATGCGCCAGGTGATCTCGTCAGCAATGTCCTTCCCGAACACATGCGAAGCGAGATCCCTATAGTTCAGTATGGCCGTTTGGGCGAGGGAGTATATGAGTGCAGAGAAGGCCTTTTCGTTGTAAAAATGCACGGCGCTATTACGGTAGGTGCTAAGGAGTTCGATGTTTGCGTCGACCGCTTGAGAGGGAATGGTTTTTGGCCACAGCGAGCTGTTCGCCGCCACCTTGAAGGCATCCTGGCTGGTGAGGGTGCGATAGGGTTCACCCCGCTTCTTGGCGTAATAAATGCGCGATCCAGATTTCGACACGATCGCTTTCAAGAGAAGCTCCCATGCGTTCATCAGGAGAATCACGAAAACTTCATCCCTGTATTCGAAGCGCGGCTTATTGTATATCTCGATAGCGCCAATTATTGCGGCCTTACTGTTTCCGAACAGTCGACGCCAAGACCCCTGATAATTCAACCAGACCACCGCCGATCCGACCCGCCCCTCCCTGAGACGGTTCCTTACGTGCACAGTACGCCCAGGGAGAGGGTGCTAAACGGAGCTGCTTCGGTTCGCTGGTTCCGGCAATCCAGGGCACCCTCGTGGACAGTCGGAGTGTTCGGGCCAGTGACCGCGGTGGCCCCCTGCATGTCGATACCTTCGGCACTGTCCTGGTGGCTTGCGTGAGCCCGGCGAGCGTTGGTGATGGCGCCGTGGTGTGTTCTCCCAGGCTGCCGATGTTCCTCCGCTGCGGCATGTGTGGGCGGACCGGGGGTACCGCGGTGGGCTTCCGTGCCTGGGCCTAGCCTCGATCTTTCGTGATGGGCCGCCGATTCCGTCGGCGGCCCATTTCGTTGTCGGTGGCCGAGGGCGGGCAGGCCGAGAGCCCGGGTGTCGTCTCGGGTGGACGCCGGGTTCCACTGCTCCGGCCTGGATGCTCTTGTCGTAGAAACGGGCGGACTGGCTGGTCAGCCGGGGTTCGGCAGGAGCGCGAGCCGTTCGAGGGCGTCTGCGATCTCACGGGTCCAGGGCCAGTGGCGGGCGAGGCGGAGGATGCGGCGCCGGCCGGTGGTGACGAGCTGACCGGCCGCGGAGAACAGGCGGAACCGCAGGCGGCGCGGTTCCCAGAGCCGACTCTGGCCGGTCAGGGCGAGCATGGGCATCCAGGCCAGCAGGTCGAGTGCGATCTGGACGATCTCCAGCCAGACCCTGTTCTGCGCGGTGTCGTGCAGGGGAAGGTTGCGCAGGCCAGTGGCCCGGGCAGCCCGGATGCGGTCCTCCGCGCGGGCCCGCAGCCGGTGCCGGAGCTCGAGTTCGGCGATCGGCCGGTTGGCGGTGTTGGTGGCGAAGCAGGTGATCCGCATGCCGTCCGCGTCCGTGATTCTCAACTGGGCCCCGGGATGCGGCCGTTCCTTGCGGACGATCAATCGCATGCCCTTGGGCCATCCGTCGAGCAGGCCGCCGGTGAGTTCGGCGACCCAGGCCCCGTCACGCACCTCGCCGCCACTCTCGACGGCCGGCGTCCAGGCCGATGCGGGGATCTTGAGCACGTGCTGGTGGATGGCCTCGCTGATCGTCATGCCGACCGAGTAGGACAGCCAGCGTCCCCGCTGTGCGAGCCAGGCCACGAACTCATGAGTGCCGCCGCCGGAGTCGCAGCGGATCAGCGTCCGCCGTCCTCTCCGGTACGTCCCCGGCAGTTGAGCGAGGGCGAGGCGGGTGGCGGTGATGTGGTCGGAGGCCGTGTTCGAGCCCGCGTTGCCAGGGCGCAGGAGAGCGGCAACGGGTTCTCCGGTTCCTCCCGGGCCGTGGTCGACGAACCCCATGAGCGGGTGGTGGCCGTAGGTCTTCTTCCAGGTCGCAGCCGCGTCCTGCTTGTCCGAGTGGGCGATGACCAGGACCCCGTCCAGGTCCACGATCACCTGCCCGCCGGCATCCGGAGCCTGGTCGTCGGCCAACGCCCAGACACGTTCGCGAACTTCGGAACGTGCAGTGCGGATCGCAGTCAGCGCCTTCTCGCCCGAAGCAGCGAGGGTGTCGATCAGCCGGGAGACCGTAGGGTCGGAGGCGACCGGCCCGAACACAGTCGGCTCGGACCGCAGCAGGGCGATGTCGGCGAGGCAGTCCCCGCCCAGTGCGACCGCCAGCGCGAGGTCCACGAGTATCTTGCCGGGGTCGTGGACGGCTCGGGGCTTCCGCCAGGGGGCGAGGACTGCGGATATGGCCTGGTCAAGGCCGGTCTTGTGGACAGGTTCGACCAGCAGGATCGAACCGGCCTGCGAGACCACGGCCCGGCCGTTCCCCTGGACGCGGACATGGGGGTAGGAGCCGGTAGGCTTCTTCACCTGGAAAGTGCCTCTGAATTCAGCGGGAACAAGGACCTAGACAATCCTCATTCTCGCTGGTCAGGGGCGCTTTCTGCTTGGCTGACCGCCTGTCGGACAGCCCGCTTCATGAAAGCGCGAGGCTAGTGCTGGATTCCTCAAACGGAGTACACATATCGGCGCCGCAGTGCCCGGGTTGGCGGTGTGGGTCTTCCCCATACCCAGGGCCGGGCTCGGGCGTTCAGCTGGGATGTTGCCAGGCGGGTTGCTTGGTCGATCTCGGGTGGTCCGGCGAACGACTGGCCGGCGAGAGCAGCCTTGCGAAAGATGCGCCACCAGCCTTCCTGAAGGTTGAGCCAGCAAGCTCCGACGGGGATGAAGACGTGCCGGATTCGGGGGTGGTCTTCCAGCCAGGTCCGGGTGGACAGGCTGTTGTGCGAGGACAGGTTGTCGGTGACGACGTAGATGTCCCCGGTGGGATTGGCTGCCTCGACCTTCTGGAGAAACTGCTGGTAGAAGGCACTGTTACGGGAGGAAGCAGTCATCGTGACCTCGTGCCCGTCCCTGACCCGCAGAGCGCCGTAGACCCAGGTCTTCTCCGGCCCGCGACCGTAGTCGACCTCGGATTTGATGCGGTGGCCGTCCGGCGACCAGCCCGGCGCCGGGGGGAAGGAGCGTGGGATCACCGGTCCGAGTTCGTCGGCGCAGACGACCGTCGCGCCTTCGGGCGGGCAGGTGTAGAGCTCGATGATCCTTGTCCTTTTCCCTCGAAGTCCGCGTCCTTCGAGCGGGTCCAGGACCGGGTGCGACGCCAGCGCACCCCCTCGGCCAGCAGGATCCGGCGGACCTGACTGCGGCCGATCTCGATGCCCAGCCGCCCGGCCTCGGCTGCCAGCGCGTCGAGGGTCCACTCCGGCGGCCCAGCCGCGTCCGCCGCGGCCAGCTCCCCGTCGGCCTGCACGGTCAGCCGGCCCGGTGCCGGCTGTTTGACCAGGCCGATGATCTGGGAGCGTTCCGCCTCGGTGATCCGCCGTTTGCGGCCCTGTCCACCCAGGTCTTCCAGCCCGTCCAGGCCCAAGCGGTTGAAGCGGTGCAACCAGCGGCGGACCGTCTTGGGACTGCACCTCAACTCGTCACCTCAACTCGTCCGCGATCGTCGGCACTCGCTGTCCCGACCAGCTCAACTCGACCATCCGAGCCCGCACCGCCAGATCACGCGGCGCCTTACGTGCTCGCGACAGCCGAAGCACGACGCGTTCCTCGCTCATGTCACGGCTCGGCCGTGCTCGTAATACCACCGTCCAGCACCCGCCCCCGAGCACCCGAACCACCCCGCCACCAGCACATATACCCAGCTAAAGAGGAATCCAGCAGAAGAGGAGGTCAATGACGACAACGAAGACTCGTAAGGGCCGGGCCAGAACTCTCGGCCCATCCCTCTTCGCTAGCGGGGTGGCACTGTAGTCAGCCGGTGACGTGATGTCGGTGGAGGCGCAATGGGCAAGTCAAGTGCTGCCGAGGGTGATCAGTAGCCGAAGAAGTGACACGCCGGGTCTCTGACCTGCGATCGCTCAACCGATCAACGCAGTTGGAGCGCTGAACTTGCCCGACGGCGCGCATGTGAAGTGCCGTCGGGCGAACCTATGGAGTCGTCGCCCTTCGGTCGGAGTCACTGTTCTCTGACATGAACTTGCCAAGTTGTGCACCAGTTTCGGCCAATCCTTAGCTATCCATCGAGGTTGCGTACATTGTCGCGTTTGCGGTCTGGCGGTTCTTGCTGTCCACCGTGAAGATGCCCGCCTGTCGATGAACGGGGGAGCGGGATGGCGGTTGGGTGGGGCGCGCGTGCTCGGGGGAGGGCGCGGGCGGAGGAGGCCAAGTGGCCTGCTGTCCCGGTTCAGACGAGCCCTGTTGCCTCGGGGGCCAACCGGCCCGCGGAGGTGGACCCCACATCGTCCGAAGTGACGCGGTTGCTGTGTCAGGCGGTCTATGCGCGTCCAGATCGGGTGAAGGCCGTCAAGGCGTGGTGGCGCAGGATCCGGGGCAAAGCGGGGAAGGCCAAGAAGCCTCGGCGCAGTACCAGGCGGCCGATCTATCTGGAGGGCAGCGACGACTGTCCGCCTCTGGGCGAACCGACTGCGCTGTGGGTCGTCGACCACGTGCTGCACGGTCCGCCGCTGCCTGTGCCGTCGTATGGCTTCGACCTTGTTCCGGTGGCGGCGCACAGCCTTCGTGCGCGGCGCCGCCGTTGGGCACGGCGCGCATGCATCCTGGTCCTGTGTGGGCTCGTCGCCTACGCGGTGCCGTGGGCTTTCGCGATCTGGGCTGCGGCCGTCATCGTCGCCTTGTTCCTACGGTGGGCTGCCTTCCGTGCCATCCGCAGGGTCGGCCCGACGCGGTGGGCACCTTCGCGGCGCCTGGCGTATGTCGTGCTGCTCATGCCGTGGCTGCTCGCACTCCTGCCGTACGGACCCGTTGACGGCGACGTGTTCGAGTTGCGACTCGAACTGGCCCTACTCCCTCTCGGGTTGGCGGCTGTCGTCGCACTGGCCTATGCGGCCGATCGGCTTGTGGCACGGTCTGCGCTGGGTGCCCTGGCGCGGGAGGGCGTGTCGTCCGATGACCTGCCGTGGGCCGCTGCGAAGGCCAAACGCAGGATGTCGGACATCAGTAAGGATCAATCGCAGCTGGCGTTGCCCTACGACGCCTCGGAGCAGTTCGTCGGTGCCGGACGCGATGTCTGGGGACCTGCTCGCATCAGCATCCCACTGAAGCCCAAGGACGCCGAGGAGTCGGTCAGGCCGTTCGGGGAGGCCGAACTTCTCCGACGCGTGGGCACTGCCCTGAATGAACTGGGTCGCGGCGCTCGGGAGATCACAGATCCACTCCCTGGGTTCTCGATGGAGCGCGTACTCGGCCTGCCGGCAGCCCGATGGCTGCAGCGCACCCGCGAGACGAAGGTGGAGCTGCCCGACCTGAGCGGTCTGGGACGCAGGTCCCCTTCCGGTGTGCCGGACCGGCTGTATTTGCGGGCCCAGTGCATCAGCTGGGACGGACAGATCGTGGTGAGTGTGTTCGTGCATGCCGCACTGGAGGCCGGCGAGCTGCGGCTGACCATTCGTCCACACGTGATGACACCGCTCTACAACGAGCTGCGGGTGACCGCCGCACCGGCCCGGACACGCGGAGCACGTCTGCTCAGGTGGCTTGCTGCGCAGTCGCTCCTGGACACGGCCATGGGCCCCCTGGCCGTGTGGCGATTGGTCGCCCGCCTCGGTGAGAAGGCCGAGGGCCGTGCGGAGGAAGAAGACCCGGTGAGCCTGCGCGACCGGTACTCCACCGAGGAAGTCACCGACATGCACCAGAGCGACGATGCCAAGCGTCACGTGGTTCTGATGCAGTCCTGTGTCTTCCGGACCGTCGCCGAGTATCTCGACGAGCAGGGAATCGACTTGGCTGCGTACGAACGGCAGGTCGCCACCGTGACCAACAACATCCTCGTCTATGGGGACAACAACGCTCCCATCCAGAACGTCGCCGGCAGTGGCATCAGTGGCGTCGGCCAGGACAACAAGAATCAGGGAGGCAAGTAGTGGTTGTGGGACGGCGTCGCCCCGAGCCGGACCCGGGCCATGGCTCGGGCATCAGCATCGGGGGTAACAACAACGCACCGTTGCAGAACGTGGTGGGGCAGAACATCTCCAACATCCATCAGTCTGCCTCGGTTCAGGGCGCGGTCGATATCGAAGCTGTGCGCGGCCTCCTCGCCGCGTTCCGCGCGGATGTCGATCGCAACGCGGCGGACTTGCAGAACGCGACGGTCCTGCGCGCGATGGCGGACACCGTCGACACCTCGCTCGCGACCTCCGATGCGCCGCAGGTCGGCACACTGCGCGGGATCGCGCAGGCATTGCCCGCGCTTGTTGTGGGCACCGCAGTCCAGCAAGGAGGCGAAGCTCTCGCTAACGCCATTGGTGGGCTGCTGAGTTGAGGGCGCTCGCCCCTTGAGCCGGCCTTGGATGCGGGATGAGCCGTTCCGGCCGCCGCCTGCGGCGCGCGTGGATACAGTGCCGCGACCAGTTGGGGGGAATACGAAGTGGACGAAGTGACGTTCGTAGCGACCGCCATGGCCGCGGCCTTCCTCACCCAGGCGACCCAGGAGGGGTACCAGAGGCTCCGTGAGGGGCCTTGCCTGGGGTGAGTTTCGCCTGGTCAACTGCCTGGCTCGTCCACACATAGTCCACGGCGAGCAACCCATCAGGCCTCGGCCTACTGCCAGCTGGCGGAATCGTTCTGTTGTCCATTCTTCCGAAGTACGATCGCGCGTAGTTCATCCGGTTGTGCACCGTATGTATTGGACCCCCGTCGTACGAAGTATTCAGGCTGCTTGTCCCGGGCGCCCGGTGTGACCAGGCCATAGGGCGGGCTCTGACCCGGGTGCACCTCCAGGATGAAGATCAGTTTCCCGTTTAGCCGGTACTCCTTGATCTCGAAGTCGGGAGTTGGCTGGACCGTCGCCCGTACCAGGTTTCCGAACTCGTCGCGCATCCTGGTGCTGGGTTTGTCTTCGGCGATGCCCGTGACTGTGACCTCGTCACGGTGGATGCCGAAGACGATGGCGCCGCCGTCACCATTGGCGAACGCAGCCACTGTTTTGAGGGTGCGACGGTCGTCCCTGGTGGGCAGCATCTGCTTGAACTCCAGGCGTGGTCCTTCACCCGAAGTAATGAGCGCCTCCAGCGTCGCCACGGGGTCGACTGGTAGGTCAATCTCCACGCCGGCCCGCCGTAGATCGCCCGTCCAGACGGAGGAGGGATCGATGGAGCGGTAGTCGAGCCAGGTCGTTCCCTGCTTCAGCCAAAGCCATGCGTCTGCAGGAAGGCCATGAGGCAACGGAATGACGATGCGGCCGGGAGTGTCGATGCGTTGGACGGTGCGTCCCTTTACCCCATAGAGCTCGAGATCGACGTTGTGCACATCGTCGCCCTCAACGGTGACCTTGAGCTCGGTCGCGGTTATGTGCACGCTACCGATCCAAGCTCCCTGCTCGGCTATGCGCACCGTGGCCAGTTCGCTTGAGGGAGTGCGAGCTCCGGCAAGAGCAAAGTCGCCCTCGAAAAACGCCCGCCAGGCGCTGTTCGGCTCTGGGAACGAAGGAGCGTCCCCTTCACCCACAAGCAGCGCATGCGGCAACTGACGGTCTGCCGGGTCGGTCGGTGCGACCGTGTACTGAGTGACGGGGAAGGTCAACTGCGGTCGGTCGTGCAGGGAGTAGCCTGGCTGCCGTCTCGCGCTGACCATACTTGCGGCTCCCGGCACCCAGACCGTTAGCGGGCCAACCACCATGCTCGTGCAAGCCTCGCGAGAGCACATCACGGCCAGGTCGGCGGCGGTCATGCGGGCTGCAAGGAAGGCGTACTCCTCATACATCCACACGGTCTCGGCCCAGCCCGGTGGTTCAGCGCCGATCAAGGCCCAGCAGTTGTGGAGTATCCAGCGTGCTCCTCGCCGCAGGGCGAGTACACGGACATACGCGTCCCCGTCCGAGCGCCTGAGTGTGTTGGCGACCTCGTCGAGTTCTATGGTGAATGCACCCATTGCCAGCCCCCTCTTGCTGCCCCAGGACTCCAAAATCACAGTTGGCGATCAGACTCTAACGGGGTGCTGGGGTATAGGAGACGCCGAGACGGGCCTCTTACCAGCGTCGTGTAGACGGATCTGAAGCTACGACCTCTTCGTCCCGAAGCAACTTGAGTGGGGGCGATGCCTTGGGCTGGTGTGCCTCCCACGTGGGCTGATGGTCCGCAGACGTTCGCACGCGTCCGCCGCTGTTTGTCGTCGCTGTCACGCAGTTAGACACTCACCCGATGCTGTGCGCGTGCGGAGGAACCACCAGTGAGGGTCTCCTGAGCGCTGCCCTGTGGGAACTTTGCCCGCGTTGTCCGGCCTGGCGAGTGCCGTAGGACCCTGAACCGCGGGGGAAGGGCTGGGCAAGCGCACTGCGGGGCAGACTACTCGGCGGCACAGGCAGAGGAGTCGTTGGGCAGTTCGATCGAGGGCTACCGGTCTCTTTGGGGGAAACGTGAGCTTGGCGGTTCAACTTCCAGCCCTGATAGGTGTAGTGATCGGCGGGGTCGTCTCTTTTGCCGGCAGTGCGCTTTCTGAGCGATTCCGGTGGAAGCGGGATGTGCAACGAGAGTGGAGCCAGCGCAGATTCGAGGCGTACCGAGAGCTAATCCATGTAGCACATGTTCAGGTTGGGGCTGCGCGTTCGCTTGCTACGACAAGAAATCTTCTCGAAGGACCCCCTCCCGTTTCTGTTGAAGACGGGATGAACGAGATCGCCAAATCTGATAGGAGTCTGGCGCTCGCATACGAAACGGTACAAATGCTCGGAGATGAGCAAGTTGGTAGGGCTGCACATGCGTTTCGCTCGGCCATATGGCAACTGAGTGACTACGCACGCGGATTGATTGACGTGGACGCAACGGAATGGGAAAAGGCATATAGGAGGTATCGGATATCGCGTGATGGCTTCCATGCTGCCATTCGTCACGACCTCGGGATATCTGGGCGAGGGTATCAGCGCAATACAGCAGGTTCTTCCTCTCGTCCCCCCACCGCTGGGTCCCCGTGAGATGTGCAGAGACTGCTTTCTGAGCTCGGCACTGTGAAAACCCCGCTTCAGGAAAGCGGCGGGGGAGCGGGGCACCGACCTGGAGCTTCGACACCTGATCAAACTGCCGAGAACTCGACTGTGAGACACCCCTGCTGACCCCTGGACCTGGCACGGCAGTGGCACGAACCTCAGCCGAAGACAGTCAGCTACGACGGCGGGTGCGTCGGCCGACCACGCACGCGTATGCCTCGCTGCACCCCCGTCGGCCTCAGCCAGGCTATCGGGGTGTGTCGTCGACCAGAGCAAGTGGACACGGCGGGCCCGTCACGGCGACCGGAGCCCTCAGCTTGGGAAGCTGAGATCATCTACAGTCGGTTCCGGCACTGACCTGGACAAACGGCCGGATTCCAGCTGCCTGGGGCTGGGCCGCTTTCACCGTGATTCCCCGCTGCACCCCGCCCGGTCTGGTGCGCCAATGGTGCGGCAAGCGGAGGCTCGGCGTCCGCGCTCGGTTACTCAAGCTTGATGTCATCGGCTCGTTGGATCCGCCGTACAGGTTGGCGTGGAGGGGCTCCCTGGCCCTGCACGGCCGTGATCGACGCACTGTAGATTCAGCTACGAGAGCGGATCGTCACAATAGTTGGCCAGCAGAGCAATGGTGCCGGCACTCGCAGGGGCGGCGACGGCATCCAACTGCCTCTTGAACGTGGCTATGTCATCAGCCTGGGCCAGCTCTGTTTCATCTGCTGCGCTCTCCGCCTCGGTCTGAGCCTTTATGCCACCGTCGCGGTCCAATTCCTTGGCTGCGTGACACACGGTCTCCCTGTTCGGCTTGCCGGCGCTGCCGGTCTCAAGCCCGCACACCGCTTCGGAGACGCTCTTCAGGTCCTGAGCCTGCTTCACGATCTTTCCGGCTGCGGTCAGCGTTTCGTCGCTCAGGGATACAGCAGTCACCAGGAGCGCACCAGACTTGGACAGCGCTTGGTCGGCTCGGGCCAATGCCTCGCAGGCTGGCACGGTCGGAGAGGCTGATGGCACGCTGCTGGTCGATGACACAGGTGTCCTGGCCGACGGCGTGTGGCTTGATGCGGGTGTGTTTGAGCAGCCGACAGCGCACGTGCCAGCCAACACCACCAACGCGACGAAGCGATGCACGGCTTCCTCCCGGAGTGGACGTGGTAAGTCGGCTGAGCATACGACCGCGGGTCCATGCAAGACCTTCCCGGCGGGATGCTTGCGCCCTGAGCCTGGGAAGCTGAGGCGATCTGGGGTTCACTGCTGATCTGACCTGCAGTGAAACGGCGTTGGCTCTTGGTGGCCGTCGTCTTGGTTCCCTCTTGTTCCCCGTGATTCCCCGCACGATCTGGCACGCGTCTGGCACGACCTCTTCGTCCCGAACGCGATTGGCAGCGCACCTGACCTCTCCGGCTGTGGTGCCACCGGTGGTTGAAGTCCCTGGGTGTCCGTCAACATCACGGGTCGTTCGTGCTGTTTGGCCCTCTGAGTACGAAGCTGTGGAAGCACCAGAACAGCAGGTCGATCGAATTTCGGTACGACTCTTGCTGCCCGGCCAAATCTCCTTCTACCAAGGATAGTTGCAGTAGCATGTCAGCAGACCACAGAGACGGTCAGACCGAACAGGTCGGAGGGATCCCGCCTACCTTGTGCCGCGTACGCGACGCGGCGCCGTCGACACGGGAGGGGCCCGGGTGCGCACCCGGGCCCCTCCCTCTTTCCGCTGTCCGCTACTTCAGCAGCGTCGATGCGACGGCCTCACCCACCCCCTCGGCGACTGCGAGGACAAGCAGACCGCCCGCGCGGTAAGCACTGCGACGGAGTGCGCGACCGGTGCGCCCCGCTGTGTCGCGCCAAGCACTGTTACCGCGCGCGTGCTTGGCGTTGTTCTTCTTCCTCATGCACGCCCCGTTCGGGGTCGGTGGGAGCACATCTCCCGATCAACCCTTCGCGGCTTGGGGCAGGCCTTTTTACAGTACGAGCAACTCGTGATCTGCATCACCTAGCCCTCTACTGGCCTCCGCCGGGTGCCCTGAACTGGATGTTTGCGTCTGGCGGAGGCCGCGAACGTCACCGTGGGCGGTCGCGCTCGCGGACGGGCGACGGTCTGGCACCGGGCGGCTGGTCAAACGAAGGCGGGCGCCATGGGTGGTTCACGATTGGTGATCCAGGTCGAACCAGGAGTCATGAGGGCAGGTCGTTGCCCTACCGCTCACCCTGCCTCCGCTTTAGCATGTGATCTACGCGATATGGCATTGGGGGGATGCATGATCGATGTTGGCGGGGCGCTGCCAGTCGCGCCTCTAAGGGGAGACCTGCCCAAGAAGCAGCGCATGGAGATGCTCCAGGACGGTTACCTAAGAGCGGTAGCTGCTGCAGCAGGATGCACCATGGCGAAGCCCGATCCCGACGACGGGATTGACTGGGTGATAACCCATGCGTCTGACCTGCACGAGGCAGACTGTCAGATCGATCTAAAGATCCAGCTCAAGAGCACTTGGACCTGCGGGCCCAATCCGGCCAACGGGTTTGTATCCGTGAAATTATCGAATGATCGGCTCAAGCTTCTTGCGCGTCAGAAGGTGACCGTTCATCGCATTTTGGTGGCGATGATAGTTCCTGAAGATATCGCGGCCTGGGTCGAGGCTACTCACGATATATTCAAGCTGCGTCACTGTGCTTACTGGCGCAGTGTTACAGGTGAGCAGCCGTCAGGAGAAGAGTACACATCCGTCAGGGTGTCAACTGATCGAATATTTGACGATAAGGCGCTTTGTGGGATTATGGAGCGCATAGGGAAGGGGGGTAGGCCGTGAATGCGCCGGACTTCAGAGAAATTGCGCGCCACCTCACTGACCGGCAATTAGCTCTTGCGCTCCAGAATAACGGGTGGCAGAAGTATGGAGGACAAGGGAATCTGTATAGCCGTTGGCGTCCGATCTCGGAAGGTGGCGAGCGAGTAAGAGGTGTCCTCCTCCCTCAGGATGCTGAGACAGAGGACTACTTTGAGCTACTGAGTCAAGCGGTTGCGCAAGCCTGGAAAATGGGAGATGGAGATATTCGCTCCCTGTTGGAACGTGCCGCCACGTTGCATTCTCTGGGTGACGAAGTAAAGTTCCACAAAGAGACGCGCAGCCAAAGGGGTACGATCCCTTGGACTGCTGGCGAGGACCTGCATGCCGGCGCACAGAAGTCCATGGTGGTAGGGGCCAAGACGCGGAAGTCGAAGGCTGCCTATTTCGGTAACGCTAACTATTTCCTTGCTAAGTCTTTCCTCGACTCGGTTCTTATGGGCCAGACTGAGGTAGGTAGCTACGTAATCACCGCCTATGTGCCCCCGGAAGAGGTGTATACGGAGAGGAAGATCAATCCCGGGGAAACGATGCCGTTGCTGGGGCGTCATACGGGCCGGGATATCACACTGGGCATGGTGGATGCCCTCTCGGCAGCCCGAGAGTCTGTGGACCACTTCAAGGCTTCTGGGTCTACACATGGCTTCGTTGAGAACGTCAGGCGTGGTTTTTGTTACGAATTAACCCAGGCGGTGCGTGCTCTAATTAGAGACTCCGACGGGGCAGAGATCGAAGTAGAGCTTAACTCGGCGGAAGACCTGCTTCGCGGAGAACCAGCGCAACGGCATAGGTTGGAATTTTCCCCCTCGGATTATTCAGCTCTGGAGACAGCAGGTAACATCTTTGCCGCCACTGCCGCTGCCGAATATGTCACAGTTCTCGGGGCGGTGACTCAACTGGAGCGACCAAAGCCGGGGGAGCCTGGAGTTGTGCGCCTTGACGTTTTCAGTGGGTCCAGAGCCAAGAAGATGCGCGTTCGACTCAAGGTTGAGGACTACGACCTGGCGGTTGATGCGCACAGGAATAATCTGGCCCTCAGAATCCGAGGGCGTCAAGAAGTAGAGGGGCGCTACTTTTGGCTATATGACCCCGAGATTTTGGAACTCGTGCAAATCCGGCCGGAGAGTTCCGGTGAAACTATTGAGCCTGGGGAACAAGAAGGTCTGTTCTGAAAGGCTTCGCTTATCGCGGCAGGAAAACCGGTTGTTCCACGAGCCCGCGGCTCTGGCTCGCGCAGGTGCGTTTGACATTAGTTTGGGGCCTTGAGCAGCCCTCAACTGTTCCCGTGATCAGGCACGATGAAGCAGGGTATCGGGCGAGGAGCACGGTATCGAACGGGGGATGCGCGCTTAATTTGGCTAAGGGAGCAGGGGTATGCGTGTAAAGCCCACACAGCAAGTTGACCGGGCTGGCGTGTCTTGGATAGAGCACCTAGTTGTCACTGAACTGGGCTGGCTATTTCGGCAGCAGGAAACAGCCGATTTCGGGATCGACGCGCAGCTTGAAATCGTGGACTCCGAAACTTCTAAGGCAACAGGCAGACTTATCGGCGTACAGATCAAGTCCGGCCTCAGCTACTTCGGAAGACCTTCGGACGCCGGCTGGTGGTTCGGTTGTAGCGCCGAACATACCTCCTATTGGGTTGGGCATTCACTCCCAGTTGTCGTGATGCTTTATCATCCGACAGAAAAGATGGTTTACTGGCAGCACGTCAATGAGCAAACCGTTCAGTCGACAGGGAAACACGCGAAGATCCAAATTCCCCGTCTTCAAAGTCTTACGTCGCACTCTACGCAAGTACTTAGATCAGTTGCGCGTTCCGTATCGGAGGTGCCCGCCCTCGAAGACTGGGCCTTTGCGCCCCCCACAGGGGAGCCGCAACGCGCGGCCTACTTCGAACATTTGCTGTCTGCGCGATTGTGCGCGATGGTGCCAGGCGTCGTCGTGGATAAGAATCAATTTGATGGCCCCTGGGACTTGAATTTGTGGGTAATGGATGGCGCCCTGAGTGGCGAAATCGGCGTCCGGCTCGCCCTGCAGGGGTCGCCGTCCGGGGTGCAAAGAATCGCAACTGAATATCGGAGCAGCTTTTCGCCGCTTGTCATTTTTTATACGGGAACTCGGGCTATTGGGAAAGTTGCTCAGCGGTCTGGTGGCGACGGAACGCCTCCCGTGTATGTCGTCGCTTGGCGAGAAAATGGCGTAGGGAAAGCGTTGCAAGATGCGATCGTGGACGCTATCCAATGGGCAAAAAAGGGGTCAGTCTTTCGGGCTTAGAGATGGCCCTGCTAGTGCCACAGACCCAATTGGGTGACCTGCTGGCTGTCAGCCGCTATGACCGTCGGGGGAACGTTGCGGACCACTCCAGGGAATTCCCGGTCCGGCGCTATGTCTGGCTACCGCTGCCACCCGGTGGTCCCGTTACTTCCCCCCTTAATTGGGCAGGAGAGGGGCAGACGGCCACTTTCTGATGCCTCTCTGCGCTCTGGCAGCATGCGATGGTTGCGCTTGTCACACTTGGTGCAGCGTGACGCACACGAGACCGAGGGGCACGTGTAACGCAGGCAGGGGAGGAGACGTATGGGGAGAATCCGGATCAGTGGACGTAACGTCGTCGATTCCTTGGCGGAGCTGGTCGGCTTCAAGCTTGGGCTGACTGTGTCTGAGGAGGACTTGGTACAAGCGGCTATAGCCCAGGGGATCGTAGAGCTGTGGCCGGAAGACATGAATGCCATCTACAGCTATAGGTCGGAGGCGATGGAAGAACTTGCCCAAAGCCTCCTCGCAGCGTTCGGCGATGCTGATGCGGCTGACGCCCTGGCATCGCCCGCAGTCATGCCTCAGCTCGTTCGGGAGTTTCCAGATCTCCTGCAAGATCCCGGGGCCCTCGACTACACCCTTGAGCGCTTCCCGCAGTTGACGCCCCCGCCCGGATCCAACGTCATCGATCCGACTCCGCTAATCGATGAGGTTAGGCAACGGTGGGGTTCACGAGGTGTGATGATCGCAGCTCGCTTGCTGCTGCTGATCAATCGGAACGTCGTGGCAAACCCGTGGTCACGAGTACGGCGCAACGAGTACACCTCTCGCATCGAGCTTCGTGATCTTTTTGACTCCGAAGCGCTGCCCTTGCCGCTTGGCCTGTTCTTCGATCAGCGCTTCATAGACTTCTTGAACACCAACACCTCAGCCTTGGAGAAGATGCACTGGCGACAGTTCGAAGGGCTTGTCGCGGAGCGGTTGAGACGGGAAGGGCTCCGAGTGGAGCTCGGCCCAGGCCGTGGGGACGAAGGCGTCGATGTGCGGGCCTGGGATCCGGAGGCCGGTGAAAGCGACCCAGCCGTGATGCTGGTGCAGTGCAAACGCACACGGGGCAAGGTGGACCGTGTCGTGGTGAAAGCCCTCGCTACGGACGTCATGTTTGAAGGCGCCCGTCAGGGCATGGTGGCCACTACCTCGTCGTGGTCTCCCGGCGCGCGTCACACGGTTGAGGCGCGTGGGTATCCAATAGAGGAGACGAATCGCGACACACTGGTCGCCTGGCTGACGGAGATGCGCACACCCGGCTCGGGCACGTGGCTGCCCGGATCAGGGTCCTCGCGGTAGGACTGCACGACGGCCCGAAACCGCGGGGACTTGGCGCGCTATAGCGAACATTCACGACTTCGCCCCCACGTACCCCAGCTCTCATCCCGTCCGCCGTCGACCCACACACCGTGGAGCGGGCGTGGTTCATGGCGTCCAGGTGGAGCGCGCCACTGTACGAACGACCTGGACGCCATGGGCCGCGTCTGCTCGGCTTTGCCTGGGTCGATGGCGGACGGGATGAGAGCTCCCCGCGCACGCCACATCGGACTTGCAGTCGGCGACGGCCCCTCCTCCATCCCGGTGCCGGCCGATCCCCCGCCGGAGGCATTGTTCTGACCGGGACCGCGATGTGCGGTGATCGACTCATGGTTACCGGCTCTATCCACACGTGGGCGCGCGTCGGCGCAGCGCGGGCGGAGCGGGCCGGAGGCAGGAGCGGCGCCCGCAGCGGAGCCGGGAAGCGCGCCCGGCGGAGCGGAGCGGAGCCGGGTGCCTTGAACCCGTGAAGAAGGTTGTTACTCAGGTGGCCTCTGGCGCGTGTCGGCGGCTCCTAAGCAAGTAGGCACTGCTGCAGAGGACTTGCCGTCGTTACGACTGGACCACGAGATTTGTGCATCTGCTCGCCGTACCAACGCTTCAGAGCTACATTCACCTGGTGCTTCTCAGGTTCAAGGAGCGGGCTGTGGCTCGCGCGCAACGTAGACTCGCACCGTTCATGGAGCCCGGCGAGATCGTTCTGGAGGTCGACATCTGCCAAGGCGGCTCCGATCTATTCCAGATCCTGAGCGGCCGTGGCCCGCGAGTTCATGTCGCTCTCTCCGACAGGGCGCTGTACCTCATCCAGCGCGGTGGCGGCACTGACCGGCTCCCGGTCAGAGAGATATCAGACGTGGACTTCAAGGAACGTCCTGACCCCGCTGATCTCGTCGCCAGCGCGGTGTATGCCGCTGATCGACTGGCGCGGCTGGTCAAGATCCGTCTCTGGGACGGTACGACAGTTGCCCTTATGCCGGTGGGGCGAAACGCGGTGGCGCTGTTCGGGCCTGCGCTTAAAGCACGTGTGCCGGACCGAACCGTGGCGGAGCACCGGATCGAGTTCGGAGACGGGCGTGGCGTTAGGGTGCTCCAGCAACGCGGCAGACCTGGCAGCGTCGGTTATGACTGGGACTTTGTCCCGGATGACGGTGTGGATGTAGACAAGGAGCCGCTAAGCGCGTTGTTCAACCAAAGGATGCGCGAGCTGATGCGCAAGGCTGGCGATCCTAATGCAGACACGCCTCAGCCGTAACCAGCCGAGTGAGCGTGCCGTCTCAGCGGCTTAGGTGGCGGCGGCGATGTGCCACAGTGGGGCTGTGTATCGCTCCGGTCGGCTGTTGATGAGCAGTTGGCGCAGGTCATCGCGTTGTGAGCCGTCGAGGTTCAAGACCTCGGTGAGGTGGCGGAACGTCGTGTGAGTGACTCCGTGGCTTCGGGCCTCTGCCTCGAACCGGGAGAGTTGGCGTGAGACCGATTCGGGGTCGAGCCTCGTCGGCTGTTGCTCCTTGAGCCAAAGGGCCTTGTTGCGCTCGTAGTCGATCTCCGAGGAGCCGCAGATCTCGCGGCTCAGTTCCTCCACCTGGTCCAGGGTGTTGGTTGCCATGACCGCGCGGGCCAATTCATTGCGGCTCAGGGCGTCGTCCAGGTCGATTTCGTGGACCGTGGGGCCCTCGTCCGTGAGGGGGATGGGGAGGCCAGCGTCTCGGACTTCGCAGATGCCTCGGACTCCTCTTGAAGTTGCGGCGAGCATCCCGGTTGCCTCAGAGGGATGCCATTCCAGGACCGAGCTGATCGGGTCCGTGTTCTCCGCGGTGAACTTGTGGACGAGCGGGCCGAACAGGCTGCGTATGTCGTCGACGGGGACTTCGCCGTCCAGGCCGGGGCCGGCGACCAGTAGCCGAATGGGAGCGTCTACCTGGCAGCACGCTGCCAGCGTCAGAGCGTCGGCAAGAGGGCTCTTGAGCGTCGGCTCGTCGCCTCGCGCGAGGATGTCGCCGCCCACGTCCAGCAGGTCGATCGTGGTCGGCTTGAAGTGGCCGATCAGTTCCTCCAGTTGGCGGGTGATGCCCTCGGCTCCGTGGCGGGGGTCGATCAGAGCGAAGATGTGCGGGAGCTCTGCCGCGAGTCGGGGGAGGGTGGATCCCGCCGGCGCGATCGGGCGCGCGTTGGCCGGTACCGACCAGACTGCGGGCGTGACGGGTTCGAGGCCCGTGAAGTTGTTGGGGCCTCGTGGGCCCGGTACTGGATCGATCAGCAAGCGGTCCCACGCGTACGTGAGGATCACTGCATGGTCGGGCTCGTCGCCGTACAGAGCGGCGTCAAGCATTGCGGCGGCGACTGCGTCGCCCCCTCCTCCTGCTGCGACGATCAACCGCGTCATGCGCCCCACATTACGGGTTCGCCCCCTAGCCACTCACCCTATAGTGGCTAGAGGCCATAGCCACTTGAACGAGGAGGGGACATGCCTCAGATCGAGGAGGCGCAGCCGAAGTATCTCCAGATCGCTCACTTCATCCGCGATCAGATCCTTCGGGGCGACCTGCGGCCGGGGGATGAGGTCCCCTCGGAACGGCAACTCGCGGCCACTTGGAAGGTGTCCCGGCCGACGGCCGCGCGGTCCCTGGAAGCGTTGAGCCATCAGGGGCTCGTCGAGAAGCGGCAGGGGTCGGGTACGTACGTGCGCAGCCTCGAAGTCAATCGTCGGGCACGGGAGTTGTACGGCCGGGCGCGGCAGACCGGGAAGATTTACACCTCGGGCGAGTATGCGGTGATCACCTCGGCCGGTTGGCTGGAGGCTCCGGATCACGTCGCTGAGGCGCTGGGGCTGGTGAAGGATCGTCGGGCCGTGCACCGCCGGCGCGTGACCAACAACCAGGACGGGCCCATCACTCTGTCCACTTCGTGGTTCGCGCCGGACGTCGGGCAGCGGGCGCCCAAGCTCCTGGAGCCTGAGCGGATCCAGGAAGGTACCTTGATGTACGTCGAGAACATGACGGGACGGCAAGGGAGTTACGCCGAGGACCGCATGTGCGCTCGAGAGGCGACGGACGAAGAGTCGCAAGACCTCCAACTGGAGTCAGGGTCGGCCGTCTTGATTGTGCACCATGTGGTGTTCGACCTCCAGGACCGGCCGTTGGAGTTCGCCGAGGCCACCTACCCGCCGCACCGCTGGGCGTTCGAGCAGGGCTACCCCCTCACCTGACGGCTGCCGGTTCGCCATTTCGGCGAACCGCTTGCATCCCACAGGTGGCTAATGCCACTATCCAGTAAGTGGCTAAGGCCACTTCATGAAAGGGGCACGGCGTGACGAGTCGGCGGCCGGATCAGGGCGCGCACTTACCTTGCCGGGGATGTCGTGGGCGCGGCTGGAAGCGAGTCGGCTCCCGTACGGACCTGGCACTCTCCACCGTCAATGACCGTGTCCGTCCCATATCGAAACGGCGCTGCCTCGACTGCGACGGCAGCGGCAGGGAGTGAACGCGGATGGGCTACACGATCGACCGCTATCCCTCTGCGGACTCACCGCGGCTCGGTGCGATGACCTTGCACCCCGTTGCGGAGTCCGTACCCCGGGCCCGGCGCTGGTTCCGGAAGTTCATCGCTCCGTACAACCCGGCCTGCTCGGTCGACGACTGCGTGCTGATGCTCTCCGAGCTGGTGACCAACGCCGTCGTCTACGGCCGGTCGGACGACCCGTGGATCGTCCGGGTCGAGTGGTTCCGTGAAGGGGCCTCGCTCCGCGTCGACGTGCACAATCCGGGGTATCCGGCGAACGTGCGACTGCGGCGTCCCGAGGCGAATGACGCACACGGGCGTGGGTTGCTGCTCGTCGACTCCGTCGCGGAGTCCTGGCGGTGCGGGCCCAGCCGTTTCGGCGGCACGGTCGTCTCCTTCGTGATGGCCGATGCCTGGCCTGACTGAAGCGGACTTGGTGCCGTGGTATTGCGTAATTGGATTTATCGCTAGTCTGGTTGACCAGTTGACTTGGCCAATCTCGACGGGCGGCATTCATGGCGTATGAAGTGGAGGCACCTAAGTACGTCCGCCTCGCCCAGACGATCCAACGCCGCATCGAGGATGGCACGTACGCGCCAGGCACTCGGGTGCCCAGCGAGAATCAGTTGGTCCAGGCGTTTGGGATGTCCCGGCCTACCGTGGTCCGCGCTCTGGAGCTGCTGAAGCGGGACGGCTGGCTGGAGTCCCGGCAGGGTTTCGGCACGATCGTGCGTGGTCGGCCGGCCGTCGTCGAGCAGAAGAACCGGCGTGGGCGGGAAGCGCTGGAGCGCGATGAGTCGCGGACTCCGGGGCGGCTGGCCGCGGTGGATCGCGTGCCCGTTCCGGCGCGTGTCGCCTCGGTGCTCGGGCTGCCGAAGCGAGCTGAAGTCCTGATGCGCCGGTTCCTGGTCGAGGAGGAGGGGGAGGCGGTCGAGCTCGTTTCGTCGTACTTCCCTGTCGGCCTGGTCGACGGCACCGAGCTCGGGAGCTCCGAGCCCTTGAGTGCCGGGGTCCGGGAGCACTTGGAGGGGCGGAAGAAGGTCCGCTTCGACCATGTGACGGAGCGGGTCTCTGCCCGTTTGCCCGATGTCGGCGAAGCTGAGCTTCTGGGTCTGGCCGACGGGGTTCCTGTGCTCAGCGTCCTGGTCATCGCCTTCGATGCATCGGGCCAGGCACTACAGGTTTCCGACGTGCTGCTTCCTGCCGATGGGCAGGAGCTTGAAGACACGTACCGCTTGAACTGAGCCCAGAACAAGGGCTGTTGACGCTTGATCGCACTTGACAAGTCAACCTGGCAACTCTAACTTCGAACTTGCTAAGTCAACCTGTCAGGTGACGGGTTGATCGATCTCAGAAGGAGAACTCTCCGTGCGTGTGATCCGTATCGACACCTCGTCCGCCACGATCCTGCTCACCGAGGCGCCGGCACCGAAGGTGCGTGACCGGCAGACCGGTGAGATCGCCAAGGACACCGTGAGCGGCGAGGTCCTGATGACCGTGGGCGTCGTCTACATCGACGAGGGCGAATCGGCCCTGATCCAGGTCACCATTCCCGAAAGCGGGGTGGCGGACGGGCTGACCGTCGGCGCTCCGATCGCGCTGCCGGGCCTTGTGGCCCGCCCCTGGCAGAGCGTGTTCAACGGCCAGCAGCGCCACGGCATCGCCTACCGGGCCACGGCCGTCATGCCGGGGGCCTTCTCGATGGCTGAGGCGGGCTGATCGCGTGACGGACCTGGTGACGGTGGCCGAGCTCGGCGGGTCGCTCGCTGCGATAGGCGGCGCGGCCTACCTTCGGCACACTCACCCCGCTGCGTACTGGTCCACGGTCGGGCTGCCCGTCTCGGTGGCCCGGCTGCTGGGCTCGTACTCCTCGACCATGGACGCCTGCGGGCTGGCCGTTGCTCCTCCCCGCTGGCGGGCCCTGACCATCCGGGCGACCACCCGACGGGAGGTCCCGCCGGTACCGCCCCGCCGGGGCATCATCCGGCCCACCTCGACCGGTCTGCGTATGCGGCTCCGGCTCGCCCCGGGCCAGGAGCCGGCGGACGTGGCGGCCTCGGCCGAACGCCTCCGGCACGCCTGGGGCGTCCACGCTGTGTACGTACGGGACATCAAGCCCGGAGTCGTCGAACTGCGGCTCGTCGGCTTCGACGTCCTGCGCAAAGTGCGGATGCCGCGACGGACCGGGACCGAGGGCGATCTCTTACGGGTGCCGGTGGCGCTGCGGGAGGACGCGACCGCGTTCGTCCGTGACTACCGGGCCGTGCCGCACGAACTCGTCCTCGGCGCAACGCTGTCGGGCAAGTCCATGTACCTGCGCAACCTGATCGCTGGCCTGGCGGCTCAGCCCGTCGTCCTGGTCGGCATCGACTGCAAGCGTGGCGTCGAACTCTCGCCGTTCGCCGCCCGGCTCTCCGCCCTGGCGACCGACCCCGAGCAGGCGGCCGAACTGCTGCCGGTGCTCGTGAAGGAAATGGAGGACCGATACGACCTGATCAAGGCCCGACAAGGCATCGCCCCTGGCACCCCCGACGAACTGATCACCTCCGACATCTGGGGTCTGCCGGACGACGAACGACCTTCGCCCATCGTGCTGTTCGTCGACGAGGTGGCGGAACTCTTCCTCGTCGCGACGCGCAAGGAGGAGGAACGGCGGGACGAGATGGTCACCCAGCTCATCCGGCTCGCCCAGCTCGGCCGCGCGGCCGGCATCTATCTGGAGGTCTGCGGGCAGCGCTTCGGCGCCGAGCTGGGCAAGGGCGCCACCATGCTCCGCGCGCAGCTCACCGGCCGCGTCTCCCACCGCGTCAACGACGAAGCCTCCGCGAAGATGGCGCTCGGCGACATCGCCCCGGAAGCCGTGTACGCAGCCTGCTCCATCCCCGCGGATCGTCCGGGTCTCGCCGTCGCCGGCGACACCTCCGGCGGCTGGTCCCGCATCCGCACCCCGTACATCTCGCTCGCCGACGCCGCGGCCACCTGCCGCGACACGGCTCACCTCGCCCCCGACGTACCGGCGCTCTCTCCTTTCCGGCCCTACGTCCCGCCCGCGCCGACCGTGAAGCCTGCCGGACCGGTAAGCCACCCCCGGCCGGTCACCGAGTAATCCCACTCACCCCTGGCTCGACGCGCCATCGCGCCAAGTCCCTACCCCGCCATGCCCGAAAGGAGGAGAGCACCCACCATGTGCCCCGACTGCGAGGACTTCGCCCGAACCGTCGTCCTGCTGGGACAACTCGCCCTGTACGCAGGCACGTCGGACGCCGACGGAACCTTCGTCGACGCCGTGGGCGTGTCTCTGGCCGCGTCCCTCCCGGAGCCGCCGCCCGGCATCTTCCCGCCCGGGTACGACCCCGAGGACGGCCCCGACTACCCCGGCGAGCTGGACTGATGTCCCGCCCCGCCTTCCGCCCGGACGCGGTCCTGGTCCAGGCCGTCATCGCCGGGGCCCTGTCCTTCGCCCACCTGCACGACCTCGCCGCCGCTGCCGGGCAGAGCGGATGGAAGGCCTGGGCCTATCCGGTCTCGGTCGACCTGCTTCTCGTCGCCGCCTGGCACCGGCTCCGCACCGGCGGATCGAAAGCCGCCGCGTGGTGCTGGTTCCTCGTCGCCCTGACTGCCTCGCTCGGGGCCAACGTCGCGACCGCCGGCCTCCTCGACTTGGGGGACGTACCCGCCTGGCTGCGGATCCTCGTCGCCGGATGGCCCGCGGTCGCCTTCCTCGGCGGAACCCTGCTCGCCCATCGCGGCCCTACGACGACACCGGACCCGGAACCGGATACGACGCCAACCCCGCCCGACCTGGAAGAGCCGGCCGCCTCAATCCCTGAACTACCCGCTGCCGCACCCCTCCCTTCTACGGTGCCGCCCGCCCTCGTCGCCCTGGCCCGCAAGGTCGCCGACGAACACCACACCCGGACCGGGACGGCCATCGACACCACAACCCTGCGCGCCCGCCTCGGCGTCCCACTGCCGCTCGCCGAAGCCATCGCCGCCCAACTCGCTTGACCCGGAGGACATCCCACCTTGCGCCCGTCCACGCTCCGCGCGCTGAACCGCGCCGCCGAGCTGACCCGACAGAACCGCCTCACCGAAGCCATGTTGATCGCCGAGCCGGTCATCCTCACCGCCGACAGCTACGAGGGCGACGAGATCGTGAGCTGGCTCGCCGACCACGTCGCCGATTTCACCGGAGAGAACGAGACCGCAGAGACCGAGAAGGGAACCGACTGATGCCCGCCAACCCGCGCTTCCGCCGAGTCGTCCGCATCGGCCCCGTCCAGGTCGCCACGTACTACGACGGCCGCGGCCGCGAGAAGCACACCGCCGCCTGCACCGCTCCGCGCTGCGGCTTCTCCACCGACTACGACAGCCGCGCCGCCGCCGAACTCGCCGCCCGCACCCACCGCTGCGTCGCTCGCTGAGGGAGCTCCCGTGACCGTCTCGCTGCCGCTCGTCCTCGTCTTGGGCCTCATCGCCTGGGCCGCGATCAAGTTCCTCGGCGTCCGCGTCTGGGTCGCCGTCGTGATCGCGCTCTTCGGCTTCCTGCTCTCCCGGACCTTCCTCGCCCCGGCCATCGACTCCGGCACCCGCTCCGGCGTCGACGTCGTCAACGGCACCCACGACTGAAAAGGAGGTACCCCGTGTTCCGCCCCAGGCTGCCCGACGTCCCAACGCTGCCCGGCTCGAACGCCCTGAGCACTCACCACACCCACACCCCGGCGCCCTCCGCGGGCCACCACTCCCTCAGCCCCTACGTGGGCGCGGTCGCCGCGGTGGTCGTCGTCGGAGTCGTCCTGACCGCGCTCCTCGCGGCCGTCGCCGTCGCGGCCATCTCTGTGGCCATCGCCGCCGTAGTCCTGCGCTCCCTCGTCACCGGCGCCAACAAGCGCTGACCGGCCGCCGGGGCGGCAACAAGCCGCCAAGCATCCCGCCGCCCCGGGGCCGTCCCTCCCACCGCCGAAACAGCCGAAAGGAACCACCATCATCATCCGGCAGACTCCGCCCCCACTGGCGGAACTCTCCACGCTGGCCTCCATAGGCACCCTGCCCGAGCTGGCCCGCCAACTCTCCACCCTGGGCGGCTGCACCCGCCCCGTCCGCCTCGACGGCCACCGCACGGAATACGCGGTCGACACCGCGACCGGCGAGATCGGCCCCGCCCTGCACCACCTCGATTCCACCGCCCTCCCGTCCGGCAGCCTCCTGGTCCGCTGCAACAACCGACGCGCGACCCGCTGCCCGGCCTGCGCCGAGACCTACCGACGCGACACCTTCCACCTGATCACCGCCGGACTCCGCGGAGGCAAGGGCACCTCGGACCAGGTCGCCACACATCCGCGCGTCTTCGCCACCTTCACCGCCCCCGGCTTCGGCCCCGTCCACAACCGCCCCACAGTCGGTCGTGCCTGCCGCTGCGGCACCCACCACGACGACCAGGACCCGGCCCTGGGAACACCGCTCACACCCGACTCGTACGACTACGAAGCCGCTGTCCTCTGGAACTCACACGCCGGAGTCCTCTGGCGCCGCTTCTCGATCTACCTCCGCCGGGAAGTCGCCAAGCGCGCCGGCCTCACTCAGCGGGCTTTCCGCGACCACGCCCGTGTCTCCTTTGCCAAGGTCGCTGAGTACCAGAAGCGCGGCGCGGTCCACTTCCACGCGGTCATCCGCCTCGACGGACCGGAAGGCGCCGACACCCCGCCCCCGCCGTGGGCGTCCGCCGAACTACTGACCGACGCGATCCGCGCCGCAGCGACCGCCGCCCGCATCGACGGGCCGGACGTCGACGGCCGCCGGCACTCCTTCGTCTTCGGTCGGCAACTCGACGTCCGCCCGATCCGCTCCGCCGACTTCGACGGCGGCCAGGAGCTGACCGAGCGGGCCGTCGCGTCGTACATCGCGAAGTACGCCACCAAGGGCGCCGAGACCACGACCGGCACCCTCGACCGTCCGCTCAGGTTCCTTGCCGAGCTGGCCCAAGCCAAGCTCACCGATCACGCCCGCCGCCTGATCCGAACCGCCTGGACCCTCGGCGCCCGCAAAGACCTGGAACACCTCCGCTTACGAGCCTGGGCGCACATGCTCGGCTTCCGCGGCCACTTCTCCACCAAATCCCGCCGCTACTCCACCACCCTCGGCGCACTCCGCACTGCCCGCGCCGACTGGCGCCGAGCCCAAGCGTCCGCCGCGCTACCCGAGCGTGAGCCCGAGACGACGTACGTCCTCGCCCACTGGGCCTTCGCCGGAACTGGCCTCTCAGCCGCCGAAGCCTGGCTCGCAGCGTCCCTCGAACCCGCCCCCGGGACGGAAGGAGAACCGACATGGACCGTCGACGCGACGAGCTGATGACTGTGCACCAGGTGCTCGACGAACTGGGCGGCGTCTCGCGGCGCACCTTCTACCGGTGGCGCGAGCTGGGCCTCGGGCCGGCTGCTTTCAAGCTGCCCAACGGCGAGCTGCGCGTTTGGCGGAGCGACTTCACCACCTGGCTGCGGCAGCTGGAGGCAGCGGCGTGAAATCTCTCGACGTGAAGGTGTGGGGTGTTCGCAAGCGGAACACGAAGAAGTCGTCGTATGACGTCCGGTGGATCGTCGCCGGCAATGTGTTCTCCGAGCAGTTCCGGACCAAGGGGCTGGCGGACCACTACCGATCCAAACTGCTGCAGGCCACTCACGGCGGCGAAGGGTTCGACACGGTCACTGGCCTGCCTGACTCGATGGTCGAGAAGGCGGCCTCGATGAGCTGGTACGCCTTCGCTCTGCGATACCTCGCCATGAAATGGCCCCACGCGGCACCCAACACGCGCAGCGGGATCAACGAGTCGCTGACGGCGGTGACCATGGCTCTTCTGGACGACCGGCCGGGGCAGCCACCGGAAGAGCTGATCAGGAAGACGCTCCGCAACTGGGCGTTCGTCCTTCCCGGACCTGATGAGCGCGAGTTGCCCGACGACGTCGCGAACATCCTGAGCTGGGTGTCGAAAGCCTCGCGGCCCTTGGCTGACCTTGGTGATGCCGCCCTTGCAAGGGCGGTCCTGGACTCTCTGAGGCTGAAGCTCGACGGGACCGCCGCAGCCGCGGAAACCGTCCGTCGTAAGCGTCGCACGCTGGTCAACGCCCTGCACTACGCGGTGGACCTCGGGGAGTTCAAAGAGAACCCGTTGACTCAGATTCGCTGGAAGAAGCCGAAGGTCGCAGGTGAGGTCGACCCGCGCGTGGTCGCCAATCCGGAGCAGGCACGTGCGCTGCTGACGGCCGTGTCGTACGTCGGTGGGTACGGCCGGGCCCGTGGTCGTCGGCTCGTCGGTCTGTTCGCCTGCATGTACTACGGAGCCTTCCGGCCAGCCGAGGCCGTGGCCCTCACAGAGGCGGATCTGAAGCTGCCCGAACGCGGCTGGGGTACGGCGCTTCTGAACCGGACCCGACCCAGTGCCGGAAAGCAGTGGACGGACTCGGGCGAGACCCATGACGACCGGGGCCTAAAGAACCGTCCTGCGGAGGAGGTCCGGCTCGTTCCGATCCCGCCTCAGCTCGTCGTCATGCTCAAGCAGCATCTCGACACTTTCGGCGTTGCTGAGGACGGGCGGCTCTTCACGAACGAGCGCGGGGGAGTGGTCGGCTCGTCGACGTACTACCGCGTGTGGCAGGAGGCTCGGGCGTTGGCCCTTCCGCCGACCGCGGTCGCCTCGCCGCTCGCTGCGCGGCCGTACGACCTCCGGCACTCGACCCTGTCGACCTGGCTCAACTCTGGGGTGGACCCGACTGAGGTGGCCGAGCGTGCGGGAAACAGCGTTGAGGTCCTGCTGGGCCGCTATGCCAAGTGCATCGACGGACGCCAAGAGATCGCCAACCGGAAGATTGAAGACCTCTTGAACGAGTACGAGTGAGTCGGATCGCTCGGCGACCGGCCCCCAACCCTTACAGGTTTGGGGGCTTCGTCGTGTACTGGCCGCACATTCCAAGTCGCTGGTTGCTGGATGCACCTGCCGCGTCGATTCTCCTTTCGCCGGTGTACGAGCGCCTCAGGGGTCCCGTCCGGTTCGCCCTCTACGCACGGACGGGCAAAGTGCTGACCCTCGCTGTATGGGGGCTTCCGAGAAGTTGACGCGCCGGTTGGGCGGGGCACGGCTGCTGTGCCCGTACTGCGGTCTGCCTCAGGAGCGGGTGGCGACGCTCGAACACGACTGGGTGCTGTTGGAGCCGGACATGACTCCGCTCGCCCACGTGGTGCCGGCGGAGTACCGGTGGATCGAGACGTCCGACGGGCAGGTGGCGGTGTACGGCGTCTGTCCGCCCGACCCGTTCCAGCGGTGCCGCATCGAGCATCGCTTGGCCTGCCCAGAGCAACGCCTGCCGGACCTGTGGCCGTGGTTGACGAGCCTGCGGGGGGAGAACGCGCGGCAGGCCGAGCGGCTGAATGAGCCCGAGCCGCCCCGACCTTCCGAGGACTGGCCGGACGCAGGATGACGGGCATCAGCGGAAGAGCTGGGCTGGCCTGGGACGACGCTCCAAGATCCTGTCCACAAGTAGTTCGCAGAGGCCGTCGTAGGGTCGCTCAGGGTCGTGTACGGCGGCACAGACAAGAAGACCCCGGCCTTGGAGTTTTCGCTGGTAACGGAGCCTTGGGCACCTCATGAGGGGCACTCCCGGCAGGATTCGAACCTGCGCACACGGATCGGAAGCGGCGCTCCTCTCCGGGAACGCCGCCTCTGAGTAATCCATCAGGTCAGAGTGTCCCCAGGCGCTCGATGATCTGCATGGGGCTCTTCTCCAATGTGAACCAGTCCGCGACGATCACGCGCCCCGCATCCTGAGTGAACTCAAGGGCGGCATCCAATGTCGGCTGCAGATCCGCGCTGACGAGATCTAGTTCGCATGCTTGGAGTGGGTGCTTGGCGACGACAGCATGACGCCGACCCTTGGCGCTGAAGGCCAGCCCTGGCATGTCTTCGTCCAGGTAGTTGCCCTTATACAACCCCTTGAGCACGGCCAGGGAGCCACGGGCGCGCACGGCAGACGGAGTGAGAGACCTGCCGGAAAGAACGGTCAGAAGGTCTTCCGCCAGACGCCAGTCGAGCAGCGGATGGTGCGCCATGTTTGAGTAGTCACGCAGGCAGCGTGGACATGAAGAGGTGCATTCGTCGGCATGCTCATCTTCCCGAAGCTCCTCCAGGAACTTGCCGACTGCCTGCATGTAGCCGTCGATGACGTCCGCGTGGCCCAGGTGCGTGCTGAAGCCGGCGCCATTTTCCAGTGCGTCGGCGAGGAAGGCGTACACGACGTGACCATCCTGGTGAGGACCAGGATGGATTCCAGCGAGGAGTTCCTGGCGGCCCACGTCGAGGTAGCGGGCAGCTGAACTGCGGAGCAGGAAGGCCAGCGAATACCAGGCTGCCCGTCGCCCCTCGCTGATATCGGCTCCGTAGGCAGGATTACCGTTAGTGAGGTTGAGGCGGTGACCGCCTTTCCGGTCAATACTGGAGGCAGGTCCGAGGAACAGAAAGTCAGTGGGCAGTACGGCTCCGAGTGCGACTCGGATGGGATCGCCGTAACTGTTGCCTGAAGCGCCATCGGCCAAGTACCCGCCCCAAGGTGCCGAGGCCCGGCGCAGCGAGAACAGCTCTCCGTTGTTGTCATTGACGACGTACCGTTTCCCAGGACCAGCGAAGACGTGTGCACCTTTCCACGGCGTGAAACCGAGCGCGGAGAGGTTGGTAGCTGCCCGAGAGGAGATGGTGTAGGGCGACCACGCGAAGACGCCGTCGAAGTCGCGGGCTTCGCTGGAACGGAATCCTGCAGGCTCGCGCAGATCGACGACGCTGTACTCCGGAGACAGGCATACAGGACATGGGCCCTGGAGGGACGGGTGCTCTTCGACGTGATTGCAAACCCGGCATAGACCCACTGTGCGGGGATTCTCCAGCGGTTCTGCAATGGGTCGAGGCCCCTGGGGCAGCGGTTCGAACTCTGTGACTCCGGTGACAGTGAAAACCTGCCCGTCCTTGACGATCTCACCCCCGGGCGCGAACTGCGAGACTGCCATGGCGATGTCACGGTCGATGGTTGCGTCGGGGGGCCATGGATAGCGCTTCTCGGGTGCTTCCAGGTAGAGCTGCCGGACCCGGGTGGGGAAGCCGAACATGGGGAGGATCCCTGCATGCGCCAGCCGCTCAGCGAGCTGTTGGGATCCCGTGGAGCTTGCTGCGACTTCTGTGATGCTCCCAAGGAGGTTTTCAACCCATGGAATGTCGAGTATCTGCTCTGGCTGCATAGGCGTGTGGGCCGTAAGGGCTCGTGCGGTCTGCGCCAAGAGATCGTCCTGCTGCTCGATCCAGGCATGGACGTCCGGCAGCGCGGCTTTCCAGTCCTGGGCCAGTCCGAACTCTCCATGAACGCTTCCCGCTCCACCGTGGTGCTCAAGATCGCGGAAGGCGAGTCGCAGGATCTCAGCGGCCATGGCCCGCTTCAGGATCTCAGGACGCTGGAGAGCAAGGTACGGCGCAGGGGTGGGGTCGTTCGTGATGGCCGACGGGTTGGCGAAGTAGTGCTCGTCGTGGCTGCGTCCGCGGCAGACGGTCAGTGCGACGGCGACCGGTGATGAGCGCCGCCCGGCCCGCCCTACGCGCTGCTGGTAATTGAACCGGCTGGGAGGCATGTTGGCCATGAGGACCGCAGACAGGGGGCCGATGTCCACGCCGGCTTCCATCGTCGTGGTGACCGACAGCAGGTCGATCTCATGCACGAGCGGGATCTCGGGTGGATCACTCAGGAAGACATGCTGGAAGCGCGCTTGGCGGGCTTGTGCCTCGATTCGTCCGGTCTGCCCGGTGAGTTCGGCACAGTTCAGACGGAAGGCCGCCCGGTTACTGGAGGCCTTCCACGCGTAGTAGTCGCTGTCTTCGGGAGCGCTCTCATGTGATGGCTTTCCGGGGAGCTCGCTGCGGCACCGGGTGCACGTGCCAGCGCTGCGGGTGAGGTGTCTGCGGGCGCAGGTGGGGCACTGCCACACGTTCCCGCGTGCCGGCTGCACTGCTACCTTGCGCGGGTCAATGACGTAGTTAGGGGTGACGGCGTCACCCCATACCGTTTCGGCATCTCGTTGGACGTCGTCGTAGTCCGTGCCCTGGTGAGCGGCGACGCTCATCCAGAAGTCTTTCAACCGGGGCGGAGGTGTGACCCGGTCATCGTTGCGCATGTGGAAGAACCGTCGCAGCTCGGCGAGGATTCGCAGGCTTGCCTGTCCGATTCCTTCAGGATCTGACGTGGTCTTGGCCGGGGTGATGGCCCCCATCCCGAGGGACTCAACGTCGCGGCCCGCCCCCGAGAAAAGGGCTTCGATCGTGTTTTCCAAGAGGCCGTCCTCGGAAGAGAGGGCCGCCTCCTGAGCTGCCGAGGTAGCGGTGGTAAGCGCAGGTGGTTTCTGCTCCCAGTCGAAAAGCTCGTGCCACTGCAACTGTCCAACGGACTGCACACTCGGTTTTGTGCCTGCTGGATTGACTCCAAGGGAGAGCAGTCGGGCGTTTACGTGCACCTTAGCGAGGGAGTCCAAGGTCGGGGGAGAGGAAAGCCGCTTGGCGACGACCTTCGCTGTGTCTTCGTCTCCGTCAATGAGCGCTCCCCGCAGCGTATTGAGATCCTGCTTGCTGCGTTTGCGCAGCCGTTCGACCGCTTCTTCAATCGCAGTGGATTTCTGGCCTGCAAGCTGTGCCCGGACAGCGTCGAGATCGTCATCCGATACGGCCGACTCGCGCAATTCATCCAGGGCTAGGAGTCGGACGAGGTCCTGGTAGTGGCGTAGCGACATTCCCGCCGCGAGCTTAGCCGCGTCCTGTCGGCTATCTGTGAAGACGATCAGCTTCCGTTCACGAGGATCGGTGAACTGCTCGGCTAGTTCGTCCGATAGGACTTGGTTGATCTTCTCGAAACCGGTCCGCATGGTTCGTACCGGCGAGGTAAGACGGACGGGGTCTGTGATAGGGCGGGTTTTGCTGTCTTTGTCGTACCGGCGCTCCCAGTCTGCCCCGCAGCAAGGGCTCTTGGTGGGGAAAGGGGGCAGCAGCGACAAGTCGAGCTTGGCGAGGCCTGTGCTCTTGTCGACTGGGCTCGTGACGTGGAAACTCCAGCCGGTCGCACCCGCCTCTTTGTTCAGGAGATGTCCGCTGGCAGGGTCGTAGATGCTGCGCCGGAAGGCGAAACGGACGCTGCCGTTCCCGCCAGTCCAATGGGCATCATCGTCGGCACGCTGAGGCTTTGAGGAAGGCCAGTAGACGATGTAGTTGGCGGCGGTGCGGTCCCTGCCTGACTGGTCAGGGACGCGGGACAGGTCGGGGCTGTCTGGCAACAGGATGGACTTGAAAATCCGGGTGCGAACTGCGTTGCGGGGAGCATAGCCGCCTAGCATGGCTTCTCCGCAGGACTGGCAGTAGAGCAGTTCCAGGACGCGGGCGCCGCAGTCGCAGGACGTGCGGGGAACGGAGAAGACCTTGCCGATGGTGCGTCCGGTCGACTGGAAACCGTGTGGAACCTCTGAGCAGGCAGGGTCACTGCAGGCCCACATGCCGGCGACGTTCCGGAAGAAGAGATGGATGCGGATCCTGGGCAAGCCAGATGTCCCAGACGCGGCTGCGGTCCGGATGGCCGCTGCTGTTCCTCGCAGAGCCAGATCGGCTTCCTCTTGAGTGCTTGCGGGGAAGAGTTCACGAGCCAGGGCGGTGGCGGCCTTGGAAGGCGCGGACGGTGTGTCTGTCCCAGCGATAAGAACGTCTGCCAGCGCCTGCGCGGCGCCCGTAGCCGCTAGCAGTTGTGAGGCTTCCGGCGGGGTCAAGGGGCTGGTGCAGGCCTTCGCCAGCTGGGGAGCTGAGGCGGAGATGTCCCCAGGTCCGCTGGTACGAGGCGCGGGTTCGCCAGGGATGAAGTGGAAGGAGGCCTCATCGCGGGCGAAGAAGTCCTGGAGAAAGCGTCGGTCTGAGTCGCGTTTTTCATCAAGCGATGCTGATGCAGCGAGGATGCGGAGTTTTTCAGGACGTCCGGCGAGCCCGAGCCGGTGTGTGAGGTTGCGGATCAGGTAGGCGATCTCTGTGCCCTGCGTTCCGCGATACATGTGCAGCTCGTCGAGCACGAGAGTGAACCGAGCATCCTCGTATGAGTTGAGCCACTGTTCAGTACTCAGGAAGAAGTCCTCGTCACGGCTGCGCTGCAGCATGACGTTCAGCATGGAGTAGTTGGTGATGAGGACGTCGGGGGGTGCGTCGTACATGTCCCACCGGCTGCGCATCTCCCCACCGTCCAGGCGCGGAGCGAAGTAGGCAAGGTTGCTGTCCTCGCGCTCCTCTGCGGCTTGTCTGGCTCGCTCGCTGCGAGCGGCGGTGGCCTTGAGATAGGCGCGCAACTCATCGACGGCGAACTGCTGATGGGGGCTGCCTGTGACGGGGGCGCTGCCAGTGAAACGGCCGAAGTAGAAGCGGTGGCGGTACCTGTGATCGTCAAGCCATTTACGGACATTGTCACTGTCCAGGGCGCGCCTGAGCCGTACAAGCTGGTCGTCGACCAGAGCGTTCATGGGGTAGAGAACCATGGCACGTACGGCGGCGGGACGCCCTTGCTCGCCCTGTCTCTGGGGCTGGTAGTCAGCCGAGGCCCGTTCCCACCAGGGTCGGTGCGGCGCGGGGCTGCCTTGCCAGTCACGCGACTCGTGTAGCAGGTCAGCCAGGATAGGCAGCAGGAAGGCTTCAGTTTTGCCGGATCCCGTGCCAGCCGTGACTACTGCGTTCTGGCCGCCTTTCCTGGTGCAGGCAAGTGCACGCTCCTGGTGAGTGTAGAGCTGCATCCCGGGGTCGAAGAGGCCGCGTTCGGCGAATGCGGCCAGTTCCGCGGGGGCGCCCGCAAGCTCGGCCGACTGTGTCAGAGAGCGTCCCGAGAGGGCGTACTCCGGGCGCAATTCGACGAAGGGGTCAGCAAAGACGCCGCCAGGGCGGTCAAGCAGGGAACGACGTTCGGCCTGCAGTGCTTCGTCGCGCAGGCGAAAGGCGGTGTCGTAGTACCGCAAGTACGCCTCACGCAGGGCGTCGTGCGTTGCAAAGGCGTCTAGGCCAGGTACAGGTGTGCTCATGAGGTCTCCAGGCGACGGCGCAGGGAAACGGCGATGCGTTCAGCGATGTGCAGGGGGACGCCGTCGTAGCGGTCCCCTTGCTTGGTGCGGGTACAGGCGAGCCCCGTGCACAGGACGGCAGCGCGTTCCTGCGTGAGCGGAAGCGGAGCTCTCCAGTCGGCGGTGAGGCGGCCCAGGGTTTTACTGCCCCGGGGAGCGGCTTCTGGGTAGGGCTCCCATTGAAGGGGGAACGCGGTGGCAGGGAGGACGTAATGGGTTCCCTCCCGGCGGCCAACTGCGTGCCAGGTGTCCGACCCAGATGCAGCAGGGGCGTGCTGATGGTGCGGCGTCTGCCTGGGGGTTCTGCGCAGCAAGAGGTAGCGGGGCAAGCGCCCGTACAGCGTGTATTTGTACAGGCCGGGAGCGGGCCTGTGCCGCGAAAGATCTACGTTCGTGAACTCTGCTGTCGTGAGATCCAGCTTTTCTACCTGGTTGCTACGCGCTGGTGGCGCAGTGGCAGGGCCAGGCTTGAAAGTCGTGAGGGACCTTGTCAAAGCCTCTGCAGCGCATGGTGTCACCTGTGCACCAAGAGATGCGGTAAGGCCGTGCAACTGGGAGGGCTCGCTGTACTGAAACCACACCGTGGCTGGCAGAGGCATGCCGGCCTCAGCTGGTCGAGGTCGTTCGACTACCGCTCCCAGCTGTCGGCAGAGGGCAAGGCCGACGGGCCGGGTTCCGGTCAGCACAGCGGTCTGAATGCCTCCCGGCAAATCTGTGATCTCGCAGGGACTCGCACTCCACTGGCCTCGGTCCCAGTTAACGGTCGCCAGGCCGAGAGCTTCCAGGCGGCCGATCCATCTGGTTGAACTCCTGCGGTCCTGCCCGCTTGCCCAGGCGGCATCCCGCACCAGCGACGCGAGGCTGCCGGAGCGCTGACTCGCCATCCACGAAACGAAGAGATCAGGGTCAAACACGCTTGAAGCCCCCCTGAGAGTTCCGGGTCAGTACGGCTTCCCGGTAACGCTGCCAAAGCTCAGCGTGCGGGCTGCCTGCCTGGTCATCGAGCATGATCTGAACCCAGAAGTCCTTAGCAGCCCGGCTCAAAATGCCTATGTCCGGCTCGGCGTGCCGCAGAAGCGTCACCGAAGGAGCAGCATGGGCCGGAACAACTACCAGCCACACTGCAGCTGCTGGAATGGGCACCCGAGCTGTCCCTCCATCGCAGAGACCAGGAGCAGACGGCCGCCACCAAGGCGGCTCTTGGGGCCGGGCAATGTGGAGAAACCGGCCCTGCGCCGTGAGGAAGCGGGCGTCGCCGGACAGCGGCACCACCACGGTGGCAGAAGACCCTTGCGAAGGGACCGTGGGAGCCGCTGGCCGTGGGGCGGGAGCGTTGAGCTCTTCAACGTAGAAGGTAAGTTCCGCACCATCAGCGGCGAGAACGTGCGGTCCAGGCGCGAGGTTCCTGCCCCGCAGCTGGACGAGGCCTCCTGGAGGCACGCTCAGCGGTCTGCCGTCCAGGCTGATGAGCCCTTGCCTGCACAACTCTTCCGGCACCATCACGTCCGGCTCGGCACCAACCAGGAAGTGTGATCTCAGGCCCCACCCGGGCCTGACACGCAGCCCGTTACGCAGACTCAGGCGGCGCGCGCCTGAGTAGCGGACGTTCTGGATGCCGGCCTTCGCCAGGGCTTCGGTGAGCGCTGCCTCGTCGCTGAACTCCACCTCGGGTGTGACTTGCCACCCCGGGATCGGAGCGTCTTCAGGCTGGTACCACCGCTCTCCGGCACCGGACAGAAGCACCTGGAGTTGTTGCTGGCCAGAAGGACGGAAGAGAAAAACATAGGGCTCGAAGACGGTCAGTACATCAGTCTCTGTCCAGCCGCCGGCAACTGGGTCTTCCCGCAGCGCAAGTAGCTCACGGCCACCCTGAACACGGAGCGCTACCTTGGTCCCCTTCGCTGTAATCCCGGAATTGATTGCGTGCGCAGGGTCAGGTACCGCCCCGGTCAGCTCATAGGCTTGGTCGCCTGCCTCGGATGTGAGTCTCATTTCTGCACCCGGATACCTGAGCACGTCCTCTCGGACGCCGGGAGCCACTTCGGCGTGCCAGCGGACGTCCCACCCCGTGAAGCCTTCCTCGAGTACCAATCGCAGCGGCACCACGCGGAGACCGTCGACAAACCCCGGTGACACGGTGCCGTCCCAGCCCTCCACGAGAGCAACCAGCAGCGGCTCCAAGAGGCGCTTGTCGCCGTCGGAGTCGAGCGCCTGACGCAGCTCCTTGGAAAGGCCCTGCGGATGTCGATGGCTCCAGGCTGCGAGATCGCCCAGCAGCCGTGCACCGTCAACTGTCTGATTGGGTGTCACCCCAATCGTCTGGAAGAAGCGTGTCAGGGCAGCGTGGTCCCAGGTCCGGAGCAATGCCTGCGACTGGGCGTAGCCGATCTTGCTACGGGCCGGATTCCTTTTGATCGTGCTGAGTCCGCGGGTTCCGCCCTTCTCCCGGAGCCATCCGTCCAACTCGGCCCACAAGTCGGCGACAACGTCATAGTGGCGCTCAAGTCGCTGCCCGTGCTGCTCACCACCCCACGGGGGCTGGAGAACTTCGGCGAGGCGGGCGTAGTACGCCGGAGCCCCCGGCCCCTGCACCGTCCGCCGCATGTTGGCTGCGGCCAGGACCGCAGAGCCCAGGAGCGGCAGGCATGGGGGAGGGTCCTCCCGCTTGCCCCACTTCCAGGCACGGCAGCGTTCGCTGACCGGCGCATACGGATTGTCGTGCCAGGAAAGCACGGAGCTGACGGCGGTCCCGAGCTGCTCCACATCCTCACCGCCACGCAGGGCCACCAGCTCCGGCTCATCGAGGAAGAAGAGGACCGGTGTGCCCGCGCGGTCTTCGCTAAAGAACTCTCTGGCCAAGCGGTGCTGCCACCAGTCATAGACCTGCCAAGCGCGAGTGGGCTGGAGGCCGGGTTCCGTACGCACTCGCTCACTCCGTCGCTGGAGCAGATGCCTTGTGTGGGCCGCCCTGCTCTACCCGGGTCAGCAGAAGAATGGTGCGCACTTGCATGACAGCCCCCCCGGGCCCAGAACAGCGTCGATCAGAAAGCTCTTCACAGATCTATCACTTGATGGTGGCCATCGATACCCGGATGGCCCAGACTGCTGCGCGCGAGCGCCGCTGCCACCGTTGACGGCGGACTCCTTGGTATCAAGGCGCGTCCACCAGCCGTGTCGGACGAAGCCTGGCAACGGTCCGCCACGGTGAAGTGGCTTGCTGTTTTTAGGGTGATCGCCGCCCGAGGAGTCCGTCGAGCGACTGCGGCTTGACCTACGGGCTGCCGAGGCTCTGGTACGTGGCGGTCGACGACCTCTTTGCCGGCCCACTCGCTTGGTGGACCTGACCTGGGGCGATGCCCCAGAATCCTGTCCACAAATAGTCCACAGAGGCCGTCATAGGGCCGCTCAGGGCCGCATACGCCTGCACAAACACAAAGACCCCGAACCCAGCGTTTCCGCTGGTGACGGGGTCTTTGGGCACTTCATGTGAAGTGCCCCCGGCAGGATTCGAACCTGCGCACACGGCTCCGGAGGCCGTTGCTCTATCCCCTGAGCTACGGGGGCGTGTCGGCGCTGAGCTGTTCGCTCGCGGCGACGGGTAGAACACTAGCAGGTCCGGAGGGGTGATCAGGAACTCGATTACCGGCGTGGGGGTGAGCGGGTCCCCTGTACGGGGTGGAAGTGGGGAAAACCCGGACGCGGTGGCCGGTCCCGACCTACTCTCGACTTGTGCCAGGCGCTCCGGGCCGGGTGCTTGTTGTGGACGACAACAAGGTCATCCGGCAGCTGATCAGGGTCAATCTCGAGCTGGAAGGGCTCGAGGTCGTGACCGCGGCCGATGGTGCCGAGTGTCTGGACGTCGTGCATCAAGTGCAGCCCGACATCGTGACGCTCGACGTCGTCATGCCCCGGCTGGACGGGCTGCGCACCGCCGCCCGGCTCCGCGCGGATCCTCGTACGCGCCACCTTCCCCTCGCCATCATCAGCGCCTGCACGCAGTACGAGGTCGAGACCGGCCTCGATGTCGGCGTCGACGCCTTCCTCGCCAAGCCCTTCGAGCCCGCCGAGCTCGTGCAGCTCGTCAAACACCTCATCGACCGCCGAGGTAGCGGACACGGTGGTCGTGGTGGGTATGGGGGTCATGAGGCTCGTGAGGGCCGTGCGGGTCATGGGGGCCGTGAGGGGCATGGCAGCCATGACAGTCGTGAGGGGGGCGCCCCCGGTGGCGGCGAGGAGGGCGGAGATCGCGGCGATGGTGGTGACGGGGAAGCCGACGGGGATCGAGCCTCGTGGGGGCCCAGCCTTCCGCGTCGGTGACGTGGGCGGTGACATCATCGAGGCACCCCAGGTACCCGGCGCCGCCCAGGTCCCCAACGCTCCGCACCTGAAAAACGTCGGGGGATCTGGGACAAGTCCAGCGGCGACGGGCAGCGGGCGACGGGCGGCGGTCTGCTGGGCGACCAGGCCCTCCGCAGTGGCGGCTCAGGGTGCTCCGCAATGGCGGCTCAAGATTTTCCGTGGTGAGGGCTCGAGATTCTCCGTGGTGAGGGCTCGAGGTCGGCCGCGGCGGCGGTCCGTCGGTGGGTCCGTGATGTCGGGCGCGTTCGCGGTGTCCCGCCGGAAGTCTTCGGGACTTGCGCCAGGACGTGTGCCCGCCAGTAGCAGCCACCTGTGTGTGCCGGCAGCAAGCCCTCTGTGTGTGTGCCCCGGCAGCAAGCCCTCTGCGTGTGCCCGCGGCAGCAAGCCACTGCGTGTGCCCGCAGCCAGCCGTCTGCGCGTGCCGTCAGTCACCTGCCCGTCAGGGGCCTGCCGTCAGTCACCTGCCCGTCATGCGCGTGCCGCCGACCGGACGCCGCAACACCCCCATCCATAACCGCCTCGCATACCCACCCCCCTCCTCGCCTACGCTTGTCCCGTGACCCCCGTCGAGCTGTCCCGCACCGTGCTGCAAGCGGTGCGTCGTGCTGTCGATGACGGGCAGCTGGACGTGGCCGTGCCCGAGCGGGCCGTGGTGACCGAGCCGGGGCCCGGGGGGTGCGGGGACTTCGCCACCACCATCGCGTTGCAGCTCGCCCGGCCGGCCGGGCAGCCGCCCCTTCGGGTCGCCGAGATCCTGCGGGACCGGCTCGTGGGCGCCACCGGTGTCCGGGACGTCGTCGTCACCGGGCCCGGGTTCCTCAACATCACCCTCGACGAGCAGGCCGACCCCGTCGCCGGGCTGGTGCGGGAGATCCGCGCGCAGGGCTCCCGGTACGGGCACGGGGACGTCCTCGCCGGGCAGGTCGTCGCGCTGCGCGTGCCGTACGAGGTGCGGGCCGAGGTCGTCGCCGATGCCGTCGTACGGATCGTGGGTACGCAGGGCGGGCGCGCCACCGTCGAGCACGGTGAACCCGTCAATCTGCGGCCCGTTCCCGCACCGGAGGATCCCGCTCCGCTCGGGGCCGACGCCGCGCGGTGGGCGCTGCTGCATCCCGCTCCGCACGACCGGCCCCGGATCACCGCCGACCATCTCGTACAGCGGGAGAGCAATCCGCTGTTCCGGGTGCGGTACGCCCACGCCCGCATCCGGTCCCTCAGCCGCAACGCCGCCCGCCTGGGCTTCGCCGCCGAGCCCGGCCCCATGGTGGCCCCGCACTCCGCCGATGTATCCGGCCCCGTGGTGGCCCCGCACTCCGTAGACGTGCCCGGCCCCTTCGTGGCTCCGCACACCGCCGATGTATCCGGCCCCGTGGTGGCCCCGCACTCCGTAGACGTGCCCGGCCCCTTCGTGGCTCCGCACTCCGCCGATGTATCCGGCCCCGTGGTGGCCCCGCACTCGGTAGACGTGCCCGGCCCCATGGTGGCCCCGCACCCCGTACACGTGCCCGACCCCGCGGCAGCCCCCCACCCCGCCGCCGAGTCCGGCTCTCCCGCCTCCACCCCACCCCCTCTCGCCGCAGTAACTCCCCGAACCCCCCACGCCGCAGTCACCCCCCGACCCCCCCTCGCGGCCGTCCAGCCCCTCCTGACCCCCCTGGCCGACCACCCCCGTATCCTCGCCGCGGCCGCCACCCACCGTGCCCCGGACCGGGTTGCCCGGCATCTCGTCACCGTCGCTGATGCCGTGCTGCCTTTTCTGCCCTGCGTGCTGCCCTGCGGCGAGGAGAAACCCTCGGCCGCCCACCGAGCCCGGCTGGCGCTTGCCGAAGCTGCCGGGACGGTGCTGGCCGGCGGCCTGTCCCTGCTCGGCATCGACGCACCCGAACACCTCTGAGACGCCCGAGAGCAGATGCGCATGCGTCCCGGAGAGAAGACAGAGAGTCTGAGAGTCACGTCATGAGCCGTTCCGCCCATCCCGCCGGGCCCCGCCACGCCGATGTCCTGCCCGAGGGGCACTACTCGGCGCCGCCCGCCGACCTCAACGCCCTCGACCCCAAGGTGTGGGCCCAGACCGTCAGCCGGGACGAGGACGGTGTCCTCACGGTCGGCGGGATCACCGCGACCCGGCTCGCGGAGGAGTTCGGGACGCCTGCCTACGTCCTCGACGAGGCCGACTTCCGGGCCCGGGCCCGGGCCTGGCGCACCGCGTTCGGGCCGGACGCCGACGTGTTCTACGCGGGGAAGGCCTTCCTGTCCCGGGCCGTCGTGCGGTGGCTGCACGAGGAGGGGTTGAACCTGGACGTGTGCTCCGGCGGTGAGCTGGCCACCGCGCTGTCCGCGGGGATGCCCGCCGAACGCATCGCGTTCCACGGCAACAACAAGTCCGTCGGGGAGATCACCCGGGCCGTCGAGGCCGGGGTCGGGCGGATCGTGCTCGACTCCTTCCAGGAGATCGTGCGGGTCGCCCATGTCGCGCAGTCGCTCGGCGTGCGGCAGAAGGTGCAGATCCGGATCACCGTCGGCGTCGAGGCGCACACGCACGAGTTCATCGCCACCGCGCACGAGGACCAGAAGTTCGGGATTCCGCTCGCCGGCGGGCAGGCCGCCGAGGCCGTGCGGCGGGCGCTGCAGCTCGACGGCCTGGAGCTGATCGGGATCCACTCGCACATCGGGTCGCAGATCTTCGACATGTCCGGGTTCGAGGTCGCCGCCCACCGCGTGGTGGGGCTGCTGAAGGACATCCGGGACGAGCACGGCGTGGAGCTGCCCGAGATCGATCTGGGGGGCGGGCTCGGTATCGCCTACACCAGCGACGACGACCCGCGGGAGCCGCACGAGATCGCCAAGGCGCTCACCGAGATCGTCGGCCGGGAGTGCGAGGCCGCCCGGCTGCGCACGCCCCGGATCTCCGTCGAGCCGGGGCGGGCCGTCGTCGGGCCCACCGCGTTCACGCTGTACGAGGTGGGCACGGTCAAGCCGCTGGACGGACTGCGGACATACGTGTCCGTCGACGGCGGAATGTCGGACAACATCCGGACCGCGCTGTACGACGCCGAGTACAGCGTCGCCCTCGTGTCCCGGACGAGCGACGCCGCGCCGATGCTCGCCCGTGTCGTCGGCAAGCACTGTGAGAGCGGGGACATCGTGGTCAAGGACGCGTTCCTGCCGGCCGACCTGGCACCGGGTGACCTGATCGCCGTGCCGGCCACCGGCGCGTACTGCCGGTCCATGGCCAGCAACTACAACCACGTGCTGCGGCCGCCCGTCGTCGCGGTGCGGGACGGTGCCGCCCGGGTGATCGTCCGCCGGGAGACGGAGGAGGACCTCCTGCGTCTCGACGTCGGGTGACGGACGCGCCGGACGCGCACGTCAGAGCCGTGGGGCGGAAGATCTCCGGTCTTGCGCCCCCGTACAAATGAAATAGATGTCTCACGATCCGGACGAAGGGTAGAAACTGTCGTCCGGTGAGTGAGACTGGGTCAACCGTAGACGGTAAGAGGAAACGAGGTCGGATGATGCGTACGCGTCCGCTGAAGGTGGCGCTGCTGGGCTGTGGAGTGGTCGGCTCAGAGGTGGCGCGCATCATGACGACGCACGCCGACGACCTCGCCGCCAGGATCGGGGCCCCCGTGGAGCTGGCGGGGGTCGCGGTGCGGCGCCCGAGCAAGGTCCGCGAGGGCATCGACGCCGGGCTCGTCACCACCGACGCCACCGCCCTCGTCAAACGCGGTGACATCGACGTGGTCGTCGAGGTCATCGGCGGGATCGAGCCCGCCCGCTCGCTCATCACCGCGGCGTTCGAGCACGGCGCCTCCGTGGTGTCCGCCAACAAGGCCCTGCTCGCCCAGGACGGCGCCGCCCTGCACGCCGCCGCCGGGGAGCACGGCAAGGACCTCTACTACGAGGCCGCGGTCGCCGGTGCCATCCCGCTGATCCGGCCGCTGCGCGAGTCCCTCGCCGGCGACAAGGTCAACCGGGTGCTGGGCATCGTGAACGGCACCACCAACTTCATCCTCGACAAGATGGACTCCACGGGAGCCGGCTACCAGGAGGCCCTCGACGAGGCCACCGCCCTGGGGTACGCCGAGGCCGACCCGACCGCCGACGTCGAGGGCTTCGACGCCGCCGCCAAGGCCGCCATCCTCGCCGGCATCGCCTTCCACACGCGCGTACGCCTGGACGACGTCTACCGCGAGGGCATGACCGAGGTCACCGCCGCCGACTTCCGCTCGGCCAAGGAGATGGGCTGCACCATCAAGCTGCTCGCCATCTGCGAGCGGTCCGAGGACGGTGCGTCCGTCACCGCGCGCGTGCACCCGGCCATGATTCCGCTGACCCACCCGCTCGCCTCGGTGCGCGGCGCCTACAACGCCGTGTTCGTGGAGAGCGACGCCGCCGGCCAGCTCATGTTCTACGGCCCCGGTGCCGGCGGTTCCCCGACCGCCTCCGCCGTGCTCGGCGACCTAGTCGCCGTCTGCCGCAACCGGCTCAACGGGGCCACCGGGCCCGGCGAGTCCGCCTACGCCGACCTCACCGTCTCCCCGATGGGCGAGGTCGTCACGCGGTACCACATCAGCCTCGACGTCGCGGACAAGCCGGGTGTGCTCGCCCAGGTCGCGACCGTCTTCGCCGAGCACGGGGTGTCGATCGACACCGTTCGGCAGCAGGGCAAGGACGGCGAGGCCTCCCTCGTCGTCGTCACCCACCGCGCGTCCGACGCCTCCCTCACCGGGACCGTCGAGGCGCTGCGCAAGCTCGACACCGTGCGGGGTGTCGCCAGCATCATGCGGGTTGAAGGAGAGTAACCAGCAATGACTCACCAGTGGCGCGGAATCATCGAGGAGTACCGGGACAGGCTGCCGGTATCCGGCACGACGCCGGTCGTGACGCTCCGCGAGGGCGGCACGCCGCTCGTGCCCGCGCAGGTGCTCTCCGAGCGCACGGGCTGTGAGGTCCACCTGAAGGTGGAGGGCGCCAACCCCACCGGGTCCTTCAAGGACCGCGGCATGACCATGGCCATCAGCAAGGCCAAGGAGGAGGGGGCCAAGGCGGTCATCTGCGCCTCCACCGGCAACACCTCCGCCAGTGCGGCCGCGTACGCGGTGCGCGCCGGGATGGTGTCCGCGGTGCTCGTGCCGCAGGGCAAGATCGCCCTCGGCAAGATGGGCCAGGCCCTCGTGCACGGCGCGAAGATCCTCCAGGTGGACGGCAACTTCGACGACTGCCTCACCCTCGCCCGGGAGCTGAGCGAGAACTACCCCGTGGCGCTGGTGAATTCGGTCAACCCGGTGCGCATCGAGGGCCAGAAGACGGCCGCGTTCGAGATCGTCGACATGCTCGGCGACGCGCCCGACATCCACGTCCTCCCGGTGGGCAACGCGGGCAACATCACCGCGTATTGGAAGGGCTACCAGGAGTACGCCGCCGACGGCATCGCCGCCCGGACCCCCCGCATGTGGGGGTTCCAGGCGTCCGGCAGCGCCCCGATCGTGCGCGGCGAGGTCGTGAAGGACCCGTCGACCATCGCCACCGCCATCCGCATCGGCAACCCCGCCTCCTGGCAGTACGCCCTGCGGGCCCGCGACGAGTCCGGCGGCGCCATCGACGAGGTGACGGACCGTGAAATCCTGCGCGCCTACCGGCTGTTGGCCGCGCAGGAGGGTGTCTTCGTGGAGCCCGCCTCCGCCGCCTCCGTGGCCGGTCTGCTCAAGGCCGCCGAGCAGGGCAAGGTCGACCCCGGCCAGCGCATCGTCTGCACCGTCACCGGCAACGGTCTGAAGGACCCCGACTGGGCCGTCGCCGGGGCCCCGCAGCCGGTCACCGTCCCGGTCGACTCGGCCACCGCGGCCGAGCGCCTGGGCCTCGTCTGAGCGCCCCGGACCGGGGAAAACCCTGACAGGGTGCACAGGGGGTCTACGACACGCATCGTGCGCCTCCTGTGCGCCCTATGTCGCCACAGAACCTTCCTTCGATAGGCTGTACTGAACCCGCCTGCCGCATATGCCCACGCATGTGGTGCGGCACCGCGCCGTGTCCGCGGCCCGCAGGGTCTTCGCACGTCAGTCATCGGCAGTCCACCGAATGACCATCGAATCCATCGAGCGTCATTCGACCGTCACGCAGCTCAAGGAGAGTCTTCGAGCGATGGCCGGTCCCGCCTTCCGCGCCGCCGCCGTCCGGGTGCGCGTTCCCGCCACCAGCGCCAACCTCGGTCCGGGCTTCGACGCCCTGGGCCTCGCGCTGGGGCTGTACGACGACGTCGTCGTCCGGGTGGCCGACTCCGGGCTGCACATCGACATCGCGGGCGAGGGCAGCGAGACCCTCCCGCGTGACGAGAGCCACCTCCTGGTCCGCTCCCTGCGCACCGCCTTCGATCTGCTGGGCGGGCAGCCCCGCGGCCTGGAGATCGTCTGCGCGAACCGCATTCCGCACGGCCGCGGCCTCGGCTCCTCCTCCGCCGCCATCTGCGCCGGCATCGTCGCCGCCCGCGCGGTGACCATAGGCGGCGAGTCCCGTCTGGACGACGCCGCCCTGCTGGAACTGGCCACCGAGATCGAGGGCCACCCGGACAACGTGGCCGCCTGCCTGCTCGGCGGCTTCACGCTCTCCTGGATGGAGGCCGGCACCGCCCGGGCCATCAGGATGGAGCCGGACGATTCCATCGTTCCGGTGGTTTTCGTGCCCGGAAAGCCGGTACTGACCGAGACCGCGCGCGGTCTGCTGCCGCGCACCGTGCCGCACGTCGACGCCGCCGCCAACGCGGGCCGTGCCGCGCTGCTCGTCGAGGCCCTCACCCGGCGCCCCGAGCTGCTGCTGCCCGCCACCGAGGACCGCCTCCACCAGGAGTACCGCGCGCCGGCCATGCCGGAGAGCGCCGCGCTGGTGGAGCGGCTGCGCGCCGACGGCATCCCGGCCGTCATCTCGGGCGCCGGGCCCACCGTCATGGCCCTCGCCGACGCCGGCACCGCCGACAAGGTGGAGGCCCTGGCCGGCGCCGACTGGGCCGCCAACCGGCTGAGCCTGGACGGACAGGGAGCGAGCGTGCTGCCGCTTGCGACCTGACACACGGTTGCCGGATTTGGAGAGGGGGAATGTTTGTTGGATCCGGTAGTGTTAATCTCAAGTCTGCACCCGACCCCACCATGGCGAGGTGCCTCGTGTCCCCGTCCGGGACAGACATTCTTCCGGGAGCCTCCCGCGCCACTCCGTGTTCCTTGCGCCGTACCTGGGCAGTACGTCGTATGCGGACATTGAGCGGGCCGCCGGGCACGCTCCGGAATCGGTGCTACCACGCCACGTGACACTGGGTGCCACGACTCGCGGAAGCGCCATCACCGCACATTTCTTCCGCCGCTTTGGCGGACCACCGCCCCGGCACGGTTCACAGAAGACAGGACCGTAGTCGGACAGCACAACCGGTCGCCGAGCCAGACAGGCCGACGTCCGCTCCAGGGAAGGACCCTTCGTGAGCGACACCACCGATCTGATGGGCGCACGTGTCGAGGAGACCGCTGCCGCGCCCGCCACGGACGCCTCCGCGCCTGCCACCGGTGCCGGCTCCCGGCGGCGCCGCGGTACCGGCCTCGAGGGCATGGTGCTGGCCGAGCTGCAGCAGGTTGCCTCGGGCCTCGGGATCAGGGGCACCGCGCGGATGCGCAAGAGCCAGCTGATCGAGGTCATCAAGGAGGCGCAGGCCGCCGGGGGCGCCGCCCCCAAGGCCGAGACCGCCACCGAGACCAAGCCGAAGCGCCGGGCCACCTCCAAGGCCCGCACCGGCGAGGAGGCCGAGAAGAAGGCGGAGGCGAAGTCCCCGAAGCTCTCGGCCCCGCTCGAGCAGGGAGGTGCCTCCACGGCTCCTGCCGAGAAGGCCGTGGCCCAGCAGCAGATCGAGATCCCCGGCCAGCCCGCCTCCGACGACGTGCCGACCGAGCGTCGTCGCCGTCGTGCCACCGCCGATGCCGGCAGCCCCGCCGCGAGCGGCGCCGACACCGTGGCCGCCGAGGCGAAGAGCGAGCCCAAGGCCGAGACGCCCGCGCAGCAGCAGGGTGAGGCGAAGGGCGACGCCGGTGACGGCGAGGGCCGTGGCCGCCGCGACCGCCGCGAGCGCGGCCGGGACCGTGACCGCGACGGCCGCCGTGGCAAGGGCGACGACCAGCAGGGCGGCCAGGGCCGGCAGCAGGGCCAGCAGCAGGGCGGCGGGCGCCAGGACCGGCAGCAGCAGGACGACGACGACTTCGAGGGCGGCCGTCGTGGCCGTCGTGGCCGCTACCGCGACCGCCGTGGTCGCCGTGGCCGTGACGACATGGCCCCCGAGCCGCAGCTGGCCGAGGACGACGTCCTGATCCCCGTCGCGGGCATCCTGGACATCCTGGACAACTACGCCTTCATCCGGACCTCCGGCTACCTGCCCGGCCCGAACGACGTGTACGTCTCCCTCGCCCAGGTCCGCAAGAACGGCCTGCGCAAGGGCGACCACGTCACCGGTGCGGTCCGCCAGCCGAAGGAGGGCGAGCGCCGCGAGAAGTTCAACGCCCTCGTCCGGCTCGACTCCGTCAACGGCATGGCGCCCGAACACGGCCGCGGCCGACCGGAGTTCAACAAGCTGACCCCGCTCTACCCGCAGGACCGCCTGCGCCTGGAGACGGACCCCGGTGTCCTCACCACCCGCATCATCGACCTGGTCTCGCCGATCGGTAAGGGCCAGCGCGGTCTGATCGTGGCCCCGCCGAAGACCGGTAAGACCATGATCATGCAGGCGATCGCCAACGCGATCACGCACAACAACCCCGAGTGCCACCTGATGGTCGTCCTCGTCGACGAGCGTCCGGAAGAGGTCACCGACATGCAGCGGTCGGTGAAGGGCGAGGTCATCTCCTCGACCTTCGACCGCCCGGCCGAGGACCACACCACGGTCGCCGAGCTGGCGATCGAGCGTGCCAAGCGTCTGGTCGAGCTGGGCCACGACGTGGTCGTGCTGCTCGACTCCATCACGCGTCTGGGCCGCGCCTACAACCTGGCCGCCCCGGCCTCCGGCCGCATCCTGTCCGGTGGTGTCGACTCCACCGCGCTCTACCCGCCGAAGCGGTTCTTCGGTGCGGCCCGCAACATCGAGGACGGCGGCTCGCTGACCATCCTCGCCACCGCGCTGGTGGACACCGGGTCCCGCATGGACGAGGTGATCTTCGAGGAGTTCAAGGGCACCGGCAACATGGAGCTGAAGCTCGACCGGAAGCTCGCCGACAAGCGCATCTTCCCCGCGGTGGACGTCGACGCGTCCGGCACCCGTAAGGAAGAGATCCTGCTCGGCAACGAGGAGCTGGCGGTCGTCTGGAAGCTCCGCCGGGTGCTGCACGCGCTGGACCAGCAGCAGGCGATCGAGCTGCTCCTCGACAAGATGAAGCAGACGAAGTCGAACGTCGAGTTCCTGATGCAGATTCAGAAGACGACGCCGACTCCGGGCAACGGCGACTGACCTTTCGCCGCCGGGTGCGGGTGGTCTGCGGCTTTCGCGCAGTTCCCCGCCCCCCGGGGCGTCGCCCCGCAGTGATTCGAAGAGGCCGCCCCTCGTCCACAGATGACGAGGGGCGGCCTTTCTGCATCGAGTGGCGGCCGCCACTCGCACAGGGGCACCGGAAAGGGTGCGAGCGAGATCTCTGCCACAAGGGGCTCGGCGGGCACCGGTTCCCGGGCCTCTCCGCCTCGCGGCCGAATCCGCAGGTGAGCGCGGTTCCCCGCGACCGGACCACTACGGAGGGTGCATGTCGCCGTACGCGGTGGCCACGCTGCGTTGTGCAACCCTTTTCCGGGTTTCTCCGTCTGACCAGGCGGAGCGACGATGGAGCGGTGACGACCGCGCCTCACCCTGACCGCAGGGGGTAAACGACCGCCGAGACCTAGGAGCGATGTGGCCGTCGAGAGCACGCCGGAGCCCGCGATAACCGAGCCCGGCACGACCGGACCCCGACGCCGGGCCAAGGGCCGCCGGCGCAAGGCCCGCAGCACGGGGAGCAAGGCGCTGCGTGCGACGGCCTGGACGGCCGCGGGCGTGGTCGTGCTGGGCGGTGCCGGTGCCGGATACGTCTACTTCAAGCTCAACGGCAACATCCGCAGCGTCGACATCAACCAGGCCCTCGGCAGCGACCGGCCCCTGAAGATCGACAACGGTTCCGAGAACATCCTGGTCCTCGGCTCGGACACCCGCGCCGGCAAGAACAAGAAGCTCGGCGGCGGCACCGACGACGGCAGCGCCCGCTCCGACACCGCGATGATCGTCCACGTGTACGAGGGGCACAAGCAGGCCAGCGTGGTCTCGGTCCCGCGGGACACCCTCGTCGACCGCCCCCAGTGCACCGACACCAAGGGCACGACGCACGACGCCGCCTCCGGCGTGATGTTCAACGAGGCCTACGGCACCGGCGGCGCGGCCTGCGCGGTGAAGACCGTGGAGTCGATCACGGGCATCCGCATGGACCACTATCTGGAGGTCGACTTCGAGGGCTTCCAGAAGCTCATCGACGACCTCGGCGGTGTGCACGTCACCACGAGCAAGGACATCAAGGACCCGCAGAGCCACCTGAACCTCAAGGCCGGCCCGCACACCCTGACCGGCGAGCAGGCCCTCGGCCTGGTCCGCACCCGGCACGGCGTGGGCGACGGCTCCGACCTGGGCCGTATCCAGCTGCAGCAGGCGTTCATCAAGGCACTGATCGACCAGGTCAAGCACGTCGGTGTGTTCACCAGCCCGAAGAAGCTGTACGACCTGGCCGACGCCGCGACCAAGGCCGTCACCGCCGACTCCGACCTCGGCTCGGTCAACTCGCTGATGGACTTCGCCGGCGGCCTCAAGGGCATCAGCTCGTCCCACATGAAGATGGTGACGATGCCCGTCCAGTACGACCCGGCCAACCCCAACCGCGTCCTCCTCGACAAGCGCAAGGCCCAGCTGGTCTGGGACGCCCTGAAGAACGACGAGCCGATCCCGGCCTCGGCCACGAAGGGGACGGCGACGGGTGAGGCCAAGGGCGTGGTGAGCGCCGGGTAAGGGGTGCGGGGCGAGCCGGCACTCATCCGCAGGAATAGAACAACCGCACCCCCGGTTTGGGTGGATGGCCCCAGTCCTGGCAGACTGGTACGTCGGCTCCGGTTCACGCTCCCGCACCCCGCGGCGGCGACCCGGCGCCCTCCCGGAATCTAGGAGACACCTTGAAGCGCGACATCCACCCCGAGTACGTCGAGACGCAGGTCAGCTGCACCTGTGGCGCGTCGTTCACCACCCGTAGCACCATCGAGTCCGGCACCATCCGGGCCGAGGTCTGCTCCGAGTGCCACCCGTTCTACACGGGCAAGCAGAAGATCCTCGACACCGGTGGCCGTGTGGCCCGCTTCGAGGCCCGCTTCGGCAAGGCTGCCGGCTCCAAGAAGTAGCGAGCCCCATTTCGCCGGTCCACGGTCACGCCCTTCTCGGGGGTGTGCCCGGGACCGGCGTTTTTGGTCGCCCGCCCTTCCCCTCATTCGCAGTACAGGAGCCGAAAGATGTTCGAGGCCGTCGAGGAGCTCGTCGCCGAGCACGCCGACCTGGAGAAGAAGCTCGCCGACCCGTCGGTCCACGCCGACCAGGCGAACGCGCGCAAGCTGAACAAGCGCTACGCCGAGCTGACCCCGATCGTCGCCACGTACCGCTCCTGGAAGCAGACCGGCGACGACATCGAGACCGCGCGCGAGTTCGCCGCCGACGACCCCGACTTCGCGGCCGAGGTCAAGGACCTGGAGCAGCAGCGCGAGGAACTGACCGAGCGCCTGCGCCTGCTGCTCGTCCCGCGCGACCCGAGTGACGACAAGGACGTCATCCTGGAGATCAAGGCGGGGGCCGGCGGCGACGAGTCCGCGCTGTTCGCCGGTGACCTGCTGCGCATGTACCTGCGCTACGCCGAGCGCGTCGGCTGGAAGACCGAGATCATCGACGCCACCGAGTCCGAGCTGGGCGGCTACAAGGACGTCCAGGTCGCGGTGAAGGCACGCGGGCAGATCGAGCCCGGCCAGGGCGTGTGGGCCCGGCTCAAGTACGAGGGCGGTGTGCACCGCGTGCAGCGCGTGCCGGCCACCGAGTCCCAGGGCCGTATCCACACCTCCGCCGCCGGTGTGCTCGTCACCCCGGAGGCCGAGGAGGTGGACGTCGAGATCAACGCCAACGACCTGCGGATCGACGTCTACCGGTCCTCCGGCCCGGGCGGCCAGTCCGTGAACACCACCGACTCCGCGGTGCGCATCACGCACATCCCCACCGGAGTGGTCGCCTCCTGCCAGAACGAGAAGAGCCAGCTGCAGAACAAGGAGCAGGCGATGCGTATCCTGCGCTCCAGGCTGCTCGCGGCGGCGCAGGAGGAGGCGGAGCGGGAGGCGGCCGACGCCCGCCGCAGCCAGGTCCGCACCGTCGACCGCTCCGAGAAGATCCGCACATACAACTTCCCGGAGAACCGCATCTCGGACCACCGCGTCGGGTTCAAGGCGTACAACCTGGACCAGGTCCTGGACGGCGACCTCGCCGCGGTGATCCAGGCCTGTGTCGACGCCGACTCGGCGGCGAAGCTCGCCGCCGCGTAACCCACGTACGCCCGAGTACGACACGGAGGACTCGCGTGAACCTGCTGCTCGCCGAGGTGGCCCAGGCCACCCAGCGGCTGGCCGACGCCGGCGTGCCCTCGCCGCGCACCGACGCGGAGGAGCTGGCCGCGTTCGTGCACGGCGTGAAGCGCAGCCAACTGCACTCCGTGAAGGACGCCGACTTCGACGCCCGTTACTGGGAGGTCATCGCCCGGCGTGAGCAGCGCGAGCCGCTGCAGCACATCACCGGGCGGGCCTACTTCCGCTACCTGGAGCTGCAGGTGGGGCCGGGCGTCTTCGTGCCCCGTCCGGAGACCGAGTCCGTGGTCGGCTGGGCCATAGACGCGGTGCGCGCCATGGACGTCGTGGAACCGTGCATCGTCGACCTGTGCACCGGCTCGGGCGCCATCGCGCTCGCCCTCGCCCAGGAGGTGCCGCGCTCCCGCGTGCACGCCGTGGAGCTGTCCGAGGACGCCCTGGTCTGGACCCGGAAGAACGTGGCCGGCTCCCGGGTCGACCTGCGCCAGGGCGACGCCCTCACCGCCTTTCCGGACCTGGACGGCCAGGTCGACCTGGTCATCTCCAACCCGCCGTACATCCCGCTCACCGAGTGGGAGTACGTCGCCCCGGAGGCCCGCGACTACGACCCGGAGCTGGCGCTGTTCTCCGGCGAGGACGGTCTCGACCTGATCCGGGGCATCGAACGCACCGCCCACCGGCTGCTGCGCCCCGGTGGTGTCGTCGTGATCGAGCACGCCGACACCCAGGGCGGCCAGGTGCCGTGGATCTTCACCGAGGAGCGGGGCTGGGCCGACGCGGCCGACCACCCCGACCTCAACAACCGCCCCCGGTTCGCGACGGCCCGCAAGGCGCTGCCGTGACCGCCCCGCAGACTTCCATCCCGCAGTACGTGTACGAGGAGGCCAGCTAGTTATGGCACGGCGATACGACACCAACGACGCGACCGACCGCGTGACGGGTCTGCGTGAGGCCGCTTCCGCCGTCCGCCGGGGCGAGCTGGTGGTGCTGCCGACCGACACGGTGTACGGCATCGGCGCCGACGCGTTCTCCTCCGAGGCGGTCGCCGACCTGCTCGCCGCCAAGGGCCGGGGCCGCAACATGCCCACGCCTGTGCTCATCGGCTCCCCGAACACGCTGCACGGCCTCGTCACGGACTTCTCCGAGCTGGCCTGGGAGCTGGTCGACGCGTTCTGGCCCGGTGCCCTGACGCTCGTCGCCAAGCACCAGCCGTCCCTCCAGTGGGACCTCGGCGACACCCGTGGCACGGTTGCCGTGCGCATGCCGCTGCACCCGGTCGCCATCGAGCTGCTCACCGAGGTCGGCCCCATGGCCGTGTCCTCCGCGAACCTGACCGGCCACCCGGCGCCGGAGGACTGCGACGCCGCCCAGCAGATGCTCGGGGACTCCGTCTCCGTGTACCTCGACGGCGGCCCCACCCCCGGCAACGTGCCGTCGTCCATCGTGGACGTCTCCCGTGAGGTGCCGCTGCTGCTGCGGGAGGGCGCGATCTCCCCGGACGAGCTGCGGAAGGTCGTACCCGACCTCGAGGTGGCGAATTGACGGCCCCTGAAGCGGGGCGTGGCATAGGCCGCGGGGTTCACAGCGCGGAGGAGACGACGACGTTCGGGTTCCCGCGCGACACCTTCCGCATCCTCCATGTCAGCACCGGCAACGTGTGCCGCTCGCCCATCACCGAGCGGCTGACCCGCCACTTCGTCGCGGAGCGGCTCGGCGTGCTCGGCGGCGGGCTGATCGTGGAGAGCGCGGGCACCTGGGGTCACGAGGGTGCGCCCATGGAGACCAACGCGGAGGCCGTGCTGACCGAGTTCGGCGCGGACGCGACCGGCTTCGTGGGCCGGGAACTGCTGGACGAGCACGTGATCATGGCGGACCTCGTGCTGACCGCCACCCGCGACCACCGCGCCCAGGTCATCTCGATGGGCCATTCGGCGGGCCTGCGCACCTTCACGCTGAAGGAGTTCACCCGCCTGGTGCGCGCCATAGACCCGACCACCCTGCCGCCCCTGGAGGACGGCGTGGTCATGCGCGCCCGCGCCCTGGTCCGTGCTGCCGCCGCGCTGCGCGGCTGGCTGCTGGCGCCGACCGCGGAGGCGGACGAGGTGTACGACCCCTACGGGGCGCCGTTGACGTTCTTCCGGTCAGTCGGGGACGAGATACGGGACGCGCTGGACCCGGTGGTGACGGCGCTGACGGGGGTGCCCGCGCGGGCCTGAGCGGGGCAGGGAAGGGGTGCGACGGTCGCGCGCCCCCCGTGGCCCGGGCCTACATTGGGGTTACGTCACCGTCGACCGCCCGGAGCCCGTCATGTCGGTCACCACTGCTCACGAGACCGATGTCCTGCGGCGGCAGGACCCGGCGATGGCCGAGATCCTGTTCGGGGAGCTGGCCCGGCAGTCCACCACGCTGCAGCTGATCGCCGCCGAGAACTTCTGCTCGCCGGCCGTCCTGGCCGCGCTGGGCTCGCCGCTCGCCAATAAGTACGCCGAGGGCTACCCGGGTGCCCGGCACCACGGCGGCTGCGAGATCGTGGACGTCGCCGAACGCGCCGCCGTCGACCGGGCCAGGGACCTCTTCGGTGCCGAGCACGCCAACGTCCAGCCGCACTCCGGTTCCTCGGCCGTCCTCGCCGCCTACGCGGCCCTGCTGCGCCCCGGGGACACCGTCCTCGCCCTCGGCCTGCCATACGGCGGCCACCTCACCCACGGTTCCCCGGCGAACTTCTCCGGCCGCTGGTTCGACTTCGTGGGATACGGCGTGGACGCGGAGACCGGGCTCATCGATCACGACCAGGTGCGCCACCTCGCCCGCAACCACCGTCCGAAGGCGATCGTGTGCGGCTCCATCTCCTACCCCCGCCACATCGACTACGCCTTCTTCCGTGAGGTCGCCGACGAGGTCGGCGCCTATCTGATCGCCGACGCCGCGCATCCGATCGGGCTGGTCGCCGGGGGAGCGGCACCCAACCCGGTGCCGTACGCGGACATCGTGTGCGCGACCACCCACAAGGTGCTGCGCGGCCCGCGCGGCGGGATGATCCTGTGCGCTGCCGAACTGGCCCAGCGCGTCGACCGGGCCGTCTTCCCCTTCACCCAGGGCGGCGCCCAGATGCACACCATCGCCGCCAAGGCCGTCGCCTTCGGCGAGGCGGCGACACCGGCGTTCTCCGTGTACGCCCATCAGGTGGTCGCCAACGCCCGGGTGCTGGCCGGTCACCTGGCCGCCGAGGGCCTGGCCGTCACCACCGGCGGCACGGACACCCACCTGATCACCGCGGATCCCGCCCCGCTCGGCGTGGACGGCCGCACCGCCCGCGGCCGGCTCCTGGCGGCCGGCCTGGTGCTGGACTGCTGTGCGCTGCCGCACGGCGACGGCCGCGGGCTGCGCCTGGGCACGGCGGCGGTGACCACGCAGGGCATGGGGGAGCCGGAGATGGTGCGGATCGCGGCGCTGCTGGCGGCCGTGCTGCGCGGGCGGACGGAGCCGGCGGTGGCGCGGGAGGAGGTGCGCGCGCTCACCGCCCAGTTCCCGCCGTATCCCGGCTGAGCGGGGGTAGACGCAGTTCGTGCCCCGGGGTGTGCGTCCCGTCGCGCGCCCCGGCCGCGACCCTGGTGGGCCGGGGTGCGCAGCCCAGCATGCAACCATCGTCGCTACCCGGAAGTCCTCATCCATATGCGTCCCTCGCTAGGGTGTGGGGCTGTGATGGCCAGCGAGACCTGTGGGGAAGCCCGTGCGTGAATACCTGCTGACGCTCTGCATCACGGCCGCGGTGACGTATCTGCTGACGGGGCCGGTACGGAAGTTCGCGATCGTGGCCGGGGCGATGCCGGAGATCCGGGCACGTGACGTGCACCGGGAACCCACTCCGCGCCTCGGCGGTATCGCCATGTTCTTCGGTCTGTGCGCGGGATTGCTGGTCGCGGACCACCTGGCCAACCTCAACGAGGTCTTCGCCAGGTCGAACGAGCCGCGGGCGCTGCTCTCCGGAGCCGCCCTGATCTGGCTGATCGGTGTCCTGGACGACAAGTTCGAGATCGACGCGCTGATCAAGCTGGGCGGTCAGATGATCGCGGCGGGCGTGATGGTCATGCAGGGTCTGACGATCCTGTGGCTGCCCATCCCCGGCGTCGGCAACGTGGCGCTGACCCAGTGGCAGGGCACGCTGCTGACGGTCGCGCTCGTCGTCATCACGATCAACGCGGTGAACTTCGTGGACGGCCTGGACGGTCTCGCGGCCGGCATGGTGTGCATCGCGGCAGCCGCGTTCTTCCTGTACGCCTACCGCGTCTGGGTGTCGTACGGCATCGAGGCCGCGGCCCCCGCGACGCTCTTCGCGGCGATCCTGATGGGCATGTGCCTGGGCTTCCTGCCGCACAACATGCACCCCGCGCGGATCTTCATGGGCGACTCGGGCTCGATGCTGATCGGCCTGGTGCTGGCGGCCGGCGCGATCTCGATCACCGGCCAGCTCGACCCGGACGCGCTGAACCTGTACGCGGGCTCCGAGAAGGCCGCGGTGCACCAGACGGTCCCGGTCTACATCCCGCTGCTGCTGCCCCTGACGATCATCGCCGTACCGGCCGCCGACCTGGTCCTGGCGATCGTCCGCCGTACCTGGCGCGGGCAGTCGCCGTTCGCCGCCGACCGCGGCCACCTGCACCACCGCCTGCTGGAGATCGGCCACTCGCACAGCCGGGCCGTGCTGATCATGTACTTCTGGTCGGCGCTGATCGCCTTCGGGGCGCTGGCGTACTCGGTGAACTCGGCGTCGATGTGGATCGTGCTGGGCGTGGTCTTCCTGAGCGCGGTCGGCCTGGTGCTGCTGCTCCTGCCGCGCTTCACGCCGCGCGTGCCGGTGTGGGCGCAGCGGTTCGTGCCGCCGCGGTACCGCAGGCGGCGCCAGGCGGTGGGGGAGGCCCTGGCCGCCGAGCAGGACGCGGCGCAGGCCCCGGAGCGGACGCCGGTCCCGGCGGGGGCGCCGGGCGTCAACGGCGCGACGGCCGTCGGCCCTCGTTCGCGTTTCGCCGATCGCCGTTGAGACGCTCAAGGTAAGAATCTGACTAGAGCATTGCCAAGTCGTGGGGGAGCAAAGCGCCCTAATACCAGACAAGTGGGCGCTGTTTTTGCACAGACGCGCACTGTCACTCTCATGTGTGACAGCGGGCACACCAACCAGGTAAAGACCTCATCAAATAGTTTGTGATACGGTTCACGAGAACCCCGGATAGAGCCGAAGGACCTGAGTGCGACGGTCCGAAGGTGTGAGGTCTCGATCACTCAGCCCGGGACTACGCTCGTCCATGACGACACCTGCCCCCTGTGAAAGCGGAGTTGCCGCCATGCCGTCCAATGACGTCCGGAACCTGGCCCAGGCCGCCGTGCCCACGGCCGCCGTCGGCGCGATTGCCGCCGCCGTCGGTGGTGTGGTCGCGGGCGGCAAGGGAGCCATCGGGGCCGTCGTCGGTACGGCGGTCGTGATCCTGTTCATGGGGATCGGTCTCTACGTGCTCCAGCGCACCGCCAGGTCTTTCCCGCAGCTGTTCCAGATGATGGGTCTGATGCTCTACGCGGCCCAGCTGCTGCTGCTCGTCGTCTTCGTCGCTCTTTTCAAGAACACGACGCTGTTCAATCCCCGCGCCTTCGCCATCACGCTCGTGGTCACCACCCTGACGTGGATCGCCGCGCAGACGCGTGCGCACATGAAGGCGAAGATCCTCTACGTCGATCCCGATGCCTCGTCGAAGGGCGACAAGCCCGAGAAGACGGGGCACTCGTCGTGAGAGGTAGGGCCGGGATAAAGGCGCACGAGAGATGCTGCTATCGTCCGGTGCCAACTGCGGCATCGCGGGCGCGGGCATCTGAGCTGACGCCTGCTCGATCGCGAGGCTCGATGCCCCCCGGCCGCCCCCACATCCGTAACACCAGTCCCGTGCCGACCCGCGGCCGCACGCCGCGCCGACACAACGAGGTTGCCGTACCTATGCGCCACGATGAAGGAGCCCGCGGTGAGTGCTGACCCGACGCAGACGCTCGCTTTCGACACGAGCTGCCACCTGTTCGACGGGTGCGGCTTCCCGGCTCCGGGCCTGCACTCGTTCCTGTTCAAGCCGCTCTGGGGCGACGCGGACAGCAACTTGTACTTCAACAAGACGATGCTGCTGGCGCTCCTCGGTTCCATCATCATCGTGGGCTTCTTCTGGGCCGCCTTCGCCAAGCCGAAGGTCATCCCGGGCAAGCTCCAGCTGGTGGCCGAAGCCGGTTACGACTTCGTCCGTCGCGGTGTCGTCTACGAGACCATCGGCAAGAAGGAAGGCGAGAGGTACGTCCCGCTCGTCGTCTCGCTCTTCTTCTTCGTCTGGATGATGAACCTCTGGTCGATCATCCCGGTGGCCGCCTTCCCGGTCACGGCGATCATCTCGTACCCCGCGGTCCTCGCCGGCATCGTCTACATCCTCTGGGTCTCGCTGACGTTCAAGCGGCACGGTTTCGTCGGTGCCTTCAAGAACTTCACCGGCTACGACAAGACGCTCGGCCCCGTGCTGCCGCTGTCGATGACGATCGAGTTCTTCTCGAACCTGCTGGTGCGGCCCTTCACCCACGCCGTGCGACTCTTCGCGAACATGTTCGCCGGCCACACGCTGCTGCTGCTGTTCACGATCGCCAGCTGGTACATGCTGAACGGCATCGGTATCGCCTACTCCGGTGTCTCGTTCGTGATGGTCATCGTGATGACCGCCTTCGAGCTCTTCATCCAGGCTGTTCAGGCGTACGTCTTCGTACTGCTGACCTGCAGCTACATCCAGGGCGCGCTCGCCGAGCACCACTGAGCACCCCGACCACCCACCCAGACATCCGGTGGCCAACCCCCACCGGTCATTGAAAGAGAAGGAAGAACCGGCATGTCCGCTCTCCAGACCCTTGCCGCCGGCGTCGAGATCAAGGGCAACCTCGGCTCGATCGGTTACGGCCTCGCCGCGATCGGCCCGGGCGTCGGCGTCGGCATCATCTTCGGTAACGGCACGCAGGCCCTGGCCCGCCAGCCCGAGGCGGCCGGCCTCATCCGCGCCAACCAGATCCTGGGCTTCGCCTTCTGTGAGGCGCTCGCCCTGATCGGTCTGGTCATGCCGTTCGTTTACCCGAGCTCCTGACCCGACCGTCGCCCTTTAGACGAAAGGCACTGATATGAGCCCCCTGGTTCAGCTGGCGGCTGAGGAGGCCGAAAACCCCCTCATCCCGCCGATCCCAGAGCTCGTCATCGGCCTGATCGCCTTCGTCATCGTCTTCGGCTTCCTCGCCAAGAAGCTCCTCCCGAACATCAACAAGGTTCTGGAAGAGCGTCGAGAGGCCATTGAGGGCGGTATCGAAAAGGCCGAGGCCGCGCAGACCGAGGCCCAGAGCGTCCTTGAGCAGTACAAGGCCCAGCTCGCCGAGGCCCGGCACGAGGCCGCGCGCCTGCGCCAGGAGGCGCAGGAGCAGGGTGCCGCGCTCATCGCCGAGATGCGGGCCGAGGGCCAGCGGCAGCGCGAGGAGATCGTCGCCGCCGGTCACGCCCAGATCGACGCCGACCGCAAGGCCGCCGCGTCCGCGCTGCGTCAGGACGTCGGCAAGCTCGCCACCGACCTGGCCGGCAAGCTCGTCGGTGAGTCCCTCGAGGACCACGCCCGCCAGAGCCGTGTGATCGACCGCTTCCTCGACGAGCTCGAGGAGAAGGCCGAGGCCACGCGATGAACGGAGCGAGCCGCGAGGCCCTGGCAGCCGCACGGGAGCGTCTCGACGCGCTGACGGACTCCACGTCCGTGGACGCCGCGCAGCTCGCCGACGAGCTGGCGGCGGTCACCGCGCTGCTCGACCGCGAGGCCGGCCTGCGCCGGGTAATCACCGACCCGGCGCAGCCCGGAGAGGCGAAGGCGACGCTGGTCCAGCGGCTGATCGGCGGCCAGGTCAGCGGTGCCACCGCCGACCTGGTGGCCGGAATGGCCCGGTCCCGCTGGTCGCAGCCGCGTGACCTGGTGGACGCGCTGGAGGAGCTGGCGAGCATCGCCGACCTCACGGCCGCGGAGAAGACGGGCACCCTCGACGACGTCGAGGACGAGCTGTTCCGGTTCGGCCGGATCGTCTCCTCCAGCACCGAGCTGCGCGCCGCGCTCACCGACCGTGCCGCCGGCACCTCGGCCAAGACCGAGCTGCTGCACCGGCTCCTCGGCGGGCGGGCCAAGCCGGCCACCGAGCGTCTGGTGACGCGCCTCGCGACCGTGCCGCGTGGACGTAGCCTGGAAGCGGGACTGGAGTCCCTGTCCAAGCTCGCCGCGGAGCGCCGGAACCGTGTGGTCGCCGTCGTCACCTCGGCGGTGCCGCTGAGCGACGGGCAGAAGGAGCGTCTCGGCGCTGCGCTGGCCAAGCTCTACGGGCGCCGGATGCACCTCAACCTCGACGTCGACCCCGAGGTCGTCGGCGGGATCCGGGTGCAGGTCGGTGACGAGGTCATCAACGGCTCGATCGCGGACCGGCTGGACGAGGCCGCCCGCCGCATGGCGAGCTAGCAGCAACTCTCGACACGTCGAGAAGAAGCAGTACGTACTTACGGCCCTGGTTGGGCCGTGCAGAGGATTCACCTCTTTCAGGGGGGAGTCCCCATCCCCCCCCCAAGTGAAACTTCGGGCCCAACAAGGAGAGCAGGGAACCCAGATGGCGGAGCTCACGATCCGGCCGGAGGAGATCCGGGACGCGCTGGAGAACTTTGTCCAGTCGTACAAGCCGGACGCGGCCTCGCGCGAGGAGGTCGGTACGGTCACCCTTGCCGGCGACGGCATCGCGAAGGTCGAGGGCCTCCCCTCGGCCATGGCCAACGAACTGCTGAAGTTCGAGGACGGCACCCTCGGCCTCGCCCTCAACCTCGAGGAGCGCGAGATCGGTGCCATCGTCCTCGGTGAGTTCAGCGGCATCGAGGAGGGTCAGCCGGTGCAGCGCACCGGTGAGGTCCTCTCCGTCGCGGTCGGCGAGGGCTACCTCGGCCGTGTTGTCGACCCGCTCGGCAACCCGATCGACGGTCTCGGCGAGATCGAGACGTCCGGCCGCCGCGCCCTCGAGCTGCAGGCCCCCACGGTCATGCAGCGCAAGTCGGTGCACGAGCCGATGGAGACCGGCTACAAGGCCGTCGACGCGATGACCCCGATCGGCCGTGGCCAGCGTCAGCTGATCATCGGTGACCGTCAGACCGGCAAGACCGCCCTGGCCGTCGACACGATCATCAACCAGCGCGACAACTGGCGCTCTGGCGACCCGAAGAAGCAGGTCCGCTGCATCTACGTCGCCATCGGCCAGAAGGGCTCCACCATCGCCGGCGTGCGCCGCGCGCTGGAGGAGAACGGCGCCCTGGAGTACACGACCATCGTCGCCGCCCCGGCGTCCGACCCGGCCGGCTTCAAGTACCTGGCGCCGTACACCGGTTCGGCCATCGGTCAGCAGTGGATGTACGAGGGCAAGCACGTCCTCATCATCTTCGACGACCTGTCGAAGCAGGCCGACGCCTACCGCGCCGTGTCGCTGCTGCTGCGCCGCCCGCCGGGCCGCGAGGCCTACCCGGGTGACGTCTTCTACCTGCACTCCCGTCTGCTGGAGCGCTGCGCCAAGCTCTCCGACGACATGGGTGCCGGTTCGATGACCGGTCTGCCGATCGTCGAGACCAAGGCCAACGACGTCTCGGCGTTCATCCCGACCAACGTCATCTCCATCACCGACGGCCAGTGCTTCCTGGAGTCGGACCTGTTCAACGCCGGTCAGCGCCCCGCGCTGAACGTCGGTATCTCCGTCTCCCGAGTCGGTGGTTCCGCGCAGCACAAGGCGATGAAGCAGGTCTCCGGCCGTCTCCGTGTGGACCTCGCCCAGTTCCGTGAGCTGGAGGCGTTCGCCGCCTTCGGTTCCGACCTGGACGCCGCCTCGAAGTCCCAGCTGGAGCGCGGTCAGCGCATGGTCGAGCTGCTGAAGCAGGACCAGTACCAGCCGATGTCCACCGAGGACCAGGTCGTCTCCGTCTGGGCCGGCACCACCGGCAAGATGGACGAGGTTCCCGTCGCCGACATCCGCCGCTTCGAGAAGGAGCTGCTGGAGTACCTGCACCGCAAGGAGCAGGGCCTCATGACCTCCATCCGCGAGGGCGGCAAGATGTCCGACGACACCCTCACGGCCGTCGCCGACGCGATCGTGGAGTTCAAGAAGCAGTTCGAGACCTCGGACGGCAAGCTGCTCGGCGAGGACGTTCCTGCCGCTGCCGCCAAGTGACGTAAGGAAGGGACCTGACTCATGGGAGCCCAGCTCCGGGTCTACAAGCGTCGCATCCGATCCGTCACCGCGACCAAGAAGATCACCAAGGCGATGGAGATGATCGCCGCCTCGCGCGTCGTCAAGGCGCAGCGCAAGGTGGCGGCCTCCACGCCGTACGCGCGGGAACTCACCCGCGCGGTCACGGCGGTCGGTACGGGTTCGAACACCAAGCACCCGCTCACCACGGAGACGGAGAACCCGAGCCGTGCCGCGGTCCTGCTCCTCACGAGCGACCGTGGTCTGGCCGGTGCCTTCAACTCCAACGCCATCAAGGCGGCGGAGCAGCTGACCGAGCGCCTGGAGCGCGAGGGCAAGCAGGTCGACACGTACATCGTCGGCCGGCGCGGTGTCGCCCACTACAACTTCCGTGAGCGCAAGGTCGCGGAGTCGTTCACGGGCTTCACCGACGAGCCGTCGTACGCGGACGCCAAGAAGGTCGCGGCACCCCTGATCGAGGCGATCGAGAAGGACACGGCCGAGGGTGGTGTGGACGAGCTCCACATCGTCTTCACCGAGTTCGTCTCGATGATGACGCAGACGGCGCTCGACGCCCGGCTGCTGCCGCTGCGTCTCGAAGAGGTCGCGCAGGAGGCCAAGCCGCAGGGCGAGATCCTCCCGCTGTACGACTTCGAGCCCTCGGCGGAGGACGTCCTCGACGCCCTGCTGCCGCGCTACGTGGAGAGCCGCATCTACAACGCGCTGCTCCAGTCGGCCGCTTCGAAGCACGCCGCCACGCGGCGCGCGATGAAGTCGGCCACCGACAACGCGGGCGAGCTGATCAACACGCTCTCCCGTCTTGCCAACGCGGCCCGCCAGGCCGAAATCACCCAGGAAATCAGCGAGATCGTCGGTGGCGCGAGCGCCCTGGCCGACGCGACCGCGGGGAGTGACCGATAAATGACCACCACTGTTGAGACCGCGACGGCTACGGGCCGCGTCGCCCGGGTCATCGGCCCGGTCGTCGACGTGGAGTTCCCCGTCGACGCGATGCCGGACATCTACAACGCCCTTCACGTCGAGGTGGCCGACCCGGCCAACGCCGGCGAGAAGAAGACGCTGACCCTGGAGGTCGCCCAGCACCTGGGTGACGGCCTGGTCCGCACCATCTCCATGCAGCCCACCGACGGTCTGGTCCGCCAGGCCCCGGTCGTCGACACCGGCAACTCCATCACGGTGCCCGTCGGTGACTTCACCAAGGGCAAGGTGTTCAACACCCTCGGTGAGGTGCTGAACGTCGACGAGAGCTACGAGGGCGAGCGCTGGGGCATCCACCGCAAGGCCCCGAACTTCGACGAGCTCGAGTCGAAGACCGAGATGTTCGAGACCGGCGTCAAGGTCATCGACCTGCTGACCCCGTACGTCAAGGGCGGCAAGATCGGTCTGTTCGGTGGCGCCGGCGTCGGCAAGACGGTGCTCATCCAGGAGATGATCTACCGCGTCGCCAACAACCACGACGGTGTCTCCGTGTTCGCCGGTGTCGGTGAGCGCACCCGTGAGGGCAACGACCTCATCGAGGAGATGACCGACTCGGGCGTCATCGACAAGACCGCGCTGGTCTTCGGTCAGATGGACGAGCCCCCGGGCACCCGTCTGCGCGTCGCGCTGGCCGGCCTCACCATGGCCGAGTACTTCCGTGACGTCCAGAAGCAGGACGTGCTGTTCTTCATCGACAACATCTTCCGCTTCACCCAGGCGGGCTCCGAGGTGTCGACCCTGCTCGGCCGCATGCCCTCCGCGGTGGGTTACCAGCCGAACCTGGCCGACGAGATGGGTCTCCTCCAGGAGCGCATCACCTCGACCCGTGGTCACTCGATCACCTCGATGCAGGCGATCTACGTCCCCGCGGACGACCTGACCGACCCGGCCCCGGCCACCACCTTCGCCCACCTCGACGCGACGACGGTTCTGTCCCGTCCGATCTCCGAGAAGGGCATCTACCCGGCCGTGGACCCGCTGGACTCGACGTCCCGGATCCTGGACCCCCGCTACATCGCGGCGGACCACTACAACGCGGCCATGCGCGTGAAGACGATCCTGCAGAAGTACAAGGACCTGCAGGACATCATCGCGATCCTCGGCATCGACGAGCTGGGCGAGGAGGACAAGCTCGTCGTCCACCGTGCCCGTCGTGTGGAGCGCTTCCTGTCGCAGAACACCCACGTCGCCAAGCAGTTCACCGGCGTGGACGGCTCGGACGTGCCGCTCGACGAGTCGATCGCCGCGTTCAACGCGATCTGCGACGGCGAGTACGACCACTTCCCCGAGCAGGCGTTCTTCATGTGCGGTGGCCTCGAGGACCTCAAGGCCAACGCCAAGGAGCTGGGCGTCTCCTGAGCCTCGCGCTCGTCTGAGGGGGCGGGCGCGTCCCGCCCCCTCATCCACGCCCTCTAGAATTGACCCCAACACCCGGCGCCCCTGCCGGGTGGTGACCCGAGGAGCCACCCTTGGCTGCTGAGCTGCACGTCGAGCTGGTCGCCGCCGACCGCCAGGTCTGGTCCGGTGAGGCCACCCTGGTCGTCGCGCGCACCACGTCCGGCGACATCGGCGTCATGCCCGGTCACCAGCCGCTGCTCGGTGTGCTGGAGTCGGGCCCGGTGACCATCCGTACGAGTGAAGGTGGAACGGTCGTCGCCGCGGTGCACGGCGGTTTCATCTCCTTCGCGGACAACAAGCTGTCCCTGCTGGCCGAGATCGCCGAGCTGTCGGACGAGATCGATGTCCAGCGGACGGAGCGGGAGCTGGAGCGCGCGAAGGCGGAGGGCGACGCCGCCGCCGAGCGACGCGCGGACGTCCGACTGCGCGCTGCGACGGCGCGCTGAACCAGCCGCGCTGTAAGTTGACGTCACTCAGCCGCGGCCGGCCCGGAGTAATCCGGTGCCGGTCGCGGCTGAGGCAGATGTGGGTGTTTTTTCCGTTTCATTACTCAGTAACAAGAGCAGCGCTGCTGCCGGGGAGACGAGGAGGTCGGTGCCGATGGTCCTCGCTCTGACTGTGTGCGGGATCGTGGTCGCGCTCGTGGTGGTGGGGCTGTTCCTGTTCGGGCTGCGCCGCAGACTGATCCAGCGTTCCGGCGGCACCTTCGACTGCTCCCTGCGCTGGGACGTGGCCGAGAAACCGGACGCCGGCGGCAAGGGCTGGGGCTACGGGGTCGCCCGCTACAACGGCGACCGCATCGAGTGGTACCGGGTCTTCTCCTACGCCCCCCGCCCGCGCCGCGTCCTGGAGCGCGCGCAGATCGAGGTGGCCGGCCGCCGGCTGCCCGACGGCGAGGAGGAGCTGGCGCTGCTGTCCGACGCGGTGGTGCTGGCCTGTACGCACCGGGGCACGCGCCTGGAACTCGCCATGAGCGAGGACGCGCTGACCGGATTCCTCGCGTGGCTGGAGGCGGCCCCGCCCGGACAGCGGGTGAACGTGGCGTAGCCGCATCCACTCCCCCGGCCGGGGCCGAGGGGGAGCGAATGCGGCTCTGAGCGGGAACCGCCGCTTACAGGTTGCTGCTGATGGCGTTCACCAGCTCGCCGTTGCCGGTGTCACCGCTGAACTCCCAGAAGAACGCGCCGCCGAGGCCCTGGTTCTTGGCCCACGCCATCTTCGAGGCGATGGTGGCGGGGGTGTCGTACGACCACCAGTTGCTGCCGCAGTGGGCGTACGCGGTGCCGGCGACCGTGCCGGTGGCCGGGCAGGACGACTTCAGGACCTTGTAGTCCTCGATGCCCTGCTCGTAGGTGCCGGACGCCGGGCCGGTGGCCGTGCCGCCGGGGGCGTCCTGGGTGACGCCGGTCCAGCCGCGGCCGTAGAAGCCGATGCCGATGAGCAGTTTCCTGGCGGGGACGCCGATCGCCTTGAACTTGGCCATCGCGTCGGCGGTGGTGAAGCCCGCCTTCGGGATGCCGGAGTACGAGGTGAGCGGGGAGTGCGGGGCGGTCGGGCCCTTGGCGTCCCAGGCACCGAAGAAGTCGTACGTCATCACGTTGTACCAGTCGACGTACTGGGCGGCGCCCGCGTAGTCCGCGGCCTCGATCTTGCCGCCGGAGGAGGCGTCGGCGGTGGTGGCCGCGGTGACGAGGTTGCCGGAGCCGAACTTGGCGCGGAGTGCGGCCATCAGGTTCTTGTAGGCCGCCGCACCACTGGTGTCACAGGACAGGCCGCAGGCGTTCGGGTACTCCCAGTCGATGTCGATGCCGTCGAAGACGTCGGCCCAGCGCGGGTCCTCGACCAGGTCGTAGCAGGACTGGGCGAAGGCGGCCGGGTTCTTCGCGGCCTCGCCGAAGCCGCCGGACCAGGTCCAGCCGCCGAAGGACCACAGCACCTTGATGTTCGGGTACTTGGCCTTCAGCTGGCGCAGCTGGTTGAAGTTGCCGCGCAGCGGCTGGTCCCAGGTGTCGGCGGTGCCGCTGACCGACTGGTCGGCGGTGAAGGCCTTGTCGTAGTCGGCGTAGGAGTCGCCGATGGCGCACTTGCCGCCGGTGACGTTGCCGAAGGCGTAGTTGATGTGGGTGATCTTGGCGGCGGAGCCGGACGTCACGAGGTTCTTGACGTTGTAGTTGCGGCCGTAGATGCCCCACTCGGTGAAGTAGCCGAGCTTGACCTTGTCGCCGGTGGGCGGGGGAGTGGTGCCGCCGCCGGTGGTGTGCACCTTGACCGCGCCGCTGACCGGGCCGGTCTGGTCGGCGGTGTCGCGGGCCTGGACGGTGTAGGAGTAGTCGGTGCCGGCGGTCAGTCCGGTGTCGGTGTACGACGTGGTGGTGACCGTGGCGACCTTGGTGCCGTCGCGCAGGACGTCGTAGTTCTTGACGCCCTTGTCGTCGGTGGCCGCGCTCCAGCCGAGCTTCACCGAGGTGTCGGTGACCGAGGAGGCGGTCGGGGTGCCGGGGGCGGAGGGGGCCGCGTCACCGGGGACCGTCGTGCCGTCGCAGCTGTCGCCGTTCAGCTTGCAGTTGGAGGGGGAGCCGGGGCCCGCTCCGTTGAAGCCGAAGGAGACGGTGGCGCCCGGGGCGATGGTTCCGTTGTAGGACTTGTTCTTGGCGGTCCAGTGGGTGCCGGAGCCGGTGACGTCCGCGTCCCAGGCTGAGGTGACGGACGTGCCGGAGGGGAAGTCCCACTCGACGGTCCAGGAACTGATGCTGCTGCTGCCGGTGTTCTTGATGGTCCACTGGCCACCGAAGCCGGTGCCCCAGTCGCTGGTCTTGGTGAAGCTCGCCGTCGTGTTCGGCGCGGCCTGGGCGGGGCTCGCGAGTCCGACCAGGCCGGCCAGGGGGAGCAACAGGCTCGCGAACCCTGCCGCGGCTCTGTGTCTGAAGCGCATGCTGCGCCTCCCTCGTCATCGGGGGTGTCAGGGGCATGACTGAGCCTTCACGCCCCTGCGGTGCTGCGAGGGTAGAAAGGTCTGGACCACAGGTCAATAGGTCTGGACCACTCCGGGCGCGGTTCGCTAAACGCCCAACTCCCGGGCCAGCACGGCCGCTTGCACCCGGCTGCGCAGCTCCAGCTTGGCCAGCAACCGGCTGACGTGCGTCTTCACCGTGCCCTCGGCCATGTCCAGCCGGTCCCCGATCTCCGCGTTCGACAACCCCTCGCCGATACAGCCCAGCACCTCACGCTCCCGCCGGGTGAGCCCCTCCAGCACGGCCGGGTCGGCCGTCGTCTCCCGCGCCGGTCCCGCGGCGAATTCGGCGAGCAGCCGCCGGGTCACGGCCGGCGCCACGATCCCCTCCCCGCCCGCCACCGTCCGCACCGCGTCCAGCAGTGCCCGTGCCTCGGTGTTCTTCAGCAGGAAGCCGGCCGCCCCGGCCCGCAGCGCCCCGAACACGTACTCGTCCAGGTCGAAGGTGGTCAGCACCAGGACGTCCGCGAGCTGCTCGGCGACGATCCGCCGGGTCGCGGTCACCCCGTCCAGCACCGGCATCTGCACATCCATCAGCACCACGTCAGGCCGCAGTTCCCTGGCCAGCGAGACCGCCCGCTCCCCGTCCGCCGCCTCCCCGGCCACCTCGATGTCGGGCGCACTGCCCAGGATGAGCACCAGCCCGGCGCGGACGGCGGACTGGTCCTCGGCGACCAGGACGCGGATCATGCGGGATCTCCTTCGGTGAGCGGAAGCGTGGCGCGTACGGTCCACAGGGCGCCCCGCGGTCCGGCCCCGAACGTGCCGCCGAGCAGCGCGGTCCGCTCCCGCATCCCGGTGAGACCGGCACCGGAGCCGGGTGCGCGGGGGGTGTCGCCGGGCCGGTAGGGGCTGGTCACCCGGATGTCCAGGGCCTCCTCGTCCTGCCGGAGGCGGACCCGGACGCACCCCTTCGCGGCGTGCTTCAGGGCGTTGGTCAGCGCTTCCTGCACGATCCGGTAGGCGGCGAGTTCGACCGGGGCGGGCACCTTGCCGTGTCCGGCGTCGAGCGTGACCTCCAGGCCGTTGGCGCGGGCGCTTTCCACCAGGGCGCCGAGGCCGTCCAGTGTGGGGGACGCGGCCGGTTCCCGGTCGCCGGAGCCGTCGCGCAGGATGCCGATCAGCCGGCGCATCTCGGCCAGCCCCGCCACGCTGTTCTCGCGGATGACGGCCAGCGCGTCCCGGCTGGTCCGCGGGTCGTCGATGGAGAGGGCCGCCGTGGAGTGGATGGCGATGGCCGACAGGTGGTTGGCGACCATGTCGTGCAGCTCGCGTGCCATCCGGGACCGTTCGGCGGTGACCGCCTGCGTGCGGTCCATCTCGGCCAGCAGCGCCGTCTGTTTGGCCCGGAGCCGGGCCGCCTCGGCGGCATCGCGGTGGTCGCGCACGAGCACCCCGGTGGCGGCCGGGCCGAACGCGACCACGCCGACGCCCACTCCGATGAGCAGGCCCTGCGGGTCCCGCCAGAGCGCGGCGGGCACCACCCCGGCGACGACCGTGAGCATCCCCGTCACCCACGGGATACGGCGGGCGGCGGCCGGGGTGCCGTACAGCACGGCCGCGTACATCAGGTCGGTGTACAGCACGATCGTGACGATGCTGCCGAGGGTCACCGTGTCAAGGACCAGCGCCGCCGTGCCGATGAGCAGCCCGGTGCGGGGCATGATGCGGCGCAGCGGTTCGCAGGCGGCCGTCACGGCGAGGGGCACGAGCGCGGCCCAGGACGCGTGCCACAGCACGAGGCCGTCCGTGTCGAGGCGAGGGTGGATCCCGAGCGCCCAGAGCAGCACCCCGCCGAGCAGCCCGCTGACGGCGATGCGCCAGTCGTCGCGGTGCGGGCGGGCAAGTGCGAGGGACATGCTCCCATCCAACACGGCCCCCGGCCGCCGTGCCTGCTCCCGGGGAACGGTCCCGGACTGCGACTTTCGCTTACGGCGGTCTCGTCGGCGCCGACGATGATCCGGGCGCCGGCCCACGGGAGCCTGGAAGGGTGAACGAGGGGAGCGAACCGTGATCGTCGGACTGATCATCGCCTGTGAGGTGGCGTTCTGGGTGCTGCTGGCGGCCGGCCTGGCCTTCCGGTACGCGCTGCGGATGCCGCGCACCGGCCTGGCCCTGCTGCTGTGCGAGCCGCTGCTGGAGATCGTGCTCTTCGCCGTCACCGCGATCGACCTCAAGAACGGCGCCGAACCGGACTGGCGGCACGGCCTCGCCGCGGTCTACATCGGCTTCACGGTGGGCCTCGGCCACTCCACCATCACCTGGGCGGACGCCCGGGCGGCCCACCGCTTCGCCGGCGGCCCGCCCCCGGTGAAGCCCCCGAAGTACGGCACCGCCCGCACGGTGCACGAGTGGAAGGTGGCCGGCCGCTGGGTCCTGGCGTCCGTCGTCGCCATGGCCCTCCTCCAGGGCGCGGTCTGGTACGTGGGCGACGACGGCGACACCGGGTCGCTGCGGGCCTGGCAGACGCGCATGCTCTGGGTGATCGGCGTCAACCTGCTCATAGCGGCCAGTTACACCCTCTTCCCCAAGCGGGAACCCGAGGACGGGAAAATCGGAAATCCGCTCGACTCCGAGGCGGGCAGCGGGAGATCATCCCGGTGATGACACGCACCGATACGCCTCCCGCCTGGGACGAGCGCACGCAGCTGACCACCTTCCTCGACTACGTCCGGGCCACCGCGCGCGCCAAGTGCGAGGACCTCAGCGACGAGAACGCCGCCAAGGCACTCCTGCCCGGCTCACCGCTGATGACCCTGAGCGGGCTGATCAACCACCTGCGCTGGGTCGAGTACTACTGGTTCCGGGTCGTCTTCCTCGGTGAGGAGGACGAGGGCCCCTGGACCGACGAGGACCCGGACCGGGAGATGCGCATCGCCGTCGACCTCCCGCTGTCCCAGCTGCTCGACGAGTACGCGTCGGAGTCCGCGCGGCACAACGAACTGATCGCCGCGCACGACCTGGACGCCAGGGCGCAGCGCAAGCGGGACGACGGCAGCGCCGTCGACCTGCGCTGGATCGTGCTGCACCTCATCGAGGAGACGGCCCGGCACAACGGCCACCTCGACATCCTGCGCGAGCTGGCCGACGGCCGGACCGGCGTCTGACCGGACCCGGAGGGACCTAGCGCTCCCCGCCCGGCACCCACAGCACGTCGCCGGCCTCCCGGTTGGCGCTGCGGGCCAGGATGAACAGCAGGTCGGAGAGGCGGTTGAGGTAGGTCGCGGTGAGCGGGTTCATCGTCTCGCCGTGGACCTCCAGGGCCTGCCAGGTGGAGCGCTCGGCCCGGCGGACCACCGTGCACGCCTGGTGCAGCAGGGCGGCGCCCGGGGTGCCGCCCGGCAGGATGAAGGAACGCAGCTTCTCCAGGCGTTCGTTGAAGCGGTCGCAGTCCGCCTCCAGCTTGTCGATGTAGAACTGCTCGACCCGCAGCGGCGGGAACTCCGGGTTCTCCACCACCGGCGTCGACAGGTCCGCACCCACGTCGAACAGGTCGTTCTGGACGCGGGTGAGGACCGGGACGATCTCCTCGTCCAGGCCGCCCAGCGCGATGGCGGTGCCGATGACCGCGTTGGCCTCGTTGGCGTCCGCGTAGGCGGAGATCCGGAGGTCCGTCTTGGGCACCCGGCTCATGTCACCGAGGCTGGTGGTGCCCTGGTCGCCGGTCCTGGTGTAGATGCGCGTCAGATTGACCATGTGGCCAGCGTAGTTACGCTCCGGCCGTCCGGAACACCCGTGTGCCCACCGTCACGGCCAGCGCCGCGAAACCGACGGCGACGAGAACGCCGTACAGCATGTGCGGGGTCGCGTACGCGCCGACGTACGCGTCACGGACGGCGTCCACCAGATAGCGGAACGGTACGAGGTGCGAGAGCACGTCCAGCCAGCCCGGGGCGAGGCTCATCGGGAGCATCAGGCCGGACAGCAGCATCGACGGCATCGACACCGCGTTGATCAGCGGGCCGAACTCCTGCGGGGTGCGGGCCTTCATACCGAGGGCGTACGACACCGAGGCCAGGGAGAGCGTGAGCAGGCCGACGAACGCGAAGCCGATGAGGACGCCCGCGAGCGGTGCCCGCAGGCCCATCACCAGCGCCGCCAGCACCAGCAGCACCGCCTGGAAGACGAAGACCGTGGCGTCCCGCAGCACCCGGCCGAGCAGCAGGGCGAGCCGGTTGACCGGCGTCACCCGCATCCGCTCCACCACTCCCTGCCCCTTCTCGATGATGATCGTGAATCCTGCGAACAGCGCGCCGAACAGGCCGAGTTGCAGCAGCAGGCCCGGGACGAGCACCTGCCAGGAGGTGCCCCGCCCGCCCAGCGGCAGGCGGGTGAGCAGCGGGCCGAAGAAGAGCAGGTAGAGCAGCGGCGTCAGCACCCCGAAGAGCAGGGCGAAGCGGGAGCGCAGGGACTGGCGGAGATAGCGGCCGTAGATCAGGGCCGTGTCATGAAGCAGCATCGGGGTTCCTGTACGTCCGGTACGGCCTAGACGGCCACGGGGGCGGAGTCGGCCGGGGCGGGGCGGCGGCCGGTGACGGCGAGGAAGGTGTCCTGGAGCGTGGCGTCGAGCGAGCCGCCGTAGCGCAGTTTGAGTGCGCCCGGGGTGCCCTCCGCGGCGACCGTGCCGGCGTCCACGATCACCAGCCGGTCGGCGAGGGCGTCCGCCTCGTCCAGGTAGTGGGTGGTCAGGAAGACGGTCGTGCCGTGCTCGTCGCGCAGCCGCCGGACCAGCGCCCACAGGTCGGCACGGCTGCCGGGGTCGAGGCCGGTCGTCGGCTCGTCCAGGAACAGCACCTCCGGGCGGTGGGTGAGCGCCATCGCGATGTCCAGGCGCCGTCGCTGGCCGCCGGAGAGCGCGCCGGTCTTCCGGCCGAGGAAGCCGGTGAGATCCAGGTCCGCGGCCAGTTCCTCGGCGCGGGCGACCGCCCGCGCCTTCGGCAGCCGGTACATCCGGCCCTGGGTGACCAGTTCCTCCATGACGGTGATCTGCGGGTCGACCCCGCCGGACTGTGCGACGTAGCCGCTGGCGCGGCGCACCCCGGCCGGATCCGTCGCCAGGTCGCACCCGGCGACGGTGGCCGCGCCGCCGGTCGGCCTCAGCAGGGTGGTGAGCATGCGCAGGGTGGTGGTCTTGCCCGCGCCGTTGGGTCCGAGAAAGCCGAGGATCTCGCTCGCCTGGACGGTGAGGTCGACGCAGCGGACGGCGTCGACGGGGCCGTTCTTCGTCCGGAAGGTGCGGGCGAGGCCCGCCGTACTGATGACTGCTGGCATGCGCCCAGAAAAACAGAGTCCCTCAAATTTTGCAATGCCTCCAAGTTTTGTGAGGTCCCATTTTTGCGGGCGGCCTACGATGGCCGCATGGCAGAGGGGCTCAGGGAGCGGAAGAAGCGCGAGACCAGGCAGCGCATCTCGGACATCGCCACGGGACTGTTCCTGGAACGCGGCTTCATGGCGGTGACCATGGCGGACGTGGCGGAGGCCGCCGACGTCTCCGTGAACACCGTCTACAACTACTTCCCGGCCAAGGAGGACCTCTTCTTCGACCGCTCCGCCGGGGTCGTCGACCGGCTCGCCCGCTGGGTGCGCGGCCGGGACGCGGGCGAGTCCGCCGCCCGGGCCGTACTGCGGGAACTGCGCGAGGAGGTCGAGGCCGTCTCGCCCCGCGTCGGCCTGATGGAGGGCTACGACCGCTTCATGCGCGTCATCCACGAGGCCCCGCCGCTGCGCTCCCGCCTGTGGAGCCTGCAGCAGGAGATCCACGACAGCCTGGAGGCGGCCCTGCGCGACGAGACCGGCGCCGCCGACGCCGACCCGCTGCCCGATCTGATGGCGGGTCAGATCTGCTGGATCCACCAGACCGTTTTCGTCGCCATCGGCCGCCGGATGCTCGACGGGCGCAAACCGGCCGAAGTGTCACGAGAGGTACTTGTCCTCCTGGACGGCGTCGAGGACCTGTTGAGCGAGAAGGTGCTCAACTACGCCGTCCGGCAGGGGGACTGAGCGGGTACCAAGTCCGTCAAATGAGACGTGACCGGGGTCTCACCCCCTGAGACAGTGACACGCATTACTTACCGTCCTCAAGTCGTCGCGCGAGCGCTATGGTCCGCCGAGGAGAGGCAGACCTTCACCACGTTCATAGGGAGTCGGAGTGGCACGGAAGCTCGCCGTCATCGGGGCCGGTCTCATGGGTTCCGGCATCGCTCAGGTCGCCGCGCAGGCGGGCTGGGACGTCGTCCTGCGGGACGTCACCGACGAGGCACTGAAGCGCGGCACCGACGGCATCGAGGCCTCCTACGACAAGTTCGTCGGCAAGGGCAAGCTGGCCGCCGAGGACGCCGAGGCGGCCCTCGCGCGCATCACCCCCACCACCGACCTGGACGCCGCCGCCGAGGCGGACGTCGTGGTGGAGGCCGTCTTCGAGAAGCTCGAGGTCAAGCACGAGATCTTCCGCGCGCTCGACAAGATCGTCCGCGAGGACGCCGTGCTCGCCTCCAACACCTCCGCCATCCCGATCACCAAGATCGCGGCGGCCACCGAGCACCCTGAGCGGGTCGTCGGCGTGCACTTCTTCTCGCCGGTGCCGATGATGCAGCTCGTCGAGCTGGTCCGCGGCTACAAGACCAGCGACGAAACCCTGGCCACCGCACGGGAGTTCGCCGAGTCCGTCGGCAAGACCTGCATCGTCGTCAACCGGGACGTGGCCGGCTTCGTCACCACCCGGCTCATCTCCGCCCTCGTGGTCGAGGCGACCAAGCTCTACGAGTCCGGCGTCGCCACCGCCGAGGACATCGACCTCGCCTGCAAGCTGGGCTTCGGCCACGCCATGGGCCCGCTCGCCACCGCCGACCTCACCGGCGTGGACATCCTGCTGCACGCCACCGGCAACATCTACACCGAGTGCCAGGACGAGAAGTTCGCCCCGCCGGAGCTGATGCGCCGGATGGTGGACGCCGGTGACATCGGTCGCAAGAGCGGGCAGGGCTTCTACACGTACTGAGTCAACCCGCCCGCGCACGACAGCCCCGGGAGCGTCACTCCCGGGGGTGAATTCGGTATCGGTTCGCTTACAAGCAGCAACCGCACCGCCACTCGCACAGTCAGACGTTGCACAGCACCGTCACGGAGTACGCCAACCGCACTCAACGGGGAGCGATCATGCACATCAGGGGCGACCACGCCGAGCTGGTCGTCGGGGGCCGCCTCGACGTCCGCAGCGCGGCGGACGCCCGTACGGCTCTGCACTCGGCCGTCGACACCGGAGTCGGCGACCTGGTGCTCGACCTGTCCGAACTGGACTCCTGGGACGCCACCGGACTCGGGGTGATCATGGGCGCCCACCGGCGGGCCGGCCGCTGCGGGCGCCGACTCGTACTGCGGGGCGTACCACCGCAGATGCAGCGGCTGCTGGTGGCCACCCGGCTGCACCGCATCCTCGCCATCGAGGGCGGCATCGGAGTGGAGTCACTGCCCCGCGTGTGAGGCGCGAACGGGGGAGAGGCCCGCGCAGACGTGTGAGGTGCGGATGAGGGTCAGGCGCGTACACGTGTGAGGGCGTACGGGGTGTAGCGCGAACAGGTTGAACCGGGTGAGGGGGCAGATCCGGGCGCAGCCGCCGAACCACCCGCCGGAGGCGATCCTCGACGGACCGTGACGACTCGGACCGCACGGCACCCCACCCTGTCGGAATCAGCCGGCGAAGGTTTAGTGTTCGGTCGCCCGCTCCCTCGCGACCCTCGACCGAGCGGGCCCGGACCAGAAGCGACAGCGCGGTGTGCGACAAGGCCGGGAGGGCCGGAATCGCGGGCACACGACGCTTTTGAGGGGCATGAACCCAATGGACCCGATCAACCCGGGACCCGAGGAGCAGGAACCGGCGCACAGCCGCCGCCCGCCCCGGGAATCCCTCACCGCCGACTTCGCCCCGGGCGCGCCCACGCCCGCCCGGATCGTCCAGCTCGTCACGGGTGACCTCCAGCTGACCGTCAACCCGGTCGACGGCAGCGAGATAGAACCCTGCCCGCCCGCCGACCGCCCCGGCGAACCCCGCAAGCGCACCGCCGACGAGCGCGCCGAACGGGAACGTGCCGTCCGGCCGCCGGTACCGCCCGGCCCCGCCCAGCCCCCGGTCTCCCTGCTGGAACGCCAGGACGAACGCGAACGCCTGGTCCGTCTCCTCGCCCGCGGCCGTTCCGTCCGCCTCACCGGCCCGGCCGGCTCCGGCCGCACCGCCCTGCTCGACCTGGTCGCCGAGGACTGCCTGGATCTGGCCCCCGACGGAGTGGTGCGCCTGAACGGCCTCCACCGCACGGCCGCCGACGTGCTGCACGACCTGTTCCACGCCGTCCACGACGCCCCCCGCCACCGCCCCGGCCCGGACGAACTGCTCGCCGGCGTCCGCGAGATCGGTGCCGTCGTCGTCCTGGACGACCTCGGGTTCGGGGGCGGCCCCCTCGACGAACTCCTCGACGCCACCCCCGAGTGCGCGTTCCTCTTCGGCGCCACCCCCGACGTGCCCGCGCCCTCCGCCGAGTCGCAGGTGGAGGAGGTCTTCCTGGCCGGCCTCGACCGCGCCGCCGGCGTGGAGATCCTGGAGCGGACCGTCGGCCGGGTACTGACCGAGGACGAGGCCAACTGGGCCGGCGACCTCTGGTTCGAGTCCGAGGGGCTGCCGTTGCGGTTCGTCCAGGCCGGGGCCCTGCTCCGGCAGCGGGACGAGCTGCGGGCCAGCACCGGCGCGGTGGACGAGTACGGCGTCTTCGAGGACGTACGCCACCCGGAGGACATGCCCGTCGACCTGGAGCAGGACCTCCCGCTGCCCTCCCTCGGCGAGGCCGCGGCCCCCGCCCCGCTGCTCGCCTCCCGGCTCAGCGCCTCCGCCCGGGCCGCCCTCCGCTTCGCGGTCGCCCTCGGCGGCGAGATACCCCACCAGGCCCATCTGCCCGCCCTGGTCGGCGACACCCACGCCGACGCCGCCCTCGGCGAGCTGGCCGGCTGCGGACTGGTCTCGCCCGTGGGCTCCCGCTACCGCCTCGCGGCGGGCGTGCAGGCCCAGCTGGAGGCCGCCGGGTACGCCGAAGACGCCTCCGACCGGGCCCTCACCGCCGCCCAGCACTACGCCTGGTGGGCCGGCCACCCCTCGGTCACCCCGGAACGGGTGTGCGCCGAGGCCGACGCGCTGCTGGCCGCGCTCTCCGCCGCCGTACCGCAGACCACCCCGGCCGCCGAGGACGAGGAGAGCACGGCCGTACGGCTCGCCCGCACCGCCGCGCCCGCCTTCGCCGCCGGACTCCAGTGGAACGCCTGGGAACGGGCCCTGCGCTCCGGTGCGGAGGCCACCCGGCTGGCCGGCGAGGTGCCCGAACAAGCCTATTTCCACCACGAGCTGGGCATCCTCGCGCTCTGCGGCGGTCACTTCGACCGGGCCCGCGCCGAACTGGAGGCGTCGAGCGGGCTGCGGGCCGCCCTCGCCGACAAGCGGGGGACGGTCGCCGGCCGCCGGGCCCTGGCCCTGCTCGCCGACCGGGCCGGCGAGACACCGGGTCTGCCGGCGCTGCCGCCCGCCGGGGAGGAGCGGCCCGAGACCCGGCACGAGGTGCCGACGCCGCCGTACGGCGCTGCGGCCGACACCCTGGTCACCCAGCAGCTGCCGCGCCCCGCGGCCCAGGAGGGCGGCTTCCGGCGCCTGGCCCGCCGCAACATGGTGGCGGCCGGGGCCGGGGCGCTGCTCGCCGCCGTGCTCGGCACGGTCGTCGCGCTCGGCATGACGTCCGACCCGGACGGCGACCGGGACCCGGCCGGCAAGGTCGACGTCAACCCGACCGCCGGCCAGGGGATCGACGGCGGGGGCCTGGGCGCGGACCCGACGCAGGGCGACGGGGACGGCGGCACCGGCACGGTCACCGGCCGGCCGACGTCACCGGGGCCGGACGGCACGTACGGCACGGCGGACGACCCGGCACCGCCGGCGAACACGGGTCACCCCTCCGAGAGCGCCCAGCCGTCCGGCTCCGGCACGCCCTCGCACTCCCCGTCCAAGACGCCCAAGCCGTCGGGTTCTTCGGGAACCTCCGGCGGCGGCTCGACCGGCGGTTCCACGGGCGGCTCCACCGGCGGCGGTACGACGGGCGGCTCCACCGGAGGCACCGGCACCGGCGGTACGACGGGCGGCACCACGGGCGGCACGACGACCGGCGGCACCGGCTCCGGCGGCTCGACCGGCGGCACGACGGGCGGTTCCACGGACGGCACCACGGGTGGCACGACGGGCGACACCACCGGCGGCACGACCACCGGCGGAACGACGACGGGCGGCACGGACGCCGGCACGACCGGCTCCGCCGGCACGACCGGCTCCGCCGGCGGCACGTCGAGCAGCGCCTCGGCGCCGCAGAGCGCGCCGGGGTCGACCGCGCCCCTGATGTGACCCGCCCGGGAGAGGTGGGCCGGCGCAGGTGGCGGTGGTGGGTCAGAAGAGCCTGAGCTTGTCGTCCTCGATGCCCCGCATGGCGTCGTAGTCCAGGATCTGGCAGTTGATGCCGCGGTCGGTGGCGAGGACGCGGGCCTGGGGCTTGATCTCCTGGGCGGCGAAGATGCCGCGGACCGGGGCCAGGTGCGGGTCGCGGTTCAACAGCTCGAGGTAGCGAGTGAGTTGTTCCACGCCGTCGATCTCACCGCGGCGCTTGATCTCCACCGCGACCGTCTGGCCCGCGGAGTCCCGGCACAGGATGTCCACCGGGCCGATCGCGGTCATGTACTCGCGGCGGATGAGGGTGTAGCCCTCGCCCAGCGTCTCGATGCGGTCGGCGAGCAGTTCCTGGAGGTGCGCTTCCACGCCGTCCTTGATCAGGCCCGGATCCACACCGAGTTCGTGCGAGGAATCGTGGAGGATCTCCTCCATCGTGATGATCAGTTTCTCGCCCGCCCTGTTGACGACGGTCCACACGCCCTCGTCCTCGCCGGCGCCCTCCTTCAGCGTGCAGGGCGGCGACATCCAGTTGAGCGGCTTGTAGGCCCGGTCGTCGGCGTGGATGGAGACGCTGCCGTCCGCCTTGACCAGGATCAGTCGGGGCGCCGAGGGCAGGTGGGCGGTGAGCCGGCCGGCGTAGTCGACCGAGCACCGGGCAATGACGAGACGCATGGTCGGCAACGCTACTCGACGCGCGCCCGTGCACGCGATCCGCCCATCCCGCTGCCTGTGAATCGCACCAATTGTCCCTGGAAACTCTTGTTCATCCCTGGCCGATAGTGAGCATGAGCGGACCGTTCCATATACGCAATCTGCTGGTGTGGTCACCGACCGTTGCCTACCGTAGAGAACGGGAGGTTGCGGCTCATGTACTCAGCGTGTTCGAAATCGCGAACTCCCTCATCTGTCCGGCAACCCCTGCTCGCTGGGGGTGCGAGAGGAGAACCCATGTCGCTCGACGTCTCACCGGCCCTACTCGAACAGGCCGAGCGAGGCGAGGTCGACGAAGCAGCATTCGTCGACTGCGTCCGGACCTCCCTGCCCTACGCATGGGAGATGATCAGCTCCCTGGTGGCCCAGCTGAAGGTCGACGGCGGCCCGTTCGCCGACAACCAGACGCCCCCGCCGGACGAGCAGGCACGCGGACAGCTGCTGCGTGCGCTCGCGAGTGACGCGATACGCGGCGCGCTGCAGCGGCACTTCGGTGTGCGGCTGGCCTTCCAGAACTGCCACCGCGTGGCGGTGTTCCCACTGGACGCCTCGGCGGACGAGAGGCTGGCCCGCTTCACTTCGGTGCGTGCTCAGCTGCTGAACCAGTCGCCGGAGCTTCGGGACTGCTGAGGCGAGGCTCCGGCCGGGCCGGGGCAGTGAGCCGCCTGCTTGCCGCTCCACCTGCGGGAGGTGCATCCAGTACCGGGGCGGCAAGCCCCCGAGCGACTCGCGAGGCCGGGGCGGGTCAGCGCAGCTGGGGCAGCACCTCGGCGCCCAGGCGCCGCAGGTTCTCCTCCGTCGCCGCGAGGTCGCCCGAGCCCTCCGTCAGGAGGGCGAAGCGGGAGATGCCCGTGCGCTCCGAGGTGGCCGCGAGCCGGTCGGCGGCGAGCCGCGGGGTGCCCACCGGGTGCAGTCCGCAGAGCAGCTCCGTGTAGGCGTGCGGGTCGCGCATCGACCGGGCCCGCCCGTCCACCGTCACATGAGCGTCGAGGCCTTGCCTGAGCCAGCCCGGCATCGCCTTCATCAGCGTCTCCACCGCGTCCGTGCGCCGGTCTGCGAGCTGGCAGACACCGGCCGAGACATGGCCGGCGCCCGCAATCTCCTCGGCCGGCCGTCCCGCCGCGCGGGCGCAGCGGCGCCACAGGGCGACCATCTCCGCCTTCTCCTCGTCCCCGATGTGCATGCCGAGCAGCATCGGCAGCCCGCGCTCGGCAGCCAGCCGAACGCTCGCCGGTGAGGTGCAGGCGAGGACGACCTCTGGGCCGGGGGTGTCCGTCAGGGCCTCCGACGGGCGGGGCACGACGGGCACCTCGCGGAAGGAGTACCGCTCCCCGGAGGCCGCGACCGACGGTTCGCGCAGCCAGCGCAGCAGCAGATCGAGCGACTCCGGGAACCCGTGTTCGTACGCCTCCAGGCCTCGGCCGAACACCTCCAGATCCACCCAGGGCCCGCCGCGCCCGACGCCCAGTGTGAACCGCCCGCCGCTCGTCAGGTGCAGCAGCGCGGCCTGCTCGCCGAGGGCGACCGGGTGCGCGGTGGGCAGTACGCTGACCGCAGTGCCGACCCGGATGCGCTCGGTGCGGCCGAGCAGCAGTGCGGCCAGCGTGGCCGCTGACGGGCACGTGCCGTAGGGCACGAAGTGGTGCTCGGCCAGCCACACCGCGTCCAGCCCGGCCTGCTCGGCGACCTCGGCCGAGCGGACGGCCCGGTGCAGGGCCTCCCCGTGGCCCTGGCCCGGGAACTGGGCGGCCAGCACAAAACTACCTACGTACATCACATTCCTGCTTCCTTGGCTCCGACCCGGGAGCTCCCCCAACCGGCATAACCGTCTGACACGTGCCCAGGACACGGCCTGGCGGAGAGATTTGCGGATTGTCTGCAGAATGGGTCGCCCTGGAGGGGGACTTGTGCGGGTTGGTTCCGTACGCGTACCCCGCTCGGCGACGCGTAGGCTGGATGCAGCCCGTGCTTCCTGTACAGCCCGAGAGGTGTCCCGTGTCCCCGCGTCACAACCGACCGAAGGCAGCCGGATCGACGGGCCGGAGCGCCGAGGACGATCGCGCCGGCCGGTACGGCGGCTGGCAGTCCACCGAGACCTGGCAGGGCGAGGACTGGAGCGTGCGCCATGTCGCCGGGGCGAGCGCCGAGGGCAAGACGTACCGCTGCCCGGGCTGCGACCAGCTGATCCCCTCCGGGGTCCCGCACGTGGTGGCCTGGCCGGAGCACGCGGGCGTCGACGACCGCCGGCACTGGCACAAGGCCTGCTGGAACGCGAAGGACCGCCGCACCACGCGGGTGCAGCGGTCCCGTAACGCACCGAGGTTCTGAGCCCGCCGGTGCGGACACCGGCGGGGAGGGATGAGTGCGGCCGGAGCCTTACACGTCCCGGCTCTGCAGCAGCGCGTAAGCGCCCGCGAACACCGCGGCGGTCACACCGAGCATGATCCACAGGGGGTCCCAGCCCGAGGGGCCGGACTCGCTGAGGGAGTTGGAGTAGAAGACGCTCATCTGGTTGGGGATGGAGTACTCGAGCAGCGCGTCGCGCACCGCGCTCAGCGACTCGGTGAACATGAACAGCGCGAGCACCAGCGGCGCCAGCAGTACGCCGATCATGATGGTGATGGCGCCCGCGGAGTGCCGGATGACCGAGCCGATGAGCAGCGAGAGCAGTCCGAGCAGCGCGATGTAGAGGCTGATGCCGACGGTGGCCTTGAACCACTCGCTTCCGGTGGGCGTCCGGGCGCCGGTGCTCTCCAGCATCGACGCGTGGACCATGGCCACGAGACCCGAGGTCGCCAGGGCGAAGACGAAGGCGACAGTGAAGAACACGATCGACTTGGCGGCGAGCACCCGCGCCCGGCTGGGGCACGCGGTCATCGTCGTACGGATCATGCCCGTGCCGTACTCGGAGGCCGTGGTCAGCACGCCGAGCGTGATGATGCAGATGCTGCCGAGGAGCAGACCGAAGAAACCGAAGGACAGCGGGTTCTCGCCCGACAGGCTCTCGGAGTCGGAGTTGGCCTCGACCAGCGCGCCGGAGAGCAGGCCGATGCCGACGACGAGCAGGACGAACACGCCGAGCGTCCACATCGTGGAGCGCACCGACTTGATCTTCGTCCACTCGGAGGCCAGCGCGTGCCCGAGGTGGGTGCGCACGACCGGGATGGGCGACGTGTAGCCGGGGTACGGGCCGCCGGGCGCCGCCTGCCAGTCGGGCGCGGGTGCCGGGGCCTGCGGCATCGGGGGCTGGTGCGTGCTCATCGGGCGTCCTCGGGCTGGGTCGGGTCGTCGGAGGCGGGGGAGGAGGCGGCGGAGGCGGGAGCCGGCTCGGCGGGGGCCGGGGGAGCCGCCGCGGGCGCCTGCTGCTGCGCGGGCCGGGCGGCCGGAGCGGCTGCGGGCGCCGGGGCGGCCGGGGCTGCGGGTGCCGGGGCGGCCGGGGCTGCGGGTGCCGTCGCGGGGGCCGCCGGAGCCGCCGGGGCGGTCTTGACGAGGGCCGGCGGCTGGTCCTGCGGGGCCTGGCCGGCCGCCGGAGCCTGCGCGGGCTGCTGCGCCTGCGGGGCCGGCGCGGCCGGCTGGGCGGGGGCGCCCGGGTGGGGCTGCGCGGCCGGCTGGGCCGGGGCGCCCGGGTGGGCGTAGGGGTTGGCCGTGCCCGGCGCCGGAGCGGCGTGACCGCCCGCCGGGGCAGCGCCGTACGGTCCCGCCGCGGGCGCCGGCATCGCGAAGGGCTGCCCGCCCTGCTGGGGCGGCGGCGGGGCGTACCAGCCGGGCTGGCCCTGACCGGGCACCGGCACGGGGGGCTGGACGCCGGGCGGCAGCGGCTGCTGGAGGCCCGCCCTCTGGTCGACGGTGGAGCGGTAGTCCACGGCGCCCTGCGTCATCCGCATGTACGCCTCTTCCAGCGAGGCCTGGTGCGGGGACAGCTCCCAGAGGCGGACCCCCGCCTCGTGCGCCAGGTCGCTGATGCGGGGCAGCGCCAGCCCGGTGATGCGCAGCGCGCCGTCCTGCTCGGGCAGTACGTGCCCGCCGGCCTCGGTGAGCGCGGAGGACAGCTTCTCGCGCAGCTGCGGCTCGGTGTCCGGGGTGCGCACCCGCGCGAAGTCGGCCGAGTTGGCCGAGATGAAGTCCTTGATGCTCATGTCGGCGAGCAGCTGGCCGCGCCCGATGACGATGAGGTGGTCGGCGGTCAGGGCCATCTCGCTCATCAGGTGCGAGGAGACGAAGACCGTACGGCCCTCGGCGGCGAGCGCCTTCATGAGATTGCGGACCCAGAGGATGCCCTCGGGGTCGAGGCCGTTGACCGGCTCGTCGAAGAGCAGCACCTGCGGGTCGCCGAGCAGCGCGGCGGCGATGCCGAGCCGCTGGCCCATGCCGAGCGAGAAGCCCTTGGAGCGCTTTCTGGCCACGTCCTGGAGGCCGACGACGCCGAGCACCTCGTCCACGCGCCGGGCCGGGATGCCCGACAGCTGGGCCAGGCTGAGCAGGTGGTTGCGGGCGGCCCGGCCGCCGTGCACGGCCTTGGCGTCGAGCAGCGCGCCGACCTGCCGGGGGGCGTTGGGCAGCTTGCGGTACGGGTAGCCGCCGATGGTGACCGACCCGGACGTGGGGTTGTCCAGGCCCAGGATCATCCGCATCGTCGTGGACTTGCCCGAGCCGTTGGGCCCGAGGAAGCCGGTGACGGCTCCGGGCCGCACCTGGAAGGAAAGGTTGTACACGGCGGTCTTGTCGCCGTAGCGCTTGGTCAGGCCGACAGCCTCGATCATGCTCCGCACCCATCGAAAGGTTCAGGACAGCGGGGCACACGCCCCCGTAAGGGTTAGGAGGATATCCGGGCGCTGACGGTTCCGCCCAAGAGGAAGTAAAGCCATGGCAATACGTTGCGTGATTCCGCTCCTACGGGGCGTCCCGGCGCCTCGAGCAGGGCGTCACCGTGGGTCGCGGCGCCTTGAGCAGGACGTGGCCGGCGTCCCGGCGGTTGTTCCAGGGCGTCACTGGGCGTCCCGGCGCTTGAGCAGCACGTACCCGCCCGCCAGGGCGGCGATCACCCACAGCACCATGATGCCGAGGCCGCCCCAGGGGCCGTAGGGCGTGTCGTCGCCGAGCCTCGGCACCACCTCCATGATCCGGCCGCCGGCCTGGTCGGGCAGGTAGCGGCCGGCCTTCTTGGTGGCGTCGACGTTGCCGAGGATGTTGGAGATCAGGAAGAAGAACGGCATCAGGATGCCGAGGGACAGCAACGCCGAGCGCAGCATCACGGCGACGCCCATGGAGAACATCGCGATCAGCGTCATGTAGAGCCCGCCGCCGAACACCGCGCGCAGGACGCCCGGGTCGCCGATCGAGGCCCGGTGGGGGCCGAGCACCGCCTGGCCGAGGAAGAACGCGGCGAAGCTCGTCACCAGGCCGACGGCCAGCGCCAGCGCGGCGGCGACCGCGATCTTGCCGAACAGGAAGAGGCCGCGCTGCGGGACGGCGGCCAGTGAGACCCGGATCATGCCCGTGCTGTACTCGTTGGAGACGACCAGCACGCCGAACACGATCATGGCGAGCTGGCCGAGGCCCATGCCGGCGAAGCTGACGAGCGTGGGGTCGAAGGACACCTGCTCCCGCACGGGCATGTTGCCGAACTGGCTGTTCGACAGCGCGGAGATGAGCATCCCGAGGGCGACGGTGACCACCAGGGCCAGGGACAGCGTCCACACCGTGGACGCCACCGACCGCATCTTCGTCCACTCGGACCGGATGACCTGCACGGCCGCCATGGTTCAGGCTCCCTTCCAGCCGGCGCCCCAGTCCTGCGGGGCGGGACCCGGACCGGCGTGCGCGTGGTACTCCACCGATTCGGCCGTCAGCTGCATGAACGCCTCCTCCAGCGACGCCTGCTGTGGGCTCAGCTCGTGCAGCACGAGCCCGTACTGCGCGGCCAGCTCTCCGATCCGCTCGGCCTTGCCGCCTTCCACCTCCAGCGCCTCGCCGCCCGCCTCCACGACGGTGATCCCGGCCTCGTGCAGCACGTCGAGCAGCCGCTCGCGCTGCGGGGTGCGGACCCGGACGTACGACCGCGCGTTCGTCCGGATGAAGTCGGCCATGGAGGTGTCCGCCAGCAGCCGCCCCTGGCCGATGACGACCAGATGATCGGCGGTCAGCGCCATCTCGCTCATCAGGTGGCTCGACACGAACACCGTCCGCCCCTGTGCGGCCAGCGACTTCATCAGGTTCCGGATCCAGTGGATGCCCTCCGGGTCCAGCCCGTTGACCGGCTCGTCGAACATCAGGATCCGCGGGTCGCCGAGCAGCGCGGCGGCGATCCCGAGCCGCTGGCCCATGCCGTACGAGAACCCCTTGGCCTTCTTGCGCGCCACGGCGGTGAGCCCGACGACGTCGAGCACCTCCGCCACCCGGCTCGCCGGGACGCCGTTGCTCTGCGCGAGGCACAGGAGGTGGTTCCAGGCGCTCCGGCCGCCGTGCACGGCCTTGGCGTCCAGCAGGGCGCCGATGTACGTCAGCGGGTCCTTCAGCTGCCGGTAGTGCGTGCCGTCGATGCGGACGTCGCCGGCGGTGGGGTGGTCGAGTCCGAGGATCATCCGCATGGTGGTGGACTTGCCGGCGCCGTTGGGCCCGAGGAAGCCCGTCACGATCCCCGGCCGCACCGCGAACGTGAGGCGGTCCACCGCCACTTTCTCGCCGTACCGCTTGGTCAGCCCCTCCAGCTCGATCATGCGGTCACGCTAAGACGGGCTCGGGGGGCCTGCCACTCGAGCGGCCGCGGTATGCTCCAGCCGCCTTGATCGTCGGGGGCGGCGCCGGGGACACCGGGGGACGGGGACACCGGGGGGTGGTGGCGTGGCAGGACGGCGGAGCGCGCACGCGATGGCGGGCGGCGGCAGGGGGCGCCACCGGACGCCGCACGGGACACCGCGGAGCAGCACGGCAAGGGGCGGCGGGACCCGGTCCCACCGCCCCCGAAGGGTCACCGTGCCGTACGACTACCGGGACTGCTGCGCCGGAACGCCCCGGGAGATGGGCTCGTCCTCCGTCGACGTGCCGGCCGCGGCCACCGCGGCACCGGTCAGCGTGGCGAGCATCTCGCGGACGTTCGTCAGCTGGGCGTTGATGCTGTCGCGGCGGTTGGTGAGCGCCGCCAGCTCGCGCTCCGATTCCGAACGGATCCGGTCCGCCTTGGCGTTGGCGTCGGCCACGATGTCCTCGGCCTGGCGCTGGGCGGTCTCCACCGTCTGGCGGGCGCGGCGCTCGGCGTCGGTGCGCAGCTTCTCGGCCTCCAGGCGCAGCTGCTCGGCCCGGTGCTCGATCTCGGCGAGGCGCTTCTCGGCCTTCTGCTGACGCGAGGCCAGGTCGCGCTCGGACTGCTCGCGGCGCTTGGCCAGGTTCGTCTCGAAATCGGCGGCGGCCTGTGCGGCCTTGGCGCGGGTCTCCTCGAAGAGGGCGTCCGCCTCCTCGCGCTTGGACTGCGCGTCCTTCTGCGCCTCGGCACGCAGCTGGGAGGCGTCGGCCTTGGCCTTCTCGACGATCCGGACGCCCTCGTCCTCGGCCTTGGACTTGCGCTCGGCCGCGTACGCCTCGGCGTCGTTGCGGACCTGCTGGGCCGCCGACTCGGCGAGGTCGCGGTGCTGCTCGGCCGCGCGCCGGGCCTCCTCACGCAGTTCCTTGGCCTCTTCCTCGGCCAGCCGCAGGATCTTCTCGACGCGTGCGCCGAGACCCGCGTACGACGGCTCGGCGTCCGTGATCTGAGCCTGGGCGTTCTGCGTCTCGAGGTGCAGCTCCTCGATGCGCTTCTCCAGGGCGGTGATGCGGGAGAGAGCGCTGTCACGGTCGGAGACGAGCTTGGAGATACGTTCGTCCACCTGAGCGCGGTCGTACCCACGCCGCACAAGCTCGAAGCCGTAGGGGGAAGTGTCGCTCATGGGGTTCCTGTCAATGAGACCGGTGAGGTGATAAGGGGAATCCTAGGGGCCGAAGCGGTGTGTCATCGAGCGGATACGGTTTTGATCTGAGGAATGGCACCTCTTTCGAGTGGCTGACCGACGGACAGCTTGCCAAGGACCAGGGCAAAGCCCCCAGAAGACACCGGAACCTACCCTTCCCGCTAGCCCTCTGACGCCTTACCACCCGATCGGGGGGCACCCACGGTGGCGCCCGCCTTGACCCCGTTGTCCTTGCCGCCCGTGGGCGCCTCGAAGGATTCCAACGCCTCCAGGACATCCTGGACCCGGGAGATCTCGGCGTTGATGTCCTCGCGCCTGCGCACCAGGACCTCCAGCTCCCGCTTGCCCTCCTCGACCGTGCGCCGGGCCTCGCGGATCGCCTCCGCCTTCAGCTCCTCGGCCTCCTTGACCAGGCTGGCCTTCTTCTGCTCGGCCTCCTTGAGCAGCCCCTCCGCCTTCTTCACCGCGGCGATGCGCACCTTGCCCGCCTCGGAACTCGCCTCCGACACCAGATCCTTGGCCTTCGCCTCGGCCTTCGCCAGCTGCTCCTCGGCGGCCTTGATCAGCGCGTCGCAGCGGTCACCGGTGGACTTCATGGTCTCGGCGGCCTCCCGCCGGGCCCGCTCGTGCAGCTCCTCGATCTCGGTGGTGATGCGGTCGCGCAGCTCCTCCGCGCGCTCCCTTATGGCGGTGGCGTCCCGGCGGGCACCGACCAGCAGCTCGTCCGCGTCCGTCCGGGCCTTCTCCACCAACGAGTTGCCCTCGATGGTCGCCTCGGAGACGATCCGGTCCGCCTCGCTGCGGGCCGCGCCGACCATCGTGTCCGCCTGCGACTCGGCGTCCGCGGTGGCCTTCAGCGCCTGCTGCTGCGCCTCGGTGAGCAGCTTGTCGGCCTCCGCCGTGGTCTCCGTGATGAGCTTGTCGACCTGCTCGGCCGCCTCGGAGCGCCGCTTGTTGGCGTCCTTGCGGGCCTCGTCCAGGGTCCGCTCCGACTCCTCGCGCGCGGAGTTGACGAGCCGCTCGGACTCGGCCTCCGCCTCCGCCCTGAGCCGCTCGGCATCGGCGCGCAGCCGCTCCGCGTGCTGCTGGGCGGAACCGACCGTCTCGGCGGCCTCGGCGCGCAGCCGCTCGGCGTCCCCGGTGGCCTCACCGACGAGCTGCTCGGCGGTGGCGACGGCCTCCGCGCGGACCCGGTCGGCCTCGGCGAGGGCCTCGGTCCGCACCCGCTCGGCCTCGGCGACCGTCTCCGTCTGGAGCCGCTCCGCCTCCGTGAGCGCCTCGGTCCGCACCCGGTCGGCCTCGGCGACCGTCTCGTTCTGCAGCCGCTCGGCCTCGCTGCGGGCCTCGGTGATGAGGGTGTCCGCCTGGGTCGCCGCGTCCGAGCGGATGCGGTTGGCGTCCTCCCGGGCGTCGGCGCGGGTACGGGCCGCGGCCTGGTCGGCCTCCGCGAGCGCGTCCGACGCCTCGGTGCGCACCCGCTGGGCGTACTCCCCGGCGTCCGTGCGCAGCCGCTCGGCCTCGGCGATCGCCTCCGCCATCGTGCGCTCGGCCAGCGCCTTGGCGGCCTCCGACTCCTCGTTCGCCTCGCGCCGGACCCGGGAGGCGTCCTCGCTCGCCCGCTCCCGCTCGGCGTAGGCGTCGGCGCGGACCCGGTCCGCCTCCTCCTCGGCCTCCCGCCTGGTGCGGTCCGCCGCGTGCTCGGCGGCCGAGCGCAGCCCGGCGATCTCCTCCTGCGCCTGCTCGTGCAGCCCGGAGACGGAGTCCCGCACCTGCTGCGCGTGCTGCTCGGCGGCGGAGACCATCTCGGTGGCGCGCCGGTCGGCCTCCTCGACCAGCCGGGTCGCCTCGGCCTGCGCCTCCTCCACGCGCTTGCGCGCGGAGGCCAGCAGTTCCTCGCTCTGCTCGCGGGCCCGCTGCCGCTCCTGGCCGGCCTCCTCGCGGGCGGCACCGAGGAGTTCCTCGGCCTCGCGGCGGCGCCGGGCGGCCTCCTCCTGCGCGGCGGCCAGCGTCTCGGACGCCTCGGTGCCGAGCCGTTCGGCGGCGGCCTGCGCCTCCGCACGCACCCGGTCGGCGGTCTCCTGCGCCTCCACCTTCAGCCGTTCGGCCTCGGCGGCGGCCTCGGAGCGCAGCCGTACGGCGATGGCCTCGCCCTCGGCGCGGGACGCGGACGCGTCGGACGCGGCCTCGTTCCGCAGCCGATCGGCCTCGGCCTCGGCCTGCTGCTGGAGCGTACGGATCCGCTCGGCGGCCTCGCCGCGCAGCCGTTCGGTCTCCTCACCGGCCTCCCGGCGGATCCGCTCGGCCTCCTCGCGGGCGTCCGTCAGCGCCTGCTCGGCCGACGCCAGCCGCTCCTGCGCCTCCGTCTGCAGCCGCGTCAGTTCCCCGGCGGCCTCGGCACGGCGCGCCTCGACGGCCTTCTCGGTCTCCTCGCGCAGCTCCCGCGCGGCCTTCTCGGCGTCCACCCTGGCCGCCTCGGCCTGCTCGTCGGCCTCCGCGCGCAGCCGCTCGGCCTCCTTGCGGGCGCGCTCCAGGGTCTCCTCGGCCTGCCGGCGCAAGCCGGTGGCGCGCTCGATGGCCTCGGTGCGGACCTTCTCGCTGTCGGTGGTCGCCTTCTGCCGCAGCTCGTCGGCGTCCGCCTTGGCCTTCGCCAGCAGTTCCTCGGCGGACTTGGCCGCCTCCTCGATCTGCGCCACCGCCTCGCGGCGGGCCTCCGCACGGATCGACTCGCCCTCGGCGACCGCGTCGGCCCGCAGCTGCTCGGCCTCGCCGCGCAGCCGGCGGGCCTCCTCCTGCAGCTCGACCGTCTTGGCGCGATACTCCTTGGTGTCGTCCTTCGCCGCGCCCTTGAGCTGCTCGGCGATGTCGTGCGCCTCGGCCCGCAGCCGGTCCGCCTCGGCCTCGGCCTCCGTACGGATCCGCTCGGCCTCCTCGGCGGCGGCCCTGGTGGTCTTCTGGGCGTCCTCGGACGCCTTGTTGAGCACGTCCTCGGCGGTCCTGGCCGCCTTCGACAGCTGGCTGGCCGTCTCCTCGGCGGTGATCGAGCGGGCCTTCTCGGCGGCCTCGGCGACGATCTTCTCGGCCTCGGCGCGTGCGTCGGCGACCAGCTGCTCGGCCTCGGACCGGGTGCTCTCGGCCTCCTTGGTGGCCTCCTCGACCAGCCGGGCGACCTGCTCCTTGGCGGTGCGGGTGCGGGCCTCGCCCGCGGCCTCGGCGTTCGCGAGCGCCTTGGCGGCGGCCTCCTTCGCCTCCGTCTGCACCTTCTCGGCCTCGGCCTGCGCCTTGCGCAGCGCCTCCTCGGCCGCGGCCATCCGCTCCTCGGCGGCCCGGCTCAGCTCGGCGGCCTGCCGACGGGCGCTGTCCGACTCGGTGACGGTGGCCGTGCGCAGCTGCTCGGCGTGCTCGGTGGCCTCCTGCGCCTGCGTGGAGGCGGCGTTCAGCAGCCGCTCGGCGTCCGTGCGGGCGCGGCGCAGGATCTGCTCGGCCTCCGCACGGGCGGCCTCGGCGTCGCTCTGCAGCCGTTCCCGGGCCTCCCGGGTCAGCCGCTCGGCCTCCGCGCGGGCGGCGGCCATGGCCTGCTCGGTCTCCGCGCGGGACTCGTCCAGCAGCCGGCGGGCCTGCTGCTCGGTGCGGGCACGCAGCTGCTCGGCCCAGGCCACGTTCTCGTTGACGTGCGACTCGACGGTGGCCCTGCGCTCGGCCAGCTCCTGATCGAGCTGCTGGCGCCGGGTGACCGCCTCCTGGTGCAGCTCGGCCTGGAGCCGGGCGGCCTGCTCGGCGTGCTCCTGCAGGATGCGCTGGGTCTGCGCGCGGGCCTGGCTCAGCTCCCGCTCGGCGTCCTGGCGCAGCTGCTCGGCCTGCATCTGGGCGTTGCGGAGCAACTGTTCGGCCTGATAGCCGATGTCACCCGCGTCATAGGCGGGCCGCGTCATGAGGGTACGGCGCGCCTCGTGCAGCTTGGCGCGCAGCACCTCGACCTGGTAGCCGAGGTCCTCGGCGTGCTGGATCGCCTTTTCCCGCTCGGTCCTCAGCCGCTTCATCTCGGCCTCGAACCGAGAGAGGTGGTCGACGTCAGCCGCCGGCTCTCGCTCCTGGCTCTCGTAGCCCCGCACTGCGCGGTCCCATCCGTCCCCTGGTCAGCTTCTCCAACGAGCACCGTCCATCCGCCGAACGGGGCCCCCGGGGAATGGTGTCAGATCAACGGCGGAGCACGGGCTGCTGCCCCGACGCTCGTCCCCCGAAACCCGGACCCCGGCTTGCGGCCGCCCCGAAAGAGGGACGACCGCCCCCAACCCTACCGGCCCTTATGTACGGGGGTCAGTGCTCGGGCGACTCAACAGGGGCCGAAGTGACCAGTTCTGTGAGGACACCATGGCAATCCTTGGGGTGCAGGAAGGTGATCCGCGACCCCATGGAGCCGCGCCGTGGCTCCTCGTAGAGCACGCGCACGCCCTTGTCCCGGATGTCCGCGGCCTCCGCGTCCACGTCCGCGGTGCCGAAGGCGATGTGGTGGACGCCCTCGCCGTTCTTCGCGAGCCACTTGGCGACGGTGGAGTCCTCGCGGGTGGGTTCCAGCAGCTGGAGGTAGGAGGCGCCGCCGTCCGAGGTCTCGTTGATCTTGAGCATGGCCTCGCGCACGCCCTGCTCCTCGTTGACCTCGGTGTGGAACACCTCGAAGCCGTACGTGGCCCGATAGAACTCGACGGTCGCGTCGAGGTCGTGACAGGCGATCCCGATGTGGTCGATTCGCGTCAGCATGGACTCAGTGCAGCGCTACGGAGGTGGTTACGCAACGTGCGCGCGATCACACCTACGGCCCGATGACGGCACGGAGTGCCATCAGTACATTCGAAGTAAACCCTCGTTCACTCCTCGGCCTGGTGCAGGCCGGTAAGGGGATCGCAGCTCATGTCTTCTGGAACGACCAGCTCTGTGATCGTCGCGGGCGCCCGTACGCCCATGGGACGGCTGCTGGGCTCGCTCAAGTCCTTCTCCGGAGCCGACCTCGGCGGCTTCGCGATCAAGGCCGCCCTGGACCGCGCCGGGATCGGGGGCGACCAGGTGCAGTACGTGATCATGGGCCAGGTGCTCACGGCCGGCGCGGGCCAGATCCCGGCCCGCCAGGCGGCGGTCAAGGCCGGCATCCCGATGAACGTCCCGGCGCTCACCGTCAACAAGGTGTGTCTGTCCGGCCTCGACGCGATCGCCCTCGCGGACCAGCTGATCCGCGCGGGTGAGTTCGACATCGTCGTCGCGGGCGGCCAGGAGTCCATGACCAACGCCCCGCACGTGCTGCCGAAGTCCCGCGAGGGCGTCAAGTACGGCGCCATCCAGATGCTGGACACCATGGCCCACGACGGCCTGACCGACCCGTGGGACAACATCCCGATGGGCGAGTCCACCGAGAAGCACAACACGCGCCTCGGCATCGGCCGCGCCGAGCAGGACGAGGTCGCCGCCCTGTCCCAGCAGCGGGCCGCCGCCGCGCAGAAGAACGGCCTGTTCGAGGCCGAGATCACCCCGGTGGAGATCCCGCAGCGCAAGGGCGACCCGGTGCTGTTCAGCAAGGACGAGGGCATCCGCGGCGACACCACCGTGGAGTCCCTGGCCAAGCTGCGCCCGGCGTTCGGCAAGGAGGGCACGATCACGGCCGGCACCTCCTCGCAGATCTCGGACGGTGCGGCGGCCGTGGTCGTGATGAGCAAGGCCAAGGCCGAGGAGCTGGGCCTGGAGTGGCTCGCCGAGATCGGCGCCCACGGCAACGTGGCCGGCCCGGACAGCTCCCTGCACTCGCAGCCCTCCAACGCCATCCGGCACGCCCTGAAGAAGGAGGGCCTGGACGTCGCCGACCTCGACCTCATCGAGATCAACGAGGCCTTCGGCGCGGTCGCCGTGCAGTCAATGAAGGACCTCGGCGTGTCCACGGAAAAGGTGAACGTCAACGGCGGCGCCATCGCCCTGGGCCACCCGATCGGCATGTCCGGCGCCCGGATCGTCCTCCACCTGGCGCTGGAGCTGAAGCGCCGGGGCGGCGGCGTCGGCGCGGCGGCGCTGTGCGGTGGCGGTGGCCAGGGTGACGCGCTGATCGTGCGGGTACCGAAGGCCTGAGCGGTACCTTCCGAGGTTCCCCGGACCCACCCGGGTTCCGGTGAGTTTCTCTAGCTGAACGGAGCTGTGATGCAGGACGTCTCCTCTCTGGTGGCCCAGGCCAGGGAAGGCCGGCCGCGGGCCGTGGCCCGGCTGATCTCCCTCGTGGAGGGGGCGTCCCCGCAGCTCAGGGAGGTCATGGCGGCGCTGGCCCCGCTGACCGGCAACGCCTATGTGGTGGGCCTGACCGGTTCGCCCGGTGTCGGCAAGTCGACGTCCACCTCCGCGCTGGTCACCGCGTACCGCAAACAGGGCAGGCGGGTCGGCGTCCTGGCCGTCGACCCGTCGTCCCCGTTCTCCGGCGGTGCCCTGCTCGGCGACCGGGTCCGCATGTCCGACCACGCCTCCGACCCGGGGGTCTACATCCGCTCGATGGCCACCCGCGGCCACTTGGGCGGCCTGGCCTGGGCGGCACCGCAGGCCATCCGCGTGCTGGACGCGGCGGGCTGCGACGTGATCCTGGTCGAGACGGTCGGCGTCGGCCAGTCGGAGGTCGAGATCGCCTCGCAGGCCGACACCTCGGTCGTCCTGCTCGCCCCCGGGATGGGCGACGGCATCCAGGCGGCGAAGGCCGGAATCCTGGAGATCGGCGACGTCTACGTCGTCAACAAGGCCGACCGGGACGGCGCCGACGCCACGGCCCGCGAGCTGAACCACATGCTGGGCCTGGGCGAGGCCCGCGGTCCGGGCGACTGGCGCCCGCCGATCGTCAAGACGGTCGCGGCCCGCGCCCAGGGCGTCGACGAGGTCGTGGAGGCCCTGGAGAAGCACCGGGCCTGGATGGAGGAGCGCGGCGTCCTCGCCGAGCGCCGCAGGGCCCGCGCGGCCCGCGAGGTGGAGACCATCGCCGTCACCGCCCTGCGCGAACGCATCGGCGACCTGCACGGTGACCGCCGCCTCAGCGCCCTCGCCGAGAAGATCGTCGCGGGTGAACTCGACCCCTACCGGGCGGCGGACGAACTGGTCGCGGGCGTCACCCAGGGCTGAACCATGGTGTGCCGGGCGGGCGTTCTGCTAGCTTGACGGACATGTTCCTCTCCTTGGCGTAGAGCACACCGGATCCGCGGTGCCGGCAACCGGCCACCGCGCCCCCCGGTGTCCCCTCTTCCGCCTCTCACAGAGGAACTTCCGCGTGTCCACGCACCCTTCGCGGCCCTCGTACGCCGCCGTTCTGCGCGTCCCGCATGCGCGCCGCACCTTCGCCGCCGCACTGACCGCCCGGCTGTCCTACGGCACGGTCGGCCTGGCGGTCCTGCTGTCCGTCACCCGGTCCACCGGGTCCTACGCCGTCTCCGGCACCGTGCTCTCGCTCTTCGGCGCCGCGACCGTCTTCCTGATGCCGTTGCGGGCCTCGCTGATCGACCGCCACGGGCCGCGCCGGGCCCTGCTGCCCATGTCGGCGCTCTACGGCGCCCTGCTGTGCGCCCTTGCGGCACTCACCTGGCGCCCCGGTGCCCCGGCACCGCTCGTCGCCGCCTCGGCCGCCCTGGCCGGCGCCTGCGCACCCCCGCTGGGCCCGACCATGCGCGCCCTGTGGTCGCAACTGGTCGCCGACCGGGAACTGCTGCAACGGGCCTACAGCCTGGACGGCGTGGCCGAGGAACTGCTGTTCGTCTCCGGCCCGGCGCTGGTCGGCGCCCTCGTGGGCGTCGCCCCGCCGGCTGCCGCGCTCCTGCTCAGCGCCGTCCTGAACGTCACCGGCACCTGTGTCTTCGTGATGTCCCCGGTCCTGCCGGGCCCCCGTCCGGCGGCGCGGCGGGAGAAGCCGGCCGCCGTCCGCGGCCTCCTGCCCCCGGTCGCGGTGGCCCTGGGCGTCGGCCTGGCCCTCAGCGGGGTGGAACTGCTGGTGCTGGCCTTCGCCACCGAACGGTCGTACGACACCGCACTCGTCCCCTGGGTCCTGGGCGCGCTCTCGGCGGGCAGCGCGCTGGGCGGCCTGGCGGGCGGTGCCGTGCGGTGGCGTACGACCACGCGGACGCGTCTGTGCCGGTTCACGGCGGGGCTCGGCCTGGTGCTCGTGCCGGCCGGACTGGCGCCGGGGCTGTGGACCCTCACCGGGGTGATGGTCCTCGCGGGTGCGTTCATCGCCCCGGCCCTGACCACGGCGTACCTGCTCGCCGACGAGACGGCCCCGGAAGGCGCCCGCACCCGGGCCGGGGCATGGGTGAACATGGCGGTGAACGCGGGAAGCTCGGCGGGAGCGCTGGTGGCGGGGCTGCTGATCGGCCGGCTGCCGATGCAGCTGTGCTTCGCCCTGGCGGGCGCCACGGCCCTGGCCGCTGCCGCTGTGGCGGGGGGCGCTCGCTTCCTGCGGGCACCGGTGAGCGACCCCGCTCCGCCCGCCGGCTACCGCACCCAGGGGAGCTGAGCCCGGCTCAGGGGCGTCCCCGCTGCCCTCTCAGATGCTCGGCGATCGGCTTGAGTGCCTTGTCCAGCTCTATCAGGGCCTCCTGCGGCAGCAGATCGATGAAGTGCCGCCGCACGGAGGCCACGTGGTGCGGCGCGACCTTCTGCATCGTGTCCATGCCGTGCTCGGTGAGGACGGCGTACAGGCCGCGCCGGTCCGACTCGCAGTTCTCACGGCGCACCAGGTTCGCGTTCTCCATACGTGTGATCTGGTGCGAGAGCCGGCTCTTGGACTGCAGGGTGGCGGAGGCGAGGTCGCTCATCCGCATCCGCACGTCTTCCGACTCGGACAGGTTCACCAGGATCTCGTAGTCGTTCATAGTCAGGCCGAACGGCTGCAGATCTTTTTCGAGCTGGTACGTCAACAGCCTGTTGACCTCCAGGTGGGTGCGCCAGGCGCACTGCTCCGCATCGGTCAGCCAGCGCGTGGCCGTCTCGGTCTCCATGAATGAAGTCTACCTAAGAAGTTGAATGACGAACTACTTCGGGTGGTGTGACTGTGCGCACGCGTTCGACGTCACACTCCGCAGACTACCGCTCACAGCCCGAAGCGACGCTGGAGGTCCCCGAGCTGTCCGGGAAGGCGCGGTGCGCCCGACGATTGCGGACCGTATCCGCCCGGTGCCGTTCCGCCACCGCCGGGGACCCCCGGTTCGGGTGGAACGGCCCCCGTCGCCGCCTCCGCCATCAGGGTCTCCGACGACTGCAGCAGCACCGTCCCGGCGCCCGCGAACTCGAACTGGTGCTCCTCCCCGGAAACCCCGCCGAGGCCCGTCATCGCACGTAGACCGCCCAGTACGCCCGTCAGGTACCCGTGGTCGTAGTGATGACACGGGGACGGGCAGTCGGCCCACCCGACGAGCGCCTGAGGGTCGACCCGGATCGGAGGTTCCATGAACACCACCGGGCCGTTAGAGGCCGCCACGAACTTTCCGGTTCCGATAAGGGTCAGAAAACCCGGCACGATCGATTGTTTGAGCGCGAGACTTGGCTGAAAAGCGAGCAGGTTGCCCGCGCGAATGGTCAAGTTCCCGTCGTCCAGGTCGTAGGAGTTGACGTCGAAGGCCCGGTCGGCCAGCAGCATCTTGCCCGAGCCCTCCGCGACGACCCAGTCGCTCGCGTGCAGTGGCGAATGGAACGACGTACGGACAAGTCGGTCGAGTCGCCCGTGCCCGATGCCGTTGAAATCGATCGATCCGTAGTAGGCGATCATCTTCCCCTTCTGCAGGAACCACTGCCCGCCCTTGAGCTCCACGCAGAAGGTGTACTTGTTCACGTTGTCGTCGACGGGCAGCGTCATCGGGTCGTGCACGACCGGTCCGGCGCCCGGGGTTCCGTAGGTGCTCACAGCTTCTCCTCCGACGCCTGGACGTACACCGTGCCGTTGCCGCTCAGCTCCAGCTGGAAGGCCTCGCCGGAACCCCGGCCCACCATGTCGCGCCAGCCCAGCGCGGTGGAGAGCTTGTTGCGGACGTCGCCGTGGTGGGCGACGTAGGCCTGCGGGTCTACGTGGACCGGGCGCCGGTGGGTGATCGGGATCTCGAAGACGCCGCCGTGCGCCATCACGGCCACCGCGCCCTGCCCCTGCAGGGTCGTCGTGAACAGGCCCTGCCCGGTGACCTGGCCGCGGACCATGCCCATCACCCCGCCCTGCGAGCCCATGAACATCGTGCCCTGCCGGAGGGTGCCCTCGAAGGCGAGCAGGCGGTCGGCCTCCACGTAGAGGGTGTCGCCGGTGAGCGCGATGACGTGCACGTGATGGCCGCCGTGCCCGAAGAAGACCGTGCCGCTGCCCTCCACGGCCATCAGCGGGGTCGCCTCGCCGGCCACGCGGCGCCCGATCATGGACATCAGCCCGCCCTGGCCGCCCTGCACGCTGGGCGTGAAGGACACGTTCCCCTTGTAGGCGAGCATCGCCCCGCGCTGGCTGAACAGGCGTTGCCCCGGCAGCACGGTCGCCTCGACCATCTTGGAGTTGATCTCTCGGAAGGTCATCACAGGTCCCCCGCGATCGTGTTCCGCTCGCTCGGCTGCACGTACACCAGCCCGTCGCCCTCGAAGCGGATCTGGAAGGCCTCGCCGCCGCCCTCCCCGAGAAGGGTGCGGAAGGTCACCCCGGACTGGAAGGACTGCCGCACGTTGCCCTGGTGGGCGACGTAGGCGCCGGGGTCGACGATCAGCGGGTACTGCGGGCTGACCCGGAGCACGACCGCCGGGCCGTCGGAGGTGATCGCGGCCTGGCCGTGGCCCTCCACGGTGGTCGTGAACAGCCCGTTGCCCTGCGCGGCCCCGCGCAGGCCCGTGAACGTCGTGCCCGTGCGCAGCCCCGCGTCCGTAGCCAGCAGGTTGCCGGCCTCGACGTACAGCGTGTCGCCCCGCAGACCCACCAGGTTGATCTCGGACGCCCGGTCCGCGAACCAGCAGGTTCCCTGCCCCTTCACCTCCATCACCGTCATCTGTTCGCCGGTGAGCCGCCGGGTCACCATCCCGCGCAGCCCCTCGCCGCCACCGCTCAGCTTCTTGAAGGTCATCTGCCCGTCGTACGCGACCATCGAGCCGTTCTTCGCCTTCACGGCGTCCCCGGTCATGTCGACGGCGAGCACCTTGCTCCCTTGGAGCCGGAACATCGCCACGGTGCGAAAGTAGCGGCCGGACGGGTGGACGGAACAGGTCCCATGGGTGGAGACCCACCCTGACCGGACCCCTACGGGCGCCGTTTGCCACAATGGGGGAACGCTTGTGCGTGCGTTCACAAACGATTACTCCCACCGAAGGTGACCCGTGGACATCAAGACCGCCACCGCCCTCCGCCGTCTCCGCCTGGTCTCGGCCCCGGAGGCCGTGTCCTTCCTGATCCTTCTCGTCTGCTCGGTGCTCAAGCGCACCACGGACTTCGACGCGGTCCCGGTGATGGGCGCCGTCCACGGCATCCTGTTCATCCTGTACGTGATCTTCTGGGCGGACGCCTGGAACCGCACCAAGTGGCCGCGGAAGACCGCCGCCCTCTACTTCGTCCTCTCGGTGCTGCCCACCGGCGGTTTCTTCGCCGAGCGCAAGCTGCGCCGCGAGGCCGAGGACGCCGTCATCGCGGCGCGCGCCCGCAAGGAAGGAACCGTGAACGCATGATCGTCGCCTTCTCCGTGACGCCCCTGGGCGTCGGCGAGGACGTGGGGGAGTACGTCGCCGACGCCGTGCGCGTGGTCCGCGAGTCGGGTCTGCCCCACCGCACCGACGCCATGTTCACCTCGGTCGAGGGCGAGTGGGACGAGGTCATGGACGTCGTCAGGCGTGCCGTCGCCGCGGTGGAGGAGCGGGCGCCGCGCGTGTCGCTCGTCCTCAAGGCGGACATCCGGCCCGGTGTGACCGACGGCCTGACCTCGAAGGTCGAGACCGTGGAGCGCCATCTGGCGCCGTAGCCGCCCCCCGAACCGCGAGAACCCCGGTCCGCGCGGGCCGGGGTTTTCCCGTACGCGTCGTTTGAGCGATCGCTCAAAAGGGTGTACGTTCGCCGCCAGATGATTTGAGCAGTCGCTCAAACACTCTGCGCCACCCGGGGGGAACACATGGGTCTCTACATAGAGACACACATCCGCGCCGACCTCGACGAGCTATGGGCCCGCACCCAGGACCCCGCCCGGCACCAGCGCTGGGACCTGCGCTTCACCGAGATCCACTACCTCCCCCGCACGGAGGGCGAGCCCCAGCGCTTCCGGTACGCCACCCGGGTGCTGCCCTTCCTCACGGTCGCCGGCACCGGCGTCGCCGCCGGCGAGAAGGAGCGCCCCGACGGCACCCGCACCTCCGCCCTGCGCTTCTCCTCGCCGCATCCCCTCTCACTGATCGCCGAGGGCAGCGGCTACTGGCGCTACGTGCCCGACCCCCACGGCGTCCGCTTCCTCACCGGCTACGACTACCGCCCCCGCTGGGGAGCCCTCGGCGCCCTCGCCGACCGCCTGCTGTTCCGCCCGCTGATGGGCTGGGCGACGGCCTGGTCCTTCGACCGGCTCCGGCTCTGGCTGGAGCGCGGCATCACCCCCGAGCGGGCCCTGCGCCACTGGCTGGCCGAACTGGCCGTCCGTGCCCTCGTCCTCGCCGGATGCCTGACCGGGCTCGCGCGGGGCGGGGTCCCCGGCCCGTCCGGCCCCCTCACCGACACCACGGCCTACCTGTGCCCGCTGCTGCTGGTGGTCGGCATCTCCCTCGCCCTGTTCAAGACCCCCCTGGCCGCCACCCCGGCCGCCCGCCGCTGCCTGCGCGCCCCCGTCACCCGCACCCGGGCGCCCCGCCTCCTGCGCACCCTGGAGAAGCTCGGATGACCTCCATCTTCCAGACCGTCATGGGACCCGGCTTCCACCGCCTCCACCCCGCGCTGCAGCGCCGCTTCTCGGTGGGCCTGGCGAGCGGTGAGGCGTGCACCGGCCGGGGCGTGATGGACCGCATCTGGCACGGCCCCGCGTTCGTGAAGCCGTTCCTCGCCCTGGGTGCCACCCGGAACATCCTGGTCCCGCGGGCCGACCGGAACGTCCCCTTCGTGATCGAGAACGTGCCGTACACCGACACCCACGGCCGTGAGACCGTGAGCTTCGTGCGCACCTTCGACCTGCCCGGCCGTTCCTGCCGCTTCGACGCGCAGATGGTGCTCGGCCCGCACGGCGACCGCATCCTCGACTACCTCGGCACCCACCAGCACCTCGCCACCGACCTGCACCTGCGCGCCGAACCCGACGGCTCCCTGCTCATCCGCTCCGGCACGCACCGGTTCCGGGAAGGCCCGGTGGACGTGCGCGTCCCCGAACTCGTCGGCGCCACCGCCGAGGTGCGGGAGGCGTACGACGAGCGGACCGGCCGTTTCCGCATCCGGGTCCGGGTGGTGAACCGGTACTTCGGACCGCTCTTCGGGTACGAGGGCTCCTTCACGGCGTCGTACACGGACGTGCGCACCTGCGGCGTGCGGCCCGGACTGCGCCCGGTGCGGGAGGAGGCGCGCGCATGAGCCCGGAGACCGCGAAGTCCCAGGAGACCAAGACGAAGCTCCTCGAGGGTGCCCTGCGCACGCTCACCGAGCAGGGCATCGCCAAGACGTCGGCGCGGAGCGTGGCGGCGGCGGCCGGAGTCAACCAGGCGCTCGTCTTCTACCACTTCGGATCCGTGGACGAACTGCTCGCCGCCGCCTGCCGGTACGGAGCCGAGAAGGCCGTGGCCCGGTACCGGGAGCGGCTCGCCCGCGTCTCCTCGCTGTCCGAACTCCTCGCCGTCGGGCGGGACATCCACGAGCACGAGCGCCGGGGCGGCCATGTGGCCCTGCTCGGGCAGCTCTTGGCCGGGGCCCAGACCCACGCGGGCCTCGGACCGGCCACCGCCGCCGGGCTCGACCTGTGGATCACCGAGATCGAGCAGGCGCTCCGCCGCGTGCTCGCGACGACCCCCCTGGGGGAGTTCACCGATCCCGAGGGCCTCGCCCGGGCCGTCGCCGCATCCTTCGTCGGCATCGAACTCTACGAGGGCGTCGACGCGCAGGGCGCCCACGCGGCCCTGGACGCCCTCGAACAACTGGGCGCCCTCGTCGCCGCGTTGGAGGAACTCGGACCGGTGGCCCAGCGGGCGGTCAGGCACCGTCTGCGACGCACCGGCCGTCGCTGATTGCCGCATCAACGATTGACCTGCCAACAAGCGGGGGTCACCCGTCCGGCCTAGTGTGGTGCGCGGGGGCGACTTCGTCGGTTCCGATCCGGAGGAGATCCGTGATGGGCAAAGTCACCACCGATGCCTTCAAGACGTACACCGCGGTGGCGAGCATCGAGCGGGCCAGGACCATCGCCAACACCACCTCACCCTTCACCATCGAAGTCCGTTTCCTCGGCGGACTGACACAGAACCAGCAGGACGCCTTCGCGGCCGCCGCCGACCGCTGGTCCCGGGTCATCGTCGGTGACCTGGACACCGCGCTCGTCGGGGGCGACATCATCGACGATGTGCTCGTCGAGGCCGAGGGCGTCTCCATCGACGGCCCGTCGGGTGTGCTGGGCATGGCCGGTCCGACGGATTTCCGGGAGGCTTCCGCGCAGTTCGGCGCGTCGCTGCCGGCGAAGGGCGTGATGCGGTTCGACACCGCCGACCTGGCGGAGATGGAGGCGAACGGCACCCTCCTCGACGTCATCACGCACGAGATGGGCCACGTCCTCGGAATCGGCACCTTGTGGACGACCCTGAACCTCCTCAAGGGCGCGGGCAGCCAGAACCCCACCTTTCGAGGGCCCCTCGCCATGGCCGAGTTCGCCGCGCTGGTCGGGGAGATCGAGCCGGTCCCGGTGCCCGTCGCCAATTTCGGCGGCCCCGGCACCCAGGACAGCCACTGGCGTGAGGCGGTCTTCATGAACGAACTCATGTCGCCGTTCATCGCCGGGCCCGGCAACCCGCTGAGCAGGCTGACCGCGGCCAGCCTCGGCGACATCGGCTACCAGGTCGACCTGGACGGCGCCGAGCCGTACCACCTCCCCGACCTGATGCAGATCGCCAGGGCGGGCGACCTGGTGCCGCACACCGCGCCCCTGGGCGACGGCGTCATGCTGCCGGTCGTACCCACCCGGCTGCCCGCGACCACGCCCTGACGGCACGCACCGGCCGCCGGGCCCGTCCTCAGCCTCCCGACGTGAGGGCCATCCCGAGCGGAGTCCGCTCGTACAGCACCTGGTGGCCGTAGCGGCGGGAGGCCAGCAGGCCCGCGTCGCGCAGGACCGTCAGATGCGCCGAGACCGAGGACGGGGCGAGCCGGAGCCGGTGGGCGAGCGCGCTGGTGGTGGCCGGCTCGTCCAGCGCGGACAGGACCGCCGCGCGACCGCGGCCCAGCAGCCGTACCAGCGACCCGGCGGTCCGCTCGGCCGGCTCCGTCCACAGGCCCGCGATGCCGCGCGCCGGGTAGACGAGCGTGGGCTGCCACGGCGGCTCGAAACCGGTGATCACGTCCGGCCACGAGAACACGCTCGGCATCAGCACGAGCCCCTGGCCGCCGAGGTCGCGGGCGTACTCGCCGTGCAGCGCGAGCCGCAGCGTGCGGCCGTCCCAGGACAGCCGCGGATCCAGCTCCGGCAGCAGCCTGCCGAGCCCCACCTCGGCCAGCCGCCGCGAGTGGAAGGCCACGTCCGCCTCCAGCAGGGCGCGCAGCCGGGGCCAGTCCGGCTCGACCAGCACCCGCCAGGCCTGCTCCAGGGCGTCCGCCAGCTCCCGCACCATCCGCTCGGGGTCCGCGAGCCAGGCCCGGCCCGGCGCCGACTCCGCCGCACCCGGGGTGCAGGCCAGTGAGAGGGCGGTGTCCTCGCGGGCCGCCACGGGGTCCGAGGCACGAATGGCCGCGATCTCCTCCTCGAAGGTGGCGGCCGGGCCGATCGGCGGCGGCCCCAGCCAGTCCGGCGAGTGCCCGCGCCGCGGCATCAGCAGCCACAGCGGGGTGAGATCGAGTCCGGCCGCCGCCTCCCGGATCCGCCGCAGCCAGGGCGCGTGGTACCCCTGCCGGTCCGGCCGCCTGAGGGTGCGGACCGCCTCCTGGGTCTCCCAGACCGGCGAGAGGGCGAAGCGGCAGCGCAGGAAGTCGTCGTCGCCGAAGTGGAGGCGGGAGGGCAGGTCGTCACCTCTTCGGTCGTAGCGAACATTCGGCTGGAGCCGAAAGTCTACGGCCGCCGCCCGTCCCGGGGCACTCTGCCGGGCATGTCCGCACCGCCCCAGGCGGCCCCGGCGCGCTCCGCCGGATACGGCCGCGTCTTCGCCGTGCCCGAGTTCCGGGCCGTCTTCGCCGCGCACGTCCTGTCCATGCTCGGCGTGATCGTCAGCGAGGTCGCGCTCACCGTCCTGGTCTACGACCGCACCGGCTCACCCCTGCTGAGCGCGCTCACCTTCGCCCTGGGCTTCCTGCCGTACGCCGTCGGCGGCGTCCTGCTCGCGCCGGTCGCCGACCGCTTCCCGGCCCGGCGGGTGCTCGTCACCTGTGACCTGGTGTGCGCGGCCGGTGTGGCCCTGATGGCGGCGCCCGGCACCGGCACCGGCACCCTGCTCGCGCTGCGCTGCTGCCTCGCCGTCGTCTCCCCGGTGTTCACCGGCACCCGCACGGCCACGCTCGCCGACGTCCTCGGCGAGGGCGACCTGTTCGTGCTCGGCCGTTCGCTGCTGCGGATCGTCGCCCAGAGCGCGCTGCTGGTCGGCTACGGCCTCGGCGGCCTGCTGCTCACCGCCGTCGCGCCCCGGCGCGCCCTGCTGATCACCGTCGGCACCTTCCTCGCCTCGGCCGCCCTCCTCCGCCTCGGCACCCGGCACCGCCCCGCCCGCACCGGGGACCGGGACGGCGCCTCGCCGGGCCCGCCCTCCCTCCTCAGCCACCCGCGCATCCGCCTGCTGTTCCTGCTCTTCTGGGTGCCGGCGGCGTTCGCCGTCGTCCCCGAGGCCCTCGCCGCGCCGTACGCCGCCGCCCTCGGCGGCGGCTCCGCCGGCCTCGGCCTGCTGATGTGCGCCCTGCCCGTCGGCACGGTGGCCGGCGAACTGTTCGCCGGCGCCCGGCTGCGGCCCCCGGCCCGCGAACGCGTCGCACTGCCCCTGCTCTGCCTCACCCTGCTGCCGTACCTGGGCTTCGCCCTGCGTCCCGGGCTCCCGGCGTCCCTGCTGCTCCTGCTGCTGTCGGGGGCAGGCTCGGCGTACACCCTGGGCCTGGACCAGTGGCTCGTGCGGGCGGTGCCACAGGAGGCGCGCGGGCGGGCCATGACCGTGCTGAGCGCCGGGCTGATGACCGTGCAGGGCGTGGGCATGGCGCTGGCCGGGGTGGCGGCGCAGGCGGTCGGGGTGCGGGCGGCCGTGGCGGGGGCGGGCGCGCTCGGCACGCTGTGCTGCTGCGGACTCGCGCTGGCCGCGCGCCGGACCGCGCACCGGGGGACGCCGGGCCCGACACCCTGAGGAACGCTGGGCCCGACACCCTGAGTAACGCCGGGCCGGACACCCTGAGGAACGCCGGGCCGGAGACCCTCGGGAACGCCGGGCCGGCACCTCGCGGAACGGCGGGCGCCCGAAAGCCGAGACGGAGCTGACCGGCATATGACCGGCGGGTAGGGTCTGATGACGTGCCGAAGCCTCTCAGCCTTCCGTTCGACCCCATCGCCCGCGCCGACGAGCTGTGGAAGCAGCGATGGGGAACCGTGCCGTCCATGGCCGCCATCACCTCGATCATGCGCGCCCAGCAGATCCTGCTCGCCGAGGTGGACGCCGTGGTCAAGCCGTACGGGCTGACGTTCGCCCGCTACGAGGCGCTGGTGCTGCTCACCTTCTCCAAGGCCGGTGAGCTTCCCATGTCCAAGATCGGTGAGCGGCTGATGGTGCACCCCACCTCCGTGACGAACACCGTGGACCGCCTGGTGAAGTCCGGCCTGGTGGCCAAGCGTCCCAACCCCAACGACGGCCGCGGCACCCTCGCCGTCATCACCGACAAGGGCCGCGAGGTGGTCGACGCGGCCACCCGGGACCTGATGGCCATGGACTTCGGGCTCGGCGTGTACGACGCGGAGGAGTGCCAGGAGATCTTCGCCATGCTCCGTCCGCTGCGGATCTCGGCACACGACTTCGACGAGGAGTGACCCGGGGCAAGATCTCCCGGAACGGGTGGTTACGCTCGACTCCATGAAGAAGAGCGTGCTGACCCGCTACCGCGTCCTGGCCTACACCACCGGTGTCCTGCTGGTGCTGCTGTGCCTGAGCATGATCGCGAAGTACGGGTTCCACATCGACGGTGCCGCCGACTTCACCCGGGTCGTCGCCATCGCCCACGGCTGGCTGTACGTCATCTACCTGATCTTCGCCTTCGACCTGGGCTCCAAGGCGAAGTGGCCGGTCGGCAAGCAGCTGTGGGTGCTGATCGCGGGCACCATCCCCACCGCCGCCTTCTTCGTCGAGCGGAAGATCAGCCGCGAGCTGGACGCCCGGGCGGACGGCCCGGCCCCGGCCGTCGCCAAGGCGTAGCTCACACCGCCGTACGGATGCCGTACGGCGGTCAGCCATCGACATTTACTAGGACGTCCAAGTAAATTCGAAGGTATGGACGCTCACGCCATCGAGGAGGGCCGCCGGCGCTGGCAGGCCCGTTACGACGCCGCACGCAAGCGCGACGCGGACTTCACCACGCTCTCCGGCGACCCCGTGGAGCCGGTGTACGGGCCCCGACCGGGCGACACGTACGAGGGATTCGAGCGGATCGGCTGGCCGGGGGAGTACCCCTTCACCCGCGGCCTCCATCCGACCGGCTACCGCGGGCGTACCTGGACGATCAGGCAGTTCGCCGGGTTCGGCAACGCCGAGCAGACCAACGAGCGGTACAAGATGATCCTGGCCGCCGGCGGCGGGGGTCTGTCGGTGGCCTTCGACATGCCGACGCTCATGGGCCGCGACTCCGACGACCCGCGCTCGCTCGGCGAGGTCGGGCACTGCGGGGTCGCCATCGACTCGGCCGCCGACATGGAGGTGCTCTTCAAGGACATCCCGCTGGGGGACGTGACGACCTCCATGACCATCAGCGGTCCGGCGGTCCCCGTGTTCTGCATGTACCTGGTCGCGGCCGAGCGCCAGGGCGTGGACCCGTCGGTGCTCAACGGCACCCTGCAGACCGACATCTTCAAGGAGTACATCGCCCAGAAGGAGTGGCTCTTCCAGCCGGAGCCGCACCTGCGGCTGATCGGCGACCTGATGGAGTACTGCGCGGCGGGCATCCCGGCGTACAAGCCGCTGTCCGTCTCCGGCTACCACATCCGGGAGGCCGGGGCCACGGCGGCGCAGGAGCTGGCCTACACGCTCGCGGACGGCTTCGGGTACGTCGAGCTGGGCCTCAGCCGCGGCCTCGACGTGGACGTCTTCGCCCCCGGTCTGTCGTTCTTCTTCGACGCGCACGTCGACTTCTTCGAGGAGATCGCCAAGTTCCGCGCGGCCCGCCGCATCTGGGCGCGCTGGATGCGGGACGTGTACGGCGCGAAGTCCGACAAGGCGCAGTGGCTGCGCTTCCACACCCAGACGGCCGGGGTGTCGCTGACCGCGCAGCAGCCGTACAACAACGTCGTCCGTACGGCCGTCGAGGCGCTCGCCGCCGTGCTCGGCGGGACGAACTCGCTGCACACCAACGCCCTGGACGAGACCCTCGCCCTGCCGAGCGAGCAGGCCGCGGAGATCGCGCTGCGCACGCAGCAGGTGCTGATGGAGGAGACCGGGGTCGCCAATGTGGCCGACCCGCTGGGGGGCTCGTGGTTCGTCGAGCAGCTGACGGACCGGATCGAGGCGGACGCGGAGAAGATCTTCGAGCAGATCAAGGAGCGGGGCCTTCGGGCGCACCCGGACGGGCGGCACCCGATCGGTCCGGTCACCTCCGGCATCCTGCGCGGGATCGAGGACGGCTGGTTCACCGGGGAGATCGCCGAGTCGGCGTTCCGCTACCAGCAGTCCCTGGAGAAGGGGGAGAAGCGGGTCGTCGGCGTCAACGTCGCCACCGGCTCGGTCACCGGCGACCTGGAGATCCTGCGGGTCAGCCATGAGGTGGAGCGGGAGCAGGTGCGGGTGCTCGCCGACCGGAAGACGGCGCGGGACGACAGCGCCGTACGGTCCGCCCTCGACGCCATGCTGGCGGCCGCGCGGGACGGCTCCAACATGATCGAGCCGATGCTGGACGCGGTGCGCGCGGAGGCCACGCTGGGCGAGATCTGCGGGGTGCTGCGGGACGAGTGGGGCGTGTACACGGAGCCGGCCGGGTTCTGACGGCGGCCGCGGACGGGCCGGCGGAGCGACTCCGCCGGCCCGTCGCCGTCCCGTGTGGGCCGGCCGGTGTCAGAACTGCTGGACGAAGTAGGGCTCCACGGTCATCCAGCCGTTGCCCCGGGCCCCGTGGCGGGTGCCGTTGTCACTGCGGGCCAGGGTGTACCAGGAGTCGACGTAGTCCGGGTCGTCGGTCCACCAGTCGTCCGGGATGGCGTCGAGGACGGCGTTCACCAGCGGGACGTAGCCGCCCTGGTCGGCGATGGTGAGCAGGACGGTGGCGATGGCCTTGGCGAGGTCGCGGTAGTTGGTGCTGCCGTCCTCCTCCATCATCACGGCGTCGGCCAGGTCGTACTTGTAGTTCGACCAGTTGACCAGGATCTGGTTCGGCCGGTACACCGTGCCGTCGTTGTCGAGGTACGGCATGTCGACCGGGTCGACGCGGACCTTGCCGTCCTGGCCGAAGCCGGTGACGAGGGTGTAGATCTCCGCGTCGCCCTTGATCCAGGGCTCCTCGTCGTCCGACAGCTCGACCGCGCTGATCCTGGTGGTCCAGAAGCCCGCGGTGGCCGGCGCCGGCCGTCCGGCGGGCTTCCCGGTGCGCTGCTGTGCGGTGGTGGGCGCGGGGGCCGCGGAGGCGACGCCGAGGCGGTGCAGTTCCGTGCCGAGGACGCGCAGGCCGGCGGCGAGTGCCTGGTCCCCGTCGATGTCGACGACGTAGACGGGGTGCGTGGGTGCCTTGTGCGCGTCGAGGGAGTGGGCCCGGCCGCGGCTGTCGTAGGCGGTGACGGTGGTGGCGTCGTCGTCGGAGGTCGCCGCGGCGACCCAGGGGGTGCGGCCGGCGGTCAGCGCGGGGCGCATGGAGTCGTCCCCGAGGCGCAGCCGCAGGAGGGAACCGACCTGGCCGTCCAGGCCCTTGGCGGTGGCGATGCGGTGGTCGGCCGCGGTCAGGGCGGGCTTCAGGGCCCCGCCGGCCAGCCGGGTGACGGGTACCTCGTCGGAGGCGAGGGCCGCGGCGCGCAGGCGGGCGCGCCAGCCGGTGTCGGAGAGGGAGCCGGCGATGGCGCGTGCGGCCCGGTCCTGGGCCGAGGCCACCGCGGACGAGGGCGTGGGGGAGTGGGAAGCCGCCGCCGACGCGGTCGGGGTGCCGAGGATCTGCCCGGCGCCGAGGGCGGCGAGGGTGGCCGCGACGGTGACGGCGGCGCCGTGGCGGCGGGATTGACGGGGTCTCACGTGAATCGGTCCTCCTGGCGAGTGGGGTGGCGCTGTCAGGTGGAGCGGGTGCTGCGAGAAGGGCCTGTGCGCGCGCTGCGCGCGGTCCGCACGGGGGAGATCTGTGCGCGTGGACCTCTGGCCGCGTGGATCCGGCCCGTGGAGGTCTATGCGAGTAGACCCGGAGTTCTAGAATGACGGTGACATGACACTGTGACAAGAGGCGTGCCGATGTCACGCGAAGGGCGTCGGGGTCAGCCGCCGGCCGCGGCGAGTCCGTCCAGCAGCACCGCGGTGAACCGGCTCGCCCAGTCGGCGTCCACCGGCTCGCAGGAGACCAGGGTCCGGTGCACCACCGCTCCGGCGATCACGTCGAAGATCAGGTCGATCTGCGGGCCCGGATCGGTCACGTCCGCGGGGATCTCGCCCCGGCTCTGGGCGCGCCGCCGGCCCTCGACCACGAGCCGCTTCTGCCGGGCCACGATCTTCTCGCGGAGCCGCTGGCGCAGGGCCTCGTCATGGGTGGCCTCGGCGACCACCGCCATCAGCGCCGTCTTGGTCGCGGGCTGCTCGAGCAGATCGGCGAACTGCAGCACCACGCCCTCCACGTCGGCCCGCAGGCTGCCCCGGTCCGGCAGGACCAGCTGGTCGAAGAGGGTGGCCAGCGCGTCGGTGACCAGCTCGCTCTTGCCCGTCCAGCGGCGATAGACCGTCGTCTTCGCAACCCCGGCCCGCGTGGCGACGTCTCCCAGGGTGAGTTTGGACCAGCCGAGTTCCACCAGCGCCTCCCGCGTCGCGGCCAGGATGGCGGCGTCCGCGGCTGCGCTGCGCGGGCGTCCGGCGCGACCGGCGGGGGTGTGGCTCTGCATCCCACGACCATAACCGGCCGTTCACGCGGTGCCGTGAGAGAGATCACCGACGCGTGGTGTCGCGCGGTGCCCACATGGCATTACGCTACGAGTCGTAGCGAAAGCTCGTGCTGGACGTGCGCGGGCGAGACCACAGGCGTGGGGTGGGGACCCGGCGCCGCACATCGCTTTTTCACTCAGGGACGGGATCGGGGGAGGATAGACGCATGCAGCCACGGAACATGTCCATGAGCGGCGTCGTCGACCTCGCCGCGGTGAAGGCGGCCCAGGAGGCCAAGGCCAAGGCCGAGCAGACGCGCGCCGCAGCCGCCCGGCAGGGCGGGACGGGGGCCGTCTCGCCGGCCGATCTCGTCATCGACGTCGATGAGGCGGGGTTCGAGCGGGATGTCCTGCAGCGCTCCGCCGAAGTCCCCGTCGTCCTCGACTTCTGGGCCGAGTGGTGTCAGCCCTGCAAGCAGCTGAGCCCGGTCCTCGAGCGGCTGGCCGTCGAGTACAACGGGCGCTTCCTGCTCGCCAAGGTCGACGTCGACGCCAACCAGATGCTGATGCAGCAGTTCGGGATCCAGGGGATCCCGGCCGTCTTCGCCGTCGTGGCCGGACAGGCGCTCCCGCTGTTCCAGGGGGTGACCCCCGAGCCGCAGATCCGGGAGACCCTGGACCAGCTGGTGCAGGTCGCCGAGCAGCGCTTCGGGCTGACCGGCCTGACCGTCGACCCGGACGCCGAGCCGGGCGGTGCCGCGCCGAGCGGGGAGCAGGCGGGACCCTACGACGCGGCGCTGAACGCGGCCGCGCAGGCGCTGGACGCCGGCGACCTGGGCGGTGCCGTCCAGGCGTACAAGAACGTGCTGGCCGACGACCCGGCCCACCCCGAGGCCGCACTGGGCCTGGCGCAGGCCGAGTTGCTCCAGCGGGTGCAGGGCATGGACCCGCAGAAGGTGCGCCGGGAGGCGGCCGAGCGGCCGAAGGACGTCGACGCGCAGATCGCCGCGGCCGACCTGGACCTGGTGGGCGGTCACGTCGAGGACGCCTTCGGGCGGCTGATCGAGACCGTGCAGCGCACGGTGGGTGACGACCGGGACACCGTGCGGCGGCGACTGCTGGAGCTGTTCGAGGTCGTGGGCCCCGAGGACCCGCGCGTGATCGGCGCGCGGAGGGCGCTGGCGCGCGCCCTGTTCTGACCAGTCCCTAAACGCCTCGGCTTGTGGTGCCGGGGTGAAAGATTCGCCGACAAGGTGTCACGGCGGCCGCGCTTTACCAAATCTTGGTAATCGCGGCCGCTGTTACTCCGAGTAAATCAAGGCCGTTGGTCTGTCTGGTTTCGTCCAGGGATCAACGGCTTTGTTCTGCCCGCAGGCGCCACCGAGCGTCGCGCTCCGAGACCGGCCGGTCGTCCCCTGGTTATACGGCCGTTACTAGCCAGTAACGAACCCCCTTGTGTCCGGGCCGAGAATGCACCACGATCGGCGACGCTCGGTCCATTCCCGTACCCCGACAGCCGGTCGGGTCACGGGAGACTCTGGGTCCCCACCGAGCAGAGCCGGCGGCAGTGGTGCCGGCTCTAGGGCAGGGGGGTCTTCGTCGCATCGGCGAAGCCTGTCCGGCAAGGTTGTGCGTGATGTGTGTCAGGCGCGACCAGTGGTTGTCGCTCGGGGGTGATCGCCGGTGATTCGGGCGCGGTTCGCGCCTCCGAGTGCGGGCGCTCTCCTTCCCGAGGACGTAGCACTTCTCCCATCCCTGCCTGGCTGAGCCTTCGTTCGGGGGCGAGTCGGGGTCAGGAGATGTACGTCCGAGAAGGAGGAAATATGGAGTCCCAGGTGCGTGGCGGGACCAGATGGAAGCGGTTCGCTGTGGTCATGGTGCCCAGCGTGGCCGCCACGGCGTGTATAGGTGTCGCCCTCGCGCAGGGCGCTCTCGCGGCCTCGTTCAGCGTGTCCGGCCAGTCGTTCAAGGTGTCCGCCGACCAGCTCGTCGGCACCGGCTTCGAGCAGTACGGCGCCATCGACAGCGGCTACACGATGGACGGCAAGAAGACGGCGCACCCGGTGGCCGTCTCGGCGTTCAAGCACGCCGAGATCACCAACCTGTGCCAGTCCGTCGTCACGCCTGACGTGCCGATCTTCGGCAACGTCAGCCTCATCCTGCGCGCCGGTGGCGAAGGCCACGACAAGGTCCAGGCCGACAACATCTACATCGACGTCGCCGACCTCAACGCCGACGCGACGTTCGACAACATCGACATCGGCGTGGCCGCCAAGGACGCCTCCAAGGGTCCGGGTATGAAGGGCGGCGGCGAGCAGGCCAACCCCTTCGGCTTCGCGCAGCAGGCCGACAAGGCCACGCTGGTCGGCGTGAAGCAGACGGCGTGGGCGACCACCGCCGGCACGTTCAAGCTCAGCGGTCTGCACATGTCGCTGGCGACGGGTGTCAAGGAGTGCTACTAGGCACTCGCTGACGGGCGGGGGAGCCGGTGGCGCCCCCGCCCGTCCACTCTCCGGCCGCGTTCTCACGCGCGGCACACATCACCACCACAGCAACGCCGCACCAGGGAGCTGTTTTCCATGAGCGCCGAGACTCCTGCCGCCGCATCCGGCCAGTCCACCAGCCGGAGGCTGCAGTTCCGCGCCTGGCGGGGCACGCGTCCGTTCTGGGCCGGACTGCTCGTCATGCTCGGCGGCCTTCCGATCATGTACTTCCCGTACGCCCATCTCCAGCTCGGGCACCTGACGCTGGCGATGTCGACCACCGCGGGAGCCGGCTCCCTGATCATCGGTGTGCTGCTCATCGTCCTGGGCGTGAGCCTGTGGTTCCAGAAGCACGTACGGACCTTCGCAGGCGTCGCCGCGATCCTGCTCGCGCTGGTGTCCATCCCCGTGGCCAACTTCGGCGGCTTCGTCATGGGCTTCCTGCTCGCCCTGATCGGCGGGGCGATGGCCGTGGCCTGGGCGCCGGGTGCGCCCCCGCAGGAGCAGCCGCCGGCCGCGGCCGCCCCGGGCGAGGGCGGTGCTCCCGAGACGACCCCGCTGCCGCAGCAGGGCACTGACCCGGTGAGCGAGGGGCCGACCGGGCCCTACAAGGCGCCCTGGGAGAACGACCTGTCAGGAACGAGCCCGGCCAACGGGGCGAACGGGAGGCACAGTGCCGGCTGACGAGGTGACCCGCGGGACCGATCTGGAGGGGTCCCGCGCGAGAACCGGGCCCCGCCACGCGGCCCCCAGGAAGCCGCTGTTCACCAGGTTCCACATGCCGGCCGGCAAGGCCATAGCCTCCGTGGCGATGCCCACGGCGGTGCTCATGGGCATGGGCTTCACGTCCACGCTGGCCCTGGCCGACAACAACGGCAGCCCGTCCCCGTCGACGTCGGCCAAGAGCCTGACGGCCGACGAGTACAAGGACTGCGTCAAGGCGCTGGGCGACGACAAGGACACCTCGGCCTCGCCGACGCCGTCCCCGTCGCAGAGCACGTCCGAGGACACGGCCACGCCGTCCCCCACGGCGACCGCGGGCACCGGTGACGGCAAGGACACCCAGGGCTCGGGCGACACCTCTTCGCCGGATTCAGGTTCCGGCGACGAGACCACGCCCAAGCCGGCCGACACCGCCGGATCGGGATCCTCGGGCTCCTCCGGCTCGGACACGGGCTCGTCCGGATCGGGATCCGGCTCGGGCACGGACACGGCCACTCCGGAGCCGACCGCGACCCAGGGCAGCGGCGGCGGTGTCCTGGACACCATCGGCGACACGATCGGTGACATCCTCACCGGTGGGAAGAGCACGGACCCCGGCGCCTCGCCGTCGGCCCCGGCTCCGGCGTCGACGCCGTCCGCGTCCCCTTCGCCGTCCGCCACGGAGACCCCGTCGAGCGACGGCAAGGACTCCGGCGGCAGCGCCTCCGACACCGTCCAGGACACGGCCGAAAAGGCCAAGGACACCGTCGGCAAGACCGAGGACACGGTCAAGGACACCAGCGGCACCGCCTCCAAGACGGCCGGGGACACCACCGGGAAGGTCAAGGACGCGACCCCGTCGGCCACGCCGAGCCCGTCCGCGAGCGAGTCCGTCGACGCCGAGGACTGCCCGGCGGCCACGGACGAGGAGGGCGGCGTCGACAACAAGGTGCCGGTCGCGGACGACCCCTGGTACCTGAACGCCAGCTCCCTGCTCCTCAAGGGCGCCGATTACCAGGGCATAGTCGAGGTGAAGACGGCCAACGGCACCAAGAAGAAGGTGCTGAAGTACGTCATCTCCGGCGGGACCGACATCGGGGACCTGCACCAGACGGTCCAGGACAAGCAGGCCGACAAGACCTACCACGTCCAGGCCTCGAAGGGCTCGACGTCCACCATCACCGGCGGAGACACGGTGATGTACACCGAGAGCATCTCGGGCAACCTGTTCGGTCTGATCCCGGTGACCTTCAGCCCCGACAGCCCGCCCCCGCTGAACATCCCGCTGATCTACTTCACCCATGTGAAGGTGACCCAGGCGGCCCAGTTCGGCGGCAACCTGCACGTGCCCGGCATGCACGTGTACACGACCGACTGAGCGGTCGCACAAGCCGGTTCGGGAGCCGCGGAAAACACCGGGGGCGCCCCCTGTCGCAGGGGGCGCCCCCGGTGCCGTTCCAAGGCCCGTACGGGACGGGTCAGTTGCTGCGGGTGCCGCCCAGGTGGTGGACGCGGAGCATGTTGGTGGTGCCGGGGACCCCGGGGGGCGAGCCGGCGGTGATGATGACGGTGTCGCCCGCGTCGAACCGGCCGAGCCGGGCGATCTCCTGGTCCACCAGGTCGACCATCTCGTCCGTGGTGTTCACGAACGGCACGACGTGCGACTCCACGCCCCAGCTGAGAGTGAGCTGGTTACGGGTGCCCTCGTCCGTGGTGAAGGCGATGATCGGCTGGGTCGCGCGGTAGCGCGACAGCCGGCGCGCGGTGTCACCGGACTGGGTGAAGGCGATCAGGCCCTTGCCGCCGAGGAAGTCGGCGATCTCGGCGGCGGCACGGGCCACCGAACCGCCCTGCGTGCGCGGCTTCTTGCCCGGCACCAGCGGCTGCAGGCCCTTGGAGAGCAGCTCCTGCTCGGCCGCGGTGACGATCTTCGACATGGTCTTCACCGTCTCGACCGGGTAGGCGCCCACGCTGGACTCGGCCGACAGCATGACCGCGTCCGCGCCGTCCAGGATCGCGTTGGCCACGTCGGAGGCCTCGGCGCGGGTCGGGCGGGAGTTGGTGATCATCGACTCCATCATCTGGGTCGCCACGATCACCGGCTTGGCGTTGCGCCGGCACAGCTCGATCAGGCGCTTCTGCACCATGGGGACCTTCTCGAGCGGGTACTCGACGGCGAGGTCGCCACGCGCGACCATGACGCCGTCGAACGCCATCACGACGTCCTCCATGTTCTCGACCGCCTGCGGCTTCTCGACCTTGGCGATCACCGGGACCCGGCGGCCCTCCTCGTCCATCACGCGGTGGACGTCGTGCACGTCCTTGGCGTCCCGGACGAAGGACAGGGCGACCAGGTCGCAGCCCATGCGGAGGGCGAAGCGCAGGTCCTCGACGTCCTTCTCGCTCAGCGCGGGGACGTTGACGGCCGCGCCGGGCAGGTTGATGCCCTTGTGGTCGGAGACGACACCGCCCTCGATGACGATCGTCTTGACCCGGGGGCCCTCGACGTCCAGGACCTTCAGCTCGACGTTGCCGTCGTTGATCAGGACCTGGTCACCGCGCGAGACGTCGCCCGGCAGCCCCTTGTACGTCGTACCGCAGATGCTCTTGTCACCCGGCACGTCCTCGGTCGTGATGACGAACTCGTCACCGCGCTCCAGCTCGACCGGCCCCTCGGCGAAGGTCTCCAGGCGGATCTTCGGGCCCTGCAGGTCGGCGAGGACGCCGATGGGGCGGCCGGTCTCCTTGGACGCGGCCCGGACGCGGTCGTACCGCGCCTGGTGCTCGGCGTGGGTGCCGTGGCTGAAGTTGAACCGGGCCACATTCATGCCCGCCTCGATCATGGCGACGAGCATCTCGTGGGAGTCGACCGCGGGGCCGAGAGTACAGACGATTTTCGAACGGCGCATGAGGCGATCCTATCGGTTTGTTTCGCTACGGAATATTCCGTCTGGCGGAAGATACAAATGAGTGCCACACCGCTCAGGTGCTATTCAGTTGTTCTTTCCGACCAGTGCGTAGGTCTGCGTCGCGATCTCCAGTTCTTCATCCGTCGGCACCACGGCGACCGCCACCCGCGCCGAGTCCGGTGAAATCAGCCGCGGCTCGCCGCTGCGCACGGAGTTCCGCTCCGGATCGACCGCCGGCCCCAGCCCCTCCAGGCCCGCGATCGCCGCCTGGCGCACGGGCGCCGCGTTCTCGCCCACGCCGGCGGTGAAGGCGACCGCGTCCACCGTGCCGAGCACGGCGAAATAGGCGCCGATGTACTTCTTGATCCGGTGAATGTAAATATCGAAGGCCAGCGAGGCCTCTTCGTCACCCTCGTCGATCCGGCGGCGGATCTCCCGCATGTCGTTGTCCCCGCACAGGCCGAAGAGACCGCTCCGCTTGTTGAGAAGAGTGTCGATCTCGTCCATGGACATATCGCCAACCCGGGCCAAATGGAAGATGACGGCCGGGTCCAGGTCACCGGAGCGCGTACCCATCACGAGCCCCTCCAAAGGCGTCAGTCCCATGGAGGTGTCCACGCACCGGCCCTTCGCCACCGCGGACGCCGAGGCCCCGTTGCCCAGGTGCAGCACGATGACGTTGACCTCGGACGGGTCCTTGCCCAGCAGCCGCGCGGTCTCCCGGGAGACGTACGCGTGCGAGGTGCCGTGGAAGCCGTACCGCCGGATCCGGTGCCGGTCGGCGGTCTTCGGGTCGATCGCGTAGCGCGCCGCCGACTCCGGCATCGTCGTGTGGAACGCCGTGTCGAAGACGGCGACCTGGGGCAGGTCGGGGCGCAGCGCCCGCGCGGTGCGGATGCCGGTGAGGTTGGCCGGGTTGTGCAGCGGGGCGACCGGGATCAGCCGCTCGATCTCGGTGAGCACCTCGTCGTCGACGACCGTGGGCTCGGTGAAGAACATCCCGCCGTGCACCACCCGGTGCCCGATCGCGGCCAGCTCGGGGGAGTCCAGGCCGAGGCCGTCCCGGGTCAGCTCCTCGGCGACCGCCTTGAGGGCGGCGTCGTGGTCGGCGATCGGGCCGTTGCGCTCGCGGGCGTCGCCGGAGGTCACGCAGGTGTGCTCGAGCCTCGAGGTCTGCTCGCCGATGCGCTCGACCAGGCCCACCGCGAGCCGGCTGCTGTCCCGCATGTCCAGGAGCTGGTACTTCAGCGAGGAGGAGCCGGAGTTGAGGACGAGGACACGGGTGGGGGAGGTCACTGCTCGGACGCCTTCTCGCTGGAGTTCTGGGCCTGGATCGCCGTGATGGCGACGGTGTTGACGATGTCCTGGACGAGCGCGCCCCGGGACAGGTCGTTGACCGGCTTGCGCAAGCCCTGCAGGACCGGGCCGACGGCGATCGCGCCGGCCGAGCGCTGCACGGCCTTGTAGGTGTTGTTGCCGGTGTTGAGGTCGGGGAAGATCAGCACGCTGGCCTGACCGGCGACCTCGGAGCCGGGCAGCTTGGTGGCGGCGACGGACGGCTCGACGGCCGCGTCGTACTGGATCGGGCCCTCGATCTTCAGGTCCGGCCGGCGCGAGCGGGCCAGCTCGGTGGCCTCGCGCACCTTGTCCACGTCGGCGCCCGAACCGGACGTACCGGTGGAGTACGACAGCATCGCGATCCGCGGCTCCACCCCGAACTGCGCGGCCGTGCCCGCCGACTGCACGGCGATGTCCGCCAGCTGCTCGGCGTTCGGGTCCGGGTTGACCGCGCAGTCGCCGTAGACCAGCACCTTGTCGGCCAGGCACATGAAGAACACCGACGACACGATCGATGACTCGGTCCGGGTCTTGATGATCTCGAAGGCGGGCCGGATGGTCGCGGCCGTGGAGTGCACCGAGCCGGACACCATGCCGTCGGCCAGGCCCTCCTGGACCATCAGGGTGCCGAAATAGTTGACGTCGGAGACGACGTCGTAGGCCAGCTCGACGGTGACGCCCTTGTGGGCGCGCAGTCGCGCGTACTTCTCGGCGAAGGAGTCGCGCAGCTCGGAGGTGGCCGGATCGATCAGCTGGGTGTCGACGAGGTCGATGCCGAGGTCGGCGGCCTTCTTGCGGATCTGGTCGACCGGGCCGAGCAGGGTCAGGTCGCACACGCCCCGGCGCAGCAGCACCTCGGCCGCGTGCAGCACCCGCTCCTCGGTGCCCTCCGGCAGCACGACCCGGCGCTTGTCGGAGCGGGCCTGCTCCAGGAGCTTGTGCTCGAACATCATCGGGGTGACCCGGTCGCCGCTCGGCGCCGAGACCCGGCGGGCCAGCTCGGCGGTGTCGGCGTACCGCTCGAACAGGCCGAGCGCGGTCTCCGCCTTGCGCGGGGTGGACGCGTTCAGCTTGCCCTCGAGCGAGAAGAGCCGCTCGGCGGTGGGGAAGCTGTTGCCGGTCACCGACAGCACCGGGGTGCCCGGGGCGAGGCGGGCGGCGAGGGTGAGGATCTCGTCGCTCGGCACCTCGTCCAGGGTGAGCAGGACGCCGGCTATCGGCGGGGTGCCGGCGCTGTGCGCGGCGAGCGAGCCGACGACCAGGTCGGCGCGGTCCCCGGGGGTGACGACCAGGCAGCCCGGGGTCAGGGCGCCCAGCAGGTTCGGCAGCATCGCCCCGCCGAAGACGAAGCCCAGCGCGTCCCGGGCGAGCCCGGAATCGTCACCGAGCAGTACCTTCGCGCCGAGGACCTGGGAGATCTGGGCGACCGTCGGCGCGGAGAGAGCCGGTTCGTCGGGCACGACGTAGCAGGGCACCGGCAGCCGGTCGGCGAGCCGCCCGGCGATCTCGTCGCGGTCCTCCCGGGCGACCCGGTTGGCGACCATGGCGAGCACGTCGCAGCCGAGGCCGTCGTAGGCGCGGAAGGCGTTGCGCGTCTCGGCGAGCACCGACTCGGTGCTCTGCTTGCGGCCGCCGACCACGGGGATGACGGAGGCGCCGAACTCGTTGGCGAGACGGGCGTTGAGGGACAGTTCGTCCGGCAGCTGGGTGTCGGCGAAGTCGGTGCCGAGGACGAGGACGACGTCGTAGTCGCGGGCCACCAGGTGGAAGCGGTCGACGAGGGCGGAGACCAGTTCGTCGGTGCCCTGTTCGGCCTGGAGCGCGGACGCCTCGTGGTAGTCCATGCCGTAGACGGTGGCCGGGTCCTGCGAGAGCCGGTAGCGCGCCCGCAGCAACTCGAACAGGCGATCGGGTCCGTCGTGGACGAGCGGACGGAACACCCCCACCCGGTCGACCTGCCGGGTCAGGAGTTCCATCACTCCCAGCTCCACGACCTGGCGGCCGTCGCCGCGGTCGATCCCGGTCACGTACACGCTGCGCGTCACGTGTCCACTCCGTTCCTCATGTCTTGTATGTCGCTACGGCATAAAAATCGCCCACCGAGGTGAGCAGAACCCTCTTGACAATACCCCTGCTGCCGGATAAGGCGCCCGTCAGGACTTCGCTCACCCGGTGAACGTGAAAGAATCGACATCGGCTCACCGGTACCGACAGCGAGCAGGAGACACAGCACGATGCGCATCGGAGTTCTCACCGCAGGCGGCGACTGCCCCGGCCTGAACGCCGTGATCCGGTCGGTCGTGCACCGGGCGGTGGCGCAGTACGGCGACGAGGTCATCGGCTTCGAGGACGGCTACCGGGGTCTGCTCGACCGCCACTACCGCGCCCTCGACCTGGACGCGGTCAGCGGCATCCTGGCCCGCGGCGGCACCATCCTCGGGTCCTCCCGTCTGGAGCGCGACCGGCTGCGCGAGGCCTGCGACAAGGCCACCGACATGGTCGAGGAGTTCGGCATCGACGCGCTGATCCCGATCGGCGGCGAGGGCACCCTGACCGCGGCCCGCATGCTCTCCGACGCCGGTCTCCCGGTCGTCGGCGTCCCCAAGACCATCGACAACGACATCTCCTCCACCGACCGCACCTTCGGCTTCGACACCGCCGTGGGCGTCGCCACCGAGGCGATGGACCGCCTGAAGACCACGGCCGAGTCCCACCAGCGGGTGATGGTCGTCGAGGTCATGGGCCGGCACGCCGGCTGGATCGCCCTGGAGTCCGGCATGGCCGCCGGTGCCCACGGCATCTGCCTGCCCGAGCGCCCCTTCGACCCCGCCGACCTGGTCAAGATGGTCGAGGAGCGCTTCTCCCGCGGCAAGAAGTTCGCCGTCGTCTGCGTCGCCGAGGGCGCCCACCCCGCCGACGGCACGATGGACTACGGCAAGGGCGAGATCGACCAGTACGGCCACGAGCGCTTCCAGGGCATCGGCACCGCGCTCGCCTACGAGCTGGAGCGGCGCCTCGGCACGGAGGCCAAGCCGGTCATCCTCGGCCACGTCCAGCGCGGCGGCGTCCCCACGGCCTACGACCGGGTCCTGGCCACCCGCTTCGGCTGGCACGCGGTCGAGGCCGCCCACCGCGGCCAGTTCGGCCGGATGACCGCGCTGCGCGGCACCGACATCGTGATGGTTCCGCTCGCTGAGGCGGTCACCGAGCTGAAGACCGTGCCGAAGGACCGCATGGACGAGGCCGAGTCGGTCTTCTGAGCCGTACGCCCCCACACCCGGCCGGCGGGCCGTCGCCGGCCGCGGCGGGGCACGTCTGCAGGCGGAGGCGGTCAGCCGGTCCAGGCGGAGCCGCGGTCAGCCGGTCCAGGCGAGGCCGCGGTCAGCCGGTCCTGCCCTCGACGCCGGTCCAGAAGTTGTCGACGATCCCGTCCAGGAACTGCGTCCCGGACTCACTGGCGCTTCTGCTGCCGCCGCCCCAGCTCAGGGTGGCGGCCATGTGCCCCTGGTAGTCCTGGTGCAGTTCCTGCAGCACCGCCTCCACCACCTCCTTCTCCAGGGGGGCGAGCTTCATCACCGGCCGCACATAGGCCTGCCAGCGGGTGGTCACCGCGCTGTGCAGCAGGTCGGCGAGCTTCGCCTCACGGCCGGTGACGGCGACGAAGTCGGGCAGGGCGAGGTCCAGGATCCCGGCGAGCGCGGCCGACTGGCGTTCGTTGCCCCGCCACTGCCCGCTCTCCTCCGCCCGCAGATAGGCGCGCAGCTCCATGCCGACGGCGTGGGCGACGTCCTCAGGGGCGACGGCACGGGCGATGCGGTGCTCGCGCAGGGTCCGCGGGCGGCCGATGAGTTCGCCCGGAGAACACCACAGCACACCCGCGAGCGCGGTGAGTTCAGGGTTCCCAGGGGCGACGGTGCCGCGCTCCCAGGCGATCACGAGATCGGGGGTGACGTACGGCAGCCCGTACGAGGCACGCATTCCGTAGGCGACGTGCTCGGGCCCCATGCCGAGGGCGGCACGGAGCCTGCGGGCGGCCGGGGCGTTGAACGGGGGAGCCGGGGGATTCGGTTGGGCTGAGGGTTGGCGCACGCCGGACAAAGTAGGGGTGTTCCGCCACGCTGACTACGGTCGGTTCCGCCGAGATCACGGATCGTAGGAACGTACGGGTTGATCGCGGAGAGTGAGCTGACACTCGGTGTCACCCCGTGTGACCTGGAGTTACCTGACGTTACCCCTTCACGGCGCCGCCGAGCGCGAACCCCCCGCCCAGCCGCCGTGCCACCAGAACATACAAAAGGATCACCGGCGTCGAATAGATCACGGAGAACGCGGCGAGCTGCCCGTACGCCACCATGCCCCGGTTGCCGAAGAAGTCGTTGATGCTCACCGAGGCCGGCATCCGGTCCGGCGAGAGCAGCAGCATGAACGGGACGAAGAAGTTCCCCCACATCATCACGAACGAGAACACGGTGACGACGGCGAGCCCGGGACCCATCAGCGGCAGCACGATCCGCACGAGGGACTGCAACGCCGAGGCCCCGTCCGTCCAGGCCGCCTCCTCCAGCTCCCTCGGCACGCCGTCCATGAAGTTCTTCGTCAACCAGATCGCGAAGGGCAGCTGGGAGGCGGCGAAGAAGAAGACCGTGCCCTGCAGGGTGTCGATCAGGTCCACCCGGACGAACAGCGCGTACACCGGCACCATGATCGCCGTGATCGGCAGGCTCGTCGCGAACAGGACCGTCAGCAGGAACGGCCGGTTCAGCCGGGACCGGAACCGGGACAGCGGATACGCGGCGAGAGCGGCACAGGCGACCGTCAGCGCCGTGGCACCCCCGCACAGGACGAGGCTGTTCAGTAACGGCGTGTAGGTGATCTCCGGAGTCAGGATCGCGTCGAAGTTGTCGAGCGTGACCCCGTCCGGCACCCTCACCCTCAGCCCGGCGTGCGGGTCCACGGCCGACAGCAGCACCCAGACCAGGGGCAGGGCGAAGGCGCCGGCCACGGCCAGCAGTGAGAGGTCGGCGGCGAGCCGCCGCGAGGCACGGTCGCGGGCCATCAGACCTCCGTCCGCAGCAGCCGCAGATAGACCGCGGAGAACAGGGAGCCGACGAGCAGCAGGAGCAGGGCGACCGCGGTGCCGTACCCGATCATGCTGTTCTGGAACGCCTGCTCGTACATGAACAGCGGCAGGGTCTGGCTCCGGTCCCCGGGCCCGCCCCGCGTCATCACCCAGATCAGCCCGAAGACGGAGAGCGTCTGCAGGGTGTTGAGCATGAGGTTGGTGCCGATGGACCGCCGGATCATCGGCAGCGTGATGTGCCACATCCGCCGCCAGCCGCCGGCACCGTCCACCTCGGCGGCCTCCGTGATCTCGGCGGGTATCCCGTCCAGCGCGGCGGAGTAGACGAGCATCGAGAACGCCGTGCCCCGCCAGACGTTGGCGAAGGACACGGCGAGCACGGGCAGGGTGAACAGCCAGTTCTGCCGGGGCAGGTGCAGCCAGCCGAGGACGGCGTTGAGCGTCCCCTCCCGCCGGAAGAACGCGTACAGCAGAAACCCGGCGACCACCTCCGGCAGCACCCACGCCGTGATCACCACTCCGCCGGTGAACGTGCGCACCGGTTTCGAGGCCCGCTTCATGAGTGCGGCCAGGGCCAGCCCCAGGGTGTTCTGCCCGACGAGCGAGGACAGCACCGTGAACACCAGCGTCAGCCACACGGCGTTCAGGAACGCGTCGTCCCGGAAGGCCCGGCGGAAGTTGGCCAGACCGACGAAGGAGGAGTGGGCCTGGCCGGTCAGCTGCAGGTCGGTGAAGGCGATGTACACGCAGTAGGCGATCGGCCCGGCGAGGAAGAGGAGCAGGAGGACGACGGCGGGAGTGAGCGGGAGGAACCGGGCGGCCCGGCGCCGGGCCCTCATTTCCGGATCACTCGGCCGCCGGTGACGTCGTCGAGGGCGGAATCGAATCCGCGCGCCGCCTCCTGCACCGACCGGTCACCGGTCGTCACCCCCTCCATGGCCTCCTGGACCGCGGTCGACACCTTCGGGTACGCCGGATAGGCGGGCCGGTAGTGGGTGTGCGCCACCAGGCCGGTGAAGAACTCGATGCCGGGCTGGGCGGTGGCGTAGGCGGGATCCTCGGCGACGTCCTTCCGCACGGCGATGCCGGAATTGGCGATGTACCACTTCCGGGCGTTGTCCTTCGTCTGCATCACCTTGACGAAGTCGAAGGCGAGGTCCGGATTGCCGGCCTTTGCCGGGACGGCCCAGGTCCAGCCGCCGGACATGCTGACCTTCCCGGGCGCCTGCCCGTGCTGCGTCGGCATGGGTGCCAGCCCCAGCCGGCGGGACCAGTCGGGCCAGGCGTGCCCGCTGCCCGGGAGCCAGGCCTGCGGCAGCCAGGAGCCGTCCAGGTCGATCCCGAGCTTGCCCTGGGGGAGAAGCTCGCCGTTGACGGTGGTGGCGAAGTTGGGATCGAGCGCGTCGGAGACCTCGGGCCCGAGCTTCTCCTCGTAGACGGTCTCGACGAACGTCAACGAGTCCCGGAACCCCTGGCCGGCGCTGATCCACTTCTTCGCCGAACGGTCGTAGAGCGGATCGGAGGAGCCGTCGCCGGTGCCGTACAGGAGCATCTCGAATCCCTGCATGGTCGCCCGCTCACCCGCCGGCTTGCCGGTGTAGACGTTGAGCGGGATGACGCCGGGAACCTTCCGCTTGATCGTCCGGGCGGCCGCGAGGACGTCGTCCCAGGTCTTCGGCTGCCAGTCGGTGGGCAGCCCGGCCTTCTTGAACACCCGCTTGTCGAACCACAGTCCGCGGGTGTCCGTCCCGTCCGGGACGCCGTACGTCTTGCCGTCCTGGCCCTTCGCGGCGGCCTTCGCGGTGTCGAAGAACCGGTCCCAGTCCGGCCACTTGGCGAGGTACGGGTCGAGGGACTTCAGATAGCCGCTCGTGATGTCGGAGTTGATGAGGAAGGTGTCCTCGTAGACCAGGTCCGGCGCGGTCCGCGGGGAGCGCAGCATCTGCTGGAGCTTGGTGTAGTACTCCGAGTCCGGGGCCTTGATCGGCACGAACTCCACTTTCTTGCCGGGGTGTTCGCGCTCGAACTGCTCCTTGATCCCGGCGAGGTAGGTGTCCATCACCTTGACCGAGTTGTCGGTGGACTGCTTGTACGACACCTTGAGCGTGTCCGGGTCGCTGCCGGAGCCGCTGCCGCAGGCGGTGAGGGCGGTGGCGGCGAGGGCGAGAGCGGTGAGGGTGGCGGCGGTGGGGGTGGCGGCGGTGGGGCGCACGGGCATGACCTCCTGAGCGCACGTGGGGGTGGCGCGGAGATTGCTGCCGTGTGAAGGTATGAGGGCTGGTCCGGTCAGGTCAATGAGTCTGCGCGGGATTGGGATCTGGCGGCCTGTTCGGGGGCATTGGCACGGTTGTAGGCGTCCACGGCCATGAGCCAGTAGGCGTGCGCCTCGACGGGGTGCTGAGCGGCCTGGTGGGCGATGGCCAGGTTGTTGAGGGACTGGCCGGTTCGGAACCAGTCTCCGAACTCCTTGTAGATCTCCAGCGCCTCGGCGTGCATCTGGATCACCTTCTCCGAACGGCCCGCCACCAGCAGGGCGTTGGCGAGGTTGCTCAGCGCCATGGCGGCCCTGAGGCGGTCGCCGGGGGCCTTGGCCACCTCATGGGAGTGCGTGTGAGCGTCGATCGCTCCGTCCAGGCGGCCTGCCGCACGCAGGGTGAGACCCAGGTTGTTCACAGGGACCGTTCCCCGTCCAGCCATGCCAAGGCCTGGGACCGGTCGGCGAACGGCTCCGGCTCGTCTCGCCCCGGCAGCCAGGACAGACGGTCACTGGCCGCCTCGGGCGGACAGCGCCTCGGTACCGGAATCCTCGCCGGGGGCCAGCGCGAGCAGCCGCAGCAACCGGGCCTGTGCCGGCGCCAGACGGCGGTACGACGTCTCCAGCACCGGGCGCAGGACGAGCGAACGGCCGTAGAGGTCCGCCCCCGGGCTGCCGCGGTCGAGCACCCGGGTAGGGTCGCCCGCCTCCTCGGTCTCCGAGACCAGCGAGGTGATGTCCCGGCACCGGCGCCGGCGCAGCATCGCCGCCGCGATCTGCAGGGCCAGCGGCAGGTGCCCGCACAGCGAGGCCAGCCGCAGCAGGGCGTCCGGTTCGCGCGCCGCCCGGTCGTCACGCTCGTCGGCGTCGTGCAGTGCCCGGGTCAGCAGGGCCACCGAGTCGTCCGGGTCCAGCGTCTCCAGTTCCACGTGCCGGATGGGCAGCGTGTCCTGGCGGTCCCGGGACGTGATCAGCACCCGGTGCCGGCCGGTGCCGGGCAGCAGCTCGCGGAACTGGGCCGGGTCGGAGACGTGGTCGAGGATGAGGAGGGTCCGGGGCCGCCCGGCGAGCCGGTCCCGGTACGACGTCGTACTGCCGCGCCGCCGTGGTCGGCAGGTCCGGTCCGTGCACGCCGAGCGCGTCCAGCAGTGCCAGCACCGCCTGGTCGGCGGTGGCCGGGGCGTCGTCGTAGCCGCGCAGGTCCACGAAGAGCGTCCCGCCCGGGAACCACTCCTGTGCACATGCCCGGTGCGCCGCCTCCAGGGCCAGCGCGGTCTTGCCGATGCCGCCCATGCCGGTGAGGGCGGAGATGAGGATGGGCGGCGCGCTGTCGTCCTCGGGAACGGGCGCGAGGCAGGGCAGCAGGCGGTTCAGTTCGTCCGTACGGCCGGTGAAGCCGATGGGCCGGGGCGGGAGCACGGCCCTGGCGCGCGGAACGGGTCCGTGGACCGCCCCCACGCCGCCTTCCGGCCTGGTGTCCCCAGGGGTAGGGCGCTCAGGCTTGCTGTCCTCCGACCTGCTTCCCGATGACGGGTCCGAGGAAGACGCCGCCGCGGAAGTCGATGTGCTCGCCGCCGTGGCCCGCGGGGCGGCCTCGGGGGCCCTCCTCGGAGTCGGCGGAACCCCCGTCACGAGGCCGGTGCTTGTGCAGCACCGCCATCGTCACCGCGGCGGCCTGCGCAGCCGCCAGCTGCTGCGAGCCACCGGCGTCGGCCGCGGCCTTGTCCGCGTTCGCCCGGTCGCTGATGCCCCGGATGACCAGGGCGTCCAACTGGCCGCTGAAGTGGGCCGCCCGGGCCGCCCCGGAGCCCTCCATCTCGATCGCCGCGGCGTCGTTGTAGTGCGACTCCAGGTGTCGCGCGATGGCGGACTCGGCGTCGGCCAGCACCACGTCCCCGGTGGCGACCGGCGCGAAGTGCACCACGACGTCCGCCAGGTCCCGCGCCGCCGAACGCGCCGCCTGTTCGAGCGCGTGGGAGCCGGGCAAGGCCTTGGGGCGGACCTTGAAGCCTTCGTCCGTCTGCTTGCCGCCGTGGATCTCGTACACGTCGGTGCCGACCACGACGTCGCCGATGCCGACGTCTTTCTTCAGGCTGCCGGCGACCCCGACGAAGAACACGGCCTGCGGCTTCAGCCACTCGATGAGCCGCGTCGCGAGTGCCGCGGCCCGCTCGGCGCCGACCCCCAGCTCGCTGATCGCGACCCGCCACGGGCTGTCGGGCAGCCTGCCCGTTTCGACGCGGGTCCCGTTCGGATGGACGCGTTCCTCCCGTTCCTCGACGTACGCCCGCACCGCCGCGTACTCCAGCGCAAGTGCGGTCAGGACCAGAACAGTGGGCTTCGTCTCCGGCACACTCATAAGGTACGCCGGGGGAAGGGGTAGAGGTGGCGGAACGAGATGTCACCGTGGGGCAGTTGCTGCTCACCGAGTACCAGACCGTCAAGGACGAGCAGAAGACACGGATCGGGTTCCGGGACAACCTGCTGTACGTCACCCTGACCGTCGTCGCGGCCGTCATCGCCGCCGCGGCCCAGGCCAGGCAGACGGCGATGCTGCTGGCCCTGCCGCCGGTGTGTGTGGTGCTCGGATGGACGTACCTCGTCAACGATCAGAAGATCTCGGCGATCGGGGCGTACGTCCGGGGGGAACTGGGGCCGCGGCTCGCCGAGCTGGTGCAGGCGGAGGGCGCCGAGGTGTTCCGGTGGGAGGTCGCGCACCGGGGTGACGCGCGACGGTTCTCACGGAAGGTCGCGCAGTGTGTCGTGGACCTCCTGGCCTTCTGCGTCGTTCCGTTGAGCGGGCTCGTCGTGTACTGGGTGGGGGACGACGTCTCGGCCGGCCTGGTCGTCCTGTCCGCGCTGGAGGCCGTCGCCGTGGCGGGACTGGGGGCGTACATCGTCCAGTACGCCGTACCGTTCGGGGCGGGGAGCGCAGCGGGATGAGCGATCATGTCGACTTCCAGGGCGGGAAGTTCACCGGGCCGGTCATCGGCAAGGCGGAGTACAAGCAGCAGGCGCCGGCACCTACAGCCCTGGACGCGTTGCCGCCGCCCGCCGCCGGATTCACCGGCCGGGACCAGGAGTTGGCGCGCCTGAGGGCCGCGCTGGATCCCTCGGCCGCCGACGCCGAACAGGCCGTCCTCGTCACCGCCGTCTCCGGGCTCGGTGGCATCGGGAAGACGGCGCTGGCGGTGCAGGCGGCGTACGCGGCGCGGGAGGCCGGGTGGTTTCCTGGCGGGGTGCTGTTCGTGGACTTGCACGGGTACGACGACGTTCCGGTGACGGCGGACCAGGCGTTGCAGTCGCTGCTGCGGGCGCTGGGCGTGGAGCCGGAGCACATCCCGGCGACGGCGGACGAGCGGGCGGCGCTGTACCGGTCGGTGCTGGCCGGGCGGGAGGCGGTCCTGATCGTCGCCGACAACGCGTCGTCGCCGGAGCAGGTGAGGCCGTTGCTGCCGGGGGGTGTGCGGCACCGAGTGCTGGTCACTTCGCGGGACCGGCTGGCCCAGCTGGGGGCGCGGCTGGTGCCGTTGGATCAGTTGACGCCTGGCGCCGCGTACGAACTCCTCGACAGGGCACTCCGTATCGCCGACCCGGAGGACAACCGGGTCGTGGAGGAGACGGATGCGGCGGCGCGGCTGGCTGGGCTGTGCGGGTATCTGCCGCTAGCCCTGCAGATAGCGGTGGCGCTGCTTGCGGAGGATCCCGGCAAGTCGGCCGCGGAACTCGCCGGCGAACTGGGCGCGTCGTACGACCGGCTTGCCGCGCTCGACGACGGCGACCGCAGTGTGCGCGCCGCGTTCGACCTGTCGTACCGGCGGCTTCCTGCGGACGAGGCACGGTTGCTGAGGCTGCTGGCTCTGGCACCCGGACCAGAGGTGAGCGAAGAGGTGGCCGCTGTGCTGGCCGGGGAGAAAGAGCCGCCGCTGGCCGGCCTGCGAGCCCTGGCGCGAGCACACCTGGTGGAGCGGGGAAACGACGCGGGGTGCTGGCGGATGCACGACCTCGTGCGTGAGTTCGGAGCGGGTGAGCTGACCGGGGACGTGAAGACGGTGGACGAGGCGCGGCATCGGCTTCTTGTGCACTACTACCATTGGGCGGACGCGGCGGATGACCGACTACGGTGGCTCCCGGGGAAGCCGGAGCCGGAGCGGTTCGCCACCCGCGCTGAGGCGTTGGTCTGGTTCGACAGGGAGCGCGCGGGGCTGGTGGCCGCGGCACAGTGGGGGCGGTCGGAGCGGTACGCGAGTGTGGCTGTGAGGCTGGCCTTGTGTCTGGGCACCTACTTCGAGTGGCGGCGGCACTGGGACGACCTGATCACCGTCAGCAGTGCTGCTCAAGAGGCGGCACATGACGCCGGTGACCGGAAGAACGAGGCCATGGCGTTGATCAACCTCGGCAACGCCTTGGTGGTTGCGGGCCGGCCCGAGGAGTCGGTGGACGCCACACTCCGTGGTCGCGATCTGTGCCGGAGCCTTGGCGACCGCGAGGGTGAGGCAGCGGCGTGGAACAACCTCGGCCTTGCCCTGCGCGATCTCGGACACATCGACGATGCCGTGGATGCGCACACCCGCAGTCGCGATCTGTGCCACAGGCTAGGTGACCGTGAGGGCGAGGCCATGGCGTGGAACAACCTCGGTCTCGCGCAGGAGGAAGCGGACCGAGTGGCGGACGGGATCAACGCTTACACCCGTGCCCTGGCTCTGTCTCAGACCATCGGGGACCGCCAGATCGAGGCCACCGTGTGGAACAACTTGGGCAACGCTCTGGAAGCGGTGGGGCGGGTGGACGAAGCCCTGCAGGCCTACGGCAAAGATCTGCAGTTCTGCTTGGAGTTCGAGCACTGGTACGGGGCGGGCCAGAGTCTCGACAATCTTGCCCTCGCCCTCGGCTCCCTCGGGCACTTTGAGGATGCCAGCGCCCACTACCTTCGAGCCGCCGGCGCCTACACCCGTGCCAACGCCCCCCGAGAAGCCGCCGAAGCCCGCGTACGCGCAGCCGCCCTCACCGCCCCTGAGGAACCCACCGATACACCAGCTCCGGTCGCCCCACCTGCCCGTACAACGGACTCCGTCCCGCCCGGCCCGCCTCCACCAGGTGTTCCAGGTACCGGCGGGCCGTGATCCGCGAGATCCCCACCGCCTCGGCCACCCTGGCCGCCGTGAGCCCCTCCGAAGCGGCCTCCCGCAACGCGGCCGTCACCCGCTCCAGCGTCGGCCCGCTCAGCCCCTTCGGCAGTGCCGCCGGCGACGGCGCCCGCAGGGACGCCAGGGCCCGGTCCACCTCGTCCTGGCCGCTCGCCTCGCCCACCGCCGCGTGGAACTCGGCGTACCGGGCCAGCCGGTCCCGCAGCGTCGCGAAGGTGAACGGCTTCAGGACGTACTGGACGACGCCGAGCGAGACGCCCTCCCGGACCACCGCCAGGTCGCGTGCCGACGTCACCGCTATCACGTCCGCGTGGTACCCGGCCGCCCGCAGCGAGCGGGCCAGCTGCAGCCCGTGCCCGTCCGGCAGGTGGAGGTCCAGCAGCAGCAGGTCCACGGGGGTACGGTCCAGGATCCGCCGTGCCTCCGCGCCCGTGTGCGCCTTGCCGACCGCGACGAACCCCGGCACCCGGCCGACGTACATCACATGGGCGTCGGCTGCCACCGGGTCGTCCTCGACGACGAGGACGCGGATGGGCTGCTGTTCGTTCGTCATCTGCTGCCACCCGTGACCGTGCGCAACGGCAACCGCACCTCGAACACCGCTCCGCCCTCGCCGTCCTCGTCGGACTCCGCCACCGTCAACGTGCCCCCGTGGCGGGTCACCGCCTGCCGGACCAGGGCCAGCCCGAGCCCCCGCCCGCCGGGCCCGGCCGGCTTGGTGGAGAACCCCCGCTGGAATACCAGGTCGGCATGGCCGGGGTCGACCCCCGGGCCGGTGTCGGACACGCGCAGCACCAGTTCGGCGTCCGAGGCGTACGCCGTCACGGTCACCCGCGCCCCCACCGTCCCCTGCGCCGCGTCCACCGCGTTGTCGATCAGGTTGCCGAGGATCGTGACCAGGTCCCGCGCCGGCAGTTCGGGCGGCAGCAGGCCGTCGTCCAGGCGGCTGTCGGGGGAGACCACCAGTTCCACGCCCCGCTCGTTCGCCTGCGCCGTCTTGCCCAGCAGCAGGGCGGCCAGCACCGGTTCGCTCACCGCCGCGACGACCTGGTCGGTGAGGGCCTGGGCCAGCTCCAGCTCGGCGGTCGCGAACTCCACCGCTTCCCCGGCCCGGTCCAGCTCGATCAGGGAGACGACCGTGTGCAGGCGGTTCGCCGCCTCGTGCGCCTGGGAACGCAGGGCCTGGGTGAAGCCGCGCTCCGAGTCCAGCTCGCCCATCAGGGACTGGAGTTCGGTGACATCGCGCAGGGTGACGACCGTGCCGCGCTGCTCGCCCCCCGACACCGGGGAGGTGTTCACCACCAGCACCCGGGACGCCGTCAGATGCACCTCGTCCACCCGGGGCTCGGCGGAGAGCAGGGCCCCGGTCAGCGGGGCGGGCAGGCCCAGGTCGGCCACCGAACGGCCCACCACCTCCTCCTCCGGGCCCACGCCCAGCAGTTCCCGGCCGCCGTCGTTGATCAGCGCCACCCGGTACCGGCCGTCCAGCATCAGCAGCCCCTCCCGGACCGCGTGCAGTGCCGCCTGGTGGTAGGCGTGCATCCGGCTCAGCTCGGTGGCGTTCATGCCGTGGGTGTGGCGGCGCAGCCGCGCGTTGATCACGTGGGTGCCGACCGCACCCAGCAGCAGGGCCACGCCGGCCACCCCGAGCAGCGCGGTGACCTGGTCCTGGACCCGGGCGCTGATCGTCTCCACCTTGATGCCGGCGCTGACCAGGCCGATGATGCGGCCGTTGTCGGTGATGGGGGTGACCGCGCGGACGGATGCGCCGAGGGTGCCGGTGTAGGTCTCGGTGAAGGTGCGGCCGTGCTGGGCCGGGCCGATGTTGCCCAGGAAGCGTCTGCCGATCTGCTTCCTGTCGGGGTGGGTCCAGCGGATGCCGGACGGGTTCATGATCGTGACGAAGTCGACGTTCGCGTCCCGCATGACCTGCAGGGCGTACGGCTCCAGCAGGTCCGAGGGGTGCGAGGTGCGGATCGCCGCGCGGACCGAGGGGGAGTCGGCGATCGAGCGGGCCACCGCCGTGGCCTGGCGGGCGGCCGCGTCCTCGGCCTGGCGCTGGTCGCTGACGTAGGTGAACAGCGCGTACCCGGCCACGACGACCGCGATCAGCACGGCCTGCATGGCGAACAGCTGGCCGGCCAGGCTGCGGGGCCGCGGAAGGGTGGGTACGCGCATGCCAGCAGTGTCCCTCTCCGCTCGAGCGTGAACTAAATGAACGGAAGGGTGACCGCCCTCACAGGGCGGGAGATAGTCACGGCATCCCCAACAACGCCCGGACGTGAGCCGCACGCCGGTTGTTCGCCGACGAAGACGTCAAGGAGGGCAGTCGTGGCCGCCAGCACTCCCGATACGGCACCTGCCGCACCCCGTGGGAAGCGGGACCGGACCCATTACCTGTACATCGCCGTGATCGTCGCGGTCGCCCTCGGTATCGCCGTGGGTCTCATCTGGCCCGATGCCGCGGTGGAGCTGAAGCCGCTGGGCACCGGATTCGTGAACCTGATCAAGATGATGATCTCGCCGATCATCTTCTGCACGATCGTGCTCGGCATCGGGTCCGTACGGAAGGCCGCCAAGGTGGGGGCCGTCGGCGGTATCGCCCTCGGCTACTTCCTGGTGATGTCGCTCGTCGCGCTGGCCATCGGGCTCGTCGTCGGCAACGTCCTGCACCCCGGGGCGGGGCTGCATCTGACCGATGCCCTCAGGCAGACCGGGCACGCCCAGGTGTCCAGCGAGGCGCTGCCGCCGGTGGACTTCGTGCTGTCGATCATCCCGACCACGTTCGTGTCCGCCTTCACCGCGGGCCAGGTCCTGCAGACGCTGCTGGTCGCCCTGCTCGCCGGATTCGCGCTCCAGGCCATGGGCTCCGCCGGCCGGCCGGTGCTGCGCGGCATCGAGCACATCCAGCGGCTGGTCTTCCGCATCCTGTCGATGGTGATGTGGGCCGCGCCGATCGGTGCGTTCGGGGCGATCGCGGCCGTGGTCGGCTCGGCGGGCCTGGACGCGCTCAAGAGTCTCGCCGTGCTGATGGCCGGCTTCTACGTCACCTGCTTCCTGTTCGTCTTCATCGTGCTCGGCGCGCTGCTCCGGATCGTCGCGGGCCTGAACGTCTTGTCCCTGTTCAAGTACCTGGCCCGGGAGTTCCTGCTGATCCTGTCCACCTCCTCGTCCGAGTCCGCGCTGCCGCGGCTCATCGCGAAGATGGAGCACCTGGGTGTCAGCCGGCCGGTGGTGGGCATCACCGTGCCGACCGGGTACTCGTTCAACCTCGACGGCACGATGATCTACATGACCATGGCGTCGCTGTACATCGCGGACGCGCTGGGTACGCCGATGTCCGTCGGGGAGCAGATCCCGCTGCTGCTGTTCCTGCTGCTGGCGTCCAAGGGCGCGGCCGGGGTCAGCGGTGCGGGGCTGGCCACCTTGGCCGGCGGTCTCCAGTCGCACAAGCCCGCGCTGGTGGACGGCGTCGGTCTGATCGTCGGCATCGACCGGTTCATGAGCGAGGCCCGGGCGCTGACGAACTTCGCGGGCAACGCGGTCGCGACCGTGCTCGTGGGTACCTGGACCAAGGAGATCGACACGGTGCGGGTGCGGCGGGTGCTGGCCGGGGAGCTGCCGTTCGACGAGACGACGCTGCTGGACGAAGGCCGGACGACGGTGGGTGACGTTCCCGAGGCGCGGGAGGAAGGGTTGGTCAAGGCCTAGGCGTCTGCCGGGCTCGTCCCGTCGGGCGGCTGCGGCCTCGATGTGGCCGATCGCGCAGTTCCCCGCGCCCCTGGACGTGGGCGCTACGCGCCCCGTCCCCGTGCTCCGGACGTCCGGCCCGGCCTGAACCCGGGCCGGGCGTCCGGGTGTCACCGCCGGGCGGCCGAGGATCCCCCGTACCTCGGCCGCCCGGCTTCCCCTTTTCCGCCTCCCGCCTTCCGCCTCCCGCCTTCCGCCTCGCGCCTTCCGCCTCCCGGCTCGCGCGTCCCGCCTTCCGGCTTCCCGCTTTTCCGGCGTCACGAGGGTGCGTCACGACATCCCGGTCACCAGCTCGGTGGCGCGTGGGGCGGGTACGCCTGCCGCGGTCAGGACGGAGACCGCGGCCGAGCGGCCCGCCTCTTCCGCTGCCAGGAGGCCGTCGTTCACCGCCTCGGTCACCGCGAACAGCATCTGCTCCACCACGTAGGCGAGGGCCGGCGCGGGCAGCGGGGAGACGAACACACCCTCGTCCAGGCCGCGCTGGAGGAGGCGGATCTTGTCCTCGCGCAGGGGGGCGAGGCGTTCGCGGATGCCCTGGACGGTGACCGTGCGCTGGGCCAGGGCGATCAGCAGCCGGTATCGGTCGGCCACCGGCCACAGGGCGAGCAGTGAGCGGGCCAGTGCCTCCGCCGGGTCGCTCACACCGGCGCGGGCACGTGCGTCCGCGTCCGCCAGCGCCGCCACGGCCCCGTCGACCAGGGTGCTGATCAGCGCCTCGCGGCTGGGGAAGTGGCCGTAGACCGTCCGTCGTACGACTCCGGCGGCGCGCGCGATCTGGTCCATGGAGGCGTCGGGATCGCGCAGCAGTTCGGCGAGGGCGACGTCGAGGATGCGGCGGCGGTTGGCGTCGGCGCGGCTGGTGCTACCCGTGGTCATGGCGGTCATTCTGCCTTCCCCGCTGCCCCCCGACCCGACTTGCACAGTGCTGTGCAACACCGTACATTTCACATGGTCGTGCAATTGCACGCCGCTGTGCAACTCCATCGCGGAAACGAGGAAGGCGCCCTGCCATGCGACTCGTCAAGACGGAACCGGTCGAAAGGATGGACCGGCCCTATGCCCGGCGCTGGTGGGCGCTGCTGGTGCTCTGCCTGAGTCTGCTGATCATCGTCATGGCGAACACCGCCCTCACGGTCGCGGCGCCCGACATGACGCAGGACCTCGGGCTCACCAGCGCCGACCTGCAGTGGGTGGTCGACGGCTACACCGTCCCCTACGCGGCGCTGATGCTGTTGCTCGGCGCGATCGGCGACAAGTACAGCCGGCGCGGGGCGCTCGTCCTCGGCCTGGTGGTGTTCGGCGGCGGAGCCGTCTTCGGGTACCTGGCCGACAGCGCCGCGACCGTCATCGCGGCCCGCGCCGTGATGGGCGTCGGCGCGGCCCTGATCATGCCGGCCACGCTCTCGCTGCTCGCGGCGACCTTCCCGCGTGCCGAGCGGGCCAGGGCGATCACCCTGTGGACCGCCACCGCCGGGCTCGCCATCGCCGCCGGTCCGGTGGTCGCCGGTGCGCTGCTGCGCGACCACGGCTGGTCCTCGACCTTCCTGATCAACGTGCCCGTCGCGGCCGTCGCGATCGTCGGCGCCTTCGTCCTCGTACCGCCGTCCCGGGCCGGCCACCACGACCGCATCGACTACGTGGGCGGACTGCTGTCGGTGATCTGGACCGGCGCGCTGATCTACATGATCATCGAGGGGCCGCACTTCGGCTGGGGCGTCAAGGCCGTCACCGCGGCCGTGGTAGCGGGCGTCGCCCTGGTCGCCTTCGTGCTCTGGGAACTGCGCCACCCGCGCCCGATCCTGGACGTGCGCCGCTTCACCGGGCGCCGGTTCGCGGGATCCAACCTCGCGGTCGCCCTGTTCTTCCTCGCCGTGTTCGGCGCGTTCTACTACCTCACCCAGCACCTGCAGTTCGTCCTCGGCTACGACGCGCTGGAGACCGGTGTGCGCATGCTGCCGCTCGCCGGTGCCGTCTTCGTCGGCTCCGCCCTGACCGGCTGGCTCACCCCGCGCGTCGGCATGAAGTGGACCGTCAGCGCGGGCATGGTCGGCGGCACGACCGCCCTCGCCCTGCTGACCCGGGTGGACGCCGGCTCCGCGTACGGCGATTTCGTGGCGCCGCTGATCATCCTGGGCCTCGCCATCGGCCTCGCCCTCTCGCCCTGCACCGACGCCATCATGGGCGCGTTCCCGGAGTCCGAACTGGGCGTCGGCGGCGCGGTCAACGACACCTCGCTGGAACTGGGCGGCTCGCTCGGCATCGCCATCCTCGGCTCACTGCTCGCGACCTCCTACGGTGACCACCTCTCCGACGCCACCGCCGGCAGCAAGCTCCCGGCGAGCGCCCTGGACACCGCGCAGGACTCGGTCGGCGCCGGGTACGCCGTGGCGCAGGGCATCGGTGACAAGGCGCACCAGCTGGCCGGGCGGGCGGCGCAGGCCCAGGACCCGCAGCAGGCCGCGGCGCTCAAGCACCAGGCCGCCGAACTGGCCGCAGGCGCCCGGCAGATGGCCGACGCGGTGGGCTCGTCCTTCGCCGACGCGGTGGCCCGCACGAGCCTGGTCGGCGCGGTGGTCCTCGGTGTCGGCACGGTCCTGGTGGCCGTCCTGCTGCCGCGCCGGGAGACCCCCGCGCCGGAGGCGAGGACGCAGGAGAAGGAACTCGTGGACACCACGGCCGGCTGATCCGCCCGGGAGAAGCCGCAAAAAATCCCCCGGACAATTGCGCCCGGGGGATTTCTGTGCGTATATTCAATGGTTCGCGACTTCAATTGAATTGAGTCGCGGAGAAGTCCAGTGAGCACAGTATATGCGGGCGGGAGCGGAATTGTCAAACGCGGATCTGTCGAACAGTGAATTTCCGGACGATGAATTGCGGCACGAGCAGGAATTCATCGACGGGCTGTACGCGCGCGTCGACGTGCTGCGCGGTGTGGCGCAGGACTCCGTCGCGGACGCGCTCGCCCAGGGCGACAAGCCCATGCAGGCCCGGCTGGAGAGGGACATCCTGGTCGCCGAGCGCTCGGGGCTGCTCGCCGCGCTGAACGCCGTGGACGGCTCCCTCTGCTTCGGCCGGATCGACCTCGCCGACGGTGTGAAGCACCACATCGGACGGATCGGGCTGCGCGAGGACGACGCCGAGCGCACGCCGGTCCTCATCGACTGGCGGGCCGACGTCGCCCGTCCCTTCTACCTGGCCACCGGCCACACCCCCATGGGCCTGCGCCGCCGCCGGCACATCGCCACCGAGGGCAGGACCGTCACCTCCCTGCACGACGAGATCCTCGACCTCGGCGACGCCACCCGCACCGGCCACGAGGACCACAACGGCGACGCCGTGCTGCTGGCCGCGCTGAACTCGGCGCGCACCGGCCGCATGGGCGACATCGTGCAGACCATCCAGGCGGAGCAGGACCGGATCATCCGGGCACCCCACCGCGGCGTCCTGGTCGTGGAGGGCGGTCCCGGCACCGGCAAGACCGCGGTCGCCCTGCACCGTGCGGCGTACCTGCTCTACGAGCACCGGGAACTGCTGGCCCGCCGGGCGGTCCTCATCGTCGGCCCGAACCCGGCCTTCCTCGGCTACATCGGCGAGGTGCTGCCGTCCCTCGGCGAGACCGGGGTACTGCTGGCAACGGTCGGCGAGCTGTTCCCCGGGGTGAGGGCCACCGCCACCGACACGCCCGAGGCGGCCGCCGTCAAGGGCCGCGCCGGCATGGCCGACGTGCTCGCCGCCGTCGTACGCGACCGGCAGGCCCTGCCCGACCCGGTCGTCGCGATCGAGCACGACCGCGAGGTGCTCATGCTCGACGACGGCCTGGTGGGCGTGGCCCGGGAACGCACCCGCGCCGCCCGGCTGCCGCACAACGTGGCCCGCGAATACTTCGAGGGGTACATCCTCAACACCCTCACCGAGCTGTACGCCGAGCGCGTGGGCACCGACCCGTACGACGGCAGCAGCCTGCTGGACGCCGCGGACCTCACCCAGATCCGCGACGAACTCGCCGAGAACCCCGAAGTCTGGTCGGCCATCGACCGGCTGTGGCCCCGCATCACCCCGCAGCGGCTGGTCGCCGACTTCCTCGCCGAGCCCGACGGCCACCTCTCCCGGGAGGACGCCGACGCGATCCGCCGCCCGGTGACCCGGGCCTGGACTGTCGCCGACGTGCCGCTGCTGGACGAGGCGGCCGAACTCCTCGGCGAGGACGACCGGGTGGTCCGGGCCCGCGCCGAGCGCGAACGCGAGACCCAGGTCGCCTACGCGCAGGGCGTGCTGGACGTCTCGTACGCGTCCCGCACGTACGAGTTCGAGGACAAGGAGGACAGCGACCCGGACGCCTCCGAGGTCCTGGCGGCGCACCACATCATCGACGCCGAGCGGTTCGCGGAGCGCCATGAGGAGGCCGACCACCGCAGCGCCGCCGAGCGCGCCGCCGCCGACCGAACCTGGGCGTTCGGGCACATCATCGTGGACGAGGCGCAGGAGCTGTCGCCGATGGCCTGGCGGCTGCTGATGCGGCGCAGCCCGACGCGCTCGATGACCCTGGTCGGTGACCCCGCGCAGACCGCGGAGGCGGCCGGCGTCGGTTCCTGGGCGGACATCCTGAGCCCCTATGTCGAGGACCGCTGGGAGCACACCCGGCTGGGCGTCAACTACCGCACCCCGGCCGAGATCATGGAGCTGGCGGCGGCCGTGGTCCGTGCCGAGCGCCCCGGCTTCGAACCGCCGAGTTCCGTCCGCTCCACCGGTGTCCGGCCCTGGGTGCGGCGGGCCGCCGACGACCTGCCCGGCGCGGTGGCCAAGGCGGTCGCCGAACTCACGCCCGTCGAAGGGCGGCTGGCGGTGATCGCCCCGCGCGAGCTGCACCGCGGGCTGGCTGCCCGGCTGGACGGCGTCACGGCCGGTGCGGAACCCGACCTGACGCAGACCGTCGTGCTGCTCGACCCCCGCCAGGCCAAGGGCCTGGAGTTCGACGCGGTGCTGGTGGTGGAACCGGGCGCCTACGGCACGAGCGACCTGTACGTGGCGCTGACCCGGGCGACGCAGCGGCTCGGGGTGCTGCACACCGGGGCGCTGCCGCCGGCGCTGGCGGACACGGAGTGACGCCCGGGCCCGGGAGCGACCGCTCCCGGGCCCCTTCCGCCCCGGCCGCCACCGCCCCTTCCGGCCCCCCCGCGCGCCCGAGCGACTGCGCGGCTCCCCGCCGGGCGAATGCGCGGCGGGGAGCGGGGGCGGCGAAGGAGGTCAGGCCGGGCGCAGCCACACCGTCGTCAGCGGCGGCAGGGTCAGCCGGATGCTCGCCGGACGGCCGTGCCAGGGCAGCGGATCGGGCTTGACCACGTCCGGACAGGGCACACCGCCGCCGCCGTAGCGCGCCGCGTCCGTGTTCAGCACCTCCACCCAGGCCGGCACGTCCTCCGGCACCCCGATCCGGTACTCGTGGCGGACCACCGGGGCCATGTGCGAGACCGCCAGCAGCGGGGTGCCGTCGGCGTCGCGGCGCAGGAACGCGAACACGTTGTCGTCCGCGGCGTCCCCGGCGACCCACTCGAAGCCCGCCGGGTCGGTGTCCCGCTGCCACAGCGCCGGTGTGGCCCGGTACAGCGCGTTCAGGTCCCGTACGAGGTCCCGCACGCCCTGGTGCTCGGCCGCGGCGCCGTAGGACGGGTCGAGCAGCCACCAGTCGGGGCCGTGCGCCTCGGACCACTCCGCCCCCTGCGCGAACTCCTGCCCCATGAAGAGGAGTTGCTTGCCCGGGTGGGCCCACATGAAGCCCAGGTAGGCACGGTGGTTCGCGCGCTGCTGCCACCAGTCGCCGGGCATCTTCGACACCAGGGACCGCTTGCCGTGCACCACCTCGTCGTGCGAGATCGGCAGCACGTAGTTCTCGCTGTACGCGTAGACCATCGAGAACGTCATCTCGTGGTGGTGGTACTTGCGGTGCACGGGGTCGTGGCCCATGTACTGGAGCGAGTCGTGCATCCAGCCCATGTTCCACTTCAGGCCGAAGCCGAGCCCGCCGAACCCGCTCGGACCCTTGTGGTGGGTGGGCCGCGTGACGCCGTCCCACGCGGTGGACTCCTCGGCGATGGTGACCACACCGGGGCAGCGCCGGTACACGGTGGCGTTCATCTCCTGCAGGAAGGCCACCGCGTCCAGGTTCTCCCGGCCGCCGTGCTCGTTCGGCGTCCACCGGCCCGGCTCGCGCGAGTAGTCGAGGTAGAGCATCGAGGCGACCGCGTCCACGCGCAGCCCGTCGATGTGGAACTCCTCGCACCAGTACACCGCGTTGGCCACCAGGAAGTTGCGCACCTCGCGCCGGCCGAAGTCGAACTCCAGCGTGCCCCAGTCGGGATGGGCCGCCCGCAGCGGATCGTGGTGCTCGTACAGCGGGCGCCCGTCGAACTCCGCCAGCGCCCACTCGTCCCGCGGGAAGTGCGCCGGCACCCAGTCCATCAGCACGCCGATGCCGGCCTGGTGCAGCTTGTCCACCAGGTACTTGAAGTCGTCGGGGGTGCCCAGCCGGGCGGTCGGGGCGTAGCAGCCGGTGACCTGGTAGCCCCATGAGCCGCCGAACGGATGCTCGGCGACCGGCATCAGCTCCACGTGCGTGAAGCCCATCTCGGAGACGTAGGCGGGCAGTTGCTCCGCGAGCTGGCGGTAGGTCAGTCCGGGCCGCCAGGACGCCAGGTGGACCTCGTAGACGGAGAAGGGGGCCTCGTGGAGCGGGGTGTCCGCCCGGTGGGCGAGCCACCGCTCGTCGCCCCACTCGTGGTGCGAGACGTGCACGATCGAGGAGGTGGCGGGCGGGGCCTCGGTGCGGCGGGCCAGCGGGTCGGCGCGCAGGGTCCGGGAGCCGTCCGGCCGGGTGATCTCGAACTTGTACAGCTCGCCCTCGCCGATCCCCGGCACGAACAGCTCCCAGATCCCGGTGGCGCCCAGCGAGCGCATCGGGAAGCCGGTGCCGTCCCAGAAGTTGAAGCCGCCGGTGACCCGGACGCCCCGCGCGTTCGGCGCCCACACCGCGAACCGGGTGCCGGCGACCCCCTGCCGGCTGGTGACGTGCGCGCCCAGCGCACGCCACAGCTGCTCGTGCCGGCCCTCGCCGATCAGATGCAGGTCCAGCTCGCCGAGCGTGGGCAGGAAGCGGTAGGCGTCCTCCGTCTCGTGGACCGTGCCGTCGTACGTCACCAGCAGCCGGTAGGCGGGAACCTCGGCGAGCGGGAGCAGCCCGGAGAAGAAGCCGTCGCCGTCGTCGTGCAGCTCCGCCCGCAGCTCGCCCGAGACGACCGTGACGGCCTGTGCGTACGGGCGGAACGCACGGAAGGCGACCCCGCCCGGGACCGGGTGCGCCCCCAGCACGGAGTGCGGGTCGTGATGGGTGCCGTGCAGCAGCCGCTCGCGGTCACCTGCGTCCACGGCGGGGGAGACGGCGGCCTCCCGCACGGGCGCCGCCGGCTGAGCGGGCACCCGCGGCTCCCGTACCTTCGGCCTCGCGGCCTTGCTCCTGCGGGGCTTCTTCTTCGCGGCTCGGGCGCCACCCGTGCCGTCGGTGCTCTGGGTGCTCTCGGCGGCTTCGACGTTCTCCGTGTCTTGGGCGGGCTTCGAGGGGGCTGGCTTCTTCGACGTCACGAGCGAGTCTCCCGGGCGAGGATCGGGTCAGGTCTGGTCGGACGCGGCGAGACGGCGGATCGCCGACAGCGGTACGGGGAGCCAGTCGGGGCGGTGCCGGGCCTCGTAGACGACCTCGTAGACCGCCTTGTCGGTCTCGTAGGCCCGCAGCAGCACGGGATCGGTGCGGGGGTCGCGGCCCGCCACCTCGGCGTACCCGGAGCAGTAGGCGGATCGGCAGGCGTGCGCCCAGGCCGGGTGGGGCCCGGTCGCCGAACGGGCCGCGTAGTCGAAGGAGCGGAGCATCCCCGCGATGTCCCGCACCGGCGGTTGCGGCATCCGGCGTTCGGCCAGCGGCCGGGCCGGTTCGCCCTCGAAGTCGATCAGCGACCACTGACCGGACGGCGAGCGCAGGCACTGTCCGAGGTGCAGATCGCCGTGGACCCGCTGCGCGGTCCAGCTGCGGCCCTCGGCGGCGAGCCCGGCCAGCGCCTCGTACGCCGAGTGCAGCCCGCGCTCGTACGGCCGCAGCGCCGGGACCGCCTGTACGGCCGCCGCGAGCCGCTCGGTCATGCCGCCGACCAGCAGCTCCAGTTGCGGGTGACCGAGGGTGACCGTGGGCAGGGCACGGGCGAGCGCGGTGTGCACCTCGGCCGTGGCCCGGCCCAGCGCCCGTGCCTCCGCGGCGAAGTCCTCGCCCTTGGCCAGTTCGCGCAGCGCCAGCTCCCAGCCGTCGCTCGCCCCGCTGACATAGGGCTGGAGCACGGCGAGCACGTACGGCTCCCCGGCCGCCGGCTCGGCGGTCAGCCAGCCCGTCGGCGCGGGCACCCGGGCGCAGCCCTCGCGGGCCAGGGCGAGCGGGATCTCCAGGTCGGGGTTGACACCGGGGACGACCCGGCGGAGCAGCTTCAGAATGAACGTATCGCCATAGACCACCGAGGAGTTGGACTGTTCGGCGGTCATCAGGCGGGCCACGAGACCCGACCGGATCTCCTGCTGCGGGTCACGCTCGAAACACAGCCCGCCGATACGGTCCCGGGTGCGCAGGGCCTCCAGGAGCACCTCGGCGGGCCGGGGGTCGTGCAGGGCCTCGTACACCGTGTGTCCGGCGAGCGGGCCCTCCTCCACATGGCCGATCAGCGCGGGCGCCAGCCGGGGCGGCAGGGCCTCGCGCACGCCTATGAGGAGCTGGTAGCAGTCGCCGGGGTGCGGCGGGGCGCCCGGTGCGTCGGGCTGGTGGACGCGCAGCAGCAGGTGGTACAGGCCCAGCCGGCCGCCGGGTGGCAGCAGTTCGGTGACGGCCACGGGGGTGAACCCGGTGACCGGGCGGCCCTTGCCGGCGAACCAGCGCTGCCGTGGCAGCCATGCGCGCAGCAAGGGGTCCAGCGAGGCGAGCAGAGGGGTGGTGCCGGAAGAGGTGACCGTTTCCGCCATGGGCGTCACGTCCTTTCCCCTGAGCGCGAGGGGGTGTCACTTCTGCGTGCCCCGGGCGGGGCGGCGGAAACCCGCCGCCCCGCCCGGCAGCGCCCCGAGAGGGCGCGGGAACCGTGCGACCGGCCACAACGAGCCATCGGGGGGCCGACGGCCCGTCCCGCGGGACGCTCACGCCTCCCGGCGCAGCCGGAACCAGTAGAACCCGTGGCCCGCGAGGGTGAGCAGGTACGGCAGTTCGCCGATCGCCGGGAACCGCACCCCGCCGAACAGCTCGACGGGGTGCCGCCCTTCGAACCGGCTCAGGTCCAGTTCCGTGGGCTGCGCGAAGCGGGAGAAGTTGTGGACGCAGAGCACCAGGTCGTCCCCTCCCTCCTCGGTCAGGGGAGCCTCCCGCAGGAAAGCGAGCACCGCCGGGTTCGAGGACGGCAGCTCGGTGTAGGACCCCAGTCCGAAGGCAGGATTCTGCTTGCGGATCTCGATCATCCGGCGCGTCCAGTGCAGCAGGCTGGACGGGGAGGACATGGAGGCTTCCACGTTGGTGACCTGGTAGCCGTAGACCGGGTCCATGATGGTCGGCAGGTAGAGGCGTCCCGGGTCGCAGGACGAGAAGCCGGCGTTGCGGTCCGGCGTCCACTGCATGGGCGTGCGCACGGCGTCGCGGTCGCCGAGCCAGATGTTGTCGCCCATCCCGATCTCGTCGCCGTAGTACAGGATCGGT
>NZ_JAERRK010000017.1 GCF_016741775.1 Streptomyces actinomycinicus | reverse complement strand
GGGGGGGGGGGGGGGGGGGGGGGGGGGGGGGGGGGGGGGGGGGGGGGGGGGGGGGGCGCCGTGGGGGCCGGCGGTGCGTCGCCGTCTGCGGGTGTGTGGTGGCCGGTCGCGCAGTTCCCCGCGCCCCTTGGGGGTTGCGCCCGGCGTTTCTGGTGTGCGGGTGTGTGGTGGCCGGTCGCGCAGTTCCTCGCGCCCCTGGCGGGGCGCGCCCGGCGGTTGCCCGGGGGCTATCGCGGTTCCGGTGGGCGTTGTCTCGGCATGTTCGGGCGGCTTCCGTTGGCCGGGGGCAGGGGGAAGCGGCCGCCCGCCCCTCCGGCCTCCTGCCGCGGCACCGCCGCCACCGCCGTCTGGATGCCCAGCGGTGCCGACCCCGTCCGGAACTCCACCATCCAGTCGGTCGTCTCCGTGCGCACCAGCTCCGTGATGTCCTCCGAGAAACGCCGCAGCACCGACAGGCACCGCTCGGCCGCCTCGCTCGCCGTGCCCTCCGCCGGCCCCAGTACCTCCCGCACGCACTCCGACGCCCAGTCGAACTGCAACGCCTGCAGCCGCCGCTGCACCGCTTGCGCGGTGGCCACGTCCCTTATCCAGCCCGACGTGACGCCGAAGAACCGGTCGGTGCCGACGCAGGCGACCGCGAGCAGCAGTGCCAGACAGCCCCAGGGCGCGACCCCGCCGGCCACCCCGGTGAGGTCCAGCAGCGGCAGCGCCGCCCCGGCCACCGCGCCCGCCGCCGAGCCGACCCGCAGCACCTGCGCCCCGCGCCGCTTCCAGACCCGGTCGCGCAGGTACCAGGCGGCCGTCTCCAGCGCCCGGCGCTCCACCCACCGGTACAGCTCGTCGAGCCGTTCGGCGGGCTCGCCCCAGTCCCCGTGCGGGAACGCCCGCCCGGTCAGATCGCCCGGCCGCAGCCCGGCCGCACCCTCGCCCCGCCCGTCCTGAGGCGGACCCTCGGGCTGCATCTCCGGCTGACCCACCCGGCACTCCCTACTGATCACGACCAGTCACGTTGCGTGACATTCCATGCCGATGTGCGGCCACCTTCCTACCGCCCAATGGGTGGCGGACAGGAAGCTTTGCCGGATTTTCCGCCCAGAAGAGGGCCTTGATCAGGTATAGGACCCACGTCGTTCTCACTCGAAAGAGTGGCGGGGCGATGGCCGCGTGGACCACGTAGGCTCGTTCACGACGGAGAAGGTCGACGAACAAGACGTCGGAGCAGGACGTCGCAGCAGACGGCGAGGAGCTGATCGTGATCCCCGGTGGCCAGCCCAACATGCAGCAGTTGCTCCAGCAGGCCCAGAAGATGCAGCAGGACCTGCAGCGGGCGCAGGAGGAACTGGCGAACACGGAGGTGGACGGGCAGGCGGGCGGCGGTCTGGTGAAGGCCACCGTGACCGGCGCCGGTGAGCTGCGCGCGCTGAAGATCGACCCGAAGGCGGTGGACCCCGAGGACACGGAGACCCTCGCCGATCTGATCGTGGCGGCCGTGCAGGCGGCCGCCGAGAACGCGCAGACGCTCCAGCAGCAGAAGCTCGGCCCGCTGGCCCAGGGGCTGGGCGGCGGCAGCGGCATCCCGGGTCTGCCGTTCTGACGCATCCGCCTTCCGGGCGAAGGCGGAAGGCAACTACGGTACGTACCGAAGGGTCTCCAGGAAGGGCAGTCCGTTGTACGAAGGCGTGGTCCAGGACCTCATCGACGAGCTGGGGCGGCTGCCCGGCGTCGGTCCCAAGAGCGCGCAGCGGATCGCCTTCCACATCCTGCAGGCCGAGCCGACGGACGTGAAGCGGCTCGCGCAGGCGCTCCTGGAGGTGAAGGCGAAGGTCCGCTTCTGCGCGACGTGCGGCAACGTCGCGCAGGAGGAGCTGTGCGCGATCTGCCGTGACCCGCGCCGCGACCCCTCCGTCATCTGTGTGGTGGAGGAGCCGAAGGACGTCGTGGCGATCGAGCGGACCCGGGAGTTCCGGGGCCGGTACCACGTGCTCGGGGGCGCTATCAGCCCGATCGAGGGCGTGGGACCCGACGACCTGCGTATACGAGAACTTCTCGCGCGGTTGGCCGACGGGACGGTCACGGAACTGATCCTGGCCACGGATCCGAATCTGGAAGGCGAGGCGACGGCGACGTACCTCGCTCGCATGATCAAGCCCATGGGCCTGAAGGTCACCCGCCTGGCCAGCGGCCTCCCAGTGGGTGGCGACCTGGAATACGCGGACGAGGTGACCCTCGGCCGCGCCTTCGAGGGGAGACGACTCCTAGATGTCTGACGCCACGCTGCACGACTCGTCGCAGAACCCGGACGACTTCGTGGTCCAGATCGCGGACCAGGTCGAGAGCTTCCTGGTGGCCGTCACGGAGGTGGCGAGGGGCGACGAGCCCGAATCGGCGGTCCCGTTCCTGCTGCTCGAGGTCTCCCAGCTGCTGCTGGCCGGCGGACGGCTGGGTGCCCACGAGGACATCGTCCCCGACGAGCGCTACGAGCCCGACCCGGGCCCGGAGCCGGACGTGGACCAGCTGCGCGAGAACTTCGCCCGGCTGCTGGACCCGGTGGACGTCTACTCCGAGGTCTTCGACCCGTACGAGCCCCGCAAGGCCCCGGTGCCGGCCCGGATCTCCGACGATCTCGCCGACATCATCACCGACCTCCGGCACGGCATGGTCCACTACCGCGCGGGCCGCACCACCGAGGCCCTGTGGTGGTGGCAGTTCTCGTACTTCTCCAACTGGGGTCCGACGGCCTCCGCGGTGCTGCGTGCCCTGCAGTCCGTCCTCATCCACGTCCGCCTCAACCAGCCGCTGGAGGAACTGGACGGCCTCGACACCGACCAGGCCACCATGGGCGACGAGACCCTGGAGTTCGAGGCGGGCCGGGTGATGGCCCAGGAGATCGGCAGCGCGCTGGGGATGCGGCCCGGGACGTGACCCGTACGCACCGGTCACCACTGTGAGCCGGGGCACTTTCGGCGTGGCACGGCGCAGGATGGGCAGGTGCCCGACGCGGGCGTCCGATGTCTCACCATGCGGGAGCAGGGTGGTGGAATGTGGACGCTCGTTAGACTGAGCCGACATAAACGAACCGAGCGAGGAGCGCACGTGGGCCTTGTCGTGCAGAAGTACGGAGGCTCCTCCGTAGCCGATGCCGAAGGCATCAAGCGCGTCGCCAAGCGGATCGTGGAAGCGAAGAAGAACGGCAACCAGGTTGTCGTCGTCGTTTCCGCGATGGGCGACACGACGGACGAGCTGATCGATCTCGCCGAGCAGGTTTCTCCGATGCCTGCCGGGCGGGAATTCGACATGCTGCTGACCGCCGGAGAGCGGATCTCCATGGCCCTGCTGGCGATGGCGATCAAAAACCTGGGCCACGAGGCCCAGTCCTTCACCGGCAGCCAGGCAGGCGTCATCACCGACTCGGTCCACAACAAAGCCCGGATCATCGACGTCACGCCGGGCCGGATCCGCGAGTCGCTGGACAAGGGCAACATCGCGATCGTCGCCGGCTTCCAGGGCGTCAGCCAGGACAAGAAGGACATCACCACGCTGGGACGCGGTGGTTCCGACACGACGGCCGTGGCGCTCGCCGCCGCGCTCGACGCAGAGGTCTGCGAGATCTACACCGACGTCGACGGTGTGTTCACCGCCGACCCGCGTGTGGTGAAGAAGGCGAAGAAGATCGACTGGATCTCCTTCGAGGACATGCTGGAGCTGGCGGCCTCCGGCTCCAAGGTGCTGCTCCACCGCTGTGTGGAGTACGCCCGCCGCTACAACATCCCGATCCACGTCCGGTCCAGCTTCAGCGGGCTGCAGGGCACGTGGGTCAGCAGTGAGCCGATTGGGGACAAGCAGGTGGAGCAGGCCATCATCTCCGGTGTCGCGCACGACACCTCCGAGGCCAAGATCACGGTCGTCGGTGTGCCGGACAAGCCGGGTGAGGCCGCCGCGATCTTCCGTGCCATCGCCGATGCCGAGATCAACATCGACATGGTCGTGCAGAACGTGTCCGCCGCCTCCACCGGTCTGACGGACATCTCCTTCACGCTGCCGAAGACCGAGGGCCGCAAGGCCATCGACGCGCTGGAGAAGAGCCGCGCCGGCATCGGCTTCGACTCGCTGCGCTACGACGACCAGATCGGCAAGATCTCCCTGGTCGGCGCGGGCATGAAGACCAACCCGGGCGTCACCGCCTCCTTCTTCGAGGCGCTGAGCGACGCGGGTGTGAACATCGAGCTGATCTCGACCTCCGAGATCCGTATCTCGGTCGTCACCCGCGCCGACGACGTGCCGGAGGCCGTCCGCGCCGTGCACACCGCCTTCGGACTCGACTCGGACTCCGACGAGGCCGTCGTCTACGGAGGCACCGGACGATGACCGGAAAGCCGACGCTCGCGGTCGTGGGAGCGACCGGAGCCGTCGGCGCGGTCATGCTCCAGATCCTCTCCCAGCGGGCGGACATCTGGGGTGAGATCCGTCTGATCGCCTCCCCGCGCTCGGCCGGCCGCAAGCTGGCCGTGCGCGGCGAGGAGGTCGAGGTGACGGCCCTGGCGGAGGACGCCTTCGACGGGGTCGACATCGCCATGTTCGACGTGCCCGACGAGGTCGCCGCCGCCTGGGCACCCGTCGCCGCCGCGCGCGGCGCGGTCGTCGTCGACAACTCCGGCGCCTTCCGGATGGACCCGGACGTGCCGCTGGTCGTGCCCGAGGTCAATCCGCACGCGGTACGGTCCCGCCCGCGCGGGATCGTCGCCAACCCCAACTGCACGACCCTGACGATGATCGTCGCCCTGGGCGCGCTGCACGCCGAGTTCGGGCTGCGCGAGCTGGTCGTGTCGTCGTACCAGGCGGTGAGCGGGGCCGGGCGGACCGGTGTGGAGACGCTGCGCGCCCAGCTGTCCCTGGTGGCCGGCACCGAGCTGGGCACCAAGCCCGGGGACGTGCGGCGGGCCGTCGGGGACGACACCGGGCCGTTCCCGGACCCGGTGGCGCTCAACGTGGTGCCGTGGGCCGGGTCGCTGCGGGAGGACGGCTGGTCCTCGGAGGAGATGAAGGTCCGCGACGAGTCCCGGAAGATCCTCGGGCTGCCGGAGCTGCCGGTCGCCGTGACCTGTGTGCGGGTGCCGGTGATCACCACGCACTCGCTGACCGTCCACGCCCGCTTCCAGCGCGAGGTCAGCGTCGACGGCGCCCGTGAGATCCTCGCCACCGCACCGGGTGTCGTGCTGTGCGACGACCCGGCGGCCGGTGAGTTCCCCACCCCCGCCGACGTGGTGGGCACGGACCCCACCTGGGTCGGCCGGGTACGGCGGGCCCTGGACGATCCGACCGCGCTCGAACTCTTCGTGTGCGGCGACAACCTGCGCAAGGGCGCGGCGCTGAACACCGCGCAGATCGCGGAGCTGATCGCGGCGGAGACGTCCGGCCGCGGCTAGCCGCTGCGTAGGATCAACGCAGGAAATGTGGCCGGGAGCATGGTCCAAACCACTTGAACCGTCCCTCTCGGCAGCAGAGGATTTTTCTCCCCGCTCTCCGCAACCGTACGGAGAGCGGGGAGCGTCTTTGCGGTCACCCTCGTGGGGCCTGGGGACGTGATGATCCTGGCGTGGGGACGCCGTGATCGGGGCGTGGGGACGCCCGTTCATATGGGACATAAGGGAAGAGCGGGACGCATGACGGCACTTGAGGCACCGTCGGTTGTCGCACATGTGACGTCCGGCACGTACAACCCCCGAGGGGGGAAGCGTGTCCAACTGGCGTGGCAGAGGTACTCGAACTCAGTGTGGCCCGCGGCGGTACGGCCCTGCGGCCCCGCGCGGCGCTCCGGCCCCGCACGCCCGGCGGCATGCCGGTGATCGCGCCCATGCCCGCAGCGCGGCCCGCCCGCATACCCAGTCAGCGTGACGGCGCCGAGGAGACCCCGGCCGCCGCGGCGGGTGAGGCCGTCGGCACGACCGTCGACCACCTCACCGAGACCTACCGGGCGCACTACCGCTCGCTGCTCGGTCTCGCCGCCCTCCTCCTCGACGACACCGCCTCCTGCGAGGACGTCGTCCAGGAGGCCTTCATCCGCGTCCACTCGGCCCGCAAGCGAGTCCGAGACCCGGAGAAGACCCTCGCCTACCTGCGGCAGACCGTCGTCAACCTCTCCCGCTCCACGCTGCGCCGGCGCATCCTCGGCCTGAAGCTGCTCTCCAAGCCGATGCCCGACATGGCCAGCGCTGAGGAGGGCGCCTACGACCAGCTGGAGCGCCGCGACCTCATCAAGGCGATGAAGGGTCTGCAGCGCCGCCAGCGCGAGGTCCTGGTCCTGCGCTACTTCGCGGACATGACCGAGGCCCAGGTCGCCGAGACCCTCGGCATATCCCTGGGCTCGGTGAAGGCGTACGGATCGCGGGGCATCGCCGCGCTGCGGGTGGCCATGGAGGCGTCGGCATGAGCGACCGCGCCGAGGGGGGCGATTCTCATGACAGTCACTCCCACGAGCCGCACTCCCATGAACGTCATGAGTCCTACGCCTGGCACGAGCCGACACGGCGCGAAGGGCAACAGCACACGCAATCGCACGCTGGGAACGGAACTGTGAACCACGGCCCCGACGACAAGGGCCCCGAGGGGCTCGGCCCGGGTCCCGACGGCCTCGACGGACTCGACTCCGACGAACTGGTCCTGCGCCGGCTGCTGCACTCGGCGGTCGACGACATCGAACCGAGCACCGGCACCCTGGACCACCTGCGCCGGGCCGTCCCCGCACGGCGCACCCGCAAGCGCCAGGCCATGGTCGGCATGGCCGCGGCGGCCCTGTTCCTCGGCACCGCGGTCCCCGCCCTCGTCCACGTCTCGAACGCCGGCGGCTCCGACACCAACACCGGCATGGTCGGCCAGAGCTCCGAGGCCCACGGCGGCACGGGCGGCCGGAGCAAGGACAAGGACACCGACAAGGGCGGCGACAAGAACGCCGGCAGTGCGACGGTCAAGCCGGGCAAGGAGCACGGCAAGACCGGCGGCAAGGACGAGCCGGGCACCGCCGCGGGCGGTTCCACCGGCGGTGCGCAGGCCACGGCCACCGCGGCCCCGGGCACACCGGTCTGTACGGCGGCCCAGCTGGGCTCCGCCACCGGCACCGTGAACGCCCCCGACACCGCGGGCGTCGTCTACGGCACGTTCCGCGTCACCAACGTCTCCGGCACGGCCTGCACCGTCGGCGGTGCCGGCACGATCACGCCGGCCGCGCAGGGTGCCGCCGACCCGACGAAGATCTCGGCGGTCCGGCATGTGGCCGGGGACGCGGCGACGATGCTGCCCGATCCCTCGCGGGAGGTCGCCGCGCTGGTGTTGCAGCCGGGTGCGGCCTACGAGGAGCAGTTCGCCTTCGTGCCGTCGGAGACCTGCCCCACCACCGGCGGCGACACCGGCTCCGACACCGGCGGCCCGACGCCGGATCCGACGCCGACGCAGGACACGGGCGCGGTCGGCGGTGGAGCCGACACCGGTGCGTCGGCGGGCACCACGACCCAGCTGGCCACCGAGGACGGCACGGCCGACGGCAGCGTCGCGGTCACCCACACGACCGCCCCCGGCTCCCCGTCGACGACGGCGGTCGTACCCGGCGAGTGTGCGGGCACGGTCTACTACACCGGGGTACTGGCCGGCACCTGACGCCCCGCGCGGCGACCGGCCTCGTGCCGCTGGGCGGCGCTCACCTGGCAACCGCAGCCACCCAGCTGCGGGCAGGCAGCCGCGGCGGTCGCAGCCACCCAGCTGCGGGCAGTCGTGCCGCTGGGGCGGCACGGGTGGGCGCGGCGGCACCCTGTACGCGCCGGCAAGCGGTCCCGCCCCGGCCGGCACCGGCTCAGCTCAGCCGCTCGGTACCGGCGCGCGGTCCGACCCCTCCGGCACCGGCTCAGGTCAGCCGCTCGGTACCGGCGCGCGGTCCGACCCCTCCGGCACCAAGCCCAGCGCAGCGTCCCGCTGGAACTCGATCTCCCGTCGCAGCAACCGGAACCACATGAACACCACGAACCCCGCGAACACGAACCATTCCCCGGTGTAACCGAGGTTCTGGAACGCCTTCAGATCGAGCCCCGTCCCGTCCGCCGCGCTCGCGGGCACCGCCTTCATCCCCGCGTCACCCTTGTCCAGCGTGACCCACGCGTCGTACAGCTCGTCCGGCACCAGGTTCACCAGCGACGCCGAGCTGATCACCCCCGTCTGTCCCGCCGGAAGCCCGCCCTGCGCGGCGACGCCGTTGCTCCCCGGGCTCTCGGACGCCTGCAGTGCCCCGGTGACGGTGACCTCACCGGCCGGCGCGGCGGGAGCCCTGGCGGCGTCCGCCGTACCCGGCAGCCATCCCCGCACCACCGGCAGCGCCTTGCCGGCGTCGGTGCGCAGCAGGGTCAGCACGTAGAAGCCGCGCTTGCCGTCCAGCTCCCGGCCGGGCACCAGCAGTTGCTTCCCGTACCGCCCGCTCGCACTGACCCGCCGTCCCGACGTGCTCTTGTCGACGGGCAGCATCGACTCCAGCGGGCGCGCGGCCGCCGCCCGCCCGGAGGCGGCCTGCTCGGTCGCGGTGCGGTGATCCTGCACCCGGTCCTCGAACCGGCTCAGCTGCCACGACCCCATGAAGACGCAGAACGGGATGGCGAGCAGCACGAAGACGTTGATGCCCCACCAGCGGGGTGTCAGCAGAAAGCGGTACACGCCCTCCACGGTACGGCGCCCGCCGCGGCGGCCCGGCCGCGGGTCGGCGCACGGCCCGGCCGTCCTCGCGCCGGCCCGCGGGGACGGCCGCGGAGGCGGTGGGAGCGGTCCTGCCCGGAAGTTATCCACAGGCTGCGCACACCTGACCCCCGATTGTCGGCGCGGCCAGGCAATATGGGCGCATGACTGGGGCCATGAGTGAGAGCAGTACACCGGACACACCGGACATGCCGGACTGGGAGAAGCGCTTCCGGGCGCCGCGGGTCTCGCTGCCCGACTGGGCTGAGGACGCGCCGCACCGCTCCCTGTTCGTGTCGAACGCGACAGGGACGTACGAGCTGTACGCCTGGGACCGCACGACGGGCGAGCAGCGGCAGGCGACGTTCCGGCCGAACGGCACGACGGACGGCGTGCTCTCCCCGGACGGCGCGTGGATCTGGTGGTTCGACGACAAGGACGGCGACGAGTTCGGGATCTGGCGCCGCCAGCCCTTCACGGGCGGTGCGGACGAGCCGGCCGTGCCCGGTCTCGACCCCTCCTACCCCGCCGGACTGGCCCTGTCCCGGGACGGCCGCACGGCGGTCGTCGGCCGCTCCACGGACGAGGACGGTACGACGATCCACCTCGCGCCCGAGGGCGCGGCCCCGGTCGAGATCTACCGGCACCGGGAGTCGGCGGGCGTCGGCGACCTCTCGCACGACGGCACCCTGATCGCCGTCGAGCACACCGAGCACGGCGACGCCATGCACGCGGCGCTGCGGGTGCTCCGCCCGGACGGCACGACGGTCGCCGAGCTGGACGACACCAAGGGCGGCTCCGAGGAACTGGGCCTGGAGGTGCTGGGCTTCGCCCCGGTCGACGGCGACACCCGGCTGCTCATCGGGCACCAGCGCCGGGGCCGCTGGGAGCCGCTGGTGTGGGACGTGGCCACGGGCGAGGAGACCGAGCTGGCCCTGGACCTGCCCGGTGACGTCAGCGCCGAGTGGTACCCGGACGGCTCGGCCCTGCTCGTCGCCCACGGCTTCGAGGCCCGCAGCGAGCTGTTCCGGTACGACCTGGCGGCCCGCGAGCTGACCCGCATCCCCACCCTGCCCGGCACGGTCTCCGGCGCGTCGGCCCGCCCCGACGGCAGCGTGGAGTACCTGTGGTCGTCGGCCGCCGAGCCGCCGGCGGTGCGCTCCACGTCCGGCGGTGTGGTCCTGGACCCCCCGGGCATGGCCTGCCCGCCGTCGGTGCCGGTGGAGGACGCGTGGGTGGAGGGCCCCGGCGGCCGTATCCACGCCCTGATCCAGAAGCCGGCCGGTGCCACGGGGCCGCTGCCCACCGTCTTCGACCTGCACGGCGGCCCGACCTGGCACGACAGCGACTCCTTCGCCGCGGGCCCGGCCGCCTGGGTCGACCAGGGATACGCGGTGATCCGCGTCAATTACCGGGGCTCCACCGGCTACGGCCGGGCCTGGACCGACGCCCTCAAGCACCGGGTGGGCCTGATCGAGCTGGAGGACGTCGCCGCGGTGCGCGAGTGGGCGATCTCCTCCGGCCTCGCCGACCCTTCCCGGCTGATCCTCACGGGCGCCTCCTGGGGCGGCTACCTCACCCTGCTCGGCCTCGGCACCCAGCCGGAGGCCTGGTCGGTGGGGATCGCGGTGGTGCCGGTCGCGGACTACGTCACGGCGTACCACGACGAGATGGAGTCCCTGAAGGCCATGGACCGCACGCTGCTGGGCGGCACCCCGGAGGAGGTACCCGACCGCTTCGAGGCGTCCTCCCCGCTGACCTACGTCGACCAGGTCAAGGCCCCGGTCTACATCTCGGCGGGCGTCAACGACCCCCGCTGCCCGATCCGCCAGATCGACAACTACGTCAAGAGACTCGAGAGCCGGGGCGCGGTCCACGAGGTGTACCGGTACGACGCGGGCCACGGGTCGCTGGTCGTGGACGAACGGATCAAGCAGCTGAGACTGGAAATGGAGTTCACCCGCCGCCACCTGCCCGCCTAGCCCCACACAGCCGCCCGAGCCGGCCGCCTACCCCAGGGTGCCCTCCCGGCCGCCCGGGCCGGCTGCCTTCCCCAGGGCGCCCTTCCGGCCGCCGGGGCTGGCTGTCTTTTCAGGGCGCCCTTCCGGCCGGCCGAGTCGGGGGGTGGGTGGGTGGGCAGAGTTCCGGGGGTCCAGGGGGCGGAGCCCCCTGGAGGCTCACCCCAACTCCGCGAGCCCGCGCCGGGTGGCGGCCACCACCACCCGGTCCCCTTTCTCCAGCACATGCCCGGCAGACGTGTCCGCCCGCCCCAGCAACGCCAGCACCCGCCAGGACCCGGCCCGGAAAGCCTCCCGCACGGTCCTCCCCTCCAACTGGGGATGCCCGTCCACGTCGACCGCGGCGAACAGCAGCACCCTGCGCTCCACGGCGACAGCCCCGAGCACCTGCCGCCCGAGCATCGCCCCGGCGAACGCGGGCGCGGCCAGATGGGTGACGCTCCGGCTCCGGGTCAGGGCGTTCGGGTAGGCGGCCCGGAGGGTGCGGTAGACGGCGGTGGCGAAGTCGTCGTCGTACAGCCGGAGCACCACGCGCACATCGGGCCGTACGGTCCGCGCGTACAGCACGGCTTCGAGGTTGGTGGTGTCGGCGCTGGTCACCGCCAGCAGCGTCCGCGCCCGGTGGATCTTGGCCGCCTCCAGGACGCCTTCCTGGGTGACGTCGCCGAGCACCACCGGGACCCGCAGCCGCCGGGCGGTGGCGAGTCCGCGGGCCTCCGGGTCGGACTCGACGCACACCACGGGGACGTTCAGTTCGCGCAGCCGGGTCAGCACGCGGGTACCGATCTTGCCGAGCCCGAGCAGCACCACGTGTCCGCTCAGACCACGGGGCGGCTTGCGCAGGGCGGAGGCGGTGCGGAAGGTGCCGAGCGCCTCGAGCCCGGCGGCCAGCAGCACCGGGAGGAGCAGCAACCCGACGAGCGCGGAGAGAAGTTGGAGCAGCTGGCGGCCGAGGGACGCGCCGAGCGCCGGGTCGTCGATCGCGAACAGGTCGAGGAGGGTGACGTAGAACGCCCGCAGCGGATGGATCCCGGTCACCAGCCACAGGGCGACGGCGAGGGCGACGACACAGCCCACCAGGCCGGCCACGGACCAGCGCAGCCGGCGGGAGAACAGCGAGGCCAGCGGCGGTACGCCGGCCACCGCGCGGGCGGGCGCGGCGGACTCCGTGCCGCCGGAGGAGGACACGTGCTCCAGCACCACGGCCTGCCGCCCGGCGGCCTGCCGCACCTCCGCGTCGTCGGGCAGCAGCCGCGGCTGCTGTTCGCCGCCGCCGTCCGGGTCACCACCCGAGAGCAGGGCCAGGGTGTGCAGCCCGGGGCCGGCGTCCGGCCCGTACGCGGGCAGCGGCCGTTCCACGGCGCGCAGCAGCAGCCCCTCGGTCTGGACGACCTTGCTGGTGCCGGCGAGGGCGGTGGCGGCCAGCGCGGGCGCGGCGGTGTCGGCGTCGGACAGCACGGTGGTGGAAGCCTCACCGGCTCCGGCCGTGCCGTCACCGGTGGCCAACGCGGCCGCTTGGTCGAGGAGTTCCTCGATGTGCTGGCCCAGCCGCCGGTTGTAGAGCCGGAGTACGAGCCGCAGACGGGGGTTGAGCCGGCGGGCGGTGAGGGCGGCACGGATGTTCGTCTCGTCGTCGTCGTGCACGAGCGCCAGCGCGGTGGCGCGGCCCACCCCGGCCTCGGCGAGCACCTCCTCGGTCAGTTCGACGGCCTCCAACACCCCTGCGTCGTCCGGCCGTTGGCCGCCCACGGTGCCGGAGGGCTGACCGTTGCCTGCGCGGCCGACGGTGCCCACCGCCGCGTTGACCACCCGGTCGAACAGCGCCGCGGACGCGGACCGCGCCCGTCCGACCACCGGGGGCCGGGCGGTGCGTTCGTTCGGCGGTACGACGAGGGTGACCTGCTCGCCGTGGACCCCGCGCAACTCGGCGGCCAGCCGGTGCGCGAGTCCGTCGTCACCGCACACCACCATGTGCGCCGGCGGGGCCCCGGGACCCCCTTGATTCGGAACGCTCGCCACAAGGGGAAAGAGTGCCCCAAGGAGATGCGTGGTTCCAGCAACGGCCTGAACGCCCGTGCGACGGCTCGCGTAGTGAAGGGGAGGGAGAGCAGCAGCCGGAGGTAACCACCCGTGGCCATCACCGAGGACGCCCCGCCCGGCGCGGACGAACGGCAGCCCGTGCCCCCGCCCGGCGCGGACGAACGGCAGCCCGTGCCCCCGCCCGGCGCGGACGAACGGCAGCCCGTGCCCCCGTCCGGCGCGGACGAACGGCAGCCCGTGCCCCCGCGCGGCGCGGACGAACGGCAGCCCGTGCCCCCGCCCGGCCGGCAGACCCCGAGGCTCGACTCGCCTCTGCTGCTGGTGCTGACGCTGCTCCTGGCCGTGCTCGCCCAGTCCCCGATCCGCGGGCTCCTCGGCACCCCGCTGATGCAGAGCTGGATGACGGTGTTCGTGGCGGTGACCGTGCAGGCGCTGCCCTTCCTGGTCCTCGGCGTGCTGCTGTCGGCGGCGATCGCGGTGTTCGTCCCGGCGTCCTTCTTCGCCCGCGCCCTGCCCAGCCGCCCCGCTCTGGCGGTGCCCGTGGCAGGGGTCGCGGGCGCGGTGCTGCCGGGCTGCGAGTGCGCGTCGGTGCCGGTGGCGGGCGCCCTGGTCCGGCGGGGCGTGGCCCCCGCAGCCGCGCTCGCCTTCCTCCTGTCGGCGCCCGCGATCAACCCCGTCGTGCTGACCGCCACCGCCGTCGCCTTCCCCGGACACCCGGAGATGGTCCTGGGCCGGTTCCTGGCGAGCCTGCTCGTGGCCTGCGCGATGGGCTGGCTGTGGCAGCGCCTGGGCCGCACGGACTGGCTGCGCCCGCCGGAACACGGCACCCACGAGGGCGCGACCAAGGGGGAGACGTTCTGGAACGCGGTACGCCACGACACCGTGCACGCCGGCGGTTTCCTGGTGCTCGGCGCGATGGCCGCGGCCACGCTGAAGGCGGCGGTCCCGGCGCACTGGCTGGGCGCGGCGGCCGGCACCCCGCTCCTCTCCGTCCTCGCCCTGGCCGTACTGGCCGTCCTGCTGTCCATCTGCTCGGAGGCAGACGCGTTCGTCGCGGCCTCCCTCACCCAGTTCTCCCCGACGGCCAAGCTGGTGTTCCTGGTGGTGGGACCGATGATCGACCTCAAGCTGTTCGCGATGCAGGCCGGCACCTTCGGCCGGGCCTTCGCGCTCCGCTTCGCCCCCGCCACCTTCACGCTGGCCGTCACGGGCGCCGTGCTGACCGGGGCGGTGCTGTTGTGAACCGGCAGGCCCAGGCGGCCGTCCTGTTCCTGCTCGGCGGCGCCCTGCTGCACGCGGGCACCACCGACCTGTACCTGCGGTACGTCAAGGCGGCCCTGCAACCGCTGCTGCTCGCCTCGGGCGCGGTCCTGGTCGTGGCCGCGCTGGCCACGGCCTGGTACGAGCGCCGGCGGGCCCGGCGGGGCCCGGACCGGCACCACCACCCCGAGCCCCGGATCTCCTGGCTCCTGGTGCTCCCCCTGCTCGCCCTGATCCTGATCGCCCCGCCGGCCCTCGGCTCCTACAGCGCCCTGCGCTCCGGCACGGCCCTGCAGAAGCCGTACGCGTACGGCGCGCTGCCCGCGGGCGATCCGGTGCCGCTGTCGGTCGTGGACTACGCCTCCCGTGCGGCCTACGGCCACGGCCGTTCGCTGCACGGCCGCGCGGTCCGCGTCACCGGTTTCCTCGCGCTGGACCGAGCGGGCCACCCGTACCTGGTCCGGATGGCCCTCAACTGCTGCGCGGCGGACGCCCAGCCGGTGAAGATCGCCCTGACCGGCACCCTGCCGCCGGTCCTGCGCCCGGACGCCTGGCTGGAGGTGACGGGCAGGTTCACGCCCCGCCTGACCCACGACCCGGTCAACGACGGCCCGGTCCCGTACCTGGAGGTCACCTCCGCGAAACCGGTACCGGTCCCGCGCGACCCGTACGACGAGACCTGGAACAACTGAGCCGGAGCAGTCCGCGGGCCCCGGCTACCGGCCGGCGCCCGCGCTCTCGAAGTCGAACCGGGCGAGATCCCTGAGCCACGCCTCGGCGTTGCCGTCGGAGGGGGCACGCCAGTCGCCGCGCGGGGAGAGGGAACCGCCGGCCGAGACCTTCGGCCCGTTCGGCATGGCCGAGCGCTTGAACTGGGAGAACGCGAAGTAGCGGCGGCAGAACACCTCCAGCCAGTGCCGGATCGCGGCCAGGTCGTAGGCCACCCGGTCGGCCTCCGGGAAGCCGGGCGGCCAGGCGCCGGCCTCCGGGTCGTGCCAGGCGTGCCAGGCCAGGAAGGCGATCTTCGAGGGGCGGAAGCCGTAGCGCAGCACCTGGAAGAGGGTGAAGTCGTGCAGCGCGTACGGGCCGATCTTCGACTCGGTGGACTGCATCTCCTCGCCCGGCACCAGCTCCGGGCTGATCTCGGTGTCCAGGATCGCGGCCAGGATCTTTGCGGTCTCGTCGTCGAACTGCTTGCTGCTGATGACCCAGCGGATCAGGTGCTGGATCAGCGTCTTGGGCACACCGGAGTTGACGTTGTAGTGGCTCATCTGGTCGCCGACCCCGTACGTGGACCAGCCGAGCGCCAGCTCGGAGAGGTCACCGGTGCCGAGGACGATGCCGCCGCGCTGGTTGGCGAGCCGGAACAGGTAGTCGGTGCGCAGGCCGGCCTGCACGTTCTCGAAGGTGATGTCGTACACCGGCTCGCCGGAGGCGAACGGGTGGCCGATCTCCTGCAGCATCAGCCGTGCGGTCGGCGTGATGTCCAGCTCCGCGGCGGTGACGCCGAGCGCACGCATCAGCTTGTGGGCGTTGTCCTTGGTGTGGTCGCTGGTGGCGAAGCCGGGCAGGGTGAAGGCCAGGATGTCGCTGCGCGGCCGGCCCGCGCGGTCCATCGCCCGGGCGGCGACGATCAGCGCGTGCGTGGAGTCGAGACCGCCGGACACACCGATGACGACCTTGGGGCCGCCGATCGCCGCGAGCCGCTGCTGGAGGCCGGCGACCTGGATGTTGTAGGCCTCGTAGCAGTCCAGGGCGAGCCGCTCGGGGTCGGCGGGCACGAACGGGAACCGCTCCACGCGCCGCCGCAGCCCGAGGTCGGTGACCGGCGGGTCCAGCTCGAAGGAGACCGTCCGGAAGGCGCCGGTGCGCGCCCCGTGGGCCCGGCGGTTGTCGTCGAAGGTGCCCATCCGGTGCCGCTCCTGCCGCAGCAGGTCGAGGTCGACGTCGGCGACCGCGTACTGGTCGCCGAGCGGGAAGCGCTCGGTCTCGGCCAGCAGCATCCCGTTCTCGTAGATCATGGTCTGCCCGTCCCAGGACAGGTCCGTGGTCGACTCGCCGAGACCGGCCGCCGCGTAGACGTAGGCGGCGAGACAACGGGAGGACGCCGAGCGGCACAGCAGTTTGCGGTCCTCGGCCCGGCCGACCGTGATCGGGCTGCCGGAGAGGTTGACCAGCACGGTCGCCCCGGCGAGCGCGGCCTCGGCGCTCGGCGGCACCGGCACCCACATGTCCTCGCAGATCTCCGTGTGCAGCACGAGCCCGGGGACGTCCTCGGCCGAGAACAGCAGATCCACCCCGAACGGCACCTCGGCGCCCGCGACCCGGATGGTGCCGCCCCGCTCGTCGTGGCCGTCGGCGATCTGCCGGCGCTCGTAGAACTCCCGGTAGTTCGGCGGGTACGACTTCGGTACGACACCGAGGACGCGGCCGCGGTGCACGATCACCGCGCAGTTGTAGATCCGGTGGCGGTGGCGCAGCGGGGCGCCGACGACCAGCACGGGCAGCAGCTCCGCCGACCCGGCCACGACCGTCCCGACGGCCTCCTCGACCCGGTCGAGCAGCGCGTCCTGCAGCAGCAGGTCCTCGATGGAGTACCCGCACAGGCCCAGCTCGGGGAAGACGGCGACGGCGACGCCCTCGTCCGCGCACCGGCGCGCCTGGCGCAGGACCGCCTCGGCGTTGGCCTGCGGGTCGGCGATGACGGTGTGGCCCGTGCACGCGGCGATGCGCGCGAAGCCGTGCTGATAGATCGACCAGAAGTTCAACGTGGCTTCCTTCATGATTCAACAGACCGCGCAGACGAAGCGAATCTCCTCCAGGAAGAAGCCTAGATCCCGCCGCCACGCCGCCCAGGACCCGGCGTGCGCGGGTTCGGCACGGCTCGTTCCCGGCAAGCCGCCGTACGGGACCGGAGAAGGCCGGGGCGGGCCGCCGGCGGAACCCGACCCGAAGTGGTTCCAGGGACGGCCGGGGCGGGGCGCCGGCGGAACCCGACCCGAAGTGGTTCCAGGGACGGCCGGCCAACGGCCTCGGGCGCCCCGGACGATCAGCGTCTGTCCCGGTACGGCGGTGGCCGTGTCGCCGAACCCCGTGCACAGCGCCTCCAGTAACCGCTCCCGCGCCGGCCGCCTCCAGTAACCGCTCCCGCGCCGGCCGCCTCCAGCAGCCGCTCCCGCGCCGGCCGCCTCCAGTAACCGCTCCCGCGCCGGCCGCCTCCAGCAGCCGCTCCCGCGCCGGCCGCCCACAGTCGCCGACCACGACGGCCGCGGCCGGGGATCCGAACCTCATGGGATCCCGTCCAGCACGCCCTGCCCGGCGCCCCCGGACAGCCCACGGCTCCCTTCCTGACACCCTTCTTACGCCCCGTCACCATTGCGCTCCGGCGCGTAGGTCAGCATCCCGTCAAGCTCGCCCTGACGACCGTCAGCATCGCGTCAAGCCGGTCTGCCGTCCCCGGACGCCGGGCATACCGTCGGTGGACGAGCCCCGGCCCGCCTCCCCGTCGCCGGGGCTCCACAGACGACTCTCTCCTTCCTTCCGGGAGACCTCATGGCACAACTCCGCTACGGCGAAGACCCCGAGCCCTCCGATCCGACCCCGGCCGGACCCCTGTACGTCCCCGTCCGGCCGGGCACCTTCGGATGTGCGGCCCGCCTCTTCCGCAACCCGCTCGGTGAACGCACCGCCGTCGGCTTCACCACCGAGCACCGGCTGACCACCACCCTCGGCCCCGGCCAGCGGTGGATCCGCCTCGCCGAGCCCGCACTGCGCGCGCTGGCCGCGCCCCTCGGTGTCACCACCGTCACGGTGGACCCGCAGTTCACCGCCCCGGCCCCCGCACCGGTCACCTCGGTCCCGGCCGGGATGCCCGCACTGCGGACCGCCTGAGAGGGACAGACACGATGACCACGGTTCACGAACCCACCCCCACGACCGCCGAGTCGGCGGTGTGGCCCGCATCCGTCACCGAGCCCCGCCCGGCCGGGCTCGCCGTGGGCGGCGTACCGCTCACCGAGATCGCCGACCGCTTCGGCACCCCCGCCTACGTCCTGGACGAGGCCGAGGTCCGCGACCGCTGCCGTACCTACCGGGACACCTTCCCCGACGCCGAGATCCTGTACGCGGCCAAGGCGTTCCTGTGCCGGGCTGTGGCCCACTGGGTGAACGAGGAAGGGCTCGGTCTGGACGTGTGCTCCGCGGGCGAACTCGAACTCGCCGTCACCACCGGCTTCCCGCCCGAGCGGATCGTGCTGCACGGCAACGCCAAGTCCCCGCGCGACCTGGAGACCGCCCTGCGCCTCGGCGTCGGCCGGATCGTCATCGACAGTCCCGCCGAGATCACCCGGCTGGCCGCCGCGGTCGGTCCCGGGGGCCACCAGAAGGTCATGGTCCGGGTCGTGCCCGGGATCAGCGCCGGCGGCCACGAGAAGATCCGCACCGGCACCGACGACCAGAAGTTCGGCCTCTCCATCGCCGACGGCTACGCCCAGCACGCCATCGCCCGCATCCTCGACCAGCCGCAGCTCGAACTCACCGGCCTGCACTGCCACCTGGGCTCACAGATCACCAGCGTCAAGCCGTACCTCGTCGCCGTACGCCGCCTGGTCGGACTCATGGCCCGCCTGTACGAGCAGCACGCGCTGGTCCTGCCCGAACTCGACCTCGGCGGCGGCCACGGCATCGCCTACCGCCCCGGCGACGAGGCCCTGGACCTGACGGCACTGGCCTGCAGGGTCCGCACCGAACTCACCGACGCCTGCACGACTGCCGGGCTGCCCGTCCCCCGCCTGATCATCGAACCCGGGCGGGCCGTCGTCGGCCCCGCGGGCGTCGCCCTGTACCGCGTCCTGTCGGTGAAGCACACGGGGGACCACGTCTTCGTGGCCGTGGACGGCGGCATGAGCGACAACCCGCGCCCGGCCCTCTACGGCGTCCGCTACGCACCCCGCCTCGTCGGCCGGCACAGCACCGCGGCCCCGGCCCGGGTGACCGTGGCGGGCCGGCACTGCGAGGCGGGCGACATCCTCGCCGCCGACGCGGAACTCCCCGCCGACATCCGCCCCGGTGACCTGCTCGCCGTACCCGTGGCCGGCGCCTACCACCTCTCCATGGCGTCCGGCTACAACCTGGTCGGCCGCCCCCCGGTCGTCGCCGTACGCGACGGCCTGGCCCGCCTCCTGGTCCGCCGCGAGTCCCTCGCGGACTTCCGCGCCCGCGACGTGGGCCTGTAACCCCCCACCGCCGCTACGAGATCCTCCAGAACCAGCGGGCCTCCTCCTCGCCACGGTCCTGCGCGCCCGCACCGACGTGGTGGTCTGCATGCTCCCGTACCGACTCGGCCTGTGAAGCACCGAGAGCACGGCGGTGACGGCAACTGGGCGTACAGCGGCACGGACCTCGGCACCGCATCCGCTGGCCGCTCCGTGGAGCGTGCGGGCCGGTTACGGCGATTCAGGCATCCCGGCAGGGTGGCATCGACGAGCCTTGCGCCCTGATCCGCAAGGGCAGGGCGCGTTCTTGCCGACGCTGCGGCCCGGGCCGGCGGGCCTCGGCTGGGGAAGCGTGCGACCGGATACCTGCTGTCTTCCAAGATCTCGCCAGAGCGACACCACAGCAGGGACGTCATCACCCCTGTCCAGGAGCCACTGTGCTGCCGCTTTGCCAGACGCATCGGGAAAGGTCGCCGCCGCGTCAGCGAGCCCGTCTGGTTCCAGGAGCCGTCGAGCCATGAAGCCGTACGAGTCTCGGGCGCTGAAGGGCCGCATCCCCTGAACGCGAAAGACGTCGGGCGCGAAGGCCGCGCCAATCATGACGGCGGCACCCACCACTACCGCACCCGGGTCACCGGTTGGCTCGTCAGGGGTGCTCGTCGCGTTGAACCGGACGATGAGGTCCTGCTCTGCGGCCGAGACGCTGATGGGCCGCTCTACGGCCAGGAGAGCCTGGTACCGCTCGTTGAGTTCCTCGGGGCTGCTGTAGGTAAAGGAGTCGATCACCTTGTCGTGGACGAAGTGCAGGACGAAGAGGTCGTCCTGGAGCGAGGAACGAAACACCTCGACCGACTTGGTGCGACTGTATCCGACGACCTGCACGGTCTCCTCCCGTCGCGTACCGCGGCGCATGTCATCTCCCAGACGTGCACCTTGGGATGACAGGAATGGGCATACCTGTGCGGAGTACACGGCGCAGATCTCGTGCACGGGCGCCTCGGAGAGCCCGACCTCCTCGGGAAGAGGCGCGTCGCCGAGGGTCGGGGCCACCTGCCATCGGGCTTCGTCCCCGAATGGAAGCCCGCATACAGCGCACCAGTCGAAGGTGGCCAGCACGAGCTTTCGCCGCTCATTGATCGCCCCGAAGTCTGCCCCTTCTGCGCCACGCCCGACTGTTGCGATCACTGGGTATCCCCGGGAATCGCGGTCGAGATGGCCCAGGCGTTGCGGCGGTATCACCTCTTGCGGCCTCAAGGCCACCTCCATGCGTCGTACGGACGACTCAGGTTAGCGGCGTTGAACCGCCCCGCTTCAGCGTTGGCTGCTCGATGCATCGGCGACTCGTGGACTGCTGCCCGTTTGCACGCTCCGTCTCGCCGCAGGCGGCGCGTCTCGGGCAGAAAGCCGGCGCGGGGTCGGTTCCCGACTCCACTGTGCCCGGGATCGATCCAGCAGTTCCAGAAACTGCCGCTGGTCGTCGGCCACCTTGTCGAGTTCCGGTCCGTCCAGCGACGTTGTCGGCAACCGGTGAACTGACCCATCAGAGCCCGTGACCTAGGACAGGCCGCCGCCGTTCGAGCGGATCACTTCCCAGTTGGCTCCCAAAGCGACTTCAGAAACCACTCAGGAGCCCGACCCGCACTGCGGATCAGGCCCTTGACCTGGTACCTCACTGTAGGGGGTGGCGGGTGAACCACGACCCCTTCGTCCCGAATAGCGCAATTCATCGCCGGTAGGTGACGCCGAGACGGCTGAGCCACATGGCGCTGGACTCCCAGTCGCCGCGCGGCCCGGGCCAGATCACGGCTGCTCGCTGGGTATGAGCAAGCTTCAGAAGATCTCCTTCCGGTCGTTCAGGGACGAGAACCGCTCTGTACGGGTTGCTCAGAAACCGGGTGTAGTCGATGACTTGGGCCACAGCCTGGCGAACGTGTTCCCTGTCGGCCTTTGCCTTCGTCTCCAGGAGGAGATTGACGCCGCCGACCCAGACATCTGTATAGAGGGGGTGGCAGCCCACTGTGTGCCGAATCTCAAAACGCCAAACAGGATAACCCTGTTGCAGCATGAAGAGACAGAAACTCTTCTCCAGACGAGCCTCTGGGCGCATGCTTCGAGGGTCGACTGAGCCGTCACGCAAGGCACTGAGCAGAGAATGCCGCTCGACCGGAATCAACTGAACTTGCTCGTTGCGGCGGACGCAGTATGACTGGTGCGGTGCGTGCGTTGCCTCCTCCACGGGCCGAAGCAGGAAGATGGGGACGTGAGCCCCGTCGCCTACGTCCTTCTCGAACCAGTCATGCAGGATGAAGGAGTCGACGTAGCGGAATGGCATTGGGCCCCGAGCCTGTCTCTCCAGGAGTTGCAAAGGCCGGCCCTTGCGCCAAGAGGTGAGCAAGGTGTTGTTGCCGGGGCGGCTGAAGCTCGCACCTCCAGCGGCTGGCCGTCCTGTGCGCTCGTCAAGGGAGCCTGCGCCCCTGTATTCGTAGAGCCCGTCTTCCCGCCAACCGGCGGCATACCCTCCGCGGTCTGGGGCTTGGGCGTAAAGAACGATGTGTGAACTAGTTGGCGAGGGCGCGATCCCACCGTGGACGGACGTCCCGTAGTCCCGATTGATGAGCCTCCGGTCGGCAAAGTCCCCCCGCCGGTAGCGCCAGATCTCCGGGTTCTTCAGCGGTGAACTGATCCCCATGGTCTGCCCAACTCCATCTCGTCGTCGAGTCCATCACGCTAAAGGCAGCCACTGACAACGCCCAGGCGGACGCGGGGCGCCTACGGAACCCAGTGACCTCTTCGTCCCGAGCAACTCGGATGGGCGCTCGGCTTTGGGCAGGCGTGGCTTAGCTGCGACGATGGTCCGATGGCCATGAGGTGACCTGCCAGCGCCGGCCGTGCGTCCCCTCTCGCGTGGGCGTGGGCGGACGCACACTTCCCAACTGGGCACATGACTGGGCCCCGCGTCAGGCGGGTGTCGAATGAAGTGCCGTGAAGGTAGAACGGCGACTACCAGGCCCCGCGACCCTGGACTGAACTGCGGAAATGGTTTGAAGTGCGACGCGCCTGGCAGATGGCCGCCTCGCAACGCGGAAGAAGACAGGCTAGGGCACCAAAGATGCCTGGCCGACGGACTCGCCACTCCGCGAGCAGGTCCGGGCCGCCGTTTTCGGGTGCGCCATCAGGGCTGCCCTCGAGAGTCTGCTGAGGCGGCTCTCTTCGCCGTGTCTCTGCTGTCCGACCGGGGGGTCCCGCTGAAGGAGATCCCGCGGCTCGTCGGACACTCAGGTACGGCCGTGACCGAGGGGGTGTACCGGAAGCAGATCCGGCCCGTGATCCAGACCGGCGCCGTGGCCAGGCACGGGATCTTCGGCGCTGACCCTCGACGCATGTAGACACTCGGAAATCGATGGTCACGCAGGTAGACACGCAGCAAAGCCAGAGGGCTCTCACCGAATCGGTAAGGGCCCTCTGGCCTGTTACTTGGCTGTCGGGGTGGCGGGATTTGAACCCACGACCTCTTCGTCCCGAACGGGATCGATGCGTGTCGCGGCCTGGTCGGAAAGCTCTTGGGTCAGCTGGCTACCTGCACTGCGGTCCGCTACGGTCCGGGGCGGTCCTTCTGCGGCTTCGCCGTTTCACCTCCCGTTTGGCCCCCACGACGGCCCAGCCATACGCGATGAGGGGAGCCTACGAGCCGCACTGACCCCGCCGCTGTTACCCCTAGGTGGCAGATTTACAGTCCGCGCAGCACGAGTGCCACGGCCTGCCCTTTCGCCGCGTGGCGCAGCGCCCGCCCCACACGTACCCCGCAGCTCCTGCATCCCCGACCTTGAACAATATCTCGGTCATCTGACCCATTGCTGCTGAATCCGTGTTGCAATCCAACACATCCCGGTACCTTAGGACTTGTCCACACGCCCCATCCGGGGGGAGGGCCGCCTGCGGGTGGTCGAGATCCTAGAAAAGGGGAGGTGTGGATATGGGGGACAAGTCGTCCACCCGTCGGGCACAGCTAGCGGCAGAGCTCGCCAAGCGGATCGTTGCTTCACTAAGCGCTCGCGCTCTGTGGACGGTGGTCAGGGAGGTGTATAGCAGCTACTTCTGATGCCCAGGGAGGAGGCACGGGGCTGGGGGCTGCACTCCCCCGAGTTTCTCGGCCCGCCACGTGCCTCCTCTTAAGCACATGGCCCATCGGAGCACGCAGCGACGGACTGGCTCCCGGTAATCGAGGTCGCTCACGCCTAAGGCAGCGGCATCCCTACACGCCCTCAGACGGCCGGGAGACGCCCCACGCAAAGCGATAGATTTACAGCGGGTCCACTCTGACCTGTCTGACCTGCGGATTTCCGTGCGCCGCGTACTGGCGGGGGACATCTGGGGGAAGCAGGGCTGAGGCGAGGGGGCCTGCACAGACACCATGGCGGGCGACGAGCACCGCTTTAGGAGTTCGTTCTCCACCCAGTCCCGCGGGGGCCCGCCTCGTGCACAGGTGCCGTCCGCGGTGGATGTCAGCAGAACAGCTACGGCAACGGGCAGACCTCCAAGGTTCACCCGGCCGGTCGGCCCAGCCCCACCAGGCGTAACCAGCACCAGGGTGTGACCCGGCGCTTAGAAGATGCGGGCAAGCCTTGGCGGCACGGCCTGCCGGCACTCCGTTGCTACCGTGCCAGGCCGCCGAGTGCTGCTGGCGTCCGCCGTCGTTGCCGTCAACGCTGCCGTCACTGCCGTCGATGGCGCTGCCGAGTCGCCACCGCATTAAGGAGTTCGATCAGGCTTCTGTGAACTCGGCACTTTGCTGTCGCGCGCTGTATGCCGTTGCCCAGGAGGTATGCCGAGGTCTGAGGTTGTTGATGTCAACGATGGATGCAGGCATTGGTTCGATGACCGTGGCGGACGCATGCTCGTTGGCCGTTTCGGCACCCTATTGCCGTCCCGATGCGCCGTCCTGCGAGAGTGGGTCCGTGCTGCTGCATCCTGAGAACGCTCTATTCGTCCGTGGTGCTACGCCCGTGCTCCTGCTGGCCGACGCGCCTGTCCACGATGCCCTGCCGCTCCTGAGCGCGCCGGACGGGGCGGTGCCCCTGTGCGAGGGCTGGAACATCGTTCCCCGACTTACCCTGTGCGTCGTAGACGGACCTGGAGACCACGGGCTCGTTGTCCCCACTATCGCCGTGCCGGTGGTCGGCGGAGCCGACGACGCTACGACACCGAGTGACATGGGCGACTGGTGCGCGGATGCCGAGCAGGCCGGCGGAGCAGTCGTTCTGTCTTTGGGCCACCTGCCTGAGGCACTCGACTGGTCTGCCCTGTTGTCCTCGGGGACCGCCTGCGGCGGCTTCATGCCTGCGCTGGCCTGACCGAGGAGCGTCGGACTCGCGAAGCAGCATTACGCCTGCTGGCTTGCGTGCCTTGAACTCTGGACTGCTTCGTCCCGAAGTAAATCGCAAGGAGCGCTGACCTCGGGCTGATCTGCCGCTCATCAGCGCTGATGGTCCGCAACCGTCCGCGCTCGTCCGCCGATGTTCGTCGGTGTTGTCACGCAGTTAGACACTCACCCCGCGAGTCCCGCCTACTTCTTGCGGCGCTTGTTCGCCTTCTTCTTCAGCTCGGCCTGGCCGCGCTTCGTCCAGTCACCTTGGTGGTGGTAGCAACGCGACGTGCCTTTCATCGTCTTGTTGCGGCAGCTGCCTCGGTCCGTCGGCCAACCGCACTTCTCCTGCTTCCACTCACCCATGTCCCCTTCCCCTCCCGTTGGTCCGCCTGGGATCCGGGCATCCAGCCTGAGCCACCCTGTCTACACAGGGGCAGGGCGCATAGCCGGGTGCATCGAGTGAACCGGGCGTACGCGGGTGAGCACGTCGAGAACCGTCGTGGGCCTCGACCGATCAAGGCTCCCAGCTTGGGAAACTGCGATCGCTTGCGGTCAGTTTGGCACTGATCCTGGGCAAACGGTCAAGTACCTGACTTGAGGGCTGAAGAGCGCCAGGATGCTTCCATGTCTAGTCATCAACTTGTGCGCTTCCAGATCTCTGGCCTCGTCGCCAACGGCCTCGGGGGCCGTCTTCCCGATGCCGACACTACGAGGATCTTGCTTCAGAACGGGCCTCGTCGCCGGCACGGAGCAGGCGGGCAAGCGGCGCTTTTTCCAGAGATGACGTTTGAGGCAGCTAACCGACTCCGTGGTCACCTTGCCGCTGCCGTAGCGGTCGGTGATCCAGCCAAAGGAGCACCGCGTTAGGAGCGAGGCTGGGCGGTTACTAGCGTGATCTGCGAAGACCTGTCCTGGGGCAAGTTCGCGTGTGTTCACCGTTGTTGCCGCCGAGTCCCCGTGAGTCCCCGTCCGTTCTGGCCCGAGAGTGGCACGACTACACTCCTCCGTGGCACCCGCCTGTGGCGGAATCCGGGGGGTGTCCGCCACCCCTGCGGGCAATGAACGCTAGTCTTCGTTCGGGTCGCAGGCGTTGTCGACGGCTTCGTAGGCCTTTGTATAGGCCGCCTCATAGGCAGCCTCGTACGTCTGGTAGTCCCTCGCCTTCTTGTAGACGCTCTTCTTTGCTTCGGGGTTATCCCTCTTTCCCCAATCGCATTGCTTGCCATCCTTAGTCCCGGCTGCTGTCCCGTCTGCCGTACCCCGTTTGCCCGGGCTCTGGGCTTCGGGGGCCTGCGGGGCGGATGCCGCCGGCGCTTGGGTGGCGGCTGCCGCCTGAGCCGTCAGCGCTGGCGAGAACGTCAGTGCCGCTGCGGCGAGGGGGCCCGCCATGACCGCGATGATTCGCTTCGTGCGCATAGCTTTCCTCTCCTTCGAGATGGAACGCCCACATGGCGCCTCGACCTGGCCAGGGCAGATCCCGTGGGTGGATTGTCCCTGGAGCGGTATCTACACCGCGATGCGGTGGGCACCATGCGGGCCGGTGGATTCCGGCTTGCGACGCCAACTTCCCCATGCGCGCCGGGGACACTCCTGCACTTGCGGCGCCTGTAATTCGACCGTAGCGACCGGTGTGTGTTGTGTCCACTTATGGCCTAGTGGGCGTGATTGACCCCTCAACTGCCGTGAGTGCACGGCGATGACCAGTAGAACCGCGAGCTCGCATTGGTGCCTGCGGCAATCATCAAAGCCCTTTGGGCGGGCGGGCTCTGACGTCAACTGACATGCGATCTCGAAAACCGTCGTGGCAGCGATGGCACCGTGGGTTCAACTCAAGGTTGACGGCGCTCGCCGCATCCCGGCCGACGCGGTGCGCGACTTCATCCAGAGTCAGCTGGCGGAGGCCGCCTGATGACCAAGCGTCGTAGCCGTGGGGATGGCGGTCTGCACTGGGACGAGAAGAGACAGCGGTGGATCGCCACGGCGAACCTTGGGTTCGACCCGAGCGGCAAGCGGATCGTGAAGCGGGGGAGTGGCACGACCAAGACCGAGGCGAAGAGCAAGCTAAAGGAGGTGCTGCGGGACCACGAAGACGGCCTCGCCATCGCGCCCACCAATTACACGGTCAAGGACGCTGTGACGGACTGGCTGGCGTACGGCTTAGCCGGCCTCGACCGCAGCACCGTCGAGACCGAGACCGTGAGGCTCTTGAGCGAGAAGCACGTGATTCCATCGCTCGGCGCGCGAAAGCTGCGTGAGCTGAGCGCGGATGACGTAGACCGTTGGCTGGCCACCAAAGCGAAGACGCTCAGCACGCGCACGCTCCAGGGAATCCACTCCTGTCTCAACCGTGCGGTCAAGCGGCCCATGGCGCGGGACAAGGTGAAGCGCAACGTCGTCGAGCTGTGCTCGTGCCCCGGGGGCAGGCGGGGCGTCCGTCCAAGGCGCTCACCTTCGCCCAGGCCGAGGCCGTGCTCAAGGGCGCCGAAGGGACCTCGATGTACGCGTACATCGTCGTCGCCCTGCTGACCGGGGCCCGCACCGAGGAGCTGCGGGCGCTCACCTGGGACCACGTCTTCCTGAAGGGCCGGCCGGACCTCGACCCGCCGCAGCCTCCGCACATCGCGGTCTGGCGGTCGGTACGGAGGAGTGGGGACACCAAGACCCGGAAGTCTCGGCGCACGCTCGCCCTGCCAGCCCGTTGCGTGGATGCCCTGTGGCAGCAATTCGAGGATCAGGGCTGGGACCGGCTCGCCGCTGATGCGGAGTGGGAGGAACACGGCTTGGTCTTCTCCTCGGCCGTCGGCAAGCCGCTGGACGCGGCCGACGTCCGCCGCGCCTTCCGCCAGGCGCTCAAGGGCATAGACGGGATCAACGCCGATGAGTGGACGCCCCGGGAGCTCCGGCACGGCTTCGTGTCCCTGCTGTCCGACCGGGGTGTCCCACTGGAAGTGATCTCCAGGCTCGTCGGCCACTCCGGAACGGCCGTGACGGAGGAGGTCTACCGGAAGCAGATCCGGCCCGTGATCCAGACCGGGGCCGTGGTCATGGATGGAATCTTCAGTACTGACACGAACCGATAGGCATGGCGTGCCGCGGGGCCACCGCTACCGCTTTCGGGTCGGCGGCCCGGTGCCAAGTCGAGGTTCGCAGACCATGGGCGCTCCTCTCTTTCGGAGGCGATGGCGTCCTCAGAGCCGCCTTGTCACGGAGGAGTAAAGAACCTAAGGGTTGGGAGACGGCGGTCGTACACACGTCCGGGTGAAGTAAAGCTACGAACCGCCCTGCAGAATCCCTCTCGGGGCTCCGTGATAGGTGATAAAGGTCCAGGTCACATGTCATTTTGCTCATCGTGATGCAGCTGGCGCTTCGCTGTTCGGGTCGGTGGCGGTGACGGCCACGCCCGGGTCAAGCTCTACGACATCGCCGGCGCCGAAACGGTGCCGCTTGAGCGAAGGGCCGGTTTCCGCATGTCCATCGACATCGGCAGACTCGTTCCACATGAACACTCGGAAGTGACGCGTGCGTTCGCAGTGCGGCAGGGCCTCAGCTATGCAGCCCTCTGCGCGCGGCAGGCTCTCGCACCGAGTCCAGGCGAGTGGGGTCTGATCCACTGCACAGCAGGTCCCGAGCGGACACGTGTGACGCTGGCGACGGGCGACGGGCGACATGAGCTATCACCGTCTCTTGGTCCAGGCATTCAACGGGCCGCGGCATCCCGCCGACGCCTCCCTCCCGCCGTCCTGGTCCAGCAGGTATGCCTACGGGCGGTATGGATGGCCAGACGACTGGGATCCCGACTCGCCTGGTGATCCGGTTCCGTGGCTTCCATGCGACGGCGGTGACACGCGGGAAGTCGGCTCTGCTCACGCGTTTCTCTTCAGCCACACGGGCCCTCAGGTCATTGAGGTGTCTTTCCGGGAAACCTCTAAAGGGAGCCGGTGGTCTGTGTTGGGTGTCGACAGGTTCTCTCTGCCTGCTGGATACGGCGATCTGTTCGTTGTTGACCCTGACCAGACCAGGGTCGGCTGGATAGCCGCACGAGGCGTGGGTGTCTACCCGGGATGGCCGACACGACAGGTTCCCCGGTACGTCACTGCCGATGACATCGGTGACCACGCTTCCCTCCTCTGGCGAGGCGGTGCGCAGCCATTCCGGTGGTATGGCGCTGCTGAGGTCCTGCTTTCCAACCGTATAGATCACACGGATTGAGGGGGGGGGGCTTGTCCGGGAAGCAGATCAGGGCGGTTCGCCTCATCCGGAACATCAAGAGGCTGCGTGACGTCAGCGCCGTAGCGGCACGCACCTTGCAGGCGGTCTACTACGCCGTACGGCTCTGGGAGTAGGCACGGCGAGGGGGCATCACAGTCTCCTTCACTGCCCCAGGGGTGGCGTAGCCGCGTCGCCACATTGGTTCCTGGCTGTAGTCACGCAGGTAGACACGCAGCAAAGCCAGAGGGCCCTCACCGAATCGGTAAGGGCTCTCTGACCTGCTACTTGGCTGTCGGGGTGGCGGGATTTGAACCCACGACCTCTTCGTCCCGAACGAAGCGCGCTGCCAAGCTGCGCTACACCCCGATGTCGCTGCTTCTCGCGGCGACGACGTTTACTTTAGCCCACCGGTGGCTGTAGACGAAATCCGGTTTAGCGGCGGTGGCGGGACGGGGCCGGGCGGGTGTGGTCGAGGGCTACCAAGAGGACGGCCAGGGCGTAGATCGCGAGGCCGAGGAGGAGGGCGTTGGCGAGGGTGCTGCGGTAGCCGTGGGCCGTCACGTCCAGGAAGGGGTAGAGGTAGCGCGACGGGCTGGTCGGGGGGAAGAAGGCGGCCCGGCCCAGGGTGAAGACCAGGTACGCCAAGGGGTAGAGCAGCCAGGCCGCGGCCTGGCGGAGGCGCAGACGGGCCCTTGGGGTGAGGAGGAGCCAGTCCAGAACGGCCGCCGCCGGGACCAGCGTGTGGAGTACCTGGAGTGCCGCCCACTGGGCGTGCCAGCGCTCGGGGACCGTCGTCGCTCCGGTCATGGAGAAGGGGGGCGTCGTGTGGTCCAGGAGCAGGTGGTAGACGAGGGCCGTGATCACGGCGTAGAGGAGCGTGGCGCCTGTCACGGCGGACGGGAGCGGGCGGCGGGCCCGCCAGGCCCTCGTCGCCGACATGAGCATGACTATGGCCACCAGGACGTTGGCCTGGACGCTGAAGTAGCTCAGGATGCGGGCCGGGCTGCCCAGGAGCAGTTCCAGGGCGACGCCGCCGGCCGCCGTCACGGCGATCACGAGACGGAACACCGCGGTCAGGGGGTGGCGGATCGGCGGCACCACCGCGGTGGCCGGCACCGGCGCGGGGAGCAGCAGGGGTGGACCGGGGACCGCGGGCAGGTCCGGGATCTCCCTGGGTATCGGAGCGGTCATGCTCCTCACGCTAGGAACGTGGAAGGGGCACAGCCACGTGGGTTGGGCCAGGCGGGTTACGTCCGCCCGGCCCCTGCCGCCCGGTTCCCCCGCCGTCTGCCGTCCAGGTCCGCGCCAGGCGGTTACGTGCCCCCGGCCCCTGCCGCCCGGTTCCCCCGCCGTCTGCCGTCCAGGTCCGCGCCAGGCGGTTACGTGCCCCCAGCCCTTGTCGCCCGGCTCCCCCGCCGTCTGCCGTCCCGGTCCGCGCTACTCCCGCCCCACCAGCGTCAGCAACGTCGCCTCCGGCGGGCAGGCGAACCTCACCGGGGTGTAGCGGTTCGTGCCGCAGCCCGCTGAGACGTGGAGGTAGGAGGTACGGCCCTCGGACGTGTGCGTGGAGAGGCCCTTCACGCGGTCCGTGTCCAGGTCGCAGTTGGTGACCAGGGCGCCGTAGAAGGGGATGCACAGCTGGCCGCCGTGGGTGTGGCCGGCCAGGATGAGCGGATAGGCGTCCGCGGTGAACGCGTCCAGTACCCGCAGGTACGGGGCGTGGACCACGGCGAGCGAGAAGTCGTACGACTCCGAGGGCCCGCCGGCCACCCGCGCGTACCGGTCCCGCTTGATGTGCGGGTCGTCCAGGCCGGTCAGCTCGATGGAGACGCCCTCGATCTTCAGCGCCCCCCGGGTGTTCGTCAGGTTCAGCCAGCCCGCCGCGTCGAACCCGTCCCGCAGGTCCTCCCACGGATTGTGGATCGCGCCGACCGCCGGCGCGTTGCCGTTCAGCCCGTGGCGTCCGCTCGCCTTCTCCAGCAGGTAGCGGGCGGGATTGCGGAGCTTGGGGCCGTAGTAGTCGTTGGAACCGAAGACGTACGCACCGGGGAACTCCATCAGGGGACCGAGCGCGTCCAGGACCTCGGGGACGCCCTCCGGGTCCGACAGGTTGTCACCCGTGTTGATCACGAAGTCCGGGCGCAGGCCGGCCAGCGACTGCAGCCAGCGCTGCTTCTTGCGCTGCCCGCCCACCATGTGGATGTCGGAGACCTGCAGGACGCGCAGCGGGCGCATGCCCGGGGGCAGGACGGGGACGGTGACCCGTCGCAGGCGGAAGGAGCGGGCCTCGAAACCCGCTGCATACACCAGGCCGGCGGCGCCGGCCGCCACGATTCCCAGGGGAACTCCGTATCGCGCGCGCATGTGTCCATCGTGTCAGACCGGTTGACCGCCGCGAGAACGGCCGCCGGATACGCGAGAACGGCCGCCGGATAAATGAGCGGGCACGGGCGGCAGTGCACCTGCGACAATCGTGACCATGACCACCACGCTCAAGTCGAAGCTGCACGACGACCTCAACGCCGCGATCAAGGAGCGCGACGAGCTGCGCTCCTCGACGCTGCGGCTGACGCTCGCCGCGATCACCAAGGAGGAGGTCGCGGGCAAGGAGAAGCGGGAGCTGTCCGACGACGAGGTCCTCAAGGTGATCACCCGCGAGGCGAAGAAGCGCCGTGAGGCCGCCGACGCCTTCGCGCAGGGTGGTCGTGCCGAGCAGGCCGAGCGGGAGAAGGCGGAGGGTGTGGTGCTCGCCGAGTACCTGCCCAAGCAGCTCTCCGACGACGAGCTGGAGGCGATCGTCGCCCAGGCCGTGGAGGAGGCCAAGGCGAGCGGTGCCGAGGGGCCGCGGGCCATGGGTGCCGTCATGAAGATCGTGAACCCGAAGGTGGCCGGCCAGGCCGAGGGCGGCCGGGTCGCAACGGTGGTGAAGAAGCTCCTCCAGGGCTGAGACTCCCTGACCGGTGCGCCGGTGCACCGCACGCAGTCACCCCGGTGCACGGTTTTGCCGTACGTCGGTGCACCGCACGCTGTCACCCAGAGGCACCGCTGTGCCGTACACCGGTGCACCGCACGCCGTCACGCCGATGCGCCGGTACAGCCACAGCTCCGTCGGTCCGGCTAGGTCGGTCCGGCTAGGTCGGTCCGGCTCGGTTCGGTTCCGCTGAGACGGCCGCGGGGCCGCACCTCCCTCCGAGAGAGGTGCGGCCCCGCTGTCGTGTCGGCTTCCGGCGCTTCCGGCGCTGCGCGGAGTCGCTAACCCCGGCGGCCCCCGATGCCGTTGCCGTTGTTGCCGCCGTTGCCCTGGCCCTGGATGAAGTTCTCGGGGATGGAGAACGTGGGCGTCGGGAAGGTGCCGCCGGTGTCGCCGCCGGTCACGCCGCCCGGGGTGCCGCCATCGGTGCCACCGTCACCGGTGCCCCCGTTGGTCAGGCCGCCGATCAGTCCTCCGATCACCTGTCCCGGGTCCCCGTTGGTCCCGCCGTTCTCCCCCCGGTCGCCTTTTCCCTGATCATCACCCTCGTGGGTGTCCTCGGGGAGGTCGACCAGATTGAACTCGGGCGCGGGCTTGCCCTCCAGGGCGCCGTTCATCATGTCGCGCCAGATCGGGCCCGGCACCTGGCCGCCGTAGACCTTGTCGTGTCCGACACCACCGATGGTGATGTTGACCATCCGGCGCTTGTGCTGCGGGTCGCCGACCCACACCGCGCCCGCCATGTTCGGGGTGTAGCCGACGAACCAGGCCGCAAAGCGCTCGTCCGTCGTACCCGTCTTGCCCGCGCTCGCCCGGCTGCCGAGACCGGCCTCCTGGCCCGTGCCGTCCTCGACCACGCCCTTCAGGAGCGTGCTGATGGTGTCGGCGGTGTTCTCCGACATCGCCCGCGAGCAGGTCGACTTCGGCACCGCCAGGGACTTGTGCTCGCTGCCGACCTTCTGAGTGATCGACTCGATGGCGATCGGGGTGCAGTACATCCCGCGCGAGGCGAAGGCGGCGTACGCGCTCGCCATCGTGAGCGGGGACATCTCCTGGGTGCCGAGCGCGATCGAGGGAGCCTGGTCGATCTTGCGGCCGTCGGCGCGGGCCACGCCCATCTTCTTGGCCATGTCGATGACCGGGCAGATGCCGATGTCGCTGATCAGCTGCACGTAGTAGGTGTTGACCGACTTCGCGGTCGCCTCCTCCATGGCGTACGGGCCGCGCTCGGACTCGTTCTCGTTCTTCAGCTTCTCCGGCTTGTTCGGGTTGTTCCGCCAGACCTTGCCGTTGCAGGCGTTCACCGGGCTCGGGTACGGCATCTCGTACGGGGACGAGTACTCCTGCCCCGGGGACTTCCCGCCCTCGATGGCCGCCGCGGCGACGATCGGCTTGAACGTCGAACCGGGCTGGTAGCCCGCGCCGCCGCCCATGTCCTGGTTCACGGACAGGTTGATCGTCGTCTCGTGGTTCTTGGTGTTCACGCCGTACGGACGCGACTGGCCCATGGCGAGGATCTTGCCGGTGCCGGGCTCGACGATGGTCGCGGCGGTGGCCACGGCGTCGCTCTTGTAGACGTGGTCCTTTATCGAGGCCTGCGCGGACCGCTGGGCCTGCGGGTCGAGTGTGGTCCGGATCGTCAGGCCGCCCTGGTTCCAGAGCTTGGCCCGCTTCTCCCTGGTCTTGCCGAAGGCCGGGTCGGTCAGCAGGATGTCGCGGACGTAGTCGCAGAAGAAGCCGGCGCTCTTCGTCGCGGTGATGCAGCCGTTCTTGGGGCGGCTGGTGTGCAGGCCGAGCGGCTTCTCCTTGGCCTGGTCGGCCTCCCGCTGGGAGATGTTGCCGAGTTCCGCCATGCGCTGCAGCACGATGTTGCGCCGCTTGGTGGCCTCCGCCTCGTCGTTGACCGGGTCGTAGCGGCTCGGGGACTGCACGATGCCGGCCAGCAGCGCGGACTCCTGCAGGTTCAGGTCCTTGGCGTGCTTGGAGAAGTAGCGCTGGGAGGCCGCCTCGACGCCGTAGGCCTGCTCGCCGAAGAAGGTGATGTTCAGGTAGTTCTCGAGGATCTTCTTCTTGCCGAGCTTGTCCTCGATCTGGATCGCGTACTTCAGTTCGCGGATCTTGCGGCCGAGTGTCTGCTGGGTGGCCTCGGCGACCTTCGTGGGGTCGTCACCGGCCTCCTCGATGAAGTAGTTCTTCACGAGCTGCTGGGTGAGGGTGGAGGCGCCTTGGGCGACACCACCTTCCCGGGCGTTCGTGTTCAAGGCGCGTAGGACACCCTTGAGGTCGACCGCGCCGTGCTTGTAGAAGCGCGAGTCCTCGATCGCGACGATCGCCTTCTGCATGTACGGCGAGATGTCCTTCAGATCGACGACCGTACGGTCGCGGGAGTAGACGGTCGCGATCTGGTTGCCCTGGTTGTCCAGGATCGTGGTGCGCTGGCTCAGCTGGGGACTCTTCAGGTTGGCCGGGATCTCGTCGAATCCCTTGACCGAGCCCTTGGCCGCGAGGCCCAGCACGCCGGCCGCAGGCAGCGCGATGCCCGCCATGACGGCACCGGCGAGCACACTGACACCGAGGAACTTGGTGGCCTGCTGCATGGTCGACAGACCACCGCCCGAGCGCTTCTTTGGCATGAGGGCAGCCTAATCCGTACTGTTGAGCGTTCCGATGGAGCGACCGCTTCTCGGGATGTTCCGATTGCCGGATCGTGATGTCCCGCCCGGGAGCCGCCGGGTTGTGCCGGTCCGCGTCACGGCACGGCAAAGCAGCACGCCTACGTTCCCATTCGCCGGACACGCGCGCAGGCCTTGGCCTAAGCTGCTCTCAACTGTCACAGCAGTGCGGTCACGTATGCATACGTCCGGCGACCCCGAATCGTTCCGGACGCGGCCAGGAAAACGCAAGACGACGTGCCCGCTGCCTGAGGGGGACGTGTCCGAATCCGCCTCGTGTGTCGCCTGGCGCCCGGTGTGGCGCACCACAGCTGTCCCGGTTTGCCGGGATGGTCGCGCATGTCGCCAGCTCACTCCCGCGGGTGATCTGCCGCTTACCCATAGTCCGTTCGGGCCATTCAAGATTGGGCCCGAAGGGGGTGTTGCGCTGTCCCCACCTTCCGTAACGTCCTCAACTGGCGGCGGTGAATATGCCGCTGCCGCCGTGGGGGAGCCTCGATTCGGGAGAGGACGGCGCCGGTATGGGCTGGGTAACCGACTGGAGTGCGCAGGCTGCCTGCCGCACTACCGATCCGGATGAACTGTTCGTTCAGGGAGCAGCGCAGAACAGGGCCAAGGCGGTGTGCACCGGATGCCCGGTACGCACCGAGTGTCTGGCAGACGCGCTGGACAACCGCGTCGAATTCGGCGTTTGGGGAGGCATGACGGAGCGGGAGCGCCGCGCACTGCTGCGCCGGCGGCCTACCGTGACCTCGTGGCGCAGGCTGCTGGAAACCGCCCGCTCGGAGTACGAGCGGGGCGTCGGCATCGTGCCACTCGACAGCGACGAGGTGTACGAGAACTACGCGGCGGTGAGCTGAGGGCACCGCCCTCCGGCACACGCCAGGGGCACATCGCTCCGGCCTGGTCCCGCCAGAGCCCGGAAGCCCCACCACTTCTGGCAGTCGCCCGCGCCTCCGCGCGGACGTCCGCCCTGTGCGCCCACGTGTGCCGTGTGCGTCCACGCATGCCATGTGCGTGCCTACGTGTGCTCCGGCCGTCCGGCCGCCAGTCTGTCCCCGATGTCGCGCAGGCCCGCGAGGTCGTGGACGTCGCCGGGCAGTGCGGGCACTTCGACCACCGCCACCTCGGGGTGGCGGGCGGTGAAGCGGTCACGCGTGCGCTGCTCGCGCGAGAGCAGCTGCATGCGTTCGGCGTGCAGCCTCAGCAGGCCCGCGGTGAGCTGGTCGACAGAGCGCTCCGCGTCGGCGGGGGAGCCTTCCTCGGTCGCGGTGCCTGCGGCCTCGGATGCGGGAGGTTGTGAACTGCCGTACGTGTCGGGAGAGTTACGAAGTCCAGCTTTCCCGTCCCCCTGATCCACAATGCGGGGGTCCTCAAGATTTTCCGCGGCGGCGAGCGCCCGCTCGGCCGACAGCCGGCCGGCGCCGCTGCCGTGGACCCGATTGAGCACGAGACCCACCAGCGGCATGTCCTCCGCGGCCAGCCGCTCCACGAAGTACGCGGCCTCGCGCAGTGCGTCCCGCTCCGGGGCCGCCACCACCAGGAACGCGGTGCCGGGTGCCTGGAGCAGCTTGTAGGTGGCGTCCGCGCGCGTACGGAAACCACCGAACGTGGTGTCCATCGCGGCCACGAAGGTCTGCACGTCCTTCAGCAGCTGACCGCCCAGCAACTTGCCCAGCGTGCCCGTCATCATCGACATGCCGACGTTGAGGAAGGCCATGCCCGCGCGTCCGCCCAGCTTGGCCGGGGCGGTGAGCAGGCGGATCAGCCGGCCGTCCAGGAACGACCCGAGGCGCTTGGGTGCGTCCAGGAAGTCCAGCGCGGAGCGGGACGGAGGGGTGTCCACCACGATGAGGTCCCACTCGTCCCTGGCCCGCAGCTGGCCCAGCTTCTCCATCGCCATGTACTCCTGCGTGCCCGCGAAGCCCGCCGAGAGCGACTGGTAGAAGGGGTTCGCCAGGATCGTGGCCGCCCGCTGGGGGTCCGCGTGCGCCTCGACGACCTCGTCGAAGGTGCGCTTCATGTCGAGCATCATGGCGTGCAGCTCACCGGCCGCCGGCCGCCCGCCGTCCTCCTCGGCCGTGTCGCCCCGCGATGCCTTTCCCTGGTCCTCTATGCCCTTCACCTTGCGCGGCACGTTGTCGAGGGAGTCGATGCCCATCGACTGGGCCAGCCGCCTGGCCGGGTCGATGGTCAGCACGACCACCTTGCGGCCCCGCTCGGCCGCCCGGAGGCCGAGGGCCGCCGCGGTCGTCGTCTTGCCGACCCCGCCCGAGCCGCAGCACACCACGATCCGCGTCTTCGGGTCGTCCAGCAGCAGGTCGATGTCGAGCACGCGCGCGGGGGAGAGACGGCGGGCCGCCTCCTGCGCCTCCGCCGTCCTCGGCTCCCCGGCCGTCGTCGGTTCCCCGGCCGTCGTCGGTTCCCCGGCCGTCGTCGGTTCCCCGGCCGTCGTCGGTTCCCCGGCCGTCTTCAGCTCGCTGGGCGCCTCCCGCGCCCCCGCCCGGTCCGGACTCATGACAACTCCTGCTTCCGCAGCTCGGTGGCGAGTTCGTACAGGCCCGCGAGGTCCATGCCCTCGGCGAGCAGCGGCAGTTCGTTCAGCGGCAGACCCAGCTCGCCGAGGACCGCGCGCTGCTCCTGCTCCAGCGCGTACCGCTCGGCGTACTCGGCGGCCTGTGCCAGCAGCGGGTCGACCAGTTTCTCCGCGTTCCCGCCCCGCCGGGCCCCGCCCAGACCGGCGGCCGAGAGCGCCTGTGCAACCGATGAACGCCCCACGGTCCGTACGAGTTCCAGATCCGCCGCGTCCAACACCTCGGGGCGGACCATGTTCACGATGACCCTGCCCACCGGCAGCCGCGCCGCACGCAGCTCCGCGATGCCGTCGGCGGTCTCCTGGACCGGCATCTCCTCCAGCAGCGTCACCAGGTGCACCGCCGTCTCGGGCGACTTCAGCACCCTCATCACGGCCTGTGCCTGATTGTGTATCGGGCCGATCTTCGCGAGGCCCGCCACCTCGTCGTTGACGTTCAGGAAGCGGGTGATGCGGCCGGTCGGCGGGGCGTCCATGACGACGTAGTCGTACGCGAACTTCCCCGACCGGTCCTTGCGGCGCACCGCCTCGCACGCCTTGCCGGTCAGCAGGACGTCCCTGAGGCCGGGCGCGATGGTGGTGGCGAAGTCGATCGCGCCGAGCTTTCTCAGCGCGCGGCCCGCGCCGCCGAGCTTGTAGAACATCTGGAGGTAGTCCAGAAGGGCCAGTTCGGGATCGATGGCGAGGGCGTACACCTCGCCGCCGCCCGGCGCGACCGCGATCTTGCGCTCCTCATAGGGAAGCGCCTCCGTCTCGAAGAGCTGTGCGATGCCCTGCCGACCCTCGACCTCCACGAGAAGCGTCCGCTTCCCCTCGGTCGCGAGGGCCAGCGCGAGGGCGGCGGCGACCGTCGTCTTTCCGGTCCCGCCCTTGCCGCTGACGACCTGGAGCCTGCTCACGCCTTCGAGACTAACCAGTCCGGCGGACAGCCACGCGGGAGGCTGTGGATAACACCGGTCGCGGTCGGCCACCTGTCCCGTGCGTCACAGCAGCTACAGTCGGCCCATGACCAAGTGGGAATACGCAACCGTGCCGCTGCTCGTCCATGCCACGAAGCAGATTCTGGACACCTGGGGCGAGGACGGCTGGGAGCTCGTCCAGGTCGTACCCGGGCCCAACAACCCCGAACAGCTGGTGGCCTACCTGAAGCGGGAGAAGCAGGCGTGAGCACGGTCGAGACCAAGCTGGCCGAACTGGGCCTGACCCTTCCGGCGGTCGTACCGCCGCTGGCCTCGTACCAGCCGGCCGTGCAGTCCGGCGTGTACGTCTACACCGCCGGCCAGCTGCCGATGGTGGAGGGCAAGCTGCCGGTCACCGGCAAGGTGGGTGCCGAGGTCACGCCGGAGGAGGCCAAGGAGCTGGCCCGCACCTGCGCGCTGAACGCCCTGGCCGCCGTGAAGTCCGTCGTCGGTGACCTGGACCGCATCGCGCGCGTGGTGAAGGTCGTCGGCTTCGTCGCCTCGGCGTCCGACTTCACCGGGCAGCCCGGCGTCGTCAACGGTGCCAGCGAACTGCTCGGCGAGGTCCTCGGTGACAAGGGCGTGCACGCCCGCAGCGCGGTCGGCGTCGCGGTGCTGCCGCTGGACGCCCCGGTCGAGGTCGAGATCCAGGTCGAGCTGGTCCCGTAGCCCCGCGCCGGGGCCCTGACCTCGGTACCTCTCGAACATTCGCCCTACACGGGATAGCCTCCGGCCATGGCGAACGGTCAGTGGTACCCCCCGGAGTGGCCGGACCGCATCCGCGCGCTCGCGGACGGCACACTCACCCCGGTATCCCCTCGGCGTGCGGCCACCGTGCTGCTCCTGAAGGACACCTCCTCCGGTCCGGTCGTCCACATGCTGCGCAGACGCGCCTCCATGGCCTTCGCCGGGGGCGCGTACGCGTATCCCGGGGGCGGTGTCGATCCGCGGGACGACGACCGCCAGGTCCGCTGGGCCGGCCCCGCGCGCGCGTGGTGGGCGGAGCGGCTCGGCGTCGACGAGGCGGGCGCCCAGGCGATCGTCTGCGCCGCCGTGCGGGAGACCTACGAGGAGGCCGGCGTGCTGCTCGCCGGGCCCGGTCCGGAGTCGGTCGTCGGCGACACCACAGGCGACGACTGGGAGGCCGACCGCGCCGCCCTGGTCGCGCGCGAGCTGTCCTTCGCCGAGTTCCTGGACCGGCGCGGCCTGGTGCTGCGCTCGGACCTGCTGGGCGCCTGGACCCGCTGGATCACCCCGGAGTTCGAGGCCCGCCGCTACGACACGTGGTTCTTCGTGGCCGCACTCCCCGAGGGGCAGCGCACCCGGAACGCCTCCACGGAGGCCGACCGCACGGTGTGGATCCGCCCCGAGGAGGCCGCCGCCGGCTACGACAAGGGCGAGCTGCTGATGATGCCGCCCACCATCGCCACCCTGCGCCAGCTGCTGCCGTACGCCACCGCCGCCGAGGCCCTGGCCGCCGCGCCCGCGCGCGACATGACCCCGGTGCTGGCCCGCGCGCGTCTCGAGGCCGGCGAGATCGTCCTGTCCTGGCCCGGACACGACGAGTTCACCAAGCACGTCCCGACGGCGGAGACGACCGGGGGGATGGCTGGGGAGACAGCCGAAGGGATGGCTGGGGAGACAGCCGAAGGGATGGCTGGGGAGACAGCTGAGGGGATGGCTGTCGAGGGAGCCGAAGGGACGGCGGGGAAGACAGCCGAAGGGGCGGCTGGGCGGACGAGCGTGCGGACGACGGCGGACACGGCTGCCGAGACGACCGGGGGAGGTCCCGCATGACCGACGCAGCTGCCCTGCCGGGCCAGCCCCGGGGCGGGGTCCTCTCGGGCCCGGCCACCGAACGGGCCGTCAACGTCCTCGCGCCGAACGCCTCCGCGATGACCCTGGACGGCACCAACACCTGGATCGTCGCCGAGCCCGACTCCGCCCTGGCGGTGGTGATCGACCCGGGTCCCCTGGACGAAGGCCATCTGCGCAACGTCGTCGACACGGCCGAGCGGGCCGGCAAGCGCATAGCCCTGACCCTGCTCACCCACGGCCACCCCGACCACGCCGAAGGCGCCGCCCGGTTCGCCGAGCTGACCGGTACGCGCGTGCGTGCCCTCGACCCGGCGCTGCGGCTCGGCGACGAGGGCCTGGCCGCCGGGAACGTCGTCTCCGTCGGCGGCCTGGAGCTGAGGGTCGTACCGACGCCGGGGCACACCGCTGACTCGCTGTCCTTCCACCTCCCGGCCGACCGGGCGGTGCTGACCGGCGACACCGTCCTGGGTCGCGGTACGACGGTCGTGGCGCATCCCGACGGCCGTCTCGGGGACTACCTGGACTCGCTGCGCCGCCTGAGGTCCCTCACCGTCGACGACGGCGTGCACACCGTCCTGCCGGGCCACGGGCCGGTCCTGGAGGACGCCCAGGGAGCAGTCGAGTTCTACCTCGCCCACCGCGCCCACCGGCTCGCCCAGGTGGAGACCGCGGTCGAGAACGGTCACCGCACCGCGGCCGAGGTCGTCGCCCACGTCTACTACGACGTGGACCGCTCCCTGTGGCCGGCGGCGGAACTGTCGGTACGGGCCCAGCTGGACTACCTCAGCGAGCACGGGCTGATCTAACCGGGCCGGTGCCGCGGCGGCCGGGGCTCAAGTCCGGGTGACGCGCGGTTCGGTCTGGGTGACGCGCGGTTCGATCCGGGCGACGCGGGGTCCGGCCCGGGCGACGTACGGCGGCCGTGGCGGCAGCAGAAAGCCCCGTCCGGCGTCGCGAGGCGAGGCCGGAGCGGGGCTTCGGGGCGGGGCCCCGGGGTGGGTCAGCGCGACCTCTTGGCCAGCCGCTCGACGTCCAGCAGGATCACGGCCCGCGCTTCCAGGCGCAGCCACCCGCGCTGGGCGAAGTCCGCGAGTGCCTTGTTCACGGTCTCGCGGGAGGCGCCGACCAGCTGGGCCAGCTCCTCCTGCGTGAGGTCGTGGACGACGTGGATGCCTTCCTCGGACTGCACGCCGAAGCGGCGCGAGAGGTCCAGCAGGGCGCGCGCCACGCGGCCCGGGACGTCGGAGAAGACCAGGTCGGACATGGCGTCGTTGGTCTTGCGCAGACGGCGGGCGACGGCGCGCAGCAGGGCGCCGGCCACCTCGGGGCGGGCGTTCAGCCAGGGCTGGAGGTCGCCGTGTCCCAGGGCGAGCAGCTTGACCTCGGTCAGCGCGGTCGCGGTGGCCGTGCGCGGGCCGGGGTCGAACAGCGACAGTTCGCCGATCAGCTCGCCGGGGCCGACGACGGCGAGCATGTTCTCGCGTCCGTCGGGTGAGGTGCGGTGCAGCTTGACCTTGCCTTCGGTGACGACGTACAGCCGGTCCCCGGGGTCGCCCTCGTGGAACAGGGAGTCGCCGCGTGCGAGGGTCACCTCACCCATGGAGGCGCGAAGCTCCGCGGCCTGCTCGTCGTCGAGAGCCGCGAAGAGCGGGTTGCGCCGCAGAACGTCGTCCACGAGTTCTCTCCTTGTCGACCTGCTCAGGGGATCTTTCCCCCGGTGTGCCAGGGGACCGTGTTCCCCATTTTGCCGGACGGTCCAAACAGTGTGATCTGTCACAAGGATGCCGCACAGGTGTCCCGGGGTAAGCGTCAGGGGTCCAATCGGGGACCGGTATCCCGGGTCCGGGGCGGATGCGGGTGCCTGGCTCTAGGCTGGCCGGGTGTCCAAATCGCCGGTGAGAGCACAGGCCAAGGGGGCTGGGCGGGTGGTTGTACGTCGCGATTCCGCTGTGGGCGAACACGCTGCTGGAGGAAGTAATAATACGGGCAAATCGGCTAAAAAGACTGCCGCCGCCGCGAAGAAGGCCGAGCCCGTGAAGAAGGCCGCCGCGAAGAAGGCCGAGCCCGTGAAGAAGGTCGCCGCCAAGGAGGCCGATCCCGACAAACCGGTCGCCAGGAAGGCCGCCGCCAAGAAGACCGTGCCTGCCAAGAAGGCCGTGGGTGCGAAGAGGACGGCTCCGGTGGTGAAGAAGACGGCTGCGGTCGTGAAGAAGACGGCTGCGGTCGAGAAGATCGCCGTCGAGCCCCCCACGGGCGAGTCCCGCACCGCTCTCGTGCGCCGCGCCCGCCGCATCAACCGCGAGCTGGCCGAGGTGTATCCGTACGCCCACCCCGAGCTGGACTTCGAGAACCCCTTCCAGCTGCTGGTCGCCACCGTGCTGTCGGCCCAGACCACCGACCTGCGCGTCAACCAGACCACCCCGGCGCTCTTCGCCAGGTACCCCGCCCCCGAGGACCTCGCGGCCGCCGATCCGGAGGAGGTCGAGGAGATCCTGCGGCCCTGTGGCTTCTTCCGGGCCAAGACCAAGTCGGTCATAGGGCTCTCCAAGGCCCTCTCCGAGGAGTTCGGCGGCGAGGTGCCCGGCAGGCTCGAGGACCTGGTGAAGCTGCCCGGCGTCGGCCGCAAGACGGCCTTCGTCGTCCTCGGCAACGCCTTCGGCCGGCCCGGGATCACCGTGGACACGCACTTCCAGCGGCTGGTCCGGCGCTGGCGGTGGACCGGCGAGACCGACCCCGACCGGATCGAGGCCGCCGTCGGCGCGCTCTTCCCCAAGAGCGAGTGGACCGACCTGTCCCACCACGTCATCTGGCACGGCCGCCGTATCTGCCACGCCCGCAAGCCCGCCTGCGGCGCCTGCCCCATCGCCCCGCTCTGCCCGGCCTACGGCGAGGGCGAGACCGACCCGGAGAAGGCGAAGAAGCTGCTGAAGTACGAGAAGGGCGGCTTCCCGGGACAGCGCCTCAAGCCCCCGCAGGCCTACCTCGACGCGGGCGGCAGGGCGGCACCGCCGCTGGGGGCCGCGTGACGGAACGATCTCGGGGCCCTCGGGCGTTGGACGGGGCAGAGCGACGGGGGTGGCGATGACGAGGGCCAGTGACACACAGGGCGGACCGGTGGCGCTCAGCAAGGAGGGGCTGCCGGGCTGGCTGGAGCCCGTGGTGCGGGCCGTCGAGACGGTCCAGCCGATCCAGCTGAGCCGTTTCCTGCCGCCGGAGAACGGCTCAGGGCGGCAGTCCGCCGTGCTCATCCTGTTCGGCGAGGGGCAGCGCGGCCCCGAACTGCTGCTCATGGAGCGCGCGAGTTCCCTGCGCTCGCACGCCGGCCAGCCCTCCTTCCCGGGCGGCGCGCTGGACCCGGAGGACGGCGATCCGCAGGGCGACGGCCCGCTGCGGGCCGCGCTGCGCGAGGCCGAGGAGGAGACCGGACTCGACCCCTCCGGCGTGCAGCTCTTCGGCGTGCTGCCCCGGCTCTACATCCCGGTCAGCGGCTTCGTCGTCACCCCGGTGCTCGGCTGGTGGCGCAAGCCCAGCCCGGTCGGCGTCGTCGACCCGAACGAGACCGCGCGGGTCTTCACCGTTCCCGTGGCGGATCTCACGGACCCCGCCAACCGCGCCACCACCGTCCACCCCAGAGGCCACCGGGGCCCGGCATTTCTGGTCGAATCGGCTCTGGTCTGGGGTTTCACGGCCGGAGTGATCGACCGCCTGCTCCACTACGCGGGCTGGGAGCGCCCCTGGGACCGGCAGAAGCAGGTCCCGCTCGACTGGCACGCATGACAGGGTGATCCCCGTGCTGTGTTGTCCGGGGGACGGGCCCCCGCCCCCGGCGGGGCCGCGGGGGACCGAAGTGAGTAGGCGAGGCCTGAAGCGGTGAACGTGCTGGACATCCTGTTGCTGGTCGCGGCCGTGTGGTTCGCGGTGGTGGGTTACCGCCAGGGCTTCGTCGTCGGCATCCTGTCGGTGATCGGATTCCTGGGCGGCGGTCTCGTCGCCGTGTACACGCTGCCGGTGATCTGGGACGCCATGACCGACAAGGCGGAGGTCGGCACCACCGCCGCCGTCGTGGCCGTGGTCGTCGTCATCGTCTGCGCCTCCGTGGGCCAGGCCCTGACCACCCACCTCGGCAACAAGCTGCGCCGCCACATCACCTGGTCCCCGGCCCGCGCCCTGGACGCCACCGGCGGCGCGCTCGTCAACGTCGTCGCGATGCTGCTGGTCGCCTGGCTGATCGGCTCCGCCCTGGCCGGCACCACCCTGCCGACCCTCGGCAAGGAGGTCCGCGGCTCCAAGGTGCTCCTCGGGGTCTCCCGGGCGCTGCCCGCGCAGGCCGACACCTGGTTCGCGGACTTCTCCTCGGTGCTCGCGCAGAACGGCTTCCCGCAGGTCTTCAGCCCGTTCTCCAACGAGCCGATCAAGGACGTCCAGCCGCCCGACCCGGCCCTCGCCCACAGCGCGGTCGCCCTCCACGCCCAGCGCTCCATCGTCAAGGTCACCGGCACCGCCCAGAGCTGCGGCAAGGTCCTGGAGGGCACCGGCTTCGTCTTCGCCGACCGCCGGGTGATGACCAACGCGCACGTGGTCGGCGGAGTCGACGCGCCGCGCGTACAGATAGGCGGTGAGGGCCGCAAGTACGACGCGAAGGTCGTCCTGTACGACTGGAAACGGGACGTCGCCGTCCTCGACGTACCGGACCTCAGGGCGAGCGCCCTGAAGTTCACCCAGCGGGACGCGACCGGCGGTGACGGCGCGATCGTCGCGGGCTTCCCGGAGAACGGTTCCTACGACGTGCGCGCCGCCCGGGTGCGTGGCCGCATCACGGCCAACGGCCCGGACATCTACCACCGTGGCACGGTCCGCCGCGACGTCTACTCCCTGTACGCGACCGTCCGCCAGGGCAACTCCGGCGGCCCGCTGCTCACCCCTGACGGCAAGGTGTACGGCGTGGTGTTCGCCAAGTCCCTCGACGACGCGGACACCGGCTACGCCCTGACGGCGGACGAGATCCGGCCCGACATCGAGAAGGGCCGCACGGCCAACGAGCAGGTGGGCACGGACAGCTGCGCCCTGTAAGGGTGCGGTGGTGCTCAGCCGCGCGGGTGACGCAGGCGTACCGAGACCCAGCGGGCCCGGCGGCGCAGGATGCGCGGAATTCCCACCCGCAGGTCCGCTTCCGCGAGCTGCGGTGTGCCTCGCTGAGGCGTGCTCAGGCCTGAGGCCGAGCGGCGGTTGCGGGGTGCGTCACTGTAGTCGTGCGTCCAGCCCATACCCCGACGTGTGCCCCCACCCGAAGGTCGATAACCGCCTGGGCGCCCCCCAATTGGCCTATGCGGCAGGCATGTGGCCGTTCGGGGGACAAGTGTTCAGGAACCGGGTACTCCACGCATCGGTCCGTCACCGTACGGTCACACGTCCGGGTGACGTCCACCGCAGCCTCACCGGTCGGGCTCCGGATCCTTCAGCCAGCTGATCAGTTCGGTCGAGAAGGCCGCCGGGTCCTCCTCGTGGGGGAAGTGGCCGAGACCGTCGAACAGCCGCCAGCGGTACGGCGCTTCGACGTACTCGCCCGAACCGGCCGCACTGCGCGTCCGGGTGACCGGGTCCAGCGAGCCGTGCAGATGCAGCGTCGGCACCCGCACCGGACGCTTCATCCTGCGGTAGAACTGCACGCCGTCCGGGCGGGCCAGCGAACGCACCAGCCAGCGGTACGGCTCGATCGCGCAGTGCGCGGTGGACGGGATGCACATGGCCCGCTGGTACGTCTCCACGTCCGCGTCCTCCGGCGGTCGCGGCCCGGACCACTCCCGGATCAGCCGGCCGGTCAGCGCGCCGTCGTCCGCGGTCAGTTGACGCTCCGGCAGCCACGGCCGCTGGAAGCCCCAGATGTAGGAGTTGGCGGCGGTCTGCCGGGCGTCCCGGAGCATCGCCGCGCGCCAGCGCCGCGGGTGAGGCATCGACGCCACGGCGAGGCGCCGGACGAGCTTGGGCCGCATGGCCGCCGCCGTCCACGCCAGATAGCCGCCGAGGTCGTGGCCGACCAGCGCGGCGTCCGGCTCGCCGAGCGAGCGGATCACACCGGTGACGTCCAGCGCGAGGTTGGCGGGGTCGTACCCGCGGGGCGTGCGGTCGCTGCCGCCGACGCCCCGCAGGTCCATCGCCACCGCCCGGTAGCCCGCGGCCGCGAGCGCGGTCAGCTGGTGCCGCCAGGTCCACCAGAACTGCGGGAACCCGTGCAGGAGCAGTACCAGCGGGCCGTCGCCGAGTTCGGCGATGTGGAAGCGCGCGCCGTTGGCCGCGACGTCCCGGTGCGTGACCGGCGTCCCGTCCGGCAGGTCGATCCGTACGGGGGAGAGGGCGGCTGGGTCCGTCATGACGACGAGCGTGCCACAGCCTCGATGGCCGCGGGGCCGCGGTCCTCGGGCAGCTCCGGGCGCGGATGCGGCTTGGCGTTCTGCAGGACGCTCGCCGACTCCTTCATGGAGGCCGCAACCCTCTGCGGGCCCTGGCTCTTCTTGGCCTTCTTCGCGAACACCACGCCGATGAGCCCGAGGAGCCCGGCGACCAGCACGTTGGCCGCGAACGACAGCAGGAAGCAGACCGCCAGGTTCCAACCGCTCCAGGTGCGGATGCCGTACGCCAGCGCGAAGTTGAGCATCGGCAGGGAGAACAGCAGTACCGCGCCCGCCAGCGAGAAGGCGCCGCCGCTGGTCGCGCCGCGCTTCACGTCCTGCTTCAGCTGGGCCTTGGCCAGCGCGATCTCGTCGTGCACCAGCGCCGACAATTCGGTCGTCGCCGAGGCGAACAGCTGGCCGATGCTGCGTTCGGCGCCGACCGGGCTGCCGTCGGGTGCGCTCATCGCGTTCTCCCTTAGAGGTGTCTCGTGCTACAAATGTGCAGTTTTGGACGGTCGTGACGCTTGTACGAACCTTTGGCCGGCCGGTGGGCTCGCGTGACCGTCCGTCCGGCCGTCCTGCCGCGTGGCCGTCCGTCCGGCCGTGCTGCTCGTGCGGCCGCCTTGATTTGTACCGTCTCGTCAGATCATGCCGGACGGTCGCCCTCCTCGCCTGCCCCGCCCGGCACTTCCGCAAGCCCGTGGCGTGCTTCGGCCGCCCGCTCGGCGGCGAGGCGCCGGTGTTCTGCGGCCTTGCGCTCGTGGATCCGCGCCATGCGCAGGTGATATGCGGGGTCGTCCTGCTCGTAGACGTCCGGAATGCCGTCGAGGTCCTCGTCGCGCTCCTCTTCCTCGCACAGCCTGCGGTACCTGACGTCGCGCAGCTTCAGCAGGACCGTCGCGCACACCGCCGCGATCAGCGACCCGGTGAGGACGGCCGCCTTCACCTCGTCCGTCAGCACGTCGTCGCCCGCGAAGGCCAGCTCGCCGATGAGCAGCGAGACGGTGAAGCCGATCCCGGCGAGCGACGCCACGGCGAAGACGTCGGCCCACGCCAGTTCCTCGCTGAGCTGTGCGCGGGTGAAGCGTGCCGTCAGCCAGGTGCCACCGAAGATGCCGGCCGCCTTGCCGACGACCAGGCCGAGTACGACGCCGAGCGTCTCGGGCTTGGTGAAGACGTCCGTGAGCGCCCCGCCGGATATCGACACACCGGCGCTGAACAGCGCGAACAGCGGTACGGCCAGTCCGGCCGACAGGGGCCGCACCAGGTGCTCGACGTGCTCACCCGGCGAGTGCTCCTCCCCTTCCCGGGTGGTGCAGCGCAGCATCAGTCCCATGGCGACGCCGGCGATGGTGGCGTGCACGCCGCTGTTGTACATCAGGGCCCAGATGACGAGGGCGAGCGGCACGTACACGTACCAGCCGCGCACCCCCTTGCGCAGCAGCAGCCAGAAGACCGCAAGTCCGGCGGCGGCTCCGCCGAGCGCGGCGAAGTTCAGCCGCTCGGTGAAGAAGACCGCGATGATCAGAATCGCGAAGAGGTCGTCGACCACCGCGAGGGTGAGCAGGAAGGCGCGCAGGGCGCTGGGCAGGGAGGTGCCGATGACCGCGAGCACGGCGAGCGCGAAGGCGATGTCCGTGGCGGTGGGCACCGCCCAGCCCTGGGTGGAGCCGCCGCCGGTGAGGTTGGTCAGGGTGTAGACGAGCGCCGGTACGGCCATTCCGCACAGCGCCGCCACGACGGGCAGCACGGCCGCCTTCGGGTCGCGCAGGTCACCCGCGACCAGCTCGCGCTTGAGTTCGATGCCGGCGACGAAGAAGAACACCGCGAGGAGGCCGTCGGCGGCCCAGTGGGCGACGGAGAGGTGCAGGCCGAGGGCGCCGGGGCCGAGGTGGAAGTGACCGACGCTCGCGTAGCTGTCGCGCAGGGCGGGGATGTTCGCCCACACCAGTGCCGCCACGGCGGCGAGCAGCAGCAGGACGCCGCCGACGGTCTCGGTGCGCAGCGCGTCCGCCACGAACGTCCGCTCGGGCAGGGACAGGCGTCCCAGGACCTTGCGGGCGGCTGTGCTGCGGGTGCGGGGCGCGGTCACGGGAGACCTCCGGTGGGTAGGCGGAACTCACATGCCGACCAGACTTCCCGGCGCACCTGTGTCATCGCGTTGCGGACGCTTTGTTTAGTTTACCTAAAAGTCGCGCCGACCGGATCCGCTGAGCTTCACCGTAGACACAGACGGGGCACCCGGCGCGTTCGCCGGGTGCCCCGTGGGGTGCCGCTCAGTCCTTCCGGGCGCTCAGCCGCGGCCGGGCGCCCGGTCCTCGCCGGGCGCTCCGCCGCCGCCGGGTGCTCAGTCCTCGCTGGAGGCGGCGGGCAGCTTGGTCTGGATGAGGTCCATGACCGTGGAATCCGTCAGCGTGGTGACGTCGCCGAGCTGGCGGTTCTCGGCCACATCGCGCAGCAGACGCCGCATGATCTTGCCGGAGCGGGTCTTCGGCAGCTCCGCCACCGGCAGGATCCGCTTGGGCTTGGCGATCGGGCCGAGCGTGGCGCCCACGTGGTTGCGCAGCTCGCCGACGAGCTTGTCGTCCTCCGAGGCCGTACCGCGCAGGATGACGAACGCGACGATGGCCTGCCCGGTGGTCTCGTCCGCGGCGCCCACGACGGCCGCCTCGGCGACCGAGGGGTGGGAGACGAGCGCCGACTCCACCTCCGTGGTGGAGATGTTGTGCCCGGAGACCAGCATCACGTCGTCCACCCGGCCGAGCAGCCAGATGTCCCCGTCGTCGTCCTTCTTCGCCCCGTCACCGGCGAAGTACTTGCCCTCGAAGCGGGACCAGTACGTGTCGATGAACCGCTGGTCGTCACCCCAGATCGTGCGCAGCATCGACGGCCACGGCTCGGTCAGCACCAGGTAGCCACCGCCGCCGTTCGGCACCTCGTTCGCCTCGTCGTCGACGACGGTCGCGCTGATGCCGGGCAGCGGGCGCTGCGCCGAACCGGGCTTGGCCTCGGTGACGCCGGGCAGCGGCGAGATCATCATGGCGCCGGTCTCGGTCTGCCACCACGTGTCCACGACGGGCGTCCGGTCGGCGCCGATGTGCTTGCGGTACCAGACCCAGGCCTCGGGGTTGATCGGCTCACCGACCGAGCCCAGGACACGCAGGCTGCTCAGGTCGAACTTGGCGGGGATGTCGTCGCCCCACTTCATGAACGTCCGGATCGCGGTCGGCGCGGTGTAGAGGATCGTGACCTTGTACTTCTGCACGATCTCCCAGAAGCGGCCCTGGTGCGGGGTGTCCGGCGTGCCCTCGTACATGACCTGCGTCGCGCCGTTGGCCAGCGGCCCGTAGACGATGTACGAGTGCCCGGTCACCCAGCCGACGTCGGCCGTGCACCAGTAGACGTCCGTCTCCGGCTTGAGGTCGAACACCGCCCAGTGGGTGTACGCCGCCTGGGTGAGGTAGCCGCCGGAGGTGTGCAGGATGCCCTTCGGCTTCCCCGTCGTGCCGGAGGTGTAGAGGATGAACAGCGGGTGCTCGGCCTCGAACGCCTCCGGGGTGTGCTCGGATGACTGGCGCCCGACCAGGTCGTGCCACCACACGTCCCGCTCGCCGTTCCAGACCACTTCCTGCCCGGTCCGGCGTACCACGAGCACGTGCTCGACGTTGCCCGCCTTCTCGACCGCCTCGTCGACGGCCGGCTTGAGCGCGGACGGCTTGCCGCGCCGGTAACCACCGTCGGCGGTGACGACGACCTTGGCGTCCGCGTCCTGGATGCGGGTCGCGAGCGCGTCCGCCGAGAAGCCGCCGAAGACGACCGAGTGCGCGGCGCCGATCCGGGCCGAGGCCAGCATCGCGATCGCGGTCTCCGGGATCATCGGCATGTAGATGGCGACCCGGTCGCCCTTCCGCACGCCCAGCTCCAGCAGCGCGTTGGCGGCCTTGGAGACCTCGTCCTTCAGCTCCGCGTAGGTGATCGCGCGGCTGTCGCCGGGCTCACCCTCGAAGTGGATGGCGACGCGGTCCCCGTGCCCGGCCTCCACATGCCGGTCCACGCAGTTGTACGCGACGTTCAGCTCGCCGTCCCTGAACCACTTCGCGAACGGCGGGTTCGACCAGTCCAGCGTCTCGTTCGGTTCCTTGGCCCAGGTCAGCCGGCGGGCCTGCTCGGCCCAGAAGCCGAGCCTGTCAGCCTTGGCCTGTTCGTACGCCTCCGCGGTGACGTTGGCGTGCGCGGCCAGGTCGGCGGGCGGCGCGAACCTGCGTTCTTCCTTGAGCAGGTTGGCCAGGCTCTCGTTGCTCACGACATCTCCCATTCCAAGGGTGTCCGTTGTGTCCCAGGCCACAGCTCATCAGACGCGGGGGGCCGATGACAAGGGTCGACCGGAAAATTGGTTTAGACCTTTCTGCGGCTGGTTGCACACCCCCGCCCGCGCGCCTCCTCACCTCCCCCCGCGCGCCTCCTCCACCGTGCCCACGCCCCGCCCGACGCCTCCGCCCACTTCCTGCCCGACACCTCCGTCGACGTCCTGACCATCACCTCCGTCGACGTCCTGGCGGACATCCCCGCCCACGTCCTGCCGGACACCTCCGGCCGCGCCCTCCGTGACGCGTTCGAACCCCGCTGCTCCTTCCGTCTCCGCGAGCAGGTACGCCTGGGCCTCACCCACGTGGAAATACATGCCGTGCAGCTCCAGTTCGCCCTTGGCCAGCGCCCTTCCGACCGGACCGTGGGCCCGCAGATGCGCCAGCTGCTGGACCACGTTGGCCAGGCACAGCCGCTCCACCGCGTCCGCCGGTTCCCGCCCGGCCAGCCGGGGCCTGCCGTGGCGCTCGCCCGCGCTCCGCGCGAGGCTCGGCAGCCCGTGCCGCAGCCACCGCTGCAACGGGGTGCCCCCGTCCCCGGCGCCGGTGGCCAGCAGGGCCTGCATCGCCCCGCACCCGGAGTGACCGCACACGGTGATGGAGCGCACCCCGAGTACGTCCACCGCGTACTCGATGGCGGCGGCCACCGAGTCGTCACCGTGCTCCTCGCCCGCCGGCGGCACCAGGTTGCCGATGTTGCGGACGACGAACAGGTCACCGGGACCACTGGCGGTGATCATCGACGTGACGAGCCGGGAGTCGGCGCAGGTGAGGAAGAGCTGGGACGGACGCTGGCCCTCCCGGGCGAGCCGCGCCAGTTCCTCCCGTACCAGCGGTGCGGTGTTCCGCTGGAACGAGCTGATGCCACGGGCCAGTTCATGGGCGGCTTCCCGCCCTGCCGGGGCGGCGGCGGAGCCGGCGAAGCAGGACTGGTGATTGCGCCAGGGTGTCCAGGGACGGCATTGGCACTCGGTCGCCGGGACCTGCTCGCTGGTCCGGATTCCGCCACGCCGGCCCGCCAGCTCGGCCGTACCTCCTCGTGCGGTGTGCGTGCTGCGCCAGTCCTGCAGTGACTCGTACGCCGCGTGGTCCATGAACGATCCGTCCAACTCCACGACGGCGTGGGCGCCTTGGGGTACGAGATGCAGGGCTCTGCTGAGCCGGGGCACCGCGAGGAAGGTCAGCTGGCCTCGGACGCGTACACGATGCACTCCTTCCTTCTCGTCGTGGGTGATGCGGGTGCGGGTGAGGCGGTGCAGGGCGACGGCGACTGCCACGGCGACCCCGAGGAGTACGCCCTGAAGGACGCCGAGGAACACCACGCCGAGTGTGGTCGCGACGTAGACCAGCACTTCGCGGTGGCGCGTCACCGTGCGGATGTGGTGCAGGGACACCATCTGGATGCCGACGGCCATCACCAGGGCGGCGAGGGAGGCGAGCGGGATCTCCTCCAGGACCGGGACCATCAGCAGCGCGGCGACTACTACGAGAACGCCGTGCAGCATCGTGGAGTTCCGGCTCACCGCCCCTGAGTTCACATTCGCGGTGCTGCGCACCGCGACCCCCGCGACCGGCAGCCCGCCGAGCGACCCGGACACGATGTTGGCGGCGCCCTGGCCCAGCAGCTCGCGGTTCAGGTCGGAGCGGCGGACGCGGGACTGCGGGCCGGGGCGGGCGGCGAGCAGCTTGTCCACGGCCACCGCGCCGAGCAGCGACTGGACGCTGCACACCAGGGTCGTGGTGAGCACGGCGGCGACGACACCGGACACCGGGCCCTCGGGCAGCCCGGCCAGCGCGTGGCTGCGCCAGGACGGCAGGTCGACCCGGGGCAGGGTCAGCCCGGCGAGGGCGGCGGTCGCGGTGGCTCCGGCGACGGCGACGAGCGCGGCCGGCACCACGCGCAGCATCCGTCCCACACGGCCGGGCAGGCGGGGCCAGGCCAGCAGCAGGGCCAGGGTCAGCACGCTCATCGACACGGCAGCCGGGTGCAGATCGGCCAACTGGGCGGGCAGCGCACGCAGGTTGGCCAGGACGGAGCTGTCCGGGCTGCCGCCGAGGACGATGTGCAGCTGGGCCACGGCGATGGTGATGCCGATGCCGGCGAGCATGCCGTGCACCACGGCCGGACTGACCGCCAGCGCGCCGCGTGCCACCCGCAGGCAGCCGAGGGCGAGCTGGGCGAGGCCGGCGAGGACGGTGATGCCGCAGGTGGCCCGCCAGCCGTAACGGTGGATCAGGTCGGCGGTGACCACGGTCAGCCCGGCGGCGGGGCCGCTGACCTGCAAGGGGCAGCCGCCGAACCGGCCGGTGACGATTCCGCCGACCGCGGCCGCGACGAGGCCGGCCTGGAGCGGGGCGCCGGTGGCGAGGGCGATGCCGAGGGAGAGAGGCAGGGCGATCAGGAAGACCGCGACGGCCGCGGACAGATCGGCTCCCTCGAGGGGGAAGCGGCGGGGTCCCGGGGCGGGACGGTGCGGCGGGTGGGGGTGGGTGTGTGGGGGTGCGCAGGCGGACATGTTCCCGTCTCCTCCGGGGCGGCGCGGTCGCGGACTGGGTGGAACCCGCGGTGATGGGGCGGGGCTCGGTCGCGGCCGTGGGTCACGGCGTGCAGTGGCGGGATGGATCACGTTCGGTAAAAGAACCGTAATGCGAAGTAAAGGCAAAGCATAGTTTTTCGGGGCAAATGGGTTGCACGATCACTCGCCGGGGTGAAGCGAGCATTTCATCGGCTTGTCGTACTAATTCCTTCTCCGTCCCGTGCGACCTTGGCGGCGCTGTCGGGACAAGCCCGGCACATCACCTGAAACGGCCCTCGTCAGCGTCTCCTTGAGAGAAGGAAGAAGGTGGGCGGAACATGGCCGCCACCCAGAGGATCGCCGTCGGCGCCATGGTCGCCGCGGCCTGTGCGGCGTCGCTGGCCGGTTGCTCGACCGGCTCCGACGGCACGAAGGAAGGGGCGTCCGGCCCGCAGCAGGGGGCACCGGCGCCGGGGAGCGTGTTCCGGCCGATCGGCGACGGATCGACGGCGTACACCGGCTCCCAGCCGAATCTGTCCAGCCCCGAGCGGCTCAAGCCCGGTCAGAAGCCACCGCAGTTCGTCGTGTTCTCCTGGGACGGTGCGGGCGAGGACAGCCAGAAGCTGTTCTCGCACTTCCGCAAGGTCGCCAAGGAGAACAACGCGACCATGACGTACTTCCTCAGCGGCGTGTACATGCTGCCGGAGGAGAAACGTGACCTCTACAAGCCGCCGCAGCACTCGCCGGGCCGCTCCGACATCGGCTTCAACGACGAGCAGGGCATCGCCGACACCCTCGAGCAGGTACGGCAGGCCTGGCTGGAGGGCAATGAGATCGGCACCCACTTCAACGGTCACTTCTGCGGACCCGACGGCGGGGTCGGCACCTGGTCGGTGGACGAGTGGAAGAGCGAGATCGCCCAGGCCAAGAAGTTCGTCAAGTCCTGGAAGTCCAACGCCGGGCTGAAGGCCGACCCGCTGCCCTTCGACTACGACAAGGAGCTGATCGGCGGCCGTACCCCCTGCCTGGAAGGGCAGAAGAACTTCATGAAGGCCGCCCGCGAGCTGGGCTTCCGCTACGACTCCAGCGGGGTCGACGACCAGGTGTGGCCCGAGAAGAAGCGGGGCCTGTGGGATCTGTCGATGCAACTGGTGCCGTTCCCCGGCCACACCTATGAGCAACTGACCATGGACTACAACTTCATGGTCAACCAGTCCGGCACCGAGACCCAGGGCGACCCCGACATGTTCGACTACTGGGGCGACCAGATGCGTGACGGTCTCCTCAAGGGCTTCTACCGGGCCTACGACGGCAACCGTGCGCCCCTGATCATCGGCAACCACTTCGAGTCCTGGAACGGCGGCACCTACATGCGGGCCGTCGAGGACGTGGTGAAGGAGGTCTGCGGCAAGCCTGACGTGCGGTGTGTCTCCTTCCGTCAACTGGCCGACTGGCTGGACGCCCAGGACCCGCGCGTCCTGGCGAAACTGCGCACCCTGAACGTGGGCGAGGCGCCCCGGCAGGGCTGGGCGTCCTTCCTGTCCGGCCGGCCGGCCCCGGCGCCCAGGGGGGTGCCCGGGGCGCCGGCGGACAAGGCGTAGGCGTCAGGCAGGGGTTGCCACGCCCTCTCCGAGCACGAAGCCGGGGTCGACCTGCGCTGCCAGGTCGGTCCCGGTGCGCTCGTTGCCCCAGGACTCGGCGTTCTTCAGGTGGAAGTGCACCATCTGGCGGGTGTAGCGCTCCCAGTCACGCCGTTCGTAGGTGGCGTCCGCCGCGGCCCGCATGGTCTGCAGCGCACGGGCGTTGGGCTCCTCCAGGAGATCGAACCGGGGTGGGCGGCCCTTTTCCATGGCGCGCACCCAGTCCGAGCGCCCGACCGTCACGAGCAGGTCGTCCCCGACCTCCGCGCGCAGGAAGTCGACGTCGTCCTGTTCCTGGATCTTGTTGCCGACGACCTTCAGGTCGACGCCGAAGTCGCGGGCGTACTCCTTGTACTGGCGGTAGACGGAGACCCCCTTCCGGGTCGGCTCGGCGACGAGGAACGTCATGTCGAACCGGGTGAACATGCCGGAGGCGAAGGAGTCCGAACCGGCCGTCATGTCGACCACGACGTACTCGTCGGGACCGTCGACGAGATGGTTCAGGAACAGCTCCACCGCTCCCGTCTTGGAGTGGTAGCAGGCGACCCCCAGGTCGGCGTCCGTGAAGGGGCCCGTGACCATCAAACGGACGGCTCCGCCGTCGAGTTCCACCGGGCGCGCACAGGCGTCGTAGACCGGGTTGGGCTCCCGCACCTGCACCAGCCGCGAGCCTTCTCCGGGCGGGGTCGTCTTGATCATCGTCGCGGCGGAGGCGATGCGCGGGTTGCTGCCGCGCAGGTAGTCCTTGATCAGCGGCAGCCGCTCGCCCATGGCGGGCAGTGCCGCCGCCTCCGTCTCATGGAGGCCGAGGGCGGGGCCGAGGTGCTGGTTGATGTCGGCGTCGATGGCGACCACCGGAGCGCCGGCCGCCGCGAGGTGGCGGATGAAGAGGGAGGAGAGCGTGGTCTTGCCACTGCCGCCCTTCCCGACGAAAGCAATTTTCATGTTCACCAAGCGTAGTGGTGTGATAGCTGTACGTGTCACACGAGAGTGAAGAAGACCACTCCTTCGTGGGGTCCGCCGACGGGATGCGTAGGGTCGTACTCATGAGTACGACAGGCGCGAACGCCGATCCGCTCGCGGCCCTGGGCGCGCTGCCCGGCGTGGCCGAGTCCGTGGAGTCCGTGCGCAAGGCCGTGGACCGGGTCTACGGGCACCGGATCATGCGCCGGCGCAGCAACGCCATCACCTCCGAGGCGGCCCTGCGCGGCGCCCGGGGCTCGGCCGCGCTGTCCGGCGCCGACTGGGCCCTGGAGGAGGTGCGGCGGCGCACCGACTTCAGCGCCGACCCGGAGGCCCGTGTGGTGGGGGCGGCCCTGCGGCTCACCGCCGAGGCGGGACAGCTGCTGTCCATCTGGCGCCAGTCGCCCCTGCGGGTGCTGGCCCGGCTGCATCTGGTGGCCGCGGCGGGCAAGGAGGAGCAGGTCGGCCGGCCGCGTCAGGCGGGCGAGGCGGTGGACGAGCCGCTGGTCGAGCTGCCGCTGCCGGCCGCCGAGGAGGTCTCGGGGCGGCTGGAGGGCCTCGCGGACCTGATTATCGCCGGCACCTCCGCGCCCGCCCTGGTGACGGCCGCGGTGGTGCACGGCGAGCTGCTCGCGCTGCGTCCCTTCGCGTCCCACAACGGCCTGGTGGCGCGTGCGGCCGAGCGGATCGTGCTGATCGGCAGCGGCCTGGACCCGAAGGCGGTCTGTCCGGCCGAGGTCGGGCACGCCGAACTGGGCCGCGCCTCCTACCTGGCCGCGCTGGACGGATACGTCTCCTGCACCCCCGAGGGCATGGCGGCATGGATCGCGCACTGCGGCCGGGCGATCGAGCTGGGCGTGCGCGAGTCGACGGCGGTGTGTGAGGCCCTGCAGCGCGGCGCTGCCTGAGGAGGGACCCCGTCAGGGCGGACCTCGGAGTTGAAGGCCCCCGTCAGGACGGACCCCGGAAGGGCGGACCCGGGGAGGGTGGTCCGGAAGGGCGGACCCCGGAAACGGGTTGCGGCGGTACGATTTCTCGTACCGCCGCTGGCATGATCACCCGGTTACCAAGCGTCCTCGATATGTGCCCATCAGGCCGGGATGCTTTGCCCGTCACCTGGTGCGGCTGGCCCGTAATCGACGGGTCGACGTCGCGTGGGTGCCCGATGTTCATGCTGGGTCCGTGGGGCCAACTGCGTAGTGGTAGGGGATCCTCTCGGATGTCCTTTGGTCTCGCGGGCCTAAGTTCTTTGTACCGCGAGCGGGGAGCAAGCGGAACCCCTGCCCGCACTTCTTTACTTACACGCTCAAACGGGGTGAAACGGCTGCGGCTCAGGCCGTGCTGCGGCGCTTGCTGGCGTACCAGACGAGGCCGGCGGTCGCCGCTGCCGCTCCTACGGCCGCCGCCGCGACCAGTGCCGGGCGGGGCGGCACCGAGAGCGCGGGCAGCCGCTTCTTGAGCGGGACCGGGTGGCGGAACTCCAGCACCGGCCAGCCGTGCGCGAGCGCCTCGCGGCGCAGGGCCCGGTCCGGATTCACGGCGTGCGGGTGCCCGACCGTCCGGAGCATCGGCAGGTCGGTCGCCGAGTCGCTGTAGGCGTAGCAGCGGTCGAGGTCGTATCCCTCGGAGACGGCCAGTTCCCGGATGGCCTCGGCCTTGGTCGGGCCGTAGGCGTAGTACTCGACCTCGCCGGTGAAGCAGCCGTCCTCGCCGACGACCATGCGGGTGGCGACCACGCGGTCCGCGCCCAGCAGCTCGCCGACCGGTTCGACGACCTCGGCGCCCGAGGTGGACACGATCACGACGTCGCGGCCGGCCGTGTGGTGCTCCTCGATGAGCGAGGCGGCCTCGTCGTAGATGATCGGGTCGATCAGCTCGTGCAGCGTCTCGGCGACGATCTCGCGCACCTGCTGGACGTTCCAGCCGCGGCACAGTGCGGACAGATACTCGCGCATGCGCTCCATCTGGTCGTGGTCCAGGCCGCCGGCCAGGAAGACGAACTGGGCATATGCGGTACGCAGCGCGGCCCTGCGGTTGATCAGCCCGCCTTGGTAGAAGGACTTGCTGAAGGTGAGCGTGCTCGACTTCGCAATGACCGTCTTGTCCAGGTCAAAGAAGGCTGCTGCGCGGGGCAAGGAGTGGTTTTCCACGCCCTTGAGCATAGGCGCCCACCATTCGGCGTAAGGTGTGGCGCGTGGGTTTGCCTGAGAGGGCTCTCGGGTACACCATGGAAGTCACGGATCGTTCGCGACCGTGCTAACCCGGCCCGACTCCTCCCCCCCCCGAGTCGGCCGTGGGGACGACCCCCGCTCTCCCCCCCGGCGGGGGTCGTCGCATGTCCGGACGGGTTTTCCGGCTCCTCCTCTTTCTTCGTGCGGTCCTGTGGCCGGCCCTGTGCCCCGCTGTCCGCGGCTTCGGCATGTCCATGATCTGTTACGCAGTGTAATCGCCACGCTGCTCTGTGGAAGTCGCACGCGTATCAGTACAAGGGTCACCGGTATGGGTGATGGAGATATTCACAGGGCCCGGCTTGTCCACAGTTTTCAACCAAGATCCACATTATTTCGCGGATCGCTGCACCGTGATTCCAGTGCGCCCCGGCCGGGCCGAGTTCATGGCCGGTTCCGATTGCCGAGGCGCGTATGGCCGGTTCCTATCGGCCGTTCATATGGAGCCGCTTGCCGGTTCTTCACACCTTTGGGAATCGCGGGGCCGCAGGGGCTGCGCGGCCCACGCAGCGAAGGGGGGAACACCCGTGACCGGAACCGTCACCCACGACCCGCCACCCGGCACCGGAGGCCGGCCCGGACGGCCGCTCATCGTCACCGAGGACGCCGTGATCCTGGACGACCTGCTGCGCCTGTGCGCCGCGGCGGGCGCCACGCCCGAGGTCCATCACGGCGTACCGGAATCCGGGGACGGCTGGGAGGCGGCCCCGCTCGTGCTGGTCGGTGACGACGCCGCCCGCCGGGTGCGCGGGGCCGCGCGCCGGCCCGGAGTGGTGCTGGTGGGCCGGGATCAGGACGACTCGGGGGTGTGGAAACGAGCCGTCGAGATCGGCGCCGACCATGTCCTGATGCTCCCCGACGGCGAGCAGTGGCTGGTCGACCGCATCGCCGACGTGGCCGAGGGAATCGGCCGCCCCGCGCTCACCGTCGGAGTGATCGGCGGGCGGGGCGGGGCCGGCGCGTCCACGCTCGCGTGCGCGCTCGCCGTCACCTCCGCGCGTGAAGGACTGCGCACCCTGCTGGTGGACGCCGATCCGCTCGGCGGCGGACTCGACGTACTCCTCGGCGGCGAGAGCGCCGAAGGGCTGCGCTGGCCCGCCTTCGCCGCCTCCCGCGGCCGGGTGGGCGGCGGCGCCCTGGAGGAGTCGCTGCCCGAACTGCACTCCCTGCGCGTGCTCAGCTGGGACCGCGGCGACTGCGTCGCCGTTCCGGCCCAGGCGGTGCGCGCCGTGCTGGCCGCCGCACGGCGGCGCGGCGGCACCGTCGTGGTCGACCTGCCCCGGCGCCTGGACGACGGGGTCGCCGAAGCACTCGCCCAGCTCGACCTGGCCCTGGTCGTCGTCCCCGCCGAACTGCGCGCCGTCGCCGCCGCCGGACGGGTCGCCTCGGCCGTCGGCATGGTCGTGCGCGACCTGCGGGTGGTGGTCCGCGGGCCGTACCCGCCCGGCCTGGACGACCGGGAGGTGGCACGGCTGCTCGGGCTGCCGCTGGCCGGCGAGGTGCCCGTCGAACCGGCCCTGTTGCGCCCCCGAGGCGGCCCGAAACCCCCGGCCGGCACCGGCCGCGGCCCGCTCGCCCGCTTCTGCGTGAACTTCTGGGAGCGCGCCATGGCCGACGCGGGAGGCGCCCGATGACCCTCCCCGGCCTCGACCGGACCGACGGCGCGGCCCTGCTCGACGGCGTCCGCCGCTGGCTCGCCGAGAGCGGCGCCGAACCCACCCCCGCGCGCGTGGCCCAGGCCCTGCGCGAACAGGGCCGGGTGCTCGGTGACGCCGAGGTCCTCGGCGCGGCGGAGCACCTGAGGTCCGAACTCGTCGGCACCGGCCCCCTGGAGCCGTTGCTCGCCGACCCCGAGGTGACCGACGTCCTGGTCTCCGGCCCGGACCGGGTCTGGGTGGACCGCGGAGGCGGCCTGGAACTGACCCCCGTCTCCTTCCCCGACGCGGCGGCCGTACGACGCCTCGCGCAGCGGCTGGCCGCCGTGGCCGGACGCCGGCTGGACGACGCCCGGCCGTGGGCGGACGCCCGGCTGCCCGACGGCACCCGGCTGCACGCGGTGCTGCCCCCGGTCGCCGTCGGCTGCACCTGCCTGGCCCTGCGGGTGGTACGGCCCCGGGCCTTCACCGTCGAGGAACTCGTCGCGGCCGGCACGGTGCCGCCCGGCGGCGACCGGATCCTGCGGGCGCTCCTCGCGGCCCGGCTGTCCTTCCTCGTCAGCGGTGGCACCGGGAGCGGCAAGACGACCCTGCTGAGCGCCCTGCTCGGGCTCGTCGGACCGGGCGAGCGGATCGTGCTCGCCGAGGACTCGGCCGAGCTGAGACCGGACCACCCGCACGTCGTCCGGCTGGAGACCCGGCCCGCCAACCAGGAGGGCGCCGGGCTGGTCACCCTGGAGGACCTCGTGCGGCAAGCACTGCGGATGCGACCGGACCGGCTGGTCGTGGGCGAGGTGCGCGGACCCGAGGTCGTGCATCTGCTCGCCGCCCTCAACACGGGACACGAAGGCGGGTGCTGCACGGTTCACGCCAACGCCGCCGCGGACGTGCCGGCCCGGCTGGAGGCGCTGGCCACGGCCGCCGGACTGGACCGGGCCGCGCTGCACAGCCAGTTGGCGGCCGCCCTCTCCGTGGTGGTGCATCTCGTACGGGACCGGTCCGGGCGGCGCCGGATCGCCGAGGTGCATGTGCTGGAGCGGGACGCCGACGGGCTGGTGCGGACGGTGCCGGCTCTGTGCTGGGGCGAGCGGGAGTTCGTGCGGGAGCGGGGGTGGGAGCGGTTGCGGCAACTGCTCGGCACCGCCGACGAGTCGGGGGACGAGGGGGAGGGGTGGACGACGTGAGCGGTGGGACGTCGACGGGGACCGCGCTGGTCTGTCTCGGCGCGCTGGTCTGGCTGCTGGGCGGGCGCCACTACGGGATGCGGCGGGCGCGGCTGCTGCTCGCCGGCGGAGGAGCGGTGCCGGCCGGGCCGCCCGCCTGGGAACAAGCCCTCGCCGAGCTGCGGCGGGTACGCGGGCGGTGCGGACCCGAGTGGTGGGCGCTCGTCGCCGGGCTGGCGATCGGCCTGCTGGGTTCCTCGGTGATTCCGGTTGCCGCGGGGGCGGCCGGAGTCCCGGTGCTGCGGCGGATGCGGCTGACCCGCAGGGCCCGGCACGCCCGGGACCGGCGGGCGGACGCGGTGATCACCCTGTGCGGTGCGCTCGCCGGCGAGGTGCGGGTGGGACGGCAGCCCGGTGAGGCGCTGCTGCGGGCCGCGCGGGACTCCGACGGACTCGGCGACGCGCAGGCGGCCGTGGTCGCGGCGGCACGGTTCGGCGGGGACGTGCCCGGCGCGCTCGCCGTGGCGGCCCGGCAGCCGGGGGCCGAGGGCCTGCTCGGACTCGCCGCGTGCTGGCGGGTCGCCGTGGACCAGGGCGCCGGACTCGCCGCCGGGCTGGACCGGCTGGACGGAGCACTGCGGGCCGAGCGGGACCAGCGTGCCGATTTGCGCGCCCAGTTGGCGGGTGCCCGGGCCACCGCGGTGCTGCTCGCCGGCCTGCCCGCCCTCGGCCTCCTCCTCGGCGCGGCCATGGGCGCCGACCCGCTGCGGGTCCTGCTGCACAGCGGAGCCGGGCTCGGCTGCCTGGTGGCCGGGGCGGTGTTCGAGGCCGCGGGGATGTGGTGGGCCGCACGGATCGTGCGGGCGGCGGAGGGGGAGTGAGCGGTGGCTGTGAGCGGGGCGGAGGGGGAGTGAGCGGTGGCTGCGTGGAGGGGGTGAGTGGTGCCGTGTGGGCGACCGCGACCGCGACCGTGACGGCGACGGCGAGGGCGAGGGCGAGGGTGACGGCGACGACGAGGGCGGCGGGGTGATGGGTGGCCGAGGGCGTGGTCGGTGTGGTGGTCGATGGGGCCGGGATGGGCGGAAAGTCCGAAAGATGCGGAAAGGGCAGCGGGTATGAGCGGGGAAGTCGTCCACAGGCTGGGGATGGCCGGGATCGTCGTGCTGGTCCTCGGCTGGGGTGTCCGGCGACTGGATCTGGTCCGGCGCCGGCGGCGGGCACGGCGCCGGATGGCCGAGCTGATGGGTCTCGAACTCCCTCCGTCCGGGGCGTCGTTCACCGTGCCAGGTGTTGTACGGCGCTGGCTGCCACCGGCGGGCGCGGCCTTCGGCGCAGGGGTGCTGGTCGGCGGGTTCACCGGAATTCTGCTGGGGCTCGGTGTGGGCGTGGCGCTGTGGCGGTGGCGGGAACGGCAGACCTCGGCCGGGCAGACGGCGGCGGCCGACACGACCCCTGCGGCCCGCCAACTCCCCCTCGCCGCCGACCTGCTGGCTGCCTGTATCGCAGCCGGTGCCGGACCGGTGATCGCCGCTCATGCGGTGGGAGAGGCCCTCGGCGGGCCCGTCGGGCAGGCGCTCGCACGGGGTGCGGCGGAGGTCCGGCTCGGCGGCGAACCGGCTGACGCCTGGCGCGGCTTGGCGACGCTGCCCGGCGCCGGTGCTCTGGCGCGGCTGCTGGAGCGGGCGGACGAGTCCGGTCTGCCCGCGGCCGGGCCGGTGGCCCGCCTCGCCTCGGACGCACGGGCGGAATGGGCCCGCGCCACGACGGCCCGGGCGCGCCGGGCGGCCGTACTGATCTCCGCGCCGGTCGGGCTGTGCTTCCTGCCCGCGTTCATCGCCCTCGGCGTGCTGCCCGTGGTGATCGGACTGGCGGGCGGGGTGCTGGGAGGGAGGTGAGGCGAACGGGAGGAGCACCGCACGCGGACATCGGCCGAGTACCGAAATCGATCGACAACGAATCCGAGACCCACGGGGGTTGAGATGTTCAGGAAGTTCAGGGCAGGCGCGCTGCGCATGCGCCGGGCGTGCCGTCAGGACGCCGGAATGGTGACGTCCGAGTACGCGATGGGGATCATCGCGGCCGTCGGGTTCGCGTTGCTGCTCTACGAGGTCGTCACCAGCGGCCAGGTCCGGGCGGAGCTGCAGGCCATCGTGAAGAAGGCCCTCAGTGCGCGCATGTGACCGGCGTGACCGGGACCGCGGGTTCGTGACCGCGGAGACGGCCGTGGTGCTGTCCGTGCTGGTGGCGTTCACCATGGCGCTGGTCTGGGGGCTGCTCGTGGTGGCGGCACAGATCCAGTGCGTGGACGCCGCCCGCACGGGCGCCCGGGCCGCCGCCCGGCAGGATCCGGCCGACGCGGTGGTGACGGTGGCCCGGGACGGCGCACCGCGGGGAGCGCGGGTGAGCGTCGCACGCGAGGGCGACCGGGTCCGGGTGACGGTGGTGGCCAGACCACCGGTGCTGAGCGGGCTGCCGTTCGAGGTACGGGAGGAGGCCGTGGCGCTGGCTGAGGACACGGTGGGGACCGGGGGAGGCGGTCCATGAGGCGCGCGGACGAGCCGGGCCGGGCGGGGCCGCGCGGCGGCAGGCCCGGGGGCCCGAAGCGGGGGCGGGGGCGGCGGTGGGGCTCGGACCAGGGCTCGGCGACCGTCTGGAGTCTGGGGGCCGTCGCCGTGCTGTGCGTGGTGTTCGGCGCGGTGCTCGCCCTCGGCCAGGCCGTCGTCGTCCGGCACCGGGCGGCCGGCGGCGCGGATCTGGCGGCGCTCGCGGCGGCCGACCACTGGGCCGAGGGCGGGGCGGCGGCCTGCGCCCGGGCCGAGGGGCTGGCGGTGGCCCAGGATGTGCGGCTGGTGCGCTGCGCGGTCATGGGCGAGATCTCCGAGGTGACCGTGGCCGCGGGAAGGGGGCCGTTCGCGGCCGAGGTGCGGGCGAGAGCGGGTCCGGCGGGGCCCCTGACGCCCACACTCAAGGACGGGGCGCCTCCCCCGGAACTGCTTCCTCCGCCGGATGGCTCCCTGGCCCCTGTGCCGGAGCTGGTTCCTCCGTCGGATGGCTCCCTGGCCCCTGTGCCGGAGCTGGTTCCTCCCTCGGATGGCTCCCTGGCCCCTGTGCCGGAGCTGGTTCCTCCGTCGGATGGCTCCCTGGTCCCTGTGCCGGAACTGCTTCCTCCGTCGGATGGCTCCCTGGCCCCTGCTCCGAAGCGGATTCCTCCGTCTGCCGGTACTCCGGCTCCTCCTCCGGCGCCCCCCGCAACAGCACCGTGAGGAGCCGTACCGCGCCCCTCTTGTGCAGCGGGTCGTTGCCGTTGCCGCACTTGGGGGACTGGATGCAGGAGGGGCAGCCGGCCTCGCACTCGCAGGAGGCGATGGCCTCGCGGGTGGCGGAGAGCCAGGCGCGGGCGGTGTGGAAGGCACGCTCGGCGAAGCCCGCGCCGCCGGGATGGCCGTCGTAGACGAAGACCGTCGGCAGGAGCGTGTCGGGGTGCAGGGGGACCGACACGCCCCCGATGTCCCAGCGGTCGCAGGTGGCGAAGAGGGGCAGCATGCCGATCGAGGCGTGTTCGGCGGCGTGCAGGGAGCCGCCGAGGATCTCCGGGATGATCCGGGCCTCGTCCAGCTGGTCCTCCGTGACCGTCCACCACACCGCGCGTGTGCGCAGCGTACGAGGAGGGAGGTCGAGTTTCGTCTCGCCCAGGACCTCGCCGGTGATGAGGCGTCTGCGGAGGTAGGAGACCACCTGGTTGGTGACCTCGACGGAGCCGTAGCAGAGGCGTCCGTCGCCCCAGGGGATCTCGGTGTCCGTCTCCAGGACGGAGATCGACGTGGTGTCGCGGGCCACCGTCGAGTACGGCGGGTCGGCCTGCTCGACCAGGGCCACCGAGTCCTCCAGGTCCAGCCGGCGCACCAGGTAGGTGCGGCCCTGGTGCAGGTGGACCGCGCCCTCGTGGACCGTGGAGTGCGCGGCGCCCGCGTCGACCGTGCCGAGCAGCCGGCCCGTGTCGGCCTCCACGACCTGCACCGGACGCCCGCCGGCCCCGCGGATGTCGGTCAGGTCGGCGGCCCGCTCCCGGCGCGTCCAGTGCCACGCCCGCGTCCGCCGGCGCAGCAGCTTCGCGGCCTCCAGCTGCGGCAGCACGTCCGTGCAGGCGGGCCCGAAGAGATCCAGGTCCTCCTCGGTCAGCGGGATCTCCGCGGCGGCGGCACAGAGGTGCGGGGCGAGGACGTACGGATTGTCGGGGTCGAGGACCGTCGATTCCACCGGTCGGTCGAACAGGGCCTGCGGATGGTGGACGAGGAAGGTGTCCAGCGGGTCGTCGCGGGCGACCAGGACCGCGAGGGCGCCCTGGCCGGAGCGGCCCGCGCGGCCCGCCTGCTGCCACAGGGAGGCGCGCGTGCCCGGGTAGCCGGCGATCACGACCGCGTCCAGGCCCGAGACGTCCACGCCCAGCTCCAGGGCCGTGGTGGCGGCGAGGCCGAGGAGTTCCCCAGAGTGCAGGGCGCGTTCCAGGGCGCGGCGTTCCTCGGGGAGGTAGCCGCCGCGGTAGGCCGCGACACGCCGGGCCAGGGATCGGTCCACCTCGGCGAGTCTCTCCTGGGCGATCACCGAGATCAGCTCGGCGCCACGCCGGGAGCGTACGAAGGCGACCGAGCGGACGCCCTGCACGGTCAGGTCGGTCAGCAGGTCGGCGGTCTCGGCGGTGGCGGTACGCCGAACGGGCGCACCCTTCTCGCCCTGCAGTTCGGTGAGCGGGGGCTCCCAGAGGGCGAAGATGAGTTCCCCGCGCGGGGAGGCGTCGTCGGCGACCTCCACGACCGGCAGGCCGGTCAGCCGCCGGGCGGCGACCGCGGGCTCGGCGGCGGTCGCCGAGGCCAGCAGGAACACGGGGGAGGAGCCGTAGCGGGCGCACAGGCGGCGCAGGCGGCGCAGCACCTGGGCGACGTGCGAGCCGAAGACGCCGCGGTAGGTGTGGCACTCGTCGATGACGACGTACCGGAGCGACTTCAGGAAGGAGGACCAGCGTGGGTGGGACGGGAGTATGCCGCGGTGCAGCATGTCCGGGTTGGTGAGGACGTAGTTGGCGTACTGGCGGATCCACTCGCGTTCCTCGAACGGGGTGTCGCCGTCGTACACGGCCGGCCGTACGGATGTGCCGAGAGGTTGTGAAAGTTCCTTCACCGAACGGCACTGGTCCGCCGCGAGTGCCTTGGTGGGAGCCAGGTAGAGGGCGGTGGTGCCTCGGCCGTTCGGAGCCTCGGAGCCGTCCAGAAGGGTGGACAGGACGGGCGCGAGGTAGGCGAGGGACTTGCCCGAGGCGGTGCCGGTGGCGACGACCACCGAATCGCCGTCCAGGGCGTGCTCGGCGGCCAGTGCCTGGTGCGCCCAGGGGTGCTCGATGCCGCATGCCTGAACGGCTGCGATCACTTCGGACCGAATCCGATCAGGCCAGACGGCATGGCGGCCCGTGCGCGGGGGCAAGTGCTCCGTATGAGTGATGCGCGCAGACCGGCTCGGCCCGGAGGCGAGCCGGTCCAGGACCGTGCCCGGAGACGGGCGGGAGACCGGGTCAGCCGGGGATCGATCGGATCGGTGATTCTTGGCCATCGGCACCGAGTGTGTCACCGGCGTGACGGACAATGGAGCCAAGGCGTCGTGCACGCCTGCCGGTAAGTGATTGAATGCCATCGCGGCTGGCGATGCGTCCCGGGGGCCGCAAGCCGAGGTGCCCGAGGGGCGACCGCTCGATAGCAAGGTGCTGGAGGATCCGTGGACCTGTCCCTGTCGACCCGTACCGTCGGCGATCGTACGGTCGTCGAGGTCGGTGGCGAAATCGATGTATACACCGCGCCCAAGTTGCGCGAGCAGCTGGTCGAGCTGGTGAACGACGGCAATTTCCACCTCGTCGTCGACATGGAGGGCGTCGACTTCCTCGACTCCACCGGGCTCGGCGTGCTGGTCGGTGGCCTGAAGCGAGTGCGTGCCCACGAGGGCTCGCTGCGCCTGGTCTGCAACCAGGAGCGCATTCTCAAGATCTTCCGCATCACCGGCCTCACCAAGGTGTTCCCGATCCACACCTCGGTCGAGGAAGCAGTGGCGGCCACCGACTGACGACGGACCGGTCGCCGGCGCCGGGCTCCTGCGGGGCCCGGCCGCCGGGCGGTCCCGTCCGGTCCGTGATCGGTGCCGGCACAGAACTACACCAGGGGGTGCGGGCGCTCGGCGGCCCCACCCCCGACCGCACGCCCGTAGTCGCGAGGGGGATGCATGGCCACCGTCGAACTCCGCTTCAGCGCGCTGCCCGAGCACGTCCGGACCGCCCGGCTGGTGGCGGCAGCGGTGGCGCGCAGGGCCGGAGTGGACGAGGCCGTCCTGGACGAGCTGCGGCTCGCCGTGGGCGAGGCATGCTCCCGTGCCGTCGGACTGCACCAGATCAGCGGCGTCACGGCACCCGTGAAGGTGGCGCTGATCGAAGAGGAGAAACAGTTCTCCATCGAGGTCGGCGACGAGGCCCCGCACGCCGTTCCGGGCGGGGACACGTCCGCCGGGCAGGACGGCGACGCCGAGGTCGAGGAGGACGAGATGGGCCTCGCGGTCATCAGCGGCCTCGTCGACGACGTGGAGGTCACCACCGGGCAGAACGGCGGCCTGATCCGCATGACCTGGCCGACGACCCCGCCGGCCACGGCGCTCGTCTGAGCCGACGCCCCGTCTCCGCGCACTCTCCGCAAGGGCCCTGCTGAGCAGGGCCCTTGTCGCGTTTTCCGGACCCTCCCGCTATTCGTGAAGGAATTCACGATCAATAGCGTGATAATTTGATCAAGCGTCAATGCGGTCGTCAATGCTTTTAAGGCATTACCTCTTTCGGGTTCCGTGGCGCGACTCGATCATTTGCTGAAGAGCACAAGAAGGCTGATTCCGTTTACCGTCCCCTGTTTAGATCACTCGCGGCTACCTACAATCCGTCCACATCTTGAGCTCAGCCCAAGCGTCAAGGAGGACGAATGGCGGGGCTTTCTACCCCCTATCAGTTTGGCCGTCCCACATCCCTCGCGGCCGCGGTCCTGACCGACGACAACCGGATCCTCGTGGCCGTCATCGCGGCGGTCGCCCTGGCCGCTCTGGTGGTCGCCGGGATCCTGGTGCGTCAGGTGCTGGCGGCCGGCGAGGGCACCGAAAGCATGAAACGGATCGCCGAGGCGGTCCAGGAAGGCGCCAAGGCGTATCTGGCCCGGCAGCTGCGCACGCTCGGCGTATTCGCCGTCGTCGTGTTCTTCCTGCTCCTGCTGCTGCCCGCGGACGACTGGAACCAGCGTGCCGGACGGTCGCTGTTCTTCCTGATCGGAGCGGTTTTCTCGGCGGCCACCGGCTATATCGGCATGTGGCTCGCCGTGCGCAGCAACGTCCGGGTCGCCGCGGCGGCCCGGGAAGCCACTCCGGCGGAAGGTGAACCGCAAAAGGATCTCACCACCGTCTCGCACACCGCGATGAAGATCGCATTTCGCACGGGCGGCGTCGTCGGCATGTTCACGGTGGGCCTCGGCCTGCTGGGTGCCTCCTGTGTGGTGCTGGTGTACGCGGCCGACGCTCCGAAGGTGCTGGAGGGCTTCGGCCTCGGCGCCGCCCTGATCGCGATGTTCATGCGTGTGGGCGGCGGCATCTTCACCAAGGCCGCCGACGTCGGCGCCGACCTGGTCGGCAAGGTCGAACAGGGCATTCCGGAGGACGACCCGCGCAATGCCGCGACCATCGCCGACAACGTGGGCGACAACGTCGGCGACTGTGCGGGCATGGCGGCCGACCTCTTCGAGTCGTACGCCGTGACCCTGGTGGCCGCACTGATCCTCGGCAAGGCCGCCTTCGGCGACTCCGGACTGGCGTTCCCGCTGCTGGTGCCCGCCATCGGCGTGCTCACGGCGATGATCGGCATCTTCGCGGTCGCCCCGCGGCGCGCCGACCGCAGCGGCATGACGGCGATCAACCGCGGCTTCTTCATCTCCGCGGTGATCTCCCTGGCGCTGGTCGCGGTCGCGGTCTTCGTCTACCTGCCGTCGTCGTACTCGGCCCTGGACGGCGTCACCGACGCGGCGATCAGGAGCAAGGACGGCGATCCGCGGATCCTCGCGCTGGTCGCGGTGGCCATCGGCATCCTGCTCGCCGCGGTCATCCAGCAGCTGACCGGCTACTTCACCGAGACCAACCGCCGTCCGGTCCGGGACATCGGCAAGACCTCCCTCACGGGCCCGGCCACCGTCGTCCTCTCCGGCATCTCCGTCGGCCTGGAGTCGGCCGTCTACACCGCGCTGCTCATCGGGCTCGGCGTGTACGGCGCGTTCCTCCTCGGAGGTACGTCGATCATGCTGGCGCTGTTCGCGGTGGCGCTGGCCGGCACCGGCCTGCTCACCACGGTCGGCGTGATCGTCGCCATGGACACTTTCGGGCCGGTCTCGGACAACGCGCAGGGCATCGCCGAGATGTCCGGCGACGTCGAGGGCGCGGGCGCCCAGGTGCTCACCAACCTGGACGCGGTCGGCAACACGACCAAGGCCATCACCAAGGGCATCGCGATCGCCACCGCCGTCCTCGCGGCGTCGGCGCTGTTCGGGTCGTACCGGGACGCGATCACCACCAACGTGCAGGACGTCGGTGCCAAGCTCACCGGGCCGGGTTCGCCGATGAGCCTGTCGCTGGACATCTCGCAGCCCAACAACCTCGTCGGCCTCATCGCGGGTGCCGCGGTCGTCTTCCTGTTCTCCGGACTGGCCATCAACGCTGTGTCCCGGTCGGCGGGTTCGGTCGTCTTCGAGGTGCGGCGGCAGTTCCGCGAGAAGCCCGGGATCATGGACTTCACCGAGAAGCCCGAGTACGGCAAGGTCGTCGACATCTGCACCAAGGACGCCCTGCGGGAGCTGGCCACGCCTGGTCTGCTCGCCGTCATGGCGCCGATCTTCATCGGGTTCACCCTCGGTGTCGGAGCGCTCGGTTCCTACCTCGCCGGAGCGATCGGCGCCGGCACGCTGATGGCGGTGTTCCTGGCCAACTCCGGTGGCGCCTGGGACAACGCCAAGAAGCTGGTGGAGGACGGCCACCACGGTGGCAAGGGCAGTGAGGCCCATGCGGCCACGGTGATCGGCGACACGGTCGGCGACCCCTTCAAGGACACCGCCGGACCCGCGATCAACCCTCTGCTGAAGGTCATGAACCTGGTCTCGCTGCTCATCGCACCGGCAGTGATCAAGTTCTCCTACGGCAACGACAAGAACCTGGGCCTGCGGATCGGGATCGCGATCCTCGCGCTGCTGGTGATCGTCGTCTCCGTGTACGTCTCCAAGCGGCGCGGGATCGCCGTCGGGGACGAGGAGAGTGCCGAGCGGGTCGCCAACTCGCCCGACGCGGCAGTGGTTTCGTAGGAGGGGCCGAGAAGGCCTGGTCAACGGGCGGGCGGGCGGCACGTGCTGACGTGCCGCCCGCCCGCTTCCTTCTGTGTGCTCCCCCACGCCGTGAGCCTTCTCTCTCTTGGTGCGAAAACTCACAAAAGCTGACTTTTGCTCCGTTGGAAGGGGGGAGGGAGTCCGCCCGCCGTGTAGATTCCGGGGGCCGAGAGCCATGGAAGGGACCGATCCGGTGAACAAGAAGCTCGCGGCCGCACTGTCCGGCGGTGCGGTACTGGTAGTGGCGTTGTCGGGATGCAGCAGCGACAGCGAGGCCAAGGGGCCCGACCCCAAGCTGGTGGCCTGGGCCAAGACGGTGTGCGACGCGGTGCCCGTGCAGGACGCGAAGATCAAGGCGGCGAACGCGGCGATCAGCACGACGGCCGCCGACACCGCCAAGCCCGAGACGCTGCAGAAGACGGACTCGAAGGCCTTCCAGGACATGGCCGACGGTTACAAGGCGATCGCCGCCGCCATCAGCGGTGCCGGCACGCCTCCCGGGGTCGAGGGCGGTGCCAAGCGGCAGCAGGACGTGGTGAAGAACCTCAACAGCCTCGCCGACTCCTACGCCGACCTGAAGAAGCAGGTCGACGCGCTGAACACCAAGGACCAGGGCAAGTTCGCCGCCGGGCTGCGCGACGTCGCCACGCAGATGACCGAGCTGGAGAAGCAGCACAAGAGCGGCGTCGAGGCGCTGAAGAACCTGCAGCAGGGCGAGGTCAAGGAAGCCATCGCCGAGCAGGCCAGCTGCAAGAAGGTCGCGTCCTCGGCCGCGCCTTCGACGGGTACGACGACGGGGTCCGCGCAGGGCTGAGCCGAGCCCGACCGGGCCGGGTGGCGTCCGGAGGGGGCCGCTCCAGGGGGCCGCTTCGACGCCGGTCCGGGACCGGCTACGGCGGGCTCGGGGGCGCTCCCCCGGCCGGTTCCCGCGGCTCTGTCGCCGCACCCGCCCCAACCGTCCCCCGGGGAAGCCGCTCGGGCCGCCCCCGACCGGCGCTGCGGGCCACAATGGGGGCGTGACTGACTCCGGACTCGCTCCCCTGCCCGCTTCCGACCGGCCCGACGCCGCCGCGCGCCTGCGGGACGCGCTGCTGGCCGCCTCCTTCTCCGCCGACGGGCTGCTCGACCTGCTCGGCGCCCCCGCCTACGCGGCGCTGGCCCGCAGCGAGACCGTGCCTGCCCTCCGGGCCACCCGCGGCGACACGCCGCTGGAGACGCTCGTACGGCTGTTCCTGCTCCAGCAGCCGGTGCCCCACGCGCGCGTGGCGGCCGTTCTGCCGGTCGAGGAGGCGCTGGAGGCCGGCTGGCTCACGCGCGTGGGCGGCGACGAGGTGGCCGCGACCGTGGACGTACGGCCCTACGGCGGTCCCGACGGTGAGGACTGGTTCATCGTCTCCGACCTCGGCTGCGCGGTCGGCGGTGCCGGCGGCATCGGGCAGCGCGACGAGGGCGTCGTCCTCGGCGTCGGCGGCGCCTCCACCACCCTCGCCGGCATCACCGTCCGTACGCCCGTCGCGTCCGCCCTGGACCTCGGTACCGGCTCCGGCATCCAGGCGCTGCACGCCGTCCAGCACGCCACGCGCGTGACGGCGACCGACCTCAACCCGCGCGCGCTGCACATCACGGCGCTCACCCTGGCGCTCTCCGGCGCGCCCGCCGCCGACCTGCGCGAGGGGTCGCTGTTCGAGCCGGTCCGGGACGACGAGACGTTCGACCTGATCGTGTCCAACCCGCCGTTCGTGATCTCCCCGGGTGCCCGGCTGACGTACCGGGACGGTGGCATGGGCGGGGACGATCTGTGCCGCTCGCTCGTTCAGCAGGCGGGGGAACGGCTGAACGAGGGCGGGTTCGCGCAGTTCCTCGCGAACTGGCAGCACGTGGCGGGGGAGGACTGGCAGGACAGACTCAGGTCGTGGGTGCCGCGCGGGTGCGATGCCTGGATCGTGCAGCGCGAGGTGCAGGACGTCACGCAGTACGCCGAGCTGTGGCTGAGGGACGCCGGGGACCATCGCGGGGATCCGGCGGAGTACCAGGCGCGGTACGACGCCTGGCTCGACGAGTTCGAGGCGCGCAAGGTCAAGGCGGTCGGCTTCGGCTGGATCACCCTGCGCCGGACCGGGGCCGCGGAGCCCTCCGTCACGGTGGAGGAGTGGCCACACCCGGTCGAGCAGCCCCTCGGGGACACGATCCGGGCGCACTTCGAACGTCTCGACTACCTCCGGGAGAGCGACGACGCGGCGCTGCTGGACGGCTATTTCAAGCTCACCACCGAGGTGGTCCAGGAGCAGGTCGGGCTGCCCGGCGCCGAGGACCCGGAGCACGTGGTGCTGCGCCAGCACCGCGGGATGCGCCGGGCGACCAAGGTGGACACGGTCGGTGCCGGCTTCGCGGGCGTGTGCGACGGCACGCTGAGCGCGGGTCGGATCCTGGACGCCATCGCGCAGCTCGTCGGCGAGGACCCCGTGCTGCTCCGCGACCGGACGCCCGCGCAGATCCGGCTGCTGGTGGAGCAGGGCTTCCTGGAGCCGGCGCGCTGAGCCGGTGCGCTGGGCCGGCGCGCTGAGCCGGTGCGCTGGGCGGGCACGCTGAGCCGGTGCGCTGGGCGGGTGCGCTGGGCGGGTGTGCTGGGCCCGTGCGCTGGGCGGGCACGCTGGGCCGGTGCGCTGGGCTGGCGCGCTGGGCGAGCGCGCTGGGCGGGTGTGCCGGGCGAACGCGCGCGGGCCGGCCCGCCCGGCACCCGTGATCGGAAAACGGCCGGAAAAATATGGGTATCGAATTCGAGCCCATGTTTCTCGAACTTGTGTTCGGCAGCTTGTCGGCCTTCCGTTCACCCCGATGTCGCCTCCCGGCCTCTCGCGCGTGGCACCCTCCGGGCGCTGGGCGGAGCCGGACGGCAGGGAAGGGTGGGCGGGCGATGGAGAGCGGGCCGGCGATCTTCGCGGGATTGGTGTTCGCCCTGTTCGGAGCGGCCCTGCTGGCCTGGACCGGCACGCGTCTGCGGCGTGGGGAACCGGTGGCCCACGGTGTGAGTCGGGTCGCATCGGCCGCCTTCGCGAGCGTGGCCGGTACGGTCTCACTGGCCCTCGGTCTGTACTGCCTGACCCGCCTGTGACGGCGGCGGAAGCCGTGTTCACCGGGTAAGGGGAGTGTCACGCTCCGGACAGGGGTACAGGGTTTGCGCGGCAGTCCGGGCGGCAGGAATGGCGGTAGTCGGGTTACCGTTCGAGTGGCCGTTGTGGGCTTTTCCCGTTTGACACGGGGGCGGGATGTAGCGTCACACTCCGCAGCGTCACACGAGCCAGCAGTACGCCGCGACCCCGGGACGAAGGCCCCTGGGGAGGCCCCAGCGTCGACCGGAGAGAAGAGCGAAGTTGTCCCCGACCAGCGAGACCGCACAGGGCGGCCGCCGACTCGTCATCGTCGAGTCGCCTGCCAAGGCGAAGACGATCAAGGGCTACCTCGGCCCCGGCTACATCGTCGAGGCGAGCGTCGGGCACATCCGTGACCTTCCCAACGGCGCCGCGGAGGTGCCGGAGAAGTACACCGGCGAGGTCCGCCGCCTCGGTGTGGACGTCGAACACGACTTCCAGCCGATCTATGTGGTCAACGCCGACAAGAAGGCCCAGGTCAAGAAGCTCAAGGACCTGCTGAAGGAGTCCGACGAGCTGTTCCTCGCCACCGATGAGGACCGGGAGGGCGAGGCGATCGCCTGGCACCTCCAGGAGGTCCTCAAGCCGAAGATCCCCGTCAAGCGGATGGTCTTCCACGAGATCACCAAGGACGCGATCCGCGAGGCCGTCGCCAACCCGCGCCAGCTCAACCAGAAGCTGGTCGACGCCCAGGAGACCCGCCGCATCCTCGACCGCCTCTACGGCTACGAGGTCTCCCCCGTGCTGTGGAAGAAGGTCATGCCCCGGCTGTCGGCCGGTCGCGTGCAGTCCGTCGCCACCCGCCTCGTGGTGGAGCGGGAACGCGAGCGCATGGCGTTTCGTTCCGCTGAGTACTGGGACCTGACGGGCACCTTCGCGACCGGGCGCGCGGGAGACCCGTCGGATCCGTCGTCGCTGGTCGCCCGCCTGCAGACCGTCGACGGCAGGCGGGTCGCGCAGGGCCGTGACTTCGACTCGCTGGGACAGCTCAAGAGCGCGAACACCCTCCACCTCGACGAGGCGACCGCCCGCGGCCTCGCCGCCGCGCTGGAGAGCACCCGCTTCTCCGTGCGCTCCGTCGAGTCCAAGCCGTACCGCCGCTCGCCGTACGCCCCGTTCCGTACGACGACGCTGCAGCAGGAGGCGAGCCGCAAGCTCGGCTTCGGTGCCAAGGCGACCATGCAGATCGCGCAGAAGCTGTACGAGAACGGCTACATCACGTACATGCGTACGGACTCCACGACGCTGAGCGACACGGCGATCGCGGCGGCCCGCGCGCAGGTCACGCAGCTGTACGGCGCCGACTACCTGCCGCCGCAGCCGCGCACGTACGCCGCCAAGGTCAAGAACGCGCAGGAGGCGCACGAGGCGATCCGCCCGTCGGGTGATCGTTTCCGCACGCCCGCGGAAACCGGCCTGACCGGCGACCAGTTCAAGCTCTACGAGCTGATCTGGAAGCGGACCGTCGCCTCCCAGATGAAGGACGCGACCGGTAACTCCGTCACCGTGAAGATCGGTGGCGCCGCCGCCGACGGCCGGGACGTCGAGTTCAGCGCCTCCGGCAAGACGATCACCTTCCACGGCTTCCTGAAGGCCTACGTCGAGGGTGCCGACGACCCGAACGCCGAGCTGGACGACCGCGAGCGCCGGCTGCCGCAGGTCGCCGAGGGCGACGCGCTGTCCGCCGAGGAGATCACGGTCGACGGCCACGCGACCAAGCCCCCGGCCCGCTACACCGAGGCCTCCCTGGTCAAGGAGCTGGAAGAGCGCGAGATCGGCCGCCCGTCGACGTACGCGTCGATCATCGGCACGATCCTCGACCGCGGCTACGTCTTCAAGAAGGGCACGGCACTCGTCCCGTCCTTCCTGTCGTTCGCCGTGGTGAACCTCTTGGAGAAGCACTTCGGGCGGCTCGTCGACTACGACTTCACCGCCAAGATGGAGGACGACCTCGACCGCATCGCGGCGGGTGAGGCCAAGGCCGTGCCGTGGCTGAAGCGCTTCTACTTCGGCGAGGGCCACGACGGCATCGGCAGCGCCGCGGAAGCCGGCAACGGCGACGGTGACCACCTCGGCGGCCTCAAGGAGCTGGTGACCGACCTGGGCGCGATCGACGCGCGCGAGGTCTCGTCGTTCCCGGTGGGCAACGACATCGTGCTCCGCGTCGGCCGCTACGGCCCCTACATCGAGCGCGGCGAGAAGGACACCGAGCAGCACCAGCGCGCCGACATCCCCGACGACCTGGCGCCCGACGAGCTGACCGTCGAACTGGCCGAGGAGCTGCTGGCCAAGCCCAGCGGCGACTTCGAGCTGGGCACCGACCCGGCCACCGGCCACACGATCGTCGCCAAGGACGGCCGCTACGGCCCGTACGTGACGGAGATCCTCCCCGAGGGCACCCCGAAGACGGGCAAGAACGCGGTCAAGCCGCGGACGGCGTCCCTCTTCAAGTCCATGGCGCTCGACACGGTCACCCTCGAGGACGCGCTGCGGCTGATGTCCTTGCCGCGGATCGTCGGCACCGACGCCGAGGGCGTGGAGATCACCGCGCAGAACGGCCGGTACGGCCCGTACCTGAAGAAGGGCACGGACTCGCGCTCGCTGCAGTCCGAGGACCAGATCTTCACGATCACGCTGGAGGAGGCGCAGGCGATCTACGCCCAGCCGAAGCAGCGTGGCCGGGCCGCGGCCAAGCCGCCGCTGAAGGAGCTGGGCGAGGACCCGGTCTCCGGAAAGCCGGTCGTGGTCAAGGACGGCCGCTTCGGCCCGTACGTCACCGACGGGGAGACCAACGCCACCCTCCGCTCGGGTGACAGCGTCGAAACGATCACTCCGGAGCGCGGCTTCGAACTGCTCGCCGAGAAGCGTGCGAAGGCTCCCGCCAAGAAGACCGCGAAGAAGGCGGCGGCCAAGAAGACCGCACCGGCGAAGAAGACCGCCGCCAAGAAGACGGCCGCGAAGAAGACGACGGCTGCCAAGAAGACCACCGCGAAGAAGACGACGGCCTCCAAGGCGACCGCTTCCGGCACGGAGGACTGACACCCCGTCGGCTCCTCAGCCTGCGGCTTGTCTGCTCCGTAGCCCCCGGCCGGGAGCCACGGAGCCCGCGGCTCGGTGGCTCCGGAGCCCACGGCTGTCGGCCTCGGAGCCCGCGGCTCGGTGGCTCCGGAGCCCACGGCCGCCGGCTTCGAAGCCCGCGGCTCGGTGGCCCCCTGGGCCACGGCTCGTCGGCTCCGTGGCCCGCGGCTTCGCGAAACGAACGCCCCGGCAGCACTTCGGTGTGCCGGGGCGTGCGCGTGTCCCGGCACGCCGGACGCGCTGTCAGCGCCTGCGCCCGCCGTACACGCGAGGTGTGCTGTCAGCGCCTGCGGATAGGCTGAACGCATGACGCGAGCCGAGCAGCCAACGGCCCACCCCACAGCACCGGACGACGCCCTGGTCGCGGATTCCCGCGAGCGCGCCGTCCGTTCCCTGCTGCGCCGGCCCCAGTTGCGGCGCCTGTGGAGCGCGCAACTGGTGAGCGGTGTCGGCGACACCCTCTCCCTCCTCGTACTGGTCCTCCTGGTCCTGCAGGCGGCGATCACCGAGGGGGCTTTCGGCGGTGGCTACCGAGGCGTCGCGTTCGCAGTGGCGACGGTCTTCGCCGCCCGCGTCCTCGCCGCGCTGCTCTTCGGTGCCGTCCTCCTCGGACCGCTGAACTCGCTCACCGCTCCGGAAGGTCCGCTCGACCGCCGCTGGACGATGGTCGGAGCCGACGGCGTGCGCGCCGCGCTGCTGATCGTCGCGCCCCTGTGGATCGACTGGATCCCGGGTGACGCGCTCGCCGTCCTGCTGGTCACCGCGTTCGTCACCGGCGTCGCCGAGCGGCTGTGGACGGTGTGCCGGGAGGGCGCCGCCCCCGCCCTGCTGCCGGCCCCGCCGCCGGAGGGCGCGACGGTCCGACCGCTGCCGGACCACATGGACGCCCTGCGCCGCCTCTCGCTGCGCACGACCTTCCTCGCGGTCCCGCTGGCCGCCGCCGCACTGGTCGTCGCCGCCCTGCTGAACAACCTGCTCGGCACCGGCGTGGCCTGGTTCGACCAGCATCAGGCGGCCCTCGCGTCGTACGTCGCGGCGGGCCTGTTCGCCGCCTCCCTGTCCGTGCTGACCTACCTGGAACTGCCCGACACGCGCACCCCGCGCGCGCGGTCCCCGCTGGAGGGCCTGCGCCGTCCGCGCACCGGTGCCGGTGTCGACAAGGGCCGCACGGGCGCCGTCCCGCTGCTCGTCCCGGCCTGCGCCGGGGTCGCCGGCGCGATCGCGGCGGCCGTCGCCGTGTGCGTGCTGCACGCCAAGGACCTGGGCGGCGGCCCGGTGCTCTACGGCCTGCTGGTGCTGGGCCTGACCGGCGGTGTCGCCATCGGCATCCGTACGGCCCCGGCACTGCTGCCCTCCCTCTCGCGCCGCCGTCTGCTGGCCCTCGCCATCGCCTTCACCGGTGTCGCGCTGCTGGCCGCGGGCCTGGTGCCCGACGTCACCACGGTGCTGCTGATCGTCACGCTGGCCGGTGCCTGCGCGGGCGTGGCCGCCAACACCGGGCACACCCTGCTCGACCAGGAGACCGAGGACTACCGCCGGGCGCGCACCACCGAGCACCTGCACGCCGTCGTCCGGGTCTTCATAGCGCTCGGCGCCCTGGTCGCGCCCGTGGTCGCGGCGCTGATCGGCCCGCACCGGCTGGAGAACGGCAGGTTCGTCTTCGCGCACGGCGGCGCGGCATTCACGCTGATGCTGGTCGGCGCGCTGCTGCTGCCGGTGGCCGCGCTCGTGCTCGCCAAGGTCGACGACCGGTCCGGTGTACCGCTGCGCCAAGACCTCAAGGACGCCCTCATGGGTGGCGACGACCCGCTCCAGGCACCGGCGGGGAAGGGCTTCTTCATCGCCCTCGAGGGCGGCGACGGCGCCGGCAAGTCCACCCAGGCCGAGGCCCTCGCCGAGTGGATCCGCGGCAAGGGCCACGAGGTCGTGCTCACCCGCGAGCCCGGCGCCACCCCGGTCGGCAAGCGGCTGCGCTCGATCCTGCTGGACGTGTCCTCGGCGGGCCTGTCGCACCGCGCGGAGGCGCTGCTGTACGCGGCCGACCGTGCGGAACACGTCGACACCGTCGTACGCCCCGCCCTCGAGCGCGGCGCGGTGGTGATCTCCGACCGCTACATCGACTCCTCCGTCGCCTACCAGGGCGCCGGCCGCGACCTGTCGCCCACCGAGATCGCCCGCATCAACCGCTGGGCGACCAACGGGCTCGTCCCGCACCTCACCGTTCTGCTCGACGTCTCGCCGGCGACCGCCCGCGAGCGGTTCACCGAGGCACCGGACCGGCTGGAGTCGGAGCCTGCGGAGTTCCACGCGCGCGTGCGGTCCGGCTTCCTCACGCTGGCGGCCGCCGACCCCGGCCGCTACCTGGTCGTGGACGCCGGGCAGGAGCCCGAGTCGGTCACGACCGTGATCCGGCACCGGCTGGACACCGTGCTGCCCCTGTCCGAGGCCGAGATCAAGGCCCAGGAGGAGGCGCGGCGGAAGGCCGAGGAAGAGGCTCGCCGCAAGGCCGAGGAGGAGGCCGCCCGCAAGGCCGAGGAGGAGCGCCTGGAGCGCGAGCGCCAGGAGCAGCTCGCCAAGCTGCGCGCCGAGGAGGAGGAGCGCAAGCGCCGCGAGCTGGAAGAAGCGCAGCGGCGCGAGGCCGAACGGCAGGCGGAGGAGGCCCGGCAGCGGGCCGAGGAAGCACGCCGGCGTGCCGAGGAGGAGCGGCAGCGGCTGCTCGCCGAGGAGAAGGCCCGTGCCGAGGAGGAGGCCCGCCGCAAGGCCGAGGAGGAACGGCGCCGCAGGCAGGCGGAGGAAGAGGCCCGGCGCCGCGCCGAGGAAGAGGCGCGGCAGGCCCGGCTGCGGGCCGAGGAAGAGGCGCGGCAGGCCCGGCTACGGGCCGAGGAGGAGGCCCGGCGCCTGGAGGCGCAGCGCAAGGCGGAGGAGGCGTTGCTGCGGGCGGAAGAAGCCCGTCGGCAGGCCACCGAGGCCGCGGCAGCGGCCGACGCGGCGGCCCGCAGGCCCAGCGCCCCCCGGCCGAACGCGCCGGGCGTGACGTCCGACGCGATCACGGTCCCGACGCCGGTGGTGTCGCCGATGACGGACGCCCGGGGCGCGGCCGCCGCTTCCGACACGGGGGCGCGGGGTTCGGACGTTCCTGGTGCGGGCGCGCAGGCCGCGGATGCCCCTGGAACGGACGCGTGGGGCTCGGACGCTCCCGGCACCGGCGCGCGGGCCGCGCAGGCTCCCGGCGCGGGCGTACAGGGCTCGGACGTTTCCGGCGCGGCGCGAGGCACGGACGAGACGACGGTGCTGCGCCGGGTGGGCGACGAGCACAGCGGCTCCGCCGACGCCGCCCATGACGCCCACGACCCCCACGGTCCCGCCGGTGACGCTCCCTCGCACGCCGAGTCCGAAGTGACCGCCGAGCTGCCGCAGCCGCCGGCGCATTCCGGGCCGGCCGACGAGACGGCTGTGCTGCCGCCGGTGTCCCTAGGTGCGGCTGACGAGACGGCCGTACTGCCGCCGGTGACCCCGGGTGCGGCTGACGAGACGGCTGTGCTGCCGCCGGTGACTCCGGGTGCGGCCGACGAGACGGCTGTGCTGCCTCCGGTGTCGGCCGAGGAGACGGCCGTCCTGCCTCCGGTGTCCGTCGAGCGGACGGCCGAGCTGCCCTCGGTGGCGCCCGGTGCGGCTGACGAGACCGCCGTACTGCCTCAGGTACGGAACGACGCCCCGGCGGACCGCGTGCCGCCCGGCTTCTTCCGGGACGAGCGGGACCAGCGGGACAGCAGTGACCGCATGGACGGGAGGCCGGCCGCGGGCCCCGACGGCTCCGATGCACGTACGCGCGAGATGCCCCAGCTCGACGCCGACGGGACACCGCGGCGCCGGCCCCGCTCCGACTGGGCCGAGGAGACCCCGCTGGACGACCTGCCGTCACTCGCCGACGAGCTGCTGGGTTCCTACGACGAGCCGGAGCCCGGCACCCAGGCCGACGAGGAGGAGCAGGGCGGCAGGGGCCGCAGGCGGGGCCGACGCGGCTGAGACCGACGGGCCGAGGTCCACGCTGCTGAGACCGTCGGGCTGAGATCCACGTGGCTGAGGCCGACGGCTAGGGTTCACGCTGCTGAGGCCCGATGGGCTGAGGTTCGCCCGGCTGAGGCCGCTCGGCTTCCGGCAGACGACGGCGCCGGTGCCGCCCGCGCAACCGTGCGGGCTGCGCCGGCGGCGGCACACGTGGATTTCCTGACCGCCACCCTGCGCCACCACCCTCGCCCTACCGCCGCTTCTTTTCGCGATCCCTCTCACCGCCCCCCTTCGCGTCACCGCCCCCCTTCGCGCCCCCTCTCCCCTCCCCTCTCCCCACTGCCCGCCCATCACGGCCCCCGATGTCAGTGCCCACCCGCACAATGGAGGCTGGAACGCGGAGTGTGACGGAAGGGCGGCGTGACCCATGACCGTGTGGGACGACCTCGTCGGGCAGGAGAAGGTGAGCGCGGTGCTCGATGCCGCCGCGCGGGACGCCGATGCCCTCGTCACGGCCGCCGCGGCCGACGCCCCGCCGCCCGAGGCGTCGAAGATGACGCACGCCTGGCTGTTCACGGGCCCGCCCGGTGCGGGCCGTAACCAGGCGGCACGCGCCTTCGCCGCCGCCCTGCAGTGCGTGAGCCCCGACCGCGCCCTCGGCGGAACCCCCGGCTGCGGTTTCTGCGACGGCTGTCACACCGCGCTGCTCGGAACCCACGCGGACGTCACGACGGTCGCCGCCGTCGGCGCGGAGATCCTGGTCAAGGACATGCGGGACACGGTCCGCAAGTCGTTCACCGCCCCGGCGAACGGCCGCTGGCAGATCATCCTGGTCGAGGACGCCGAGCGGCTGAACGAGAAGTCGGCGAACGCCGTCCTCAAGGCCGTCGAGGAGCCCGCCCCTCGTACGGTCTGGCTGCTCTGCGCCCCTTCCGTCGAGGACGTCCTGCCGACCATCCGCTCCCGCTGCCGCCACCTGAACCTCAGCACGCCGTCCGTGGATGCCGTCACCGACATGCTGGTACGCCGTGACGGCATCGAACCCGCGGTCGCCGCGGCCGCCGCCCGGGCCACACAGGGACATGCCGACCGCGCCCGGCGCCTGGCCACCGACCCGGCGGCCGGGAAGCGCCGCGCGGCCGTGCTGAAGCTGCCGCTGCGGCTCGACGAGGTGGGCGCGTGCCTCAAGGCCGCGCAGGAGCTGGTCGACGCGGCGGCCGAGGACGCCAAGCAGCTCGCCGAGGAGATGGACGGCAAGGAGACGGAGGAGCTGAAGGCGGCGCTCGGTGCGGCTCAGGGCGGCCGGCTGCCGCGCGGCACCGCGGGCGTGATGAAGGACCTCGAGGAGATGCAGAAGCGCCGCAGAACGCGTACGCAGCGGGACAGCCTCGACGTCGCCCTCGGCGACCTGACCGCCTTCTACCGCGACGTCCTCGCCCTCCAGCTCGGCACGCGCGTGGCGCTCGCCAACGCCGACGCCGAGGACGCCCTGGAACGGCTGGCCCGCTCCGGCACCCCGGAATCGACCCTCCGCCGTATCGAGGCGATCGCCGCCTGCCGGGAGGCCCTGGACCGCAACGTGGCTCCGCTGCTGGCTGTGGAGGCGATGACGATGGCTCTGAGGGCGGGGTGACGATCAGCGAGCAGGTCCGGGGGAGGAGGAAGGCAGGAGGCCGACCGTGTCCCTCGTACGAGCCAAGAAATCGACGGATCGCACCCGGACCGTCGCTCAGCGTTACGCTCACCTGATGCACACCAGGCCATCCCCCCGCCGGATTCGGAGCCTCCGCCCCCGCAGGACGGCCCGTCTCGCCGCCGGCCTGCTCACGGCCGGCGCCCTGCTCCTGACCGCCTGTTCCTCCGGGAGTTCCACGTCGGCAAGCGGCACGGTGGACGCGGCGCTGGCCGCGCTGCCGCGCTCGACGCCCTCGGGACTGATGCCGTACTACAGCCAGCGGCTGCACTGGCGTGACTGCGGTGTCCCCGGTTTCCAGTGCACGACGATGAAGGCCCCGCTGGACTACGCCGAGCCCGAGGGGGCCTCCATCCGGCTCGCCGTCGCGCGGAAGAAGGCCACCGGGAAGGAGAAGCCGCTCGGTTCGCTGCTGGTCAACCCGGGCGGTCCGGGTGGCTCGGCGGTCGACTACCTCCAGCAGTACGCGGGCGTCGGCTACCCGGAGGAGGTCCGCGCCCGGTACGACATGGTGGCGATGGACCCACGGGGCGTCGCCCGCAGCGAGCCCGTCGAGTGCCTCGACGGCCGGCAGATGGACGCGTACACGCAGACGGACACGACCCCCGACGACACGCGGGAGCGGGACGCGCTGGTCACAGCGGACCGCAAGTTCGCGGAGAGCTGCGGGGCCCACTCGGCGCGGCTGCTGCGGCACGTGTCCACCGTCGAGGCGGCCCGGGACATGGACATCCTGCGTGCGCTGCTCGGTGATCCGAAACTGAACTACGTCGGGGCGTCGTACGGCACCTTCCTCGGGGCGACGTACGCAGGACTGTTCCCCGAGCGGGTCGGCCGCATGGTCCTGGACGGCGCGATGGACCCGTCCCTCGACGCCCGCAGGCTGAATCTGGACCAGACGGCCGGCTTCGAGACGGCGTTCCAGGCGTTCGCGAAGGACTGCGTACGGCACTCCGACTGCCCGCTCGGCGGGAAGGGCACGACACCGGAGCAGGCCGGCGACCACCTGAAGGCGTTCTTCCGGCAGCTGGACGCCCGGCCCGTCCCGGCGCACGACAAGGACGGCCGCAAGCTGACGGAGGCGCTGGCCACCACCGGTGTGATCGCGGCGATGTACGACGAGGGGGCCTGGGAACAACTGCGCGAGGCGCTGGCCTTGGCGATGAAGGAGAAGGACGGTTCCGGTCTCCTGGCCCTGGCCGACAGCTACTACGAGCGTGACGCGAAGGGCCACTACAGCAACCTGATGATGGCCAACGCGGCCGTGAACTGCCTGGACCTGCCGCCCGCCTTCACCGGCCCGGAGGATGTCGAGAAGGCCCTGCCCGAGTTCGAGAAGGCGTCCCCGGTCTTCGGGTCGGGCCTGGCCTGGGCCGCGCTGAACTGCACGTACTGGCCGGTGCGGGCGACGGGTGAGCCGCACCGCATCGAGGCGAAGGGAGCGGCGCCGATCGTGGTGGTCGGCACGGTCCGCGACCCGGCGACGCCGTACCGCTGGGCGCAGTCCCTGGCCCGTCAGCTCTCCTCGGCCCGCCTGCTGACGTACGACGGTGACGGCCACACCGCGTACGGTCGCGGCAGCGCCTGCATCGACTCGGCGATCAACACCTACCTGCTCCACGGCACCCCGCCGCCCGCGGGAAAGCGCTGCTCATAGCCCCACCTCCCGCCCCGGAACCACCAGGCCCGGGGCGGGTACGAAGCACCCCCGGAAACTGTGTAGACTTACCGACGTTGCTGATCGCACCATGGTGCGGGCAGCGCGCCGCTTTAGCTCAGATGGCCAGAGCAACGCACTCGTAATGCGTAGGTCTCGGGTTCGAATCCCGAAAGCGGCTCCATGAGAAAAGCCCAGGTCGCTATCACTGACCTGGGCATTCTTCTTTTCCGTGATCGGTACGTGGTCTAGCCCACCGCCCTCACACGCGGGAAAACCGGCCTGATGGGTCCGAGATGGGTCCGGCGCGGAGCCCAGTGGGTACCCGGCCGGTCGTGCGGCCGGTCCTCCACATGGAAGTGCCCCCATCCCGCGCCAGTCGGCGCAGAATGGGGGCCGGTGGGCGAGTAACCTCGCCGACCTACCTCCTCGGAGGTATCGCAGAGCCCTGCGGCGTAGTCGAAGCCTGGTAGCAGATGGCTACGCCGCAAGGGTCGCGAGCGCCGGGATCACGTGCCCCACGACGTGGACGATCACGTCCGCGATCAGTGCCGCCATGATGCCGGTCCCTAGGTCGCGCCCAAGTCGGTTCATAATTTGCCTCCTCCCCATGTGAGAAGCGGTCCGCCGGACAGACCCCCTGGGCATCACCTCCACGTCTCGGGGCTCGACCGCCAAGTGCCGTGTCGTTTCGAGGGAGGTTAGGCAAGTGCTTAGCCGCGAACCACGAGGAGTGCGAAGTCCGGATGCCGGTGAGCTGCGGCTTTAGACCGGGCAAGCCTGTGACCAGCATGAACGCTGTCGACCATCGGCGCCTTCGGCAGTCTGTGTGGCAGCAACTCTGTGCCCGGCTTGGGGTTCTCCAGTCGCGCCCCAGAGAGATGTCGCCTCCGGTTCGTCGTCAGGCGACCCGGCGGCGCTGCCGCTTCAATGCCCTTTTCGCCGTCGTCCTCTCGGGCCTGGCCGGCTGCACCTCGTAGTTCTCGGTCGCCTTTACCGGGGCGTGCCCGAGCTGCGCCGCCTGCTCGGCCTTCCGGTAGGCGGTGATGAGATCGAGGGATGCAGAAGCCGTCGCCGCGTGCATCTCGGGCAGGACGGTTTGGTAGGTGTCGCTGGTCATCCGCAGGGAGGCGTGCCCGAGCATCGCCTGTACGGCCTTCGGGGCGACGCCGGCGGCCAGGGCGAGACTCGCGGCCTCGTGGCGGCCGTCGTGGAGTCGGATCGGCGGGAGGCCGGACAGCTCCACCAGCCGGTCCCACCGTCGGTGAAGAACTGCGGGTGGTACACCGAGCCGTCTTCCTTGGTGAAGACGCGGCTGGCGGCGTCGGCGGGCGCGGGGACGCCGGCGGACTCCCACTGCTCACGCTCGGCGGCCTGCTTCTCGTGCCAGGCCCGCAGCAACATCACCGACTCCCGGTTCAGCCGCCGAGTTCCTGGACTACGTCATCGACGGCCGCTACTTCCCCGCCTGGCACCTGGTCCTCTTCCACGGCCTGCGCCGCGGCGAGCTGGCCGCGCTCTCGTGGGACGAGGTGTGAACCTGGGCGAAGGGGTGATCCACATCAGCGAGCAGCTGGTGTCCATCTCCTACGAGGTCCATGAGGACGACCCGAAGGCCGACAGCGTCCGCGACATCAAGTTCAGCGCGCCCAGGTGCGGCCGCAGGTACAGCTCGATGTCGCGGTCGTGCTCGTGGGCGGTGGTCCGCTTGAGTTCGGTCTTCTTCTTGTGCCAGCGGGCCAGGAACTCGGCGACCGTCTCGTCCGACAGACGTTCACGCCCGGGTCTCACTGATCTGCGTGTGCCGCAGGATCAAGCCAGTTGAGACGATCTCTGCGACTTGGCGGACGTCGACAAGCTGGGGATGTGGCCCGCAGGGGCAGGGCGTAACGTGGGCCATACATCCGGACCGCGCCCGTTGGGCGTGAAGTCCCGCGTGCCCCGCACCCGTTGCTCCGTAGCTGGGGGTGCGCTTGGACGAGCGGAGGACCTGCGATGGGTACAGTCACGGCCGACGACGGCACCACGATCTTCTACAAGGACTGGGGCCCTCGGGATGGGGAACCGATCGTCTTCCACCACGGGTGGCCGCTGAGCGCCGACGACTGGGACAACCAGATGTTGTTCTTCCTGGCGCAGGGGTACCGGGTCATCGCCCACGACCGCCGTGGCCACGGACGCTCCACCCAGACCGCGACCGGCCACGATATGGACACCTACGCCGCGGACGTGACCGCCCTGACCGACGCACTCGACCTGCGGGGCGCCGTGCACATCGGCCACTCCACCGGCGGTGGCGAGGTCGCCCGCTACGTCGCCCGCGCCAAGCCCGGCCGAGTCTCAAAGGCGGTCCTGGTGGGCGCGGTGCCACCGCTGATGCTGAAGACGGAGGCCAATCCGGGCGGCTTGCCGATGGAGGTCTTCGACGGCTTCCGTGCGGGCGTTGCCGGCAACCGTGCTCAGTCGTTCATCGATATTCCCTCGGGGCCGTTCTACGGCTTCAACCGTCCCGGAGCGCAGGTGTCGCAGGGTTTGATCGACAACTGGTGGCGCCAGGGCATGATGGGCGCGGCGAACGCGCACTATGAGTGCGTTGCGGCGTTCTCCGAGACCGACTTCACCGAGGACTTGCAGCAGATCGAGGTGCCCGTCCTCGTCGCGCACGGAACCGACGACCAGGTCGTCCCGTACGACGACTCGGCACCCCTGACGGTCAAGCTTCTGAAGAACGGGACCCTCAAGTCCTACGAGGGCTATCCGCACGGGATGCTGTCGACGCACCCGGAGGTCCTCAACCCGGACATCCTCGCGTTCATCCGTTCCTGACCCCGGCGGGCCGGCCTCAGCGTCCGGCCCGTTCCCCGGCGTACCCGTCGTTCGCATGGGGGAGCGCACCTGGTCAGGCGGACGTCCGGCCGTTTCGTTTCCGTCTCGTTCAGCGACGGACACCACCGTTCAGGCAGGTCCGGTCCTCACCTCGCAATGAGCGCGCTCCGCTGAGGGATCAGCGCGGGGCGAGAGCTGCTGTGGCCCCGGCCGCCAAGAGCTTGCCGCGCCAGCTCCGCACGCGGGCGGTAGTCACTTCGGCCACCGTTCCGGCCCCAAAGGCCGGGCGAACGCCCCGGTTGCGTCCTGGCCATGCGGGCCGCAGTCTGCCGACATGGACTACAGCCCGGAAGCAGGCATGCGGCCCGTTCTGGTGACCGGTGCTGCGGGCAGTGTCGGGGCTGTCGGCAGAACCGTGGTCCAGGGTCTGCGGCGCCGGGGCCTCCAGGTCCGTGCTCTGGTGCGCCGGGATGACGACCGTGCCCAGGCGCTGCGCGCGACGGGCGCCGAGGTCGTGGTCGGGGATCTGACGTGTGCTCGTGATGTCGCCGACGCCCTCGACGGCTGCGGTCGGATGTATTTCGGCATGGCCGTGTCGGACCAGTATCTGCTGGCTGCCGTGACCACGGCGGCGGTCGCGCGCGCCTACGGAAGGCTGGAGGTGTTCGTGAACATGTCGCAGCTGACCGTCTCCGAGATGGACGCCACCAGCGGCTCCGAGTCGCACCAGCATCGACAGCAGTGGCTGGTCGAGCAGGTTCTCGACTGGTCAGGCCTGCCCGTGGTTCAGGTCAGGCCCACCGTCTTCATGGAGAACCCGCTCTTCCGGACCGTGTTTTCCTCGATCGCCAAGGACGGTGTGATCAGGTGGCCCTTTGGTGAGGCGCGAACCTCCCCGATCGCGGCCGATGACGTTGCCGCGGTCGTCGAGGAGATCCTGGCCGATCCGGCCGGTCACATCGGCCGGAGCTACGAGCTGACCGGCCCCCGGTCACAGGACGTCGCCGGCCTGGCCGCGGAGATTTCCGATGCTCTGCGCCGCACGGTCGGCTACACCGCCGTCCCGTTGCAGGAATGGCTGGACAACGATCTCGCGGCGCTGGAACTGCCGGCCCATGTGCGGCAGCACATCTCCACCATGGCTCGCCTGCACCTGGACGGCCGCTATGACCGCCAGGCAGAAGGCATGGCAGAGGTCACCGGGCGGTCCGCCGCAGGAGTAGCCGACTTCGTCCGCAAGAACCCCGAGGTGTTCACTCGCTGACGCCGACAGCCGCCGTGAGAAAGCGAAGGACCCTGCGGGCCCGTAGTGCCACGCCTGCGGCACGACCTTCACCCCGACCGTCGGGTCAGGTGGCAACCCGCGTGCGTCGCCGCCTCAGGCGGGGACGCAGGCCCACCAGGATGGCGGCGATCAGCGCCCACAGCGCGAGGGTGGCCAATGGCTGCACCGCCTGCGCGCCGTGGAAGTAGCTCAGGTCGGTCACGGCGCGGACGGCCGCACCCGGCGGCAGCAGGGCAGAGACGGCGTGTGCGGCGGCGGGCAGGAGGTCCGGGCCGATGGCCGCTCCGCTGGTGGAGTTGCCGACCGTGAGCAGCAACAGGGTGGCGACGGGCACGCCGACCGGGCCGAGGTAGGTGCCCAGCAGCTTGGTGGTGAACGCGGCTGCCCCGGCAAGCAGGGTCAGGGCGAAGGCCAGCGGCATCACCGGCGCGGGCACCGCCCCGAGGATGGGTCCGGCGATGACGGTGGCGACGATGCCGATGGCCACAGAGGCGCCGGACAGCAGCCAGAAACGGTGTCGCAGGTGCAGATGGTTCGCCAGACCCAGAACGTTCTGGGCGAGGACGAAGCCGGCCAGTGTGACGCCGAACGCCAAGTAGAACCCGGCCAGTCCACGAGAGTCGAAGCGGACGAACGGGACGACATCCACCGTGGTCAGGCGCTGGCCCGACCCGTGGGCATAGGCGCTGATCAGGCTCTTGACGGCCGTCGTGGTCGACTGCCCGTTGGCCCCGCCGACCTCCAGGCGCAACCGGTCGGAGCCCGAGCGGCCGCTGAGCGCGGCCACGACATCGCGGCGCTCGACCTCAGCGCGCCCCGTGGCGGCGTCGGCGACGGGACGGACGTCGACGCTCTCACCAAGGACCTGGCTTATCTCGCCCCCAAGCTCCTGGCCGGCCACGGCCACCGGCACCCGGTGCGGTTGGGGGTTGCGCTGGAGACCGACGTAGCAGCCGATGAAGGCCGCCACGACGACCAAGGCGATCACGGTCGGCTGGAGCCAGAGCCGGACCGGTGGCGCAGTTCCGGAGGAGGTGGCAGTGGCCGTGGTCAGGTCGGCTTCGGCGGCCGGGCCGAGGCGAGTGGCCATGAAGTGTCTCCCGTGAAGGGGGCGCGCCCTTGAGTGAGGGGATGCGCCCCGAATAGATGATGTAAATAATCTAAACAGCACTGTACGATAGATGTCATCCAGCATCCAAAGGGGAGGTGCCCGATGGGTCGCGTCTCACAGGCGCAGGCACAGGCGAACCGCCAGCGGGTCGTGGAACGGGCCTCGCAGCTGTTCCGCGAGCAGGGCACGGGCGTGAGCGTCGCGGATCTGATGAAGGCGGCCGGCCTGACGCACGGCGGCTTCTACAAGCAGTTCGCCTCCAAGGAGGCTCTGATCGACGAGGCGGTCACCCACGCGTTCGGCGAACTGGCCGACTTCCACGCCACCACGCTCGAAGAGCACGAGGGTCACCGTGTCGAGGCCCAGCAGTCCCTGATCGACGGGTACCTGTCCGTCCGGCACCGGGACAACCCCGCCTCGGGCTGCCCCGTCGCGGCGCTCGCCACCGACATGGCCCGGGACGGTGGCGACCACGGAGCGCACCGCGCCTATGCCCAAGGGGTACAGGACTTCACCCAGTGGCTCGCCACCGACGACGAGGACGGCATCGCCCGGCTGTGCACCATGCTCGGCGCCCTCCTCCTGGCCCGCGCCACCAAGAACTCCCCGTTGTCCGAGCAGGTCCTCTCCGCCGCCCGCGCCGCGCTGTCACCCACCCCGCAAAACCACGTGTCCGACATCCACTGCTGACATCAACGACGCCGGACGGGGGCGTACACCAGCGCCAGCGTCCGGGATCCGCAACAGTCGTCGGCAGCAGCCGGACTGCGCTCGGATCGAACTCCTTAAGACCGCTCCTCTCGAATCGGCACGGCGCGCACCGTTCGCACCTTGCCCTGCCCGCCGCCCGCCAGCACGCCGGCCGCTTCCAGCCGGTCCAGAGCCTTTGCCACCGTCGGACGCGATACTCCGAGCCGGTCGGCCAGCGCCGAAGCGCTGGGGAATTGCGCCGCCGCAGCAAGGACTTCAGTGGTCTGACCTGGGGTTTTTCGTTTGGTGAAGCGCTGGGGTTCCGGCGTCGTCGTGGGCTTGCGGCTGTGCTGGAGGGCGCTGTGCGCCGCAGGCAAAGGTGTGGACAAAGTGGCGCAAAGGACCGGCAAGGTTGATCGGAGTCATGCCGGTCCGCGCAGCCGAGGCAACATCTTGGTGAACGGTGGGCGCCGTGCGGTCGGGGTGCGGTGTCGTCATCGGCCGGATGAGGTGAGAGCGTGGCGGAGACGAGGATCGCCGTCGCCGTGGTGACCATGGGCAACCGGCCCGACGAGGTCGACGCCCTGCTGAGGTCCGTGGCCGGGCAGGACCTCGCTCCCGCCCGCATCGTGATCGTCGGCAACGGCAGCCCGCTGCCCGAGTTCGCACGCCGGCTCTCCCTGCCCGGTGAGGTCACCACCGTCGACCTGGAAGAGAACCTCGGCTGTCCGGGGGGCCGTAACGTCGCCCTCGCCCGGCTGCGGGAGTTCGGCGACGTCGACATCGTCGTGGAACTGGACGACGACGGGCTGCTCGTCGACCCCGACGTGCTGCGGCGGGTACGGGATCTGTACGAGGCCGATCCCCGCCTCGGCATCGTCGCCTTCCGCATCGCCGACGAACACGGCGAGACCCAGCGGCGTCACGTGCCCCGGGTGAGCAGGTCCGATCCGCTGCGCGGCGGATACGTCACCGGATTCCTCGGCGGCGGGCACGCGCTGCGCATGCGGATGCTGTCCGAGACCGGAGACTGGCCCGCCGAGTTCTTCTTCGCGCACGAGGAGATCGACCTCGCCTGGCGGGCCGCCGACGCCGGCTGGAAGATCCTGTACGCCCCCGAACTGCTGCTGCGCCATCCCCGCACGTCCCCGGCCCGGCACGCCGTCTACCACCGCGTCAACGCCCGCAACCGCGTCTGGCTCGTCCGCCGTCGGCTGCCGCTGCCGCTCGTCGTGGTGCACCTCGGTGTGTGGATGCTCCTCACCCTCGCCCGCACCCGTTCCCTCGCGGGGCTGAAGGCGTGGTGCGGCGGGTTCGTGGAGGGGCTGCGGGAACCGGCCGGCGAGCGGCGGCCGATGCGCTGGCGGACGGTGTGGCGGCTCACCCGGCTCGGGCGCCCGCCGGTGATCTGAGCGACACGCCACGGGCACGGGTACGGGACGGGACCCCGGTCGTTCACCTCCGCCGACCGGGGCCCTCACGCCCCCGGACCCAACCTGCGGCGACACTCCCCCGAGTTACGCGACATACGCGCGCGCCGTCGGGCCGGATCCGATGGAATGATCACATCAGGATTCGCCAACGGATCGCTAACATGTGGCCAACGGTTCGTCGGCAGGTCGCGGACCGGTTGGCCGGAAGTCGTCCGGCGGCAACGGAAACAGCCCGGGGAACGGGCGGTTCCGGCGCCGGAACGGCTGGCAGAAGGTGGCGGGAAACCGTTGTGGGCAGGGCGGAATTCCGCCAAGCGACGGCGGGCACCCGCCCGTCATGGAGCACGGTCGGCCCCGACCGCGTGGGAAGGCAGTGGAGCGGCGTGATGCGGCGGTGCGAGCTGCGCTTCGGACTGCTGGGACCACCGGTCCTCTACGACCGACCGCCGTCCGGAATCTCGTACGACCCCTCCCGTGACGCCGGTGGCGATCCCTCCTACCGCGCCAGTGGCGATCCCTCCCACGACGCCACCGGCGACCACGACGCCACCGGCGATCGCGATGCCACCGGCGACCGCGTTGCCGCCGGTGATCGCGACGCCGCCGACGGCCACGGCACCAGTGGTGACCCCGCCCTAGGTCACCCCCGCGGCGCCACCCGTGATCCCGCTCCCGGCAGCTCGACCGGCAAGGCCGGGGCCGGCAGCACCGGCACCGGCGCCCACAACGGCAACCGCACCGGCACCGGCACCGACAAAGGCACCGACACCGGCACCCGCACCGGCACCCGCACCGACAACGGCCTCCGGGCCATCGGCAGTCCGAAGGCCCGTGCCCTGCTCGCCGCGCTGCTGCTCGAGCCGGGGCGGGTCGTGTCGGTCGAGTCACTGAAGGACGCGCTGTGGGGCGGTGCGCCGCCCGTCTCCGCGCAGGCCTCCCTGCACAACCATGTCGCCCGGCTGCGCCGGCTCCTGGACGACCCCGAGCGGCTCAGGGCCGTACCGCCGGGCTATGTGCTGCGCGTCGAGCACGGCGAGCTGGACGTGCACGTCTTCGACGCCCGGGTCGCCGAGGCGCGTGGCGCGCACGGCCGAGGGGACTGGCCGGGCGTCGTCCGTGCCTGCACCGCCGCGCTGGCGCTCTGGCGCGGTACCCCGCTCAGCGGGCTCCCCGCCGACCTCGGCGGCTACGCCCTCGTGCAGCGCCTGGAGGAGGCCCGGCTGCTCCTGCTGGAGTGGCGCTACGACGCCGAACTCGCTTTCGGCGGTACACGGTTGGCCGCGCTCGTGCCGGAGCTGGCGGCCCTGGTCGCCGAGTATCCGCTGCGTGAGGCGTACCACCGGCAGCTGATGCTCGCCCTGCACCGCACCGGCCGCCAGGCCGAGGCCCTCGCCGTCCACCGTGATCTGCGTGCCCGCCTGGTGGAGGAGCTGGGCATCGAACCGGGGCCGGCGGTCCGCGACGCGCATGTCGAGGTGCTGCGGGGAGACGGCACGGGACGGCGGCAGCAGGAGGGCGGGCACGGCGGCCCGACGCCGTCGGCCGGCCGTGACGGGCAAGAGCCGCCCGGGGAAACGGGCTTGGACGGGTCCGGTACCGGTGAGGCGGCTCCTGCCGTCGTGCGGGACGGTGACGCGTCCGCCGTGGCCCCGCGGCCGGCCCAGCTCCCGGCCCCGCCGGCCCACTTCACCGGTCGCTGCGAGGTGCGCCGGGCGCTGCGGCACGCGCTGACCGAGCCGCCCGCCCCGGGGCCCGCCGTGGCCGTGATCAGCGGTATGGCGGGCGTGGGGAAGAGCGCCCTGGCGCTCCATGTCGCCCATGAGCTGAGGGAGCGTTTCACCGATGGTCAGCTCTACGTCAACCTGCACGGCGCCACCCCGGGCATGACCCCGCTGACCGCCGGCCAGGCCCTCACCGCGTTGCTCCGGGACCTGGGCGCCGAGCCCCGGAACATCCCTGAACACCCGGATGCCGCCGCGGCGTTGCTCCGCTCGCTGTTCGCGCCCGCCCGCATCCTGCTGGTGCTGGACGACGCGGCGAACGCGGCCCAGGTGCGGCCCCTGCTGCCGGCCGGGCCCGGCTGTGCCGTGATCGTCACCAGCCGCTCCCCGCTGACCGCGCTGGACGGCGCCCGGCGCTTCCCCTTGTCCCCGCTGTCCGGTGAGGACAGTGCGGCCCTGCTACGCGCGGTGAGCGGCCGCGAGGGGCTGGACGCCGGCCACGCCCTGGTCGAGCTGACCGGCCGGCTGCCGCTGGCGCTGCGCGTGGTCGCCGCGCGGCTCGCCGCCCGCCGTGCGCTCACCCCCGACGTCCTGGCGAGCCAACTGGCCGAGACGGGCGGACGTCTGCACCACCTGGAGTACGACGACCTGAGCGTCCGGCGTTCTCTGGCCGTCGCCCACGACGCGCTCGCCGCCGCCGAGCGCGAGGCCGACCGGGACGCGGCCCTCGCCCTGCGCCACATCGGCGCGCTCGACCTGCCGACCTATGGCGCCCCGCTGATCGCGCGCCTCACCGGCACCGACGAACGCCGGGCCGAGACCGCCCTGGACCGTCTGGTCGACGTGGCCCTCCTGGAGGAGACGGCGTACGGCCGCTACGCCCCGCACGACCTGGTCCGCGACTTCGCCCGCGAACTGGCGGGGCCGGACCCGGCGTCCGCCGCGGACCCGGACGCCGCCCGGGCCGCCGGCACCCCCGATCGCACCGCCCTGCGCTGGTACGCGGCCGTCGCCGAGCGGGTGCTGACGGCGGTCGTGGAGCCCGGGCTCGACCACGACGACCGGCGGCGGCCGACCTCCGCCCAGCCGGCGGAGCACGCGGTGGACGTGGCGGCCCTGGACCCCTTCGAGTCGGCCGAGGAGGCCTTCGCCTGGGGCGAGGTGGAGCTGGAGAACGTCGTCGCCCTGGTGGCACGCAACGCCGGCACCGGAGACCTGCCCACGGCAGCCGCCCTCTCGGTGCTGGCGCGGCTGATCTTCCCGTACGTGCAGCGCAGCGGCCGGGTCGCCGAGATGGAGGTGCTCGGCGAGGCCGCGCTCGGTGCCGCGCGGCGACTGGGGGACCCGGCGGCCGAGGCGTATGCGCTCGGGGACCTCGCGGGCCTGCACTTCCTGACCGGCCGGCAGAACGACGCCCTCGTCCTCACCGACCGTGCCCTGGCGATCTGGCGGCGGCTCGGCGCGCTCTCCCGGATCCGGCGCTGTCTGAACAACCGCGGGCTGCTGCTGGAGGGGCTCGGGCGGTTCGAGGAGTCGGAGAAGGCGCTGCGGCAGAGCCTCGGGTACTCCCGGCTGCTGAACGACCCCTACGGCGAGGCCGTCACCCACAGCCACCTCGGCAACCTCTACGAGCACACCGACCCGCGCGCCGCCATCGAGCAGCACCGGCGCTCGCTGGCGATCGGGGACACGATCGGCGCTGTCATCGTGCAGCACTCGGCACACTGCAACATCGGATACGCCCAGCTCGCCCTCGGTGAACCGGCCGCCGCCGCCCGGCACTTCCAGGAGAGCCTGCGCATCCTGGGCGGCCACGGCGACTGGCACGGGGAGTCCCAGACCCGGCTCGGCCTGATCCGCGCGCTGCGCCGGCTGGGGCAGACCGAGCGGGCGGCCGGCGAGTGCACCGAGCTGCTGCGCCGCGCCGACGCCCGCGCCGACCGCTACATGGGCGGGCTGGCTCTGCACCAGCGCGGGCTGCTGCTGCATGCCCAGGGGTTGCGGGCGGAGGCGCACGACGCCTGGCGCGCGGCGCTCGCGGCGCTCGACGGCACGGACGAACAGGCACTCCTGGCCGAGCTGCGCGAGCTTCTGGAAGGCTGACCAGGCCCTGCGGAGCAGTTCACTTGGCGTCGGCATAACACTCCACCACCGCCGTCGTGAACGGGAAGCGCACCGGTGTCTCGCCGAAGGTCAGCCGGCCGGCGAGGGCGGCGGACTCCCGGATGGCCTCGGCCACGGCGTCGGCCTCCTCGGCGGGGCAGTGCACGATCACCTCGTCGTGCTGGAAGAAGACCAGCTCGGCCTTCAGCTCCGCACATGCCCGGCGCAGCGCGGCGAGCAGCAGCAGCGCCCAGTCGGCGGCGCTGCCCTGGACGACGAAGTTCCGCGCGAAGCGGCCTCGCGCGCGGGAGTTGGTGGAGGCGTACCCGGGGGCCCAGCCGGCCTGGCCCTCCGGCTCCTCCTCGCCGACCGGGATGCCCGCCTCCTCCGCGGTGTCCTCGCCCGCGCCGGCGGCCGGCGGGCAGGTGCGGCCCAGCCAGGTGCGCACCAGCCGGCCCTCCTCGCCCGCGCGGGCCGCCTCGTCGACGTAGGCGACGGCCTTCGGGAAGCGGCGGCGGAGCGCGGCCAGGTTCTTCAGGCCGTCCCCGGAGGTCTGGCCGTAGACCGCGCCGAGCACGGCGAGCTTGGCCTGGTTCCGGTCGCCGGAGAAGGCGCGGTCGGAGACGGCCTGGTAGAGGTCGCTCGCGCGGCCGGCGACCTCCATCAGGCCGGGGTCGCGGGAGATCGCGGCGAGCACGCGCGGCTCCATCTGGTCGGCGTCCGCCACCACGAGTCGCCAGCCGGGGTCGGCCACCACGGCCCGCCGGATCACCTTGGGGATCTGCAGTGCGCCCCCGCCGTTGGTGACCCAGCGCCCGGTGACCGTGCCGCCGGCGAGGAACTCGGGACGAAAGCGGCCGTCGCGCACCCAGTCCTGCAGCCAGGACCAGCCGTGGGCCACCCAGATGCGGTAAAGCTTCTTGTACTCGAGGAGGGGCTCGACGGCCGGGTGGTCGATGGTCCGGATCTCCCAGCGGCGGGTGGACTTCACCTTGATCCCGGCCTGTGCGAAGGCCTTGACCACGTCGGCGGGCAGGTCCGGGCGCACCCGGCGGCCGAAGGCGGCAGACACCTCCTCGGCCAGTTCGGCCAGCCGGCGTGGCTCGCCGCCGCCCGCGTACCGGTCGCCGAGCAGGTCGTGCAGCAGCCCGCGGTGGACCTCGGCGCTCCAGGGCAGGCCCGCCCGGTTCATCTCGGCGGCCACCAGCATCCCGGCCGACTCGGCGGCGGTCAGCAGCCGCATCCGGTCGGGGTGGGAGGTCTTCTCGTGCCGCCGGAGCTGTTCGGCGTAGACCGCGAGCAGGTCCGGCAGGGGCAGGCGGGTGCCGGCCGGCTCGAACAGCGGTGACTGGGCGCCCGGTTCGGCCGCGCGCTGCGGCGGGTCGGGCGGGACCGGGCCGCCGCGGAGGCGGGCCAGGGCGGCAGCGGCCGAGCGTGGCTCGCCGTACCGGCCCTCGTGGCCCAGCAGGAGTGTCTCGGCGTCCTCGATGTCGTAGCACCGCTCCACTCGCACCCCCGTGGCGAGCAGACGCGGGTAGACCTCGGCGGTCGACCGCCACACCCAGCGCGTGACCTCCGGGCGGCTCCGCACCGCCGCGGCGAGATCGCTCTCCCGCCGCACCGGACCGGCGGGCAGCCCGTCCGGGCCGAGGGGGGCGACGTCCGCGCCACCGTCCTCGGCCGGTGCGAGCGCCCACCGGTCGGTCATGACTGCGAGTGTGGCAGGAGGGTCTGACAATCGCCCTGACCTGCGACTTCGCCCCCTCCGAGGCTACTTCCGGTGCTACTCGCCGAAGCAGTCCACGGCTACTTCCCGAAGCCGTCCGGGGCTACTCCTCGATGCCGTCCCACGGCTACTTCCGAAGCCGTCCACGGCTACTTCCCGCAACCGTCCAGGGCTACTCCCGGCTCGGCCGGCCGCGCGCGCCCGCCGTCGCTCCCGGCCGGCCGAGCCCCACTCCCCGGCGCCGTCTCCCGACGATCACCGGCTACTTCGAGGAGTCGTCCGCCCCCGGCTGCTGCTCCAGCAGCAGTGCCAGCACCTTGCTGACGTACTCCTCGGTGGCGGGCTTGGTGATGCCGAGACCGCTGAGGACGCCCCGGCCGTTCTCGTGCTCCAGCAGGGCCAGCAGGAGGTGCTCGGTGCCGATGTAGTCGTGGCCGAGGCGCAGGGCCTCGCGGAAGGTCAGTTCCAGGGCCTTCTTGGCCTCCGGGCCGTAGGGGACGAGGTCGGGGACGTCGGCCGCGGGGGGCGGCAGCGCTGCGGTCGCGGCCCGGCGCACGGAGTCCAGCGGGACACCCTGATCGGTGATCGCCTTCGCGGCCAGGCTCTCCGGCTCGGCCAGCAGGCCGAGGACCAGATGCTCGGGGCGGCCCTCGGCGTTGCGGGCGGCCAGCGCCTCGTTGTGCGCGGCCATGACCACGTTCCGTGCGCGCTGGCTGTACCGGCCGAACGCCTGGCCGGGGTCCAGCTCGGCGGACTCCTTGGGTACGAACCGCTTCTGCGCCGCCTGCCGGGTGACGCCCATGCTCCGTCCGATGTCGGTCCAGGACGCGCCCGAGCGCCGTGCCTGGTCGACGAAGTGCCCGATGAGATGGTCGGCCACGTCACCGAGGTGATCGGCGGCGATCACCGCGTCCTGGAGTTGGTCGAGGGGTTCGGGGTGAACCTTCTTGATCGCCTTGATGAGGTCGTCGAGGCGTACGGATGCCGTGATGTTCGGATTGGTCGCCATGCTGTCAACCGTAGGTTGCGCTTCATGGGGCGTCAACCAATGGTTGTCAGTCGCTTCTCATCCGGCTCGAGGCGCCACGCGCCGCCCCCCTTGTCCACAGGCTGTGGACGACCGTCCCGGCTGTCGGTGCCGCATGGCACGATCGACGGCGTGACCAGCACTCCCAGCACCGTCGAGCGGGCCTTCCGGGCCGCCCTCTACGACGACACCGACACCGGCCTCGACACGGGCGCCTCCCTGCTCGCCGCCGACCCGGCCGCCGACGCCGAACTCGCGCGCCGCGGCGAGGACTTCGTGGCGTCGGCCTGGCAGCGCGGCTGGCAGCCCGCCGATGTCGTACGGCTGGTGCGGCGCGAGCTGGACGACGTGCATGCCGGCCTGGCCGCCGCGCTGATCCGCGCCCAGTCCGGGCGGGACCGCCCGCGCGGCCGCCGCTGGGCCGACCAGCTGGCCGCGCTGCCCACGGGTCCCGAGCGCACGGCCGACCGCTTCTCGCGGGCCACGGCCACGCTGGAGCTGTACCGGCTGCTGCTGCGGCTGCCCACGCTGGAGCCCCTGGAGGACGAGTCCCGCCGCGCCCCGGGCCCCGGCGCCTCCCGCATGCTCGCCCGCATCCGCGCGCTGCTCGCCAAGGCCGAGGCGACCGGTTATCCGGAGGAGGCGGAGGCGCTCAGCGCGAAGGCACAGGAGCTGATGGCCCGGCACAGCGTGGACGAGGCACTGCTCGCCGCCGAAGCCCCTGCCCCCGACGCACCCGGCGCCTGCCGCATCGGGGTCGAGCCGCCGTACGAGCAGGCCAAGGCGGTCCTGCTGGACGCCGTGGCGACGGCGAACCACTGCCGCGCCGTGTGGAACGAATCGCTCGGCTTCTCCACGGTCGTCGGCTTCGAGGCGGACCTGGAGTCGGTCGAGCTGCTCTACACCTCGCTGCTGGTGCAGGCCACGCATGCGATGACCAGGGCGGAGGCGGCCCAGCGGGCCGGTGGCCGCAAGCGGACCAAGACCTTCAGGCAGTCGTTCCTGGCGGCCTACGTGCACCGCGTCGGCGACCGGCTCGCCGCCGTGGCCGAGACCCAGGTGACCCAGGACCTGCTGCCGGTGCTGGCCACCCGTGACATAGCCGTCACCGGCCGGCTGGAGCGCATGTTCCCGGAGACCACCACGACCCGGCTGCGCGGCGTCAGCGACGCGGCGGGCTGGACCGAGGGCGCCCGCGCCGCGGACCGTGCGCAGGTCAGAGCCCGCCCGCGACTGGAATGAGGGTCAGTCGCCGACCTGCTGGAAGGCGCTCACGGAGGCGTCCGGCCCGCTCCCGTCGGCCTTGCCCGCGACCGGGCCGTACGACCAGGGGAAGCTGCGGGTGGTGTCCGAGCCGGGCAGGCTGATCTTCACGGTCTTCGCCGCCACGGTGTTCTTGTCGCCGTCCTTGCCGCGCACGTAGCCGATGGAGAAGGACGCGGAGTCGCCCTTGGCGAGCTTGAGCTGCTGCGCCTTCGCGCCCTTGAGGACGGGTACGGCGGTGTCGGCGGCGCCGGAGTCCAGCGAGACGTGCGCGAAGTGGTCCAGGGTGCAGGGGGCGCTCTGGTTGGTGATGCTGACGGGGATCTCGCCGGTGTCCCCGGCGGCGGGGGCCACGCTCGCCGACCCGATCTGCACCGAGACCCCGCCGATCTCACAGGCCGAGCCGGCGCTGTCGCCGTTCTTGCTCCCGCCGTCGTCACAGGAGGTCAGCAGCAGGGCGGCGGCGAGGGCGGTGACGGTGAGCGGAATGGCGCGCATGAGCAGGTCCCTGTCCACGTGATGACGGTGTCCCTGCATCATGGCCCCTGCGTCGGGGGCCCGCTCGCGCGCCCCTCTGCGACGACAGCCGGAACCGGTGTGCCCGCCCGGCCGGCGACGACCGCCCGGGCGAGGCGTACCCGGGCCTGCGTCGGCACCGCCCGGTGCGTTCGGGAGGCTCCCCGAATTCACTGCTTCAGGTGGCTCGGGAACCCGGACGGCAGCTTCCCGCCCTCGGCCTTGGTGTACGTCTCCTGGCCGGCCTTGCCCGACCAGGTGACCTTGAGGGTCTTGTCGGTCACCGAGTCCACCATGCCGATGGCCCGGTCCTTGCCGCCGTCGGCGCACTCCAGATGGATCATCTGCATGCCGCCCTCGGCGCCCACGGTCCCGCTGCACATGCTCCCACCGGTCGCGAGGATTCCCGCCTGCTTGCCGGTGATCACCAGGGCCACGATCTTGCCGTCGGCGGTGGTGATCCAGCTGCCCTGGAGCGTCGCGGACGCACCGGACACGGACGGGGAGGGCGCCGGGCCCGTGGCCGTGGTCGCGCTCGGCGCGGCGGAGGAACGGTCCCCGTCCCCGGAGCCGTCACCGCTGCAAGCCGTCAGCGCCACCGCGCCCACCAGCCCTGCGGCCAGCGCCCCCACCCGCACCAGCCGCCGCGCCCCGGCCACAGCACTCCCCGGAGCGGCCGCCGAGGTGCCAGCAGCCGTTGCGGTCACCGACCCACCGTCAGCCGACACGGGAACGGAACCGGCAGCGGCCGACACGGGAACGGAATTGGCAGCGGCGGACAGGGGTACGGAGCCAGCAGCGGCCGACACGGAAACGGAACCAGCAGCGGCCGACGCGGCGGCACAAGCGGCAGCGGCCGACGCGGTCGAAACACCTGAAGCACTCGCAGTAGTCACCGGAAGCTCCCGAGCGGTAGCGGCCGGCCGCCCTGGCCGGACGGCCCGCTCGCAAGCTACCAGCACACTCACCAGGAGGACTTCCGGACGCCGGGCAGGAAGCCCCGGTGGGCGAGCCGGCGCAGGCTGAGACGGCCGCGCGGCCAGTCCGCTAGCGCCGCGCGTGCCGCGGAGGCTCTCCGGCCGCGGCAACATCCGCGGCCGGCGGGGCACTCGGATCACCGCACAGCAGCAACGGCTGCCGGCGCGGCCCGTGAGGGAACGCGGGCGAGATGGCCCTTATTGCTGTACAGCGGCAGGTGAAGGGGTATGGGTAGGGATCCTCCTACGGTTGACGCGTAGGAGAATACCTACCTATCCTCTCGGTATGACCATCACGCACGCCTCCTTCGTCACGCTTCCCGTCTCCGACCAGGACCGCGCCCTGCGCTTCTACACGGACGTCCTCGGCATGGAGGTGACCGCCGACCGGGACATGCCCCAGGGCCGCTGGCTGCAGGTGGCCCCCGAAGGTGCGCAGACCGTCTTCACGCTCTCGGGTCCTGGCATGGGCGGTTTCGAGGCCGGCTCCGCGCGGGGGATCATGTTGGTCACGACCGACGTCGACGCGGACTGCGCCCGGCTCACCGCGGCCGGCACCCCCGTGCAGGGGCCGGACGAACTCCCCTGGGGGCGGATGGCCTCCTTCACGGACCCCGACGGCAACGGTCTGATGCTGCTGACGGAGAAGGAAGGCTTCTGAGCGCTTCATGAACGGGACGGGTACCGCCGCCGAGGACCGTGTCTTCGCCGCCCTGGCCAACGCCACGCGCCGCGAGGTGCTGCGGCTGCTGCGCGAACGCGGCCCGCAGCCCGTGCAGGCGCTCGCCGAGCACTTCGACATGCGTCGCCCGAGCCTCTCCGAACACCTCAAGGTGCTCCGGGAGGCCGGTCTCGTTTCCGAGCAGCGCTCCGGCCGGCAGCGCATCTACCGCCTCGAAGCGGCCCCGCTCGCCGATGTGCAGGACTGGCTCCATCCGTACGAGCGGTTCTGGCGCGGCCGGCTGACCGGCCTCGGCGCCCTGCTCGACCGCATGCCCGACGATGACCAGCCATGAGCCCAGCCCCTGACGACCTGACCACCGTCCGTGTCGACCAGTTCTTCCCGCACCCGCCCGCCAAGGTCTGGAGGGCCCTCACCGAGCCCGGACTGCTCGCCGAATGGCAGATGCCCGGTGCCGAGGACTTCCGGCTCCAGGTCGGCCACCGGTACCGGATGACCTCCGTCCCGCGTCCCAACTCCCGTTTCTCCGGTGTCGTAGAGGTCGAGGTGCTGGCCTACGACACCGAGCGGATGCTGTCCCTCCGCTGGGCGGATGCCGATCCGGCCAACCCGGCGGACTGGACCGTCACCTGGACCCTGGAACATGAGGGGCGCGGTACGCGTCTCTTCCTAGTGCACGAGGGATTCGATCCGGACGATCCGGCTCAGATGATGGCTCGCACGATCATGGGCGGGGGCTGGCGGGAGCATGTCCTGCCTGCTCTGGGGCAGGCGCTGGAACGGCTTGGGTAAAGCGGACGTCAAAGCTGTAACCGCGGAACCACCCCCCGTGCACGTGCATCTGCTCATGCAAGTGCACATGAACAGAGCTATGATCCGGGTCAGTTGACTACAGCATCTATGGCCACACCAGCCAGTGCACCAGCGGGGAGCGACCTGTGGACCGCGACGTTGACGGCGTGTACGGGGGGTACGACGTGTACAACGGCATGGCTGCCACGCAGCTGGGCGGCGTGGCCTGGCAGAAGAGCAGGCACAGCAACTCGCAGGGCTCCTGCGTGGAGTTCGCGCGGCTGCCGGGGGGTGACGTCGCCGTGCGCAACTCGCGCTTCCCGGACGGGCCGGCGCTCGTCTACACGCGTGCGGAGATCGAGGCGATGCTGCTCGGGATCAAGGACGGCGAGTTCGACCATCTGATAGTGAGCTGAGGGCGGCGCGCCCGTCGCGAGAGCCGGGTGGCAACGATGTCGGGCGTGGCTCCGCCGGGCGCTCCGCTGCAGTGGGAGCTTCCTGCGACGGGTGTACGCGCGTAGACCCGGGCGTCCGCAGGCGTCCGTACCCGGTCAGCAGGCCGTCCGGAGCCGGAACAGCGCCCAGACCACCTTGCCGTCGAGGCTGCCCGCGAGCGGGTGCCAGCCCCAGCTGTCGGCGAAGGATTCGACCAGGAACAGCCCGCGGCCCGACTCGGCGGAGAAGTCGTCCGAGTCCCGCGGGACCGGGGTCTCGTGGCTCGGGTCGCGCACCGCGCACACCAGCCGCTCGCTCCAGCGCATCAGATGCAGCCGCACGCACGGGCTCTGCTCACCGCCGCGGCACTCGCCGGCCGGCACCGCGTGGCGCAGGGCGTTGGTGACGAGTTCGGAGACGACGAGGCATATGTCGTCGAAACGGTCGCCGACGTCCCACCGGTCGAGGGTGCCGCGGGTGAAGCGCCGGGCCTCGCGGACCGCTTCGAACCGGGCGGGCAGGGCACAGGAGGCGGCATCGGACACGGCCGCGGGATCAAGCGGCGGAAGGCCCTGCCGTAACGGCTTGAGCATGGTCGATCCATTCGTCCCCATGCGAGGCACTCCCGGGAATTCGCGGTCGTTGCGATGCAGCGGTGGCGCGGCACCATGGTTTCGGATGCGTCACGCAGATGCAAGGGCAGATGCACGTGCACGCGACCGAAATGGGGTTGCCCGTACCGCTTCTTGGCCATTTTTTCTGCCAAGTTGACGACGGCCACCGTCAGAGGTCCGGACCTCTTCCCGGTCCGGACCCGACAGAAACGGCCGGGCTCTTTCCGTTTCCGTAACCGTACGAGTACTGCTCGAAGTGTTTTAGTGGCAGACTGCGGGCCCTAAGACGGTTGGGGAGGCTGGCGAACGTGAGCGCGGGAGAGCCCGGATCGGTGGTGCGGCGGATGCTGCTCGGCTCGCAACTCAGGCGACTGCGTGAAGCACGGGGGATCACGCGCGAGGCGGCGGGCTACTCGATCCGCGCCTCCGAGTCGAAGATCAGCCGGATGGAGCTGGGCCGGGTGAGCTTCAAGACCAGGGACGTCGAAGACCTGCTGACGCTCTACGGCATCACGGACGAGGCGGAGCGCGAGTCGCTCCTCTCCCTCGCCCGGGAGGCCAACGTGGCGGGCTGGTGGCACAGCTACACCGACGTCCTGCCCAGCTGGTTCCCGACCTACGTGGGCCTGGAGGGCGCCGCGTCCCTCATCCGCGTGTACGAGGTGCAGTTCGTGCACGGCCTGCTGCAGACCGAGGAGTACGCCCGCGCGGTGGTCCGGCGCGGCATGAAGGGCGCGAGCACCGCCGACGTCGAACGCCGCGTCGCGCTGCGTCTGGAGCGGCAGAAGTACCTGCTCTCCGACAACGCCCCCGAGTTCCACATCGTGCTGGACGAGGCCGCCCTGCGCCGCCCCTACGGCGACCGCGACGTCATGCGCGGCCAGCTCCAGCACCTGATCGACGTCTCCCAGCGCCCCAACGTGCGGTTGCAGGTCATGCCGTTCAGCTTCGGCGGCCACTCCGGCGAGAGCGGCGCTTTCACCGTTCTCAGCTTCCCCGACGCGGACCTGTCCGACGTGGTCTACCTGGAGCAGCTGACCAGCGCCCTCTACCTGGACAAGCGCGAGGACGTCGCCCAGTACGAGCAGGCCCTGAAGGAGCTGCAGCAGGACAGCCCGGGCCCGGACGAGAGCCGGGATCTTCTCCGGGGACTTCTCCAACTCTCCTGATACGACTTCTCCAACTCTCTTGATGCGCAAGTACGATGACGTGCGATCAGATCGTGACCAGGATCTGGCCCCGCTAGTGATTGAGGGATCACATGTCGTCCTACTTCAGCGACCTGGCCCAGCAGTACATCGACGGTGAGTGGCGACCGGGCACCGGCTCCTGGGACGTCATCGACTTCAATCCCTACGACGGCGAGAAGCTGGCCTCGATCACGGTGGCCACGGTCGACGAGGTGGACCAGGCCTACCGCGCGGCCGCCCGCGCCCAGAAGGAGTGGGCCGGGACCAACCCCTACGCCCGCCGCGGGGTCCTGGAGCGGGCGCTGCGGCTGATAGAGGACCGTGAGCAGGAGATAGCCGACCTGATCATCGCGGAGCTGGGCGGCACGCGCGTGAAGGCCGGCTTCGAACTCCACCTCGCCAAGGAGTTCCTGCGCGAGTCGATCCACCTGGCGCTGCGCCCCGAGGGCAAGATCCTGCCCTCCCCGGCCGACGGCAAGGAGAACCGCGTCTACCGGGTGCCGGTCGGCGTCGTGGGCGTGATCAGCCCCTTCAACTTCCCCTTCCTGCTGTCGCTGAAGTCGGTCGCCCCGGCCCTCGCGCTCGGCAACGGCGTGGTGCTCAAGCCGCACCAGAACACCCCGGTCGCCGGCGGCACCCTGATCGCGAAGATCTTCGAGGAGGCCGGGCTGCCGGGCGGCCTGCTCAACGTCGTCGTCACCGACATCGCCGAGATCGGCGACGCGTTCATCGAGCATCCGGTCCCGAAGGTCATATCCTTCACCGGTTCGGACAAGATCGGTCGGCACGTCGCCACCGTCTGCGCCAAGAACTTTAAGCGCTCGATCCTCGAACTGGGCGGCAACAGCGCCCTGGTGGTCCTGGACGACGCCGACGTCGACTACGCGGTGGACGCGGCGGTCTTCAGCCGGTTCGTGCACCAGGGCCAGGTCTGCATGGCCGCCAACCGGGTCCTGGTGGACCGCTCCCTCGCGGACGAGTTCACCGAGAGGTTCGTCGCCAAGGTGCGCACCCTCAAGGTCGGCGACCCGCGCGACCCGGAGACCGTGATCGGCCCGGTGATCAACTCCGCGCAGGCCAACGCCGTCGCGGGCGCCGTGGACCAGGCGCTCGCCGAGGGCGCCACCGCCCTGGTACGCGGCGGCACGACCGACAACCTGGTCGAGCCCACCGTGCTGACCGGCCTGCCGGCCGGCTCCGCGCTGCTCCGGCAGGAGGTCTTCGGCCCCGTCGTCTTCCTCGTCCCGTTCGACGGCGAGGAGGAGGCGGTCCGGATCGTCAACGACACCCCGTACGGCCTCAGCGGCGCCGTCCACACGGGTGACATCGAGCGGGGCGTGGCCTTCGCCAAGCGGATCGACACCGGCATGTTCCACGTGAACGACGGCACCGTGCACGACGAGCCGATCGTGCCCTTCGGCGGCGAGAAGCACTCCGGTCTGGGGCGCCTCAACGGCGAGACGACGCTGGAGGCCTTCACCACGGTCAAGTGGATCTCCGTGCAGCACGGCCGCAGCGGATTCCCGTTCTAGCCGGGCCCGTTCCCGGGGCCGTCGGGCCGGTTCCCATACGCCGGCCCGATCCTCGGCACGCAGGACCTTCTTCGGTGCGCCGGGGCCTTTAGGACAGCAACTGACCTCGATGGGCCGTAGCTTCGTACGTGTCGGGGAAACGGTCCCGGCGAAGAGCCCGGCGAAAGGCGGCGGACATGGTCATGCACGTTCCGGCGGAGGCGAAGGGCGACGAGCGGGGAGCGCTGCTCGCGTTCATCGAGGAACAGCGCGGCGGGATCCGCCGGGCGCTGCTCGGGCTGACCGAGGAGCAGGCCCGTACCCGGCCGAGCGCCAGCGAGCTGTCCCTGGGCGGGCTGCTCAAACACGTCGCCGAGGTGGAACAGGGCTGGCTCGCCCGGGCCCGGCAGGAGCCGCCGCGGGTGCAGCGGGACGAGTCGAACTGGCACGAGACGTTCCAGCTGGTCGGCGACGAGACGGTCGCCTCGCAGCTGGCGTACTGGGAGCAGGTGGCCGCGGAGACCGAGAAGTTCATCCGCTCCGCGCCCAGCCTGGACGACACCTTCCCGCTGCCGCCGGACCCCTGGTTCCCGCCGGAGGGCCGCGTCTCGCTGCGCTGGCTGTGTCTGCACCTGATCCGCGAGACGGCCCGGCACGCCGGCCACGCCGACATCATCCGCGAGTCGCTGGACGGGAAGACGGCGTTCGAACTGGTGGCCCTGGAGCAGGCCGGATAGCCCGTGCGCCGGAACGGGCCGGCGGCCGTACGGCGATGACCCCGGCCATCACCTAGTGGTGGAACCCGGTGGCCGCCTCCTTGTCCCGGGTCAGGGGGTGCGGCTGCCGGCGCAGGGCGGGCAGCAGGCGGGCCAGGTCGGCGAGGAACAGGTCGGCCAGGTCGTGGGAGAAGCCGTTGCGGCACACGATCCGCAGCACGGACAGGTCCTCCCGGTTGGCCGGGAAGGTGTACGCGGGCACCAGCCAGCCGCTCTCGCGCAGCCGCCGGGAGACGTCGAACACGTCGTACGACGTGACGTCGTCGGCCGTGGTGAGCGCGAACACCGGCAGCTGGTCCCCGTGCGTGAGCAGCCGGAAGTCGCCGAGTTCCGCGATCCGGCCGGCGAGCGAGACCGCGACGTCCCGGGTCGACTGCTGCACCGCCCGGTAGCCGTCGCGGCCCAGCCGCAGGAACGTGTAGTACTGCGCGACCACCTGGGCACCGGGCCGGGAGAAGTTGAGCGCGAAGGTCGGCATGTCCCCGCCCAGGTAGTTGACCCGGAAGACCAGCTCCTCCGGCAGGGCCTCCCTGTCCCGCCACAGCGCCCAGCCCACCCCGGGGTAGACCAGCCCGTACTTGTGCCCGGAGGTGTTGATCGACGCCACTCGCGGCAGCCGGAAGTCCCACACCAGGTCCTGGTCCAGGAAGGGCGCCACCATGCCGCCGGAGGCCGCGTCCACGTGCACCGGGACGTCGAGGCCGGTGCGCTCCTGGAGGGCGTCCAGGGCGGCGCACAGCTCGGCGACCGGCTCGTAGGACCCGTCGAAGGTCGAGCCGAGGACGCCGACCACGCCGATGGTGTTCTCGTCGCACAGCTCCGCGGCGGCCTGCGGGTCCAGGTGGAAGCGGTCGCCCTCCATGGGCACCAGCCGGGCCTCCACCTCCCAGAAGTTGCAGAACTTCTCCCAGCACACCTGGACGTTGACGCCCATGACCAGGTTGGGCCGCGCGCCGGGGTAGCGGTCGGCGTTCCGTGTCGCCCAGCGCCGCTTCAACGCCATCCCGGCGAGCATGCACGCCTCGCTGGAGCCGGTCGTCGAACAGCCCACGGCCGCCGCCGGGTCCGGCGCGTTCCACAGGTCGGCGAGCATCGCCACACAGCGCCGCTCCAGCTCGGCCGTGCGCGGGTACTCGTCCTTGTCGATCATGTTCTTGTCCCGGCACTCCGCCATCAGCACCCCGGCCTGCGGCTCCATCCAGGTGGTGACGAAGGTGGCCAGGTTCAGCCGCGAGTTGCCGTCCAGCATCAGCTCGTCGTGCACCAGCTGGTACGCCGTGGACGGCGGCAGCGGGGTGTCCGGGAGCCGGTGCGTGGGCGGGGCCTCGGTCATGCCGCCGACGGGGTTGGCCTCCCCGAAGAAGGGGTTGACCGACAGCGTCCGTTCCTCGTGCTCGGCGGGACCTTTGTGCAGGGCCATGGGTGTGCCTCCGGGGGGAAGAAGGGATCAGCGGACCGGGGTGCCGTCCGGGTGCAACTGCATCTGCGGACGGCCCGTCACCAGCAGCCAGGCCGGCAGTGAGGCGACGCACAACAGGGCGAGGATCCCGGGCGATTCGATCAGTGCCGCGGCCGTGAACAGGCTCACCCAGCCCTGCCGGGTGACCGCCAGGAGCATGCCCAGCACTCCTGCCGCAACGCCCGCCGCGGGTTGCACGCCCGGGACGAGCGCATGGGCGCACAGACCGAAGGCGGTGCCGACGAAGACCGCGGGGAAGATCCGGCCGCCCCGGAAGCCGCAGGACGCGGCGACGAGCAGCGCGGCCAGCTTCACCACCGTCATCACGGCGAACTGCCCGGCCGACCACCCCTCCGGGTCGCGGGCCAGCTCATCGACCTCCGACAGTCCCTTGAACAGCGTCAGACGGCCGCCCAGGGCCGCCAGGGCGCCCAGGACGAGCCCGCCCGCCGGGAGCATCAGCATCGGGTGGCGCAGCCGGTGGAAGGCCGTGTGGACGTACGGGAAGGCGCGGACGGCACACATGCCGAGCAGCGCGGCCGCCGAGGCGACCACGACGGCCGACAGCATGTCCCCGCCGTCGACCCGGCCCAGGGGCGGGAGGCTCAGTTCGAAGGTGGGGTGGGACACCAGGGTGGTCGTCATCGCCCCGAACGCACCGGCGGCCAGCGGCGCGAACAGGTTGTCCCACAGCCTGCCCTGCATCGGCCGGCCGGTCAGCGCCTCGGTGATGACCAGCGCCGCAGCCACCGGTGTGCCGAACAGCGCGCCGAGCGTCGCCGCCTCGGCCAGCGCCGGCCACAGCGCGCCGGGCGTCCGGGGCATCAGCCGCCCGCCGAGCCAGGCCGCGAGTCCCACGTTCGCGGCGATGATCGGGTTCTCCGGGCCGAGGCTCGGGCCGCCGGCCAGCATCAGCATGGTGGCCAGTACCAGGCCGGGCAGCACCGCCGGTGGCATGACCGGCGCGTCCAGGCCGATGGTGGCCGGATCGGGACCCGCGTGCCCGGGGACCTTCCAGACCACCAGCCCGACGGCGATCCCGGTCGCGAGGAGCATCACGAACATCCACAGCACCGAGTAGCGCCCCACTCCGAGCGCGTCCGGCAGCGGTCCCCACAGCAGGTGCTGGAGCTGCTCCGCCGCCGTGCTCGCCCCGACGAAGACCAGGCTCGCGGTCACGCCCACGGCGGCGGCAGGCAGGATGAACGGCAGCAGGGCCCGTGCCGGGGCCGTGGGCGCGCTCGGGGGCGCCTGCTGCGTCGTGTCCTGGGCCACGGGCTCACCATAAGCGGACAAAACGCACCCAACATCCCGAATGTCCGCAGCGCACCCCGGAAGGGAACGCGGCTTGCACCTCACGCCGCGTAAGGCGTCAGCGTGGAGTGCGTACCGACCGAAGGAGCGGAAAGTGAGCTACTCCGTGGGACAGGTCGCGGGGTTCGCCGGCATCACGGTGCGCACCCTGCACCACTACGACGAGATCGGCCTGCTCGTGCCCGGCGAGCGGACGCACGCCGGCCACCGGCGCTACACCGACGCCGACCTCGACCGGCTCCAGCAGATCCTGTTCTACCGGGAACTCGGCTTCCCGCTCGACGAGGTCGCGGTCCTGCTCGACGATCCGGCCGCGGACCCGCGGGCGCACCTGCGCCGCCAGCACCGGCTGCTGACCGTCCGGATCGAGCAACTGCAGAAGATGGCCGCGGCCGTGGAGCACGCCATGGAGGCGCAGAAAATGGGCATCGACCTCACGCCGGAGGAGAAGTTCGAGGTCTTCGGCGACCACGATCCGGAGCAGTACGCCGACGAGATCCGGGAGCGCTGGGGCGACACCGAGGCCTACCGGCAGTCGCAGCACCGGACCGCTTCGTACACCAAGGAGGACTGGAAGCGGATCAACGGCGAGATGGACGCGATCCACCGCCGGATGGCCGGCCTGCTGGCCGAGGGTGTGCCCGCGGACTCCGAGGCGGCCATGGACGTCGCCGAGGACCACCGCAGGTTCATCGCGGGCGCGTACTACGACTGCTCGCACGAGATGCACACCTGCCTGGGCGAGATGTACGTCGCCGACGAGCGCTTCACCGCGACGTACGAGGCCGTCCGCGCCGGTCTGGCCGTGTACATGCGGGACGCCATCGTGGCGAACGGGGCCCGGCACACCCCGTCGTGACGTCCTGGCCCGGGCTCGCCCCGGGCCGGGACCACCGCCGTGCCCCAGCGCGCTCCTCGGCCGGGTCACGGCTTTGACCAGGTCCCGGCGGAGTGCATCCTGGAAGCCACCGGTGGAACCTGGGGCGGTCGCATCACGTTGGTAGCTTTGTGCGGCACCAGCGACGTCCAGCCGCCGCACCCGCCTTCCCCCGTCAGGAGCCCGGACCCGTGATGACACTCGCCCTCGGCCCGAGCTGGCTCGATCCCAACTATCTCCTCGACACGTACAGCATCTGGGGCCTGCTGCTCATCGTCTTCGCCGAGTCCGGCCTGCTCATCGGCTTCTTCCTGCCGGGTGACTCGCTGCTGTTCACCTGCGGTCTGCTGATCACGTCCGGGGACCTGGACTTCCCGCTGTGGGGCGCCATCGCGCTGATCTGCGTCGCCGCGATCCTCGGTGACCAGGCGGGCTACATGTTCGGCAAGAAGGTCGGTCCGTCCCTGTTCAACCGCCCGGACTCGCGGCTGTTCAAGCAGGAGAACGTCACCAAGGCGCACGAGTTCTTCGAGAAGTACGGCCCGAAGTCCCTGGTCCTCGCCCGCTTCGTGCCCGTCGTGCGCACCTTCACGCCGATCATCGCGGGCGTCAGCGGCATGAAGTACCGCTCGTTCCTGACCTTCAACGTCGTCGGCGGCGTCCTCTGGGGCGCGGGCGTCACCCTGCTCGGCTCCTGGCTCGGCAAGCACGCCTTCGTCAAGGACAACATCGAGGCGATCCTCATCCTGATCGTCCTCGTCTCGGTGATCCCGATCGCGATCGAGTTCCTGCGGGCCCGTGGCAAGAACAAGAAGGCCGCCGCCCGGCCGGAGACCCCGCAGCGGCAGGCCCCCCAGCAGCCGCAGCACCAGCAGGCGCAGTACTCGCAGCCCCCGGTCATGGACGACGCCACGACCCGCCTGCGCCGCATCGAGCCGGAACAGCCCTACGAGCCGGAACAGCCCTACGGGCAGCGGCCCGAGCAGCAGTACTGGAACCAGGGCGGCCACGACAACCAGTACTACGGCCAGCAGCAGCACCCGCAGCAGCAGCACCCGCAGCAGCACCCGCAGCAGCAGTACGACGGGCAGCCGTACCCGCAGGAGCAGTACCAGCAGTACCCCGAGCAGCAGTACCAGCAGCACGAGCAGTACCCCGAGCAGCAGTACGACCAAAACGGCTACCCGTACGACCACCGGCAGCGGTAGCGGGCGCGGGGGAGGGGCGCCTTCTCAGAAGCCCCTCGTCCGCTTCGCGGCCCTGCGCTTCCCGGCGGAGCCGACCCGCAGGAACAGCCGCGAGATCTCCGAACCCAGATTGACCCCGATGGCGATGGCCATGGCCAGCGACGCGGCCTTGGCCAGCGACACCAGCCCCTTGTCCACCTCGTTCTGCGCGATCGACAGCAGCCCGAAATAGGTCGCCGAACCGGGCAGCAGCGGCCCGATCGCCGCCGTCGTGTACGGCAGCGCGGACGCGAACCGGTACCGCGACAGGAGCTGACCGAACAGACCCACGAGCCCCGCCGCGACGGCCGTGGACGCCACCGGCGAGATGTCACCGACGTAGTGCATCGCCCCGTACACGGACCAGGCGACCCCTCCGTTGAGGGTCACCCAGAGCACGGTCGAACGTTCCTGCTGGAGCAGCACCGCGAAGGTCAGCGACAGCAGCATCGAGGCCGCGATCTGGATCAGCGGCCGTTCGGAGATGCCGAGGGCCGCGTCCGGGTTCAGCTTGCCGCCCAGCTTCACCCCGAAGTACAGGACGACCAGCACCCCGGCGACGATGCCCACGAAGAAGTACATGACCTCCAGCAGGCGTGCGGACGCGGTGATGTAGAAGCCCGTCAGGCCGTCCTGGACGCCCGCGACCAGCGCCCGCCCCGGCAGCAGCGCGAACAGCCCACCGGTGACGACCGCGGACGCCTTCAGGTCCACATGGGCCAGCGCGAACGCCACCCCGATCGCGGCTGGCGGCATGGCGGCCACCGTGAACTGGTAGAACTCCGGCAGCCCGCGCCCCGCGCACAGCCACGCCAGCCGGTCGCCGAGCATCGCGCCCAGGGCCGCCGCGACGAACACGATCAGATCGCCGCCGACCAGCATCGAGGCCGCGCCGGCCAGCAGCCCGCTCGCCAGGGTCAGCGCCCAGCCGGGATAGGGGTGCCGGTTGCGGCGGATCTCCGCCAGCCGCCGGTAGGCCTCCTCCAGCGAGACATGCGTCTCCGGGTCGGTCAGGTCGTCCACCAGCCGGAACACGGCCGCGAGCCGCGTGTAGTCGGTGCCCCGCCGCCGTACCGTCCGGGACGCCGTCACCGGGTCCTCCACCAGCGACGGCTGGTGCGAGATCGACAGCAGTGTGAAGGTGACGTTGGGCTCGCACCGGTCCAGGCCGTAGGACCGGCACACCGCGAACATCGCGGCCTCCACGTCCTCCGCGCCCTCACCGCCGGCCAGCAGCAGCTCCCCGATACGCAGGGTCAGGTCCAGCACGCGCGGAACGGCCGGGCCGCCCTCCTCCGTGCGCTGCACCGACTCCGGCGCCGGACGCTCGGTCACCGGCATCCGCAGCATCGTGCGCATCCGGTCCTGCCAGGGCGCGTCCTTGACCAGGCTGACCAGCGGCACCCCCGCGGCCGGCGTGAACGCGGCCGGGGCGCTCTTCGCGCTGTACGTGCTCGGTGTGCTGAACGCCGACCCCTCCGGCTCGGCGCTCGGCGGCTGCGGCGTCTCCAGCCCCTCCGGCACCGCGAACTCGGACGTCGTCTCCGGCTCACCGCCGGGCTTCAGGACACCGAGACCCGCCGGAACGGCGAACTCGGACGTGATCTCCGGGTCGTACCGCGCCTCGTCGGACCGGGGCTTGCGGTCCTCCGCCTCCGTCACCTCGCACCGCTCCCTGAACGACACCTTCCGTACGCCTCAGTATGCGCACACGTACCCACTGCCGACGCATGTGTGCAGACGTGCGAGCGGGCCGCACGCACACGCGTACGGCCCGCTCGGCGAAGAACCGGGCTGGTCAGTGACCGCCCTGCTCCTTGAAGCGCTTGTACGAACGCTCGATCTCCACCTCGGCGTCCTGGCGGCCCACCCAGTTGGCGCCCTCGACCGACTTGCCGGGCTCCAGGTCCTTGTACACCTCGAAGAAGTGCTGGATCTCCAGGCGGTCGAACTCGGACACGTGGTGGATGTCCCGCAGGTGCTCCACGCGCGGGTCGGTGGCCGGGACGCACAGCAGCTTGTCGTCGCCGCCCGCCTCGTCCGTCATCCGGAACATGCCGATCGCGCGGCACTTGATCAGGCAGCCCGGGAAGGTCGGCTCGTCCAGGATGACCAGCGCGTCCAGCGGGTCGCCGTCCTCGCCGAGGGTGTTCTCGACGAATCCGTAGTCGGTCGGGTAAGCGGTCGAGGTGAAGAGACGACGGTCCAGGCGGATCCGGCCGGTCTCGTGGTCCACCTCGTACTTGTTCCGCGAACCCTTCGGGATCTCGATCGTGACGTCGAACTCCACCGGTGGCTCCTCCATGATCAGCACATAGTTCTGGTGGTTAAGTGTCCCTCACGCAGGTGTGTGATCGCGAAAGGGGCTGGTGGTCGTGCCAGAGCTGAGGCCTTGGCGAGCCGCGAGACCGCAGGTGGTGCGGCTCGCGAACGCCGTACGACCGCGTCTGGCGCGCGCCGTGACGGCCGCGGGGCCGAGGGTCGCGCGAGTGACGAAGGCCCTCAGGCCTGCGCACCTCCCCCGTCTCCCCCGTCCGCGGACCCTCAGGACCTGGCAGTACACCGCGGGCGCCGCCACCGCCGGCCTGGCGCTGACCGCCGGAGTGGTGACCGCGGCCGGCCCCTGGGACGCCAACGGTCAGCGTACGGCCGAGCGGGACCGGGCCGCCGCCCTGGAGCGGGCAGGTGGCGCAGATCACGGCTCCGGTACGGCCGCTGCGGCACGCCGGCCCGCCCCGAGCGCCGCGCCGGTCCTGACGGGACTGGGCGGCACCGGCGGGGCGGTCGGCACCAAGCGGGCCGCCCCGGACGAAAAGGCCCTCACGGACGTCCTGAGGCCCCTCCTGGACGACCCCGCGCTCGGCGACACCCGGGCCGCCGCCGTCGTGGACGTCGCGACCGGTGAGCGCCTGTACGACACCGACGCCGGCAAGGCCCTCACCCCGGCCTCCACCACCAAGATCGCCACTGCGGTCGCCGCCCTGTCCGCCCTCGGTCCCGACCACCGCCTCACCACCCGCGCCGTCCTCGAACCCGACACCGGGGAACTCGTCCTGGTCGGCGGCGGCGACCCCACCCTCACCGCGCGCCCGGAGGACGGGGGCACCTCCCGCCCGAGCGAGGCCGAGAGCGGGGGAAACTGGGCGAGCCTGCGGGTGCTGGCCACCGGCACCGCCGAGGCCCTGCGGAAGCGGGGCATCCACAAGATCACCCTCTCCTACGACACGACCCTCTACACCGGCCCCGTCCTGCACCCCATCGGGCACGACGAGAACATCGCCCCGGTCGTCGCCCTGACCGCCGACGAAGGCCGTACCGACGACTCCGCCAGCGGCACGGCGATCCGCGTGAGCGACCCCGCGGCGGACGCGACGGCCAAGTTCGCGGCCTTCCTGAAGGACGCGGGCATCACCACCACGTCGCCCGGCCCCTCCAAGGCCACCACGCGCGCGGAGACCCTCGCCACTGTCTCCTCACCCCCGCTGTCCACCCTCGTCGAACGCATGCTCACCCAGAGCGACAACGACATCGCCGAGGCCCTGGCCCGCCACACGGCGATCGCGAGCGGTGAACCGGCGAGCTTCGACGGCGGTGCCAAGGCCATCGCCACCCAGCTGCGCAAGCTCGGGCTGCCGATGTCCGGCGCCGTCTTCCAGGACGGCAGCGGCCTCGACCGCGACGACCGGCTGAGCGCCGGACTGCTCACCGCCCTGCTGGTCAAGGCGGGCGACCCCGCCCACCCGGGCCTCCGCCCGGCCCTCACCGGCCTCCCCGTGGCCGGCTTCACCGGCACCCTGAGCACCCGGTACGCCGACGGTGCCTCCGGCGTCGTGCGGGCCAAGACCGGCAGCCTGAGCGGCGTCAACACCCTGGCGGGGACCGTCGTCGACCGCGACGGCCGCCTCCTGGCCTTCGCCTTCCTGGCCTTCGACGCGACGCAGAGCCGGAACACCGACGAGGTCCGGGCGGCACTGGACAGAGCGGCGACCGCACTCGCCGGGTGCGGCTGCCGCTGACCGCGCGCGGAGCCGGCGGTGCCGCCGCCGCGGCGGGCCGGCCTCCCGCTCCCTGCCCCAACCGGCAGCGCTCACGTACGGTTGACAGCATGACGAGCTTCGGTGGCACCGCATCTCCCGGGATGGTCGACTGGAACCTCGCGGTGGCAACCGCGACACGGCTCGTACGACCCGGCCCCGAGGTGAGCCGCGACGAGGCCAGGTCCGTCGTCGCGGAGCTGCGCCGGCACGCGAAGGCCTCGGAGGAACACGTCCGGGGCTTCACCCGCATGGGCACCGAGGAGATCCACGACACCCCCGTCCTCGTCGTCGACCGCCCCGGGTGGGTCCGGGCCAACGTCGCCGGTTTCCGGGAGATCCTCAGGCCGCTGCTGGAGAAGATGCAGGAACGGCGCGGCAGCAACCCGGGCAGCGCCGTCCTCGGCGCCGTCGGCGGCAAGGTCACCGGCGTCGAACTCGGCATGCTCCTGTCGTTCCTGTCCTCGCGCGTCCTCGGCCAGTACGAGACCTTCGCCCCCGCCGGCCGCGACCTTCCCGCCGGCGAGAACGGCGGCGGCCGGCTGCTGCTCGTCGCGCCCAACATCGTCCACGTGGAGCGCGAACTCGACGTCGAGCCGCACGACTTCCGGCTGTGGGTGTGCCTGCACGAGGAGACCCACCGCACCCAGTTCACCGCCGTGCCCTGGCTGCGCGACCACCTCGAGGGCGAAATCCAGTCGTTCTTGGCGGAGACCGACGTCGACCCGATGACGTTCCTGGAGCGCATCCGGGAAGCCGCCCAGTCCCTGGCCGGAGGCCGCCCCGAGGGCGAGGACGGCGAGGACGGCGGACGCTCCTTCGTGGAGCTGGTGCAGACCCCCGCCCAGCGCGAGATCCTCGGCCGGCTCACCGCGGTGATGTCCCTGCTGGAGGGCCACGCCGACTACGTCATGGACGGCGTCGGACCGAGCGTCGTGCCGACCGTCGCCGAGATCCGCGAGAAGTTCCAGCAGCGCCGCGCCAAGGGCGCCTCCCGCCTGGACCTGGCGCTGCGGAAGCTGCTCGGGCTGGATGCCAAACTGAGGCAGTACCGGGACGGCGAACGCTTCGTCCGGGCCGTCGTGGAGCAGGTCGGCGTGGACGGGTTCAACCGCGTGTGGACCTCGCCCAACACCCTGCCCACCAAGGCGGAGATCGCCAAACCGGCGGACTGGGTCGCGCGGGTGCACCGCAAGGCCGAGTCGTGAACCGCACCGGCGAGGCGTGAAACGAATCCGGCCGACGGCAGGCGAACGCCCCTCCAATCACCCTTCCGAGGGACCGTGAGCCATGCGTAGGCGTGCAATGCTCGGGGAACGGCCCGCTTCTGTCACCATCTACACACTCTGAGTGACCGGCTCGGGCTCACCCCCCGAAAAACTTCATGAAGGGAACCGGACATGGGTCCCCATCCTGCGGTCGCGGCGATACGCCTGGCGGTCCGCCGCGTCCTCCACGACATCCTGAACGACCACCAGCCCTCCGGCGGGCACACGGGGCTACCGGCCCCGGGCGCGCACCCGGACCGCGCGGCCGAGCGGCCCCCCTCTCCGCTCGTCCTCGTCGCATGCTCCGGCGGCGCCGACTCCATGGCACTCGCCTCCGCCCTCGCCTTCGAGGCCCCCAAGCTCGGCATCCGCGCCGGCGGCGTCACCGTCGACCACGGCCTCCAGCCCGGCTCCGACCTGCGCGCCGACGAGGTCACCCTGAGACTGCGCGAACTGGGCCTCGACCCCGTCGTGTCCGTTGCCGTGACCGTCGGCCGGGAGGGCGGACCCGAAGCCGCCGCCCGCGACGCCCGCTACGCCGCTCTGGACGCCATCGCCGAACGCCACGGCGCCACCGCGGTCCTGCTCGGCCACACCCGCGACGACCAGGCCGAGACCGTACTGCTCGGCCTCGCCCGCGGCTCCGGCATCCGCTCCCTGTCCGGCATGGCCGCGGTCTCGGGGGCCGGCGGCCGTTACCGGCGTCCCTTCCTCCACCTGGACCGGCAGACCGCCCGCAGGGCCTGCATGGTCCAGTCGCTGCCCGTCTGGGACGACCCGCACAACGCCGATCCCGCCTACACCCGCTCCCGGCTCCGGCACGAGGGCCTGCCCGCCCTGGAGAAGGCCCTGGGCAAGGGCGTGGTGGAGGCGCTCGCCCGCACCGCCCAGCTCTCCCGCGACGACGCCGACGCCCTCGACACCTGGGCCAGCCAGGCCGAGGCCTCCGTACGGGACGCCACCGGCCTGCTGGAGTGCGCCAAGCTGTACGCCCTCCCGCCCGCCGTACGCCGCCGGATCCTGCGCCGCGCGGCCATCCGGGCCGGTGCTCCGGCCGGCTCGCTGTTCGCCCGCCACATCGAGGAAGTCGACCGCCTGATCACCGGCTGGCGCGGCCAGGGAGCCATCAATCTCCCCGGCAAAGTCGTGGCCCAGCGACAGGGTGGCAGACTGGTGATTCGGCAAGGCTGAATCCGACGCCTCCCGGAGTGACCCTCCGGCGGGTCGGGGCAGCCGGAGGCCGTGCATGCGGCCGTAAGAGCGGGACGACCGAAAGTGATGCGGGTGGACGCGAAAGACATGGGTGCCGACCTCCAGCAGGTACTCATCACCAAGGAAGAGATCGACGCGAAGCTGGCCGAGCTGGCCGCGAAGATCGACGCGGAGTACGCGGGGAAGGATCTGCTGATCGTCGGTGTCCTCAAGGGCGCCGTGATGGTCATGGCGGACCTCGCGCGGGCGCTGTCCACCCCCGTCACGATGGACTGGATGGCCGTGTCCTCCTACGGGGCGGGCACCCAGTCCTCCGGCGTCGTGCGCATCCTCAAGGACCTCGACACCGACATCAAGGGCAGGCACGTCCTGATCGTCGAGGACATCATCGACTCCGGCCTGACCCTGTCCTGGCTGATCAACAACCTCGGCTCCCGCGAGCCCGCCTCCCTGAAGGTGTGCACGCTGCTGCGCAAGCCTGACGCCGCCAAGGTCGCCATCGACGTGGAGTGGGTCGGCTTCGACATCCCGAACGAGTTCGTCGTCGGTTACGGCCTCGACTACGCCGAGAAGTACCGCAACCTGCCGTTCGTCGGTACGCTCGCGCCTCACGTCTACGGCGGCTGAGCCACTCGGCCCAAGCCGGTAGGACGATCGGGAACCCCAGCGGGTTCCGTTCCGTTGAAGCATGCAGAGACGGGTTTCCCAGCCGTCGAAACGGCTCCGTGCAGCTTCGGGCAACATTGCTGGGGTACCGTCAGAAGAACTGTCTTATCAAACTCACTATGGCAGGAGGGACGGGGCGTCACCGCTCCGTATGGATGGACGTGAAGCGATACTTCCGTGGGCCGGTCATGTGGATCGTGCTGGCCGTCCTTGCCGTGGTCGTGTTGATGCAGGTCGTCGGCTCGTCCGGCGGCTACAAGACGGTGGACACCGGCCAGGTCGTGGCGGCGATCAACGACAACAAGGTCGAGTCGGCCAAACTCACCACCGGTGACGAGCAGAGCATCAAGGTCACGCTCAAGGACGGCGTCAAGGTCGAGGGCAGCTCGAAGATCCAGGCGAGCTACATCGGCGACCAGGGCGTCACCATCGCCGGCCAGCTGCAGACCAAGTACCAGGACAAGCAGATCCCCGACGGCTACACGGTCTCGCCGTCCAAGCAGAACCCGTTCCTCGGCGTCCTGCTCTCCCTGCTGCCCTTCGTCCTGATCGTGGTCGTCTTCCTGTTCCTGATGAATCAGATGCAGGGCGGCGGCTCCCGGGTCATGAACTTCGGCAAGTCCAAGGCCAAGCTCATCACCAAGGACACCCCCAAGACGACCTTCTCCGACGTCGCCGGCTGCGACGAGGCCGTCGAGGAACTCCAGGAGATCAAGGAGTTCCTCCAGGAGCCGGCCAAGTTCCAGGCCGTCGGCGCCAAGATCCCCAAGGGCGTGCTGCTCTACGGCCGTCCCGGTACCGGCAAGACGCTCCTCGCGCGCGCCGTCGCCGGCGAGGCGGGGGTCCCCTTCTACTCGATCTCCGGTTCCGACTTCGTCGAGATGTTCGTCGGTGTCGGTGCCTCCCGAGTCCGTGACCTGTTCGAGCAGGCCAAGGCGAACGCCCCGGCGATCGTCTTCGTCGACGAGATCGACGCGGTCGGCCGTCACCGCGGCGCCGGCCTCGGCGGCGGTCACGACGAGCGCGAGCAGACCCTGAACCAGCTGCTCGTCGAGATGGACGGCTTCGACGTCAAGGGCGGCGTCATCCTGATCGCCGCCACCAACCGCCCGGACATCCTGGACCCGGCGCTGCTGCGCCCCGGCCGCTTCGACCGCCAGATCGCGGTCGACCCGCCGGACCTGCAGGGCCGTATGGAGATCCTCAAGGTCCACCAGAAGGGCAAGCCGGTCGCGACCGACGTCGACCTGTCCGCCGTCGCCCGCCGTACCCCGGGCATGACGGGTGCCGACCTGGCCAACGTCCTGAACGAGGCGGCGCTCCTGACCGCCCGCGGTGACCAGAAGCTGATCGACAACAAGGCGCTGGACGAGGCGATCGACCGTGTGGTCGCGGGCCCGCAGAAGCGGACCCGGATCATGTCGGACAAGGAGAAGAAGATCACCGCGTACCACGAGGGCGGTCACGCCCTGGTCGCGGCGGCCTCTCCGAACGCCGACCCGGTCCACAAGATCACGATCCTGTCCCGTGGCCGTGCCCTCGGCTACACAATGGTCCTGCCGGACGAGGACAAGTACTCGACCACGCGCAACGAGATGCTCGACCAGCTCGCCTACATGCTGGGCGGCCGCGCGGCCGAGGAACTGGTCTTCCACGACCCGACCACCGGTGCCGCCAACGACATCGAGAAGGCCACCAACCTGGCCCGCGCGATGGTCACGCAGTACGGCATGACCGAGCGGCTCGGTGCGATCAAGTTCGGCGGCGACAACAGCGAGCCCTTCCTCGGCCGTGAGATGGCTCACCAGCGCGACTACTCGGAAGAGGTCGCCGCGCTGGTCGACGAAGAGGTCAAGAAGCTCATCGAGACCGCGCACAACGAGGCCTGGGAGATCCTGGTCGAGAACCGCGACGTGCTCGACAACCTGGTCCTGCAGCTGCTGGAGAAGGAGACGCTGGGCAAGGAGGAGATCGCCGAGATCTTCGCCCCCATCGTCAAGCGCCCGCCGCGGCCCGCCTGGACCGGCTCCTCCCGCCGCACCCCGTCCACCCGTCCGCCGGTGCTCTCCCCGAAGGAGCTGGCACTGACCAACGGTGCGAACGGCGCGACGGCGGCGATCAGCACGGCCAAGTCCACCGCCACCGAGTCCGCTCCGGTCACGGAGACTCCGGAGGACCGCTCCGACAGCTGAGTGTGGGCCGGCCGACAGGGCCGGAATGAATGCCGCGCCCCCCAGGTTCTACGCTGGGGGGCGCGGCATTTTCGGATGACCACAGAGACAACGTGTGGCCGCCCACGCATGAAGGCACAGGAACGAGGAACCAGATGACCGACCCCGTGACGCTCGACGGCGAAGGCACCATCGGTGAGTTCGACGAGAAGCGTGCCGAGAACGCTGTGCGGGAGCTGCTGATCGCGGTCGGCGAGGACCCGGACCGTGAGGGGCTGCTGGAGACGCCGGCGCGGGTGGCACGCGCGTACAAGGAGATCTTCGCCGGTCTGTGGCAGAAGCCCGAGGACGTCCTGACCACGACGTTCGACCTGGGACACGACGAGATGGTCCTGGTGAAGGACATCGAGGTGTACTCGACCTGCGAGCACCATCTGGTGCCGTTCCGGGGCGTCGCCCACGTCGGCTACATCCCGTCCGAGGCCGGCAAGATCACCGGCCTGTCCAAGCTGGCCCGGCTGGTCGACGTCTACGCCCGCCGTCCGCAGGTGCAGGAACGACTCACCACGCAGATCGCGGACTCCCTGATGGAGATCCTGGAGCCGCGCGGGGTCATCGTGGTCGTCGAGTGCGAGCACATGTGCATGTCCATGCGGGGCATCCGCAAGCCGGGCGCGAAGACCATAACGTCCGCCGTGCGCGGTCAGCTGCGGGACGCCGCGACCCGGAACGAGGCGATGAGCCTCATCATGGCGCGCTGACCGCGCCGCCGAGCGGGGCCGGCGGTCAGGCCACCGGCTCCGCGCCCGTGTGGTTCTGGTCGTCGTCCTCGGGGAGCTTGCAGACCCGCTCCAGGAACAGGGCCGCCGCTATCACGCCGAGGCCGGTGAGCACCGAGAGGCCGGCGTAGATCGCCTGGTCGCGGCGGGCCGGGATGTCCAGCAGCTCCAGCAGGAAGACGCCCGTGCCGCCGTACATGCCGGCGACGAGGGCCGCGACCAGGGCGCTGGCCTGGCCGAAGACGACCGCGCGGGCGGCCATCAGCGGATCGACGCCCTTCGCGCCGGGCCGGCGCTCGCGCTGGGCCCTGAAGCGGGCGCGCAGCGAGAGCGCCGTCGACAGCAGGACCACCGCGATCAGCGCGAGCACGACGGGGGCGGCCAGGGGGACGCTGGGGAGGGTCCCGATCGAGTTCCAGAGGCGGGCGCCCGCCCAGGACAGGACTCCGGCCACGACGAACACGCCGGCCAGCACCCTGATGCGCAGCTCTCTCACGGTGTCCCTTCAGTTCCCCCGGACCGTCCCGGTGTGGTCGTCGCGGCGTATCGGTCTTGACCCGCCTCGACCTTAACGACTACTCGGGCAGCCGGAGTTCCAGGTCCTTGCGGGGTTCCACACCCTCGCGGGTGACCGCCGACAGCAGCTGGGCCACCGTGCCACGGCCCGGGAGCTGCGCCTGGGGGTCCACGTCGTGCCAGGGGGCGAGGACGAAGGCGCGCTCGTGGGCGCGCGGGTGGGGCAGGGTGAGCTGCGGGTCGTCGGAGGTGACGTCGGCGTAGGCGACGATGTCGACGTCCAGGGTGCGCGGGCCCCAGCGCTCGTCCCGGACCCGGTTGAAGGCCTCCTCGACCGCGTGCGCCCGCTCCAGCAGGGAGGCGGGGGGCAGGGTCGTCTTGAGGACCACGACGGCGTTGTAGTACGACGGCTGGCTGCCCGGCTCGACGCCCCAGGGCTCGGTCTCGTACACCGGGGAGACGCCCTTCACGCGGACACCCGGGGTGTCCTCCAGGGCGTCGACGGCACCCTGGAGGGTCTCCAGGCGGTTGCCGAGGTTGGAGCCGATGGAGATGACGGCCCACTGCGGGTTGTGCAGGGTCGTGTCGGCGGCGTCCACCTGCTCGACGACGGAGGCGGGCACCGGCTGGACGGTCGGGTCGCTGTGACCCTGGCTGAAAGGTCGGGTCATACTCGGCTCCGGGTGATGGTGACGGTCACGTCGTCGAAGGGGACGGTGATCGGCGCGTCCGGCTTGTGGACGCAGACCTCGACCTGCTGAACCCCTTCGTGCTTCAGACAGGTCTGGGCGATCCGCTCGGCCAGCGTCTCGATGAGGTTCACCGGCTCGCCCTCGACCGCGGCCACGACCTCCTCGGCCACGATGCCGTAGTGCACGGTCTTCGTCAGGTCGTCGTCCGCCGCGGCCGGCCGGGTGTCCAGACCCAGGACGAGGTCCACGATGAAGGTCTGGCCCTCCTCGCGCTCCTTGGGGAACACACCGTGGTGCCCGCGGGCCTTCAGGCCGCGCAGCGCGACACGATCCACGCGAATCACTCCTGCAATCGTCGGGAACGGCTGGTGCGTACCGCGTGCGGGCGGAACACCGGCCTCAGACGAATCTACCTGCGGACACTGACAAAGCCGGGCCACCGGGGCGTGCGGCCGGGCGGGTCTCTGGAGGGTTCACCGGCTGTTTCCCCTGGGGAACCCGGCCGTGTCATGGACTGGTAGCCGCTCATACCCGCGGGTAGGTGATTCCAACCACTCCTCGCCCCCCTGCCCGGTCCCGGCCGCCCCGTGGCACGGCCGGGGTGTGTCCGCCCCCTCAGGCGAGGGGATCGTCGTCCGGGTTCACACCGTTCACGCCGGTGTCGTCCTCGTCGCCGTCGTCGCTCTCGGCCAGCACGGGGGAGGCGTGGTGCGCCCAGATCTTCCAGCCGGAGGGCGTACGCCGGAACACGTTGGTGGCGACCACGAGCTGGCCGACCAGGGGGCCGAGTTCCGCGCCGTCCTGCGGGGCGGGGCCGCCGCTGAGGATGTTCTCGGTGCAGGTGACGAGGGCGGTGTCGCCGGTCACCGAGACGTGCACGTCGGTGAGGAAGAACTGGATGTAGTCGGTGTTGGCCATGATCAGTGCGTACGACCTGAGGACCTCGCCGCGGCCGGTGAGCACCGGCCAGCCGGGGTGCACGCAGGAGATCACGCCGGCGTCCGCGGGGTCGTGGTACGTCTCGTCCACGCCCAGGTCGGCGGGGGTGAGCCAGAGGGACGACACCTCCTCGAAGTCGCCGCGCTCGAGTGCCTCGTAGAAGGCGGTGTTGGCGGCCTCCACGTGCTCGACGTCGGTGTGCGGGGCGCTCACCGGTCGCCTTCCGCGCGGGGCGCCGGTGCCGTCGTACGCGCCCCCTCCACGGCTCGTGCCACCCGTACCGCGTCCGCGGTGGCGCGTACCTCGTGCACGCGCACCGCCCACGCGCCGGCGTGCGCCGCGAGCGCGGAGACGGCGGCCGTGGCCGCGTCGCGCTCCCGTGCGGGCGGCGGCGCCGCCTCGGGGCCCGCCAGGACCCGGCCGAGGAACCGCTTGCGGGAGGCGGCGACCAGGAGGGGGTGGCCGAGGGCGTGCAGGCGGTCGAGGCGGGCGAGGAGGGCGAGGTCGTGGTCGGCGTCCTTGGAGAAGCCGAGTCCGGGATCGACGACGATGCGGTCGGGGGCGATGCCGCCGGCGAGAACGGCCTCCACGCGCGCGTGCAGCTCGTCCACGACCTCGGCGACGACGTCCTCGTAGACGCCCCGCACGTTGCCGCCCTCCAGGAAGCCGCGCCAGTGCATGACGACGAAGGGGGCGCCCGCCGCGGCGACCACCGGGATCATCGCGGGGTCGGCGAGGCCGCCGCTGACATCGTTGACGAGGGAGGCGCCGGCCGCGAGCGACTGTTCGGCGACGGAGGCGCGCATGGTGTCGACGGAGACGACGGCCCCCTCGGAGGCGAGGCCGCGCACGACGGGGATGACCCGGCGCAGTTCCTCGGCCTCGTCCACGCGCGTGGCGCCGGGCCGGGTGGACTCGCCGCCCACGTCGACGAGGTCCGCGCCCTCGGCGACCAGGTCCAGGCCGTGCTTGACGGCGGCGGTCGTGTCGAACCAGTGACCGCCGTCGGAGAAGGAGTCCGGAGTCACGTTCACGACGCCCATGACGGCACACCGGTCCCATGCCGGAAGGCCGGCCACTCGGCCCCGCCCGCTGAGGTTGTTCATACGTTCAGCGTAGGCCCAGGGCGGTAGCGGAACCGCGCGGTGGCCGGGCTGCCGCACCGGCCGGCCGTCCGGGTCAGGCCGCCCGGACATCCCGTTCACCCATGGCGTGGGCGCACGGGCGCTGGGCGGCCGCCCGGCGCCGGCGCAGGAATCGCGGCAGCGGCAGGGCGAGGTTGACGAAGCCCTCCGCCTGCATGGCGGCGAAGCCGATGCGGGGCAGGTCACCGGAGGCCCGGTAGACCACGAAGCGCGGCTCCCAGCGCGGCTGGAACTTGGCGTTGAACTTGTACAGCGACTCGATCTGGAACCAGCGGGAGAGGAACACCAGCAGCCCGCGCCAGGCGCGCAGCACCGGGCCGGCGCCGATCTTCTCGCCGCGGGCCAGGGCCGAGCGGAACATGGCGAAGTTCAGCGAGATCCGGTTGATGCCGAACTTCGGGGCGGCCTGCAGGGCGGCCACGATCAGCAGCTCGTTCATGCCCGGGTCGGCGGCACGGTCACGGCGCATCAGGTCCAGCGACACGCCGTCCTTGCCCCACGGCACGAAGTGGAGGATCGCCTTCAGGTCTCCGTACTCGCCCGGCTCCTCGTCGGCCTTGTGCGCGGTGGCGATCAGGCAGTCGCTGTCGGCGGCGTCGCCGATGCGGCCGAGCGCCATGGAGAAACCGCGCTCTGTGTCGGTGCCGCGCCAGTCCTCCGCCGCCTGGCGGATCCGCTCCAGCTCGGCGTCGCCGAGGTCACGGATGCGCCGCACCCGGGTTTCGTAGCCGGCCCGCTCGATGCGCTTGACCATCTGGCGCACGTTGCGCATCGCGCGTCCGGCGAGCGAGAAATCCGCCACGTCCACCACCGCCTCGTCGCCCAGTTCCAGGGCGTCCAGACCGGTCTCGCGGGTCCACACCTCGCCGCCGGTCTCCGAACAGCCCATGACCGCCGGGGTCCAGGAGTGGGCCCTGGCCTCGTCCATGAACCGCTCGATGGCGCCCGGCCAGGCCTCGACGTCCCCGATCGGGTCGCCGCTGGCGAGCATCACGCCGGAGACGACCCGGTAGGTGACCGCGGCCTTGCCGCTCGGCGAGAAGACCACGGCCTTGTCGCGGCGCAGCGCGAAGTGGCCGAGCGAGTCGCGCCCGCCGTGCTTCTCCAGCAGCGTGCGCAGTTTGGCCTCGTCGTCCTCGGTCAGGCGCGCGGCCGGGTGCTCGGGGCGGAACGCCAGGTAGATGGTGGTGACCGCGGTGATCCAGCCGAGGGCACCGAGGGAGAAGGCCACCGTCCAGGAGGTGTTGCCCAGGTAGTCGACCGGGCCTTCGAAGCCGAACAGGCCGTAGACGACGTGGGTGAGCCGGTCGGCCAGGCTCGGGTTACCGATCGTCCGGTCCGGGTGGACGCTGACGATGACCAGCCCGAGGGCGAGGGAACCCGCGCCCATGAGCACGAAGTTGGCGAGCGCGCGCCACCTGCTGCGCGGGTCGGGCAGGGCCGCGAACTGGTCCCGGTGCCGCAGCAGCGGCACCAGCAGCGCGACCGCGATGAACACCCCGACGAGCGAGTGCCGGTAGGCGAACTGCGCCGCCGCACCCGCCGGCAGCAGCGCCACCGCGGCACGCCACGCCCGGCGCTTGCGCCGCTTCAGCCCGTGGGCCAGCAGCAGCAACAGCACGCCGGCGCTGAGCGAGAGGGCCGCGGCGAAGGGCCCGAAGGAGCCTGGCAGCACCTCGGCGATGGCGTGCATACGGCTGTGACGGAAGCGCGGGAACACACCCCCGGCGATGTCCAGGAGGCCCACGAGAGCGGCCGCCCGGCCGACCAGAGCGGGAACAGCCTCGGGGCGCGGGCCGCGCAGCACGCGCCGCGCCCGGCTTGATCGGCTCGGAACCCCGCCCGACATTTCCCCATCTATCCTGACAGACATCGCATCCCGTAGTTCTGCGAGAGACCTTGAACCCGGGCCCGATCGGGCATCCGGCGACATTGCGCCCTCTAGGACGGTGTCTCGGGGAGAGAGGTTCACTCCCCACCGGAAAGTCGGGTCAAAGGCCAAGGAAAGCCCCGGGCAAACCCTCGCGACGAAGCGTGGGCGCGGCACGGGCGGAAAGCGCAGGCAGGAAACAGCCCATGGGTCTCACGAGCAACAAAGTGCTGGTGCTGGCAATTGCGATCGCCGCCGTGCTGTTCATCGGCACGGTGTGGCTGTGGCCGCGCCTCGCCCGGCAGAACTGGCGGACCGTCAGCGGCCGGGTCGGACTGCTGCTGTCCACCCAGCTGGCGCTCTTCGCCTCCCTGGGCCTCGCCGCCAACCAGGCCTTCGGTTTCTACGCCAGCTGGGCGGACCTGTTCGGCAAGGAGACCGACCAGGGGATCGTCGTCGACCACTCGGTCAACGGCAGCACCGGCGGTCCGCTCCAGGTGGTCTCCACCTCCGACGTGCCCGGCGTGGCCACCGCACGGCCGGAGACGGGCGGCCAGATCCAGAAGGTCGACATCGTCGGCCGTACGAGCCACATCGGCACGCCCGCGTACGTCTATCTGCCGCCGGAGTACTTCCAGCCGCAGTACCGCACGCGCACGTTCCCCGTCGCGGTCGTGCTGACCGGCTACCCGGGCACCGCGCAGTCGCTGGTGGACAAACTGAACTACCCGAGCACGGCACAGCGGCTCGCCAAGGACGGGCGGATGCAGCCGATGATCCTGGTGATGCTGCGGCCGACCGTGGCGCCGCCGAGGGACACCGAGTGCGTGGACGTCCCGGGCGGGCCGCAGGCGGAAACGTTTTTCGCCAAAGATCTCCCGGAGGCCGTCCTCACCCACTACCGGGCCGGCAAGCGTCCCGGCAGCTGGGGTGTCATCGGCGACTCCACGGGCGGCTACTGCGCCCTCAAGCTGGCCATGCACCACCCCGGTGTGTACGCGGCCGGCGCCGGCCTGTCGCCGTACTACAAGGCGCCGATCGACCCCACGACCGGTGACCTCTTCCACGGCGACAAGAAGCTGCAGAATCGTGCCGACCTGTGGTGGTACCTCAAGAACGAGCCCGCGCCGGACACCTCGCTGCTCGTGACCAGCAGCAAGGTGGGCGAGCACAACTACAACGACACGATGAGGTTCATAGAGCGTGTGCAGGCCACGAACCTGACCCGGATCTCCTCGATCATCCTCGAGAGCGGCGGCCACAACTTCAACACCTGGCGGCGCGAGATCCCGCCGACCCTCCAGTGGATCAGCGGGCGGCTCACCGACCGCTGATCCCGGCGCACCCCTGACGTCCCGTGAAAGCTCCGGTGTGGCTGTGTTTTTACGGGGCGGGGGTCCGCGATTCGCCTACGCGCGGTAAGTTTCTGGCCATGCCACGTGGACGCCACCGCCATTCCCCTCCTCTGCACCGGCTGTTGCCTCCTTCGGCGATCGCCGGTGTCTCCGTCGTCTGCGCGCTGGGTCCCTGGGCGTTCTCCGAGGCCACGGTGTTGCGCGCGCTGGCTGCCGCGGCCGCCGCGACGGCGGTCGTCGGCGCGGTCGTGATGCGCCGCTGGGACGCGCAGGCGGGCAAGCAGGTCGCCGAACTCACGCGCGCGCGTGCCGGCGACGAGTGGCGCTACGAGGAACGGGTCGCCGAACTGGAGACCGACCTCGAGGAGTCCCGCGAGCTGCGCGCCAAGCTCGAGCAGCGGCTGCGTGCCAAGAGGACCGAGCTGGCCGGGCTGCGTAACGAGCACGCGTCCCTGCTGCGCCGGTACGCCACGGCGGAGACCGAGCGCGCGAGCGCCCTGGAGGGACGCCGGCTGCTGGAGCTGGAGTCGGCGCCCGAGCCCACGTCCGCGCCCGCCCTGCCGCCCGCACGGCACGCCGGACCGGACGGGACGGCCACCGGGGGGCCCGAAGGGCCCCGGGATGCCGGAGCCGCCGAGGGCGCGGATGGTGCCGATCGTGCCGAGGACTTGAAGGGCTCGAAGGGCTCGAAGGGCTCGGAGGGTACGGACGGCTCGGAGGGTTCGGGGGCCGCCGCTGGCCGGTCGGCGACGGAGGCGGTGTTCTCGGCCGATGGTGCCCGGCTGTACCGGCGGGCCCTGACCGCCCTGGCCCGGTTCGACCGGGGGGACGCTCCGGCGGAGGCGGAGGCGGAGGCCGAGGCCGAGGGGGAAGCGGAGGCGGAGGCCAAGGCCGAGACCGAGGCCGAAGTCGTGGACGAAGCTGAAGTCGGCGCTGAGGCCGTGGCCGTGGCCGAGGGACAGACCGAGGGACAGACCGAGGGGCAGGCCGGCGACGAGCCGGAGGTTGCCACGGCGCCCGGAGCCGAGGTGTCTGGCTCTCTGGTGTCCGGGGCCGAGGTCGGCGACGCTCAGGTGTCCGGGGCCGGCGTTTCCGAGGCCGGGCCGGCCGGGCCCGAGGTGGCCGAGGTCGCCGGGGACCGGGAGATGTCCGAGGCCGTCGAGAGCGCGGCCGGGGCGCCGGAGGCTCCCGCGAGCGAGGTGGCCGAGGCCGGGGCCGACGCCAAAGGAGAACATGCCACGGCAGGCGTGACGGGGACGGCCGATATCGCATCTGCGTCCGAGGCCGCGCATGCGTCTGCGGCCGCGCATGCGTCCGAGGTCGCGTCGGCGGCCGACGTCACCACGCGCGCGGGGCAGACGCCCGCCGGGCACTTCACGGTGCCGACCGCGGTGGCCGTCGTACCGGCCGCGCCCGTGCGGCGCCCCGTGGTCGAGGGCGGCTTCGACTTCTTCGGCACCCAGAAGGGCGACTCGAAGGACACGCTGGACTCCGTGCAGAACGAAGACCTCGCCGACGTGGTCGGCCCGGAGGCCCTCGCCGTGCACAAGGCCGAGGCCGAGGCCGGGTTCAAGCCCGCCGACGCGCAGTCGCAGGGCGTCGGCCAGGTCATCGACCTGACGGCACACGACGAGACCGAGCAGATCGACGTGCAGGGGCTGCACACGGCCGCCTCCTGAGCCGAAGTCAGCCGTACGCCGCACACGCAGGCGATCGGGCCCGGCCTTCCCACGGGGGAGGCCGGGCCCGCTGCGTCGACGGATCGACGCGTCGATCCGATGACACCTCGATGTGCCGTCGCTTGTCGCCTGTCGCCTGTCGCCTGTCGTCCGTCGTGCCGTCGTTCGTCGCCTGACGCCGCCGTCCGCTGCACGTTGCGCGTCGCCTTGGTGCGCGCTGGTGCGGTGGTGCGGTGGTGGCGCGGTGCGGTGGTGGCGCGGTGCGGCGGTGCGGCTGTGCGGTGGTGGCGCGGTGAAGGGGCCGGGCGGTGGTGGGGCGGGCGTCAGGCCGTGGACATCCAGCGGTCCGGTGGGGCGTCCCTGCGGCCCGTCCGGGACCGCTCCGCCTGTTCGTCCAGGAACCGCACGGCCTCCTCGGCGCCCCGCAGCCGCGCCGTTACGGTCTTGTCGGCCCCCGTGTCCACGTGTACGTCGGCGAGCCCCCAGCGGCGTTCCCAGGGCCCCTGGGTGAGCCGTACGCTCTGCACCTTGGCGTGCGGGACCAGCGAGAGCCGGCGGCACAGCAGGCCGCTCCGGGAGGCGAACACCGCGCCGGTGACCGCGAGCCGGTGCCCGCGCCACCAGAGCGGCACGCACCACCGGGCCCGGCCCGGCGCCCGCGACAGCTCCCTCGGCACCGTCACGCCGGGCAGCACGCGCGCGACGACCGCTTCGGCGGCCGCGCGCGGGGCCACCGGTATCAGCACCGAGTTGGCGGACCCGGCCACGTCCAGTTCCACCCGGACCCAGCCTCCCCCGCTCTCGGCTCCGCTCGCGCGGGCGGACCCCCGTCGCCGCCACAGCAGCGGTTCCACGATCCGTACGGTCTGCACCCGGCCGGGCGGCACCGTCTCGTGCGTACGGTCGAGCAGCCCGTGGTCGATGCGCAGTCCGTCCGGTGACTCGCTCACCGTCCAGTCGAAATCGTTGACGAACCGGCCCACACCGCTCGCACCGGCCGCACCGAGCAGCGGCAGTGCGGTGGCGAGGACCGTCCACACGTTGTGGGTGGTGAGCCACAGCAGGGTCGGTACGACGAGCGCGCCGCACAGCGTGCCCCAGGTGGCCCCTGTCAGCGCCAGGGAGCGCGCCAGCTCGCGCGGCGGCACCCGCAGCAGGACGCGCGCCGGTGCCTCGCCTATTTCCTGCGCCGTCTCGGGCGCGAACCCCGCGGCACGCGCGAGCAGCTCGGCCCGCAGGGCGCTCGCCTCCCGCTCGCCCAGGAAGGCCAGTTCGTCCTTGTCGTCGGCGCCGACGACGTCGATCCGGAGCTTCGCCACGCCCGCCACGCGCGCGAGGAGCGGGCGGGAGACGTCCACGGCCTGGATGCGCTCCAGCCGGATGTGCGCGGTGCGCCGGAACAGCAGTCCGGTGCGGATGCGCAGTTCGGTGTCGGTGACCGCGAAGTGCGTGAACCACCAGGAGAGGAAGCCGTAGAGGCCGGCGACCGGCACCAGCACCGCGAGCCCCAGCAGGAGCATGGTGGTGGTCAGCCGCGCCAGCTGCTGCTGGGTGCCGTTCGGGTCGTGCACCGCCCAGCCGGCCAGTACGGCGACAGGGGCCCAGGCCCGGCGGAAGGGCGTGACCGGGTGCAGCCGGCGCTCGATGACGGGCGGGGGCTGCGGTATGCCGCCGTCCGGTACGCCGGGGCCGGGAAGGCCGCCGCACGATGTGCCGCCGTCCGGTACGCCGGGGCCGGGAAGGCCGCCGCACGATGTGCCGTCGTCCGGTACGCCGGGATCAGGAACGGCGCCGCACGATATGCCCCCGTCTGCTGCACCAGCACCGCCACCAGCACCGTCACGGTCACCGCCACCAGCACCGGTCCCGCCGCAGCCCCCGGCACCGGTGGCAGTGGCGTCGGCGTCGTCCGGGGCCGTCACAGGCCCGCCGATCGTGCCTCGCCCAGCTCGGTGAGCCGGTCGCGCAGTCGTTCCGCCTCGGCCGGGTCCAGGCCGGGGACGGTCGCGTCGGTCGCCGCGGCGGCCGTGTGCAGCTGCACGGTGGCCAGCCCGAAGCGCCGCTCCACGGGCCCGGACGTCACCTCCACCAGCTGCATCCGCCCGTACGGCACCACCGTCTCCTCGCGCCACAGCACACCACGGCTGATCAGCAGGTCGTCGGCGCGCTCGGCGTACCGCCAGGAGCGCCAGTTGCGCTCCAGCAGCCACCAGCACCAGGCGGCGACCACCGGCGGCAGCAGCGCACAGGCCGCCCACGCGGGCCCCGCCAGAAGGCCCGGCACCAGTCCCGCGGCCACCGTGAGCACGGCCGTCCACCACACCAGCAGCAGCCGGCGCACGCGCAGCAGACCAGGCTCCAACCCCCGCCACACCGGCTCGCCGGCCGGCGCCTCGTTCCCTTCCGGGCTCCCCGTCTCCATGCGCCCAGCGTACGTAGGGGAAACTGGGGCCATGACTCCTACGACGGAGACCACGGTCGGGATCGGCGGCGCAGCTGAGAGCACCGACATGGTGCTCAACATCGGGCCCCAGCACCCGTCCACGCACGGCGTGCTGCGGCTGCGGCTCGTGCTGGACGGGGAGCGCATCGTGCACGCGGAGCCGGTGATCGGCTACATGCACAGGGGTGCCGAGAAACTCTTCGAGGCGCGCGACTACCGGCAGATCATCGTGCTCGCCAACCGCCACGACTGGCTGTCGGCGTTCTCGAACGAGCTGGGCGTGGTCCTCGCAGTGGAGCGGATGCTCGGCATGGAGGTCCCCGAGCGGGCCGTATGGACGCGGACCCTGCTCGCCGAGCTGAACCGGGTGCTCAACCACCTGATGTTCCTCGGTTCGTACCCGCTGGAACTGGGCGGGATCACGCCGGTGTTCTACGCGTTCCGGGAGCGCGAGGTGCTCCAGAACGCCATGGAGGAGGTTTCCGGCGGGCGCATGCACTACATGTTCAACCGCGTCGGCGGCCTCAAGGAGGACCTGCCGGCCGGATGGACCGCACGCGCGCGTGAAGCGGTCGCCGCCGTGCGCTCGCGCATGGACGTCTTCGACGACCTGGTGCTCGGCAACGAGATCTTCCGGGGGCGCACGCGCGGGGTCGGGACGCTCGCGCCCGAGACGGTGCACGCCTACGGCGTGAGCGGGCCCATCGCGCGCGCCTCGGGCGTCGACTTCGACCTGCGCCGCGACGAGCCGTACCTGGCCTACGGCGACCTGCAGGACACCCTGAAGGTGGTCACCAGGAGCGAGGGCGACTGCCTCGCCCGGTTCGAGATCCTGCTGGAGCAGACCCACAACGCGCTGGACCTCGCCGACGCCTGCCTGGACCGGCTCGCGGAGCTGCCGCCCGGGCCGATCAACCAGCGGCTGCCTAAGGTACTGAAGGCGCCTGAGGGGCACACGTACGCGTGGACCGAGAACCCGCTCGGCATCAACGGCTACTACCTGGTCAGCAAGGGCGAGAAGACGCCGTACCGGCTGAAACTGCGCTCGGCGTCCTACAACAACATCCAGGCGCTGACCGAGCTGCTGCCCGGGACGCTGGTGGCCGACATGGTGGCGATCCTGGGGTCGATGTTCTTCGTGGTCGGCGACATCGACAAGTAGCCGCACGCGACGCCGGACCGATGTCACGGAGGTACGGCGGCGCAGGGCTCACGCCGACAACGCGGCGGGTACGGCGGCGCAGGGCTCACGCCGACAATGCGGCGTACGGCGGCGCAGGGCTCACGGCCGGGCGAGTGCGCTCAGGACCGGTGCGGTGGCGTCGTCTCCAGGGGGTCCGGGATGCCGACGGGCTGGAGCAGCCAGCCGAAGTCGCCCAGGCCGCCCGGTGCGGTCAGCTCGGCTGCCTCCCCGGCGCCGGCCAAGGCGCGCACGTACGCGGCCGGGTCCGTGGACGCCAGTGCGAGCGAGGGGCGTGCGCCGGTGATGTCGAGGGCGCGCAAGGCGGAGCGTTGCGTGAGCAGGCGCGCGGCGGGAAGCTCGCGCGCCTCTTCTACGGGCTCCTGCGCCGCACCCGACGGCGCCTGCGCCGCGTCACGGAGCGCGCGGGAAGGCGCGCGCGCCGCACCGGAGGGCCCGTGAGGGGTGCTGCATGCCGCACCGGAGGGCCCGTGAGGGGTGCTGCATGCCGCACCGGAGGGCTCGTGAGGGGTGCTGTGCGCCGCGTCGGAGGGCGCGTCAGGGGTGCTGTGCGCCGGATCGGACGGTGTGCGCGCCGCGCCGGGCGCCTCACCCGGCGGTGCCGCCGCGCACGCGTCCAGGGCCACATGGGCCGTGATGTCGCACGACCCGTCCGGCACGGGTGCCGTCTCGCGGCCCTCGCGGAAGCCGGTGAGCGTGCCGAACGGAGGGCGGGTGTCCGCGGTGTGCGCGTAGTCCACGGCCACCGCCAGCCCGCGTTCCACCCGGTCCACGGCCGCCGCCCAGGCCCGGTCCCGGGGCAGCCCGATCTCCGCCCGCAGCCCCTCCTCGGCCGGCAGCGGCCACCAGCGTGCCAGCCAGTCGGCCTCCGCTCCCGCCACGGGCTCCCCGAGCCGCTCGGAGCCGTCCGGCGCGACGAGCACCAGCCGGGGCACGCCCGCGGCGTCCACCTCGGCGACGTCCACCGGCACGTTGTCCAGCCACTCGTTGGCGAAGAGCAGCCCGGTGACCGCGTCCGGGAGTTCGCTCAGCCAGGTGATCCTCCGGTCCAGGCCGGCCGGACGATCGGCGATCTCGACGGCGTACGCGCGCACGCGTGCGGCCACGTCGGGCGGCAGCGCGGCGAGCACCCCGCGGACCAGTTCGCCCCGGCCCGCGCCCACGTCGACGAAGTCCAGCGCGGAGGGCCGCCCGAGCGCCGCGTCGACGCGGCACAGCAGCCGGGCCACGGCGCGCGCGAACAGCGGGGAGGCGTGCACGGACGTACGGAAGTGACCGGCCGGGCCCTCCGGACGCCGGTAGAACCCCCCGGGCCCGTACAGCGCCGCCTCGGCCGCCGCGCGCCAGCCGCGCGGGCCGGGACCGCGGAAACCGCCCTCCGTCGTCTCGTCCGTCACCACAACAGACTAGGCGCACAGATGATCACGGTCTCCACCTTGCGGAGTATGCGCGGCGGGCCCGGATCGGCCCTCCGGTTGACCCCTGCACGCATCTGGTTTCCCTACTCTGGGTTACGTGCAGCGCCTCTACGACTTCCTCCGCCGCCACCCGACCTGGGTCGACACCTTCTGGGCCGTCGTCCTGTTCGGGCTGTCCGGGGTGAGTGTGGTCAGCCTCGACGCGGTGCAGGGCCACCGCGGGACGGTCCCCCTGGGGATGGCCGTGTCCGCCGTCCTGTCCGCCGTCGTGGCGCTGCGCCGCCGTCTCCCGGAGGCGATGCTGCTGGTCGCCCTCGTCACAGGGCTGGCCCAGCTGGTCCTGGACGTCGAGCCGGTCGTCGCCGATTTCGCCATGCTGGTGATCACCTACACGGTCGCGGCGGTCGGCGCGCGCTGGGCGTCCCGGCTCGCGCTCGCCGTCAGCCTCTGCGCGGCGACCGTGGCCCAGATCCGCTGGCCGCAGGAGGACACCGCCTTCCTCGGGCAGGTCGCGATAGCCGTCTTCCAGACGGTGCCCTTCGCCCTCGCCTGGGTGCTCGGCGACTCCATCCGCACCCGGCGGGCGTACTTCGCCCAGCTGGAGGAGCGAGCGGCCCGCCTGGAGAAGGAGCGCGAGGCGCAGGCGAAGGTCGCCGTCGCCGCCGAGCGCGCCCGGATCGCGCGCGAGCTGCACGACGTCGTCGCGCACAACGTGTCCGTGATGGTGGTGCAGGCCGACGGCGCCGCCTACGTCCTGGACGCCGCCCCCGACCAGGCCCGCAAGGCCCTGGAGACGATCTCCTCGACCGGCCGCCAGGCCCTCGCCGAGATGCGCCGCCTGCTGGGCGTGCTGCGCACCGGGGAGCACCAGGAGAGCGGGGAGTACGTCCCGCAGCCCGACGTCGAGCAGATCGACGACCTCATCGAGCAGTGCCGCAGCTCCGGCCTGCCCGTCGACTTCAAGGTGGAGGGCACTCCGCGCCCGCTGCCCAGCGGGGTGGAGCTGACCGCGTACCGGATCGTGCAGGAGGCGCTCACCAACACGCGCAAGCACGGCGGGCCCAACGCGGGCGCGAGCGTACGGCTGGTCTACTTCGACGACGGTCTCGGCCTGCTGGTCGAGGACGACGGCAAGGGCGCTCCGCACGAGCTGTACGAGGAGGGCGGCGCCGACGGACAGGGCCACGGTCTGATCGGCATGCGCGAGCGGGTCGGCATGGTCGGCGGCACCCTGGACGCGGGCCCGCGCCCCGGCGGAGGATTCCGCATCAGCGCACTGCTGCCGCTCAAACCGGCACACTGACGGCGCCCCCCCCCGCGGCCCACGGCAACGAAAACCGCCCCCCGGCAGGCACGGCAGACCGCCCACCTGACAGGCAAGGCAGACCACCCGCCCCACGGCGACCGAAGACACGGAAGAGGACCCGATGACGATCCGCGTGATGCTCGTCGACGACCAGGTGCTGCTGCGCACCGGGTTCCAGATGGTGCTCGCCGCCCAGCCGGACATGGAGGTCGTCGCGGAGGCGGGCGACGGCGTGGAGGCCCTCCAGGCGCTGCGGTCCACCGCCGTCGACGTCGTCCTGATGGACGTCCGCATGCCGAAGCTGGACGGGGTGGAGACCACCCGGCGGATCTGCATGGAGCCCGACGCGCCGAAGGTGCTCATCCTGACCACGTTCGACCTGGACGAGTACGCCTTCTCCGGGCTGAAGGCCGGCGCCTCCGGCTTCATGCTGAAGGACGTGCCGCCCGGCGAGCTGCTGACGGCCATCCGCGCCGTGCACAGCGGTGACGCGGTCGTGGCGCCCTCCACCACCCGGCGCCTGCTGGACCGCTTCGCCCCGATGCTGCCCTCCGGCAGCGGGAAGGAGCAGCACAAGGAGCTGGAGCGGCTCACCGAGCGGGAGCGCGAGGTGATGGTGCTGGTCGCGCAGGGCCTGTCCAACGGCGAGATCGCGGCCCGGCTGGTGCTGAGCGAGGCGACGGTGAAGACGCACGTGGGCCGCATCCTGACCAAGCTCGGCCTGCGCGACCGCGTACAGGTGGTCGTGCTGGCCTACGAGACGGGGCTGGTAAGGGTGGGCGGCCAGGGCTGACGCCCGGGGCCCCGCCGCCCCGGACCGCGGGTGCCGTGCGCCGGTGTGGCTCAGCGCAGGACGCCCTCGATGAAGTCGCTGCCCAGCCGGGCCACCGCGGACAGGTCCAGCTGGTGCTGGACGTACCGGCCGCGACGGCAGTCCGTGATCAGCCCCGCCTTCTTCAGCACCGTGAGGTGCCGGGATATCTCCGGCGCCGTCATGCCGTGCGCGTCGGCCAGTTCGCTCGTGGTGTGCGGGGCCCGCGCGAGGTGCCGGCACAGCCGCATCCGCACCGGGTGGGCCAGTGCTTCCAGGCGGCGCGTGAGCTGCTCGACGGAGGGGGCCTGGGGACGGGAACCGCTCGCCGGGTAGGTGATCGACGGCTGCCAGCCGAACCGGTGCAGGACCATGAGGTGCGGCCGGCCGAGGCTGGTCGGCACCAGCACCAGGCCGCCGTCGCCCGTGGCGGTGCGGCCCACGGAGAGCTTGTCGACCGTGATGAGCCCGGCCTCCTCGTCCAGCGACACGGCTTCGGAGAGGGACGCCAGGGCCGCGCCCAGGCCCTTGCGGCGCAGCAGTTCCGTCTTGTGCCGGGCGTCGGCGGCGAGCTGGGGCTCGAGCCGGGCCCAGGTGTCGGCGAAGAACGCCTCGTCGCAGTCGAGCATCAGCTGCCGGAACCACGCCCGCACGACCGGCGGTTCGTCCAGCAGCCGGCGCGTGAACCGCTCCTGCACGGCGCCGCGCGCGGCGGCCAGTTCCAGGGAGCGGCGGCGCAGGTCCGGGTTGGCCAGGGGACCGGGGGTCTGGACGTCGTAGCGCAGCTGGCAGGTGAACTCGAGCGCCGCATTGACGAACTGTTCGTCCGTCAGCTTGTCCAGCAGGTCCAGTTCCTCGGCGAGCGTGGCCCCGGGGAGCGCCCGGCCGCCCGGGATGCCGGCGAACGGGGCGAAGACGTCCGAGAACGTCGTACGCCACAGGAAGTCCGCCTCGCACAGCCGGTCCGCCAGGCAGGGGTCCAGCCGGGAGGAGACGGCGGTCGCCCAGCCCTGCAGCTCGGGGTGGTGACCGGGCTCGCTGAGCGCGTGCAGCGCCATTCCCAGCTCGGCCAGCGGGGAGGGCGTGACGCAGACCCGTCCCCACCTCTCGGCCTCGCTCGGGCCGGGGACGCCCCCGGCGGTGGCGAGTCCGCTGATGTCGATGGTCACGCTCATGCCCCCCATCGTGCACCCGCCCACTGACAGCGCCGGCGTCGATTGACGGCAGTCGTCAATCCACGGGACATCGGCCCCGCACGGGGGCAGGCTGAAGGGCACCGGGGCAGCCGCGGAGCCCGATCAGTCACCGAGCGGTCGGTGAGCAGTCAGTGATCAGTCCACGTCCCGAGAAGGCGATCCGCCATGAGCATCACCCAGCAGTACCTCCTCGACAGCTACCGGGCCCGCGTGCACGGCGAGCCCGAGCCGCCCGCGCCGGGCCGTCATGACGCCGCCGTCCTGCGCGAGGTGCGCGACTACCGGCGCTTCCGTGCCGTCATCGCCGAACGCCCGGCACAGGGACGGCTCCGGCACACCCTGACCCGCTGGCTGCGCCCCCGCGCCCTCGGCTGAGCCCCACCCCGCGCGGCCCGGCAGGCGGTGCACCGCCGGGCCCCGCCCGGCCCGGCAGACGGTCCACCGCGCGGCTACGCCGGGTCCGGCAGGTGGTCCACCGCGCGGCTACGCCCGGTCCGGCAGGCGGTCCACGAAGTCCCGTACGGCCGCGCGGACGTCGTCGGCCGTCCAGTCCAGGCCCGCGGCTCGAATGCCCACCTCCGTGAACGCCAGGCCGGGCCCCGCCGCCTCCCAGGCGTTGCCGAAGAGCATCACCGAGGTCTCCTCGCCCTGGCGCACCGCCGCCTCGGCCGCCGCCTCCGGCTCGTACGGCAGCCAGACCCGGAACTCGTGCGTGTGCGGCACCTCCGGGTGGACTCGGGCCCAGGGCACCCCGGCCGCCGCGAAGCCCTCCCGCAGCGCGGCGGCGACCACGCGCGCGTGCCGCACGTACTCGGGCAGCCGGGGCAGCTCGCGGTCCAGGCCGACGAGCGCGGACAGCACGGTCGGGAACTGCTGGAAAACGGTCCCGCCGTACCTGTGCCGCCAGGTCTTCGCCTCCTCGATCAAGGTCCTCGGGCCGGCGAGCGCGGCGCCGCCGAAGCCGTCGAGGGACTTGTAGAACGACACGTAGACGGTGTCGGCGAGGGCGGCGATCTCCTCCAGGGAGCGCCCGAAGTGCTCCGTGCACTCCCACAGGCGCGCGCCGTCGAAGTGCACCACCGCGTCGCGTTCCCGCGCCGCTTCGACGACCTCGGTCAGCTCCTCCCAGGCGGGCAGCACGAAACCGGCGTCCCGCAGGGGCAGTTCCAGCATCAGTGTCCCGAAGGGCTCCGCGAACTCGCGTATCTCGGCGGCCGTGGGAAGCCGCGGGCCGTGGCCCACCCGGACCGGACGCAGCCCGCTGACCTGGCTGAAAGCGTGCCGCTCGTGCACTTCCGGGTGGGAGAGGGCGTGCAGGGCCACCGTCGGGTCGCCGGTGCGGGCCGCCCAGCAGCGCAGCGCCACCTGCTGGGCCATCGTGCCGGTCGGGAAGAAGGCGGCGGCCTCGGTGCCGAGCAGCGCGGCGACCCGTTCCTCCAGGTCGGTCACGATCCCGTTGCCGTAGACGTCGGCCGTCTCGTCCAGGCCGGGCATGCCGGCCGTCGCCTCGGTCAGATACGTGAGGCGTTCGCGGATCGTGTTTCCCCACTTCGCGCGGGACAGCGTGCGCCGCGCCCGCCGCCGGGCCGCCGCCCGCCGGTCCCGCAGCGGCTCCTGTGCCGATCGTTCCGCGTCCCGCCCGGTGCCCTGCTCAGCCGTGTCCGTCATGCCGCGGATCATGCCGTGGCCGGTCCCCTGGGGGACATCCCGTTTTCCGCGTCAGGGGGCCGGTGCGGGCGCGTGGCGAAACCCACAGCCTGTGGACAACCGGCCGCCGCGCCACCCGATAGCGTTAACATGACGAGAAATCGTCCGGTACCCAGAGCGGACTGGAACGGGAAGGCCTCCGTCGCGTGAGTACAGTCCACCAGCCAGACCTCAAGGACCGCCCCGCGCGGCTCACCGTAGGCGTCGTCGGCGCCGGTCGCGTGGGTCCCGCACTGGCCGCGTCCCTCCAGCTCGCCGGGCACCGCCCGGTGGCCGTCTCCGGAGTCTCCGACGCCTCCCGCAGGCGCGCCGAGGCCATGCTCCCGGACGTCCCGCTGGTGCCGCCCGCCGAAGTCCTGCAGCGCGCCGACCTGGTGCTGCTCACCGTCCCCGACGACGCCCTGCCCGGCTTGGTCGCGGGGCTCGCCGAGACCGGCGCCGTACGGCCGGGACAGCTGCTCGTGCACACCTCCGGCCGGTACGGCACCAAGGTCCTCGACCCGGCTCTGCGCGCGGGCGCGCTGCCGATGGCCCTGCACCCGGCGATGACCTTCACCGGCACCCCGGTGGACGTCCAGCGCCTGGCCGGCTGCTCCTTCGGCGTGACCGCGCCCGAGCAGCTGCGGCTGGCCGCCCAGGCCCTCGTCATCGAGATGGGCGGCGAGCCGGAGTGGATCAGCGAGGAGAACCGCCCGCTGTACCACGCGGCCCTCGCCCTCGGCGCCAACCATCTGGTGACCCTGGTCGCCCAGTCCATGGAGCTGCTGCGCAGCGCGGGGGTGGAGGCGCCCGACCGGATGCTCGGCCCGCTGCTCGGCGCCGCCCTGGACAACGCCCTGCGCTCCGGTGACGCCGCCCTGACCGGCCCCGTCGCGCGCGGGGACGCCGGCACGGTCGCCGCGCACGTCACCGAGCTGCGCAGGCACGCACCGCAGACCGTGGCGGGGTACCTGGCGATGGCTCGCGCGACCGCCGACCGGGCCCTCGCGCACGGACTGCTCAAGCCGGAACTCGCCGAGGACCTGCTCGGGGTACTCGCCGACGGGGGCCACCCGGGCCACGGCACCGGCGGCTCGAACGGCACGGGCGGCGCGAACGGCACCGACGGCTCGAACGGCACGGACGGCACCGACGGCTCGAACGGCACGACCGGCACCGAGGGGAACGACCGATGACCACCGCCCTGCTCAGCACCGCCGAAGAGCTGCACGCGCGCGTGCGCCACGGCCGCCGTGCCGTGGTGATGACCATGGGCGCCCTGCACGAGGGCCACGCGACCCTGATCCGCACCGCGCGGGAGATCGCCGGCCCGGACGGCGAGGTCGTGGTCACGGTCTTCGTGAATCCGCTGCAGTTCGGTGCGGGCGAGGACCTGGACCGCTACCCGCGCACCCTCGACGCCGACCTCAAGCTCGCCGAACAGTCCGGCGCCGACGCCGTGTTCGCACCCTCCGTGGACGAGGTCTACCCCGGCGGCGAACCCCAGGTCCGCATCACCGCCGGCCCCATGGGCGAACGCCTGGAGGGCGCCTCGCGGCCCGGGCACTTCGACGGCATGCTCACCGTCGTCGCCAAGCTGCTGCACCTGACCCGCCCCGACGCCGCCCTGTTCGGCCAGAAGGACGCCCAGCAGCTCGCCCTGATCCGGCGCATGGTGCGGGACCTGAACTTCGGCGTGGAGATCGTCGGCGTACCGACCGTGCGCGAGGAGGACGGGCTCGCCCTGTCCAGCCGCAACCGCTACCTCTCACCCCCGCAGCGCCGTACCGCGCTCTTCCTGTCCCGCGCGTTGTTCGCCGGCCGTGACCGGCACGCGGCGCAGGAGGCACTGCGCGCACGGGCCCGGGAAGTGCCCTCCACGCACGCGCGTGCCGAGGCGCTCAGCGCCATAGGGGAGTCCCGCGCGGCGGCCGACGCCCATGCGGTGGCGGCCACCGGCGCGCCCGGCGGCCCGGCGGCCGTCCGTGCCGCCGCCCGCCAGGTCCTGGACGAGGCCGTCCGCGTCGACCCGCCGCTGAAGCTGGACTACCTCGCCCTCGTGGACCCCTCCGACTTCACCGAGATCGGTGACGACTTCACCGGCGAGGCCGTCCTCGCCGTCGCGGCCCGGGTCGGCACGACCCGGCTGATCGACAACCTCCCTCTCACCTTCGGAGCCGCCTCGTGACCAGCACAGGCATACGACTGCACGCACCCGCACCCGGCTGGGCCATCGCCGCGGACGTGGTCGTCGTCGGCTCCGGCGTGGCCGGCCTGACCGCGGCCCTGCGCTGCGAGGCCGCCGGACTCACGACGGTCGTCGTCACCAAGGCCCGCCTGGACGACGGCTCCACGCGCTGGGCGCAGGGCGGCATCGCCGCCGCCCTCGGCGAGGGCGACACCCCCGAACAGCACCTCGAGGACACCCTCGTGGCCGGCGTGGGCCTGTGCGACGAGGCCGCCGTGCGGATCCTCGTCACCGAGGGCCCCGACGCCGTGCGCCGGCTCATCGACACCGGCGCGCACTTCGACGAGACCTCCGAGGGAGGCCTGGAACTCACCCGCGAGGGCGGCCACCACCGCCGCCGCATCGCACACGCCGGCGGGGACGCGACCGGCGCGGAGATCTCCCGGGCCCTCGTCGAGGCCGTCCGCGCGCGCGGGCTGCGCACCATCGAGAACGCGCTGGTACTGGACCTGCTGACCGACGCCGAGGGCCGTACGGCCGGTGTCACCCTGCACGTGATGGGCGAGGGCCAGCACGACGGCGTGGGCGCCGTGCACGCCCCCGCGGTGGTCCTCGCGACCGGCGGCATGGGCCAGGTGTTCTCCGCGACCACCAACCCGTCCGTGTCGACCGGCGACGGCGTGGCGCTGGCCCTGCGCGCGGGCGCCGAGGTCAGCGACCTGGAGTTCGTGCAGTTCCACCCGACCGTGCTGTTCCTCGGCGCGGACGCCGAGGGCCAGCAGCCGCTGGTCTCCGAGGCGGTGCGCGGCGAGGGCGCCCACCTGGTCGACGGCGACGGCGTGCGCTTCATGCTGGGCCGGCACGAGCTGGCCGAGCTGGCGCCGCGGGACATCGTCGCCAAGGGCATCATGCGGCGGATGCAGGAGCAGGACGCCGAGCACATGTTCCTCGACGCCCGGCACTTCGGCGCCGACATGTGGGAGCACCGTTTCCCGACCATCCTGGCCGCCTGCCGGGCCAACGGCATCGACCCGGTCACCGAGCCCATCCCGATCGCCCCGGCCGCCCACTACGCCTCCGGGGGCGTCCGCACCGACGCGCGGGGCAGGACGACCGTCCCGGGGCTGTACGCGTGCGGCGAGGTGGCGTGCACCGGTGTGCACGGTGCGAACCGGCTCGCCTCCAACTCGCTCCTCGAAGGGCTCGTCTACGCCGAGCGGATCGTCGCCGACATCGTCTCCGCGCGGGCGGACAACGCCCTGGACGCGCGCGTGCCCGCCGCGGTCCCGGAGCCCGAGAAGCCCGCCCACCCGCTGCTCGCCCCCGAGACCCGGTTCGCCATCCAGCGGATCATGACCGAGGGTGCCGGCGTGCTGCGCTCGGAGGAGTCCCTGGCCAAGGCCGCGGACCAGCTCCAGCGGCTGCACTCCGAGGCCCGGGACGCGCTGGAGGAGAACGGCAAGACCGCCGAGCCCGGCGTGGACACCTGGGAGGCGACGAACCTCCTGTGCGTGGCCCGGGTCCTGGTCGCCGCCGCCCGGCTGCGCGAGGAGACCCGCGGCTGCCACTGGCGCGAGGACCGCGCCGACCGCGACGACGACAACTGGCGGCGCCACATCGTCGTACGGCTCAATCCCGACCGGTCGCTGGCCGTACGCACCACGGACACCGCAGACTTCCCCCCTACCCGGCAATCCCAGCGTCCCCAGGAGCAGTGACAGACGTGAGCACCGACGACCTTCCTCTCGCCCCGACCGGCGGCTGCGGCGACGGCTGCGCCTGCGGCGCCGAGGGTGACGAGGAATTCCTGGAGTGCGGGCTCGACCCCGCGCTCGCCGAGCTGCTGGCCGCTGCCGGACTCGACCCCGTCGAGGTCGAGGACATCGCCAACGTCGCCATCCAGGAGGACCTGGACGGCGGTGTGGACGTGACGACCGTGTCGACCATCCCCGAGGACGCGGTGGCCACCGCCGACTTCACCGCGCGCGAGGCGGGCGTCGTGGCCGGCCTCCGGGTCGCCGAGGCCGTCCTGTCCGTGGTGTGCACGGACGAGTTCGAGGTCGAGCGGCACGTGGAGGACGGCGACCGGATCGAGGCCGGGCAGAAGCTGCTGTCGGTCACCACGCGCACGCGTGACCTGCTCACCGCCGAGCGCAGCGCGCTCAACATCCTGTGCCGGCTGTCCGGCATCGCGACCGCCACACGCGCGTGGGCGGACGCGCTGGAGGGCACCAGGACGCGCGTGCGGGACACCCGCAAGACGACGCCGGGCCTGCGCTCGCTGGAGAAGTTCGCCGTCCGCTGCGGCGGGGGCGTCAACCACCGCATGTCGCTCTCCGACGCCGCCCTGGTGAAGGACAACCACGTGGTCGCCGCCGGCGGTGTCGCGCAGGCCTTCAAGGCCGTCCGGGACGCCTTCCCGGACGTCCCGATCGAGGTCGAGGTCGACACCCTGCACCAGCTGCGCGAGGTCGTGGACGCGGGAGCCGACCTGATCCTGCTGGACAACTTCACGCCCGGCGAGTGCGCGGAGGCCGTCGGCATCGTCGGCGGGCGGGCGCTGCTGGAGGCGTCCGGGCGGCTGACGCTGGCCACCGCGCGCGCGTACGCCGACACCGGCGTGGACTTCCTGGCCGTCGGCGCGCTCACCCACTCCTCGCCGATCCTGGACGTCGGCCTGGACCTGCGCGAGGCGGAGTAACGGCCATGCTGCTCACGATCGACGTCGGCAACACGCACACCGTCCTCGGCCTGTTCGACGGCGAGGACATCGTCGAGCACTGGCGCATCTCCACGGACGCCCGCCGCACGGCCGACGAGATGGCCGTGCTGCTGCAGGGCCTGATGGGCATGCACCCGCTGCTCGGCGAGGAGCTGGGCGACGGCATCGACGGCATCGCGATCTGTGCGACCGTCCCCTCGGTGCTGCACGAGCTGCGCGAGGTCACCCGGCGGTACTACGGCGACGTGCCCGCCGTCCTGGTGGAGCCGGGCGTGAAGACGGGCGTGCCGATCCTCACCGACAACCCCAAGGAGGTCGGCGCGGACCGGATCATCAACGCCGTCGCGGCGGTCGAGCTGTACGGCGGTCCGGCGATCGTCGTGGACTTCGGCACGGCGACCACGTTCGACGCGGTCTCCGCGCGCGGGGAGTACGTCGGCGGGGTGATCGCGCCCGGGATCGAGATCTCCGTGGAGGCGCTCGGTGTGCGCGGCGCCCAGCTGCGGAAGATCGAGGTGGCCCGGCCGCGCAGCGTGATCGGCAAGAACACGGTCGAGGCCATGCAGGCGGGCATCGTGTACGGCTTCGCCGGGCAGGTCGACGGCGTGGTCAGCCGGATGGCGCGGGAGCTGTCCGACGACCCGGACGACGTGACGGTGATCGCCACGGGCGGGCTCGCCCCGATGGTGCTGGGCGAGTCCTCCGTGATCGACGAGCACCAGCCGTGGCTGACGCTGATCGGCCTGCGCCTGGTCTACGAGCGGAACGTCTCGCGGATGTGACCGCCCGGCCGGCACCCTCCGGGGCGCCGGCCCGGCCCGTCCGTGCCGGTCCCCGGGTCCCTCTGGGGCCCGGCTCGGGGCCCTTCGCCGCCCCGCCCCGGCCTGTCCGTGGCCCCGCAGCCGGGCCCGTCCGCGGCTCGGTCCAGGACCGTCCGCGGCTCGGTCCAGGACCGTCCGCGGCCCTCGTGCGTGGCCCCGGACGAGGGAAACCGGGAGCGACACGCGGCGAAAGAAGATCCCATTCCGTCACTTTTGTCCGATTAGCGGTAGCGTCGCCGCATGCCCACGCCATTCGGATCCCGCGGCGGCATGGCGTTCGGCGTGGAGGAGCTGCGTGTGCTCCGCCGCGCCCTCGCCCTCGCCCTTCACCCCGGTCACGCCTCCGCCGAGGACGTGCAGGACTGCTTCCGGCTCGCCGAGTCGCTCGACGAGGCGATGTGCGAGGGAGCCAGACTCCGCGCGTTCCTGGTGGCCGACCTCGGCCGGTACCGGGCGGCGCTGCCGGGTACCGCCGCCGGTTACCTGGGCCTCCTCGAGGAGGCGCTGGGGGCGGGGCACCGGCCGACGCCGGACGACCTCGCCGCACTCCGGGCGCTGCGCGGGAACCCTGGGGCGGCGGCGCTGCTGGACCGCTGCCAGGCGCTGGCGGAGCAGGACGTACGGGCCCGGTTCGCGCAGGGTGGGCGCAAGGTGCCGGCGCCCGCGGTACCGCCCGCCAGGGCGCGCCTGATGGCCCTCGCGGGCGGCGCGGGGGAGCCGGGGGTCCGCCAGGACGAGGGGCAGGCCGAGGAGCCCCCCAAGCCCCCGCAGAAGCCCGCGCCGAAGCCGGGCCCCGCCGACCGGCCCGCCACCCGGCCGGACGGCGAGCCGGCCGCGCCGAAGCGGCCCATTCCGACGCCGGGCGAGGTCTTCCCGCGGCGCAAGCCGGCGCCGCCCACCGAGCCGGCCGACTCACGGCAACTGGCCGCGGGCTAGCCGGGGCCGCCGACGGAGGGCGTGGGCCGACCGCGGCCGCCGGCGTTCTGCCACGCCGTACGGGCCGACTGCGGCCGCCGGCGTTCTGCCGCGCCGTACGGGCCGACCGTGGCCGCGCCGTACGGGCCGACCGGGCCGTCGGCTTTCCGTCACGCCGCACGGGGCCGGTGCGCTCCGCCGTTCCGGCGCGGCGAGAACGGTCCGGCGCGTTCCGCCGTTCGGCGCACCCCGCCCTTTTCGCCCGTTCCGCCGTTCGGCGCACCCCGCCCCTTTCGCCCGTTCCGCCGTGGCTACTCTGGACGCATGGACTATGTCTCCGCGCTCGTGCCCCCCATCGTCATGGCCGCCTTCTTCATCGGTGTGGTCAGGGTGATCGTGAAGACCCAGGGCGGGGCCGCCAAGGCCAAGGAGGACGCGGCCGTCGACGCCGCCCTCGCACGTGTGGAGGGCGCTCCCAAGGCCCACGCCGGCGACGCCTGAGCAGACCTGCGGCACGCCCCGGCGAACCCGGCCCCTCAGGCGTACGACTCCTCCGCGCTCCGCGGTGCTTTCCGAGTCGTACGCCCTTTTTGTTCGCTTTTGTAGTCCTAGCGCACGTCCGGCACGCCATTGCCGGGATCTCCCACTATTGTTCTGAGCTGTGCCTCGCCCATTGGGAGAACTCGAAGACGCGGTCATGACGCGGGTGTGGAAGTGGAACCGCCCGGTGACCGTTCGAGAAGTCCTGGAAGACCTCCAGCAGGAACGCTCGATCGCGTACACCACCGTGATGACCGTTTTGGACAATCTCCATCAGAAGGGCTGGGTCCGCCGCGAGGCGGAAGGGCGGGCCTATCGATATGAGGCCGTGTCGACGCGAGCCGCCTACGCCGCCGCCCTCATGAACGACGCCTGGTCGCAGAGCGACAACCCGGCCGCCGCTCTCGTCGCCTTCTTCGGGATGATGAGCGAGGAACAGCGCCAGGCCCTCAGGGACGCCGTACGCATCGTGCAGGGTCCGGAAGAAACCCGGGAAGCCCCGGAAGCCCGGCAACAGGAAGCCGCCGAAGCCGGGCAACAGGAAGCCGTCGAAGCCGGGCAAGAGGAGAACCCCGGCTCGGCCGGGGGCGCGGCCGGGCGATAGCGTCCGCTCATGGCAGCAGAGCGTCCCGAAGTCCCCGCAAAAGCCATCACCGTCCGGCGGGCCCGGACCAGCGATGTCCCCGCCGTGCGCCGCCTCCTCGACGCCTACGTCCGTGACCGCATCCTGCTCGACAAAGCCATGGTCACCCTTTACGAGGACATCCAGGAGTTCTGGGTCGCGGAACGCGACGACAACGCCGAGGTGGTCGGCTGCGGTGCCCTGCACGTCATGTGGGAGGACCTCGCGGAAGTCCGCACTCTGGCGGTGAAGCCCGGCCTCAAGGGCGCCGGCGTGGGGCACCGGGTGCTGGAGAAGTTGCTCCAGACCGCGCGCTGGCTCGGCGTTCGCCGGGTTTTCTGCCTGACCTTCGAAGTGGACTTCTTCAGCAAGCACGGCTTCGTCGAGATCGGGGAGACGCCGGTCGACACCGACGTCTACGCGGAGCTGTTGCGTTCCTATGACGAGGGCGTCGCGGAGTTCCTCGGTCTCGAACGAGTGAAACCGAACACCTTGGGCAACAGCCGGATGCTTCTGCATCTGTGATCGTCATTGCCCGGGTGCCCTATGTCCGAAACGCGCATGTTTCCGGACGGGAGCCGTCCGCTCGGTCACTCCCGGGGGTTTGTGTTTTTCCGGCAAAAGCGGTTTGCTTTCCGACGTACTGCAGTACTGCATATAACAGGGGCGGCGAAACGGCGGACGCCGCACACCCCTGGCCCTCAACGTTATCGATGAAAGGAAATGCGGTGGCACAGAAGGTTCAGGTCCTTCTTGTCGACGACCTCGACGGCGGCGAGGCGGACGAGACCGTGACGTTCGCGCTGGACGGCAAGACGTACGAGATCGATCTCACGACTGTCAATGCGGACAAGCTGCGCAGCCTTCTCGACCCTTATGTCAAGGGTGGTCGTCGTACCGGGGGCCGTGCCTCCGGTGGGCGTGGAAAGGCGCGTGCCGCTTCCGGCGGCAACCAGGACACCGCGGCGATCCGCGCCTGGGCGAAGGAGAACGGCTACGAGGTAAACGACCGCGGCCGTGTCCCCGCGTCCATCCGTGAGGCCTACGAGAAGGCCAACGGCTGATCCGGCCGGCAGGCGTTCGGCCCGGCGCACGCGCGCCACAGCCGGACCCGGTGACAGTGCGCTGCCACCGTGTCCACCAGCCGTACGAGATCGGGGACGCTCCCCTCGCGTCCTACGGCCGGCATCGTCGGCATCGCCGGCAGCGAGGCCTCGAGCCCGCTGCCCGGCCCGGGGGGCCGCAGCCACACGGCGGCCCCCTGCACGCCACCGGCCGCGGTCGCCCGCTGTGCGGCGTCGGCCAGGACGGCCCGCTGCACCGCATCGGCTCCCGCCGACGGCACCGGAGCTTCCAGCGTGCCGCCCGCGCCCAGGACCCGTAGGTCCAGCGCCACGGCTCCCCACTCCAGCCAGTCCAGCAGCCCGGGCAGCTCCTCCGCGCTGCCCGCGGCCACCAGCAGCTCCATCCGGCCGCCCCGAAGGGCCACCGGAGAGCCCGGCGCGAGATGCCGGAGCGCCCCCGCGCCCGCCTCGGCCGGTACGTCCAGCACGTCGAACCGCACCCCCGTGCGCAGCCTCAGCGGCAGGCCGGGCACTGTCGGCCACCCCAGATCGTTCTCGTACCAGTGCCGGACCCGGGCGTCGGGGCCGGCGGTGTGATCACCGGCGCCCGGATCGACGGGCCGGCGTGGAAGGGGGACCGTGGAGGTCATGGAGACCGAGCCAACCATGCCCACTGCAACCGCCCTCCCGGGGCCCAGGTTACGCTGGGTGTCCCAGCGACTGCACACCGTGCTGAAAACGGAGGCGCGTGGGGCCAGGGGGAGGCGCAAGGTTGTTCGCCCGTAGCGGAGGGAACCGGTGCGCGCGGCATGGAGTGTCAGTCCCTGCGGGTAAGACATGCCTAGTGGGAGGGGGCGACACGCAGGTTGGGGCGTCTCACGTTCGCCATCGGCGTACTGGCGAGTGGGGTAACTGCCTGGCCTGCGGGAACATCGTCTCGCACCATCGGGTTGGAGCAGATGTCGGCGTTCGGGGTCAGGAGGCCATCGACGGTGTCGGCAGTTGGAATGAGCGGTCCCCGCTTGCGGGACTAAGCTGCGGAAGGACAGGGAGGGGAAGTTCCCCCCACTGCCTGACCGCTCTGAGGAGCGATTAACGATGTTCGAGAGGTTCACCGACCGCGCGCGGCGGGTTGTCGTCCTGGCTCAGGAAGAAGCCCGGATGCTCAACCACAACTACATCGGCACCGAGCACATCCTCCTGGGTCTCATCCACGAGGGCGAAGGTGTCGCCGCTAAGGCCCTGGAGAGCCTCGGCATTTCGCTTGAGGCGGTCCGCCAGCAGGTGGAGGAGATCATCGGCCAGGGCCAGCAGGCCCCGTCCGGTCACATCCCCTTCACCCCCCGTGCCAAGAAGGTCCTGGAGCTTTCGCTCCGCGAGGCTCTTCAGCTGGGCCACAACTACATCGGCACGGAGCACATCCTGCTCGGCCTGATCCGTGAGGGCGAGGGCGTCGCCGCCCAGGTCCTGGTCAAGCTGGGCGCAGACCTCAACCGGGTGCGGCAGCAGGTCATCCAGCTGCTCTCCGGTTACCAGGGCAAGGAGACCGCCACCGCCGGCGGCCCGGCCGAGGGCACCCCCTCGACCTCCCTCGTCCTGGACCAGTTCGGCCGGAACCTCACCCAGGCCGCTCGTGAGTCCAAGCTCGACCCGGTCATCGGGCGCGAGAAGGAGATCGAGCGGGTCATGCAGGTGCTGTCCCGCCGTACCAAGAACAACCCGGTGCTGATCGGTGAGCCCGGCGTCGGCAAGACCGCTGTCGTCGAGGGCCTCGCCCAGGCGATCGTCAAGGGCGAGGTGCCCGAGACGCTGAAGGACAAGCACCTCTACACGCTGGACCTCGGCGCCCTGGTCGCCGGCTCCCGCTACCGCGGTGACTTCGAGGAGCGCCTGAAGAAGGTCCTCAAGGAGATCCGCACCCGCGGCGACATCATCCTGTTCATCGACGAGCTGCACACGCTGGTCGGTGCGGGTGCCGCCGAGGGCGCCATCGACGCCGCGAGCATCCTCAAGCCGATGCTGGCCCGTGGCGAGCTGCAGACCATCGGTGCGACCACCCTGGACGAGTACCGCAAGCACCTGGAGAAGGACGCGGCCCTGGAGCGCCGCTTCCAGCCCATCCAGGTCGCCGAGCCGTCCCTGCCGCACACGATCGAGATCCTCAAGGGCCTGCGCGACCGCTACGAGGCCCACCACCGCGTCTCCATCACGGACGAGGCCCTGGTCCAGGCCGCCACCCTGGCCGACCGGTACATCTCCGACCGCTTCCTGCCGGACAAGGCGATCGACCTGATCGACGAGGCCGGCTCCCGGATGCGCATCCGCCGGATGACCGCTCCGCCGGACCTGCGCGAGTTCGACGAGAAGATCGCCGCCGTCCGCCGGGACAAGGAGTCCGCGATCGACTCGCAGGACTTCGAGAAGGCCGCCTCCCTGCGCGACAAGGAGAAGCAGCTCCTGGCCGCCAAGGCCAAGCGGGAGAAGGAGTGGAAGGCCGGCGACATGGACGTCGTCGCCGAGGTCGACGGCGAGCTGATCGCCGAGGTCCTCGCCACGGCCACCGGCATCCCGGTCTTCAAGCTGACCGAGGAGGAGTCCAGCCGCCTGCTCCGCATGGAGGAGGAGCTGCACAAGCGGGTCATCGGCCAGAACGACGCCGTCAAGGCGCTGTCGAAGGCGATCCGCCGTACGCGTGCCGGTCTGAAGGACCCGAAGCGTCCGGGTGGTTCGTTCATCTTCGCCGGCCCGTCCGGTGTCGGTAAGACCGAACTGTCCAAGGCCCTCGCCGAGTTCCTCTTCGGTGACGAGGACGCGCTGATCTCCCTCGACATGTCGGAGTTCAGCGAGAAGCACACGGTGTCGCGTCTCTTCGGTTCCCCGCCCGGATACGTGGGCTACGAAGAGGGCGGCCAGCTGACCGAGAAGGTCCGCCGCAAGCCGTTCTCCGTCGTCCTCTTCGACGAGGTCGAGAAGGCCCACCCGGACATCTTCAACTCGCTGCTGCAGATCCTGGAGGACGGTCGCCTGACCGACTCCCAGGGCCGGGTCGTGGACTTCAAGAACACGGTCATCATCATGACGACCAACCTCGGCACCCGGGACATCTCCAAGGGCTTCAACCTCGGCTTCGCCGCCGCGGGTGACACGAAGACCAACTACGAGCGCATGAAGAACAAGGTCTCGGACGAGCTGAAGCAGCACTTCCGTCCCGAGTTCCTCAACCGCGTCGACGACGTGGTCGTCTTCCCGCAGCTGACGCAGGCGGACATCCTGCGGATCGTCGACCTGATGATCAGCAAGGTGGACGAGCGCCTGAAGGACCGGGACATGGGCATCGAGCTGTCCCAGTCCGCCAAGGAACTGCTGGCCAAGAAGGGTTACGACCCGGTGCTGGGTGCCCGGCCGCTGCGCCGCACCATCCAGCGCGAGGTCGAGGACACCCTCTCGGAGAAGATCCTCTTCGGTGAGCTGCGCCCCGGTCACATCGTGGTCGTGGACACCGAGGGCGAGGGCGACGCCCAGACCTTCACCTTCCGGGGTGAGGAGAAGTCGGCGCTGCCGGACGTCCCGCCGATCGAGCAGGCCGCCGGCGGGGCCGGGCCGAACCTGAGCAAGGACGCGTAAGCCTCCCGCAGGTCGAGCGAGTGAAGGGGCCGGTGCCTTTCGGGCACCGGCCCCTTTCGCTGTTCCAGCGCCGCCCGGTGTGAGTTCCGGGCGGCGCGCCGACCGCTCCGAGCCGGCGGTCGGTGCGCGTTACGACAACTGACCGTTGTAGTCGGGCAGCTTGAAGGACTTCTCGGCGTGGCCGCCGGAGAGGTCCGTGGGGCTGTTGCCGATGTTCGCGATGATCGTGTAGCCCTGCTTCTCGATGTCGACGCGCTGCGCGGTCTTGTAGGCGGCGACGTCCTTGAAGAGGTCGAACAGGCCGCGGACGCGCAGACCGGAGATGTCGTACCCGTCGTGCTCGAGGTTGTACTCGGTGGGCCAGTAGAGGATGCCCGGGCGGGCGGTGACGAAGAACAGGGAGACGCCGTGCTCCTGGGCGTACTTGGCGACGTTCAGCACGGGCTTGTTGGCCGGCTGCGGGTAGCTGAAGCCGAAGTCGGTCTCCAGCGTGGTGTTGTCGATGTCGAAGACGATGGCCTGCTTCTCGCCCGGCTTGCCGACGGCGATGCGGGCCTTCACGTACGGCAGGGCCTGGTCCATCACCGCCTGGCAGTCCTTCTGCCAGGTCGCGTAGTCGACCTTGGCGGCAGTGGCGGAGCTGCTCGCGGGCGCCGTGGTGTCCGCCGCCTGGGCCGGCGCGGCCAGCGCGGCCAGGGCGGCCACGGATACGGCGGTCACGGAAAGACGGTGCGCCCAGGGGCGTGTGGTCATCGGTGGGGGTCCTCTCACGTCCGTACGTGGGGTCCGTACGTGCCTGAAATGTCAGGGGCATGATCTGCGGTGAGGGTGGCGCGAGGGGAACCGTAGGGTTACCGGACGGTAGGTGGCTAGAGGTCTGCGTCACATTTCCGGGGTGGCCGGTTTGTGTGACCGGTGATAAGCCGCACAGGACCTACGTCACATACTAAGAGGCATAGTTGCAGGAAATAAGAGGATAAAAGGGGCTTTTAGCGTTGAACTCGCCGACCAGTCCGCCGAATACAGCGACGTCGGAGCGCATGGGGTCGATGTGAGGTCTGTCCGAGAGTGGGCGGTTTTGCAGGCATCTACTACATGACGCCGTAGAAAGGGGGGGTTGGTCGCGACCGGGTTGCTCGGTTACCAAGGGATGGCCGCTACGGCGAACGTCCGTCCTGGACGTCTGTGCGCCGATCGGCCGACCCGTTCCCGAGCCCACGAGGACTCCCATGTTCCGACGCTTCACGTCCCGCTCCGCCCGTATGTCCGCGAACCGCAACCGCGTGGCCGTCCTGGCTGCCGGAATCGGCGCCACGGCCGTGCTGGGGACCGGGATCGCGAGCGCCGCCACCCCGTCGGCCGACTCCTGGGTCGACCCGGTGAAGAAGTACACGCTCTCCGCGAGCTTCGCCCAGGCCGGCGGTCACTGGGTCGCCAAGCACAGCGGCCAGGACTTCGCCGTGCCGACCGGCACCGAGGTCGTCGCCGCGCACGGCGGCACCGTCGTCAAGGCCGGCCCCAACGGTGCCGGTGACGGCCCGGCGTACGGCAACGCCGTGGTCGTCAAGCACGGCAACGGCACGTACTCGCAGTACGCGCACCTGTCGCGGGTCGACGTCAAGATCGGCCAGATCGTCAAGACCGGCCAGCACCTCGCCCTGTCCGGCTCGACCGGCAACTCCACCGGCCCGCACCTGCACTTCGAGATCCGCACGACCCCGAACTACGGCTCGGCCGTCGACCCGGTCTCCTTCCTGCGCGCCAAGGGCGTGAAGGTCTGATCTAGTCCTTCCCGCGGGTGTGCTCGTGCGCCTGCGTGATCAGGTCCAGGGCGACCTCGAGAACGGCCTCGCGCTTCCTCTCGGGGTCGCCTTCCAGGTCCTGCATCACGAACATCCCGGCGTGCAGGGTGAACATCGCACTGACCGAGCGCACCTGGTCCACCAGTTCCGACTCGCGGTCGATGAGGATGTCCCGCAGGCCGCGCATCCGGTCCTTGAAGGTCTCGCCGATGCGCAGTTCCCGTACCGTCGCCTGGTTCTCCTGCATGAAGCGGAAGAGCGGTTCCGCCCCGGCCAGCGCCTCGCTGTAGCGCCGCAGGATGTCCTGCTTGGTCTCCAGTGTGTGCGGCTGCCGCCTGCCCCACTCGATCAGGTCCTCGATCGGCTTCGTCAGGTCCTCGAAGAGGCTGACGATGATCTCTTCCTTCGTCTTGAAGTGGTAATACAGGGCTGCCTTGGTGACGTCGAGGCGCTCGGCGATCTCGCGCAGGGAGGTCTTCTCGTATCCCTGTTCCGCGAAGAGCTCGAGCGCGACGTCCTGGATGCGCTGGCGGGTGTTGCCGCGGCGCTGCTGCTTGGTGCCGTCCATGGTGACGCCCATCCTCGTACTCCTCGCGCTTCCGCGGAAACTTACTTGACGACCGGCTAGTGACAGGTCTACCTTCCCAGTGTAGTCAACTAGCCGGGCGGCAAGTAAGTAACAGTCACCGGGGGAGTGGAAAAGCGATGGCGGACACGGTCGAAAGCATCACTGAGAGTAAACAACCCAAGAGCGTGCGCGTGGTCCTGCTCGCGCTCATGATCGCGATGATGCTCGCGATGCTCGACAACATGATCGTGGGCACGGCGATGCCGACGATCGTGGGCGAACTGGGCGGCCTGCAGCATCTGTCGTGGGTCGTCACCGGGTACACCCTGGCCACCGCTGCCTCCACGCCGATCTGGGGCAAGCTCGGCGACATGTACGGGCGCAAGGGCGCCTTCCTCAGCTCGATCGTGATCTTCCTGGCCGGTTCGGCGCTGAGCGGCATGGCCCAGGACATGGGCCAGCTGATCGGCTTCCGCGCCGTTCAGGGCCTGGGCGCGGGCGGTCTGATGGTCGGCGTCATGGCGATCATCGGCGACCTCGTGCCGCCGCGAGAGCGGGGCAAGTACCAGGGCATGATGGCCGGCGTCATGGCGCTCGCGATGATCGGCGGCCCGCTGGTCGGCGGCACCATCACCGACAACTGGGGCTGGCGCTGGGCCTTCTACATCAACCTGCCCCTCGGGGCCGTCGCCCTCGCGCTGGTCACCGCCGTGCTGCACCTGCCGAAGAAGCGGGCCAAGGCGGGCATCGACTACCTGGGTGTCGTCCTGCTGACCGTCGGCATCACCTCCGTCGTGCTGGTCACCACCTGGGGCGGCACCGAGTACGCCTGGACCTCCGCGCGGATCATGGAGCTGACCGGCATCGGCGTGGCCGCGCTGGTCGGGTTCGTGTTCTGGCAGACGAAGGCCGCCGAACCGGTCCTTCCGCTGCACATCTTCAGGAGCCGCAACTTCACCCTGATGTCGGTCATCGGCTTCATCACCGGCTTCGTGATGTTCGGCGCCACCCTGTTCCTGCCGCTGTACCAGCAGGCCGTTCAGGGCGCCTCCGCGACCAACTCCGGTCTGCTGCTCCTGCCGATGCTCGGCGCGATGCTGGTGACCTCGATGGTCGCCGGACGCGTCACCACCGGCAGCGGCCGCTACAAGGCGTTCCCGATCGTCGGCGGTGTCCTGATGATCACCGGCCTGTACCTGCTGTCGCTCATGGACACGGAGACCACCCGGCTCACCTCCGGCCTCTACATGGCCGTGCTCGGCGCCGGCATGGGCTGCCTGATGCAGATCACCATGCTGGTCGCGCAGAACAGCGTGCAGATGAAGGACATGGGCGTGGCGTCCTCCTCCGCCACCCTTTTCCGTACGCTCGGGTCCTCCTTCGGCGTGGCCATCATGGGCGCCCTGTTCAACCACCGGGTCCAGGACGTCATGGCCGAGCGGGCCGGCGCACTGGGCAAGAACATCACCGAGAAGTCGGCGCAGCTGGACGCGGAGAGCCTGCACAAGCTGCCCACGGCGGCCCGTGAGGCCTACCAGCACGCGGTGTCCGCGGGCACGCACTCCGCCTTCCTGCTCGGCGCCGGCATCGCGGTGCTGGTGCTGATCGCGGCGCTGTTCGTCAAGGAGGTGCCGCTGAAGGGCGGGCCGCAGCAGCCCTCCACCGAGGGCGCGGACGCGGTGCCGCCGGCCATGGCCGAGGCCGTCTGACGTCCGCCCGAGTTCGAAGGCCCCGGTGCGTCTCCTCCGCCACCGCGGGCCTTCGTCCGTTCCCGGCCCCGGTGCGTCGCCGCCACCGCGGGCCTTCGGCGTCCCCGGTGTCAGACCCCCGTGTCACCATCGGGCCATGGACAAGTTGCGCCGGTTGCGCCTGGCCAAGGACGCCATGGACCGCGACTGGGCCGACGCCGGACTCGACCTGGACGCGGCGGCGGCCCACGCCGGGTACTCGCGGTACCACTTCCTGCGCGCCTTCAAGGAGGCGTACGGCGAGACGCCCGGCCAGTATCTGACCCACCGGCGCATCGAGCGTGCCGAGGAGCTGCTGCGCAGCGCCAACCTCACGGTGACCGAGATCTGCACGCTGGTCGGCTTCAGCAGCCTCGGCACGTTCTCCGCCCGGTTCAAGGCCCGTACCGGCCTCACCCCGAGCGAGTACCGCACGAAGCACGTGGGCCGCGGTGCCGCCCTCATACCCGGCTGCTACGCCATGCTCTGGGCCGGCGGCTTCAACACCGCAACATCGGAGAAGCGCCCCGCGCCCGGCCCCGCCTACGGTGACGAGCAGGAACAGCCCCCTCGTGACAGGAGCGCGCAGACATGATCAAGGGCCTGGGCATCAGCACCGTATGGACCACCGACCAGCAGCGGACGAAGGCCTTCTTCACCGAGAAGCTGGACTTCGAGGTGCGCAGCGACCTCGCCGTGGGCGACATGCGCTGGATCACCGTCGGCGCCCAGGACCAGCCGGGGGTGGAGCTGGCGCTGATGAGCCTGGACGGACCGGGCCTGGACCCCGAGTCCGCCGAGGCGCTGAAGAAGCTGGTCGCCAAGGGAGTGCTGGGGGCGGGAGCGTTCCACACGGACGACTGCCGGGGCGACTACGAGACGTTCCGCGCGCGCGGCGTGGAGTTCCTCCAGGAGCCGAAGGAGCGGCCGTACGGCATCGAGGCGATCTTCCGTGACGACAACGGCAACTGGTACTCGCTGACCGAGCGCAGTGAGGAGCTGGACTTCTCCAAGGACTTCGGCTGACCGCGCTCCCCGCACGCCGGCCGGCACACCGGCTCTCGCCCTGACTGCCGGGCACACCCGGCCACCGCTCGCCCCCGCTGCCCGGCACGCCCGGCCACCGCTCGCCCTGGCTGCCCGGCACGCCCGGCTAGCGCCTGCCCTCGTCGCCCGGCACGCCCGGCCACCGCTCTCCCTCGTCGCCCGGCACGGTCGGCTCGCTCTCCCGCCCGCGGGGTCCGGGGACGGCGTTCAGTGGCCGCCCGACACCGGGAGCAGCGGATAGCTGCCGGTGCTGGTCGGGGCGTGCTCCGGGAGCCACAGGACGGCCACCGCGCCCTCGGCGGGGACATGAGCGGGCGCGCCCGGGGGGCGTACGTTGCGGAAGGTGAGCCGGGCGCCGAGCACGCGCGCCTGGCCGGCCGCGATGGTCAGCCCCAGCCCGTGGCCCTGCCCCGCGCGGTCCATGCTGCCGGTACGGAACCGGCTCGGGCCCTCGGCGAGCAACTCCTCGGGGAAGCCCGGCCCGTGGTCGCGGACCCGGATGACCCGGCCCTCCACGGTGACCTCGATGGGCGGCCGGCCGTGCCGGGCCGCGTTGGCGAGCAGATTGAACAGCACCCGTTCCAGGCGCCGGGGATCGGTGGTGACCTCCGACTCGTGCACCACCCGCACGGCGACGTCCGGGTCCTTCGCGGCCACACGCCGGCTCACGAACTCGCCCAGCATGATGTCCTGCAGCTCGGCCTGCTCCGATGCGCTGTCGAGGCGGGCGACCTCCAGGACGTCCTCGACCAGGGTCCGCATCGCCTTCGCCCGGTCCAGGACCAGCTCGGTCGGCCGGCCGGGCGGCAGCAGCTCGGCGGCGGTCAGCAGACCCGTCACCGGGGTGCGCAGCTCGTGCGCGATATCGGCGGTGACCCGCCGCTCGGCCTCCAGGCGCTGTTGCAACGCGTCCGCCATGGCGTCCACCGCGCGTGCGAGATCGTCGGTCTCGTCCCGTACGACCCCGCCGATGGCCTCCCGCACCCGGACGTCGGGCTCGCCCTTGGCGACCTGGTTCGCGGCGGCCGCCGCCTTGCGCAGCCGCCGGGACAGCTGGCCCCCGATCAGCACCCCGAGCGCGCTGCCCCCGAGCACGACCGAGACCGAGCCGATGACCAGGGCCTGGTCCAGGTCGTTCAGCATGTCGGTGCTGCGGTCGGGCAGATGGATGTGCACGGACAACACGTGCCCGTCCTTCACCGGAACGGCCGCCCAGATGTCCGGCATCCCGCCGCGCTCGGAGACGTCGCTGGCCCGGCGGCCCCGTTCCACGCTCTCGCGCAGGGCGGCCGGCAGCCCAGGATCGTCGATCTTGACGTAGGGGAAGACCGGTCCCCGGTTCAGTTCGTAGTTGCGCTGGGCCAGCAGGAGACGGTCGTTGGCCAGCTCGCGTGCGTTGTCCAGCATGGAGACGCGGGCCGCGTTGTGCACGACCAGGCTCAGCACGATCGCCACCAGCCCCGCCACGAGTGCGATCGCCGCGCTCAGCTTCCATCTGAGCCCGGTGCGCAGGCCCGCCCGCTCCACGCGCCGGACCGGGTACCGAAGAATCCCCCGCATGCCGCCGCTCCGCTCAGGCCTTCAGCTTGTAGCCGAAGCCGCGGACCGTCTCGATCCGGTCCTGGCCGATCTTCTGCCGCAGCCGCTGCACATGCACGTCGACCACCCGGGTGTCCCCGCCCCAGCCGTAGTCCCACACGCGCTCCAGCAGCTTGTCCCGGGAGAGCACGGAGCCCGGCGCCGAGGAGAACTCCAGCAGCAGCCGCATCTCGGTCGGGGTGAGCGCCACCGGCTCCCCGGCCCGGCGCACCTCCATGCCGTCGGTGTCGATCTCCAGTTCCCCGAAGACGAGCGTGCCGGTGGCCGCGGACGCGGACTCCTCCGCCTGCGCGGAACCCCCGGCGTGTCCGAAGCGGCGCAGCACCGCGCGGATCCGGGCGACCAGTACGGCACCGTCGAACGGCTTGGTCACGTAGTCGTCGGCGCCCGCCTCCAGACCGAGGACGACGTCGATCGAGTCGGCGCGTGCCGACAGCATGATCACCGGCACGGTCGACTCGTCCCGGATCCGGCGGCACAGGCTGACCCCGTCCAGGCCCGGCACCATGACGTCCAGCAGCGCGATGTCGGGGCGGTTCGCGCGGAACGCCTCCAGTCCCGACAGGCCGTCGGGCATCGCGGTGACCGCGAAGCCGTCCCGCTCGAGGGCGAGCTGGGTGGCCTCGCGGATGACGTCGTCGTCCTCGACGAACAGAACGTGGGTCTGGTCTGCCATCCGGGTGCTCTCAGTCCTCATGGTGTGCGTGTGGGGGATCGGTTGTCCGTGGGCGATCAGTTGTCCGGCGCGGTCTGCGCGCCCTCGTCGGAGGCGTTGCTGTACTCGTTGCGGATGGGCTTCCCGGCCACGAACCGTCCCGCCTTCCACGTGTACGGGGTCAGGACGTCCCCGGACGGACTCGAGATCGGGTCGCCGTCCTCGTAGTACTGCCGGAACACCGACAGGGTCCCCTGATCGATCTCCGAGTAGACCGGGGAGTCCTCGCTCTTGAAGACGTTCTTGAACGTGCCGTCCTCGTCCCGGTACACGTACGAGGCGATGCCGACCCAGTCGGCACAGGTCACCACGTTGATGACGACGTCGTCCACCGCGGCCCCGGTCAGGTCGCCGTACTTGACGTCGACCTTGTAGTTGTCGCCGTCGCACGGCTTCAGCTGTGCCTTGACCGCCGTCGACACCTCGGGGTCACTCCTGAGCAGCGCCACGGCGTCCACCTGCCGGTACCGCTCGGAGGCGCTGGGGGAGGGGGAGGGCGAGGTGACGGATCCCGCCACCGCCGAGCCGTGCGCCGGGCCCTCGTCCCGGGCACCCGTACCCCCGCTGCCGCACGCGGCGACGGCCAAAAGGCCGAGGGCGGCGAGCGCGGCCCCCGCCGCGATCACCGCCTGTGAACTTCCTCGGACCCGTTCGGGCCCGGCCCCGGTCAGGCCGCGCAACGCTCCCGCTCCTCACGCTCCAGCGCGCGTGCGTCCAGATCGCGGGCCTCCAGCTCCTCACGGAGCCGGGCGAGCGCCCGGTGCAGCGTGCTCTTGACCGTTCCGGCCGACATGCCGAGGGCCGCGGCCGTCTCCTCTGTGGACATCTGCTCCCAGTGTCGCAGCACCACGACACTGCGCTGCTTCGGAGCCAGCACCTTCATGACGTCCATCAGCAGGGCCCGGTCGGCGTGCTGCTCGGTGGAGTCCTCCACGGAGGCGTCCGGCAGCTGCTCGGTCGGCACCTCCTCCAGCTTGCGCGCCCGCCACCACTCGGTCCGCGTGTTGATCATGACCCGGCGCAGATAGGCGTCCGCGAGCCGCTTGTCGGCGATGCCCTCCCAGCGGCCGTACGTCCGCACCAGCGCGGTCTGCAGCAGGTCCTGGGCGTCGACGGGGTCCGGCACCAGCCGGCGGGCGCTGCGCAGCAGCGCGTCCTGCCGGGTGCGGACGTACTCCTCGAATTCGAGCACCTCGCCCTGCGCCATGATCAACCGCCTCCGTTCCCCGTAGTGCTTCCGGCTCTCGTGCCGGAAGTCCCGCCGTCCCCGTGGCCCTGGTCTGCCGGGCACGGAGAAGAAGCTACGGAGCGGTTGTCACGGGGCTGTGCGGACCAGCCTGCGGCTGGCAATCGGCTGTCCGTCGGTTGTGTAACGGAAGTAGGAACGGGGTAAGAGGAGAGGGCTTTATGCCCAGTTTCATGTCGATTTATGTGGTCGCGGTCTCTGTAACGTACTCCGGCCCGCTGTGATCTGGCTGTCCGTCAGCTGAGCGGCAGCCGGTACAGGCCGCCCGGCAGCGGCTCCACCAGACCGTCCGCGACCAGCCCGTCGAGCGCCCGGGCCCGCTGCACCGGCTCGTGCCACACCCGGTCCAACGCCGCCTGCGGCACCGGTGCGTGCGCCTCCCGCAGGACGGCCAGCAGTTTGCCGCGCACCTGCCGGTCGGTGCCCGCGTAGGTCTGCCCGCGGCGCGGCGGCCCCGAGTGCTCCGGCTTGCCCGCGAGCCGCCAGGCACACTGCGCGGCGATCGGGCAGCGCTGGCAGCCCTCGTTCTTCGCCGTGCACACCAGTGCGCCCAACTCCATGGAGGCCGCGGCCCACCGCGCGGCGGTCGGGTCGTCCTGCGGCAGCAACTCCCGTGCCAGACGCCGCTCCGCGGCCGTGGTCGCGTTCGGCGGGTACTGCACGCCCGTCACCGCCCGCGCGAGGACCCGGCGGACATTGGTGTCCAGTACCGCGTGCCGCTGCCCGTACGCGAACGAGGCCACCGCAGCGGCCGTGTACTCACCGATGCCGGGCAGCGCCAGCAGTTGCGCGTGTTCCGTCGGTACGTCCCCGCCGTGCCGTTCCGTTATGGCCACCGCGGCTCCGTGCAGGCGCAGGGCCCGGCGCGGGTAGCCGAGCCGGCCCCAGGCGCGCACCGCCTCTCCGGGTGCCTCCTTCGCGAGGTCCGCGGGGCGCGGCCAGCGGGCCAGCCACTCCTCGTAGACGGGCAGCACCCGGCTCACCGGCGTCTGCTGCAGCATGAACTCGCTGACCATCACACCCCACGGGCCCGCCTCCGGGCGGCGCCACGGGAGGTCGCGGGCGTGGACGTCGAACCAGGCGATCACGGGGGCGTGCAGCATCTCAGTCATGGCACTCCCGATCCTGCCACGGGTTGGCGGGCATGGTGCGTGATGGCACGGTCACCGAGCGTGGCGGAAGGCGAAGAAGTATGTCCGTGACGGCAGTTACCGGGATGATGATCCGGAAAAGTTGGCGCCGGTGCGGCGGGTGGGGCGAGCAAGCCGGGCGATCTCTCGTACAGTTTGCGCCGTGGGATCTCTGCGCAATCCGGTCGGGCCGCTTCCCTCCTCCATCTACTGGCGTCGGAGGGCCGTGCTGCTGTCCGTGCTCGCCCTGTCGGCGCTGGTGATCACATGGATCGTCGTGGCCGGCGGTGGGAGCGGCAAGAAGAGCGCCGACGGTTCCAACGGCAAGAATCCCACGCACACGATCACCCCCGGGCCCTCCGAGTCCGGCCCCGCCTACAGCCAACGTCCCGGCGGACGCGACGAGTCGGGCGGCGAGGACTCCGGCGGCTCCGGCTCCGGCTCCGCCTCCGGCGGGAGCGGCGGCGCGGGCGGGCCGACCGGCGGCTCCGACGGCGCCACCGGGTCGGGTGACGGCTCCGGTTCGGGTTCCGGTGGCGGCGACGTCGGTGCGGGCGACGCCCTCCCGGCGTCCTCCACGGTGCCCGACTGCGCCTCCGGAGCGGTGGCGTTGACCCTGCGCAGCGAGCACAACTCCTACTCGCCGGACCAGACGCCGGCCTTTGAACTCACCGTCAGGAACAGTTCGTCGGCCGACTGCAAGGTCGATCTCGGGCCGAAGAAGGCGGTGTTGACCATCACCCCGGCGGACGGCGACGACGCGTACTGGTCGTCGGACGACTGCCCCAAGGGTGCGGGCAGCCTGGTCTTCCGGGTGCCGGCCGGGCAGGCCATCACGTACACCGTGAAGTGGGACCGCAAGCCGAGTGCCGCGCACTGCGCAACGCCGCCGGCGGGTTCGGCCCACGCAGGCACGTACCTCCTGGAAGCCAAGGCCCCCGGCCTTCCCAAGACACAGACTTCGTTCGTCCTGTCAGCGGACTGACACACCCACAAACCGGAGCCACCCCGCAGCGGGCGCGGGGAACGGCAAGAGCAACCACGAGGGACCGCCGAACGCGGTCGGCCGGAAAGCCCCCGCAAGGGGGCGCGGGGAACGGCGCGAGCAACCACGACGGACCGCCAAGCGGGGGTCGGCCGGAAAGCCCCCGCAGGGGGCGCGGGGAACGGCGCGAGCAACCACGACGGACCGCCAAGCGGGGGTCGGCCGGAAAGCCCCCGCAGGGGGCGCGGGGAACGGCGCGAGCAACCACCCCGCACCCGCAGCCGCCCGACGGCACGCGGCCCCGCCCCTCTAGGCGCCCCGGCTCAACCCCTACACGCGCCCGGCCCAGAACTCAGACGTACCGCTCCAAGATCGACGACTCGGCCAAGCGCGACAGCCCTTCCCGCACGCTCCGCGCCCGGGCCTCGCCCACACCGTCCACGGTCTGCAGGTCGTCCACACTGGCGGCGAGCAGCTTCTGCAGCCCCCCGAAGTGCTCCACCAGGCGGTCGATGATCGCGCCCGGCAGGCGCGGAACCTTGGCCAGCAGCCGGAAGCCCCGCGGGGACACCGCCGAGTCGAGCGTCTCGGGCGAACCGGTGTAGCCCAGCGCACGCGCCACCGTGCCGAGTTCGAGAAGCTCCGCGTGGGTCAGGGCGTCCAGCTCGGCGAGGGCTTCCTCGACCGTGCGGGAGCGCTTCGCCGTCGGCTCGGGCACGTAGTCCCGGACGACCAGCTCGCGGTCGGGCTCGACCCCGGCGATCAACTCCTCCAGCTGGAGGGCGAGAAGACGCCCGTCGGTGCCCAGTTCGACCACGTATTCGGCGATTTCGGTGGCAATGCGGCGGACCATCTCCAGCCGCTGCGCGACCGCGGAGACGTCCCGGACCGTCACCAGGTCCTCGATCTCCAGCGCCGACAGCGTGCCCGCGACCTCGTCCAGCCGCAGCTTGTACCGCTCCAGCGTGGCCAGCGCCTGGTTCGCGCGGGAGAGGATCGCCGCCGAGTCCTCCAGGACGCGCCGCTGTCCGTCCACGTAGAGGGCGATCAGCCGCATCGACTGGGAGACGGAGACCACGGGGAAGCCGACCTGCTTGCTGACCCGGTCCGCCGTGCGGTGCCGCGTGCCCGTCTCCTCCGTGGGGATCGTCGGGTCCGGGACCAGCTGGACGCCCGCACGCAGGATCTTCGACAGGTCCGACGACAGCACGATGCCGCCGTCCAGCTTGCACAGCTCCCGCAGCCGGGTCGCGGTGAACTCGACGTCCAGCACGAAACCGCCCGTGCACATCGCCTCGACCGTCTTGTCGGAGCCGAGGACGATGAGGCCGCCGGTGTTGCCGCGCAGGACCCGCTCCAAGCCGTCACGCAGGGCCGTACCCGGTGCCACGGCGCTCAGCGAGGCGCGCATCAGGCCATCGGTACCGGCACTCCCACCGGACTTTCCGGGAGCTGCTGCCCGGTCGTTGGCTGCCACTGCACTCCTCCGGTCGCAGGTTCTGACGCGCTCCCGTACCCGCACTCGGTTCGTACGGACAGGCGAGACCTGGGCAAAGTCTACCGGCGCTCCTCCGCCTCCCGTGGGGCCTCTCGGCGACGGGAGCGCGGCAGCACCCGGAGCGCCTCCCCCATGTCGGCGACTTCCAGGACCTTCATGCCGGACGGCACCTTCCCCGGATCGGCCGGTACGAGTGCGTGCGTGAAGCCCAGCCGGTGCGCCTCGGCGAGCCTGCGCTGCACGCCCGTGACCCGTCTGACCTCGCCCGCGAGTCCCACCTCGCCGATGGCGACCAGGTTCTTCGGCAGCGGGGTGTCGCTGGCGGCGGAGGCGAGGGCGAGCGCGACCGCGAGGTCGGCGGCCGGCTCCGACAGCTTCACGCCGCCGACCGTCGCGGAGTAGATGTCCCGCTTGCCGAGCGCGGTGATCCGGCCGCGCTGCTCCAGGACGGCCAGCATCATCGACACGCGCGAGGTCTCCAGACCCGACGTCGTGCGCCGCGGGGAGGGGATCTGGGAGTCGACGGTCAGCGCCTGCACCTCGGCCACCAGGGGCCGGCGGCCCTCCAGGGTCACGGTCAGGCAGGTGCCGGGCACGGGCTCGGCGCGGCGGGTCAGGAACAGACCGCTGGGGTCGGCGAGGCCCGTGATGCCCTCGTCGTGCAGCTCGAAGCAGCCGACCTCGTCCGTCGCCCCGTAGCGGTTCTTCACTCCGCGCACCAGGCGCAGGCGGGCGTGCCGGTCGCCCTCGAAGTGCAGGACGACGTCCACCAGGTGTTCCAGCAGGCGGGGGCCGGCGATGGCGCCGTCCTTGGTGACGTGGCCCACCAGCAGCGTGGACATGCCGCGCTCCTTGGACGCGCGGATCAGGGCGCCGGCCACCTCCCGGACCTGGGCCATGCCGCCGGGCGCACCGTCGATCTCCGGGGACGCGACCGTCTGCACCGAGTCGAGGATCAGCAGGGACGGCTTGACCTCGTCCAGGTGGCCGAGGACCGCGGACAGGTCGGTCTCGGCGGCCAGGTACAGGTGGTCGTCGAGGGCGCCGATGCGGTCGGCGCGCAGCCGCACCTGGCTCGCCGACTCCTCGCCGGTCACGTAGAGGGTGCGGTGCTCGGCGCCGGCGGACTTGGCGGCCACGTCCAGCAGGAGGGTGGACTTGCCGACGCCGGGCTCGCCGGCCAGCAGCACGACCGCGCCCGGCACGAGGCCGCCGCCGAGCACCCGGTCCAGCTCGGGCACGCCGGTGGAGCGGGCGGTGGCCTGGCGGCCGTCGACCTGGCCGATGGGCAGCGCGGAGGTGGACACGCGGCCCGGCGTCGTCGTCCTGACCGCGGGCGTGCCGTACTCCTCGACCGTCCCCCAGGCCTGGCACTCGGGGCAGCGGCCGAGCCACTTGGCCGTCTGCCAGCCGCATTCGGTGCAGCGGTAGGACGGTCGGTCCTTGGTGGTCTTCGTACGGGCAGCCATGCGGAAACCGTAGCCCGTGGCACTGACAACGGGTCCCGGGACCGTGCGCGGGGGCACGGGGTCACGTACGAGTGGTCCGTTATCGGCCACCACCCGTCGGGAACCGGCCGCGGAATAAAGGGTTCCTGTCCCCTTATGAGGGATCGTTTCACCCGTACGGATTAAAAGTGCTCAAGGCTCCGGAAGGGGCACTCCGCCGCCGCCTACGGTCGCACGGGTGATGAGCAGCAGTCCGGAGACGACCACCCGCACGACCGGCGCGCACCGGGCGCAGCGTGAGTCGCGTGAGGCACGTGAAGCCCGCCGCGAGGCCCGTGAGGCACGCGACCGCGCGGCCGCGCGCACCCTCGCCCAGCGCACGCCGGCGCGCTACGAGCCGTACCTGGACGGTCTGTTCACCTACTGTCTGTCGGTGCTGTGCGACCACGACACGGCCACCGCCGCCCTCGGCGACGTCCTCGCCCTGGCCGAGCGGCGCGGGCACCGGGTCCCCGAGGCGGCCGGCGACCGCAGGGCCTGGCTCTACGCACTGGCCCGCTGGGCCTGCCTGCGCAAGCTCGCCGAGGCCAAGCAGAAACGTCAGGCCACGCACGCGGCGGGCCGTACCGGAGCCGCGCGAGGAGCCGGGAAGCAGGCCCCCGAGCCGCCCGTCGCTGCGGAGGTCCGGGTGCGACGGCGCCGCGAACTGGCCCTGCTCGCCTGGCCGGAGGCGGCCGGCACCACGCCCGAGCAACGCGAGGCCCTGGAACTGGCCGTCCGCCACCACCTCGCCGCCCACGAGGTCGCCCGCGTCCTCGGCATGGAACCCGCCGCCGCGCGCGAGCTGCTCGCCACCGCCGCCTGCGAGGTCGAGCGCACCCGCGCGGCCCTCGCCGTGGTGGAGACCGGAGGCTGCCCGAGCGTGGCCCACCTCACCGGCGACAGCCAGATGGTCCTCAGCGCGGCGGTACGCGGCGAGCTGGTCCGGCACGTCGACGAGTGCCCGCGCTGCCGCCGCACCGCCGAGTGCGCCGTCCCCGGCCGCTGGCCCGGTGCCACGGTCACCCCCGCCGAGCTGCCCGTCCTGGAGGCCCCGCGCGCGGCCCTGCACATGACGCTCGCGCACCACCCGCGCACGCGGGGTGCGGCAGTACCGCGCTTCGACCGGCGCGGCTTTCCGATGGACCCCAAGGACCGCGCGGCCCGCCGCGACCGTCTCCGCGCGCGTGCCGTCACGACCACGGTGGTCGCCACGGTCGTCGCCGCGCCGGTCCTCGCGCTCTGGGCCGCCTACCGGGGCGGGCCGGCCGTGGACGACGACGGACGCTCGGCGACCGCGCGCGAGGCTCAGGGCCCGGACGCGTTCGGCAGCGATGCGGCGGGCGGCTACGAGAACGCGGGTAACGCCAGCGTGAAGCCTGGGGCGCGGGTCGCCAAGGACGGCAAGGCGGACGTCTCCGTGGAGGTCGTCAGCGTCGGCGGGGCGGACCGCGAGGGCGCCGGGAAACTGGCGGTCGGTGCGGCCAACGACGGCGACACGACGCTGATCACCCTCACCGCCTCCGGCTCCGCCGACGTCGACTGGTCGGTGTCCACCTCGGCCGGCTGGCTCTACTTCAGCCAGTCCTCGGGAACCCTCGCCCCCGGCGAGACGTTGACGATCAAGGTGTACGTCGACCATCTGCGCGAGCCGTCCGGCCACTGGCACGCGCAGGTGGCGGTGGCCCCGGCGGGCGCGGTGGTCACCATCGACGGCTACGGCACGGCCCCGAGCCGCCCGACGCCCCGTCCGTCCTCGACCCCGCCGTCGGTCCCGCCCAGCACCCCGCCCACGGACCCGACCACCCCGGCCCCACCGCCCACGGATCCGACGCCCACCCCGACGACCCCGCCCCCTTCGGACACCCCGACCCCGACGCCGACCCCGACGGACAGCGGGACACCGAGCCCGTCGGGCAGTTAGGGCCGGCCGACGGCTCGCGCCGAACCGGAAAACGCCGGGCGCCCAGGGGCCGGCGGTCGTGCCGTCGGCGGCGACAGGCGGGCGTACGGGCGGGCGGTGAAGGCGGTGCGCCCCGGTTACCGTGCCGGGTCCGCCGGGTGGGGAGCCACGAGGGGCAGCTGGGAGGCCAGCCGCTGTTCGCACAGCTCGACGAGACGGTCGTACCCGGCCTTGCCCATCAGCTCGGTCAGCTCGGCGCGGTACGAGACGTACACCGGCTCTCCGGCGCCGTGCGCCGAGGTCGCCGAGGTGCACCACCAGTGCAGGTCATGGCCGCCGGGGCCCCAGCCCCGCCGGTCGTACTCGCCGATGGACACCTGCAGCACCCGCGTGTCGTCCGGCCGGTCGATCCAGTCGTACGTCCGCCGGATCGGCAGCTGCCAGCAGACGTCCGGCTTGGTCTCCAGCGGCTCCCGGCCCTCCTTCAGGGCGAGGATGTGCAGCGAGCAGCCGGCGCCGCCGGCGAATCCGGGCCGGTTCTGGAAGATGCAGGACCCCTCGAAGGGACGCGTCTGCCGGGAGCCCTCCTCGTCCTCCGAGACCCACCCGTTCCGCGTGCCCTCGTCGTGGTGCTGCCAGATCTCCGGGGTGAGCCGTGCCACGTGCGTGGCGACCCGCTTCTCGTCGTCCTCGTCGGAGAAGTGCGCCCCCAGCGTGCAGCACCCGTCCGCCGCGCGACCCGGCTGAATGCCCTGGCAGCCACTGCCGAAGATGCAGTTCCAGCGAGAGGTCAGCCAGGTCAGATCGCAGCGGAACACCTGCTCGTCGTCCGCCGGGTCGGGAAACTCCACCCAGGCGCGCGCGAAGTCGAGCCCCTTCTCGTCACTCATCTTCGCCCCCTTGGATGCTTTGGCGGTCTTGCGAACCTTGTCCGCCTTGTCGGCTTTCCCCGGCTTCGCCTTTTTCGTCTTTGGCACCCGTCCAGGGTAAGTGGCTGGAGCCCGATCCGGGGACCGAGGGCGGACGATCTGGCAGTAGCGTTCCGTACATGAGACTCGGTGTCCTGGACGTGGGTTCGAACACGGTGCATCTGCTGGTGGTGGACGCTCACCCCGGCGCGCGCCCGCTGCCCGCGCATTCGCACAAGGCCGACCTTCGGCTCGCCCAACTCCTCGACGACAGCGGTGCCATCGGCGACGACGGCATCCACAAGCTGACCGACGTCGTGCGAGAGGCGCTCCAGGCCGCCGAGGACAAGGGCGTCGAGGACCTGCTCCCGTTCGCGACCTCCGCGGTCCGCGAGGCCGGCAACGCGGACGAGGTCCTCGCGCGCGTGGAGGCCGAGACCGGCGTCCGGCTCCAGGTCCTCACCGGCGAGGAGGAGGCCCGCCTCACCTTCCTCGCCGTCCGCCGCTGGTTCGGCTGGTCCGCCGGAAAACTGCTGGTCCTGGACATCGGCGGTGGCTCCCTGGAGATCGCCTACGGCATAGACGAGGAGCCGGACACCGCCGTCTCGCTCCCGCTCGGCGCCGGCCGCCTCACCGCCGGCTGGCTGCCCGGCGACCCGCCCGGCCCGGACGCCGTCCGCGCCCTGCGCCGGCACGTCCGCGCGGAGATCGCCCGCACGGTGGGCGAATTCAGCCGCTTCGGCGCTCCCGACCACGTGGTCGCCACCTCCAAGACCTTCAAGCAGCTCGCCCGGATCGCCGGCGCCGCCCGCAGCGCCGAGGGCCTCTACGTGCAGCGCGAACTCAAGCGCGAGTCCCTGGAGGCCTGGGTCCCGCGCCTGGCAGGCATGACGGCCGACCAGCGCGCCGAGCTGCCCGGCGTCTCGGAGGGCAGGGCGGGCCAGCTCCTCGCCGGCGCCCTGGTCGCCGAGGGCGCGATGGACCTGTTCGGGGTCGAGAACCTGGAGATCTGCCCGTGGGCCCTGAGGGAGGGTGTGATCCTCCGGCGCCTCGACCACATGGACACGATCAGCGCCCCGTAAGGGGGCGTGGGGTCGGGGCTCGGTGCCGCGCCGGAAGAACAACGCACCCGCACCCGCACAAATGGCAAAAGTCACAACGGCGAACAGGCACCCAACACCGGCACCACCCGACGCCGTATGGTGACGGACGTGGCTGAACAGACGGACGTGCGCATCGCGCTGTCGACCGCCTCCGTGTACCCGGAGTCGACGGCGACGGCCTTCGAGATCGCCGCGCGCCTCGGCTACGACGGAGTCGAGGTCATGGTGTGGACCGACCCGGTCAGCCAGGACATCGAGGCCCTGCGCCGCCTGTCGGACTACCACGGCGTCCCGATCCTGGCCGTCCACGCCCCCTGTCTGCTGATCACCCAGCGAGTCTGGTCCACGGACCCCTGGGTGAAGCTCCAGCGGGCCAGGGCGGCGGCGGAGAAGCTGGGGGCCTCCACCGTCGTCGTGCACCCGCCGTTCCGCTGGCAGCGGCAGTACGCCCGCGACTTCGTCGACGGGATCTGGCGGATGGCGAACGAGACGGACGTACGGTTCGCCGTCGAGAACATGTACCCCTGGCGCTACCGCGACCGCGAGATGCTCGCCTACGCCCCCGACTGGGACGTCACCAACCACGACTACCGGCACTTCACGATCGACCTCAGCCACACGGCGACGGCCCGCACCGACGCCCTGGACATGGTCGACCGCATGGGGGACCGGCTCGGGCACGTCCACCTGGCGGACGGCCGGGGCTCGGCCAAGGACGAGCACCTGGTGCCCGGCCGCGGCAACCAGCCCTGCGCCGAGCTGCTGGAGCGCCTCGCGCTCACCGGCTTCGACGGCCACGTCGTCATCGAGGTCAACACCCGCAGGGCGATGTCCAGCGCCGAACGTGAGGCCGACCTCGCCGAGGCCCTGGAGTTCACGCGCAAGCACCTGGCCTCGGCGGTGCGGGTGCCCCGGCGATGACGACCCAGCCCGTCCCCCGCCGCCGCGGCCGCCCCCCGCGCACCGAGTCCGCCGACACCCGCGACCGGATCCTCGCCTCCGCCCGCGAGGAGTTCTCCGCGCGCGGGTACGAGAAGACGTCCGTCCGCGGCATCGCCAAGGCCGCCGGCGTGGACTCCGCGCTCGTCCACCACTATTTCGGCACCAAGGAGCAGGTCTTCGAGGCGGCCATCGAGGTCGCCTTCGCCCCCGCCCTGAACGCACCGAACGCGGTGGCGGCCGGCCCCCTGGAGAGCGTCGGGGAGCGGCTGACCCGCTTCATCCTCGGCGTCTGGGAGAACCCCGCGACCCGGGCGCCGCTCCTCGCCATCCTGCGGTCCGCCGTGAACAACGAGACCGCCGCCGCCGTCTTCCGCCGGCTCGTCGCCACCCAGCTGCTGCGCCGCGTCGTCGCCCAGCTGGACCTGCCGGACGCGGAGCTGCGCGCCGAACTGGCGGCCGCGCAGATCGTCGGTACGGCGATGATGCGCTACGTGATCAAGCTGGAGCCGCTCGCCTCGGCGGACCTGGAGCAGATCATCGCGCGGGTGGCACCGGTGGTGCAGGCCCACCTGACGCAGCCCTGACAGCACGGTACGTGGAACGGGCGTCCCGCATTCCGGACAAGCATGTCCAGCACTTGGAGCACCGGCGTACGCTCGACCGTACAGTCAGAACTCTCTGGACTCTTCGCCGGAAGGTCCCAGAAGGTCTCCGAAGGAGCGAGCGACGATGCCCGAGCTGAGGTCCCGCACAGTCACCCACGGCCGCAACATGGCGGGCGCCCGCGCCCTTATGCGCGCCTCCGGTGTACCCGGTGCGGACATCGGCCGGAAGCCGATCATCGCCGTCGCCAACTCCTTCACCGAGTTCGTGCCCGGCCACACCCACCTCCAGCCGGTCGGCCGGATCGTCAGCGAGGCGATCAAGGAGGCCGGCGGCATCCCGCGCGAGTTCAACACGATCGCCGTCGACGACGGCATCGCCATGGGCCACGGCGGCATGCTGTACTCGCTGCCCTCCCGCGACCTGATCGCGGACTCGGTGGAGTACATGGTCGAGGCCCACTGCGCCGACGCCCTGGTCTGCATCTCCAACTGCGACAAGATCACCCCGGGCATGCTGATGGCGGCGCTGCGCCTGAACATCCCGACGGTCTTCGTCTCCGGCGGCCCCATGGAGTCCGGCCGGGCCACCCTCGTCGACGGCACCGTCCGCACCCTCGACCTGGTCGACGCGATCTCCGACGCCGTCAACGACAAGATCTCCGACGAGGACATCCTCCGCATCGAGGAGAACGCCTGCCCGACCTGCGGCAGCTGTTCCGGCATGTTCACCGCCAACTCGATGAACTGCCTCACCGAGGCCATCGGCCTCTCCCTGCCCGGCAACGGCTCGGTCCTCGCCACCCACACCGCCCGCCGCGCCCTGTACGAGAACGCGGCCCGCACGGTCATGGACCTCACCCGCCGCTACTACGAGCAGGACGACCACACCGTCCTGCCCCTCAACATCGCCACCTTCCAGGCCTTCGAGAACGCCATGGCCCTGGACATCGCGATGGGCGGCTCCACCAACACGATCCTGCACCTGCTGGCCGCCGCCCAGGAGGCGGGCGTCCCCTTCGGCCTGGACCAGATCGACGCCGTCTCGCGCCGCGTCCCCTGTCTCGCCAAGGTCGCCCCGAACGTCGCCAAGAACCGCACGTACTACATGGAGGACGTGCACCGCGCCGGCGGCATCCCGGCACTGCTCGGCGAACTGCACCGCGGCGGCCTGCTCAACGAGGACGTCCACGCCGTCCACAGCCCCTCCCTCGCCGACTGGCTGAAGACCTGGGACGTCCGCGGCGGCTCCCCGTCCCCCGAGGCCGTCGAACTGTGGCACGCGGCCCCCGGCTGCGTCCGCTCCGCCGAGGCCTTCTCCCAGTCCGAGCGCTGGGAGGCCCTGGACGAGGACGCCGAGAACGGCTGCATCCGCTCCGTCGAGCACGCGTACTCCAAGGACGGCGGCCTGGCGGTCCTCCGCGGCAACCTCGCCGTCGACGGCTGCGTGGTGAAGACGGCCGGCGTGGACGAGTCGATCTGGACCTTCGAGGGCCCGGCGGTCGTCTGCGAGTCCCAGGAGGAGGCCGTCCAGCGGATCCTGACCCAGGAGGTCAAGGACGGCGACGTCGTCGTCATCCGCTACGAGGGCCCCAAGGGCGGCCCCGGCATGCAGGAGATGCTGTACCCGACCTCGTACCTGAAGGGCCGCGGCCTCGGCAAGACCTGCGCCCTGATCACCGACGGCCGCTTCTCCGGCGGTACCTCGGGCCTGTCCATCGGCCACGCCTCCCCGGAGGCGGCCTCCGGCGGCACCATCGCCCTGGTCCAGGACGGCGACCGCATCCGCATCGACATCCCGGGCCGCTCGATCGAGCTGCTCGTGGACGAGGCGGAACTGGCCCGCCGCGAGCAGGCGCTGAACGGCGTCCACGCCCCGAAGAACCGGGAGCGCAAGGTCTCCGCCGCCCTGCGCGCCTACGCGGCGATGGCGACGAGCGCCGACAAGGGCGCCGTCCGGGACGTGTCCCGGCTGGGCTGACCGGCCGTACTAGCTGGTCGAACGATCCGTCCGTGTGAAGGGCCGCCTCCTGCGGGGGCGGCCCTTCGCCGGTTCAACGGGGCCGGGCCGCGGGGCCTCACCACCGCGCGGGCGAGCGGCCGTCCACCGCGAAGACGGTGCCGTCGGGCGCGGTGGCGCAGACGAGGCTGCCGACGATCAGTGGGGCGGGCGGCGTGCTCATCACCTGGGCCGAGTTCGCGCCCAGACGTGCGGGCGTCTGCCCGACGAGCCGCCCCGTGCGGGCGTCGACGGCGAGCAGCCGGCCGTCGCTCGCGGTGAAGTACACCCGGCCGCCCTGCACGACGGGGGCCGAACCACGGCTCACGGACGTCTCCAGGTGCCACATGTGCTTCCCCGTCCCCAGGTCCACCGCGTCGAGGGAGCCGCCGGTGGCGAGCACGTAGGCCACGTCCCCCCGTACGGCCACGTGCGCGCCGTCGAGCACGGCGGGCAGCGCGACCCGCCGGGTCGACCCGGTGGCGGGGGAGTAGCGGACGATCTCCTTGGCGCCGTAGCCGCTGTCGACACCCAGGAAGTACACCGAACCGTCCTTCCCGGCGGCCACGGGCTTCAGCCATCCCCCCAGCCGGACGTCCCACCCGGCCTTGCCCGTGCCCGGGTCCACCGCGGTCACCTGGGTGTTCTTACCGTCGGCGGACGTACGCGTGGCATACGCGGACCCGCCGGCCTCCCCCGGAAACGCGGTGAAGGAGGGCCCGCCCTGCCCGGGCACCGTACTGCGCCAGCGCGTGGCGCCGGTCGCGCCGTCCACGCCGGTGACCACTCCGCCGGCATCGGTGAGCAGAGCCGTGCCGCCGGCGTACCGCACCGTCGTCCCCGTCGGCAGGCGGCGCTGCCAGACGTCCTTGCCCGTGGCCGGATCGAGCCCCGCCAGCCGCGAGCCGCCGTCCGTGTACGGCTGCACCAGCCCACCGGAGACGGCCGGCGGCCCGCTCGTGGTGCGCGTGTGGACCGAGCGCCGCCACAGGAGCCTGCCGTCGGAGGCGGACAGCGCGAACACGACACCCGGCCGCGCGCAGAGCAACCGGCCCGCCCCCTCGGCACATTGCGGCATGCCCTCACCCGCGGGCACGGACCGGGCCGTCCAGGGACCGGAGGCGACCGTCCGAGCCGGCCCGCTCTCCCGCCGCGGGGCCGAATCGTCGCCGCCGAACGCCCAGACCGAGGCGAGGGAACCCACCAGCGCCAGCGCGAGGGCTGCGGCACCCAGTACCAGCCGTCCGCGGCCCAGGCGCCGCGCGGGGCGCCGGCCGGCCGGCCCGGGGCCCGCCGCCGGCGGCGGGGGTCCGTCCCCGGCCGTCCGCTGCGCCGGTATGAACGCCTGCGTGTCGAACGAGGCCGCCACCGAGCGCAGTTCCCGCATCAGCTCGTCCGGCGTGGGCCGGTCCTCGGGCTCCTTGGCCAGGCAGCGCCGGATCAGCGGTGCGAGGCTGTCCGGCACACCGGTCAGGTCGGGCTCGTCGTGCACCACCTGGTACGCGACGACGTACGGGCTGTCGGAGTCGAACGGCCCGCGCCCGGTGGCCGCGTGCACCATGACCGACCCGAGCGCGAAGACGTCGGCCGCGGGCCCCACCTCGCGGGGCCGCCGGAACTGCTCGGGTGCCATGAAGGGCGGCGTGCCGATCAACTTGCCGGTCTCGGTCCGCAGTTCGCTGTCCTTGGGCCGTGAGATGCCGAAGTCGATGACCTTCGGCCCGTCCTCGGCCAGCAGCACGTTGCTCGGCTTCAGATCGCGGTGCACGACCCCGACCCGGTGGATGTCCCGCAGCGCCTCGGCGAGCCCGGCCATCAGCCTGCGCAGCTGCGCGGCCGGCATCGGACCCTTCCGCTTCACCTGTTCGGACAGGGTCGGACCGGGAATGAACAGCGTGGCCATCCAGGGCCGTTCGCCCTCCGGATCGGCGTCCACGACCGGCGCCGTGAAGGCCCCGCTGACCCGCCGCGCGGCGGCCACCTCCTGCCGGAAACGTCCCCTGAACTCGGGATCCCGGGCGAATTCGGCATGCACGACCTTCACCGCGAGCTTCATCCCCGAGGTGCTACGGGCGAGGTGCACGACCCCCATGCCCCCGGATCCCAGACAGGACTCCAGTCGATAGTGGCCGGCGTATTCAGGAAGTTCCGCTTCCGCGCCCGCTCCGGTGTTGCGCTGTGGCGTCATGGACCACCCCCGTGCTGTTCGTCCGCGCGCGCGACGCACGGAGCCTAGTCGATGACTCGTACGAGACAGAGGCGGCTTGCTAGCGTCTGCGTGCGCGTTGCGCACATGTGTTTCACGCGCAGTTCCAGCCGAACGACGGGGGAGGGCCCACTTTCATGTCAGTTGACCGCGCACCAGAGGCCGAGGGCATCGACGACACCACCACGGCGCCGGCAGCGGCAGCCGTCCGTACCTACGCCGTCGCCCCCGGCGTCCGGCTGAACGTCCGCAGCGGCCCCGGCACCGGCTACAACCTCGTCCGCGTCCTGCCGGAGGGCGTCCGCGTACCGATCTACTGCCAGACGCCCGGTACGACGGTCGCCGGGCCCTACGGCACGACCAACATCTGGGACCTCATCGACAGCGGCGAGTACGTCTCGGACGCCTTCGTCCACACGGGCAGCGACGGCTACATCGCCCCACGCTGCGGCTGACCCCACCCAGGCGCCCGGCTGGGAGCGCCGGACCCCTCACAGGCCCCGAGCACCCGCCCCCAGCCGGGAGCACCGCAAGCCGTGCGCCGGCCCTGAGCATCCGCCCCCGGCGGGGGTGCGCCGGGCCGAATGCAGGCAATGCAGGCCCTGAGCAGCCGCCCCAGCCGGGGGCCCGGCCCCGCACGGAGACATAATCGTCCCGTGAGCGACGAAACCGGCACCCCGGACTCTGCGGCGGGCTCCGAGGACTCCGCCGCGGGCGCGACCCAGGCCGCGACCGCCCAGGCCGTCACTTCCCAGGCCGCAACGGCCCGGGACCGCGGCCCCCGCCCCGAGCCCCTGCGCTTCTTCGGCACGTCCTGGGTGAACCACGACAACGGCTACCCGGCCCGCCGCGCCGGCGTCGCCGTCGGGTCCCTCGCCGCCGCCGTCCTCTCCTGCCTGGTGCTCCGCTTCGCCTATGAAGGCATCCAGATAGCCGACACCGGCTCCTTCGTGACCGTGCTGGTCATCGCCATGTTCGCGATCTGCAGCGCGCTCGCCTTCCGCAACACCTGGGAGGGCTTCGGCAAACGGCACGACCCCGAGCGCCAGGCTTCCCTGCGCGGCCTGCTCGCCATCGGCTTCGTCGGCTCCCTCCTCGCCTACTTCGTCCGTTCCCTCACCGAGGCCCCGGGCGAGAAGCTGCACCGCGAGGAGTACGAGAAGGCCCGCGAGGCCCACGAACGCCGCACGACCCGCCGCACCGGCAACCCCGCGAAGAACGCGAAGAGCCCCAAGAACAAGCGCCGCCGCTAGACCCCGCAGGGCGCAGTCCGGGACCCGCGGGCCCCGGCGGCACGGGGCTTCCGCACCACCGGGCACGCCGGATGCCGCCTCGCTCCACTCAGGTGGGTACGGGGTTCGTGCAGCCGGGTGCGCGAGGTGCGGCCTCGCCCGCTCGCGCCGGTCCAGGGGTGCGCGTAGCCGGATGCGCGAGGTGCGGCCCCACTCGCTCGCGTCGGTACGGGCGTTTCGCGCAGCCGGGTGTGCGAGGTGTGGCCGCGCCCGCTCGCCCGGTCCATGGGGTGCGCGCAGCCGGATGCGCGAGGTGCGGCCCCACTTGCTCGCGTCGGTACGGGGTTGTCGCGCAGCCCGGTGCGGCAGGTGCGGCCCATCCGCGAGGGAGGACGTACCGGTACGCATTCCGCCGGAAACCGCAGCCCCGGCCCGCCCCTTCCGCTCACGATGACTTCATGACAGCCACCGAGTCGACGCCCGCCGGTTCACCCGCCCACCACGCCGCCCGAGCCACCTCCTTCAACTCGGCCGCCGCCCAGTACGCGGCGAACCGCCCCTCCTATCCGCCCGCTCTCTTCGACGCCGTCGAGGACATGGCCGGCCGCTCCCTGGCCGGTGCCAGGACCGTGGACGTCGGCGCCGGTACCGGTATCGCGACCGCTCTGCTGCACGCCCGCGGAGCCGACGTCCTCGCCGTCGAACCCGGCGCGGGCATGGCCGCCGAGTTCCGGCGGGCACTGCCGCACATCCCGTTGGTCCGCGGCAACGGCAACGCCTTGCCCCTCCCCGACGCCCACGCCGACTTCCTCACCTACGCCCAGGCCTGGCACTGGACCGACCCCGCCCACTCGGTGCCGGAAGCCCTGCGTGTGCTGCGGCCGGGCGGTGCGCTGGCCCTGTGGTGGAACGGCGACGCCCTGGACATCCCCTGGCTCGCCGAGGCCGCCGTCCGCATCGGCCGCTTCTTCGGTGTGGACATGGTCGCCCGCCAACGGAACGGCAGCCGGACCGAACTGGCCGACCCGAGCGGCCGCCTGCGCTTCCGCCGCCGCGAGGTCCGCTGGAGCCGTCGCGTCACCATCGACACCCACCTCGCCAACATCGGCAGCCACTCGGCGTTCCTCCTCACACCCGAGGAGCGCAGGACCGCCTTCCTGGAGGAGGAGCGCGGCCACCTGCTCAAAGTCTTCCCAGAGGGCCTGGTCGAGGAGGTCTACGACGTGCTCCTCCTCGTCGCCCTGAAGCCCTGAACTTCGAAAGCCCTGAACTTCTGAAGTTCTGGAGCCCTGGAGCCCTGAACTCCTGCGCTCCTGAACTCCTGCACTCCTGGAGCCCTGACACTGCACACTCCTCAGCTCCCGCCCGGCTGAACCAGCCACACTCTCTCCCCACCAGCGGCGGCCGGCCCACGCCCCGGCCGCCGTTCCCCATGTGCGGCCCTCCTCCCGGCGGCCGTTCCCCATGCGCGGCCCACGCCCCGGCCGTCGTTCGTCATGAGCGGCCCTCCTCCTCAGCCGCCGTCCCCCAGGTGCCGCTCCCCGCCCCGAACTCCGCGGACGCGCGGCTGCCACCCCCTTGACGCCTCGCCCGCGCGGGCCGATTATTCATCGCATGATGAATTATGCGGCGGACCCCCCGCACGACACCCTCACCCCCGCCGTCCACGCCGACGACCTCACCGTCAGCCGCGGCACCCGCACGGTCCTGCACCACCTCCGCTTCACCGTCCCCCGCGGCCAGATCACCGGCCTGCTCGGGCCCTCCGGCTGCGGCAAATCCACCCTCATGCGCTCGATCGTCGGCACCCAGGCCAAGGTCACCGGGACCCTCGACGTCCTAGGCCAGCCGGCCGGCCACCCCACCCTGCGCAGCCGCATCGGCTACGTCACCCAGGCCCCCTCCGTCTACGACGACCTCACCGTCCGCCAGAACCTCGAGTACTTCGCCGCGATCCTCGACCCCGGCCTCCCGCACGCACGGAAGCGCTCGCGCGGGGCGGCCCCCGCCGCCGAACGCCGTCACCAGCACGTCACCCAGGCCATCGCCGACGTCGACCTCACCAGCCACGCCGACGTCCTCGCCGGCAATCTCTCCGGCGGCCAGCGCAACCGCGTCTCCCTGGCCGTCGCCCTCCTCGGCGCCCCGGATCTCCTCGTCCTCGACGAACCGACCGTCGGCCTCGACCCCGTCCTCCGCCGCGACCTGTGGAACCTGTTCCACGACCTCGCCACCACCCGCGGCACCACCCTCCTCGTCTCCTCCCACGTCATGGACGAGGCCGAGCGCTGCCACCGCCTCCTCCTCATGCGCGAGGGCGAGATCCTCGCCGATGACACCCCGGACGCCCTGCGCACCCGCACCGGCACCGAGACCGTGGAGGCCGCCTTCCTGCGCCTCGTAGACGAAGCAGCCGCCGCGAACCGCCCGAAAGAGAGCAACCGATGAGCACGACGAGTACGACGAGCACGACGAGCGCGCCAAGCCCCGCCGCGGCCCCCAGTGCGCTCAACGCCGCCCGCACCGCCGCCACCGCGGCCCGGGTCCTGCGCCAGCTCCGCCACGACCCGCGCACCATCGCGCTGCTGATCCTCATCCCGTGCCTGATGCTGATCCTGCTGCGCTACGTGTTCGACGCCAGCCCGCGCACCTTCGACAACATCGGTGCCTCGCTGCTCGGCATCTTCCCGCTCATCACGATGTTCCTGGTCACCTCCATCGCCACCCTGCGCGAACGCACCTCAGGCACCCTCGAGCGCCTCCTCGCCATGCCCATCGGCAAGGCCGACGTCATCGCCGGCTACGCCCTGGCCTTCGGCGCCCTCGCCATCGTCCAGTCCGCGCTCGCCACCGGACTCGCGGTCTGGTTCCTCGGCCTGGACGTCACCGGCTCCGCATGGCTGCTCCTCCTCGTCGCCCTGCTCGACGCGCTGCTCGGCACAGCCCTCGGCCTCTTCGTCTCGGCCTTCGCGGCCTCCGAATTCCAGGCGGTCCAGTTCATGCCCGCGGTGATCTTTCCCCAGCTCCTCCTCTGCGGCCTGTTCACCCCCCGCTCCGACATGCACCCCGCCCTGGAGGCCGTCTCCGACGCACTGCCGATGTCGTACGCCGTCGACGGTATGAACGAGGTCCTCCACCACACCGACATGACAGCCACGTTCGTCAGGGACGTCCTGATCGTGGCCGGCTGCGCGTTGCTCGTGCTGGGACTGGGCGCGGCGACCCTGCGACGCCGGACCGCATGACCACCGAACCGGCGGGTGCCCCGAGGGCGTCCGCCCACCGGACAATCCCCGCGCACCCCTTCGCCCCGGTGCGAAACTGAACCGCATGAGCCAGAAAGTCGCAGTCCTCGGCACCGGCAAGATCGGCGAAGCCCTGCTCAGCGGAATGATCCGGGCCGGCTGGGCCCCCGCCGACCTCCTGGTCACGGCCCGCCGCGCGGAACGCGCCGAAGAACTCCGCACCCGCTACGGAGTCACCCCGGTCAGCAACGCCGAGGCCGCCAAGACCGCAGACACCCTGATCCTCACGGTCAAGCCGCAGGACATGGGCACCCTCCTCGAGGAACTGGCGCCGCACCTCCCCGCCGACCGCCTGATCATCAGCGGAGCCGCCGGTATTCCCACCTCCTTCTTCGAGGAGCGCCTGGCCGCAGGCACCCCTGTCGTCCGTGTCATGACCAACACCCCCGCCCTCGTCGACGAGGCCATGTCGGTCATCTCCGCGGGCAGCCACGCCACCGAGGCGCACCTCGCGCACGCCGACGAGATCTTCGGTGGCGTCGGCAAGACCCTCCGCGTCCCCGAGAGCCAGCAGGACGCCTGCACCGCCCTGTCAGGCTCCGGCCCGGCCTACTTCTTCTACCTGGTCGAAGCCATGACCGACGCCGGCATCCTGCTCGGCCTGCCACGCGACAAGGCCCACGACCTCATCGTCCAGTCCGCCATCGGCGCCGCCGTGATGCTCCGCGACAGCGGCGAACACCCCGTCAAGCTCCGGGAGAACGTCACGTCCCCCGCGGGCACGACGATCAACGCCATCCGCGAACTGGAGAACCACGGCGTACGAGCCGCACTCATCGCCGCCCTCGAAGCCGCCCGCGACCGCAGCCGCGAACTCGCCTCAGGCAAGAAGGACTAGCCCCCGAGCCTCCCGGGCGGCGGCCCAGCCCCGCCGCCCGTCTTCCCACTCCGGCTACCCGACGGCCGTCAGCGAAGGCTCCGCCGCGGGCGGCAGCAACCCGATCGCCCTATAAGCCGTATCGACCCTCGGCCGGGCCAACTCCCGGGCCTTCTCCGCACCATCCCGCAGCACCCCCTCCACATAGACCGGATCGGCGCACAGCTCCCTGTGCCTCGCCTGCACGGGCCGCAGCACCTCCACCACGGCCTCCGCGGTGTCCTTCTTCAAAGAGCCGTACGAGTCGTAAACGCTCGCCAGTGACTCAGGGTTCCCGCCCGTGCACGCAGCGAGGATCTCCAGCAGATTCGTGAGGCCCGGCCGCCCCTCACGGTCGTAGACGACGTCCCGCCCGCTGTCGGTCACCGCCCGCAGTACCTTCTTCCGCACCACGTCCGGCTCGTCCAGCAAATAGACGACCCCCTGCCCCGCATCCGTCTTCCCCATCTTCGACGTCGGGTTCTGCAGGTTCATCACCCTGGCCGCCACGCCCGGCAGCGACGCCTTCGGCACCACGAACGTGTGCCCGTACCGCTGGTTGAACCGGACCGCCAGATCCCGCGCCAGCTCCACGTGCTGCACCTGGTCGTCCCCGACCGGCACCTCCTCCGTGCCGAAGGCCAGGATGTCCGCCGCCATCAGCACCGGATACGTCAGCAGTGACAGCCGGACGCTCCCGCCGCGCTCCCGCTCCCGCGCGGACTTCTCCTTGTACTGGATCATCCGCCGCATCTCACCGTCGCCGGCGACACACTCCAGCAGGTACGACAGCCGGGTGTGCTCGCCGACGTGGCTCTGCACGTACAAGGTGCACAGTCCGGGATCGAGACCGGCGGCCAGCAGCAACGTCGCCGTCTGCCGGCTGAGCCGCTGCACCCGCGCAGGGTCGTGGTCCACCGTCAGCGCATGCAGATCCACGATGCAGAACAGCGAGTCCGCCCGGTGCTGGTCGACCTCGGCCCAGCGCCGCATGGCCCCCAGGTAGTTCCCCAGGGTCACGTGCCCGGTCGGCTGGATCCCGCTGAATACTCGCTTCATCTCCGCTCCACCTTCTGCCGGGACCGCCGCTCCTGCGGCCGGCCCCCAGTCCCGGAGGGAGATACGAGAACGGCCGCCGAAGCGGCGGCCGTCGAGTGCATACGTGAGTACGGCCGCCGTCAGGCGGCCCACCAGAACTGGGTGCACGTACGCGTAGTCATGACGAACAGCGTACGCCTCGGGAGTGGCCGACGGCAGCGGGTTGACACGCCTCATGCCGATCCGTAAGGTACTCCGAGTTGTCCGGCGTGAGCGCCGACTCCGGTCGGTCCCCGGGCAGCCATTCCGCAGTACCTCCCACTCAATCGACGCTCCGGCGCCGACTGTCTTGGCGTGCGTATTTGCGAAATGAGGAATCCGCGTTCGAAAGGACGCCGGCCCCCGATTAGCTCGGGAGCGAGGAATCCGCTAAAGTCTCACTCGTCGGAACGGCCCAGCGGCCGGGAAGA
>NZ_JAERRK010000016.1 GCF_016741775.1 Streptomyces actinomycinicus | reverse complement strand
GGCGTACGGGTCCTGGAAGATCATCTGGATCTCGGACCGGATCGGCGCGAGCCCCTTACGGCCGGCGTGCGTGATGTCCTGGCCGCGGTACGTGATCTTGCCGCTCGTGGGCTCCAGCAGGCGCGTGATCAGCCGGCCAGTGGTCGACTTGCCGCAGCCCGACTCGCCGACGAGGCCCAGGCTCTCGCCCTCGGCCACCTGGAAGTCCAGGCCGTCGACGGCCTGCACCGCGCCGACCGTCCGGCGGATAGGGAAGCCGCCCTTGATCGGGAAGTGCTTCGTCAGTCCGGAGACGTCCAGGAGGGGGTTGGTGTTGCTCATGGTCGTGAAGTCCCGTCTCGTGTCCGTCAGTGGTGCCGGGATCCGGCGAAGTCGGCGAAGAGTTCCTGCTTCTGTTCCCCCGTGAGGTGGCAGGCCGAGCCGCGGCCGTCGGTCACCTCGAGCACCGGGCGCTCCCCGGAGCACAGCCCGCCGGCGACCTTCTCGGCGAAGGCGCAGCGCGGGTGGAAACGGCAGCCCGACGGCGGGTTGAGCAGCGAGGGCGGCGAACCGGGGATCGGCGTCAGCGGCACGTCCACCGGCCCGTGCAGGCTCGGCATCGAGCCCAGCAGGCCCAGCGTGTATGGGTGCTGCGGGTCGCGCAGCACCTCCGCCTTGGTACCGCGCTCCACGCACCGGCCGCCGTACATCACCAGCACGTCGTCGGCGATGTCGGCGATGACGCCGAGGTCGTGGGTGATGAAGATGATCGCGGTGCCGAACTCCTGCTGGAGGTCCTTCAGCAGGTCCATGATCTGGGCCTGGACCGTCACGTCGAGCGCGGTGGTCGGCTCGTCGGCGATCAGCAGCTCCGGGTCGCAGACCAGCGCCATGGCGATCATCGCGCGCTGGCGCATACCGCCCGAGAACTGGTGCGGGTAGTCGTCCACCCGCATGTCCGGCTGCGGGATGCCGACCCGGCGCAGCATCTCGATCGCCCGCTTGCGGGCCTCCGACTTGGAGCAGCCCGTGTGCTTGCGGTAGGTCTCGCCGATCTGTGTACCGATGGTGTGGTACGGCGACAGCGAGGCCAGCGCGTCCTGGAAGATCATGGACATCTTGTTGCCGCGCAGCCGCTCCAGCTCCTTCTCGGAAGCGGTGAGCAGCTCCTCGCCGTCCAGCAGGATCTCGCCCTCGATCGCGGTGCGGTCGCGGTCGTGGAGGCCCAGGATCGTCAGGTTGGTGACGGACTTGCCGGAGCCCGACTCGCCGACGATGCCGAGGGTCTGGCCCTTGGCGAGGTCGAAGCTGAGCCCGTCGACGGCCTTGACGATGCCGTCCTCGGTGGAGAAGTGGACCTTGAGGTCCCTGATGGAGAGGAACGGCTGCTGATCGGTGCTCGTCACGGGGACGCTCCTGGGGGGTGATGCGAGGTCGCCGGGTGGGGCGGGTGGGAAGGGGGCGGCGGGGCGGAGGTCAGGCGAGCCGGATCCGCGGGTCGATGGCGGCGTAGATGGCGTCGACGACGATGTTGATGATCACGATCGCGCCGGCCGACAGCACGGTCACGCCGAGCAGCATGGGCAGGTCGCTCTTGTCCACGGAGTCGACGGCGAGCCGGCCCACGCCCTGGAGGCTGAAGACGGTCTCGGTGATGATCGCGCCACCGATGAGGGTGGCGAGGTCGATGCCGAAGATGGTGACGATCGGTCCCATCGCGCCGCGCCAGGCGAACCGGAAGAAGACGTTGCGGCGGGACAGGCCCTTGGCCCGGGCGGTGCGGACGTAGTCCTCGCTGAGCGTCTCGACCAGCTGGGAGCGTGTCATACGGGTGTAGTTGGCGGTCCAGATCAGGGCCAGCACCAGCCAGGGCAGCAGCAGGCCGGAGAACCAGGCGCCCGGGTTCTCGGTGATCGGCGTGTACGACGGGTTGTCGAGGATGTCGAACTTCCCGACGAGGAAGTACATCGCGATGTAGCCGACGAAGTAGATCTGCATCGAGGAGGCGACGAGCGAGGCGGAGCTGGCCGCCTTGTCCTGCCACTTGCCCTGCTTGACGGCGGCGATCATGCCCGCGCCCACACCACCGGTGATGAAGACGACGGCGGAGCCGAAGGCGAGCGACAGGGTGAGCGGGAGCCGGTCCAGGATGGTGCCGAGGACGGGCTCGCGGTTGGCGAAGGAGTAGCCGAGGCACGGCGCGTTGCAGTGCCCGAAGCCCGGGTAGTCCCGCCCGACGAAGATGCCCTTGAGCCACTCCCAGTACTGGACGGGGAGCGGGTGGTCGATGCCCAGGTTGTGCCGCACCTGTTCGAGCATGGGCTTGGTGCAGTTCTTGCCGCAGGACATCATGGCGGGGTCACGCGGGATGGCATAGAAGAGCCAGAATGTGACGGCACTGATGATCAGCATGATGACCAGCGCGCCGAGGGTTCGGCGGACAAGGAAGCGGAACATGGGGCGTGACTTTCCGGACGGGGCGCCGTCGCCGGTGTGAGGGGTGGGCCGGAGGGGGCGGCCAGGTCATGACCGCCCCCGAGGGGTCGAGCGCTTACTTCTTGGCGTACAGCTTGCAGAGCGCGACGCAGGTGTTGCCGGCGTCGTAGATGACGTTGCCGACCTTGGATCCGTACATCCAGTTGCGGATCGAGTGGTAGTCCGGGACGCAGGCGCCCAGCTCCATGATCTGGCGGTCGATGTCGCCCCAGGCCTTGTTGGCCTGCTCCTGGTCGGTCATCTTCGAGGCCGCGTCGATGGCCTTGTTGACGCCGGTGTCGTTGAGCTGCGACCAGTTCTGACCGCCGTCGACGATCTGGCTGCCGTGCCAGCACGGGTAGAACACCGAGTAACCGGCGGGCCAGTCCGGGCTCCAGCCGGCCGCGAACATGTCGTAGCCGTTGTCGAGCTTGCTGATCTGGGTGTAGAAGGTCGACTTGTCGACCTGCTTGTTGACGACCTCGAAGCCGGCGGCCTCGAGCGCGTTCTTGATCGCGACGGCCTGCTTCACCGAGTTGTCCGACTGCTGGTAGGCGATGACCAGCTTCTGGCCGACCTTGCCGGCCTCCTTCAGCAGGGCCTTGGCCTTGACCGGGTCGCCGTTCGGCTTGGTGGTCTTGCCGTACAGGTCGAACTTCTGGTAACCGGGGGTCACCGGGCTGAGGATGGTGGTGGCCACCTCGCTGGTGGACTTGCCGCCGCGGATGGTCTGCAGCTGCTGCTGCGGCCAGGCGTAGTTGATGGCCTGACGGACCTTGGGGTCCTTGATCCGGGTCGTGTTGATCGGCCAGTAGTAGGTGACCGTGTCGACCTCGGTGAGGACGCGCGCCTTCAGCTTCGGGTTGGTGAGCACCTGGGCGACGCGCTCGGGGGCGACCTCGTTGAAGATCGACATCGTGTACTGGTCGTTGCCACGGTCCGAGATGTAACGGTCGGTGGACGCCAGGTTCTGGAAGCCGAACTGGAAGACGTACTTGTCCGGGTAGGCGTTGCGGATCGAGTCCGTCTTCGGGTCCCAGTGCTCGTTGCGCACGTAGGTCATCGACTTGCCGGGCTGACGGCTGTCGATCTTGTACGGGGCGCAGGAGAACGGACGCTTGTCGTACTTCTCCTTGGTGTCGTGCTTCTTCGACACCAGGGCGTAGCCACGCATGGCGAGCGTGTAGTTGAAGTCACCGCGCGGCTGGTTCAGGCGGAAGGTGACGGTCTTGCCGGAGATCTCGATGGAGTCGAGGTGCTTGCCGCCGTAGGGGCCCTTGTAGCCCTTCGTGCCCTCCAGGAAGTTCTGGACGTGGCGCGGGCCCTCGGTGACGAAGTCGGCGAAGAGGCGCTCGAAGGTGTGGCGGACGTCGTCCATGGTGACGTCCTTGCCGTCCTCCCACTTCAGACCGTCCTTGAGGGTGAAGGACCAGGTCTTGCCGCCGTCCTTCATGGTGCCGGCGTCGGTGGCGAGGTCACCGACGAGGACGGCGCCGCCCTTGTCGTCGAGCTTGTAGCCGGTCATACCGCGCAGGATCGGGACCGTGATGGCAGCCTCGGTCGAGGAGTAGATCTGCGCCGGGTCCAGGTGGTCCATGTCGAACTGGTCGAGCGAGTAGATGGTCCCGCCCTTGGTGGCGCCCGGAACCTCGGCCGCCGGACCGGTCGAGTCGGCCTTGGTGCCGACGTCGATCTTGGTCTTCTTGCTGCCGCTGACCGAGGGGACGTTGTCGGAGCCCTTGCTGTCACTGCCGCTGCTGCAGGCGCTCAGCACGGTGGTCGAGGCCGCCGCCACACCGGTGGCGATCAGGAAGTTTCTACGGGAAAAGGACATGCTGAGCCTGCCTTGTGTCGATCGGAACAGACGGGACCAGCCGGTCGACGTCGAACCGGGCCGGGGGTGGAACGTGGACTACCGCTTGGACTTCGGGTCGAGCGCGTCGCGCACCGAGTCGCCGAGGAGGTTGAAGGCGAGGACGAAGATCACCATGGACAGGCCCGCGAAGAGCATGAAGGTGAGGTCCTCGGAGTAGAACTGGGCTCCGCGGCCGATCATGACGCCCCAGTCGGGGGTCGGGTCGATCATGCCGACGCCCAGGAAGGCCAGGCCTGCCTCGGCCGTCACATAAGCGGGCAGCATCAGGGTGCCCTGGATGAGGATCGGCGTCCACAGGTTGGGCAGCAGCTCCTTGAACACGATGCGCATCGGCGACGCACCGGTCACCTTCGCCGCCTCGACGAACTCCCGCTCGCGCAGCGCCAGTACCTGTCCGCGGAGCAGGCGGGCGATGGAAGCCCAACCGAAGAAGGCGAGGACCAGAATGAGGGCGACGGCCCGCAGGGACGTCGGGATGTTCTCGTCATCGGCAATGAACAGGCCGTAGACGACCGGCATGAAGGCGATGAAGAACAGCGTGGACGGGAACGACAGCAGGATGTCGATGATCCGGCCGACGAGGTAGTCCGTCTTGCCGCCGAGGTAGCCCGCCGTGACGCCGATCACCACACCGAGGATCACGGTGAGCAGGGTGGCGGCGGTGGCGATGCCCAGCGAGTTGCGGATGCCGTACAGCAGGAACGTGAAGACGTCCCGGCCGAGCTGGGGCTCGATGCCGAACCAGAACTCGCCGCTCATGCCACCGTTGGGTCCCGCAGGGTACGAGAAGGCGTTGAACAGCTCGGGGCGCTCGGATACGTAGGTGGTGTACGGGTCCTTGCCGTACAGCTTCGCTATCAGCGGTGCCGCGATCGCTACCACGAAGAAGAAGATCACGACGTACGCGGATATGACGCCCGTCTTGTCACGCTTGAAGCGCTTCCAGGCAAGCTGTCCCGGAGAGCGGCCTTCGCTGGCCTTCGAACCGTCCGAAGTGGTCGACTTCGTCACGGTCTCGTCGGTCACCTCAAGCGGGGCAGCCGCAGATGGAGTTGGGGGGGTCATGGTGCTCCTGGCCCAAGGGAGGGTCTGATGACTCCGCAGGGCGCTCCCCTACGGGCTACGCCGGACTTTTTCAACGCAATTCATTCAAGGTCAATAAATTCTCGGTCGGCTTGGGTTTCTCTTTACCTTCTTTGCCCGTACTTGATCATTCCGTAGCTACGCGGGTAGCGCGCTGTAATCAATCCGTGCTTCACATCGGACCAATCGGACTAAACGGGCAAGAAGTTCGATATGCGGACGGTGGAGTGTCGAAATGCGTACATCGGAACGTCGCAATCCAACGTTTCGGCATCGTTGCATGAAGATCTATTGCGCTTCACGCTCAAGATCATCAGGGCGGCGGGCGGAGGGTGCCTGCATTCGGGTGACGTGTCCGCTTAAAGGCCGGTCAATCGGACGGCGGCCCTGTGATATGTGAAGTATGACCGGTATTCGCCCGGTATTGAGGTCGCGGTCACGAGGAGGCATGCCCATGCGCCGCATCGCGCCCGCCCGAGGGGCCGCCTGCGCGTTGGCGATGGGGCTGGCAGCCACCGGTTGCGGCGGCGGTCCGGGCAGCGGCGCGTACGGCGGCGCGGTGTTCAGCGCCTCCTGGACCGACCCGCAGAACCCGCTGGAGCCGGCCAACACCAACGAGGTGCAGGGCGGCAAGGTGCTCGACATGGTCTTCCGGGGCCTGAAGAGGTACAACGCGAAGACCGGCAGGGCCGAGAACATGGTGGCCGAGTCCATCGAGACCCGGGACTCCCGGAACTTCACCATCCGCCTCAAGCCCGGCTGGACCTTCTCCAACGGCGAGGAAGTGACCGCCCGGTCCTTCGTGGACGCCTGGAACTACGGGGCGAGCCTGCGCAACAACCAGAAGAACGCCTACTTCTTCGGCTACATCGACGGCTTCGACAAGATCCACCCCAGCAGTGGCCGGCAGAGCGCCGACACCCTCTCGGGACTCAGGGTGATCGACGCCCGCACCTTCACCGTCCGGCTCAACCAGACCTTCTCGAGCTTCCCCGCCACCCTCGGCTACAACGCCTTCGTCCCGCTGCCCCGCGCCTTCTTCACCGACCACGCGGCCTGGCTGAAGCGACCGGTCGGCAACGGCCCCTACACCATCGGCTCCTACACCAGGGGCGCTCAGATGTCCCTGAAGAAGTGGGACGGCTACCCCGGACCCGACAGGGCCCGCAACGGCGGCGTGATGCTCGTGGTCTACACGGACTACAACACCGCCTACACCGATCTCATGTCCGGCAACCTCGACCTGGTCGACGACGTGCCCGCCGCGCAGCTGAAGAACGTGCGGACCGACCTGGAGGACCGCTACATCAACACCCCGGCCGGCATCATCCAGACCCTGGCGTTCCCCTACTACGACAAGGCCTGGAACAGACCGGGTGCGGAGAAGGTCCGCACCGGGCTGTCCATGGCGATCGACCGCAGGCAGATCACCGACAAAATCTTCCGGCAGACCCGCACCCCGGCCACCGACTGGACCTCGCCCGTCCTCGGCACCGCCGGCGGCTACCGGGCGGGCCTGTGCGGAAGTGCCTGCGACTACGACCCCGCCCGGGCGAAGCGGCTGATCGAGGAGGGCGGCGGGCTCCCCGGCGGCCGGTTCACGATCTCGTACAACGCGGACTCGGGCTCGCACAAGGAGTGGGTGGACGCCGTGTGCAACTCCATCAACAACGCCCTCGGCGACAGCAAGGCCTGCGTCGGCAACCCGGTGGGCACCTTCGCCGACTTCCGGAACCGGATCGGGCAGCACAAGATGAACGGGCCGTTCCGTGCGGGCTGGCAGATGGACTACCCCCTGATCCAGAACTTCCTGCAGCCGCTCTACTACACCGACGCCTCCTCCAACGACGGCAAGTGGTCGAACGGGACCTTCGACCGGCTCGTCGACCGGGCCAACGCACAGACCGACCCCCCGAAGGCGGTCGCCACCTTCCAGAAGGCCGAGGAGGTGGTCCGGGACAACATGGCCGCCATCCCGCTCTGGTACCAGAACGGCAGCGCCGGCTACTCGCAGCGGCTCTCCGACGTGGCGCTCAACCCCTTCAGCGTCCCGGTCTACAACGAGATCAAGGTCAGCTGAGCCGTCATGGGGCGCTATGTCCTGCGGCGGCTGCTCCAGATGGTCCCGGTGTTCATCGGCTCCACGCTGCTGATCTTCCTCATGGTGAACGTGATGGGCGACCCCGTCGCGGGCCTGTGCGGCGAACGACAGTGCGATCCGGCGACCGCCGCCCAGCTCAGGCGGGAGTTCGGCCTGGACCGGCCGCTGTGGCAGCAGTACCTCACATACATGGGGAACGTCTTCACCGGAGACTTCGGCACGGCGTTCAACGGCCAGCCGGTCACCGAGCTGATGGCGACGGCGTTCCCCGTCACGATCCGGCTGACCGTGGTGGCCATCCTGTTCGAGATCGTCGTCGGCATCACCCTCGGCGTGCTCACCGGCCTGCGCCGCGGCCGGCCCGTCGACACCGCCGTGCTGCTGCTCACCCTAGTGGTGATCTCCGTCCCCACCTTCGTCAGCGGCCTGGTGCTGCAACTGCTGCTCGGTGTGCAGTGGGGCTGGATCAGACCCTCCGTCTCCCCGGCCGCCGGCTTCGGCGAGCTGCTCGTGCCGGGACTCGTCCTCGCCTCCGTCTCGCTCGCCTACGTCACCCGGCTGACCCGCACCTCGATCGCCGAGAACAAGCGGTCCGACTACGTCCGCACGGCCGTCGCCAAGGGCCTGCCCCGGCACCGGGTCATCACCCGCCACCTGCTGCGCAACTCCCTGATCCCCGTGGTCACGTTCATCGGCTTCGACATCGGAGCACTGATGGGCGGCGCGATCGTCACCGAGCGGATCTTCAACATCCACGGCGTCGGCTACCAGCTCTACCAGGGCATCCTGCGGCAGAACACCCAGACGGTGGTCGGCTTCGTGACCGTTCTGGTCCTGGTCTTCCTGGTCGCCAACCTCCTCGTCGACCTGCTGTACGCCGTACTCGACCCGAGGATCCGTTATGCCTGAACAGCCGTACGAGCCCGAGCGCGCGATCGCCGGCACCGGCATGGGCGGCACGATGGACCTCGGCGCGAGCGAGGCGGTGACGCTGGACCGGACGCCGGGCGGCCCGGCCGGACCCGGCCCGGCGGACAGACCGCGCTCGCTGTGGTCCGACGCCTGGCGGGACCTGCGCCGCAACCCGGTCTTCCTCGTCTCCGGCCTGATCATCGTCTTCCTGGTCTTCATCTCCCTGTGGCCCTCGGCGATCACCTCCGGCAGCCCCTTCACCTGCGACCTCGCCAAGGCCCAGGACGGCGCGCAGCCCGGCCATCCCTTCGGCTACGACGGACAGGGCTGCGACGTCTACACGCGCACCGTCTACGGCGCCCGTACGTCCGTCACGGTGGGCCTGTGCGCCACGCTCGGGGTGGCCCTGACCGGGTCGGTGCTCGGTGGCCTCGCGGGCTGGTTCGGCGGCCCGTGGGACTCGGTGCTGTCCCGGATCACCGACGTCTTCTTCGCCATCCCGGTCGTCCTCGGCGGTCTCGTCCTCCTCTCCGTCGTGACCACCAATACGGTCTGGCCGGTCGTCGGGTTCATGGTCCTGCTCGGCTGGCCGCAGATCTCCCGCATCGCGCGCGGCTCGGTCATCACCGTCAAGCAGAACGACTACGTCCAGGCGGCCCGCGCCCTGGGCGCCTCCGACGCCCGGATTCTGCTGCGGCACATCGCGCCCAACGCCGTGGCCCCGGTCATCGTCGTCGCGACCATCGCGCTCGGCACCTACATCTCCCTGGAGGCGACGCTCTCCTACCTCGGAGTCGGCCTCAAACCGCCGAGCATCTCCTGGGGCATCGACATCTCCGCCGCCTCCCCCTACCTGCGCAACGCCCCGCACGCCCTGCTGTGGCCCTCGGGGGCGCTGGCGGTCACCGTGCTGGCCTTCATCATGCTCGGCGACGCGGTGCGCGACGCCCTCGACCCGAAGCTGAGGTGACGGCGCCGTGCTCCTCGAGGTACGCGACCTGCACGTGGAGTTCCGCACCCGGGACGGGATCGCCCATGCCGTCAACGGCGTCAGCTACAGCGTGGAGGCGGGGGAGACACTGGCCGTGCTCGGCGAGTCCGGGTCGGGGAAGTCCGTCACCGCGCAGGCCGTGATGGGCATCCTGGACGTGCCGCCGGGGCGGATCACCGGCGGGCGCATCCTGTTCCGCGGGCAGGACCTGCTGAAGCTGAAGGGGGAGGAGCGCAGGAGGATCCGGGGTGCCGAGATGGCGATGATCTTCCAGGACGCGCTGTCGGCCCTCAACCCGGTGCTGTCCGTGGGGGACCAGCTCGGCGAGATGTTCGTCGTGCACCGTGGGATGTCCAGGAAGGACGCGCGGGCCAGGGCCGTCGAACTGATGGACCGGGTACGCATCCCGGCCGCGGCTCAGCGGGTGCGGGACTACCCCCACCAGTTCTCCGGCGGCATGCGCCAGCGCATCATGATCGCCATGGCGCTGGCCCTGGAGCCTGCGCTCGTCATCGCCGACGAGCCGACCACCGCCCTGGACGTCACCGTGCAGGCCCAGGTCATGGACCTGCTCGCGGATTTGCAGCGCGAGTACCGCATGGGGCTGACCCTGATCACCCACGACCTCGGTGTGGTGGCGGACGTGGCCGACAAGATCGCCGTGATGTACGCGGGCCGGATCGTCGAGTCGGCCCCCGTCCACGACATCTACAAGGCGCCCGCGCACCCGTACACGCGCGGCCTGCTCGACTCCATCCCGCGCCTGGACCGGAAGGGCCGGGAGCTGTACGCCATCAAGGGTCTGCCGCCCAGCCTCATGGCCGTCCCGGCGGGGTGCTCGTTCAATCCGCGCTGCCCCATGGCCCAGGACGTGTGCCGCACGGACGAACCACCGCTGTACGAGGTCGATCAGCAGCGGGGCAGTGCCTGCCACTTCTGGAGGGAGTGCCTCCATGGCCGCAGGGGTTGAGCCGATCCTGGAAGTGTGTGGACTGGTCAAGCACTACCCGTTGACCCGGGGTGTTCTGATCAGGAAACAGGTCGGTGCGGTCAAGGCCGTCGACGGTGTCGACTTCTCGCTCGGCAAGGGGGAGACCCTCGGCATCGTCGGGGAGTCCGGCTGCGGCAAGTCGACGGTCGCCAAGCTGCTGGTCCGTCTCGAGCGGCCGACGGCCGGTGCGGTCAAGTACAAGGGTGAGGACATCACCGTCTTGAGCGGCCGGGCGCGGAAGGAGGTCAGCCGCAACATCCAGATGGTCTTCCAGGACCCGTACACCTCGCTCAACCCCCGCATGACGGTAGGCGACATCATCGGCGAGCCCTTCGAGATCCACCCCGGGGCCGCCCCGAAGGGCGACCGGCGGCGGAGGGTCCGGGAACTGCTGGACGTCGTCGGACTCAACCCCGAGTACATCAACCGCTACCCGCACCAGTTCTCCGGCGGACAGCGCCAACGCATCGGCATCGCACGAGGGTTGGCGCTGCGCCCGGAGGTCATCGTCGCCGACGAGCCGGTGTCCGCACTGGACGTCTCGGTCCAGGCCCAGGTGATCAACCTGCTGGACCGGCTCCAGTCGGAGTTCGACCTCTCCTACGTCTTCATCGCGCACGACCTGTCCGTCGTCCGGCACATCTCGGACCGGGTCGCGGTCATGTACCTGGGCCGGATCGTGGAGACCGGGCGGGACACCGAGATCTACGACCACCCGACCCACCCCTACACCCAGGCCCTGCTCTCCGCGGTGCCGGTGCCCGATCCCGGGGCCCGGGAGCGGCGCGAGCGGATCATCCTGACCGGGGACGTGCCCTCGCCGACGAACGTCCCGTCCGGCTGCCGGTTCCGCACCCGCTGCTGGAAGGCGCAGGAGCGCTGCGCCCGGGAGGTGCCGCTGCTCGCGGTCCCCGAGGCCTTCCGCGGCACGTCCGGCCCCGCGGCCCACGCGTCGGCGTGCCACTTCGCGGAGGAGGCCGCGCCGGTGCCGGGAAAGGGCAGCGGGCCGGGGCGGCACGGCGCACCCGACCCTGCGCCGGAGAAGGGCAACGGGCCGGGGTGACATGGCGCACCCCGACCCGTTCACGGCACCCGCACGGCCGTACGGTGTTCAGCCTCTCGTGTCCGTATATCGGTGCCGCTTCCGTGAAGTTGCCTGTGCGTTAACGCAGTTCACGCCCGCCGGCCGGCTGGGGGAGCGAGCGCCGGAGGAAGTCGAGCTGGAGGCGGAGCAGGTTCTCCGCGACCGTCTCCTGCGGGGTCATGTGCGTCACGCCGGACAGCGGCAGCACCTCGTGCGGGCGGCCCGCGGCCAGCAGGGCGGAGGACAGCCGCAGGGAGTGGGCCACGACCACGTTGTCGTCCGCCAGACCGTGGACGATCATCATCGGGCGGTGCGGCTCGGCCGCGTCGACCACACCGGCGTCGTCGATCAGTGAGTTGCGGCGGTAGACGTCCGGCTGCTCGTTGGGATCGCCCAGATAGCGCTCCTGGTAGTGGGTGTCGTACAGCCGCAGGTCGGTGACGGGGGCGCCGACCACCGCCGCGTGGAAGACGTCCGGCCGGCGCAGTACCGCCAGCGCCGCGAGGTAGCCGCCGAACGACCAGCCCCGGATCGCCACCCGGTCCAGGTCCAGCGGGAACCGCTCGGCGAGGGCGTGCAGCGCGTCGACCTGGTCCTGGAGCACCACGGCGGCCAGGTCGTCCCTGACCGCCTTCTCCCAGGCCGGCGAGCGTCCCGGGGTGCCCCGGCCGTCGGCGACGACTACGGCGAAACCCTGGTCGGCGAACCACTGCGAGGTGAGGTGGGCGTTGTGCGCGGCGGTCACCCGCTGGCCGTGCGGGCCGCCGTAGGGGTCCAGGAGAACCGGCAGGGGAGTGTCTCCGTGGTAGTCCCGTGGCATAAGCACGGCGCACGGAATTCGGCGTGCGCCCCCCTCGGTAAGGGTGACCCGCGGGGACATACCGGGATCTTCTGCGTACGAGCGGACAGTGAACGCCGGTTTTCCGTCACACAGCACCTGGGCCCGGGAGCCCGGCCGGTCCGGCGCGGCGGACACGAGAACGGTCACGTTCCCCGCCCGCACCGCCGTGTGCACACCGGGTTCCTGCGACACCCGTTCCACGCCCAGCTCGTTCACCCGGTACACATGGACTTCGCCAATCTCCGGCACCTCCGCCTCCGCGCCGGCCGAGGCGGAGACGAGCACGTCGTCCGCACCTACGTCCAGAACCGCACGGATGTGCAACTGCCCCCCGGTCAAAGGCCGTTCGCCGACCGCCAGCACGCGCGCGCCACCCTCGTCCGCGATCCGGACAAGGTGCCCGGACGGGCTCCAGCAGGGCACTCCGGCGAACAGTTCAAGCCAAGTTGGATCTTCATCGGCGTGCACCATCCGGGTCGCACCGGTGTCCGGATCCACCGCCAGGAACAGCTGGCTGCGCTGGTCCCGGGCCTGCACAAGGAGCAGCGGCGCACCCCCTGCTGACCAGTGCACACGCGCCAGATACGGGTAGCGCGAGCGGTCCCAGGAGACCTCCGTGCGCGTCCCGTCCAGGCCGCACACGAACAGCCGCACCTCCGCGTTCGGCGTACCGGCCGCCGGGTACCGGATGTTGAGTGGCTCACGCTCCGGGTGGGCCGGATCCGCGATCCACCACCGCCGCACCGGCGTGTCGTCCACCCGCGCCACCAGCAGCCGGTCCGACTCCGGGGCCCACCAGAATCCCCGCGAACGGGACATCTCCTCGGCCGCGACGAACTCCGCGAGCCCGTAGGAGACGTCCGCCGACTCCGGCTCGGCCAGCGCCCGGTCGCCCTCCCCCTCGGCGCCCACCACCCGCAGCGCGCCCCGGGCGACATAGGCGACATGCCGGCCGTCGGGTGAGGGCCGCGGATCGATCACCGGTCCCGGAGTGGGCAGTTCGCGCGCCGTACCGGCCCGCAGCTCGGCCGTGAAAAGCCGCCCTGACAAGGCGAAAGCCGCCAACTCCAGGGCGCTGTCGGTGGCGTACCCGACGATGCCGGCGCCGCCCTCGCGGCTGCGCTCCCGGCGCGCCCGCTCCTCGGCCGACAGTTCTTCGGAGGCGCCCCGGAGAAGGGCGCGCGGGTCGGCCGCGAGCCGCTCCGCACCCTCCGGGAGATCCAGGACCCACAGGGAGTTGGCCCGGTCGGTGCCGGAGCCGGAGCGCAGGAACGCGACACGTGAACCGTCGGGCGCCACGGTGAACGCCCGCGGCGCGCCGAGCGTGAACCGCTGGGTCCGGGCGTGCCGACGGGGGAAGGAGTCAGCCTCGGTCGTCATACCCCGACCATATTGGCCATGCGCCCCCTTGTGCGGCCGTGCGCCGAGCGATGCGCGAGTACGGATAGTTATGATCACTACCGCTGTGTGGGTATTAACCTGCTGGCGTCTGCATGGAGTTGCTCTACACCCCCCGCGTCCCTGGGATCTTTGGAGGTGAACCGCCGTGGCACTCTCGATTTCGGCGGTGGTGCTGCTGGCGATCATCGTCTTCCTGTTGATCAAGAAGTCCGGGCTGAAGGGCGGCCACGCGGTCGTCTGCATCCTGCTCGGCTTCTATCTCGCCTCCTCGACCGTCGCCCCCACGATCAGCGAGCTGACCACCAACGTCGCCAGCATGATCGGCAGCATCAAGTTCTGACGGCGGCCGTCGCGGGGAGCGGCGCGAGGCCTCGTAGGGTGGTCCCATGACGGAACTGCCAGCCCGGCGTCTGCTGCTGGTGCACGCGCACCCGGACGACGAGTCGATCAACAACGGCGCGACCATGGCCAGGTACGCGGCCGAGGGTGCCCACGTGACCCTGGTCACCTGCACCCTCGGGGAGCGCGGCGAGGTCATCCCGCCGGAGCTGCGGCACCTGGCGGGCCCCGCGCTGGGCGCCCACCGGCGCGGCGAGCTGGCCGAAGCCGCGCGCGCACTGGGTGTCACGGATGTCCGGCTGCTGGGCGGCGCGGGCCGGTACGGCGACTCCGGCATGATGGGCATCGCGGACAACGACGACCCCGGCTGCTTCTGGCAGGCCGACCCGGACGAGGCCGCCGGTCACCTCGCCGAGGTGATCCTGGAGGTCCGCCCGCAGGTCCTCGTCACCTACGACGACGACGGCGGCTACGGGCACCCGGACCACATCCAGGCGCACCGCGTCGCCATGCGCGCCGTGGACCTGGCGGCCGACCGGGGTCACCGCATCGAAAAGGTGTACTGGAACCGCGTCCCGCGCTCCGTCGCCGAAGCCGCCTTCGCCCGCCTCCAGGACGAGCTGCCCGCACTTCCGTTCGACAAGGGCGCGGCCGTGGACGACGTACCCGGCGTGGTGGACGACGAGCGGATCACGACCGCCGTCGACGGCACCGCGCACGCCGCGGCCAAGGCCGCCGCGATGCGTGCCCACGCCACCCAGATCGAGGTGGCCGAGCCGTACTTCGCGCTCTCCAACGAACTCGCCCAGCCGCTGTTCACCACCGAGTACTACGAGTTGGTGCGCGGGCGGGGCCAGCGCGGGGAGACCGACCTGTTCGCCGGCGTCGAGGCGGCGTCATGAGCAACGCGGGAGGCGCCATGAGCAACCGAGGAGGCCCCGCGAGCAACGGCGGACAGGGCTCGATGCTCGCGCAGCCGCTGCGGCCGCCCTCCGCGGGGCGGGCCGCCGCGCACCTCGGCCTGTTCGTGCTCGGCGCGGTCGCGGGGCTGGCCGGGACCCTGGTGCAGGCCGCCTGGTTCCCGGGCGGGCTGCTGCTCGCCCTCGCGGGCGCCGCCGGGCTGTTCCTCGGCGGTTCCTACGCCACCGCCGGCCGGAGCGGGGCGGTCGCCCCGGTGGCCGGCTGGATCGTCACTGTCATCCTGCTCATCTCCGCGCGCCCCGAGGGCGACTTCCTGTTCGCTGCCGGAGCCGGTTCCTATCTCTTCCTGTTCGGCGGCATGGCCCTGGCTGTGATCTGCGCCACCGTCGGCGTCGGACGGCAACCCCGGGTGGGCTCCGCCCGACTTGGCAAGTGACGTACCACTTCTCCGTGCGACGCTCGTGGGAGTCGGGTGTGGGTTTCCTCAGCGGTCATGGGATACACGGCAGAGGCGGCCAGTATGGTGGTGCGCGCCGCCGAGCCTCCCCCAAGCGCTCGACATCGCTCGGGCAGGGGGACCCCACTCGCAGTGAGGTTGTGACGGGCGGCGGAGCCAACCGGGAGAACATGCCTTGAGTCGTGAAACTGACACTCCGTCCACCGGGCCCAACGGGCGCGGCGGAGCCGCATACCCCTCCGGCACGCCGCCGTACGGGACCCCCATGGCTTCCGACGACGGTACGGACACGAGCCGTTCGGGCGCGCGTTCGGAGGAGAAGAAGACCGAGACGACGCTGACGACCCGGATCCGGATCAACATCCCGGGGTCCCGGCCCATCCCGCCGGTCGTCGTGCGCAAGCCCGTCGCGGACGCCGACGCCACCATGGACGAGCAGCCCGCCGCCGAGCCGAAGCCCGCGGCCGAACCGGCGCCCACCAGCGCCGTCGAGGCCCCGGCCGAGCCCGCGGCCCCGGCGGAGGAGAAGACCAGCGACTGGTTCGCGCCCCGCAAGTCCTCCGCACCCAAGGGCGGTCCGGGCGGCGGCACGAACGGCGCCGGGATCCCCGGCGCTTCCGCGGCGGTCGGCGGAGCCTCATCCGGCACGACGGCCCCCCGCACGTCCGCACCGGGAGCCGGCTCCGCCGGTGGTCCCGGCGCCCGCCCGGGCGGCGGACGGCCCGGCGGCGTGGTCGGTTCCATGAGCGTGCCGGGCGGCTCCCGGCCCGGCGGTACGAACGGCAAGGGCCTGCCCGGCGCCACCGGCGGCCCCGTCGCCCCCGGCCACGGCGGCGGCACCGGCTCCTTCGACGTGACCGAGGCGCTGACCGCCGGCCCGCTGGGCGGCGGCTCCCGCCCGGGGTCCGCCGGCTCCGGAGAGTCCCGCAGGGACGAACTGCCGTACTTCTCGGAGAACGGCGGCCAGGACGGCTTCGGCGACAACAGCGCGAACGGCAAGGACCCGTTCGGCACGGACCCGGGCGCCGACGATCCCTTCGCCACGGGCACCGGCGCGGGTGCGCAGGACCCCTTCGGCACGGGCACGGGCGGCAAGGACCCCTTCGCCACGGGCACGGGCGGTCAGGACCCCTTCGGCACCGGCGCGGGCGGGCCCGGTGGCCCGAGCGGCTTCAACGGCCGGGGCGGCCACGGCGGCGCCGGCGGCCCGCAGGGCCCGGCAGGCCCCACCGGCGGCCCGGTCACCGGCGACGGCACCCTCGTCCCGCCGGCGGGCGGCCTCGGCCTGGACGGGGGCGAGCCCTTCGACGGCCCCGCGGGCGCCGGCTTCGGCACCCCACGCCCCGGCGCGACCCCCGGCAACACCCCTGGCGGCCCCAACGGCGTCCCCGGCGGCCCGAGCGGCGTTCCCGGCGCCGGTTTCAGCGACGACACCGCGATCCTCACCCCGCAGAAGCCGGCCCCCGAACCGGGCACGCCCGGCTACCGCTCCCCGGCCGCCGACAACGTCTCCGGCCACACCGTCACGAGCGGCATCCCGGTCGTGCCGGGCGCCGGGAACACCCCGTTCGGCACCCACTCCGACGGACCGGCGGCGCCCGTGGCGCCCAAGCCCGAGCCGGCCGCCGCGCCCAAGGCGCCGGCCAAGCCGAAGAAGAAGGGCCGCAGCAAGCTGATGCTGCTCGGCGTCGGCACGGTCGTCGTCGCGGGCGGTGCCTACGGCGCCGGCCTGCTGATGAACCACACCGACGTACCCAAGGGCACCACCGTGCTCGGGGTCGACATCGGCGGCGGCACCCGCGACGACGCCGTCAGGAAACTGGACGACGCCTTCGGCAGCCGGGTGAACAAGCCGCTGAAGCTGGACGTGGGCGGCAGGACGGTGGCCCTCACGCCGGAGAACGCGGGCCTGCAGTTCGATTACCAGGCAACCGTGAGCGAGGCCGCGAAGAGCGACTACAACCCGGTCCACGTCATCGGTTCCCTCTTCGGGCAGAAGCGCGTGGTCGAGCCGGCCATGCCCGTGGACGAGGAGAAGCTGCAGGCCGCTCTCCAGCAGGCCGGCGGCGGCTCGGGTTCCGGCTCGGTCACCGAAGGCACCATCGAGATCAAGTCCGGCAAGGCCGTGGCCGTCTACGGCAAGGCGGGCAAGGCCGTCGACGCCGGCGCGTCCACCAAGGCGGTCGAACAGGCGTACCGCGCCATGGTGGAGACGAATGCCGCGGCCCCGGTCGCCGTGCCGACCACCACCAAGCAGCCGACGGTGTCGAACGCCGAGGTCGACCGGATGATGAAGGACTTCGCCAAGCCCGCGATGTCCGGCCTCGCCCGGGTCCAGACCGACGCGGTGCACAGCATTCCGTTCGGCCCGCTGTCGCTTCCGAAGATCCTCAAGTTCAAGGCCGTCGACGGCAAGCTCGTGGACACGTACGACCTGAAGGCGCTCCAGGCGGCCTACGGCAGCACCTTCGACGGTGTGCAGATCCAGACCGCGACCGGGAAGCGCGGCGTCCTGCCGCAGGACGTCGTCGCCGCGCTGCGCAAGGCCCTGCGCGGCAAGACGACGGCCGAGCGCATCGGAGTCATCGACACGAAGCCGAGCTAGTCGCCGGCACCGGCCCGGGCCGGCCGGCCCGGCCGCCATCCGGCCGGTACAGGGGGCGCCCTCGTCCGGGGGCGCCCCTCGGCGTGTCCGTCACATGATCCGTATGACATCTGTCATCCGGCACTCAGGATCCCTGGCACTGCCGCCCCCCGGGCCCTCGCGGCCAGCATGGACGCATGACGACGACAGCGGCACCGGCCACCACCACCCCGGTGGTCGGGTTCGACCAGGTGACCAAGACGTACGGGAGCGTGCGGGCCGTCGACGGCCTCTCGCTCCGGCTGTACCCGGGCGAGACCGTCGCCCTCCTCGGCCCGAACGGGGCCGGCAAGTCCACCACGCTGGACCTGCTCCTCGGGCTCAAGCCGGCCGACGGCGGCACAGTGAGCCTGTTCGGCACCACCCCGCGCGAGGCGATCGTCGCCGGCCGGGTCGGGGCCATGCTGCAGAGCGGCGGTCTGATGGACGGGGTCACCGTGGCCGAGCTGGTGAAGCTGGCCTGTTCCCTGCACCCGCGGCCGTACCCGGTGGCCGACGTGCTGGCCCGCGCCGGTATCGCGCAGATCGCCGACCGCAAGGTCGACAAGCTCTCCGGCGGCCAGGCCCAGCGCGTCCGGTTCGCCCTCGCCACCGCCGGCGACAGTGACCTGATCATCCTGGACGAACCCACCACCGGCATGGACGTCTCCGCCCGCCAGGCCTTCTGGGCGACCATGCGCGAACAGGCCGACCAGGGCCGTACGGTCCTCTTCGCCACCCACTACCTGGAAGAGGCCGACGCCATCGCCGACCGGGTCCTGGTGCTGCACCGGGGCCGGCTCCTCGCCGACGGCACCGCCGCCGAGATCAAGGCCAAGGCCGGCGCCCGCCGGGTCGCCTTCGACCTGGAGGGCGAGATCGACCAGAGCGCCCTGCGCGGCCTGCCGTTCCTCACCTCCCTCGACGTGTCGGGCCAGACCGTCCGCATCCAGTCGTCCGACGCCGACGCGACCGTCCACGCGCTCTACGGCCTCGGCGTCTACCCCCGCAATCTCGAAGTCGCCGGGCTCGGTCTGGAGCAGGCCTTCGTCGCCATCACGGAGGCCGAGGAGGCCAAGCAGTCGTGAACAGCCTGATCAAGCTGGAGATCACCCGCGCCCTGCGCAACCGCAAGTTCCTGTTCTTCTCCGTGATCTACCCCGCGGGACTGTTCCTGCTGATCGCGGGCGGCGCCGACAGCCACACCAAGATCGACGGCACGGGCCTGACCCTGCCGACGTACATGATGGTCTCCATGGCCTCCTTCGGCGCCCTGACCGCCGTCCTCATGGGCAACAGCGAGCGCATCGCCAAGGAGCGCGAGAGCGGGTGGGTACGGCAGCTGCGGCTGACCACCCTGCCCGGGCGCGGGTACGTCCTGGCCAAGACCGCCAGCGCGGCCGTGGTCAGCCTGCCGTCCATCGTGGTCGTGTTCCTGGTCGCCGCCGCGGTGAAGGACGTACGCCTCGACGCCTGGCAGTGGTGCGCCCTGAGCGGTGCGATCTGGGCCGGCAGCCTGGTCTTCGCCGCGCTGGGCGTCGCCCTCGGCTACCTCGCCAGCGGGGACGCGGTGCGCCCGATCACCATGATCATCTACTTCGGCCTGTCCATGCTGGGCGGCCTGTGGATGCCGACGACCACCTTCCCGCAGTGGCTGCAGGACGTCGCCAAGTGGCTGCCCACCCACGCGTACGCTTCCCTGGGGCGCGCGATCGAACAGAGCCAGACCCCCCACACCCAGGACATCGCCGTCCTCGTCGTCTCGTTCGTCGTGTTCGCGGGCGGCGCGGCCTGGCTGTACCGGAAGGACACGCTGAAGGCGTGAGCGCGATGACGGAGGACCGGTACGGAATGCCGACGCACACGCCGGTGGGCTGGCCGCCCCGGAGCCGACGCGAGCTGCTGGTCAAGACGCTGTGGATCGGTGTCTGGCTGGTCTTCCTCAGCTCGCCGGTCGAGGACCTGGCCGACGGCGGTCACAGCACCGCCGCGACCGTGGCCGGCTCGCTCGGCCTCGCCGTCTTCGTCGGGGTCTACCTGACGCTGGTCTTCCGCAACATGGGCCGGCCGTTCTCGCCGCGCGCGGTGCTCGGCCTGGGCGGCACCCTCGCTGTCCTCGCCCCCGTACTGGCCTACACGCTCGGCAGCGCCTGGCTGGGCCTGTTCGTCTACCTGTCGGTCGCCTTCGGGGCGACCCTGCCGCTGCGGGCGGCCTACTGGGCCATCCCCGCGGCCGCCGTGGTGATGTACCTGATCGGGATGCACTCCGACGAGACGCAGGCGCGGGGCCTGTTCCTGCTGGTCCTCCTCATCGGCTTCGCGATGACCGGCGTCGGCCAGCTCGTGCGCACCACCATCGAGTTGCGCAAGGCCCGGGCCACCGTCGCCCAGCTCGCCGCCAACGAGGAGCGCCTCCGCCTCGCCCGCGACCTGCACGACCTGCTCGGCCACTCGCTGTCGCTGATCACGCTGAAGAGCGAGCTGGCCGGCCGGATGCTGCCCGGCCACCCCGACAAGGCGGCCCAGCAGGTCGCCGACATCGAACAGGTAAGCCGCCAGGCCCTGGTCGACGTCCGGGAGGCCGTCACCGGCTACCGGCGGCCCCGGCTCGCCGCCGAACTCGCCGGCACCCAGGTCGCCCTGACCGCCGCCGGGGTCGCCGCGGAGCTGCCCGCCGAGCCCGACCTGGCCGATGTGCCCGAGGAGTCCGAGTCCGCCCTCGCCTGGGCGCTGCGCGAGGCGGTCACCAACGTGGTCCGGCACAGCGGCGCGGACCGCTGTACCGTCCGGCTGCTGCGCCGCCAGACCCTGAACGGCGCGGTGCTCGAACTCGCCGTCGAGGACAACGGCTCCGGCGGTTCGGGCGCGGGCCCCGGCAACGGCCTGACCGGTCTGACCGAGCGGCTCGAGAAGGCCGGCGGCACCCTGGAGGCGGGCCGGCTCAAGCACGGGTTCCGGCTCGTCGCCCGCGTCCCCGCGGGCCCACCGGCGGACGTAGGATCCCGGGCATGACGAGCATGATCAAAGTCCTGCTGGCCGAGGACCAGTCGATGGTCCGCGAGGCGCTGGCCGCCCTGCTCGGACTGGAGGACGACATCGAGGTCGTCGCGCAGGTCGCGCGCGGCGACGAGGTGCTCGCGGCCGTCGGCGCGCACGGCGTGGACGTCGCCCTGCTCGACATCGAGATGCCCGGCTGCACCGGCATCGCGGCGGCCGCCCAGGTGCACCGGGAGTTCCCGCAGGTCAAGCTGGTCGTCCTCACCACCTTCGGGCGGCCCGGCTATCTGCGCAGCGCCATGGAGGCGGGCGCCGACGCCTTCCTCGTCAAGGACGCCCCGGCCGCCCAGCTCGCCGAGGCGATCCGCAAGGTACTGGCCGGTGAGCGGGTCATCGACCCCACCCTGGCCGCCGCCGCGCTCGCCGACGGCGCCAACCCGCTCACCGAGCGGGAACGCGAGGTGCTCCGCGCGGCGGCCGACGGCTCCACCAACGCCGAACTGGCCCGCACCCTGCACCTCTCCCAGGGCACCGTCCGCAACTACCTGTCCACCGCCATCCAGAAGCTGGCGGTGCGCAACAGGGCGGAGGCGGTGCGGATCGCGCGCGAGAAGGGCTGGCTGTGAGCCTGTGACCAGGCGCGCCTTCCGGGGGAACGGGCCCCGCGCCGCGGCATGCGCCGGTGCCGCCCGTACGCCCGCGCACACGGACAGGGCGAGCGCACGGGCCCAGGCACCGCGCACACGGACAGGGCGAGCGCACGGGCCCAGCCACCGCGCACACGGACAGGGCGAACGCACCGGCCCAGGCACCGTGCACACGGACAGGGCGAGCGCACCGGCCCAGGCACCGTGCACACTCCTGAGCGCACTGGTCCTCCCGCCCGGACCGGCCTCCCAGTGCACCGGCCCGGCCGCTCGAACCATCCTCGAGCGCACCGCCCCGGCGCCCGGACCGTCTCCCCGGCGGCCGGCTCAGTTGAGCTTCGCCCGTGCCGTCCGCGCCTCCTGCCGTACCTTCCGGGCCACCGACTCGTCGACCACTTCGACCAGGTCGGCGTACGTGTCCATTTCCTCGGCGCCGGCGACGAACTGACCCCGCTGCACCAGCAGTTGCCCGCGCTCGTAGCGCAGCCGCGCCGGGTGCGAGGGGATGAGCAGCGCCAGTTCCACCGCCCGCAGAGCGACGTCCGACCGCTCCGGCCGGGCAGCCGCCCAGGCCCGGATGTTGTTCAGGATGCGCTGCACGACCTCCAGGGGCGCCGCCGGCTCCAGCATGGACGGCTGCAGCGGCGCACCCGTGGCCCCCGCCACCAGCAGCTCGGCGTCCGCCCCGGCCAGCACCCGGCCCCCGTCGAACGGATCGGCCAGCACCTGCTCCTCCGCGGCCCCGAAACCGACCACGAAGTGCCCCGGCAGCGCGACCCCGTACACCGGAGCACCCGCCCGGCGCGCCACCTCCAGCCACACCACCGACAGCAGGATCGGCAGCCCGCGCCGCCGCCGCAGCACCTCGTGCAGCAGCGAGGACTCCAGCCGCTGGTAGTCGCCCGGCGTCCCGTGGAACTCGAGGCGGGCGCCGAGCAGTCGCCGTACGGCCTCCGCCCACGCCCGCGGACCGCCCGGCCGGTACGGCAGCTCGCCCGCCAGCCGGTCCAGTTCCAGCTGTGCGGCATCGATGCCGGCCTCGTCCAGCGCCCCGTCCGCCTCCGCGCCGATCAGCAGACACAGCGCGGACAGGTCGGGCCGCTCGGACCGTGCCTCCGCGGCGAACCGCCGCCGCAGCTCGGCGGAGCGCTCCGGCGGGGGCGGGTACGGGGGCGGCAGGTACGGGTGACTCATGGCAGGCTCATGCCCTTCCACGGCGGTTCTAGAGCCGCTCGGCACCGGAGGGCGCCTCCGGCTCCTCCGGGGCCCGGTAATGGTGGTACGCGTGGTGCGGGGTGAAGCCGAGCGCCGCGTAGAGCGCCCGGCCCGCCTCGTTCTCCGTCTCGACCTGGAGCCAGGCCGCCGACGCGCCCTCGTCCAGCGCACGCCGGGCCAGCGCGGCCATCACCTCCGTGGCCAGCCCCTGCCGCCGCCGGCCGGGATCCACCTCGACCGCGGCGAACCCGGCCCACCGGCCGTCCACCACACACCGCCCGATCGCCGCCGGCGGCTCACCGCCCCCGGCGCCGGGCACGGACGCGAACCACACCGACGGGCCGCCGGAGAGCACCCGCAGGGCCACCTCGCTCACCCCCTTGCGCTGGTACCGCGCGAGCCACGCCTCGTCCGCCGACCGGGACAGGACCACACCCGCGCCCTCGGCCCGGTCCGCGACCGGCGCCAGCGCGCCGGTCCACACCTCGGCCGTCACCTCCCGCACCCAGCCGCGCCGCTCCAGCTCCGAGCACAGCAGCTCCTGTGTGCCCTCGGCGCCGGTCGCGGTCTGCACCCTGGCGGGCAGGCCACGCTCGCCGTACCAGCGTCGTACGGCCGCCAGGGCCGCGTCGAGCGGAAGACCCGGATCGCCGAGCGGCAGCACGCTGTTGGCACGCCGGGTGAAGCCCTCCCGGGGCCCGGCCGCCACTCCGGCCCGAGGCGCTTCGCGCGGCCCCGCCCCGACCGCCGCCCGCAGCTCCCACTCGCCGAGCCGCTCGCTCTCCACCGGCTGCCACGCGCGCGCGGCGGCGTGCGCGAGTTCCGGGTACGTGGCGGCGGGGCCCCTGCGCCGCGCCGGGGCGGCCGGCACGACCTTGCCCGCCACCAGCGAGGACTCCGGGATACTGACCCGTTCGCCGTCGCGACGTGTGATCATGAGCACGCCGCCGTCCCATGATGTGAGAACACCCACCGTGTCAGTGAACTTCTCCAGTCCGGCACCAGTTTCGCCCAAGCGCCGTACAGAGACCCGTTTCCCCACGTCAGCGGGGGTGATTCGGACTTCCAGGCGTCCTGTCGCCGAGATTTCCACTGGTCAGTTCACCCCTCCTGTTCGGATCATGCTCCGGAACGGAGATACTAGGGGCGGGCATCGACGACGCCGCGCTCCCGCGCGCCAGGCGGCGGAGCCTGAGGAGGCCCGCCAGCGCCCTATCGAGGAGGAACGACAGCGTGACCTACGTCATCGCGCAGCCTTGTGTCGACGTGAAGGACAAGGCGTGCATCGAGGAGTGCCCGGTCGACTGCATCTACGAGGGCCAGCGGTCCTTGTACATCCACCCGGACGAATGCGTCGACTGTGGTGCCTGTGAGCCGGTCTGCCCGGTCGAGGCGATCTTCTACGAGGACGACACTCCGGAGGAGTGGAAGGACTACTACAAGGCGAACGTCGAGTTCTTCGACGAGCTGGGCTCGCCCGGCGGCGCCAGCAAGCTGGGGCTGATCGAGCGGGACCACCCCTTCGTCGCCGCGCTGCCGCCGCAGGGCGAGTGACCCTCTAGGCGCCAGCGGCCTGCCCCCCGGTTCCCGGCCGCGCCGGACCGGGGGGACCACCAGCGCCGCCTCGGTCCCGTACGGCCGGATCACCCTGATCGGCGCCGTACGGGACCGAGGCGTTTGCCGCACCCGTACGAAAGTGAGCCACTGATCGTGTCCGCAGTCTCCGGCCCCCCGCCCGTCGCCCGTCACCGCTCCTCCGGTGAGTCGTTCGGCGACCGCCTGCCCGTCTTCCCGTGGGACAAGCTGGCCCCGTACAAGAAGACCGCCGCGGCCCACCCGGACGGGATCGTCGACCTCTCCGTCGGCACTCCTGTCGACCCGGTCCCCGAGCTGGTCCAGAAGGCCCTCATCGACGCGGCCGACTCCCCGGGCTACCCGACGGTCTGGGGCACCCCCGCCCTGCGCGAGGCGATCACCGGCTGGCTGGAGCGCCGCCTCGGGGCCCGGGACGTCACCGACCGCCACGTGCTGCCGGTCGTCGGCTCCAAGGAACTGGTCGCCTGGCTGCCGACCCAGCTCGGCCTCGGCCCCGGTGACAAGGTCGCCTACCCGCGGCTGGCCTACCCCACCTACGAGGTCGGCGCCCGCCTCGCCCGCGCCGACTACGAGGTCTACGACGACCCGCGTGAGCTGGACCCGTCGAACCTGAAGCTCCTCTGGCTGAACTCCCCGTCCAACCCGACGGGCAAGGTCCTGTCCAAGCAGGAGCTGACGGACATCGTCGCCTGGGCCCGCGCCCACGACGTCCTGGTCTTCTCCGACGAGTGCTACCTGGAGCTGGGCTGGGAGGCCGACCCGGTGTCGGTCCTGCACCCCGACGTCAACGGCGGCTCCTACGACGGCATCGTCGCCGTCCACTCCCTCTCCAAGCGCTCCAACCTGGCGGGCTACCGCGCGGCCTTCATCGCCGGCGACCCGGCCGTCCTGGGCCCGCTGCTGGAGATCCGCAAACACGGCGGCATGATGACCTCCGCGCCGACGCAGGCGGCGGTCGTGGCCGCGCTCGGCGACGACGCCCACGTCCACGAGCAGCGCGAGCGCTACGCGGCCCGCCGCGAGGCCCTCCGGGCGGCCCTGCTGTCCCACGGCTTCCGCATCGAGCACAGCGAGGCCAGCCTGTACCTCTGGGCCACCCGCGACGAGTCCTGCTGGACCACCGTGGCCCACCTGGCCGGCCTGGGCGTCCTGGTGGCCCCCGGCGACTTCTACGGCGCGGCGGGAGAGAAGTTCGTACGCGTGGCCTTCACGGCGACGGACGAACGCGTACGGGCCGCCGTGGCCCGCCTGACGAAGTAACCCGCCGGCACGCCCACGCACCGGCACCCCACGCACCGGCACCCCACGCACGGCACGCCCACGCACCGGCACCCCACGCACGGCACGCCCACGCACCGGCACACGTGCTCACCGGCACGCGTGCTCACCGGCACACGGCGAACGGGGCCCAGGGAAAATCCCTGGGCCCCGTCGGCCGGTCGGAGCCGGGGCGCTCAGCCGAGCGGCAGGCCCTTGGCCGGCAGCGACGACGTCGGCAGCCCGCCCTTGGTGAGCGAGTCCGTCGGCAGCCCGCCCTTCGTCGCACCGGCCGCGGCGTCCCCGAGGACACCCCCCGCGGTCCCGGCCGCGCCACCCGCGGTCTTCTGCGCGGCGGGCGCCGCCGTCCTCAAGGCACCGCCGCCGGCCTTGCCGGCGGCCGGCACCGCCTGCTGGACCGCCTTGCTGCCGGTGTCACCCGCGAGCGAGGTGACGTTCTTCGCGGCACCGTCGACGGTGTTGCTGACGTGTGCCCCGTCCAGTGCGGTCACGCCGCCCAGGTTCGGGTTGGTCGCCGGCAGATTCGTGGCCGCACCGGCGGAGCCGGCCGCACCGACCCCGGCAGCCGCTCCCGCTGCGACGAGCAGCGCGGCACGGGCGATCCGGCGGGTCAGAGGGAGGGACATGATGCTCCATTCGACGGGAGGAAAACGGTGCCGTCCGGACCGGACGTGTCGTCGTCCGGACGGTTCGTGTCCGGGCTCGGACGCCGTGACTACCGCTCGAAGCCCGCGAAGGTTGCGGACGCACCGGGTAAAGAATGGATAACGCATCGCATTATCAGGTGTGGATAAAAACGGGCAAACGGCGTCTGCCGGAAAGTCCGCAGAATCCTTCCGGCCCTTGATTTCCAAGGACTTCCGGACCCGGCACACCATCCGCCCGCGCGGCCTGGCGACCTCCCGCCGCACAACCCGCCGGAGTGATCCGCCGTACTACTGTCCGGTCACGATCCGGACCGTGCCCGCGGACCTCTCCGCCCCGGCGGTCCCGCCCGCCGTCCGCCACTCGCCGCCGCCGCTCCCCGCGGCCCACTCCCGCCCGGCGTACGACACCCGCTGGATGTGCAGCGCCGCGGAGTTGGCGACCGCCCACTGCGCCACCTGCCAGCCCCGCTCGCGCTCGTCCCGCCCGGCCGAGGCCGCATGCGTGCCACCGGCCACCGGAACGGTCACCGTCCGCCCGTGCGCGGTCGCGGTCACGCTCGGTGCGGGAGACGGCGTCGGCACGGGCGTGCCGCCCACCTCCGCACCCGTCTCCTGCAGCGCGTCCCGCCCGAAGTCCCGCACCAGCGCGGTCCGTACCGCGCCCGGACCCGTCGCCGACGCCGTCCGCTCCGGCCGCCCGTCGCAGGTCAGCGTGGCCGCCGCACGCCCGGTCAGGGCCGCCGCCAGCAGCGTGGCGTCCGGCTCGTGCTTGGCGTAGGCCTCCGGGTAGCCGCTGCGCTGCACCCGCTGCGCCGCCACCGTCAGCGGCAGGCCGGTGTAGTCCGGCACCCTGGCCAGGTGCGCGTAGAACATGCCCGACGCGTACGCCGGGTCCATGATCTGCCGCTCGGTGCCCCAGCCCTGCGAGGGCCGCTGCTGGAACAGGCCCAGGGAGTCCCGGTCACCGTGCTCGATGTTGCGCAGCCCCGACTCCTGCAGGGCGGTCGCCAGCGCGATCGTCACGGCCCGCTCGGGCATCCCGCGGCCGGTACCGACGGCGGCGATCGTCGCCGCGTTCACCGCCTGCTCCGGCGTGAACTCGTACGACGCCCCGTCGCCCGAGGCCGAGACCACCTTGCAGCCGCGCGCTCCGCCGCCTCCGGTGACGTACTGCACCACGAGGTAGGCGGCGACGCCGCACAGGACCAACAGGGCCGCACCGAAACGGAAGAGACGGCCGCGGCGCTTGGGACGGGTGGGGGACGGCTCTGACACGCGTACAAGGTACTGGAGCCCCGCCCGACCCTTACGGGGGGTTCCACGCCGCGCGGCCGAAACGGCCCCCGGAACCGGCGCGCTAGGGTCGGAGCCATGGCCGACACCTCGCTTGACCTCACGCTCGACGCCGCCGCGCTCACCGCGCAGCTCGTGGACTTCCCCTCCGAGAGCGGCACCGAGAAGCCGCTCGCGGACGCCGTCGAGGCCGCCCTGCGCGCCCTGCCGCACCTGACGGTGGACCGCTACGGCAACAACGTGGTCGCCCGCACGCACCTGGGCCGCGCCGAGCGCGTGATCCTGGCCGGCCACATCGACACCGTCCCGATCGCGGACAACGTGCCCTCGCGGCTGGACGAGGACGGCGTGCTCTGGGGCTGCGGCACCTGCGACATGAAGTCGGGCGTGGCGGTCCAGCTGCGCATCGCGGCCACGGTCCCCGCCCCCAACCGCGACCTGACCTTCGTCTTCTACGACAACGAGGAGGTCGCCGCCGAGCTGAACGGGCTCAAGCACATCGCCGAGGCCCGTCCCGAGTGGCTGGCCGGTGACTTCGCGGTGCTGCTGGAGCCCTCCGACGGCCAGGTCGAGGGCGGCTGCCAGGGCACCCTGCGGGTGCTGCTGAAGACCAAGGGCGAGCGGGCCCACTCGGCACGCGGCTGGATGGGCTCCAACGCCATCCACACCGCCGCCCCCGTCCTGGCCCGCCTGGCGTCGTACGAGCCGCGCCGACCGGTCATCGACGGCCTGGAGTACCGCGAGGGCCTGAACGCGGTGCGCATCGGCGGGGGAGTCGCCGGAAACGTCATCCCGGACGAGTGCGTGGTCACGGTCAACTTCCGCTACGCCCCCGACCGCACCGAGGAGGACGCGATCGCGCACGTCCGCGAGGTGTTCGCGGACTGCGGTGTCCAGGAGTTCGTGGTCGACGACCACAGCCCCGGCGCGCTGCCCGGCCTCTCCCACCCGGCCGCCGCGGCGTTCATCGAGGCGGTGGGCGGCACTCCGCAGCCCAAGTTCGGCTGGACGGACGTCTCCCGCTTCTCCGCGCTCGGCGTGCCGGCCGTCAACTACGGCCCCGGCAACCCGCACTTGGCGCACAAGCGGGACGAGCGCGTGGAGACGGCGAAGATCCTCGCCGGCGAGGAGCGCCTGCGGGCCTGGCTCACCGCGTAGACCGCGGGGCGCGGCACGGCTGCACGCCGGACATGCTCACGTCCCCCCTCCGTAACCCGCGTAGATCTACTCTGAGATCGAACTACCGGCAAGCGGAGGGAGCGCACATGGCTACCGGCAACCCCGAGGGGAAGAAGCAGCCGCCGGACGAGCAGCGACTCGGACCGGTCCTCCGACGGCGGTCACAGGTGACGCCCAGTACGACCGACCAGCGGCTGCTGGACGAGCGCGCCCCCTCGGACTGGGTCCACACGGACCCCTGGCGGGTGCTCCGCATCCAGTCGGAATTCATCGAGGGCTTCGGCACGCTCGCCGAACTCCCGCCCGCGATCAGCGTGTTCGGGTCGGCGCGGACGAAGGCCGACTCCCCGGAGTACGAGGCGGGCGTCCGCCTCGGGCGCGGTCTGGTGGAGGCGGGCTGGGCGGTGATCACCGGCGGTGGCCCGGGCGCGATGGAGGCGGCCAACAAGGGGGCGCTGGAGGCGGGCGGTGTCTCGGTCGGCCTCGGCATCGAGCTGCCCTTCGAGCAGGGGCTGAACCCGTACGTCGACATCGGCCTGAACTTCCGCTACTTCTTCGTCCGCAAGATGATGTTCGTGAAGTACGCACAGGGCTTCGTCGTCCTGCCCGGCGGCCTCGGCACCCTGGACGAACTCTTCGAGGCCCTCACCCTCGTCCAGACCCAGAAGGTGACCCGCTTCCCGATCGTCCTCTTCGGCAGCGAGTACTGGGGCGGCCTGGTGTCCTGGCTGCAGAACACCCTGGTCGCCCAGGGCAAGGCGGCGGACAAGGACCTGATGCTCTTCCACGTCACGGACGAGGTCGAGGAAGCGGTGGCCCTGGTCTCCAAGGAAGCGGGCCGCTAGCCCACCCCGGCACCGCCCCCGAGCGCCGGCCCACCTCACCGAGGGCGGCCTCCGTGGCCCCGCTCACCGTGCCGTGGGCGGGCGCCGGGGCCTGGCTCGTTGGGCCGGTAGGGGGCTCCGGGGCCCGGTTCGCCGGGCTCCGGGGCGGGGTCGTTGCTCGCTCTCCTGCCGACCGAGTCGGGAGGGCAGGGCAGGGCGGGGGTCCGGGGGGAGCCCCCCTGCTACCTCAGGCCAGGCCGCGGCGGGCCACCGCAGGATCCCGGTGCCCGGCGATCGACGCCACCATCTCCAGCACCTGCCGGGTCTCCGCCACCTCGTGCACCCGGTACACCTGCGCCCCGAGCCACGCGGAAACGGCGGTCGTGGCCAGCGTACCGATCAGCCGCTCCTTCACCGGCCGGTCCAGCGTCTCGCCGACGAAGTCCTTGTTGGACAGCGACACCAGCACCGGCCACCCCGTCGCCACCATCTCGTCCAGCCGCCGCGTCGCCTCCAGACTGTGCCGCGTGTTCTTCCCGAAGTCGTGCCCGGGATCGATCAGCACGGACTCCCGCGGCACCCCCAGCGCCACCGCCCGCTCGGCCAGCCCCACGGTGACGTCCAGGATGTCGTCCATGACGTCGTCGTAGGTCACCCGGTGCGGCCGGGTCCGCGGCTGCGAACCCCCGGCGTGCGTGCACACCAGCCCCACCCGGTACCGCGCCGCGACCTCCGCGAGTCCCGGGTCGACCCCGCCCCACGCGTCGTTCAGCAGATCCGCGCCGGCCTCGCACACGGCCTCTCCGACCTCGGCCCGCCAGGTGTCCACGCTGATGATCACGTCCGGGAAGCGCCGCCGTACCTCGGCCACGAAGCCGACCGTCCGCCGGGCCTCCTCCTCCGCGGAGACCTCCTCGCCGGGGCCGGCCTTCACCCCGCCGACGTCGATGATCGCGGCGCCCTCGGCCACGGCCTGCTCGACCCGGGCGAGGGCCGGCTCGTCGAGGAACGTGGCTCCCCGGTCGTAGAAGGAGTCCGGAGTCCGGTTGACGATCGCCATGATCACCGGTTCCCGCGGCCCGAATTCCCGCTTGCCCAGCCTGAGCATCCCCTGTGACCTCTCTTAGTACGTCCCGCGGCAGCGCCGCCTGTGACCCTAACTGTCAGACTCGCATGGCACGATCGGACCCTGACACATTCAGCATCCGGCACAGCGTCCGGTTACGAGCGTGGGGACCTTACGGCGATGGTGATGTTCTTGTTCCTGGTCGTCGCGCTGGCCGTCGTGGTCGCCGCGGTGACACTGGCCGTGGTGGGCGGCGGCGAGAGCGGCCCGCTGCCCGAGGCGGCGCCCGAGCGGCTGCAGGACCCGCTGCCCGCGGACCGCCCGGTGGGCCGTGCGGACGTGGAGAGCCTGCGCTTCCCGGTCGCCCCGCGCGGTTACCGCATGGCCGACGTCGACGACGCCCTCGGCCGGCTCGCCGCGGAACTGGCGGAGCGGGACGCCCGTATCGCGGACCTGGAGTCCGCGCTGGCCGGAGCGAGAACCGCCGCCGCGCACGCCCGCCTGGACAAGCCGGGCCACGAGGACCGGCGATGACCGCCGGAACCGCCGTCGCGGGGCCCGACGGCGCACTGCGCTGCCCGTGGGCGCTGTCGACCGACGACTACGTGTCGTACCACGACGAGGAGTGGGGCCGCCCGGTCCACGGCGACGACGCCCTGTTCGAGCGGCTCAGCCTGGAGGCCTTCCAGTCGGGCCTGTCCTGGATCACGATCCTGCGCCGCCGCCCGGGCTTCCGGGCGGCCTTCGCCGGCTTCCACATCGAGAAGGTCGCGGCCTTCACCGACACGGACCGCGAGCGCCTGCTGGCCGACGCGGGCATCATCCGCAACCGGGCCAAGATCGACGCGACGCTCACCAACGCGCGCGTGCTCGCCGACTGGGCCGAGGGCGACCTGGACGACCTGATCTGGTCCCACGCCCCGGACCCGGCGACCCGTCCGGCCCCGAGGACCCTCGCCGACGTCCCTGCCGTGACCCCGCAGTCCACGGCCCTGTCGAAGGCCCTGAAGAAGCGGGGACTGAGATTCGTCGGCCCGACGACGGCGTACGCGCTCATGCAGGCGTGCGGCCTGGTGAACGACCATCTGGAGGCATGCGTGGCGCGCTCCACCGACCCGTCCGGCGGGTGAGGACGGGGCCGCGAGACCGACGGGGGCCGGGAACCCGGCCCCCGGGGACGACAACCACCGGCCCGCGGACGCACAGGGGCGGCGGCCCGCATACCAGTACGTGCGGCCCCTGGGGGCGACACCCACCGGCCCGCGGGCGCACGGGGTCGGCGGCCCGCTTACCGGAACGTACGGGCCGGCGCCCCGGGGACGTACGGGTCAGCGGCCCAGGTACTTCGGCTTCTCCTTGTTCACGAACGCCTGCACCGCGATCGCGTGGTCCTCGGACTGCCCGGCCCGGGTCTGCAGCTCGTCCTCCTTCTCCAGCGTCTCGGAGAGGGAGTGCGTGAGCCCGTACGCCACCGCTTCCTTGATCGCCGCGTACGCCACCGTCGGCCCCTCGGCCAGCGCCCGCGCCACCTTCTCGGCCTCGCCGCGCAGCTCCGCGGACGGGACCACCCGGTTGGCGATGCCCAGCTCCAGCGCGTCCTGGGCGCTGATGCTGCGCGGGAAGAGCAGCAGGTCGGCGGCGCGGCTCGGACCGATCACCCGGGGCAGGGTCCAGGAGATGCCGGAGTCGGCGGTCAGCGCCACGCCGGCGAACGAGGTGTTGAAGCCGGCGGTGTCGGCCACCACGCGGTAGTCCGCGGCGAGCGCGAAACCGAACCCGGCCCCGGCCGCGACGCCGTTCACGGCCGCCACCACCGGCTTCGGCGCCCCGGCGAGGGCCCGCACGATCGGGTTGTAGTGCTCCTTGACCGTGCTCATCGTCTGCCCGGAGCCGGTCTCCCGGTCCGCGGCCAGCAGCCCGATGTGTTCCTTGAGGTCCTGGCCCACGCAGAACGCCCGGTCCCCGGCCGCGGTGAGCAGGATCGCCCGTACGGCCGTGTCCGCGGCCGCGGATTCCGCCGCCTCGCGGAGAGCCGCCTTCGTGGCGACGTTCAGCGCGTTCATCGCCTCGGGACGGTTCAGCGTGATCGTCGCGAGTCCGTCGCTCACCTCGTAGAGCACGGTGTCGGCCATGGCGCATCCCCTCCGGTTCGCGGCTGGTGACGTACCGCTCAGTACGTCCATGTCTGAGGACAGCATGGCGGAGATCGCGGTCCAAGGGCCGGACCGGACGTGTGACCTGCGTCAAAGAAAATCACGGTGCAGCAGGCCGGCCGGAGTCGGTGCGGTGGCGCAGTATCGCAGCCACATCGCCGAATTGGGTGGTTTTGCTCGCGCGCGTTGCCCAAGCGATGCCTACCGATGTTGGTCATCGGGTCCGTCGATGCGGGATAATGGCTGGGAAGCAATGTGTTCGATGCCGGTGTCGCCTGTCCGATAGGGACGGCGGGTGCCCTCCCGGGGCTGTCGGCAGACGATGAGCTGGTTTCAGGAAGGGGAACGAGCATGGCGGCCATGAAGCCGCGGACGGGTGATGGCCCGCTCGAGGTGACCAAGGAGGGGCGGGGCATCGTCATGCGCGTTCCGCTCGAAGGCGGCGGTCGACTCGTCGTCGAGCTGACCCCTGACGAGGCCGAGGCGCTCGGCGACGCCCTGAAGAAGGTCGTCGTCTGACGTCCCAGCGATCAGTCCTACCGGCTGCCCCGGCATCGTACGCGGTGCCGGGGCAGCCGCGTCCAGGGACCCGGGCGGTGGTTCCCGCCCGCGGGCTCGCCCCCCGGTGCCTGCGGGTTCGGCGCCCCAGGGTTCGGCGCCCCAGGGCTCAGCGCCCCAGGGTTCGGCGCCCCAGGGCTCAGCGCCCCAGGGTTCGGCGCCCCAGGGCTCAGCGCCCGTAGGTCAGCGCCCGTCGGTTCGGCACCCGTGGGTTCAGCGCTTGACGGCGCACAGCAGCCCGTCGCCGACCGGCAGCAGCGAGGGGACCAGGTCCTGGCTCTCGCGCACCGTGCGCAGCAGCTCGCGCAGCCGGAGCACCTCGGTCGGCTGCGGTCCCGAGTCGACGGTGCGGCCGTTGGCGAAGACGCCCTCGAACACCACCAGACCGCCCGGTCGCAGCAGGCGCAACGATTCAGCGAGGTAGTCCAGGTACTCCAGCCGGTCCCCGTCGCAGAAGACGAGGTCGTAGCCGGCGTCCGCGAGACGTGGCAGGACGTCCAGGGCGCGGCCGGGGATGAAGCGGGCCCGGTTGCTGGCGAAGCCGCAGACCCGGAAGGCCTGCCGGGCGAACTGCTGGTGCTCCGGCTCCAGGTCCACCGTGGTGAGCACGCCGTCCGGCCGCATCCCGTGCAGCAGATGGATCCCGGACACCCCACAGCCCGTACCGATCTCCGCGACCGCCTTCGCGTCCACGGAGGCGGCGAGCAGTCGCAGCGCGGCGCCCGTGCCGGGCGACACCGAGCGCAGCCCTGCCTCGCGGGCCCGGTCGCGGGCCCAGCGCAGCGCTTCGTCCTCGGCGACAAAGGCGTCGGCGAACGCCCAGCTCGTCTGCCGGTTGCCGGTAATGACCCTCTCCTGTCCCCTGGTTGCCTGGGCGTGACTGTATCCGTTGGTGACGGGAACCCGCAGATGAGCCCGGGCGTTTATAGGGATGTAGCGGTAGCCGGCGACGCGACGGGGGGCGAGAGGTGGACCAGGACGCCGAGCAACTGCTGACGCAGCCGCATGAGCCGTGTCAGCGCGTATCAAATTCTCGTAAAACCGCTTATCCGGAGCTAACGGGCGAGGTGGCTATGGTAGGGGCTCCACTGGACACCACCAGAGCCGACAGGGGAGGTGCGGCTGCGCCCGGAGACCGGGGCGGAGTGCTGCGGCGCTTCCTCGGGTCGGCGGGCAGGCCGAAATCCGTGACCGACACCGCAGCTGACCACCACGCCACCGGTTCCGCCGCAGGCGAGACCCAGACCGCGACCTTCGCCACCGACGCGGACGGGCAGGCGTGGACTCCGCCCACGTGGGACGAGATCGTCAGCATGCACAGTGGCCGCGTCTACCGCCTCGCGTACCGCCTGACGGGCAACCAGCACGACGCCGAGGACCTCACCCAGGAGGTCTTCGTCCGTGTCTTCCGCTCCTTGTCGACGTACTCGCCGGGCACCTTCGAGGGCTGGCTGCACCGCATCACGACGAACCTCTTCCTGGACATGGTCCGGCGCAAGCAGCGCATCCGCTTCGACGCCCTCGGCGAGGACGCGGCCGACCGCCTGGCCAGCCGCGAGCCCACCCCGCAGCAGCTGTTCAACGACGCCCACTTCGACGCCGACGTACAGCAGGCGCTGGACACCCTCGCGCCCGAGTTCCGCGCCGCCGTCGTCCTGTGCGACATCGAAGGACTGTCGTACGAGGAGATCGCCGCGACCCTCGGCGTGAAGCTCGGCACGGTCCGCTCCCGTATCCACCGCGGCCGGTCCCAGCTCCGCAAGGCGCTCGCACACCGCTCCCCGGAAGCCCGTGCCGCCGAGCGGCGCTCCTTCCTGACCCGTGTCCCCGCTCTGGGGGGAGGGGGCGCGACCGCGTGACCGGATCACGACCGAAACCTGTCCGGGAGGCGCACCTCGCGGAGCAGCACCTGGGAGACCGGCTCTCCGCCCTGGTGGACGGGGAGCTGGGTCATGAGACGCGGGAGCGGGTCCTCGCGCACCTGGCCACCTGCGCCCGGTGCAAAGCCGAGGCGGACGCCCAGCGCGCCCTGAAGAACGTGTTCGCGGAGGCGGCCCCGCCGCCGCCCTCGGCGAGCTTCCTGGCCCGCCTGCAGGGCCTCCCCGGGGGAGGCGACCCGGACGGCGGCACCCCTTCACCCGGCAGCGGGCTGTTCGGCCGCGACCCCGGCGCCGGAGCCTTCGGCGTCGGGCGCGACGAGCGCCTCCCGTTCGGGTACGTACCGGCCGGTGTGCACGGCTATGCCGCCGCCCGCCCGCAGAGTGCCGCTCCCGAGGACCGCGGCTTCCGTATCCATCCCGTCGGCCGCCCGGACGACGGCCGTTCCGCATCGCGAGGGCTGCGCTTCGCGTTCGCCGCCGCCGGTGCGGTGTCGCTGGCCGCGGTCGCCCTCGGCGGCGTGACCGGTGCCGTCCCCGGCGACCTGACCGCGGAGGCCCGCGGCGGCTCCGGCACCGGCAGCAACGTCACCCCGACGGGCACCGGTGCGGGCTCGGCCACCCCGGACGGCCAGCGCCGCCGGCCGGTGGGCCCGCTGCTCGCCCAGGGTGGCGCGCTGCTCGGCCAGACACCCGACACGCCGACCTCCCTCTCGGCGCCGCTGGTGCCCGGGATACCCGCCCCGCTCGGCGGACAGGGCCGGACCGATGCGGTGCGGGGCGTCACCACGCCGGTGCTGGCCGGTGCGGCAGCCGTGTCCCCGCTGATACGTCCGCTGGACGAGACGATGGCCCTGCCGCTCGCCGACGGCTCCACCACGCCCGGAGTCACTGGCTCCGGACTGCTGTCCGCCCCCGTCCCCGACACCACTCCCGCTCCCTCCGCCTCCGCCGCCTCTCAGCAGTCGCCCCAGTCGCCCTGACCGGCCACTGCGCCCCGGCTCGCGAACCTGGTTGAATCCCGTGAGAGCCGTGCCCGCGGCGACGACCCGGGCGCGCAGACGATGTTCCGTGGCCGCGGCAGCGCGCTGTCGCGGCCGGCCGTGGGGAGAGCATGAACGAGGCGAACCGTGTCCCGCCGGTGGACGAACCGGCGGGAGCGGCGGGGGAGACACCGCCCGACCGCGCGGATGGCGCCGACCGCGTCGACAGTGCGGAGCGTGTCGAGCGTGCCGACCGCGTCGGGAGTGCGGACCGTGTCGAGCGCGCCGACCGCGTCGAGAGTTCGGACCGTGTCGGGAGTGCCGGCCGCGCCGGTCGCATCGGGAGTGCCGCACCGGACCTCACCGGAACCGAGCAGTCGCCGTCCGTCCCCGCGCAGAGGGCACCGGTGGCCGCACCGGCGCCCGCGGAAGGCACCGACGGCGACTTCGAACTGGCCAGGCCGGCCCCGGTTCCTGATGCGGGGCCGGCGGACGCCGAAGCGGTGGATACCGAGGTGCCGGGCGCCGGAGTGACGGATGCCGGGGACGCCGAGGTCGTACGGGCGGAGCCTGGGCAGGCGGAGGGTGCCTCCTGGGCGGCCCCCGCCGAGCGGCCGAAGCCGCTGCACGACCCCGACCCGTACAGCACACCGCCGTACGGCGAGCCCGGCCCCTGGGCACCCGCCCCGCCGGTCCTGCACCCGGCGGCCACCCCGGCACACGGCACGGACGTACCCGCACAGGCGGCCCCTCCGGCCCCCACGCCCACAGCCCCCACGCCCACAGCCCCCATGCCCGCGGCGCCCATGCCCCCAGCCCCCATGCCCGCGGCGTCCATGCCCACCGCCCCCATGCACACAACACCCATGCCCCCGGCGGTCACGCCGCCGGCGCCGGCGGCGGCGACCGCGCAGGCTCCCGCTCCCGCTCCGGCGCCCGTTCCCGTGCCCTCTCCCGCTCCCGCCCCCGGCGGCCCGGCCGGGGACTCCGCTGCGCCGTCCGCCGACCCCTGGGGGCGTTACGACCCGTGGGCCGCCGGGTCCGCCAAGGAGCAGGCGCTGGCCCGGGGGCCCTTGCAGCAGACCGGCGCCGGAGTGCTGACGCGTGAGCAGCGCAGACGCCGCGGGATGCGCTTCCTGCTCGCGTGGACCGTCGTCGTCGCCCTCGTCTCCGCGGGCATCGGCGGAGCCGTCGGCGCCTACGTCGAACGCGAGGGCGCCGACGACGGGATACAGCTGCCGCAAGCCGGGGGCGTGCCCGCCGACCGGGCGCCGGACAGCGTCGCCGGCATCGCGGCCCGCGCCCTGCCCAGCGTCGTCACCCTGCACGTACGGGGAACCGACGAGGCGGGCACCGGCACCGGCTTCGTCCTCGACGGCCAGGGGCACATCCTCACCAACAACCACGTCATCCAGCCCGCCGGGTCGAGCGGCGAGATAACCGTGACGTTCAGCAGCGGCGACACGGTGCGGGCCAAGGTCGTCGGCCGGGACAGCGGTTACGACCTCGCCGTCGTCGAGGTGCACGGCGTCCACGGCCTCACCCCGCTGCCCCTGGGCAACTCCGACGACGTCCGGGTCGGCGACCCCGTGGTCGCCATCGGTGCCCCCTTCGACCTGGCCAACACCGTCACCTCGGGCATCATCAGCGCCAAGGAGCGGCCCATCACGGCGGGCGGCGAGAAGAGCGACGGGAGCGACATGTCGTACGTCGACGCGCTCCAGACCGACGCCCCCATCAACCCGGGCAACTCCGGCGGTCCCCTGCTCGACTCCCGGGCCCGGGTCATCGGGATCAACTCCGCCATCCGCTCGGCCGACAGCGGCTCCGCCTCCGGGAGCGGACAGGCCGGCTCCATCGGCCTCGGCTTCGCCATACCGGTCAACCAGGCCAAGCGGGTCGCCGAGGAACTGATCGACAAGGGCCGGGCGAGCCACCCCGTGATCGGCGTCCGGCTCGACATGGGCTACACCGGCGACGGTGCCCGTATCGACACCAAGGGCCGGGACGGGCACCCCGTGCTCGCCGAGGACGGCCCCGCGGACCGGGCCGGCATGGCCGAGGGGGACGTCATCACCGAGGTCGACGGCGAGCGCGTCCACTCCGGCGAGGAGCTGATCGTCAAGATCCGCGCCCACCGTCCCGGCGACCGGCTCCGCCTCACGGTCGAGCGCGGGGGGACCGAGCGGGAGATCTCACTCGTGCTGGGCGCCTCGGAGCAGAACTGACAGAAGTCTCACCATGGGACGGTACCGGTCGGACGGGAACGCCGGGTACCGTTGAGCGACCGAGGACATCGCAAGGAGCGTCAGGTGTTCAATGACATAGGACCACTGGAGCTGGTGACGATCGTCGTGCTCGCCGTGCTCGTCTTCGGTCCGGACAAGCTCCCGAAGGTGATCCAGGACGTGATGCGCACGGTCCGGAAGATCCGCGAGTTCTCGGAGAGCGCCAAGCAGGACATCCGCACCGAACTGGGTCCGGAGTTCAAGGACTTCGAGTTCGAGGACCTCAACCCCAAGACGTTCCTCCGCAAGCAGCTGGACAACGACGACCTGGGGCTGAAGGAGATCCGCAACGGCTTCGACCTGAAGAAGGAGATGGCAGAGGTCACGGACGCGGTCAACAGCCGCGACAACGGAACCCCCGCCTCTGCTTCCCCGTCCTCCGGCGGGCGCATCGACATGACGAAGAAGCCCGAGACGCCCGACGGCGCGCGGCCGCCCTTCGACGCGGACGCCACCTAGCGGGACTGCCCCCCGGGTGCCGGCACGCGGGACCTCCACCACCGGCGGGCCCACGTTCCGCCGGCTCGTTCCCGGTCCTCCCCGCCGACACGCGCAGGCGGGCGCACGCCGCGCACGTGACGCGTTTCATAACGCACACCCGTCGCGCACGGCCTGAACAGGCCGTTCGCGCGACCCACGCATCCAGCGCCTGCCCTGCGGGTCTCACCGGTGTGGATATGCTGCCGAGTTGTTGTGCGGACCGGACGAGTACGCCCGAAGGGGGGCGGGCCGCCCCGGTCCGACGAGAACGAGGAGGCGTCCAGGCAGATGGAGACGACGAGTCGGGTGGGCGCGCAGGCGCCGGTCGCGGAGGGCGGGCAGCAGCTGCCCTCCGCCCGGCGTACGGTCGACGGTTACCTGCAGGCGCCCTTCCCGTGGTACGGCCTCGACGAGGCCTTCACGGGGCCGCGCTGGCTGATGCAGGTCGGCACGGCGGCCGACGGCGCCGTAGAGCACGGTTCGATCGGGCACGGGGACGAGCCCTCCGTACGGGGAGAAGCGGGCTCCGCCGGTGAGCCGCGGGAGAAGTTCGCGGTCGTCGTCACCGTCGCCGCGCAGCCGTCCCGGAGGAGCGCCGACGGTACGGGGCTGCTGGAGGCCACCTCGGTCTCCTCCGCCGCGTGGCTCGCCGGGGTGGGGCTGCTGTCGTTCACCTGGCCCGGGCAGATGGATCACAGTCTCCGGGACGACTGGCTGGAGCAGCAGACGGAGACGGCGTGGGCCCTGGCCGACGATCTGGAGGGGCCGGAGTGGTCCCGGCTCTCTCTTCCGGTGGACGGGGTGTCGGCGTCGTTCCACTACCGGGAGTCGGAGTTCGGCTGGGTCCTGGCCGGCACGACCGAGGCGGGGGTCCACCTGGGGGCGTACGGGCGGGGCATGAGCGCGTACGGGCTCGGGTTCGCCGTGGTGAAGGACGTCTCCGCCTACGCGTGAGGGCGGGGGGTCACCGGTCCGACCCCTTGATCTGATGATGGGAGATCTCTTCCCGTGCAGTGCGCCACCGTGACCGAGTCTGCTCGACCACGTTGGCCCACTGCCGGCGGACCTCACGGTCGCCGGGGCGGCGGCCGTCACGGATCCGGCTGAGTTCGTCCCGCACCTCTCGTCCCAGGGCCGCCGATGCAACCAGGGCGAGCATGACCGCGAAGAGGGCGGAGATCATTGCGAAGACCGCACCGACCACCCCGTAGCGTGTGGCGGAGGAGTTGAACAGATGCGGCAGGTAAAGGGTCGCGCCCACTGAATAGGCCGCCGTCAGGGCGGCGCCGGTGACGCCGAAAGGAAGAAGGGCCGGCCATCCGATCCGCTTCGCCGACAGGATCCAGCCGCTGAGGACGAGGAACGCCGCGGTCACCACCGCTTTGCTCACCAGGGCCACCAGGTCCAGCGCGTACCCGCCCGGGAGCGCGGAGAGCAGTGCGATGACCACGGCGTAGCCACCGAAGGCGAGGATCCACCACGAGCCGTTGCGCGTGTTGCGCACACTGAGCGGTTTGAGTTCCCAGGCCTGTTCGAAGAGCCGTTGCGCGGCGCGCGTGAAGCTCAGCACCGAAATCATCAGGAACACGACGCCGACGATGCCGAAGGTCGCGCTGGTCCCTTCGGTGGAGGAGAACAGCGAGCGGACCGCCGTGGCGCCTGCTCCGGTGAGGTCGTAGCGTTTGATGATCCGCTCTGCGGCGTCGTAGTGCGCGAAGACAGTGCCGAGGAGGATGGACAACGGGACCAAGGTTGTCAAGGCGCTGGACGCCAGGGCCATCGAGCGGTCGAAACCCGCGATCTTCTGGAACCGGTTGATGACCCGCAGCGCGAACGCGGGCCGGAGCCAGAACGTCAGCGCTCTGACGAGGCGCTCTCGGTTGATCTCCGTCGTCCTGCCTTCCCTGAGGATCGGGGCGTTCGTGGGCGACGCGAGCCTAACGGACGGCCGTTGGACCGATGCGGGGCGACACGACGAGCGGCGTGCCGTGCAGGGCGGGAGCGCTCGACGTCGACCGACGCCGGGAAACGTCGACGGCTCCGCCGCTGGTCAGAGGAGCGACCGAGGGCGGAGCCGCAGAGCGCGGGCGCGCGATGTCAGAACTTGTTCTTCGGGGTGATGCCCAGGGACAGGCCCGACAGACCACGCTGGCGGCCACCGAGTTTGCCGGCGATGGCGCGCAGGGCCGAGCCCGCGGGGGAGTCCGGGTCGGTCAGGACGACCGGCTTGCCCTCGTCGCCGCCCTCGCGCAGGCGGACGTCGATGGGGATGTTGCCGAGGACCGGGACGGTCGTGCCCGTGGTGCGGGTGAGGCCGTCGGCGACCAGCTGGCCGCCGCCCGTGCCGAAGACGTCGACCATCTCGCCGCAGTGCGGGCAGGGCAGGCCCGACATGTTCTCGACCACGCCGACGATCTTCTGGTGGGTCTGTACGGCGATGGAGCCGGCGCGCTCGGCCACCTCGGCAGCCGCCTGCTGCGGGGTGGTCACGACCAGGATCTCGGCGTTCGGGATCAGCTGGGCCACGGAGATCGCGATGTCACCGGTGCCGGGCGGGAGGTCCAGCAGGAGGACGTCGAGGTCGCCCCAGTACACGTCCGCGAGGAACTGCTGGAGGGCGCGGTGCAGCATCGGGCCACGCCAGACGACCGGGGCGTTGCCCGGGGTGAACATGCCGATGGAGATGACCTTCACGCCGTTCGCGGAAGGCGGCATGATCATGTTCTCGACCTGGGTGGGACGGCCGTCGGCGCCGAGCATGCGCGGCACGCTGTGGCCGTAGATGTCGGCGTCCACGACACCGACCTTCAGACCGTCGGCCGCCATCGCCGCGGCGAGGTTGACCGTCACCGAGGACTTGCCGACGCCGCCCTTGCCGGAGGCGACCGCGTAGACCCGGGTGAGGTTGCCCGGCTTGGCGAAGGGCACCTCGCGCTCGGCCTGGCCGCCGCGCAGGGCCGCCGCCAGCTCCTTGCGCTGCTCGTCGCTCATCACGTCGAGGGTGACGTCGACGCGGGTGACGCCCTCGACCCGGGAGACCGCCTCGGTGACGCGCTGTGTGATCGTGTCGCGCATCGGACAGCCGGACACGGTCAGGTACACGGTGACCGCGACCGCTCCGTCCGCGCCGATCTCCACCGATTTGACCATCCCCAGTTCGGTGATGGGTCGGTTGATCTCGGGGTCGTTCACCGTCGCCAGTGCCTCGCGCACCGCGTCTTCCGTAGCCATAAGGACGATGGTACGGCGCTCCGCCGGGCGTCCGGGATGCCCCTCAACGGTCGTCTGTGTCACGTCCTGGCGGACGTTCTGCCCGTTCCGCCGGGAATACGACGTGACCCGCGTGCCCGTCGTGGCGGCGGCGCTCCTCCAGCTCCTTGAGCAGGTCCTGCAACTCGGAGCGGATCCAGTCGCGGGTGGCCACCTCGCCCAGGCCCGTGCGCAGCGCGGCGACCTCGCGGGTGAGGTACTCGGTGTCGGCGATGGACCGCTCGTTCTGCTTGCGGTCCTGCTCCAGGTTGACCCGGTCGCGGTCGTCCTGCCTGTTCTGCGCGAGCAGGATCAGCGGGGCCGCGTAGGAGGCCTGGAGGGAGAGCATCAGGGTCAGGAAGATGAACGGGTACTGGTCGAAGCGCAGCGCCACCGGCGCGGCGACGTTCCACAGCACCCACAGGATGATGACGACCGTCATCCAGACGATGAAGCGCCCGGTGCCCAGGAAGCGGGCGATCCGCTCCGAGAGCCGGCCGAAGGCCTCCGGGTCCCACTCGGGCAGGAACCGCCGGCGGGGCGGGCGCGGCTGGTCCAGCCGCAGCACCCGGGGCCGGGTGGCGGCCGTGGCGCCCGACGGATGACGGTCGCGGGTCGCGGTCTCGCGCTCAGGAGTCATGAGCGGGCGCCTCCTCTCCCGATTCGTCGAGGTGGAACTCGGTCTCCCGCCAGTCGTCGGGCAGCATGTGGTCCAGTACGTCGTCCACGGTCACCGCGCCGAGCAGGGAGCCGGACTCGTCCACCACCGGCGCGGCCACCATGTCGTAGGTGGCGAAGAAACCGGCGATGAGCGGCAGGGTGGCGTCCGGGTCCAGGGGCTGCAGATCGTCGTCGACCAGCGAGCTGACCAAGGTGTACGGCGGGTCGCGCAGCAGCCGCTGGAAGTGGACCGTGCCCAGGTACTTGCCGGTCGGGGTCTCGTCCGGCGGCCGGCAGACGTACACCTGGGCCGCGAGGGCGGGGGACAGGTCCTGGTTGCGGACCCGGGCGAGCGCGTCGGCGACGGTGGCGTCGGGCCGCAGCACGATCGGCTCCGTCGTCATCAGGCCGCCGGCCGTGTGCTCCTCGTACGACATCAGGCGCCGCATGTCGGCCGCGTCGGCCGGCTGCATCAGGCTCAGCAGCCGCTCCTTGTCCTCCTCGGGCAGTTCGGACAGCAGGTCGGCCGCGTCGTCCGGGTCCATCGCCTCCAGCACGTCCGCCGCGCGTTCCTCCTTCAGCTTGCCGAGGATCTCGATCTGGTCGTCCTCCGGCAGTTCCTCCAGCACGTCGGCGAGCCGGTCGTCGTCCAGGGCCGCCGCGACCTCGGCGCGCCGCTTCGGGGAGAGGTGGTGCAGGACGTTGGCGAGGTCGGCGGGGCGCAACTGCTCGAAGGTGGCGAGCAGGCTCTCGGCGCCCTGCCCGTGCTCCTCCAGCGAGAAGCCGGTGACGGCGGACCACTCGGCGGTCAGGGTCTCGCCCTTGGCCCGGCGGAAGGCGCCGCCCTTCTTCCCCTTGCGCAGGAAGACCCGGTCGACCTCCCAGTCCCGGCGGGCGGGCAACTGCTGCACGGACACGTCGAGGACGGTGACCTCCTCGCCGGTCTCCACCAGCGTCACGCGCCGGTCCAGCAGCTCGCCGAAGACCAGCCGCTCGGTGGGCCGCTGTTCGAAGCGCCGCACGTTCACCACGCCGGTGGTGATGACCTGGCCGGACTCGATGCCGGTGACCCGGGTCATGGGCAGGAAGATGCGGCGCCGGTTGGACAGCTCCACGACCAGGCCGAGGACGCGCGGAGGTCTGCGGCCCACGCGCAGCATCACGACCAGGTCGCGTACGCGGCCGACCTGGTCACCGGTCGGATCGAAGACGGGAACCCCGGCGATGTGCGAGACGAAGATCCGGGGGGCGCCGGCTGCCATGGCTCTGCTTCCTTTGCCTGGGAATCGCGGGGACTGCTGTTGCGTGGGGTCTGCTCGCATGTGCCCGCTCGCGTGCGCTTCAGGCTAGCCCGTACCGGTCGGATACGCCCTGGTGGGCAGTCCGGACGGACCGGCTCCGCCGGGTGGCCGGGGCACCGGTACGCTGCGGTACGCCGCTCAGGAACCGTCAGAAAGGCGACCCCACCTGTGACTGCGATTCCCCAGGGCCGTACCCGCCGGTCCGTGCTGGTGACCGCGAGCTGCGCACTGGCCTTGACGGGAGCGATGGTGCTGTCGGGGTGCGGTGGCGACGACGATCCGGACGCCGGGACGAACGGTGTGGGCAAGCTGCCCGCCGCCCAGATCCAGGCGAAGACGCGGTCCGCGGCGGACGCGGCGTCCGCCGTACGGCTGTCCGGGACCGTCGTCACCAGTGGCCGTACCTACCGGCTGGACATGCAGTTGAAGGCCGACGGTGGGACCGGGTCCGTGACCTCGCAGGGGGCCACCTTCAAACTGCTGCGGATCGGGGAGCAGCTGTATCTCAAGGCCGACGCGGACTTCTGGAACCACGCCGACGGCAACGACGGCGCGACGGGCAAGCTGGACGGCAAGTACGTGAAGGTGCCCCAGGGGGATCCCGCGTACAAGAAGTTCAGCGGCTTCACGGACAAGGCCGTCCTCCTCGAGGGCCTGCTCACGCTGCACGGCTCGCTGGCGGCCGACGGCCACCATGCCGATCAGTCGGGTACCCGTACGATCCGCATCACCGGTGACAAGGGTTCCGGCGGCACGCTGGACGTCTCCCTGGAGGGCAAGCCGTACCCCCTCCGCCTGGTCCGCGCCGGCGGCGCCGGGACGCTCCGCTTCTCGGACTGGGGCAAGGACTTCACCGTCACCCAGCCGGCCAGGACGGAGACGGTGGACTACGGCAGGCAACTGCCGACGTCGTAGTGCCGGCAAGGGGCGCGCTCCGGCGGTGCCGTCGGCGCCCGCCGGTGACTCCCGACACCGCGGGGTACAGCGCCGGCGCGCTCAGCCGGCGCCGTTCACTTGGCCTTGCGGCGCTTGAGCAGCAGCTTTGGCAGGGCCGCCGGGACCGGGCGGCGGGTCGTGGCCGGTGTGGGCACGGGGCGCTCGGCGAGGCTGTCGGGCGGTACCGGTGTCACGGATCCCGTCGGCACCAGGCGGAGCACCCGGCACTCGCGGGCCCAGCGGGCCGGCATCTCCTCGCCGTCGGGCGCGTTCAGCCGCTTGCCCTTCAGCTCGGCGACGACCGCGTCCCACTCCTCGGAGCCGGCCGCCAGCTCGGCCACGGTCGCCGGGAACGTCACCAGCCGGCCGCCCTTGTCCTTGCTGCGCACGCTCACCTCGGCCGAGCCTCCGGCGGTGAGCCCTTCCAGCGGCTGCTCACCGGGGCCGTCGCCGACCACGCACACGGCGCCCTCGTGCCACACGTGCCACAGCGCACGCGCGGCCGGGGCACCCGCACCCCTGACCCAGATCAGGCCGGACTTCTTCGAGGCCTCCTCGATGAGGGCCCGGTCGAGCAGCTCGCTTGTCATGGGCCCCAGCCTATCCAGGCGGTCCGGCCCCGCTCACAGCCAGCCGTTGCGCTTCAGGGTGCGGTGGATGCCGAGGCAGATGACCCCGGTGATGGCCATGATCACCGGGTAGCCGAACCGCCAGTGCGTCTCCGGCATGTAGTCGAAGTTCATGCCGTACACCCCGCACACCATTGTCGGCACGGCGATGATCGCCGCCCAGGACGTGATCTTGCGCATGTCCTCGTTCTGCGCGACGGACGCCTGCGCGAGGTTGGCCTGGAGGATGGAGTTGAGGAGTTCGTCGAAGCCCAGCACCTGCTCCTGGACCCGGGCCAGGTGGTCGGCGACGTCCCGGAAGTACTTCTGGATGTCCGGGTCGATCAGTCGCATCGGCCGCTCGCTCAGCAGCTGCATGGGCCGCAGCAGGGGTGCGACCGCGCGCTTGAACTCCAGTACCTCACGCTTGAGTTGGTAGATGCGGGCCGAGTCCACACCGCGCGAGACCCCGCCCTTGCGGCCGGGTGAGAAGACCTCGGTCTCCACCTCGTCGATGTCGTCCTGCACGGCGTCGGCGACCGCGATGTAGCCGTCGACGACGTGGTCGGCGATGGCGTGCAGCACGGCCGAGGGGCCCTTGGCGAGCAGTTCGGGGTCGTCCTGGAGCCGGTGCCGCAGCGCTCGCAGCGAGCCCTGCCCGCCGTGCCGGACGGTGATGAAGAAGTCCCGGCCGGTGAAGCACATGACCTCGCCGGTCTCCACGACCTCGCTGTTGGCGGTGAGCCGGTCGTGCTCGACGTAGTGGATGGTCTTGAAGACCGTGAAGAGGGAGTCGTCGTAGCGCTCCAGCTTCGGGCGCTGATGGGCCTGCACCGCGTCCTCGACGGCCAGCGGGTGCAGCCCGAACTCGCGCGCGATACCGGCGAATTCGGCCTCGGTGGGCTCGTGCAGCCCGATCCAGACGAAGCCGCCGTCACGGCGTACCAGGCGCATCGCCTCGTGCGGGCTCAGCGGCTTGTCGCTCGCCACGCGTGCGCCGTCGCGGTAGACGGCACAGTCCACGACGGCCGAGGGCGTGGCCGGGTCGCGGGTGGTGTCGTACGAGGCACCGCTGTCGTACGGGGCGCCGGTGACCTTGCGCAGTGACACACGGGACGACGGACGGACCACGGCGCGCAGGTCGCGGATCATCGACATGGGCAGGCTCCTTCGCGGGCGGGCAGCGAAAGTGCGCCGGCGTCGGGTGGAACTACCCGGAATGGGGACGTGTGCCTGTGCATGTTTGGCACGTCCACAAAGCGGGGAGCACCGCACCGTCGCGGTGGCGACTTCGCTACTGATGCAGGACTGATTCGATCGGGCGGATCGGATGATCAGACGGATCAGGCAAAGCGAGACGAAGTGCTCTTCCGAACGGTGACGCGCACGGGGAAGGCGGCAGCCAGCCAGTAACTACATCAGCGGCAGGAAGAGCGAGTGGTACTGCACGGTCGACTTCGATCCATGACAGCCCCACCTCCTCCGGCCGGTCCCTCGTAAGGGAGTCTCATCGGCGTCGGGACTTGACGGCGCGCTCTGCGTGCTGTCCCGAACCACCGGCTCAGCGTAGCAGCCGCCCGTTGTGTCAAGGCGCCGCTTTGCCCGCTACTGACGAGTTCTATGCTCACCGCATGGTTGATGTTCTTCCTCTGGTCGAGGCTCGGTTGAACACCGCGCTGGGTGAACCGGACGCGCGCGCCGCGGTCACGTTCCTCGGTGCGGACCGCATCGAGGTGCTCCGCTTCGGTGAGGGGGACGTCGTCCGGTACGCCACCCTCGGCATGTCCGCGCACCCCATGACGGACCCCACCGCGATGGTCGCCGACCCCGTCGAGGGTCCCCGCGCGGAGCTGGTCCTGTCGGTCCGGGCGGGCCTCGCCGACACCGACAAGGTGCTCCGCCCGCTCGCCGTCCTGGCCGCTTCCCCGCAGGTGGAGGGTCTGGTGGTGGCCCCTGGCGCCTCCTTGGACGTGGGCGGCCCGCTGTGGCCCGACGCCCCCTTCACCTCCGTCCTGGTGGGTGAGCCCGGCGGTCTCGTCGAGGACCTGGAGCTGGACGCCCCGATGGACCCCGTACGGTTCCTGCCGCTGCTGCCGATGACCCCGAACGAGGCTGCCTGGAAGCGGGTGCACGGCGCCCAGGCCCTCCAGGAGCGCTGGCTGGCGAACGGGACGGACCTGCGCGACCCCGCCCGCAGGTCCGTCCCGCTGGACTGACACCTGGGTGACCGATCTCACCAACGCAAGGCGAGATCCGGCCAGTTGGCGAAGGAGCTGACGCCGCCCCCGGCGGCGTGCTCCTGCTCCGGTCCCACCCGCGTCGTGCGTGGGGCCCGGCGCCGTACGGCAGCGTGGTGGCCGTGGCCGAGCGCGAGGACCTCGGCCCCGGGCTGCCGCAGCATGCCGCCGGCTCCCTCACCGAGGGGGCCTTGCGCTTTCTCCCGCCTCACGTAGGTAGTTGGCCCATGCATGGACATCGTGAGCCGAGCTGTTCAATGCACAGGGCATCCAGTCGGGTCCGGCGGGGCGTTCCGTCCGGACGGGTGATCGTCCTTGACGTGGGCGGGCAGGGGTAGGACCGTGGAGCCCTATGAGGGGCGAACCCAGTTGCCCGAGGTGCGGTGGCCGGGTCAGGGCTCCCGGTCTCTTCGCCGATTCGTGGCAGTGCGACGTGCACGGCACGGTCTATCCGCTGCAGCCCGTGATCCCGCCCAGCGTCGAGGCGCTCACCGTGGTGGTGCACCGCACGCAGGTGCCGGTGTGGATGCCGTGGCCGCTGCCGGTCGGATGGCTGTTCACCGGTGTGGCGTACGCCGGCGACGACCGCAGCGGCGGCCGTGCGACCGCGGTGGCCTGCTCGGGTCCCGGCCCGCTCGGCGGCCCCGGTGAGCTGATCCTGATCGCCGAGGAACTGGGTGTCGGCCTCGGGGCGCAGTACGCCGGCATCGACGGCCCGGACCCGGGCCCCTACATGAACGTGGAGAAGCCGCCGCAGGCCAAGGTGCTGGCCGCCGGCCGGCCGACCCCGCTCTGGCACGTCTCCCGCACCCCCGACGACCGGGCCGTCTTCGCCGGCGAGGCGCTCGGTATGTGGCTGTGGGCGGTGATGTGGCCCGAGCAGTCCGGGCTGCTGATGTACGACGAGCTGGTGCTGACCGACCTGCGGGACGCGGGGGCGGAGATAGACCTGGTGCCGTGCGGCGCGCTGTCCCCGCGCCTGCTGCAGCCGTGACATCCGTCGCGGTGCCGGGTGTAAAGGGCGCCAGGCGGTTTCGGCTGTGACAGCCGGGGTGGAAAACACCGCTATCCTTAGGTGTCCCCGTTCCTTCCGTCACCGTCTGGAGTCGTCGTGCGCATCGACCTGCACTGCCACTCCACGGCCTCCGACGGTACGGACACCCCCGCCGAGCTGGTGCGCAACGCCGCCGCGGCGGGCCTGGACGTCATGGCGCTGACCGACCACGACACCACCCGTGGGTACGCCGAGGCGATCGCCGCGCTGCCCGAAGGGGTCACGCTGGTCACCGGTGCCGAGCTGTCGTGCCGGATCGACGGCGTCTCGATGCACATGCTGGCCTACCTCTTCGATCCCGAGGAGCCCGCCCTGCTCGCCGAGCGGGAGCTGGTCCGGGACGACCGGGTGCCGCGGGCCAAGGGCATGGTCGCCAAGCTGAACGCGCTGGATGTCCCGGTCACCTGGGAGCAGGTCGAGCGGATCGCCGCCGGCGGCTCCGTCGGGCGGCCCCATGTGGCGACCGCGCTGGTCGAGCTGGGCGTCGTACCCACCGTGAGCGACGCGTTCACCGAGGACTGGCTGGCCGACGGCGGACGGGCCTTCGTGGAGAAGCACGAGACCGACCCCTTCGAGGCGCTCCGGCTGGTCAAGGCCGCGGGCGGGGTCTGCGTGTTCGCGCACCCGGCCGCCGCCAAGCGCGGCCGGACCGTGCCGGAGTTCCGCATCGCTGAGCTGGCCGAGGCCGGTCTCGACGGCCTCGAGGTCGACCACATGGACCACGACCCCGACGCCCGGGCCCGGCTGCGCGGCCTCGCGAAGGAACTGGGGCTGCTGGTCACGGGCTCCTCCGACTACCACGGCAGCCGCAAGACGGTGGCCCTGGGCGCGTACACGACCGACCCCGAGGTGTACGGGGAGATCACGCGGCGGGCCACCGGGGCGTTCCCGGTCCCCGGCACCGGCGGAGCCTGAGCCCCCAGGGGCCGCTCCACGTCGCCTCCCGGTCCACGTCGGTCCCCGCGACGCGTCGGCTCGCTCTGCGTCGGCATCCCGTTCCGCGTCGGCTCACGCTCTGCCTGGTCGTCCGGTTCCGGCTCAGCTCACTGTCCGCGCCGGCTCACGTTCCGCGTCGGCTCGCGCCGCCCTCCCGTCCGTATCAGTTCGTCTCTCCCAGCAAGGCCTGTAGCAACACCATGTTCGACGTCGCCATCTTCGGCTCTCTGTTCCTGACCCTTTTCGTCATCATGGATCCCCCGGGGATCACCCCGATCTTCCTCGCCCTGACCGCCGGCCGGCCGGCCAAGGTGCAGAAGCGGATGGCCTTCCAGGCCGTCTGTGTGGCGGGCGGGGTCATCGCCGTCTTCGGCGTCCTGGGCCACCAGATCCTCGACTACCTGCACGTGTCCGTGCCCGCGCTGATGATCGCGGGCGGGCTGCTGCTCCTGCTGATCGCGCTCGACCTGCTCACCGGCAAGACCGACGAGCCGAAGCAGACCAAGGACGTGAACGTCGCCCTCGTACCGCTGGGCATGCCGCTGCTGGCGGGTCCCGGCGCCATCGTGTCCGTGATCCTCGCCGTGCAGAAGGCCGACAGTGTCGCCATGCAGGTCTCGGTGTGGTCGGCGATCCTCGCGATCCACGTCGTCCTGTGGCTGGTGATGCGCTATTCGCTGCTCATCATCCGGGTCATCAAGGACGGCGGTGTCGTCCTGGTGACGCGGCTCGCGGGCATGATGCTCTCCGCGATCGCCGTGCAGCAGATCATCAACGGGGTCACTCAGGTGATCCGGGGGAGCTGAGCCCTCGTGGGCTCGGCTCCCCCGGAAAGCTTGAGTGGCGAACGCCCGTGCGTGCGGGTTACGAGACCGTGGTCTCGGCCGGGCGGATCCACAGGCGCTGTCCGATGGCGGCGGCCTGCTGAACGATCCGGTTGACGGAGGCGGCGTCCACGACGGTGCTGTCCACGGGGGTGCCGTCGACCTCGTCGAGTCGCATGATTTCGAAGCGCATGGGCTTCTCCCTTCGTCTGGTCATCCTCCTGCGGAGAACTACTCGAGTGCACCGGATGGGTATCCGGTGACGTAGGTAGTCAACGTGCTGCTTGTTACAAACATTCCCTACGCTAAAGAAATTTTTCGAACGTCTAACTACTGACCGGTAAGCAGTGGGTTCCGGACCGACGGGGACCGGTTGTGTTCGCAGCGTGACCCCCGGGACAATGGAGGAGATGAACGACGACCTGGCCGCCCTGGGCGCCCGCATCGACCACACGAACGAGCTGCTGGAACGCATGCTCGCCGAGGTGGCGAAGACGCCCTCGACCCACGCGATCTTCGTCGACGCGGGTTATCTGTACGCAGCCGCCGGGCGGCTGGTCGCCGGAACCGAGGACCGCCGGGCCTTCGACCTCGACGCCGAAGGGCTCATCGACGCGCTGATCGACAGGGCCCGCACCATCTTCGCGGACAGCCGGCTGCTGCGCGTGTACTGGTACGACGGAGCCCGCCGCCGCATCCACACCGCCGAGCAGCAGTCCATCGCCGAACTGCCCGACGTGAAGGTCCGCCTCGGCAACCTCAACGCCAACAACCAGCAGAAGGGCGTCGACTCGCTGATCCGCTCGGACCTGGAGTCCCTCGCCCGGCACCGCGCGATCAGTGACGCGGCCCTCCTCGGCGGCGACGAGGACCTCGTCTCGGCGGTCGAGGCGGCCCAGGGGTACGGCGCCCGCGTGCACCTCTGGGGCATCGAGGCCCCCGAGGGCCGCAACCAGGCCGAGCCGCTGCTCTGGGAGGTCGACAGCCAGCGCACGTTCGACCTGGAGTTCTTCAAGCCGTATGTCTCCCGGCGTACGGCCGCCGCGTACGAGGCCACCGCCGGCGCCCGGCCCAGTCGCGAGGACGTCCGCTTCGTCGGCGCCCAGATCGCCGCGAAGTGGCTCGCCTCCCGGGGCCGCGAAGCACTCGTCGAACTGCTGCCCGGCCATCCCTACCTGCCCGGCTCTGTCGACCAGGACCTGCTGGTCGAGGCCGAGGACCTGCTCCAGTACTCCATGCGCGGCCAGGCCGACCTCCGCCGCGCCCTCCGGGACGGCTTCTGGGAGCACCTCCAGGCGCAGTACTAGCGCGCCGGCTGCGGGTGCCGTTCGGTGTCGGCCTGGGCTGGTGGGTGCCGTTCGGTGGCGGCCCGGGCTAGCGGGTGCCGTTCGGGGTGGTGTCCCAGAAGTCGGCGATCGCGCGAGCCGTCTCCAGCGGGCGGTCGGTGTTGGGGGAGTGCTCGGCACCCTGGACGACCGTACGCCACGCCTTCAGCCGCACCGCCATGTCGTCGAGCAACGGCACCGGCCAGGTGTCGTCCCGCGAGCCCGACAGGACGTGGAACGGCAGCGGCAGGGCCGCCAGTTCGGCGACCCGGTCCGGTTCGGTGCACAACTGGTGACCGGTGGACAGGAGTTGGGCAGGCTTGGTGCCCAGCCAGCGGCGCCGCAGGTCGTCCCGGTCGTCGAGACCGCCGTCGAGCGAGGGCGTCTCGGTCTCCTCCGGCGGCTCCATCGCCTGGATCGTCTCCCAGACCTCCGCCATGCTCAGCACCGCGAGCGCGTCCTGCAGCAGCTTCACCCGCTCCTGCTGGGGCGGCGAGATCTGCGCCGGTCCCGACGCCATCAGGGTGAGCGACCGGAACGGCGAGTGGTCCACCAGAACGGCCGCCCGCGAGATCTGGCCGCCGAGCGAGTGCCCCAGCAGATGCACCGGACCGCCGATCGCCTCGGCTTGGGCCAGCACGTCCAGCGCCAGCTCCTCCTGGGCGTAGGCGGCTTCGTCGGTCACGGGCCCGTCCGACTCGAACTGGCCACGCCCGTCCACCGCCACGGTCCGGTACCCGCGCTCGGCGAGCGGCACGTGCAGCGGGTTGAAGTCCTCCTTGCTCCCGGTGAAGCCCGGCAGCAGCAGCGCGACACCCTTCGGCTCGACACCGACGGCCACGGGAGCGTCGACCACGGCGAAGTCACCCCGAGCCGTGGCAAGGGAGTACACACGGGCACCGGGCGGCGGAACGAAGGTGGGAGGCCTGCTCATGGAGAGAGGCTATCTGGCGGGGACGGGGGGTGGGTTCCGGGTGGGGGACGACGGAATGCCGGGGCGGACGGAGACGAGCGGGAACCAAGCGCCCGGACCTGGGGCACCCGACCATGCGACGAGGACCATCACCGGGGTGCCCTGACGTGGGGGGAGAGACGCGGATGACGGGTCCGGTGAGGGTGGGCCTGGGCTCGAGGCTGACCGGCACCGGAGCGCCTTGGCGTGGGTGGAGACGCGGATGGCGGGCCCGCTGGGGCTGGGCCCGAGCTGGGGGCTGACCGGCACTGTCCGCTGGGTGGGCCCGGCCTTAGGGCTGACTGGCACCGGGGTGCCTTGGTGTGGGTGGAGACGCCGATGGCCGGGCCCACTGGTGTGGGACCGGCCATCGGACCGGCCTGCTCTGCCGCGGTGCGCGCGGCGCCGGATCAGGCGTCCGGGGCCTCCACGGCAGCCGTCGCCTTACGAGCGCGGCGCGGCTTGGGCGCCGACTCGGTGCCCTCACCGGCCGCCTCGGCAGCGGACGCCGCGGTCTTGCGGGTCCGGCGCCGCGGCTTGACCTCGGGCTCCTCGGTCGCCTGCGCCGGAATCCCCGGAGCGGCGGCCTCGGCAACGGCCTTACGGGTGCGCCGCGCCTTCGGAGCGGCGACCGCTTCCCCGTCGACCGTGGCTTCGGCGGCGGCCGCGGTCTTGCGGGTGCGGCGGGGCTTGGCCTCGGCCTCGGCCTCGGGGGCCTCCGGTGCGGTGGCGGCGGTCTTCCGCGTGCGGCGCGGCTTGGCCTCGGTCGCCTCGGCGGTGTCCACGGCGGCTTCGGCGGCGGCCGCGGTCTTGCGGGTGCGGCGGGGCTTGGCCTCGGCCTCGGGGGCCTCGGTGACCGTTGCCGTTGCCTTGCGGGTGCGGCGCGGCTTGGCCTCAGTGGCTTCCGCGGTGTCCACGGCGGCTTCGGCGGCAGCGGCGGTCTTGCGGGTGCGGCGGGGCTTGGCCTCGGGGGCCTCGGTGACCGTTGCCGTTGCCTTGCGGGTGCGGCGCGGCTTGGCCTCGGTGGCTTCCGCGGTGTCCACGGCGGCTTCGGCGGCAGCGGCGGTCTTGCGGGTGCGGCGGGGCTTGGCCTCGGCCTCGGCCTCGGGGGCCTCCGGTGCGGTGGCGGCGGTCTTGCGGGTGCGGCGGGGCTTGGCCTCGGCCTCGGGGGCCTCGGTGACCGTTGCCGTTGCCTTGCGGGTGCGGCGCGGCTTGGCCTCGGTGGCTTCCGCGGTGTCCACGGCGGCTTCGGCGGCGGCCGCGGTCTTGCGGGTGCGGCGCGGCTTCGTCTCGGCGGCCTCCGCCGTGTCCAGCGCCGCTTCCGCCTGGGCGGCCGGCTCGGCCGTCTTGCGGGTGCGGCGACGCGGCTTGGCCTCCGCCGCCGGAGCGGCCTCGGGCGTGGGCTCCGCCACCGGGCCGTCCGCGATCACGGGCTCGGCCGCAGGGGCCGGGGTCACCGTCGGCTCCGTCACCGGCGCGGACGTGACCGCGGTCTCCGCCGCGGCGGCCTTGCGGGTCCGGCGGCGACGCGGCTTGTCCGGGGAGTCCACCACGGCGGGACCTTCCGCCGTGGTCACCGTCTCGACGGCGGCCTCGTCGGTCGTCACGGGCGCCGCGGCGGCCGTCACCGGCTCCGACGTCGCTCCGCCGCGCGTACGGCGACGGCGGCGCGGCGTGCGGGTCCCGGCGGGAGCCTCCTCCGTACCGGCGGTCTCGGCGGCAGGCGCCGACGCGGCGGGGGAGGCGTCCAGCGCGGCACCACCGCGGGTGCGGCGGCGACGACGCGGCGTACGGGCCGGACGCTCACGCTCGGCCGGGGCCGACTCGGCCCGGCCACCACGGCCACCACGGCCGCGCGCGCCACGCCCGCCGGTCTCGCCCAGGTCCTCCAGCTCCTCCGCGCCCAGACCGGCACGGGTCCGCTCGGAACGAGGCAGTATGCCCTTCGTGCCCTCGGGGATGCCGAGGTCGGAGAACAGGTGCGGAGAACTCGAGTACGTCTCGGCCGGGTCGTTGAAGTCCAGCTCCAGCGCCTTGTTGATCAGCTGCCAGCGCGGGATGTCGTCCCAGTCGACGAACGTGATCGCCGTACCCTTGGCGCCCGCCCGGCCGGTGCGGCCGACGCGGTGCAGGTACGTCTTCTCGTCCTCGGGGGACTGGTAGTTGATGACGTGGGTCACGCCCTCGACGTCGATGCCGCGCGCGGCGACGTCGGTGCAGACGAGGACGTCGACCTTGCCGTTGCGGAAGGCGCGCAGCGCCTGCTCGCGGGCGCCCTGGCCGAGGTCGCCGTGGACGGCGCCGGAGGCGAAGCCGCGGCGCTGGAGCTGCTCGGCGATGTCGGCCGCGGTGCGCTTGGTGCGGCAGAAGATCATCGCCAGCCCGCGGCCCTCGGCCTGCAGGATGCGGGCGACCATCTCCGGCTTGTCCATGGAGTGGGCGCGGTAGACGAACTGCTTGATGTTCGCGACCGTCACGCCCTCGTCGTCCGGCGCGGTGGCGCGGATGTGCGTGGGCTGCGACATGTACCGGCGCGCGAGGCCGATGACCGCGCCCGGCATGGTGGCCGAGAACAGCATGGTCTGGCGCCTGGCCGGCAGCAGGTTGATGATCTTCTCGACGTCGGGCAGGAAGCCCAGGTCGAGCATCTCGTCGGCCTCGTCCAGGACCAGGCTCTTGATGTGGTTGAGGTTCAGCTTCTTCTGGCCCGCGAGGTCCAGCAGCCGGCCCGGGGTGCCGACGACCACGTCGACGCCCTTCTTCAGGGCCTCGACCTGGGGCTCGTAGGCCCGGCCGCCGTAGATCGCCAGCACGCGCACGTTACGCACCTTGCCGGCCGTGAGCAGGTCGTTGGTGACCTGGGTGCACAGCTCGCGCGTGGGTACGACGACGAGCGCCTGCGGGGCGTCGGTGAGGGCTTCGGGGGCGGCGCGTCCGGCCTCGACGTCGGCGGGAACGGTGACGCGCTCCAGGAGCGGCAGACCGAAGCCCAGCGTCTTGCCGGTGCCGGTCTTCGCCTGGCCGATGACGTCCGTGCCGGAAAGGGCGACGGGGAGCGTCATCTCCTGGATGGGGAAGGGGTTGATGATGCCGACGGCCTCCAGGGCCTCGGCGGTCTCGGGCAGAATTCCGAGGTCTCGAAACGTCGTAGTCAGGGTTATGCCTCTTCTGTGTGGCGCGGTGCGAGGCGAGCGCGGGGGTCTTTGACGGACCGTGCCGGGGACGTCGGCTGCCATACGGGCGAACCACTCGGGCCAGCCGTAAAGCACGGGACCTCTGCCGACGCTCTAGCGCTCGTACCGCTGAGGGTGTCCCTCCGGTCGTCGTACGCAATGAGCCGTACGGCCGGGGAGGGCTGTCGGGTCGGAGCCGATCGGGCCACCGACCGGGCATCCTCATGCATGCAGCCCGTCGGGACACGTCGAACACCGTCGACGCACTCAGCAGGCGCATTACCACCATACCCCGGAATCGCGCACATGTGATGGCCGAATTGGTCACGTAGTCGTGGTCACAGAGGTTGACCAGGGACTCTGAAGGTGTTCCGAGCGGGCTATTGTGCGGCTCATGACTAGCTCTGACAAGCCTGAGAACGCGTCCGCCGAACCCGCCGAAGCCACCGGTGTCGCCGCCCAGGACTGGACGCAGGCGTCCGCCGACCCGCAGTACCGCGCCGCGGTCGTGGACCTGCTCGGCGCCCTCGCGTACGGAGAGCTTGCGGCGTTCGAGCGACTCGCGGAGGACGCCAAGCTGGCGCCGACCCTCGCGGACAAGGCCGAGCTGGCGAAGATGGCCTCGGCCGAGTTCCACCACTTCGAGCGGCTGCGGGACCGGCTGACCGAGATCGGCGAGGAGCCGACGGCCGCCATGGACCCGTTCGTCGCCGCCCTCGACGGCTTCCACAAGCAGACCGCGCCGTCGGACTGGCTGGAAGGCCTGGTCAAGGCATACGTCGGCGACTCGATCGCGAGCGACTTCTACCGGGAGGTCGCCGCCCGCCTCGACTCCGACACGCGCGAGCTGGTGCTCGCCGTGCTCGACGACACGGGCCACGCCGGGTTCGCGGTGGAGAAGGTGCGTGCCGCCATCGACGCCGACCCGCGCGTGGGCGGCCGGCTCGCGCTCTGGGCGCGGCGGCTGATGGGCGAGGCGCTGTCGCAGTCCCAGCGGGTCGTCGCCGACCGGGACGCACTGTCCACGATGCTCGTGGGAGGTGTCGCCGACGGGTTCGATCTCGCCGAGGTCGGAAAGATGTTCTCGCGGATCACGGAGGCGCACACCAAGCGGATGGCCGCGCTGGGACTGGCCGCGTAGCGCTCTGCGGGGACCTCGCGCAACCGACGGGCTACGCCGTCGCCGATCGTCGGCGCAGGCGGCCCGTCGGACGGAGGAGCAGGGACAGGGACGCCACCGCCATGGCCGCGGAGCCCAGGAGGCTCAGCAGGGCCAGGCCGGGGCCCAGCGCGGTGTGGGTGACGAAGTCACCGAAGAGGGCGCCGGCGATGCCCGTGGAGTACACCAGGGGGCGGGCCGGCAGACGGTGTCCGAGGCGGTGTGCCGCCGCCCAGGCGAGGATCAGACCGAGCACGGCGGCGCCGAGTGCTTCCAGGATCATGTCGGGGGTCCCTCCCACGGCCGGTCTGGCTCGACGGTCGTAGCCCGTCATACCCGTGACCTGCGGATTGCAATCCTGCGCCGTGGAGGACTTGTGCTCCGTCCGTGTGCGCCCCGCATGCGCAGGGGCCCGGCGGCACACGGCCGCCGGGCCCCTTTCACGACTTCGGCCTACAGCGCGCCGAATCCGACCTTGCGCACGGTGGGCTCGCCGATCTCCACGTACGCCAGACGGTCCGTCGGCACGAGGACCTTGCGGCCCTTCTCGTCCTGGAGGCTCAGCAGCTGCGTCTTCCCGGACAGGGCGTCGCTCACGAGACGCTCCACCTCCTCGACGCTCAGACCGCTCTCCAGAACGATCTCGCGGGGCGCGTACTGCACGCCGATCTTGACCTCCACGGCTATGTCCCTCCGACGGTCAGTGATGTGCGCGATCATCCGCGCCGTACCCAGCACACATTAGCCCGGTGAGGGGACGTACACGCTGCGGGCCGGAACGCCAGGAGCGAACACCCGGCGGGAACAAACGGCCGTCAGTTGTGATCGGTGCCGTGCAGCGGGAAACCGGCGATGCCCCGCCAGGCCAGCGAGGTCAGCAGCTGCACCGCCTCCTCGCGCGGGACGCTGCGGTCGCTGTGCAGCCAGGAACGGGCCACCACCTGGGCCAGTCCGCCCAGACCGGAGGCCAGCAGCATCGACTCCGCGCGCGACAGGCCCGTGTCCTCGGCGATGACGTCGCAGATGGCCTCGGCGCACTCGACGGTCACCTTGTCGACCCGCTCGCGCACCGCGGGCTCGTTCGTCAGGTCCGACTCGAAGACCAGCCGGAACGCGCCGCCGTCGTCCTCCACGTACGCGAAGTAGGCGTCCATCGTCGCCCGCACGCGCTGCTTGTTGTCCGTCGTCGACGCCAGTGCGCCGCGCACCGCCTGGATCAGCGACTCGCAGTGCTGGTCCAGCAGGGCGAGGTAGAGGTCGAGCTTGCCCGGGAAGTGCTGGTAGAGCACCGGCTTGCTCACGCCGGCCCGCTCGGCGATGTCGTCCATCGCCGCAGCGTGGTACCCCTGCGCGACGAAAACCTCCTGGGCGGCGCCCAGCAGCTGGTTCCGTCGGGCTCGGCGCGGCAGGCGGGTGCCACGCGGGCGTGCCGCCTCAGTTTGCTCGATGGCTGTCACGCCGCCTCCCTAAGTCGTCCACATGCGGTGTCGGCCGCGCGGCCATCGTACTTTTCGGTAACAGTGGTGTGCGCGCTGCGAGCGCAGAATTTCACGTACCGGACGCCGGCGGAAGCGGTGCAGCCCGCGTTCGCGGCCTTCCGCGACCCCCGAGCGCTGCGGGATACGGCGAGGTCAGAGGTCAGCGGTAGTCGTCCTCGTCGATCGAGACCACCCGCGCCTGTTCGATGAGATCGGCCTCGTTCCCCCGGTCCGGGTCCACGCCCGTCAGTGGGTCGTCCCGCTCCGGCTTCATGTCGGCGTGCTGCTCGGCGGCGTCCACCTCGGGCGCCTCTACGTCGATCTCCGCGTCCGGGCCGGCCTCCAGGTCCTCAAGGTCCTCGAGGTCCTCGATCGCGTCGGGCTCGGTGGGGTCATAGGCCATGGTGGGCTCCCTTCCTACGAACGTCCCTGGAAACAGCAGGGGCCACATGCGGGTGCCCTGTGTACGAGCCTAGGAGACAGCTGATCCGGACGCCATGCCGTCCGGGTCCGTTCGCCGACCGGTTCTCCGGTGCCGCCCGCTCCATGCTGTGACGGCCGACACACAAACCTGGGCGTGATCACCTCGTAACATTGCCGCATGTCTTCGACCGAGTCGCCGTCCGTGCCGGCCGCCAGTGTGCTTCCGAGGGTGGCGCCCGTCAGGGTCGGCGAGGGCGAGCGGCTGCGGTCCGTGAGTCTGCCCGGCGTCACCCTGTCGATCCGCTCCCGGCCCCCCGCGCGTGAGGGGCTGCCGTCCGCGCTGTACGTCCACGGACTCGGTGGCTCCTCGCAGAACTGGTCGTCGCTCATGGCCGAGCTGGAGGGCGACGTCGCCGGCGAGGCGGTCGACCTGCCCGGCTTCGGTGACTCCCCGCCCCCGGACGACGGCGACTACTCCGTCACCGGGCACGCGCGCGCGGTGATCCGCTATCTCGACGCGGCCGAACGCGGTCCGGTCCACCTCTTCGGCAACTCGCTCGGCGGCGCGGTCGCCACGCGCGTGGCCGCAGTCCGTCCCGACCTGGTCCGCACGCTCACCCTCGTCTCGCCGGCCCTGCCCGAGCTGCGCGTGCAGCGCACCGCCCTGCCGACGGGACTGCTCGGTGTGCCCGGCGTCGCCGGCCTCTTCACCCGGATCACCAGGCAGTGGACGGCGGAGCAGCGGGTCCGCGGGGTGATGGCGCTCTGCTACGGCGACCCCGGCCGGGTCTCGCCGGAGGCGTTCCAGCACGCCGTCGAGGAGCTGGAGCGGCGGCTGCAGCTGCCGTACTTCTGGGACGCGATGACCCGCTCCGCGCGCGGGATCGTGAACGCGTACACGCTCGGCGGCCAGCACGGACTGTGGCGCCAGGCCGAGCGTGTACTCGCTCCCACCCTGCTGATCTACGGCGGCCGGGACCAGCTGGTCGGCTTCCGCATGGCCCGCAGGGCGGCCCGTGCCTTCCGCGACTCCCGGCTGCTGACCCTGCCGGAGGCCGGGCACGTGGCGATGATGGAGTACCCGGACGTGGTCGCCGGCGCCTTCCGGGAGATCCTGGCCGAGGCGGACGGCTCCGGCGAGGCCACCTCGCCGGCGGACGGCGTCACCGTCACCGGCGCAGGGAGCTGAGGGCCGCAGTGGGACGCCACAGCCGCCGCGGACCGGCCCCGAAGGGTGACCCCGCGGATATAGACGCAAGGCGCAGGGACCAGCGCGGCACGCGCTCCGAGGACGCCCGCCGGGAGGCGCGTGCGCAGGGGAGCGGGCCGGGGGTGGCCGGAGGCACGCCGGGACAGAACGCACCGGGGTTCCCCGACGGCACGCCCGCGCACGGCACGCCGAGTGCGCAGGGCATGCCGAGGCTGCCGGACGGTACGCCCGCGCACGGCGTGCCACGGCTTCCGGACGGTACGCCCGCGCACGGCGTGCCGGTGTTTCCCGATGGCACGCCCGCGCGAGGTGTGCCCCGTCTCCGTGAGGGCGCACCCGTGCGCGGTGGGCACCCCGAGCAGCGGGAAGCCGGGGGCGGCTGGGGTGACTCGGCCGGCCGGGCCGGTGCCGGTCGTCCCGGTGTGGTGCTGCCGCGGCAGCGACAGGCGGGGCCGGACGGTCCGAGGCGCGGTAAAGGTCCGCGGCAGGAGTACCTCGACGCGTTCGAGGGGGCCGACGAAGGCAGCGGGGCCGTCGAGGACCTCGACGTCTTCGCCTCCCGCACGGGCCGGGTACGCGGTGGCCGGCAGCGGCCTGCCCCGCAGGAGCAGCCACTCGCCTCCGCGGCCGACGGCGCCACCGTGCCAGCGCAGCGCGGCGACGGCGACGCCGTATCCGGCCAGCGTCAGGGGAACAAGGGGCGTGCCTTCACCGGCATCGCGGCGGCCGCCGTCACCACCGTGCTCGCGGTCATCGTCGCCGGGCAGGTGACCGAGGGGGACGACGACGGCGCCGCACAGTCGCAGTCCGCCACCGGCCACGCACCCGACGCGCAGGCCCCCGCCGGGCCGGCGCCCTCCGTCGAGCCGAGCGCGACACCGCTGACGTACGACCAGAAGATGGGCGCGACCTATCCGCTCAGCGCCACGCTCAAGGGGCCGGGCAAGTTCGACGCCGTGCCCGGGTCCGACAAGGCGCCCGGCACGGGCCAGAAGTACCGGTACCGCGTGGACATCGAGCAGGGGATGGGGCTGGACGGCGGGCTGTTCGCCGAGGCCGTGCAGAAGACCCTGAACGACAAGCGGAGTTGGGCCCACGGAGGCGCCCGTACCTTCGAGCGCATCTCCTCCGGCAAGCCCGACTTCGTGATCACGCTGGCCAGTCCCGGCACCACCGCCACGTGGTGCGCCAAGTCGGGCCTGGACACCACGGAGGACAACGTCTCCTGCGATTCGGCCGCCACCGAGCGGGTCATGATCAACGCGTACCGGTGGGCGCAGGGCAGCAAGACGTACGGCGACAAGATCATTCACGCCTACCGGCAGATGCTGATCAACCATGAGGTCGGCCACCGGCTCGGCAACGGGCACGTCAGCTGTCAGAAGGACGGGGAGCTGGCGCCCGTCATGCAACAGCAGACCAAGTTCCTCGACCACGACGGAATCCACTGCCGCCCCAACCCGTGGCCGTACCCCACGCGTTGACGCCCCCTGATCCCCCCGCACCGGCTTTGACCGCACCGCCGTGCCGCACCGCCGTGCCGCACCGCCTTGCCCTGTCGGCCTCGCCGCGCCGGCCGGGCCCCGTCTCGCGTGGCGTAACGTTTCGCGCTCGGACGATGACTCTCTGATCCCTTAGCGCGACGGAACGCGACCCGCACGCGAAAGTTACGACCGTTCACCCCTTTTGGTGGTGCGACGGACAACCGTCCGTCGTACCACCGCCTTGTCCGCTTACGTTCATCCCGCTGCGAGCCGCCGGCACCACGGCGGCTCCCCAGATGGGAGATCGGGGGTGCACACGTGCGCATAGGCCTGCTGACCGAGGGTGGCTATCCATATGTGAGCGGTGACGCCGGGCTCTGGTGCGAACGGCTCGTGCGCGGGCTCGGGCAGCACGAGTTCGACATCTACGCGCTCAGTCGCAGCCGGCGCCAGGAGGACGAGGGCTGGGTCCCACTCCCGCCGCAGGTCACCCGGGTGCGTACGGCACCGCTGTGGACCGCCGGGAGCGAAGGGGCCGCCCTCGGACGGCGCGCGCGCCGGCGCTTCACCGAGTACTACGGGGAACTGGTGGCCGCCGTGTGCGCCGGAAGCGAGGCCCGTGGGATCGAGGCCAGAGGCAGCGAGGCCAGAGGCGGCGAGGTCGCCGGGACCGAGGCAGGAGAGGGCGCGGCCACCGGGACGGAAGGTGCCGGGACCGAGGCCGGAGGGCGCGCGCTCGCCGGGGTCGTGGCCGCCCGGGCCGGCGCTGCCGGAACCGGGGGCTCCGCGGCTTACGGAGCGTCCGATGATCAGGCGGACCGTTTCAGCAGCGCGCTCTACGGACTCGCAGAACTCGCCCGCGCGGAGGGCGGACCGGAGGGCGGACTCGTCGGCGCACTGCGCTCCGACGCCGCCGTACGCACCCTGGAACGCGCCTGCCGCGCATCCCGCGCGCTGCGCACGGCGCGCGAGGCGCGCGTGCCCGACCTGCTCGCCGTCGCCGCGCACCTCGAACGCGCCCTGCGCCCCCTCTCGCTCGACTGGTACGACGACCACGGGCTCGGCGCGGCCGACCTCTGCCACGCCACCGCCGGCGGCCCCGCCGCCCTCGCCGGACTGCTCACCCGGCACTTCTGCGACGTACCCCTGCTCGTCACCGAGTACGGCGTCCAGCTCCGCTCGCACTACCTGACCCTCGGCCCCGACACCGCCGCCCCCGCCGTGCGCGCTCTGCTCGGCGCCTTCCAGGGCCGGCTCGCCGCCGAGGTGTACCGCAGGGCCGAGATCCTCACCCCGGGCAACGCCCACGCGCGCCGCTGGCAGGAACGGTGCGGCGCCGACCGGGCCCGGATCCGCACGGTGTACCCGGGCATGGAGGCCGCACGCTTCACGGAGGTCGGCGAGTCTCCCGACCACGCCGACCCGCACACCCTGGTCTGGGTCGGCCGGGTCGAACCCGCCAAGGACCTGGTCGCGCTGCTGCACGCCTTCGCCGAGATCCGCAGGGAGCAGCCGCGAGCCCGCCTGCGCATCGTCGGCGCGCCCTCCGGCGCCGAGGGTGTGGCCTACCTCGGCCACTGCCGGGCGCTCGCCGCGCAGCTCTTCCCGGACGAGGCGGAGGGCGTGCACGCCGTCGGCGACAATCCCGTCTCCTTCGAGGGGATCGGCGGTCCGGAGGCCCCGACGCTGCCCGACGCGTACGCCGCCGGCGCGGTTGTCGTCCTCTCCAGCGTCGTGGAGGGCTTCCCGATCAGCCTCGTCGAGGCCATGTTCTGCGGTCGCGCGACGGTGTCCACGGACGTCGGCGCGGTCGTGGAGGTCATCGGCGGTACGGGGCTCGTCGTGCCGCCGCGCAACCCCAGGGCGCTCGCCGAGGCGTGCGTGGCGTTGTTGCGCGACCCCGAGCGCCGTGAGCGGCTCGGTGCGGCCGCGCGCGCCCGGGCGCTCGAACTGTTCACCGTCGAGCAGAACATCGCGGCATTTCACGGCATTTACCTGGAGATCGTCGCGCACTGCCCGGTCCGCCGGGTGGTCCTGGACGAGTCCGGCGAGCCCTTACCGTTCGCCACGCCCGCCGAGTCCCACGTCCCCGGCCGCTGGACCGGCCCGACGATCCGCGCCCTGCCCCGAGGCATCCCCGGCTGGGCCACGAGCACACCGGTACGGGCCACGAGCACACCGGCACGGGCCACGCCGCTCGCGGCCGCGGAGGGGGCGCGATGACCGACTTGGACAGCAGGACGGGTGCGGGTGGTGCCGGTGCGGACGGTGCCGGTGCGGACGGTGTCGGCTTGAGCGGGGTCACCTCAGGTGGCCCCGGATCGGGTGGCGTCGGTTCGGGCGGTGTCGGTTCGGGTGGTGTCGGATGGAGCGGCCTCGGATCGGATGGTGCCGGTTCGGGTGGTGCGGGGGGCGCCGCCCACACCGCGCACACCCCACTCCCGGCCGGCCCCCGCGTCGTAGGGGACGAGACGGCGGACCGGACGCGTGCCGCCGGGGTGGCGCGGCGCGGTTCCGTGGACCCGGTGAAAGCGCTGCTGCACCGGCACCGCACCCTGTGTGAGCGTGCCGTCGACCCGCTGGAGATCGCCGCCGGGCTGGAGGCGCACGGAGTCACCGACCGGACGGCCGCCCGCTTCCGGCACCGCGACGTCTTCTCGCTCGCCGAGGAGCTGTACGCGCGCGTGCCCCGCGACGGTGACCCGCGCCCCACGCGCCGGCCGCTGCCCGCGCCCCGCATCCGCGCCGGCTGGGTCCTGCTCACCCTCCTGCCGGGCGCACTCGGCGCGGCCACCGTGGCCGGACTGCGCCTCACCCACGGCAACCCCCGTCTGCTGGTGGCCCTCGGCGGCCTGCTCGCCGCCGCGCTCGCCACCCGCGCGGCCCTGCATCACGGTCCGCTCGCCGGCCCGGCACCCGCGCGCGCGTGGCCGACGGCAGGCGGTACGTACGTGTGGACCCTCTGGCTCCTCGGATACGCCCTCGCCGGCGACGGCCTCCTGCGCGCCGTCGTGGCGGGCGGCCCCGACGGTCCGCCCACCGGCACCCCCGACGGCCCCTGGCCCACGGCCACCGCGCCCGTCCTGGCTCTCCTGCTGGCCTGCGCCCCGGCGGCCTGGTGCGCTCATCTCCTCACCGCCGGCGCCCGTCGCAGGCTGGTCGGCAGCCGGGGCCTGGAGGACTTCACAGCCGCCGCGAAGCCGCTCCTGCTCGGCGCGTTCGCCCTGTTCCTCGGCGCGCTCGCCGCACTCCTCGCCCTGTGCTCCACCGCCCTGCACGAACCCGCGGCCTGGCCGCAGGCCCTCACCCTCGGCGCCCTGCTGCTGCTCGCCCGCCTGCTCACCGCGCACCGGCACCGGCGCGCCCCGGCCCTGGTGCTCGGCGCCGCGACGGCCGCGGAAGCGGTGGCCCTGGCGCTGCCCCTGGCCGGCCGGCTGCCCGGCTGCGCCTTCCTTGCCTCCCCCGTGGAGGCCCTCGTCAGCGCCGGCGGTGAGGCAGCCGTACCGGCCCTCGCCTGTGGCACCGCGGCGCTGTCCCTGCTGCTGCACGCGGCCCGCACCCTCACCCGGGCCTCGGCCCACGCTCCCACCGGAGCATCCGAGTGAAGCTTCCGCCCCCGGCCCGACCCGCCGCCGGAGGCACCCGCACCACGCCTGTGAAGGAGAAGACCAGATGACCACCTCCCGATCCGGAGCGTCCGGCACCGCCGGAACCGCCGGAGCGACCGGTACCACCGGAACCGCCGGAGCGTCCGGAGCAGCCGCCGGAGCCTTCGACACGGCCGGTGCCACCGGCACGCACACCCCGGGAGCCGCACGATGAGGGTCCTGCTGATCGGAGCCAACGGATTCATCGGCCGCTTCGTCGCCGACCGCCTGCTCGCCGACCCGGCCGTCCAGCTCACCGCGCTCGGTCGCGGCGACGACGCCGACGTCCGCTTCGACCTCGCCACCGGCAGCCCGGGCGCGCTCACCCGCTTCCTGGACGCGGTCCATCCCGGGGTCGTCGTCAACTGCGCGGGCGCGACCCGCGGCGGCGCCCGCGAACTCACCCGGCACAACACCGTCGCCGTGGCCACCGTCTGCGAGGCCCTGCGGCGCAGCGGCTGCGGTGCCCGCCTGGTCCAGATCGGCTGCGGCTCCGAGTACGGCCCGAGCCAGCCCGGCTCCTCCACGGCCGAGGACGCCGTGCCGCGTCCCGGCGGCCCCTACGGTGTCAGCAAGCTCGCCGCGACCGAGCTGGTCCTCGGCTCCGGGCTGGACGCCGTCGTGCTGCGCGTCTTCTCCCCGGCCGGCCCCGGCACCCCGGCCGGCTCCCCGCTGGGCCGGCTGGCGGAGGCCATGCGCCGGGCGATGCAGTCCGGCGACGGCGAACTCAAGCTCGGCGGACTCGGCGTCCAGCGCGACTTCGTCGACGTACGGGACGTCGCGCGGGCCGTGCACGCCGCCTCGCTCTCCGCCGCCCAGGGCGTGATCAACATCGGCTCCGGCCGCTCCGTCCGCCTCCGGGACGCCGCCGCCGTCCTCGCGCGCGTGGCCGGATACGGCGGGGCGCTCCACGAACTCGACGCCCCTCCCGTGCCGCTGCGCAGCGCCATCGGGCACCCACGCGCGGACTCCGAGCACCCGGCCCCGGTCGCGTACCCGTACCCGGACGGTTGCGGCAGCTGGCAGCAGGCCGATGTGCGCACCGCGCGGGACCGGCTCGGCTGGCGGCCCCGCATCAACCTCGAAGAATCCCTGGCCGACATCTGGATGGAGGCGGCATGCCGCATCTGACCAGCACCACCCCGAGCACCACCGGCACCGGCACCGGCACCGGCGTCCGCACCGCCCTGGGCGTCCCCGGTTACGCCCACCCGCTCGTCGCCCCTGCGCAGTGGGCCGAACTCGCCCGCCCGGGCACCCCGCTGGACTGGGTGGCCCTGAACGTGGCCGCCGGCCCCGGCACCCGCCCCGACCCGCACTGCCTGGCGGCGGTGGCCCGGCTGCACGACGCGGGCGTCCGCGTCCTGGGCCACCTCGACCTCACCTACGGTGGCCGGCCCTTCGGTGACCTGCTCTCGGACGCGCACCGTCATCTCGACTGGTACCGGGTCGACGGCTTCCTGCTCGACCGGTGCCCCACCGACCGCACCGCTCTCCCCGAGGTCCGCCGCGCGGTCACCACGCTCCGGGCGATCCACGACTCCGCCCACATCGTCCTCGGCCACGGCAGCCATCCGCACCCCGGCTACGCCGAGAACGCCGACCAGCTGGTGACCTTCTCCGGTCCCTGGTCCGACTACCGCTGGTCGCAGGTCGCCGAGTGGACCGCCGACTACCCGCCCGAGCGGTTCTGCCACGTCGTGCACGGCGTGCCCCGCGGCCATCTGGACGAGGCGCTGCGCATCGCCCGCTGGCAGGGAGCGGCGACGATCTACTTCACGGACCGCACCGACGGGGGCGGGCGCGCCGATCCCTGGGAGACGATGCCCGGCTACTGGGACGAAATCGTCTCGCGTGTCGGAACAGGTGTCTCGGAATGAAGAAGGCCGTGGCAGTGTTACCAGGAGAACAACTGTAGTGATCGACCGACCAACGGAGTCCCCGTGTCGTTGCCACCCCTGGTCGAGCCGGCTTCCGAGCTCACCGTAGACGAGGTTCGCAGGTACTCCCGCCACCTGATCATCCCCGACGTGGGCATGGACGGGCAGAAGCGGCTGAAGAACGCCAAGGTGCTCTGTGTGGGCGCCGGCGGCCTGGGCTCGCCGGCGCTGATGTACCTGGCCGCCGCGGGCGTGGGCACCCTCGGCATCGTGGAGTTCGACGAGGTCGACGAGTCGAACCTGCAGCGCCAGATCATCCACAGCCAGGCCGACATCGGCCGCTCCAAGGCCGAGTCCGCCCGTGACAGCGTCAAGGGCATCAACCCGTACGTGAACGTGATCCTTCACGAGGAGCGGCTCGAGGCCGAAAACGTGATGGACATCTTCAGCCAGTACGACCTGATCGTCGACGGCACCGACAACTTCGCGACCCGCTACCTGGTCAACGACGCGTGCGTGCTGCTGAACAAGCCGTACGTGTGGGGTTCGATCTACCGCTTCGACGGCCAGGCCTCGGTCTTCTGGTCCGAGCACGGCCCCTGCTACCGCTGCCTGTACCCGGAGCCCCCGCCCCCCGGCATGGTCCCCTCCTGCGCCGAGGGCGGCGTCCTGGGCGTGCTGTGCGCGTCCATCGGCTCCATCCAGGTCAACGAGGCGATCAAGCTCCTCGCGGGCATCGGCGAGCCGCTGGTCGGCCGGCTGATGATCTACGACGCCCTGGAGATGCAGTACCGCCAGGTCAAGGTCCGCAAGGACCCCAACTGCGCGGTCTGCGGCGAGAACCCGACCGTCACCGAGCTGATCGACTACGAGGCCTTCTGCGGCGTCGTCTCCGAGGAGGCCCAGGCGGCGGCGGCCGACTCCACGATCACTCCGAAGCAGCTCAAGGAGTGGATCGACGACGGCGAGAACATCGAGATCATCGACGTCCGGGAGCCGAACGAGTACGAGATCGTCTCCATCCCGGGTGCCAGGCTGATCCCGAAGAACGAGTTCCTCATGGGCAGCGCCCTCGAGGGCCTCCCGCAGGACAAGAAGATCGTCCTGCATTGCAAGACGGGTGTCCGCAGTGCGGAAGTCCTCGCGGTCCTGAAGTCCGCGGGCTTCGCCGACGCGGTCCACGTCGGCGGCGGCGTCATCGGCTGGGTCAACCAGATCGAACCGAACAAGCCGGTCTACTGATCACTGCCCTCGCCGTCGAGCGAGGCTGACGAAGCCCACGGCACTGACCTGGTCGGATGCCGTGGGCTTCTGGCGTTGCCGGTCGGCGTCGGCTGGGCCGGGTGCCCGCGCCCGCCCACCGGTGCACTGCCGGCGGCGGCAGTGTCACCCACCCGGCTTCCCGGGCGACTGCCCACGGCTCTGGAATACGGGGGAGTGCTGACCGCGGGCTGCTCAGGAGCAGACCTTGCCGTCCTTCGGCAGCGTTCCGTTCAGCAGGTAGGCGTTCACCGTCGAGTCGACGCAGTCGCTGCCGTTGCCGTACGCCGTGTGTCCCTCGCCCTTCCAGGTGAGCTGGACGCCGACGCCCTTGCCCAGTTCCCCGACCATCCTGCGAGTGCCCTCGAACGGGGTCGCCGGGTCGCCGGTGTTGCCGACCAGCAGGATCGGTGCCGCCCCGGGCGCGCTGACCTCCGGGGTGTCGAACTGGCCCGGCACCGGCCAGTCGTGGCACCAGCCGGCCGTGTCCCAGCCGAGGAAGTCCCCGAACACGGGCGAAATCCGCTCGAACTCCGCCAGTCGCCGCTTCGTCTCGGCCGGCGTCGGCCGCTGCCTCTCGTCCAGGCACGATATGACCCGCTGGGAGTGGGACATCGTGCCGTAATGGCCCGAGGAGTCCCGGTCGTTGTACTCGTCGGCAAGCGCCAGCAGCTCCGAACCGTCGCCCCGCTGAGCCGACTTGAGGGCGTTGGTCAGCCTCGGCCAGCCGGTTTCGCTGTAGAGGGGCAGGATGATTCCGGTGGTCGCGAGCGTCTGGGTCAGCTTGCGCCCGGAGGACGTCGGCAGCGGCTTCGCGTCGAGCCGCTTCAGCAGGTCCGCTATGTGCCGCGAGCCCTGCTCGGGGTCCTGGCCGGTGGACTTGAGGTAGTCGTCCAGGGCCCGCTGGAAGCCGCGGGCCTGGTTCTGCGCGTGGCCGGCCGTGTCCGCGGCCGGGTCGACCACGCCGTCCAGCACCAGCCGTCCCACCCGCCGGGGGAACAGATGGGCGTACACACCGCCGAGTTCGGTGCCGTAGGACAGGCCGAAGTAGTGCAGTTCGTCGTCACCGAGGACTTGGCGCATCAGGTCCATGTCGCGGGCGGTGTCAGTGGTCGACACGTGGGCCATCAGCCGGCCGGCGGCCTTCTGGCAGCCCTTGCCGAAGTCGGCGGCGTCCTGGAAGTACGCCTTCTCCTCGGCGGGGGTGTCCGGAGTGGCGTCGACGGTTTCGGCGGCCTGGATCTCCCGGTCACCGCGGCACCGGACGCCTTCGCTCCCGGCGACCCCGCGCGGGTCCCAGCTCACCAGGTCGTAGCGCTCGCGGAGGGCGGAGACGGTGGCCGAGAAGTACGGGATCGTCGAGACGCCGGAGCCGCCGGGGCCGCCGAAGTTGAACAGCAGCGAGCCGATGCGGTCGCCGCCGGTCGCCTGCGCGCGGATGAGGGCGAGGCCGATCGTCCTGCCGTCCGGCTCGGACCAGTCCAGCGGCACCTTCAGCGTCGCGCACCGCCAGTCGTCGCCCGGTGCGGAGGCGCTCCCGGTGGCCTTGCAGCGGCGCCAGTCCAGGTGCTGCTGTGTGAGCGAGGAGGGAAGGTCCGTGGCGGGGGAGCCGGAGGACCGCGGTGCCGACGGGGGAGCCGAACCGGGCCCCTTGCCCTCGTCACCGCTGCCGCTCCCGTCGGACGAACCGCCGCAGCCGGCCATCAGCAGCGTTGCGGCCACCGCGGCCGTCCATCGCAGCAATCGCCTCATGTGTGCACCCCCCTCACAGGCCCCGCGCCGTGCCGCGCCGGGCGTCCAGGCCATGGTAGGTGGCCCGCACCCGGCCCGTGACAGCCTGTGGATAACCCTCTGGCCTGCGGATTCTCGAAGTCTCCTGGCGTGCTCAGGAGCAGACGGTGTCGGCCTTCGGCACTTTTCCGTCCAGGAGGTAGCCGTTCACCGCGCTCTGCACGCACTTGTTCTTGCTGTCGTACGCACCGTGCCCCTGGCCCTTGTACGTCAACTCGACCCCGACACCCTTGCCGAGGGCCTCCACCATCTTCCGGGCACCCTCGTACGGGGTGGCCGGGTCGCCGGTGTTGCCGACGACGAGGATGGGCGCCGATCCCGGTGCACTGACGTCGGGATGGTCGGCCGCGCCCGGCACCGCCCAGTCGGTGCAGCCGACCATGCCCCAGGCCATGTAGTCCCCGAAGAACGGGGAGGCGGCGTGGAACTCGGGCAGCCTCTGCCGGACGAAGTCCGTGGTGTACCGGGGTTTGTCGTCCGCGCAGTTGATGGCGGTGTTGGCCGCGGTGATGTTGCTGTACTCGCCGTTCTCGCTGCGGCCGTTCATCGAGTCGGAGAGCAGCATGAGGATCTTGCCGTCGCCGTCGTACGCCTGCTCCAGACCCTCCGTGAGGTACTCCCAGAAATCCTTGGAGTACAGCGACTGCGCGATGCCGTTGGTGGCGGCGGTCTGGGTCAGCTGCCGGGGGAAGATGCCGGGGATCGGCTTCTTCTCCAGGTCGGCGAGCAGCTTCGCGATGCGGTCCTTCACCTGCTGCGGGGTGTCACCGATCGGACAGTCCGTCTCCTTCGACGTGCAGTCCTCCGCGAAGTTGTCGAGAGCGAGCTGGAAGCCCTTGGCCTGGCCGAGTGCGCTCTGCTCGGACGTCTGCGTGGGGTCCACGACGGCGTCGAAGACGGCCCGGCCGACGTTCTTGGGGAACAGGTGGGCGTAGACGCCGCCGAGTTCGGTGCCGTAGGAGATGCCGAAGTAGTACAGCTTGTCGTCGCCGAGCACCTGGCGCATCAGGTCCATGTCGCGGGCCGCGTCCGTGGTGCGCACGTGCGGCAGGACCTCCTTGGAGTTCTTCTCGCAAGCCGCGTTGAACTGTTTGGTGCGCGTCAGGAACTGGTCGCGTTCGGCGCTGTCGTCCGGGGTGGCGTCCTGTTGGAAGTAGTTGTCCAGTTGGGCGTCGCTCTCGCACTCCACCGGCCGGCTGCGGCCGACCCCGCGCGGGTCGAAGCTGACCAGGTCGTAGCGGGTGCGCAGGGCGCCGTAGTCCTCGGCGAACGCGGGCAGCGTGGTGACGCCGCTGCCGCCGGGGCCGCCGAAGTTGAACACGAGCGAGCCGATCCGCTTGTCCGCCGGGCCGCTGGCCTTGGCACGGATCAGGGCGATGCCGATCGTGTCGCCCTTGGGTCTGCTCCAGTCCAGGGGCGCCTGCATGGTGGCGCACTCCCACTCGGTGCCCCCCGGCAGCGGTGACGGAGCGCTGCCGCCGCCCTCCGCCTCCGACGGCGCCGGGCAGCTCTTCCAGTCCAGCTTCTGCGCCGTGAGGTCCCCGTGCTCGGTGCTGCCGCCGCATCCGGCCAGTACGGCGGAGAACAGCACCGCAGCGGTGGTCAGCGCGGCGGCGCGCAGCCGGGAGGAGTTCGCCATACACCCATCGTGCGGGCGTGCACGCCGGGGCGCGCGGGACGCGGGCCGTCCGAGGTACCGCACGGACTGCCCGCCGGGTTCCCTCCAGTCACGGCATTCTCTGGAATCACACGGGCCTCTCGAGCGACGGGATTCCGCAGTCCGTACCGCTCACTGGGACGAGGCCCTGCAGGGCTCCCTTGCGCATGGCCCCTGCGGGGTTCCCGTGCGCATGGCCCCTGCAGGGCTCCCTTGGACAAGGCCCCTACGGGGCTCTGGACAGGGCCCCTACAGGGCTCCCTTGCGGGTGAGGTGGTTGAACGCCAGCCAGCCCGGCAGCACCGGCAGCCACAGCGTCAGCAGCCGGAAGAGCAGTACGGCCGGGGCGGCCACTTCCTTGGGCAGGCCGAAGGCGATCAGACCGAGCGTGAGACTCGCCTCCACGGCGCCGACGCCGCCCGGGGTGGGTGCCGCGGAACCGAGCGCGTTGCCGGCGAGGAAGACGACGGCGACGCTGGCGATGCTCAGTGAGGCCGTGCCGTCGCCGAATGCCCGGACGGACGCGTCCAGGCACATCACGAAGCAGGCGGTCAGCAGGAGCATGCCGCCGATGCCGGTGATGAGCTTCTGCGGCCGCTGGAGCACGTCCAGCATGCGCGGCACGACACCGGCGAACAGCGACCTCACACGCGTGGCGACGAATTTCCGCAGGAACGGCACGGACGTCACCACGAGGACCAGCACCGCCACGGTCAGCAGGCCCGCGATGACGGTGCGGGACGGCGACAGCGACGGTGTCTTCTCGGTGCCGGTCAGGTACCCGAACGACAGCAGCATCAGGATGTGGCAGCCGAGCCCGAACAGCTGCGACGCGCCGACGCTCGCCACCGCGAGGCCCGGGCGTACGCCGGTGCGCTGCAGGAACCGCGTGTTGAGGGCCACGCCGCCGACCGCGGCCGGAGCCACGATCTTCACGAAGGATCCGGCGACCTGCGCCGCCACCGTCCTCAGGAAGGGCACCCGCTCCGGCACGAACCCCAGCAGCGCCATCGCGGCGGCCACGTAACTGAGCGCCGAGAACAGCACTGCCGCCGCCACCCAGCCCCACTGGGCCTGCGCGAACAGCGTGCCGAACTCGATGTGGGTGAGCTGCGTCAGCAGGTAGTACGCACCGATAGCGCCGGCGATGAAGCTGATCAGCGTCCGCGGCCGCACCCGCTCCAGGCGGGCCGGCTCCACGGGTGCCTGTGGCCTGATCCGCAGTACCTCGTGCCGGATCTGGGTGAGCAGGTCCTCTTCGCGAGCCTCTTCGAGGGCTTCGTCGATGGCCCGTCTCTCCGCGCGCTGCTCGGCGCGGACGGCCTTCTTGTCAGCCTTCTTGTCGGCTTTCTTCTCGGCCTTCTCGCCGGGCTCGGGCCGGGCCGTCCCGGCCGTGTCCTCCGCGCGGGCCAGCTTGGCCTGCCGGGAGGCCTCGAGCACCGCGTCACGCTCGCGCTGTGCGCGTTCCCGGGCCAGCCGGCGCAGCGTCGCGCGCGTGGAGCGCGTCAGCGCGATCGGCTGGAGCATCGGCAGACAGTCGGCGACCGCGTCCGGACCGAGCACCCCGACCGCCGACGCCACCGCACGTTCGGCGCCGACCCGCAGCCCGAGTGTGGTGACCAGCTGGGCGATGTCCATGCGCAGCAGCAGCTCGCCGGCCGCGATCTCGCCGCCGCGGAGTTCGGTCAGGATCACCCTGCCGGAACGATCCACCAGAATGGCGTCACCGGCCAGCCTGCGGTGTGCGATGCGCCGCGACTGAAGCGCCTGCACCTGGTGCCAGGTGTTGCGCAGCAGTTCGTCGGTGATCTCCTCGTCGGCCAGCGAGTCCAGCGTGCGGCCGCCGGTGTGCTCGTAGACGAGCATGACCGCGTCGGGGCCGAGTTCGGCGGTGGCGATCAGCTTGGGCGCGTTGGCCCCCGCCGCGATCGCCGCGTAGGCCAGCAGCGCCTCCTGCTCCAGGGCCTGGCGCAGCGACTGGAGGCTGGAACGGGTGGCGAAGCCGCGCAGGGTCAGATTTCGCCACGCCCGGTAGAAGAAGCCCTGTGCCTGCTGTTCCCGGTCGACGACCGTGACGTCCAGCGGCGGGCCGTCCTCCAGGGTGACGAAGTAGCGCCGGCCCCGGTCGCCGTTCTCCGTCTCGACGGCCTCCTCGCGGGCCGTGCTGACGGGACGGAAGCCGACGTGCCTGAGGCCCGCCATCAGCGTCCGCCCGGTGGGCCGGACGTTGGGGGAGCCGACCGTGTACAGGGTGCCGTAGGCGATGGTCCAGCCGATCAGGACCGTCAGGATGATCGAGAAGGGGGTCGTGTAGCCGGTGACCAGCATCGAGAAGGCGTCGAGCAGCAGGACGATCCACAGCACGGCGCGCCATCTGGGTCTGCGGGACATGCCGACGGCCGTCATGTAGGCGATGACGGGCGCCAGGTACCCGTGGACCGGGTCGGTCAGCGCGTGGATGTCGCCGGGTGACGGCTGGGTCAGGGCCTCCTGGATCGAGTCCGGGGCGGCGCGGGCGACCCACAGGTCGGTGGCGAGCGTCACTCCGTGGGCGAGGACGGCCGCGAGGACGCCGTCGGCGATGCGCAGGCCGTCCCGTTTGATCAGCCGTTCGATCGCGAAGGCGACAGGTACCAGCAGGATCGCGATGCTGGACGCCAGCCCCGCGATCTTGATGAGCAGGTCCGGGGCCTGTCCGGTGCCCTTGTTGATGTCCTGCTCGAGGCCCGAGGTGGTGCCGTGCGCGAACGCGGCGATGGCGAGCAGCACCACGATGGCCAGGACGCCCACCAGGAGCCGCATGAGGTCGGAGGGGCGGTGCACGCGCGCGGGGAGCAGCGGTTCGTCACCCTCCACCTGCTCGGCGTGCGGATCGTCGTCGGCGCAGGGCCGGGGACCGGCGGGCGCGTCCGCGGCGGTCCGGCTCTTCTCGAGGTCGACGGCGTCGGCCCCCTTGTCGCGGGCCTCGGCGCCGTTCTCGCTCGTGGCGCCGTTCTCGCGCACGGCGTGGTTCTCGTGCGTGGCGCCGTTCTCGCCCGCGGCGTGGTTCTCGTGCGTGGCGCCGTTCTCGCCCGCGCGCGTGCCGTCGTCCTGGCCCGGGCCGGTTTGCCCTCGCGGACGGATGTCGTCCTGCGCACCGCTGTCGTGCTGCGGACCGGTGCCGGCGCGGTGCGCGTCGGTGCCGCCACCGGCCGCGCGGGCGGCGCCCGGGTGGGCGGAGGCGTCAGGGCGCGCCGAGGCGTCAGGGGTGCCCGCCGGTCCTTCGGGGTGCACGCCCTGCTCCTTCATGGTCTCTTCTTGGTCTCGTATCACCAGTCACCGCCCGCACGATGGTGGCATGCCCCACCGACACACACGGGCATCAGGGTGTGGATGCGCGGGCGCACAGTCTGCCGGAAGGACCGCGCGGGGGCGAGAGGACGGTTCCTCACGGACCCCGCCGGGACGCCGGCACAGTGCGGCAGGATGGGGTGAATGAGTGAGCAGAGCCGGGCCCGGGACGCGCGCGAAGGGCATGCCGACACGCTGCCGGAGTACGCCGAGCGGGTCCTCGACGTCGCCGAGCGGATTCCGCCGGGCCGGGTCATGACCTACGGCGATGTCGCCGAGTGGCTCGAGGAGGGCGGCCCGCGCCAGGTCGGCCGGGTGATGGCCCTCTACGGGGGCGCCGTCCCGTGGTGGCGGGTCGTACGCGCCGACGGCGCACTGCTGCCGGGGCACGAGCTGCGCGCCCTCGCCCACTACCGCGCGGAGGGCACACCGCTGAAGCAGGCCGGCAGGAGCGCGGAGGGGCATCTGCCGCGGCTCGACATGAGGCGTGCCCGGTGGGACGGCGGCGCGGACGCGGGGGGTCACACCTGACAGCTTCCGCCATCGGATGCCCCCAGGGAGAACCTGTGGCTCGTACGGGTGACGTGGGGGACGTCCGTGGCATGCCGTACGTTCGTGAGCTGTGGGACTCGCGTGGCGCGAGCGCCGCAAGGGAAGTACCGGAAGCTCCGCTTCCGCCCGGTGCGGCGACATAGCGTCGGCAGCACGTGTCCCCCTCACCCCGCGGCCACCGTCTCGCACGCGTGACCGCCTGCCCACCAGCACAACCACCAGGACCGGCCAACCACGTGAGCTCCTCTTCCTCCACCAGCCAGCTGCCGCACCCCTCGGTGCGGCAGGGGAGCCGTGGCGCTTACCGGCTGGTCCGAACGTCGCCGGCCACCGTGGATCCCCCTCCTCTGGACGCTGCGCAACGTGCCGTGGTTGACCACCGGAGCGGACCGCTGCTCGTCCTCGCCGGACCCGGCACCGGCAAGACCACCACCCTGGTCGAGTCCGTGGCCGCGCGGATCGCCCGGGGCGGCGACCCCGATCGCATCCTGGTGCTGACCTTCAGCCGCAAGGCCGCCGTCGACCTGCGCGACCGCATGGCCCTGCGCCTGGGCGCGGCTCGCGCGCCCAGGGCGACCACCTTCCACTCGTACAGCTACGCCCTGGTCCGCGCCCACCAGGACAGTGCCCAGTTCACCGAGCCGCTGCGCCTGCTCTCCGGCCCCGAGCAGGACGTCACCGTCCGCGAGCTGCTCGCCGGGCAGCCCGAGCTGGAGCGGCTCGGGCTGAACCACGTGCGCTGGCCGGACGAACTGCGCGCCTGCCTGACCACGCGCGGCTTCGCCGACGAGGTCCGTGCCGTCCTCGCCCGCACCCGCGAGCTGGGCCTCGGCCCGGACGCACTGGACGCGTTCGCGCGCCGTATCGGCCGCCCCGACTGGCGTGCGGCAGCCGCCTTCCTCGCCGAGTACCTCGACGTCCTCGACCTCCAAGGCGTGATCGACTATGCGGAACTGGTCCACCGCGCGGTCCTGCTCGCCCGCCGCCCCGAGACCGCCGTGCGGCTCGCCGCGCAGTACGACGCCGTGTACGTCGACGAGTACCAGGACACCGACCCCGCCCAGGTACGGCTCCTGCACGCTTTGGCCGGGGGCGGCCGCACCTTGGTCGCGTTCGGCGACCCCGACCAGTCGATCTACGCCTTCCGGGGCGCCGACGTGAACGGGATCCTCGGCTTCCCGGAGGCCTTCCCACGCGCGGACGGCCGGCCCGCCGCCGTCGAGGTGCTGCGCGCCTCCCGCCGCTCCGGCGCCGCCCTGCTGGCCGCGACCCGGCTGATCACCCAGCGGATGCCGCTGGTCAGGCTGCCCGCCGACAAGGTCCGGGCCCACCGCGAGCCGGCCCCCGTACGGGACGGGGGGCGCGTCGACGTCTACACGTACCCGACGTCCGGCACGGAACTGGACAACGTCGCCGACATCCTGCGCCGCGCGCATCTGGAGGACGGCGTCCCCTGGAGCGAGATGGCCGTCCTGGTGCGTGCCGGATCCCGCATACCGACCCTCCGCCGTGCCCTCACCGCGGCCGGGGTTCCCCTGGACGTCGACGGCGACGACCTGGCTCTGCGCCACGAGCCGGCCGTGGCACCGCTGCTGACGGCCCTCCGCGCGGTGGCCACGGCGGCGGCCCGGCAGGGCGGGGAGGAGCCCGCCGCCCAGGAACCCGTCGAGGGGGGGCCCGCCGGGGCCGAGCCGAGCCCTGAAGAGCCTGCCGCGTCCGCCACCGGGACGGCACCGTCCGACCGGGACCCCGCCTCGGAAACCGCCCCGGAGTCTGCTCCCGGTTCCGCCCCGGAGTCCGCCCCCGGGTCCGCCGCATCGCGAGCCCACGGCACCCCCTGGCTCGACACCGAGACCGCCCTCACGCTGCTCGCCTCCCCCCTCGCCGGCATGGACACCGCCGACCTGCGGCGCCTCGGGCGTGCCCTGCGCGAGGAGGAGCGGGCCGGCGGCAACCCGGTGCCGCCGCCGTCCGACGAGCTGCTCGCGCGGGCGCTCGCCGAGCCCGAGCGCCTGGCTGTGCACGACCCGGCGTACGCGCGCGGGGCGCAGCGCCTCGGCGCGCTGCTGCGCGCCGCCCGCGAGCGCCTCGCGGGCGGCGGTACGGCCGAGGAGGCGCTGTGGGACCTGTGGGAGGGCACGCCGTGGCCCGGACGCCTGGAACGCGCCGCCCGGCGCGGTGGTGCGGCAGGCCGTAACGCCGACCGGGACCTGGACGCGGTCTGCGCCCTGTTCGCCACCGCCGCGCGCGCGGAGGAGCGCACCGGGGGCCGCGGCGCCCTGAACTTCCTCGAGCAGATCGAGGCCGAGGACATCGCCGCCGACACGCTCACGCGCCGCGCGGTGCGCCCCGACGCCGTCCGCCTGATGACCGCGCACCGCTCCAAGGGCCTGGAGTGGCGGCTGGTCGTCGTCGCCGGTGTCCAGGACGGTCTGTGGCCCGACCTGCGCCGCCGTGGCTCGCTGCTGGAGGCCGACCGCATCGGCCGCGACGGGCTCGCCGAGCCGCTCACCCCGGGCGCGCTGCTCGCCGAGGAACGCCGTCTGTTCTACGTCGCCGCCACGCGCGCGCGTGACCGGCTCGTCGTCACCGCCGTGAAGGCACCGGCCGACGACGGCGACCAGCCCTCCCGCTTCCTGACCGAGCTGGGCGTCGAGCCCAGGGACGTCACCGGGCAGCCCCGGCGCCCGCTGTCCGTCGCCGCGCTCGTCGCCGAACTGCGCGCGACCACGGTCGACCCGCGCGCGTCCGCCGTGCTGCGCGAGGCCGCCGCCCGCCGCCTGGCCCGGCTGGCAGCGCTCGCCGACGAGGACGGCCGCCCGCTGGTGCCGTCCGCGCACCCCTACCGCTGGTGGGGCATGTTCGAGCCGACCGAGAGCAAGGTGCCGCTGCGCCACCGCGACCAGCCCGTCGTGCTCTCCGGCAGCGCACTCGACCAGCTCGCCAACACCTGCGCGCTGCAGTGGTTCCTGGGCCGCGAGGTGAAGGCCGACGCCCCGGCCACCGCCGCACAGGGCTTCGGCAACGTCGTCCACGTCCTGGCCGACGAGGTCGCCTCCGGCCGCACCGCCGCCGACCTCGACGTGCTCATGGAGCGCCTGGACTCCGTGTGGAACGCGCTCGCCTTCGACGCGCCCTGGAAGTCGCAGCAGGAGAAGGACAACGCGCGCGTGGCGCTCGAACGCTTCCTGAACTGGCACGTGCTGGACCGTGCCGGCCGCACGCCCGTGGCGAGCGAGCAGGACTTCGACGTCACCCTCGAAGCGGGTGACTACCAGGTCCGCGTCCGCGGCCAGATGGACCGTGTGGAGACGGACGCCGAGGGCCGGGCCTACGTGGTCGACTTCAAGACAGGCAAGCAGGCTCCCACCGCCCGCGAGGTGGAGCGGCACCCGCAGCTCGCCGTCTACCAGCTCGCCGTCCGCGAGGGCGCCGTCGACCCGGCCTTCGACGGAGTACGCCCCGAGCCGGGCGGCGCCGAGCTGGTCCACCTGCGACAGGGCGCCGCCAAGCGCGACGGGGGCGACAGCCTGCCCAAGGAACAGAGCCAGGAGCCCCTGGCGGGGGAGTGGGTCGGCGAGCTGCTCGCCACCGCCGCCGGCAAGGTCCTCGACGAACGGTTCACACCGAGCACCGGCCAGCACTGCACACACTGCGCGTTCCGCGCCTCGTGCAGCGCCCGGCCGGAGGGGCGGCACGTGGTCGAGTGAGACGGACGAGGTGCCGCACGGCGGAGTGTGAGTGAGATACGGCGAGGTGCGGCACGGCCGAGTGTGAGTGAGATACGGCGAGGTGCGGCACGGCCGAGTGTGAGTGAGATACGGCGAGGTGCGGCACGGCCGAGTGTGAGTGAGATACGGCGAGGTGCCGCACGGCCGAGTGTGAGCGAGACACGGCGAGGTCCGCACGGCGGAGTGACGTAGGGCACCACCCGTTCCGCCGCCGCCCCCGCTGACCTGCGCTTCCTCGGTCCCGCAAGGCTGCTGTGCGCTCGGCTGTCAGTGCCCGCCGCTAGCCTCTTTCGACATGTCCGCCCGTATCACCGACCCCGAGCAGCTCAAGGAGCTTCTCGGGATCCCGTTCACCCCGGAGCAGACGGCCTGCATCACCGCGCCGCCCGCCCCACAGGTGATCGTGGCCGGCGCCGGGTCGGGCAAGACCACCGTGATGGCGGCCCGCGTGGTCTGGCTGGTCGGCACCGGGCAGGTCGCCCCCGAACAGGTCCTCGGCCTGACCTTCACCAACAAGGCCGCCGGTGAGCTGGCCGAGCGCGTCCGCAAGGCGCTGATCAAGGCCGGCGTCACCGACCCCGAGCCACTCCCGCCACCAGGCCACCACCCCTCGACGACGCCTCCCCGCACCGATCCCGCCCGGCCGGACCCGGAGAACCCGCCCGGCGAGCCGGTCATCTCGACGTATCACGCGTTCGCCGGCCGCCTGCTCACCGACCACGGCCTGCGCATCGGCCTCGAACCCACCTCGCGGCTGCTGGCCGACGCCACCCGCTACCAGCTCGCCGCCCGCGTGCTCCGCGAGGCCCCCGGCCCCTACCCGGCACTGACCCGTTCCTTCGCCGACCTGGTCAGCGACCTGCTCGCCCTCGACTCCGAACTCGCCGAGCACCTCGTCGACCCCGAGGAACTGCGCACCTGGGACGCCGGCCTGCTGCACACCCTGGCGGGCGCCAAGCTCACCAACGCCGACCTGCGCAAGGTCCCCGAGGCGGCCGCGGCCCGCAGGGAACTCGCCGGCCTGGCCGTGCGCTACCGGGCCGCCAAGCGCGAGCGGGACCTGCTCGACTTCGGCGACCAGATCGCCCTGTCCGCCCGCCTCGCCCAGCACCCCGAGGTGGGCCGCCTGCTGCGCGAGGAGTTCCGCGTGGTGCTCCTGGACGAGTACCAGGACACCTCCGTGGCCCAGCGCGTCCTGCTCGCGGGCCTGTTCGGCAACGGCACCGGCCACCCGGTGACCGCCGTCGGCGACCCCTGCCAGGCCATCTACGGCTGGCGCGGCGCCTCCGTCGCGAACCTGGACGACTTCCCCGAGCACTTCGCCCACGCCGACGGCCGGCCCGCCACCCGGCAGGCGCTCAGCGAGAACCGCCGCAGCGGCGGTCGCCTCCTCGACCTCGCCAACGGCCTCGCCGAGCCGCTGCGCGCCATGCACGCGGGCGTGGAGGCCCTCCGCCCGGCCCCCGGCGCCGACTACGACGGCACGGTCCGCTGCGCGCTGCTGCCCACCCACGCCGAGGAGATCGACTGGATCGCCGACTCCCTCGCCCACCTGGTGCGCACCGGCACGGCCCCGGGCGAGATCGCCGTGCTGTGCCGGACCGCGACCGACTTCGCCGAGATCCAGGGCGCCCTCGTCGCCCGCGACGTCCCCGTCGAGGTCGTCGGCCTGTCCGGGCTGCTGCACCTGCCCGAGATCGCCGACCTCGTGGCCGTCTGCGAGGTCCTCCAGGACGCCGGCGCCAACGCCGCCCTGGTACGCCTGCTCACCGGGCCGCGCTGGCGCATCGGCCCCCGCGACCTCGCCCTGCTCGGCCGGCGCGCCCGCCTGCTGGTCGCCCACGCGCGCGTGGACGACACCGACGACCCCGACCGCCGGCTCGCCGCGGCAGTGGAGGGCGTCGACCCGTCGGAGGTGATATCCCTCGCGGACGCTCTGGACACGTTCCTCGAGGCCCCGACGGTAGGCGACGAGTACGACGACGGGCTGCCGTTCTCCCCGGACGCGCGCGTGCGCTTCGCCCGGCTCGCCACCGAGCTGCGCGACCTGCGCCGTTCGCTGTCCGACCCGCTGATGGACGTCCTGCACCGCGTCCTCGCCGTCACCGGCCTGGAAGTGGAGCTGTCGGCGTCCCCGCAGGCCCTCGCCGCCCGCCGCCGGGAGACCCTCTCCAACTTCCTCGACGTGGCCGCCGCCTTCGCCGCGAGCGACGGCGAGGCCAGACTGCTCGCCTTCCTCGGCTTCCTGCGCACCGCCGCCCAGTACGAGAAGGGCCTCGACAACGCCCTGCCCGGCGGCGAGAACACGGTCAAGGTGCTCACCGCGCACAAGTCCAAGGGCCTCGAATGGGACGTCGTGGCCGTCCCCGGCCTGGTCAGGGGCACCTTCCCCAGCGGCCAGGGCCGCGAGAAGTGGACCGCCCAGGCGAAGGTACTGCCGCACGCCCTGCGCGGCGACAGCGACACCCTGCCCGACCCCGGCTCCTGGGACTCCCGGGGCATGAAGGCCTTCCACGAGGCCATGAAGGACCACCAGCACACCGAGGAACTCCGCCTCGGCTACGTCACCTTCACCCGCCCCCGCTCGCTCCTGCTCGGCTCCGGCCACTGGTGGGGGCCCAGCCAGAAGAAGCCGCGCGGCCCGTCCGACTTCCTCCAGGCCCTGTACGACCACTGCGCGGCCGGGTACGGCGAGATCGAGGCGTGGGCGGACGAACCGGCCGAGGACGAAGAGAACCCGGCCCTGCACACGGCCGGTGCCGACCAGGTGTGGCCGCTCCCGCTGGACGCCGCGGCCCTGGCCCGCCGGCGTGCCGCGGCCGACACGGTCCTCGCCCACCTGAACACCCTCACCGCCCGGCCCGACGGCCACGCCCCGGCCCCGCACGACCTAGCCGGCATCGAGGACCCGGACTGGCCGGCGCCACCGGACGACGACCTGCCCGACGACCCGTACGAGGACTTCCCCCACCCGGGGGACCTGCCTCCTGGGGACCCGTTCCCTCCGGAGGGGGACTTCCCGCAGGAGCACGAGGGCGACTTCCCGTACGACGACTTCCCGTACGACGATCTCTCGTACGGGGACTTCCCGTACGACGGTCCCCCCTCCGACGGCTCCGGCTCGCCCACTCCCGAGGAGGCCCGCACCACGCCCGCCTCCGAGGAGGCCCGCACCACGCCCGCCTCCATGGAGGCCCGAACTACGCCCGCCTTCCCGAAGGCCCGCCGCACGCTCACTCCCGAGGAGGCCCGCACCATCGCCTCCTGGGATCGTGATCTGGACATGCTCACCGGTGAGCTGCTGCGCGCCCGGCAGACCGTCACGGACGTCCCCCTGCCCGCCACGCTCACCGCTTCCCAGCTGCTGCGTCTCGCCGAGGACCCGGACGGGCTCGCCCAGGAACTCGCGCGCCCCATGCCGCGCCCCCCGCAACCGGCCGCGCGCCGGGGCACCCGGTTCCACGCCTGGGTGGAGGCCCGCTTCGAGGAACTGGCCCTGCCCCTGCTGGAACCGGACGAGCTGCCCGGCAGCGAGGCCGAGATCGACGACGAACGCGACCTGGAAGCCCTGAAGGAAGCCTTCGAACGGACCGAGTACGCCCGGCGCACGCCCTACCGGGTTGAGACCCCCTTCCAGCTCACCCTCGCCGGCCGGGTCGTACGAGGCCGTATCGACGCCGTCTACCGCAACGGTGACGGCGACGGGACGACGTACGAGATCGTGGACTGGAAGACCGGCCGCGCCCGCACCGCCGACCCGCTCCAGCTCGCCGTCTACCGGCTGGCCTGGGCCGAGCAGCAGGGCATACCACCCGAGTCGGTCACGGCGGCCGTCCTCTACGTGCGCAGCGGCGAGGTCGTACGGCCGCGGGACCTGCCGGACCGTGCCGCCCTGGAACGCCTCCTCACGGAAGACTCCGAAACGGCACACCGGGCGAGCTGAGTGTGACGAACCGCCCGCCGAGGATGCCGGTGCGGACGGATAGGCTCGGAGCATGAGCCAGACCCCGGACAGCGCCGTCCGCACGTACATCGAGCAGCACCGCGCCGCTTTCCTCGACGACCTCGCCGCGTGGCTGCGCATCCCCTCCGTGTCGGCCCAGCCCGATCACGCGCCCGACGTGCGGCGCAGCGCCGACTGGCTCGCCGCCAAGCTCGAGGAGACCGGCTTTCCGACCGCCGAGGTCTGGCAGACCCCGGGCGCCCCGGCCGTCTTCGCCGAGTGGCCCTCGGGCGACCCGGAGGCGCCCACGGTCCTCGTGTACGGCCACCACGACGTGCAGCCCGCCGCCCGCGAGGACGGCTGGGACAGCGACCCCTTCGAGCCGGTCGTCCGCGGGAACCGGCTCTACGCGCGCGGGGCGGCGGACGACAAGGGCCAGGTGTTCTTCCACACACTCGGTGTCCGCGCCCACCTCGCCGCCACCGGCCGGACCGCGCCGGCCGTCAACCTCAAGCTGCTCATCGAGGGCGAGGAGGAGTCCGGCTCCCCGCACTTCCGGGCCCTGGTCGAGGAGCGGGCCGGGCGGCTCGCCGCCGATGCCGTGATCGTCTCCGACACCGGCATGTGGGCCGAGGACACCCCGACGGTGTGCACCGGCATGCGCGGCCTCGCCGAGTGCGAGATCCGGCTGTACGGCCCCGGCCAGGACATCCACTCCGGCTCCTTCGGCGGTGCCGTGCCCAACCCGGCCACCGCCGCTGCCCGCCTGGTCGCCGCCCTCCACGACGAGCACGCGCGCGTGGCGGTCCCCGGCTTCTACGACGGCATCGTCGAGCTGACCGACCGCGAGCGCGAACTCTTCGCCGAGCTGCCCTTCGACGAGGAGCGCTGGCTGTCCACCGCCAAGTCGCACGCCCTCCACGGCGAGGCCGGATACTCCACCCTGGAGCGCATCTGGGCGCGGCCGACCGCCGAGGTCAACGGCATCGGCGGGGGTTACCAGGGCCCGGGCAGCAAGACGATCATCCCCTCTTCGGCCATGGTGAAGCTGTCCTTCCGGCTGGTCGCCGGCCAGGACCCCGACCACATCGAGAAGGCCGTGCGCGGCTGGGCCGCCGAGCAGGTGCCCGCCGGGATCCGGTACGAGATCGACTTCGGTTCGGCCACCCGCCCGTGCCTGACCCCGCTCGACCACCCCGCGCTGCAGTCCGTGGCCCGCGCCATGGGCCGCGCCTTCCAGGGCCCGGTCCGCTTCACCCGCGAGGGCGGTTCGGGACCCGCCGCCGACCTCCAGGAAGTCCTCGGCGTCCCCGTGCTCTTCCTGGGCATCTCCGTCCCCTCCGACGGCTGGCACGCCCCCGACGAGAAGGTCGAACTGGACCTCCTCCTGAAGGGCGTCGAGACCAGCGCCTACCTGTGGGGTGACCTGGCCGAGAACTGGCGTCCCGCGCCCTGACCGGCCGGAGCCGCACGGGAGGGCACCGCGTCCGGGCACACTGGAGGAACCGCCCGCCCGTGCCGCCCGCGCCCGGCCCGGTGCCCTCCCGCCCTACGTCCCGCCGAACCGCCCGCCGAAAGAACCGCTGCACTGGGGGAGTTGGAAGCACCCGTGACCACCTGGACCGACCACACAGCCGATCGACCCATCTCGCTGACCGCCCCGAGCGGCATCGACCGCGCCGCCCACCACCGGCTGGACGAGGCCTGGCTCGCGGCGGCGTGGAGCCACCCCACGACCCGGTGTTTCGTGGTCTCCGGCGGCCAGGTACTCATCGACGAGACCCCGGACGGGCGGACCGAACTGGTCATGACCCCCTCGTTCGAGGCCCCGCTCACCGAGGCGCACCGCTACTTTCTGGGCATCGACGCGGACGGCGTCAGCTACTTCGCGCTCCAGAAGGACGCGCTGCCCGGCCGTATCGACCAGTCGGCGCGCCCGGCGGGCCTGCGCGAGGCCGGCCTGCTGCTGTCGCCGCGTGACGCCGGGCTCATGGTGCACGCGGTCGGCCTGGAGAACTGGCAGCGCACCCACCGCTTCTGCTCCCGCTGCGGTGAGCGCACGGTCATCGCCGCCGCCGGCCACATCCGCCGCTGCCAGGCCTGCGGCGCGGAGCACTACCCGCGCACGGACCCTGCCGTGATCATGGCGGTGACCGACGAGGACGACCGCATCCTGCTCGGCCGCCAGGTCCACTGGCCCGAGGGCCGCTTCTCCACCCTCGCGGGCTTCGTCGAGCCGGGGGAGTCCATCGAGCAGGCGGTGCGCCGCGAGGTGTGCGAGGAGGTCGGCGTCACCGTCGGGCCGGTCGAGTACGTCGCCAGCCAGCCCTGGCCCTTCCCGTCCAGCCTGATGCTGGGCTTCATGGCCCGCGCCACGTCCACCGCGATCGACGTCGACGGGGACGAGATCCACGAGGCCCGCTGGTTCTCCCGCGAGGAGCTGCACTCGGCCTTCGAGTCCGGCGAGGTGCTCCCGCCGTACGGCATCTCCATCGCGGCCCGCCTGATCGAGATGTGGTACGGCAAGCCCCTGCCCATGCGCAGCTTCGTCTGACAGCGGAACGGCGGCTCCCCAACCCCCCGTGGGTTCGGGAACCGCCGTCCGGCGTTCGGGGCGTTACGCCGCGAGCTTCTGCTTGACCTGGGCCAGCGACGGGTTGGTCAGCGTGGAGCCGTCCGCGAAGCGCACGGTCGGGACGGTCTGGTTGCCGCCGTTCGCCTTCTCCACGAAAGCGGCGGACTCCGGGTCCTGCTCGATGTTGATCTCGGTGTAGGCGATGCCCTCCCGGTCCAGCTGGCTCTTCAGCCGCCGGCAGTAGCCGCACCAAGTCGTGCTGTACATCGTCACAGTGCCCTGCATGTCTCTCGCGCTCCTCAGGCAGCTCGGAAAAGATCGTCCAGGGGGAGAACGTATTGCATCGGCCGGCCATTCCCGCCCGGGGTATGTGCCCCCCGTGTGACACCTGCCGCATTGGTACGACTATCAGTACCCGCCTGTGGACAACCGGCGCAGCCGTCCCGGGCGACCTGGCAGCATGGCGGTGTGACAGCAGCAACGCACTCCCCCCTCTTCCCGCAGGTACCGGACTCGGCCGACGCGGTGCTCGCAGGGCTCGACCCCGAGCAGCGCGAGGTGGCCACCGCCCTGCACGGGCCGGTGTGCGTCCTGGCCGGAGCGGGCACGGGCAAGACGCGGGCGATCACCCACCGCATCGCCTACGGGGTACGTGCCGGCATCCTGCAGCCGTCCAGCGTGCTGGCCGTCACCTTCACCAACCGCGCCGCCGGAGAGATGCGCGGCCGGCTGCGCCAGCTCGGCGCCCAGGGGGTCCAGGCCCGCACCTTCCACTCCGCCGCGCTGCGTCAGCTCCAGTACTTCTGGCCGAAAGCGATCGGCGGCTCCATGCCCCGGCTCGTCGACCGCAAGATCCAGCTCGTCGCGGACGCAGCCGCCGCCCTGGGCACCCGGCTCGACCGGAACGAGCTGCGGGACGTGACAGCAGAGATCGAATGGTCCAAGGTCACCCAGACCGTCCCGGCCGACTACGCGTATGCGGCTGCGAAGGCCGGTCGCGAGGTCCCGCGCGACCCGGCCGAGATCGCCCACCTCTACGCGGCCTACGAGGACCTCAAGCGCGACCGGGCGGTGATCGACTTCGAGGACGTCCTGCTGCTGACGGTCGCCGTCCTCCAGGACCGGCACGACATCGCCGACCAGGTGCGTGGCCAGTACCAGCACTTCGTCGTGGACGAGTACCAGGACGTCAGCCCGCTGCAGCAGCGGCTGCTGGACCTGTGGCTGGGCGACCGCGACAACCTCTGCGTCGTCGGTGACGCCAGCCAGACGATCTACTCGTTCACGGGAGCAACACCTGACCATCTCCTCGACTTCCGCGCTCGGCACCCCGGCGCCACCGTCGTGAAGCTGGTCCGTGACTACCGCTCCACTCCCCAGGTCGTCCGCCTCGCCAACGGCCTGCTCGCCCAGGCCCGCGGCCGTGCCGCCGACCACCGGCTGGAACTCGTCTCCCAGCGCTCCCCGGGACCCGAACCCGTCTACACCGAGTACACCGACGAGCCCGCCGAGGCCGAGGGCGCCGCCCGCCGGATCCGCGAGCTGATCGACGCGGGTGTCCCGGCCGCCGAGATCGCGGTGCTGTTCCGCACGAACTCCCAGTCCGAGACCTACGAGCAGGCCCTCGCCGACGCCGGGGTCCCGTACCAGCTGCGCGGAGCCGAGCGCTTCTTCGACCGGCCCGAGATCCGCAAGGCCGGCATCGCCCTGCGCGGCGCGGCCCGTTTCGGCGGCAACGACTCCCTGCTGGACGACGTCGTGGATCTGCCCTCCCAGGTGCGTGCCGTCCTCTCCGGCGAGGGCTGGACCCGCGAGCCGCCCGCGGGCTCCGGCGCCGTCAGAGAGCGCTGGGAATCCCTGGCCGCCCTGGTGAACCTCGCCCACGACCTCGCCGCCGCCACACCGGGAGCCACCCTCGCCGACTTCGTGGCGGAACTCGACGAGCGGGCGAACGCCCAGCACGCCCCCACGGTCCAGGGCGTCACCCTCGCCTCCCTGCACGCCGCCAAGGGCCTGGAGTGGGACGTTGTCTTCCTGGTCGGTGTCGCCGAGGGCATGCTGCCCATCACCTACGCCAGGACCGACGAGCAGATCGAGGAGGAACGCCGACTCCTCTACGTCGGCGTCACCCGCGCGCGGGAACGGCTCCACGTCTCCTGGGCCCTGTCCAGGTCGCCCGGCGGGCGCCCGGGCCGCAGGCCGAGCCGCTTCCTCGACGGTCTGCGGCCCGGCACCACCGCGACCGCGGGCCGCACCGGCACGGGAGCCGGCGGAGGCGTCGAGCGCGGGACGGCGGGGAGCGCCGCCGCTGCCCCCCGCCGCATCCAGCGCACCCCGGCCCGCTGCCGGGTCTGCGGCCGGACGCTCACCGACGCGGGCGAGATGAAGCTGATGCGCTGCGAGGACTGCCCCTCCGACATGGACGAAGGGCTCTACGAGCGGCTCCGGGAGTGGCGGGCGGTCCAGGCCGGGCGCAGCGGGCAGCCGGACTTCTGCGTCTTCACCGACCGGACCCTGATGGCCATCGCGGAAGCCCGCCCGGAGGACTCCGCCGAACTTTCCCGCATCCCCGGTGTCCTCAGTCGCAAGCTACGCAGCTACGGAGCCGACGTTCTGGCCATCTGTGCAGGTCAGGAGGGTGTGGCGGACGACGTGGGGGACTGATGCGAACTCGTCGAAAAAATAGTTTGCGCATGCCCCGGCAATCCCCATAGGTTCTAGGCACGGAAGCAGCGGCCTTCTCGAAGGCTGCGGCTCCGTGATGTACTTACACAACCGAACGGACTGGTTGACCCCAGTCCCAGAGACGCCGAGAGGAGGCGAGTCCAGTGATCAGCATCAACATCAGCACCACCAGCACGGCCAAACTGACCGATCGCTCGACCGTCTCCACGTGCATGCTCGGCGCCTCGAACCAGGGCACCGGTCTGTCCGGCATTCGTGCCGTGCGTCCGGCGTCCTCCGTTGCCCTCGTCGGCCTTGTCGGCGAGCGCAATGAGCGACCGACCAAGGCACTGGAAGCGGTAGAGGCACAGGCGCAGGCCTATGCCTTTGCGGCGGCCGGTGCCGGATTCCGGAAGCAGACGACGCAGCACCACCTGATGTGGGCCTTCCGTGGGCCAGAACCCTGGAGTGATCCAGCCTGATCAATCAGGCCGGCGCCTTCAGGGCCGCGGAACCCCACCCGGGATCCGCGGCCCTTCTGTTTTCCCCCAACGGGGAGGACGGAGCGAAGGAGCCTCGGGACAAGAAAAGAACCCGGTACCAGCCGACACCCGGTCAACAGGCCGGAACGACCAGACGAGGAAGACCAATCGTGCAACTCGAAGCGCACGCCCCGTCCGTACCGCCTTCGCAAACGATCCCCCCGCCCGGCCTCACGGAGGACTCCACCTTGACCCCCCTCACCGCGCTCACCGCGCTCGACGACGCCATCGAGAACCTCGGCGTACCCGTCCCCTGCCGCTCGTACGACCCGGAGGTCTTCTTCGCCGAGTCGCCCGCGGACGTGGAGTACGCCAAGTCCCTCTGCCGCACCTGCCCGCTGATGGAGGCCTGCCTCGCCGGCGCCAAGGAGCGGCGTGAGCCCTGGGGCGTCTGGGGTGGCGAGCTGTTCGTCCAGGGTGTCGTCGTCGCCCGGAAGCGGCCGCGTGGCCGTCCGCGCAAGAACCCGGTCACGGCATGAACACCGCAGGAACGATCGACCGCCCCCTCACGCACGACCCCATGAAGCAGGCCCCGATGAAGCCGTCCACCAACGAGCCCACCGGCTCCGCGACCCAAGACTTCACCACCTCCGGCGCGACCGAAGCGCGTCAGAACAGGAACCGTGAGATGCAACTCATGCAAGAAGCCCTGGCTCGTGCGCATATGCACGAGCGACTCCATGAGGCCGTGCGAGAACGCCGGGCCGTGCGCCTGGCCACCGCCCGGCGGATGCAGCGCCGGGCCGAGCGCGCCTCGCTGCGCGCCCGGCGGGCGCTCGCCATGGCCGTCATGCAGTAACGATCACACCTGAGAGCGGTGGCCTCCCGGCCCAGGGAGGCGAAGCATCCCCGCGGGGGCCGGTCCGGCCGAACGGACCGGCCCCCGCGGTGCGTTGTGCACCATGATCCGCGGGGCACGGGGTTATCGTCGCCAGGTGACGAGTCTTCCCGGGGAAAGTGATCAGGGCGGCTCCACCGCGGAGCGGCGTCCCCTCGTGTGCGCGCGCTGCGGAACTCCCGCCGACGGCCCCCCGCCGGTCACCTGGACCTGCTCCGTGGAGAACGGCATGCGCCAGTACTTCTGCGACGGCTGCTCCCGGGAGAACCTGCGGGCGATCGAGGGGCGGCTGGACTCGGCCTGGTGGTGAGGGGGAACGTCCGCCGGCCGGTGATCACGCCCCGGCCGCAGGCTCCTCCTCGGCCAGATCCGCGGCCGGGTCGGTCACGAAGCCCGGCAGCCACTCCTCCAGTTCCTCCCGCAGCCGTACCGTGGCGCCCAGCTGGCACAGCACCCCGATCGTGCTCAGGGTCACCCGGTGGATCAGCAGGTAGGCCGGCGGCAGGTTGAGCTGCTTGCCCAGCTGGTAGGCGGGGGAGCGCGGGTCGGCGACACGGGCGGCCTGGCTGCGCATCCAGGAGCGGGCGAAGGTGAAGGCGTCCACCCGGGCCGGCTCGATGATCGGCAGCAGGTAGTCCAGGACCGCGTCCGGGTCCAGATCTATGGTCTCCTTCACGAACCCTTCGGCGCACAGCAACTCGTAAACGTTCTCGGCGTCGCCGTCCAGCGTCATCCGCAGGGAGATGCCGATCGGCGCCGGCAGGCCGCCGGGGAGCCGGTCGACCGTGCCGAAGTCCAGGACGCCGAGACGCCAGTCGTCCTCTCCTGCCGGCCCGCCGGGCAGCAGGCGGAAGTTGCCCGGGTGCGGGTCGGCATGCAGCAGGCCGGTGCGGGCCGGGCCCGAGAAGAGGAAGCGGGCCAGGAGCTGGCCGGCCCGGTCACGCTGTTCCTGGGTGCCGTCCGAGATGATCTCGGACAGCGGGATGCCGTCGATCCACTCGGTCACCAGCACCTGCTCGCACTGGTGCACCACCGCCGGGACGACCACGTCCGGATCGTCCGCGAACTCCTCCGCGTGCACGGTCTGGGCCTGGGCCTCCAGCCCGTAGTCCAGCTCCTCGGAGACGCGGTCCTTCAGCTCCGCGATCAGCGGTTTGATGTCCATGCCCGGGATGAGCGGCCCCAAGAGACGTGCAAAACGGCTCAATTGGCTCAGATCGGACAGTAGGGCTTCGCCGGCACCCGGGTACTGCACCTTGACCGCCACCTCGCGGCCGTCGGCCCACACCGCCCGGTGCACCTGGCCGATCGAGGCCGCCGCGGCCGGCTTGTCCTCGAACTCCTCGAACAGATCACGCCAGTCCGGTCCCAGCCGCTCCTCCAGCACCGCGTGCACCGTGCGGGTCGGCATCGGCGGGGCCGCGTCCTGGAGCTTGGTCAGGGCCGCGCGGTAGGGGCCGGCGATCTCCTCGGGCAGGGCCGACTCGAAGACGGACATGGCCTGCCCGAACTTCATCGCACCGCCCTTCAGCTCGCCGAGCACCTTGAACAACTGCTCAGCCGTGCGCTGTTGCAGCTCGCGGCCGACGATCTCCGCGGACTCGCCCACGATCCGCTTGCCCAGCCCCCAGGTCGCCCGGCCGGCGAAGCCGAGCGGGAGCGCGGCGAGCTTGGCGGTCCGGGTGACCGCCTTCCGGGGAAGATCAGACATGCGCCCTCCAAGTCCCAGTCGGCCGTGCCGCGCCTGGTTCGCGTCCTCGCTTCGTCGACGGCCGTTGCACCGCCATTGTCGCGCGTGGCTCCCCGTCCGTTGAGGAGTCCTCCCTTTCAGCTCTCTCCGCGGCTCTCCGCGCCGCACCGCAGCCGCACCCCGGGTGCGGCCGGACCGGCCGAGCGCGCCAGTTCAGGCCGGGTACGGAGACCTCCCAGCGGGCTCCCGCGCCGGACGGCGACTCACCGTCGAGAAAGGTCAGGGCGTGTGCCGCGGCGAGGCCGGCGACCGCCGTGGCCAGGGTGACGTCGCACGCACCGACCCGACGGGCCCGGCCGGACCGCCACTGGGCGACCAGCCGGGGCCAGGCGGGGTCCCGGTCCGTGCGGTCCTCGTGCAGGCAGCGGGCGCAGCCGGACTCGCCCGGCAGGACGAGCGGCCCCACGACGCCCGTGCCCTCCACCACACCGGCGTACAGATGGGGTGTGCCGGCGGCCATCAGCGGTTCGGCGGTGAACGGATCCGGGGCGTGCACGGCGACGTCGTCCCGGGGCGCGAGGATCACCAGGGAGAACCCGGGCTCCCCGGCACCGGAGCCCGGGGAGTGGACGTGGCGCGGCGGGCGGTCGGGGGCCGCACGGCGGACGGCGGCCCGGGCGGCCGTGTCCCGGCGGGTGCCGAGCGACTCGGCGGGCAGCCCGCCCGGTGCCACGTCCCACGGCTCCACGCGTCCCACGTCACGCACGTCGACCTCGCCGACGCCCGCACCCGAGAGCACCGACGCCAGCAGGGCGCCGACCCGGCCCGCGCCCCGCACCTGCACCCGCAGGGCGCGCCGGGCGGCGAGCCGGGCCAGCGCGCCGCCCGGCTCCTGCGTGGTCAGCGACAACGTGGCGAGGTCGGGTCGCAGCCGCTCGATCACGTCCGTCTTCTCCCGCAGCGCGTCCGCGTCCGGGCCGCCGCCGCGCGCGTCGTCGACGAGACCGGCCCGGGCCAGCCGCCCCACCAGCGCGTCGACCTGGCAGGCCGGCACGTCCATGCGGCTGCCCTCCTCGCGTAGCAGCGGCAGTCCCCGGGTGCCGTCGAGCAGCTCCAGGAAGCTGCCCGTCGCGGTGTCCACCGGACCCAGCGTCAGCGCGTGAGCCGGGGTCATCCCGAACTGCACCGTGTTGAGATCACGCCAGCCGCGCCGCAGCGCGGGTTTCACCACCGGATGCATGCCTGGCCCCCGTATCGGTTGTGCCGCCCCGGAACGTCCGCGGCGGTCCGTCCTCCCGGCGGATCCGGTCGCGCTCCGCCGATGCCTGCCAGCATGCCCGCCCGCCCGGCCGGCCGCAGAAAGTTGTCCACAGGCGCAGGAATTCGTCGTACGAATCGGGAACATGCCAAACGTTCGTCAGTCGGGTGAACGCGCGCAAACCCCACCCGGCCGCCGGTCGTACGAATCAAACACATGGCGGGGGTTCGGCAGTGAACCGTCCCGGGGCCGGGACTTTGCCCATCCCCACCGGGTAACGTCGGGGCGTGCCCGCCGACCCACTGCACCGCGCCGGAAAGCCACAGCGCAGTACGACGAGCCAGCCGCCCGGCGGCTCGGGGGCGAGCGCGATCGAGGTCCGCAGGAGTGCCCGGCGACGCCGGACGGTCTCCGCGTACCGCGAGGGCGATCGCACCGTCGTACTGATCCCCGCTCGGATGTCGAAGGCGGAGGAGCAGCGCTGGGTGACCCTCATGCTCGACAAGCTGGCCGCCCAGGAGAGCAAACGGGTACTGGGCGACGCCGAGCTGACCGAGCGCGCCGAGCGGCTGTCGGCCCAGTACTTCGACGGCCGGGCCAGGCCCGCCTCCGTGCGCTGGGTGACCAACCAGAACACCCGCTGGGGGTCGTGCACCCCGGCCGAGGGGAGCATCCGGCTCTCGCACCGCCTGCAGGGGATGCCGGAGTACGTCGTCGACTACGTGCTCTGCCACGAACTGGCGCATCTGCTGGTCCCCGGGCACGGGCCCGACTTCTGGCGGCTGCTGGAGGCCTATCCGCGGACCGAGCGGGCCCGCGGCTACCTCGAAGGGGTCGTCGCCGCCGACCGGTTGCCGCATGTGCCCGGCGCGCGCGGTGAGCGCGACGCCTGAGCCTCCCGTGTGAGCGGCCGGGTGCGGTTGTGTACCGGGTCTGTACCGACCACGACCGGCTGGGGCCGATGTCGGTCTCAGCCGTTAGCCTGGCGCGACGCACTCACATTCGGGATGGGGGACGGTCGTAACGCATGGCCAGGGAATTCCAACGCGGCCACAAGGCCAGGATCAGTGACCTCACGGCGGGCACGGATCTGTACGTAGGCGTGCAGATCTCCGCCCCCGGGCTGACCTTCGACATCAGCTGCTTCGGTCTGGACGCCGACGAGCGTCTCTCGGACGACCGGTACTTCGTCTTCTTCAACCAGCCGAAGTCCCCGGAGGAGTCCATCCAGCTGTTGGGTGCCCAGGCGGGGGACACGGAGTCGTTCCGGATCACGCTCGACCGGATCCCCGCACACATCCGGAAGCTCTCCTTCACGGCGACCGTCGACGGCAACGGGCAGATGTCGCAGATCGCCCCCGGCTACCTGCGCATCGTCGCGGGCGGCGAGGAAGTCGCCCGGTACTCGTTCAGCGGCTCGGAGTTCTCCACCGAGCGCGCCGTGATGCTCGGTGACTTCTACTTCAAGGACGTGTGGCGGTTCGCCGCGGTCGGGCAGGGCTTCGACGGCGGTCTGGAGGCGCTGCTGAAGAACTTCGGCGGCGAGGTGCTCGAGGAGGAGACGCCCGCCGAACCCCAGCAGCCCCAGCCCCAGCCCCAGCCGCAGTCCGGCGCGGCCCCGGGCTTCGCCCCGCCCGCGTTCGGCGTCCCGGCGGCGCCCGCGCCTGCTCCGGCGCCCGCACCGGCCCCGCAGGGCTTCGCCCCGCCGCCCGGCCACACGCCGCCGCCCGGCCACACCCCGCCCCCGGCGCCCGCGCCCAGCGTGCACGGCGCGCCGACGATCATCGCGCCCATGGCGCCGCCCGCCGGCGGCACCGTCCCGCCGCCGGCCACGCCCCCGGCCCCCGCGCCCTACGGCCAGCAGCCGCAGCAGCCCCCGTACGGCCAGCAGCCCCAGCAGCCGTCGTACGGCGGCCAGCCCGGCGCCCCGATGCCCCCGGGCTACGGCCAGCAGCCGGCCCCCTACGGCGGCCAGGCGACCCCGCCCATGCCGCCGGGCTACGGCCAGGTCCCCGGCCAGCAGGCCGCACCCTACGGAGTGCCGCAGGGCGCGCCCCAGGGCGGTGCCGGAGTGACGGCCGCGCTCCAGGCGTTCAAGGAGACGCCGACCGGGCAGCGCTGGACGCAGCAGAACAAGAAGCTGATCCGCGTCGACCTCGGCATCGGCGGCCAGCCGGTGCTGGCCCGGCAGGGCAGCATGGTGCTCTACCAGGGCAAGGTCGACTTCAGCTACAAGGGCGCCGGGTTCGCCGGCCGCATCGTCGGCAACGCCACCGGTCAGGAGATGCAGCTGATGCGCTGCACCGGCCAGGGCCAGGTCTTCCTCGCCGAGAACTCCACCCACCTGCACCCGGTCGAGCTGCAGGGCGACGCGATCTGTGTGTCCGCCGAGAACGTCCTCGCCTTCGACGAGAGCCTCCAGTACGAGGTCCGCCGCGTCGAGGGCCACGGCATCCCCGGTGGCGCCCTGTTCACGATGCAGTTCCAGGGCACCGGCACGATCGTCGTCAAGACGCACGGCACGCCCGTGGTGCTGCCGGTCACGCCGACCACCTTCGCCGACTGCAACGCCGTCGTCGCGTGGTCGGCCGCCTCCCAGGTGATCGTCTCCAGCCAGGTCCGGATGCGCCGCAACGCCTACCCGGGGGACACCGGCGAGAGCGTCAACCTCCAGTTCCGGGGCGCCCCCGGCAACTTCATCGTCGTCCAGCCCTACGAGGTCTGAGGGAGCCCGTCATGAACCAGCCGCTCGCGGGCTACGCCCCCGCACCCGTCACCGCCCGCATGGAGAACCACGGCAACCACATGCTGAAGGTCGCCATGCAGACCGGGAACGACCTCCTCGCGCGAGTGGGGTCGATGGTCGCCTACGAAGGCTTCATCCAGTACGAGCCCAACCCGCCGGCCGTACGCCAGATCGCCCGCGACTGGATCACCGGCGAGGGCGCCCCGCTGATGAAGTGCTCCGGGGACGGCCTGCTCTATCTCGCCGACTACGGCGCCGACGTCGTCGTCATCAACCTCAACGGCGACGGCATCTCCGTCAACGCCACCAACCTGCTCGCCTTCGACGCACATCTCACCTGGGGTGTCGAGCGCGTCAAGGGGCTGGCGAAGTTCGCCGGGCAGGGCCTGTGGAACACGAAGATCTCCGGACAGGGCTGGGTCGCGCTGACCTCCCGGGGCAAGCCGATCGTCGTCGACTGCGGCGGCGGCGAGGACGAGACCTACGTCGACCCGGACGCGCTCGTCGCCTGGTCCCCGAACCTGAAGGTCAAGGGCAAGCGCAGCTTCAAGGCGCAGTCGCTGATCGGCCGCGGCAGCGGAGAGGCCTACCAGATGGCCTTCTCCGGCCAGGGCATCGTCGTCGTCCAGCCCAGCGAGGACAGCACCGACCGCCTCCGGTTCCGGGGCTGAGGGGGAGCCAGAACACCATGCAGAGCCCGCTTTTCGCCCACAACGACCAGCAGACCCAGGAGCGCTGGAGCCTGCAGAACAAGCAGATGCTCCGCGTCACCCTGGAGGGCCACGACGACATCCTCGCCCGCAAGGGCACCATGGTCGCCTACCAGGGCCTGGTCGAGTTCGACGCCGAGTACCGCAGCAACAACCAGGCACGCGCGCGTGCGCACACCGGCGAGGGCCTGGACCTGATGCGCTGTCACGGACAGGGCACGGTCTACCTCGCCAACCTCGGCCAGCACGTGCACGTCATGGACGTCGATCAGGACGGGCTGACCGTCGACAGCTCCTACGTCCTCGCCATGGACTCCTCGCTGCACCACGAGGTCATCGCCGTCGACAGCCTCTACGGCATCTCCGGCTCCGGGAAGTACCAGCTCAACATCACCGGTCGCGGCAAGGTCGCCCTGATGACCTCGGGCGCGCCGCTGCTGATGCAGGTCACCCCGGACAAGTACGTCAACTGCGACGCCGACGCGATCGTGGCCTGGTCGACGGGACTGCGGGTGCAGATGCAGGCCCAGACGCACAGCTCCGGCGTGTGGCGCCGGCGCGGCAGCACCGGCGAGGGCTGGGAGCTGAGCTTCATGGGCTCCGGCTTCGCGCTCGTACAGCCCAGTGAGCTGCTGCCGCCGCAGAACGCCGTGATCGGACAGGGCCTCGCGGCCCAGTTCGGCATGGGGCAGCAGGGCGCGCGCGGCCAGAACCAGGGCAACGTCTGGAGCTGAGCCGCGGCCCGCGAGGCAGGACGGGCGAGGGGTGAGCGCATGGGCGCTCACCCCTCACCCGTTCCGCGCGGTCAGAGTCTGCCGCGCGTGGCCTCCAGCAGCCGCACGACCGACTCGTCCGCCACGCCCGCCACCTCGTCGTAGCCGTACCAGCGCAGCTCGAGCGACTCCTCGCTGATCGTCTGCACAGCGCCGGCCGGGGCCAGGACGGCGTACTGGACGTCGAAGTGCCAGTGGCACGGCGCCGGGATCGCGTGCCGGTCCAGACGGACCGGGCCGCCGGGCAGCAGCGTCAGTCCGGCGATGCCGGACTCCTCGGTCGCCTCGCGCAGGGCCGCCGCCTCCAGCGTGGGGTCACCCGGCTCGCAGTGGCCGCCCATCTGGAGCCACATCCGCAGCTTCCGGTGCAAGGTGAGCAGGACCCGGCCGCCCTCGGGATCGATCACCAGGGCGCTCGCCGTGACATGGCCCGCGTGGCAGGCCTTCCACATGCCGTCCGGATGGTCGGCCAGATGGTCCAGGTAGGCCTGGCGCAGGTCGTCCTGGCCCTCGTACCCCTTCAGCACGAGGACCGCGTCGTCGTACAGGCTCACTCGGTGTCGTCGCCCTTGCTGTCGCTCTCGTCCCGCTTGTGCAGGTCCGGCTTGTCCTGCGAGCCGCCCGCCGCCTCCCCGAGCATCTTGTCCAGCTCGGAGAAGTCCATGTGCTCGCGGTGGACGAAGCCGTCCGGGTCGTCCAGGTCGGTCGCCGTCGGCAGCATGTCCGGGTGGGCCCACAGGCCGTCCCGGCCGTCCACCCCGCGGGCGTCCGTGAGCGAGGCCCACAGGCGGGAGGCGTCGCGCAGCCGGCGCGGGCGCAGCTCCAGGCCGATCAGCGTGGCGAACGTCTGCTCCGCAGGACCGCCGGTGGCGCGGCGGCGGCGCAGCGTCTCGCGCAGGGCGTCGGCGGATGACAGACGCGGCTTCGCGGCGGCGTGCACCACCGCGTCCACCCAGCCCTCCACGAGCGCCAGCGCGGTCTCCAGACGGGCCAGGGCAGCCTTCTGCTCGGGCGTGTCCTCGGGCTGGAACATGCCCTGCTGGAGTGCGTCCTGCAGCTGCTCGGGGTTCTGCGGGTCGAACTGGCCGACCACGTCCTCCAGCTTGGCCGTGTCGACCTTGATCCCGCGCGCGTAGCCGTCGACCGCGCCGAACAGGTGCGAGCGCAGCCACGGCACGTGCGCGAACAGGCGCTGGTGGGCGGCCTCGCGCAGGGCCAGGTAGAGCCGCACCTCCTCCTGCGGCACGCCCAGGTCCTTGCCGAAGGCCTCCACGTTGGCCGGGAGCAGGGCGGCCTTGCCGGCCGGACCCAGCGGCAGGCCGATGTCGGTGGAGCCGACGACCTCGCCCGCGAGCACGCCGACGGCCTGCCCGATCTGCGTGCCGAACATGGCGCCGCCCATCGAGCGCATCATGCCGATCAGCGGGCCCGCCATGGCCTGCATCTCCTCCGGCAGGACGTCGCCCATGGCCGCGCCCACCCGCTCGGCGACCGGGTCGACCAGCTCCTGCCAGGCCGGCAGCGTCGCCTCCACCCACTCCGCACGCGACCAGGCCACCGCCGAGGCGGAGCCCGAGGGCAGGGACGTGGCGTCGTCCAGCCACAGGTCGGCCAGGCGGACGGCGTCCTCGACCGCCCTGCGCTCGGCGGGGCCGACGCTGGCGTCCTTCGTGCCGTCCGGGGCACCCTGGGAGACCGTCTGGCGGGCGATCTGCTTGGCCATGTCCCAGTTCACCGGGCCGCCCTCGTACGAGAGCATCTGGCCCAGCTGCTGGAAGGCCGCACCCAGGTCGTTGGGGTTCAGGGAACCGAACATGGCCGCGAGCGGGTTGTCGGCGCCGGGGCCGCCAAAACCGCCGGCTCCGGGCAGGCCGCCGAAACCGAACGGATTGGCCGGTCCCTGCCCACCACCGCTCTGCTGGTCCTTCTTCTTGCCCTCGTCGCCGTCTTCCGGCTCCTCCGGCGGAAGGCCGAAACCGAATGGGGTGTCACTCACGGGATTCCTCGGCTGGTAAGGCCACCGGTTTCGCTCCGGCGGCGCGGCTGCCCGACAACACCACCCAGCGTAGACACCTGAACCCGATCGGGCCTCGGTGCTTCGCCCACGGAAGGCCTGCGGCAGGATGGATGCACCTGGTACGTACGCGTCACTCGCGCTCGTATTGAAGACAACCGCTGGAGACGCCCGGTGAGTTCCCCAGATCCGCAGGTTCGCGCAGCGCGAAACCCTTCAACCCCTCCCGCCGTGCGCGGGCCCGTCGTCGCGGTGACCGGCGCAGCGACCGGGGTCGGCGCCCTGCTCACCGAGCGGCTCGCCGCGTCGGAGGAGATCAAACAGGTCCTCGCCATCGACGAGCGGCGCGGCGAGTGCGCCGGGGCGCAGTGGCACATCCTCGACGTCCGCGACCCCGCGATCGCGGACAAGCTGCGGGGCGCCGACGTGGTCGTCCACCTCGCGCTCGACCTCGATCTGGAGACCGATCCGGCCGCGCGCACCGCTTACAACGTCCGGGGGACGCAGACCGTCCTGACCGCCGCCGCGGCGGCCGGCGTGCACCGGGTGGTGCTGTGCACCTCGGCGATGGTCTACGGCGCGCTGCAGGACAACGAGCTGCCGCTGTCGGAGGACGCCGAGCTGCGCGCCACCGCCGAGGCCACCGGTGTCGGCGACCTGCTGGAGATCGAACGGCTGGCGCGGCGCGCGCCCCGGGCGCACCCCGGCCTCAACGTCACCGTGGTGCGGCCCGCGGTGCTGGTGGGCGGTACCGACACCGCGCTGACCCGGTACTTCGAGTCGCCGCGGCTGCTGGTCGTCGCCGGGTCGCGGCCCGCCTGGCAGTTCTGTCACGTCGAGGATCTGTGCAGCGCCCTGGAGTACGCCGTGCTGGAGAAGGTCGACGGGGAACTGGCCGTCGGCTGCGACGGGTGGCTGGAGCAGGAGGAGGTCGAGGAGCTGAGCGGGATCCGGCGGATGGAGCTGCCGTCCGCCGTCGCGCTGGGGGCGGCGGCCCGGCTGCACCGGATCGGGCTCACTCCGTCGCCGGCGGGGGACCTGGCGTACACGATGTACCCCTGGGTGGTCAGCGGGAGCCGGCTGCACGATGCCGGGTGGCGCCCGCAGTGGACCAACGAGGAAGTGCTCGCGGAGCTGCTGGAGGAGGTCTCCGGGCGGCACACCGTGGCCGGGCGGCGGCTGGGACGCAAGGACGCGACGGCCGCCGGCGCGGCGGGGGCGACGGTGGCGCTGCTCGGCGCCGCCGCCGTGGTCCGCCGGGCCCGCAAGGCCCGGCGGCGGGTGTGAGGCGCCTGTAGGACACTCCAAGCGCTCACGCGCGCGTGACTGGTGAATCTCGCATTCCCTCCGGTCGGGGGCGTGCGGCACGATGGACGCATGGCACTCACGAACGACCACCCCGGTGAGCATGCGGCCCAGGAGCCCATCAAGCTGCTCGGCATCCGGGAGACCGCGCTCTCCGTGGACGAGGTGTTCCGGGCCGTCGGGGACGACGCGGCCGGCGGCATCGCCCTGTTCGTGGGCACCGTGCGGAACCATGACGGGGGCGCCGACGTGGACGCGCTCGGGTATTCGTGCCACCCGACGGCCGAGGCCGAGATGCGGCGCATCGCCGAGAAGGTCGTCGCGGACTACCCGGTGCGGGCGCTGGCCGCCGTCCACCGGGTGGGGGACCTCGAGGTCGGGGACCTCGCCGTGGTCGTCGCCGTGGCCTGCCCGCACCGCGGCGAGGCGTTCGAGGCCTGCCGCAAGCTGATCGACGACCTCAAGCACGAGGCGCCCATCTGGAAGCACCAGAAGTTCTCGGACGGCACCGAGGAATGGGTCGGCGCCTGCTGATCAGCGCCTGCCGATCCGCCTCTGCCGAGCCGCGCCCGCTGACGCCGGGAGCGGCCGGGCGGCCACTGCCCCGATCGGCGCCCGCTGGTCCTCCTTTTGCGTCACATCAGGTGCACGGTCCACTCCGGTTGCGTAACCGGCACCCTAGCGTGAGCGTTGTCCGTGCGGATGGTTAATCTGCTGATCAGTCAGTTGCGGACGCTCGTGGCGTAGGGAGGTCGGCATGGCGGTGCTTGTCTGGCTGCTGATTCCGCTGGTGGCTGCGATCGGCGCCGGGCTCTGGGGCAGTTGGGCCAACCGGACGCGCAAGGTGCGCAGTGACGGTCCTGAGCTGGACGGATACGCCCGTTTCCGGGAGGCCATGGAGAAGCCACGCTCCGGTGCGGGCGGTGCCTGACGGGGTAGCCCTGACGGTGCGCTGACAGAGGCGTCCCGTACTGTCGAGGCATGCCACGCCGCACCGCGACGATGCTCGCCTCCACCCTGATGCTGATCGCGCTCCTGTGCGCGGGAGTACTCATCCCCGTGCCGTACGCGGAGATGTCTCCCGGCCCGACCGTGAACACGCTGGCGGAGCACGACGGCGAGCCGGTGCTGCAGATCTCCGGGCACAAGACCTATCCGACGGACGGCCATCTGAACATGACCACCGTCCGGGTCACCAGCGCGGAGTACCGGATGAACCTGGTCGAGGCCGTCTACGGCTGGCTGGCGCACGACAGCAAGATCGTCCCGCACGACACGCTCTACCCCGACGGCAAGACGGAGGAGCAGTCCACCCAGGAGAACGCCGAGGAATTCAGCCAGTCCCAGGAGAGCGCCAAGGTCGCCGCCCTGAAGGAGCTGGGCATCCCGGTGAAGTCCTGGGTGATCGTCTCCACGGTGGTCAAGGACTCCCCGGCCGAGGGCCGGCTGCACGCCGGGGACGTGATCAAGGCCGTCGACGGCACGGCCGTGAAGCAGCCCTCCGACGTCGCCAAGCTCGTCACCAGGCACAAGCCCGGACAGAAGACCGTCTTCACCGTCGTGCCGGCCAAGGAGCAGGCCGCCGCCGAGAAGGCGAACCGCACGGCGACCAAGACGCAGGACGTCACCATCACCACGGCGACCTCCGACGACAGCGGCGCCAAACGGGCCGTCGTCGGCATCTCCGCGGGGACCGACCACACCTTCCCGTTCACGATCGACATCAAGCTCGCCGACGTCGGCGGCCCGAGCGCCGGTCTGATGTTCGCGCTCGGGATCTACGACAAGCTCACCCCGGGCAGCCTCACCGGCGGCACGTTCGTGGCCGGCACGGGCACCATCGACGACAACGGCACGGTCGGCCCGATCGGCGGCATCGAGATGAAGACCGTCGGCGCCCGCGAGAAGGGCGCGCGCTATTTCCTGACCCCCGCCGACAACTGCGCGTCCGCCGCCAAGGACACCCCGGGCGGCCTCACGCTGGTCAAGGTCAAGGACATCGGGGACGCTCTCGACGCGCTGAAGGACATCCGCAGCGGGAACACCGCCGACCTGCCGAAGTGCACCACCAAGGGCTGATCGGCCCGGGAAACGGGTGAGGGCGGTCCTCCGCGTGCAAGGGGACGGGGCGAGCCCCCTCATCCGAGGCGGCCGGGACGATCCTCGCGCGTCCGAGGCGGCTGGGGTGATCCTCGCGTCCGAGGCGGCTGGGGCCCTCCCCCGGTCCGAGGTGGTTGGGGCCCTCCCGGCATCCGGCACGGCTGGGGGCGCTCCCTGTGCATCAGGGGCGCCCCCGTCGCCGTACCGCGGCGGGCGGGATCAGTCCGCGAACGTCGCCGCCAGCGCCTCCGCCAGACCCGGCACCAGGTCGGGGCCGGTCAGGACCTCCGTCGGGGAGTCCTTCTCGCGCAGCCGCACCGCGGAATCACGGGTGCCGTCCCGCAGCACCGCGACCGTCATGCGGACCTCCTGACGCTCGGGGTGCTGGGCCACCCACTTCGTCAGCGCGGCCTCGTTCAGGCCGGAGGGGACCTGTGCCTCGGCGGACGGCGGCAGCATCAGGCGCTCCACGCTGAGCGCGCAGCCGGTCACCGCGTCGGGCCAGGCAATGGTGCCGAGGAACTCGTCCAGCGGCTTGGCGGACGGGATCTCGTCCTGCTCGATAGGGGTGAGACCGGCGGCGGTCTCGGACTCGTCCGCGAGGCCCAGCTGGGCCGCGAGCGAAGGTTCCTGAGCCCGCAGCCGTGCGGTGTCTACGAGGGCGAAGAGGCGAGCGGGCTGGTCCCAGCCGAGGCCGGAGACGTACTCGTCGATCTCGAGTACGGCCCGGGTGAGCGGGCTCGCTGCCATGGGAGTGTTGGACATGGTCACAATCCTGCCTCGTTCCCGGCCGGAATCGGGAACCGAGTAAACCGTGAGTAAGTTGCATAGGTGTGGGCCCACGATCACGGGGGGCCACGGCGGGCCCGCGAACCCGAGGGCCTGACGGAACGACAGCGAACTTCGAGGTGCGCACCTTGGCTTTCCAGATGCCGGACCGCGGTGGAGGCCCGACGGGGCCGCGGATCAGAGCGGCCCGCCCGTCCCGGCGCGTCCGGACCCTGCTCGTGACACTGGGCGTCCTTGCCGTTCTCGGCATGGCGTTCACCATGTTCGCGGGGTTCTGGACGGACTGGCTGTGGTACCGGTCGGTGCACTACTCGTCCGTGTTCACCACCACCCTGTCCACCAAGATCGGGCTGTTCTTCGTCTTCGGCCTGCTGATGGCGCTCGCGGTCGGCTTCAACATCTGGCTCGCGCACCGGCTGCGGCCCCCGCTGAGCGCCATGTCGATGGAACAGCAGAGCCTCGACCGCTACCGGATGGGCATCGCGCCGTACAAGAAGTGGCTGCTGCTCGCGGTGACCTCCCTCGTCGGGCTCGTCGCCGGCGCCTCCGCGTCGAGCCAGTGGCGGACCTGGCTGATGTGGGTCAACGGCGTGCCCTTCCACAAGCAGGACCCGCAGTTCCACCTCGACGTCGCCTTCTACGCCTTCGACCTGCCCTGGTACCGGTTCCTGCTGGGGTTCGGGTTCGCCGCGGCCATCCTGTGCCTGATCGCCGCCGCGCTCACGCACTACTTGTACGGCGGACTGCGCGTCACCAGCCCCGGGGCGCGGGCCACCGCCGCAGCGACCGGTCACCTGTCGGTGCTGCTCGGCATCTTCGTGGCCCTGAAGGCGGTCGCCTACTGGCTCGACCGGTACGGGCTCGCCGTCAAGTCCAGCGACTTCAAGGCGACCGACAACTGGACCGGCCTGCGCTACGTCGACGCCAACGCCTATCTGCAGGCGAAGACGATCCTGTTCTGCATCGCCCTCATCTGTGCGCTGCTGTTCTTCGCCACCCTCTGGCGGCGCACCTGGCAGCTGCCGGTCATCGGCTTCGGCCTGATGGTCCTGTCGGCCATCCTGATCGGCGGCCTGTACCCGGCCATCGTGCAGAAGTTCCAGGTGGAGCCGAACGAGCAGGCCAAGGAAGCGCCGTACGTCCAGAAGAACCTCAAGGCGACCCGTGAGGCGTACGGCATCGACGACGCCGACGTCACCGAGTACACGGGCAAGTCCGCGACCCCGGACAAGACCGTGCTGCGTGACAAGGTCGACGACACGGCCAGCATCCGCATCATGGACCCGAACGTCGTCTCGCCGACGTTCCAGCAGCTCCAGCAGATGAAGGGCTACTACGGGTTCCCGACCAACCTCGACGTCGACCGGTACCCGAAGGACGGCAAGGAGCAGGACACCGTCCTCGGCCTGCGCGAGCTGAACCTGGACGGTGTCCCGAAGAACAACTGGATCAACGACCACTTCCGGTACACGCACGGCTTCGGCGTCGTCGCCGCCAAGGGCACCGAGGCCGACGCCAAGGGCCGGCCGGTCTTCACCGAGAAGAACCTGCCGTCCCAGGGCGACCTCGGGTCGTACGAGCAGCGGGTCTACTACGGCGAGAAGACCTCCACGTACTCGATCGTCGGAGGACCCCAGAAGGAGGTCGACTACTCCGACAACGAGCGCGAGGAGACCACCAGCTACAAGGGCAAGAGCGGGGTCAACCTCGACAACCCGGTGAACCGGGCCGCGTACGCGGTGGCGTTCAACGAACCGCAGATCCTCTACTCGGGCGCGATCGGCGAGGGCTCGCGGATCCTTTACAACCGCACGCCCAAGGAGCGCGTGGAGGCGGTGGCCCCCTGGCTCACCATCGACGGCGACGCATACCCGGCCGTGGTGAACCACCGGATCCAGTGGATCGTGGACGCCTACACGACCACGAACGGATACCCGTACGCCTCCCGGACGACCCTCGGTGACACGACCGCCGACTCGCTGACCGCGACCAACAACTCCCGCGCGGTCGTGGCACAGCAGAACCAGGTCAACTACATCCGCAACTCGGTGAAGGCGACCGTCGACGCGTACACCGGCGACGTGAAGCTCTACCAGTGGGACACCAAGGACCCCGTCCTGAAGACCTGGATGAAGGCCTTCCCCGACACGGTCAAGCCCCGTTCGGACATCTCCCCGGACCTGATGGCCCACCTGCGCTACCCGCAGGACCTGTTCAAGGTCCAGCGCGAGCTGCTCACCCGCTACCACGTGCCGGACGCGCAGACGTTCCTCAGCGGCAGCGAGGTGTGGGAGGTCCCGGACGACCCGACCAACGACTCGGGCAGCGCGGTGCCGCCGTACTACCTGAGCATGAAGATGCCGGGCCAGAACACCAAGGCGTTCTCGCTGACGACCACACTCACGCCCAGCGGGCGGGACAACCTCAGTGCCTTCATGGCCGTCGACTCCGACCCGCGGACCAGCGACTACGGCAAGATCAGAGTCCTGAAGCTGCCGACGAGCACGACCGTCGACGGACCCAAGCAGGTGCAGAGCCAGTTCAACTCCGAATCGGACATCGCCGAGACCATCAGCCTGCTCAGCCGCGGGCACTCGAAGGTCGAGTACGGCAATCTGCTGACCGTGCCGCTCGACGGGGGACTGCTGTACGCGGAGCCGGTCTACGTCCGCGGTGGCTCCCTCAAGTACCCGTTGCTGAGGAAGGTCCTGGTCACCTACGAGGGCAGGACCGCCTTCAAGAACACCCTGGACGAGGCCCTCAACGAGGTGTTCGGGGTGAAGAGTTCGACCAGTCCACCGGACACGGGCACCACGAACCCGCCCGAGACCGGTAATCCGACGGTCGACCAGGCGCTGCAGGATGCCCAGAAGGCCTTCGACGCAGGGCAACAGGCGCTGAAGGACGGACCGGACTGGGACGCGTACGCCAAGGCGCAGAAGGACCTGCAGGAGGCGCTGAAGCGGGCCGAGGCGGCACAGTCCGACGCCGGAAAGACCGACAAGACCGACAAGACGAGTGACAAGACCGGTGACCGCAAGACCGGTGATAACACGAGCGGCGACAAGACGAGCGGCGACAAGACGAGCGGTGAGAACAGCGACAAAGTGAGCGACGAGAACGGGAGTTGATCAAGCCCCCTCCGAGCCGTGGTACGGTTGACGTGCAACGGCGCGGGGTGGAGCAGCTCGGTAGCTCGCTGGGCTCATAACCCAGAGGTCGCAGGTTCAAATCCTGTCCCCGCTACTGAAGTCGAAGGCCCGGATCCGACAAGGATCCGGGCCTTCGTGGTGTGCGAACTCATGTGCTGAGGGGAAGGACGGCCGCGCCGCCGTGGGGAGTTGGGCGGTGTGTGTTTGACTTGTCTCCCTGTGGGCATGTCGACAAAACGCTGAAGTGACCTCACGGGCTGCGGTATACCGGGTGTACCCAGGTTGCAGGTGGTGCGACGATGGACGTTATGGGGGACAAGGCAACTCTGTTCGAGACAGGGCGATTTGTGCAGCCTTCCGGTACGGAGCCGGCCCGCGACGAAATGGTGGACATGGGGGAAGCCGCCGAGGAGACGCGCCTCGCGGTCGCCGCGCAGAGCGGCGACGCCGAAGCCGCGAGCGTCCTCGGGGCCATGCTGCTGCGCCGCGGTGATCTCGACGGAGCCGAACCCCACCTGCGGGCCGCGACCGCGGCCGGTGACCGGGCCGCCGCCAACAACCTGGGCGTCCTGCTGCACCAGCGCGGCTACCCCGAGGAGGCGGCCGGCTGGTGGCGGATCGCCGCAGTCGCCGGTTCCGCCGCCGCCGCGCACGCGCTCGGCCGCCACCACCGCGAGCGCGGCGACGAGCCGGCCGCCGAGTACTGGCTGCGCCAGTCCGCCGAGCAGGGCCATGTCCTCGGCGCCTACGCGCTCGCCGACCTGCTGGAGCACCGCGGGGACGTCGGCGCCGAGCACTGGATGCGGGCCGCCGCCGAGCGCGGGCACCGGGAGGCCGCCTACCGGCTGGCCCGCGCGCTCGACGGAAAGTCCGGACACGGGGAGGAGGCCGCCGCTGACAACGCTGTCGCGGAAGCGGAGCAGTGGTACCGGCAGGCCGCCGCACGCGGACACCGGCGGGCCGCACTGCACCTCGGGGCGATCCTGGAGAAGCGCGGGGAGCTGAAGGAGGCCGGGCGCTGGTACCTGACCTCCGCCAAGGACGGTGAGCCGCGTGCCGCCTGCGCCCTCGGTTTCCTGCTGCGCGACGCCGGCGACACCGAGAGCGCGGCCGTGTGGTGGCTGCGTGCCGCCCAGGAGGGCGACGGAAACGCGGCCAACGCGCTGGGCGCGCTGCACGCCGAGCGTGGCGAGACCCAGACCGCCGAGCGCTGGTACCGGGCCGCGCTGGACGCCGGCGACGACAACGGTGCCTACAACCTCGGGCTGCTCTGCGCCGAGCAGGGGCGGACCGCACAGGCCGAGCAGTGGTACCGGCGGGCCGCCTACGCCGGGCACCGGGAAGCCGCCAACGCACTCGCCATCCTGCTGCTGCAGGGCGGCGACACGACCGGCGCCGAGCCCTGGTTCTCCAAGGCCGCCGAGGCCGGGAGCGTGGACGCGGCGTTCAACCTCGGCATCCTCTACGCGGGCCGCGACGAGGAGACGACGGCGCTGCGCTGGTACGAGCGGGCGGCTGCCGCCGGGCACACCGAGGCCGCGCTCCAGGTCGGGATCGCCCGGCTGCGTGAGGGCGACGAGGCGGAGGCCGAACGGCACCTGCGCTGTGCGGCGGGCGGCGGGAGCGCGGAGGGCGCCTACCGGCTGGCCGCCCTGCTGGATGCGCGCCGGCCGCCGGAGCCCGCGCACGAGCTGGGTGAGGTCGTGCACGAGAAGACCGAGTGCGAGGAGTGGTACGAGCGGGCCGCCTCGCAGGGGCACCGGCGGGCGCAGGTGCGGGTCGGCATGCTCGCGGCGGTGCGGGGCGACGTGGTCGAGGCCGCCCGGTGGTACCGGGCGGCGGCCGAGGCCGGGTCGCGCAACGGGGCCTTCAACCTGGGGCTGCTCCTCGCGCGCGAGGGGAGCGAGCCGGAGGCGGCGGTGTGGTGGACCCGGGCCGCCGACGCCGGGCATGGGCGGGCGGCGCTGCGGCTGGCCCTTGTCTACGCGCGTCGCGGCGAGCTGGCGGAGGGGCAGCGGTGGGCCGACCGGGCGGTGGTGCTGGGACCGGCGGAGGTGGCCGAACGGGCGGGACGCCTGCGGGACGCGCTGCGGGAAGAACTGTCGGCGTGACGCCGCTGCCCGCAGCGGCGTCACGCCGCGACCGGCACCCCGTCCGCCCCGTCCGCCCTGTCCGTCCTGCCAGGTCGGCCGCGCAGTGGCCCTGGTCACTCGGCCCCTGACCGATTTGCTTCCCGGAGCTTCTTCCGCGTAATGTCGTGTTCACCGACGCGGGGTGGAGCAGCTCGGTAGCTCGCTGGGCTCATAACCCAGAGGTCGCAGGTTCAAATCCTGTCCCCGCTACTGAAGGCCGAGGGCCGGAATCCAGAAACGGATTCCGGCCCTCGGTGTTTTTGCGCACCAGGGTTTCGGCGCCCGGGTTCCGCGCGCCCGCTTCTCGCGTCCCCGGTGCCTTGGGCGCGTCCCCGGTGCCTTCGGCGCGTCCCCGGTGCTCGGCGCGGCCGGGGGAGAGCGGGCGCATGCACGAAGAGCCCCGGCGTCGGCCGGGGCTCCTGGAGTGGGGTGTGGCTACGCGCCCGCGCAGTCCGGGCACAGCCCCCGGTACGTCACCTCGACGTCCGACACCGTGAAGCCGAAGCGCTCGGTGTCGGGGAGGTCGGCGAGCGGGTTGCCCGTCGGGTGGACGTCGCGGATCGCGCCGCACCGGGCACAGACCAGGTGGTGGTGCGGCCGGTGCGCGTTCGGGTCGTACCGCTTGGCGCGCTTGTCCGTCGTGACTTCCAGCACCTCGCCGAGGGAGACCAGCTCGCCCAGCGTGTTGTAGACGGTCGCCCGGGAGATCTCCGGCAGCTTCGTGACGGCCCGCGCGTGGACCTCGTCGGCCGTCAGATGGACGTGCTCGCCGTTCAGGACCTCGGCCACCACGCGTCGCTGCGCGGTCATCCGCCATCCGCGTCCACGCAGCCGTTCCAGAAGGTCGCTCATGGCCACCAGCCTAACAGGAGGACCGACCAGGTCGGGAATAGGTGTGACTTTGGATCGATGTTTGACTTAGACAAAGTCCACTGTAGGATCGAGACTGGCTTTGGCCGCAAGGCAGGCAGGACAGGAACGTCAGTGATGACACAGGAGGCGCACGTGTCGCAGGGACCGCTCACCACCGGGGCCGGTGCCCCGGTCGCCGACAACCAGAACAGCGAGACGGCGGGCGTCGGCGGGCCGGTCCTCGTCCAGGACCAGCTGCTGCTGGAGAAGCTGGCCCACTTCAACCGGGAACGCATCCCGGAGCGCGTGGTGCACGCACGCGGTGCCGGCGCCTACGGCACCTTCACGGTGACCGCCGATGTCACTCCGTACACGCGCGCCGCCTTCCTCTCCGAGGCCGGCAAGCAGACCGAGGTCTTCCTGCGCTTCTCGACCGTGGCCGGCAACCTCGGTGCCGCGGACGCCGTCCGCGATCCGCGCGGCTTCGCGCTGAAGTTCTACACCGAAGAGGGCAACTACGACCTCGTCGGCAACAACACCCCGGTCTTCTTCATCCGGGACGCGATCAAGTTCCCGGACTTCATCCACACCCAGAAGCGCGACCCGTACTCCGGCAGTCAGGAAGCCGACAACGTCTGGGACTTCTGGTCGCTGTCGCCGGAGTCGACGCACCAGGTGACCTGGCTGTTCGGCGACCGCGGCATCCCGGCCTCGTACCGGCACATGGACGGGTTCGGCTCGCACACCTTCCAGTGGAACAACGCGGCGGGCGAGGCCTTCTGGGTCAAGTACCACTTCAAGACCGACCAGGGGGTCAGGAACCTCACCGCCCAGGAGGCGGAGGTGCTCGCGGGCAAGGACCCCGACTCGCACCAGCGCGACCTGCGCGAGGCGATCGAGCGCGGCGAGTTCCCGAGCTGGACGGTGGGCGTGCAGATCATGCCGGCGGCGGACGCGGCGACGTACCGCTTCAACCCGTTCGACCTGACCAAGGTGTGGCCGCACGCGGACTACCCGGTCGTCGAGATCGGCAAGCTGGAACTGAACCGCAACCCGCGGAACATCTTCGCCGAGGTCGAGCAGTCGGTCTTCTCCCCGGCGCACTTCGTGCCCGGCATCGGACCCTCGCCCGACAAGATGCTCCAGGGCCGGCTCTTCGCGTACGGCGACGCGCACCGCTACCGCGTCGGCATCAACGCCGACCACCTGCCGGTGAACCGCCCGCACGCCACCGAGGCGCGCACCAACTCCCGGGACGGACTGCTCTACGACGGCCGGCACGGCGGCGCGAAGAACTACGAGCCGAACAGCTTCGGCGGGCCGCGGCAGACCGGCCGCCCGCTGTGGCAGCCGTTCGACGGCTTCACGGGCGGCACCGGCAACCACCCGACTCCGGTGCACGCCGAGGACGACGACTTCGTGCAGGCGGGCAACCTCTACCGGCTGATGTCGCAGGAGGAGAAGGACCGGCTGGTCGCCAACCTGGCGGGCGCCATGGCGCCGGTCTCGCGCGACGACATCGTCGAGCGGGCGATCGGTAACTTCGCGAGCGCCGACGCCGACTTCGGCAAGCGTCTGGAGACGGCGGTACGGGCGCTGCGCGGCTGAGCCGGCCGCCTTCGCGGCTGGGCGGGCCGGACCCCACGGTGCTCGGGGTCCGGCCCGCTTCGCATCTCAGAGCGCGGGTGTGGGTTCGCGGGCCGGGAGCCAGCAGCGGATGATGTCGCGGACCGAGACGATCCCGGCCACCTCGCCGCGGTCCAGGACGACCAGGTGCCGGAAGCCGCCGTGGGTCATGGCACGGGCCGCGTCCTGCAGCGTCCAGGTCGGTGCGGCGAAGACGACGTCGGTGGTGGTGTGGGCGTGGGTGCGTTCCGTGTCCGGGTTCTGGCCGAGGCCCACGGAGTTGAGGATGTCGCGTTCGGTGAGGATGCCGATGCCGCCGGCGTCCGGATCGAGGACCACGGCGGCGCCGACGCGGCGCGCGGACATCAGGGCGGCTGCCTGGCGGAGGGTGTGAGCGGGGCCGAGGGTGAGTATCACCGTGCTCATGGCGTCACGGACGAGCATGGATGGGCCACCTCCTAGGAATCCCCGCGGTGGTGCGGGCCCGGCACCGGAGGCACCCGTTCGGCACTGCACAAGTTCACAAGCGGGGGTGGCCTCAGAGTGACAGGTAAAGGGCGGGTCAACAAGGGGGCGCGCGACGCCAGTTGAGGGCGTACCGGGAGTGCTCCCGTTCCTCAGCCGCGCCGGCCGAGATACCCCAGCAACTCGTCGTGCAGCAGGCCGTTGGACGCCGCCGCGTTGCCGCTGTGCGGGCCCGGACGGCCGTCGAGACCGGTGAAGGTGCCGCCCGCCTCGGTGACGACGATCGCGTTGGCGGCCATGTCCCACAGGGACAGCTCCGGCTCCGCGCAGATGTCGACGGAACCCTCGGCGAGCATCATGTACGGCCAGAAGTCGCCGTAGGCGCGCGTGCGCCACACCTGGCGGGTGAGGTCCAGGAAGCCGTCGAGCCGGCCCCGCTCCTCCCAGCCGGAGAGCGAGGAGTACGCGAACGAGGCGTCCGCGAGCTTGCCGACACGGGAGACGTGGATGCGGGTCGCGGAGGTGAGGTTGCGGCCGGCGAAGGCGCCGTGCCCCTTCGCGGCCCACCAGCGGCGGCCCAGGGCGGGGGCGGAGACCACACCGACGACCGGCTGGTAGCCTCCCCCGTTCCCGGCTTCGCCCGAACGGGAGGTATCCCCACCGCCGGCCTCCATCAGGGAGATCAGCGTGGCCCAGACGGGGACGCCGCGGACGTAGTTCTTGGTGCCGTCGATGGGGTCGACGACCCAGCGGCGGGGGCCGGTGCCCTCGACGCCGTACTCCTCGCCGAGGACCGCGTCCCGCGGACGGGCGCGCTGGAGCTGGCCGCGGATCAGCTCTTCCGCCGCCTTGTCCGCCTCGCTCACCGGGGTCATGTCCGGCTTCGTCTCCACCTTCAGGTCGAGGGCCTTGAAGCGGGCCATGGTGGCGGCGTCGGCCGCGTCCGCGAGGACGTGGGCGAGGCGGAGGTCGTCGAGGTAGTCCGGCATGTGAGGAACGGTATCGGTCCCGACGGGCACGGGGCCACAAGGGGCAGGGCGGGGCGGGGCGAGGGGATCGAGGCGGGGGCGCGGCGGGGCGGGCGGATCGAGGCGGGGGCGCGGGCGGGGCCGGACGCGCCGGGGCGCGGGGGAAGCCCGGCACGGGCGGGCGGTGGACGGCCGGTCCACGACCACGTGCTGCCGCGAACCCTTGACAGTGCATACGAGCGCGTCAAATCTGGGCGCAGAGTCGCTGTGGCCCAGGGAGGCCAGGATGCCTGCTGCTCGGGAGTCCCTGCTGGACGCCGCCTACACGGCGCTCGCGCGCCGGCCGTGGTCCGCGGTACGGATGGTCGACGTCGCCGCGTCGGCCGGGGTGTCCCGGCAGACCCTGTACAACGAGTTCGGCAGCAAGGACGGGCTGGCCAGGGCCCTGGTCCGGCGCGAGGCCGACGGCTACCTGGCCGGCGTGGAACGGGCGCTCGGCAGTTCCGCGGAACCGGGGGAGCGGCTCACCGCCACCGTCGAGTGGACGGCCGTGGCCGCCCGGGACAACGCACTGGTCCGGGCCATGCTCACCGGCTGCTGGAGCGAGCGGCTGCCCACCCCGGTGCTCACCGCCGTGCCCTCCACGTCCGCGGTGCCCGCACAGCGCCGGGCGGACGGGCCGCTGCCCGCACCCCGCGACTTCGTCCGGATCGTCCGGGACCGCGCGGTGACCGCGCTGGCCGGCCCCGCCGCCGGCACCGGCCGGGCCGACACCGCCGAACTGCTCCGCTCCTGCGAGCTGGTCGTACGCCTCGCGCTGTCCTGCGTGGCGGCACCCCCCGGCGAGGGCGGCATGGCGGAACTGGTCCGCGCGGTACTGCCCCGGCAGACGGTGTGACCCACCGCCGGCCACGGCCCTGGCGCGCCTGGCTGCGTCTCAGTGCGCCGACCCCGACAGCTGGAGTCCGATGACCCCGACGATGACCAGGCTGATGGAGACGATCTTCAGGGTGGAGACCAGGTCGCCCAGGAAGACCATGCCGTAGATCGCGGTGCCGGCGGCGCCGATGCCGGTCCACACGGCGTAGGCGGGGCCGACGTCGAGTTTCTTGAGGGAGAGGGTCAGCAGACCGAAGCTGCCCAGCGCGAAGGTCGCGAAGGCGATCGTCGGCCACAGACGGGTGAACCCGTGCGAGAGCTTCAGGCACACGGCGAATCCGGTCTCCAGAATCCCGGCCACTATGACCAGCAGCCACGCCATGTACGGTCCTCCCGTTGGTCCGGCTCTCCGGCTCGGTGCGATTATGCACTTACCGGCCCGCCGCCCAGGCAAACAACGCGGTGGTCAGTCGCCTTCCCGGCGCTCCCGCGTGGCCAGCAGCCGGCGCAGCGAGTACAGCCGGGACGGGTCCGCGTGACCCTCCGCGACCCAGGCGTCCAGAGCGCAGTCCGGCTCGTCGTGACTGCACGCCCGCGGGCAGCCCTCCGTGCCGGCCTCGAGGTCCGGGAACGCGTGGATCACCCGGGAGGGATCGATGTGCGCGAGGCCGAAGGAACGGACGCCCGGGGTGTCGACGACCCAGCCGTCCGCGCCGCTCAACGGCAGGGCCAGCGCCGAGGTGGTGGTGTGCCGGCCGCGGCCGGTCACCGCGTTCACATGTCCCGTCGTACGCCGGCGCTCCTTGGGGACGAGCGCGTTGACCAGGGTCGTCTTGCCGACGCCCGAGTGCCCCACGAACGCGGTGACCCGGCCGTCCAGGTGGGCGCGCACCCGGTCCGCGGCGTCCCCGTTCTCCAGTTCCTCGCGGCTGGTCACGACGTACGGGATGTCCAGGGCGCCGTACAGCTCCAGCAGTGAGTCCGGCGGGGCCAGGTCCGACTTGGTCATGACCAGCAGCGGCTCCAGGCCGCCGTCGAAGGCCGCGACCAGACAGCGGTCGATGAGGCGGGGGCGGGGTTCCGGGTCGGCCAGGGCCGTGACGATCGCCAGCTGGTCGGCGTTGGCGACGACCACCCGCTCGAACGGATCGTCGTCGTCGGCCGTACGGCGCAGCAACGAGCTGCGCTCCTCGATGCGCACGATCCTCGCGAGGGTGTCCTTCTTGCCGGACAGGTCGCCGACCAGGGCCACCCGGTCGCCCACCACGGCTGCCTTGCGGCCGAGTTCGCGGGCCTTCATCGCCACCACGGCCCGGTCCTCCACCAGGCAGGTCAGCCGTCCCCGGTCGACGGTGAGGACCATGCCCTCCGCGGCGTCCTCGTGCTTGGGCCGGATGTTCGTCCGCGGCCGGTTGCCCTTGCGATTGGGGCGGCTGCGGATGTCGTCCTCGTCGGTGTGCTTGCCGTAGCGGCGCATGGCGTTACGTCCCTACTGCCCGAGCATCCCGGTCCACAGCTCGGGGAAGTCGGGCAGGGTCTTCGCGGTCGTCGCCACGTTCTCGATCTGCACGCCCTCGACCGCCAGGCCGATGATCGCGCCGGCGGTCGCCATACGGTGGTCCTCGTAGGTGTGGAAGACGCCGCCGTGCAGCGTGCGCGGGCGGATGTGGAGGCCGTCGGCCGTCTCCGTGACGTCACCGCCCAGCTCGTTGATCTCCTTGGTGAGCGCGGCCAGCCGGTCCGTCTCGTGCAGCCGCAGATGGGCCACGCCCCGCAGGGTGGACGGCGAGTCGGCGAGCGCGGCGACCGCCGCGATGCCCGGGGTCAGCTCGCCCACGTCGCTCAGGTCCACGTCGATGCCGTGCACCGCCCCCGAACCGGTGAACACGAGCCCGTACTCGGTGAGTTCACAGGAACCGCCCATCTCGGTGAAGATCTCCCGCAGCCGGTCACCCGGCTGGGTGGTGCGGGCCGGCCAGTCCGGGATCAGCACCTTGCCGCCGGTGACCAGGGCCGCCGCGAGGAACGGCTGGGCGTTGGACAGGTCCGGCTCGATCGTCAGGTCCCGCCCGAGCAGCGCGCCCGGCGTCACCCGCCACACGTTCGGCTCGCCACCCGACTCGGGGGTGTCCACCTGGGCGCCGACCGCGCGCAGCATGTCGACCGTCATCCGGATGTGCGGCATCGAGGGCAGGGAGGCACCGGTGTGCCGGACCTCGACGCCCTGGTTGAAGCGCGGCCCCGAGAGCAGCAGCGCCGACACGAACTGGGAGGACGAGGAGGCGTCGATCGACACCGGGCCGCCGTCCAGGGCCCCGCCGCCGTGCACGGTCAGCGGCAGCGCGCCGCGGCCGTCGTCGTCGATCCGGGCGCCGAGCGCGCGCAGCGCGTCGATCACGCCGTTCAAGGGACGCTCGTAGGACCGCGGGTCACCGTCGAACCGGATCGGACCGTCGGCCAGCGCGGCGACCGGCGGCAGGAAGCGCATCACCGTGCCGGCGTTGCCGACGTCCACCGTGGCGGGGCCGCGCAGGCCGGTGGGCAGTACCCGCCAGGCCTCGCCGGTGCCGTCCGGGCCCACCCCCTCCTCGATCTCCACGCCCATCGCACGCAGCGCACCGGCCATCAGCAGGGTGTCGCGGGAGCGCAGCGGGCGGCGCAGCCAGCCGGGCTCGGAGGCCAGGGCGGCCAGCACCAGGGCGCGGTTGGTGACCGATTTGGACCCGGGCACGTGGACCGTCGCGTCGACGGCCCCGCTCGCGTGCGGGGCGGGCCAGAGGGCGGTGGGGGCGGTGTTCGGGGCCATGGGGCCACTTTATAAGGAGGGCCCGGGGTCAACCTTCCAGCAGCCAGCGCCCGCCGCCGATCAGGGAGCACAGCGACACCGCGTGGAACAGGAACAGCCACAGGCCCGCCGGCACGTGCGTCAGCCGGGACAACTGGTCCGCGTCCGAGTCCCCGGCGCCGCCCCGCGACCGCTTGGCCTGCAGCTCGAACGGCGGCCGTACCCCGCCGAACAGCAGGAACCACACCACCGCGTACGCGAACGCCGCCTGCACCTGCGGCCCCGCCAGCCAGGACACCAGCAGGAACGCCCCGCCGGCCAGGACCACGGTCAGGACGCCGTACGCGTTGCGGATCATCACCAGCATGGCCACCAGCAGCGCCGTGGCCACCCACAGCAGCACCGTGATGCGGCCGGCGGCCAGCAGCGCGGCCCCGCCGAGACCGAGCAGCGAGGGCGCGGTGTATCCAGCGGCGGCCGTCAGGATCATGCCGAGTCCGTACGGCTTGCCCCGGCTCACGGTGAGGCCGCTGGTGTCGGAGTGCAGCCGGATGCCGGTGAGCTGCCGGCCGGTGACCAGGGCGACCAGGCCGTGGCCGCCCTCGTGCGCGATGGTGATCGCGTTGCGGGACATCCGCCACAGCGGGTGCGGGACGACCACGGCGAGCGCGGCGGCCAGGGTGGCCAGCACCACCCACAGGTCGGGGTCGGGCTGGGTACCGGTGAGCCGGTCCCAGATGTCGGGCAGCGCGGTGGCGGCGAGGCTGACCATATGTCTGAGTGGCCCCCTGTTCTCGTACGGAGTCTGGCAGTGTGGCACGTATGTGCGGACGGTATGCATCGAGTCGTAGGCCCGAGGATCTCGCAGGAATCTTTGAGATCGAGAAGTGGGAGCCCGAGGAGACCCTGGAGCCCGACTACAACGTGGCGCCGACCAAGGAGGTCTACGCCGTCCTCGACCGTCCCGTGAAAGACGCGGACTCCCCGCGCCCGGTTCGGCAGCTGCGGAAGCTGAAGTGGGGCCTGGTCCCGTCCTGGGCCAAGACCCCCGAGGGCGGCGCCCGGATGATCAACGCGCGCGCGGAGACCGTGCACGAGAAGCCCTCCTACCGCCGGGCCTTCGCCGCCCGCCGCTGCATCATCCCGGCGGACGGCTACTACGAGTGGGTCACCGGCACGCAGGAACGGGATCTGGAGGTCGAGGGCAGGAAGAAGCGGCCGCGCAAGCAGCCGTACTTCGTGCTGCCCGCCGACGGTTCGGTGTTCGCGATGGCCGGCCTGTACGAGTTCTGGCGCGACCGCACCCTGCCCGACGACCACCCGGGCGCCTGGTGGGTCACCTGCTCGGTGATCACCACGGAGGCGGAGAGCACCCCGCTGGCCGTGGCCCCCGCCGAGGGCCCGCACGCGCTCGCCGAGATCCACCCCCGGATGCCGCTGATGCTCACCCCGGACCGCTGGGACGCCTGGCTGGACCCGGGGCGCACCGACCCCGACGACCTGCGCGACCTGCTGGCCCCGCCGCCGGCCGGCCTGATGCGCGCGTACCCGGTCTCCACGGCCGTCAGCAACGTCCGCAACAACGGCCCGGAGCTGCTGAAGGAGCTGGAGGCACCGGAAGAAGGCACACTCTTCTGACGTGATCGACCACGTGACCGAAGAGGTGACCGGAGACGTGTCCGAAGAGGCGACCGGAGACGTGTCCGAAGGGGCGGCCGGAGAGGTGACCGGAGACGTGTCCGAAGGGACGGCCGGAGAGGTGACCGGAGACGTGACCGAAGAGGCGCCCGGAAGGGCGGCCGGAGGCGGGACCGAGGTGGTCCGTACCGATGCCGGGGACGCGCGCATCACCTGGCGCCCGGCGCGGCAGCCCCGGTTGGTCCTGGCCGTGAGCCACGGCGCCGGCGGCGGTGTCGAGGCCCGGGACCTGCAGGCCCTCGCCCGGACACTGCCCGCGCACGGCGTGACCGTCGCCCTCGTCGAGCAGCCCTGGCGGGTCGCCGGGAAGAAGGTCGCGCCCGCGCCGAAGACCCTGGACACCGGCTGGCGCGGGGTGTGGCCCGCGCTCACCGGGCCGGGCCTGCCGGTGATCTCCGCCGGCCGCAGCGCGGGCGCCCGGGTCGCCTGCCGCACGGCGACGGAGCTGGGCGCGCACGCCGTGCTCGCCCTGAGCTTCCCGCTGCACCCCCCGGGCAAGCCGGAGAAGTCCCGCGCGCAGGAGCTGCTGGACGCGGGGGTGCCCACGCTGGTCGTGCAGGGCGGCAACGACCCCTTCGGGAAGCCGGCGGAGTTCCCCGAGGGGTCCTACGAGCTGGTCGAGGTGCCGTCCGGCGATCACGGCTTCGCCGTGCCCAAGCGGGCGGACATCACACAGGAGCGGGCCCTGGAGGTCATCACCGGCGCCGTGGTGCAGTGGGCCGCGTCACTCGGGTGACGGCCGGGAATGCCGGGTGGCGGCCCGCTGTTGTGGCGGACAGAAGTGCTGAGGCCTCGGCACCGACGTCGCAGGAGAGGAAGTCCGCCGCATGGGTTCGACCGTATGCCCGAGCCGCCAGCGCAGCACTGACCTGGACTGGACGGTGCTTCACGCGGCCAAGACCGCGTCTATTCGAGGGGCGGCAGGCACGGGTCGTGTTCTATCCTCCGAAACGAGTGGGACCGGTCTCGGTCCTGCCCGGGATCTTGAGGAGGTGGGTCCGGTCACTGGGACCGACGCAGGGACCGACAACGGCCAGGCGGAGCTGCCCGAGGGCCAGGGCGTGAGCGCGGAGGCTCCCTCCGAGACCGGCGCGGAGCGCAGCGCGCGCTTCGAGCGGGACGCGCTCGAATTCCTCGACCAGATGTACTCGGCCGCGCTGCGCATGACGCGCAACCCGGCCGACGCCGAGGACCTGGTGCAGGAGACGTACGCCAAGGCCTACGCGTCCTTCCACCAGTTCCGTGAGGGCACCAACCTCAAGGCGTGGCTGTACCGGATCCTCACCAACACCTTCATCAACTCCTACCGCAAGAAGCAGCGTGAGCCGCAGCGCTCCGCCGCGGAGGAGATCGAGGACTGGCAGCTCGCCCGCGCCGAGTCGCACATGTCGACGGGTCTGCGCTCCGCCGAGTCGCAGGCGCTCGACCACCTGCCCGACTCGGACGTGAAGGAAGCACTGCAGGCGATCCCCGAGGAGTTCCGCATCGCCGTCTACCTCGCGGATGTAGAGGGCTTTGCCTACAAGGAGATCGCGGACATCATGGGGACACCCATCGGAACGGTGATGTCCCGGCTGCACCGGGGCCGCCGTCAACTGCGCGGCATGCTGGAGGACTACGCCCGTGAACGCGGACTGGTCCCGGCCGGCGCCGGAGAGTCGAACGAAGCGAAAGGCTCGGGCTCATGAGCTGCGGAGAGCCGCACGAGACGGACTGCAGTGAGGTCCTCGACCACCTGTACGAGTTCCTCGACAGCGAGATGCCGGACATCGATCGCGACAAGTTCCAGCACCACTTCGAGGAATGCTCGCCGTGCCTGGAGAAGTACGGCCTGGAGCAGGCCGTGAAGAAGCTGGTCAAGCGGTGCTGCGGGCATGACGACGTGCCCGCCGACCTGCGCGCCAAGGTCATGGGGCGGATCGACCTGATCCGCTCCGGCCAGACGGTGCCGGAGCACGACGTCACCGCCACCGCACCGGAGAGCTGACCACCGGGCTGTCCCCGGACGCCACGCACCGGACGGCCGGCCCCCGCGCTGTCCCCCGGGCGTCACCGCACCGGAGAGCTGACCACCGGGCTGTCCCCGGACGCCACGCACCGGACGGCCGGCCCCCGCGCCGTCCCCCGGGCGCCACCGCCACCGCACCGGAGAACCGGCCACCGGGCCGTCACCCGAATGTGCTAATCCTCAGGTCATAGGCGCCGCGCCCCCGACCTCCCGCCCTAGGCTCCGAGCCTGGACCGGCATGGTCGGGGAGGGATGCGATGGACGCGGTACCGCCGAGGGCACGGGTCTACGTGGCCTGCGTCGCCCTGCTGGCCGTGCCGTGTCTCCTGCCCCTGCCGGCGACCCACGCCCCCTGGTGGGCGACCGGCCTGCTCGCGGCGCTCTGCACGGCCTGCGAGCACGGCGTGCGGCGCGGCTTCGGCGGCACGTTCTACCCGGTCCTGCTCGCCGGCGCATTCCTGCTGCCCCCGTCGGCCGCCGCGCTCGTCCCGCTGCCCGCCGCCCTGCTCTCCCCGGTCGAACACCCGCCCGTCGTGCCCCGACGCGTCTGGCGGGCCGCGCAGCCCGCGCTCGCCGTGTGGTGCGCCGCCCAGGTGCACGGCACGCTCGGCGGCCGGGACGCCGTCGTCGGCCGCGACTTCCCCTACGCCCTCCTGCCCGCCGGTGCCGCCGTCCTCGCCTTCTGCCTGGTGCTCACCGCGCTCGACGGCGGCCTGCGCGCCGCCGCCGGACTGGTGCCGCCGCGGCGGGCCTGGCGCGGGCTGCTGACCCGCACCCTGGCTCCCGTCGCCGTGCACGGACTCGCCGGGCTGATGATGGCCGTGCTGTGGCGCAGCCCGTACGGCCCGGTCGCCGCCCTGCTCGTGCTGCTGCCGATGTGCGTCTCCTGGTGGGTGTTCGCCCAGTACCACCGCGAGCGCGCGGCCCATCAGGCCACCATCCGCGCCCTCGTGCAGGCCGTCGACATCAAGGACGGCTACACCCGCGGCCACAGCGAACGCGTCGGACAGGCCTCCGTGCTGATCGCCCGCGAACTCGGCATGGACGACGACCGCGTCGAGGTGCTGCGCTTCGCCGGCATCCTGCACGACGTCGGCAAGCTGGGCGTGCCCACCCGGCTGCTGCGCAAGGACGGGCCGCTCACCCCCGAGGAACGGCGGATCATCGAGCTGCACCCCGAGTACGGCCACGAGATGGTCCGCGGGATCTCCTTCCTCGGTGAGGCCCGCGCGGCCATCCTCCACCACCACGAACGCCTCGACGGCAGCGGCTATCCGTACGGCCTGGCCGGCGACCGGATCCCCGAGTGCGCCCGGATCGTCGCCGTGGCGGACGCCTTCGACGCCATGACCTCCACCCGCACCTACAGCAGGGCCCGGCCGGTCGAGGCGGCCGTCGCGGAGCTGGAGCGCTGCGCGGGCACCCAGTTCGACCCCCGTATGGTCGGCGCCCTCGTCCGCGCCCTGCACCGCTGCGGCTGGCACCCGGCGGTCACCGCCGACGAACCGTCCCACGGCGGCGGACCCGCGCAGCGGGCCCCCAGCACCGGGGCGCCCCGGTGACACCGCTGCGGCTGATCCACGCCGCCGCCGCCCTCACCGCCGCCGGCTCCCTCGCCGTCACCCTGTGGACCGGCCTGGACGACCGGGGCGTCGCGCTCGCCTTCGGGGTACTCATAGCCGTCGGCGAGCTGACCCGGTGGAACGCGTCACAGACCCGGCAGACCGCGCCCCTCGGCGCCGCCGGCTCCCTTTCGTACGCCCTGCTGGGCGCCGACGCCGGGCGGCCCGCCCAGCACGACGCCGCCCAGGTCGTCACCGTCGTCCTGGTCGCCGGCCTGCTCGGTGCCGTCCCGCACATCTGGTCCGGCCGCGGTCACACCCCCGACCACCTGGCCCGTCGCATCCTCACCGCCGGTTTCGCCGCCGTCTGCTACCAACCCCTCTCCCATCAGGGGGTGTTCGCCGCCTGGGGCGGCCCCGCGCACGCCCTGCTGCTGCTCACCCTGCTCGGCCTCACCTCCCTGTGCGGCGCGGTGCTGGCCGCCGCGCTCGCCCACTGCCGCACCCGATGGCCGTTCGGTCCGCTGCTGCGCGAGGAGTTGCGCGGGCTGCTCGGCATCGGTTCCGCCGTCTGTGCGACCGGCGCGGTGATGGCGCTCGCGGTCGCCGTGATCGGGCTGTGGGCGCTGCCCGTGTTCTGCCTGCCCCTGCTCCTGGTCCAGCTGTCCGTGCACCGGTACGCGGCCGTCCGCGCGACCTACCGGCAGACCATCGCCTCCCTCGCGCGCGCCACCGAGATCGCCGGCTGCACGCCCGCCGGGCACGCCCGCCGGGTCGCCGCGCTCAGCCTCGCCGTCGGCCGTGACCTCGGCCTGACCGGACCCGAACTGACCGTTCTGGAGTACGCGGCCCTCATGCACGACATCGGCCAGCTCAGCCTGGTCGACCCGGTCCCGGCCGGTGCCACCGCCGGCCTGCCCGCCGCGGAGCAGCGGCGGATCGCGCTGCTCGGCGGGGCCGTCGTCCGGCAGACCGGGGTCGACGCGGCCGTCGCCGTCGTCGTGGAGCGGCAGGCCGACCCCTACCCGGAGCAGCCGGTCGCCGCCCGTATCGTCCGGGCCGTGAACGCCTACGAGGAGAAGACCCGGGACGCCGGCCCCACAGGTCCCCTGCATGCGCTGGCGGAGCTGCGCCTGGGCACCGCCGGGGACTACGCTCCGGAGGTCGTGGAGTCGCTCGCCCGGGTCCTGGCCCGGCCCCGGGGCCTGCGCGAGCGGGTGCCCGCGCGGCGAACGGGACTGTCTGACCCTGCTCCCGGCTGGGTAACCCATGGGTAATGAGCGCCTTTCCCGTCGTACGTGGTTGGATGCGAGGGAGAGGGTGTCCGGGGGCACAAGCCAGCCCACTGTGCGGAAATGGAACTGGCAGGCGGGAATCGTGAGGATCTTCGGCAAGGGACGGCACCGGCCCTCCGCCTCCTGGCGGCAGGCCACCGACCGGGCGTTCACGCTGATCGGCGACGGCCGGTACGAGGACGCGGGCGAACTCCTGACACGCGCCGCCGATCTCGAGCCCTGGCTGTCGGAGTCCTGGTTCAACCTCGCGCTGCTGCACAAGTTCCGGCACGACTGGGAGCAGGCCCGGGCCGCCGGACTGCGCGCCGTCGCGCTGCTCGACCGGGAGACCGGGGCGCCCGACTGGTGGAACGTCGGCATCGCCGCCACCGCCCTGCAGGACTGGCCGCTGGCCCGCCGCGCCTGGCAGGCGTACGGGCTGAAGGTGCCCGGTGGCGCCGCCGTGTCCGGGGAACCGCTCGGCATGGAGCTGGGCAGCGCGGCCGTACGGCTCTCCCCGGAGGGCGAGGCCGAGGTCGTGTGGGGCCGCAGGCTGGACCCGGCCCGGATGGAGGTCCTGTCGATCCCGCTTCCCTCGTCCGGGCGACGCTGGGGCGAGGTGGTACTGCACGACGGTGTCCCGCACGGTGAGCGCACGACGTCCACCGGGCACAGCTACCCGGTCTTCGACGAGATCGAGCTGTGGGCGCCGTCCCCCGTCCCCACCTGGGTGGTCCTGCTGGAGGCGGCCACGGAGGCGGACCGGGACGCCCTGGAGCAGCTGGCCGCCGACGCCGGGTTCGCCGCGGAGGACTGGTCGTCCTCCGTGCGCCTGCTGTGCCGGATGTGCAGCGAGTCCCGCATGCCTTCCGACGAGGGCGAAGGGGTGCACCTGGACCCGCACGACCACAGCGAACCCGGTCACCCGGGCCCGCTGGGGCACCGCACCGACGGGCAGCTGTGGGTGCCGGAGCGGGAGTGCGGGGTGGCCGCGCCGGCTTCGCTGGTGCGGGGGCTGCTGGACGGGTGGGTCGCCGACAGCCCGGACTCGCGCGACTGGCGGGACCTCGAAGAGGTGTGTTGAGGGCGGCGGCCGGCTGCGGGTTCGCCGTGGCTGGTCGAGCCGTTCCCGGCGCCCCTCCGGGGCGCGTCCCGCGTACCCTGTATCAGCAGCAACACCCCCTGTTCATGTGAGGAAGGCGTACGTCGGTCATGGCGCAGCAGGACACCGATCAGCAGCACGCGGGCGTGCTCCCCGTCGACGACGAGGGGTACGTCGTCGACACGGAGGACTGTGAGGAGCGCGAGACCGCCTGGCGCGAGCGCGGCACCTCGCGGCCGATCACGGTCGTCGGCAACCCGGTGCTGCACAAGGAGTGCAAGGACGTCACCGAGTTCGGCGAGGAGCTGCAGCAGCTGGTCGCCGACATGTTCGCCAGCCAGCGCACCGCCGAGGGCGTGGGCCTGGCGGCCAACCAGATCGGTGTCGATCTGAAGGTCTTCGTCTACGACTGCCAGGACGACACGGGCGCCCGGCACGTCGGTGTGGTGTGCAACCCGAAGCTGGTCGACCTGCCGGCCGACAAGCGCCGGCTGGACGACAGCAACGAGGGCTGCCTGTCCGTCCCCACGGCGTACGCGGAGCTGGCCCGTCCCGACTACGCGGAGGTGACCGGCCAGGACGAGCGGGGCAACCCGATCAAGGTGCGCGGCACCGGCTACTTCGCACGCTGTTTGCAGCACGAGACCGACCACCTCTACGGCTACCTGTACATCGACCGGCTGTCGAAGCGGGACCGCAAGGACGCGCTGCGGCAGATGGCCGAGAACGAGCCACGCTACCCCGTGGTCGCCAACGACTGAGCAGCACCGCGCAGTTGGGGCGCCCGGCCGGGATCCTTCCTGGCCGGGCGCCTTCGTCTTGCCGTTGTTCGCTCATGCGTGCGTCGTACATCTGATCTCTTGCGTGTGCCTAGTGATCCCTAATCAGTCACAGAAGGGGGGATTCTCGGCACCTTGGGGTAGTGAGTGAAGCAAATCCGTTCCCACGGCGGTCAGTTGTGGTGCTGAATGGAAGTGCGGGGATACGCAACGGCGCACGCCCGGCACAACGGGAGGGGTGTGCGCATCTGGCGGCTGAGAGGGGTTTGTTCTGTGCAAGCTTTCCCACACAGCACCACAGCGACACCGGCGGCGGTCGTGGTCCCGCCCTCACTGGCACTCCCGGTGATCGAGTCCGCCTTTCCCCGGCGACTGCACCCGTATTGGCCGAGGCTTCAGCAGGAGACACGGCGCTGGCTCCTGGAAAAACGGCTCATGCCGGCGGACAAGGTGCAGGAATATGCCGACGGACTTTGCTACACGGACCTCATGGCGGGCTTCTACGTGGGTGCCCCCGACGAGGTCCTGCAGGCCATAGCCGACTACAGTGCGTGGTTCTTCGTATGGGACGACCACCACGACCGTTTCGTCGTGCACGGCCGGTCCGGGGACTGGCGGCGGCTGCGGCACCGGCTGCACGCCGCCGTCGACGCGCCCAGGCACCACCTGCACCACCCCGACCCGCTGGTCGCGGGCTTCGCGGACAGCGTGCTGCGGCTGTACGGGATCCTGTCGCGCACCTGGAACCTGCGGTTCGCCCGGCACTTCCATGCCGTGATCGAGGCCTACGACCGGGAATTCCGCAACCGTACCGAAGGGTATGTGCCCGGCGTCGGCGAATATCTCGCCCTGCGCCGCCACACCTTCGCGCACTGGATATGGACGGACCTGCTCGAAGCCAGTGCCGGGTATGAACTCCCGGACCGTGTACGGAAACACCCGGCATACCGGCGTGCGGCACTCCTCAGTCAGGAATTCGCCGCTTGGTACAACGACCTCTGCTCGCTGCCGAAAGAAATAGCGGGCGACGAGGTGCACAATCTGGGAATCAGCCTCATCACTCATGAGGGGCTGACCCTGGAAGAAGCGGTGGACGAACTCAGGCGGCGCATAGAGGAATGCATCGACGAATTCCTCGTGGCCCGGCGGAAAACCCTGAGACTCGCCCACGAGATCGACGACGGAACGGTCCGCGGCAAGGAACTGGGCGCCACGGTCCGCACCTGCGTCGACAATATGCGCAACTGGTTCAGCTCCGCCTACTGGTTCCACCACGAGTCCGGCCGGTACATGGTCGACAACTGGGACGACCGGTCCACGCCCCCGTACGTCACGAACGAAGCGGCAGGTGAGAAATGACCGTCGAGTCGGTGAAGCCCCGGATCCCCGAGGTGCCCGGACTGTGCGAACCGCCCCTGGCCGGAGGAGCCGTGCCGGTCCTCGGGCACGGCCTGAAAATGGTCCGCGACCCGCTGGCCTTCATGTCCGCACTGCGCGACCACGGCGACGTCGTGCGGCTGAAGCTCGGCCCGAAGACGGTGTACGCCGTCACCACGCCGGAGCTGACCGGCGCCCTGGCCCTCAGCCCCGACTTCAAGATCGACGGGCCGCTGTGGGAGTCCCTCGAAGGCCTGCTCGGCAAGGAAGGCGTGGCCACCGCCAACGGTCCCCGGCACCGGCGCCAGCGACGCACCATCCAGCCGGCGTTCCGGCTCGGCGCGATACCCGGCTACGGTCCGGTCATGGAGGAGGAGGCACACCGGCTCACCACCCGCTGGCAGCCCGGCGAGACCATCGACTGCACCTCCGAGTCCTTCCGGGTCGCCGTCCGCATAGCCGCCCGCTGCCTGCTGCGCGGCGACTTCATGGACGAGCGCGCCGAGCGGCTCAGCATCGACCTCGCCACCGTCTTCCGCGGCATGTACCGCAGGATGGTGATCCCACTCGGGCCGCTCTACCGGCTGCCGTTCCCGGCCAACCGGGAATTCAACCGGGCGCTGGCCGATTTGCATCTGCTGGTGGACGAGATCGTCGCCGAGCGGCGGGCGTCTGGTCAAAAGCCGGACGATTTGCTGACGGCATTGCTGGAGGCGAAGGACGACAATGGCGCCCCCATCGGCGAACAGGAGATCCACGACCAGGTGGTGGCGATAGTTACCCCGGGCAGCGAAACTGTGGCGTCCACGATCATGTGGCTGCTGCAGGTCCTCGCCGAACATCCCGAACACGCCGAGAAGGTACGGACCGAGGTCGAATCCGTGACCGGTGGCCGGCCCGTCGGATTCGCGCACGTCCGCTCACTCACGCACACCAACAATGTCGTCGTCGAGGCCATGCGGCTCAGGCCCGCCGTATGGATTCTGACGCGCCGCGCGGTGACCGACACCGCTCTCGGGGGCTATCGCATTCCGGCCGGGGCGGACATCGTCTACAGCCCCTACGCCATCCAGCGCGACGGCCGTTCCTACGACCACCACCTCGACTTCGACCCCGACCGCTGGCTGCCCGAGCGGGCCAAGGAGGTCCCGAAGCACGCGATGAGCCCGTTCAGCGTGGGCAACCGCAAGTGCCCCAGCGACCACTTCTCCATGGCCCAGCTGAGCCTGATCACCGCCGCGATCTCGGCCAAGTACCGCTTCGAGCAGGTCAGCGGGTCCGATGACACCACCCGCGTCGGCATCACGCTGCGCCCGCACAACCTGCTGCTGCGGGCGATGCCCTGGTAGGACACCTGGTACCGGCGCGCGCTCAGGCGGCCCGAGGGCCCCGGAACGCGCGCCGGTAGGCGTTGGGGGCCGTACCCAGCGCCCGGACCCACTGGTCCTGGTCCTCCTGATCCTCCCCTCCGCCCTCGGCGTCCCGCGTGACAGGCGCACCGACCGACAGCTCAGGGAGGCTCAGCAGCCCCGTGGGGAGGGGAGGCGTCAGAAGTCCTCGTCCAGGTCGACCGTGCCCTCCACCGCCACCTGGTACGCCGACGGGCGGCGCTCGAAGAAGTTCGTCAGCTCCTGAACGCCCTGCAGCTCCATGAAGGAGAAGGGGTTCTCCGAGCCGTACACCGGGGCGAAGCCGAGGCGCGTGAGGCGCTGGTCGGCGACGCACTCGAGGTACTGCCGCATCGAGTCGGTGTTCATGCCGGGCAGGCCGTCCCCGCACAGGTCGCGCGCGAACTGCAGCTCGGCCTCGACGGCCTCCCGGAGCATGTCGGTGACCTGCTGCCGCAGCTCGTCGTCGAACAGGTCCGGCTCCTCCTTGCGGACGGTGTCGACGACCTCGAAGGCGAAGGACATGTGCATGGTCTCGTCACGGAAGACCCAGTTGGTGCCGGTGGCGAGACCGTGCAGCAGGCCGCGGCTGCGGAACCAGTACACGTAGGCGAAGGCACCGTAGAAGAACAGCCCCTCGATGCACGCGGCGAAGCAGATGAGGTTGAGCAGGAAACGGCGGCGGTCGGCGCGCGTCTCCAGCCGGTCGAGCTTCTCCACCGAGTCCATCCACTTGAAGCAGAACTGCGCCTTCTCGCGGATGGAGGGGATGTTCTCGACGGCCGCGAAGGCCGCCGCCCGGTCCTCCGGGTCGGGGAGGTAGGTGTCCAGCAGCGTCAGGTAGAACTGGACGTGCACGGCCTCCTCGAAGAGCTGGCGCGACAGGTACAGGCGCGCCTCCGGGGAGTTGATGTGCTTGTACAGCGTCAGCACCAGGTTGTTCGCGACGATCGAGTCACCCGTCGCGAAGAACGCGACCAGCCGGCCGATGAGGTGCTGCTCCTCCGGGGTCAGCTTCGCGAGGTCGGCCACGTCCGAGTGGAGGTCGACCTCCTCCACGGTCCAGGTGTTCTTGATGGCGTCCCGGTAGCGCTCGTAGAAGTCGGGGTAGCGCATGGGGCGCAGCGTCAGCTCGAAGCCCGGGTCGAGCAGGTTCTGGGGACGGTTGGACATTACTGGCAGGCCTCGCAGGACTCGGGGTTCTCAAGGGAGCAGGCGACCGCGTCGGGGTCGGCGGCCTGCTGCACGGGGATGGCGGCGGGGGTCTGCGCCTGGGCGGCACGGGCGATGCGCGTCGCGGGGCGCGAGCGCAGGTAGTACGTCGTCTTCAGTCCGGACTTCCAGGCGTACGCGTACATCGAGGAGAGCTTGCCGATGGTCGGCGTCTCCAGGAAGAGGTTCAGCGACTGGGCCTGGTCCAGGAACGCCGTGCGGGCGGCGGCCATGTCGATCAGACTGCGCTGCGGGATCTCCCAGGCCGTGCGGTACAGCCGCCGGACGTCCTCGGGGATCCAGACGAAGTCCTGCACCGATCCGTTCGCGTCGCGCAGGGCCTCGCGGGTGCGGGCGTCCCACACGCCCATGTCCTTGAGGTCCTGGACCAGGTACGAGTTGACCTGGAGGAACTCGCCGGACAGGGTCTCGCGTTTGAACAGGTTGGAGACCTGCGGCTCGATGCACTCGTACACGCCCGCGATCGAGGCGATCGTGGCCGTCGGCGCGATCGCCAGGAGCAGCGAGTTGCGCATACCGGAGGCCGCGATCCGCTCGCGCAGGGCGGCCCAGCGCTCCGGCCAGGTCAGCTCGACGTCGTAGTGGTCCGGGTGCAGCAGGCCCTGGGCGGTGCGGGTCTCCTGGAAGGCCGGCAGCGGGCCGTTGGCCTCGGCGAGGTCGACCGATGCCTCGTACGCGGCGAGCATGATGCGCTCGGCGATCCGGGTGGAGAGCTGCTTCGCCTCCGCGGAGTCGAACGGCAGCCGCAGCTTGAAGAAGACGTCCTGCAGGCCCATCGCGCCGAGGCCCACCGGGCGCCACTTGGCGTTCGACCGGGCCGCCTGCTCGGTCGGGTAGAAGTTGATGTCGACCACGCGGTCGAGGAAGACGACGGCCGTGCGGACGGTCCGGTCCAGCCGCTCCCAGTCGATGTCCCCGGTCGTGGTGTCCACGAACGCGCCCAGGTTCACCGAGCCCAGGTTGCAGACCGCGGTCTCGCCGTCGTCGGTGACCTCCAGGATCTCCGTGCACAGGTTGGAGGAGTGCACGACACGTCCCGGGAGCGCGGTCTGGTTGGACGTGCGGTTGGCGGCGTCCTTGAAGGTCATCCAGCCGTTGCCGGTCTGCGCGAGGGTCCGCATCATGCGGCCGTACAGCTCGCGCGCCGGAAGCGTCTTCTTCGCCAGGCCCGCCGCCTCCGCCTTGCGGTAGGCGGCGTCGAACTCCTCGCCGTACAGGTCCACCAGCTCGGGCACGTCGGCCGGCGAGAACAGCGACCACGGGGCGTCGGCGTTGACCCGGCGCATGAACTCGTCCGGGATCCAGTGCGCGAGGTTCAGGTTGTGCGTACGGCGGGCGTCCTCACCGGTGTTGTCCCGCAGCTCCAGGAACTCCTCGATGTCGGAGTGCCAGGTCTCCAGGTAGACCGCGGCCGCGCCCTTGCGCCGGCCGCCTTGGTTCACCGCGGCCACCGAGGCGTCCAGGGTCTTCAGGAACGGGACGATGCCGTTGGAGTGCCCGTTGGTGCCGCGGATCAGCGAACCGCGGCTGCGGATGCGGGAGTACGACAGACCGATGCCGCCGGCGTGCTTCGACAGCCGGGCCACCTGGTGGTAGCGGTCGTAGATGGAGTCCAGCTCGTCCAGCGGGGAGTCGAGCAGGTAGCAGGACGACATCTGGGGGTGCCGCGTACCCGAGTTGAACAGGGTGGGGGAGGACGGCAGATAGTCCAGGCGGCTCATCAGGCCGTACAGCGAGGCGACTTCGTCCACGGAGCGGGCCGAGTCGTCCTCGGCCAGACCGCTCGCCACCCGCAGCATGAAGTGCTGGGGCGTCTCGACGACCTTGCGGGTGATCGGGTGGCGCAGCAGGTAGCGGCTGTGCAGGGTGCGCAGGCCGAAGTAGCCGAACCGGTCGTCGGCGGTACGGTCGATCAGCGCGTCGAGCCGCTCGGCGTGCTGCCGCACGAAGTCCGCGGTGCGGTCGGCGACGAGGCCCTCGCGGTGCCCGACCGCGACGGACTCGGTGAAGGACGTCACGCCCTGCGAGGCGGCCTCGTCCCGGATCGCGAGGGTCAGCAGCCGGGCGGCCAGCTTCGAGTAGGCGGGGTCCTCGGAGATGAGCCCGGCGGCGGCCTCCGTGGCCAGTTCCCGCAGCTCCGCCTCGTCGGCCCGCGCGGACCGGCCGCGCAGCGCGGCGGCTGCGACCCGGCCGGGGTCGGCGTCGGGCAGGTCGGCGGTCAGCTCGGTCAGGGTCCGCAGCAGCGCGGCACCGGGACCGTCGGTCTCCTGCTCGCGGACTGAAGCCGGGTCGACTGGCGCGATGGTCACGTGGGGCTCTCCCTCGCTCGGCACTGGGGCCTGGCGGAGGGCAGGGGGCAGCCACGAGCGCGCACGGCGTCGAGTCCACCGGCCCACTCCGCGAGGCCCGGACGTCTCAAGGCACCCGGACCGGACGGTCGGGTGCGCGCCGTCGGCAGGTCCTCGGACTGAACAGGCGTGCGGATACACGCAAGTACACCGTTGCGGGACAGTTCCGGATTCGCACCGGATTCCCCTGCGGCGACAGCGAGGACGAGCATACATCTAGTGCCGGGCTGCCGTGGCACCCCCAGATGTTGTGTCGCGACAGTCTCAGAGCGTCAACTCGTAGGTGAGGAGAGTGATGCCGTCGAGGTCCGGGACCGGGTTCCGGTCACGGTCCGGGACGCGGACGAGGCCCAGGCGTTCGTAGATGCGGCGGGCGGCACGCAAGCGAGCGGGCCGCCGTGGCACGTGCTTCACGGCGGCCCGCTGCGGGTCTGCCTAGTGGCCGGCGCCTGCCGTGGCCGGAGGCAGCTCCACCTGGACGCCCGGATCGCCCGCGTCCGCCGTGTAGTCCTCCGGCCGTGTCTCGTCCAGGCCCTCGGGAGCCTTCAGGGCCTTCAGGACGAAGGTCAGCACCACGGTCACCAGGACGTTCAGCACGAACGCCGTGAGGCCGATGTAGCCGATCTCGCCGATGCCCGGGATCTCCTTGGCGTTGCCGCCGAAATGCTTCTGCGTCGGCGAGGCGATCCCGTACGCGGCCACCGTCCCGTAGACCATGCCGACCGCCCAGCCGGCCAGCAGCGCCCAGCGGTGGAACCAGCGGGTGAACAGACCGCCGACCAGGGCCGGGAAGGTCTGCAGGATCCAGATGCCGCCCAGCAGCTGGAAGTTGATGGCGACCGTCTTGTCCATGGTGAGGACGAAGACCAGGGCGCCGACCTTCACCAGCAGCGACACGAGCTTGGAGACCTTGGTCTCCTGCTGCGGCGTGGCGTCCGGCTTGATGAAGTCCTTGTAGATGTTGCGGGTGAACAGGTTCGCTGCCGCGATGGACATGATCGCCGCCGGGACGAGCGCGCCGATGCCGATCGCCGCGAAGGCCACGCCCGCGAACCAGTCCGGGAACATGTCCTCGAACAGCTGCGGGATCGCCAGCTGCCCGTTGGTGACCTTCACTCCGGCCGCGATCGCCATGAAGCCGAGCAGCGCCAGCAGGCCCAGCATCAGCGAGTACAGCGGCAGGATCGTGGTGTTGCGGCGGATCACGTCACGGCTCTTGGAGGACAGCGTCGCGGTGATCGAGTGCGGGTACATGAACAGCGCCAGTGCCGAGCCCAGCGCCAGGGTGGCGTACGTCCACTGACCCTTCTCCGCCGGGGCCAGCGCACCGCGCGGAGCCTGGGTGACCGGGTTGGTCTGGCTGAACGCCTCGCCCGCCTTGGCGAAGATGTCGTCGAACCCGCCCAGCTTGACCGGGATGTAGATGATCGCCACCGCTATGACGATGTAGATCAGCGTGTCCTTGACGAACGCGATCAGCGCGGGCGCGCGCAGGCCGGAGGAGTAGGTGTAGGCGGCCAGCACGCCGAAGGCGATGAGCAGCGGCAGGTCCTTCACGAACCAGTTGGTGTTCTCGCCGCCGCCGACGCCCATCACGTCCAGCACCGCCTGGATGCCGACCAGCTGCAGCGCGATGTACGGCATCGTCGCCAGGATGCCGGTGACCGCGACGGCCAGCGACAGCCCCTTCGAGCCGAACCGGCCGCGCACGAAGTCGGAGGTGGTGACGTAGCCGTGGCGGTGCGAGACCGACCACAGGCGCGGCAGGAAGGTGAAGATCAGCGGGTACACCAGGATCGTGTACGGCACCGCGAAGAAGCCCGCCGCGCCCGCCGCGTAGATCGCCGCCGGTACGGCGACGAACGTGTAGGCCGTGTACAGGTCACCACCGAGCAGGAACCAGGTGATCCAGGTGCCGAACGACCGTCCGCCCAGACCCCACTCGTCCAGGGACTGGTCGTTCTCCGCCCTGCGCCAGCGCGCGGCCAGGAACCCCATGACCGTGACGGCCAGGAAGAAGAAGATGAAGACGCCGAGCGCGACGCCGTTGACGTCCTTCACTTCGCCGCCTCCTCGTCCCGGCCGGCCGCGGCCTTGCGGGCGCGCTGGTCACGCTGCCACAGCTGGTACGCGAGCATCGTGAGCGCGGTGGAGATCAGCACCCACAGCATCTGGTACCAGTAGAAGAACGGGATCCCGATGAACGCGGGGTCCGTCTTGGCGTACGAGCCGACCCACAGCATCGCCACGAAGGGCGCGACGAGACACAGGGCGATGATCACCCGGACCGGTGTCACCACCGGTGGCCTCACTTCAGGCGTTTCGGACATGCCACGGCTCCGTCCCCTCGCTGATCACCTGTGTAATGCGCAGGCAATCTAGGTGACGGTGTCGCGCCAGTGGAAGACCTCGTCCGCATAACGGTATGTCGATTCTGCGAACGGGCCCGGCCGTTACTCCGCGGGACGCTTCAGCCGTGCCACGAATTTGTACCGGTCGCCCCGGTATACGGACCGCACCCACTCCACCGGCTTGCCCTCGTGGTCCAGCGAGTGCCGGGAGAGCATCAGCATCGGCAGGCCGACGTCCGTGCCGAGCAGGCCCGCCTCGCGCGGGGTGGCCAGCGAGGTCTCGATGGTCTCCTCGGCCTCGGCGAGGTGGACGTCGTAGACCTCGGCGAGCGCCGTGTACAGCGAGGTGTACTTCACCAGGGAGCGCCTGAGGGCCGGGAAGCGCTTGGCCGACAGGTGGGTGGTCTCGATCGCCATCGGTTCGCCGTTGGCCATGCGCAGCCGCTCGATGCGCAGTACGCGCCCGCCGGCGGCGATGTCCAGCAGCTCGGCGAGCCGGTCGTCCGCGGTGATGTACCCGATGTCCAGCAGCTGCGAGGTCGGCTCCAGGCCCTGGGCCCGCATGTCCTCGGTGTAGGAGGTGAGCTGCAGCGCCTGGGAGACCTTGGGCTTGGCCACGAAGGTGCCCTTGCCCTGGATGCGCTCGAGCCGGCCCTCCACGACCAGCTCCTGCAGGGCCTGGCGGACCGTGGTGCGGGAGGTGTCGAACTCGGCCGCCAGGGTGCGCTCGGGCGGGACCGGCGTACCGGGCGCCTGCGTCTCGGTCATGTCGAGCAGGTGCTTCTTCAAGCGGTAGTACTTGGGGACGCGCGCGGCACGGACGGTCGTGCCGGCCTCGTTCTCCGCACTGCTGACGTCGGTGCTCATGCTCTGCCTTCCCGGCTCCGAATGCCGAAAGCGGACCGACATCCCATCGGCCACGGCACACATCGTGGCACGGGTTGCCGGGTCAGGACTCCCCCTGCACGCTCCGTGATCCCCTCTGTATACCGTTGCACCCGTTGTTGGTCTAGTCCATCGAGCGGGGGAGCGCGAGGGGCGCACGGGCCAGCGGGTCACGGCAGCCCGCACCCCCCTCTCCCGCTGCCGCCGGTGCTCCCGTCTATATCCCCTGCCACTCCGGCTTGTTGGCATAGGTGTGCCGGAAGTAGTCGGCCAGCTTCAGCTTGGACGCGGCGGCCTCGTCGACGACCACCGTGGCATGCGGGTGCAGCTGGAGCGCGGAGGCCGGGCACACGGCCGCGACCGGGCCCTCGACGGTCGCGGCGACCGCGTCCGCCTTGCCCTCACCGGTCGCCAGCAGCACCAGGTGCCGCGCTTCCAGGATCGTCCCGATGCCCTGGGTGATGACGTGGTGCGGGACCTGCTCGATGTCGCCGTCGAAGAAGCGGGCGTTGTCGACCCGCGTCTGCTCGGTCAGCGTCTTGATCCGGGTGCGCGAGGCGAGCGAGGAGCACGGCTCGTTGAACCCGATGTGCCCGTCGGTGCCGATGCCGAGCAGCTGCAGGTCCACCCCGCCGGCCTCGGCGAGCGTCCGGTCGTACGCCTCGCACGCCGCCTGGACGTCCTCGGCCGTGCCGTCGGGTCCCATGAAGGCGTCCATGCCTATGCCGAGCGGCTCCAGCACCTCACGGCGCAGCACCGAGCGGTAGGACTCGGGATGGTCGGCGGGCAGCCCCACGTACTCGTCGAGCTGCGCGATCCGGGCCCGCGAGACGTCCACGGCGCCGGAGCGCACCTTGCCGGTCAGTGCCTGGTAGATGGGCAGCGGGGTGGAGCCGGTGGCCACGCCGAGCAGGGCGTCGGGCTTGCGTCGCAGCAGCTGCGCCATGGCCTCGGCGATCAGTTCGCCGCCCGTCGCGGCGTCCGGAACGATGACAACTTCCACGCTGGGCCTGCCGTTCTGGAGAGGGCTCTGTGCGTCTCTATGTGGTTTAGACCAATCTAACAGAATCGGCGTTCGAGAACCCAGCTCTCCGGGGGTCGGAGGAGGGATCCTGCCGTCGCGTCCAGCCAGTGCCAGGTCACCCGGTGCCCGTCCTCGGAGGCCGGGAACGCCGCCCCGTCCGCGACATCCGCCGGCGCGCCGATCCCGGATCCGGGCGGACGTCGCCGCGGGCCTGCTGCCGCCCGGCACCGACGCCTCCCCTCTCGCCCGGCACGCCGGAGCGATGATCCAGGGCACGTCCCAGCGGGCGCGGGACGGGGCGAGCCGGGAGCAATTGGAAGCACTTGCGGAAATTGCCATGGCCATCTGGCCCCATGAGTGACCCGGGCGGGCTAGGCTGCGTGGCATCGCGTGCCAGTGGCCGCTACCGGGCTCTTCCCCGGCCATGGACACGCCCGCGTGGTCTAGTCCACAATCCAATAGAACACAGCCTCCGTCTTCCCCGCACAGGAAGGCGGACCGAGGAACCGGTGCTCTCTGCCCTGACTGCCCCGGCTCCTCGACCTTCGGCCGACCGGGACCGCACACCCCACGGCCGATGATGCTCCGGGCTGCGGTGCCGGGAGGGTTGAGGGTCCCTTCCAGGCGCCGCGGCCCGCGGGTGTTTTTCGGCCACCCACCAGGCCCCGGGTACGCTCGCACACGTGCCCTCCATGAACGAACTGGTCCGCCAGCACACCGCCCTCGACGACTCCGATCTCGAGTGGCTCCACCTGCTGGTCTCGGAGTGGCAGCTGCTCTCCGACCTCTCCTTCGCCGACCTGGTCCTCTGGGTCCCCACCCGGGACGGCACCCGGTACGTCTCGGTCGCCCAGATGCGCCCCAACACCGGCCCGACCTCCTACCAGGACGACATGGTCGGCCACCTGGTCCCGCGCGGGCGGCGGCCCATGCTGGACGCCGCGCTGGACGAGGGCCGGATCGTCCGCGAGGGCGACCCGGAGTGGCGCGAAGAGGTCCCCGTGCGGGTCGAGTCCATCCCCGTACGGCGCGAGGGCCGCGTCCTCGGTGTGATCGCCCGCAACACCAACCTGCTCACCGTCCGCACCCCGAGCCGCCTGGAGCTGACCTACCTCCAGAGCGCCTCCGACCTCGCCCAGATGATCGCGGCCGGCGCCTTCCCGTTCCCCGACCAGCAGGTCGACATGGACGCCTCCCCGCGCGTCGGCGACGGCCTGATCCGGCTGGACGCGGACGGCATCGTCCAGTACGCCTCCCCGAACGCCCTGTCCGCCTACCACCGCCTCGGCCTCGCCGCCGACCTGGTCGGGCACCACCTCGGGCAGACCACCGCCGAACTCGCCCCGACCCGCGGCCCGGTGGACGAGGCGCTCGCCAAGGTGGCCAGCGGCTGGGCGCCGCGCGAGTTCGAGATCGAGGCCAACGACGGCGTCATCCAGTTCCGGGCCATCCCGCTCAAGCCCAAGGGTGCCCGTATCGGTTCGCTGGTGCTGTGCCGGGACGTCACCGAACTGCGCCGCCGCGAACGTGAGTTGATCACCAAGGACGCCACCATCCGGGAGATCCACCACCGGGTGAAGAACAACCTCCAGACGGTCGCCGCACTGCTGCGGCTCCAGGCCCGGCGCATCGACTCCGAGCGCGGCCGGGAGGCACTGGAGGAGGCGGTCCGCCGGGTCGGCTCGATCGCCATCGTGCATGAGACGCTGTCTCAGAACCTGGACGAGCGGGTGGAGTTCGACGACATCGCCGACCGGGTCCTGGCGATGGTCGCCGAGATCTCGCCGGGCAAGGTGACCGGCCGGCGCAGCGGACGTTTCGGCATACTCGACGCCGAGGTCGCCACGCCGCTGTCCATGGTCCTCACCGAGGTCCTGCAGAACGCCCTGGAGCACGGCTTCCGCCCGGGCGACACCGGCACGGTCGAGGTGTCCGCGGTGCGTGGCGGCACCACCAAGGAGGCTCGCCTCCTGGTCACCGTCCAGGACGACGGCGTCGGTCTGCCCGAGGGCTTCGACCCCCACCGCTCGGGCAACCTCGGGCTGCAGATCGTACGGACCCTCGTGGAAGGCGAGTTGGGAGGCACCTTCGACATGGTCCCGGCGCCGGAGCGCGGGACGCGGGTGATCCTGGACATCCCGGTACGTGCCCAGAAGTGACGGATCGGCCTTTTGTGCAGCGGCGTTGGGCCGTTGGGGTGTCGGCGTGTCGCGGGCGGCCCTGGGGAGCGACGAGCAGGGCGGGTGTGGGCGGCGGATCCGTGGGAGTCGGGAGTGGGGACAGCAAAAAGCCCCGGACCGCCATGGGTCCGAGGCTCGTGCTCGTTGCTGCTCTGCTAAATCGCTAGCGGCATCGGGGGATACTGCGCGCTGCGGCTCGGGGGCGGGAGATGCGCACGTGCTGTGCGCGCCGCCAAGCTCAGGCTGTCAGCAGGGGTGGGTGTGTCAGGCGGAGGCCTGACGGGCCCGGTTGCGGGCGGCACGGCGCTTCATGGCGCGACGCTCGTCCTCGCTGAGACCACCCCAGACGCCGGAGTCCTGACCGGACTCGAGCGCCCACTGCAGACACTGCTCGATCACCGGGCAGCGACGGCAGACGGCCTTGGCTTCCTCGATCTGCAGCAGCGCAGGACCGGTGTTGCCGATGGGGAAGAAGAGCTCGGGGTCTTCCTCGCGGCAAACGGCGTTGTGACGCCAGTCCATGGCTGCTACCTCTCCTTGGTATTACATGCAGGTTGCTTGTGAATGTGAACGCTTTCACGAATCCCTCAACAAGTGAAGGGCCGACCGCCGAGTCTTCCCCGGCGTGGTCCTTGGTTTGAAGAGGGGTTCCGGTGATCAGTGGAGGCCGGTGTTGCGGGCCGTCCCGATCGCCACGTAGAGACTCGCAAACCTCAGCGACGGATACAACCCCTTCCGGAAAGTTTTTTTTGATTCCTCGGTGTCGACTGGGTCACAGCCGTACTTCCATGGGGTGGATCCTGGCCTAAACGTTCGAGTGAAAGGACTTTCGCCCGTTCCGCTCACACAATCACACGCAGTGCGCGGCGTACGCCTGTGAACGTCACGCTGGTACGCAGCCCCAGGTGGTCACCGTCCATCTGAAGGGGCAGGGGCACCTTCGAATGCAAGGTGAACTGGTCCAGATCGTGCAGTGAGACGGCATGCCTGCCATGGGGTCCGCGCTCGGGGGACGAAGTGAGCAACTGGGTGCCATACCGGGCAACCGCGGCCGTCGACAGACGGCTGAGACCGAGTACGTCGAGGCCCGTGTCGAACGAGGCCTTAGGTGACGTGTACATCGGGCGATTGCCGAGATACGTCCAAGGGGACGTGTTCGAGGCTATGGCGACGACAAGATCCTCGACCGGGTCGGCACCGGACTGCTCCAGGGTGATCGTGCCGTGCCGGCGGTTCGGCTCGCCCAGGAACTGCCGGAGCACCTGACGGACGTAGAGCGCGTGCGTCGACTTCTTGCCGCGCTCGCGCTGCTGCTCCACCCGCCCCACCACGCCCGCGTCGAAGCCGAGCCCGGCGTTGAAGGTGAACCAGCGGGCCGGCACCGCCTCGTCCTCGGTGCCCGGTGTGCCGGAGGTGAGCCCGAGTCCGACGACCCGCTCGCTGCCCTCGCGCAGCGCGTCCAGCAGGGCGCCGGTGGCCTCGACGGGATCGTTGGGCAGACCCAGGGCGCGGGCGAAGACGTTCGTGGAACCGCCGGGGACGACGGCGAGACCGGGCAGCCGCTCCGGTGCGGGGCCGTCGTGCAGGAGACCGTTGACGACCTCGTTGACCGTGCCGTCGCCGCCGAGGGCGACGACCATGTCGATGTCGTCGCTCTCCGCCGCCTGCCGGGCGAGATCGCGCGCGTGGCCGCGGTACTCGGTGGTGACCGCCTCGAGCTTCACCTCGCTCGCCAGCGCGTGGATCAGGACGTCACGTCTGCGTGCGCTTGTGGTGGTTGCCGCCGGATTGACCACGAGAAGTGCACGCATGCATGGCAGCGTACCTACTGGGGGGTACCCGGCCCAGACCGAGGTAGGGATCCGGTAAGAGGTGGGGGCGTGAGTCTGGACACGTGGCGCTGTCACGGGCGGGCCGTCCGTGACAGGTACAGGTCGGGAAACCGTCCGTGACGGGTGCGGGCGCGGCCTCCCGTACCGACCGGCCGCCCAGGGTACCGGGCGGCTACCCTGCTGGGGTGAGCAGTCAGCAGAAGCCCGTCCAGGACACCGCCGAAGCCGGCACCGCCGAGCCGCGCCCGCGCCGGCTGACGTACGCGGCCGTGCTCGCCGCGCTGGAGGGCGCCGCACTCGTGGCCGGCGGCCTGTACGCGCTGGTCCTCGGGATCACCGGTGACCCGGACGACCGGCAGCAGGCCGTGTCCCTCGGGATCACCCTGGTCGTGCTCGCGCTGCTGCCGCTGATCGCCGCGCGCGGTCTGCTGCTGCGGCGCCGCTGGAGCCGTGGCCCGGCCGTGATCACTCAGGTCATGGCGCTGCCGGTGGCCTACAACCTGCTCCGGGCCGACAGCATGGCCATCCCGGCCGGGATCGTCCTCGGGGTGATCGCCGTGGCGGCGCTGGTGCTCCTGGTCAACGGCGAGACGACCCGGGCCCTCGGGATCAGGGGACCGGGCAGGGCCGAGTAAGGGCTCACGGAGCACGCTCGGCGAGCGGGCTCACCGGGCACGGTTCACGCGTGGGGCCCGGTGAGCGGGGCTCACTCCTCGACGAGGAGCTTCTCGCGCAGCTGGGCCAGCGTGCGGGCCAGCAGCCGGGAGACGTGCATCTGGGAGATGCCGACCTCCTGCGCGATCTGCGACTGGGTCATGTTCCCGAAGAAGCGCAGCAGCAGGATCCGCTTCTCGCGCGGCGGCAGGTCCTCCAGCAGCGGCTTGAGGGACTCGCGGTACTCCACACCCTCCAGCGCCTCGTCCTCGGCACCCAGGGTGTCGGCGACCGCCGGCGACTCGTCGTCCGTGTCGGGCACGTCCAGGGACAGCGTGGAGTACGCGTTGGCGGACTCCAGGCCCTCCAGGACCTCCTCCTCGGAGATGGCGAGCTTCTCGGCCAGCTCGTGAACCGTGGGGGAGCGGCCGTGCAGCTGGGACAGCTCGGCGGTCGCCGTGGTCAGCGCGAGCCGCAGCTCCTGGAGCCGGCGCGGCACCCGGACCGCCCAGCCCTTGTCGCGGAAGTGCCGCTTGATCTCGCCGACGACGGTCGGGGTGGCGTACGTGGAGAACTCCACGCCGCGCTCCGGATCGAACCGGTCGACGGACTTGATCAGGCCGATCGTGGCGACCTGGGTGAGGTCGTCCAGCGGCTCGCCGCGGTTGCGGAAGCGGCGTGCCAGGTGTTCCACGAGCGGCAGGTGCATACGGACCAGCTGGTTGCGCAGCTCCGCGTACTCCGCGCTGCCCGCGTTCAGCTTGCGCAGCTCCACGAACATCGCCCGCGCCCCGCTGCGGTCCTGGGGGTCGTGCTGTGTGGCCTGCACGGCCTCCGCGCCCAGCGCGTCGTCGTCGGCGTACCGCTCGTGCTCGCTCATCGTCCCGCCCGTAGCCCTTCCCCGAGCCCTCGCCCCCGCGCGGTCGGCGGACCCGGCGCCGCCGCGCGCCTCCGGCGGGGCGGCCTGGCCGGCGTCGTCACCGTCGACCCGTGCTGAGTCGCCCTCCGGGTGCGGCCTGGCCTGCTCGGGGATGCCGTCGATGCCGTCCGCCATGCGCCGGGAACCGTCCCGGGGGACCTCCCCGGACGTCTCGGCTCCGGACCAGGGGGCACCCCCGTCCCCGGTCGGCAGCTCCCGTGTGCCGCGCTCTTCGTCCCGCACCGGCCCGTCCCCGTTCCTCACGCCGGCCCGGGACCCGCGCCGCGCTGTTTGTAGAGGCTGATCGACACCGTTTTGTCCTCGTCCACGGCGGACGAGACCTTGCCCGCGAGGGCCGACAGCACGGTCCAGGCGAAGGTGTCGCGTGAAGGGGCGTGGCCGTCCGTCGTCGGCGCCGACACGGTGACCTCCAGCGAGTCGTCGACGAGCCGGAAGACACAGCTGAGGACCGAGCCGGCCACGGCCTGCTGCAGCAGGATCGCGCAGGCCTCGTCGACGGCGATGCGCAGGTCCTCGATCTCGTCCAGGGTGAAGTCCAAGCGGGCCGCCAGACCGGCCGTGGCCGTCCGCAGCACCGACAGGTAGGCACCCGCAGCCGGAAGCCGGACTTCCACGAAGTCCTGGTTCGCCGCGGGCTCGCCTGCGATCTGGGACACCCTCACCTCCATGGTGGTACAAGCTTTACGGGGCCGAGGGTTGCCCCCCGGGGTAACGCGTACGTGGTTCAAGCGGTGACGCTATCGCGCTCCGAACGTTCCTGTCCCCGGGACCCCAACCCCCTGGCGTCACTCACAGTAAAGCTGTGGATACGCTCCGTGTCTAGAGGGTCTGCGGGCCCAAATGGGAAGAGCGCGCGCCGGGTTGACGTACCCAGACGTCAGACGCTCGAACCGTCGTGCGGCCGCCGCCGAATGCAGTGTCACACGAGAACGCGGTCGGATGAGAACGCTCTCGGCGAGAACACCTCGCGGGGCTCCCTGGAGCGATCTCCGCGGCGCCCCTCGGAGCGCCCCGCTCAGACCAGCACGTGGTCCACGAAGCACCACCGCCAGTCCTCGCCGGGCTCGAACGTGCGCATCACCGGGTGTCCCGACGTCGCATGGTGCTCCGTCGCGTGCCGTCCCGGCGAGGAATCGCAGCAGCCGACGTGACCACAGCTGAGACACAGCCGCAGCTGCACCGGATGTGTGCCGTCCCGCCGGCACTCCGGACAGGTCTCGTCGAGCGGCTCCGGTTCCGGGTGCGGCAGCGCGTCGGCGTGCGTGCACTGTTTCATGATTGCCAGATTACGACGGGTGTGCGGGTGGCCGCGCGGAAAAACGAGGGTGGGCGAGGTCGATGGTCGTGATGCCGCTGCTGTTGCTGGTGGCGGGCAGTGCCGCGGTGGCCGCCGCGGCACGGCGCACCCCCGCGCCGGCGCCCCTGCTGCTGGTCGCGGTCGGTCTGGCCGTCTCCTACGTCCCCGGCGTGCCGTCCTACACCCTCGATCCGCACGTCGTCCTGCCGCTGCTGCTGCCCCCGCTGCTGTACACCTCCGCGACCGACAGCTCCTACCTCGACCTGCGCGCCCAGCTGCGGCCGGTGGCCCTGCTCTCGGTGGGCTACGTGCTCTTCGCGACCTTCGTCGTCGGCTGGGCCGCCTATGTGATCGTCCCCGGGCTGTCGCTGCCGGCCGCGCTGGTGCTGGGCGCGGTCGTGGCCCCGCCGGACGCGGTGGCCGCCACGGCGGTCGCCCGCCGGGTCGGCCTGCCCTCCCGGATCACCACCATCCTCCAGGGCGAGTCCCTGCTGAACGACGCCACCGCGATCACCGCGTACAAGGTCGCGCTCGGCGCGGCCACCGGTGAGGGGGCCACCTGGGCGGGCGGGATCGGCGAGTTCCTGCTCGCCGCGGTCGGCGGCGTGGGGGTCGGCCTCGTCCTCATGGCCCCCCTGCACTGGCTGCGCACCCACCTCACCGAACCGCTCCTGCAGAACACCCTCTCCCTGCTGATCCCGTTCGTCGCCTACGGGGTCGCCGAGCAGGCGCACGCCTCCGGAGTGCTCGCCGTCGTGGTCGTCGCCCTCTACCTCGGCCACCGTGCGTGGGAGGTCGACTTCGCCACGCGCCTGCAGGAGGAGGCGGTGTGGAAGATGGTCGCCTTCGTGCTGGAGTCCGCGGTGTTCGCGCTGATCGGACTCCAGCTGCCGATCGTCCTCAAGCGGCTCGGGGAGTACGAGGGCGGGTCCGCGGCCTGGTACGCGGTCGCCGTCTTCCTGGTCGTCGTCGTGGCCCGGTTCGTCTGGGTCTACCCGGCCACCTTCGTGCCCCGGCTGCTGTCGGCGCGCATCAGGGAGCGTGAGGACAACCCCACCTGGCGGGGGGCGATGGTCACCTCGTGGGCCGGCATGCGCGGTGTCGTCTCCCTCGCCATCGCCTTCGCCATCCCGTCGTCCATGCCCGACGGCCCGCGCAACCTGATCATCTTCCTGACCTTCACCACCGTCATCGGCACGCTCGTCGTGCAGGGCGTCACCCTGCCCCCGCTGATCCGGATGCTGAAGTTCCCCGGCCGCAATCAGCAGGCCGAGACGCTCGCCGAGGCCAACGCGCAGGCGCAGGCCTCCCGCGCCGCCGAGACCCGGCTCGACGAACTCCTCTCCGACGAGCGCAACGCCCTGCCGCCGCCGCTGGCCGACCGGCTGCGCATGGTCCTGGAGCGCCGCCGCAACGCCGTCTGGGAGCGACTCGGCCAGGTCAACCCGGTCACCGGCGAATCCGTGGACGACACCTACCGCCGGCTCTCCCGCGAGATGATCAGTGCCGAGCGCGAGGTCTTCGTCCGGCTCCGCGACCACCGCTACATCGACGACGAGATGCTGCGCGCCCTGCTCAGACGGCTGGACCTGGAGGAGGCTGCCGCCTTCCGGGAGGCCGGCTAGCGCCCCGGCGCGTCCGCGGGAGCGAGGCCGTCCGCCGGGAACGGGCGCCCGGTGACGACGGCGGCGATCGTCGTCCCGCGCGCGAAGGCGCCCTCGCCCGCAAGGGTGACGAGTCCGTACAGCAACTTGGCGACATAGAGACGCTCGACGGGGAGTCCGTGCCGCTCCTCGAAGTCCTGTGCGAACGCCGTGAGTTCCGGTGTCGTACGGCCGTAACCCCCGCAGTGGAAGCGGTCGTCCAGCGACCAGGTGCCGGTGCGGGCTCCGAAGGCACGTTCCTGCAGGGCCTGTACACCGGCTTCCAGGAAGCCTCCCTTCAGGACCGGCACCCCGAGCGCGCGCTGTCCGGCCGGCAGGCCGGCGGCGAGGCCGGCGAGGGTGCCGCCGGTGCCGCAGGCGACCGCGACGACGTCCGCCCGGCCGCGCAGTTCCTCGCCGAGGGCACGGCAGCCGCGCACCGCCTCGGCGTTGCTGCCGCCCTCGGGGACGACGTACGCGCCCTCGGCGCCGGCCGCGTGCAGGATCGCGGCCAGAATCTCCGGCTCGGACTTGCGCCGGTACGTCGACCTGTCGGTGAAGTGCAGCCGCATGCCGTCGGCCGCGCACCGGGCCAGGGAGTGGTTGAGCGGCCGGTCGGCCAGCTCCTGGCCGCGGACCACCCCGACGGTCGGCAGCCCCAGCAGACGGCCGGCCGCCGCGGTGGCCCGCAGGTGGTTGGAGTAGGCCCCGCCGAAGGTGACCAGCGGACGGTTCCGGGCCGCCGCGAGGTTCGGCACGAGTTTGCGCCACTTGTTGCCGATCAGCTCCGGGTGAATGAGATCGTCGCGCTTGAGCAGCAGCCGCAGCCCGTACCGGGCGAAACGGTCGTCGCGTATCTCCTGGAGGGGCGAGGGGAGGCGGGGCGTGAGCGGGTCGGGGCTGGTCACAACTTCATTGTCGCCCGGATGAGGGACGGCGCCAGGCGGCAGCACCCCGGAGGAACGGGGGAACCGCGAGAACCAGCCCCACGTCCGCCCACGTCGCAGTACGCGATGCCCCCGCCCCCTGACGGCGCTACCCCCTTCAGCCGTTCCCGTACCCGCGACGCGTCCGCCCCCGAGGGCGCTGTCCCTTCAGCCGTTCCCGTACCGCGATGCGTCCGCCCCCGAGGGCGCTGTCCCTTCAGCCGTTCCCGTACCCGCGATGTGCCCGCCCCCGAGGGCGCTATCCCTTCAGCCGTTCCCGCACCCGCTCCCTCAGCCAGGCCATCGTGAACCCCCGCGGGTCCACCTTCCCCGGCTGCCACTCCCGGTGCCCGATGACCGACCGTTCCGTCCACCCGTGCCGCCGGCACACCGCCGCGGCGACCCGCTCGATCGCGTCCAGCTGTTCCTCCGGCCAAGGGTCCTTCCCGTTGCCGAGGTTCTCGCACTCGAAGCCGTAGAAGTGCCGGTTGCCGTCGGTGTTCGCCTCGTTGTCCGGGGGCAGCCCCTTCTCGGCGATGACCGCGCGGAGCACCTCGTCGTCACCGAGCCCGGCGTGGTTGGCGCGGCCGTAGCCGACCAGGTGGACCGTGCCGTCCTTGGTGATCACGCCGTGGCACAGCGGCCCCGGCAGGTCGGCGTGGCCGTCCCGGCACAGCTCCACCGTGCGCGCGCTGCCCTGCGTCACCGTGTGGTGGATCATCACGCCGTGGACCGGGCCCCACGGGCCCTTGTGGTTGCGGTTGTGGTGCCGCCAGTCGCCGACCTCGACGACCGTGACGCCCTCCGCCAGCAATGCGTCCAGAAACCCGCTCGCCGACATGGGTGGGGCCATGACCGACTCCTTCGTGCCGTGCCCGTCCGGCCGCCGGTCGCGGCCGTTTCGTCCAGCGGACTTCTACCGAAACCGGACGTCGTGGAACACATCGTTCGCACGCTGTGCGAGCCGATCCGGACAGACAGTGCAGACGGCACATCCGGTACCTACCGGGGCGAGAGGCCTCTTCGTGCCCAGTAATCAGATGATCCATTCCCGCTCGTTCGGGTAATGGCGCGACCACGTTCCGTGCTGAAAGGCTCGGTCCGAAGACCGGTGCGGGTGCGATACGGCACCGGAATACACGGGAGGGCATTTCTCTATGTCGGTAGGCGAAGAGGTCCGCACGGAGCAGGGCAAGCCGCAGCAGTCCCTCGGGACGGCGGCAGCGCGGAACCTGGCCACCACCACCAAGTCCGTTCCACAGATGCAGGAGATCAGCTCCCGCTGGCTGCTGCGCACGCTTCCCTGGGTGGACGTCCAGGGCGGTACCTACCGGGTGAACCGGCGGCTGACCTACGCCGTCGGCGACGGCCGTATCACCTTCGTGAAGACCGGCGACCAGGTGGAGGTCATCCCGGCCGAGCTGGGTGAGTTGCCGGCCCTGCGGTCGTACGAGGACGAGGAGGTCCTGACCGAGCTGGCCCGGCGCTGCCGACAGCGTGACTTCGCACCCGGCGAAGTGATCGCCGACTTCGGTAACCAGACCGACGACGTCTACCTGCTGGCCCACGGCCGCGTGGAGAAGGTCGGCACCGGTCCCTACGGCGACGACGCCGTCCTCGGTGTCCTCGCCGACGGCGCCTACTTCGGCGACCAGGCGCTGCTCGACCCGGACGCCATCTGGGAGTACACCGCCCGCGCCGACACCGCGTGCACGGTGCTCATCCTGAGCCGCCAGGACGTCGAGCAGGTCGCGGAGCGCTCCGACACCCTCCGCGCGCACCTGGAGCAGGTCCGCTCGATCCCGGACCAGCGGACCAACAAGTACGGCGAGAAGGAGGTCGAGCTGGCGGCCGGCCACTCCGGCGAGCCCGACATCCCGCACACCTTCGTGGACTACGAGGCACGGCCCCGTGAGTACGAGCTGAGCATCGCCCAGACCGTGCTGCGCATCCACTCCCGCGTGGCCGACCTGTACAACCAGCCCATGAACCAGACCGAGCAGCAGTTGCGGCTCACGGTCGAGGCGTTGAAGGAGCGCCAGGAGCACGAACTGGTCAACAACCCGGAGTTCGGCCTGCTCAGCAACTGCGAGTACGACCAGCGGATCCAGCCGCACGACGGCGTGCCCAGCCCGGACGACCTGGACGAGCTGCTCAGCCGCCGCCGGGGCACCAAGCTCCTCCTCGCCCATCCGCGCGCGATCGCGGCGATCGGACGCGAGCTGAACAAGCGGGGCCTGGTGCCGGAGACCGTCGACATGGCCGGCAACCGCATTCCCACCTGGCGCGGTGTGCCGATCTACCCGTGCAACAAGATCCCGATCAGCGAGGCCCGGACGACCTCCATCATCGCCATGCGTACCGGCGAGTCGGAGCAGGGCGTCATCGGCCTGAGGCAGTCCGGCATCCCGGACGAGATCGAGCCCAGCCTCTCCGTGCGGTTCATGGGCATCAACGAACAGGCCATCATCAAGTACCTCGTGACGGCGTACTACTCGGCCGCCGTCCTCGTGCCGGACGCGCTGGGTGTGCTGGAGAACGTCGAGATCGGCCGGTGGAGGTGACGTTTCCGCACTTCGCGGCCGTGTCTTCACCCGCCGAGGCGGGTAACCCCTGGGGATACACGTCCGGCCGGGCCGGCGACGCCGGCCTCCGCGGACCTGGCGAGGGGGTTGCATGGCCGAGTTCATGACGGAAACCGAACAGCGTTCCCCCGGTGTGCCGCGGCCCGGCACGGCGGGGGAGCCGCGGCCCGGTACGGCGGGGGAGGTGCGGCCCGGTACGGCGGGGGAGCCGCGGGAGAAGGCCGGTGACACCGGTCCGCTCGACGGGCAGGAGGCGGCCGTGCTGCTGGAACGCACCCGCGCCCTGGTCGACCCGGAACTGCGTGCGGCCGTCGAGTCGCTGCCCGGCTCCATGCGCAGGGTCGCGCTCTACCACTTCGGCTGGGAGCACGCGGACGGCACCCCGGCGGCGGGCAACGCGGGCAAGGCGATAAGGCCCGCCCTGGTCCTCGCGGCCGCCGCGGCGCTCGGCGGCCCGGCGGCCCGGGTGGCGGCCGTGCGGGCGGCAGCGGCGGTCGAAGTGATCCACAACTTCACGCTGCTGCACGACGACGTGATGGACCGGGACACCTCCCGCCGGCACCGGCCCACGGCGTGGACCGTCTTCGGCGACGCCGACGCGATCCTCGCCGGTGACGCCCTCCAGGCGCTGGCCCTCCGGCTGCTCGCCGAGGACCCGCACCCGGCCGCCGTGCCGGCCGCGGCCCGGCTCGCGGACTGTGTCGTGGAGCTGTGCGCCGGCCAGCACGCCGACACCGAGTTGGAGCAGCGCGCGCCCGACGCGGTCACCCTGGACGAGGTGCTCGCCATGGCCGAGTCCAAGACCGGCGCCCTGCTGGGCTGCGCCTGCGCCATGGGCGCGCTGTACGCGGGCGCCGGGCAGGAGGAGGTGGCCGCGCTGAACGGCTTCGGCCGCCAGGCCGGGCTCGCCTTCCAGCTGATCGACGACGTCATCGGCATATGGGGCAACCCGCAGCACACCGGCAAGCCGGCCGGTGCGGATCTCGCCGCCCGCAAGAAGTCCCTGCCGGTGGTGGCGGCGCTCGGCTCCGGCACCCCGGAGGCGGCCGAACTCGCCGCGCTGTACGGGAAGCCGTACCTGGAGGAGGAGGCAGAGGCCGGGGAGATAGCGCGTACGGCACTGGTGGTCGAGCGGGCCGGCGGCCGGGACTGGGCCCAGGCGGAGGCGGCCGACCGGATGGCCCTCGCGGTGCAGGAACTGTCCCGGGCGGTGCCCGATCCGGAGGCGGCCGGCGGCCTGCTGGCACTCGCCGAGTTCGTGACCCGGCGCCACAGCTGAACCGCGGATCGGGTGCATGACCCGGCGCCACAGCTGAACGCCGCTGTTCCCGGCGGCCGAGCAGACCCCGGAGACCCCGGACCGTGCGGCTCCTGACCCCGCACGCCACCGGGGCTCCGGCCGGGCGGGCCCCGCACATCAACGGTGTGCGGGGCCCGTCGTCGTGTCCGGCGCCCGAAACGGCCCGCGCGGCCTGCCGAGCCCCCGCACCACGACGAGGGGAGCGTGCGGCGCGACGACGGGAGTACGACAACCGAACCACTACAGGCGGAGTGGCTCTCGGCCGTACGTGCGGCAGGAAGCGCTGAGCCCGCCGCGGCTCTACCCTGAGGACATGGACAGAGAGCCACGTGTCTGTCCCGACTGCGGACAGCCCGTCGACACGGTCGTCAAGCGGCACAAGACCCTGGGCGCATGGGTGCCGGTCTGGGGCCCGGGCCCGTGCCACAACCCCGACTGCCCGTCCCACGTCGACGACGGCCGGCCCCCCGCCGAGGCCGGCCGGAACGCCGACGCGGCGCAGCGGCCCTCCGGACCCGGGAAGCCGTCGGAGGCGGGCGCGGAGGATCACGCGCTCTGACCGCGTCGGCAGCCCGGGGACGCCGTAGCGTGGGCGCATGCCGAAACTTCCCTACATCGTGCACGTCACCGAGCGCTCCCTGTGGGAGGCGGCGCGCGAGCACGGCGCCTACGAGGTGTCGACCCGGGGCCGCACCCTCCAGCAGGAGGGCTTCATCCACTTCTCCACCCGTGAACAGCTCCCGCGCATCGCCGAGTTCCTCTACGGCGACTACGACGGCCCGGACGCCCTGGTCGTCCTCGTCGTGGACCCGGCCCTGGTCGGGGTGCCGGTGAAGTACGAGTCCGCCGAGCCGGGCGGGGAGGAGTTCCCGCACGTGTACGGTCCGGTGCCGGTCGAGGCCGTGGTGGACGTGGAGCCCTGGGGGTGACGATGTGAGCCGTGGCCGTGGCCGTGGCCGTGGCCGTCGGGGCGGGCCGGCGTTCTACACGGCGGCGGTACGGCCCCGCGCGTCGCCGTCCGGCAGGCCGCCCGTCTCCGGGTCGCGTCCGGTCAGGCAGTACGTGCCCGCCGCCGGATCACGCATCACGGCCCAGTGGGCTCCCTTGCGGACGAGGGAGGCGCCCAGCTCCTCGTGCCGGGCTCGGACCGCGGCGATGTCCGCGCAGGCGAGGTCGAGGTGGGCGGAGGCCGGCCGCTCCTCGTCGAGCCGCTGGAGCAGCAGCCGGACCGGGAAGCCCGCCGGCGGCTGCAGTACCCGGAACTCCGGGCGGGAGCCTGCCCGTTGCTCCCATCCGGTCAGTCCGGACCAGAACGCGGCCTCGCTGTCGTACCGGGACGGCGGGATGTCCAGGCACACCTGGTCCAGGCGGCTGCCGGACACCACCGGCGGCCGTACCGCCTCCCCGTGCCAGGGCACGGCGCAGAACAACTGGCCCGCGGGAGAACGCAGTACGGCCCAGTCCCCGTGGTCCGCCACGAGGGCGGCGCCGAGCCGGCGGGCGAGTGCGGTCAGCTTCCGCACGTCCTCGGCGCACAGGTCGATGTGAGCGCCGCCGTCCCCCTCGCGGACGCCCTGCAGCTTCACGCCCGGATCCGTGCCCTCGGGCAGCAGCGTCACGAACTCGCCGTCGGCACCGCGGAATTCGGACAGCCGCGTCCCCGTGACGGACGTCCAGAACGCGCACGCGCCGGCGAAGCGCGCGACGGGGCGGTCGGCGAAGGCGTACGTCCAGCGAATGACCATGACCGGAGTGTAGGCGGGCCCTGCCGCGGTCACGGGCGGGGATCCGGGCCGCGGGGTGCCCGGCGGGACGTAGGCCGTGGCGCGCCCGGCGGGACGTAGGCCGTGGGGCGCACGGCGGGATTCACGTCGAGGGGCGTTCGAGGAAGCGGAGTTGGTTGCCGGCCGGGTCCCGGAAGGCGCAGTCGCGCACCCCGTACGGCTGGTCCGTCGGTTCCTGCAGCACGTCGCCGCCGGACTCCCGCACCCGCTCGTACAGCGCGTCGCAGTCGGGCGTGGTGAAGATGACCCCGCGCAGCAGACCCTTGGCGAGGAGTTCGTTCAGCGCCTGCTTGTCCGCGGGGGAGGCGTCCGGGCTCGCGTCCGGGGGCTCCAGGACGATCTCCACGTCCGGTTGGAGCGGAGAGCCCAGGGTCACCCAGCGCATCCCCTCGAAGCCCACGTCGTTGCGGATCTCCAGACCGAGCACATCACGGTAGAAGGCGATGGCCTTGTCGTGGTCGTCCACGGCGATGAAACATTGCGCGAGTTTCACGTCCATGCACTCACCCTAGAGCCGACGGACGGGCCGTGCCTCAGTACGGGCGGCGGCGCGGACGGGTCAGCCGACGGGCCACGCAGGACGGGATGACCGCGCTCTCCTCGTGGTCGCGGGCACGGTAGGCGCTCGGGGTCTCGCCGACCAGCTCGGTGAAGCGGGAGCTGAAGGAACCGAGCGAGGTGCAGCCGACGGCCATGCACACCTCGGTCACCGTGAGGTCGCCCCGGCGCAGCAGCGCCTTGGCCCGCTCGATACGGCGGGTCATCAGATAGCTGTACGGAGTCTCCCCGAACGCCCTGCGGAAGCTGCGCTGGAAGTGGCCCGCGGACATCAGGGCGTCACGGGCCAGTTCGGTCATGTCGAGCGGCTCGGCGTACTCGCGGTCCATACGGTCGCGCACGCGGCGAAGCCGTCTCAGGTCCTCCAGGGCGGTCACTCCCTCAGCTTCGCACAGGACCACACACCGCAGTCCCCGCGATCGGTGGAGCGTTTCCCTCCAGTTATCGCGGCATTGGCCTGTCCTTGCTTGGCTTGAGGGATGGACCACATCACGTTCCTCGTGGCGGTCGTCATCGTCACGGCACTGGCGTTCGACTTCACGAACGGGTTCCATGACACCGCGAACGCGATGGCCACTTCCATCGCCACCGGTGCGCTCAAGCCCAGAACCGCGGTCCTGATCAGCGGTGTGCTCAACATCGCCGGGGCCTTCCTGTCCACCGAGGTCGCCAAGACGATCTCCGGTGGCATCGTGGACGATGCCCAGGTCACCCCCGTGATGATCTTCGCGGGGCTGGTCGGGGCGATCCTCTGGAACCTGCTGACCTGGCTCGTCGGGCTGCCCTCCAGCTCCTCGCACGCCCTCTTCGGCGGGCTCATCGGAGCAGTCTGGGTCGGTGCGGGCTCCCATGCCGTGCACTTCGACAAGGTGGTCGACAAGGTGCTGATCCCGGCCGTGGCCTCCCCGGTGGTGGCCGGTGTCGCGGCCCTGGCCGCCACCTACCTCGCCTACCGGCTCACCGCCCGCGCCCGCCGGGACGCGGTCACGAAGGGCTTCCGTCTCGGCCAGGTCGCGTCGGCGTCCCTGGTCTCGCTCGCGCACGGCACCAACGACGCGCAGAAGACCATGGGCGTCATCACGCTGACGCTGATCTCGGCGGGCGCGCTCGGTCAGGACGCGGGCCCGCCGGTCTGGGTGATCGCCTCCGCGGGCCTCGCCATCGGCCTCGGCACCTACCTGGGCGGCTGGCGGATCATCCGCACGATGGGCAAGGGCCTGACGGAGATCCACTCGCCGCAGGGTTTCGCCGCTGAGACGGCTTCCACTGCCGTCATCCTCACCTCCGCCCACCTCGGCTTCGCGCTCTCCACCACGCAGGTCGCCTCGGGCAGCATCCTCGGCGCCGGCCTCGGCCGACGGCTCGCCGAGGTCCGCTGGGGCGTGGCCGGCCGCATGGCGCTGGCCTGGCTGATCACGCTGCCTGCCGCCGCGCTGGTCGGCGGACTGGCCGCGAGCGTGGTCAAGCACGGTGGGAACGTCGGCACCGTCGTCATCGCCCTGGTCGCGCTGGCCCTCGCCGCGACCATCTTCGCCCTGTCCCGGCGCAACCCGGTGCGCGCCGGCAACGTCAACGACCACCACGAGGTCACCGTCCGCCACCCGGCCCCGGCCCACGCCGGCCCGGCCGCCTGAACCCCGGGAGCCCTGCATGCATGTCGACTGGTCCGCCCTCGGCCAGGTCGCCGCGGTCAGCCTCGGCGTCACCCTCGCCGTGGTCGTCGTCTTCACCCTCGGTGTCCTGGGCCTGTCCCGCGCGGAGGGTTCCGGTACCGGAGGCTCCGCCGTCGGCCGGGCGCAGGCGGCCCTGTGCTTCCTCGCCTGCGCGGCGGTGGTGGGGTACGGGATCTGGCTGATCGTGCCGCAGTTCCACTAGGTCCGCCGGGCGGACAGCCGGAAGCGGCCCGCCCGGAAATCCCGGACGGGCCGCTCACGCGCGACCTCTGTCCCGTGGCGGACGGCCGCGGGGCAGAGACGAAAGGCTCTGGGGTCAGGCCTTCTTGGTCTCCCAGAAGATCTTGTCGATCTGGGCGATGTAGTCCAGGGCCTTCTGGCCCGTCGCCGGGTCGGTGGACGCCTTGGCGGCCGAGAGGGCCTTCAGGGTGTCGTTGACCAGCTGGTGCAGCTCCGGGTACTTCTCGAAGTGCGGGGGCTTGAAGTAGTCGCTCCAGAGCACGGAGACGTGGTGCTTCGCGAGCTCCGCGCGCTGCTCCTTGATGACGGTGGCGCGTGCCTGGAAGTGGGGGTCGTCGTTACCGGCCATCTTCTCCTGGACGGCCTTCACCGACTCCGCCTCGATGCGGGCCTGGGCCGGGTCGTACACGCCACAGGGCAGGTCGCAGTGGGCGCTGACCTTGACCTTGGGGGCAAACAGGCGGGAAAGCATGGAGCATTCCTTCCTCGTGATCGTCTTCTCAGGTGCGACATTACTCCCTGTGGAAGGCGATTTCTCGGGTGCCCCCTAGGGCTTAGGACAAAAGTCCAGGGTGAGACTGAGACTGGTGGAGGAACGGACCGGGGAGGTGCCGGGGATGCCGGAGCCGTCGCAGGAGACCGAACGGGGGAGGGCCGTGGCGCCCTTCGGGATCGCGGAGGTGACGGGGCCGTCCATGGTGCCGACGCTGCACCACGGGGATCAGCTGCTGGTGCGCTACGGGAGCGGGGTCAGGCCCGGTGACGTCGTGGTCCTGCGTCATCCGTTCCAGCAGGACCTGCTCGTCGTGAAGCGGGCCGTGGAGCGGCGCGAGGGTGGCTGGTGGGTGCTCGGGGACAACCCGTACGCGGGTGGGGACAGCACCGACTACGGCGTCGTGCCCGAGGAGCTGATCCTCGGGAAGGCGTGGTTCCGGTTCCGGCCGCGCAAGGCCGGTCAGCGCTCGCCGCTCGCGCTGCTGCGCTGGACGCTCTCCGCCGCCAGGCCGCTGCTGCCCGACCGGTCGGCCTCCAGGCGCTTGCGGGCCCGGTAGGCGGCCACGTTGGCGCGGGTCGCGCAGCGGTCCGAGCAGTAGCGCCGGGAGCGGTTGGTGGAGGTGTCGAGGTAGGCGTTGCGGCAGGGGGCGGCTTCGCACAAGCCGAGGCGGTCCACGCCGTACTCGGTGAGGTGGAAGGCCAGGCCCATCGCCGCGATCGCCGCGTAGCCCGCCGTGGCGTTGGACGGGTGGTCGGCCAGGTGCATGTGCCACAGCGGGCGGCCGTCCTCGTCGCGGTGGTCGTGCCCGGAGATCTGCGGGCTGACCGGGAACTCCAGCAGCAGTGAGTTCAGCAGGTCCACGGCGAGGGTCTCGTCGCCCTTGTCGGCGGCCTCGAAGACCGCGCGCAGCCGGCCCCGGACCGAGCGGAAGCGGGTGACATCGGCGTCGGTGGCGCGGCGGGCCGCCGACGAGTTGTCGCCGAACAGGTCGCGGACGGCCTCGACGGAGGTCAGGGAGTCCTTGCCCCGGGCCGGTTCCTCGCTGTTCACGAGACGTACGGCGTAATCCGAGTAATAGGCCAGTTCCACTTGTAGTCCTTACGGGGGCGCTCTATGGTCGTGGCTGCGAGCGGGGTAACAGCCGGTCGTGCTTCCAGGGTATTACGCGAGTGCGAGGAGACGGTGTTTCCATGACCACCAGTACCGGAACCGACTGGTCCGCCTGGCAGGAGAGCTGGGACCGGCAGCAGGAGTGGTACATGCCGGACCGCGAGGAGCGCTTCCGGATCATGCTCGACATGGTCGAGGCGCTCGTCGGCACGGCCCCGCGCGTGCTCGACCTCGCCTGCGGCACCGGCACCATCACCGCCCGGCTGCTCCGGCGCTTCCCCGAGGCGACCAGCACCGGCGTCGACCTCGACCCGGCCCTGCTGGCCATCGCGCGCGGCACCTTCGAGGGCGACGGCCGCGTCTCCTTCGTCACCGCCGACCTCAAGGACCCCGACTGGGCGGCGAAGCTGCCGTACGACTCCTACGACGCCGTCCTGACCGCCACGGCCCTGCACTGGCTGCACAAAGCACCCCTCGCGGCCCTTTACGGTCGGGTCGCGGAGCTGGTCCGCGACGGCGGTGTCTTCATGAACGCGGACCACATGATCGACGAGTCCACGCCCCGGATCAACGCGGCCGAGCGCGCCCAGCGACACGCCCGCATGGATCAGGCCAAGCGGGACGGTGCCCTGGACTGGGCGCAGTGGTGGCAGCTGGCGGCCGAGGACCCGGTCCTCGCCGAGCCGACCGCCCGCCGCTTCGAGATCTACGGCGAGCACGCGGACGGGGACACGCCGTCGGCGGCGTGGCACGCCGCGGTGCTGAAGGAGAAGGGGTTCGCGGAGGCCCGGGCGGTGTGGGCGTCGCCGTCCGACAGCCTGCTGCTCGCCGTGAAGTAGAACGCGTCGGTCCGGACATGCGGGAGGGGCGGTACGAGAACACTCGTACCGCCCCTCCGCACGTCCGGGCCGAGCCCCGAAGGGCGCGGGACACCGCGCGGCCGGCCACAGCCGACCCGCAACCGAAACGACGGCTACCGGCGGAGCCTCACAGCACCTTGGACAGGAACGACTGCGTCCGCTCGTGTTGCGGGTTCGTCAGGACGTCCCGAGGGTGGCCGGATTCCACCACCACACCGCCGTCCATGAACACCAGGCTGTCGCCCACCTCGCGGGCGAAGCCCATCTCGTGGGTGACGACGACCATGGTCATGCCGGACTCGGCGAGGTCCCGCATGACGTCCAGGACGTCACCGACCAGCTCCGGGTCCAGGGCCGAGGTCGGCTCGTCGAACAGCATCAGCTTCGGGTCCATCGCCAGGGCCCGGGCGATCGCCACCCGCTGCTGCTGGCCGCCGGAGAGCTGCGAGGGGTAGTGCCCCGCCCGGTCGGCCAGGCCCACGCGGTCCAGCAGCTGCATGGCGCGTTCCTTGGCCTGGGTCCGGTTCACGCCCTTGACCTGCACCGGCGCCTCCATGACGTTCTCCAGAGCCGTCATGTGCGGGAACAGGTTGAAGCGCTGGAAGACCATGCCGATGTCGCGCCGCTTCATGGCGACCTCGCGGTCGCGCAACTCGTACAGCTTCTCGCCCTGCTGGCGGTAGCCGACCAGCTCGCCGTCGACGTACAGCCGCCCGGCGTTGACCTTCTCCAGGTGGTTGATGCACCGCAGGAAGGTCGACTTGCCGGAACCGGAGGGGCCGATGAGGCAGAACACCTCGCCCGGCTTCACCTCCAGGTCGATCCCCTTGAGCACCTCGACATGGCCGAAGGACTTGTGGACGCCCTCCGCCTTGACCATCGGGACGGTGCCCTTCGGCGGGGTGTCCTGCGTCTTGCTGAGCTTGTCGGTCATCCCATGCCTCCACTAGGACGGCCCAGAGAGAGCATGTTCGTCTTCACCTTCTGCCACGGCGTGGGCGGCAGCTGGCGGCTGGAGCCGCGGGCGTAGTAGCGCTCGATGTAGTACTGGCCCACGCTCAGGACGGAGGTCATGATCAGGTACCAGGCAGCGGCGAGGAAGTACATCTCCACCGGGGCGCCGGAGTTCTGGCCGATGTCCTGGGCGTAGCGGAACAGCTCGGGATACTGGACGGCCGCCACGAGCGAGGTCGTCTTCAGCATGTTGATCACTTCGTTGCCCGTCGGCGGCACGATCACGCGCATCGCCTGCGGGATGATGATCCGGCGCAGGGTCTTGCTGTGGCTCATGCCGAGGGCGTGGGCCGCCTCGGTCTGGCCCTCGTCCACCGCGAGCAGGCCGGCCCGGCAGATCTCGGCCATGTACGCCGCCTCGTTCAGACCCAGGCCGAGCAACGCCGTCAGCAGCGGCGTCATGAAGTTCGACCACTCGTCCTTGTAGAGCGGCATCAGGTTGATGTACTGGAAGACCAGGCCCAGGTTGAACCAGAGGAACAGCTGCACCAGGACCGGGGTGCCGCGGAAGAACCAGATGTAGAACCACGCGATGGACGAGGTCACCGGGTTCTTCGACAGCCGCATCACCGCGAGGAGGATGCCGCCGACAATGCCGATCAGCATCGAGAGGACCGTCAGCAGCAGCGTCTTGTAGACACCGGTCGTGATCCGGTCGTCGAAGAAGTAGTCGGGGACCGCCTGCCAGTTGATCTGGCCCTGGCTGAACGCGTAGATGATCGCACCGAAGATCGCGATCGCTATGACGGCGGCGACGTACCGTCCGTAGTGCCGGACCGGGATGGCCTTGAGGGCCTCCGCGCCGGCCGGGGGCGTGTCCGTCGGCCCCGCCGTCTTGTCGATGTCAGTCACGGGTATTGCCTCTCAGTGGCCGCTCAGGCTGTCGCGGATCACTTGCCGCCGTTGATCACGGACTTGGTGACGGCGCCGTCCTGGGCGCCCCACTTCTCGAGGATCTGCTTGTACTCGCCGTTCTTGATGATCGCGTCCATCGCGGCCTGGAGGGCGTCGCGCAGCTGGGTGTCCTTCTTGGCCACGGCGATGCCGTACGGGGCCGCCTCGACCTGGTCACCGACGATCTCGAAGTCCTTGCCGCCGCCGGAGGTCTTCACGGCGTACGCGGCCACCGGGAAGTCGGCGGAGACGGCGTCGGCGCCGCCCGAGCGCAGCCGGGTCTGGGCCTGCTGGTTGTCGTCGAAGGCCTCGATGGAGAGCTTCTTGCCGCCCGGACACTTCTTGGCCTGCGCCTTGGCCAGGTCCTCGGAGGTGGTGCCGCGCTGCACGGCGAGCTTCTTGCCGCACAGGTCGTCCCAGGTCGTGATGCCCTTGGTGTCACCCTTGCGGGTGTAGATCGAGACACCGGCGGTCAGGTAGTCGACGAAGTCGACGCCCTCACCGACCTTCTTGTCGGTGTCCGGGTCGATGCCCTCCTGACGGTTCTTGTTGTCCGTCATGGCCGACATCGCGATGTCGTAGCGGTTGGAGCGCAGACCGGTGAGCAGGGCGTCGAACGTGCCGTTCTGGAAGTCGAACTTCACGCCGAGCTGCTTGCCGAGGGCCTCCGCGAGGTCGGGGTCCAGTCCGACGACCTTGCCGGAGTCGTCCTTGTACTCCACGGGGGCGTACGCGATGTCGGATCCGACCCGGATGACACCCTTGCTGCGGATGTCCTGCGGGAGCTTGTCGGCGAGCGGGGCGCTGTTGCTGGACGCGCTGCCGGAGTCCTTGTCCTTGTCCTGGGTCTGGTCACCGCAACCGGTGAGCAGCAGGGCGCCCGCGACCGCGATCGCACCGACCGCGGCCAGACGGGAGCGCACGGCGCTGGTACGACGGGTGGAGCTTGCGGTCATCGTGGTTCCTCCGGCGGATGGGAAGAGTTGCCGATGGGTCGACGGAAACACACACCTTCGGGTGTCGCGACCTCGTGGGTTTACGGCATCTTGCCATTCGGACTACGCCATTCAGGGTCGTCGCTATGTCAAAATCGGATAACGGGTGGCCCCCGAATCGCATCAGGTCGGTACAACACCGGTCCATAGCCACCGAACCATCTACGGGAATCCAGCGTTCCAGCCGGAAAATCTTCAGCGTGTCTCACGATGCGGGCAGTCCGGGCCTGGGTGTTTTCGCGCCGATCCGGCCCGTCGGCCGGGCGTCACCTTGCCGTCGCTTTCCGGTTCCGAGATGTGACCTTGCACCTAATGGACTCGTCGCGGGCACCGTCCGTCCGGTAAGAAGGTTCTTTACACCCCTCATCCGGGGCTCAGGGCGCGTGTGCGGCGCGCCCGTCGCGTACAGCTCGTACGTATCCGCAATCGAGCCGTACGTGGTGCCCGCCCACCCCTCACCAGGAGTGGTCGACCCTCAAACCATGCATACCTAAGGGGTAAGACAAAGTGGCAGCGGAGATCGTCAATCCTCGCAGCGACGGCAAAACGGACCAGGACGGCGGGGCGGAGCCCCTCGATTCCTTCGATCCGGCGTTCGCGCTTCACCGCGGCGGCAAGATGGCCGTGCAGGCCACCGTGCCGGTCCGCGACAAGGACGACCTTTCCCTCGCGTACACGCCCGGCGTCGCGCGCGTGTGCACCGCGATCGCGGAACAGCCGGAGCTGGTCAACGACTACACGTGGAAGTCGTCGGTGGTCGCCGTCGTGACCGACGGTACGGCCGTGCTCGGACTCGGAGACATCGGTCCGCAGGCCTCCCTCCCCGTGATGGAGGGCAAGGCCATCCTCTTCAAGCAGTTCGGCGGTGTCGACGCGGTGCCGATCGCGCTCGACTGCACCGACGTGGACGACATCGTCGAGACCGTCGTCCGGCTCGCTCCCTCGTTCGGCGGAGTGAACCTCGAGGACATTTCGGCGCCCCGGTGCTTCGAGATCGAGCGCCGGCTGCAGGAGCGTCTGGACATTCCGGTCTTCCACGACGACCAGCACGGTACGGCCGTCGTGACGCTCGCGGCGCTGCGGAACGCGGCGCGGCTCAGCGGGCGTGAGATCGGGCAGCTGCGCGCCGTCATCTCGGGTGCCGGTGCGGCCGGTGTCGCCATCGCCAAGATGCTGGTCGAGGCCGGCATCGGGGACGTGGCCGTGGCGGACCGCAAGGGCGTCGTCTCGGCGGACCGGGAGGACCTGACCCCGGTCAAGCGCGAGCTGTCCGGGTTCACGAACAAGGCCGGCATCACCGGCTCGCTGGAGGACGCCCTCGCGGGCGCCGACGTCTTCATCGGTGTCTCCGGCGGCACGGTCCCCGAGGAGGCCGTCGCCTCCATGGCCGAGGGTGCCTTCGTGTTCGCGATGGCCAACCCGAACCCCGAGGTGCACCCGGACGTCGCGCACAAGTACGCGGCGGTCGTCGCCACCGGGCGTTCGGACTTCCCGAACCAGATCAACAACGTGCTGGCCTTCCCCGGGATCTTCGCGGGCGCGCTGCAGGTGCGGGCCACGCGGATCACGGAGGGGATGAAGATCGCGGCGGCGGAGGCGCTGGCCGCGGTGGTCGGTGACGACCTCGCCGCCGACTACGTCATTCCCTCGCCGTTCGACGAGCGGGTCGCTCCGGCGGTTACCGCGGCGGTGGCTGCGGCTGCTCGTGCCGAGGGCGTCGCTCGTCGCTGACGTCGCGCTCGCATGGCCCCGTCCGTCTGGGCGGGGCCATTTCCTTTCCCCCCGCGCACCCGTCTCGCGCGTCGACGAGGCACCCCGCGGTCGGGGGCCGCGGTGGGCCTCGGTATGGGGCTGCGCTGGACGGGTGCCGCTGCGCAAGAGGGCATGTGTCACAGGCCATCGCCGTTCCGCCCGCTGATCAGTGCCCCTATCGTCGGCTGCATGTTCGCTGTCTACGCCGCCCGAATCGACCGCGACCAGCCGCTCACCGGCCTCGAGTTGGGGGAGCGTCCGGCTCCCGAGGCCCGGCCCGGCTGGAGCACCATCAATGTGCGGGCCGCTTCCCTCAACCACCACGACCTCTGGTCCCTGCGGGGCGTCGGCCTCCCGGAGGGCCGGCTGCCGATGATCCTCGGCTGCGACGCGGCCGGCGTCGACGCGGACGGCAACGAGGTCGTCCTGCACTCCGTCATCGGCCAGAGCGGCCACGGCGTCGGCCCCGACGAGCCGCGCTCCATCCTCACCGAGCGCTATCAGGGCACCTTCGCCGAACAGGTCGCCGTGCCGACCTGGAACGTCCTGCCCAAGCCGAAGGAGCTGTCCTTCGCGGAGGCCGCCTGTCTGCCGACCGCCTGGCTGACGGCGTACCGGATGCTGTTCACCAACGCCGGCGTGCGGCCCGGTGACTCGGTCCTCGTCCAGGGCGCGGGCGGCGGCGTGGCCACGGCCGCGATCATCCTCGGCAAGGCGGCCGGGCTCCGGGTCTTCGCCACCAGCCGGGACGAGGCGAAGCGGAAGCGAGCCGTCGAACTCGGGGCCGTGGAGGCCGTGGAGCCCGGCGCGCGGCTGCCGCAGCGGGTGGACGCCGTCATCGAGACCGTGGGCGCCGCCACCTGGTCCCACTCGGTGAAGTCCCTGCGGCCCGGGGGCACCCTCGTCATCTCCGGTGCGACCAGCGGGGACCGGCCCTCGCACGCCGAGCTGACCCGGATCTTCTTCCTGGAGCTGAAGGTCGTCGGCTCGACCATGGGCACCAAGGACGAACTGGAGGACCTGCTCTCCTTCTGTGCCGCGACCGGTGTACGGCCCGTCATCGACGAGGAGCTGCCGCTGGACCGGGCCCGCGAGGGCTTCGAGCGGCTCGCCTCGGGGGAGCAGTTCGGGAAGATCGTGCTCACCAACTCCTGAACTCCCTCCGGAGGGACGGCCGGGCGGGTCCGCAGTGCCGGGCCCGCCTTTCTCTCACCCCCGCTGTCAACTTTGGTTGACGTAACCGTGAGTGTCAACGTAAGTTGACATCATGACCGAGGCGACGGATCTCGCCCAGCGTGCCGGTGACCGCGATCCGCGGGTGGGGCTGCGTGCCGTGGCCGCGCTCCGCAGGGTGCTGGAGCAGCTGGAGGCGGTACAGGTGCGCAGCGCGCGCAATCAAGGCTGGTCGTGGCAGGAGATCGCCGCGGAGCTGGGTGTCAGCAGGCAGGCCGTGCACAAGAAGTACGGGAGGCAGTGATGTTCGAACGCTTCACCAGGGACGCCCGCGAGGTCGTACAGGGCGCGGTCGAGCACGGACGGCGCGAGGGGCTGCGGTCCGTCGGCGCCGAGCACCTGCTGCTCGCCCTCCTCGACCGCGAGGCGAGCCGTGCCTCCTTTGCCCTGGCCGCGCTGGGGCTCGCGGACCGCAAGGAGTCCGTGCGGGAAGCGCTGGAGGGGGCGCGGCGACGGGCCGGACTGTCCCGGGCCGAGGCGGACGCCCTGGCCGGGCTCGGGATCGACGTCACGGAGGTCGTCGCCCGGGTCGAGGAGGTGCACGGTGCCGGAGCGATGTCCGGCGACCACCGGGAGCGGGGCTGGTGGTCGGGGCGCCGCTCCTTCGGCCGCGACGCGAAGGGTGTCCTGGAGGGCGCGTTGCGCGCCGCCCTCGACCGCCGTGACCGGCACATCGGCGACGAACACATCCTCCTGGCCCTGACCGTCCGCGCCGGCGTGCCCGCCGAGGTGCTCGCCGACCACGGGGTGACCTACGAGTCGGTGCGGCGGGTGCTGTACGGCCGGGGAACAGCACAGGCGGGCTGACGGCACCCGCGCGGACGGCCGGAGCGGACCCGGCCGTACGACCGGCCGACGACCCGGCCGTACGACCGGCCGACGATCCGGCCGTGCGACCGGACGACGGCATACGCGCGGGACGGGCGGTGCCGGCTCGGCGGGGTGTGCCGCTCCGGGCCGGACGGTGCAGGTCTTCGGGGCGTGCACGGTTCAGGTCTTCGGGCTGCACGGTTCAGGCCGTCGGGCCGCGCACGGTTCAGGCCTTCGGACCGGACGGTTCAGGTCTTCGGGCCGCGCAGTATCGCCCCGATGCGGGTCGCCGCCGCCGACAGATGGCCGCGGGCGTCGCGCAACTGGTCCTCCGTGACGCCGTGGTCGCGGGCGGCGTCACGGATGTCGTCGCGGAAGCGGTCGAGGAGGCGGTCCAGATCGCGGGCCGGGTCACCGGTGGGGGGCTCATGGGCCCACGACGGTTCGTACCCGGCGGGGAAGTCGTCCGGCGTCGTGGAGTACTCCGGTCCCGCGGCGGCAGCCGGCCTGCCCGTGCCGGGGTCCCCTGCCGGGCGGCCGAAGCCCCGGTCCTTGCCGAACCCCCTGCCGAAGTCCTTCCCGAACTCGCCGAACTCCTTGGCCAGTTCCGTCAGGCCCTCGCGGACGCCGGTCGGCCAGTCGCCGCGCGTGAAGTGGTCCTGTACCCGGTCCTGGACCCGGCGGGCGATGCGCTGGACCTCCTCCTGGGCCTGGGCCTGCGCCCGGGCCTGTGCCTCCTGGGCCTGGCGGCGAGCCCGCTGGGCCTCGTCGCGGGCCCGGCGGCTCTCGTCCTTGGCGCGGCGGGCCTGCTCCTTCCACTCCTGCCTGGCCCGGCGCATCTCCTCCTTGGCGGCCTTCCAGGCCTCCTTGTCACCCGGCTCGGTGTGCTCCCCGAAGGGGCCGGTGCCGGCTGCGTCGGTGCCCCGGCGGGCCTCGGAGGCCGCCGCCCGCATCTCGCGGCGCAGGTCACCCGCCGCGCCCCGCACATCGGCCCTTATCTCGGCGGCCAGCTCCGCGACCGACTCCCGGATCTCCAGCTCCAGGTCCGCCAGCTCGCCGCTGCGCTCGGTCAGTTCGGCGCGGCCGGCGTCCGTGATGGCGTACACCTTGCGGCCGCCCTCGCTGGTGTGCCGGACCAGGCCCTCCGCCTCCAGCTTCGCCAGGCGGGGATAGACCGTGCCCGCCGACGGGGCGTACAGCCCCTGGAAGCGTTCCTCCAGGAGCCTGATCACCTCGTAGCCGTGGCGCGGGGCCTCGTCGAGCAGCTTGAGCAGGTACAGGCGGAGGCGTCCGTGGGCGAAGACGGGAGGCATGTCAGAGCACCTTCTTGTCGGTCGTGCCGTCGGCCGGGGCGCCGCTGGCGCCGGCGTCCTGGCCGGAGACGGAATTGTCCCCCGAAGCGGCCGGGGCACCGGTGACCGGGTGAGGTGCGGGACCGGTGTGCGGGCCGGAGTCGGAGCGGGTGCCGGAGTCGGTGCCAGCGCCTGTGCCGGCCTCCATGTCGGAGCCGGAGCCGGAGCGGGTATCGGAGCCAGAGCCGGAGCCGGAGCGGGTGCCGGAGTCGGTGCCGCAGCTGGTGGCGGTGCCGGTGCCGGTGCCGGTGTCGGTGCCGGGGTCCGGGGTCTGTGGGGGTTCCGTCTCCCACGCAGTGCCCTCCGCTTCGGCCCGGGGCGGGCGGCGCAGGAGGGCGATGGAGCCGGAGACCGTGGTGGCGCGGAGCCGGCCGGTGCCCGCGCCGAGCCGGCCGGTGATCTTGTGGGCTCCCCACTGGCCGTGCACCCGCAGCCCCTCGAAGGCGTTGGAGATCGTGCCGCTCGCCGTGTTCGCCTCCACCTCGGCGTCGGCCGGATGCGGCAGGCGGACGGCGATCTCGCCGGAGACGCTGGAGAGGCCCACCTGCGTGGGGCCGCCCGGGTCCAGATCGACGATCATGGAACCGCTGACCGAGTCCGCCCGGACGGAAGGGCCGGAGCCCTCGACCACCGTCAGGTCTCCCGAGACCGAGCGGAAGCGGAGATCACCGGTGACCGCCTGGGCCTCCAGGTTGCCCGACACGGTGTCGGCGCGGACCGGGCCCGAGATGCCGACCAGGGTGGTGTCGCCGCTCACGCCCTTGATCACCGCGGGACCCCGGATGCCGGAGACGACGGCGGCGGCGCCGACCACGCCCACCTCCACGCGGGTGTCGGCGGGGACCGCGAGGGAGACGACGGCGGTGCGGCGCCAGCCCTTCTGGTCGAGCCGCTTGAGGAAGCCCTTCCAAGGCAGGTCCTCGTACGCAACGGTCAGGGTGTCGCCCTTCTGGGTGACCACCAGGGGCGCCCCTTCGATCTCCGAGACTTCCAGTCGGGCGGAACGGTCGTCCGTGCCCACGACGTTCACGGTGCCGTTGACGATGCGGACCCGGAGGTCGCGCAGGGGCGTGTCGAAGGTCAGCTTCTGAGCCTCGGTGACGGACCACTCGGGCATGGGGCCTCCTAGGGGCGCGGACGCGGGGCGGACACGCCATATCGCGTCCTCCGTCAAACACGATATATCGCGCCTGTGGGAAGTCAAGGCGCTCCTCCGTGTCACGGGCCGCAGCCGGTAGGGCCGGGCCGGGCGGGGTGCCGGGCAGGGGTGTCGGGCGGGGCGTCGGGGCCCGGCCGGCGGCGTCTAGGCTGGTGAGGAGTTTCAGCAGGCTGGATGTATACGCAGGAGATGCGAGCCCATGTACTTCACCGACCGCGGTATCGAGGAGTTGGAGAAGCGGCGTGGCGAGGAAGAGGTCACCTTCGAGTGGCTTGCCGAGCAGCTGCGCACGTTTGTGGATCTGAACCCGGACTTCGAGGTGCCCGTGGAGCGACTGGCCACGTGGCTCGCGCGTCTCGACGACGAGGACGACGAGTAAGGGCGCAGGGCGTACGAGGCAGGGCGTGAGCAGGCACGCCGGCACGCGGGCCGCGACGCCCGTGGCGCGCAGGCCGCGGGTGCGCGCCCGCCGGTGCCGGCGCACAGCCGCACGGGCGCGCAGGCGCGACAGGGCTACGGCGATCGGGGGTACGGGGAGCCGGCGGCCGGTCCGCCCGGGACCCGGTGAGCGTGGCGCGGCTCAAGGGCGATCATCGGCCGTATTCACCGTGTCGGTCGTCGGCTGTCCTCTTCCCCTCCCTTTCCCCTCCCTCTCTCCCTCCCCGGGAGTTAGCCTTCTCCTCCCATCGGCGAACGGGGGCGTCATGGCTGGAGGAGTCGAACGTGTGCGTCTGGACGACGGAACCGTCGTCTGGGCCAGGATCGGCGCGGCGGACGAGGACGCGCTCGAGGACGACGGTTTCCGGGACACCGGACTCGGCAGCAGGGTCCTCGACATGGCAGGGGGGCTGGCCGGAACCGTCGGTGGTGTCGTGCGCTCCCTGCGCGCCGGTCTGGACACACCGGCCCCGGTCGAGGTCTCGGTCAGCTTCGGAATCGAACTGACGGCGCAGTCGGGCAAGATCGTGAGCGCCATCGCGGAGGCTGGCGGCACCTCCTCGCTCACCGTGTCCCTGACCTGGACGGAACCCGCCGCGACGACGGACGGCACCGGCCCCGGGGCGCCGGGCGGCGGTGTCGTAGCGCCCCGGTCCCCGGCCCCCGACGTCGTATGAGCGCCTTCGACGAGATGGTGCGCCCCTCGCTGGCACGCATCGGCGCACCGGGTGACGGGTATGCAACGGACCGTGACTCGTACTGGGGGTCGGGGTTCTTCGTAGCCCCGGGCTGGCTGTTGACCTGCGCCCACGTCGTGGGGAAGGGGGGAGCCGCGGTGTGCCGAGGGGAGAGCCCCCTGAGCGTGACCTGGCAGGAGCGCACCGCCGTCGGCGCCTGGGAGCCGTGCAGCGGCACCGGGACCGCCGTCGTCGTCGTGCCCCGGCCCGACGGAGCGGGACAGGCGCGTGACCCGTGGCCGTTCCCCGATCTCGCACTCGTCCGCGTGACCGGCGCCGACGACGTGCGCTGTCTGTGGCTCGGCGACCGGGAGGCCGGCCCGCGCAGCCCGCTCGGGCTCTACGGCTGGTCGGTGCAGACCGGCGAGCTGGGCATCCGCGAGGCCACCGGCGAACTCGCCGGGTCCGACGCCCGGGCCCTGCTGCTCGCCGGGAGCCTGCCGATCGGCGGGCTGTCCGGTGGGCCGGTGCTCGACCTGCGGCACGGCTCCGTCATCGGCGTGATCAAGGGCCGCCGGCGGGAGGAGGGCGTCGCCGTTCCGGTCACCGCGCTGTACGAACTGCTGGACTCGCGCGAGGCCGGCCGGGTGGTGCGCGAGGTGCTGCGCGCGCATGAACTGCACCACGCGGGCCTCCTCGGCCGACCCTCGCCGTACCCGGACTGGACCGCGTTCCAGGCCGCGCTGCCCGGCCACGCCCCCGAGGTCTCCGGCATCACCGCCGAGCTGCGGACACGGCTCTACGGCCACCTCGCCCAGCTTCCGCCGCCGGCCGGCGCGGGAGAGGTCGTCCACCTCGTGGAGGACGTGAAGGAGCAGGTGCGCGGCGAGCGGCTGCGCTCACTGGTGTTGCGGAACGTGCGGACCTGGCGCGAGGGCGCCGCGCTGCTGTACGGGCTGCGCACCCTGGACGCGGGCGGCGGCGGAACGCTGGTCGACCTGGACGCCGTACTGCTGTACGCGGCGCGGGTCGCCCGCCGGGCCGGCCGGGAGCGCCCCGGGGGCGTGGACGAGGGGCGGCTGCGGGCGTTCGGGGAGTGGATAGCCGGGCAGGCGGCGGACCACCGGCACTGGGCGGTCGGCGACGCCATACGCGCGCTGCTGGACGGCGCCGGCGGCGGGCCGGGCGGAGTGCCGTCGCAGGGCGCGGCCGTCGAGGTGCCGGCTCCCGCCGAGTACGCCGGTACGCCGCGGCCCGCCGGGTTCGCCGGAGCGCCGCTCCCGGCCGGAGGCGGCCCGGCGACCGCCGTGCCCGCACCGGGGGCCGTCCCCGCCGGAAACGGCCCCGGCCGGGCGCCCGAGTGGGACCGCGGGGCGCCGCCCGTCGTCACACCGTCCTCCGGCACACCCACCGACGTCCTGGTCAAGGTCGGCCCCGCCACGTACGGCCGGCATCCCTGGAGTGTGCAGCTGATCTACGACGGGCAGGACGTCACGCCGGTCGACGGTGACGACCGGGGTGCGCGGCCCGAGGAACTGGCGCGCGTGCTGCGGGAACCGGTGGCCCGGGCGCTCAGCCAGGGGGACCACGGGGAGCACCTCGCCGCGATCGAGGTCTTCCTGCCCCGCAAGCTGTTCGATCTGCCGGTGGACGAGTGGCAGTTGCTGTCCGCCCCGGGCGCGGACGCGTTCGGCCCGCCGTCCGGCACCCCGGACCACGGCGACGAGGACACCCACCGTGGCGAGAACGGCTACGGCGCCGAGGACGCCTACAGCGGCGAGGACGACGAGGACGACGACTTCGTGGACGAACGGGCGCTGCCGCTCGGCATACGGCGGACCGTCGTCGTCCGGGACGTCCGGCGCAACGGCCTGCCGCCCTCTCCGGAATGGCGCCGGCGCTGGAAGGGAGTCCAGCGCGGCCCGCTGGAACCCGGCACGCTGCACGGGCGGCCCCCGGGCGAGTGCCGTCCGGCGGGACCCCGGACCGGCGGGAAGTACCCGTACTACGGGGCCCTGTCGGCGATGGGCGACGCCACCGTGCCCCTCTACTGCGGTCCCGTCGGCAGTGGCGAGGGATACGCGGCGATGCGGGACGCGTTACGGGCCGGGCACCCGCTGGTGCTGTGGCGCCGCGACGGCCACGACCCGGCCGAATGCCTCGACTTCCATCACCAGGCCGCCGCCCTGCTGGGTCTCGCCGCGCACGCGGACGGCCTGCACGGCCCGGTCCGGGACCTGCGCATCCGCCTGGCAGACCCGGACACCGCCCGGGCGCACGGCCTGCGCGGCAAGATCGCCGTCCTGTTCGATCCACCGGACCGGCCCCCGTACGGGACGGAGACCATGCGACCGCCGCCGCTGGCCGCACCCGGCGGCTGACACCGCCGGTGACCCCGGCGCTCGTGGCGGACGCCCCGTCAACCGCCTTGAGCCGTACGGGTGTTCGCCGGAGGGAAAGGCAGCCGTCGGACGCCCCGAATTTCCGCGGGGAGGGCCGGCGGGGGCGTACGCTCGTACGTCGGACGGCCCGGCCCGCTGCACGATCACCAGATCCGGGAGGAGCCCAAGGTGAACGACTGGCGGATCTACCGCGGAGTGGGTCAGCCGCACGACGGCATGCAACGACTGCCGGCGCCGCCGCCCTGGCGCGATTTCGCCGCCTCCCGGGAAGGCCCGGACAACGGCCCGGAGGACCCCAGCAGCGCCCGCCGGCTCGGTGTGCGCCGCCGGCTGGTCGAGAACTACGCTCCACGCCCCGCCGAGGTGGACGCCGTCAACGCGGCCCTCTACCTGCGCCGGCCGCTCCTGGTCACCGGCAACCCCGGGACGGGGAAGTCGACCATGGCGTACGCGATCGCCCACGAACTCGGCCTGGGCAAGGTGCTCCGCTGGCCCATCGTCAGCCGCACCACCCTCCAGGACGGCCTGTACCGGTACGACGCCATAGCCCGGCTCCAGGACGTCCAGCTGGAGCGGGCCCGGGGGGACGACGGCGGCGGCGCCTCGGGCATCGGCTCCTACATCCGGCTCGGGCCGCTCGGCACCGCTCTCCTGCCCACCGCGCGGCCCCGCGTGCTGCTCATCGACGAGCTGGACAAGAGCGACCTCGACCTGCCCAACGACCTGCTGAACACGCTGGAGGAAGGCGAGTTCTCGATCCCCGAGCTGGAGCGGCTGGCCGACCGGGAACCCGTGGTCGAGGTCCTCACGCACGACGGCGACCGGGTGGCCGTGCACGGCGGGCGGATCGCCTGCACCGCATTCCCGGTGATCGTGCTGACCTCCAACGGCGAACGCGACTTCCCCGCCCCGCTGTTGCGGCGCTGCATCCAGCTGGAGCTGGACCCGCCCGGCGAGGAGCAGCTCACCGCCATGGTCGAGGCCCACCTCGGCGCGGACGGCGTCGCCGCCGGCGCCGACCTGATCCGCCGCTTCCTGGACCGCGAACCCGGCGAGGTGCTCGCGGCCGACCAGCTCCTGAACGCCCTGTTCCTCACCCAGCACGATCCGCATGCGCAGGGCCTCACCCGGGAGCGGATCACCGAGATGCTCATGCAACCGCTCGACCGCACTAGGTGAGAGGCGGGTGCCGGGGATGCGCCTGGAGGAGCTGATCGGCAAGCTGCGCCAGGGCGGGCTCCAGCCGACCGCCGAGGACGTGGCGGACGCGCTCTGGCTGGCCCGCCGGCTCGGCGCGGCCACACCCGACGACAGCACCGGCACGCCCGGCACCGGCAGCGGCACGCCCGGACCCGGTACGGACGGCACCGGCCCGGCCGTACCGCCCGGCCCGGGAGCGGACGCCGTACCGCCAGGGCCGGGGCCGGGGAAGGACGCCGCCCCGCCGGGTGACCGCGCGGCGGACGGTCCCGCCGCCCCGGCCACCTCCGCCCCGGACGCCCTCGCCCGCGCCGTCGCGCTGCACACCCCGAGCACCGGCCCGCGCGCGCGTGCCGACGGCACGGCCACGGCCTTCCCCGTCCGCGCGCCCGCCGCGGCCGCCCTGCCCGGACTGCTCGACCTGCAGAAGGCCCTGCGCGCCCTCGGCCGCTACCGCATCGCCTCCCCGCGCGGCCGGGACGAGCGGATCGACGAGACGGCCACCGCCGACCGGGCCGCCGCCAGCGGCATCCTGCTCCCCGTCACCCGGCCCGGCCGCCGCCGGCGCTGCGACATCCAGCTGCTCATGGACACCGGGCCGGCCATGGCCGTCTGGGCACAGATGGTCGAGGAACTGCGCCAGGCCTGCCAGCAGTCCGGCGCGTTCGCCTCCGTCGCCGTCCACCAGCTGTACGCCGACGACTCAGGCCGCCCCCTCGTCGGTACGACCGCGGGTCCCGGCCGGCACACCCGGTTGCGCCCCGCCGACGAGCTGCACGATCCCAGCGGGCGCCGGCTCACCCTCGTCATCAGCGACTGCGTCGGCCCCCTGTGGCAGAACGGTGCCGCCCCGCGCCTGCTGCACGGCTGGCCGCGGACCGCCCCGCTCGCCGTGGTCCAGCCGCTGCCGCCCCGGCTGTGGGGCCGTACCGCGCTGCCCGCGGAACCCGGGCTGCTCGTCCGCACCGGTGAGACCGGAGGGCGCCTCGAGTTCCGGCCCGAGGACGAGCCCTGGGAGGACCCGCCGCCCGGCGCCCGGCCCGTGCCCGTGCTCCAGCCCACCCCGGAGGCGTTCGAGGCCTTCGCCCGGCTGCTCGCCGGCACCGGTCCGACCCGCGAGCACGCCTGGGCGGCCTTCGCCCACCCCGCCACGGCACCGGGCGCCGCGGCCGCGGCGCCGCCGGTGCGCAGCGATGACGAACTGCTGCGCGCCTTCCGCGCCTGCGCCTCCACCGGCGCCCTGCGGCTGGCCGTCTACCTCGCCGCCGCGCCGCTCACGCTGCCCGTGATGCAGCTGGTCCAGCGCGCCATGCTGCCCGACACCGGACCCATGGAACTGGCCGAGGTGCTTCTCGGCGGACTGCTGCGGCAACTGCCGGGCACCGAGAGCCAGCCCTGCTTCGCCTACCCGCCGCGGGTACAGGACCTGCTCCTCGCCTCCCTCGACCAGGACACCGCCGGCCTCGTCCTCAAGCACTGCTCGGCCTACGTGGAACGGCACTTCGGCAAGGGCACCCGCAACTTCGCCGCGCTGGCCGCGGCCCGGCTCGCCGACCACGATCCGGCCGCCGGCAGCGGGCACCCGGCCGAGGACCCAGGTCCGCGGGGCGGCGGCAGCGTGGAGGCGGAACTGTTCGCCCGCATCCCCGCGCGCGTGCTGCGGTTCTACCTGCCGGACCTCGTCACCCCGGACCCGCTCGCCGAGGCCGAGCGGCTGCTCGACCAGTGGCACCGGCTGGCCGACCCGGAGATGCTGCGCCGCGCCCGCGAACAGGCCCGCGCCGCCACAGCCGACACGAGGACCGCCACCGACGCGGGCACCGGCACCGACACGGGCACCGGCACCACCGCAGGCGCCGAAGCCGCTCCAGGCAACGCTGCCACCCCCGGCACCGTCCCCACTCCCACTCCCACCCCCGCCCCCGCCCCCGGCGACGGCCCCGCACCCGCGGTGCGGGCGCGCCTCGTCCTCGGCCGCGTGCTGCGCGCCGAGGCCGGTACGGCGGGCGCGCGGTCGGAGGGCAGGCGCGCCGGGCTGCTGCGGGAGGCCGTGACCGAACTGGCAGGGGCGTACGCGTCGGCCCCCGCCGACAGCCGGGAGCGGGCCGACGCGGCCCTGGAACTGGCCGCCTGCCGACGGGAGCTGTGGCAGCTGACGGCCGAGACGGGCCACCTCACCGAGGCGCTCCGCACCCTCGACCCCGCCACCCCGCCCTGGCCGTACGTCGCCACCCACGCCCGCACCCCGCACACCGGCCCGGCGCAGGAGGCCCGGAACGACGACGCGCCCGGCGTGGCGCACGGTGAGCGGGGCGACGAGGGGGCCGCCGTTGCGCAGGGCGGCGGTGACGGTGAGGCAGCCGACGTCGTCCAGGGCGACCGAGGTGAGCGGGCCGCCGTTGCGCAGGGCGGCGGTGACGGTGAGGCAGCCGACGTCGTCCAGGGCGACCGAGGTGAGCGGGCCGCCGTTGCGCAGGGCGGCGGGGAAGAAGGCGGGGCCGTCGTGGCGGTCGGGGATGCTTCGCCGCGGGGTGGGCGGGCAGCCGGCGGGGCGCACGGGGAGACCGGGTCCCGGGAGGTGGCCGCCGGGGCCTGGGAGGTGGGCGCTCACCGGTCGCGTCTCCTGCTGCGGGGCCGGTTGCTGCTCGATCTGCGGCGGCCCGGCGCGGCCGCAGACGAACTGCGGGAAGCCTGCGCACTGCTGAGCCGGACGAGCGCCTCCGACGCCGTACGGGCACCCGCCCTGCTCGATCTGGCGCGGGCGCTGCGCGGGGCCGGGGCCGAGGACGCCGAGGTCCGCCAGGCGCTCGGCGAGGCCCGCCGGGCCGCCGGGGACGACCCGGCGCTGCTGCTGCCGTGCCTCGCCGCGCTGGCCGCGTTCCACGACGCGGCGGCGGAGTACGGCGAGGCCGACGCCGCCTGGGAACGTGCCGTACTGCTCGCCCAGGCGGACGGCGCACGACGCGTACCGCTCCTCACCGCCTGGGGCGAATCCCTGCTCCGGCGGGCCTCCGCACCGGACGGCGCCGACGTGGTCGACCACGCCGAGCGCGTGCTGCGCGAGGCGCTGAAGTCACTGCCCGCCCGGTCCGCGCAGCGCGGCCGGCTCCAGGGCCTGGTCGGCAGCGCGCTCGCCCAGCGGTTCCGCCACGTCGGCTTCCTGCCCGACCTGTTCGAGAGCCGGCACCTGCTCGGGCAGGCGGTGCGCGCGACGAGGGACGCGGCCGTACGGGCCGAGGCGTGGCTGCAACTGGCCCGGGTGCGGCTGGAGGGCTGGCACCAGGCGGGCGCGCCGGTGCTGATGGACGCGCTGCAGGCGTACGAGAACGCCGAACGGGACGCCGAGTCCGCCCATGGCGGCGACCCGGGCTCGGTGACGGCCGCACGCGCCCGGCACGGCAGCGGGACGGTGCTGGCGCTGCTGGGGCGGCCCAGTGCAGCCCGGAGCGCGTTCCGGGCGGCCGGGGAGCAGTGGCGGCGGCTGGTCGGATCGCTGCGGGAGGTGGACTGGGCGGACGTGGAGCTGACCCGGCGGGCCGAGCGGGAGCCGGTGGCCGCCGGGGTCCCGGCGCCGGTGCCGGGCGAGTGGGCCGAACTGGCCCCGCCCTGGTGGCCGTGGTCGCAGGCCTGGAACAACTGGCCCGAGGTTGACCGGAGTTGATCCGGGCAGGGTTTCTGGTTCCGCTCTGTCGGGAAGAACTGGGCAGCCATGGTGGCCGTGCGGGGCGGGCGCAGGCAGGGAGGAGCAGAGGGTGGGGGAGCACAGGACATGGGCGGCTGGCCCTGGTGAGGACGCCGGACGGACCGAGTTCCTGCCCGACCTGACCGGCGTCGATCTGGCGTCCTTGCGTGCCATGGACGATCCCGTGCTCGTCGCCGCCGTGGAGCGTGTGCTGAGCGGTACCGGTGAGTTCCAGGAGGTGTGGTACTCCGGCAGCGGCGAGGGCCTGCGACGGTCATTTCCGGCCGGACTCGGAAGGCGCGCCCCGGACGAGGACAGCGGGGGATGACGGGGCCGGACGTCACCTCCGGCACCCTCACCGAGGTGGCCAGCACCCGTCCCCGGCCCGCGCACACCGGGACACTCCGCGCCGCACTCCACGCGCGTCGCATGCTCCATCTCAAGGCCCTCCTCGTCCGGGTGGAACGCCGGCGGGCCCGGACCAGTTCCGCGGCCCGGCGCCGGTTCGAACGGGACTGGGGGCTGCTGGAGCGCATCGACGCGGACGCGGTCCGGGACACCGTCGACTACCCGACGACCGGCACCTGGCTGGCCGAGACCCTCACCGCGGCCGACGGGCCACGCTTCGAGGAGCACCTGGCCCGGCTCGGCGGACTCGCCGTCGCCGCCGCCGTACGCGCCGGGGCCCACGTCGGCGGCACGCTGGCCGTGCCCTCGGGCACGCTGGTCCTGCCCGGGCTCGGCGTGCTCGGCGTGCCCTCCGGCCGGGCCCGGCTCAGCGGCGGCGCCGGACTGCTGCGGATCGACGACGCCGGGGGCGGCAGCGGTGTCGCCCTGCGCCGACAGCCCGGAGCGGGCGTGGCCCCGGCCGGCGAGCCGCACGGCTGGACCGCGCTGCGCACCCTGCCCGGCGGTGACGCCGTACTCGACGATCTGGACCCCTACCGGGTGCCGCCGGCCGGGATCGGGCCGCAGGGCGTACCGGGTGCCGAGCGGCCCCACTCCGCCCCGGAGGCGTGGGCCCGGCGCTGGCGGGAGGCCCGGCAGCTGCTCGCCGCGACCGACCCGGGCCGGCTCGCCGAGATCGCCGCGCTGGTCCGGGCCGTGGTCCCGCTGGAACCGGCCGGCCGGGGCGCCGGCGAGCCGATGACCGCCACCCTGCGCGCCGCCCCGGGTGCCGTACTGGCCCAGCTCCCCGGGGACGCACAGGAACTGGCCGAGTGCCTGGTGCACGAGACCCACCACACCAAGCTCGCCGTCCTCGAAGGGCTCGTCCCGCTGTGCCGCCCGGGCGCCGGGACACTGCACCGCGTGGCCTGGCGGCCCGACCCGCGCCCCGTGCCCGGGGTGCTCCAGGGGGCCTACGCCCATCTGGCGCTGGCGGACCTGTGGTGGCGGGCCCGGACCACGGGCGCGCTGCCCCCGGCGTGGCGGGCCCGGGCGGCCCAGCAGTTCGACCGGTACCGCGACGAGGTCGGCGGCGCCTTGTCCGTGCTCCGCGACTCCGATGAACTGACCTGTGCCGGAAGGAAGTTCGTCCGGGCGATGAGCGGACATCACGCCGGCCTCGGCTCGATGGCGCACAGCCGCGAGTGACGCTGCATGAGCGTGCGGTTGCGTTACGTTATGCGAGCGGCTCTCCGGGCATGCGACAGGCGCGGGAACAGGGAGTGACGATGGTGGTACAGCGGCGGTCGGACACGGACGGTGCGACGGCACCCGAACACTTCCTGGTGGTCTTCCCCGGCTACCACCGCTCCTGGGCGGCATGGATCGCCCAGGCCCTGGAGCGCCACGGCCACCGCACCACCCTGCAACGCTGGGACCCGCCCCGCGAGGTGCCGCTGGAGGACTCGCTCGGCGACCTGCTGCTGTCCACCGGCCGTATCCTGCTGGTCCTCAACGACTGGTTCTTCGAACTCGGCCCCCGGCCCGCCGGCGAGTGGAACGACGTCCTGCGCGGCTTCGTCGCCGCACACGCCGACCGCTTCGCCGCCGTCAACCTGACCAACCGCTCCCTGCTGCCGGCCACGGCCGTCCTGGAACCCGCCAGCCTGTGGGGACTCAGCGAGGAGGCCGCCGAGGAGCGGCTGCTGGCCCGGCTCGGCGTCGACCGCCGCCGCACCCCACGCGTGCTGCCCGGCGGCGTACGCTTCCCCGACACGCGCTGCGAGATCTGGAGCGAGGTCCCGCGCCGCAACCCGCGCTTCACCGGCCGCGACGACCTGCTCACCGATCTCCACCAGCGGCTCGCGGACGCCGAGCGCGGCAACGCCGTCTGCACCCTGCTCGGCATGTCGGGCATCGGCAAGACCCAGCTCGCCGCCGAGTACGCGCACCGCTTCAGCACCGACTACGACCTCGTGTGGTGGGTCAACTCCGACGACCGGAACATCCAGCGCGACCGCTTCGGCGAACTCGCCGTCGACCTCGGCCTGAGCATCGGCAGCGAGCCGGGCGAACGCATCCGCGCCGTGCGCGACTGCCTGCGGCGCGGCGAGCCGCACACCAACTGGCTGATCATCTTCGACGGCTGGGACGACACGGCGGGCATGGACACCCTGCTGCCCCAGGGCCCGGGCCACGTCCTCATCACCTCCCGCAACCGCGGCTGGAGCGAGCACACCGACATCCTGGAGATCCCCGCCTTCCTGCGCCCCGAGTCCACCGGCTACCTGATGCGCCGCGCCCCGCACATCACGGCGGCCGAGGCCGACGAGGTGGCCGCCGAGTTCGGGGACGTACCGCTGCCACTGGTGCAGGCCGCCTCCTGGCTCGGCGAGTCGGGGATGGAAGTGCCCGAGTACCTGCGCATGGTGCGCGAGCGCCGGCTCTCCACGGTCGACGAGCCCGCCACCGGCGACGGGTTCCCGCAGTCCTCCATGACGTCCTGGTCGATACTGCTCAACCGGCTCCGGGTGTCGCAGCCGCACGCCATCGACGTGCTCGGCCTGTGCACCTCGTTCGCCCCCGGGCGCATCCCGATCGGCCTCATCCGCGCCTACCCGCAGATCGACCTCCCCGAAGAACTCCGCTGGATGACGACCGACCTGCCCGCCTGGACCAGGGCCCTGGACACGCTCGTCAACTACTCGGTCCTCACCCGGGAGACCCGCGGCCCGGTCGGCGCCGACATGGGCCCGCACCAGGAGTCGGTGCACATGCACCGGCTCGTCCACGACATCGTCTCCAAGCTGACCGGAGAGGCCGGACGCACCGCCCACCAGCGGGTCGTGCGCAGCCTGCTCGCCGAGGCCGACCCGGGCAACCCCATGGACAGCAGGAACTGGCCCCGGTACGCCGAACTGCTCCCGCACCTGGAGCCGTCCGGCGCGCTGGAGAGCACCCAGCCCCGGGTCCAGCAGATGGTCCTCAACTGTCTGCGGTACTGCTTCCGCAGCGGGGAGTACAAGAGCGGCCTCGACCTGGCCCAGCGGATCCGCGAACGCTGGTCCCGCACCATGGACCCGCTGTCCCAGCTGATGCTCGACCTGACCTACCAGGAGAGCAACATCCTGCGCGCCAGCGGCAGGTTCCGCGACGCCTACGACCTCGACCACGGCATCCACCAGCGCCTGCTGACCGCCGGGCGGTCCGCCCCGCTGGCCGAGCTGTCCGTGCAGGGCAACATGGCCAACAGCCTGCGCCACCTCGGGCGGTACGCCGAGGCGGACGAGGTGCAGCGGCAGGTCCTCGACGGCTACACCGCGCTGCTCGGCCCGGACGAGGTCCCCACGCTGGTGTCCCGGCACAACGTCGCCGTCGGCCTGCGGCTCCTCGGCCGGTACCAGCAGGCGTACGAGTTCGACCTGGAGACCCTGGCCCGGCGGGAGAACGTGCTGCGGGCCCGGCACATCAGCACCCTCAACTCCGGCAGCGCCGTCACCCACGACCTGCGCCTGCTGGGCCGCTACCGCGATGCGCTCGCCCGGCAGGAACCGCTGGTCCGGCTGCATGTGCAGGTGCTCGGCCCGCAGCATCCGCAGACCCTCGGCGCCCGCACCCACCTGGCCATGTGCCGGCGCCGGGAGGGCAGCCACCAACAGGACGTGGGGCCGTACATGGCGAGCCTGCTGGAGCAGTTGCAGCAGGTGCACGGCCCGGACCACTACCGCACCCTGGCCTTCGTCACCAACTACGGCAACTTCCTGCGCGAACACGGCGACCTGGACCAGGCGCGGGAACTGATCGACAAGGCCGAGGCCGGCTACCGCAGCCTGCTCGGGCCGGCCCACCCGGTGGCCACCGGCATGCTCTCCAACACCGGGCTGGTCATGCAGGCCGCCGGTGAGCGGGCCGAGGCCCTGTCGATGTTCGAGGCGGCACTCGCCGGGCTCACCGCGACCCTGGGCGGCGACCACCCGTGGGTCCTCGGCTGCGCCCTCAACACGGCCAGCGGGCGCAACTTCAACGGGCGGATCCCGGAGGCCGTGGAACTGAGCCGGGACACCCTGCGCCGGGCCCGGCACACGCTCGGCCACGACCATCCGCTGACGCTCTCCGGCCAGGTGGCTCTCGCCGCGGACCTGAGGGCGGCACGGGAGGACGAGGAGGCCGGAAAGCTGGAGGACGACGGCCTGCTGGCGCTGACCCGCAGCCTGGGCGCCCAGCACCCCCACACCATCTCGGCCCGCCAACGCACCCGGCCGTACTGGGACTTCGAGCCGTACCTCGGCTGAAGCGCCCCGAAGGGGCGCGGGGAACTGCGCGACCGGCCGGGACGGACCCGCAGCCGCCTACGGGTCCCAGTCGGCCGACCGGACAGGCGAAGGGCCCGGTACCGAGCGACAACTCGGTACCGGGCCCGCACACTTCGGCGAACCGCCGGAGGCGTTACGCCTCGAACACCTCGCGCACCAGCTGCTCCTGCTCGGCCTGGTGACGCTTGGCCGAACCCACCGCCGGGGACGAGCCGTGCGGGCGCGAGATGCGCCGCAGCCGCTCGCCGGCCGGGATGTCCGCGCCGACCGCCAGGTCCAGGTGGTCGATCAGGTTGAGCGCGATGAACGGCCAGGCACCCTGGTTCGCCGGCTCCTCCTGCACCCACAGGTACTTCTCGGCGTTCGGGTACTTGTTGACCTCCGCCTGCAGCTCCTCACCCGGCAGCGGGTACAGGCGCTCGATGCGGATGATCGCCGTGTCCGTGGCGCCGCGCTTGACCCGCTCGGCCTCCAGGTCGTAGTAGACCTTGCCGGCGCAGAAGACGACCTTGCGGACCGCGGCCGGGTCGGCCGTGCTGTCGCCGATGACGGGACGGAACTGGCCCGTGGTGAACTCCTCCGCCTTCGACGCGGCGGCCTTCAGGCGCAGCATCGACTTCGGGGTGAAGACGACCAGCGGCTTGTGGTGCGGGTTGTGCACCTGCCACCGCAGGAGGTGGAAGTAGTTCGACGGGGACGTGGGCATCGCGACCGTCATGTTGTTCTGGGCGCAGAGCTGGAGGAACCGCTCCGGACGCGCGGACGAGTGGTCCGGGCCCTGGCCCTCGTAGCCGTGCGGCAGCAGCAGGGTGACGCCGGAGGTCTGGCCCCACTTCTGCTCGGCCGAGGAGATGAACTCGTCCACGACCGTCTGCGCGCCGTTGACGAAGTCGCCGAACTGCGCCTCCCACATCACGAGCGCGTCGGGACGGGCCAGCGAGTAGCCGTACTCGAAGCCCATCGCCGCGTACTCGGAGAGCAGCGAGTTGTAGACGTTCAGGCGGGCCTGGTCCTCCGAGAGGTACTGCAGCGGCGTGTACTCCTCGCCGGTCTCCCGGTCGATGAGCACCGCGTGGCGCTGGCCGAAGGTGCCGCGCTGGGAGTCCTGGCCCGCGAGGCGGACCGGGGTGCCCTCCAGCAGCAGGGAGCCGATGGCGAGGGTCTCGCCCATGCCCCAGTCGATCGTGCCGTCCTCGACCATCGCCGCACGGCGCTGCAGCTGCGGCTGCAGACGGGGGTGGACGGTGATGTGGTCGGGGACGTTGACCTGGGACTCGGCGATCCGCTTGACGACCTCCGCGGAGATCGCGGTCGGGACCGCGACCGGGAAGCCGTCCTGCGGGGCCTGGACGTCACCGGAGGCCGGCTGCGAGGTGGCCTCGCGGACCTCCGTGAAGACCTTCTCCAGCTGGCCCTGGTAGTCCTGCAGCGCCTGCTCGGCCTCTTCCAGGGTGATGTCGCCGCGACCGATCAGGGACTCGGTGTAGAGCTTGCGCACCGAGCGCTTCTTGTCGATCAGGTCGTACATCAGCGGCTGGGTGAAGGCCGGGTTGTCCGACTCGTTGTGACCGCGGCGGCGGTAGCAGATGAGGTCGATCACCACGTCCTTGTTGAACGCCTGGCGGAACTCGAAGGCGAGCCGCGCGACGCGCACGACGGCCTCGGGGTCGTCGCCGTTCACGTGGAAGATCGGGGCCTCGATCATGCGGGCCACGTCCGTCGCGTACATGGACGAACGCGAGGACTCGGGGGCCGCGGTGAAGCCGACCTGGTTGTTGATGACGATGTGGACCGTGCCGCCGGTGCGGTAGCCGCGCAGCTGCGACATGTTCAGGGTCTCGGCCACCACGCCCTGGCCCGCGAAGGCCGCGTCGCCGTGGATCGCCACCGGCAGGACGGTGAAGTCCGTGCCGCCCTTGTTGATGATGTCCTGCTTGGCGCGCGAGACGCCCTCCAGGACCGGGTCCACCGCCTCCAGGTGCGAGGGGTTGGCGACCAGCGAGACCTTGATCTGCTCGCCGTCCAGGCCGGTGAAGGTGCCCTCGGCGCCCAGGTGGTACTTCACGTCGCCGGAGCCGTGCATCGACTTCGGGTCGAGGTTGCCCTCGAACTCGCGGAAGATCTGCGCGTACGACTTGCCGACGATGTTGGCGAGGACGTTCAGGCGGCCACGGTGGGCCATGCCGATGACGACCTCGTCCAGGCGGGACTCGGCGGCCGAGTCGATCACGGCGTCGAGCAGCGGGATGACGGACTCGCCGCCCTCCAGCGAGAAGCGCTTCTGGCCGACGTACTTGGTCTGCAGGAAGGTCTCGAAGGCCTCCGCCGCGTTCAGCCGGCGCAGGATGCGCAGCTGCTCCTCGCGCTCCATCTTGGAGTGCGGGCGCTCCACGCGGTCCTGGATCCACTTGCGCTGCTTGGGGTCCTGGATGTGCATGAACTCGATGCCGGTGGTGCGGCAGTACGAGTCGCGGAGCACGCCGAGGATGTCGCGCAGCTTCATCATCGACTTGCCGGCGAAGCCGCCGACGGCGAACTCGCGCTCCAGGTCCCACAGGGTGAGGCCGTGCTCGACGATGTCCAGGTCGGGGTGCTTGCGCTGCTTGTACTCCAGCGGGTCGGTGTCGGCCATGACGTGGCCGCGGACCCGGTAGGAGTGGATCAGCTCGAAGACGCGGGCGGCCTTGGTGACGTCGTCGTCGTGGGACGCGTCGATGTCCTTGAGCCAGCGGACCGGCTCGTAGGGGATGCGCAGGGCCTCGAAGATGTCGTCGTAGAAGCCGTTCTCGCCGAGCAGCAGGTTCGCGACCTGGCGCAGGAACTCGCCGGAGGCGGCGCCCTGGATGACCCGGTGGTCGTAGGTCGACGTGAGCGTCATGACCTTCGAGATGCCGAGCTTGTTCAGCGTGTCCTGGCTGGTGCCCTGGAACTCGGCCGGGTAGTCCATGGAGCCGACGCCCATGATCACGGACTGGCCGGGCATCAGACGCGGCACGGAGTGGACGGTGCCGAGGCCGCCGGGGTTGGTCAGGGAGACCGTGACGCCGGTGAAGTCGTCCATCGTCAGCTTGCCGTCGCGGGCGCGGCGGACGATGTCCTCGTAGGCCTGCCAGAACTCGAAGAAGTTCAGCGTCTCGGCCTTCTTGATGGCGGCCACGACGAGCTGGCGGTCACCGTTCGGCTTGACCAGGTCGATGGCCAGGCCGAGGTTGACGTGCGGCGGCTTGATGAGGGTCGGCTTGCCGTCCTTCTCGCCGAACGCGTGGTTCATCGCCGGCATGGCCTTGATGGCCTGCACCATCGCGAAGCCGATCAGGTGCGTGAAGGAGATCTTCCCGCCCCGGGCGCGCTTCAGGTGGTTGTTGATGACGATGCGGTTGTCGAACAGCAGCTTCACCGGGACCGCGCGGACCGAGGTGGCGGTCGGCAGCTCCAGCGAGGCGTTCATGTTCTTCGCGACGGCCGCGGACGGACCACGCAGCGTCACGTACTCGGGACCCTCGGGCGCCGCCGTCGCGGGGGCGGCCTTCGCCTGGGGCTGAGCGGGCGCCTGTGCGGGCTGCGCCGGCTTGGCCGGGGCGGGGGCGGCCTTCGCCGCGGGAGCGGGAGCCGGGGCGGGGGCCTTCGCGGCCGGGGCCGGGGCAGCGGCCGGAGCGGCGGGCTGCGGGGCCGGAGCGGCCGACGGGGCTCCCCCCGCGGGAGCGGAGTCGACCGTGGGGGAGGTGGTACCTGCGGCCCCCGCGGCCGCAGTACCCGCCGGAGCCGGGGTGGCAGGAGCACCCGGCTTGTAATCGGCGAAGAAGTCCCACCAGGCTCGGTCTACCGAGTTCGGGTCCTGGAGGTACTGCTGATAGATCTCGTCGACGAGCCACTCGTTCGGACCGAACGCGGCAGCGGGGTTCTTCCCGGCTTGGTCGTCGGTCGAGATGCTCGAGTTACTGGGGGACTGTGGCGACACGGCGGCAACCGCCCTCTTCCGCTTCACAAGGTGATGGACAGCGGGAATAAAGGCTACGCCTCCAAGACCGTGAAGGTCAGGTCGGGCCCGTTCATCGTCGCGTAAGTCACATCGGAAATCTTGTTTCAGGGCTTGATATGGCGGGAAACAAGCGTGGTTCCGCATGAGAGAGGGTGCACCGGTCCGGGCCCTGCGCGTCTTCGTTCGACGGGTGGCGCGGGCCTGCCCCTGATCACACGTGTCCAGCTGCACGGCGATGCGCGGACGCTCATGGATCTTGTGCTTCCGGTTCGGACTTTACGTCAACTTGGGACGGAAGTCAGTCCCGGGAGAGTGACGATGATCCGGCAGCCCCGCTCGGATTCGGCCACACCGATCCGGCCGCCGTGCAGATCCACCGCCCACCGGGCGATGGCCAGCCCCAGTCCCGTGCCGCCGTCGCTGCCCGGCCCGTGCGGCCGGGTCGCCGCCCCGCGGTTGAACCGCTCGAACACCCGGTGCCACTCCGACCTCGGGATGCCGGGTCCCTCGTCCAGGACCTCCAGCTCCAGCGACTCCGGCTGCGGCCCGCGCCGCGCCTTCACCGTCACCCGGCCGTGCGGCGGGCTGTGCTTGACCGCGTTGTCGATCAGGTTGGCGACGACCTGGTGGATGCGCTCGGGGTCCGCGTGGGTGGTCAGCTCCGGCGGCGAGACGTCCAGGTGCAGATGGACGTCGGTGCGTGTGTGGCTGCCGGAGCCGGAGGCGATGCCCGCGCGCGCGGAGGCGACCATGTTGGCCTCCTTCAGCACGCCCGAGAGGTACGGCCACACCTCGAACCGCCGCATCTTCAGCGGGACGACGCCGTTGTCCAGCCGGGACAGGTCCAGCAGGGTCTCCACCAGCCGGCCGAGCCGCTCGGTCTGCTTCAGGGCCGTCCGCATGGTCTCCGGATCCGCCTGGGTGACCCCGTCGACGATGTTCTCCAGCACGGCGCGCAGACCGGCGATGGGGGTGCGCAGCTCGTGCGAGACGTTCGCCACCAGCTCCTTGCGCTGGCTGTCCTGGGCCTCCAGCTCGTCGGCCATGACGTTGATCGTCTGGGCCAGGTTGCCCAGCTCGTCCCGGCGGTTCTCCTTGACCCGGCGCGTGTAGTCGCCGTGCGAGATGGAGCGGGCCACCGCGTTCATCTCGTCCAGCGGCATCGTCAGCGAGTGGGCCACGAACTGCGTGATCAGCAGGGTCGCGATCATCGAGAAGACCGTGATGAAGCGCAGCTCCGTCTTGGTGTGCACCGCGACGATCGACAGTCCGGTGGTGATCAGTACCGCGATGACGACCAGTGCGCCCAGCTTGGTCTTGATCGAGAACGGGCGTACGCCGCCCCAGGGTTCCTCGCCGAGGTTCCCGGGGCTCCTCCGTGCGGTCCGGCGCCCGTCGCCGGTCATGGGTTCGGTGTCTCCAGCGCGTAGCCCACGCCGTGCACGGTGCGGATCCGCTCGGCGCCGATCTTCCGCCGCAGCGCCTTGATGTGGCTGTCGACCGTGCGGGTGCCGGAGGCGTCCGCCCAGTCCCACACCTCGGCCAGCAGCTGCTCCCGGGAGAGCACCGCGCGCGGGGTGTTCGCCAGGCACACCAGCAGGTCGAACTCGGTCGGCGTCAGATGGACGTCCTCCGCCTTCACCCGCACCCGGCGCTGCGCGTGGTCGATCTCCAGCTCACCGAGCCGCAGGATGCCGGAGCGCGGCGTGGTGGCGGCCAGCGCGGCCCGCTCCACCCGGCGCAGCAGCACGTGCACGCGCGCCGCCAGTTCCCGCATCGAGAACGGCTTGGTCATGTAGTCGTCGGCGCCGACGCCGAGCCCGACCAGCATGTCCGTCTCGTCGTCCCGCGCGGTGAGCATGAGCACCGGCACCGGCCGCTGTGCCTGCACCCGCCGGCACACTTCGAGCCCGTCGAAGCCGGGCAGCATGATGTCGAGGATCAGCAGGTCGGGCTGCCAGGCCTCGGCCGTGTCGACCGCGGCCGGACCGTCGGCCGCTGTTTGCACCAGAAATCCCTCGGCGCGGAGCCGGGCCGCGATAGCGTCGACGATCGTCGGGTCGTCCTCGACGACCAGCACCCGGCGCTGTGCGCCCGGGGTGGTCGTCGCCGCGCCGCTCTGGGAGGTGTGTGTCTGCTCCATCGCCCGCCCCTGTTGTTGCTTTCCGGAATCCGTGGGGTGATCCCATGTCTGCGTTTGACGCTTGAATGATCCGCGTCAGGGCAGCACATTACGGGGACTCACCGCGCTGTCGCTATCCAGGTCTGACGGCAAGGTGCACGGCGTCGGGAACGCCCCGGGCAACGGGCACCTCTTCGGTACGCACCTGCCGGAACCCGGCATTCCGCAAGCTTCCTTCAAATACCGGAGAGGGTTCCGCCGACCATACCGCCAGCACTCCGCCGGGCCTCAACACCCGTGCACAAGCGGCGATTCCGGCCGGGGAGTAGAGGCTGCCGTTGTCCTCCGTGACCGTCCAGCCGGGGCCGTTGTCGATGTCGAGGCACAAGGCGTCGAACGTGTCCGATGTCTCATTGACGTACGACACGAGATCCGCTTCCACCAGTGCGGTCCGCGGATCGGCGAGCGCGTCCGCGGTCATCTCGGCCAGCGGACCGTCACGGTGCCAGCCGATGACGGCGGGCTCGCGCTCCACCACGGTGATCCGCCCCCACCGGGGGTCGGCGGCGGCGTGTGCGAGCGAGAATCCCACTCCCAGGCCGCCGACCAGCACGTCCGGCACCGGCCTGTCGTCCAGCGCGTCGCGCGCGGCATCGATCAGCAGCCGCTCCGAGCGGCCGTCGGAGGTGTCCATCAGGAAGCAGCCGTTGGCGATGATCTGCAGCAGCCCACCGTGCCTGCGCAGCACCACCTCGCCGTACGGGCCGTCGCGCCGGTCCAGGACCACGGGGGAGTCGTACACGGCAGTCATGAGCCCATCCTGCTTGAACGGAGCCCGGCATTCATGCGAATTGCGCATGACGCCCACGGACGGGTGGCCGATGGCGGGGGCCGGACGCAAGCGGTGGCTGAGAGGTTGCTGTGAATCCGCTCTCGCGTGGCGCCGGTCATAGACAGCGGCATGCCGAACACGAAGGGTGGGGTGCGACGGAAGGAGCGCCTCACCGTGGAACGGATCACGCCGGGCCCTGCGACGGACGCGTCCCCGCACGTGACGGGTACGCCCCTTCCCGACGGCACCGCCGTCGTCCCGCCCCCGGCACTCGCCGGGCTGCTGGACGGAATGCCGCGCCAGCGCGGCGCCGCCCCGGCCGCTCTCCCGGCCCCCGGCGCACCCGCCGTTCCCGCCGCCGCACCCCCCGCCGCCGCGCCGCTCCTGCCGCTGTCGCGGCTGTGGGTCTGGCTGTGGCGTCTGCTGCCCACCCCGGCCGGCACCCCGTTCACCTTCGCCTACGTGTCCGTCCTCGCCTTCACCTCGGCGGTCGCGGCCCTGGCCGGCCCGGGCCTGCTGCACGCCCTCCACCAGGGCTCCAGCACGGACGTCGCCCACCTGTTGAGCGCGCCCGTGCCCGTGCTGCTGGCGAGCGCGCTGTGGATCGCGGGCGGGGTGCTCTCGCCGTACGCGATCGTGTGCGTGCTGGTGCTCACCGCGCTGGAGCGGCGGACCGGCGGGCCACGGACCGCCGGTGTCTTCCTGGCCGGGCACGTCCTGGCGACCCTCGCCACCGAGGTCCCGGTGGGCCTCGCCGTCCTCTTCGGTCACCTGCCCGCGACCTCGCTGCACCGCCTCGACTACGGCATCAGCTTCGGCGTGGCCACCAGCACGGCCGCCCTCGCGGGGCTGCTCCGCCCCTGGGTGCGCTGGCCCCTGCTGGTCCTCGCGGCCGGCCTGCTCCTGGACGACCTGATCGCCTACACGGACCCCTTGACCGACTGGGGCCACGTCATAGCCCTGGCCATCGGCGTGGCCTGCTGGCCCCTGGTCCGCCGCCGGCACCGGCCCGCCTGACGGAATGCGGGGAACCGCGTGCGCAGTCCCGACCGGCCCGGAGGGACTGCGGGTTCGCGCAGGTCACACTCGTAGAGGCGCATGATCGCTCAGAGCGAACAACTCCCTGGGAACAATCACCACGCGCAGAACATTGAGTCGGCATAGCTCAAGTTGACTGCCTAAGGGGAGATCATGGCTACTGAGTCACCGGCGTTCACGCTGAAGCTGCCCGTGCTGCCGCTCGACGACGAGGTCGTGCTGCCCGGCATGGTGGTTCCGCTGGACCTGAGCGACGCCGAGGTGCGGGCCGCGGTGGAGGCCGCTCAGGCCGCCGCCCGGTCGGAGCCCGGGAAGCCCAAGGTGCTGCTGGTGCCGCGCATCGACGGCACGTACGCCGGTACCGGCGTCCTCGGCACGGTCGAGCAGGTCGGCCGGCTCGCCGACGGCGACCCGGGAGCCCTGATCCGCGGCCGGAGCCGCGTGCGCATCGGCGCCGGCACCACCGGTCCGGGCGCCGCACTATGGGTCGAGGGCACCCGCGTCGAGGAGAACCTGCCCGACCCGCTGCCGGGCCAGGTCGCCGAACTGGTCAAGGAATACAAGGCACTCGCCACCACCTGGCTGAAGAAGCGCGGGGCCTGGCAGGTCGTGGACCGCGTCCAGGCCATCGACGACGTCTCCGCGCTCGCCGACAACTCCGGCTACTCGCCGTTCCTCACCACCGAGCAGAAGGTCGACCTGCTGGAGACCGCCGACCCGGTGGCCCGCCTCAAGCTCGCCACGCAGCAGCTCCGCGACCACCTCGCCGAGCAGGACGTGGCCGAGACCATCGCCAAGGACGTCCAGGAGGGCGTCGACAAGCAGCAGCGCGAGTTCCTGCTGCGCCGTCAGCTGGAGGCCGTCCGCAAGGAGTTGCGCGAGCTGAACGGCGAGAACTCCAAGGATTCCGCCGAGGAGTCCGACGACTACCGGGCCCGCGTCGAGGCCGCCGACCTGCCCGAGAAGGTCCGCGAGGCCGCCCTGAAGGAGGTCGACAAGCTGGAGCGCGCCTCCGAGCAGTCGCCCGAGGGCTCATGGATCCGCACCTGGCTGGACACCGTCCTGGAGATGCCCTGGAACGAGCGCACCGAGGACGCCTACGACATCCAGGGCGCGAAGGCGGTGCTCGACGCCGAGCACGCGGGCCTGGAGGACGTGAAGGAACGCATCACCGAGTACCTGGCTGTGCGCAAACGGCGCACCGACCGCGGACTGGGCGTCATCGGCGGCCGGCGCGGCGGTGCCGTACTCGCACTGGTGGGGCCGCCCGGGGTCGGAAAGACCAGTTTGGGGGAGAGTGTCGCCCACGCCATGGGCCGGCGGTTCGTCCGGGTCGCCCTCGGCGGCGTCCGCGACGAGGCCGAGATCCGCGGTCACCGCCGAACGTACGTCGGTGCGCTGCCCGGCCGGATCGTGCGGGCCGTCAAGGAGGCCGGCTCGATGAACCCGGTGGTCCTGCTGGACGAGATCGACAAGGTGGGCTCCGACTTCCGGGGCGACCCGGCCGCCGCCCTGCTCGAGGTGCTCGACCCGGCGCAGAACCACACCTTCCGCGACCACTACCTGGAGGTCGAGCTGGACCTGTCGGACGTCGTCTTCCTGGCCACGGCCAACGTGCTGGAGGCCGTCCCGGAGGCGCTCGCCGACCGCATGGAGATCGTCCGGCTGGACGGCTACACCGAGGACGAGAAGGTCGTCATCGCCCGCGACCACCTGGTCCCGCGCCAGCTGGAGCGGGCCGGCCTGGGCGCGGACGAGGTCACGCTCGACGAGAGCGCGCTGCGCAAGCTCGCCGGCGAGTACACCCGCGAGGCGGGCGTACGCACCCTGGAGCGGTCCATCGCGCGGCTGCTGCGCAAGGTCGCCGCACAGCACGAACTCGGGGAGCGAGAGCTGCCGTTCACCGTGACGGACGGTGACCTGCGCGGGCTGATCGGCCGGCCGCACCACGTGCCCGAGTCCGCCCAGGACCCGGCCGAGCGGCGTACGGCCGTGCCCGGTGTGGCGACCGGTCTCGCGGTCACCGGCGCCGGCGGTGACGTGCTCTTCGTGGAGGCGTCCCTCGCCGACCCGGAGACCGGCGCGTCCGGCCTGACCCTCACCGGGCAGCTGGGCGACGTGATGAAGGAGTCGGCGCAGATCGCGCTGAGCTTCCTGCGCAGCCACGGCGCCGAGCTGGAGCTGCCGGTGGCCGACCTCAAGGACCGGGGCGTGCACATCCACTTCCCGGCGGGCGCGGTGCCCAAGGACGGCCCGAGCGCGGGCATCACGATGACCACGGCCCTCGCCTCGCTGCTCTCCGGCCGGCTCGTCCGCACGGACGTGGCCATGACCGGCGAGGTCTCGCTGACCGGCCGCGTGCTGCCCATCGGCGGCGTGAAGCAGAAGCTGCTCGCCGCCCACCGCGCCGGGGTGACCACCGTGTTCATCCCCAAGCGCAACGAGCCCGACCTGGACGACGTCCCGGCCGAGGTGCTGGACAAGCTCGACGTCCACACCGTGACCGACGTCCGCCAGGTCCTGGAGCTGGCCCTCGCGCCCGCCACGGACGGCGCGACGCCGGAGGTTCCCGTGGCGGCGTGACGGACGCCGCGGGAAAGGCGAGGCCCGGGTCCCGTGAGGGAGGCCCGGGCCCCGCCGTACCCGGACACAGATGCGGCACATACGGGGATCAATCGATAGGATTCAGGTAGAAGCCAGCCCTCCGTGGCCGACCGGGGTGAGGGTGGTGTCTCGATGAACACGGCGTCCAGGCAGGCGAGTTGGCCGCCCCGCAGCGCCTCCGGACTGATCGGGGCCGAGATCGCGGGCTACCGGGTCGAGCGCGAACTCGGACGCGGTGGCATGGCCGTCGTCTACTGCGCCAAGGACCTGCGCCTCGGCCGCACGGTCGCCCTCAAGCTCCTCGCCCCCGAGTACACCCGCAACGAGGCCTTCCGCAGCCGCTTCGCCCAGGAGTCCCGGGTGGCCGCCGCCATCGACCACCCCAACATCGTCCCCGTCTTCGAGGCCGGCGAGGCGGACGGCATCCTCTACATCGCCATGTGTTTCGTGTCCGGCCTCGACCTGCGCGCCCTGATCGACCGCGAAGGCCGGCTGACGGTGCCGGCCGCGCTGCGGATCGCCGCCCAGCTGGCCTCCGCGCTCGACGCGGCCCACGCGCGCGACCTGGTGCACCGGGACGTCAAGCCCGGGAACGTGCTGGTCGCCAAGGGTATCGACAGCGATCACCCCGAGCACGTCTACCTCACCGACTTCGGTCTGGCGAAGAAGTCGCTGTCGCTCACCGGGTTCACCTCGGCCGGCGAGTTCGTCGGCACGCTGGACTACGTGGCGCCCGAGCGGATCACGGGCCGGCCGGTGGACGGCAGGTCCGACCTGTACAGCCTCGCCTGTGTCGTCCACGAGACCCTCGTCGGCGTCCCGCCCTTCCACCGCGAGGACCACCTCGAGCTGCTCTGGGCCCACCAGTGCGACCAGCCGCCCGCCCTGAGCGAGGGGCGGCCGGACATCCCCGCCGAGGCCGACGAGGTCATGTTCCGGGCGCTGGCGAAGGTGCCGGACGACCGTTACGACACCTGCATGGAGTTCGTGTCGGCCCTGCGCACGGCCGTCGGCGAGGTGGGCCCACGCGGCCGTACGCCCACGCTGGTCGACATGCGGGTGGGTGCCGATTGTGCCGATCCCGGAGCCGAAGCGGAGGCGGAGGCGGCGCGGGTCGTCGTACCCGAGCCGCCGGCCTGGGCGGTACCCGTGCTCCGAGGGCCTGCCTGACAGCCGGTACGACCCGCGGGCGCCCTTTTACCAGGCGAATCCTGCGCTGACAAGTCCCGAGTCCTCGGAACGTGTCCCCGTCATGGCGTTTTGGCTTACTTGAGGTGCGGCAACGAAATGGGCCGCAGGCAAGCGGAAATCCTCACCAAGGATTCTCCCTTTCCTGGAACCGCCGATCCCCGGCGAAACCGCTCCTCTCAGATAGGAAAAGCCATGAACCGTACCGTTGAAATCTCCGAAGCCACCCGTGCTAAGCGCCGGCGCGTTCGCCTCTCGACTCTGGTCGCCTCCGCCTTCATAACCGGCGGCCTCGTCCTGCCGGCCACCTCGGCCGTAGCGGCTCCGCAGCACGAGCAGGCGGCGGTGAGTGTCGTCGAGCATGGCTCGCACCACGGCAAGAAGTGCCACAAGGCCAAGAAGAGCAAGAACAAGAGCAAGATCAAGAAGTGGTGCAGGAAGGGCGGGCACGGGCACGGCTCCGGCCACCACGGCAGCGGCGGCCACGGCGGCAGTGGCGGTCACGGCGGCAGCGGCGGTCACGGCGGCAGTGGCGGCCACGGGGGCAGTGGCGGTCACGGCGGAGGCGGCAGCCATGGCGGTGGCGGTGGCGGCGGCGGTGGCGGCGGTAGCAGCACCGTGGTCCAGAACACCACGGTGGTCGTCACCCAGAACAACGACAACAGCAAGAAGGACCCCAAGGCACCGGTCGACCCGAAGGACCCGAAGGACCCGAAGGACCCGAAGGACCCGAAGGACCCGAAGGACCCGAAG
>NZ_JAERRK010000015.1 GCF_016741775.1 Streptomyces actinomycinicus | reverse complement strand
CGCGCCGATGGACACCGACACGCCGCAGGAGGCGCCGTCGAAGCCCTTCTTCGAGGAGTCGTAGCCGATCTCGAGGATCTTGTTGCGGACCAGGGTGGCGATGTCCGCGTAGGCCTTGGTCGTGACCTCGCCGGCCACGTGGACCAGGCCGGTGGTGATCAGGGTCTCGACCGCGACACGGGAGGTCGGGTCCTCGCGCAGAAGCGCGTCGAGAATGGTGTCGCTGATCTGGTCAGCGATCTTGTCGGGGTGACCCTCGGTCACGGACTCCGAGGTGAACAGGCGACGGGACACAACGCTCCCTGTGGTTGCAGCGGCTGCTGGCTGATCATTTGCGGACGACGCTGGGCTGCGCCTGGCGTCGTCCGTGAAACAGTTTATCGGTCGCACTCCGCCGACGGGCCACCGTCTCGCCTCTCGGGAGCGCTGTGACCTGCGGCACGGGCATTCTGCACAATGGCCGGCGGCCTTGGCCAGGGCCGCCACGCCCGTTTCGAGCCCGGCGCGAGCGGACGGAGAGTTCGCCCGTTCGCGTGCCGGACGCTAGTCCAGTCGTCCTACGACCAGGTCCCAGACCGTGTCGGCGAGGGCCTCCTTGGGGCCGTGCGGCACGGGGGTCTCGGTACCGTCCGAGCCCAGTACGACGGCCTCGTTCTCCTCCGCGCCGAAGGTCTTGCGCTCCCCGACCTCGTTGACCACCAGCAGGTCGCAGCCCTTGCGGGCGAGCTTGGCGCGGCCGTTGGCGAGGACGTCGTCGGTCTCGGCGGCGAAGCCGACGATCACCTGTCCGGGGCGCGCACGATCGGCCGAAATCTCCGCAAGAATGTCCGGATTTCGCAGCAGGATGATCGGATCCGGGTCCTTGCCGTCCTTCTTCTTGATCTTCCCGGCGGCGTAGGCGGCCGGCCGGAAGTCGGCGACGGCGGCGGCCATGACCACGGCGTCGGCGTCCGCGGCGGCCTTGAGGACGGCCTCGCGGAGCTGGACGGCCGTGCCGACCCGGACGACGTCCACACCCGCCGGGTCGGGCAGGCCCGCGTTGGCCGAGACCAGCGTCACCCGGGCGCCGCGGGCGGCGGCGGTGCGGGCGAGGGCGTAGCCCTGCTTGCCCGAGGAGCGGTTGCCGAGGAACCGGACCGGGTCCAGGGGTTCGCGGGTGCCGCCGGCGGAGACGACGACGTGCCGCCCGGCGAGGTCGGGCTCGGTGACGCCGCGGGCCAGCACCCGGCGGCACACCTCGAAGATCTCCGCCGGGTCGGGCAGCCGGCCCTTGCCGGTGTCGACGCCGGTGAGACGGCCGACGGCGGGCTCGATGACGACGGCGCCGCGGCGGCGCAGCGTGGCCACGTTCTCCTGGGTGGCCGGGTGCTCCCACATCTCGGTGTGCATCGCCGGGGCGAAGACGACCGGACAGCGGGCGGTGAGGAGCGTGTTGGTCAGCAGGTCGTCGGCGAGGCCGTGGGCGGCCTTGCCGAGCATGTCGGCGGTGGCCGGGGCCACGACGACCAGGTCGGCGTGCTGGCCGATGCGGACGTGCGGGACCTGGTGCACCTCGTCCCAGACCTCGGCGGAGACGGGGTTGCCGGACAGGGCCGACCAGGTGGCGGCGCCGACGAAGTGCAGCGCGGAGGCGGTGGGCACGACGCGCACGTCGTGTCCCGACTCCGTGAACCTTCTCAGCAGCTCACAGGCCTTGTAGGCGGCGATGCCCCCACTGACCCCCAGCACGACCCTCGGCTTGTCCACCGTGTCTCCCCGGACTCGAAAACGTACGACGAAACCGTACGACTCCATGACACACCACAGGCCCGGCAGCAGGACTGCCGGGCCTGTGGATAAGTCAACCGCAATCTGAAAGTACTACTGCGCCGGGCCCTCGATGGCCTCGGAGGTCAGCAGACCGGCGTTGATCTCGCGCAGCGCGATCGAGAGCGGCTTCTCGTGCACGTGGGTGTCGACGAGCGGACCGACGTACTCGAGGAGACCCTCACCGAGCTGCGAGTAGTACGCGTTGATCTGACGGGCACGCTTGGCCGCGTAGATCACGAGGCTGTACTTCGAGTCCGTGGCCTCGAGAAGCTCGTCGATCGGCGGGTTGATGATGCCCTCGGGCGCGGTGATGGAAGAGGACACGCTCTACCTTCCGATGGATGGGAAAGAATCAATCATCGTGATCAGAGTCACGATCACACAACGTCCATCAAGGCTAGCAGCTCACGAGCCACGTCCTCGACGGAGGTGTTGACCAAGGTCATGTCGAACTCCGGCTCGGCCGCCAGCTCGGTCCTGGCCGCCTCCAGGCGGCGCTCGATGACCTCGGGCGGCTCGGTCCCCCGGCCGGTGAGCCTGCGCACCAGCTCCTCCCAGGAGGGCGGAGCCAGGAACACCAGCTGGGCGTCGGACATCGACTCCCGGACCTGGCGAGCGCCCTGGAGGTCGATCTCCAGCAGTACGGGCTCGCCGTTCTCCAGCCGCTCCAGCACGGCCGCGCGGGGCGTGCCGTAGCGGTTGCCGGCGAACTCGGCCCACTCCAGCAGCTCGCCGTTGGCGATCAGCTTGTCCATCTCCTCGTCGGTGACGAAGAAGTAGTGGACTCCGTGCTGCTCACCGGGGCGCGGCTTGCGGGTGGTCGCCGACACGGAGAGCCAGACCTCGGGGTGTTCCTTGCGCATATGAGCGACGACCGTGCTCTTGCCGACCCCCGAGGGGCCGGAGAGCACGGTCAGCCGCGGACGTACGTCCGGGGGCTCGGGGGTCGTCCCCCGGAATGTTGCAGCCATGCAGCGATTATTCCAGCAATCCCGGAGTGCCCGGGACTCCCGGCCCGCCGGAGGGCCGGACTCAGGAGCCGGTGCTGCCGAACTCACGCTCCAGGGAGGCGATCTGGTTGGAACCGAGGCCGCGCACGCGGCGGCTCTCGGAGATGCCCAGACGCTCCATGATCTGCTTGGCGCGGACCTTGCCCACGCCCGGCAGGGACTCCAGCAGGGCGGAAACCTTCATCTTGCCGATGACGTCGTTTTCCTGGCCTTGCTTGATGACCTCATGCAGGGAGGCGCCGGAGTGCTTGAGTCGATTCTTGACCTCGGCCCGCTCCCGGCGAGCCGCGGCGGCCTTTTCGAGCGCGGCTGCGCGCTGTTCAGGGGTAAGGGGCGGAAGAGCCACGCCTACGTCACCTCGGATGTCGAACTGTCGGATACGGACCGGTGAGGAACCTAGTCGCCCCACACCTGGGGAGCCACGAGCAACACGCTGCCCGTCGTCCCCCACTGCCATGAAGGGCGTGGGAGGTGTCCCCACTGCTCGGAGACTAGCGGGCAAGTCCGCCAGAGTCAGCGAGAACAGAGGAAAAGTCCTGGTCAGCCTCCGTCAGGCCCGACATTTCAGACATAATGCCCTCGATTTGAGGATGTATTCACACTCAAGTCGGCGCGATACGGCTCCTCCGGGCGCATCGCCGGGGCTCAGGCACCGGCCACGGCCGCCCTGATCTCCTCCGCGAAGCGCTCCGCAGCTCCCCGCAGCGCTCCGACGTCGGGACCGTGACGCAGAACACCCCGGCTGACGTTGGGCACGACATTGCGGACGGCCGTCCCGAAGACCGCGGGAAGATCGGCCGGGGTGGCCCCCTGGGCCCCGATGCCGGGGGCCAGCAGCGGGCCGTTGATGTCCAGGTCGTACGAGGACAGGTCACCGAGCGTGGCGCCCACCACCGCGCCGAAGGAGCCCAGCGGCTCCTCCCCCGCGTTCTCGGCCGCCAGGTGGGCCAGCATGGTCGCCCCGATGTTCCGGCCGTCCGCGCGCACCGCGTGCTGCACCTCGCCGCCCTCCGGGTTGGAGGTCAGCGCGAGCACGAACAGGCCGGCACCGCTCTCCCGGGCCAGGGCCACGGCCGGGCTCAGCGAGCCGTAGCCGAGGTACGGCGAGACGGTCAGGGCGTCCGAGAACAGCGGGGCGTCCTTGTGCAGGAACGCCTCGGCGTAGGCGGCCATGGTCGAGCCGATGTCACCGCGCTTGGCGTCCGTCACGACCAGGGCGCCGGCCGCGCGCGCCTCCTGGACGGACTTCTCGAGGACGGCGAGGCCGCGCGAGCCGAACCGCTCGAAGAAGGCGCTCTGCGGCTTCAGGACGGCCACCCGGTCCGCCATGGCCTCGACGACCGTACGGCTGAACCGCTCCAGGCCGGCGACGTCGTCGTTCAGGCCCCACTCGGCGAGCAGGGAGGCGTGCGGGTCGATGCCGACGCACAGCGGGCCGCGCTCGTCCATGGCGCGGCGCAGCCGGGCACCGAACGGCTCCAGGGGGCTCAGGCTGGTCATCGGGACGTCCTCACGTCGGCGCCGACCGCGTCGGCGAGGGTGGCGTACGGGCTGTTGCGCAGGCGCGCGGCGAGACCCTTGTGGATCGCACGGCACCAGAAGGGGCCCTCGTAGATGAAGGCGCTGTACCCCTGCACCAGCGTGGCGCCGGCCAGGATGCGCTGCCAGGCGTCCTCGGCGGTCTCGACGCCGCCCACGCCCACCAGGGTGATCCGGTCGCCCACGCGCGCGTACAGGCGGCGCAGGACCTCCAGGGAGCGTGCCTTGAGCGGCGCACCGGACAGGCCGCCGGTCTCCTTCACCAGGGTGGGAGCGGACCGCAGTCCGAGGCCCTCGCGCGCGATGGTGGTGTTGGTGGCGATGATGCCGTCCAGGCCCAGTTCCACGGCGAGGTCGGCGACCGCGTCGATGTCCTCGTCGGCGAGGTCCGGGGCGATCTTCACCAGCAGCGGCACGCGCCGGTTCGCCACCGTGCGGTCGGCGGCCTCACGGACGGCGGCGAGCAGCGGGCGCAGGTGGTCCACCGCCTGCAGATTGCGCAGGCCCGGCGTGTTGGGCGAGGAGACGTTGACGACCAGGTAGTCCGCGTACGGCGCGAGGCGCTCGGCCGACTTCACGTAGTCGCCGACGGCCTCCGCCTCCGGGACGATCTTGGTCTTGCCGATGTTGACGCCGACGACGGTCCTGAAGACGGGCTCGCGGGTGGCCAGGCGGGCCGCCACGGTGAGCGAGCCGTCGTTGTTGAAGCCCATGCGGTTGATCAGCGCACGGTCCGCGACCAGCCGGAACAGCCGCTTCTTGGGGTTGCCGGGCTGCGGCTCCCCCGTCACGGTGCCGATCTCGACGTGGTCGAAGCCCAGCATCGACATCCCGTCGATGGCGACGGCGTTCTTGTCGAAGCCGGCGGCGAGCCCGAAGGGGCCGTGCATCCGCAGCCCGAAGGCCTCGGTGCGCAGCTCCTTGTGGCGGGGCGCGAGGGCGGCCGCGACGAACGTGCGCAGCACGGGGACGCGGGCGGCGAGGCGGATCCAGCGGAATGCCAGGTGGTGGGCGGCTTCCGGGTCCATCCGGCGGAAGACCAGCCGGAAGAAGAGGTGATACATGCAGGTGTCCTCACACGGAGGGGGGACACCGTTTCCGGAGTCCCCCCTCATAGGCGGCTGGGAACCCGCGCCCCCGAAGGGGCGCGGGGCGGCATGACATGCGGCTCCGCCGCGTGGCGCGACCGGCCACATGCGGCCCGCAGCTTTGCGTACGGCTTTCCGGCGAAGCCCTAGTCGCGGGCCGCCGTCAGGTGTTCCGCGTGTTCCTGGAGCGAGCGGACGCCCACGCCACCGTGGTTCAGCGCGTCGATGCCCTGGACGGCCGCCGCGAGCGCCTGGACGGTGGTCAGGCAGGGCACGGAGCGGGCCACCGCGGCCGTACGGATGTCGTAGCCGTCGAGGCGGCCACCGGTGCCGTACGGGGTGTTGACGATGAGGTCGACCTCGCCGTCGTGGATGAGCTGGACGATGGTCCGCTCGCCGTTCGGACCTGTGCCCTCGGACTGCTTGCGCACGACCGTGGCGTTGATGCCGTTGCGCTTGAGGACCTCGGCGGTACCGGAGGTGGCGAGCAGCTCGAAGCCGTGGGCGACCAGCTCGCGGGCCGGGAAGATCATCGAGCGCTTGTCGCGGTTGGCGACCGAGATGAACGCGCGGCCCTTGGTGGGCAGCGGGCCGTAGGCGCCGGCCTGCGACTTGGCGTACGCCGTGCCGAAGACGGAGTCGATGCCCATGACCTCGCCGGTGGAGCGCATCTCCGGGCCGAGGACGGTGTCGACGCCGCGGCCCTGGATGTCGCGGAAGCGCGACCAGGGCATCACGGCCTCCTTGACGGAGATCGGCGCGTCCAGCGGCAGCTCGCCGCCGTCGCCCGTCCGCGGCAGCAGGCCCTCGGCGCGCAGCTCGGCGATGGTCGCGCCGAGCGAGATGCGGGCGGCGGCCTTGGCGAGCGGCACCGCGGTCGCCTTCGAGGTGAAGGGGACGGTGCGGGAGGCGCGCGGGTTGGCCTCCAGGACGTAGAGGATGTCGCCGGCCATCGCGAACTGGATGTTGATCAGGCCGCGCACGCCGACGCCCTTGGCGATGGCCTCGGTGGAGGCGCGCAGGCGCTTGATGTCGAAGCCACCGAGGGTGATCGGGGGCAGGGCGCACGCCGAGTCGCCGGAGTGGATGCCGGCCTCCTCGATGTGCTCCATGACGCCGCCGAGGTACAGCTCCTCGCCGTCGTAGAGGGCGTCGACGTCGATCTCGATGGCGTCGTCCAGGAAGCGGTCGACGAGGACCGGCCGGGAGGGGCTGATCTCGGTCGACTCGGCGATGTAGGCGGCGAGGCGGGTCTCGTCGTAGACGATCTCCATGCCGCGTCCGCCGAGGACGTAGGAGGGCCGGACCAGGACCGGGTAGCCGATCTCGTCGGCGATGGCCTTGGCGCCCTGGAAGGTGGTGGCGGTGCCGTGCTTCGGGGCCGGCAGACCCGCCTCCTCCAGGACGCGGCCGAAGGCGCCGCGGTCCTCGGCCGCGTGGATGGCCTCGGGGGACGTGCCGACGACCGGCACGCCGTTGTCCTTCAGGGCCTGCGAGAGACCGAGCGGGGTCTGGCCGCCCAGCTGGACGATCACGCCCGCGATCGGGCCGGCCTGCTGCTCCGCGTGGACGATCTCCAGCACGTCCTCCAGCGTCAGCGGCTCGAAGTACAGGCGGTCGGAGGTGTCGTAGTCCGTGGAGACGGTCTCCGGGTTGCAGTTGACCATCACGGTCTCGTACCCGGCGTCGGACAGCGCGAAGGAGGCGTGGACGCAGGAGTAGTCGAACTCGATGCCCTGGCCGATGCGGTTCGGGCCGGAGCCCAGGATGATCACGGCGGGCTTCTCGCGGCGCGCGACCTCGGTCTCCTCGTCGTAGGAGGAGTAGAAGTACGGCGTCCTGGCGGCGAACTCGGCGGCGCAGGTGTCGACCGTCTTGTAGACCGGGCGGATGCCGAGGGCGTGCCGGACCTCGCGGACGACGTCCTCGCGCAGGCCGCGGATCTCACCGATCTGCTGGTCCGAGAAGCCGTGCCGCTTGGCCTCGGCGAGCAGGTCGGCGGTCAGCTCCGGGGCCCCGGCCAGCTCGTCCGCGATCTCCTTGATCAGGAAGAGCTGGTCCACGAACCAGGGGTCGATCTTCGTGTACTCGAAGACCTCCTCGGGCGTGGCGCCCGCGCGGATGGCCTGCATGACGGTGTTGACGCGGCCGTCGGTCGGACGCACGGCCTCGCGCAGCAGGGCTTCCTTGTCCCCCGTCTCGCCGGTGAAGGTGAACTGGCTGCCCTTCTTCTCCAGCGAGCGCAGCGCCTTCTGGAAGGCCTCGGGGAAGTTGCGGCCGATGGCCATGGCCTCGCCGACCGACTTCATGGTCGTGGTCAGCGTGGAGTCGGCCTGCGGGAACTTCTCGAAGGCGAACCGCGGCGCCTTGACGACCACGTAGTCGAGCGTGGGCTCGAAGGAGGCCGGGGTCTCCTGGGTGATGTCGTTGGGGATCTCGTCCAGCGTGTAGCCGACGGCCAGCTTGGCGGCGATCTTGGCGATCGGGAAGCCGGTGGCCTTGGAGGCGAGGGCCGAGGAGCGCGACACGCGGGGGTTCATCTCGATGACGATCACGCGACCGTCCTCGGGGTTCACCGCGAACTGGATGTTGCAGCCGCCGGTGTCGACGCCGACTTCGCGGATGATCGCGATGCCGACGTCGCGCAGCACCTGGTACTCGCGGTCGGTCAGCGTCATCGCGGGCGCGACGGTGATCGAGTCACCGGTGTGCACGCCCATGGGGTCGAAGTTCTCGATGGAGCAGACGACCACGACGTTGTCGTGCTTGTCGCGCATCAGCTCCAGCTCGTACTCCTTCCAGCCGAGGATGGACTCCTCCAGGAGCACCTCGGTGGTCGGGGAGAGCGTGAGGCCCTGCCCGGCGATGCGGCGCAGCTCCTCCTCGTCGTGCGCGAAGCCGGAGCCGGCGCCGCCCATGGTGAAGGACGGGCGGACGACGACCGGGTAGCCGCCGAGGGTGTCGACGCCCTTGAGGACGTCGTCCATCGAGTGGCAGATGACCGAGCGGGCGGACTCGCCGTGTCCGGTCTTCCTGCGGACCTCCTCCACGACGTCCTTGAACAGGTCGCGGTCCTCGCCCTTGTGGATGGCCTCGGGCTTGGCGCCGATCAGCTCGACGCCGTACTTCTCCAGGACACCGTTCTCGTGCAGCGAGATGGCGGTGTTCAGGGCCGTCTGGCCGCCCAGGGTGGGCAGCAGGGCGTCGGGGCGCTCCTTGGCGATGATCTTCTCGACGAACTCGGGGGTGATCGGCTCGACGTAGGTGGCGTCGGCGATCTCCGGGTCGGTCATGATCGTCGCCGGGTTGGAGTTGACGAGGACGACACGCAGGCCCTCGGCCTTGAGCACCCGGCAGGCCTGGGTGCCGGAGTAGTCGAACTCGGCGGCCTGGCCGATGACGATCGGGCCGGAGCCGATGACCAGGACGGACTGGATATCGGTGCGCTTAGGCACGCTGGCCCTCCATCAGGGAAACGAAGCGGTCGAACAGGTAGGCGGCGTCGTGCGGGCCGGCTGCCGCTTCCGGGTGGTACTGGACGGAGAAGGCGGGCTGGTCGAGCAGCTGCAGCCCCTCCACGACGTCGTCGTTCAGGCAGACGTGCGAGACCTCGGCGCGGCCGAACTTGGTCTCGCTGACCTTGTCGAGGGGCGCGTCCACGGCGAAGCCGTGGTTGTGCGCGGTGACCTCGACCTTGCCGGTCGTACGGTCCTGGACCGGCTGGTTGATGCCGCGGTGGCCGTACTTCAGCTTGTAGGTGCCGAAGCCGAGGGCGCGGCCGAGGATCTGGTTGCCGAAGCAGATGCCGAACAGCGGCGTCCTGCGTTCCAGGACGGCGGTCATCAGTGCGACCGGGCCGTCGGCGGTGGCCGGGTCGCCGGGGCCGTTGGAGAAGAACACGCCGTCCGGGTCGACGGCGTAGATGTCGTCGGCCGTGGCTGTGGCGGGCAGGACGTGCACCTCGATGCCGCGCTCGGCCATGCGGTGCGGGGTCATGCCCTTGATGCCGAGGTCGACGGCGGCGACCGTGAAGCGCTTCTCGCCGACGGCCGGGACGACGTACGCCTCCTTGGTCGCGACCTCCTCGTAGAGGCTCGCGCCCTTCATGTGCGGCTGGGCCTGTACGCGTTCCAGCAGCTCGGACTCCGCGGCGATCGCCTCGCCGGAGAAGATTCCGGCGCGCATCGAGCCGCGCTCGCGCAGGTGGCGGGTGAGGGCGCGGGTGTCGATGCCGGAGATGCCGACCACGCCCTGCCGCTCCAGCTCGTCGTCCAGGGAGCGCTTGGCCCGCCAGTTCGACGGCACCCGCGCGGGGTCGCGGACGACGTAGCCGGAGACCCAGATGCGGCTCGACTCGTCGTCCTCGTCGTTCCAGCCGGTGTTGCCGATCTGCGGGGCGGTCGCGACGACGATCTGGCGGTCGTACGACGGGTCGGTGAGGGTCTCCTGGTAGCCGGTCATGCCGGTGGAGAACACGGCCTCGCCGAAGGTCTCCCCCACGGCCCCGTAGGCGCGGCCGCGGAAGGTGCGGCCGTCCTCCAGGACGAGTACGGCGGGAACCTTGGCAGCTCCCCTGGTGGAGGTCGTCATCGTGCGCCTTCCGTGTCGTCGATCATGTGGTTCAGGGTGTCGACCCATGCGCTGTGCTCGGCCGAGTGGTCGGAGCGGAAGCCGGAGTCGATCAGTTTGTCGCCGTGGGCCCAGGTCACCACCAGCAGTCCGCCCTCGGTGAGGACCTTGCCGGCGATGCCCTTGTCCAGGCGGGCGCCGCGCAGTGCGGCGGTGGGGACGAAGAAGTCGGTCGCCCCGGGGCGCTCGACCTCCAAGCCCTCGTCGGTCAGGGTGAGCTGGGCCCGGCTGCGGGTGCCGAGACCGTGGGCCACGATGCGGTCCAGCCACTGCCCGGCGGTGGTGGAGCCGTGGTAGCGGCCGCTCATGCTCAGTCTGGCCGGGCCGGTCTCCTCCGGCGCGCTGGGCAGCGCCGGCAGGTCGCCCTGAAGGGTGCCGCGCCACTTCCAGCCCTCGCGCATCAGCCAGTAGACGAGCGCGATGAAGAGGGCGAGTCCGACGAGCCAGCCGATCCGTCCGGGCCAGTTGGTGACCTCGGCCGACTCATGGGCCTCGGCCAGCAGGATTACAGGTGTCACGTGAGCTTCCCGTCGACGAGCGTGGCCTTGCCCCGCAGCCACGTGTGCGTCACACGGCCCGGCAGCTCACGCCCCTGGTACGGGGTGTTGCGGCTGCGCGAGGCGAAGCCCGCGGGGTCCACCTGGCCACGGTATGCCGTGTCGACGAGGGTGAGGTTGGCGGGCTCACCAGCCGAGACGGGACGGCCGTGCCCGGTGGCCTGTCCGATCTGCGCGGGCTTGAAGGACATCCGGTCGGCGACGCCGGCCCAGTCCAGCAGGCCCGTGTCGACCATGGTCTCCTGGACCACCGACAACGCGGTCTCCAGCCCGACCATGCCCATGGCGGCGGCGGCCCACTCGCAGTCCTTGTCCTCGTGCGGGTGCGGGGCGTGGTCGGTGGCGACGATGTCGATCGTGCCGTCGGCGAGCGCCTCGCGCAGGGCGCGCACGTCCCGCTCGGTGCGCAGCGGCGGGTTGACCTTGTAGACGGGGTTGTACGTGCGCACCAGCTCGTCGGTGAGGAGCAGGTGGTGCGGGGTGACCTCGGCGGTGACCCGGATGCCGCGGGACTTGGCCCAGCGGACGATCTCGACGCTGCCCGCGGTCGACAGGTGGCAGATGTGGACGCGGGAGCCGACGTGCTCTGCGAGCAGCACGTCCCGGGCGATGACCGACTCCTCGGCGACGGCCGGCCAGCCGCCCAGGCCCAGCTCGGCGGAGACGACGCCCTCGTTCATCTGGGCGCCCTCGGTCAGCCGCGGCTCCTGCGCGTGCTGGGCGACGACACCGCCGAACGCCTTCACGTACTCCAGCGCGCGGCGCATGATCACGGCGTCGTCCACGCACTTGCCGTCGTCGGAGAAGACGGTGACGCCGGCGGCGGACTCGTGCATGGCGCCCAGCTCGGCGAGCTTCCTGCCCTCCAGGCCGACGGTGACGGCGCCGATGGGCTGCACGTCGCAGTAGCCGTGCTCCTTGCCGAGCCGCCAGACCTGCTCGACCACGCCGGCGGTGTCGGCGACCGGGAAGGTGTTGGCCATGGCGAAGACGGCCGTGTAACCGCCGCTCGCCGCCGCGCGGGTGCCGGTCAGGACGGTCTCGGAGTCCTCGCGGCCCGGCTCGCGCAGGTGGGTGTGCAGGTCGACCAGGCCCGGCAGCAGCACCTTGCCGCCGGCCTCGACGATCTCGGCGTCCTCCGCGCTGAGGCCCGTGCCCACCTCGGCGATGGTCTCGCCGTCGATGAGCACGTCCTGCGGCTCACCACCGAGCACCTTCGCACCACGGATCAGGATCTTGCTCATGTCTTACTTCTCCTCGGTGGTACGGGCGTGGGTGAGGGCGGGTTCGTTGCCGCCGAGCAACAGGTACAGGACGGCCATCCGGATGGAGACGCCGTTGGCGACCTGCTCGACGGCGGTGCAGCGGTCGGAGTCGGCGACCTCGGCGGTGATCTCCATGCCGCGGACCATCGGGCCGGGGTGCATCACGATGGCGTGCTCGGGCAGCTTGGCCATGCGGTCGCCGTCGAGGCCGTAGCGCCGCGAGTACTCGCGCTCGGTCGGGAAGAAGGCGGCGTTCATGCGCTCGCGCTGCACGCGGAGCATCATCACGGCGTCGCACTTGGGCAGGGTGCTGTCGAGGTCGTAGGAGACCGAGCAGGGCCAGGACTCGATGCCGACCGGCAGCAGGGTGGGCGGGGCGACCAGGGTGACCTCGGCGCCGAGGGTGTGGAGCAGGTCGACGTTGGAGCGGGCGACCCGGCTGTGCAGGACGTCGCCGACGATGGTGATCCGCCTGCCGGACAGGTCCTGGCCGAGCCCGGCGTCCCGGCCGACGAGCCGGCGGCGCATCGTGAAGGCGTCCAGCAGGGCCTGGGTGGGGTGCTGGTGGGTGCCGTCGCCGGCGTTGACGACGGCGGCGTCGATCCAGCCGGAGTTGGCCAGGCGGTACGGGGCTCCGGAGGCGCCGTGCCGGATGACCACGGCGTCGACGCCCATGGCCTCCAGCGTCTGGGCGGTGTCCTTCAGGGACTCGCCCTTGGACACCGACGAGCCCTTGGCGGAGAAGTTGATGACGTCGGCGGACAGGCGCTTCTCGGCGGCTTCGAAGGAGATGCGCGTGCGCGTGGAGTCCTCGAAGAAGAGGTTGACGATCGTCCGGCCGCGCAGGGTCGGCAGCTTTTTGATCGGCCGGTCGGCGACCCGGGCCATCTCCTCGGCGGTGTCGAGGATCAGGACGGCGTCGTCGCGGGTGAGGTCGGCGGCCGAGATGAGATGACGCTGCATCTGTCAGGCTCCGTAAGGCAGTTCATTCGGGAGGATTCGGGCAGATCAGTGCATGGGTGGGCACGCCGCAGCGGCCCGGTGCCTGATGTGCTACTGGCCGGCCTTCACACCGAGCAGCACGGTGTCGCGACCGTCTTCCTCGGTGAGCTGGACCTTGACCGTCTCCCGCAGCGACGTGGGGAGGTTCTTGCCGACGTAGTCGGCGCGGATGGGCAGTTCGCGGTGGCCGCGGTCGACCAGGACGGCGAGCTGCACCGCGCGCGGGCGCCCGATGTCGTTCAGGGCGTCGAGGGCGGCGCGGATGGTGCGGCCGGAGAAGAGCACGTCGTCGACGAGGACGACCAGCTTGCCGTCGACACCGTCACCCGGGATCTCGGTGCGGGCCAGCGCGCGCGGAGGGTGCAGGCGCAGGTCGTCGCGGTACATGGTGATGTCGAGCGAGCCGACCGGGACCTTGCGGTCGGTGACCTGCTGCAGCTTGACGGCGAGCCGCTGGGCGAGGAAGACGCCCCGGGTCGGAATGCCGAGGAGCACCACGTCGTCGGCGCCCTTGGCGCGTTCGACGATCTCGTGGGCGATACGGGTGAGCACCCGCGCGATGTCAGGACCCTCGAGTACGGGCCGGGCATCGGACGCATGCAGGTTCGCGTGCTTGTCCATACGAAACGGACCCCCTTCTCCGCCTCACGGGACGGATCTTAAAGGACGTCGGAATTGCGCCATCCACCGTAGCAGGTCATCGGGCGGTCCCGATCACCCCCTCGGCGTAACAGGCCACCACTACCACGGAAGAGTCGGTGTGGACCATTCGGCTTGACGCATGAGAGTCACGCTGCGTAACCTCACAGTGAGTTACCAGCCGCGCGGCGGGAAGACAGCCGGCCGCGTCGACACAGTGTCCGGGGAGCTATATGTCCAGCGAATACGCCAAACAGCTCGGGGCCAAGCTCCGGGCCATCCGCACCCAGCAGGGCCTTTCCCTCCACGGTGTCGAGGAGAAGTCCCAGGGTCGCTGGAAGGCCGTGGTGGTGGGCTCGTACGAGCGCGGCGACCGTGCCGTGACCGTGCAGCGCCTTGCCGAGCTGGCCGATTTCTATGGCGTCCCCGTGCAGGAGCTGCTGCCGGGCACCACGCCGGGCGGCGCCGCCGAGCCGCCGCCGAAGCTGGTCCTGGACCTGGAGCGGCTCGCCACGGTGCCCGCCGAGAAGGCGGGCCCCCTGCAGCGGTACGCCGCGACGATCCAGTCCCAGCGCGGTGACTACAACGGCAAGGTGCTGTCGATCCGCCAGGACGACCTGCGCACACTCGCCGTCATCTACGACCAGTCCCCCTCGGTCCTCACCGAGCAGCTGATCAGCTGGGGCGTCCTGGACGCGGACGCGCGTCGCGCGGTGGCCACGCACGAAGACGCGTAACCTCCCCGGGCAAGCTCAGCAGAAACGTGCCGCCGGGGTGGCCGGAACTCTACGGTTCCGGCCACCCCGGCGGTTTTGCACGACGCCTGCGCACCCGGACCCGCCCAAGGAAGGCCCACAAGCCCGAAGGGGCACCGCTTCCCGGTCACGAAGGCATACGAGCCCGAGGGGCACCGCTTCCCGCCTCAGGAAGGCGCACAGGCCCCTGGGGGCACCGCTTCCCGGCACGGTCAACGGAGAACACCGAAGGGGCGCCGCTTGCGGGCACCGGCGACGCAGAACGCGAAGGGGCGCCGCTTGCGGGCACCGGCGACGCAGAACGCGAAGGGGCGCCACTCAGGGGCACCAGTCGGCGTCAACGCCAAAGGGGCGCGGGGAACTGCGCGAGCAGCCACGGACGGCCCGCAGCCGCCGTACTGCCGCAGTTCCACGGCGCCCCTCTTCTCCGGGCGGTTCAGCCCCGCCGCAGCGTCGGCTTGAGTTCCTTCAGCCGGCCCAGCAGCCCGTTGACGAACGAGGGCGACTCGTCGGTCGAGAACTCCTTCGCCAGCTGCACCATCTCGTCCAGGACGACGGCGTCCGGGGTCTCGTCGACCCAGATCAGCTCGTACGCCCCCAGCCGGAGGATGTTGCGGTCGACGACCGGCATCCGGTCGAGCGTCCACCCCACCGCGTACTGGGAGATCAGCTCGTCGATGCGCGTCGCGTGCTGCGCGTACCCCTCGACCAGCTGCATCGTGTACTCGCTGACCGGGGGCTGCCGGGTGTCGGACCGGGAGAGCCGGATCCAGTCCGCGAGGACCGTCAGGACGTCGGCGCCGCGCTGGTCGCCCTCGAAGAGGATCTGGAAGGCGCGCTTGCGGGCCGTGTTGCGGGCAGCCACGGTTAGCTGTTCACCCGGCCGAGGTAGTCGCTGGTACGGGTGTCGACCTTGATCTTCTCGCCGGTGGTGATGAAGAGCGGGACCTGGATCTGGTGGCCGGTCTCCAGGGTGGCGGGCTTGGTGCCACCGGTGGAGCGGTCGCCCTGGACGCCCGGCTCGGTCTCGGCGATGGTCAGCTCGACGGCGGCGGGCAGGTCGACGAAGAGAACCTCGCCCTCGTGCTGCGCGACGGTGGCCGTGAAGCCCTCGATGAGGAAGTTGGCGGCGTCACCGACGGCCTTGCGGTCGATGTGCAGCTGGTCGTAGGTCTCCATGTCCATGAAGACGAAGTACTCGCCGTCCATGTACGAGAACTGCATGTCGCGCTTGTCGACAGTGGCCGTCTCGACCTTGACGCCGGCGTTGAAGGTCTTGTCGACCACCTTGCCGGAGAGCACGTTCTTGAGCTTGGTGCGCACGAAGGCCGGGCCCTTGCCGGGCTTGACGTGCTGGAACTCGACGACGGACCAGAGCTGGCCGCCTTCGAGCTTGAGCACCATGCCGTTCTTGAGGTCGTTCGTGGAAGCCACGGTTGCGGAATCTCCTGGACTGACGTACGACCCTGGGTCACGCGCTACAGCGCGAGCAGCTCCTTGGTCGTGATGGTGAGTAGCTCGGGTCCGCCGTCCGCCTCGGGGCGCACGACGAGCGTGTCATCGATCCGGACACCGCCCCGGCCCGGGAGGTGAACCCCCGGTTCGACGGTGACCGGCACGCAAGCGTCCAGTTTACCCATGGCCGCGGGCGCCAACTGCGGGTCCTCGTCGATTTCGAGTCCGACGCCGTGTCCGGTGAGCGGTGGCAGCGCTTCCGCATAGCCCGCGGCGTCCAGCACCTGGCGGGCCGCGCGGTCCACGTCGCGGTAGGCGGCACCGGGTGCCAGGGACTCACGTCCGGCGCGCTGGGCCGCGAAGACCAGGTCGTACAGCTGGATCTGCCAGTCGGCGGGTGAGGTGCCGATGACGAAGGTACGGCCGATCTCGCAGCGGTACCCGCGGTAGGTGGCGCCGAGGCACACGGAGAGGAAGTCGCCCTCCTCCACGCGCCGGTCGGTGGGGCGGTGACCGCGCCGGCCGGCGTGCGGGCCGGTGGCCACGGAGGTGGGGAAGGCCGCTCCGTCGGCGCCGTGGTCGACCAGGCGCCGCTCCAGTTCCAGCGCGAGGTGCCGCTCGGTGCGGCCGACCAGGATGGACTCCAGCAGCTCGCCGAGTGCCTGGTCGGCGATCTCGGCACCGATGCGCAGGCAGGAGATCTCCTCCTCGTCCTTGACCACCCGGAGCTGTTCCACGGCGCCACCGAGGTCGGTGAGGCGGAGCCGCGGGACGACCGAGGTCAGCGCCCGGTGCCGGGCCACCGTGAGGTGGTGTTCCTCCACGGCCAGGGAATCGGCGCCCTGGGCCGCGGCGAGGCCGGCCGCGGCGACCGCCGGGTCGCCGCCGGGCGCCGGGAGGACGTGCAGGCGCAGGTTCTCGTCCGGCCGGCCGTCGTAGGGACGGTCCTCGAGCGGGCCGGCACAGACGAGCATGTCTTCGCTCTTGCCGAGGAGCAGGACGGAGCCCTGCGGGGCTGCGGCGGCGAGGTAGCGCACATTGGCGGGGCGGGTGACGAGCGCTGCCGCGGTACCCGCCGCGTTGACGTGGTCCCTCAGCCGGGATCGGCGGTTCGCGTACACCTCTGACATGAGATGAGCGTAGGAGTTTTGTGCCGGTTGTGCCGATTTGTGGAGGGCCGAGTGGGGCTTGCAGGGCGCGGCACGGCCGTTTTCCGGGCGCGGGTGGGGCGGAGAGCCCGGCAGGGGTGAGGCCGGGGGCGGGCGCAGGTGGGGTCGGGGGGCGCGGGCGCGGGTGAAGCGGGGTTCAGGCGCAGACGGTGCGGAAGGCGGGCGCAGGTCGAGCGGGGGGCGCAGGTGAAGCGGGGGGCGGACACAGGCAGCGCGAGAGCCGGGTGCAGGTCGAGCCGGACACGCAGGTGAAGCGGGGGCGGACACAGGCGGCGCGAGAGTCGGGCTCAGGGCGCGGTTCCTCGCGGCAGCCGGTGGAGCCGCGGTGCCTCCCGCCCCCGCTACCAGCTCGGCGGGCTCGCGATCGCCCTCGCCAGGACCTCGTCCAGGACGCGGGCCGTGCCGGGGACGTCCAGCTGGGAGTTGTCGATGATCGGGAGGCCCGAGCCGTACCAGCCGGCCATCCGGCCGTGGATGCGGGCCACCTCCTCGTCGCTGAGGCGACGGTTGCCGCTGCGCTCGGCGTTGCGCTCCAGGACGATGTCCAGGCCCGGGAGGAGGACGACCGGGAGCAGTCCCGGCCCCACGTGCCGCTTCCAGCCGCCGAGGCCGACGACCGGACGGTCCGGGAAGACGGCGTCGTCCAGGATGCAGGAGATGCCGTTGGCCAGGAAGTTCCGGGCGGCGAAGCCGCAGGTCCGGCGGGCCAGACGGTACTGCGCCTCGGAGTTGTCGTTCCAGCCGGACTGAGGGTCGGCGAAGCCCGAGCGGACCCATTCGCGCACGTCGTCCAGGCTGATGTGGGCGGTGGGGACGCGGCGGTGGTCCGCCCAGTACTTGGCGACGCTGGTCTTGCCCGCGCCGGCCGGGCCGATGAGCAGGACGGCGAGGGTGGTGGTCGTCGGGTCCGGGACGGGAGCCGCGGCGGGGGGTGCCGTGGGCACGCCGACCGGGCCGCCGGGTGGCAGGGGGACGTGTCCGGTGGTATCGGGCACGGGCGGGGCGCTGTGCTGCGGGGCCGCGGGCGGCGGCACCGGGCCGGAGGAGGCCGGGGGCTGCTGCGGAGCCGCCGGCGCGGGCCCGGCCGTGGCCGGGAAGCCGGGCGCCGGGTGCGGCGGGGCCGCGGGGGCGGGCCCCTGAGTGGACCCCGGGTGCGGCGGGGGCACCGGAGCGGACCCCCCGGCGGCTCCCGGATGCGGCGGGGGCACCGGAGCGGACCCCTGGGCGGCTCCCGGGTGCGGCGGGGGCACCGGAGCGGACCCCTGGGCGGCTCCCGGGTGCGGCGGGGGCACCGGAGCGGACCCCTGGGCGGCTCCCGGATGCGGCGGGGGCACGGGAGCGGATCCGCCGGCGGCTCCCGGGTGCGGGGCCGGGTGGTGTGCGGCCGGCGCCCAGCCGGCGTGCGGCCCCTGCCCCGGCAGGTGGGGCGGCAGCGGTGATCCCACTGCGTGCTGCATCCGTTGCCACTCCGTCTCGTCGTCTCGCGGCCCGATCGCCGCCGGGGACGCCCGCGTCGGTGACGGCGGCTCAGTCGCGCTCGGTCCCTTCCGGGCCTCCGCGCGGCCGGCCCCGGGACGCCGACGCACCCCTCCGCCCCACGTGCCGCAGGCAATTGGCGCAGGCAGCGGGGGCGCGCCCCCGCTCCTCACCGAACGGTACCGTCCCCGGCCGTCGTTTGGTGAAACGGCCGGGGACGGTCGGAAGTGCCCGTTCCGGAAGGGAGACCGGACGCGGCCGGAAGTCCGGGGCCTACTGGCCGACTTCCCCGTAGGCGGCGAGCAGCACGGCGGGGTCGGGACCCTCGAGCAGGGTCGGCCTGGCCAGACCGTCCAGGACGACGAAGCGCAGCATGTCGCCGCGGGACTTCTTGTCGACCTTCATCGTCTCCAGCAGCTTGGGCCACTGGTCGTAGCGGTAGTGCAGCGGCAGCCCGACGGACTCGAGGACCGTGCGGTGGCGGTCGGCCGTCGAGTCGTCCAACCGGCCCGCCAGCCGGCCGAGTTCGGCGGCGAAGTGCATGCCGACGGCGACCGCGGCGCCGTGCCGCCACTTGTAGCGCTCGTTCTTCTCGATGGCGTGACCGAGGGTGTGGCCGTAGTTGAGGATCTCCCGCCGGCCGGACTCCTTCAGGTCCGAGGAGACGACCTCCGCCTTGACCCGGATCGACCGCTCGATCAGCTCGGCGGTGTGCTGGCCGGCCGGGGTCCGGGCGGCCTCGGGGTCGGCCTCGATCAGGTCCAGGATCACCGGATCGGCGATGAAGCCGGCCTTGATGACCTCGGCCAGGCCGGAGACGTAGTCGTTGACCGGGAGGGAGTCCAGCGCGGCCAGGTCGCACAGCACGCCGGCCGGCGGGTGGAAGGCACCCACCAGGTTCTTGCCCTCGGCGGTGTTGATACCGGTCTTGCCGCCGACCGCCGCGTCCACCATGGCCAGCACGGTGGTCGGGACGGCCACCCAGCGCACCCCGCGCAGCCAGGTCGCGGCGACGAACCCGGCCAGGTCCGTGGTCGCGCCGCCGCCCACGCCGACGACGACGTCGGTGCGCGTGAAGCCGGACTGGCCGAGCGCCTTCCAGCAGTAGGCGGCGACCTCGGCGGTCTTCGCCTCCTCCGCGTTGGGGACCTGGATCGCGACGGCCTCGTACCCCTGCTCGGCCAGGTCGGCACGGAGCGCGTCGCCGGTCTCGGCCAGGGCCTCCGGGTGGATCACCGCCACCCGCTTGGCCTTCGGGCCGATCAGCCCGGCCAGCTCGCCCAGGAGTTGCCGGCCGACCAGCACCTCGTAAGGGTCGGTCCCGGCGCTGCCCGCGACCTGGATCCGGGTGACTGACTCGCTCATGCTTGCTTCAACTCCAGTGCGTCGAACGCTGCCTGCGTGACCTCTTCGGGGGTGCGACCGTCCGTCGGGACGACGGCGGTGGCGACCTCCTCGTACAGGTGCCGGCGCGCCTCCATCAGTTCGCGCCACTGCTTGCGCGGGTTGACCGCGAGCAGTGGGCGCGCCACGTTGAGGCCGGTCCGTCTGACGGCCTCCTCGACCTCCATCGAGAGGTAGACGACCCGGTGGCCGGCGAGCAGCGCACGCGTGTCCGGGTCCAGGACCGCTCCGCCGCCGAGCGCGACGACGCCGTCGTGCTCGGCGAGCGCGGTCCGCACCGCCCGCTTCTCCATGGTCCGGAAGACGGGCTCGCCCTCGTCCAGGAAGATCTCGGAGATCTCCCGTCCCTGCTCGGCGACGATGTCGTCGTCGGTGTCCCGGTAGCCGACGCCGAGGCGTTCGGCGAGCAGCCGGCCGACGGTGGACTTGCCGACACCCATCGGGCCGACCAGAACGACGGCTGGCACGGCGCTCATCGGATCGCGAGGTTGTCGAGGTAGGACTGCACGTTGCGGCGGGTCTCGGCCACGTTGTCGCCGCCGAACTTCTCCGCGACCGCGTCCGCGAGCACCAGCGCGACCATGGCCTCGGCGACGATGCCGGCCGCCGGGACCGCGGAGACGTCCGAGCGCTGGTGGTGGGCCTGGGCGGGCTCGCCGGTGGTGACGTCCACCGTCTGCAGGGCCTTGGGCACGGTCGCGATCGGCTTCATGGCCGCGCGCACCCGCAGCAGCTCGCCCGTGCTCAGCCCGCCTTCCGTGCCGCCCGCGCGGCCGGAGACGCGCCGGATGCCGTCGGGCGTGTTGACGATCTCGTCGTGCGCCTTGGAGCCGGGCACCCGGGCCAGCTCGAAGCCGTCGCCGATCTCCACGCCCTTGATCGCCTGGATGCCCATCAGCGCCGCGGCCAGTCGCGCGTCCAGCTTGCGGTCCCAGTGCACGTGCGAGCCCAGGCCGACGGGGACGCCGTAGGCCAGCACCTCGACCACGCCGCCCAGCGTGTCGCCGTCCTTGTGGGCCTGGTCGACCTCCGCGACCATCTCCTTCGACGCGTCCGCGTCCAGGCAGCGCAGCGGGTCCGCGTCCAGCTTCGCCACGTCGGCCGGGGTCGGGTACACGCCCTGCGGAGCCTTCACGGAGCACAGCTCCACCACGTGCGAGACGATCTCGACACCGGCCGTCTCCTTCAGGTACGACCGCGCCACCGCACCGAGGGCCACCCGGGCCGCGGTCTCCCGTGCCGAAGCACGCTCCAGGATCGGGCGGGCCTCGTCGAAGCCGTACTTCTGCATGCCGGCGAGGTCGGCATGGCCGGGCCGCGGCCGGGTCAGCGGGGCGTTGCGGGCGAGGCCGGCGAGTACCTCCGGGTCGACGGGGTCGGCCGCCATGACCTGCTCCCACTTCGGCCACTCCGTGTTGCCGACCATGATGGCGACCGGGGAACCGAGGGTCAGGCCGTGCCGGACGCCACCGAGGAAGGTGATCTCGTCCCGCTCGAACTTCATCCGCGCACCGCGGCCATAACCGAGCCGCCGCCGCGCCAGGTGATCCGCCACCATCTCGGTGGTGATCGGCACGCCGGCGGGAAGGCCCTCCAGCGTCGCGACAAGTGCGGGACCGTGGGACTCACCCGCGGTCAGCCAACGCAGCCTGCTCAACGAAGCTCCTCAGTGTTCGCGCCCGGTCACTGCCCGCCGTGCGCACGTCCTCGCGTACGGCGACGGCGCCGCCGGGTGCGCGACCCCGGTACGCCACCTCTGATCCTCCCACGTCCGGTGTCCGCGATGGCCGCCGGTCCAGCAGACGGACGGGTACGGGGGGCTGTCAGCGGGCGGCGAGCGCCTTCTCGCCGGCCCGGCGCATGGCCTCCAGCGGGGCCGGGGCGCGTCCGGTCATCTGCTCGCACTGGAGTACAGCCTGGTGGACCAGCAGGTCGAGTCCGCTGACCACGGCCCCGCCGAACATGGACCAGCGGGCCGCCAGCTCGGTGGGCCAGGGCTCGTAGAGCACGTCGAAGAGGGTGGCGGGGCGCTCGGGTACGGCGGCGGCGAGGGCGTCGGTCGTCCCGGCGGGCGTGGTGGCGATCACCAGCGGGGCGCGCAGTGCCTCGGCGGCGTCGGCCCAGTCCGCCGTGCGGACCTCCACGTCGAGGCGCTCGCCCCACTCCCGCATCTCGGCGGCGCGGGCCTCGCTGCGGACGTAGGTGACGACCTCCCCGGTGCAGATACGGGCCAGTGCGGCGAGGGCGGAGGAGGCCGTGGCGCCGGCGCCGAGGATCGCGGCGGAGTCGACCTGCTCGATGCCGTGCTCGCGGAGGGCGGCCACCATGCCCGGGATGTCGGTGTTGTCGCCGAGTCGGCGGCCGTCCTCGGTGAAGACGACCGTGTTGACCGCGTCGACCGAGGCGGCGATGTCGCTGACCTCGTCCAGCAGCGGGATGACCGCCCGCTTCAGCGGCATGGTCAGGGACAGCCCCGCCCACTCCGGTCCGAGCCGGTCGAGGAAGCCCGGCAGGGCGGTCTCGTCGACCTCGAAGCTGTCGTACGACCAGCCGCCAAGTCCGAGCGCCTCGTACGCAGCCCGGTGCAGCACCGGGGAGAGGGAATGGGCGATCGGCTTACCGAGCACGGCGGCACGACGGCCCTCAACTGCCTTCAGTGTCATGGAAAGCTGCCCTCGACTTCCGCGGGGTTACATTGTCCGGCCTTCCGTCTCTCCCGGTCGGGAAGGCTGGTGAATCGCCGCCATCAGGTAGCGGGTGCGCTCCGCAGGAACTCGTCACGCATGCGAGTCAAGGGAGATACGGCGACGAAGAGACTAAACCTTGTCGGGCCTGCAGACGCAGCTGCTCGCCAGCACCTTGCCATTGTTACCGGTGCAAGCTTCCAGGCGAACCGGCCCGTGCCAGGCTCCTCCTACCCCATTCGCACCGCTCGGCCCTCACTGGGTAAGTGACCGCACGCTGCACTCAGTTCTTGTTCCTCCCCGCATTCCACTCGTCGACCAGCTTCTCGTGGTCCGCGAGCGTCTTCGTGAACTTGCTGGTCTTGCCGTCCATCGAAATGAAGTAGTACCAGCCGTCGTGCGTCGGGTCGAGGGCGCCCCTGAGCGCCTCCTCACCGGGGTTGTCGATGGGCCCCGGCGGCAGGCCCTTGGCGAAGTACGTGTTGTACGGGTTGTTGTACCTGCGCAGCGCGGAGATGCTCAGGTCGAGCTTGCTCTGGTTCTTCACGTAGTTGTACGTGGAGTCGAACTCCAGCCGCCCATAGGTCTGCGGGTTATCCAGTTTGAGCCGGTTGTAGACGACCTCCGCCATCTTGCGGAAGTCGTCGTGACTCGTCCCCTCGGCCTGCACCAGGCTCGCCACGGTAAGCAACTGCCAGGGGCTTACCAGGCCGAGCGCCTTGGCTTTGTTTTCCAGACCGAGTTCTTTGTACTCGGCGGTAGCCTGGGACACCATCTTCCTGAGGACGTCCTCGGGCTTCTGCCCCTTGGTGACCGCGTAGCTCGAGGGGTAGAGGAAGCCTTCCAGCGGGTCCTTGAGACTCGCGTGGTTCATCGCCCAGGCGGGCAGCCCGAGGTGCTTGTACTCGTGCTTCGCCACGCGCGCCGTAGTGCCAGCGGCCACTCCGAGGCGCTTGTCGATCAGGGCGTAGACCGCCGTATTGCGGAGGCCTTCGGCGATGATCAGGTTGCTGCGGCTCTTAGGATTCAGCAACATCTCCACCGCACTCGCGCCGGACATCTCCTTCTCCAGGGTGTACACACCGTCCTGGAGCGACTTGCCGTCAGGGTTCGCCTGCAGTGCGGAGACGAAGGCAGCAGCGCTTTCGACGACGCCCGCATCCTTCAGCTTCTGGCCGATCTCCCAGCCCCCCGCACCCTTGGGGATCTCCACCGTGACCTGCTCACCGTTTCCGCTGCCCGCGTAGTCAGGCGCCGCGCCGAAACGATTTTGGTAGTACTTGTAGCCGAAGTAGCCGACTCCGCCGAGGCCGCCGCCGAAGACCAGGACGACCACCATGCAAGCGCAGCCGGTGCGGCCCTTCTTGTTCTTGACGGGCTTCTTGCCCTTGCCGCGCCGTTCGCGCCGGCTCTGCAGCTCGTGCTCCTCGCCGTCTTCCTCGTCCTCGCCTCCGGCGATGACGGCGTGCTCCTCCTCGGCGGGCGCCTCGGGCTCCGCCCCCGGCTCGGGTCGCCGGCGGCTGGGCGGCACCGGCGGCGGGAAGGCCTCGTCCGTGCCGTAGAAGTCGGGCTGTTCCCCGCCGTAGGCCGCGGGCTGCTGGCCGTACGGGTCACCCGGGTCGGGGGCGTACGGCACGTGCCCGTGGGTTCCGGTCGCGTCCCAGGTGCCCTGGTGGAAGTGCTGCTGGGCGGTACCGGCGTACTGCGGGTCGTACGCGGGCCGGCCCTGTGCGTCGTAGTACTGGTGCTGCTGCCCGTCGTAGCCGGGCTGCTGCTGCTGGCTCCAGTCGCCGTACTCCTGCGGCTGCGGATAGTGCTGTGGCTGGCCGCCGTAGGGGGACTGCTGACCCGCCTGGGCCTGCTGTCCTCCCCATCCGCCGTCCCCGTACAACGGGTCCTCCGGATGCCACGGTTCGGAGCCTGCGCCCCGGCCATACTCAGTCATCGATCCCCTAGAGCCGCGAGGCCGACGGTCCCGCGGCCGGTGGGCCGGCTTCCGTTCCGCCTCTTGCTGTGCCCCGGCTGTTCGAACACCGGCGCATCGCGCGGAACGTTACCGTATCGCGATCAGATGACCACTTCGACGCCTTCGCCGGGTGCTTTGCCTGACACCCGTTCGGATTCCAGGGCCTGCTGCAAAATGATGACCGCGGCGGCCTGGTCGATGACCGAGCGCCCCTTCTTCGACTTCACGCCCGAGGCACGCAGCCCCTGACTGGCCGTCACGGTCGTCATCCGCTCGTCGACCAGGCGGACCGGCACCGGCTCGACGCCCTTGGCCAGTTCCTGGGCGAAGGCGCGGACCTTGACCGCGGCCGGCCCCTCGCCCCCCTTCAGGGAGCGAGGGAGGCCGACGACGACCTCGATCGGTTCGTACTCCTCCACCAGTTGACGCAACCGGCGGTGGGCGGCGGGGATGTCCCGGCCCGGGACGGTCTCCACCGGGGTGGCGAGGATCCCGTCGGGGTCGCACGAGGCGACCCCGATCCGGGCGTCCCCGACGTCGATCGCGAGCCGACGTCCTCTGCGCATCGCTACGACCTACTTCGCCGTCTCGGCGACCAGGCGCTCGACGGCGTCCACGGCCTCGCCGACGGCGGCCGGGTTCTGGCCGCCGCCCTGGGCGACGTCCGGCTTGCCGCCACCGCCGCCGCCGAGGGTCTTGGCGGCGGTACGGACCAGGTCACCGGCCTTGAGACCACGCTCGCGGGCGGCCTCGTTGGTGGCGATGACCGTCAGCGGCTTGCCGTTGTTGACCGTGAAGAGGGCCACGACGGCGGCCCGGCCGCCCTGGATCCGGCCGCGCACGTCCAGGACCAGCTTGCGCAGGTCGTCAGGGGTGGTGCCGTCCGGGACCTGCCCGGTCACCAGGGCGACACCGCGCACGTCCTTGGCGGACTCGGCGAGGCCGGCGGCGGCCTGGAGCACCTTCTCGGCGCGGAACTTCTCGATCTCCTTCTCGGCGTCCTTCAGCTTGCCGAGCATGGCGGAGACCTTCTCGGGCAGCTCCTCGGGACGGCCCTTGAGCAGCTCGGTCAGCTGGTTGACGACCGTGTGCTCACGAGCGAGGAAGTTGTAGGCGTCCACGCCGACGAGGGCCTCGATACGGCGCACACCCGAGCCGATGGAGGACTCGCCGAGCAGCTTCACCAGGCCCAGCTGGGCGGTGTTGTGCACGTGGGTGCCGCCGCACAGCTCCTTGGAGAAGTCGCCGATGGTGACCACGCGGACGCGCTCGCCGTACTTCTCGCCGAACTCGGCGATGGCGCCCTGCTTCTTGGCCTCGTCGATTCCCATGACCTCGGCGTGCACGTCGAGGTCGCGGGCGAGCACCTCGTTGATCTTCTGCTCGACGTCGGTCATCACGGCCGTCGGCACGGCGGACGGGGAGCCGAAGTCGAAGCGGAAGCGACCGGGCTGGTTCTCTGAACCGGCCTGGGCGGCCGTCGGGCCGAGGGCGTCGCGCAGGGCCTGGTGGGTCAGGTGCGTGGCCGAGTGGGCGCGGGCGATGGAGTGCCGGCGGCGGGCGTCGATCGAGGCATGGGCCTTGGCGCCGACGGTCACCTCGCCGACCTGGACGACGCCCTTGTGGACGTAGACGCCCGGGACCGGCTTCTGGCAGTCGCGGATCTCGATGACGGCACCGGAGTCGACCTTGATCCGGCCGGTGTCGCCGATCTGACCGCCGCCCTCGGCGTAGAACGGGGTGCGGTCGAGGACGATCTCGACCTCGTCGCCCTCGGAGGCGGCCGGCGAGGAGACGCCGTCGACGAGGATGCCCACGATCGTGGTCTCCCCCTCGGTGTCGGTGTAGCCGATGAAGTCGGTGGCACCGGCGGCGTCGGCGATCTCGCGGTAGGCGCCCATGTCGGCGTGGCCGGTCTTCTTGGCCTGGGCGTCGGCCTTGGCGCGCTCCCGCTGCTCCTTCATCAGGCGGCGGAAGCCGTCCTCGTCCACGGAGAGGCCCTGCTCGGCGGCCATCTCCAGGGTGAGGTCGATCGGGAAGCCCCAGGTGTCGTGGAGCAGGAAGGCCTTGTCGCCGGGCAGAACGGTGCCGCCGGACTGCTTGGTCTCGGTGACGGCGGTGTCGAGGATGTTGGTGCCGGCCTTCAGCGTCTTCAGGAAGGCGTTCTCCTCGGCGAGGGCGACCTTCTCGATGCGCTCGCGGTCGGTGATCAGCTCCGGGTACTGCTGACCCATCATCCGGATCACGGTGTCGATCAGGTCCTTGACGACCGGACCGGTGGCGCCGAGCAGGCGCATGTTGCGGATGGCGCGGCGCATGATGCGGCGCAGCACGTAGCCGCGGCCCTCGTTGCCCGGGGTCACGCCGTCGCCGATGAGCATGGTGGCCGTGCGCATGTGGTCGGTCACGACACGCAGCGAGACGTCCGAGCCGTGGGCGTCGCCGTAGCGCACGCCGGTCAGCTCGGTGGCCTTGTCGATCACGGCCATGGAGGTGTCGATCTCGTACATGTTCTGCACGCCCTGCAGAATCATGGCGAGCCGCTCCAGGCCGAGGCCCGTGTCGATGTTCTTGCTCGGCAGGTCCCCGAGGATCTCGAAGTTGTCCTTGCCGATGCCCTCGCCCCGCTCGAACTGCATGAAGACGAGGTTCCAGATCTCCACGTACCGCTCGTCGTTGACGGCGGGGCCGCCCTCGACGCCGAACTCGGGGCCGCGGTCGTAGTTGATCTCGGAGCAGGGGCCGCAGGGGCCGGGGACGCCCATGGACCAGAAGTTGTCCTTCATGCCCAGGCGCTGGATGCGCTCCTTGGGCACGCCGACGACCTCGTGCCAGATCTGCTCGGCCTCGTCGTCGTCCTGGTAGACGGTGATCCACAGGCGCTCGGGGTCGAGGCCGTAACCGCCCTTGTCCTGGGGGCTGGTGAGCAGCTCCCAGGCGAGCTTGATGGCGCCTTCCTTGAAGTAGTCGCCGAAGGAGAAGTTGCCGCACATCTGGAAGAACGTGCCGTGGCGGGTGGTCTTGCCGACCTCTTCGATGTCGGGCGTGCGCACGCACTTCTGCACGCTGGTGGCGCGCGGGAACGGCGGCTTGACCTCACCCAGGAAGTAGGGCTTGAAGGGCACCATGCCGGCGGGGACGAGGAGCAGAGTCGGGTCGTCCGCGATGAGCGACGCCGAAGGGACGACGGTGTGCCCGCGCTCCTCGAAGAAGCTCAGCCAGCGGCGGCGAATCTCGGCCGACTCCATCAGTGGTCCTCATTCCGGTTGTACGAGTGCATCGGGGGGTCGATGTACTTCGGGTTGCTGCGGTTGTTCTCGATGGCGGTGTACCGCCGGGGGGCGGGGAGTTCCGGGTCGTTCTGGATGCCGAGGGCTTCCCCCAGCTCGGCCTCCCGCTGGGCCATGTTGTCGCGGACGTCGAGCGCGAAGCCGACCGCGCGGTCCTTCAGCCGCTGCCCGGTCTCCAGGGCCTTGTTCGCCGCGGTCGCGGCCAGGCTCTCCGGGGTCAGCTGCCTGAGCTTGCGGTTGACCTTGGTGGTGGCCCATACACCTGCGGCGACGCCGGTGGTGAACCAGAACGTACGGCGGAACATCGCTCGGTCTCAGTCCTTACTTCCGCTTGCGTCGTACGGCAGGGACCGTGCGGCCCACGATCACCGTACGCCGGGGCGACTTGGCAGGCACGTCCGTCTCCTTGCGTCCGCCGAGCGCGCGGCGGACGCCGTAGCCGAAGGCCGCGACCTTGACCAGCGGGCCGCCGAAGGTGGAGGCCACGGTGGTCGACAGCGCGGAGGCGTTGGAGGTGACCTCCTGGACGTCGGAGGCGATCGCGTCGACCCGGTCGATCTGGGTCTGCGCGGAGCGCACGGCCGCGGAAGCGTCGGCGAGCAGTGGGACCGCCTGGTCGGTCACGTCCGCGACGAGCTTGGTGGTCGCCTTGAGCGTCTGGGCCAGCCTCGCCAGGGCGACGGCGAGGAAGGAGACCAGGATCGCCCAGAAGACGGCCACCAGGATCCCGGCCACCTCTCCACCGGACACTGTGTGCACCCGCTCCCTGAAACGTGCCTGAGCATCGGAAAAGTCGTGCCCCGAGCCTATCGCGCCGGGGCGGAGGCTCCGTACCGGATTAGGGCGCTGCGCGGGCGGAGTTGCGGGAAGCGATTGTACGGAATGAACACGGTTCAGTACGCTCCGTGTCCCATGCGAGGTTCTCAGAGCCCCGGGCCCCGGGCGGACGGCGATCCGCCCCTCGAACTCACCGCGTTCGTCGGCCGCGCGGCCGAGCTGGCCGGGCTGACGACGGCACTGAGGCAGGCCCGGCTGGTGACCGTGACCGGGGTGGGCGGGGTCGGCAAGTCCCGGCTGGCCGTGCGGGTGGCGGCGCGGTGGGCGGCCGGCTCCCCCGGGCGGAGCGGGCCCTCGGCGTGCCGGGGGCGGGTGGAGCTGGCGCCGGTGCGCGATCCGCAGTTCGTGGAGTACGCCGTCTCGGAGGCGCTGGGGCTGACCGACCACACCGCCCGCACACCCCGGGAGACGCTGCTGGAGCATCTGGCCGGCCGGCGGGTGCTGCTGGTGCTGGACGGCTTCGAGCACCTGGTGGAGGCCTGCGCCGAGCTGGTGGCGGAGCTGCTGCGGAAGCTGCCGGACCTGCAGGTGCTGGCCGCGGGCCGGCGCCCGCTGGGCCTGGCGGGCGAGCGGTTGTTCCCGCTGGCGCCGCTCGGCGAGGACGAGGCGGTGGAGCTGTTCACGGACCGGGCCCGCGAGCAGGGCGTGCCGGTGACCGACGGACCGGAGGTCCGGGAGCTGTGCCGCAGGCTGGAGGGGATCCCGCTGGCGCTGGAGCTGGCGGCGGGCCGGCTGCGGGCGCTGTCCCCGGCGCAGCTGCTGCAGCGGGTCGACGACCGGTTCCGGCTGCTGACCGGCGGCGGCCGGGACGCCCTCCCCCGGCACCAGACGCTGCGCACGGCGATCGGCTGGAGCCACGAGCTGTGCACACCGGCCGAGCGGCTGCTGTGGGCGCGGCTGTCGGTGTTCGCGCAGACCTTCGACCTGGAGGCCGCCGAGTACGTGTGCAGCGGGGACGGGCTGGCCGCCGAGGACGTCCTGGACGTCCTGTCGGAGCTGCTCGCGCAGTCGGTCCTGTCCCGCGAGGAGAGCGCGGCCGGTCCCCGCTACCGGATGCTGGACACGGTGAGGGCCTACGGTGCCGAATGGCTGGCGGCCACGGGGGACGCCGGCCGGCTGCGCCGACGGCACCGCGACTGGTACCTGGGACTGGCGACCTGGTGCGAGCTGGAGTGGTTCTCGCCACGGCAGCGGGAGGTGGCCGCCCGTGTCGAGGCCGAACTACCCAATCTGCGGGCCGCGCTGGACTTCTCGCTGGCCGACCCGGACGAGGCGCATCTCGGCCAGTACCTGGCGGGATCGCTGTGGTTCTGCTGGGTGGGCTGCGGCCGGCTCGCGGAGGGCCGGCGCTGGCTGGAGCGCAGTGTGGAGCTGGACTCGGAGTACGAGCAGTCCCGGCTGAAGGCGCTGTGGGTGCTCGGCTACGTGGCGATCCTGCAGGGCGACACCGTGCCCGCGTTGCAGGCGCTGCAGGTGTGCCGGGAGCAGGCGGAACGGGTGGCCGATCCGACGGCGCTGGCGTACGCGGAGCACCGCGCCGGGTGTCTGGCCCTGGTCACGGATGACATGGCACGCGCAGAAACGCTGTTGCGGTCGGCGCTGGAGCGCTACCGGGAGATCGGCGAGCTGAACAGCAACGTGCTGATGGGCCAGGTGGAGCTGGCCATGGCCCGGGCCTTCCAGGGCGATCTGCCGGACGCCGTCCGGCTGTGCGAGGACGTGCGCCGGGTGTGCGAGGACCACGGGGAGCGGTGGGCCCGCTCGTACGCGCTGTACGTGCTGGCGTACGCGGCCTGGCTCGAGGGCGACCCTGCCGGGGCGCGGCAGCTGCTGGCGGAGTGCCTGGGCAACACCCACGCCTTCCGGGACCTGCTGGGCTCGGTGCTGTCCATCGAGCTGCTGGCGCTGGTGACGGTGACGCAGGGCGATCCGGTGGAGGCGGCGGTGCTCCAGGGTGCCGCAGGCCGGTTGTGGCCCTCGGTCGGGCTGCCGCTGTTCGGTTCGGCGTACTACAACGCCCCGCACGAGCAGTGCGAGGCAGCGGCCCGCAAGGCGCTCGGCGACGTCCGGTACGCGGAGTGTCTGCGGGAGGGGGCCCGGCTGGACCGGGAGGCGGCGGTGGCCAGGGCGCTGCGGCACCGGGAGGTGCGGCCGCTGTCCGCGATGCCGGCGCCGCGCGGGCCGGTGTCCCAGGGCGGCGGCGCGGCGGGGGAACCGGGTGGGCCGGGTGGGGGCGAGCCGGGGGAACCGGGTGGGCCGGGTGGGGGCGAGCCGGGTGGACGGGGCGGGGGCGAGCCGGGGAGTCGCGGCGGGGGCGAGCCGGGGAGTCGCGGTGGCGGGAAACGCGAACCCGCCGCCTCGCCCACCCGGAAGGGCGGGGAGACGGCGGGCTGAGGTGCTGCGCCCGGGCTGGGATCAGCGGGCGTAGTACTCGACGACGAGCTGCTCGTCGCAGATCACCGGGATCTCCTTGCGGTTCGGCTCGCGGTCCAGGCGGAACGCCAGGGCCTTGAGGTTCACCTGCAGGTAGCGCGGGGTCTCACCGTCGGGGGCGAAGCCACCCTCGCGAGCGATCGCGAAGAGGGTCTTCTCCTTGGAGCGGTCGCGGACCTGCACGACGTCGTCCGGACGGACGCGGAAGGACGGCTTGTCGACCTTCTGGCCGTTGACCTGGATGTGGCCGTGGACGACCATCTGGCGGGCCTGGTAGATCGTGCGGGCGATGCCCGAACGCAGGACCAGCGCGTCGAGGCGGCGCTCGAGCTCGATGATCAGGGCCTCACCGGTCTTGCCCTGGACCTTGGAGGCACGCTCGTAGGCGCGGACGAGCTGGCGCTCGGACACGTCGTACTGCGCGCGCAGACGCTGCTTCTCGAGCAGACGGACCTTGTAGTCCGAGTTCTGCTTGCGGCCACGGCCGTGCTCACCCGGCGGGTAGGGGCGGGCCTCGAAGTACTTGACGGCCTTCGGGGTCAGCGCGATGCCGAGGGCACGCGACTTCTTGACCTTGGGGCGGGACTGGTTCGCCACTGTCTTTCGTCTCTTTCGTAGTGTTCGGCTCGTCAGGAGTTAGGGAGGTCGCATCCGCAGCCGGGAAAACCCGCGGGTCCGCAAGGGACCTGCCGGGCAGCCGCTTCCCTGGTCTGGGCACATACGTGCAGCACGCGAGTGGCCCACCGACCGGTCCCGGAGTTCCGGGTGGTGGTGGGCTGCCCGCGACACCGTTCGACGGTGCGCGACGCTCCTGGAGCCGGTCCGCACGGGACCGGGCTCCGGCTGACGCTCCCGCTCTGACAGCACGGGACTCAGCACTTCGGAGCAGTCTACAGGGCGTTCAGGACCGCTTGCGACCGAGGTGCTGACGGGTCCACTCGACGGCGTCCGCGTACCGGGCCTCCCCGCCGTGCCGGCCCGGGGCGTAGTACTCGCGGTCCTTGAGGGCGTCCGGGGCGTACTGCTGCCGGGCGATGCCCTCGGGCAGGTCGTGCGGGTAGACGTAGCCCTGGGCGTGGCCGAGCTTGGCCGCGCCCTTGTAGTGCCCGTCGCGCAGGTGGGGCGGGACCGGACCGGCCAGGCCCTTGCGCACGTCCTCCAGGGCGGCGCCGATCGCGGTGGTCGCGGAGTTGGACTTGGGGGCGAGGGCCAGGGCGATCGTGACGTGGCTGAGGGTGAGCGCGGCCTCGGGGAAGCCGATCATGGCGACGGCCTGGGCGGCGGCGACCGCGAGGGGCAGGGCGCCCGGATCGGCCAGACCGATGTCCTCGCTGGCGGAGATCATCAGGCGGCGGGCGATGAACCGGGGGTCCTCGCCGGCCTCGATCATGCGGGCCAGGTAGTGCAGGGCCGCGTCGACGTCGGATCCGCGGATGGACTTGATCAGGGCGCTGGCGACGTCGTAGTGCTGGTCGCCGTCGCGGTCGTACTTCACCGCCGCACGGTCGACGGTCTGCTCCAGCGTCTGGAGGCTGATCTCGGTCTCGCCCTGGTCCAGGGTGGCCCCCGCTGCGGCCTCCAGGGCGGTCAGGGCGCGGCGGGCGTCGCCGCCGGCGATCCGCAGGAGGTGGTCCTCGGTGTCCGTGGGGAGGGCGACGGTGTCCTTCAGGCCGCGCTCGTCGGCGAGCGCCCGCCGGAGCAGTCCGCGGACGTCGTCGTCGGTGAGCGGCTCCAGGGTGAGCAGCAGGGAGCGGGAGAGCAGCGGGGAGATCACCGAGAAGTACGGGTTCTCCGTGGTGGCCGCGATCAGGGTGACCCAGCGGTTCTCGACCGCCGGGAGCAGGGAGTCCTGCTGGGCCTTGCTGAAGCGGTGGATCTCGTCCAGGAAGAGGACGGTCTCCTTGCCGAAGCCGCCGGAGGCGCGGCGGGCGCCGTCGATGACCGCGCGGACCTCCTTGACGCCCGCGGTGATCGCGGACAACTCCACGAACCGCTTGTCGGTCGCCTTGGAGACGACGTAGGCGAGGGTCGTCTTGCCGGTGCCGGGCGGGCCCCAGAGGATCACCGAGGACGGTCCGGCGGGTCCGCCGTTGCCCTCGCCGACCAGCCGGCGCAGGGGTGAGCCGGGCTTGAGGAGGTGCTGCTGGCCCACGACCTCGTCGAGTGTGCGCGGGCGCATGCGCACTGCCAGGGGACTGGCCGCCGGGTCCTTCTCCTGGCGTTCTTCTGCTGCGGCGGTGAAGAGGTCGGGTTCCACGCTGAAACCCTAGAACACCGCACCGACAATCCCCTCGGGGCCGTCGGCGGAACACCGCGGCGACCATCCCCTCGGGACCGGCGTCGGGACCGTCAGCTGGTCCAGAAGTCCCACCAGCGGGTCAGCACCAGCATGCCGATGACGCCGGTGTGCAGGACCGGCAGCACCCAGGTGAACTCGCCGAAGAAGAACTTCAGCCAGCCCGGGGAGGGCAGGAAGCCGTTGCGGACGTTGAACGAGGTGACGTACCAGAACATGATGATCGTCGCGACCCACGCCAGCGAGCACCACAGGCACAGCGCGTTGATCCGGTACAGGGACTGGTACTGCAGCCAGGTGCAGAAGGCGACACCGAACAGGGTGCCGAAGTTGAAGGTCAGCCAGTACCAGCGCGGGAACCGGGCGCGGGCCAGCAGGCTCATGCCGACGCAGACGACGATGCCGTAGCAGACCAGGCCGAGCATCGGGTTCGGGAAACCGAAGGCGGCGGCCTGCTTGCTCTCCATCACGCTGCCGCAGGAGACCACCGGGTTCAGGCTGCACCCCGGGGTGAAGGTCTTCCCGGCGACCTTGGCCTCGAGCAGCTTGAACTTGTCGATCGTGATGACCCAGGCCGCGAGCAGTCCGGCCGCGCCGGTGATGATCAGCAGCAGCGCGAAGGCACGACTGCCGCCCTCGGCGCGCGGCGCTCCGGCGGCGCGCTCCGGCTCGGGGTCCGTGGAGACGTCTTTGACTGTCGTCTTGCTCATCACGCCGATTCCGTCACTTGAGAGGCGGACCATCTTCGGGCAGGGCCATTGTGCCGTACAGCCTTGTGTGTCCACCGTTCGATGGGCGTAAGGGAATACGGGCGGTGGGGACGGACCGTTCGGTTCCGGCCGCTGCCCGGGGCACGGCCCGACGGCACGGGCAGGAGCACGGCGGCGGAGATCTGCCAGGACAACCGGCCCCGGGGCGTGGGCGGGGTCTCGGAGCCGGGCACGGATCCGGCGACCGGCGGCCCCGCGTGGTGGTCCCGTGCGGGGGTCGTCCGGTGGGACGAACCGGCGCACGCGCGGTTGACGGTCCCGGGACGGCGTGCCGTCCCGCCCGGCGGCGCAGAGCCCCGCCGGCCGGGCAGCGCGAAGGGCGCCGGGTCGTCCCGGCGCCCTTCGGTGTGGCCTGGCTGCTCAGCCGAGCCGTGACTCCAGTTCCGCCACGATCTCGTGCACGCCGATCGCCGTCTGCTCTCCGGACTCCATGTCCTTGAGCTGGACGACGCCCTCGGCGAGATCGCGTTCGCCGGCGACGATCGTGTAGCGGGCGCCGGAGCGGTTGGCGTTCTTCATGGCGCCCTTCAGGCCCTTGCCCCCGTAGGAGAAGTCCGTCGCGATGCCGACCTTGCGCAGCTCGGTGACCTTCGCGAACAGCACCCGGCGGGCCTCCTCGCCGAGCGGCACCGCGAAGACGCTGGTGGACGACGGGATGTCCAGTTCCACGCCCTCCGCCTCCAGCGCGAGGACCGTGCGGTCGACGCCGAGCGCCCAGCCGACGGACGGCAGCGCGGGGCCGCCGATCATCTCGGACAGGCCGTCGTAGCGGCCGCCGCCGCCCACCGCGGACTGGGAGCCCAGGCCGTCGTGCACGAACTCGAAGGTGGTGCGGGTGTAGTAGTCCAGGCCGCGCACCAGCTTCGGGTCGTCCTCGAAGGAGACGCCGGCCGCGGTCAGCAGCTCGCGGACCTCCTCGTGGTACGCCTTGCACGCGTCGCACAGGTAGTCCCGCAGGAGGGGCGCGCCCGTCAGCTGCTTCTGGACCGACTCGCGCTTGTCGTCGAGGACCCGGAGCGGGTTGATGTCGACCCGGCGGCGGGTGTCCTCGTCCAGGTCAAGGACGCGCAGGAAGTCCTGCAGCGCGGCCCGGTACACCGGCCGGCACTCCTTGTCGCCCAGGCTGTTCAGCAGGATGCGGAAGTTGCTGAGGCCCAGCGAGCGGTACGCCTGGTCGGCCAGGATGATCAGCTCGGCGTCCAGCGCCGGGTCCTCGGCGCCGATCGCCTCCGCACCGACCTGGGAGAAGTGCCTGTACCGGCCCTTCTGGGGGCGCTCGTAGCGGTACTGGGAGCCCGAGTACCAGACCTTCACCGGCAGGTTGCCGGTCTTGTGGAGGTTGGCCTCCAGCACCGCCCGCAGGACGGGGGCCGTGGTCTCCGGGCGCAGGGCGAGCCGGTCGCCGCCCTTGGTCTCGAAGACGTACATCTCCTTGGTCACGATGTCGGTGGACTCGCCGACACCGCGTGCGAACAGCTCGACGTTCTCGAAGCCGGGCGTCTCGATGTAGCCGTAGCCCGAAGTGCGCAGCGGCGCGGCGATCGCCTCGCGGACGGCGAGGAACTTGGCGCTGTCCGGCGGGAGCAGGTCGTACGTGCCCTTGGGGGCCTTGAAAGTGCTCACGGAAATTCTCGTCACATTCCTCGTCGGGGAGCCTGGGACGCTCCCTGGCCGGCCGCCACCTGCCGCAGGTAGGGGTTGGTGGCGCGCTCCTGGCCGATGGTCGTCTGGGGGCCGTGACCGGACAGCACCACGGTGGAGTCGTCGAGCGGCAGGCACACGCGGGCCAGCGACTCGAGCATGTCCTCCATGGATCCGCCCGGCAGGTCGGTGCGTCCGATGGAGCCGGCGAACAGCAGATCCCCGGAGAAGAACACCGACGGGATGTCGGTGGTCTCGGGCATCCGGAAGGTCACCGACCCCCTGGTATGGCCCGGCGCATGCGCGACGGAGAACTCCAGGCCCGCCAGTTCGAGGGTGCTGCCGTCCGTCAGCTCCTTGACGTCGTCCGGCTCCCCCACGGTCAGCTCGCCCATCAACGGCATGCCGATGGAGCGGCCGAGCGCCTTCTCGGGGTCGCTCATCATGTACCGGTCCTCGGGGTGGATCCAGGCCGGCACGTCGTGCGCCCCGCAGACGGGGACGACCGAGGCCACGTGGTCGATGTGGCCGTGGCTGAGGACGACGGCGACGGGCTTGAGCCGATGCTTCTTCAGTGCTTCCTCGACGCCCTCGGCGGCCTGGTGGCCCGGGTCGATGATCACGCACTCCTCACCGGCGGCGGGGGCGACGAGATAACAGTTCGTCCCCCAGGCCCCGGCGGGGAACCCGGCAATGAGCACGATCGTCCTTCGTTGTGTCGGTTACAAGCGGCTTCAGCTGCACTCAGAGACTACCGGCGCTGCCGTTCACTCAGCGAACCCATATACGGTACGGGGCTACACGCTGCGATCGGCTCACACAGGACGCACGCGTACCGGTCGACACACGACACTCATGAGGAGAGAACCCGGTGGTCAGCCAGGAACAGCGGAAGCGTCAGCTCGCCCGGGAGAAGTTCTTGCGGCAGCAGCAGCGGCGCACCCAGGCGCGGCGCAAGGCCCGTCTGCGCAACTCCGTGATCGCGTCGGTCCTGGGCGTGGTCGTGATCGGCAGTGTCGCGCTGTACACGACCGGGGTCCTGAAGGACGACGGCAAGAAGGCGAACGCCGGCGCCGAGACCTCGCCCAGCCCCAGCAAGGCCCCCGATCCGTGCGCCAAGCCGGCGGCGGGCTCGGTGAAGAAGCTCAGCTGGAAGAAGGAGCCGGCGATGACGATCGACACGTCGGCGAAGTACACGATGAAGCTCGCCACGACGTGCGGTGACATCGGCATCGCCCTGAAGACGGCCGAGGCCCCGCACACGGTGAACTCGTTCGCCTTCCTCACGGACAAGGGCTACCTCGACCACACCAAGTGCCACCGGCTCACGCCCGAGAACATCTTCGTGCTGCAGTGCGGCGACCCGCAGGGCACCGGCATGGGCGGCCCCGGCTACACGCTCCCGGACGAGAACCTGAAGGACAAGAGCCTCAAGGGCAACACGTACCCGGCGGGCACCGTGGCGATGGCCAACACCGGACAGAAGCACACGGGCGGCAGCCAGTTCTTCCTCGTGTACAAGGACAGCCCGTTGCCGCCCCAGTACACCCCGTTCGGCACGATCGACGCGGCGGGCATGAAGGTGCTGAAGAAGATCGCCGACGCCGGCGCCCAGCCGGCCGACCCGACCTCGGGCAACACCGCTCCCAACGCGACCGTCGTGATCAACAAGGCGACCGTCACCAAGTCCTGACGGCGCCGGAATCCCGATAACGGCCAACTGCGGAATTTCGGTCGCGCTGGATGCGGACAGGCAACCCGCTGGTCGCCTATGTTGGCCGTGACGAAACTGTGGACGATGCCCGGGGGCGCTGAGGCCCCCGCAGGCATCATGTGGAGGAGGCGCTGTGAGCAGCGACCCGTGGGGCCGCGTCGACGAGACGGGGACCGTGTACGTGCGTACGGCCGACGGCGAGCAGGTCGTCGGTTCCTGGGCGGCCGGCTCCCCCGAGGAGGCGCTTGCCTACTTCGAGCGCAAGTACGAGGGCCTGGTTGTCGAGATCGGCCTCCTCGAGAAGCGAGTCAAGACCACCGACCTTTCGGCGAAGGACGCCCAGACCGCGATCGACCACCTGCGCGAGCAGGTGGACGCGCACCACGCGGTCGGTGACCTGGACGCGCTGCGGGGGCGGCTGGACAAGCTCGTGGAGACCGTCGAGGCGCGCCGCGAGGAGCGTAAGGCGCAGCGGGCGAAGCAGTCCGACGAGGCCCGCAAGGCCAAGGAGGACCTGGTCACCGAGGCGGAACAGCTGGCGCAGTCGGACCAGTGGCGGGCGGCGGGTGAGCGGCTGCGGGCCCTGGTGGACACCTGGAAGGGTCTGCCGCGTCTGGACCGCAAGTCCGACGACGAGTTGTGGCACCGCTTCTCGCACGCCCGGTCGGCGTTCTCCAAGCGCCGCAAGGCGCACTTCGCGCAGCTGGACGCGCAGCGCGAGGAGGCCCGCCGGACCAAGGAGCGGCTGGTCGCCGAGGCCGAGGGGCTGTCGGGTTCGACGGACTGGGGTCCGACGGCGGCTCGTTACCGCGAGCTGATGTCGGAGTGGAAGGCCGCGGGCCGTGCCCAGCGCGAGCACGAGGACGACCTGTGGAACCGCTTCCGCGGCGCCCAGGACGTGTTCTTCGCCGCCCGCAGCTCGGTCTTCGCCGAGCGGGACGCCGAGCAGTCCGAGAACCTCAAGCTCAAGGAGGAGCTGGCCGAGGAGGCCGAGAAGCTCCTGCCGATCGAGGACCTGAAGGCCGCGCGGGCCGCCTTCCGCTCGATCAACGAGCGCTGGGAGGCCATCGGTCACGTCCCGCGGGACGCCCGGCCGAAGGTCGAGGGCCGGATGCACACCGTCGAGCGGGCCCTGCAGGAGGCCGAGGAGGCCGAGTGGCGCCGGACGAACCCGGAGGCACGCGCGCGTGCCGAGGGGCTGACCGGTCAGCTGCAGGCCGCCGTGGACAAGCTGAAGGGTCAGATCGAGCAGGCGCGCGGCCAGGGCAACAGCGCCAAGGCCGACAAGCTGGAGCGTGAGCTGGAGGGCCGCGAGGCGCTCCTGGAGCAGGCCCTGAAGGGCCTGCAGGAGTTCGGCGGCTAATCCCCCCCTCGCTGCATGGGAAAGGGCCCCGTACGCGCGTACGGGGCCCTTCTCCGTGCCTGCTACGAGCGGCTGCGACCCGAGGTCACGCGGTACACGTCGTACACGCCCTCCACGCCACGGACCGCCTTCAGGACGTGACCGAGGTGCTTCGGGTCGCCCATCTCGAAGGTGAACCGGGAGGTGGCCACCCGGTCGCGGGAGGTCTGGACGGCCGCCGAGAGGATGTTGACGTGCTGGTCGGACAGGACGCGGGTGACGTCCGAGAGCAGGCGGGAGCGGTCCAGGGCCTCGACCTGGATGGCGACCAGGAACACCGAGGACTGGGTCGGCGCCCACTCGACGTCGAGGATGCGCTCCGGCTCGCGGGACAGTGACTCGACGTTGACGCAGTCGCTGCGGTGAACCGATACGCCGCTGCCACGGGTGACGAAACCGATGATCGGGTCGCCCGGCACCGGCGTACAGCAGCGGGCCAGCTTGACCCACACGTCGTCGACGCCCTTGACCACGACGCCGGGGTCGGCGCTGGAGCGCCGCTTGCGGCCGCGGCTGCGGGTCGGCGGGACCGCCTCGTCGATCTCCTCGGTGGCCGCCTCCTCGCCGCCGAGCGCCTGGACGAGCTTCTGCACGATGTTCTGTGCCGAGACGTGGCCCTCGCCGATCGCCGCGTACAGCGCGGAGATGTCCGAGTAGCGCATCTCGTGCGCGAGCGTGACCAGCGAGTCGCCGGTGAGGATGCGCTGGATCGGCAGGTTCTGCTTGCGCATCGCGCGGACGATGGCGTCCTTGCCCTGCTCGATCGCCTCGTCCCGGCGCTCCTTGGAGAACCAGCCCCGGATCTTGTTGCGCGCCCGCGGCGACTTGACGAAGCCGAGCCAGTCGCGGGACGGCCCGGCGCCGGGCGCCTTGGAGGTGAAGACCTCCACCAAGTCGCCGTTGTCGAGGGTGGACTCGAGCGGTACGAGCCTGCCGTTGACCCGGGCGCCTATGGTGCGGTGACCGACCTCGGTGTGCACCGCGTACGCGAAGTCCACCGGGGTCGCGCCGGCCGGGAGCGCGATGACGTCGCCCTTGGGCGTGAAGACGAAGACCTCGTTGCGGGACAGGTCGAAGCGCAGGGACTCCAGGAACTCGCCGGGGTCCTCGGTCTCCTTCTGCCAGTCCAGCAACTGCCGCAGCCACGCCATGTCGTTGATGGCGTCCTTGTCCTTGCCGGACGCCTTCGGCACGTCGGTACGGACCTTGGAGGCGCCGGCGACGGCCTCCTGCTTGTACTTCCAGTGCGCGGCGATGCCGTACTCGGCGCGGCGGTGCATGTCGAACGTGCGGATCTGCAGCTCGACCGGCTTGCCGTTGGGGCCGATGACCGTCGTGTGCAGCGACTGGTACATGTTGAACTTGGGCATCGCGATGTAGTCCTTGAACCGGCCGGGGACCGGGTTCCATCGCGCGTGCACCGTGCCGAGGGCGGCGTAGCAGTCGCGGACCGTGTCGACGAGGACGCGGATGCCCACCAGGTCGTAGATCTCGGCGAAGTCGCGGCCCCGCACGATCATCTTCTGGTAGACGCTGTAGTAGTGCTTCGGGCGGCCGGTGACGGTCGCCTTGATGCGGGCGGCACGCAGGTCGGCCTGGACCTCGTCGGTCACTATGGCCAGGTACTCGTCACGCTTCGGTGCCCGCTCGGCCACCAGCCGTACGATCTCGTCGTACATCTTGGGGTAGAGGATCGCGAACGCGAGGTCCTCCAGCTCCCACTTGATGGTGTTCATGCCCAGGCGGTGGGCGAGCGGCGCGTAGATCTCGAGGGTCTCGCGCGCCTTCTTCTCCTGCTTCTCACGCTTGAGATAGCGCATGGTGCGCATGTTGTGCAGGCGGTCGGCGAGCTTGATGACCAGGACGCGCGGGTCCTTGGCCATGGCGACGACCATCTTGCGCACGGTCTCGGCCTGCGCGGCCTCGCCGAACTTGACCTTGTCCAGCTTGGTGACGCCGTCCACGAGCAGGGCGACGGTGTCGCCGAAGTCCCGGCGCAGCTGGTCGAGGCCGTACTCGGTGTCCTCGACGGTGTCGTGCAGCAGCCCCGCCATCAGGGTGGCCGGGTCCATGCCCAGCTCGGCGAGGATGGTGGTCACGGCGAGCGGGTGCGTGATGTACGGGTCGCCGCTCTTGCGCTTCTGGCCGCGGTGCCAGCGCTCGGCGACCTGGTAGGCGCGCTCGATCTGGCGGAGCGTGGAGTTCTCGATCTTGGGGTCGTTGCTGCGGACTATGCGCAGCAGCGGTTCCAGGACCGGGTTGTACGGGTTCGCGCGCTGTACGCCGAGGCGGGCGAGACGGGCGCGGACGCGGTTGGGGGAACCGGTGCGGCCGGGCTGCACGGAGGGCGGGCGCACCACCGGGGGCTGCACGGGGCGCTCGGGCGGGGCCGGCTTGGGCCGCGAGGCCTCGGTGCTCTTCTCGACGGGCGCGGACTGGGCGTGCTCGACCGGCCCGCGGGTGTCGTTCTTCACCTGGGAAGCGTTCGGCGCGGGCTTCGCCGCGGCTGCCGAGGCAGGCTCGGGCTTCGCGGCGGTCAGGTGCTGGGCCTCGTCTGCCAAGAGGACTCCTCGTGCGCGATCCGGGTCCCCCGGTCAGGCTCCGGAGACCCCATGGTAGCGATCCTGCGCCTCGTCATCGCCTGCAGGCGGCTGTGAGGACCGTCTACCCGTGAAACGCACGGGGTTCCCGCAGGATTCCAGGAGGTGTCCGCGGGACGTCCCACGGGTGTCCCGGCACCCGCCCGGGGCCCCGGTACGGCGGGCACGACGCCCCGGTCCTGCCGTGCCCCGGCACCCGTCCCCCGGCCCCGTTCGGAGGCCAGTCCGGGGATGCCGGGGCCGCCGGGGCCGCCGAGCGGCGGGCACGGCGGCCCCGGCATCACCGCGGTGCGGCGGCGGCCACGCCGGTACGGCGAACGGCCGCGCCGGTCGGGTGCCGGGGCGGCCGTTCGTCGTGCGGGGCAGGGGTCTCAGACCGGGAGGAGGGCCTCCAGCGGGGCCCCGGCGAGCGCCGGTTCCAGACGGGCGCGGCCGCCCAGGAAACCCAGCTCCATGAGGACCGCGAGGCCACAGACCTCGGCGCCCGCGCGCTGGATGAGGTGGATCGCGGCCTCGGCGGTGCCGCCGGTGGCCAGGACGTCGTCCACGATCAGGACGCGGTCGCCCGCGGCCAGGTCCTCGGCGTGGACCTCGATCTCGGCCGAGCCGTACTCCAGCTCGTACGCCTGCCGCAGGGTGGCTCCGGGCAGCTTGCCCGCCTTGCGGACCGGGATGAAGCCCAGGCCCGCACGGACGGCGACCGGGGCGCCGAGGATGAAGCCCCGGGCCTCCAGTCCGACGACCTTGGTCGCGCCGGTACGGGCGGCGGTCTCGGCGAGGGCGTCGGTGAGCGCGGAGAAGGCCGCCGGGTCGGCCAGGAGCGGGGTGATGTCCTTGAACATCACCCCGGGCTCCGGGTAGTCGGCGACATCGCGGATGCGGCTGAGGAGGAGCTGCGAGACGCCTGTCAGCTCGGTCATCGGCGCTTCCCGGGGGTCCGGCCGCGGCCTCGGCCGCGGGACGCGGGCTGGTTGCGCGGGCCCACCACGGCGGGGGCGGCGTCGTCGGCGTCGTCACCGGCGGTGGCGTGGTCCTCCACGAGGCTCTCGCCGGCGCCGGCCTGGGCGCGCTTGGCCATGACCCGCTTGGTGAGGGCCTTCATCGCCGGCTCGCGCTCCTTGAGGTCCGCGACGAGCGGCGTGGCGATGAAGATCGACGAGTAGGCACCGGCCGCCAGACCGACGAACAGCGACAGCGAGATGTCGTTCAGCGTGCCCGCGCCGAGGAAGCCGCCGCCGATGAAGAGCAGACCGGCGACCGGCAGCAGGGCGACGACCGTGGTGTTGATGGAACGGACCAGCGTGCCGTTGATCGACCGGTTGGCGATCTCACCGTAGGTGAACCGGGTCTGCTTGGTGATGTCCTTCGTCTGCTCCTTGAGGCTGTCGAAGACGACGACCGTGTCGTAGAGCGAGTAACCGAGGATGGTCAGCAGACCGATGACCGTGCCGGGCGTGACCTCGAAGCCGACCAGGGCGTAGATGCCGGTCGTGATGGTGATGTCGTGGATCAGCGCGACCAGCGCCGCGATGGCCATGCGCCACTCGAAGGCGATCGCCAGGTAGATCACGACGAGGACCATGAAGATCGCCAGGCCCTCCCAGGCCTTGCTGGCGATCTGCTCGCCCCAGCTCGGGCCCACCAGGTCGGCCGCGAGCTTCTCGGGGTCGAGGTTCAGGTCCTTGGCCAGGTCCTGCTTGATCCTGTCGGACTCGCCGGTGTCGATGCCCGCGATCTGGATGCGCAGGCTGCCGTTGCCCAGCTTCTGCACGACCGACTGGTGACCGGAGGCGTCGTTGGCGTACTCCTCCGCCTTGGCCACCGAGGTGCTCATGTGGGTCGGCGTGGTGAAGACCGCGCCGCCCTGGAACTCGATGCCCATGTTCAGGCCGCGCACCGCCAGGCCGAGGACGGCCGTGATGGTGATCAGGATCGAGATGCCGTACCAGATCTTGCGCTTGCCGACGAAGTCGTAGCTGATCTCGCCGCGGTGCAGCCGGGCGCCGAGGTTGCCGAGTTTCGACATCGCTCACGCCTCCTTCGGGTCGACGGGGCCGGCGGCGGGACCGGCGGGACGGCGGGTACGGCGCAGCGGCGGCTTGGCACCCAGGCTCTTCGGGTCGAGGCCGGACCACTTGTGACCGTTCGCGAAGAACTTGCGGCGCGCGAGGACCGTCATCAGCGGCTTGGTGAAGAAGAAGACGACGACCACGTCGAGTACGGTGGTCAGGCCGAGCGTGAACGCGAAGCCCTGCACCTTGCCGACGGTGACGATGAACAGCACGGCGGCGGCGAGGAACGACACGAAGTCGGAGACCAGGATGGTGCGCCGGGCGCGCGGCCAGGCCCGCTCCACGGCGGGGCGCAGCGAGCGGCCCTCGCGGATCTCGTCCCGGATGCGTTCGAAGTACACGATGAACGAGTCCGCGGTGATACCGATGGCGACGATGGCACCGCAGACGGCCGGCAGGTTCAGCGCGAAGTTGATGGCCGGGCCGAGCAGGGCCATGATCACGTAGGTGAGGATCGCGGAGACGAGCAGCGAGGCCATGGCCACGATCGACAGGCCGCGGTAGTAGACCACCAGGTAGATCACGACCAGCGCCAGGCCGATGGCGCCGGCGAGCAGACCGGCGTGCAGCTGCTCACCGCCGAGCGCGGCGGTGACGGTGGTGACGGACTGCTCCTTGAAGGAGAGCGGCAGAGCACCGTACGACAGCATGTTGGCGAGGTTCTGGGCCTCCTCCTGCTTGAAGCTGCCGGAGATCTCCGCCTGGCCGCCGGTGATGGCGCCCTGGACGAACGGGCTGGAGACGACGTCGCCGTCGAGGACGATGGCGAACTCGTTCTGCGGGGTCTGGTTCTTGGCCAGCTCACCGGTGACGTCGGCGAACTTCTTGGAACCGGTGCCGGTGAAGTTCATCTGCACCTGCCAGCCGGCGGCGCCCTGGGTGTCGAAGACGGCCTGGGCCTTCTTCACCTCGGTGCCGTCCACGGCGACCGGGCCGAGCAGGTACTTGTACCAGGCGCCGTCGTTCTGGCCGCAGGCCACGGTGGGCTCGCCGGGCTTGGCGTTCTTGCCGGCGTTGGCGCGGTCGGCGGGCTTGGTGCAGTTCAGGGCGGCGTACTGGGCCTGCAGCTTGGAGTCGCCGCCCGATCCGCCGGGGGTGGCCGAGGGCGAGGCCGACGGCTTGCCGCTGCCGGAGGCGGAGCCGCTCGGCGAGGGAGTGGCGTCGGCCTTCAGCGCGTCGCTCACGGAGCGGCCCTGGGAGGTCGCCGTGGCGGTCGGGGACCCGCTGCCGGAGGCCTTCTGCGGGGTCGAGGCGCTCGAGGACGGGCTGGTGCCCGGCGTCGGCGCGGAGCTGCCGCCGGTGGAGGCGCTCGGCGAGGGGCTCTTCCCTGCCGGGACGCTGGGCTCCTTGGCCAGGACCGGCCGGAAGTACAGCTTGGCGGTGGTGCCGACCTGCTCCTGGGCCTCCTTGGAGTTGGTGCCCTTGGGGATGTTGACGATGATGTTCTTCGTCCCCTGGGTCTGCACCTCCGCCTCGGAGACACCCAGACCGTTGACACGGCGGTTCATGATGTCGACCGCGGTGTCCATGTTGGCCTTGTTGATCGCGGACCCCTGGTCGGCCTTCGCCTCGAGCGTGATGCTCGTGCCACCGGCGAGGTCGATGCCGAGACGCGGAGTCTTGTGCCCGGAGAGGAACATCCCCCCGGTGAGCGCCACGATGGCGATCAGGATGAGGGCCAGCGAGCGCCCTGGCTTGCTCTGGGCGCTCGCGCTACGGCCCCTCTTAGGTGCTGCCACCTTCTCGTACTCCCTCTCGGGCCGCCCCGCGCCCGGTCGGCGCGGTCGGCCATGACATGGTGTCGGGCTCCCGTGCGAAACAGACGCGCCCGGGGTGCGCGGGGCGGGGCTTGTGGCGCCGCCGCCGCGCGTCCCGGGGCGTGACTACTTCGTGTCGGAGTCGCCGTCGGTCTTCTTGGACTCGTCCTCCGCCTTGGCCTCGGCCGCGTCGGCCTTGTCCTCGGCGGCCTGGATCGCGTCCGCGCCACGCTCGGCGGCGTCCTTCTTACCGAGGTCGATCTTCTCGTCGGAGGCGGCGGCAGCGGCGGCAGGCCCGTCGGTCTCGTCGGTCTCGGTGAGGGAGGAGGCGTCGTCCGGGACGACGGCGGCGTCGGACTTCAGGTCGTGCTCGATGCCGTGGACGATGCGGTTGTACTCGTCGTCGGTGAGGACGGCGCCGATGGCGTTCTTGGCGAAGAGCAGCTCGACTCCCGGTCCGGCGTCGAGGAGGACGGTGTCCTCGTTGACCTCCTTGACCGTGGCGTACATGCCCCCGATCGTCCGGACGCCGGAACCGGGCTGCATGTGGTTCCGCATGTCGGCGGCCTGCTGCTGCTTCTTCTTGGCCGAGCGCGTCATCAGGAACATGGCCGCGATGAGCACGATGAACGGGAGAAGGGTCAAGGTATTCACGGGACGGGATTTCCTTCGCGCGACCGCGGCGGAGAGCGGCCTATGTGATGGGGGTGTGGTCGGCGCCGCCCGGGAGGGCGGCATCGGCGGAGTCTAAGCGAGTCCGCATGCATGGAACAACGCTCAGCATGGCACCTGAGTTCCTGGTCCGGCCAATGCCCTCGCCGTCACGAAGGCATCACGTCGTCACAGGACGGGGCTCGGCCCGCCGCCCCGTCGCCCCAGGGTGGCGCCGCCTTCCCGCTGCGGTTGCCCCCGCCGCCCAGCAGGTCCCGCGCCGCGGGCCGGCGCCGGCCGTCACGGCCGGCGCCGTCGGCTGCGGGCGGATCCCGTCGTCACTGCGGGCGGATCCTGTCGTCACGTCCCGAACAGGCCCTGCTGTCCGTTTCCCGCGGGTCCGCCGGGGGCCGCGTGGGGCGGGGTGAGGCCGAGGTGTGCCCATGCGGCGGGGGTGCCCACCCGGCCGCGCGGGGTGCGGGCGAGCAGGCCCTCCCGGACCAGGAAGGGCTCGGCGACCTCTTCCACCGTCTCGCGCTCCTCCCCCACCGCGACCGCGAGGGTGGACAGACCGACCGGGCCGCCGCCGAACAGCTTCAGCAGGGCCTCCAGGACGGCGCGGTCGAGCCGGTCGAGGCCGCGCGCGTCGACCTCGTACACGGCGAGGGCCGCCGCGGCGATCTCGCGCGTGATCAGTCCGTCGGCCTTGACCTGCGCATAGTCGCGGACGCGGCGCAGCAGGCGGTTGGCGATGCGGGGCGTTCCGCGGGAGCGGCCGGCGATCTCGGCAGCGCCGTCCGGCTCGATCCCGACGTCCAGCAGGTTCGCCGAGCGGTGCACGACGCGCTCCAGTTCGTGCGGTTCGTAGAACTCCATGTGCGCGGTGAAGCCGAAGCGGTCGCGCAGCGGGGGCGGCAGCAGGCCCGCGCGGGTGGTGGCGCCGACCAGGGTGAACGGCGGCAGTTCCAGCGGGATGGCGGTGGCGCCGGGGCCCTTGCCCACGATGACGTCGACGCGGAAGTCCTCCATGGCCATGTAGAGCATCTCCTCGGCGGGCCGGGACATGCGGTGGATCTCGTCCAGGAAGAGGACCTCGCCCTCCTGGAGGGAGGAGAGGATCGCCGCGAGGTCGCCGGCGTGCTGGATGGCGGGGCCGGAGGTGATCCGGATGGGGGCGCCCATCTCGGCCGCGATGATCATCGACAGGGTGGTCTTGCCGAGGCCGGGCGCGCCGGACAGCAGGACGTGGTCGGCGGTGGCGCCCCGCGCGCGTGCGGCGCGCAGGACCAGGTCGAGCTGCTCGCGGACCTTCTCCTGGCCGATGAACTCGCCGAGGTCCTTGGGGCGCAGGGCCGCCTCGACGGCCTGGTCCTCCCGGTCGGCCGCAGGGCCGACCAGCCGCTCCGCTGATGCGGCGGCGGTGTCGGTCGGGTCGTCCCAGTTCACTGCCATTCTCCTCGCGGTGGAACGCCGGCCGGGTCGTTCGGCCGGGGTCCGGGGTCTTCCCCGGGAGCGCACACCATGGGTGTGCCTGACGGACGGTCTCGGGTCAGCGGGCTCGGTTCAGGGTCTGCAGGGCGGCTCTGAGCAGCTGGCCCACCTGCGGCGTGCCACCGGCGGCCTCGGCCTGGGGCGTCACGGCGGTGACCGCCTCGTCGGCCTCCCGGGTGGCGTAGCCGAGACCGATGAGGGCCGCGTGCAGCTGGTCGCGCCAGCCCTGCGAGACCGGTGTGCCGACGGCGGGGGCGCCGACGGGGTCGCCGAGCCGGTCCTTCAGCTCCAGCAGCAGCTTCTGGGCACCCTTCTTGCCGATGCCGGGGACGGCCGTGAGGGCCTTCTCGTCGCCGGTGGCGACGGCGCGGCGCAGCGCGTCCGGGCTGTGCACGGCGAGCATGGCCTGGGCCAGGCGCGGGCCGACCCCGCTCGCGGTCTGCAGCAGCTCGAAGACCTGGCGGGCGTCGTCGTCCGCGAAGCCGTACAGGGTCAGCGAGTCCTCGCGGACGACGAGGGACGTGTGCAGCTTCGCGGGCTGACCGATGCGCAGCGTCGACAGCGTGTCCGGCGTGCACTGGACGGCCATGCCGACGCCGCCGACCTCGACGACCGCGGCGTCGGGGGCGAGTGCGGCGACCGTGCCGCTGACGAAGGCGATCATGCCGTACGGCCTTTCGTTGCGTGGGCGGTGTGCAGGGCGACGGCCTGCTGGAGCCGGTTCTGGGCGGGGGCGCGCCAGATGTGGCAGATGGCGAGGGCGAGGGCGTCGGCGGCGTCGGCGGGCCTGGGCGGGGCGCTGAGCCGGAGCAGTCGGGTGACCATGGCTCCGACCTGCGCCTTGTCGGCCCGTCCGCTGCCGGTGACGGCGGCCTTGACCTCGCTCGGGGTGTGCAGGGCGACCGGGATGCCGCGCCGGGCGGCGCACAGCATCGCTACGGCGCTGGCCTGGGCGGTGCCCATGACGGTGCGCACGTTGTGCTGGCTGAAGACGCGCTCGACGGCGACGAGTTCGGGCCGGTGCTCGTCCAGCCACCGCTCGATGCCCTGTTCGACGGCGAGCAGCCGGTGACCGAGGTCGGCGTCCGCGGGCGTCCGTACGACCCCGACGCCGAGCATGGTGAGCGGTCGGCCCGCGACCCCCTCCACGACACCGACGCCGCACCGGGTCAGCCCGGGGTCCACCCCCAGTACACGCACGCGCGCCCCCTCCCTTCGACAGCCGGTTCGTGCAGGCTATCGGGTGCCACTGACAAAGCGACGGGCCGACGGGTGTGTGTCCCGTCGGCCCGTTCGGTACGCCGCGTGCGTTACGCGTCCACCTTCTCCATGATCTCGTCGCTCACGTCGAAGTTCGCGAAGACGTTCTGCACGTCGTCGCTGTCCTCGAGCGCGTCGATCAGCTTGAAGATCTTCTTGGCGCCTTCCTCGTCCAGCTCGACCTGCATGGTCGGGACGAAGTTGGCCTCCGCGGAGTCGTAGTCGATGCCGGCCTCCTGGAGGGCGGTGCGGACCGCGACCAGGTCGGTGGCCTCGCTGAGCACCTCGAAGGACTCGCCGAGGTCGTTGACCTCCTCGGCACCGGCGTCCAGGACGGCGCCGAGCACGTCGTCCTCGGCCAGCTCGCCCTTGGGGACGATGACGACGCCCTTGCGGTTGAACAGGTACGACACGGAGCCGGGGTCGGCCATCGAGCCGCCGTTGCGGGTCATCGCGACACGGACGTCGGAGGCGGCGCGGTTGCGGTTGTCGGTGAGGCACTCGATGAGCACCGCGACACCGTTCGGGCCGTAGCCCTCGTACATGATCGTCTCGTAGTCGGCGCCGCCGGCCTCGAGACCGCCACCGCGCTTGATCGCGGAGTCGATGTTCTTGTTCGGGACCGACTGCTTCTTGGCCTTCTGGACGGCGTCGTACAGCGTCGGGTTGCCGTCGAGGTCGACACCGCCCATACGCGCAGCGACCTCGATGTTCTTGATCAGCTTCGCGAAGAGCTTGCCGCGCTTGGCGTCGATCACGGCCTTCTTGTGCTTCGTCGTGGCCCATTTAGAGTGGCCGGACATCTGCCTGTCTCCTTCGCGTAACCCGTCTATGAACGAACGCCAGAGATCCTACAAGGACTCCGCGGTCCCGTTGGCGCGCACCATGTCGACGAACAGGGCGTGCACACGGTGGTCGCCGGTCAGTTCGGGGTGGAACGACGTGGCGAGGGCGTTGCCCTGGCGGACGGCGACGATGTGACCGTCGTGCTCGGCGAGCACCTCGGCCGCGGCGCCCACGGACTCCACCCAGGGGGCGCGGATGAAGACGCCCTCCACAGGATCGCCCGGGATGCCCCGCACGTCGAGCGCGGCCTCGAACGACTCGTTCTGCCGGCCGAAGGCGTTGCGGCGCACGATCATGTCGATGCCGCCGACGGTCTCCTGGCCCGAACGCGGGTCGAGGATCTTGTCGGCGAGCATGATCATGCCCGCGCAGGTCCCGTAGACGGGCATGCCGGCCCGCACGCGCGCGCGGAGGGGCTCCATCACGCCGAACAGGACGGCCAGCTTGGAGATGGTGGTCGACTCGCCGCCGGGCAGGACGAGACCGTCGACCTCGGCGAGTTCCTCGGGGCGCCGCACCGGCCTGGCCACGGCGTCGGCCGCGGCCAGGGCGATGAGGTGCTCCCGTACGTCGCCCTGGAGGGCCAGGACGCCTATGACAGGAGTGTTCATGGGGTGATGTACCTGTGTGGGTTACCAGCCGCGGTTGGCGTAGCGCTCGGTCTCGGGGAGGGTGTCGCAGTTGATGCCGACCATGGCCTCGCCGAGGTTGCGGGACGCGTCCGCGATGATCTTCGGGTCGTCGTAGAAGGTGGTGGCCTTCACGATGGCGGCGGCGCGCTTGGCCGGGTCGCCGGACTTGAAGATGCCGGAGCCGACGAAGACGCCCTCGGCACCGAGCTGACGCATCAGGGCCGCGTCGGCCGGGGTGGCGACGCCACCGGCGGAGAACAGCACCACCGGGAGCTTGCCCAGCTCGGCGACCTCCTTGACCAGCTCGTACGGGGCGCGCAGCTCCTTGGCGGCGGCGTACAGCTCGTGGTTGTCGAAGCCGCGCAGCTTGGCGATCTCGTTCTTGATCTGGCGCAGGTGGCGGACGGCCTCCACGACGTTGCCGGTGCCGGCCTCGCCCTTGGACCGGATCATCGCGGCGCCCTCGGCGATGCGGCGCAGGGCCTCGCCCAGGTTGGTGGCACCACAGACGAACGGGGTGGTGAAGGACCACTTGTCGGAGTGGTTGACCTCGTCGGCCGGGGTGAGGACCTCGGACTCGTCGATGTAGTCGACGCCGAGGGACTGCAGCACCTGGGCCTCGACGAAGTGGCCGATGCGGGACTTGGCCATGACCGGGATCGAGACGGCGTCGATGATGCCCTCGATCATGTCGGGGTCGGACATGCGGGCGACGCCGCCGTCCTTGCGGATGTCGGCGGGGACCCGCTCCAGGGCCATGACCGCGACGGCGCCCGCGTCCTCGGCGATCTTCGCCTGCTCCGGCGTGACGACGTCCATGATCACGCCGCCCTTGAGCTGCTCGGCCATGCCGCGCTTCACGCGGGCGGTGCCGGTCTCGGGAGCCTGGTTCTCGATGGTGGACACGGGTGACCTCACTGAAGTGAAAGAGGGTTTCTGCTCCGAAGAGGAAACGTGAGTGGACCAGGCCACAGCAAGGGCCAATGGCAAGCCGGTGGATCCTTTTGGTCCACCTGGGGTTCGAACCCGGGGTGCGGGAGGGAGTCCGGAACGGGACGCGCCCGCTTCAGGAGGCCCTCTCCACCAGGGCCGCGGGCGGCTCGTCGTCCATCTCGAAGGCCAGCGGGAACGGGGCGTGTCCGGCCAGCCGGAACCAGCGGACCTTGCGGTGCTCGCGGAGCCTGCGGGCGGCGCCCACGGCGTCGTTGTGGAAGCGGCGGGCCATGGGCACCCGGCGTACGGCCTCGGCCAGCTCACGGGCAGCCTCCTCGCCGCCCGGCGCCTCCCGTACGGCCTCCACCTGTCCGGCGTCCTCGAAGACCGCCCGCAGTGCCTGGCTCAGCTCGCTCTCGGCGACCTCCCGGTGCTCCTCCTCGGACTGCCGGGCCGCGTGGGCCGCCTCGTACAGCACGATCGAGGCGGCCGGGTCCAGCACGCCCGACGTCGCGAGTTCCTGCGCCACGGAGGCCCGCCGCAGCAGCTGGGCGTCCAGTGCGGCACGGGCGGCGTCCATGCGCACGTGCAGCCGGTCCAGCCGGCCGGCCGTCCAGCTCAGGTACACGCCGACGGCGACGAGCGCGACGAGGATCCAGATCAGGGTTGCGGTCACGGCCGAAGGCTATCGGCTGGCGGAACACGCCCCCGCGGTCAGCCCCACACCGGCCCGCGCCCCGACGGCCTCACCGGCCCCGCACCGGCCCGCACGCCGACGGCCTCACCTGTCCCGCACCGGCCCGCACGCCGACGGCCTCACCTGTCCCGCACCGGCCCGCGCCCCGACGGCCTCACCGGCCCCGCGCCGGCCCGCACGCCGACGGCGGCCCCCGTCAGTCCCGGGCCAGTCCGAACCGCGCCCGCAGCCCGGTCGTCCGCTCGTCGGCGCCGACCGCCGCCGCGCCCGCCGTCACCGTCTCGTAGACGGACAGGATGTCCGCGCCGACCGTCGACCAGTCGAACCGCCGCACATGGGCGCTGCCGCGCTTGCGCAGCTCCTCCCGGCGCGCGGGATCCTCCAGCAGCCGTACGGCCGCGTCGGCCAGCGCGTCGGCGTCCTCGTTGGCGAAGACCTCGCCGGCCTCCCCCTGGTCGAGGACCTGCACGAAGGCGTCCAGGTCGGAGGCGAGCACGGGGGCGCCCGCGGACATCGCCTCGACCAGGATGATGCCGAAGCTCTCGCCGCCGGTGTTGGGCGCGACGTACAGGTCGACGCTGCGCAGGAACCGCGCCTTGTCCTCGTCGCTGACCATGCCGAGGAACTCCACGCGGGAGCGCAGCTCCTCGGGCAGGTCCTCGACGGCCGCCTCCTCGTCACCCCGGCCGGCGACCAGCAGCCGGGTCTGCGGGCGGGCGGCCAGGATCTTCGGCAGGGCCTTCATCAGCACCGGCAGACCCTTGCGGGGCTCGTCGATCCGGCCGATGAAGCCGACGGTGTCGCCCTGCCACCGCGGGTCGGGCTCCGCCCGGGCGAAGAAGTCCACGTCGACGCCGTTGGGGATGACCACCGCGTCCCCGCCCAGGTGCTCGACCAGGGTGCGGCGGGCGTACTCGCTGACCGCGATCCGCGCGCTGATCTTCTCCAGCGCGGCCTGCAGGATCGCGTAGGCGGCGATCATGGCTCGTGAGCGCGGGTTGGAGGTGTGGAAGGTCGCGACGATGGGGCCCTGGGCCGCCCAGCAGGTCAGCAGGCCGAGCGAGGGCGAGGTCGGCTCGTGGATGTGGACCACGTCGAAGGCGCCGTCGTGCAGCCAGCGCCGTACCCGCGCGGCCGACAGGAAGCCGAAGTTCAGCCGGGCCACCGAGCCGTTGTACGGCACCGGGACCGCGCGGCCCGCCGAGACGACGTACGGCGGCAGCGGGGTGTCGTCGTCGGCCGGGGCGAGGACGGACACCTCGTGGCCGAGCCGGATGAAGTACTCGGCGAGGTCGCGGATGTGGAACTGGACGCCGCCGGGCACGTCCCAGGAGTACGGGCAGACGATCCCGATTCTCACGCGGGTCCCTTCGCGGGGTCGAGGTCGGCGAGCCACAGCCGCTGGAGCATGTGCCAGTCCTCCGGATGTTCGGCGATCCCGGTGGCGAAGGCGTCGGCCAGCGCCTGTGTCATGACAGACGTCTTCTCGGCCTTCGTGCCTGACTCGGGCACCTCGACCGGCGGGTGCACCCGGCCCTTCATGACCGGCGAGTCGTCGTACCAGAGGGTGACGGGCAGCAGCAGCGCGCCCGTCTGCTGGGCGAGCAGGGCCGGTCCGGCCGGCATGCGGGCCGTCTCGCCGAAGAAGCCGACCTCGACGCCGGAGGCGGACAGGTCACGGTCGGCGACCAGGCAGACCAGGCCGCCGTCGCGCAGCCTGCGGGCCAGTGTGCCGAAGGCGGTGCCGCCGCTGTGCGGCAGGACCTCCATGCCGAGGCCCTCGCGGTAGGCGACGAACCGGTCGTAGAGCGTCTCGGGCTTCAGGCGTTCGGCGACCGTCGTGAACGGCGTCTCCAGCTCGGTGGTGACCCAGGCGCCGGCCAGGTCCCAGTTGGCCAGGTGGGGCAGGGCGAGGACCACGCCCCGGCCGGAGGCGAGTCCGTCGGTCAGGTAGTGGATGTCCTTGGGGTCGAAGCCCGTCTTCACGCGCTCGGCACTCCAGGCCGGCAGCCGGAAGGACTCCATCCAGTAGCGCAGGTACGACCGCATGCCCGCGCGGGACAGCTCGGCCAGCCGCTCCGGAGTGGCACCGGGCACCACGCGCGCGTAGTTGGACTCCAGGCGCCGGACGCCCTTGCCGCGCTGTTTCCAGGCGAGGTCGGCGATGGTGCGCCCGAGGCGGACCGCTGCGGGCTCCGGGAGCTTCTTGACGGTGCTCCAGCCGAGCCCGTACAGGGCGTCGGTCAATCGTTCCGCCGTGCTCACTTCGCCGTCTCCCTCCCCTGGGACGCGTCCTCGCGGGCGGCGGCCTCCTCGGCCTCGGCGGACTCGCGACGGACCGTGACGACCCGCTGGATCAGCGTGACGAGACTGCCGACGGCGACGATCCACAGGGCGACCGGCAGCAACCACTGGATGCCCGGCACACCGAACTTGTGCAGGCCCGCGAAACCGGCCGCGACCAGCGAGATCACCAGCCGATCGGCGCGCTCGACGAGCCCGTTGACGGCCACCGGCAGGCCGATCGACTCGCCGCGCGCCTTGGTGTACGACACGACCTGGCCGCTGGCCAGGCAGAAGATCGAGACGGCGCACAGCACGTTGTCGTCGCCGTTGCCCGCGTACCAGAGGGCGAACCCGCCGAAGATCGCACCGTCGGCGACCCGGTCCAGGGTGGAGTCCAGGAAGGCGCCCCAGCGGCTGGAGCGGCCCAGCTGGCGGGCCATGTTGCCGTCGACCAGGTCGGAGAAGACGAACAGGGTGATCACGACCGTGCCCCAGAAGAACTCGCCCCGGGGGTAGAAGACCAGCGCGCCCGCCACCACACCGGCCGTGCCGATGAGCGTCACCGTGTCGGGGCTGACGCCCCGGCGGATGAGAAACGCGGCGAACGGTGTGAGGACACGCGTGAAGAATGCACGCGCGTACTTGTTCAGCATGGCCTTCCCGACGGTCGGTGTCGCCGCGGCCCTGGTGGCCTCCGGCTGGCCCATCGTAGCCACGCGCACGCGTGCGTGACGGGCGGGCACCCGCAGCTCGTGGCGCGAACCGGTGGGTACGGCCGCGCGGGGAGCGGGTGTGGCGCGATAGGTGCGGGTCCGCACCCTTCGTGGTCCTTCGTATGGACGCAACGTGACGGGAGTGGAAAGCTCGAATAACCGCGGGCGTCGCCGGAGCCGCCGCAGCACGCGGGTCCCGCGTGTCCGCGCCCACAGTGACCTCACCGTGCACGGGAGGCAGGATCATGGGCGACAAGGCACAGACTCACCACCCCGGGGCCGCCGGCAGGGCTCTGGCGGCCGACCAACCCGCGTCCGTACGGAATGTGGTGCTGGTCGGCCACTCCGGTTCGGGCAAGACGACTCTGGTGGAGGCCCTCGCACTCACCGCGGGGGCGGTGAACCGGGCAGGCCGCGTCGAGGACGGCGGCACCGTCTCGGACTACGACGACATCGAGCACCGCCAGCAGCGCTCGGTGCAGCTCTCGCTGGTGCCGGTCGAGTGGGACGGCATCAAGATCAACCTGCTGGACACCCCCGGGTACGCCGACTTCGTCGGTGAGCTGCGGGCCGGTCTGCGCGCCGCGGACGCGGCCCTCTTCGTGGTCTCGGCCTCGGACGGCGTGGACGGCTCGACGCGGATGGTGTGGGAGGAGTGCGCGGCGGTCGGCATGCCCCGCGCCATCGTGATCACGCACCTGGAGTCCGCGCGCGCGGACTTCGAGGAGATGACCCGGATCTGCGCCGAGGCGTTCGGCGACGACGACCCCGACGCCGTCCTGCCGCTGTACCTGCCCCTGCGCGGCCCCGAGGGCCCCGACGGGCACGCGCCGGTGACCGGGCTGATCGGGCTGCTGTCGCAGAAGCTGTTCGACTACGCGTCCGGGGAGCGCAAGGAGTCCGAGCCCGGCGCGGACCAGTTGCCGGACATCGAGGAGGCCCGCAACCGGCTCATCGAGGGGATCATCGCCGAGAGCGAGGACGAGACCCTCATGGACCGCTACCTGGGCGGCGAGCAGGTCGACATCAAGACCCTCGTCCAGGACCTCGAGCGGGCCGTCGCCCGCGGCACCTTCCATCCCGTGCTGGCCGCCGCGCCCGCGGCGGAGGGCGCCAAGCAGGGCCTCGGCACGGTCGAGCTGCTGGAGCTGATCACCGGCGGCTTCCCGACCCCGTTCGAGCACCCGCTGCCCGGGGTCACCACCATCGACGGCAAGACGCGCGAGCTGAAGCCGTGCGACACCGAGGGGCCGCTGGTCGCCGAGGTCGTCAAGACCGCCTCGGACCCCTACGTCGGCCGGATCTCCCTGGTCCGCGTCTTCTCCGGCACCCTGCGCCCGGACCGGACGGTGCACGTCTCCGGGCACGGTCTGACCGACCGCGGCCACGAGGACCACGACGTCGACGAGAAGATCGGCGCCCTGTCCATGCCCTTCGGCCGGCAGCAGCGCCCGGTGACCCATGCCGTCGCCGGGGACCTGGTGTGCGTGGCCAAGCTGGGCCGTGCCGAGACCGGGGACACGATCTCCGCCAAGGACGACCCGCTGCTGGTGGAACCCTGGCAGATGCCCGACCCGCTGCTGCCGCTCGCCATCCACGCGCACAGCAAGGCCGACGAGGACAAGCTCTCCCAGGGCCTGTCCCGGCTGGTCGCCGAGGACCCGACCATGCGCCTGGAGCAGAACCAGGACACCCACCAGGTGGTCCTGTGGTGTCTGGGCGAGGCGCATGCCGACGTCGCCCTGGAGCGGCTGCGCAGCCGCTACGGCGTCCAGGTCGACGTCGTCCCGCACCGGGTCTCCCTGCGGGAGACGTTCGCGAACCGGGCTGCCGGCCGCGGCCGGCACGTGAAGCAGTCCGGCGGCCACGGCCAGTACGCCATCTGCGAGATCGAGGTGGAGCCGCTGCCGGGCGGCTCGGGCATCGAGTTCGTGGACAAGGTGGTCGGCGGAGCGGTGCCCCGCCAGTTCATCCCGTCCGTCGAGAAGGGCGTACGGGCCCAGGCCGCCAAGGGCGTCGCGGCCGGCTATCCGCTGGTGGACGTGCGGGTCACGCTGCTGGACGGCAAGGCCCACTCGGTGGACTCCTCCGACGCCGCCTTCCAGACTGCGGGCGCGCTGGCGCTGCGGGAGGCCGCGGCGGACGCGAAGATCCATCTGCTGGAGCCGGTCGCGGAGGTCACCGTGCTGGTCGGCGACGACTACGTGGGCCCCGTGATGAGCGACCTCTCCGGCCGGCGCGGCCGGCTGCTCGGCACCGAGCAGGTCGGCTCCGGGCGGACCCTGATCCGCGCCGAGGTACCCGAGTTCGAGATCGGCCGGTACGCCGTCGACCTGCGCTCGCTCTCGCACGGCACGGCCCGCTTCGACCGGAACTACGCCCGGCACGAGCCGATGCCGCCGCAGATCGCCGAACGCATCCGCGAACAGGCGGGCGACGAGGCGTAGTCGGAGCGCGTCCCGCTCAGCGCGCGGGCGGGCGGCTTCGGCCGTCCGCCCGCGGGCTGTCGGTGCCGGCGGATACGCTGATCACCTGATCACGTCGTGCCGCAACGGTCCGGCCGTCGTCGGACATCGGGGCGACGGCCGGTTCAACAGGTGTGCGGAGCAAGGAAGTCGGGAAGGCCGCAGGAGCGACACCGGCGGCGATGGGGGCGGGAATGTCGTTTGGAACGGAGTGGGACGGGCCCCAGGTGCCCGTCTCGGGCGACGAGGGGCAGGCGGCGACCTCCGCGCTGGCCTCCGCGGCGTACCGGGACAGCCCGGTCGAGGAGATCAAGAAGGCCGACAACGAGTGGCACCAGTCGACCGTGAAGGCCGGGCGGGTCAAGCTGTTCCGTCCCAATCTCGGTGAGGCCTTCTCCCGGGCCCTGGTCGACCGGATGCTGGCCCCCGGCCGCAAGCCGCTCATCCAGTCCTTCGGCTCCGAACCCCGCTTCGTGGTGGAACACGCGCTGGCCGCCAACAACATCCGCCGGGAGCGGGACAACCTCCTGACCGCCGTCACGGTCGTGTGCGGTCTGCTGTTCCTGCCCGGGATGATCGGCTGGCTGCTCGTCTTCCAGCTGCGGACCTTCGTCGCCAGCCGCGACGACAAGCGGGCCGGGTCGCTGGCCACCGCGCTGCTGCTGGGCGTCGGCGTGCTCGCCGCCCTGTTCCTGATCAAGATGCCGTTCACCGGTTTCTGGGGGTGGTACGCGCGCGCGTCCGTCGTGGTCCCCGTGCTCGGCTGGTTCTGGGCCAAGCGGATCTGCGAGCGCACCGCGAAGGATCTGCGGGCCCGCTGGGACGGTCTGCTCTCCGGCACCAGCGTCGGCGCCAAGGTCCCGGAGGCCGTGCCGCGCGGGCCCGGCCAGACCGCCGCCGAGGAGCTGCGCCAGGCACTGGCCCGGCTCAGCGCCGAACAGCAGTCCAACTCCGTCTTCTACGCCGGCCCCAAGGGCATACTCGGCATGGGCACCCGGTGGGGTGCGTGGCAGCTCGCCGAGGAGCTGGTGCCCGCCGAGGCCGGCCGGGAGATCCATCCCTTCCGCAGCTGGGACGTCGTACGCGCGATCCACGACCAGCTGGCGCTGCTGGAGCGCGGCCCGCTGAACACGGGCGGCTTCCCCAAGCCGTCGATACGGCACTGGATCGTCACGCCCATCGGCGAGAAGGCCGCGGCGGTGTCCCGGCCCGAGGGCACCGACGTGGAGGCCTTCCAGGTCAAGCCGCACGCCATACAGGAGATCTGCAACAAGCAGCAGTTCGGCAGCGGCGACCGGCACTACCTCGGCGTGCAGTGGACGCTGTGGGACGGGCAGCTGGTCATCACCATGCTGATCACGGTCACGGTGCTGCACGAGACGCTGCGCATCGAGGTCACCGGGCACGCGCTGGGACCGGTGAACCCGCTGTTCACCAGCAAGCCGGAGGCGCCGACCAAGGAGGTCGCCAAGTCCCTCAAGCCCTGGGAGAACCGCACGGTCAAGCTGCCGCTGGTCACCACCGACGAGGTCGTACGGCTGGCCGTGCGCGCCCCGCTGACCTGGTACCCGCCCCTGCTGAACTGGCTCGGCGGCTCGCTCGGCCTGCCCGAGCCGTTCGGGCTGCGGCACGCCTGGGCCGACCAGCCGTGGCGGCACCGCTTCATGGCCGACGACGCGCTGCGCGCCGCCACGCCGGTGCTGCGTGTGGTGCACTCGGCCGCGATCAGGGTGCTGAAGGAGAACGGCGTGGACACCGAGAAGTTCGGTGCCCGCTCGGCGTTCCTCAGCGGCAACGTCCAGGATCCGTCACCGAGGAAGGCCGACCTGTACGACGCGTGAGCCGCCGGCCTTACGGTGCGTGAGCCTCCGGCCTTTACGGTGCGTGAGCCTCCGGCGGTTCGGCCGCGGGGCTTGGCGGTTCGGCCGGGGGGCTCGGCGGTTCGGCCGCGGGGCTCGGCGGTTCGGCCGGGGCGCGGGCGCGGGTGCGTGAAGGCGCGGTTCCTGGGGGCCGCCGCCCCCGGACCCCCGCTGCGGCCGTGGACGGCCTCGCCCTCGGACCCCGGACAGGCTCCTTGTCCGCTGCCGGCCAGGCGCTCCTAGTCCGCGGTCGGCCACGCCTCCGCCAGCATCTTCCTGGTGTCGGCCAGCAGCTGCGGCAGCACCCTGGTGTGGCCCACCACCGGCATGAAGTTCGTGTCGCCGCCCCAGCGCGGGACGATGTGCTGGTGCAGGTGGGCCGCGATGCCGGCGCCCGCCACCCCGCCCTGGTTCATGCCGATGTTGAACCCGTGCGCGCCGGACGCCGTGCGCAGGGCGGTCATCGCCTGCTTGGTCAGCTCGGCCAGCTCGATGGTCTCGGGACCGGTCAGGTCGGTGTAGTCGGCGACGTGCCGGTAGGGCACGGTCATCAGGTGGCCGCCGTTGTACGGATAGAGGTTCAGCACGGCGTAGACGTGGTCACCGCGCCGGACGACGAGCCCGTCCTCGTCGGACTTGGCCGGGATCGAGCAGAAGGGGCAGCCGTCGTCCGCTCCGGGACCGGTCGGCTTGTTCTCGCCCTGGATGTAGGCCATCCGGTGGGGCGTCCACAGACGCTGGAACGCGTCCTGGGTCCCCACTCCGATCTGCTGTTCCGGCTCACTCGTCATGCTACGCAGCATATGGCGTCACCCCTGCCCGGCGTGTCGCCGGGGCGGTCTCGCGGCGCTCTCCGGCCAAGCTTGGCCGGTGGACGACGACAGCCGTACTGCACGTTGGGGTCAGGACACCGAGGTCCCCCTGTTCGCGGCGGCCCTGCTCTTCCTGGCCGCCTATGCCACGCGCGTCCTGGCCACCGGCCTGCCCGACTTCTGGCGGGACCTGTGCTGGTTCGTCATGCTCGCCCTGTGGCTGGTGTTCGCCGCGGACTACGCGGTGCGCTGGCGGCTCAGCGGGCAGGGCCCTCGCTTCGTCGTCAGCCATGCGATGCTCACGCTGGTGGTGGTCCTGCCGCTGCTGCGCCCGCTGCGCATCGTGCCGCTGTACGAGGAGGTGCAGCGCCGGCGCGGTCAGCCCCGGGTCTCGCTGTACGCGCGGGTGATCTCCTACGCGGGCCTGTCCACCCTGCTCCTGGGCTTCTCCGGTGCCCTCACGGTCTACCAGGCGGAGCGCGGGGCGCCCGGTACCACCATGCACACGTTCGGGGACGCCGTGTGGTGGGCCGCCTCGACCCTCAGCACGGTCGGGTACGGCGACGTCGTGCCGGTGACCTTCCTCGGCCGGGCGCTCGCGATCGTGATGATGGCCTGCGGCCTCGCCCTGCTGGGCGCGGTGACGGGTTCCTTCTCGGGCTGGCTGATGCGGATCTTCACGCGGGAGAGCGACGAAGAGCCCCCGGGGAGCTGAACCCCCCGGGGGCCCTCGGACGGGGCGGGCGCCGGATCAGACCTGGGCGCGCTCCTCCACGACCTTCGCGATCTTGGCGATGGCCTCGTCGAACGGGATGCCGTTCTCCTGGGAACCGTCGCGGTAGCGGAAGGACACCGAACCGTTCGACATGTCCTCGTCGCCCGCGATGACCATGAAGGGCACCTTCTGCTTCTGGGCGTTGCGGATCTTCTTCTGCATACGGTCCGAGGAGGAGTCCACCTCGACGCGCAGGCCCTTCTTCCGGGCCGCGGCCGCGAACTTCTCCAGGTACTCCACGTGCGCGTCGCCGATCGGGATGCCGAGCGCCTGGACCGGGGCCAGCCACGCCGGGAAGGCGCCCGCGTAGTGCTCCAGCAGTACGGCGAAGAAGCGCTCGATGGAACCGAACAGGGCGCGGTGGATCATGACCGGGCGCTGCTTGGAGCCGTCCGGGCCGGTGTACTCCAGGTTGAAGCGCTCGGGCAGGTTGAAGTCGAGCTGGATGGTCGACATCTGCCAGGTCCGGCCGATGGCGTCCTTGGCCTGGACGGAGATCTTCGGGCCGTAGAAGGCGGCGCCGCCCGGGTCGGGCACGAGGGGCAGGCCCTGCTTCTCGGCGACCTGGCGCAGGGTCTCGGTCGCCTCCTCCCAGACCTCGTCGGAGCCGACGAACTTCTCCGGGTCCTTGGTGGACAGCTCCAGGTAGAAGTCGGTGAGGCCGTAGTCGCGCAGCAGGCCGAGGACGAAGGTGAGCGTCTTGTCCAGCTCCTCGGACATCTGCTCACGGGTGCAGTAGATGTGCGCGTCGTCCTGCGTGAAGCCGCGGGCCCGGGTCAGGCCGTGCACGACGCCCGACTTCTCGTACCGGTACACGGTCCCGAACTCGAACAGGCGCAGCGGCAGTTCGCGGTAGGAGCGGCCGCGCGCGTCGAAGATCAGGTTGTGCATCGGGCAGTTCATGGGCTTGAGGTAGTAGTCCACGCCCTCGTCGAGCTGCATGGGCGGGTACATGCCCTCGGCGTACCAGTCCAGGTGCCCCGACGTCTCGAAGAGCTTCCCCTTCGTGGCGTGCGGGGTGTAGACGAACTCGTAGCCCTCTTCCTCGTGGCGGCGCCGCGAGTAGTCCTCCATGACCCGGCGGACGATGCCGCCCTTGGGGTGGAAGACGGCGAGGCCGGAGCCGATCTGCTCCGGGATGGAGAACAGGTCCAGTTCGTTGCCCAGCTTGCGGTGGTCGCGCTTCTCGGCCTCGGCGAGGAAGTCCAGGTACGCCTTCAGCTCGTCCTTGGACGGCCAGGCGGTGCCGTAGATGCGCTGGAGCATCGGGTTCTTCTCGCTGCCGCGCCAGTAGGCGGCCGCGTTGCGCATCAGCTTGAACGCCGGGATCAGGCGGGTCGAGGGCAGGTGCGGACCGCGGCAGAGGTCCTTCCAGCACAGCTCGCCGGTCTTGGCGTCCAGGTTGTCGTAGATCGTCAGCTCGCCGGCGCCCACCTCGACGTCCGCGCCGTCGTCGTGCGAGGCCGAGCCCTTGAGGCCGATCAGCTCCAGCTTGTACGGCTCGTCCGCCAGCTCGTCGCGGGCGGCCTCGTCGGTGACGGCCCGGCGGGCGAACTTCTGCCCGCGCTTCTGGATCTCCTGCATCTTCTTCTCGATGGCCTTGAGATCCTCGGGCGTGAACGGCTTCTCGACGTCGAAGTCGTAGTAGAAGCCGTCCTTCACGGGCGGGCCGATGCCCAGCTTGGCCTCGGGGAACAGTTCCTGCACGGCCTGCGCCATGACGTGCGCGGTGGAGTGGCGCAGGATGTTCAGGCCGTCCTCGGAGGAGATCTCGACGCCCTCGACCTCGTCGCCCTCGGACAGTTCGTACGTGAGGTCCTTCAGCTCGCCGCCCACACGCGCGGCGATGATCGAGCGCTCGCCCGCGAAGAGGTCGGCGGCCGTAGTGCCCGTCGTCACCACGCGTTCTTCCCGCTCGGAATCGCGTTGGATGATCACACGGACGTCTGACACCGGTCTCTCCTGACTGAAGGTGGGGTGCGGCGCCATACCAGGAGCGCGCGCACAGGCGATCGTACCGACCCGACGGCACCGACCGCGAAACGGTCACCCTCAGTCCTCGTCCCCGTACGCTTCCCCGCACGCCTCCTCGAAGAAGTCGAGGTTCTCCTGCAGGGCCTTCATCAGCCGGTCCCGCTCGCCCTCGTCGACCTGCACGGGTACGACCCCGGAGGCGCCGGTCAGCCGGCGGAAGCCGCCCCGGCGCTCCAGCCTGCCGTGCACGCGCACCGGGAGTCCGACGAGGTGGGCGTGGCCGGCGATGCGGTAGTCCTCCTCGTCGAGGGTGACGCGGACGTGCGGGACCTCTGCTCCGGCGAGGACACGCAGTCGTACGGTCCCCTCGCCGCCGGGGCCGGAGCGCCGCATGCGGACGACTGCGCCGGTGACGCGGACCGGGACCGAGGGTTCCTCGCGGAGGTAGCGGGCGGCGGCCTCGCGCAGCACGGGTAGGTCGCCGGGCGAGAACTCGACGGGCTCCGCGGCGGAGGCGCAGCCGTCGGGGGCTTGGGTGCCGGGTGCCCAGGCGACGGCGACGCGGGCGCCCTCGGTGCCGCGGACCAGGGTGGTGAGCGCCTCGGTGAGTTCGCGGCTGACGCCCGCTTCGACGGCGCCGTCGAAGGCGTCCATGCCGCCGGTGGCCCGCTGGTAGTCGATCGCCTCGCGGGCGGCGTGGAGGGCCTGGTGGAGGCGGACGGCCAGGGGGCGGCCGGTGGGGACGGGGGCGAACGCGGTGAGGGTGCGGCCCTCGGCGGCGGGTCCGACGAGGACCTCGTCCAGGAGGGCCGTGGCGGCGCGGCGGTGGCGGGCGCCGTAGTAGCCGGCACGCGCGCGGGTGGCGAGTGCGGCGGCGAGCAGCATCTGCCGGGCCGCGCCGCGCAGGTGCTCGCCGGCGGACCAGGGGGCGGCGCCGGCGGGGCCGCTCGGGGTGTCGCGCCACCAGCGGATCTCGTCGCTGGGCACGGCCAGCGAGATCAGCACCTCGCGCGCGGCGGAGGTGCCGTTGCGGGCGAGGGCGTCGAGCGCCTCGCCGAGCAGGTCGTCGCTGTCGGGGAAGGCGCGGCTCTCGGGGACGAGCAGGCTGGTCCCGCCGCCGCCGGGGCCGGGCGGGGTCCAGCGGCCGTAGCGGCCGGCCGCTCCCCCTCGCCGCTGCCAGCCGTGCCGGTGCAGCAGGGCGCCGAGCACGGCGGGGTCCACGTCGGCGGGGTGCGGCGGCCGGTTCCAGGGCTGGTCGCCGGGGTGCGGCCGGACCTGCCGCAGCGGCTCTTCGGAGGGACGGTTCCTCATGGCCTGCCTCCCGTCCCGACCCGCGTCATGATCTCGCAGAGGGCCCGGTCGTCGAAGATGCGCGAGGTCGGTATCCGCACGGTGGTCCGGTGCCGGCCGGTGACGGGCTGGCCGGCGAGGTTGGCCCAGTAGCAGCAGTGCCTGAGGTCGAGCCGGTCGTGGCTGGCGCGCAGCCAGTCGTCCTGGGAGCGCGGGACCAGCATGACGACCAGGATCTTGTGCACCGAGACGGGTGTGCGGGCGAGCTTGCGCAGGTGGTCGTTGTCGAGGGTGAAGGAGAAGAAGCGCCCGGGCGGGCTGGGCGCGATCTGGTAGGTGGCCTTCAGCTGCACCTTGATGGTGACCTCGTCGTCGACGGTGTGTCCGGGTGCGCTGTGGCTGACGTGCCAGTCGATGCCGTTGTCCGGAAAGGGCTGGGACAGCGAGCAGCCGGCCGCGGCGGCGACCGCGTGGAGATAGCCGACCTGCAGTGTCTCCATGCAGGCGGTGGTGGCGAGCGTGCCGCGAAGGGTGCCCGGACGGTCGGGCAGCAGCCCGCCCCGCTCGGGCTGCGCTATGGCCATGACCGACAGCCTTCCAAGCCAAGAGTTTCCCCGCTGCGGGCCGCTGAACTGCAAAGACCCGCACTCCTGTTGTGTCCGGCCGGCGTACGGCGCAAACGGCCCGGGTATCACCAAACGGGCAGAAGACGGAACGTCACCTGCCGTGGGTGAACAAGGAGTTGGATGAGGATGACGACCTGGTACGAGGGGCCGCTGGCCGCCTTCGACACGGAGACGACGGGCGTGGACGTCGAGACCGACCGGATCGTGTCGGCCGCCGTCGTCGTCCAGGACGCGCCGGGAACCCGGCCCCGGGTGACCAGCTGGCTGGTGAACCCGGGTGTGCCGGTGCCGGAGTCCGCGACGGCGGTGCACGGGCTGACGGAGGAGCACCTGCAGCACAACGGGCGCTGGCCGGCTCCGGTGATGTACGAGATAGCCGAGCAGCTGGCCGAGCACGCGGCGCTGGGCCGGCCGCTGGTGGTGATGAACGCGCCGTTCGATCTGACGTTGCTGGACCGGGAGTTGCGCCGGCACCGGGCGTCCTCGCTGGACCGCTGGTTCGAGTCGATGCCGCTGACGGTGCTGGACCCGCGGGTGCTGGACAAGCATCTGGACCGGTACCGCAAGGGCCGCCGCACTCTGACCGACCTGTGCGCGCACTACGGCGTGACGCTGCAGGGGGCGCACGACGCGGCGGCGGACGCGTTGGCCGCGCTGGACGTCGTACGGGCGGTGGGCCGCCGGTTCGCGACCCGGATGGAGCGCCTCTCCCCCGCCGAGCTGCACACGCTCCAGGCCAATTGGCACGCGGCGCAGGCGCGCGGGCTGCAGGCGTGGTTCGCGCGCAGCGGCTCGACGGAGATCGTCAGCACGGAGTGGCCGCTGCGGCCGGAGCTGCCCGCGGCTGCGTGAGCTGCGCGGCACGGGCCACAAAAAGAAGAGAGCGACGTGGTCCGCGTATACGGCGGACACACGTCGCTCTCCCCGAGCGTGGGCGATACTGGGTTCGAACCAGTGACCTCTTCGGTGTGAACGAAGCGCTCTCCCACTGAGCTAATCGCCCGGGAACGCACTGAACAATACAGGCCCGGGCGCCGTTCCTTCAAACCGCTTCCAGCCGGCGCCGCAGTCCACGCCGGCCGGCGCGCATCATCAGCGCGTGGTTGGCGCGGAAGACGGGCCGTCCCGGGACGGAGAGCAGCCTGAGCAGGGGTTTGCGCACCTCGACCTCCTGGTCGTACCGGGCGAGGGTGCCGGGGCCGCCGGCGGTGACGGTCCAGCGCGACCAGCCCTCGATGTCGCCGGAGAGCGCGGCCTCCAGGACGCCGGCGGCCGGGTCGCGGCGGATCTCGCGCACGGTGAACGTGATCGCGTACGGCAGCACGGACCGGACGGTGATCATGCCGGTGCCGTCGTCCCGGCGGGTCGCCGACCGCACCTGCGGCCACCAGCGGGGGTAGTCCTCGGCCCGTTCCAGGGCCGCGTACACGACGGCCGGCGGAGCGGGCAGCGACCACAGGCTGCGGAAGCGGTAGTGGTTGGGGTGCATGGCCCGAGTGTGCCCCGGAAGGCTCCTGAAGAAGGTGCATAAATCTGAGTACGCGTACTCATGCACCGAGCCGCGCCCCCCGGCACACTCGGGGCAAGAGCGCCGCCGCCCGTGCGACGGCGCTCCCCCACTCCCGCAGGGTCCTCCTGCCGATGACGGGCGCACCGACGACGGACGCCATGGTCGCGGAGTCGACCGGAATTCCGCGCTCCTCACCGTCGGCCCGGCCGACTCCCCCAGATCCGCACGGAAGTGACCGCGGCTCAGATTGCGGGGAGCCTGTGCCCGGGGCCGGAGATCGAGGGGAATTCCTCGCTTGTCGTATTTCCCAAGGAAAGTGACGGCGTTTCGGAAAACACCGGGGGGATTTCCGCCGATGCTCCGGTCCGGCCGTCAGCAGGCGGTCCGGGCGCACACACGCCGACGGGCCACACACGCCGACGGACAACACACGCGCCGTCCGGCCGTACGCGGTCCGGGCGCACACACGCCGACGGCCCACCTGCATCTCGCAGGTGGGCCGTCGGTCCGGGTGGGCGATACTGGGTTCGAACCAGTGACCTCTTCGGTGTGAACGAAGCGCTCTCCCACTGAGCTAATCGCCCGGGCGCAGGAAGAACATTACCCCATGTCAGGGGGTGCCTCCGACCAGGGGCCGGGCCGCCGGGCGGCCGGGCCCCGGGCACCGGTCACTGATCCTTGATCTTCCACGGCATGACGAGGCCGAACTTCCACAGGTAGACCCCGGCGAGCACGCCGATGATCACCAGTCCGATCACGGTCAGGGTGATGTTGCGGCGCCGCACCCTGGGGTCGAGGGCCCGCTGGGCCGCCTCGGTGACCTTGCGTTTGGTCCAGCGCAGCACGAGCTGGGCCCAGACGAACTCGGTCGCCCAGATCGCCATGCCACCGAAGATCACCACCCAGCCGGGTCCCGGCAGCGGCAGCATGACGATGCCGGCCGCGACCACGGCCAGGCCGACCACGAAGACGCCGACCTGCCAGCTCAGGTGCAGGGCCCGGCGCGCCTTGATGAATTCCGGCGCCCGGGAGCCGAGGCCCTGCTCGGCCTCCGGCCCCGCCTCCGGCCGGTCCGCGTCCACCTCGTCCGCCTCGTTCGCCTCGTCCGCCGCCACGGCGACCTCGCCCGGCTCGTCACTCCCCGTATTCATACACACAAACCCTACCCGAGCGAATCCGGTCACCGGAATGGTCGTAGGTCTGGTACGAGTTCTCGGCCGGAAGAGTTACGTAAACACACGCAAAACCCTCAGAGGGGTTTACAACGGCATCGTAGGTGGCATGTCGATTTCGCCGACGTGCGAATCCCCGAGCGCACACTGAGCGAAAGGCCCTGGCGCTTATGAACACCACGGTCAGCTGCGAGCTGCACCTGCGCCTCGTTGTGTCGAGCGAGTCCTCCCTGCCTGTCCCCGCAGGCCTGCGGTACGACACGGCCGACCCCTACGCCGTGCACGCCACCTTCCACACCGGAGCCGAGGAGACCGTCGAGTGGGTGTTCGCCCGCGACCTCCTCGCCGAAGGGCTTCACCGGCCCACCGGCACCGGCGACGTCCGCGTCTGGCCATCGCGCAGCCATGGTCAGGGCGTCGTGTGCATCGCCCTCAGCTCTCCGGAGGGGGAGGCGCTGCTCGAGGCCCCGGCGCGGGCCCTGGAGTCCTTCCTGAAGCGAACGGACGCCGCCGTGCCGCCCGGCACGGAACACCGGCACTTCGACCTGGATCAGGAGCTGTCGCACATCCTGGCGGAAAGCTAGGCCGCCACCCTTCCAAGCAGCCCGGCGCCGTCCACTCGGGGAGACGGCTCGGGCCAAGACAGCCGTACACGGCAGGGACCGACGCCGCCACCGTGAGTGATCACGGGGGCGGCGTCGGCCTGCTTCCGGACCATGATCGGACCGTCACCCTGTGTGACGCGCGTCGAGCGGGAGCGGGAACCCTTGACGGCACGGAGGCGTTCTACGGTCGAACCGGTCGGACAGGGGCCGGTGCAGTGGGCGCGGTAGTCGCTACCATCGGCCAGCATCGGCGGGCGCCCGCCCGACCCCCAGGCCAGGGAGCGAAACGTGCTGATCACCCACGACACCCGGTGCGCCCTCGACAGCGTGGTGGATCTGGTGAACACCGTGCCGGAGGACGACGCGGCGGCGGACGGACTGCCCGACGTCCAGGCTCTCGCAGATTTCGTACGAAGCCACCAGATCAGCGATGTCGGTGTGCTGTCCGAGTTCGATCTCTCAGCGGTGCGCAAGGTCCGGGGGCGTTTCGCCGCGATCTTCGCGGCCACCGATCCCCGCGCCGCGGCCGGGATGATCAACGAGCTGATCGCCGCGGCGGGCACCACCCCGCGCCTGACGGACCACGACGGCTACGACTGGCATGTGCACTACTTCGCCCCGGGTGCCTCCGTGGCCGACCATCTCGCGGCCGACTGCGGGATGGCGCTCGCCTTCTTCGTGGTGGCCGGGGAGCAGGAACGGCTCCGGCGCTGCGAGGCACCGGACTGCCGGCGCGCCTTCGTCGACCTGTCCCGCAACCGCTCGCGCCGCTACTGCGACAGCCGCACCTGCGGGAACCGGCTGCATGTCGCCGCCTACCGGGCCCGGCGCAAGGAAGCGACGGGCTGACCTGCGTCCGCGCGGACACGACGGATGCGACGTCGGTCCCGGCGGGTGGCGCCGGGACGGACGTGTACGGGTCACAGCAACAGCAGGTCGTGCAGCGCAGCCGTGAGGAGCAGACACCCGATCACCGCAAGGAAGATCATCAGCGGTGGCTGGGAGAGGGCGAAGAGGCACCCGCGAGGCTCGTCCTTGGGCGGCGCAGCCTCACTCTGTGTCGTGTCCAGCATCTCGCGGCCGATGATGGCGCACCCGGGTCACCGCACGCGATCACGAACGCTGATCTTGCGAGTCTGTGCCGAATACCCTCGGGTCCCGTTCGGCCGGTGATCGATTCCGCACGAGCGGATGCCGCACCGTGTCGTTTCAGCGAGTCATGTGACTGTCATATGCCGTGCTTCTTGAGGATGGCCTCGATGTCGCTGAAGTCCTCCGCCGGGGCGCCGGACCGGGGGGCCGCGGGGCGTGCCGCGGGCCGGGGCGCCTGCCCCAGCGAGGGCGCCGAGGCGCCGGGCGCCATGGTGTCCGGCCCGGACTGCCGGGCCGCCTTGCGTCCGGAGCCGGCGCCGGTGCGCCGGCGCTCCACGGCGCGGGTGCCGGCGAACAGGAGCCAGGCCGCGCCCAGGACTCCGAACCCGGCCCAGGCGGTGGGGCTGAAGGCGGTGTCGGCGAGCCAGCCGACGATTCCGGTCATCACCAGGCCGACCGGCACGAGCGAGTAGGCCGCGATGCGGGCGGCGGCCAGGAACCGCTTGCGATAGGCGGTGACCACCGCAATGCCCAGGCCCGCCGCGGACACGGCGGAGCAGACGGTCTCGGCAATCATCCGGTCCTCCTGGCAGGGCTCCCGTTGGTCCCTTCCATCCTGCACCGCCGGAGCCTCGCGAGGCCACGCCCCGGCCCGACATCAGGGAGATCTCCGGGTCACCTCCGCCGGCGGCCCCCGGACCACCGTTCTCGGGCGGTCCCGCGGTCCCGATTGGGTGGCCCGCGCCCTGCCTGGAAGACTGGGCCGCATGAGCGACTCCACCCCCGCACGCACCGAAGCCCTCGTCCTGGACGTCTGGTGCGAGCTGCAGTGCCCCGACTGCCGCACCGCCCTCGACGACGTCCGCGCCCTGCGCGACCGCTACGGCGACCGGCTGGAGCTGCGTCTGCGGCACTTCCCGCTCGAGAAGCACCAGCACGCCTTCGCCGCCGCCCAGGCCGCCGAGGAGGCGCTGGAGCAGGGCAAGGGCTGGGCGTACGTGGAGGCCGTGCTGGGACGGGTGGAGGAGCTGGACCGTACGGGAGAACCCTTCCTGGTCGAGGTGGCCCGGGAACTCGGCCTGGACGCCGAGGAGTTCGACACCGCGCTGATCGACGGCCGGCACATCCTGGTGGTCGACGCCGACCAGGCCGAGGGCAAGGCGATCGGCGTGTCCGGCACACCGACGTACGTCATCGACGGCGAACGCCTCGACGGCGGCAAGAGCCAGGAGGGGCTGCGCGCCCGGATCGTGGAGATCGTGGACCGGCTGCTGGCCGGCCGGTCCAGCGGGGCGGCCTGAGCTGCCTGAGCGGCCCGCGCTCTAGAGCAGGGGCTTCGTCAGGGTGCGGCTCACGGTCTCGTACCCGAGTGACGCGTAGAGCCGCTCGGCCGGGGTGTTGCCCGCGAACACGTTGAGGCCGAGGACCGGCCGGCCGGCCTCGATCGCCTGGCGCTCCGCCAGCAGCATGAGCGCACGGCCGTGTCCCCGGCCGCGGTGCGCCTCGTCCGCCGCGACGTCGAAGACGTAGGCCCGGGACTCCTCGAGGGCCACCCACAGGGTGCCCACCCGGCTGCCGTCGTGCTCCAGGACGCTGAAGAGCATCCCGTCGGTCGTGAGCCCGTCCGGCAGCAGGCGCGCGTGGTCGTCGCGGGCCTTGGCGCGGGCCGCGGCCTCGGGGATGCCGAGCGCGGTCCACGTGCGCGCGTACCGCTCGCTCTCGTGCTCCAGCCAGGTGTCGAACTCGGCCGCGGTCATGGGCCGCGCGTGACTGCCCGGCGGCAGTTCGGGCGCGGTGGTGCCGAGGTGTTTGTCCATGCCGCGGTTGCGCTCGGTGTAGCCGAGGGCGGCGAACAGGCGCAGCCCGGCATCCGCGGTGGCGGGGAGCACGATCCCGATCTCGGTGCAGCCCCATCCGCGGGCCACCTCCTCGGCGGCGAGCGCTGCCACGGTACCCCGGCCGCGGCGCCGGTCCGGCTCGGCGATCCTCAGGTCGTGGATGCGGGCCACCGTGTCGCCGAAGGCCGGCGCGGTGCCGAGGTGGATCTCGCCGACGGGACGGCTGTTCACGCACACCGTGTAGCGGCGGGAGCGGGTCCCGTCGGCGTTCCGCTGGAGCGGCTCGGCCGGCCGCAGGGTCGTGGTCACTCAGGTGTTCTACCCGCCACGGCCCCTCACGTCAGCCCGTTTTCCAGGCTCGTCAGGCCGTTTTCCAGGCTCCTCAGCAGGTCTTCCGGTTCCGGGGCCCGTCAGGCCGTTCTCCGGTCCGACCCCGACACGCCGTTCTCCGGTCCGAGCCCGACAGGCCGTTCTCCGGGCTCAGGGGTCCAGGTCCTGCCCGGCGCGCTCGTCGAAGATCCGCATGGCCTTGGCGGTCACCGGGCCCGGCGTGCCGGCCGGTTCGCGGTCGTCGATCCGGTGCACGGCCTGGACGTCGCGCAGGGTCGACGTCAGGAAGACCTCGTCGGCGCGCCGGAGGACGTCCAGGGGCAGGTCGGTCTCCTTGGCGCCGGTCCACTCGACGACCAGGGCGCGGGTGATGCCGGGCAGACAGCCGGAGGTGACCGGCGGGGTGTGGATCTCGCCGTCCAGGACGACGAAGACGTTCGACCCGGTGCCTTCACAGAGCTGTCCGACCGTGTTGCCGAACAGCGCCTCGGAGGCGCCGTGTTGATGGGCGCGGGCCAGGGCGACGACGTTCTCGGCGTACGAGGTGGTCTTCAGGCCGGTGAGGGCGCCGCGTTCGTTGCGGGTCCACGGGACGGTGATCACCGCGGTGGAGTCGGGGCGGCGGGTGGTCGAGCCGAGGGCGACGACGAGCGTCGGGCCGTGCTCGCCGCGGTCGGAACCGAGCGGTCCGTGGCCGCCCGTGTAGGTGATCCGCAGCCGGCCGAGCGGCATCGGATTGGCCTCGAGCACGGCCGCACAGGCCCGGCGCACCTCGTCGTGGTCGGGTTCGGGCAGGCCGAGGCCGCGGGCCGAGCGGGTCAGCCGGTCGAGGTGCCGGGTGAGTGCGAACGGCGTGCCGTCCACCGCCTTGACGGTCTCGAAGATGCCGTCGCCGACCGTCAGCCCGTGGTCGAAGACGGAGACCCGGGCGGAGTCCAGGTCCCGCAGCCCGCCGTCCAGCCAGATCCTCATGTGAGCGCCCCTTCGGTGTCCTCGTACGCTCCCGACGCTACCGCGAGCAGCCGGGACGCCTTCAGTTCGGTCTCCCGCCACTCCCCCTCCGGGTCGGACCCCCAGGTGATGCCGGCGCCGGTACCGAAGCGCAGGGCGCCGTCGGCGCGGTCGATCCAGAAGGTGCGGATGCCCACGGCCAGCTCGCCGGTGCCGCGGTCGGCGTCCACCCAGCCGATGCCGCCGCAGTACGGACCGCGCGGTGCCGTCTCCAGCGCCTCGATGATCCTGAGCGCGCTCGACTTGGGGGCGCCGGTCACGGAGCCGGGCGGGAAGGCCGCGTCCAGCAGTTCCGGCCAGCCGGCGCCCTCGGTCAGTTCGCCGCGCACGGTGGAGACGAGGTGGACGAGCCCCGGGTGCTTCTCCACGGCGCACAGATCGGGGACGGTCACGCTGCCGGTGGCGCAGACACGCCCGATGTCGTTGCGGACCAGGTCCACGATCATCACGTTCTCGGCGTAGTCCTTGTCCAGGAGGTCCGCCTCGGTGCGTCCGGTGCCCTTGATGGGTCCGGACTCGACCGTGCGGCCGTGCCGGCGCAGGAACAGCTCGGGCGAGGCGGTGGCGATCTCCACCCCGTGCCCGGGCAGGCGGATCGTTCCCGCGTACGGCGCCGGGTTGCCGCGGGCCAGCAGGGCCGTCAGGGCGTCCACGTCGGCGCCGGGGGCGACGGGGGCGCTGAGCACCCGGCAGAGATTGGCCTGGTACACCTCGCCGGCCGCTATGTGCTCGCGGATCCGGCGGACGGCCGCCGTGTACGCGGCGTGGTCCAGGGAGGAGGTCCAGTCCCCCACCGCCGGCCCCTGCCAGCGGCCGGGCACCGGTGCGGGCACGGGTTCCTCGCGTACGTCCGCGAAGCGGGCGCAGGTCAGGCGCCCCTCGAAGTCCGCGCACACGGCCCAGAAGCCGGTGGAGTCCAGGGCGGCCGGATCGCTCGTGACGTCGAGGAGGCCGGTGGCGACGCGGTCGCCGAAGCGGGCGAGAGGAGGGTGGTGGAGCACGTGGTCGAGTCTAGGTCGGGTGTCCGGTGGGTGGCCCGGGGATGTCCCGGAGGGGGCCCCGACCAGCGGGCCCGCCAGGTCCACCGCAGCACGCTGCGCAAACGCGTTTTTGTACTGGCCCGGGAATCCGCTAGAGTTCAACACGTCGCCGGGACGCGGAAGCGGACCGAAACGACAAGCGGACGTAGCTCAGTTGGTAGAGCGCAACCTTGCCAAGGTTGAGGTCGCGAGTTCGAGCCTCGTCGTCCGCTCGAAGGAAGAAGGGGTCTTCCCGATCCCCTACACTCCTGGTGGAGTGGCCGAGAGGCGAGGCAACGGCCTGCAAAGCCGTCTACACGGGTTCAAATCCCGTCTCCACCTCCAAGGACGATTAGCTCAGCGGGAGAGCGCTTCCCTGACACGGAAGAGGTCACTGGTTCAATCCCAGTATCGTCCACTGGATCCGTCGGCTCGTACGACGAGATCCGATCCCGCGCGATTAGCTCAGCGGGAGAGCGCTTCCCTGACACGGAAGAGGTCACTGGTTCAATCCCAGTATCGCGCACTGCCTGTGACGTACGCGTCACGGTCCGCGGACGATTAGCTCAGCGGGAGAGCGCTTCCCTGACACGGAAGAGGTCACTGGTTCAATCCCAGTATCGTCCACACAGCAAGGAGCCCCCGGCCGTCTCGTACGGCCGGGGGCTCCTTTCGTCGGCTCAGCTGGAGAACAGCATGTGGCCGAAGCTCTTGTGGCGGTGGTGTCCGTGGTGACCGTGGCCGCCGTGGTGACCACCGTGCGGGGCACCCCAGGCGGGTGCGGCCGGGGCCGCCGGGTACGCCTGCGGGGCGGCCGGGGGCGGCGGGGCCGGCTGGGACCACTGGGACTCCAGGCGGGTCAGCGCCTCCAGCTCGCCGTAGTCGAGGAAGATGCCGCGACAGCCGCTGCACTGCTCGATCTGGACGCCGTTGCGGTTGTAGGTGTGCATCGGCGCATGGCACTTCGGACACTGCATGGTTCGGCTCAACTCCTCGCCGGTCGGTCCTGCTTCGTGCTTCCCCAGGACAGACTCCGTTCGGCCCCGGGCGGTTGCAGCCTAGTCCGGGGAACCGGGCGCCGGACCAGGGGGGACGGACGGCATCCGCGCGCAGGCGTCGACCATGGCCTGCTCCACCTCGTCCAGCGGCCGGTCCGCCGCGAGTGCCTTGGTGAGCACGCGCGCGGCCGTCTGCACGGTGAGGGCGCGGGCCGGGACGTCCAGGGCGGCCCAGGGATCGCCGTCGGCGGGTACGGCCGGGCCGCCGTGGCGCCGGTAGGCGGTCAGGAAGCGGGTCCACTCGTCGGGCGGGAGGAGTCCGCAGGCGTACCAGGCGGCGGGACGGGCCAGGTCCCAGGCCGGGGCGCCGGTCCCGAGGTCGTCCACGTCGATCAGCCTCCACGGCCCGTCCGGTGCGGGATGCCGGACGAGCTGGCCGAGGTGCAGGTCACCGTGGCACAGGGCCCCTGGTTCCGGCATGGGGGCCTCGGCCCGGGCCCAGGCGGGCAGCGCCGCCCAGGCGGCCAGGACGGCGCGGGCGGCCGGGGCGGGCGTGGTCCGGGCCGCCCGGAGCAGGGCGACGGCGCGGGCGGCCTTGGCGGGACCCCGCATCGGCGGGAGGCCGGGGGGCGCGGGCGTGCGGTGCAGCCGGGCGAGGAGGGCCGCGGCCGCTTCCCAGGGAGCCGCGTCCGGGTCCTCCGGGTCCACCGGGGCGCCGTACGGCCAGGAGGTCGCCAGGCGGTCGCCGAGCGGGACCGCGGTGGTGGCCAGCGGGGGGAGGAACACGTCCGGGAGGCGGGCGGCCACGGTGAGGCGGCCGGTGAGCGCGGAGCGGTCGGTGCCGGGGGCGTGCGCCTTGACGACGGTGCCGGCGTGCCGGAGGACGGTGGCGTCGGGGCGGTCGGCGAGGAGGGTGGTGCCGCAGCCGCAGGGGGTGCGGGCGGCGCCAGGGGTCCGGGGGTGGGCGGTGCCTGTGGCCAGCGCCTTCAGCGTGGTGACGAGGGGGGTCGCGGTGTGTGCCGCTTCGTGTGCGTCGGTGTCTGCGGTCAAGGGGGCCTCGGGCTGGTTCGGCTGTCCGGCCCTGAGGGTATCGGGGGCGGGGCGCCCGCGAGGCGGGCGGCCGGCCGGACAACGGCGGCCGGCGTCCCGGCACCGCACCCCGGTCGGCACGGCGACGACCGCCGGCGCCCCGGCACCACACCGGTCGGCGTCCGGCGTCGCCCACGCCCGGCACGGCAACGACTGCCGGCATCCCGGCACCACACCGGTCGGCGTCTCGGCGTCGCCCACGCCCGGCACGGCAACGACCGCCGGCATCCCGGCGCCGAACCCCGGTCGGCACGGCGACGACTTGCGGTGTTCTCGGCGTCGCGCCTCTGGCCGCCGCGCCCGGAAAACGGCTATGCCGGCGCAGCTCCCCAGCTGCGCCGGCATGTGTGCCGTCCGCCGTACCCCCGTCCCCACGGGGTTTCATGGATCGATGTCCCCGCCCGGACCGCTCTTCCGGGCCTGGGGTCGCCGCTCAGCGCCCCAGCATCGCACCCACGGACGACGCCTGTGTGGCCACCGTCTCCCAGCCGTCGAAGACGAGCAGGAGCAGGGCCGCCAGGGGAAGTGCCATGAGCGTCGCCACCAAGGGGTGGCGACGGCCCGTCCGGCGGGGGGCGAACGCGGTGCGTCGCGGTGCCGTGTGGGCCATGGTCCCTCTCCTGACCGTTTCGGTTGTCCTCTGCAGCGACGGGTGCCTGACCTCGGGGGACGAGTGCTGCACCCGCCGCTTGACCTCAAATCTAGGCGCGCGGCGCACAACGGGCGTCATGCCCTCGTACCGATTGCCGGGCCTCCCCGAGGATGAGCCACGACCTGCGGAGTACTCCCCTGGGTGGAGACGCGGGCGGACGTCTAGGGGTCTTCCCGGAGGGGTCACCCACTGTGTCCGGGCATGTCCGAACTATCCGGGAGGTCGGAAGAAGTGACTTCGATCACTTTGGGCAGGGGTGCGCGGGGGGTGGGCCAGGGACGGCCGATCGGTACGCGGAGTCGGCCACGGGGGGCTCCCGGGCGCACGGGGACGGGCGCGCGGAGGTGCGACCGGCGGCCTCGGCCGGCCCCAACCACCCTCCCGCAGAACCGGGTTGATGGCCGCGGCGGCCCAAAGGTGCCGTGCGGCAGGGCTTTCTGACCGCGTTTCACCTCCCCTGAACGGCCCACACAATCCGCCCGGCCGAGAGGGCGCGGCCTCTGCGCGCAGGCGGCCGTGGAAACGTAAGCTGTGCCACGTCACAGGGACCGGGCAGCGGGGATGAACATGGCGATGATGCGCCTGAGGCGCGAGGACCCGCGCGTCGTCGGCTCGTTCAGGCTTCACCGACGGCTCGGCGCGGGCGGGATGGGCGTGGTCTATCTCGGCTCCGACAAGAAGGGCCAACGGGTCGCGCTGAAGGTGATCCGGCCCGATCTGGCGGAGGACCAGGAGTTCCGGTCGCGGTTCGCGCGCGAGGTGTCCGCGGCCCGGCGGATCCGCGGCGGGTGCACGGCCCGGCTGGTCGCCGCCGACCTGGAGGCCGAGCGGCCCTGGTTCGCCACCCAGTACGTGCCCGGACCGTCCCTGCACGACAAGGTCGCCGACGAGGGCCCGCTCGGTGCCGCGGACGCGGCGGCGGTCGGCGCGGCCCTGTCCGAGGGACTGGTCGCCGTGCACGAGGCCGGTGTCGTGCACCGGGACCTGAAGCCGTCCAACATCCTGCTGTCCCCCAAGGGGCCGCGGATCATCGACTTCGGCATCGCCTGGTCCACCGGTGCCTCCACGCTCACCCATGTCGGCACCGCGGTCGGCTCCCCCGGCTTCCTCGCCCCCGAGCAGGTGCGCGGCGCGGCGGTCACCCCGGCCACGGACGTCTTCTCGCTGGGCGCGACCCTGGCCTACGCCTCGACCGGCGACTCGCCCTTCGGACACGGCAGTTCCGAGGTGATGCTGTACCGGGTGGTGCACGAGGAGCCGCAGCTGTACGGCGTACCGGACGCACTCGCGCCGCTGGTGCGGGCCTGCCTGGCGAAGGATCCCGACGACCGGCCCAGCACCCTGCAGCTGTCGTTGCGGCTGAAGGAGATCGCCGCCCGGGAGGCGCAGGGCCTGGACGGCGTACGGCCGCCGGCCCCGCGTGCCGCCGAGGCGGACCGGCCCACCGGGCGGCTCACCGACACCTATCCCGAGCAGCAGCGCACCCAGCGGCGTACCTCGCCCGGTACGCCGCCACCGCGAGGGACCACGCCGTCCCGGGGCGGTGTGCCCTCGCGCGGCGGGGTGTCCCCGCGCGGCGATGTGCCGTCCCGGGGCGCGGTGCCCTCGCGCGGCGGCAGCGGTGCGCGCGGCACGGGTGCCGGCTCGCGGCCGGGCTCGGCGCGTCCCACGCCGGTGCCCCGCGGCGGCGCCCCGCGCTCCGGCAGCGGCGGCCGGCCCGCTCCGCGCAGCGGTTCCCGGCGGCCGGGGGTGCGCCCCTACGGGATCGGGCTGCGGCCGGCCAATCCGCGGCTGCTGCGGCAGCGGCTGTTCGTGTTCGTGGTGGTGACGCTGCTGGTGGCGCTCGGCATCGCGGTGGCCCAGGGCTGCCAGGGGCCGGCGCGCGGCCACGGCGACGACAGCGGTGTCCGGCCCCAGCGGAACGCGCAGCCCAGCTATCCGCCGCTGGACGGCAAGGTGGTGCCGGAGCAGTACAAGTCGACCTTGAGCCGCGACGCCGGGAACTGACCCGGGACCACGCCGGACCACGGCCCACGGGGACGGTCAGGACTCGCCCGTCCCACAGAACGGCCCCGCAAGGACGGCCAGGACTCGCCCGCCCCGGAGCGCGGCCCCACGGGGACGGTCAGGACTCGCCCGCCCCGGGCCGCGGCCCCGCGGAGCCGGTCAGGTCTTCGGCCGTCCCGGGGCGCGGCCCCACTGGGACGGTCAGGACTTCGGACGGCCCGTGGCCACCGCGTAGAAGGCCACCGCGGCCGCCGCGCCCACATTGAGGGAGTCGACGCCGTGGGACATCGGGATGCGGACCCATTCGTCGGCGGCGACCAGTGCCTGGGTGGACAGCCCGTCGCCCTCGGCGCCGAGCATGAGGGCGACCCGGTCCATCCGGTGCGGGGCGGCCTCGTCGAGGCTGCGGGCCTTCTCGTCGGGGGTGAGTGCGAGGAGCGTGAAGCCCGCCTCGCGGACCGAGTCCAGGCCCTTCGGCCAGGTGTCCAGGCGGGCGTACGGCACCGAGAACACCGCGCCCATGGAGACCTTGACGCTCCGCCGGTACAGCGGGTCGGCGCAGTCGGGCGACAGCAGGACCGCGTCCATGCCGAGGGCCGCGGCCGAGCGGAAGATCGCGCCGATGTTGGTGTGGTCGTTGACCGACTCCATGATCACGACGCGGCGGGCGGAGCGGAGCAGTTCACCGGCCGTCGGCAGCGGCCTGCGCTGCATGGAGGCGAGGGCTCCGCGGTGCACGTGGTAGCCGGTGACCCGCTCGGCGAGTTCCGGGCTGACGGCGTACACCGGGGCCGGGAGTTCGTCGATGACGTCGCGCATGACGTCGATCCACTTGGCCGAGAGCAGCATCGAGCGCATCTCGTAGCCGGCTTCCTTGGCCCTGCGGATGACCTTCTCGCCCTCGGCGATGAACAGGCCCTCGGCCGGCTCGCGCTTGCGGCGCAGCTCGACGTCGGTCAGGCCCGTGTAGTCGGAGAGGCGCGGGTCGTCGGGGTCCTCGACGGTGATGAGATCGGCCACAGGGTGATACTGCCTTGTCCTGGGTGTGCTGCCAACGGCTGGGAACGACCGGGTTACCCCGGGTTACGCTTGATCAAGCGGTGGGGTGGGGTCCGACGCCGACGACCGCGCCGACGACGATGACCGCGGGCGGCTTCACGTCCTCGGCCCGTACCGTCTCCGCGACCGTGGCCAGGGTGGCGTCGACCCGGCGCTGAGCGGCCGTCGTGCCCTCCTGGACCAGCGCGACCGGCGTCTCAGGCGACTTGCCGTGCGCGACGAGCGTCTCCGCGATCTTCCCGATCTTGTCGACGCCCATGAGGATCACCAGCGTGCCGGTGAGCCTGGCCAGCGACGGCCAGTCGACCAGGGAACGCTCGTCGTCCGGTGCCACGTGGCCGCTGACCACGGTGAACTCATGGGCGACCCCGCGGTGGGTGACCGGGATGCCGGCCGCGCCCGGTACCGAGATGGAGCTGGAGATGCCGGGGACCACCGTGCACGGGATGCCGGCCTCGGCGAGCGCCTGGACCTCCTCCATGCCCCGGCCGAACACGAACGGGTCGCCGCCCTTCAGCCGGACGACCGCCTTGCCCTGCCTGGCGTGCTCGACGAGCGCGTTGTTGATGGCCTCCTGGGCCATGTAGCGGCCGTACGGGATCTTCGCCGCGTCGATCACCTCGACGTGCGGCGGGAGTTCGGCGAGCAGGTCGCGCGGGCCCAGCCGGTCGGCGATGACGACGTCCGCCTCGGCGAGGAGGCGCCGCCCGCGGACCGTGATCAGGTCGGGGTCGCCGGGGCCGCCGCCGACCAGGGCCACGCCGGCGGTGCGGGTGCGGTGGTGGGGGGCGACGAGCGTGCCGTCGCGCAGGCCCTCGACGACCGCGTCGCGGATGGCGGCGGTGTGACGGGGGTCGCGGCCGCGCGCGTCCGTGGTGAGCACGGCGACGGTGACACCTTCGCTGTGACCGGTCGCCGGGGTCCAGGCGGTCGCCTGGTCGGCGTCGTCGGAGCGCACGCACCAGACCCGGTGCCGCTCGGCCTCGGCGGAGGCCTGCGCGTTGGCCCGGGGGTCGCTGGTGGCGATGAGGGCGTACCAGGCCTCGGCGAGGTCGCCTTCCGCGTACGGCCGCCGCTGCCAGGTGATCTCGCCCGTGTCCGCCATGGCCTCGACGGACGGCGTCGCCTCGGGAGAGACGAGCACGATGTCCGCACCCGCGGCGATGAGCGCCGGCAGACGCCGCTGGGCCACCTGACCGCCGCCGAGGACGACCACGCGGCGGCCGGAGAGGCGGAGGCCTACGGGGTAGGCGGGGTGTTCGGCCATGAGGTACGGCTCCTCGTGCAGCTGTGAGTTGGGCGCGCTGCACCTTCGGAGCGGCCCTGACGTGCGGATTTTAAGCCGTGGACACGGCAGACGGCACGGGTGGTCCGGCAGCTGGGCACCGGACCACCCCGTCGTCCGACGGCTGCTTCTCGATGACTACGGCGGTGACTACTTCTCGGTGACTACTTCTCGGTGACACCCGCCGAGTCGAACGTCGCCACCTCGTGCATCGCCCGCGCCGTGCTCTGCACCAGCGGCAGCGCGAGCAGCGCGCCCGTGCCCTCGCCGAGCCGCAGGTCGAGATCGACCAGGGGGCGCAGGCCCAGCTTGTTCAGGGCGGCCACGTGGCCCGGCTCGGCGCTGCGGTGGCCGGCGATGCAGGCCGCGAGCACCTCGGGGGCGATGGCCCGGGCCACGAGGGCCGCGGCACCGGCACTGACGCCGTCCAGGATCACCGGCGTGCGCAGCGAGGCGCCGCCGAGGAGCAGGCCGACCATGGCCGCGTGCTCGAAGCCGCCGAGGGCCGCGAGGACGCCGATGGGGTCGGCCGGGTCCGGCTGGTGGAGTTCCAGGGCGCGGCGGACCACGTCGGTCTTGCGGGCCAGCGTCTCGTCGTTGATGCCCGTGCCGCGGCCTGTGACCTCGGCCGGGTCGGCGCCGGTGAAGACGGAGATCAGCGCGGCGGACGCGGTGGTGTTGGCGATGCCCATCTCGCCGGTGAGCAGCGCCTTGTTGCCGGCCGCGACCAGGTCGCGGGCGGTCTCGATGCCCACCTCGATGGCCGCCTTGGCCTCCTCGCGGGTCATCGCGGGGCCGGTGGTCATGTCGGAGGTGCCGCCGCGGATCTTGCGGGGCAGCAGGCCGGGGGTGGCGGGGAGGTCGGCGGCCACGCCCACGTCCACGACGCAGACCTCGGCGCCTACCTGGGTGGCGAAGGCGTTGCAGACCGCTCCCCCGCCGAGGAAGTTGGCCACCATCTGGGCGGTGACCTCCTGCGGCCAGGGGGTGACGCCCTGGGCGTGCACGCCGTGGTCGCCGGCGAAGATGGCCACGGCGGCGGGCTCCGGGATCGGCGGCGGGCACTGCCGGGACAGCCCGGACAGCTGGGCGGAGATGATCTCCAGCATGCCCAGCGCGCCGGCCGGCTTGGTCATGCGCTTCTGGCGCTCCCATGCCTCGCCGAGCGCCTTGGCGTCGAGCGGGCGGATCTGTGCGACGGTCTCGGCAAGCAGGTCGTGGGGTTCCTCTCCGGGCAGGGCACGTCGGCCGTACGTCTCCTCGTGCACCACCCAGGACAGGGGGCGCCGCTTGGACCAGCCGGCCTGCATCAGCTCGGGCTCGTCCGGGAACTCGTCGACGTACCCGACACACAGGTAGGCGACGACCTCCAGGTGCTCGGGCAGACCGAGCGCACGGACCATCTCCCGTTCGTCGAAGAAGCTGACCCAGCCGACGCCGAGGCCTTCGGCGCGGGCGGCGAGCCAGAGGTTCTCCACCGCGAGCGCCGAGGAGTAGGGCGCCATCTGCGGCTGGGTGTGACGGCCGAGTGTGTGACGGCCGCCGCGGGTGGGGTCGGCCGTGACGACGATGTTGACCGGGGTGTCGAGGATGGCCTCGATCTTCAGTTCCTTGAACTGCTTGGCCCGGCCCTTCGGCAACGACTTGGCGTACGCCTCCCGCTGACGCATCGCCAGTTCGTGCATGGTCCGCCGGGTCTCGGCGGACCGGATGACGACGAAGTCCCAGGGCTGCGAGTGCCCGACGGACGGCGCGGTGTGCGCGGCCTCCAGGACTCTGAGCAGCACCTCGTGCGGGATGGGGTCGCTGCGGAAGCCGTTGCGGATGTCGCGGCGCTCGCGCATGACCTTCAGGACGGCCTCGCGCTCGGCGTCGGCGTAGCCGGGTGCGGCGGGACCGGTGGACTGTCGTGCTTCCGCCACGGCGGCCGTGCTCTCTTCCTGGTCGGCGGCCCGGGTCTCCAGGTCCTCCGCGTGCTGGACGACGTCGTGGCCGGGCTCCCCCTCCGGCGCGGCCGCCACGACGGCCGGCTCGCCCTCCCGGGGCGCGGGCACGGTGGCCACCGGCTCCGGCTGCTCCTGCGGACCCTGGACGCCCTGAACGCCCTGGGCCGCCGGGATGCTCCGGGTGCCCTCCGCAGGGAGGGCTTCGGCGGGCAGGGCTTCCGCGGGCCGGCCGTGTACGGGGAGGCCGTGGGCGGGGAGGCCTTCGGTCGGCAGGCCGGCTGCGGGCAGGCCTTCGGTCGGCAGGCTTTCCGCAGGCAGGCCCGCACTGGGCAGGCCTTCCGCGGGCAGGCCGGCTGCGGGCAGGCCTTCCATGGGCACGCCTTCCGTGGGCAGGACGAGGGGCTGGGGCGGCGTGGGCGCCAGGTGCGGGGTGGTGGGAACCTGTCCCTCCACCGGCACGAACTGACCGAGCAGCTGCTCCGCGTCGGGCGCGTGCGCGCCCGGTACGGCGGCGTCCGGTACGACGGTGCTCTGCGCCCCCGGTCGGAGCTGCGGGCCGACGGCGGGCGCGGGGCCGGCGGCCGGCGCGAGACCGACAGCCGCCTCGGGTGCGGTGGCCGAATCGGCTGCGGTGGCCGGCGCAGGCGCGGCGCCCGGCTGGGCTCCGGGCACTGGCGACGGGTGCTGTGGTCCGGTGGGCACGGCCGTGCCGTCCGCCTCCGACGGTGCGTGCTCGGCGAGCTGCGGACCCTGGGCCTGGAGCACGACCGGGGACCCCACCTCGGCGGAGTCTGCCGCAACAGCACCCGCGGAGTCGGCGGCCACGCCATCCTGGGCCGCGGCGGCGACGGGCTGTGCGGACTCGGCGTGCGGCGCTTCCACGGCCGACGCGACGCGCTCCGGGGCGTCCGCGGTAACAGGCTCGGCGGTCGTCACGACGCCGGGAGCGTCCGCAACGGTGCCGGGGAGGTCGGTGCCCGGCTCGGCCGGAGCGACGGAGGCGGTGGTCCCGGGGGCCGTCGGGTCGACGGCGGCGGCCGTGCCCACGGTAGGAGCGGCGCCGACGGTCGGGGCACCCTCCCGTGCGACAGCCTCACCGGCCGCCGGGAGGCCTTCAGGTACGGCGGCCGCATCAGCAGGCGCGAGGTCTTCGGGCACGGCAGCCCCGTCAGCAGCCACGAGACCCTCGGGTACGGCACCCGGGAGAGCCTCGGGTGCGGGCGCACCGGCAGCCGCGACACCCCCGGGTACGGCAGCCCCGTCGGCGGATGCGACGGCGCCCCGGGCAGCGAGGGGCGCCTCAGCGTCCGCAGGCGCCTGGGCCCCGGCGGGCACCTGGGCCGCGGCAGGCTGCTGGGCCGCCGCAGACGGCTGAGCGCCGGCAGACGACTGAGCGCCCGCAGACTCCTGGGCGCCGGCAGACTCCTGGGCGTCGGCAGTGGCTCGGACTGCGGCAGCCGCCCGCGGTTCAGCGGATGCGGACACGTGCGCATCCCCGGAAGCCTGGGCTGCGGCAGCTGCCCGGACCTCCGCGGGGGCTTGCGTCCCTGCGTCAACGGCGGCCTGGACCACGTCCGTTGACCGCGCGGCGTCGGCGAGCCGCGCGGCGTCACCGGGATGCTCACCCTCGGCGGGCTGTACGCCTTCGGCCGGCACCGCGGACGCGGTCGGCTGAGCCGTCTCGGCCGCCGTACCGGCCTCCGAGGCGTCCGTGGGGGCGTCGGCGGCCTGCACGGTGTCCGGGGCCTGGCCCGGTACGGCCTGACCGGGGGTCTCCTGGGCCGGCAGGGTCTGGTCCGCCGGGTCCGCCGGGTCCGCCACGGACGCCTCCGGCGCCGGGGACGCCTGGCCGGGCATGTCCTGCCCGGCGGATGCCGCGGCTCCCTGAACGAGCGCGGGGTCCTGGGCTCCGTCCGGCGCGCCGGCGAACTGCTCCGGCGGCACGTCGGCGAACTGCTCCGGCGGCATGTCGGCGAACTGCTCCGGCATGTCGGCGACCTGCTCCGGCTCGGCGGGCGCCGATCCCGGCGCTACGCCCCCGGCCGCGGGTACCGCGGTGTCGGCAGCCTGTGCGGCCTGCTCCACCGGGGACGCCCCGGCCACGGAAGCGCCGCCGGCGACGGCCCCGTCGGTACCGGGAGCGGCGTCTGCCACGGACACCGAACCCGGCGCCCCCTCGCTGACCCGCCCGGCCGGCACCCCCTGAGCACCTTCGGGGCCCTGTGCCGCCGGAGCCGCGTCTCCCTCGGCACCCCGGGCCGCAGGGATCTCGGCCCCTTCGACGCCGTGCACCGCCGGAGTCCCGACGCCGGCAGCCCCCGCGACCGAGGCGGCCTGGAGCCCCTCGGCCCCCTGGCCCGCAGGGATCTCAGCGGTCTCGCCGCCCTGCACCACCGGAGCCTCGGCACCGTCAGCACCCGCAACCCCGGCCACCGGAACGCCCTCGACGCTCTCAGCCCCCGCCGGGAGCGGCAGGCCCTCAGCCTCCTGGCCCGCAGGGATCTCAGCGCCCTCGCCGCCCTGAGCCACCGGCGCCACGGATCCTTCGCCGCCCTGCACCACCGGGCCCTCGGCGCCCTGGCCCGCCGGCATCTGCACGCCCACAGGACCCGGACCCGCCGGGCTCACGCCGGCGGCGTCCACTTCGGTCTGCACGTCTTCCGCGGCCTGCGCGTCCGCCCCGGCCTGCACGTCTTCCGCGGCCTGCGCGTGCGCCCCGGCCTGCAGGTCATCTGCGGCCTCGCTGTCCGCCCCGGCCCGGGCGTCCTCTGCGGCTGCCCCCGTCACGGCCGGCGCGCTGTACACCCCGTCGTGGCCGTGCGCCGGCTGGACCCCGTCGTGGCCGTGGACGACCTGGGTCCGGCCGAGGTCCGCGGGCTGTGCCTGGGCGGCGGCCTGGCTGGTGAGGCGGGCCACGGCGGCCTGGGCGGCGTCGGCCGGTTCCCCCGGGACAACCGTTTCGGCAGCCGGGGCCTGTGCGGCGACCTGGGCCGGGGCCGCACCCCAGGGGGCGGCGCTCTGCGGGGTCATCTCGCGCAGCGGCTGCACGTCGAGGTACTCGGGCCCCGTGGCCGGCGGGCCGGGCTGCCGCACCGGCGCGTCGGCGGGGCCGCGGTCGGCGAGGGAGCGGACCGGGCTCGCGGAGGCGTCGGGGATCGGCGGGCCGAGGTGCAGCGGGCGGCGGGCCGGCTGCGGGACCGCGGTCGGGTCGTGCGGGGCCGACAGGATCGGCGACGGCGGTACCGACGCCGGGGCCGGGCTGGGCAGGCGGACGCCGCTGAGGTCGACCGAACCGCTGTCGCGGCCGGCCGTCTCGTGCGGGCCCGGCTCGTGGACGGCCTCCACCACCGGTTCCGGAGCGGGTGGCGGCACCTCGTTGCCCCACGCGCCCTGGGCACCCGGCAGCAGCAGGTCTTCGTCCTCGGCGGGCGCCTCGGAGAGGTAGGTGTACGCACCGTGCGCGGGGACGCCCGGCTGCTCCACCATGCCTGCGCTCTCCGGCTGTCCCTCGCCCGGGACCTGGCCGGTGTCGGTCATGCGTACCCCTCGCCCATCGGTTAGTGCTTCTACGACCAGCTCGCCCGGAACGGCGCACCGACCGCCCCGCAGTGAAGAACGAGCGTCCGCGCCCAGCGGCACGAACGACCCGCCGGAAAAGGCGACAAAGCCATTCAGTGGCATTGTCCCGGTCGTTGCGCCGTCGCGACAGCATGATCCGCGACAGTCCGCTGTGGACTGCGCCACGTTGCGCGTCCTCCGGTCCGCCGTACCACACCCACCCCAAAACGGGCGCGCGTTCCGGACATTGGCGAACGAAGTTCGGGCCACCGGTGCGGTACAACGATCGGCCAGCCTACCGCGCGCGGTACGACAACAGGATCACGGGGCGCGATCGGGCAGTACCCCGCTGAGCAGGAACGCTACGTTCCGCTCGGTCTCCGTCCAGGCCCGTGTGTCGAGTTCGACGGACTGGAGCAGGGCGCACTCGACCCGGTATCCGTGCTCGGTCAGATCGCGGCCGACGCGTTCGGCCGCGTCCCGGGTGGCGGCGTGCGTGACGATGCGCTGCGGACGCCGGTCGGCGACCGCGGAGACGACGGCCGGTCCCCCGCCGCCGACCCGTACGACGTCGGGTTCGGGCAGGTTTTCGAGGACGTGCGGGGCGGTGCCGTGGACGATCTGGAGGTGGACGCCGTACCGGCGCCCGGCTCCCTCGGTGCGGACGCAGGCCGCCGCGTCGTGGTCGACGGCGATGACGGCGGCGCCGGCACGTGCGGCCTCCGCGGCGAACGCACCGCTGCCGCAGCCGATGTCCCAGACCAGGTCGCCGACCCGGGGCCCCAGGCGGGCGAGTTGGGCGGCGCGCAGCAGCTGTGTCTCGCCCTCGCCGAGCCGGCCGCCGTAGGTCTCGTCGGGCTGCACCCAGCCGCGCGGGCCGGCGCCCGGGTTGCGGCCGGCGATCCAGCCGCCGCCCTCACCGGCACCGGCCGGGCCGCCGATGACGATGACCACGTTGGGGTCGCGCCAGGTGTGGTCGGGCGCCTTGTCGGAGGTGACGACGGTGACCTGCTCGCGTTCGGTGCCCAGTTCCTCGCAGATGACGAAGGTGCGGTGCACGCCCTCCAGGAGCAGCCCGAGTTCGGCGGGGCCGGCGCCGGGAGCGGTGAGGACGGCGACCTTGGGGTGGGCGCGGCAGACGTTCACGGCCCGGCGCAGGGTGCGCGGGTGGGCGACGACGACCTGGGCGTCGTCCCAGGGCATGCCGGCCCGGGCGAAGGCGGCGGCGACGGCGGACACGGCGGGGACGACCTCGACCTCCAGGCCGAACTCCGGGGCGCGCAGGGTCCGTACGACGCCGAAGAACCCGGGGTCGCCGTCGGCGAGGACCACCGCGCTGCCGCGGTGGGCGGCGATGCGGCGGGCGGCCAGGGCGAGGCTGCCGAGGCGGATGCGTTCGGCGGCGGGCGGCACCTCGGGCAGCGCCAGGTGGTGGGCGGCACCGGCCACCAGGGTGGCGGCGCCGAGGGCGGCGCGTGCCGCGGCGGTCAGCGGCGAGCCGTCCCAGCCGATCACCGTGACCCGGTCGGCCATGGTCGTCAGTCTCCAGGGGGTTGTGCGCGGGTCTTGGGGGCGCCCGGACGGGCTCCGTGAGAGTACCCGGTGAAGGTGGGGGGCTCGTCGCCCGCGGGCTCAGTTCCAGTCCGAGTAGGACGTGAATCCGTCCGCGTCGGCCAGCTGGTCGCTCACCCCGGCGAGGTCCTCCGGCAGCAGGCTCCAGACGATGACGTCCGTGCGCACGTCGGTCCAGGCACCGTCGCCGGTCCTGGTGCGTGCTATCCAGGCGTTGCGGAGCACGCCCTCGCTGATGCAGCCGATCTTCTGGGCGACCTGCTGGGAGGCGGTGTTGTCGGCGGCGGTGCGCAGTTCGAGCCGCTCGAACTTCTGGTCGTGGAAGAGCCACTGGGCGGTGGCCAGGGCGGCTTCGGAGGCGTAGCCCTCACCGCGGGCCCAGGGGGCGATGGCGTAGGCGATCTCGCTGGAGCGGACGCGCCAGTCGGTGTTCCTCAGGTGGACCAGGCCGACGAGGCGCTGGGTGAGGAACTCGGTGACGGCGAGGACGATGCCGCGGCCTCCGGTGCGTTCGTCCGGGGCGGTGCGGGCGATCCACCGGCGGGCGTCGTCCTCGGTGTAGGGGTGGGGCACGGTGGTCCAGGCGACGACCTGCTCGTCGTTCATCATCTCGGCCAGGGCGGGCACGTCGTCCTCGTCGAGGGGACGCAGCACCAACCGCTCCGTGCTGATGGAGATGTTGGGGAAGGTGCTCGTCATGCGCCGCTCCGTAACCTTCGGGGATTCCTGGGACGACCGTCAGGGCCGTCAGGCCTGCTGAACTGCCCAGCATGCAGCATGAAACCACTGAACCGCACAACGGGGTCCACACCCCGTGAGGGTGTGGACCCCGTGCGTCGCGACACGCCGTGTGCGGGTGCCGTCAGCCGTCGCTCACGGCACGTCGGACCCGTGCCGCCCGGCGGCTCAGAAGGAGGGGATGACCGAGCCCTGGTACTTGTCCTCGATGAACTTCTTGACCTCGGGCGAGGTGAGGAGCTTCGCGAGCTTCTTCACCCGGGGGTCGTCCTCGTTGCCCTTCTTCACGGCCAGGAAGTTGCCGTAGGGGTTGTCCTTCGCGGACTCCAGGACGAGGGCCTCCTCGGCCGGCTTCAGGCCGGAGGAGATCGCGTAGTTGCCGTTGATCACGGCCGCGTCCACGTCGTCCAGGGAACGCGGGGTCTGGGCCGCCTCGACCTCCTTGAACGTGAGGTTCTTGGGGTTCTTGGCGATGTCCCGCGGGGTGGCCTCGGTGCCGACACCGTCCTTGAGGGTGATGAGCCCGTTGGCGGCGAGCAGCTTCAGGGCGCGGGCCTCGTTGACGGAGTCGTTCGGGACGGCGATGGTCGCACCGCTCTTGAGCGCGTCGGCCTTCTTGACCTTGTGGGAGTAGAGGCCGAGCGGTTCCAGGTGCACCGTGACGACGGGCGCGATGTGGGTGCCGCGCTTCTTGTTGAAGTCGTCGAGGTACGGCTGGTTCTGGAAGTAGTTGGCGTCCACGTCGCCGTCTTCGGTCGCCGTGTTCGGCGCGATGTAGTCGGTGAACTCCCGGACCTCCAGGTCGAGGCCCGCCTTCTTCGCCAGCTTGTCCTTGACGAAGTCGAGGATCTCGGCGTGCGGGGTCGGGCTCGCGGCGACGACGAGCGGGCCGCTGGTGTCGGAGGAGCCGGAGTCCTTGCCGGAGCCGCAGGCGGTCAGCCCGAGGGTGAGGGCTCCGGTGGCGAGGACGGCGGTGGTGAGCTTGGCGGTGTTACGCACGAAAAGTGCCTTTCCTTAAGGGTGGTGCGACCCCGTGTATGGGTGAACGGGGGGTTCAGGGGGGCGGTCAGCTCTTCTTCACGGCGTCGGTGGCGACGGTGCCGGGGAAGATCCCGCGCAGCGGCTTGAAGAGGAGCAGTCCGCCGGTCTTGCCGCTGCGGCGGTGCAGCGAGCGGGCCGCGTAGTCGCCGGCGAACTGGAGCAGCGAGATGACGACGGCCAGGATGGCCACGGTGATCCACATCATGCCGGTCTCGAAGCGCTGGTAGCCGTAGCGGACGGCCACGTCGCCGAGGCCGCCGGCGCCGACGGTGCCCGCCATGGCGGAGTAGCCGATGAGGGCGATGACCGTGGTGGTGGCACCCGAGATGAGCGAGGGGAGCGACTCGGGCACGAGGACGCTGCGGACGACCTTCCAGGTGCTGCCGCCCATGGACTGCACGGCTTCGACGAGCCCGCCGTCGACCTCGCGGACGGACATCTCCACCAGGCGGGCGAAGAAGGGGATGGCCCCGATGGCGAGCGGCACGATCGCGGCCTCGCGGCCGATGGTGGTGCCGGTGATCCAGCGGGTGAACGTCATCAGCGCCACCATCAGGATGATGAACGGCATGGAGCGGGCGATGTTCACGATCTGCCCGATGGCCTTGTTGACGACGACGTTCTGCAGCAGCCCGCCCTTGTCCGTGAGGACGAGGAGGATACCGAGGGGGAGCCCGGCGACGATGGCGATCAGCGTGGACCAGCCGACCATGTAGAGGGTGTCCCAACACGCCTGGGACAGCACCGGCTGCATTTCCGACCAGGTCACTTCGCACCCTCCTCGACCAGCACGGGCACCTCGCCCGCGGGTCCGACGACATCGATCTGCAGGCCCTGTTCGCGCAGGAAGCCGATCGGCACCACGTTGTCCTCGTAGCGGCCGGGCAGTTCGATGCGCATGCGGCCGATCTGGAGGCCGCCGACGGTGTCGATGGCGGCGCCGAGGATCGAGATGTCGATGTTGTAGGTGCGCGCGAGCTGGGAGACGACCGGCTGGGTCGCGGACTCGCCGTGGAAGGTGACGTCGAGGACGGTCCGGTCGGTGCCGGTGGCCTCGCCGCTCACCGGGAAGAGCGCGGCGGCGAGTTCCGAGCCCGGGGTGGCCAGCAGTTCGCTGACGGTGCCTGACTCCACGATCCGGCCCTTCTCCATGAGGGCGGCGGAGTCACAGACCGACTTCACGACGTCCATCTCGTGGGTGATGAGCAGGACGGTCAGACCCAGCTGCCGGTTCAGGTCGCGCAGCAGCTGGAGGATGGAGCGGGTGGTCTCCGGGTCGAGGGCGCTGGTGGCCTCGTCGGAGAGCAGCACCTTGGGGTCGCCGGCGAGGGCGCGGGCGATGCCGACGCGCTGCTTCTGGCCGCCGGAGAGCTGGGCGGGGTAGGCCTTGGCCTTGTCGGCGAGGCCCACCAGGTCCAGCAGCTCCAGCGCCTTGAGGGAGCGTGCCCGGCCCGCCTGGCCGAGGATCTCCAGCGGCAGCTCGATGTTGTCCTGCACGGTCCGCGAGGACAGCAGGTTGAAGTGCTGGAAGACCATGCCGATGCGGCTGCGCGCCCGGCGCAGTTCCCGGCCGGCGCGGGGGCCGCGGCCGGCCAGGGCGGTGAGGTCCTGTCCGGCGACGGTCACGGTGCCGGAGGTGGGGCGCTCCAGCAGGTTGACGCAGCGGATGAGGGAGGACTTGCCGGCGCCGGACTGGCCGATGACGCCGTAGACCTCGCCTTCGCGGACGTGCAGATCGACGCCGTCGAGGGCGGTGACCTCACGGCCGTGGGAGCGGTGAGCCCGGTAGATTTTCGTCAGGCCCGAGGTGGTGATCACGTGGGTTTCCGTCACTGTCGAGTGCGCGGGCGTGGGTGTGCCCGGGCACGGGTGCATGCGGTTCAGGCATGGAGAGTGGTTGTGCGTCTCGTACGGCCTACGGCGTACGGACAGGCCACGGCTCTCGCTTCGGGGCGCGAGGCTCAGCTGATGCGGGGGCCCTCTAGAAGGCGCACATTCGACACATCAGGCGACACATACAACGAGCACCGGGCGTCATGGTCGCCTCGGTCGCAAGGATGCGGCAGCTCGTCGTGGTCATGCGATCAGTAAACCAGACGGACACTCCTTACCGGCCGCCGCTGTCCGCATGGTGGACAGCGGCGGACAGCCGCGGCCGCTCGCTCAGTCCCGGACCGAGATCTCCACGCCCCCGTCCGTGACCAGTGCCGACAGGGCGGACAGGTCCTTCACCACGAGGTCGGCGGTCAGCTCCGCCGCCCGGTGGGTTGTGGCCAAGGCCACGGTGGTCATGCCGGCCGCCCGGCCCGCCCGGAGTCCGGCGGGTGCGTCCTCGAAGACCACGCAGCGGGCCGGGTCCACGCCGAGCTGCCGGGCGGCGAGCAGGTAGGGCTCGGGGTCGGGCTTGCCGCGGGTGACGTCGTCGGCCGAGACCAGCGCCTTCGGGCGGATGCCCACGGCGTCGAGGCGGGCCTCGGCCAGGCGGCGGGTGGCGGAGGTGACCACGGCCCACCGGTCGGCGGGCAGGGAGTCCAGGAAGTCGCGGGTGCCGGGGAGCAGGTGCACCCCGCCGTTCGGTACGTCCTCGACCTCCAGTTGCTCGACCCTGGCGACGGCCTCCGGCACGAGGTGTCCGGGCAGCAGGTCGGCGACTATCTCGGCCGCGGTGCGGCCGTGCAGTTCCACGCGCCCGAACGCCTCGGCGGTGATCCCGTACTCCCGGGCCCAGCGGGTCCAGCAGCGCTCGACGGAGTCGAGGGAGGAGACGAGGGTGCCGTCGTTGTCGAACAGGAGGGCGTGTGCGTGGATCGTCATGGTCTAGACCCTACGACGTTGGACGGGGGCGGCGGCTTCCGCCCGCTTCCGCCGTAATAGGGTCACCGCATGCTCAATGCCCTGACGCTGGTGACCGGTGTCGCCGCGCTGTTGCTCGCCGCCTGGTGCGGCTGGGCCGCCTATCGCGACCAGCCGACCAAGGACTGGCACTTCATCGGCATGGCCGTCGTGTCGCTGCTGGCCGTGGTCCAGCTGGTGATCGGCGTCGTGCTGCTGGCGCGGGGCGAGAAGCCGGAGCAGGGCACGACGATCTTCGTGGCGTATCTGCTGGGCGCGCTCGCGTCGATCCCTGCGGCGGGCCTGATGTCGCTGAGCGAGCGGTCCCGCTGGGGCTCGGTGACGGTGGCCGCGGGCGGTGTGGTGCTGGCCGTCCTCGAGGTGCGGCTCTTCGACATCTGGGGAGGCTGAGATGACGTCGGCGCAGGAGAAGCCGGCCCGGCTGATCACCGGGCCGGGGATGCTGCTCGTCTGGTTCTACGGCGTGATGGTCGTGGGCGCGCTGTCGCGTTCCGCGTTCCAGATCTCCACCGAGTTCGACCGGGCGCCGCTCGCCTACACGCTGTCCGCTGTGGCCGGACTGGTGTACGGGTTCATCACCTGCACACTGGTGCGGGGCGGGGAGACCGCCCGGCGGGCGGCGATGGTGTGCTGTGCCGCCGAACTCGCGGGTGTGCTGATCGTCGGTACGTGGACCCTGGTGGAGCCGTCCGCGTTCCCGGACACGACGGTGTGGTCCGACTACGGCATGGGGTACGTCTTCATCCCCGTGCTACTGCCGCTGTCCGCCATGTACTGGCTGCGCAGGGCGCGGGATCCAAGGGGCGTCTGAGGAGCAGCGGCGACCGGTCCGGAAGGGCCGGCCGCGCATGCCCGGCGCCCCTGCCGGGCGCCGCCGCTCAGGCCGTCTGCGCGTACTGGCCGGCCGGCTTCTCCAGGACGATCATCTCGACCCCGTCGGAGCCCTTGGCCCTGCCCACCGCCTGGTAGCCCACCCGCCGGTACAGGCGCAGGTTGCCCTCGCTGCGGTGACCGGCGACGAGGCGGAACCTCGTGGCGCCCCGCTCCTCGGCGAGCGCCGACTCGGCCGCGCGCAGCAGCCGGGCGCCGATGCCGTGGCCCTGCAGGCGCGGGTGCACACAGAGCCTGCTGATGGCCGCCGAGCCGTCCTCGGTCGCCTTGCCGCGCACCGAGCCGACCACCTCGTCGCCGAGCCGGGCGACGAAGACGCAGTCGGAGGCGACCTCCTGGCGCAGGGAGTCCAGGGTCTGGACGAGCGGCTCGATGCGGTAGTTGCCGTACAGCGCCGCCTCACCCTGGAAGCACAGGTACTGGAGCCTGAAGATCTGCTCCGCGTCCTGCTCGGTCGCCACCGAGATGGTCACGCTCATGCCCATGTGCGCACGCCTCCCGCTCACCTGATCACCTGTCGTCCCACACTCCTATCCCCGCGCTTCGCACGCCGCAACCTCCGGCGCGAGCAAACGACGCAGACATCCAAGACATCGGGAACGTTCCGGGCCAAGACTGCCCTGTGAGATACCCAACTCCCCCGCGATCTCCCGGTATGTGAGGTCCTTCGGGGAGAGCAGCGCCTCCAGCAGACGGGGACAGCGGCCGGGCAGGCGGCGGACCGCGTCGCGCAGGGCGCGGTGGCGGGCGGCGGTCAGCGCGAGCTGTTCCGGCCCGGCCCGCAGGTCGTCCGCCGGTTCGGCGTCGTACGGTCGCTCGCGGTGGGTGGTGCGGCGGCTGCGGCGCGCCTCGGCCCGGACGGCCCTGCGCAGCCAGCCCTGCGGGTCGCGCGGCGGCCCGTCGGTCTCCAGCCGCTCCAGGAGCCGGACCCAGACGGCCTGCTCCAGGTCCCCCGGCTCGCCTCCGCAGGCATGTGCCTCGGCCGAGGCCTCGGCGGTGAGCAGGGGGCGCAGGGCGGCTACCAGGTCGTGCGTCATATGCGGAACGACGAGCCGCCCCGGCAGCGGGTTGCCGGGGCGGCGGACAGTCGCCCGGAACGGGTGCCGGAGGTTGCGGCGGTTGACGCGGCCGGTCCCTCGGCGGGCCGGCTCGGCCCTCGGGGAGGGGCCGCCCCGCCGGACGGCCGGTTCGGCCCTCCGGCAGGCGGGTTCGGCCCTCCGGCAGGCGGGCTCAGCCCTTCAGGAACAGTCGGGTTCAGCCCTTCAGGAAGTCGGCGCGGGCGAGCAGGCCGGTGTCGGCGTTGTCGGTGAAGACTCCGTCGATACCGGTGGCGAAGTACGTCTTGAACGCGCCGAAGACGTCACCGTAGGCGTCGGCCGCGCTGCCCTTGCGGTACTCGGCCGGCAGGAACGGGTTCTCGTTGCGCATGGTGTAGGGGTGCAGGACCAGGCCCACCCGGTGCGCGTCGGAGACCAGCGTGGTCGGCTCGGCCAGGGTGCCGTCGGCCTTCTTCGGGATGACCAGGTCCAGCGTCGGGCCGATGCCCTGGGCGTAGCCGGCGATCTCGCGCAGGCCCCTGGGCGTGACGAGGTCGGCGACCGTGCGCGGGTCGTTCGCCTCGACGAAGTCCCAGGGCCGGCTGTTCGCCGAGGAGAGCAGGACGACGAGCGGGTTGTCCACCAGCTGGTTCAGCTTCTGGATGCTGCTGGGCTCGAAGGACTGCAGGATGACCGGCGAGTTCCGGGTGTCCTTGCCGTACTTGCGCAGCAGCTTCGCCACCCGCTCCTCCAGGCCGAGGCCCAGCTTGCGGAAGTAGGTGGGGTGCTTGGTCTCGGGGTAGATCCAGACCTGCCGGCCGCGCTTGCGCGTCTGCTCGTCCTGCCATTGCAGGACCTCTTCGAAGGTGGGGATCTCCCAGCGGCCGTTGTAGAGCGTGTTGTGCGGCCGGTTGGCCGGGATGCGCTCGACGGCCCGCAGCGTCTTCAGTTCGGCGAGGGTGAAGTCCTCGGTGAACCAGCCGGTGGTGGAGACGCCGTCCAGGACCTTGGTCGTCCTGCGGTCGGCGAACTCGGGATGCGCGGCCACGTCCGTGGTGCCGCCGATCTCCGGTTCGTGACGGCAGACCAGATGCCCGTCCTTGGTGGGCACCAGGTCACCCGCCTCGACCACGTCGGCGCCCAGGTCCAGGGCCAGGTTGTAGGAGCCGAAGGTGTGCTCGGGGCGGTAGCCGCTGGCTCCCCGGTGGCCGATGATCGTCGGCACCGGCAGGCTCTTCAGCCCGCGGCCGCCGTGGCCGGCCGTCCGGGTCTCGGCGGCCCGGGCCGTGCCGGGCAGTCCGAGGACCGCTCCGCTCGCGCCGAGCACCGCGGCGCCGAGGAGCGCCCGCCGTCCCGTTCCCTGCGTCTGCCCGTTCGCCTGGTCGCCGTCCATGAGCGCCCTCCTGCCGCCTTCGTCCTTCGGTGCCGGCCGATCGTAGGGGCGGACACGTGTCCGAAGGGAGGCTTCGGTTCGAACGCGCGGGTGACACCGTATGACGGGTGGGAGGCGCGAGGTGACGGGCCGTCGGCGCCGGTGCGCGACTGCGGGCGATGTCCGTCACATCGTCGCAAGGAGGTTACAGGCCGTCTCCCGCACGCCACCGCAGGTAAACCCGCGTCAACACTTCGTAAGACCTCGGTGAACCGGGCGGCCCCGATGTGCGCGCGGCAGGGGGCCGCGAGTAATGTCCTCACCTGCACAGACTCATATCGCCCCCCTTGACATCGGAGGACCCGTTGTCCCGCTTCGCGCTCATCAAGGCAGTGCTCGGACCGATCATGCGCCTGATGTTCCGCCCACAGGTGGAGGGCGCGGAGCACATCCCGGGAGACGGTCCCGTCATTCTGGCCGGTAATCACCTCACGTTCATCGACTCGATCGTGCTGCCACTGGTCACCAAGCGGCAGGTGTTCTTCATCGGCAAGGACGAGTACGTCACCGGAAAGGGCGTCAAGGGCCGGCTGATGGCCTGGTTCTTCACGGGCGTCGGCATGATCCCGGTGGACCGGGACGGGGCCAGCGGCGGCGTCGCCGCGCTGATGACGGGGCGCCGGATCCTGGAGGAGGGCAAGGTCTTCGGCATCTACCCCGAGGGCACCCGCTCCCCCGACGGCCGGCTGTACCGGGGGCGCACCGGCATCGCACGGCTGACGCTGATGACCGGCGCGCCGGTGGTCCCGTTCGCCATGATCGGCACCGACAAGCTGCAGCCGGGTGGCCGGGGCATCCCGCGGCCCGGCCGGGTCACCGTCCGGTTCGGCGAGGCCATGGAGTTCTCCCGGTACGACGGCATGGACCGGGACCGGTACGTGCTGCGGGCCGTCACCGACTCCGTGATGACGGAGGTCATGCGGCTGTCCGGCCAGGAGTACGTGGACATGTACGCCACGAAGGCGAAGGCGGCCTAGAGCCATCCGGCGGACCGGCGCGGGGCCCGCGTCCGTCCGCCTGCCGGTGGAATCTGTCGCCGACACATCGGGCATTCGGCCCTATGAAGCGGCCATATGACCACATAACATGTCTGATTCAGACATGTACAAACCTTCTCGGCGCACTCTGCTCCGCACCCCGATCGCCGCCGCCGGCGCGGGATTCCTGGCAGCCTGCACCAGCTCCGCCTCCCAGCCGGGATCCGGCCCCCAACATGCGACCGGTGCGGACAAGTTCGTCCCCGCCGGACCCAAGGGGTACGTCAACCCGTCAGATCCGGAGGTTCTCGCAGCCGAGCGGAAACGCGGGGCCGGCCGCGTACGCACCTTCAGTTTCACCTCGGCCGAGTCCAAGCTGGACCTGGGCGGGCTGTCGGTCCGGACGTGGGCGTACAACGAGGAGGTGCCGGGGCCCCTGGTGCGGGTCACCGCCGGTGAGGTGCTCGATCTGACGCTGGCCAACCGGCTGCCCGCCACGACCACGCTGCACTCCCACGGGGTGCGCCTGCGCTGCGACATGGACGGCGTGCCGGATCTGACCCAGGAGGCCATCCAACCCGGTTCCGACTTCCGCTACCGCTTCACCGTCAAGCACCCCGGAACCTACCTGCTCCACTCCCACGTGGGGATGCAGCCCGACCGGGCCCTGTACGCCCCGCTCATCGTCGACGATCCCAGGGAGCCCCTCTCCTACGACGCGGAGTGGCTCGTCATCCTGGACGACTGGCTCGACGGTGTGGAGGGCTCCACGCCCGAGGGGGTGCTGAGCCAGCTCACGCCGGGTGGTTCGGCCGGACACATGGCCATGGGGCCCGGCCACCCCGGCTCCGGCCCCAGCCGGTCGGCGAGCGCGCACGCACACTCGTCCAAGAAGTCCACGGGTGGCCCGAACCGGGTGCTGCACGACTCCCACAGCCGCATGCTCCACGGCGAGGGCGGGAGCGTCGCCTATCCCCACTACCTGGTCAACGGACGCCTGCCGGGCAATCCGTCGGTGTTCCGCTGCCGGCCCGGCGACCGGGTGCGGCTGCGCATCATCAACGCCGGTTCCGAGACCGCCTTCCGGGTGGCGCTGGGCGGCCACGAGATGACCGTCACGCACACCGACGGCTATCCGGTGAAGCACAAGAGGACGGACGCCCTGCTGGTCGGCATGGCGGAGCGCTACGACGTCCTGGTCACCGCCCGGGACGGCGTCTTTCCGCTGGTCGCCCTCGCCGAGGGCAAGAAGGGCCAGGCCCTCGCCGTCCTGCGCACCGACAAGGGCAAGGGCCTGCCCCCGACGGATGTCCGCCCGGACGAACTCGACGGGAACACCGTCCCGGCGCGCCGCCTGCTGCCCCACGACTCGGTGGCCCTTCCCGAGCGTGACCCCGACCGCGAGCTGCGCATCAGGATCACCGGCAGCATGGAGAAGTTCGACTGGGGGTTCGACCACAAGCTCTACGACGCCAAGGAGCGCCACCCGGTCCGCGCCGGTGAACGGGTGCGGCTCACCCTCATCAACGCCACGAGCATGTGGCATCCGATGCACCTGCACGGCCACACGTTCTCGGTCGTGGGCCTGGACTCGGTGGGCGCGCGCAAGGACACCGCGCTCGTGCTGCCGCACCGGAAGCTGGTGATCGACTTCGACGCCGACAATCCGGGGCTGTGGATGCTGCACTGCCACAACCAGTACCACTCGGAGAGCGGGATGATGACGGTGCTCGGCTACAAGAAGTGATCCCCGGGTGGTCCGCTCCGCGGCGGGTGCGCGAGCGGGCACCGGGCGCCGTGGCTCCCCGGCCCGCGCGGGTGTCGCCGCACGGGGAGCACGGTCCGGCGCGCGCACGGAATCGCCTCGGTCGGCGCTCGCCGGCTTCCGGGCCACCTCAGCCGGCGGTCGCCGGCTCCCGGGGCAGCGCAGTCGGCGCTCGCCGGCTCCCGGGTCACCTCAGCCGGCAGTCTCCAGTTTCTGGCCCTTCAGCAGGAACCACGCCACGGCCGCGGCGGCCAGCAGGACGGCGGCTCCGGCCCCCGCGGCCAGGTGCAGGCCGTGGACGAAGGCGTCACGGGCCGCGTGAAGCAGCGCCTCCGCCTGGTGCGAGGGCATGCTCGCCGAGGCCTCGACGGCCGCGCCCAGGGACTCGTGGGCGCCGGCCGGTGTGCCGGCCGGCCCCGAGAAGTCGCGGTAGACGCCGGTCACGATCGAGCCCAGCAGGGCGATGCCCAGGGCCGCGCCGAGTTCGTACGCCGTCTCGGAGACCGCCGAGGCGGCGCCCGCCTGGTCCCTGGGGACGCTGGAGAGGATGACGTCGGCGGTCACCGTGAAGGAGAAGCCGGCGCCGACACCCACGACCAGCAGGGCTGCGCCGAGCATCGGGTAGCCGCTGGACCGGCCGACCGTCGTCAGGACGGCCAGGGCGACTCCGACCGCGGCCAGGCCGCCCGCGACCACCGTGCGGACCGAGAAGCGCCGGGCCGCGCGTCCGGCGACCAGACCGGCCGCCACCGCGCCGACGGCGGCGGGCAGTTCGGCGAGGCCCGCCTCGAACGGGCGCCTGTCCTGGACCAGTTGCAGGAACTGGGAGAGGAAGAACACCAGACCGGACATGCCGAGGACGGTCAGCAGGTCGGCGAGGACCGCGCCGCTGAAGCCACGGCGCCGGAACAGGCGCATGTCCAGCAGCGGGACGGGCATGGTGAGCTGGCGGCGGACGAACCCGTGGAGGGCGGCCGCGCCCAGCAGGCCGGTGCCGAGGGTCGTCCAGGTGAAGCCGTGGGTGGCGGCCTCCTTGACCGCGTACACGAGGGCGATCATGCCGACGAGCGACAGGACCACGCTGACCAGGTCCCAGGGGCCCGGGTGGGGGTTGCGGGACTCGGGCAGGGTGCGGATGCCGACCAGCACCAGGACGGCCATCACCGGCAGGTTGATGAGGAAGACCGAGCCCCACCAGAAGTGCTCCAGCAGGAATCCGCCGGTGATCGGGCCGACGGCCGTGCCGGCCGATGCGGTGGCGCCCCAGATGCCGACGGCGAGGCTGCGTTCGCGCGGGTCGTGGAAGATGTTGCGGATCAGGGCGAGGGTGGCGGGCATCAGGGTCGCGCCCGCGACGCCGAGCAGCGCCCGGGCCAGGATCATCAGTTCGGGGGTCGTCGCATACGCGTTGAGGACGGACAGCGCGCCGAACGCCGTGGCGCCGACCAGCAGGATCCGCTTGCGGCCGATGCGGTCGCCGAGGCTGCCCATGGAGACCAGCAGACCGGCGATGACGAAGGAGTAGACGTCACCGATCCACAGGAGCTGGGTGCCGGAGGGGTCGAGGTCTTCGGTGATGTAGGGGGTCGCGAGGCCGAGGACGGTGGCGTCGACGGCCACCAGCAGCACGGCCAGGACGAGCACGGACAGCGCCAGCCAGCGGCCGGGGCGCTTCACCGCCTCGGTCGCGGGGGCCGGCTGCAGGGTGCTGGTCATGATTCCTCTCTTCTGTGCGCGCGGTGCGTCGTGCGCTCACGCGTCGGTACGTCGTGCGCCGCCGAGCAGCAGCTCTGCGATCATGTGGGTGAAGTCCTTGGCGGCCACGCGGCCGTCGCTCACGGCCCAGGCGCCGGAGGCCAGCAGGCCGTACAGCGCCTCGGTGAGCCAGGCGGGGCTGAGGTCGATCCGGAACTCGCCGGCCTCCTGGCCGCGCCGGAACAGGGCCGTGAGCCGTTCGTCGATGCGGGCCCAGCCCTGGTTCTGCTCCTCGCCCTCGAAGAGCTGGTTCTCGGTGTAGAGGAAGGCGAGGAGTCCGGCGGAGGGTTCGAACGCGCGGATCAGCCGGCGCACGGCCTCGCTCGCGGGTCCGTCCTCCGGGCGGGCCGCGTCCAGTGCCGCTTCGCACTCCGCGATGCCGAGCGACTCCAGTGCGCGCACGAGGGCGTCGCGGCCGGCGAAGTGGCGGTGCAGCGTCGCCCGGCTGATCCCCGCGGCCTTGGCGACCTCGTCCATGGTCGCGGTGGATTTGCGGGTCAGCAGGGCGGCTGCGCTGCGCAGCACCTGGTCACGATCGAGGGCCATGAGACAAGAGTAGCCCATGTGAGACATTTTTGTCTCACAATAGGCATGCGTGACTCATCGCCGCTGGTCAGAGCGGGTGCTCGTCAGTGCCAGGGCAGCCGGCCGCGCTGCTCCCAGTAGGTGTGCGGGTCCTCGCGCAGCGTGGCGAGCCGGGTCAGCTGGTCCACGTCGAGGTCGACGGCGGGGGCGTGCAGATTGGACAGGAGCTGGGGGACCGTCGCCGCGCCGGAGAGGACGACGCCGGCCCAGGGCTGCCGCAGGATCCACGCGAGGGCGACGGCGTCGCAGCCGAGGGAGGTCTCCTCGGCCACCGCCTTCAGCATGTCCGGGGCGTACGGTGCGGCGAGCCGGCCGTTGGCCATGCCCTCCTTGACGATCACGGTGAGCCCGGCGTCGTGCGCCTCGGCGAGCGCGGGCCCGGCCGAGGTCTCCAGGGCGTTGTACGTCGACTGGACGGTACGGAAGAGGGGTTCGCCGTCGACGGTCACGGCGAGCGCGGCGCGGATCGCGTCGGCCTGGGCGGGACCGCTGGTGGAGAATCCGACGGTGAGCCCCTGGGCGGCGGCCTCCGCCAGCCTGGCGTGCAGGTCCTTGTCGGTGAGGGCCGGGCTGTCCGGGGTCACCGAGTGGATCTGGTAGAGGTCGAGCCGGTCCCCGAGCAGGGCGTCGGTCTCGGCGCGCTGCCGCTCGTACGTCGCCGCGCTGTGGTCCTTGACCTCGTGCCGCTCGGCCTCGGTGGACCAGCCGGCGGTGTACGTGTAGCCCCACTTGCTGCCGACGACCACGTCGTCGACGTCGGGGCGGGCGTTGAGCCAGTCGGCGAGGAACTCCTCGGAGCGGCCGTAGGAGCGGGCGACGTCGAAGTAGCGGACGCCCTGGGCGTAGGCGGCGTCGAGGAGTTCGTGCGAGCGCTCGCGCAGGGCGTCGACGCTGCGGTTGTCCCCGAGGTCCTCGTCCCGGCCGAGGTTGATGTAACCGGGGCGGCCGACCGCGGCCAGGCCGAGACCGATGTGGCAGGTCGGCGTGGTTGCTGTCGCGAGGCGGGTGAAGGGCATCGCGGGCTCCGTTTCGGGTCGGCTCCGGTACGGCTTGCGACCAACGTAACCTGCGATGCTCTTCGAGTCCGCCCGACGGCCCGGGTGTTCGGTGCGCCGGCGGGTGCGGGTGCTTCGTGGTTGCTCGCGCGGTTCCCCGCGCCCCCTGCGGGGCGCGGGCCGCCGGGCGCGGGATCAGCTCTGCTTCTTCGCGTCCGCCCATGCGTGCTGCCGCGCCACGTCCGCCCTGACCTCCGCCAGCTGTACGGCGACAGCGCTCGGTGCCGTACCGCCGCGGCCGTCGCGGGAGGCCAGGGCGCCGGGGACGCTGAGGACCGTACGGACCTCGGGGGTGAGGTGGGCGGAGATCTTCGCGAACTGTTCGTCCGTGAGGTCGTCCAGCTCCTTGCCCTCGGCCTCGGCGACCTTGACGCACTCGCCGGCGACCTCGTGCGCCACGCGGAACGGCACGCCCTGCTTGACCAGCCACTCGGCGATGTCGGTGGCGAGCGAGAAGCCGGCCGGGGCCAGTTCCTCCATGCGCTCGCGGTGCACGGTGAGCGTCGCCGTCATGCCGGTGAAGGCGGGGAGCAGGACCTCCAGCTGGTCGATGGAGTCGAACACCGGCTCCTTGTCCTCCTGGAGGTCGCGGTTGTAGGCGAGCGGGAGGGCCTTGAGCGTGGCCATCAGCCCGGTGAGGTTGCCGATGAGACGGCCGCTCTTGCCGCGCGCCAGCTCCGCGATGTCCGGGTTCTTCTTCTGCGGCATGATCGACGAGCCGGTGGAGAAGGCGTCGTGCAGGGTCACGAAGGAGAACTCCTTCGTGTTCCAGATGATGATCTCCTCGGCGATCCGGGAGAGGTTCACGCCGATCATCGCGGTGATGAAGGCGAACTCCGCGACGAAGTCGCGCGAGGCCGTGCCGTCGATGGAGTTGCCGACGCTGCCGTGCTCGAAGCCAAGGTCACGGGCGACCGCCTCCGGGTCCAGGCCGAGGGAGGAGCCCGCGAGGGCACCGGAGCCGTACGGCGAGACGGCCGTCCGCTCGTCCCACTGCCGCAGCCGCTCGGCGTCCCGGGACAGGGACTGCACATGGGCGAGCACGTGGTGGGCGAAGAGCACCGGCTGGGCGTGCTGGAGGTGGGTGCGGCCGGGCATGGCCACGTCCGGATGGGCCTCGGCGAGGCCGACCAGCGCGTCCTGGAGGTCGGCGATCAGACCGCCGATGATCCGGGCGTGGTCGCGCAGGTACATCCGGAAGAGGGTGGCGACCTGATCGTTGCGGGACCGGCCGGCGCGGAGCTTGCCGCCGAGGTCGGGGCCGAGGCGCTCCAGCAGTCCGCGCTCGAGGGCGGTGTGCACGTCCTCGTCGGCGATGGTGCCGACGAAGGCGCCGGAGGCGACGTCCGCCTCCAGCCGGTCGAGCCCGGCGATCATGCGGTGCAGCTCGTCCTCGGTGAGGAGACCCGCCGTGTGCAGCACGCGTGCGTGGGCACGCGAGCCGGCGATGTCGTAGGGCGCGAGCCGCCAGTCGAAGTGGACGGAGGCGGACAGCTTCGCCAGGGCCTCGGCCGGACCGTCGGCGAAACGGCCGCCCCAGAGCCGTACGTCACCGCTGTTGCTGCTCACTTGCGTTGCTCCTCGAAGCCGTCGATGTACAAGCTCTTGATGTGCCACCGCCTCCCCACCCTTCCAGGCGGGGAGGCGGCTGTCAGGCCGGTGCGTGTGAGGTGGACCCGCGCGGGTGACCGCTGGGGGTTACGCCAGGTCCCGCTTGGCCGCGATCTTCGACGACAGGCTGTAGATGTCGATGAAGCCCTTGGCCGCGGCCTGGTCGAAGGTGTCGCCGGTGTCGTAGGTGGCCAGGTTGAAGTCGTACAGGGACGACTCCGAGCGCCGGCCGGTGACGACCGCGCGGCCGCCGTGCAGGGTCATCCGGACGTCGCCGGTGACGTGCTGGTTGGCCTCGTCGATGAATCCGTCCAGGGCGCGCTTGAGCGGGGAGAACCACTGACCGTCGTAGACCAGCTCGCCCCAGCGCTGCTCGACCTGCCGCTTGTAGCGGGCCAGTTCGCGCTCGACGGTGACGTTCTCCAGCTCCTGGTGGGCCGTGATGAGCGCGATCGCGCCGGGGGCCTCGTAGACCTCGCGGGACTTGATGCCGACGAGGCGGTCCTCGACCATGTCGATCCGGCCGATCCCCTGGGCGCCGGCGCGCTCGTTGAGCTGCTGGATGGCCTGGAGCACGGTGACGGGCTTGCCGTCGATCGCGACCGGGGCGCCCTCCTTGAAGGAGATGACGACCTCGTCGGCCTCACGCGGCAGGGCCGGGTTGGAGGTGTACTCGTAGATGTCCTCGATCGGGGCGTTCCAGATGTCCTCCAGGAAGCCCGTCTCGACCGCGCGCCCGAAGACGTTCTGGTCGATGGAGTACGGGGACTTCTTGGTGGTGGCGATCGGGAGCTGCTTGGCCTCGCAGAAGGCGATCGCCTTGTCCCGGGTCATCGCGTAGTCGCGGACCGGGGCGATGCACTTCAGGTCGGGGGCGAGCGCGACGATGCCGGCCTCGAAGCGGACCTGGTCGTTGCCCTTGCCGGTGCAGCCGTGGGCGACCGTGGTGGCGCCGTGCTTCTTGGCGGCGGCGACGAGGTGCTTGACGATCGTCGGCCGGGAGAGGGCGGAGACCAGGGGGTAGCGGTCCATGTACAGGGCGTTGGCCTTGATCGCCGGCAGGCAGTACTCGTCGGCGAACTCGTCCCTGGCGTCGGCGACCTCGGCCTCCACCGCACCGCACGCGAGGGCGCGCTTGCGGATGACGTCCAGGTCCTCGCCGCCCTGGCCGACGTCGACCGCAACGGCGATGACCTCGGCGCCCGTCTCCTCGGCGATCCAGCCGATGGCGACGGAGGTGTCCAGACCGCCTGAATAGGCGAGTACGACGCGCTCGGTCACGGGTTTCTCCTCACAGTGCATTCGCTGACATGCATGAGTATGCAGGGCTCTGCATGATTCGTCAATCACCGCTTCGAGTGACACGACGAGGCCGCCCGCACGCCCGCCGGGTGAGTGCGGCACGGAGCACATCGCGACCAGCCTGGACGGACCACCCGGGCTGCCGTCGCCGCTGCCGCCGTCTAGCGTCTGAGCCATGCGCACCGGTGTGGTCCTCGCCCTCGTCTCCGCCTCCTGCCTCGCCCTGCTCGGCACCGCGCCCGGCCGCGAGCCGGAGCCGCTGCCCGCGCGGATGGCGGACACCGGCGGCGGCAGCCAGCTGATCGTCGCCGAAGCCCCGGACACCGCGGCCACGGAGGGCACGGTCAGCTGGTGGGACCTGCGGGACGGGCGGTGGACCCGGGCCGGTTCCGCGCCGGCCCGGTTCGGGTCCCGCGGGCTGGTCGAGGGCAGCGGACGCACGCAGGGCACGAACACCACGCCGACCGGGCTGTACGGGCTCCCCTTCGCCTTCGGGCTCAAGGCGGCACCGGAGGGGACGACGGTCGAGTACCGGGCCGTCAAGGACAGTTCCTGGTGGTGCCAGGACAACGACTCGGCCGCGTACAACCGGTGGGTCGATCCGCTGCCGGCCGACTGCCGTGCGGCCGAGTCCGAGCATCTGGCCGGCTACGCGACGCAGTACGCGTACGGACTCGTCATCGCGTTCAACTACGACCGGCCGGTGCGCGGCCGGGGCGCCGGGATCTTCCTGCACGTCAACGGGCTCGGGGCGACGGCGGGGTGCGTGTCCGTGCCGGAGGACGCGATGCAGCGGATCCTGCGGTGGGCGGAACCCGGGAAGAAGCCGCACATCGCGATCGGGACGACGGACGGGGCGACAGCGGTCACACGGTACTGACTCCGGCCCCGCCGCGGCCCCGCCCCTCGCGGCACGGCCGGCCGGCACGGTGTCCCCGGCGGCGGGCACGGGCGCCGGTCGCCGCGGTCCGCCGCCGCGGTCGGCTGCCGGTCTCCGCGGTCCGCCGCCGCGGTCGGCTGCCGGTCGCCGCGGTCCGCCGCCGGTCGCCGCCGTCCGCTGCCGGCTCGGGGGGCCGCTGAACACTCGGCGCGTGCGGCGCGTATCTGTGGGCCAAGGGTCAAGTCCCCACGGAGGAACCGTGACCACCACGCTCGCAGGCGGACGTGCCGCCCGCCGACAGACGATGCGCCGCATCCGCCCGCGCCGTTCCCCGGCCGTCCCGCTGCTGCTCGCCGTCTGGGCGGGCGCGGCGGCCGTGCTGTGGCTCTGGTGGCACAACACGCCGTCCATCGCGGACGACACCAGCCGGATCCTCAACGCGGGCCGGATCACCGGCCTGCTGGCCGGCTATCTGATGGCCCTGGTCGTGCTGCAGATGGCCCGCGTCCCGGCACTGGAACGGCGGGTCGGCTCGGACCGGGTGGCCCGCTGGCACGCGATGAGCGGCCGGTACACGCTCTGCCTGATCGTCGCGCACGTCTTCCTCACCATGTGGGGGTACGCGCGCCAGGCGGGCAAGTCGCTCGGCGACATCGTCCAGCAGACGCTGGACTCCGTCGACCAACTGCCGGACATGGGCAAGGCCGCCATCGGCACGGGACTGTTCGTGCTGATCGGGCTGACGTCTATCGGCGGGATCCGCCGTCTGCTGCCGTACGACACCTGGTACCACGTCCACCTGCTGACCTACGCGGCGGTGTTCCTGACGTTCTGGCACCAGATCACCACCGGCAACGACTTCGCGGTCGAGCCCGCGGCGAAGACCTTCTGGTACGCGCTGTACGGCGCGGTCACCGCGCTGGTGCTCTGGTACCGGATCCTCACCCCGGTCCGGCTGAACCTCCGTCACCGGATGCGGGTCGAGGCGGTCATCGAGGAGACGCCGGGCATCGTCTCGGTGCTGATCGGCGGGCGGCGGCTGCACCGGATGGGCGCGGAGGCCGGCCAGTTCTTCCGCTGGCGGTTCCTCGCCCCCGGCATGCGCTTCAGCTCCCACCCGTACTCCCTCTCGGCCGCTCCGCGCCCCGACATGCTGCGGATCACGGTGAAGGCGATCGGCGACCACAGCGCCCGGCTGCGGGAGCTGACGCCCGGTACGAAGGTGTGGGCGGAGGGCCCCTACGGCGCGCTGACCGCCCAGCGCCGCAGCAAGGGCAAGGTGCTGCTGGTCGCGGGCGGTGTCGGTATCACCCCGATGCGGGCGCTGTTCGAGACGCTGCCCGGGGCGGCCGGGGACATCACCCTCCTGTACCGGGCCAACACCACCAACGACCTGGCGCTCTGGGACGAACTGGCGGCGATCGCCAAGGAGCGGGGTGCCCGGCTGATGTACGCGGTGAACAGCCCGGAGGGCGAGCGGCCCGACATCTCCGCGGAGAACCTCCAGCGCAAGATCCCGGACATCGAGACGCACGACGTCTTCATGTGCGGCCCGCCCGGGTTCGCGCAGTCGGTGTTCGAGGCACTGCGCGGCGCGGGTGTGCCCGCCCGCCGTATCCACCACGAGTCGTTCGAGATGTGAGCGGAGCTGCGAAGCGATGAGGAAGAGCCACCCCGTTCGGCGGGTCGTGCTGGCCACCGCGGCGACCGTGTCCGGTGTCGTGCTGCTGCTGTCGCTGAAGCCGGCGTCGGACCCGGCCGCCGCGTCGACGGCGGGCGCGGCGCCGCAGCAGACGGCGGGGGCGCAGGACTCGCCGCAGGGCGGTGCACAGGCCCCGGCCGGCTCCGGCACGGTGACCGGTGACGCGGCGCAGACGCAGTACGGTGCCGTGCAGGTGCGGCTGACCGTCAGCGGCGGGAAGATCACCAAGGCGGAGGCCGTCCAGGCACCCAAGGGCGGCGTCAGCGACCAGAAGACCCAGCTCGCCGTACCCAAGCTCAACCAGGAAGCGGTGACGGCCCAGAACGCCGACATCGACACCGTCTCCGGAGCCACCTACACCAGCGAGGGCTACAAGAAGTCCCTGCAGTCGGCACTGGACAAGGTGAAGCCGGCGTCCTCGGGTTCGTCGTCCGGCGCGGCGCAGGCCCGCACGGTCACCGGGAAGGCGACGCAGACCCAGTACGGGCCGGTCCAGGTCCGGATCACGGTCAGCGGCGGGAAGATCACCAAGGCGGAGGCCGTCCAGGCACCCAAGGGCGGCGTCAGCGACCAGAAGACCCAGCTCGCCGTACCCAAGCTCAACCAGGAAGCGGTGACGGCCCAGAACGCCGACATCGACACCGTCTCCGGAGCCACCTACACCAGCGAGGGCTACAAGAAGTCCCTGCAGTCGGCACTGGACCAGGCCGGTGGCTGACACGGTGACCGAGGCCGAGCCGGCGCGGACGCCCGCCGCGGTGCGTCACGCGGAAGAGGTCATGGGGACCGTGTTCTCCTTCGACGTCCGGGGCGGGGAACCGGCCGCGGTACGCGAGGCACTCGCCCGGGCCGTGTCGGGGCTGCACCGGGCGGACGCCGTCTTCAGCACCTACCGCGAGGACAGCGAGGTGTCCCGGCTGGCCCGGGGGGAGCTGAGCGTGGCCGGGTGCGCTCCGGAGACGGCCGAGGTGCTGGAGCTGGCCGCCGAGGCGGAGCGGGTGAGCGAGGGCTGGTTCAGCACGCGCTACCGGGGCTCGCTGGATCCCACCGGCATCGTCAAGGGCTGGGCGGCCGAGCGGGCGGCGCGGCTGCTGGCGCGGGTCGACGGGGTGTCCGGGGTCAGCGTCAACGGGGGCGGCGACGTCCAGATGCTCGGGGCGCCTGAGCCGCAGCGGCCCTGGCGGGTGGGCGTCGCCGATCCGCTCCGGCCGGGCGGGCTGGCGGCGGTGATCTCGGCGGCCGGCGTGGCGGAGCTGGCGGTGGCGACGTCCGGTACGGCGGAGCGCGGTGCGCACATCGTGGATCCGCGCACCGGTCGGCCCGCGGTGACCGACCTGGTGGCGGTCACGGTCGTGGCGCCCCGGCTGACCTGGGCGGACTGCTGGGCCACGGCGGCGTTCGCGATGGGGTCGCGGGCCGGCCTGGCGTGGCTGGACGCCCTGCCGGACGTGGAGGCCCTGCTGATCACGGCGGGCGACGAGGTGCGCTGCACCGGAGGCCTCGCGGCCCGCCTGGGCTGATCCCCGGACAGCACCGTCCGCCCCGCCCCGGCGCAGCGCGGCGACCGGGGCCGCCTCCCGGCGGACGCCGCCGTCCCGCACCGGCTCCCGGTGCCGAATGCACCGGGCGGCTCGGGGGTGGACGTAGCCGACCTGGGGATGCACCTAGCCGACTGGGGATGCACCAGGCCGGCTCGAGGGTGCACCGAGCCGGGTCCGGCGTCGGCGGCGGGTGGGCTCAGGGGCGGCGCGGGCGGGCCGCGCGGTGGGTCGGTGGCCGTCAGCCGGCCGGCGGGTCAGTGGCCGTTCTGGGCGAGTCGCAGCAGGTGGTCCGCCAGGGCCTGACCACCGGTCGGCTGCCGGCTGATCAGCAGGAGCGTGTCGTCACCGGCGATGGTGCCCAGGATGTCGTGCAGCTCGGCCTGGTCGATGGCCGAGGCCAGGAACTGGGCCGCGCCCGGCGGGGTGCGCAGGACCACCAGGTTGGCCGAGGCCTCCGCGGAGATCAGCAGCTCCTGCGAGAGGCGCCGCATCCGCTCCTCCTTCGCCGATTCCCCCAGCGGCGCGCGGGGCGTGCGGAAACCGCCCTCGCTCGGCACCGCGTAGATCAGGTCGCCGTCGGTGTTGCGGATCTTCACCGCGTTCAGCTCGTCGAGGTCCCGCGACAGCGTCGCCTGGGTGACGTTCAGCCCGTCGTCGGCGAGCAGCTTCGCCAGCTGGCTCTGTGACCGCACCGGCTGCCGGTTGAGGATGTCCACGATCCGGCGGTGCCGTGCGGTGCGGGTCTGCGGCACGGCGGGCCCGGCGCCCGCCGCCTGCTCGTGGTCCTGCGCCTGGCTCATCGTCGTCTCATTCCCCGGATCGTCCGTCCCCGTTCGCTGCGTCGAGGATGCCGGGCAGCGCCTGGATCAGCGCTCCCGCCTCGTCGTCGCGGAGGTTCAACGGCGGCATGAGCCGTACGACGTCGGGGGCGGGCGCGTTCACCAGGAACCCGGCTTCCTGGGCCGCCTGCTGCACCTGCGGCGCGAGCGGCCCGGTGAGCACGATACCCAGGAGCAGGCCCGCGCCCCGGACATAGCCGATCGACGGGTGGTTCAGGCCCTCGATTCCCTCCCGCAACCTCTCGCTCTGCCGCTTGACGTTCTCCAGCAGGCCTTCCTCGGCGATGGTGTCGAGCACGGCGAGGCCGGCGGCGCAGGCGACGGGGTTGCCGCCGAAGGTCGTGCCGTGGTGACCCGGCTGGAACAGTTCGGCGGCCCGGCCGAAGGCCACGGTCGCGCCGAGCGGCAGGCCGCCGCCGAGCTGCTTGGCGAGGGTGACGACATCGGGGAGCACGCCCTCGTGGGCCTGGTACTCGAACCAGGTGCCGGTCCGGCCGATGCCGGTCTGCACCTCGTCCAGGACCAGCAGCGCGCCGGTGGCGGCGGTGATCGCGCGGGCCGCCTTGAGGTAGCCGGCCGGCGGTACGACGACGCCGTTCTCGCCCTGGACCGGCTCGATGATCACCAGGGCCGTCTTCTCGGTGACCGCGGCGGCCAGCGCCTGGGCGTCGCCGTAGGGGACGTGGGTGACATCGCCGGGCAGCGGCCGGAAGGGGTCCTGCTTGGCGGGCTGGCCGGTGAGCGCGAGGGCGCCCGTCGTCCGGCCGTGGAACCCGCCGTCGGTGGCGACCATGTGGGTGCGCCCGGTGAGCCGGCCGATCTTGAAGGCGGCCTCGTTGGCCTCGGCGCCGGAGTTGCAGAAGAAGACCCGCCCCTCCCGGCCGAAGAGCGTCAGGAGCCGTTCGGCGAGGGCGACGGTGGGTTCGGCCAGGAAGAAGTTGGAGATGTGCCCGAGGGAGGCGATCTGCGTGCTGACGGCCGCCACGACGGCGGGGTGGGCGTGGCCGAGCGCGTTGGTGGCGATGCCGCCGACGAAGTCGAGGTACTCGCGGCCTTCGGCGTCCCACACCTTCAGGCCCTCGCCGCGGACGAGGGGCAGACGGGGGGTGCCGTAGTTGTGCATGAGCGCGCCCTGCCACCGCGCGGTCAGTTCCTGGTTGCTCACGACTCCCCCTGGTGCTCGTCGGGCACGACCATCGTGCCGATGCCCTCGTCGGTGAAGATCTCCAGCAGGATCGAGTGCTGGACCCGGCCGTCGATGACACGGGCGGTCCGCACGCCGTTGCGCACGGCGTGCAGGCAGCCCTCCATCTTCGGCACCATGCCGGCGGACAGCTCCGGCAGGAGTTTCTCCAGCTGGGCCGCGGTGAGGCGGCTGATCACCTCGTCGGAGTTCGGCCAGTCCTCGTAGAGGCCCTCGACGTCGGTGAGGACCATGAGGGTCTCGGCGCCCAGTGCCGCAGCGAGTGCCGCAGCCGCCGTATCAGCATTGACGTTGTAGACATGTCCGTCGTCCTCGGAGCGGGCGATCGAGGAGACGACCGGGATGCGGCCGTCGGCGAGCAGCGCCTCGATGGCACCGGTGTCGATGGCGGTGATCTCGCCGACCCGCCCGATGTCGACCGGCTCGCCGTCGATCTCGGGGGTGTGCCGGGTGGCGGAGATGGTGTGCGCGTCCTCACCGGTGAGGCCGACGGCGAGGGGGCCGTGCTGGTTGAGCAGGCCGACCAGCTCGCGCTGTACCTGCCCGGCGAGCACCATCCGCACGACGTCCATGGCGTCCTCGGTGGTGACGCGCAGACCCGCCTTGAACTCGCTGACGATGCCGTGCCTGTCTAGGGCGGCGCTGATCTGCGGGCCGCCGCCGTGCACGACGACCGGCTTGAGGCCGGCGTGCCGCAGGAAGACGACGTCCTGGGCGAAGGCGGCCTTCAGGTCCTCGTTCACCATGGCGTTGCCGCCGAACTTGATGACGACGGTCTTGCCGTGGTGCCGGGTCAGCCAGGGCAGCGCCTCGATCAGGATCTGGGCTTTGGGCAGGGCGGTGTGCTTGCGAGTGCTCATGACGAGTAGGCGCTGTTCTCGTGGACGTAGTCGGCGGTCAGGTCGTTGGTCCAGATGGTCGCGGTCTCGGTGCCGGCGGCGAGGTCGGCGACGATGTGGACCTCGCGGTAGCGCATGTCGACCAGCTCGCGGTCCTCGCCGACACCGCCGTTCTCGCAGACCCAGACGCCGTTGATGGCGACGTTGAGCTGGTCGGGCTCGAATGCGGCCTTCGTGGTGCCGATGGCGGACAGGACGCGGCCCCAGTTGGGGTCCTCGCCGTGGATCGCGCACTTGAGGAGGTTGTTGCGGGCGATGGAGCGGCCCACCTCGACGGCGTCCTCCTCGCTCGCCGCGTTGACCACCTCGACCTTGATGTCCTTGCTCGCGCCCTCGGCGTCCCGGATGAGCTGCTGTCCGAGGTCGTCGCAGACGGCGCGCACGGCCTCGGCGAACTCCTCGTACTCCGGGGTGATGCCGGAGGAGCCGGAGGCGAGCAGCAGCACGGTGTCGTTGGTGGACATGCAGCCGTCGGAGTCGACCCGGTCGAAGGTGACCTTGGTGGCGGCGCGCAGGGCCTTGTCCAGTTCCTCGTCGCCGAGGTCGGCGTCGGTGGTCAGGACGACGAGCATGGTGGCGAGGCCGGGGGCCAGCATGCCCGCGCCCTTGGCCATGCCGCCGACCGTCCAGCCTCCCCGGCTCACGACGGACGTCTTGTGCACCGTGTCGGTGGTCTTGATGGCGATGGCCGCCTTCTCGCCGCCGTGCTCGGACAGCCCGGCGGCGGCCTTCTCGACACCGGCCAGGAGCTTGTCCATGGGCAGCAGGACGCCGATGAGACCGGTGGAGCACACGGCCACCTCGATGGCGCCCCGGCCGAGCACCTCGGCGGCCTTCTCGGCGGTGGCGTGCGTGTCCTGGAAGCCCTTGGGGCCGGTGCAGGCGTTGGCACCGCCGGAGTTGAGGACGACGGCCGAGACCTGGCCGCCCTTGAGGACCTGCTCGGACCAGAGCACCGGCGCCGCCTTCACACGGTTGGAGGTGAAGACGCCCGCGGCGGCACGGCGGGGCCCGTTGTTGACCACGAGGGCGAGGTCGGGGTTGCCGTTCTCCTTGATCCCGGCGGCGATCCCCGCCGCCGTGAACCCTTTGGCTGCCGTGACGCTCACGGTGCGACTCCGATCGTGGAAAGTCCCGTGGTCTCGTCGAGACCCAGGGCGATGTTCATGCTCTGGACGGCACCGCCCGCGGTGCCCTTGGTCAGGTTGTCGATGGCGCTGATCGCGATGATGCGGCCCACGGCGGCGTCGTACGCGACCTGCACCTGAACGGCGTTGGAACCGTAGACGGACGCCGTCGCCGGCCACTGTCCCCCGGGCAGCAGACGGACGAAGGGTTCGTCGGCGTAGGCCTTCTCGTAGGCGGCGCGGACGGACTCGGCGGTGACCCCCGCGACGGCGGACGCGCTGCACGTGGCCAGGATGCCGCGGGGCATCGGGGCGAGGGTCGGCGTGAAGGAGACGGAGATCCGCTGCCCCGCCACCGCGCTGAGGTTCTGGATCATCTCGGGGGTGTGCCGGTGGCCGCCGCCGACGCCGTACGGCGACATGGAGCCCATGACCTCGCTGCCCAGCAGGTGGGGCTTGGGCGCCTTGCCCGCGCCGGAGGTGCCGGACGCGGCGACGATCACCGCCTCGGGCCCGGCGAGCCCCGCCGCGTAGGCCGGGAACAGGGCGAGGGAGACCGCGGTCGGGTAGCAACCGGGCACCGCGATGCGCTTGGACCCCTCCAGCGCGGCGCGGGCGCCCGGAAGTTCGGGGAGGCCGTAGGGCCAGGTGCCGGCGTGTGCGGAGCCGTAGAACGTCTCCCAGTCGGCCGCCTCCCGCAGCCGGAAGTCGGCGCCCATGTCGACCACGAGGACGTCCGGGCCGAGCTGCTCGGCGACGGCGGCGGACTGGCCGTGCGGCAGCGCCAGGAAGACCACGTCGTGCCCGGCGAGCGCCTCGGGTGTGGTCTCGGCGAGGACGCGGTCGGCCAGCGGCAGCAGGTGCGGCTGCAGCGCGCCGAGCCGCTGGCCGGCGTTGGAGTGTCCGGTCAGGGCGCCGATCTCGACCTCGGGGTGCGCGAGGAGCAGACGCAGAAGCTCTCCGCCCGCGTATCCGCTCGCTCCGGCCACCGCCGCACGTACTGCCATGTCCATCCTCCTCTGGATGGCATGACTATACGTATCGATGCACGTTTATGCAATCGACTCGCGCTCGGAGCCGGGGAGCATGACCCGGCGCGAGACGACGAAGGTGACCGGGATCGCCGCCGCCGAGGCGATCAGCGGGGCGAAGCGGCTGCCGGCGTGCAGGAGGTCGACGATCACGTAGACACCGGCGGTGGTGACCAGGAAATTCGTGACGTTCGTCAGCGGGAACAGCAGGAATTTACGCCAGGTGGGCCGCGTCCGGTAGGTGAAGCGCGCGTTCAGGAAAAAGGACCCGACCATACTGAGTACGAATGCCAGGATGTGTGCGGCCAGATAAGGCAAAGCGTTCAGAAAAATCAGGTAGAGGAAGTAGTAGGTCGCCGTGTTGACGACACCGACCGCGCCGAAGGTGAGAATCTGCCGCATCAGGGGATGAGATCTTTCGTCCGTTCCACGTTGGTCGCCTTCACCAGGAAGTGCGGGCGCCCCTTCACCTCGTAGTAGATGCGGCCGGTGTACTCCCCGATGACTCCCAGCATGACCATCTGGACCCCCGCGAGGGCGGTCACGGCGGTGATGATGGTCACATAGCCGGGTGTCTGGACGCCGTTGACGAGCGCCGCGCCCACGATCCAGGCGGTGTAGAGGCCCGCGCACAGCAGCAGGCCCACGCCGAGCCAGAGTGCCGCGCGCAGCGGGCGGTTGTTGAAGGACAGCAGGCCGTCGAGGCCGTAGTTCAGCAGTCCGCGCAGGTTCCAGGAGCTGCGGCCGGCCTCGCGGACGGCGTTGCGGTACTCGAAGGTGACGCTCGGGAAGCCGACCCAGGCGAACAGGCCCTTGGAGAAGCGGTTGTACTCGGTGAGGGCCAGGACCGCGTCCACCACCCGGCGCGACAGCAGCCGGAAGTCCCCCACGCCGTCGACCAGTTCCACGTCGACCAGGCGGTTGACGAGCCGGTAGTACAGCCGCGCGGTGAGGGTCCGGGAGAGCCGGTCGCCGGTGCGGGTGCGCCTGGCGATGACCTGGTCGTGACCCTGCTCGCGCAGCTCCACCATGCGCTTGACCAGCTCCGGCGGGTGTTGCAGGTCGGCGTCCATGACGATCACCGAGTCGCCGGAGGCGTTCCGCAGGCCGGCGAGCAGGGCCGCCTCCTTGCCGAAGTTGCGGCTGAAGGAGACGTAGCGCACCCGGGAGTCGCGGTCCGCGAGGTGCTTCAGGACGGCGAGCGTGCGGTCCCGGCTGCCGTCGTCGACGTAGACGAACTCCATGTCGTGGCCGAGGGGCAGCAGTTCCTCGGCGACCTTCTGGATCTCCTCGTGGAAGCGGGCGAGGACGTCTTCCTCGTTGTAGCAGGGCGCGACGATCGATATGAGCATGGCGGGTCCCCCTTGGGCGCGGTCAGAGAGCGGCGGTCTCGCGCTCGCGCGGCGATGTGGTCGTGGGTGACGCCGGGACGCGCCGGCGGCGGACGGCGGTGAGGGCGGTGAGCACGACGAGGGTGAGCAGCGAGGCGGCCCCGACGGTCGTGCCCAGCCGCAGGCCGGGTGGGTGGAAGGTGCAGGTCAGGCTGGTGGACGCGGCGTCGAGCGGGACGGCGACGAGGCCGTGGTACTCCCCCGCGGGCCGGGCCGGGCGGTCGCCGGTCGCGCACCGCCAGCCGGCGATCCGGGGCACGGCGACGACCGCGGTGCCCTTGCTGCCGGCGGGCAGCACGGCCCGCACGGTCCCGTCGGAGACGCTGACGTGCGTGGCGCCGCCGGAGGTGAGGTGCGCGGCGGCGGTGCGCAGCCGGGCGGTGTCCAGGCAGCCGATCGCACCGGGCGGGATCCGGCCGGGCAGCTTCGGGGTGAGCCGGATCCGCAGCCGTCCGGAGTCCGGGGCCGTGCCGAGCGGTGCCATGGCGGCGCGGTTGCGCGGGTGCTCGAACCGGAAGACCGCACCGGTCCCGGTCGCGGTGCCGGCGAGCCGGGCGGTGCCGGCGTAGTGCGGCGCCCACAGGTACACCTGGCTCCCGGCCGGGCAGCGGGCGGTGACCGTCGGGCCGGACAGGGCGTTCCCGGAGCCGACCCGGCGCGAGGGGACCGGCTTGCCGGCGTCGTCCTGCACGGCGGTCCGGGGCACGGTGTAGACGCGGCTGCCCAGCAGGATCTCCTGGTTGCGGTACGGCGAGGGGCCGAAGGGCCGGCGGTCCGGTACGGGCCGTACCGTCACCAGGGGCGGGACGCCCCGCCGGGTCAGGGTCGCCGGGGTCCCGCCCGGCGGCACGTGCTTCTGGTGCGGGTCGGGGGGTGAGTGGACCCGGGCGCCGACGGAGAAGATGACATCGGTGACGGCGTTGTCCAGGCTCTGCACGCTCCGCCCGCGCGAGGTCCAGCCGTCGCCGAGCGCGGTGAGGGTACGGCTGAGCACGTCGGAGGTCAGGCTGCTGTAGTACTGGGCGCCCTGGCCGCCCACGAGCATCGGGTCGTTGCCGACGGTCTGCTCGCGGCCCGGGTCGGCGCGGTACCGGGGCCAGCCGTCCGCCTCGGCGATCAGCGCGGCCTGTCGCTCCTGCCGTTCGCCCCACGGGGCGTAGTCGTCCATGTGTCCGAGGCGCATGCGGCCGGCCACGGCGGAGGTGGCGGCGGTCTCGCCGAGCTGCGCGCCGAGCAGGAGCACGACCGCCAGGGCGGCGGGCCGGCCGCGCGGTGCGGAGCGGGCCAGCAGGACGAGCCCGCCGACGGCGCCGGCGACGGCGAGCAGCAGCACCGGCCAGGTGAAGATCCGTACCAGGCCGCTGCGGCTCGCGAGGGCCGTGATCAGGACGAGCAGCGCGGTCGCGGCACCGAGGGCGCGACGGTCCGGCGGGCCGTGGGACAGTGCCTGCCAGGCGGCGACGACGAGCAGCCCGCACAGGACGAAGGTCTGCCGGTAGGCGCTGCCCTGCGGGGTGGCGAAGGCGTGCCAGAGCAGGTGGGTCGGTTCCCACTGGAGGGACAGCGCCACTGCGAGCACCAGGGCCGTCCAGCCCGCCCGGACCCGGCCCGGGACGGCCCGGTGGAAGGGCAGGGCGAGGGCGAGCAGCAGGGCGGTGACGCCGACGTAGAGGGCCGGGGAGCCGAAGCCGTACGTCGTGGGCAGCAGTCTGGCCAGGACGTCCTCGGCCGGCACCGGGCTGAACCGGCGCTCCCGGCCCGGGTGGGCGTGGCGGGTGCCGAAGTAGACGACCGTGACGAGGGGGGCGGCGAGGCCCACGCCGAGGGCGGTGGTCAGGGCGGCGCGGCCGGCCGTGGCGAGGGCCCGGCGCAGCGGCGGACGGTCGAGCAGGAGGCGCAGCAGCAGGACCAGGGCGGCACCGAGGGTGGCCATGTAGGCCGTGTAGAAGTTGGCGGTCCAGGCGAGGGCGACGATCAGGACGCCGGGCAGCCGTCGGCGGCCGGTGAGGGCCCGTTCGCCGACCAGGCACAGCAGGGGGAAGGCGATGAGGCCGTCGAGCCACATCGGGTTGTAGTCGGCGTCGGCGAGGGTCCAGCCGCACAGCGCGTACGAGGCGCCGAGCAGGCCCGCCGCCCACCAGCGGCCCGGCCGCAAGGTGAGCAGCAGCCAGGCCATGGCCGCGGCCGCGCAGGCGATCTTCAGAAGAGTGATCACGTACACCGCGAGGTCGATCTCGTCCCGCGGGAAGAGGGCGACCAGCGGCGCGAACGGGCTGCCCAGGTACGTACCGAGGTCGGGCAGGAAGCTGGAGCCGTACCCGGACTGCCAGTCGACGAGGAGGCCGCCGTCGGCCCTGCCGTGCAGCAGGTCCCACAGGTGGGCGTGGAAAGGCACGTACTGGTTGCCCAGGTCGTTGACGCTGCGGGTGCGGGGGCCGAAAGGGTAGCTGCGGGCCAGTACGTCACCGGCACACAGGGCGGCGGTCGCGAGGGCTGCGGCCAGCACGGCGGCGGCCCGATCGGGGCGGGGCATTGATTTCACACCCGGGCCCCGTCGGGGTGCCGTCGCCTGTTCCCGTGTGCAATGCCGCTTTCGCCGGGCGGAGTGGTGCGGTGCATTTTCGGCAGTCCTCACAGAATGTGTGCCCCATGGAAGTCGCCGACTTAGACGGAGCGTGATTCCGGTTGGTTGTGCGCTCACCCGGAAGTGAGGCGACTTCTTCCGAATACGGGAAACGCCGCGTGAATTTCATGTCCTCCCGGAGAATTTTGGATTTCCGGGAGGTGTGCTCAAGGTGAACCGGCCTTGCGGGTCGCGTACGCCCGGGCGGCCCGGACCCGGTTGCCGCACTGTGTCGTGCACCAGCGGCGGGCGCCGTGGGAGCGCAGGAACCAGCGGGCGCAGCCCTGTGCGGCGCACTCGCCGGCTCGACCTCTCCCGGGCGGACGAGCTGCTGGACGAGCGCACCAAGGTGCTGGCCCTCACCCACCAGTCCAACGTCCTCGGCACCCTCAACCCGGTCCGGGAACTCACCGACCGGGCCCACGCATCCGGCGCGCTGGTGGTCGTGGACGGCGCCCAGTCCGTGCGCACCGCCCGGTCGACGTGCGGGAGCTGGGCGCGGACTTCCTGGCCTTCTCCGGGCACAAGGTGCTCGGCCCGAACGGCATCGCTGGGCATGGCCGAGGTGGCGGCGTACGAGGAGACGCTCACCGCCCGCGCCCTGGAGCTGCTCGCCGAGGTGCGCGGGGTCCGGGTGGTCGGCCCGGCCGGCCTCGGCCAGGATGGACCCCTGGACGGCCGCCGGAAGGACCCCCGGTGCACACGAGGAAAGGCACGGTGATGGAGGAGTACTGGCCGGTACCCGACGTACTGGCCCACCTGGCCGGAAGCTGGCGGGTCGAGCGCATCGTGCGGGACCTCGCCGGCGCGGACGAAGGACACTTCACCGGCGTGACGGTCTTCCGCCCGCTGCCGGACGGCGGCCTGCTGCACGAGGAGTCCGGCACCTTCACCTGGCAGGGCGTGGCGCGGCCGGCCACCCGGACGCTGCGGTTCCTGCCGGGCCCCGTACCCGGCAGCGCGGACGTGCGGTTCGCGGACGGGCGGCCCTTCCACGAGCTGGACCTGACCACGGGGCGGTACGTCGCCGACCACCCGTGCGCGGCCGACCTCTACCGGGGCGAGTTCACCGTCCGCGACGCCGACCACTGGCGCACGGTGTGGCGGGTCGGCGGTCCGGCGAAGGACCTCGTCCTGACCACCGGCTACGTGCGCGAGGGCTGAGCGCCCGCCCCGTCGAAGCGGAGGTTCCAGCGGCCCGCGCGACCGGTGACCGAGGTCATGGAGAGCGGGCGGACGTCGATGTTCCAGTAGCTGGTGGGCGGCGCCTTCAGCGCGTAGACCAGGGCCGCCCGGATCACGGCCGGCTCCGCCACCGCGACGATCCGGCCGCCGTCGTCGGCCGGCCGGGTGTCCAGCCAGCCACCGACCCGGGAGATGAACTCCAGCAGGGACTCGCCGCCGTGCGGGGTGGACCGCGGGTCGGCGAGCCAGGCGTCCACCGCCTGCGGCTCCCTGGCCATCGCCTCGCCCAGCGTCAGCCCGCGCCAGCGGCCCATGCCGCAGTCGCGGAGCGCCGGCTGGACCAGCGGGGCGTAGCCCAGGGCGTCGCCCGTGGCCCGGCTGCGCGGTGTCGGCGAGCAGTAGCGCAGCTCGGCCGCCGCGAGCGGCAGCAGATCCCCGGCGACGCGCTGCACCTCGTCCCAGCCGGCCTGGTCCAGCGGCCGGTCGTCCTCGAAGCGCTCGGCGAGCAGCGGGGCACTGCGCGCCGCGGCGACGAACGTCACCCTCAGTGGCATGCGGTGATGGTGAGCCGCCACGGAGAGCAGGTCAAGAGGCTGTTACCTAGGGGTTACCAGGGACGTTCGATCACTTGGCGTCCGTTCGGCCGAAGCTGTGGATCATCCACTGCTCCGGGCGGTCCAGCGACCGGAAGCCGAGCTTCCGGTAAATCTCGTGCGCGTCCTCGGTCGCCAGCATCAGCCGGCGCAGCCCGAACGGCGCCAGGTGATCGCGGATGCGCCCGACGAACGCCGTGCCGACGCCCTTGCCGCGCACCGAGGGGTCGACGTACACGTCGGCGAGCCAGGCGAACAGCGCCCGGTCGGTGACCACGCGCGCGAACGCCACCTGCTCCCCGGTCCCCGTCGCGTAGACGCCGAAGTTCAGGGAGGACGCCATCGCCCGGGCGTGCTGCTCGCGCGGCCGGCCGAGCGCCCAGTACGCGTCGTTCGACAGCCAGCCGTGGACGCGGTCCACGTCGACGCGGCCGGGGTCGGCGGAGAACTCGTACCCCTCGGGGAGGTCGGGTGTGTCGCTCATGGGGTGATCCTCACAGGCCCGCCCGGTCCGGCACGACCGGATTTCGCACCACCTCGTCCCAGGCGGCCCGCAGCCGCCGCACCCCTTCCGCGATCTCCCCGGTGCCGGCCACCGCCGCGAAGCTCAGGCGCAGGTGGGCGGCGGGGGGCTCGGCGCTGAAGTAGGGGCGGCCGGGGGTGAGGGCGACGCCCGCGCGCAGGGCCGCCGCGGCCAGGGCGGCCTCGTCGGTGCCCTCGGGCAGCCGCAGCCACAGGTGGTAGCCGCCGGAGGGGATGTGCGGCAGGGCCGGTTCGGGCAGGTACCGGGCGAGCGCGCCGGTCATGGCGTCGCGCCGGGTCTTCAGCTCGGCGGAGAGCGCGCGCAGGTGGCGGGGCCAGGCCGGGGAACCGACCAGTTCCAGCGCGGCCTCCTGCAGCGGCCGCGGGACGAAGAAGGTGTCCACGACCTGGATGGCGCGCAGCCGCTCGAGCACCGGCCCGCGGGCGGCCAGGGCGCTCACCCGGAAGCTCGGCGAGGTCGCCTTGGTCAGCGAGCCGACGTGCACCACGACGCCGTCAGGGTCGTCGGCGGCCAGCGGGCGGGGCAGCGGTCCGGCATCGGCGTGCACGAGCCGGCGGACGAAGTCGTCCTCGACGACGAACGCGCCGGCCTCGCGGGCGATGCGCAGCACCTCCGCCCGCCGGCCGGGAGCCAGGACGGCGCCGGTCGGGTTCTGGAACAGCGGCTGGCAGACGAAGACCCGGGCGCCGGTGGCCCGGAAGGCGTCCGCGAGCAGGCCGGGCCGTACGCCGTCGGGGTCCACCGGCACCGGCACGGCCCGCAGGCCGGCCGCGCGGGCGAGGGCCAGCATGCCCGGGTAGGTGGGTGATTCCACGAGCACCGGGGCGCCGGGCGGGGCGAGCGCGCGCAGGGCGGTGGCCAGCGCGGACTGGCCGCCCGCCGCGATCAGCACCTCGGCCGCCGTGACGGCACCGCCGATCCCGCGCGCGAACCACTCCCGCAGCTCCGGCAGCCCCTCCAGCGGTGGCCGCGTCCAGGCTCCCGGCCGCCGGCCGGCCCGGGCGAGCGCCGCCGCCATGGCCCGCTCCGGCTGGAGGGAGGAGTGCAGATAGCCACCGTTGAACTCCAGCACGCCGGGGGCCGGAGCGGCCAGCGAGACCGTGACACCGGAAGCGTCCACCGTGCGCGGTACGAGGTCGGGGGCGCCGTCGGCGCTCAAGGTGACCTCCTGCCAGGAGGTGTCACCGGCGGGGTGCTGTGCGCTGTGCGGCCGGGCCCGGAAGGCGCCGGCTCCGGGCCGGGTGACCACCAGGCCCTCGGCGGCGAGCTGGGCCAGGGCGCGCGAGACGGTCACCGGGCTCACCCGGAACCGTTCGACCAGCACCCGACTCGACGGCAGCTTTCCACCAGGTGAGTAGCGGTCCAACTCTTGCCGCAACTGTTCTGCCAGTTCAGCCACACTGCTACGCTGTTGCATGAGGACACAGAGTAGCGCTACTACCGCCAGCCCGATAGCAGTCACCGCTCCACGGGAGATCCGCGGCCTCGGCACCCTCCAGGCCGCCCTGGGCGTGGTCGCCTTCTCGCTGACCTTTCCCTCGACGGCCTGGGGCCTGGAGAGCTTCGGCCCCTGGTCGCTCGTGGCGGTGCGCGGGGTCCTCGCCGCGACCGTCGCCGGCGGCTGTCTGCTCGCCCTGCGCGTACGGCTCCCGGCGCGGCGCCATCTCGCCGGGCTGGCCGTGGTCGCCGCCGGAGTGGTGCTGGGCTTCCCGATGCTGACCACGCTCGCCCTGCAGACGTCCACCACCGCGCACGCGGCCGTCGTGGTGGGCCTGCTGCCGCTGACCACCGCCGTGTTCTCGGCCCTGCGCACCGGCGCCCGTCCCTCCCGCCGGTTCTGGCTCGCCGCGGTGGCCGGCGCGGTGGCCGTGCTCGCCTTCACCGTCGCCCAGAGCGGCGGCGCGCTCACCGCGGCCGACGCGTACCTGTTCGGGGCGCTGCTGGTGTGTGCGGCCGGCTACACCGAGGGCGGCCGGCTGGCCCGGGTCATGCCGGGCTGGCAGGTCATCGGCTGGGCGCTGGTGCTGTGCCTGCCGCTGACCGTGCCCGCCGCGGCACTCGCGCTGGCCCACGAGCCGGTGCGCCTGACCGTCCACGGCGTGGCGGGGCTGGTGTGGGTGGCGGTCGGTTCGACCTTCCTGGGGCTGCTCGTGTGGTACCGGGGCATGGCGGCCATCGGCATCCCGCGGGCCAGCCAGTTGCAGTTGGCCCAGCCCCTGCTCACACTGGTGTGGTCGGCGCTGCTGCTGGGCGAGCACCTCACGGTGGCCGCTCCCCTGACCGCCCTGGCCGTGCTCGTGTGCATCGCCGTCACGCAGCGGTCGTGATCATGAGGAGGGCCTGTCACATGCGCGCATCCAAGGGCGACCGCCTTGTCCAGCACGGCAGGGTGGTCGGCCAACACGACCAGATCACGGAAGTAGTCGAAGTGATGGGCCAGGAGGGTAATCCGCCCTACCGGGTCCGCTTCCCGGACGGGCGCGAGGCCGTGATGTCCCCCGGCCCCGACTGCGAGGTCCGGCACCGGGACGACCTGCAACAGCAGTAGTCAGCGCGGTGGTTTCGCCGGCCCCGGGTAGTGGTCGGCGACCACCCGTGCCATCGCCCCGATCCGATCGGCCGCCAGGTCCTTGGCGGCGAAGAACACGTGGCCGCGCACCTGCGGGTGCTTCGCGGCCAGCGTGAGGTGCCGGGACAGCTCGACCGGGTCCCGCCAGGCGGCGGGCTGCCCGGCGGCCCCGGCCCGGTACAGGGCCTCGCCGACGTACAGGTGTGTCCTGGTCCCCTCGGCGACCCCGGCCCACCACTCGACCAGCTTCGCGTAGTCGGCCGCGGCGTTGCCCAGGTGCCAGTACAGCTGCGGGACGATGTAGTCGATCCAGTGGTTGCGGACCCACTTGCGGGTGTCCGCGTGCATGTCGTCGTACGTCTCGACGCCCGCCTGCGTGTCGGAGCCCCGCGCGTCGGACGAGGCGTTGCGCCACACGCCGAAGGGGCTGATCCCGAACCGGGTGCCGGGCCGGACCCGCTTGATCCCCGCTGCCGTCTCCTGCACCAGCCGGTCGACGTTGTCCCGTCGCCAGGCGGCCCGGCCGGAGAACGCGCCGCCGTGACGGTCGTAGGCGTCGTCGTCGTCGAAGGTCTGCCCGGCGACCGGGTAGGGGTAGAAGTAGTCGTCGAAGTGGACGGCGTCGACCGGATAGCGGGCGACCGCGTCGAGGATCGCCCGCTGCACGAAGGCGCGGACCTCGGGCAGACCGGGGTCGTAGTAGAGCCGGCCGCCGTAGGGCACCACCCAGCCGGGGTGCTTGCGGGCCGGGTGGGAGGCGGCCAGCCGGCCCGGATCGGCGTGGTTGGCGATCCGGTACGGATTGAACCAGGCGTGCAGTTGCAGTCCGCGGGCGTGGGCCTCCGCGACGGCCGTGCCCAGCGGGTCCCAGCCGGGGTGCTTGCCCTGGGTGCCGGTGAGGTACTCGGACCAGGGTTCGTACGGCGACGGCCACAGGGCGTCGGCCGTGGGCCGGACCTGGAGGATCACCGTGTTGAGCCGGTCACGGACCGCCCGGTCGAGGTGGGCGATCAGTTCCTTGCGCTGCGCGTTCGCCGTGAGGCCGGGCCGCGAGGGCCAGTCCCGGTTGACGACGGTGGCGATCCAGACGCCCCGCATCGCGGCGCTCGCGCCGGACCCGGCACCCCCGGCCGCCGCGCGCGGTGCCGTGGCCAGCGTGGACAGCGCGGCCAGGGCGAAGGCCCGGCGTGACATGCGCCCCATGCGCACCCCCGTACGCTCCGGATCCGCTCCGTCACGGATCGTTCCGCGCTCCAGGATGCCTCCACCCGCGCGATCGATCATCGATACTTGACGGTAACGTGCACGTTCGGAGCAGGCGCCGACCCGGAGGTCTGCCAGCGAGCCGGAGAACCAGCGAAGGGGTCGATGTGACGGACTTCCCATCGGGAGACATTGCGCGCGTCGGAGTCGTGGGCTGCGGCCAGATGGGCGCGGGCATCGCCGAGGTGTGCGCCCGCGCGGGACTGGACGTGAAGGTCGCCGAGACCACCGGCGAGGCCTTGGAGATCGGCCGTACCCGGCTGTTCAACTCCCTGGCCAAGGCCGCCGAGCGCGGCAAGATCAGTGAGGCGGAGCGGGACGACACGCAGGCGCGGCTGAGCTTCACCACGGATCTCGGCGAGTTCGCCGACCGGGACCTGGTGATCGAGGCCGTCGTCGAGAACGAGCAGGTGAAGACCGAGATCTTCCAGGTGCTCGACCAGGTGGTGACCCGGGCCGACGCGATCCTGGCCTCCAACACCTCCTCGATCCCGCTGGTGAAGCTGGCGGTCACCACGTCGCGCCCGGACCACGTCGTCGGCATCCACTTCTTCAACCCGGCCCCGGTGCAGAACCTGGTCGAGCTGATCCCGGCGCTCACCACCTCCGAGGGCACCCTCAGCCGCGCCCAGCTCTTCGCCGAGAAGGTGCTCGGCAAGCACGCCATCCGCGCCCAGGACCGCTCCGGTTTCGTGGTGAACGCGCTGCTCGTGCCCTACCTGCTGTCCGCGATCCGGATGTTCGAGTCGGGCATCGCGAGCCGCGAGGACATCGACAACGGCATGGAGATGGGCTGCGCCCACCCGATGGGCCCGCTGAAGCTGTCCGACCTGATCGGCCTGGACACCGTCGTGTCCATCGCCAACTCCATGTACACCGAGTACAAGGAGCCGTTGTACGCCGCTCCCCCGCTGCTGCAGCGCATGGTCGAGGCCGGCCGGCTCGGCCGGAAGACCGGCTCCGGCTTCTACACCTACGGCTGATTACGAAGAGCGACGCCTACGGGCCCGGCACCGGACTTCGGTGCCGGGCCCGTCCGTTTCACACACCGTGTGCGCGCCGGGCACGCATATGCCCTTCGCACACGCTCCCCATGCGCCCACCAGGCGAGTTGACTCTTCATGCGCATGCAAGGGATGCGGAACCATCCATTTCGACTACCGAAAGGAGCGGACCCGTGACCGCCGACCCGGAGCATCCCGTGGTCCATGGAGAACTCGCAGAGTTACGGCGCCGCCTGGACGTGGCCTACACCCGTGTGGAGGGAGGGCTGGCGCTGCTCCGCCACCGTACGGAGGAGACCGCCAAGGAGCTGGACGAGCTGAACTCCCGGATGGCCTCGCTGGAACACGCACGCTGGCCGCTGCCCTCGCTCGCCGTGCTGACCGCGCTCGGCGCGCTCGTGGTGACGGTCTGGCAGGCGCTGGGGACCCACTAGCCCTCGGCGAGCCTGAGGTGGTGCAGGAGGAGTAACGCGGCCGCCATGTTGGCGGCCGGGACCTCCCCACGGGCGATCAGGTCGGGGACGACTTTGAGGGGCACCCATTCCCGCCGGTCCGACTCGAAGTCGTCCACGGGATGTCCCACGTACTCGCCCCGGTCGGACCAGTAGATGTGGTGCCGGGCGTCGGTGAGGCCGTTGGACGGCTCCACGCTCATGAGGTGGTGCAGGGGCCCCGGCCGCCAGCCGGTCTCCTCCTCCAGTTCCCTGGCCGCCGCCCTCGCGATGTCCTCGCCGTCCTCGACCACGCCCGCGGCCAGTTCCCAGCCCCAGCTGTCGGTGATGAAGCGGTGCCGCCACAGCAGCAGCACTTCGTTCGCCTCGTTGACGACCGTGGCCACGGCCACGGGACGCAGCCGGATCAGGAAGTGGTCCAGGTGCCGGCCGTCCGGCAGCTCGACATCTGCGAGATTGACGCTGAACCAGCGGTTTTCATACACAGTTTGTTCGTTCTGTTTCGTCCACTGCACGGTTCTGCCACCTTCCGCCGAGTAAGTGGCAATATCGCAGCAGCGACGGTGCTCCCACAGTGGGCCTACAGCGGTACGCGCAATGCCCCGTCGATGAGTTCGGCGGCCTCGGCGGTGTCGGCCGAGCCGCAGCGCACCAGATGCTCGCGTACCGCGCGGAGTCTGTCACGCAGCCGCTGCGACTCCATCCCGCGCGCCTGCTCGGCCATCTGCACGGCGCTGACCACCGCCTTCTCGGCGTTGCCCTGGCGCAGTTCGATGGTGCTGAGCATCGCCAGCCGGTGCACCCGCCCCCGGTCGTGGGCGGGGTTGTCGACGGCCGCCGCGGCATGCTCCCGGGCGGCGGCGAGTTCCCCGAGGCTCAGCAGGGCCTCGGCCACCTGCACATTGACGAGCCCCGGCTGCACGTAACCGGTCTCGTCCGGCTCGTACCCGCGCCGGATCCGCTCGGCCGCCGCCTCCGCACGGCGGATGCAGGACAGCGCGCTGCCGCCGTCACCGAGGTGCGCGTACGCCTTGGCCTGCATCGCGTACAGGTCGGAGGCGAGCGCCGGGGTGATGTGCCGGCCGGCGGCCCGCAGCGCCGCCTCGGCGAAGGCGACGGCCTGCCGGTACTCCCGCATGAACAGCGACTGGTTGACCAGGAGGGCGATCACGTACGCGCCGAGTCCGCGGTCGCCGCTGGCCTTCGCGAGCCGCAGCGCCTGGTGGAAATAGCGCTGGGCGAGCCCGTGGGCGTCGGAGTCGTACGCACAGATGCCCGCGATCGCCACCAACCCGCCCGTCGTGCGGTGCAGTTGGCGCCCGGTGGCATCGGTGTAGCTGCCCCGCAGCAGCGGCGCGGCCTCGGCGTTGAGGAAACCGACGATCCGCGTCCGCGTCGCGATGCCGCCGGCCTTCCGGTACAGCTGCTCGTAGTGCGTGCGGGCGGCGCGCAGCATCTCGATGTCGGCCGCGGTGACCTGGTGCCGCCCGCCCCGGGAGACGTCGACGTCCTCGGGCGGGTTCTCCCACTCCCACACCGGCATCACGGCCGGGGTGCCGGTGACGGCCTGGGCGCCGAGCACGTGGGGGCGCTGCTGTTCGTCCGAGCGCCACAGGGCGGTGGCCCGCTCCACGAAGCCGGACAGGGAACCGGCGTGCGGTGCGCTCGGCTCGCCGGGCACTCCGAGGCCGATGTCGTCCAGGGTGACGGGCCGGTGCAGCCGGGCGGCCAGCACCTCGCAGATCAGGTCGGGCACCTGGCCGCGGGGCCGCTGGCCCTTCAACCAGCGCGCCACGGCGGTGTGTTCGTAGCGCAGCGCGAGACCGCGTGCGCGTCCCGCCTGGTTGACGTGGGCGGCGAGACCGGCGTGCGAGATCCCCGCCTCGTCCAGGATGGCGTCGAGCAGAGTGTTGGGCTGCATGGAATGCCCCCCGAGTGGCCTGGTGCGGTCAGCGTAGTGCGTACGGGTTCACACGGGGTGTGAACGGAGTGCCCGCATCCGCGGCGTGCACGCACTGTCGCTCAGCGTGTCGCCACGCTTCACTGAGATGCCGGCCAAGCCGCCGGCTCCCCCTCGAAAAGCGGTGGCTTGGCCGGGCCCGCCGCCGGGACGCGACGGTCGTTGCGCAGCACCAGTACGGCCACGTCGTCCGTCGGCCTGCCGCCCGTGTGGTGCAGCAGCGCGGTGAAGAGCGTGCGCAGGACCGTCTGGGGAGAGACGGGGTGATCCCGTACGGCTTCCCGCAGGGTCCGCGGCAGCGAGAAGAACCGGCCGCGGCCGTCCCGTGCGTCCTCCGCGCCGTCCGTGAACAGCACGAGCGACTCGCCCGGCAGCAGACGGCCGCACGGACGTGCCTGCAGCTCCGCGGGCAGCGGGAACGGCCCCAGCGGCGGCAGTGGCTCGGCACGGGTCAGCGGGTCGACCCGCGCACCCCGGAGCAGGTAAGGCCACGGATGGCCGCAGTTGAGGACCCGCAGCTCGCCGTCCCTGCCGATCTCCAGGAGCAGTACGGTGACGAACTCCTCGGCGACCGGGTTGTCGGGGTCCGAGGCGCCGCTCGCCGGGTGCTCGGCCCGGGCGCGTTCCCGCAGGTGCCGAGCGAGGGCCCGGTCCAGTCTGCCCAGCACCCGGCCCAGTTCGGGCTCGTCGTGGGCGGCCTCGCGGAAGCTGCCGAGCAGGGCGGCGACCGTGCCGAGAGCGGCCAGCCCGTGCCCCCGTACGTCCCCCATCACCACGCGCACCCCGTGCTCGGTGGCGACGGCCTCGTACAGATCACCGCCGACGCTCGCGCCCCGGTCGGCGGACAGCTGGGCGGCTGCCACGTTGAGCCCGTCGAGACGCGGCGGCAGCGGGCGCAGCACGACGTTCTGCGCGGCCCGTGCCGCCCGCCGGGCGAGCCGCAGCTCCCGCAGCAGGGTGCGGCGGACATGGAGTATGAGACCGGTGCCGACGGCGAAGAACACGGCGCTGGTGGCGATGCGCGCCCCGAGCCCGTCCTGCTGGGCGAGCGGGCAACCGAACTTGTAGCCGACGGCCACTGCTCCCCAGACCGTGGGCAGAACGGCTCCTCGCGCGGTGGGCGCCCGTGCCTTGATGCGGATCATGCCTCTGGTCCCCCATGTGGGCCCTGACAAGCAGACGGACCGACCCCGAAAGGCCGGTCCGATTCTGTCCATCGCACGACCCGGGTGGGCCGGATCGCCGTCCGTTCCCACCCGAACGAGTGAGATAACCCGAGGCAACCTGCATTTATGCAGCTGACACCGGGGTCGGCGGGCCCCGGAGGGCGCGGGGAACTGCGCGGGCCGGCCACGGCACACCCGCAGCCGGCCCGCGCGCACAACCCCGTGCGGCGCTCAGCCGCGCAGCACCGCACCCGTCCGCTCGCCCGCGAGGGCGACCGCCGCATCCCGCGCGGCCGACGCCTCGTCCACCGTCAGCGTCCGGTCACCGGCCCGGAACCGCAGCGCGTACGCCAGCGACTTCTTGCCGTCGCCCAGCTGCTCGGCGTTCTCGTACACGTCGAACAGCCGGATGGACTCCAGCAGCTCGCCCGCGCCCTCGCGCAGCGCCGCCTCGACCTCGGCCGCGGGTACCGGCTTGTCGACGACGAGAGCGACGTCCTGCGTGGCCACCGGGAACGTGGAGATGCTCGGCGCCTGCGGAGCACCGTCGCCCACCGCCTCCAGGGCGTCCAGGTCCAGCTCCATCGCGCACGTGCGCTCGGGCAGGCCCAGGGCCTTCAGGACACGCGGGTGCAGTTCTCCTGCGTGTCCCACGACCTGCTCGGTGCCGTCGGCGACGACCACCAGCTCGGCGCAGCGGCCGGGGTGCCAGGGACCGTAGGCGCCCTTGCGCACGACCAGCTCCGCGCCGGCCTCGCGCGCCACGGCGCGGGCCGCCTCGACGGCGTCGGCCCACCCGGCCGGACGGCCGCCGCCCCACCAGCCGGACTGCTCGCGAGCGCCCGTGAGGACGGCGGCGACGTGCCGCGGCTGGTCGGGCAGCGCTGCGTTCAGCGCGGCCAGCTCCTCGTCGGTGGGACGCCGGTCGACGGGCAGGTGCGTGGCGACGCGCTGCTCCGCGCGCGGGAGGAAGACCAGCCCGGTCTCGAACAGGGCGAGGTCGTGCGCGCCCCGGCCGGCGTTGCGCCGCAGCGCACCGAGCAGACCCGGCAGCAGCGTGGTGCGCAGCGCGGGCTCCTCGTCGTTGAGCGGGTTGACCAGCTTCACGACGCGGCGGGCCGGGTCGTCGGCCTCCAGGCCGAGCTGGTCGAAGACCTGCTCGCCGATGAACGGGTAGTTCGGCGCCTCGACGTAGCCCGCGCCGGCCAGGGCCCGGCCGACCCGGCGGTGCAGCCGCTGGCGGTGGGTCAGACCGCGCTGCGAGGGCAGCTTGGGCAGCGTGGAGGGCAGGTTCTCGTAGCCCTCCAGCCGGATGACCTCTTCGGCCAGGTCGTTGGCGTCGACGAGGTCGGGGCGCCAGGACGGGACGGTGACGATCAGCTCGTCCTGCCCGTACACGTCGCAGCCGACCTCCTGGAGGCGGCGCACGACCGTCTCGCGGCCGTACTCGACGCCCGCCACCTTGTCCGGGTGGTCGGCCGGGACGGTGATCGTGTGCGGGGCCGAGGGCGCGATGATCTCGGTGACGCCGGCCTCCGCGGTGCCGCCCGCGAGGAGCACCAGCAGGTCCACGGTGCGCTGCGCGGCGGCCGCGGCGGCCTGCGGGTCGACGCCGCGCTCGAAGCGGCGGGACGCCTCGGACAGCAGCTTGTGGCGGCGGCCGGTGCGGGCGACCGACACGGCGTTGAAGTGGGCCGCCTCGATGACCACGTCGGTGGTGGCGTTCGCCCCGTTCCCCGTGGCGTCGTGGTCGGCGATCTCCGTGTTGGCGCCGCCCATGACGCCGGCGAGGCCGATGGGGCCGCGCTCGTCGGTGATGACCAGGTCCTCGGCGTGCAGCTTGCGCTCGACGCCGTCGAGGGTGACGAGCTTCTCGCCCTCCTGGGCCCGGCGGACGCCGATGGTGCCCTGGACCAGGGCCCGGTCGTAGGCGTGCAGCGGCTGGCCCAGCTCCATCATCACGTAGTTGGTGATGTCGACGGCGAGCGAGATCGGGCGCATGCCGACCTTCTGCAGCCGGCGCTGCAGCCAGATCGGGGAGCGTGCCTCGGGGCTCAGGCCGGTGACCGTGCGGGCGGTGAAGCGGTCGCAGCCCGCGGCGTCGGAGACCTGCACCGGGTAGCCGTAGGCGTTCGGGGCCGGGACGTCGATCAGGGCCGGGTCGCGCAGCGGCAGGCCGTAGGCGATGGCCGTCTCACGGGCGACACCGCGGATGGACAGGCAGTCGCCGCGGTTGGCGGTGACGGCGATGTCCAGGACCTCGTCGACCAGCTCGAGCAGCTCGATGGCGTCCTTGCCGACCTCGGTCTCGGGGGGCAGCACGATGATGCCGTGGTTGCCGTCGTCGCCCATGCCCAGCTCGTCGCTGGAGCAGATCATGCCGTGGGACGTCTTGCCGTAGGTCTTGCGGGCGGCGATGGAGAAGCCGCCGGGCAGCGTGGCGCCGGGGAGGACCACGACGACCTTGTCGCCGACGGCGAAGTTGCGGGCGCCGCAGACGATCTCCTGGGGCTCGCCGGTGCCGTTGGCCTGGCCCACGTCGACGGTGCAGAACCGGATCGGCTTCTTGAAGCCCTCCAGTTCCTCGATGGTCAGCACCTGGCCGACGACCAGCGGGCCCTTGAGGTCGGCGCCGAGCTGCTCGACGGTCTCGACCTCCAGGCCTGCCGAGATGAGCTTGGCCTGGACGTCACGGCCGGTCTCGGTGGCCGGCAGGTCGACGTACTCCCGCAGCCAAGAAAGCGGGACCCGCATCAGATCTCCATCCCGAACGGCCGGGTGAACCGGACGTCACCCTCGACCATGTCTCGCATGTCTTCGACGTTGTGGCGGAACATCAGCATCCGCTCGATGCCGAACCCGAAGGCGAAACCGCTGTACTTCTCCGGGTCGACGCCGCAGGCGGCCAGCACCCGCGGGTTGACCATGCCGCAGCCGCCCAGCTCGATCCAGCCTTCGCTGGAGCAGGTGCGGCAGGGCCGGTCGGGGTTGCCGACGGACTCGCCCTTGCACACGTAGCAGAGCATGTCCATCTCGGCGCTCGGCTCGGTGAAGGGGAAGAAGTTCGGCCGCAGCCGGGTCTTCATGCCCTCGCCGAACAGCGACTGGACCATGTGGTCCAGGGTGCCCTTGAGGTCGGCCATGGTCAGGCCCTCGTCGACGGCGAGCAGCTCGACCTGGTGGAAGACCGGGGTGTGCGTGGCGTCCAGCTCGTCGGTGCGGTACACCCGGCCGGGGCAGATCACGTAGACCGGCAGCTCACGGTCGAGCAGCGAGCGGATCTGCACGGGCGAGGTGTGGGTGCGCAGCACGACACCGGACTCCGTGCCGCCGTCGGGGCCCTGCACGAAGAAGGTGTCGGCCTCGCCGCGGGCCGGGTGGTCCGGGCCGATGTTGAGGGCGTCGAAGTTGAACCACTCGGCCTCGACCTGCGGACCCTCGGCGACCTCGTAGCCCATGGCCACGAAGATGTCCTCGATGCGGTCCGAGAGCGTGGTCAGCGGGTGCCGGGCGCCGGCCGGGACGCGGTCGTACGGCAGCGTGACGTCGACGTCCTCCTCGACCAGCACGCGGGCGTCCCGCTCGGCCTCCAGTTCGGCCTGGCGGGCGGCGAGGGCCTTGTTGACGGCGCCGCGGGCCATGCCGACGCGCTTGCCGGCCTCGGCCTTGGCGTGCGGGGGCAGGGCGCCGATCTCGCGGTTGGCGAGGGCCAGCGGGGAGGCGGGGCCGGTGTGGGCGACCTTGGCCTCGTGGAGCGCGTCGAGGGAGTCCGCGGCGGCGAAGGCGGCGAGCGCCTCGTCCCGCATGCGCTCGATCTCTTCCGGTTTCAACGCCTCGACCTCGACAGGGTCGTACGACTTATTGGGTGCCGACATCTCTTCCCGTGCTTCCGATTGGCTGGCGGACGGTCCCCGTCACCGACTCAGGCACTCCCAGAAACTCGCCGGGCTTCTGCGCGGGCCGTGTGAAGGACACAAAGGTGCCAAAGGCCGAGTCTAACGGGGTGGGGGTGGACGAATGGCCCGTGGGCCGCTAGGCGAGATACGCCGGCGCGCTCACGGGCAGCGTAAACCGGAACTCGGCGCCGCCTTCGGGGGCGCGGCCGACGGTGATGGTGCCGCCGTGGGCCTCCACGATGCCTTTGACGATGTACAGCCCGAGACCGGTGCCGCCGCGCTTGCTGCCCCGCCAGAAGCGGGTGAAGACGCGGTTCATGGACTCCTCCGGGATGCCGGGCCCCTCGTCGCTCACCGTGACCGACGTGCCGGTTTCCTCGCCCTCGCGCGGGGACGCCGAGGGCGTGACGTCAATGGTGACGGTTCCCTCGCCGTGCCGCACGGCATTTTCGATGAGGTTGCTGAGGACCTGGTCGATCTTGTCGGGGTCGGCCCACAGGTCGGGCAGCGGCTGCTCGATGCGGAGCAGGAAGCGGTCGGCGCGCTGGCCGGCGGCGACGTAGGCCTGGATGTGCCGGGAGACGGCGGCTCCGATGTCGACGGGCTGGCGGCGCACCTCCAGCCGTCCGGAATCGATCCGGGAGATGTCGAGCAGCTCGGCGATGAGCCGGGTGACGCGGTCGGCGTCGGCGTCCACGGTCTCCAGCATGAGGCGCTTCTGGTCGTCGGTGAAGCGTTCCCACTTGGCGAGGAGGGTGGCGGTGAAGCCCTTCACGGAGGTCAGCGGGGAGCGCAGCTCGTGCGCGACGGTGGCGATCAGCTCGGCGTGGCTGCGCTCGGTGCGGCGGCGGGCCTCGGTGTCCCGCACGGAGACGGCGACGCGCCGCACCGGCCCCAACGGCTCGTCGCGCACGTAGCGGGCGGAGACGAGGACCTCCCGGCCGCCGGGCAGCAGCAGGTTGCGCTCGGGCTGCCGCTTGCGGATGGCGAGCCCGCCGTAGGGGTCGGTGAGCTGCCACCAGCGGCGCCCCTCGAGATCCTCTAACGGCAGCGCCTTCTCCAGGGACTGTCCGAGGGCTTCCGCGGGCCGTACGGCGGTGATGCGGGCGGCGGCGGCGTTGAAGCAGACCACGCGGCCGTGCGCGTCGGCGACGACGAGGCCGTCGGGCAGCTCGTCGGGGTCGACGGCGAGGCCGGGCTCGCCCTGTCCCGGCGCGGGTGTGCACTGCATGTCCCGTCCCTCCGGCGTGGTGCTTGTGCCGGCCACACTCATCCCCGTACCCCACCTCTCAGACGGCGCAGGGCCCCGAGCTGGTCAGCCTACTAGCTCTGGGTGACGGTTCGGCACCCTCCGGAGGCGCGCTGTGCCCGGGCCGATGCGTAGAGACATACGGCGGCGGCCGTGGCGAGGTTCAGGCTCTCGGCTTTTCCGTGGATGGGGACGCGGACGACGGCGTCGGCGAGGGCGCGGGTCTCCTCCGGGAGCCCCCAGGCCTCGTTGCCGAACACCCAGGCGCTGGGCCCGCCCATGGTGCCCTTGTCCAGTTCCTCGTCGAGGTCGCGGTCCCCGGCTCCGTCGGCGGCGAGGATGCGCACGCCGGCGGCCTTGAGTCCCTCGACGGCCTCCTCGACCGGGACGCCGACGGCCACCGGGAGGTGGAACAGGGAGCCGACGGAGGCCCGTACGGCCTTGGGGTTGTACAGGTCGACGGAGGCGTCGGTCAGGACGACGGCCTCGGCGCCGGCGGCGTCGGCGCAGCGGAGCACGGTGCCGGCGTTCCCGGGGTCGCGCACGTGGGCGAGGACGGCGACCAGCCTGGGCCGGGCGGCGAGGATGTCCTCGAAGGGGGTGTCCAGGAACCGGCAGACCCCGACCAGCCCCTGCGGGGTGACGGTGGTGGAGATCTCGGCGATGACCTCTTCCGAGGCCAGGTGCACCCGGGCGCCGGCGCTGCGGGCCTCCCCGACGATGTCGGCGTACCGCTCCGCGGCCTCCACGGTGGCGAACAGCTCGACCAGGGTGGCCTGCCCGCCGGCACGGTGTCCGGCCGCTTCCCTGACGGCCTGCGGCCCCTCCGCGAGGAACAGCCGGTCCTTCCCCCGGAAGTTCCGCTTGGCGAGCCGCCGGGCGGCGGAGACACGGGCGGACCGGGAGGAGATCAGCTCGGGGCTGACGGGGGACATGCTCTTCACCTTCAGGGGAGTCTTCTCTTCATGACGCCGACGGGACTGCCGCCCCGAAGGGGCGCGGGGAACTCCGCGACCGGCCACGACGCACCCGAAAGGGGCGCGGGGAACTGCGCGAACGGCCACGACGCACCGGCAGCCGGCCGGCGGCCGGACCGCCGGGGCAACGACAGGACCCGCAAGCCATACAGCCTGCGGGTCCTTCGGTCACGTCGGCTCAAAGCCAGCGCAGCGTCACGCAGCCTTGGGGGCGTTGACGTCCGACGGCAGCGCCTTCTGCGCGACCTCGACCAGCGCCGCGAAGGCGCCCGCGTCGTTGACGGCCAGCTCGGCCAGGATCTTGCGGTCGACCTCGACGTTCGCGGCCTTCAGACCCTGGATGAAGCGGTTGTAGGTGATGCCGTTGGCGCGGGCAGCGGCGTTGATGCGCTGGATCCACAGCTGACGGAAGTCGCCCTTGCGCTTCTTGCGGTCGTTGTAGTTGTAGACCAGCGAGTGGGTGACCTGCTCCTTGGCCTTGCGGTACAGGCGCGAACGCTGACCGCGGTAGCCGGAGGCCTGCTCGAGGATCGCCCGGCGCTTCTTGTGGGCGTTGACTGCCCGCTTGACGCGTGCCACTTGTTAACTCCTTGTAGCGGGGTCGTGGGTGTACTCACACGACCCGGAAACGACTGGGTCCCGGTCCTGGCGTACGGCGCTCAGTGGATGGCGAGCGCCGCTACGTCACTTGCCGAGAAGCTTCTTGATCTTCGCGGCGTCGCCCGGGGCCATCTCGGCGTTGCCGGTGAGGCGACGCGTGACACGGGACGACTTGTGCTCGAGCAGGTGGCGCTTGCCGGCGCGCTCACGGAGCACCTTGCCGGAGCCGGTGACCTTGAAGCGCTTGCTGGCACCGCTGTGCGACTTGTTCTTCGGCATAGCGCCGTTCTCTCCTCGTCGGTGGCGCTCCGGTGCCCGGTCCTGGAACCGGGCACGGTGGAGCGTCGCTCTCTTGTTTCGGTTACATCCTCGGGGACGGATGTCCCCCGGGATCACGCCTCGGCAGGTTCCTCGGCGGACGCCTCGGCCTCGGCGGGGTTCTGCGAGCGACCGGGGTTGGCCTTCGCCTCCGCCTTGCGGGCCTCCTGCGCCTGACGGGCCTCGGCCATCGCCTCGGTCTTCTTCTTGTGCGGACCGAGAACCATGATCATGTTCCGGCCGTCCTGCTTCGGGTTCGACTCCACGAAACCGAGGTCCTGGACGTCCTCCGCGAGACGCTGCAGCAGTCGGTAGCCCAGCTCGGGGCGGGACTGCTCGCGACCACGGAACATGATCGTGATCTTGACCTTGTCGCCCTGCTTGAGGAACCGGACGACGTGACCCTTCTTGGTGTCATAGTCGTGCGGGTCGATCTTCGGCCGGAGCTTCATCTCCTTGATGACCGTGTGCGCCTGGTTCTTGCGCGCCTCACGGGCCTTCATGGCCGACTCGTACTTGAACTTCCCGTAGTCCATGAGCTTGCAGACGGGCGGACGGGCGTTCGCCGCGACCTCGACCAGGTCCAGGTCGTACTCCTGCGCAAGCTCCAGTGCCTTAGCGAGCGGGACGATGCCCACCTGCTCGCCACTGGGACCGACAAGTCGCACCTCGGGAACGCGAATCCGGTCGTTGATGCGGGGCTCGGCGCTGATGGATCCTCCTCGGTAGCACCACGCGAGTGTCTGGCGGACAACCGCGTAACGTCTGTGTTCGTAAGACCTAACCGCGCCGAAGCACAAAAAATGCCCCGGACGATCACAGGCGGGGCTCCAAAACACAACCGGAGCACCGCCGCGATGCCGCGGGGCGCACTTTCGGGCGACTCCATCGTCCGTACGGAACGATGGTGGCCGCCTGACCGGGTGACCCGCCGCCCCGGGGGGCGGTCAGGTGGGAGATCGGAGCCTCCACTTGTGGGCCGGGCACATGAATGTCCGGCCGGTCGTCTCCCAGATTACCAGGATCGCTTGACAAGGGCTAATTGAGGGGGGCCGGGCGGCACCGCCTATGGTGTGGGGCATGAGTGACACCCCTGCCGAGTCCCCCGACTTCGACGCGATGACCCGGGACATCGCCGAGGTCCCCGCCGTCGAGGTGATCGTGACGGTCGCCGTCAACCTGATGAGCGCCTCCGCCGTGAAGCTCGGGCTCAGCGAGGAGGGCGACAAGTACAAGGACCTGGACGAGGCCCGCAAGCTGATCACCGCGCTCGCCGGCCTCCTGGACGCGAGCGCGACCGAGGTCAGCTCCTTCCACGCGGCGCCGCTGCGCGACGGCTTGAAGTCGCTGCAGCTGGCCTTCCGCGAGGCGTCGGTCGTCCCGGACGAGCCGGGCCAGGGCCCCGGTGAGAAGTACACCGGACCCGTCTACGGCTGACCTACTCCTTCACGTACAAGGGCTCGCCCGGAGGCGTGACCCCGGCCGGCAGCAGTGCCAGGTCGAGGCCGCGCACCAGGCGGGCCCGCAGTGTTTCGTCGGCCGCCAGGCGCTGCGCGACCGCGCGGGCGGCCTCGGCGGGCGCCGCGGCCGGGTCGAGGACGAGGGCGAGGGTGCCGTCGGCCTGCCCCGGCCCGAGGTGCGCGCGCAGTACGGCGGGCTCGGCCGCCACCGCCGTACGGACGGCCTCGACGACGGCCGGGTCCGCGAGCGGGTCGGTGCTGGTGCGGCCCTCGGCGAGGGCGAGCAGCGCGGGCCCGGTCAGCTCGAAGGGCACCGGTCCGGCGAGGTCGAGCACGACCGTGTCGGCCTTCTCGTGCGCGGCTGCCTCCAGCGCCTGGTGCAGCGGTACGGCCACCGGGCGGGCCGCGGGATCCCAGCGGGCGAGGGAGTCCGTGGAGGTGAAGGCGGGCAGCGCGGTGCGGTCGCCGGCCTTCAGGGTGGGGACGGCCATGTCGCTGGTCTTCTCGCGGCGCAGCCCGTTCTCGTCCTCCTCCACCTCGCCGACCACGGCGACGACGGGGACGAGCAGGCGGGCGCTCTTGAGCGCCGCCAGGACGGGCCCGAGGGCGCTGCGGTCCTCGGCCCAGCCGGCGAGCGCGGCGCTCAGCCGGGGATCGGCGGAGCCGTCGTCGTCGGAGAAGCCGGGGTCGGGAATGTTCTTGTTCGCCACGGTCACGACCCTATAGGGGGGAAGCGGCCGCCCCGGCGTGGGGCCGGTCGGGCCCAGACCCGCCCTGTGGCCGCCCACACGCCTTCGTCCGCGGACGTGCCCTGTGCGCGGCGCTCGCCGCCGTCGCCCGTCGCCGTCGGCGGGGTCACGGCCGGCGGCACGGTCCACGGGAAGGAGCGGGCGCGCTGCGGGGCCTACGGGAAGAGCGGGCGCGCTCCGGGGCCGTATCGTCGGCGGCGTCGTCCTCGGCCTCCGTCTCGGCCGGGGCGGGTGAGGAGGCATCCGTGACCGAGCCGGCTGCGGACCGGGACGCACTGCTGAGCACGGCGATGGCCGGGGTGACGGTGCCGTCGGGTGCGGGGGTGTCGGTGGCGGTGCTGGAGCCTGTCTCCGGCGAACGCGCGGTGTACGGCGACGCCGCCTTCGACACGGCAAGCATCGTCAAGGTCGACATCCTGGCAGCGCTGCTGCTCCAGGCGCAGGACGCGGGGCGGGGGCTGACGGGGGCCGAGCAGGCGTACGCCACGAAGATGATCGAGAACAGCGACAACACGTCGGCGACTGAGCTGTGGCACACGATCGGACGGGCGGCCGGGCTCGACGCGGCGAACGAGCGCTTCGGCCTGACGGGGACCTCCGGCGGCGAGGGTGGGCTGTGGGGGCTGACGCAGACCACGGCCGCGGACCAACTGGTGCTGCTGCGGCAGGTGTTCGGGGCGGACTCGAAGCTGAGCGCTGCTTCGCGGGCGTATGTCCAGGGGCTGATGGAGGGGGTGGAGGCCGACCAGCGGTGGGGGGTCTCGGCCGCCGCACGGGGCGGTTCCTGGGCGCTGAAGAACGGGTGGCTGCCGCGTAGCACGACGGGGCTGTGGGACGTGAACAGCATCGGACGGGTGACCGTGGACGGCACCGGCTACCTGGTGGCGGTGCTGTCGAAGGGCACCGGGACCCTGGAGCAGGGCATCACGCTGGTGGAGGCGGCGGCGGGAGCGGCGTTGGCGGCATTCACCGCCACGTGAGCCATCGCTTCCGCGACCGGACGCTTCGAGTCGGCCGCCTCCGGGGCCGTCGTCTCCGGGGCCGCCGCCTTCGGGACCGTCGCCTTCGGGGCTGTCACCCTCGGGGCTGAGCGGTTCGGGGCCGTCGCCTCCGGGGCTGAGCGGTCCGGGGCCGTCGCCTCCGGGGCTGAGCGGTCCGGGGCCGTCACCTTCGGGGCTGAGCGGTTCGGGGCCGTCACCTCGGGGCCGTCACCTTCGGGGCCGTCGCCTTAGGGGCTGAGCGGTCCGGGGGCTGGGGCGGGTCAGATCGACCGTCTGCGGCTCCGCCAGAGGACCACCCCGGCCACCAGGAGGACTCCGCCCGCGCCGCCGGCGAGCGGGGCCGCCCAGTCGGAGGCAACGCCGGTGGCCCGGGCCGTGTCCGGGCCGGCGCCGAAGTACTTGTCGCCGTACGAGGCGGAGTGCAGTTCCTTGGGCGTGAGGCGGGCCGCCTTCCTCAGGGCCGCCGCCGGGTCGATCATGCCGAAGCCCCGGGAGTCGTCACGGCCACCCACCGGGGCGTCCCGCGCGCTGTCCTCCAGGAGTTTCTTGATCTGGGCCGGGGACAGGTCCGGGTGCGCGGACCTGATCAGCGCCGCCGCCCCGGAGACGAAGGCGGAGGCGGCCGACGTGCCCCAGCCCTGGTAGTACTCGTGGTCCGGGTCGGCGATGACGATGTCCACGCCGGGCGCGCTGACCGCGGCGTACCAGCGGCGGGTGGAGAAGGAGGCCCGGGTGCCGTAGCGGTCGACGGCGGTGGCGGCGATGACGCCGGGATAGGCCGCCGGGTACGAGACGTGGTCGCCCTTGTCGCCGCCGTTGCCCGCGGAGGCCACCACGACCACGCCCTTCTTGAGGGCGTACTGCACGGCCTCGTCCTCGCTCGGCTCCGGGTGCGCGGAGTCGGAGTCGTCGCCCAGCGAGAGGTTGATGACGTCGGCGCCGTGGTCGGCGGCCCAGCGGATGCCGTCGGCGAGGGCGTTGCCCCGGGTGGTGCGGGCTTTGGTGCGGGCCGGGTCGCCGTCCTCCAGGATGACCCGCACGGGCAGGATGCGGGCCTCGGGGGCGACCCCCAGCACGCCTTCGCCGTGGCCGGGGCCGTGACCGTGTCCCGCGATGATGCCGGCCATGGCGGTGCCGTGCCGGGCCCAGGTGCGGTCGTAGCGCCGGGCGCCGAAGCCGATCATGTCCTTGGCCTGCAGGACGTTCCCGGCGAGGTCCGGGTGGTCGGCGTCGACGCCGGTGTCCAGGACGGCGACCGTGACGCCCTGCCCCTTGGTGGTCCGCCAGGCCTCCTCCAGGTGGAGGCCGGACAGGGCCCACTGCTGGGCGCGGATGCCGTCGGCGCGGGCGGCGGTGGCCGGCAGCAGCGCGAGGGCGCCGGCGAGCAGCAGGCTCACCGCCGCGCTGATAGTGCGGGCGGCGCTGATCGGTCGCTTCACGAGGGCTTCTCCGTTGCCGTGCCGACGGTCTTGCGCAGGCGCCGTTCGATGCGGTCGGCCAGGCCCTGGGCCTCGTTGCCGAGGCCGGCCTGGGCCGGTGCCGTGGTGACGCCGGAGCGGACCGCCTCCGCGGCGGGTTCCGGCGAGTCGACGGTGCGGCCGTCGGCCCAGCCGGAGACGGCGAAGGCGACGACGGGGGCGTCGGTGAGGACGGAGACGGTCCAGGACGCGCGCTGCTTGTCGCCGAAGACGGCGGCGGCCGTGTCCGGGGCGTGGTAGGCCCGGGGCATGAGGTCGGCGCGGCGGTCCAGGTGCTCGTCGCGGAAGCGGGCGGCGAGCGCGGACATCGCGGCGGGGTCGGCCTTGGTGAAGAGCAGGCCGACGGTGGTGACGTAGGTCTGGGTGGCGTCGGTGTAGGTGGCGCGCAGCAGTCTCCGGCAGCCGACCGGGGCGAGGGCCTTGTGCAGGAGGGGGTCGAAGGCGTGGGCGCAGCCGGTGTCGGGGGCGACGGCGATCCGGGTCCAGGTGCGGTCGGCGCCGCCGGGGCCTGCGCCGGTGCCCTGGACGGTGGGCGGGAACAGCTCGTCCACGGGCACGTTGTGCCAGAGCGTCCCGGCGGTGCTGAAGGCGTTGCCGGCGCTCTCGTCCGCGCCGTCCCCGGTGAGCCAGCTCCCGGTCACGGCACCGCCGATGAGACCGAGGCCGAGCACCAGGCAGGCGGCGGCAGCGGCGGTACGGGGGCCGACGCGGTGCCGGGTCCGTTCACCGGAGGTCGCGGGTTCCGTGAAGGACCCGACGGGCTGGGCGGCGGACCCGGCGCTCCACGAGTGCGCCGGATCGGGCCCGGGCCTCCCGGGCTGCGCCGGCTCCACCGGCCGCCAGGCAGGCCCCTCCTGGCCCCGCACACGACCACCGCTCGCACGACCACCGCTCGCGGGGGCACCGGTCCCGGGGGCACCGGTCCCAGAGGCGGGGACGACGCCGGGTGCGGGGACGACGGCGGGTGCGGGGACGACGGCGGGTGCCGGTGCGGACCCGCTACGGGGGTCGGCGGCCGGCTCCACCGACGCCGGGCGACCGGCCGCGGGCGCGGGGTGTCGGACACCGGCCGACGGCGCGGATGAGACGGCCGGGGCCGACGCGGCGGAGGAGGGAGCTGAGCGAGCCGGGTGCGCCGGGGAAGCGGAGGCGTCCGGGGGGATCGGGCGGAGCCGGGCCGTGGTCTCCGACGGTGTTTCCGCCGGGGCGCCCTGGCCGCGTGCGCCGCTGCGGGGCCGCAGCCGGGCCGTCGTCTCCGCGGCCGCCTCGGAAGGAGCCACCGGCTGACCCACCCACCCGGCGCCGGCACCATCGGCACCATGAGCACCACCGGCACCAGCACCAGCACCAGCACCAGCACCAGCGGACTCCCCCGGAGCCCCTGGCCGGCGAACCCGCCCACTTGGACCGGTCTCGTCCACCCGCACCACCGGCCGACGCACCTGGCGATCAGCACCGGCCGCCCCCACCGGAGCCCCCGGCCGGCGCGGCTGCGCGTCCGGGCGGGCCGGATCTGCCGTGCCGGTTCCGTCACGGCGTGGGGCGGGGCCGGCGCTCGGGCGTGCGTCGGGGAAGCGGGCCGAGGCGGGGGGCGGGGGCGGGCTCGCGGGGGCGGGGACCTCGGGCACGGCCGACTGCCGTGATGCCGGGACACGCGGCTGACCGGCGGCCCTCGCGGGGCCGGACCGGCCGGCGGGCGCGCTGTCGGCGAAGGGCCGGCCGCCGGGCGTGGCGCCGGAGCCGCCGCCGGGCGAGGTGCGCGAGCCGCCGCCGGGCGATGTGCGGGCGGTGTCGCCGGGCGAGGTGCGCGAGCCGTCGCCGGGCGAGGTGCGGGCGGTGTCGCCGGGTGTCGTGCGCGAGCCGTCGCCTGGCGTGGTGCGGGAGGTGTCCCAGGGCGTGGTGCGGGAGGACTCTCGTGGGGTGAAGACGGAAGGTTCGTCGTCGGGGTCGACGTCCGGTGGCCGGCGGAACGGGCGTGGGGGTGCGGACGGCATCGGTGGGCGCTGGGGCGGGGGGCCCGGCGGCACGCGCGGCGCCGTACCCGGGGGTGCCGGTTCGACGCCGTTGTCAGTGGACTGTCCGGGCGGGGTCGACGGACGTCGCGGGACGGGGGCGTGCCGCGCTTCCGTGCTCATGCACCCCCCGTTTCCTCGTGCCCGGGCCGCTCTTTCGTACGCGGGCCGCTGTGCTGCTCGGCCGCGCCCGGTGCTCAAGCTCCTTCCGGGCACGCATACCCGTACGGCCGGAGCGGCATCCCGGTTCATGTGGTGCGCCAGGCGCGTTCCGCCGTTCGTGCGCGTCACTCTACGGGCTGTCGGGGGCCGGGACGGAACCGGTCCGCAGGCCCGGGGCATCTGCCCGGAACGTCCCCCTACCCTGCGGTAATCGTCTCTGGCAGGCTTCCGTCATGACTGCGCCTGCCGCCGACCGGGCCCGTTACGACCGGGCCACCGCCCATCTCGACGCCCCTCTCGCGATCGTGGACCTGGACGCGTTCGCCGCCAATGCCGCCGATCTGGTGCGCCGCGCCGCCGGCAAACCGGTCCGGGTCGCCAGCAAGTCGGTGCGCTGCCGGGCCCTGCTGGAGCGGGTCCTGGCCATGGAGGGCTTCCGGGGCATCATGTCGTTCACCCTGGCCGAGTCGCTGTGGCTCGCGCGTTCCGGGTTCGACGACGTGCTGCTGGCCTACCCGTCGGCCGACCGGGCCGGGTTCGCGGAACTGGCCGCCGATCCCAAGCCGGCCGCCGCCGTCACCGTGATGATCGACGACCCGGCCCAGCTCGATCTCATCGACGCCGCCCGCGACGGCGGGCGTGAAGTGGTGCGGGTCTGCCTGGAGTTGGACACCTCGCTGCAGATGTTCGGCGGCCGGGTGCGGGTCGGGGCCCGGCGCTCGCCCCTGCGCTCCCCCGGCCAACTCGCCGAGCTGGCCCGGTCAGTGGCCCGGCGGCCGGGGTTCCGGCTGGTCGGGATCATGGCGTACGAGGGGCACATAGCCGGGGTCGGGGACGCGGTCGCCGGACGGCCGCTGCGGTCGCGGGTCATCCGGCTGATGCAGGCGACCGCACGGCGGGAGCTGGCGGAGCGGCGGGCCGCGGTCGTCCGGGCGGTCCGGGCCGTCGTGCCGGACCTGGAGTTCGTGAACGGCGGCGGTACCGGCAGCGTGCAGCACACCGCCGCCGAGGACGCGGTGACGGAGATCGCGGCCGGCTCGGGGCTGTACGTGCCGCGCCTGTTCGACAACTACACCTCGTTCACGGGCCGGCCCGCCGCGCTCTTCGCCCAGCCGGTCGTCCGCCGGCCCGGCGTCGGTGTGGTCACCGTGCTCGGCGGCGGCTACCCGGCCTCCGGTGTCGCGGGTCCCGACCGGCTTCCGGTGCCGTACCTGCCGGAGGGGCTGCGGTACGACCCGCAGGAGGGCCCCGGCGAGGTGCAGACCCCGCTGCTCGGCTCACCGGCCGACGATCTGCTCGTCGGCGACAAGGTGTGGTTCCGGCACGCCAAGGCGGGCGAGCTGTGCGAGCGGTTCGACACGCTGCACCTGATCGAGGGCGACACCGTGACGGCGACCGTACCGACCTACCGGGGGGAGGGCCGCACCTTCCTGTGAGCCGCCCTCAGTACGCCGTGTCCGGCTGGTCGGGCAGCGGTGAGCCGTCGGCGCGGCGGACCGGTCCGTGCGTGCCGTCGGGTGCGGTGTACGCCGTGGTCGAGCACGGGTAGGACGCGGGCCGGCGCGGCAGCGGGGCGAGGAACATGGGGTTGACCAGCCAGCGGCCGTCCGCGTCGGCGTAGGCCCGGCACATCAGCTCCGGCTTGTTGCGGTTGATCACGAGGTGGGCTCCGGTGGCGTCGCCGACGAAGGTGACGTCGGTGTCGGCGTCGCCGGCGGCGAGGGCGGGCCGCTGCGCCGCGGGCCGGCGCTGCCAGGCACGCGCGCCCCGGACGCCGTAGACCTCCTGGTTGATCCAGCAGCGTTTGCCGTCGATGTACGGGATGACCGTGCCGCGGCCGCCCGGGACGCCGCCGCAGCCCTCGGTGCGCACGGTGATCCGGCCCCGGCCGTCGAGGACCGGGCGGATGGCGACGGTGTGTGCCGCGTCCACGCCGACCGCGCGGGACCAGACCTCGGTGACGGCCTCGACGCCCGCCGAGACCACGTAGACCCGGAACCCGGCGCGGCGCAGGGTGCGGATCAGGTCGGTCTGCTGGGCGTAGTAGCGGACGTAGGCGGGGACGGTGTGGCTGCCGAGGGTGCGGGTCGCGCCGACGGGGGCGGCCAGGGCCTCGCGGCGGGCGGCGCCGGTGTAGGCGGCGAGGTCGGCGGGGGTGCGGCCGGCGAAGAGCTGGGGCACCCAGGCGTACTGCGGGATCGTGCGCCGGTGGTTCCAGCGGCCCGTGAAGGCGGGGGCGCCGCTCATGGTGGTGGCGTTCTCGCGGATCTCGAGGATCTCGTCCGCGCAGCGCGGCTCGGCGGAGGTCCTCAGGGGCACGCCCGGGCCGGTGCCGCAGGCGGCGGTGAGGGCCCGGTCGGCGGCGTCCGTCAGCCAGGCGCTGGTGTCCTTCCAGCGGGCGGGGCGCAGCAGTGCGTCGTGGCGGAGGGCCCAGGAGAGGGTGGCGTCGGTGACGTCGTTCTTGGTGACCGTGTTGTCCCAGTCGAAGACGGCGACCGCGCCCTTGCGCCCGGAGCAGCTGCCGTACGCGTCGATGACGTGTTGCAGGCGGGCGCGGTTGTCGCCGTACCAACGGGTGCTCAGCCGGGGGCAGTCGGAGGCGGCCGGTGCTGCGGTGGGCGCGGCCGGTGCTGCGGTGGGCGCGGCCGGTGCTGCGGTGGGCGCGGCCGGTGCTGCGGTGGGCGCGGCCGCCAGGGTGGCGGCCGCTGCCAGGGTCCACGCGAGAAGGTGTCGCATATGCGCGGACCGTACACCTTTGTCCCTACATCGGCGTGACGTACGCGCCCGCGATCCCGCCGTCCACCAGGAAGTCGGTGGCGTTGACGAAGGACGAGTCGTCGCTGGCCAGGAAGGCGACCGCGGCGGCGATCTCCTCGGCCTCGGCGAACCGGCCGACCGGGATGTGCACGAGGCGGCGGGCGGCCCGCTCCGGGTCCTTGGCGAACAGCTCCTGCAGGAGCGGGGTGTTCACCGGGCCCGGGCAGAGGGCGTTGACCCGGATGCCCTCGCGGGCGAACTGCACGCCGAGTTCGCGGGACATGGCGAGGACACCGCCCTTGGAGGCCGTGTACGAGATCTGGGACGTGGCCGCGCCCATCCTCGCCACGAAGGACGCGGTGTTGATGATGGAGCCCTTGCCCTGGCGGCGCATGTAGGGGATGGCGGCCTTGCAGCACAGGTAGACGGAGGTGAGGTTGACCTCCTGGACGCGCTTCCAGGCCTCCAGGCCGGTCTCCAGGATGGAGTCGTCGTCGGGCGGCGAGATACCGGCGTTGTTGAAGGCGATGTCGACGCTGCCGTAGGTGTCGTACGCCGCCTTGAACAGCGCCTCGACCTGCTCGGAGTCGGTGACGTCGACCTTGACGAAGAGTCCGCCCACCTCGTCGGCGGCGGCCTTGCCGCGGGCCTCGTCGACGTCGGCGCAGACGACGTTCGCGCCCTCGGAGGCGAGCCGGCGGGCGGCGGCGAGTCCGATGCCGCTGCCGGCTCCGGTGACGACGGCGGTACGGCCGACCAGGCGGCGGCAGACGGTCTCTGCGGTCGTAGCGGTCACTGTGCGGGGCCCTCCGTACTGATGAAGACGTTCTTGGTTTCGGTGAAGGCGGTCAGGGCGTCGGGGCCGAGTTCGCGGCCGAGGCCGGACTGCTGGAAGCCGCCGAACGGTGTGGAGTAGCGGACGCTGGAGTGGGAGTTGACGGACAGGTTGCCCGCGCGGACGGCCTGGGAGACGCGCAGCGCGCGGCCCACGTCCCGGGTCCAGATGGAGCCGGAGAGGCCGTAGGGGGTGTCGTTGGCGAGGCGGACGGCGTCCTGCTCGTCGGTGAACGGCAGGAGGACGGCGACGGGGCCGAAGATCTCCTCACGGGCCGCGGCACTGTCGTGCCGCTCCCCGGTGAGGACGGTCGGCGGGAACCAGAAGCCTGGCCCGTCGGGGGCCGTGCCGCGCAGGGCGGGGGCGTCCTCGGGGACGTAGGACCGTACGCGTTCCAGCTGCTGCCCGGAGATCAGCGGGCCCATCTGCGTCTTCTCGTCGGCCGGGTCGCCGACCACCACGGCGGCCAGCGCGTCGGCGAGGAACTCGCGGGCCTCCTCGTACACCGGCTCCTGGACCAGGACGCGGGTGCGGGCGCAGCAGTCCTGCCCGGAGTTGTCCAGGAACGAGAAGGGGTCGAGGGCGGCCTCCAGATCGGCGTCGGCGAAGACGACATTGGGGCTCTTGCCGCCGAGTTCGAGGGTGAGGCGCTTGGTCTGGTCCGCGCAGAGCGCCATGATGCGCCTGCCGACCCGGGTGGAGCCGGTGAAGACGATCTTGGCGACGCGTGGGTTCCGGACCAGGGCGTCGCCCGCGATGTCACCGCGACCCGGCAGGACCTGGAACAGGTGCTCGGGCAGTCCCGCCTCGAGCGCGAGTTCGGCGAGCCGCAGGGCCGTCAGCGGAGTGGTCTCGGCGGGCTTCAGGAGGACCGCGTTTCCCGCCGCGAGCGCCGGGGCCATGCCCCAGGCGGCGATCGGCATGGGGAAGTTCCAGGGCGCGATGACCCCGACCACCCCGAGCGGTTCGAGAAGCGTGACGTCCAGACCGCCGGCGACGGGGATCTGCCGGCCGGTCAGCCGTTCCACGCCGCCCGCCGCGTAGTCCAGCAGATCGCGGACGTTGCCGGCTTCCCAGCGGGCGTTGCCGATGGTGTGGCCGGCCTCGCGCACCTCCAGCCGGGCGAGTTCCTCGATGTGGTCGTCGACGACGGTGGCGAACCGGCGCAGCAGCCGGGCCCGGTCGCCGGGCGCGAGGGCCGCCCACGTTCGCTGGGCTCGTTCGGCCCGGGACGCAGCCGCGTCGACGTCCTGTTCGGCCGCTCCGGGTACGGTCGCGATCACCTCTTCCGTCGCGGGGTTGAGAACGTCGAGTTCGTACGGTTGGGACACGTCATGCCTCACAAGCGTTCGAAGGAGCGGCGCAGCTCCCAGTCGGTGACCGCGGCGTCGAAGGCCTCGAGTTCGACGCGCGCCATGTTGCGGTAGTGGGCCACGACCTCGTCGCCGAAGGCGGCCTTGGCGACGGGGCTGTTCTCCCAGAGTTCGGCGGCCTCGCGCAGGGTGGTCGGGACGTGCTCGAAGTCCGCGGTGTAGGCGTTGCCGGGGCAGGGCTCGGGGAGTTCCAGCTTCTGCTCGATGCCGTGCAGGCCGGCCGCGACGAGTCCGGCGACGGCCAGGTACGGGTTGACGTCGCCGCCGGGGAGGCGGTTCTCGAAGCGCAGGGAGCGGCCGTGGCCGACCACGCGGAGGGCGCAGGTGCGGTTGTCGTGCCCCCAGGCGACGGCGGTGGGCGCGAAGGAGCCGGGCTGGAAGCGTTTGTAGGAGTTGATGTTCGGCGCGTAGAGCAGCGAGAAGTCGCGCAGGGCGGCGAGCTGTCCGGCGAGGAAGTGCCGCATGACGTCGGACATGCCGCCCTCGCCCTCGCCGGCCATGGCGTTGGAGCCGTCGGCGTCGGCGAGCGAGAGGTGGATGTGGCAGGAGTTGCCCTCGCGCTCGTTGTACTTGGCCATGAAGGTGATCGAGACGCCCTCCTGGGCGGCGATCTCCTTGGCGCCGGTCTTGTACAGGGCGTGCTGGTCGCAGGTGGTGAGGGCCTCGTCGTAGCGGAAGGCGATCTCGTGCTGGCCGGGGTTGCACTCGCCCTTGGCGGACTCGACCGTGAGGCCGGCGCCGGCCATGTCGTTGCGCAGGCGGCGCAGCAGGGGCTCGATGCGGCCGGTGCCGAGGATGGAGTAGTCGATGTTGTACTGGTTGGCCGGGGTGAGCCCCCGGTAGCCCGCGTCCCAGGCCTGTTCGTAGCTGTCCTTGAAGACGATGAACTCCAGCTCGGTGCCGACCTGGGCGGTGTAGCCGAGTTCGGCGAGGCGGTCGAGCTGGCGGCGCAGGATCTGGCGCGGGGCGGCGGCCACCGGGGAGCCGTCGTTCCAGGCGAGGTCGGCGACGAGCAGGGCGGTGCCGGGGTGCCAGGGGATCCGGCGCAGCGTGTGCAGGTCGGGGTGCATGGCGAAGTCGCCGTAGCCGCGGTCCCAGGAGGACATCGCGTAGCCGTCGACGGTGTTCATCTCGGTGTCGACGGCGAGGAGGTAGTTGCAGCCCTCGGTACCGTGCTGCAGGACCTCGTCGAGGAAGAAGCGGGCGGCGAACCGCTTGCCCTGGAGCCGCCCTTGCATGTCGGGGAAGGCCAGGACGACAGTGTCGATCTCACCGCTCGCGACGAGGGCGTGCAGTTCCTCGACGCTGAGCGGGGGTGTGCGGTCTGCCACGGGAGAGCCTCCTTCGGCGCCATCGCGCTTTTTCTGCCGGGCCGGGAGCCATAAGGTATTGCGGAGAACCATTGCTTGGGAAGGGGGTACGCCGGATGTCGCAGGACATGGAGTTCAGCGGGCTGGACGACCGGCTCGCTCCGGTGCTGCGGCCGGTGCGGGCGGGCAACGGCTTCGAGGAGGCGCTGGAGCAGATCCTCCAGGTCGTCCGGCTGGGCCTGGTGCCGGGCGGCGAGCGGCTGCCGGCCGAGCGGGAGCTGGCGGAGCGGCTCGGGATCAGCCGGGTGACGCTGCGCGAGGTCCTGAAGGTGCTGCAGGACCAGGGGCTGGTGGAGGCGCGCCGCGGGCGGTACGGCGGAACGTTCGTGCTGCCGCGCACGGAGGGGGCCGGCGAGGACGAGCTGCGGCGGCGGATCGCCGAGGTCGACGTCGAGGACGTGCTGCGGTTCCGCGAGGTGCTCGAGGTGGGCGCGGCCGGGCTGTGCGCGGCGCACGGGCTGACGGAGGAGCAGGCCGGCCGGCTGCGCGAGGCACTGGACCGCACCCACGGGGCCCCGCTCACGGACTACCGGCGGGCGGACACGCTGCTCCACCTGACGCTGGCCGAGCTGTGCGGCTCACCGTCGCTGACCGCGCAGTACGCGGCGGTCCGGGCCACGGTCAACGACCTCCTGGACTGCATCCCGCTGCTGGTGCGCAACCTGGAGCACTCCCAGCGGCAGCACACCGCGCTGGTGGAGGCGGTGCTGGACGGGGACGCGGACGGGGCGAGGGAGATGATGCGCGAGCACTGCGCGGGGACGGCGGCCCTGCTGCGGGGCTTCCTGACGTGAGCCGGCTCTGCAAAGGTATGCGCGTGAACCTTTGGACTCGGTGGAGGGCAGCATGACCGTACGGCCGCTGATCGGTGTGAGCACGTATCTGGAGAGCGGCGCGCGCTGGGGCGTGTGGGAGCTGGACGCGGCGCTGCTGCCGGCCGGATACCCCCGGCTGGTGCAGCGGGCCGGGGGGCTCGCCGCGATGCTGCCCCCGGACGCGCCCGAGCATGCGGCGGCGGCGGTGGCCCGGCTGGACGGGCTGGTGATCGCGGGCGGCCCGGACGTGGATCCGGCCCGGTACGGCGCCGAGCGCGACCCGCGGACCGGGCCGCCCGCGACGGCACGTGACACGTGGGAACTCGCCCTGATCCGGGCCGCGCTGGACGCCGGGACGCCGCTGCTGGGTGTCTGCCGGGGGATGCAGCTGCTGAACGTGGCCCTCGGCGGAACGCTCGTCCAGCACCTGGACGGACACGCGGAGGTGGTCGGCGTCTTCGGCGGGCACCCGGTGAAGCCGGTACCGGGCACGCTCTACGCCGGGATCGTCCCGGAGGAGCTGATGGTGCCGACGTACCACCACCAGGCGGTGGAACGCCTCGGCGAGGGTCTCGTCCCGTCGGCCTATGCCGAGGACGGCACGGTGGAGGCGGTCGAACTGCCGCCGCAGCGGGGGTGGGTGCTCGGGGTGCAGTGGCATCCGGAGATGGGGGAGGACCTACGGGTGATGCGGGGGCTGGTGACGGCGGGTTCTTGAGCGCGACGGAGGGCGACGGCCGCTTGCCGGGTGCGGGTGCGCCGCGGGTTCTCGCGCAGTTCCCCGCACCCCTGAGGAAGGACGGCGCCGGCCTCCGCGAGGCGCGGGTGCGCCGCGGGTTCTCGCGCAGTTCCCCGCACCCCTGAGGAAGGACGGCGCCGGCCTCCGCCAGGTGCCGGTGGCTCGCGGACACTCGTGCAGTTCCCGCGCCCCTGGGGGCGCCGGCGAGTGGTTCTGGGGCGCTCAGCCGCGGGTCAAGGACAGCAGTTCCCGTGCCGGGCCCGTGGGGCGGTGGCCCGTCGGCCATACCGCTCGTAGGTCCCGGCCCAGGGTGACGCCCTCCACGGGGATGCTCACCAGCCGGCGCATGGCCAGTTCCTCGCCCACGGCGAGTTCGCTGAGGACCGAGGGCCCGGCCCCGCTGACCGCGGACGCCTTCACCGCCGTGGTCGAGGACAGCTCGATCAGGGGCCTCGCCAGACCGCCGAGCGCCGCGTCGAGGACCTGGCGGGTGCCGGAGCCGCGTTCCCGGAGGATGAGCGGGGTCGCGGACAGTTCGTCCGCCGTCACGGGCCGCCGGCGGCGCGCCCACGGGTGACCGGGGGCGGTGACCACGATCAGGCGGTCCCGGGCGATGACCGCCGAGTCCAGGCCCGCCGGAACCGACAGCCCCTCCACGAACCCCAGGTCCGCCTCGCCGGCCAGCAGCAGTTCCGCCACCTTCGCCGAGTTGCCGGCGAGCAGGGACACCGCGGTGTCGGGCCGCTCCGCGTGCAGGGCGAGGAGCCACCCGGGAAGCAGGTACTCGGCGATGGTCATGCTCGCGGCGACCCGGAGCCGCGAGTCCCGCCGGTCCCGCAGCGCCTGCGCGCCGACGTCGAAGGCCGCCGCCGCCTCCACCACCCGGCGGGCCCAGTCCGTCACCAGGGCGCCCGCATCGGTGAGCCGGGAGCCGCGCGGCGAGCGGTCGACCAGGGCCACGCCCAGCTGCCGTTCCATGGAGCGGATCCGGCTGCTGGCGGCCGGCTGGGTGATGCCGACCTCCCGTGCCGCCGCCCCGAGACTGCCCAGCCGCGCCACCGCCAGCAGCAGCTCCAGCGCGGCGAGGTCCGGCACCCGGTGCGCCAGCGACCGGGTCCGCCCGTGCTGTTCCTCCGCCTCACTCATAAGACCAGCTTATGCCCTGATAGAGGAGAACTCCCTGGTCAGGGCGGACCGTGGGCGGGACGGTGGACCCATGGTCACCGCAGTCCCACCTCTCTCCCTCCGCCGGGCGGCCTCGGTCCGCCACCTCGGGCCGAACTGGTACGCCTCCGTGATGGGTACCGCCGTCGTCGGCTCGGCCGGTATCGCCCTGCCCGGGCCCGTGCACGCGCTGAACGGTGTCTTCGCGGCCTTCTGGGCACTGTCCCTGCTGATGCTCGCGGCCCTGCTGTGCGGCCGGGCGCGGCACTGGGCCCGGCACCGCGACCAGGCCCGCGCCGACCTCCTCAACCCGGGGGCGGCGCCCTTCTACGGCTGCCTGGCCATGGCCCTGCTGGCGGTGGGCGGCGGCGCCCTGACCACCGGGCAGGGCGTGATCGGCACCCCGGCCGCCGTCGCCCTGGACTCGGTGCTGTTCACCCTCGGTACGGCGGTGGGGCTCGCGTCCGCCGTGGCCGTGCCGTACCTCATGGCCGTACGGCATCGCGTCGAACCCGGCCAGGCTTCCCCGGTGTGGCTGCTGCCCCTGGTCGCACCCATGGTGTCGGCCGCCGTCGGTCCGCTCCTGGTGCCCCATCTGCCGCCGGGCCAGCCCCGGGAGTCCCTGCTGCTGGCCTGTCTGGCGCTGTTCGGGCTGAGCCTGCTGGCGGTGCTGCTGATGCTGCCGCTGGTCTTCGCCCGGCTGATCACCTCCGGGCCGCTGCCGCTCGCGCTGACCCCGGCCCTGCTGCTGGTCCTCGGCCCGCTCGGACAGTCCACCACCGCCGTCGGACTGGTCGCCGACGCCGCGCCCGGGGTCGTACCGGCTCCCTACGACCGTGGCCTGGCGGTGTTCGTCCTGCTCTACGGCGTGCCCGTCATGGGGTTCGCGCTGCTGTGGCTGGCGTTCGCGACCGTGCACGTGGTGCGGGCGCGCCGGCACGGCATGGGGTTCGCGATGACCTGGTGGGCGTTCACCTTCCCGGTGGGCACCTGCGTCACCGGCGCCGCGGCCCTCGCCCGGCACACCGGCCTCGTGATGTACGACGTCCTGGCCTTCGTGCTGTACGGCGCCCTGTTCGCAGGCTGGCTCGCGGCGGCCTCCGGGACCGTACGGGGCCTGCTCAGCGGTGAGCTGCTCGCAGGGCCTCGGCCAGCACCCGTGGCGCCCGCGCCAGCGACGGCCCGTACCAGGTCAGGTGCCGTCCGCTGACCACCGCGCAGGGCAGGCCGGGGAAGGCCTCCGGGCCGTCCTCGGCCGTGAAGCGGTAGGGCTCGTCGGGGAGGACGACCAGGTCCGGGGCGGCGGCGCGCAGCTCATCCAGCGGGACGCGGGGGTAGCGCTCGGGGTGGCCGGTGTACAGGTGGTCCACGCCGAGGCGGGCCAGGACGTCTCCGGCGAAGGTGTCCCGGCCCAGGACCATCCAGGGGCGGCGCCAGACCGGTACGACCGCTGTCGTACGCCGCCGCGGCTCCGGCAGGGACGTCCAGGCCCCCTCCGCCTCGGCCAGCCAGCCGGGCCGGCCCGGCGCGCCGCACGCGCCGAGCACCCGGTCCAGCTCGGTGAAGGCCTGCGGGACGTTCCGCACCTCGGTGACCAGCACCTCCAGGCCCGCCTGTCGCAGGGCGTCCAGGTCGGGGGCGCGGTTCTCCTCCTCGTTGGCGATCACCAGATCGGGGGCCAGGGCGAGGATCCGTGTCACGTCGGGGTTCTTCGTCCCGCCGATCCGGGTGACGTCGAGGCCGGCCGGGTGGGTGCACCAGTCGGTCGCGCCGACCAGGGCGCCGGGGACCGTCAGGGCCACGGCCTCGCTGAGCGAGGGGACCAGGGAGACGACGCGCACTACGCGGCTCCGGCCGGGGTGGTGCCCCTCGCGGGCGCGGGGCACCGCGCGGCGAGCCGTGACGGGCCCGTGGACGGCCGGCGGCCCCTTCCGTGGCGCACCTAGCGGGACCTGTCCTGCACGGCCTCGATGTGCTCCGCCACCGCGACGACGACGACCCGCGTATCGGGAACCGTCGCCCGCCACCGGTGCCGGACCCCGCCGGTCAGGTACAGCGTGTCGCCCCGGCCGAGCCGGTACGCACGGCCCTCGGCCTCGATCTCCACCGCGCCGTCGGCGACGTACATCAGCTCGTCGTTGCGGTGCTGGAACTCGCGGCCGGCGTCGTGGTCGCCGGTGAACTCGGAGGCGTGCAGCTGGTGGTGGCCCCGGACCAGGGAGCGGGTCCGCGGGGTGAAGTCGTCCTCGGCGGCGGGTTCGGCACGGACGAGGTCCACGCTGGCGGCCGGGTCGGCGGCGGCGAGCAGCTCGACGGCCGTGGTCCGCAGGGCGTCGGCCAGCTTCTCCAGGGACGTACGGCTCGGGCGTGCCCGGTCGTTCTCGACCTGGCTGAGGAAGGGCACGGAGAGCCCGGTGCGCTCGGCCACGACGGCGAGGGTCAGCTCCAGTGCACGGCGGCGCCGCCGGACGGCCGCGCCCACCCGTACGGGCTGCTGCTCTTTGTGGTCGCCCATCGCTCCGGCTCCCTCCCTCACTCGTCGTGCCGCCGACCGGGTGCCCGCGCCGGCGCACCACACGTCTGATGACTTCTCTGCACCCTACGCATGTTCGGCAAACCGTTTCACGTGCCTGTCACATCCCTGACAGGAGGTGGTTCCCCACCCTCACAGTTCGCGCCAGTGTCCCGGGGACGGGGAACGCTCCGGTACCGGGTACCCCTGCGGGGTGAATATGCCGCCAGCTGGGCCGAGTGCCCCGGCACAGGCCAGTGCCCGTCACCGTGAGTGATTGGCCTGATCCTTGCCGTAGGTGAAACCTCGGCGGCCCTTGCCGCAGGCGGGACCTCCGCGGGCCGACGTCGGGCGTCGGCGGCCCGGCGTGGAGCGCGCGGCCCGCAGCGAGCGTCGAGAAGCCGGCGGGCGGCCGTCGCCGCCTCGTACGTGCCCTCCGGGCGGCGGTGCGCGTCATGCAACGTATTCCGGGGCGCGGCGGGACTGTCGGTGCCGTACGGCATGATGCGAGCGTGACCGGACGACTCATGCTTCTCGACACCGCCTCGCTGTACTTCCGCGCCTACTTCGGCGTGCCGGACTCCGTGAAGGCGCCGGACGGCACGCCCGTGAACGCCGTGCGCGGACTGCTCGACTTCATCGACCGGCTGGTCAAGGACCACCGGCCGGAGCGACTGGTGGCCTGCATGGACGCCGACTGGCGGCCGCAGTGGCGGGTGGACCTCATCCCCACCTACAAGGCGCACCGGGTCGCCGAGGAGCACGAGGGTGCACCGGACGAGGAGGAGGTGCCGGACACCCTCGCCCCTCAGGTGCCGGTCATCGAGGACGTGCTGGACGCGATCGGGATCGCCCGGGTCGGCGTCGCGGGGTACGAGGCGGACGATGTGATCGGCACGTTCACCGCTCGCGCCGAGGGCCCGGTGGACATCGTCACGGGCGACCGCGACCTCTACCAGCTGGTGGACGACGTGCGCGGGATCCGGGTGCTGTACCCGCTGAAGGGGGTCGGCACGCTGCAGCTCACCGACGAGGCGGTGCTGCGCGAGAAGTATGGCGTCGACGGGCGGGGGTACGCGGATCTGGCACTGCTGCGCGGTGACCCGAGCGACGGCCTGCCGGGCGTGGCCGGCATCGGCGAGAAGACGGCGGCCAAGCTGCTCGCCCAGTTCGGTGACCTGGCCGGGATCATGGCGGCCGTCGACGACCCGGGCGCGAAGCTGACGCCGTCGCAGCGCAAGCGGCTCACCGAGGCGCGGCCGTATGTCGCGGTCGCGCCGAAGGTGGTGCGGGTGGCCGGCGACGTGCCGCTGCCGGACGTCGACACCGCCCTGCCGGGGGCCCCGCGGGACCCCGTGGCACTGCAGGAGCTGGCGCGCCGGTGGGGGCTGGGCGGCTCGCTGGAGCGGCTGCTCACCACGCTCGGCCGCTGACCGGACGGAATATTCCGGCAAAGGGCTCTCACCAGGGCCTCGGGAAAGAGGTGTTGACGCCGAGCGAGGTGCTAACTTAGGTAAACCTAACCAACCCCTGCAGGAGGCCGTGATGGCAGAGCGTCCGGGACGGAAGCCGCGCAAACCCCATACCGCTCAGGTCGTACGCACGGAACGGCTGACTCCGCACATGCAGCGGGTGGTGCTCGGCGGCGAGGGCCTGGCCGGATTCTCCGCGGACACGTGCACCGACCACTATGTGAAGCTGCTGTTCGGCGCGGCCGGCGTGACCTACCCGGAGCCCTTCGACCTGGAGCGGATCCGTGCCGAACTCCCGCGCGAGCAGTGGCCGGTGACCCGGACGTACACCGTGCGCGCCTGGGATCCGGTGCAGCGGGAACTCACCCTCGACTTCGTGATCCACGGTGACGAGGGGCTGGCCGGGCCGTGGGCCGCCCGGGCACGGCCCGGCGAGACCGTGCGCTTCATGGGGCCCGGCGGCGCGTACGCGCCCGACCCGGAGGCCGACTGGCATCTGCTCGCCGGTGACGAGAGCGCCTTGCCCGCGATCGCCCGCTCCCTGGAGACCCTGCCCGCCGACGCCCGTGCGCACGCCTTCGTCGAGGTGTCCGGGCCCGAGGAGGAACAGAAGATCGACTCCGAGGTGCCGGTCGTCTGGCTGCACCGCGGGGACCGGCCGGTCGGCGAGGCCCTGCTGGAGGCCGTGCGTGGGCTGGAGTTCCCGGAGGGCCGGCTGCACGCGTTCGTGCACGGCGAGGCGGGCTTCGTGAAGGAGCTGCGCCGGCTGCTGCGGGTCGAGCGGCAGATCCCGCGCGAGAACCTGTCGATCTCCGGCTACTGGCGCCTCGGCCACAACGAGGACGGCTGGCAGGCCTCCAAGCGGGACTGGAACGCCCGCATCGAGGCCGAGCAGGAGGACGGCACGGCAGCGGCAGCCTGAGACCACGAAGCAGCGGGCGGGGCAGGCTCCGCAAGGTACGCTCAGGTCGCCGCGGGCGCGGCCGAAGACCGGTGGGCCGCACGGCCGGCCGTCGGCAGGGCGTGGATCATGCCCTTTCTCACCGGCCCGGTCCTGCCCCCCCGGGCCCTCGCCCGGACTCCGCAGCCCGCCCTCCCCGCCGGCGACGGCCTGCCGCCGTACCCTTGGCCCCGATGAGACGCCGTACCCCTCCCCCGCCCTCCCCGCTCCCCCAGCGCGCCGGTGTCGATCCCGTGCGGGTGCGGCTGCCCGTTGACGGGGCCTGGGCGACCGTGCGGGAGCATCTGGTGGAGCGGCTCACGGGCGCCGGACCCGGAGTGGTGGCGTCGATGTTCGACGCGGGCCTGGTGGTCGGCGCCGACGGACGGGCCGTGGCGCCGGACGCGCCGTACCGGCCGGGGATGTTCGTCTGGTTCCACCGGGACCTGCCCGCCGAGGTGCCCGTGCCGTTCCCGGTGGAGGTGGTGTACCGGGACGAGCACATCGTGGTCGCCGACAAGCCGCACTTCCTGGCCACGACCCCGCGCGGCACCCACGTCGCGCAGACCGCGCTGGCCCGGCTCCGGCACGAGCTGGGGCTTCCGGCGCTGACAGCGGCGCACCGCCTGGACCGGCTCACCGCGGGCCTGGTGCTGTTCACCGTCCGGCCCGGGGAGCGCGGCGCCTACCAGACACTGTTCCGGGACCGCCGGGTACGCAAGGAGTACGAGGCGATCGCGCCGTACGACCCCTCGCTCAGCCTGCCCCGCACGGTGCGCAGCAGGATCGTGAAGGAGCGCGGGGTGCCTGCCGCCCGGGAGGTCCCCGGCGAGCCCAACGCCGAGACGCGCGTGGAACCGGCCGGGCACCGGGGCGGCCTGGGCCGCTACCGGCTCCTGCCGGCGACCGGGCAGACCCATCAGCTGCGGGTGCACCTGAACGCGCTCGGCGTGCCCATACTCGGCGATCCGCTGTATCCCGAGGTGACGGACCCGGTACCGGCCGGCGACTTCCGGCGCCCGCTGCAACTGCTCGCCCGCAGGCTGGAGTTCACCGACCCGGTCACCGGCAGGCAGCACGCGTTCGTCAGCGGGCGCGAACTGAGGGCGTGGACGTCGTACGAGGAGTGGACCGCGGAGGGCTGACCCGCCCGGGAGCGCTCACCGTCGAAGAGTGGGCCGCGCAGGCTGTCTGTCCCGCCAGGGAGCGCTCGCCGTCAAAGAGAGGGCCCGCGCAGGCTGCCCCGCCAGGGAGCGCTCGCCGTCAAAGAGAGGGCCCGCGCAGGCTGCCCCGCCAGGGAGCGCTCGCCGTCGCCGGGCGGTGCCGGCCCCTCCGCGGAGGGGCCGGGGCGCTGTCACTCGCCGCGCCACCAGTCCACCAGGCGCCGCCACACACCCCGCCGCCGTGCCGGCTGCGCAGGGGACGGAAGGGCCTGCGGCACGTGCGGCGGCCGGGGTGGCGTCGGCTGCGCCGGGACGGTCGGCACCGGGTCGCTGCTCAGCGTGCCGACCTGCCATCCGGACCGCTGCGGCGGCAGCGGCACGGCGCGCGGCGGCAGGTCGACGTCCTGCTGCGGCTTGGGTTCGAAGCGCACCGGCAGGGCCACCAGGTGCCGGGAGGCGATGGACGAGCGCCAGCGCAGGTCCTCCTCCGGGCAGTCCAGCTGGATGTCGGACAGCCGGGTCAGCAGCGCGTCGACGCCGACGTCGGCGATGGCACGGCCGATGTCCTGGCCGGGGCATTCGTGCGGGCCGCCGCCGAACGCCAGGTGCGAGCGGTTGCCCTGCATGCTCGCGGACAGGTCGGGCCGCACCCGCGGGTCGACGTTGCCCGGGGCGGGCGCGAAGAGCAGCCCGTCGCCCTTGCGGATGCGCCGGCCGCCCAGTTCGGTGTCCTGCTTGGCGTAGTAGCCGAGGACGGTGCTGAACGGCGGCTCGTCCCACAGGGACTGTTCGATCGCCTCCGGCACGGTCATCTGGCCGCCGTTGAGCTGGGCGCGGAAGCCGGGCTCGGTGAGGACCATGCGCAGCGCGTTGGCGAGGAGGTTGGCGGTGGCCTCGTAGGCCGCGAAGAGGACGAGCCGCAGGTGTTCGCGGACCTCGTCGTCGGTGAGCCCGGCCGGGTGGGTGATGAGGTGACTGGTGAAGTCGTCCTCGGGCCGGGTGCGCCGCCGGGCGGTGAGCCGGCTCAGCGCGTCCATGACGTAGGTGTGGCTCTGGATGGCGGTCTCGGTGCCCTTGAGGGCGTCCCGGGCGGCCTGCACCATCCGGTCGTTGTACTCCTCGGGCATGCCGAGGACCTCGCACATGACGGCCATCGGCAGGTGCTCGGCGAACTGCGAGACCAGCTCGGCCCGGCCCAGCTCGCAGAAGCCGTTGACCAGGCCCTGGGTGTGGCGGCCGATGTGCCGGCGGACACTGCGGTGGTCGATCGTGGCCATGGCCGAGGTGACCGCCTCGCGCAGCCGCTCGTGCTCGTCGCCCTCGGCGTGCGAGCAGATGGGCTGCCAGGCGATGTGCGGCATGAGCGGGTGGTCGGGCTTGACCATGCCCTCCCGCAGCGGGGTCCAGATCCGGCTGTCCCGGGTGTACTGCGAGGGACTGCGCACCAGTTGCAGGTTCTCGGCGTGCCCGAGCACGACCCACATCGGTACGTCGTCGTGGAGCAGTACGGGGGCCACGGGACCGTGCTCCTCGCGCAGCCGCTCGTAGAGGCCGCCGAGGTCCTCGGCGTCGGGGCCGTAGATCCGGTGCACTCCCCCGGGCCCGAGGCGGTGCGCCGGGCAGCCCGGCGGCGGGCCGGACGTGGGGTCGGTGCCGGTCAGGGATGGGGATTCAGACGTCACGGTGTCGCTCCGGAACGGATGGGGTGGGGGCGGTCGGTCGGCGTGGTTCAGGTCAGGGAGCCGGAGAGGGCGAGGGAGTGCAGGAAGCGCGTGAGGGTCAGCAGCACGTCCTTGCTGGAGGCCCGACGGCGCACGTCGCAGTCGATGATCGGGATCTCCGGGGTCAGGTCCAGCGCGGTGCGCAGTTCCTCGACCGGGTAACGGGGCGCGTCGGGGAAGGTGTTGACGGCGACGACGAACGGCACGCCGCGTTCCTCCAGCCGGCCCATGACGTCGAAGCTGACTTCCAGCCGCCGGGTGTCGACCAGGACGACGGCGCCGAGAGCGCCTTCGAACAGGCCGTTCCACAGGAACCAGAAGCGCTCCTGGCCGGGGGTGCCGAAGAGGTAGAGCACCAGCTTCTCGGTGATGCTGATGCGGCCGAAGTCCATGGCCACGGTGGTGGCCGTCTTGGAGTCGGAGCCGTAGTTGTCGTCGACGCCGATGCCGGCCTGGGTCATGGTCTCCTCGGTGGTCAGCGGTCTGATCTCGCTGACCGAACCGACCATGGTGGTCTTGCCGACGCCGAAGCCGCCCACGATCACGATCTTCACCGCGGTCTGGGCCGTGTGCGGCAGCTGGTCCTCGGTGCGCGGGCCGGGGAACGCGTCAAAGCCTTTGAAGTCCATGCATCACCGCTTCGAGGAGTGATCGGTCGGGAACCGCCTGGCGGACGATCGGGGCACGCGCCTGCACCAGTTCGGCCGCGATCAGCTCGGTGATCAGTACGGTCATCGCGCTGAACGGCAGTTGGAGGTAGGCCGCCAGCTCGGCCATGGACAGGGGGGCGATACAGAGCCGGAGCACGGCCGCTTCCTCCGGCGAGGCGGACGGCGTGGGCCCGGAGCGCGCCACGATCAGGGTCACCAGGTCGAGTTCGGCGCGGGCGCCGTCGGCGCCTGCGGCAATGGTGTAGAGCCGCTCGGGGTTTCGGGGTCGCTCCTGGCCGTCCGCCGGTGCCGGGGAGGGCAGCGGTGGCGGCGGGGGCGGAAGATGTCGCGGCTGGCGCCGTTTGCGTCGTGGAGGTGTCATACGGTCTGCCCGTTCCGCCGGGGCGGACTGGTGAGATGGGCGCCGATCCGGACGACGAGGTCGCGCATCATGCCGCTCATCCGGCCGGGTTCGCAGGTGACGTCGGCGAGCACGGCGAGGAAGGCGTTGGGTCCGGCGTTCATGAGGTAGAAGTAGCCGCCCTCGATCTCGAAGACCACGACCCGCATCTCGCCGGCCCCCGGAAGCTCCTGGATGATGGCGCCGGCCAGGCTCTGCACGCCCGCGCAGGCCGCGGCCACCCGGTCGGCGGCGTCGGGGTCGCCGCCGTAGCGGGCGATGCGCAGTCCGTCGGCGGAGAGGACCACGATCATCTCGATGCCCGGCACACCGTCGTTCAGCTGCTTGAGCATCCAGTCCAGGTTGCCTCGCTGCTGGATCACTTGAGGTCCCTCTCGTCGTCATCGTCGGCGGCGCCCTCGGGGAGGCCGTCCGAATCGTTGAGCAGATGCAGGTACTTGGTCGGGTTCCGGGTGAAGTCGGTCAGCTCGGGTCCGGTGGCGTCCGGGGGCATGCCCTTGCGCAGGCCCTCCCAGAAGGCTTCGATCCCGGCTCCCGGCGGCTGGTCCATGAGCTTCTTGCGCTCGGGGTCGATCTCGGGCTCGGGTTCCGGTTCCGCGCGGGTCTGGGACCAGATGGTCGGCCGGCCCTCACGCTCGGCGCGCTCGATGGCGGCCTGTTCCGCGATCCGCTGGCTGAGCGGGGTCTTCACCCGGCTGCGGCGCTGCGGCAGACCGCCCGCGGTCCACTCGGTGACCTCCGGGACGTCGTCTTCCATGGAGATCCCGGCCGGGATCTTGGGGCTGGTGGGGCGGCGCTTCTTGGGCGGGCGCTTGGGGCCTTCGACGGCGCCGAGTTCGGGCTTCGGGATGCCGGTGGCACCGATGCCGTGCGCGGCGCCGACGCCGGGCTCGGTGGTCGTCATGACGCGCGGCACGATGAGGATCGCGCGGACGCCGCCGTAGGCGGAGGCGCGCAGCGAGACCTCCATGTCGAACTGCTTGCAGAGCCGGCCGACGACGGCGAGGCCGAGGCGCGGGTTCTCGCCGAGGTTGTCCGCGTCGTCGAGGTTCTTGGCGTCCTCGATGGCCTTCTCGATCCGGGCTCGGGACTCCTCGCTCAGGCTGACGCCCGCGTCCTCGATCTCGATGGCGATGCCGGCCTGCACCTCGGAGGCGGTGACGTGCACCTTGGTGGTGGGCGGCGAGTAGCGGGTGGCGTTGTCGAGGAGTTCGGCGGCGGCGTGGATGACCGGCTCGACGGCGGTGCCCTTGATGTTGATGTTGATGATGCTGCTCAGCTCGATGCGGCGGTACTCCAGGATCCGGGACATCGCGCCGCGCAGCACGCTGTAGAGGGAGACCGGCAGGGGCCACTGGCGGCCGGGCCGGCCGCCGCCGAGGACGGAGATGGTGTCGGCGAGGCGGCCGATCAGCGAGGTGCCGTGGTCGATGCGCAGCAGGTCGTCGAAGACTTCGGGGTTGCGGCCGTGGTCCTCCTCCATCTCGCGGAGTTCCTTGGCCTGCTGGTGGACGATGGCCTGGACGCGGCGGGCGATGCTCACGTACGAGCGCTCGGTGGCGTCGCGCATCGAGATCTCGTGGTCGGCGCCGCGCAGCGCCATACGCACCAGGTCCCGGTAGGGCTCGGGCAGGCCGCGCAGCGCGGGGTCCGCGTCGTAGACGTTGCGCACGACGTCACGGAGCGCCTCGCCGCGGCGCAGCCGGAGGAAGCCGGTGGGCAGCACGTCGCCGATGAAGGTGTCGACCACCTGCTGGTGGGCGAGGATCTGGTTTTCCAGGTACGTGGCGTGACGGGCGTGTTCGGCCTGCGCCTCACGGAGCCGACGGCCGCGGCGGGCGGCCTCCCCGGCCGTGCCGAGGACCAGCAGTACGGCCAGCGCCCCGCACACGCCGACGGCGAGCCGGGCGGAGTGCGGTACCAGGGCCACGGCTGCCCCGGTGGCGGCGGCCATCACTATGGCCGGCGGCAACAGCACGCGCGCATAGGGACGTTCACGGCCGCGGGGAGGCTTCTGCACACTCACCATGGATGCCTTCTGAGACGAGTCGGCTGGGTGTCGGGAGAGCTTTCGGGGGGAAGGTTCATGGGAACTGTCGGGATCTACTTCGTGTTTGGGAACAAGCGCACGAATTACCTCAACTCGGTGCGCCGCGGGCGAGCTTAGTCCGACCGGATCATCGCCGTGTCATATTCGGCAAGCACCTGAAATCGCCCCGGCGACAGGAGTACGCTCAACTTCTTTTACACGCCAGGCTTCCGCTCGCACACACTCCGTGACGACGCACGGGCGTACGAGAGCCCCTCACCGTGAAGAGTGAATCAGGGGCCGGGACCGCTCCTCGACGCGGCCGGTGGCCGTTCCCCTCACCGTGACCGCCACACCGGGTCACGTCCCGCACCGCCCGGGCATCTCCGGGGACAGCGGGCGGCAATGCCGAGGGCGCGGGCCACTGCGCGATCAGCCACAGTGCGCCCGCGCCCGGGGAACGATCAGGCCGGACCGTCGACTAGTGGGCCGGCTCAGCCCACCGACGAGTAGGCCACGACGCCCCGCAGCAACTGGTCCACGGCCTTGCGCGCGTTCCTGGCCACGGTCGAGCCCTCGGCGGGAGCGGCCGCGGAGATCTGCCCGAGGACGTCGATGACCTGCTTGCACCAGCGCACGAAGTCACCGGCCGGCATCTCCGCCTCGCGCAGCACCTCGTCGAGGCCCTTGCCGGACGCCCACATGTACGCGGCCCAGGCGAACCCGAGATCCGGCTCGCGCTGGCCGACGCCCTCGGTCTGGTTGATCCGGAAGTCCTCCTCCAGACCGTCGAGCCGGCCCCAGATCCGGACCATCTCCCCGAGCGCGGCCTTCGCCTTGCCCGAGGGCAGCTTCGGCGCCATGGCGTCGTCGCCCACCCGGGCCTCGTACACCAGCGCCGAGACACAGGCGGCCAGTTCGGCGGGGGCGAGCCCCTCCCAGACGCCCGCGCGCAGGCACTCGCTGGCCAGCAGGTCCAGTTCGCCGTAGAGCCGCGCCAGCCGCTTGCCGTGCTCGGTGACCTCGTCCCCGCGCAGGTAGTCCAGCTCGGTCAGCAGCGCGACGATCCGGTCGAAGGTCCGCGCGATGGTGTTGGTACGGCCCTCGATCCGGCGCTCCAGCTGCGAGGTGTCGCGCAGCAGCCGGTGGTAGCGCTCGGCCCAGCGGGCGTGGTCCTCACGGTCGTCGCAGCCATGGCAGGGATGCGCGCGGATCGCCGTGCGCAGCTGCGCGATCTCCCGGTCGTCGGCGGCCTGGGACCGCTTCTTGCGAGCCCGCTCCGGCGGGATGTGCCCGGCCTTGGAGCGCAGCGCGGAGGCGAGGTCCCGACGGGACTGCGGCGAGCGCGGGTTGAAGGTCTTCGGGATCCGCATCCGGTCCAGCGCCTCGACCGGCACCGGGAAGTCCATCGAGGCCAGCCGCTTGACCTGCCGCTCCGCGGTCAGCACCAGCGGGCGCGGCCCGTCGTGGTGGTCGAAGCCGCGGTGGCCGTTGGAGCGGCCCGCGGGCAGACCGGGGTCGAGAACGAGGGCGAGGCCCGCGTACTTGCCCGTGGGCACGTGGATGACGTCGCCCGGCTTGAGCTTCTCCAGGGCGACGGCGGCCTCGGCGCGGCGCTGGGCGGCCCCCTGCCGGGCCAGCTCGGTCTCCCGGTCCTTCAGTTCGCGGCGCAGCCGGGCGTACTCGTCGAAGTCGCCGAGGTGGCAGGTCATGGAGGCCTTGTAGCCCTGCAGCCCCTCCTCGTTGCGCTGCACCTGCCGGGAGATCCCGACGACCGACTTGTCGGCCTGGAACTGCGCGAAGGAGGTCTCCAGCAGCTCGCGCGAGCGGTGCCGGCCGAACTGCTCGACCAGGTTGACCGCCATGTTGTACGACGGCTTGAAGCTGGACCGCAGCGGATAGGTACGCGTGCCCGCGAGGCCGGCGAGGTGCTCGGGACTCATGCCGCGCTGCCACAGGACGACCGCGTGGCCCTCGACGTCGATGCCCCGGCGGCCCGCACGGCCCGTCAGCTGGGTGTACTCGCCGGGCGTGATGTCGGCGTGCTGCTCGCCGTTCCACTTGACGAGCTTCTCCAGCACCACCGAACGGGCGGGCATGTTGATGCCCAGCGCGAGGGTCTCGGTGGCGAACACGGCCTTCACCAGGCCGCGTACGAACAGCTCCTCGACGACCTCCTTGAAGGTCGGGAGCATGCCCGCGTGGTGGGCGGCGATGCCCCGCTCCAGGCCCTCCAGCCACTCGTAGTAGCCGAGGACGTGCAGGTCCTCCGACGGGATGGCGGCGGTGCGCTCCTCGACCAGGGCGCGGACCTTCTCCCGCGCGTCCTCGTCGTTGAGCCTGAGGCCCGCGTACAGGCACTGCTGGACGGCGGCCTCGCAGGCGGCGCGGCTGAAGATGAAGGTGATGGCGGGCAGCAGGCCCTCGGCGTCCAGCCGCTCGATGACCTCGGGGCGGCCCGGGGTCCAGACGCGCGAGCGCTGTCTGCGCTCCCGCTCCCGGTCGGCCTCGCGCATCGACCGGCCGCGCCTGCGGTCCTGGTACGACGGCCGGGTGGCCTCCATGCGGGCCAGCCGGACCAGGTCGGGATTGACGGCCTTCTTGTGGCCCTCGCCCTCCTCGAACAGGTCGTAGATCCGGCGGCCGGCGAGCACGTGCTGGAACAGCGGCACGGGCCGGTGCTCGGAGACGATCACCTCGGTGTCGCCGCGGACGGTGTCCAGCCAGTCGCCGAACTCCTCCGCGTTGGACACGGTCGCGGAGAGCGAGACCAGGGTCACCGACTCGGGCAGGTGGATGATCACCTCCTCCCAGACGGCGCCACGGAAGCGGTCGGAGAGGTAGTGCACCTCGTCCATGACCACGTAGCCGAGGCCGAGCAGGGTCTGCGAGCCGGCGTAGAGCATGTTCCGCAGCACCTCGGTGGTCATCACGACCACCGGGGCGTCGGAGTTCACGCTGTTGTCGCCGGTCAGCAGGCCGACCTTGGCCGCGCCGTAGCGGCGGCACAGGTCGGCGTACTTCTGGTTCGACAGCGCCTTGATGGGTGTCGTGTAGAAGCACTTCTTGCCCTGGCGCAGGGCGAGGTGGACGGCGAACTCGCCCACGATCGTCTTGCCCGAGCCGGTGGGGGCGGCCACCAGCACGCCCTTCCCCGCTTCGAGTGCCTGGCAGGCCTCGATCTGGAAGGGGTCGAGGCCGAAGTCGTACATCTCGCGGAAGGACGCGAGTGCGGTGGCCTGCTCGGCAGCCCGTCGCCGGGCTGCCGCATACCGCTCGGCCGGTGAGAGGTCCTCTGTCATCGTGCTTTCGAGCGTACCGGGCCCCACTGACAACAGGACGATCATTATCCGGAACATGGGCTGATCGACGAAGACGGATGCCCCCGTCCTGCCGGACGGGGGCATCGTCACACGGTTCGGTGAACGGGTCAGGTCACGTCGTCGTAGCCGTTGACCCGGTCCGTGCCCGACTGCTCGGGCAGCGCCCGGGTGGCCGGGACGGGCTCGACCTCGCCGATGTCCTCGGGCGTGAGGTCAAGCTCGGAGGCCTCGTGGTCGGCCGGGCCCTCGGCCTCGCGACGGCTCCTGCGCTTGTCGTTGAGCAGTGAGAAGGCGACCGCGGCGAAGTACAGCACCCAGATCGGCCCGGCGAGGGCGAGCATGGACAGCGGGTCGGTGCTCGGCGTGGCCACGGCCGCGAAGACCGTGATGCCGAGGATCATGCCGCGCCACCAGCCCATCATGCGCTTGCCGGACAGCACCCCGGTCAGGTTGAGCATGATCAGCAGCAGTGGCAGCTCGAAGGAGAGGCCGAAGACGATCACCATGCGCGTGACCAGCTGGAGCAGGTCGTCGAGCGGCAGCAGGTTCTTGATGTCGCCGCTCGGCGTGAAGTCGATCAGCACCTTGGCGGTGGTCGGAAGCAGCTTGTACGCGAAGAAGGCGCCGCCGAAGAACAGCGGGGCGCCGGTGAAGACGAAGGCGTACGCGTACTTCTTCTCGTGCCGGTGCAGACCCGGCGCCACGAAGGCCCACAGCTGGTAGAGCCAGATCGGCGACGCGAGCACGACGCCCGCCATCAGCGAGACCTGGAGGGCCAGCGTGAACGGAGCGAGGAGACCGTTGATGGTGATCTCCGCGCACTGGGTCTTGCCGCTGGACTTCGCCAGCTGTTCGAACGTTTCCCGGCAGCCGACCGAGTCGAGGATCGGCTTCGTCAGGAAATTGATGATGTCGTTGTAGTAGAAGGCCGCGACGATCGTCACGATGACGATGGCCAGCATCGCCTTCGCGAGCCGGTTGCGGAGCTCACGAAGGTGATCCGCAAGGGGCATCCGCCCCTCGGGATCCTTCTCCTTCTTGCGGGCAGGCTTGAGCAACCCACGTCCTCATCTCGTGCGGCAGGCCGGGACCGTCCGGCCCTGTGTCAGCGCTGGGTGGTGTCCGTCGGCTCGTTGACCGGCCGGGAGCTGGCCACGTCGCCGGGAGCCGCCTGGATGGTGCGCTGGGCCGCGGACTGCTCGTTGGAGCCGGAGGCCTGGGTGGAAGCGTTGCTCTCTTCCTTCATCGCCTTGGCCTCGCTCTTGAGGATGCGCGCGGACTTGCCGAGCGAGCGGGCCATGTCCGGCAGCTTCTTCGCGCCGAACAGCAGAATGACGACGACGAGGATCAGGATGATCTCGGGAGCGCCGATTTTTCCACCGAACATGAATCTTTACCTTCTCACCGAGGCGGCTGGGTGGGTGCTGTCCGACCAGTCGGACATGTGTCCGAGGTCGTGCTGGCAGCGATCGTAACGCTCAGGGGTAAACGTCGGGCAATCCCCGTGCGTACTCCCGGTCCACGGTGCGGGCCTCGTTCACCACACCACGACCAGCAGCGTACCTGTCCCGTAGGGCCGGATGACAGGGCGAAGTGACGCAAACCGCTTGTACCGTACGACTCACCGACATCGCCCGTCACGGCTCACAGGGCGTCCACGGCCCGGGCGGCGGAACCCGCCGCCCGCTCCAGGTCCTCGGCGGCCCGGTTGATACGGCGTGCGGAGTCCGAGACCTGCTGCCCGAGGCGCCGCGCCTCCAGGAACACCCGGACGGCGAGCACCCCCAGGACGGCGAGACCCAGGAAACTCACGGCTACCGCGAACATCGGCCAGAACATGCCCCGAGACTAGACCGTGGAGTGCAGCCGCAGCGTACTGACCCCGCCGCCGGTGAGCAGTTCGACGATCCGCTCCCCGGCGGGCTTGCGGACCGCGGAACCGCAGTCGGGACAGGTGAAGGAGTAGAACGTCGTCCGGCTGCTGGCGCCGATGGCGAGCCGCAGGGCGCCCGCGCCGAGTTCGAAACGGCCCCGGCAGTCCGGACAGCCGGCCTTGAACACCACGGGGACCGCTCTCCGCATCCCCGCGAAGGCGGTCGCCACCGTCATCTCACCCGCACCGGCCGTCGGAGACTCGCTCACAGCACTCGCTCCTCTTCTCTGGTCGCTCTGGTCGCCGCCGGTGCCACGGCCTCGGCTCACGCGGACCGCTCGGACCGGCCCCCGCCGGCACCCGGCACCGCGCCCACCGGGCCGTCGTACGCCGCCAGGGCCTCGCGGGCCGCCCGGCGGGCGCTCTCGGCCAGGTCCGGCGGGGAGACGATCCGGCCGTCCGGGCCGAGCCGCAGCGCCAGCCGGCGCAGGGAGGCCGGATCGGGGGTGCGCAGGGTGATACGCAGCCCGCCGTCGGGAAGCTCATCGGCACTGTCGTGCGGGTAGTACTCGGCGACCCAGCGCCCGCCGGGGCCGACCTCGACCACGACCTCCGGGTCCTCGGCGGCCGGCTGCACCAGCCCCTCGGACAGGTCACGCAGTTCTATCTCCGGCGGAGCGGACGGCTCGTCGAGGATCCGGATCTCGGCGACCCGGTCGAGCCGGAAGGTGCGCCGGGCCTCGGAACGCCGGCACCAGGCCTCGACATAGGTGTGGCCGACGCTGACCAGCCGGATGGGGTCGATCTCGCGCTCGGTGACCTCGTCGCGGGCCGGGGAGTAGTAGCGGATCCACAGCCTGCGGCGCTCGGAGATCGCCCGGTCGACGTCGGCGAACACACCCCCCTCGGACTCGAAGGTCACCGACAGGCGGGAACTGGCGCCGGCCGCCTCACCGGCCGCGGTCTCCACCTTGGCCGTGGCCCGCAGCAGAGCCTGACGGTCGCCCTCGCGCAGCCCGGGCAGGGTCGAGACCGCGCGGGCGGCGACCAGCAGCGCCGTGGCCTCGTCGGCGGCGAGCCGGAGCGGTTCGGCCGCCTCCTCGCCGAGCGCGGCCGGATTGTGCCACCAGATGCGCTCGCCGTCGGTGTCGATGTCCAGCAGGTCGCCGCCGCGGAAGCTGGTGCCGCACATGGGCAGCAGGTCGAGGTCGGCGACCAGCTCGTCCTCGCTGATACCGAAGGCGCGCGCGACATCGGCGATCCGCGCACCGGGACGCTCCCGCAGATACGTCACCAGGGAGAGCATCCGCCGGGTCTGGTCGATGGCGTTGACGGTCCTGGCCGGTTTGCCTGCCACAGTCCTGCTCCCCCTCAGCCCTTGGCCACGGCACGCAGCCGGTCCACCACGTCGGCCCGCAGCTCGGCCGGCTCCAGGACCACCACGTCCGGCCCGAACTCCACCAGCCAGGCGTCCAGGCCGTGCCCGTACGGAATCTCCAACTCGTCCCAGCCGTCGCCGAGTTCCCGGACCTCCGTGGCCTTCGCCCGAAGGGGGTAACCGGCCCCGGAACGCAGCCGGATCAGCGCCGAGCGGTCGGCGATCTCACCGGCCCAGCTCGCGACGGTCTCCCGCACGGTGACGACGTCCGGCACCGGCGCGGTGAACCCCGTGCCGCGCGAGCGGACCCTGCCGGTGATCCGCGACAGCCGGAAGACACGCTCGGCGCCCCGGTCGCGGTCGAAGCCGGCCAGGTACCAGTGGCCGCGCCAGCACTCCAGGGCCCACGGCTCGACGTGCCGGGGCTCGGGGCGGGCGGCGGACGCCTTGCGGTAGTCGAAGAGGACCGGGCGGCGGTCGCGGCAGGCCAGCATCAGCGGCTCGAAGGCGGCCTCGTGCACCGGGATGCGCGGCTCCAGCGCACCGTGCGCCTCGTACGGGTCGACGCCGTCGGGCAGCCCGGCGGCACGCAGCTTCTGCAGGGCACCGCTGGCCGCGCCGGCCAGCCGGGCCTGCTGCCAGACCTTGGCGGCGAGGCCGAGGGCGGCGGCCTCCTCGGCGTCCAGGGTGATGGGGGGCAGGCGGTTGCTGTCCCGGCGGGCGAGATAGCCGACCTCGCCGTCCAGGTTCTCGACGGTCTCGATGACCAGGCCCAGCTCGCGCAGATCGTCCTTGTCCCGCTCGAACATGCGGTTGAAGGAGTCCTCGCTCCCGGCTGCACCATTCACCGGCCTGACGGCCTCGACGTACGCCTCAATGGAATCGCGCAGCTCACGCTTGCTGAGCGGCCGGCGTGTGCCGAGCAGACACAGCGCGAGGTTCATCAGCCGCTCGGCCTTGGCAATGGCCATCGACGCCCTTCGCCTTCCCTATGGTGCTTCTGACCGATGACCGTACCGCTCCGCGGCGCGGGGACAAAAGCCGAGGGCCCATGCCCGAACAGGCATGGGCCCCAGATGATCGGATCCGGTCGGACCCGGGCGGCGGATCAGACGCCGAGCAGGTCCACCACGAAGATGAGGGTCTCACCGGGCTTGATCGCCGCGGTCGGGCTCTGGTCGCCGTAGGCGAGGTGGGCGGGGATGGTCAGCTGGCGACGGCCACCGACCTTCATGCCCTGCACGCCCCGGTCCCAGCCCTTGATGACACGGCCCCCGCCGAGCGGGAAGCGGAACGGGGTGCCCCGGTTCCAGCTGGCGTCGAACTCCTCGCCGGTGCTGAAAGCGACGCCGACGTAGTGGACGGTGACGTTGTGACCCGCCTCGGCGACCGGCCCGTCACCCTCCCAGATGTCCTTGATCTCAAGGTCCGCCGGCGGCTCGCCCTCCGGGAAGTCGATCTCGGGCTTCTCGATGCTCACGTCAAAAGCTCCTGCTTGTGTACGACACGAAACGCGGACAGTCTTTCATCTCCCCGGCCCTCCCGCCCGCCACGGGCGCACCGGGCACTACATCGCGGCGAGGATGTCCACCGTGAACACCAGAGTGGACCCCTTCTTGATCGGCCCGCCGCTCGGCGGATTGTCCCCGTACCCCAGGTCCGGCGGCACCACGATCAGGACCCTGCTGCCCACCTTCTTGCCGGTCAGGCCCTGCGCGAGTCCCTTGACCGCCTGCTGCATCTGCTCCAGCGAGAACTGGCTGAGCCGGCCGGAGCCGTAGGTCCGCTGGAAGGTTTTGCCGCCGTCCCAGACCAGGCCCTGGAACTGGCACAGCACCACCTGGTCGGCCTTCAGCTCGGCGCCGTCGCCCTCCAGCACGTACTCCGACACGAGCTTCTTCGGCGGGTCCGTCTTGGGGATCGTCACCTTGGGCACCTGCCCGTCGGTGTTGGTGGCCACCTTCGGCAGATCCCCGTCCTCCTGCGGCACCGGCTTGCCCGTGGCGGAACTCTTGGAGTTGTACGAATCGATCACATCGATGACGAACACCAGCGTGTCGGTGCCCTTGATGCCCGCCTGCGAGTTCCCCGACTTGCCGTAGCCCAGGTCCGGCGGGACCGCGATCTGCACCCGGCTGCCCGTCTTCTTGCCCGCCAGGGCGAACCGCCAGCCGTCGATGATGCTGCCCTGGGCGAGCTGCATGACCAGCGGACGCTTCTTGTCGTAGGAGTTGTCGAAGACCTTGGCCGTCGACCAGATCTGACCGAGGTAGTTCGCCTGGATGAAGTCGTTCTCCGCGACCGTGCGCCCACTGCCCGCGATCAGCGTCTTGACCGCCAGGTCCTTCGACGGGGCACCCGGCCCCTTGGCGACGGTCGGCTTCTCACCGAACTTCGTCCCCGCCGTGACCGCCGGCAACGGCCCGTCCACGATCTTGGGCGGGGGCGAGGACGACGCCGACGGTGACGCACTGGCCTTGCTGGAGTCGGACTTGTCGTCACCGCACGCGGCGAGCGTGGCCAGTCCTGCGGGTACGGCGGCGAGGAGAAGTGAGCGTCGGCGCACGGAAGAGCCTCGTAATCGGTCGATCTTGCGGATGGCGTGCGCGCAACTCTACGACGTGAGAAGGGCGCCGTACGGGAAACGTACGGCGCCCGTGTGGCGTTCCGGCATTTCGGCCCGGAAACGCTTGACTCGCCTGCCTTTCGCTACATTCCCGCGATCAGCTTCTCCACCCGGTCGTCCACCGAACGGAACGGGTCCTTGCACAACACGGTGCGCTGCGCCTGGTCATTGAGCTTGAGGTGCACCCAGTCGACCGTGAAGTCCCTGCGCTGCTCCTGCGCCCGCCGGATGAAGTCACCGCGCAGCCGGGCCCGAGTGGTCTGCGGCGGAACCGACTTGCCCTCGAAGATCTTCAAGTCGTTGCAGATCCGGGCGGCTTGCCCCTTCTTCTCCAGCAGGTAGTACAGGCCACGACGGCGGTGGATGTCGTGGTAGGCGAGGTCTATCTGGGCGACCCGCGGATGCGACATCGTCATGTTGTGCTTGGCCCGGTACCGCTCGATGAGCTTGTACTTCATGACCCAGTCGATCTCGGTCCCGATCCGGTCGAGCTCCTCGTTCTCGATCGCCTCCAGGGTGCGGCCCCACAGGTCCAGCACCTGCGCCACCGTCCCCGTACGGATGCCACGGCGGTCGCAGAAGTCCAGGGCCTTGTCGAAGTACTCGCGCTGCACCTCCAGCGCGGAGGCCTCCCGGCCACTGGCCAGACGCACCTTGCGCCGGCCGGTGATGTCGTGGCTGACCTCACGGATCGCCCGGATCGGGTTCTCCAGCGTGAGGTCGCGCATCACGGTGCCCGCCTCGATCATGCGCAGCACCAGGTCGGTCGCCCCGACCTTGAGCAGCATCGTCGTCTCGGACATGTTCGAGTCACCGACGATGACGTGCAGCCGGCGGTAACGCTCGGCGTCCGCGTGCGGTTCGTCGCGGGTGTTGATGATGGGCCGGGAACGGGTCGTCGCCGAGGAGACGCCCTCCCAGATGTGCTCCGCCCGCTGGCTGACGCAGTAGACCGCGCCGCGCGGGGTCTGCAGCACCTTGCCCGCGCCGCACAGCAGCTGCCGGGTGACCAGGAACGGGATGAGGATGTCCGCGAGCCGGGAGAACTCCCCGTGCCGTGCCACCAGGTAGTTCTCGTGGCAGCCGTAGGAGTTGCCCGCCGAGTCGGTGTTGTTCTTGAAGAGGTAGACGTCGCCCGCGATTCCTTCCTCGTGCAGGCGTCGTTCCGCGTCCACCAGGAGTCCCTCGAGAATGCGCTCGCCGGCCTTGTCGTGGGTGACCAGTTCGGTCACGTTGTCACATTCGGGAGTCGCGTATTCCGGATGTGAGCCCACGTCGAGATACAGCCGGGCGCCGTTCCGCAGAAAGACATTGCTGCTGCGGCCCCATGACACGACACGGCGGAAGAGGTACCGCGCCACCTCGTCAGGAGACAGACGCCGCTGTCCCCTGAACGTGCACGTGACGCCGTACTCGTTCTCCAGCCCGAAAATGCGGCGGTCCATGAGGGAACATTACGCCCGATCCCCCGAGCTGAAACGGGGTTCGACAGCACGATTTGGATCATTTTCCGATGAAGCCGCAACGACCGCCCCGCGCGCGGGAGCAGCGAGGACCCGCCCGCAGGCGAGCAGGACCAGCAACGACACGGCCCCGGCCGCCCCCGGCAGCGCGAAACCCCACACCGTGCCACCCGCCTGGACCACCGGCCCGGCCAGGCCCGTTCCGACCGACGCACCCACCGTGAACGTGGTCACGAGCCAGGAGAACGCCTCGGTGACCGTCCCGCGCGGCGCGTGCCGGTCGACGATGATGAAGGCGCAGGCGATGCACGGCGCCAGGAACACCCCCGAGACCACACTGAGCAGCACCATGGCGAACGCGCCCGGCATCAGCATCAGCGGCAGGTAACACACCGCCAGCAGGGCCACCAGCACCCTCAGTCGCCGTTCGGGCACACCCGCCCACCGGCGGGCACCGTAGCCCGTCCCGCCGACCAGCGCTCCGAGGCCGAGCCCTGCCATGAGCCAGCCGTAGACCGCGTCACCGCCGTGCCCGTCGGCGTACGACACCGAGGCGACCGTGATCGAACCCAGCGCGATGCCGATGAACAGGAAGGCGCCCAGCAGGGCGAGCAGCCCCGGCGAGCGCAGGGCGCCCAGCCAGTGCGCCTCGCGCGGCGCCGAGCGCCACGCGCGCGAGGGCGGCGAGAGGACCACCGAGAGCGCACCGAGCACCCCGAGCAGGTTCAGCACCAGCAGGGCGGCACGCTCGTCCCACACCGACACGCACAGGGTCACCAGCAGCGGGCCGACCGTGAACATGATCTCCTGCGCCACCGCGTCCATGGCGTACGCGGTGTGCACCTGCTCCTCGCGGCGCAGCACCGACGGCCACAGGGCCCGCAGACCGCCCTCCAGGGGCGGGGTGAACAGGCCGGCCGCGGCCACGGCCAGATAGGCGAGCGGCAGCGGATCGGTGCCGCAGAACGCGAGCACCGTCATGGAGAGCGCCGCGAGGAGGGCCGCGGGCAACTGGACGCGGGGCTGGCCGTGCAGGTCCACCAGCCGGCCCAGCACCGGCTGGCCGACCGCGTTGGCGACGCCGTACACGGCCGCCAGGCCGCCGGCGAGGCTGTAGGTGCCGCCCTCGGCACGGACGAAGAGCACCAGGGCGATGGCCGCGGTGGCGTTCGGCAGCCGGCCGACCAGAGTGCCGGTCAGGAGCCGGAGCGCGTGCCTCGCCTTCAGGATCTCCAGGTATCCCGTGGCCATGTCCTGCCCTCCAACGCCCCGAAGTGTTACGTATAACGTCCTCTTCCATACGTACCATGTGCGCTGTTCACCCGTCCAGACGACGAACGACCGACACGAGGAGCAACCCCGCGGTGGCACCCAGCAGCACGCGCCCGACCAGCCGTGACGTCGCCCAGGCGGCCGGGGTCTCCCAGGCGGCCGTCTCCCTCGTCCTCGGCGACAAATGGCGCGGCCGGGTCTCCGAGGCCACCGCCGAACGGGTCCGCGAGGCCGCACGCGAACTCGGCTACCGCCCCAACCTCGCCGCCCGCAACCTCCGCCTCGGCCACACCCGCACCGTCCTGCTCGTCGTCCCCGCCCTGACCACCGAGTTCTTCGCCGGCGTCTACACCGGCGCCGCCCGCGTGGCCGCCCAGAACGGCTTCGGCGTCGTCCTCTACCCCTCCCCCGAAGGCATCGGCCCCGCCCGCGACCCCTTCGCCTCCGCCCAGGCCGCCCTGGACGGCGTCATCGCCTCCTCCATGGCCGCCGACGCCCTCACCGCCATCCGCGGCGACCAACTCCCCCTGGTCATGCTCGACAGCGACCCCGAAGGCAGCCTCGGCGCCGCGACCGTCAACCTCGACATCGCCGACGGCGTCCGCCAGGTCACCCGGCACCTGCTCGACCTCGGCCACCGCCGCGTCCTGCACCTCGCCGCGGACGTGCCCTCCTGGACCTTCGAGGTACGCGCCCGGGAACTCGCGGCACACATGGCCACCGTCCCCGGCACCGACGTCCGCACCACCCGGGCACCCATCTCCATCGACGGCGCACTCACCGCCACCACGACCGCACTCACCACACCCGGCCCCCGGCCCACCGCCGTCATCTGCGACGACGACAAACTCGCCGCCGGCGCCTACAAAGCACTGCGCCGCCTCGGCCTGCGCGTCCCGGACGACATCTCCGTCACCGGCCTCGACGACCTGGCCCTCGCCACCGCCATCGACCCCGAACTCACGACGGTACGCCTGGACGCCGAGCTGTTCGGAGAGCGAGGCATGCAGGCCCTGCTCGCCGTCCTGGACGGCCGCGAGCCGGAGAGCGGGGACATCCCCGTCGAGCTGGTCGTCAGGGGCTCCACGGCCCCGCCCCGCGAGTCCTAGAGCCCCTCAAGCGGCCCTCGAGCCCCCGCCACGAGTCGCAGGAGTCCTCAGGCGGACCCCCGACCCCCGTCACCCCGTCACCCCCCGTCACCCCCGGACAAGACGAGTGCCCCGGCCGGAAAACCGGCCGGGGCACCGCCAGGCGACACGGAGGGATCACTCCTCCTCGGAGCTCTCCGCCTCCGTGGCCGCGCCGTCCGCCTCCAGCAGCCGGCCGAGCTGACGGCCGACGATGCGCTTGAACTTCCGCTTCTGCGGACGCGTACGGTCCAGCACCGCGACCTCCAGGCGCTCGGCGGGAATCTCCCGCTCACTCCCGTTCGTGTCCCGCGACAGAGCCTGCACGGCCAGCTTCAGAGCCTCCGCGAGGGACATACCGTCACGATGCCGCTGGTCCAGGAAGCTGCTGATCTGCTCGGCATTGCCACCCACCGCCACCGAGCCGTGCTCGTCCACGATGGAACCGTCGTGCGGCAACCGGTAGATCTGGTCACCCTCGGGCGTCTCCCCGACCTCCGCGACGACCAGCTCCACCTCGTACGGCTTCTCGGCCGCACTGGAGAAGATCGTGCCCAGCGTCTGGGCATACACGTTGGCGAGACCGCGCGCGGTCACATCGTCCCGGTCGTAGGTGTAACCACGCAGATCGGCATAGCGCACACCACCGATCCGCAGATTCTCGTACTCGTTGTACTTGCCGGCGGCCGCGAAACCGATCCGGTCGTAGATCTCACTGAACTTGTGCAGCGCACGGGACGGGTTCTCGCCGACGAAGACGATGCCGTCGGCGTACTGCAGCACGACCAGACTGCGACCGCGGGCGATGCCCTTGCGGGCGTACTCCGCGCGGTCCGCCATGGCCTGCTGGGGGGAGACATAGAACGGCGTCGACACCGGTTACCCGTCCCTTTCTGTCATGGTCACTGGATCACCTCGATGAGAACCGGGCCCGCGCTCAGAGCAGGGCGGCCTTGGGGCCGTCCGGCTCCTCCAGGCGCTTCTGCAGCACCGCACGGGCCAGCCCGGACGACTCGTCCTCGGTGAGCCGGCGGAAACCGTCCTCGGTGATCACGGTGATGATCGGATAGATCCGGCGGGCGACATCGGGACCACCGGTCGCCGAGTCGTCGTCAGCCGCGTCGTAGAGGGCCTGAACCACGAGCGTCGTGGCCTGCTCCTCGCTCAGGTCGTCCCGGAACAGCTTCTTCATCGCACCCCGCGCGAAGATCGACCCGGAACCCGTCGCCGCGAAGTTGTGCTCCTCGGAACGGCCGCCCGTGACGTCGTACGAGAAGATGCGCCCCTTCTCACGGTCCAGGTCGTACCCGGCGAACAAGGGCACCACGGCCAGGCCCTGCATGGCCATGCCCAGATTGGAGCGGATCATGGTCGACAGCCGGTTCGCCTTGCCCTCCAGCGACAGCTGGGCGCCCTCGACCTTCTCGAAGTGCTCCAGCTCCAGCTGGAAGAGCTTGACCATCTCGACGGCCAGGCCGGCGGTGCCGGCGATCCCGACGGCCGAGTACTCGTCCGCCGGGAAGACCTTCTCGATGTCCCGCTGGGCGATGACGTTGCCCATCGTGGCCCGGCGGTCACCGGCGAGCACCACGCCACCGGGGAACGTCACCGCCACGATGGTCGTCCCGTGCGGCGCCTCCAGCACGCCCTTGGTGGGCGGCAGCTGCCGGTTGCCGGGCAGCAGCTCCGGCTGGTGCTCCGACAGGAAGTCCATGAAGGAAGAGGATCCCGGCGTCAGGAAGGCAGCTGGTAGACGCCCGGTGCTACGAGTGTTGGCTTCCACGCGTTTCCTTCCACGTATGCAGCAGCCCGCCTTATGGCTTCGGGCTGATCCTTGAACTGCCCCAGCGCAGCGTTGCAGCTGAAGCACAGTACGCCACGGACCCTACCCGTCTCATGGCAGTGATCCACATGTGCGGGCACAGCCGCCAAACATATGCAGCAGACGCCCCCTTGAGAGGCGATCAACGCGTCGCGTTCGGCTTTGGTGAGGCCGTAACTGCGCCTCAAGTGATCCTCGCGTCCGAGCGCGGCACGGCACGCCTTGCAGCGCGTCGACAACCCGTCGGAAGCAGTCGCGTTTCGATGCCACTCGCTGTGCGGCTTGATCTCCCCGCACATGCGACAGAGCTTGTGCCCGGCCGGGACGTCCACCCTCTCCCGGACCGGCTTGCCCAGGGCCTCCCGGCGGCGCCGGTAGTGCGCGGCGCTGTACTCCGCCACGCACTCCCGGCAATGCACCTGGAGGCCGTCGCGCCGATTCCTGTCCCTCGCGAAGGCCGCAGTCGGCAGATCACGCCTGCACTTCCTGCACTCCTTCGCATCCGGCTCCTCAGCCACCCAACTCCCCCGTTACCTTCATTTCGAAGGCAAGGCGACCGTTGCGCCTCTACTCCCCGCCTTTTTGCACGAAGGAACGCACGAAATCCTCGGCGTTTTCCTCGAGTACGTCATCGATCTCGTCCAGGACGGAGTCCACGTCGTCCGACAGCTTCTCGTGCCGCTCCTTGAGGTCCTCCGAAGCCTGCGCGTCCTGCGCCTGCTCCTCGACCTCCTCGGTGGAGCGCGTCGCCTTCTGCTGACCGCCGCCGGTGTCCTTGGTTGCCATATCCCTCACCCCGCTCAGTTCGCCTGCCGATCGGTGATGATCAGACCCTATAGGCCGGGTCCGACATCGGCCCCGCAGTTTCCACAACGTGCGGGGGCCACCTCGATGATTCCCGGGCGGTGGGGTTTCCACCCTGTCCGCCCGGGGCGGTACGAGTACCCGCTGGTCGTGCTCAGCCGCCCGAGAGAACCCTGACCAGGTCTTCCGCGGTGCGGCAGCGGTCGAGCAGCTCCTTGACGTGATTTCGCGTTCCGCGTAGCGGTTCCAGGGTTGGAACGCGCTGGAGGGAGTCCCGGCCGGGGAGGTCGAAGATGACCGAGTCCCAGCTGGCCGCGGCGACGTCGTCGGCGTACTGCTCCAGGCAGCGGCCCCGGAAATAGGCGCGGGTGTCCTCCGGTGGCTTGGTGCGGGCCCTGTCGACCTCGGACTCGTCCAGGAGCCGCTTCATGCGTCCGCGGGCCGCCAGGCGGTTGTAGAGGCCTTTCTCGGCCCGTACGTCGGCGTACTGGAGGTCGACCAGGTGCAGCCGGGCGGCGTCCCAGTCGAGGCCGTCGCGGCGGCGGTAGCCCTCCATGAGTTCCCGTTTGGCGACCCAGTCGAGTTCGCCGGCCAGGCTCATGGGGTCGTTCTCGAGCCGGGTGAGGGTGTCCTCCCAGCGGCTGAGGACGTCCTTGGTCTGGTCGTCGGCGTCGGCGCCGAAGCGTTCCTCGACGTACTTGCGCGACAGCTCGTAGTACTCCATCTGGAGCTGGACCGCGGTGAGGGTCCGGCCGCTGCGGAGTGTGATCAGTCGCTTGAGCGAGGGGTCGTGGGAGACCTGGTGGAGGGTGCGGACGGGCTGGTCGACGGCCAGGTCGACGGCGATGAAGCCGTCCTCGATCATGGACAGGACCAGGGCGGTGGTGCCCAGCTTGAGGTAGGTGGAGATCTCGGAGAGGTTGGCGTCGCCGATGATCACGTGGAGCCGGCGGTACTTCTCGGCGTCCGCGTGCGGCTCGTCGCGGGTGTTGATGATCGGGCGCTTGAGGGTGGTCTCGAGCCCGACCTCGACCTCGAAGTAGTCCGCGCGCTGGCTGAGCTGGAAGCCGTGCTCGTGGCCGTCCTGGCCGATGCCGACGCGGCCGGCTCCGGCGAAGACCTGGCGGGAGACGAAGAACGGGGTGAGGTGGCGCACGATGTCCGAGAAGGGGGTCTCCCGCTTCATGAGGTAGTTCTCGTGCGTGCCGTAGGAGGCGCCCTTGTTGTCGGTGTTGTTCTTGTAGAGGTGGATGGGCTGGGCGCCGGGGAGCTGGGCGGCTCGCTCGGCGGCCTCGGCCATGATCCGTTCGCCGGCCTTGTCCCAGAGGACGGCGTCGCGGGGGTTGGTCACTTCGGGGGCGCTGTATTCGGGGTGGGCGTGGTCGACGTAGAGCCGTGCGCCGTTGGTGAGGATCACGTTGGCGAGGCCGATGTCCTCGTCGGTGAGCTGGCTGGCGTCGGCGGCTTCCCGGGCGAGGTCGAAGCCTCGCGCGTCCCGGAGCGGGTTCTCCTCCTCGAAGTCCCAGCGGGCCCGGCGGGCCCGGTGCATCGCCGCCGCGTAGGCGTTGACGATCTGGGACGAGGTGAGCATGGCATTGGCGTTCGGGTGGCCGGGGACGGAGATCCCGTACTCCGTCTCGATGCCCATTACTCGCCGTACGGTCATGCGGCCCTCCTTGCCCGGCGGCACCCTCGGTCGGGGGCGCCGCTCACGTACCGCTGGCGCTCCGGTGCGTGTGCGGTGCCCGTCCCCGCACTGCGCGACTCGGCGGTAGGAAAGAGCCTAGAACGCCTTTGCGCTGGTGGGGAGATCATTTGCGTCATTCGCTGCTCCGGTCGTGGCCCGAAAAACAGTCGGCTGCGGGTACCCCCGGTGAGGGCACCCGCAGCCGCCCTGCTGTTACAGGTACTGACCGGTGTTCGCCACCGTGTCGATGGAGCGTCCGGTGTCCGCGCCCTGCTTTCCGGTGATGAGGGTGCGGATGTAGACGATCCGCTCGCCCTTCTTTCCGGAGATCCGGGCCCAGTCGTCCGGGTTCGTGGTGTTGGGCAGGTCCTCGTTCTCCTTGAACTCGTCCACGCAGGCTTGGAGCAGGTGGGAGACGCGGAGGCCCTTCTGGCTCTTGTCGAGGAAGTCCTTGATGGCCATTTTCTTGGCGCGGCCCACGATGTTTTCGATCATGGCGCCGGAGTTGAAGTCCTTGAAGTAGAGGACTTCCTTGTCGCCGTTGGCGTAGGTGACTTCCAGGAAGCGGTTCTCCTCGGATTCGGCGTACATGTGCTCGACCGCCGTCTGGATCATGCTCTGGACGGTGGTGGCCTTGTCGCCGCCGTGCTCGCCGAGGTCGTCCCCGTGGAGCGGGAGGCGTTCGGTGAGGTACTTGCCGAAGATGTCCTTGGCCGCTTCGGCGTCCGGGCGCTCGATCTTGATCTTCACGTCCAGCCGGCCGGGGCGCAGGATGGCGGGGTCGATCATGTCCTCGCGGTTGGAGGCGCCGATGACGACGACGTTCTGCAGGCCTTCGACGCCGTCGATCTCGGCGAGGAGCTGGGGGACGATGGTGTTCTCCACGTCCGAGCTGACGCCGGAGCCGCGGGTGCGGAAGAGGGATTCCATCTCGTCGAAGAAGACGATGACGGGGGTGCCCTCGCTGGCCTTTTCGCGGGCTCGCTGGAAGACGAGGCGGATCTGTCGTTCGGTCTCGCCGACGTACTTGTTGAGCAGCTCGGGGCCCTTGATGTTGAGGAAGAAGCTCTTGCCCGCGGCCTGGCCGGTGACCTCGGCGACCTTTTTGGCCAGCGAGTTCGCGACGGCCTTGGCGATGAGTGTCTTGCCGCAGCCGGGGGGGCCGTAGAGCAGGACGCCCTTGGGCGGGCGCAGCTCGTGCTCCTTGAACAGGTCCGGGTAGAGGTAGGGCAGCTCGACCGCGTCGCGGATGGCCTCGATCTGGTTGCCGAGGCCGCCGATCTGCTCGTAGCCGATGTCGGGGACCTCTTCGAGGACGAGTTCTTCGACCTCGCTCTTGGGCACGACTTCGTAGACGTAGCCGGAGCGGGGTTCGAGCAGGAGGGCGTCGCCGGGGCGGATGGTGACGTCCAGCAGCGGCTCGGCGAGCCGTACCACCCGTTCCTCGTCGGTGTGCCCCAGTACGAGGGCGCGCTCGCCGTCCTCGAGGATTTCCTTGAGGGTGACGATGTCGCCGACGCGCTCGAACTCCATGGCTTCGACCACGTTGAGTGCCTCGTTGAGCATGACCTCCTGGCCGCGCCTCATGTCGTCGAGGTCGACGCTGGGGCTGACGTTCACGCGGAGTTTGCGGCCGCCGGTGAAGATGTCGGCGGTGCCGTCCTCGTTGGCCTGCAGGAAGACACCGAAGCCGGCCGGTGGCTGGGCGAGCCGGTCGACTTCTTCCTTGAGGGCCACGATCTGGTCGCGGGCCTCACGGAGGGTGTTGGCCAGTCGCTCGTTCTGTGCGGAGACGCCGGCCAGATTGGTCTGCAGCTCGACGATCCGCTCCTCGAGAATCCTCGTGTGCCGCGGAGAGTCGGCGAGCTTGCGTCGCAGGACGGCGATCTCCTGCTCAAGGTAGGCGATCTGCCCGGCCGGGTCGTCGGACCCGCGTCCCGGGCGGATGCCGCGGTTCATGTCGTCGTCGTGGGCTGCCACGGTCCTCACCTCCTCCAAGGGGAGCTGGACGCTTCCAGACCCTACCTGGGTGGGTGTCGATTGAAACCCCTAGATCACAAAGACTGTCAAGGTGTGTCGTCGGTCACCCGGTGCGCTCTCCCTCGCATCGAGGGGATACCCACTCAACGTGAGGGGAAAGCAGCCTGTTCCGGGCGTGGCGTGGTCAAAATCCGCCATGGCTGGCTGGAGTTGTCCGGTCGGGGGTGGGGTCGGGCCGGCGTGCGGGCAGCACGCGGCGCGCTCCCGCGTTCATCACGCAGAGCGACGACTCGGGTGGGTGGTGTCACTGGGGGAGCGGCCTGAACTGATCGGTCGGGCGGCTGGGGCGTCCCCTTTCCCGGTCGGGCGCTGGTACCCGAGGGGGCGGGTGGGGAAACCCCGAACCGGCCGAAGCCGGCCGCAATCCGGGCAGGGGTAGGGTCGGGGTTGTTCAACAGCCGCTGGAGCGGACCGGGCTGGCCTTCGGGGCGTCGGGGCCGTCCGGCGAAACCGACGGCAGGAGAGGTGACCGTGCAGCAGGAGGCCCCGGGCGGCGAGGCGCTGGAGGTCTGGATCGACCAGGACCTGTGTACCGGCGACGGGATCTGTGCCCAGTACGCCCCGGAGGTGTTCGAGCTGGACATCGACGGGCTGGCGTATGTGAAGGGAGCGGACGACGAGCTGCTCCAGGCGCCGGGGGCGACCGCGCCGGTGCCGTTGCCGCTGCTGACGGACGTGGTGGACTCGGCCAGGGAGTGTCCGGGCGACTGCATCCATGTGCGCCGGGTTTCGGACAGGGTCGAGGTGTACGGGCCCGACGCGGAGTGAGCCCGGTTCAGACGCTGTGGGCCCCGGCCTGCGTGGAGCGGACGAAGGCGTTGCCGTTCCACTGCCAGGTGGCCGGGGTCTTCTGGTCGGGGCAGCAACTGGGCACGGCGTCCGAGGAGTAGCCGAGCAGTGTGGCGGAGACGGTGCGCGCGGCTATGGCGAAGTCGGTGACGGTGGACCGGTCCCGGGGTTCGACGAGGGTGGCGACCACGTGTGGTGTGCTGCCGTCGGCGGAGCGGGTGAGGACGTAGACGCCGTCGGGTGGGGTGCCCATGGGGGCGTCGCAGTGCACGACGGCGACGGTTTCGGGTCTGCCGTCGCCGTCCAGGTCGCCGGTGGCCTTCTTGACGACGACGGGTTTCACGGGTCCGCATTCGAGGGGGAACTTCACGCCGGCGGTGCTCGGTGGTGCGACGGCGGCGGGGGCGGATTTCGGGTCCGTGCCGGTGGCGGACTGGGCGGCTGTGGCCGATCCGGGCCGGGCGAGGGAGGAGAGGGCCACGACGCCTGCGAGGGCCGTGGCGGTGGCGACCCAGTGGATGGGCCGGGTCTGGGTGTGGGCGAGCTCCGGAACGGCGGATTGCTGCACGAGGAGTGTCTCCTGTGAGGGCTGTGCCGGTGGGGTGGCCTGCATGCTGCCACACGTCACGGTGCGGGGGAACGGCGGGGTCCGGGTTTCCCCCGGGTGGCAGGCGCGTGGTCGTACGGCCCGTGGTTCGGCGCTTTCGCGGGGCGTGCGGGCGCGGGATACTGGTGCCGGACGGGGGTCCTGGTGCCGGGTGAACGGACGGGCGCCGTGGCCGAGTTCCCGTGAGTGGGTGGGAACTCGGGCACGGCGCCCTGGTGTTGTTCGCGTGTGTGGCCGGTCAGCGGCCGGCGCCGCCGTCGGCGTTGGGTCCGGCGTAGTCCTCGCCGTAGGCGCCCTTGGCGGGGCGGCGGCGGCGCATGGGGGGCTCGACGCCGTCGGCGAGGCGGCGGGCGGTGAGCAGGAAGCCGGTGTGGCCGATCATGCGGTGGTCGGGGCGGACGGCCAGGCCCTCGATGTGCCAGTTGCGGATCATGGTTTCCCAGGCGGTCGGCTCGTTGAAGCAGCCGATCTCGCGGATGGACTCCACGGTCCGGGCGAGCTGGGTGGTGGTGGCCACGTAGCAGCAGAGGATGCCGCCGGGGACGAGTGCCTTGGAGACGGCCTCCAGGCACTCCCAGGGGGCGAGCATGTCGAGGATGACGCGGTCGACGTCGGTGTCGGACAGGTTGTCCTGGAGGTCGCCGACGGTGAGCTGCCAGGCGGGGTGCGGGCCGCCGAAGTAGCGCTCCACGTTCTGCCGGGCGATGTCCGCGAAGTCCTCGCGGCGCTCGTAGGAGTGCAGCATGCCCTGGTCGCCGATGGCGCGCAGCAGGAAGCTGCTGAGCGAGCCGGAGCCGACGCCGGCCTCCACGACGCGGGCGCCGGGGAAGATGTCGGCGAAGGCGAGGATCTGCCCCGCGTCCTTCGGGTAGACGACGGCTGCCCCGCGGGGCATGGACAGGACGTAGTCGGGGAGCAGGGGGCGCAGCGCGAGGTAGGCGACGTTGCCGGTGGTGCGGACAACGCTGCCCTCGGGAGCGCCGATCAGTTCGTCGTGCGGGAAGGAACCCTTGTGGGTGTGGAAGTTCTTTCCGGCTTCGAGCGTGAACGTGTAGTGGCGGCCCTTGGGGTCGGTCAGCTGTACCTGGTCCCCGACCTTGAAGGGCCCGCGCCTGCGGGCGGCACCGGTCGGTTCGGACATGTGAACAGCCTACCGGTTCCGTGCGGGGGGCTCGGCCAGTGGCGGGGGTGCCTCAGGCGGGCCGGGCCATCGCCTTGACGAAGGCGCGTTCCACGTCTGCGGCCGAGAGCACGCCGTAGATCTCGCCGGTCTCCTCGACCACCAGGTACTCGGTGGCGGGGGTGGCGCGCAGGGTGTCCAGGAGGTCTTCTCCGGCCAGCTCGGCGGAGACCCGCATGCCGTCGGTCAGGTCCTGGGCGAGGCCACTGACGGCCACCCAGGGGCGGCGGTGTTCGGGTACGCCGACGATGGCGGCCTCGCGGACGAGGGCGAGGGGGTTGCCGTCGGCGTCGACGACGACGAGGGCGCGGGCGCCGGCGGCGTTGGCGCGGCGCAGGGCTTCGGAGAGGGGGGTGTCGTTCTCGACGGGTACGGCGCGCCGGGTGAGGGCGCGGGCGCGCAGTTCGGGGAGGTGTTCGCGCAGCCGGGCCATGCGGAGGCTGTTGCCGGCGCCGGTCCAGATGATCGCGGCGAGGATGGCGGCGAGCAGGGCGTCGGTGACGGTGTCCATGCCGCCGACGTCCTCGTTGCCGTTGCCGATGGCGCCGGACTGGTTGAGCAGCGGGAGGCCGATCAGGACGGTGACGGCGAGGGCGCGGCCGACCCAGGCGGCGGCGACGGTGCCGCTCATCGGCCTGCCGGTCAGTTTCCAGACGACGGCGCGGAGCATCCGGCCGCCGTCGAGGGGGAGGCCGGGGAGGAGGTTGAAGATCGCCACGATGAGGTTGGAGATCATGAGGCCGGCGAGGAGGACGCCGGGTACGGTGCCGGGTTCGACGGGTTTCATGGCGAGGTAGAACAGGCCGGCCAGGACGAGGGAGAGCAGGGGGCCGACGAAGGCGAGGACGAACTCCCGGCCAGGGGTCTCGGCCTCCTTCTCGATCTCCGAGACGCCGCCGAAGAACTGGAGCTGGATGCGGCGGACCGGGAGTTTGAAGCGGATGGCGGCGACCGTGTGGGCCAGTTCGTGGACCAGGACGGAGGCGTAGAAGGCGACCGCGAAGAACAGGGAGACCAGGTAACGGGCGGCGCCCAGTTCGGGCAGCACGCGGTCGAGCTGTCCGCCGAAGACCCAGGTGATCAGCGCGGCGACGAGGAACCAGCTCGGTGCGACGTAGACGGGCACGCCGAAGGGCCGCCCCATGAGGATGCCGCCGCCGGGTTCCCGCGGGCGCGGCTGGGGCGGCTCCCCCTTGGCGATCCCGGAGTGCGCGAGAGTGCGGTGCTCGGCGGGGGTGGAGCCGGCGGCCTGGGGGCACTGTTCCGGGGCGCCGGTTTCGGTGGCCCGGGGGTGCCGGTCGGCGGCGCCGGTTTCTGCTTCGGCGACGTGAGGGTGCCGGTCGGCGGCGCCGGTTTCTGCTTCGGCGACGTGAGGGTGCCGGTCGGCGGCGCCGGTTTCTGCTTCGGCGGCGTGGGGCTGCTGGTCGGCGGCGCCGGCTCCGGCGGCGTCGGGTTGCTGGTCTGCGGCTTCGGCTTCGGTCTCGGTGGTGCCGTCGGGCGTGGTGTCCGTGGGGCGTTCGTCCGCCGTGCGGTCGGCGGGGGCGGGGTCGGGCGGGGTCGTAGGGTCTGCGGAGTGCTCGGCCGGCTCGTCGTTACCGGACCGCGGCTGCCCGCTCCCGCCGCTCACGTCCACGGTTTCCCCTCGTTCGAAGCGTCTTCCGTACCTGACGGCCGGAAGGGTCTCTGGTCGATGGTATGCGGCCTTGGTGGCGCGTTCTGCCCCGGCACCCCTTGTGTTTGCCCCGGGGTCGCACGGGCGATGCGCCCGGCGACTGGGTCACTGTCAGTGCTGGGCCGTATGGTCTGTGGACATGGACAGCAGCATCGAGGAGGCGGCGGCCCGGGAGGGCGGCGCCGAGCAGACGGGACCGGCCGCCCCGCGGCAGCCGGCGATCCCCCCACCGGCGGCCCCGGTCCGGGCGGCCCCGCCGGATCCCTCGGTGCCCCCGACCGCGGGGACAGGGGCGGAAACGGCCGCGGGACCGGTGCCGGAGGCGTCCTCGGAACCGGCCGCGGAACCGGTGCCGGCGACCGCCCCGGAAGCAGCCGCGGAGCCTGTGCCGGCGACCGCCCCGGAAGCAGCCGCGGAACCGGTGCCGGCGACCGCCTCGGAAGCAGCCGGCGAAGCGGTGGCGGAGTCGGTAGCGGTGCCGGCGTCGGAGGTGGCGGCCCGGGCGGAGCGGGTCGCTGTGGCGCCCACCTCGCTGTCGCCGTCGCGGGCCAGTGATTTCATGCAGTGCCCCTTGCTGTACCGGTTCCGGGTGATCGACCGGCTGCCCGAGAAGCCGAGCGAGGCGGCGACGCGCGGGACGCTGGTGCATGCCGTGCTGGAGCGGTTGTTCGACGCGCCCGCCGGGGAGCGGACCGCCCCGCGGGCCAAGGCGCTGATCCCGGGGCAGTGGGACCGGCTGCGGGAGAACCGCCCGGAGGTGGGCGAGCTGTTCGCCGACGATCCGGACGGGGCGCGGATGGCCGGCTGGCTGGCGCAGGCCGAGCGGCTCGTGGAGCGGTGGTTCACGCTGGAGGACCCGACGCGGCTGGAGCCGGCCGAGCGGGAGCTGTTCGTGGAGGCCGAGCTGGAGTCGGGCCTGCGGCTGCGCGGGATCATCGACCGGGTGGACGTGGCGCCGACCGGCGAGGTGCGGATCGTCGACTACAAGACGGGCAAGGCGCCGCGGCCGGAGTACGCGGAGGGCGCGCTGTTCCAGATGAAGTTCTACGCCCTCGTGGTGTGGCGGCTGAAGCGGGTGATCCCGCGCCGGCTGCAGCTCGTCTACCTGGGCAGCGGGGACGTGCTGACGTACGACCCCGTCCTCGCCGACCTGGAGCGGGTGGAGCGCAAGCTGCACGCGCTGTGGGAGGCCATCCGGCAGGCCACGGAGACCGGGAACTGGCGGCCGCGGCCGACCAGGCTGTGCGGTTGGTGCGACCACCAGGCGCACTGCCCGGAGTTCGGCGGCACTCCCCCGCCCTATCCGCTGCCGGTGGGCGCGCCCGGGTCCGACACCGTGTGAACCGGTGTGAACCGGTGATCGGGCGCAGGGCAGAATTGGGGCCGGACTAGCGAAGGAGTGTCACGTGGCCATCCGCGTCCTACTGGTCGACGACCAGCCCCTGCTGCGTACGGGTTTCCGGATGATCCTGGAGGCCGAGCAGGACATCGCGGTCGTGGGCGAGGCCGGGGACGGCCTGCAGGCCCTCGACCAGGTGCGCGCTCTGCAGCCCGATGTCGTGCTCATGGACATCCGGATGCCCCGCATGGACGGCGTGGAGGCCACCCGGCAGATCACCGGCCCCGGTCGGGACGGCCCGGCCAAGGTGCTGGTGCTGACCACGTTCGACCTGGACGAGTACGTGGTGGAGGCGCTGCGCGCCGGGGCGAGCGGCTTCCTGCTCAAGGACGCGCCCGCCAACGAGCTGGTGCAGGCGATCCGGGTCGTCGCGGCCGGTGAGGCCATGCTCGCCCCGAGCATCACCCGGCGGCTGCTGGACAAGTACGCCACGCATCTGCCGTCCGGCGAGGAGCCGGTGCCGGACACCCTGGGCACCCTCACCGACCGTGAGGTGGAGGTGCTGAAGCTGGTGGCGCGCGGGCTGTCCAACGCGGAGATCGCGGCCGATCTGTTCGTCAGCGAGACGACCGTGAAGACCCATGTGGGACATGTGCTCACCAAGCTGGGTCTCCGGGACCGTGTGCAGGCGGCGGTGTACGCGTACGAGAGCGGGCTGGTGCGGCCCGGCGCCCAGTGAGGCACGCGGGCCGCGGGCGGAGGGACGCAGGTCCGTAAGGCGTCGGGCGGACGGACCGGGGCCGGTGAGGCGTCGGGGGGGAAGGACCGGGGCCGGTGAGGTGTCGGGGGGAAGGGCGCGGCGGTCGTACGGCGTCTCGGTCCGCGACGGCGAAGGGCGCCCCTCCCGTGGGAGTGGCGCCCTTGTCATGACCGGTGTCAGCTCTTGCTGAGTTCCCAGAACCGGAACACCGTCGAGGCGTCCAGGCAGTACTCCAGGCCGTAGACGCCGTCGCGGACGACCGCGTACTGCTTGGCCTGCCAGACCGGCAGGACGGGCAGCTCGTCGGCGACGATGTCCTGGAGCTTGCCGAACTCCCTGTCGGTCGAGGCGCGGTCGCTCTGTGCGGCCGTGGCCGGGAGGAGGGTTCCGGTGATGGTGCGGTTGCTGTAGTTGTTCTGCAGCACGTTGCCCTTGCCGAAGAAGGGGGCCGTGAAGTTGTCGGCGTCCGGGTAGTCCGGCACCCAGCCCTTGATGTAGACGCCGTACTTGCCGGCCGCGACGTCCTTCTCGTACTGGTCGAAGGCGATGGACTTCACGTCGGCGTCGAACAGGCCGCTGGCGTTGAGCTGGCCGGCGATGGCCTTCAGTTCCTCGTCGGTGGCGGGGCCGTAGCGGGACGGCGTGGACCACAGGGTGAGCTTCACCTTGCCGTTGATGCCGTCGGCGTGCAGGGCGGCGGCGGCCTTGGCGCGGGAGGGGCGGGCGCCGTAGGTGTCGAAGAACGCCGTGTTGTGGCCGGCGATGCCGGCCGGGACGATCGAGTACAGCGGGGTGGCGGTGCCCTGGTAGACGTCCTTCATCAGGGCGTCGCGGTCGATGAGGTAGGCCATGGCCTTGCGGACGCCGAGCTTGCCGGCGACCGGGTCCTTCATGTTGAAGACCAGGTGCTGGACCTCGGCGCTGCTGCCCTCGATGACGTCGACGCCCTGGTCGTCGTTCTGCTGGTCGAGGTCGGTGATGTCGGACGCGGTCAGGCCTCGGTAGGCGATGTCGATGTTGTCGTCGAGCAGGGCCTGCTTCAGGGCGCGGCGGTCGCCGTGGAAGAACTTGAGGGTGACGCCGGAGTTCTTGACCTTGACGGTGCCCTTGTAGTTGTCGTTGACCGAGAAGACCGCCTGCTCCTTGTCGAAGGAGTCCAGCTTGTAGGGGCCGGAGCCGACCGCCTTGTGGTCGGTGCGCAGGCCGTTCGCGTCGTACTGGCGGTGGTCCACGATGGAGCCGGCGCCGGAGGCGATCTTGCTGGGGAAGGTGGCGTCGGGCACCTTCAGGTGGAAGACGGCCGTCTTGGCGTCCGGTGTCTCGATCTTGTCCAGCATCGGGAACATGATCGCGGGACCGGCGGGGTCGTTGATCTTCAGGATGCGCTCGAAGGAGAACTTCACGTCCGCGGAGGTGAGGGGGTCACCGTTGCTGAACTTGAGGCCGTCCTTCAGCTCGCACCGGTAGACCATGGCCCGGGTGTCGGTGAAGCTGCACCGCTTCGCCAGTTCGGGCTCGGGTTCGGTGGCGCCCTTGGGGAAGTTGAGCAGGGACTGGAAGACGTTGTTGAACAACAGCCAGGAGCCGGGGTCGTAGCCGGAGGCCGGATCCGTGGCGAGGACGTCGTCGGACATCCCCATCACCATGGACGAGCCGGTCCCCCCGGAATCACCGGTCTCCGAGCCGCAGCCGGTCAGCAGGCCGGAGGCCAGCCCCGCCACGATGGGCAGGACTGGCCACTGGTTGCGCATGTTCACTTGAATTGTGCCTTGTCGTCGGTTCGTCACCCCGGGGCCGCCGTCCTGGCCCCGGGACCCGGGGCAGCCGTCCCTGGCCCCCGGGTGAGAGAGCCGTCAGCCGCTCACACCACGGCCGAGCTCCCACAGCTGAAGCGTCGAGGAGGAGTTGAGGGCGTAGGACACGCCCGTGATGTCGTCCCGTGCGGCAACGTACTGCTTGCCCTGCCACAGCGGAAGGACGGGGACGTCCTCTGCGACGGTGTCCTGGATCGCGGTCAGGCTCTTGGCGGCGCTGAGCCGGTCGGCCTCACGGCGCGACTGCGGGATCAGCGAGCGCTGGATGGTGCTGTTGGAGTACGGCGAGCCCAGGAAGTTGTCCTTGTCGAGGAAGGGCGCGAGGAAGTTGTCGGCGTCCGGGAAGTCGGGGAACCAGCCCATGCCGTAGACGTCGTACTCGCCCTTCTGCTCGGCGGGCCGGAACTCCGCCCAGGGGTGGCCCTCGACGGAGACGTCGAACAGGCCGCTGCCGTTGAGCTGCCGCTGCAGGATCTGGAACTCCTGCTTGGTGGCCGAGCCGTAGTGGTCGGTGGTGTAGTGCAGGGTCAGCTTCACCGGGGTGGTGATGCCGGCCTTGGCGAGCAGGCTCTTGGCCTTGTCGGCGCTGGGGTTGCCGTACTTGTTGAAGAACGAGTTGGAGTGGCCGGTGACGGTGGCCGGGACCAGCGAGTACAGCGGTTCGGCCTGGGTGCCGTAGACCTTGGAGGTCAGCTCGCCACGGTTGATGAGCTGGGCCATGGCCTGGCGTACGGCCTTGGACTTGACGCTGGTCGCGCTGGTGTTGAAGGCCAGGTAGCGGATCTCGAGGCCCGGCATGTCGACGAGGTCGACGTCGCTGTTGCTGCCGCCGTCCAGCTTCTGGACCTGGGCGGGCGACATGGTGCGGCTCATGACGTCGATGTCGCCCTTGTCGATGGCGGTGCTCATGGCGTCGGCGTCGGCGAAGGCGCGCAGTTCGACCTTCTCGTTGTTCACCTGCACGCTGCCCTTGTAGGAAGGGTTCTTGGTGAAGGTGGCGCTGACGATCGCGTCGTCCTCGACGTCGGCCTGGAAGGTGTAGGGGCCGGAGCCGTCGACCACGAAGCCGTCGCGGAGCTTGTCCTTCTCGTAGTCCTTCGGGTTGACGATGCCCGCGACCGGGGTGGACAGCTTGTACGGGAAGGTGGCGTCGGCCGTCCTGAGGTGGAAGATGACCTCGCGGTCGCCCTGCGTCTCGATCGTGTCGATGGTGTTCAGCAGGGCGGAGACACCGCTGTCGGCGTTGATGCGCAGCGCACGCTCGATGGAGTACTTGACGTCCGCGGCGGTCACCGGGTCACCGTTGGCGAACTGCAGTCCGTCACGCAGCTTGCAGGCGTAGCGTTCGCTGCCGCTGTCGGTGAAGGAGCAGCTCTCGGCGGCGTCCGGGACGGGGTCGCCCTCGCCCTTGGGCTGGGCCATCAGCGTCTGCACGGACTGGCGCAGGATGTTCCAGGTGCCGACGTCGTAGGCGTAGGCCGGGTCGAGGGGCGCCGGGGCGTCCTTGGTGACGGTGAACCGGTCCGTGGTGCCGACGACGATGGCGTCGCCGCTCTTGCTCCCGCTGTCGGACCCGCCGCACGCGGCGAGAACCGGGGTGAGCAGGCCGGCCACCGCCGGCAGCACCAAAGTCTTGCGGTTCATGCGGGAGTTTCTCCAGAGCTGTTCGGGTCCGTGTATCCGGCATGCATGGGTGGTGCGGCGGATCACGGGGGTTCTTCGGCGATGTTCTCGCGATGAGATTAGTCCGCGCCCGCAGCGGGGTTCACAGCCGCGTGAGTTGACCCGCCATCACGCAGTGGAACCGGCTGCGGACAGACCGAAAACCCGACAGCGGCAGGATTAGTGCAGCATCCCACCAATCGGGACACAAGGTCCCTCGGTTTCTGCACAGACAGGCCCCTTCAGCACACTTGGCCAACGTTGTCGAGCGCGTCCGAGGTGGGGAACGTCACACCCCCAACTGTGTGACCGGTCAGCAGAATTCGGCCGGTGGGGACGCTCCGAATTACGGTCCGGTGTACTTCCCCGGAAATATGTCCAGCGCGGCCAATGGACTTTGCACACCTGCTCTACGTGCAGGGGTACCGCCAGTGAACGGCTAGGACATTTGCGTGATCAGGCCCCGGAGAAATGCCAGGTCGACCTCTTCCAGGGACGAGACGACGGTCCGCCCCTCGGCCGGGCCGATGGGTGCGACGGAGGGTACGGCGACGACCCGGCAGCCCGCGGCCTCGGCGGCGGCGACTCCGGTCGAGGTGTCCTCGATCACGGCGCATCTGGCCGGATCCGCACCCAGTCCCGCGGCGGCGAGGAGATAGGGGTCCGGGAAGGGCTTGGTGCGCGAGACCTCGTCGCCGGCGATGGAGAGGGCGAAGTGGTGGGGGCCCAGCACGGTCAGCACACGGTCGATGATGCGCCGGTGGGAGGCGGAGACCAGGGCGGTCGGGATCTCGTACTCGTGCAGCTCGGCGAGGAGCCGGGCGGCCCCCGGCATCAGCGGCAGGGCGTGGCCGATGCGGTCCTCGAAGCCCTCGTTGAGCAGGACGGTGAGTTCGGCCAGGGTGATGTCGGCGCCGGTCGCCTCGATGAGGAAGCCGGCGCTGCGGGTCATGGGGCCGCCGACCACGACGTGCCGCCAGGTCTCGTCGAGGGTGTGGCCGAGGGTGGCGAAGACCTCCACCTCGACGTCCCACCAGAAGCCCTCGGTGTCCACCAGGGTGCCGTCCATGTCCAGAAGCACCGCCTGCAGGGCGGAGCCTTCGGCCGTACGGGTTCCGAGCGCGGGGACCGTACTGGTCATCCGGGCGCACCTCCTTGAGGGACGACCAGGCCGGTTCCCGGGCTGGGAACCGGCCTGCAGTGGACCGACCAGTGTACGTCTTATCCGATCAGTGTGCTGAGCGAGACACACGTCAGCGTGCGTTGAAGTACTTC
>NZ_JAERRK010000014.1 GCF_016741775.1 Streptomyces actinomycinicus | reverse complement strand
TTCACCACCACCGCGGACGCGGTGCCCGTGCGGCCGGGGAGCCGGACATGACCCAGCCCAACCGTCCCGGCGGCACCGCCGTGCTCCACGGGGCCCGCGCGGGGCGGCCCGGGAGCGGCGGCCCGTACGGAGGGGGGACCCGGTGATCCGTGCCCTGGCCGTGGTGGGAACCGGACTGATCGGCACCTCCGTCGGGCTGGCGATGAGCCGCCACGGTGTCGCCGTGCACCTCGTCGACCGCGATCCGGCGGCGGCCCGGACCGCGGCGGCACTCGGTGCGGGCGTAGCCGGGCCGCCCGCGGGACCGGTCGACCTCGCCGTGCTCGCCGTTCCGCCCCGCGCGGTGGCCGGCGTGCTCGCGGAACAGCGGGCCCGCGGACTCGCCCGGAGCTACACCGACGTCGCGAGCGTCAAGGCGCTCCCCCTCCGGGAGGCCGGCGAGGGCGGCCTGGACGCCTCCTTCGTAGGGGGCCACCCCATGGCCGGGCGGGAGCGGTCGGGGCCACTGGCGGCACGGGCCGACCTCTTCGAGGACCGCCCGTGGGTGCTCACGCCCGCGGCGGGGACCTCGCGGACGGCCCTCAACCACGCCCTGGAACTGGTCGCCCGGTGCGGTGCGACGCCGCTCGTCATGGACGGCGAGGCGCACGACCGGGCCGTGGCGCTCACCTCGCACGCACCGCATGTGATGGCGAGCCTGCTCGCCGCCCGCCTGCAGGACGGCAAGCCGGACGCCCTGCGGCTCGCCGGGCAGGGTCTGCGCGACACCGCCCGTGTCGCCGGCGGCGACCCCCGGCTGTGGGCCGAGATCCTGTGCAGCAACGCCGCACCGGTCGTCCAGGTGCTGCGGGAGGTCGAGAAGGATCTCGCGGGCCTGCGCGCGGCGTTGGAGGACCTCGCACGGGACGGCGGGCCGCGGCCGGCCAGCCGGCACCAGGTGGCGGAGCTGCTCGAACGCGGCGCGGCGGGGCTGCGCGCCATCGGGCCCGCGCCCGCACACCGCCCGTTCACGCAGGGCCCGTTCCGGGTGACACTGGCCGGACGGCCCGGGGAACTGGCGCGGTTGCTCGACACCCTCGGGGAGCACGGGGTGGGCGCGCACGAGGTGACCACCCGGGCCACACCCGGACAGGACGGCGTGACCGTCGAGTTCCCGGCACCCGCCGGCGGCGCCGAGGAGCTGCGCCGCCGGATGGCCGAGCGGGGCTGGCACGCGGAGGACGGCTCCGCCCGACCCCGCCGTGACCCGCTGCCGCAGCCCTCCCCCGCCGGCCGGCGGCGGGACGAGGACGTCGTACCGGCGCAACGGGTGGCCTCGCTGCCCGGCGGGTGAGACCGGCACTGGCGCCCGCCGCCGCCAGTACGCGACGGGCGCCGCCGCCAGTACGGGACGGACACCGCCGCCGTACGGGACGGACACCGCCGCCAGTACGCGACGGGCGCCGCCGTCAGTGCGGGGACCGGATCTCCCGCTTGAGGATCTTCCCGGTGGGGCCCTTCGGCAGGGCGGGCAGGAGCCAGACGGTGCGCGGGTACTTGTAGGGGGCGACGCGCTCCTTGACGTAGGACTGCAGGTCCTCCGGGGAGGTCCGGGCCCCCGGGACCAGGACGACGGCCGCGGCGACCTCCTCACCGAGGGAGTCGTGCGGGACGCCGACCACGGCCGCCTCCACGACGTCCGGGTGCTCGTAGAGGACCTCCTCGATCTCCCGCGGGTAGACGTTGTAGCCGCCCCGGATGATCATGTCCTTCTTGCGGTCCACGACGAAGAGGTAGCCCTCGTCGTCCTGGCGGGCCAGGTCCCCGGTGCGGAACCAGCCGTCCTGGACGGCCTCGGCCGTCGCGTCGGGCCGGTTCCAGTAGCCGGTCATGACGTTGTGGCCGCGGACGGCGATCTCGCCGACCTCACCGGCCGGGACGTCCTTGCCGTCGCCGTCGAGCAGGCGTACCTCGACCCCGTGGATCGGGGTGCCGATCGAACCGGGCTTGCGGGGCCTGTCGAGGTGGTTGAAGGTGACCACGGGTGAGGTCTCCGACAGGCCGTAGCCCTCGGCCACCGCGCAGCCGAAGCGCTTCTCGAAGGCGTGCAGCACCTCCGTCGGCAGGGCGGCCCCGCCGGAGACGCAGACCCGCAGGGTGCCCGCCTCGGGACCGGTGCCGGACGGCGCCTGGTGCAGCAGTGCGTTGTACATGGTGGGCACGCCCTCGAAGACGGTCACGCCCAACTCGTCCAGCAGGGCCAGGACTCCGGCCGGCTCGAAGCGGGGCACAAGCACCAGGCAGGCGCCCTTGCGGATCGCGGCGTTCATGCCGCAGGTCTGGCCGAAGGCGTGGAAGAGCGGCAGGCAGCCCATGACCACGTCCTCGGGACCGACCTCGATCACGCGGTCGGACACGACCTCGGTGTTCCGGCCGACGTTGCCGTGGGTCAGCGCGGCGCCCTTCGGCCTGCCGGTCGTCCCGGAGGTGTAGAGGATCACGGCGAGGTCGCCGTCACCGCGAGGCGTCTGCGCACCGGCCGGCGTCTGCTCGTCCGCCTGCGCCAGCCCCGGGCCGACCGGGGTCACCACGGCACCCGTCGCGCCGGCCCCCGCCGCCGCCTCCTCGGCGCCGGCTTCGTGCACGAACAGCCGGCATGCGCCCGAGTCGGCCAGACAGTGCTCGATCTCGCGGGCCTTGAGCAGCGGGTTCATCGGGACCACGACTCCCCCGGCGCGCAGGATGCCGTAGTAGAGCGCGACGAACGCCGGGACGTTGGGCAGCATGACGCCCACCCGGTCACCGGCCGCGAGTCCCTGCGCCCGGAGCATTCCGGCGACGCGGGAGGCGGCCGCGTCCAGCTCCGCGTACGTCGTCACGCCGGCGCCGAACCGGAGGGCTGGGCGATCCGGGTGCCGCCGTGCCGATTCCGACAGGTTGTTCGCGATGTTCGGCATGCGTCCTCCCGGTGACAGCCCGCCCTTGGCACAGTGCCCGGTACAGACTGGCGGTCGTGGAAGCCGCCACCAATGGACCGGCGGACAAGAAGACGCCCGGCACGTTGTTCCCCCCGACAACCACACCGCCACAGCCGCCCGGGCCCACCGTCCCGACTTGTGAACGACAACAACCGCTCTCGTAGGCTGGCCTCGTGCAGCGTCGCCCGCCCGTGCCCGAGATCGCCGCCGTGGCCCAGTCCCTGCGCTCCCGGTTGTCCGAACTGGTCGAGCGGGCCGCCCGTCGCATCCGCGAGGAGATCGACATCTACGGCCCCTCGGGCACCGTGCCGGAGGAGGAGCTGCGGGCGTCGCTGTGGCGCAACATCGACAGCCTGCTCGCCCAGTTCGCCCGGGGCAGCGAACCCGATCTCACCGAGCCCAGTGAGACCGGGCGGTTGCGCGCGATCCAGGGCGGTCCGCTGCCCGACGTCCTGCGCGCCTACCGGCTGGGGTTCGCCGAGGTGTGGGCGGTCCTGGCCGACGAGGCCGGCCGGCTCGCCGTCGATCCGTCCGTGCTGGTGCCGGCGGCGTCCGACGCCTGGCAGCTGGCCGACGAATACAGTGACGCGCTGACCTCCGCGTACCGCAGGGCGGCCGCCGAACTGGTCCGCACCCAGGAACGTGAACGCTCCGCCCTGACGGAGGCGCTGCTCACCGGCCGGATCACCGACCGGGGGACGCTGTGGGAGGTGGCCCAGACCCTGGGCCTGCCCCGGAAGGGCCCGTACGTCACGGTCGCGGCAGAGGCCACCGCCCTCGGCCAGGAACCGCTCGGCGACGTCGAGGCCCGGCTGGCCGCGCACGGCATCCCCTCAGCCTGGGCGCTGCGGCCCGATCTGCGCATCGGGATCGTGTGCCTGCTCCGCCCCGACGCCCTCGACCTGACCATGGCGGTGCTGCGACGCCTGGCCACCGCCCGGGTGGGCGTGAGCCCGGCCTTCGCCTCCCTCGACGGCAGCGGCCAGGCCCTGCGCCACGCCCGCCTGGCCATGAACAGCCGGCCCGCGCAGGCGGCCCCGCGGGTCGTCCCCTTCCAGGACGACCCGCTCACGCTCGTCATGGCGGCCGCGCCGGAAGCCGCCGCCGACCTCGCCCGTACCGTCATGGGCCCGGTCCTGGCGCTCGGCACCGACGCCCGGGCCGTCCTGCTCGACACCTTCCAGAGCTGGATCGAGGCGGCCGGGAACGCCACCGCGACGGCACGGGCCCTGCACTGCCACCCCAACACCGTCCGCTACCGGCTGCGCAAACTGGAGGACCTGACCGGCCGTTCGCTCCAGGCCCCCGGCGACACCGCCGAACTGGTCGCCGCCCTGCGTGCCGTCAGATTCCTCCCGGACCCCGGGACCCCCGCCGGTTGACCGGCCCGCGCCGCGGAGTGCCGTCAGATTCCTCCCGGACCCCGGGACCCCCGCCGGTTGACCGGCCCGCCCCGCACGCCGTGTGTCCGGCCCGCGCCGCACGCCGTGTGTCCCGCCCGCCCCGCACGCCGGACACAGACGCCCCTCCAGCGGCCGGCGCCCAGGTCGCCTCCCCCCTCCCGCCTCCCGCCTCCCGCCTCCCGCCTCCCGCCTCCCGCCTCCCGCACAACGCTCTCTCCCGCACAACGCTCTCGTTCACCTTCCGGATGACGGAGATCACGCACCGCATCCCCGGCCCGCCCCGTAGGCTGGCCCGTGCAGCTGGTTCGCCCCGTCCGCCAGGCGGGATGCGTCGCAAGAGGGAACCCGGTGGAATTCCGGGACTGCCCCGCAGCGGTGAGCGGGAACGACCGCCGTCATACGCACTGGGCCCGAGGAGGGCCTGGGAAGCGACGGCCAGTAGGAGTCTCGTACGACAGAGACGTGCCCGCGAGTCCGAAGACCTGCCAACTGCCCGCGTACGCACCATGCGTGCGCGGACATCCCGGTGACCTCGAGGGCGGGTCGGCGTACACATCAGGCGGACGACCGTGCCTTCGCGCGCGGGATCGCGTCCGCCCGGTTCGTCACCCCTTCGCGCTCTCGTCCCGTCCCCGGGACCTCAGGGACTCATCTCGCGAAGGAGATCTCCGTGACAGCGAAGTCCGCGACCGCGGCAGCACGGGCGACCGTGTACGGCTACCCCCGCCAGGGACGGCACCGGGAACTGAAGAAGGCGATCGAGGGCTACTGGAAGGGCCGCATCACCGCCGACGCCCTCCGCTCCACCGCCGCCGGCCTGCGTCGTACCAACTGGCAGCAGCTCGCCGAAGCCGGCATCCACGAGGTGCCCACCGGCGACTTCTCGTACTACGACCACGTCCTGGACACCACCGTCATGGTCGGCGCGCTCCCCGCACGCCACCGGGCCGCCGTCGAGACGGACGCCCTGGACGGCTATTTCGCCATGGCCCGCGGCACCCAGGACGTGGCGCCGCTGGAGATGACGAAGTGGTTCGACACCAACTACCACTTCCTGGTGCCGGAACTGGGCCCGGACACGCGGTTCGCGGCCGACTCCGGCAAGCAGGTCTCGGAGTTGAAGGAGGCACTCGCCCTGGGCCTGACCGCACGCCCGGTCCTCGTCGGCCCCGTCACCTACCTGCTGCTCGCCAAGGCCGCCCCCGGTGTGGACGCCGGCTTCGTCCCGCTCACCCTGCTCGACCGGTTGCTGCCGGTCTACGCCGAGGTCCTCGCCGACCTGCGCGCGGCCGGCGCCGAGTGGGTGCAGATCGACGAACCCGCCCTGGTCCAGGACCGCACACCGGCCGAACTGAACGCCGCCGCCCGCGCCTACCGCGACCTCGGCGCCCTCACCGACCGGCCCAAGCTGCTGGTCGCCTCCTACTTCGGCCGGCTCGGCGACGCCCTGCCCGTCCTGGCCAAGGCGCCGGTCGAGGGGCTGGCCCTGGACTTCACCGAGCAGGCGGCCGCTCAGCTCGACGACCTCGCCGCCGTGGGCGGCCTGCCCGGCAAGCGCCTGGTCGCCGGCGTCGTCAACGGCCGCAACATCTGGGTCGCCGACCTGGAGAAGTCGCTCGCCACCCTCGGCACGCTCCTGGGACTCGCGGACCGGGTGGACGTGGCCGCCTCCTGCTCCCTGCTGCACGTACCGCTCGACGCCGGCCTGGAACGTGACACCGACCCGCAGATCCTGCGCTGGCTGGCGTTCGCGAAGCAGAAGACCCGGGAGATCGTCACGCTCGCCACGGGACTCACCCAGGGCATCGGCGCGATCACCGCCGAACTCGCCGCCAACCGCGCCGATCTGGCCTCCCGCGCCGGCTCGCCGATCACGCACGCCCCGGCCGTCCGCGCCCGCGCCGCCGCCGTCACCCCGGCCGACGCCCGCCGCTCCCAGCCGTACCCCGAACGGGCCGCCGCCCAGCGTGCGCACCTCGGACTGCCCCTGCTGCCGACCACCACCATCGGGTCCTTCCCGCAGACCGACGAACTGCGCACGGCGCGCGCCGCATTGCGCGCGGGCCGAATCGACACGGCGGGCTACGAGGAGCGGATCAGGGCCGAGATCCAGGAGGTGGTCGGCTTCCAGGAGAAGGCCGGGCTGGACGTGCTGGTGCACGGCGAACCCGAACGCAACGACATGGTCCAGTACTTCGCCGAACAGCTCACCGGCTACCTGGCCACCCAGCACGGCTGGGTCCAGTCCTACGGCACCCGTTACGTCCGCCCGCCGATCCTCGCCGGGGACATCTCCCGGCCGGAGCCGATGACGGTGCGCTGGACGACGTACGCCCAGTCCCTCACCGGCCGACCGGTCAAGGGCATGCTCACCGGGCCGGTCACCATGCTCGCCTGGTCCTTCGTGCGCGACGACCAGCCGCTCGCCGACACCGCCCGCCAGGTCGCCCTCGCCCTGCGCGACGAGGTGGACGACCTCGAGGCGGCCGGCACGTCGGTGATCCAGGTCGACGAGCCCGCCCTGCGCGAGACCCTGCCGCTGCGCGCCGCCGACCGCCCCGCCTACCTGGAGTGGGCCACCGAGGCGTTCCGGCTGACCACGAGCGGCGTCCGGCCCGACACCCAGATCCACACCCACATGTGCTACGCCGAGTTCGGCGACATCGTCCGGGCCATCGACGACCTGGACGCCGACGTCATCAGCCTGGAGGCCGCCCGCTCCCACATGCAGATCGCCCGTGAACTCGCCGGCCACGGCTACCCCCGCGAGGCCGGACCCGGTGTCTACGACATCCACTCGCCGCGGGTACCCGGCCCGGAGGAGGTGGCCGGCCTGCTGCGCACCGGCCTGGAGGCGATCCCCGCCGAACGTCTGTGGGTCAACCCCGACTGCGGTCTGAAGACCCGCGGCTGGCCCGAGACCCGCGCCGCCCTCGAGAACCTGGTCGCAGCGGCCCGCACGGTCCGCGCGGAGCTGTGACCCAGGCACACGCCTGATCCAGGAACCGCGCAGAGCTGTAACCCAGGCACACGCCTGATCCAGGAACCGCGCAGAGCTGTAACCCAGGCACACGCCTCACCCAGGAACCGCGCGGAGCCGCAGCCCAGGCACACGCCTGACGCAGGAACCGCCCGTCCCGGTCACGCGGACCGGGGCGGGCACCGCTCCCTGCGGAGGTGACGCAGATCGTCGTGTACTGCCGGAGCGCCACCCGGCGCCCTCCCGTCGCCCGCCACCGCGCGTACTGCGTCCTCGCCCACGACGCCGTACGATCGCTCACCGGCCTCGGCCACCGGGCGACCCGGCTCGACGACGGCATGCTCGCGTGGCGCCCGGCCGCCCCTGCCCGCCGACACCCCGCCCCTGCCCGCCGACACCCCGCCTCTGCCCGCCGACACCCCGAACACGGGGCCCGCGCTCCCCGGCGCCACCCGGGGTCCTGCTCTCCCCACCGCCGTCCCCAGGAAGTGACATGACCAGCACAGCAGCAGCCGGTCCCAGGGCCTCGACAGCCGACGCCGACCAGGCGCAGCGGCGCATCCTGCGCGTCCTGGTCGCCTCGCAGATCCTCAGCGGTGCGGGACTCGCCGCCGGCGTCACCGTCGGTGCCCTCCTCGCCCAGGACATGCTCGGCACCACCACCCTCGCCGGTCTGCCGAGCGCGCTGTTCACAGCCGGATCCGCGCTCGCCGCGCTCGTGGTCGGCCGCATGTCCCAGGCACACGGCCGCCGCCCCGGTCTGGCCACCGGCTACCTCACCGGAGCCGTCGGCTCGGCGGGCGTCATCACCGCCGCCGTACTGGACAGTCCCGTCGTGCTGTTCGTCGCCCTGCTCGTCTACGGGGCGGGCTCCGCCACCAACCTCCAGGCCCGCTACGCCGGAGCCGACCTGGCCCGCCCCGGCCACCGGGCCCGGGCCGTCTCCACCGTCCTGGTCGCCACCACGCTCGGTGGCGTCGCGGGCCCCAACCTCGCCGCACCCGCCGGCGACCTCGCCGCACACCTCGGCATCCCCCGCCTGGCCGGCCCCTTCGTCCTCTCCGGCCTCGCCTACGCGCTGGCCTCCCTCGTCCTCGCCCTCTGGCTCCGCCCCGACCCCCTGCTCCTGGCACGCGCCCTGGACCGGACGGCGCCGGCCGAAGGCGGCGCCACCGTCGATGCCCCCGGCACCGGGGGCATCCGGGGAGGCGTGGTCCTCGGCGCGCTCGTCATGGTCCTCACCCAGCTCGTCATGGTGGCGATCATGACGATGACGCCGGTCCACATGCGCGACCACGGCCACGGCACCGCCGCGTCCGGCCTCGTCATCGCCGTCCACATCGGGGCGATGTACCTGCCCTCGCCCCTGACGGGCCGGCTGGTCGACCGGTACGGCCGCATGAAGACGGCCGCCGCCTCCGGGGCCACCCTCCTCGCCGCGGGCGTCGTGGCCGCCACCGCGCCCGGGGACTCCGTCGGCCTCCTCGCCCTCGCCCTGGCCCTCCTGGGTCTGGGCTGGAACTTCGGCCTCGTCTCCGGCACCGCGATCGTCACCGACGCCCTCCCGCTCGCCACCCGGGCGAGGACCCAGGGCATGGTCGACGTCTCCATAGCCGTCGCCGGCGCAGCGGGCGGCATCACCTCCGGTGTCATGGTCGCCGCCACCAGCTACCCGGCCCTCGCCCTCACCTGCGGCTTCCTCTCCCTGGCGGTCCTGCCGGCCGTCGCCGTGACCGCGTACCGCCGCTGACCGCCCGGTACCTCGCAGCCCCCTCCCCCGCCAGGGGGCCGACGAGGTGCCGTGACCTTACTGGAACTGCTCCGTCCGGCAGGCCACGAGACGGCCGTCCGCGAATCCCTCGAGCCGGGCCGACCGGGCCGCCGCGCCACCGGGCACCGTCACCTCGACCTGGCCGTCCATGACGTCGACGGACGCACGCGGACGCTGGTCGACGTAGACGTCCAGCCGGTCGATGTTGGTGGACTTGACCTTGAGTCTCAGGGAACCGTTCTGGCTGCTCACGTCCGTGACGGCCACGGCGTGCCGGGTCAGGCCGCCCAGGATCCGGCCGGCCCGCTCGAGCAGGTCGGCGTTGTCCTGGAGCAGGTCGTTGCGCGTCATCCGGTGCAGTTCGTCGGGTGTGACGCCGAGATCCTCGACCGGGGTGCCCGAGTTCCCGCCCACCCGCAGGGTGCGGCGGATGGCCACGCGCATTCCGGCCCGTTTGGGAAGCCGTACGTACGGCGAGGACGGGTCCCCGGCCATGAGGCCGGCCAGGAAGTCCTGCGTCCACACATTGGCTCCGCCCGCGCCGGTGGTCTGGTCGGTGCCGAGGACCGGGCCGATGCCATGGTCCTGGAAGCCGGCGGCGAAGATGTCGGTGGCGGAGTAGCAGCGGGCGTTGGTGATGAGCACGACCGGACCGAAGTACTGCTGGCCGATGGCGTTGGCACCGTCCTCGGGGCTGAGCGGGAAGGCGCCGGAGAACACCGCTCCGATCTCGACGGCCTGGTCCATGGACGGTGTCCATGCCCCGAGGTCCACCTGCGGGTCGCCCTGGTGCTTGCGGCAGATCCGCAGGTTGAGGGGTGTGTTGATGAACTGCACCGGCTCGGGGGTGATGCGGCGCGGCGTGAAGAGCTGCAGGGCGAACTCGGCGGCGAAGACGAGACCGCCGCCGTTGTCCCGTACGTCCAGGATCAGACCGCGGTCCGGCAGCAGACTGAGCAGCCTCAGCAGTTCCCGGACGTAGGCCTCGAGGTCGTCCACGCTGAAGGTGAAGATCCGCAGGTGGCCGAACGTCCCCGCGGAGGTCTGCACCTCCTTGGCCCGGAAGACCTCGGGCAGGGTGGTGGCGATCTCGCCGGCGCGCAGATCGGGTGCGGGCTCGCCGGCCACCGCGGCCCGCGCCTGGGCCACGACCCGGGGAGCGAACAGCAGCACCTTGGCGCGGCTGATCTCGTCGCCCTCGAGGTCCAGCCCCTGCGCCGCCGCGACCGTGGTCACCGCGTCCGCGTCCACGGCGGGCGGCCGGTTGTCGACGACGCGCCAGTTCTCGCGGAACTCGCGCGGAGTGCCGTTCTTGTCGAGGTAACTGATCGTCACCCACTCCTCGAAGGGCGGCAGGTGAAGGCGCAGCGGCCGTACGGTCAGCGACTCGACGCCCCGGCTGCGGCGCGCCTCGGGGTTGCTCCCGGCGAACCGGGCGGCGACGAGGTCGACGGCCTGGGCGATGGGCGTGCCGCTCCAGTGCGTGATCTCGACGCCCGGTTCGAAGCCCGTGGCGGAGAAGCCGCCGGACACGTGAGTGACCATGAAGTGGGCGCCCTGCTCGTCGGTGTACCGCTCGACCAGGAAGGGCAGGAAGGCGATCTTGCCGGCGAAGGGCTCGGGGAGCAGATAGTTGGTGTGCAGGTCCCGTACGGAGTGGAAGATCTCCGACATCTCGCTGTGGAACGTCCACTCCGGCGGCATGTCCTGCGGTGTCTGCCGTTCCATGCGGTGGATGAGCAGCCGTAGGCGCTGGACGGGGTTGACCGCGTACATGGCGGCCTTGAGGGGCAGGTGCACGTAGTTCTGCTCCAGCAGTACCAGCGCCTGAGCAGCGACGACCCGTCGCTCCTCCAGCGTCAGCGTGCCGGCGCCCTTCAGGAAGGTGGCGAGGTCGGTGGAGGCGGCGAGGTGCTCACGCACCGGCTCGGCCGCGTTCCGGACGAAGTCGGGGATGGGTCGGTCGGCCGTCTCGGTCACTGCGGCTCCTGGTGATCGCACGTGTCTCGGGGCTGTCGCGGTCAGTTATCGACGCCCGACCCCCTCGAGACGAGCCGCACACACACCCTTCACTCGAACGAGTGTCCCGAATTCGACGAGGCGGTTGCCACGGAAGTGTTCTAGGTTGTCCCGGATGAGCGCGCAGAGACGGCACTACCGCTACGTGGGCCCGGCCGCGCTGAGAGCCGGCCTGCACCCCGGGAACGGCGGCCACCGCATCACCTCAGCGGCCGCCTTCGATGCCTGGGCCGCGGAGCGGTCCCCCGCGGAACTGGCCGAGCCGTTCACCTTCGTGGTCGACACGGACGGCGCGTTGTGTCTGGCGCCGCGCCGGAGCGAGCACGTGGCGTGTGCGGGTGGACGACCGGTCCTGAGCGCCGGCGAGATCGCCTTCGTGCGTGCGGCGGACCGATGGGAGGTGGGCGACGTGAGCAACCATTCGACCGGCTACTGCCCGGACACCAGTTCCTGGCCGGCCGTCGCACGGGCCCTGGACCGGGCAGGGATCGAGTCTCCGGACGGGTTCACGCACGCGATGGTGTTCCGGCGCTGTCCCGGCTGCGGGCAGCACAACCTCGTACGGGACGACGACTTCGCCTGCGTCTTCTGCGGCAGCGATCTGCCCGCGCACTGGAACGTGGACCCGCGGGCCTGAGTCAGGTGGTCGACCCGGCCGGCCACCACCGGCTCTCCGTCCGGGTGAGGTAACCGCGGTCGCCGGTCCGGTAGATCCGTACGGGACCGTCCTCGCAGGGCAGTTCCGTGAACCGCCGGCTGCCGGCGGGTGAGGCGTTGAGGTAGCCGGCGCTGACGCTGATGCCCGAGACGCCGATCTCGCCGGCCTCGCCGTCGGCCCGTCATCCAGACGATGATCTCGGCGAGGGGTCACAGGCGTCCGCGAACAACCGGTCTGGCTCGGGCAATGACCGCCGCGCTGCCGACGCCGGCCGCTCGCTGCGGCATCGACCACAGCTGCACAGCGGCACCCGGAGACGTCGGCGACACTGGTCGCCATGCCCTTGGCGCTCGGCTCCAGGATGGCGACGCACTCCATGTGATGCGTCATCGGAAACATGTCGCCAGTGGAGCAAGCGGGAAACGAGCAGGTCAGTGGCCGTTTCGCACCCCTGCGCAAGTGCTCGCAATGCCTCGGAGCGTCAAACGAGCGTCACGGGTTTTCCCTCCCCCTTCCTTGGACCGTCAGGAGGGAAGGCCCCGATGCAGGGTCCCTGTGGTGGGTCACCGAGAAACAGGGACGGGCCGAGGTCGGGGGTCACAGGGAGGAGCTGACCCGTGGTCCGGTGGCCGCCCAGTACGGCGGGCCGGCCCCACGCGGGGGCCTGGGCACCGTAGACGGTCTGCTCCAGGATCGTCCGGCCCCGCGTCGCACGGTCAGTTGTGTGGACGAGTGGCCCGGCGGTTGGGCGGAGCGTCCGAGGAGCTGTCTTCGCACAGGAGCACATGGGACCTTCTGTCGAGTTCGACAGCCGTTCGTCGGCCGGGCCATTCCGGGGTGCGAACCGGACATCACCGCCGGAGGGCCCGGTCGATGCGTTCGGCGACGCCGCTCAGGTTGCCCGCAGCCATGAACTCCATGAGCCCGAGCTCGCAGCCGAAGGTCTGCTGGAGGTGAACCTTGAGTTCGGCCGCCATGAGTGAGTCGAGTCCGAGGTCGGCGAGTCCGGCGGAGCAGTTCACGCGGTCGGGCGTGGTGTGGAGTGTTGCGGCCGTCATTTCCCGCAGTGCCTCCGCGATCAGAGCGTGCCTCGCTGCGTCGTCGTCCGCCGCCGTGAGTCGGTGGCGCAGATCGGCGGAGGCTTCGGGAGCGGGCGCACCGGCGATGCGCCGTAGCCGAGTGCTGAAGCGGGGGCGGGTCAGTGAGGGGAGGATGCTTGCAAGGCGCTCCCACTCCATGACGCCGATCACGACGGCCGCCTCGCTTTCGCGGCCGAGGTGCCGGTCGAGTGCCGCCATCGCGGTCCGGGGGCTGATCAGTCCAATGCCGGAACGGGCGATGGTGTCATCAAGCAGAGTACGGGCGACGTAGCCGGTGTCACTGATCCCGCCCCAACCCAGGGCCAGCCCGGGGAGTCCCTGCTCTCGCCGGGCACGCATCAGGCTTTCGAGATGCAGGTTGGCGCCGGCGTAGGGCGCCTGGTGCATGTTTCCGATCAGAGCCGTGACAGAGGAGTAGACGACGAAGAAGTCCAGCGCACTGTGCCGGCTGAGTTCGTCCAGGACCTCCGCGCCCCGCACCTTGGGCGCCAGCACGTCACGCACCCGGGAGGTGTCGAGTTCGTCCAGTGGGGCGTCGTCCAGCTGCATGGCGGCGTGCACGACGCCGCGCACCGGCCGCCCCTTCCGCTCGGCCTGGTCGAACACGGCTGCGACGGCCGCGCCGTCGGTGATGTCGGCCGCGTACGCGGTGACATCCACACCCTGCTCCCGTAGTTCATCCAGCAGCAGGACCGCTTCGGGAGAGGCGGCACCGCGCCGTCCGATGAGTGCCAGGGACCGGGCACCGCGCGAGGCGAGATGGCGGGCGGTGGCGGCGCCCAGGCCGCTCAGCCCGCCGCTGATCACGTAGGTCGCCGCCGGCTGGAGTCCCGGTCCGTCGTCGGGACGGGTGACCACGATCGGCTCCGTGTCCGGGAAGGTGAGGACGGCCTTTCCCAGATGCCGGGAGTGGCGCAGGGCGGACAGGGCGTCGGCGACGCGGCCGGCAGGGTAGGTCTGTTGAGGCAGCGGCCGGTAGACGCCGTCCGTGATGCGTGCGGACGACGGCGGACACGGGGCCCACGGCAGAGCCCGAGGCGGCCGCAACAGCTCCCTGCACCGCGACCCCGCCCGGCCCCGCACCCGCCACGGCCGCCCCAACCACGGCAGTTCACGGCCGAAGGGGGCTGCTGATGCCCCCGCCCTCGACCACCGTCCCCGCGCGGAGGCAGCACCGTCGCTGGATCTGCTCACGGTGCCCCAGGTGATGGCCCGCCTCCAGCTCGGCCGCTCCGCCGTCTACGACCTGCTCCGCACCCGCCAGCTCGCCTCGGATCACCCTCGGCCGCGCCCGCCGCATCCCCGCCCACGCGCTCACCGACTTCATTCGTGCCCGCCTCGAAGAGGAAGCCGCCGCCTGATGACCACGCCGCGTCCCACCTCATCCCGCCGCACCCGCTCCCGCGCCAACGGCGACGGAACCGTCTACCAGCGGAAGGATGGCCGCTGGGAAGCCGCCGGATACGTCCTCGCCCCCGGCAACACCCGCCGCCGCGTCCACGTCTACGGCACCACCCGCGAGAAGATCGCCGCCAGCAACCGCGGCCTTCCTGTGCCCTCCGCGCAGGGCAGCGTGGCCGCCTACCTGACGTACTGGCTGGAGAACGTCGCCGTCCACCCCCTCCGCGAGAACACCCACGCCCGATACACCGCATGCGTCGACCGGTACCTCATCCCCGGCCTGGGCAAGAAGAAGCTCACCAAGCTCACCGCCATGGACATCCGCACCTGGCTCAACCAGCTCCGCACCACCTGCCAGTGCTGCACCCGCCGCATCGACGCCCGGCGCGAGCAGCCCCGCTGCTGCGCAATCGGCCAGTGCTGCTCCAAGCGGCTCTCGCCGCTGACCCTGACGTACATCCACTCCGTCCTCAAATCCGCCCTGGAGCACGCCGTCCGCGAAGAAGAGATCCCACGCAACGTCGCCCGCAACGTCCGCACCGGCACGCCTCGCCCCCGACGCTTCGAACCCCTCACCGCCGACGAAGCCCGCCAGCTCCTCACCGCCGCGAACGAACACCGATTGCACGCCCTGTTCGGACTCGCCCTCCACACCGGACTCCGCAAGGGCGAACTCCTCGGCCTCCGCTGGGAAGACCTCAACCTCGACGCAGGCACCGCCGCCATCCGCCGCACACTCCAGCGAACCGCCGCAGGCGGGCTCACCACGCTGCCCACCAAGACGCGAGCCTCCGAGCGCCGCATCGCCGTCCCCGCCCGCTGCGTCCAGTCGCTGAAGCTCCACCGTGAGCAGCAGCAGCGCGAGCGGGAGGCCGCGGGCGCCGCGTGGCAGCACAGCGGGCACGTGTTCACCACTGCGCAGGGCGGTGCGATCGACCCGACCAACCTCACCCGCGCCTTCCTCACGCTCCTCCGCAGTGCTGGCCTCCGTCGCATCCGCTTTCACGACCTCCGCCACTCCTCCGCCACCCTGCTCCTGGAACAGGGCGTCGAACTTGTCGTGATCGAGGAACTCCTCGGCCGCGCCCACATCGGCGTCACCGCCACCGTCTACGCCCACGTCCGGTCCGCCTCCAACGCGAAGCCATGACCGCCCTCGGCTACGCTCTCGACCGCCCCTGACCCACGCAGGCAACGGCGGCGAACACCTCCGGTGTCGCCGCCGTTGCCGTCAACTACTGCCGTCAGCGCCGATCAATCCCGACAAAGCCGGCACTCCGAGAAGCCGAAATTCACCGAAGTGAATCTTTCAGCTCGGAGCCAAGGGCGTCACCCCTCTTCAAGCAATTCTCCCCTGATTTCACGATGAATGAACACCTGATCACTGACGCTCGTACACAGCAGCGACTTCAAATCCTGAATGCTCTCAATCGGATTTACCGCCTGCGCTACTGGAGTTGCAATCTTTTCGACGAGACCTACTCGAAGGTCATCCTCTCCGCCCACCTCCGCCGCTTGTCCAGATAGGAGGTCGAGACCTTCGCGAGAAATAGAGGTGAGTGCGTCCACCCTGAACCTGACGAGACATTTCGACTCCGGGAGCCATCCCGCCTTGACATTGACCACTGGAGCGAATCCGACATTCACGTAGCACGACTCGCCCCAGCGGGACTCCTGGACGGCAACCACACAGTAGAGATCGCCAGACACTCTGTACCAGTTTGCCGACTTCTTTCGAAATCCCAGCGGCTTGAATACCTCATTGAGAACCTCCAGGATAATCGAGTTAACCATCAGCCGAACCTCTTATACGTGTCGAGATGCCCAGTCCAGCTCTGACCGGTCATATCCTCCAACTCGGCGACGTACTTCTGCAACTGTCGCCGCCCCGTCGCCTGGCTGCTCTTCGCGTCCGACTTCAACTCACGCACGACACGGTTCTTCCAGTCGACCGCATCAGGCCGGAGCCCGCTCGGAAGCGTGACTTCGAAGTCGTACCCAGCCCCTAGAGCATTCCTGTAGTTCAAGTGCGTCTGGCGCCCACGGGCCGCGTCCACATTCTCACCAGATGTGAACTGCCCCTTCTCGTTACGGGCGACGCCGCAGTTGCTGTTGTGAACGAGTACCGGAGTCTCGCCCGCCAGCACATAGTACGTGTGCTACGCGAAGCCTTCGACCTGCTTTTTCGCAGGTCAAGTGTCCGTTTGCTGGTCCGGTGAAGTGCGTGGGTGTCCGTGGTTGTGCGGGGTTGTTGCCGTCGCTACTGCCGTCAGGCGGTTCAGCCCAGGTACGGCTTCTCGCGCTGTGCCAGGAAGTGCTGGAGCCTGAGCCGTTGGGTGTGGTGCATCGGCAACTGCTCGATCTCTTCCGGCGGCACGAACCGGAGTTCGGTGGACTCGTCGGAGATTGCCAGCCGGCCGCCGGTGATGCGGGCGGTGAAGCAGACGTTGAACTGGCGGCGGACCTCGCCGTCGGTGTAGGCGATGATGTGTTTCGGGTCGGTGTAGGTGCCGACCAGGCCGGTGATCTCGACGTCCAGGCCGGTCTCTTCTTTGACTTCGCGGACGGCCGTGCCGGGCAGGGAGTCGGTGAGGTCCATGCCACCGCCGGGCAGCGCCCACAGGTCGTTGTCGCGGCGGCGCTGGAGGAGAATGCGGCCGTGGTCGTCAGTGACGACGGCGGAGGCGGCGACGACCATGCTGTTCGGCTTGGGGGCGTTCGGGTCGTCGTAGTACTCGGTGCGGGACACGATCAGCCTTCCTCTCGTACGGGCGTCGCCGTCGCCCACACAGCGTCGAAGCTCTCGGCATAGGTATCGAACATGCCGCCTGTCTCATGTCGGCGAAGATGCCACACCGGGGCGGCGTACGCGTTGACGCCCCAGACGTGGGCGTTGACGAGTTGCTGGTCGTCGGCGCGGTAGAGGGAGTTGTAGAGCGTGGTGCCGTGGGTGCGGACCTCGATGCCGGGGCTGCCAGTGAGCGACCTGTAGTGCATGAGCGCGAGGCGACAGCGGGATTCGATGCCGTGGCCGAACCGCTCTTCATGACCGCGGGCTTGGACGTTGTCGCTGTCGGCGTCCCCGATCGCGATGCGGACGGTGCAGCCTTCGGCGGCGCGTTCGGTGAGGAGTTCGTTCAGCCGGGGGTACGCCTCGTGGAGGAAGACGGCCGCGTAGACGAGGATGTCGATCCGCTCCCAGGCCTGGGCCATCAGGTCGGTGAACGTCGAGGCGGGGATGTCGGCCCGCTGCTCGTAGAGCGCGACCAGTTCGGGGCTGATGGCGCGGGCGGGACGGGCTTGGCGGAGCGCCGGCCAGAGTGCGTGCACGTCTTCTCCCAGGGCTCGGGCCGCCTGGAGGGCTGTGGTACGGCGTGGCGTGCGCCCGAGGTTCACCCAGCGCTCGACCGACTTGGGGTCGACCTCGACTTCCTGAGCGAGGGCGGCGTACGTCCAGCCTCCCGCCGACATGACGGCTCGTAGTCTTTCGTTCGGCATGAGTCTCCCCCTTCGTCTCAGGACGGCACTAGGGACGTTCTACATGGCGCGGGACGTCCCGGAGTGGGGTTTGGTGGAGGTTCCTTCGTCCTGGCGACCGGCGTGAGGATCGCTGCCGACCCTGCGGCACCGACAGGCCCAGGGGCACGGATTCACGCCGCTGAGGAGCGTCTACGTGCGAAAGTACGCCACAGCTTATGTTCCCGCCCTGCGACTGGATGCCCGGTCGCGGACCGCCTTGCCGGGGTGGTCACGATGACGGACCGCAATTTTGACGCGGTCCAGTGCACCCCCTCGCCCAGTGTGGGCGCCGTGGCGGTCGACCGACGGAACGGCAAGGTGGGCGTGGTGATGGGGCATGTCGGGCCGTACGTGCAGCTCCGGCCGCCGCGCGGTGGCCGGGAGTGGGACGTGCCGCCCGAGGACGTACGTCCACCGACCCCGTCCGAGGAGCTGAGCGCCAAGGTGGCCGTGGCCAACCGGAGGTGGGGACGGTGACACCTCGCTCGGTCCTCCGTTACGAGAGCTGGACTCTCCAGCCTGACCGCGAGCCGGACGCGGAGCCGGTCCTGTACGCGATGCAGTGTGCCGTGGACGGCGAGACGTCCCCGGCAAGCGAGGACTTCACCGAACCGCAGAACTGGGTGCTGCGGCACTGCGGCCAGAACCCGTCCCACCACACCTACCGGGAGATCATCACCCGGCCCTGGCGGGCTTGGCGGCAGACCTGACCGCCCTGCTCGCCCGGGTACCGCGCTGACCCACCCGATTCCCGTCCCTGCCGGGCGTAACTGATTGAGGCTCCCCCGTCCTCGTCAGCCTCGGCGGGGACGGGCCTTCACGTGCGCGCCGCGCCCATGACCGTGAGGTTCTGGCCTCAGCCCCAGAAAGTCAGCCACGACGGCGGGAGTGCCGCCCGATCACCCGTCACGTGTGTCTCGCTCAACCCCGCACCGGCATCAGCCCAGTTATCTCCATCGTCACGGTCCCAGCCAGGCACCACGGCTGGCGTTCCGGACGACGGCACCGCCGGGATACTCGCGTCGCACGGTACGAGCGGGCCTGACGGCCTCTCGGGTGCCCGGCCGGCCTGCTGCTGAGCGGTCGGACAGCGGGACTTTCGGTTGGCAGTCCGGCCTATGCTCCCGGGCTCTGCGCGCCGAGTGGCCGGTGGGCGTCGCCAGCGGGGCGGTAGACAGGAGCGGGCGGCGGCCACCGGCCGCCGGCGCGCGGCGGCCCGCGTCAGCGGGACGCCCTTGATCAAGTAAAGAAACTCTGAACAGCTCACCACTGGTCGATCTGCCAGACTGTGGATCAGGGGCGCTGCTGTCGACGCTTCCTCGACTCGGCCAATGCCGTCTCCAGCTTCTGGCTCGGCGACACGTCCGATTCGGTGCCGTCGTCGTGGAGGGGTGGCAGGAACAGGCCGCGTCGGCTCTTCTCGCGTTTGACCTTCCGGCGCTCGTTGAAGACTCGCTGGTGCTGCTCGCGGATCGTGACCCATCGCTGATCCAGCTCGGCTTCCCGTGCCAGCAGCTCGTCATCAGTGAGGTCGGCGAACTCTGCGGCAGCCGCACGGGCCTCGCGGGCGATCTCGTCTCGTAGCAGGTAGTTCGTGATCGGTCCGTGGTGCTTCCCTGACTCCGGGGCCTGGCGCACGAAGACACCGCGCCCCTTGACCGCGTACACGAGTCCAGCCTGCTTGAGGTGCCGGTAGGCGTTCTGTGCGGTGGAGTTGGCGACCTTGAACCGCTCCTGGATCTCACGTGCCGGGGGGAGCTGGGAGCCCGGAGGGTAGGTGCCTTCGAGGATCTCTCGGCGGATGATGTCGGCGACCTGGGCGTAGGGCGGTCGGGCGTCTTCGTTGCGGATGACGTCGGCCGGCCAGTCCGATCCTTCAGTGTCGGCGTCCTCGTGGTCGCCATCGGCTCCTTCGCCACTCCCGCCGACGGAGGTGCTGACGTAGCTGCCCCGGCCGAGCTGGGAGTACACCAAGCCTTCCTGCTTGAGCACGCGCAGGGCGTTCTGGACGGTGGAGCTGGAGACCCCGAACCGGTCACGCAGCACGTTGGCCGAGGGCAGGCGCTCGCCGGGACGGAACTCGCCGTTCAGAATTGCGTCCCGCAGGGCCTCGGCGGCCTGGAGATACGGCGGCCGGGAGTCTTCGTCCAAGGGCAGGGTCATGCCCCCCACGGTATCGCCAGGAAGCCGTAGCGCTACAGGCACATCCCCGCGTTCCCCAGCTGACCGCCTTCCAGCCTGATCGAGGACACGACCTAATCGACCTTGCAAGTTGAGCGATCATCTCCCTATGCTCCATGTCGAGCCGATCAAGCGGCTCCATCGAACGAGGATGCGATGGCATGGCCATGACTCGAATCCGTGTTGCCCTGCTGCCGTCGGCGGTGTGCATCGCGGGCACCGACCCTGCGCTGAAGATCAAGGACCAGCAGACCGGGGAGGTCGCCACCGACCGGGAGACCGGCGCGTCGCTGTACACGGTGACCGTGATGCTCATGGAGGACGGCCGGGCCGAGGTACTGAAGATCACGGTCCCTGAGACGGGCCTCGCGGCCGGACTGAAGCCGGGCGCGATGGTCCGGCCGGTGGAGCTGTTCGCCACCCCGTGGGCGCGGATCTTCAACGGGCAGCTCTCCGACGGCGTCGCCTACCGCGCCGCCCGCCTCGAACTGGTCACGGCGGAGGCAGCCCAGTGACCGGCTTCGGCAGCCAGGGGCCGCAGCGTGAGCTGCATGCGCTGCGGCCCCTGCCGGGCACCGAGGGCAAGGCCACGTTCTCCGCGTCCGGTGGAGTGCTCGCCCGGCTCGGCCTGACCCCGGCGGACGCGGCCGGGCTCGACCTGGCCGACGTGCTTCACCTAATGCGCGCGACCGAGGGGGACTGACGTGGAGAACCTGACCGATCACTCGCCGCAGGTGTTGCTGGTCGTGGCCGTGCTGGTCAGTCTGACGCTGCTGCTGGTCGTGGTGCGCTACGCACGCGCCGACCGGGGCACGCGGGTCAGCATGCGGCAGGCCGTGCGGGTGCGCTGGGGCTGGGTGCGCCTGGCGCGGATGGCCGGGCTGACGGTCACCGACAAGACCCCGGGCCTGCTCGCGCAGCTCACCGCCCAGAAGGACAGTCCCGCCCCCGCGCCTCGGGTGCTGACTCCCAGGATCAAGGTCAAGCCGGACCGGTTCGGAGTGATCGTGCGGGCCAGGACGCTGCCGCAGGTGGGGCTGGAGGAGTACCAGAAGGCGGCGCGGTTCCTGGCGGACGCCTGGCGGTGCACGCGGGTCTCGGTCCTGCCGGACGGTCCCGGTCGGGTGGTGATCCGTGGCGTGCGCTCCGACCCTTTGACCACGCCGACCGAGCACCAGCCCACCGGCCTCCCGCCGGAGGATGTCGCGTGCTGGGAACTGGGGGTGGACGAGTACGCCGCACCAGTGTGCGTGTCTCTGGCGAACGTGCCCGGGGTGACGGTGGCCGGCACGCCCGGCGCGGGCAAGACCTCGGGGGTCAACAAGTTCGTCTGTGACCTCGCGCCGTCGGCGGCCGTGCAGTTCGTGGGCTTCGACGGGAAGGTGTCGCGGGCCTCAGAGGGCGACTACGCGGACCTGGTCAAGCGGATGTTCGCGTTCTGCGGTGACGACCTTGACGAAGCGAACGCACTGTTCAAGCGCCTGGTGGCGCTGCGCCGTCGGCGGTCGTCGGTGATCCGTGACGTGCTGGGCGTGAAGAACATGTGGCACGTCGGCCCCTCGCGGCTGTGGCCGCTCACGGTGGTGCTCATCGATGAGGCGCACACGTTCTTCCGCGAGTACAAGGGGAGCGACGCGGAGACGAAACGTTTGGCCGCGCTGACGGCGGAGAACGCCCGGCTGGTGGAGGACCTGGTCAAGAAGGGCCGCAGCGTCGGCATCCTGACCATCCTGATCAGCCAGAAGACCACCGGCGACGCGATTCCGACGTTCATCCGCGACGTGTGCCCGGTGGGGCTGTCATTCGCGCAGAAGACGGTGGAAGCCGCGGTGGCCGCGCTGGGCGACGACATCCGCAACTGGCCGGACGCCAGCCCGGTCACCTTGCAGGACCCCGCCTATGTCGGGGTCGCGGTGATGGCGATGCAGGGCCGCCCCGGCTTCACCCGCATCCGCACCCCGTACGTCTCCGACGCCGACGCTGCCCGTATCGCGGAAGCCACCTCCCACCTGACAGCCGACCCCGCCCTGTGCCTGGACGCCCTCCTCAACGCCACCGGCCACACGAACCCCGACGACGACGGGCCGGACGGTACGTCCGTCTCCCTGGGCAAGTCCTGAACGCCCCCGATCCCGACGCCCTGAGAGGAGGTCCCGCGCATGGCGGAGGAACGGTTCACCCGGCGCACCGTGACCGTTGTCATGGCGGTCATCTCGGCCCTGGCCTTCGTCTTCTCCTTCGGCAACGTCTGGGCGCTCGCCCTGCGGCTCGGCGTTCCCCGTCCGATCGCGCCGCTGATCGCCCCCATGGTGGACCTGTCCGTCGTCGGTCTCCTGGTCGCCCTGCGGTTCCTCGCCCTGCGCGGCGTCCCCGACCACGACCTGAAGGCCGGCACCCGACTGCTGCACCTGTGCGGACTGCTCACCCTCGCCCTCAACACCGCCGAACCCCTGCTCACAGGACGCTACGGACGCGCCTGCCTGGACACCGTCGCCCCGCTCCTGCTGCTCGGCTGGGGACACGTCGGCCCCGCCTTCCTCACCCAGTTCCACACCCTCACCCACCCCACCGAGAACCAGGAAACCACCACCCCCGTCTCCGGACCGTTGCCCGACGAAGCACCCACACCCCCGACGCCCACCCCGGTCACTGCGGTCTCCGCTGACGAGGAACCGCAGACCGCTCCAGCTCCGACCTCCGCTCCGTCCGTCGTCGCCAAGACAGCTCGGCCCGCTTCCAGCCCGGCCCTGCCTGTCGCCCTGCTGGAAGCGGCTCGGCGCATCGCGGACACCCACCGCACCCAACACAACGTGCCCATCACCGCCGCCCAGTTGGGCCAGCGCATGGGTGTCGCGCTGCCGGTCGCCACCGCTGCCCTCGCTCAACTCTGAGCCCCGGCCCCACCACCCGCACCACCGCTCTCTGGCCCTCGCCCGCCCCGGGCCCGGTTCGTCATGCCCCGAGCAGCATCAACACGCCCTTCCCCCTGGCTGGTTGCTACTCGGGGCCGCCCACCCGACAGAAGGGACACGCCCCCAATGGTCACCCTGGACCTGCGCCACGTGGCAAGCCCCGCCGTGCGGGACCTGCTCCACCTGGTCAACCACCCCGACTTCGACCGCGCACAGCAGCAGATCGAACGCCTAGGAGGCTGCACCGAACCCGTCCGCCTCACCGGCCGCACCACCACCGTCGACACCACGACCGGTCAAGTCCTGCGCCCCTACACCACCGACACCGAGTCCACGGGCAGCCTGCTGACCGCGTGCGGCAACCGCCGCGCCTCCCGCTGCCCGGCCTGCTCCAGCCTCTACGCCGCCGACACCTACCACCTCATCCGCGCCGGCCTGACCGGCGGCAAGAACGTCCCCGACACCGTCCGCACCCACCCCCGCGTCTTCGCCACCCTCACTGCACCTTCCTTCGGCCCCGTCCACAACCGCCCCGCCACCCTGGGCGGCGGCATCCGGCCCTGCCGCTGCCGCAAGCTCCACGAACCCACAGACCCCCTGCTGGGTACGCCGCTGAACCCGGCGACGTACGACTACGCGGGCGCGGTCCTGTTCAATGCCCACGCCGGAGCCCTGTGGGCCCGCTTCACCACCTACCTGCGCCGCGAACTCGCCGCCCGGCTCGGCCTCACCCAGAAGGCCGCCCGCGCCGTCCTGCGGGTCTCCTTCGCCAAGGTCGCCGAGTACCAGAAACGCGGCCTGGTCCACTTCCACGCCGTCATCCGACTCGACGGCCCCGACGGCAACAACCAACCCCCACCCTCGAACGCCACCGTCGCCGTGCTCACCGACGCCATCAAGGCCGCCGCACCCCGCGCTCGCATCTCCGTCGTCTCCGACGCGGTCGGGGAACGTGAACTCGGCTGGGGCCAGCAGCTCGACGTACGTGAGATCGCCGCTTTCGGCACCGACGCCGAACTGACCGATCAGGCCGTGGCCGCGTACGTGGCGAAGTACGCCACCAAGTCCGCCGACGCCTCCGGCACCCTCGACCGCTCCCTGTGCTGCCGCCCCTGCCAGGGACGCGGAGCCACCCTCCTGCCCCACGGAACCCCACTCCCCTGCACCACATGCGACGGCACCGGACAGGCCCGGTCCCTGCCCAGCCTCGCCGTCGCCCAGCACGTGCGGCAGATGATCCGCACCTGCTGGGAACTGGGCCGCCTGCCGGAGTTCGCCCACCTCAAGCTCTGGAAGTGGGCACACATGCTCGGCTTCCGGGGCCACTTCTCCACCAAGTCCCGCTCCTACTCGACCACCCTGGACGCGCTGCGCGACGCCCGCCGCTCCTGGCGTGCCGAACAGGCCCGCACCCACGCTGGCCTGCCCGAACCCGACCCGGACACCACGCTCGTCATCGGCCACTGGGACTACCTCGGCACCGGCTACAGCCCCGGCGCCGCGCTCCTCGCCGCCCACGTCTGGCACCGCAGGGAACTGGAACGGCAGTTCGTAGCCGAAGGGGGCTGCTGATGGCCTCGCCCCAGACCACCATCCCCTGTGCGGAGGTGGCACCGGCGCTGGATCTGCTCACGGTGCCCCAGGTGATGGCCCGCCTCCAGCTCGGCCGCTCCGCCGTCTACGACCTGCTCCGCACCCGCCAGCTCGCCTCGGATCACCCTCGGCCGCGCCCGCCGCATCCCCGCCCACGCCCTGACCGACTTCATCCGCACCCGCCTCGAACAGGACGCCGCCTGATGACCATGCCCCGCCCTACTCCGTCCCGCCGCTCCCGTACCCGCGCCAACGGCGACGGGACCGTCTACCAGCGCAAGGACGGACGCTGGGAGGCCGCCGGATACGTCCTCGCCCCCGGCAACACCCGTCGCCGCGTCCGTGTCTACGGCACCACCCGCAAAGCCGCTCTGGCCAAGCTCACCGAGAAGATCGCCGCCAGCAACCGCGGCCTCCCCATCGCTGCGGCCGACAGCACCGTCGGCGACTACCTCACGTACTGGTTGAATAACGTCGCCGTACACCAGCTCCGCGAGAACACGCACACCCGCTACGCGGCCTGCGTCCGCCTTCACCTCATCCCTGGGCTCGGCAAGAAGAAGCTCGCGCGGCTCACCGCACGCGACGTACGTGCCTTCCTCGACGGGCTCCGCACCACCTGCCAGTGCTGCACACAGGAACGGGACGCGGCCCGGCGGTCGTGCTGCGCCGTCGGTCAGTGCTGCGGCAAGACGCTGTCGCCGCTGACGGTGACCTACGTTCACTCGGTCCTCAAGTCGGCCTTGGAGCACGCCGTCCGCGAGGACGAACTGCCGCGCAACGTGGCCCGGAACGTAAAGACCACCGCGCCCCGCCCGAGACGTTTCCAGCCTCTTACGGCGGCCGAGGCCCGGCAGTTCCTCCAGGCCGCCAGCGGTGACCGGCTGCACGCGCTGTACGAACTCGCCCTGCGCACCGGACTCCGCAAGGGCGAACTCCTCGGCCTGCGCTGGGAAGACCTCGACCTCGACGGCGGCACGGCCAGCATCCACCGCTCCCTCCAGCGCACGCCCACCGGCGGCCTGACCACCCTGCACACCAAGACCCGTGCCTCCGAACGCCGCATCGCCCTCCCGACCGAGTGCATCCACTCCCTCAAGAGCCACCGGGAACGCCAGCAGGAAGAACGCCAGGACGCCGGAACCAACTGGACGGACAGCGGGCTGGTCTTCCCCACCGCTACGGGCACCGCCCTCGACCCCACCAACCTGACCCGCCGCTTCGGCCGACTCCTCAGCCGGGCAGGGCTCCGCAGCATCCGCTTTCACGATCTCCGGCACTCGACTGCGACCCTGCTCCTGGGTAGGGCGTCGACCTCGTCGTGATCAAGGAACTCCTCGGCCACGCACACATCGGCGTCACCGCCGGCGTCTACGCCCACGTCCGACTCCGCCTCCAGCGCCAAGCCATCGACGCCCTGGGCCATGCACTCGGCGGCCAGGACGACGACCCTGACAACCCACCCGCCGCAGCGGTCGTCCGCTGACGTTGCCGTCAGCGTTGCCGTCAAGAACCGCAGGAGCCTCGCCAGAAAACTCTGGCGAGGCTTCTCGCTATTCACCTGACTTTCGGCTTCAGTCAGATTCCCGCCAGCGTGTTACGGCTCGCTGACACAGGGCGAAAGCAAATGACCCGAAATCATCCCCGAGCCTCTCCATGCTCTCACGGTCCACAACGCCGGGATTCCAAACGAGGACGGGGTACTCACCTTCCTTATCCACGAGAGACGAATCGAGGACAACCAGGCCACCCATTCCATCGAACATCACAGCGATCAGATCGGATGGCATCCCATACTGATTGCGTGCATCCAGAGTTTCCGCAACGGAACCCAACAGTTTCAGCCCCATTGCGGGTGTCTGATACACGCCGAGGAATTCCTCACCAGCGATATCCCAGGTCCCGAATTCTTCGATCAGGCGACGGTACGAGGGAGGGAAGGCCACACCCAGATCACTCTCGGCGGCTGCCATCATCCCTGCGTCACAGCCGTCAGCGTGGTTCGCGATGTCATCGTTCCCGCGAACCAGCTCGATCAGTCGCTCACTCGCCTCGACAGCGTTCATCATCCACCAAATCCTGCCGCTCGGTCCTTCCAGTACTGGGATTTCCAGGCGTTGAAGGCATCTCGATCGATTCCACTGGGGATCTTGGTGCCCGCCTTCCAGTGCAGCTGATTGTAGTTCCCGAAGTGCATCGAGTGTGTCACCTCGGCAATCGGCCCGTCCTGCGTCTGGAGCATGTGATGGAGGTTCATCGGCTTGCCGTCCGGGCCCATCGGGGCGAGGCCCTGCTTCATTCTCTTGAGATTGCTTCGACCGTACTTGTCCGCAGGTGAAACAAAGCTCGGATTCACCAGGTCATCCCGCTGATAAATTCGCTGACCGTTGTAGTCGGTCCGCGACCAGAATTGGCAGTTTGAATTGTGAACCAGGACCGGAGTCTCGCCCGCCAGCACATAGTACGTGTGAAGGTCGCCGACGGTGAGGTTGTACATGTCCGCGGAGCCGGCGCGCACCTTCACGGCGGTGATCCGTACGTGCTTGTCGGAAGCGGTGTTGAGCATGTGACCGGGCTTGAGCTTGCCGGCCTGTACCCAGGTGTGGGTGGTGTCGTCCCAGAAGGGGTGAAGTGAGGTGGTGCGGAGCGTCCGGGTCTTCCCGGCGAGGTCCTGCACCTGCACGTCGATCAAGTCGTCGTCATGATTGACGAACGCGGCGGCGACCTTGCGTGAGCCCTTGTGCTTTCCGCTTTCGGGGTCTCCGCTCTCGACACGGTCGCCCGGCTTCACCTTGTTGATGGGCTTGGATTTGCCGTCTGTGAGAAGGACGAGGGTGTCGGGGTCGAAACTGCACGGGCCGCCTTCAGCCGACGCGCCTCGCCGGGCCCCCCGGCCTGCCACCCGGCCGGCTTGACCGTTACCTCCGACCAGGCCTGCGTTCACTCCAGCAGCCATCAAGTCGGTCGGGTTGAACCAGTCTTTCCCGCAATCCCAATCTGAATCACAGGAGTACATTTTCGCCTTGACTCGCGTGTATTCGGCGAGACCGTCTCCCACCATGCAGTCGTAGTCGTCGCCACACTCATAGGCGACCCGGTGGTTGAATCTTTTCGCGACTTCTTCGAGATGAGGGTTGTCGGCGGGGAAGTAGACGCCCGGGTAGAGCTTGACGTGCCACTCATTGTGGATCTTCACCATGTTGTTTGAGTCGCCATTGGCCGCAGCCGGCAGCGAATCTGTGTATCCCGCCCCGCTGTACCTGGGACCGCCTACTCCGCCCGCTCCCCGTGGCGCCTTGGTGATAGTTCCGCTGTCACCGCCCACCACATTCCCCCGTGGCACGCCGATGCCGCACTGGTCGGGATGGCAGAGGCCGGTGGGGTCGCTCAGGGTGGCGGGGTTGTTGTTGGCGTAGGCGTAGGCGTTCAGGCTTTGCGGGTCGGCCGGGGCCATGAGCGGGTCGACGCTGATGAATCGGCCGGTCGTCTGGTCGTATTCGCGGGCGCCCAGGTGGGTGAGGCCGGTGTCTTTCGTGTCGTCGGTGCCTCCGACGAAGCCCTTGGTACCGGGCCAGGCAGTCGGCTTGGTTCCCCGGTTGCCGCCGAACGGCAGGGTGCGGCGCTGGGTGAGTTTCTGAGTGTCCGCTGCGACGGCGAGTTGGGCGGTGCCGTGGTGGTCGGCGAGCGTAAAGGAGATGGTGCCGTCGTTCTGCTGGACGGCCTGGTTGCCACCGCCCAGGTCGAAGTAGCGCGTGACCTTGGTGGTCGTGCTGCCCTTGGGCAGGGTGAGCTCGGTCGCGCCGAGGTAGAGGGTGGTTTCGGTGGGTGTGCGGGCTATGAGCCGGTTGCCGTCCGGGTCGTACAGGTACTCGGTTGTCTTGCCGGCGGCGGTCACCTTGGCGAGGTGGCCCTCCGGGTCCCAGGTGAGGTTCTGGCTGTCCCCGTTGAGGGTGTGGGTGGCGGTGTTGCCGGCTTCGTCGTACGTGTAGCTGTCCTGAACCGTCCTGCTGGGATTAGTGGTGGTCACCGAGGACAGGGCGTGCGGCAGGGCCTTGCCGGGATCGGGGTAGGCGTAGGTCCGCTTGGTGTCCTTGGAGGTGTCGCCCGTGAGGTCATGCAGGGTCTCGGTGCGACGGTTGCCGACCAGGTCGTAGGTGTAGGACTGCCAGTAGGGCGCGGGGCCGCCCAGGACGCTGCCGCTGGGGGTGGTGGCGCAGGTGGTGGTGTTCTGGGCCCAGGCTTCAGTCAGGCGACGCAGGTAGTCGTAGGTGAAGCACTGGGTGTCTGTGCCGTCGCGGGAGACGTCCGACACGGATAGGACGTTGCCCGTTTCGTCGTAGTGGTAGGTGTTGCTCTGGTCGACGCCGGCGATGTTCTCGCGGTCCACGCGGGAGGTGGCCAGGCGCTGGGTGCCCCATTCGTAGGTGTTGGTGGCCCAGGTCTTCTTGCCGCCGCTGTTGGACAGTTCGTACTGGAGGGGCTTGCCGGTGAGGCTGTAGCTGGTGGTCGCCTTGATTCCCTGGCTGCCGTCGAGGACGGTGGGGCGCAGGGTGGCGTCGTCGTAGGTGTAGGCGACGGTTGCCGCGGGCAGTGCGCCGGCCTTGGGGTAGCCGATGCCGGCTGTGAGCCCCGATGTCTTGTATGACGTTGTCGAGAGGTAGGTGCCGGCCAGTTCCTTTTCTGCGGCCGGGATGGTGATCGAGGTGCGTAGCGGCCGGTAGAGGTTGTCGTAGGCGACGATCTTGCTGGTGTAGGCGTTGGTGCCGTCGTATCGAGTGGCTTCGGCGAGCTGGCCCTTGGCGTTGGTGACGGTGTCGTACACCCACTTGGCGCGCAGGGTGCCGGTGGGGGACTTCTCTCTTACCTCGGTCTTGCGGCCGAGGTTGTCGTAGCCGTACCACAGGCTCGGCGTGTCCGGGCGGTTGTCGTCGGGGGCGTCCGGGCGGGCGTCGTCGGTGGTGGTCAGCTGGCCGCGGTCGTCGTAGGTGCTGAGGGTGGTGCCCTTGTCGGGGTCGGTCGTTTTGATCTGGCGGCCGAGCAGGTCGTAGGTGTACGTCCAGTTGTTGCCGGCGGGGTCGGTGACCTTCTTCAGTTCGCCGCGGGGTGTGTAGTCGTAGGTGGTGGTGTCGTAGGCGGCGTCGATGTTGTGGGCGTGGAGCTGGCGCAGTGCCGTGGTGTGGCCTCGCGCGTCGATGAGGGTGGTGGTGGCGGTGCCGCCCTCGGGCGGGATCACGGTGGTGCGGTCACCGTTGTAGATGGTCCTGGTCGTGGACAGCACGGTTCCGCCGTCGCCGTTGCCGGCGATCTGTTTGGCTTCGGTCTGCCGGCCGAGGCCGTCGTAGGTGTAGCGGTTCTGGGTCTCGACGTCGAGGGCGTCTTCCGGTTTGGCCAGGACGGTTGTCGGCGGCTTGGCCGAGTAGTACGTCGCGAATTCCTTCGCGACCTGGCCGCGTTCGTCGTAGAAGGTGTCGGCCAGGAGGCTGCCGCCGTTCGGGCCGGGGTCCTGGGTCTGGCGCGGGCGGAGGAAGCCGTCGTAGAGGGCGTAGGAGGTCAGCTGCTCGCCGTTGTTGCCGAGTGTCCTGGTAGCGATCGCGACCGGCTTGCTGTCGCTGGTGGTGTAGGTGAACTCGTAGGTCGGTGTCTGTCCGGTGAGCCGGTCGGCGAGCCACACCTTGGTGGAGCGCCCCAGAGCGTCGTAGGCGAAGTTGGTCACCTTGCCGTTGGTGTCGGTCTGGGTCTTCGGCAGGTTGCGCAGGATGTCGTACGTAACGCTCGTGGTCTGAGCGGTGGTGGCGTCACCTGTCTTGGCCGGCGGTGTGGTGACGCTGACCTTGGTCGCGAAGCCGGTGGTGGGGTCCGGGGCGGTGGTGGTGGTCCGGCCGTCGGAGCGCGTGGTGCGCGTGAGGGTTCCGGCGGCGTTGACCTTGACGTCTGCGGTCAGGTCGGTTTTGGTGCGCTGGCGTCCGTAGTCGTCATAGGAGGTGCCGGACTCCAGGTAGACGGCCGTTGTGCCCTCGTACTGCTTGAGCACCGCGGTGTTCGTCGCATCGCCCTTGCTCGGGGCTGCGTCATAGGCGGCGCCGTCGTAGGCCGTGCGTACGTCGGAGATCACGTCGTCCGGTCGGCTGACCGTGTCGGAGCAGGACTTGGCCACCGTCTCGACGCGGGCGGGGAGGGTGAGGATGTTGGCCGTGGCGTTGGTGGCGTACGTCGTGCGGGTGCAGGTGTTGTCGTCCTTGGTGCTGCTGTCACCGAAGTCGTCCACCTGGGTGGCGCGCCCGGCGACGGTGTCGTAGGTCGTGGCCGTGGACGTGGTGCGCCAGGAAGTGCCGGCGCCGTTGTCCAGGGAGGTCCAGGTCTTGGAGCTGGAGGTGCCGATGAAGTTAGCGGTGACGGTCCCCCAGTCCCTTACCTTCTTGGCCGTCTCGTGGTACCAGGGCCTGCTCACGGTCTTGGCGAGGGTCTTGCCGCCGGGGCCGGAGTAGGTGACCGTCCTGTACGTGAAACCGGCCGCCGATTGCTCGTCGGTGATCGGGTCGCCTTCGCCGTCGTCGAGTGTGACGGTGACGGTCTTGGTGCCGCCGCTGGTGTCTTTCCTGTCGCCGTCCATGCCGCGCAGGAAGTAGCTGTCCTGCTGGCTCTTCATCGCTGAGGCGTCGCCCTGGCCGCCGGTGCGTACCCGGACATGTCCGTAGCCGCGCCACTGGGACCAGGTCTTGGACTTCCCCTTGGTCAGGCCGTCGTCATCGTCGTAGTGCCAGGCGGCGCCGTCGAGGTAGTCGTAGCTAGTGACCTGGTCCGGCGCACCACCTGTGCGGTCGGTGGCGGTGACGGAAGTGACAACGTATTTGTTGAACCACTTCCGCTCAGGGTCGTCGGTCGAGCTGCCGCCGATGTACTGGGGGAAGCAGCGGGTGGTGTTGGTCTCGGGCGTGGGCAGTGCGTCCCAGTCGCAGGCGGGTACCGAGTAGTTGACGTCGATCTGGCCGCCGAACTCGTCGGCGACGGCGGACAGGCGCTCCTTGACGAATGGGGGGTAGCCGTCGCCGGTCTTGTCCAGCCGGTTGGCCAGCTGGGTGTAGGCGAAGGTGGTCTTGGGCAGGGTGATCGCCGGATCGGCGCTGCGCCCGGTGTGCTGAACGGAGTCGAGCAGCAGTTGGTAGTCGGTGTCGGACATCCCCCAGCGGTGGGCCATCTTCCAGGAGTCGACGTCGTGGTAGGAGCTGCCGTTCCAGATCTGGGTGGTGACTTCGGTGAGACGCTTGCGGGTGAAGAACACCGGCGCGAAGCGGCCCTGGTCGCAATCCTTGCCTGAGTCGCAGTTCAGGTCCCACGGCGTGTCGTACCAGTAGAAGGCGTCGGTGGAGATGTCCGAGCACGTGGTGTGGTCATCGGGCAGACAGCGCTCGCTGCTGGTGAAGTCGACCTTGGCCAGAGCCTTGGTGCCGTACACGGATGAGGACTTCAGCCCGTATTCGATGCGGTCCAGGGTGCCGCCGCGTACATAGCGGGTGTTGTCCTTGGCCTCCAGGTTGCGGCCGTAGGAGTTGGTTTCCTTGTCGTAGTAGTAGGCGATGGCGTTGCCGTGCGCGTCGACCGCATAGTCGAGGTTCCACCGCCATGCCTGCTGGCAGTAGGAGTCGGCGAAGGTGGCGGCGTGGCAGGGCTCGTCGGTGTCGTCGCCGAAGACCGGGACGGTCCAGGTGGAGTCGGTGGTTTCCTTGCCGTCGGCCCAGCCAGGCAGCCGGTTGTAGCCGAAGTAGTACTTGGTGCCGTCCGGTGTGGTGAGCCGCCAGTACTCGTTGTTGTCATCGCCGTTGCTGCGGTCGCTGGAGGTCAGGTGGTCGATCTTCGTGCCGTCGTCGTTCTTGAGCTTCCAGGAGTCCTTGCCGCTGGGGACGAGTTCGCCGCCCTTGCCGTTGAAGGTGATGAAGGCGTTGTCGTAGCCCCAGCACAGGTCGGCGGGCTTACTGCCATCCGCGTGCTTGACGCCGTCGTCGGAGCATGGCTTGTAGCGGCGTTCGATGTAGCCGGACCACAGCTCGAAGCCGTCCCCCGCCCACGACGCCTGGTTGTTGGTGTTGGCTGTACGGCCGTCGACGGATCCGGAGGAGTAGGACAGGCCCACCTTCGGGGCCAATCCGCCGGGAACCTCCGGGGCCGGCATGTCGTAGGACCAGGTGAACTCACCGGTGTTGAGGCTTGTGCTCCACGTTGCTGATGGAGAGAGCGATGTTGCCTTGTAGTCGCTCTGGGTACTTTGCGAACCCGATACGGCTGCGAGCACTGTGGCGGAGCCGGCTTTCAGGCTGACGTCCTGCGCGGTCAGGATCTGTTTCTCGGCGTCATTGACTGCTGCGACCGGCTTGGTGGAGCGGCAAGCGGCCTTGTCCGGTGTGGTGAGTGCGCAGGCGGGCAGCTCGACCAGAGTGAGACGGGAGGCGTAGCCGCCGCCGTAGGCGTCGGCGAAGCCGGAGTAGTCGAGGTGGGCCTGGACACGGCCTGCCTGCCCGGCCTTCCCTCTGCTCTTGGTCTTCAGGGTGAGCAGCAGGCCGTCGATGCCTGCTTTCTGCGCCGTTTTGTGGCTGAGCAGGCGGGCCTCGATGTCCCCGCGGAAGGGGTTCTTCCGCGCCGCGCCCTGGGTGTCGAGTGTCAGCGGCAGACCCTTGGCAGGGACGGATGCCGTGGGACTCTTTGCGTCGGCTGAGAGAATGTGCAGCACCGTGGTTGCTGCCTTGGGCCAAGCGGCATCGGGCACTGCCTTCGGGGTCCGCGGCCCCTTCATCAAAGTGCGAGGTTTGACCTTGCCTGTGGTGGTGGCGACCGGTCGCTCGGAATCGGGCAGAGCGGGCCGCCCCTTGCCGTTGTCCGCAGCGAGAGCCGACTGCGTCACTCCCTGCAGGAGCGTGCCGACCATGACCGTGGCCGAGGCCAGTGCGAGGCGCCGCCGGAGTCTCGCGAAGCGCCTGCTCGATCTGCCGTTCATCGTGTCCTTCGTCCTTCGCTGCGGTGACCCGCGTGTGTGCCGGGCGCACGGTGGGGCGGAAGTGTGAATGCCAAGCCGGGAAATGAGCCTGGCGAGCCTTGCGGGTGGGGTTCCGCTGGGCTGATCAGTCGACGCCGGGGACGTCGGTTGGCATCCCGGGCTGTCCAACGGCCAGCAGCTCGACCTGCGCGTCCGTCAGCGCGCCCTGGAAGGCCCACATGTCGGAGACAGCGCCCGGCCAGTACTCTCCCCAGGTGCTTGCTCCGGTCTTGGCCCGGCCGAGTTGCATGGGCTGCGCCGACTTGAACGCTAGGACGTCATCCGCCCAGGAGAACTTGTCCGTGCAGGTGGGACCATCGGCGTCCCCGTCGCTGTCGTTGTCCTTGCAGGCGACCACTTCCGGTTCACCGTTGACGTACAGCGTCAGGTGCTTGGAGAAGCCGTCGTAGACCAGGGCCAGGTGCGTCCATTCAGTGGGGCTGAAGAACTGGCTGTTGTCGACCTGGGTAACGGTGGCACTGCTGGTGTCCGTCGAGGCCATCACGATCCGCCATCGGCCGGGGTCGGAGCCTGGTGTGTCGCTGGGCTGGTAGCGGACCGTGAAGGCGTTCTTCGTGGTTCCGGGGACACTGAGGACGGTCACACCCTTGGTGGGGATCGCTGCCGCCTGGGCCCATGCGGTCACGGTGAAGCTGCTACTGGTGTCCACCGGAACGGCGGAGGTCACTCCGTAGTCGTTGACGCCGTCGAGGCTCACTGCGCCGTCGACCCAGCCTGCACCAAGCTTGGCATCACCGTAGAGGGTCATGTCGTTGGACCAGGCGGAGGCGTCAGGAGTCGCGAGCGGCGAACCGGACGCCTTCTCGAATGTCCAACGTCCCTTGACCAGCGGTCGCTGCCTGAACAGCTGCTGAACCTCCTGGGCGGACGTAGGCCGGTCGAAGAGCCGAACGTCGTCGATCTGACCGGGGAAGAAGGAGCCGGGCTGGCCGTCGTAGGAGCCTGCGCCGATCTGGACCGGGCCGCCCGCGTACCAGTTCGCCTGCAGGTCTGTCTCCCCGGCCTTGATGCCGTTGACGTACAGGATCAGCTTGTTGGCGACCGTGTCGTGCACCCCGACCAGGTGCGACCACGTGTCGCCGTAGGCGGTCTGTCCGTCGGCTTGCATGGCACGGACCGGAGTGGCGTCCGCGGAGTCGGCCGCGTACTCGCTGACCACCCACCGGTCGAACGCTGTGGAGTAGTACAGCTCCAGGCCCGCGCGGTGGGCGCCCGCCTGGGTGGCGACGACGGCCGCGTGGTCGGGTTTGGTCTTGGGCAGTTTGGCCCAGGCTGAGATGGCGAAGCTGCTCTGGTTGTTCAGGACCGGCCGACCTGTGGTGGCGTAGTCGTCGACTCCGTCCAGTGTCAGCGACTTGCTGGCGATTCCTGGCTGCCCGGGCTTGGCCCCGTTCATGAGGGTGGCGTCCGGTACCTCTGCCCTGCCAGTCAGCTGGGTGGCGTCGGCCGCCTCGTCCATCGGGAACGCCGCTCGTGCGGGACGGCCCACGGTAAGGGACGATTTACCGTACAGCTGGGTCACCTCGGCAGCCGACAGCGGCTTGTCGAAGATCTGCACCTCGTCGATCGCACCGGGGAAGAAGTTCGTCCTGCTCCCGTTGAGGCTTGCCGCACCGAACTGCAGGCCACGCCGTGCGTCCCACGGGGAACTGTAGGTTGCGGTGCCCGCGAGCCGGTTGTTGATGTACAGCTTCAGTTCATCACTGCCGGAGCTGTAGGTGCCCACGAGGTGGGTCCATTCGCCGGCTTTGACACCGCCGCCGGTGGCGGGCATGGCTTTGACGCTGCTCGCATCAGGCGTGTCGGAGGTGTGCTGGCTGAACACCCACCGGTCGTAGCCAGCGGAGTAGTAGACCTCAAAGCCGGGCGAGTTGTTGCCGGGTTGGGTCACCGCGACGGCCGCATGGTCGGGGACGGCCGTGAGGTTGACCCAGGCCGAGACGGAGAAGCTGCCGGCGGTGTCGATGACAGGGATGTCGGTGGCCGCGTAGTCGTCCACACCGTCGAACGACACCGCCGTTCCCTTGGCCCCGGCCACATGCGGCGTGGCACCGCCACCCAGTTCCACGGTGCGTGCCGGGGCCGTCCCCTGCACCGCTGACGCACTGGCGGCGTCGTCCATTTGCCACATCCCGCGCTCCGGCTGCCCGGCCTTGACCCGAAAGGCATATGTGCGGATCTCACTGGCGTTGCCGGCCGCGTCGAACGCCTTGGCGGTTACGAAGTTCAGCCCCGGCTTGGAGGGAAGAATCTTCGCGATCTTCGCTGCTCCACCCGCCGTCGTCAGGGTGTTCTTCGACGAGGGGTCCTCATTGACGCCGAAGGAGTACTTGACCACATCGCTGTTGGCGCCCTTGAGTTCGAAGGACCCGTACTTGCCTACGCCGTCGAACCACGGATCGTCAGGGTTCTCGGGGTCCGAGGCCGGGAACTCGCCGGACGAGATCGTCGGGGCCTTGGGCACAGACGTGTCGTAGACGAAGTAGCAGCCGGTCGCGCCTGCGGTATACGACCACGGCGAGTACTGAGCTCCGTCATAGGAGCGTACGTACCAGTTCACCGTTTTGCTGGCTGGGATCGATGAGGGCAGTGAGACCGCGAAGTCAGAACCCGATCTCTTGAACTTGGTCAGGGGCGGCTTCCAGCGGGCGATCACGCCCTTGCCGTCCCCGGCATCCCACTTCGCCTGGAACTGAACGGCGACCTGCTCACCGTCGGGATCCGTGACTTCGTCCGCGTGGATCTGGCCCAGGGTGCGCACCCGCGGCGCGTCCGACGGCTTCTTGCACGTGCCGCCGTAATCCATCCGCAGCTTGGACATCTTGATCTGTGACGGCGGCCGGTTGTACGTCACTCGCAGATAGGCGTCGTCCGAGAACCGTTTCCAGCCGTACTCGTCGGACTCGTCGCTGGCTCGGAGGCCGAACGTCATCGTCGACCACTTCTTGTCGGCGGCCTGCTGCACGGCCGACTTCACATTGAACTCGGCGTCCTTGGCCGCGCATCCCTCGAATCCGTAGGCGAACGAGTCGGTCGCCAGATGGTCGATCCAGAAGCCTGACTCACTCTGAGAGTTCCACGTCGTCGAGGACGAGATGCCTTTCGTCCGCCACAGCTGCACGCCTCGCGCGCTGCAGGAGGCCGACCACGTGTTGCGGACAGTGAACTCCGCCGAGAGGATGTCCGTGCCGGCGTACTTCGAGACCGGAATCTGGTAGAAGAGCCGCTTCGTGTCGTAGGGCTTGCAGTAGTACCAGCCGCAGTATCCCATGCCGGCGTCCGGGTCACCGTTGAACTTCCACTGGGGAGACGACGCCCAGTACTTCGACGCCACCGTCCACGCAGTGGCCTTGGGTGCGTCCCACTTCGGGTCGATGAACACCGGATACACCGTGTCCTTACCGCGGAGGACCTCGGCGTCCGGTGTCAGTACCAGTTCATTCTGGGCTGCCGGAACCTCCACGCCGACCGGTGCCAGCTTGCCTGACTCCACCGCGGCAGGTTCCGCGTCATCGCCGGAGGCTGTCGTCGCCTTCGGCGCCGTCAAAGGCTTTGTGGTGGCTGTCTTCTGCGTCGAGGCACCTGTGCTTGAGTCCCACATCAGCGGCTGCGCCGCCTCGAACACCGGACCACCGGCGCCCTGGTCCACGGCCTGCAGGCCGCCGGCGCTGGTCTCCTTCACGTCCATGCCGTCGGCATCCAGCTTCAGGCGCAGTTCGGCCAGTTCCTTGCTGGAAGCGGCTTCGGCCGACTTCACGACCAGGAGTTGAGTAAAGCCGTCCTGCTGTGCCCCCAACCGCAGGTCAACGCCCGGCAGGACGTTGGGGTAGGTCGCGGTGTCCCCCTGGAGCTGCGGAGTGGGCAGCTTTCCCGGCCACGACAGGGCCAGCTCCCGTCCCGCCTTCGTCATCCTGACCATCGGGACGTCACCGCCGCCGGAGAACTCCAGGCCGATGGTGGTGACCTTCGGTGCGACCATCCCGCCGCTCGTCTGTGCCAGGTCGGTGTCGATGGCCTTCCACACACCGTCCACGCGTGCCCGAACGGGGCGAAGGTGCTCGCGTGCCTGGAGTCTGCCGTCCGGATTGGCGAAGACCTCGCTGCTCTCGCCCCTCAGGGAGGTGATCTCCACAGGATGGCCCGACCTCTTGGCCCGGGCCATCGCCTCCGCCTCAGTGGCAGCAGCGTCTGACTCGGTATCCCCCGCAGTCGAGAAGTCCGACGCCTGGCCCACCGATGCGCTACTGCCCGTGGCCCCCACCGCATTCGTTGATGGGAGAAGGCCCAACCCCACTGCGGCACAGACCGCTCCGGCAACCCACCATCGTCTTCCCGCAGGCATGACACACCCTCCCCACAGGGCCTCCCCAGACCCTGCCCCCATGTGACCGACCTCTTACAGATCGTGCACATGACGGTAAACATGCGTTCAGGGGGAGGTCTAGGCCTCCTGAAACGGACATCGCACCCCGGAGAATGCAAAGAGGCTCAGATCAACCAGTGACGTGGGCCACAGAATGGTGATTCTGTCCTGACGGCCACTGGCCAGAATCGCATCCCCACCACCAGGAAACCGGCCACATAAAGCCCTGATCCGCCCTGGCGTTCTAGTCCGCCCTCTGAGCCGGAGATCGAGTCCGCGAGGCGCGGCCTCGGGTCGATGTGTGGCAGCGAGGGGATCAGGTGCCACCGAGTGGTATCGGCACTGGTCGAGCTGATTCGGTTTCGGTGGGCCAAGCCACGGTCACCCCCAGTCAGTTTGGGGTTGAGAAGTTCGGCCATGGAGCCTTAGGAGAGGTAGCGGCGGTCGAAGACCTGCCATTCGTCATGGAGCTCGGCCGGGACCGCAGCGGCCAGCCGGTCCATGACCGCGGGGTTAGTGAAAGCCTGGACGACGTCGCCCCGCAGCTTGATCCCCCGATTCGGCCACCCAGCAGGTTGGTGGACCAGAAATTCTTCCAGCGGGCCGGAGGAAGTCCGGCGAACGCGGTGATGACCATCGCAGCGTCCTGCAGCATGAACTACCCTCCGTATCAGCCACCACGTCCAGCAGAGTACGGATGGCCTCGGCGGTGGCCTGCGCGAAGATGGTGCGGTGATCGCCGTGACCATTTCCGCGGAACCTTTTCCATCATCGAGAAGACGCCTCGGATGAAGTGAAGCCGGCACTCTTGCCAGGCCGCGCCGAGGAAAACGGTGCGGATGGCGGCCACAGCCCCGTAAGGAGCGGGCTTCAGCGAGTGGACCACTGAACAGATGCAGGCAGCCGTAAGCATCGCCCGCCCCGACGGTTCGTCTTCTCCCCAGCATGCTCTGGCAGGCCCCCGAAGCTGACGGGCGGGGTCGGCGAACTCGTCGATTCGCTGGCCGGTTACGGCGACGTCACTCTCACGTAGTCGCCGCCGCAAGATCATCGGACCCCCCCCCGCCGCCTTCGGGGCACGTCTCCTGACCGTCTCATCGTGGTACCTCGTGCGCCGCAACAGCCCACCGGTAACCACCGAGGTTATCGCGGGCGCTGGCCAGAATCCTCGGCTCGCACTCGACAACTGGCCTGGCGAGCGACGTGACGATCCGCCAGGAGCAGCGTCGAGCGAGCGTCAAGGCGTTGCCCCAGCCGCCCGTTCTGAGGGCGCGGGCCAAGTGCACCACAACCCGCACTGCTGCGCGAAGCCGCAGGCGAGAGACGTCGGGGAAGCACGCAAGACGCTCCACGCGGTGCACCCGTGAAAACAGGTCGGACCGCCTCCCCCGGAACCTCAGAAAGCAGAGAACGAGCAGGTCAAAGGTTTTTCGCGGCAGGCTCCAAAATAGCCACGCACTCCACGTGCGACGTCATCGGAAACAGATCGAACGCCCGGAGCGTCCGCACCCGGTAGCCGCCGTCCCGGAAGTAGCCCAGGTCCCGTGCCAGCGCGGCGGGGTCACAGGCGACGTAGGCGATGCGGCGGGCGCCGAGGGAGGAGAGGTGCTGGACGGTCTGGCGGCCCGCACCCGCGCGCGGGGGGTCGAGGACGATGAGGTCGACCTCGGTGATGCCGGTGCGCGGCAGGACCGACTCGACCTTGCCCTGCTCGATGCGGACCCGCGGGAAGTCGGCCAGGTTGTGCCGAGCGTCCTCCACCGCCCGCTTGCCGGACTCGATGCCGAGGACCGCGCCCTTCTCGCCGAGGCGGTCGGCGAGGGCGCCGGCGAAGAGGCCCACGCCGCAGTAGAGGTCGAGGGCCATCTCGCCCTTCCGGGGCAGCAGGCCCTGCATGACCGCCTTCACCAGGGTGTCGGCCGCCTTCGGGTGGACCTGCCAGAAACCGCCGCTGCCGACGCGGTAGGTGTGGTCGTCGGCGCGCTCGCGGACGAACGCGCGGCCGTGGACGCGGTGGATGCCGCCGTCCTTCTCGTCGACGCGCATCACGGAGACGGGCCGGTCGAGTTCGACCAGGGGCAGACGCGCGCCGGGCCGCGGCTCCAGGATCACCATGCGGTCCTGGGAGCCGGTCGCGGCGATCGCCTCGACGGACGCCATCCCCGCCCAGTCCCGGTCCTCGATGCCCAGTTCGCTGACGCCGGGGGCGGCGATCATGCAGTGGTCGATCGGTTCGACCTCGTGCGAGCGGTGGCGGCGCAGTCCGGCGTTGCCGTCGGCGTCCACCGCGTACTGCACGCGGGTGCGCCACTGCGGGACCTGCCCGGCGGGCAGCTTGTCGCCCTCCGCGGGGACCACCGTGCCGTCCCAGCCGGCCTCCTCGGGCGTCAGGCCCGCGAGCCGCTTGAGCTGCTCGGCGATCACCTCGCCCTTCAGACGGCGCTGAGCGCCCGGCTTGGCGTGCTGCCAGTCGCAGCCGCCGCAGCGGCCGGGGCCGGCGAAGGGGCAGGGAGCCTCGATGCGGTCCTTGGACGCCTCCAGGATCTGCACCGCGTCGGCGCGCAGGTAGCGCGCGCCCTCCTCGCCCTCGGTCACCCGGGCCACCACCCGCTCGCCGGGCAGCGCGTGCCGCACGAACAGCACCTGACCCTCGGCGGTACGGGCGATGCAGTGGCCGCCGTGGGCGACGGGGCCGATCTCGACCTCGTACTCCTCGCCCACCAGAGACTTGGTCGGTTCTGCCTGCATGGTGGGGGCTCCAGATCGAAGAGGACGCGAGGAACGGCGACGGGAAGCCCGCACACGGGTGGGCCCGACAACAGCCCACCAGTCTACGGCCTTCCCGCCCCGCCCCGATCCGCCGCAGGCATCCGCCCCGCTCCTCGGCGGACGGCTCCTCACTCCTTGGCGGACGGCTCCTTCGCCCGCTCCTGCGCCGGGCCGCGGCGGACGGCGCCCGGTGCGTTCCACTCCTGGCGCTTGCGGGCCCGCACCTTGGCCGCCTCGGAGGACTGGAGCTGGTAGGGGACGGAGGTGACCATCACGCCGGGGGTGAAGAGCAGGCGGCCCTTCAGGCGCAGGGCGCTCTGGTTGTGCAGCAGGTGCTCGTACCAGTGGCCGACCACGTACTCGGGGATGATCACGGAGACCGCGTCGCGCGGGGACTCCTTGCGCAGGCTCTTGACGTACTCGATCACCGGGCGGGTGACCTCGCGGTACGGCGAGTCGAGGACCTTGAGCGGTACGTCGATGCCGCGCCGCTCCCACTCCTCGCGCAACGCCTTCGTCTCGGCCGGGTCGACGTTGACCGTCAGCGCCTCCAGCGTGTCCGAGCGCATCAGCTTGGCGTAGGCCAGGGCGCGCAGCGTCGGACGGTGGATCTTGGAGATCAGGACGACGGAGTGGACCCGGGACGGGCGGACCAGGTCGTCGCTCGGCGGTCCCTCCGGCGCGGCGATCTCCTCGGCGACGCGGTCGTAGTGCTTCCGGATCGCGGTCATCGTCGCGTAGAAGATGCACATGCCGAGCAGGGCCACCCAGGCGCCGTGCGTGAACTTGGTGACCAGGACGACGACGAGCACCAGGCCGGTGAAGAAGGCACCGAAGGCGTTGATCGCGCGGGAGCGGATCATGTGGCGGCGCTTGGCCTGGTCCTTCTCGACGGCGAGGTGGCGGTTCCAGTGCCGGACCATGCCGGTCTGGCTGAGCGTGAAGGACACGAACACGCCGACGATGTAGAGCTGGATCAGCCGGGTGGAGTCCGCGCCGTAGATGAACACCAGCAGCGTCGCCGCGCCGGCGAGCAGCACGATGCCGTTGGAGAAGGCGAGCCGGTCGCCGCGGGTGTGCAGCTGACGCGGCAGGTAGCGGTCCTGGGCGAGGATCGAGCCGAGCAGAGGGAAGCCGTTGTACGCCGTGTTGGCGGCCAGGAACAGGACCAGGGCGGTGGCGGCGGCGAGCAGGATGAACAGGAAGCTGCCCTTGCCGAAGACCGCCTCGGCGACCTGTGAGATCACCGGGTTCTGGACGTAGCCGGAGCCTACGGGGCTGCCGTTGTGGATCAGGTCGGTGGCCGGGTGCTCGGCCATCCGGACCTTCGTCACCATCGCGAGGGCGATGATGCCGCAGAACATCGTGACGGCGAGCAGGCCCATCAGCGCGAGCGTGGTCGCCGCGTTCTTGGACTTGGGCTTGCGAAAGGCGGGGACGCCGTTGGAGATCGCCTCGACGCCGGTGAGGGCCGCACAGCCGGAGGAGAAGGCACGCAGCAGCAGGAAGACGAGCGCGAACCCCGCGAGGCCCTGGTGCTCGGCCTTGATGTGGTAGTCGGCGGTGGGGGCGCTCATGGTGTCGCCGAGGACCAGGCCCCGGAAGGCGCCCCAGGCGATCATGATGAAGACGCCGCCGACGAACACGTACGTCGGGATCGCGAAGAGCTTGCCCGACTCCTTCACGCCACGCAGGTTCATCAGGGTGAGCAGGACGATCACGGCGGTGGCGCAGAGCACCTTGTGCTCGACCACGAAGGGGACCGCCGAGCCGAGGTTCTCGATGCCGGAGGCGATCGAGACGGCGACGGTGAGCACGTAGTCCACGAGGAGGGCGCTGGCGACGGTCAGGCCGGCCTTCGGGCCCAGGTTGGTGGTGGCGACCTCGTAGTCACCACCGCCGCTCGGGTAGGCGTGCACGTTCTGCCGGTAGGAGGCGACCACGGTGAACATCAGCACCACGACCGCGACGGCGATCCACGGACTGAAGTGGTACGCCGACACGCCCGCGATGGACAGGACCAGCAGGACCTCCCCCGGCGCGTAGGCGACAGAGGACAGCGGGTCGGAAGCGAAGACGGGCAGTGCGATGCGCTTCGGCAGGAGCGTCTCGCCCAGCCGGTCACTGCGCAGTGCGCGCCCGATCAGGATCCGTTTGGGCACGTCGGTCAGTTTGGACACGAGAGAGGATCGTAAGCCTTCGAACTGGCAGCCGCCCACCCGGCGGGCTGTATATGCCTCACGAGTGAAAACGACGCCGCACGGAACTGCGGAATCCGTGGTTGGTGTGCCCTCCGTGCCTAGATGGCAAACCCCGCCTGTCATCGCACTTCGGAGGTTCCATGCCCGCGACCGCGGAGCTGATCGGGGCGGTGCTCGCCCTCGGTGTCCTCGGAATCCTGACCCTGTGCAGCGTGCGCAGCATCACTCGCCGACGGCCCCCGCCGCCGCCCCGGACACAGGGGTGCCCTCCGCGCGGCGCCCGTGTGTAGCTTTGGGCGTCGGTCTGAGACCCTGATGCTCAGCAGCAACTTTTGGACACCGGAAGGACGGTCGTGCACATCGTCATCATGGGCTGCGGAAGAGTGGGTTCCGCTCTTGCCCAGACCCTGGAGCAACAGGGACACACGGTCGCCGTGATCGACCAGGACCCCACCGCCTTCCGCCGGCTCGGCCCGGGATTCGGGGGACGCCGGGTCACCGGGGTCGGCTTCGACCAGGACACCCTGCGCGAGGCGGGCATCGAGGAGGCCGGCGCCTTCGCCGCCGTCTCCAGCGGTGACAACTCCAACATCATCTCCGCGCGCGTGGCCCGCGAGATGTTCGGCGTGGAGAACGTGGCCGCCCGCATCTACGACCCGCGCCGCGCCGAGGTCTACCAGCGCCTGGGCATTCCCACCGTGGCGACGGTCCGCTGGACCGCCGACCAGATGCTGCGCCGCCTGCTCCCCTCCGGGGCCGAGCCGCTGTGGCGCGACCCCACCGGTGGGGTACAGCTCGCCGAGGTGCACGCCTCGGCGAAGTGGGTGGGCCACAAGATCAGCAAGCTGCAGGAGGAGACGGGCGTCCGGGTGGCGTTCCTGACCCGCCTGGGTGAGGCGATCCTGCCCACCTCCCAGACGGTGCTGCAGGAGGGCGACCTCGTGCACGTGATGATGCGGTCGGACGACGTGGACAAGGTCGAGGCGGCGTTCGCCGGTGGCCCGGAAGAGGAGGGCGGTCACTGATGAGGGTCGCCATTGCCGGAGCCGGCGCCGTCGGCCGCTCGATCGCGGGCGAGCTGCTGGAGAACGGCCACGAGGTCCTGCTGATCGACAAGGCGCCGACCGCCATCTCGGTGGAGCGCGTCCCGCAGGCGGAGTGGCTGCTCGCCGACGCCTGTGAGATCACCTCCCTGGACGAGGCGGCGCTGCAGCGCTGCAACGTCGTCATCGCCGCGACCGGCGACGACAAGGTCAACCTGGTCGTCTCGCTGCTCGCCAAGACGGAGTACGGCGTTCCGCGCGTCGTGGCCCGGGTGAACAACCCCAAGAACGAGTGGCTGTTCAACGAGGCCTGGGGCGTCGACGTGGCCGTCTCCACACCGCGTCTGATGTCCGCCCTGGTCGAGGAGGCGGTGAGCGTCGGCGACCTGGTCCGGCTGCTCCGCTTCAGCCACGGCGACGCCAACCTGGTCGAGCTGACCCTGCCCGAGGAGTCGGCCCTGGCCGGTACCCAGGTCGGCGACGTGGAATGGCCGCAGGACACCTCCCTGGTCACCATCATCCGCGGCACCCGGGTCCTGACCCCCACCAAGGACGACTCCCTCGAGGCGGGCGACGAGCTGCTCTTCGTGGCCGCGCAGGCCCGGGAGGAGCAGCTGGAGGAGCTGCTGTCGGTACGGCGCGAACAGGCCTGACCGCACGGAAGAAGGGCGCCCTCGGCAACGGGGGCGCCCTTCTTCGTCGTACGACGGCTGCTCACCGTCGTACGACGGCTGCTCACCTTGGTACGACGGCTGCTCAGGTCTCCCGGCGGTGCCGTCCGCCGGTCGCGTCGCCGCCCTCGGCGGCCAGCGCGGCCTTGCGCTCCTCCTCCGCCTGCTCCTCGGCCTCCATCTCCGCGAACACGTCGATGGGCGCCGGAGCCTTGGCGAGGAAGACCCACGTCAGCCAGACCGCCAGCAGGAACGGCGGGATCTTCAGCGTGACCAGGACCCAGCCGAGCTGGGTGGTGTCGGCCCACCAGTACAGCGGGAAGAGGATCGCGCACTTGGCGAGCAGGATCAGGCCCCAGGCCCAGCTGGCCTTGGCGTACGCCTTCTTGCGGCCGGGGTTGCGGGTACGCCAGGAGAGGTTCTCCTTGAAGATCGGGCCGAGGATGAGGCCGATCAGGGGCACGCCGGCCAGGGTCGTGATGATGTAGGCCAGCGCCATGCCCAGCGTGTACAGCATGCCGGGGAGGTAGAAGTTCTTGGCGTCGCCGGTGAACATCGCGAACGCCACGCCGAAGGCGACGCCGAAGACACCGCTGAAGGCGTGCTTGACGGTGTCCTTCATGGCCAGCCGGACCACGACCAGGATCAGGGACACGGCCAGCGCGGCGATCGCGGAGACGTGCAGGTCCTTCTTGACCGTGAAGATCGCGACGAAGAGCAGGCCCGGCACGACCGTCTCGACCATGCCGCGCACTCCGCCGAACGCCTCGAACAGCGCGGCCTCGGTCACCGCGCGGGCGTCATGGGGCGGGGTCTGGCCGGCGTCTTGGGTCGGCTTGTCGAGGGACGTCACCGGCTACTCCCGTCCGAGGGGTCGCAGTTCGTATTTCGGGTTGAACAGCACCCGGCGGCCCCGGCTCATCGAGATCCGGCCCGATGCGATCAGCTTGCGCCCCGGTTCTATGCCCACGATGGAGCGCCTGCCGAGCCACACCACGTCCAGCGCGGCGGAGCCGTCGAACAGTTCGGCCTCCAGGGCCGGGACGCCGGCGCGCGGGCGCAGGGTGACGGTGCGCAAGGTACCAGTTACGGTGACGATCTGCCGGTCACGGCAGTCGCCGATCTTCGTACAGCCGGCCGTCTCGGCGTCCTCGCGCAGCTCCTCGGACTCCAGGTCCTCCTGCGACGAGGAGAGCCGGTCGAGCATGCGCCGGAACCGGCCGGCCGGCTTTTCGGAACGAGGAACAGCACTCATACGTGAAGGGTACCGGTGAGCACCGACCCGACCGTAAGGCAGCTCACTCCTCGAACCGGTAGCCCGCCGCTCACTTCTCGAACCGGTAGCCCATCCCCGGCTCCGTGATCCGCAACCCCCCGGGGGACAACCCCCGGACCCCCGGCCGCCCCACACCTCACTTCTCGAACCGGTAGCCCATCCCCGGCTCCGTGATGAAGTGCCGGGGGTGTGAGGGGTCCGCCTCCAGCTTTCTGCGCAGTTGGGCCATGTACACGCGCAGGTAGTTGGTCTCGGTGCCGTACGACGGTCCCCACACCTCCTGCAGAAGCTGTTTCTGGCTGACGAGGCGGCCGGTGTTGCGGACCAGCACCTCCAGCAGGTGCCACTCGGTCGGGGTGAGCCGGACGTCCTTGCCGGCGCGGTTGACCTTCTTCGCGGCCAGGTCGACGGTGAAGCCCTCGGTCTCCAGGGTCGTCAGGTCCTCCTCCCCCGGCCCCACCGGCTCGGCCCGGCGGACGGCGGCCCGCAGCCGCGCCAGCAGCTCGTCCATGCCGAACGGCTTGGTGACGTAGTCGTCGGCACCCGCGTCGAGCGCCTCGACCTTCTCGTCGGAGGAGTGGCGCGCGGACAGCACCAGGATCGGCACCCGGGTCCAGCCGCGCAGGCCCTTGATCACCTCGACGCCGTCCATGTCGGGCAGGCCCAGGTCGAGGACGATCACGTCCGGGTGGCGGGAGGCGGCGAGTTCCAGGGCGGTCCTGCCGTCGGGAGCCGCGTCGACCTCGTACTTGCGCGCCTTGAGGTTGATCACGAGGGCCCGCACGATCTGCGGTTCGTCATCGACCACGAGCACCCGGGTCGTCATAGGACCTGCCTTTCCGGTTCTGTGATGTCCGTGCCCGCTGTGGCTGCGATGCCCGTGCCCGCTGGTTCGGCGATGTCCGTTTCCGCGCCGAGGTCCGCAGGCCGTGCTCCGGCCGCGCGCAGGCTCAGCACCATGGTGAGGCCGCCGCCCGGGGTGTCCTCGGCGTGGAGGGAGCCGCCCACGGCCTCGGCGAAGCCGCGGGCGACGGCGAGGCCGAGCCCGACGCCGGCACCGCGCGGAGCGTCACCGTACCGCTGGAAGGGCTCGAAGATGCGTTCCTTGGCCTCGTCCGGCACGCCGGGCCCGCGGTCCACCACGCGCACCTCCACCCGGTCGGCGATGGCGCTCGCGGACACCATGACGCGCTTCCCGTGCGGGCTGTACTTGACCGCGTTCTCCACCAGGTTGGCCACCGACCGCTCCAGCAGTCCGGGGTCGACGGCGACCATGGGCAGCGTCTCGGGAACGTCCAGGTCGACGCTGTCCTCGGGTACGCCCACGAGGGCCATCGGAACGACCTCGTCCACGTCGATCTCCCGGATCAGCGGGGTGACCGTGCCGGTCTGCAGCCGGGACATGTCGAGGAGGTTGCCCACCAGGTGGTCGAGGCGGTCCGCGCCCTCCTCGATGCCCTCCAGCAGCTCCGCCTGGTCCTCCTCGGACCAGGCCACGTCGTCGGAGCGCAGGGACGACACCGCGGCCTTGATGGCGGACAACGGGGTGCGCAGATCGTGGCTGACGGCGGCCAGCAGGGCGGTACGGATGCGGTTGCCCTCGGCGAGCGTCCGGGCCCGGTCGGCCTGCTCCTGCAGGCGCCGGCGGTCCAGGACGACGGCTGCCTGCGCGGCGAAGGCGGCGAGCACCCTGCGGTCCTCGGCGGGCAGCACCCGGCCGGTGAGGGCGAGCGCCATGTGGTCGCCGACCGGCATGTCGACGTCGGCGTCCTCGGGACGCTCCAGCGGCGGCCCGAAGCCCGCGCGGCCCGCGCACGTCCAGGGGGCCACCTCGCTCTCGCGCTCCAGCAGGGTGGCCGACTCCATGGCGAAGGTCTCACGGACCCGCTCCAGCAGTTCCTCCAGGCTCGTCTCGCCGCGCAGCACGTTCCCGGCGAGGAAGGAGAGGATCTCGGACTCGGCGCGCAGCCGGGCGGCCTGGTGGGTGCGGCGGGCGGCGAGGTCGACCACGGACGCGACCGACATGCCGACGCCGAAGAAGATCGCGATGGCCACGATGTTCTTGGGGTCGGCGATCGTCAGCCGGTGCAGCGGCGGGGTGTAGAAGTAGTTCAGCAGCAGCGAGCCGAAGGCCGCCGAGGCCAGGGCGGGCAGCAGGCCGCCGAGCAGCGCCGCGGCCACGGTGACGGCCAGGAACAGCAGCATGTCGTTGGCGAGTCCGAGGTCGACGGTGTTCAGCAGCACCGCGAGGACCGCGGGGCCGGCCAGGCCGACCGCCCAGCCCCAGATGATCCGGGCCCGCCCGAGCCGCCCGCCGCGGGCCACGGGCAGTCCGCGGCCCTTGGCGACCTCCTCGTGGGTGACGATGTGGACGTCGAGGTCGGAACCGGACTCGCGGGCGACCGTGGCGCCGACGCCCGGCCCGAAGATGTACTGCCAGGCCTTGCGGCGCGAGGAGCCGAGCACGATCTGGGTGGCGTTCACCCCGCGCGCGAAGTCGAGCAGGGCGGCCGGAATGTCGTCGCCGACGACGTGGTGGAAGGTGCCGCCGAGGTCCTCCACGAGGGTGCGCTGGACGGCCAGCTCCTTCGGGGAGGCGGAGGTCAGGCCGTCGCTGCGGGAGATGTACACGGCGAGCACCTCGCCGCCGGCGCCCTTCTCGGCGAGCCGGGCGGCCCGGCGGATGAGGGTGCGCCCCTCGGGACCGCCGGTGAGACCGACCACGATCCGCTCCCGGGAGCCCCATATCTTCGAGACCCGGTGCTCACTGCGGTACTCGTTCAGGTACTCGTCGGCCCGGTCGGCCACCCACAGCAGCGCCAGCTCGCGCAGGGCGGTCAGGTTCCCGGGCCGGAAGTAGTTCGAGAGGGCCGCGTCGACCTTGTCCGGCTGGTAGATGTTGCCGTGCGCCATGCGGCGGCGCAGGGCCTGCGGGGACATGTCGACCAGCTCGATCTGGTCGGCCCGGCGCACGACCTCGTCCGGGACGGTCTCCCGCTGCCGCACCCCGGTGATCGACTCGACCACGTCGCCGAGCGACTCCAGGTGCTGGATGTTGACGGTGGAGACCACGTCGATGCCGGCGGCGAGGAGTTCCGCCACGTCCTGCCAGCGTTTGGCGTTGCGGGAGCCCGGGACGTTGGTGTGGGCCAGCTCGTCCACGAGCGCGACCGCGGGGGCCCGGCGCAGCACGGCGTCCACGTCCATCTCGCCGAAGGTGGCGCCCCGGTACTCCAGCTGCCGACGCGGCAGCTGCTCCAGGCCGTGCAGCATCACCTCGGTGCGCGGACGGCCGTGGTGCTCCACGAACGCCACCACGCAGTCGGTGCCCCGCTCGATCCGGCGGTGCGCCTCGGAGAGCATCGCGTAGGTCTTGCCCACGCCCGGTGCCGCACCGAGGTAGATCCGAAGCTTGCCGCGTGCCATGGCCTCATTGTCTTCCCGTACCCGTTGCCTACGCAGCGTCGACCCTACGGCCAACAATCACGACGAACGGGACAGGAAGGCGAGCAGCGGGCAACTTTGACGCAACCCTGATGACAGGCCCGGCCCGCACCACGGAACGCTCCCCGGCAGCCGGCCGGCGTGCCGGGCCGGCCCGCAGCGCGAGGGGCTCACCGGCAACCGGCCGGTCCGGCCGAACCGGCCCGGGAAGCTCCTCGACAGCCGGTCGGGTCAGTCCTCGGCGATCTCCCCGTCGCGCAGTTCCAGCACCCGGTCGGCCAGGTCCAGCAGCGTCGCGTCGTGCGTGGCGACCCCGGTCGGGTGTGTCGAGTCCGCCGACGATGTTGAGCAGGGTGGTCTTCCCGGACCCGGAGCGGCCCTTCAGGGCCACGAGTTCACCGCGGCGCACCTCCATCGAGACACCGCGCAGCGCATGCACCGCCGCGGCCCCTCGCCCGTACGACTTGTGGACGCCCTCGACCCGCACCATGGTGCCGGTCACCACCTGACCACTCACGCCGCCTCCCCCGGTCGCCGGACGCCAGTATCCCCGCCCGCGCAGCACCCCGTACGGGCCGCGGCCAACGGCACGACAGACCCCGTTCGCACCAGCACCCCGAAAGGGCCGCGGGCAACCGCACGACAGACCCCGTTCGCACCAGCACCCCGAAAGGGCCGCGGCAACCGCACGACAGACCCCGCTCGCATCAGCGCCCCGAAAGGGGCGCGGGGAACTGCGCGACCGGCCACGACGAACCCGCACCCGGCACCCGGCACCCGGCACCCGGCACCCGGCACCCGGCACTCGCAGGCTCCCCACGCGACCCGAAAAGACGGAAACGGGCCGCACCTCCCAGAGGCACGACCCGTTTCCTACGGCTGCAACCCGGCGACGCTCCTAGCGGACCTCGGTGATCTCAGGCCCCCGCTGCAACTGCCCCATGCCCCCGGAGAAGCGCGAGCCCTCCTCCTGCTGGACCCCCTCGGGGACCATCTGGGCGTCGTTGGGCAGCTTGAGGACGATCGGGTCGCGGGGCGCCATCGGCCCCTCGCCGCGGACCACGACCGTGTCCCGGAAGATCTGCTCCAGCAGCCCCGCGGCCTGCGGCTGCACCGCACCCTGGCCGGAGATCACACCGCGCAGGAACCAGCGCGGGCCGTCCACGCCGACGAACCGCACGACCTGGAAGCCGCCGGTGCCGTCGGGCAGCTGCACCGGCACCTGCGCGCGCAGCTCCCAGCCGAGGGAACCCTCGACCTCGTCGACGATGCCACCCTGCTGGGTGATGCCGGACGCGATCTCCTCGCGGACCTCGGTCCAGATGCCCTCGCGCTTGGGCGCGGCGAACGCCTGGAGCTGGATGGCGCTGTCGCGCAGCACGACGGTCGCGGCGACGATCGCGTCACCGGCGACCTCCACCCGCAGCTCCATGCCGTCGACGCCCGGCACGAAAAGACCGCCGAGGTCCACGCGGCCCTCGGCCGCGTCGCGCACCTCGCTGCTGTCCCACGGCCCGTCGGGCCGGGGCCCGGGCTCCAGCCGGACGCGCTCGCGCCCGGCCTCTTCCTCGTCCGCCTCGGTGTCGACGCTGTCGACGACCTGCTCGGCCTCGCCGGCCGCGTCCTCGGCGGCACCCTTCTTGTTGCGACGTCCGAACACGTCACTGTCCTTCCCGGTCGGATACGACCGAAGCGTATCGATTCCCACCCGTCGGACCGCCATCGGCGGTCTGACCGCTTGTGCCGCTCTCGTCGCCCACCGCGGCATGGCCACCGGTGGACCCGAAGCCCCCTTCGGCCCGCGCCGAGCCGGGAAGTTCCGCGACCTCCTGGAAGCGGACCTTCTCGACCTGCTGGACGACCAGTTGGGCGATCCGGTCGAAGCGCTCGAACCGCACGCTCGCGCGCGGGTCGAGATTCACCACGATCACCTTGATCTCCCCACGGTACCCGGCATCAACCGTCCCCGGGGCATTCACCAGGGCCACGCCGCAGCGGGCGGCGAGCCCGGAACGTGGGTGCACGAAGGCCGCGTACCCCTCGGGGAGGGCGATCGACACGCCGGTGGGCAGTACGGCCCGCTCACCCGGCTGCAGCTCGCAGGGCTCGGTGGTGCGCAGATCGGCTCCGGCGTCGCCCGGGTGTTCGTACGCCGGAAGCGGTACGTCGGGGTCGACGCGCCGGATGAGGACCTCGAGGGGGTTGCGGCTCACGGGTTCACCTCGAAGGCACGGGCGCGCCGGACCTGGTCCGGGTCGTCCATGGCGGCCTGGATCTCTTCCTTGCGGCCGTGGTCGATGAAGTGGTCGACCTTGACCTCGACGAAGAGTGCGTCGGCGCGGACGGCGACGGGCCCCTCGAGGCCGCCGATCCGCCCGGTGGCGGTGCAGTAGATCTTCCGTCCGGCTACGGCGGTGACCTCGGCCTCCAGATGCAGGGTGGTGCCCACCGGCACCGGCCGCACGAAGTCGGTCTCCAGCCGGCCGGTGACGGCGATGGTCCGCAGCAGCCAGTTCAGTGAGCCGAGCGTCTCGTCCAGGGCCGTGGCCAGCACTCCGCCGTGCGCGAGGCCGGGGGCGCCCTGGTGGGCGGGCTGGACGGTGAACTCGGCGGTCAGCGAGACGCCCTCGCCGGCGCGGGCTTCCAGGAGCAGGCCGTGCGGCTGTCCGGGGCCACAGCCGAAACAGTGCTCGTAGTGGGCACCGAGAAGCTCCCCGGGCGCGGGCGCGTCGGGGTGCCGTATCGGTTTCACCGCGTAGGCGGGGGGCTGAAGAGCTGCGGAACTACCACTCACAGGCGCAGACCTTACCCGTCCGTCCGTCACCCGCCACCGCCCTGCCCGACGGTGCTCGGCGCCGGCCGCCCCCGGCACGGGGGATTCGCGGATCCCGTGCCAAGCTTGGCTCCATGCAGCTCTCCGCCACCCCCTACGAAGAACGCCTCACCGCCCCCCGCTCGTGGTGGCTGGTCAGCTTCCTCGTGGGTGTCTCGTTCGCCCTGATCCTGCTGCCCTTCGGCACCCTGCCGCTGCTCGGCGGCCTGGTCGGCGGTACGGCTGCCGCGGCGGTGGTGGCCAGTGCCTACGGCTCCCCGCGCATCCGTGTCGTGGGCGACTCCCTGATCGCGGGCGAGGCGAAGATCCCGGTGTCGGCTCTGGGTGCGTGGGAGGTGCTGGACGCGGAGGAGGCGCGCGCCTGGCGCACGTACAAGGCCGACACCCGCGCCTTCCTGCTGCTGCGCGCCTACATCCCGACGGCGCTGCGCGTGGAGGTCACGGACCCGCAGGACCCGACGCCGTACCTGTACCTGTCGACGCGGGAGCCGGAGCGGCTGGCCGCGGCGATCGAGGCGGCCCGCACGGCGCAGGCCTGAGACGCCCCGGGCGCCTAGAGTTCCTTCGGCAGGTCGCGCATCCGCAGCGGCTCGGCCGGCTCCTCCAGAGGCGGCAGCTGGGACAGCTCGTCCCACGGCACCTGGTTCTTGCGGAGGTCGGCCCGGATCCGGGCCGCGAGCTTTCTGGTGTCCCTGCGGTTCATGACCGCCCCGACCGCGGCTCCCACCATGAACGGCATGAGGTTGGGCAGGTTGCGGACCATCCGCTTCATGATCTGCCGGCGCAGTTCGCGCTTCATGCGGCCGCCGAGGGCCGTGTCGTACGTCGACGGTTTCATCACGTCGATCCCGCGCTCCCCCGACCACGAGGACAGGTAGGCGGTGCTGCGGGTCTTGAGGTTGCCCGGCGGGCGCACGCCGTAGACCTCGTGGAGTTCGGCGATGAGCTTCAGCTCGATCGCGGCGACCCCGGTGATCTCCGCGGCCAGCTCGGTCGGCATGGCCGGCGGTACGGGCAGCATCGCCGCCGCCCCGATCCCGGCACCGACGGTCGAGGACCCGGCCGCGGCGCCCGCCACCAGCTTGTCGGCCAGTTCCTCGGGCCCGAGGCCGGGGAACTGCCTGCGCAGTGTCGCGAGGTCGCGTACGGGGACACGCGGGGCGATGTCGATGATCCGGTCCGCGAGGTACCCCAGGCCCGCGCGGGCGCGGCTGCCGCCCCTGCGGGCGCCTTCCCGGGCCTTCTCGCGGATCACCACTGCCCGGCGCCGCGCGACGGGTGGTGGCTGGGCCGGCACCGGCAGGTCCGTCCCTCCGGCCGCCGGTCCGAGCGAGGCTCCCGCTCCGGGGGAGCCCCGCTCGTCGTCACGCGCGCCGTGCGGGCCGTCGGACGGCCCTTGGTCCGCCTTCCCGAGGGAGAAGCGGCGCTTCCGCGAGGGGGTCGAGCCAGTCACGGCCGACCCCTCCTCAGTCGCAGTCGCGGCAGATCGGCTGACCGTTCTTCTCCCGGGCCAGCTGGCTGCGGTGGTGCACCAGGAAGCAGCTCATGCAGGTGAACTCGTCCTGCTGCTTCGGCAGCACCCGGACGGCCAGCTCCTCGTTCGAGAGGTCGGCGCCGGGCAGTTCGAGTCCCTCGGCGGCCTCGAACTCGTCGACGTCCACGGCCGAAGTGGACTTGTCGTTCCGCCGGGCCTTCAGCTCTTCCAGGCTGTCCGAGTCGACGTCATCGTCGGTCTTGCGTGGAGTGTCGTAATCGGTTGCCATATCGCTCTCCCCCTCTGGGTGTCTGCGGTGTCTCCAGCGCACGTAACGCGTGAGAGGCCGGACTTGTGCCCGACCTGAGGCGGAGATTTTGCCTCACATCAAGGTCTGTTACTCAATCGACACCCAACCCGACCTCTCAAGAGTGATCGGCTTGGATGGCGGTGAGGACCGTACACGGTTCGAATGCCGCACCTCAAAGGCGCCTCACCGTGTACTTCCCGTGATCAAGTGCCCTGAAAACCAGGACTTTCCCGGCTTTCCACCTACGACCATGATCACCGTGCGTACATGGCCGGAAATCCGCCCATGTGATCGATCACACAGGAAGAACCACATCGGGTGCCCTGAAAATTCCGCGCAAAGCGAACATCCGTCGCGTGTGTCGGTCCGGGCTCACACCGGCAGGGTGACCCGCATCACCAGACCGCCGCCCTCGCGGGGCTCGGCCAGGATGTGGCCGCCGTGTGCGCGGGTCACGGACCGGACGATGGACAGGCCGAGACCCACCCCCTTGTCGCTGCCCGTGCGCTCCGTGCGGAGGCGCCTGAAGGGCTCGAAAAGGTTGTCGATCTCGTACGCCGGCACCACCGGCCCGGTGTTCGACACGGTCAGCACCGCATGTCCGTGCTCGACCTGCGTACTCACCTCGACCCAGCCGGCCTCGGGCACGTTGTAGCGCACCGCGTTCTGCACCAGGTTCAGCGCGATCCGCTCCAGCAGCACGCCGTTGCCCTGCACCACGGCCGGTCTGCGCTCGCCCCGGACGGACACGCCCTTGGCCTCGGCCTCGGCGTGCACCTGGTCGACGGCCTGCGAGGCGACCTCGGCCAGGTCCACCGGCTTGCGCTCGACGATCTGGTTGTCGCTGCGGGCGAGCAGCAGCAACCCCTCGACCAACTGTTCGCTGCGTTCGTTGGTGGCCAGCAGCGTCTTGCCGAGCTGCTGAAGCTCCACCGGGGCGTCCGGGTCCGACAGGTGCACCTCCAGCAGCGTGCGGTTGATCGCGAGCGGGGTGCGCAGCTCGTGCGAGGCGTTGCCGACGAAGCGCTGCTGGGCGGTGAAGGCACGCTGCAGCCGTTCCAGCATGTCGTCGAAGGTGTCCGCCAGCTCCTTCAGCTCGTCGTCCGGGCCGTCCAGTTCGATCCGGCGGGACAGGTCCGAGCCGGCCACCTGACGGGCGGTGCGGGTGATCCGGCCCAGCGGGGACAGCACGCGGCCGGCCATCGCGTAGCCGAACGCGAAGGCGATCACGGCGAGGCCCAGCAGGGCCAGCAGGGAGCGGCTGAGCAGGTTGTCCAGGGCGCCCTGGCGCTGCTGGTCCACGCAGTGGGCGATGACGTCGTTGAAGTCGGACAGGGGCAGCCTGGTGGAGTTGATCGCCGTGATCGCCGGACAGTTGTCGCTGGTGACCTTGATGTCCGTACCGCCGACGATCTTGAACAACGGCTGGTTGCCGGTGCTGATCGCCTGCGCGGCGAGCAGGTAGATGATCGACAGCAGCAGGATGCCGGCGATCAGGAACATGCCGCCGTACAGCAGGGTGAGCCGTATGCGGATGGTCGGGCGCAGCCACGGGAAGGGGGGCTGCGGCTTCCTGGGGTCCCAGGTGGGCTTCGGGGGCGCCTGGGGCGGCGCCGGTGTCGTGGCCACGGCGGATCAGATCCGGTAGCCGGAACCGGGCACGGTGACGATCACGGGCGGCTCGCCGAGCTTGCGGCGCAGGGTCATGACGGTCACGCGGACCACGTTGGTGAACGGGTCGGTGTTCTCGTCCCAGGCCTTCTCCAGCAGCTGCTCCGCGGAGACGACCGCGCCCTCGCTGCGCATCAGCACCTCCAGGACGGCGAACTCCTTGGGTGCGAGCTGCACCTCCTTGCCGTCGCGGAAGACCTCGCGGCGGTTGGGGTCGAGCTTGATGCCGGCGCGCTCCAGGACCGGCGGCAGCGGCACGCTGGTACGGCGGCCGAGGGCCCGTACACGGGCGATCAGCTCGCTGAACGCGAACGGCTTGGGCAGGTAGTCGTCGGCGCCGATCTCCAGGCCCTCGACCCGGTCGCTGACGTCGCCGGAGGCGGTGAGCATCAGCACGCGCGTGGGCATGCCCAGCTCGACGATCTTGCGGCAGACGTCGTCGCCGTGCACGAGCGGGAGGTCGCGGTCGAGGACGACCACGTCGTAGTCGTTGACGCCGATGCGCTCCAGGGCGGCCGCGCCGTCGTACACGACGTCGACGGCCATGGCCTCCCGGCGCAGGCCGGTGGCCACCGCATCCGCGAGCAGTTGCTCGTCCTCGACGACGAGTACGCGCACGTCGCTTGTCCTTCCTGTGTCCACCCGCGTAGCGCGCCGTGGGCGCGTGCGGGCAGGGGCCTTCGTGGAATGTGACCTCCATCCTGCCCTTTTCGGCCATAAGTCGGCTGTAAGGCGGAGTACGGAGCGCGGAAGCCCCGGGCGCCCGCAGGGGAATGCGAGATTTTCTCTTCCCGTTGAGGTTTCCGGGAAGGGGAGCGGGGGGAGGACGGCTGTACACCCCGCGATCACGCTCTGCATGTGCCGCAGCACATGCGGTACTCCGCGATCCGCTTGGCAGAGTGGGCGCGGGTGTCCGGCACCGTCGCCGCCCAGCAGGGCAGCGCTGGGCACCTGCGAGAGATGTGATCGCCCCTTTCCCTACGGCACACCCCCGTGCCACCCGACCCACGACCCAGGACGAGGGGGCGCAGCATGGACGCTTTCACCGCAGGACTTCTGCAGCGCATAAAGGCGACCGAGTCCGACCTGTCTCGGGCTCGTGACGAGGGCGACGACTTCCTCGTCGAGGTGGAGCAGGCAGAGCTCGACGACCTGCGACGCCTCGCCGCCGAACACGGTGTGGAGGTCGGCGCGTCACGCGTCTGATCGGCTCGAAAGCGCAACAGGGGACCCCGGCGAATCCAGCGCCGGGGTCCCTTGCGCGTGCCAGGGCCCCCTACGCCTGCCGGAGCCCCTTGCGCACGAGGCCCCTTACGCCTGCCAGAGCCCCTTGCGCACGAGGCCCCTTACGCCTGCCGGAGCCCCTTGCGCGCGGGGTCTCTTACGCCTGCCGGAGCCCATTGCGCGCGGGGTCCTTTGCGCCTGCCGGGGGTCCCTCACGCGTGCCGGGGGCGTTCCCGTCCGCCGGCACCGTGTTCCGCCGCGCCCGCGCTCAGCCCGGGCGGGGGCGTGCGCGGGCGCCGGACCCGGGCCGGGCCCCGGTCAGTCGTGCCACGCCCCGAAGTCCTCCAGCAGCCGCTGAAGGGGCTCGAAGACGCCCGGGGTGCCCGCCACCGCAAGGTCCCGTGACGGCCGCTCTCCGGGCCGTCCACCGGTCAGCGCGCCGGCCTCCCGGGCGATCAGGTCACCCGCCGCGTAGTCCCAGGCGTTGAGTCCCCGCTCGTAGTACCCGTCGAGCCGGCCGCAGGCCACGTCGCACAGGTCGACCGCCGCCGAGCCGCTGCGCCGGATGTCCCGCAGCAGCGGGACGAGCCGGCCGGCGACCTCGGCCTGACGGGTGCGGACCTCGGTGACGTAGTTGAAGCCGGTGGAGACGAGGGCCTGGTCCAGCGGGGCCGCGGGGCGGCAGGACAGCGCCCGCTCGCCCTCCCACGCCCCCGTGGCCCACGCGCCGCCGCCGCGCACGGCGTGGTACGTCTCCCCGCGCATCGGAGCCGCGACGACTCCGACGACCGTCGTCCCGTCCTGTTCGGCGGCGATGGAGACCGCCCAGGTCGGCAGGCCGTACAGGTAGTTGACGGTGCCGTCCAGCGGGTCGATCACCCAGCGGACGCCGCTCGTGCCCTCGACGGAGGCACCCTCCTCGCCGAGGAAGCCGTCGTCGGGTCGCCCGGCGGAGATCAGGTCGGTGATCAGCTTCTCCGCCGCGATGTCCATCTCGGTGACGACGTCGATCGGGCTGGACTTCGTCCGGGCCACGGCCAGGTCGGCGGGGCGGCCGTCGCGCAGCAGCTCTCCGGCGCGGCGGGCGGCCTCCCGGGCCAGTGCGAGCAGGTCCCTGTGCAGGGGGTCGGTCACGGGTCTCCTCACGCGTAGGGGCTGTCGGCGCCCGCGGCGGCCGGCCGGGGGGCGCGGGCCGGGCAGCAGCCGACCGGGCAGACGTCGTGGCTCGGGCCGAGCGCGCCCAGGGCGCACGGGGTGACCGCCCGGCCGCGCTCCACGGCGGACCGCTCCATGATCAGCTCGCGGACCGCCGCGGCGAACCGCGGGTCGGCGCCCACGGTGGCCGAGCGGCGAACCGGCAGGCCCAGCTCCTCGGCCTTGGCCGTCGCCTCGGTGTCGAGGTCGTAGAGGACCTCCATGTGGTCGGAGACGAAGCCGATCGGGGCCATGACCACGGCCGGGACGCCCGCCGCGTGCTGCTCCTCGAGGTGGTCGCAGATGTCGGGTTCCAGCCACGGGATGTGCGGGGCGCCGGAGCGGGACTGGTAGACGAGCCGCCAGGGGTGGCCGGTGCCGGTGCGCTCGCGGACGGCGTCGGCGATCAGCTGCGCCACGTCCAGATGCTGTTCGACGTAGGCACCGCCCTCGCCGTGGGCCTCGGCGGGGCCGGAGGTGTCGGCCGCGGACTCCGGGATGGAGTGGGTGGTGAAGGCGATGTGGGCCCCGGCGCGGACGTCCTCGGGGAGGTCGGCCAGGGAGCGCAGCACACCGTCGATCATCGGTTCGACGAAGCCGGGGTGGTTGAAGTAGTGCCGCAGCTTGTCGATCTTCGGCGGCTCCAGGCCCTCGGCCTCCAGCGCGGCCAGCGCGTCGGCCAGGTTCTCGCGGTACTGGCGGCAGCCCGAGTAGGAGGCGTAGGCGCTGGTGGCGAGGACCAGGATGCGGCGGCGGCCGTCGGTGACCATCTCGCGCAGGGTGTCCGTCAGGTACGGCGCCCAGTTGCGGTTGCCCCAGTAGACGGGCAGGTCCAGGCCGTGCTCGGCGAAGTCCTTGCGCAGGGCGTCCAGCAGGGCACGGTTCTGGTCGTTGATCGGGCTGACCCCGCCGAACCGGAAGTAGTGCTGTCCGACTTCCTTGAGGCGTTCCTTCGGGATGCCGCGCCCGCGCGTGACGTTCTCCAGGAACGGAACCACGTCGTCCGGGCCTTCGGGGCCGCCGAAGGAGAGCAGGAGCAGGGCGTCGTACGGGGTGGCATCGAGCGCGTCTGGCATGTCTCGATCCTGCCACCCGGCGCTGACAGCGGGGAAACAGCGGGGTGAAGAGTCGGGTTCCCACGGGTTTAGGGCGGTTTCTACGGGTGTTCCGCAGGGTTCAATTAGGGTGACCTAACTTGTAACCTGTATCAGCCGCATTCGCGCCTTACCGACCCGCTTCGGAGACCACGTGCCCAGCCCCTACAGAGCCCTGTTCGCCGAGCCCGGCACCAAGGCCTTCTCCGCCGCGGGATTCCTCGGCCGGATGCCGTTGTCGATGATGGGCATCGGCGTGGTCACGATGGTCTCCCAGCTCACCGGGCGGTACGGCCTCGCGGGTGGTCTGTCGGCCACCGTCGCGCTGGCCGTCGCGGCGGTCGGACCGCAGGTCTCCCGGCTGGTGGACCGGCACGGACAGCGCCGGGTGCTGCGCCCGGCGACGCTGGTGGCCCTGACCGCGGCGGCCGGGCTGCTGCTCGCCGCGCACTTCGGGTGGCCGGACTGGGTACTGTTCGCCTGCGCCGCCGGGATCGGCACGGTGCCGAGCCTCGGGGCGATGATCCGGGCCCGCTGGGCGGCGCTGTACCGGGGCACCCCGAAGCTGCACACCGCCTACTCGTTCGAGTCGGTCGTGGACGAGGTCTGCTTCATCTTCGGGCCGATCATCTCCATCGGACTGTCCACGGCCTGGTTCCCGGAGGCCGGACCCCTGCTGGCCGCCTGCTTCCTGGCGGCAGGGGTCTTCTGGCTCACCGCCCAGCACGCCACCGAGCCGGAGCCGCACCCGCGGGAGCGGCGCGGCGGCGGCAGCGCCCTGCGCTCGACGGGGCTCCAGGTGCTGGTGGCGACGTTCGTGGCGACCGGCACGATCTTCGGAGCGGTGGACGTGGTCACCGTCGCCTTCGCCGACGAACGCGGCCACAAGGGCGCCGCGAGCGTGGTCCTCGCGCTGTACGCGGCCGGATCCTGCGCGGCCGGCGTGGTCTTCGGCGTGCTGCGCTTCTCCGGGGCGCCGGAACGCCGCTGGCTGCTGGGCGTGGCGGCCATGGCCGTGAGTATGATCCCCCTCCTACTGGTCGGAAACCTGCCGCTTCTGGCCGTGGCGCTGTTCGTTGCGGGCCTGTCCATCGCACCGACGATGATCACGACGATGTCCCTCATCGAAGAGCACGTACCTCGCGCCCAGCTCACCGAGGGCATGACCTGGGTGAGCACCGGCCTCGCGGTCGGTGTGGCGCTCGGCTCCTCCGTGGCCGGCTGGGTGATCGACGCAGCCGGGGCGCAGGCCGGGTACGGGGTTCCGGCCGTGTCCGGAGCCGTCGCGGTCGCGGTCGGTTTCCTCGGGTACCGCCGGCTGCGCAGGCCGGCCGCGGGTCGGGGAGGCACCGTTGAGCAGCACGGCGAGCGGGAAGAACGGCACCTGGCGTAACTGGGGCGGGAACGTCTCCGCCCGGCCCGCCCGGCAGGTGGCGCCGGCCTCGGTGGAGGAACTGGCCGCCGCGGTGGGCCGGGCCCGGGAGGACGGCCTGAAGGTGAAGGCGGTCGGGACCGGCCACTCCTTCACGTCGATAGCCGCCACCGACGGGTTGTTGATACGCCCTCAACTGTTGACCGGTATCCGCGACATAGACCGGTCGTCCATGACGGTCACCGTGGAGGCGGGCACCCCGCTCAAGCGGCTCAACGCCGCTCTGGCGCGCGAGGGCCTGTCGCTCACCAACATGGGCGACATCATGGAGCAGACCGTCTCCGGGGCGACCAGCACCGGCACGCACGGCACGGGCCGCGAGTCGGCCTCCATCGCCGCCCAGATCAAGGGGCTCGAACTCGTCACGGCCGACGGCTCGGTGCTCACCTGCTCCGCGAAGGAAAACCCCGAGGTCTTCGCCGCCGCCCGCATCGGCCTCGGCGCCCTCGGCATCGTCACCGCGATCACGTTCGCCGTCGAACCGCTGTTCCTGCTCACCGCGCGCGAGGAGCCGATGCCCTTCGACCGGGTGCTCGCCGAGTTCGACCAGCTCTGGGCCGAGAACGAGCACTTCGAGTTCTACTGGTTCCCGCACACCGGGAACACCAACACCAAGCGCAACAACCGCAGCGCGGGCCCCGAGCAGCCGGTGGGGCAACTGGCCGGCTGGTTCGAGGACGAGTTCCTCTCCAACGGCGTGTTCCAGGTGGCCCAGTGGGTGGGCCGCGCCGTCCCCGCCACCGTCCCTGCGATCGCACAGCTGTCCAGCAAGGCGCTGTCCGCGCGGACGTACACCGACATCCCGTACAAGGTCTTCACCTCGCCGCGCCGGGTGCGCTTCGTGGAGATGGAGTACGCCGTCCCGCGCGCGGCCCTGGCGGAGACCCTGCGCGAGCTGAGGACCATGGTCGAGCGCTCGGGTCTGCGCGTCAGCTTCCCGGTGGAGGTGCGCACCGCCCCAGCCGACGACATCACCCTTTCCACGGCCTCCGGCCGGGACAGCGCCTACATCGCGGTGCACATGTTCCGGGGCGCGCCCTACCAGGCCTACTTCACCGCGGCCGAGCGCATTTTCACGGCACACGAGGGCCGGCCTCACTGGGGCAAGGTGCACACCGGGGACGCGGAGTACTTCGCCCGGGTGTACCCGCGGTTCGGTGAGTTCACCGCGCTGCGGGACCGTCTCGACCCGGAACGGCTGTTCCAGAACGACTACTTGCGGAGGGTTCTGGGGGCGTAGGCGTTCCCGCGCGTGACGGAGCGCTCGGCGGCACCGGCCGGCCGATCGCACGGGAGGGGGACCTACGGACGAAACCATTAGTTCCGTTTCTGGGGATTGCGTGAACTTCGCCACGTTCATGATCTCGAAAACCAGTTGCGGAGCGGCAAGTCGCTTGCCTCGCCGAAAGTTGGGCGGCGCGCCAATCCACGCACGTGGTCCGAATGGAGTACTGTTGCGAGCCCTGGGTCCGGTCTCCCACCAGGGTGCCCGCGGCCTTGCAGGACCGCCGGGAGGGGGCTAGTTGCACAGGGTGACGGAGTTGGTCACTTAGCGTTGCGAACAGGTAACCGTGCCATAACGGCGGTCCCGGGCCCGTGCCCGACACGCCGGGCAACTCGGCAAGGTTGTGGCAGGCTGCACCCGGGCAGGCCACACTCGACTAGCGGAAGCAGCGACGCACGTGACGTCGGCAGGCACCACCCGGGAGGTCCCCATGCCCGAACTGCGTGTCGTGGCCGTCTCGAATGACGGCACACGGCTGGTGCTGAAGGCTGCCGACTCTACGGAGTACACGCTTCCGATCGACGAACGGCTGCGCGCGGCCGTGCGCGGTGACCGGCCCCGCCTCGGTCAGATCGAGATCGAGGTCGAGAGCCATCTGCGCCCGCGAGACATCCAGGCGCGCATACGGGCGGGCGCCACCGCGGAAGAGGTCGCACAGCTCGCTGGCATCCCCGTCGACCGGGTGCGCCGCTTCGAGGGGCCGGTGCTGGCCGAGCGCGCCTTCATGGCCGAGCGGGCCCGCAAGACACCGGTCCGGCGCCCGGGTGAGAACTCCGGTCCGCTGCTCGGCGAGACCGTGCAGGAGCGGCTGTTGCTGCGCGGTGCCGAGAAGGACACCGTGCAGTGGGACTCCTGGCGCCGCGACGACGGCACCTGGGAAGTGCTCCTCGTCTACCGGGTCGCGGGCGAACCGCACTCGGCGAGCTGGACGTACGACCCGCCCCGGCGGCTCGTCCAGGCCGTGGACGACGAGGCGCGCTCGCTGATCGGCGAGTCCGAGGACCTCGCCGTGCCGGAGCCCAGCTTCCCGTTCGTCCCGCGCATCGCCCGGCTGCCGCGCGAGCGTTCCATGGACCGTGCCCTCGACCGGGGCGACCGGGAGCGGCCCAGCCTGCCCGCGCAGCCGTCCGAGCCCGCCGAGGAGGCCGTGGGCGAACGGGACTCGCTGACCAGCCTGCTGGAGGCCGTGCCGAGCTTCCGCGGCGACCTGGTGGTCCCGGAGCGGCCCGCGGAGCCCGTGGAGGAGGACACCGACGAGCCGGCCGCCGAGGAACCACCGGCGCCCGCCGCGTCGGCCGGCTCCGCCTACGCGGACGTCCTCATGCCGCGCTCCGTCGGCAGTCACCGCGACCGGCTCATCGGCGCGACCGACCGGCAGGCCGAGGCCGACGGCGTCCGCCCGGGCCGCCGCGCCGCCGTACCGAGCTGGGACGAGATCGTGTTCGGCACCCGCCGCAAGAAGCAGGAGTAGTCCGGCGCACGGCCCGGGGGCGGGAGTTCCCGGGTCGGCTCGTGAACAGGTGCGGGCAGCGGACCAGAGCGGTTCCCGGGTCGGCTCGTGAACAGGTGCGGGCAGCGGACCGGAGCGGTTCCCGGCCCGGAAGAGGAGCACGCACACGCGTACCCCTCTTCCGGCTGCCGGCCCCGCGAGGCCGCACCCACCGCCGACTGCCGCGCTCCTGGCTGCCGCCACTGCTGACGCCGCTGCGCTCCCGGCTGCCGCCACTGCTGACGCCGCTGCGCTCCGCTGCCGCTACTGCGGATCCGCTCCGACCGCCACCGGTCGCGACGGGTCCGAGGACCACTCGGACCACGAACCGACGTACAGGGCCGCCGGAATGCCCGCCACCGCCAGCGCGAGCACCTCATGGGCGCCGGAGACGCCGGAGCCGCAGTACACGCCCACCTCGGTCTCCTCGGACACGCCCAGGGCCTTGAAGCGGTCCTTCAGCTCCACCGCGGGCAGGAACCGGCCGTCGGGCCCCACGTTCTCCGTCGTCGGCGCCGACACCGCGCCCGGGATGTGGCCGCCGACGCGGTCCACCGGCTCCACCTCACCGCGGTACCGCTCCCCCGCACGGGCGTCCAGGAGCACACCCGTACGAGCCAGCTCCGCGGCGCCGTCGGCGTCCAGCCGGCCCGCCGCAGCCGGCACCGGCACGTAGTCGCCCGGCGCCGGGTCCGGGACCTCCGTGGACAGCTCGCCCTGCCAGGACGGCAACCCGCCGTCGAGCACCCGCACGTCCGGGTGACCCGTCCAGCGCAGCAGCCACCACGCGCGCGCGGCCGCCCAGCCCTGCCCGCCGTCGTACACGACGACCGGACGCCCCGCCGACACGCCCGCGCGGCGCATCGCGGCGCCGAACTCCCCGATGTCCGGGAGGGGGTGCCGGCCCTGCTCGCCCGGCGCGGAGGCCAGCTCCCGGTCCAGGTCGACGAAGGCGGCGCCGGGGATGTGCCCGGCCGCGTACTCGGCCCGGCCGTCGAAGGCAGGCGCGCCCGCCGCCTTCGCCAGGCTCAGCTGCCAGCGGACGTCCAGCAGCACGGGCGGGTTGCTCCCGGTCAGCTGATGCGCGAGTTCGGTTGCGGTGATGATGGCTGTCATGGCGTCCATCCATACGCCAGGGGTGGCCGCGGCGTCCAGGTCCGGCTACTCTGCTCGGCCGGACAGGCTCGATCACGTGGCGTACGGGACCGAGCACGTGCTGTACAGCCGACGGACACCCGCCGGCCATCGTCAGGAAGTGGCGAAAGACGGCAGATCGGGCATCCTTCCGGAGCAACGCCGAGCGGCGCGGTACGGCCCCCGGCACCGCGGAGGATGCGGGCACCGGCACGGGAGTACGCGCCGGCGACGTGGACACCCCTTCCGGGGAGCGGAAGCGACACGGCCACCGCGAGGGGCCGAGGAGAGAGTGATCGATGACCGAGGCACGGGAGTCGGCCGGCCCGCACGTGCGGCGCGTGCCCGGCACGCCCTGCTGGGTGAGCCTGATGGTGCGCGGGCTGGAAGCCACCGAGGAGTTCTACGGTGAGCTGTTCGGATGGGAGTTCCGGCCCGGGCCGCAGCAGCTCGGTCCGTACGTGCGGGCGCTGCTCGACGGGCAGGAGGTGGCGGGCATGGGCCAGCTGCCGCCGGACCGCCGGCTGCCGGTCGCCTGGACCCCGTACCTCGCCGCGGACGACGTGGACCAGACCGCCGACACGGTACGGCTGTGCGGCGGCACGGTGGCCGTCGGCCCGCTGGACGCCGCCGAGGCCGGCCGCATGGCGATCGCCAGCGACCCCTCCGGAGCGGTGTTCGGGATCTGGCAGGCCTCCGCGTACCTGGGCACGGCGCTCACCGGCGTCCCCGGTACACCCGTCTGGAACGAACTGCTCACCTTCGAGACGGAGAGCGTCGCCAAGTTCTACAAAAGCGTGTTCGGTTACGAGGAGGAACCCGTGGTCTCGGCCGGCTTCGACTATCTGACCCTGCATCTGGGCGGCCGTCCGGTGGCCGGGCTGCACGGCGTCGGCCACGGCCTGCCGCGGGACCGGGGACCGCACTGGCAGACGTACTTCGAGGTCGCCGACGTCGACGAAACACTGCGGCACGTGGGCGACCTGGGCGGCAGCGTCCTCAGAGCGGCCCACGACAGCCCGCACGGGCGGGTGGCGAGGGTGGTGGACCCGGAGGGCGCGGAGTTCTCGCTGGTCGAGAACCCGCACTGAGCCGTCAGGCGGACGGGACGGGCAGGACGTCCGGGGACAGCGCCGCCGCGCGGGCCGACGCGGCGGTCATCCGGCGCCGGTGGTGACGGCGGCAGAGCACCTCGTAGCCGACCTCGCCCGCGGACTGGTTGACGTCGCCGACGACCACCTGGGCGCCCTCGACCACCATCTGGCCGCCCACCGTGCGGGCGTTGTGCGTGGCGCGGGCGCCGCACCAGCACAGCGCCTCCACCTGGAGCACCTCGATCCGGTCGGCCAGCTCCACCAGCCGCTGGGAGCCGGGGAAGAGCTTGGAGCGGAAGTCGGTGGTGATGCCGAAGGCGAACACGTCCAGGCCGAGGTCGTCCACCGCGCGGGCGAGCTGGTCGATCTGCCCGGGCGCGAGGAACTGCGCCTCGTCCGCGATCACGTAGTCGGCCCGGCCGCCCTGCGAGAGGTGGTCGACGAGGTACGCGTACAGGTCCTGGTCGTCCGCGACCTCCACCGCGTCGGTGACCAGTCCCAGCCGGGAGGACAGCTTGCCCTCGCCCGCGCGGTCGTTGCGGGTGAAGATCATGCCGACGAGGCCGCGCGCGGACCGGTTGTGCTCGATCTGCAGAGCCAGCGTCGACTTCCCGCAGTCCATCGTTCCGGAGAAGAACACCAGCTCGGGCATGAGGAGTTGAGCACCTTTCGGCAAGTCGGGGGCCTGCGGGACGTACGCGGCCGGCGGGGCGGGCACAGCGGGTGGGTCGGGGTCGCTTCAGGAGCGTACTTCGAGGAGCGGAACCAGTTGTTCGGCCGGGGTCATCGAGCCGTGGTTGCCGACCAGCGAGGACTCCTTGGGTTCCCGCTCGGAGGCGATGAGCAGGACGTCGTCGTGGGCGGCGGCGACCACGTCCCCGATCCGCGGGTACACGCGCTCGTCCACCTGCGGACCGAACCAGCCGGCCGCGATCGCCTCGTCCCGCGAGGCGACCCAGAACTGCTCCCCGAGCACCTCGCGCCAGACGGTGAGCACGTCGTTCCGGGCGCCCGGCACCGCGTACACGTGCCGGGCCCGGCCCTCGCCGCCCAGCAGGGCGACGCCGGCGCGCAGCTCCCAGTCCTCGTCGAAGTCGATGCGGTGCTGCTCGTCGAACGGGATGTCCACCATGCCGTGGTCGGCGGTCACGTACAGCGCGCTGCGCGGCGGGAGCTGTTCGGCGAGGCGCTGGGCGAGCCGGTCGACGTACATCAGCTGGCCGCGCCAGGTGTCGGAGGCGATGCCGTAGCGGTGTCCGGAGCCGTCCAGCTCGGCGTAGTACGTGTACACCAGCGAGCGGTCGGCGGCGGCCAGTTGTTCGGCCGCCAGGTCCATGCGCTCCTCGCCGCTGAGCCGCCCGCGGAACGTGCCACCGCTGAGCGCCACCTTGGTCAGCGGAGTGTTCTCGAAGGCGGGCGAGGACACCTGGGCGGCGTGCACGCCGGCCTCGTGGGCCAGCTGGAAGACGGTGGGGTACGGCTGCCAGGGGCGCGGCGGGGTCCAGGGGTGCCAGCGGAGCTGGTTCATCAGCTCGCCGGTGGCCGGGTTGCGCACGGTGTACCCGGGCAGGCCGTGGGCGCCCGGCGGCAGGCCGGTGCCGACGGAGGCCAGGGAGGTCGCGGTGGTCGCCGGGTAGCCGGCGGTGAGCGGACGTCCCGTGCCGCCGCGCGAGCTGCCGAGCAGGGAGGTCAGGAAGGGGGCCTCGTCGGGATGGGCACGCAGCTGCTCCCAGCCGAGGCCGTCGACCAGGAAGACGCAGACCCGGTCGGCCGGGGTCAGTTCCTCGATCGTGGCGGTCAGGCCGGGGACGCCCATCCCGGCGGCCAGCGTGGGCAGCAGGTCGGCGAGGGAGCCGGTGCCGTACTCGGGCAGCGGCGCCGTGTCCAGGGCGAGCGGTTCCGGGTGGTCCCAGGCGGAGAGCTGGGACATCAGCTCGTGACGTCCGCGGTCGCTTCCGAGATGGACTGCGCGAAGGCCAGCGCCTGGCGCACCGTCTCCGGGCCGTCCCCGGCCTCGCTGACGCGCAGGCTGAGGTCGTCCGCCGTGGAGCTGCCCGTGTAGCCGTGGTCCGCGTCGCAGTTGGGGTCGCCGCAGGCGGCGGGCTCCAGGTCGATGCGGCTGACCGCGCCCCAGCCGATGGTCAGCACGACCTCGCGGGGCAGTGTGCCCGGCGTGTACTGCTCCGGGTTCGCGACCACGCGGCTGACCACGACCGAGGAGATCCGGTCGAGCTTCACGGACTCGGTGGAGGTGGTGGCGTACGGCGTCGGGGACGTGCTGTCGGCGGCCTGCTCGTCGGTGTGGCTGACGATGAAGCGGTTGCCGGTGAGGACCAGCACGGTCACATGCCGGCGGACCTCGTTCTGGTCGAACGTCGTCTCCTGGTGGACCAGGTACGACCGGATGGGCTCGCCGCCCACAGCGGCCTCCACCGCCTCGGCCACGAGGGCCGGGTAGTAGCCGCTGCGCTCGATCGCCGCGCGCAGCCCCTGGGTCGTCGTACTGGTCTTGGCCATGGCGTCCATCCTAATCCGTGGGCAAGGGGGGTCCGGGCCAGTCGGGAGGACCGGGGACGGACCGTGCGGCCGGTCGCGGGGGCCGCGGGACAGGTCCGGGGCGGGTGTCCAGCCGCTCAGTAGGCCGGCAGCGTGCGGGGGCCGAGGTCGTCGCGGGCCGGCGGCGGTGCGAGGCGTACGGTGGCGCCGAGGACGCTCACGCCGTGCGGGGCGACGACGACCGGCTCCAGAGTGACCGCGACCACTTCCGGGTGGTCGTCCACCAGCCGGGACACCCGCAGCAGCAACTCCTCCAGCGCGGGGGTGTCGACGGGCGTGGAGCCGCGCCAGCCGAACAGCAGCGGTGCCGTGCGGATCGACCGCACGAGCGAGGTCGCCTCCCGGTCGGTGACGGGGACCAGCCGGTGGGACATGTCCCCGAGCAGCTGCGACGCGGCTCCGGCGAGCCCGAAGGACAGCACGGCACCCGCGGCCGGGTCGATCACGGCGCGCACGACGGTGTCGACTCCGCGCGGGGCCATCCCCTGCACCACCGGGCGCAGCTCCTCCGGCTTTCCGAACAGCTCGGTCAACTCGGCGTACGCCCTGCGCAGTTGCTCCTCGTCCGCGAGGTCCAGGCGTACGCCGCCCAGGTCGGCGCGGTGCCTGAGGTGCGGGGCGGTGGCCTTGAGGGCGACCGGGTAGCCGAGGGCGTGGGCGGCCTCGGCGGCGTCGTCCGGGGTGGGCGCGGGCAGGGCGCGGCGCACCGCGATGCCGTACCGGCCGAGCAGTTCGCAGGTCTCCGCGTCGGAGATCGTGAGTCCCTCCTCGCGCTCCAGCAGCCCCTCGATGAGCCGGGCGGCCCCCTTCTCGTCGATGTCTTCGTACTCCGGCACCTTCCCGGGGTCGGCGGCCTCCCGCCGCCACTGCGCGTACCTGACGGCTTCGGCGAGGGCCCGTACGGCCCGCTCGGCGGCGGGATAGGCGGGGATGAGGCGGGTGCCTTCGGGCAGGGCCGGCTCGTCGGCAGCCGGCGCCGGACCGGGTGGCGCCGGCGGAAGGGGCGGCGCGGGTGCCGGACAAGGCCGTGCGGTGGGCGGTGCCGGGTGAGGCGGCGGGGCGGGCGGCGCGGGTGCCGGACAAGGCCGTGCGGTGGGCGGTGCCGGGTGAGGCGGCGCGGTGGGCGGTCGTTGCTCCGGGTGCCCGAGGTCCTTCCGTGCGGGCGAGGCCGGGGGCTGGACGGGGCGGGCGTCGTCCGCGGTGCCGGGTGCCTTGCCGAGGGCCTGCGGTGCCGTACTCGCCGCGGCCGACAGCGCCTCGGCGAGCCCCCCGAGCTCCACGTGCACCACGAGCACCGGCTTGCCCGGCACGGCAGCCGCCGCCGACCGCAACGCCTGGGCCAGCTCCGCGTCCCCCGGCGAACCCTCCCCGATCGCCGGGATCGCGGTGACCACGACCGCGTCGCACGTGTCGTCCGCCAGGGCCCGCGCCAGCGCCCGGTGGAAGTCGTCCGCCGTCGCCGCTGTCGTCAGGTCCAGCGGCCGGTCCGGCCGCAGTCCCTCGGCGAGGCACCGGTCGTACGTCAGCACGCCCAGCGACTCGGAGTTGCCGAGGATCGCCACGCGCGGCCCGGCGGGCAGCGGCTGGCGGGCGAGCAGCAGCCCCGCGTCGACCAGCTCGGTGATCGTGTCGACCCGGATCACCCCGGCCTGCCGGAGCAGCGCGGAGACGGTCTCGTGCGGCAGCCGCGTGGCGCGCACCGCGTGGCCCGGCGGCGCCGCCCCGGTCCCCTGCACGACGACCAGCGGCTTCGCCGCCGCCGTCCGCCGGGCGAGCCGGGTGAACTTGCGGGGGTTGCCGATGGACTCCAGGTACATGAGGACGACGTCGGTCTCGGGGTCGTCGTACCAGTACTGCAGGACGTCGTTGCCCGAGACGTCCGCGCGGTTGCCGGCGGAGACGAAGGTGGACACGCCGGTGACCCCGGTGACCCCGCCCCCGCGCCGGTGCAGCCGGGACAGCAGGGCGATGCCGATGGCGCCGGACTGGGCGAACATCCCGATGCGGCCCGGCCGGGGCAGCTCGGGGGCGAGCGAGGCGTTCAGCCGGACGTCCGGGGCGGTGTTGATGACGCCGAAGGCGTTCGGGCCGATGATCCGCATGCCGTACGCGCGCGCGTGCTGCACCAGGGCCCGCTGCCGCTCGCGCCCCTCGGGCCCGCTCTCGGCGTATCCGGCGGAGAGCACGACAAGCCCCTGGACGCCGTGCTCGCCGCACTCGGTGACCACGGCGGGCGCCTGCCCGGCCGGTACGGCGACGACGGCGAGGTCCACATGCCCGTCGATGTCCCGCACCGAGCGGTACGCGGGCACCCCGTCGACCTCCGTGAGGTCCTCGGGGAAGGCCTTGTTCACGGCGTACAGCCGGCCCGGGTAGCCGGCCTCGCGGAGGTTGCCCAGGACACTGCGGCCCACCCCGCCGGGGGCGCGGCCGACGCCGATGACCGCCACGGAGCCGGGCGCGAGGAGCCGCCGTACCGAGCGGGCCTCGGCGCGCTGCTCCCGCGCGCGCTGCACGGCGACGGAGCGGTCGGTGGGCTCGAGGTCGAACTCCAGGCGCACGACCCCGTCCTCGAAGCTGCGCTTCTGCGTGTAGCCGGCGTCCGTGAACACCTTGATCATCTTGGTGTTGGCGGGCAGCACCTCGGCGGCGAAACGGCGGATGCCCCGCTCGCGCGCGACGGCCGCGACGTGCTCCAGCAGGGCGGAGGCGACCCCGCGGCCCTGGTGGGCGTCCTGCACCAGGAAGGCGACCTCGGCCTCGTCGGCGGGGGCCGAGGCGGGCATGCCGTCGGTGCCGATGCGGTCGTAGCGTACGGTGGCGATGAACTCGCCGCCGACGGTGGCCGCGAGTCCCACCCGGTCCACGAAGTCGTGGTGCGTGAAGCGGTGGACGTCCTTGGCGGAGAGCCGGGGGTACGGCGCGAAGAAGCGGTAGTACTTCGACTCGTCGGAGACCTGCTCGTAGAAGCTGACCAGGCGCTCGGCGTCATCGACGGTGATGGGCCGGATGCGCGCGGTGCCCCCGTCGCGCAGCACCACGTCCGCCTCCCAGTGGGCGGGGTACTCGTGCCGGTCCTGCCGGTCCGCCGAGGTCTGCATGGGCCCCAGAGTACGGCTCGCGTACGACAACGGCGCGAGGCAGTCTGTGGAGGACCGGAGAGCCGGACCGAGGCCGCGGTCCGCCGCCGCACCGGAGGGGACGGAGGGCCGCTCCGGGGCACGCTTCACAATGTGGGAAACTGGTCTAGACAACCCTGAACACCGAAGGGCAGCAACACATGGCTGAGCGCCGCGTCAACGTCGGCTGGGCCGAGGGCCTCCACGCCCGCCCCGCCTCCATCTTCGTCCGAGCCGCCACGGCCACAGGCGTCCCGGTGACGATCGCCAAGGCCGGGGGCAACCCCGTCAACGCGGCCTCCATGCTGGCCGTCCTGGGCCTGGGCGCCCAGGGCGGCGAGGAGATCGTCCTCGCCTCGGACGCCGAGGGCGCGGACGCCGCCCTCGACCGGCTGGCCAAGCTGGTCGCCGAGGGCCTGGAAGAGCTGCCCGAGACCGTCTGAACGCCCACCGCACAGAGCGCCGGAGCCGCGTCCGCCCCCGGGCGGACGCGGCTGCGGCGTTTCGGGGTTCGCCGCGTCGGGGTACGCCGCGTCGGGGTACGCCGCGTCGGGGTACGCCGCGTCGGGGTACGCCGTTTCCGCGGCATCCGTTCGGCCTCGCAAACGCTCGGCGTCCTGCGCACTGACCGTTCGCGGGGTCGCTGTTCGCACGCTCGCTGTTCACACGCCCGGCGTTCACATGCCCGGCGTTTACATGCCCGGCCTTCGCGCGCTCGACCTTTGCACGCTCGACCTTTGCACGCCCGAGGAATTCCGCGCTTTCTCGCGCGGATATGCCGGCCACACCGCGGGAATTCCGGCCGCGACGGAATGCGGGGCGGCACGGAACACAGCCCCGCCGAATACCTCTTCTTTGTATACGGTGTCCGTGTTAATGCCGCGGGCCCGACATGTTGACGGCGTGTTGCGAAGTCCTCACACGTTCCGGGGCGCCGCCGAACCGAAGCCGGTGCGCGCCCGCCGCGCGCTCGGCGTGCAGCGCCGTGAGCGCCCGCGCGCGGTCGCCGTCCCCGCGCGCCACCGCGTCCACGATCGCCCCGTGCTCCACCCACGACTCGACCGGGCTCGGCGACGCCTCCACCGCGTACATCCAGGCGATCTTGTACCGCAGCTGGGTGAGCACCGAGGTCAGCGAGGAGCTTCCGGAGGCCTGCGCGAGCGTCTCGTGGAACCAGCCGCCCAGCGAGCGCAGGTCCTCGCTCTGCCCCCTCCGGGCCCGCTCCTGACCCAGCCGGACCAGGCCGCGCAGCACCTTCAGATGGGCCTCGGTGCGCCGCTGGGCCGCCCGGGCGGCCCCCAGCGGCTCCAGCAGCATCCGCATCTCCAGCAGGTCGGCGGCCTCCTGCTCGGTCGGTTCGGCCACGCACGCGCCCGCGTGCCGGCGCGTCACCACGAAGCCCTCGGCCTCCAGGGTGCGCAGGGCCTCGCGGACGGGGACGCGCGAGACGCCGTAGCGACGGGCCAGGACCTCCTCGGTGAGCCGGCCCCCGCGCGCGTGGACACCGGCGACGATGTCGTCCCGGATCGCCGTGCACACCGAGTGCGCCGGAATACGCATGACCGACCTCCGCCTTAATCCCCGTGAAACGTCGACGATGGACGCGTGTTCCGTGACTCTATTGCAATGAGCCGGAATTTCCGACGGCAGCCCCTGATTCATGGATATGTTTTTGGACAGCACTCCCGGCGCAACACCACGCAGAACACGAAAGCCCCGGCTCGGTGTGAGCCGGGGCTTCGGACGACCGCGCTGGGCGTCAGATCTGCACGCCGTGCTTGCGGAGGTAGGCCAGGGGGTCGACGTCGGAACCGTACTCGGGGGTCGTACGGGCCTCGAAGTGGAGATGCGGGCCGGTGACGTTGCCGGTCGCGCCGGACAGGCCGATCTGCTGGCCCGGGAGGACCTTCTGGCCCACCGTGACCCCGATGGACGACAGGTGGCCGTACTGGGTGTACATGCCGTCGGCCATGCGGATCACGACCTGGTTGCCGTAGGCGCCGCCCCAGCCGGCGGAGACGACCGTGCCGGAGCCGACCGCGTGGACGGTCGTGCCGCTGGCCGCGTGGAAGTCGATGCCGGTGTGCGAGCCGGAGGACCACAGGGAGCTGCTGGCCTGGTAGGCCGTGGAGACGTAGGAGTGCGCGATGGGCGCGGTGAAGGCGTTCAGCCGCTTGCGCTCGGCCTCACGGGCGGCACGGGCCTTGGCCTCGCGCATCTCCTGGGCCCGCTTGGCGGCCGCCTTCGCCGCGGCCTCCTCGGCCGCCTTCTGGTCGGCGGCCTGCTGCTGGGCGGCGGCCTGCGCGTCGATGCGGTCGGCGACGTCGTCGCTCACGGTGAGGACCGGAGTGAGGCCGGTCTGCTCCGCGGGGCTCTCGGCGGCGAGCGCCGGGGAGGCGGCGAGGGTGCCGACGACACCGGTGGTCGTGAGGGCCGCGATACCGGCCGCCTGAGCGGTGGTGCGCTTGACCCGGCCGGGCTTGCGGTGCTTCCCGGTGGCGCACATGAACGCCATGAAGTGGCTGGTCCTTTCCTTCCTTCTCGCCTACCGGGTTAGCTGACGGGTTCGGAGCAGGAAGGTCTCCTACGGGCCCCCTTCGCTCGCGCGCGGGCGCCCGATTCACCCCAGGGACGATGGGTCCCCGGCTCCCCTGGCTCGCGCCGTACGGGGACTCGGCGATGACTGTCCGGTGCCGCGGGTGCGGCGCACTGCCTGACGAACAGCCCCGACGACGCTACGGAAGCCTGCTTTCAATCCTCAAACGGATCCGCTGTTTTGTAGCGCATCCCACAGGGCAGACAGGCAACCTCCGCCTCAAAACGGGCATCTGGAAAGGCGAGTGGAACCGCGTGGGGCCCTGACGACCCGTAGGTCGTCAGGGCCCCACGCGCGCGTGTGCCGCTACTCCGCGGCGACGACGGTGACTTCGCCGATGCCCAGCGCCTCGACCGGCGCCTTGATCGCGGACGCGTCGCCGACGAGGACGGTCACCAGGCGGTCCACCGGGAAGGCGTTCACCGCGGCCGCGGTGGCCTCCACCGTGCCCGTGGCGGCCAGCTGCCGGTACAGCGTCGCCTGGAAGTCGTCGGGCAGGTGCTGCTCGACCTGGTCGGCCAGCGTGCCCGCGACGGCCGCCGCGGTCTCGTACTTCAGCGGCGCCACACCGACGAGGTTCTGCACGGCGACGTCCCGCTCGGCGTCGGTCAGGCCCTCCGCCGCGAGGGTGCGCAGCACCTTCCACAGGTCCTCCAGCGCGGGACCGGTGTTCGGCGTGTCCACGGAGCCGCTGATGGCGAGCATCGCCGCGCCGGTGCCGTCCGGCGCCGAGCGGAGGACCTGCCCGAAGGCGCGCACGCCGTAGGTGTAGCCCTTCTCCTCGCGCAGGACCCGGTCCAGGCGGGAGGTGAGGGTGCCGCCGAGGCAGTACGTGCCGAGCACCTGCGCGGGCCACACCCGGTCGTGCCGGTCGGCGCCGATCCGGCCGATGAGCAGCTGTGTCTGGACGGCACCGGGCCGGTCCACGATGACCACGCGTCCGGTGTCGTCCGCCGTCACCGGCGGCACGGGCCGGGGCTCGCCCGGGGTGCCGGTCCAGGCGCCCAGCGTGTCACCGAGCAGCGCGTCCAGGTCGGTGCCGGTCAGGTCTCCGACCACGACCAGGGTGGCCGTGGCGGGCCGCACATGACGGTCGTAGAAGGCGCGCACGGCCGCGGCGTCGATCTTCTCGACCGTCTCCTCGGTGCCCTGGCGCGGGCGGGACATGCGCGAGGTCGCCGGGAACAGCTCCTTGGAGAGTTCCTTGCCGGCGCGGCGGGAGGGGTTGGCCAGCTCGTGCGGGATCTCGTCGAGGCGGTTGCGGACCAGCCGCTCGACCTCGCTCTCGGCGAAGGCGGGGGCCCGCAGGGCGTCGGCGAGCAGGCCGAGGCCCTTGGCCAGGCGGGAGGCCGGGACCTCCAGGCTGATCCGGACTCCGGGGTGGTCGGCGTGCGCGTCGAGCGTGGCGCCCGCGCGCTCCAGCTCGGCGGCGTACTCCTCGGCCGAGTGCCGGTCGGTGCCCTCCGAGAAGGCCCGCGCCATGATCGTGGCGACGCCGTCCAGGCCGGCCGGCTCGGCGTCCAGCGGCGCGTCCAGCAGCACCTCCACGGCGACGACCTGCTGGCCGGGGCGGTGGCAGCGCAGCACGGTCAGACCGTTGTCGAGCGTGCCGCGCTCGGGGGCGGGGAACGCCCAGGGCTTGGCCTCGCCGGGCCGCGGCTGGGGGTGGAAGTCCATGGTGGCGAGCTGGGTCACTTGGCCGTCTCCTCGTTCTCGTTGCCGGCCTCTACGGTCGCTTCCTGCTCCGGGTCCTCGGGCACGTCCGCGTCCTCGACGTCCTGCGGGGACTTCGGCTCGTAGACGAGGACCGCGCGGTTGTCGGGCCGCAGGCGGGCCTTGGCGACCTCCTGGACCTCCGCGGGGGTCACCTCCAGGACGCGCTTGACGGCGGTGAGGGCGAGCTGCGGGTCGCCGAACAGGACGGCGTACCGGCAGAGTTCGTCGGCGCGGCCGGCGACCGTGCCGAGCCGGTCCAGCCACTCGCGCTCCAGCTGCGCCTGGGCGCGCTCCATCTCCTCGGGCGTGGGGCCCTCCGCGGCGAACCGGGCCAGCTCCTCGTCGATGGCGGCCTCGATGACGGGCACCTCGACGTCGCCGGAGGTCTTCACGTCCAGCCAGCCCATCGAGGGCGCGCCGGCCAGGCGCAGCAGGCCGAAGCCGGCCGCGACGGCCGTACGGTCGCGGCGCACCAGCCGGTTGTACAGCCGGGAGGACTCGCCTCCGCCGAGGACGGTCAGGGCGAGATCGGCCGCGTCCGCCTCGCGCGTGCCGTCGTGCGGGAGCCGGTAGGCAGCCATCAGGGCACGTGCCGGGACCTCCTCCACGACGACCTCGCGCAGCTGCTCGCCGATGGTCTGCGGCAGGGAGCCGTCGCGGGGCTCGGGCTTGCCGTCGTGGGACGGGATGGAGCCGAAGTACTTCTCGATCCAGGCGAGGGTCTGCTGCGGGTCGATGTCGCCGACCACGGAGAGCACCGCGTTGTTCGGCGCGTAGTAGGTGCGGAAGAACTGGCGGGCGTCCTCCAGGGTGGCCGCGTCCAGGTCCGCCATCGAGCCGATCGGCGTGTGGTGGTAGGGGTGGCCCTCCGGGTACGAGAGGGCGGTCAGCTTCTCGAAGGCGGTGCCGTAGGGCACGTTGTCGTAGCGCTGGCGGCGCTCGTTCTTGACGACGTCCCGCTGGTTCTCCATGGACTCGTCGTCCAGGGCGGCCAGCAGGGAGCCCATGCGGTCGGCCTCCAGCCAGAGGGCCAGCTCCAGCTGGTGCGCGGGCATGGTCTCGAAGTAGTTGGTGCGCTCGAAGCTGGTGGTGCCGTTGAGCGAGCCGCCGGCGCCCTGCACCAGTTCGAAGTGGCCGTTGCCCTTGACCTGACCCGACCCCTGGAACATCAAGTGCTCGAAAAGGTGAGCCAGCCCGGTACGCCCCTTGACTTCGTGCCGGGAACCGACGTCGTACCAGAGGCAGACCGCCGCCACCGGGGTCAGGTGGTCCTCGGAGAGCACCACGCGCAGACCGTTGGCCAGGCGGTGCTCGGTCGCTGTCAGGCCCCCGGAGCCTGCCTCGGCTGTGGTCGTGTGACCCATGGGCATGTACGTCCCTTCGCGAGCGGAGGCGGTCGTCGAAACCGCGGTTTTCCTGCCGTTCCTGCCACTGTATGCAAAGCGTGCGAGGCCTCGTCGAAGTTCCCGCGGGACGTACGCCCACAGCGGATCGCGTAGCCTGCGTCCGACCCGTCTCGGGGCGGCCGCCGGGTACCGGCCGGGCCGCCGGAGGCCGGGTCGTGGCCGGGGCTGTCAGTGCCCCGGTCCACAATGGTCCGCGTCAGATCAGTCAATCGCTTCAGCAAGAGCGAGCCGGAGGGTGCGCGCCCCCGCGGTGAGCGACCAGATCAGGAGGAGCCGGCAGCGATGGCCCGCCGCAGCACGAAGACCCCGCCGCCCGACGATTCGTTCGAGGAGAGGATCCTCGACATCGACGTCGTGGACGAGATGCGTGGCTCCTACCTCGAGTACGCGTACTCGGTCATCTACTCGCGCGCCCTGCCGGACGCCCGCGACGGCCTCAAGCCGGTGCACCGCCGGATCGTCTACCAGATGAACGAGATGGGCCTGCGCCCCGAACGCGGTTACGTGAAGTGCGCGCGTGTCGTCGGCGAGGTCATGGGCAAGCTGCACCCGCACGGCGACGCGTCCATCTACGACGCCCTGGTGCGCATGGCGCAGCCGTTCTCCATGCGCGTGCCGCTGGTCGACGGCCACGGCAACTTCGGCTCGCTGGGCAACGACGACCCGCCGGCCGCCATGCGGTACACCGAGTGCCGCCAGGCCGAGGCGACGAGCCTGATGACCGAGTCGATCGACGAGGACACGGTCGATTTCACGCCGAACTACGACGGTCAGGAGCGGGAGCCGGTGGCGCTGCCGGCCGCCTTCCCGAACCTGCTGGTCAACGGCTCCTCGGGCATCGCGGTCGGCATGGCGACGAACATGCCGCCGCACAACCTGCGGGAGGTCATCGCCGCCGCCCGCCACCTGATCCGGTACCCGAACGCCGACCTGGACGCGCTGATGAAGCACGTCCCCGGCCCGGACCTGCCCACGGGCGGCCGGATCGTCGGCCTGGACGGCATCCGGGACGCGTACGCGACGGGCCGCGGCACCTTCAAGATGCGTGCCACCGTCGCGATCGAGACCGTCACCGCCCGCCGCAAGGGCCTGGTGGTCACCGAGCTGCCGTTCACGGTCGGTCCCGAGAAGGTCATCGCGAAGATCAAGGACCTGGTCAACGCGAAGAAGGTCCAGGGCATCGCCGACGTCAAGGACCTCACCGACCGCGAGCACGGCCTGCGCCTGGTCATCGAGATCAAGAACGGCTTCGTGCCCGAGGCGATCCTGGAGCAGCTGTACAAGCTGACCCCCATGGAGGAGTCCTTCGGCATCAACAACGTCGCCCTGGTCGACGGCCAGCCGCTCACCCTGGGCCTGAAGGAACTGCTGGAGGTCTACCTCGACCACCGCTTCGACGTGGTCCGGCGCCGCAGCGAGTTCCGCCGCACCAAGAAGCGCGACCGGCTGCACCTGGTCGAGGGCCTGCTGACCGCGCTGGTCGACATCGACGAGGTCATCCGGCTGATCCGGTCCAGCGAGAACTCCGCGCAGGCCAAGGAGCGCCTGATGGGGCGCTTCTCGCTGAGCGAGGTGCAGACGCAGTACATCCTCGACACGCCGCTGCGCCGGCTCACCAAGTACGACCGGATCGAGCTGGAGGCGGAGAAGGACAAGCTCACCGCGGAGATCGAGGAGCTGACCCGGATCCTGGACTCGGACGCGGAGCTGCGCAAGCTGGTGTCGGCGGAACTGGCCGCCGTGGCCAAGAAGTTCGGCACCGACCGGCGCACGGTCCTGCTGGAGTCCGCGGGCGCCACGGTGGCCGCCGTGCCGCTGCAGGTGGCCGACGACCCGTGCCGGGTGCTGCTCTCCTCGACGGGGCTGCTGGCCCGCACGGCGAGCGACGAGCCGTTCCCGGAGGGGGCGGGCGCCAAGCGCGTCAAGCACGACGTGATCGTCTCGGCGGTGCCGGCGACCGCGCGCGGGGTGATCGGCGCGGTGACCTCGGCGGGCCGGCTGCTGCGGATCAACGTGGTGGACCTGCCGCAGCTGCCCGAGACGGCGGCCGCACCGAATCTCTCCGGAGGGGCTCCGCTGGCGGAGTTCGTCAGCCTGGAGGACGACGAGACGCTGGTCTGCCTGACCACGCTGGACGAGTCGTCGCCGGGCCTCGCGCTCGGCACCGAGCAGGGTGTCGTCAAGCGTGTGGTGCCCGACTATCCGTCCAACAAGGACGAGTTGGAGGTCGTCACGCTCAAGGAGGGCGACCGGATCGTCGGCGCGGTGGAACTGCGTACCGGCGAGGAGGACCTGGTCTTCATCACGGACGACGCCCAGCTGCTGCGCTTCCAGGCGTCCATCGTGCGTCCGCAGGGCCGCCCGGCCGGCGGTATGGCGGGCATCAAGCTCACCGAGGGCGCGAAGGTGATCTCCTTCACGGCGGTCGACCCGGCCGTCGACGCGGTGGTGTTCACGGTCGCCGGCTCCCGGGGCACGCTGGACGACTCGGTGCAGACGACGGCCAAGCTGACCCCGTTCGACCAGTATCCGCGCAAGGGCCGGGCCACGGGCGGCGTGCGCTGCCAGCGGTTCCTGAAGGGCGAGGACTGTCTGTCGGTGGCCTGGGCGGGCCCGACCCCGGCACGCGCGGCGCAGAAGACCGGCACCCCGGCGGAGCTGCCGGAGCCGGACCCGCGCCGGGACGGTTCGGGCACCTCGCTGCCGAAGACGGTGTCGGTGGTGGCGGGACCGGTGTTCTAGGCCTTCCTGGAGGTCGTAGGCCTCTGCGTCCGGTTCTAGCGGTCGTACGCCTCTGCGTCCGGCTCCTCCTCGGAACCCTGTACGTAGCGCAGGACGCCCCACATGCCGTGCTCGTCGGCGTGTGGGGCGTCGTTCTTGCACGCCTCCAGCTCCTTGCCGAGGCCGTCGGTGCCGATGCCGGAGCCGATCAGCACCAGCTGGGTGCGACGGTCCTCGCCGGCCGGCCAGGGCTCGGGGTAGAAACGCAGGAACCGGCCGACGGCGTGCACGGCGTACCGGTTGAGCGGGTCGCAGGGCCCGAAGTCGACGTATCCCTTGATCCGGTACAGGCCCTCGGGGCGGCTGTCCAGGAACCGCATGAGCCGGCGGGGTTCCAGGGGCACGCCGGAGGTGAAGGACAGGCTGTCGTACCCGGTGTGCAGATGTCCGGCATGGACGTGCGCGCCGCACTCGCCGTCGGGTTCGCCGTCGGTCTCGCCGGGTTCGTGCAGGTCGTCGAAGGAGAGCTGCCCGATGCGCTCCTCGCTCGGCCTGCAGTCGAAGAGGAACTCGGGGTCGATGCGGCCGTAGGTGGCGGGTACGACGGCGGCCCGGTCGGTGAGCGTACGGACGAGCCCCAGGATCCGGCCGGGGTCGTCGGCGCGGTCGAGCTTGTTGACCACGACCAGATCGGTGAGGGCGAGGTGCCGGTCGATCTCGGGGTGCCGCGCGCGCGTGTCGTCGAACTCGGCGGCGTCGACCACCTCGACCAGACCGCCGTAGACCACCCTCGGATGCTCGCTGGCCAGCACCATCCGGACGAGTTCCTGCGGCTCGGCCAGACCGCTCGCCTCGATGACGATCACGTCGATGCCGGCGGCGGGCGCGGCGAGCCGGTCCAGGTAGAGGTCGAGTTCGCTCGCGTCGACGGCGCAGCACAGGCAGCCGTTGCCGAGCGAGACGGTCGAGTCGCCGAGGGCGCCTGCGACGGCCATCGCGTCGATCTCGATGGCCCCGAAGTCGTTGACGACGGCCCCGATCCGGCTGCCTCCGCTGCGGTGCAGCAGGTGGTTGAGGAGCGTGGTCTTCCCGGAGCCCAGGAATCCGGCGAGCACGACGACCGGAACCTGCTGCGGACCGCCGCGGTACCCCAAGCTGATGCTGTTCCCCAACGGGCGACCTCTCTGACACATCGGCGCACACCGGTCACACCGGCTCACACCGGCTCTGATTGGCTCACGTCCCGGCGCGCGGGCGAGCACGGACCGGTGTTCCAGGATACGAGCGGGAGGAAGGACGGCCGAAGGGGCCGATCGGCGCGCACGGCTCACGGGGCAGCCCCGGGGCAGACCGCCGAGGCGAGCGGCCCGGCGTCGTTCCCGGCCGCCGAGGTGCCCGCGCGCGGGTTGTGACGTGCTCCGGCCTCCGGCGAGAATGGCTCCCTGGGTCACAAGGAGCCGTGGACCGGGGGGAGTTCATGTCCGACGACCGCCGTGCCGTGACACGACGAGGGGCCGTCTGGAGCATCGTCGTCCTCACCTCGCTCGGCGTCATCCTGGCGACACCGTTCGCTCTGAGTTCCCTCGCCCCTGAGGGCACGGACTGGGAACGGCTCAGTGCGGTGAGCCAGACCTACGGCGCCGTGTCCGTCTTCATCTCCGCGGCGGCACTGGCCGGTGTGGCTCTTTCGCTCGCCTATCAAGCGCGCCAGACGCGTATCCAGAACGGGGAGGCCCATCGGTCGGCCCACCGCGAACTGGTGCTCCTCACCCTCAGTGACCCCGCGTACCAGGTGTGCTGGGAGCCGCCCAACACGCCCATGACGCAGGAGAGGTGGAAACAGCTTCTGGTCGCCAACCTGATCGTCAGCATGTGGAGCACCGACTACAAGCTCGGCCTCATGGACGACCACCTGCTGCGGGCGGTCCTCGAGGACTACTTCCGCGGCGAGATCGGCCGCGCCTACTGGCACAACAGCGGGCCTTCCTGGCACCGGTACTTCGCCCGGAGCGGCGACCGGCACGAGCGGCGCTTCCTGGCCCTCGCCGAGGACGCGTACCGGACGGCCGTCGCCGCCGGCCCGGCCGTCCCCGCGGCGGAGTACTTCCGCCCGCCCGGGGACTGACCGCCGCGAGCGGGGCCACGCCACCGCGGCGGGACCCGGTGAACAGCCGCACGGGGTCACCCGGTGGCCGCGGCAGCCCTCTCCGGCTCCGGGCCGACATACCGGGCCACGGGTCGGATGATCTTGGGGTCGGCGGCCTGCTCCAGGATGTTGGCGCTCCACCCCACCACCCGCGCCGCGGCGAAGGTGGGGGTGAACATCTCCCGCGGCAGGCCGCAGAGTTCCATGACCACGCCGGCGTAGAACTCGACGTTCGTGTGGAGTTCCCGGCCGGGCTTCAGCTCGGCGAGGATCGCCTCCACCCGGCGCTCCACCTCCACTGCGAAGTGCACCCGCGGTCCGCCGAAACCGAGGGCTGTCTCCCGCAGCATCCGCGAGCGCGGGTCCTCCGTGCGGTAGACGGCGTGCCCAAAGCCCATGATGCGGTCACCGGCCAGCACCCGCTCCCGGATCCAGGTGTCGATCCGGTCGGGCGTGCCGATCGCGTCCAGTGTGTCCAGGGCCCGGCTGGGCGCACCTCCGTGGAGCGGCCCGGACAGTGCGCCGACGGCGCCGGTCAGGCAGGCCGCTATGTCGGCGCCGGTGGACGCGATGACGCGCGCGGTGAAGGTTGACGCATTGAATCCATGATCAATGGTTGAGATGAGGTATTGCTCGACGGCACGGACCCGGCGCGGGTCGGGTTCCGAACCGGTCAACATGTACAAGTAGTTGGCCGCGTACGAGAGGTCCTCGCGCGGCTCGACCGGTTCGAGGCCGTGGCCGAGCCGGTACAGCGCGGTGAGCAGGGTGGGGACGGCCGCGCAGGCGGCCACGGTGTCGGCGCGCCGGCTCTCGGCATCCATGTCGTAGACCGGCCGGAAGCCCTGGGCGGCACCCAGCAGCGAGAGTCCCGTGCGCAGCCCGGCGAGCGGGCCGGAGCCGCGGCCGGCCGCGGCGATCGCCGGAAGCGCCGATCGCACGCCGGCGGGGAGGCGTCGCAGGGCCGCGGTCTGTGCGGTGAAGCGGGCGCTGCGCTCGGCGTCCGGGAGTTCGCCGTGGACCAGGAGGTGCCAGACGTCTTCGAAGCTGCGGGTGCGGGCGAGGTCGACGGCCGGGTACCGGCGGTAGTGGTAGAAGCCTTCGCTCCCCCGGACGTCACCGATCTCGGTCTCGGCGACGACGACGCCGGCGAGTCCGCGCGGGGCGTCGATGAGCGGGGATGCGGTCGTGTTGATGGCCATGGTTCTCCTCCCTGGACTTGATTCGACTGTCCATGCTTGACTAACCCTGTGTCAATATTGATTGAATCAATTCATCCTCATCAACATGTGCAGAGGCGGCTACGGTGACCCCATGCGCGATCACGAACCCGCTCCCCACCGGCCCGGGCGCCGGCTGACCACCAAGGAGACCGCCGAACTGCTCGGCGTGAAGCCCGAGACGGTCTACGCGTACGTGAGCCGCGGCCTGCTCAGCAGCCGCCGCGACTCCGGAGGCCGGGCCAGCACCTTCGAGGCGAAGGAGGTGGAGGCCCTCGCGCGCCGCAACCGGCGCGAGGCGGCCGGGACGCCGGGCTCCGGGGGCGACCTGTCGGTCCGCACGCGGATCACGCTGATCGAGCAGGACCGGTACTTCTTCCGGGGCGTGGACGCCGTCGAGCTGGCCGGCCGCCACTCCTACGAGGAGGTGGCGGAATGGCTGTGGACGGGCCGGCTGACCCCCGGGGTGTCCTTCTCCGCGCCCGAGGCCACCGTCCAGGTCGCCCGCCGCGCGGTGGACGCCCTGTCCGAGCACGCCTCCCCGGTGGACCGGCTGCGGGTGGCGGCCGTCGCCGCGGCGGCCGAGGACCCGCTGCGCTTCGACCTGGCCGAGGAGGCCGTGCTGAACACGGCACGGACCCTCATCCCCACCCTCGTGGCCGCACTGCCCCCGGCCCGGCGCGATCACGAGCACGAGGACGAGGGCCCGCTCGCCCACCGCCTGTGGGGCCGGCTGACCGGCCGCCCCGCCGACGAGGCCTCCCTGCACGTCCTGGACACCGCGCTGGCCCTGCTCACCGACCACGACCTGGCCGCCTCCACGCTCGCCGTCCGGGTCGCCGCTTCGGCCCGGGCGCACGCCTACGCGGCCGTCTCGGCGGGCCTGGGCGTCCTGGAGGGCCCGTTGCACGGTGCCGCCAGCGGCCTGGCCCACCGGATGCTCCTCGACGTGCTCGACCAGGGCACGGCGGTCCCGGTGATCGCCGACGAGCTGCGCGCGGGCCGCCGCGTCCCCGGACTCGGGCACCGGCTGTACCAGGGCGAGGACCCCCGCGCGCGGGCGCTGTTCGCCCTGCTGGAACAGATCCCGCGCGCGGAGCCCGCGCTGCTGGCCGCCCGTGACATCGTCGCCACGACCGCCCGTCACACCCCGCTGCACGCCAACGTCGACCTGGCCCTGGCGGTGTTCACCGCCTCCTGCGGGATGCCCGCCACGGCCGGCGAGACGATCTTCGCCGTCGCGCGGACGGCGGGCTGGATCGCGCATGCCCTGGAGGAGTACGGCGAGCGCCCGCTGCGCATGCGCCCCAGTGGCCACTACGTCGGTGTGCGCCCGCCGCAGCCCCTCCCGGACTAGCCGACGGCGGGGCCGGAAGTCGTGCCGCCAGGAGTCAGGTTAGGCTCACCTCTGTGAGTAGGTGTGCGACCGTCTCCCGGAGCCTCGACGAGCCGATTTCCGGCACGGCGGCCACCGCGACGACGTGGCTGCTGCTGGAACAGCCCGGGCCGTGGGGCGCCAAGGCGCTCACCGCGAGCCACCTGGACCGTGCGCTCGGCCGCGCTCTCGAGGCCGCCGCCGAGGGAACCGGCGTGCGCATCGCGCTCATCCGGCGTCCCGGGCGCCACGCCGACCCCGGTACGCCTCCGGTCCGCCAGGTGTACGCCGCCCACACCGTTCCGGGGCACGTATGGCTGCACGGTGCCACCACCCGCGACCCCGAGCGGCTCCTCGCCCTCGACTTCGCCGCCCTCGGAGCGGGCGACCACCGTTCCTTCGGCACGGCTCTCGGCGGACTGCCGCACACCGGGGACCCGCTCGCGCTCGTGTGCACCAACGGCAAGCGCGACCGCTGCTGCGCCCTCCTGGGCCGTCCCCTCGCCGCGGAGCTGGAGGCGTCGGGAGTGCGCGGAGTCTGGGAGGTCACCCATCTGGGTGGTCATCGCTTCGCGCCGACGGTGCTGGTCCTGCCGTACGGATACGCCTACGGCCGCGCCGAGGCGCACACCGTCAAGGAGGCCCTGCACGGCGTGCGGGAAGGGCGTGTGGTCGTCGAGGGGTGCCGTGGCTGCTCCGCGTGGGAACGGCCCGGTCAGGCGGCCGAGCTGGCCGTCCGGTCGGCCGCGGGCGAGTACCGCGCGGGTGTGCTGAACGTCGTACGGACCGCCGGCGCGGCCCCGCGCTGGGAGGTCACCGTCGCCCACGCCGACGGCCGCCGCTGGCGGGTCACCGTGGCGCAGGGGGCGTCGTTGCCGCCCCGCCCGGAGAGCTGCGGGGCCGCTGTGCTCGGGGCGCCGGCGCGGATGGACGTGGTGGACGTGCGCGAACTGAGGCCGACGGCTCTGGCGAGCTAGCCGTGCACGGGCCGGCGGTGGATCAGGCGAGCCGGCCATTGATGACACGGGCCGGACGTTGCTCATGCGGGTTGGTGCTTGACCGGGCGGACCGGTGGTTGATCGTGCAGGCCGGTTCTTGATCAGGGGGCCGGCCGTTGATCGCGCCGGTTGTCGCGTGATCAACGGGTTCGGCGCTTGATCGTGCAGGCCGGTACTTGATCACTGGTCAAGCATTGATCAAGGGATCCACACCACACCCGCTGGGGTGCTCCGGGCCGTCCCACGTACCGTCGTGGGTATGAGCCCCACTCCCCCCGCACGCCGTCTGCGCCTCGGGATGCCCAGGCGGGTGTTCTCCCAGGTGCTGTTGATGCAGGTGGCGATCGCCGCGGGCGTCGCGGTGCTCGCGACCGGGCTCTTCCTCGCACCGCTGAGCAAGCAGCTGGACCAGGAGGCGATGCGCCGTGCGCTGGCCATCGCCGAGACCACGGCCCAGGACCCGCAGATCGCCGAGGGCGTGCTGACCACCCCGCCGAGCAGCGACGGCCCGGTGCAGAAGGAGGCGGAGCGGATCCGGAAGGCCACGCACGCCGAGTACATCGTGGTGCTCGACCGGCACTGGGTGCGCTGGTCGCATCCCACGCCCGCGCAGATCGGGGAGTTCGTCTCCACCGACCCCAGGGACGCCCTGGCCGGCAAGCAGGTCATGGAGATCGACAAGGGCACCCTGGGCCGCTCGGCGCGCGGCAAGGTACCGCTGTACGACGCCGACCACCGCATCATCGGGGCCGTCTCGGTCGGGATCGCCTACGACAGCGTGCGGGCACGGCTGATCAGCGCGATCCCGGGGCTGTTCGCCTACGCCGGGGGTGCGCTGGCGGTGGGCGCGCTGGCCGCCTGGCTGATCTCGCGCCGGGTCCAGCGGCAGACCCGGGACCTGGCGTTCTCCGACATCTCGGCGCTGCTCGCGGAGCGCGAGGCGATGCTGCACGGCATCCGGGAGGGCGTCGTCGCACTCGACCGCGGTGGCCGGATCCGGCTGTTCAACGACGAGGCCCGGCGGCTGCTGGGCGTCGGCGACGAGGCTGTGGGCCGGACACCGGACGAGGCGCTCGGCGCGGGCCGTACGACCGACGTGCTGACCGGCAGGGTGACCGGCACCGACCTGCTCACCGTGCGCGGCCAGCGGGTCCTGGTCGCCAACCGCATGCCCACCGACGACGGCGGCGCCGTGGCCACCCTGCGCGACCGCACCGAACTGGAGCAGCTCGGGCGGGAACTCGACTCCACGCGCGGGCTGATCGACGCCCTGCGCGCCCAGGACCACGAGCACGCCAACCGTATGCACACCCTGCTCGGGCTGCTGGAACTGGAGATGTACGACGACGCCGTGGAGTTCGTGGGCGAGGTGGTCGGCGATCACCGGGCCACCGCCGAGCAGGTCACCGAGAAGATCCAGGACCCGCTGCTGGCGGCGCTGCTGGTCGGCAAGGCGACCGTGGCGGCCGAGCGCGGGGTCGCGCTGTGGGTGTCGGAGCGCACCCGGCTGCCGGACCGGCTGATCGATCCGCGGGGCCTGGTCACGATCGTGGGCAACCTCGTGGACAACGCCCTCGACGCCGTCGCGGGCACGCCGCACGCGCGCGTGGAGGCGGAGTTGCGCACGCAGGGCCGTACCGTCGTCCTCCGGGTGCGCGACACGGGCCCCGGAGTTCCGGCGGAGCAACGCGAGTTGATCTTCACGGAGGGCTGGTCCACCAAGCAGCCGCCCGCGCACGGCAAGCGGGGCATCGGGCTCTCTCTGGTGCGCCGGCTCGCCGAACGGCAGGGCGGGAGCGCGACCGTGAGCGCGGCGGCAGGTGGCGGAGCGGAGTTCACGGTGGTGCTGCCGGAGGCGCTGACCGAGCCGGCGCTGGAGCCGGTGCTCACCGGATCCGCGGAGTCCGCCGAGGCGACGGCGGACGCCCCGGCCGGTGTCGAGGAGGAGGCGTGATGATCGAGGTGCTGGTCGTGGACGACGACACGCGGGTGGCCCGGGTCAACGCCGCCTACGTGGAGAAGGTGCCCGGGTTCCGTGTGGCCGGCGAGGCGCACACCGCGGCCGAGGCCCTGCGCCAGGTCGAGTCCCTGCCGCAGCTCGATCTGGTCCTGATGGACCACTACCTGCCCGACGACACGGGCCTGGCGGTCGTCCAGGAGATGCGCCGGCGCGGCCACCAGACCGACGTGATCATGGTGACGGCGGCCCGGGACGTCTCGACCGTTCAGGCGGCCATGCGGCACGGGGCGCTGCAGTACCTGGTGAAACCGTTCGCCTTCGCGGGCCTGCGAGCCAAGCTGGAGGCTTACGCCGAGCTGCGGCGCACCCTGGACGGCGGCGGCGAGGCCGAGCAGGCGGAGGTGGACCGCATCTTCGGCGCCCTGTCCGCCCCGTCCGAGCCCGGCCTGCCCAAGGGGCACTCCCCCACGACGGCCGAGCTGGTGCGGCAGGCGCTGATGAACGCCGACGGCCCCCTGTCCGCCCAGGAGATCGCGGAACGGACCGGAGTGAGCCGGCAGACCGCCCAGCGGTATCTGAAGCTCCTGAAGCGGACCGGACGGGCCCGGCTGACCCTGAAGTACGGTGACGCGGGCCGCCCGGAACACCGTTACGAGTGGGCGGCCCGCGTCTGAACGTGCATCATGCAGCGGTCACTTGACCGCCTTGACGAACTCCGTCGTGTAAGTCCTGGTCAAGTCGACATCTGCATTCTTGATGTTGGGGTTGAACGCCTTGAGCACCTTCTCAACGGTCTCGGGACCGCCCTGGGGCATCACTCCGTCGTCCGTGAACATCGGCAGGGTGCTCTTGACGGCCTGCACGTACAGGGCCTTGTCGCCCTGGGAGTAGTCGGCGGGCATCTTGGCGGCGATGTCGTCCGCGCTGTGCGTGGACATCCACTTGAGCGTCTTGACGAATGCGTTGACCAACTTCTGGACGGTGTCCTTGTGTCCCTTCACCCAGTCCGTCTGCATGTAGAGACTTGACGACGGGTACGGCCCGCCCAGCGCCTCCTGTGAGCCTTCCGGAGTGCGCATGTCGATGAGGATCTTCCCCGCCTTCTTGTCCAGGATCGTCGCGACGGTCGGGTCGGTCGTCATGCCGCCGTCGATCGCGCCGTTCCGGAGCGCGGCGATGAAGGTGGGCCCGGCCCCCACCGCCACCGGCGTGAAGTCACTGATCCGCACGCCGTTCTTGACGGCCAGGTACTTGGTGAGGAAGTCGGTCGAGGAGCCGAGTCCGGTCACGCCCAGTTTGCGGCCCGTGAAGTCCTTGGGCGAGGTGAGTTCGCCGGCCGCCTTGTCCGAGACGACCTCGACCTCGCCGGGCGCGTGCGAGAACTGCACGACCGACTCCACCTCCTTGCCCTTCACCTGCAGGTCGAGGGTGTGGTCGTAGAAGCCGACGGCCCCTTGCACCTGGCCGGAGACGAGCGCGGTCTCGGCCTGGACCCCGGCGGGCTCGCTGAGCAGCTGGACGTTCAGCCCCTCGGCCTGGAAGTAGCCGAGGCGCTGCGTGAGCATCGCGGGCAGGTAGATGACCTTGTCCAGGCCGCCCACCATGATCTTGACGGTTTCGCCCTTGCCGCCGCCGCTGCCGGTGTCGGCGGCGGAGCCGGCCGCGTCGTTGGCGCAGGCGGTGAGCGAGGAGAGGGCGAGCAGTCCGGCGGCGGCCAGGGAGGCGTATCTGGCGGGCTTGCGCATGCGGTTCACGTCCTTGGGAGAGGGCGGTGCGGGAGGGGGCGGGGGTGGCGGATGGAGCGGGTCATCTCTCGGAACCGGTCAGCTGTCGGAACCGGTCAGCTGTCGGAACCGGTCGGCTTCCAGCGGAAGATGCGGCGCTCGGCGAAGGTCAGCAGCCCCTCGGCGACGAGGGCGACGACCGCGAGGATGACCATGGCGGCGTACACCCCGGCCGCGTTGAAGGTGTTCTGCGACTGCGCGACGAGCAGGCCGATGCCCTTGGTCGCGCCGATGTACTCGCCGACGATGGCGCCGATGAGGGCGAAGCCGAAGCTCACGTGGAGGCTGGTGAAGATCCAGGAGGTGGCCGACGGGATGACCACCTGCAGGGTCACCCTGCGGTCGCTCGCGCCGAGTATGCGGGCGTTGGCCACGAGGTTGCGGTCGACCTCCCGGGCGCCCTGGAAGGCGTTGAAGAACACGGGGAAGAAGACGAGGACCACGGCGGAGGCCACTTTGGACGACGGTCCCAGACCGAACCAGATCAGGAAGATGGGTGCCAGCACGATCCGGGGAATCGAGTTGAGCACCTTGATGTATGGACCAAGAACCTCGGCGAGCAATCTGATCCGCCCGAGAGCAATACCGAGCAGGATACCGGCGACCACTCCGATGACCCAGCCGAGCAGAGCCTCGTACAGCGTGTACCAGATCTGCTCGCCCAGAGAGCCGAGCGCGGTCCCGTGGGTCACCCAGGTGTAGATCTGGTCCCAGATCTTGGAGGGCATCGAGAAGTTGAACGGATCGATGACCTCGGCCCGGGACAACATCTCCCACAGTCCGAGAACAGCTACCAGGAGAACCAGGCGCGCGATGCTGACGAGGATCCTGCGCCGACGCGCCGCCCGGGCGCGGGACTGCGCCCGACCGGGAACGGTTTTGGCGGTGTCGACGACGGGGGTGCTGAGGACCTCAGGCGACATGGGCGGCACCTCTCTCACGGGTGATGCGGACCTCTTCGCCGAGGGACTCCCAGATCTCGCGGTAGATCTCGATGAACCGTGGTTCCAGGCGCACCGCCTCGACCTTCCGTGGCCGCGGCAGGTCGATGTCGAAGACCTGCTTCACGGTCGCGGGGCCGGCGGTCATGACGACAACCTTGTCGGCCAGCGCGATGGACTCCTCCAGGTCGTGGGTGACGAAGACGACCGAGGCGCCGGTGCCCTCCCACAGTTCCAGCAGCTCGTCCGACATCAGGGCCCGGGTCTGCACGTCGAGCGCCGAGAACGGCTCGTCCATCAGGAGGATCTCGGGGTCGTTGACGAACGTGGCCGCCAGGGCGACCCGCTTGCGCTGGCCGCCGGAGAGCTGGTGCGGATAGCGGTCCTCGAAGGCCGCGAGTCCGACCCGGGCCAGCCACTCGCGGGCCTTCTCCCTGGCCTCCGTCTTGGGTACGCCCCGGAAGCGCGGGCCCGCCATGACGTTCGACAGCACGGTCCGCCAGGGGAAGGTGGCGTCCTGCTGGAAGACGAAGCCGACCTTGTCACCCACGCCGTCGACCGGCTCCCCGGCCACCAGCACATCGCCCTCGGTGGGCTCCTCCAAACCGCTGACCAGTGTCAGCGTGGTGGACTTGCCGCATCCGGTGGGTCCTACGACGGCCACGAACTCACCGCGCCCCACGGTGAAGTCCAGGCCCCGCACGGCGGTGTGCAGCCCGCCGGACGGGGTTCTGAAGGCCTTGCTCGCGCCCCGCAGCTCGATGGCGGGGCTGGTGTGTGCGCTCATGGGGCGGGACGGTAGGTGTGGCCCCGGGCACCGCAGGAGTCTTGTGAGCACAAGCCGTTCTTTTGCTCGCAAGAGCCTGTTGTGCTCGTTTTGCTCGCGCTACAACTGCGGAGCCGAACACGGGCTCAACGCTCGGCGGCCTTGAAGGAGAGGCCTGATGATTGACGTCCTGGTGGTGGACGACGACTTCCGCGTCGCCGAGATCAACGCCAAGTACGTGGGAAAGGTTCCCGGCTTCCGGGTGACCGGCCGCGCGCACAGCGCCGCCCAGGCCCTGGCCGCCGTCGAACGCGGCACCATCGACCTGGTCCTGCTCGACCACTACCTGCCGGACCAGACCGGCCTGCAACTCGTCCACCGGATGCGCGAGCAGGGCCACCGCACCGACGTCATCATGATCACGGCGGCCAGCGATGTGACGACCGTCCAGCAGGCCATGCGTCTGGGCGCCCTGCACTACCTCGTCAAGCCGTTCACCTTCACCGCGTTGCGCGCCCGCCTGGACTCCTACGCCGCCCTGCGCCGTACCGTCGACCGGGTCGGCGGCCGGGGTCTGACGGGCCAGGATCAGGTCGACCGGATCTTCGGCGCCCTGCGCACCGCCCCCGCCCCCTCCGCCCCCGGGCTGCCCAGTGGGCAGTCGGAGCCCACGACCGACCTGATCTGCGGGGTGCTCCACCGCGCCGACCAGCCGCTCTCGGCCCACGAGGTGGCCGCCCGCACCGGCCTGAGCCGCTCCACCGCCCAGCGCTACCTCCGCCACCTGGAACAGGCGGGCCGTCTCCGCCTGTCCCTGAAGTACGGGGACACCGGCCGCCCGGAACACCGGTACGCCTGGGTGGCGCCCTGACGGGCCCGCACGGCTCGGCTACACCGCCCCGGCCCCGGTCAGCGAACGCACCTCCGTCTCGGCGTACTTGGCCTCGTCGGCGACCTCGTCCGACATGACCGTGCCCAGCCAGCCGGCCAGAAAGCCGAGCGGGATGGAGACGATGCCCGGGTTCTCCAGCGGGAAGTACTGGAAGTCGACACCCGGGAACAGCGAACCCGGGCTGCCGGACACCACCGGGGACAGCAGCACGAGCCCGATCGCCGGGAAAAGTCCGCCGTACACCGCCCACACCGCGCCCCGCGTGGTGAAGCCGCGCCAGAACAGCGAGTAGAGCAGGACCGGCAGATTCGCCGATGCGGCGACCGCGAAGGCGAGCCCCACGAGGAAGGCGACGTTGAGATCGCGGGCCAGCAGACCGAGCGCGATCGCCACGATTCCGATGCCCACCGCGGCGCACCGTGCCACGGCCACCTCACTGCGCGGGGCCTTGCCGCGCGGCCGGCGCAGCGAGGCGTACAGGTCGTGGGCGACCGAGGCGGAGGAGGCGAGCGTGATACCGGCGACGACCGCGAGGATCGTGGCGAAGGCGATCGCGGCGACGATCGCGAACAGTACCGTTCCGCCGGTGGAGCCCGCCCCGCCGCCCAGGTCGAGAGCGAGAAGAGGCACCGCGGTGTTACCGGCCGCGTTCGAACGGCGCACGGCGTCCGGCCCGACCAGCGCGGCCGCTCCGAAGCCGAGGACGATCGTCATCAGGTAGAAGCTGCCGATCAGTCCGACGGACCACACCACGGAACGGCGGGCGGCCCGCGCGGTCGGCACGGTGTAGAAGCGGGACAGGATGTGGGGCAGGCCCGCCGTGCCCAGCACCAGTGCGATCCCCAGGCTGATGAAGTCGAGCCGGGAGGTCCAGTCCCCGCCGTACCTCAGGCCGGGCGCCAGGAACGCCTTGCCGTGTCCGCTGCGGTCGGCTGCGGTGAGCAGCAGCCGGTCGACGTCTCCGTGGAACCGCAGCAGAACGAGCACGGTCAGCGCGACCGTCCCACCGATCAGCAGGACCGCCTTCACGATCTGGATCCAGGTGGTGGCCCTCATCCCTCCCAACGACACGTAGATCACCATGAGCGCGCCGACCCCGATGACCGCCCACGATTGAGCCGCCTCGCCGGTCTGTCCCAACAGCAGCGCCACCAGACTGCCCGCGCCGACCATCTGCGCCACCAGATAGAGAACGGACACCGTGACCGACGCGGTTCCCGCGGCGATCCGTACCGGCCGTTCGCTCATCCGCGCGGCCACCACGTCGGCGAGGGTGAACCGCCCGCAGTTGCGCACCAGTTCCGCCACCAGGAACAGCACGACCAGCCACGCCACGAGGAATCCCACCCCGTACAGCAGCCCGTCGTACCCGTACAGCGCGATGAGCCCGCTTATCCCGAGGAAGGACGCCGCCGACATGTAGTCGCCCGCGATGGCAAAACCATTCTCCATCGGGGAGAACAACCGCCCGCCGGCGTAGAACTCCTCCGCCGAGCCGTGCCGCCCGCGACTCACCCAGGTCGTGATCCCCAGGGTGACCGCCACGAAAGCGCTGAACAGCAGCAGGGCCAGGGTCTGATGGCCACCGGTCACGAAGCACCCCCCTGCACACCCCGGGTCAGTTCCTGGGTGTCCCAGCGCAGCTCCAGCGCGGCCCGGTCCCGGCGCAGCCTGGCATGCCGGGCGTAGGCCCAGGTGAGCAGGAACGTGCTGATGAACTGTCCGAGGCCCGCGAGCAGTGCCACGTTCACCGCGCCCACCACCGGCCGAGCCATCAGCCCGGGCGCGGTCGTCGCGGCGATCACGTACGCCGCGTACCAGACGAGGAAGGCGGCGACTCCCGGCACCACGAACCGCCGGTACCTGCTGCGCACCTCCTGGAAGGCTTCGCTCCGCTGCACCTCGAGATACACGTCGCGGGTGCGCGGTGCCGTGGCGCCCGCCTCGCCCCGCGCAGGCGGCACGGCCGGCGCCGGCCTGCCGGTACCGTCCAGCTCGCCCCAGCCCGCCGCCAGGGCGTCGTACCAAGGGTCCTCGAAGGGCACCTCGTGGGCGGCTGCGCCGTGTTCTTCCCGGTGCCCGGCGGAACTCTCGGGACCGTCCCCGGTGCCGTGGGAACGACCGTTGCTTGACTGCATGCCCAAGGATGGACAGACCGGGAGCATCCCCGACTCTTCTTCCTCGGGCTCTTCACCCCATCAGGTGACTCACCCGGCGGGTGGCCGTGCGAGGCCCTTGGTGTAGGCGTAACGCACGGCCTGCGCGCGGTCCTTGAGGCCCGTCTTGGCGAAGAGGTTGTTGATGTGCGTCTTCACGGTGGCGGTCGACACGTTCAGTCTGCGCGCGATCTCCTGGTTGTTGAGGCCTTCGGCGATCAGCACCAGGACCTCGGTCTCCCGCGCGGTGAGCCCGTCGGGCGCCTCGGCCGGAGCCGGTGGCGGCTCGGGCTGGGACAGCCGCTCCAGCAACCTGCGCTGGACGCTGGGCGAGAGCCCCGCATCTCCCGACAGCACGCTCTGCACGGCGCGTACGATCTCGTCCCCGCCCGCGTCCTTGGTCAGGTACCCCTTGGCACCGGCCCGCAGCGCGGGGAACAGCGAGTCGTCGTCCGCGTACGTCGTCAGCACCACCACCTGGGTTCCCGGATACTGCGCCCGGATCCGCCGGGTGGCCTCCACACCGTCGCAGCGGGGCATCCGGAGATCCATCAGGACCACGTCCGGAGCCAGTTCCCCGACCAGCCGCACCGCCTCCTCACCATCGCCCGCGGCGCCGACGACCTCCAGACCGGGCAGCAGTCCGAGCAGCATCACGATGCCCTCACGGACCACGGTCTGGTCGTCGGCCACCACGACCCGCGCAGGCTTCCCACTCCCTTCCGTCTCCGTCATCCGGGCACCTTCAGCGTCACCACGAACCCCTCCTCGTCCGGCCCCGCGTCCAGCGAACCGCCCAGCAGTTCGGCACGTTCACGCATCCCCAGCAGACCGTACCCGGCTCCGGCATCGCCGAGTTCGCCCGGCCGTCCCCCCGAGTCCCGTACGTCCAATGTCACTTCGTGCTCGTGGTAGTCGAGCCTCACCTGCACCTTGGCGCCCTGGGCATGCTTGCGGACGTTCGTCAGCGCCTCCTGCGCGACCCGCCGTACGGCCTGGGACGCCTCGGCCGGCAGCGGTCTGCTCTCACCCGTGACGGTGACCTCGGCGCCGTCGGCCGTGCTGACCAGCTCGCTCAGGAAGTCCTCCAGCGGGGTCAGCTCTCCGCGCAGCGCGGACAGCGCCTGCCGGGTCTCGGCGAGGCCGTCGCGGGCCATTCCCCGGGCCGCCACCACCCGTTCCAGGATCCGCTCGCGGTCCGCGCCGTTCTCGATCAGCAGCCGGGCCGCCTCCAGGTGCACGAGCTGCGCCGAGAGGCTGTGGGCCAGTACGTCGTGGATCTCCCGTGCGATGCGCGCCCGCTCGGCCAGCGCCGCCGACTCCGCCTCGGCGAGCCGAGCGGCGCGTTCCTGGGCGAGCAGTCGCTGTGCACTGCCGCGGGCTTCCGCGTCCAGCCTGAGGACGTAGCCGGCGAGGGCCATGCCCACCACGGTCGCCGCGGTGGTCAGCCACACGTCGTTGTTGAACGCGGAGTATGAGGCCAGGGCCACCGATGTCACGGGCAGGGCGGCTGCCAGGGGCAGTCTCTCCAGGGCGGAGATCCCGCACCCGCACCAGATCACCAGGGCCGGTCCTTCGAAGCCTGTGGCCTGTGCCGTGACCGCGATGCCCAGAAGCACGGTGATGAGCGCCAGGGAGGGCACCAGCCGGTGCGCGTACGTCGTGCGGAAGAAGGCCCAGGAGACGAGGCCGGCCAGCAGGACCGTCGCGGCAGCGGCGAGCGCACCCCAGATGCCCAGGTGCTTCCGGCTGAACGCGGCCCACAGCAGCAGGCCGATCAGCACCAGCCTGACAGCCCAGGTGAGCATGCGGCGGGGCCGGGAGACTCCCGCGCGGCCGAGCGCTTCACGCGAGGGCCAGCGCGTCCAGGCGTGCTCCTTCATGCATGCTCCTTCCACGCCGGCCGCAGGCCGTCACCGTACGCCGGGGCGGCAGGGGCCACGGAGCCGTGGGGCTGAGCCCGCCAGGCCAGGATCCCGGCGCGGACCAGCAGCGTGCCGGCCAGACCGAGCATCAGGGCCGAACTGTCCTGGTGCACGCCGAGTGCGTTGCCGAGACCGAAGACGCCGGCCCGCAGGGCTATGCCGACGAGCCACACGGCGACGCTGGCCTTGGTGCTCTTGGTCCAGACGACCCCGTCCGCCGCTGTCCAGACACGGGTGGTCCAGGCCCAGCCCGCGCCCGTGGCGAGACCGATCAGGACCTCCACCGCGAGCAGCGCCGCCGATTCGGTCTCGTGGTGCGCGTCGAGAATGCCGGGCTCACGCAGCGCCACGACGGCGAAGATCACGGGCAACAGCCACCAGCGGCGGTCGGTGTCGATCGCACGGGCGCGGGACTGCCGCGCGATCACTATGGCGAGCACGGCCACGATCACCAGCGCGTTGACGAGCCCGGGCATCAGTGCCTCCGTGAGCGAGAAGGTGGTGCCGGGAGCGAGCGCTGCCGACGCCTTCCAAACTACGGAAATGCGCAGGTCAGGGGATCGGAGCCAGGGTGGATCACGGGTGGAACCTCTCAACGGCCCGCCTCCACCCTCGGGTGGAGGCGGTGCGAAGGACCGTCGGGCGCCGTGGGCCGGGCGGCGTGGTCGGGTGACGTGGTCGGGTGGCGTGGGCAGCCAGGCGTGACCACTGGAGGGGCCGGCAACTGGCACGGACCGGGGCTGGGCGCCCCCTCTTAGCCGACCTGCCTCCGGAGAGAGGCCGCCCGTCCTCTGCCTGCGTACCGGCGGCGGAACCTCGGCTTCCTCCGCCGGTCACCGGCCCCGGCCCGTCGGTCGTGACCCGTCACGCCAGGCCGTCGCCGTCTCCGCCCAGCCGCCCGACCGCCCCAGACGCCCCGCCAACGGGCCGGCCAGGTAGGCCGGAGGCCGGTGCGGCGGCTATGCGTCGATACGCGACCGGTCCAGCGTCGCCGCCGAGCCGGAGATGAACTCCTTACGGGGCGCGACGTCGTTGCCCATCAGCAGGTCGAAGACCTCCTCGGCGGCATCCAGGTCGGAGAGGTTGATGCGGCGCAGGGTGCGGTGGCGCGGGTCCATCGTGGTCTCCGCCAGCTGGTCGGCGTCCATCTCACCCAGACCCTTGTAGCGCTGGATGGAATCCTTGTACCGGATGCCCTTGCTCTGGAACTCCATGAGTGTGTCGCGCAGCTCGCGGTCCGAGTACGTGTAGACGTACTTGTCCTGGCCCTTCTTGGGCTGGATCAGCTCGATGCGGTGCAGCGGCGGCACCGCGGCGAAGACCCGGCCCGCTTCGACCATGGGCCGCATGTACCGCTGGAACAGCGTGAGCAGCAGGCAGCGGATGTGAGAGCCGTCCACATCGGCGTCGGTCATCATGATGATCTTGCCGTAGCGGGCCTGGTCGATGTCGAACGTGCGGCCCGAGCCCGCCCCTATGACCTGGATGATCGCACCGCACTCGGCGTTCTTGAGCATGTCGGTCACCGACGACCGCTGCACGTTGAGGATCTTGCCGCGGATCGGCAGCAGGGCCTGGAACTCGGAGTTCCGGGCCAGCTTGGCCGTACCGAGCGCGGAGTCGCCCTCGACGATGAACAGCTCGCTGCGGTCGACGTCGTCACTGCGGCAGTCGGCGAGCTTCGCCGGCAGGGAGGAGGACTCCAGGGCGGTCTTCCGGCGCTGGGCGTCCTTGTGCTGGCGGGCGGCGACCCGGGTACGGGCGGCCGCGACCACCTTCTCCATGACCACCCGGGCCTGGGCGGCGGCGTCCCGCTTGGTGGAGGTCAGGAACGCCTTCAGTTCCTTGGCGACCACGTTGTTCACGATGCGGCGGGCCGCGGACGTGCCGAGCACCTCCTTGGTCTGGCCCTCGAACTGCGGCTCGGCCAGGCGCACGGTGACGACGGCCGTGAGGCCTTCGAGGGCGTCGTCCTTGACGATGTCGTCCTCGGCGACGCGCAGCAGCTTCTTGGCGCGCACCGTCTCGAGCAGCGTCTTGGTGACGGCCTGCTCGAAGCCGGCCACGTGGGTGCCGCCCTTGGGGGTGGCGATGATGTTGACGAAGGACCGGAGCGTCGTGTCGTATCCCGTGCCCCAGCGCATCGCGATGTCCACGCCCAGTTCGCGGGTGACCTCGGTCGGCGTCATCTGGCCGTGTTCGTCCAGGACCGGGACGGTCTCCTTGAACGTGCCCTTGCCCGAGAAGCGGAGGACGTCGCAGACCGGCTTGTCCTTCGCCAGGTACTCGCAGAACTCGCTGATGCCGCCGTCGAAGCGGAAGGACTCCTCGCCCTTGCTGCCGCCCTCACCGAGGCCGTACTCGTCGCGGACGACGATGGTCAGGCCCGGCACCAGGAAGGCGGTCTGCCGGGCACGCTGGTGCAGGGTCTCCAGGGAGAGCTTGGCGTCCTTCAGGAAGATCTGCCGGTCGGCCCAGTAGCGCACGCGCGTACCGGTGCGCGTCTTGGGGATCTTCTTGGCCCTGCGCAGGCCGCTCTTGGCCTCGAACTTGGCGTCGGCGCCGCCTGCGGCGAAGGCGCCGGGCACGCCGCGCCGGAAGCTGATGGCGTGGGTGTGGCCGCCGCGGTCCACCTCGACGTCGAGACGGGCGGAGAGGGCGTTGACCACGGAGGCGCCGACGCCGTGCAGACCACCGGAGGCGGCGTAGGAGCCGCCGCCGAACTTGCCGCCCGCGTGGAGCTTGGTCATGACGACCTCGACGCCGGAAAGGCCGGTCCTGGGCTCGACGTCCACGGGGATGCCACGGCCGTTGTCGCGCACCTCGACGGAGGCGTCGTCGTGGAGGATCACCTCGATGTGGTCGCAGACGCCCGCGAGCGCCTCGTCCACGGAGTTGTCGATGATCTCCCACAGGCAGTGCATCAGACCGCGGCTGTCGGTCGAGCCGATGTACATGCCCGGGCGCTTGCGCACGGCCTCGAGGCCCTCGAGGACGAGCAGGTGCCGCGCGGTGTAGTTGGAACCGTCCCGGTCTGCTCCTGCCAGCAGCGCTGTGGACGGCACGGACGTATCGGCGGTCACGCGGTTCGCTCCTCGCTGAATTTCAGGTGGCCCCCTTTTGGGTAAGGGGGCGGCTTCGGTCGCCGCTCAGAGGGTACCGAGGCCTGGTAGAGCCGGTGTAACGCCACCCTCGTCGAGAACTCAGACTAGTCCAGGCTCGCATGCATGTTCGATCCCTCGATGGAGTGAAGTACATATCACGTTCCCTTGGGGGCATGAACCATTTAGGCTCCGGGCACGTCCTCATGAACAACCGGCAACCCGGCCGGGAGGACCGAGACCGACAAGACAGCGCGAACCCGTACGCACACTAGAGACGCACTACGGCACATTCGCCGCCAACCGGCAGCAAACAGCCGCCCCGGAAGAATTTTTCGAGGAAAAGCCACGAGCGGGAACGTTTTCGGGCTGGTTGGATGTTGACCCTGGTACGACAGCTCGTCGAGCTAGAGAAGAGGCGACGTGACTACTGTTCTGACCCCCGCGAGCCCGCTGACGGCCGCCGATCGCTGCGACCGCTGCGGCGCCCAGGCATACCTGCGCGTCGTCCTGCTCAGCGGCGGAGAACTGCTCTTCTGCGCCCACCACGGTCGCAAGTTCGAGCCGGAACTCAAGAAGATCGCCGCTGAGATACAGGACGAGACGGAGCGGCTCACGTCCGTTCCGAACACCGCTTCCGAAGAAGAGCGCTGAATCTCGCACACCCGACGAGCCAGCCCCGGCCCAGGCCGGTGAACGGGCGGCCTCTCCTCATGGGAGAGGCCGCCCGTGCTCATGCTTCCGCACCCGCACTCAGGCGCGTGTGCCCGGCCGTTCCGCAGCCCTGGCAGCGGGCTCCAGCGCCCGTGCGATCTCGGACACGCGCGTGTAGACACCCGGGGTGCCCGGCCGGCCACAGCCGCTCCCCCACGACACGAGCCCGATCAGCCGCCCCGCGGCCACCAGAGGCCCGCCGCTGTCCCCCTGACAGCTGTCCGGGCCACCGGTGACCTCACCCGCGCACAACATCGTGGCGGGCAGATAGGCGCCCTCGATCCCCCCGGGGTAGGCGCGGGAACACTCGTCGTCGGGCAGCACGTGCAGGCGTGCGGCATGAAGCCGGCGCGCATAAGCTCCCCCGCCGGTCGTGTCGCCCCAGCCGGACACCAGAGCCTCGGTGCCCGGTGTGTAGACGGGGTCGCCCGCGCGCGCCATGGTGATGACCGCGCTCTGGGGCAGCGGCTCGGCGAGGGTGACGAACGCGAAGTCGCCCGAGTTGGTCAGGGCCTCGTACTGGGGATTGATCTGCACCTGCCGTACGGCGATCTCCTCACCCTCGGCCGAGAGCAGATCGGTGCGGCCCTCGATGACCTTGAGGTCGCGCACTCGGCTCGGCGGCACCCCGAGGGCTTCCTCGGTCATACAGTGGGCCGCGGTCACGACCAAGGTTGGTGCGACCGCCACTCCGCCGCAGAACTGGCCCGCCCGCATTCCTCCGAACCGGTCACGGCTGGCCAGCGCCACCGTCCACGGAGCCTGTGAGACGTCTATCGGGAACCCACCCACCACGACACTGTCAGCCCTCCCCTCGGCCGCCCCCACCAGGGGTATGAAGGCCGTGGTGGCCGCCAGCACCAGCGGCCTGATCAGTGCCCGGACAACGGAACGACGCATGCAGGCTCCTCACTCGGGGGATCTTCCGGGACACCCAGAGTCATGCACGCGCCCGAAGCGCGCAGCACGAAGGCCCGGCTCCCGCGGGGAGCCGGGCCTTCGGCGTCGTACGACCGCGACCTAGTCGAGGTAGTCGCGCAGCACCTGCGAACGCGACGGGTGGCGCAGCTTCGACATGGTCTTGGACTCGATCTGACGGATGCGCTCACGCGTCACGCCGTACACCTTGCCGATCTCGTCGAGGGTCTTGGGCTGACCGTCGGTGAGACCGAACCGCATGGAGACGACGCCGGCCTCGCGCTCGGACAGGGTGTCCAGAACGGAGTGCAACTGCTCCTGCAGGAGCGTGAAGCTGACGGCGTCGGCGGGGACGACGGCCTCGGAGTCCTCGATGAGGTCACCGAACTCGCTGTCGCCGTCCTCACCCAGGGGGGTGTGCAGGGAGATGGGCTCACGGCCGTACTTCTGGACCTCGATGACCTTCTCCGGGGTCATGTCGAGTTCCTTGGCCAGCTCCTCCGGGGTGGGCTCGCGGCCCAGGTCCTGGAGCATCTGGCGCTGCACGCGCGCGAGCTTGTTGATGACCTCGACCATGTGCACCGGGATACGGATGGTGCGGGCCTGGTCGGCCATGGCGCGGGTGATCGCCTGACGGATCCACCAAGTGGCGTACGTGGAGAACTTGTAGCCCTTGGTGTAGTCGAACTTCTCGACCGCACGGATCAGACCGAGGTTGCCCTCCTGGATGAGGTCCAGGAAGAGCATGCCGCGGCCGGTGTAGCGCTTGGCCAGGGAGACCACCAGACGGAGGTTGGCCTCCAGGAGGTGGTTCTTGGCGCGGCGGCCGTCCTCGGCGATGATCTCCAGCTCGCGCTTGAGCTTCGGGGCGAGCTTGTCGGAGTTCGCCAGCTTGTCCTCGGCGAACAGGCCCGCCTCGATGCGCTTGGCCAGTTCGACCTCCTGCTCGGCGTTGAGCAGGGGGACCTTGCCGATCTGCTTCAGGTAGTCCTTGACCGGGTCGGCGGTGGCGCCGGCCGCGGCGACCTGCTGCGCGGGCGCGTCGTCCTCGTCCTCGTCGGACAGGACGAAGCCGGCGCTCTCGGTGCCCTCGGGCTCGTCGGCGACCTTGGTGTCCTCGAGGACCTCGTCCTCGAGAATCTCGACGTCGTCCTTCTTGGCCGTGGTCTTCTTGGCGGCCGTCTTCTTCGCGACGGTCTTCTTGGCGACCGTCTTCTTGGCGGTCGTCTTCTTGGCGGCGGCAGCCTTCTTGGCGGGTGCGGCTTCCTCGGCGGAGTCGGCGGCTACCGGAGCGGCGGGCGCCGCGGGGGCGGCCGTGCTGGCGGTGGCCTTCCTGGTGGTCACCGTCTTCGCCGCGACCGTCTTGGTGGCGGTGCGCTTGGCCGGGCTCTTCGCTGCGACGCTCTTGCGGGTGCGCTTGGGCTCTGCGGCACTGACCATCAGCGTCACACCCTCTTCCTCAAGAATCTGGTTGAGGCTGCGCAGTACGTTCTTCCACTGAGTGGCCGGAATCTGGTCAGCTTCGAAGGCCCGACGCACATCGTCGCCGGCGATCTGCCCCTCAGCCTTTCCCCGCTCAATGAGCGCCATGACAGAGACGGACTCGGCGATCTCCGGCGGGAGCGTACGGGATGTGCTGGCCGACACGAACAACCTCTCGGAACGTTGGAAAACGGCTTCCGGCACCGTCCACTGCGGACGGGAGCCGACCACCGGCCTGGGGATGGGCCGACGGAGCGGGCGGGGGCCGGGAAGATGCACAGCGCCTTGCATGGCGTCCGTATTCCCTCCGCGGCTGTCACCTCTTAGGTCATCGCGCTGTTCCCACGAGCGTTACGCCCAATCTGCGTGGCCCGAGTCACACCCCGTAAGCGGTCAAAAGCGGTCAGATATGCACAGAGAGGATCATCCGTAGTGGTCGGCCCGACCGCACCCAGGGCCACGGCGGCCCGACGCGCCGCCGGACCCTGCCGGACCTTCGGGGGTCCGGCAGGGTCCGGCGGCGGCCGGTACCAGGGCCCGGCGCCGCCACGAGCACCATATGGACGCCGCACACCGGCGACCGCACCGCGTCGGTCGCGGGGTCAGTGCTCACGCGGGGCCGGGACCACGCGCTCCACCTCGGGGTGGACGGTGAGCAGCTGACGCATGGCCGACTCCGCCGCCGTGCCGTCGCCGGTGCCGAGCGCGTCGACGATCCGCGCGTGCTGCGCGAGCGAGGCCTCGTTCGGCCGGTCACATCCGGTCACCGGGCCGCCGGACACCTGGAGCGCGGCCGAGACGATGCCCGAGAGGTGCTCCAGCATGCGGTTGCCCGCGATCTGGATGAGAAGCGAATGGAACTCGGTGTCGGCGCGCGAATAGGTGAGGGCGTCGCCCTGTGCCATGGCGTGGCTCATGATCTCGACCATGTCGCACAGGCGCTGCTGCACCTCCTCACGCCCGTGCCCGGCCGCCAGCCGGGCGGCGAGCGGCTCGATCGTCCAGCGTAGCTCGCTGAGCTCCCGGCGCTGGTCGTCGCGCTGGGGCCCGAAGGCCCGCCACTCGATGATGTCCGGGTCGAGGAGGTTCCAGTCGCTGACGGGACGCACGCGTGTGCCGACGTTCGGGCGGGCGCTGACCAGGCCCTTGGCCTCGAGGACACGGAGGGACTCGCGGACGACGGTGCGGGAGACCTCGAAGCGCTGGCCGATCTCCTCGGGCACCAGCGGACGGTCCGCGCCCAGGTCGCCCGAGACGATCATCTGCCCCAGCTGCTGGACGAGTTGGCCGTGCAGTCCGCGTCCGCGGCTGCCCGCGGCCCGCCGGCCGACGCGGCCCAGCTCGGGGTCCCCGCCGTCCCAGGCGGGCGCACCGACGCGGTCGGCCACCGGGGCCTCGGCGTAGTGGTAGCGGTCGAGATCGCCCGGGCCGGCGAGACCTGAGTCTGCGGAGCGGGCGGCGGTCATCATGGTGTGCGCAAGGGTACTCACGGATCCTTTGTCGGCGCCGCCTCCAACTCCCTTGAGGTCTTTGGTGAAAAGCACACGAAAGGGTGATCGCTCACCCCGTCGCAATTGACGCCTTATCGGAAAGAAATGGGCTTTCTGCGGGGAGTTGTGTGCACAGCAGGACCGGAAGCGTACGTGCGGTTGTCATCGGAATCTGGTCCGCAATGTGGTGAGCAGGTACGCGCACAACAGTGCCGTGAGGGACAACGCCATTGCCCCTCCCACGGGTTGAGCAAGGATCCGCACGACCGCGAGCAGGTAGCGGTCCCCTCCGAAGGGCCACTGGATCAGGAAGACCTCGCGCACCCGTCCCGGGAGGTCGGCCGCCATCCGCACGGCCGGGCCCTGCAGCGCCCTGTGCACGACGGGGACGACGAGGACGGGTACGGCGAGGACGGCGGCCAGGCCGGCCGTCGTGGACCGGAACACGCCGGCCGCCAGCACACCGGCCCAGGCGCACCCGACGACCAGCCCGAACCAGCTCGCGATCAGTGGGAGCCAGTCCGCGGGAACTTGTGTCAGCTCCCGTCCGTAGACGATGTAGAGCACTTCGGCGTCGCAGCCCACGGTGAGGAAGGCGAGCATCACCGCGGTGGCTCCGGAGACGAGCAGTTTCGCGGTGAGCAGTCCCAGCCTGCGGGGCACGGTGCCACGGTCCGCCGCCAGGGCGGGGTGGCGGAACTCGTCCCCGAATGCCAGCGCACCGAGCAGGCCGGCGGCGAGGGCCGCGGGCGGCAGTGGCAGCTCTCGGGGCCATGCGGCGAACAGTCGCGCCTGCGGGGTGTGACCGATTCGCGCCAGCAGTACGGCGGCGAGCGCGGACACGACGAGTACGGCGCCGCACGTGAGGAACCCTGTGCCGATTCCGGTGGCGCGCCGGATCTCGTAGCGGAGGGGGCGGAGGGGACTGCGGGCGGGGCGGACGGAGATGGGGGGCGGCAGGGGGGAGAGGGCGGCGGCAGCGCGGGAACCGTCCGTGCGGGCGGCGCGGCCGGCCTGCGACTGCCCGCTGTCCGGATTCCTGGCCCCGGGGAGGCGCGTGCGGGTGGCGGTGACGCCCGCGGCGAGGGTGCGGGTGCCGCCGGTCCGGGGTCCGGATGCAGTGGTCGACCCGCCGGGGCTGTGATCCGGTGCGGTCGGGCCGGCGGCTCGCTCCGGCACCTCGCCGGGGGCATCACCGGTCCCGCCCTTGCCCTCGGCTGCGGCTGTTGCGTGCGCAGCCCCGTCGGACGGCGAGGCCGCGGCCGGTGACGTGCCCGGAGCCGGAGTGCCTGAAGGGGGCTCCGTGAGGTCCCGCAAGGATGGCCGGCCGAGGGGTTCGGCGAGTCCGGACCGGTCCTGATCGGTGGCCCGTGCCCATGTCGGCAGCGGGACACCGGCACTCCTCGGCCCGTCCTCGGCCGGGGGGTGGCCGGCAGGCCCTTCCCCTTCCGGGGCCGACGGTTCGGCCGCCGTGTGCTCCCGGTGTCCCGACGGGCGATCGCCGGCCGCGGTACCGCGGTTCTCCGGCGAGGGCCCCGGCACCGGCGTGGCCTGCTCCGGACCGGGCCGGTCCGGGGCCGACGCACGGGGTTCCGCCGCCGCCTGGTCGACCGCTGCCGTCTCCGGCTCCCTCACCGTCTCCCCGGTGCCGGACGCGCCCACCGGCATGCCGGGGTCCGTGACGTCCGGCCACACGGCTCGCTCCGGCGCTGCCGGTGGCTCGCTCCCGGCCGGGCCGGGGTCCTGTGGTGCGCTGCCGCGCGCGGCCGTAGCGGAGGGCAGTGCCGAGAAGCCGGGGCCGGTGGCTCCGTTCCGGACCCTGGCACGGTCGGTTCCGCCCTGCTCCCGCTCCGGCTGCGCCTGGGCCTGCGCCACGCCCGACTCCTCCGTCGGCGGCGCCTCCGGCGCGGGCTGCCGGGTACGAGCGGCGGGCGTCCCTTCGTCGGACCCGGTGTCGGCGCCCGGGCCCATGTCTCCCACTTCGTCGGCGAGTTGATGAACGAGGATGCCGTTACGGAAGGCGATCTCCCCGACATCGGCGGTCGTGCTGCCGTACACCGAGAGGCGGTTGCCGCCCTCTCGCACGACTTCCACGGAGCGACGGGCGGTCCGGGCGTCCTTGGCGAGCAGGGCCGCGAGACGGGCGGCATGGGGACTGCGGACGGCCACGCGCGGGCGCAGCCGGGTGCGGGCGAACTCTCTGCCCTCCTGGTCGGCGACGAGTCTGCCGCCGTCGAGGGTGACGACCCGGTCCGCGGTGCGCGCGGCTTCCTTCGGGTCGGCCGTGGTGAGGAGCACCGTGCCGCCCTGGGTGGCGTGAGCCCGCAGCATTCCGTGCAGCCACTGCGCCTCCCGGACGGAGAGGCCGTCCGTGGGCTCGTCCAGGACGAGTGTGTGCGGGTCGGGCAGCAGGGCGCAGGCCAGGCCGAGTCTGCGGTCCATGCCGCGCGACAACGTGCCGAGGCGCTCTTCACGGAGGCTGACGAGGCCGACCACTTCGAGGACCTCGTCGGCGCGCCGGGCCGGAACTCCCGCGGCCGCGCAGAGCATGCGCAGATGGCCGCGGACCGTGCGCGCCGGGTGACCCGGTACGTCACCGAGGAGTACGCCGACTTCCCGGAACGGGTGGGCGATCCGGTGCAGTGGCCGTCCCCTGAAGTAGGTGATGCCGCGCCCCTGTTGGAGCTCGAGCATCAGCTTGAGCACCGTCGTCTTTCCCGCACCGGCACCACCGAGGAGCGCGGTGACATGGCCGGCGCGCGCCTCGAAGGAGATGTCGTCGACAGCGGGCGGATGCGCCTTGCGGGAGTTGCTGGTCAGTCCGAAGGCCTGGATCACCTGCAGCAAGATAGCGCGACATGTCCGGTTTTTCGGGTATAAGGCGCTTTGCTGTCTGATGCGGCGTCAACTGAGGCCGTCGATGTCCGCCGTTCGATGCAGCCGCGACTCAACCGGGAAGGCGGGTGCGCCGGTCGTACCGAGGGTCGACCACCCCTGTGCCTCACACCTCCGGGCGCAGCATCGGAGGGTTGAGCAAAGTGGCACCACCAGCCCGGAAGAGCTGGGCCGGCCGGCCGCCCTGACGTGTGGTCGTACCTCCCGTGGGGACGAGGAATCCGGGGGTCCCGGTGACCTTGCGGTGGAAGTTGCGCGGGTCGAGGGCCACACCCCACACCGCCTCGTACACCCGCCGCAGCTCTCCGACGGTGAACTCGGGCGGGCAGAACGCGGTGGCCAGCGACGAGTACTCGATCTTGGAGCGGGCCCGCTCCACTCCGTCGGCGAGAATCCGGGCGTGGTCGAAGGCGAGCGGTGCCACGGGCTCGCCCTCGCGGCCGTACCCGCCCTGCTGGAGCAGTTCCTCGACCGGCGCCCAGCGTGCGTTGCTCGCGTCGCCGCCGGCCCGCGGCGCGGGCAGGTCCGGTGCGAGCGCGAGATGCGCGACGCTGACCACCCGCATCCGCGGATCCCGCTCGGGGTCGCCGTAGGTGGCGAGCTGCTCGAGGTGGGCTCCGTTGTCCTGGGCCGGCGCCGAAGGGTCGTGGGCACGCAGCCCGGTCTCCTCGGCCAGCTCACGCGCCGCCGCCTGGGACAGATCCTCGTCGTCCCGCACGAAGCCGCCGGGCAGCGCCCAGCGCCCCTGGAAGGGGGGCTCGCCCCTGCGTACCGCCAGCGCGCACAGGGCATGGCGGCGCACGGTCAGCACGACCAGGTCCACGGTGACGGCGAAGGGCGGAAAGGCTGACGGGTCGTAGGGCATGCCGCGATCATAGTCGTCTTCCTGACGATAAACACTCCCTTCGCCGGCGGCACCGGCGGTGGTCCCGCTTCGTTCCGGTATGAGGCGCAGCGTCGGCTCCGCTTCGCCGAGCCGGTCGTGTCGTACGAGGTCACGCCCCTCTTCCGGCGGTCCCGCACATGCGTCCCGCCAAGAACTCAGGCTCCCAGTTGCAGGCCGTCCGCCGCCTCCTCCACCACGGCGAGCCCGAGCCTGCTGATCCGCACGGCGAAGGGGGCACCGGCGATGCGCAGCCCGGTGAGGACCAGTTCGCCGAGCGGGGCGCTCCGCACGGGGCGGAGGGTGACCGTGCGGGCGGGGGCGTCGGGGCGGATGCCGGCGAGAGCGGTGAACATCAGGACCACGGCGGCTGCGGCGGTGGCTGCCGGACGGCAGGCCGCGGGGTGCGGGAGCGGCGCGCCGCCGGCGGAGCGCTGTTCGCCGGCGAACATCTCCGGCAGCCGGTGACCGAAGTGTTCCGCCGCATCCAGCAACCCTCTCAGCAGGCCACCGGCCTCCCTCTCGTATCCGGCCGCGGCCAGTCCGGCGACGGCGAGTGCCGTCTCCTGGACCCGCACCGATCCGGTCCGGTGGCCGAAGGGATTGTGTCCGGCCTCCCGGGCGGCGAGACTCCGCAGTCCCCAGCCCGCGTCCATGGCGGGGGTACCCAGCAGCCGGGCGAGCTGTTCGGCGTGCACCTTGTCGAGCAGGCCGGTGGCGAGCCGCCCGGCACCCAGCAGGCCGGCGTCGAGGAGGTGCACCGCGGCGGCGGTCAGGTGGGGCACGGGCCGGCCGTCCGGGGCGAGGGCCGCCGCCGGACGTCCACCCCCACGGTCCTCGATCCAGAAGTCGGTCCGAAAAGCGGTCCGCAGGGTCTCGGCCCACTGCCGTAGATCCGTGGCGCCCGGTCTGTCGTAGGCGTCGAGGAGGTCGGCGCCGAGCAGGGCCGCGCGATGCGCATGGGCCTGGGTCTCGCAGCGGGCCGGACCCGCCGGGTGCGGGTCGGGCAGATAGGTGCCGTCGCCGACGGTGGACCGCAGCCAGGCCAGGCAGCGTTCCGCCGCGGGAAGCAGTTCCTTCGTCTCCTGCTCGGGCAGTCCCCAGCGACGGGCCTCGGCGAGCAGCACGGGGAAGAGCAGGGTGGCCTCCGTCCCCGTGCAGCTCGGCGGGAGGTGCGGGCCGGCGTCGCGGCGAGGGCCCGGGATCATCCCGGCCCGCGGGCCCGGCCCGGGTAGCTGGGTGCGGGCCAGGGCTCGTAGCGTGCCTGCCGCGAGCCGGGTGCCGAGGGGCAGGGCCATGCGGGCGGCGGCGAGCGCCTCGGCCGGAGCCATGCCGCAGCGCCAGGGGGTGCCGGCCGCGAGGTAGGTGTCGGAGGGGTGGGCGGGGTCGCGCAGGAGCAGCGCCTGGAGGTCGCCGACAGCCGCGTGCAGCAGAGCGGCCACCCGGGGGTCGTCTCCTGCCGCCCGCGCGGGGGCGAAAGGGCTGGTGGCTGCGTGGCCGGCGGCCCGCAACGGCCCGGCGCCCCCGGGTCTGACCCGCAGTTCCACGGCTGCCGTCCCGCCCGCTGCCAGTTCCAGGTCCCAGCGCAGCAGCCCGGCGGACGCCAGGGCGTCGGAGGGCGGGGGGCCGGCGGTGACACACGCGGCTGCGCCGGCCGTGGCCCAGCGCAGCCCCGAGTCATGGACACTCGCCGGGAGTTCGGGGCCGGCCGTACCGGAGACGATGGCACCCAGCTCCGCCAGGTCGGTGCCGAGTGCGATCTCGACGGGCAGGCGGAGCGGACGCGGCGCTGCGCTGCGCAGGGTGATCCGTTCGGTGCCGTCGGCGTGGCGTGTCCGCTCGACGACGACGTCGGGGTCGGGCCCCGCCGCCGGGGAAGCGCGCAGCGTCCCCACGAAGCGGGCGCTGTCGGCTCCGGTCATCCGGGCGTGCACCGGCTGCGGTTCACGCCCGGCCACGCGGACCTGGCACCTCGACAGCAGGCGTCGGCCACCTCGGTAGAAGCCGTCCAGTCCCGTGCCCGTCAGCTGTCCCTGGGCACCGGAGATGGCGAGGCCGGGCAGGGCCACGCAGATCAGCGCGTCGTGCGTGGCCGGCAGCTCGGGCGCCGGGCGATTGCCCGGGACCGGTCGCGCGGGCGACGGTCCCGGGCGCCCGGACGGTGGGGCTGCGCGGGGTCGGCCGGGCCGGTCCGGGACGGCGGGCGGTGGGCCGCCGTGAACGACCGCGGCGGGCGAACGGGCGTCGCGGAACGGCGGCAGGGGCCGGTCGGTGGCCCCCGGTGCGACGCGGCCGGCGCCGCCCGTCGGGTACGGCTCGCGCCTGCCCGGGGGCGGATGTCCGCCGGCGACGGAGGGCGGAGTCGGCTGCTGGTGCATGGGGTGGGCTCTTCTGCTCTCGGTGCGCCTCGGACGTGCTGGGTGGCCGATGGATCGCCCCTGGGGACAGGGAGGGTGCGGCGGTACGGCCGGTCCAGGCGTTCCGCCACTCAGGTGAACGGAGAGAGACTCGCTCGGGTCACGGCTCGTCCCGGCGAAGCCGACCGGATGGCGGCGTGACCGGTGGGTCGCGGCGGGGGGCAGGGTGCCTGACCGGTCGAGCCGGAAGACAGGCGGGGCGGCCCTGGGGTGGTCCCTCCAAGGGGAGCGGCGCAGGGGCGTGAGCCGACCCGACAGCCACCGGCCGGCCCGACGGGTCAGGTCGGTCAGGCGCATCACCGGAGGTCGCACGCTGCTCCTCGTAAGGGCCGGCCTTTCTGCGCCCGCGGCTCCGGCGGCGCTCATCCGTCGCCCCCGGGGCGAGGGAGGCCGCTCTCCGCCGGAGCCACGCTCGTCGCGGCGTCACCCGCGTCCGCCGTCCGGGCGCGCCTTCCGCTCGGGCCACGGGTGCCGTGCCGGTCGGAATCGTCAGCGGACGACCCCGGACGGGAGTCGGCGGGCCGGCGCCTGCCACCCCTGCCCCGTGCCGCGTTGCGGCTGTCGTCGCCCGCCGCGGCTCGCGCGCGGCGACGTCGTCGCCTGGCCGTCCCCGCGCCGGGCTCTGCCCCCTCGTCCCCTTCCGCAGTTTCGCCCGTTCCAGGACCGAGAGCCGGGGTCTGCGGGGACCCGGCGCGAGCGGTGTGCGGCGCTCGCCGGGCCCGCCGCGCCAGGTCTTCCGCATCCACGGCAGCCGTCGCCGGCGCCGTGTCCGCCTCGTGCTCGGCGTCGGCCGCTCGCTCGCGCTCGGCGTCGGTCGCCGGCTCCGTGGCCGCCGCGCCCTCCGCTCGCTCTGCGTCCGCCATGACCTCCGCGTCCGCCGTGTCCGCCGTGTCGGCCGGAGTCCGTCCCGCGCCTTCCGCCCGCAGGCAGCGGCGGATCGATTCGGGGTCGAGTCCTTCGTTGCAGGCCTGGTGGAGCAGGCGGGCGAAGAGGTAGTCGGGATCGGCGCCCAGCGCCATGGCCAGTGCCTCCCTCGCCTCCAGCTCGTCGCCCGTCGACCAGGCGACCCAGCCGGTGAGGGTCAGCGGCGCAGCGGCGTGCTCGCCGTAGGGGCCGACGCAACGGCGGGCCAGGGCGCGCCAGAGCCGGAGGGCCGGGCCTGCCACGTCACCTTCCATCCAGGCGGCGGCGCGGTCGCGCGTCGTACGGTCCTGCAGCCCGAGGATCAGCGTCGCTGCCTCGTCGTCCCCGAGGAGATCGTCGTCGCGTACGTCCGCCGGATGCGTGCCGGAGACGGGTGCGGCCGCGGCGAAGCGGCGGATGATCCGCTCGGCCAGGTCCAGGGTCTCGTCGGCCACCTCCTGCCGGGCCTTCGCGTCGAGGATGCGGGGCACCAGGGTCATGCCGGCCGCGTCCAGGGCGATCTCCTGTCCGAGTGCCGCGCTGGTCTCCCAGGGTTGCAGCCTGGCGCGCAGCTCCCTGAGCGTGCCGCGCACCTGGATGCCGGCGTAGGTGGCGGCGGCGGCCAGCACGGAGGTGCCGGGGAGGCCCATGGGCGAGCCTTCCTCCGGGCAGCAGCCCTCGGTCGGGCAGCAGTACGACCAGAAGCGGCCGTCGGAGATGCACAGTGCCTCGATGACCGGCACGTCGAGGTTGCCGCACTCGATGCGCATCACCTGGGCCAGCCCTTCCAGCCGTCGTTTGACGTCCCGGCCGCACTCCCCCGGGCCGGGTTCCTGGCAGACGTAGGCCACCATCCGCTCGGGCCGGGCGCCGCGCCGCTCGCTGCCGGTGACCAGTCCGCGGGCCAGCTGCCGTGCCGCGGCCTCCCAGTCCTCCTCGCTCGCGGGGATGCCGAGCCGGGCCCGGCCACCGAACCTGCCGCGGCCACCGCGGTCGTGGAGGGCGACCAGCACCATGCTGTCCTCTGGGCGGTAGCCGAGCAGGTAGGGCAGGGCGTCGGCCAGCTCGGCGGGGGTGCGCAGGGTGACCTGTGTGGTGTGTTCGGCCGGTGCGGTCGAGGACTCCGGGTTCGAGACGTCGCCGTGTTCGAAGGGTCCGGTGGTTTCGCTGTGATTCGTCATGCGCCGACAATCTCGCGGATCTCGAGATTCCGGTTGCGCCTGTGGATAAGTCGAATCAGGGACACGACAAAGCCGTCGGTTGTCCACAGCCGCGGCCCGCGACCGCCCGCTTGTCAGTCCCGTCCTGTTGTATGGAACGCATGGAGCACACGAGCAACGCGGATCTCCGGGCACAGGCCGACGTCGTCCTCGCCCGGCTCGTCGGGGATGCCACGAGCACGGCCCGGCTACGCGAGGACCAGTGGCGGGCGATCGAGGCGCTGGTGGCCGACCGGCGCCGGGCCCTGGTCGTGCAGCGCACCGGCTGGGGCAAGTCCGCGGTGTACTTCGTGGCGACCTCGCTGCTGCGGTCCGGAGGAAGCGGGCCCACGGTGATCGTCTCGCCACTCCTCGCGCTGATGCGCAACCAGGTGGAGGCCGCCGCCCGGGCCGGCATCCGTGCCCGCACCATCAACTCGGCCAACACCGAGGAGTGGGAGACGGTCCAGGCGGAGATCGCGGCGGGCGACGTCGACGTGTTGCTCGTCTCGCCGGAGCGGCTGAACAACCCGGACTTCCGCGATCAGGTGCTGCCCAAACTGTCGGCTGCCACCGGCCTGCTGGTCGTGGACGAGGCTCACTGCATCTCCGACTGGGGGCACGACTTCCGCCCCGACTACCGCCGGCTGCGCACCATGCTCGGCGACCTTCCGCCCGGAGTCCCCGTGCTGGCCACGACCGCCACGGCCAACGCGCGGGTGACCGCGGACGTCGCCGAGCAGCTGGGCACGGGCGGCGCATCGGACGCGCTGGTGCTGCGCGGGCCGCTGGACCGGGAGAGTCTTAGCCTCGGCGTGCTGCAGCTGCCGGACGCGGCGCACCGGATGGCCTGGCTGGCCGACCATCTCGACGACCTGCCGGGCTCCGGCATCGTCTACACGCTCACCGTCGCCGCGGCCGAGGAGGTCACCGCCTTCCTGCGGCAGCGCGGGCATGCCGTCGCCTCGTACACGGGCAAGACGGAGAACGCCGATCGGCAGCAGGCCGAGGACGACCTGCTCGCCAACCGTGTAAAGGCCCTGATCGCGACCTCCGCTCTCGGCATGGGTTTCGACAAGCCCGATCTCGGCTTCGTGGTCCATCTCGGTTCCCCCTCCTCCCCCATCGCCTACTACCAGCAGGTCGGCCGGGCCGGCCGCGGGGTGGAGCACGCGGAGGTCCTGCTGTTGCCGGGCAAGGAGGACGAGGCGATCTGGCAGTACTTCGCATCGCTGGCCTTTCCCTCCGAGGACCTGGTCCGGCGCACGCTGGACGTCCTCGCCCGGGCCGGCAAACCCCTCTCGCTGCCGGCTCTGGAACCCCTGGTCGAGCTGCGCCGCTCACGCCTGGAGACCATGCTCAAGGTGCTCGACGTCGACGGAGCGGTACGTCGTGTCAAAGGCGGCTGGACCGCGACCGGACAGCCATGGACGTACGACACCGAGCGGTACGACTGGGTGGCCAGGCAGCGTACGGCCGAGCAGCAGGCGATGCGCGAGTACGCCGCCACCACCGAGTGCCGGATGGAGTTCCTGCAGCGCCAGCTGGACGACGAGGGTGCCAAGCCCTGTGGCCGCTGTGACAACTGCGCCGGCCCCCGCTTCACCGCCGACATGTCGACGACGGCGCTGGACGCCGCGCGCAGCGACCTGGGCCGGGCCGGGGTGGAGGTGGAGCCCCGTCGTATGTGGCCGACCGGTCTCCCGGCCATCGGTATCGATCTCCGCGGGCGCATCCCGGCCGGTGAGCAGGCCTCGCCGGGGCGGGCCCTGGGACGTCTCTCGGACATCGGCTGGGGCAACCGGCTCCGTCCGCTGCTCGCGCCCGGGACGCCGGACGAGGCCGTGCCGGACGACGTGGCGCGAGCCGTGGTCGGTGTACTGGCCGACTGGGCGAGAGGTCCCGGTGGCTGGGCGTCCGGCGCGGCGGACGCCATGCCCCGGCCGGTGGGCGTGGTCACCGTCGCCTCGCGCAGCCGTCCCCGGCTGATCGATTCCCTGGGCGCCCGGATCGCGGAAGTCGGCAGACTTCCCCTGCTCGGCTCCGTGGAATACACCGGGGAGGTGCCGCGGCTGTCGCGCAGCAACAGCGCTCAGCGGCTGAAAGCCCTGGACGGGGCATTGACGGTGCCGCCCGCGCTTGCGTCGGCACTCGCCGAGGCGCATGGTCCCGTTCTGCTGGTCGACGACTTCACGGAGACGGGCTGGACTCTGGCGGTAGCGGCACGCCTGCTCAGAAAGTCGGGGGCGCAGGCGGTGTTGCCGCTGGTCCTCGCCGTCCAGGGCTGATCCGGCAGCCGCCGCCGGCAACCACGCGGGCCGCGCCCGGAGGTCCGGGCGTCAACCGTCGAACCTCTGGGTAAGGATATAAGCCACGCACCACCAGATAACAGTCGGTGGCCCCAATTGCTCGTTGCCGCATCCAAGTTCGACAGGAAGAATTGAGGTCCGCTCCCCGCACGGTTCGTCCGTGATCCGGTTGGGCTCCGCTGCGGTGCGCGCTCCCCCGAATCCGACCTCGCCCGCAGTGTGGGCGCGTAGCCGAAGGGAGGAACGTGACCTTCGGATTCGCCTCGTCCTCGGCGGCCTCGTTGTCGACTTCCGCGTCCGCCGCTTCCGCCAGCCGCCTGCTCGAGCCGGCCGAGTGGGCCGCCGCCGGAATCCCGTTGCTGCGCAACCCGCGTGAGGTCGTCAGCGGGCTGCACGCACGCCATCACCCGCAGCCGTCCACGGCGATCGTGGCGGTGCTCGATGCGGACGAGCGGCTGCGGGCCAGCGCATCGTTCACACGCCGCCCGGCCCCGGCCGACGGCTGGATGTTCCGCAACGCGCTGCTCGCCCAGCTGCGCCGGGTGATTCCGCACGACCTGCGCCGCCGCACCCCTGTACGCACGGCGGTGCTGCTCTACTGCCGTGAGGGCGAAGCCCGTTGGACGGAAGAGGACGGGGCGTGGATGTGGGGGCTGCGCGACGCCTGCACCCTGCATGGGCTGCGCTGCGGCGCGTACATCACGCTGACACACGAAGGCTGGCAGGTGCTCGGTGAGGGACGGGGCGGACGCCGCCCCAACGCCCACTCGGCACCGGAGCCCTTCGACACGTCGGAGGCCCCGCCGCTCGTGCCCCGCACCGGAGGACCCGTCTCCGAGGTCCTGCGCCGCGCAGCGGCCCGCTGAAGGGCTGGGCGCAACCAGCAGTACGCGGCTCGGTCCCACCGGCACAGCGGAAACGGGTCTGTCCCACCGGCGCGGCGGACGCGGCTCGGTCCCGCCGACACCCGGAAGACACGGCTCGGTCCCGCCGATACGGCAGCCTGCGCCGGCACCACACCCGGGCCGGGCCCGCCCGACGGCCTCCGATGTCCCGAAGGTTTCCGGTACTCCTGCGGGCCCGGAGGGCGACCAGGCCGGCCGCCCGGAGAGCGGCAGAGACGCCACCCGTCGTCCGGGCACGCCAAAAGCCGCACCGTACGGATTCCGCCGGAGCGGCTCCCTCGGCACCTCGGTGGCCCGAGGTGCCGGACGTGGCTCAGACGCCGGCGCCCAGCACCGAGTTGATCTGCTGCGGGTCGCCGCAGACGATCAGCAGTGCACCGGCCCGGGAGTGGGCCAGCGGGAGGACGGTGGCAGCGGCGGAGGCAGGCCCTCCGTTGACAGCCACGACGACCACCGGGCGGGACGCGGCACGGGAGGCGATGGCGGCGTCCGTGTAGAAGACGTCGTCACCGGCATCGTGCTGCGCCCAGTAGGACGCTTCGCCGAAGGACAACTCGTGTTCGGCCCACGGATGCTGGTCACCCGTGGTGATCACGAGCACGTCGCCGGGGGCGCGGCCCGACTCCAGGAGCAGGTCCACCGCCTCGTCGGCGGCGTCCAGCGCACCCTCGACGGAAGCCGGGAGCAGCTGGATCTGCGGGTTCGCCGTTGCGGCGGGAGCGGCCGGGGCGGACGGGCCCGGCTTGGCCGGAGCCACGTCACGCGACGTGCGCTGCACCGGCGCCGTGGGCCGCGGAGGGCCGGGACGACCGGGGCGGGGGCCGGGTACGGGGCGAGGGGTCGGCGCGGTACGGCCGCTGGCCGGAGTGACGCGGGGACCCTGGGCACTCTCGTGAATCTGAGGCTCCTCGGGAATGAGAGGCATGAGCTGATATTTATCAAACGTTGGTGCGGTGCGGGTGACCGGGTGGCACATCAGTGCGATCGGAACCGTCAGAAATCGAAGCCGAGCTGACCCTCGATTTCCGGAACGCCTCCGTCCGCCCAGCTGCGGACCTTCTTGAGGTGCCGCCACTGAGGCAACGCATCAAGATACGCCCACGACAGACGGTGGTGCGGAGTGGGCCCCCGCTCCTCCAGTGCGGCCTTGTGCACGGGGGACGGATACCCGGCGTTGTCCGCGAATCCGAAGTCTGCATGGTCGCTACCCAGTTCGGCCATCATTTTGTCGCGCTGAACCTTGGCGATCACCGACGCCGCCGCGACGGCCACGCACGACCGATCACCCTTGATCACCGTGCGCACCTTCCACGGGGCACCGAGATAGTCGTGCTTGCCGTCGAGGATGACGGCGTCGGGACGGACCGGCAGAGCGTCCAGGGCACGGACCGCGGCGAGCCGTAGTGCAGCCGTCATCCCCAGGTCGTCGATCTCCTCGGGGGAAGCATGCCCCAGCGCGTAGGCCGTCACCCACGTCTGCAGAACCACGGCGAGTTCTGTACGCCGCCTGATGGTCAGCAGCTTGGAGTCGGTCAGCCCCTCGGGCGGCCGTCGGAGTCCGGTGATCGCCGCGCAGACGGTGACGGGACCGGCCCAGGCGCCGCGCCCCACCTCATCGACACCGGCAATGATCTTCGCTCCGGTCGTTGCGCGAAGGGAGCGCTCGACGGTGTGAGTAGGCGGTTCGTACGGCATGGCGCCCTTAGCGTACGCCGTCGGGATCGCCGGGCGACACCCCGGTCACCCGACCGCAACCAAGATCACCCACGGGCGGATCAGGCCCCGTACGGGCGCAGCAGCGGGAGCATCAGCTGGTCGACCATCTCTTCGAGGTCCCGCTCGTTCCATTCGCTTGCGCACATTTTCGAGCGGTACATCATCATGGCCGGAACGGCGTCGAAGACATACCCGTTGGCCGCGTCCGCCCGCACTTCCCCTCGCTCTATGCCTCGGGTGATGACCTCCCGAAGCAGCTCGATCGTGGGCTCGACCACATTGCCGACGATCACACTCTCGAAGCGCTCTGCCTGCATGTGGTCGCATTCGTGAATCACCGAGCGCAGTGCGACGCCGGGCCGCGAGTACATGATCTGCCGCACCAGCCGGCACAGGGTGAGCAGGTCCTCGCGCACACTGCCGAGGTCCGGGGCCTTCTCCAGCCGAGGGAGCCCGGACACCAGCGCGTCCGCGACGAGGTCCTCCTTGCAGGGCCAGCGACGGTAGACCGCGGCCTTGCCGGTCTGGGCGCCTGCCGCCACACCCTCCATGGTCAGACCCTTCCAGCCGACCGTGCTCAGCTGCTCGAGAGCGGCGTCCAGGATCGCGCGCTCCAGCACCGCACCGCGCCGACGAGAGGAAGCCGTCCGAGCGGTGGCGGCCGTCCAGCGCGAGGTAACCATCTCTGTTTCTCCAGCGTACAAAGGGAAGCGGGGATTCCGGGGTGGAGCGAACCGCGCTGCAGCAAACAGGGGGACGCAGGGCGCGGCACGCAATTAAGTGAACGCTTGCGTTCACTGTTCGAGACTCACTACCGTGGACGCGACAGTGAACGCGAGCGTTCACTAACGCCTTTATGGGGGACCCATAGTGACGACCTCTCAGTTGCTCCAGGACGATCGGAAACCGGGCGTGGCCCGCCGGGCGGGGCATCCCGGCATCGCACTCACCGTCATCGCGGCCTGCCAACTCATGGTGGTACTCGACGCGACGATTGTGAACATCGCGCTCCCGCACATTCAAGACGCCCTCAAGTTCAGCACGACCGACCTCACTTGGGTGGTCAGCGCCTACACGCTCACCTTCGGCGGCCTGCTGCTGCTCGGCGCACGGGCCGGCGACATCCTCGGCCGCCGCCGGGTGTTCATCGCCGGCATCCTGCTGTTCACCTTCGCCTCGCTGCTCGGCGGCCTGGCCCAGGAACCCTGGCAGCTGCTGGCCGCGAGGGCCCTGCAGGGCGTGGGCGGCGCGATCGCATCGCCCACGTCGCTGGCGTTGATCACGACGACGTTCCCCGAGGGACCCGAACGCAACCGGGCTTTCGGCGTGTTCGCCGCCGTGTCCGCGGGTGGCGGTGCCATCGGCCTGCTCGCGGGTGGCATGCTCACCGACTGGCTCGACTGGCGATGGGTGCTGTTCGTCAACGTGCCCATCGGTGTGCTGATCGCAGCGCTCGCGCCGCTGTACATCAACGAGTCCGAGCGGCACCCCGGACGGTTCGACCTCACCGGCGCCCTGACGTCCACGGCGGGCATGGCCACGCTGGTGTACGGCTTCATACGCGCCGCGGAGGAAGGCTGGCGGGACAGCCTCACCCTCGGCTCGTTCGGCGCGGCCGTGGTGCTGCTGTTCGCCTTCGTCTTCACCGAGCTGCGGGCCAAGGAACCGATCACCCCGCTCAAGATGTTCACGGACCGCAATCGCTGGGGCACGTACGTGATCATGCTGAGCCTGGCCGCGGCGATGTTCGGCATGTTCTTCTACATCGTGCTGTTCGTGCAGAACGTGCTCGGCTACAGCGCGATCAAGGCCGGTCTCGCCTTCCTTCCGGTGACCGTCGCGATCGCGGTGGCCGCGGGCCTGTCCCAGGCCTTGCTGCCGAAGTTCGGCCCCAAGCCGTTCATGGTCGTCGGCTCGGCACTCGTGGTGGTCGGCTTGGTGTGGCAGACCTTCATCCGGCCCGACAGCACCTATGTCAGCGGGGTGCTTGGCCCCATGCTCGTGTTCGGTTTCGGCATGGGCCTGAACTTCGTGACGGCCACGGTCACCGCCGTCTCCGGCGTCGCCCAGCACGAGGCGGGCGCGGCTTCCGGACTGCTCAACGCGATGCAGCAGGTCGGTGGTTCGCTCGGTCTGTCCATCCTGACGACCGTCTTCGGTACGGCCAGCACGGACGAGACGAAGAAGCAGCTGCCGAAGTTCCTCGCGAACGCCTCGCCTGAGCAGCAGGCGCAGTTCACCAAGACGCACCAGTTGCCCGCTCCCTGGGGCCACGAGGTGCTCGCCCACGGCATCTCCACCGCGTTCGTCCCGGCTGCCGCGATGGCCGGGCTCGCATTCGTCACCGCATGGCTGGTGATCAAGGTCCGCAAGAGCGATCTCGAGTCCCTCGCAGGAACGGCCGGTCCAGGAATTCTCTGACCGAGTCCCGGCCGCGCGGAGCCGCGGCCGGCCGGACCGCTGCCGGGGGACGGGCAGCACAAGCGGCGGTCCGGCCGGCCGCACCACGGCGACCCGCGTTCGCGCCACGGCCGGGGAGAAGGCGGGAACCAACCCCGGCACCGGCACCAGCACCAGCACCAGCACCAGCACCAGCACCAGCACCAGCACCAGCACCAGCACGGCTGACCAGACAGACGCCACCGCACACCCCTCCCACCCCGATTCGCCCGATACCTTCGCCGCTCCGCCCCCGCACCGGAAGCGCGGGGGGCGAGCAGACACGGGAAGAACGAGCCGCGGTCACAGAGAGTTCCCTCCGGATACGGAGGGTTTCCATCGGATGCGAAGGGATTCCGGCCGCTCCGTCACCCAGCTGACCCGTCACAGCGGGACGGGGCAGCCGTCAGAGCCCGGTGGGCACCCAGTCCGGCAGGGCCTCGGTGCGCTGGACCCATTCGGTGGGCGGCGTCCCCGCCTTGCCTGCGGCCAGCACGCCACCCATGATCGCGCAGGTGGTGTCGACGTCTCCGCCCACCTGGGCCGTCGTCCAGAACGCCCGCTCGTAGTCCCCGAGGGAGCGAGCGGCCGACCAGAGGGCGAAGGGGACGGTGTCGTGCGCGCTCGTGCGGCGCCCGCAGCCCAGGACGGCCGCGACGGTGGCCGCGTCGCCGTAGTCGAGCATGTCCCGGGCACGACGGAGTCCCTGGCCGACCGCGCTCTTCGGCACGAGCGCGATGACGCCGTCGAGGAGCGCCTCGGGGCTGGGCGAGCCGTCCGGCGAGCCGGCCAGTGCCGCCGCCGCGGCCACGGCCATGGCTCCGACCACGGCCTCCCGGTGCTGGTGCGTGGGGTAGGCCGAGATCTCGGCCTGGTGGGTCGCCTGCTCGGGATCGTCCGCGTACCAGGCGCCCAGGGGCGCGATGCGCATCGCCGCGCCGTTGCCCCAGGACCCTCTTCCGTTGAAGAGTTCGGCGGCCAGTTCGCGCCAGTCGTCGCCTTCCCGCACCAGGCGCAGCAGGCGGTTGACCGCGGGGCCGTAGCCGCGGTCGAAGTCGTGGTGCTCGGCGAAGGAGCGGGCGAGCGCGTCCTGGTCGATGCGGTCGTGAGCGGCGAGGACGGCCACGACGGAGCAGGCCATCTCGGTGTCGTCCGTCCACTGCCAGGGGCCTGCGGGCAGCTCGCGGCGTTTCAGCAGGGGATAGTTCACCGGAACGAAGAACTGGGAGCCCAGCGCGTCCCCGACGGACAGGCCGCGCAGGCTGGCCAGGGCGCGCTCCAGGCGCCCGAGGGAGGAGGAGTCAGCGGTCATCGCTCTGCCACTCTATCCGTTGACCCAGTGCGGGACCGGTTCCCGCCACCGTTCGAAGGGCCGGTCCAGTGTGTACTTGCCGTCCTCCCCCAGAACGAGCATCCGCATCTCGGCGTTCCCGGGGTTGGACAGCGACTCGAATTCCGCGACCGTCCAGTGGAACCAGCGCATGCAGAACAGCCGCATCGCGAGTCCGTGGGTCACCAGGAGCACGTTCGGGGGGTGCTCGGGGTCCTCGAAGCTGCGGAACAGGCTCTCCAGGAAGCCGCCGACCCGGTCGTACACGTCGGCGCCGGACTCTCCCTGCGGGAACCTGAAGAAGAAGTGACCGTACGCGTCGCGATAGGCCTTCTGCAGGCGCACGTCGTCGCGGTCCTGCCAGTTGCCCCAGTCCTGCTCGCGCAGTCGGGGTTCCTCCCGGACGCGTATGAGGCCGGGGTCGAGGTGGAAGGCACGGAGTGTGTCGAGCGTACGTCGGTACGGGGAGACGTACACGCTCACGCGTTCCCTGCCGAAGACCTCCCGGAGCTGTTTCCCTGTCTCCTCCGCCTGCCGCAGACCGCGCTCGGTCAGTGCCAGAGCGTGGTCGGGTTCGCGTTCGTACACGGAGTCGTCGATGTTGCCCGTCGACTCGCCGTGCCGGACAAGGACGATGCGCCGTGGTCGTGCCATGCCAAAACCCTAGATCGAACGGCGCAAAGTAGAGCACTCGAACGGGCCCCATACGGCGTAGGTCACATGGATTCCCCGTCCCGGGCTGATCCGGCCCGCTCCGTACGGCGACTCGAGGGAGTGCATCTGATTTCCGAACTCACCATCTCCTGTCAGACGGTCCAGGACGGCTCCAGCTCCACGATGTCGCCGGAGAGCGCCGCGACGTCCGCCTCGGTCTGAGCGCGCAGCGCCAGGCGTTCCACACGCTCGGTGCGGTATTTGCCGTGCTCCGCGGCCGACCGCCACATCGACATGATCAGGAACTCCCGCTCGGGCGCCTCGGCGAACATGCCGCGGATCATGCCGGGCGAACCCGCCATCGCGGGGTTCCAGACCTTCTCCTGCATGAGCGTGAAGTGCTCGACGCGTTCCTCGTGGATCCGGCACAGGGCCACCCGGACCAGGTCGGCGTCGGTGAAGCGCGGTTCGAAGCCCGTCTTCACATCGAAGCGGTACTCGAACAGCTTGGCCTGGGCGTTCCTGAATGTTCCGGACTGGGCGGCGGCCAGGCGGTCATGGGAGCGGGCCATGAAGGAGTCGTAGAAGGCACGGCTCTCCCAGAAGGCGAACGTGTGCGCCACGCCCTGCCGCTGCCGGCTCCAGCCCCCGCCCTGTCCCCGAAAACCCGGCTCCCCCAGAAGCCCCGCCCATTTTCGCTGCCCCCGCTCGAAGCCCCGGCGGTCCACCACGGTGCAGCGAATCCACTTGACCAGCACCGCGCCATCGTACGGCCACCGAGCGTGGCGCCGGTCACGCTCGGGCGGAGATCGTCCGCGCGCACGACCCCGCGCACGTGGCACGATGGGCAAGGAGCCCCTGCTGCACGGGAGTTGGGGACGAGGAAGCCACAAGGGGGAAGGGGAAGCCTGGTGACCGGCTTCAGCAAGGGAATTCGCAAGGTGGAGGTCGCCCTCAAGTGGGATCCCAGTCCGGCCGGTCGGCCACCGACCGACCTCGACATCGTCGCCGCGACGTTCGTGTCCGGTGACGCGTACGGGACGCCGGCCTATCTGGTGCACTTCGACAGCCGCTCGCCGGACGGCACGATCTACCTCAACCGTGACAGCACGGACGGGAAGGGCTTCGGCTGGGACGAGATCATGACGCTCGAACTCGACCGGCTCGACGGCCGGTACGCGCGCGTGGTGGTGGGTGTCGTCATCCAGCAGCGGACCGGGGACAAGCGATTCGGGGAGGTGCTGAATCCGGCCGTGCGCATCCGCGAGGGCTACACCGTGCTCGCCGAGGACGACTTCGGCACGGTCCCCGGGGCGACGGCCGCCACGATCGCCGAGTTCGCGAGGGACGACTCCGGCAACTGGTCCATCCGCCCCGGGGTGCACGGCTTCGACGAGGACCCGGCCACCTACACCCGGGTCATGGGCCGGGCACACCAGCCCTGACGACGTTGCTCCGGTGAAGCAGGGGGCGGCGGCCAGGGCCGTCGCCCCTCGGTGGTCCGGAACGCCGAGGGCGGTGGACCCGTATGACCAGGTCCACCGCCCTCACAGGTGCATCACACCTGTCCGGCACTCACCGTCAGCTGCAGCCGCTGGTCGAGCCGCAGCCCTCGCAGATGTAGCAGGAACCGGCCCGCTGCATCTTCGTACCGCAGGAGAAGCACAGCGGGGCATCGGCCTGGATGCCCAACTGCATCTCCACCAGCTCGGCGCTGGTGTGCGCCTGCTGCGGGGCGGGCTTGGCCGCCTCGGACTCGGCCTTCGGCGTGACGACCGCCTTCAGCTCCTGGGCGCGCGGGGCCGACTGGGCCAGGCCCTCGACGTCGACCTCGTCCTCGGCCGGCTCGTAGGAGCCGGTCTCCAGGTGCCGCTGGCGCTCCTCGGCGGAGTGGATGCCGAGCGCGGAGCGGGTCTCGAAGGGCAGGAAGTCCAGCGCCAGGCGACGGAAGATGTAGTCGACGATCGACTGGGCCATCCGCACGTCCGGGTCGTCCGTCATACCGGCCGGCTCGAAGCGCATGTTGGTGAACTTGGAGACGTACGTCTCCAGGGGCACGCCGTACTGCAGGCCGACCGAGACGGCGATGGAGAAGGCGTCCATCATGCCCGCCAGGGTCGAACCCTGCTTGGACATCTTCAGGAAGACCTCGCCGAGACCGTCGTCGGGGTAGGAGTTGGCGGTCATGTAGCCCTCGGCACCGCCGACCGTGAAGGACGTGGTGATGCCGGGACGGCCCTTGGGGAGGCGCTTGCGGACCGGGCGGTACTCGACGACCTTCTCGACCTTGGTCTCGACGGCCGCGGGCTGCTCGGCCTTCTTCTCCTCGGCGTCCTTCTTCTTGGCCGACAGCGGCTGGCCGACCTTGCAGTTGTCGCGGTAGATCGCGAGCGCCTTGACGCCGAGCTTCCAGGCCTCGAAGTAGATCTCCTCGACCTCCTCGACGGTCGCCGTCTCCGGCATGTTGACCGTCTTGGAGATGGCGCCGGAGATCCACGGCTGGATCGCGGCCATCATGCGGACGTGGCCCATCGGGGAGATGGCGCGCTCGCCCATGGCGCAGTCGAACACCTCGTAGTGCTCGTGCTTCAGACCGGGGGCGTCGATCACGTTGCCGTGCTCGGCGATGTGGGCGACGATCGCCTCGATCTGCTCCTCCTGGTAGCCCAGGCGGCGCAGGGCCTGCGGGACGGTGCCGTTGACGATCTGCATCGAGCCGCCGCCGACGAGCTTCTTGAACTTCACCAGGGCGAGGTCGGGCTCGACACCGGTGGTGTCGCAGGACATCGCCAGACCGATGGTGCCGGTCGGGGCGAGCACGGACGCCTGGGAGTTACGGAAACCGTTCTTCTCGCCGAGACGCAGGACGTCCTGCCAGGCCTCCGTGGCGGCGGCCCACACCGGGGTGTCCAGGTCGTCCATGCGGACGGCCGTACCGTTGGCGTCGGCGTGCTGCTTCATGACGCGCTTGTGGGCGTCGGCGTTGCGGGCGTAGCCGTCGTAGGTGCCGACGACCTCGGCCAGCTCGGCGGAGCGGCGGTAGGCCGTACCCGTCATGAGGGAGGTGATGGCGCCGGCCAGGGCGCGGCCGCCGTCTGAGTCGTAGGCGTGGCCGGTGGCCATCAGCAGGGCGCCGAGGTTGGCGTAGCCGATGCCCAGCTGGCGGAACGCGCGCGTGTTCTCGCCGATCTTCTGGGTCGGGAAGTCCGCGAAGCAGATCGAGATGTCCATCGCGGTGATGACCAGCTCGACGACCTTCTGGAAGCGCTCGGTCTCGAAGGACTGCTTGCCCTTGCCGTCGTCCTTCAGGAACTTCATCAGGTTCAGCGAGGCCAGGTTGCAGGACGTGTTGTCCAGGTGCATGTACTCGCTGCACGGGTTCGACGCGGTGATCCGGCCGGACTCGGGGCAGGTGTGCCAGTTGTTGATGGTGTCGTCGTACTGGATGCCCGGATCGGCGCAGGCCCAGGCGGCCTCCGCGATCTTGCGGAAGAGCGACTTGGCGTCGACCTCTTCGATGACCTCACCGGTCATGCGGGCGCGCAGGCCGAACTTGCCGCTGTTCTGCACCGCGTTCATGAACTCGTCGTTCACGCGGACCGAGTTGTTGGCGTTCTGGTACTGGACGGACGTGATGTCGTCGCCGCCCAGGTCCATGTCGAAGCCCGCGTCACGCAGGACGCGGATCTTCTCCTCCTCGCTGACCTTCGTCTGGATGAAGTCCTCGATGTCGGGGTGGTCGACGTCGAGCACGACCATCTTGGCGGCGCGGCGGGTGGCACCACCGGACTTGATGGTGCCGGCGGAGGCGTCGGCGCCGCGCATGAAGGAGACGGGGCCGGAGGCGTTGCCACCGGAGGACAGCAGCTCCTTGGAGGAGCGGATACGGGAGAGGTTCAGGCCGGCGCCGGAGCCGCCCTTGAAGATCATGCCCTCTTCCTTGTACCAGTCGAGGATCGACTCCATGGAGTCGTCGACGGACAGGATGAAGCAGGCGGAGACCTGCTGGGGCTGCGGGGTACCGACGTTGAACCAGACGGGGCTGTTGAAGCTGAAGATCTGGTGCAGGAGGGCGTACGCCAGCTCGTGCTCGAAGATCTCGGCGTCGGCGGGCGAGGCGAAGTACTTGTAGTCCTCACCGGCCTTCCGGTACGTCTTCACGATGCGGTCGATCAGCTGCTTGAGGCTGACCTCGCGCTGCGGGGTGCCGACAGCACCTCGGAAGTACTTGCTGGTGACGATGTTGACCGCGTTCACCGACCAGAAGTCGGGGAACTCGACGCCACGCTGCTCGAAGTTGACCGAGCCGTCGCGCCAGTTGGTCATGACGACGTCACGGCGCTCCCACGCGACCTCGTCGTACGGGTGTACGCCGGGGGTGGTGTGGATGCGCTCGATACGCAGCCCCTTGGTGGCCTTGGCGCCCTTGGCTCGGGAACCTCGTGCCGGACCGCTCGCCGTCTCTGTCATGCCGCCTCCCTGTGGGCAAAACGCCCTGAAGTGCCCCGATGTTCCCAGGGGCACATGTTCTGTCTTGCGTCGCGGGCACCCTCAGCTGCCACCCGCAACAGGTCTTCGTCCGCCGCCTACCGGCCGGAATCGGGGTCTCCGCCCGGTTCCGGCCCGCCGGTCAGTCGGCGGCGTGGACGGGCTCCGGGACCTGCGTGGTCCCTCCGGGCCCGCGATCGTCTTCCTGGCTCCCCGCCGCCGCGTCTCCGTCGTCCACGGCGGGGCCTCTCGTCGCTTCCCTCAGCTCCGCGATGGCGGCCTCGAAGTCCTCGAGCGAATCGAACGCCCGGTAGACGGAGGCGAACCGCAGATAAGCGACGAGGTCGAGTTCCTGCAACGGGCCGAGTATGGCCAGGCCCACGTCGTGGGTGGTCAGCTCGGCGCTTCCGGTCGCGCGCACCGCCTCCTCGACCCGCTGGCCGAGCTGGGCGAGTGCGTCCTCGGTGACAGGCCGCCCCTGGCACGCCTTGCGCACGCCGTTGATGACCTTGGTACGGCTGAAAGGCTCCGTGACTCCGGACCGCTTGACCACCATCAGCGCGCACGTCTCCACGGTCGTGAAACGACGGGAGCAGTCGGGGCACTGGCGGCGCCTGCGGATCGACGTGCCGTCGTCGGTCGTACGACTGTCGACCACGCGGCTGTCGGGGTGCCTGCAGAAGGGGCAGTGCATGATCTCCAACCCTCCTCACAGCAGACTCAACAGCCTCGCAGGACCCGTGGGCCCCGCGAAGCAGCCCTAAGCATAGGCGATCGCCGAGCCATCCCCGACCCGGGGGACCACAACTTGTGGGCTGCTGTAGCCATCCAACCACTAGATGTGGGGATTGGCTCATACACCGAGGCAGATACGCGTGTCGCGGCGAGGGGGCACGCGGCGGGCACTGCCGGCGACCAGCGCAGACACGCGCACGCGGGGCCGTACCTCTATGGCGCATGCGGCGATAGCGTGGGCACCGCGGGGAGGGCGCGTGCCACTCCCGCACAGAAGGGCCCCGAATCCCGGACCGAGAGGTTCCGGATGGCAGACTGGGCACACGACCCACAAGGTCGGCAACCCCGGCGGTGAAGAGTACAACAATGGGCACTTTTGCCCGCCCGGTGTCGCGTGCGCCATACACCCGGACACACGATCACGTCAGGTGAAACGCACTTTTTCACTCGAACGTGTGTTTGGCGCAACCTTTCGAAAGCAACTACCGTTGTCCAGCAGGGAGACCATCGAGAGGGGCCGACGTGACCACCACCGCAGACAGTGCCACCATCACCGCCCAGGACCGCTCCCAGGGCCGAGTCGAGCCGGTACACGCGATGAACGAAGCCACGAATCCCGAGGGGCACAAGCGCTCCCTGCCGGGCCGACCTCCAGGCATCCGGGCGGACAGCTCGGGACTCACCGACCGGCAGCGCCGGGTGATCGAGGTCATCAGGGACTCTGTACAGCGGCGCGGCTACCCGCCGTCGATGCGGGAGATCGGCCAGGCCGTCGGCCTTTCGAGCACGTCCTCGGTCGCCCACCAGCTCATGGCACTGGAGCGCAAGGGCTTCCTGCGCCGTGACCCGCACCGTCCGCGCGCATACGAGGTCCGCGGGTCCGACCAGGCGGTGACCGTGCAGCCCACGGACACCGCAGGCAAGCCCGCCGCGTCGTACGTCCCGCTGGTCGGCCGTATCGCCGCCGGTGGTCCGATCCTCGCGGAGGAGTCCGTCGAGGACGTCTTCCCCCTCCCCCGCCAGCTCGTCGGTGACGGCGAACTGTTCGTCCTCAAGGTCGTCGGCGACTCGATGATCGAAGCTGCGATCTGCGACGGAGACTGGGTAACCGTCCGTCGCCAGCCGGTCGCCGAGAACGGCGACATCGTGGCCGCCATGCTCGACGGCGAAGCCACCGTCAAGCGCTTCAAGCGGGAGGACGGCCACGTCTGGCTCCTCCCCCACAACGCCGCCTACGAGCCGATCCCAGGCGACGACGCGACCATCCTGGGCAAGGTCGTCGCCGTGCTGCGCCGCGTGTGACGGCTGCGGCGGGCGGGCGCACCGCTCGCCCCCCTGACCGGGCCCCGGAACCCCTGCGCCGGTTCCGGGGCCCTGCGCATGTCCGAAACGGCCGGGGATGGCTCCCCAAAGGGGGGTGGTCTGACCCGCGCCGGTCAGACCACCGTGCCATCACTGTGCGGCCGCGTGCTCCGTCCCCGTCCGCTCCGTCTCCGTCTGCTTCGCCGCAGCGTCGATCGCCGCGAGCGACTTGCGGACCTGGTTGCGGTCCGTGGTGAACCAGAAGTCCGGCAGCGACGCCTTCAGATAGCCGCCGTAGCGCGCCGTGGCCAGCCGCTGGTCCAGGACGGCGACCACGCCCCGGTCCCCGGACGCCCGTACGAGACGGCCCGCGCCCTGCGCCATCAGCAGGGCGGCGTGGGTCGCGGCCACCGCCATGAAACCGTTGCCGCCGGCGTCCTCCACCGCCTTCTGCCGGGCACTCATCAGGGGATCGTCGGGGCGCGGGAAGGGAATCTTGTCCATGACGACCAGCTGGCAGCTGGGGCCCGGGACGTCGACGCCCTGCCACAGCGACAGCGTGCCGAAGAGGCACGTCCTCGGATCGGCCGAGAAGTTCTTGATCAGTTCGCCGAGCGTCTCCTCGCCCTGCAGCAGGATCGGGAACTCGGGGATCCGGGAGCGCAGCTCCTCGGCGGCGAGCTGGGCGGCCCGCATGGACGAGAACAGGCCGAGCGTACGACCGCCGGCCGCCTGGATCAGCTCGCTCAGCTCGTCCAGCATGTCAGTGCGCTCGCCGTCCCGCGCGGGGCGCGCCAGATGCTTGGCGACGTACAGGATGCCCTGCTTGCGGTAGTCGAACGGCGAGCCGACGTCCACACCCTTCCACTTGGGCAGGTCCTCGCCCTCCGCCCCTTCCGGGCCGAGTCCCAGTGAGGCGCCGACCCCGTTGAAGTCACCGCCCAGCTTGAGCGTCGCCGAGGCGAGGACGACGGCCCGGTCGGCGAAGAGCTTTTCCCTGAGCAGCCCGGAGACCGACATGGGGGCGACCCGGAGGGAGGCGCCGAAGCGGTCGTGCCGCTCGTACCAGACGACGTCCCATTCCGAGCCGTTCAGGACCCGCTCCGCCACGTCGTGCACCGTCTCCACCGAGGCCAGCGCCTGCTTGCGGACAGCGTCCTCGTCCTGGACGGACTTGTCGCGCGTGGCTCCCATCGCCGAGATGACCGTGCGGGCGGCGTCCCGCAGCGCCATCAGGGCGTAGGCGAGATCTTCCGGGATCTCCTCCAAGCGGCCCGGCAGCGCCAGTTCCATGAGCCGCTCGAAGCCCTCGGCGGCGGTCTGGAGCTGGTCGGCGGCCTTCTCGTTGACGAGTTTGGCGGCGCGGCGCACGGCACGGTTGACCTGTCCGGGCGTGAGTTCTCCGGTGGCGACGCCGGTGACCCGGGAGACGAGTTCGTGCGCCTCGTCCACGATCAGCACCTCGTGCTGGGGCAGCACCGGGGCGCCTTCAATGGCGTCGATGGCCAGCAGCGCGTGGTTGGTGACCACGACCTCGGCGAGCTTGGCACGCTCACGGGCCAGCTCCGCGAAGCATTCGGCGCCGTACGCGCACTTCGACGCGCCCAGACATTCCCGCGACGACACGGACACCTGGGCCCAGGCACGGTCGGAGACGCCCGGCGTGAGATCGTCCCGGTCGCCGGTCTCCGTCTCGTCCGCCCAGTCCCGCATCCTCAGCAGGTCCTGGCCCAGCTTGCTGGTGGGTGCGGCGGCCTCGAACTGATCGAAGAGGCCGTCCTCCTCGTCCTGCGGCATCCCCTCGTGCAAGCGGTGCAGGCACAGGTAGTTCGACCGGCCCTTGAGCATGGCGAACTCCGGGCGGCGGCGCAGCAGCGGGTGCAGGGCGTCGACCGTACGCGGCAGGTCGCGCTCCACGAGCTGGCGCTGCAGGGCGAGTGTGGCCGTCGCGACGACCACCCGTTCTCCGTGCGCGAGCGCGGGCACGAGATAGCCGAGCGACTTTCCGGTGCCGGTGCCGGCCTGGACCAGCAGGTGGGATCCGTCGTCGATCGCTTGGGCGACCTCTTCGGCCATGGTCACCTGGCCAGGGCGCTCCGTACCGCCGACGGCGGCGACGGCGGCGTGGAGGAGTTCGGAGAGGGAGGGCTTCGTCATAGCCCGACCACCCTACGACCCTGCACTGACAAACGGGTGGTCATGGCGGGGAGAGGGGGCGGGATCACGGCCGGGCTCCTGGGCAGGTGGAGTGGGTGGGGTCGGTGGGGTGGCTGGGGTGTGGGGCTGGTGGGGGGGTGTCTGATGTCGGGGTGTGGTGCGATGCGCTTCGTGCCGCTGCCCAGGGCGGGGCTGGGAGGGGCGCGAACCCGGGGCGGGGGGAGCCCTCAGAAATTTCTGGGATCACGGGAACACCGCGGAACCGCCGCTCGTATCTCATTGTGAACGCGCAGTCACATGACGCTACAGCAGTTGGCGCAGGGACCGGTCCCGGATCATCAGGGCAGCCCGTTTGCCCGGCAGGTCGATCTCGGCCGCGAACCGGAAGCCGGCGCTGAGGAAGGCTGAGACGGAGGGGGTGTTGCCAAGAGCAGGTTCCGCTACGACGCGTGTGCACGCGGGGCGCCGGTCCAGGATCAGGTCGGCTACGGCTCGGAGCAGGGCGGATCCCACCCCCCGTCCCCGGTCCGCGGCGTCGCCGAGGAGGACGTGGATCCCGGTGTCGTGCGGGCGGGCAGAGTAGTGGCGGGCCAGCGGATCCAGGTCTGCCCGGTAGATCTCCCAGTAGCTCATGGGCCTGCCGTCGAGTACGCCGAGACACGGCACGCTGCGCCCGCCACCGCCGAGTTGAGCCCGCAGGTGGTCCGCCGTCCGGTGCCGGGGCCCGGCCAGCTCCCAGAACTCCGCGACGACGGGGTCGTTCATCCAGCGCTGGAGGAGCGGCAGATCCTGCTCGATGCGTACGGGGGCCAGGCGGAAAGCCCCTACGGAGGTCATCACCGGACCCCATGAGGGGATTCGGTCGAGGAGGTCGGCCGTCGAGCCGGCGGGCAGTGCGACGAACTCGGTGGGCAGTCGCAGCTCCAGCGTGTCCTCGCTGTCCGGGTCGTCGTCCTCGACCGTGAACCCGCGGAAGCGAGAGGTTCGAGGGCCCGTGACGTCCGCGCGGGGGCCGGTGGGGCCCGGTTGGGCAGGGGCAGGGCCGGTTCCGGCGCTCGCATCGGTGGGAGGCACGCTGCGCTCCTCTCAGGAGACGGGGTGGGTCATGTTCCTCGGGTGTGCGGGGGACGGGGGCGGTTCGCTGAGGGTGCGGTCCGCTCGGGTGGTGCGGTGAGGTGTTTCGCTCAGGAATGAAGGGGGTTGGCGATGGTGACGTAGACGGACTGGGTGTCGACGGGTCCCACGAGTTCGTCGAGGCCGTGCAGCCGGGTCAGCAGGTTGGCCTTGCAGCGCAGGACGGGTGAGTCGAGCAGGAGACCGGGCAGCGAGGTGCGCAGCGGGGCGGGTCCCGAGGCGAGGTCGGCGAGGAATCGGCGGAACGCCGCGAGGAGCAGTCGCTCGTCGGCGAGGCGCTGGGAGCCGAAGGCGCCGATCAGCCCCAGTACGTTGTTGATGGCGAGGTAGTAGGCGAAGCGTTCGTCGGTGACCTCGTCGGTGACAAAGGTGTCGCTGTGCTCGCCGATGCCGGGCAGCCGGGCGTCCAGGTCGGATCGCCGGGACTCGCGGAAGTAGTACCCCTGGTTGTCGCGGTAGCGGCCGCCGGCGGGCCAGCCCTCGCGGTCCAGCAGGAGCAGGGTGTTCTGCTGGTGGGCTTCCAGGGCGATGCCTGCTTCGGCGTCCAGCCAGAGTACGGGCCGGACGACGTGCTCCAGGTATCGCAGGAACCACTCCGTGGCGACGGCGCCGACGGGCCGGCCGGTGCGTGCGGCGAGCCGTTCGACGAGCTGGGCCAGGCGGGACCGCAGCGGCCAAGCCGCCGGTGGGCTTGCCGGGTTGGGGGTCGGTCCGGTGACGGGGCGGGGCGAGACGAGCCCGGCGACGCAGCCGACGTCGTCGGCGGGGCCGAACGGGTTGTGCCGGATCATCACCTCGAGTCCCGGCACGGCCAGGCCGTCCGGGTCGTCGACGGCGAGCCAGGCCGGGTCGCGGACGATGTCGAAGCCGGGGTGTGCGGCCTGCCACTGCTTGGCCAGACCGGTGCGCAGCAGCCGGTGCACCTCCACTCCGCGGTGGAGTTCCTTGCGGAGGTTCTCCCGACGGGAGTTGGTGATGCGCAGGCCCAGCGACAGCTTGAGCATCGCCGGGGCGCCGGGCTGGTGGACGGTTCGTACGGAGGAGGTGGGGTGCCAGGGAGCCCCAAGCGGGCCGAGGTCGCTCAGGAGGCCGGAGTCGAACAGTGCGGCGACGCAGACACGGTGGCGTACCTCGCGCGCCTGCCAGGGGTGCAGCGGCAGGGCGGTGTAGCCGTCGGGCAGGGGCAGGGCGGTGCCGGCGAGACGTCGGGCGAGGTCGGCGGCGGCGACGGGACGGCCGCGTTCGGTCCAGGCCGAGTCGGTGGCGAGGAGAGAGGGGGCGACAGCCAGCCAGTGGAGGGGGAAGGAGCCGCGCAGCTCCGGTGAGTACCGGTCGGCTTCCGTTTCGGTCAGGCCTTCCCGGCTCTTCGGCGTCGGGTGCAGCGGATGCCCGAGGAGGAGTGCCTGTTCGGCGCTGAGGAAGAGGTCGGGGTGGTCGGTGGGGTGGCCACGCCGGTGGCGGATGAAGGTCGCGGTGCGGCGGGCGGAGTCGGCCACTCTTGCCACGAGATCACCGCCGTCACCGGTGCCGGGGCGGCCGCCTCCGGTACCGGTATCGAGACGGGGGCCGATATCAGGGCCGGGGACGAGACCGGGGCCGGGGCGGGAGCTGTGGGTCGGGCCGGGGACGGGACCGGGGCCGGAGCCGAGGCCGGGGTCCGCGCTGGAACCGAGGTCAAGGCCTGGGCCGGTGGCAGTGGCGCCGGGGGCCGTGGTGCCGTCGGCGGGGCCGCTGGTGCCCGCTGATTCCCTCCCGAGCAGTGCGGCGAGGGTGACGGCGTCGACGGTCGGCGCGGACTCGGGTGCGTGGGGGAAGCGGGGTGGGCCGAAGCGGTGCCAGCCCGTGGGGGACCAGTAGCGAACCGGTGCGACCAGGGCGGTGCCGCTGGCGGGCATCGGGATGCGGAGGCTGCCTGTCGTGGGGGCGGCGAGGCCGTTCTCGCGGACCCAGCAGCGCAGGAGGTTCTCCACGGCGGCGGCCTGGCCGGCGGTGTGGGGGTCGGGGTCCTCCAGCGGGTCGGCGCCGGGCTCCGTCCGTCGTGTGAGGTCCGCGTCCCGCCGCTTCTGCTGGGGAACCGACTCGGTGAGCGGAACCCGGGAGGGCGGTGCGCCGGAGCCTCCTGGTTCGTCGGGGACGCCGGAGCTGCCGTCGGGAGAGGGGGTGGCGTTCATGGCGGTTCCTCGGGGCTGGGGTGAGGCGGGGCGGCACGTTCCGTCGGGTGCTCGGTCGCCGTTGCCTCGGCCGGCCAGCGGCTGCCCGGGGCGGCGCCGGAAGGCCGGGTGGGTGGGAAGCGGGCGGAGGAGCGGGGCGAGAACGAGCGGGCTGTGAGGCTGTTCACCGACGGTCGGTGTCGGTGTGGAAGCCCGGGAAGGGGGCGAGTCTGGATGGAGCGGGACGACGGACCGGCGAGTGGTGCCGGCGGGCGGGTGCGGCAAGAACGGTGCTCAGCCCGCGCGCTCGGCTGGGCCCTGACGTCGCTGCTGGGGTGGGCCCTCGGCCTCGTGCCGGCGTGCCACGGCCTCCACCGCGTCGGTCAGGCGGTCGAGTACGGCCGTGGCCTGTTCGTCGCTGATCGTCAGCGGGGGAAGCAGCCGGACGACGGACGCGTGACGGCCCCCCAGCTCGACGATCAGCCCGCGCTCGAGACACTCCCGCTGCACGGCGGCGGCGAGGTCGGGCGAGGCGGGGTGGGGGGTGCGGGTGGGCTGCGGCTCGGCCGGTGCGGTGAGATGGGCGGCGGTGGATCCGGTGCGGGAAGCGGCCCCGTCGGCTTCCGGGTCGACCAGTTCGAGCCCGATCATGAGTCCGCGCCCTCGGACTTCACCCACGCAGGGGAACCGGTCGGCGAGAGCAGCGAGCTGGAACAGCATGCGGTGGCCGAGGGCGGCGGCTCGGTCGGCGAGGCCGTTCTCGCGGACGTGGGCCAGGGTGGCGGTGCCCGCGGCCATGGCGAGCTGGTTGCCGCGGAAGGTGCCGGCGTGGGCGCCGGGCTGCCAGACGTCCAGGTCGCCGCGGTAGACGATCACGGCCAGTGGGAGGCTGCCGCCGATGGCCTTGGACAGGACCATGACGTCGGGGGTGATGCCGCTGTGGTCGACGGCCCAGAAGGCGCCGGTCCGGCCGACACCGGTCTGGATCTCGTCGGCGATGAGGGGGACGGATCGGACCGCGGTGAGGTGACGCATGCGGCGCAGCCAGTCGTCCGGGGAGGGGATGACTCCGCCCTCGCCCTGGACGGGTTCGAGGATCATCCCGGCGGGCAGCGGTACGCCGGACTTGGGGTCGTCGAGAAGGGACTCGGTCCAGCGGGCGGCGAGTTCGGCGCCGCGGGGGCCGCCGACGCCGAAGGGACAGCGGTAGTCCTGGGGGTAGGGCAGCCGGGTGACCTGGACGTCGGAGGCGCCGCCGGAGGCGGCCAGGGCGCCGGCGGTCATGCCGTGGTAGGCGCCGGTGAAGGCGAGGATGCCGGTGCGGCCGGTCGCGGCCCGCACGAGTTTGAGGGCGGCCTCGACGGCGTCGGTGCCCGCCGGTCCGCAGAACTGGACGCGGGCGCGGCCGGCGAGGCCGGGCGGAAGGGTGCGGAACAGTTCGGTGATGAAGGCGTCCTTGACGGGCGTGGCGAGGTCGAGGACGGAGAGCGGGGCGCCGGAGTCGAGGACCCTGCGGATGGCTTCCAGCACGACCGGGTGGTTGTGGCCGAGGGCGAGGGTGCCGGCGCCGGAGAGGCAGTCCAGGTAACGGCGGCCGTCGGCGCCCTCGATGGTGAGCCCCCTCGCCCGGACGGGCACGATGGGCAGGGCACGGGCATAGGTGCGCGCCGAGGACTCACGCGCCGACTGGCGTCTCAGGATCCCCTCGTGCACGGCCCCCGCTTCCCCGGGTGCACCTCCTGCCATCGACTCCGTAACGGCCACGGCGCGCTGTCCTCCCCGCTGTCCAGAGGCGAGTTGATCCATGGGGACCGGTCACAGGCAGCAGGCCCCCCACCCCCTACAACCGCGGAGCGTTCATCGGGTTACGGGTTGCGCGGAGATCAGTGCCGCGATCTTTGCCGTGACTGCTCGTGGGTGCCGTCCAGGCGCCGGACTGCCCGCGGGCTGTCTCGGTCACGCGGAGCACGGGCAGGCCCTGTCCGTCTCCGCCGTCACACCCGTCTCCCTGCCGAGTGCCAGGTCAGGCGGCTTGTAGCCGAACCGTTGCCGTTCCATCGGAACTCCCCCACAGCGACCGCATAGGGTGTGATGCCGTTCCAGAAGGATGTGGGACCGGCGTGAACTCCTCGTGGGATCCGCACCGGTGACGCATCCACAGCGTCGAGTTCCTTCACAGCAGGGGGAGTCAAGAGCATGCGATCCATACGGCCGTCGTCCACCGTTCGGGGAGGGAGGGGCCGACGCCGTGCCTCCCGCGCGCTGACGGCGGTCGCCCTCGTCTCGGCGCTGGCGATGACCGCCGCCGCCTGCAACGACGACGGTGACGACAATGCCGGCGGCGACCCGACCGTCGGCGCTGCCGCGGGCGGTACCGGCGACGGCAAGGTGCACATCCCGGAGGACCTCAAGCAGCGGCTCAAGGATCACGGGATCGACATCGACAAGTGGAAGAAAGGCGCCTGGAAGGACTGGAACAAGGAAGACTGGCTGCGCGAGGCCAACGACTTCATCAACCCGGTCATCCAGGGCCTGTGGGACCCGGACCGGATGCGGGACGCCGACGACCCGGACAAGGGCGTCGACGAGAACGACATCTCCGGTGACCAGGGGGTGACGGACCCGACGCCGCAGCCCGTTCAGGCGCAGGCGGTGGCGCCGCCGTACCACAGCAACGCGGCCCTGTCGGGCAAGGTGTTCTTCGACGCCCCGGAAGGCACCATGGTCTGCTCGGCGACGGTCGTGACGGACCCGGCGCACCCCGGCAAGTCCAACCTCATCTGGACGGCGGGTCACTGTGTGCACGCCGGCAAGAAGGGCGGCTGGTTCCGCAACATCGCCTTCGTGCCGTCCTACAACAACCAGGGCAAGTCCGCCGCCGACTTCGAGAACGCCCCCCGCTCCGAGGTGGCTCCGTACGGCCTGTGGTGGGCCGACGCGGCGAAGACCTCGCAGCAGTGGATCAGCGAGGGCGGTGAGACGGGCGGCAACGGCGCTCCGTACGACTTCGCGGTCATCCATGTGACCCCCGAGCAGGGCAGCGGCGGCAAGTCGCTGGAGGAGACCGTCGGCGGGGCGCTGCCCGTGAACTTCGCCGCGCCGGCGGTGCCCGAGGTCAAGAGCATCACGGCGTCCGGGTATCCGGCAGCGGCTCCGTACGACGGCCGGCTGCTGTACCAGTGCCAGGACAAGCCGGGCCGGCTGTCCATCGACCAGGACGCTCCGACGATGTACCGGATCGGCTGCACGATGACCGGTGGTTCGTCCGGCGGCGGCTGGGTGGCGACGGGCGCGGACGGCAAGCCGGCGCTGGTGTCCAACACGTCCATCGGCCCGGTGAGTTCGGGCTGGCTGGCCGGCCCGCGGCTGGGTGACGTGGCCAAGGGTGTGTACGACTCGGTGAGCAAGCAGTTCGCCGGACAGTGAGCATGGCGAAGGCCCGCCACCCGGACGGGGTGGCGGGCCTTCGTGCTGCCGTGGGTCAGGCCGTGGAGACCGGTACGTACGGGGCCAGGTCCGCCGCCAGTTCCTCGTGCACCCGGACCTTGAGCAGGGTGCCCTCCGCGGTGTGCTCCTCGGAGATCACCTCGCCCTCGGTGTGGGCGCGGGCGACCAGCTTGCCGTGCGTGTAGGGCACAAGCGCCTCGACCTCGACGGAGGGGCGGGGCAGATCGTTGTCGATCAGGGCGAGCAGTTCCTCGATGCCCAGGCCGGTGCGGGCCGAGATGGCGATGGAGCGCTTCTCGATCCGCAGCAGCCGCTGGAGTGCCAGCGGGTCGGCCGCGTCCGCCTTGTTGATCACGACGATCTCGGGCACGTCGGTGGCGCCGACGTCCCGGATCACCTCGCGCACGGCGGCGAGCTGCTCCTCCGGGTCCGGGTGCGAGCCGTCCACCACGTGCAGGATGAGGTCGGAGTCACCGACCTCCTCCATGGTGGAGCGGAACGCCTCGACCAGGTGGTGCGGCAGATGTCGGACGAAGCCGACGGTGTCGGCGAGCGTGTACAGCCGGCCGCTCGGGGTCTCCGCGCGGCGGACGGTCGGGTCCAGGGTCGCGAACAGGGCGTTCTCGACCAGGACGCCCGCGCCCGTGAGCCGGTTGAGCAGGGAGGACTTGCCTGCGTTGGTGTAGCCCGCGATGGCGACGGACGGCACCTTGTTGCGCCGGCGCTCCTGGCGCTTGATCTCACGGCCGGTCTTCATGTCCGCGATCTCCCGGCGCATCTTCGCCATCTTCTCGCGGATCCTGCGCCGGTCCGTCTCGATCTTGGTCTCACCGGGACCACGCGTGGCGAGGCCGCCGCGACCGCCACCCATCTGCCGGGACAGCGACTGACCCCAGCCTCGCAGCCTCGGCAGCATGTACTGCATCTGCGCGAGGGCGACCTGCGCCTTGCCCTCCCGGGACTTGGCGTGCTGGGCGAAGATGTCCAGGATCAGGGCCGTACGGTCGATGACCTTGACCTTGACGACGTCCTCCAGCTGGATCAGCTGGCCGGGGCTCAGCTCACCGTCGCAGATGACGGTGTCCGCGCCCGTTTCGAGGACGATGTCGCGCAGCTCCTGGGCCTTGCCGGAGCCGATGTAGGTGGCCGCGTCGGGCTTGTCGCGGCGCTGGATGACGCCGTCGAGCACGAGCGCGCCCGCGGTCTCCGCGAGGGCGGCCAGCTCCGCGAGGGAGTTGTCGGCGTCCTGCGCGGTGCCGGTGGTCCACACACCGACGAGCACGACCCGCTCCAGGCGGAGCTGGCGGTACTCGACCTCGGTGACGTCCTCCAGCTCGGTGGAGAGGCCCGCCACCCGGCGCAGGGCGGCACGCTCGGAGCGGTCGAACTGCTCGCCGTCCCGCTCACCGTCGATCTCGTAGCTCCAGGCGACGTCCTCTTCCATCAGGGCATCGGCCCGGAGACCCTCGGGATAGGCGTGCGCGAGGCGCTTGGTGTCCTGGGAAGGGGAAGAAGAGGAGGTCATTGGATCCTTACGTCGATGAGAGTGCCGTTGCGGCGTCGGTACGGCGGTCACCAGGACCGCTCGTGGTGTTCAACGTACGAGTACCCCGGGAGATTCCCGTGTCGCCCGTACGCGCCGACCTGTAGATGGTCGCACGGTACGGCACGTCTCGTCATCGGGTTATCGCGCGATGCGCGGCTGGGCCGGGGCGGCCTGGGCCGTGGGTTTCCATTCCGGGTGGCCTGGCATCGGCGGGGTCTTCTCGGCGTACAGCCAGTCCCTGAAGAAGCCGGTCAGGTCGTGGCCGGCGACGGCTGAGGCCAGCCGGACGAAGTCGGCGGTGGTGGCGGTGGCGTCCCGGTGTTCCTGGACCCAGAGCCGTTCCAGCCGCTCGAACGCGGGCCGGCCGATCTCCTGGCGCAGGGCGTAGAGCACGAGCGCGGCACCGTCGTAGATGTTCGGCCGGAAGATGCTGATCTTCTGGCCGGGGGCGGGCGGCTTGGGCAGGGCGGGCGGGCCGCCGGCCTCGCGCCAGCGGTCGGAGGCTCCGTAGGCGGCCCTCATCCGGTCCTCCATGGTCCGGTGCGCGGTCTCCTCGGCGTACAGCGCCTCGTACCAGGTGGCGTGCCCCTCGTTCAGCCAGACGTCGGACCAGCTGCGGGGGGTGACGCTGTCGCCGAACCACTGGTGGGACAGCTCGTGGACCATGACCGACTCGACGTACCACTTCGGGTAGGCGGACTCGGTGAACAGGGTCTTCTCGAAGAGGGAGAGGGTCTGGGTCTCCAGTTCGAAGCCCGTGGCCGCCTGTGCCATGAGCACGCCGTAGGTCTCGAACGGGTACCGGCCGACCTTGCCCTCCAGCCAGGCGATCTGGCCGGGTGTCTTGGCGAGCCACGGTTCGAGGGCCTTGCGGTCGTCTGCGGGGACGACGTCACGGACGGGCAGTCCGTGCGGACCGTCGCGGCGGACCACGGCGGAGCGGCCGATGGACACCTGGGCGAGTTCGGTGGCCATGGGGTGCTGGGTGCGGTAGGTCCAGGTGGTGGTGCGGCCGATGCGGTCCGCTCCGGCGGGCAGACCGTTGGCCACGGCCGTATATCCGTTCGGGGCGGTGATCCGGAAGGTGAACATCGCCTTGTCGGACGGGTGGTCGTTGCACGGGAAGACCAGGTGGGCCGCGTCGGCCTGGTTCGCCATGGCGAGGCCGTCCGCGGTGCGCACCCAGCCGCCGTCCTGGTCCTTGCCGGGGACGGGATCGCTGGTGTGCCGCACGGTGATCCGGGTCCAGCTGCCCTGGGAGAGGGGGGCCTCCGGGGTCACGACCAGGTCCTCGTCGGCGCCGGCGAAGCGGGCGGGACGCCCGTCGACCTCCACGGACTGCACGGTGCCGTGCGCGAAGTCGAGGTTGATGCGGTCCAGGTCGGTGGTGGTCCAGGCGTCGATGGTGGTGACGGCCTGCAGCGGCTTGTCATGGGTGCCCGGATAACTGAAGGAGATGTCGTACGACGCCACGTCGTAGCCGGGGTTGCCCAGATGAGGGAAGAGCCGGTCGCCGACGCCGAGGGGCTCGGCGGGGGCCGCGGCGGCGACGAGGCAGACGGAGACGGCGGAGGCGAGGAGGGCCGTCTTCCGGGGCCGGGAGATCCTCGGCCGGGACCGGTGGCGTGGGGTGAGCAACATGGCCCATCGCTACCAGGGCGGGCGGGCGTCACTGCGGCGACGCGCGCCCGGCCCACCCGAACGGGTTGGCCGGGGACGCCGTCTTCAGGAAGCCGGTGCCTGGTGCCGGGGCTTCAGGAAGCCGGTGCCTGGTGCCGGGGCTTCAGGAAGCCGGTGCCTGGTGCTGGGCCTTCAGGAAGCCGGTGCCTGGTGCCGGGGGTTCAGGAAGCCGGTGCCTGGTGCTGGGCCCGGCTCACGTCGTACACCCCGGGGACGTCCCGCATGGCGCGCATCAGGGCGGGGAGGTGGGCCGCGTCGGGGAGCTGGAGGGTGTAGGTGTGGCGCACCCGCTGCTGGGTGGGCGGTTCGACGGTGGCGGAGACGATCTCGGCGCCCTCCAGCGCGATCGCCTCGGTGAGGTCGGCGAGCAGATGGGGGCGGCCGAACGATTCAGCGACCAGGGTGACCCGGCATTCGGCGGTGTCCCCCCAACGCACACCGATCTCCGCGCGCCCCCGGCTCTTCATGTGCTCCACCGCGGCGCATCCCACGCGGTGCACGGTCACCGCTCCCCCGCGGACCGTGAACCCGGTGATCTCGTCCGGCGGTACGGGGGTGCAGCACCCGGCGAGCCGTACGGCGGCCCCGGGCCGGTCCGCGAGGACGTCGGCGCGCCGGGGCCGGGCGGCGGGGGCGCGGCTCGCGGCACGGGCGGCGGAGGTCCTGTCCACGGGGCGGCCGGTGGGGGCGCTGTCCACGGGGCGGGCGGGCGGAGCCCCTTCGGCGGCCTCCGTGCGGACAACGCTGTCCAGCGCCGCTTGCGCCCGTACGCCGGCCTCCTCGGCAGCGGAGGGACGGATCCCGGCCCCCCTGGCGGCCGAGGCCCGGGTGGCGGCTGACGGGCGGCTGCCGGTCCCCTCGGCGGCCTCGGTCCCGGGGCCGGCCGCCTCCTCCCCGTGGGCGCCGGGGTGCGTCGCCAGCCAGCGCTGGATCGCGATGCGGGCGGCCGGGGTGTGGGCGTGCTCCAGCCATTCGCGGGAGGGCTCGGAGGCCGGGTCCTGGCCCATCAGGAGCTGGACGGTGTCGCCGTCGCGCAGGACGGTGCTGAGGGTGGCCAGGCGGCCATTGACGCGGGCACCGATGCAGGCGTGTGCGTCCTCGCCGTACTGCGCGTACGCGGCGTCCACGCAGCTGGCGCCCTCGGGCAGGCCGAGGGCGCCGCCGTCGGGACGGAAGACGGTGATCTCCCGGTCCTGGGCGAGGTCCTCGCGCAGGGTGGACCAGAAGGTGTCGGGGTCGGGGGCGGCCTGCTGCCAGTCGAGGAGGCGGGAGAGCCAGCCGGGGCGCGTAGGGTCGGCGCGCTCGCCGTCGGCGGGGTCGTCGGAGCCTGGAGCGTAGGGGTTGCCGAGCGCGACGACACCGGCCTCGGCGACCTTGTGCATCTGGTGAGTGCGGATGAGCACCTCGACGACCTGGCCGTCGGTCCGGGCGACCGCGGTGTGCAGGGACTGGTAGAGGTTGAACTTCGGTACGGCGATGAAGTCCTTGAACTCGGAGACCACCGGGGTCATGCACGTGTGCAGTTCGCCGAGGACGCCGTAACAGTCCGCGTCCTCGTTCACCAGCACCAGCAGCCGGCCGAAGTCGGTGCCGCGGAGCTGTCCGCGTTTGCGGGCCACGCGGTGGACGGAGACGAAGTGCCGGGGCCGGATGAGTACTTCGGCCGGGATGTCGGCCTCGCGCAGCACGTCGCGGACCTCGTCGGCGACCTCGGCGAGGGGGTCGCCGGAGCGGGCGGCGTTCTCGGCGATGAGTTCTCTTGTGTGCTCGTACTCCTCGGGGTGCAGGATGGCGAAGACCAGGTCCTCCAGCTCGGTCTTCAGCGCCTGCACGCCGAGGCGTTCGGCGAGCGGGATGAGGACGTCACGGGTGACCTTGGCGATCCGCGCCTGTTTCTCGGGGCGCATCACACCGAGCGTGCGCATGTTGTGCAGGCGGTCGGCGAGTTTGATCGACATCACGCGCACGTCGCTGCCGGTGGCGACGAGCATCTTGCGGAAGGTCTCCGGCTCGGCGGCGGCTCCGTAGTCGACCTTCTCCAGTTTCGTGACGCCGTCGACCAGATAACGCACTTCCTCGCCGAACTGTTCCCGCACCTGGTCCAGCGTCACCTCCGTGTCCTCGACGGTGTCGTGGAGCAGGGAGGCCGTCAACGTGGTCGTCTCGGCGCCGAGTTCGGCGAGGATCAGGGTCACGGCGAGCGGGTGCGTGATGTAGGGCTCGCCGCTCTTGCGCATCTGGCCGCGGTGCGAGGACTCAGCGAGCACGTAGGCGCGGCGCAGGGGTTCGAGGTCCGCGTCGGGATAGTGGGCCCGGTGGGCGTCCACCACGTGGCCGATGGCGTCGGGCAGCTTGCCGCGGACGGCCGGGCCGAGCAGCGCGGCCCGGCCGAGCCGGCGCAGGTCGATCCGCGGCCGGGACTTTCTGCGGGTCGTCGTGCCTGTCGTGGCCGTGCCTACGGCGCCCGCCACCGCGGGCACCGCCGACGCCTGAGGCGCTGTCGGCGATACCGGGCCAGGGGTCGCAGGGTTCGTGGCCTCCGCACTCATGGGCACCTCCGGCTCGTGGACCGGCGGACGGGGCCCCAGGGCGTACGCGGCTCAGGGATGGCGACGTTCCCCCGTCCGTGCCGGTGCTTGATGCTATCGAGCCCACCACGTACGACCGACCGCCTCTCGCCGAGCGTGAAACGGATCACCCATTCGAGCGAAGGAAACGAGGTTTAAGGGTTTGCGCCACATGTCCCCCGCGGCGCCGGGGATTTGAACGGACCCGGCCGGAGGAAACCGCAGATCCGAGCGTCCGCAGCCCGCGCCGGCCTTGCTCTGCCAGGTCAGCGGAGGGCGCTTTCCAGCCACTCGGCGTCGATCTCACCCGCGGCGACGATCACGGCGGGCCCGGTCATCTCGATCTCGCCGTCGGGCCGCTCGGTGATGACGAGTCGGCCGCCGGGCAGGTCGACGGTGTAGGTGGCCGGCGTTCCGGTGACGGCCGGGTCGGCACCGTCGCGGCGGGCCGCGGCCACGGCGACCGCACACGCTCCCGTGCCGCACGAGCGGGTCTCGCCGGAGCCGCGCTCGTGCACCCGCATCGCGACGTGCCGGGGGCCGCGGTCGACGACGAACTCGACGTTGACCCCGTCCGGGTAAGCGGTCGCGGGGCTCACCGGCGGCGCGGCGTACAGGTCGCCCGCGTGTGCGAGGTCGTCGACGAAGGCCACCGCGTGCGGATTGCCCATGTTCACGTTGCGCGCGGTCCAGCTGCGCTCGTCGACCGTCACCGTGACGTCCCCTTCGGGGAGGCGGGCGCGGCCCATGGCGACGGTGACGTCACCGTCCTTGGCGATGTGGACGGGCTTCACGCCCGCGCGCGTGGCGATCGCGAGGTCACCTCCGCCCACGTGCCCGGCGTACTGGAGGTAGCGCGCGAACACCCGGACCCCGTTGCCGCACATCTCGGCGACCGAGCCGTCGCCGTTGCGGTAGTCCATGAACCATTCGGCCTCGGCGGCCATGTGCCTGGCCTCCGGGTGCGCCGCGGACCGCACGACGTGCAGCACGCCGTCACCGCCGATACCGGCCCGGCGGTCGCACAGGGCGGCGACGGCGGCCGGGGACAGCTCGATGGCGTTCTCGGGGTCGGGGACGATCACGAAGTCGTTCTCGGTGCCGTGACCCTTGAGGAAGGCGATCCTTGTGCTCATTCCTCGAGGGTACGCTCCGCCCGCACGGCCGATGGGAGACGGGGCGGGGGCCGTGTGGAGATGCCTCACGCGCGGTGCCAAGGGCCCCCGTGGAGAGCCTTCATGCGCGGTGCAGGGCCCCGTGGAGAACTTCACGCGCAGTTCCCGGGGTCCGTGCGGGGAAGCTTCAGGCAGTCGCCGCGCCCGGACGGGATCGCTTCAGCGGAGTCTTGCGACCCGCCAGACGGCGAGGATCGCGACCACGGCGACCAGCAGGACGTACCCGAGGACGACACGCCAGTCCGGGCGGCGACCCGAGCCACGGGGCGGCAGGCCCGGCCAGGTGTAGCCCACCCGGCGGGCGGCCATCATGCCCCAGCCGGCCGCGCAGGAGCAGATCAGCAGGCCGAGCATGGCGATGACCGCGCCGCTGTCACCGAAGTCGAAGGCGAGCGGGAAGGCGAACATCAGGGAGCCGACCGCGGAGAGTCCCACGATGGGTGCGAGCTGCCAGATGCGCAGCCGGCGCTGCGGGCGCAGCTCGACCTCGACCTCCGGGCCGCTCGGGTACATCTCCTCGGGCGCGGGTCCGTCGGCCGTCACTCCGCCCACCGCCTCGTCCGGCCCGTCCTCGGTCAGACGGTCCCCGGGGAACCGCTCGTCGGTCAGACGCTCCTCGACGAGGTCGCCGTCGAGGGGACGGTCCTCGGCCGGACGGTCGTCCGGGAGCCGCTCGTCGGTCAGACGGTCCTCGGTCGGACGGTCCGCAGCACGGTCCAGCTCGTCACTCTCCGTGGTGACGTGCTCGGCACCTTGTGCGGTGTCGCGAGGGCCGGCCTCCATCGCCACGCGCCCTCCCAACTAGGACTCCACTTGGTCGATCGAAGCTCGATGATGGCACGGCACCGAAGGCCGGGATGACCGGCGGCGCATCCCGATGCCATCACGTGATCAGGCTGTAACCGGTCGTTCGACCAACGCCAAGGCCTGCTGCGGAAGTTCCCCACGGTCCACCGCGGCCCCACTCAACCAGTGCACCCGGGGGTCGCGCCTGAACCACGAATCCTGGCGGCGCGCGAAGCGTTTGGTGGCGCGGACGGTCTCGGCCCTCGCTTCCGCTTCGGTGCACGTGCCGGTGAGCGCCGCGAGAACCTGCTGGTAGCCGAGGGCGCGTGACGCCGTGCGCCCCTCGCGCAGACCCTGCGCCTCCAGTGCGCGCACCTCGTCCACGAGGCCCGCGTCCCACATCCGGTCGACGCGCCGCGCGATGCGGTCGTCCAGTTCCGGACGGGCCACGTCGACGCCGATCTGCAGGGTGTCGTAGACGGAGTCGTGACCGGGCAGGTTGGCCGTGAAGGGCTGGCCGGTGATCTCGATCACTTCGAGGGCCCGGACGATACGGCGACCGTTGCTCGGCAGGATCGCGCGGGCGGCCTCCGGGTCGGCGGCGGCGAGGCGGGCGTGCAGCGCGCCGGAGCCGCGCAGTGCCAGTTCCTCCTCCAGGCGGGCCCGGACCTCGGGGTCGGTACCGGGGAAGTCCAGGTTGTCGACGGCACCGCGGACGTACAGGCCGGAGCCGCCGACCAGGATCGGCCAGCGGCCGTCGGCGAGCAGCGCGTCGATCCGGGCGCGGGCCAGTTTCTGGTACTCGGCGACCGAGGCGGTGACCGTCACGTCCCAGATGTCCAGCAGGTGGTGCGGGATGCCGCCGCGCTCCTCGGGCGTCAGCTTGGCGGTACCGATGTCCATCCCCCGGTAGAGCTGCATGGAGTCGGCGTTGACGATCTCGCCGCCCAGCTGCTGGGCGAGGAAGACGCCGAGATCGGACTTACCGGCCGCGGTGGGTCCGACGACGGCGATGACGCGGGGGGCGAGGGGTGCACTGCTCACCGCACCAGTTTCGCAAACCTTCTGGCGGGGTCTCGAACGAGTTACGTGACGGTGTACACCCCGGGTCGTTGCCCGGGACGTGGTGCCGCCTGCGGCGGTTGCCGGAAGTGGTGACCCGGGCGGCGCAACCTTACGCACCGGGCAACGCGGGAATTCGCCCGCACGAGTACCGTATGGAGTGGATATGGGCGTTTTTGCACGACTCCTCGGCAGGTCGAAGACGACTCCGGAGGTGTCGGACGTCGCGGCGCAGACCGGCGAGGAGCCGGGCGGAGCCGAGGCGGAGCGGACGGAGAAGCCGGAGAAGTCGAAGAAGCCGGCGGAGTCGGTGGCGTCGGCGGAGTCGGTGGAGTCGGCCGAGGCGAAGGGAGCCGAGGCGGAGGCAGCCGAGGCGGCGGAGGCGCTGGGGACGGACGGGGACGGGCACGCGGAGGTCGCCGCGCGGCCTGACGCCGGAACGGACGACGCGTCCGAGGGTGCCGGGATCCCCCGGCAGCAGTCCGCCGAGGAGGTCGCCGACAGCGAGGCCGGCGAGGGCGCCCGCAGGTAACTGGCCCGCGAGGGAAGGTGGACCATGGGTCTGATGGACAACATGAAGGCCAAGCTCGGCCCGGCCAGGGACAAGGTGTCGGACCTCGCGCGGCAGCACGGGGACAAGGTTCAGCACGGTATCGACAAGGCCGCCAAGGCCGTCGACGAGCGGACCAAGGGCAAGTACAGCGACAAGATCCAGGCGGGCACGGGCAAGGCCAAGGGTGCGATGGACCGCCTCGCGCACAAGGGCGGCCCGGAGGCTCCGGCCGGTGACCCGATGCCCCCCACCCGCCCGGAGGGCCCGCCACCGGCTTCGTGACGCTTCCGCGTGCGGCGGCGCAGCGGAGACCGGCGGTACGGCGATACGGCGGACGGCGGTACGGAGACCGGCGGTACGGCGGACGGTCGCGGAGAGGAACCTCTCCCGGCCGCCCGCCGCCTCATGCGCAGAAGAGTCTGCCCGGACCGGAGCCGAAGGCCGAAGCCCGGAGCCGAAGGCCGGGGGCCGAAGCCCGGAACCCGGAGCCGAAGGCCGGGGGCCGAAGGCCGGAACCCGGAGCCGAAGGCCGGAACCCGGAGCCGAAGGCCGGAACCCGGAGCCGAAGGCCGGAGCACGGAGCCGGAGCCCGGAGCCGAAGGCCGGGGGCTGGGGTCGTCGGGCGAGTGGGGGGTGCCGTGGCCGGTGTCAGGACCAGGTCGCGACCAGGTAGCCCACGCCGTACGGGGCGTCCTCGTACAGCAGGGCGCCGGTGAGGTCGGCATGTTCGGCCGCACCGGCCAGGATCTGCCAGGGGGCGCGGCCGGAGGCCTTCAGTTCGTGGGCCAGCGCGGGGTCCAGGGCGCGCAGGGCCGCCAGGTCCGCCGCGCCGAGCGCCCGTGCCACCTCCGCGTCGAAGGGTGCCGCGCGGTCGTCCAGGTACCCGGGCGCCTTGAGCGTGCGGCAGGCGCTGGCGTCTCCCATCACCAGCAGCGCCACCCGCCCGGCCCGCGCGCCCAGTTCCCTTCCCGTCCCGGCACACCGCTCGGGCGGCAGGGAGGCGTCCACGCCGAGCCCCTCGATCGGGGCGTCGGCCCAGCCGGTGCGCTCCAGCAGCCAGCCGGCGACGGCCAGCGAGGGCGGCAGCTCGGGTCCGGGGACGGGGTGCGGGGCTGCGCCGAGGCGTACGTCCACGTCGACTCCGAACCCGCGGAACGAGCCCGCCGTGCCCTGTGGGAACGAGCCCTGACCGGCCGGGTCGGCGGAGCCGATGACCACCAGCAGGTCCGGGCGGGCGGCGGCGAGCACGCCGAGCGCGTCCGCGCAGGCCGCGCGCGCGGCATCCAGTTCGGGTGCGGCGCCCGCGGCCACCTCGGGTACGAGCAGCGGAGGGCAGGGCAGGACGGCTGCGGCGACAAGCATGATCGGCAGGGTAACCCGAGCAAACCGCGCGTCACGCCCCGGTCGGCGCGTCCGCCCGGTACGCCGCGTTCGGCGTGACCTTCTGGTGCACCTCGGTCCACACGTCCGTCCGGCACGCTGCATCGGCGCACCGGCCTGACACCCTTCTGCCGGCGGATCCGTCCGGCACCCCTCTGCCGGCAGGTCCGACCGGCGTCCATCGGCACGCCCGCCCCGCACGCACCGCCATCAGCGCACCCACCGATCGCTCACCACCCGCGCGCCCACCCGCACGCACCCCAGCAGCGCACCCACCCGACCACTCACCATCTGCACACCCACCAGTCGCTCACCACCGGCGCGCCCACCCGCACGCACCCCAGCAGCGCACCCACCCGACCACTCACCATCAGCGCACCCACCGATCACTCACCACCGGCGCGCACCGGCGCGCCCACCCGCACGCACCCCCGCGGGGTACGACCGGCGAACGTGTTCTCCGCACGCGATGCCGTGGGCGGCGGTCCTCAGACCCGGACGGGCGGCAGCGGGGGCGCCCCGCCTCAGTCGCAGCCGCAACCGGTCGTGGCCGCCGGCAGCGGGGCCGGGACGCCGATCTTCGGGAGGCCGAGCATGACGCCCGCCGGCTTGGCGGCCTCCGCGGCGTTGCGCTTCTCCCAGGCGTCGCCCGCGCGCGTACGGCGTACCCCGAGGACGGGGCCCTCGGCGAGGAGGTGGTGCGGGGCGGCGTAGGTGACCTCGACCGTGACGACGTCGCCGGGGCGCACCTCCTGCTCCGGCTTGGTGAAGTGGACCAGGCGGTTGTCGGGGGCACGGCCGGACAGGCGGTGGGTGGCACCGTCCTTGCGGCCCTCGCCCTCGGCGACCATCAGCTCCAGCGTGCGGCCGACCTGCTTCTTGTTCTCCTCCCAGGAGATCTCCTCCTGGAGCGCGACCAGCCGCTCGTAGCGCGCCTGGACGACCGCCTTGGGGATCTGGTCCTCCATGGTCGCGGCGGGGGTGCCGGGGCGCTTGGAGTACTGGAAGGTGAAGGCCTGGGCGAAGCGGGCCTCGCGGACGACGTGCAGCGTCTGCTCGAAGTCCTCCTCCGTCTCGCCGGGGAAGCCCACGATGATGTCGGTGGTGATCGCGGCGTGCGGGATGGCGGCGCGCACCTTCTCGATGATCCCGAGGTAGCGCTCCTGGCGGTACGAGCGGCGCATCGCCTTCAGGACCGTGTCCGAACCGGACTGCAGCGGCATGTGCAGCTGCGGCATCACGTTGGGGGTCTCGGCCATGGCCGCGATCACGTCGTCGGTGAAGTCGCGCGGGTGCGGGGAGGTGAAGCGGACCCGCTCCAGGCCCTCGATGTTCCCGCAGGCGCGCAGCAGCTTGCTGAAGGCCTCGCGGTCGCCGATGTCGGAGCCGTAGGCGTTGACGTTCTGGCCGAGCAGCGTGATCTCGGAGACGCCCTCGGCGACCAGCGTCTCGACCTCGGCGAGGATGTCGCCGGGGCGGCGGTCCTTCTCCTTGCCGCGCAGGGCCGGGACGATGCAGAAGGTACAGGTGTTGTTGCAGCCGACGGAGATCGACACCCAGGCCGCGTAGGCGCTCTCGCGTCGGGTCGGCAGCGTGGAGGGGAAGGCCTCCAGGGACTCGGCGATCTCGACCTGCGCCTCCTCCTGGACGCGGGCGCGCTCCAGCAGGACGGGCAGCTTGCCGATGTTGTGCGTGCCGAAGACGACGTCCACCCAGGGCGCCTTCTTCACGATGGTGTCGCGGTCCTTCTGTGCGAGACAGCCGCCGACCGCGATCTGCATCCCGGGGTGCGAGGCCTTCTTCGGCGCGAGGCGGCCGAGGTTGCCGTAGAGCCGGTTGTCGGCGTTCTCGCGGACCGCGCAGGTGTTGAAGACCACCACGTCGGCGTCGCCGTCGGAGCCCTCGGGCGCGCGCACGTAACCGGCGTCCTCGAGCAGGCCGGCCAATCGCTCGGAGTCGTGGACGTTCATCTGGCACCCGTAGGTGCGGATCTCGTAACTCTTGGGGGAGGGAACGTCCACTGCCGGGCTCCGGTCGCTGCTGCTGGTCATGCATCAAGGGTAGGCGGTCCCTCGGACAGCCCCTGCCGCCGATCCTCGGGGGGCGGGATGCGTGGGGCACCCGTCGGAATCCGGGCGGGGCGCTGTGGCGGCCGGGATGCTGAGGCGGCGGCGGAAACCCGGTGGAGGAGGCCGCCCCGCTGTGCCTAAGGTCGCCGAATGAGTACGCGAACCTTCCGTATCACCGTCCGTGGCGTCTTCGACTCCCTCACCGAGGCGCAGCGTGCCGCTCTGCTGGCCGACGCCGCCGAACACGACGCCCTGCGCGCCGCCTACACCGCCGAGGGCACCCTCACCTACGACATCGCCGCCCGGCCCGCCTTCGTCTTCCGCTTCTCCGCCGCCGGCGAGGAAGAGGAGGACATCCTCGACGCCACCGAGCAGGCCGAGGAGGCGGCGAAGGCCTGGCTGAACGAGGGCGGCTACGGCTTCAAGCGCCTGCGGAGCACTGCCGAGGACCTCTCCCTGGCCCCCCTGAGCAAGCGTCAGCGCCGCGCCGCCCGTTCTCACGGCGCATAAACTTGAGTAGTCAAGGAGATCGCAAGGGATTCGGGGGTGCGCGGGCATGAGTGAGGCCCTGGACGCGTCGCTGCGGCTGGTACGGGCCCAGGCCGCGCTCGTTCGCCGGTTCGACGCGCGGCTCGGCGGGCTGCACGGTGTCAGCCTCGCCGACTTCACCCTGCTGCTCCGGCTGGGGCAGGCACCCGGCGGCCGGATGCGCCGGGTCGACCTGGCCGACGCGCTGGGGCTGACCGCCTCCGGGGTCACACGCGGGCTGGCTCCGCTGGAGCGGATCGGGCTGGTGACCCGCGAGCGGGACGTCCGGGACGCGCGCGTGGCCTACGCAGCGCTGACCGGGACCGGTCGGCAGCGACTGGCGGAGATGCTGGCCACGGCGGAGGAGACCGCCGCCGAGGTCTTCGCCGGCGGGGCGTGGGGACCGGAGGACATCGCGCTGCTCGCGGACCTGCTGACCCGGCTGGGCGGCACGGGCCTGACGGACCGCTGAGCCTCTCCACCCGTCAACTCACCGTGGTACAGGTCACGTTGGGTTGTGGCCGGATTGTGCAGGGGTCTGCACGCGATCATGGCAAGCTCATGGCCGTCATCGAGTTACCGGCCGGTTCTACCTGCGAGTAGACCCTGTTCTCCGGTACCTCTCTGCCACCCCCCACTCTCACAGGACAGACCTTGCGCAGACGCATGAGGCACAGACGTGCCCTGCTGCCCGCTTTCGCCGTGACCTCTCTGTTCCTCGCGGCAGCCTGTTCCTCGGCCTCGCCGCAGGCCGAGGAACAGCCGGCCGCCGGACACGCCCGGCAGATCCAGGCCGACGCCCGGACCACCGACGGCACGGACCACTCGCTCGCCGTCGCAGCCGCTCCCAAGACCACCGCGACGGCGACGGCCAGCCCGGCCGGACCCGGGCGGCAGGCCCACAAGAGCCCGCTCGCCATCAGCGCCTACGACAGCCACACGCGGCGGGCCGTCCTCTCCGACAAGCCGAAGGGCAAGGGGAGTTCATCAGGTTCACCCAGCTCTTCCGCCGGCGCTTCCGCCACCGCCTCGCCCAGTGCCCCGCACCGGGCCGCGGTGGGCGACGTGATCGCCAGCGCGCCCGCGCCCGGCGCTCCGCACGGGCTGCTCGCGAAGGTCACCAAGGTGGTCGGCGAGACCGACGGCGGCACGGAGGTGCAGACCGAACCCGCCACGCTCAACGCGCTGCTGGGCGACGACACGGCGAAGGGTGCCGTGCCGGTCGACCCGTCCTCCTTCGCGGTGGACAAGCTGTTGCCCGATGTGAAGGTGTCCTGGTCGAAGGCCGGTGACGTGCACGCCGGACCCAAGGGTGCGACGGTGCCGCTGGGCAGCCTCCGGCTGGACGTGAGCGCCTCGGTGCCGACGGCCGAGGGCGCCCCGGCCTCGGCCACCGCATCGGTGAACGGCTTCGTCCAGGTCGCCCCGCAGGTCGACTTCTCCTACGGCGGCGCCGGGACGGACGCGCCGCCCGGCTCCGCGTACCTCGGTGTGTCCGGCGACTGGTCCTCCGGCTGGGCGGTCAGGGGACGGGCGGCCGCGGCCACCGGCACCCCCTTGCGGATCCCGTTCGCCAAGCTGCACGCCGACCCCGTGCTGCAGGTCGGCCCGGTCCCCGTCGTCGTCAACCTCGATCTGACCTGCTACTTCCAGATCAGCGCCGACGGCCGCGTCACCGTCGACGTCGAACAGAGCCTGAAGGGCGACTTCAAGGCGGGCGGCACCTTCGGCCTGGCCCGGGGATGGACCCCGGTCAGCTCCTCGAACATGACCAGCACACCGGTGCGTGCCTCCCTCACCACCGCCGGCAGCGTGAAGACCTCGCTCGGCGCCGAGGCCACGGTCGGCCTCTACGGCGCCGTCGGCGTCACCGCCGACCTGGCCCCGTACCTGCGCGGCGAGGCCTCCGGCACCGTCACCGCCGCCACCGACGGCAGCGCGCCCAAGGCGGAGGGCACCTGGGGCGTGTACGGCGGCGTCGATCTGTCCGGCACCCTGCGGCTCCAGTTGTCGATCTTCGGCACACCGGTCATCCAGCGCTCCATTCCCCTGGGCAGCCTGCACCGCGAGTGGAAACTGGCGGGCGGCTCACTGTCCTCGTAGGCACCGGCACCGGTGTCAGGCCGCGCCGCCCGGTGCCCAGCCCTGGCGGCGCAGCACGGCCGACACGTCCGGCGCCCGGTAGTGGTCCCCCTTGAGGACCTTGCCGTCGGCCCGGCGGGCGATCTGCCCGTCCGGGCCGCGCTTGCTCATGTTGGCGTGATGGATCTCGGCGATCACCTCGTCGAGGTCGATGCCGTGGACCAGGGCCGTGCCGTACGCCACGTACACCACGTCGGCCAGCTCGTGCGCGAGCCGGTCGAGTGGCCCCCCGACCGCGACCTCGGCGACCTCGGCGGCCTCCTCCGCGAGCAGTTCCCCGCGCTGCGCGGCCAGTTCGGCGTCCACCTCCGTCGGCGTACTGCGGGCGTCGAGGCCGAAGGCACGGTGGAACTCACGGACGAGGTCGGCGGGCGAAGAACTCATACGGCGACCCTAGCGGCCGCCACTGACAACGCCCGGCCGCCCGCCGAACCGGCCCGGAGTGACCCCGGCCCTGGTCAGGGTGGCGCGCCGCCTGGCAGGATCGCCGCATGTCCCAGGTCTTCCCCCGAATCAGCAGGCGTCGGGCTCTGCAGGGCGCAACCGCCGGTGTCGTGGCCCTCGGGCTGCTGCTGTGGTGGCTGCTGCCCCTGGGCGAGAAGCCGCCGAGCGGCACGATCGTGTTCAGCACCGGTTCGTCCCGCGGGGTCTACCAGGAGTACGGCGAACGGCTGCGCACCGAGCTGGGCAGGGACATGCCGGGCCTGAAGGTGAAGCTGCTCACCAGCGCCGGTTCCCAGCAGAACGTCCAGCGGGTGGCCACCGGGAAGGCCGACTTCACCATCGCGGCGGCCGACGCGGTGGCGGCGTACGAACTGCGGCACGGCAGCGGTGCCGGACGGCTGCGCGGTGTGGCCCGGCTCTACGACGACTACGTGCATCTCATCGTGCCCCGCGGTTCGGACATCCAGAGCGTCGCAGACCTGCGGCACAAGCGGGTGGCGACCGGGCTGCCCGATTCCGGGGTGCGGCTGATCGCCGACCGGGTGCTCCGCTCCGCCGGGATCGACCCGCGCAAGGACATCACCCCGGTGGCGGACGGCATCGACATCGGCCCCGCGCGGCTGCAGGAAGGGAAGATCGACGCCTTCTTCTGGTCGGGCGGCCTGCCCACCAAAGGGCTGACCGGGCTGGCGAAGGAGGCCGCGTTCCGGTTCGTGCCGATCGACGACGCCCTCATCACCAGGCTGCACTCCGAGGGCGAGGGGGCGCGCTACTACCGGGCCACCAACATCCCGGAGTCGGCGTACCCGCACGTGCAGTTGGGCGCTCAGGTGCCCACCATCGCGGTGTCCAACCTGCTGATGACCCGGGCGGACATGGATCCCCGGCTGACCGAATGGGTGACCCGTACGGTGATCAACAGCCGCGACGGCATCGGCGCCCACGTCCACTCCGCCCAGCTGGTGGACCTGCGCACCGCCATCTACACCGACCCGCTGCCCCTGCAGGAGGGCGCCCGGCGCTACTACCGGTCGATGAAGCCCTAGGAATCGCCTCCCCCTGCCGGACGAGCCTGCGGACCGTGGGCCTAGAGGGCGCCCGGCGAACCCGTCCCGGTCCGGCCGTGCCGCGGCACCGTGACCGTCACCCGCAAGCCCCGTGGCTCGTGGTGGGCGTAGTCGATCGAGCCGCCGGCCGCCGCGAGCAGGGCACGGCTGATGGACAGTCCCAGGCCCGAGCCCTTCACGTTCTGGTGCCGTCCGCTGCGCCAGAAACGGTCGCCCACGCGCGCGAGTTCCTCGTCGGTGAGTCCGGGGCCGGTGTCCGTGACGACGACCGTCGAGGTGTCGCCGTCGGCGGAGACGGTCACCTCCACCGTGCCGCCCTCCGGGGTGAACTTCACGGCGTTGTCGATCACCGCGTCCAGGGCGCTGGACAGGGCTATCGGGTCCGCCCAGGCGGTGGTGGGCGGGCAGTCCCCGGTCAGCCGGACGCCCTGAGCGTCGGCGGCCGGTGTCCAGGCGGCAACCCGCTCCTCGGCGAGCGCACCGACGTCGGTCAGCTCCAGGTCGGCCTCGGCGTGCTCGGCCAGGGCGAGGTCGAGCAGGTCGTCCAGCACCTGCGCGAGCCGCTTGCCCTCGGTGCGGACCGAGGCGATCTCCGCGTTGTCCTCGGGGAGTTCCAGAGCCAGCAGTTCGATGCGCAGCAGCAGCGCCGCGAGCGGGTTGCGCAGCTGGTGCGAGGCGTCGGCGACGAAGGCGCGCTGCTGCTCCAGCACGGCCTCGACGTTGTCCGCCATCTCGTTGAACGAGCGGGCCAGACGTCTGAGTTCCGGCGGTCCTCCGGCTGCCGCCACCCGGGACTTCAGGCGCCCGGTGGCGATGTCGTGGGTGGTGGCGTCCAGGACCCGTACCGGCCTGAGCACCCAGCCGGTCAGCCGCAGTGCCGCGCCGACGGCGAGCAGCATGGCCGCGATCTCGCCGGCCCCGATGAACAGCCAGCCGCGCAGGATCCGGGACCGTACCTGCCCGGTGGGCGAGTCGGTGACCACGACCGCCACGACGTCCCCGTCCCGGATCACCGGCGAAGCGACGATCAGCCGGCCGCGCTGCCAGGGCCACACCTGTCGCGGGTCGTGGCTGCGCCGGCTGAGCAGCGCCTCGTCGAACGCGCGGCGGAACTCCCCCGTCGGCGGTACGAACCAGTCGCCGGGTGCGTTGGCCATCGCCGAGCCGTTGCGGTAGAAGACGCCCGCGCGGATGCCGTAGACGCCGTAGTAGCTCTGCAGTTCGCTGCGCAGCGTCTCCCAGCGCTCGTCCGTGGGCGTGAGCTGGGGGCCGCCCGGCCCGTCGGTGACGAACTGGGCGAGCGCCGCGAAGCGTGCCGTGTCGTCGATCCGGTCGACGACGACCCGCTGCTGCTGGGCGGCGGCCACGCTGACGGCGAGCGGGACGCCGAGCGCGAGCAGCACGGCGGCCAGCAGGACGATGAGGAGCGGGAGAAGGCGTGTGCGCACCCGTCCCCGCTAGGCGGCCGGGGCGACGAGCCGGTAGCCGACGCCGCGTACGGTCTCGATCAGCGCGGGCATGCGCAGTTTGGCGCGCAGGGAGGCGACGTGCACCTCCAGGGTGCGGCCGGTGCCCTCCCAACTGGTGCGCCAGACCTCGCTGATGATCTGTTCCCGCCGGAAGACGACTCCCGGCCGCTGGGCGAGCAGGGCCAGCAGATCGAACTCCTTGCGGGTCAGCTGGATCACGGCGCCGTCCACGCTGACCTGCCGAGTGGGCAGTTCGATGCGCATGGAACCGAGGTGCAGGGCGCTGTCTCCGCCGGTCACGGCGTCCTCGTGGACGCTGCGCCGGCTGACGGCGTGGATCCTGGCGAGGAGTTCCCCGGTGTCGTAGGGCTTCACGACGTAGTCGTCGGCGCCCAGGTTGAGCCCGTGGATGCGGGAGCGGACGTCGGAGCGCGCGGTGACCATGATCACCGGGGTGCTGGTGCGCTTGCGGATCTTGCCGCAGACCTCGTAGCCGTCCTGGTCGGGCAGACCGAGGTCGAGCAGGACGACCCCGAAGTTGGCGCCCTCGGGGACGAGTGCCTGGAGGGCTTCCTCGCCGCTGCGCGCGTGGGTGACGTGAAAGCCGTGTCGCGCGAGCACGGCCGACAGGGCCGCGGCGACGTGGTTGTCGTCCTCGACGAGCAGCAGTCTCATCCCGGCCCCCTCCGGTTCAGCGGTCGTACGGTCTCGGTTTCCGTCCGGCTTGTAGATCGCGGGCACGCGCGCGTGCACCATGGCAGTGACGCCGATGGATAAGGACGGCGTCAAGAGGGTTCGGGTTGCCCGCCACTTCCGTTACCCGGCCGATACGCGCGCAGGTGACAAGTGCTACGACACGTGTCCGTTTGCTATCGGATCGTGATGCTCAGATCTCCCTCAGATGTGATGACGCAGGTCACAGCCCCTCACTACTGTCCTCGGAAACCCGAGGAGGACGGAGCCTGAGAGCGATGACCAATGTATCGGTGGCCAAGGAAGACGTGGCCACGTCCGACGAACTGGTCGTCCTGAGGAGCGTCAACAAGCACTTCGGCGCGTTGCACGTGCTCCAGGACATCGACCTGACGATCGCCCGCGGCGAGGTCGTCGTGGTCATCGGGCCCTCCGGGTCCGGAAAGTCGACCCTGTGCCGCACCATCAACCGCCTGGAGACGATCGACTCCGGCACGATCACGATCGACGGCAAGCCCCTGCCGCACGAGGGCCGCGAGCTGGCCCGGCTGCGGGCCGACGTCGGCATGGTGTTCCAGTCGTTCAACCTCTTCGCGCACAAGACCGTGCTCGAGAACGTGATGCTGGGCCAGGTCAAGGTCCGCAAGGCGGACAAGAAGCAGGCCGAGGAGAAGGCGCGGGCCCTGCTGGACCGGGTCGGCGTGGGCACCCAGGCCGACAAGTACCCCGCCCAGCTGTCGGGCGGCCAGCAGCAGCGGGTCGCGATCGCGCGGGCACTGGCGATGGACCCGAAGGTCATGCTCTTCGACGAGCCGACCTCCGCCCTCGACCCCGAGATGATCAACGAGGTCCTCGAGGTCATGCAGCAGCTCGCCCGTGAGGGCATGACGATGATCGTCGTCACCCACGAGATGGGCTTCGCACGATCGGCTGCAAATCGCGTCGTCTTCATGGCCGACGGCCGGATCGTCGAACAGGCTGCGCCCGACCAGTTCTTCAGCAACCCGCGCAGCGACCGGGCCAAGGACTTCCTGTCGAAGATCCTGCACCACTGACCGCGCTGGGACGTCACCCCGACCGCCCACCCGATGACCCGAAGGATGTTCCAGATGAAGTTCCACAAGTCCGCCTCCGCGGCCGTTCTCGTCGCCCTCGCTCTGAGCCTGACGGCCTGTGGCGGCGAGTCCGGCAATGCCGGTGACCAGCCCGGCGGCGAAAGCACCGGGGCGAACGCGCCGAAGCTGCCGACGTACGCCGTCGCGAGCAACGTGAAGATCGACTCCGCCACCCTGAAGAAGGCGCAGAAGGCGGGCAAGCTCGTCATCGGCGCCAAGAGCGACCAGCCGTACCTGGGCTTCGAGGACACGACCGGTAAGCGGTCCGGCTTCGACATCGAGATCGCCAGGATGGTCGCCGCCGACCTCGGTTTCAAGCCGGAGCAGATCGAGTTCAAGACCGTGGACTCCAACGTCCGCGAGACCACCATCTCCAAGGGCGAGGTGGACCTCTACGTCGGCACGTACACGATCAACGACGAGCGCAAGAAGCAGGTCGGCTTCGCGGGCCCGTACTTCCTCGCTGGCGCGGACCTGCTCGTACGCAAGGACGAGAAGGGCATCACCGGTCCCGACGCGCTCAAGGGCAAGACGGTCTGCTCTATCAAGGGCTCGACCCCTCTGCAGGAGATCAAGAAGCCCAAGTACGGCGCGAAGACCGTCGAGCTGTCGAAGTACTCCGAGTGCGTGCAGCAGCTGCTGAACAGCGAGGTCGACGCCGTCACCACCGACGACGCGATCCTCAAGGGCTACGCTGCGCAGCGCCCGAAGCAGCTCACGGTGGTCGGCAAGCCGTTCACCAAGGAGCCGTACGGCGTCGGCATGAACAAGGACGACAAGGCCCTGCGAGACGCCGTGAACGGCGCGCTGGAGAAGCACGAGAAGAACGGCGACTACAAGAAGGCGTACGACGCGACTCTCGGCCTGTCCGGTTCCGCGTACACCGAGCCGCCGGCCGTCGTCCGCTACTGACGCGCCGTCCGCCACTGACGCGCCGAGCACCGTGGACGCGCCGCTGAGGCGTCGCCGCCGCGGCCTCGACGGATCCGGCCGTCGCCGACCAAGCCGCCGCCGACCCGGTTTCCCGCGGGTCCGCGGCGGCAGGCCGGACTGTGCCGGCGACGCCGTCCCGCGCTTCGCCGCCGGACGGCTCCTGCCCTGCCCGTACACCGCCACGAGGACCTCCCCGTGAACGTTTTGCTCGACCATCTCGCGGACTTCCGCGAGGGGTTCGTCGGCACCGTGCTGCTGACTCTGGCCAGTGGACTCCTGGCGATGGTGCTGGGTGTCATCATCGCGGGCTTCCGTGTCTCCCCCGTGCCTCCGCTGCGGATGTTCGGCACCGCGTGGGTCACCCTCTTCCGGAATACGCCGCTGACGCTGCTGTTCCTCGTAGCGTGGTTCGTCGTCCCGGTCGTCTTCGCGCCGGGTCTGAGTCCCTGGATGAAGGCGCTGTTGGCCCTGAGCTTCTACACCTCGGCCTTCGTCTGCGAGGCGGTGCGGTCGGGCATCAACACCGTGCCCATGGGTCAGGCGGAGGCTGCCCGCTCGCTCGGCATGACCTTCGTGCAGACGCTGCGCCTCATCGTGCTGCCGCAGGCGACGCGGACCGTGGTGGCGCCGCTCAGCTCCATCTTCATCGCACTGACCAAGAACTCGGCCATCGCGGGCGCGTTCAGTGTCACCGAACTGTTCGGCTGGCAGAAGACGATGAGCGACCAGGGCTACGCCATCGCCTGGATCTTCCTGTGGGTGGCCCTCGGCTACCTCGTCATCACCTTCTCGATCAGCGGCCTGTTCCGGCTGCTGGAGCGCCGACTGGGGGTCGCGCGATGACTTCGAGCGTTCTGTACGACGCGCCGGGCCCCAAGGCCCGGGTGCGCAACCGCTTCTACACGGCGATCGGTTCGCTGGCACTCGTCGGCCTGCTCGTCTTCGTCGTGTACCGGCTGGACGTCAAGGGCCAGCTGGATCCGAAGGTCTGGAACATCTTCAACAACGCGGGTGTGCGCACCATGATCCGCGACGGCGTGCTGACCACACTGAAGGTGTTCGCCGTGGCCGGGGCGCTGTCCCTGCTGCTCGGCCTGCTGCTCGCCGTGGCCCGGGTGTCCGAGCACCGGCCAGTCCGCTGGTTCGCGACCGTGTTCATCGAGCTGTTCCGCGCGGTCCCGCTGCTCATCACCATCTACGCCCTGTGGGTGCTGTTCCTCAGCTACAAGGGCGACCTGGGGGTGATCGGGGAGAATTCCGCCTTCTGGGGCCTGGTCATCGGGCTGACCGTCTACAACGGCTGCGTCCAAGCCGAGGTGTTCCGGGCAGGCATCAACGCAGTTCCCCGCGGGCAGGTCGAGGCCGCTTACGCGCTGGGGCTGCGCAAGTACCAGGTGATGACGACCCTGTTGCTGCCGCAGGCTGTCCGCTCCATGCTGCCGACCATGATCAGCCAGCTGGTGGTCACCCTGAAGGACACCTCGCTCGGCTACGTCATCACCTACACCGAGCTGCTGTACGCCACCCGGCAGATGGCCGGCAACATCATCGTCGACGGGGAGAATCCGTACACGGCGGTCACCTTCGTCGCCGGCGCGATCTACGTTGCCATGTGCCTCGCGCTCTCCTCGCTCGCGACCTGGATCGAGCGGCGGGGGCGCCGTACGAAGACGGGTGTCGCCGTCGCGGCAGCGGCCGAGCCGGCCGAACAGCCGGCAGTGCTCGAAACCGTGGGGGACGGCGACCAAACGGTGCAGTAGCCGGGAAGCGCAGCCCACCGCGGGCGGGCGCCGCGGCCGGACGACACCGGCGAGGCGGGTGCGGACGGCAACCGGTCGCCCGCCCGCACCCGCCTCACACCGCGGTCACCTCCTCCTGACGGGCTTGATGACGACGGTGGCCGACATGTCCGCAGGGTCCTGGTGGACGGCCAGGTTGACGTTGGCGTTCATGTCACCTATGGGCGTGAGCAGGATGGACTTGTGGCAGCCCTTGGTCGATGACTGTTCGGTGTCGTAGGTGGTACCCCACTTGACGGCCGCGCGGGCTCGCCATATGGCACAGCCGGGGAAGGTGATGCGGATCGAGTGCTTGCGCAGGTTGGGCATCGAGGTGCTGCGGTACTGCTTGTCGACATAGGTGTACTTGGTGGGGAAACCGCCGATCTTGATGGTGCCGGAGACCTTGCCGAGATAGATTTCGGAGGGGCCGTCCGCGAACGCGGTGGGTGCGGCCAGGGTGGAAGCCAGGACCGCCGTGCCGAGCAGCATGGCCGCGCGACGCTTCACCTTCGTACCTTCATTGGTGCGCATGAACGAACTCCTTTGAGGGACCTCACGCAGGGAACACCCGGATGCGAGGAGACGTGAGCTTTGTGGGAGAAATTGACTACGCCGGATATCCGCCCCAGTTCCAGTGCCATGTGTCCTTGAACACCGGCGTCGTGTGGCCGTCGAGGACCAAGTAGACGACTTTCGCCTCGGCGTAGAAGGACTTGCACTTGCTCTTCGGCGGCAAGGCCTTCATCTCGGTTTCCGCCGGGGCCTTGGCATTCATGACATTGTCGCGATAGACCAGTTTGGCGTGCCCGGACGGCGACTTGCAGTAGATCTGCCCGCCGAGGTTGTCGACCCGCCGACCCCTGGGGCAGCCCCTAGGCGTCTGGAACCACACCTTGAGGTATTTGCCGAATTGGTCCGAGTCGTACCAGACCTTGAGTTCCGGGTTACCGCAACTGATCCTGAGGCTTGACGCGGGCGCGGGAGCCGCTTCCGCCGGCACGCTCTCTGCCCCCATGGTCAGCACACTGGCGGCCGCGGCCGCTGCCCACACCGCACCGCGCCGGTACACATTGGCCATCTGAATTCCTTTCCTTTCGCTCAGGCTTGTCGAGCGGCTTCCATCCTGCGTTCCGGAAGACGAAGCGACGACCCCCCATTCGGGGGATGACGAAAACTTGCCCCCTAAATCGGGGATTGACATCACCACAGGGCTTGCCCCAAAAGAAACTTGACGCACGGCGGCGACAATCGAGAGGATCATCCGAGCGTCACTCGCCATGACCGGGCGGGTGTGATCACACGTTCCGTTGCCTATGCACAAAGCCACACGGGGGTCGGGATGCTACGGGTAGGAATCATTGACGACAGATCACTCTCACGCGCGGGATTACGTGGAATGCTTCATTCCCTGAGACCGGAGACAGCCGGACATAAGATGCCCAGCGTCGTGGCCGAAGGAAAGCGTGCCCACACGGCCGCTCTGGTGCGGGCCACCCGCCCGAAGCTCCTCGTCTGCGGTGACACATACGGCAAGGACTCCCTGGCTCTGATGGAGACCGTCGCCCGCCTTCCCGCGCCCCCCGCCGTCCTGGTCATCGCGGAGCGGGTCACGGAACGGGATGCCCTCACCCTCCTGACCCGTGGCGCGGCCGGTGTCCTGCTGCACCGCTCCGCGCCCAAGCACCTCACCTGGGCCCTCACTGCCGTCACCGAGGGCAGCCGCGCGCTGTCACCCGAGATCGCCGACGCGATCATCCATGGCTGTCCCGCCCCGCCCCGCTCCCGACACGGCGCTCATGAACGCGTGGCCGGCCTCAGTTCACGCGAGCGCGAGGTCCTGACCCTCCTCAGCGACGGCCTCCCCAACCGCGCAATCGCCCAGGCCCTGTGCATCAGTCCGGAGACAGTCAAGGACCATATCCGTACGCTGTGCGGGAAACTGCGTGTCGACAATCGGATGCATGCCGCCCGTATCGCCTGGCAGGCCGGGGTCGGTGACTGACCAACACTCAGCCGCATGACCACCAACATCACTTGACGCAAGCACGCGCACTGGGTTGCATACGTTCTGTGATCGTGCACCCCGCTTCACCTTCCTGTTCACTTGTCCCTGTCAGGGCATCATCACGGCCAGGGAGCGCCACGTCATGGACCCGGTGATCATCATCGGAGCGGGGCCGGTCGGACTGACGCTCGCCCTGCTGCTGGCCCGTCAGAACGTGCCCGCCGTCGTCGTGGACGAGGGCCCCGGCCAGGACGAGCCCCGCCCGGCGCGCACGGTCGTCCTGCGCGAGGACACGGCAGCCCTGCTGGAGCGGCTGACCGCAGTGGCCCTCGGTGAGCATGGCGTGCGCTGGGCCGGATGGCGGTCCCTGCGCCGCAAACAGGCGATGAGCGAGGTCACTTTCGACAATGCGGACCCTGCTGCCCCGCTGCACATCGCCCAGCACGTCCTCACGAACGCCCTGCGCGCGGCCGCGGCCGACGAACCCCTGGTGAACGTGGCCGTGGACAGCCGCCTGGACGCGATCGAGCAGGAGCGTTCCGGCGTCTCCGCCCACACCCGCGGCTCCACCGCCACCTGGTGGCGCGGCAGTTTCCTGATCGGCTGCGACGGCCCCCGCTCCACCGTGCGCAAACTCCAGGACATCCGCTTCCCGGGCCGTACGGCGGTGGAGCGGCACGCGGTCGCCACGCTGCGTGTGGAACTTCCGTGGGAGGGTCAGGCGTTGCTCCATCGGATGCCGCCGTGGCGGTCGTCCGGGCCCTCGGCCGGGGAGGTGACCGCCCGCCCCCTCCCTGGCGGTGCCTGGCGCCTGGACTGGCTGCTCCCGCCGGGCAAGGACCTGGTCACGCCGGAAGTCCTGCTGACCCGCATCCGCGAGACCCTCGCGGGCTGGTCGGACGGGCCCACTCCGGTGTACGACCTGCTGGACACCGGCGTGCACACCGTGCACCACCGCCTCGCCCGCCGGTGGCGAGCCGGCCGTGTCTTCCTCGCCGGGGACGCGGCGCACCTGCTCGGCGCGCTCGGCACCCAGGGGCTCGACGAGGGCCTCCGGGACGCCGACAACCTCGCCTGGAAACTGGCCACGGCCTGGCACCACGGTGCGCACGAGGCCCTGCTGGACAGCTACCAGACCGAGCGACGAGCGGCGGTCGCGGCCCGGCTGCGCGCCGCCGACCAGGTGCTGCCGGTGCTGCGCGGCGGAGGCGGCCTGCGCCACATCGTTCCGGGCACGGCTCGGGGCCATGAGGCGCTGCTCACGGATGCTCATCTGGGGCGCGGCCTGCTGGGCGCGCCGGGGACGCACGCCGACTCGCCGCTCATGCCCCGGCCCCTGGAGGCGGCCATCCCCGTCGAGACCCCGCCCGGCGCGCCGGTCGCCGATGTCCGGGTCACGGCGGAGGACGGTTCCTTCGTCCAGCTGCGCGACCGGCTCGGCCGGGGCGCGCTGCTCGTCGTCCTGATCGCGCCCGGCACGGGGGTCTGGGACCGCAAGCACTGGGTGTCCGCCGGGGTGATGCCCCGGCTGGCGGCGGCAGTGACGGCCCTTCCGCACCCCGCCGAACTGCTGGTCGCGGAGAGCTACCCCGGTGCGCCGGCGCACAGTGTCCTGCTCGTGCGCCCCGACGGCCACCTGGTCGCCGCGCTGAGCGGGGTCCGCCCGGCCGAGCTGTACACGGCGGCCGAGGCCGCGCTGGGCGGTGCGGCGAAGGAGGCCGCGCAGGAGGAGCCGGCGCAGGCGGGGTCCGGCGCGCGACGCTGATCCCGGGCCATGTAGTCCCGCGCGCCGCCGAGCGCCACCGGGAGCAGCGCCCGCTCGGCCGCGCCGGGCGCGCTTTGGCCGGCCTGCGCGGCTACCGCGTGCCCGGAGTCCCTGTCGGAGACGGGACAGGTGCGCGCCGGCCCTGCGCTCACGTGCCCTCCGTCCGCAGGGTGACACCCGGTTGACCGGAGTACGGCGGCATGCTGTACTCCGGATCGTGACCGACACCTGTGTGCGCCTGTGGCGGAGGGTCCATATGGACCTCGTCCGCTACGCGGGCTGCGTGTGTCGCCCGTCCTGCTGAATTCGCACCCTCTTTCCTTTCCGGGCGCCGTCGCGCGCCCGTTTCCGCGAACCCCCAGGACGGTGCACGTGTCTGTCCCCTCTTTCCCGTCTTCCCTCTCTTCTTCCCCGGCCCCTGCTTCTCCGGCTGCGTCTCCTTCCACGACCCCTGCCTCCGGCTCGGTGCCGACCCAGGCTGACCTGCTCGACTTCGTCCGGCGTACGGCGGCCGACACCGCGCTGATCGCCTCCCTGCCGCTCGATCCCGAGGGCCGCACCTGGGTACGGCTGGAGGGTCCCGGCGGCAGCGAGGCCTGGCTGATCGGCTGGCCGCCCGGTACCGGTACCGGCTGGCACGACCACGCGGACTCGGTCGGCGCCTTCCTCACCGCGTCGGGTGAGCTGACGGAGTACTCGCTGGCCGCGCGGCTGCCCACCGACGGCTGGAAGACACTGGAACTCGCCGAGGACGTGGACCGCGAACGCCGGCTGCCCGCCGGCCGGGGCCGCACCTTCGGCCGCCACCACGTGCACGAGGTACTCAACAAGTCCCGCGACCGACACGCGGTCTCCGTGCACGCCTACCACCCACCGCTGCCGCGGATCCGTCGTTACAGTCGCGTCGGCCAGGTGCTGCGCCTGGAGCAGGTCGAACGCCCGGAGGACTGGCAGTGAGCGGCACGCACGGAGGTTCGGAGGCGACTGTGGTGGCGGTGGAACGGCCACTGGGCATCGACGAGTTGCTGGAGCGGGTGCGCGCGGGCTACCAGCGCATCGAGGCACCGGAGGCGCACGAGGCGGCGCAGTCCGGTGCGGCGCTGCTGGTCGACATCCGGTACGCGGCTCTGCGCGAGCGGGACGGACTCATTCCAGGAGCGGTCGTCGTCGAGCGCAACGAGCTGGAGTGGCGCCTCGACCCGCAGGGCAGCCACCGCCTTCCCGAGGCCACCGGCCACGCTCTGCGTGTCGTGGTGATCTGCAACGAGGGCTACGCCTCCAGCCTCGCCGCCGCTTCCCTCCACCAGCTGGGTCTGCACCGGGCGACCGACCTGGTGGGCGGTTTCCAGGCGTGGCGGGCGGCGGGACTGCCGGTCGAGCCGGTGCGGTCGCAGGGGCCGGTGGGGCCGGCGACGTCCTGAGCCATGCGTCCCGGAATACGGTGAACCCCCTGGCGTGCCAGAGGGTTCACCGCTTTTCGCCGCACGGACCGACGCAGCGGACGCGCGGACGTGCAGGCAAACGGGCGGGCGGGGCGTACGGAACGGGCGGCCGGGGCGTACGGGCGGGCAGGCGGCGTATTGATGGACGCGGCGCTCAGCAGTCCCCGCCGGCCCTACTCCTTCGACGTGGCTACGGTCACCGCCCGCACCCGGAGTGCCACCCGCCCCGGCACGGCGCCGGCCACGAGCGCGAGGAGCCCGGCGACGGCGACGACGGCGACGTAGAGCAGCGGTACGACCTCGGGCGCCGCCCCGCCCGTCATGCCCACGCTGAACGCGGTGAGCACGGCGAGGGCGATACCGCTGCCGAGCGTGGTGGCGATGAGCAGGACCGACAGCACCTCGGTGCGCAGCATGCGCAGCACCTGACGGCGGGTCGCCCCGGCGAGGCGGAGCAGGGCGAACTCCCGGACACGCTCGGCGACCGACATGGCCAGCGTGTTGACGACTGCGATGGCGGTGAAAGCCAGCACGAGTCCCATGGCGAGGTAGTTGACCTCGGCGTTCGTCTGCTGCCGGTCGGCCTGGAGGTCGTCGGCGGCGGTCGGCGAAAGAATCTGCAGACCCGGGAACTCACGGAGCGTAGTCGCGAGTTGTGTCTGTGTACGGGTCGTGCTGACGAGGACGGAGGAGGCGAGCGGATTGTCGACGTGGCGGGCGACGAGGCCGTGGTCAAAGGTGAGGTCACCGAAGCCGAGACCCCGGGCATAGACGGCGGCGACGGTGAGTGTGGCGGGCGTGCCGTCGCCGAGCGTGAGTTTCAGCGTGCTTCCGGGCTTCAAGTAGTGCTGGTCGGCAACGAGTTCGCTGACGGCGACGGTGCGGGGACCGAGCCGGCCGAGGGAGCCGGCGGTGACCTTCGGGTCCCAGGTACGGGTCAGGCCTGCGGGGCTGACGCCTTGTGCGGGGTACTTGTCGAGGCCGACGCGGACCGTGGTGCGGACCACCTCGGTGACCGTGTCGTGCCGCGCGCGCAGCCGCTCGGCGGCCTCGCCGGGCACGCCCGGGCCCTGGGCGGCGACGACCCAGTCGGCCCTGGTTCCCTCTCGGACCTGGGTGCGGGCGGCATCCCCGAGGGTGGACTGGACGAACAGGACGGTGCAGGTCATGCCGACGAGCAGGGTGAGGGGGGTGACGACGGAGGCCATGCGGGCGGCGTTGCCGCGCAGGTTGGCCGTGGCGAGCCTGCCGCCGTGACCCGTGAGCCGGAGGGGGCCGGCGAGCAGCAGCGCGGCGGCCTTGACCAGGGCGGGCCCGAGCAGGGAGACGGAGGTGGCCAGGACGACGACGGCGAGGAACGTCACGGGAGTGGAAGCGGGCTCGGTGCGCAGGGAGGTGAGGACGATGACGAGGACCACTCCGCCGGCGAGGAGCAGCAGCCCTGCGATGATCCGGCCCCAGGCCGGCCCGGTGCGCTCGCTCCTGGCCTCGGCCAGAGCCTCGGCCGGGCGGATCCGGGCGACCCTGCGGGAGGCGATCCGGGCTGCCGCCCACGCCCCGAGCAGGGTGGCGGCGAGAGCGGCGAGCGGCGGGAAGACGCTGGCCGTGTGCTCGAGCGTGTCGGGTACGGCGCCCAGGGCGACGAACCTGGAGTGCAGCCAACTGCCCAGCGGCAGTCCGAGCAGTGCACCGGTCGTGCCTGCCGCGACTCCGACGATCAGTGCCTCCCGGCCGAGCAGCTTGCGGATCTGGCCGGGTGTGGCGGCGATGGCCCGGAGCAGGGCGAGTTCACGGTGGCGCTGCTGGACGGTGAGCGCGAAGGTGCCGACGACCACGAGGACCGCCACCAGCAGCGAGGTGCCGCCCATGGCGCCGCCCATGCTGACCAGTCGGATGCGGGCGGAAGCCGCGTCCAGGAACTCGACGGGCCCGCGGGCGTCCCCGGTGCTGACCTGTGCGGTGGTGCCGTGCAGCGCCTCGGCCACGGCCCGGCGCACCCGGTCGGTGTCCTCCCCCTTGGCCGGCAGCACACCGAACGCGGTGACCTGTCCGGGGTGGGCGGCCAGTCGCCGGGCCTCGGCCTCGGAGAAGAACAGGGACGTCTGGTGGCGTACCGCGGTGGCCGGCGTGGCGATGCCGGTGATCCGGTAGCTGCGGGGGGCCTGCGAGGACTGCACCGCGAGCCGGTCACCGGGCCGCAGACGAGCCCGCGCGGCGAGGTCTGCGTCGATGACGAGGTCACCCGTGGCCCAGGGAGCGCGGCCCGCGGTGAGCCGGTACGGCGTCAGCGCGGCGGAGTCCCAGGCATGGCCGTAGGCGGTACGGCCGCCGGTACCGGCCGGGGTCAACGGCTGGGCGGGGAAGGTGAGTTCGGGGACGACCCGAGCCACGCCGGGGGTGCGGACGAGTGTGCTGCGCAGGTGCTCGGACAGCCAGGCGCGCTCGGCGATGGGCTTCGCCTTGTGCTTGACCTTCGTCTTGCCCTTCTTGTGCTTGACGGTGGTCTGGTGGACGTACTGGTCGGCGGAGACCACGACGGGAGCGGCGCCGTAGCGTTCGGTCCGGATGGTGCCGCGCAGGCCGGTGTCGAGGAGGGTGCCGCACGCGGTGATCAACGCGGCGGCACACATCAGGGCGAGGAAGGCGCCGAGAAACCCGGCCTTGCGGGCGCGGACTGTCTTGAGGGCGTAACGCAGCATCATGGGGACGGGCTCTCTTCTGTTCTGTTGTGTGCACGGGTTGTGTCGTAGGCGTCGGTCCCGGCTGGTGAGCCGTGACCGGGGGTACGCCTACAGACTGGCCCGCGCGGGCAGAGAGAGCACTGCGGTGACCTGGCGTCTTGGACCGGGGGTGACCCCACCCGTCTCCGGCGGGGGTTAGCCCTACCCCCGCCGTCACGAGGGTCCGGTGGCAGGCAGCGAGGTCGTTCCCACGGCGCCGTGGCAGGCCACTGCCCGCGAAGCGTCGGTAACCGCTGCCGCCGGAAGGCCGAAGGCTGCCGGCTCCCGAAGGGCCGAAGGCTGCCGGCCCTCGAAGGACTCATGGGTCACGCCGCCGATGGGTCCTCGAAGGGCTCAAGGATCACGCCGCCGATGGGTCCTCAGAAGTCCCCGTTCTCGAGGAACTCCGTGTCCTCGCCCTCTTCCTCCAGGGCCTGGCGGACGACGCGCAGGGCCATGCCCTCGGGGTAGCCCTTGCGGGCGAGCATGCCGGCGAGGCGCCGGAGGCGTTTGTCGCGGTCGAGACCCCGTGTTGCGCGCAGTTTGCGGGCGACGAGTTCCCGGGCGGTCGCCTCTTCCTGCTCGGAGTCGAGCTGGCCGACGGCATCCTCGATCAGCGCCGGCTCGACGCCCTTGGTGCGCAGTTCCCGGGCGAGTGCGCGGCGGGCGAGCCCACGACCGTGATGACGGGACTCCACCCAGGCGTCCGCGAAAGCCGCGTCGTCGATCAGTCCGACCTCTTCGAACCGGGACAGCACCTCGTCGGCGATCTCGTCGGGGATCTCTCGCTTGCGCAGGGCGTCCGCGAGCTGCTTCCGAGTGCGCGGGGTCCCGGTGAGCAGGCGCAGGCAGATCGCCCGGGCCTGCTCAGCCGGGTCCCCAGAAGACTCCCCCCGCTCGTCCCTCGCCGAGGGAGGGGCGCCTTCGTCCTCACCGGGCGCGTCCCCGAAACCGCGCCGCCGCCGGCCGCGCCCCCGGCCGGTACGGTCTCCGTACCCGCCGTACCCGCCGTCCTGGTGTCCGTCGTCACCGTCCGGCGCGGAGTCCGGGTGGCCCCCGGCGCCCCTCCCCCGTGGGGCACCGGGGGTGGCGTACTCGTACTCGGCCCAGTCGGTTCGTCGCGTCACGGTCAGCTCTTGGCTGCGGCGGCCTTGGGCTTGGTGGCCTTGGCGGCTGCCGGGGCGGGTGCCGACTTGGCGGTGTCCTCGGCCGCGGTGGTGACCGCAGCGTCCGCGCCCGGCTCGGTGGCGGGCTCCTCCGGGCGGACGCCCACGCCCAGCTTCTCCTTGATCTTCTTCTCGATCTCGTTGGCCAGGTCGGGGTTGTCCTTGAGGAAGTTGCGCGCGTTCTCCTTGCCCTGGCCGAGCTGGTCGCCCTCGTACGTGTACCAGGCGCCGGCCTTGCGCACGAAACCGTGCTCCACGCCCATGTCGATCAGGCCGCCCTCGCGGCTGATGCCCTGGCCGTAGAGGATGTCGAACTCGGCCTGCTTGAAGGGCGGGGCGACCTTGTTCTTGACGACCTTGCAGCGGGTGCGGTTACCGACCGCCTCCGTGCCGTCCTTCAGGGTCTCGATGCGGCGGATGTCGATACGCACCGAGGCGTAGAACTTCAGCGCCCGGCCACCGGTCGTGGTCTCCGGGGAGCCGAACATCACGCCGATCTTCTCGCGGAGCTGGTTGATGAAGATGGCGGTGGTCTTGGACTGGTTGAGCGCGCTGGTGATCTTCCGCAGCGCCTGGCTCATCAGCCGGGCCTGCAGACCGACGTGGCTGTCGCCCATCTCGCCCTCGATCTCCGCGCGCGGGACGAGCGCGGCGACGGAGTCGATGACGATGAGGTCGAGGGCGCCGGAGCGGACCAGCATGTCCACGATCTCCAGGGCCTGCTCACCGTTGTCGGGCTGGGAGAGGATCAGGTTGTCGATGTCGACGCCGAGCTTGCGCGCGTACTCGGGGTCGAGGGCGTGCTCGGCGTCCACGAATGCGACCTGACCGCCGGCCTTCTGGGCGTTGGCCACGGCGTGCAGGGTCAGGGTCGTCTTACCGGAGGACTCCGGTCCGTAGATCTCCACGACACGGCCGCGCGGCAGCCCGCCGACGCCGAGGGCGACGTCGAGTGCGGTCGACCCGGTCGGGATGACCTCGATGGGCTCCTTCGACCGCTCGCCCATGCGCATGACCGCGCCCTTGCCGAATTGCCGTTCAATCTGTGCGAGCGCGGCGTCGAGCGCCTTCTCGCGGTCGGTTCCTGCCATGGGTTCCACCCGGTTTGCTTGAGTCGATCGCTTCACGTCAAAGACGCTAACGCCTGCCACTGACAATGCGCCCCGACGCAGGTCCAGCCTGTGGATAACCGGGGGAAATATCCCTGCGAAACGGGACGAATCCCCGACCGAGAGCCTCGCCTGAGCCTCCATGAGAATGGATGTTCGATTTTGGTGTCAAGCACGCCATGCGCACCGGGGGCGGGGGTCCCGCAGGGGGTGACCCACGCTCGCCAGGGCTTGGACCAGAACGAACGACCAGAACGAACGACCAGACCGAACAGGGACGACGACCGTGGCTTCGGCGGTGCCGTCTGCTCCCGCCGGCGTAGCGCAGGTGTCTCCGGACGGAGGACGACCGCGCGGACATGTCAGGGCGAGCCTTGGGACCATGAAGATGCCGCGTGCCGCCGTCGACCGCGTCTGCCGGACGACAGGGCTCCTCCTCGTCGTGTCCGGACTCGTCCACCTGGTGGTGTTCGCGGTCGACGGCGGCCCCTGGGACGGCCCGGTCTCCTGGCGCAAGCCCGTCACGTTCGGGCTCTCCTTCGGAGTGACCCTCATCGCGCTCACCTGGGTCACCTCGTACCTGCGGATGGGCGCCCGGCTGCGCTCGGCCGTGCTGCTCGTCCTCGCCGCCGACTTCGTCGCGGAGGTGGGAGGCATCACCCTCCAGGCATGGCGCCGTGTGCCCTCCCACCTGAACATGGAGACGCTCTTCGACGCCTCCGTGTCCATGGCACTCGCGGTGGGCGGCGGTGTCCTGGTCGTCCTGCTCACCGTCTTCGCCGTCGTGTCCTTCCGGCACCGGCCGACCGGCCCGGCCGGCATGCCGCTCGCGGTGCGGTCCGGTTTCGCGCTGCTGCTGGTGGCCCTGGCTTCGGGTGCGGCGATGATCGCGCGGGGGGTCGTCCTGACGCGGACCGGCCACCAGGAGGCCGCCTACCACTCGACGGCTCCGCTCAAGCCGCTGCACGGCATCAGCCTGCACGCCGTCCTCGCCCTGCCCCTGCTGGCCGGGCTGCTGTCGCGCACGCCGTGGAGCGAGCGGACGCGACGGCGCATCGTGGCCGCGGCGGCGGGGTGCTATGCGGCAGCCGTCGCCCTGGCCGCCGTACGGGCCGCGCTGACGTACTGAACGTCTGCCGGCCACTGCCGGCCGGCCCGCTCCACGGCCGCTCTTCGCGCCCCCGCTCTACGAGCACTCTCAGCGGCGGCTCGTTCTACGACCGCTCTTCCCCGCCGGGGCGGCCCGCCCACAGCCGTCGGGCGCGGGTGAGCATTCCGGGGCCGCCCGGCCTTCTGCCGCGGTGCCCGTACACGCGGGGATCGTCCGTCACCGCGTACCGCTTCACGTACGCCCCCAGGAACGCCTGCAGGGTGGCCACCGCCGGAATGGCGATCAGCGCGCCGACGGCTCCCAGCAGGGCGGTGCCCGCGATGACCGAGCCGAAGGCGACCGCGGGGTGGATGTCGACCGTCTTGGCGGTCAGCTTCGGCTGGAGCATGTAGTTCTCGAACTGCTGGTAGACCACGACGAAGACCAGCACCCACACCGCGTACCAGGGGTTCACGGTGAAGGCGATCAGCATCGGCAGCGCTCCCGCGAGGTACGTGCCGATGGTGGGGATGAACTGCGAGACCAGGCCCACCCAGACACCCAGCACGGGCGCGTACGGCACACCCAGGGACTGGAGCAGGATGTAGTGCGCGACTCCGGAGATCAGCGCCATGAGGCCGCGGGAGTAGAGATAGCCGCCGGTCTTGTCGACGGCTATCTCCCAGGCGCGCAGCACCTCGGCCTGACGCGCGGGCGGCAGGACGGAGCACAGGGCGCGGCGCAGCCGGGGGCCGTCCGCGGCGAAGTAGAACGAGAACAAGCCGACCGTCAGCAGCTGGAAGAGGCCGCCGAGCACCTGGGCGGACACGTCGAGGACACCGGCCGCGCTGGTCTGCGCGTACTTGCGCAGCCAGTCGGAGTGGAGGAGACCCTCCTGGACGTCCACCCGTCTCAGTTCCGTGTGGAAGGTCTCGTTGATCCAGTTGATGAGCGAGTCGAGGTAACCCGGGAAACCCTCGATCATCTTGATGATCTGGCCGGCCAGCATGGACCCGAGCAAGGTGACGAACCCGGCGGCGACGATGGTCAGACCGAGGAAGACCAGGAAGGTCGCGAGTCCCCTGCGCATGCCGAGGGCGGCCATACGGCTCACCGCGGGCTCGATCGCGAGGGCCAGGAAGAACGCGATCAATATGTTGATCAATAGTCCGGTCAGCTGGTGGAACGCCCAGCTGCCGAGCTGGAAGGCGGCGATCAGCGCGAGCGCGAGCACCATGGCGCGTGGCAGCCAGCGCGGCATTCGGCCGCCCGGAGCGACGGCGCCGGAGGCCGGGGGGTGGCCGGGCGGTGTCGCGGCAGCGGGTGCCGCCTGCCGGGCGGACGGCTCGCCGTCGCGGGCAGGGTGGGCCAGGGAGTCCTCGTCAGTCGGTGCCACGCGCCAAGTCTCGCCCACGCCACCGACAACCGGCGCCCACCTGCGATTTTCGTGACAGATCAGTGCCGTACCGTCGACACCGAAGCCGACAATCAGGGCGTTTCCGTACGCCGCCGTCAGTGCCTCTCGCCGGGCACGTCCATGACGGAGCAGACCACGCGCCAGACGTCCTTGGCCGCCCAGCCGGCGTCCAGGGCCTCGTTCACCGTACGTCCGCCCAGTTCCGACATGACGTGATCGCGCGCGAAGGTTTCGGAGTACCCCGGACCGAAGTGCTCCGCCATCCGCTGCCAGAAGACCGTCAACCGCATGACTCCAGTATCCCGCCCCTGGGGGTGGGCCCTGCCCGGGAGCACTGTCCGAGACCGCTTTCCGCCCTACGGTCTGACGCATGGCCGAAACCGGAGTTCCCCCACTCCCCTCCACGCCCCCGGCGCGATCACCGCTCTTCCGTGCCGAACAGTTCGTGTGGCTCACCGCGCGCGTGCTGGAGCAGCGCCTCTTCGCGTACCTCTTCCTGCACGGCTGCCCGGAGGCGGTGGAAGCCGCGCTGGAGGCCTACCGTAACGAGGACGGCGGTTACGGGCACGCCCTGGAGCCCGATCTGCGCGGACCGGTGAGCCAGCCCCTGCACATCGCGCACGCGCTGCGCGTACTGGACGCCGTCGGGCGTTGCGGCGGACAGCGGGTGGAGCGCGTGTGCCGCTATCTGACCTCCGTCTCCAGTCCGGACGGCGCGCTCCCCGCGGTCCGCCCCGGCCAGCGCGGCTATCCGACGGCACCGTTCGTCCCAGTCGTCGACGATCCCCCCAGCGAGCTGCTGGCCACCGGTCCGGTCGTCGGCCTGCTGCACCGCAACGAGGTGTGGCACGCCTGGCTGTTCCGGGCCACCGACTTCTGCTGGCAGGCCGTGGAGTCACTGGACAAGCCCCACCCCTACGAGGTGGAGGCCGCCGTGACCTTCCTGGACTCCGCTCCCGACCGCCCGCGCGCGGAGGCCGCCGCGGACCGGATCGGCCGCCTGGTGCGCGAGCAGCGGCTCGCCGCGCTGGACCCTGCCCGGCTCGACGCGTTCCCGGCCGCCTCCGGCTACGCCCCGGGCGAGCACCACTTCCCGCACGACTTCGCCCGCACCCCTGACTCGCTCGCTCGCGCGTGGTTCACCGACGACGAGATGGCCCGCTCGCTGGACCACCTGGCCGCCGAGCAGCAGGAGGACGGCGGCTGGCCCTTGCGCCGGCGCGGCTGGGCCCCGGCCCCCGCGCTGGAGGCACGGCCCCTGGTGACCATCGAGGCGCTGCGCACGCTGAGGGCGTACGGCCGCTTCGTGGGCTGACCCGTCCAGCGGGCCGGCCGGGGGCCGCCTGAGCCGCCTCACCCGACGACCGGGCCGGAGCAAGCCGCCTCACCCGCCGGCCGGGCTAGAGCAAGCCGCCTCACCCGCCGATGGCCCGTACTCCCGCCGTCACCACCACGGCCGCCCCGACCACCACCAGGAACGGTGCGCGCAGCACCAGTGCCACGGCCGCGGCGCCGAGGCCCGCGGCCCGCGCGTCCAGCACGAGCGTGTGCCCGTCGGCGAACGTCTGCTGGGCCGTGAGCGCGGCGAGGAGGGCGACGGGCAGCAGGGCGGCGAGCCGACGCACGTACGGCCGTTCGACGGTGTGCGCCGGTACCAGGAGTCCGGCGAACTTGACGGCGTAGCAGCCGAGGACGGTCAGACCGATCGCGATCCAGGTGTTCACCGGTTCCCCTCCATGTCATGCGTTGCGTCCACCTGGTCAACCCGAGCCGGACCTGTTGATCCACCCCGTCCACCTGATCCACCCGGTCCATGTGATCCGCCCGGTCCATGTGATCCGCCCGGTCCATGTGATCCACCCGCTACACCTGAACGGCTACTGCGCCGACCCTCGGCGAAGAGCGCGAGCGGGGCCGCCGCTGCCGCCACCAGGACCGGCACGCCGACCGGCAGGACGGGCAGCAGACCGAGGCCCAGCACTACGGCTACGCCCGCGACCGCACGCTCTGTGGCCGTCTTCAGCATCGGGGCGAGCAGCGCCAGGAACACGGCGGGTCCCGCCGCGTCCAGGCCCCACGCGCGCGTGTCACCGATCGCCCTGGCGCCCAGCGCTCCGAGCAGCGTGGTGAGGTTCCACAGCACGTACAGGCTGAGCCCGGTGACGGTGAAGCCGATGCGTGCGGCGCGCCGTGTCGGCTGAGCCAGGGTCACCGCGGTGGTCTCGTCGATCACCCACTGGGCTGCGAGCGGCCGTAGCGCGCGCGGGAGGGCGAGCAACTGCGACAGACGCAGTCCGTAGAAGGCGTTGCGCACGCCCAGGAAGAAGGCGCCGGCGGCGGCCGTGAACGGGTTGCCGCCGGCGGCGAGCGCGCCGACCAGGGCGAACTGGGAGGCGCCGGTGAACACCAGGAGGCTGAGCGCGCAGGTCTGGAGCAGGCCGAGGCCGCTGCCCGCCGAGGTCACCCCGAAGGCGAATCCGGACAGGCCCACGGCGACGCCGACCCCGAGGGCGTCCCGTACGACGGCCGCGTCCGGCTTGTCCGCGCTGTCGGCCGCCCGGTCGTTGAGTGCAGTGTGCTGTGCCACGCCCCGGACGGTACGGGCGGACGTCAGTCCGGGTCTTGTACGTTCTTGCGCTCGCTCACAATCCTGCGTTCCCGCTGGTAGGCACCCGGGGGCACGCCGACGATCCGGGCGAAGTGCCGGTTGAGGTGGGGCTGGTCGGTGAAGCCGACGGCGACGGCCGCCTCGGCGGGGGCGGTGCCCGCGTCCAGCAGCAGCCGCGCGCGGCGCACCCGGGCGTCGGTCAGCCAGGTGTGCGGTGGCATGCCGTATGCGTCGCGGAACGCCCGCAGCAGGGCGAACGGGGTGGTACCGAGGTCCGCGGCGAGCCGTTCCAGGGTCGGCGGTCCGGCCATCCGCTCCTCCAGCACCGCACGCGCGCGTGCCGCGATCCGCGCCCCGGCCGGCGGGGTCCGCCGCTGCGGCAGCGGGCCACCGTTCAGCTGGAGCAGCCTGGTCACGGCGACCCGGAGGAGGGTGTCGGCGGCCAGCGCATTGCCTTCGTCGGCGGCGCGCAGCACCTGGTGCACGAGGCGGACGGTGTAGGGGTCGTCCAGGACGGGGCTCACGAAGCCCGGGGTGCCCCGCAGGGTGGTGGTCTCGGCGGCGATGCCGGCGACCACGTCGGGGGACGGGTAGATCGCGCCGTACCGCCAGCCCTCGGGCACGCCCGCCCGGCCGGTGTGCGGGGTGTCCGGGTTGACCAGGGCGAGGGCGCCGGCGCCGGCTGAGACGTCGGAGCCGTGGTGGTGGAAGACCTCGACGCCGTCGGCTATGGCCGCGATCACGAAGTTCTCGTGGGTGTGCCGGACGAAGGTCTTGCGGACGTAGCGGGCCCGCAGGAGATCGACCCCCGGCAACCCCGCGTACTGCCAGTGCCGTGCCCGCTCTCCTGAACCCGCCATGGGGCCATTGTCCGCCCTGCCCGGAGCCGTGCCGGTCCCGGACGGCCCTGATGCCACTCGAGCCCGCCCCCGTCTGCCCAGGTCAGCGCGATTGTCAGTGGCCGGGTGCAGGATGGACGCATGGTCAGCTCCGCACATCGAGCCCTGGACGGCTTCACCCCCGCGACCCGCGGCTGGTTCACGGGGGCGTTCTCCGCGCCCACCGCCGCCCAGGCGGGCGCGTGGCAGGCCATCCGCGAGGGCTCGGACGTGCTGGTGGTCGCACCGACCGGTTCGGGCAAGACGCTGGCCGCGTTCCTCGCCGCCCTGGACCAGCTGGCCTCCACCCCGCCCCCGGCCGACCCGAAGAAGCGCTGCCGGGTGTTGTACGTGTCCCCGCTGAAGGCCCTCGCAGTGGATGTCGAGCGCAACCTGCGCAGTCCGCTGACCGGCATCCGCCAGGAGTCCGTGCGCCTGGGCCTGGCCGAGCCCGAGGTCAGGGTCGGCATCCGTTCCGGCGACACCCCGGCCGCCGAGCGCCGCGCCCTGTCCACGCGCCCGCCGGACATCTTGATCACCACTCCCGAGTCGCTGTTCCTGATGCTGACGTCGGCCACGCGCGACGCACTGGCGGGCGTGGAGACGGTGATCCTGGACGAGGTGCACGCGGTCGCGGGCACCAAGCGCGGCGCGCATCTCGCGCTGTCCCTGGAGCGGCTGGACGAGCTGCTGCCCAGGCCCGCCCGCCGGATCGGCCTGTCGGCGACCGTACGCCCGGTGGACGAGGTGGCCCGGTACCTGTCCCCGCGCCGCAAGGTGGAGATCGTCCAGCCGGAGTCCGGCAAGGAGTTCGACCTCTCCGTCGTCGTGCCGGTCGAGGACATGGGTGAGCTGGGCGGCTCCCCGACCTCGGACGCGACCGAGGGAGCGGAGCGGCCGTCGATCTGGCCGCACGTGGAGGAGCGGATCGCGGACCTCGTCCAGTCCCACCGGTCCACGATCGTCTTCGCCAACTCCCGCCGCCTGGCGGAGCGGCTGTGCAACCGGCTCAACGAGATCGCGTACGAGCGTGCGACCGGCGAGACCCTGGACGAGCACCACTCCCCGGCCCAGCTGATGGGCGGCTCCGGCGCGGCGCAGGGCGCGCCCCCGGTGATCGCCCGCGCGCACCACGGCTCGGTCTCCAAGGAGCAGCGCGCTCTGGTGGAGGAGGACCTGAAGGCGGGCCGGCTGCCCGCGGTGGTCGCCACTTCCAGTCTCGAACTCGGCATCGACATGGGCGCCGTGGACCTCGTCGTCCAGGTCGAGTCGCCGCCCTCGGTGGCCTCCGGGCTCCAGCGTGTGGGCCGCGCCGGACACCAGGTGGGCGCCGTCTCCACCGGTGTGGTCTTCCCGAAGTACCGGGGCGACCTCGTCCAGGCCGCCGTGGTCACCGAGCGGATGCGGTCGGGTTCGATCGAGTCCCTGAAGGTTCCCGCGAACCCACTGGACGTGCTCGCGCAGCAACTGGTGGCCATGACGGCACTGGACACCTGGCAGTTCGACGACCTGCTCGCCGTGGTCCGTCGTGCGGCCCCCTTCGCCTCGCTGCCCGAGTCGGCGTTCACGGCCGTCCTCGACATGCTGGCGGGCCGTTACCCGTCGGACGCGTTCGCGGAGTTGCGTCCGCGCGTGGTGTGGGACCGCGTGGCCGGCACGGTCACCGGCCGCCCGGGCGCCCAGCGCCTCGCCGTCACCTCCGGCGGCACCATCCCGGACCGCGGCCTGTTCGGGGTGTTCCTCGCCGGTTCCGACCCCAAGAAGGGCGGGGGCCGGGTCGGTGAGCTGGACGAGGAGATGGTCTACGAGTCCCGCGTGGGCGACGTCTTCACGCTGGGCACGAGTTCCTGGCGGATCGAGGACATCACCCGCGACCGCGTCCTGGTCTCCCCCGCGCCGGGCGTGCCGGGCCGGTTGCCGTTCTGGAAGGGCGACCAGCTGGGCCGCCCGCTGGAGCTGGGCCGCGCGGTGGGCGCGTTCCTGCGTGAGGTCGGCTCGCTGTCCAGGGACGACGCCCGGCTGCGGCTGCTGGCGGCGGGACTGGACGCGTGGGCGGCGGACAACGTGCTGTCGTACCTGGACGAGCAGCGCGAAGCCTGCGGTCACATCCCGGACGACCGCACGATCGTCGTGGAGCGGTTCCGGGACGAGCTGGGCGACTGGCGGGTCGTCGTCCACTCCCCCTTCGGCGCCCAGGTCCACGCCCCCTGGGCCCTCGCGCTCGGGGCTCGGCTGTCCGAGCGGTACGGCATGGACGCGCAGGTCATGCACGCCGACGACGGCATCGTGCTGCGCCTGCCCGACGCCGATCTCATGGGCCTGGACCTGCTGGACCGGGAACCGACGAGGGCCGGCACCGAATACGACAGCGAGCAGGCCCCGGTCGGCGCCGCGGACGTCGCGTTCGACAAGGGCGAGGTCGACCAGATCGTCACCGATCAGGTCGGCGGCTCGGCGCTGTTCGCCTCCCGGTTCCGCGAGTGCGCCGCCCGCGCGCTGCTGCTGCCCCGCCGCAACCCGGGCAAGCGCACCCCGCTGTGGCAGCAGCGGCAACGGGCGGCCCAGCTGCTCCAGGTGGCGAGCGAGTTCGGCTCGTTCCCGATCGTCCTGGAGGCGGTCCGCGAGTGCCTCCAGGACGTCTTCGACGTGCCCGGTCTGGTCGAGCTGATGGGCGACCTCGAGTCCCGCAAGGTGCGCCTGGTCGAGGTCACCACCCCCGAGCCGTCCCCGTTCGCCCGCTCGCTGCTCTTCGGGTACGTGGCCCAGTTCCTGTACGAGGGCGACTCGCCGCTGGCCGAGCGCCGCGCCGCCGCGCTCTCCCTGGACTCGCGGCTGCTGGCCGAGCTGCTGGGCCAGGCGGAGCTGCGCGAACTGCTCGACGCCGAGGTGCTGACCGAGCTGGAGAGCGAACTCCAGTGGCTCACCGAGGACCGCCGGGTCAAGGACGTCGAGGGCGTCGCCGACGTCCTGCGACTGCTCGGCCCGCTGACCGACGCCGAACTGGCGGCGCGGGGCGCGGACCCGCAGTGGGCGCAGGAGCTGGCCGGTGCCCGCCGGGCGATCAAGGTCCGCATCGCCGGCGCCGACCACTGGGCGGCCATCGAGGACGCGGGCCGGCTGCGCGACGCACTCGGCACGGCGTTGCCGGTCGGTGTCCCCGAGGCGTTCACCGAGCCGGTCAAGGACCCGCTGGGCGACCTTCTCGCCCGGTACGCCCGCACCCACGGCCCGTTCACGTCGGCCACGGCAGCAGCTCGGTTCGGTCTGGGCGTGGCGGTCACCGAGGGTGCCCTGCACCGGCTCGCCGCGGCCGGCCGGGTCGTGCAGGGCGAGTTCCACCCTGCGGGCATCGGCCAGGAGTGGTGCGACGCGGCAGTACTGCGCCGCCTGCGCCGGCGGTCCCTCGCAGCCCTGCGGCACGAACTCGAGCCCGTGCCGCCCGCCGCCCTCGCCGAGTTCCTGCCGCAGTGGCAGCACATCGGCAAGGGCCACGGGCTGCGCGGCATCGACGGACTGGTGCGTGCCGTCGAGCAGTTGCAGGGCGCCTCCGTGCCCGCCTCCGCGCTGGAGAAGCTCGTCCTGCCCTCCCGCATGGCCAACTACACGCCTTCGATGCTCGACGAGCTGACCGCCGCGGGTGAAGTGGTGTGGGCCGGTGCCGGTGCCTTGCCGGGCAAGGACGGCTGGGTCTCCCTCTACCTGGCCGACGCGGCCCCGCTGCTGCTCCCACCGCCCCACCCGCTGGAGCTGACTCCCCTCCACCAGTCCGTGCTGGACGCGCTCTCCGGCGGCTACGGCCTGTTCTTCCGGCAGATCGCCGACCAGGTCCGCGCCACCACGCACCCCGAGGCCACGGACCCGCAGCTGGCGGACGCGCTCTGGGACCTGGCCTGGTCGGGCCGGCTCACCAATGACACCCTCGCTCCGATGCGCTCCCTGCTGGGTTCCGGCCGTACGGCGGGCTCGACCGCACACCGCGCCAAACGTGCCGTCCCGCGCGGACGCTACGGCTCGCTGACGGCCGCCGCCCGCACCGCTTCGAGGTCCGGGCCTCCGACCGTCGCCGGCCGCTGGTCGCTGCTGCCCGCGGCCGATCCGGACGCCACCGTGCGGGCCCATGCGCTGGCCCGCTCCCTGCTGGACCGGCACGGTGTGGTCACCCGGGGCGCGGTCGCCGCGGAGGGCGTCGAGGGCGGCTTCTCGGCGGTGTACCGGGTGCTGTCCGTGTTCGAGGAGAGCGGCCAGGCCCGGCGCGGTTACGTGGTCGAAGGGCTGGGCGCGGCTCAGTTCGCGATGGACGGCGCGGTGGACCGCCTGCGCGCGGTGGCCAACGCCCGCGACCGGGCCGAGGCCCTGCCCGGCCCGGTCCACCAGAACGGCATCACCTCCACGCCCGGCCTGGCATCCCCCGGCAGCCTCGCCTCCCCGGGCGACTTCGCTTCCCCGGGCGACTTCGCTTCCCCCGGCGGCCTCGCCTCCCACAGCGGCTTCACCTCGCCGCCCGGCCACACCGATGCGGGCCACCCGAACCCGTTCGACGCAGCGGACGGCGCTCCGCACGGCCACACGGCCCCCGCCGCCTTCGACGGGGCCGACGGCGGTTTCGCCCACCCCGGCCTGGAGGGTGACTTCACGTGGCCGCCGGAGGACCACCCGGCCGCCTACGGCGACCGCACCTCGTCCCGCGGCCTCGCCGACCCCTTCGCCTCCCCCGGCTACGGCGGCCCCCGTGGCGGCGGCCCCACCCCGTACGCCTCCGCCCCCTCAGCCCCGTACGGCCCCGCCGCGCGCCGCGGCTACGGAAACGGTCGTACCGGCAGCCAGGCGCCCGACCCCCGTGCCGTGGTCCTCGCCGCGGCCGACCCGGCCAACGCCTACGGCTCCGCCCTCCCCTGGCCGGAGCCGCCGACCGGTGCCGGGCACAAACCGGGCCGCAAGGCGGGTTCGCTGGTGGTCCTGGTGGAGGGCGAGCTGACGCTCTACATGGAGCGCGGCGGCAAGACACTGCTGGCCTGGCCGGCGCACCCGGACACCGCCGCCACGGACGATCCCCGTCTCCGCACGGCCGCCGAGTCCCTGGCCGCGGCGGCCCGCGCGGGCTCGCTCGGCACGGTCACGGTCGAACGGATCAACGGCACCCAGGCCCTGACCTCACCCGTGGGCACTCTCCTGGAAGCGGCGGGGTTCGTGGCGACACCCCGCGGCCTGCGCCTGAGAGCGTGACCACGGCACAGCCCGCCCCCACCCCACCGTGGCACCCTTGACGCATGCCCGAAGGTGACACGGTCTGGCAGGCCGCGCGGCGACTGCACAAGGCCCTCGCCGGCAAGGCGCTGACCCGCAGCGACTTCCGGGTGCCGAAGTACGCGACGGTCGACCTGACCGGCCGCGGAGTGCTGAGCACGATCCCGCGGGGCAAGCACCTGCTCACCCGCTTCGAGGGCGGCCTGACCCTGCACACGCATCTGCGCATGGAGGGCGCGTGGAAGGTGTACGGCACGGGCGAGCGCTGGCGAGGCGGCCCGGCGCACCAGATCCGCGTCATCCTCGGGACGGACGACCGCACGGCCGTCGGGTACCGCCTGCAGGTCCTCGAGTTGCTGCGCACGACCGAGGAGGAGCGGGTCGTCGGCCACCTGGGTCCCGACCTGCTCGGGCCGGACTGGGACCCCGAGCGTGCCCTGGCGAACGTCCTCGCGGACCCCGCCCGCCCGCTCGGCGAGGCCCTGCTCGACCAGCGCAATCTGGCCGGTATCGGCAACGTCTACAAGAGCGAGCTGTGCTTCCTGCTCGGCGTGACGCCCTGGCTGCCGGTCGGCGCGCTCCCCGCGGACCGCGCCGAGAAGCTGCCCGGCCTGGCCCAGCGGCTCCTGGAGGCGAACCGGGACCGTCCGGTCCGGCAGACCACGGGCCTGCACCGGCACGACCTGTTCGTCTACGGCCGTGCACCCCGCCCCTGCCTGCGCTGCCACACCTCGGTACGGGTGGCCGACCAGAGTGACGGTTCGCAGGAACGCCCCACCTACTGGTGCCCCACCTGCCAGCCGGGCCCCGCTCCCGCAGCCGGCACGGCCCAGCGCTGGCGCGACCGTTATCCCCGCCGCACCGGCTGACCCCCGCGACACCTCGGGCCGGCCGGCAGCCACACGCCCTCCGTTGCAAGGCCGTCACCGAACCCCACCCTCCGCCTCCCCCTCCCGTGCAGGCTCCCGCCCAAGTCACGACCGCCTGACCCGCACCCTCCACCCGCCGTCAGGGGCGCCCCGCAAGTCATGAGCCAGCTCCCAATAATTGACGCCCCGTCAGAAAGGCTCGTACGGTCCCTGCATGGCCCTCACCGCGTACGACCTCAGTGGACGCACCGCATTCGTCACCGGAGCCGCCGGCGGGATCGGCCGGGCCTCGGCCGTGCTGCTGGCCGAGGCGGGGGCGACGGTGCACTGTGCCGACCGGGACGCGGAGGGCCTGGACGGTACGGCAGCGCTGGTGAAGGACCGCGGCGGCGCGGCCCACGTGCACGTCCTCGACGTCACCGACCGGGCCCGGCTCGGTGAGGCGGTCCGGTCCTGCGAGCGGCTGGACGTGATGGCGGCGATCGCCGGCATCATGCACAGCAGCCCGGTCCTGGAGACGCGGGACGAGGATCTCGACCGGGTGCTGAACGTCAACTTCAAGGGTGTGCTGTACGCCTGCCAGGAGGCGGCCCGGCTGATGCTCGCGCGGGGGATGCGCGGCAGCATCGTCACCATGGCCTCCGGCGCCGTCGACACCGGCGGAGCCGGACTGCTCTGCTACGGCGCGGCCAAGGCGGCCGTCGTACAGCTGACCAAGACGCTGGCCACCGAGGTCGGTCCGCACGGCATCCGGGTCAACGCCATTGCGCCCGGCTGGATCCGCACCCCCATGACCGACCGCCACGACCGTGAGGCGCAGGCGCACACCGAGGCCACGCTGACCCGGATGACACCGCTGGGCCGGGTCGGCGAGCCGGACGACGTCGCTCATGCGGTGCTGTATCTGGCGTCGGACGCATCGGCGTTCACGACGGGTCAGATACTTCGCCCGAACGGGGGTGTGGCGATGCCCTGGTAGCGTCCCGTGTCCGCCGGGCCGCCGCCCGGCGTCCCGGTGGGACCGCCCCGGTCGCACGTCCCTTGGGCGCGCAGTGCACGGGCAGCAGACTCAGTCCCCAGCCGCCGGCCACGAAGGCTGCCTCGACCGCACTCGCGTCGTCGCTCATGGCCAGCCGCAGCACGGCGCACCACCACAGGGCTCCGAGCCCGAGCGCAACCCCCCGGCGCACTATCCGCCCCACCATGCCCGCCATCACCTCCAGCCGGACGCTAGACCGTCGCCTGCCCCGCGCGGGAGGCGCACCACGGGCTCACCGATGCAACGCAGGACCATCCGGCATCAGAGACAGCGGATCTCGCGAGGGCCCGTCAACCCGTCCGCGACCGCATCACCCGCGAGCCGCACCCGAGCCACCCTTGAGTCACCTCCGAGCGGCCCGCGTGCCGCACTCGAGCCGCATCCGAGCCGCACCCGTACAACCCGCGAGCCGCACCCGAGCCGTGCCCGAGCCGCGCCCGCCGGGTCGCACCCGCTATGCGTTCTCCGCCTGGAACATCCAGTGGTGCTTTTCCAGATCCGCGGTGATCCCGATGAAGAGGTCCTGGGACACCGGGTCGGGCTCCCCGGTCGCCTCCACGCGCTCCCTCATCCGGGTGATGACCGCGCCCAGCGCGTCCACCATCGTCCCGACCGCGTCCTCGTCCTTGATCCATCCCGCCGGCGTGGGCTTGATGCCGCTGCTCGAGGCCACCGTTGCGGCACGCCCGTCGGGCGGTACACCGAGGGCCGAGGCCCGCTCGGCCACCGTGTCCGAGTGGGCGCGGGCGGAGGCGACCACCTCGTCGAGCTGCAGGTGGATGGAGCGGAAGCGGGGCCCGACGATGTTCCAGTGGATCTGCTTGGCGACCAGGGAGAGGTCCACCAGGTCGAGGAGCGCGCCCTGCAGCGCCTCGGAGACGACCTTCAGATCCGCGTCGGGCAACGGGCTCTTCACGACGTACATCGGCTTCCTCCGGGTGCTTCGGCGCCGTCACGTGCCTCCCACGATGACCGCACCACGCAACCCCGGCAAATGCGGCAGGACGGATACAAGGTGCCGCAGAAGGAGGACAGCCCCGCAGCACGAAGCCCCGGACGGGCCCTCCCAGGTCCCCCTGGGAAGCCTGCCGGGGCTTCAGTCGTCTCGGGTCGTCAGGCCGCGCGCGCGAACCTCACGCGGCGACCACGTCCACCGCCTCCGCGGGCGCCTTGATGGTCACCCGTTCCGGAGGCACACCGGTCACCGACACGGAACCCAGCATCGGACGGACCGACGTGGACACCGGCTCGGTGGCCGCGGCGGACTGGGCCAGCTCGGCGAGCGCCAGCTCGTCGCTCACTTCTCGCATGAGTTCCGACATCCGTACGTCCAGCGCGTCGCAGATGGCGGAGAGCAGCTCGGAGGAAGCCTCCTTCTGCCCCCGCTCCACCTCGGAGAGATAGCCGAGTGAGACTCGGGCGGACGAGGAGACTTCGCGCAGAGTACGGCCCTGGCGTTGGCGCTGCCGACGCAGCACGTCACCCAGCAGGCGACGGAGCAGAATCATCGGTGGCTCCCTCCTCGGACCGCGTAGCCGCATCCTTCTCGCCCCACCGTACCGCCTCGCGCCGCGGCCGTGCGGGGAGCGATGTCGTGTTCACTCAGGGCTGCAAACATCAAAACCCCCCGTTCCGTTCCGTATCCTGTGCCCGCTCATTCCCGGTCTGTTCGCCCGCAAGCTGCTCCAGGAGCAGCGCGAGTACGCTCCGTACACTCTCCATACGAATTTCCGCACGGTTGCCGTTCAACCGCAGAGCCCCGACTTTTCCGCCACCGGCAGAACCGGTCCGGGCGGTGAGGGGCCCGTCGACGGCCACGAAGACCGTCCCGACGGGCTTGCCGTCCTGGGGGTCGGGGCCGGCGACCCCGGTGGTCGCGATACCCCAGTCGGCGCCGAGTTCCTTGCGGACTCCGGCCGCCATCTGCCCCGCTACCTGCGGATCCACCGCCCCGCACTGCGCCAGGAGAGTGGCGTCGACGCCCAGCAGCCGGTGCTTCAGCTCGGTCGCGTAGGCGGTGACCGAGCCCCGGAACACCCGGGACGCCCCGGGCACCGCGGTGATCTCCGCCGCCACCAGGCCACCGGTGAGCGACTCGGCGACGGCGAGGGTCTCGCCCCTCACAGTCAGTAGTCGCACCAGTTCGGTGGCCGCGGAACTCACGCTTCCTTCTCCTCCAACGCTGCCGCGCGCTCTGCGATTCCCCGCCTGCGCAGCACAATGGCTTGTCTTACGTAGTCAAGGCCCGTCACGACCGTGAGCACGACCGCCGCGGCCATCACCCAGAACCTCAGGGTGGCCAGCCAGCCGGTCAGCGCCAGGACGTACATCCCGACGGCCACGCCCTGGGTGAGGGTCTTCAGCTTGCCGCCCCGGCTGGCGGGGATCACGCCGTAGCGAATGACCAGAAAACGCAGCAGCGTGATGCCGAGTTCCCGGCCGAGGATCACTGCCGTCACCCACCACGGCAGATCGCCCAGGCCGGAGAGACAGATGAGCGCCGCCCCCATGATCGCCTTGTCGGCGATGGGGTCGGCGATCTTCCCGAAGTCGGTGACCAGGTTGTAGGTGCGCGCCAGATGCCCGTCGAACAGGTCGGTGATCATGGCGACGGCGAAGGCCGCCCAGGCCAGCGAGCGCCAGGCCGGGTCGTAGCCGCCGTTCGCCAGCATCAGCGCGACGAAGCCGGGGACCAGGACCAGCCGGAGCATCGTCAGCAGATTGGCTACGTTCCAGACGCTCGCCTGGTTGACGGCCGCCGCCGCGATCTTGCCGCCGCGCGGTGCCCTGCCCCCGCCGTCGGGGCCGGAAGCAGAACCGGAGACCTCGGACCGGGTGCCGTCGGCGGCGGGGCCCCGGGCGCCCTGCGCACCGGAGGAGCCGCCCGCGGCGGATGCCGGGACTCCGGTCATCTGCCCGCCTCCTCACTACACGCGAGCGAGCCGGTCAGCGGCTCGGCCACCAGGTCGACCCCTTCGGTACCGACCACCTTCGCCTCGACCATACGTCCGACGCTCAGGCCGGCGCCGCTCGTGAGCAGGACCTGGCCGTCGGTCTCCGGCGCCTGGTGCGCGGCACGGCCGTGGACGCCCTCCTCCTCGTCCACCGACTCCACCAGAACCCGCACGGTCTCGCCGAGGCGCTCCTCGGCCCGCTGCGAGACGAGATCCTCGGCGAGCCGGGAGACCCTCGCGAGCCGCTCGGCGACGACGTCCTCGTCCAGCTTGTCGGCGTAGGTCGCCGCCTCCGTGCCCTCCTCGTCGGAGTAGCCGAAGACACCGATGGCGTCCAGCCGGGCGCCGTTCAGGAAGCGCTCCAGTTCGGCCAGGTCCGACTCGCTCTCGCCGGGGAAGCCGACGATGAAGTTGGAGCGCACGCCGGCCTCGGGGGCCTTGGTGCGGATGGTGTCGAGCAGCTCCAGGAAGCGGTCGGTGTCGCCGAAACGGCGCATGGCGCGCAGCACGCCGGGCGCGGAGTGCTGGAAGGACAGGTCGAAGTACGGCGCCACCTTCGGGGTGGAGGTCAGTACGTCGATCAGGCCCGGGCGCATCTCGGCCGGCTGCAGGTAGCTCACCCGCACCCGCTCCAGGCCGTCGACCTCGGCCAGCTCCGGCAGCAGGGATTCCAGCAGGCGGATGTCGCCCAGGTCCTTGCCGTAGGACGTGTTGTTCTCGGAGACCAGCATGATCTCCTTCACGCCCTGCTCGGCCAGCCAGCGGGTCTCGTTCAGCACGTCGCTGGGGCGGCGGGAGATGAAGGACCCGCGGAAGGACGGGATGGCGCAGAAGGAGCAGCGCCGGTCACAGCCGGAAGCGAGCTTCACCGAGGCGACCGGGGAGCCGTCCAGGCGGCGGCGGAGGGGTGCGCGGGGGCCCGAGGCGGGCGCCACGCCCTCCGGGAGGTCGGCCGGGCCGTGGCCGGGCAGCGCGACGGCGGCGGCCGATTCCTGCCGCTCGGCGGGGCTGATCGGCAGCAGCTTGCGGCGGTCGCGCGGGGTGTGGGCGGCGTGGATGCCGCCGGACAGGATGGTCTGCAGGCGGTCGGAGATGTCGGCGTAGTCGTCGAAGCCGAGCACGCCGTCGGCCTCGGGCAGCGCCTCGGCCAGTTCCTTGCCGTACCGCTCGGCCATGCAGCCCACCGCCACGACGGCCTGGGTTCTGCCATGATCCTTGAGGTCGTTGGCCTCGAGCAGGGCGTCGACGGAGTCCTTCTTCGCGGCTTCCACGAAGCCACAGGTGTTGACCACGGCGACATCGGCGTCCGCGGCGTCCTCGACGAGCTGCCAGCCGTCCGCCTCCAAACGGCCTGCGAGCTCCTCGGAGTCCACCTCGTTACGAGCGCAGCCGAGAGTGACGAGTGCGACGGTACGGCGTTCAGGCATGGGCTCAAGACTACTTTGTCTCACTGACAGCCCACGTCGACGGGGTTGGCCGATCTTGGCCGACTCCGTCACATCCGCTGCGCGTGCGTCCGCCGCACCGCCCGTCAGCCCGCCACGGGGTCACCCTTCGTGTAGGTGAGGCGCTCCACGGAGCCCGGCTTGAAGTCGTCCTCGATCTTCTTGCCGTTGACGTACAGCTCGATCGCGCCGGCGTCGCCCAGGATCAGGTTGATCTTCGAGCTGTCCTGGAAGGTCTTGGACTGGCCCTTCTTCAGCAGCCCGTCGAAGAGCATCCGGCCGTTGTGGTCCTTGGCGGAGATCCAGCTGCGTCCGTCGGGCGCGCTGACCTGGACGGTTACCTTGTCCTGCGGCGCCGCGGCGATGGCGCTGTCGGAGGGCTCGCCGCTCGGCTCGGCGGGCTTCTCCTTCTGGGGCTTGGGCGAGGACGTCTTGCCGGCGGAGGGCTTGGCACCCTCGGCGACCTGCGACTTGGAGTCGCCGCTGTCGTCGCCGCCCTTGAAGGCGGTGAACCCGACGAAGCCGATCACGACGACGATCGCGGCGACCATGGCCGCGGTCCAGTTCGGCCCGCGTCGCTCGGGCCGGATCCGCTCGGCTTCGAACAGAGGTGCGGCGGGGGTGGGTGCGGGACGACCGCCGTGTTCGGCGTCGTACCGTTCGATCAGCGGTTCGGGATCGAGGTGGACGGCCCTGGCCAGCGTGCGGATGTGGCCACGGGCGTATACGGCGCCGCCACAGGGGGCGAAGTCGTCCGCCTCGATGGCGTGCACGATGGCGGTACGGACACGAGTGGCACTGCTGACCTCGTCCACGGTGAGCCCGGCCGCGATCCGCGCCTGCTGCAGGGCGCGGCCGACGGAGGGTCGGGCTTCCTGGGACTCGTCTGGGAACGGACGCTCGTCTTCAGGGGAGTTGCCGATGGACACGGGGGCGCCTTTCGAGCGTGAAGCCACCTGTGCTGGAAGCTCAGTCTAGAGGGGGTACGAAAGGGTGGAACAACCGGACGGTATGACTTTGTACCCCATCGGAACGGCCGGACATCCCGAGGGCTGGACAAGCAGGTACCCCAGGGTGGGACGCCTAGCTGTCCTTTCGCTCAACTTGACGTGCGACAAAGGGAAACGGTTGCTCGCCGCTCTCTAACGGGTGTATCACGGCGATGCCGCCGGCCGGCCTAACCGGCATCCGCCGGACGGCCGTACGCCTCATCCCCCGGTCTCCCCGCGAATCAGCGCGAGCACGCCGTCCAGGTCGTCGGGCTTCACGAGAACGTCACGTGCCTTGGAGCCCTCGCTCGGTCCGACGATGTTGCGGGACTCCATGAGGTCCATGAGCCGCCCGGCCTTGGCGAAGCCGACGCGCAGCTTGCGCTGGAGCATGGACGTCGATCCGAACTGGGTGGAGACGACCAGTTCGGCCGCCTGGCACAGCAGGTCGAGGTCGTCGCCGATGTCCTCGTCGATCTCCTTCTTCTGCTTGGTGCCGACCGTGACGTCGTCCCGGAAGACCGGCGCCATCTGGTCCTTGCAGTGCCGGACGACGGCCGCGATCTCCTCCTCGGTGACGAACGCGCCCTGCATACGGGTCGGCTTGTTGGCGCCCATCGGCAGGAACAGCCCGTCGCCCTTGCCGATCAGCTTCTCTGCGCCGGCCTGGTCGAGGATGACGCGGGAGTCGGCCAGCGAGGAGGTGGCGAAGGCCAGCCGGGAGGGCACGTTGGCCTTGATGAGGCCCGTGACCACGTCCACCGAGGGCCGCTGGGTGGCGAGCACCAGGTGGATGCCGGCCGCGCGCGCGAGCTGGGTGATCCGTACGATCGCGTCCTCGACGTCACGCGGGGCGACCATCATCAGGTCGGCCAGCTCGTCCACGATGACCAGCAGGTAGGGGTACGGCTGCAGCTCCCGCTCGCTGCCCTCGGGCGCCGTGACCTTGCCCTCGCGCACCGCGCGGTTGAAGTCGTCGATGTGCCGGTAGCCGTAGGCCGCCAGGTCGTCGTACCTGAGGTCCATCTCGCGGACGACCCACTGCAGCGCCTCGGCGGCCCGCTTCGGGTTGGTGATGATCGGCGTGATCAGGTGCGGGATGCCCTCATAGGCGGTCAGCTCGACGCGCTTGGGGTCGACCAGGATCAGCCGGACGTCCTCCGGGGTCGCCCGCATCATGACGGAGGTGATGAGGCAGTTGATGCAGGACGACTTGCCGGACCCGGTGGCGCCGGCGACCAGCATGTGCGGCATCTTCGCGAGCGAGTGCATCACGTACCCGCCCTCGACGTCCTTGCCGAACGCGACCAGCATCGGGTCGTCGTCCTCCGCGGACTCCGCGAGGCGCAGTACGTCGCCGAGGTTGACCATCTCCCGGTCGGTGTTCGGGATCTCGATGCCCACCGCGGACTTGCCGGGGATGGGGCTGATGATCCGCACGTCGGGGCTGGCCACCGCGTACGCGATGTTCTTGGTGAGCGCGGTGATCCGCTCGACCTTCACGGCGGGCCCGAGTTCGACCTCGTAGCGGGTGACCGTCGGGCCGCGGGTGAAGCCGGTGACGGCCGCGTCGACCTTGAACTCGGTGAAGACCTGGGTGAGTGAGGCGACGACCGCGTCGTTGGCGGCGCTGCGGGCCTTGCCGGGGCCGCCGCGCTGGAGCAGGTCCAGGGAGGGCAGCGCGTAGGTGATGTCGCCGGACAGCTGGAGCTGCTCGGCGCGCGCGGGCAGCTCGCGGGGAGCCTCCGGGGCCTTCTTGGTCAGGTCGGGTACGGACTTGGTCCGGTCGGCGACGGACTTGGTCCGGTCGGGTGCGGGCTCGGCGTCGAGCTTCTCCTGCTCGGGGCGGGCGGCCGGGACCGGCGTCGGCGCGGGAGCGGGCACCGGTGTGGTGTCCTCGCGTTCCCCGGCGCTGACCCCCTGGGTGAGGTCGGCGACGAGCGGGGACGGCGGCATGCCGTGCAGGACGGCACCGTCGAGGGCGGCGGCGGCCGCCGCAGCGACGTCCACGGCGTCCATCTGCCGCTGCAGATCCGGCTGGGGCACCGCGGAGCGCCTGGGGCGCCCGCGGCGCTGCGAGAGGGCCTCTTCCTCGGCGCTCTCGGGGTCGTACGCCCGAGGGGCGCCCGAGCGCCTGCGCGTGCGCGGGGGCGGAGTCTCGCGCCACGGCTCGTCGTACTCCTCCGCGTCCACGGCGAACTCGTCGTCACGGTCGGGGAGCACGCCCAGGTGCACCCCCAGCATGCGCAGCCGCTGCGGGACAGCGTTGACCGGGGTGGCGGTCACCACGAGCAGTCCGAAGACCGTGAGCAGCACCAGCAGGGGTACGGCGAGCATCTCGGTCATGGTGTACGTCAGCGGGGTGGCCGCCGCCCAGCCGATGAGGCCGCCGGCGTCCCTTATGGCCTGCATGCCCGCGCTGCGGGCGGGTGAGCCGCAGGCGATGTGGACCTGGCCGAGCACGCCGAGGACGAGCGCGGACAGGCCGATCACGATCCGGCCGTTGGCCTCGGGCTTCTCCGGGTGCCGGACGAACCGTACGCCGATCACCGCGAAGAGGATCGGCACCAGCAGGTCGAGCCGGCCGAAGGCGCCGGTGACGAGGATCTCCACCAGGTCCCCGACGGGGCCCTTCAGGTCGGCCCAGGTGCCGGCGGCGACGATCAGCGCGATGCCGAACAGCAGCAGCGCGACGCCGTCCTTGCGGTGGGCCGGGTCGAGGTTCTTCGCACCCTGCCCTATGCCCCGGAAGACGGCGCCGACGGCGTGCGCGAGGCCCAGCCAGACGGCGCGCACGAGCCGGTAGACGCCCCCGGTGGGGCTGGGGGCGGGCTTCGGCGCGGGCTTCTTCGCCGCGGTCTTCCTGGCCGGGGCCTTCTTCGCTGCGGCCTTCTTCGCCGGAGCCTTCGCGGGAGCCGCAGCCTTCTTGGCGGGCTGCTTCTTGGCTGCGGAGGGACGTGAGGCCATGGGTGTGAGGTTACCGGGGGAGACGACGGCGGACACGTGTGCCCACAGCTTCACCCGTTCGTGTCGTGTCTGCCGGGGCCCGGAACTGACGCACGCTCACCGGCAACTCCGGCCCCGGCGTACGTCAGTTCTGTGAGGGCACGGCGGCACCGGCGCCGCCCGTGCCCGGCTCCAGGGCGTCCAGCGCCCGGCGCAGTCCGGTGAGTTTGCGCTCCAGATGCGCCGCCGTGGCCACCGCCGCCGCGTCCGCGGAGTCGTCGTCCAGCTGCTTGGACAGCGCCTCCGCCTGCTCCTCGACGGCCGCGAGTCGCGCGGACAGCTCCGCGAGCAGCCCGGCCGACTCCTTGCCCGCGGCCCCGCCCTTGCCGCCGCCCTCCAGCTGGAGCCGCAGCAGCGCGGCCTGCTCGCGCAGCTGGCAGTTCTTCATGTACAGCTCGACGAAGACCGAGACCTTCGCGCGCAGCACCCACGGGTCGAACGGCTTGGAGATGTAGTCCACCGCGCCCGCCGCATAGCCCCGGAAGGTGTGGTGCGGGCCGTGGTTGATCGCCGTGAGGAAGATGATCGGGATGTCCCGCGTCCGCTCGCGCCGCTTGATGTGGGCGGCGGTCTCGAACCCGTCCATGCCCGGCATCTGGACATCCAGAAGAATCACGGCGAAATCGTCCGTGAGCAGCGCTTTGAGCGCTTCCTCCCCGCTCGATGCCCGCACCAGCGTCTGATCGAGCGCAGAGAGGATGGCCTCCAGCGCCAGCAGATTCTCCGGCCGGTCATCGACCAGGAGGATCTTGGCCTTCTGCACCATGGCCCGCCCTCCTCGCCCCGGCGGTACACCGGGCGCCGCCCCAGGGGACGACTCCCTTTCGCCGCCCGTCCTTGTGCCGGTCATCGTAGCCGCACCCCGCCCGTCGCCACACCCTGTCACCGTGATGTCACTGTGCACTTACCGGAAACGCCGCGGAACCCCGGAAGGTTCCCGGAATCCGGGATTCCTGCTCCGGGATTCCTGCGCGTCGCCGACCCTCATCATGCAGCAACTCCCGAGGCCCGTCCGAGGTTCCCCGGCCGTTCACGCCAGGTCCGGCCGGGCCGCCCGGCACTGTCACCGCGCGGTCATCCACTGGCGCATCACCGCCAGCAGGTGATCGGGGTCGACCGGCTTGGTGACGTAGTCGGAGGCACCCGACTCGATCGCCTTCTCCCGGTCGCCCTTCATCGCCTTCGCGGTGAGCGCGATGATCGGCAGTCCCGCGAACTGCGGCATCCGCCGGATCGCCGTGGTCGTCGCGTACCCGTCCATCTCGGGCATCATGATGTCCATCAGCACCACCGCCACGTCGTCGTGCTGCTCCAGCACCTCGATGCCCTCGCGGCCGTTCTCGGCGTACAGCACCGACAGACCGTGCTGCTCCAGGACGCTGGTGAGCGCGAACACGTTGCGGATGTCGTCGTCGACGATCAGCACCTTCTCGCCGCCGAACCGTACCGCGCGCCCCTGCTGCTGTCCGCTCTCCTGCTCCGTGACCACCGTCCACTGCTCGGGCCGCTGCACCTCCTCGGGCAACGTCCGCCGGCGGCGCCGGAACAGCGCGGCGGCGCCGTTCTGCGTCTCCTGGTACGACTTCACCTCGGCCGGCGTCTCGACCTCGGCCGCGGACAGCTCCGAGGAGCGCTGCGCCTCGGAGGCGACCAGGTCGCCGGCCTCCAGTGCGGGCACGGCCTGCTGGTAGCCCTGCGGCGGCAGTTCGCTCGGGTACAGCGGCAGGTACAGCGTGAACGTCGAGCCACGGCCCGGTTCGCTCTGCGCGTGGATCTCTCCCCCGAGGAGCTGCGCGATCTCCCGCGAGATCGACAGGCCGAGGCCGGTGCCGCCGTACTTGCGGCTGGTGGTGCCGTCCGCCTGCTTGAACGCCTCGAAGATGACCCGCATCTTGCCGGCGGCGATGCCGATGCCGGTGTCGGTCACCGAGAAGGCGATCAGCTCGCCGTCCGGATCGGTCAGCGAACCGGCCTCCAGCAGCTGCTCCCGGATGGACTGCGGCACCTCCCCGCCGACGGGCCGGATGACCAGTTCCACCGACCCGGAGTCGGTGAACTTCACCGCGTTGGACAGCAGGTTCCGCAGTACCTGCAGCAGCCGCTGCTCGTCGGTGTGCAGGGTCGCCGGCAGCTCCGGGGAGACCCGTACGGACAGATCCAGGCCCTTCTCGGCGGTCAGCGGCCGGAAAGTGGCCTCCACGTAGTCCACGAGCTGTACGAGCGCGATACGCGTCGGCGAGACGTCCATCTTGCCCGCCTCGACCTTCGACAGGTCCAGGATGTCGTTGATCAGCTGCAGCAGGTCCGAGCCGGCCCCGTGGATGGTCTCGGCGAACTCGACCTGCTTCGGCGACAGGTTGCCCTCGGCGTTGTCGGCGAGCAGCTTGGCCAGGATCAGCAGCGAGTTCAGCGGGGTGCGCAGCTCGTGCGACATGTTGGCGAGGAACTCGCTCTTGTAGCGCATCGAGACCGCGAGCTGCTCGGCACGCTCCTCCAGAACCTGCCGGGCCTCCTCGATCTCGGTGTTCTTCACCTCGATGTCCCGGTTCTGGCGGGCCAGCAGCTCGGCCTTCTCCTCCAGCTCGGCGTTGGAGGCCTGCAGCGCCTTCTGCCGGTTCTCCAACTCGGCCGACCGCTCGCGCAGTTGTTCGGTCAGTTCCTGCGACTGCTTCAGCAGCTCCTCGGTCTTGGTGTTGACCGAGATGGTGTTGACGCTGGTCGCGATCATCTCGGCGATCTGGTTGAGGAAGTCCTTCTGGATCTGCGTGAACGGGGTGAAGGACGCCAGCTCGATCACGCCGAGCACCTTGCCCTCGAACAGCACCGGCAGCACGATCACCTGCGCGGGCGGTGCCTCCCCGAGCCCGGAGGAGATCTTCAGGTAGCCGCTGGGCGCGTTCTCCACCAGGATCGTGCGCTTCTCCTCGGCGGCCGTGCCGACCAGTGCCTCACCGGGCCGGAACGACGTCGGCATGGAGCCCATCGAGTAGCCGTACGAGCCCTGCATCCGCAGCTCGTAGTCGTCGTCGCCGTACCCGACGTCCTTGCCCTCCATGAGCGGCATCGCCAGGAAGAACGCCCCGTGCTGCGCGGACACCACCGGAGTCAGCTCGCTCATGATCAGCGAGGCCACGTCCTCCAGGTCCCGCCGGCCCTGCATGAGGGCGGAGATCCGGGCCAGGTTGCCCTTGAGCCAGTCCTGCTCCTTGTTGGCGATCGTGGTGTCGCGCAGGTTGGCGATCATCTTGTTGATGTAGTCCTGCAGCTCCTGGATCTCACCGGACGCGTCCACGTCGATCTTCAGGTTCAGGTCGCCACGGGTCACCGCGGTCGCCACGCGCGCGATGGCACGCACCTGCCGGGTCAGGTTCCCGGCCATCTCGTTCACCGACTCGGTCAGGTCCCGCCAGGTGCCGTCGACGTCACGCACGCGTGCCTGACCGCCGAGCTGTCCTTCCGTACCCACCTCGCGGGCCACGCGCGTGACCTCCTCGGCGAAACTGGACAGCTGGTCGACCATCGTGTTGATCGTCGTCTTCAGCTCGAGGATCTCACCGCGCGCGTCGATGTCGATCTTCTTCGTCAGGTCACCCTTGGCGATGGCCGTGGTCACCATGGCGATGTTCCGCACCTGTCCGGTCAGGTTGGACGCCATCTGGTTCACGGACTCGGTGAGGTCCTTCCAGGTGCCGGCCACACCCGGCACGTGCGCCTGACCGCCGAGGATGCCGTCCGTACCCACTTCCCGGGCCACCTTGGTGACCTGGTCGGCGAACGAACTCAGCGTCTTCACCATCGTGTTGATGGTGTCGGCCAGCTGTGCCACCTCACCGCTCGCCTCGATGGTCACCTGACGCGTCAGGTCACCGTTGGCGACGGCCGCCGACACCTGGGAGATGTTCCGCACCTGCATGGTCAGGTTGTTTGCCATCAGGTTGACGTTGTTGCTCAGGTCCTTCCAGATACCGGTCACGCCCGGTACGTGCGCCTGGCCGCCCAGGATGCCCTCGGTGCCCACCTCGCGGGCCACCCGGGTCACCTGCTCGGCGAAGCTGGACAGCTGGTCGACCATGGTGTTGACCGTCGTGACCAGCTCGAGGATCTCACCCTTGGCGTCAACAGTGATCTTCTTCGACAGGTCGCCCTTGGCGACCGCCGTCGTCACCTCGGCGATGTTGCGCACCTGGATCGTCAGGTTGTTCGCCATGAAGTTCACGGACTGCGTGAGGTCCTTCCAGGTGCCGGAGACGCCCTGCACCTCGGCCTGCCCCCCGAGCATGCCCTCCGTGCCCACCTCACGGGCCACCCGCGTGACCTCCTGGGCGAACGACGACAGCTGGTCGACCATCGTGTTCAGGGTGTTCTTCAGCTCCAGGATCTCCCCGCGCGCGTCCACGGTGATCTTCTGGGAGAGGTCACCACGCGCCACCGCGGTGGCGACCTGCGCGATGTTGCGCACCTGGGCCGTCAGGTTGCCGGCCATGCCGTTCACCGAATCCGTCAGGTCCCGCCACACACCGGCGACACCCGGCACCTGCGCCTGCCCGCCGAGCCGCCCCTCGGTACCCACGTCACGCGCCACCCGGGTCACCTGGTCGGCGAAGGCGGACAGCTGATCGACCATCGTGTTGATCGTGTTCTTCAGCTCGAGGATCTCACCGCGCGCGTCGACGTCGATCTTCTGCGACAGGTCGCCGCGCGCCACCGCCGTCGTCACCTGGGCGATCTGCCGCACCTGGGAGGTCAGGTTGCCGGCCATGAAGTTGACGGAGTCCGTCAGCTCCTTCCAGGTGCCGGAGACGCCGTCCACCTGAGCCTGACCGCCCAGCCGGCCCTCCGTACCCACGTCCCGGGCCATCCGTGTGACCTGGTCGGCGAAGCTCGACAGCTGGTCCACCATCGTGTTCACGGTGTTCTTCAGCTGGAGCATCTCGCCGGACACGTCCACGGTGACCTTCTGCGACAGGTCGCCGTTGGCCACCGCCGTCGTCACCTGGGCGATGTTGCGGACCTGACCGGTGAGGTTGCGGAATGCGGTGTTGACCGAGTCGGTCAGGTCCTTCCACGTGCCGGCCGCACCCGGCACCTGAGCCTGGCCGCCCAGCTCACCCTCGACACCGACCTCCCGCGCGACCCGCGTCACCTCGGCACCGAACGCCGACAGCTGGTCCACCATGCCGTTGACGGTGTTCTTCAGCTCCAGCATCTCGCCGGCCACGTCCACGGTGACCTTCTGCGACAGATCACCGCTGGCCACCGCCGTCGTCACGGCGGCGATGTCCCGCACCTGGGTCGTCAGGTTCCGGAACACCGTGTTGACGGAGTCCGTCAGGTCCTTCCACGTACCGGCCGCCCCCGGCACGTTCGCCTGCCCGCCGAGCCGCCCTTCCGCACCGACCTCGTTGGCCACGCGCGTGACCTCGTCGGCGAAGATCCGCAGGGTCTCCGTCATCTGGTTGATCGTCTCGGCGAGCTGCGCCACCTCACCGCGCGCCTGGACGGTCACCTTCTGCGACAGATCACCGTTGGCGACAGCCGTCGTGACCTGGGAGATCCCCCGCACCTGCGCGGTCAGGTTGCCCGCCATGGTGTTGACGGAGTCGGTCAGCTCCTTCCACACACCGGCCACCTCGGGCACCTGCGCCCGGCCACCCAGGATGCCCTCGGTGCCCACCTCGCGGGCCACGCGCGTGACCTCGGAGGAGAAGGCCGAAAGCTGGTCCACCATCGTGTTGACGGTGTTCTTCAGCTCCAGCATCTCGCCGGCGACATGCACGGTCACCTTGCGTGACAGATCACCCTTGGCGACCGCCGTGGTCACCAGTGCGATGTCCCGCACCTGAGCGGTCAGCCGGTCCGCCATCGTGTTGACGGACTCGGTCAGGTCCTTCCACGAACCGGACATACCGCGCACCCGGGCCTGTCCGCCGAGCTTGCCCTCGGTGCCAACCTCGCTGGCCACCCGCGTGACCTCGTCCGTGAACGTCGACAACTGGTCGACCAGGTTGTTGACCGTACGGCCGACCTTCAGGAACTCACCCCGCAGCGGATGCCCGGTGCCGCCGTCGGGCGCCTGCGTACGCAGCTCCATCCGGGGCGACAGATCGCCCTCGGCGACCGCCGTGAGCACCCGGCTGACCTCGGAGACGGGCCAGACGAGATCGTCCACGAGCGCGTTGGAGTTGTCGACGGCCGTCGCCCAGGAGCCCTCACAGGCCCCCGTCTCCAGCCGTTCCGTGAGTTTTCCCTCACGCCCCACCATGCGCCGCACCCGCGACAGCTCACCGGTCAGATGCAGATTCCGGTCGGCCACCTCGTTGAAGACGGCCGCGATCTCGGACATCACGCCGTCCCCGGACACCGTGAGCCGCTTGCGGAAGTTGCCGTCCCGCATGGACACCAGCGCCGCCAGCAGCCGGTTCAGCGCAGCCGTGTCCACCTCGGTGGTACCGCCGCTCCTGCCCAGGGACGGTCCGCCTTTCGCGCGCGTCTTCGTGCCTCGCGTCGCCGCGCCAGACTCCACTGTGTCCCTCCCGGAGGGGTAGACCGTTACTGCTGTGCTCGGCCGCTTCGGCCCGGCGTGCCGCTCATCGGCATACCGGTTACTTCCGCGTACCGGTTACTGCTGCGTATTTCTGCCAGACGAGATCCGGCCACACCAGGGGCTGCTGCCCGCCGCGCACGGAACACACGCACCCCGGCCCGACCTTCACCAGAAGCTTGCCCAGTGTTTCACCCCGGCCGAACCAGGCCATAACAGTTCGGCAGCTTCGCACATCGTCCGCACACCGTGGGGGGTGAACACCGGCGACCGGCATCCGTTCGGACGGCGAAGGTAAGTAACCTTGCATCCGGCTGTCCAGCCGCACCGGTGCGACCGGCCTGGGCGGTGGCACGAGAACGAGCGGGCATCGGAGGGGCGGCCGCAGACCATGACCACCGGACTGATCCCCGGGGGACAGCCCCCGGAGCCACAGCCGACGGGCGAGCTGATGCCGCAGCAGCGGCGCGAGCCGTCCGGCCCGGAAGCCCTGCACGACGACGACCGGCCGAGGAGTTCTGTGATCACCGCGCGCGCGGCTGCCCGTTTCGAGCCCGTCGGGCGTTCGGTTGCGACCGCCCGGGCTTTCGTCCGCGACACCCTCCAGGGCTGGGGTTTCGCCGACATCGTCGACGACGCCGTGGTCCTCACCAGCGAGCTGGTGACCAACGCGGTCGTCCACGCGGGCACGCACGCGGACGTGCTGTGTCTGCGCACCGAGGACGGGGTGCGCGTGGAGGTCTCCGACCGCTACCCGGAGCGCGAGGTCCCGCTGCAGAGTTCCGCGGCGGCCATGGGCAGCCCCGACCGCGAGGGCGGCCGCGGCCTCCAGCTCTGCGCCGCCCTGGCCACCCGCTGGGGCGTCGACTACACGCCCACGCACAAGAACGTCTGGTTCCAGCTCAACCTGCCCGAACGCCCGGTCGGTACCCGCACCGCCGGCCCCGCCCTGCCCGCCGAGCTTCTCCCGCTGGCCGACGGCCGGGTCCGTGTGGCGGTCCTCCAGGTCGACCGCAAGGGCTCCATCAGCGCCTGGAACGAGGACGCCGAGGAACTCTTCGGCTACCGCGCGGGCGACGTCGTCGGCAAGCCCCTCACCGAGCTGGCCGCCTGGCCGCACACCCCCGGTACCGGCACCGGCATCGCCGAGGCCCTCCAGCTGTCCCGCTGGGAGGGCACCTACGGCATCCGCGGCACCGACGGCCGTGTGGCCCGGGTGTACGCCTCCCACCTCCGGGTCCGCGACACCGGCGGCGAGCCGTCCACCGTCTGCCTCCTGGTCCGCGACCACGAGCGCGCCGTCCTGCAGTCCCCGCCCCGGGTCCCGGCCACCGACCAGGCCCAGTCCGCCGACGGGCAGAGCGCCGACCCCTTCGAGGTGTTCATCGGCTCCCCCGCCCCGGACGACCTCGACGGTCTGCTGCAGCGCACGGTGGAACGCGCCCGCGACATGCTCGACGGCGACTCCGCGTTCCTGTTGCTCGCCACCGACGACGAGACGGAACTGGAGGTCCGCGCCTCCACGGGCCTGCCCTCGGCCCGGCAGCGCTTCGCGCGCGTGCCCGTCGAGGCGGGCCCCGGCCGCTACGGCTCGGCCCGCATGCCCGCCGTCCACGACGACCTCGCCGCCGTGCCCGGTGCCGTACCGCTGCTCGCCGGCACCGGCATGCGTTCGGTGGTCACGGTCCCGCTGAAGGTCGAGGGCCGTCTGACCGGCTCCCTCGGCGTCGCCGCGGAGGCGCCCGGCCGCTACACCAACGAAGAAGCACTGCGCCTCCAGTTCGCCGCCGACCGCATCGCCTTGGCCGTCGAGTCCGCCCGTCTCGGCGAGCTGGAGCGGCTGCGCCGCGGCTCGCTGAGCTTCCTGGTCGAGGCCTCGGACCTGCTGGCCGGCACCCTGGACCGGGACCAGACCCTGGCCCTGATGGCCCAGATGACCGTCCCGACGCTGGCCACCTGGTGCGCGGTGTACACCATCGCCGACCAGGCCTCGGAGCCCTATCTGTCGTACGTCCTGCACGAGGACGAGGAACTCATCGACGGCATCAAGTCGTTGTTGTCGAAGGTCCCCCCGCCGGATCCGGTACCGACGCCCGGCGCGCGCGTGTGGACGACCCCGGGCGAGGTCGCCCACCAGGCCGCCCTGCGCAGCTCGATGCGCAGCCTCGGGCTGTCCGGCGGGCCCACGCACCGGGTCGCCTCCGGGATCGGCCCGACACTGGCGACGGCCTCCGCGGTCGGTGGCGAGACCGTGGTGCTGCCGCTCGTCGCCCGTAACCGCGTCATCGGCATGCTGACCCTCGGCAAGCCCACCGACGAGCACTTCCGCCAGGAGATCCTCGAACTCGCCGAGGACCTGAGCCGCCGCGCCGCCCTCGCCCTGGACAACGCCCGCCTCTACTCGGAACGGACGGCCATCAGCCAGGCCCTCCAGCGCAGCCTGCTCCCGCCGGGCACTCCGAACATCGAGGGCATCGAGGTCGAGGTCATCTACCGCGCGGCCGGCGAGGGCAACGAGGTCGGCGGCGACTTCTACGACGTCTTCCCCATCGGCAACGGCGCGTACGGCTTCGCCATCGGCGACGTCTGCGGTACGGGCCCGAACGCGGCGGCGGTGACCGGCCTGGCCCGGCACGCCCTGCGCCTGCTGGCCCGGGAGGGCCTGTCGGGCCCGGCGGTACTGGAGCGCCTGAACTCCGCGATCCTCGACGAGGGGGACCGCAGCCGCTTCCTGACGCTCCTCTACGGCGAGTTGCGACCGCAGGAGGACGGCAGCGCCGAGCTGAAGCTGGTCTGCGCCGGCCATCCGCTTCCGCTGCGCCTGCGCCAGGACGGCACCGTGGTGGCGTCGGCCGAACCGCAGCCCCTGCTGGGCGTCATCGAGGACCTGGAGCTGTACGAGGAGACGCTCACCCTCGACCCCGGTGACGTGCTGCTGTGCGTCACGGACGGCGTGACCGAACGCCGGGAGGGCACCCGCATGCTGGGCGACGACGGCCTCGCCGACGTCCTCACGACGTGTACGGGTCTGACGGCCGGCGCGGTGGCGGCACGCATCATGCGCGCGGTGGAGCGCTTCGCCTCGGACGCCCCTTCGGACGACATGGCGATTCTGGCGATGCGCGTCCCGGGACTCCACAAGGAAGCGTGAGGAAACACGAAAAAGGCCCCACCCGGAAGGGTGGGGCCTTTTTGCTGGAGCCCCCAAACGGAATCGAACCGTTGACCTTCTCCTTACCATGGAGACGCTCTGCCGACTGAGCTATAGGGGCCTGTCGTTTCGAGGTTTCCCTCGCGGCGACAAAGAAACTGTACCCCGAACAGGCTCGAGTTCCCAAACTCGTTCGGTGCACGCTCAGAAGGCGGGCTGGAGCAGTCCCCCGAGGGCGTTGCAGGCGGAGACGACGCGCTGCATCTCACGCTTCGTCAGTGAGGCGTCCACCGGCAGGGCGAGCGTCTCGTCCGCGGCCAGCTCGGTCTCCGGCAACGACACGCACCGGCGGAATTCCGGTAGCCGGTGCACGGGGGTCTTAACCGGTACCCGGCACTCCACTCCCTTGGCGCGCACGGCGCGTGCGAAGGCGTCCCGGTCCGGCCGGCCGTTGCCCGGCACCCGTACGACGTACTGCTGGTAGGTGTGACCGTCGCCGCCGTCCGGCGTCCGGACCCCCTTCAGCTTGGCGTCGAGGTACGCGGCGCGCTCGCGGCGCTGCGCTATCTCGTCGTACGGCGCCTCGGACTCGCCCTGTTCGAGCACGAGCAGTCCGTGCCGGGACCCGAGCGCGTGCAGCCGTGCGATGTCGGCGTGCCGTCCGAAGCGGTGGACGACAACGACGGCGGCGGTACGCGGTGTTACGGCGGCCTCGACCGCGCCGGGGTTGAGGCAGTAGGTCACCGGGTCTATGTCGGCGAACACCGGAAGCGCGCCGGCCAGGGTCACGGCCTCGGCGATCTCGACGTTGCCGAAGGCCGGTACGACGACCTCGTCACCGACTCCTACGCCGGCGGCCCTGAGCATTGCAGCAGTACCCATGTAGTGGATGCTGGGCGCGGAACGTGAACGACACGTTACGCACAACAAAAAAAGGTCGGACCCTGAACCGAAGTTCAGGGTCCGACCTTTGAAGAATT
>NZ_JAERRK010000013.1 GCF_016741775.1 Streptomyces actinomycinicus | reverse complement strand
CCCGACCCGCGTCAGAGCTTGCGAAGTCCACTGAGCACCCTTTCGAGCAGCGTCACGTCCGGAGCGCCGCCGTTGTTCTCGTCGCCACCCGGCTGGTGGATGGCGACCAGGCCGGCCTCGGCGAGGTCGGCGACCAGGATCCGGGCCACACCCAGCGGCATGGCCAGCAGCGCGGAGACCTCCGCGACCGACTTGACCTCGCGGCACAGGTGGCAGATGCGCTGGTGCTCCGGGAGCAGTCCCATGAGCGCTGCCGGGTCGGCCGTGGTGCTGATCAGTGCCTCGATGGCCAGCTGGTACCGCGGCCGGGTCCGGCCGCCGGTCATCGCGTACGGCCGTACCAGCGGCTGGTCGCCCTCGTCTCCGTACGGCTCCGCGTACGGATCATGAGAGGCGGTGGGCGGGGTCATGAATCCTCCGGGCGGGACAGCAAGTCGGTAGTCAAGCCGTCTGACGGGGCCGTGGGGGGATTGTGGCGGCCGGACGGTGTTTTCGTGAGGTGGGTGGTGCCGGGGGAGGTCAGTGAAGCAGACTTCCCTGGAGTTCGGCGCGCAGATCCGGGGTGAGTACCGCACCCGCGCGGTCGACGAGCAGTGCCATCTCGTAGCCGACGAGACCGATGTCCGCCTCGGGATGGGCCAGGACCGCGAGGGACGACCCGTCCGAGATGGACATCAGGAAGAGGAAGCCGCGCTCCATCTCGACGACCGTCTGTGCCACCGTGCCGCCCTCGAAGATCCGGGACGCCCCGGCCGTCAGCGAGGTCAGACCGGATGCGACGGCCGCGAGCTGGTCCGCGCGGTCCCGCGGGAATCCTTCGGACATCGCCAGCAGAAGGCCGTCGGCGGAGACCACCACCGTGTGCGACACCCCGGGGGTGTTGTCCACGAAGTTGGTGATCAACCAGTTCAGGTTCTGTGCCGCCTGGCTCATCGGACTCAACTAACGCTCCTGCTGGTGAGTGGGGCTCGGGTAGCTGCCGGTCTGGCCGCTGCCGGCCTGACGGCCCTGAGCGATGCCCCGACGAAGATTGGTCAGCCGTCCGCGTACGTCGTCAGGCGCACGCGAGACCTGCGGACCGGCTTGGTGCTGTTGCTGCTGGGCCGTGCCGGGCACGAGGTTCGCCCGTGGCACGCGGCGCGGCAGGCCGGAGGTGGTGATCCCGCCCGCGGCCGGCTGCCGTACCCGCTCGGCCTGCCGGACGAGTTCGTCGTTCGGCGAGGTGCGCCAGGAACCGGTGTTCGTGTTCGAGGCGGAACGCTGCGGAGCGGGCGCGGGAGCGGGCGTGGAAGCCTGCGGCTGCTGCTGGGGAGCCGGCGCGCCGCCCTGCTGCTGACCGTGGAACCAGTTGGTCTCCAGCGTGTCGTACAGCGGGGTGCGGCCGTCACCCGGACCGCTCGCCGGGGGCAGGGCCTCCGGCTCGTGGCGGACCGGACGCTGCTGCGGGGCAGACGGACGCTGGGCGGCGTAGTCGTCGCGGCCGGCGGGCGGCTGCGGACGCTCGAACTGCCCGGTGTGAGCGGGGTTCTGGCCGCCCGGCAGGGCGTGCTGCCCGGTCGAGCCGGCGTCGTACGCCTGCGGGGCCGCGAACTGACCCGTGTCGTGCGCGCCGGGGTCCTGCCGCCCCGGCGCCGGCGTGCTGCCGTACACGTCGGAGCGGACGAAGGAGCCGGTGTCCTGCCGGCCGTCGGTGCCGTCGAAACGGCCCTGCTGCCGGCCGGCGTCGGGACGCGCGAACTCGCCCGTGTTCCGGCCCGCGTCGGGACGCGGGTACTGGCCGGTCTGCTGCGGGGTGCCGGGGCGCGCGAACTGGCCCGTCTGCTGGCCGTCCGGGCGTCCGAACTGGCCCGTCTGCTGGGCGGAGCCGTTGAAGCCGGACAGTTCCGGGCGCGGGAACTCGCCCGTGCCGGCCGGACCCTGTGCGTCGGTCCGGGGAACCGCCGGCATCTGAGAGGTCGAGCCCGGGCCCTGCCGGTCGTCCACGCGCGGCATGCGCGCGGTCTGCGACGGGTCCTGCTCGTCGTGGCCGCGCGGGGCGTCCAGCGAGGCACGCGACGCCGGGCCCTGGTTGTCGGTCCAGCCCGAGGTACGGGACTGCGGCTGCGGGGCGCCGCCGGGCAGCTCGGCCCGCGGTCCGCCGCGCGGCGGCAGCTGGGGCTGGCGGCCCTGGTCGGAGGCGGCGCCGGGCCGCTTCCGGCCACGGCCTCCGAAGAGACTCTGCTGCGATCCGCCCGGGTTCGTGGCCTGCAGGCCCTGCGGGGCACCCGGTGCCTGACCGCCGAAGCCGCCCGCACCGGAACCCGCCGGCGCCGGCCGGCCCTGCGGGGCACCGGGACCGCCCTGGGCGCCACGCGCTCCGCCCGGCGCACCGGGACGTCCGCCCTGGCCCGCGCCGGGCAGAGCGGCCCGAGGACCCTGGCCGGAGCCGACCTGGCCGCGCGCACCGGGACCGGAGCCGAGCAGCCCGCCACCGGACGGGGCGCCACCGAGGGCACCGCCGTTGCCGTTGCCGTTGCCGACCTGACGCCGGGCCGCGGCGGCACCGGCGGCGGCCTGCGCGGCGGCGGGACCACCGGTCGAGGGCGCACCGGGCTTGCCGGGAGCGGGCTTCTTGCCGCCCTGGGCGACGTCCACCGGCAGCATGACCAGCGCGGTCGTGCCACCGGAGTCGGACGGGCGCAGCTGGATCCGGATGCCGTGCCGCTGCGACAGACGACCGACCACGAACAGACCCATGCGGCGGGAGACGGAGACGTCCACGGTGGGCGGCGAGGCGAGCCGCTCGTTGATCGCCGCGAGGTCCTCGGGGGAGAGGCCGATACCGGTGTCGTGGATCTCGATCAGCACGCGGCCGTCGGGCAGCGCGTGACCGGTGACCTTGACCTTGGTCTGCGGCGAGGAGAAGGAGGTCGCGTTCTCGAGCAGCTCGGCGAGCAGGTGCACGAGGTCGTTGACCACGCGGCCGGCCACTTCGGTGGTGGGCACGGCGGCCAGTTCGATGCGCTCGTACTGCTCCACCTCGGACGCGGCGGCACGGAGCACGTCGACCAGCGGGACCGGGCGGGTCCAGCGGCGGCCGGGCTCTTCACCGGCGAGGACGAGCAGGTTCTCACCGTTACGGCGCATACGGGTGGCGAGGTGGTCGAGCTTGAACAGCGAGGACAGCTGGTCCGGGTCGGCCTCGCGGGACTCCAGCTCCGAGATGAGCGAGAGCTGGCGCTGGATGAGGCCCTGGGAACGGCGCGAGAGGTTGGTGAACATCGCGTTGACGTTGCCCCGCAGAAGGGCCTGCTCGGCGGCGAGGCGGACCGCCTCGCGGTGCACGTCGTCGAAGGCCGCGGCCACCTGGCCGATCTCGTCCCGGGAGTGCACACCGACCGACTCCACGGACGTGTCGACGTCCTGCGGGTCGGACTCGGACAGCTGCTTGACCAGCTCGGGCAGGCGGTCCTGGGCGACCTTGGTCGCGGTCTCCTGCAGACGGCGCAGCGAGCGGATCATGGACCGGGCCACGACGAACGCGCCGACCAGCGACACACCGAGCACGATGAGGATCAGCGCACCGGAGATGATCGCGTCACGCTGGGTCGCGCTCTTCAGCTCGCGCGCCTTCTGTTCCATCTCCTCGAGCAGCGTGTGCTCGATCTTCTTCATCTGCTCGATCTTGGTCGAGCTGGTGTCGACCCAGTCCTTGTAGGACCGTGCCGGCAGCTGCTGCAGGCCGTCCGGGGACTCGAAGGAGCGCTTGGCGTAGGTGTCGGCCGACTTGATCGTGGCGTTGCCCTCGTCGATCGGCTTGAGCAGCTCCTCGGCGTTCTGGTTGGCGTAGATCTTGCGGAAGATCGCCAGCTCGGAGCCTTCGCTCTCGTAGGCGGACTGGCCGTAGAGGCGGTCGTTCTCGGAGAGGTCGCCCTTGGAGGAGGGGGTCGCCGGCAGCGCGGCGGCGATCATGGCGCGCTGCACGGAGGCGTACTCCTTGGCGGTGGAGAAGGCCGCCAGGGCGCGGGTGCGCGAGATCATCTCCGGGTTGCTGGACGCCTCGGCCATGTCCTGGGAGAGGCTGATCAGCTGGGTGATGAGCCGGTGGTAGGACTCGACCGTCTGGGTCGCGTTGTCCTTGGACGTGTACGCCTTCTGGCGGATGCGGGCCAGGTCGTCCAGCTGGTTGGCGAGACCGACGAGCGCGTCGCGCACGCCCTGCAGGTTGCCGTCCTTGCTCGCCGCGTCGATGTCCTCGGAGGCGTCGAGGAAGTTCTCGCGGGCCCGGTCGGTCTTCTCCTGGAAGCCCTTGATCTGGAAGTCGTTGGCCTTCAGACCACCGCGGGACAGCGGGCCGGCGGACTGGTCGCGCTCGTCCTGGAGCGCCTGGGCCAGTTCCGTGGCCTGCTTGGTCATGTCCGTCAGCAGCTTCATGTTGTCGAGCTGCTGGATGTCGTCCATGGACTGGTCGATACGCAGCGCACCCAGCGAGGTCGCCGCGACCACGGGCAGCGCCAGCAGCGACACCAGGCGCGTGGAGATACGCCAGTTGCGCAGGGCCAGGCGCGAGCCGGGGCCGGTCGGACCCTGTATGGGCTTCACCGTCGGGGCGGGGTTCCCCGAGGGAGCCGTCGTGGCGGTCGTGGATGCGGTCGCACCCGAGCGCCCGCCGCGCTCACCGCCGTCGCCGGTCGGACCCGGGCCCGGGTTCTGGGCGTGCTGGGGCGAGGAGCTGCCCTTCATGGGGCCAGTCCCGTCGTGCGACTCCGGCTCCGCCGAAGCGCTGCCATCCCTCTTGAAACGTCCCTGCACTAGCGTCGCAACCTCTGGACCAGGCACCCCTCCGCGCGAACGGAGGGACACGGTGTCGGCGTTGTGGAGGGCGTCCTGAACACGCCCACCGGTGGTCTTGAGTGACCGGCGCTGAGTTCCCCCCTATCTCGCCGCCGCTCGGCGCTGTACTGCGCCCTGCGCGCCGGCTCGATCCCGCGGCGGTCCGTGGAATTCCAGCACAGTGCCGGATCTCCAACAAGGGCAGTGTCCCGAGCTGTGACCTAGGTGACGCAGCGTGTGTGGCGTATCACCGGCCGTGGAGACCAATCCGGTGTAAACCGGGCGTTCCTCGGCGAGTTGCTCTCCAGTGCGAGGTGTCCCAGTCGCCATGATCAGGAGCGGAATGATGGCTTCAGGGGGTCAATGTCCGTTTCGCTGGGGCAGGTTGTCGGCCGGAATTGACCGCTTTGCCCGTGAGTTCGTGAGCAAACTCACACGCTGATCGTGCGCAGTTGGCGTCTCCGCCGGGGAATCGGATGTTTAGCCTGGCGCTTTACAGGAACGGCCACTCTGACCAACAGGACGACAACGGTGAAGACGACGATGATGTTCCGCACGATAGCCAACCCGCGGCGCACGACGCTGGCGCACCTCGACGACGCCGGTGAACTGCACACGCCCGAGCTGCCGGAGCACTCCGCCGACCTCCCCGCCCAGACGGCCAACCCCCGGCGAACCGTCCTGATGGACGTCCCGGTCGGTGCGGGCGCCGCTGCGGGCGAATAGCGGGTCGCGCCGGCGCCTGCCCGGGTGACCCGCCCCTGACCTGCGACGACGCCCCCGGAAGCGCTTGAATCGGCATCGCTCCGTTAACCTGGGGCGTCAGTACGCCGGTTCTCAGTGAGGGGCGCAAGGATCCCGTGCGCATCGCCAGGTTCTCCATCGACGGGAACGTAGCCTTCGGCGCGGTCGAGGGCGACAAGCAGGACGAACTCGTCCTCGACATCATCAAGGGCATCCCGTTCGCGGACTACGAGCTGTCCGGTACGAAGGTGCCGCTGAGCAAGGTCAGGCTGCTCCCGCCGGTCCTTCCCAACAAGGTCGTGGCGTTCGGCCGCAACTACGCGCAACACGCGCGCGAGCTGGGCAACGAGGTACCGGAAGCTCCCTTCGCCTTCTTCAAGCCGTCCACCTCGGTGATCGGCCCCGGCGACCAGATCCAGTACCCGCCCTTCTCGCAGGAACTGCATCACGAGGCCGAGCTGGCCGTCGTCATCGGCCGCATGTGCCGCGAGGTCCCGCGTGAACGCGTCAAGGACGTCGTCTTCGGCTACACCTGCGCCAACGACGTCACCGCCCGCGACGTGCAGAAGCGCGAGAAGCAGTGGGCCCGGGCCAAGGGCTTCGACACCTCCTGCCCGCTCGGCCCCTGGGTGGAGACCGGCCTGGACCTCGAGCGCGCCAACGACCTGACCGTGCAGCTCACCGTCAACGGCGAACAGCGCCAGCTGGGCCGCACGAGCGAGATGATCCACTCCATCGAGGACCTGGTGGTCAACATCTCCGAGGCCATGACGCTGCTGCCCGGCGACGTCATCCTCACCGGCACCCCCGCGGGGGTCGGCCCGCTCAACGTCGGCGACGAGGTCGCCGTCACCATCGAAGGCATCGGCACTCTCACCAACAAGGTTGTCAAGCGTGGCTAGCGCACCCGTACGCGTCCGTTTCTGCCCCTCGCCCACCGGTAACCCCCATGTGGGCCTGGTCCGCACCGCCCTGTTCAACTGGGCGTTCGCCCGGCACCACCAGGGCACCTTGGTCTTCCGCATCGAGGACACCGACGCGGCCCGTGACTCGGAGGAGTCGTACAACCAGCTGCTGGACGCCATGCGCTGGCTCGGCTTCGACTGGGACGAGGGCCCCGAGGTCGGCGGCCCGCACGCGCCGTACCGCCAGTCGCAGCGCATGGACATCTACGCCGACGTCGCGCAGAAGCTCCTCGACGGCGGTCACGCCTACCGCTGCTACTGCTCCCAGGAGGAGCTGGACACCCGCCGCGAGGCCGCCCGCGCCGCCGGCAAGCCCTCCGGCTACGACGGCCACTGCCGCGACCTGACCGACGCGCAGGTCGAGGAGTACAAGGCCCAGGGCCGCGCCCCGATCGTCCGCTTCCGCATGCCCGACGAGACGATCACCTTCACCGACCTGGTGCGCGGCGAGCTGACCTTCACCCCGGAGAACGTGCCGGACTACGGGATCGTCCGCGCGAACGGCGCCCCGCTGTACACGCTGGTCAACCCGGTCGACGACGCGCTGATGGAGATCACCCACGTCCTGCGCGGCGAGGACCTGCTCTCCTCCACCCCGCGCCAGATCGCCCTGTACAAGGCGCTGACCGAGCTGGGCATCGCCAAGCAGACCCCGGTCTTCGGCCACCTGCCGTACGTCATGGGCGAGGGCAACAAGAAGCTCTCCAAGCGCGACCCGCAGTCGTCGCTGAACCTCTACCGCGAGCGGGGCTTCCTGCCCGAGGGCCTGCTGAACTACCTGTCGCTGCTGGGCTGGTCGCTCTCCGCGGACCAGGACATCTTCACGATCGAGGAGATGGTCGCGGCCTTCGACATCTCCGACGTGAACCCCAACCCGGCGCGCTTCGACCTGAAGAAGTGCGAGGCGATCAACGGCGACCACATCCGCATGCTGGACGTGAAGGAGTTCACCGAGCGCTGCCGCCCGTGGCTGCAGGCGCCGTTCGCCCCCTGGGCGCCGGAGGACTTCGACGCGGCGAAGTGGGAGGCGATCGCCCCGCACGCCCAGACCCGTCTGAAGGTCCTGTCGGAGATCACCGACAACGTCGACTTCCTGTTCCTCGCCGAGCCGGTCTTCGACGAGGCCTCCTGGACGAAGGCGATGAAGGAGGGCTCCGACGCCCTGCTCCGCACCGCCCGCGAGCAGCTGGAGTCGGCGGACTGGAACTCCGCGGAGTCCCTCAAGGAGGCCGTCCTGGCCGCCGGTGAGGCCCACGGGCTCAAGCTCGGCAAGGCCCAGGCCCCGGTCCGCGTGGCCGTCACCGGCCGCACCGTCGGCCTGCCGCTCTTCGAGTCCCTGGAGATCCTGGGCAAGGAGAAGACGCTGGCGCGGATCGACGCGGCCCTGGCGAAGCTCGCGTAGCGCAGCGGCTCCCGACAGGGGCGGCACCCGGAGTTCCGGGTGCCGCCCCTTCGTTGTCGGTGCCGGGGTCTAGTGTTCCGCCCACCGCCGGACCGATCTCGTCACCGGCCCGGCCCCACTCGTCCCCGCACTCGAGAAAAGGCACCACCATGCCCATGCCCGCCCGCGACTTCACCTGGCTGTTCACCCCGGGGAACACGTTCACCGACGAGTCGGGCACGTCCGGCGTGATGTCCGTCATGGACGGCGGAGAACTGTGGCTGCCCACCGGCCGGCTGATCGCCTGCGATCCGTTCATCTCCCTCGGCCACGGGGAGAACGAACCGTTCACGGCCACCGTCGCGCCGGGCCGCTACCGCGTGGAGGCGGCCGTGGCCACGCTCACCCGCCCCGACGAGCCCCCGGCCGCCCGCCCGCACCGCCGGATCGCCGCCGCCCGTCTCGTCATACGCGACGAACCGGCCGCCACCTGGGAACTCGCCCTGCTGCCCGGCCAGGACCCGGCCGGCCTGGCCGAGGACGAGTTCTACGGCTACGGCGTCGACGCCGGCACCGGCTGCTTCTACGACGCCTCGGCCGACGACGCCTTCCCGGAGTGCGAGGGTGACGAGGGGCCGTTGTGGGACGCCTTCGACCAGGACTCCTGGGACATCGGCCCGCACCTGGTCACCGAGCCCGGCTCCGGCCACACCCTGATCGCCTTCACCTCCGGCTGGGGCGACGGCGTCTACCCCACCTGGGTCGGCCGTACCGCGTCCGGCGAGATCACCTGCTTCGTGACCGACTTCTTCGTGGGACCCGTTCCGGACTGACCCTCGCATTCCCGGGACGCGCCGGGCGTCCCGGGGCTACGTTCGGATCATGAGCACCGAGGCCCTGGGGGCGTCATGACGATCAGAGCCGTCGTCTGGGACGTGGACGACACCCTCTTCGACTACACGACCGCCGACCGCGAGGGCATGCGGGCCCATCTGGCGGCGGAGGACCTCCTGGCCGGCTACGGGAGCGCCGAGGCGGCCCTGCTGCGCTGGCGGGAGGCCACCGACCAGCAGTGGGCGCGGTTCGCCGCCGGCGAGAACACCTTCCAGGGGCAGCGCCGCGACCGCGTGCGCGTGTTCCTGGACGCGGAGCTGACCGACGCGCAGGCCGACGCCTGGTTCCAGCGGTACCTCGGCCACTACGAGGCCGCCTGGAGCCTCTTCCCGGACGTCCTGCCCGCCCTGGAGGCCCTCGCGGCCAGTCACCGGCACGCGGTGCTGTCCAACTCCAGCCTCGTCGTCCAGGAGCACAAGCTGCGCACCCTCGGCCTGCTCGACCGCTTCGAGACCGTGCTGTGCGCGGCCGAGCTGGGTGTCTCCAAGCCGGAGGCCGGCGCCTTCCTGGCGGCCTGCGAGGCGCTGGGACTGCCTCCGCACCAGGTGGCCTACGTCGGCGACCACCCGGAGATCGACGGGCGGGGCGCCGCCGAGGCGGGGATGCTGTCCGTGTGGATCGACCGCGGGACGGCCCGTGCGCGGGCCGTCGGAGAGGTGGTGGCGCACCGGATCTCGACCCTCGCCGAACTCCCGGCGCTCGTCCGCGCGGATACCCGTTTTGGAGCCCCGTCCACCTTCGGGTAATGTTCTTCCTGCGCCGAGGGAAGCGGGCCGAAAGGCCGGAGCCCCGAGGAGCAAGCTAGAACGAGAACCCCGCAGGGGCTTGAGTTCCAGTGGCCTATGGTGTAATTGGCAGCACGACTGATTCTGGTTCAGTTAGTCTTGGTTCGAGTCCAGGTAGGCCAGCTCGCAGAGCTTATCTGCAAAGCCCCCGTTGTGTAGCGGCCTAGCACGCTGCCCTCTCAAGGCAGTAGCGCCGGTTCGAATCCGGTCGGGGGTACTGATCTCGATCATGTCGGGATCGCTAGGGCCCCCGTTGTGTAGCGGCCTAGCACGCCGCCCTCTCAAGGCGGTAGCGCCGGTTCGAATCCGGTCGGGGGTACTGACTGGTCTAAACCATCATTGGTCTATGGTGTAATTGGCAGCACGACTGATTCTGGTTCAGTTAGTCTTGGTTCGAGTCCAGGTAGACCAGCTCGGATCTGCGGAAACGTAAGATCCACGCCCCCGTTGTGTAGCGGCCTAGCACGCCGCCCTCTCAAGGCGGTAGCGCCGGTTCGAATCCGGTCGGGGGTACGCAATCGGAAGGGCCCTCCCTCGGGAGGGCCCTTCCGCGTGTCCGGGGGGTCACTCCTCCTCGAAGCGCCGGCGCGACTCCTCGGCCTGCGCCAGCCGGCGCAGGCCCAGGAGCACCGGCTCGTACAGCACGGTGAGCGCCACGGCCGCCTCGACATGATCCTCGGGCGCATAGCGCTCCACCATGTCCAGGTCGTCGACGGCCGCCTGTTCCATGACGCGGGCGTACGGCTCCAAATCGGCGACGGCGCACGGGTATCCGAGCCGGGCGAGCGCGGTGATCGCGGTCACCAGCATCTCGTAGGCCGGTGCGGCCGGGGCGCCGGCGGCGGTGCCGCCCGGGCACCAGCCGAGGCGTTCGAGCAGCTCGTCGGCGGTGCGCCGGGCCGTCGCCGTGGCCGGGTCGGAGTCGTCGGGCGCGGGACCGTGCGGCAGCGCCCACACCGCCGTGCCCAGGCGCCTGTTACGGCTGAGCCCCTCGTCCTGCAGGGCGGCGAGCACCTCCCGGGCCGAGTTCACCGGGATCCGTCCCACCTGGATGAGCGCCCGCACCAGCCGCAGGCGGCGCAGGTGCTCCTCGTCGTACTCGGCCTGGGTGGCCGTGATCCGGCGTCCCGGGTGCAGCAGCCCCTCGCGCAGGTAGTACTTGATCGTCGCGGTGGAGACCCCGCTGCGTGCGCTCAGCTCCGCAAGCCGCATGCCGTGCCTTGCCCCTTCCCTCTTGCGCCCCCGGTTGGGGAGTGCCACTATCCAAGCATGGATAGCAGAGCTATCCAACCTTGTTCCGGCGACCTGGGGGACGTATGGGAGACAAGTTGGTGGAGGGGCGCATGACCGCTGCGCACGAGGGCGGTGTCGTCGTCTTCCTCATCGGGATGCGCATCAACAGCTTCACGGCCGTGCGCAGTTGGTGGCCGGTCGCGAAGGCCATGGGTCCGATGCTGGCGGAACTGCGCAGCGACCCCGACAGCGGGCTGCTCGGCTTCAAGACGCTGCGCGGCGGGCTGCGCGAGGCCTACCTGGTGCAGTACTGGGAGTCGCAGGAGAAGCTCCTGGCCTACGCCTCGGCGCCGGACCGGCAGCACCATCCGGCCTGGGCGGCGTTCAACCGGCGGCTGCGGGAGGGGAAGGGCAAGGTGGGCTTCTGGCACGAGACGTACGTCGTCCCGGCCGGTGCCCACGAGACGATCTACATGAACATGCCCGCGTACGGGCTGGGGGAGGTCGCGGGCGTGGTGCCGGTCGGCCGCCGGGGCGACCGGGCCGCCGCCCGCCTGCGGGCCTCCTGAGCTGCCGGAGCCACCCCGGGGGGCGCGTGCCGGTGCCCGGTGCGCCGGAGGACGGTGAAGGGCCTGCCGCGGCGTTGAGGCAGGCCCTTCACATGGTGTCGGTGTCCGGGCTCAGCCCGAGCGGCGCAGGGCCTCCGAGAGGCGGGCCGCGGCGTCGATGACCGCCTGGGCGTGCATGCGGCCCGGGTGCCGGGTCAGGCGCTCGATGGGGCCCGAGACGGAGACGGCGGCCACCACGCGGTTGGAGGGGCCGCGTACGGGCGCCGAGACGGACGCGACGCCCGGCTCGCGCTCGCCGATGGACTGGGCCCAGCCGCGTCGCCGTACGCCCGACAGGGCCGTCGCCGTGAAGCGGGCGCCCTGCAGACCGCGGTGCAGGCGCTCGGGCTCCTCCCAGGCCATCAGGATCTGTGCCGAGGAGCCCGCCTTCATGGTGAGCGTGGAACCGACCGGGACCGTGTCCCGCAGGCCGGACAGGCGCTCCGCGGCGGCCACGCAGATCCGCATGTCACCCTGGCGCCGGTAGAGCTGTGCACTCTCGCCGGTGACGTCACGCAGGTGCGTGAGCACGGGGCCCGCCGTCGCGAGCAGGCGGTCCTCGCCCGCCGCGGCCGCCAGCTCCGCGAGGCGCGGTCCGAGGATGAACCGGCCCTGCATGTCGCGTGCCACCATGCGGTGGTGTTCCAAAGCCACGGCCAGGCGGTGAGCCGTGGGTCGTGCCAGTCCGGTGGCCCCGACCAGACCCGCGAGGGTGGCCGGACCGGACTCCAGAGCGCTCAGGACGAGGGCCGCCTTGTCCAGAACGCCGACGCCGCTACTGTTGTCCATGCAACGATACTCACGTCTCACTCTGTGAAACGCAAGTTCAATTTTCCGTGGAACGCGCCACCCTGGAATCACACAGCGGCCCGCAGACCAATGGGCCTGGCGGTGGACGCCCGGAATCACCACTTCATGGGGCCCTTCACGGGGCGGTCTCCGCCTCCTCAAGATCTCTAGTTGGGTCGGTGGACGTTTGCCGGCCGGAGGGAAAGCGATGGGTAGGACACTCGCGGAGAAGGTCTGGGACGACCACGTCGTCCGGCGCGCCGAGGGCGAGCCCGACCTCCTCTACATCGATCTGCACCTGCTGCACGAGGTGACCAGCCCCCAGGCCTTCGACGGGCTCCGCAAGAGCGGCCGCACCGTGCGTCGTCTCGACCTCACCATCGCGACCGAGGACCACAACACCCCGACCCTCGACATCGACAAGCCCATCGCCGACCCCGTCTCCCGCGCCCAGCTGGAGACGCTGCGCAAGAACTGCGCCGAGTTCGGTGTGCGGCTGCACCCGCTGGGCGACGTCGAGCAGGGCGTCGTCCACGTGGTGGGCCCGCAGCTGGGCCTGACCCAGCCCGGCACGACCGTCGTCTGCGGCGACTCGCACACCTCCACGCACGGTGCCTTCGGTGCCCTGGCTTTCGGTATCGGCACCTCCCAGGTGGAGCACGTGCTGGCCACCCAGACGCTGCCGATGGCCCGCCCGAAGACCATGGCGATCACGGTCGACGGCGAGCTGCCCGACGGCGTCACCGCCAAGGACCTGATCCTCGCGATCATCGCGAAGATCGGTACGGGCGGCGGCCAGGGCTACGTCCTGGAGTACCGCGGCTCCGCCATCGAGAAGCTCTCGATGGAGGCCCGGATGACCATCTGCAACATGTCGATCGAGGCCGGTGCCCGCGCGGGCATGATCGCCCCGGACGAGACCACCTTCGAGTACCTCAAGGGCCGTCCGCACGCCCCCGAGGGCGCCGACTGGGACGCCGCCGTGGCGTACTGGAAGACCCTGAGGACCGACGAGGACGCCGTCTTCGACGCCGAGGTCGTCTTCGACGCCGCCGAGCTGTCGCCGTTCGTCACCTGGGGCACCAACCCCGGCCAGGGTGCGCCGCTTTCGGCGGACGTCCCCGACCCGGCTTCGTACGAAGACGCTTCGGAGCGCCTGGCCGCCGAAAAGGCCCTGGAGTACATGGGGTTGGAGGCCGGACAGCCGCTGCGCTCCATCAACGTGGACACCGTCTTCGTAGGCTCCTGCACCAACGGCCGCATCGAGGACCTGCGGGCCGCGGCGGACCTGCTGCGGGGCCGCAAAGTCGCCGACGGGGTACGGATGCTGGTCGTCCCGGGCTCCGCGCGGGTCGGGCTGCAGGCCGTCTCCGAGGGTCTGGACGTGGTCTTCAAGGAGGCCGGCGCCGAATGGCGGCACGCGGGCTGCTCGATGTGTCTCGGCATGAACCCCGACCAGCTGGCCCCGGGCGAGCGCTCCGCCTCCACCTCCAACCGCAACTTCGAGGGCCGGCAGGGCAAGGGCGGCCGTACGCACCTGGTGTCGCCGCAGGTCGCAGCGGCCACCGCCGTCCTGGGCCACCTGGCCTCCCCGGCCGACCTGACCGACGTCCCCGCGCCCGCTGGAGTCTGAGAACCATGGAAGCCTTCACCACCCACACCGGCCGGGCCGTGCCGCTGCGCCGCAGCAACGTCGACACCGACCAGATCATCCCTGCTCACTGGCTCAAGAAGGTGACCCGGGACGGGTTCGAGGACGGGCTGTTCGAGGCCTGGCGCAAGGACCCCGAGTTCGTCCTCAACCGCCCCGAGCGGCAGGGCGGCACCGTCCTGGTCGCCGGTCCCGACTTCGGTACCGGTTCCTCCCGCGAGCACGCCGTCTGGGCGCTGCAGAACTACGGCTTCAAGGCCGTGATCTCCCCCCGCTTCGCGGACATCTTCCGGGGCAACTCGCTGAAGAACGGCCTGCTCACGGTGGTCCTCGACCAGGAGGTCGTGGACGCGCTGTGGGAGCTGACCGAAAGGGATGCGACTGCTGAGGTCACTGTGGACCTCGAGGCCCGTGAGGTGCGCGCCGAGGGCATCACCGCCTCCTTCGAGCTGGACGAGAACTCCCGCTGGCGGCTGCTGAACGGCCTGGACGACATCTCCATCACGCTGCAGAACGAGGCCGACATCGCCACCTACGAGACCAAGCGGCCCGCCTACAAGCCGCGGACGCTCCAGGTCTGATCCGGCAGGGCCCGGAACCCCCGCACGCGTCGGGTTTCGGCCACCTCAACACCCCGCCTGTACCCCCGATCGCCACGATCGGGGGTACAGCCATGTCTGCACCCGAACGGCCCTGTGACGTCGGCCGCGCCCGCTCAACTTCCCGCGTTACAGCCGCCGTTGTCCGGGTACGTGAGTGCCGTGTTCGCGGTCTCCGCAAGTGCCTGGAAGGCCATTCGAGGCGGCAGTTGCACCCTGCGCAGGCGACAACTCGCCCCAGATGGCACAATCTGTGCATGGAACACGACGGCCAACTCCAGCTCTATACGGCGGTCGCGAACCAGCTCAAGGAAGCGCACACAAGAGTGCGCGCACTGCAAGTCCCGGAGGGCGTACGGATGGCGCTGACCCGGAAGCTGCTGGTCATTACGGCCGCGGCCAAGCACGATCTCGCCGACGCGGCAAGCCGGCTCGATCGGTTCATGGCGGACCTCGACGCGGGTCGGATCCCTGACGAGGACCGCTGAACCGCACGGGACGGCCGAGTCCGTTGCGGCACAAGGGTGATAAGCCCGTTTCGTGTTTGATTTGCGGTATATATCTGCCTAACGTGCGAAAAAGCTTGAACACTTTCGTTCTGGCGATGTCTCCGAAGGGGAAGACGTGAACAAGGCGCAGCTCGTAGAAGCGATTGCCGACAAGATGGGTGGCCGCCAGCAGGCCGCCGATGCTGTCGATCATGTCCTGGACGCCATCGTCCGCGCGGTCGTCGCGGGCGAGCGGGTCTCGGTCACCGGCTTCGGGTCCTTCGAGAAGGTGGACCGCCCCGCCCGCTACGCCCGCAACCCCCAGACGGGCGAGCGGGTTCGGGTCAAGAAGACCTCCGTGCCGCGCTTCCGCGCCGGTCAGGGCTTCAAGGACCTGGTGAGCGGCTCGAAGAAGCTTCCGCGGGGCGGCGAGGTCTCGGTCAAGAAGGCGCCCAAGGGCAGCCTGACCGGCGGCGCCGCGGCGACGGTCAAGAAGGCCGCCGCGAAGAAGACGACCAAGGCGGCGGCGAAGAAGACCACCGCGAAGAAGGCGGCGCCGGCGAAGAAGACCACGGCCGCCGCGAAGAAGACCACGGCGAAGAAGACCACCGCCGCCGCGAAGAAGACCACGGCGGCCGCCAAGACCACCGCGGCGAAGAAGACCACCGCCAAGAAGGCGGCGGCCAAGAAGGCCCCGGCGAAGAAGGTCACCGCCAAGAAGGCCCCGGCGAAGAAGTCGACGGCCCGCAAGACCACCGCGAAGAAGGCCACTGCCCGCAAGGCGACGTCGTAAGGACGCCAGGGCATTCACGCGCCGGGCCGGACTCCCTCGGGGAGCCCGGCCCGCGGCGTGTTCGGGGGGCGGTCGCGCACAGGCGCGGGTGTAAGGGCGGTTACAGGGTCTGAAGGGTTACGAGGGTGATCCGGAGGGCGTCGCCCTCACCCTCCGTCTCGATCCGCACCCGCTGACCGGGTCGCAGCAGCCGCAGGCCCCCGGCGTCGAACGCGGCGGTGCCGAAGGGCACCGGGGTGCCGTCGTCGAGGAGCACCTGACCGCTGCGGGTCTCAGGGTCGTACGTGTATGCGGTCGCCTGCATGGCGGCCAGCCTAATGCCAGCCGAGGGCCGGCAGGCCGCCGTTGGACTCGCGGCCCGGGGCCGGGCACGGGCCCGCCGGCCCGCTCACGCGGTTTCCCGGCACTCCTTCGGGCCGCTCACGCACCGGGAATCAGCAATCCCGCCGACGCGGCCGCCGTATGCCGGCCCACCCCCAGCACCAGTGCCGTCCGCAAATCCGCGCCGGTGTCCACGTCCTGTCGCACCGAATCGACACCCGCCAGTTCGAGTTCCGCCGCCCCCGAGGTCCGGTGGCGGGAACGGGAATCGGTCCCGAACGCCGGCTGCAATTCCCGGCCGGCCGCCGCGGCCAGCAGGGTCGTGCCCACCGCCGCCGCATCCGCGAGAAACGCCCGCGGGAATTCCGCAGCCGCCTCAAGCACCCGTGACAGTTCAGGCGACCGCAACGCCGGCAGATCGGCGTTCAGGGCCGCAACCGGGGCGCCGGGGCGGATCTCCCGTACGGCGGCGGCGCCGTACGCCAGAGCGGCGTTCAGGCCGCTTCCCGGGGCGTCGGGGACGATCCGCGCGCCCAGCGCGGCCAGCTCCCGGCCGGCCAGCCCGTCGTCCGTGACGACCACCACATCCGACACCGCCCCGCAGGCCACCGCCGCGGCCACCGTGTCCTGCGCGAACGCCAGCGCCAGTCCCGGGCGCACCCCGTCCCCGGCGGTGTCCGCGAGCCTGCTCTTGGCCCGGGTCAGGGGCTTCAGGGGGATGACCAAGCTCCACTGCACCGGCGTACCGTCCCTCTCTCGTCGCGCTCATTGTCCCCGCGCCATCCGGCATCCGGGGTGGCGGGGCGTACGGTGTTCTCGACAGACCGGCGGCCCGGGGCCACACTTGTGCGGCCCCCCGCCCGGGTGGCAGCCCTAGAGGAAGGTGTCCTTGTGCCCCGCCGCAGAATCGGCTTCTGGTACCGCTTCGCCGCGGTGATCTGCAAACCGCCGCTGGTGGTTCTGATCAAGCGGGACTGGCGTGGAATGGAGCACATTCCGGCCGAGGGCGGATTTATCACCGCGGTGAACCACAATTCCCACGTGGACCCCTTCGCGTACGCGCACTATCAGTACAACACCGGGCGGGTTCCGCGATTCCTGGCGAAGAGCGGGCTTTTCAAGAAGGGATTCGTCGGCGCCGCCATGCGCGGCACCGGGCAGATCCCCGTCTACCGCGAGAGCACCGACGCCCTCAGCGCCTTCCGGGCCGCGATCGACGCCGTCGAGCGCGGCGAGTGCGTCGCCTTCTACCCCGAGGGCACCCTCACCCGCGACCCGGACGGCTGGCCCATGACCGGCAAGACCGGCGCCGCCCGCGTGGCCCTGCAGACCAAGTGCCCGGTCATCCCCGTCGCCCAGTGGGGCGCCAACGAACTGCTCCCGCCGTACGCCAAGAAGCCCGACCTCTTCCCGCGCAAGACCCACCGCGTGCTCGCGGGCCCGCCCGTGGACCTGTCCCGGTTCTACGACCAGGAGATGACCCCGGAGCTGCTGAAGGACGCCACCGAGGTCATCATGGCGGCCATCACCCGTCTCCTGGAGGACATCCGCGGCGAGAAGGCGCCCCAGACGCCCTACGACCCGCGCCGCGAGCGGATCGAGCAGCGCCGCCGGACCCAGGCGCAGACGCAGGGCAGGCAAGCGGAAGGGCAGACCAAGTGAGCGCACCGGTAAAGGCGGCGGTCTTCAGCGCCGGTTCGTGGGGCACCGCCTTCGGCATGGTGCTCGCCGACGCCGGCTGCGAGGTCACCCTGTGGGCCCGCCGGGCCGAGGTCGCGGAGGCGATCAACACCACCCGGATCAACCCGGACTACCTGCCGGGCGTCGAACTCCCCGAGAACCTCCGGGCCACCACCGACCCCGCCGAGGCCGCGGCCGGCGCCGACTTCACGGTCCTGTCCGTGCCCTCCCAGACCCTCCGCGCCAACCTCGCCGAGTGGAGCCCGCTGCTCGCGCCGGACACCGTTCTCGTCTCCCTGATAAAGGGCGTCGAACTCGGCTCCACCATGCGGATGAGCGAGGTGATCGAGGACGTCGCCAAGGTCGGCCGCGACCGGATCGCGGTCGTCACCGGGCCCAACCTGGCCCGCGAGATCGCCGCCCGCATGCCCGCCCTGGCCGTCGTGGCCTGCACCGACGAGACCGTCGCCCAGCGGATCCAGGCCGCCTGCCACACGCCGTACTTCCGGCCGTACACGAACACCGACGTGGTCGGCTGCGAACTCGCCGGCGCGGTCAAGAACGTCATCGGGCTCGCGGTGGGCATCGCCGACGGCATGGGACTCGGCGACAACGCCAAGGGCTCCCTCATCACGCGCGGCCTCGCCGAGACCACCCGCCTCGGCCTCGCGATGGGCGCCGACCCGCTGACCTTCTCCGGACTCGCGGGTCTCGGCGACCTGGTGGCCACCTGCTCCTCGCCGCTGTCCCGCAACCACACCTTCGGCACCAACCTCGGCAAGGGCATGACCCTGGAGGAGACCATCGCGGTCACCAAGCAGACCGCCGAGGGCGTCAAGTCCTGCGAGTCCGTGCTGGATCTGGCCCGCCGGCACGGCGTCGACATGCCCATCACCGAGACGGTCGTCAGCATCGTCCACGAGGGCAAGTCGCCGGTGGTCGCCCTCAAGGAGCTGATGGCCCGCAGCGCCAAGCCCGAGCGACGCTGAGCGACCACCCGGGGGACGCGGAGTCACGGCGGCCCAGCGGGCGCTGACTGAGCTGATACCAGCAGGTACTCTCAACGCGATATGAGCACCGAGAACCTTCCCCAGAGCCCTGAGCAGCCCGCGCGCAAGCCGCGCGTGGCCGTCGTGTTCGGCGGGCGCAGCTCCGAACACGGGATCTCCGTGGTCACCGCCGGCGCCGTCCTCAAGGCCATCGACCGGACGAAGTACGACGTCCTGCCGATCGGCATCACCGCGGACGGCCGCTGGGCGCTGACGGCCGACGAGCCGGAGCGGATGGCCATCACCGACCGCCGCACCCCCCGCGTCGAGGAGCTGGCGGAGTCGCACGAGGGCGGCGTGGTGCTCCCCGTCGACCCCGCGAACCGCGAGGTCGTCTACAGCGAGCCCGGTTCCGTGCCCAAGGCGCTCGGCGAGGTCGACGTGGTCTTCCCGGTGCTCCACGGCCCCTACGGCGAGGACGGCACCCTGCAGGGCCTGCTGGAGCTGTCCGGGGTGCCCTACGTGGGCTCCGGTGTGCTCGCCTCGGCCGTCGGCCAGGACAAGGAGTACATGAAGCGGGTGTTCACCTCCTTCGGGCTCAAGGTCGGCCCGTACGTGGTGATCCGGCCGCGCGAGTGGGCCCAGGACGAGTCCGCCGCCCGCAAGAAGATCGTCGACTTCGCCGGCGAGCACGGCTGGCCGCTGTTCGTGAAGCCCGCGCGCGCGGGCTCGTCCATCGGCATCACCAAGGTCGACGACCTGTCCGGCCTGGACGAGGCGATCGCCGAGGCCCAGTCGCACGACCCGAAGATCCTGATCGAGGCCGCCGTACGGGGCCGTGAGATCGAGTGCGGTGTCCTGGAGTTCGAGGACGGACCGCGCGCCTCCGTCCCGGCGGAGATCCCGCCGCCGGACGCGCACGCGTACTACGACTTCGAGGCCAAGTACATCGACTCCACGCCCGGCGTCGTCCCGGCCCCGCTCACCGAGGAGCAGACCGCCGAGGTACGGCGACTCGCGGTGGAGGCGTTCGAGGCGGCCTCCTGCGAGGGCCTGGTCCGCGCGGACTTCTTCCTCGCCGAGGACGGCGAGTTCGTGATCAACGAGATCAACACGATGCCCGGCTTCACGCCGATCTCGATGTACCCGCAGATGTGGCAGGCGACCGGGATCAGCTACCCCGAGCTGGTCGACCGCCTGGTGCAGGCGGCGCTGCGCCGCTCGACCGGACTGCGCTGACCCCGCTGCGGGTCAGTACCGCATGGAGGCGAATCCCCTCGGGATCGCCTTCTTGACGGCGGGCGCCAGGTCCATCAGCACCTGCGCGCTGTCGTCCGGCCCGGACAACCCCTTCGGCAGGGTCACCTGCACATACGCGCGACGACGGGCCGTGGTGAACCGCCACGTCCCGTCGTCCTGCTTCTCCATCAGCCAGTTCACGCCGTTGACCCCGCCGGGGATCGCGTCGGGGTCGTCGCCCTGGGCCACCTTGGGGTCGATCATCTTCGGCGGCCGGACGATGCCGCAGCGCAGTATGATCGCCGGGTTTCCCCAGCCCGCCGTGTAGGCGGACCGGGGACCGGGGTCCTGGCGGCTCTGCCCGTTCACCTTGCGCGGCAGCACCTTGTCCAGATCCCGGCACAGCGGGGCGGTCTTCGCGTCGGGGGTGGGAACCGCCACGGAGTCGCTGTCGTCTGCCGTGGAGCAGCCCGCGACGGCGAGGAGCAGGGCCGACGCGAGCAGGCCGAGGGGCCGGTGACGGAAAATGTTCACCGGCCAAGCGTAGACGGGGGCTACAGATGCACGACCGGGCAGGTCAGGGTGCGCGTGATGCCGTCCACTTGCTGGACCTTGGCGACCACCATGCGACCGAGTTCGTCGACGGTGTCGGCCTGGGCGCGCACGATGACGTCGTACGGTCCCGTCACGTCCTCGGCCTGGAGCACTCCAGGAATCTTGCTGATCGTCTCGGCGACGGTCGACGCTTTGCCGACCTCCGTCTGGATCAGGATGTACGCCTGTACCACGGAACCTCCAGAGCGGCCACGAGGATCATGTGGGGAAAAGGAACGCCACGGTATCGCGTTGCCGCTCCCCGCGGGGAGACCTGCGGGAACCGGGCTTGCGCGCCAGGGTGCAGGCACTTCGGAAGTTGACGGTCACGAGGACCGGACCGGCCGTCGCCACGACCGCGGCGACGGTCATCTCGACCGTATCGGGGACACTGATGACGCGCGACTGGGCACGGCATGGGAGAGAAGGGGAGCAAGGGACATGAAGGGCACTGTTGGTGAGCTCGGGGAGTTCGGGCTCATCAGGGAGCTCACCTCCCGTCTCACCACCACCCCGGCGGTCCGGGTCGGCCCCGGCGACGACGCCGCGGTGGTGGCCGCGCCCGACCGCCGGGTGGTGGCGAGCACCGACATCCTGCTGGAGGGGCGGCACTTCCGCCGCGACTGGTCCACGGCCTACGACGTAGGACGCAAGGCGGCGGCCCAGAACCTCGCGGACATCGCCGCCATGGGCGCCGTACCGACCGCGCTGCTGCTCGGCCTGGTCGTCCCGGCCGAGCTGCCGGTCACCTGGCCCACCGAGCTGATGGACGGCCTGCGCGACGAGTGCCAGGTGGCGGGCGCCTCCGTGGTCGGCGGCGATGTCGTACGCGGTGACACGATCATGGTGTCGATCACCGCGCTCGGCGATCTGCGCAACCAGGAGCCGGTCACGCGTGCGGGGGCCCAGCCCGGCGACCTCGTGGCCGTCACGGGCTGGCTCGGCTGGTCCGCGGCCGGGTACGCGGTGCTCTCCCGCGGCTTCCGATCGCCGCGTGCCTTCGTGGAGGCCCACCGCCGCCCCGAGCCGCCGTACCACGCGGGCCCGGCCGCCGCCGCGCTCGGCGCCACCGCGATGTGCGACGTGAGCGACGGCCTGATCGCCGACCTCGGGCACATCGCCGAGGCCAGCAAGGTCCGTATCGACATCCGGTCCGGCGCGATCGACGTCCCGACCCAGATGAACGACATCGGCCAGGCCGTCGGCGTGGACCCGCTGCAGTGGGTGCTGACCGGGGGAGAGGACCACGCGATCGTGGCGACCTTCCCGCCGGACGCCAAGCTGCCGGCCCGCTGGAAGGTCATCGGCGAGGTCCTGAACCCCTCCGCGCTGCCCCAGGTGACGGTCGACGGGGCGCCCTGGACCAGCAAGGGCGGCTGGGACCACTTCGGGGACATCGAGTCATGATCCCCCGGGTCCTGACGGTGGCGGGCTCCGACTCCGGCGGCGGCGCCGGCGTCCAGGCCGACCTGAAGACGATGCTCGCGCTCGGCGTGCACGGGATGAGCGTGATCACCGCGGTGACCGCGCAGAACTCCGTGGGCGTCCAGGGCGCCTGGGAGCTGCCGGTGGAGGCCGTACGGGCCCAGTACCGCAGCGTCGTGGACGACATCGGCGTCCAGGCGGTGAAGACCGGCATGCTGGCCTCGGCCGAACTGGTCGGGGCGGTCGCCGAGTTGATCTCCGGCACGGACGCGCCGGCCGTCGTGGACCCGGTGGGCGTCTCCAAGCACGGCGACTCGCTGCTGGCCGCCTCCGCGCTGGACACCGTACGGCGTGAACTGCTCCCGGTGGCGACCGTGGCGACCCCGAACCTCGACGAGGTGGCCCAACTCACGGGGGTCCGTGTCGAGTCCGAGGACGATCTGCGCCGGGCCGCGGATGCCGTTCTGGAGTACGGCCCGCGCTGGGTGCTGATCAAGGGCGGGCACCTGTCCGGGGACGCCGTCGATCTTCTGACGGACGGCTCGGCCGAGCACTGGCTGCGGGCACCCCGCCACGACAACCGGCACACGCACGGCACGGGCTGCACGCTGGCGTCCGCGGTCGCGTCGGGACTGGCGAAGGGCCTGACCGTGCCGGAGGCCGTCGGAGCGGCCAAGGAGTACGTCACCGGGGCGATCGCCGCCGGCTTCGCGCTGGGCGCGGGGATCGGCCCGGTGGACCACGGGTGGCGGTTCAGGGACTGATCCCGCGCGGGTACGGCAAAAAGCGCGGGTACGGCAAAAAGCCGGTCCACCCACGGGTGGACCGGCTCAGTGCAGCGAACCAAGCAGTGGCCGCGCGCTCAGCTGTTGCGTCAGCGCGAGACCTTGCCGGCCTTGATGCACGAGGTGCAAGCGTTCACGCGCTTCGGCGTCCCGCCGACCACGGTACGCACACGCTGGATGTTCGGGTTCCAGCGGCGGGACGTACGGCGGTGCGAAAACGAGATGTTGTTGCCGAAGCCCGGCCCCTTGCCGCAGACGTCGCAGTTGGCAGCCACGGGTCACTCCAAAGACTTCAGATGCACTTACGGTTAATCCCGGCATGCCGGGATCGAGATCATAAGACCTGAGATCTTGAGTGGCGTTGCCAGGGGAACGGCCCGATCGGATCGGGCAACCGGAGCAGCATACAACGGCTGCGTCCGTACAACGAAACTACCATGGCAGCTCAGGGCCCTGCTCCCGGCCCTCTTCCGGAGGACACCGGTCCGGGGTCTACGCTGCGTCCACGTCCAGCCAGCTCAGGGAGGCGCAGGTGGCGCAGGTGCCGCAGACATTCTTCGATGCTCTCGCGGTGCGCACCTGGTGCGGTCTGGCGCTCCGGGCACTGGGACGGGCCCGTGAGGAGATCGACGCGATCAACGTCTACCCGGTGGCCGACGGCGACACCGGAACCAATCTGTACCTGACCGTGGAGTCGGCGGCGACGGCCGTGGAGGCCGTGTTCGCCGGGTACGGGACCGGTGCCGGCGAGCCCTCGCCGGCCGACGCCGTCCGCGCCATGGCCCACGGGGCGCTCATCGGGGCGCGCGGCAACTCCGGGACGATCCTCGCGCAGCTGCTGCGGGGGATGGCGCAGGTGCTCGGGGAGGCCGGTGACGCCTCTCACGTCGACGGCCAGGGGCTGCGGCTGGCCCTGCGCCGGGCCGCCGACTCCGCCCGGGAGGCGGTGGCCCACCCGGTCGAGGGCACGGTGCTGACGGTCGCCTCGGCCGCCGCCGACGCCGCGGAGGGGGCGGAGGGCGACTGCGGCACGGTCGCGCGGGCCGCCTACGAGGGCGCACGGGCGGCCCTGGCGGCGACCCCGGCCCAGCTGGCGGTCCTGAAGCGGGCCGGCGTGGTCGACGCGGGCGGGCGCGGCCTGGTGGCGGTGCTGGGAGCGCTGGTGGAGGCGTTCACGGGGGAGGCGGTTCCCACTCCCGCCGCCCACGCGCGCGTGCGCGGCGCAGCCGCGTCCGGTGCATCCGCGTCCGGGTCCGGGCCCGCATCCGCATCCACGTCTCCGCCCGCATCCACGTCCCGGCCCGCATCCATGTCCCCGCCGGAATCCACGTCCCCGCCCGGATCGATGTCCCCGTCCCCGTCCCGCTCCGCGTGCGAAGCCGCACCCGCCGCCGGGACCGTCGAAGGCGACGGAAACGGCGGGATCCGGGAGAGCGGCGAAACCGTGGCGCACGCGTGCGCGGGGAGCGATTCCGACGCCGGTGCCTGCGCCGACGGGACCGAGTCCGGCGGGCCCGCGTTCGAGGTGATCTACCTCCTGGAGGCCGACGACGCGGCCGTGGTCCGGTTGCGCAGCCGGCTCGACGCGCTCGGGGACTCCCTGGTCGTGGTCGGCGGCGACGGGCTGTGGAACGTCCACGTGCACGTCGACGACGCCGGCGCCGCCGTGGAGGCGGGTGTCGAGGCCGGGCGGCCGTACCGGATCCGGATCACCCACTTCGGGCTCGGGGACGCCCGCACCGGCCGGGAGCGCCCGCCCCGCGAACGTGCCCAGCGGGCCGTCGTCGCCGTCGTGCCGGGCGAGGGCCTGGCCGGGCTGTACACCGAGGCCGGTGCGACCACCGTCCTCGCGCGCCCCGGGGAGCCGCCGGCCAGCGGGGAGCTGGTGCAGGCGGTACGGCGTGCCCACGCACGCGAGGTGGTGCTGCTGCCCAACGACGCCGAGCTGCGCCACACGGCCGCCGCGGCGGCCGAGCAGGCCCGTGCCGAGGGCATCCGGGTGGCCCTGATCCCGACCCGCTCGGCGGTCCAGGGCATCGCCGCGCTGGCGGTGCACGAGCCGGAGAGGCGGTTCGACGAGGACGTCGTCCAGATGACCTCGGCGGCGGGTGCGACGCGGTACGCCGAGGTCGTCGTCGCCGAGCACGAGTCCTGGACGACGGCCGGCGTCTGCCAGGCCGGGGACGTGCTGGGCCTGATCGACGGAGATGTGGCCGTGATCGGCGCGGACGTCACCGCCACCGCCGGGACCGTGCTGGACCGCATGCTCCAGGCCGGCGGCGAACTGGTCACGCTGGTCGTCGGCGACGAGGCGCCCGAGACGGTCGCCACGCACCTGGAGGCACGCGTACGCGAGTCCTACCTGGCCGTGGACACGGTGGTGTACCGGGGCGGCCACCAGGGCGCGCTGCTGCTCATCGGCGTGGAGTGACCCGGGAGGCACCGGGGCGGCGCCTCCCGGCACGGGCTCATCGGTCCGGGGTGGGTTCCCGGAGATCGAGTATCTGGCGGGCCTCCGCCTGGCGGGAGCGGACGGTCTCGTCGGCGTCGTCGGCCCCCTCGTAGGCCGCGAGCACGCCACGCGCGCGTGGTCGTCGGCCCCCTCGTAGGCCGCGAGCACGCCACGCGCGCGTGCCATCGCCTCGGCGGGGCGGCCCAGGTCGGTCTCCAGCCAGCCGGCGGCGAGCGCGGCACCGGTGCGGTCGTGCAGTCCGTCCGCGCCGAGCGTGCCGAACAGGTCGGCGGCACGGTCCATCTGGACCAGCGCCGCCTCGAACGCGGCCTGGATCACCGCGTCCTCGGCCTCCTCGGCCGCCGAGCGGGCCAGCAGGTCACCGAACTGGCGGTGGGTGCCGCCGAGTTCGGACGTGAGCTGCTCCCGGGCCACCGGATCGGCCGCGGTGTCCCGTGCCCGCTCGCACACGGCCACCGCGTCCGCCATCAGCTCCCGTGCACCCTCCGCCCCAGCCTCCCCGCGCAGCGCGAGCCAGGCCCGGGCGCGCAGCGAGCGCACCAGGAACTCCGGGTTGCCCAGCGAGCGCCACAGCTCGCCCGCGCGCGCGTACGCCTGGTCCGCCTCCTGGAGCAGCCCGGCGTTGCTCAGGGACTCGGCGGCGAGGTGGGCGAGCGTGGCGTGGTCCTGCTGCTCGGGCCAGTGCCGGGCGATCCCGGCGGCCTGCAGCCGGCGTTCGGCGGCCGCCCGGTGCTCACCCAGCTCGCTCAGGCAGTCCCCGAGCCACCACAGGGCCTGTACGACGGCACCGTCGCCGTGCGTCTCGGCGGACAGGTCCGGCAGCGCCGACTCCAGCACCTCGGCGGCCTCCGCGCACCGCCCCTGCCGCAACAGGAAGCCGCCCAGCTGCTGCCGCGCCCAGGCGCCCAGCGTGCCGCTCTCGCCGGCCTCGTCGGCCCAGTGCGCGGCCTCCAGCGCATGCTCCGCGGCCTCCACGGGCTCTCCGCGGGCGCCGACCACCTCGGCCAGCTGGAGGTGCAGCTGGGCCCGCCCGACCGGCTCCACGTACGGCCCGCCGTGCTCCAGGGCGGCCCGCAGTGCCCGCTCCGCCCCGGCCGGATCGCCGAGCTGGTGCGCCAGCGCCGCGACCTGCACCTCGTACTCCACCGCGAACCACGGCAGTCCGGCGGCCACGTACTCGGCGGCGGCCCGCCGGAACAGCTGTCCGGCCCGCTCGGCGTCCCCGTTCCGCCCGGCCAGCTCGGCGAGCATGGCCCGCGCCTCGGCGGCCCGAGCGGCCAGCCGCACGTCGTCCCCGGCCCGCCCGTCCACGAGCGCCAGCACCTCCCGCACCGCCTGTTCGGCCTCCGCGAGCCCGGCCCCGGCGCCTTCGGCGCTCTCGTGCACCTTCCGCATCAGGGTCCGCGCCCGGCTCATCACCACCGCCGCCGTCTGCCGCACCCCAGTGGCCCCGGCCGCGTACAGGGCGAGCGCCTCGTCGTAGAGGGCGGTGACCGTGGCCAGCGCGGGGTCCACCTCACCGGTCAGGGCACGGACGTACGCGCCACGCGCGCGTGCCGCCAGTGCCTCCCCGGGGTCGCCCGCCTCGGCGTACAGCGCGGCGGCCCGCTCGAACAGGCCGACGCCCTCCGGGCCGCCTGCCATCGCCTCGTGGTCGGTGATCTCCGCGCGGTCGCGGGCGTCCAGTTCCGCGCCCTCGGCCGCCCGCGCGACCGCGGCCCACGCCTCCAGGGCATGCGGCTGCAGGGTGTCGGAGAGCAGGCGCGCCTCGGCCAGCAGGGCGGCCAGGCCGGGCTCGCCGGGGCCCCGCGGCGCCGGCGGAGCGACCTCCGGTGCCGCCGCTGCCGCCGGTGCCGCCGCCGGGCGCACCGTACGGACGCCCAGCGGCAGCCGGTCCACCAGCGGCCGCTGGTCCATGCGGGCACGGACCCGGTCGCCGACGGACGAGGTGCCGTTGCGCCGGTCGAACCGCCCGGCCAGTTCCAGCGCCTGCGCGCGCGCGTGGGCGGCCAGTTCCCCCGCCGTCCACGACCGCCCCGGGGGCCCCGGCACCCGTTGCCCACCCATCCCCAGCCCGGTCAGCCGGTCCGTCAGCAGGGTCACCACGGCCAGGAAGTCGAGCCGGCTGCGCGGATGCCCGGTGTCCGTGAAGTACGCCGGCCGCTCGGCCAGCAGCTCCAGGCCGCGGGCCTCGTTCCCGGTCAGCGCGCAGAACTCCACGTGGTCGGCGTACGCGCTCCGCATGCTCTCCAGGGGGCGGACCAGCCGGAAGCCGCGCAGATGGTGGGCCCGGGCCTCGTCCACGCGGCCGAGCCGCAGCAGCGGGGCCAGCGAGGACGCGAGGACGGTGTGCGGTTCGTGCGCGCAGGCGAACTCGCCCTCCAGCACCGGCCGCCACAGCTCCAGGGCGTCCGCGTCCCGGCCGCACCTGACCTGCCAGGTGCCCTGCCCGTGCAGCTCACAGGCGTGGCAGTCGGCCATCCGGTCCCGGTCGGCGGCCAGCCACGCGGCGTACGCACGCTCCGCCCGCGCCAGGTCCCCGAGGTGCGCGGCCACACTGAACTCGGCGCTGCGCACCGCCCGTTCGGAGTGCCCGGCGAGCCGGTAGCGGCGCTCCATCTCGCCGAGCCACTGCTCGATCGAGGCGAGCGGGATGTGCGGCTGGTCCAGCATGCCCGCCGACATCCACTTGAAGACCCAGTGCAGCGAGTGCGTCTCGTACTCGTCGAAGTCGCCGGGCCGTTCGTCCCACATGCGCAGCAGCCGCGCGAACGGGACGAACATCTTGTCCTTCTCGGAGCTGTAGTTGTAGACCTTCAGCTGGTGCCCGAGCGCCTCGATCACGGCGAGCGGGACGTCCAGCTTCTCCGCCTCGGCGAGCAGTCGCTCCGCGCGCGCGTTGCGGGCCGGGCCCTCCGGCTGCTCGGAGTTCTCCGCCAGCGCCCGGCGCAGCGCGTCGAAGTCCGTGATCCCACTCATCGTCCGTCCCCCTCGCCAAGGGTCGCCCACTCGAGCAGCCCGATGAACGCCCGGTTGAGCAGCGCCGAGTCGGCCGGCCGCAGCGGGCGCTGCGCCATCAGCAGGGCCTGCCCGTACAGCGACTCGGTCGCGGTGCCGATCAGCTCCGGGTCCCGGAGCGAACCGATTCGCCGGATCAGCGGGTTGAGCTGGTTGAGCACCAGCCGCGCCCGCGGGGCGCTGCCGCGCAGCGAGCCCAGGATGCCCGCCCACAGGTCGTCGGCCCGCTCCTCGGCCGCCGCGCGGGCGTGCTCGTGCCGGGCGGCCCGGTCGTCCAGGTGCAGCGCGGGCACGGACAGCGGATGGAAGGCCCGCAGGACGACGTCACAGCCCAGCGGGTCGAGCCGGTCCCGCGCGGCGGCCAGGAACCCGGACAGCGCCAGCTCCTCGGCCGGGTCGACGGCGTCCAGGTGCGCGGTCACGGTGTCCGCGTCCAGCTCGGCGACCACCGTCCCCGGCCGCACCCGCGGCAGCGCCTCCACCAGCTCGCTGTCGTACGTGTAGCCGCCGTTGACCACGCCGACGCCCTGCGCCGCGGCGATCGGCGCGACCTGCCGGTACTCCTCGACCGTCCGCGTGAAGTGCACCACCGGGTGGCGCTGCGCGAACTCCTCAAGGGACAGCTGCCCGTCGGTCGTCTCGAACGGCAGCCACGGCAGCATCGTGCGCAGCATCTCCCGGTCGTGCCGGGCGAGGGACTTCACGCCCAGGTGGTGCACGGCCAGGAAGGCCGACAGACGCTCCGGATCACCGGCCGCGAGCCCGGTCAGCCAGGACCGGATCCGTTCGCCGAGCGCCTCGCGCACGGCGGCGAGCGTCTCGTCCTCGTACAGCGACTCCCGCGAGGCAGTGGGCCGCAGACTGTCCGTGTCCAGCACGCAGCGCACGAAGAACGCCCAGTCCGGCAGGATCTGTTCGGCCCGCTCGGTCAGCAGCATGCCCTTCAGGTGCACCCGGTGGGTCGCCCGCTGGGCCGGGCTGACCGCCGCCGGCAGCACGTACGCCACCCCGCGGATCCCGGCCAGCGGCACGTCCAGGTCGATCGAGTCCAGCGGGGTGAACCCGAACAGCTCGTGGCAGTGCCGGGCCAGCGCCACCCTGCGGCCGGCGGGACTCGGATGGACCCGGTCCCAGGGCGCGGGCAGATCGGTGACCGGCTCCTCGCCGACCCGGACGTCGTACGGCAGCAGGGAGCCGAAGTCCCGGGCCAGGGCGCGGACCCGCTCGGGCGCCAGCCACTCGGCCGCCCCGGCCCGCGCCGTCAGGTACACGGTCGTGCCCGGTTCGGGCCGCTCCGCGGCGGGCAGCGTACGCACGGTGTACGAGCCGTCGTCGCGGGCCGTCCACTCCACCGGCGGGGCGTCCGGTGTACGGGCGCTGCGGCTGACCACCCGGATCCGCTCGGCGACCACGAAGCAGGCCAGCAGCCCGATGCCGAACTGGCCGAGGAACTCCGAACGGACCTCCTGCAGGCCCTCGGCCCGCTTGGAGCTGCGGCCGATGGTCGCCAGCAGACTGTGCACGTCCGACTCGGTGAGCCCGACGCCGCTGTCCTCCACCCGCAGCCCGCCGTCCGCCGCGTGCAGCCGGATCCGCGCGGGGGCGCCGGGCTGCGTGGCCCGCCGGGCGGTGACGGCGTCCACGGCGTTCTGCAGCAGCTCCCGCAGATAGACCTTCGGGCTGGAGTAGAGGTGATGGGAGAGCAGGTCCACCAGACCGCGCAGGTCGACCTGGAACGTATGAGGTGGGTGAGGCGACTGGGATGCCTGGGATGACTGTGAGGTCTGGGAGTCCATCGTCACTGCGCCGGAGGGGGGAGTGCGGGCGGCGCGGGGTCGGGCGGTCCCGGACGGGCGGTGACCGCGAAGGATGGCCGGAGCGCGTCATCCTAGAGCGGAACAGCCCACCTGACCAGGAGTTTCCGCGATTTTTACGGCGCCTCGGGCGGAACCCGCGCAGCGGCCGTGGCCGAACCCGCAGGGCGGCGTCTACGGCATTGTCAGTGGCGTGGTGTGCAATGGATCTCGTGCCCGCACTGCAAGAACCGCTCAAGAAGGTGCTCGGCCCCGCCACCGCGAAGGTGATGGCCGAGCACCTCGGCCTGCACACCGTCGGTGACCTGCTCCACCACTACCCGCGCAGATACGAGGAGCGGGGCCAGCTCACCCACCTCGCCGACCTGCCCATGGACGAGCACGTCACGGTGGTCGCCCAGGTCGCCGACGCCCGCCTGCACACCTTCGCCTCGGCCAAGGCCCCGCGCGGCAAGGGCCAGCGCCTCGAGGTGACCATCACCGACGGCAGCGGCCGGCTCCAGCTGGTCTTCTTCGGCAACGGCGTCCACAAGCCGCACAAGGAGCTGCTCCCGGGCACCCGCGCGATGTTCGCCGGCAAGGTCTCCGTCTTCAACCGCCGTCTGCAACTCGCCCACCCGGCGTACGAGTTGCTCCACGGCGACGGCGGCGAGTCCGTGGAGACCTGGGCCGGCGCCCTGATCCCCCTCTACCCCGCCACGGCCAAGCTGGAGTCCTGGAAGATCGGCAAGGCGGTCCAGACGGTCCTGCCCAGCGCCCAGGAGGCCCTCGACCCCCTCCCGGACTCCCTGCGCGAGGGCCGCGGCCTGGTCACCCTCCCCGAGGCACTGCTCAAGATCCACCGCCCGCACACCAAGGCCGACATCGCCGACGCCCGCGCCCGCCTGAAGTGGGACGAGGCCTTCGTCCTCCAGGTCGCCCTGGCCCGCCGCCGGCACGCCGACGCCCAGCTCCCGGCCGTCCCCCGCAGCCCCAGGCCGGACGGCATCCTGACGGCCTTCGACGACCGCCTCCCCTTCACCCTCACCGAGGGCCAGCAGAAGGTCTCCCGCGAGATCTTCGACGACCTCGCCACCGCCCACCCGATGCACCGCCTGCTCCAGGGCGAGGTGGGATCCGGCAAGACCCTGGTGGCCCTGCGCGCGATGCTCGCCGTGGTCGACGCGGGCGGCCAGGCGGCCCTGCTCGCGCCCACCGAGGTCCTCGCCCAGCAGCACCACCGGTCGGTCACCGAGATGATGGGCGAGCTGGCCGAGGCCGGCCTGCTGGGCGGCGCCGAGCACGCCACGAAGGTGGTGCTGCTCACCGGCTCGATGGGCACGGCGGCCCGCCGCCAGGCCCTGCTCGACCTGGCCACCGGCGAGGCCGGCCTCGTCATCGGCACGCACGCCCTGATCGAGGACAAGGTCCAGTTCCACGACCTCGGCCTGGTCGTGGTCGACGAACAGCACCGCTTCGGCGTGGAGCAGCGCGACGCCCTGCGCGGCAAGGGCAAACAGCCCCCGCACCTCCTCGTCATGACGGCGACCCCGATCCCGCGCACGGTCGCCATGACGGTCTTCGGCGACCTGGAGACCTCGGTCCTGGACCAGCTCCCGGCAGGCCGGTCCCCGATCGCCAGCCATGTCGTCCCGGCCGCCGACAAGCCCCACTTCCTGGCCCGCGCCTGGGAGCGGGTGCGCGAGGAGGCGGAGAACGGCCACCAGGCCTACGTCGTCTGCCCGCGCATCGGCGACGAGGAGGACGACCCCGGCAGGGCCAGGAAGAAGTCGCCCGAGGACGAGGCGGAGAAGCGCCCGCCGCTGGCCGTGCTGGAGGTGGCCGACCAGCTGGGCCGCGGCCCGCTGAAGGGCCTGAAGGTCGAGGTCCTGCACGGCCGTATGCACCCCGACGACAAGGACGCGGTGATGCGCCGCTTCGCAGCCGGCGAGACGGACGTCCTGGTCGCCACCACCGTCATCGAGGTCGGCGTCAACGTCCCCAACGCCACGGTCATGGTCATCATGGACGCCGACCGCTTCGGTGTCTCCCAGCTCCACCAGCTGCGCGGCCGGGTAGGCCGTGGCTCCGCCCCCGGACTCTGCCTCCTGGTCAGCGAGATGCCCGAGGCCAGCGCGGCCCGCCAGCGCCTGAACGCGGTCGCCTCCACCCTGGACGGCTTCGAACTCTCCCGCATCGACCTCGAGCAGCGCCGCGAGGGCGACGTCCTCGGCCAGGCCCAGTCCGGCGCCCGCACCAGCCTGCGGGTCCTGGCGGTCATCGAGGACGAGGAGATCATCGCGGAAGCGAGAGGGGAGGCGGCGGCGGTGGTGGCGGCCGATCCCGAACTGGAACACCTCCCCGCCCTGCGCACGGCCCTGGACGCCCTCCTGGACGAGGAGCGGGAGCAGTACCTGGACAAGGGCTGAGACCGAGCGCGCCCGAAGGGGCGGGCAACCGCAGGCTGAGACCGAGCGCGCCCGAAGAGGCGGGGGAACCGCGCGACCGGCCGGGAGGCCGGCCCGGCGGCCGACCGTGGTCACGCACCCACCCCGTCCGGCCTGCCAGACTGAACCGTGAAGACGCCCACGAAGAAGGACCCGAAATGACCCGCGTGATCGCCGGCACGGCAGGCGGACGCCGCCTCTCGGTACCGCCCGGCACCGGCACCCGGCCGACCTCCGACCGCGCACGCGAGGGCCTCTTCTCCACCTGGCAGTCGTTGCTGGGCGGTCCACTGGCGGGCGAGCGGGTCCTGGACCTCTACGCCGGTTCCGGAGCCGTGGGCCTGGAGGCCCTGTCCCGGGGCGCGAGCCACACCCTCCTCGTCGAGGCCGACTCCCGCGCGGCGAGGACCGTCCGGGAGAACGTGAAGAACCTCGGCCTGCCCGGCGCCGAAGTGCGTGCGGGCAAAGCGGAACAAGTCATCCGGAGCGCGCCCCCGGCCGAGCCGTACGACCTGGTCTTCCTCGACCCGCCGTACGCCGTCACGGACGACGATCTTCGCGAGATTCTCCTCACACTCCGCACGGAACGCTGGCTCGCTGAGCAAGCGCTCGTCACCGTGGAGCGCAGCACCAGAGGCGGCGAATTCCACTGGCCGGACGGCTTCGAGGCGATCCGGTCCCGTCGTTACGGCGAGGGAACGTTTTGGTACGGTCGCGCCGCCTCTACGTGCGAAGACGCACGATGACCGGACCGGAGAGCGAGGGATCACAAGTGCGCCGCGCCGTCTGTCCCGGGTCGTTCGACCCGATCACCAACGGACATCTCGACATCATCGCCCGGGCCGCCCGTCTCTACGACGAGGTCTACGTCGCGGTGATGATCAACAAGTCCAAGAAGGGCCTGTTCGAGATCGAGGAGCGGATCGGGCTGATCCGCGAGGTCACCTCCGAGTACGCCAACGTCCGCGTGGAGGCCTTCCACGGCCTCCTCGTCGACTTCTGCAAGCAGCGCGACATCCCGGCCATCGTCAAGGGCCTGCGCGCCGTCAGCGACTTCGACTACGAACTCCAGATGGCCCAGATGAACATCGGCCTCACCGGCGTCGAAACGCTGTTCGTGCCCACCAACCCCACCTACAGCTTCCTCTCCTCGTCCCTCGTCAAGGAGGTCGCGGCCTGGGGCGGCGACGTCTCGCACCTGGTACCCGCCCAGGTCCTGGAGGCGCTGAACAAGCGTCTCGCCAAGGACTGATAGGGCTACAGTCGTCCCGTCCGTCTCCAACCCGGCTGTAGAGAGTGGCGAGCACAGGTGGACGTGCAGAAGAAGCTCGACGAGATCGTCTCCACGGTCTCCGGCGCCCGGTCCATGCCCATGTCGGCGTCGTGCGTGGTCAACCGCGCCGAGCTGCTCGCGATGCTCGAAGAGGTGCGCCAGGCCCTGCCCGGCTCCCTCGCGCAGGCGCAGGAGCTGATCGGCGGCCGTGAGCAGATGGTCGAGCAGGCCCGGCAGGAGGCCGAGCGGATCATCGAGAACGCGCACGCCCAGCGCGGCTCGCTGATCTCCGACACCGAGATCGCCCGCCGCTCCCAGACCGAGGCCGACCGCATCCTCGCCGAGGCCCGCACGGAGGCCGAGGAGATCCGTGCCGAGGCCGACGACTACGTCGACTCCAAGCTCGCCAACTTCGAGGTCGTCCTCACCAAGACCCTCGGCTCGGTCGGCCGCGGCCGCGAGAAGCTCCTCGGCACCGGACCCGGCCTCGACGAGAACGGCTACGAGGACGAGGACGCCCCCGAGCGCAGCCAGGACCCCGAGACCCTGCGGCACAACGCCGACGCCTACGTCGACGCCAAGCTCGGCGCCTTCGAGGCGGTCCTCGCCAAGACCCTGGAGGCCGTCGGCCGGGGCCGGCAGAAGCTGCACGGCCGGATCGCCACCGACGACCTCGGCGCCCTCGCCGACGACACCACGACCTTCCAGCACTCCAGCGACGCCGACTACCTCGCCGACCTCGCGGCCCTCGCGGACAGCGACCGCACGGACCGGCGGCAGCCGGAGCCCGCGCAGCCCTCGTACGAGCCGCAGCCCGCCTACGCCCCCGCCTCCGGTTACGCTCCGGCGGCAGGTGCCCCCCTCCAGCAGCAGCCGGACCCCTACGCGGGCTTCCCGCAGCAGCCGGACTACGCGCCGCAGCAGGACCCGTACGGCTACCAGCAGGCCGACCCCTACGCCTACCAGGGCTCCTACGACCCCCAGCAGGCCGCCTACGACCCGCAGCAGGCCCACCAGCAGCCGCACCAGCCCCAGGCCCAGCAGGGCTACGCCCTCGACGAGACCAGCCTCTTCGACACCGGCATGATCAGCGCCGAGCAGCTGAGGGCGTACGAGCAGGGCCGGGGCCTCTAGCCGGGCACCGATTGGGCCCTGAGCGAAAGGTCCAGTATCCTGGCTCTTCGGTCGCGCGTATGCCCGCGATCACCGCTGCCCGGAACACCGACGGGCGGCGTCCCGACGAGTTCACAGATCGAAAGCAGGAATGGCCTCCAACGCCCGCCTCGACCACCGCAACCCCCTCGTGTTCGACACGCACGAGCTGGGCCGGCGTCCTGGCGCGCTGCAGCGCCTGACCCGCACGATCGACGCCCCCGCCGATCTCGGCATCCAGGGAGTCATCGGAGTGCCGCAGGGCGCCCCGGTGGAACTCGAACTCCGGCTCGAGTCGGTCATGGAAGGGGTGCTCGTCACAGGCACCGCCCGTGCACAGGCCGAGGGGGAGTGCGTAAGGTGTCTGGAGCCGGTCGGGCTGGAGCTCGAAGCGGACTTCCAGGAGCTGTTCTCGTACCCTGACGCCGACGACCGGGGCCGCGTGATCGCGGAACCGGGCGACGACGCCGAGGAAGACGAGGACAGGTTCTTCCTCGAGGACGGCCTGTTCGACCTCGAACCTCTGCTGCGCGATGCGGTGGTGCTCGCACTGCCGATGCAGCCGGTGTGCCAGGAAGACTGTCCGGGCCTGTGCTCCGAGTGCGGGGCGCGGCTCGCGGACGACCCGGACCACCACCACGACGCCGTCGACATCCGTTGGGCGGCTTTGCAGGGACTCGCCGGTTCACTCGAAGACGGCGAGAAGGACGAGATGAGCGGCGCTGACGCGGAAGCGGGCGTCGACGAGAAGCAGGAGAAGTAGCCGTGGCTGTTCCGAAGCGGAAGATGTCGCGCAGCAACACGCGCCACCGCCGGTCGCAGTGGAAGGCTGCGGTCCCCACCCTGGTTGCGTGCGAGCGCTGCCACGAGCCCAAGCAGCAGCACATCGCGTGCCCGTCTTGCGGCACCTACAACAAGCGCCAGGTCCTCGAAGTCTGAGCGGGCTGGTGAGAGGCACTGTGTCCAGTCCGAAGAAGGACGCCAAGGCGGACGGTTCCGCCAGGAAGAAAGTGGACAACCAGGCCTCGTCCCATGCGCTTCTGGAAGGGCGGCTCGGCTACCAGGTCGAGTCCGCCCTTCTGGTGCGAGCGCTGACCCACCGTTCCTACGCGTACGAGAACGGCGGCCTGCCGACGAACGAGCGCCTGGAGTTCCTCGGGGACTCCGTGCTCGGTCTCGTCGTCACGGACACGCTGTACCGGACCCACCCCGACCTGCCCGAAGGCCAGCTGGCCAAGCTGCGGGCCGCGGTGGTCAACTCGCGTGCGCTGGCGGAGGTCGGCCGTGGCCTCGACCTGGGCTCCTTCATCCGGCTTGGCCGGGGCGAAGAGGGCACGGGCGGCCGGGACAAGGCGTCCATCCTTGCCGACACCCTGGAAGCGGTGATCGGCGCGGTCTATCTCGACCAGGGCCTCGACGCGGCGTCCGAGCTGGTGCACCGGCTCTTCGACCCGCTGATCGAGAAGTCCTCCAACCTCGGCGCCGGCCTGGACTGGAAGACGTCCCTGCAGGAGCTGACGGCGATCGAGGGACTCGGCGTGCCCGAGTACCTGGTCACGGAGACCGGCCCCGACCACGAGAAGACCTTCACTGCTGCCGCCCGCGTCGGAGGCGTCTCGTACGGCACCGGCACCGGCCGCAGCAAGAAGGAGGCGGAGCAGCAGGCCGCCGAGTCCGCCTGGCGGTCCATCCGGGCCGCTGCGGACGAGCGGGCCAAGGCGGCCAAGGAGGCCGCCAGGGACGGCGACACGTCGTCCGCCACCGCCTGAGCAAGCAGCACACGAGCGCCCGCCCCGGCCGTCCACGCCGGGGCGGGCGCTCGGCTCGTCCACCGGCCCGACGCCGGTCCGTACGGTCCTTACGGGGGTTCCGATGCCCGAGTTGCCCGAGGTCGAGGTGGTCCGACGCGGTCTGGAGCGCTGGGTCGCCCATCGCACCGTCGCCGGGACCGAGGTGCTGCACCCGCGCGCCGTACGCCGGCACCTGGCCGGTCCCGACGACTTCGCGCACCGGCTCAAGGGCCGCCACATCGGCACCCCGCAGCGCCGCGGCAAGTACCTGTGGCTGCCGCTGGAGGAGACGAACGAGTCCGTCCTCGCCCACCTCGGCATGAGCGGCCAACTGCTGGTCCAGCCGCACTCGGCGCCGGACGAGAAGCACCTGCGGATCCGCGTCCGGTTCGCCGACTCCCTCGGCACCGAACTGCGCTTCGTCGACCAACGCACCTTCGGCGGACTGTCGTTGCACGACAACACCCCCGAGGGGCTGCCCGACGTGATCTCGCACATCGCCCGCGACCCGCTGGACCCGCTCTTCGACGACGAGGCCTTCCACCAGGCGCTGCGCCGCAAGCGGACCACCATCAAGCGGGCCCTGCTGGACCAGTCGCTGATCAGCGGCGTCGGCAACATCTACGCGGACGAGGCACTGTGGCGGGCCCGCATCCACTACGAGCGTCCGACGGCCCACTTCACCCGCCCGGTCACCGCGGAACTCCTCGGTCACGTCCGGGACGTGATGAACGCGGCCCTCGCCGTCGGCGGCACCAGCTTCGACAGCCTGTACGTCAACGTCAACGGCGAGTCGGGCTACTTCGACCGCTCACTGGACGCGTACGGCCGCGAGGGTCTGCCCTGCAAGCGGTGCGGCACGCCCATGCGCCGACGGCCCTGGATGAACCGGTCCAGCTACTTCTGCCCGAAGTGTCAGAGGCCGCCGCGCGTCTCGTCGTAACGCGTGCGGGCCGCGAGGACGTCGTCCATGGCGTCCTCCACGCAGCGGATGAGCGCGAGCAGCCGCTCGGCGACCCGGCGGCCCAGGGGAGTGAGTTCGTAGTCCACGCGGGGCGGGTTCGTCGGCTGGGCCTCGCGATGCACCAGACCGTCCCGCTCCAGCGCGTGCAGCGTCTGGGAGAGCATCTTCTCGCTCACCCCGTCGACGCGCCGGCGCAGCTCGTTGAAGCGCAGCGAACCCTCGTACAGCGCGCCCAGCGTCAGCCCGCCCCAGCGGCCCGTGACGTGCTCCAGCGTTCCGCGTGACGGACATGCCTTGGCGAAGACGTTGTAGGCGAGGTCCTCGTAGTCCCCGGTGGTGGCACTCATATCACAAGCGTACGCCCATGCAGCGCTAACCGCGAGGTTGCACTAACTACTAGTTAGTGCTCTCCTGGACTCAGTGCTTTCGAGCTGCCCATACGAGGAGTCCGCTATGACCACCCCTGTCGTTTCCGTCGCCTACCACTCCGGCTACGGCCACACCGCCGTCATCGCCGAAGCCGTCCGCACCGGTGCCCTCGAGGCGGGCGCCGAGGTGCACCTGATCAAGGTGGACGAGATCACCGAGGAGCAGTGGGAGACGCTGGACCGCTCCGACGCGATCGTCTTCGGCTCACCGACCTACATGGGCACCGCCTCCGGCGCCTTCCACGTCTTCGCCGAGACGACCTCCACGCGCTGGTTCGGCCAGGGCTGGAAGGACAAGCTGGCCGCCGGCTTCACCAACTCGGGTTCCAAGAGCGGCGACAAGCTGCACACCCTGCAGTTCTTCCAGACGCTCGCGGCCCAGCACGGCATGCACTGGGTCAACCTCGGCCTGCTCCCCGGCTGGAACAGCAGCACGGGCTCCGAGAACGACCTCAACCGCCTCGGCTTCTTCGCCGGAGCCGCCGCCCAGACCAACAGCGACGAGGGCCCCGAGGCCGTCCACAAGGCGGACATCCTCACCGCCGAGCACCTGGGCCGCCGGGTGACGGAGACGGCGAGGGTGTTCGCGCGCGGGCGGGCCGCCGCGTAAGGACGACCAGTCTCAGTAGCCGAAGTCCTGCGTCCACCAAGGGCCGCCGGGGCCGAAGTGGACGCCGACGCCGAGGGTCTTGAAGTCGGGGTTCAGGAGGTTGGCGCGGTGGCCGGGGCTGCTCATCCAGGCCTGCATCACGGCCGCCGCGTCGGCCTGGCCGCGGGCTATGTTCTCGCCGCCCAGGTCGGTTATGCCGGCCACCGCGGCCCGGTCCCACGGAGTCCTGCCGTCCGGGTCCGTGTGGCCGAAGAAGCCCCGCGCGGCCATGTCGTCGCTGAACGCCCCGGCCAGCCCGGTCAGCGCGGAGTTCGCCGACAGCGGGCTGCAGCCCGCCTTCGTCCGCTCCTCGTTGACGAGCTTCAGCACCTCGGCCTCGGCGGCGGCCTCCCGCGTCACCGTCCCCGGCGAGGTGGTCGGCGCCGGCGCCTCGGTGGGCTTCGTCGTCGGGCCGGGCTTCGTGGTCGGGCCGGGCTTCGTGTTTGTGCCGGGCTTCGTGGTCGGGCCGGGCTTCGTCGACGGGGTGGCCTTCGGCTTGTCCGGTGCGGTCTGCCTGGACGGCGTGGTCCGCGGCGCCGGAGCCTTCGTGACCCTCTTCGAGGGGGTCGGCCGGGGGGAGGCCGGCTTCGAGGCGGAGGGCGAGGGCGACGCGGAGGCGGAGCCGGAGGGGCTCGGGGACTCGGTGCGGGCGGGGGCGCCGCCGGCCGTGTCCTTGCCGCCGCTGTCGGCGCTGCCCGAGGTGCCGCCCTGCTCACTGGCCGTGTTTCCGGGGGAGCCCACGGACTGCACCCGGTCCCGGCCGGCGGTGTGCGAACTGCCGCCGAGCTGGTAGTTCTCCAGGCCCGGCAGCACACCGGTGGCCACCGCGACCGTGCCGAGCGCGACGGCCGCGGACACCCCGAGCAGGCCCGCGCGGACCGGCCGCCCGGCCGTCCGCCGACGCGGCTGGCCGTGGGGCGAGCCGCCGTCCGGGGTGAAACCGCCGCTCGCGGAGGCGGACGGGGTCATCGACCTGGCGGACGCCCGTTCGTCCTCGGTCGAGAAGAGGTAGGCCTGGGCCTTGGCCGTGGTCTCGGCGTAGGCCTCGGGATTCAGGTAGGGCGCGATGCCCACGGGTATCTGCCGTTCGCCGTCCGGCGTGGGCGCGGACGACTGCGCGGAGGAGTGCCCGGGGCGGTCGTCGTTCTCGGCGGCGGAGCCGTGCGTCTGCGCGGCCTCGTCGGCGCGGCCCGTGGCGGCGCGGCCGGCGGCTGAGCGTCGGTGGCGTCCCATGTCCTGCCCTCTTCCTCGTGCGCGCGGTTCGACCGGTGCCTGCACGGCGAGCGGCTCGTGGCGAGCGACTCCCGGCGGCCAACCCGACTCACTCGATCGAGTGAGTTTTCATATGCGATGCATTGGGTCCGGACGGTACCCCATACCGCTTCGGGGCGATGTGTCCCGAACGACATCGGCCGGTTAGGTTGCACCCATGAGCGAGGAAGTGCGACTGGTCGCCTGGGTGCGTGGACACGTGCAGGGTGTGGGTTTCCGCTGGTTCACGCGTGCCAAGGCACTGGAGATCGGCGGCCTGAGTGGTTTTGCTCTCAATTTGGCCGATGGCCGGGTCCAGGTGGTCGCCGAGGGGGCGCGGGAGGGCTGCGAGGGGCTGCTGGACTGGCTCCAGGGTGACGACACGCCCGGGCGCGTGGAGGGTGTCACCGAGATCTGGGACACACCTCGCGGCGGTTACGACGGCTTCGCCATCCGTTGAGCCCCTTCCGTGAAGCCGCGCCGGCCGGACCGCGGTGAGCCGCCGCCGGCACCTGCAGAAAGCAGAAACGACCTGGTGGTTGCCAAGAACGGCCCGGCATGGGAGGCTCCGCTGATACAGCTGATCGTCACGCCCTGAGGGCCCGGATGAGTCCCGTCGCCGCCGTGTTCCCGGCCGCGCGCCCCGGTTTGCCCCCCAATACAGGGCGTGATCGTGTTGACCGTCAAACTTTTTGGTGAGACGCTGAAAGCCCCGCGCACCCTAGCTGTTTGGCATGGAGCAACAGCAAAGCAACACCCGGATGTGCCAAGCACCGCGGGTGCGAATCCCTCACGACCCACACCGCATCGGTCGGTCACTCAGTGTGGAGGACCATCCATCATGGCAAAGGCGCTTCTCGGTTACGTCGGCGGCTCCGACCCTCGACTCCTCGCCGAGATGCGACGGCTGCAGCAGCGCGTCCAGGACCTGGAGTCCGAGCTGGTACGGATCCAGGCGGAGAACGAAGCGCTGTCGGCTGCCGCCTCTCAGGACAGGATCATGGAGAGCATCGACGCACACCAGGCGGAGCCTGCGCTCACCTGATCGCTGCATCGCTCCACGACCAGCAGTCGCAGCGAGCAGGCTGCCCGTATCAACCGCTCAGTTGATCAGACGGCTGCAACCCGGCCGTCAGAGCTGCAAGGGACGCTTCGGCGTCCCTTCTTTCTTTCTCCCCCGCGCATCCTTTCACTCTCTTTAACGTCTGGTGTGCCCTGCATGTTCAATGACGAAACCGTGGGGTTGCGAGTGTTCGTGGAGTGAGATAGCGGCGGCAGGTAGAGTCCAGCGGCGTGCACCTCAAGGCCCTGACCCTCCGCGGGTTCAAGTCGTTCGCATCCGCGACCACGCTCCGGTTCGAGCCGGGCATCACGTGTGTCGTCGGTCCGAACGGTTCGGGCAAGTCCAATGTCGTGGACGCGCTCAGCTGGGTCATGGGCGAACAGGGCGCCAAGTCGCTGCGCGGCGGCAAGATGGAGGACGTCATCTTCGCCGGCACCACCGGCCGCCCGCCGCTGGGCCGCGCCGAGGTGTCCCTGACCATCGACAACTCCGACGGGGCCCTGCCCATCGAGTACGCCGAGGTCACCATCACGCGGATCATGTTCCGCAACGGCGGCAGCGAGTACCAGATCAACGGCGACACCTGCCGCCTCCTGGACATCCAGGAACTCCTCTCCGACTCCGGCATCGGCCGCGAGATGCACGTCATCGTCGGCCAGGGCCAGCTCGACTCCGTCCTGCACGCGGACCCCATGGGCCGCCGCGCCTTCATCGAGGAGGCCGCGGGCGTCCTCAAGCACCGCAAACGCAAGGAGAAGGCGCTCCGCAAGCTGGACGCGATGCAGGCCAACCTCGCGCGCGTGCAGGACCTGACGGACGAACTGCGCCGCCAGCTCAAGCCCCTGGGCCGCCAGGCCGCGGTCGCGCGCAGGGCCGCCGTCATCCAGGCGGACCTCCGCGACGCCCGTCTGCGCCTGCTCGCCGACGACCTCGTACGACTCCGCGAGGCCCTGCAGGCCGAGGTCGCCGACGAGGCGGCCCTGAAGGAGCGCAAGGAGGCCGCCGAGCAGGAGCTGAAGAAGGCGCTCCAGCGGGAGGCCCTGCTGGAGGACGAGGTACGGCAGCTCACACCACGCCTCCAGCGCGCCCAGCAGACCTGGTACGAGCTGTCCCAGCTGGCCGAGCGCGTCCGCGGCACCGTCTCGCTGGCCGACGCCCGCGTGCACAGCGCCACCTCCGTGCCCGCCGAGGAGCGGCGCGGCCGGGACCCCGAGGACATGGAACGCGAGGCCGCCCGCATCCGCGAGCAGGAGGCCGAGCTGGAGGCCGCCCTGGACGCGGCACAGCACGCCTTGGACGACACCGTCGCCCACCGTGCCGAACTGGAGCGCGAGCTGGCCGTGGAGGAGCGCCGGCTCAAAGACCTCGCCCGCGCCATCGCCGACCGCCGCGAGGGCCTGGCCCGCCTGTCCGGGCAGGTCAACGCCGCCCGCTCCCGCGCCGCCTCCGCCCAGTCCGAGATCGACCGCCTGGCCACGGCCCGGGACGAGGCCCAGGAACGGGCGGCGCGCGCCCAGGAGGAGTACGAGGCCCTGCAGGCCGAGGTCGACGGACTCGACGCCGGCGACGCGGAACTGGCCGGACAGCACGAGGCGGCCCGGCGACAGCTCGCCGACGCCGAGGCCGCCCTCGGCTCGGCCCGCGAGGCGGCCACCACGGCCGAACGCCGCCGGGCCGCGACCCAGGCCCGCCACGAGGCGCTGGCGCTCGGCCTGCGCCGCAAGGACGGCACGGGCATACTGCTGGCCGCACGGGACCGGCTCACCGGAGTACTCGGCCCGGCAGCGGAACTGCTGACGATCACCCCGGGCTACGAGATCCCCCTGGCCGCGGCCCTCGGCACGGCGGCCGACGCGATCGCCGTCACCACCCCGAGAACGGCGGCCGAGGCCATCCGCCTCCTCCGCAAACAGGACGGCGGCCGAGCAACCCTCCTCCTGACCACCCCCCCGGAAGACTCACCCCACCCACCCCCCGCCCCCGACAACGGCGGCCGAGCGCCCGAGGGGGGCGCGGCGAACGGTGCGCCAAGCCCGGACGCTGCCGCACCCGACGACGGCGGCCGAGCGCCCGACGGGGGCGCGGGGAACGGCGCGCCTAGCCCCCACGCTGCCGCACCCGACGACGGCGGCCGAGCGCCTGACAGGGGCGCGGGGAACGGCGCGCCTAGCCCCCACGCTGCCGCGCCCGACAACGGCGGCCGAGCACCCTACGGGGGCCCCCACCACCCCGTCCCCGACGCACCACCCGCCGGCACCCCTCTCCCCGCGGCCACCCTCGTCACCGGCCCCGCCGACCTCATGCCCGCCGTCCACAGCCTCCTGCAAGGAACCGTGGTCGTCGGCACCCTCGAGGACGCCGAAGACCTCGTCCACGCGCACCCCCACCTCACCGCGGTGACCGCCGAGGGCGACATCCTCGGCGCCCGCTACGCGCACGGCGGCTCGGCCGGGGCGCCCAGCCTGCTGGAGGTGCAGGCCTCCGTCGACGAGGCCGCCGCCGAGCTGGCCGAGCTGGAGGTCCGCTGCACGGAGCTGGCCGAGGCCCAGCAGGCCGCGGCCGAACGCCGCAGGCAGTCCGCCGCCCTCGTGGACGAACTCGCGGAGCACCGCCGCGCCGCCGACCGGGAGAAGTCGGCCGTGGCCCAGCAGCTCGGCCGGCTCGCCGGCCAGGCCCGCGGTGCCGCCGGGGAGGCCGAGCGCTCGGCCGCGGCGGCCGCCCGCGCACAGGAGGCGCTGGAGAAGGCCGTACAGGAGGCCGAGGAACTCGCCGAGCGGCTGGCCGTCGCCGAGGAGATGCCGGTGGAGGAGGAGCCCGACACCTCCGCGCGGGACCGGCTCGCCGCCGACGGCGCCAACGCCCGGCAGACGGAGATGGAGGCCCGCCTTCAGGTCCGTACGCACGAGGAGCGGGTCAAGGGGCTCGCCGGCCGTGCCGACTCGCTCGACCGGGCCGCCCGCGCCGAACGCGAGGCACGCGCGCGTGCCGAGCAGCGCCGGGCCCGGCTGCGGCACGAGGCGGAGGTCGCGCGGGCCGTCGGCTCCGGCGCCCGCCAGCTGCTCGCACACGTCGAGGTGTCCCTGGCCCGCGCCGAGCGGGAGCGCGCCGCGGCCGAGGCCGCCAAGGCCCGCCGCGAACAGGATCTGGCCTCCGCGCGCACCGCGGGACGGGATCTGAAGGCCGAACTCGACAAGCTGACGGATTCGGTGCACCGCGGTGAGGTACTCGGCGCCGAGAAGCGGCTGCGGATCGAGCAGCTGGAGACCAGGGCGCTGGAGGAGCTGGGTGTCGAACCGGAAGGGCTGGTCGCGGAGTACGGGCCGCACCAGCTCGTGCCGCCCTCGCCCCCCGCCGACGGTGAACAGCTGCCCGACGACCCGGAACACCCGCGGAACCAGCCCCGTCCCTTCGCGCGGGCCGAGCAGGAGAAGCGGCTCAAGGCCGCCGAGCGGGCGTACCAGCAGCTGGGCAAGGTCAATCCGCTGGCGCTGGAGGAGTTCGCGGCGCTGGAGGAGCGGCACAAGTTCCTCAGCGAACAGCTGGAGGACCTGAAGAAGACCCGCGCCGACCTGCTCCAGGTGGTGAAGGAGGTCGACGAGCGCGTCGAGCAGGTCTTCACGGAGGCCTACCGGGACACGGCCCGGGAGTTCGAGGGCGTGTTCAGCCGGCTGTTCCCCGGTGGTGAGGGCCGTCTCGTGCTGACCGATCCCGACAACATGCTGACCACGGGCGTGGACGTCGAGGCGCGTCCGCCGGGCAAGAAGGTCAAGCGGCTCTCCCTGCTGTCGGGCGGTGAGCGCTCGCTGACCGCGGTCGCGCTGCTGGTGTCGATCTTCAAGGCCCGGCCGAGCCCGTTCTACGTGATGGACGAGGTCGAGGCCGCCCTGGACGACACCAATCTCCAGCGGCTGATCCGGATCATGCAGGAGCTGCAGGAGGCCTCGCAGCTGATCGTGATCACGCACCAGAAGCGCACGATGGAGGTCGCCGACGCGCTCTACGGCGTCTCCATGCAGGGCGACGGCGTGTCCAAGGTCATCTCTCAGCGGCTTCGCTAAGCCTTTCAAGATCAACTGACTCTGTGTTCACTTCTTGAACATCGAGTCGGTAGGCGTATCGAAAAACTCACAGGCTTTGAAGTATTGACTTCGAAACTTGAAGGCATAGTCTCTGCAACGTTGCTTTTACCTTCAGGTGTAGGCGGTGTGGAGGTCCGCACCACGGAAGACCTGGAAGGGCTCGCCCCCACCCACGGCAGCGTTGCCGCGGCCCGAGGAGATTCACGTGACCAGCACGACGCAGGCACCTCAGTCAGGAGCCGGAACGGCTCATCCCGAACATCTCGGGCACGTCATCTTCATCGCAGCGGCTGCCGCCATGGGCGGTTTCCTCTTCGGCTACGACAGCTCCGTGATCAACGGCGCCGTCGAGGCCATCCGGGACCGCTACGACATCGGTTCCGCCGCTCTGGCCCAGGTCATCGCGATCGCCCTCATCGGCTGTGCCATCGGCGCCGCCACCGCCGGCCGCATAGCCGACCGCATCGGCCGCATCCGCTGCATGCAGATCGCCGCGGTCCTCTTCACCATCAGCGCCGTCGGCTCCGCGCTGCCGTTCGCGCTGTGGGACCTCGCCTTCTGGCGCATCGTCGGCGGCTTCGCCATCGGCATGGCCTCCGTGATCGGCCCGGCCTACATCGCCGAGGTCGCCCCGCCCGCCTACCGTGGCCGGCTCGGCTCCTTCCAGCAGGCCGCGATCGTCGTCGGCATCGCCATCTCGCAGCTGGTCAACTGGGGCCTGCTCAACGCCGCCGGCGGCGACCAGCGCGGCAAGCTGATGGGCCTGGAGGCCTGGCAGGTCATGCTCGGCGTGATGGTCGTCCCGGCCGTCCTGTACGGCCTGCTGTCGCTCGCGATCCCCGAGTCCCCGCGCTTCCTGCTCTCCGTCGGCAAGCGTGAGCGCGCCAAGGAGATCCTCGCCGAGGTCGAGGGCAAGGGCACCGACCTGGACGCCCGCGTCGCCGAGATCGAGCACGCGATGCGGAGCGAGCACAAGTCGTCCTTCAAGGACCTGCTGGGCGGCGGCTTCTTCTTCAAGCCGATCGTCTGGGTCGGCATCGGCCTGTCGGTCTTCCAGCAGTTCGTCGGCATCAACGTCGCGTTCTACTACTCCTCGACGCTGTGGCAGTCGGTCGGCGTCGACCCGACGGACTCGTTCTTCTACTCCTTCACGACGTCGATCATCAACATCGTCGGCACCGTGATCGCCATGATCTTCGTGGACCGCATCGGCCGCAGGCCGCTCGCCCTGATCGGCTCGGTCGGCATGGCCGTCGGCCTCGCCCTGGAGGCCTGGGCGTTCAGCTACCACCTGGTCGACGGCAAGCTGCCGAGCACCCAGGGCTGGGTCGCCCTGGTCGCCGCCCACGTCTTCGTCCTCTTCTTCGCCCTCTCCTGGGGCGTGGTCGTCTGGGTCATGCTCGGCGAGATGTTCCCGAACAGGATCCGTGCCGCCGCGCTGGGCGTGGCCGCCGCCGCGCAGTGGGTCGCCAACTGGGCGATCACCGCGAGCTTCCCCTCGCTGGCCGACTGGAACCTGTCCGGCACGTACGTGATCTACACGGTCTTCGCCGCGCTCTCCATCCCGTTCGTCCTGAAGTTCGTGAAGGAGACGAAGGGCAAGTCCCTGGAGGAGATGGGCTGACCGGCCCCCCGACTCGGGGAGAAGGGCCAAGTCCCCGCTGCCCCTCTCCTCGTACCACCCGCCGCCCCCGGCCCGGCCACTGCCCGGACCGGGGGCGGCGGTGCAGTACGGGCGTCAGTTGCCCAGCGCCGGGAGCACCCGCTCCGCGAACAGCCGCAGGCTGCGCCAGCCCTCCTCGAGCGGCATCCCGCCCGCCAGCGGGTGCAGGACCAGGCTGTCGGCGCCCAGTGCCACGCACTCCTGCGGCGTGAGGACCCGGTACACGCCCTCCGCGCGCAGTTCCTCCACCGTCGTGGCCGCCGACCTCACCGCCGAGCGGATCTGCTCCGACTGCCAGGAGGCGTACGTCCGGGCCTCGTGCAGGAAGTGGCCGCCGTACTCCGCCCACGCCCGGTCCGGGTCCTCGGCGACGTGCAGCAGCGGGGTCTCGGCGGCCGGCATCATCACCCAGCCCTCGGTGCCGTACTCGGTCAGCTTCTCCTTGTAGTACGCCTCCAGCTGGGGCAGGTGCGCGCTCGGAAAGAACGGCAGGCCGAGCCGGGCGGCCCGCCGGGCGGCGGCCCCCGAGGAGCCGCCCACCAGCAACAGGGGGTGCGGTTCGGTGTACGGGCGCGGGGTGAGCCGTACCCGGCGGCCCCGGTACTCGAACTCCTCGCCGGTCCACGCCCGCAGCAGCGTCTGCAGCACCTCGTCCTGGAGCCGGCCCCGGCGCTTCCAGTCCACGTCGAACAGGGCGTACTCCTCGGGCCGGTAGCCGATCCCGGCGACCGTCACGAGGCGTCCGCCGCTGAGCAGGTCCAGCACGGCGATGTCCTCGGCCAGCCGCAGCGGGTCGTGCAGCGGGCCGATCACCGCCGACACGGTCACCGCGATCCGGCGGGTCGCCCCGAACACCGCGCCCGCGAAGGTGAACGGCGACGGCAGCCAGTTGTTGTCGGCGCCGTGGTGCTCCTCGGTCTGCACGGTGCTGATCCCGTGCTCGTCCGCGTACGCGGCCATCTCCAGAGCGGCCCGGTAGCGCGCGGACAGGGCGGCGGGCCCGGCGCCGGGAGCGACGAGGTTGAAACGTACGACCGTGACGGGCATGCGAAGTCCCCCTCCGGTACGGCTCGATGGAGGGGGACGGTAGCTGACGCAGCGTCAGATCGCCATGGTCCGCGCGGTCAGACGCCGGCGGTCGCGGGCTCCCCGGCGGGCTCGTCGGCCTGCGCCGGGGTGACCACCGCCGGCTTCGGCAGCACCGCGTACAGCGCGCCGGAGATCACGATGGTCGCCACCCAGCCGAGGCCGTACTCGCCGATCACGTTGTTCTTCGCGAGCGGGCCGGTGAACCAGTCCGAGGTGGTGAACATCAGGCCCGACAGCAGACCGACCGCCCAGGCCGCGACGGCCGCGGGGGAGAAGCCGCCCCGGTACCAGTAGGCGCTGGTACGGGTGGTGTCGGCCATGGCCCGGCCGTCGTACTCCGTGCGGCGCAGCATGTCCGCGCCGAACACGCCGACCCAGGCCGAGAACGCGACGGCCAGCAGCGACAGGAAGGCGATGAACGAGCCCATGAAGCTGGTCGCCACCAGCATCAGCACCCCGCCGAAGATCAGCGAGATCACGGCGTTGACCGAGACCGCCCAGTGCCGCGGCACCTTGAAGCCCAGGGTCTGCGCGGTGAAGCCCGCCGAGTACATCGACATCGAGTTGATCAGCAGCATGCCGATCAGCGCGATGAACAGGTACGGCACCGCGATCCAGGTCGGCAGGATCTCGCCGAGGAAGGACACCGGGTCGGTCGCCGAGGCCAGGTCCGGCGTGGAGACCGCCATCACCGCGCCCATCAGGACCATGGGCAGGACCACGACGCCGGCGCCGCCGACCGCCGTGCCCACGATCGCCTTCGAGGACGCCGTGCGCGGCAGGTAGCGCGTGAAGTCCGGGGCGGACGGGATCCAGCTGACGCCGCCCGCCGCGATCATGCCGATGCCGGTGATCACCGCGGCCGTGGAACCGGCGCTGTGGTCCATCACCTTCGACCAGTCGGTGTTCGCCACGAGGTAGCCCAGGACGAGCACCGAGAAGACGCCGAAGAGGTAGGTCGCGTACTTGTTGCACTTCTGGACGGCGTTGATGCCGAGCCCCGAGATCGCGAAGGTCGCGACGACGAACAGCAGCAGCATCACCATGTCCAGCACGCTGTTCGCCTCGACGCCGAACAGGATCTCCAGGATGGAGAGCATCGCGTAGGCGCCGGTGACCGCGTTGATCGTCTCCCAGCCCCAGCGCGCGATCCAGATCAGCGAACCGGGCAGCAGGTTGCCGCGCTGTCCGAAGACCGCCCGCGACAGCGCCATGCCGGGGGCGCCGCCGCGCTTGCCGGCGATGCCGATCAGGCCGACCAGGCCGTACGACACGATCGGTGCGGCCACCGCGACGACCAGCGCCTGCCAGATGTTCAGGTGGTACGCCACGACCAGGCTCGCGCCCATCGTCAGCAGCAGCACGCTGATGTTCGCGCCGACCCAGGTGGGGAACAGCTCACGGGTCCGCGCGGTGCGCTCGTGGTCGGGGACCTGCTCGATGCCGCGGGTTTCGAGAGCGCCTTCGGTCTCGACGGTTTTGCTCATGAAAGAGGTGCCAGACATGGGGGGACAAGGTGACGTGGGGACTCTACGCGCGTGGATAGAGTCGCCACCATCGTACTTTGCTCCGAGTCCTCTCATTAAGTGGCCTTTGTCTCTCAGAGGAACGCACAAACGGGGCTCCGGGCTACCCCATGGCCGATACTGGTCGGGTTATGGAAACCGTCATCCTTGCTGTAGTCATCGCCGTGGTCGTGCTCGGCGCGCTCGGCGGGCTGATCGTGGGCAGCCGGCGCCGGAAGCCGCTGCCCCCGCCGCCCCCCGCTGCGCCCGACATCACCGCGCCCCCGGCCGAGCCGCACGTCGGCGACGAGGCCGAGACGCCGCGCGACGAACCGCGCCGGACGATCGAGGAGGTGGATCTCCCCGGCGGCTCGGCACCGGTCGCCGTGGAGGAGCCCCCCATTGTCGAGGCTCCCGAGATCGAGATCCCGGAGCCCACCGCAGGCCGGCTGGTCCGCCTGCGCGCCCGCCTGTCCCGCTCGCAGAACGCCCTCGGCAAGGGCCTGCTCACCCTGCTCTCCCGCGAGCACCTCGACGAGGACACGTGGGAGGAGATCGAGGACACGCTGCTCACCGCCGACGTAGGCGTGCAGCCCACCCAGGAGCTGGTCGAGCGCCTGCGCGAACGCGTGAAGGTGCTCGGCACCCGCACCCCGGTGGAGCTGCGCGGTCTGCTGCGCGAGGAGCTGCTCAAGCTGGTCGGCACCGACGTCGACCGCACCGTGAAGACCGAGCCCGAGGACCGCAAGCCGGGCATCGTGATGGTCGTCGGCGTCAACGGCACCGGCAAGACCACCACCACCGGCAAGCTGGCCCGGGTCCTGGTCGCCGACGGCCGTAGCGTCGTGCTCGGCGCCGCCGACACCTTCCGTGCCGCCGCCGCCGACCAGCTCCAGACCTGGGGCGAACGCGTCGGCGCCTACACCGTGCGCGGCCCGGAGGCGGGCGACCCCGCTTCCGTCGCCTTCGACGCGGTGAAGGAAGGCAAGGAGATGGGGGTCGACGTCGTCCTCATCGACACCGCCGGCCGTCTCCACACCAAGACCGGCCTCATGGACGAGCTGGGCAAGGTCAAGCGCGTGGTCGAGAAGCACGCACCGCTCGACGAGGTGCTGCTCGTCCTGGACGCCACCACCGGTCAGAACGGCCTGGTGCAGGCCCGCGTGTTCGCCGAGGTGGTGGACATCACCGGCATCGTGCTGACCAAGCTGGACGGTACGGCCAAGGGCGGCATCGTCGTCGCGGTCCAGCGCGAGCTGGGCGTGCCGGTGAAGCTGATCGGGCTCGGCGAGGGGGCGGACGACCTCGCGCCGTTCGAGCCCGAGGCGTTCGTGGACGCCCTGATCGGCGACTGACCCGGCCTCCGGATCTCCGCAGGCGCCCTGCCGGCCGGGAACGTTCCTGGACGATCGCGAGAAGCGCCCGCCCCCAAGGTGCAGTTGGGGACGGGCGCTTCGCCTTGCGGCGGCGCGTCACGGACGGGAGCGGTGGGCGACGTAGGCCAGCGTGCCCAGCAGCAGCCGTGCCGCCGGCGGCCGGGTCGCCGAGTCCAGCGCGGGCGGGCGCAGCCAGCGCACCGGGCCCAGGCCGCCCCGGTCCGAGGGCGGCGCGGTGATGTACGCGCCGGGACCGAGGCCGCGCAGGTCCAGCGCGGCCGGGTCGTCCCAGCCCATCCGGTACAGCAGCCGGGGGAGGTCGGCCGCCGCACCGGGTGCGACGAAGAAGTGGGCGCGGCCGTCCGGCGTCGCGGTGACCGGTCCGAGGGGGAGCCCCATGCGCTCCAGCCGGGCCAGGGCGCGGCGCCCGGCCGGCTCCGAGACCTCGACGACGTCGAACGCGCGGCCCACCGGCAGCATCACCGAGGCTCCCGGGAACTCCGCCCAGGCCTTGCTCACCTCGTCCAGCGTGGCCCGGGCCGGCACCCGGGGCGCGAAGTCCAGCGGATGCGCGCCCGGCGCCGGACAGCCGGCGTGCCCGCACGAGCACTCGCCCGCGGCGGCCCGCGCGCCCGGCACCACGTCCCAGGCCCACAGCCCGGTGAACTCGGCGACGGCGGTGCACTCCGAGGAACGGCCCCGCCGACGCGTGCCGGTGCGGATCTCGCGGATGCCGCCGATCGTGAAGCCCATGCCCCCTCCAACGGGTCCGGCGCGCCGGTGGTTACGACACGGAACGAGACGGAAGCGGAACGTAACGCTACGGCTCCGCCTGCCCCTCGTCCCGTAGGGGCAAAGCGGCGCGTCGAGGCGCACCGGGTGGCACACCGCGGGCCATGCGCCCCCGAGTGCGTCACTCCGCCTACTTCCGGTCGCCCTGTGTCAAGTGAATCGCGAGGGGCCGACCGTGAGTTCATTCGAAGGGGTGGCGAATGGTGGCGTTTCCGGGATCCACGTGGCTGAGCGGGTGATCGTAGGATTACTGTGAGTGTGCGAGTCCCCGGGGCACATGCACTCGTGGGTATGCCGGAGGCAAGGCGTCAACTCGTTCGAAGGGTGAGAACCGGCGGACGGGAGGCCGTATTTACCGGCATTCTGATAGGGCTTGGCGCACTCGGCGACAGGTGGTTCCAGGGATGGGGGCGTTCCAGTGAGCGGCAACGGCAGTGGCGGGACGAACGCTGACAAGCGCCCCAACGAGCTGCTCGGTTCGTGGTTCGTGCGCAGCGGCTGGTCCAAGGGCGAGCTGGCCCGCCAGGTGAACCGCCGGGCACGCCAGTTGGGCGCCAATCACATCTCCACCGACACCTCCCGCGTGCGCCGCTGGCTGGACGGGGAGAACCCGCGCGAGCCGATCCCGCGCATCCTCTCGGAGCTGTTCTCCGAGCGCTTCGGCTGCGTGGTCTCCATCGAGGACCTCGGCCTGCGCGCCGCCCGCCAGTCACCCGCCGCGTCCGGTGTCGACCTGCCCTGGACGGGCCCGCAGACCATCGCCCTGCTCGGCGAGTTCTCCCGCAGCGACCTGATGCTCGCCCGGCGTGGCTTCCTCGGCACCTCCCTCGCGCTGTCCGCGGGCCCGACCCTCATCGAGCCCATGCAGCGCTGGCTCGTGCCCACGCCGGGCCACGGCGCCCCGGCCGAGCCGGAGAGCGCCCTCGACGCCCGCAGGCCGGGCCGGCTGTCCAAGCCCGAGCTGGACCTGCTGGAGTCCACGACCCGCATGTTCCGCAGGTGGGACGCCCAGTGCGGCGGCGGTCTGCGCCGCAAGGCCGTCGTCGGCCAGCTGCACGAGGTCACCGACCTGCTCCAGGAACCCCAGCCCGAGGCCACCACCCGCAAGCTCTTCCAGGTAGCCGCCGAGCTGGCGGAACTGGCCGGCTGGATGTCGTACGACATCGGCCTCCAGCCCACCGCCCAGAAGTACTTCGTGCTGGCGCTGCACGCCGCCAAGGAAGCCGGGGACAAGCCGCTCGGCTCCTACATCCTGTCCAGCATGAGCCGTCAGATGATCCATCTCGGCCGGCCCGAGGACGCGCTGGAACTGATCCACCTCGCCCAGTACGGCAGCCGCGACTGCGCGAGCCCGCGCACCCAGTCCATGCTGTATGCGATGGAGGCCCGCGCCTACGCCAACATGGGCCAGCCCGGCAAGACCAAACGCGCCGTCCGCATGGCCGAGGACACCTTCGCCGAGGCCGACGAGTGGGACGAGCCGGACCCCGACTGGATCCGCTTCTTCTCCGAGGCCGAGCTGTACGGCGAGAACTCCCACTCCTACCGCGACCTGGCCTATGTCGCCGGCCGCAGCCCGACCTACGCCTCCCTCGCCGAGCCGCTCATGCGGAAGGCGGTGGAGAAGTTCGCCGAGGACAGCGAGCACCAGCGCTCGTACGCACTCAACCTCATCGGCATGGCCACCGTGCACCTGCTGCAACGCGAGCCCGAGGAGAGCACGAGCTACGCCGCCCGGGCGATGGAGATCGCCAAGAAGGTCCGCTCCGAGCGGGTGAACACCCGTATCCGGAAGACGGTCGACACCGCCGTGCGTGACTACGGCGAGCTGGCCGCCGTGTCCGACCTCACCGACCAGCTCGCCGTCGACCTGCCGGAGGCCGCCGAAGCGGTCTGACCACCCCGAGCAGCACATGCCCCGGCCGCGGCCGGTCCTCCCGAACTGCCCGACTCGGCTCCCCCACGCCAGGTCATCGAGAGGCCCGCCGCGGCCGGCCTTTTTTCCTCCCGGAGAAGGTTGCGCCACGATAACGAATGGCGCGCCGGACATCCTGCAGTTCATGGACGCGTAACACGCAAGGCGCCTTCGTCACCCCGGCGAAACAACGAGGGGCTCCCACCGAAACCGCGCTGCGCCAATCTCATGGCGCATAACCGGCCCACCCCTCAACCGCCCGGATCGCTCAGGCACCGCCCGCACGGGGCCGTACCAACCGACGAGGAGACGCCGATGGCACCAGCCATCACGCTTGCCGCGGAGGCACCCAAGCTGTCCTCCGCGAACACAGGCTTCATGCTCATCTGTTCCGCCCTGGTGCTGCTCATGACCCCGGGCCTGGCCTTCTTCTACGGGGGCATGGTCCGCGTCAAGAGCACCCTCAACATGCTGATGATGAGTTTCATCAGCATGGGCATCGTCACCATTCTGTGGGTGCTCTACGGCTTCTCCCTCGCCTTCGGCACGAAGAACAGCCTCATCGGCTGGAACACCGACTGGTTCGGCCTCAGCGACATCGGCCTGACGGAACTCTGGGACGGCTACACCATCCCGGTCTTCGTCTTCATGGTCTTCCAGCTGATGTTCGCGATCATCACGCCGGCCCTGATAAGCGGCGCCCTCGCCGACCGGGTGAAGTTCTCCGCCTGGGCGCTCTTCATCGCCCTGTGGGTCACGATCGTCTACGTCCCGGTCGCCCACTGGGTCTGGGGTGCCGACGGCTGGGCCTACAAGCTCGGCGTGATCGACTTCGCGGGCGGTACGGCCGTCCACATCAACGCCGGTGCCGCGGCGCTCGGCGTGATCCTGGTCATCGGCAAGCGCGTCGGCTTCAAGAAGGACCCGATGCGCCCGCACAGCCTTCCGCTGGTCATGCTCGGAGCCGGTCTGCTCTGGTTCGGCTGGTTCGGCTTCAACGCCGGATCCTGGCTCGGCAACGACGACGGCGTCGGCGCGCTGATGTTCGTCAACACGCAGGTCGCCACCGCCGCCGCCATGCTGGCCTGGCTCGCCTACGAGAAGATCCGGCACGGCGCGTTCACCACGCTGGGCGCGGCCTCCGGTGCGGTCGCCGGCCTGGTCGCCATCACCCCCTCCGGCGGCGCGGTCTCCCCGCTCGGCGCGATCGCCGTCGGCGCCGTCGCCGGTGTCGCCTGCGCCGCGGCTGTCGGCCTGAAGTTCAAGTTCGGCTACGACGACTCCCTCGACGTCGTCGGCGTCCACATGGTCGGCGGCATCATCGGCTCCTTGCTCATCGGCTTCTTCGCCACCGGCAAGGGCCAGTCCACCGCGACCGGCGTCTTCTACGGCGACCACTCCTTCACCCAGCTTTGGAAGCAGTGCGCCGGCGTCGGCGCGGTCCTCGCCTACTCCCTGGTCGCCTCCGCCGTCCTCGCCTTCCTGCTCGACAGGACGATCGGCATGCGGGTCACCGAGGACGAGGAGATCTCCGGCATCGACCAGGCCGAGCACGCCGAGACCGCCTACGACTTCAGCGGCGCCGGCGGCGGTGTCGTCGGCTCCGCCGCAGCCGCTTCGGCCCTGGCCGCCACGCAGAACAAGAAGGTGGACGCATGAAGCTCATCACCGCGGTCGTCAAGCCCCACCGGCTCGACGAGATCAAGGAAGCCCTCCAGGCCTTCGGCGTCCACGGCCTCACGGTCACCGAGGCCAGCGGCTACGGCCGGCAGCGGGGACACACCGAGGTCTACCGCGGTGCCGAGTACACCGTCGACCTCGTCCCGAAGATCCGCATCGAGGTGCTGGCCGAGGACGATGACGCCGATCAGCTGATCGAAGTCGTCGTCAAGGCGGCCCGCACGGGCAAGATCGGTGACGGGAAGGTCTGGTCCGTGCCGGTCGAGACCGCCGTACGGGTCCGCACCGGCGAGCGCGGGCCGGACGCGCTCTGATCACGACAGCAAGGACAGGAGTCGCCGGGTGACGGGTACGGATGTGCGGAACGAAGCGGATGACTCGGGACCCGGCGGCTACGCGGCGGCCCGGCTGCGCCTCCTCACCGAGGGGGCGCGGTCCGGGCCGCCGCGCCGTGCCGCCCTCGCCGGCCTGACCGACAGCTGGCTCGCCGGACTGTTCGGCGCGGCGGCCGGCGCACTGCCAGGCGTCTCCCTCGTCGCCGTCGGCGGCTACGGCCGCGGGGAGCTGTCCCCGCGCAGCGACCTCGACCTCCTGCTGCTGCACGACGGCTCCGACTCCGGCGCCGTCGCCGCCCTCGCCGACCGGCTCTGGTACCCGGTCTGGGACCTCGGCCTCGCCCTGGACCACTCCGTCCGCACCCCCGCGGAGGCCCGCAGGACGGCTGGTGACGACCTGAAGGTCCACCTGGGCCTCCTGGACGCCCGCCACCTCGCCGGCGACCCCGCCCTCACCGCCGGCCTGCGCACCGCCGCCCTCGCGGACTGGCGCAACCAGGCCCCCGGGCGCCTCCCCGAACTCCAGGAACTCTGCGCCGAGCGCGCGGCCCGCCAGGGCGAGCTGCGCTACCTGCTGGAACCCGACCTCAAGGAGGCCCGCGGCGGCCTGCGCGACGCCACCGCCCTGCGTGCCGTCGCCGCCTCCTGGCTCGCCGACGCCCCGCGCGAGGGCCTTGCCGACGCCCGCCGCCGGCTGCTCGACGTCCGCGACGCCCTCCACCTGGCCACCGGCCGCGCCACCGACCGGCTCGCCCTGCAGGACCAGGACCAGGTGGCCGCCGAGCTGGAACTGCTCGACGCCGACACCCTGCTGCGGCAGGTCTACGAGGCGGCCCGGGTGATCGCGTACGCCAGTGACGTCACCTGGCGCGAAGTGGGGCGCGTGCTGCGCTCGCGCGCCGTACGGCCGCGGCTGCGGAAGCTGGCGCGGGAGCGCGGCGACTTCCTCAGAAGGGCGGTGGCGGGCGACGGCAGGTCGCCGGGCGGCGGCAAACCCGGCGCCGAGCGTTCCCCGCTCGCCGAGAGCGTGGTGGAACAGGACGGTGAGGTGGTGCTCGCCCGCACCGCACGCCCCGAACGCGACCCCGTGCTCCCGCTGCGCGCCGCGGCCGCCGCCGCCCAGGCCGGCCTGCCGCTCTCCCTGCACGCCGTACGGCGCATGGCCGCGACCACGCGTCCCCTGCCCACGCCCTGGCCCGCCGAGGCCCGGGAACAGCTGGTCACCCTGCTCGGCTCCGGCCGCCCCACCGTGGAGGTCTGGGAGGCACTGGAGGCCGAGGGCATGATCACGCGCCTCCTCCCGGACTGGGAGCGGGTCCGCTGCCGCCCCCAGCGCAACGCCGTCCACCTGTGGACCGTCGACCGGCACCTGATCGAGACGGCCGTCCGCGCCTCCGAACTCACCCGCCGCGTGAGCCGCCCGGACCTCCTCCTCGTCGCCGCGCTGCTGCACGACATCGGCAAGGGCTGGCCCGGCGACCACTCGGTGGCCGGCGAGATCATCGCCAGGGACGTCGCCGCACGGATCGGCTTCGACCGGGCCGACGTGGCCGTGCTGGCGACACTGGTCCGCCACCACCTGCTGCTCGTCGAGACGGCCACCCGGCGCGACCTCGACGACCCCGCCACCGTCCGCTCGGTGGCCGAGGCGGTCGGCAGCCAGAGCACCCTGGAGCTGCTGCACGCCCTCACCGAGGCGGACGCCCTCGCGACCGGCCCGGCCGCCTGGTCCTCCTGGCGCGGCTCCCTCGTCACCGACCTCGTACGACGGGTCTCCGCCCTGCTCGCCGGGGACGCCCCCGAGGAGCCCGAGCCGGCCGCGCCCACCGCCGAGCAGGAGCGTCTCGCCATCGAGGCCTTCCGCACCGGCGGCCCGGTCCTCGCCCTGCGCGCCCAGCCCGAGCCGGCCGCCGGCGCGGAGCCGTCCGGCGACCCGGAACCCCTGGGCGTCGAACTCCTCATCGCCGTACCCGACCAGCCCGCCGTGCTCCCCGCGGTCGCCGGTGTCCTGGCCGTGCACCGGCTCACCGTCCGTACGGCGGAGCTGCGCGCCCTGCGCCTGCCCGACGACGTGGAGGACGACGGTTCGGTCCTCCTCCTCAACTGGCGGGTCGCCGCCGAGTACGGCTCCCTGCCGCAGGCGACCCGGCTGCGCGCCGACCTCGTCCGTGCCCTGGACGGCTCCCTGGACATCGCCGGCCGGCTCGCCGAACGCGACGCGGCCTACCCCCGCCGCCGTGGCTGGACCGCCCCGCCGCCCCGCGTCACGGTGGCCCCGGCGGCCTCCCGGCACGCCACGGTGATCGAGGTCCGCACCCAGGACGCACCGGGCCTGCTGCACCGCATCGGCATGGCCCTGGAGAAGGCGGGTGTACGGGTGCGGAGCATGCATGTGAGCACGCTGGGAGCGAACGCGGTGGATGCGTTCTACGTCACGACCGGGGCGGGGGCGCCGCTGCCCGGCGGGGACGCCGCGTCGACCGCCCGGGCGCTGGAGGAGACGCTGCGCGGATGACCCTTCCCCGGTCTCTTCGAGGCCGGGATACCCTGGAGGGCGATTCCCTTCCAGACCGTCACCGACCCCGAGGACCGCGAGCGCCGTGTTCGACACTCTCTCCGATCGCCTGTCAGCGACTTTCAAGAACCTGCGCGGCAAGGGACGGCTCTCCGAGGCGGACATCGACGCCACGGCCCGTGAAATCCGTATCGCGCTGCTGGAAGCAGACGTGGCGCTGCCCGTCGTGCGTACCTTCATCAAGAACCTCAAGGAACGCGCGCTCGGCGCCGAGGTGTCCCGGGCGCTGAACCCGGCCCAGCAGGTCCTCAAGATCGTCAACGAGGAACTGATCACCATCCTCGGCGGCGAGACCCGGCGCCTGCGGTTCGCCAAGCAGCCGCCCACCGTGATCATGCTGGCTGGTCTCCAGGGTGCCGGTAAGACCACCCTCGCGGGCAAGCTCGGCCGCTGGCTCAAGGAGCAGGGCCACTCGCCGCTGCTGGTCGCCGCCGACCTCCAGCGCCCCAACGCCGTCAACCAGCTGAGCGTCGTCGCCGAGCGTGCCGGTGTCGCGGTGTACGCGCCGGAGCCGGGCAACGGCGTCGGCGACCCGGTGAAGGTCGCCAAGGAGTCCATCGAGCACGCGAGGTCCAAGGTCCACGACATCGTGATCGTGGACACCGCCGGCCGCCTCGGTATCGACGCCGAGATGATGCAGCAGGCCGCGGACATCCGGGACGCGGTCTCGCCGGACGAGATCCTGTTCGTGGTCGACGCCATGATCGGTCAGGACGCCGTCAACACCGCCGAGGCCTTCCGTGACGGCGTCGGCTTCGACGGCGTGGTGCTGTCCAAGCTCGACGGTGACGCCCGCGGTGGCGCGGCCCTGTCCATCCGGCAGATCACCGGCAAGCCGATCATGTTCGCGTCGAACGGCGAGAAGCTGGACGACTTCGACGCGTTCCACCCGGACCGGATGGCCTCCCGCATCCTCGACATGGGTGACCTGCTCACCCTGATCGAGCAGGCGGAGAAGACGTTCAGCCAGGAAGAGGCCCAGAAGATGGCCTCGAAGCTGGCGTCCAAGAAGGGCCAGGACTTCACCCTGGACGACTTCCTGTCCCAGATGGAGCAGGTCAGGAAGATGGGCAGCATCAGCAAGCTGCTCGGCATGCTCCCCGGGATGGGCCAGATCAAGGACCAGATCGCCAACCTGGACGAGCGGGAGGTCGACCGGGTCGGCGCGATCATCAAGTCGATGACCCCGGCCGAGCGCCAGGACCCGACGATCATCAACGGCTCCCGCCGCGCCCGTATCGCCAAGGGCTCCGGTGTCGAGGTCAGCGCGGTCAAGGGACTCGTGGAGCGGTTCTTCGAGGCCCGCAAGATGATGTCCCGCATGGCCCAGGGCGGCGGCATGCCGGGCATGCCGGGGATCCCGGGCATGGGCGGCGGCCCCGGCCGGCAGAAGAAGCAGCCGAAGAAGGCCAAGGGCAAGCAGCGCTCCGGCAACCCGATGAAGCGCAAGCAGCAGGAGCTGGAGGCGGCCCAGCGTCGCGAGGCCGCCGAGCAGGCCGGCGGTGCCTTCGGTCTGCCGGGCCAGCAGGCCGGGCAGGACTTCGAGCTGCCGGACGAGTTCAAGAAGTTCATGGGCTGACCGGGCCCGTACGGTCGCAGGGGCGCCCTTCCGCCGGAGGGGCGCCCCTGCGCGTGCCGCCGCCGGGCCGGTGCCGTACCGTCCGGGTATGACCAACCCGGCCCCGCCGCGCAAGTCACCGGACCAGCCGTGGCGTACCGAGGGCGCCCCGGAGGAACCGCCGCAGCCGCCCGGCGGCCGGCGGATACGGGGCGGCTGGTGGCGGCTGATCCTCACCGCGCTGGTCGTGTACCTGATCGCCAACCTGGTGCTGTCCTACTTCGACCAGGCCGACGAGCCGACGATCTCGTACACCGAGTTCAGCAGGCAGGTGAACGACGGCAACGTCGAGAAGATCTACGCCAAGGGCGACTCCATCCAGGGCCAGCTCAAGAAGGAGCAGAAGGACCCGGACGGCGGGGCGACGTACACCAAGTTCAACACCGAGCGGCCGTCCTTCGCGGACGACGACCTCTGGGCGAACCTGGCCAAGCACAACGTGAACGTCACGGCCGAGCCGGTCGTCCAGCACCGCAGTTTTCTCGCCAACCTGCTGCTCTCGCTGGCGCCCATCGTGCTGCTGATCGCCGTGTGGGTGTTCTTCGCGCGCCGGATGAGCGCGGGACTCGGCGGTGCCGGCGGCATGCTCGGCCGGAAGGCGCCGCCCAAGCCCGTGGAACTGGTGCCGGGGGAGAAGCGCACCACGTTCGCCGACGTGGCCGGCATCGACGAGGTCGAGGGCGAGCTGAACGACGTCGTCGACTTCCTGAAGAACCCCGACGCCTATCGCCGCATGGGCGCCAAGATGCCGCGCGGTGTGCTGCTCGCGGGGGCGCCCGGCACGGGAAAGACACTGCTCGCGCGGGCGGTCGCGGGGGAGGCCGGGGTGCCGTTCTTCTCGGCGTCCGCGTCCGAGTTCATCGAGATGATCGTGGGCGTCGGTGCCTCCCGGGTGCGGGAGCTGTTCGCGGAGGCCCGCAAGGTCGCGCCGTCGATCATCTTCATCGACGAGATCGACACCATCGGCCGGGCCCGCGGCGGCGGCGCCTCGATGGGCGGCCACGACGAACGCGAGCAGACCCTCAACCAGATCCTCACCGAGATGGACGGCTTCTCGGGCTCCGAGGGTGTCATCGTGATCGCCGCCACCAACCGCGCCGACATCCTCGATCCGGCACTCACCCGCCCCGGCCGGTTCGACCGGGTGGTCCAGGTCTCGCCGCCGGACCGCAGCGGGCGCGAGGCCATCCTGGAGATCCACACCCGTGACATCCCGCTCGCCGACGACGTCGACCTGGCCCAAGTGGCCCGTACGACACCGGGCATGACGGGCGCGGAGCTGGCGAACCTCGCCAACGAGGCCGCACTGCTCGCGGTGAAGCGGAAGCAGGAGCGGGTGACCCGGTCCGATCTCTCCGAGGCCCTGGAGAAGGTGCAGCTCGGCGCGGAACGTCCGCTGGTGATGCCGGAGGAGGAGCGCCGGCGTACCGCCTACCACGAGAGCGGGCACGCCCTGCTGGGCATGCTGCAGCCGGGCGCCGACCCGGTCCGCAAGATCACGATCGTGCCGCGCGGCCGGGCGCTGGGCGTCACCTTGTCGACTCCGGAATCGGACAAGTACGCGTACACCGAGGAGTACCTGCGCGGCCGGATCATCGGCGCCCTCGGCGGAATGGCGGCCGAGCACGTCGTCTACGACGTGATCACCACCGGCTCCGAGAGCGACCTGGAACAGGTCACCAACATCGCGCGCGGCATGGTGTCCCGCTGGGGCATGAGCCCGGAGGTCGGCCGCCTCTCCGCGCTCCCGAACGACGCCCAGCAGGCGTACGGCCTCGCAGCCGCCCCGCAGACGCTGGATGTCATCGACGGCGAGATGCGGCGGATCGTGGACGAGTGCTACGAGGAGGCCTGCCGCAAACTCCGCGAGCACCGCGGCCAGCTGGACGCCCTCGCCCGGGCCCTGCTGGAGAACGAGACGCTGGAGGAGGCGGACGCGTACCGGATCGCCGGGATCACCCGCCTCGCCAAGGGGGACGTCTAGCGGCACCGCGCCCCGGCCGGGCCGAGGCCCTGAGCGCCCGGAGGAAAGCCCGCGAGGGTGAGTACACGGACCGCCTTCCTCGTCCCGGGACACGCCCTGGTCCGGCGGTGCACGGCGGGCGAGGGCCGCCCCGCCGAGGAGCCGACCGCGGCCCAGGACGCCTAGGGCACGCGGGCGATCAGGTAACGGAAGACGTTCGGCATCCACACCGTGCCGTCCTGGCGCCGGTAGGGGTGCAGGGCTTCCGTCAGCTCCTTGTCGACCTGTCTGGCGTCGGTCGCCGCGATCGCCGCGTCGAACAGTCCGGTCGACAGCAGGCCCCGTACCGCGCTGTCGAGGTCGGCGTACCCGAACGGGCAGGCGACCCGGCCCGAGCCGTCCGGCCTGAGCCCGGCCCGCTGGACGGCCTCCTCCAGGTCGTCCCGCCGAGCGGGACGCCAGCTGCCCGAGCCGTGCACCGGGTCGGCCGGTTTCGTCGCCACCCGCAGCACCGACGAGGTGGCGCAGCGCTCGGGCGGGCCCCAGCCGGCCAGCACCACGGCGGCCCCGGGGGCGGCCAGCGGTACCGCGCCGGCGAGGAGTTCGCCGAGCCCCTCGGAGTCGCCCGCGAGGCCGCCGATCGGCTCGAAGACGGTCACCAGGGTGTACCGGGCCTCCCGGCCGGCCACGTCCGCGGGTGCGCCGCCCACGAGCCGTGGGCCCGTACGCGCGCGCGTGCCGCGGGGGCTGCTTCTGCTCCTGCCGGGCGGGGTGCCCGGCAGCAGCCGCTCGCGGGCGAGGGCGAGCCGTTCGGGGGAGGCGGAGTCGGCACCGGTGACCGCGGCACCTCTGGAGGCCGCCATCAGCAGGGCCAGCCCGGAGCCGCAGCGCAGGCCCAGCAGCCGGGTGCCGGGGCCCACGTCGAGCCGTTCGTACACGGAGTCGTAGAGCGGTACCAGCATCCGCTCCTGGATCTCGGACCAGTCACGCGCGCGTGCGCTCAGGTCCACGCGGGGTGCGGAGCCCGCGTGAGACGTGTGCTGCCGCACGAGCGTAGGTGTCATAGGTAAGCGCCCCAATCCGCCGACAGTCGCCGCTGCGCCCGGTTGTGTGCCCCCCGTGCCGTGCGCGCACTTCCCACGTATGCCAGGTAACTCCCGGCTCGCGGTGCCGTCCAGGGGGCGTGGGCCCCGGTTTGGGCCCAGGAGCCATGTGTGGCGAGATTTCACGTCCCGGCAATCTGGATGGCCGTACGGTGTCCGGGCCCGGGGACGGGCCGGTGACGGGGGCCCCGGGCGGCGGACGGTAACGTCACGGAGGCCGGCGGCGCTGACATGAGTGACGTCGCGTTCCGAGAGCGGCCGAAACCTGTCTTGCGCCGCGGCCGGGCACCGTCGCTTCCGGGCTCACGAGCGGGGCGTAGTGCGGACTACGCACCAGCTTGGTAGGAGCTGTGAGCCTTCTCCGCAGATCGTCGCACCCGCCCTCGTCAGGACGCATCAGTGCCAACTGACGGGTACGTGCAAATTATTTGGGATGCCCCGGAATAGGAACACAGCGGCACCCCCGCTCGTTGTCATTACGTGAGCACGACACAGACACCACCTGTTCTCGCCGCAGAGCTGGCGCAGGCGTGGGCCGACATTCAGCGGTACCACCCCGAGCTGCCGGACCTCGCCGCGCCAGAATCCCTGATCGGAGAGTCGTCGTCCGCGTGCGGGCACGAACTCTCCTTCGAGCGACTCCTCCACGAGGCAGTCCACGGCATCGCCGCCGCCCGAGGGATCCGCGACACCTCCCGGGCCGGGCGCTACCACAACCGCCGTTTCCTCGCGATCGCCGAGGAGCTGGGCCTGGACCACCCGGAGGAACCGCACCCGAGCAGCGGTTTCTCCCTGGTCACGCTCAACCCCGAGGCGAAGCGGCGCTACCGCCCGACCATCGAGCGGCTGCAGCGCGCGCTGAAGGCCCACACGGCGGCCACCTCGTCCGACACGTCCCGCACCTTCCGCGGCCCGGCCGCCCGGCACGGCTCCTCCGGCGGCGGGGTCCGCGTCAAGGCGGTGTGCGACTGCGGCCGCAACGTCCGGGTGGTCCCCTCGGTCCTGGCCCAGGCCCCGATCGTGTGCGGCGGCTGCGGCAAGCCGTTCCGCATCCCGGAGGTCGTGGGGGCGGCGGCGAGCTGATCCTGCGACTGCTCGTGGCAGCCGCAGGATCAGCTCGCGACCGCGGGCGGCAACTTCACAGCACCGGGCGGTGCACCCGACGTGACCTCACCTCCACGCCGGGTGCCTCCCCGGCATGCCCCGCCGCGGCCGCCGCACCCTCGGCCAGGAGCGGCCCGCGGGGTGTGGCACAATGGCTAGCTGTACTCGACAGCCGCACAGGACCCCTCTCTCCTCCGGCTGACGCGTCCATCGGGCACTCGGGTACCGCAACCCCACGCGGCGTCTCGCCGTGCCCAACCACGTCAAATCCAGGAGAATCCACTCCCGTGGCAGTCAAGATCAAGCTGAAGCGTCTGGGCAAGATCCGTTCGCCTCACTACCGCATCGTCGTCGCCGACTCCCGTACCCGCCGTGACGGCCGGGCCATCGAGGAGATCGGCAAGTACCACCCGACCTACAACCCGTCGGTCATCGAGGTGGACGCCGACCGCGTCGCGTACTGGCTGGGTGTCGGCGCGCAGCCGACCGAGCCCGTCCTCGCCATCCTGAAGAAGACCGGCGACTGGCAGAAGTTCAAGGGCGAGCCGGCTCCCGCGCCGCTCCTCGTCGCCGAGCCGAAGGCCGCGCGTCCGTCGTTCGAGGCTCTCGGCGGTGACGACGAGGGCAAGGGTGAGGCGATCACCCAGAAGAAGAAGGCTGAGAAGAAGGACGAGGCTGCGGCTGAGTCCGAGTCGACCGAGGCCTGAGCAGCATGCTCGAAGAGGCGCTTGAGCACCTCGTGAAGGGCATCGTCGACAACCCTGACGATGTGCAGGTCGCCTCGCGCAACCTGCGCCGCGGGCGCGTGCTCGAGGTCCGGGTGCACCCGGACGACCTCGGCAAGGTGATCGGCCGCAACGGCCGCACCGCGCGGGCCCTGCGTACCGTCGTGGGCGCCATCGGCGGCCGTGGTGTCCGTGTCGACCTCGTCGACGTGGACCACGTCCGCTGACGCTTCATCGCAACCGGCTCGGGCCGGGGAGGGCCACTGGGCCGTCCCCGGCCCGCAGTCGTATGGGCGGCGTACCCCGGCAGGACGCCGTGCAGGAGATGACAGGAGAATTGGACACGTGCAGCTGGTAGTCGCACGGATCGGCCGCGCCCACGGCATCAAGGGCGAGGTCACCGTCGAGGTACGTACCGACGAGCCCGAGCTGCGGCTCGCCCCGGGCGCCGTCCTGGCCACCGACCCGGCCGCCACCGGGCCGCTCACCATCGCCACCGGCCGGGTGCACAGCGGCCGTCTGCTGCTGCGCTTCGAGGGCGTCTCGGACCGCAACGGAGCCGAGGCGCTGCGCAACACCCTCCTCATCGCCGAGGTGGACCCCGAGCAGCTGCCCGAGGACGAGGACGAGTACTACGACCACCAGCTGATCGACCTCGACGTCGTCACCGAGGACGGCACGGAGGTCGGCCGGATCACCGAGATCTCGCACCTGCCCTCGCAGGACCTGTTCATCGTGGAGCGCCCCGACGGCAGCGAGGTGATGATCCCCTTCGTGGAGGAGATCGTCACCGAGATCGACCTGACCGAGCAGAAGGCGGTCATCACGCCGCCCCCGGGCCTGATCGACGACCGCGCGGAGATCGCGTCGTCCCGTGACGCCGAGGGTGAGCCGTCCCGTGACGCCGAGGGTGAGCCGTCCGGTGACGTCCAGGGTGAGCCGTCCCGTGACGCCGAGGGCGAGTCCTGATGCGCCTCGACGTCGTCACGATCTTCCCCGAGTACCTCGAGCCCCTGAACGTCTCCCTCGTCGGCAAGGCACGCGCGCGTGGCCGGCTGAACGTCCAGGTGCACGACCTGCGCGCGTGGACGTACGACCGGCACAACACGGTGGACGACACGCCGTACGGCGGCGGTCCCGGCATGGTCATGAAGACCGATGCCTGGGGCGACGCCCTCGACTCCGTCCTCGCCGACGGCTACGAGAGCGGTGCTCACACCCCCGCACTGATCGTCCCCACCCCGAGCGGCCGCCCCTTCACCCAGGAACTGGCCGTCGAACTGGCCGAGCGCCCCTGGCTGATCTTCACGCCGGCCCGCTACGAGGGCATCGACCGACGGGTCATGGACGAGTACGCCACCCGCATGCCGGTCTACGAGGTGTCCATCGGCGACTACGTCCTCGCCGGGGGCGAGGCGGCCGTCCTGGTCGTCACCGAGGCCGTCGCCCGGCTGCTCCCCGGTGTCCTCGGCAACGCCGAGTCCCACCGCGACGACTCCTTCGCGCCCGGCGCGATGGCGAACCTGCTCGAAGGTCCCGTCTACACCAAGCCGCCCGTCTGGCGCGGCCGGGACATCCCGGACGTGCTGCTCAGCGGCCACCACGGCAAGATCGCCCGCTGGCGCCGCGACGAGGCCCTGAGGCGTACGACCGCGCACCGGCCCGACCTGATCGAGCGCTGCGAGCCCAAGGCCTTCGACAAGAAGGACCGCGAGATGCTCTCCATCCTCGGCTGGGAACCGGACCCGGAGGGCGAGCCGTACGGCCGATTTTGGCGCCGGGCCGAGGGCGTGGAAGAATAGACCGCTGTTGTGCGTCCGTCCGGCGTGCGCCCCTGCCACAGGGGGACACGACGCCCGTCCCGATCCGCACGACACTCCTCAGGAACCCCTAGTTTCCGTTGATGACCTGTGGCATCAGCGAAGAAAGCAGACGAAATGTCTCACCTGCTCGACACCGTCGACGCCGCGTCGCTGCGCAGCGACATCCCGGCCTTCCGCCCGGGCGACACCGTCAACGTCCACGTCCGCGTCATCGAGGGCAACCGCTCCCGTGTGCAGCAGTTCAAGGGCGTTGTGATCCGCCGCCAGGGCGCCGGTGTCCGCGAGACCTTCACGGTCCGCAAGGTCTCGTTCTCCGTCGGCGTCGAGCGCACCTTCCCGGTGCACACCCCGATCGTCGAGAAGATCGAGCTGGTCACCAAGGGTGACGTGCGCCGCGCCAAGCTGTACTACCTCCGTGAGCTGCGCGGCAAGGCCGCGAAGATCAAGGAGAAGCGCGAGAGCTGAGTGCTCTGACGGAGTCCCACAGCGGGGCGGGATAGCATCCTGCTCCGATGGACACCGAAGCACAGCCGACGGAACGCGACCGCTCCTCCCACCCGGGTACTCCGGGGACGGAGGGCCGGTCGCGTTTCGCGTTGGTCGCGCGGGTCGCCGAGTGGCTCCCGGGCGGCCGGATCACCCTCACCGTCTTCGTCTGCCTGGCCTTCCTGCTGCTCCTCAACGCCTTCGCGGCGCAGCCCTTCCAGATCCCGAGCGGATCCATGGAACAGGGATTGAGGATCGGGGACCGCGTTCTCGTAAACAAGTTGGCGTACCGTTTCGGTGCCGAGCCGCGCCGCGGTGACGTGATCGTGTTCGACGGTTCCGGGTACTTCGGGGACGCCGACTACGTCAAGCGCGTGGTCGGCGTCGGCGGAGACCACGTGGTCTGCTGTGACAAGAAGGGGAGGATCGAGGTGAACGGCCGGCCCGTCGACGAGACGGCGTTCCTCTATCCCGGGGACACGGCCTCCGGCGTGCCCTTCGACGTCGCCGTGCCCGCCGGGCGCCTCTTCGTGCTCGGCGACCACCGCAGTGACTCCAGCGACTCCCGCGACCACCTCGGCTCGCCCGGCGGCGGCATGATCCCGGTCTCCGACGTCATCGGCCGGGCCGACTGGATCGTGTGGCCGTACCGCCACTGGACGCATCTGACGCGGCCGTCCGCCTACGCGCGCGTGCCCGACGCAACCACGGGGGGCGCCCATGGGTAACCGCGGCAAACCGCGCGGGGTACCCGCCGACCCCGCCGACAACCTGCTGCCCACCGGGGCCCGCCGGACCTCCGCGCCCGGCGGCGGCCGCACGCGCGCGGAGCGCCGGAAACTGCAACGCAAGGTCAAGCGCAAGCGGAGGCGTTCGGCCGTCCGGGAGATCCCCCTCCTGGTCGGTGTCGCCGTCCTCATAGCGCTGGTCCTCAAGACCTTCCTCGTCCAGGCCTTCGTGATCCCGTCCGGCTCCATGGAGCAGACGATCCGGATCGGCGACCGTGTCCTGGTCGACAAGTTCACCCCGTGGTTCGGTTCCAAGCCACAGCGCGGTGACGTCGTCGTCTTCCACGACCCGGGCGGCTGGCTGGCGGACGAGCAGACCACCAAGAAGAACGACCCCGTCGTCGTCAAGCAGCTCAAGCAAGGCCTGGCCTTCATCGGCCTGCTGCCCTCCGACAACGAGAAGGACCTGATCAAGCGGGTCATCGGGGTCGGCGGCGACCACGTCAGGTGCTGCGACGCGCAGGGCCGGGTCACCGTCAACGGCGTACCCCTCACCGAGGGCGACTACCTCTACCCGGGGGACGTCCCCTCCACCATGCGCTTCGACATCACCGTCCCCAAGGGCCGGCTGTGGGTGATGGGCGACCACCGGGGCAACTCCGCGGACTCCCGCTCCCACCAGGACACCGCCTACGGCGGCACGGTCTCCGAGGGCTCGGTGGTCGGCCGCGCGATGGTCATCGGCTGGCCCGTCGGACACTGGACGCGCCTGGAAGAACCTAAAACCTTTGCAAGTGTCACCGACTCCGTGTCGGGGACGACCGCTGCGGCTCCGCGGTCGCATAGGGTTGCCTCCGAGGAACCGAACGGAACGACCCACCTCCCGACCCCTGCGGAACTCCCGCTCGTTATGGGAGTGGTGGGCCTGCACCGTGTACGGGGCAGGCGGCGGCACAGAGTGAGGAGTTGGCGTGGGGGATGTGGCGGTTGGCGCACGGTCGGGACACGACGGCGAGGAGCACCGCGGGCACCCCGTGGAGCCGCCCGTGCCCGCCTCGGACAGCGCCATGACCTCCGGGAATGACGCGGCGGCCGGCGACGACGGCACGCCCGCGGACGGGCAGCGGCCGCGCGCCGAGGACACGGACCCGGACGAGGCCGGGCAGCGGCCGAAGAAGCAGCGCTCCTTCTGGAAGGAACTGCCGATCCTGATCGGTATCGCGCTGGTCCTGGCGCTGCTGATCAAGACGTTCCTGGTGCAGGCGTTCTCCATCCCGTCCGACTCGATGCAGAACACCCTGCAGCAGGGCGACCGCGTCCTGGTGGACAAGCTCACCCCGTGGTTCGGCTCCGAGCCCGAGCGCGGCGAGGTCGTCGTCTTCCACGACCCGGACAGCTGGCTCGCGGGCGAACCCACGCCGACGCCGAACCTGGCCCAGAAGGTCCTCAGCAAGATCGGCCTGATGCCGTCCGCGGACGAGAAGGACCTCATCAAGCGCGTGATCGGGGTCGGCGGTGACACGGTCGAGTGCAAGGGCAGCGGACCGCTGCGGGTCAACGGCAAGGCGCTGAACGAGCCCTACATCTACCCCGGCAACACGCCGTGCACGGTGGACAAGCAGGGCGGCCAGTTCAAGGTGAAGGTCCCCGAGGGCTACATCTGGGTCATGGGCGACCACCGGCAGAACTCCCGGGACTCCCGCTACAACCAGTCCGACAAGCACCGCGGAATGGTCCCCGTCGACGAGGTCGTCGGCCGGGCGATCGTCAAGGCCTGGCCGATCAACCGCTGGGGCACCCTCCCGGTCCCGGACACCTTCGACCAGCCCGGCCTCGACCAGCAGTCCTCGGCCGGCGCGTCCCTGACGGTGGCCCCGCAGGGCCTGGCCGTCGCCGCGGTGCTGCCCGTGGTGGTGTGGCGACGCGGCCGCAAGGACCGGCCGGAGTCCAGGACCGCACGGAAGACCCCCGCCGGGCAGCGCTGAAGCCGGCCGCAGGGAAAACGCCCGCCGGGCGGCTCCGGAGCGGACCGCACGGAAGACCCCCGCCGGGCAGGTGGCGGCCGACGCCGGCCGGTGCCCAGGGACCGGAGCCGGGGAAACCGGAACCGGTGCCCAGGGCCCCGGCCGGGAAAAGAGGGGGCTGCCCCTGGTCGGTACCGCCGGGTAGGGTGCGGATCCATGGGTGGCGAGAGCATGACGCGTACGGCCCCGCAGGGCGGCGGCACCGGTACGGAACGGGTTGGCGGCGGCCGGATCGGCCAGCGGCTGTCCGGGGTGGCCGTGGCGCTGGGCCTGGTGCTGTTCCTCGGCGGATTCGCCTGGGGAGCCCTGGTCTACCGGCCGTACACCGTGCCCACCAGCTCCATGACCCCCACCATCGACGCCGGCGACCGGGTGCTCGCCCAGCGCGTCGACGGCGACGAGGTGCGCCGCGGCGACGTCGTGGTCTTCGAGGACAAGAGCTGGGTCACCGGCGCCAAGGTCGTCAAGCGGGTGGTCGCCGTCGGCGGCGACACCGTCTCCTGCTGCACCGACGGCAGACTGACCGTCAACGGCAAGGAGATCGATGAGCCCTACCTGCCCAAGGGCAGCCTCGCCGAGATCAAGAACTTCCCGAAGGTGACCGTGCCCGAAGGCCGGCTGTTCCTCCTCGGTGACGAACGCCAGGGCTCCCTGGACTCCACCGCCCACCTCACGGACACCGCACAGGGCACCGTCTCGCGAAGGGCCGTCTCCGCCCGCGTGGACGCCGTCGTCTGGCCGTGGAACGGCATGCTCCAGCGCCCCTCCGGTTTCGAGACGCTCGGCGCGCTCTCCCGGCCCGGCCCGTTGCGCACGATCGAACTGCTGGTCGTCGCCGGCGCCGTCCTGGTCCTGGGCGGCGGGGCCTACGGTCCGGTCGCGGCACGGATGAGCGGCTCCCGCGCCCGTGGGACGCGGCCGGAGGCGGCCGGTGCCCGCTGAGACCAGGCGGCCGGCGGAGGAGGCGCACGAGGCCTCGCGGCCGGCCGGGGAGGCCTGTGCCGCTCCGTGTACGGGCGGCGAGGCGCACGAGGGCGGGAGCGGGCTGCGGAAGGTGGCCCGGGTGGTGCTCCTCGATCCCCAGGACCGCATCCTGCTGCTGCACGGCCATGAGCCCGACGATCCGGCCGACGACTGGTGGTTCACGCCCGGCGGCGGGGTCGAGGGCACCGAGACGCGCGAGGAGACCGCGCTGCGGGAACTCGTGGAGGAGACCGGCATCACCGACGTCGTTCTCGGTCCGGTGCTGTGGCGGCGCCGCTGCTCGTTCCCGTTCGCGGGCCGCCGCTGGGACCAGGACGAGTGGTACTACCTGGCCCGTACGGCCCAGACGGCCACCGCGCCGGCGGGGCTGACGGAGCTGGAGCGGCGCAGTGTCGCCGGAGCACGCTGGTGGACGTGTCAGGAACTGACCCGGGCACATGAGACGGTGTATCCGACCAGACTCGCCGAGCTGCTGCGCACGCTGCTCGTCGAAGGTCCCCCGGCCAGCCCCGTGACCCTCGAAACGGAAATCGTCTGAGGGATCCCCGGACTGGCGCACAATGGTGGGATCGCACGGCTGAAGGGGAACATGCCATGAGCGCCGAGGACCTCGAGAAGTACGAGACCGAGATGGAGCTGAAGCTCTACCGGGAGTACCGAGATGTCGTCGGTCTGTTCAAATACGTGATCGAGACCGAGCGGCGCTTCTACCTCACCAACGATTACGAGATGCAGGTGCACTCGGTCCAGGGTGAGGTGTTTTTCGAGGTCAGTATGGCCGACGCCTGGGTCTGGGACATGTACCGACCGGCGCGGTTCGTCAAGCAGGTTCGCGTGCTCACGTTCAAGGACGTGAATATTGAAGAGCTGAACAAGAGCGACCTGGAGCTGCCGGGCGGCTGACGGCCCGGGCTTTCGTGAAGCGCCGCTCCCGGGTGACCGGGTTTTCCACAACCGCCGAGTAGTCCACCAAGATCAACTTGGGGGGACGGGATGCGTGACGGTTGGCGCCGGAGGTGGTGCCGACATGAACGCACGGGAAGCGATCGGCAAATACGGCGAGGACCTGGCCGCCCGGCGGCTCGCCGAGGCCGGCATGACGATCCTGCAGCGCAACTGGCGCTGTGGACGGTCCGGCGAGATCGACATCGTGGCGCGCGACGGAGACGCGCTCGTCGTCTGCGAGGTGAAGACCCGCAGGGGCGGGGACTACGAGCACCCGATGGCCGCGGTGACCCCCGAGAAGGCCGCCAGGCTGCGCGCCCTCGCCGAAGACTGGATCCAGGCCCACGGCGGAGCACCGCCGGGCGGCGTCCGCATCGACCTGGTCGGCGTCCTGCTGCCCAGCCGCGGAGCGCCGTCCGTCGAGCATGCGCGGGGGGTGGCCTGAATGGGGTTCGCCCGTACGTGCTCGGTCGCCCTGGTCGGCGTCGAAGGCGTCGTCGTCGAGGTCCAGGCCGACCTCGAACCCGGCGTCGCCGCCTTCACCCTGGTCGGCCTCCCGGACAAGAGCCTGACCGAGAGCCGTGACCGGGTGCGTGCCGCGGTGGTCAACTCGGGAGCGGCCTGGCCGTCCAAGAAGCTCACCGTGGGCCTCAGCCCGGCGTCCGTCCCCAAGAGCGGCAGCGGCTTCGATCTCGCGGTCGCCGCCGCCGTCCTCGGTGCGGCCGAGCGGATCGATCCCCGCGTGCTCGCCGACATCGTCATGATCGGCGAGCTGGCCCTGGACGGCCGGGTGCGGCCGGTCCGGGGCATCCTGCCGGCGGTCCTCGCCGCGGCGGACGCGGGATACGAGCAGGTGGTCGTACCCGAGTGCGCGGTGCCCGAGGCCTCCCTGGTGCCGGGCGTGTCCGTGCTCGGGGTACGGAGCCTGCGCCAGCTGATCGCCGTCCTCACCGACGAACCGGTACCCGACGAGGAGCCCGTGCCCGGAGACATCCGCCCCGACCCCTTCCTCGCCGGGCTGGCCCTGCCCGGGACAGGGCTCGGCACGGGAACCGCCGTCGGGGCGGGCGCCCCCGACCTGGCCGATGTCGCGGGCCAGCACACGGCGCGTGCGGCGCTGGAGGTCGCCGCGGCCGGCCGCCACCACGTCTTCTTCAAGGGGCCGCCAGGCGCCGGCAAGACGATGCTCGCCGAACGCCTGCCCGGGCTGCTGCCCGAGCTGCACCGGGCCGAGTCCCTGGAGGTCACCGCCGTCCACTCGGTGGCCGGCCTGCTCCCGCCGGGCCACCCGCTGGTCGACCGGCCGCCGTACTGCGCACCCCACCACTCCGCCACGATGGCCTCCCTCGTCGGCGGCGGGAACGGCCTGCCCCGGCCCGGCGCGGTGTCCCTGGCCCACCACGGGGTGCTCTTCCTGGACGAGGCCGCCGAGTTCCACAGCAGCGTCCTCGACGCCCTGCGCCAGCCCCTGGAATCGGGCCACGTCGTGATCGCCCGGGCGGCGGGGATGCTGCGGATGCCGGCCAAGTTCCTGATGGTCCTGGCCGCGAACCCGTGCCCGTGCGGCCGGCACGGACGCGGCGACGACGTCTGCGAGTGCCGGCCCTCCTCGATCAAGCGCTACCGGGCCCGGCTCTCCGGCCCCCTGATGGACCGGGTGGACCTGCGGGTCACCGTGGAGCCGGTCGCGCGGGCCGAACTGCTCCGGATGCACACCGGCGCCGAGCCGACGGCCGTCGTGGCCGACCGGGTCAGGCTCGCCCGGGAGCGGGCCGCCCGGCGCTTCGAGGGACTGCCCTGGCGCACCAACAGCGAAGTGCCCGGGCACGAACTGCGCACCCGCTGGCACGTACAGCCCGGGGCTCTCGGGAAGGCCGAGGAGGACCTGGACCGGGGCCTGCTCACCGCCCGTGGCCTCGACCGCGTCCTGCGGGTCGCCTGGACGCTCGCCGACCTGGGCGGCCGCGACCGGCCCTCGGCCAACGACGTGAACTGGGCACTGGAGCTGCGCACCGGCGTCCGCCGCGGTGCGGTCCTGGAAGGCATCGGCAGGTGAGGGGCGGCGCGCCACGGACGGGCCGCCCGGAACCCGGGTCCGCCCCGGGCGGCGGACCGGACGACGAACTGCTCGGTCGTGTCTTTCTGGCCCGGGTCACCGAGCCGGGGGACGAGACCGCGGGGCGGTGGGTCCGGGAGTTCGGGGTGGGGGAGGTGGTGCGGTGGCTGCGGTGCGGGGGAAAGGCGTTGCCCGGGGTGAGCGGGACCCGCTGGGCGGGACTCGTCGCCAGGGCCCGGCAGGCCGAGCCGGAGCGGGATCTCGACGTGGCCCGGGCCGGGGGGGCGCGGTTCGTGCCTCCGGGGGACGCCGAGTGGCCGGGCCAGCTCGACGACCTCGGGGACGCCCGGCCCCTCGGACTGTGGGTGCGGGGCAGGCCGAGCCTGCGGATGTGGGCGCTGCGCTCGGTCGCCGTCGTGGGCGCCCGGGCCTGCACCGAGTACGGCACCCACATGGCCGCGACCCTCGCCTCCGACCTCGCCGAACGCGGCTGGGTGGTGGTCTCGGGCGGTGCCTACGGCATCGACGGCGCCGCCCACCGCGGCGCCCTCGCCGCCCACGGTGCCACCGTCGCCGTCCTGGCCTGCGGCGTCGACCGGCCCTACCCCCGCGGCCACACCGCGCTCATCGCCCGCATCGCGGAGCAGGGACTCGTCGTCGGCGAACTGCCGCCCGGGGATCACCCGACCCCCAGCCGGTTCATCCGGCGCAACCGGGTGATCGCCGCCCTGACCAGGGGCACCGTCGTCGTGGAGGCCGCCCGCCGCAGCGGCTCGCTGGCCACCGCACGGTCGGCACAGCACCTGGGCCGGTTCACCATGGGTGTCCCCGGCCCGGCCACCAGCGCCCTCTCCGCCGGAGTGCACGAGCTGCTGCGTGGCGAGGCGGCCCTGGTCACCGACGCCGCCGAGGTCGTCGAACTCGTGGGCGGCATGGGAGAGCTGGCCCCGGCCCGGCGGGGCCCGGTCCTCCCGCGTGACCTGCTGGAACCGGCCGCCGCCGGCGTGCTGGCCGCCCTGCCCGCCGACCGCGCGGCCCCCGCCGGGGAGATCGCGCTCGGCGCGCGGACCACGCAGGACGAGGCGATCGCGAAACTGTACGAACTCCGAGCACTTGGTTACGTCGAACGACACGGCGACGGCTGGAAGTTGACACGCCAGGCGATGATCTCGGTCCGGAGTGGTCACGGTCCGTGCTGATCGAGCCGGTTCGGCCGTCCGGGGGAACGCCCGACGCCCTTGGTGTTTCCCGGAGTTGGCGCCTCCGGCCGGTCACGCAGAGCGAGCTGCGGCCCGTCGTCGCGCGCCGGGAGCGAGCGCCCCGCGCAGGGGTGGTGCCTCGCTGTTCGCACACCGCGACACCTCAGTCACGCTACGCTCACGAAGGCGACGGCGCAGAACGCGCCAACCCGGCATCAGACCGACACCTCACCCAGGCAGCCCACATCACCCCACGATCTCCCACCCGCCTCACTTCACAGCACTTCTCGGCACTTCACGGCAGAACGGCACAAGGCGACGAATGCCCCAGCACACCTCCGGGTCCGACCGGGCGGCGATCCCCCCAGCCGCCCGCGACGGTGGCAGCGTGCGGCCGCCCGCTCCCTCGACGCTCGACGAGTTGTGGCGGTCGTACAAGGCGACGGGGGACGACCGGTTGCGGGAGCAGCTGATCCTGCACTACTCGCCGCTGGTCAAGTACGTGGCGGGCCGGGTGAGCGTCGGGCTGCCCCCCAACGTGGAGCAGGCCGACTTCGTGTCCTCCGGGGTGTTCGGGCTGATCGACGCGATCGAGAAGTTCGACATCGACCGGGAGATCAAGTTCGAGACGTACGCGATCACCCGGATCCGCGGCGCCATGATCGACGAGCTGCGGGCGCTGGACTGGATCCCCCGCTCGGTCCGGCAGAAGGCGCGCAACGTCGAGCGGGCCTACGCCACCCTGGAGGCGCGGCTGCGGCGCACGCCGACGGAGGGCGAGGTCGCCGTCGAGCTGGGCATGGAGGTCGACGAACTCCACGCCGTTTTCAGCCAGTTGTCGCTGGCCAACGTGGTCGCCCTGGAGGAGCTGCTGCACGTCGGCGGCGAGGGCGGGGACCGGCTCAGCCTGATGGACACCCTGGAGGACACCGCCGCCGACAACCCGGTGGAGGTGGCCGAGGACCGCGAGCTGCGGCGGTTCCTGGCGCGGGCGATCAACACGCTGCCCGAGCGGGAGAAGACCGTGGTCACCCTGTACTACTACGAGGGGCTCACCCTCGCCGAGATCGGCAACGTGCTCGGCGTCACCGAGAGCAGGGTCAGCCAGATCCACACCAAGTCGGTGCTGCAGCTGCGTGCCAAGCTGGCGAGCTTCGGGCGCTGAGTCCTCCCTTCCGGGGTGGGGTGTCCGTAAAGTGGTCGACGTGCCAAGGATTCGAGCGGCCTCCGTGGCCGAGCACCGGTCGATGCAGCGAGCCGCCCTGCTGGACGCGGCTCGCTCCTTGTTGTCCGAGGGCGGTACGGAGGCGCTGACGTTCCCCGCGCTGGCCGAGCGGACGGGGCTGGCGCGGTCGTCCGTGTACGAGTACTTCCGGTCCCGCGCGGCAGTCGTCGAGGAGCTGTGCGAGGTCGACTTCCCGGTGTGGGCGGCGGAGGTCGCGGCGGCCATGGAGCGCGCCGAATCGGCCGAGGGCAAGGTCGAGGCGTACGTCCGGCAGCAGCTGTCCCTGGTCGGGGACCGGCGGCACCGGGCGGTCGTGGCCATCTCCGCCAGCGAGCTGGACGCCGGTGCCCGGGACAAGATCCGGGCCGCCCACGGGGGCCTGGTCGCGATGATCGTGGAGGCGCTGGGGCAGCTGGGGCACGAGCAGCCCAGGCTGGCGGCGATGCTGCTGCAGGGGGTCGTGGACGCGGCGGTGCGCCGGATCGAGCTGGGTGCGGCGGAGGACCCCTCCGTGGTGACGGACGCCGCGGTGGCCATGGCCCTGCGGGGCGTCCAGGGCTGAGCGACCGTCGGCCCGCCTCCCCGCCCGAGCGACCGTCGGCCCGCCTCCCCGCCCCAGCGACCGTCGGCCCGCCTCCCCGCCCGCGAGCGACCGGCGGCCCGCCTCCCCGCCCCCGAAGCGGCGAGAACAGCGGCGCGGCCGGCCGCGGGCGGCCCACGGCTAGGGCGTGAGCGGCAGCAGTCTCGACGGTGCCCGGCCCAGCAGCCACGGCGGGAGCAGGGAGAGCGGGTCCAGATAGGCCTCGCCTCTGAGCAGGCCCCAGTGCACGCACGTCGTCGGTGCGCAGTGCGACCCGCTCGGCTCCGACACGCCGACCACCTCGCCCGCTGCCACGCGCGCGCCCCGCTCCACGGAGGGGCGTACCGGCTCGTACGTCGTGCGCAGGTCCGTGTCCGTCAGCGCCACCGACACCACACCCCGTCCGGCCACCCGGCCCGCGAACAGCACCCGGCCCGGGGCCACCGCCCGAACCGGAGAGCCGGCCGGGGCCGCCAGATCCACCCCACGGTGGCCCGGGCCGTACGCCGTCTGCGGTGGCTGCCAGCCCCGCAGCACCGGTGGGCGGGCGCCGACCGGCCACGTGCGGGCGAGAGGCGGTACCGGGCCGCCGGGGGGTGCCGTGGGTGCCGCAGGTGCCGGGAGCGGGGGGTCCGCCCGGGCCGGAGGCGTGAGGGCCGGCACCGTCGCAGCCAGCAGCAGGGCCGTCCACACGGTCGCCGATCGCATCGCTCGTCGCATGCCGGAAGCGTCCCGTGGCCGCGCCGGTCGCGGCCGGTGCCTGTGGACCACTCACCGGTTGTGGACAGCGGCGTCACCCGGTGCCTCGCCGGTCCCGTACACTTCTTCTGGCGATCCGGGTCACCGGGTCGACTTCGCACGCCCCGGTACGGCAGCCGGCAACGGTTCCTACCAAGCGCCTCTCGGTCCTTCGCGGCACGGCGCATCGCGGGCGTCAGGCGCGACCGCCGTCCGGCGGGCGCGGCACAACCGAGAACACCAAGGAGAAACGGCCATGGCCGTCGTCACGATGCGGGAGCTGCTGGAGAGCGGCGTCCACTTCGGTCACCAGACCCGTCGCTGGAACCCGAAGATGAAGCGCTTCATCTTCACCGAGCGCAACGGCATCTACATCATCGACCTGCTCCAGTCGCTGTCGTACATCGACCGCGCCTACGAGTTCGTCAAGGAGACCGTCGCCCACGGCGGCACGGTCATGTTCGTCGGCACGAAGAAGCAGGCGCAGGAGGCCATCGCCGAGCAGGCCACCCGCGTCGGCATGCCCTACGTCAACCAGCGCTGGCTGGGCGGCATGCTCACCAACTTCTCGACCGTCTACAAGCGTCTGCAGCGCCTCAAGGAGCTGGAGCAGATCGACTTCGAGGACGTCGCCGCCTCCGGTCTGACCAAGAAGGAGCTGCTGGTCCTCTCCCGCGAGAAGGCCAAGCTGGAGAAGACCCTCGGTGGTATCCGCGAGATGCAGAAGGTGCCCAGCGCCGTCTGGATCGTGGACACCAAGAAGGAGCACATCGCCGTTGGTGAGGCCCGGAAGCTGAACATCCCGGTCGTCGCGATCCTCGACACCAACTGCGACCCCGACGAGGTCGACTACAAGATCCCGGGCAACGACGACGCGATCCGCTCCGTCACCCTGCTCACCCGCGTGATCGCCGACGCCGTCGCCGAGGGCCTCATCGCCCGCTCCGGCGTCGCCACCGGCGACAAGGGCGAGAAGGCCGCGGGCGAGCCGCTCGCCGAGTGGGAGCGCGACCTGCTCGAGGGTGAGAAGAAGGACGAGGCTCCGGCCGCCGAGGCCACCGCCGAGGCTCCGGCCGCCGCCGAGGCCCCGGCTGCCGAGGCCCCGGCTGCCGAGGCCGCCCCGGCCGAGGGCGAGAAGGCCGCCGAGGCCGACCAGGCCTGACGTCGGCGTGACGGCGGGGGCGGTACGGACACCGGCAGCGCCTCCGGCGCGGTGAAGTCCGCCCCCGCTGTTCACCCGCAGGTCGGCACGACGTATGCGAACCGCGACTACATGTGGAACGCACACCGTGCGGATCTTCTGAAGATCTTCCAGACTTCGAGAAAGACTCACAGACTCATGGCGAACTACACCGCCGCCGACGTCAAGAAGCTCCGTGAGCTGACCGGCGCCGGCATGATGGACTGCAAGAAGGCGCTGGACGAGGCCGAGGGCAACGTCGACAAGGCCGTCGAGGCGCTCCGCATCAAGGGCCAGAAGGGCGTCGCCAAGCGCGAGGGCCGCTCCGCCGAGAACGGCGCCGTGGTCTCCATCATCGCCGACGACAACTCCTCCGGCGTTCTGGTCGAGCTGAAGTGCGAGACGGACTTCGTCGCCAAGGGCGAGAAGTTCCAGGCCGTGGCCAAGGCCATCGCCGAGCACGTCGCCAAGACGAACCCGGCCGACCTCGAGGCCCTGCTCGCCTCCGAGATCGAGGCCGGCAAGACCGTCCAGGCGTTCGTGGACGAGGCCAACGCCAACCTCGGTGAGAAGATCGTCCTGGACCGCTTCGCGCAGTTCACCGACGGCTTCGTGCTCGCCTACATGCACCGCACCATGCCCGACCTGCCCCCGCAGATCGGTGTCCTGGTCGAGCTGGACAAGCCGAACGCCGAGGTCGCCAAGGGCGTCGCCCAGCACATCGCCGCCTTCGCGCCGAAGTACCTCTCCAAGGACGAGGTCCCGGCCGACGTCGTCGAGTCCGAGCGCCGCATCGCCGAGGAGACCACCCGCGCCGAGGGCAAGCCCGAGGCCGCGATCGCCAAGATCGTCGAGGGTCGTCTGAACGGCTTCTTCAAGGACGCCACGCTGCTCGGCCAGCCGTACGCGCTCGACAACAAGAAGTCGGTCCAGAAGGTTCTGGACGAGGCCGGTGTCACCCTGAAGCGCTTCTCGCGCATCAAGGTCGGCATCTGAGTCCGTACCGCGATCGACGCGCGACCCACGGAGAAATCCCCGGGGAAATCCCGATAGGGTCGACAGCAGTCGTCCGCGCACACCGCCACACCCCGGCGTGGGGCGGACGGCAGCAGATCTGACGAGGAGGCCATTGCCGCGTATGGGAGCGAAAAGCAACCCCATCGGCAATGGCCTTCTTCGTATGTGCAACACGTGAAAGAGGCGGGATCCCCCATGACCACCAAGGCCCAGAAGAGCGACGACGGCAAAGTGCGCGGCCGGTTTCTGCTGAAGCTGTCCGGAGAGGCCTTCTCCGGTGGCGGGGGCCTGGGCGTCGACCCGGACGTGGTGCACAAGATCGCCCGCGAGATCGCGGCCGTCGTGCGCGACGGCGCACAGGTCGCGGTCGTCATCGGCGGCGGCAACTTCTTCCGCGGCGCCGAACTCCAGCAGCGCGGCATGGACCGCGCCCGCTCCGACTACATGGGCATGCTCGGCACCGTGATGAACTGCCTCGCCCTCCAGGACTTCCTGGAGAAGGAAGGCATCCAGTCCCGCGTGCAGACCGCCATCACCATGGGCCAGGTCGCCGAGCCGTACATCCCGCTGCGCGCCGTGCGGCACCTGGAGAAGGGCCGCGTCGTCATCTTCGGCGCCGGTATGGGCATGCCGTACTTCTCCACCGACACCACCGCCGCCCAGCGCGCCCTGGAGATCGACGCCGAGGCGCTGCTCATGGGCAAGAACGGTGTGGACGGGGTCTACGACTCCGACCCCAAGACCAACCCGGACGCCGTCAAGTTCGACGCCCTGGGCTACGGCGAGGTCATCACCCGTGACCTCAAGGTCGCCGACGCCACCGCCATCACGCTGTGCCGCGACAACAAGCTCCCGATCCTCGTCTTCGAGCTTCTCGCGGAGGGCAATATCGCCCGTGCCGTCAAGGGTGAGAAGATCGGCACGCTGGTGAGCGACCAGGGCAGCCGGGGCTGATCGGCACACCCTGCGCCCGGGTAAGCCACCTGTCCGAGGGACGGACGGGACGCACCCTGGCCGGGGGATGGACAATGTCCTGCCGGTCGGGAACCGTGCAGGAAGAAGACGCGACGCAGCCGGCCGCCGACCGACTTCAGGAACCGCAGCCGGGCCTTACTCAAGACACGCAGGAGCAAGTGGTGATCGAAGAGACCCTCCTCGAGGCCGAGGAGAAGATGGAGAAGGCCGTCGTGGTCGCCAAGGAGGACTTCGCCGCGATCCGCACCGGCCGTGCGCACCCGGCGATGTTCAACAAGATCGTGGCCGACTACTACGGTGCCCCGACGCCGATCAACCAGCTGGCCTCGTTCTCCGTGCCGGAGCCGCGGATGGCGGTCGTGACCCCGTTCGACAAGAGCGCGCTGCGCAACATCGAGCAGGCCATCCGCGACTCCGACCTGGGCGTCAACCCCAGCAACGACGGCAACATCATCCGTGTGGTGTTCCCCGAGCTGACCGAGGAGCGCCGCCGCGACTACATCAAGGTCGCCAAGGGCAAGGCCGAGGACGCGCGGGTCTCGATCCGCTCCGTGCGCCGCAAGGCCAAGGACGCCATCGACAAGCTGATCAAGGACGGCGAGGTCGGTGAGGACGAGGGCCGCCGTGCGGAGAAGGACCTCGACGACCTGACGGCGAAGTACGTCGCTCAGGTGGACGAGCTCCTCAAGCACAAGGAAGCGGAGCTGCTCGAAGTCTGATGAGCGACTCTTCCTGGGGGGCGCCGCCACACGCGGGGCAGGCCGGGTACTGGGGGTCCACCGAGGGTGGACCTGTCCAGGGGGCCGCCCCGGCGGGTCCCGCGTACGATGCGCCTGAGGCGCAGCAGACTCGCCCCATGCCCATCGTGCCCGACGTACCCGCGTACGGCGGGGACCAGGACGAAGACCGGGGGGCCGCTCGGCTGGGCGGCCCCTCGTTCCGAGATGTGATGTACCAGGCCGGACACCTTCCGGCCGAGACCCAGAACCCGGAGCCCATGCCCGACGCCCCGCAGACGCCTCCGGCGCCGCAGAAGAAGAGCGCGGGCCGTGACCTGAGCGCGGCCATAGGCGTCGGCGTCGGGCTCGGTGTGGTGATCATCGCCTCCCTGTTCATCCAGAAGGCCGTCTTCGTCGGTGTGATCGCGGTCGCCGTCGTCGTCGGTCTGTGGGAGCTGACCAGCAGGCTGCAGGAGCGCAAGAGCATCAAGGCGCCGCTCGTGCCGCTCGCGGTCGGCGGTGCGGCGATGGTCGTCGCCGGGTACGTACGGGGCGCCGAGGGCGCGTGGGTGGCCATGGCCCTCACCGCACTGGCCGTCCTGGTCTGGCGCATGACGGAACCACCGGAGGGATACCTCAGGGACGTCACGGCCGGTGTCTTCGCGGCGTTCTACGTGCCCTTCCTGGCCACGTTCGTCGCGCTGATGCTCACCGCCGACGACGGCCCCTGGCGGGTGCTCACCTTCCTGCTCCTGACGGTCGTCAGCGACACCGGCGCCTACGCGGTCGGCTGGCGCTTCGGCCGGCACAAGCTCGCCCCGCGCATCAGCCCCGGCAAGACCCGCGAGGGCCTGCTGGGTGCGGTGCTGTTCGCGATGGCCGCGGGCGCGCTGTGCATGCACTTCCTGATCGACGACGGCACCTGGTGGCAGGGCCTGCTCCTCGGCCTGGCGGTCGCGGCCAGCGCCACGCTGGGCGACCTCGGCGAATCCATGATCAAGCGGGACCTGGGCATCAAGGACATGGGCACCTTGCTCCCCGGCCACGGCGGCATCATGGACCGCTTGGACTCACTGCTCCCCACGGCTCCGGTGGTGTGGCTGCTGATGGTGGTCTTCGTCGGCAGCGGCTGACGCCGACCGCGGCCGACGGCTCCTCATGAGCCGGACGTGGTACGGGCCGCGGGATCCTGTTCAGCACGCGGGACATGAGGGGGACGCCGCACGGGCTTCCGGGCCTCTGTCCTGAACGTGGGACGGGGATGTCGTACGGGCTTCCGGGCCTCTGTCCTGAACGTGGGACGGGGGCCCGTCGTCGTACCCGGATGCCGCAGCAGGAATCGCCGGGCCGGTCCGGCGGGCCCAGACTCCCTCAGAGAACGGCGTTTCCCCGTCGCCCGGTGACGCAGCAGGGAGTGTGCCCCATGCCCCTCGACCCAGCCCCGGCCCGCGCCCAGACCCCCGCCCAGACCCCCGCCCAGACCCCCGTGGGAAACCGCGCAGAGACCCCCGCTCGGTGCCCCGCGGAGACCCCCGCTCGGTGCCCCGAGGAGGCCCCCGCCCAGGCTTCTCAGGTCTTCGCCCACGCCCCCGCCCCGCCACCGGTCCGGCACTGGTCCGCCGGTGACCTGCCCGCCCTCGACCCCGACCCGTTCCTGGACGAGCTGCTGCGCGAGGAGCCGGTCACCCGGATCGAGCTGCCGCACGGCGAGGGACACGCCTGGCTGGTCACGCGGTACGAGGACGTCCGCTTCGTCACCTCCGATCCACGCTTCTCCCGGGAACGGGTCGTCGGCCGCGCGGTCACCTCCATGCGCCCGGTGCCGGTCGCCTCCCTGACGGCGGGCGTGCAGTACATCGATCCGCCGCGGCACACCCGGCTGCGCCGGGTCGTGGCCCGTGCGTTCACCGGGAAGAGCATGCAGCGGCTGCGACCGCTGGCGGAGCGCAGGGCCGCCGATCTGCTCGACGCGATGGAACAGGCCGGCGCCCCGGCAGACCTCATGGAATACCTGCACGGCCCCTTCCCGATCGCCGTGGTCCGCGACTTCCTCGGCGTGGACGAGCGGGACTGGCACCGCTGGGCCGAGACGGGCGAGGCCCTGCTGTCGGCGGGGGCCGACTCCAGGGAACGAGCCAGGGCGGCCGCCCGGGCCACCCGGGCCCGCATCGCCGAACTCCTCCGGCGCCGCCGCGAGGAACCCGGCGAGGACCTCGCCGGAGTGCTGGCGCAGGCCGCGGCAGCCGGGGAGATCACCGACGACGAGGCGATCTCGCTCGCCACCGCCGTCCAGGTCAGCGCCGGGCACGCGGTCCGCAACAACAGCGGCTCGATGATGTACGCGCTGCTCACCCACCCGGCACAGCTGGACCGGCTGCGCCGTGAGCCGCAGCTGCTGCCGCGGGCCGTGGAGGAGCTGTTCCGCTACGTCCCGCACCGCAACGGCGTCGGCATTCCCCGGGTCGCCACCGAGGACGTCGAGGTCGGCGGGCATCTGATCCGGGCCGGGGACGTGGTCTACAACGCGTACGTCGCAGCCAACCGCGACCCGGAGGTCTTCCCGGACCCCGACGTCCTGGACTTCGACCGGGACGACGGCCCCCACCTGGCCTTCGGGCACGGCCCGCACCACTGCCTGGCCGCCGTCATGGCGCGTATGGAGGCCGAGATCATGATCGGTACGGTTCTCGTCCGGTTCCCCGGGATCCGGCTGGCCGTGCCGCCCGAGGAGGTCGAGTTCCAGCGTCAGGGCCTGATCCGGGGGCCGCGGAACCTGCTCGTGACCTGGTGACGGAACCATTCGAGCCTGTGCGGCATCTGCGGGAACGACAATGCTTCCGGTACGACTGCACAGGTGGGGAACATGATCCTTCTACTGCTCGGCGTCCTCGCACTCGTCGTAGGCGGATGCGTCTGCGTGGTGTGGGCTGAGCGAGGTGGTCCGGTCTGGGTCCGCGTCGTGGCCAAGGTGACGCTGGTCGCGGGTGAACTCGTACGCAGCTCCGCCCGGAACCGGCGCCGGAACGCGAACTCGCGGAGCAGCGGCGACGACTAGCGGTCCCTCGCCCGGCTCTCGCCCACCCCGCGCGCATGTCGCCCGCCTGGGGGACACCGGGATGCACTACGTGCACGATTCCGTACGGTCGGTTGCAAGGCCGGATGTCCTGGCCCGCTCGTCAGGAGGTTCGTCATGCGTGGCATACGCCCGACATTCGTCACCCTCGCCGCCGCCGGAGTACTCGCCCTCGCCGTCCCGGGCTCGGCTCTCGCCGCGAACGGGACCCTGGTGATCAACGGAGTCCCCATCGCGCGCCCGAAGGGCTGCATCGAGATCCCCCAGCTGTCCACCGTCTTCAACGTCACGGACACACTCGCCCTCGTCCACAACGTCCCGGGCTGCGCCGGCGGAATAGTCCGGATCATCCCTCCGGGACTGGCGGAGCAGGTACCCGGAACGCACAGCATCTTCATGGGATGACGCACGGCATCTTCGCGGGATGACGCACGGCATCTTCGCGGGTCTCCGTGGGTCTCCGTGGGTCTCCGTGGGTCTCCGTGGGTCTCCGTGGGCCCTCGTGGGTCTTCGTGGGCCCTCGTGGGTGTTCGTGGGCCCTCGTGGGTGTTCGTGGGCTTTCGTGGGACGACGATGGGCGCCATCGACCGGTGCGCGGCTCGGCGCCGCCGCCACCGCGTCTGCACCACGGGTCCCGACCCACCCGGCCCGGAAGACCGGCCCTCGCACGAGCACCGGGCCGGGCGCGCCTTATGAGTGAATCCGGCCGTTCTCCGAGGGCGGCCGGCGTGACTGCGGGAAGTCACTCCTGCACACCGCACACGTCACGGGCAGGAGCGCCCCTATGCCGAAGTTCCTCATCCAGGCCAGCTACACGCCCGAGGGGTCGAAGGGCTTGCTCGAGGAGGGAGCGAGTGGCCGCCGCGCCGCCGTGCACCAGGTCGTCACCGACCTCGGCGGGACGGTCGAGGCCATGTACTTCGCCTTCGGCGAGGACGACTTCGTGTGCATCCTCGACTTCCCCGACGCGGTCTCCATGGCCGCCGTCAGCCTCCGAGTCAAGGCCAGCGGCGCGCTCCGCACCAGGGCCACGCCCCTCCTCACCCTCGACGAGATCGACGAGGCAGCCCACCGCCAGATCACCTTCCGCCCTCCCGGCACCTGACCGCACGAGTTCCTCGCCGAGGCCGACCAGGCGGCTTGCCGGCTGGGACCGGGGAGTGCCTCGCAGGAGGACCTCCGGAGTTCCCTGCTCGCGCAGTCAAAGCGCTCTGGATCTTGACCAGGGAGCTTGAACCGCAGCTCGTGGCGATGGTGCCGACAGTTCCCACCGCCGCGCTCAGTACGGCAGCCGATCCAGCACCCACGGCGACGCTGGTGCCCACTCGGCGTGCTCCGCACTGCAAGCTGCGCTCGGTGCCCGAGCTGTTCCGCCGGCATCAACACCCCGGACGACAGCGGCCACTCCGAGGTCGGGTGTCGGACTACCTGCGACGCCGGATGTACCAACTGACCGCCAGCACTATGAACATGGAGACCACGAAGGCCCACACCGTGGTCGCGGCGTTGTACGAGCTGTAGACCAGGGCAAACATGCTCACGCGGATACCCGTCATGGTAGACCGTAGCCGGTGGACGTAACGGCTTGATGCTTGCCCACTGCGCGCCAGTCGCTGGATCACCCAGGCCGACGCCTGGGTGACCAAACGAACTGGCTAGTCCTCAGGATCAGCGGTGTCGGATGGGCGGGTGTCAGGACCTCATCGACTGGGCGACGAGTTCGCTCCTGGCTCGACGGCATGAGGTGCTCGTACACCCGCAGCGTCAGCGCCGGGTCGGTGCGCCCCAGGTATTGATGCTCTCCCCGGCATCAAGCCCCGGCTGCGCTCCGCTCCGCCGGGCGCGCTTCCCGGCTCCACTCCGGGCGCCGCTCCTGCCTTCGGCCCGCTCCGCCCGGGCTGCGCCGGCGCGCGCCCACATGTGGATAGGGCCGGTAGCCATAAGTCGATCACCGCGTGCAACGCCCCGCGGGTCAACACAGTGCCTCCGGCGGGGGATCGGCCGGCACCGGGATGGAGGGGGCACCGTCGCCGACCGCGGGTTCATCGTGGCGGATGCTGAAGGCTCCCATCCTGCACACCATCGACCCAGGCAGAGCCGAGCAGACGCGGCCCAGGGCGTCTAGGTCGTTCGTACAGTGGCGCGCTCCACCTGGACGCCCTGAACCACGCCCGCTCCACGGTGTGTGGGTCGACGGCGTACGGGATGGGAGCTGGGAAGGGTGGCGGCTGATGAGCGACGGCGGCTGTGACTGCGAACTGTTTACGGAGATCTCAGCCTCGATTACTCAACAGTACCGGTCTTCTGCTCGGCCGAACCCGGCACTGTAGTGAACTGGCCCGATCCGTCATTTCAGCCATACGGCCTAGTCATAGTTCTCCGAAATGGCACCCCATTAGTGCCGCCAGTAAAGTGTGGGCTGTCTGCGTTAGTAGGAGGTCGTCATGGCTAGGCACCCGCATCAAGAAGCAGAAGAGGAAGAAGAGGAGCGGGAAGAGGAGGAGGACGAGGGCGAGTACGACTACGAGGAAGAGGGGGAGGAGGACGAGGGTGAGTACGACTACGAGGAAGAGGAAGAAGAGGAATCAACTGCAGGTGCACAATTTGGCATCTTTAGGTTCGAGAGCGAGTCTGGAATACCCGTCGATGACCTATGCGGCCTCCTTCAAGCGCTGAATGCCGCATATTCCGGAATCGGTGAAATCAGAGGAGCCGTAGCGCTCGGTACGATCCCTATCCATCGCGCCCGGCAGCGCGTTCATGCGCACGATCGGGCAAGTGATTATCTAGCCACCGCTCCCCGCTTGATGTTCATGTCGGCACACGTTGATTCCCCAGGAGTGTGGGAGTTCCTGGGTTCGTTGAATATCTTTACGCAGATTCGTGAATATCTCAAAGATAGGCATGAGCGCAAGAAGGACTTCGCCTATCGAAATGAAGCCGAAAAGCGACAGCTTGCCGCCGCTGCGACGAAGGCAGAAGTGGACGCTGTAAGCGGCTTTGTCACTCTTCTGCTTCAGGCTGGCTACACTGAGGCCGAGATTCGGCAGCGGTTGGAAGATAGATTCTTCCAGCCCATGCGTCAACTTGAGTCCTTTCAAGACCGGGGGCTCCTTCTGGAACCTGAAGTATTGCCCCTTCCCGCTTCCGAGTAGCGCGCGGACGGGTGTGACGGCCTCAGCTCCCTTCCCGTCGGCAGCTCGGATCGAGGAGTGCCTGAGTGATGTCTCGACCCGGTCATTGAGACTCCGTCGACCTAAACGGGTACGCACCGAGGTGCCTCCTCGCTACCATCAAGGCGTGCTCAGACTCCTGATCGACACAAGCGTCTGGTTGGACATTGCCAAGCGGCGGGATGGGCAGCGAATTATTGTTCCCCTGCGCGTCCTCATGCACCAAGACAAGTTGGAGATTCTTGCCCCATCTCTCATTCTGAACGAGTTCGAGAGAAACCGGCCCCGGGCAGAAGAGTCGGTTAGTGTCAGCATTCGTGACCGATTTAAGGCTATGCGCCAGGACTTGCAGGAGTATGGGGACAGTCAAGGCGGCGAGTGGATCGAAGAAATGGAGCATCTGATCCCTCATGTCAGTTCGCGGTCGCTCCAGAACTTCTCAGAGATATCCGCCCTGCTGCAATCGGCCACGCGAGTCGAGCCTGGCCAAAGCCACTTCGAGGCTGTTGTGCGTCGAGGGCTCGACAAAACGGCGCCGCTCCACCTTAACAAGAATAGCGTCGCCGATGCGCTACTCATCGAACTCTATGCGACCATAGCGCGCGCGGCCGTGGACGGGGTCGACCAGTGCGTGTTCGCTACGTCAAACTATCAAGACTTCTCGGTACCGAATGGGGATCGCCGAAAACCTCATCCGGACCTGGCACCCATATTTCATGATCGATCGCACTACACCTACGAAGTCAGCGGCTTAGTGGCGCTCCTGACTGAGCTGATGGGTGACGAATACGAGGAACTTGGCGAGGAGGTTGAGATCGTTCAAGAAGGCACTAGGTCGCTCATCGAAATCATGGATGCTGAAGAGGAGTACTTTGATCGCATCTGGTATACGCGCAGTATCGCTCGCCTGGCCGAGAAACCCGAAGAGCAGGACGCGGAGAAGAAGGGGCGTGAACGACTGGAAAAGAAGTATGGAGCGGAGAATTTGCTGCCCGAAAATGATTGGGAGTTCGGCTTCTGGAATGGCAAGCTTGCAGCCCTGCGATGGGTTTTGGGAAGCGAATGGGACTTCCTTGACCTGTAGGAAGCCGCCGGTAGCAACAGGCGCGTGGCCACATCGGCTGGGCCGTCCCTGGGCCGTCCCAGGTCGACCAACGCTGACAGCCGGCGCCCGCAGGTGACTACCCCCACCCCGCTCTGGCCTGGGCTCCCCGAGTTGATCTGCGACACTGGAAGGGTTATGCCGAAGCCCGGAGAACTTACTTTTGCCGTGCCGCGCGGAGCCAAGAAGCCGCCGCGGCATCTCGCCGACCTCTCGCCCGCCGAGCGCAAGGACGCCGTGGCCGAGATCGGGGAGAAGCCGTTTCGTGCCAAGCAGCTCTCGCAGCACTACTTCGCGCGGTACGCGCACGACCCGCAGGAGTGGACCGACATTCCGGCCGGCTCCCGGGAGAAGCTGCGCGAGGCGCTGTTCCCGGAGCTGATGACCGTCGTCCGGCACCTGTCCACCGACCAGGGGACCACGCGCAAGACGCTGTGGCGGCTCTTCGACGGCACGCTCGTCGAGTCCGTCCTGATGCGCTACCCGGACCGGGTCACCATGTGCATCAGCTCGCAGGCCGGATGCGGAATGAACTGCCCCTTCTGCGCCACGGGCCAGGCCGGGCTCGACCGGAATCTGTCCACCGCCGAGATCGTCCACCAGATCGTGGACGGCATGCGGGCGCTGAGGGACGGCGAGGTGCCCGGCGGTCCTGCGCGGCTGTCCAACATCGTCTTCATGGGGATGGGCGAGCCGCTCGCCAACTACAACCGGGTCGTCGGTGCCATCCGGGCGCTCACCGACCCCGCCCCGGACGGCCTCGGGCTGTCGCAGCGCGGGATCACCGTGTCGACCGTCGGCCTCGTGCCGGCCATCCACCGGTTCGCCGACGAGGGCTTCAAGTGCCGGCTCGCGATCTCCCTGCACGCCCCTGACGACGAGCTGCGCGACACCCTCGTCCCCGTGAACACGCGGTGGAAGGTGCGCGAGGTGCTGGACGCCGGCTTCGAGTACACCGAGAAGTCGGGCCGCCGGCTGTCCATCGAGTACGCGCTCATCCGGGACATCAACGACCAGGCCTGGCGCGGTGACCGGCTCGGCCGGCTGCTCAAGGGCAAGCCCGTGCACGTCAACCTCATCCCGCTGAACCCGACGCCCGGGTCGAAGTGGACCGCGTCGCGGCCCGAGGACGAGAAGGCGTTCGTGGAGGCCATCGCCGCGCACGGGGTGCCCGTCACGGTCCGGGACACCCGCGGTCAGGAGATCGACGGAGCCTGTGGTCAGCTCGCCGCCACCGAGCGGTAATCTGGCCACGTCCACACATCTTCATATTCCGACAGGGGAGCGCCACAGCGCTGAGAGTGCGGCGGACAGGGCCGCAGACCCTCTGAACCTCGCCCAGGTCATTCTGGGTAGGGAGTTCGGTCATCACTCAAGCTGTTGCGCCCTGCCCGGGTTCTCCCCGTGAGACGCCCGGGCAGGGCCGCGTCTCTTCCTGGCCAACCCCCAGGAGGACATCCAGTGCACATCAAGACCTTCGTGGCCGTGGCCGTAGGACTCGGCCTGGTCACGCTGTCCGCGTGCGGCTCGACCGACGCCAAGGGCTCCGCGGACACCAGGACCGTGACCCTGGTCAGCCACAACTCGTGGAGCGTCTCCAAGAGCGTCATCAAGGACTTCGAGAAGCAGTCCGGGTACAAGGTCCGGGTCCTCGAGGACGGCGACGCCGGACAGGCGGTCAACAAGGCGATCCTGACCAAGGACAACCCGCAGGGCGACGTCCTCTTCGGAGTCGACAACACCCTGCTCTCCCGGGCCCTGGACAACGGGCTGTTCCAGCCGTACGAGGCCAAGGGGCTCGACAAGGTCGGCGCGCAGTACCAGCTCGACAAGGACGAGCACCGGGTCACGCCCGTCGACTACGGCGACATCTGCGTCAATTACGACAAGGCGTACTTCGCGCGGCACAAGCTGGCCCCGCCGCAGTCCTTCGCCGACCTGGCCAAGCCCGCGTACAAGGACCTGCTCGTCACCGAGAACGCGGCCACCTCCTCCCCGGGCCTCGGCTTCCTGCTCGGCAGCGCCGCGCAGTTCGGGGACGGCGGGGGCTGGCAGGACTACTGGAAGAAGCTGAAGGCCAACGGCGTCAAGGTCGTCGACAGCTGGGACCAGGCCTACCGCCAGGAGTTCTCCGGATCGTCGGAGGGCAAGAAGGCCGGTGGCGACCGGCCGCTCGTCGTGTCGTACGCCTCCTCCCCGCCCGCCGAGGTGATCTACGCCGAGAAGCGGCCCGCGGCCGCCCCGACCGGCGTGGCCACCGGCACCTGCTTCCGGCAGATCGAGTTCGCCGGCCTGCTCGGCAACGCCGGGAACACCAAGGGCGGCAAGGCGTTCCTGGACTTCCTGGTCTCCCGCCAGTTCCAGGAGGACATGCCGCTGAACATGTTCGTCTACCCGGTGGTCCAGGGGGCGAAGGTGCCCGCGGACTTCACCAAGTACGGGCCGGCCGCCGAGCACCCCGAGAACATGGCTCCGGCCGAGATCGCCGACCACCGTGACCAGTGGGTCAAGTCGTGGACGTCACTCGTACTGAAGTAGCCCGGTCCCGGCGGGGGAACGCGGCGCGGCTCGGCCTCATGGCCCTGCCCGTCGCGTTCTTCGCGCTGTTCTTCGCCTGGCCCGTCGCCGCGATCGTCACGCGCGGGCTGAAGGTGGACGGCGTCTGGCGGCTCGGGCGGATCCTGGACGTGGTCACCCAGCCGGACATCCGGCACGTGCTGTGGTTCACCACCTGGCAGGCGCTCGCCTCCACCGCGCTCACCCTGCTGCTCGCGCTGCCCGCCGCCTACGTCTTCGCCCGCCTGGACTTCCCGGGCAGGCAACTGCTGCGGGCCGTCGTCACGGTGCCGTTCGTGCTGCCGACCGTCGTCGCCGGCAGCGCCTTCCTGGCGCTGGTCGGGCACAACGGGCTGCTCGACGAGCTGTGGGGGGTACGGCTGGACACCACGGTGTGGGCGATCCTGCTGGCCCACGTCTTCTTCAACTACGCGGTCGTCGTACGGACCGTGGGCGGGCTGTGGTCCCAGCTCGACCCCCGGCAGGTGGAAGCCGCCCGGATGCTGGGCGCCTCGCCGTCGGCGGCCTGGCGGAAGGTCACCCTGCCGGCGCTCGCGCCCGCCGTGGCCGCCGCCGCGCTCATGGTGTTCCTGTTCACCTTCACCTCCTTCGGTGTGGTGCAGATCCTCGGCGGCCCCACCTTCTCCACCCTCGAGGTGGAGATCTACCGGCAGACCACCGACGTCTTCGACCTGTCCACGGCCGCCGTCCTCACCCTCCTCCAGTTCGCCGCCGTCGGCGCGATCCTCGCCGTGCACGCGTGGACGGTACGGCGGCGGGAGACCGCGCTGCGGCTCGTCGACCCGAACACGACCGCCCGCCGGCCGCGCGGCGCCGGGCAGTGGGCACTGCTCGCCGGGGTCCTCGGCACCGTCGCCCTGCTCCTGGTCCTGCCGCTCGCCGTGCTCGTCCGGCGCTCGTTCGAGTCGCCCGGCCTCGGTTCGTACCGGGCACTGACCGACGCGGACGGCGGTACGTTCCTGGTCGCGCCCGTGACCGCCGTGTGGACCTCGCTGCAGTACGCCGTCGCCGCCACCGCCATCGCCGTGGTGATCGGAGGCCTCGCCGCCGCGGCCCTGGCCCGGCGGGACGCGGGGCGGCTGGTGCGGAGCTTCGACGCGCTGCTGATGCTGCCCCTCGGCGTCTCCGCCGTGACCGTCGGCTTCGGTTTCCTGATCGCCCTCGACGAGCCGCCGCTGGACCTGCGCCAGTCCTGGATCCTGGTGCCGCTCGCGCAGGCGCTGGTCGGCGCACCCTTCGTCGTACGCACCATGCTGCCCGTGCTGCGGGCGGTGGACGCCCGGCTCAGGGAGGCCGCGGCAGTCCTCGGGGCCTCGCCCTGGCGGGTGTGGCGGGAGGTGGACCTGCCGATGGTGCGGCGCGCGCTGCTGGTCGCTGCCGGGTTCGCGTTCGCCGTCTCGCTCGGCGAGTTCGGGGCGACCGTGTTCATCGCCCGGCCCGACAACCCGACGCTGCCGGTCGCCGTGGCCCGGCTGCTGAGCCGCCCCGGCGAAGTCAACTACGGCCAGGCCATGGCTCTTTCGACCATTCTGATGGTGGTGTGCGCCGCCGCGCTGCTCGTGCTGGAACGGCTGCGCACCGACCGTACGGGGGAGTTCTGATGCTGCTGAGCCTCGATGCCGCGACCGTGCGCTTCGGTGGGCGGGCCGTGCTCGACGGAGTCGGTCTTGAGGTCGTCGAGCACGAGGTGGTGTGCGTGCTCGGGCCCAGCGGCAGCGGGAAGTCGACCCTGCTCCGTGCGGTGGCCGGTCTCCAGCCCCTCCATTCCGGGCGGGTGCTGCTCGACGGCCGGGACCAGGCGGGGGTGCCCGCGCACAAGCGCGGTGTCGGGCTGATGTTCCAGGACCACCAGCTGTTCCCGCAGCGGGACGTCGGCGCGAACGTGGCGTTCGGGCTGCGCATGCGCGGCGTCGGCAAGGGCGAACGCGACGGCGAGGTGGGGAAGCTGCTGGAGCTGGTCGGTTTGCCGGGGGCCGCCCGGCGGGCGGTGGCCGGGCTGTCCGGCGGGGAGCAGCAGCGGGTAGCGCTCGCCCGCGCGCTCGCCCCCCGGCCGCGGATCCTCATGCTGGACGAGCCGCTCGGCCAGCTCGACCGTTCGCTGCGGGAACGGCTGGTGGTTGAACTGCGGGAACTTTTCGGGCGGTTGGGGACCACGGTGCTCGCCGTCACGCACGACCAGGGCGAGGCGTTCGCGCTGGCCGACCGGGTGGTGGTGATGCGGGACGGGCGGATCGCGCAGACCGGTACGCCGCTCGAGGTGTGGCAGCGGCCCGCCGATGCGTTCGTGGCCCGCTTCCTCGGCTTCGACAACGTGGCCGGGGCGACCGTTGCCGGTGCGGCCGCCGACAGTCCCTGGGGCAAGCTGCCGGTGCCCGACGGCTCCGCCCAGGGCAACCGCACGGTTCTCGTCCGCCCCGCGGGGGTCCGGCTGCGGCCGGCCGACCAGGGCCTGCCCTGCACGGTGACCGCCCGCACCTTCAAGGGCACCCATGTCTCCGTCCTCCTCCAGCCGGAGGACGCCCCGCGCCTGGAGGCGGCCTGCGCGCTGCGGGACGCACCGGAGGCCGGGGCGACGGTCGGCGTGGAGTTCGACGCGGCCGAGATCGTGGTGCTCGACTGAGCAACCGGCACCGGTGTACCCGGCCGAGTGCCCGGTACCGGTGTACCCGGCCGAGTGCCCGGTACCGGTGTACCCGGCCGAGTGCCCGGCGCCGGTGTACCCGGCCGAGTGCCCGGCGCCGGCGTACCCGACCAGGTGCCCGGCACCGGCGTTCGCCGGCCGAACGCACTCAGGCCGGGTGAACGGCCGCGGCCCGCCCACCCGGGGAAGGGAGGACGGGCCGCGGCTCGCTGCGCGGTGTGGCGTCAGGTGCTGATCGGCGGTTGGGCGTCAGCCGTTGTTGCGCGTGCCGCGGCGGCGCATGCCGAACCAGACCGCGCCACCGCCGACGACGACCAGGGCGCCGGCGACACCGGCGATCAGCCCGGTGTTGGAGTCGGCACCGGTCTCGGCGAGGTTGGACTCACCGGCCGCCGGGGACGGCGCGTTGTCCGAGGTGCCCGCCGGGGCGGAGCTGGACTCGGAGGCCGAGGGGGTCGGGGTCGCCGACTCGGCCGGGGCGGACTTGGTCGGGGTCGGCGAGGGCGTCGTGGAGGCCGGCGGCTTCGGGGTCTCGCTCTCGGTCTTGCAGGCGGTGGACGGGGTCACCAGGTCGGGCTGGATGTCCTGGTCGACATTGCCGGCCTTGACGTGCACCCGGTAGGTGGCGCTCGGCTTCCAGTCCTCAGGGAAGGTGAGCTGGACGCCCTCCTTGGAACCCTTGACCGGCTGCTCGCCGACCTTGCTCTCGACACCGCCCACGCCCTTGAGGAAGACGCTGACGGTGCCCTCGGTGGCGGAGGGGTCGGTGTCGGTGACGACGATGACGCCCTTCTCGCCGTCACACTTCGCTTCGGCGGAGAAGTCCTTGATGTTGCAGGCGAGAGCGGAGCCGGCCAGGCCCAGCACCAGCGCCGCGGATCCGGAGGCGACACCCAGAACGCGCACGGAACGGCGTACGCTACGGCGAGTCATGGACAACGTTTGTCCTTTACAGAGTGCAATTGCGGGGGGTGAGGGGGAGTTGGGGCGACGGATGAGGTGAGGCCCCAGCACCCCCGGGAGGCTCACAGGTTTATAAGTGCTCCATAAGCAGTGTCAACGCATATGCCACCAACGGCTGTTGACTTTGCCCGCTTATTAACCGCCGAGACGTTTGATCGCGGCCGTGGCCTGCTCGATCCGGTCAACAAGGGTGATACGGGACTCCATCGCCCGCCCCCGGGCCAGCGCCTGCAGCAACGGCCAGGCCGGCAGCTCCCGCGTCCAGTGCCCGCTGTCCACGAGCACCATCGGCGCCGGTTCGCCGCGCGACTCGTAGTAGTTCGGCGTCGCGTTGTCGAAGATCTCCTGCACGGTCCCCGCGGCGCCCGGCAGGAACACCACCCCGGCGGTGGAGCGCGCCAGCAGGCCGTCCTCGCGGGTGGCGTTGGCGAAGTACTTGGCGATGTGGGCGGCGAAGGCGTTCGGCGGCTCGTGGCCGTAGAACCAGGTGGGTATGCCCACCGACTCCCCGCCACCGGGCCAGCGTTCGCGCACCTCGAAGGCGGCGCGCGCCCACTCCGTGACCGAGGGCCGGAACGAGGGTGCCTTGGCCAGCAGCCGGAGCGCGTCCTCCAGCATGTCGTCGGCGAAGGGGGCTGCGTAGGCGCCGAGGTTGGCGGCCTCCATGGCACCCGGCCCGCCGCCGGTGGCGACGGTGAAGCCGGCGCGCGTCAGCTCGCGGCCGAGCCGGGCGGCGCCCGCGTAGGCGTCCGTGCCGCGGGCCATCGCGTGCCCGCCCATGACACCCACCACCCGTGCGCCGGCCAGGAGTTCGTCCAGGGCGTCGGAGACGGCGTCGTCGTGGACCGCGCGGAGCATCGAGGCGAAAACGTCACCGTCGGATTTCGTCCGCTGGAACCAGGCGTAGGCCTGCGCGTCCGGTGTCGCCTCGTACTCCTCCGCCAGCGACTCGAACAACTCGTCGGGCGTGTAGGTGAGTCCTCGGTACGGGTCGAACGGCAGACCGGGGACCGGCGGGAAGACGAGGGCCCCGGCGGACCGGACACGGGCGGCGGCCTCGGGGTCCATCGGGCAGCCGAGGAAGACGGCGCCCGTCGCGTCGAGACGGAGCAGGACGTCGGTACGGCCGGTCAGATCGACGGCCTGGATGCGGAACCGGGCGAGCGAGCCGTGTTCGGCGACCACCTCGTCGAACTCCGCGAGGGACTCGATCTCGTGATCGTGGGCGGCACGGTGGGGCTGGGCGGGTGTCGGATGCACCCGCCCATGCTGGCACGGACGTTCGGGCCGCGGGGATCAGCCCTGGATCGCCGCCGGGTCCATCCACATGACCTCCCACGTGTGACCGTCGAGGTCGTCGAAGGCGCGCCCGTACATGAAGCCGTGGTCCTGGGTCGGGCCGGTCTCCGTGCCGCCGGCCGCGATGGCCTTGCCGACCAGCTCGTCCACCTTCTCGCGGCTCTCGGCGCTCAGACAGACCAGCACCTCGCTGGTCGTCGTCGCGTCGGCGATCTGCTTCTTGGTGAAGGTCGCGTAGAACGGCTTGGTCAGCAGCATCGCGACGATGGTGTCGCTGATCACCACGGAGGCGGCCTTCTCGTCGCTGAACTGCGGGTTGATCGTGTAGCCCAGTTCCGTGAAGAACTTCTTCGAGGCGTCGAGGTCGTTCACGGGCAGGTTCACGAAGATCATCTGCTGGTACATGGGGGCCTCTCCCGTAGGGGCGGTGCGCGGTTCGTCGTGTGCGGTGTCCGTCGGGCGGGGTTTTCGCCCCGCCCGGTGTTCGTCGCGTTCGGTGGGGTAGACCGGCGGCCCGCACCGGACTCATCGGCCTCCGGGAAACTTTTTTCGAGCCCGGCGCTCAGCGGGCCGACGGCAGCGCCGACAGAGCGCCGACCACGAGGACGAGCGGGCCGAACAGGGCCAGCAGGGCGGCCGTGCGCAGGGCGGCGGCACCGCGCAGCATCGAGGCCGGCGCGCCGAGGCGCAGCAGCGCCGCGATGGTCTCGGCGCGGCACTGGCGGGCCTCCACGGCCGCGGTGAGCAGGGTGGCCACCGTGCAGCCGGCGACGACGAGCGCGCCGAGGGCGGTCAGCGGGCCGAAGTCCGGGGACGGGTCGTCGTACAGGACCGCCATCGCGTAACCGGCGGACGCCACCGCGCAGACCACGCCCAGGGGACGGCCGATACGGGTGGCTTCCGTCATCAGCACGCGGCCGGCGAGCAGCCGGAGCGCACCCGGGCGTACGGACTGCAGGAGCCGGCCGCACAGGTGGGTGAGGCCGGGGCCGGCCACGACGAGGCCGGTGGCGGTGAGGAGCCAGCCGAGGAGTACGGCGAGGGAGGGAGCCGGGGCGGGGTCGCCGGCGTAGGACTGGGCGGCCAGGCCGGCGGTGACCAGCGCGACGCCCCAGGGGAGGCCGGCCGGGGTGCCGCCGGTGGGCACGTCACCGGCGGGGTCGCCGGTCCGGGCGGCGGACGGGGCGGTGGACCCTGCGCCGTGTTGTGCGGTGGCGTCCGTGCTGCCCGTCGTGCGGAGCGGGCCTGGTTGTCCGGCGGCGTCCGTGCCGGCCGTCGTGCGGCGGGTGACGCGTGACCCGAATCGTCCGTACGTGCCGAACGTCTCCCGTGCCGTCGCCCTGCGGTACGCCCCGAAGCGGCCGAAGCCCCGGCGGTCCGGAGTGGCCGGGCGGGGGTCTCGCGGCCGGAGGGCCAGGGCCACCGTGATGGCGGCCGTCGCCGGCGGCAGGACCAGCAGGGTCAGGGCCGCGGGGAGCGGGAGGGGCTGGTCCGCGGCCAGGAAGCCGGCCGCGGCGCCGTCGAACGGCATGCCCGTCAGGTCGCCGCGCAGGTGCAGAAAGACCAGCAGGGCCAGCATCGAGCCCAGGGTGCAGGACAGGGCCGTGGTCAGAGCGGAGACGGCCATGAGGCGGGCGGGGCTCAGGCCCACGGCGGACAGGCCGGGGCGCGGCCGCGTGCCGGGGTCGGTACGGGCGACCGCGAGCGCGAAGTACACGGTGGCGGCGAGCGGCACCGCGCACCAGGCCAGGCGCAGCGCGGCGGCCCCCGCGTCCTCGGGGTGGTCCAGGGCGTGGCCGAGGCAGGACAGGAGCAGGAAACCGGTGCCCGCCGCGGCAGCGGCCACCAGCAGGCGGCGCAGCTGGACGGCGGGCCGGGCGGCGCGGGTCAGACGGAGAGCGAGCACGCGGCCCGGCCTTCCGGTTCGGGGGCGTCCGGCAGGTGGACGGTCCGCACGCACCGCCCGTCCAGCAGGGCCACCGTGCGGTCGGCCAGGGCGGCGGTCTCGGCGTCGTGCGTGGCGAGGACCACGGTGATGCCGTGCGAGCGGGCCGCCGCGGTGAGCGTGCGCAGGACGTGGGCGCGGTCGGCGCGGTGCAGCGGGGCCGTCGGCTCGTCCGCGAAGAGGACCGAGGGCCCGGTGGCGAGGGCGCGGGCGATGGCGACGCGCTGGCGCTCGGCGTGCTGCAGCGCGTGCGGGCGGCAGCGCGCCTTGTCGCCGATGTCCAGGCGCTCAAGCCACTCCCGCGCGGCGGCCTTGGCCCGGCGCCGGCCGGTGCCGCGCAGCATCAGGGGGAGCGCGGCGTTCTCCCACACGTTCAGCTCGGGGACCAGGACCGGCTCGGGGTCGATCCAGCCGAAGCGGTCCCGGCGCAGCCGCTCACGGGCCATCGGGCCGAGGGTGTGCACCGGCGCGCTGTTGAACCACACCTCGCCGCACCGCACCGGCACCTGGCCGGACAGACAGCGCAGCAGCGTGGTCTTGCCGCTGCCGCGGGGGCCGCTGACGGCGAGGATCTCGCCCTCCCGCACGCCGAGCGAGATCCCGGTGAGTCCGGGGGAGCCGTCCCGGTGACTGAAGTGCAGGGAGCGTGCCCAGAGCACGTCGTTGTCCGGCGGGGCCTCCATGGGCGTACACCTCGGTTCTGATCCGTTTTCCCGCGCTTGATCCCCCATGCGGGGGAACGAAGACTGGGCCGATCGGTCACTGCACGCTAGGCAGCTCACCGGGGCGGGGCCGGACGGCACACGGCCCCGGGCCGCCGTTCTCACTCGAACGGGCGGCACCGGGGCCGGTGTTGATCAGCTGATCGGATGCTCCTGGATCAGAGCTTGGTCCACGCCTCCGTCAGCGTCGCGCGCAGGATCTGCTCGATCTCGTCGAAGGTCCCCTGGTCGGAGATCAGCGGCGGGGCGAGCTGGATCACCGGGTCGCCGCGGTCGTCGGCACGGCAGTAGAGGCCGTTGTCGAAGAGGGCCTTGGAGAGGAAGCCGTACAGCACGCGCTCCGTCTCCTCGTCGTTGAAGGACTCCTTGGTGTTCTTGTCCTTCACCAGCTCGATGCCGTAGAAGAAGCCGTTGCCGCGGACGTCGCCGACGATCGGCAGGTCGTGCAGCTTCTGCAGGGTCTGCAGGAAGGCGCCCTCGTTGTCGAGCACGTGCTGGTTGAGGTTCTCGCGCTCGAACAGGTCGAGGTTGGCGAGACCCACCGCGGCGGACACCGGGTGGCCACCGAAGGTGTAGCCGTGCAGGAAGGTGTTGTCACCCTTGTAGAACGGCTCGGCGATCCGGTCGGAGACGATGCAGGCGCCGATCGGGGAGTAGCCCGAGGTCATGCCCTTGGCGCAGGTGATCATGTCCGGGACGTAGCCGAACTTGTCGCACGCGAACATCGTGCCCAGGCGGCCGAAGGCGCAGATGACCTCGTCCGACACGAGCAGGACGTCGTACTTGTCGCAGATCTCGCGGACGCGCTGGAAGTAGCCGGGCGGGGGCGGGAAGCAGCCGCCGGCGTTCTGCACGGGCTCCAGGAAGACCGCGGCGACGGTGTCCGGGCCCTCGAAGAGGATCTGCTGCTCGATCTGGTCGGCGGCCCAGCGGCCGAAGGCCACGGGGTCGTCACCGAAGATCGGCGCGCGGTAGATGTTGGTGTTGGGCACCTTGTGCGCGCCCGGCACCAGCGGCTCGAAGGGGGCCTTCAGGCTCGGCAGGCCGGTGATGGACAGGGCGCCCTGCGGGGTGCCGTGGTAGGCGACCGCGCGGGAGATGACCTTGTACTTGGTCGGCTTGCCCTGGAGCTTGAAGTACTGCTTGGCCAGCTTCCAGGCGGTCTCGACGGCCTCGCCGCCGCCGGTCGTGAAGAAGACCTTGTTCAGGTCGCCCGGGGCGTGGTCGGCGAGACGCTCGGCCAGCTCGACGGCCTTGGGGTGGGCGTAGGACCACACCGGGAAGAAGGCCAGCTCCTGCGCCTGCTTGAAGGCGGTCTCGGCGAGTTCCGTGCGGCCGTGACCGGCCTGGACCACGAACAGGCCCGCGAGACCGTCGAGGTAGCGCTTGCCCTTGTCGTCGTAGATGTAGGTGCCCTCACCCCGGACGATGGTCGGGACGGGGGAGTTCTCGTACGAGGACATGCGGGTGAAGTGCATCCACAGGTGGTCGTACGCGGTCTTGCTGAGGTCCTTTGAACTCACGGTTATCGGGTTCCCCACATGTAGGTCTGCTTCTTCAGCTTCAGGTAGACGAAGCTCTCGGTGGAGCGCACGCCGGGCAGGGCCCGGATGCGTTTGTTGATGACGTCCAGCAGGTGGTCGTCGTCCTCGCAGACGATCTCGGCGAGGATGTCGAACGAGCCCGCGGCCATCACCACGTACTCGACCTCCGACATGCCGGTCAGCGCATCCGCGATCGACTCGACGTCACCCTCGACGTTGATCCCGACCATCGCCTGCCGGCGGAAGCCCACGGTGAGCGGGTCCGTGACGGCGACGATCTGCATCACACCCTGGTCCAGCAGCTTCTGCACGCGCTGGCGCACGGCCGCCTCGGAGAGGCCGACGGCCTTGCCTATGGCGGCGTACGGCCGGCGGCCGTCCTCCTGGAGCTGCTGGATGATGGCGAGGGAGACGGCGTCCAGCTGGGGACTGTTGCCGTTCCTGGACTCGCGGGGCGAGTCCCTCTGGTCTGCGCTTCGACTGGCCACGACCTCACTGTGCACGACGTCTCGACAGTTTCGCAACCCTCAAGTGTCGAAATCCGTTGTTTGAAGGACCTGAGCTTGCGGATTTCGCAGATCGGGTCGCGGCGGGGGTGTTGAAAACGTCGGTACGCCGATTAGGGTGGGGTGTCTCAGCGACTGGACAGCCCGAGCAGCTGGACAGGCTGGGCGCTCAAACCCTCGAACCAGATCAGGAGGCCGGCAGTGAGCACCGAGCTGCGTCGTCTGCGCAACTACATCGACGGTGAGTTCCGGGACGCCGCCGACGGACGGACCACCGAGGTGGTCAACCCCGCCACGGGCGACGCGTACGCGACCGCGCCGCTGTCCGGGCAGGCGGACGTGGACGCCGCCATGGAGGCCGCGGCCCGCGCCTTCCCGGCGTGGCGCGACACCACCCCGGCCGAGCGGCAGAAGGCCCTCCTGAAGATCGCGGACGCGTTCGAGGAGCGCGCCGAGGAACTGATCGCGGCCGAGGTGGAGAACACGGGCAAGCCGGTCGGGCTCACCCGCTCCGAGGAGATCCCGCCGATGGTCGACCAGATCCGCTTCTTCGCGGGTGCGGCGCGACTGCTCGAGGGCCGCTCGGCCGGCGAGTACATGGACGGGATGACCTCGATCATCCGCCGCGAGCCGGTCGGCGTCTGCGCCCAGGTGGCGCCGTGGAACTACCCGATGATGATGGCCGTGTGGAAGTTCGCCCCGGCGATCGCCGCGGGCAACACGGTCGTCCTGAAGCCGTCGGACACCACCCCGGCCTCCACCGTCCTGATCGCCGACATCATCGGCTCGATCCTGCCCAAGGGCGTCTTCAACGTCATCTGCGGCGACCGCGAGACCGGCCGTGCGATGGTCGAGCACGCGACCCCGGCGATGGCCTCCATCACCGGCTCGGTACGCGCGGGCATCTCGGTCGCCGAGTCCGCCTCCAAGGACGTCAAGCGCGTCCACCTGGAGCTGGGCGGCAAGGCCCCGGTCGTCGTCTTCGAGGACACCGACATCGCCAAGGCCGTCGAGGACATCTCCGTGGCCGGCTTCTTCAACGCCGGCCAGGACTGCACGGCCGCGACCCGCGTCCTCGTCCAGGAGTCCATCCACGACGAGTTCGTCGCCGCGCTCGCCAAGGCCGCGTCCGAGACCAAGACCGGCCAGCCGGACGACGAGGACGTGCTCTTCGGCCCGCTGAACAACCCGAACCAGCTGAAGCAGGTCTCCGGCTTCATCGACCGTCTCCCGGCCCACGCCAAGGTCGAGGCGGGCGGCCAGCAGGTCGGTGACAAGGGCTACTTCTACGCCCCGACCGTCGTCTCCGGCCTGAAGCAGGACGACGAGATCGTCCAGAACGAGGTCTTCGGCCCGGTCATCACCGTCCAGTCCTTCTCCGACGAGGACCAGGCCGTCGAGTGGGCCAACGGCGTCGAGTACGCCCTCGCCTCCTCGGTGTGGACCAAGGACCACGCCCGCGCGATGCGCATGTCCAAGAGGCTCGACTTCGGCTGCGTGTGGATCAACACCCACATCCCGCTGGTCGCGGAGATGCCGCACGGCGGCTTCAAGAAGTCCGGCTACGGCAAGGACCTGTCGGCGTACGGCTTCGAGGACTACACGCGCATCAAGCACGTGATGACGTCCCTGGACGGCTGAGCCGTCCCCGGCGGCTCCGGCCGCCGTCCGGGCGCGGGGGCGCGGGAAGCCGGTCGCACGGCTTCCCGCGCCCCCGCGGCCGTTGGTCGACAGGGTGTCAGGCAGCTCCGGCGTCACTCGACGCACCGTCGATTGTCCGCCCGTCCGGCGGGACGGCATGCTTCGGGGGTGTCCCAGACTTCCTCCCGCAAGCCCGTGTTGTCCCGCCGTTCCCTGCTGAGCGCCCTCGGCGGCACCGCTGCGCTCGGCGCCCTGGCCGGCTGCGGGGTACCCGCCGCCTACGTCGAACCCGGCGACCGGGCCGTGACCGACGAGTCCGCGGCCGACAAGAAGCTGACCTGGGCGAACTGGCCGCTCTACATCGACACCGACGACGACGACCCCAACCGGCGGCCCACGCTGGACGGGTTCGAGAAGCGCACCGGGATCTCCGTCGACTACGCCGAGGAGATCAACGACAACGACGAGTTCTTCGGCAAGATCAGCCCCGCGCTGATGAACCACCAGACCACCGGCCGCGACCTGATCGTCATCAGCGACTGGATGTGCGCCCGGTACGTCCGGCTCGGCTGGGTCCAGAAGATGGACCGCTCCCGCCAGCCGAACGTGGCGGAACACCTCGACCCGCTGCTGCGCTCGCCCGCCTTCGACGAGGGCCGCCTGCACACCGTGCCGTGGCAGTCCGGAATCACCGGCATCGCCTACGACCGGCGCAAACTCGGCCGCGAGATACGCAGCGTCGCCGACCTGTGGGCCGAGGACCTCAAGGGCCGCGTGACCCTCCTGTCCGGTCTGGACGAGTCCTTCGCGCTGCTCATGCAGGGCAACGGCGTCGACATCACCCGCTGGACCCCGCACGACTTCCACCAGGTCTGCGATCAGATCGAACGGCAGGTGCACCGCGGTCAGATACGCCGCTTCACCGGCAACGACTACACCAAGGACCTGGTCAGCGGGGACGTCCTCGCCTGCCAGGCGTACTCCGGCGACGTCATCCAGCTCCAGGCGGACAACCCCGACATCCGCTTCGTCGTCCCCGAGGAGGGCGCCGAGCTGTGGTCGGACTCGCTGATGATCCCCGACCGTGCCCGCCACAAGGCCAACGCCGAGCGCCTGATCGACTACTACTACGAGCCCGAGGTCGCCGCGAAGCTCGCCACCTGGGTGAACTACGTCTGTCCGGTCCCGGCGGCCCGTGACGTCCTGGCCGACGCGAAGGACGCGGAAACCGCGGCCCTCGCCGACAACCCGCTGATCTTCCCGGATTCCGGCATGCGCGACCGCCTGGCCATCGCCCGGGACATCACGTCCACGGAACGCACCGAGTTCGCCAGACGCTGGAACAAGATCGCGGGGCTCTGACCGCGGGCCGGACACGGCCGGAAAATCCGTCATGGCAGCGGAGAACCACCCTCTACGATCGTCGGGTCCGCCGGCCGGCCGCCGCTCTTACGGCGCCGGCCGCTGTCGAGGGGGAACCGGGTGTGACCGTGGCGTGGCGATGGCACAGGCAGCGGACCGAGGGACCCGGATCCGGTGACGCACCGACGGCCGCACCGTCCCGCGAGGACGGCTGGGAGAGCTGGCTGCGCCGGTCACCCGCCGGGGCGGAGCTGCGGCAGTGGTGGCGGGACGAGGGAAACCGCAACCTCGCCCGCGTCGGCCCGGAACGCTACCGTGAGCACCTCGCCGAACTGCTGTCCCGCGCCTCGCCCCGCGACGTGGCGGCGATGGGCATCGGCTGCACACGCCGTGCCGACCGGCCCTGCCGGGACCCGCGGACGTGCGGCCAGGATCCGCCGGCCGGCCGGGTGGGCCCCATCCGGAACCGCATGGGGCCGCTGCCCGGAGCGTGCGCCGGATTCACCGACTGCTGGACCGCGTACGGCATCGACGTGGCCTTCACCCCCGACGACGCGCACCGCGCCGTGCACGTCCTGCACCCCTCGGGCCGCTGCATGCTCTGGGTCGACGGGGTGCGGGTCGCCGAGGGGGCCGCGCTGGAGCATTCCGGCTACTGGGCGGACGAGCGGTTCTACGTCGTACAGGCCGCGGGACCGCGGAACCACCCGGAGCAGCACATCGCCATGGGCAACCTGGGCTGGAACATCCTGTCGCTGGTCGTCCACGACGCCGCGCGCGTCACCACACGGGTGCTGGAGCCCGAGGCCACGCAGACGTGGACCTCGCCCGTGCTGCGGGTGGACGGCCGGACCCTGTGCGTCTACCCGGATCCCGAGGCGGGTGAGGACGCCCCGCCGGACCGCGTCCTCCCCGTCGAGCCGCTGCCGTCACCGTGCAAGGGAGAAGACTCATGACAGCAGAACGCCCGTGGGGCAGGGCCGTGGTCGTCGGCGGCAGCTATGCGGGGCTGGTGACCGCCCGCGTGCTGGCCGACTTCTTCGGCGAGGTCGTCCTGGTCGAACGCGACGCCGTCGACGAGGACACCGGCACCCACCCGGGCGCCCCGCAGGGCCACCACGCGCACGCGATGCTGGCCAGGGGCGGCGAGATCCTGGAGCGGCTGTTCCCGGGCCTGCGCGAGGAGTTGCGGCAGGCCGGGGCGCCGGTCTTCGACTACGGGGAGGACGTCGACTTCCTGCTGCCCGCCGGGTTCGCGCCCCGCAAGCGCACCGGCATCCGGATCCAGAGCTTCACCCGCGACGAACTGGAACGCCGGCTGCGCCGCAAGGTGCTCGCGCGGCCCGAGATCACCCTGCGGGCCTCCACCCGGTGCACGGGACTGACCCGGGACCCCGCGGGCCGGGTGAGCGGGGTGACCTGCGCACGGCAGGGCACGGACGAGCCGTTCGAGGTGACCGCCGACCTGGTGGTCGACGCCTCCGGCCGCTCCAGCGCGCTGGGGGACTGGCTGGGCGCGATGGGGATCGCCGTGCCGCCGAAGCGGACCGTGAAGGCGAAGGTCACCTACACGTCCATGAAGTTCGACCGGCCCGGCGACGGCCACCCCGACCACCCGGACTACTACGTCGCCTATCAGATGCCGTTCGCCCCCCAGGTGTCCCGCGCCGGAGTCCTGCTGGCCGTCGAAGGCAACCGGTGGACGTGCTCGCTGTTCGGGTTCGAGGAGCAGCCGCCGACCGACGACGAGGGCTACCTGGCCTACGCGGAGAGCCTGGGCAATCCGCGGCTGGCCCGGCACATCGCCCGGCGCACCGTCCAGGAACCCACCCACCGCTACACCAACGTCGAGAACCGGTGGCGGCTCTACCACAAGGTGCGGGACTGGCCGGACGGGCTGATCGCCGTCGGCGACTCCGTCTGCGTCTTCAACCCCGTCTACGGCCAGGGGCTGACGGTGGCTGCGATGGAGGCGGAACTGCTGCACGGGATGCTGGCCGGCCGGCGCGCGGCGGGGAAGTCACCGGCCGGGCTGGCCGGTGACTTCCAGAAGAGGCTGGGCCGCCTCCTGCTGGCCCCGTGGACGCTGTCCACCAACGCGGACCTGATGTGGAGTCCCGAACACGCGCCGCCGGCCGCGCGGTTCGCCCACTGGTACAACGCGCACCTCTTCCGCGCGGCGGTGCGGGACGCGGCCGTGTGGTCGCGGTTCGCCCGGGTGGTGAACATGGTGGCTTCCCCGGCCGTTCTGTTCCATCCGGCCGTGGCCCTGAAGGTGCTGGCGGCCGCGTTCGCCGCACGGGGGAAGGGAAGTGAGGGGGCGTAGGCCGGGTACGGGGAGTCCCGAGGCCGGGGGCGAGCCGGCTCCGGTGGAGACCCGCGCGGGGCGCAGGCCGTGACCGGAACCAGTTTTGAACACGTTCAAATAAGGCGTACGCTCGTGCCATGAGCGACAGAGCCGCCCTGCTCAAGGGCATTCGCGTCTGGCTGGTCTTCTTCGTGGTGTGCCTCGTGCTCAGCGGGGCCACCGCCTTCCCCCTGGTGCACGAACTGCGCTGGACCGAGGGTGTTCTGCGGGCCCTGTCCGTGCCGGAGCACGCGCCGGGGCTCATGGAGTGGATCACGCGGGTGCGGCACGGACTGGACACCGCCGACGCCGAGTACCCGTTCGTCCTCTACGGCACCGACTGGCTGGCCTTCGCCCACCTCGTCATCGCCGTCGCCTTCTACGGCCCGTACCGGGACCCGGTGCGCAACATCTGGGTGATCGAGTTCGGGATGATCGCCTGCGCCGGGATCATCCCGCTCGCCCTCCTCTGCGGTCCCGTCCGCGGGATCCCCTTCTGGTGGAGCCTGATCGACATGTCCTTCGGGGTCTTCGGCGTCGTCCCGCTGTACGCCGTGAGGAAGAAGATCAAGCGGCTGGAGACGCTCGGCGTGCCGTCCGCGCCCGCGGCCGCCGCCGTGGCCGGCTGAACCGGGCCGGCTCGAAACAGCCGCCGGCCGCCCCCGGTCAGCCGCTGAACCGGCCTCGCCGGCTGCCCCCGGTCAGCCGCTGAGCCGGCCTCGCCGGCTGCCCCCGGTCAGCCGCTGAGCCGGCCTCGCCGGCCGCACCCGGTCAGCCGCTGAGCCGGCCTCGCCGGCCGCACCCGGCCTCAGCGGTTGAACGCGGGGAAGCCGAAGCGCTCGGCCGTGGCGGCGCCGTCGCCCTTGGCGTCGGTGGAGTTGACCGAGTAGACCAGCGTGCGGGACAGGTCCCGGGTCGCGGCGATCACCGTGGCGTAGCCCGGCCGCGAGCCGGTCTTGCCCCAGATCACCTTGCCGCCGACCTCGAACCGCTGCAGCGCCGCCCCGTACTGGGCGCCGGGCACCCGGGGCAGGGTGAACATCTCCCGCAGCTGCGGCTCGGGCACCACCCGGCCCCGGAACAGGCCCACCAGGAGCCGTTCCAGGTCGGCGGTGGTCGAGATCAGGTCGCCGGCCGCGAAGCGATCGGACATGTTCCAGTCGGTCACGTCCACGAGCCTGCCGTCGATCCAGTCGTAGCCGCGGTTGTGCGCCCCGTGGATACGGGGGTCCGGGCCGGCCGGGAAGGAGCTGTGCCGCATGCCGAGCGGCCGGAAGATCCGCACCGCGGCCTGGTGCGCGTACGAGTCGCCGGTCACCTTCTCGATCAGCAGCCCGAGCACGGTGTAGTGGATGTTGCCGTAGTGCTGCTCGGTGCCCGGTGCGTACGCCGGACCGTCCGCGACGGAGGCCGCCACCACCTCGCGGGGCGTCAGCGTCTCGAAGCGGTGCGGGTAGGTCTCCTCGACCGTGTCCCCGAGGGGCCCGCCCGGACCCAGGCCGCTGGTGTAGTTCAGCAACTGCCGCACGGTGACCGGATCCTTGAAGTCCTTGGTGAGCAGGCCCGGCAGGTACTCCTGCACGGTGCCGTCGAGGTCGATCCGGCCCTCCGCGACCAGTTGCAGCACGATGGCCGCGGTGACCACCTTCGTCACCGAGCCGGCCCGGAAGCGGCCGTTCTCCAGGGCCGGTGCCCCGGTCCGTACGTCCCGCACGCCGGCCGTGCCGCGCCAGGTCCCGTCACCGCCGACGCGCAGCAGCGCGGCGGTGGCATCGTGGTCGGGCAGTCCGGCGATCGCGGCCGAGAGGGCCTCGGTGTCGGGTCCGGCCGTGGTGCCGGCGGACACGGACGGCGCCGGCGCGGCGAACGCCGGGACGGCCAGCGGGCCGGCGGTCAGCACGGTGACGAGACCGGCGGCCAGGAGGGTGGTGCGGCTTTTCCGGCGCATGAAGGGCTCCTCGAGGAGATCGCGAAAGATTCGTGATCATCTTCCGGCGGCCGGCCGTCGTCCGGATCCTCACCGGGGAGGGCGCACGACCCTGGCCCGCCCCTCGGTCAACTCCGTATTCGGCTCGGGGAGTTGACCGGGTTCACCCCTACGGGGCGCCGGTGTTCGTCAACCGGGCACGGGGACCCCACGGTTCGCCATCCGTCTACGGGGCGGTGTCCGCCTGTGCGGTGCGCAGCGTGTGCAGGACGTCGATCCGGTTCGTCGTGATCGAGTCGACACCCAGGTCCAGCAGCCGGCGCATGGAGCGGGGGGTGTCCGGGGTCCACACGGACAGCAGGAAGCCGTCGCGGTGGATGCGGGCGGCCAGGTCCCGGTCGACCAGTGAGAAGCGGTAGTTGAGCCAGCGCGGGCGCACCGCGGCCAGCAGCGCGGGCCGCGGCGGGGCCAGGGTCGTCCAGGTCAGGGCGATCTCGGCGGCCGGGTCGGCGGCCCGCACGGCGAGCATCGCCTCGGCGTGCGCGCTGTAGTAGACGCGGTCCTGGGCCCCGCACCGCCGGACCGCGTCCAGGGTCCGCTCGACCGTCCGGCGGCCCACCGGTCCGCACAGGTCCACCATCACCCTGCTGTCACCGGTCGCGGCCAGCGCCTGCTCCAGAGTCGGCACACCGCCCGCCGTCAGCCCGCGCAGTTCCTCGGCGGACAGCGCCTGCAGCGGCCGGTCGATCTCCCACAGCCGCAGCGTCTCGTCGTGCAGCAGCACGGGCACGCCGTCGCGGGTGAGCCGTACGTCGATCTCGACGGCGTCCGCGCCCTGGTCGAGCGCGGAACGCAGCGAGTCGAGGGTGTTCTCACGGAAGCGGTAGGGGGCGCCGCGGTGGGCCACGGCGGTCACGGTCTGCATGGCCCCCATTGTGGCGGGCCGGTGCGTGTGCCCGGCCCCTGCGTTCAGCCGGCCAGCCAGGCGGCGGTGTAGGTGTCGATCTCCTCGGCGATCCGCGCCTTGCCGGCCGGGTCCAGGAACGAGGCCTCGACGGCGTTCTTAGCGAGGCCGGCGAGACCCCGCTCGTCCAGCTCCAGGAGCCGGGCTGCCACCGCGTACTCGTTGTTCAGGTCGGTGCCGAACATCGGCGGGTCGTCGGAGTTGATCGTGACCAGGATCCCGGCCCGGGTGAACTCCTTGATCGGGTGCTCCTCCAGCGTGCGGACCGCGCGGGTGGCGATGTTGGAGGTCGGGCAGACCTCCAGCGGGATCCGGTGCTCGGCCAGGTGTGCGAGGAGCTTCGGGTCCCGCGCGGAGCTGGTGCCGTGGCCGATCCGCTCGGCGCCCAGCTCGTTCAGCGCGTCCCACACCGTCTCCGGGCCGGTCGTCTCGCCGGCGTGCGGCACGGAGTGCAGTCCGGCGGCGATGGCCCGGTCGAAGTACGGCTTGAACTGCGGCCGGGGTACGCCGATCTCCGGCCCGCCGAGCCCGAACGACACCAGGCCCTCCGGGCGGACGCGGTCGTCGGTGGCCAGCCGCGCGGTCTCCTCCGCCGACTCCAGCCCGGCCTCGCCGGGAATGTCGAAGCACCAGCGCAGCACGGTCCCGAACTCGGCCTCGGCGGACTTGCGGGCGTCCTCGATCGCGGTCATGAAGGCCTTGTCCTCGATCCCGCGCCGGGTGGAGGAGAACGGGGTGATGGTCAGCTCGGCGTACCGGACCTGCTGCCGGGCCAGGTCGCGGGCCACCTCGTAGGTGAGCAGCCGGACGTCCTCCGGGGTGCGGATCAGGTCCACGACCGACAGGTACACATCGATGAAGTGCGCGAAGTCGGTGAAGGTGAAGTAGTCGACCAGCGCCTCGGGGTCGGTGGGCACCTTGGAGTCGGGGTGGCGGGCGGCCAGCTCGGAGACGATCCGGGGGGAGGCGGAGCCGACGTGGTGGACGTGCAGTTCGGCCTTGGGCAGCCCGGCGATGAAGGTGCGCAGATCGCGGTCGGCGGTGCCGGTGGCGGGTACGGAGCTGTCGGTCAAGGGGTCCTCCCCGGGAAGGGCGCCCGCGGTACGGCGTCGGCCGCCGGGGCGCGGTGATCGGCTGATCGGTGACGCCGGATCATCGTAGGCCGCGGTCCCTGGCGCACCGGCCTGCCCGTAGCATGGCGGCAGGTCCAGCAGAGGGGTTCTTTCACGATGTCCGACGAGGCGCCGCAGTCCACGCCGGGGGAGCAGACCTCCGGACAGCCGGCCGCGCTGTCCCGGGTCTCGCTGGACAAGGAAGGCGCGGTCGCCGGGGCGGCCCCGGCGACCGGCGGGGGCCCGCCGGACGCGGCGCCCTCGGACGTGCCTCCGGGGGCGACGGTCGGTGCGGCTCCCGGACCGGCCTCGGTCCACGACCAGCAGACACTGACCTCCCTGCCGACGGCCCCGGCCGCACCCGCCGCCGCGCCCGCGCCCTGGGCCAGCCCGGCCGGCGGCTCCGCCGCCCCCGCTCCCTCCGCTTCCACCCCCCAGCCGAACCCGTTCGCCCCGCCCTCGGCTTCCACCCCCCAGCCGAACCCGTTCGCCCCGCCCTCGGCTTCCGTGCCCCAGCCGAACCCGTTCGCGCCTCCGGCCCCCTCCCTGCCGCAGCCGAACCCGTTCGCGCCTCCGGCCCCCTCCGGCCCCCAGCCGAACACTTTCGCGCCCCCCGCGTCCGGGGCGGCGGCTCCGGCGAATCCGTTCGCCCCGCCCGCCGGCTTCGCGGCGCCCTACGCCCCGCCGGCCTCTGCCGCCGCACCCCACGGGGGAGCGGAACCGGTGCCCCCGCCGCCCATCGCCCCCGACGGTCCCGGGCAGGTGCCCTACGGCTACCCGGGCACCGCCCCGTCGTACGGCTATCCGGGGCCGCAGCAGACCCCGTACGTCCCGTACCCCACCGGGAACGGCTACGGCTGGCCCGTCGGCATGCAGCTGCCGGCGAGCAACGGCATGGGCACCGCCTCGCTGGTGCTGGGCATCCTGTCGGCGGTCGGCTTCCTGATGTGGCCGGTGGCTTTGGTGCTCGGCATCCTTGCGGTGATCTTCGGCGGCATCGGCCGCGGCAAGGCCGGCCGGGGCGAGGCGTCCAACCCGGGCGTGGCGCTGGCCGGCATCATCTGCGGTGCCGTGGGGATCGTCCTGGTGGCCGTGCTGTTCGCGTTCGCCATCGCGGCGAACTCCTGACATCCTCCCCGGACCCCTGACATCCGCGCCGAACTCCTGACATCCGCCCCGACGACCGGCCGGGTGACCGGGACGGAGACCGCTCAGGCCCCGGCCCCCGCCAACCGCTCGCGTGCCTCCATCAGGGCGAAGCCCAGCAGGTTCGGGCCCCGCCAGCGCTCGGGGTGCATGGCCGCCTCGTCGTTCGCGGCCAGCCCGATGCCCCACACCCGGTCCACGGGACTGGCCTCCACCAGCACCCGGTTCCCGGTGTTCAGCAGGAACGTCCGCAGGTCCTCGTGGGCCGCGAACTTGTGCACGCTGCCCTCGACCACGATCCGGAAGCGCTCCCGCTCCCACACCGCGTCGTCGAAACCCCGGACCAGCCGGCCGGCCTTCTTCGCCTCGGCGGGATGCTCCGCGGCCAGGACCAGCCGCTCCGCCTCCGCGTCCTCGAACAGCCGGGCCTTGGCCGCCATCATCCAGTGCTCGGCCGTCGCGTAGGAGATCCCGTCGACCACGAACGGTGACGGCCACCACTGGCTCAGACAGCTCGCGCCGATGCGGCCGTCCGGCAGCGGCCGGTGCCCCCAGAAGTGGAGGTACCTGACCCGGGACCCCGCCCGGACCTCCTTGATCAGGGCGTCCACCCCGTCGATCTTTCCCATGCATGCGAGTGTGGCACGCACCACTGACACTCCGTCCGTCCTTTTCCGCGACGACTCGACATCTGGTCGACAGATTCCGTCGCGTAACCAAAAGGCAACAACGGAATCACTTGTTGGACGCTAGGTGCTCTGTCAGGATCGGCACTCAAATCGAGCTGGAGCTACGCCACCCACCCCCCGGGACGGGGCGCACGGCGGAGGAGAGCGACATGCACAACCCGGGCACCGCCACCCCGGAACGATTCCCCGCGCAGGACCGCTTCGCGGACGGCGCGCAGTTCATCGCGGGCCGCCTGACCAAGGGCACCTCGGGGCAGACCCACACCGTGGTCGACCCCGCGACCGGCGAGGGGGTGTACACCTACGAACTGGCCGGCCGGGACGACGTCGACGCGGCCGTCGCCGCGGCCCGGGCCGCCTTTCCCGGCTGGGCCGCCGCCACCCCGGGCGAGCGTTCGGACGCCCTGCACCGGTTCGCCGCCGTGCTCGCCGAACGCGCCGAGGAGTTCGCCCGCGCCGAGTCCCTCCAGTGCGGCAAGCCGCTCAAGCTCACCCGCGAGTTCGACGTGCCGGGCACCATCGACAACACCGCCTTCTTCGCGGGCGCGGCCCGGCATCTGCAGGGGCAGTCCGCCGGTGAGTACTCGGGCGACCACACCTCCTACGTCCGGCGCGAGCCCATCGGGGTCGTCGGGTCCATCGCACCCTGGAACTATCCGCTCCAGATGGCCGCCTGGAAGATCCTCCCGGCGATCGCCGCGGGCAACACCATCGTCCTGAAGCCCGCCGAGCTGACCCCGCTCACCTCGCTGCTCTTCGCCCAGGCCGCCACCGACTCGGGCATCCCGGACGGTGTGATCAACATCGTCACCGGGACCGGCAAGGAGGCCGGCGAGCACCTGGTCGGCCACCCCGACGTGGCCATGACCTCCTTCACCGGGTCCACCCCCGTCGGCAAGCGCGTCGCCGAGGTCGCCACCGCGACCGTCAAGCGGCTGCATCTGGAGCTGGGCGGCAAGGCGCCGTTCGTCGTCTTCGACGACGCCGACCTGGAGGCCGCCGTGCACGGCGCGGTCGCCGGTGCCCTCATCAACACCGGGCAGGACTGCACGGCCGCCACGCGCGCGTACGTGCAGCGCCCGCTCTACGACGCCTTCGTGGAGCGGACGGCCGCCCTGATGGAGACCGTACGCCTCGGCGACCCCTTCGCTCCCGGCACCGACCTCGGGCCGCTCATCTCGCACGTCCAGCGGGACCGGGTCGCGGGCTTCGTGGACCGGGCGCGTGCCTACGCGCGCGTGGTCACCGGAGGCGAGGCCCCGAAGGGCGACCTGGAGAACGGCGCCTACTACCGGCCCACCCTGATCGCCGACGCGGCCCAGGACAGCGAGATCGTCCAGTCGGAGATCTTCGGTCCCGTACTGGTCGTTCTGCCGTTCGATGGCGATGATGAGGGCATCGGGCTGGCCAACGACACCCCCTACGGTCTGGCCGCCTCGGCGTGGAGCACCGACGTGTACCGCGCCAACCGGGCCACCCGCGAGATCAAGGCGGGCTGTGTCTGGATCAACGACCACATCCCGATCATCAGCGAGATGCCGCACGGCGGTTACAAGGCCTCGGGCTTCGGCAAAGACATGTCGGCGTATTCATTCGAGGAATACACGCAGGTCAAGCACGTAATGTTCGACAACACCGCGGTTGCCAGGAAGGACTGGCACCGCACCATCTTCGGGGACCGATAGAGACGACCGGGCCGGACCAGGCCGACCCCTCCCGAAAGGGCACCACGCGCATGGAGCAGTACCAGCCCGACCGCCTCACCCCGGCCCAAGCGGCCGCCATGCGGCGCAGTCTGCGCAACGGCAGGGCCGCCATGACCCGCCGCTCGCTGCTGCGGGCCTCCGCGGGCGGCGCACTCGCGGCCGGCGGCCTCGGGGCACTGAGCGCCTGCGGGATCCCCGCGGCCGGAAAGAGCCAGGGCGGCACCTCGGCCCAGGACCACTCGGCACAGGAGAAGGTGGTGAACTTCTCCAACTGGACCGAGTACATCGACGTCGACGACAAGGGCAAGGGCCACCCGACGCTCGACACCTTCCGGCGCCGGACCGGCATCACGGTCAAGTACACCGAGGACATCAACGACAACAACGAGTTCTTCGGCAAGCTCAAGCCGCAGCTCGCCGCGGGCCAGGACACCGGCCGCGACATCATCGTCCTCACCGACTGGCTGGCCGCCCGGCTGATCCGCCTGGGCTGGGTGCAGAAGCTGGACCCGTCCCACCTGCCGCACGCCTACACCAACCTGTCGCCCCAGTTCCGCGACCCGGACTGGGATCCCGGGCGGGCGTACTCGTACCCCTGGCAGGGCATCTCCACCGTGATCGCCTACAACAAGAAGGCACTCGACGGCGTCGAGGTGAAGTCGGTCTCCGACCTGCTCGACAACCCGAAGCTGAAGGGGCGCGTCGGCTTCCTGTCGGAGATGCGCGACTCCATGGGCATGACCCTGCTCGACATGGGCAAGGACCCGGCGAAGTTCACCGACGACGACTTCGACGCGGCGATCGCCCGCCTCCAGAAGGCCGTCGACAAGGGTCAGATCCGCCGCTTCACCGGCAACGACTACACGTCCGACCTCACCAAGGGCGACCTCGCGGCCTGTGTCGCCTGGGCGGGTGACGTGGTCCAGCTCAAGGCGGACAGCCCGGACGTGGACTTCGTCATCCCGGACAGCGGCTACATGACGTCGACCGACAACCTGTGCATCCCCAACAAGGCCCGTCACAAGACGAACGCCGAGCGGCTCATCGACTTCTACTACGAACCCGCGCAGGCCGCCGCGCTCGCCGCCTACATCAACTACGTGACACCGGTCGACGGTGTGAAACCGTACCTTGCGAAGATCGACGAGGACGCGGCGGGCAATCCGCTGATCGTCCCCGACAAGGCCATGCAGGCGAGGTCCCACGCCTTCCGCTCCCTGAGCCAGAAGGAAGAGACGACCTACGAAGAGAAGTTCGCGAAGCTCACAGGGGCGTGACGACGATGAAGACGACACCAGACAACAGCGGCGACGTCCGCCTCTCCGGAATCTCCAAGACGTACGGCTCCTTCACCGCCGTGCACCCGCTGGACCTGACCGTGCCCGAGGGCTCCTTCTTCGCCCTGCTCGGCGCATCCGGCTGCGGCAAGACCACCACGCTGCGCATGATCGCGGGCCTGGAGGAGCCGTCGACGGGCACGGTCTGCCTCGGCGACCAGGACGTCACCTACCTCCAGCCGTACAAGCGACCGGTCAACACCGTCTTCCAGTCCTACGCACTCTTCCCGCACCTGGACATCTTCGAGAACGTCGCCTTCGGCCTGCGCCGGCGCGGCATCAAGAGCGTGAAGAAGCAGGTCGAGGAGATGCTGGAGCTGGTCCAGCTGGGCGAGCAGGCGCGCAAGAAGCCGCACCAGCTCTCCGGCGGCCAGCAGCAGCGCGTCGCGGTGGCCCGTGCCCTGATCAACCACCCCAAGGTGCTGCTCCTCGACGAGCCGCTCGGCGCCCTGGACCTGAAGCTGCGCCGCCAGATGCAGCTGGAGCTGAAACGCATCCAGACCGAGGTCGGCATCACCTTCGTCCACGTCACGCACGACCAGGAGGAGGCCATGACCATGGCCGACACGGTCGCCGTGATGAACGCGGGCCGGGTCGAGCAGCTCGGCGCCCCGACGGAGCTGTACGAGAACCCGCAGACCACCTTCGTCGCGAACTTCCTCGGCACCTCCAACCTCATCGAGGCCGAGGTCGACACCAGCAACGGCGACGACATCGTGCTGAAGGCCGGCGGCGGCAAGCTGGTGCTGCCCGCGGAGCGTTGTTCCGCCCCCGCGACGGCCGGCGGCAAGGTGCTGGTCGGCATCCGCCCCGAGAAGATCGCGCTCACGCACGCCGACGACGCGGGCGAGATCCCGGCGGGCCGCAACCGCCTCAACGGCAAGATCGCCGACGCGAGTTTCATCGGCGTCTCCACCCAGTACGTGATCGACACCCCCGTCTGCGACGAGTTCTCGGTGTACGTGCAGAACGTCGAGCGCGACGGCCGGCTGCTGCCGGGCGCCGACGTCGTCCTGCACTGGAGCCCGGCCCACACCTTCGGCCTCGACGCGGCCCAGGACATCGACGCGGGCACCGAGGAAGAGGTCGCCGCCTGATGTCCACGCTCACCGAGGCGCCCGCGCCGCTCGCCCCCGCGGAGCCGGAGCACAAGCCCCCGCGCAAGCGCGGCCGGTTCACGCCGTACTGGCTGCTGCTGCCCGGCATGCTCTGGCTGATCGTCTTCTTCGCCCTGCCGATGATCTACCAGGCCTCCACGTCCGTGCAGACGGGCTCCCTGGAGGACGGCTACAAGGTCACCTGGCACTTCGCGACCTACTGGGACGCGCTCGGCGAGTACTGGCCGCAGTTCCTGCGGTCCGTCTCCTACGCCGCCGCCGCGACCGTGCTCTGCCTGCTGCTCGGCTACCCGCTGGCCTATCTGATCGCCTTCCGCGCCGGCCGCTGGAAGAACCTGATCATGATCCTGGTGATCGCGCCGTTCTTCACCAGCTTCCTGATCCGCACCCTCGCCTGGAAGACGATCCTCGCGGACAGCGGCGTGGTCGTGCACACCCTGAACTCGCTGCACGTCCTGGACGTGACCAGCTGGCTCGGGTGGACGGCCGGCGACCGGGTCCTCGCCACACCGCTCGCGGTCGTCTGCGGTCTGACGTACAACTTCCTGCCGTTCATGATCCTGCCGCTCTACACCTCGCTGGAGCGGATCGACGGGCGGCTGCACGAGGCGGCCGGCGATCTGTACGCCAAGCCGTGGACCACCTTCCGCAAGGTGACCTTCCCGCTGTCGATGCCGGGCGTCGTCTCCGGCACGCTGCTGACGTTCATCCCGGCGGCCGGTGACTACGTCAACGCCGAACTCCTCGGCTCCACCGACACCCGCATGATCGGAAACGTCATCCAGACGCAGTTCCTGCGCATCCTGGACTATCCGACGGCCGCGGCCCTCTCCTTCATCCTCATGGCCGGCATCCTGGCCATGGTCACGATCTACATCCGCCGGTCCGGGACGGAGGACCTGGTCTAAATGCCCTTCGTCAACTGGCTCAAGCGCCGTCTCGTCGTCATCGCCGGACTGCTGACCCTCGGCTATCTCCTGCTGCCGAACGTCGTCGTCACCGTGTTCTCCTTCAACAAGCCGAAGGGGCGCTTCAACTACGAGTGGCAGCAGTTCTCCACGGACGCCTGGAAGGACCCGTGCGGAGTCGCCGACATGTGCGGCTCGCTGTCCATCAGTCTCCAGATCGCGGTGTGGGCGACGGTCGGCGCCACCGTCCTCGGCACGATGATCTCCTTCGCGCTGGTCCGCTACCGCTTCCGCGCCCGCGGCGCCGTGAATTCGCTGATCTTCCTGCCGATGGCGATGCCCGAGGTCGTCATGGCCGCCTCGCTGCTCACCCTGTTCCTCAACATGGGCGCCCAGCTCGGCTTCTGGACGATCCTGATCGCGCACATCATGTTCTGCCTGAGCTTCGTCGTCACCGCCGTCAAGGCCCGCGTGATGTCGATGGACCCGCGCCTGGAAGAGGCCGCCCGGGACCTGTACGCCGGTCCGGTGCAGACCTTCCTGCGGGTCACCCTGCCCATCGCGGCACCCGGGATCGCCGCCGGCGCGCTGCTGTCGTTCGCGCTCTCCTTCGACGATTTCATCATCACCAATTTCAACGCCGGTTCGACCGTCACCTTCCCGATGTTCGTCTGGGGGTCGGCGCAGCGCGGAACTCCCGTGCAGATCAACGTGATCGGTACGGCCATGTTCCTCATCGCCGTGCTGTTCGTCCTGACCTCGATGGTCGTCACCAATCGCCGTAACAAGCAAAAGGCATAAGCCCCGTAGGGAGTTGAAATCATGGCCCCAAGCGCCATGAGCCGTGGCAAAGACAACTGGATCGCCTCTCTCTCCGAAGCCCAGCCGGTCCCGTACTGGCTGGAAGACCCCGGCAAGCCGCAGGTCGAGCCCGCCCTGACCACCACCGAGACCTGCGACCTGCTGGTCGTCGGCGGCGGTTACAGCGGACTGTGGACCGCGCTGAACGCCAAGGAGCGCGACCCGCAGCGCGATGTGGTCCTGCTGGAAGGCCGCGAGGTGGGCTGGGCCGCCTCCGGCCGCAACGGCGGCTTCTGCGCCGCCTCCCTCACGCACGGCCTGCCCAACGGCCTCGCCCGCTGGCCGGACGAGATCAACACGCTGGAGGAGCTTGGCCGGCGCAACCTCGACGAGATCGAGGCCGCAGTGGCCCGGCACGGCATCGACTGCGACTTCGAGCGCACCGGTGAGATCGACGTCGCCACCGAGACCTACCAGGCCTGGGAACTGCGCGACTGGCACCGCGAGCTGGAGGAGAAGGGCCTGGCCGACGGCATCGAGTTCCTGGACGCGGACGCCGTGCGCGAGCAGGTGAACTCACCCACCTTCGAGGCAGGCCTGTGGGACCGCCGGGGCGTGGCCATGCTCCACCCGGCGAAGCTGGCCTGGGGGCTGAAGCAGGCCTGCATCAGGCTCGGGGTGCGGGTCTACGAGCACACGCCCGCCCTGACCCTGAAGCAGTACGGTGCCGGGATGGCCGTACGCACGCCGTACGGCGCCGTCCGCGCGCGGACCGTCGCGCTCGGCACCAACATCTTCCCGAGCCTGCTGCGGCGCGTGCGGTCGTACACCGTCCCCGTCTACGACTACGCCCTGATGACCGAGCCGCTCAGCGCCGACCGGCTGGCCTCGATCGGCTGGAAGAACCGGCAGGGACTCGGGGACTCGGCCAACCAGTTCCACTACTTCCGGCTGTCCGCCGACAACCGCATCCTCTGGGGCGGGTACGACGCGATCCACCACTACGGCGGCCGGGTCCGGGCGGAGTACGACGACCGGCCGGAGACGTACGCGAAGCTCGCCGGCCACTTCTTCACCTGCTTCCCGCAGTTGGAGGGCGTCCGATTCACCCACGCCTGGGGCGGCGCCATCGACACCTGCTCCCGCTTCTCGGCGTTCTTCGGTACGGCCCACCAGGGGAAGGTGGCGTACGCGGCGGGCTACACCGGGCTCGGTGTCGGCGCGACCCGCTTCGGCGCCGACGTGATGCTGGACCTGCTGGACGGCGAGGACACCGAGCGCACACGGCTGGAGATGGTCCGCAAGAAGCCGCTGCCGTTCCCGCCGGAGCCCTTCGCCTGGACCGGGATCGCCCTCACCAAGTGGTCCCTGGCCCGCGCGGACGCGCACGGCGGCCGGCGGAACCTCTGGCTGCGGACCATGGACCGGCTGGGGCTGGGCTTCGACAGCTGAAGTGTGACCCGGCTCACCCGAACGGGTCGGGTCAACCCGCGTAATGCGCCGGGACGGCCCCCCTCTCCCTCGTGGACGTGACCGCGTCCGTGACAGAGAGGGGGCCTTTCCATGACCGGGCCGAAGACCGCGCTCGAATGGCTGGTGTCCGTAACGCCGGATCCCGAGGCCTGCCGCTGGGAGTGGGAACGCAACCCCCTCGGGGTCGCCCTGCTGCCCGCCGGCAAGGCCTGGGACGTCCTGATCCTGCCGGGTGACCTCGGCTATCCCACCCTGGACGTGCTCACCCGCATCCTCGACCGGCCCGGCCCGGTGCTCGTCGACTTCGGCGACAACCGGGTCGGGTTCTTCGTGCCGCCGGGCACCGCGGCCCGCTGGCTGGGCACCGGCATCCGCAGCGCCGGCCACGGCACCTGGATCGTGGTGCCGTATCCGGGCCGGGCGACCCGCGCCGTGCGCTGGCTGGTGCCGCCGGACGGCTCCGGCCTGCTGACCGATCCGGCGCTGCTGGAACTGGCGATGCACGAGGCCGCCGTCGGCCTGGCCGACGACTGAGTTCCCGGGGGGCCGGACCGGCGCCGGCCGGGCGCGCCGGATCGGTGCCGCGGGGCTTGACAAGCGAATTGGTCTGGACCAAGTTGAGCGCGGTTCCTTCCCCCTCCAATTCCCCGGCGTCCGGAGGCACTTGTGGTACGCGCGAGACCTGTCCTCACCCTGATCACGGCCGCCCTGCTGGCCGTCCCCGGCGTCACCGCGCTCTCGTCGGCCGCCCGTGCGGCCGACACGGACGTCGCGGTCAACGGCGGCTTCGAGTCCGGCCTGACCGGCTGGACCTGCACGGCCGGTACGACGGTCGACTCGCCCGTGCACGGCGGAACCTCCGCGCTGCGGGCCACCCCGGCGGGCAGCGACAACGCCCGGTGCAGCCAGACGGTGACCGTCCGGCCCGACGCCCAGTACACGCTGTCCGGATACGTCCGCGGCTCCTACGTCTACCTCGGCGCGGACGGCACCGGCACCACCGACGTCTCCGCCTGGACCCAGTCCGCGTCCGACTGGCAGAAGCTGAGCACCACCTTCCGTACCGGATCCGGCACCACCAAGGTCACGATCTACACGCACGGCTGGTACGGCACCGGCGCCTACTACGCCGACGACCTCACCCTGGTCGGCCCCGGCGGGGGCGGCACCGGGCAGCCCCCCGCCGCCCCGGCCGGCCTGCGGACCACCTCCGTCACCTCGTCCTCCGTCGGCCTGTCCTGGTCGGCGGTGCCGGGCGCGACGAGCTACGCCGTCTACCGCGACGGGGTCAAGGCCCAGACGGTCACCGGGACTTCGGCGACCGTCTCCGGACTCGCCGCCTCGACCGCGTACGGCTTCCAGGTGACGGCGGTCAACGGCGCCGGCGAGTCCGCGAAGTCCGCCGTGGTGACCGCGACGACCGGGGCCGGCACGGGCGGCGGCCCGGGCGGTCTGCCCGCCCACGCCCTCGTCGGCTACCTCCACGCGAGCTTCGCCAACGGCGCCGGCTACACCCGCCTGTCCGACGTCCCCGACAGCTGGGACGTCATCGACCTGGCCTTCGGCGAACCCACCTCGGTCACCTCCGGGGACATCCGGTTCAACCGCTGTCCGGTCACCGAATGCCCGAACGCGGAGAGCGACGCCGACTTCAAGGCGGCGATCGAGGCCAAGCAGGCGGCCGGCAAGAAGGTGCTCATCTCGATCGGCGGCCAGAACGGCCAAGTCCGGCTGACCACGACGGCCGCGCGGGACACCTTCGTCTCCTCCGTCTCGCACATCATCGACACCTACGGCCTCGACGGCCTGGACATCGACTTCGAGGGGCACTCGCTGTCGCTCGACGCGAACGACACGGACTTCAGGAACCCGACCACACCCGTGATCGTCAACCTCATCTCGGCACTGAAGACCCTCAGGGCCAGGTACGGCTCGGCGTTCGTGCTCACGATGGCCCCGGAGACGTTCTTCGTGCAGAACGGCTACCAGTACTACGGCACCGGCAAGTGGGGCGGCCAGGACCCGCGCTGCGGCGCCTACCTCCCGGTGATCCACGCCCTGCGCGACGACCTCGCCCTGCTGCACGTCCAGGACTACAACTCGGGCCCGGTCATGGGCCTGGACAACCAGTACCACTCCATGGGCGGCGCCGACTTCCACATCGCCATGACCGACATGCTCCTCACCGGCTTCCCGGTCGCCGGCAACCCGGACAACGTCTTCCCGCCGCTGCGCCCCGACCAGGTCGCCATCGGCATGCCGGCGTCGACGAACGCGGGCAACGGCCACGTCTCCCCGGCCGAGGTCACCAAGACGCTGGACTGCCTCACGAAGAGGACGGACTGCGGCTCGTACGCGACCCACGGGACCTGGCCCGCACTGCGCGGTCTGATGACGTGGTCGGTGAACTGGGACCGCTATGCGAACTGGGAGTTCCAGAAGAACTTCGACGCCTACTTCGGCTGATCACCGGGGCGAGGGTGGCCAGCAGCACGGTGCACAGACACCAGCTGGCCACCACGTCCAGCGGCCAGTGCCAGCCCCGGCGCACCAGACCGTACGACACCCCGAGGACGAGCGCCGCACAGCCGGCGACAGCGGTACGGCGGGCAGCGGGCGAGCGGAGCCAGGGCAGCAGGAGCAGGGCCGCGGAGCCGTACGCCACCATCGCCGTCGCCGTGTGACCGGACGGGAAGTAGCCGACGCCCGGGGCCACCACAGGGGTCCCCGGGCGGGCGGTCCAGTCCTTCAGCGGTACGACGATCGCCGGGACCAGAGCCATCAGGAGGGCCGCGCCGAGCGGCGGCAGCCACCACCGGTCCGCACCGGCACCGCGGCCGCGCCAGGCCGCGTACCCGAGGGCCGCGGCGAGCACGGGGAGGGCGACCTGCATGTTGCCGAGGTCGGAGAGCAGCTCGGAGGGCCGGTCCGGACGGACGAGGGCACGGCTGGCGCGGGCGTCCAGGCGCAGCAGCGGGCCGCGGGCCGCGACCTGCCAGGTGATCAGGGCGAACAGGACGGCCGGGACACCGAGGGACAGGGTGCGGCGGACTGAGGTCGACACGGCGCCCAGCTTGGCAGAGACACCCGGGGAGGAGGAGGTCGGCCGCCCCGGAACAGGGGGGGGTGGTTCCGAGGCGGCCGTCCGGACCGGAACGTCGCGCGCCCCGGGGGGTTTGGGGCGGCGACCGTCCGATCGGTGAGGAGATCCCGGAGCCTTCAGGCGCCGGATGTGTGCGCGAGGGCACGACCAGGCCGTAGCTGGGGAGGCCCCGGCCTGAATCCGCCCACAGTCCCCTGTGAGCGGGGTGTATCTCTCATCTGGATAGAACCTACGGCAGGCCGGGTCGCTTGGGCAGACGGAATCCGCTCCCGTCATCCACCCCGCACACGTTCTTCACACGGCCTGCCGCAGGCACCCTTCACAGGTGCAGACCAGCTGCTCAGATGCGCGCGAACGCCTGCTCGATGATGTCGAGACCCTCGTTGAGGAGGTCCTCGCCGATGACCAGCGCGGGCAGGAAGCGCAGCACGTTGCCGTAGGTGCCGCAGGTGAGGACCAGCAGGCCCTCGGCGTGGCAGGCCTTGGCGAGGGCGGCGGTCGCCTCCGGGTTCGGCTCCTTGGTGGTGCGGTCCTTGACCAGCTCGATGGCGATCATCGCGCCGCGGCCCCGCACGTCACCGATGATGTCGAACTTCTCGGCCATGGCGGTGAGGCGACCCTTCATGATCTCCTCGATGCGCTTCGCCTTGCCGTTGAGGTCCAGCTCCTTCATCGTCTCGATGGCGCCGAGCGCACCCGCGCAGGCGACGGGGTTGCCGCCGTAGGTGCCACCGAGGCCACCGGCGTGCGCGGCGTCCATGATCTCGGCGCGACCGGTCACGGCGGCCAGCGGCAGGCCGCCGGCGATGCCCTTGGCGGTGGTGATGAGGTCCGGGACGATGCCCTCGTCCTCACAGGCGAACCACTGACCGGTGCGGCAGAAGCCGGACTGGATCTCGTCGGCGACGAAGACGATCCCGTTGTCGGCGGCGAACTGCCGGATCGCCGGGAGGAAGCCCTTGGCCGGCTCGATGAAGCCGCCCTCGCCGAGCACCGGCTCGATGATGATCGCGGCGACGTTGTCCGGGCCGACCTGCTTGGTGATCTGGTCGATGGCCTGCGCGGCGGCCTCGGGGCCGGCGTTCTCCGCACCGGTGGGCCAGCGGTAGCCGTAGGCGACCGGGACGCGGTACACCTCGGGGGCGAACGGACCGAAGCCGTGCTTGTACGGCATGTTCTTCGCGGTGAGCGCCATCGTGAGGTTGGTACGCCCGTGGTAACCGTGGTCGAACACGACCACGGCCTGCCGCTTGGTGTAGGCGCGCGCGATCTTGACGGCGTTCTCGACGGCCTCGGCGCCGGAGTTGAACAGCGCGGACTTCTTGGCGTGGTCACCCGGGGTCAGCTCGGCCAGCGCCTCCGCGACCTCCACGTAGCCCTCGTACGGGGTGACCATGAAACAGGTGTGGGTGAAGTCGGCGAGCTGGGCGCTGGCGCGCCGCACGACGGCCTCGGCGGAGGCGCCGACGCTGGTCACGGCGATGCCGGAGCCGAAGTCGATGAGGCGGTTGCCGTCGACGTCCTCGATGATGCCGCCGCCGGCGCGCGTGGTGAAGACGGGCAGCACGGAGCCCACGCCCTGGGCGACCGCGGCGATGCGGCGGGCCTGCAGCTCCTGCGACTTCGGGCCGGGGATGGCGGTGACGACGCGGCGCTCCTGCGGAAGTGCGGTCATGGGGGGCTCCCTGATGATCTTGCGTACCGGGCGGTCCCGGGCGGTTCCGGGCGGTGCGTTTACGGACGCATACCTTCTTTTCTCGCAGGCTAAGACCGGTTCTGCGGGGTGGGCATGCTCCATGTGGGCGTTGTCGGGGCGGCCGGTTGTCCGCCGTGGACATAGCCCGGGTGGGCGGGTACGGCCCGTCTCGGCCGTGTAAACGGTGAACTCCCCTTGCCGGGGCGTTAGATTGCTCGCTGATGGCGGACGGAACGGCTGGTCAGGGGGCAGGATCGATGGACAGCGACGGCACGCGGGACACGCGCGGCACACACCCGTCCCCGGTACCCCACCCGACACCCCCGGCCGACCCCCACACCCACACCCTGCCACCGGGCACGCCGCCCGCGCCCACCGTGCCGCCCGGCGCACCGCCGAAACCGGACGGCACCACCTTCCTCGCCTGGCTGCGGGCCTCCCGGCCGGAGGCCGCGCCCGGCGTGTGGCGCCTCGGGCACCGCCCGCGGCCCGAGCAGGAGCCCGAGCAGATCCCCTCCCGTCAGCTGATCAGCGGCGCGCTGATCGCCTTCCTCGTGGGCTGGCTGGTGTGGTCGCTGCTGTGGAACGGATACCTGGGCGGCTGGTGGGTGATCCCGCTGGAGCTGTTCACACCCGACTCCTGGCGTGAGGGCAACGACCGCGTCGGCAACGCGGTCCTCTGGTACTCGTACTACACCGTCATCGCCCTCGCGATCCTGCTCGTCGTCGGTCGCCTCGGCCGTTGGGGCGAGGTCTGGCGTCGCTACGGCCCGCCCTCCTGGCGTCCCGCCGCGCCCATGGAAGAACCCCCGCCCGCCCCCGACCAGGACCCCGCCGCATGGCCCCAGCTGCGCCGCGCCGGTGCGCAGGAGGCCGCCGAGCGGCTGGCCGCGGAGGCGCGGGCCGGGCTCATGCGGGACGTGGACCACGCGCGGATCAGCCGGGCCTGGCAGGGCGTGCGGTCCGGCCGGCACAGCCTGGCCGCCTTCACCGGGGCCGTGCTCAAGGACGGCGCCGCGGCCTGCCTGCACCCCTCCGGCGAACGCGATCTGCCCGCCCGGCACGCCCGGCACGATCTGCTCACCGGCCAGGTCCGGCTCGGCACCACCGCCGACGACCCCCGCAACCCCTACCACTACCGCGGCGCGGGACTCGCCCTCGGCCCCGACCTGCTGGGCACCTCGCTGCTCGCCGTCGGCCCCGCCGGATCCGGCAAGACCGGTGCCGTCGTACGGCCGCTCGCCGAGTCCCTGTGCCTGCACGCCCTGGCCGGCCGTGCCTCGGCCGTGGTCGTCGGCGCCTCCGGCGCCGGACTCGGCCCGGCCGAGGCCTACGACGTCGTCGTCCGCGTCGGCCACCCCGAATCCGTCTACGACCTCGACCTCTACGGCGGCACCACCGACCCCGACGAGGCCGCCGCCATACTCGCCGAGGCGCTCGTCGGTGATCTCGCCGACCCGCACCCGGGCAGTGACAGCCGCCGCTCGACCACCGTCCTCGCCCAGCTGCTCGGCCCCTTCCGGGCCGTCCACGACCGCTTCCCCTCGGTACCGGAACTGCGGCAGCTCCTCGACGGCGCGCCCGGCCCGCTGGCCGCGTTGCGCAAGGCGCTCACCGACACCGGGCAGGACTCGCTGCTGCGCGAACTCGACGCCCGGGAACGTCAGATGGCCCATCCGGGCGACGTCGGCACGGTGCTAGCCGACCGGATCGCCCTGCTCGACCGCCCGGCGTTCGCCGCCTTCTTCGACACCTCCGGACAGAGCCGGCCGTTCTCGCTCCGGGCCCTCGACCACCCGGTCCGGGTCCGCATCGACCTGCCGCAGCGCGGCCACGCCGACGCCTCGCGGATCCTGGCCCGGCTGGTGCTCGCGCAGTTCACGGCCGCCGTGACGGCACGGGAGGACCGCTCACTGTTCGCCTGTCTGCTCCTCGACGACGCCACCGGTGTCATCACTCCCGAGGCCGTGCGCGGCATCCAGCGGCTGCGCAGCGCCAACGCGGGCACGGTGCTGACGCTGCGGACCCTGGACGACGTGGCCCGGCCACTGCGCGGACCGCTGCTCGGGGCCACCGGCTGCCGGATGGCCCTGTCCGGGCTCACCCCCTGGGACGGGCAGGACTTCGCCGAGGTCTGGGGCAAGGAGTGGACCGAGACCCGGGACGTCACCGACCGGCAGATCATCGCCGAGACCCCGGCCGGCAAGGCCGTGCACATGCTGCGCCGGGTCATCACCGGCCATGCGCCGACGGCCCGGGCCGTCACCGTGCGGCAGGTCGAGCGGGAGCGGTGGTCGGCTTCCGAGTTGGCTCATGGGGTGCCGCCGGGGCACGCGGTGCTGTCGTTGACCACCGTGCAGGGGGAGCACGCGCCGCCCCTGCTGGTGGATCTGCGGGGCTGAGGAGGAGGGCCAGCGGGCGCTCGTACGGTGAGGCAGAATCGGCGTAGGCCGTTCATACACGACGGCCAAAAGATCACCCCCTCACCGTGAAGGCCTCATGCCCCCGACTCTCGCCTCGCTCGTCCACCACTCCGCGCTCAAGCTGACCGTGCGCGCGGGCGAGGACCGCCTGGACGTACCCGTCCGCTGGGCGCACGTCAGCGAGCTGGCCGATCCCGTGCCCTACATGGAGGGCGGCGAGCTGCTCCTGATCACCGCGCTGAAGCTGGACGCGGAGGATCCGGAGGCCATGCGGCGCTACGTGCGGCGGCTCGTCGGTGCGGGTGTGGTCGGGCTCGGGTTCGCCGTCGGCGTGAACTACGAGGAGATCCCCGGGGCGCTCGTCGACGCCTGCGCCGAGGAGGGGCTGCCGCTGCTCGAGGTGCCCCGCCGCACCCCGTTCCTCGCCATCAGCAAGGCCGTCTCCGCGGCGATCGCCGCCGACCAGTACCGGGCGGTCACCGCAGGCTTCGCCGCCCAGCGCGAGCTGACCAAACAGGCCCTGAACACCGGCCCCGAGGGGGTGCTCACCGCGCTCGCCGCGCAGGTCGACGGCTGGGCCGCGCTGTACGACGCCTCGGGCGCCGTCGTCGCCGCCGCCCCGGAGTGGGCCGGCCGCCGCGCCGCCCGGCTCACCGCGGAGGTCGAGCGGCTGCGGGAGCGCTCCGCCCCCGCCTCCTCCGTGGTGGGTGGACCGGACCACGACGACCGCGTGGAGCTGCACTCGCTGGGCACCGGCCGGCGCCCCCGGGCGGCGCTCGCCGTGGGCACGGCCGCCGCGCTCGGCACGGCCGAGCGGTACGCCGTCCACTCCGCCATCGCCCTGCTCACCCTCACCACCGAACGCTCCCGCTCCCTGCACGCCGCCGAACAGCGGATCGGCACGGCGGTGCTGCGCATGCTCCTCGCCGGCGAGCCCGACCACGCCCGGGCCGTCGCCGGGGACCTGTACGGGGGCCTGCTGGACGCCCCCTTCCGGATGATCGTCGCCGAGTCGCCGTCCGGCACGGCCGGCGAGCCGCTGGGCGAGCTGGCCGAGGCGGTGGAGTCGGCCGCGGCGCGGGCCGGCGAGGCCGTGCTGGTCGTACCGGAGGGGGAGCGGCTGGTGGTCCTGGCCGCCGACCAGGGCGCGGCGGTGGCCGCGTGTGCCGCGTACGCGACGGCGCTGGAGGCGGCGCGGGCGGTGCCCGAGCAGGGGCGTGCCGAGGAGGAGGAGCTGATCGTCGGGCTGTCGGCGCCGGCCGGGCCGATAGCGGCGGCAGCGGCGTACAAGCAGGCCGAGCAGGCGTTGTCGGTGGCGCGGCGGCGGGGGCGGGTGTTCGTGGAGCACGAGCAGCTGGCGGCGGGGTCGGTGCTGCCGCTGCTGGCGGACGACGCGGTGAAGGCGTTCGCCGACGGTCTGCTGCGGGCCCTGCACGAGCACGACGCGACGGGCCGGGGGGACCTGGTCGCCTCGCTGCGGGCGTGGCTGTCCCGGCACGGGCAGTGGGACGCGGCCGCCGCCGACCTGGGGGTGCACCGGCACACGCTGCGGTACCGGATGCGCCGCGTGGAGGAGATCCTCGGGCGCAGCCTGGACGATCCCGACGTGCGCATGGAGCTGTGGCTCGCGCTGAAGGCGACCTCCACCGAGTAGCGGAGCAGCCCTGGAGCAGCCTCGGGGCAGGCTCCGCCCGGTGACGCCGAGGCGGCTTCCGCCGACGGCTCAGTAGTCCAAACAGTAGTGCCTGGTCCGTCCACTGCTACTACTCGGACAAACGACCGTCGGCCGCCCCCGCCCTACCGTGGACCTCGAAAGCCAAGCACACCCCCAACGCGGAAGGGCCGGGACTCGCACATGACTTCCACCCATGCCTTCTGGCTCGCCGGCCGCCAGGTCACCGGCGAGGACACCTTCGACGTCACCTCGCCGTGGGACGGCCGGCTCGTCGCCCGGGTGAGCGTCCCGACCGACGCCCAGGTCGAGGAGGCCGTGGCCGCCGCGTACGCCGTACGGGACGAGTTCGCCGCCACCCCGGCGCACGCACGCGCCGCCGCTCTCGACCACGTCAGCAAGCGCCTGGCCGAGCGCACCGAGGAGATCGCCCAGCTGATCTCCGCCGAGAACGGCAAGCCGATCAAGTGGGCCCGGGGCGAGGTCGGCCGTGCGGTCTCCGTGTTCAGGTTCGCCGCCGAGGAGGCCCGCCGGTTCAACGGCGGCGAGGCCCAGCGGCTCGACACGGACCTCGGCGGCCAGGGCCGGCTGGCGCTCACCCGTCGCTTCCCTAAGGGTGTCGTGCTCGGCATCGCGCCGTTCAACTTCCCGCTGAACCTGTGCGCCCACAAGGTCGCCCCGGCGATCGCCGCCGGCGCCCCGATCATCCTGAAGCCGGCCCCGGCCACCCCGCTGTCCGGTCTGATCCTCGGTGACCTGCTCGCCGAGACCGACCTGCCGGCCGGCTCCTGGTCGATCCTGCCGGTCTCCAACGACCGCATGCCCGCCCTCGTCCAGGACGAGCGCCTGCCGGTCATCTCCTTCACCGGCTCCGAGAAGGTCGGTTACGCGATCATGGACTCGGTGCCGCGCAAGCACTGCACGCTGGAACTGGGCGGCAACGGGGCCGCGGTCGTCCTCGGCGACTTCGCCTCCGACGCCGACCTGGACTGGGCCGCGACCCGCATCGCGACCTTCTCCAACTACCAGGGCGGTCAGTCCTGCATCTCCGTGCAGCGCGTGATCGCCGACGCGTCGGTGTACGACCGGCTGCTGCCGCGCATCGTCGCCGCCGTCGAGGCCCAGGTCACCGGTGACCCGAGCGACGACAAGACCGATGTCGGCCCGCTGGTCAGCGAGGACGCCGCCAAGCGCGTCGAGTCGTGGGTCAAGGAGGCCGTCGAGGCCGGTGCCACGCTGCACACCGGCGGCGACCGCGACGGCGCCTCCTACGCGCCGACCGTCCTCACCGACGTGCCGGCGACCGCGACGCTCGCCTGCGAGGAGGTCTTCGGACCGGTCCTCACCGTGCAGAAGGTGGACGGCGAGGCCGAGGCGTTCGCCGCGGTCAACGAGTCCAAGTACGGCCTCCAGGCGGGCGTGTTCACCCACGACCTGCAGGTCGCCTTCCGCGCCCACCGCGCCCTCGAGGTCGGCGGTGTGGTCATCGGTGACGTCCCGTCCTACCGCGCCGACCAGATGCCGTACGGCGGCGCCAAGCAGTCCGGTGTGGGCCGCGAGGGCGTGAAGTACGCGATGGAGGACTACACCTACGAGCGTGTGCTGGTGCTCACCGGCCTTGCGCTCTGACCTGCCACGGACAGGTCAGATACAGAACGGCCGCAGCCCACTGTGCGGGGGCTGCGGCCGTTCGTCTTTCCGTTTCCGTTTCCGTTTCCGGTTCCGTTTCCGGCTTCGGTTCCGGACCCCCCGGCTGCTGCCCGGGACCGGCCTGCCGGTCTCACGTGGTCGCGTGCGCGAACGACCGCTCCAGGAACGCGTCCAGTTCCTTGCGCGCCCGGTCGGCGTGCGGGCCCGCGAAGATCTCCGCGGCGTGCAGCCTGCCGGGGAGGACGACCACCTCGGCACCCGGGAAGCTCGCCGCGACCTCACGCAGCCGGCGGGCGTCGGCCAGCGGGTCGTCGGCGGTGCCGAGCAGGAACAGCCGGCCGTCGTAGTCCGCCGAGGCGGAGTCCGTGTAGCCGCCGAGCGAGGCCAGGGGGCTGATGCCCGCCACGCCGACCGGGCGGTCGGCGGCGCCGGCCGCCGGCGCCAGACCCAGCATCACGTTGCCCCCCATGCAGCCGCCGACCCAGACGACCTGGTCGGCGCCCTCGGTGCGCAGCAGGCGGGTGGCCTGCAGGACCGTGCTCTGCCGGTCGGAGCCCCAGTCGACGCTGGCGACGCGGTAGCCGGACGCGGCCAGGCGCTTCGCCTCGGCGGCCCACTCGCAGGCGTTGCCCCAGGAGATGGGGGCGAGGACCACACCACGGGGCCCGGAGCCCAGGGTGACGATCCGCGAGCGCGGGGTACCGGACTGGCGGTGCACGGTGGCGCCGCTGCCGGCGAAGCAGTCCCCGGCGCGGGCCTCGGACAGGTGGAGATCCGGCACGGCGGTCGCCTTTCTGGGTACGGATGCGGAACGGTCGCTCCCGGTGGAGCCGTCGGGTGCGCAGGCCCCCAGGGCGGTCAGGAGAAGAGTGGCCATCAATGCACGACGTGCGTGTCGCATGCCCATGCATCGAACACTAGCAAGAAAGCATTACGCAAAGCTACATGGAAAGCTAAACTGTGAACCGGGCCCGGGAGGAGAGGCTGCCGTCGGAGTCCGGATTTTTTCGGTCGCCCAGTATCTTTATGCTGAGCAAACTCACGCAACACGAAAGGCGGTGCCAGTGGAGCCCGACCACGTTGACGAGATCATCTCGGCCTGGCGCGTCGAGATGCCGGAGATCGCCGGTCTCCCCCTCGAACTCGCCAAGCGCACCGCCCTGCTGGTGTCGGCCTTCGACCTGACCGCCGCCGCCGCGCTGGAGAAGCTGCACCTCACCCAGGCCGAGTACGGGGTGCTCGCGACCCTGCGCCGGGTCGGTGCGCCGTACCGGCTCAAGCCGACCGATCTGACGCACGCCCTGCTGCTGTCCTCCGGAGGCACGAGCAACGTGATCAAACGGCTGGTGGCCGCCGGCTACGTGACCCGGGAGGCCGACGCCGAGGACGGGCGCAGCAGCTGGGTCGAACTCAGTCCGCTGGGTGTCAAGACGGCCGAAGAGGCGGTGCGGGCCACCACCGCGGCCCACGCCCGCCTCGTCTCCCGGATGCCCGACGCCACCGCCCGCGCCCTGAGCGAACACCTGCGCGCCGCTCTCGCCGCCGTCGAGGAGGGCGTCCTCATCCACCGGTGAGCCGGCCGGACCGGGCCCCGGCAAGGCCAGGCCGGACCAGGACAGGCCGCCGGCAGGGCCAGGCCAGGCCAGGCCCCAGGCAGGGCCAGGACAGGCCCCAGGCAGGGCCAGGCCAGACAGGCCCCGGCAGGGTCAGGCCGCCGGAGCCGGGCTCAGCGGCTCGCCGTGCCGGGCCCCGGGACGGCCAGGCCGTCGCCGGGGCTCATCTGCTCGGCGCCGGCTGCCGCAGCCGGTCGCGTACCGCCGCCGCGCGTTCCAGCAGGCGGGGGAGGCCCGCGTGCAGCAGCCTGCCGTCGCGCTTGACCACCCGGCCGGCCACGAGCACCGTCTCCACGTCGCCCGGACCCATGGCCGAGACCACCGTCCCGACGGCGTCGTACACCGGGGCCACCCCGGGCCGGTCGGCGCGCAGCACGACCACGTCCGCCTGCTTGCCCGGCGTGAGCGACCCCGTCACACGGCCGAGGCCCAGGACCTCCGCACCGGCGATCGTGGCGTACTCCAGCAGGTCCCGGGTGGTGGGCAGGGCGACCTGCCCCTGTGCCAGGCCGTGCAGGGCCGCGAAGCGTGCCACCTGGAAACCCGTGCGCATCGGGCCGAACAGATCGGCCGCGGCGGCCACTTCGACGTCCGTGCTCAGTCCGGGCCGCAGGCCCGCCGCGGCCGCCGCCCCGAAGGGCGGCAGACCGTGGCCCATGGTCATCTCGATCGCGGGGGCGATCGAGAGCGCCGCCCCGCTGTCGCGCATCAGCCGCAGCTCGCCGTCCTCCAGGCCCGTGCCGTGGATGAAGACGGTGCCGGGCCTGAGGACGCCGAGCCGGTGCAGCCGGGAGACCGGCCGGCCGCCCCGCACGTGCAGGGCGGCCGGGACCGCCAGGTCCCGGGCCAGGGACCAGATCCGCCGGACGTCGTCGTCACCGCCGGCGTCGGCGTCCAGAGCCATCGTCACCAGGGCGTCACCCGTCCCGAGCCGGGTCTCGCGGACCCGGCGCGCGTCCCGCCCCGGGCCCATCCCGTAGGCGAAGACACAGCGCACCCCCGAGGACTCCAGGGCGTCGAGGAGGGCGTCGGTGTGCTCCGGCGTGGGCTTGCCGACGTTCGAGACGTCCTGGACCGTGGTCACGCCGGCGTCGAGGGCCGCCAGCGCGCTGAGCGCGTTGCCGACGTACAGGTCGTCCGGTGTGAGCCGGGGGCCCAGGTCCCCGAGGACCGTCTCGAAGTACTCGCCGAGCGTCTGGTCGGCCCCGCAGCCGCGCAGCACCGCCTGCCACATGTGCCGGTGCGTGTCGACGAACCCCGGCAGCACCAGGCGGCCGCGGGCGTCGATCCGCTCGTCGACGTCCACGGCGCCGGCGTCCGGGCCGACGGACCGGATGACGCCGTCCTCCACCAGCACGTCCGCGCAGGGCAGTTCCCCGATCGCGGGGTCCATGCTCAGGACGTGCCCGCCGGCGATGAGGGTACGGCGTCCGCTCACGCCCGGCCCCAGCCCTGCGGAGGCTCGTGACGGCCGGTGCGCAGGATCCAGTACTCGCTGTTGCGGGTGCACAGCCGTTCCGATCCCACGGTGCCGAAAGTGAGGACGTTGGTCTCGATCAGGGTGATCCAGTGCTCCCCGTCCGGATTGGCGGCCGGGGCGCGCAGGGTCACCCACATCTCGACGGCCGCCCGGTCACCGGTGACGACGGGGGTGCCCTGCCGGTATCCGATGTCGGACTGCCCCGAAGTGACGTCACGCCAGTACCGGCCGATCGCGTCCCGGCCCCGGTAGGTCTGGGACTCGTCACCGGGCACCGCCTCGTACACGGCGTCGGGGGAGAAGAGCCGTACGGCGGCCGCGTCGTCCTTGGTGCGCCACGCCTCCAGGTAGGCGGTGGTCCACCGGGACACGAAGGCGCAGGTGAGCGCCTGGGCCCGGGCCGGCTCGCCGGACGGGGCGGCGGCCGCCTGCCCGGCGAGCTGTGTCGCCGTCAGCAGCGGCACGGCGGCGACACCGGCGCGGAACAGGGAACGGCGGGCGGGACGGAGAGTCATACGCGCTCGGCTTCCAGTCGTAGGGAGGGCGTCGCCGTGGGCCGCGTCCCGATGCCGAGGGCGTCGAGGACGTGCCGGGTGGCCGCCGTGGTGTTCAGGGAATAGAAGTGCAGGGCCGGGACCCCCTCGTCCAGCAGCCGCGCGCACAGCCGTACGGCGGCGTCCAGACCGGCGGCGCGGAACGCCGCGGGGTCGTCGGCGTACCGCATGAGGGCCCGCGCCTGCCCCGGCTCGCCGCGCACACCGGACAGCTCGACCGCCTTGCGCAGCACCTTGGGGGTGGTCATCGGCATGACGCCGGGCAGCAGCGGCACGTCACAGCCCTGTCCGACGAGCCGGTCCCGCAGTCGCAGGAACGCCTCCACGTCGAAGAAGAGCTGCGCCACGGCGAAGTCCGCACCGGCCCGGATCTTGCGCACCAGGTGTGCGAGGTCCGAGGCGGCGTCGGGCGAACGCGGATGCCCGTGCGGGAAGGCGGCCACGCCCACGCAGAAGTCGCCGAGGGTCCGGGCCAGCGCCACCAGTTCCGCGGCGTGGCCGAGGCCCTGCGGGTGCGCGACCCACTCGCCGCCGGGGTCACCGGGCGGGTCGCCGCGGACCAGCAGCAGGTTGCGTACGCCGGTCGCCGCGTACCACGACAGGGCGTGCCGCAGCTCGGCGACCGAGTGGCCCACCGCCGCCAGGTGGGCCACCGTGCACAGGGTGGTCTGCTCGCGCAGCCGGGCCGTGGTCTGCACCGTACGCTCCCGGGTACTGCCCCCGGCGCCGTACGTCACCGACGCGAACGCCGGGGCGAGCGGCTCCAGTTCGCGCACGCACCGCCACAGCCGTCTCTCGCCCGCCGCGTCGCGGGGCGGGAAGAACTCCACCGAGAACAACGGCCCGGGGCGCCGCAGCGCCGACGCGACGGTGATGTCACGGCCGCCGCCGTCGCCCGGGAGGCTGCCGGTCACCCTCCCACCCCCGCCAGGGCGCGTTCCCGCACCGCCGCGTAAGTCGCCTCGTAGTCCTGGCTGCCGACCGACTCCAGAGCGGTGGCGGCCAGCGCGCAGCCGGTCCGTACCGCCTCCGCGTCGTCGCGGCCGCGTGCGTGTTCCGCGAGGAAACCCGCCCGGAAGGCGTCGCCGGCCCCCGTGGGGTCGGCCACGTGCGCCACGGGGACGGCGGGCACGGTCACGACGGGGGCGGCGTGCCGTTCGATCCGGGCGCCGTCGGCACCGAGCGTGACGACCCAGGCGCCGACCCGGCGCAGTACCTCCTCCCCGGTCAGGCCGGTGCGCTGTAACAGCAGGGCCTGCTCGTAGGCGTTCGTGAACAGGTACCGCGCGCCCTCGAACAGGCCCGGGATCGCGTCCGGTTCGAGGCGGGCCAGCTGCTGGGAGGGGTCCGCCGCGAACGGCATGCCGTGGCGGCGGCACGCCTCGGCGTGCCGGACCATGGCGGCCGGGTCGTCGGGGCCGACGAGGACGAAGTCCGCGTCGGGGAAGGACTCCTCCAGCCGGATGTCGGCGGCCTCGGCCATCGCCCCGGCGTAGAACGTGGCGATCTGGTTCTGGTCCCGGTCGGTGGTGCACACGAACCGGGCGGTGTGCCGGGTGCCGGAGATCCGCACCGCCGAGGTGTCCACGCCCGCGGCCTCCAGCAGCGCACGCTGTTCGGAGAAGTCCCGGCCGGCCGCGCCGACGAGCAGCGGGCGCAGACCCAGCCGGGCGAGCCCGTAGGTGATGTTGGCGGCGACGCCCCCGTGCCGCACCTGGAGGTCGTCGGCGAGGAAGGACAGTGACACGTGGTCGAGCCGGTCGGCCATCAGGTGCTCGGTGAACCGGCCGGGGAAGACCATCAAGTGGTCGGAGGCGATGGATCCGGTGACCGCGATGCGCAGCGCGGGCTCCGGCCGGCCGGGCTCAGACATCGGCGGCGTCCTTCAGCGCGGCGGCCCGGTCGAGCCGCTCCCAGGGCAGGTCGAGGTCGGTCCGGCCGAAGTGGCCGTAGGCCGCGGTCTGCCGGTAGATCGGCCGGAGCAGCCCCAGGTCACGGATGATCGCGGCCGGGCGCAGGTCGAAGACCTCGCGGATCGCGGCCTCGATGCGCACCGGGTCGACGGTCTCCGTGCCGAAGGTCTCCACGAACAGCCCGACCGGGGCGGCCTTGCCGATCGCGTAGGCGACCTGGATCTCGGCGCGTTCGGCGAGCCCGGCGGCGACGGTGTTCTTCGCCACCCAGCGCATCGCGTACGCCGCCGAACGGTCCACCTTGGAGGGGTCCTTGCCGGAGAAGGCGCCGCCGCCGTGCCGGGCCATCCCGCCGTACGTGTCGACGATGATCTTGCGTCCGGTGAGTCCCGCGTCGCCGACCGGGCCGCCGGTGACGAACCGTCCGGTCGGGTTCACCAGGGTGCGCAGGCCGTCGGTGGCCAGGTCGAGGGCCTCCAGCTCCGGCTTGACCACATGGGCGAGCAGGTCCGGTTCGAGCAGCCCGGACAGGCTGACGCCGTCGGCGTGCTGCGCGGAGACGACCACGGTGTCCAGGCGGACGGGCCGCTGCCCGGCGTACTCGACGGCGACCTGGGTCTTGCCGTCGGGCCGCAGGTAGGGCAGCAGACCGTCCTTGCGGACCTGGGTGAGGCGACGGGCGAGCCGGTGCGCGAGCGTGATCGGCAGCGGCATCAGCTCGGGCGTCTCCGAGCAGGCGTACCCGAACATCAGGCCCTGGTCGCCGGCGCCCTGCCGGTCGAGGTCGTCCTCGGTGCCGCCGTCGCGGCGGGCCTCGTACGCCTCGTCGACGCCCTGGGCGATGTCGGGGGACTGGGAGCCGATGGAGACGTTGATGCCGCAGGAGGCACCGTCGAAGCCCTTGCCGGAGGAGTCGTATCCGATGCCGGTCACCACCTCCCGCACGATGGCGGGGATGTCGGCCCAGGCGCGGGTCGTCACCTCGCCCGCGACGTGCACCTGGCCGGTGGTGACCAGGGTCTCGACGGCCACCCGCGAGCGCGGGTCGTCGGTGAGCAGTGCGTCCAGGATCGCGTCGGAGACGGCGTCCGCGACCTTGTCGGGGTGTCCTTCGGTGACCGATTCGCTGTTGAACAGCCGGCCTCGGGGTGTTGTGGACATGTCCTCAGGCTCCTTCGCCGGTCGGGCGCGGGCGGGTCCGTACGGTCAGTTCGACGCCGTCGCCCAGCGGGAGCTGCTGGGACAGGTACCCGTTCGCGGGTTCGCGGACGTACGCGACGAACTCCTCCGGAAGCATCGGCAGATTGTCGGAGACGATCAGCGCACCGTCCGCCAGGGCCGGTTCGAGGACCTTGAGGACCGGCAGGTACAGCTCCTTCCAGCCGTCCAGGAGCAGCAGCCCGATCGGCCCCGGCAGTTCGGACAGCTGCTCGCGGGCGTCACCGGTACGGATCTCGACATGGTCCAGCAGGCCCGCCCGCTCCAGGTGGGCGCCGGCCCGCCGGGCCTTGCCCGGATGGAGTTCGGAGCCGATGACCCGGCCGGTGCCGTTGTCGCGCACGCCGGCGGCCAGGTACAGCGTCGAGACGCCGAAGGACGTCCCGAACTCGACCACGAGCTGCGGGCGCGCGCCCCGCACCAGCTGGTAGAGCAGCGTGCCGACCTGCGGGTGGACCGGCAGCGCGGCCTCGGCGCACAGCTCTGCGGCCTGCTCGGGGGTGGGGGGCGCCGGCCAGTCGGCGACCGTGTCGTAGGCACGCCGCATGACGTCGTCGTCGTGCAGGGCGCCCCGGGCGATGTCGTCCAGTACGGCCCTGATCCGGGGGTCGGCGAGGGCTTGGGGGACCGCCTGGGTCATCGGTCCTCGCCTCCCGCGGTGACGGCGTCGACCAGCTCGCGGCGGATGTAGCTCTGGGCGTTGTAGATGGTGCGGTCGGTGTCGAGGATCTCCCGGCGGCCGTGCATCACACGGGTGTTGTCGATGAGCGCGACGTCGCCGTCCTGCCAGTCGATGTCCTCGGTCAGCTCGTCGGTGAGGGCCTTCAGCTCGGCCCGCAGGTCCGCGGGGATCTCCTCACCGTCCTGCAGGGTGATCCGGGGCGTCTCGTAGTTGTACGACGGCCCGAAGATGCTGTTGGCCCAGGCGAGCCGGGCGCCGAACAGCGTGCCGTGGGCGGCGCCGGTGGTGTACGCGTACCGGATCGCGCCGTCCTCCTCCAGCGTCAGGCGCGTGTGCGGGTCCGTGCCGACCAGGGCCTCGATGTCGGCGAAGGCGATGTCGGCCGGTTCCTTGCGGCCCTCCAGCTGGTGGGCCACGAAGGCCTTCCACTTGGGTTCCTCCACGCGCCGGCTGTACGTGATCGGGCTGCCGCCGAAGACGGAGCGGGCGCGCAGGCTCGACGCGTCCCACACGCGGTAGCCGTCGCAGACGGTGGTCTGCGAGCCGGCGGAGGCGGCCTTCTCGCAGAAGAACCAGGTCAGGTCGGGGCCGAAGGGGCTGTTGCCGTTCTCCAGGTGCAGTCCGACGGCCGCCGTGCCGGCGTCGACCTTCTGGGCCACCTCCCCGCCGTGGAAGCTGCGGGCCGGGTCGAGCGTGATGCGCGAGGAGTGCGCCTTGACGAACGCCGAGAACTCCTCCAGGTCCGTGCGGAAGCCACGGAACAGCAGGAACCCGGCGTCCGCGAGCAGCCCCGTGACCCAGGCGGGGTCGAGGGTGCCGAGCGAGTCCGATGCGCCCGCGAGGACGAGCTTTCCGGTCGCCGCGCCGTAGGGGCGGACCTCGGCGGTGCTGGTCATGCTTCTGCTCCTTCGTTGGCTTCGATGGCTCCGTCGGCCGCGCCGGCGTGCAGCGTGCCGTTGACCAGGTCGTGCTGGACGGCCGTCCTCATGGGCCTGCCGGTGACGGTGAAGTACCGGCGGTACAGCTCCTCGGAGGCGACGACGATGTGCGGCTGCGCCACCCGTTCCACCTCCGACAGGTGTTCCTCGCCGAAGGCGCGCACGGCCTTCTCGGCCTCGGCGGGACCGACGGAGCCGTCGACCAGGAACAGGCCGTGCAGCGCGGTCAGCCCGTCGCCGACCACGGCGACCGCCCGGACGAACGGCAGCCGGGCGTACTGGGCCTCGACCCACTCGGGGGCGACGTTGCGGCCCGCGGCCGTCACGATGACGTTCTTCTTGCGTCCGGTGATGCTGATGAACCCGTCCGCGTCGATGTCGGCCAGATCACCGGTGTGCAGCCAGCCGTCGGCGTCCAGGACGAGGCTGGAGGGGTCGTTACGGGTGTATCCGGCGAACAGCGAGCTGCTGCTGACCAGCAGCTCGCCGTCGTCCGCGACACGGACGGCGACGTGCGGCAACGGACGCCCCACCGTGCCGGTGCGGCGGGCCGACGGAGTGTTCCAGCTGACCACGGAGCTGTTCTCGGACAGCCCGTAGCCCTCGTGCACGGGCAGCCCGTACTCCTCCAGGCGGCGCAGCAGATCCGGATGGACGGGCGCCCCGCCGCAGCAGATCAGCGGTTCCCGGCCGGTCCCGAACAGGGCCGTGGCGACGGGCTCGCCCGCGCCCTGCGCCGCCTCCGCCCGGGCGGCGAACGCGTCGACCAGCGCCGGGGTGGCGACCATCGCGGTGGGCCGGGCCGCCGCCACCTGGGGCAGGACGTCGGCCGGTGCCGCCGCCGCGGTGCCGACCAGCGCCATGTCCTCGGGGAGCAGCACCAGGGTGCCGCCGTCCAGGAGGACCAGGTACAGGCCTGTGACCTGCTCGATCAGCAGGCTGAACGGCACGACCGACAGGTAGCGGGTGAACGCGCCCTCCGGCATCACGGTGCGCAGTGAGGTCAGCAGTGCGTCCAGGCCGTGGGCCCGGATGCGGACGCCCTTGGGCCGCGAGGTGGTGCCCGAGGTGTGGATGACCTTGCACTCCCAGTCGGCCGCGGCCCGCGGGTCCTGGGGATCCGCGAGGTGCAGCGGTACGTCGGGCACCGGCCCGTCGGCGGTGACCGTCACCAGGGGACAGCCGGCGCCGAGAACGCGCTGTCTGCCCCACTGTTCCAGCCGCTCCTGCCCGGCCCGGTCCACCAGGCACAGGTCGACGCCGTCCAGCAGCCCCGCGGCCTGTTCCGCGGAGAAGGCCAGCGGGACCGGCACCTCGACCGCCCGCCCGGCGATCAGCGCGAGGTCGGCGATCACGAACTCCGGCGTGTTCCCGCAGACCACGCCGACCCGCGGGGCCCGCCCGTCGACGGGCCCCAGCCGGCCGGCGAGGGCCTGGGCGCGCCGGCTCACCTCGCGGTAACTCAGTGTTCTGACCGTGGCGCCACCGGGGCCCTGCACCTCGACCAGCGGGCGGTCCGACTCCGCCGTCCGGACGAGCGCCTGTTCAACGAGTCGCATGCTCGGCTTCCTCGAACTCGGGAATGTGGAACTGCAGTTCGGTGACGGTGTAACGGCCGGTGGAGTCGGCGAACAGCCGCTGCAGGGAGTTGAGCGGGATGACCCCGACGGTGGGCTCGTGGGCGTAGTACGTGCCCCAGGAGCCCAGTTCCTCCGGCGGGACCCGGCCGGGGTCGGCCGGCCCGATCGGCACGAACGCGATCCCGACCCGGTGCAGTGTGGTGACCAGGCCCCGCGTGGCGGTGCACAGGATGTACTCCATCCCCAGGCACCAGGACATGATGGGCGTGACGCGGATGAGTTCCCGGCCGGCGGTGCGCCGGGCACTGGCCAGCGCGCCCACCTCGACCACCCGGCTGCGGTCGGCCGGGGTGCCGAGGGCCGCCTCGATGGCACTCTCGATGTCGGTGTCGAGGTACCGCTCGGAGAACAGGGGACGGTCGGTGCCGAAGGTCAGCCCGGCACAGGCCACGATCTCGCCGTCGCCGCCCCCTTCCCCGCTGGGTCCGGCGACGATGAAGAGATCGGGGTCCGGGGCCACGTCCGCCTCGTAGGACGTGGCGTACACCTGGTGCGCGAGCTGCGCTGCGGTCCGCCACTGGCGGGTGGACCGGCGGGCCAGAGCGATCTGCACGCTGTTTCTCCTCCCCCTCGGCCGGCCACCGTCACTTGGTGCCTATGACCAGTGACACGGAGGACGGCAGCTGGATCTGCTGGACGCCGCCGAGACCGGCGTCCGTGAGCCACCCGGAGATCTCCGGGAAGCTGTAGGTGCGGTCGCCCGAGCAGGCGAACATCGCCAGGCTGAACGCCACGTTGTGCGCGTCGAGTTCGGCGCCGCGCACGTCCTCCAGCACGACGATCCTGCCGCCGGGCCGCAGCGCCTTGGCGGCGCGGGCGATCAGGTCGCGGTTCTCCTCGTCGGTGTGGTTGTGCACGATCTCGAAGAGGAACACGACGTCGTAGTCGGAACCGAGGTCGCCGCTGAGGAAGCTGCCCCGGCGCAGCGAGACCCGGTCGGCGAGACCGGCCTTCTCGACGGCCGGGCCGGTGTTGGCGAGCGCCTCCTCCAGGTCCATGATCGTCGCCGTCAGCTCGGGGTGGCGCCGGCACATCGCCATGGAGTGCAGGCCGTGCGAGCCGCCGAGGTCGAGCAGCCTGCGCGCGCCCTCGGGCAGTTCGATGGCGTCCACGATGGAGTCCACCGTCAGCCGCGACTTGATCTTCATGTACTCGGAGAAGTCCCGCCCGGCGTCGGGGTTGTTCTCCCAGCGCTCCCACAGCGACTGGGCGGGCTTGCCGTCACGGACGGCCTGCGGCAGCTCCCACATGACGTTGATCAGCTCGTACGCCCACAGCAGCGCGGGGGTGAAGTCGTACTCGACCTTCTCGCCCAGCCAGCGCTCGGCGAGCGGGCCGTTGCGGTAGCGGCCGTCCTCCAGGGTCAGCCAGCCGAGCACGGCGACCACGTCGGCGACGGCACGGATGCCGTCGGCCGTGGCGCCGACCGCCTCGGCGAGTTCCTCGGCGCTGAGCGGGCCCCGCTCCTCCAGGGTGGCGAAGAGACCGAGCTTGGCCGCCGTGGTGAGTGCGGCGTAGTGGATGGTGCCGCCGATGACCTCGTCGATCGGGTTGCCGGTCAGCTGGGCGTCGGTGGTGGTCTGGAACATGGTGAACCTCCTGTTGCGGGCAGGGTGGTCGCCGCGTGCGAGGGCACGCGGCCGTCGGCGCGTCGGCGCGTCGGACGGTCGGTGGCACGAGGGATGGTCGGCGGTACGACGGACGGTCGGCGGTACGGGCGCGGGCCGGGTGGGCGGCCGCGGGCTGGACGGCCCCCGCCGCTACGCGCGTTGCGGCGGGGAACGGGCGTTCCGCTCCCGTCCGGGAGCGTTCCGGTCCCACGGGTGGGATGTCGGCAGGGGTGGACGCGGGCGCGCGTCACCGCCGCCGTCCGGGGGCGGCGGGCGCGAGGGTGCGAGGCCCGGCTGTGGACAGGCCGAAGGCGGGCGGGTCCGTCAGAGGCGGGTGAGGGGTGGTCTGCGCTGGGCCCAGGGCCGGGCCTGTTCCAGCTGGGCCGCGAGGGCGAGCAGCGTGTGCTCGTCCCCGTACCGGCCGGTGAACTGCACGCCGACGGGCAGCCCCGCCGCGTCGTGGTGCAGCGGCACGGACATGGCGGGCTGTCCGGTCAGATTGGCCAGCGGTGTCTCGTGGGCGAAGGCCAGTGCCCGGTCGAGCTGCTGCTCGGGGGTGCCGTGCGCGCAGAAGCCGAGGGGTGGTGGCGGGGACGCCGTGACGGCCGAGAGCAGCACGTCGTAGGAGTCGTGGAAGGCGGCGAGGGCTCTGGCGGCGCGCTGCAGGTGGCCGATCCGCAGCAGATAGTGCGCGGCCGACAGGGAGCGGCCCCGCTCGTAGAGCGACCAGGTGAGTTCCTCGACCGCATCCGCCGCCGGGGTGCGTCCGGCCACCGCGCTCTGGGCGGTGACCGCCGAGGAGACCCCGGCCGCCCAGACGTCGAGGAACGCGTCGGCGACGTCGGGCATCGTCGGGGCCGGAGCGTCCTCGGTGACGGTGTGCCCGAGGTCCGCGCAGAGCCGGGCGGCCTCCCGTACGGCCTCGGCGCACGTGGCGTCCAGGGGGCCGGTGCCGGCGCGGGTGGTGAAGGCGATGCGCAGCGGGCGCGGGGGCGCGGCGAGGGCGTCGCGGAACGGGCCGGGTGCCGGTGGCGCCGGGTAGGGATCGCCCGGGGCGGGACCGGCGATCAGGTCCAGGGCAGCCGCGCTGTCCCGTACCGAACGGCTGACCACGTGCTCGCTGGCGAGCCCGTTCATGAGGTCGCCGACCTGGGGGCCGAGCGGGGTGCGGGCCCGGGTGGGCTTGAGGCCGAAGACCCCGCAGCACGCGGCCGGGATGCGGATGGAGCCCCCGGCGTCGTTGGCGTGGGCGACCGGCACCAGGCCCGCCGCGACGGCCGCCGCGGCGCCACCGCTGGACCCGCCGGCCGACCTGCCGAGGTCCCACGGGTTGCGGGTGGGGCCGTGGCCACGGGGCTCGGTCGTGGGCAGCACACCGAACTCGGCCGAGTTGCTCCTGCCGAGGATCAGCAGCCCGCCGGCCTTGAACCGCTCGACCAGGGTGCTGTCCTGGTCGGGGACGAAGCCCGCCAGGAGACCGGAGCCCTGCGTGGCCTCCAGACCGGCGCAGGGCGCCCCCAGGTCCTTCAGCAGGAAGGGCACTCCGGCCAGTGGCCCGGGTGGCTCCGGTCCGGTGAGCGTTCTGCGTAAGCCCGGGTCACCGGCCTGCTTCCGGGCCCGTTCGTAGTCGGTGATGGGCACCGCGCCGACCGTGGCCTGCGTGGCCTCGATCCGCTCGATCGCGGCCTCGGCCAGTTCGTCCGCGCCGATCCGCCCCGTCCGGATCAGCTCGGCCTGGTCGTGCGCGTCGAGCCATGCCAGTTCCTGCCGGTCAGTCATCCCCACGTCCCCCCACAGGCCGCGTCGTGTCCGCTGGTCAGGCGGACGCGCTCGCCAGATCCACGGCCGCGCGCCCGGCCAGGAAGACGTGTGTGGTCTCGGCGATGCGACGGCCCAGCGCCTCGGCGGTGCGCAGGTCGCTGGCGCCCGGTGTGACGTCGGCTCCCTCGTCGTTGTTGGCCTGGGACATGGCGCCGAGCCAGCTGCCGAGCCGGTTGATGTCCTCCGGGCTGCCGGCCGAGGTGTTCCAGCCGCCGTACTCCGCGAGGCCGACCCAGATCATGCCGTGCTGGGCGGCGAACAGGGCGATGTCGAACAGCGTGTTGAGCTTGTCGCCGGACATGTTGCCGCTGTTGGTGAAGCCGCCGGCGATCTTGTTCTTCCAGCGGAGGTTGTCCCCCCAGACCTTGCTCGTGGCCTCGATGAAGGCCCGGAAGACCGCGCTGCTGCCGCCCATGTAGGTGGGCGTCCCGAAGACGATCGCGTCGGACGCCTGCAGCGTCTCCCACAGTTCGTCGGTCAGCTCCGCGAGCGGGACGAGCGTGACCTGCGTGTCCGGGACCTTCTCCGCCCCGGCCGCGACGGCAGCCGCCTGCTTCGCCGTGTGCCCGTAACCGCTGTGGTACGCGACAGCCACCTTGACCTGCATTACATCCCCCTAATGCGAAGTGCCCGGAGCGGCGAACTAACTACTTGTTCATAAAGCATCTCGAAAAGCTTTGATGGCGGAGACTCTACCCAGGCCTCGAGTCGGAAGGCAAGCAGCTTCTGGCGGTCGGCACGTCATGGTCCGCGCATGGTCCGCGCATGGTCTGCTCTTTGCCTTCCGGGTGCGGCGGGCGCGCCGCACCGCCCCCCGGGCCCCGGGTGCGCGTCGACCGATCGGACCGCGAGGGGTGGTGAGGTCGGCCCGTTTCGGGTACCAACGATCCAGTAGCACTGGTCGGTAACGAACGGTCCCAGTCGTCCCTCTTCGCGGCGAGGTGAGCCTGAATGTCCGCCACCACCACCCCACGCACCAACGTCACCGAGCGCGAGGCCCGCCAGGTGGCGGAGGCCGCCCGGGAGCAGGACTGGCGCAAGCCCAGCTTCGCCAAGGAACTGTTTCTCGGGCGCTTCCGGCTCGACCTCATCCACCCCCACCCGCTGCCCGAGGACGAGTCGGTCCGGCGCGGCGAGGACTTCCTGGCGAAGCTGCGCGCCTTCTGCGAGACGGAGATCGACTCCGCCCGCATCGAGCGCGAGGCCCGCATCCCCGACGAGGTCGTGGCGGGCCTGAAGGAACTCGGCGCCCTCGGCATGAAGATCGACCCCAAGTACGGCGGTCTCGGCCTCACCCAGCTGTACTACAACAAGGCCCTCGCCCTGGTCGGCTCCGTCAGCCCCGCCGTCGGCGCCCTGCTCTCCGCCCACCAGTCGATCGGGGTACCGCAGCCCCTCAAGATGTTCGGCACCCAGGAGCAGAAGGACGCCTTCCTGCCCCGCTGCGCCCGCACCGACATCTCCGCCTTCCTGCTCACCGAGCCGGACGTGGGCTCCGACCCGGCCCGCCTCGCCACCACGGCGGTGCCCGACGGCGACGACTACGTCCTCGACGGGGTGAAACTGTGGACCACCAACGGGGTGGTCGCCGACCTGCTCGTCGTCATGGCGCGGGTGCCGGAGTCCGACGGGCACAAGGGCGGCATCACCGCGTTCGTGGTGGAGGCGGCGGCGGAGGGCATCACCGTCGAGCACCGCAACGCCTTCATGGGCCTGCGCGGCATCGAGAACGGCGTGACCCGCTTCCACCAGGTCCGGGTCCCGGCCGCCAACCGGATCGGCCCCGAGGGCGCGGGTCTGAAGATCGCCCTCACCACCCTCAACACCGGCCGGCTGTCCCTGCCCGCCATGTGCGCCGGCGCCGGCAAGTGGTGCCTGAAGATCGCCCGCGAGTGGGCGGCCGAGCGCGAGCAGTGGGGCAAGCCGGTCGCGCTGCACGAGGCGGTCGGCTCCAAGATCAGCTTCATCGCGGCCACCACCTTCGCGCTGGAGGCCGTGCTGGACCTGTCCTCGCAGATGGCCGACGAGGACCGCAACGACATCCGCATCGAGGCCGCCCTCGCCAAGCTCTACGGCTCCGAGATGGCCTGGCTGATGGCCGACGAACTGGTCCAGATCCGCGGGGGGCGCGGCTACGAGACCGCCGAGTCCCTCAGGGCGCGGGGCGAACGCCCGGTCCCGGCCGAGCAGATCCTGCGCGACCTGCGCATCAACCGCATCTTCGAGGGCTCGACGGAGATCATGCACCTGCTGATCGCCCGGGAGGCCGTGGACGCCCACCTGTCGGTCGCCGGTGACCTCATCGACCCCGACAAGTCACTGTCCGACAAGGCGAAGGCCGGTGCCAACGCGGGCGTCTTCTACGCCAAGTGGCTGCCGAAACTGGTCGCCGGACCCGGCCAGCTGCCCACGTCGTACGGCGAGTTCAGGCACGGCGTCGACCTCTCCGGCCACCTGCGCTACGTCGAGCGCACGGCCCGCAAGCTGGCCCGCTCCACCTTCTACGCCATGTCCCGCTGGCAGGGGAGGATGGAGACCAAGCAGGGCTTCCTCGGGCGGATCGTGGACATCGGTGCCGAGCTGTTCGCCATGAGCGCGGCCTGTGTCCGCGCCGAGCGGCTGCGCACCCGCGGCGAGCACGGCCGCGAGGCCTACCAGCTCGCCGACGCCTTCTGCCGCCAGGCCCGCATCCGGGTGGACGAACTGTTCGCGCGCCTGTGGACCAACACCGACGACCTGGACCGCAAGGTGGTCAAGGGCGTCCTCGGCGGCGCCTACACCTGGCTGGAGGAAGGCATCATCGACCCCTCGGGCGAGGGCCCGTGGATCGCCGACGCGACCCCCGGACCCTCGGCTCACGAGAACGCCCGCCGGCCCTTCGGCGGCGGGGACGCGTCCCCGTGAGCGGAGGCGGAGAGACGTCCCGGCCGGCGACCGCGAGCGGGTCGCGTCGCACGGCCGGGCCGCGCCGCCACGTCACCGATCGGCAGGCACGCGGAGGGCGCGTCCCCCCGCTCTGACGGATAGTGGGGGCAGGACGTCCTCCCGGCAGCTGCCCGTCCGTCCCCCGGCACAGGAGGCTCGATGCCCGTTTCCCGGTCCCTGGCCGCGCTCTGCGGCTTCGCGGTGCTCGGCCTCGCGCTCACCGCCTGCGACGACCAGGCCAACGGCCAGATCATCGCGCACCACGACGAGCGGCACGTGGAGACCGTCTCGAACCTGGTGATCGGGGGGTGTCACCGCTTTCCCGAGGGCGTGACCCGCGTCGACAACTACACGACGAGCAGTCTCCTCATGTACACAACACCCGACTGCACGGTGCCTCCGGGCGGGGAGAGCGTCTATCTGGACGGACCGTCGTCCGACAACGTCGTCAGGGCCACCGGTCAGTGGCGCAGCTTCTCCTTCGCACCCGAATGACGCCGTAGCCGACCGGTCCGCCCCCGGTGCCGGGACGCCGTCGAGCCACCCGCCCGGGGGACGCCCTGTCCGAGCCGTCACCGAGAGCGGCAACAATGGGGGGATGACCGACAGTCCCGCCCATCCGGCGCCCCTCGCCGATCCGCACCTCGTCTACGACCCCGCCGCAGGGGACGGGCCCAAGGACGTGGTGATCCTCGGTTCCACCGGATCCATCGGCACCCAGGCCATCGACCTCGTGCTGCGCAACCCCGACCGCTTCCGGGTCACCGCCCTCTCCGCGAACGGCGGCCGCATCGCCCTCCTCGCCGAGCAGGCGCACCGGCTGCGGGTGCGGACCGTGGCGGTGGCCCGCGAGGACGTCGTCCCCGCCCTGCGCGAGGCGCTCGCCGCCGAGTACGGCGCCGGTGAGCCGCTGCCCGAGATCCTCGCCGGACCCGAGGCGGCCACCCGGATCGCCGCCTCCGACTGCCACACCGTGCTGAACGGCATCACCGGCTCCATCGGCCTCGCCCCCACCCTCGCCGCCCTGGAGGCGGGCCGCACCCTCGCGCTCGCCAACAAGGAGTCGCTGATCGTCGGCGGCCCGCTGGTCAAGGCACTCGCCAAGCCCGGCCAGATCATCCCGGTGGACTCCGAGCACGCCGCCCTCTTCCAGGCGCTCGCCGCCGGCACCCGCGCCGACGTCCGCAAGCTCGTCGTCACCGCCTCCGGCGGCCCCTTCCGCGGCCGGACCAGGGCCGAGCTGGCGAACGTCACCGTCGAGGACGCCCTGGCACACCCCACCTGGGCGATGGGCCCGGTCATCACGATCAACTCGGCGACCCTCGTCAACAAGGGCCTGGAAGTCATCGAGGCGCACCTCCTCTACGACATTCCCTTCGACCGCATTGAGGTCGTCGTGCACCCGCAGTCGTATGTCCACTCGATGGTCGAGTTCACCGACGGATCCACGATCGCCCAGGCGACGCCCCCCGACATGCGCGGGCCCATCGCCGTCGGCCTGGGCTGGCCGGAACGCATTCCGGACGCGGCCCCCGCCTTCGACTGGAGCAAGGCCTCCACCTGGGAGTTCTTCCCCCTGGACGACGAGGCCTTCCCCTCGGTGAACCTCGCCCGGCACGTGGGGCAGCTCGCGGGCACGGCCCCGGCGGTGTTCAATGCGGCCAATGAGGAGTGCGTCGAGGCCTTCCGCTGCGGCGCGCTGCCCTTCAACGGGATCATGGAGACCGTCACCCGGGTGGTCGAGGAACACGGCACCCCGGCCACGGGAACTCCGCTCACGGTGTCGGACGTCCTCGAAGCGGAGACCTGGGCGCGGGCCCGGGCCCGCGAACTCACAGCCACGACGGCGACCGTGGAGGCGCGTGCATGACGATCTTGATGTTCATCCTCGGCATAGTGGTCTTCGCGGTCGGCCTGCTCGTCTCGATCGCGTGGCACGAGCTGGGGCACCTGTCCACGGCCAAGCTCTTCGGCATCCGCGTCCCGCAGTACATGGTCGGCTTCGGGCCGACCGTGTGGTCGCGGAAGAAGGGCGAGACCGAGTACGGCATCAAGGCCATCCCGCTCGGCGGGTACATCCGCATGATCGGCATGTTCCCGCCCGACGACCAGGGCCGGGTCTCGGCCCGCTCCACCTCCCCGTGGCGGGGCATGATCGAGGACGCCCGCTCGGCGGCCTTCGAGGAACTACGGGCCGGCGACGAGACGCGCATGTTCTACACGCGCAAGCCGTGGAAGCGGATCATCGTCATGTTCGCCGGCCCGTTCATGAACCTGATCCTCGCGATCGGCCTGTTCCTCACCGTGCTGATGGGCTTCGGCATCCAGCAGGAGACCACCACCGTCGAGTCCGTCTCGCCCTGTGTGATCTCGCAGAGCGAGCACCGCGACACCTGCAAGAAGTCCGACCCGGCGTCCCCGGCCGCCAAGGCCGGGGTGAAGGCGGGCGACAGGATCGTCTCCCTCGGCGGTGTGCCCACCGACGACTGGAACCGGCTCTCGGACCTGATCCGCGAGAGCGCCGGCAAGAGCGTGCCGATCGTCGTCGACCGCAAGGGCGAGCAGCTGACCCTGCACGCCGAGATCGCCACGAACCAGGTCGCCAAGAAGGACTCCAGCGGCGCCTACGTCGAGGGGGAGTACGTCAAGGCCGGCTTCCTCGGCTTCAGCCCGGCCCGCGGCGTCGTCAAGCAGGACTTCGGCCAGTCCGTGACCTGGATGGGCGACCGGGTCGGGGACGCGGTCGACTCCCTCGTCTCCCTGCCCGGCAAGATCCCCGCCCTGTGGGACGCCGCCTTCGGTGACGGCCCGCGCGAGCCGGACTCCCCGATGGGCATCGTCGGCGCGGCCCGGGTCACCGGCGAGATCGCCACGCTGGACATCCCCGCCTCGCAGCAGCTGGCCATGGCCGTCTTCGTGGTCGCCGGCTTCAACCTCTCCCTTTTCCTGTTCAACATGCTCCCGCTGCTCCCGCTCGACGGCGGGCACATCGCGGGCGCCCTGTGGGAGGCGCTCAGGCGGAACGTGGCCCGGGTGCTGCGCCGGCCCGACCCCGGTCCGTTCGACGTCGCCAGGCTCATGCCGGTGGCGTACGTGGTGGCCGGGATCTTCGTCTGCTTCACCGTCCTGGTGCTGATCGCGGACGTGGTCAACCCGGTGAAGATCTCGTAGCCGTCCGACGTTCCAGGCGGCCCGGAACCCGGTGTTCCGGGCCGCCTTCCATCGAGTGGGTTTACCGGGTGGGATGTGCTGGCGTCCGGGCCGGTGCCGTAATCTCGAAGCCTGGAGCCCGCCGTTCACGGGACCGGACTTTGATCCACGACTTGGGGTTGCACAGCAGATGACTGCGATTTCTCTCGGCATGCCGTCCGTTCCGACCAAGCTCGCCGAGCGCCGGAAGAGCCGGCAGATCCAGGTCGGAAGCGTGGCGGTCGGCGGAGACGCACCCGTCTCGGTCCAGTCGATGACCACGACCCGTACGTCCGACATCGGCGCCACCCTCCAGCAGATCGCCGAGCTGACCGCGTCCGGCTGCCAGATCGTCCGCGTGGCCTGCCCCACCCAGGACGACGCCGACGCCCTCGCCACCATCGCGAGGAAGTCCCAGATCCCGGTCATCGCCGACATCCACTTCCAGCCCAAGTACGTGTTCGCCGCCATCGAGGCCGGCTGCGCCGCGGTCCGCGTCAACCCCGGCAACATCAAGCAGTTCGACGACAAGGTCAGGGAGATCGCCAAGGCCGCCAAGGAGCACGGCACCCCGATCCGCATCGGCGTCAACGCCGGCTCCCTGGACCGCCGCCTGCTCCAGAAGTACGGCAAGGCGACCCCCGAGGCGCTGGTCGAGTCGGCGCTCTGGGAGGCGTCCCTCTTCGAGGAGCACGACTTCCGGGACATCAAGATCTCCGTCAAGCACAACGACCCCGTCGTCATGATCGAGGCCTACCGCCAGCTCGCCGAGAGCTGCGACTACCCCCTCCACCTCGGGGTGACGGAGGCCGGCCCGGCGTTCCAGGGCACGATCAAGTCGGCGGTCGCCTTCGGCGCGCTCCTCTCCCAGGGCATCGGCGACACCATCCGCGTCTCCCTGTCGGCCCCGCCGGCGGAGGAGGTCAAGGTCGGCATCCAGATCCTCGAATCGCTCAACCTGCGCCAGCGCGGCCTGGAGATCGTCTCCTGCCCGTCCTGCGGCCGCGCCCAGGTCGACGTCTACAAGCTCGCCGAAGAGGTCACCGCCGGCCTCACCGGCATGGAGGTCCCGCTCCGCGTCGCCGTCATGGGCTGCGTCGTCAACGGCCCCGGCGAGGCCCGCGAGGCCGACCTCGGCGTCGCCTCCGGCAACGGCAAGGGCCAGATCTTCGTCAAGGGCGAGGTCATCAAGACCGTCCCCGAGTCCAAGATCGTCGAGACGCTCATCGAGGAGGCCATGAAGCTGGCCGAGCAGATGGAACGGGACGGCGTGACGTCCGGCGAACCGTCGGTGTCGGTCGCAGACTGACCCTTCCCGCGCCCTGGAAGGGGCGCGGGGAACTGCGCGACGAGCCGCAATGCACGGGCACCCGCCGTCGCACGCGGGCCCCCGGGCTGGAAGGCGCACGGCCAAGCCTGCGCAGCTATAGTGCGGGGATCAGGCAGAACCCCAGCGTAAGGCCCCGGCCGTGTTGACCCAGACCACCTCACGGGTGCTCGAACCGAGCGACCTGGACGCAGCGCTCGCCGTCCTCGACCGCGAGCCGGTCGCGAACGCTTTCGTCGCCTCCCGCGTCCAGGTGGCCGGCCTCGACCCCTGGCGGCTCGGCGGCGAGATGTGGGGCTGGTACGAGGACGGCATACTCACGTCCCTGTGCTACGCGGGCGCCAACCTGGTCCCCATCTGCGCCACCCCGCGCGCCGTCCGCGCCTTCGCCGACCGCGCCCGGCGGGCCGGCCGCCGCTGCTCCTCCATCGTCGGCCCCGCCGAGTCCACCGCCGCGCTGTGGCGGCTGCTGGAACCGCACTGGGGCCCGGCCCGCGAGGTCCGCGCCCAGCAGCCCCTGATGGTCACCGACCGCATGCCCGCCGACATCGCCCCGGACCCGTACGTCCGCCGCGTCCGCAAGGACGAGATGGACACGATCATGCCGGCCTGCGTGGCGATGTTCACCGAGGAGGTCGGCGTCTCCCCGCTGTCCGGCGACGGCGGCCTGCTCTACCAGGCCCGGGTCGCGGAACTCGTCGGCTCCGGCCGCTCCTTCGCCCGCATCGACGAGGACGGCCGGGTCGTGTTCAAGGCGGAGATCGGCGCCGCGACCTCCAAGGCCTGCCAGATCCAGGGCGTGTGGGTGGCACCGGAGTACCGGCGCAGAGGACTGGCGGCCCCGGCCATGGCGGCGGTCCTGCGCTACGCCATGGCCGACGTGGCCCCCGTCGTGAGCCTCTACGTCAACGACTACAACACCGCGGCCCGCAGGACGTACCAGCGCGTGGGCTTCCAGGAGGTCGGCGCCTTCATGAGTGTGCTGTTCTGAACCCCCTGTACGCTCCCCGCATGGACCTCGTGATCGGCACCCTGGACCTCACCGCCCACGTCGACGAGGCCCTGGCGGTCCAGGCCCTCGCCTTCGGGCTCGGCCCGGACGAGGTGGCCGTACGCCGCCAGATCGTGCTGCGCCACATGCAGTACCAGGGCGCGCGGGCCTACGGCGCCACCGCCGGCGGACGACTCGTGGGGTTCGTGTACGGCATGCCCAACAGCCGCACCCACTGGTGGTCCACCGTCGTGGAGCCCTACCTCCGCGCCAACGGCAACGAGAGCTGGCTGGACGACGCCTTCGTCATCACCGAGCTGCACGTCCACCCCGGCCACCAGAACCGCGGCATCGGCCGGCACCTCATCACCACCATCACCGACACCGCCGCCGAACCCCGCTCGATCCTCTCCGCGATCGACACCGACAGCCCCGCCCGCGGCCTCTACCACTCCCTCGGTTACATCGACCTCGCCCGCCAGGTGCACTTCCCGAGCGCCCCCCGGCCGTACGCCGTGATGGGCGCTCCGCTGCCGCTGCGCAGGCGATAACCGATTTCCACCGGCACAGGCGGCCGGGCTAACCTCCTGTGCCATCACCCTCCTCCACTCTCGGCCGCGCTCGAGCGTGGGGATCCCATCCAGCAGGAGTACGAGAACCATGGCCAACGCACCGGTCCAGCGCATGTCCCAGTTGATGGCGAAGACGCTGCGCGACGACCCGGCGGACGCCGAGGTCCTCAGCCACAAGCTCCTCGTACGCGCCGGCTACGTCCGCCGCACGGCCGCCGGCATCTGGAGCTGGCTGCCCCTCGGCAAGAAGGTCCTCGCCAACATCGAGCGGGTCGTCCGCGAGGAGATGGACGCCATCGGCGCCCAGGAGGTCTCGCTGCCCGCCCTGCTGCCGCGCGAGCCCTACGACGCCACCGGCCGCTGGGACGAGTACGGCCAGGAGCTGTTCCGGCTCAAGGACCGCAAGGGCGGCGACTACCTCCTCGGCCCCACCCACGAGGAGATCTTCACCCTCCTGGTCAAGGACCAGTGCACCTCCTACAAGGACCTGCCGGTGGTCCTGTACCAGATCCAGACCAAGTTCCGCGACGAGGCCCGTCCCCGCGCCGGCATCCTGCGCGGCCGTGAGTTCCTGATGAAGGACTCGTACTCCTTCGACCTGGACGACGAGGGCCTGGCCCGGTCCTACGCCCTGCACCGCCAGGCGTACCAGAACATCTTCGAGCGGCTCGGCCTCGACTACCGCATCTGCGCCGCCACCGCGGGCGCGATGGGCGGCTCCAAGTCCGAGGAGTTCCTCGCCCCGTCCGAGGCGGGCGAGGACCTCTTCGCGGACTGCCCGAACTGTGACTTCGCCGCCAACACCGAGGCGATCTCCTACGAGCTGAAGCCGGTCGACGGCTCCGCCGTGCCCGCGCTCGAGGAGATCCCCACCCCGGACACCCCGACCATCGAGACCCTGGCCGCCTCGCTCGGCGTACCGGCCTCCGCCACGCTGAAGAACCTGCTGGTCAAGGTGGACGGCGAGATCGTCGCCGTCGGCGTGCCCGGTGACCGCGAGGTCGACATGGACAAGGTCGAGGCGCACTTCGCCCCGGCCGTCGTGGAGATGGTCACCGAGGCCGACTTCGCCGGCCGGCCCGACCTGGTCCGCGGCTACGTCGGCCCCCAGGGCCTGGGCGAGAAGGTCAAGTACATCGCCGACCCGCGCGTGGCCCCCGGCACCGGCTGGATCACCGGCGCCAACAAGGAGCACACGCACGCCAGGAACGTCGTCGCCGGCCGTGACTTCGAGGCCGACGAGTACGTGGACGTCGTGGTCGTGCAGGACGGCGACCCCTGCCCGAAGTGCGGCACCGGCCTGAAGCTGGACCGCGCCATCGAGATCGGCCACATCTTCCAGCTGGGCCGCAAGTACGCCGACGCCCTCAAGCTCGACGTGCTGGGCCAGAACGGCAAGCCGGTCCGCGTCACCATGGGCTCCTACGGCGTCGGCGTCTCCCGTGCCGTCGCCGCGCTCGCCGAGCAGACCGCCGACGAGCACGGCCTGGTCTGGCCCAAGGAGGTCGCCCCGGCCGACGTGCACGTCGTCGCCGCCGGCAAGGCGCTGCAGACCGAGGTGGCCCTCGACGTCTCCGAGAAGCTCGCCGCCGCCGGTGTGCGCGTCCTCGTGGACGACCGGGCCGGGGTCTCCCCGGGCGTGAAGTTCACCGACGCCGAGCTGATCGGTGTCCCGCAGATCCTCGTCGCCGGGCGGCGGGCGGGCGAGGGCGTGCTGGAGCTGAAGGACCGCAAGACCGGTGAGCGCGAGGAACTGACGGTCGAGGACGCGATCGCCCGCCTGACCGCGCAGTAGACGAGAACTCACAGGACACCGTCCGGAGGCGGCCACCGCCTCCGGACGTCCGCCATGCGCCCGGACGTCCGCCGCGCGCCCGGACATCCCCCGTGCGCCCGGCCGCCGTGCGCACGCGGTCCCCTGAAAAATCGTTCCCGGCCGGCAGTGACCGGTCCGTACGCTGGCGCTCATGGCGACACTGGAACGACTACGGGCCGGGCACGAGGCCGCCCTGCTGGCCTTCGAACGTGAGAACCGGGAGTACTTCGCCCGGACGGTGCCCGACCGCGGCGAGGCCTACTTCGCCGAGTTCACCGAGCGCCTCCACGCCCTCCTCGCCGAACAGGCCGCCGGGGTCTGCCACTTCCACGTGGTCCTGGACGGCCGGGGCCGGCTCGTCGGCCGCGTCAACCTGCTCGACGTCGAGGACGGCAGCGCCGAACTCGGCTACCGGATCGGCGAACGTGCCGCGGGCCGTGGACTGGCCACGGCAATGGTCGCCGAGGTGTGCGACATCGCCCGCACGGCCTACGGGCTGACCGCCCTCACCGCGCTCACCGTCCTCGACCACACGGCGTCCCGGACCGTGCTGGAGAAGAACGGGTTCGCCGTGGTGGCCGACGCCCCCGTCGGCGGCCGGCCGGGCGTCCGCTACCGGCGCCTGCTGGCCACGGACGACGGGGCGGGCCGACGGCAGGGCCAGGGCCAGGCCCCGGGCCGGAGCGGGGGCCGGGGATAGAGCCGGGGCCAGGACCACGGCCAGAGCCACGGCCACGGCCACGGTCAGGGCTGGAGCCCCCGCCCCACGGCCCAGGGCAGGGCCGGAGTCAGGGCCACAGCCGCAGGCAGGGCCGGAGTCAGGGCCACAGCCGCCGTCAGGGCTGGAGCCAGGGCTGCGGACACGCCACCTCCGGGCTAGAGCCAGGACGCGAACTCCAGCAGCAGTTCCGCGTCCTTCTCGCGGCCGACCCGTCGGGCACGTATCCCGGACTCCACCGCCCGGAACAGCGTCCAGCCGCGCAGCCGCTCCTGGTCCACCTCCAGCGACTCCGCGAGCCGCTTGATGCGGCGCCGCGTGGTGGACGGCCCGGACGACGCCGCGATCAGGTCCTCCACCCGGTCCCGCACGAGCCGCGCCAGGTCGAAGGCGGTCTCGCCGACCACCGGGTCCGGACCCACCGCGAGCCATGGCATCCGCTCCCCGGCGAGCACCTTGCTCTGCCGGAACGTGCCGTGCAGCAGCAGCTGCTCGGGCGGCGCGGCCAGCAGCTCGTCGCGGGCCGAGAGCGCCGCGTCGACCAGCGGTGCCGCGTCCGGGTGGGCCCCGGCGCCCGTCCGCATCGCCGTCGCCTGCCGGCCGGTGCGCTCCGCGACGGTCTCGAAGACATGGCCGGCCGGCGGCTCGACCCACAGCCGGCGCAGCGTCCCCGCCGCCTCCAGCAGGGCCTTCGCCTCCGGCAGCGACCGCACCGACACGTCCGGATGCAGCCGCTCCAGCAGCAGCACGCCCTCTTCCGGCCCGGCCTCCAGCAGCTGCACGCCCTCTTCCGGCCCGGCCTCCAGCAGCTGCACGCCCTCTTCCGGCCCGGCCTCCAGCAGCTGTACGGCGCCGAGGCCACCCCAGTGCGCCAGCGCGGCCCGCTCGCTCTCCGGGCGGGCCCGCGGCGGGGCCAGCTTCAGCACGGCGGGGGTGCCGTCCGCCCGCCGCACCAGCACCACCAGGCTGCTGCGACCGCCCGGTACCTGGACCCGCTCGACGGTCAACTCGCGCCGGGCGACGGCCCGTTCGGCCGTCTCGGACAGCCGCGCCAGCCAGTCGTCGCCGGCGGGTGCCGTCTCACCGAGCGCCCGTACCAGGCGCTGCGGCGGTTCGAAAGCCATGCGCGAGTCGTTCCCTTCCTGTCCGCTCCCTGCCCGGGTGCTGTCCGTCATGCTGTCCTGCGGTGGCGCCCAGCGGTGCTGTCCCGCGGCCCGGCCCGGCGGCTACCGGGACGCCCGTGCCGAGGGCGACGGTGGGGCCGACGGGGTAGTGCCGGCCGCGCCGGCCCGCTCGCCGGACCGTTCGGCGAGTCCAGGGAAGGCTACGCTCTCCCCGCTCCAGCGCACCGCCCGCACCGCGGCCTCCCGCAGCGCCCCGGCGGCGTCGGCCCGGCGTGCGCCGCTCGCCGCCCGCACCAGGTCCGAGTACACCCCGGCCACGCGTTCCTCCAGGCGCGCCGCCAGCCGCACGGCCGACGTCCCGTCCTGGACCGGGAACGGCAGAGCGTACGCGGCGCTCGCGGCGACCGGCGTGCCGCCCAGGTCGCGCACCGCCCGCACCAGCGTGTCCCGCCGGGCCCGGTGGGCGTCGTACGCCGCCCGGGCCTCGGCCCGGCGCCGCTCGCCGATCCGCCCACCGACGACGCCGTACCCGTACACCGCCGCGTGCTCGGCCGCCAGCGCCGCCTGCAGCGCGCCCAGCTCGGCCTTCGCGGCCTGATCGGTCCCCTCGCTCACCTGGTCCCCTCCGTCAGCAGGTACGCGTGCGCCGCCCCGGCCGCCGCGACCGACGCCAGCAGCCGGGCCAGCTCGCCCGGCGTCTCCAGCAGCTCCTTGCCGCGCCGGTCGGCGAGGGCACGCTCGGCCGCTGCCAGCGCGGCCACGGCGTCCTTCTCGGCGGCCGGGACCGGCGTCGGCGAGCCCGAGGAGCGCGCGGGCGCGGGCGTGGACTTCGTGCCGTCCCCGAACGCGCCCACGTGCTGCGCCACCTGTTCCCGGAGCGGGCGCAGCCGCTCCGCCAGCCCGGAATGGGCGGCGAGCACGGCGTCGTAGCGCGCCAGCAGCTCCCTGCTGTCCCGGGCCGCACGCGCGCGTGCCCGGTCGGCGGCCGACGGGTCGTCGGCGCCGGAGTCCTGCTCGGCCGAGCAGCCCACCAGCAGCGCGGCGCCGGCGGCCGAGGCGATCAGTGATCTTCTGCGCGGCCCCGAGGGGGTGCGCGAGGGCGGGGGGTACGGCACGGCTGACGTCCTCGGGGCTCGTACGAACACACGGGCGGGAACGCCGACCCGCCGCTGATCACCGTACCCGCGAACCCGCCGGACTCATGTCACCGGCTCGTGCACCTGCCCGAAGGGCGCGAGGAACTGCGCGACCAGCCACGACCGGCCCGCCCACGCCGGACGGACGACAGCCGTCCGGGGCATCCGCGCGACCCGGCCCGCCGCCGGAGGCAGGACGCAACACTCCCTGCGACCGGATACCCTTTGACCAGACACGCGACCCATCCCACAACAGCACACGCGGCCGAGGAGTCACCCGGATGAGCACCACCCAGAGCGAGAGGCTGCGAGAGCTGCTGGAACCGCTCGTCACCTCCCAGGGGCTGGATCTCGAAGAGATCGCCGTGGACTCCGTCGGACGCAAGCGTGTGCTGCGTGTCGTCGTGGACTCCGACACCGGAGCGGACCTGGACGCGATCGCCGATGTGAGCCGTGCGCTCTCGGCGAAGCTGGACGAGACCAACGCGATGGGTGACGCGGCGTACGACCTGGAGGTCGGCACCCCCGGCGCGGAGCGCCTCCTCACCGAGCACCGGCACTTCGTGCGCGCCGTCGACCGGCTCGTGAAGTTCCAGCTGGCCGAGGGCGGCGAGCTGGTCGCGCGGATCCTGACGGTCGACGACGAGGGCATCGACGTCGAGGTGCCCGGCGTGAAGGGCCGCAAGGCCACCGCCCGCAGACTCGCCTTCCCGGAGATCGGCAGGGCGCGGGTGCAGGTCGAGTTCAACCGCAAGGACAGCAAGAAGGACATGAAGGAAGAGGAGGAGGCGTAGCCGTGGACATCGACATGAGCGCCCTGCGGGGCTTGGTTCGGGAGAAGGAGATCTCCTTCGACCTGCTGGTCGAGGCGATCGAGTCCGCCCTCCTCATCGCCTACCACCGCACCGAGGGAAGCCGCCGACACGCGCGCGTGGAGCTCAACCGGGAGACCGGGCATGTGACCGTGTGGGCGAAGGAGGACCCCGAGGACCTGGCGGAGGGGCAGGAGGCGCGGGAGTTCGACGACACCCCGTCCGGCTTCGGCCGGATCGCCGCCACCACCGCCAAGCAGGTGATCCTGCAGCGGCTGCGTGACGCGGAGGACGACGCCACGCTCGGCGAGTACGCCGGCCGCGAGGGCGACATCGTCACCGGCGTCGTCCAGCAGGGCCGCGACCCCAAGAACGTGCTCGTCGACATCGGCAAGCTGGAGGCCATCCTGCCGGTGCAGGAGCAGGTGCCCGGCGAGACCTACCCGCACGGCATGCGGCTGCGCAGCTACGTCGTCCGGGTCGCCAAGGGCGTCCGCGGCCCCTCCGTCACCCTCTCCCGTACGCACCCCAACCTGGTGAAGAAGCTCTTCGCCCTGGAGGTGCCGGAGATCGCCGACGGCTCGGTGGAGATCGCCGCGATCGCCCGTGAGGCCGGTCACCGCACCAAGATCGCCGTACGGTCCACCCGTTCGGGTCTGAACGCCAAGGGCGCCTGCATCGGCCCGATGGGCGGCCGGGTGCGCAACGTGATGGGCGAACTGAACGGCGAGAAGATCGACATCGTCGACTGGTCGGACGACCCGGCGGAGATGGTCGCGAACGCCCTGTCACCCGCTCGGGTGAGCAAGGTGGAGGTCGTGGACATGGCCGCCCGCTCCGCCCGGGTGACGGTGCCGGACTACCAGTTGTCGCTGGCGATCGGCAAGGAGGGCCAGAACGCCCGCCTGGCGGCCCGGCTCACCGGCTGGAGGATCGACATCCGGCCCGACACCGAGCACGCCGGGGAATAGTTCCAGGCCGAAGGCCGCTGGAATCACGACAACAGCCGTTCGATCTTTGCCCCGAAGGGGTGAGGTCGGTACGGGGAGGTAGACTGAGACGTGTCTGGCCGGACGCACGCCGGAGCATGCCCTGAACGCACCTGTGTGGGGTGCCGGGAGCGGGCGGCCAAGGACGATCTGCTGCGGATCGTGAAGATCGAGGACACATGCGCCCCCGATCCTCGCGGTACGCTGCCCGGCCGGGGTGCTTATGTGCACCCCGCCCTGGTCTGTCTCGACCAGGCGGTACGCCGCCGGGCGTTCTCGCGGGCACTGCGCGCCCCGGGAGCGCTCGACACAAAGGCGTTGCGCCGATACGTCGAGCAGACAACAGTTGCCGAGCAGGCAACGCCGTAAGACGAGCCGTACGGAACCCCGTGCGGCCTGGTACCTCGCGAGTCGAAAGCAGGTCGAGATTGCGATGAGCACTCGATGAGTACGCGATGAGTACGCCCATGAACTAGCGACGGTCCGGCTTCAACCCGGACCTCAAAGGAGCGAAGTGGCTAAGGTCCGGGTCTACGAACTCGCCAAGGAGTTCGGTGTCGAGAGCAAGGTCGTCATGGCCAAGCTCCAGGAACTCGGTGAATTCGTCCGTTCGGCGTCTTCGACCATCGAAGCGCCCGTTGTACGTAAGCTGACCGACGCCTTCCAGGGCGGTGGCAGCGGTAAGTCCGCCGCGAAGCCCGCCCCGCGCAAGGCCGCCCCCAGGCCCGCCGCGCCCTCTCCGGCGCAGGCGGCCCGTCCTGCTGCCCCGAGGCCGGCAGCGCCCAAGCCCCCGACGGCACCCGCTGCCCAGCAGCCGGCCGCGCCGTCGGCCCCCTCGGCACCCGCGCCGGCCCCCGGCCCGCGTCCGGTGCCGGGTCCCAAGCCCGCGCCGCGCCCGGCCCCGGCAGCCCCGGAGTTCACCGCTCCGCCGGCCGCTCCGGCCGCGCAGACCCCGCAGGCTCCGGCCGCCCAGGGTCCGCGTCCCGGCGCCCGTCCGGGTGCCCCGAAGCCCGGCGCCCGTCCCGGCGGTCCCGGTCAGGGCCAGCAGCGCGACCAGCGTCCCGCTGCCGCCCAGGGCGGTGCCCCGCGTCCCGGCGGTGCCGGTGCGCGTCCGGGTGGCCGTCCGGCCGGCCCGCGTCCGGGCAACAACCCCTTCACCTCCGGTGGCTCCACCGGCATGGCCCGCCCGCAGGCCCCGCGCCCGCAGGGCGGCCCGCGCCCGGGTGGTCCCGGCGCCCCCGGCGGCGGTCCTCGTCCCCAGGCGCCCGGCGCCCAGGGCGGCGGTCCGCGTCCGCAGGCTCCGGGCGGTCCCCGGCCCACCCCGGGCTCGATGCCGCGTCCGCAGGGCGGTCCCCGTCCCGGCGGCGGCCCCGGCGGCCCGCGTCCGAACCCCGGCATGATGCCGCAGCGTCCCGCTGCGGGTCCGCGTCCCGGCGGCGGCCCCGGCGGCCGTGGCCCGGGTGGCGGCGGTCGTCCCGGTGGCGGCGGCGGTCGTCCGGGTGGCGGCGGCGGCTTCGCCGGTCGTCCGGGTGGCGGCGGCGGCTTCGCCGGCCGTCCTGCCGGTCCCGGTGGCGGTGGCGGCGGCTTCGCCGGCCGTCCCGGTGGTCCCGGCGGTGGCGGCGGTGGCCGTCCCGGCTTCGGCGGTCGTCCGGGTGGTCCCGGTGGCCGTGGTGGCACGCAGGGTGCCTTCGGCCGTCCCGGTGGTCCCGCGCGTCGTGGCCGCAAGTCGAAGCGGCAGAGGCGCCAGGAGTACGAGGCCATGCAGGCCCCGTCGGTCGGCGGCGTGATGCTGCCTCGCGGCAACGGCGAGACCATTCGCCTGTCGCGCGGTGCCTCCCTCACCGACTTCGCGGAGAAGATCAACGCCAACCCGGCGTCGCTCGTCGCGGTCATGATGAACCTCGGCGAGATGGTCACGGCCACCCAGTCCGTCTCCGACGAGACGCTGGAACTCCTCGCCGGCGAGATGAACTACACGGTTCAGATCGTCAGCCCCGAGGAGGAGGACCGCGAGCTGCTCGAGTCCTTCGACATCGAGTTCGGCGAGGACGAGGGCGACGAGGAGGACCTGGTGGTCCGTCCGCCGGTCGTCACCGTCATGGGTCACGTCGACCACGGTAAGACCCGACTGCTCGACGCCATCCGCAAGACGAACGTCATCGCGGGCGAGGCCGGCGGCATCACCCAGCACATCGGTGCCTACCAGGTCTCCACCGAGGTCAACGAGGAAGAGCGCCGGATCACCTTCATCGACACCCCGGGTCACGAGGCGTTCACCGCCATGCGTGCCCGTGGTGCGAAGTCGACCGACATCGCGATCCTGGTCGTCGCGGCCAACGACGGCGTCATGCCGCAGACGGTCGAGGCGCTCAACCACGCCAAGGCGGCCGACGTGCCGATCGTGGTCGCGGTCAACAAGATCGACGTCGAGGGTGCCGACCCGACCAAGGTGCGCGGTCAGCTGACCGAGTACGGCCTGGTGGCCGAGGAGTACGGCGGCGACACGATGTTCGTCGACATCTCCGCCAAGCAGGGTCTGCACATCGACTCGCTGCTGGAGGCCGTGGTCCTCACGGCCGACGCCTCGCTCGACCTGCGGGCCAACCCGAACCAGGACGCGCAGGGCATCTCGATCGAGTCCCGCCTCGACCGCGGCCGTGGTGCCGTGGCGACGGTCCTCGTCCAGCGAGGCACGCTGCGGGTCGGCGACACGATGGTGGTCGGCGACGCGTACGGCCGCGTCCGGGCGATGCTCGACGACAACGGCAACAACGTGGCCGAGGCCGGCCCGTCGACGCCGGTCCAGGTCCTGGGCCTGACCAACGTCCCGGGTGCGGGCGACAACTTCCTCGTGGTCGAGGAGGACCGTACGGCCCGCCAGATCGCGGAGAAGCGCGCCGCCCGTGAGCGCAACGCCGCGTTCGCCAAGCGCACGCGCCGCGTGTCCCTCGAGGACCTGGACAAGGTGCTCAAGGCCGGCGAGGTCCAGCAGCTGAACCTGATCATCAAGGGTGACGCTTCCGGTTCCGTCGAGGCCCTCGAGTCCTCGCTGCTCCAGCTGGACGTCGGCGAAGAGGTCGACATCCGCGTCCTGCACCGCGGCGTCGGTGCGGTCACGGAGTCCGACATCGACCTGGCGATGGGCTCCGACGCCATCGTGATCGGCTTCAACGTCCGCGCGGCCGGCCGCGCGGCGCAGATGGCCGAGCGCGAGGGCGTGGACGTCCGGTACTACTCGGTCATCTACCAGGCGATCGAGGAGATCGAGGCGGCCCTCAAGGGCATGCTCAAGCCGGAGTACGAAGAGGTCGAGCTGGGTACGGCGGAGATCCGCGAGGTCTTCAAGTCGTCCAAGCTGGGCAACATCGCCGGTGTCCTCATCCGCTCCGGCGAGGTGCGCCGCAACACCAAGGCCCGCCTCATCCGAGACGGCAAGGTGGTCGCGGAGAACCTCAACATCGAGGGTCTGCGTCGCTTCAAGGACGACGTCACCGAGATCCGCGAAGGCTTCGAGGGTGGTATCAACCTCGGAAACTTCAACGACATCAAGGTCGACGACGTCATCGCGACGTACGAGATGCGGGAGAAGCCGCGGGTGTAACGCCCCACGGCTCGTGCTGGCCGGCGGAACTTCGGTTCCGCCGGCCAGCGCGCCTTTTGTTCTCGGCCGACCGAGACGGGTGGGCGCCCGGCGCCCACCCCACGGCACCGAAACCCTGTCGAGCCACCGGCAGGTACGCGGTACCGTTCTTGATGTCCCCGGCCACACGGACCCGGGGCCATCGATCCCGTACCGGCGGGTGAACCGGTTACACACATGTACGTGGGGACTCTGTCCTTCGACCTCCTCCTCGGCGACGTCCATTCGCTGAAGGAGAAGCGCTCCGTGGTCCGCCCGATCGTCGCCGAACTCCAGCGGAAGTACGCGGTGAGCGCGGCCGAGGTGGACCACATGGACCTCCACCGGCGGGCGATCATCGGCCTCGCGGCGGTCTCCGGAGACGCGGCGCACCTCACCGACATACTGGACCGGTGTGAACGGCTGGTCGCCGCCCGCCCGGAGGTGGAACTGCTGTCCGTACGACGGCGTCTCCACGGCGACGACGACTGACCACAGAACGTTGAGAAGAAGAAAGAACGGGAGACGGACCAGTGGCCGACAACGCGCGGGCGAAAAGGCTGGCGGACCTCATCCGGGAGGTGGTGGCCCAGAAGCTGCAGCGCGGGATCAAGGACCCGCGGCTCGGCTCGCACGTCACCATCACGGACACCCGGGTCACGGGTGACCTGCGGGAGGCGACCGTCTTCTACACGGTCTACGGCGACGACGAGGAGCGGGCTGCCGCTGCCGCCGGCCTGGAGAGCGCCAAGGGCATCCTGCGCTCCGAGGTGGGCCGCGCGGCCGGGGTGAAGTTCACGCCCACCCTGACCTTCGTCGCGGACGCCCTGCCGGACACCGCCCGGACCATCGAGGACCTCCTCGACAAGGCCCGGCAGTCCGACCAGAAGGTGCGCGAGGCGGCCACGGGCGCCTCGTTCGCCGGTGCCGCGGACCCCTACAAGAAGCCGGACGACGACACCGAGACGGACGGCGACGCCGCGGAATGACCCAGAAGCACACCACGCCCGACGGCCTTGTCATCGTCGACAAGCCGTCGGGCTTCACTTCGCACGACGTGGTCGCGAAGATGCGCGGGATCGCCAGGACCCGCCGCGTCGGCCACGCAGGCACCCTCGACCCGATGGCGACCGGAGTCCTGGTCCTCGGCGTCGAGCGTGCCACCAAGCTCCTCGGGCACCTCGCGCTGACCGAGAAGGAGTACCTGGGCACCGTCCGCCTGGGCCAGAACACGGTCACCGACGACGCCGAGGGCGAGATCACCTCGTCCACCGACGCCTCCAAGGTGACCCGGGACGCCATTGACGCCGGCATCGCCAAGCTGACCGGCGACATCATGCAGGTGCCGTCCAAGGTCAGCGCCATCAAGATCGACGGCGTACGGTCGTACAAGCGGGCCCGTGAGGGCGAGGACTTCGAGATCCCCGCCCGTCCGGTGACCATCTCCTCCTTCACGGTGTACGACGTCCGGGACGCGGTCGCCGAGGACGGCACGCCCGTGCTCGACCTCGTGGTCTCGGTGGCCTGCTCCTCCGGCACCTACATCCGCGCCCTCGCCCGCGACCTGGGCGCCGACCTGGGCGTGGGCGGCCACCTCACGGCACTGCGCCGCACCCGCGTGGGCCCGTACAAGCTCGACGCGGCGAAGACGCTCGACCAGCTCCAGCAGGAGCTGACCGTGATGCCGATCGCGGAGGCCGCGGCGGCGGCGTTCCCACGCTGGGAGGTCGACGCCAAGCGGGCCCGGCTGCTGCTGAACGGCGTCCGGCTGGAGATGCCCGAGGAGTACGCGGGCGCCGGTCCCGTCGCCGTGTTCGAGCCCGAGGGCCGCTTCGTCGCGCTCGTCGAGGAGCACCGGGGCAAGGCGAAGAGCCTGGCCGTCTTCGGCTGAGCCGGTCCCCGTCTCGCCGTGGAGCGGCGGCCGGCCCTGATCGGCCGCTGCCGCCGCTCCACGGTCCCCCCTCGGTTCCCCCACTCCTAGGGTTATCCAGCAGCTTGTCCCTATTCACCCGACCGGGCAGGCGCTCGGAGTGAACCGGGGGAGCGGAAGGGGGCGCGTTCACCGCGGCATCTGTCCCGCCGATCACCGCGCGCCTACCGTCGGAGACAGGGCACGGGACGGGCGGGGAGGTACGGGCATGGCGGGACGGGGCCCGCGCACCGGAGGCGGGCGCCGGGATCACGGGGACGACCGCGGTCACCGGGACCACTCACGTCACGTGGGCGGTCGCGCAGAACACGAACAGCGCCCGCACGGCGCACCCCGGCCGGCGGACGAGGTCCCCGGCACGTCCGGCGCCGGCACCGGCCGGGTCGAGGCCGCCCTCGTACTGATCCGGGACCTGGCCGGCCGCCCGCGCGGCCTCGGCTTCCTCGCCGACCACGAGGGCACCCTGCTCACCAGCCATGAGGCCGTCGACGGCCTGCCCCGGCTGGTGCTGCACGCGGCGGGGAACGCCACCTGCGTCGTCGGCGCCGACGCCGTCACCCCGCTGCCGGACCTGGACCTCGCCCTGGTGCGCACCGAGGGCCTGGACGTGGAGCCGCTGCCGCTGACCGTGCGGGAGCGGATCGACGCCGGCAGCTACGTACGGATCGTCGCCGGGTGCTGGCGCGAGGCCCGGGTGCTGGCCGCCACCCAGGTGACGTACACCGCCACCGACCGCTTCCACCTCCTCGACGACGCGCTGGAGCTGGCCATCGGCACGGCCGGCCGGGACGCGCTCCGGCTCGGCGGCGGTGCGGCAGGCGGGCCGGTGCTCGACGCGGGCACCGGCGCGGTCGTCGGCGTCCTCGGCACCGCGCTGCACACCGCCCAGCGCGACGTGGGCTTCGCGGTGCCCTTGCGCCCCGCCGACGGCCCCCTCGCCGCGCTGCTCGCCCGTAACGCGCTCACCGTCCCCGGCTACGGGACCGACCTCAACCTCGCCGGCATCCTCCAGCTGACCGCCACCTCGATGGGTCAGGACGGCCCGCCGGGCGTCCTCGCCGGCCGTCCCGCCGCCACCGAACCGGTCGAGCGGGCCGACATCGCCCGCGAGCTGGCCGCGTTCACCGACGGCGACCGGTCCGTCCTCGGGCTCGTCGGCGCGCCCGGCAGCGGCCGCACGACGGAACTCGCGGCGCTCGCCGCCCGCCGTGCCCGGGGCGAGCGGCCCGCGCCCACGCTGTGGCTGCGCGGCGCCGACCTGAACGACACCGACGACTCCCTGGCCGACGCCGCGCGCCGGACCGTCGAGCGGGCCGCCCGGATCGTCGCCGCGTCCCGGGGCGTCCGCCCCGAAGACCTCGGCGACCTCACCCCCGGACACCTGGCCCGCCTCGCCGCCCGTGCCGGCCGCCCCCTGCTCCTCCTCCTCGACGGGCCCGAGGAAATGCCCCCCGTGCTCGCCCACCGCCTGCCCGAATGGACCCATGGCACGGCCGCCTGGCTGCGCGAGACCGGGGCACGTCTGGTGGTGGCCTGCCGCGAGGAACACTGGGAACGCGCGGGAAGCTGCTTCCCGGCGGACCTGCTCCACACACCCCCCGCCCCCGACCCCGACCCCCACCGCCCGTCCGACCCGGGGGAGGGTGCGGGGGCGCGGGGTGCTTCGGCTTGGTTGTCCGGCGTGGCCGGCGCCGTCGACATGCCGGACGGTTCGGTCGGCTGTGCGTGCTCGAGTGCCTCGGCCGGCGCCGGTGGGACCGTGCACGGTCCCACCGGGTGTGACTGCTCGCGCGTTCCGGTCGGCGCCCGTGGGACGGTGCATTGCCTGGTTGGTTGTGACTGTCCGCAGAGCCCGGCCGACCCCGGCGGGACGGTGCTCGACTCGGCCGTCCGTGTGCCCCGGCCCTGTGACTCGGGCGGCCTCGCTGACCGGTCGCACCACACCCCAGCCGGTGACGCCTCAGCTGTCCATGCCCCGGCTCTCGATGCCCCGCCTGGCGACGCCCCGGTTGCCGACGGCCCGGTTGCCGGTGTCTCGGGCGGCGGCGTTTCGGCCGGTCGGCTTGCGCAGCCGGGGTCTGCCGGGCTCCCGCCCTGTCTTCGGCTCGGGGACTTCGGGGTCGGGGAGGCGCGGCGGGCCCGGGTCCGCTACGGCATCCCGGACGGGGTCCTTCTCGAGCGGGACGCGCGGCATCCGCTCACCCTCCGGCTGCTGGCCGAGGTCCGCGCCGCCGTGCCAGACGCCCCGGCCGCCGGACCGGTCGGGCGGCACGAGGTCTTCGCCGCCTACCTGGACCTGATGTGCCTGCGCATCGCGGTCCGCCTCGGCGCCCCCGCCGGCCTGCGCGGCGCGGCGTTACGGCGGCTCGCCGCACGGGTGGCCGGGCAGGTGCACGAGGCCGCCCGGCGCAGCCTGGGACCGGGGCAGGGCGAACTGGACCGTGAGTCGTTCGAGGCGGTGTTCCCCTGGGGACCGGCCCCGGCCCGGCTCGGCGCCGTTACCGGCTGGGCCTCCGCCGTGCTCACCGAAGGCCTCCTCGTGCCGGCCGGCAGCGGCTACCGCTTCGCCCACGAGGAGTTCGCCGACTGGATCCAGGGCATGCACCTCGACCTGGACGAGGCACTGCTCGCCCTGGTGCACCGGGCCGGCGCACCGAGCGAGAGCCGCCCCGTCCCCGTGCCGCACCACCGCGTCGGCCCCGTCGTGCAGGCCCTGCTGCTCCTCGCCCGCGAGCACGGACACCGCCAACTGTCCTTCCGTCTGAGGGAGTTGGCCGACGTCCTGGAACGCGACCCGGACTCCTGGTGGGGCGCCCGGCTGCTCGCCAGGACCCTGCTCCAGGTGCCGGACGCCACGCCGTACACCGAAGTGCTGCGCCTGCTCGCCGACCGCGTCGTCGCCTGGCGCCGCGCCCGGCGCCCCGTGCCGGCCGAGTTCGGCCCCGCCTTCTGGACCGCCCTGCCCGTCTCCGACGCCGAGCGCCTCGACCTGCTGCGCAGGCTCGTACTGGCGGACCCGGCGCCGCCGGCCGCAGCCGACCGCTACCTCGACGCCGTGGCCGGCCTGCTCGCGGACGCCCCGGACGTCGTACAGCCCCTGCTGACAGGCTGGTTCGCCGACGAGCGACCGCTCCCCGCGACCCCGCACGCCACCGTGGCCACCGCCGCGCAGGCGCTGCTGCACACCCACCGGCACGCCGCCCTGGACGATCTCACCGAGGTGCTGGTGGCCTGCGGGCACCGGCGCGCCGACGAGCTGCTCGCCGTCCTCGCCGAGGAGGAGCCGTCGGCCGTCTGCCGGGCCGTCGACCGCTGGGCGCACGACGAGCGCCCCGCACGCCGGGTGGCGGCCGTGGCCTTCGGGCTGCGCGCGGCCCCCTACGTCCGGTCGGACGCGGACCGCGAGCTGCTGCGCTACGCCGCTCTCGCCCTGCTCGCCCGCCCCGCTGACTGCACCCTGCACGGCGGCGCCCTGGCCCTGCTGGTCCGCGACCCGCACACCCGCGACCGCTACCTCACGGAGGCCCTGCGCCACTTCGCCGAAGCCGACCCGCAGTTCCCGCCGGGCGCCCTGGTCCCGGCCCTCGCCACCCACCCGGAGCCGGTCCTGGAGGCCTTCCGCGCCCGTCTCCGCGCCCCGGACGCCGGCGGCCCGGACACCGGTGCGGCCCTGCGCAGCCTCGCCGACGTCACCACTCCGGCCCTGGCCCGCCGGGTCGCCGCCCTCGTCCGGGAGGCGGTGCGGCTGCGCCCGGAGACCGCGGGGCACGTCGCCGGCTACGTCGACCGCCGCCTCGAACAGGGCCCCACCGCCCGCTCGGTCCTCCTGCCCCTCGTCACCGGCCTGCTCGACGGCGGCCCCGAGCAGGTGCGGGCGGCCCTCGCCACCGTGCTCGCCGCCGCCGGCACCCCCGCCTCCCGCCCGCTCCGGCGCGAGCTGCTGGAGTTCCTGCTGGCGCGGGAGCAGGACCCGGCCGTCCTGGACGCCGTCCTGTACGCGGCGGCGGGGCTCGGGGTCGGCCAGGAGGAGGAGGTCCGGGGCCTCGTCCACCGCACCGGCATGCTCCTCGGCCGCACCCCCGAGGGCGCGACCCACTTCGACCGCGGCCTGGTCGATCTCGGCCGGCACGTGCCCGGCTTCGCCGCGCGCATGGCCCGCTGGCTGACCGACACCCCGGACGACTGGGCCGCGGTGGTGGGCCCCAGCGCCCGCCGCATGATCGAGAACTTGGCGGGCGTCCGGGTACCGGCCTGAGCGGAGGCAGGGCGTCCGGGTACCGGCCCGAGCGGAGGCCGGGTACCCGCCCGAGCGGAGGCCGGGTGCCGGCTCGAGCGGGGACCGGGCCTGCGCATACCGGCCCGAGCCGCACCCGTGGACGTGCGCCCCGTCACAGCCCCCATGCCGATGGTGGCGCGGGCCACCCGGCATGGCACCCTTAGACCTGCACAACGAGCTATGGATAGACACGGACAAGGGTTCGAGGAGCGGTCACAGTGCAGCGCTGGCGTGGCTTGGAGGACATCCCCCAGGACTGGGGGCGCAGCGTCGTCACCATCGGTTCCTACGACGGCGTCCACCGCGGCCACCAGCTGATCATCAAGCACGCCGTCGACCGCGCCCGCGAACTCGGCGTCCCCGCCGTGGTCGTCACCTTCGACCCGCACCCCAGCGAGGTCGTCCGCCCCGGCAGCCACCCGCCGCTGCTGGCCCCCCACCACCGCCGCGCCGAACTGATGGCCGGCCTGGGTGTGGACGCGGTCCTCGTCCTCCCCTTCACGACCGAGTTCTCGAAGCTGTCGCCCGCCGACTTCGTGGTGAAGGTCCTGGTGGACAAGCTGCACGCCAAGGCGGTCGTGGAAGGCCCCAACTTCCGCTTCGGCCACAAGGCGGCCGGCAACGTCGAGTTCCTCACCGAGCAGGGCAAGGTCTACGACTTCGAGGTGGAGGTCGTCGACCTCTACGTCACGGGTGAGGCGGGCGGCGGCGAGCCGTTCTCGTCCACGCTGACCCGCCGCCTGGTCGCCGAGGGCGACGTCTCGGGCGCCCGCGAGATCCTGGGCCGCCCGCACCGCGTGGAGGGCGTCGTCGTCCGCGGCGCCCAGCGCGGCCGTGAGCTGGGCTTCCCGACGGCCAACGTCGAGACGCTCCCGCACACCGCGATCCCCGCCGACGGCGTGTACGCCGGCTATCTGCACGCGCAGGGCGAGGCCATGCCCGCCGCGATCTCCGTCGGCACGAACCCGCAGTTCGACGGCACCGAGCGCACGGTGGAGGCGTACGCCATCGACCGCGTGGGCCTCGACCTGTACGGCCTGCACGTCGCCGTCGACTTCCTGGCCTATGTGCGCGGCCAGGCGAAGTTCGAGTCCCTCGAGGCCCTGCTGGAGCAGATGGCCGCGGATGTGAAGCGGTGCCGCGAGATCGTTGCGGCGGACGAGTGAGGCGGTCTGACCGCCGGGACTGACGGCGGAGGCGCATCCGTTCGTTCCAGCCGGTTCGAGGAGCGCAGCGAAAGGGCGGCCGGTGCGCTGTGCACCGGCCGCCCTTTCGCCGTCTCACCGCCCTACTGCTGGGGCGGAGCCTGCGGCGGCTGCTGCTGTCCGTGCGGCGGCTGGGGGTGGGCCTGCGGCTGGGGCTGCGGCTGGGCCTGCGCGGGCTGCTGCGGGTAACCCGGCTGGGCCGGATACGGCTGCTGCGGCGCCTGTTGTCCCTGCGGCTGTCCCTGCGGCTGACCTTGCTGCGGCGGGTACGGCTGCTGGTCCGGCGCGTACGGCTGGGCAGGGGCCTGGGCCTGGGCCGGTGCCTGGCCGGGAGTCTGACCCTGGCCGGGGACCTGAGGGTACGGCTGCTGACCTGGGCCCTGCGGGTACTGCTGCTGGCCGGGGACCTGCTGGTAGGGCTGCCCGGCGCCGTACAGCTGGCTCGGGACCGGCTGCCCCGGGATCGGCTGCCCTGGCATCGCCTGTCCTGGCATCGCCTGGCCCTGAACCGGCTGTCCCGGCATCGCCTGGCCCGGCATGGGCTGGCCCGGCATGGGCGGGGCTGCCACCGGCGGCGGGTTGCCGTCGCTGGTCCACAGGCCGTGCGCCTGCTGGTGCCGGACGAAGTCCTCGGCGACCAGCGCGGCGAGGTTGAAGTACGCCTCGCGCGTCCGCGGCCGCATCATGTCGAGGTCGACCTCGGCACCGGCGGCCAGATGCTCGTCGAAGGGCACGACCACGACCCCGCGGGTCCGCGTCTGGAAGTGCGACACGATGTCGTCGACCTTGATCATCTTTCCGGTCTCGCGGACTCCGGAGATCACGGTGAGGGACCGGGACACCAGGTCCGCGTAACCGTGCGCGGACAGCCAGTCCAGCGTCGTACTGGCGCTGCTCGCACCGTCCACGGACGGCGTGGAGATGATGATGAGCTGGTCGGCGAGGTCGAGCACCCCGCGCATGGCGCTGTACAGCAGACCCGTGCCCGAGTCGGTGAGGATCACGGGGTACTGCCGGCCGAGGACGTCGATCGCGCGCCGGTAGTCCTCGTCGTTGAACGTGGTCGAGACGGCCGGGTCCACGTCGTTGGCGATGATCTCCAGACCGGAGGGCGCCTGGGAGGTGAACCGGCGGATGTCCATGTACGAGTTCAGGTACGGGATCGCCTGGACGAGGTCACGGATGGTGGCCCCGGTCTCCCGGCGTACCCGGCGCCCGAGCGTACCGGCGTCAGGGTTGGCGTCGATGGCGAGGATCTTGTCCTGCCGCTCGGTGGCGAGGGTCGAGCCGAGCGCGGTCGTCGTGGTCGTCTTGCCGACGCCGCCCTTGAGGCTGATGACCGCTATCCGGTAGCAGGACAGCACCGGTGTACGGATCAGCTCCAGCTTGCGCTGCCGCTCGGCCTCCTCCTTCTTGCCACCGATCTTGAACCGGCCGGCGGCTGCCGCGGGCCGCCCGCTCTTGGCCTTCTGCCTCTTGTTGTTGAGCAGCCGGTCCGAGGACAGCTCCACGGCGGCGGTGTAACCGAGCGGCGCGGCACCGGGGTTGGTCGGCTGCCGCTGGTCGTGCTGCACGGGCTGCGGCCACGCGGCACCGGAACGCGGGTCGACCGGGGCGTACGGGGCGTCTGGAGCGGGGCCCGCGTCCGGGCTCATCGCGCTCTGCGCGCTCTGCGGATTCAGCGGGCCTTGCGGGGTCTGCGCGTTCTGTGGGCTCTGTGGGTTCTGCGGAGGCTGGGGGAAGCCGTAACCGCTCGCCTGGGGCCGGGGGGTTGCGGCGTCCTGCTGGGGGAAGCCGTAACCGCCGGGCTCAGCAGGGAGGTTGGGCGCGCCCTGCTGAGGGAAGCCGTAGCCACTCGGCGGGGTGGGGGCGTTGGTGTTCGGCTGGGGGGCCGAGGGCTGCGGGAAGCCGTAACCGCCGGGCGGCGCCGGGGGAGTGGGCGCGCCGGGCTGGGGGAAGCCGTAACCGCTCGGCGGCGTGGGCTCGTTGGGCACCGGCTGCGGCCCGACCCCGGGCGCGGCGGACGCGCCGGGCTGCCCGGACGCGTTCAATCGGCCACTCGGGTTCGCCTGATCGGGTTGGCCCGCCTGGTGGGGCTGACTCACCTGATGGGGTTGGCCGCCCGGAACGGGTTGATGCGGCTGGTGGGGTTGGCCGCCCGGAACGGGTTGATGCGGCTGGTGGGGCTGGGCCTGGGGCTGTTGGCCGGGCTGGTTCGGCTGGTTCGGCTGGTTCCACGCGGCGGGCGCGGGCTGCGGGGCCTGCGGCTGGAACGGCGGCTGCTGGCCGGGCATGCCGACGGAACCCTGCGCGGCCGACGGCTGCGGCTGCGGGTACGGCAGCTGACCGGGCACGGGGCCGGGCTGCTGCGGGCCGGTCTGGTGCGGGCCGGTCTGGTGCGGCGCGGGCTGCGCGGGCCACTGGGCCGCGGACGCCGGGGCGGCCGGCTGGTACGACGGCGGCAGCGGAGGCAGCCCGTCCTGCGGCGCGGGCGGCGGGGTCCAGCCGGGCTGGGCGCCGTGCGGAGCCGGCGGCGCGGGAGGCGCGGCAGGGTGCGGAGCCCCGGCGGCCTGCTCGGACGCGTCGGCCTGCTGGGAAACGCCGGCCTGCTGGGAAACGCCGGCCTGCTGGGACACGCCGGCCTGCTGGGACACGTCGGCCTGCTGGGTTGCACCTCCCTGGACCACAGCGTCCGCCACGACGGCATCCGCCACCACACGGTCCGCCCCTACGGCGTCCGACTGCTCCGATGCGCCGGGCCGGCCGGTGTCGGCGGACGCGGCGGACATGGCGGTGTCGGCGGTGTCGGCGGCGCGGGCGGACTCGCCGGACTCGGCAGTCTCGGTGCTCTCAGTGCTCTCGGAAGAGCCCTCCGACGCGTCGGTCCGCACGGCGTCCGCCGCACCGTTCTCCGCGGCACCCGTCTCCGCGGCAGCCGTCTCCGCCCCGCCGCCCTCGCCCACAGCGTTCTCGGCGCCGGCGCCGAGGCCGACGACATCCGTACCCGCGACACCCTTCCCTGCGGCATCGACCGGATCTCCGCCGAGGGCCTTCTCGGCTCCCGGCACGGCCGAGCCGTCAGCGCCGTCGGCCTGAGCGCTGCCGCCCGGCGCCTCGTCCCCTTCGGACGCGGCGTCCCGGGAGACGACGACCTCGGCCACCGCGCCCCCCGACGCACCGGCCACCGCGCCGCCCGACGCACCGGCCGCCGCCCCCTCCGACGCACCGGCCTGGCCGCCGGAGGACTCCTCGTCAGCGCACGCACCGGCTTCGCCGCCGGAGGGCTCCTCGCCGCCCGGCGCATCCGAGGCTCCGGCGGCCGCCTCCGCGGCGGAACCGGCCCCCGAACCCTCGTCGGCAGCCGAAGCCGAGACCTCCGCGGAGCCCTCGCCGCCGGTCTCACCCGGCGTCCCGGCGGCTGCCGCGCGCTCGGCGATCTCGGCCATCTGGCGTTTCAGGGCGACGGCGGAGAACCGCATGGTCGCCCCGCTCTCCAGGTCCCCGTTGTCCGTCTCGGGCTCGGCAGCGGCGGAAGCGGCCGGCGTCCCCGGCTGGTCAGGCTGCGCCTGCTGCGCGGCCTGCTGCGGCTCGAACCCTTCGGGCAGCCGCGGCATCGGAACCGGGTTGCCGACCGGCGGCGCGGGCTGCACCCCCGGAGCGAACGGCGCGCCCTCGGCCGGAGCGAACGGCGCGCCCTCGGCCGGAGCGAACGGCGCCCCCTCCGCCGGTGCGGCCGGAGAGTACGAAGCCCCGTGAGGCGGAGTGAACCCGCCTCGCTGAGCCGGATCTGCCTGGGGCGGAGTGAACCCGCCTCCCTGAGCCGGATCTGCCTGGGCCGGAGTGAACCCGCCCCCCTGAGCCGGAACGAACGGAGCCCCCTGCGGCGGGGTCTGCGCGACTCCCTGCGGCGGAGTGTGCGGAGCGCCCTGCGGGGGAGCGTACGGAGCCCCCTGCGGCGGACTGAACGCGGTGCCCTGCGGCGGCGTGCCCGCCGGGTGGGCGGCCGGCGGTGGCGGCGTCGGTCCCGGAACCGGTGAACCCGGCGGGAACGGCGGGACGCCGGAGCCGGCCGGAGCACCCGGGTCGCCCGCGGCACCGGTGCCGCCGGTGCCGGCGAAACCGCCCGCGCCGCCCGGTCCCGGCCTCGTACCGGACGCGTTCTGCGTGTACCAGGCGGGTGGAGCGTAGTCGATGGTGAACTCACCGGTGGTCTCGACGGCCTCCGCGTCGGGCTGGTCATCGCCGGGTGTGTCCCAGCCCCCGCGCATCCCGTCCCGATCGCTGCTCACAGTTCCTCCTGGTGTGGTCGAGCACCCTCATGCCGTGCCGGGGCGACCATGTCGTGTCGTACCGAGTCGTCCGTAGTCGTTCGGGGCAGTCCGGTCCAGCGGCCCTCCCCGGGACACCGACGCCCGGCCCACGGGTCCTGCCATCGCGCCCGCTCCCAGCCTAATCACCACGAGCCACACCTCGGCAGGGCCGCCCGCCTCTCCGCACACGCACACCGGGTCGCAGCACGCGCGAGAGCACCCCGTGCGTCCCGCGCAGCCGCCGCGACACCGTGAACAAAAGGGACAGGTAAGGGCAGTTCAGTCCATCCGCCGGGGCGTGCCCAACAATCCGATCTCGGCGTCGGTGGGTTGCGTCAGCACGTACTGCCGGTCACGGTCGGTGCACCACAGCGTGACGCCGTCGGGCAGCGCCGGCAACGACTCCACCTCGGTCCGCGACAGGCCCATGGTGCGCCCCAGTTCGGCCGCCTCGTCCGGCGACACCCGCTGGATACCGGCGAGCCGCGCCTGCCGCAGCAAGCGGGGCGCGACCGGGCTGAGGTACGGCAGCAGCGTCAGCACCGACTGCCAGGGCCCGGACACCACTCGCCCGCGCGGGGGCCGCATACCGCAGTCCCGCACCACCAGCACGGGCGTACCCGCCGAGGCGCCCTGCGGCGGCACCCGCCCGACGTCGTACACCGACAGCCCGTTCTGCCCGCCGCCCATGGCGTGCACCATCTGCATCCAGGCCTGCGGCCGCCCGGTCTCCACAGCGACCCGGGCACCGGTGGCGGCGGAGCGCAGTGCCATGACCTGCGCGGTCCACAGGCCGCCGATGAGCACCATGTCGTACGCCGTCGGACGGTTGACGCCGAGCACCGCGGGCTGACCCTCGCTGTTGACGCCGACCACCACGCCGTCGTCGCCGATGGGCAGAGTCAGTGCGTCGGCCTGCTCCGCGGTCAGCGTGTGCCGCCGGTGACGGGGACCCAGCAGGCCGAAACCGGTGCGGAGCCGCTCACCCAGGCTCGGGTGCGAAGGCGCCGGACCGGACGGGTCCGGTGTGGTCGTCATGGCCATCAGCGGGCACCTCCGAGCGGCAGGGTGGCCAGAACGCCGGGGAGCTGTTCCCGGTCCAGACGCGCGAGCCCGGTCCGCTGCTGCTGCGCCGCCTGCTCCAGTTCGCGCCGCGCGTCGGTCAGTTCCTGCTTGCTGCGGCCGGTGATCCGCACATGCCCGGTGACGGTCACGTCCTGCTGCGTTCCCTTGGCCAGGGTCAGGCTGAAGGTCGTGGCCAGCGCGGGCACCGCGGTCAGCTGGGCCACCAGCTGGGCCAGCGAGCCACCGGATCCGCCCAACTGCGGCCAGCGGCGCACCCAGTAGGTGGTGTGCCGGCGGTTGTCGCAGCGCCAGCTGCGGCTGGACTCCTCGGTACGGCGCTGCGGCGCCTCGCCGCGGCCGGCCTGCGCCGTCACCATCGGGTTGGCGCACGCCGAAGTCGCGATCGCGGCCGTCAGCTCCTCCTCGGTGAGCACGCTGGCCCGGAACCCGGCACCGGTCAGGCGGCTCGCGAGGTGATCGGCCGAGCGGGCGAGGCACTTCTGCGCCCCCGGCAGGCCGCCGCCGCGCGCGGCCACCGCCTCCGGACACAGCTCGGGGTCGAGCTTCAGCGCGATCCAGGTGATGCGGACCGCGGGGGATCCGGTCTGGGCCTGCAGCGGCGCGTAGTTGCTGACCACGACCGACTGCTGGGGCAGGTGCAGCGCGGGCGCGGGCTGCGTGTGCACGACGATCTGGGCCGACTCCAGCCGGATGCCGTCGACTTCGAGGACGTCCCGGACGAGGGCTATGGGCAGCGGCCTGCGGCCACGCTCCGCGCGCAGGGCGTCGACGTCCGACTCCACCTGGAGCACAGCGGTCAGGAAGCCGCCGTCGCCCACCATGCCGACCGGCCGCTGGTCGCGGTCGACGCCGCGGTTGTGGCTGTACGTGCGCAGAGTCGGGTCGCACTCCACGGCCGGCGCCAGACCGGAGTCGGTCCCCGGAGGCACCGGCGTGCCGGCCGCCCGTCGTATGCGAGCGCGCATCGCCAGCAGGGTGCCGAGCCACTCCGGCAGGGACCGACCCCGCCGCCGGACGACGGCCAGGACCACGAGCACCGCGGCGACGGGTGCGGTGGCGATCAGGGCCACCATGCCGAGGAGCCACCCGCACAGCACGAGTGCGGCCGCGATCTCCAGCAGCACCAGCCGCTGCACCGCGAACGAACCGCCGCGCCCCGAACGGGACTCCAGGCGCGGTGCCACCGAGCCCTGCGAGGGCGTTGACGTCCGCTGGGCGTCGCGCCGGGAGGAAGAGCCGCGGCCACCCGACCGGCGCGGGCCGCTCGATCGTGACCCCGATTGCGATCGCGACCGGGTCCGCGCTGCGGAAGCCATCACTTCAAAACCCCCGAACTCTCCCGAAAACCCTTGCGCTCCGGTCCCTTCAAGCCCTGAGCACCCTACCCGTGCCACGAGCACGTCCACGCAACAGGCATAGTAGGGGCCGGGTCTGACAGTCGAGGCACCAGAGGCAACCGAGGGCGGGGGACCGGATCTTCACAGGTCCCCCACGGCTCCGCAACGGGGAGAGAGCGGACACAGATGGCATCACGGCGGGACGAACTCAACGCCTACACCTTCGCGAAGCGCCGCACGCTCGCATCATTCCTGCAGCCCTCCCCCTCCGGCTCGGAGGAGGGCGCTCCCAAGCCGCTGGGCGCGCTGGTCCCCGGCGTCGTCGTCGGTGTCGTGGTCCTCGCGGTGTTCGGTGCGATCGGCATGTTCAGCCCGACGGCACCCAAGGGGTGGGACGAGCCGGAGGAACACGTCATCGTCGCGAGTGACTCGACCACCCGCTACGTCGTCCTGAAGACGGGCAAGCAGAAGCAGCTCCACCCGGTCCTCAACATGGCCTCGGCCAAACTGCTCCTGGACCCCAGCAAGGCCGGCGTCATCACCGTCGACGAGAAGATCCTGGACAGCGGCAAGCCACCACACGGCGCCACCATCGGCATCCCGTACGCCCCCGACCGACTGCCCTCCTCGGACGAGGCCGAGGCCGCCAAGCACTGGGCGGTCTGCGAGCGCCCCGGCGACGGCGGCCGGGCCATCCAGAAGGCGGCGTTCGTCCTCGCGCAGAAGGACTGGTCCAAGACGGAGGGACCCCACAGGCTCACCCACGGCGACCTGATGTACGTCGTCGGCCCGGACGGCAAGACCCAGTACGTCGTCGACGCGCGGGGCACCGCGTACCAGATCGCGAACCCGGACGACAAGGAACTGCTCAAGGCCCTCGACACCCAGGGCCGCCCCCCGCAGCGCGTCTCCCAGGAGTGGCTCGACACCCTCCCCAAGGGGGACAAGATCGTGATACCGACGATCGACGGCACCCCCGGCGCCAAGGCGAACGCGGGGATCATGCCGGAGCAGTACGACAAGGTCGGCGAGGTCATCAAGGCGTACGACGGCCAGGCGCTGCGGTACTACGTCGTCCTGCAGGGCAAGGTGGCCCGCATCTCCGAGTTCACGGCCACGCTGCTGCTCAACAGCAGCCAGCTCCTGGGCGTCGGCCAGGCCGGGGAGGCGCACAAGGTGAGCCCCGGAGCGGTCGCGGACAGCACCGCGTTCGACGAGGACAAGACCTGGCCGGCCTACAAGCCGAGGACGGTGAACGACGGCACCAGCGCCACCAGCGGCCGCAACACGGTCTGCAACGTCCTGCGCTCGGTCGGCGCCAAGGGGAAGACCACCCTGTCGACCTGGGTGGGCAAGGACTTCCCCGCCCAGCTGCCCACCGGTTCCTCCAGCGGATACGTCACCCCCGGCTCCGGACAGCTCTACCGTCAGTTCCAGGGCACCGAGACCACGGTCGGCGGCGTCTTCCTGGTGACGGACACGGGCCTGCGCTACGCCCTGCAGTCCAACAGCGACAGCGCGACCGACGACAAGGGCATCGGCACCTCCGCCAAGAGGCGCAAGGAGGAGCCGGCCGAAGCGAAGATCGCGCAGACCCACCTCGGCTACGAGAACGTGACGCCGACCCCCGTTCCCAAGGCGTGGTCGGTCTTCCTGCCGACGGGCCCGCGCCTGTCGGAGGCGGCGGCGCGGCAGCCGCAGGGCTCGTAACGGCGGGCGGAGGAGAACGGACCCATGCTGAAGCCAAGCACGTCGAGGGCCGCGACGGCGGGGACCACGGGCCGGGCGGCGGCCCTGGTCGCCGCGGTGGCCCTCACCGCCACGACCACCGTGATCGCCCTCCCCGCCGCTCCGGCCCTCGCGGACGACGGCCAGTGCACCTTCCCGTCGAAGCCCTACGCGGGCCGCCCCTGGTCACTGCAGCGCGTCAACCTGGACGAACTGTGGGCGCAGGCCACGGGCAAGGACGTCCGGGTAGCCGTGATCGACACCGGAGTGGACGTCAAGAACCCGCAGCTCAAGAAGGCTGTGGACGCGTCGAAGGGGAAGAACTTCCTGCCGGAGGAGAACTCCAAGGGCGAGAAGATAGACCGCGGGAACGGTTCGGGCACCACGGACACGGTCGGCCACGGCACGCGCGTGGCCGGCATCATCGCGGCCCGTCAGGTGAAGGGGACGGGCTTCGTGGGCCTGGCCCCGGACGCGACCATCATCCCGGTCAAGCAGAACGACGCCGAAGGCGACGGCACCGCCGACACGCTCGCCACGGCGATCACGTACGCGGTCCACGCGGGCGCCGACGTCATCAACATCTCCCAGGACACGTCCAAGGCGCTCTCCCCGAAGGACTCGACCCTCAAGAACGCCATCGACGCCGCCCTGGACCGCGACGTGGTCGTCGTGGCATCGGCCGGGAACGACGGCCTCGGCGGCAACGTCAAGGTGACGTACCCGGCGTCGTACCAGGGTGTCCTCGCGGTGGCGGCGTCCGACCGCAACAACGAGCGCGCGCCCTTCTCACAGTCGGGAGATTTCGTCGGGGTCGCCGCTCCCGGCGTCGACATGATCTCCACGGTGCCGGGCAACGGCCACTGCTCGGACAACGGCACGAGTTTCTCGGCGCCGTACGTGGCGGGTGTGGCGGCCCTGCTGAAGGAGAAGTACCCCAAGTGGACGGCCGAGCAGATCGTCGCCCAGATCGAACAGACCGCGGAACGCTCCATCCCGGGACGTGACCGGCTGGTCGGGTGGGGGGTGGTGGACCCCGTGAAGGCACTGACGGACGTGGATCCCGCGCATCCCGTCGAGTCGCCGCGGCCGGTGGACGGTGTGGCCCGAGGTGAAGCCCCCTCGGTCACGCCCCTGCACTTCGGCGAGACCGCGGAGGAACGGAACAGCCGTATGGCGACCTACACGGTCGTCGGTGGCCTGGTCGTGGTCGCGGGCCTGGCCGGCACGGCCGTGGCGGTCCGGGACGCACGGCGCAGGCGGGCAGGGCGAGCGGGGGCCGGCCCATGGGCGCGTTGACCGGGTTGAACCTCCTCGGCCCGGTCCCTGCGCCCGGGAACCGGCTCGATGTCTCGGAGCGGAAGGCGGAATGCTGAGCACCGCCAGGGGGGTGCTCAGCCGGATCCCGGCGAAGCTGCGGCTCCCCCTGGCCGGGACGGTGGCCCTGGCGCTGCTCGCCGCCGGCCTGACGCTGTTCCTGCCCGACCCGGACGGCGGCCGTCTCGCGGCCAACAGGGCACAGTTGAAACGGGCCTGCGGAGGCCTGCTGCCCTACAGCGAACTCGTCGGCCACGTACCGGACGACGCCGAAGGGACCCTCGACCAGTACGGAACCCTGCTGCAACCCGGTCAGGAGAGCCGCTCGCTGCTGCACTGCTCACTCGAGTGGGAAGGACACGGCGGCGTACACGTCGAGGCCGCCACGCTCGTCAATCACCTGCCGTACGAGCTGAAGACCGACGACCTCCTGGCGCCGGGCCATGAAGCCCCGGGCGTCACCGGCCGCTACGGCGACGACAGCAAGCGACTCTGGATCGTCGCCGAGTGTCCGAGAGGCCTGACCGGGCGTGCTCGTCCGTCGGCACAGATGTACGTGACCGCTTACCTGGACAAGGCGTCCGTCCGCACGGAGTTCCGCCTCGCGGTGGCGGTCGCCGACGCCATCGCGCAGCGGGAGCACTGCGGTACGACGCCGGCGCCACCCGGGAGCGCACCGAAGGTCCCCGCCCGAGTGATCGACACCTACCAGGAACACGACGCGGACGGAGGCCCGGTCGAGGAGGGCGACCACGACTCGGTCCGCGTGGACCGGCCGGGCCGGGGCATCGCGAAGTGCGCCTGGATGGCGGCCGAGGGATCCGCACCGCTACGGGGTACATGGATCACGACCGGCGACCTCCAGCAGTCCCGGCTGCTGAACGTCTGCCAGGGCAGGCGCTGGGACGACGGGAAGCTCGCCTACACCGACCCGCAACCCGCCGGCCTGGAACCCGTCACCGCCGACGCGGCCAGCTGGGCGGGCGACCTGGGCCGCAGCGCGTACCGCAACTACGAACTCGACGGCGAACACCCCGGCCTTGCCGACAAGCCGGACACCATCCACGACGAGGACGCCGTGCTCGCCCTCTGGGCCCGCTCGGAGTGCGCGGCGGGGACGACGTACCACCGCGTCTCGGTCCACCCGAACCTCGACGACCTGGGCGACGGACAGGGCGGAATCCGCCTGACCCGCGCACAGCGCAAGGAACTCTCGGCCGGGGTCCGCACCCTGTTGAACAGGTATCTGAACGCTCCTGGCGGATGGCCGAGGACACAGCATTGCCACGACACGAAGGTGCTGGGCGAGGTGGAGCAGTGGACGTGAGACGCAGGCGCATCATCCGCACCACGGCGCTCGCCTCCGCGGGAGCCGTGGTGGCGGTCGGCGGCTTCCTCTGGCTGTACGGCATGAACGACCGCGCGGTGGAAGGAGCCTGCGGCGGCATGCTGTCCGTGGCCGACGTGCGCGCGGTGCTGGGAGAGGACCGCCTCGAGGTGAACAGCAGATCCGGCAACGGGATCGCCACCTGCGAGTTGAGCGCCCCGGGCGACGGCCGCAGCGCGAAGGTGAGCATCGTCGACACGAGCCGCATCGGCACCCGCACCTGGTTCTCGCCGCCCCTCGCCGGCGGCTCGGCCGGGGACATGCTGTCCGTACCGGTCGGACAGGGCTGGTCCGGCCTCGTGGCCGCCGGCAGCGACGACGGCGAGGCCACCACCACACTCACCCTCACCTGCGGCGGGGGCAGCAGGAAAACGTCCGCGGGCAAGCAGGTCGAGGGCCTGGCGGTGACGGTCACGACGAACCTCGGCACGACGCTCGACGACCCGGCCGACCGCCCCGCCTACGTCCGCATCGCCACGGGAACGGCGGTCGAGGCCGCCAAGGCCTACGGCTGCGTGACCCGCCTGGGCCACCGACCCGTCCGGACGGTCGGCCTGCCCGTATCCGAGGAGGAGTTCGAGCCCCTGAGCCACACATCGGGCACGTGCGCCGGCATCCCCGCGGCCCCTGGTGTCACGACGGCCCGCGAGACGGCACGCGCCCGGGCCCCGTTCGAGACGTGCCTCCTGGGCGACGACGGCCTGGGCAACCACCAGTACACACTCCAGGCCTCCTTCGGCGCCTACGCGTCCCAGCTCAAAGCCGGTTACGAGGAAACGCACCACGGCTCGGAGCCGACACCGGCCGATGCGGCGAAGGGGCAGATCCGGGAAGGCAACGCCTACTGGGGGACCGCCGCATGCCCCGCCGACCACGGCGAGCGGGCGGTCTTCCTCGTCCGCCGTACGACGGCCGGGGACGCCCCGCGCCCGACGTCGGCGGAACGCACCTACGCCAGAACGATACTTCGCGCCTTTGCCGAGCGTTCGGCAAAGGCGCACGGGTGTTCCGCGCCCGTGACACCGTGACGGCCGCGCGCCACGAAGCGCACCGGCAACTGATGGTCGTCCGGACGAAGTTGGCGGACGCGTGCAGCGCGATCGGACGTGGAGGTTTGATGAAGATTGCGCGCGCGTGACGCTCCCGCACCGCCGAGCGCGCTCACCGTCGGCCGACGGCACGTGGCCCACGGTCGCGCCCCGGGTGCGCACCGCTTCACTGCAAACCGGCAATTAGGGCAAAGCGTGGCACGTGAGTCTGTCGCGTAACCGAGTCAACACATGGGCTCGGTTGGACCGGTTGGGCAGGTTGACTAGAGTGGTAAACGCGTTGTGATGCGCGGCTCGCTTTGCGATCGTACGGCGAGCGGGTGGTCGGTCCTCGTTCCGATGGGCCGATGGATGTACGGGGAAAAAAACGGGGAGGAGCGTCGTGCTTCCGTCAGACATGGTGGGGGGCGTGTCGGCGACCAGGGCGGCCAACCTGGAGGCCAGTGGCCACGCTCTGGACAAGTTCGTGGGTCAAGTCGACGAAGTCCTTGGCGCACTTGAGAAGTCCGCAGGCAATCCGACGAAGGTCAGCGCCCAGACGATCAGGTCCACGTCGCTGACCTCGGGGGCGGAAAGTGTCTTTCCTGAGGCACACGGCCTGTACAAGCAGTACACGCGGGTCCATCACGAGTTGACGACCCTGTCCAAGACCTTGCACTTGCAGATCGAGGCGATCGGCATCGCGGTCCATGGCGCACACAAGGGCTTCGACAGCCTCGAAGAGGAACAGCGGCAGCGGTTCTGGGCTATTCAGACGGAGATCAAGGAACTGCGCGACGAGAAGCACGGCAACGGTGAGCAGACCGGTACGGGGTACTGACGATGGCAGACAACAAGCACGAAAAAGACCTGGGCCGCGTCTCTGAGCAGAATTCCACGACGGACATCGTCCGAGGCGTCGAGGACGGCTCGTTCCCGCTCCCGTTCGTCGAACCGCTGCGCCCGGTGGTCGCAGCCACTCCTCTGGGGCGTGTTGTCGCTTCCAGGACGGACTTCGACAAGCGCGATCTCGACCTGAACGAGATGATCGACCTGGTCGAGCAGACGGACCCGGAGGACCTGGAGACCTCCGGCAAGGCTCTGTGGGATGCGCGCGACGCCATCAAGAAGGCCGCCGACGACCTCAAGGCGCACATGGAAAAGGTGCATTGGGTCGGAGAATCGGGTAACGCATTCCGCGGCTGGGGCGACGGTCTCGTCACCAACACGCACCACCTGAGCGCGTTCGCCGGCGCCGCGGGCGACCAGATCACCGCCGCCGCCGTGGGGCTCGCCTCCGTGCGTGGTGGTATGCCGGCCCGGGACCCGGCGAACCGGAAGCGGCCCAAGGACTTCACCGATGCGGAGAAGGCGGCGAACAAGGCCGACTACGACGACGCCGTCAAGGTGGAGCAGCACCGCCAAGAGGCCATCAACCAGATGAACCGGTTGGCGTCCTACTACGCCGTGTCGGAGGAAATGCTGGCCTCTCTCCCGGCGAAGGACCAGACACCGGATTTCACGTCGATGCCCGAGGTCGGCGTGCCTCGGCCGAAGTACGGCAGCGCATACGGGGTCGGTCGTCCGGAATCGGCCACCGGCTCGCACGGAGGCACCGCATCGGCTTCTGCCGTCGGGCACCACACGACGGTGACGCCTGACGTTGCCAGGCATGCCCCGGGCGAGACCGCAACCACCCCGCCTCACGTTCCGACGACGGACACCACTCACAAGGTGCCGACCATCCCCGACGACCCGGTCGGTACGAACATCGACAGTACGGGAACGCTGCCTCCGCCCACGACCACACATACGACCGGCCCTACTCCACCGGTCACACCGCCGACAAACTCCACCCCGCCCGATGTGCTGAATGGCGGCGGTTACCGGATTCCGATGCCCAACACCACAACGGGCCGAGGCCCTGTCGGCACGGGCGGATACCGCACCCCTCCGTTCGGTCAGGGCCGCACGGGAACGACGGGACCGACCGGCCCGAGCGCCGGACGGCCTGTGGGGCAAGGGCCCATGAACCAGATGGGGCGCACCACCCCGACGGGGCAGCCCGGTGCCAGGAACACCACCCCGCCCTCCCCGATGGGCCGTGCGGTCACCGGCGGTACACAGCGGGTCGGCGGCCCCGTACCGCGAGCGAACAGCGGGCCGACCACCGGCGCAGGCCGGTCCAATGGAGTGGTCGGGGGACGGCCCACGCCCACGGGTGGTTCGGCCAAGAACGGGGCGCGCATTCCTCGTGGCACGGTCATCGGTGGTGAGGCAGCGGCCAACTCGCGGCCCGCGACCGGCCGTGTCGGCCAGCGCGGCGTCGTCGGAGCGCCCGAGTCGGCGGTACGGCCCGGTTCGAAGGCGGCCGGCTCCCGTGCAGGAGCTGGGACGCCCGAGACGGTCACGGGCAAGCCCACGGGGCGCAACTCCGCCGCAGGAGCCGAACGCAACGGCATGACGCGTGGCGGCGCCGGCCTCGTACGAGGTGCCAGCCGCAACGGCAAGCCTGAGGGCGAGGAGCAGCAGGGATCGCAGCGGCCTGACTACCTGGTCGAGGACGAGGAAACACACCTGCCCGACAAGCCCCGGCGTGATGTACCGCCGGTGGTCAACTGAGCGCGAGCGAGGACACGGAAGACGATGAAGTCAGGGAACAGCCGACGAGCCGAGCGTGCCACGCTCCCGGGAACGCGCAGCGGTAGACGAGTGCGCGCCGTGGGCGCGGCTGTCGGCGCCCTGGTGGCCGCGACCGTGGGTTTGGCTCCGAGCGCCGTCGCTGGCGACGTTCAGTCGAAGCAGTGGTACCTGGGCCCGATGCAGGCCGAACAGATGTGGAAGGTAAGCACGGGCAAGGGCGTCAAGATCGCCGTCATCGACACCGGTGTGAAGGCGGACACTGCATCGCTCAAGGGGCAGGTCCTGGCCGGCGAAACTCCCAAGTCGGTTGCCTACGGTGCCACAGCTGATTATTCCGGCCACGGAACGACCATGGCCGAGTTGATCGCGGGCACGGGAGCAGGGGGCGGCCTGAAGGGCTTGGCGCCGGAAGCGAAGATCGTTCCGTATCGGATCCGGCTCGAAGGCTTGAAGGGTGGGGCCGCGGAAGCGAAGAAAACCCCCGAGCCCGAAGCGGCGATCAGGGCGGCAGCCGACACCGACGCGCGGATCATCAGCATGTCGTTCGGTGAGACGGCGCCCATGCCCAAGGTGGAAGAGGCAATCCAGTACGCAGCCTCAAAAGGAAAGCTGCTGATTGCCGCGGTGGGTAACGAGGGTGAGAAGGCCGGGGGATCCATCGGATACCCCGCGGCATTCTCGTACGTGGTCGGCGTCGCCGCGTCCGATGAGTCCGGTACGGTCTCGAAGTTCTCCTCGTCCGGAGGGTACGTCGACTTTGCAGCACCGGGACAAGATTTCCCCGGATGGTGTGACGCGACGTTCCGCTCCTACTGTGACGACATGAACGGGACAAGCGCGGCAGCCGCGATCACCTCGGCGTCCGCCGCCCTGATCTGGTCGGCGCACCCTGACTGGACGGTGAACCAGGTAACCCGTGCTCTGGTCGATACGGCCGGTCGCAAGTGGCCCAAGGACGATCCGAGCAAGTACCTCGGTTACGGCACTGTTCGGCCGCGCCTGGTTCTGGCGAATGCCGGCTACAACCCCGGCCCCGCGAACGTCGACCCCCTTGCCAAGGAGAACGGCGGAGACCTCCTCGCCAAGTCCGGAACCTCCTCGGCGACTTCCTCCTCGTCCTCTCCCTCCCCCTCCGCATCAACCTCGTCACAAGCCCCGGAAAAGGGTTCGTCCGGGGGGACTTCGGCGGCAGGATCAAGCGCGGAATCGTCGAACGACAACAACACCCTCTGGGTCGCGCTCGGCGCGGTCGCCGCGATCGTCGTGGTCGGCGGTGGCGCTGCGGCCGTCGTCCGGGCGCGCCGCGCCAGGTGACGTCGTCAGCCGTCTGTAGCCCCGTGATCTCCGGACAGGGCATGCAGTACGCGTTCACCGCCGTACCACACCGGGCGGCGGTGGACGAAGACAGTTGGACCGGTGAGACAGACAGAGAAAGGGCCGGGCTGACATGGCCGAGAACAAGCAGAAGCTTGAAGATGCATCAGTAGTCAACCTGCAGAAGCAGATGCTCGAGAAGTACGAGGGCATCCGCAAGCGGGTGCACGGCCTCCAGGGAGTGATCGACGGCCTCGAGGGCCAGTGGCACGGTATCGGTCGTGCCGCCTTCGACTCGAAGCAGTACGAGATCAACCAGTCGCTGCGGGCCATCGGCGGCATCCTCGGTGAAGTCATCGAGGCCATGACCGCGACGCGCAACATCAAGGACAGCAAGGAAGACGAGGTGCGCGCGGCCGTCAACAAGATCGACGTCCGGGACGGCGCTCCGACGGTCTCCCCGCTCAGCTCCTACTGAGCCGAGCGGCGCTCAGGGCTTCTGCCGGGCAGCCGGCACACCGACCAGATTCACATCAGCGAGACGAGGTAACAGGGATGGCCAACAACGCTGACGGCCTGTCAGTAACTTACGACGGGCTCGACGTCGCGGCGACCAAGATCGGTAACGAGGCGAGCCAGCTCGAGCAGGACCTGACGGAGCTGCGCCGTCTGGTGGTGAGCAGCCTGCAGTACTGGGAGGGTGCGGCCCAGGACACGTTCAACGAGAAGCTGCAGCACTGGGACAAGGAAGCGAACGACATCCACCAGGCGCTGACCGGTATCGGCCACGTCGTCGCCCAGTCCGGCGGTACGTACATGGAAGGCGACAAGAAGGCGGCCAGCTACTTCCGGTAGGACGGGGCTCGCAAGAAGCAACTCCAGGGTGGGCGCGCGCGGGAGGCGCCCACCCTGCTGCTGTGCCGAGCCGTCGACCGGAGCCGGAGGACGAAGAAGGAACATGCGCACGCCAGGCACAGGACAGACACCCCGAGGTGCTCGACGGTTCGGCCCGTACACCGTCGTCACCCGCCTCGACGCCGGCATCCCCGCCCACACCCCGGTCCCCGAGCACCGCTTCATCGCCCGCAGCGCCGACGGTGACCGCACCGTACTGCTCAGCAGCCCCCTGGCGACGGCCGACCCGCAGCGGTTCATGGCCGAGGCCGACGCCTCCCGGTATCTGCTCGGACCCTGGGTGCTGCCGGCCGTCGAACTCGCCGCCCCCGGCGAGCAGGCGTGGCACGCGCGCCCGTACCTGCCCGCGCTCCCGCTGCCCGTGGCGCTCGCCGTGCACGGCGGCCCCTTGCCCGAGCGGACGGTCCGGGCGCTCGCCGTCGCGCTGGCCGAGAACCTCGCCGTGATACACGGACAGAACCTGACCCACGCGGGACTCTGCCCGTCCGCCGCGCTGATCGGCGCGGACGGCCCCCGGCTCACCTGTTTCGGGGCGGTACGGGCCGCGGGACCGGACGGTGCCCCACGCCGGGAGTCGGCCGGACTCGATCCGGGCAGCCTGCCGCCCGAGCAGGCCACGGGCGGGCAGCCCCGCCCACTGGGCGACGTGTACGCACTGGGCGCCACGCTCGCCTATGCCGCCACCGGCTACACGATGCCGGAACGGGAAGAACTGCCGCCCGCGCTGCGCTCGCTCGTCACGCGGTGCCTCTCGCGTGACCCGGTCCACCGGCCGCAGCTCTCGCAGGTCATCGATGAGCTGGCGGGGGATGTCGCCCCCTCGGGCATCCCGGCGGGATTCGCTTCACCCACGCGCGCGGAGGCGTTGCTCGGTCCCGGATGGCTGCCCGGCCGAGTCGTCGCCGCCATCGTCCACCAGTCGGCCTCCGTGCTGGCCGCGGAGGTGGCGGTACCGGCGCCCGCGCAACCGTCGCCACCGGGTGGCTCACCGGCCCCGGCCGCCTGACCCCTTGCCGGGCGGTTCACCGGCCCCGGCCGCCTGACCCCCCGGCCGGGTGGCTCACCGGCCCGGCCGCCTGAACCCCACCACGCCCCAGCTCCCGCCACTGAGACAAGAACCCCATGCCGACTCCCCTCACCCACGACGATCCCGTCGCTCTCGGCCCCTACCGGCTCCTCGCCCGGCTCGGCAGCGGAGGCATGGGTACCGTCTACCTGGCCCGCTCGGCCGGCGGGCGTACCGTCGCCCTGAAGACCATGCACGCCGGCATCGCCGCGGACCCGGCGGCCCGTACCCGCTTCCGGCTGGAGGCGGATGCCGCCCGGGTCATCGGCGACCGGTTCGGGGCACGGGTGATGGACGCGGACCCACTCGCAAAGACGCCCTGGCTGGCCACGGAGTATGTGCTGGGGCCGCCGCTGGACGAGGCCGTCGAAAGCGGGGGACCGCTGCCCGAGCAGTCCGTACGCGCGCTGGGCGCCGCCCTGTGCTCGGCGCTCGGCCAGCTGCACCGGTCGGACGTCGTGCACCGTGACCTCAAGCCGTCCAACATCCTCGTCACGGCCTACGGGCCGAAGGTCATCGACTTCGGCATCGCCCGGGCCATCGGCGACGACCGGCTGACCCGTGCCGGCGCCGCGGTCGGAACCCCGGCGTTCATGTCGCCGGAACAGGCCGCCGGGCAGGACCATGACGCGGCCGGTGACGTGTTCGCGCTCGCCGGGGTACTCGTGTACGCGGCGACCGGGCGGGCCCCGTTCGGCCACGGGCAGGCCGCGGACCTGCTGTACCGGGTGCGGTACGCGGAGGCGGACCTCAGCGGCGTACCGGCCGCGCTCGTACCGCTGCTCGCCCGTTGCCTGGCCAAGGAGCCGGGGGAGCGGCCCACGACGGAGCAGTTGGCGGCCGGACTCCACGACGGAAGCGGTGAGTTCGCCGAGCACCTGCCGCCCGGGCTGCTCGCGGACATCGGCCGGCGGGCCGCCGAGGTCTGGCGGCCGGCGCCCCCGCGGCTGCCGGCACAACCGGTCGAGGCCGGCCACGACATGGTCACCTCACCGGCTCGGCACGGTGCCTCGCGCCGCCGGTTCCTGGCCGCCGCCGGCGGCGCACTCGCGGTGTCCGCGGCCGCGGGCGGAGGCGTGTGGTGGTACCGAGGGCGCCGAGCCGTTCCGGCCGGGGCGGAGAAGAAGGAGCCCGAGCAGACCCGCAACCTCGAGCCGTTGTGGGAGAACAACGGAAGCGACCTCGACGTCTTCGGCTGGGGCCTGCTCGCGCCCTACCACGCCAACGGATCGATCTGGCTGAACCTGCACGCGATCGCCAAGCGCCTCGACCCGTCCACGGGACAGCTGCAGGAGAAGATGCCGTTCGACACGGACTGGTGGCAGGCCACGGCGGCGAACGGCCGGCTGTACCTGCTCGACACGGACTTCACCGGGAACGGACGTTCCATGGTGATCGCGGCTTGGGACGAGAAACAGAACTACATCCATCCGACCTCGACCCGTCTCGAGGCCGCGTCCGCCGAGATCATGCCGAACCAGCTCCTCTGCATCTCCGGCGATGTCGCCTACGTGGCGGTGGGCTACGGCAAGGCCCCGGAGGACAAGGGATTCTCGGACTCACAGATCTGGACGCTGCGTGCCGCCGATCTCAGGACCGGCAGGACGCTCTGGAACAAGCCGCTGCCGAAACGGTCCGGCAAGAGCAAGCGGCTTCACTTCCTCGCCGCGAAGGTCGTCGGCGACCGGCTGGTGACCCATCAGGAACCGGCGGACGGCAAGGTGCACATCGTCGTACGCGACACCCGCGACGGAACCGTCCTGTGGGACGAGCCGTACGACGCCGACGGCCCCGACTCCCTCCGGAGCGGCATCGCCGCCGACGAGAACCACGTCTACCTCGGCGGCGCGCGGCTGCGCGCCCTGCGGCTCAGCGACGGGGGACAGGCCTGGGCCCTCAGGAGCGGACAGGCGTACAGCCCGCCGACCTTGCACGAGGGCGTGCTGTACACCGTCGGGGAGGGTGCAGGACTCACGGCGGTGGACGCGGCTCGGGGCAAGACCCTGTGGACCGAGACGACAGCCGAGGCGGACAGGGCGTACACGGGCTGGCGGCCGATCGTCGGCACGCGGTACGCGTACTACAAGAACGGGCTGCAGCTGCGGGCCGTGTCGCTGTCGGACCACACGACCGCCCTGACCTTCAGGACGACCGCGGAGCACTTCCACACGGACACCCGGGCGGGGCTGATCCTCGGCGTGGACCCCGGCCTCATCTCCGCCTACCCGCTCAAGTGATCCCTCGGCAGAAGGACCGGCCTCACCATGAAACCCCTCGGCACCGGCGACCCCGTCCGGCTCGGCCCCTACCGCCTGCTCGGCGTCCTCGGCGAGGGCGGCATGGGCAAGGTCTACGTCGGCCAGGACCGTGGCGGCGTCCTCGCCGCCGTCAAGGTGCTGCGACCCGAACTCGCCCACGACACCGACCTCGCCCAGCGCTTCGTCCGCGAGGCACAGGCCGCGCAGGCCGTGCGCAGCAAGGGTGTCGCGGCCGTGCTCGGGGCACACACCGAGGGGGCACGGCCCTGGATCGGCACCGAGTTCCTCGCGGGGCTCACCCTGGACCAGGTGGTGGACACCTACGGCCCCCTCGCCGAGCCCGCCCTGCGCGCCCTGGCCGCCTCCCTGGCACGGACCCTCGCCGACATCCACGCGGCGGGCTTCGTGCACCGCGACCTCAAGCCCCCGAACATCGTGCTCACGTCGGACGGCCCCCGTGTCATCGACTTCGGCATCGCCCGGCCCGAACACGGGCTCACCCTGACGACCACCGGGCAGATCCCGATCACACCCGGCTACGGCGCGCCCGAGCAGGTACTGGGACAGCGCGTCGGCCCGGCCGCCGACGTGTTCTCGCTCGGCGCCGTGCTCGTGTACGCCGCCACCGGCGGACGAGCGTTCGACGGCGAGCACGTGGCGGCGCTGCAGTACGAGGTCGTGCACGGCCGGCCCAGGTTCGGTGACATGGCCCCGCACCTGCAGGACCTCATCGGCCCCTGCCTCGCGAAGGACCCTGCCGCACGCCCCCTCCCGCCGCAGATCGCGCAAGCCGTGGCAGCGCCCAGGGGAGCCGAACGGGTATGGCGGCGCGGCAAGATCGCGGACGCCATCAAGAAGCGGGAGACCGATGCCCACCGGCTGACCACCCGGATCACGGCCCAGGTCACGGACGAGCCGGCAACCGTGACACGGCGGCGGCTGATCACCGGGCTCTCCGCCGCGGGTGTGGTCGTCGCGGCCGGCGGCGGTACGACGGCCTGGTGGCTCGGCGGCCGGGGCGGTACGGCACACCCGGCCAGGAAGAGCGATCCCTTCCGCATACCTCCCGCCGTACGCACCCCCATGGAGCGGCTGGAGAGCCAACCCGGCCCGGACGTGACGTCCTACAGCACTCGCACCGCCCTCTGGTCGATGAGCGACGTGGCAGACCTCTACTCCCCGGTGCTGCTGCCCGTGCGGGACGTCCTCGTCTTCGGCTCGCCCGGCGGCGGCATCGCGGCGCACGACGTGAGGAACGGCAAGCGGCGCTGGGTCGCGCCCGCGGCCGTGGCGAAGGCCGGCTACCTGTCGCTGTCGGACCGGCTCGTCGCCGGGACGGACATCCACGGCACGCTGCGGACCTTCGTCCCTTCCACCGGAGAGCCCAAATGGACCTGTCCGGCCGCCGAAGCCGCCTCACTGCTCGCCGCCGACACGGAAGCCGTGTACGTCCTCACCAAGGGCGGCAGACTGCGCAGCATCGGTCGCGCGGACGCCAAGGTCCGGTGGACCACGACCGTCCCCGGCGACTTCCGCAAGGATCTGAGGCTCCCCGGTGTCACCGCCCGGGGCACGCTGCTGGTGGCGGCGGCGAACGGCAGCGTTCTCGCCGTCCGGACGAGCGACGGCCGAACGGCATGGACCCGGACCGCCGACCTCGACCCCGACGACGTCTCGGTGCGCCCGGCGATCCACGGCGACACCGCCTATCTCAACGGCAAGACCCTCCAGGCCCGCCGGCTCAGTGACGGGGAGCTGAGCTGGAGCGTGAAGACCTGGGACAAGACCTACTGGGGAACGCCGGTGGCGACCGCGGACGCGCTCTATGCCACCAAGGACGTCTACCCCATACGCGTGGACAAGCGTGACGGCAGCGACATGTGGACACCCGAGCGCACCCACGCCTACTTCCGGCCGATGACCGCCGCCGCCAACAGTCGCATCCTGCCCGCCGGCCACGGTGTCTGGGCGATCGACTACGGTCTCACCGACTCGGACCCGATGGAGCTGAAGACGGCGAGGGCCGTCGAGGGCAAGCAGGTGTGGCGGTACGAACTGCCCCGCTTCGACTACGGCCGGCTGGCCACCCTCGGCAACCGCTTCTTCATCATGCACGACAGCTCGGTCGACGCCCTGAAGATCTTCTGAGCGCCCTGCCTCCCGTCCTGGGACGGGAGGCAGGCGGCAGCACGATGTGGCACGCGGTCGGCGTCAGTTCGTTCCGTCCGGCACGAGACCCACCTGAACCATCGGCTTGCCCCGCTTCCGCGACACGAAGACGCCCCGCCCCGCAGGCATCGGCCGCGGCCGGACACCGCCCAGCAGGTCGCCCTCGGCCGGATCGCCGGCGAGGACCACGCCCTGGGCGCCGAGTTCCTTGATGCGCTGCATGAAGGACTCGTAACCGGCGCGCCCGCCGCCCGCCGTGGACCGGGCGATGATGAAACGGACACCGACGTCACGGGCGAACGGCAGCAGTTCCGTCAGGCCGGCCAGCGGGTTGCCGCTCGACGTGGACACGAGGTCGTAGTCGTCGATGACGACGTACACCGTGGGCCCCTGCCACCAGCTGCGGTTGCGCAGCTGCTCCGGCGTCACGTCGGCGGTCGGCGTACGGCGCTGCATGAGGTCGGCGAGTGCGTCCATGTGGTGCTGCATCTGGTTCGACATGGGGATGTACTCGGCCAGATGCGACTCCGGGGTCACGCCGAGCAGCGAGCGGCGGTTGTCGACGACGAAGAGCTTGCAGGTGTTGCCGTCGTACCGCTCGGTCAGGCGCTTGATCAGCAGCTTCAGCAGGTTCGACTTGCCGGACTCGCTCTCGCCGAACACCAGGAAGAACGGGTCCTGCTCGAAGTCCACGAACACCGGCTCGAGGTTGTCCTCGTCCAGGGCGAAGGAGATGCCCCGGTGCGGGAAACGGTCGCCCGGAGGAAGCTGGGTCGCCGGGAACTCGCGCGGCAGCAGACGTACCTCCGGCGCACCCGGCTCCTGCCAGTGGCGGGTCACCTCGGCCGCGAGGGCCGCCGTCGCCTCCGCGAGGTCCGTGTCCGAGGAGAGACCGTCGATGCGCGGCACCGCCGCCATGAAGTGCTGCTTCTGCGGGGTCTGACCACGTCCCGGCACGCCGGACGGGACGTTCGCCGCGATCTTGCGGTCGATCTCCGAGTCCATGGGATCACCCAGCCGCAGCTCGAGGCGGTTCATCAGGTGGTCCTTGAGGTTCGCGCGGACCTCCATCGTGCGCGAGGCGGTGAGGATGAGGTGGATGCCGTAGCCCAGGCCGCGGGCGGCGATGTCCAGGACCAGCGGCTCCAGAGCCTCGTAGTCCGTACGGAAATTGCCCCAGCCGTCGATGACCAGGAAGACGTCGCCCCAGGGCTGATCCGTCACCGAGATCTCACCGCGCGCCCGGCGCGCCCGGAACTCCGCGATGGACGAGATGCCCGAGGAGCGGAAGTACTCCTCGCGGCGGGTCATGACGCCGTACACCTCGGCCGTCGTACGCCGCACCTTCTCCGGGTCCAGACGGGACGCGACGCCGCCCACGTGCGGCAGACCGGCCACCGAGGCCATGCCGCCACCACCGAAGTCCAGTCCGTAGAACTGCACTTCGCGCGGGGTGTGGGTCAGCGCGAACGACGCGATGATCGAGCGCAGCAGCGTCGACTTGCCGGACTGCGGGCCACCGACGATCTGCATGTGGCCGGCCGCGCCGCCGAAGTCGAGCCAGAGCGGGTCGCGCCGCTGCTCGTAGGGCTTGTCGATGAGACCGGTCGGGACGACGAGCCGGCCCGCACCCTCGTACCCCGGCTGGGTCATACCGCGGCCGGGCACGGCGGCGAGACCGGGCAGCAGCGCGTCGAGCGACGGCGGGCTGTCCAGCGGGGGCAGCCACACCTGGTGAGCGGCCGGACCCTGGGCCTCCAGACGCCGCACGATCACATCGAGGACCGTGTCGGCGAGCGCGTCGTCCTGCCGCGAGCCGCTCTCCTCCTGCCGCTGCCGGGGAACGGCCACGTACTGCACCGGCACCTCGGCCGCGGTGAACAGGACCGGCCTGCGGTCGACGGGCAGCGGGCCACCGAGCGCCGCCGCCTGCTGCGAGCTGGTGCGGTAGACGCCGGAGACGTACGCGGCCTTGAAGCGCACCATCTCGTCCGTACCGAACTTCAGGAATCCGGAGCCCGGCACGTTCGGCAGCTCGTAGGCGTCCGGGACGCCGAGCGCGGCGCGGGACTCGGCCGCCGAGAACGTCCGCAGACCGATGCGGTACGACAGGTAGGTCTCCAGACCCCGCAGACGGCCTTCCTCCAGGCGCTGCGAAGCCAGCAGCAGGTGCACTCCCAGCGAACGGCCGATACGGCCGATCTGCACGAACATCTCGATGAAGTCCGGCTTGGCGGTGAGCAGTTCGCTGAACTCGTCGATCACCAGGACGAGGGAGGGGATGGGCTGCAGGGGCGCTCCCGCCGCGCGCGCCTTCTCGTAGTCGTGGATGTTGGCGTAGTTGCCCGCGTCGCGGAGCATCTCCTGACGGCGGTTCAGCTCACCACGGATCGAGTCACCCATGCGGTCGACGAGGGTCAGGTCGTCCGCGAGGTTGGTGATCACGGCCGCCACGTGCGGCAGCTGGGCCATGCCGGCGAACGTGGCGCCACCCTTGAAGTCGGCGAGGACGAAGTTCAGTGTCTCGGAGGAATGGGTCACGGCGAGGCCGAGAACGAGCGTGCGCAGCAGCTCGGACTTGCCGGAGCCCGTCGCACCGACGCACAGGCCGTGCGGGCCCATGCCCTCCTGCGCCGCCTCCTTGAGGTCGAGCATCACGGGCCGGCCGTCCTCACCGACACCGATCGGCACGCGCAGCCGCTCCGACTGCGAACGCGGCCGCCACGTCCGCTTCGGGTCGACCGAGGCCGCGTCGCCCAGGTTCAGCAGGTCGGTGAACTCCAGGTTGGCCAGCAGCGGTTCGTCGTCGTCGCCGCCCGACGCCACCCGCAGCGGCGCCAGTTGGCGGGCGAGGGCCTCCGCCGCCTCGTACGAGAGGACGTCCGGAGTCCCCTCGTAGACCATGCCGTGACCCGACTCCAGGCGCAGTTCGCCGGGCTGCACGATGACCGCCAGGTCCCCACGGCCGGTGGTGAGGTCACCCGGAACGACCTCCAGCACCGTCACGCCCTGCAGGCCCTCGGGGTTGGCCAGCAAGGACGTCGGCGGCAAGGAGACGCCGTCCAGCACCACCACCAGGTGCGGCTGCTCGGGAACGGGCGCGCCACCCGGGTGGAAACGCGGTCTCCCCTCGAGGCGTGAGGCGAGCCGGTCCTCCAGCTCCACCGGGTTGCCGGAGATCAGGCGGACGCTGCCGGCGCCGTCGGCGACACCCGGCGCCTGCACGTGCGGCAGCCACTTGGCCCACTCCCACTCGGGCGCCGATTCGCGTCCGGTGACGACGGCGACGGCGAGGTCCTCGGGGGAGTGCAACGAGGCGAGGGAGGCGGTGACGGCCCGGGCGGTGCCGCGCACGGTGGCCGGTTCACCGCTGATCGTCACGTGGTAGAAGGCGCGCAGCGACACCGCCATCGGCAGGTCGTCGAGAGTGCCGTGGGTGGCCAGGAAACGCTGCATGGCGCCGGCGGTCAGCGGCTCCAGCTCGTCGACCGGGGCGGTCTGCGGCGGGACCAGGGGAGTGGCCAGGGACTGCGGGCCGAGGCCCACGCGGACCTGCGCGAAGTCCTCGTCACCGGTGCGCCGTTCCCACACCCGGCTGCCCTCGGCGACCAGCGCCCACAGTTGCTCCGGCGAAGGGTGCAGGTAGTACTGGGTGTCGCGCTGGGTCTTCGCGGTCTCCATGGCGGCACGCCGCGTCTGCGAGAGGTAGCGCAGGTAGTCACGGCGCAGATCGGCCATCTGGCCCTGGTTGCCGCGGCGGTAGCGGACCAGCATCGAGATGCCCATGGCGATCGTCGAGGCCACCATCACCAGACCCATGATCTTCATGAAGGGCTGGGCCTGGGGGTTGAAGAAGAACACCACCGATCCGCCCATGCCGAGCATGGGCAGGAGCTGCATCAGTGCGCCTTCCTGCTGTCCGCGCGGCAGTTCCGGCGGAGCCTGCAGCACGACCTCTTCCGTGGGCACTTCCTTCGGCAGTGCCCTTGGCGGGCGCTTGACGACGATGTGACTCACTACGCACCAATTCCCTTGCCGGACCGAGATGTTTCGTCCACCGCCCCGTGTCAGGCGGACGTCGATCGCGAACCGCGATCCTACTGACAACCACCGGCGACGACGGGCGGTAGGGTGCCCGTGAAGCGTGTGAGCAGTTGCGAATCGGCACGGGGAAAACCCGGGCAATCCGCAACGGTTCGAAGCAAGCGCCTCCCGCGCACCACGGCCAGGACCGCTCGGTCGGCCGGTGGAGCGGGCGGGCGCGGCACAACCTACACAGCATCTTTACGGGCGGAAGGTGCGCGGTGGCACCATGCGCCGCCCCACCACCGACGAGGGGGAACAGCAGGTGAGCATGACGGCCTCCGCGCCGGCCGGCGCGACCGGTGGACCGGGCACCGGAGCCCCTTCCGGGGCGGGCATGGGATTCGGCTTCTGCCGCGTCACCATCGTGGCGCCCGACAGCCGCATCGACGTGGCACTGCCCGACGACGTACCGGTCGCCGACCTGTACCCGGAGATCCTGCGGCTGTCCCAGCAGAGCCCCGCCGAGGGCGCACCGGTCGGCTACCACCTCGTGCGGCGCGACGGCACCGTCCTGGACGGCGCCCGGTCCTTCACCGCCCAGCGCATCCTCGACGGCGAGCTGCTCACCCTGCGCCCGTTCGCCGAGTCGCTGCCGCCGGCCGTTCTCGACGACGTCTCCGAGGCGGTGGCCGCCGCCGTCACCCGGGACCGCGCCCTGTGGAGCGGCGACCTCACCAGGGCCGCCGGTCTCGTCGCGGGCGGCATCCTGCCCGCCCTGCTCGCGTTCGTCGCCTGGAACTCCCAGATCCGGCACGACATGCACAGCCTGCAGGGCATCCTCGCCGGCGTCTGCGGCATCCTGCTCGTCACCGTCGCGTGCGTACGCGCGCGTGTGTACGACGACCGGGGATCCGCGGTGGCGCTGGGACTCGGTGCCCTGCCGAACATCGCCGTGGCCGGATCGGGACTGCTGTCGCTCTCCGCCGGCGAGGGCATCGGACGACTCCAGTTCCTGCTCGCCTGCACGACGGTCCTGGTCGCCTCCCTGGTCCTCACCCTGGTGTCGCCGGGCGGCGACGGACCGTTCGTGGCGTTCGTGTTCGCCTCCGCCATCGGTCTGATCACGACCTTCATCGCGATCCTCACCGACCTGTCGCCCATCGAGACGGCCGCCGTCTGCGCCCCGCTGTCCGTCGTGGCGCTGGCCTTCCTCCCCGGACTGTCCATGCGGTTCGCGCGGCTGCCCATCGGCTTCGAACCGCCCAACCCCGCGCGCGGCGGCTACGACAGCGGCGAGCCGGCCCCGCAGGAGCCCGTGGACGCCGAGCGGGTGGCCGCTCAGGCCCGGCGCGGCCACGAACTCCTCGTCGGCCTCGTCGGCGGCTGTGCCCTCGTCGCGGTGGGCGCGTCGATCGTCCTCGGCTTCTCCACCAACACCTGGGCCCAGCTCCTGGCCCTCGCCACCGGCGTGGCCATGCTGATGCGGGCGCACCTGTTCCGCTACACCGCACAGGTCGGCGCCACCCTGGCCGCCGGACTCGCGGCGATCGTCTTCCTCGGCCTCGGGCTCGCCCTGAACCCGCCCCGCGACTACCTGATCGACGCCCTGCAGGGCGACGCCGCCGCCCTCAACATCCGCAGTGTCTGGCTCGCCGCGGCGATCGCCGCCGCCACCGCCCTGGTCACCGCGATCGGCCTGATCACCCCTCGCCGCGGTGTCACACCCTTCTGGGGGCGCTTCCTGGAGATCGCCGAGAGCTTCGTCCTGCTCACGCTGATCCCGCTGGCCCTCGCCGTCTTCGACGTGTACGCGCAGGCCCGGGCCATGACCAGCTAGACCCACTGCTACGGGAAAGGGGCGGCACACACGTGCCGCCCCTTTCCCACTGCGCGGCTCACTGCACCTCGAGCCCCCCGTTGTGAGCCATCGGCTCCAGATCGAACTCCCCGTCCCGCGCCCCCAGCACGAACGCCCGCCACTCCGCCTCCGTGTAGCGCAGCACGGTGTCCGGGTCGAGGGAGGACCGCATCGCCACCGCCCCGGCGGGCAGGTACGCGATCTCGACCCGCTCCTCGTGCTCCTCCGTGCCCGGCGCGCAGTGCCACTCGACGCCCGAGATGTCGAGCGCGTACAGCTCGTCCCGCTCCCGCTCCTTGCGCGCCTTGATCTCCGCTTCCGTCTCGGCCATCGTGCAGCGACCCCTCTCCGAGGTAGGTACGGTCCCGCCGCTCACCCTAGTGGCCGGGCCCGTCCCACCAGGCCCCTTCGCCGACCGGGCGAAAGAGGCCGGCCATCGCCTGCTACTCTGGCTGACGGCCGTTTGTGTACGCACCCCCGGAACCGCCGGTTCTGGAGGCCGCGCCCAGCGGATCCCCGCCTCCCGAGTAACGGAAGCTCCCCCGAGACGTAGACCGGGGGCACTCGGTGGCACTCACAGACTATGAGGAGTACGCGTGTCGCTCGACGCCGCTACGAAGAAGCAGATCATCGCCGAGTTCGGTACCAAGGAGGGTGACACCGGCTCCCCCGAGGTCCAGGTCGCTCTGCTGTCCCGTCGGATCTCCGACCTGACGGAGCACCTCAAGACCCACAAGCACGACCACCACTCCCGTCGTGGTCTGCTGATCCTGGTCGGTCAGCGCCGTCGCCTCCTGCAGTACCTGGCGAAGAAGGACATCCAGCGCTTCCGTACGCTGGTCGACCGCCTCGGCATCCGCCGCGGTGCGGCGGGCGCCAAGTAGGACGCCGTGAGGGGAGCGGTTCCCGGACGAACTCGGGGACCGCTCCCTTTGCCGTATGCGGGGCCCTGCCGCGCACGCGGAACGCTCCCTCGTACGTGGGGAAACGTGCGGAGTGTCACTCACGCTTTGTAGTGTGGTAGCACAACGCAATACGTACGACACAGCACGACAACGAACAGCGAGAAGTGCACCTCGCCGCCGCCGGTCCTCGGTAGTGGCCCCCGGGGGGAAGCGAGCCCCGGGTGCTTCGATCGAAGACCGGCCCGCACCGCACGGCGCGCTTCTCCGCCACAGTCCCCCTGCCACACGGGCAGCCAAGGGACGAAAGACGATAAGTAACGGAGAAAACGCTAGTGGAGAACGAGACCCACTACGCCGAGGCCGTCATCGACAACGGCGCCTTCGGCACCCGTACCATCCGCTTCGAGACGGGCCGCCTGGCCAAGCAGGCCGCCGGCTCCGCCGTGGCGTACCTGGACGACGACACCATGGTGCTGTCGGCCACCACCGCCTCCAAGAACCCCAAGGACCAGCTCGACTTCTTCCCGCTCACGGTGGACGTCGAGGAGCGGATGTACGCCGCCGGCAAGATCCCCGGCAGCTTCTTCCGCCGTGAGGGCCGGCCGTCCGAGGACGCGATCCTCACCTGCCGCCTCATCGACCGCCCGCTGCGCCCGTCCTTCAAGAAGGGCCTGCGCAACGAGATCCAGGTCGTCGCCACGATCATGGCCCTCAACCCCGACCACCTGTACGACGTCGTCGCGATCAACGCCGCGTCCGCGTCCACGCAGCTGGCCGGCCTGCCCTTCTCCGGCCCGATCGGCGGCGTCCGCGTCGCGCTGATCCGCGGCCAGTGGGTCGCGTTCCCGACGCACACCGAGCTGGAGGACGCCGTCTTCGACATGGTCGTCGCCGGCCGCGTCCTGGAGGACGGCGACGTCGCGATCATGATGGTCGAGGCCGAGGCCACCGAGGGCACCATCAAGCTCGTCGAGGGCGGCGCCGAGGCGCCGACCGAGGACGTCGTCGCCGCCGGCCTCGACGCCGCGAAGCCCTTCATCAAGGTCCTGTGCCGCGCCCAGGCCGACCTCGCCGCCAAGGCCGCCAAGCCGACCGGCGAGTTCCCGATCTTCCTGGACTACCAGGACGACGTCCTGGAGGCCCTGACCGCGGCCGTCCGCCCCGAGCTGGCCCAGGCGCTCACCATCGCCGGCAAGCAGGAGCGCGAGGCCGAGCTGGACCGCGTCAAGGGTCTGGCCGCCGAGAAGCTCCTGCCGGAGTTCGAGGGCCGCGAGAAGGAGATCTCCGCCGCGTACCGCTCGCTCACCAAGCAGCTGGTCCGCGAGCGCGTGATCAAGGAGAAGAAGCGCATCGACGGCCGCGGTGTCACCGACATCCGCACGCTGGCCGCCGAGGTCGAGGCCATCCCGCGGGTGCACGGCTCCGCGGTGTTCGAGCGTGGCGAGACCCAGATCCTGGGCGTCACCACCCTCAACATGCTCCGCATGGAGCAGCAGCTGGACACCCTCTCCCCGGTGACCCGCAAGCGCTACATGCACAACTACAACTTCCCGCCGTACTCCACCGGTGAGACCGGCCGCGTCGGCTCCCCGAAGCGCCGCGAGATCGGCCACGGCGCCCTCGCCGAGCGCGCCCTCGTGCCGGTCCTGCCGACGCGCGAGGAGTTCCCCTACGCGATTCGCCAGGTCTCCGAGGCGCTCAGCTCCAACGGCTCGACGTCCATGGGCTCGGTCTGCGCCTCCACCATGTCGCTGCTGAACGCAGGTGTGCCGCTGAAGGCCCCCGTCGCCGGTATCGCCATGGGCCTGATCTCCCAGGAGATCGACGGCGAGACGCACTACGTCACCCTCACCGACATCCTCGGTGCGGAGGACGCCTTCGGCGACATGGACTTCAAGGTCGCCGGCACCAAGGAGTTCGTGACCGCCCTCCAGCTCGACACGAAGCTGGACGGCATCCCGGCCTCCGTCCTGGCCGCGGCCCTCAAGCAGGCCCGCGACGCCCGTCTCCACATCCTCGACGTGATGATGGAGGCCATCGACCGGCCCGACGAGATGTCCCCGCACGCCCCGCGGATCATCACCGTCAAGATCCCGGTCGACAAGATCGGTGAGGTCATCGGCCCCAAGGGCAAGATGATCAACCAGATCCAGGAGGACACCGGCGCCGAGATCACCATCGAGGACGACGGCACGATCTACATCGGTGCCGCCGACGGTCCCTCGGCGGAGGCCGCCCGCGCCACGATCAACGGCATCGCCAACCCGACGATGCCCGAGGTCGGCGAGCGCTACCTGGGCACGGTCGTCAAGACGACCACCTTCGGTGCGTTCGTCTCGCTGCTGCCCGGCAAGGACGGCCTGCTGCACATCTCGCAGATCCGCAAGCTCGCCGGCGGCAAGCGCGTGGAGAACGTCGAGGACGTCCTCGGCGTGGGCCAGAAGGTCCAGGTCGAGATCGCCGAGATCGACTCCCGCGGCAAGCTCTCCCTGGTCCCCGTGATCGAGGGCGAAGAGGGCTCCGACACCGATTCCGACAGCGGCGCTGCCGCGGGTCAGAAGGACGACGCCGAGCAGTGACGTCCCGTAGCTCCAAGGCGACGGCCCGCCCCTCTTCGGAGGCGCGGGCCGTCGCCCGTACCCAAACCCTCATCAAGGGCCAGAACGGCATCGGCACGGTCCGCAAGACCACCCTCCCGGGCGGCCTGCGCATCGTCACCGAGACCCTGCCCTCGGTCCGCTCCGCGACCTTCGGCATCTGGGCGCACGTCGGCTCCCGCGACGAGACCCCGGCTCTGAACGGCGCCACGCACTACCTGGAGCACCTGCTCTTCAAGGGCACGTCCCGCCGCAGCGCGCTCGACATCTCCTCCGCCCTCGACGCCGTCGGCGGCGAGATGAACGCGTTCACGGCGAAGGAGTACACGTGCTACTACGCGCGCGTGCTCGACACCGATCTGCCCCTCGCCATCGACGTCGTCTGCGACATGCTGACCGGCTCGCTGGTCCTCGAGGAGGACGTCGACGTCGAGCGCGGCGCGATCCTCGAAGAGATCGCCATGACCGAGGACGACCCGGGCGACTGCGTGCACGACCTGTTCGCGCACACCATGTTCGGCGACAACGCCCTCGGCCGCCCGGTCCTCGGCACGGTCGACACGGTGAACGCCCTCACCGCCGACCGCATCCGCCGCTTCTACAAGAAGCACTACGACCCGACCCACCTGGTGGTCGCCTGCGCCGGCAACATCGACCACAACAAGGTCGTACGCCAGGTCCGCGCGGCCTTCGAGAAGGCCGGCGCCTTCAAGGACGTGGACGCGCAGCCCGTCGCCCCGCGCGACGGCAGCCGCAGGATCCGCACCTCCGGGAAGGTCGAGCTGCTCGGCCGCAAGACCGAGCAGGCGCACGTCGTACTCGGCATGCCGGGCCTCGCCCGCACCGACGACCGCCGCTGGGCCATGGGCGTGCTCAACACCGCCCTCGGCGGCGGCATGTCCTCACGGCTCTTCCAGGAGGTCCGGGAGAAGCGGGGCCTCGCCTACAGCGTGTACTCGTACACCTCCGGCTTCGCCGACTGCGGTCTGTTCGGCGTCTACGCCGGCTGCCGGCCCAGCCAGGTGCACGACGTGCTGCGGATCTGCCGCGACGAACTCGACCACGTCGCGCAGAACGGCCTCTCCGACGAGGAGATCGCCCGCGCCATCGGCCAGCTCCGGGGCTCCACGGTCCTGGGCCTGGAGGACACCGGCGCACTGATGAACCGTATCGGCAAGAGCGAGCTGTGCTGGGGCGAGCAGATGTCCGTCGACGACATGCTGGGGGAGATAGCGGCGGTCACCCCGGACGAGGTCCGCTCGGTCGCCCGGGACATCCTGGGACATCGGCCCTCGCTGTCGGTCATCGGCCCGCTGAAGGACAAGCAGGCGGCCCGGCTGCACGACGCCGTCGCCTGAAACACCACCGGTTAGGAAGCAGGAACATGAGCAAGCTGCGCGTGGCGGTCCTCGGTGCCAGGGGCCGGATCGGGTCCGAGGCGGTCAGGGCGGTCGAGGCCGCCGAGGACATGGAGCTGGTCGCCGCCCTCGGCCGGGGCGACAAGCTGGAGACGCTGGCGGAAACCGGCGCCCAGGTCGCCGTCGAGCTGACCACGCCCGCCTCGGTCATGGGCAACCTCGACTTCTGCGTGCGCCACGGCATCCACGCGGTCGTCGGCACGACCGGGTGGACCGACGACCGCCTCGCGCAGCTCAAGGGCTGGCTCGCCCAGTCCCCGGAGACCGGCGTGCTCATCGCGCCGAACTTCTCCATCGGTGCCGTGCTGACCATGAAGTTCGCGCAGATCGCCGCGCCCTACTTCGAGTCCGTCGAGGTGGTCGAGCTGCACCACCCGAACAAGGTGGACGCTCCCTCCGGCACCGCCACGCGCACGGCCCAGCTCATCGCCGAGGCCCGCCGGGCCGCCGGTACGGCCCCGGCGCCGGACGCCACCGTCACGGCCCTGGAGGGTGCCCGCGGCGCGGACGTCGACGGCGTTCCGGTGCACGCGGTCCGCCTACGGGGCCTGCTGGCCCACCAGGAGGTCCTCCTCGGGGGCGAGGGCGAGACCCTCACCGTCCGCCACGACTCCCTGCACCACAGCAGCTTCATGCCGGGCATCCTGCTCGGCGCCCGCCGCGTGGTGACCACTCCGGGCCTGACCTTCGGCCTGGAGCACTTCCTCGACCTGAGCTGAGTCCACTCGTCATGCGCGCGAAGATCACCTACCTCGTCACGGCCGCCGTCCTGGTCTTCTACTTCGTCCTGGTCGGCAGCCGCGGCGTGATGCTCATCCAGTCCGGCACGCTCCTCACCGTCACCTTCGGGGTGGCGGTGCTGATCCTGCCGGTCATCGGCCTGTGGTTCCTGTGGAAGAACACCCAGTTCGTCCGCCGGGCCAACCAGCTCGCCGCCGAACTCGACGCCGAGGGCGGACTGCCCGTCGACGAGCTGAAGCGCACCGAGGGCGGCCGCATCGACCGGGACTCGGCCGACGAGGTCTTCGCCAAGCGCAAGGCCGAGACGGAGGCGTCCCCCGACGACTGGCGCTGCTGGTTCCGGCTCGCCGTCGCCTACCACGACGCCCGCGACACCCCGCGCGCCCGCAAGGCGATGCAGCGGGCCATCGCCCTGCACGACGGCCGGCCGGCCCCGGTCTGATCCTCGCCGAGCCTCAGCCGCGCCGGTTCTCCGCGGCCCATGCCTCCACCGCGTCCGCCGCCCGGTCGAAGGCCACCGGACGGCCCAGGAAGTCCAGGCCGTGCGTGGTCAGCAGCGGCGGGGTGTCCTCGGCGCGCCGGTCCTTGCGCACGAGCGCCAGCGCCTGCCCCTGCACCGTCCGCGGCAGCCCAAGCCAGCGCACCGGCTGCTGCACCGTCCGCACGGAGACCACCCGCGCCCACGGCAGCGTCCGCGTGCGCAGGAAGCCGACCCGGCGCAGCCCGCGCCCGCTGACCCACACGCCCATGCGCAGCAGCCGCAGCGCTCCGACGACGATCGCCAGGCCCGCGACGAGGACCGCGCCCGCGGAGGACAGCGAGGTCAGAGCGATGAGGACGGCGCCGAAGAGGACGAACGAAGCGAGCAGCAGGCCCAGCGCGGCCGCGCACACCCGCCAGGGCCCGGGCCGGTAGGGGCGCCGCCAGTGGTCCGGATCGTCGTACGGCAGCGCGCTCTCGGACGTCGTCTCGAAGGTGCGCTCGGCGGTCAGGAAGGGCAGGGGCACGGCTGGTCCTCACTCGCGGGCCCACGTGCTCCGGTCCTCGCGTGGGCTGTGGTGAGGCTATCCGGCCGTGTTCCGGCCCACCAGCCTTGAGCGTCCGGAAGGGTAACCGCCCGCCGGCGTCGCCGGAACGCGCCCGGACTCAGCGCCCCTGGGACGCCTGGGAGTGCTGCGTCGGCGTACTGGAGGGCGTGGACAGCGCCGGCATGGCCAGGATCAGGGAGCCGACGAGCCCGGCGACGAGGGTCAGTCCCAGCAGCCAGCGCCCGGCCGTCTCGCCGAAGGACGCCCGCGTGCGGGGCGGGGGAGTGACATTGCTGCGGAACCGGTCCGCCTCGGCCAGGAAGGCGAAGGGCACGGGCTCACGCCGACGGAACATGGCGGTTTGCTCTCCTCTCAGGGTTTTCGGCCGAACATGAAGGCCTCACCGGTACAGACGCTCGAGTGACACAAATGGTGCCCATGTCCGAAAAAATCGCGGGTGCGTTTTTTGAGGCGAGGTACTGCTCCGGCAGCCGGCGGGTGCCCCGTAAGGTGGGCGCGAACCACAAAGTGATGGGAAGGACCCCGACCCCCGTGACCACCCACGAGTCGCTCACGTTCCGCAGCGATGTCACCGTCGAGCTGGTGAAGTCCAGCGCTTCGGACGCCGACGTCCTCTTCGCCGCCCGCGTCTCCACCGCCGGCGAGCAGTCCCTGGACGAGCTGAAGAAGGACCCCGAGCGCTCTAAGGGCCTGATCAACTTCCTGATGCGCGACCGGCACGGCAGCCCGTTCGAGCACAACTCGATGACCTTCTTCATCAGCGCCCCGATCTTCGTCTTCCGCGAGTTCATGCGGCACCGGGTCGGCTGGTCGTACAACGAGGAGTCCGGCCGCTACCGGGAGCTGCAGCCCGTCTTCTACGTCCCCGACACCTCCCGCAAGCTCGTCCAGCAGGGCCGTCCCGGCAAGTACGTCTTCGTCGAGGGCACCCCGGCCCAGCACGAGGCGGTCACGGGCACCCTCCGGGAGTCCTACGAGCAGGCGTACACGGCGTACCAGAAGATGCTCGCCGAGGGCGTCGCCCGTGAGGTCGCCCGCGCGGCCCTCCCGGTCGGCCTGTACTCCTCGATGTACGCCACCTGCAACGCCCGCTCCCTGATGCACTTCCTCGGCCTGCGCACCCAGCACGAGCTGGCCAAGGTGCCGTCCTTCCCGCAGCGGGAGATCGAGATGGTGGGCGAGAAGATGGAGGCGGAGTGGGCGAAGCTCATGCCGCTGACGTACGGCGCCTACAACGCGAACGGACGTGTGGCCCCGTAACGAAGCCGTGTTCGGCCTTCGGGAACGGGTGTACGGATCAGTCTGGCGAAGTGTCCGTATTGCGGCATTTAGAGAAGTTCATCTAGCCTGATCAAACGGACCCGGCACTGCTTGAACCCCCGAGCAGGCAGTGCCGGGCTCCATATTTGTCCTGACTTTCCCGACACCCCGAGGGCACACCCCGCTTCAAGCACCGAGTAGCGTGTTACCCATGGCTCCGACCTCGACTCCGCAGACCCCCTTCGGGCGGGTCCTCACCGCCATGGTCACGCCCTTCACGGCGGACGGCGCACTCGACCTCGACGGCGCGCAGCGGCTCGCCGCCCACCTGGTGGACGCAGGCAACGACGGCCTGATCATCAACGGCACCACCGGCGAGTCCCCCACCACCAGCGACGCGGAGAAATCGGACCTGGTACGAGCCGTCCTGGAGGCCGTCGGCGACCGTGCCCACGTCGTCGCCGGCGTCGGAACCAACGACACCCACCACAGCATCGAGCTGGCCCGCCAGGCCGAGCGCGACGGTGCCCACGGTCTCCTGGTCGTCACGCCGTACTACAACAAGCCCCCGCAGGAGGGCCTGTACCGGCACTTCACGGCCGTCGCCGACGCAGCCGGTCTGCCGGTCATGCTCTACGACATCCCCGGCCGCAGCGGCGTCCCGATCAACACCGAGACGCTCGTCCGGCTCGCCGAGCACCCGCGGATCGTCGCCAACAAGGACGCCAAGGGAGACCTGGGCCGCGCCAGCTGGGCCATCGCCCAGTCCGGTCTCGCCTGGTACTCCGGCGACGACATGCTGAACCTCCCGCTGCTCTCCGTGGGCGCCGTCGGCTTCGTCTCGGTCGTAGGACACGTGGTCACCCCGGACCTGCGCGCCCTGGTGGACGCGTACGTCTCCGGCGACGTCGTCAAGGCCACCGAGATCCACCAGAAGCTGCTCCCCGTCTACACGGGTATGTTCCGCACCCAGGGCGTCATGACCACCAAGGCCGCGCTCGCCCTGCAGGGACTGCCCGCCGGGCCGCTGCGCTCGCCCATGGTCGAGTGCTCGCCCGAGGAGATCGCCCAGCTCAAGATCGATCTTGCTGCCGGCGGGGTACAGCTCTGACAACAGACTTGGCACCACACAGGCCTCACAACTGAAGAACAACAGAAGACGGCGGGCCACCGGTGCCCGCACCCCACAACGACAACTGCTTCTGCACGAACGTCATGCGCGCCACGTGCCCGACCGGTACGTGGCGCGCGTGGTGAGGAGAGTCTTTTGAGTCATCCGCATCCTGAACTCGGCCCGCCTCCGCCGCTCCCCGAGGGCGGCCTGCGGGTCACCCCGCTCGGCGGTCTCGGCGAGATCGGCCGGAACATGACGGTCTTCGAGTACGGAGGCCGCCTGCTGATCGTCGACTGCGGCGTGCTCTTCCCCGAGGAGGAGCAGCCCGGAATCGACCTGATCCTGCCGGACTTCTCGTCCATCCGGGACCGCCTTGACGACATCGAGGGCATCGTCCTCACGCACGGCCACGAGGACCACATCGGCGGCGTCCCCTTCCTGCTCCGCGAGAAGCCGGACATCCCCCTGATCGGCTCCAAGCTGACCCTCGCCCTCATCGAGGCCAAGCTCCAGGAGCACCGGATCCGTCCGTACACCCTCGAGGTGGCGGAGGGGAACCGCGAGCGCGTCGGCCCCTTCGACTGCGAGTTCATCGCCGTCAACCACTCCATCCCGGACGCGCTGGCGGTCGCCATCCGCACGCCCGCCGGCATGGTCGTGCACACCGGCGACTTCAAGATGGACCAGCTCCCGCTGGACAACCGCCTCACCGACCTGCACGCCTTCGCGCGGCTGAGCGAGGAGGGCATCGACCTTCTCCTCAGTGACTCGACGAACGCCGAGGTCCCCGGCTTCACGCCGCACGAGCGCGACATCTCCAACGTCCTGCGGCAGGTCTTCGCCGGTGCCCGCAAGCGGATCATCGTGGCGAGCTTCGCCAGCCACGTCCACCGCATCCAGCAGATCCTGGACGCGGCGCACGAGTACGGCCGCAGGGTCGCCTTCGTCGGCCGCTCCATGGTCCGGAACATGGGCATCGCCCGCGACCTCGGCTACCTGAAGGTCCCGCCGGGCCTGGTGGTCGACGTCAAGACCCTGGACGACCTGCCCGACCACGAGGTGGTCCTGGTCTGCACGGGTTCCCAGGGAGAGCCGATGGCCGCCCTGTCCCGCATGGCCAACCGCGACCACCAGATCCGCATCGTCGACGGCGACACGGTCATCCTGGCGTCCTCGCTGATCCCCGGCAACGAGAACGCGGTCTACCGCGTGATCAACGGCCTCACCCGCTGGGGCGCCAACGTCGTCCACAAGGGCAACGCCAAGGTGCACGTTTCCGGCCACGCGTCCGCGGGCGAACTGCTGTACTTCTACAACATCTGCCGCCCGAGGAACCTCATGCCGGTCCACGGCGAGTGGCGCCACCTGCGGGCCAACGCCGAGCTGGGCGCCCTCACGGGTGTCCCGCACGACCGGATCGTCATCGCCGAGGACGGCGTGGCGGTCGACCTCGTCGAGGGCAAGGCCAAGATCTCCGGCAAGGTCCAGGCGGGTTACGTGTACGTCGACGGCCTCTCGGTCGGCGACGTCGGCGAGCCGGCGCTGAAGGACCGGAAGATCCTCGGGGACGAGGGCATCATCTCGGTCTTCGTGGTCGTGGACGCCTCCACCGGCAAGATCACCGGGGGTCCGCACGTCCAGGCCCGGGGTTCGGGCATCGAGGACGCGGCCTTCTCGGACGTCCTCCCGAAGATCACCGAAGTCCTGGAGCGGTCCGCCCAGGACGGCGTCGTGGAGCCCCACCAGCTCCAGCAGCTGATCCGCCGGACCCTCGGCAAGTGGGTCTCGGACACGTACCGCCGCAGGCCGATGATCCTCCCTGTGGTCGTGGAGGTCTGACGCCCCGTCGGGTGTGACTCAGGAGCGGGGCGCCTCGATTTGCATCGGGGCGCCCCGCTCCAGTACGTTTACGGCTCCGCCCGACCGGGAACCCCAGCACTTCACGCGCTGGACACGGATGCCCGGAGCGGGTGGGAAAACCGACTC
>NZ_JAERRK010000012.1 GCF_016741775.1 Streptomyces actinomycinicus | reverse complement strand
CTCGACCTGCTTGCCGTCCCGGGCGACGTGCTTGCCGTTGGACTCCATGTCCAGCTGCTGCAGGTAGGCGGTGAACCGGGACAGATAGTGGCTGTAGGGCAGTACGGCGTGCGACTGCGCGTCGTGGAAGTTGCCGTACCAGATACCCAGCAGGCCCAGCAGCAGCGGGGCGTTGGAGTCGGCGGGCGCGGTGCGGAAGTGCTCGTCGATGAGGTGGAACCCGTCGAGCATCTCCCGGAACCGGTCCGGGCCGATGGCGATCATCAGGGAAAGGCCGATCGCGGAGTCGTACGAGTAGCGGCCGCCGACCCAGTCCCAGAACTCGAACATGTTGTCCGGGTCGATGCCGAATTCGGTGACCTTCTCGGCGTTGGTCGACAGCGCCACGAAGTGCTTCGCCACCGCGGACTCGTCGCCGAGCGCGTCCAGCAGCCACTTCCGGGCCGAGGTCGCGTTGGTGATCGTCTCGATGGTGGTGAAGGTCTTGGAGGCGATGATGAAGAGCGTCTCGGCCGGGTCCAGGTCCCGGGTGGCCTCGTGCAGGTCGGCGCCGTCCACGTTGGAGACGAAGCGGACCGTCAGGTCGCGGTCGGTGAAGCTGCGCAGCACCTCGTAGGCCATGGCGGGCCCGAGGTCGGAGCCGCCGATGCCGATGTTGACGACGTTCCGGATGCGCTTGCCGGTGTGGCCGGTCCACTCGCCCGAGCGGACCCGGTCGGCGAAGCCGGCCATCTTGTCGAGCACGGCGTGCACCTTCGGCACCACGTTCTCGCCGTCGACCTCGATCACCGCGTCCCGAGGGGCGCGCAGCGCGGTGTGCAGCACGGCCCGGTTCTCGGTGACGTTGATCTTCTCGCCGCGGAACATGGCGTCCCGCAGCCCGAAGACGTCCGTCGCCGCGGCCAGCTCGCGCAGCAACCGCAGGGTCTCGTCGGTGACCAGGTGCTTCGAGTAGTCGATGTACAGGTCACCGACCTGCAGCGTGTACGCCGTGCCGCGCCCGGGCTCGGCGGCGAACAGGTCCCTCAGACGGGTGCCGGCCTGCTCCTCCCGGTGCTTGGCGAGCGCGGTCCATTCGGGCGTCTGGTTGAGCCTGATACGGCCGTCTGCGTTCATTTCCGACTTCAGCCTTCTTTCGTGCGCCTGTCCCGCTGCCGTTCCCAACCTAATTGATCAGCACGCGGGGAAGCGGTCGAGACGCTGTCGCCGCGGGCAACAAGACGTACGTCCGGCGGGCGCTCCGGTGTCAACGCGGTGACGGACAGCGCGAACCCGGCCGGGTACGCCGGCGGGGGCGCATTGCTGCATCGGGGGTGGCGTGTCGGCGCTCCACGACCACCCGAAGCCGGCACGCCGGGGTGCCACCGGCCGTCGGCCGGGCCCGGGCGGGCGGATACGGCTCCGGCCAGGCGCCCTCGGGCACCCGGCCGGTGAGAAGTCCTAGATTTCGCCGCGCAGTTTGGCGAGCGCCTCGGCGAGGATCGCCTCGCCGTCCGCGTCGCTGCGCCGCTCCCGTACGTACGCGAGGTGCGTCTTGTACGGCTCGGTGCGCGGCGGGTCCGGCGGATTGTCCCGGTCCTGACCGGCCGGGAAGCCGCAGCGCGGGCAGTCCCAGGTGTCGGGAACCTGCGCGTCGCTGGCGAAGCTGGGCTGCGTCTCGTGCCCGTTGGAGCACCAGAAGGAGATGCGCAGACGCGGCGCGGACTCGCCGCGCTCGGCCTCGCCCATCGGCCCCGCCCCGACCCGGCTTCCTCGGATCGCGTTGCCACTTGCCACGGTCGTAACTCCCTGCGTGATGGTGCCGCAAAGCGAGTCGGCGTTTCGCTTCGCTGCGAGCGCCTCAGTCTACGTAAGGCCCAACGCGCGTCCAGTGATTGGAGTTACCGGGCCCCATTCCCAGACGCAAGCCCCATGATAGGCCGCGCTCACCGGCGCGTACCGAACATGGGGCTTTACATGCGGAATATGCGTGATGTGCTGTTCGCGCGTCAGCTGTTCGACTTCATCAGGATGCCGAGGGCGATGATGCACGCGAACCACAGCAGGCCGATCACGATGGTGATCCGGTCCAGGTTGCGCTCGGCGACCGAGGAGCCGCCGACGGAGGACTGCATGCCGCCACCGAACATGTCGGAGAGGCCGCCGCCCTTTCCCTTGTGCATCAGCACCAGCAGCATCAGCAGCAGGCTGAAGACGATCAGGGCGATCGAGAACCCCAAAACCACGGCTGGACCAACTTCCTCGGATTCGGATGGACGACGGGGGCACAGCGTCTCGGCTGTGCCCCCGCAAGGGTACGACGTATCGCCGCTACCGCCTACTCACAGCCGGTTCACTGATCGCGGAAGCGCACGATCTTGACGAAGTCGTCCGCGTCCAGCGAGGCACCGCCGACCAGGGCGCCGTCGATGTCGGCCTGCGCCATGATCTCGGCGACGTTGCCCGACTTCACCGAGCCGCCGTACTGGATGCGGACCTTGTCGGCCACGTCCTGCGAGTACAGCTCGGCGATCTTGGCGCGGATCGCGGCGCAGACCTCCTGCGCCTCCCCGGCGCCGCAGACCTTGCCGGTGCCGATGGCCCACACGGGCTCGTAGGCGATCACGACGGTCTCGGCCTGCTCGGCCGGGAGGTCCTTCAGACCGCCCTCGACCTGGGCGAGGGTGTGGGCGACGTGATTGCCCGCCTCGCGGACGTCCAGCTCCTCGCCGACGCACAGGATCGGGGTCAGGCCGTGCTTGTAGGCGGCCTTGACCTTGGCGTTGACCTGCTCGTCGGTCTCGCTGTGGTACTGCCGGCGCTCGGAGTGGCCGATGACCACGTACGTGCACTTCAGCTTGGCCAGCATGGGGCCCGAGATCTCGCCGGTGTAGGCACCGGAGTCGTGCTGCGAGATGTCCTGGGCACCGTACTTGATCTTGAGCTTGTCGCCGTCGACCAGGGTCTGCACGGAGCGCAGGTCGGTGAAGGGCGGCAGGACGGCGACCTCGACGGCCTCGTAGTCCTTGTCGGCCAGGGCGAAGGCGAGTTTCTGGACGTGCGCGATGGCCTCGAGGTGGTTGAGGTTCATCTTCCAGTTGCCCGCCATCAGCGGCGTGCGGGTGCTCAAGGGTCAGTCCTCCAGTGCGGCGAGGCCGGGGAGCGTCTTGCCCTCGAGGTATTCGAGGGAGGCGCCGCCACCGGTCGAGATGTGGCCGAATGCGTTCTCGTCGAAGCCGAGCGTACGCACGGCCGCGGCGGAGTCGCCGCCACCGACGACGGTGAAGCCGTTCGCGTCGACGAGTGCCTGGGCGACCGCCTTGGTGCCCTCGGCGTAGTCGGGGTGCTCGAAGACGCCCATGGGACCGTTCCAGAAGACGGTCGAGGCGTCGGCGAGCTTCGAGGCGTAGAGCTCTCGGGTCTTCGGGCCGATGTCCAGGCCCTCCTGGTCGGCGGGGATCTTGTCCGCGTCGACGGTCGTGGGGTTGGCCGGGGCCTTCGTCTTCAGGTCAGGGAACTCCGGCGAGACGAGGACGTCGACGGGCAGCAGCAGCTCGACGCCCTGCTTCTCGGCGCGCTGCATGTACTCCGTGACGGCCGGGACCTGGTCCTCCTGCAGGAGGGAGATGCCGACCTCGTAGCCCTTGGCCTTGAGGAAGGTGTAGGCCATGCCGCCGCCGATGAGCAGCCGGTCGGCCTTGCCGAGGAGCTGGTCGATGACGGCGAGCTTGTCGGAGACCTTGGCGCCGCCGAGCGCGACCACATAGGGGCGCTTGACGTCCTCGGTGAGCTTCTTCAGGACGCCGACCTCGGTGGCGATGAGGTGTCCGGCGTAGTGGGGCAGCCGCTTCGGCAGGTCGTACACGGAGGCGTGCTTGCGGTGCACGGCGCCGAAGCCGTCGCCGACGTAGACGTCGGCGAGCGCGGCCAGCCGGTCGGCGAACTCGGCCCGCTCCTGGTCGTCCTTGGAGGTCTCGCCCGGGTTGAAGCGCAGGTTCTCGATGACCGCGACCTGGCCGGGCTGGAGGCCGTCGACGGCGTCGTGGGCGGCGGGGCCGACGGTGTCCTCGGCGAAGGCGACCGGGGCACCGAGCAGTTCACCGAGGCGCTCGGCGGCGGGGAGCAGCGAGAAGGCGGGGTCCGGGGCGCCCTTGGGGCGGCCCAGGTGCGAGGCGACGACCACCTTGGCGCCCGCGTCGGCGAGGGCCTTGACGGTGGGCAGGACGGCACGGATACGGCCGTCGTCGGTGATCGTCCCGTCGGCCAGCGGCACGTTGAGGTCGGCGCGGACGAAGACCCGCTTGCCGCTCACGCCGTCGGCGAGAAGTTCGTCGATCGTCTTCATTGAGTGGACTCCTGAGGAGGGCTCTTGATGCCCCTGATCGTATGAGGGCGTGATCCGTACGCGAGACAGGGCCCGGCCAGCGCGCCGGTGCGCTGGCCGAGCCCTGCTCTCACTTCGAGGTCCTGCTGCTGCGATCTTCGGCGATCAGAGCTGGTTGCCGACGAAGACCGTGAGGTCCACGAGGCGGTTGGAGTAGCCCCACTCGTTGTCGTACCAGCCGATGACCTTCACGTTCTTGCCCTCCTGGACCATGGTCAGGGAGGAGTCGAAGGTGCAGGACGCCGGAGCGTTGACGATGTCCGAGGAGACGATCTGGTCCTCGGTGTAGTCCAGGAGGCCCTTCAGCTCGCCCTCGGCGGCCTTCTGGAAGGCGGCGTTGACCTCTTCCTTGGTGACCTCACGGCCCAGCTCCACGACCAGGTCGGTGACGGAGCCCGTCGGGACCGGGACGCGCATGGCGATGCCGTCCAGCTTGCCCTTGAGCTGCGGCAGGACCAGGGCGGTGGCCTTGGCGGCACCGGTGGTGGTCGGGATGATGTTCTCGGCGGCGGCACGGGCGCGGCGCAGGTCCTTGTGCGGGAAGTCCAGGATGCGCTGGTCGTTCGTGTACGCGTGCACCGTGGTCATCAGACCCTTGACGATGCCGAAGTTCTCGTCGAGGACCTTCGCCATCGGCGCCACACAGTTGGTGGTGCACGAGGCGTTGGAGATGACGTGGTGGTTCGCCGGGTCGTACTTGTCCTGGTTGACGCCCATCACGATGGTGATGTCCTCGTCCTTGGCCGGAGCCGAGATGAGGACCTTCTTGGCGCCGCCGGCGATGTGCTTGGCGGCGTCGTCCTTCTTCGTGAAGATGCCGGTGGACTCGATGACGATGTCGACACCCAGCTCGCCCCACGGGATGTCGGCGGGGTTGCGCTCGGACAGCACCTTGATGGTGTGGCCGTCGACCGTGATGGTGTCGGCGGTGTGGGAGACCTCCTGCTTGAGGCGGCCCAGGATCGTGTCGTACTTGAGCAGGTGAGCCGTGGTCGCGGTGTCACCAAGGTCGTTGACAGCCACAACTTCGATGTCGGCACCCTGCTCCAGCAGCGCGCGGAAGTAGTTACGCCCGATACGGCCGAAGCCGTTGATGCCTACGCGGATCGTCACGAACCGATCTCCTCGTTGGTAGCCGGCCATGCGGTGCCGGCGAGCTCTGTTTGGGATGTCCCCGACCACCACCGACCCTACCTCTCTGAGGGCCCCTGAGTGACATCGAGATGCCGCATACAAGGGCAGGCAGTCCGTACCCGTCAGTAGGGGTACGGACCACCAGGGATCGACAGTGGCTTCAGCCGTATTTGTTACGTATTGCGGCCCCTTATTGACGCCGTTGTCACTCGTTCGTGAGCGGGTCGGCTCACCTGTCGACCGCCCCATTTCTGCACCCTTGAGAGGGGGTTCCGCTCACCTGTCGAGCGAGCCGAACGCCTTCCTCAGCAAGGCCGCCCGATCGGCCGCCGACGGCACCTGCTCCAGGCCGAACCCGAACAGCACGGTGTCGTCCGTGGCGACCGCTCCGAACGTCCGGAACAGGGTCCCGGTGCGCGTCCAGTCCTTGAGCACGGCCGGGCTGCCGGCCGGCGGTCCGGCCGCCTTCCAGGCACCGAGCGACGACTCGAAGCCCTCGGTCTCCTTCGCCGTGCCGCCGAGCGTCAGCGAGGCGTCGTCGGCGAGGACACCGTGTCCGCCGCTGCCGGGGTCGGTGACGTAGCTGATCGAGACCTCGACGGACCTTCCGGCGTACGCGCTCAGGTCGAAGCTCACCTGCTGCCAGCCGCTGGAGCTGCCGGTGAGGCTGTTCCACGCGCCGGTGGTACCGGTGGCGGTGCAGGCGTTGTCCGCGAGCGTCAGGTAGTGCTTCAGCCACGGGTGCTCACCGATCAGGAACCCGGCCCCGCACTCCTCCGGGACGGCCGTGCTCGTGGCACCTCCGGCCTCGGGCAGCGTCGTCCAGTCGTCACCGCCCACGCTGTGCGCCTCGACCACCGCGTGGTCGTAGCCGGGCTCGGTGTCCCACAACAGCCGGGTGCTGAGCGCCGGCTGCTGGGCCGCCGTGACACCCGTGAGGTCGATGGTGCGGGTGAGACGCTTGTAGGCGTCGTCGGTGTGCACGGCGGCGGCCATCGACGCGCCCGCGTACGGCCCGTAAGGGCTGACGGTGCCTGCGAACGTGCCCGCGCCCGCGCTCTTGAACTGCGGGTACGTGGAGACCGGCAGTTCGTCGGAGGTGACGCCGTAGGTACCGGCCTTGTCGAGCGGGTTGCCCGGCGCGTCACCGAGGGCGCCGGTGACTCCGTCGAGGGCGCCGGTGCCGGTGAAGCCGGTGGCTCCCTTGGTCGACGTACGGCTGTAGGCGCCCAGGTAGTACTGGCTGAAGTCGTCGGACGGCGTGCCGTCGCCGAGGTCGACGCTGCCGCCGGCCAGCTCGCCGGCCTCGACCAGCCGGCCGCCCTCGTTGAGGTAGGCGCGCAGCTGGAGCTGGGTGGGGTTGGCGGGGCCCTTCGCGCCGGAGTAGTGGACCACCGTCCGGAAGTGCCGGAGCACGCCGAGCGCGTCCGGTGCGCCCTGCGCGGCCACGTCCCACACCAGCGCCCTGTGCCCGGCCGCCTTCAGTGCGTCCACGTACGTCTGCGCCTGCGTGGCGGTCGTGCCCTCCTCGGCGACCACGAGGGTGTCCGCCTTCGGCCGCTCGGCGACGGTGTAGGTGAAGTGGGTGCTGGAGACCTTCTTCCCGTTCCTGGTCTCGCCGGTGAACCACACCTCGACCTTGTCGCCCGGCTCGCCGTCCTGCACCTCGGCCCGGTACTCGTCGAAGTAGAGGTCGTCCTCGCCGCCGTAGGTCCTACCGCCCCGCCAGGGCTTCAGTGTCTGGTCGAGCGTACGGCCGCCGTTGACGCGGTACTTGAGTTCCTTGTCCCGGACCGCCTTGCGGACGACGACGGCGACCTCCTGGTCCGCGCCCCGGGAGTAGGAGGTGGAGAACGCCGCCGGGGTGAAGTCCGCGGCGTCCAGGCCCACCGGGGAGACCGGCTTGTCGGGATGGGCGGCGGTCTCGGCGACGGAGAGCGCGAACGGGACGTTCTTGGCGAACTCCTGCTGGATCAGTTTCTCGTCGTCGGGGAAGTTGAAGACCGACTGGCAGTCCCGGCGGTTCCAGGCGTCGTCCGGGTCGATGTCCGAGGCGGTCTGGCAGGTCGACATCTCCGGGGTGAACATCGCCATGCCGTTGACGTTCGACGCGTGGCCGTCGGCCTCGCCGTTGGTGGTGTACAGCTCCGAGGAGAGCTGCGAACGGTAGCCGGGGACGGCGGGGTTGTCCGGGGTGCCGGCGAGCGCCTTGTAGAGGACGTCGTCCGGGGTCGGTGTGGCCACCTGCCAGCCGACGCCGTAGAGCAGGAGTTCGGCGGCGGAGTGGTAGTTGATGCCGTAGGTGAAGCCCACGCGTTTCTCGAAGGCGTCGAGTGCCTTGGTCTCGGGCTCGGAGCCGGGGCCGGCGCCCCGGTAGGTCTGGCTGGTGGGGTTCGGGGACGAACCCTCGTCGTCGTAGCCCCACTTGTAGCCGAAGTTGCGGTTGAGGTCGACGCCGTCACCCGTACTGATGACACCGTCCCCGTTGACGTCCCGCAGGTTCTTGCGCCAGAGGCGGTTGGCGGGGTCCTGGAAGGTGTAGTCGTATCCGTCCGGGTTGGCCGAGAGGACGAACCACAGCTCCGTCGAGTCGACGAGCTTCTTGATCCGCCGGTCGCTCTTGTAGTGGTCCAGGTAGTAGTGCATCAGCCGGCGCGTCATCTCGGGGGTGATCCACTCGCGCGCGTGCTGGTTCGACATGTACAGCACGGACGGCTTGGAACCGTCCTTCGACTTCTTCGCGTTCCTGGTCAGTTTGAGCGCGAGGATGTCCTGGCCCTTGATCGTCCGGCCGATGGACTCGACCTTGGTGAGACCGGGGTGGGCCTGGGCGGTCCGGAGGATCTCCTCCTTGAGCCCGCCGCTCCCGCTGTACGGGCGGAAGACGCCCTGGGCGGCGTCCTCGGCGCGCGCCGCCGCCTTCGCGGGGACGGTGTGCTCGGTGAGGTCGACGCCCTGCTCGCGCAGGTGGGCGGCCTGCTTGTCGGTGAGGTAGACCTCCACCTCGGTGCGGCCGTTCCCGCTCACCTGCTCACTGAGTTCCTGGCCGTCCTGACCGGCCTTGAGCAGGAGGGGTACCTGCTTCTTGGTGACGTCGGCGCGGAAGACCTTGACCTCGTCCGGGTCGGGCTTTCCCGGACTACCGCTCTGTGCCTGGGCTGTGGGTGCAAGGCTCGCTCCGCCGATGAGAAGCGCGCCGACAGCGAGGATCGATCTCGCTCTGTGTCTCATGAACCCCCCTAGCGGTGGTCCGCCACAGCGGCGAACAGGTTGCCAGGCTCATGTCACTTCATGATCGAGTCAAGAGGGCCTCACGGCCACACGAGCGAGGCCTGAAACGGGTGTGCGATCCCGGTGCCGACGGGTTCAAGTACCCGTCGGCGACCGGGAGTTGGCCGGACCAGATCAGCCGGCCAGGTTGTCCGCGAGTTCCTCGGAGAGGTTGGCCTCCGTGCCCGGAATGCCCAGGTCGGTGGCACGCTTGTCGGCCATCGCCAGCAGACGGCGGATCCGGCCGGCGACCGCGTCCTTCGTCAGCGGCGGGTCGGCGAGCGCTCCCAGCTCCTCCAGGGAGGCCTGCTTGTGCTCCATCCGCAGCCGGCCGGCGGCGGCGAGGTGCTCGGGAACCTCGTCGCCCAGGATCTCCAGGGCACGCTGGACCCGTGCCCCCGCGGCCACGGCGGCACGGGCCGAACGGCGCAGGTTGGCGTCGTCGAAGTTGGCGAGCCGGTTGGCCGTGGCCCGCACCTCGCGGCGCATCCGGCGCTCCTCCCAGGCCAGCACCGACTCGTGCGCACCCAGCCGGGTGAGCAGGGCGCCGATCGCGTCACCGTCCCGGACGACGACCCGGTCGACACTGCGCACCTCGCGGGCCTTCGCGGCGATCGACAGCCTGCGGGCCGCGCCGACCAGCGCGAGCGCCGCCTCCGGGCCCGGGCAGGTCACCTCGAGTGAGGAGGAGCGGCCGGGCTCCGTCAGCGAGCCGTGCGCCAGGAAGGCACCGCGCCAGGCCGCCTCAGCGTCACAGGTGGCCCCCGAGACCACCTGCGGGGGCAGACCGCGGATCGGGCGGCCCCGGCCGTCGACCAGCCCCGTCTGCCGGGCCAGCTGGTCACCGCCCGCGACGACCCGGACGACGTACCGCGAGCCGCGGCGCAGTCCGCCGGGCGCCATCACGATCAGCTCGGAGCTGTGGCCGAAGATCTCCAGGATGTCCCGCTTGAGCCGGCGCGCCGCCATCGCGGTGTCCAGTTCCGCCTCGATCACGATGCGCCCGCTCACCAGGTGGAGGCCGCCGGCGAACCGCAGAATGGCGGAGACCTCCGCCTTCCTGCAGCAGGTCCGGGTGACGGGGAGCCGGGAGATCTCGTCCTTCACCGCTGCCGTCATCGCCATGGGCCGATCCTTCCATGCATCCGAAAAATACGGTCGTACGCGGCGGCCAACAGCTCCGGGTCGTGCCGGGAAGAACCGTCGGTCCGGGCCACCGGGGCCAGCTCGACCGCGGCTCCCAGCCGCTTGGCGGCCTCGGTGAGCGAGTCGCGGTCGGGCACGGCAGCCTCGTCGGCGAGCACCACGTCCAGGGCGAGTTTAGGGGCGTGTCGCCCCAAAACCTCCAAATGACGCTGCGGGGAGAAGCCCTCGGTTTCTCCCGGCTGGGGCGCCAGGTTCAAGGAGAGCACACGGCGGGCCTTGGTCTCCGTGAGGGCGTCCAGCAGCTCGGGCACGAGCAGGTGCGGAATGACCGAGGAGAACCAGGAACCGGGGCCGAGCACCACCCAGTCCGCGTCCAGCACCGCCGCCACGGCCTCCGGAACGGAGGGCGGGTCGTGCGGCACCAGATGCACCGACTGCACCTCGCCGGGCGTCAGGGCGACGGTGGCCTGCCCGCGTACCGTGTCCACCTCCTCCGGGCGCTCCGGGTCGTGCCCCTTGACCAGGGCCTGCAGCTCCAGCGGTACGGCCGACATGGGCAGCACCCGGCCGTGCGCACCGAGCAGCTTGCCGACCAGGTCCAGGGCCTGCACATGATCACCGAGCTGCTCCCACAGGGCGACGATCAGCAGATTGCCGACCGCGTGGTCGTGCAGATCGCCCTGGGACTGGAAGCGGTGCTGGATGACCCGGGCCCAGGTCTGGCCCCAGTCGTCGTCGCCGCAGAGCGCGGCCAGCGCCTTGCGCAGGTCGCCGGGCGGCAGCACACCCAGCTCGTCGCGGAGCCGGCCGCTGGAGCCGCCGTCGTCGGCCACGGTGACGACGGCGGTGAGGTCGCCGGTGATCCGGCGCAGCGCGGCGAGCGACGCGGACAGGCCCATGCCGCCGCCGAGCGCCACGACCTTCGGCTGGGCACCGCGCCGCCGCGACCGGCCTCCGCGGGTCTCGGCCGGGCGGCCGGCCCGCGCCTCGGGCACCATCCGGCGCAGCCTGCTCAGCCGCGGTGTACGTTCCGTCATTCCCGTCCCATGTCCCGGTGTACGACCACCGTCTCCACACCTTCGGCCGCCAGGCGCGCGGCGAGCTTCTCCGACATCGCGACCGAGCGGTGCTTGCCGCCGGTGCAGCCGATGGCGATCGTCACGTACCGCTTGCCCTCGCGCCGGTACCCGGCCGCGATGAGCCGCAGCAGCTCGGCGTACCGGTCGAGGAACTCCTTCGCGCCGGGCTGGTTGAACACATAGGCGGCCACCTCCTCGTTGAGGCCGGTGAACGGGCGCAGCTCCGGGACCCAGTGCGGGTTGGGCAGGAACCGCATGTCCGCGACCAGGTCGGCGTCGACCGGCAGGCCGTACTTGAAGCCGAAGGACATCACGGTGGCCCGCAGCTCGGGCTCCTCCTCGCCGGCGAACTGGGCGTCCATCTTGGCGCGCAGCTCGTGCACGTTCAGGCTGGAGGTGTCGATCACCAGATCGGCGTCGCCGCGCAGCTCGCGCAGCAGTTCCCGCTCGGCCGCGATGCCGTCCACGATGCGGCCGTCGCCCTGGAGCGGGTGCGGGCGGCGCACCGACTCGAAGCGGCGCACCAGGGCCTCGTCCGAGGACTCCAGGAAGACGATCCGCCGGGTGACGTTCTTCGACTCCAGGTCGGCGAGGGACTCGCGCAGGTTGTCGAAGAAGCGCCGGCCGCGCACGTCCACGACGACCGCGATCCGCGCCACGTTGCCCTGGGAGCGGGCGCCCAGCTCCACCATGGTGGGGATGAGGGCGGGCGGGAGGTTGTCCACGACGAACCAGCCGAGGTCCTCCAGACACTTCGCGGCCGTGGACCGGCCCGCTCCGGACATGCCGGAGATGATCACCAGCTCGGGGATGGCCGCCTCGGGTACCCCGGCCGCCTCGCTGCCCGTACTCACCTGTGCTCCGTCGTCCTGGCCGGGGTCTTGGCCGGCGTCCTGGCCGGCGTTCTGCGGAAGGACATTGTCGCCCGTGTCGCCGTGCGCCTGATCTCGCTGCCCTGTGGGCTGTTCCTGGTGCTCGCTCATGTCTCCTGCCCCCGTCGTTCGTCCGGGGCGCCCGCGGTCACGGGCTCCCCCGAGGAACCCGCCGTCGTATCGGGTTCCTCGTCCTCAATGATCTCTCCGGTCGCCGTGTTCACGGCGGGTGCGGCCGGGGCCGCCTGGGCGAGGGCCACGGCAATGGTCTCGGCCGTCTTCCGGCCTATCCCGGGCACTTCCTGGATCTGCTCGATTGTCGCCGACCGCAGCTTCTTCACCGAGCCGAAATGCTTGATGAGCGCCTGTTTGCGGGTGTCGCCCAGTCCGGGGACGTCGTCCAGGGGGCCGGCGCGGAAGCGCTTGGCGCGCTTGGTGCGCTGGTAGGTGATCGCGAAGCGGTGGGCCTCGTCCCGGACGCGCTGGAGCAGGTAGAGGCCTTCACTGGTGCGGGGCAGGACCACCGGGTCGTCCTCTCCCGGCACCCAGACCTCCTCCAGGCGCTTGGCGAGACCGCACACGGCGATGTCGTCGATGCCCAGCTCGTCCAGGGCGCGCCGGGCCGCGGCGACCTGCGGCTGACCACCGTCGACCACGACCAGCTGCGGCGGGTACGCGAACTTCCTGGGCCGGCCGTCGTCGTCCTTGAGAGAGTCGGTGATCGCGTCCGTGCCGGTGAGCCCGCCGTTGCCGTCGGTGTGGCCGCCCGCGCCGAGGGAGCCGTGGGTGGCTGGGGAGCCGTCGGTGGCGGAGGGGACGACACCAGGGCCGTCGGTGGCATCGGTGCCGTCCGTGGCGGAGGGGACGACACCAGGGCCGTCGGTGGCATCGGTGCCGTCCGTGGCGGAGGGGACGACACCAGGGCCGTCGGTGGCATCGGTGCCGTCGGTGGCGGGGCCGTCGATGGCCGGCTCGGTGACACCGGAGCCGTCGGTCCACTCCCCCGTCCGCTCCTTCTCGGCGAGGTAACGCTTGAAGCGGCGGGTGATCACCTCGTGCATGGACCGGACGTCGTCCTGGCCGGCGAAGCCCTTGATCTGGAAGCGGCGGTACTCGCTCTTGCGCTGCAGGCCGTCCTCGAAGACGACCATGGAGGCCACGACGTCGTCGCCCTGGAGATGCGAGATGTCGTAGCACTCGATCCGCAGCGGGGCGCTGTCCAGCTCGAGGGCTTCGGCGATCTCCTCCAGCGCGCGCGAGCGGGTGGTCAGGTCGGAGGCACGCTTGGTCTTGTGCAGTGCGAGGGCCTGCTGGGCGTTGCGCTGCACGGTCTCCATGAGCGCCTTCTTGTCGCCGCGCTGCGGGATGCGCAGCGACACGTTCGACCCGCGGCGGGTGGTGAGCCACTCCTGGACCGGCTCGACCGGCTCGGGCAGGGCCGGGACCAGCACCTCCTTGGGCACCGCGTCCCCGGTCTCCTCCCCGTACAGCTGCTGCAGGGCGTGCTCCACCAGGGCGCCGGTGGTGACCTCCTCGACCTTGTCGGTCACCCAGCCGCGCTGGCCGCGCACCCGGCCGCCACGCACGTGGAAGATCTGTACGGCTGCCTCCAGCTCGTCCTCCGCGACGGCGATGAGGTCGGCGTCGGTCGCGTCGGCGAGCACGACCGCGTTCTTCTCCATGGCCTTCTTCAGGGCCTCGATGTCGTCGCGCAGGCGGGCCGCCCGCTCGTACTCCATCTCCTCGGCCGCCTCCATCATCTGCTTCTCCAGGCGGCGGAGGTAGGTGCCGGTGCGGCCGGCCATGAAGTCGCAGAACTCCTCGGCCAGATCCTGGTGGTCCTCGGGGGTGATCCGGCCGACACAGGGCGCGGAGCACTTGCCGATGTACCCGAGCAGGCAGGGGCGGCCGGTGCGGGAGGCGTTCTTGAAGACACCGGCCGAGCAGGTGCGCACCGGGAAGACCCGGAGCAGCAGGTCGACGGTGTCCCGGATGGCCCACGCGTGCGCGTACGGGCCGAAATACCGCACGCCCTTCTTCTTGTGACCGCGCATCACCTGCACACGAGGGAACTGCTCGCTCATCGTCACCGCGAGGTACGGGTAGCTCTTGTCGTCGCGGTACTTGACGTTGAACCGGGGGTCGTACTCCTTGATCCAGGAGTACTCCAGCTGAAGCGCCTCGACCTCCGTGGACACCACGGTCCACTCCACGGAGGCGGCGGTGGTCACCATCGTCCGGGTGCGCGGGTGCAGGTTCGCCAGGTCCTGGAAGTAGTTCGCCAGGCGCTGGCGCAGGCTCTTCGCCTTTCCGACGTAGATCACCCGGCGGTGCTCGTCACGGAACCTGTACACCCCCGGAGAGTCCGGGATGTCTCCCGGCCTGGGGCGGTAGCTGGAGGGGTCGGCCATGTCTCACACCCTACTGTCGAGCACCGACACCGCGGCGTGCCTGTGGACAGCTCCCGCACCCGTACGGTGTGGGGCCGGGGAAGGAGTGGGCGGGCCGGACGCCTGCCCGGAATGTGGGGTACGCCACCAGGGGCCGGCGGGCGACGCCCTCTGCGCCCCGCGCACGGCACCGGACGGCCCCCGGCAGTTCCGGCGTCGCATTCCGGCCAGGCTGGGACCCGGCTGTCCGCTGCCGCCGCTTCGGCGAGGCCGCTGACGAGGCCCGCCGGTGCCTGCGCGGGCCCCGCTGCGCCGGGCGGGGAGCAGCAAGGTCCGGCCAGTCGTCCGCAACGGTCGGTTCGAGGTGTTGTCGGGTTCTGGTCAACACGCTTCAATGCGGGGGAACTCGGGGCCGTGCACGCCTGCGAACGGGCGCGGCGTGACCTGCCACGGGCCTGCCCGCAGCGCCCACGGGGTGGCCCCGCACCCGCACACCCGGTCTGACCAGCCGTGGTGACATCTCACAGAAAGGCCCCTCGGCATGCGGCATGCCACGGAGCACGCGGACGTCCCCACCGCGGAACTCGACACGGCCCTGCGCGGCGGCCCCTTCCATGTGGCGCTGCGCGCCGCCATCGCCGCACGCGGACTGCCGCTCCAGCGCGTCCAGCACCACCTGTCCCGCCACGGGGTCAAGGTCGGTGTGACCAGCCTGAGTTACTGGCAGCAGGGCGCCCGCCGCCCGCAGCGCCCGGAATCACTGCGCGCCGTACGCGCACTGGAGGAGATCCTCCAGTTGCCGGACGAGTCACTCATCCGGCTGCTCGCCGAGGCCGGCGAACACTCCGTGGCCGGCCGCCCCAGGGGCCGCTCGTACCGCTCCCTGATCGAGGCCTCCGACGTCCTGGACCGGCTCACCGCCGACCTGGACTGGGCCGTGGACGGCGGACTGCACACCCTGGGCCACCACGAATGCGTCCGGATCGGGGCACGGCGAGAGCTGGCGAGCCGGGAGGCCCACCACATCGTGCGCGCCCACCACGACGGCGTCGACCGCTTCGTCGCCGTCCACCACGGCGACCCGGGCTGCGACCCGCGCCGCATGACCGTGCACGCCCTGGAGAACTGTCGCACCGGACGACTGCGCTGGGACCAGGACACCGGGGTGCTCGTGGCCGAGCTGCTCTTCGGCACCCGGCTGCGCTCCGGCGACACCTTCCTCTTCCGGTACGGCATCGAGGACGGCACGGCCGCCGCCTCCCGCGAGTACTTCCAGCGCTTCGGCTCCCCGGGCGGTCAGTACGCGCTCCAGGTCCGCTTCGACGCGGGCACCCTGCCGGTGCGCTGCCACCGCTTCGCCCAGCACTCGCCGGCGGCACCGCGCAGCGGCCGGCAGGAACTCCCCGTGACCGGCCCCCACCACTGCGCCCACGTGGTCGAGCCGCGGATCCGGCCGGGCATCGTGGGAATCGCCTGGGACTGGGACTGAGCGGTCCCCCACCGCCCGCCTGCCGAGCGCTGTCGCCCGTCGCCCGGGGCTCCTCGCTCGCGGCTTCTGTCAGGCCGCCGGACCGGCGACGATCCTGCCCTTCGCCGCCTTCACCGTCAGCTCGGTCAGAGGCTCGGTGGCCGGCGCCTGGACCACCTTGCCCGTCACGGCATCGAACTGGCTGCCGTGGCAGGGGCAGATCAAGGTCGTGCCCTGCAGCTTGTTGATGGGGCACCCCGCGTGCGTGCAGACCGTGCTGTACGCCCTGAGTGTGCCGTCCTCGCCCCGGCTGACGACCACGTTGTGGTCCCGGTAGAGCTTGGCCCCGCCCTTCGCGACCTCGCTGTCGGCACCGAGGTCAACCGGTGCGGTCGGGGTGGCCGCGGCCTGGCCGTTCCCCCCGGGCGCCGCGCACGCGGCCAGGCCGAGCCCGGCGACCGGAGCCGCGGCGGCCCCTCGAAGTACGGTTCGGCGGCTCGCGGAGGAGGAGGCGGACATCGAGGAGGCGGACATCTGGGACTCCACAGGTCAAGGGGTGTGCACGGCGACGATACCCGCGGGGCGGGGCCGGCCTGGGAGGGGGAGGCACGGGAGGGGGTGCTGGCGGGGCGGGGTGGGGCCGGCTTGGAGCGGGGAAGCGCGGGAGGGAAAGCTGGCGGGGCGGGGTGGGGTCGGTCTGGAAGCGGGGAGGCGCTGAGGGGAAGGCGCGGGAGGGGGGAGCTGGCGGGGTGGGGCCCGGCCTGGAAACGGGGAGGCGCTGGGGGCGGCTAGGGAACGGGGACATGCGGGAGTGGGAGGTGACCCGGCTGGGCTGGGCCGGGCGAAGGGGGGCGGAGGCGCGCGAAGGCGGAATTCAGGCAGGCAGGCAGGGCGCGTAAACGCTTACGTAAGCGTTTACGCGACGGGCGCTCATGGGATACCGTCCGCCGGAAGGTGCAGGAACGGCTCGGCATGTGGATCGGCCGGTCGACAGAAGACCGGCGTTTTGCGGTTCGCCGGCTCGGACGGCTCGGTCGCTGGCCCTGGCGGCGGAGCCCGCTCGGTTCTGGAGAGGCGGTGCGATGGCCACCATGGCGGACGTCGCCCGGCGTGCGGGAGTCTCCGTGGCGACCGTTTCCCACGTGCTGAACGGCACCCGCCCAGTGCTGCCGCACACCCGCGAGGCCGTGCTCGATGCCATCGACGCCCTCGGTTACACCCCCAACAGCCTGGCCCGCTCTCTGGTGACCTCCCGGACCCGCTCCATCGGCCTTGCCGTGTCGGCCATCAGCAACCCGTACTTCACGGAGATCCTCCAGGGAGTCGAGGCCGCCGCCCTCGAAGCCGGCTACAGCCTGCTCATCGCCGACCCGCACGACGACCCGGCACACGAACGCAAGGTCGTACAGCTCCTCCATGAGCGCCGGGTCGACGGCATGATCGTCGCCCCTTCCGCGGACCCGGAAGACCTCATCGGCTACCTCCGCCGCCATGCCGTACCGACGGTGTTCCTCGACCGGCTGGTGGACGCATCCGTGACGGAGGACAGCCGGTCGTCCGGCGACGCGAGCGCCCGCCTTTCCCCAGGCGTGCCATGGTTCGACCAGGTCTGTGCCGAGGGCGCCGCACCGACGGGCCGGCTCGTCGGCCATCTCGCCCGGCTGGGACACCGCCGGATCGGGCTGATCGCCGGTCTGCCCGGGCTCAGCACCACCGCGGAGCGCATCGCCGGCTTCCAGGAGGGGCTCGCCGCCGCCGGGCTGGCCCACGACGAACGTCTCGTCGTCCCCGGTAACTCCGAGTCCGGCGGCGCCGAGCGGGCCACGACCGCCCTGCTCGCCCTGTCCGAGCCGCCCACAGCACTCGTGACCGCCAACAACGCGATGACCATCGGCACCCTGCGCGCGCTGCGCCGCCACGGCCGCTCCGTGCCCGACGACATCGCGCTGTGCTGCTTCGACGACTTCGCCTGGGCCGACCTGTTCTCGCCCCGGCTGACCGCCATCGCCCAGCCCAGCCGGGAGCTGGGCGCCCAGGCCGTCCGGATGCTCCTGGAGCGCCTCGCCGAACCGGGCCGCCCGCCCCGGACGGTCCGCCTGCCCTGCACTTTCGTCCACCGCACATCCTGCGGATGCCCGGAGGAGCCGGACCTCGCGGAAGCGGCCGGGCGAACCGTATCGTCCACTCCGTCCGAGAAGGGGATCGTCTCGTGATCGTCGTTGCCGGTGAGGCGTTGATCGACCTGGTACCGCAGGGCGCCGGTGCCCTCGCGGACCTGAAGCCGGTTCTCGGCGGTGGCCCGTACAACACCGCCGTGGCCCTCGGCCGGCTCGGCTCCCCCACCGCCTTCTGCTCCCGGGCCTCGCACGACGCGTTCGGCGAGGCCCTGCTGGACGGGCTGCGGCGGGCCGGCGTCGACGTCTCCGGTGTCCAGCGGGGACCGGAGCCGACGACCCTGGCGGTGGCCACGATCGACGCCGCCGGCTCGGCCGCCTACTCCTTCTATGTGGACGGCACGGCCGACCGCCTCTTCACTGCCCCGGCCGCTCTCCCCGCCGGGACGCGCGCGGTGTCCTTCGGCACCTGCTCGCTCGTCCTGGAACCGGGGGCGAGCGCCTACGAGGAGCTGATGCGGACCGCTGCGGGACAGGGGTTGTTCACCGCGCTCGACCCCAATATCCGGGCGGGGCTGATCCCGGACGCGGACGCCTACCGGGCGCGTTTCAAGAGCTGGCTGCCCTCGGTGACGCTGCTGAAGCTGTCCGCGGAAGACGCGGCGTGGCTCGGCGGCAGCCCGCGCGAGTGGCTGGCCGAGGGGCCGTCGGCCGTGGTGGTCACGCGGGGCGGCGACGGTCTGACCGTGTTCACCCGGGACGGCGGGGAGCATCATGTGCCGGGTGAGAAGGTCGACGTCGTGGACACCATCGGTGCCGGTGACACGGTGAACGCGGCCTTGCTGCACGGGCTGGCGGCGAGGGACGCGCTGTCCCCGGAAGCGCTCGGCGCCCTCGGGACGGAGGGGTGGACACGGCTGCTGCGCTTCGCGGCACGGGCGGCGGCGATCACTTGCTCGCGGGCGGGGGCCGAGCCGCCGTACGCGGCGGAGCTGGGCGGGCCGGCCGCGCTGTGAGCGGTCTGTCTCCCTGTGCTGTTGACAAGGTACGGCCGGACCTGCGGTGTGCGTGATCTGCCGAACCGCAGGGCCGGGCTGGCTGATGAGGGAACGAGCGGCGCCCCGCGGGGAGTTCCCGCGGGGCGCTGCCTTTTTGATGTGCCGTCACGTGGCGTGCCACCAAGCCGCCGTGACGCCGTGACCGGACGTCGTGACGGGAGGGTGTCGTAGCCGCCCTCCGGTCGGACGTCAGGCCTTGCGGGCCCGCGTGGTCTTCTTCGCGGGCGTGGCCTTCTTCGTGGCTGCCGCGGCCTTCTTGGTCGCGGTGTTGTTGGCCTTGGCCGTCACCGTCTTGCGGGCCGTCGACTTGGCCGCGGCCGTCTTCCGGGTCGTGGTCCGCGGCGCCTTCACCGGTTCCGCGTCGCTGATGCGGTCGGCGTCGAGGATCTCGCGCAGGAACTTCCCGGTGTGGCTGGCCGGGACCGCGGCCACCTCCTCCGGCGTGCCCTCGGCGACCACCAGACCACCTCCGGCGCCGCCCTCCGGGCCCATGTCCACGATCCAGTCCGCGGTCTTGATCACGTCGAGGTTGTGCTCGATGACGATGACCGTGTTGCCCTTGTCGACCAGTCCGCCCAGGACCTTGAGCAGCTTGCTGATGTCCTCGAAGTGCAGACCGGTGGTCGGCTCGTCCAGGACGTAGACCGTGCGTCCGGTGGATCGCTTCTGCAGTTCGCTGGCGAGCTTGACGCGCTGTGCCTCGCCACCGGAAAGGGTGGTGGCGGACTGGCCGAGGCGGACGTAGCCGAGGCCCACGTCGTGCAGCGTCTTCAGGTGACGGGAGATCGCCGGGACCGCCTCGAAGAAGTGCATCGCCTCCTCGATCGGCATGTTCAGCACCTCGGCGATGGACTTGCCCTTGTAGTGGACCTCCAGGGTCTCCCGGTTGTACCGGGCGCCGTGGCAGACCTCGCACGGGACGTAGACGTCCGGGAGGAAGTTCATCTCGATCTTGATCGTGCCGTCGCCCGCGCAGTTCTCACAGCGGCCGCCCTTGACGTTGAAGGAGAAGCGGCCGGGCTGGTAGCCGCGGACCTTCGCCTCGGTGGTCTCGGCGAAGAGCTTGCGGATGTGGTCGAAGACGCCGGTGTACGTGGCCGGGTTGGACCGCGGGGTGCGGCCGATCGGCGACTGGTCGACGTGCACGACCTTGTCGACCAGGTCGTCACCCGCCACGCGCGTGTGCCGTCCCGGGACGGTCCGGGCGCCGTTCAGCTCCCGGGCCAGATGGGTGTACAGGATGTCGTTGACCAGGGTCGACTTGCCGGATCCGGAGACACCGGTGACGGCCGTGAACACACCCAGCGGGAAGGACACGTCGATGTCCTGCAGGTTGTTCTCACGGGCGCCGTGCACGGTCAGCCGGCGGGACGGGTCGTGAGGGCGCCGTACGTCCGGCAGCGGAATCGCCTTGCGGCCGGAGAGGTACTGGCCGGTCTGGGACTCGGCGTTCTCGAGCAGTTCCTTCAGGGAGCCGCTGTGCACGACCTTGCCGCCGTGCTCGCCGGCGCCGGGGCCGATGTCCACGATCCAGTCGGCGACCTTGATGGTGTCCTCGTCGTGCTCGACGACGATGAGCGTGTTGCCCATGTCGCGCAGCCGCACCAGGGTCTCGATCAGCCGGTGGTTGTCCCGCTGGTGCAGACCGATGGACGGCTCGTCCAGGACGTACAGGACGCCGACGAGGCCGGAGCCGATCTGGGTGGCCAGGCGGATGCGCTGGGCCTCGCCGCCGGAGAGGGTGCCGGCCGCGCGGTTGAGCGACAGGTAGTCCAGGCCGACGTCGACCAGGAAGCGCAGCCGTTCGTTGACCTCCTTCAGGACCCGCTCGGCGATCTTCTTGTCACGGGCGTTCAGCCTCAGCTCACCCAGGAATTCCGCGCAGTCGCTGATCGACATGGCGGAGACCTCGGCGATCGACTTCTCCATGATCGTCACGGCGAGGACGATCGGCTTCAGACGCGAGCCCTCGCAGGAGGGGCAGGGCACCTCGCGCATGTAGCCCTCGAAGCGCTCGCGGCTGGCGTCGCTCTCGGCCTCGCTGTGCCGGCGCTTCACGAAGGGCACCGCACCCTCGAAGGGCGTGGTGTAGACACGCTCGCGGCCGTACCGGTTGCGGTAGCGCACCTCGATCTGTGTCTTGTGGCCCTGAAGGAGCGCCTTCTTGGCGCGCTGCGGCAGCCCCGCGAAGGGGATGTCCGTCCGGAAGCCGAGCGCGTCCGCGAGGGCGCCGATCAGGCGGCCGAAGTAGTCCTTGGTGTGCCCGTGCGACCAGGGGTGGATGGCGCCCTCGTCCAGGGACTTGTCCTCGTCCGGGACGATCAGCTCGGGGTCGACCTCCATGCGCGTGCCGATGCCGGTGCACTCCGGGCAGGCGCCGAAGGGCGAGTTGAAGGAGAAGGAGCGGGGCTCCAGCTCCTCGAAGGACAGGTCGTCGTACGGGCAGTACAGGTGCTCCGAGTACATGCGCTCGCGCTCGGGGTCGTCCTCGGGGAGATCCACGAAGTCGAGCACGACCATGCCGCCGGACAGGCCGAGGGCCGTCTCCACGGAGTCGGTGAGACGGCGCTTGGCCGATTCCTTCACGGTGAGGCGGTCCACGACCACCTCGATGGTGTGCTTCTCCTGCTTCTTCAGGGCCGGCGGCTCGGACAGCTGGACGGTCCGGCCGTCCACACGCGCGCGGGAGTAGCCCTTGGTCTGCAGGTCGGCGAAGAGGTCGACGAACTCGCCCTTGCGCTCGCGCACCAGCGGCGACAGCACCTGGAAGCGGCTCCCCTCCGGCAGCTCCAGCACCTTGTCGACGATGGCCTGCGGCGACTGGCGCGAGATCGGGCGAGCGCACTCGGGGCAGTGCGGCTTGCCGATGCGCGCGAAGAGCAGACGCAGGTAGTCATAGACCTCGGTGATCGTGCCGACGGTCGAGCGGGGGTTGCGCGAGGTCGACTTCTGGTCGATGGAGACCGCCGGGGAGAGGCCCTCGATGAAGTCGACGTCGGGCTTGTCCATCTGGCCGAGGAACTGCCGGGCGTACGAGGAGAGCGACTCCACGTAACGACGCTGGCCCTCGGCGAAGATCGTGTCGAAGGCCAGGGAGGACTTGCCCGACCCGGACAGGCCCGTGAAGACGATGAGCGAGTCGCGAGGCAGGTCGAGCGAGACATTCTTCAGGTTGTGCTCGCGCGCGCCACGGACGATGAGACGGTCGGCCACGCCGGTCCGCACCTTTCTTGAGAGAAGTGACAGGGGCGGGGCCCCCGTGCTTCTTCAGACTAGGGGGAGCCACTGACAACGCCGGTCGGATTGCCCGGTTGCATAACAACCCCCGACCATCCAGCATGCCCGACGCCACCTTCGACGATATAGCACGGGCTTTCGATTTACGGACGTGGTCGGGCACCTTCACCCGAAGGGGTGGCCGGACTAGGGTCGGCGCCATGATGGATCACGTTCATGACCTGGCCTGTGTACGTGAAGCGACCGATCGGCTCCTGACCGCGGTCGCCAAAATGGACAACGTCTCGCTCGCCGAGCCGTCACGGCTTCCGGGCTGGAGTCGCGGCCACGTCCTCGCCCACCTCGCCCGCAACGCGGACGCCCTGGTGAACGTCCTGGAGGGCCGTCCCATGTACGCGAGCGCCGCGCAGCGCGACGCCGACATCGAGCGCGACGCCTCGCGGACCCTGGAGGCGCACGTCACCGACCTGCGCGAGAGCGCGGGCCGCTTCCAGGCGGCCGGGGACGCCCCCGCGGACTGGACGCGCACCGTGGAGCTGCGCCACGGGATCACCGACTCCGCGTCCCGGGTGCCGTTCCGGCGGTGGGTGGAGGTGGAGCTGCACCACGTCGACCTCGGGATCGGATACGAGCTCGACGATCTTCCGGCGGAGTTCCTCGAACGGGAGACCGACTTCCTCACGGACCGTTTCTCCGGTCACGCCGACGTCCCGGCGACCCGCGTCACGGACGGCACGCGCGCGTGGACCACCGGGCGCGAGGCGGACGCACCCGAGGTCACGGTGACCGGCCGGCCGGCGGACCTGGTGGGCTGGCTCGCCGGGCGCCGCGACGGGGCGGCACTGGACACGCAGGGCGGGACGCTGCCGAAGCTGCCCCCGCTGTAGCGGCGGCGTCGGTGGCACCACAGCCCTCCGCAGCGCTACAGCCGTCCGCCGGCGCCCCTGCGCTATAGGCTGATCGCCATGACGTACTCCGGAGAGGTCAGGGTCGGCGGACCGGCGGACGTGCACGAGCTGAAAGACCTGATGATCACCAAGATCGCGGTCGGCCCGATGGACAACAACGCCTATCTGCTGCGCTGCCGGGCCACCGACGAGCAGCTTCTGATCGACGCCGCCAACGAGGCGGGGACGCTCCTCGGCATGATCGGTGACGACGGCATCGCGTCCGTCGTCACCACGCACCAGCATGGGGACCACTGGCAGGCGCTCGCCGAGGTCGTGGCCGCCACACGCGCGCGTACCTACGCGGGCCGCGACGACGCCTCCGGCATCCCGGTGCCCACCGACGTGCTGGTCGACGACGGTGACGTGATCCGGGTGGGCCGGGTGGAACTCACCGCGCGCCACCTGGTCGGGCACACGCCCGGCTCCATCGCGCTGGTCTACGACGACCCGCACGGCCACCCGCACGTCTTCACCGGCGACTGTCTCTTCCCCGGCGGCGTCGGCAACACGCGCAAGGACCCGAAGGCGTTCGCGAGCCTGATCCACGACGTGGAGACGAAGATCTTCGCGGCGCTGCCGGACGAGACGTGGGTGTACCCAGGGCACGGCAACGACACCACGCTGGGCGCGGAACGGCCGCACCTGCCGGAGTGGCACGCGCGCGGGTGGTGAGTTCCCGGTTCGGGACGCGGTGGTGAGTTCTCGGTTCGGGACGCGGGTGGTGTTCTCGGTTCGGGAAGTGAGCCCGGGACCGGCGCACGCGCCCGGCGTACGGCTCGCATTGCGCGCCCCGTGTGAACGTTTCGCACGCTTCCGCTACGCGTGCGCGCTCCCGCCGGCCGGTGCCGCGCAGTCAACTGGTAGCAGCCCCGCACAGGATGACGGCTCCTGGGCGGCAGGGGCCGCCGGTCTCCAACCCCGCCCTCGGCCGGCGGCCCGGGCTTCGGCACGCGCGCGTGACGTGCATTCATCCGCGTTCACACGGCCGCAACACCCGTTCCCAGTATGCGGACAACGACCGTCGTGACATGGACAGACGCCGTTTTCGCTGCCACTCTCCGGCCATGCATCCTGCCCCCCGCGCCCTGCGCCGCGCAGTAGCCGCCGCCACCGTAGCCCTGCTCGCCACCGCCGTCGGCTGCGCTCCGCAGCCCGAGGACGAGGCTTCGGCGTCCCCCTCCGGGACGGCCGGCAAGAACTGCGCCCAGGGCAAGTTGGCGACCAAGACGTCCGGGAAGCTCACGATCGCGACCGACGAGCCGGCGTACGAGCCGTGGTTCAAGGACGGCGAGCCCGCCAACGGCAAGGGCTTCGAGTCGGCGGTCGCCTACGCCGTGGCGAAGCGGCTGGGGTACGGCAAGAACGCGGTCGTATGGCAGAAGGTGCCGTTCAACAAGGCGTTCGCACCGGGTGCGAAGACCTTCGACTTCGACGTCAACCAGGTGTCGATCAGCACGGAGCGCAGGAAGGCCGTGGACTTCTCCACCGGCTACTACGACGTGCGCCAGGCCGTCATCGCGCTGAAGGGCGGCAAGGCAGCCACGGCGGCGAGCATCACGGACTTGAAGAAGCTGAAGCTGGGCGCCCAGGTGGGCACCACGAGCCTCGACTACATCAGCGACGTGGTGAAGCCGGAGCAGGACGCCGCCGTCTACGCCAAGAACGACCAGGCCAAGTCCGCGCTGAAGAACGGTCAGGTCGACGCCGTCGTCACCGATCTGCCGACCGCGTTCTACATCACCGCCGCCGAGGTGACGAACGCGAAGATCGTCGGCCAGTTCGAGAACCAGGGCGGCGCGCCCGAGCAGTTCGGTCTCGTGCTCGACAAGGGCAGCGCGCTGACCTCGTGCGTGTCCGGCGCCGTCGACGCCCTGCGCAAGGACGGCACGCTGGCCGGGATCGAGAAGCAATGGCTGTCGGAGGCCGTCGACGCCCCGGTGCTCAAGTGACGGTCACCAAGGGGGACCCGCCCCGGGAGGGCGCGGCCGGGAGGTCCGGGGGCGCCGGTGACGCCTACGTGCCCTCCGAGCGGCGCCTGGAACGCGAGCGGTACCGACGCGCGCGTGCCCGCCGGGCCACGGCGGTCGCGGCCGTCTCGACGCTCGTCACGGCCGCCGTGCTCTGCCTGGTCGTCGTCGGCGCCCCGGGCTGGCCGCGCACCAGGGAAACCTTCTTCAGCGCCCACTACGCGCGCGAGGCGCTCCCGAAGGTCGTCGAAGGACTCTGGCTGAACGTGCGCCTGATGCTGGTGTGCGGTGTCGCCGTGCTGGTTCTCGGCATGCTGATCGCCGTGGCGCGGACACTGCGCGGGCCGGTGTTCTTCCCGCTCCGGGTGCTGGCTGCGGCGTACACGGACTTCTTCCGCGGACTGCCGCTGATCATCAACCTGATGATCGTGGTCCTGGGCGTCCCGGCGTTGCGGCTGCAGGGCGTGACGGTCGATCCGGTGCTGCTGGGCGGTACGGCGCTGACGCTGACCTACTCGGCGTACGTGGCGGAGGTGTTCCGGGCCGGCATCGAGTCCATCCACCCCTCGCAGCGTGCGGCGGCCCGCTCTCTGGGCCTGTCCAACCGGCAGACGCTGCGCCATGTCGTGCTGCCGCAGGCGGTGCGCCGGCAGGTGCCGCCGCTGCTCAACGACCTGGTGTCGCTGCAGAAGGACACCGGTCTGGTGTCGATCGGCGGTGCGGTGGACGCCGTGCGCGCGGCCGACATCATCGCGGGCCGCAGTCTGAACTACACGCCGTACGTCGTCGCCGGGCTGGTGTTCGTGGCGCTGACCATCCCGATGACCCGGTTCACGGACTGGGTGACGGCCCGGATGGACCGGCAGCGGGCTCAAGGAGGATCTCTGTGAGCACCCGGGAAGGATCCCTGTGAGCACGAACGAGAACACAGCCGAGAGCAAGCCCGTGAGCACGCCCCTGAGCAACGCGCCCGTTCTGCGCATGGAGTCCGTCCGCAAGACCTTCGGTGGGGCGGTCGTCCTGCGGGACGTCGATCTGGAAGTCGCCCCGCACACGGTCACCGCGCTGATCGGCGCCTCCGGCTCGGGCAAGTCCACGCTGCTGCGGTGCGCCAACCTCCTGGAGGAGATCGACGACGGCGCGATCTGGCTGGACGACGAGGAGATCACGGACCCGCGCGTCGACCAGGACGCGGTACGGCGCCGGATCGGCGTCGTCTTCCAGGCGTACAACCTCTTCCCGCACATGACCGTGGTCGACAACATCACGCTCGCCCCGCGCCGGGTGCACGGCGTCTCCCGGGGGGAGGCCGAGGAACGGGCCAGGGAGCTGCTGGAGCGCCTCGGACTCGCCGGCAAGGCTGATGCATACCCCGACCGGCTCAGCGGCGGCCAGCAGCAGCGTGTGGCGATCGCACGGGCGCTCGCCGTGCGTCCCCGGCTGTTGCTGCTGGACGAGATCACGGCCGCCCTCGACCCCGAACTCGTGGGCGAGGTGCTGGAGGTGGTGCGCGGTCTGAAGGACGAGGGCATGACCATGGTGCTGGCGACACACGAGATGGGCTTCGCGCGGGACGTCGCCGACCAGGTGTGCTTCCTCGACGGCGGGGTCGTGCTGGAGCGCGGCACCGCCGAAGAGGTCTTCGCCGACCCGCAGCAGGACCGCACACGACGCTTCCTGCGGCGGATCGTCGAGGCGGGCCGACTGTAGCCGCGCCCCAGGCCATGCGCCCCCGGGGCCACCCCGCAGGGCATGCGTGCGGGGGGCTACGCGTCGGCTTGTGCCGCCCCCAGCAGGGCCGCGACCCGTTCCACGCCGAACACGTAGCCCTGCACCCCGCAGCCGGCGATCACGCCGTCGGCACGCAGCGAGACATAGGAGTGGTGCCGGAACGACTCCCGCTGGTGGATGTTGGAGATGTGCACCTCCAACACCGGCATGCCGTCACAGGTGTTGAGCGCATCCAGGAGCGCGACCGAGGTGTGCGAGTAGGCACCCGGGTTGATGACGATCCCGCAGTGGTTCAGCCGTGCCTCGTGGATCCAGTCGACCAGTTCGCCCTCGTGGTTGGACTGCCGGAGGTCCACCGTGCCGCCGTGCACCGCTGCCGCCTTGGCGCACATCGCCTCCACGTCGGCCAGCGTGTCCCTGCCGTAGATCTCGGGCTGGCGCTGGCCGAGCAGGTTCAGGTTGGGCCCGTTGAGGATCATGATCGGGGCGTTGGCCAGGGTGCGGGGCACGGTTCCTCCGGTCCTTCGGGGCGGTACGTCGACGACCGCTGCTCGCACCCGGTCTATCACGGTGGCCGGGGCGGGCGGTGTGCCGTGCGCGCCCTCACCACGGCGTGCACTCCGGGCCCGTGATCACTCCTGTACGCCCCCGTAACTCTTGATCACTACGGGTAGTTGACGCAATATGCGCCCTGCACGCTCCGTGAGCACACCGTCCATGCTGCGGCTCGCCGCCGCCTCACTCGCCGGGACGGCGATCGAGTTCTACGACTTCTTCGTCTACGGCACCGCAGCGGCCCTGGTTCTGGGGCCGCTGTTCTTCCCGACGTTCTCACCTGTCGCCGGGACGCTCGCGGCGTTCGGGACGTTCGGGGTGGGGTTCGTGGCCCGGCCGCTGGGCTCGGTGCTGTTCGGGCACATCGGGGACCGGCACGGGCGACGACCGGTGCTCGTCGTCTCACTGCTGCTCACCGGCGCCTCCACGGTCGCGGTCGGCTGCGTGCCGTCGTACGGGGCGATCGGTGTCGCCGCCCCCGTACTGCTGCTTGTCCTGCGCTTTCTGCAGGGCCTGGGGCTCGGCGGCGAGTGGGGCGGGGCGGTGCTGCTCACCGCCGAGCACGCGCCCGCGCGGCGGCGTGCCCTGTGGTCGAGCTTCCCGCAGGTGGGACCTGCGTTCGGCTTCGTACTGGCCAACGGGGTGATGCTCGTGCTGTCGGCGGCGCTGTCCGACGCCGAGTTCGCACGGTGGGGCTGGCGCGTGCCCTTCTGGGCGGCCGGCGTGCTCGCACTGGCCGGTCTGTGGCTGCGCTCGTCGCTCGCGGAGAGCCCCCGGTTCCTGGAGATCGACGACCACGCGCGTGTGCCGCTCGTCGAGGTCGTACGGCACCACGGGCGGCTGGTGCTGCTCACGGCCGGGGCGCTGGCCGTCGGTTACGCCGTGTTCTACGCGGTGACGACCTGGTCCCTGGCGTACGCGACGGAACGGCTCGGGGTGAGCCGGACGGTCATGCTGACGTGCATCATGGCCGCGGTGGTCGTGAAGGGAGCACTCACCCCGCTCATGGCGCTGCTCGGCGACCGCTACGGACGCCGCCCGATGTGTCTGACGGGCTGCACGGCCTGCGTCCTGTGGATGCTCCCGATGGTGGCGCTGCTGGCGACCGGCGAGCCGCTGCTGATGTTCCTCGCCATCCTGGGCGCCCTGCTCGCCTTCGTGACCATGTTCGCGGTGATCGCGGCCTATCTGCCGGAGCTGTACGAGGCACGGGTGCGCTGCACGGGCGCCGCCGTGGGCTACAACCTCGGCGGGGTCCTCGGCGGCGCGCTAACCCCGGTCGTGGCCACGGCGCTCGCGGAGCGGGGCGGACGGGTCCCGTGGGGCGTGGGGGTCTATCTGACCGGCATCGCACTGCTCAGCCTGGTCTGCTTCGCGCTGCTGCCCGAGACACGGCCGGTACCCGTGGCGGCGGTGGAGCCGGTCACGGGTTGACCGCGAGTTCCAGGTAGGCCGCGAAGAGGACCAGATGCACGCCGCCCTGCAGGGGAGTGGCCCGGCCGGGCACCACCGTGAGGGAACTGACCACCACGGTGAGCGCGAGCAGCAGCATGTGGGTCGCGCCGAGGCCGAGGACGAGCGGCCCGGACAGCCAGACGGAGGCGAGGGCCACGGCCGGGATGGTCAGGCCGATGCTGGCCATCGCGGAACCGAGGGCCAGGTTGAGGCTGGTCTGCACCCGGTCCCGGCGAGCGGAACGCAGTGCGGCGATCGTCTCCGGCAGCAGGACGAGCAGGGCGATGACGACGCCGACGACCGCCTGCGGCAGTCCCGCCGCGGCCACGCCCGACTCGATCGTGGGCGAGACGCTCTTGGCCAGGCCGACGACCCCGACCAGGGCCAGGCCCAGCAGTCCGAGGCTGACCCACGCGGTCCGCACGGGCGGGGGTTCGGCGTGGGCGTCGGCGGTGATGACCTCGCCCTCGCGGGTGGTGGGCAGGAAGTAGTCACGGTGACGCACGGTCTGGGTGGTCACGAACAGGCCGTAGAGGATCAGTGACGACAGTGCGGCGAAGGTCAGTTGGATCGTGGAGAACTCGGGCCCGGGCTTGCTGGTCGTGAAGGTCGGCAGCACCAGGCTGAGCGTGGCCAGCGTCGCCACGGTCGCCAGCGCCGCGCCGGTGCCCTCCGGATTGAAGACCGCCGTGCCGTGCCGCAGGGAGGCGACGAGCAGGCAGAGTCCGACGATGCCGTTGCAGGTGATCATCACGGCGGCGAAGACGGTGTCCCGGGCCAGGGTGGAACTCTTGTCGCCGCCGTCCGCCATGAGGGTGACGATCAGGGCCACCTCGATGATCGTGACGGCGACGGCGAGCACCAGCGAACCGAAGGGTTCGCCGACCCGGTGGGCGATCACCTCGGCGTGGTGCACCGCCGCCAGCACGGCACCGGCGAGGACGAGCGTCACCAGGGCCACGACCGCACCGGGCAGGTCCCGGCCCCAGGTGAAGACCAGCAGGACGACGGCGAGCACCGGCACGAGGATCGTCCATGACCGGGTGAGCGACCGGAGCCGAGTGATCATGCGGCGATCGTCGCAGAGCTGCACAAGATCTGCATTCCGCTCTTTTCGGATACCTCTCGTCCTTTCCGGTGCGGGCCCGGCGCCGGCGGAACCGGGCCCGCGTCGTGCCGGGGTCAGGCGTCGACGGTGTCCTTCGCGGCACCTTCACCGCCGGCGCGCGCCGCCTCGGCGGCCGCTTGCTTCCTGGAGGCCATCAGGCTGGTGATCGTGGTGACGGCGAGGACCGCGCAGATCACACCGAGGGAGACCGGGATGCTGATCTCGGGCACGTGGACACCGGACTCGTGCAGGGCGTGCAGCACCAGCTTGACGCCGATGAAGCCGAGGATGATCGACAGACCGTAGGAGAGGTGGACCAGCTTCCTGAGCAGTCCGCCGATGAGGAAGTACAGCTGACGCAGACCCATCAGGGCGAAGGCGTTGGCGGTGAAGACGATGTACGGGTCCTGGGTGAGGCCGAAGATCGCCGGGATGGAGTCCAGGGCGAACAGGACGTCGGTGGTGCCGATGGCCAGCATCACGACCAGCATCGGCGTCATGACGCGCTTGCCGTTCTGCTGGATCCACAGCCTGGTGCCGTGGTACCGGTCGGCCACGCCGAACTTGCGCTCCGCGGCCTTCAGCAGCTTGTTCTCCTCGTACTCCTCGTCCTCCTCGTCGGCGCGGGCCTCCTGGACGAGCTTCCAGGCGGTCCAGATCAGGAAGGCGCCGAAGAGGTAGAACACCCAGGAGAAGCTGGCGATGATCGCGGCTCCGGCGGCGATGAAGACGGCCCGCAGGACCAGCGCTATGAGGACACCGACGAGCAGGACGCGCTGCTGGTACTGGCTGGGCACCGCGAACTTCGCCATGATCAGGACGAAGACGAAGAGGTTGTCGACGCTCAGCGACTTCTCGGTGATGAAACCGGCGAAGAACTCGCCGGCGGGCTGTCCGCCGCCGAAGAGGAGCAGGCCGAGGCCGAAGAGGCCGGCCAGGGCGATCCAGACGACGGTCCAGATGCCCGCTTCCTTGATCGACACATCGTGCGGCTTGCGCCCGATGAAGAAGTCGACGGCGATCAGGGCGGCAAGGCCCACGATGGTGAGGACCCACAGGGTCATGGAGACTTCCACTGCACCTCCGGCATTACGTGACGGCAAACACATCAGCGTTGTTGCTGCCGGAGGTCTCTTCCACCCGCGATGGGCCGACGCCCCGGGACCGGATCCGGTCCGTACTGACGGGTGCGCCGCAGTCAGGGAGTACTCCCCTCCGTACGGAAAAGAGTACCCAATCACCAAGGAACGGTAAAGGGGCAAGTAAAAGGAACACCAAAAAGGCAGGTCAGGCGATCTTTACCTGTACTTGGTCCGACTTCTGGCCACCTCGGCGAGCACCTCCTCCAGGACCCGGCTGCCGACCGGGACGAGCGAGGGTTCGAAGGTCCAGGCGTGGCCGATCCACGGGTCCGCGAGGTGGTCGTCGGGCAGCGGGGTCAGTCGCAGCAGCGAACGCCACAACGGGTCGAGCAGGGGGCCGTAGGCGGTGGCGTCCTCGCGGTCCGCGACGAGCAGCAGGTGTACGCCGACGGCCGGGCCCTCATCGGCGAGATAGCGCAGACGGGTCACCGCCCGGTCGTCGAAACCGTGCGGGAAGTCGTTGACGATCAGGAGCTGCTGCGCGGTGTCCACATCGGCCGGCAGCGCTTCGGCCATGCCGCCGCGCATCGCCATCTGCACCAGGTCCACTCGCCGGGTCAGCGACTCCAGGACCTGTGCGACCCCCGCCGCTCCGGCGCCGGGGGGCGCCCCGAGCACTCCGGACCGCGTCAGCGGCAGCAGGGCCCGGGACCCGGCTCCGGCCGGGTCGATGACCTGCACGGCGAACTCCCCCGGCGGGTGGACGGCGAGCAGGCGCGCGGCGAGGGCGGCCGCCGTCTCCATGGCCAGGTGCCGCAGCTCGGCGGAGTCCGCCCGGAAGTCGTCACCCGGTGTCGGGCCGCTGTCGATCCACAGACCTCGTTCCAGCGGCAGTCTGACCAGCAGGGGGATGCTCAGCGGCACGCTTTCGGGGAGATGGAGGTCGCCGAGCCGCAGGGCCATCGGCGGCTCGGCCGGGGACCGGTAGGCGTGCCAGACGGGGTTGTCCCAGCGGGCGTAGGCGGGCGGAAGCGCGGGTTCCACCACCTCGGCCTCGGCGGTGAGCTGAGCCAGGTCGCGGTCGAAAGCCGCGCGGGCCTGGTCGGTCAGCTGGGTGTGACGAGCGTGGGCCACCTCCCGGGCGTCATCGGCCCCCGTGCCGAGCCGGAGGCGCGGGTCGGCGAGAAGCTGGTCCAGCTCCTTCTCCAGGCGGGAGTCGGCGAAGTCGACGGCGCTGCGGTAGGCAGCCGTGGTGCGGGCCAGGTCCTCGAACATCCCCCAGACCTGGTTGTACAACCGTTCCTCCATCGTCCAGCCCACGGCGTCCCCCGCGACGGGCTGCGCCGGCTCCCCGTCGGCGGCCGGGGCGGCAGTGGGTGACGGCGGGGGCGGAGTGCGGTGCGCGCGACGGGGGTGCGTGTAGTCGACCGGGCCGCCGGAGTGCTGGTGATCCGGGCCGGTGGCGCGGAGGTGCTGGTCGGCGCGGCTCGCGTCGGCGCTGTCGTCGGGCCTCAGCGGGTACGGCGGCGTCGGCTCCGCCGGTCCGGGCCCGGAGGTGACCTGAGGGTCGGCGGAGGCAGCCAGTGGGTCGTGCGCGGGAGCGGTGTGGGGGTCGAACGCGGTCGAGGGTGCCGGCACCGCGCGGGCCAGGCGATCGGTCACCGCTTCCTGGACGGCTGCCGCAAGGTCGGCGGCGTCATGCAGCCCCTGGTCGGCGAGGAGCGCGGCGAGACCGGCCGCATAGCCCTGGCCGAGGGCCCGGACCTTCCAGGCGCCCTGCCTGCGGTACAGCTCCAGGGCGAGGACGGCCGCTTCGGTGTCCAGGCCGGTGAGGGTGTAGCTGGCGATTTCGGTGCCGTCGCGCCCGCTGACCGCGGTGTGCGGGGCGGGGACGGCGCCGAAGCGGAGCGGGCCCGCGGTACCGGTGGGCAGGGCGAGGAACACGTCGAGGCGGTGCACCGCCTCGGGCAGGGCGGCGAGGTCGACGGCCAGGCGGTGCTCGGCCGCGGCCTGCCGGGACACCTCGATGCCCGGCAGGGCGGGGGCGCCGGGGTGGGCGACCCACTCGGTGCCGTGCACCGTGCCTTGTTCGTCGCCGAGTGTGGCCCCGGCGACGACCGGCACCCCGGCCGAGATCCGGATCTCCAGCCGGACCTCGGACAGCGGGTGGTTCTGCCCCCGCACCAGCTCGGCGGTCATCGCCCTCGCCCCCTGTGTCGTGATGTCGTGCGGGCCGCGCCGGGTCAGCGGGCGGTCCGGTCCTACAGGTGCGGCAGGATCGCCGGCATCAGGTCCTGGAAGGTACGGCCGTTGGCCGGGGTGCCGATGGCGGTCATCGTCCAGCCGGAGCCGGCCCGGTGCACCTTGGCCATGATCTGGGCGGTGTACTCGCCGCCGCCGGCCAGCGTGTAGCGGGCGAGTTCCTGGCCGTTGGTCTCGTCCACGAGGCGGCAGAACGCGTTCTGCACCTCCTGGAAGGTCTGGCCCGTGAAGGAGTTCACGGTGAAGACGATCTGGTCGATGTGGACCGGGACGCGCTGCAGGTCCACCAGGATGGCTTCGTCGTCACCGCCCTGGCCGACGCCGCCGACGAGGTTGTCACCGGTGTGGCGCACGGAACCGTCGTCACTCACCAGGTGGCGGAAGAAGACGACGTCGACGGGCTGCTTCTCGGCGAAGAGGACGGCCGAGGCGTCCAGGTCGATCTCGCGCGTGCGGGAACCGAACAGGCCACGCCGCTTCGCCGCCTGCCAGCCGAGCCCCATGCGGACCGCGCTCAGAGAAGCCCCGTCCTTCTTCTCCAGGCTGATCGCCTGACCCTTGCTCAAGTTGACGGACACGGCTCAATCCCCTCTCGACGGTCCCCTGTTGCCGCGCCGTGCCGTTGCTCGCACCGCGCGGTTGTCCAGAACACTACGCAGAGGCACTGACAGTGCCGAACCCCGGCCCACGCTTTGTGTCGGTGTTGCAACACTTGGCGTAAATGCCGAGGTCCGGCACGACGGGAGGGACTCAGGCGAGTCCGGCCTCACGCATCTGGCGCAGCTCCTTCTTCATCTCCGAGACCTCGTCGCGCAGCCGGGCGGCGATCTCGAACTGCAGCTCCGCGGCCGCGGCACGCATGCGTTCGGTCATCTCCTCGATCTGCTCGGCAAGCTCGGCCGCCGGGCGGTCCGTGGGCACCGCCTTGCCCTTGGCGGATTTGGCGGCCTTGCCGGCCTTCGCGCCCGTGGCCGCCTTGTCGCCGAGCGAGGGGACAGGGGCCTTGGCGCCCTTGCCGTCCTTCGACTTGCGGTAGCCGGAGCCGAGGAGCTGTTCGGTGTCGACCTCCTCGCGGGCGATCTGCGCGACGATGTCGTTGATCTTCTTGCGCAGCGGCTGCGGATCGATGCCGTTCGCCTTGTTGTAGGCGATCTGCTTCTCCCGGCGACGGTTGGTCTCGTCGATGGCTCTCTCCATCGCCGGGGTGATCTTGTCGGCGTACATGTGGACCTGGCCGGAGACGTTGCGCGCCGCGCGGCCGATGGTCTGGATCAGGGAGGTGCCCGAGCGGAGGAAGCCCTCCTTGTCGGCGTCCAGGATCGCCACGAGGGACACCTCGGGCAGGTCCAGGCCCTCACGGAGCAGGTTGATGCCGACCAGGACGTCGTACTCACCGGAACGCAGCTCGCGCAGCAGTTCGACACGGCGCAGGGTGTCGACGTCGCTGTGCAGGTAGCGGACCTGGATGCCGAGTTCCAGGAAGTAGTCGGTGAGGTCCTCGGCCATCTTCTTCGTCAGCGTGGTGACCAGGACCCGCTCGTCCTTCTCGGTGCGCTTGCGGATCTCGTGCACCAGGTCGTCGATCTGGCCCTCGGTGGGCTTGACGACGACCTCGGGGTCGACCAGGCCGGTCGGGCGGATGATCTGTTCCACGACGCCGTCACCGCGGGACAGCTCGTAGGTGCCCGGGGTGGCCGACAGGTAGACGGTCTGCCCGATGCGCTCCTGGAACTCCTCCCACTTCAGCGGACGGTTGTCGAGGGCGGAGGGCAGGCGGAAGCCGTGGTCCACGAGGGTGCGCTTGCGGGAGGCGTCGCCCTCGTACATCGCGCCGATCTGCGGGACGGTGACGTGCGACTCGTCGATGACGAGCAGGAAGTCGTCCGGGAAGTAGTCCAGCAGCGTGTTCGGCGCGGAGCCGGGCAGGCGGCCGTCGAAGTGCATCGAGTAGTTCTCGACACCGGAGCAGGTGCCGATCTGGCGGAGCATCTCGATGTCGTACGTGGTGCGCATCCGCAGGCGCTGGGCCTCCAGGAGCTTGCCCTGCTTCTCCAGCTCGGCGAGGCGCTCCCCCAGCTCCTTCTCGATGTCGTTGACGGCCCGCTCCATGCGCTCGGGGCCGGCGACGTAGTGGGAGGCGGGGAAGACGTACAGCTGCTGGTCGTCGCTGATGATCTCGCCGGTGAGCGGGTGGAGCGTGGACAGCGCCTCGATCTCGTCGCCGAACATCTCGATGCGGACGGCCAGCTCCTCGTAGACCGGGAAGATCTCGATGGTGTCGCCGCGGACCCGGAAGGTGCCCCGGGTGAAGGCCATGTCGTTGCGCGTGTACTGGATGTCGACGAAGCGGCGCAGCAGCTCGTCCCGGTCGATCTCGTCGCCGACCCGGAGGGGAACCATACGGTCCACGTACTCCTGGGGAGTACCGAGGCCGTAGATGCAGGACACGGAGGCGACGACGACGACGTCGCGGCGGGTGAGCAGCGAGTTGGTGGCCGAGTGCCGCAGGCGCTCGACCTCCTCGTTGATCGAGGAGTCCTTCTCGATGTAGGTGTCCGACTGCGGGACGTAGGCCTCGGGCTGGTAGTAGTCGTAGTACGAGACGAAGTACTCGACCGCGTTGTTCGGCAGCAGCTCGCGGAACTCGTTCGCCAGCTGGGCGGCCAGCGTCTTGTTCGGCGCCATCACGAGCGTGGGGCGCTGGAGCTGCTCGATCATCCACGCCGTGGTGGCGGACTTGCCGGTGCCGGTCGCGCCGAGCAGGACGACGTCCTTCTCACCGGACCGGATGCGCTTGGCCAGGTCGGCGATGGCCGTCGGCTGGTCGCCGCTGGGCTGGTAGGGGCTGACGACCTCGAAGGGCGCCACCGTGCGTTCGATGTGGGAAACGGGCCGCATGCCATCCACCGTACGACCCCCCACTGACAACGGGTTCCGATCAGCGGTTCTGCGGAGTGCGGGCCCTGTGGTGCCCGGGCCTGCGGGCCGGCGGGCGGCCGGCGTGCAGGGCGGGGCGGCGGTCCGTGTGGGAGGCGACCTCGGTGGCCGGTACCCCGGGTTTGTGCTCGCCGTCGCGCCAGCCGGGCCGGCCCGTCACCATCAGCGGATCGAAGATCACGACGACGCCGGCCAGGAGCAGGAAGGCGAGCGGCCCGATCAGCATCGGCGCGAGCGCGGACGCGGCCGGTGCGCCGGCGACCGCGTGGGGGGCGCCGTCGAGGTGGACGCCGAGTGCGGCCATCCCGGTGTAGTGCATGCCGGTGACCGCGAGTCCCATGACGAGGCTCGCGCCCACGCTCCACAGGAAGCCGCGGACGCGCCCGGCGGCCCACAGGGCTGCGGTGGCGGCGACGACCGCTATGACGACGGAGACGGCGACGGTGAACGTGTTGTAGGTGAACCGTCCGTGGAAACGGACGCCCGCCATCCCGAGGTAGTGCATCGAGGCGACGCCCAGACCGGTGATCGTGCCGCCGGTGAACAGCGGGGTCCCGGTGGCGCCCCGGTAACCGACGATGAAGATCCCGACGCCGACCATGAGGATTGCGAGGCCGAGGCTCGCGTAGGTCATGGACTTGTCGTAGTGGAGCGGTGCCTCGTTGATGGAGAAGCCCATCATGGCGACGAAGTGCATGGTCCAGATGCCGGAGCCGATCGCCGCCGAGCCGAGGGCCAGCCAGGCGGGGCGCCGGGAGTGTGTGACCAGCAGGGACCGGGTGGTGCACCGCAGGCCCAGGGCACCCCCGAGGCAGGCCATCAGGTAGGCCACTACCGGGGTGACGGCCCCGTAGCTGAATCCGTCGACCGTGCCTTGCATCCGCGGCTGCCTTTCCGCCCTGTTGCGTCCCGGAAATACCTGAAATATGCCCCCGTCCCAGGACCGCTCCGGCGGTCAGGGTTTTCGCAGAGAGTATGACCCCCACCGGAATGGTCGAACGATTTTCCGGCAAAGAAACACGCCCTTGCCTCACTTGTGCGGCACCCGTGAGCGTGCTGGGACATCTCCATTCAATCTGTGGTCATCGTGCACCCCGGGTGCCGTTGACCGTCTGCTGTCAGTCTGGTGCTGTCGGTGTTCGTCGACGCGAGGGAGTACGCATGTACGCACGCGTGGTTGCCGCCATGGTCGCCGCAGGTCTGGTCACGACGGCGATACTGCTGAGCCCCACCTCACGCGCGCGTGCGGGCGAGCACGGCGTGCCCACGGTGATCGCGCACCGGGGTGCCTCCGCCTACGCTCCCGAGAACACGCTGGCCGCCATCGACAAGGCCGCCGAGCTGGGCTTCACCTGGGTCGAGAACGACGTCCAGCGCACCAAGGACGGCCGGCTGGTCGTCCTGCACGACGACAGCCTGCAGCGCACCACGAACGTCGAGGACGTCTTCCCCGGACGGGCGCCGTGGAAGGTGAAGGACTTCACCGCCGCCGAGGTCGCCCGGCTCGACGCGGGCAGCTGGTTCTCCCCCGCGTACGCTGGCGCGCGCGTGCCGACGCTGGACCAGTACCTGCGCAGGGTCGAGGGCAACCACGGGAAGCTGCTCCTGGAGATCAAGAACCCGGAGCTGTACCCGGGCATCGAGCAGGAGACGCTGAAGCTCCTCGGCAACGAGGGCTGGCTCGACCGCGGGCACCTGGAGCGGCTGATCGTGCAGAGCTTCAGCGCCGGCAGCGTACGCACCGTCCACGAGCTGAGGCCCGCGGTCACCACCGCCTACCTCGGTACGCCGACCGTGGCGCAGCTCCACTGGTTCGCACGCTTCACCGATCTGATCAATCCCTCGTACGGGTCGCTGTCCCTGGGCTACGTCGCTGCCGTGCACGCCTTCGACGGACCGCACGACAAGCCGCTCGGGGTGTTCGCCTGGACGGTGAACGACGCGGCCACCGCCCGCCTGGTCGCCGGCTACAGGGTCGACGGGGTCATCACGAACAAGCCCGACGTGGTGCGGGCGGCACTCGGCACGGACTGAGCCGGGCGGGCGTTGTCAGTGCCGGGTCGTACCGTGGGCACATGGACAGCCACGGGCAGGTTGAGCAGCGGGTCGTGTGGGCCGTCGTCGGCACGGACATCGGCCCGCTGATGCTGGCGGCGACCCGCGAGGGCCTCGTCAACATCGTCTTCCACGCCTCGGACGCGGTGCGCGACCGGGCGCTGGAGCGGCTGGCCGCACGGCTGGGCGGCGGCACCCTGGAAGATCCGGACGCGCCGCTGCTGGCGGAGGCGATACGCCAGGTCAGGGCGTATTTCGCGGGTGACCGGCACGATTTCGACCTGCCGCTGGACTGGTCGCTGATCTCCGGCTTCAACCGGCAGGTGCTGCGCGAGCTGGCGTCCGGTGTGCCGTACGGCACCGTCGTCGGATACGGCGACCTGGCCGGGCGGGTCGGCCAGCCCGGCGGGGCACAGGCGGTCGGGGCGGCGATGGGCGCCAACCCGCTGCCGGTGGTGGTGCCCTGCCACCGCGTGGTCGAGAGCGACGGTGGCATCGGCGGCTTCGGGGGCGGCCTCGAGACCAAGCGGAAACTGCTCGCCCTGGAGGGTGTGCTGCCGGAGCCGCTCTTCTGACCGGCCCGGGACGCCGCTAGTCGTCGTAGTGGCGGGCCTCGAAGACGTTGCCGTCGGGGTCGCGGAAGTAGAAGCTTCGGGTGGCGTCGCCCCGGGCGCCGGAGGAACCGTGGTCGATGTCCGACACGGGGACGCCGCGTTCCTCGAGACGCGCGCGCAGGGCGTCGAAGGCGTCGGCCGGCAGAGCCAGGCAGATGTGGTTGACCGGGTGGCCGGCGCTGTCGGCGGAGCCGGGCAGCATCCGCATGCGTTCGGCGAGGGTGCGCGGGGCGAGGTCCAGAATGGTCTCCTCGTTGACGCGGACGGATGGGAAGGACACCTTCCCCTCGGCGAACTCGGCGACCTGGAGCGGTTCGAGACCGACGGCCGTCTCGTAGAAGCCGGCTGCGGCGACCGGGTCGGACACCCACAGGACGACATGATCGAGACGCGTGGTGTTGTTCGTCATGCGGCCCAGGCTGGTGGTCTCCCCCACAGGCCGCAAGCGTTTATCCGGGGCCGGTGACCGCCAGAGATGAGGCAAGGACCGACGGACAGGAGGCGGGCACGTGGTGCTGGTGGTGTCGGAAGAAGTCCGGGCGGCGATCGACGCGCGGCAGCCGGTGGTGGCCCTGGAGTCCACGATCATCGCGCATGGCCTGCCCCGCCCGCGCAATCTGCAGGTGGCGCTGGAGCTGGAGGAGGCGGTGCGCCGGGAGGGTGCCGTGCCGGCCACCGTCGCCGTGCTCGACGGACGCCCCCGGGTCGGCCTGGACAAGGAGCAGCTGGAGCGGGTCGCGAACCAGGACGGCATCCGCAAGCTGGGCCACCGTGATCTGCCGCTCTCCGTCGCGGCGGGGGTGAGCGGGGCGACCACCGTGTCGGCCACGGCGCAGCTGGCAGCGCTGGCCGGGATCAGGGTGTTCGCGACGGGCGGGCTGGGCGGTGTGCACCGCGAGTGGACGGTGACGCAGGACGAGTCGGCCGACCTCGGGCTGCTGGCCCGTACCCGGATCACGGTGGTGTGCGCGGGCGTGAAGTCGATCCTCGACGTGCCGGCGACGCTGCAGCGGCTGGAGACGCTGGGTGTGGCCGTCGCCGGGTACGGCACGGACCGGTTCCCCGGCTTCTACCTGTCGGACTCGGGGCATCCGGTCGACTGGCGGCTGGACACCCCGGAGCAGGTCGCAGCCGTCATGCGCGCCCAGGACGCGCTGGACACGCCGGCATCGACGTTGATCGTCGCGAACCCCGTCCCGGAGGCCGAGCAACTCGATCCCGAGCTGCACGCGCGCGTGCTCGCCGACGCGCTCCGCGCCTGCGGGGAACAGGGCGTCATCGGGCAGGCGGTGACGCCGTTCCTGCTGGACTACCTGGTCCGGTACACGGACGGCGCCTCGCTGAGCGCCAACCTGGCGGCGGTGCGCGGCAACGTACGGCTGGCGGCACGGATCGCCACGGCGTGGACGAGGGGGTGACCGCGGGCCGGAACGGTGCGCTGCTGGTCGTCGGAGACGTGGTGACGGATGTGGTCGCCCGGCACCGGGGGCCGCTCGCGGGCGGCACCGACACGACCGCCGTGATCCGGACGCTGCCGGGCGGCGCGGGCGCCAACGTGGCCTGCTGGGCCGCCCATGCGGGCTGTGCGGACGTACGGCTGATGGGGCGGGTGGGCGCGGACGCCGCCGCGTGGCACGAGCGGGAACTGGTGGCGGCGGGGGTGCTGCCCCGGCTGGTGGTGGATCCGGAGGCGGCGACCGGGACGGTGATCTGCCTCGTCGACACGGGCGCAGCGGCCGAGCGGACCTTCCTTACGGACAGCGGTGCGGCCCTGCGGCTGTGCCCCGCCGACTGGTCGGACGCGCTGCTCGACGGGGTGGACCGGCTGCATCTGTCGGGCTACCTGCTGTTCGCGGAGCCGAGTCGGGAGCTGGCCGAGACGGCGCTGGCAGCAGCACGCGCGCGTGGCGTGCCGGTCAGTCTGGACCCGGCATCGGCCGGCTTCCTGGCGGAACTGGGGGCGGACCGGTTCCTGGCGTTCGCGCGGCAGCTGGACCTGCTGCTGCCCAGCCGGGACGAGGCCTGCCTGCTGACCGGCCTGCCGGATCCCGCGGACGCGGCGGCCGAGTTGAGCCGTCTCGTGCCGATGGTGGTGGCCAAGGCAGGCGCGGACGGGGCGTTGGTGGCCCGCTCCGGCGCCATACGCGCCCGGGTCCCGGCCCTGCCGGTGGTGCCTAGGGACACCACGGGTGCGGGCGACGCCTTCACCGGCGCCTTCCTCGCCGCGCTGGTCGCGGGCGCGGCGCCGGAGGAGGCGGCGGAACGGGGCTGCCGTGCGGGTGCGGAGGCGGTGGAACGGGTGGGCGGCAGACCGCCGCATCCGCAAAGCGGGGGACAGGTGGTGTCCCGACAGGCCAGTTGACTTTCCCTTCGCCCATCGTTGCGCTCGACCAGCATCCATCGCTGTGGTCAGCCCCTTGGCCCGCCGTTGTGTTCAGCCGCTGCGCGCGTCGGTGTGTTCAGCCACTGCGCACGTCGGTGTACTCGGCCTCCATTCCGTGCAGCCCGGCTTCCCGCAGCAGGCGCGGGAGTTTGCGGCCGTGGGAGAGGTTGGCGCCGCGGTCGGCGAGCAGCGTGCGGAAGCCCTGGCGCAGCCGGTTGGCGAGGCGCTGTCCGGGGCCGTATTCGTCGGGGCAGGCCAAGGGTCGGAGTGCGGGGGGGGGGGACGGAGTGCGGGGTCGGCGTAGCATCCCGCTCACCCGGCTCGCCCGGTTCGACGGCCGCTTCGTCCACAGGCGGGAACCAAGCGGAACCCCCTGCTCCCACAGGCTTGCCCGCACTTCGCCGGGGACTGGCAGACTTGCCGGGCGAGGCGCGAGAGCGTTGTGCGAGGGGATCCACGCGAGGAGATCCAGATGTCCATGGCAGGGAATCTGCGGAAGGTCACGGAGCTGAGCCGGGTCGGCGGCCTGCGCACGGTGGCGCGGCTGGCCCGGCGTCGGCGACGCGTGGACCTGAGTCATCCCGCCAGGTCACCGCTGGGCTCGTCCGTGGTGAAGTGCGTGACGTACCAGGACGGTGTGCGTGTGCCGGGGTGCGGTGACCTGGTGGACGCCGTCCGGCTGGTGCGCAAGAGCGGTGAGGGCTTCGTCTGGCTGGGGCTGCACGAACCGACGGACCTGGAATTCGCCGGCATCGCCGAACTGTTCGACCTGCATCCCCTGGCGGTGGAGGACGCGGTCGAGGCCCATCAGCGCCCGAAGCTGGAGCACTACGGGGACACGCTCTTCGCGGTGTTCAAGACAGTGTGTTACGTGGAGCACGAGCAGCTCACGGCGACCAGCGAAGTGGTGGACACCGGCGAGATCATGGTGTTCGTCGGGCAGGACTTCGTCATCACCGTGCGACACGGGCGCCACGGCTCCCTGGGCCCGCTGCGCGAGGAGTTGGAGGCGCACCCGCACCAGCTCGCCAAAGGACCGGCGGCAGTACTGCATGCGATCGCGGACCACGTCGTCGACGACTACCTGAACGTCACGGACGCGGTGCAGGCCGACATCGATCAGGTGGAGACGGACGTGTTCTCGGAGAACAGCGCCCGGCTCGACCCGGGCCGCATCTACCAGATGAAGCGCGAACTTCTGGAGCTGAAGCGGGCGGTGGTACCGCTGGGCCGCCCGGTGGAGGATCTGGCCACCCGGCCCATACGGGTCGTCGCCCCGGAGATACAGGCCTATTTCCGGGATGTGCTCGACCATCTGATCCGCGCCAAGGAACAGATCGCCGCGTTCGACGAACTGCTCAACTCCATTCTGCAGGCGCACCTGGCGCAGGTGACCGTCGCGCAGAACGAGGACATGCGCAAGATCACGGCCTGGGCCGCGGTGATCGCCGTGCCGACGATGGTGTGCGGGGTGTACGGCATGAACTTCGACCACATGCCGGAGTTGCACTGGCGGTTCGGCTATCCGTTGATCATGGCCGTGATGGCGGGGGCGTGTCTGGCGCTGTACCGGGGTTTCCGGCGCAACGGCTGGCTGTGAGCGGCGAGGGCGCCGGCGGATCAGACCGAGAGGACACGACGGACCAGGCGTCCGGGTTCAACCGTTCCAGGCGGGGTGGCGCGGGTCGTCGGCACGCACCAGGACGTCCGCCGTGCCGGCAGGGTCGGTCTCGGCCTCGTAGCGCTCGAAGGCGGGAAGGGTCCAGTGGTCGGCCTCGGGGGTGCGGCGACGCAGGGCACCCGGCGAGAGGAGGAGGTGCACGGCCAGGTCGAAGGGGAACCAGTGGCGCAGCAGGAGGGGGCCGTGGAACAACAGGATTCCGCGGGGCGGCAATTGGACGTAGGGGCTGCGGGTGGCGCGGTCCGAGACCGGATCCCACAGGTCGGGCAGGATCCGTCCGCTGCCGCCGGGGTCGAGCGGGCCGAAGACCTCGCGCCAGAGGGCGCCGGTGTCGAACCAGCCGCTGTAGTACGACTCCGCGTCCCGTCGCCCGTGCTCCAGACGCAGAGAGGCGGGGCGCAGGAAGCCTTCGGCGCCGACCACGAGCGAGGGCCGGCCACGCACCCGCAGTGCCTCCCCGACGCGGGCGGCGAGGTCTCCGGGGCGGGCGGCCGGGGCTCCGTCGAAGCCGACACGCGGCCACGTCGCACCGTCGGCCGGTGCCAGTCCGGCCAGCCGGTCGGCAAGCTGCTCGGCGAGCCGGTCCCAGGTGATCGCTTCGAGTCGCACACGGCCCATGATGCCGGGTGGCCCGGCGCAGCGACGCGGGCGCCCGGGCGGAGACGGCGTCGGGCCGTCGGGACGGGAGCGGCGCGAGGCCGGTGAGGGCGGGCGCGAGGCCGGTGAGGGCGGGCGCGAGGCCGGTGAGGGCGGGCGCGAGGCCGGTGAGGGCGGGCGCGAGGCCGGTGAGGGCGGCAAGGGGAAGAGCCGGCGCGGGCGGGGAAGGGGGAGAAGCTGGTGTGGGTGGGGGTAGGGGACAAGCTGGCGTGAGTGGGGGTGGGAGACGGGGCGGCGGCGGGGAAAGTACCGCGTATGGCGCTTCCCGCAACTCCCCACTCCCCCGGCCGACTTGTCGTCATCCAGCCGCTGAAACAGAAGCGGTGTGCACGCTGCCGGCGCGGGCCGCTGTCGCTGCTGGTACTGGAGGAGGGCGCCCCGCATTGCCTGCACTGTGCGGACCTCGGTCACCTGGTGTTCCTGCCGCGCGGGGACACGGCCCTGACCCGCAGGTCGCGGGAGGAAAGCTCGCTGTCGGCGGTGGTGGTGCGGTTCAACCGGCGCAAGAGCCGCTACGAACGTCAGGGCGTGCTCGTGGAGGAGGCCGCGCTCGCCCGGGCCGAGGCCCGCTGTCTGGCGGACGCGGAGGCGCGGCGCCGGCGGCGGGCGCGGGACGCGCGGCGCAGGGCGGAGGAGGACGAGCGGTTCGCGGCAGCGTTCGCGGCCGAGATCGTCCGGCTGTTCCCAGGGTGCCCGGCCGACCGGGCCCGGGCGATCGCGGCCCACGCCTCGGTGCGCGGCAGCGGGCGGGTCGGGCGCAGCGCGGCCGGGCGGGCGCTGACCGAGGGGGCGGTGATCTCGGCGGTCGTGGCGGGCGTGCGGCATGTGGACACGCCGTACGACCAGCTCCTGATGCGCGGGGTACCGCGGCATGAGGCCCGGCGCCGGATCGCGCCGGCCGTGGAGAGCGTGCTGCGGGCGTGGCAGGCGGCCGGGGAAGACGCCGGCTGAGAGGGAGAACGGCCGTCATCGGCCGAGGCGGAGCGCGAGGGCTTCCGGGAGGGGGCGAAGGACGCAGGACGGCCGCCGTCGGCCGAGGGGGGGCGGCGCGGGCTTCCGCAACGGGCGAAGGACGCAGGACGGCCGTCATCGGCCCATACCAGGTGACGCGGGCTTCCGGGAGGGGCGAAGTACGCAGGACGGCGGCCGTGGGCCGAGGCGGGGCGGCGCGGGCTCGGGTGACGGCCGGTATCTGCGGTCGGTCTTTTACTGGGAGTGAAGCTGATGCTGACGCCGGGCACGGCCCGGGCCGAGTGGGATGGGGGCGTGGAGATGATCGAGGGGCCGTTCTTCGTACTGGTCCTGGCGGGGATCCTGGGGACCGGGCTGGTAGCCGGTGTCTTCTGCGGATTCTCGACCTTCGTGATGCGGGGGCTCGCTGCGCTGCCGCCCGCGCAGGGTGTCGCGGCGATGAACGCGATCAACGTCGCCGCGGTGCGGCCTGCCTTCATGGCCGTGTTCATGGGATCGGCGGTGCTGAGTGTCATGATCGCGGTGGTGACGTTCGTGGTGTGGCCGGACCAGGGCAAGGTGGAGCTGCTGACCGGCAGTGCGCTGTACCTGTTCGGCTCGTTCGGGCTGACGATCATCGCGAACGTGCCCCGCAACGACCGGCTGGCCAAGCTCACCGCGGGTGCGCCGGAGGCCGCCGTGTACTGGCCGGTGTACGTGCGCGAGTGGACCTACTGGAACCACGTCCGGACCGTGGCCTCCGCCGCGGCGGCCCTCGTCTACATACTGGCCCTCACCTGATTCCGCCCATGGCAACCCCCTGAATCGCGCCCAGGGTGACTCCCCTGACTTCCGCCCGCGTGGCCGTCTGACCTCCGCCCGCGTGGCCGTCTGACTTCCGCCCGCGTGGCCCCCTGACCACCGCTTCGCTGAGCCCTGACCTCCGCCTCTGGTGATCCCCTACCACCGCCGTCAGCGATCCGGGGCTTCCTCCTTCGCTGATCACGGCCTGCCCCCGGCCGGTCACTGAGGAACCCCCGGCAGAAAGCGCTGTCCGCCGCTCTGCGGGGCCGTCGGCCCGGACGTATCGTGGCCGAAAGAGTGCCGCTCGATGACGCACGGCCCGCCGTACATCCGGCGCCCTGGGTGCCCGTACGCGAGGAGACGCCCATGGCCGATCCCAAGGGGTTCATGACCACGCCGCGCCAGGAGTGGCCGCGGCGGCCCGTCGAGGAACGGGTGCGGGACTGGGACGAGGTGTACGTCCCGCGAGCGCTGCTGCCCATCATCAGCAAGCAGGCCGACCGCTGCATGGACTGCGGCATTCCGTTCTGCCACCAGGCCTGCCCGCTGGGCAATCTCATCCCCGAGTGGAACGACCTCGTCTCGCGGGAGGACTGGCGGGCGGCGAGCGACCGGTTGCACGCCACCAACAACTTTCCCGAGTTCACCGGGCGGTTGTGTCCGGCGCCGTGCGAGGCGGGGTGTGTGCTGGCGATCAACCAGCCGGCGGTCACCATCAAGAACGTCGAGTGCGCGATCGCGGACCGGGCGTGGGAGGAAGGTTTCACCCCGGCCCGGCCACCCGACCGGCTGTCCGGCAGGACGGTCGCCGTCATCGGTTCCGGGCCCACCGGGCTCGCCGCGGCGCAGCAGCTGACCCGGGCGGGGCACACGGTGGCCGTGTACGAGAAGGACGACCGGATCGGCGGGCTGATGCGGTACGGCATCCCCGCGTTCAAGATGGAGAAGCACCACCTGGAGCGGCGGATCGAGCAGATGCGGGCCGAGGGGACGAAGTTCCGTACGTCGACGGCGGTGGGGCGGGACGTACCGGCGGCGGAACTGCGGACCCGGTACGACGCGGTGGTGATCGCCACGGGAGCGACGGCGTGGCGGGAACTTCCCGTACCGGGCCGGGAGTTGAAAGGGATACACCAGGCCATGCAGTATCTGCCGCTGGCCAATCGGGTGTGTGAGGGGGATCTGGAGGTATCGCCGCTTTCGGCTGCCGGCAAGCATGTCGTGATCATCGGCGGTGGAGACACCGGGGCGGACTGTCTGGGGACCGCGGTGCGCGAGGGGGCCGCGTCCGTGAGCCAGCTGGACATCTACGCGCAGCCGGGGGCGGAGCGCGACGAGGACACCGAGCCGTGGCCGACGTACCCGAAGATCTACCGGCTGTCGGCCGCGCACGAGGAGGCGCGGGACCTGGGTACGGCACCGGAGGCGGACGCGGACGCCCGGCTGTTCGCGGCCTCCACACTGCACTTCACGGGGGACGAGACGGGACGGGTGCGGTCGCTGCATCTCGTCGAGGTCGACGCGCGGCGGCAGACGGTGCCGGGCACCGGGCGGACGCTCCCGGCCGACCACGTGCTGCTCGCCCTCGGCTTCTCCGGACCCGACCAGGAGGACGGGCTGATCGAGCAACTGGGCCTTGCGCTGGCGCCGCGCGGGACGATCGCCCGGGACGACGGCTTCGCGACCAACGTTCCCGGGGTCTTCGCCGCCGGGGACGCGGCGCGCGGGCAGTCGCTCATCGTGTGGGCGATCGCGGAGGGGCGGGCGGTCGCGGCGGCGGTCGACCGTTATCTGACCGGCACCTCCCGCCTGCCGTCCCCGATCAGGCCCACGGACCGGCCGATGGTGGTCTGAGCCGGCCGCCACACACGCTCGGCCCGCCTGCCTCGGCCGGGGACGCAGGCGGTGTCAGCCGGTGCGCTCGTCCGTGCCGGCCACCTTGCCGGTCGCCAGGGCGACCCGGTTCCACGTGTTGATGGTGAGGATCAGGGCGAGGACGTGGGCCAGTTCCTGCTCGTCGAACTGGGCGGCGGCCTCGGCGTAGACGGCGTCGGGGACGCCGCCGTCGGCCACCAGGGTCACCGCCTCCGTCAGGGCGAGGGCGGCCTGCTCCTTGGGGGTGAAGAAGTGCCGGGCCTCACGCCAGACGGCGACCAAGTGGAGCCGGTCCTCGCTCTCACCGGCCTTGCGGGCGTCGTTGGTGTGCATGTGCAGGCAGTAGGCGCAGTGGTTGAGGTGCGAGGCGCGGATCTGGATCAGTTCGACGAGTGCGGGGTCGATGCCCTGACGTGCGGCGGCGTCGAGGCCGATGATCGCGCGGAAGACCTTCGGCGCGGCCTTCGCGAAGTCCAGGCGGGTGCGGGCGGCCTCGGCGGCGGCGATTCCGGTGGTGGGGTCGAGCGTCGGCGCGGCAGTCGTGTTCGTCGTCATGCGGATCACTCTATGGCCGCGAAAGACCGGCTGTAGGGTGCATTTCCATGACGGAATCATGGGTCAATTCCGCGGAGCGGATCGGTGCCGATCTGCATGTGGAGCTGTCCGGGCCGGGCGGGCGCCGGGCCGCGTTGACCGGAGCCCTGCGCGAGGCCGTGCGCAGTGGGCGGCTGGCGCCGGGCACCCGGCTGCCGCCGTACCGTTCGCTCGCCGCCGACCTGGGCGTCGCCCGCAACACGGTCGCGGACGCGTACGCGGAGCTGGTCGCCGAAGGCTGGCTGACCGCGCGGCAGGGATCGGGGACCCAGGTCGCCGAGCGGGCCGAGCCGCTGCGGTCCGCCGTACGGAGCCCCGTGAAGATGCCTCCACGCGCGCGTGGGGCCCGGCACGACCTGCGGCAGGGCACGCCGGACGCGTCGGCGTTCCCGCGCGCGGCCTGGGCGGCCTCGTACCGCCGGGCGCTGCAGGCGGCGCCCAGCGAGGCGTTCGGGCCCGGTGACCCCGCCGGGCGCCGGGAGCTGCGGGAGGCGCTGACGGAGTACCTGGCACGCGCGCGCGGGGTGCGTACCGAGCCGGACCGGATCGTGATCTGCTCGGGCTTCGCGCACGCGCTGCGGCTCCTCTTCAGCCGTGGCGCACCGGCGGGTCCGACGGCCGGCGGGGTGCTGCGCGGACCGCTCGGCGTGGAGGCGTACGGGCTCGGCTTCCACCGGGAACTGCTCGCGGCGGCCGGCGTCCGCACCGTACCGCTGCCGCTGGACGAGCACGGTGCGCAGGTGGCGGCGCTCGGGCGGGAGCGGGCCGTGCTGCTCACGCCCGCGCACCAGTTCCCGACCGGCGGCCCGCTGCACCCTGAGCGCCGGGCTGCGGTGATCGACTGGGCTCGCGCGGGTGGGACGGTGGTGCTGGAGGACGACTACGACGGCGAGTTCCGGTACGACCGGCGCCCCGTGGGTGCGCTGCAGGGGCTGGACCCCGACCGGGTCATCCACATCGGGTCGGTCAGCAAGAGCCTGTCACCGGCACTGCGGCTGGGCTGGATGGTGCTGCCGCAGCGGTACGTGGAGCCGGTGCTGGCGGCGAAGGGCGAGCAGGAGGCGTGGGCGAGCGTGCTGGACCAGCTCGCGCTGGCGGACTTCGTGTCCTGCGGGTCGTACGACCGTCATGTGCGGCGGATGCGGCAGCGTTACCGGCGTCGGCGTGACCGGCTCGTCGACGCGCTCGGCGTGCACGCTCCGCACGTAGAGGTGACCGGCATCTCGGCCGGGCTGCACGCGGTCCTCCGGCTGCCGCCCGGCACGGAGCGGTCGGCGGTGCAGGCCGCCACGTGGCAGGGCATCGCCCTGGACGGCCTCGCCGCGTTCCGGCACCCGGAGAGCCCGATGACGGCGGGCGACGGCTTGGTGGTGGGGTACGCGACCCCGTCCGAGCACGCCTACGGGGCGGCGCTGGAGGCGCTGTGCGGGGTGCTGCCGCCGGAGTGACCGGCCCGCGACGGGGTTCAGAGATCGGGGATCGGCGGCGGCGACGTGACACCCGCGTGCCGGTGGCCGGTGTCGAACCGGCCGCCGGCATTGACCTGCCGACCGGAGTGGGGCCGGTCGGCCGGGGGGTAGCGAGTACCGGCGACGAAGGATCCGCTGCCTGCGCACCTGAACCGCCACCACCGTAGGTGCGGTACGCGCGCCGCGCAGCCGAATTACGCGTGCCCCATGCGCCACGCCCATGCGCCAGCCCCTTAGGCGCGCCTCTTACGCACCCCGCACGCCCGCCTCGTACGAGCGCGTCCCGAACGACAGAGCCGCGCGACGGGATTCAGGGGGATGCCGGAGTCCGGCAGGACAGCGGGGAAGGGGCGACCGGGGGACGGCCGAGAAAGGGGCGGCCGGGGAGGGGCGGCCGGGGAAGGGACGGCTGCGAAAGGGACGGCCGGCCGGGGATCCCGAGGTCAGGCTCTGCGGGGGTCCTGCTGGGCCGGGCGGGATCCGGCCGGGTCCCGCCCGGCCATACGGAACCCGGTGGGCGCCGGGTGCGTTCAACGGTCAAACCGGGGTCACGATCAGGAGGTGCGTGAGAAACAACAACTGGTTCAGGACAGGAGAAAGTCGGCCTCCCCCGCCTTGGCGCCCTCGATGAACGCGGTCATCTCGTCCATGGTGTAGATCAGCGCGGGCCCGTCCGGGTCGGTCGACTGGCGTACGGCGATGCGGCCGTCGGCCAGCTTCATCGCCTCCAGGCAGTTTCCGCCGTTGCCGCCGCTCCAGGGCTTGTGCCAGCCCTCGCTGCCCAACTCCCGCGCGGGCATGCCGTTGTAGACGCGGCCGCGCGGCTTGATGCGATCCATTCACAGCTCCTTGCGGAGATCCCGGAGGATCTCCTTCGTGCGTTGTGCCGTAGCGGCCTGCGCCGCCATGCGGTCCATGACCTCCAGATGGGTCGCCACCTCCGTGCGCGCGTCCAGGTAGACGGCGCCGGTCAGGTACTCGCTGTAGACCATGTCCGGCAGTTCTGGCACGGCGAACCGGAACAGCACGAAGGGCCCGTACGTCCCCGGGTGCGGCCCGTTGGCGAACGGGGCCACCTGGAGCGTCACTTGGGGCAGCTTCGTGGCCTCGAGCAACTTGTCGATCTGCGCACGCATCACCTCCGGCCCGCCGACCGGGCGGCGCAGGGCCGTCTCGTCCATCACCGCCCAGAAACGGGGGGCGTCGGCCCGGGTGAGCAGATCCTGGCGTCGCATGCGCAGCGCCACGTGCCGCTCGATCTCGTCGGGGCTCGTCTGGCCGATGGCCCCGGACTTGAGGACCGCGCGCGCGTAGTCCTCGGTCTGCAGCAGGCCGGGGACGAAGTGCGGCTCGTAGGAGCGGATGAGGCTGGCCGCGCCCTCCAGGCTCACGTACATCGAGAACCAGCCGGGGAGGATGTCGTGGAAGCGCTGCCACCAGCCCGGTCTGTTGGCCTCTTCGGCGAGCTGGACGAAGAGGTCGGCCTCGTCGTCGGGTACGCCGTAGGCCTTCAGCAGCAGTTGCAGGTAGGGGATTTTGAGGGCGACCTCTGCCATCTCCATGCGGCGGACGGTGGCGGGGGCGACGCGGAGCACACGGGCGGCCTCCTCGCGCTTCAGTCCGGCGCGTTCCCGCAGGTCCAGCAGGCGTCGGCCGAGGACCACCTGACCCACCGTCGGCGCGGACCGCGGTTCGCTCACGCTCCCACCTCCACCGAAAGCCTCCACGGAAAGATTCTGAACAGCCCTACGGCGCCATTCGAAGGTTCATTCGAAGATCGGGCCGGATCTCCGACGACTCCAATTGGCGCCGCGCGGGGTGCTGTTGCGAGCAGTGTGCCACGCCCTCTGACCGAGTCACACAGCACTCTGCAATTTTCAGAGTGACTCTTGCCAAGTGTCCGTGGCGGGGAGATAGTGGCAGGCGTGATTCCGTCCGTGCCCTTAGGAACAGACGCCGCCGCAGACCGGTCCGGTCTCGGTGCCGCGGCCGGTGCGACCCCCCGGTGGGGCGCTGCCGAGCGCAGGTTCCGCTTCGAGCTGGCCGCACATCCGGGTTCCGTCGCCCAGGCGAGACGCCTGACGCATGCCCGACTGTCCGGGTGGTCGGTGTGCGCGGACACCTGCGACAACGCGGTTCTGGTCATATCCGAGCTGGTCACCAATGCGATCGTGCACACGGCGAGCAGCCGTGTCCTGTGCGAGCTGCACGATCACGACGGCATGGTGCGCCTAGCCGTACGCGACGAGGGCTGTGCTCCTGGCGAACCTCACCCGTCCCCGCAGCGACCCGATGAGGAGCACGGGAGGGGGTTGCTTCTCGTCGACGCGCTGTGCCGGGCCTGGGGCGCCCAGGAGCACGGCCCCGGCCTGCTGGTCTGGGCGGAACTGCCCCGCCGGACCGACACGGCCGACGACACTGCCGAGCCGCGCGGCGACCTGGGCTGGGGCGCCCGCCCCAAGCCGGGCCGCCCGGACGACACCGGCGACGACCATGCCGAGGCCAGCGGGCGGGAGCCGGAACGGCACGGCGAGAACGTGCCGGCGCCGCGCCGCAACCGCACCGCCGGTCAGCCCCCGCACCGGACGCCCGAGCAGCATCGGCACGGAACGCCTCCGCGCCCACACCCGCTCCCGCACCCGCATCCGGGACCGCAGCCCCATCACGGACCCCACCGGCATGCGGCAACCGACCGGCCGCCGCATCACGGCCCCGAGCACCACACCCCTGAGCAGCACCGCCGCGGGGAGCGGCCGTGACGGGCCTCGGCGGCCCCGCCGGGCCCGGTCGCACCGGCACCGGCACCGGTACCGGGGGCGGTGCGGACACCGGCGACCACCGCCCGGGCGGCCACGACCATGCCATCGGCCTGGACACCCTCGTGCGCCTGCAGCGCCGTCGGCCCGCCGCGGGCCCGCCGGCGCACCGGCTCCAGCTGCCGGAGGGCATGACCGCGCCGCTCGGCTGTGACGCCGTGGCCGTGCCCGATCGTCTCGGCCCGCTGGTGGTGCCGCGGCTGCCCCGCCTGGGATGCGTGTACACCGACGGGTCCCACTGGTGGTGGATCGTTCCGTCGGACTCCGACTACGCCCTGCCCTGGCCGTCCCCGGCCCACTACGCGACCGGTGCCCTGGTCACCGGCACGGCCCGCCTCATCCACCGCCCCCAGGGCACGGTCCCGTACACCCCGCCGATCCCGCTCTACCTGGCCCTGTGCCGGGTGACGGGCACGGCACCGGACTGGTCGCGGGCCGTGCCGGCGTGATCGCCGTACCCACCGCTGCCTGAAACCCCGCCGACCCGCGCTCGGAAGCACGGACACCCGGCGAGCACGGCCACCTCCGGGCCGAGCCGGGCAGAACCGCACCGAAACTGCCGTACGGGCCCGCTGCACGGCGCGAGCGGGGCGGGTTTCGCACCCGTCCCGGTGTCCCCCGCACCCCGCGCTTCCTCTGCGCCCCCTCGTATCTGCCCTCGCGCCCTGCCCAGCCGCCGCCCCGGCCGCGATAGTGGCCCTTCCGTCGGGGTGCGGGAGGTCGCGGTGGGGAAGAGGCCGGAGGCGGTCGAATCCGCGGTGTCGGATTCGGAGCGGCTGCTGTTCGGGGGGCCGCTGCGGTACGACACGGGCTGGAGCGAGCACGCGGACGCCTTCCTGCAGCTCGGCTTCCGGGCGATGACGACCCGGCTGCCCGGCATGCTGGCGTCCAGTCTCCGGCTGGCCCGGCAGGCCGACGCCCGGGCCACCCGGCTGGTGCTGGCCGCCGAGCTGGGCCGGGGCCTGGCCCAGGCGGTGAGCCTGCTGGCCGTGAACGACGCCCTCGGCAAGCTGCTCACCGGCCCGGACATCACCCAGCGGCTGCGCTCGGCCGCCCCCGCCCTCGTCGTGATGGCCGCCGTGATGCTGGTGTCCGCGCTGCTGCGGGCGGCGTCGACCTACGCCACCGGACGGCTGGAGCCGAAGGTGGAGCGGGTGGCGACCGAGCTGTACCTGGAGCGGGCGGCCAACGTGGAGCTGGCCGCGATCGAGGACCACGCCTTCCACAAGCTGCTGGACACGGCCCAGTACGGTGCCCGGTCCGCCCGGCACATGATCGGCTACGGCACCCGGGTGATCAACTCGATGATCTCCCTGGTCGCCGCGGCGGGCGTGCTCACCGTGCTGCATCCGGCGCTGCTGCCGCTGCTGGTCACCATGACCCTGCCCAGTGCCTGGAGCGCGCTGGTCAACGCGCGGCGCCGCTACGAGTCGTTCCACACGTGGGTGCAGCACGCCCGGGCCGGCCAGCTGCTCGGCAGCCTGCTCACCGAGCCGGCCGCCGCCCCCGAGATCCGGGTGCACGGGGTGGCGCCGTTCCTGCTGCGCCACTTCCGGTCCATGGCCGAGACCGCGGAGGCGGAACAGGCCCGGCTGTCCCGGCTGGCCGCCCGGACCGGGCTCATCGCCGCGGCCTGGACGGGTCTGGCGACGCTCGCGACGTACGCGACGCTCGGCGCGCTGCTGCTGGCCGGTGCGATGGCCCTGTCGGTGGCCGGCACGTCGGTGATCGCCATCCGTACGGGTGCGGCGAGTCTGGACGCGCTGGTGCTGGACATCAACGAGCTGCACGAGGAGGCCCTCTTCGTCGGCGACCTGGAGCGGCTGTACGTCGCGGCGGCCGAGCGGGCCATTCCGGCGGGCGGGGAACCGCTGCCGGAGAACCCGCAGGAGATCCGCTTCGAGAACGTCACCTTCAGCTACCCGCGTGACCCCGGCCCCGGCCCTGGCCCCGGCCCCGGCGAGGCCCATGAGCCGCATGAGGCAGGTGAGACCCGTGAGGCCTACGAGACCCCGGAAACACCTCCCGGCCCCACGCCCGCGCATGGCTCCGGGTCCGCACCCGCTCCCACGCCCGCGCCCGTCCCCCCGCCCGGGTCCGGCCGGACACCCGCACCCGCCCCCACGCCCGACATCGCCCGCCCGGCCCTCGATGACGTCACCCTCGCCCTCCCGCTCGGCCGGATCATCGCGCTCGTCGGGGAGAACGGCTCGGGCAAGACCACGCTGGTCAAGCTACTGGCGGGCCTGTACACGCCGGACCGGGGGCGGATCCTGTGGGACGGTGTGGACGCCGCGCGAGCCGACCGGCGACTGCTCGCCGAGCGCATCGCGATGGTGGCCCAGGACTTCAAGCGGTGGCCGTTCACCGCCCGGGTGAACGTGGCCGTCGGCCGGTCCGCCGCGCCGATGACCGAGGAGCGGATGGCCGCGTCGATCGCCGAGGCGGGCGCCGATGCGGTGGTCGCGGATCTGCCGCGCGGCCTGGACACCCTGCTGGCGCGGAACTTCAGCGGCGGACACGAGCTGTCCGGCGGGCAGTGGCAGCGGCTCGGCATCGCCCGGGCGGCCTACCGGCGCGGGAGCATCCTGATCGTCGACGAGCCTACGGCGGCGCTGGACGCGCGGGCCGAGCTGGAGGTGTTCGAGAAGATCCGGGCGCTGGCGGGCAAGGGGCAGACGGTCGTACTGATCACCCACCGGCTGGCCTCGGTGCGCCACGCCGATCTGGTGCATGTGCTGGAACACGGACGCCTGGTGGAGTCCGGCACCCCGGAGGAGCTGCTGGCCAGGGGTGGCGTCTACGCCGAGCTGTACAGCCTTCAGGCGGAGCAGTTCACGGCACGGTTACCGGCCCAGAAACCGGTCTGAGCCGCATCCGCCCGACTCGAGGACGCCCCGGCGCGAGGGCGCCCGGGCGCGCTCCTCAGCCCGAGGACGCCCCCGGCGCGATGCCCGGCGCGAGGACGTGCCCGTTTACTGCGCGTCACTCCCGGCGCGAGGACGTGCCCGCTCACTTCGCGTCACTTCGCGTCACTTCACGGCTTCGGCCCCACGCACGACCACCAGGAACGTGTCGGTGGCGAGATCCATGACGACCTCGGCGGGCAGGCCTTCCAGACGCCGCGCGTGAGCGAACTCCTCCGCGGGCCAGGATCCCCGGGGACCACCGGCGGGAAAGCGTTCGAGCACCGTTCGCCCGTTCACCATCTCGCACCTCCAGAAAGCGTCGTCCTTGTAGGAGTTAACGCTCGGGAGATGGGAAACGGCTCGCTCGGTGACGGGACTGAGACATTGTCGACACCAGCTCGGCGCGGACCGTGAGGATCCGTTCACCTTGTGGCACGAACGGCACCCTCCGTGTCAGAAATCGTACTCGTCGTGAAGGCGGAGCCGGTCGCTGCCGGCGGGGCTGCGGCCAAGCGCGGTCAGATCAAGCAGACCGGCGATGGTGCCGAGTCCGTCCAGCGCGTCGTCGTACACCGAGTAGGTGTGGAAGACCCGGTCGTGGTCGCGCAGGAAGCAGCTGAGGCCGGGGCGTTCGACCGGTTCGCCGCCCGACTCCACGGTGGCCTCGAAGTCGCGGTTGAAGTCGCTGTGGCTCGACGAGTACCAGGGCACCGCCCAGCCCATCCGCGCCTTGAACGGCAGGATCCGGGTGAACGGCGCCCTGGAGACGGCCGCGAACGAGGTGTTCCGGGCGCGCAGATGTGCGAGGTGGCCGACCTGGTCCAGGAAGGCCGCGCAGCACGGGCAGCCGGCCTCCCACTCCGGGGCGAACATGAAGTGGTGGACGACGAGCTGGGCCCGTCCCTCGAAGAGGTCGAGGAGGGTGGCCTTGCCGTCGCCGCCCTCGAAGACGTACTCCGGGTCGGCCTCGGTCATCGGCAGCCGCCGCCGCTCGGCGCCCAGCACCTCACGCGCCCGTCTGACCGCCTCCTCCTTGCGCTGCAACTCCTCGCGCGCCGCGCGCCACTGCTCGCGCGAGACGATCTCCGGAAGCGACATGGCCCCTCCTGTCCGACGGTCGGTTCGGGGTGGTGACTGTCGGCAGATACGGAACTCATCGCCGTACGGAGAGAAGATTTCCGGCAGTTTTTCCGGGACTTTTCGGGGCGCCGCACGCAGCACTGCTCCCGGCGCCGCACGCAGCACTGTTCCCGGCGCCGCACGCAGCACTGTTCCGGCACCGCATGCAGCACTGTTCCGGGCGCCGGGCGCAGCACCGGCCGTCGGCGTCTGCGCCCTGTCGCCCCGTCAGTACGCCGGCCCGCGAGCCCCTCAGTGATCCCGCCCGAAAGCCCGACGGCCCGTCAGTACGTCACCGGCAGCGCCACCAGCCCCCGCGCCCGCAGCGACGGACGCCACCGCAGTTCGCCCTCCGCCAGGGCCAGTGCGGGGAACCGTTCGAGCAGGGCGGCCAGGGCGATCTCCGTCTCCACGCGTGCGAGCGGGGCGCCCAGGCAGTAGTGGATGCCGTGGCCCAGGGCGAGCTGACCCGAGGCGTCGCGGGAGATGTCGAGGCGGTCGGGGTCGGGGAAGCGGGCGGGATCGCGGTCGGCGGCGGACAGGGACACCCACACCGTCTCGCCGGCCGGGACGGTCACCCCGGCGATCGTGACGTCTTCGACGGGGAACCGGCGCATGGCGAGCAGCATGGGCCCTTCGTAGCGGGCGAACTCCTCCACGGCGGACGGCAGTCGCGCCGGCTCCTCGCGCAGGGCGGCGAGCTGCTCCGGGTGCTGGAGGAGGGCGAGCACGGAGTTGCCGATGAGCTGGACCGTGTTCTCGTACCCCGCGAAGAGGATGAGGAAGGCCAGGGACATCAGCTCCTCCTCGCTGAGCCGGTCACCCTCGTCGTGTACGGCGATCAGGTCGGAGAGCAGGTCGTCGCCCGGCGCCCGGCGCTTGGCCTCGACCAGCCCGGTGAGGAAGCCGAGCATGGCCGCCATCGCCTCCTTGGCGGCGTGCGGGCGAGCCGGGTCGGGGGCCGTCAGGCCGTCGGTCCACTGCCGGAAGTCCAGCCGGTCCTCTTCCGGGACGCCGAGGAGGTCGCAGATGACGGTGATCGGCAGCGGGGCCGCGTAGGAGGCGACGAGATCGGTGGTGCCGTGCGGACCGAGGGCGTCGAGGAGCCGGTCGGCGGTGCGGCGGATCGGGTCGCGCAACTGCTGGATGCGGCGCGGGGTGAAGGCCCGGCCGACCAGGCGCCGGATCCGGGTGTGGTCCGGCGGGTCCATGTTGAGGAGATTGGCGTCCAGGGTGGGCGGCAGGGAGAGGCCCCTGTACGTGCCGGCCGTGGCGCGTCGTTTGTCGAGCGAGAGCCGCGGGTCGGTGAGGGCGGCACGGACGTCGTCGTACCGGGTGACCAGCCAGGCGGGGGTACCGTCGGGCCCGGTGATGCGGTGCACGGGCGCGGTGTCACGCAGGCGCCGGTAGATGTCGTAGGGATGCTCGAGCAGGCCGTCCGCGGGATCCATGGCGCCAGCCTACGCGGCGTCAGATGTCGTACGGCTGGATGCGCCGGCCGTGACCCCGGTCGACCAGAACGGGCGATCGGTTCTCCAACTCCCTTACGGCGGAGGCTACATCGAGGGCGAGCAGCTCGCGGTCACGCATGAGCCCGTGCCGGGCGAGGCTGGTGTCGGTCTGGTCGCCGTTCTCGGCGGCGTGGATGTGAACGCGGAGTTCGTGGCGTGCGTGCGGCAGTTGATCAGCCCGGGCAGCGCGACCTGGGTACGGTGCCGTCGTACCGTGGTGTGAGCAGAACCGTGCATCCGGTCCCGGGCCTGTCGCCGCTTCGGCCGGCGGCACGGTTCGGTTTCGGCCGGCGGCACGATCCGGTGTGGTTACGCGGCCGTCGGTAGCGGTACCTGTATTCCCTGCTGCTCCAGTTCTCCCAGCGCCTCCCGGAGCCGGTGGAGGTGGCGTGGGGTGAGGCGGCCGGTGTCGTCGAGGTGGACGGCGCAGGCCGTGGTCGTGTCCACGAGGCGTTCCAGCACCTCGGCAATCGCGTCCGTACCCTCGGAGTGCCGGGCGAGTACGGGTAGTTCGGCGGCGGTGACCGCAATGGCGGTGCGTGCCTCGGCAAGGGTGCGGTAGGCCTCCCGGCGCAGGGCCCACCGCTCGGTGGGGTCGCCGGACTCGCCGAGGACGTGCAGGAGGTAGGCGTGGGCGGCGCTGCCGGCCACGGTGAGCCGGTCCCGTACCCCGCCGCCGCGTCTTCCCGGCATCGGCAGATGACCTACGACCAGGACGAGCGCGCAGGCGAGCAGGGTCTCACCGATCCGGCTGACCGAGGCCTGGGGCTCCCCGCCGGCCATGACCAGGGCGAGCACGAGGACGGTGACGACGGCGGTCAGCGCCGCGAAGTGCCGGGTGGCGACGGGGACCAGGGCACCGCACACCGCGACCAGGGCGATCAGCCCGGCCGGACGGGGCAGCAGCGCCGCGAGACCCGCGAAGACCAGGGCACCGAGGACGGTTCCGGCCGCCCGGCACAGTACTCGCGAGGCGAGCGGGCCGAGGTCGGGCTTGACCAGGAAGACGGCGGTGGCGGGCAGCCAGTACCAGTGCGCGTGCTGCCCGTACCAGCGCGTGTGGTGCAGCGCCTGGGCGATGGCGGCGCTGGCGCCGAAGCACACGGCGACGCGCAGCCCGTACTCGCGCCCGCCGGGACCCACCGCGGCGCGCAGCGCCTGCCGGAGACCCCCGCGCCGGCCGAGCAGCCCGCGGTGGGCGCCCTCGGCACGGTCGAGTGCCTCGGCAGCGTGCAACAGGGCGTCGTCCAGAGCGCGCAGGGCGGGCGCGGACCGGCGTGGCGCGGGCAGCGGGCCGGTGCCCGTGCTGCCGCGGACGGCGGCGGCGAGCCGCCGGGGACCCTCGGCCGCCCGCGCCGGCACCGGCTCCCCCGCCCAGTACAGGGCGGTCGCGGCCTCGGCGAGGGGCAGCGCCGCGGCGAACCCTGCGTGCAGCCGGCGTTCGGCGGCGGAGCCGGCGTAGCGGCGCAGCCGGGGCCCGGCCAGGGCGTCCTGGGCGTGGTCGAGTGCGGCGGTCAGCGCCACCCGCCGGGCGGTGGCCCGCTCTCCGCCCACGGCGTCGAGCAGCGCGGCGACGGCGTCGTACACGTCGGCGACCGCTTGCCGCTCCCCGTCGAAGCGGAAGTCCCCGACGAGCGAACCGGGGGTGGGCAGCGCGAGCCGCAGCACCAGCAACCAGCCAGCCCCGGCGAGAAAGGCCAGGGCACGCTGCCAGCCGCTCTCGGCCGCCGGCATCCCCGCGCCGACGGCGGCGGCGACGAGCAGTTGCGTTCCCGCGGCGGAGGCGACGGGTCCGACGGCGCTGAGGCCACCGGCGACCAGGCCGAGCCCGGTGAGGGCCAGGGTCAGCGGCACGGCGGCCAGCCCCTGCCCGGCGTATGTGCCCACGAGCAGGCCGAGGGCCCCGGCCATTGCGGGCACGCCGAGCCGCGGCACGGAGGCCCGCCGGCTGCCGGGCCGGTCGTTGATGCCGCCGAGCATCGCGGCGATGGCGGCGAGCACCCCGGCGGCCGTCCGTCCGGCGAGCATCCCGGCGAGCAGCAGCGGCCCGGCGGTGAGCGCTCCCCGGGTCATCGCGCTCCAGGGGACGGGGCCGCGCTGGGCGCGGAAGGCATGGGCGAGCCAGGCGGGTACGGCGGGCCGGGACACGGGGCTCCTGTTCGTACGAGGGCGGGAGGGGTGGGCCATCGGACGACGCCGGCCGGGCCGTTGATCCACGGTAGGACGCGTTCCCCGTCCGGGCGCTGCGATCAGGTTTCGCCTGTGTGAAAGATGGCCGGACGGCTGGTTTCTTTATGAACGCAATACTTGGACCTTGCTTATGAAGGTACTACGCGCCGTCTTCCTTACAACGTGACATCTGACGGCGATCCGCCCGCTTCGGTCTGCAGGGGGCTCGCCGTGGTCTACGGCAGCCCTGCCGCATGGGCCGCCGTTGCCAGCACCTCGCGCAGCATCTCGGCGGTGAGCCTGCCGGTGAAGGTGTTGCGCTGACTGACGTGGAAACAGCCGAAGACGTCCAGGCCGTCGAGCGCGACCCGGGCGCCGTGGGCGAAGGCCGGGCGTGGACGGGGCACGGTCCAGCCCGCCTCGGCGAACGCGGGCAACGCCGCCTGCCAGCCGAAGGCACCGAGAACCACCGCGGCCCTCATCGTCGGGCGGAGCAGGGTCAGCTCCTGCACCAGCCAGGGCCGGCAGGTGTCACGCTCGCCCGGCGTCGGCTTGTTGGCGGGCGGGGCGCAGTGCACGGGCGCGGTGACACGCACGCCGTACAGCTCCAGCCCGTCGTCGGCGCTGACCGAGGTGGGCTGCGAGGCGAGCCCCACGTCGTACAGCGCCTGGTACAGCACGTCTCCTGAACGGTCCCCGGTGAACATCCGCCCGGTGCGGTTGCCACCGTGCGCGGCCGGGGCCAGCCCGATGATCACCAGCCGGGCGTCGGGCGGACCGAATCCGGGCACCGGCCGCCCCCAGTACGTCCAGTCGGCGAACGCGGCCCGCTTGGTGCGGGCCACCTCCTCACGCCACTCGACCAGCCGGGGACAGGCCCGGCACCCGGCGACGCGTCGATCGAGCCGGGCCAGGGCGCTGCTGCCGTCCGCGCGGCCACCGCTGTCGTCCATACCGCCACCGTATGCCCCGATTCGAACGGCCCAATGCGGCGGTCCCGGGCCCGAAGCGACTGGCTGGCGAGGAGCCGACGGAGACCGCTGAGGCCGCTTCGCCGGGGTCGCGGTCAGCGAGGCGGGCCGGATCGGCCCGGAGAATTCATCGCCGTGCCGCAGGCAATACCCTCACCCACGTCCCGTCCTCGGTCAGACAGCGGTCCACCTCCAGTCCCGCCTCGGCCAGTGCCGATTCGAACTGGGCCTTCGTCAGGGGCCGTGCCAGGAACGTCTGGGTCCAGGTCGCGTCGGGGAAGACGTACTCCGCGCGGACCGAGTTCACGCCCTCTCCGGCCGGCACCGCCGAGGCGATGCGAACGGTGAAGCCGCTCGGGTCCGTCCGTTCCCTCGGCACGTCGGTGTGGTAGTTCTCGCCCTCCCGCTGGACGAGTACACAACCGCCCTCCGCCATGTGCCGGGCGCAGGTGCGCAGCATGCCTCTGCGTACCTCCTCGTCGGCGACGTGCACCAGGAACGACGCGAGCATCACCACGTCGAACCTCTCGCCCAGGTCGAGGTCCTCGATGGCGCTGCATATCGTGCGCGCCCCGCGGACCCCGGCCAGCATGTCAGCGGACTCGTCCACGGCCGTGACCGTGAAGCCGCGCTCCAGCAGCGGGTGGGTCATCCGGCCCGCCCCACTGCCCAGCTCCAGGATGTGTGCCCCGGCCGGCACCGCCGCGGCGATGATGTCGGGCTCCTCGCCCACCGGCAGTCGCGCGTACAGCTCGACCGCGCAGCCGTCCGGGGTGATCGCACCCGGTCCCGTGCCCTCGTGTCCCTCACGCATTTCGACCTTCATGACCGGACAACGGCCGTTCCCCGCAAGCCCGTTCCCCACCTCCGGCTGTTCACCCGTTCGAGCTATTCAGCCGAGAACGGGAACCATCCGTGCCCGACGTACCAGTGGCCGCCCGCACGCAGATGGTCGCCGATCGCCCGCTCCACCGTCGTACGCCGGGGCAGCTGCGCGACGGGCAGGTCCGGATCGCCGAAGACGAACTGGACCGGTTCGGTGTCGGCCGGCTCGGCGCCGTCGCGGGCGATGCGGAACCGTTCCTGGAAGCGGAGGATGTTGGACCCGGCGGGGAGGTAGCGCCTCAGCTGCGTGTCGAGGAGCCAGGAGTGGCAGAGCACGGCCACGGGACGCTCCTCGGGGAAGTGGAGGGGGAAGAACGCGCGGGCCATCGCCAGGGAGCGGTCGGAGGCGGTCGGGGTCAGCGGGCCGTGGTAGTCGGGGATGTGCAGGTTCAGGCAGGGCGTCCCGGGTGCCGCGTCCAGTCCGGCCGCCCGCAGCAGCGGCGCCGTGCGCTGTTCGAGCCGGGCCCGCTCGAACTGCAGCCGTCCCAGCTGGTACAGCTCCCCGCGGAAGTGGCGGACGAGCCAGCGTCGCGCCTGTACACCGGTCCGGCCGTGCCGCCGGCGGTGCACCGCGATGTGCCGGCCCAGATCGGCGAGGGTGCGGCGGGAGATCTCGGCGGGGATGCCGCGTGCCCGGTGATGCGCCCGGGTGTGCGGCAGGGCGGCGAGGAAGACGTACACGGGGAAGATGTCGGACAGGTCCGCCGGGGCCGCCGCGAACAGGTCGGCGAGGTCGGGGATGCGGCCCGTGTCCTCGGGCTCGCGGAACAGCTCCTCGACGCAGTCCGCCAGGAGTCTGCGCGTGCCCGGGTCGGCGGTGACCCTCTGCCCCTGTGCGACGAGTGCGTTGATGTCCTCGTGCGGGACGGTGAGGTCGAGGAGCAGTTCGGGCAGGTCGTCGGCGTCCGGCAGCACGGGCGGTCCCCCTTCGGCCTCGACGGACGTCGTCGCCACGCGCCCCGCGACCCGGTCGGTGTCGGTCGACGTCGTCCCTGCGAGCGTTGTTGCGGGTCGTCATCGAAGAGTACGTTGCAAGGAGGAGTGGTGATCCGATGCGTACGGGCAGTGAACCGGCGACCGCGCGCAGTGCCCTGCGGGCGCGTTTCTGGCTGAGCGTGTGGGGACTGGTCTGGGCGATCTTCGGTACGGCGGCGTTCGCGCTGGCCGGACGCCCTGGCTGGGCGGCGGCGTGCGGGGTGCTGTGGCTGGTGGTCACCGTCGACATGGCGCTGATCCTCAGGCACATGCGGCAGGGCCCGCACTATCAGCCGGGCCGTGACGTCCCGCCGTACCCGCCGCCGGACGACGGTCCGCCGTACCCGCCGCCGGACGACGGTCCGCCCTACCGGCGGTACCGAGGGCCACCGCGGCACCGCCATCCGTGAGCGGTTCTCTCGGCGACCCGCGTCGGTTCGGTCAGTCGTCGAACCGTGCCGCTTTCCGGTACTGCGGGTTGGGGTCGAGGGCGGCGGCCAGCCGGAAGTGGCGTTTGGCCTGGTCGGGACGGCTCATGCGCTCGTAGGTGCGGGCCAGGGCGAAGTGCGCGAACGCGTTGTCCGGCTCACGCTCCAGCACGATGGTGAACTCCAGCTCGGCGGGGCGAAGTTGTGCGGCGGCGAAGAAGGCGCGGGCGCGCAGCAGCCGGGCGGCGGTGTTCTCGGGGTGCATGGCGATGACCTCGTCGAGCAGCTTCACCGCGCCCCGCGGGTCCCGCGCGTTGAGCAGTTGCTCGGCGGCACGGAAGTCGATGACGTGCGTTTCCGGAGTACGTCCGGTGGAACCGCTGGTCTCGGGCACGGCAGAGTCCTTCCCTCACTCCCGGGGTTCAACGCCCCGGGCGGGGACGCTATTCCGCGCCGCCGCGGCTCGACCGCCGCACCAGTTCCTCCCACACCTCCGCGACGCGCTTGCGCAGTGCGTCCAGGGGGACGTCGTTGTCGATCACGATGTCGGCGATCTCCCGGCGCTGATCGCGCGTCGCCTGTGCGGCCATGCGCGCGCGTGCGTCCTCGGGGGTCATCCCACGCAGCCGGACCAGCCGGTCGAGCTGGGTGTCGGGGTCCGCGTCCACGACGATGACGAGGTCGTAGAGCGGTGCGAGACCGTTCTCGGTGAGCAGGGGCACGTCGTGGACGACGACGGCGTCCTCGCCCGCGGCGCTCTCCAGTTCACGGGAACGGGCACCCACGAGGGGGTGCACGATCGCATTGAGGACGGCGAGCTTCTCGGGGTCGGCGAAGACGACCGAGCCGAGCCGGGGGCGGTCCAGGCTGCCGTCGGCGGCGAGGACGTCCGTGCCGAAGGCCTCGACCACCGCCGCGAGGCCGGGGGTACCGGGCTCCACCACCTCGCGGGCGATGCGGTCGGAGTCGACCAGCACGGCCCCGTGCTCCACGAGCAGCCGCGAAACCTCGCTCTTGCCGGCGCCGATCCCGCCGGTCAGGCCCACTGTCAGCATGGGCGGAAGCCTAGACGCTCCGCCGGGGAGCCGGAACGACGGGTGCGACCGGCACGACGCGTACCCGCCGGGGGCCGGAACGACGGGTGCGACCGGCACGACGCGTACCCGCCGGGGGCCGGAACGACGGGTGCGACCGGCACGACGCGTACCCGCCGGGGAGCCGGAACGACGGGTGCGACCGGCACGACGCGCACCGGCCGGAACCACGGGCACCCCTGAACGGCGGACACGCCGGTGCGCCGGGCCTGCCGGGACGACAACCACGAAGCGCTACGCCGAACGTGCCGGGGCGACCGCCACCAAGCGCTACGCCTGGCGCGCCGGGGCGACGGCCACGAAGCGCTACGCCGGGCGTCCGTGGGCGACCGCCACCAAGCGCTACGCCTGGCGCGCCGGGGCGACAGCCGTGGGCCGGTACGACAGACACGGTCCGTCAAGGCGGTTCCAGGCGGTGGGGCCGTATGAGTCGGCGGACTGCCCCCGTGGGGGCCGCGTCAGTTGTCGCCCTCGCGTTCCGCCAGGAAGCGCTCGAACTCCAGCCCGATCTCGTCGGCCGACGGGATCTCCACGGGCTCGGCGAGCATGTTGCCCCGGGTCTCGGCGCCGGCAGCGGCGTCGTACTGGTGTTCCAGGCCCTGGACCAGTGCGGTCAGCTCCTCGTCGCCCTCCTGGATCTGCCGGTCGATCTCGGTCTGGGTGCGGTGCGCGTCCGTGCGCAGGGAGTGCGCGACGCCGGGCAGGACCAGGCCGGTGGCGGCCGTGATGGCCTCCAGGACGGTCAGGGCGGCGTCCGGGTAGGCCGAGCGGGCGATGTAGTGCGGGACATGGGCGGCGACACCGAGGACGTCGTGGCCGGCCTCCATGAGGCGGTACTCGACCAGCGACTCGGCGCTGCCGGGGACCTGGGCCTCCTCGAAGGGGCTGCGGTGGCCGGGGACGAGGTCGTTGCGGTTGCCGTGCGGGGTGAGGCCCACCGGGCGGGTGTGCGGAACGCCCATGGGGATGCCGTGGAAGTTCACGGAGAGGCGGACGCCGAGCCGCTCCACGATCTGCTGCACGGCCGCCGCGAAACGCTCCCACTCCACGTCCGGCTCGGGGCCGGACAGCAGCAGGAAGGGGGCGCCGGTGGTGTCCTGGACAAGGCGGACCTCCAGGGCCGGCACCTCGTAGTCCGTCCAGCGGTCCCGCTTGAAGGTCAGCAGGGGCCGGCGGGCGCGGTAGTCCACGAGCCGGTCGTGGTCGAAGCGGGCAACGAGCTGGTGGGGCAGTGAGTCGAGCAGCCGCTCGACGATCTGGTCGCCGGTCTCGCCTGCGTCGATGTATCCGTCGAAGTGGTAGAGCATGACCAGTCCGGCCGATTCCTGGGCGAGCGCCATGTCGACGACGGCCAGGCCCTTCGGCTCCCATGCGTACAAACCCTGCGGATCAAGCACTGTGACCGCTCCTCCTCGTGTTCGTCATGCACAACGCGCCCTGGAACGCGGGCATTCCCGCGATACGCCACTGATCAGCGATCTCGTGCCGGACACCTTGACGCCCTGTCAGCTGGTCCGTGGCTTCACCAGTCATCGGCGTTCATCATGACGACCAAGGTTCAGGCTGGCGGACGGCACCTGCAGGGGCCTGGCGAACATCCCGGTGACCGGCCGAGGAGCGACCGGGTGATCCCCTGGGGGCGCGGGGAACCGCGCGACCGGCCACGGCCGGCCGGCACTCGAAGGGCAACGGCCGGCCGGCACCCGAATGGCGAAGGGGGACGGAGAAAGCCCGAGGGCCCGCACCTGTAACGGTGCGGGCCCTCGGAACTAGGGACTAACCCTCAGCTCTGGGAAGAGCTCAGCTCTGGCCACCGGCCAGCTTCTCCCGCAGCGCAGCCAGCGCCTCGTCCGAGGCGAGCGCACCGGAGGTGTCCGCGCCCTCGGAGGAGTACGAACCGCCGGTCGCGGCCGGAGCCGCAGCCTCGCCGCCCTCGGCCGCAGCAGCGGCGTCGGCCTCGCGGGACTTGATGACCTGCTGCTGGTGCTGCTCGAAGCGGGTCTGCGCCTCGGCGTACTGGCGCTCCCACTCCTCGCGCTGCTTCTCGTAGCCCTCGAGCCAGTCGTTGGTCTCGGGGTCGAAGCCCTCGGGGTAGATGTAGTTGCCCTGGTCGTCGTAGGACGCGGCCATGCCGTACAGGGTCGGGTCGAACTCGACCGAGGCCGGGTCGGCACCGAAGGACTCGTTGGCCTGCTTCAGCGAGAGGCTGATGCGACGACGCTCGAGGTCGATGTCGATGACCTTGACGAAGATCTCGTCGTTGACCTGGACGACCTGCTCCGGGATCTCCACGTGGCGCTCGGCCAGCTCGGAGATGTGGACCAGACCCTCGATGCCCTCGTCCACGCGGACGAACGCACCGAACGGAACCAGCTTCGTGACCTTACCGGGCACGACCTGGCCGATCTGGTGGGTGCGGGCGAACTGCTGCCACGGGTCTTCCTGGGTCGCCTTCAGCGACAGGGAGACGCGCTCGCGGTCCATGTCCACGTCGAGAACCTCGACGGTGACTTCCTGGCCGACCTCGACGACCTCGGACGGGTGGTCGATGTGCTTCCAGGACAGCTCGGAGACGTGAACCAGACCGTCGACGCCACCCAGGTCCACGAAGGCACCGAAGTTGACGATCGAGGAGACGACGCCGGAACGGACCTGACCCTTCTGGAGGGTGGTGAGGAACGTCTGGCGGACCTCGGACTGGGTCTGCTCGAGCCAGGCGCGGCGGGACAGGACCACGTTGTTGCGGTTCTTGTCCAGCTCGATGATCTTGGCCTCGAGCTCCTTGCCGACGTACGGCTGCAGGTCGCGGACGCGGCGCATCTCGACCAGGGAGGCCGGCAGGAAGCCACGGAGGCCGATGTCGAGGATGAGACCACCCTTGACGACCTCGATGACGGTACCGGTGACGATGCCGTCCTCTTCCTTGATCTTCTCGATGGTGCCCCAGGCACGCTCGTACTGGGCGCGCTTCTTCGAGAGGATCAGGCGGCCTTCCTTGTCCTCCTTCTGGAGGACCAGGGCCTCGATCTCGTCGCCGACGGCCACGACCTCGTTCGGGTCGACGTCGTGCTTGATCGAGAGCTCGCGGCTCGGGATGACACCTTCGGTCTTGTAACCGATGTCGAGCAGGACCTCGTCCCGGTCGACCTTCACGATGACGCCGTCGACGATGTCGCCGTCGTTGAAGTACTTGATCGTCTCGTCGATCGCTGCGAGGAATGCTTCCTCGTTACCGATGTCGTTGACCGCAACCTGCGGGGTGGTGGCGGTGGTCTCGGTGCTGCTCGTCATGTGGGAAAGGGCTCCGGTACGGACATTGAAGTCGTAGGTACTGCTTACGCCGGGAGCCCGTTTCGCTCTGCAGAAGCCGGACAGCCAAGGAAGCGCCCCACCAGGAACTGGTGATGGCGCCTCGACAACCGAGGGGACATACAACAGATGCGAGCGCAGCCTGCTACGTCTGAGGTGCGCAGGCCCGCAGCGCAACTTGTAGCATACGGGGGCAGCCGGACAGGGTCAATGCGCGAAGGCGCACACCCGGGGCAGAACGCCGCATAACCGGCAGAAGAAACGTCCCAACAGGCCACACGGGCCCGTGGGACCCCTTCCGCGGTCACCCCCGGCGGGTTGCCCGGAAGGGTACGACGAGGGAGCAGATCATCCAAGAGCCGGAAGCGCACGAGCCGGAGGGGTCCGAGGAGCACGAGCCGCAGGCCACCCGGCGTGACGCGGACGTGACGGAGAGCACGCGGGCCAACCGTGGCTGGTGGGACCGCAACGCGGACGAGTACCAGACGGAGCACGGCACGTTCCTCGGGGACGACCGCTTCGTGTGGGGCCCGGAGGGCCTGGACGAGGTGGAGGCCGAGCTGCTCGGCCCGCCGGAGGAACTGAAGGGCAAGGAGATCCTGGAGATCGGCGCGGGCGCGGCGCAGTGCGCGCGCTGGCTGGCCGCCCAGGGCGCCCGTCCGGTGGCCCTGGACCTCTCGCACCGCCAGCTGCAGCACGCCCTGCGGATCGGCGGGGCGTTCCCGCTGGTGTGTGCCGACGCCGGCGCGCTGCCCTTCGCGGACGGCTCCTTCGACCTGGCGTGCTCCGCGTACGGGGCGCTGCCGTTCGTGGCCGACCCGCGGCTGGTGCTGCGCGAGGTGCGCCGGGTGCTCCGGCCGGGCGGCCGGTTCGTGTTCTCGGTGACGCACCCCATCCGCTGGGCGTTCCCCGACGAGCCGGGTCCCGAGGGCCTGTCGGTGTCCGCGTCCTACTTCGACCGCACGCCCTACGTGGAGCAGGACGAGCAGGGCCGCGCGGTCTACGTGGAGCACCACAGGACGCTGGGCGACCGGGTCCGGGACATCGCGGCCTCGGGCTTCCGGCTGGTGGACCTGGTGGAGCCGGAGTGGCCGGCCTGGAACACCTCGGAGTGGGGCGGCTGGTCTCCCCTGCGCGGCAACCTGATCCCGGGCACGGCCGTCTTCGTGTGCGAGCGGGACTGACCCGCTGATCCGCCCCGCACCTTTCGTACGCGCGTGACGTGCGCCTGCGCGTACACGCGCGAGGAAGCCCGCGCGCGCGTACGCGTGCACGCACGCGGTGGAGCCCGAGCCGGCACACACACGCGTGAGGGGCCGTTCGTGCGGAGCCCGAGCCGGTACACGCACGCGTGGAAGGCCGTTCGTGCGGAGCCCGAGCCGGCACACGCACGCGTGCGGAGCGCGTAGCCGCACGCGCGCGTGGGGGCGGTTTCGCGGTCGTACGACACTGGGGGGCGTGATCCGTTACGACGCTCTGGACGCGCTGCCCGTGCGCTCCGCCCTGCCCGCCCTGACCGACGCCCTGGAGGGTGAGGGGACCGCCGTCCTCGTGGCGCCTCCCGGTACCGGCAAGACGACGCTGGTGCCGCTCGTGCTGGCCGGGCTGGTCGGTGGGGGTCCCGCGCGGCGGATCGTGGTGGCCGAGCCCCGGCGGATCGCGGCGCGGGCGGCGGCCCGGCGCATGGCGTGGCTGCTGGGCGAGCAGCCCGGCCGGTCCGTCGGTTTCACGGTGCGCGGCGAACGGATGGTGGGGCGGCACACGCGCGTGGAGGTCGTGACGACGGGTGTGCTGCTGCAGCGGTTGCAGCGTGACCAGGAGCTGGCCGGTGTCGACGCCGTCGTGCTCGACGAGTGCCACGAGCGGCATCTGGACACCGACACGGCGGCCGCCTTCCTGTGGGACGTACGGCAGGCGCTGCGGCCGGAGCTGCGGCTGGTGGCCGCGTCGGCGACCACGGACGCTGAGGGGTGGGCGCGGCTGCTCGGCGGGGCTCCGGTGGTCGAGGCCGCCGGTACGGCGCATCCGGTGGAAGTGGTGTGGGCGCCGCCGGGCCGTCCGGTGCGGCCGCCGCACGGGATGCGGGTGGATCCCGCGCTGCTGGCGCACGTGGCGTCGGTGGTGCGGCGGGCCCTGGCCGAGCGTGAGGGGGACGTGCTGTGCTTCCTGCCGGGTGTCGGGGAGATCGCGCGGGTGGCCGGGCAGCTCGGCGGCCTCGGCGGTGTCGACGTGCTCCAGGTGCACGGGCGGGCTCCCGCCGCGGTGCAGGACGCGGTACTGGCGCCCGGGGAGCGGCGCCGGGTGGTGCTGGCGACGTCCGTGGCGGAGTCGTCGTTGACGGTGCCCGGGGTGCGGGTGGTGGTCGACGCCGGGCTGGCGCGCGAGCCTCGGGTGGATCACGCGCGCGGGCTGAGCGGGCTGACCACCGTGCGGGCGTCGCGGGCCGCGGGGCGGCAGCGGGCGGGACGCGCCGGGCGTGAGGCGCCGGGCGCGGTGTACCGGTGCTGGGCGGAGGCCGAGGACGGCCGTCTGCCGGCGTTTCCGGCGCCGGAGATCAAGGTGACCGACCTGACCGCGTTCGCCCTGCAGGCGGCCTGCTGGGGCGATCCGGACGCCTCCGGTCTGGCCTTGCTGGATCCGCCGCCGGGTGGGGCGATGGCGGCGGCGCGTGAGGTTCTGTCGGCCGTGGGGGCGGTGGACTCCGCCGGACGGGCCACGGAGGCCGGGGCGCGGCTGGCCCGCCTGGGGGTGCACCCCCGGCTGGGCCGGGCGCTGCTCGACACGTCCGGGAAGGGTGCCGAGGTCGTCGCGCTGTTGTCGGAGGAGGTGCCGCGGGACTACGGCGACGATCTCGCGGGGGCGCTGCGGCGGGCCCGGCGCGGGGGTGACGCCTACGCGGGGCGGTGGGCCGTGGAGGTGCGACGGCTGCGGGGTGCCTCGACGGAGTCCGGCCGCCCGCCCGCTCATCACCGTCGGTCCCGGGTGCCCGCCGAGGCAGAGGGTGCTTCGGGGGAGGGCCTGGTCGGGCTCGTCGCCGGGCTGGCGTTTCCCGAGCGGGTGGCCCGGCTGGACGGCGGGTCGTACCTCATGGCGTCGGGGACGCGGGCCGAGGTGGCCGAGGGGTCCGCTCTGCGGGGCGCTCCGTGGATCGTCGTGGTGGTCGCCGACCGGCCCTCCGGCACGGGCCACGCGCGCGTACGGCTCGGGGCGGCCGTGACCGAGGACGTCGCGCTCGCCGCGGCCGGGGCACTGCTGGCCGACGGGGAGGAGGTGCACTGGGCCGACGGGGACGTCGTGGCCCGGCGTGTCGAGCGGCTGGGGGCGATCGAGCTGGCGGTACGGCCGCTGCGGGACGCCGACCCGGCTCTCGTACGGGCCGCCCTTCTCGAAGGCCTCCGCGCGGAGGGGCTCGCGCTGCTGCGCTGGTCGCCGGCGGCGCAGGTGTTGCGGCAGCGGCTGGCGTTCCTGCGGGCGCATCTCGGCGAGCCGTGGCCGGACGTGTCGGACGAGGCGCTGCACGCGCGTGTGGACGAGTGGCTGGAGCCGGAGCTGAGCCGGGCCCGGCGGCGGGCGGATCTCGCGCGGATCGACGCCGGGCAGGCGCTCGCGCGGCTGCTGCCCTGGGCGGGCGGGGAGGCCGCGCGGCTGGACGAACTGGCGCCCGAGCGGATCACCGTGCCGAGCGGGTCCGGGATCCGGATCGACTACCGGGATCCGGAGCGGCCGGTTCTGGCCGTCAAGCTGCAGGAGATGTTCGGGCTGCGGGAGACGCCGGCGGTGGCGGGGGTGCCGCTGCTGGTGCACCTGCTCTCCCCCGCCGGGCGGCCCGCCGCCGTCACGGCCGACCTCGCGTCGTTCTGGCGGGACGGCTACCGGGCCGTCCGGGCGGAGCTGCGCGGGCGCTATCCGAAGCATCCGTGGCCGGAGGACCCCGCGACGGCCGAGCCGACCCGGCACACGAAGGCGCGGATGAGGCGGGACTGAGACCGGGGGCGGGTGCTCGGACGGTGAGGACGCGGGGCCGAGTCCGGGCGCGGGCGGCGTGGCCGGTCAGGTGGTGACGGGCGCGGGGTCCGCCGTCCCGCTCGGTTCCGGGGACTGCGGACGCCGGGCGCGGGCTTCGAGGCAGAGGGCGAGGGCCAGGAGCAGCAGGCCGAGGGCGAGGGAGGTCCGCGGGACGTACGAGGTGAGTGCCAGGACGAGGGTGCGGTTGTGCTTGACCAGGGCGACCGTGTGTTCGATGTAGTCCTCGCGCATCTTCACGTGCCCGGCGAAGGCCGTGACCTTGGCGCGGTCGCCGAGCAGGCTGCCGCCGCGGAGTTCCTCCTTGTGGATCTCCTCGCCGTAGACGGGCGCCCCGGTGACCGGTTCGACCCAGAACTTGCGGACCGTGCTGTACCAGCGGGTCGTGCCCGTCCTGGCGACCGACTCCGGTGTGATGCCCTGGACGGGCATCGTCTTCGGCATGGGGACCTTGGTCCAGGGGACGGTCTGCTCGAAGTAGTAGACCGTCAGGCCGCGGAAGGTCCGGGTGCCCTCGTAGTGGATGGGGCCGGTGGTGCGGGTCTGCGCGTCGAAGTACTCGTAGTCCCGTCTCTGGGTCAGGAAGGGCCACTTGAACTCGATGCCCTCGCGGGTGACGGGGTCGCCGTCGACCATCTCGCCGGTGGCGTGCACGGGGTCCTGGCTGTGGGCGTCGAAGATGTAGCGTTCGGGCACCTTGGAGACCATCTTGCCGTCGGGGCCCTGGACGTAGGACAGGCTGTCCCAGACGACGACCGGCCGCCCCGCCGTCTTCTCGATCTTCTCGGCTGCCTCCACATCGCCCTTGAGCGTCTGCACGATGGTGACCTTGGAGACCTTCTTCGCGCGCATGGTGCCGTAGTCGAGGAGGGTGGCGTCCCGGGCTTCCAGGACCATGTCCTGGTACTGGTTCGCCGGGATCCTGGCCAGGTGCGGGAAGGCGTACCAGCGCAGCAGCGGGGCCAGTGCCGCGAAGAACACGGCGAAGGCGAGCAGGACCAGGCTTGCCGTGCGGCGCATCTCGGCCTCCTTCCCGGACGGGCGCGGCTACGGGTGCGAGGGCACCGTTGTCAGCAGCGGCTTGGGGGACGTCCGGCCCGAGGGCGAGCCCAGAGCGCTGATCCCGAGGACCAGGGCGAGCGCGAGGGTGAGACCGGTCGCGGCGGCGATCAGGGCGCGCATTCGGGCCTCCCGGCGTGCGGTCGCTGTCCCGGCGGGTGCCGGCCGGTCGCTGATGGAGCGTCAGGTCGGTCGTCAGGTGGGGCACCGTAGCAACGGGCGGGCGAGATGAGAACAGCGGTGCGCGCACGAACGAGGGCGCCCTCCCCGGCGGAGCGGGGAGGGCGCCCTGCGGTGTGGCCTCAGGAGGCGGACGGGCCGGCGGATGTCGGGTCGGCGGAGGGGCTCGGGGAGGGGCTCGCCGGGGAGTCGGCTGCTGCGACCTTCAGTTCGACGGTGAGGGTCGCGCCACCGGTGGTGGTGAGGCGGAGCAGGAAGGTTCCGGTGGTGTCGTCCGCGTACAGCTTCGGCAGCGTCAGCAGGCCCTCGGCGTCGGTCCGGAGGCCGGTGAGGGTGCGGACCGGCTTGCCGTCGGCGCCCTTGAAGTAGGGGCCCTTGTCGTTCTCCGTGGCGTCCGCCGTCGACTTGATCAGGGTGGCGGTGGCCGCGACCTTGTCCGCCGCGGCGCCCTTGTACGTCGCCTTCACCTGGACCTGGTCGGCGAACTCGCCGGCGGGGGTGCAGGTCAGCGGGGTGTCGCTGGTGCGGGCCAGGGTGTCGGCGGCGCGCGCGGTGACGGTGGCGGTGTAGTCGACGCCCTTGACCGTGCGGCCCACGACGGCCGCGGTGACCTTGAAGTCGCCGGTCTTCTCGCCGGCCTGGAGCGCCGGTGCGTGCGCGACGCCCTTGGGGTCGGTGGTGACCGTGGCCACGGTCTCGCCGCCGGCGAAGGTGGCGTCGGTGTCCCCGGCGATGGTGAACCTGACCCTGACCTTGGCGACGGACTTGCCCACCTTCGTCTCGGCGCGGGCGCTGATCCGCTCGCCGAAGGCGTCGCCGGCCATCGCGGTGAACTTCTCCGGCCCGGCGTTCTCGAGGTGGTCCACGAGGTCGGTCTGGGACGGCGGGGTCGGCGGGACGGGCGGCTTCGGGGGCTTGGGCGTCTTCGGCGGCTTCGGGTCGGGGGTCTCGTGACCGCCGTGGTCGCCGCCGGGCTTGCCCGGCTTGCCGGGCTTGCCGGGCTCGGGGTCCGGCCGGGTCGTCGGCGGGTCCGAGGGCTTCGGGGAGGCGGGCCGGCCGGAGTTGTCGTCGCTGCGGTGCCCGGGCACGCCGCCGGTGCCGTCGGGGACGGAGTGGGCACCCTTGCGGTAGTACTCCATCCAGTTCAGGACCAGGTTGAGGTATTCCTGCGAGTTGTTGTAGCTGAGGATCGCCCGGTGCAGGTCGGCCTCGTGGGCCAGGTCCCAGTCGTTGCGGCACAGGTAGTGGCCCGCGGCGAGCGCGGCGTCGTAGACGTTGTTGGGGTCCTTCTTGCCGTCGTCGTTGCCGTCGCGGCCCGCCCAGGCCCAGGTGGACGGGATGAACTGCATGGGGCCGATGGCCTGGTCGTACGTGCTGTTGCCGTCGTACGCGCCGTCGTCGGTGTCCTGGATGAGCGCGAAGCCGTTGCCGTCGAGCTGCGGGCCCAGGATCGGGTGCAGCGTGGTGCCCTCGGCGTTGACCTGGCCGCCGCGGGCCTGTCCGGACTCGACGTTGCCGATGGCGGCGAGCAGTTGCCAGGGCAGGTTGCAGCCGGGCTTGGAGGCGCGCAGCTCGGTCTCGGCCCTCTTGTAGGCGTCCAGGACCGTCGCCGGGATGCCGCCCTCGGTCCTGCTTACGGAGCCGGAGGGACCGACGCTCGACGAGGGGCTGGGGGCGGGGCTGTTGAGCGGCGGCAGGTCCGTGTAGTACGGGGAGTTACCGGTGGCGTTGCCGTCGGCCTCCGGGGCGGAAGTGGCGGTTCCGGCTGTCGTCCGTCTGCCGTGGTCGTCGCCGGTCGCTCCCGGAGCCTGGGACGCGGAGAGAGCCGCGACCGCCGCCGCGGCCACGGCGGTGGTCGCCGCCCCCTTGCGCAGCCGCCTGCCGAAATGCGCCGCCATAGAGTGAACCCCTCCCGTGGACGCCCGGTGCGTCCGTCTCCGTCGGTCTGCCTCGCTCTGGTGTGACGGTTGACCCGGTGCTCTGGTTGCGCCTGTGCCGCTTCTCCGTCTGTGCGATGTGTGTTCTACCGCGCACGGGCGCGGCGACGCACGTGACCCTACGGCAACTTGCTTTGACCGGGCACCCGTTCGCGCCCGGTTTTCACCGGTTGGCCAACTGTCGTTGTCCTGGGCGGTCCCGAACGACGGTCCCGCATACTGGGCGGGTCCGATCGGACCTGATCACCGGTGGCGGCGCCTGGCCGACGACCGTTCTGGGGGGCTCTGTTGCCGTTCACACTCAGCCATGCGGCAGCCGTGCTGCCCGCGGTCCGCCGGGACGGGAGCGGCCGTGGCCGACTGGTTCCGACGGTGCTCGTCGCGGGTTCCTTCGCGCCCGACATGCCCTACTACGTGGCCGGGATCCTGCCGGGCGGAATGGAGTTCGGCACGGTCACGCACGCGTTCACCGGGGTCGCCACGGTGGACGTGCTCATCGCGTGGCTGCTGGCGGGACTGTGGCTCCTGGTCCGCGAGCCGTTGCTCGCGCTGCTGCCGCGGGCCCGGCAGGGCCGGCCGGCCGCCCTGCTCCACAGCGGCGCGCCACGCGCGCGCGTGCGGGCCGCTTCGGTGGGGTGGTGGTACGGCTCGGCGGTGCTCGGGGCGCTCACGCACGTGGTGTGGGACGCGTTCACGCACCACGGCCGGTGGGGGACGCGGCTCGTCCCGGCCATCGGCCGGGACCGTCCGGCGGGCCTGCCGCTGTTCGCCTGGTTGCAGTACGCGTCGTCCGTGGCGGGTGCCGTGGTGATCGCGGTGTTCGTGTTCCGGGCGCTGCGCGGGGCGCCGGCTGGCGGGGCGCCCGCGGGTGTGCCCGTGCTGTCCCGGCGGGACCGGTGCTGGGCGCTCATGGTGATCGGCGGCTGTGCGCTGGCCGGGGCGGTGCAGCGGACGGCCCGGTGGTGGGCCGGGCCGGGAGCGGCGGCGCGGCCGTGGGAGCTGGTGCCCACCCTGTGCTTCGGGGTGGGCGCCGGGCTGGTCCTGGGCCTGCTCCTCTACGCGGTCGGGGTCAGGGTCTGGCGTCCGGGCGCCGGTCCCGGCGGTCCCGGCGAGGTGGTCGGCGCCGGCCGGGAGCGGACGGCCGCTCGGTGAGGGACGCGACGAAGACCGTGAGCGTGTGCCGGGGGCGTGATCTCGGGATCAGGGTGACGGTCAGGGCGAGGTAGCCGCGGGCCAGGTCGGCCCACTGACGCCAGTCGGGCGTGCGGGCCGGGCGGCCGGCGAGTCCGCGGCGGAGTTCCTTGGTGACCCTGCGGACGGTGGCGGCCAGGTCGGCCGGGATGCGGGCGGTGCTTGCGCCGGCCGCGAAGGCCGGGACCGGCGACGCGGGCACGGCCTGCGCCGAGAAGCTGTCCGCCCGGGCCCGGGGGGTCGCCTCGGGTGTCCGGCGGTGAAGCGTGCGTATACCCATGCCCGCAGTGTTGCGGCTGCCGGGGGTGCGGGGCGTTCTGACGGGGGCCACGAGAGTGACGGGCCCTGCGGCAGCGGGCCGGCTGCGCGGGGCGTGGGGCCGAAGGGGGCGGCGGCCTGCACTCGGCTGCGACGCCCCTCGTGGGGCGAAGGGGCAGCGGCCTGTATCTGGTGGCAACACCCCGCACGGAGCCGAGGGGCACATCGGCCCGCACGCGGCCGCGACGCCCCTCGTGGGCCGAAAGGGGCGGCGGCCTGTACTCGGCTGCGACGCCTCCCTCGGCCCGTGCGCCGCGGGCTAGTGCGCTGCGGATTCCCAGTCCGGGCCCACGCCCACCGAGACGTCGAGCGGTGCCCTCAGGGTGACGGCGGCGGCCATCTCCCGGCGGACGATCTCCTCCGCGGCCGCCCGCTCGCCGGGGGCGATCTCCAGGACGATCTCGTCGTGGACCTGGAGGAGCATGCGGGACTTGAGGTCCGCCGCTCGCAGCGCGCTGTCCACCTTGAGCATGGCCATCTTGACGATGTCCGCCGCCGTGCCCTGGATGGGCGCGTTGAGGGCCATGCGCTCGGCCGCCTCACGGCGCTGGCGGTTGTCGCTGTTGAGGTCGGGGAGGTAGCGACGGCGGCCGAAGAGGGTCGCCGTGTAGCCCGTCGCCCGGGCCTCGTCGACCGCCCTGCGCAGGTAGTCCCGGACCCCGCCGAAGCGCTCGAAGTACGCGTCCATCAGGGCGCGGGCCTCGGCCGCCTCGATGTTCAGCTGCTGGGAGAGGCCGAACGCGGACAGACCGTAGGCGAGACCGTACGACATCGCCTTGATCTTGCGGCGCATCTCGGCGTCCACCGCGGAGGGGTCCACGGCGAAGACCTGGGACGCGGCCGTGGTGTGCAGGTCCTCGCCGGAGGTGAACGCCTGGATCAGGCCCTCGTCCTCGGAGAGGTGGGCCATCACCCGCAGCTCGATCTGGCTGTAGTCGGCGGTCATCAGGGACTCGAAGCCCTCGCCGACGACGAAGCCCCGGCGGATGGCCCGGCCCTCGTCCGTGCGGACCGGGATGTTCTGGAGGTTCGGGTCCGTGGAGGAGAGGCGGCCGGTCGCGGCGACGGTCTGGTTGAACGTGGTGTGGATCCGGCCGTCGCCCGCGACGGTCTTGATCAGGCCCTCGACGGTGACGCGGAGCTTCGCCTGCTCACGGTGGCGGAGCATGATCACCGGCAGCTCGTTGTCGGTCTGGGTGGCGAGCCAGGCCAGGGCGTCGGCGTCCGTGGTGTAGCCGGTCTTGGTCTTCTTGGTCCTGGGCAGCGCCAGCTCACCGAAGAGGACCTCCTGGAGCTGCTTGGGCGAGCCCAGGTTGAACTCGTGGCCGGCTGCCGCGTGCGCCTCCTTCACGGCCTGCTGCACCGCACCGGCGAACATCTGTTCCATCGCTTCGAGGTGCGGGCGGTCCGCGGCGATGCCGTGCCGCTCCATGCGGGCGAGCAGCGCCGACGTGGGCAGCTCCATGTCCCGGAGCAGGTCGGCGGCGCCCACTTCCTCGAGGCGGTCCTCGAAGGCCGCTCCGAGGTCCAGGACCGCGCGGGCCTGGATCATGAGGGCTTCGGCCTCCGCGCCGTCGTCCGCCCCGAAGGCCAGCTGGCCGTCGGCCGCGGCGGCGGGGGCCAGCTCGCGGTGCAGGTACTCCAGCGACAGCGCGTCCAGGTCGAAGGAGCGGCGGCCCGGCTTGACCAGGTAGGCGGCGAGGGCGGTGTCCATGGTGACGCCCTCGACGCTCCAGCCGTGCTCGGCGAAGACACGCATGGCGCCCTTGGCGTTGTGCAACACCTTGGGCCGGTCCGCGTCGGCCAGCCAGGCCGCGAACGCGTTCTCGTCGGCCTCGTCCAGCTCCGAGGGGTCGAACCACGCGGCCGCTCCCCCGTCCGCGGCGAGGGCGACCTCGGCGACGGAGCCGGTGCCCAGCGCCCAGGTGTCGACGGTGGCGACGCCCAGCGTCCCGGCGCCGTGCCCGGCGAGCCAGGGGGCCAGCTCACCGGTGCGCAGGATCCGGCCGTCGATCTCGACGCCCTCCGTGGCGACCGGGGTGGTCTCGGCCTCCTGGCCGCCGGGGTCGACGGCGAAGAGGCGCTCGCGCAGGGACGGGTTGCGGATCTCCAGGGTGTCCAGGACCATCGCGACGGTCTTGCGGTCGTACGGGGCCCGCTCGAGGTCGGCGACCGTCCTCGGCAGCTCCACGTGGCGCTCCAGCTCGGTGAGGACGCGGTTGAGCTTGACCGACTCGAGGTGGTCGCGCAGGTTCTGTCCGGCCTTGCCCTTGACCTCGTCGGCGCGCTCGACCAGCTCCGCGAACGAGCCGAACTGGTTGATCCACTTCGCGGCGGTCTTCTCGCCGACGCCGGGGATGCCCGGGAGGTTGTCGGACGGGTCGCCGCGCAGGGCCGCGAAGTCGGGGTACTGCGCCGGCGTCAATCCGTACTTCTCGAGAACCTTCTCCGGGGTGAACCGGGTCAGCTCGGAGACGCCCTTCGTCGGGTAGAGGACGGTGGTGTGCTCGGTGACCAGCTGGAAGGAGTCGCGGTCGCCGGTGACGATCAGCACCTCGAAGCCCTCGGCCTCGGCCTGGGTGGCGAGCGTGGCGATCACGTCGTCCGCCTCGAAGCCCTCGACGGCGAAGCGCGGGGCCTGCATCGCGTCGAGCAGCTCGCCGATCAGCTCGACCTGGCCCTTGAACTCGTCCGGGGTCTTGGAGCGGTTCGCCTTGTACTCCGTGAACCGCTCGGAGCGCCAGGTCTTGCGGGAGACGTCGAAGGCGACCGCGAAGTGCGTGGGCGCCTCGTCACGCAGGGTGTTGGCCAGCATCGACGCGAAGCCGTAGATCGCGTTCGTCGGCTGGCCGGTCGCGGTCGTGAAGTTCTCCGCGGGCAGCGCGAAGAACGCGCGGTAGGCCAGCGAGTGCCCGTCCATGAGCATCAGCCGGGGTCGCGTGCCGCCGGGGTTCTTGTCGGTCTGCTTCGATGCTGTCTCTGCCACGTCCCCGATCCTGCCACGCCGCACTGACAGTCCGGACCGGGTGCGCCCGCCGGGTGTGAGCGCCGGCACAGCGGGCCGGGGTACCGGGCGGCGGCAGCCGCCGGCGGTGGGGCGGCGGCAGCCGCCGGCGGTGGGGCGGCGGCAGCCGCCGGCGGTGGGGCGGCGGCAGCCGCCGGCGGTGGGGCGGCGGCAGCCGCCGGCGGTGGGGCGGCGGCAGCCGCCGGCGGGGCCCGGTGACCGGCGCCTGTCGTGATGTCCAACGGCAGAAGCCGCTCGGGGGTGCCGGGTGGCCGAGGGCGGTCCGGCACCGCCCGGCGTCGCTGTCGGTGGTCCGTGGGAGGATCGGCACCGTATTTCTCACACGCAGTCGAAGGGGAGCGCGCGATGGCGACGAAGCCGCCGAAGGGTGATCCGGTTCAGGACGCGCCGCAGGTCACGGAACCGAAGCACGCCGCGGCGGGGCTGCCCGCCATCGGGCACACGCTGCGCATCGCCCAGCAGCAGATGGGGGTGCGGCGCACCGCGCTGACCCTGCTGCGCGTGAACCAGAAGAACGGCTTCGACTGCCCGGGCTGCGCCTGGCCGGAGCCGGACCACCGGCACGCGGCGGAGTTCTGCGAGAACGGCGCGAAGGCCGTGGCCGAGGAGGCCACCCTGCGCCGGGTCACGCCCGAGTTCTTCGCCGCGCACCCGGTCGCGGACCTGTCCGGCCGCAGCGGCTACTGGCTGGGGCAGCAGGGCCGGCTCACCCACCCCATGTACCTGCCCGAGGGCGGCACGCACTACGAGCCGGTCTCCTGGGAGCGGGCCTTCGACATCGTCGCCGAGGAGATCGCCGCCCTCGGCTCGCCGGACGAGGCCGTCTTCTACACCTCGGGCCGCACCAGCAACGAGGCCGCGTTCCTGTACCAGCTGTTCGCGCGGGAGCTGGGCACGAACAATCTCCCGGACTGCTCGAACATGTGCCACGAGTCGTCCGGGTCCGCGCTCACCGAGACCATCGGCATCGGCAAGGGCAGCGTCCGGCTGGAGGACCTGTACCAGGCCGACCTGATCATCGTCGCCGGCCAGAACCCGGGCACGAACCATCCGCGCATGCTTTCCGCCCTGGAGAAGGCCAAGGCCAACGGCGCTCGGGTCATCAGCGTCAATCCGCTGCCCGAGGCGGGCCTCGAGCGGTTCAAGAACCCGCAGACCGCGCAGGGCATGCTCAAGGGTGCCGCGCTCACCGATCTGTTCCTGCAGATCCGCATCGGCGGCGACCAGGCACTCTTCCGGCTCCTCAACAAGCTGATCCTGGAGAGCGACGGCGCGGTCGACGAGGAGTTCGTGCGGGAACACACGCACGGCTTCGAGGAGTTCGCCGCGGCGGCGCGTGCCGCCGACTGGGACGAGACGCTCACCGCGACCGGCCTCACGCGCGCGGAGATCGAGCAGGCGCTGGACATGGTCCTCGCCTCCCGGCGGACCATCGTCTGCTGGGCCATGGGCCTGACCCAGCACAAGCACGCCGTCCCGACCATCCGCGAGGTGGTCAACTTCCTTCTGCTGCGCGGCAACATCGGCCGCCCGGGCGCGGGTGTGTGCCCGGTGCGCGGGCACAGCAACGTCCAGGGCGACCGCACCATGGGCATCTTCGAGCGGCCCGCCCCGGCCTTCCTGGACGCCCTGGAGAAGGAGTTCGGCTTCACGCCGCCGCGCGAGCACGGTTTCGACGTCGTCCGGGCCATCCGCGCGCTGCGCGACGGCGAGGCGAAGGTCTTCTTCGCGATGGGCGGCAACTTCGTGTCGGCCTCTCCCGACACCGAGGTCACCGAGGCCGCGATGCGGCGCGCGCGGCTGACCGTGCACGTGTCGACCAAGCTGAACCGCTCGCACGTGGTCACCGGCGCGCGGGCGCTGATCCTGCCGACCCTGGGCCGCACCGAACGCGATCTGCAGGGCGGCGGTGAGCAGTTCGTGACGGTCGAGGACTCGATGGGCATGGTGCACGCATCACGCGGACGCCTGAGGCCCGCGAGCCCGCAGCTGCGGTCCGAGCCCGCCATCGTGTGCGGGCTCGCGCGGCGGGTGCTCGGCGAGCGCAGTGTCGTGCCGTGGGAGGAGTTCGAGAAGGACTACGCGACGATCCGGGACCGCATCGCGCGCGTGATCCCCGGTTTCGACGACTTCAACGCGCGCGTGGCCCGGCCCGGCGGCTTCGCGCTGCCGCACGCCCCGCGTGACGAGCGCCGCTTCCCGACGGCGACCGGCAAGGCGAACTTCACGGCGGCGCCGGTGGAGTACCCGGCGCTGCCCGAGGGCCGGCTGCTGCTGCAGACGCTGCGCTCGCACGACCAGTACAACACCACGATCTACGGCCTCGACGACCGCTACCGGGGCATCACGGGCGGGCGCCGGGTGGTGCTGGTGCACCCCGAGGACGCGCGGGCGCTCGAAGTCGCCGAGGGGGCGTACGTCGACCTGGTGAGCGAGTGGCAGGACGGTGTGGAGCGGCGGGCGCCCGGGTTCCGGGTCGTGCTGTACCCGACCGCGCGGGGCTGCGCGGCGGCGTACTACCCCGAGACGAACGTGCTGGTGCCGCTGGACGCCACCGCCGACACCAGCAACACCCCGGCCAGCAAGTCCGTCGTCGTACGACTCGAAGGCCACGACGGTGACGCGAGGGGCCGTCTGGAACAATCGGCGGCCGACTGAGCGTTTGCTCAGTGGAGACAGGTGGACGACGAACGGAGCCGGGCTCATGGGCGAGCAGCAGCAAGTGAAGTTCCCGCAGGAGGTCATCGACGAGTACGCGGCGCTCGGCGTCGACCTGCCGGCTCTGTTCTCGGCCGGGCACCTGGGCACGCGCATGGGTGTGCAGATCCTGGAGGCCTCGGCGGACAAGGTCGTCGCGACCATGCCGGTGGAGGGCAACACCCAGCCGTACGGCCTGCTGCACGGCGGCGCCTCCGCGGTGCTGGCGGAGACCCTGGGCTCGATCGGCTCCATGCTCCACGGCGGCAGCTCGAAGATCGCGGTCGGTGTGGACCTGAACTGCACCCACCACCGCGGTGTCCGCTCGGGCCTGGTGACGGGCGTGGCCACGCCGGTGCACCGGGGCCGGTCGACGGCGACGTACGAGATCGTGATCAGCGACGAGGAGGGGCGGCGCGTGTGCAGCGCGCGGCTGACCTGCATGCTGCGGGACGTGAACCCGAGCGACGAGGAGCGCGTGCGCTCGGCGACCTGACGCCGCTGCCGTGACGACGGGCGCGTCGTCACGGCTCGCCGGCCAACTCGCCTTTGCCGCCCCGCCGTTGAACCTGCGCGCCCGGCGGCCTAACGTCGGGGCATGACTACGGCAGGAGCACGCCGTAAAGGGGTCGTGCTCGGACTGGCCCTGCTGGCCGCCTGCTCGGCGGCCGGCTGCTCGGACCCGGGCCCGGGCGGCACGGCGGCCCGCGCCCGGACCAGCGCGAACCCCCCCCCCCCCCCCGCCACGACTTCACCGGCCCGGCTGTGTACGAACGTCGTTGCGTACTGGTCGCGCCGGGCACTGACGGGCGACACCTACGGCGACTACCAGTCGATGGGCCTGTCCGACGGGCAGTACGACATACTCCGCAAGGTCGTTGACGCCGCCCGGGCCGCGCGCGAGCGCGCGGACGCCGAGGCGGCCGGCCGGCTGATCGACGGCAGGGCACACGAGTTGTGCGAAGAGCGATACCGGAACGGCGAGCCGACCGGAGGTCCATGGGACTGAGTCCGGCAATCCGCAATTCCGCTTTCGTGCCCCCTACACGAAAAGGCGGAAGCCCGCCGAAAGCCTTGTGCGCGCGTAACTCAGCGTAATACGGCTGCAATGGAAGCCGTCGGTTCTCTCCCGGCCACCCCTTTCCCCGTCGGGCTCTACGAGCCCCGCTCGTAGCCCCCAGCAACGACTCATGTAATCACCAAAACCGATGAACACCCGTGAACGAACGTGAAGAAGCTACGCGCGAACGCTGCACGTTCTCACCATGCGGACAGGGCGAATCGGCCGGAAATCCGCTCTTCCCCCCACGGAGTACCGCTCAGGATTACCCACGTCATAACAAGAGCGTCACAGCCTCGGTCAGAACCTCCTCCATGTTCCCTTCACGCGCCTAGAGTCACGGCCAGTCACCGAGCCATCGGATTCGAAGTCCCTTCGACCCAGCGCTCGACTCGGCGCGTTCCATGGGGAGCCGCCGTGCCCGGGAAAGGACCTGATTCGTGCGTCAACGTTCGATCATCGCCATAACCGCCGCGCTCGCGGCGGGATCGCTGACACTCACGGCATGTGGGTCGCGTGACGACGACGGCGGCAGCAGCAGCAAGGGCGGCAAGACCACAGTCGTGATCGGCGTCGACGCCCCGCTGACCGGCGACCTGTCGGCCCTCGGCCTCGGCATCAAGAACTCCGCCGACCTGGCCGCCAAGACGGCCAACAAGAAGGAGTACGTCAAGGGCGTCGAGTTCAAGATCGAGGCCCTCGACGACCAGGCTCAGCCCTCCGTCGGCCAGCAGAACGCCCAGAAGTTCATCAGCGACAAGGACGTCCTCGGCGTCGTCGGCCCGCTGAACTCCAGCGTCTCGCAGCAGATGCAGAAGCCGTTCAACGACGCCGGCCTGACCCAGGTCTCCCCCGCCAACACCGGCACGGAGCTGACCCAGGGCGACGGCTGGAAGACCGGCCACTCGGTCCGCCAGTTCAAGACGTTCTTCCGTACCGCCACCACGGACGAGATCCAGGGCGCCTTCGCCGCCGACTACCTGTACAACCAGGCGAAGCTCAAGAAGGTCTACCTGATCGACGACCAGAAGACCTACGGCGCCGGCCTCGCCGCCTCCTTCAAAGCGAACTTCACCAAGTTCGGCGGCAAGATCGTCGGCACCGACCACATCAACCCCGACGACCGTGACTTCAACGCCGTGGTCGCCAAGATCAAGAAGACCGGCGCCCAGGCCCTGTACTACGGCGGCGAGTACCCGGCCGCCGGTCCGCTGAGCCAGCAGCTCAAGGACAGCGGCCAGAACATCCCGCTCATGGGCGGCGACGGCATCTACTCCGGCGAGTTCCCGAAGCTGAACAAGAAGGCCGAGGGCGACCTGGCCACCTCCGTGGGCAAGCCGGTCGAGCAGCTCGACTCCGCCAAGACGTTCATCAAGGACTACGAGGCGGCGGGCTACGAGGACGCCTACGAGGCGTACGGCGGCCTCACCTACGACGCCACCTGGTCGATCATCGAGGCCGTCAAGCTGGCGGTCGAGGGCAACGACGGCAAGGTTCCGTCCGACGGCCGCAAGGCGGTCCTGGACGCCATGGCCAAGGTCAAGTTCGACGGCGTCACGGGCACCATCTCGTTCGACGAGTTCGGTGACACCACGAACCACACGATGACCGCGTACAAGGTCAAGAAGAACGCCTGGGCGCCGGAGTTCAGCGGCGAACCCAAGCTCGGCTGATGAGGGACGAGTCGAGAGAACTCCCACTCACACATTGATCCAGGCCGCGCGGGAAGTGCCCACCAGCGCTCCCGCGCGGCGCCATATCCGAACCACTCCACGGAGGCCCTGCGGTGAACGAACTGCCGCAACAGCTGGCCAATGGACTCATCCTCGGCGCGATGTACGGACTCATCGCGATCGGCTACACGATGGTCTACGGCATCGTCCAGCTCATCAACTTCGCCCACGGCGAGATCTTCATGGTCGGGGGCTTCGGGGCCCTCACCGTCTGGTTGGTACTCCCCGACGGCTTCGGCCTCGGGGCCGCAGTCCCCCTCATGATCATCGGTGGCGTCCTCGTGTCGGTCGCCGTCGGCACGGCGGCGGAACGCTTCGCCTACCGCCCCCTGCGCACCGCGCCACGACTGGCGCCCCTCATCACCGCCATCGGCCTGTCCATCGTCCTCCAGCAGGCCGTGTGGATGTGGTACCCGGACGCGAAGAAGGACCACCCCTTCCCGCAGTTCCAGGGCGGCCCCGTCGAGATACTCGGCGCCAACGTCCAGCGCGGTGACCTCTTCGTCCTGATAGCCGCCCCGCTGTGCATGATCGCCCTCGGCCTGTTCGTCACCAAGACGCGCTCCGGCCGCGGCATGCAGGCCACCGCCCAGGACCCCGACACCGCCAAGCTGATGGGCATCAACACCGACCGCATCATCGTCATGGCCTTCGCCATCGGTGCCGCGTTCGCCGCCATCGCCGCCGTCGCCTACGGCCTGAAGAACGGCCAGGTCGGCTTCCGCATGGGCTTCCTGATGGGCCTGAAGGCCTTCACCGCCGCCGTGCTCGGCGGTATCGGCAACATCTACGGCGCCATGCTCGGCGGTGTGGTCCTCGGCGTCGCCGAGTCCCTCGCCACCGGCTACATCGGCGACATCCCCGGCATGGACCTCTTCGGCGGCGGCGCCTGGAAGGACGTGTGGGCGTTCGCCCTCCTCATCCTCGTCCTGCTGTTCAGGCCACAAGGCCTGCTCGGCGAACGCGTCGCGGATCGGGCGTGATACCGATGACCACCGAGATCCCCATGGACAAGACCTCCGGCACCACCGAGGTGCCGGCGGCACAGGCCACTCCGATCATCCCGCTGCCGCAGGCCGCGGCGCGCGCACTGACCGTCGCCGGCTCCGCGCTCGCCCTCGCGGGCACCTTCCTGGCCTGGACCTGGACCGAGGAGTTCCCGGGCAACCTGACCGTCACCGGCTACCCGGGCGGCCTTCAGGTCCTCACCCTCTTCGGCTCCCTGCTGACCCTGTTGTTCGCCCTCACCGGCTACGGCATCCGCGGCCTGGGCTGGCTCACCCCCGGCGGCAAGAACAGCCCCGTCCTGCTCGCCGCCCTCGGCGTGTTCGGCACCACGGGCTACGCCATCGGCGCGATCGCCCAGGAACTCGGCGGCCTGGTCAACCTGGAACCCGGCGCCTGGGTCTCCGGCATCGGCGCACTCCTCGCCGTGATCGGCGCCCTCGGCCTCCCCGTCGACCAGCCCTACGACGCGGCGGACCCGACCCCGCACCTCTGGGGCCGCATCCGTCACTCCCTCACCGCCCCCGACCCCGGCCGTGCCAAGGACCTGCCCTCCTGGGCGGAGATCCTGATCATCGCCGCGGGCTTCGGCACCGGCCTGTACGTCTTCTCGTACGGCATCGGCACCGAGTACTCCGAGCAGTTCATCGGCTTCCTGATCGTCGCGGCCTTCGGCTTCACCGCCGTCAACCGCGCCGGACTCCTCAAGCGGCTGTCGGCTCTGACCGCCAAGCACCGCAACGTCACCCTCGGGGCGGCGTTCGCGGCGGCGATCTGCTTCCCCTTCACCCAGTCCAACGACCAGTTCGCCCTCATCGGCGCGAACATCCTGATCTTCGCCACGGTCGCCCTGGGCCTCAACGTCGTCGTCGGCCTCGCCGGCCTGCTCGACCTCGGCTACGTCGCCTTCCTCGGCGTCGGCGCCTACGCCGCCGCCCTCGTCTCCGGCTCCCCCGCGTCGACCCTCGGCGTGCACTTCCCGTTCTGGGCGGCCGTACTCACCGGCGCCGCCGCCTCGCTGATCTTCGGCGTGGTGATCGGTGCCCCCACCCTGCGACTGCGCGGCGACTACCTCGCCATCGTGACGCTCGGCTTCGGTGAGATCTTCCGCATCACCATGAACAACCTGAACGGCAACAGCGGCCCGGACGTCACCAACGGCTCCAACGGCATCCCCCAGATCCCCGACCTTGAGGTCTTCGGATTCAACCTCGGAGTCCCGCACGACGTCCTCGGCCACGAACTGACCCGCTCCGCCAACTACTACCTGCTGATGCTGGTGTTCACGGCGATCGTCGTGACGGTCTTCCGCCGCTCCGCGGAGTCCCGCATCGGCCGCGCATGGGTCGCCATCCGCGAGGACGAGACCGCCGCCACCGCGATGGGCATCAACGGCTTCCGCCTCAAGCTCCTCGCCTTCGCGCTCGGTGCCTCCCTCGCCGGCCTCGCGGGCACCGTCCAGGCGCACGTGTCGTACAGCGTCACCCCCGAGCAGTACCAGTTCGCCGGCTCCGTGCCGCCGAACTCGGCCTTCCTGCTCGCCGCCGTCATCCTCGGCGGCATGGGCACCATCAGCGGCCCGCTGATCGGCGCCGCACTGCTCTACCTGATCCCCGCCAAGCTCCAGTTCATGGCGGAGTACCAGCTGCTGCTCTTCGGCATCGCGCTGATGCTGCTGATGCGCTTCCGCCCCGAGGGCCTGGTCGCCGACCGCAGGAAGCAGCTCGAATTCCACGAGACAGGACAGCTCGACCTGCCGGAGGACAAGCCATTGCCCGATGGCGCGACCGGCGTCGCGAAGGCAGGGGCGTGACCGCCATGACCACCACCACGACCGCACCCACCACCACGGTGCTCGCCGCGAGCGGTGTCACCATGCGCTTCGGCGGCCTGACCGCCGTGCGCGACGTGGACCTCACCGTCAACAGCGGCGAGATCGTCGGCCTGATCGGCCCGAACGGCGCCGGCAAGACGACCTTCTTCAACTGCCTCACCGGTCTCTACGTACCGACCGAGGGCAGGGTCGCCTACAAGGGCACCGTCCTGCCGCCCAAGCCGCACCTGGTCACCCAGGCCGGCATCGCCCGTACGTTCCAGAACATCCGGCTCTTCGCCAACATGACCGTTCTGGAGAACGTGCTGGTCGGGCGGCACACCCGCACCAAGGAGGGCCTCTGGTCGGCCCTGCTGCGCCTGCCCGGCTTCAAGAAGGCCGAGGAGGAGTCGCGGGCCCGGGCCATGGAACTCCTGGAGTTCACCGGTCTCGCCGCCAAGGCCGACCACCTCGCCCGCAACCTGCCCTACGGCGAGCAGCGCAAGCTGGAGATCGCCCGGGCGCTGGCGAGCGAGCCCGGCCTGCTCCTCCTCGACGAGCCGACCGCCGGCATGAACCCGCAGGAGACCCGGGCGGCCGAAGAACTCATCTTCGCCATCCGGGACAAGGGCATCGCCGTCCTCGTCATCGAGCACGACATCCGGTTCATCATGAACCTGTGCGACCGGGTCGCCGTGCTGGTCCAGGGCGAGAAGATCGTCGAGGGCCCCGCCGAGGTCGTCCAGGCCGACGAGCGCGTCATCGCCGCCTACCTGGGCACGCCCTTCGAGGGTGCGCCGGGCGACGCGGAGGCCGCCGAAGTCGAGGCTGCGGAGGCCGACGCGCAGAGCACCGAGGAAGGGGACGACAAGTGACCGCACTGCTCGAGGTCGAGGACCTCAGGGTCGCTTACGGCAAGATCGAAGCCGTCAAGGGCATCTCGTTCAAGGTGAACGCGGGCGAGGTGGTCACCCTCATCGGCACCAACGGGGCCGGGAAGACCACGACCCTGCGGACACTCTCGGGCCTGCTCCAGCCGCTCTCCGGCGACATCAGGTTCGACGGCAAGTCGCTGAAGAAGATCCCCGCCCACAAGGTCGTCTCGCTGGGGCTCGCCCACTCCCCCGAGGGCCGGCACATCTTCCCCCGCATGACGATCGAGGACAACCTCCGCCTCGGCGCCTTCCTGCGCAGCGACAAGGAAGGCATCGAGAAGGACATCCAGCGCGCCTACGACCTCTTCCCCATCCTCGGAGAGCGCCGCAAGCAGGCCGCGGGCACTCTCTCCGGCGGTGAGCAGCAGATGCTCGCCATGGGACGGGCGCTGATGTCCCGGCCGAAGCTGCTCATGCTCGACGAGCCCTCCATGGGTCTGTCGCCGATCATGATGCAGAAGATCATGGCGACCATCCAGGAACTCAAGTCGGCGGGCACCACCATTCTGCTCATCGAGCAGAACGCCCAGGCCGCCCTCTCCCTGGCCGACCACGGTCACGTCATGGAGGTCGGCAAGATCGTCCTCTCCGGCTCCGGGCAGGACCTCCTGCACGACGAGTCGGTGCGCAAGGCCTACCTCGGCGAGGACTAGGCGCTCCACCGGCCCGGCCGGACACGCACATCGCCCGCGCCCCCTGCAGGGGGCGCGGGCGATGTGCGTCGGCACGAAGGCGGGCATCAGCCCTTCGCGGACTTCTTCTCCTCGTTGTCCGCGATGACCGCCTCCGCGACCTGCTGCATCGACAGCCGGCGGTCCATGGACGTCTTCTGGATCCAGCGGAACGCGGCCGGCTCGGTCAGCCCGTACTCCGTCTGCAGGATGGACTTCGCGCGGTCGACCAGCTTGCGGGTCTCCAGCCGCTGGGTGAGGTCGGCGACCTCCTTCTCCAGCTCCTTCAGCTCGGTGAACCGGGAGACGGCCATCTCGATCGCCGGGACGACGTCGCTCTTGCTGAACGGCTTCACCAGGTACGCCATGGCACCCGCGTCCCGGGCGCGCTCCACGAGGTCGCGCTGCGAGAAGGCGGTGAGCATCAGGACCGGCGCGATCGACTCCTCGGCGATCTTCTCGGCCGCGGAGATGCCGTCCAGCTTGGGCATCTTCACGTCCAGGATGACCAGGTCCGGCCGGTGCTCGCGGGCCAGCTCGACGGCCTGCTCACCGTCCCCGGCCTCGCCGACGACGGTGTACCCCTCCTCCTCCAGCATCTCTTTCAGGTCGAGCCGGATCAGGGCCTCGTCCTCGGCGATGACGACTCGGGTCGTCAGCGGAGGCACGTGCGACTTGTCGTCGTCGGGCGCGTCTACGGGCTGGGGCGACTCGGCGGTCACGGGGGCTCCTCGTTCAGGGCAGGGGTACTGCTGACAAGAGCCTACCTAGCTGCGGTAAGGTGGACGCGCGGAGGGTCGGGGGAAACCTTGGATTCTGCGAGCCCCGGTAGCCCAATTGGCAGCAGGCAACGGATTCAAAACCCGTACAGTGTCGGTTCGAGTCCGACCCGGGGCACTTTTCCTTAGATTCCAAGGTCACGTCTTGCAAGCGGAGAGCCACGTTCGTGTGGTTCTCCATTTTTCTTGCCCGCGGCCCGCCGAGTGTGACGCACTGTGGCCACATGTACGACATGGGCACACGTAAGCGAGCGCTGGCCCTGATGGCGCAGGGGCGCAGCCTCAACTCCGTCAGCCGGGAGACAGGAATATCGCGTTATGCGATTCGTTCCTGGCAGACACGCCTGGAACCTCGCGAACGCGTCAGCAAGCCTTGCCCTCGCTGCCGGGAGACCCCCGGTTTCCCGGAGGATCCCGCCGTCTACGCCTACCTTCTCGGCCTGTATCTCGGCGACGGCTGTATCAGCGCCCATCGCAAAGGCGTGTATGTCATGCGCGTTGCCCTGGACAACGCCTGGCCAGGCATCATCGACACGTGCGAAACGGCGATGCGCACCGTCCGCCCGGACAACCGCGTCTGTCGTGTCCGGAGGCAGGGGTGCGTAGTGGTCTGCGCCGCCAGCAAGCACTGGCCCTGCCTCTTCCCGCAGCACGGCCCCGGCAAGAAGCACGAGCGACCCATCGCCCTTGAGCCGTGGCAGCAAGCCGTCGTCGACGCCCACCCGTGGGACTTCGTCCGCGGCCTCATCCACTCCGACGGCTGCCGCATCACCAACTGGACCACCCGCATGGTCGCCGGTGAGCGGAAGCGGTACGAATATCCGCGCTACTTCTTCACCAACAAGTCGGACGACATCCGGAGCCTGTACACCGGCACCCTCGACAGGCTCGGCGTCGAGTGGACGCCCTGCACCAGAGACGGCAACCCGTACAACATCTCCGTTGCCAAGAAGGCGTCCGTCGCCCTCATGGACACCCATGTCGGTCCCAAGCACTGAAGGGGGCGCCGGAGAGGGCCCCGGTCCGTCACTTCGGGCTGTCGTCCTCGCCGATGTGGTGGACGCGGACCATGTTGGTCGAGCCGGAGACGCCGGGCGGGGAACCGGCCGTGATGACCACGACGTCGCCCTTCCGGCAGCGGCCGTACCTCAGCAGCAGTTCGTCCACCTGGTCGACCATGGCGTCGGTGGAGTCCACGTGCGGCCCGAGGAAGGTCTCGGCGCCCCAGGTGAGGCTGAGCTGGGAGCGGGTGGCCGGCTCGGGGGTGAAGGCGAGCAGCGGGATCGGGGAGCGGTAGCGGGAGAGGCGGCGGGCGGTGTCGCCCGACTGGGTGAATGCCACGAGGAACTTCGCGCCGAGGAAGTCGCCCATCTCGGCGGCGGCCCGGGCGACCGCGCCGCCCTGGGTGCGGGGCTTGTTCCGCTCGGTGAGTGGGGGCAGGCCCTTGGCCAGCATGTCCTCCTCGGCCGCGGTGACGATCTTCGCCATGGTGCGTACGGTCTCGACCGGGTGCTTGCCGACGCTGGTCTCGCCGGAGAGCATCACCGCGTCCGTGCCGTCCAGGACCGCGTTGGCGACGTCGGAGGCCTCGGCGCGGGTCGGGCGGGAGTTCTCGATCATCGAGTCGAGCATCTGGGTGGCGACGATCACCGGTTTGGCGTTGCGTTTGGCGAGTTTGACGGCGCGCTTCTGGACGATCGGGACCTGTTCCAGCGGCATTTCGACGCCGAGGTCTCCGCGGGCCACCATGAGTCCGTCGAAGTCGGCGACGATGCCGTCGAGGTTGGCCACGGCCTGCGGTTTCTCGATCTTGGCGATCACGGGGAGGCGGCGGCCCTCGTCGTCCATGATCCGGTGGACGTCCGCGGCGTCGTCGCCGCTGCGGACGAAGGAGAGGGCGATCACGTCGAAGCCGGTGCGCAGCGCCCAGCGCAGGTCGTCCTCGTCCTTCTTGGAGAGTGCGGGGACGGAGACGGCGACTCCGGGGAGGTTGAGTCCTTTGTGGTCGGAGATCATGCCGCCCTCGACCACGCGGGTGTGTACGCGGGGGCCGTCCACGGTGGTGACTTCCAGGCAGACCTTGCCGTCGTCGACGAGGATGCGTTCGCCGGGGGCGACGTCGGCGGCGAGGCCGGCGTAGGTGGTGCCGCACTGGTGGCGGTCGCCCTCGACGCCTTCCTCCACGGTGATGCAGAAGGTGTCGCCGCGTTCAAGGAGTACGGGCCCTTCGCCGAAGCGGGCGAGCCGGATCTTCGGGCCCTGAAGGTCGGCGAGGATCCCGACGCTGCGGCCTGTTTCGTCGGCCGCCTTTCGGACGCGTCGGTAGCGCTCCTCGTGCTCGGCGTGGGTGCCGTGGCTGAGGTTGAACCGGGCGACGTCCATTCCGGCCTCGACGAGTGCCTTGATCTGGTCGTACGAGTCGGTGGCGGGCCCCAGGGTACAGACGATCTTTGCTCGGCGCATGGGTCGAGCCTATGGCTTACCCGTGGGTAGAGAATTGGCGCCGTATGACGACTCAACAGACTTTGGGCGAAGGGTTATTGACAAGTGTTGAATTGTGCGGTGGTCCGCTCCTATGAGCGATGGTCACCAGATCGCAACCTCCCGTACCTGTTGCCGTAGGTCATGTTCAGGTCAGAATCTACGCGCGTCGTTCACCATGCGCCAAGGAGACCTGAAGATGCCGTTGAACCGCCGGAAGTTCCTGAAGAAGTCCGCCGCCACCGGGGCCGGAGTGGCGATCACCGGAGCGGCGACGGCTCCGGCGGCCGAGGCGGCGGACGGAAGCCACCCCGCGCACCCCGTGAAGCGGTACTCGCTGACGGTCATGGGCACCACCGACCTGCACGGCCACGTCTTCAACTGGGACTACTTCAAGGATGCGGAGTACTCCGACAAGGCGGGCAACGCCATGGGCCTCGCCCGCATCTCCACCCTGGTCAACCAGGTGCGCAAGGAGAAGGGCCACTGCAACACCCTGCTGCTCGACGCCGGTGACACCATCCAGGGCACCCCGCTGACCTACTACTACGCCAAGGTCGACCCGATCACCGCCAAGGGCGGCCCGGTGCACCCGATGGCGCAGGCCATGAACGCGATCGGGTACGACGCGGCGGCGCTCGGCAACCACGAGTTCAACTACGGCATCGAGACGCTCCGCAAGTTCGAGGACCAGCTCGACTTCCCGCTGCTCGGCGCGAACGCCGTGGACGCCAGGACGCTGCGGCCCGCCTTCCCGCCGTACTTCATGAAGACCTTCCACGTGCCGGGCGCCAAGCCGGTCAAGGTCGCCGTCCTGGGCCTGACCAACCCGGGCATCGCGATCTGGGACAAGGCCTACGTGCAGGGCAAGCTGGCGTTCCCGGGGCTGGAGGAGCAGGCCGCCAAGTGGGTGCCGAAGCTGAAGTCGATGGGCGCCGACGTGGTCGTCGTCTCGGCCCACTCGGGTACGTCCGGCACGTCGTCGTACGGCGACCAGGTGCCGTACGTGGAGAACGCCGCGGCCAACGTGGCCAGGCAGGTGCCCGGTGTCGACGCCATCCTGGTCGGCCACGCGCACGTGGAGATCCCGGAGCTGAAGGTCGTCAACGAGAAGACGGGCAGGACCGTCGTGCTCTCGGAGCCGCTGTGCTACGCCGAGCGGCTCACCCTGTTCGACATCGAGCTGGTGTTCAGCAAGGGCCGCTGGGAGGTCGAGTCGGTCTCCGCCTCGCTGCGCAACTCCAGCACGGTCGCCGACGACCCGAAGATCACCAAGCTGCTGGCCGACGAGCACAAGAAGGTCGTCGCGTACGTCAACCAGGTGGTGGGCCGGGCGACCGAGACCCTGACGACCGTCGAGGCCCGCTACAAGGACGCCCCGATCATCGACCTGATCACCAAGGTCCAGGAGGACGTGGTGAAGGCCGCGCTGGCCGGCACCGAGTACGCCTCGCTGCCGGTGATCGCCCAGGCCTCGCCGTTCTCGCGGACCTCGGAGATCCCCGCCGGGAACGTCACCATCCGGGACCTGTCGAGCCTGTACGTGTACGACAACACGCTGGTCGCCAAGCTGATGACGGGCGCTCAGGTGCGAGCGTACCTGGAGTACTCGGCGGAGTACTACGTCCAGACGGCTCCCGGCACGGCCGTCGACGTGGACAAGCTGACGAACGCGGGCAACCGTCCGGACTACAACTACGACTACGTGTCGGGCATGGCGTACGACATCGACATCGCCCAGCCGGCCGGGTCGCGCATCAAGAACCTCACCTTCAACGGGGCCCCGCTGGACGACGCCCGGCAGTTCGTGCTCGCGGTGAACAACTACCGTGCCAACGGTGGCGGTGCCTTCCCGCACGTCGCCTCGGCCAAGGAGCTGTGGTCGGAGTCGACGGAGATCCGCACCCGGATCGCGGAGTGGGTGACCGCGAAGGGTGTCCTGGACCCGAAGGACTTCGCGTCGGTGGACTGGAAGCTCACGCGGAACGGCACGCCGGTGTTCTAGGGCACCGGCTGCCTCTCGTCCCCGCTTCCTTCCGTTCCCGCTTCCTTTCGCCCCCGCTGCCTTTCGTCGCTGCCTTTCGTCCCCGCTACCTTTCGTCGACGAGTGGAGTGAGCCGCTTGGGCTGTCTGGCCTGCGGCACCCTGTCCGCGGGCTCCTCCAGCCCGAACGAGGTGAAGGCCGTCCGGGAGGGGAGCGGGTACGGCTCCTTCCCGGTGAGCGAGTTGAGGATGGTCGCGCTGCGCCAGGCGGCCAGGCCCAGGTCCGGGGCGCCGACGCCGTGCGTGTGCAGCTCGGCGTTCTGGACGTGGACGGCGCCGGTGACCGAGGGGTCCAGGACGAGCCGGAACTGCTCGTCGATGCGCGGGCGTTCGCTGCTGTCCCGGCGGATGTAGGGGTCGAGTCCGGCGAGGAGGCGGTCCAGCGGGCGGTCGCGGTAGCCGGTGGCCAGGACGACGGCGTCGGTCGTCAGCCGGGAGCGGCTGTCCTGCTGGAGGTGTTCCAGGTGCAGCTCGATCTTGGTGGTGGCGATCCGGCCGGCCGTGCGGACGCGGACGCCCGGGGTGAGGACGGCGTCGGGCCAGCCTCCGTTCACGGTGCGCCGGTACAGCTCGTCGTGGATGGCGGCGAGGGTGCCGGCGTCGATGCCCTTGTGCAGCTGCCACTGGGCGGCGACGAGCCGGTCCCGGACGGGCTCGGCGAGGGCGTGGAAGTAGCGCGTGTAGTCGGGCGTGAAGTGCTCCAGGCCCAGCTTGGAGTACTCCATCGGGGCGAACGCCTCGGTGCGGCCGATCCAGTGCAGCTTCTCCCGGCCGGCCGGGCGGTGCCGGAGCAGGTCGAGGAAGACCTCGGCGCCGGACTGGCCGGAGCCGACGACGGTGACGTGCCCGGCGGCGAGGACGGCGTCGCGGTGGTCGAGGTAGTCGGCGGCGTGGACGACGGGTACGCCGGGCGCGTCCACCAGGGGTTTGAGCGGGTCGGGCACGTAGGGGGCGGTGCCGATGCCGAGGACGATGTTGCGGGTGTAGGTGCGGCCGAGGGCCTCGGCCTCGCCCTCGGCGTCGAGTTGGGTGTGGTCGACCTCGAACACGTCCCGTTCGGGGTTCCAGCGGACGGCGTCGACCTGGTGGCGGAAGCGGAGCCCGGGCAGCGCTTCGGCGACCCAGCGGCAGTAGGCGTCGTACTCGGCGCGCTGGATGTGGAAGCGCTCGGCGAAGTAGAAGGGGAAGAGCCGTTCGCGGGCCCTCAGGTAGTTGAGGAAGCTCCAGGGGCTGGTCGGGTCGGCCAGGGTCACCAGGTCGGCGAGGTAGGGCACCTGGATGGTGGCACCCTCGATGAGCAGGCCGGGGTGCCAGTCGAAGCCGGGGCGCTGTTCGTAGAAGACGGCGTCCAGTTCGGCGAGCGGGTGGGCGAGGGCGGCGAGGGAGAGGTTGCAGGGGCCGATGCCGATGCCGACCAGGTCGCGCGGGGACGCGGGCTCGTGGCGTGGGGGGTGGGTCATGCGGGGGTGCTTCCTTCGACGAGTTTGAGCAGGTGGGCCAGGTCGTCCGGCCGTGCGTGGGGGTTGAGGAAGGTGGCCTTGAGCCACAGGCGGCCGTCGGCCCGGGCGCGGCCGAGCACGGCCCGGCCCTCCTGCAGCAGCCTGCGGCGTACGACGGCCACGGTGGCGTCGTCCGCGTCGGCGGGCCGGAACAGGACGGTGCTGATGACGGGCCGGGCGTGGAGTTCGAGGCCGGGGTGGTCCTGCACCAGCGAGGCGAATTCGCGGGCTCGTGCGCAGACCTGGTCGACCAGGGCGCCGAGGCCGCTGCGGCCCAGCGTCTTCAGGGTGACGGCGATCTTCAGGATGTCGGGGCGGCGGGTCGTGCGCAGGGAGCGGCCGAGCAGGTCGGGCAGTCCGGCCTCGGTGTCGTCGTCGGCGTTCAGGTAGTCGGCGCGCTGTCGGAGGGCGGCGAGTTCGTGGGGGCGGGCGACGGCGAGGAGGCCGGCGGCGACCGGCTGCCAGCCGAGTTTGTGCAGGTCGAGGGTGACGGTGTGGGCGGCTTCGAGGCCGGCGAGCCGGTCGCGGTGCCGGTCGCTGAAGAGGAGACCTCCGCCGTAGGCCGCGTCGATGTGGAGCCGGGCGCCGTGGGCGGTGCACAGGCCCGCGATCTCGGGCAGCGGGTCGATGAGCCCGGCGTCGGTGGTGCCGGCGGTGGCGGCGACCAGCAGCGGACCGGGGAGCGCGGTGAGGGCCTCGTGCAGCGTGGCCGGGTCGAGGGTGCCGTGGGGTGTGGGGACGACGACCGGCTCGGGCAGGCCGAGCAGCCAGGCGGCGCGGGCGAGGGAGTGGTGGGCGCCGGCGCCGCAGACCAGCTGGACGGTGCCGCCGTGGGCTTCGCGGGCGAGCAGCAGGGCGAGCTGGTTGGACTCCGTGCCGCCGGTGGTGACCAGGGCGTCGGCGAGGCCGGCGGTGCGGGCGAGGGTGCGGGCGACCGCGGCTTCCAGGGCGGAGGCGGCCGGGGACTGGTCCCAGGAGTCGAGGGAGGGGTTGAGGGCGCTCGCGGCGAGGTCCGCGGCGGTGGCCACGGCGAGCGGCGGGCAGTGCAGGTGGGCCGCGCAGAGCGGGTCGGCGGGGTCGGCGGCGCCCTCGGCCAGGGCTTGTACGAGGGTGTGCAGGGCGTCCGGGTCGCCGGTGTCGGGCAGGACGTCGCCGAGGGCGTCGGCGACGCGCGCGGCGACGCCGTCCGGTCCGCCGGCGGGCAGTGGTCCGCCGCGCCGGGCGGCGCCGGCCGCGAGCGCGTCGAGCACGGTGTCCAGGAGGGGCCGCAGGGCGTCGGGGCCGCCGGGGCCCGAGGCGAGGGGCGGCAGGCTCATGGGCTCTCCTCCGGGCACGGGTCCGCCCGGCGGGCTTCTGGGGCCCGGGGCGTCCGGCGTGTGGGCGGACTTCCAGCTTGTACCGGAAGGGAGCCCTGTGTCCCGAAAGCCCGGCGAACGGAACCCGAAAGTGTGTACTGCCCTAGCGGGAGGGGCCGTTGGGACACGAGGGGAGGTGTGCCGCCGCCGGCTAGGCCCGGAAGTCCCCGGCGTGGTCGCGGGCCCACTCGGCGAAGGTGCGGGCCGGGGTGCCGGTCAGCTTCTCCACCGTGCCGGTGATCTCCGGGGGTACGCCGACGGTCTCCGCGAAGCTCTGCAGCAGCCGGTCGCGCAGTTGCGGCGGCAGGTCAGGGAACAGTTCCGGGCCGGCCTCGGCCGGGTCGACCTCCTGGAACGTCAGCTTCCTGCCGAGCACCGCGCCGATCGCGGCGACCTGATCGGCGTTGCTCGTCGCCGCGGGGCCGGTGAGCCGGTGCACGGCGCCCTCGTGCCCGTCGTCGAGCAGGACGCGCTCGGCGACGGCCGCGATGTCGTCCTCGTGGATGGGCGCGGAGAGCCCGCCCGCGAAGACGCCCCGGACGGTGTCGCCCGTGCGGATCTGGGGCGCCCACTGGAGCGCGTTGGTGGCGAAGGCGTTGGGCCGCAGGAACGTCCAGGCGAGCCCGCTGTCGCGGATCTGCCGTTCGACGGTGGCGTGCATGACGTGGATGGGGTGGGTCTCGTCGGCGCCCTCCTGGATGATGCCGCTGGAGAGCAGGACGACGTGCCGCACCCCCTGTGCGCGGGCCGCCTCCAGCAGCGGGGCGGCGTCGGCCAGGGCGTACAGGAAGAGCTTGGTCGCTCCGCCGAAGAGGGTGGCGGGGTCGTCCGGCCGGAACCGGACGACCTCCGCCCGCTCGGGGAGCGCGGCCCGCTGCGGGTCCCGGGTCAGGGCCCGGACGGGCTGTCCCGCGGCGAGGAGACGGTCGAGGAGGGCACGGGCGACGTTGCCGGTCGCTCCGGTCACTACGATCACGGGGCTGCCTCCGGGGGCTCGGTCTGGTCGTCGACCGTCCGAGCCTAGGAAGGGCGGCCGGCCCCGCGCATCGTCGGCAGGGACCAGCCGCGCCCTACGTCGTCGGTCCTACGCCCGCTGCGCGGCCGCCCGGTCGCCCTGCCCGTCGCGCACCTTCAGGGCGCGGGACAGGTCGTCCAGCCGGTCGGCGAGGGTGCGGCGCAGGGCCGGGGTGAGGTCGGCGTCGCGCAGACAGGCCTCGCCGGACCGCACGTGGCCGGCGTCGACGGCGTGGGCCGGGAAGCACCAGCGGCCGGCGGCGACCGCTATGGCGGGGCCGCGGCGGGCGGCGACGGCGACCGCGTCCTCGTAGAAGCGGGGGACGTACTCCCGTACCAGTTCGGCCTGTTCGGGCTGCCAGAAGCCCTGGGCGGTGGCGGTGAAGAGGTAGTTGGACAGGTCGTCGCCGGCGAACATCGCCTCCCAGGCCGCGCGCTTGGCGGCCGGGTCGGGCAGGGCGGCGCGGCAGCGGGCGGCGCCTTCCTGGCCGGTGGCGCTCGGGTCGCGCTCCAGTTCTGCGGCGATGGCGCTCTCGTCGGTGGCGCCGAGTACGGCGAGCCGGGCGAGGATGCGCCAGCGCAGCTCGGGGTCGAGTTCCGGGCCGCCGGGCACGGTGCCGTCGGCGAGCCAGGCGGCGATGGTCTCCGGGTGGGCGGCCACGCCGATCAGGTGGCGTACGGCGATCAGCCGCAGGCCGGGGTGCTCGCCGTCCTCGGTGCGCCGCAGCAGGTCGCGGCAGAGGGAGGCGAGCGTGGCCAGGGCGGCGGGACGGTCCTCCGGCGGGAGGTACTGGTCGGTGATCTGGCCGGCGGCGAAGGCGAGGACGCCCTGGACGACGGCCAGGTCGGTCTCGTGGGGCAGGTGGGCGCGGGCCGTCTCCAGGTAGGCGGCGGGCGGCAGTTCGCCGTCGCGGACGGCGTCCCTGAGGGCGTTCCAGACGACCGCGCGGGTGAGCGGGTCGGGCAGGCCGGACAGGCCGGTGCGCAGGGTCTCGAAGGAGCCGGCGTCGAAGCGGACCTTGGCGTAGGTGAGGTCGCCGTCGTTGAGCAGGACGAGGGCGGGGCGCTTGCCGATGGGCTGCGGGGCGGTCTGCGGGATGTCGAGGGAGATGCGCTCGCGCAGCACCAGCCGGCCGGCGTCGGCGACGTCGTGGTCGTACAGTCCGGCGCTCAGGCGGTGCGGGCGGCTGCCCGCGTGGTCGACGGTGAGGCTGCAGGTGCCCTCGGCGGAGACGACGGCCGGGGTGAGCGTGTCGACGCCGGTGGTGCTCAGCCAGGTGTCGGCCCAGGCGTGCACGTCGCGGTCGGTGGCGGAGGCGAGGGAGTCGATGAAGTCGGCGAGGGTGGCGTTGCCGAACTTGTGCCGGGCGAAGTGGGTGTTGATGCCGGCGAGGAAGTCCTTCTCGCCCAGCCAGACGGCCAGCTGGCGCAGGGCGGAGGCGCCCTTGGCGTAGGAGATGCCGTCGAAGTTGAGCAGGGCGGAGGCCGTGTCGTCGACGTTCTCGGGGGCGACCGGGTGGGTGGTGGGCCGCTGGTCGGCGTCGTAGCCCCAGGCCTTGCGGGTGACGCCGAACTCGGTCCAGGGGTCGGTGAAGCGGGTGGCCTCCGCGGTGGTCTGGTAGCCCATGTACTCGGCGAAGGACTCGTTCAGCCAGATGTCGTCCCACCACTTGAGGGTGACGAGGTCGCCGAACCACATGTGGGCCATCTCGTGCGCGATGACCATAGCGCGGGTCTGCCGCTCGGTGTCGGTGACGGCGGAGCGGTAGACGAAGTCGTCGCGGAAGGTGACGAGGCCGGGGTTCTCCATGGCGCCCGCGTTGAACTCGGGGACGAAGGCCTGGTCGTAGGAGTCGAAGGGGTACGGCTCCTCGAACTTCTCGTGGTAGCGGTCGAAGCACGCGCGCGTGATGTCGAGGATCTCGTCGGCGTCGGTGTCGAGGTGGGGTGCGAGGGAGCGGCGGCAGTGGATGCCGAAGGGCAGGCCGCGGTGCTCGCTGTGCACCGAGTGCCAGGGGCCGGCGGCGACGGCGACCAGGTAGGTGGAGATCAGCGGGGTGGTCGCGGCCTGCCAGAGGCCGTCGCCGCGGTGCTCGGTGACGCCGTTGGCGAGGACGGTCCAGCCCTCGGGCGCCTTGGCCGAGACCTCGAAGACGGCCTTGAGGTCGGGCTGGTCGAAGGCGGCGAAGACGCGCTGGACGTCGTCCATGAACATCTGGGTGTAGACGTACGTCTCGCCGTCGCTGGGGTCGGTGAAGCGGTGCATGCCCTCGCCGGTGCGGGAGTAGCGCATGACGGCGTCGACGCGCAGTTCGTGCTCGCCGGCGGTGAGGTTCTTCAGCGGCAGCCTGTTCTCGTCCAGCGACTCGGGGTCGAGCGGCTGTCCGTCGAGCGTGACCGTGCGCAGCTGGGCGGGCTTCAGCTCGACGAACGTGTCCCCGTCGGTCCGGGCGGTGAACCGGATCACGGTGCGGGAGTCGAAGGTCTCGTCACCGGTCGTGAGGTCCAGTTCGACCGTGTAGCGGTGGACGTCGAGGAACTGTGCTCGGAGCTGCGCTTCGTCGCGCGTGAGTACGGACATGCAGGCCATGCTGCCTGATGGGACCGACAGCGCACAGGGGTGGGCCGGATTACGGCTTTTGTCCCCTGCGCGCCGGTGGTCAGTCCTGCTGCGCGGGCTGCCCGTTGTGGGTGTCCTCGGCGATCCGCTCGTGGTGCCGGATCACCTCGGCGATGATGAAGTTGAGGAACTTCTCGGCGAACGCCGGGTCGAGCTTGGCGTTCTCGGCGAGGCTGCGCAGCCGGTCGATCTGCCGGGACTCGCGGGCCGGGTCGGCGGGCGGCAGCTTGTGCAGCGCCTTGAGCCGGCCGACCTGCTGGGTGCACTTGAAGCGTTCGGCGAGCATGTGGACGACGGCCGCGTCGATGTTGTCGATGCTGTCGCGCAGCCGATCCAGTTCCTGGCGGACGTCGGGGTCCACGGAACCGGTGCCGGGGTTGCTGGTGGTCATGACCGTCAACCCTATGCGCTGCGGTGGCCCTGTCTCACGGGGTGTCCGGGGACTGGATCATCGGCGGATCGTCCGGGTCCGGGACGCGGTCGCTCCAGCCGCCGGGGACGCTGCGGCCCTGCTGGGCGCGGAAGCGCACGGGGGCGAGGCCCACGCGGCGGGTGAACAGCCGGGAGAAGTAGGCGGGGTCGTCGTACCCGACGCGGCGTGCGACGGCCGCGACGGGCAGCTCGGTGGCGGCGAGCAGTTCCTTGGCGCGGCCGAGGCGGATGCCCAGGAGGTAGTCCTTGGGGCTGCACCCGGCGGCCCGGCGGACCGCGCTGCGCAGCTCGGCGGTGGTCATCCCGTGCCGGGCGGCGTGGCCGGCGACGCTCATCGGCGTGCAGGCGTCCCGGGCGAGTGCCTGGAGCAGCTCGTCGCCGTCGGGGGCGAGGTCGGCGCGGGCGCGGCGCAGGGCGACGAGGAGTTCGTGGACGGCGGCGCCGGTCTCCACCTCCAGCAGCGGGTTGCCGCGGCGGGCTGCCCGGGCGATGCGGGCGATGACCGTGCGGGGTCCGGAGGCGTCGGAGAGCGGGACGACGGGCCGGTCGGGCTCGATGTGGCCGAGTTCGGTGTAGGCCGCCGTTGCGGGGCCGGTGAAGTCGACGAAGCCCTCGTCCCAGCCGGTGTCCCGGTCGGGGGCGTAGTGGTGGGGCACGCCGGGGGTGAGCCACAGCAGTGCGGGCGCGGTCACGGTCGTGCGGCGGCCGTCGGCGCCCCGGTACCAGCCGCCGCCGGAGCTGATCACGACGGCCACGTGGTGGTCGAGGGTGCGCGGGCCGACCGTGGGCAGCGTGCCGTGCTGCAGTCCGACACCGAGGCAGACCAGGCCGAGGCGGTGGTGGACGGGGCCGGGGCTGAAGAACCGCATCCAGGTCTGGTACATCCGCGCTCCTCCCCGGCGCCGGCGGCCTGCCTGCCCGTCCGCCTGACTGCCTGCCTGCCCGTCCACCTGACTGCCTGCCCGTCCGTCCGTCCGTCCGCCTGTCCGACTGTCCGCCTGTCACGGACGTACGCAGGGACTTTTGTCCAAGCAGCGCCGATCTTCGTCCATGGTGCCGATCGCCGGAAGAGGTGAGGCTGAGGAGCATGAACGAGTTCGGGGTGGGGGAATCCGGCTTCCTGCTGGACGGGCGTCCGGTACGGCTGCTGTCCGGCGCGCTGCACTACTTCCGGGTGCACGAGGCGCAGTGGGGGCACCGGCTGGCGATGCTCCGGGCGATGGGCCTGAACTGCGTGGAGACGTACGTCCCGTGGAATCTGCACCAGCCGCGGCCGGGCACCTCCCGGGACGTGCAGGCGGTCGGCCGGTTCCTGGACGCCGTGCGGGAGGCGGGGCTGTGGGCCGTCGTGCGGCCGGGGCCCTACATCTGTGCCGAGTGGGAGAACGGCGGCCTGCCGGCGTGGCTGACCGGCGAGACGGGCACGCGCGCGCGTACGGGCGACGAACGCTACATGTTCCACGTCCGGAACTGGTTCCGGGAACTGCTGCGCGAGATCGTGCCCCGCCAGCTCGGCCGCGGCGGCCCGGTGCTCATGGTCCAGGTGGAGAACGAGTACGGCAGCCACGGCAGTGACGCCGGCTACCTGCGGGAGCTGGCCGGGCTGTTGCGGGCCGAGGGGGTCACGGTGCCGCTGTTCACCTCGGACGGCCCCGAGGACCACATGCTGACCGGCGGCTCGCTGCCCGGGGTGCTCGCCACGGTGAATTTCGGCTCCCACGCGCGCGAGGCCTTCGAGACGCTGCGCCGGCACCGGCCCGAAGGCCCGCTGATGTGCATGGAGTTCTGGTGCGGCTGGTTCGACCACTGGGCCGGCGAGCACGTCGTACGCGACCCTGCGGAGGCCGCGGGGGCGCTGCGCGAGATCCTGGAGTGCGGGGCCTCCGTGAACCTGTACATGGCGCACGGCGGCACGAGTTTCGGGGGCTGGGCGGGTGCCAACCGGGGCGGCGGAGAGCTGCACGAGGGTCCGCTGGAGCCGGACGTGACCTCGTACGACTACGACGCGCCCGTGGACGAGTACGGCCGCCCCACCGAGAAGTTCTGGCGCTTCCGCGAGGTGCTCGCCGAGTGCCGCCCCGGCCCGCTGCCCGGCCTGCCGCCGCAGCCCGCCGTGCTGGCCGCCCCGGCCGAAGTCACGCTCACCGGCTGGGCACCGCTGTCCGCCGTCCTGGAGACGCTGGGCGGCACCGAGACGGTCACGCCCGTGCCGCCCACCTTCGAGGAACTCGGGATCACCCGGGGCCTGGTCCGCTACGCGGTCGAGGTGCCGGGCCCGCGGCGGCCGTACCCGCTGACCGTGCGCGGGCTGCGGGACCTCGCGGTGGTGTACGTCGACGGCGAGCGGGCCGGGGTGCTCACCGAGGAGGACCCGCGGCTCGAGGAGCCCGTGGCGGGTCCCGCGCGGGTGGAGCTGTGGGTGGAGTCCCTGGGGCGGGTGAACTACGGGCCGCGGTTCGGCGAGGCGAAGGGCATCACCGGCGGTGTCCTGCACGAGCGGCAGTATCTGCACGGGGTACGCGCGCGCGGGCTGGACCTCGACGCGTTCACCGGCGGCGTGGCGGAGGTGCCGTTCGGTGCGCCGACCGGGCGGGGGGAGCCGGGGCTGTACCGGGGCACGGTCACGGTGCGCGGCGCCGGGGACGCCCGGCTGGAGCTGTCCGGCCGTACGCGCGGTTTCGTCTGGATCAACGGTTTCGCCCTGGGCCGCTACTGGTCGGTCGGCCCCCAGCGGTCCCTGTACGTCCCCGGCCCGGTACTGCGCGAGGGCGAGAACGAGGTGTGGGTGCTGGAGCTGGAGGGGAGCGAGGACGCGTACGCGTGCGCGGGCCGGCAGGGCGGCGGGGGCGTGGACGAGGAGACGGGCGCGGGCACGTACGCGTGCGCGGGCGAGCAGGGCGGCGGGGGCGTGGACGAGGAGACGGGCGCGGGGGTGGACGCGGGGGTGGGCGTGGGTGCATCGGGTCGGTCCGTGCTGCGCCTCCTGCCCGTGTGACCCGCCGTGCGCACCCGCGCCCACCGGGGCTCTCTCCGCCTACAGTGGAGTGGAGTTCCGGCGTCTTTGGGGGTGCGGACGTGGCGAACGGCGGACCGGTCGAGCACGGCTACCCGCATCTGGAGACGGTGCGGGCCGCCGTCACCGCGCTGTACCGGCGCCTGTCCCCCGACACCGTGCAGACGTTCTCGGTCAGCGTGGCCCCCGCCGACGTGGCGTTCTGCGACACCGACGACCTGCACCTGGGCGCGCAGCGCGTGGCCCGGGAGATGGTGCGGCACTTCAGGCTGCCGGATGCGCGGCTGATCGTCGGTTTCCGGGAGATGACCCACGCGGCGAACGTCGAACTGGCTGCGGGCCCCGAGTACTTCGTCGAGCTGAACGACCGCTTCCGTACCCATCGCAGGGACATCGGCGCGGCACTCGCGCACGAGGTGGCGCACGTCTACCTGCACCGGCTGGACCTCGCCTTCCCCACCACGGCCGAGAACGAGATCCTCACGGACACGGTGACGGCCTACCTGGGCGCGGGCTGGCTGCTGCTGGACGCGTACCGGGAGGACGGCGTCTCCTCGCAGAAGCTGGGCTACCTCACCCCGGAGGAGTTCGGCTACGTCCTCGCCAAGCGTGCCCTGCTCTTCCGCGAGGACCCGTCCGTGTGGTTCACCAGCCCGCAGGCCTACAGCGCGTACGTCAAGGGCATGGCCCTGGCCCGCCAGGACGGGCAGCAGCCGCCGCTGACCGGGGCCGGCTGGGCGGGCCGCCGCCGCTACGCCCACGACCGCCGGCACGCGCCCGGAGCACCGCCGAGCGCTCCCTACGCGTTCACCTCCGACCCCGCCGGGCGGCTCCGTGTCTCGTTCCCCTGTCCGACCTGCCACCAGCGGATCCGGGTCCCGGTTCGCGGGCGCGTCCGCGCGCGGTGCGGGTTGTGCCGGACGGTACTGGACTGCGACACCTGAGCCGCCCCGCCCCGGCGACCGAAAGCCCCGGCACCAGCGGCCACGCTCCCGCGTGCCCGGCCGGTGCGCCGTCGACCACGGCCCACACCCAGCCGAAGCCGCCCGCCATCAGCAGCGCAACATCGTCGGCGTGCGAGGAGTTCAGCACGGAGGAACTGCGAACGGCGGTCCGCTTCCCGTCCGTCATGGTGCCGCCGGGCGGAGGGCCGCCGCGTCACGCCCCGTACACCGCGCCCGGCGGCTCGGCCTCCGACAGCAGTTCGCGTGCCCTCTCCCCCGCTTCCGCCGGTGTCCAGCGGGCTCCCTTGTCGGCCGTGGGCCCGGGCCGCCAGCCCTCCATGACGGTGATCCGGCCGCCCTCCGCCTCGAACACCCGCCCGGTCACGCCCGCGCTCGCGGCCGAGCCGAGCCAGACCACGAGGGGGGAGACGTTCTCGGGGGCCATCGCGTCGAAACCGGTGGCCGGGGCGGCCATGGCGGCGGCGAAGGCGCCTTCCGTCATGCGGGTACGAGCGGCCGGTGCCACGGCGTTGACCTGAATGCCGTAGCGGCCCAGTTCGGCCGCCGCGACCAGGGTCAGCCCGACGATCCCGGCCTTGGCGGCGCTGTAGCCGCCCTGCCCCACCGAGCCCAGCAGGCCGGCCCCGCTACTGGTGTTCACGACCCGGGCCACCGGGGTGCGCCCCGCTTTGGCCTCGGCCCGCCAGTGCGCGGCGGCGTGCTTCAGCGGCAGGAAGTGACCCTTGAGGTGGACGCGTACCACGGCGTCCCAGTCGTCCTCGGTGAGGTTGACCAGCATGCGGTCGCGCAGGAAGCCGGCGTTGTTGACGAGGGTGTCGAGCCGGCCGTACGTCTCGACGGCGGTCGCTACGAGGGAGGCGGCGCCGTCGCTCGTGGCGATGTCACCGGCGTGTGCGACCGCCTCGCCGCCCGCGGCGCGGATCTCGGCCACGACGGCGTCCGCCGGGCTCGCACCGCCCGGCTCTCCGTCCGGTCCGGCACCGCCCGGCGTGCCGTCCGGTCCGACACCGAGGTCGTTGACGACGACCCGGGCGCCCTCGGCGGCGAAGGCCAGCGCATGGGCCCGGCCGAGCCCGCGGCCGGCTCCGGTGACGGCCACCACCCGGCCTGCGCAGATTCCGCTCATCAGCTCTCCTTGACGGCAGTCGGTGCGTCCGGGGCGTCGGCTCCGGCGGTCCCGGTGACCGGAGCGTCGGGTCCCGCTGTCACGGCCTCCGGGGCGTCGGCTCCGGCGGTCGCGGCGTCCAGGAACGCGGGGCGCTCGCCGCCGCCGTGTACGTGCAGGCTCGCCCCGCTGATGTAGCCGGCGGCCGAGGACGCCAGGAAGACGGCGGCGGCGCCGACATCGGCCGGGACGGCCAGCCGGCCGAGCGGGACGGTGCGGGCGACGGCGGCGATACCGTCCGGGCCGCCGTAGTGCGCAGCGGAGCGTTCGGTGCGGACCATGCCGACCACCAGCGTGTTCACGCGCACCTCCGGCGCCCACTCGACGGCCATGGAGGCGGCCAGGTTCGCCAGTCCGGCCTTGGCGGCGCCGTAGGCGGCCGAGCCGGGCGAGGGGCGGCCGCCGCTGACACTGCCGACCATCACGACGGAGCCCCTGCTGCGCCTGAGGTGCTCGTAGGCGGCGAGGGACGCGGTCAGCGGGGTGATCAGATTCAACTCGACGACCCGGGCGTGCCGTTCGGCGTCGGCGTCGGCCAGTCTCCGGTACGGCGTGCCGCCCGCGTTGTTGACGAGTACGTCGAGCCGGGGCAGCGCGGCGAAGAAGGCCCGGACGGCGGGTGGGTCGCGCAGGTCGAGCGGGGTGAACTCCACACCGTCCAGACGCTCCTGCGGTGGTCTGCGGGCGCAGGCCAGGACGTGGGCGCCGGCCGCGGCGAAGGCCCGTGCGATACCGGCCCCGACCCCTCGGGTGCCGCCCGTGACGACGACGGTGCTGCCGCGCAGTGAGTTATCCACAGGGCCTCCCGCTTGTCTGCGCCGACTGCTAGCGTCGAAGCCGTCACACCTAACAAATGTTTGGTGGAAAGGCGTTGAGTGCGAAGGTAGCTGATGTCTCCATGGGTGTCTCCACCTCGTCCCCGGAAAAGGGGATTTCGTTGGTCACGGTCGACTTCCCGCCGGTCAACGCGCTGCCGGTGACCGGATGGTTCGCGCTCGCCCGGGCGGTGCGGGCGGCGGGCGGCGATCCGGAGGTCCGGTGCGTCGTGCTGGCCGCCGAGGGGCGCGGGTTCAACGCGGGCGTCGACATCAAGGAGATACAGGCGGCCGGACAGGCGGCCCTGATCGGCGCCAACCACGGCTGCGCGGAGGCGTTCGCGGCGGTGTACGAGTGCGAGACACCGGTCGTCGCGGCGGTGCACGGGTTCTGTCTGGGCGGCGGGATCGGCCTGGTGGGCAGTGCGGACGCGATCGTGGCGAGCGAGGACGCCACCTTCGGGCTGCCCGAGCTGGACCGGGGCGCGCTGGGCGCGGCGACCCACCTGGCCCGGCTGGTCCCGCAGCACCTGATGCGCGCCCTGTACTTCACGGGGCGCACGGCGAGCGCCGCCGAGCTGCACCGGCACGGCTCGGTCTGGCGCGTGGTGCCGCCCGGTGAACTGCGGGCGGCGGCGCTGGAGCTGGCCCGGGAGATCGCCGCCAAGGACGGACGGCTGGTGCGGATGGCCAAGTCCGCCATCAACGGCATCGATCCGGTCGACGTGCGCCGCAGCTACCGCTTCGAGCAGGGCTTCACCTTCGAGGCCAACCTCAGCGGGCTGGCCGACCGGGTCCGCGACACGTTCGGGAAGGAGGGCGCGTAGATGGGCGACAAGACGATGACCGCCGAGGAGGTGGTCTCCCGGCTGGCGAGCGGGATGACCCTCGGCATCGGCGGCTGGGGTTCCCGGCGCAAGCCGATGGCGCTGGTCCGGGCGCTGCTGCGGTCCGGGATCGGTGATCTCACCGTCGTGTCGTACGGCGGCCCGGACGTCGGCATGCTGGCCGCCGCCGGCCGGATCCGCAGGCTCGTCACGGCCTTCGTCACCCTCGACTCCGTTCCGCTGGAGCCGCACTACCGGGCGGCGCGCGAGCGCGGCGGCCTCGAACTGACCGAGGTGGACGAGGGGATGTTCCTGTCGGGGCTGCAGGCGGCGGCGCACCGGCTGCCGTTCCTGCCGGTGCGTGCGGGAGCCGGCTCGGACGTCATGCGGGTCAACCCGCAGCTGCGGACGGTGACGTCGCCGTACGCGGACGGGGAGACGCTGGTGGCCATGCCGGCCCTGCGGATGGACGCGGCCCTGGTGCACGTCAACCGCGCCGACCGGCTGGGCAACGGCCAGTGCCTGGGCCCCGACCCGTACTTTGACGACCTGTTCTGCGAAGCGGCGGACGCGGCCTTCGTGTCCTGCGAGCGGATCGTGGACACGGCCGAGCTGACCAAGGAGGCGCCCCCGCAGTCGCTGCTCCTCAAGCGGCTCGCGGTGACCGGCGTGGTGGAGGCGCCGAACGGCGCGCACTTCACGTCCTGCGCGCCGGAGTACGGCAGGGACGAGGAGTTCCAGCGGTGGTACGCCACCACACCCTGGGCGGAGTTCGCCGAGCGGTTCACCGGCGCGGACGAGGCGGCGTACGGGGAGGCGGTGCGGCGGTGGCGGAAGGAGCGGGAGGGATGAGCACGGTGGGGACGGCGGTCACCCGCGCCGAGTACTGCGTGATCGCGTGCGCCGAGGCCTGGCGGGGCGCCGGGGAGGTGCTGGCCAGTCCGATGGGGCTGATCCCCGCGCTGGGCGCGCGGCTGGCCCGGCTGACCTTCGCGCCCGACCTGCTGCTGACCGACGGCGAGGCCCTGCTGGTCCGCCCGGACGGCACCCCGGAGGGCTGGCTGCCCTACCGGCAGCACCTGGCGCTGGTGGCGGGCGGGCGCCGGCACGTGATGATGGGCGCGAGCCAGCTCGACCGGTACGGCAACCAGAACATCTCCTGCATCGGCGACTGGTCCCGCCCCCGCAGGCAGCTGCTCGGGGTGCGTGGCGCGCCGCTGAACACACTGAACAACGCGACGAGTTACTGGGTCCCACGGCATTCGGTACGGGTGTTCGTGGAGCGGGTCGACATGGTCTGCGGAGTGGGGTACGACCGGGCGGCGGCCCTCGGGGACACGGCCCGCTTCCACCGCATCGCCGGGGTCGTCTCCGATCTCGGGGTGTTCGACTTCGCCACGCCGGACCACTCGATGCGGCTGGTCTCGTTGCACCCCGGGGTGAGCGTGGAGCAGGTCCGGGCGGCGACGGGGTTCCCGCTGGCGGTGCCGGACGAGGTGCCGCGCACGCGGGAGCCCGGGGCGGAGGAGCTGCGGCTGATCCGTACCGTGCTGGATCCGGAGGGCGCCCGCATGCGCGAGGTGCCGGCGGAGGGGGCGAGGGGCTGATGGAGACCGCGCTGACCCGGCTGGTCGGGGTCCGCCATCCGGTCGTGCAGACCGGGATGGGCTGGGTGGCCGGTCCCCGCCTGGTCTCGGCGGCGGCGAACGCGGGCGCGCTCGGTGTCCTGGCCTCCGCGACGATGCCGCTCGACCGGCTGCGCGACGCGATACGGGAGGTGCGCTCGCGTACGGACGCGCCGTTCGGGGTGAACCTGCGCGCGGACGCGGGCGACGCGGGCGACCGGGTGCGGATCCTGGTGGAGGAGGGCGTGCGGGTGGCGTCGTTCGCCCTGGCCCCGTCCGCCGAGCTGATCGCCGAACTGAAGGCGGCGGGGGTGGTGGTGATCCCGTCCGTCGGTGCCCGGCGGCATGCCGAGAAGGTGGCGGCCTGGGGCGCGGACGCGGTGCTCGTGCAGGGAGGCGAGGGCGGCGGGCACACCGGCGAGGTGGCGACGAGCGTGCTGCTGCCGCAGGTGGTGGACGCGGTGCGGATACCGGTGGTGGCTGCGGGCGGTTTCTTCGACGGGCGGGGCCTGGTGGCGGCGCTGGCGTACGGGGCGGCCGGGGTGGCGATGGGCACGCGGTTCCTGCTCACCTCCGACTCGACGGTGCCGGACGCGGTGAAGGCCCGATACCTGGCGGCGACGGTCCGGGACGTCACGCTGACCCGGGCGGTGGACGGCCTGCCGCACCGGATGCTGCGCACGGACCTGGTGGACGCCCTGGAGCGGTCGGGCCGGATACGTGCCTTCGGGCACGCGGTGCGGCGGGCGGCCGGCTTCCGGCGGCTGTCGGGGCTGACCTGGCGGCAGCTGGTCCGTGACGGTCTCGCCCTCCGGCACGGCAAGGAGCTGTCCTGGAGCCAGGTCCTGCTCGCCGCGAACACGCCGATGCTGCTGAGGTCGGCGATGGTGGACGGCCGTACGGACCTCGGGGTGATGGCGGCCGGGCAGGTCGCCGGGGTGATCGACGACCTGCCGTCCTGCGCGGAGCTGGTGGAACGGATCATGAAGGAGGCGGAGGATGTGCTGACCGGACTGGCGGGGCTCGGACCGGTCCGTTGACCGTCACCGTGGTCGGCGGCGTCGTCAGCGGCGCCGGTTTCCGATCCCCGGTCGGGGCGGCGGACGGCCGCGGCGCGGTCCCCGCCGTCCGGCCACCCTTCGCACCGGTCACCGGCGTTCGACGAACGCCTCCCCGTCACCGGCGTTCGACGAACGCGTCACCGTCACCGGCGTTCGGTGAAACGGGTCTCCGTCAGAGGCGTTCGATGACGGTCACGTTGGCCTGGCCGCCGCCTTCGCACATGGTCTGGAGGCCGTACCGGCCGCCGGTGCGCTCCAGTTCGTGCAGGAGGGTCGTCATCAGGCGGGCGCCGGTCGCGCCGAGGGGGTGGCCGAGGGCGATCGCTCCGCCGTTGACGTTGACCTTGCCGGGGTCGGCGCCGGTCTCCTTCAGCCAGGCGAGGACGACCGGGGCGAACGCCTCGTTGATCTCGACGAGGTCGATGTCGTCGAGGGTCAGGCCGGTCTTCTTCAGGGCGTGCGCGGTGGCCGGGATGGGCGCGGAGAGCATGCGGATAGGGTCCTCGCCGCGCGCCGAGAGGTGGTGGACGCGGGCGCGGGGGCGCAGCCCGTGCTGCCGGACGGCCCGCTCGGAGGCGAGCAGCAGCGCCGCTGCCCCGTCGGAGACCTGGGAGGAGCAGGCGGCGGTGATGGTGCCGCCGTCGAGGACGGGCCGCAGTGCGGCCATCTTCTCCGCGGAGGTGTCCCGGCGCGGGCCCTCGTCCACAGTGACCTCACCGTGGGGGACGGTCTCGCGGTCGAAGCGGCCGGTGTCGATCGCCCAGATCGCGCGCCGGTGCGAGCGCAGGGCGAACTCCTCCTGTTCCTCACGGCCGATGCCCCACTGGGCGGCGATCATCTCGGCGCCGGCGAACTGGTTGACGGGCTGGTCGCCGTAGCGGGCGCGCCAGCCGGTGCTGCCGAGGAAGGGACCGTCGGTGAGGCCGAGCGGGACGGCCGCCTGCCGGGAGGCGAAGGCGATGGGGACCTGGGACATGTTCTGCACCCCGCCGGCGACCACCAGGTCCTGGGTGCCGGAGAGCACGGCCTGCGCGGCGAAGTGGACGGCCTGCTGCGAGGAGCCGCACTGCCGGTCGACGGTCACGCCCGGCACCTCCTCGGGAAGGCCGGCGGCCAGCCAGCAGGTGCGGGCGATGTCCCCGGCCTGCGGCCCCACCGTGTCCAGGCAGCCGAAGACCACGTCCTCGACGGCGGCCGGGTCGATCCCGGAGCGCTCGACCAGCGCCGTGAGGACGTGCGCGCCCAGGTCGGCCGGGTGGACCCCGGCGAGCCCTCCCCCGCGCCGCCCGACGGGCGTGCGGACCGCTTCGACGATGTAGGCCTCGGCCATGGCGACTCCCTCGACGGAGAAGGGGGGTGTTATCGGTGCTCTTCCGGTCCGCTCTGTTCGGCTCGGCCGTGCCGCTCGTCGCGCACGGCGATCCCGTCCAGCACCATCGACAGGTACTGGCGGGCGATCTCCTCGGGGGTGTGCCGGCCGCCGGGCCGGTACCAGGAGGCGGCGACCCACACGGTGTCCCGGACGAACCGGTAGGTGAGCCGGACGTCCAGGTCCGCGCGCAAGACGTCCTCGGCGACCCCGCGTTCCAGGGTGCTGAGCCAGGCCTTCTCGAACCGGCGCTGGGACTCGGCGAGGAACGCGAACCGGTCCTGGGCGGCGAGTTGCCTGCTCTCCTTCTGGTAGATGGCGACGGCGGCGCGGTGCCGGTCGATCTCCCGGAAGGACTCGGTGACCAGGGCCTCCAGCGTCTCGCGGGGACCGAGTCCGGAGGCGAGGACGGTGTCGTAGCCGTCCCACAGTTCGTCGAGGAAGGTCCGCAGGATCTCCTCGAGCATCGACTCCTTGGAGTCGAAGTGGTAGTAGAGGCTGCCCGCGAGCATCCCGGCGTGGTCGGCGATCCTGCGGACGGTGGTGGCGTTGTAGCCGTGCTCGGCGAACACCTCGGCAGCGGTGTGGAGGAGTTCGCCGCGCCGGGCCGCAGCCGCGGTCACCTGGGGCTTCTTCTTGGTCGGCACGCACCCATTGTGGTCTGCTCCGCTCGTCAGGCGTGCTGGCTGCTGACGGCGACGACCTCGCCGGTCATGTAGGAGGAGTAGCCGGAGGCCAGGAAGACGATCACGTTGGCGACCTCCCAGGGCTCCGCGTACCGTCCGTAGGCCTCCCGTCCGGTCAGTTCGGCGAGCAGTTCGGCGGAGGTGACCTTCGCCAGGTGCGGATGCATGGCGAGGCTGGGGGCGACCGCGTTGACCCGTACGCCGTACGCGGCGGCCTCGATCGCCGCGCACCGGGTCAGCGCCATCACGCCGGCCTTGGCGGCGGCGTAGTGGGCCTGGCCGGCCTGGGCGCGCCAGCCGATGACGGAGGCGTTGTTGACGATCACCCCGCCGCCGGTCCCGCGCAGGGCGCGCAGGGCGGCGCGGGTGCACCGGAAGGTGCCGTTCAGGGTGACGTCCAGGACCCGGGACCACTGTTCGTCGGTCATGTCGACCAGTGCGGAAGTCCCCCCTAGCCCGGCGTTGTTGACGATGACGTCCAGCCGGCCGTGGGCGGCCACGGCGGCGTCGAACAGCGCCTGCACCTGTGTCTCGTCGGTGACGTCGCACGGTATCGCCGTGACCGCGCCCGGGAACTCCCGGGTCAGTTCGGTCTCGTGCTGCTTCAGCCGGCGCGTGTGGGCGTCGCTGATCAGCACCCGCGCGCCCTCCTCCAGGAAGCGGCGCGCGGTGGCCCCGCCGATGCCGGCGCCGGCCGCCGCGGTGATGACGGCGGTGCGGCCCCGGAGCAGTCCGTGCCCGGGGACGTAGGCCGGGCTCTCGACGCCTGTCATAGGCCCACGCTAACCTACCAAACACTTGTTAGGGAAGGTGCGGAAGGAAGGCGGCGCCCGTGGACCTGACCCACTCACCGGCCGACGAGGAGTTCCGCGCCGAGGCCCGGGCCTGGCTGCGGGCGCACGTCCCGCGCACGCCGCTGCCGTCCCTGGAGACGGAGGAGGGCTTCGCCGCGCACCGCTCGTGGGAGGCCGAACTGGCGGCGGACCGCTGGTCGGTGGTGTCGTGGCCGGAGCGGTTCGGGGGGCGGGACGCCGGGCTGCCGAGGTGGCTGGTGTTCGAGGAGGAGTACTGGGCGGCGGGCGCGCCGGGCCGGGTCGGGCAGAACGGCGTCAGCCTGCTGGCGCCGACGCTCTTCGAGCACGGCACGGAGGAGCAACGCGCACGCGTGCTGCCGCCGATGGCCACGGGCGAGGTGGTCTGGGCGCAGGCCTGGTCGGAGCCGGAGGCCGGCTCGGACCTGGCCGCGCTCACCTCCCGGGCGGTCCGCGCGGACGGCGGCTGGCGGCTGCGCGGGCAGAAGACCTGGTCGTCGCGGGCGGCCTTCGCGGACCGGGCCTTCGGCCTGTTCCGCAGCGACCCGGCGGCGGCCGAGCCGCACCAGGGCCTGACGTACCTGATGTTCGACCTGCGGGCCCCGGGCGTCACCGTCCGCCCGATCGGCCGGCTGGACGGCAGGCCGGCCTTCGCGGAACTGTTCCTGGACGACGTGTTCGTGCCGGACGAGGACGTGATCGGCGCGCCCGGCGACGGCTGGCGGATCGCGATGTCCGCCGCGGGCAACGAGCGCGGGCTCACCCTGCGCTCGCCGGGCCGCTTCCTCGCCTCCGCCGCCCGGCTGCGGGATCTGTGGCGGGCGCAGGGGTCCCCGGAGCACGCCCGCGCCCGGGTGGCCGACGCCCTGATCGCGGCCCGGGCCTACCAGCTGTTCACGTACTCCGCCGCTTCCCGGGTCCTGGACGGCGCCCGGCTCGGCCCGGAGTCCAGCATGAACAAGGTGTTCTGGTCCGAGCTGGACCTCGCCCTGCACGAGACGGCGCTCGACCTGCTCGGCGCGGAGGGCGAACTGGCCGACGGCGCCTGGTCCGAGGGGTACGTCTTCTCCCTGGCCGGACCGATCTACGCGGGCACGAACGAGATCCAGCGGGACATCGTCGCCGAGCGGCTGCTCGGCCTGCCGAAGGGACGCCGCTGATGCGCTTCCTCCTCGACGCCGAGCAGCGTTCCTTCGCGGAGTCGCTGCGTGCGATGCTGACCGCCGCGGGCACTCCGGCGGTGATCCGGGACTGGGGCCGGGGCGAGCACGCGGGCGGGCGGGCGCTGTGGGCGCGGATCGCCGAGGCGGGCGTCTTCGGTCTCGCGGTGCCCGAGGAGTACGGCGGGCTGGGGCCGCACCCGGTGGAACTGGCGGTGGCGTTCGTGGAACTGGGCCGGCACGCGGTGCCGGGGCCGCTCGCGGAGACCGTCGGAGCGGCCGTGCTCCTCGGCGAACCCCCGCTCGCCGAACGCTTCCTGCCCGCGCTGGCGGCGGGAAAGGACCTGGCGACCGTGGCCGCGCCCTGCGGTCACGCCGTCGACGGCGACGCGGCCTCCGTGCGTCTGGCCCCTGCGCCCGAGGGCCTGTACCTGTCCACGGCGGCCGCCGGCCCGGTGCGCCGGTCCCTTGACCCGGCCCGCCGGCTGGCCCGGCTCGCCCCGGGCGGCGAACTCCTCACCCCCCGCCCGCCGTACGCCGAGGCGCTCACCTGGATCCGGCTGGCCACCGCCGCCCAGGCCCTCGGGGTCGGACTCGCCCTGCTCGACCGGACCGTGGCCCATGTGAGGCAGCGCACCCAGTTCGGGGTCTGCGTCGGCTCCTTCCAGGCCGTCAAACACCGTCTGGCCGACGCGAAGACGGCCCTGGAGTTCGCCCGCCCCCTCCTCTTCGGCGCGGCGGTCTCGCTGCGCCCCGCGGAGGTGGCCGCGGCCGAACTCACGGCCTGCGAGGCGGCGTACTCCACGGCCCGCACGGCGCTGCACCTGCACGGAGCCATCGGCTACACGGCGGAGTACGACCTGTCCCTGTGGCTGACCAAGGCACGGGCGCTGCGCTCGGCCTGGGGGACGCCGGAGGAGTGCCGGGACCTGGTACTGGCGGAAGGGCTCTAGGAGACGGCCCGGCCGGCGCACCGCGCCCGGTGCCGGACGGTGGCTCAGCCGGGCCGTACCACGCCCGCCGCTCGTGCGGCCGACAGCCACCTCGGGAACTCGCCGACGAGACGGTCGTACAGCTCGGCGTCGGTCACCTGCCGGGGGTCCTGGCCAGCGTGGAAGAAGCCGGCGTTGTCCACGGCCCGCTTGCCGGGTACCGCCAGTTCGTCCAGCTTCCGCAGGAACTCGAACTGCCGGCTGCCCGGGTCGCCGAAGCCGACGAATTGCCAGAACAGCGGGAGCTTCGCGGCCTTGCACAGGTAGCGCTCGGCGGCGAGCTTGTTGATCGGGCCGCCGTCGGTCTGGAAGACGACGAGGGCGGGGGCGGTGGCGCCGCTGTCCAGGTAGTGGTCGATGACGGCGTCCATGGCCAGGTGGTAGCTGGTCCTGCCCATGTGCCCGAGCCCGGCCGCGATCCGCTCGATACGGCCCTGGTGGCCGTCGAGGGCGATGTCGGTGACCGCGTCGACGTCGGTGGAGAAGAACACCACGGGCACGCGGCCGTCGTCGTCCAGGTGTGCCGACAGGCCCAGCACCCGGTCGGCGAGCGCCTGCACGCTGCCGTCCTTGTAGTACGGCTTCATGGAGCCCGAGTGGTCGACGACGAGGTAGACGGCGGCACGGAGGTCGTCCAGGCCGCGTTTGCGCAGTGACACGCCCGCCGCCCGGTAGGCGCCGACGAGCGCGGGTGCGGTCTCCTCCACCTTGTGCAGGCTGATGGCGGCCATGGTCCCCCCTTGGCTGTTCAGGCGCCCGAGCGTACATGCAACGACGCCTGCCCAGGCGTCCGGTCGGGGACAGGCGGGCAGGCGTCGTCAGTGTTCCGCACGCCTTTGTACGGGACGTCTGTCGGGGGACCCCAGGTCCCCGGTGTGCGCGTCAGACCGCCAGGGCGCGGTCCGTCGGGCGGATCGGGGCCGGCAGGTCGCTGGCTCCGATCAGGTGGCGGTCGACCCCGCGGGCGGCCGAGCGGCCCTCCGCGATCGCCCAGACGATGAGGGACTGGCCGCGGCCGGCGTCACCGGCGACGAACACACCCGGCACGTTGGTCTGGAAGTCGGCGTCGCGGGCGATGTTACCGCGCTCGTCGAGGTCTAGACCAAACTGCTCCACCAGGCCGTTCTCCCGGTCGGTGCCGGTGAAGCCCATGGCCAGGGTCACCAGCTGGGCCGGGATCTTGCGCTCGGTGCCCGGCTTCGAGGTCAGCTTGCCGTCGACGAACTCCACCTCGGCCAGGTGCAGCCACTGCACGTTGCCGTCCTCGTCGCCCTCGAAGTGGGTGGTCGAGGCGGAGTAGATCCGCTCGCCGCCCTCCTCGTGGGCCGAGGTGACCTTGTAGAGGAGCGGGAAGGTCGGCCAGGGCTGGTTCGTCGCGTGCCGCTCGTCGTTCGGGCGGGGCATGATCTCCAGCTGGGTGACGGAGGCCGCGCCCTGGCGGTGGGCGGTGCCCACGCAGTCCGCGCCGGTGTCACCGCCGCCGATGACGACGACGTGCTTGCCCTCGGCCGAGATCGGAGTGGTGACGTAGTCGCCCTCCTGGACCTTGTTGGCCAGCGGCAGGTACTCCATCGCCTGGTGGATGCCCTTCAGCTCGCGGCCCGGCACCGGCAGGTCGCGGGCCGTCGTGGCACCGGCGGCGATCACGATGGCGTCGTACCGCTTCTTCAGGTCGCGGGCGTTGATGTCCCGGCCGACCTCGACACCGGTGCGGAAGCGGGTGCCCTCCGCGCGCATCTGCTCGATACGGCGGTTGATGTGCCGCTTCTCCATCTTGAACTCGGGGATGCCGTAGCGGAGGAGGCCTCCGATGCGGTCCGCGCGCTCGTAGACGGCGACCGTGTGGCCGGCCCGGGTCAGCTGCTGGGCGGCGGCGAGACCCGCCGGGCCGGAGCCGATGACCGCGACCGTCTTGCCGGACAGGCGCTCGGGGATCTGCGGGGCCACGTCCCCGGTCTCCCACGCCTTGTCGATGATCGAGACCTCGACGTTCTTGATGGTGACCGGCTGCTGGTTGATGCCCAGCACACACGCCGACTCACAGGGAGCCGGGCAGAGGCGGCCGGTGAACTCCGGGAAGTTGTTGGTCGCGTGCAGCCGCTCCTGGGCCGCGGCCCAGTCCTCGCGGTAGGCGTAGTCGTTCCACTCGGGGATCAGGTTCCCCAGCGGACAGCCGTTGTGGCAGAACGGGATGCCGCAGTCCATGCACCGGCTGGCCTGCTTGCTGATGATCGGCAGCAGCGAGCCGGGGACGTAGACCTCGTTCCAGTCCTTGACGCGCTCACCGACGGGACGGGTCTTGGCGACCTCACGGCCGTGGTTCAGGAAGCCCTTCGGGTCAGCCATTGATCGCCGCCTCCATCATCTTCTCGGTGATCTCGGTCTCCGTGAGACCGGCTCGCTCGGCGGCGTCCTTGGCGGCGAGCACTGCCTTGTACGTGCTGGGGATGATCTTGCTGAACCGCTCCACGGCCGCGTCCCAGTCGGCGAGCAGCTTCCCGGCGACCGTCGAGCCCGTCTCCTCGGCGTGGCGGCGCACCACGTCGTGCAGCCACTGCTTGTCCGTGTCGTCCAGCGCCTCGACCGACCCGGCGTTGCCGACGTTGACGTTGTCGCGGTCGAGGTCGATCACGTACGCGACACCGCCGGACATGCCCGCCGCGAAGTTGCGGCCGGTCGGGCCGAGGACGACCGCGTGACCGCCGGTCATGTACTCGCAGCCGTGGTCGCCCACGCCCTCGGAGACGACCAGCGCGCCGGAGTTGCGGACGCAGAACCGCTCACCGGTACGGCCGCGCAGGAACAGCTCGCCGCCGGTGGCGCCGTAGGCGATGGTGTTGCCCGCGATGGTGGAGTACTCGGCGAGGTGGTCGGCTGCCCGGTCCGGGCGGACGACGACCCGGCCGCCGGACAGGCCCTTGCCGACGTAGTCGTTGGCGTCGCCCTCCAGGCGCAGCGTGACACCGCGCGGCAGGAACGCGCCGAACGACTGGCCGGCCGAACCCGTGAAGGTGATGTCGATGGTGTCGTCGGGCAGACCCGCGCCACCGAACTTCTTGGTCACCTCGTGGCCGAGCATGGTGCCGACCGTGCGGTTGATGTTGCGGATGGCGACCTGCGCGCGCACCGGCTGTGCCTCGGTCGCGTCGTTCGCGGACAGGGCGTCGGCGGCGAGCTTGATCAGCTCGTTGTCCAGCGCCTTCTCCAGGCCGTGGTCCTGGGCGATCGTCTGGTGGCGGACGGCGCCCTCGGGCAGGTCCGGCACGTGGAAGAGCGGCTCCAGGTCCAGGCCCTGCGCCTTCCAGTGGTCGACGGCACGCTCGACGTCCAGCACCTCGGCGTGGCCGACGGCCTCCTCGATGGAACGGAAGCCCAGCTCGGCGAGCAGTTCGCGGACCTCCTGCGCGATGAACCGGAAGAAGTTCACCACGTACTCGGCCTTGCCGGTGAAGCGGTCGCGCAGGGTCGGGTTCTGGGTGGCGATGCCGACCGGGCAGGTGTCCAGGTGGCAGACGCGCATCATGATGCAGCCGGAGACGACGAGCGGAGCGGTGGCGAAACCGAACTCCTCGGCGCCGAGCAGCGCGGCGATGATCACGTCACGGCCGGTCTTCAGCTGGCCGTCGGTCTGCACGACGATGCGGTCGCGCAGGCCGTTGAGCAGCAGGGTCTGCTGGGTCTCGGCGAGGCCCAGCTCCCAGGGGCCGCCCGCGTGCTTGAGCGAGGTCAGCGGGGAGGCACCGGTGCCGCCGTCGTGACCCGAGATCAGGACCACGTCCGCGTGCGCCTTGGACACACCGGCCGCGACCGTGCCGACGCCGACCTCCGACACCAGCTTCACGTGGATACGCGCCGCCGGGTTGGCGTTCTTGAGGTCGTGGATCAGCTGCGCCAGGTCCTCGATGGAGTAGATGTCGTGGTGCGGCGGCGGCGAGATCAGGCCGACGCCCGGCGTCGAGTGACGCGTCTTCGCGACCCACGGGTAGACCTTGTGGCCGGGCAGCTGGCCGCCCTCGCCGGGCTTGGCGCCCTGGGCCATCTTGATCTGGATGTCGTCCGCGTTGACCAGGTACTCGGAGGTGACGCCGAAGCGGCCGGAGGCGACCTGCTTGATGGAGCTGCGCCGCGCCGGGTCGTACAGGCGCTCCGGGTCCTCGCCGCCCTCACCGGTGTTGGACTTGCCGCCCAGCTGGTTCATGGCGATGGCGAGGGTCTCGTGCGCCTCCTTGGAGATGGAGCCGTACGACATGGCGCCGGTGGAGAAGCGCTTGACGATCTCGCTGACCGGCTCGACCTCGTCGACGGGGATCGGCTGCCGGTCCGACTTGAAGCCGAACAGGCCGCGCAGCGTCATCAGACGCTCGGACTGCTCGTTCACACGGGTCGTGTACTTCTTGAAGATGTCGTACCGGCCGGTGCGCGTGGAGTGCTGGAGCCGGAAGACGGTGTCCGGGTCGAACAGGTGCGGCTCGCCCTCGCGGCGCCACTGGTACTCGCCGCCGATCTCCAGCGCGCGGTGCGCCGGGGCGATGCCGGAGGCCGGGTAGGCCTTGGCGTGGCGGGCGGCGACCTCCTCGGCGATGACGTCGATGCCGACGCCGCCGATCTTGGTGGCGGTGCCGTTGAAGTACTTCTCCACGAAGGCCTCGTCCAGGCCGACGGCCTCGAAGACCTGGGCGCCGCGGTAGGAGGCGACGGTGGAGATGCCCATCTTGGACATGACCTTCAGGACGCCCTTGCCGAGGGCGTAGATCAGGTTCTTGATGGCCTTCTCGGGCTCGATGCCGTTGATGAAGGTGCCGGCGCGCAGCAGGTCCTCGACCGACTCCATCGCCAGGTACGGGTTGACGGCGGCGGCACCGAAACCGATGAGCAGGGCGACGTGGTGGACCTCGCGGACGTCACCGGCCTCGACCAGCAGGCCCACGTGGGTGCGCTGCTTGGTACGGATGAGGTGGTGGTGGACGGCCGCGGTGAGCAGCAGCGAGGGGATCGGCGCGTGCTCGGCGTCCGAGTGCCGGTCCGACAGGACGATCAGCCGGGCGCCGTTGTCGATGGCCGCGTCGGCCTCGGCGCAGATCTCCTCGATGCGCGCGGCCAGCGAGTCACCGCCGCCGGAGACCCGGTACAGACCGGAGAGGGTCGCGGCCTTGAAGCCGGGCATGTCGCCGTCGGCGTTGATGTGGATGAGCTTGGCCAGCTCGTCGTTGTCGATCACCGGGAAAGGCAGCACGACGGACCGGCAGGAGGCGGCGGTCGGGTCCAGCAGGTTGCCCTGCGGGCCGAGCGAGCTGCGCAGGGAAGTGACCAGCTCCTCCCGGATCGCGTCCAGCGGCGGGTTGGTGACCTGCGCGAACAGCTGGGTGAAGTAGTCGAAGAGCAGCCGGGGGCGCTCGGACAGGGCCGCGATCGGCGAGTCGGTGCCCATGGAGCCGATCGGCTCGGCTCCGGCCTTGGCCATCGGGGCGATGATGACGCGCAGCTCCTCCTCGGTGTACCCGAAGGTCTGCTGGCGGCGGGTGACCGAGGCGTGGGTGTGGACGATGTGCTCGCGCTCGGGCAGGTCGCCCAGCTCGATCTCGCCGGCCTCCAGCCATTCGGCGTACGGCTTCTCGCCGGCCAGGGCCGCCTTGATCTCGTCGTCCTCGATGATGCGGTGCTCGGCGGTGTCGACGAGGAACATCTTGCCGGGCTGCAGGCGGCCCTTGCGGACGACCTTGGCCGGGTCGATGTCGAGGACGCCGACCTCGGAGCCGAGGACGACGAGGCCGTCGTCGGTGACCCAGTAGCGGCCCGGGCGCAGACCGTTGCGGTCGAGGACGGCGCCGACCTGGGTGCCGTCGGTGAAGGTGACGCAGGCGGGACCGTCCCAGGGCTCCATCATCGTGGAGTGGAACTGGTAGAAGGCGCGCCGGGCCGGGTCCATGGAGTCGTGGTTCTCCCACGCCTCCGGGATCATCATCAGCACGGAGTGGGGCAGCGAGCGGCCGCCCAGGTGCAGCAGCTCCAGCACCTCGTCGAAGGACGCCGAGTCGGAGGCGTCGGGCGTGCACACCGGGAAGATGCGCTCGAGGCCGCGGTCGCCGAAGAGGTCGGAGACGAGCTGGGACTCGCGGGCGCGCATCCAGTTGCGGTTGCCCTTGACGGTGTTGATCTCACCGTTGTGCGCGACGAAGCGGTACGGGTGCGCGAGCGGCCACGACGGGAAGGTGTTCGTGGAGAACCGGGAGTGCACGAGCGCGACGGCGGAGGCGAAGCGGCGGTCGGACAGGTCCGGGAAGAAGGGCTCCAGCTGGCCGGTGGTCAGCATGCCCTTGTAGACGATGGTGCGCGCGGAGAGGGACGGGAAGTAGACGCCCGCCTCGCGCTCGGCGCGCTTGCGCAGTGCGAACGCCTTGCGGTCCAGCGCGATGCCCTCGCTGGCGCCGTCGCCGACGAAGATCTGCCGGAAGACCGGCATGGTCGAGCGGGCGGTGGCACCGAGCAGTTCCGGGGCGACCGGGACCTGGCGCCAGCCGAGGACGCTGAGGCCCTCCTCGCCCGCGATCGTCTCGATACGTGAGACGGCGTCCTCGGTCCCGCCCTCCGGCAGGAAGGCGATGCCCACGGCGTAGGAGCCTGCCGCGGGCAGGTCGAATCCGGCCACTTCCTGGAAGAAGGCGTCCGGCACCTGGGAGAGGAGACCCGCACCGTCGCCGGAGTCGGGCTCGGAACCGGTGGCACCCCGGTGCTCCAGGTTGCGCAGGACGGTGAGCGCCTGATCGACCAGGGTGTGGGACGCCTCGCCGGTGAGGGTGGCGACGAAACCGACGCCGCACGCGTCGTGTTCGTTGCGGGGGTCGTACATACCCTGCGCAGCAGGGCGAGCATCCATGAAGGACCAGTTCTGGCCATTCGCGGAATGCTGGGACGGCTGGCGCGGCGTACGCATCGGCTCTCCCGTCGTCGTCATGTGGCATGTGGCAGGTGCCGAGGGACGACGTTGGCCCTCTGCGGAGATCAAAATTTCGTGCAGATTACATGATGGGGCGATCCCCGGGAACCGGATACTCCGTTCCATCATGCGGACGCCGCGGTGGCGACGGAGCGCCGCGCGAACGCGGCGGGTGCCGTGCGACGACGGCGGCACCGTACGGGTGCGGCGGCGCCGTACGGGTGCGGCGATGCCGCGTGGTTGCGGCGGCGCCGTGCGGGTGACGGCAGGGGGTGCCGTGCGGTGACGGCGGGTGCCACGCGGTGGCGGCCAACGTTCTGGGGGGCGTGGCGGACAAGATCGGTCGGATCGGTGTCCGTCGGCCCGGGGGGCCGGGGAGAGCGTCATCGCCCACCCCGCAGGGGTGCGGCGGGCGTCGTTGCCCACAGCGCTTACGGCTCATGCCCGGTGGTCACGCACTCGAAACCAGCGAGTAACGGCTACTTATGCGGCCCATCGCATAGGTACCAGTCGGGCTATCCTACGGCCGTTCCGAACAGGCTGCCCAGGGCGTACGTCACACCGGCCGCCGCACCGCCCAGCGCGAGCTGACGGAGACCGCTGTACCACCAGCTGCGTGCGGTCACCTTGGCCACGACGGCACCGCATCCGAAGAGTCCGGCGAGGGCGAGAAGCACCGCGGGCCACAGCGCGGTCGCGCCGAGCAGGTACGGCAGGACGGGAAGCAGCGCGCCGAGTGCGAACGACCCGAAGGACGACACGGCGGCGACCAGCGGCGACGGCAGGTCTCCGGGGTCGATGCCCAGCTCTTCGCGGGCGTGTATCTCCAGGGCCTGCTCGGGATCCCTGGACAGCTGCCGGGCGACCTCGCGGGCCAGCTCCGGCTCGACCCCGCGCGCCACGTACAGCGCGGCCAGCTCGTTCTCCTCGTCCTGGGGATGTCTGCGCAGCTCACGGCGCTCGACGTCCAGCTCGGCCTCGACGAGTTCGCGCTGCGAGGCGACGGAGGTGTACTCGCCGGCCGCCATGGAGAAGGCACCGGCGGCGAGGCCCGCGAGCCCGGTGATGACAATGGTGTGCTGGCTCACCGCTCCGCCGGCCACGCCCGTCATCAGGGCGAGGTTGGAGACCAGTCCGTCCATCGCGCCGAAGACGGCGGGCCGCAGCCAGCCGCCGTTCACGTCCCGGTGGGTGTGGTTGTCGCGGTGCGCCTCGTGCAGCGCGGCCTCGGTCTCGATGATGGCCATGCGGGCCCCCCAGGGAAGCTAAGCCAAAGCTAACTTTGGATCCGTTCTACTTTTCGACAGTGCAGAATCTACGCCGATAATTCCCGTCCCGCCAGCAAGGAAAGGCTGGGCTAACCTGCACCTTTGCCAGTAGAAGCTCACATGTGCGAATGCTGGCTCAGATGCCGAGCGGGTGACACCGGCCCGCGCCGCGTACGCGCGCGCACCTCCCGTGGGACACATCCGCAAAGGGGTCCCGAGCGGCCCGCGCGAAGGAGGCCCGCCCATGGCATCGATCGCCTGCACTCCCCCGGTCCCGGCACCCGGGGACGCCCCAGGCCTCCGCGAGCGGGCCCGGGGTGCGCTGCTCGGCCTGGCCGTCGGCGACGCGCTGGGGGCACCGGCGGAGAACCTCAAACCCTCCGAGATCCGGGCCCGCTGGGGGCGGATCACCGGGTACGTGGCCGAGCGGCCCTGCGGCACGGACGACACCGAGTACGCGATCTTCTCCGGTCTGCTGCTCGCCCGGCACGGCTCGGCGCTCACCCCGGCGCAGGTGGAGGCAGCCTGGCACAAGTGGATCGCCGACCGGGCCGAGGGCCCCTTCCGGGGCGCCGGTTTCAGTGAACGCGGCACCCTGGAGAACCTCCGCCGGGGTCTCGCGGCGCCCATCTCGGCCCAGCACCGGCACGCCTGGAGCGACGGGCTGGCGATGCGGGCGGCGCCCTTCGGGGTCTTCGCCGCCGGGCGCCCCGCCGAGGCGGCCCGCCTGGTCGCCGTCGACGGCTCGGTCAGCCACGAGGGCGAGGGCATCTACGGCGGCCAGGCGGTCGCGGCGGGCGTGGCCGCGGCGATGACGGGCGCGCCGGTGCCGGTGGTGATCGCCGCCGCCCTCGCGGTGGTCCCGGAGGACTCCTGGACGGCCCGCTCCCTGCGGCGCGCGGTGGCCGCGGCCCACCACGGCGAACGTGCGGTCCGCCGCGCGGTCGTCATCGGCGGCTATCCCTGGACCGACCTCGCGCCGGAAGCCGTCGCCCTCGCGTTCGGCGCGTACGCGGCGGCCGACGGCGACTTCCGGGAAGCGGTCCTGACGGCCGTCAACATGGGCCGTGACGCCGACACGACGGCGGCGGTGGCCGGTGCACTGTCCGGAGCGTCCCAGGGCATCTCCGCGATCCCCGCGTCCTGGGCGGCGGCGATCGGACCGGCCCGGGGGCGTTGCCTGCCGTCCATGGCGGGCCACCACGTCCTGGACGTCGCGGAACTGCTCGTGCCGGAGGAGGGCGGGAAGTGGGGGGCGGACGTGGCGATGCCGGATCCGCTGCGGGAACTGCTCCGAACGACGGAAACGGCCCTGCCCCCGCCCCCCGCCCACCCCGACACCAGCACCCCCCAGCCGGCCGAACCACCCGCACTCCACCCCCCGGTTCCCGAGCCGGCCGAACCGGCCCCGCTCCCGCCCGCCGCCACCCCTCACCCCACCGAACCACCCGCCCTCCAACCACCCCTCCAACCCCCAGCCCCGCAGCCGGCCGAGCCGGCCCCGCTCCCGGCCGCCACCGCTCGACCCGGCGAGTCGGGTGAGGGGTGGGCGGAGGGCCGGGGGTCCAGGGGGCGGAGTTCCCTGGTCGGGGCCGGGAACGCCGGGCACCAGGAGAGCGAGGGGCGGCCATGACACGGCGCCGTATCGAGGGCCTCCTCCTCGGCCTCGCCGCCGGGGACGCCGCCGGCTGGCCCGCGGCCCGGCACCGCGCCGCCCGCATGCCCGAGTGGACCCGCAGGCTCACCCGCGAGCTGGACACCTTCGCGGAGCAGAACGCCACCACCACCCTCCCGGTGCCGATCGCGCTCAACCAGCCGCCCGAACCCCTGCGCCTCGGCCCCTCCGACGACGCCGAGTGGGCGGTGTTCGCCGCCGAGGCGGTCCTGCGCGCCGGCGACGACGACGTCCTGGGCGACCTGAGCCGGGCCCGCCGGGTACGCGCCGCCATCGACCTCACCTGGACCGCCGTGGCCTCCGAGGTCGCCGCCGCGGCGGACCGCGCCCCGGAGGTCGAGTCGGCCGTGCTCCCGCTGCGCGCCCGGATCTCCGTCCGCGCCGGACTCGGCAACCTCGCCACCGGTCTGCGCCCGCCCGCCACCGGCCACGACAACCCGCACTACTTCGACGACGCCGCCTGCGTCCGCGCCTGTGTCCTCGCCGTGGCCCACCCCGGCGACCACCGCGAGGCCGCGGCGCTGGCCGAGTTCGACGCCCGGTACACCCAGGACGGCGACGGCGTGCACGGCGCCCGTGCCATGGCCGCCGCCCTCTCGCTGGCCCTCGCGGACGCGGACACGGACACCTGTGTGACGGCCGCGCTCGCCGAGCTTCCCCCGGACACGGAGATCGGCCGCAACGCCCGGCACGCGCTCGCCCTCGCCGAGGACAGCGACTCCGCCTTCGCCCTCGTACCCCTGCTGGAACACCAGATCGTCGACCACGTCTACAGCTACGGCATCGCCGCCGCCGAGACCGTTCCCGTCGCCCTGGCCCTCGCGACCGCCGCCCGGGGCCGTATCGCCGAGGCCGTGCCCGCCGCCGCCTGCCTGTCCCGGGTCGCCGACTCCGCCCCGGCCCTCGCCGGCGCACTGACCGGAGCCCTCAGCGGCGGCGCGGCCGTCCCGCAGCCCTGGCGGGAAGCCTGCCGCACCCTGTCGGGCTGCGCCCTGCCCCGGCTCACCGGCACCGACCTGGTGGAACTCGCCGGACTCCTGGAAGCCGCGCAACCGGCCCGTCCAGGAGGATGATTCGGGGCATGACGCCCAAGGAGCCCAAAGGACTCGAAGAAGAAGAAAACGGTGGGCCCTCCCCGCACGGTCTCGCCGACCGCATCACCGGCGCCCTGGTCGGCGCCGCCGTCGGGGACGCCCTCGGCGGCCCGGTCGAGGGCTACTCCCCCGACCAGATCGCCGAGCGCCACGGCGGCCGCGTCCGCGGCGTCGTCGGCCCCTGGCACGGCGACGCCTGGCGCACCGCCCGCCCCCTCGCGCCGTACCACAAGGGCGACGGCCACGTCACCGACGACACCTTGATGACCCACGCCCTGGTCCGGGTCTACGAACGGGTCCGCGACCACCTCGACGCGTACGCGATCGCCGACCACCTGGTCCCGGACCTGATGACCAACCCGCGCTGGATCCCGGAGCTGGAGGCCGAGGCGCTGCCGCTGCACCGGGTCTTCCTCGCCGAGAAGTGGCTCGTGGCCCGGCTGGCCTACGGACACGCCGACCCCCGGGAAGCGGGCGTCGGCAACATCGTCAACTGCGGCGCGGCGATGTACATGGCCCCGGTCGGGCTGGTCAACGCGGCGAACCCGGCCGCCGCCTACGCGGAGGCGCTGGACGTCGCCGGCGCGCACCAGTCGTCGTACGGCCGTGAGGCGGCCGGTGTCCTGGCCGCGGCCGTCGCCGCCGCGGCCACGCCCGGCGCGACCCCCGACTCGGTCGTGGCCGCCTGTCTGTCCCTGGCGCGGGACGGCACCCGCACGGCGATCGAGAAGGTCTGCGAAGTCGCCTCCCGGCACCGGGACTTCGAGTCGGCGCTCGGTCCGCTGCGTACGGCGGTGGCCCCGTACGACACGGTCGGACCCGACTACCGCGCCCCCTCCCTCGACGCCCGCCGCCCCTCCCGGCTGCACAGCATCGAGGAACTCCCCGTCGCCCTGGGCATGCTGGTCGTCTCCGGGGGCGACTACCGGCACGCCGTCCTCGGCGCGGTCAACTACGGCCGGGACTGCGACTCGATCGCCACCATGGCCGGTGCCCTCGCGGGCGCGCTCGGCTCGCCCGTGCCCGAGGAGTGGGCCAAGACGGTCGCGGACGCCAGCCGCCTGGACCTGTGGGCGCCGGCCCGCGCGCTCACCGAGGTCACCGGTGAGATCTTCGCCCGGGACGTGCGCCGCCGGCGCGCCCACGAGCGGGCCTTCACCGCACTCGGAGGCGGCCCATGCTCCGACTGACCTGGGTGCAGCCGGAGGACCTGCTGGGCCACGAGATCCGCCAGGCCCGGCTGGACGGCCGGGAGCCGTCGCGGATCGAGGCCAGGTGGCGGGCGGCCGGAGGGACCGAGGCCCCGGAACGAGCCGGCGCCTCACCGGTCCCGGCGTCGCGCTATCTCCGCCTCCTGGCCGAGGACCTGCTGGACGAACTGGCGGACCTGCCGAGCAGACTGGCGGACGACGAGCCGACGGACCTGGCCGGGATCAGGGCCCTCTGCCCGGACTGGCCGCCCCGGGCGGGCGCCCCGGCCCCCGCCGCGCGCGCCCTGGAGGCCGCCTGGCTGGGCCGGGCCATCGGCTGTCTGCTCGGCAAACCCGTCGAGAAACTCCCCCTCGACGGCATCCGCGCGCTGGCCCGTGCCGTCGGCAACTGGCCGCTGAACGGCTACTTCACCGCCCGGGGCGTCCCGCGGGAGCTGCTCGACGCCCACCCCTGGAACCGCCGCTCGGCCGCCACTTCACTCGCCGAGAACATCGACGGCATGCCCGAGGACGACGACCTCGACTACCCGCTCCTGAACCTCCTCCTGCTCCAGCGCCACGGCAGGTCCTTCAGCACCGACGACGTCGCCCGGCTGTGGCTGGAGGAACTCCCGCCCGGCCGCACCTTCACCGCCGAGCGCCTCGCCCACCGCAACCTCCTCGCCGGCATCGAGCCCCCGCTCACGGCCCGCCACCGCAACCCGTTCCGCGAGTGGATCGGCGCCCTGATCCGTGCCGACGTGCACGGCTGGACCAACCCGGGCGACCCGGCCGCCGCCGCCTCACAGGCGCACCGCGACGCGGTCCTCACCCACACCGCCAACGGCGTCTACGCGGCGATGTTCACGGCCGCCGTGATCGCCACCGCCGCCACGGGACGCCACGACATCCACGACTGCCTCCGCGCCGGCCGCACCGTGGTACCGCCCCGCTCCCGCCTGGCGCAGGCAATCGACCACGCCGTCCGGCTGGCCCGGGCCGAGGAGAACTTCGACGACGTCGTGGACCAGCTCCACGCCCGCTACGGCCCCACCCACCACTGGGTGCACGCCCTGCCCAACACCGCCCTGATCGCCGCCGCCCTGACCCACGCCGACGGCGACTTCACCGGCTCCGTCTGCCGTGCCGTCTCCGGCGGCTGGGACACCGACTCGAACGGGGCGACCGCGGGCAGCGTCGCCGGCCTCCTCGCCGGCACCCCCACCGCGATCCCCGACCGCTGGCGGACCCCGCTGAAGAACCGGCTCGCCAGCACCGTCGCCGACTTCGACGGCAGCGGCTTCGACACCCTCGCCCACCTCACCCACCTGGAGGCGACCCGCTCATGACCCACATCGCCGTCCTCGGCAGCACGAACATGGACCTCGTCGCCTACGTCGGCAAGGCCCCGCAGCGCGGGGAGACGGTGACGGGACGGGAGTTCCGTACGATTCCCGGCGGCAAGGGCGCCAACCAGGCGATCGCCGCGGCCCGCGCGGGCGCCACCGTCTCGATGATCGGCGCGGTCGGCAACGACGCCTTCGGTGTGCGGCTGCGTGACACCCTCGAACACTCCGGCGTGGACACCGACTTCCTGCGCACGGTCGAGGGCCCCACCGGTACCGCGCACATCGTGGTGGACGACGAGGGCGGCAACGCGATCGTCGTCGTCCCCGGCGCCAACGGCACCGTCGACCACCTATCGCCCGGTGACGAAGGCGTGATCGCCTCCGCCGACGCCCTGCTGCTGCAGCTGGAGATCCCGACGGCCGCGGTCGTCGCGGGCGCCGAGGCCGCCCGCCGGCACGGCGTCCGTACGATCCTCACCCCGGCCCCTGCCCAGCCACTCCCACCCGAACTCCTCGCCGCCACCGACCTGTTGGTGCCGAACGAGTACGAGGCGGTCACCCTCACCGGACGGACCGACCCGCGCGAGGCGGCAGCCGCCCTGGTGGACCTGGTACCGGAGGTCGTCGTCACCCTCGGCGCGACGGGCTGCCTGTACCTGGCCCGGGGCACCGAACCGCTCGTGGTTCCCGCACCCCGGGTGACCGCCGTCGACTCCACCGGGGCGGGCGACACCTTCGCCGGCGCGCTCGCCGTGGCCCTCGCCGAGGAGAAACCGGTACGCGAGGCCCTGTCGTGGGCGGCCGCCGCCGCGGCGATCTCCGTCCAGCGGGCCGGGGCATCGGCGTCGATGCCGTACCGCCCGGAGATCGACGCGCAGTTCACCGCATGAGTACGACGACACGGACGCGCCCCGCCCTGGACGGCCTGCGCGTGCTGGACCTCGCCACTCTCTTCGCCGGCCCGATGGCCGCCACCCTGCTCGGTGACTTCGGCGCCGAGGTGATCAAGGTCGAGCATCCCCGGCGTCCCGACCCGTCCCGGGGCCACGGCCCGGCGAAGCACGGCGTCGGCCTGTGGTGGAAGGTGCTCGGCCGCAACAAGCGGACCGTCACCCTCGACCTGTCCACCGCCGGCGGCCGGACCACCCTGCTCCGGCTCGCCGCCACCGCCGACGTGGTGATCGAGAACTTCCGCCCGGGCACCCTGGAGAAGTGGGACCTCGGCTGGCCGGAGCTGTCGGCGGCCAACGCCCGGCTGGTGCTCGCCCGGGTCACCGCGTTCGGCCAGTTCGGCCCCTACGCGCACCGGCCCGGCTTCGGCACCCTCGCCGAGGCGATGAGCGGCTTCGCCGCGGTCACCGGCGAACCGGACGCGCCCCCGACGCTGCCACCCTTCGGTCTCGCCGACTCGGTCGCCGGCCTGGCGACCGCGTACGCCGTGCTGACGGCGCTGGCCGCGCGCGAGCACACCGGCCGGGGGCAGGTCGTCGACATGGCGATCATCGAGCCGATCCTCGCCGTCCTCGGCCCGCACCCGACCTGGTACGACCAGCTCGGCCACGTCCAGGAACGCACCGGGAACCGGTCCGCGAACAACGCCCCGCGCAACACCTACCGCACTGCCGACGGCTGCTGGGTCGCCGTCTCCACCTCGGCGCAGTCGGTCGCCGAACGAGTGCTGCGGCTCGTGGGCCGCCCCGATCTGGTCGAGGAGCCGTGGTTCGCCACCGGCGCGGACCGGGCCGCCCACGCCGATGTGCTGGACGAGGCCGTCGGCTCCTGGATCGCCGCCCGCGACCGGACCGAGGTGCTCGCGGCCTTCGAGAAGGCGGAGGCAGCGGTGGCTCCGGTCCAGGACGTCCGGGGCGTGCTGGCGGATCCGCAGTACCGGGCGCTGGGCACGGTCACCACGGTCGCCGACCCGGAGCTGGGCCCGGTGCGCATGCAGAACGTCCTCTTCCGGCTCTCCTCGACGCCCGGCGCGATCCGCTGGGCCGGCCGGCCGCACGGTGCCGACACGGAGGCCGTGCTCACCGAGCTGGGCCTGACCCCGGCCGACATCGCGGCGCTGCGCGCGGAGGGTGCCCTGTGACCCGGTTCCCGCTGACCTGGCTCTACGTCCCCGGCGACCGCCCGCACGTGGTGGCCAAGGCGCTGGTGGCGGGCGCCGACGTGGTGGTGGTCGACCTGGAGGACGCGGTCGCCCCGGACCGCAAGGAGTACGCCCGCGCGGCCACCGCGGAACTCCTCGCCGAGCCGCAGCCGGTTCCGGTGCACGTCCGCGTCAACGCCCTGGACACCGACTGGGCGGCCGCGGACCTGACCATGCTGGCGGCCCTGCCGGGCGTGTCCGGACTGCGGCTTCCGAAGGTGACGTCCCCGCGCGAGATCAGGCAGGTCGCCGCGGCGACCCCCCTCCCCCTGTACGCCCTGCTGGAGTCGGCGGTGGGCATCGAATTCGCCTACACCATCGCGACCGCCCACCCGTCGCTGCGGGGCATCGCCCTCGGCGAGGCGGACCTCAGGGCCGACCTGGGGGTGCGGGCCGAGACGGGCCTCGACTGGCCGCGCTCCCGGGTGATCGTCGCCGCGCGGGCGGCGGGCCTGGCCCCACCCCCGCAGACGGTCTACCCGGACATCCGTGACCTCGACGGCCTGTCCTCTTCCTGCGCCCACGGCCGCGCCCTGGGCTTCCTGGGCCGCGCCGCGATCCACCCGCGCCAGCTGCCGGTGATCGAACGGGCCTACCTGCCCACGGAAGCGGAGATCGAGCACGCCGAGACGATCATCAAGGCGGCCTCGACGAACGAGGGCGCCCAGGCCCTCCCCGACGGCCGCTTCATCGACGCGGCGGTGGTGGCCCTGGCCCGGCGGACCCTCTCCCTGACCGCCAGGGACTGAGCCGCGCCCGTGACGGTCGCCGAGAGGGCGCCGGCGTACGAGGTGATCCTGCCGTCGGTGGTGTAGATCAGCTCGGTGGGGCGGTGCCGAAGCCGGCGGGGCACGCACCTCCGTACACGCCGAGGGCGCCCGGAGTGATCCGGGCGCCCTCGGCGTCGTGGAAGCGGCGGTCAGCTCTTCTTCGTCGCCGACTCGGCCTCGTTCTTCGTCCCGGCCTCGGCGTCGGCTCCGCCCGGGTCCGGCTCCGTGGCCTTCTCCTCGTCCTCGGGGGCGGTCTCCGCGCTCTCCGCGGCGGGCTCCACGCCCTCGGCGACAGCCTCCGCGCCGTCGGCCGGACCGCCGGGGGCTCCCGGCTCGACGACCTCTTCCCGGCCCGGACGCTTCTTCGCCGACACCACGATGTACGCGACGGCGAGCAGGAAGACGATCAGCGCGGTCCAGACGTTGAGGCGGAGGCCCAGGATGTGGTGGGCGTCGTCCACCCGCAGGTACTCGATCCAGCCGCGGCCCAGGCAGTACGCGGCGACGTACAGGGCGAACGCCCGGCCGTGGCCCAGCCTGAAGCGGCGGTCGGCCCAGACGACGAGCAGGGCGACACCGACGCACCACAGGGACTCGTAGAGGAACGTCGGGTGGTAGTAGCCCGGTACCCGGCCGCCCTCGGAGGAGGTGATGTGCAGCGCCCACGGCACATGCGTCTCACGGCCGTACAGCTCCTGGTTGAACCAGTTGCCCCAGCGGCCGATGGCCTGTGCGAAGGCGATGCCGGGCGCGACGGCGTCGGCGTACGCCGGCATCGGGATGCCCCGGCGCCGCGCACCGATCCACGCGCCGAGCGCGCCGAGCGCGATGGCGCCCCAGATGCCCAGGCCGCCCTCCCACACCTTGAAGGCGTCCACCCAGTCACGGCCCTCGCTGAAGTACAGCTCGTAGTCCGTGATCACGTGGTAGAGCCGGCCGCCGACGAGGCCGAACGGGACGGCCCAGACGGCGATGTCGGCAACCGTGCCGGACTGCCCGCCGCGGGCGATCCAGCGCTTGTTGCCGAACCAGACGGCGACGAAGACGCCGATGATGATGCAGAAGGCGTAGCCGCGCAGCGGGATGGGGCCGAGATACAGCACCCCGTGCGACGGGCTGGGGATGTAGGCAAGGTTCATGGCAAGTCCGACGCTACCGTGCCGGGCCGCGGGGACGGCAAGCAGCCCGGCTACGGGTCCATAACGGGGGCGTGAGAATCCCCCTTACCCGCGGTTGGCCGCCTCCACCATCTCCTTGAGCTTGGCCGGGGTCATCGACTGGTCCTGGTAGATGTTCTTGCCGCCGAACAGGACCGTGGGCGTGCCGCCGAAGTGCCCGGCCTCGAAGGCCTGGTGCGATTTGTTCACCCAGCTGTTGTGGGTGCCGTCCTTGACGCACTTGCGGAAGGCGGGGGTGTCCAGGCCCTGCACCTTGCCCGCGAGTTCGATCAGCCGGTCGTCGCTGCCGAAGGCGTCGTCGCTCTCCTCGGGCTGGTTCGCGTAGAGCACGTCGTGGTACTCGCGGAACTTTCCGGCGTCCTGGGCGCAGGCCGCGGCGTTGGCCGCGCGCAGCGAGCCGCTGCCACCGAGGTTGCCGTCGATCAGCCGGACCAGGTGGTACTCGACTCTGAGCTTGCCGGCGTCGGCCAGTTCGTGGAGCGTCGGCCGGTACGCCGCCTCGAAGGCCTGGCAGGCCGGGCAGCGGAAGTCCTCCCAGACGGTGAGCGTCGACTTGGCGCCGTCCTTGCCGACCGGGATGGCGAGGCTGTCCTTGCCCTGCGCGCCCGAAGGCGCCACGACCGGGCCCGCCTCCTCGCTTCCCTTCTTGTCCTTGCCGGCGTTCGCGGCGAGCACGCCGATCACCGCCGCGAGGCCGAGGACGCAGACGACACCGGCGCCCACGATCAGCGTGCGCCGCCGCTTCTCCGCGGACTTCTGCTTCTCGCGCTCGACCGCCAGCCGCTCCCGGGCGGTGCGCTTTCCGTCACGGTTCTTCTCGCTCACACCCCCAGAACGAACCGGGGAGGCGCAGCGTGCCTCCCCGGCCCCAGGTCCACCCGATCGGGTGATCGAATCAACCACGGGGGACATCACCGGCGGTCACGCCCGGCCGCGCACGCCCTTCGCCAGCTCACCGGCCAGCTCACGGACCGCCTCGAGGCCGGACGCGTGGTCCGGGGCGTCCAGCATCCGCTTCACGAACGCCGAGCCGACGATGACCCCGTCGGCGAAGCCGGCGACCTCGGCGGCCTGGGCCGCGTTGGAGACGCCGAGTCCGACGCAGACGGGCAGCGGGGTACCGGTCGCACGCGTGCGCTCGACCAGGTTCTGGGCCTGCGTGCCGACGGACTCGCGGGTGCCGGTGACGCCCATCAGGGAGGCCGCGTAGACGAAGCCGCTGCCCGCCGCGGTGATCTCGGTGAGCCGCTCGTCCTTGCTGCTCGGCGCCACGACGAAGACCGTCGCCAGGCCGTGCTTGGTGGCGTGCTCGCGCCACAGCGCCGACTCCTGGACCGGCAGGTCGGGCAGGATGCAGCCCGCGCCGCCCGCCTCGGCCAGCTCGGCGGTGAAGCGCTCCACGCCGTACCGGTCGATCGGGTTCCAGTAGGTCATGACCAGCACGGGCTTCCCGGTGGCCAGGTGCGCCTCGCGGACCGTCCGCATGACGTCGGCGATCTTCACACCGCCGCGCAGGGCGATGTCGTCGGCGGTCTGGATGACCGGGCCGTCGAGCACCGGGTCGCTGTGCGGCAGACCGACCTCGACGATGTCGGCACCGCCGTCGAACACGGCCTTGATCGCCTCGATGCCGCCGTCCACGGTCGGGAAGCCGGCCGGGAGGTAGGCGATGAGCGCCGAGCGGCCCTCGGCCTTGGCACCCGCGAGGGTGTCCGACAGCAGCTGTGCCCTGCCGCCGCTGAATGCGGTCCCGCTCACTTCGCGTCCCCCTCGATCTCGGCGGTGTCGGCCTCGTTGGCGGCCACCTCGGCGTCGGTGTCGTACAGGCCGAAGTAGCGGGCGGCGGTGTCCATGTCCTTGTCGCCGCGGCCGGAGAGGTTGACCAGGATCAGGCCGTCCTTGCCCAGCTCCTTGCCGACCTCCAGGGCGCCGGCCAGGGCGTGGGCGCTCTCGATGGCCGGGATGATGCCCTCGGTGCGCGACAGCAGGCGCAGGGCCTGCATGGCCGCGTCGTCGGTGACCGCGCGGTACTCGCCGCGGCCGGAGTCCTTCAGGTAGGAGTGCTCGGGGCCGATGCCCGGGTAGTCCAGACCGGCCGAGATCGAGTACGGCTCGGTGATCTGGCCCTCCTCGTCCTGCAGGACGTAACTGCGTGAGCCGTGCAGGATGCCCGGCTCGCCCGCGGTCAGGGTGGCCGCGTGCTCGCCGGTCCCGATGCCGTGCCCGGCGGGCTCGCAGCCGATGAGGCGGACGCTCTCGTCGGGGATGAAGGCGTGGAAGAGGCCGATGGCGTTGGAGCCGCCGCCGACGCAGGCGACGGCCGCGTCGGGGAGGCGTCCGGCGCGTTCCAGGAGCTGCCGGCGGGCCTCGACGCCGATGACCCGGTGGAAGTCGCGGACCAGGGCCGGGAAGGGGTGCGGGCCCGCGACCGTACCGAACAGGTAGTGGGTGTCGTCGACGTTGGCGACCCAGTCGCGGAACGCCTCGTTGATGGCGTCCTTGAGGGTGCGGCTGCCGGACTTCACGGCGACGACCTCGGCGCCGAGCATGCGCATCCGGGCGACGTTCAGGGCCTGGCGCCTGGTGTCGACCTCGCCCATGTAGATGGTGCAGCCGAGTCCGAACAGTGCGCAGGCGGTGGCGGTCGCGACACCGTGCTGGCCGGCGCCGGTCTCGGCGATGACCCGGGTCTTGCCCATGCGCTTGGTGAGCAGGGCCTGGCCGAGGACGTTGTTGATCTTGTGGGAGCCGGTGTGGTTGAGGTCCTCGCGCTTGAGGAACACCCGGGCGCCGCCGGCGTGTTCGGCGAACCGCGGCACCTCGGTCAGCGCGCTGGGCCGGCCGGTGTAGTTGACCATCAGCTCGTCGAGTTCCCGGGCGAACTCCGGGTCGGCCTTGGCCTTCTCGTACTCGACGGCGACCTGGTCCACGGCGGCGACGAGGGCCTCCGGGATGAACTTGCCGCCGAATGCGCCGAAGTAGCCCGCGGCGTCGGGCACCTGACCGGCGGGGTCAGGGAAGAAGAAGTTGCTGGGCATACCGAAACCTCACGGTGAGTGCGTGGAAAGACACTGTTCGCCGTGGGGGCGGGGATTCGCTGCGGGCCGTCAGCGGGTGCGCGCGCTGTTCCCCGCGCCCCTGAAGGTCGGCCGCTGCCATCGCATGCCGTTCACCTGCCCGGGCTCGTCACCGATGACGTAGCGCACCCTGCGGCCGTGGACACGCCGGGCCGGGGCACGACAGCCCCTCGGACGGCAGCCGCGCGCCAGGCGGGCGTACCGGTCCACGGTCGTCACGGTGAGAGTCATCGGTGTCAGCCTAGCGGGTGATCTAGCTCCGGCCGTGCCGCAGCGCGGGGTGCTCGCCGGCGGCGACCAGGTCCGCGACGGCGGCCTTCGGGTCGCGGCCGGTCACCAGGGACTCGCCGACCAGGACCGCGTCGGCGCCGGCGTTGGCGTAGGCGATCAGGTCGTGCGGGCCGCGGACGCCGGACTCGGCGACCTTCACCAGGTGGCCGGGGATCTCCGGGGCGACCCGCTCGAACGTGCCGCGGTCGACCTCGAGCGTCTTCAGGTTGCGCGCGTTGACGCCGATGATCTTGGCGCCCGCGTCCACCGCACGCTCGACCTCGTCCTCGTCGTGCACCTCGACGAGGGGGGTCAGGCCGATGGACACCGCACGCTCGATCAGTGACTCCAGGGCCGGCTGGTCCAGGGCGGCCACGATCAGCAGCGCCAGGTCGGCGCCGTAGGCCCGGGCCTCCCAGAGCTGGTACGAGGTGACGATGAAGTCCTTGCGCAGCACCGGGATGTCCACGCGCGCGCGGACGGCCTCCAGGTCCGCGAGCGAGCCGCCGAAGCGGCGCTGTTCGGTGAGGACGGAGATGACGGCCGCGCCGCCCGCCTCGTAGTCCGCGGCCAGCCCTGCCGGGTCGGCGATCGCGGCCAGCGCGCCCTTGGAGGGGCTGGAGCGCTTGACCTCGCAGATCACCTTGACGCCGTCGCCCTTGAGCGCGGCCACCCCGTCCTTGGCGGCGGGAGCCTTGGCCGCGCGCTCCTTGAGCTCGTCGAGGCTGACGCGTGCCTGCCGCTCTGCGAGGTCGGCACGGACTCCGTCGATGATCTCGTCGAGCACACTCACGCGAGCGGCCCCCTTCCGGACGGTGGTTCCTTCAGGTTCTGAAAACCTCTGGTCACTGCGATGGTATCCGCAGCAGAGCCGAGGCCTCGCATCCGGTGGACCACGGTCCCACTACCTGGACGTTCCCTCTTCGATCAAGGGTGGAGCCAGCCCCCGGCCGGCAGGTTCCGGACCACCGTGAACATCGTGAGCAGCGCGCCGGCGGCCCACAGCCGGGCCGGGGTGACGGCGATCCGCAACGGCCGGCCGCGGACCGAACGGACCACCCAGACGGCCCACAGCAGGGCGAAGCCGAGGTAGGCGGCGACGCCCGGCGCGTTGTCGCGCAGGGCGGCGAGCAGGTCGCCGTGGACGAAGGCGTGCGCGCTGCGCAGTCCGCCGCAGCCGGGGCAGTACAGGCCGGTGAGCCGGTACAGGGGGCAGGCCGGGTAGTGGCCGGGCTCGTTGGGGTCGACCGCGCCGACGTAGGCGAAGGCCCCGGCCACGGCCGTGAACGCCGCTGCGGGGAGCGCGAGCCGCCGCCAGAGGGGCGGGCGGGGCGGCTCCGGCTGCGGGAGGGCCCGCCGGGCCTGGGGCGGGACCGTGGGGCTGTCGGCGTTCACGCGGGCATTGTGACCTGCCGGCCGCCGGCCCGCGCGCCCGCCGCCCCGAACGCGAGGGGCGGTCCGTCCCCTCTCCGGGTGACGGACCGCCCCTCGCGGAAAACCCCGGTTCAGCTCTCGGCGCCGGCCGGCTCCCGGGTCACGGCGGGAGCGGTGTGCGGGAGCGCACGGGCCTGCCTGGGCTGGCCGAGGCCCATCGCGCGCATGACGGCGCCGACCACGCCGCCGAGCACCACGATCACCATGCCGGCCCAGAAGCCGAGCGGCTGGGCCATCACCATGAAGGCGCCCGAGACGCAGAAACCGATGAAGGCGATGATGACACCGGTCCAGGCGGCCGGGGTGTGACCGTGGCTGCTGCCCGCCATGACTTGCTCCTCGTTGCTGTGTACGTGTCGTGGTACGCGTCGTACGTCGTGTCCCGTACGGTGCTGAGCCCGCCCGTCACTGTCCGAGCCGGACGCTCGTCCTCCATTGTCCCGTACGCACGGGTGTGCCGGACGCTGGGGTGGGGTCTGTTACGCCACATCCGGCGGACGTCCGGCGGACGTCGGGGGTGTGCCCGGCTCCGGTTCAGGCGCCGGTCGGGTCCTCGCCGCGGTCCAGGGCCTTCCAGATCTCCTCGGGCCGCTCCGGGTCGGCCGGCCGGGCCGTGCGCCGCGGGCGGGCGGTGCCGCGTTCGTAGCGTCCGGACATGGCGGGCCACAGGCTGCCGTAGCGCAGGGCCAGCAGGCCGGCGAGCAGGATCAGCAGGCCGCCGGCGGCCGCGACGTAGGGCCAGCCGGTGTGGCTGAGCGCGTCGACCGTGGCGGAGGTGTCACCGCTGGCCTGGGCGGCCTTCTCGTCCAGGGCGGAGCTGTCGGAGGCGGCCCCGAGGGCCGCGGCGACGATCCCGGCGCCGGACAGCGCGAGCAGCCCGGAGACGACGAGGCGGCCGGCCCTGCGGACGGCGAAGACGGCGACGAGCGCGGCGAGGCCCACTACGGCGAGGGCCGCGGGCACGCCCGTGACGTCGCTGCCCTTGACGGTGAGCGGGAACGCGCCGCCGGCCACCGTCGCGGTGCCCTCCGCCCAGCGCTGCCGGCTCGCGAGCAGCGCCACGGCCGCGCCGAGGGCACCGCACAGGAGGGCCACGGCGAGGCTCCGCCGGCCGGACCGGGCGGGTGCGGCGGCTTCGGAACGGGGGTGAGGTGCAGCAGTCACGTAGTCCACTATCGCCTGAACCCCGGGCGAACCGTCACCCGGGGTTCCGATGAGAGGCGTGAGAAGCGCCCTATTGCGCCAGGCGGTTCGCCGTGTGCACCGCCCGCAGCACCGCGGCCGCCTTGTTGCGGCACTCCTGGTCCTCGGCGACGGGGTCGGAGTCGGCGACGATGCCGGCGCCCGCCTGGACGTAGGCCGTGCCGTCGCGGAGCAGGGCCGTGCGGATGGCGATCGCGGTGTCGGAGTCTCCGGCGAAGTCCAGGTAGCCCACGCAGCCGCCGTACAGCCCGCGCCGGGACGGCTCCAGCTCGTCGATGATCTGCATGGCCCGGGGTTTGGGGGCGCCGGACAGGGTGCCCGCCGGGAAGCACGCGGTGAGCACGTCGAAGGCCGTGCGGCCGGCGGCCACCTTGCCGGTGACGGTCGAGACGATGTGCATCACGTGCGAGTAGCGCTCGACGGACATGAAGTCGACCACCTCGACCGAGCCGGGCTCGCAGACCCGGCCCAGGTCGTTGCGGCCGAGGTCGACCAGCATCAGGTGCTCGGCGCGTTCCTTGGGGTCGGCGAGCAGTTCCTCGGCGAGGGCCTGGTCCTCCTGCGGCGTGGCGCCGCGGTGCCGGGTGCCGGCGATGGGGTGGACCATCGCACGCCCGTCCTCGACCTTGACCAGGGCTTCCGGGGACGAGCCGACGACGTCGAAGCCCTCCAGGCGGAAGAGGTACATGTACGGCGAGGGGTTGGTGGCCCGCAGGACCCGGTAGACGTCCAGGGCGCTCGCCGTGCACGGGGTCTCGAAACGCTGGGAGGGCACGACCTGGAAGGCCTCGCCCGCGCGGATGCGCTCCTTGACGTCCTCGACGGCCCGCTGGAAGTCGGGGCCGCCCCACAGGGCGGTGTACTCGGGCAGCTCGGAGGGCGGCAGGTGGGCCGGGGGCTGGGCGACCGGCCGGGACAGGTCCGCCTCCATGGCGTCCAGCCGGGCCACGGCGTCCGCGTACGCCTCGTCCACGCCGGTGTCGAGGTCGTTGTGGTTGATCGCGTTGGCGATCAGCAGGACCGAGCCCTCCCAGTGGTCCATCACCGCGAGGTCGCTGGTCAGCAGCATGGTCAGCTCGGGCAGCCGGAGGTCGTCGCGCTCGCCGGGGCCGATCTTCTCCAGGCGGCGGACGATGTCGTAGCCCAGGTAGCCGACCATGCCGCCGGTGAAGGGCGGCATGCCCTCCTGGTGCGGGGTGTGCAGGGTCTGGAGGGTGGCGCGCAGGGCGTGCAGGGGGTCGCCGTCCGTGGGGACGCCGACGGGCGGGGTGCCGAGCCAGTGGGCCTGGCCGTCCCGCGCGGTGAGCGTGGCGGCGCTGCGGACGCCGACGAACGAGTACCGGGACCAGGACCGGCCGTTCTCCGCGGACTCCAGCAGGAAGGTGCCGGGGCGCTCGGCGGCGAGCTTGCGGTAGAGCGCGACCGGGGTGTCGCCGTCGGCGAGGAGCTTGCGCGTGACGGGGATGACGCGCCGGTCGGCGGCCAGCTTGCGGAAGGTCTCGAGGTCCATGCCCGCTGACCTTACTGATCGGAGCCGGTCGGGCCGGAACCGGCGTCCTTGACCAGCACGTCCTCGTCGAAGCAGGTGCGCGCGCCGGTGTGGCAGGCCGCGCCGACCTGGTCGACCTTGACGAGCACGGTGTCGGCGTCGCAGTCCAGTGCGACCGACTTCACCCACTGGAAGTGGCCCGAGGTGTCGCCCTTGACCCAGTACTCCCGGCGGCTGCGCGACCAGTAGGTGCAGCGGCCGGTGGTCAGGGTCCGGTGCAGCGCCTCGTCGTCCATCCAGCCGAGCATGAGCACCTCTCCGGTGTCGTACTGCTGGGCGATGGCGGGCAGGAGGCCGTCGGCGCTGCGCTTCAGGCGCGCGGCGATCTCCGGGTCGAGGCTGCTGGGGGGAACACGGTGGTGCGAAGCGCCTCGATCGGGGGCGGTGGCCGGGTGACGGGCGGGCATACCGGTCGGACTGGTCATGGGTGCCATTGTGCCGCGCCGGCCCGGCGGCGACGGTCCGTGTCCACGGGCCGGACCGTCGGACGCTGTTCGGCGGGTGCCCGCTGGGCGGAGCCGGTACCGGGTCGTAGGCTGACTCCATGTCGACCTTCGCCAAGCGTGAACGGCTGCTGCTCGCCGACCTCTTGGAAACCGTCGGTCCGGACGCCGAGACCCTCTGCGAGGGCTGGCGGACCCGGGACCTGGCCGCGCACGTGATCGTGCGCGAGCGACGCCCGGACGCGGCGGGGGGCGCGCTGATCAAGCAGCTCGCGCCGCGCCTCGAGAAGGTGATGGCCGAGTACGCCGCCAAGCCGTACGACGAGCTGATCCAGCTCATCCGTACCGGCCCGCCGCGCTTCTCGCCCTTCCAGCTCAAACAGGTCGACGAGGCGGCCAACATCGTCGAGTTCTACGTCCACACGGAGGACGTCCGCCGCGCCCAGCCGGACTGGAGCCGGCGCGAGCTGGACCCGGTCTTCCAGGACGCGCTGTGGTCCCGGCTGGAGCGCACCGCACGGCTGATGGGCCGGGGGGTGCCGACGGGGCTGGTGCTGCGCCGTCCGGACGGCCAGACGGTGGTGGCGCACCGCGGCACGCCGGTGGTGACGGTGACCGGCGAGCCGTCGGAGCTGCTGCTGTTCGCGTTCGGCCGGCAGAGCGCGGCCAAGGTCGAGGTGGAGGGCGACGCGGAGGCCATCGACAGGCTGCACGAGTCCAAGCGGCTGGGCATCTGACGCATCCGGGAGGGTCTCATCCATGATCAAGGTCGCGATGACCAGCGTGTACGTGGACGACGTGGCCCGGGCCCACGCCTTCTACACGGAGGTCCTGGGCTTCGAGACCCGCCTGCACATGGATCTCGGCGGCGGAACGCTCTTCGTCACGGTCGGGGCGTGCGAGGGGGCCCAGCCGGATCTCCAGCTGCTGCTGGAGCCCGGTGAGGGCCCGATCGCGGAGCCGTACCGCAGGGCGCTGCACGAGGCGGGGCTGCCGTGCATCGTGTTCTCGGTGGACGACATCCGGGCCGAGTACGAGCGGCTGACCGGGCTCGGCGTCAGGTTCACGCATCCGCCGCAGGAGCAGGGGCCGATGCTGGCGGCGGTGTTCGACGACACGGTGGGCAACCTGGTGCAGCTGCTGCAGCCGGTGGGGTGAGGGTCAGCGGGGGAGTTCGGCGTGGCGCAGGGCCGGCACGAGGAGGGCGACGACCCCGCCGAGGCCGCAGACGGCCGCGCTGGCGACGAAGACCGGCGCGAGGCCCCAGGCGCCGATCGCGGCAGCCGCGAACGGCATGCTCAGGGGGGCCAGACCGAGGCTGACCAGGCTGGCGACGGCGCTGACCCGGCCGAGGTAGGCGGGGTCGGACTGGGTCTGCAGCAGGGCCCCGCACAGGGCGCCGCTGAGGCCGGCCAGCAGGCCGACGAGCAGGGCCACGCCGACGGCGGCGGGGAGCGCGGGGACGAAGGCGAGGGCGCCGACGGCGACGGAACCCGCGACGCAGGCGCAGCCGGTGACCAGACCCGCCCGGGGCATCCGGCCACGCACGGTCAGCAGCAGGGAGGCGGCACCCGCACCGACGCCGAAGCCGGCGAGCACCCAGCCCATTCCGGAGGCGCCCCAGCCGCGCCGGTCGGCGAGCAGGGTCAGACCGACGTTCAGCGGGCCGACGAAGCCGAGGTCGCCGAGGGCGATGGCCACCATCAGCGGGGCGAGGACCCGGTGGCGCCGGATGTGCCGCAGACCGGCCGTCAGATCGGCCCAGGCGGTGCCGGGCGTGGCCGTCCCGGAGTCCGCGGGCAGCTCTTTGACGCGCACGGATATCAGCAGCGGTACGGAGACGGCGATGAGCAGGCCGGCGACGGCGAAGGCGGTGGGTGCTCCGCCGACCGCCACACCGAGGCCGCCGAGCGGGGCGCCGGCCACGTTGGAGAACCGGATGGCGAGGCCGCGCATGCCCTGGACGCGGGCGAGCTGGTCCTTACCGGTGATGCGGGCCGGGAGGGCTCCGACGGCGGGCATGAAGACGGCGTCGACGGTGCCGAAGACCAGGGCCAGCCCGGCGAGCGGCCACAGTCCGGGGCTGGTGAGGAACAGCAGGGCGGCCACGGCGAGGACCGCGGCGCAGCGCACGGCGTCGCTGCCGATGACCACCCGGCGCGGCCCCAGCCGGTCGGCGATCACTCCCCCGCCCAGCAGCAGGACGGCTCTCGGCACCGCGCTGACCGACATCACCAGGCCGGCCTGCGCGGGGCTTCCGGCCTGGACGGCGGCCCAGGACAGGGCGATGTAGTAGACGCTGTCGCCGAGCATCGAGGAGGTGTAGGCGCCGAGCCAGCGCAGGACGTTGGGGTCGCGGTGGGCGGCGGGGCCGTCGGTGACGGCGGTGGCCGGGGCTGTGGCGGTGACGGTCATGGCGGGGCCTCTCGGGCTCGGGTCAGACGCGGAAGGGGAAGCCGTACATGTACAGCGCGACGTGTTCGCGCTCCTCGGTCCCGCCCTCGGCTTCGGCGGCCCGGCCCTGCTCGTCGTACCGGCGCAGCAGCGCCACCAGTTCTTCCTTCAGTGCGGTGAGTTCCGCCGGGGTCAGTCGCATCCAGGACTCGTTGTCCATCACCGCGGCGTTCCACTCGGCGCTCCACGTGGGGCGTTCGTCCAGGTAGCGGCTGTAGTGGCGGGCTCGCTGGTCGTGGAAGAGGCGGGTGGCCGCCAGATGGGCCGCGGCCTTGCCCGGCTCCCCGCGGAAGTCGGCGTCCCGGATGGACACGCCGTCCGATGCGGGCTGCCACCAGCGTTCCCGGGCGTCCCCGGTCTGCGGCTGCGCCTCCTCGATCAGCCCGTGCTGGGCGAGCTTGCGCAGGTGGTAGCTGACCAGGGACACGGCCTCGTCGACGTGCTCGGCGAGCTGGGACGCCGTGGCGACGCCCTCGAGGCACAGCAGGCGGTACAGGTCGGCGCGCAAGGGGTGGGCGAGGGCCTTGAGGGTGCCCACGTCCGTGATCCTGCGGTTCTCTTCGCTCGGCATGACTCCAGCCTAGATACGAAAGAAAAGTTGCGCAACAAATTTTGCGCAACTTTCCTTTTGCATCTGGGCGTGGGGCGGGCGTCCGGGCACGAGAAAGCCCCGGTCGCCCGCAGGGGCGGCCGGGGCCGAAACTCGGCGGCGCGTCACCGCACCGGGTGGCCGGCTTCCCGCAGTGTCTGCTTGACCTCGCCGATCCGCAGGTCACCGAAGTGGAACACCGACGCGGCCAGCACCGCGTCCGCGCCCGCCGTGACGGCCGGCGGGAAGTGGGCCAGCTCGCCGGCTCCGCCCGACGCGATCACCGGGACGGTCACGTGCTTGCGGACCGCCGCGATCATCTCCAGGTCGTAGCCGTCCTTCGTGCCGTCCGCGTCCATGGAGTTCAGCAGGATCTCCCCCGCGCCCAGCTCCGCCGCCCGGTGCGCCCACTCCACCGCGTCGATGCCGGTGCCGCGCCGGCCGCCGTGGGTGGTCACCTCGAACGAACCCGACTCGGTGCGCCGGGCGTCCACCGACAGCACCAGCACCTGCCGGCCGAACCGCTCGGCGATCTCGCGGATCAGGTCGGGGCGGGCGATGGCCGCGGTGTTCACGCCGACCTTGTCGGCGCCCGCCCGCAGCAGCTTGTCCACGTCCTCCGCGGTACGGACACCCCCGCCGACCGTCAGCGGGATGAAGACCTGCTCGGCGGTGCGGCGCACCACGTCGTAGGTCGTCTCCCGGTTGCCGGAGGACGCGGTGATGTCCAGGAACGTCAGCTCGTCGGCGCCCTCGGCGTCGTACACCTTGGCCATCTCGACGGGGTCGCCCGCGTCGCGCAGGTTCTGGAAGTTGACGCCCTTGACGACCCGGCCGTCGTCCACGTCCAGGCAGGGGATGACTCGGACCGCCAGGGTCATGACTGCTCAGGCTCCTCTGAATGCTTCGAGTTCTACTTCGACCAGGATGCGGGGATCCACGAACCCCTCCACGACCAGCAGGGTCGAGACGGGGCGCACCGAGTCGAACATCTCCTTGTGCGCCCGGCCCACGGCGTCCACGTCCCGCACATGGCTCAGGTACATCCGCGTACGGATCACGGACCCGATGCCGAGCCCGAACTCGGCGATCGCCTCCAGGGCGCTCGTGAAGGCCACCTTGGCCTGTTCGTACGGGTCGCCCTCCCCGTACAGCACGGTGCCCCTGAAGGACGTCGTGCCCGCCACCAGGACGCGGTCGCCCGCCGCGACGGCGCGCGCGAAACCGAAACTCTCTTCCCAGGGACTTCCGCTCTGCTCGCGCCGTACGGCACCACTCATGACGACACAGCCTCCAAGGCCTCTTCCAGGGTGAACGCCTTCGCGTAAAGGGCCTTCCCGACGATGGAGCCCTCGACACCGAGGGGTACCAGCTCGGCGATGGCCCGCAGGTCGTCCAGCGACGACACGCCGCCGGAGGCCACGACCGGGCGGTCCGTCGCGGCGCAGACGTTCCTGAGCAGCTCCAGGTTCGGGCCCTGGAGCGTGCCGTCCTTGGCGATGTCGGTGACGACGTAGCGGGCGCAGCCCTCCTTGTTCAGCCGCTCCAGCGTCTCGTACAGGTCACCGCCGTCGCGGGTCCAGCCGCGCCCGCGCAGGGTGGTGCCGCGCACGTCCAGGCCGACCGCGATCTTGTCACCGTGCTCGGCGATGACCTTGGCGACCCACTCCGGGGTCTCCAGGGCGGCCGTGCCGAGGTTCACGCGCGTGCAGCCGGTGGCGAGGGCGGCCGCCAGGGAGGCGTCGTCGCGGATACCGCCGGACAGCTCCACCTTGATGTCCATCGCGCGTGCCACCTCGGCGATCAGCTCCCGGTTGTCACCGGTGCCGAACGCGGCGTCCAGGTCGACCAGGTGCAGCCACTCCGCGCCGGAACGCTGCCAGGCGAGGGCGGCCTCCAGCGGGGAGCCGTAGGAGGTCTCGGTCCCGGACTCGCCGTGGACGAGGCGTACGGCCTGGCCGTCGCGGACGTCGACGGCGGGGAGGAGTTCGAGCTTGGCCATGGTCTACAGGCTTCCGATCCAGTTGGTGAGGAGCTGGGCGCCGGCGTCGCCGGACTTCTCGGGGTGGAACTGGGTGGCCCACAGGGCGCCGTTCTCCACGGCGGCCACGAACGGCTTGCCGTGCGTGGACCAGGTGACCTTGGGGGCCTCGATCAGCGGATTGTGGGTCTCCAGGGTCCAGTCGTGGACCGCGTAGGAGTGCACGAAGTAGAAGCGGGCGTCGGTGTCCAGGCCCGCGAACAGCTGGGAGCCGGCCGGGGCGTCGACGGTGTTCCAGCCCATGTGGGGCACGACGTCGGCCTGGAGCGGCTCGACCGTGCCGGGCCACTCGTCCAGGCCCTCGGCCTCCACGCCGTGCTCGATGCCGCGCGCGAACAGGATCTGCATGCCGACGCAGATGCCCATGACCGGGCGTCCGCCGGACAGCCGGCGGTCCACGACCCAGTCACCGCGGGCGGCACGCAGGCCGTCCATGCAGGCCGCGAAGGCGCCGACGCCCGGCACCAGCAGGCCGTCGGCGTCCATCGCCTTGTCGAAGTCGCGCGTGATCTCGACCTCGGCGCCCACCCGCGCGAGGGCGCGCTCGGCGGACCGGACGTTGCCGAAGCCGTAGTCGAAGACCACGACCTTCTTGGTGCTCAATTCCACACCTCCAGCCGCAGGACGCCCGCGACCAGGCACATGCCCGCGCCGATGGAGAGCAGCACGATGAGGCTCGTGGGCATCTTCTGCTTCACGAAGGAGACGATGCCGCCGACCAGGAAGAGGCCGACGACGATCAGGAGGGTCGACAGACCGTTCATGGGTTAGAGCGCGCCCTTCGTGGAGGGGAGGATGCCGGCCGCGCGCGGGTCGCGCTCGGAGGCGTAACGGAGCGCCCGGGCGAGCGCCTTGAACTGGCACTCCACGATGTGGTGCGCGTTGCGCCCGTACGGCACGTGCACGTGCAGCGCGATCTGCGCCTGGGCGACGAAGGACTCCAGGATGTGCCGCGTCATCGTCGTGTCGTACTCGCCGATCATCGGCGCCATCTTCTCGGGCTCGGTGTGCACGAGGTAGGGGCGGCCGGACAGGTCGACGGTGACCTGGGCGAGGGACTCGTCCAGCGGGACCGTGCAGTTGCCGAAGCGGTAGATGCCCACCTTGTCCCCGAGCGCCTGCTTGAAGGCGGCGCCCAGCGCGAGGGCGGTGTCCTCGATGGTGTGGTGGGAGTCGATGTGCAGGTCGCCGTCGGTCTTCACGGTCAGGTCGAACAGACCGTGCCGGCCGAGCTGGTCGAGCATGTGGTCGTAGAAGCCGACGCCGGTGGCGATGTCGGTCCGCCCGGTGCCGTCGAGGTCTATCTCGACCAGGACCGAGGTCTCCTTGGTGGTGCGCTCCACGCGTCCTACGCGGCTCATGCCTCAAGCTCCTTCGGGGGCGTGGGGGTGTCCCCCACAAAACTCTGCACGTCACGGACCGCGTCCAGGAACGCGTCGTTCTCGGCCGGCGTGCCCGCGGAGACCCGCAGCCATCCCGGTACGCCGTTGTCCCGGACCAGGACGCCCCGCTCCAGGATCTTCTGCCAGGCCTCGTGGGCGTCGGCGAACCGGCCGAACTGCACGAAGTTCGCGTCGGACTCCGTGACCTCGAAGCCGATCGCGCGCAGCTCGGCGACCAGCCGGTCCCGTTCCGCCTTCAGCTGCTCCACGTAGCCCAGCAGCGTGTCGGTGTGCTCCAGCGCGGCCAGGGCGGTCGCCTGGGTGATCGCCGACAGGTGGTAGGGCAGCCGGACCAGCTGTACGGCGTCCACGACCGCCGGGTCGGCGGCCAGGTAGCCGAGGCGGAGCCCGGCGGCCCCGAACGCCTTCGACATGGTGCGGGAGACGACCAGGTGCGGGCGGCCCGCCAGCAGCGGCAGCAGCGAGTCGCCGTGGCTGAACTCGACGTACGCCTCGTCCACGACCACCATCGACGGCTTCGCGGCCTGGGCCGCCTCGTACAGCGCGAGGACCGTCTCCGGCGGGACGGCGTTGCCGGTGGGGTTGTTGGGGGTGGTGATGAAGACGACGTCGGGCCTGTGCTCGGCGATGGCACGCTCGGCGGCGGCGAGGTCGATCGTGAAGTCCGCGCCGCGCGGACCGGAGATCCAGCCGGTGCCGGTGCCGCGCGCGATGAGCGCGTGCATCGAGTACGACGGCTCGAAGCCGAGGGCCGTGCGGCCCGGTCCGCCGAAGGTCTGCAGCAGCTGCTGGATGACCTCGTTGGAACCGTTGGCGGCCCACACGTTCTCGGTGCCGAGCGGGTGCTTGCCGGTCTTCGTCAGGTAAGCGGCCAGCTCGGTGCGCAGCTGCACCGCGTCCCGGTCGGGGTAGCGGTTCAGGTCGCGGGCGGCCTCCCGCACCCGCTCCGCGATCCGCTCGACCAGCGGCTCCGGCAGGGGGTAGGGGTTCTCGTTCGTGTTCAGCCGTACGGGGACGTCCAACTGGGGCGCGCCGTAAGGGGACTTGCCGCGCAGCTCGTCCCGTACGGGGAGATCGTCGATGCGGGTCACTTGCTCTCGGGTACCTTCCAGCCGAACCTCGCCTTGATCGCCGCGCCGTGCGCGGGCAGGTCCTCCGCCTCCGCCAGCGTGACCACGTGGTGCGCGACCTCGGCCAGCGCGTCCTTCGTGTAGTCGACGATGTGGATGCCGCGCAGGAAGGACTGGACGGACAGGCCGGAGGAGTGGCAGGCGCAGCCGCCGGTGGGCAGGACGTGGTTGGACCCGGCCGCGTAGTCGCCGAGCGAGACGGGGGCCCAGGGGCCGATGAAGACCGCGCCGGCGTTCTTCACCCGGTCGGCGACGGCGGCGGCGTCGGCGGTCTGGATCTCCAGGTGCTCGGCGCCGTACGCGTCGACCACCCTCAGACCCTCCTCGATGCCGTCCACGAGGACGATCGCGGACTGCGGGCCCTTCAGCGCGGGCACGATCCGGTCCTCGACGTGCTTGGTGGCGGCGACCTGCGGCTGCAGCTCCTGTTCCACGGCGTCCGCCAGCTCGACGGAGTCGGTGACCAGGACGGCCGCCGCGAGCGGGTCGTGCTCGGCCTGGCTGATCAGGTCCGAGGCGACGTGCACCGGGTCGGCGGTGGAGTCCGCGAGGACCGCGATCTCCGTGGGGCCGGCCTCGGCGTCGATGCCGATCTTGCCGGTGAAGTAGCGCTTGGCGGCGGCGACCCAGATGTTGCCGGGGCCGGTGACCATGTTGGCGGGCGGGCAGGACTCGGTCCCGTGCGCGAACATCGCGACGGCGGTGGCCCCGCCGGCCGCGTACACCTCGTCCACGCCGAGCAGTGCGCACGCGGCGAGGATGGTGGGGTGCGGCAGACCGCCGAACTCGGCCTGCGGCGGCGAGGCCAGCGCGATGGACTCGACCCCGGCCTCCTGGGCCGGTACGGCGTTCATGATCACGGACGAGGGGTAGACCGAGCGGCCGCCGGGCGCGTACAGACCGACGCGCTCCACCGGCACCCACTTCTCGGTCACCGAGCCGCCGGGCACGACCTGCGTGGTGTGCGTCGTACGGCGCTGCGCGCGGTGGACCAGACGGGCGCGGCGGATGGACTCCTCCAGCGCGGCGCGCACGGCCGGGTCGAGGGCCGCCAGCGCGTCGGAGAGCGCCTGGGCCGGCACACGGACGGATTCCAGCCGTACTCCGTCGAATTTCTCGGCGAAGTCGATCAGCGCCGCGTCGCCACGATGATGCACGGCTTCGCAGATCGGACGCACCTTCTCCAGGGCGGCCGAGACGTCGAAGTCGGCTCGGGGCAGCAGGTCGCGCAGGGCGGGGCCCTCGGGGAGGGCGTCGCCGCGCAGATCGATTCGGGAAATCACAGTCCCAATTCTCTCAGACCGGTGTCCGCGGCCGTCCGCGCGTATCAATGGCTGATACAGAACGTGGGCCAATGCCTGGTACATAGGCTGGCCGGAACCCGGAAGATCACCTTCACGTGTGGTGTTCCGGGGGTCACGCAGCGGGCATGAACGGCTGTACGAAAACGACTGAACCGGGAGAGGAGTGCGGTGACCGAGGGGGCCGGCATCCGCGCCGGGGACCTGCCGGACGACCTGACCGCGGCCGAGGCGGGCATGTGGCAGGCCTTCCGCAACGGCAGCCTGTACGACCTGAGCAGCGGCGACGCCGTCGTGGACGATCCGCACGGCGGTCATCCCTGGGGTCCCGAGCGGACCGTGCGGGCACGCATGGTCTGCTGGCTGCTGCTGGACGGCCCGCCGGCGCTGGCGGGACGGGTGTCCGCGCTGAAGCTCGTCGGCGTGCGCGTCACCGGCGCGCTGGACCTGGCGGGCGGCCAGGTCACCCCGTACGTGGAGCTGCGCGGCTGCCGTTTCGACGAGGAGATCCGGCTGCCGGAGGCCGGCTTCACGACCGTGCGCCTGGTGGACTGCTCGGCCCCGCGCCTGGAGGCGGCCCGGGTGCACACCGAGGGCGATCTGCACCTGCCCCGCTGCCGCTTCCCGGGCGGCATCCGGCTGACCGACGCGCACATCGGCACCGATCTGCTGCTCAACCAGGCGATCGTGGGCCGGGACCGCGGCGGCCGGTCGATCGCGGGGGACGGCATGACCGTCGGGCAGGACCTGCAGGCGGAGATGCTGGAGTCGCACGGCGAGCTGAGTCTGCGCGGCGCCAAGGTCGGCGTCTCGCTGAGCCTGCGCGGCGCCAAGCTCGCCAATCCGTACGCCCGGCTCGCCCTGAACGCCCCCCAGCTGACCGTCGAACGCACCCTGTACCTGACCCCGGCCGGTGTCGGCAGCCCGCTGCTGAGCGGCACGACACCCGCCCGCGGGACACGCATCCAGCGGTTCGAGTGCCGGGGCGGGATCCGGCTGGACGACGGGCGGTTCGGGGACGCCGTCGACCTGGAGCGGGCGCGGTTCGTCCTCGGCGACGGCCAGGAGCTGTCGCTGCGCCGGGTGCAGACGCCCGAGCTGCGCTTCCTCGGGGACAAGCCGCAGCGCGGCAAGGTGGTGCTGTCCGGAGCCCGGATCGTGACCCTGGTGGACCGGGCGAACAGCTGGCCGGACCCGGGCAACCTGCACATGGGCGGCTTCGCCTACGAGAACCTGGTGCCGCAGGGACCGTTCCCGCTGGCCCGGCGCCTGGACTGGGTGGCGGCGGCCACCGCCGAGTACGCCCCGGAGCCGTACGAGCGGCTGGCCGCGGTGCTGCGCGCCGCCGGCGAGGACGAGGACGCGCGCGAGGTGCTGCTCGCCAAGCAGCGCCGGCGGCGCGAGACGCTGCCGCCGGCCGGCAAGGTCTGGGGGTTCGTGCAGGACTGGACCGTGGCCTACGGCTACCGGCCGGGCCGGGCCGCGGTGTGGATGGCGGTGCTGTGGGCGGCCGGCACCCTGGCGTTCGCCCACGCGGACCATCCACCGGTGAACCCCGGCGGGCATCAGGCCTGGAGCCCGGCGCTGTTCACGCTGGACCTGCTGCTGCCGGTGATCGATCTCGGCCAGGCCGGCCAGTGGCAGCTGCGCGGCGCGTGGCAGTGGCTGGCGGCCGCGATGATCCTGCTCGGCTGGGTCCTGGCCACCACGGTCGCGGCGGGCGCGACCCGCCTGCTGCGCCGGAGCTGATCCGGCTGCTGCCCCATAGCTGATCCGCCTGCCGCGCCGCAGCTGATCCGCCTGCGGCGCCGGAGCTGATCCGGCCGCGGCGCCGGAGCTGGTTCGCCACGCTGAGTCACCAAAAGGCCGGACATCACCTTTTACCCGTCCTTGACCTTGTGCCGTACAACCTTCCGCGACTTCCGCGGGCCCTCTGGCGCGCTCCCGAGCTGCGGACTTTCAATGGTCGACACCATGGCTCTGCTGCCCTCGTTCATCCGCCCCACCCGGATGACCAAACGCTCCGCGTCCCCGGCCGGCCGACCGCCGGCCGGGGACGAGGCCGTGCTCGACGCGCCCGACGACCGGCTCTCGCCCGCGCTGGTCGCGGCCGGCCGGGGCGAGCACACCGCCGCGGCCGGCCTGCTGGCCACCACCCGCACCGCGGCCGAGTGGGAGAACCGGGACCGGTACGCACGGCGCCTGGCCGCCTTCGCCCGCTCGCGCCCGGAGTGGTTCCAGTCCTGGCGCGCGGCCGCCCCCGACGACCCCGACGCGCTGCTCGTCGGGGCCCAGCTGGCGGTGGACCACGCCTGGCCCTCACCGGCCCGCGCCGAGCTGCTGCGCGAGGTCAGCCCGCACATCACCGCCGCCGCCCGCGCCGACGACCGCGACCCCGTCCCCTGGCGCATCGCGCTGGACCACGCGCGCGGCTCCCGGGCCGGGCACCGCTACTTCGAGGAGCTGTGGGAGGCGGCCGTCCGGCGCGCCCCGCACCACTACGGCTGCCACGTCGCCGCCCTGCGCTACCTCGCCGCCTCCTGGCACGGCTCACACCACGCGTGCTTCGACTTCGCCGACACCGCGGCCCAGGACGCCCCGGCCGACTCGCTCGTGCAGGCCCTGCCCGCCCGGGCGGCCTTCGGCTATCTGACCGACGGCTGCGGTCCCGAGGTGCCCCGCGCCCGCCTGGACGCGGCGGCCGACCGCGCCATCGCCCTGTCCGGACGGTTCCCGGCGGCCGACCCGTGGCCCGCCGAGGTCCGCAACAAGCTGCTGTACGTCCTGCTGCGGCTGGACCGCCGGGACGACGCCCGCGCCCAGCTACGCCTGATCGGCCCGTACGCCACGTCGTTCCCCTGGGAGCGGTTCTCGGACGACCCGCTCGGCCACTTCCTGCGGCTGCGCGAGCACCTGCTGGCGGCGGGCCCGCGGCCGGTCCCGGCCGGGCTGATACCCCAGCCGCCGGTCCCGCTGCGTGAGCACGGCGGACACGTCGCCGCCGGTGACCATTAGGCTGGGGCGCCGTGACCACCGTCCGTCTCCCGCTCTTTCCGCTGAACTCGGTGCTGTACCCGGGGCTCGTGCTGCCGCTGAACGTCTTCGAGGAGCGTTATCGCGCCATGATGCGCGAGCTGCTGAAGACCCCCGAGGACGAGCCGCGCCGGTTCGCCGTCGTGGCCATCCGCGACGGCCACGAGGTCGCGCCGAGCGCCCCCGGCATGCCGGATCCCACCGCCCAGCCCGAACGCGGCCCGGCCGCCGGCTTCGGCCCCGACCCGGTCCGTGCCTTGCACGGGGTGGGGTGCGTGGCGGACGCGGCGACCATCCGGGAGCGGGCCGACGGCACGTTCGAGGTGCTGGCGACGGGCACGACCCGGGTCCGCCTGCTCTCCGTGGACGCCTCGGGCCCCTTCCTGACGGCGGAGCTGGAGGAGCTGCCGGAGGAGCCCGGCGACGAGGCCGGCACACTGGCCGAGGGCGTGCTGCGCTCCTTCCGCCAGTACCAGAAGCGCCTCGCCGGTGCCCGGGAGCGCTCCCTGTCCTCGAGTACGGAGCTGCCGGACGATCCGAGCGTGGTGTCGTACCTGGTGGCGGCGGCGATGGTGCTGGACACGCCGACGAAGCAGCGGCTGCTCCAGGCCCCGGACACCGCCTCCCGGCTCCGGGACGAGCTGAAACTCCTGCGCGCCGAGACGGCCATCATCCGTAGTCTGCCGTCGTTGCCCGCGTTCGAGCTGACGCGGACGCCGACCAGCATGAACTGAGGGAACCGCACTCCTGATGGCGAAGAAGCCGAAGAAGCAGCAGCAGTCCGGGGGCACGCCGGCGACGGTGGCCCTGAGCGCGGCGGGCGTGGACTTCATGGTCCACGCCTACGACCACGACCCGTCCCACCCGTCCTACGGCGAGGAGGCGGCCGAGGCGATGGGCGTCTCCCCCGACCGCGTCTTCAAGACCCTGGTGGCCGACGTGGACGGCTCCCTGGTGGTCGGCGTGGTCCCGGTGGCCGGCTCCCTCGACCTCAAAGCCCTCGCGGCGGCCGTGGGCGGCAAGCGCGCCGCCATGGCCGACCCGGCCCTCGCCGAACGCACCACGGGCTACGTCCGCGGCGGCATCTCCCCCCTGGGCCAGCGCAAGAAGCTCCGCACGGTCATCGACGACTCCGCGGACTCGCACGGGACGATCTGCGTCTCGGCGGGCCGCCGGGGCCTGGAGGTCGAACTGTCCCCCGGGGACCTGGCGGTACTGACGAACGCGGTACTGGCCCCCATCGGCAGGGGTTGACACAGCACGCCGCCTCCCGCCAGGGGCCGGCGCCTTGTACGTGCGGGTGGCCGGGGCGGTCTCTCCGTGCGCCACCCGGCCGGCCGAACCGGGCGGGCGGCCCGGAAAGCTACTGCTGCGGGTACGGCGGCTCGGGATCCCGGGGCCCGAACAGCGCGGTCAGTCCGAGGTGCACCAGCAACCCGGCGAACGGCCACGCCAGCAACGCCCCTTTCGCCGACAGCTTCAGCGGCGCCGAGAACGTCACCCCCTTGCCCACGGCCTGCGCACGCGCGAGCACGTCGGACTCCGGTCCGAGCCACACCCCGAGCCGCCACGCCAGCAGCGACCCGAGCAGCCCGCCGACGCCCAGCGCAACGGCCAGCGGCACCCCGCCACGCCGCCGCAGCAGGAACACGGCCACCGCACTGACCAGCCCGAAGGCCAGCCCCAGCAGGGCGAACGTGCCGTCCACCCCGGCCGCCTGCTCCCCCTCGGTGTCCTTGAAGTAGACCACCCAGCTCTTGTCGATCTCGTCACCGACCAGCGGCACGTGCGGCGCCAGCCACCACCACAGCAGCCCCAGCAGCACCCCGCCGAGCGCCACCACCACCGTGATGACGGCGGCCTCCCGCACTTCGGTCTTCATCCCGGGGCCGTCCTGTTCGTACAAGCCCGCGCCCGGCGTCCCGGCGGGCGGCGGGGCCTCCCAGACCTGGTGCGGGGAGTGGTCGTGCGGTGGCGTCGGCGGAGTCAGCGGTGCGGTCACCCTGACATCGTGCCAGGTCGCCCTGTGGGCCGCGTCACCGGACGGCGGCCCTGCGGTACGCCCGGGTCGCCACCGCCAGCGAGATGACTCCGACACCCGCGCACACCCCCAGGTCGGCAAGGACGACTGCCCAGTCCGGGTGTGCCCCGAACGTGCGCGCGTACGCCTCCACGCCGTAGGTGGACGGCAGCAGATCACGGGCCAGCCGTACGACCCCCGGCATCCGGTCGGCCGGCAGCACACCCAGCAGCAGCGCCGCCGACATGCCCAGCTGGCCGAGCAGGGTGGCCAGCTCGGGCCGGGGCGCGAGCAGCCCGCAGGCGGCACCGAGCCCGGCGAGCGCGGCCCCCGCGAGCGGGATGACGGCCACCAGGATCCACAGGTTGGACAGCGGCAGCCCGAACAGCACGCAGCCGAAGACGGCGGTCACCAGCGTCCCCGGCACGGTGAAGGAGGCGTACGCCGCCGCCGCGCCGAGCACCACCGCCGCCGGCGGCACCGGCAGGGTGGCGTAGTGGTCGAGGCCGCCGCTGGCCCGCAGCTGCCCGAAGTACTGGGAGAGCAGGTTCAGTGCGACGTACGCCACCACGAGCACCGAGGAGCCCGCCACCACGGACTGTGCCTCGCCGCCGCTGTCGACGACGCCCCGCATCATCACGGTGATGCCGACGGACTGGAAGGTCGCCACGAACAGCAGCGGGATCCTGGCCACCCGGGCCCGGGACAACTGCGCCCGGTAGACGGCCACCAGCGACGGCCACAGCCGCGCGGGCGGCCCCAGCTCGGCCGCGCCGGGCGCCGTCTGCGGAACGGCCCGGGCGCCGCCCGGCAGAACCTCGGCGGGTACGACACTCACGACGAGCTGCTCCTCTTCCCTACGGCAGTCGCGTTCCCCACGGCAGTCGTGCACATCCTCAGGCGTACGGCGGCCCGCGTGCTCATGCCTTCACCAGACCCTGCCGGGCCGCGCCGCCGAGCGCCAGATAGACGTCCTCCAGGCTGGGCGTGGCGAGCGTGAAGTCGTCCAGGGCGGCGAAGGCGGTCCCGCCGGTCACCGTGGCGACGACGGCGCGGGCCTCCTCGGGCGCGAGCCGGAGCGTCCAGCGCCGGCCGGACTCCACGGCCCGCTCGCGCAGCGCCGCGACCTCGGGCACCTCCAGCGGCGCCCGCTCCCGCCACACCAGCTCCACCCGCACCTCGCCGGCGACCTGCGCCTTGAGCCCGGCCGGGGTGTCGCAGGCGATGACCCGGCCCTGGTCGAGCACGGCGACCCGGTCGAGCACGGTCTCGGCCTCGATGACGTTGTGGGTGACCAGCAGCACGGTCGTGCCGCGCTCGGCCCGCCGCCGGTCGACGGCGGCCCACACGGCGCGCCGGGCCACCGGGTCCATGCCGGTGGTCGGCTCGTCCAGCACGAGCAGCGGCCGCTCCCCGACGAGGGCGGCGGCGAAACAGGCGAGCCGCCGCTGCCCGCCGGACAGCTTCTTCAGGGCCCGTCCGGCGAGCGGGGTGAGTCCCAGCTCCTCCAGTACGGCGTCCCGCTCGGCCCGCGCCCGCCGTACGTCCAGGCCGCGCAGGCGTCCGGTGGTCTCGACGGCGAGCGACACGGTCAGCTCGTCCAGGGCGGAGGACTCCTGGCCCAGGTAGGCGAGGATCCGCGCGGCCCGCTCGGGATGCTTCACGATGTCGTGGCCGAGGATCTCGACGCTGCCCGTGTCCGGCCGCAGCAGCCCGGTGAGCTGCCGTACGAGGGTGGACTTGCCGGCGCCGTTCGGCCCGAGCAGCCCGAAGACCTCCCCGCGCCGCACCTCCAGCCCGACGTCGTCGGTGGCCCGCACCTCGGGCGTCCCGGGCGTGCCCCGGCGGCCCTTCACGGCCGGATAGGTCTTGCCGAGTCCGCGCACGCGTACGACCTCGTCGTACCGAAGTGCCTGTCCCGCGCGCGTACTCACAAGGGACGAGCCTACGGGGTCCCGGGGCCTTGCTCGCCCTCGGGGGCGGCTACCCGGTTCAATCGGCGGCGGGCGCGTGCTGTTCGCCGGCGGCCGGAACATCGATCTCACGCCAGAACCCCGCCCGAATGGCGTAACGGTCGTGCTCGTCGATCTGGTCGTCCTTGTGGGCCAGCAGCCCGAACCGGGCCGCGTACCGCAGCAGCTCCCCGTCGATGCGGTGCGGGATGCGCGGGTAGAGCTGCGCGAGCTTCTGCAGGTGGACCTGGTCGCCGAGCCGGGAGATCCAGCGGCGGGCGAAGACCTGTCCCACCTCGTACGGGTCGCCGCCGACGGTGGTGATGTCCTCCTCGCGGTCGGCCCACCGCTGCTCGGCGGTGGTGAGCTGGGCGAGCGTCGGCATGGAGGCGACGTCGGGCGGCTCGGCGACCACGCCCGGCCGGTCGACCCAGCCCTTGTCCGAGGACCAGCGCAGGGTCGCGGACGCCGGGTGCTGCGCGGGCTGGGCGCCGGGTGCGCGCAGCGCGGCGAGGTCCTTGGGGGTGGGGACACCCTTGGGCGCGGGGACCCGCTCGGGCGTGCCGGTCCCCGCCGCCGTGGCGGCCGGCGGGTGCCCGGGCTGCTCGGCGGGCCGCTCGGCGGTGGTGGCGAGCGCGGACTCGGGCAGCGGCGCGGAGAGGATCGCGGCGATCTCGGGGCGGGGGGCCGGCGGCGGCGCGCAGACGCCGGTCAGTTCCTTGGCGCGGACGGCCTTGGTGATCCAGGCGCGGTCCAGCACGCGCCGTTCGTCGGCCTCGGCGACCAGGTCCTCGGACTGGTTGTAGTCGCCGTCGGCGGCCTGGACGGCCCACAGATGGACGGCGACGCCGTGCTCCTTGGCGGCCATCATGCCGGGCAGCAGGTCGCCGTCGCCGGTGACGAGGACGACGTCGGAGCAGGCGCGGTTACGGGCCAGCTCGGTCAGCTCGGCGTGCATGGCCGCGTCGACGCCCTTCTGGGCCCAGCGTCCGTCGCTGCGGGTCAGGGCGCCAAGCCGGACGGTGACCCGGGGCATCACGCGCAGCCGGCGGTGCTCCGGCTGGGGGACCCGGTCGGGGGCGCCGTCGAACCAGTAGATCCGTAGCAGCGGTCGCTCGGTGTCGGACTCCGCGCGTTCGCGCAGCGCCTGGATCAGTGCGGCATGGTCGACGGTGATCCGGGACCGCGAGGGCTCACCGGCGAGGAGGCTGGCGGCGGCACCCAGCAGATACCCGGCGTCCACCAGGACGATGCAACGGTCCACGCGACTCACCCTCTTCCCGGGAGGTTTTGCTTCGGACTTCCTTCGAGTCTGCCCGACCGCGCGGGGGTTAACGGCCCGAACTCGATCTTCGGCGTGGCGTTTGCGGATCCCGTCCGCCCAGCTGCCCTGTCACACACGGTAATTATCCGACATGCGCTTGATGTCAGCTTATGTGAATCTGGTCCCGGCCCTGGCCCCTAGATCCCCCACAGGAGGCAGATCACCATGGCCAAGAACAAGAACAACCGCAAGCAGGCCGGCCCGCAGAACCGCGCTCAGCAGAACGAGCACGCACAGCGCTCCTCGGCCGAGGAGCACGAGCCGCCGATGGCGCACACTCCGGGCAGCCCGTCTGAAGTTGCGCGTGGCAAGAAGCAGAAGAGCTTCGGCCACAACTAACGGGCAGTTGTAGCCCAGGCACACGGAAGGGGCGCACCCGCCATGGGTGCGCCCCTTCTCGCTGCCGTTTCCGGCGCTGCTCTCGCCGTTGCCCCGGTACTGCTCTCGCCGTTGCCCTCGGTACTGCTCTCGGCGCCGCGTGCCGCGGGGTCTCAGCCGGCCAGACAGGACGGGCCGAGCAGCACCTTCAGGTCGCCGAAGAGCGCCGGGTCGGGCTTGACCCGGTGCCGGTCCAGGCGCAGTACGGTCGTCTTGCGCGGGCCCTGGAGCTTGATCCGGACCTCGCTGTCGCCCTTGTGGTGGCTGAGGATCTCGCCGAGCCGGCTGACCATGGGCGGGGTGACCCGGGTGGCCGGGATGGTGAGGATCACCGGTGCGTTGGTGCCCGCGTTGGACAGGTCCGGGACCATCAGTTCCATCGCCACCAGGCGCGGCACGTCCTCGCGCTTGTCCAGGCGCCCCTTGACGAACACGACGGCGTCCTCGACCAGTTGGGTCGACACCAGCTGGTAGGTCGCCGGGAAGAACATGCACTCGATGGAGCCGGCCAGGTCCTCGACGGTGGCGATCGCCCAGGCGTTGCCCTGCTTGGTCATCTTGCGCTGGAGGCCCGAGATGATGCCGCCGATCGTGACGACCGCGCCGTCCGCGTGCTCGCCGCCGGTGAGCTGCGCGATGCCCGCGTCGGCCTTGTCGGACAGCACGTGCTCCAGGCCGAACAGCGGGTGGTCGGAGACGTACAGACCGAGCATCTCCCGCTCCTGGGCGAGCAGATACGTCTTGTCCCACTCCTCGTCGGTGAACTGCACGTCGAGTCCGAAGCCGGGCTCGCTGCTGGTCTCCTCGCCCATTCCGCCGAAGAGGTCGAACTGGCCCTCGGCCTCCTTGCGCTTGACCGCGACCACGTTGTCGATCATCGGCTCGTACTGCGCGGTGAGCCCCTTGCGGGTGTGGCCCATCTCGTCGAAGGCGCCGGCCTTGATCAGCGACTCCGTGGTGCGCTTGTTGCAGACCACCGCGTCGACCTTGTCGAGGTAGTCGGGGAAGGAGGTGTACTTCCCCTTGGCCTTGCGGCACTTGATGATCGACTCGACGACGTTGGTGCCGACGTTGCGGACGGCGGAGAGGCCGAAGAGGATCACGTCGTCGCCCTGGGCGGCGAAGTTCGCCTCGGACTCGTTGACGTTCGGCGGGAGCACCCGGATGCCCATGCGGCGGCACTCGTTGAGGTAGACCGCGGACTTGTCCTTGTCGTCCTTGACGGAGGTCAGCAGCGCGGCCATGTACTCGGCGGGGTGGTTCGCCTTGAGGTACGCCGTCCAGTAGGAGACGAGGCCGTACGCGGCCGAGTGCGCCTTGTTGAAGGCGTAGCCGGCGAAGGGGACCAGCACGTCCCAGAGCGCCTGGATCGCCTCGTCGCTGTAGCCGTTCTTGCGGGCGCCGGCCTGGAAGATGACGAAGTTCTTCTCCAGCTCCTCGGGCTTCTTCTTGCCCATCACGCGCCGGAGGATGTCGGCCTCGCCGAGCGAGTAGCCGGCGATGATCTGGGCGGCCTTCTGCACCTGCTCCTGGTAGACGATCAGGCCGTAGGTGACGTCCAGGACCTCCCTGAGGGGCTCTTCCAGCTCCTTGTGGATCGGCGTGATCTCCTGCTGCCCGTTCTTGCGCAGCGCGTAGTTCGTGTGGGAGTTCATGCCCATCGGGCCCGGGCGGTACAGGGCCGACACGGCGGAGATGTCTTCGAAGTTGTCGGGCTTCATCAGCCGCAGCAGGGACCGCATGGGGCCGCCGTCGAACTGGAAGACGCCGAGGGTGTCGCCGCGCTGGAGCAGTTCGAAGGTCGTGGGGTCGTCGAGCGGGAGCGACAGCAGGTCGATGTCGAGGCCCTTGTTGGCCTTCACCATCTTGACCGCGTCGTCCATGATCGTGAGGTTGCGCAGGCCCAGGAAGTCCATCTTCAGCAGGCCGAGCGACTCGCAGCTCGGGTAGTCCCACTGCGTGATGGTCACGCCGTCGGTGTGCCGGACCCAGACCGGGACGTGCTCGGTGATGGTCTCGCTGGACATGATCACGCCGGCCGCGTGCACACCCATCTGCCGGACCAGGCCCTCCACACCGCGGGCGGTGTCGATGACCTTCTTCACGTCCGGCTCGTTCTCGTACATCCCGCGGACCTCGCCGGCCTCGCTGTAGCGGGGATGGCTGGAGTCGGTGATGCCGGAGAGCGGGATGCCCTTGCCGAGGACGTCGGCGGGCATGGCCTTGGTGATGCGGTCGCCCATCGCGTACGGGTAGCCCAGCACGCGCGCGGAGTCCTTGATCGCGTTCTTGGCCTTGATGGTGCCGTACGTGCCGATCATGGCGACCTTGTCGGCGCCGTACTTCTCGGTCACGTACCGGATCACCTCGACGCGCCTGCGCTCGTCGAAGTCGATGTCGACATCGGGCATCGAGATGCGCTCGGGGTTGAGGAACCGCTCGAAGATCAGGCCGTGCGGGATGGGGTCGAGGTCGGTGATGCCCATGGCGTAGGCCACGATCGAGCCGGCCGCGGAGCCTCGGCCGGGGCCGACCGCGATGCCCTGCTTCTTGGCCCACATGATGAAGTCGGCGACCACGAGGAAGTATCCGGGGAAGCCCATCGAGATGATGGTGTCCATCTCGTAGTCGGCCTGCTTCTGGCGGTCCTCGGGGACGCCGCCCGGGTAGCGGCGCTCCATGCCGCGGCGGACCTCCTCCTTGAACCAGGTGACCTCGGTGTACCCCTCGGGGATGTCGAACTTGGGCATGAGGTCGCGCTTCTCGAACATGCCGTCGGTGTCCACCATCTCGGCGACGAGGAGCGTGTTGGCGCAGCCCTCCTGCCAGGCGTCCGAGGAGTCGATGGCGTACATCTCGTCCGTGGACTTCAGGTAGTAGCCGGTGCCGTCGAACTTGAAGCGGTCCGGGTCGGAGAGGTTCTTGCCGGTCTGGATGCACAGCAGGGCGTCGTGGGCGCCCGCCTCGTGCGCGTACGTGTAGTGCGAGTCGTTGGTGACCAGCGGGGGGATGCCGAGCTTCTTGCCGATCTCCAGCAGGCCGTCACGGACCCGGCGCTCGATCTCGATGCCGTGGTCCATCAGCTCCAGGAAGTACTTGTCCTTGCCGAAGATGTCCTGGTACTCGGCGGCGGCCTTCAGGGCCTCGTCGAAGTGGCCGAGGCGCAGCCGGGTCTGCACCTCGCCGGAGGGGCAGCCGGTGGAGGCGACGATGCCCTCGGACCACTTCGCGATGGTCTCCTTGTCCATCCGGGGCCACTTCTGCAGCCAGCCCTCGGCGTAGGCGTCGGAGGAGAGCCGGAAGAGGTTGTGCAGGCCGGTCTTGTTCACGGCCCACATCGTCTTGTGGGTGTAACCGCCGGAACCGGAGATGTCGTCCCGCTTCTGGTGCGGCTGGCCCCAGAGGATCTTGCGCTTGTTCCGCCGGGACTCGGGGGCGACATACGCCTCGATCCCGATGATCGGGGTGACTCCGGCCTTCTTCGCGGAGTGGAAGAAGTCGTACGCCCCGTGGAGGTTGCCGTGGTCGGACATGGCGATGTGCGTCATGCCCATTTCATTGCAGGCGTTGAACATGTCCTTGAGCCGCGCGGCACCGTCCAGCAGCGAGTACTGGGTGTGGACGTGCAGGTGCGTGAAGGGCGGCTTTGACACGGTTTCGGCCTCCGAGATCGAACAGGTGCGGCGCGAAGCGCCTCGTTGCGGGGCGGTGGTCGGGAGACGGGCGGGCAGGCGCCGACGATCTTCCGACCGGCTGCTGACCGACTGCGGACAGTCTGGGGGACAACGTCGAATCCTATGCCCCGCCACTGACACCCGCGGGCGATCCGGACGTACCTTCGTGCGGGAACCGGGCACTCCCGCGTGGCGTCGCCCGTTGGAGACGGCGGAAGCGCCGTCCCCACCGTTCCCGCACATTTCACGCACCACCCGTCCTGCACCAGGAGGCACCCCGCGATGTCGTTCCCCCAGCTCAACGAGGAGCAGCGCGGCGAGGAGATCCTCGCCGTCTTCGACACCGCCTTCGGCCGGCTCCTGGCCGCCGACCCGGCCGCGTTCCGGGTGAAGTTCCGGAAGATGGCGGCCTCGGCCTTCGCGTTCTACCGGGGCACGGCGGCCCTCTTCTACCACGATCTCGACGCCGAGAAGCGCGGCGGCCCGTACCTGGACGACCGCACCTCGCGCGTGTGGATCCACGGCGACCTGCACGCCGAGAACTTCGGCACGTACATGGATTCGAACGGCCGTCTGGTCTTCAACGTCAACGACTTCGACGAGGCCTACGTCGGCCCCTTCACCTGGGACCTGAAGCGCTTCGCCGCCTCCGTCGCGCTCATCGGGTACGCGAAGGCGCTCGGCGACGAGCAGATCACCGAGCTGGTGACGGTCTACGCGGCCGCCTACCGCGAGCGCATCCACGCCCTGGCCACGGGCGCCAAGCGGGACGAGGTGCCGCCGTTCACGCTGGACACCGCCCAGGGTCCGCTGCTGGACGCGCTGCGTGACGCCCGCTCGCTGACCCGCTTCGCGCTGCTGGACTCGATGACCGAGATCCGTGACTTCGAGCGCCGCTTCGCCCCGGGCGGCGGCTCCATCGAGCTGGACGCGGCCACCCGCTACAAGGTCCTGGCCGCCTTCGACGGCTACCTGGAGACCCTCCCGGACTCCTCCCTGGCCCGCCCGGACTCGTACCGGGTCAAGGACGTCGTGGGCCGCCGGGGCATCGGCATCGGATCGGCCGGTCTGCCGTCCTACAACATCCTCCTGGAGGGTCACAGCGACGCCCTGGAGAACGACGTCGTGATCTACATCAAGCAGGCCCAGACCCCGGCCGTCTCCCGGCACATCACGGACCCGGCGATCGCGGAGTACTTCCGGCACGAGGGCCACCGCACGGTGATCTCCCAGCGCGCACTGCAGGCGCACGCCGACCCGTGGCTCGGCTGGACCGAGCTGGACGGCGCGGGCCAGCTGGTCGCCGAGGTCTCGCCGTACGCCGTGGACCTGGACTGGGGCGACATCGACGACCCGGAGGAGATCGCCGCCGTCGTCGCCGACCTGGGCCGGGCCACGGCCACGATGCACGCGGCGGCGGACGACACCTCCGGCGAGTCCCTGGTGCCGTTCTCCACCGAGCGGGCCATCGACGCGGCGATCGCGGCCGACGAGGAGGGCTTCGCGCCCCTGCTGGTGGACTTCGCGCACGGCTACGGCGCACGCGCGCGTGCCGACCACCAGATCTTCGTCGACCTGTTCCGCAACGGCCGGATTCCGGGGCTGTAACCCCCGCGCATTCACAGGCACCCTTTAGGGGTCTCTTACTCACGAACGTGACAGACTCTCCTCTCGCTATGGACATGTCCGGGACTCAGCTCAGGGCCGTGCGCGCGGCGCTGTTCACGGCCTTCGTCGTGACGCTCAGCACCGCGTCGCACGTCCTGCTGTCCCGCGCGCCGCTGCCGCCGGTCACGGTGGCCGCGGTCGCGGCGGGAGTGTTCGTCACCGCGTACGCGCTGGCGGGCCGCGAGCGCGGCTTCGGCCGGATCGCGGCCCTGCTGATCCCGCTGGAGCTGGCCGCCGACACGGTGTTCACCACCGGTCAGCACACCTGCTACGGCCGTGCGGGCGGCCCGGTCGCGGGCCCCCTGCGCGCCGTCGGCCTGGACGTGCTGTGCGAGGGCCCGGTCGGCAGCCCGCTGGCCCGGGTCACCGGCGGCCCGGAGCACGCCGGCGCGCTGCTCGCCCACGCCAGCCCGGCCGCCGCCTGGCTGCTGCTCGCCGCGCACGTCGGCGTGGGCCTGCTCGCCGCAGCCTGGCTCCGCCGGGGCGAGCGGGCACTGACCCAGCTGCTGCGTGCGGTCGCCGCCACCACGTTCCGGCCACTGCTGCTGGCGGTGGCCGCGGTCGCGGTACGGCCGCTCCCGACCCGCCGGCCGCCCCGCCCGGCCCCGCGCCGTACGGCAGCCCGCGACCGGCTCCTCGTGCACTCCCTGGGACGGCGTGGACCGCCGTGCTCACCGGCATTCGCCTGAGCACGACCAGTCCCCCGCACGTATCCCGCGTACCAGGTGTGCGCGTCCCCTATGGAGATCACCATCATGAGCAAGCGGAACAGCCAGGCGGCGAAGACGGCGGCCCGGGAGCGGCTGCGCCAGGAGCGCGAGCGGCAGGCCAAGCGCGACAAGGCCAAGCGCCAGGCCGTCGTGGCCGCCTCGGTCGTGGCCGTCCTGGCCGCCGCCGGCGGCATCGGCTACGCCGTCGTCCAGGCCAACAAGCCCGGCTACTGGGAGGGCGTGACGGACGCCAAGGTCACCGCCCCGGCCAACACCACGGGCACGAACGGCACCACGGTCGTCATCGGCAAGGACACCGCGAAGAAGACCCTGAAGCTCTACGAGGACCCGCGCTGCCCGGTGTGCGCGGCGTTCGAGCAGACCGTCGGCCCGACCCTGAAGAAGGATCTCGACGCCGGCAAGTTCAAGGTCCAGTTCATCGGCGGCACCTTCCTCGACGGCGACGGCGACGAGAACGGGAAGATCCGGATCGGCTCGCGCGGCGAGGGTTCCAAGAACGCGATGAGTGCCCTGGGCGCGGCGCTGAACGTGAGCCCCGAGGCCTTCCTCGCGTACAAGGAAGCCCTGTACTCGTCGAAGTATCACCCCGAGGAGTCGGACGACAAGTTCAAGGATGACGACTACCTGATCGAGGTCGCCGACACGGTGGGCGCCCTCAAGGGGAACGCCAAGTTCCAGAACGCCGTGAAGAAGGGCACCTACGACGCCTGGGCGCTGGCCATGTCGCAGACCTTCAACACCAACAAGGACGGCATCAGCGGAACGCCGAACCTCGTCATGGACGGCAAGAAGCTCACCGGCGCGGACGGGCAGAACGCCCCGATGTCGGTGGCCGATTACAACAAGGCGATCGACGCGGCGCTCAAGGGCTAGCGCGCGCCGGGTGGCCCGTCCTTGAAGAGCGGGCGAACTTTTTGCGAGTTCGCCCGCTCTGGCGTGTACCGATCAGTAACCTGATCGGTCGTGACCAGTCGATACAGATCAGCCGAGGCCTCTCGCGGCCTCGACTCGCTTTCGCCCCGCCGCCGTTCGGTCGTCAAGGCCGCGGCGGCGACCGCTGTCCTGGCCGGCCCGTTCGCCGCCGCCCTGCCGGCGCGCGCCGCCACGGACGCCCCCGCCTTCCTGCACGGTGTCGCCTCCGGCGACCCGCTGCCCGACGGCATCCTGCTGTGGACCCGCGTGACCCCGGTCCCGGAGGCGATACCCGGCTCCGGGACCGGCCCGGACACCGAGGTGAGCTGGGTCGTCGCCAAGGACAAGAGCTTCGGCACCGTCGTCGCCAAGGGCTCCACCACCGCGACGGCCGCCACCGACCACACCGTCAAGGCGGACATCCGCGGCCTGGAACCGGCCACCGACTACTGGTTCCGCTTCTCGGCCGGCGGCACCGACTCCCCGGTGGCGCGCACCCGCACCGCGCCGGCGGCGAACGCGGACGTACCGGGTCTGCGCTTCGGCGTGGTCTCCTGCGCCAACTGGGAGGCCGGCTACTTCTCCTCCTACCGCCACCTGGCCGCCCGCAACGACCTGGACGCCTGGCTGCACCTCGGCGACTACATCTACGAGTACAAGTCCGGCGAGTACGGGACCCGGGGCAAGGTCGTCCGACCGCACGCCCCGGCGAACGAGATCCTCACGCTCGCCGACTACCGGATCCGGCACGCGAAGTACAAGACCGACCCCGACCTGCAGGCCCTGCACCTGAAGGCGCCGGTCATCGCGATCTGGGACGACCACGAGTTCGCCGACAACGCCTGGTCGGGCGGCGCGGTCAACCACACCGAGGGCGCCGAGGGAACCTGGGCGGCCCGTCAGGCCGCCGCCAAGCAGGCCTACTTCGAGTGGATGCCGGTCCGTCCGGCCGTCGCCGGCACCACCTACCGGCGACTGCGCTTCGGCAAGCTCGCCGATCTGTCGCTGCTGGACCTGCGTTCCTTCCGGTCCCAGCAGGCGTCCACGGCGAGCGGTTCGGTGGACGACCCCGACCGCACGCTCACCGGCCGCGCCCAGCTCGACTGGCTGAAGGCCGGGCTGAAGGCCTCCGACACCAAGTGGCGGCTGGTCGGCAACTCCGTGATGATCTCGCCGTTCGCCGTCGGCTCGCTCTCCGCCGACCTGCTCAAGCCGCTCGCCAAGCTGCTCGGGCTGCCGCAGGAGGGCATCGCCCTCAACACCGACCAGTGGGACGGCTACACCGACGACCGCCGCGAGCTGCTGGGCCACCTGCGCTCCAACGCCATCGGCAACACCGTCTTCCTGACGGGTGACATCCACATGGCGTGGGCCAACGACGTGCCGGTGGACGCGGGCACCTATCCGCTGTCGGCGTCGGCGGCCACCGAGTTCGTGGTGACCTCGGTGACCTCCGACAACCTGGACGACATCGTGAAGGTGCCCGAGGGCACGGTCTCCGCGGTCGCCTCGCCGCTCATCAAGGCCGCCAACCGGCACGTCCACTGGGTGGACACCGACCGGCACGGCTACGGCATCCTGGACATCAACGCCGCCCGGGCGCAGATGGACTACTACACCGTGTCGGACCGCACCGACCCGAACGCCGGCTCCAGCTGGGCGCGTTCGTACCGCACCCGCAGCGGAACGCAGAAGGTCGAGCGGACTTACGACCCCGTGTGACCGGCCCTCTAGGGCTGGACCGGTGTGACCGGCCCCTACGGGCTGGACCCGTTGTGACCGGCCCCTACAGGCTGTCGAGGAAGCCGAGTGCCACCCGCCAGGTGGCCTCGGCGGCCTCGGCGTCGTAGTCCGGCAGCCCGGGGTCGGTGTAGAGGTGGCCGGCCCCGGCGTACCGGTACACCTCCACATCGGCGCCCGCGCGGCCCATCTGGAGATACCACGCGTTCAGCCAGTCGTCCGTCTCGAACGGGTCCGGCTCGGCCACGTGCAGCTGCACGGGCAGCTCGTCCACGTGCACGTTCGGTGCGATGTCCGACGTGCCGTGCAGGAGCAGCAGACCGCGCGTCTTGTCGTCGCCGAGCGCCAGGGTCTGGGCGACGGACGCACCCAGCGAGAACCCGGCGTACACCAGTCCCCGGTCCGAGTACGGCGCCGCCGCCAGCACGGCGCGCTTCAGCAGCTCCTCCTTGCCGGTCTTCTCCTTGAACTCCATGCCGTCCTCGACGGTGTCGAACGTGCGCCCCTCGAAGAGATCCGGCGTCCACACCTCGTGGCCCGCCTCGCGCAGCCGGTCCGCGGCCTCGCTCACCGCGGGCCTGAGTCCGTACGTCGAGTGAAAGAGCATGATGTTCATGAGGCCATGGTGCCAGCCGGGCCGGCCGGAGCCGTACCGCGACCGTACCCAGGCGCGCCCCGAAGTCACATGTTCATGGTCCGCCGAAGCCGGTTAGGTTCGGAGACATGGAGACCGTACTCCGCCCCGTGATCGTGGTCGGCGGTTCCGTGTTCCTGACCGTACTCATCGGCTGGGCCACGGACGTGCTGCTGCGCAAGGCCGATGCGCGCCACAGCGAGACACCGCTGTGGGGCCTGCTGCGACGTGCCCGCGTGCCGTACCAGATGGTGCTGTGCGCGGCCCTGCTCAGAGGCTCGTACGACCAGGCAGAGCTGCTTCAGGAGCACCGGATCGGCATCGGCCGGACCCTGACCCTGGTGCTGATCGGCGCGGCGGCCTGGCTGGTGATCCGTATCGCGGCGGCCGTGGTCGAGACGACGTACAGCCGCTACGCACGCGCCCACCACGACCCCGCCCGGGTCCGGCGGGTGCGCACCCAGGTGACGCTGATCATGCGCGTCGTGTCGGCGATCGTCGGCGTGGTGGCGGTGGCGGCGATGCTGCTGACGTTCCCGGCGATGCGCGCGGCCGGCGCGTCCCTGCTGGCCTCCGCCGGCGTCCTCGGCATCGTGGCCGGCGTCGCGGCCCAGTCGACCCTGTCGAACATGTTCGCCGGGCTGCAGATCGCCTTCGGGGACATGGTCCGGCTCGGCGACACCGTCGTCGTGGACGGGGAGTGGGGCACGGTCGAGGAGATCACCCTGACCTTTCTGACGGTACGGACCTGGGACGAGCGCCGGATCACCATGCCGGTGTCGTACTTCACGTCCAAACCCTTCGAGAACTGGTCCCGCGGCACCCCGCAGATGACCGGGATCGTCTACTGGCACCTCGACCACAGCGCACCCGTCGAGGCGATGCGCGAGAAGCTGCGGGACATCCTGCGGGCCTGCCCGGCCTGGGACGGCCGTGCCTGCACCCTGCAGGTGACGGACACCACACCGAACACCATCCAGGTGCGGGCCCTGGTGACGGCGAAGGACGCGGACGACATCTGGACGGTACGGGTCGCGGTCCGCGAGCAGATGATCACCTGGCTGTCCACGGAGCACCCGTACGCGCTGCCCCGGGTGAACACCGCGGAGTCGGTGCTCCCGCCGCACCAGATCCCCTCTCCGGACGGCGCCTCACTCCGCCGGGCGTACGACTTCCCCCGCACGGGCCGCCACTGACCCTGCCGGGACCGGGCCGAGCGGAGCCGATCCGAGGGGGGCCGCGCCCGCCGGAGGCGGGCCGGATCCGGGTCGGAGGCGGGCCCGGTCCCGTGGGAGGTCACCGCAGGCTGCGCACGTCGAGATGGCGGAGGACCCGGTCCACGATCTCCGGGTCCGCCCCCGCCTCGCTGCGCGCGGCCAGCACCTCGTGCCGCGCCGCGCTCAGCATCTCCCCCTGGATGCGCCGCACTCTCTTCAGCCGCCTGACCCGCTGGTGCTGCGCCTCCCTCCGCTCCTCCTCCCCCATGTCCGGACTGATCCGGATGCCGATCTCGAAGGCCTGCCGCAGCATCTGCTCCGACAGCTCCTCGGGCAGATCCTCCACCTGCTCGATCTCGCGCAGCCTGCGCTTGGCCGCCTTGGCCGCCCGCACCGCCAGCTCCTTCTCGAACTCCTTCTCCCGCTCGGAGTCGGCCCGCACCCCCAGCCGCCTCACCAGCCAGGGCAACGTCATCCCCTGCAGCACCAGTGTGACGATGATCACCCCGAACGCGATGAAGACGATCTCGTCCCGCTTGGGGAACGGCGCCCCGTCGTCCGTCTTGAGCGGCACGGCCAGCGCCAGCGCCACCGAGGCCACCCCGCGCATCCCGGACCACCACATGACCACGGTCTCCCGCCAGCTCACCGGGATCTCCTCGTCGTAGTCCCGGCGGGCGTGCAGCCGCTTGGTCAGCCAGGTGGCCGGGAGCAGCCACAGCAGCCGTACGACGATCACCACGCCCACGACGGCGGCCGCCCAGCCGAGCATCTCGCCCCACCGGCCCTCTGCCGTGCGGATGGCGATGTGCAGCTCCAGGCCGATCAGCCCGAAGGCGACGCCCGTGACGAGGGTGTCGATGATGTCCCAGAAGGCGTGCCCGGCCAGCCGGGTCATCACGTCGTCGGCGTCGGTGGCGTACTCGGCGAGGAAGAGCGCCGTCGTGAGTACGGCCAGCACCCCGGAGCCCTGCAGCTTCTCGGCCAGCACGTACGAGGCGTACGGCACCAGCAGGGTCATGCCGATCTGCAGGGTCGGGTCGCCCAGCAGGTCCATCAGCCGGTTCGCGCCCCAGCCCAGCGCCAGACCGACGGCCAGCGCGACGACGGCGGACAGCACGAGGTCCAGCCCGGCCTTCCAGGGCGAGAAGCTGCCGCTCACGACCGCGGCGACGGCGACGTGGTACAGCACGATGGCCGTGACGTCGTTGAACAGCCCTTCGCCCTCCAGGATCGACACCAGCCGGCGCGGCAGGCCGAGCTGACCGGCGACGCTGGTCGCGGCGACCGGGTCGGGCGGCGCGATCAGCGCGCCCAGGGCGACGGCGGCGCCGATCGGCAGCCCGGGCACGATCGCGTTGGCGACCAGCGCCACGCAGACCATCGTCACGAACACCAGGGCGACGGCCAGCAGGAAGATCGGCCGCACGTTGGCCGCGAACTGGCGCCAGGAGGTCCGGCGGACCGCGGCGTAGAGCAGCGGCGGCAGCAGGGCGGGCAGGATCAGGTCGGGCGGGATGTCCACGTCGGGCACGAAGGCGGCCACCGCCAGGACCCCGCCGAACAGGGTCATCAGCACCGGCGCCGGCAGCCCGAGCCGGTCCCCCACCGGGACGCTCACCAGGGCCCCGAGCAGCAGTACGAACAACAGAGCCAGCTGATCCACGGACGGCGCTCCGGGGGTTGACGATCACACGGCGGATCTCAAGTCTGCCATCGCGACCTGCGGCTTCCCCGCGATCGACGGCCCCCGTCGACGGGACGCCCCGGCCGGCCGGGCGACGCGCCCACCGCGTACCCCGGCCCCGTGCCGGGCCGCATCCCCGCGGACCCCGGCCCCGTGCCGGGCTGGTCCTCCGCCCGCCCCCTCGGCCGTTCGGAGCCGCTCCTCCGCCCGAACCCTGCCGCCCTTTCCGGCCTGCTCCTCCGCCCCCCGGCGACGGTGCCGGGCCGCTACAGGGCGCGGCGCATCGCGCGGTGCGGTATGCCGGCGTCCGGGAACCGGGGGCCGTAGGCCTCGTAGCCGAGGCGTTCGTAGAAGCCGAGGGCGTGGGTCTGCGCGTGCAGGTCCACCGCCGTGAGACCCCGCGCGCGTGCCACGTCCTCGATGGCGCGGACCAGGGCCGCGCCGACCCCGAGTCCGCGTGCCTCCCGGGAGACGGCGAGCCGCCCCAGGGAGCCCACGTCCGGGTCGCCGCCGGTCTTCGCGGCAGCCGCCGCGCCGTGCAGCAGCCGTCCGGTGCCCAGCGGCACACCGTCCTCGCGGATCGCCAGCACATGGACGGCCACGGCGTCGTAGGCGTCGTACTCGATGTCCTCGGCGACGCCCTGCTCGGCCACGAAGACCTCCTTGCGGACCGCGAAGCACGCCTCACGGTCGGCGAGGTCCCCGGCGATGCGGACGGTGTACGGCCCGCTCACCCGTACGTCTCCTCCCGGACCTGGTCGAGGGCCTTCTGCAGGTCCTCGGGGTAGTCGCTGGCGAACTCCACCCAGGTGCCGTCCGCGGGGTGCTCGAAGCCGAGCCGTACGGCGTGCAGCCACTGGCGGGTCAGGCGGAGCCGCTTGGCGAGGGTCGGATCGGCGCCGTAGGTGAGGTCGCCGACGCAGGGGTGGCGGTGGGCGGACATGTGGACGCGGATCTGGTGGGTGCGGCCGGTCTCCAGCTTCACGTCCAGCAGGGAGGCGGCGCGGAAGGCCTCGATGAGGTCGTAGTGGGTCACGGACGGCTTGCCGTCCGCCGTGACCGCCCACTTGTAGTCGTGGTTCGGGTGGCGGCCGATCGGGGCGTCGATCGTGCCGCTCGTCGGGTCCGGGTGGCCCTGGACCAGCGTGTGGTAGCGCTTGTCGACCGTGCGCTCCTTGAACTGGCGCTTGAGCGACGTGTAGGCACGCTCGGACTTGGCGACCGCCATCAGGCCGGAGGTGCCGACGTCCAGGCGGTGCACGATGCCCTGGCGCTCGGCGGCACCCGAGGTGGAGATCCGGTACCCGGCGGCGGCCAGGCCGCCGATCACGGTCGGCCCGGACCAGCCCGGCGACGGGTGCGCGGCCACGCCGACCGGCTTGACGATCACGACCACGTCGTCGTCGTCGTGCACGATCTCCATGCCCTCGACCGGCTCGGCGACCACCTGCACCGGCGCGGGCGCCTGCGGCATCTCGACCTCGAGCCAGGCGCCACCGCGCACCCGCTCGGACTTGCCGACCACCGCACCGTCGACCTGGACCTTGCCGGCCGCGGCCAGCTCCGCCGCCTTCGTGCGGGAGAAGCCGAACATGCGCGAGATGGCGGCGTCGACGCGCTCGCCCTCCAGGCCGTCGGGCACGGGCAGGGTACGGATCTCGGGAATCGTGCTCACCCGACGAGTATGCCGGACCGCTCGGACACACCCGAACGAGCCTGTGGACAACCGCCCCGGCCCCGGTGCCCGTGGACTCCCGCCCTCGGCCGGCGCGGACGCCCCCGGCGCTCAGTCCTTGTGGACCGTCCCGTCCGGGTCCAGGCCGCGGAAGGACAGCAGCACGATCAGGATGCCGCCGCACACGATCGCCGAGTCGGCCAGGTTGAACACCGCGAAACCCTTGGGCGCGATGAAGTCCACGACCTCACCCTCGAAGATCCCCGGCGCCCGGAAGATCCGGTCGGTGAGGTTGCCGAGCGCACCGCCGAGCAGCAGGCCGAGCGCGATCGCCCAGGGCAGGCTGTACAGCTTGCGGGCCAGCCGGATGATCACCACGATCACGGCCGCCGCGATCAGCGTGAAGATGATCGTGAAGGCCGCGCCGAAGCCGAAGGCGGCGCCCGGGTTGCGGATGGCGTGCAGCTCCAGCCAGTCCCCGACGAGCCGGATCGGCGCGTGGCCCTCCAGCCGGGAGACGACGAGCATCTTGCTGATCAGGTCGAGGGCGTACGCGAACGCGGCCATCGCGAAGAGCACGGCGATCCGGCGCCCGCGGCCGGTCCGCTGCCGCGCCGGGGCCTGCTGCTCGCCCGTGCCGGACGCACCGGCCGTGCCGGACGCGGCCGAGCCGGCGGGTGCTCCGGCCACCGCCTGCTCGTCGCTGTCGTCCGGGGTGTCCGGCGTACCGATGATGCGCTCCGCCTCTGCCACGTGAGTCCCTCAACCTAGGTGCCTGACTGAGGACGAGAGTACGGCACGCCCCTGCGGGCCCTCACGCTCAGGAGCGACGTTCCTGCTTCTGCTTGCACTCCACGCACAGGGTGGCCCTCGGGAACGCCTGCATCCGGGCCTTGCCGATCGGGTTGCCGCAGTTCTCGCACAGGCCGTAGGTGCCCGCGTCCAGCCGCTCCAGGGCACGCTCGGTCTGGGTGAGGGTCTCGCGCGCGTTGGCGGCGAGCGCCAGCTCGTGCTCGCGCGTGATGTTCTTGGTGCCGGTGTCCGCCTGGTCGTCGCCGGCGCCGTCCCCGGAGTCCCGCATCAGGCCGACGAGCGACGCCTCGGACGAGCTGATCTCCTCCCGCAGCCGCTCCATCTCGGACTGCAGCTCCGCGCGGGCCTCCTCGACCTCTTCCGGGGTCCAGGGGTCCTCACCCGGGCGCACCGCCAGGTCGCCGGGCTCCGCCGCGGCGACCCGCGCCTTGGGAACGGGGCTCTGGGCCGCCGTGGCCGTGCCAGGAGTCTTCTTCGCAACCACTGTCGTGGCTCCCGTCTGCTTCGCGGCCCGCGCCGCACCCGCCTTCTTGGCCGTGCTCTTCCCGGCCGCGGTCCTCTTGGCCGCCGTCTTCTTGGCCGCCGTCCTCTTCGCAGCCGTCCCCTCGGTCGGTGCCTTCCCGGTGGCCGCCTTCCCCCCGGCCGCCTTCCTGGTGACCGTCTTCCCGCTGTCGGCCTGTTTCGTCGCGGCTTTCTTCGTCGCCGCCTTCTTCGCCACGGCCTTCTTCGCGGGAGCCTCCTCGACCGCCGTCTTCTTCCCGGCCGTCTTCTTCCCGGCCGCGTTCTTCACGGCCGTGTTCTTGACGGCCGTGTTCTTGACGGCCGTGTTCCCCGCAGCCGTCTTCCTGGTGGCAGGCCTCGCGCCGGTTTTCCCGGTCGCCGGCTGCTGTACGGCGGTCTTCTTCGCCACCATGGCCGCGGCCCCTTCACATATTGTGATCTCGCTCGCGAATCGTGCTGGGACGATAAATCGACTTGAGTCCCGCGGCAACGGGGCACACCGCCCGATTCGCCCGCCCGCACCCCCCGAGCCACGGGCCTGCATCCGTTGTGCCCAGCTCCCCGCCGGGTAATCCGGCCGGGCGGGCCCCACGCGGACCCGAACATCCGCACCCTCGCCATTCGGGTCATCCGGCCCGCTCGCCCGGGCCCGGTCCGCGCCGCGCGGAAAACCGGTCCGCCGCTGTCCGCGCGGCGCCGTACACTGGGCGGAGCGAAAAGCGTGGATGGGGACGAGTAGCGGCGTACGCAGCCCAGAGCGACCCGGGGACGGTGTGAGCCCGGGGGCGAGCGCGACGTGAAGATCACCCCGGAGCCGCCGGAGGAAAACCGCAGCCGACAGGCGCAGGTCAGTAGAACCGGCTTCGCGACCCCAATGAGGGGGCTCACCGGCGCGTACGGCGCGGCGGAGGGCCAAGGAGGGTGGTACCGCGGGAGCGCGCCGCACACGGCGTAGACAGGAACGAAGGCTCTCGTCCCTCCGACGGAAGGCAGCAAGTCCGTTGGAGGATGCTCGCAGATGACAGCGCCGACGTACCGCCAGGTGCCCGCACAGGTCGACCTGCCCGCTCTTGAGCACGCCGTGCTCGACTTCTGGCGCGAGCAGAAGATCTTCGCCAAGAGCCTGGAGCAGTCCGAGGGACGCCCGGAGTGGGTGTTCTACGAGGGCCCGCCCACCGCGAACGGCATGCCCGGCGCCCACCACATCGAGGCACGCGTCTTCAAGGACGTCTTCCCCCGCTTCCGCACCATGCGCGGCTACCACGTGGCCCGCAAGGCCGGCTGGGACTGCCACGGCCTGCCCGTCGAGCTGGCCGTCGAGAAGGAGCTGGGCTTCTCCGGCAAGCAGGACATCGAGGCGTACGGCATCGCCGAGTTCAACGCCAGGTGCCGCGAGTCCGTGACCCGCCACACCGACGCGTTCGCCGAGCTGACGACCCGCATGGGCTACTGGGTCGACCTGGACGACGCCTACCGGACCATGGACCCCGAGTACGTGGAGTCGGTCTGGTGGTCGCTGAAGGAGATCTTCGGCAAGGGCCTGCTGGTCCAGGACCACCGTGTCGCCCCCTGGTGCCCGCGCTGCGGCACCGGCCTGTCCGACCACGAGCTGGCACAGGGCTACGAGACGGTCGTCGACCCGTCCGTGTACGTCCGTTTCCCGCTCACCTCGGGTCCGCTCGCCGGCCAGGCCGCGCTCCTGGTGTGGACGACGACCCCCTGGACTCTCGTGTCCAACACGGCCGTCGCCGCGCACCCGGAGGTCACCTACGTCGTCGCGACCGACGGCGAGGAGAAGCTCGTCGTCGCCGAGCCGCTCGTCGCCAAGGCGCTCGGCGAGGGCTGGGAGACCACGGGCCAGACCTTCACCGGCGCCGAGATGGAGCGCTGGACGTATCAACGTCCGTTCGAGCTGGTCGAGTTCCCGGAGCCGGCGCACTACGTGGTGAACGCCGAGTACGTCACGACCGAGGACGGTACGGGTCTGGTCCACCAGTCCCCCGCCTTCGGTGAGGACGACCTCAAGGTCTGCCGCTCCTACGGCCTGCCGGTCGTGAACCCGGTCCGCCCGGACGGCACCTTCGAGGAGGACGTCCCGCTCGTCGGCGGCGTCTTCTTCAAGAAGGCCGACGAGAAGCTGACCGAGGACCTCCAGCAGCGCGGCCTCCTCTTCAAGCACATCCCGTACGAGCACAGCTACCCGCACTGCTGGCGCTGCCACACCGCGCTGCTCTACTACGCGCAGCCCTCCTGGTACATCCGTACGACGGCGATCAAGGACCGCCTGATCCAGGAGAACGAGAAGACCAACTGGTTCCCGGAGACGGTCAAGCACGGCCGCTTCGGCGACTGGCTGAGCAACAACATCGACTGGGCGCTGTCCCGCAACCGCTACTGGGGCACCCCGCTGCCCATCTGGCGCTGCGAGGACGACCACCTCACCTGCGTCGGCTCCCGCGCGGAGCTGTCCGAGCTGACCGGCACCGACCAGTCCGGCCTGGACCCGCACCGGCCGTACATCGACGACGTCACCTTCGCCTGCCGCCACGACGGCTGCGGGCAGACGGCCACGCGCGTGCCGGAGGTCATCGACGCCTGGTACGACTCGGGTTCCATGCCGTTCGCGCAGTGGGGCTACCCGTACAAGAACAAGGAGCTGTTCGAGAGCCGGTACCCGGCGCAGTTCATCTCCGAGGCGATCGACCAGACCCGCGGCTGGTTCTACACGCTGATGGCCGTCGGCACCCTCGTCTTCGACAAGTCGTCGTACGAGAACGTCGTCTGCCTGGGCCACATCCTCGCCGAGGACGGCCGCAAGATGTCCAAGCACCTGGGCAACATCCTGCAGCCGATCCCGCTCATGGACCAGCACGGCGCCGACGCGGTGCGCTGGTTCATGGCAGCCGGCGGCTCCCCCTGGGCGGCCCGCCGGGTCGGCCACGGCACGATCCAGGAGGTCGTCCGCAAGACCCTCCTGACGTACTGGAACACGGTGGCCTTCCAGGCGCTGTACGCCCGTACGTCCGACTGGGCGCCGTCCGCGGCCGACCCGGCGCCGGCCGAGCGCCCGGTCCTGGACCGCTGGCTGCTCTCCGAACTGCACGCGCTGACCGACCAGGTGACCCAGGCGCTGGAGGCGTACGACACCCAGCGCGCCGGCAAGCTGCTGTCCGCGTTCGTGGACGACCTGTCCAACTGGTACGTCCGCCGCTCGCGCCGCCGCTTCTGGCAGGGCGACAAGGCCGCGCTGCGCACGCTGCACGAAGTGCTGGAGACGGTCACCAAGCTGATGGCGCCGATCACCCCGTTCATCACCGAGCGGGTGTGGCAGGACCTGATCGTTCCGGTGACCCCGGGCGCCCCCGAGTCCGTGCACCTGGCCGGCTGGCCGGAGGCGGACCTGTCGGCGATCGACCCCGAGCTGTCGAAGCAGATGGTCCTGGTCCGCCGGCTGGTGGAGCTGGGCCGCGCCACGCGCGCGGAGTCGGGCGTCAAGACCCGCCAGCCGCTGTCCCGTGCGCTGATCGCGGCGACCGGCTTCGACACCCTGCACCGCGAGCTGCACACGCAGATCACCGAGGAGCTGAACGTCGAGGGGCTCGCCTCCCTCAGCGAGGTCGGCGGCAGCCTGGTCGACACGACCGCGAAGGCCAACTTCCGGGCGCTCGGCAAGCGGTTCGGCAAGCGCGTCCAGGACGTGGCGAAGGCCATCGCGGGCGCGGACGCGGCTGCCCTCTCCGTCGCCCTGCGCGAGGGCACGGCGTCCGTGGAGGTCGACGGGGAGACGGTCGTCCTCGCCCCGGACGAGGTGATCATCACGGAGACCCCGCGGGAAGGCTGGTCGGTGGCCTCCGACTCCGGTGCCACGGTCGCGCTGGACCTGGAGATCACGGAGGAGCTGCGGCAGGCGGGCCTCGCCCGGGACGCGATCCGGCTGATCCAGGAGGCCCGCAAGAACAGCGGCCTGGACGTCGCCGACCGGATCGCCCTGCGCTGGACGTCCACGGACCCGGCGGTCGTCGCGGCCCTCACCGAGCACACCGGGCTGATCGCCGACGAGGTCCTCGCGCCCGACTTCGCCCAGGGCGAGGCGGACGGCACGTTCGGCGAGCCCTTCACCGACGAGGGTCTGTCGCTGACGTTCCGCCTGCGCAAGGCGTAGCCACCGGACGCCCCGAAGGCCCGGCCCACGTGGGGCCGGGCCTTCGGCGTCACGGAAGAGCGAGCGGGTGCGCCGGGGCGGGCCGGATTCGAACCGGCGTCCTCCTAGATGCCATCGAGGCGCGACGACCTTCTGCGCTACGCGCCCCGGCGCACGGAGAAGACTACCGGGAACGATCAGTGCGGCCGACCGGATCCCGGCGGCCGAGCCCTCCGGCCCCTGCGCGCCGGCCCCGGCCGCCGCCGCCCGCGCGGTGGAGCGGCCCGTCGATCGGCCTCGCGCCTCCACCGGCGTGCGACGCGTCCCCGAAGAAGTGCGACGCACCCGGCACACGCGTGGCAACCCGCGTAAAAAGGGCGGGCCCCCGGGACCGAAGTCCAAGGGGCCCGCCCTATTCAGACGCTGCCGACGCCGTTGTCGTACTGGTCTCAGTGACCGGTCAGTTGTCGTCCTCGTCGATCAGGAACCCGCGCATCGGCGAGGGCGCCTGTCCCATCGGGGACGGACCCTGCGGACGGACCGGAGCCATGGGCTGGGTCATGGCCGGGGTCATCTGCTGCTGACCGCCGTAGGACGGGGCGGACGGCGCAGGGGAGCCACCCATCGTCTGGTTGCCGCCGTAGGACGGGGCGCTCGCGCCGGCCGGGGCCATGGAAGGCGCCGGGGACGGCGGGAGGGACGCGGCGGCCGGGGTGCGCGGCGGGGCCAGGGAGTCGTCGGCCTGGGTCTCCAGCTGGCGCAGCTGGGACTCGAGGTACGACTTCAGGCGCGTGCGGTACTCGCGCTCGAAGCCGCGCAGGTCCTCGACCTTGCGCTCCAGCGTGGCGCGGGCGGACTCCAGCGAGCCCATGGCGACGCGGTGCTTCTCCTGCGCGTCCCGCTCCAGGGCGTCGGCCTTGGCACGGGCATCACGCTCCAGACCCTCGGCGCGGCTGCGGGCCTCGCCGACGATCTTGTTGGCCTCGGAGCGGGCCTCGGCGATCGCCTGGTCGGCGGTCTGCTGGGCCAGCGAGAGGACACGGGCGGCGCTGTCGCCGCCGGGACCCTGACCGGGGCCGCCCATCGGACCGCCCATGGGGCCGCCCATCGGACCACCCATCTGCTGCTGCATGGGCGGCTGGCCGCCCATCGGGCCCTGACCCATCGGACCCTGGCCCATCGGGCCGGGACCCTGCGGGCCGCCCTGACCGCCGGGGCCGGCGGGCAGCTGCGGGGCACCGCTCGGCAGCTGGGGCGGGCCACCCATGGGGCCGCCCATCTGCTGCTGCGGCGGGCCCGATATGCCGGCGGGCACCGGCGCGCCGGGACCTCGCATGCCCTGCTGCTGAGGATGCTGCTGGTCCTGCTCCGGGGGCTTGCGCATGTTCTGCTGGTTCTGGGCAGCAGCGCGCGTGGCCGCGGCCAGCTTGGCGCGCAGGTCCTCGTTCTCGCGGAGCAGACGGGTCAGTTCGGCTTCGACCTCGTCGAGGAAGGCATCGACCTCGTCCTCGTCATAGCCTTCTCGGAGGCGGACGGTCGTGAACTGCTTGTTCCGCACGTCCTCGGGGGTCAACGGCATCTCTTCACCTCAACGTAGTCATCGGCAGTCGGCAAGACCGGATCGTCCACCCTCATCTCACGAAATTCTGCGCAATGGAGATGAGAATGTAGACGATGATCATCAGTACGAAGAAGGACAGGTCGAGCGCCACGCCCCCGAGACGCAGCGGCGGGATGAACCGCCGCAGAAGCTTCAGCGGTGGATCGGTGACAGTGTAGGTGGCCTCCAGTACGACCACCATCGCCTTGCCGGGTTGCCACGAGCGGGCGAACTGGAAGACGTAGTCCATGACCAGTCGGAAAATGAGCACGACGAGGAACACCATCAGCGCGATGTAGATCACCTGCGCGAACACGCTCATGGCCTGCTGTTCCCTCTCCCCTGTCCATGCTCTTCCGTACTGCGATCAGGTCGTGCGTCTCAGCTCTGGTTGAAGAACCCGCCCTCTGCGATGCGGGCCTTGTCCTCCGCCGTGACATCGACGTTAGCAGGAGACAACAGGAACACCTTCTGCGTCACCCGCTCGATGCTGCCGTGAAGACCAAACACCAAACCGGCCGCAAAGTCGACAAGTCGCTTCGCGTCTGTGTCATCCATCTCAGTCAGATTCATGATCACCGGGGTGCCTTCACGGAAGTGTTCCCCGATGGTACGGGCCTCGTTGTAGGTCCGGGGGTGAAGTGTGGTGATCCGGTACGGCTCTCGTTCCGACACGACCTTGGGCATGATCACCGGTGCGTTCTTCTCCAGGGACTGGCGTTCTTGTGTGATGGATGCCACGGGCGCGATCCGCGCGGGGCGCCCGGATTCCGCGGCGAGCGAAGTCGCACGGGCCACCGGTTCACGGGGCGCGGGCGGCTGCACGATTCGCACCTCTTCGTCCCTTTGGGACTGATGTGCACCGTGCGACTGGTGTGACGGTTCGTGTCGTCGGTGGTCCCGCTCGGGCTCCGGGTCCAACTCGGGCTCGAAGTCGTCGTCGGGGTCGAATCCGCGGCCGTCGTACCCATCGTCCTCCACGAGGCCGAGGTAGACCGCCATCTTGCGCATCGCGCCGGCCATGCTCTGAGTCCTCCGCTCTGTGGTGGATCGACTGACGACTGCCAAGTGCCCGCGATCCACGTGGTCGTTGTGCCCGACTTGGCGAGCACTGACCATATTTTCTGCTGTGGTCCGACTTCCTGGCGACGTTACCCGAGCCTGGGGCGGACTCCGAGTACCGCGGTGCCGACGCGTACATGTGTCGCACCGGCGGCCACGGCCTGTTCGAGGTCCGCACTCATCCCTGCCGACACCATGGTTGCAGCCGGATGGGTCCGGCGCAGGTCAGTCGACAAATCCATGAGGTACCCGAAGGCCGCCCGTTCGCGTCCCGCGTACTCGCCGGTGAGCGGGGCGACGGTCATCAGCCCGTCGAGCCGCAGCCCGGGCGCGCCGGCGACGAGGTCGGCCAACTCTTCGATTCCCCCGGGCGCCACACCGCCGCGGTCGCCGCGGCCGTTCGCGCCCGCGTCGAGGGCGACCTGGACGAGGCAGCCCACCTCGCGCTCCGCCCGCACCGCCTCCTTCGACAGCGCGGTGACGAGCCGGGAACGGTCGACGGACTGCACGACATCGGCATAACCGACCACGGAGCGCACCTTGTTGGTCTGCAGCTGACCGACGAAGTGCCACTTCAGGGGCAGGTCCGCACAGGCGGCGGCCTTCGGGGCCGCGTCCTGGTCGCGGTTCTCGGCGACGTGGCGCACTCCGAGTTCCGACAGCATCCGCACGTCGCTCGCCGGGTAGGTCTTGGTGACCACGATGAGGGTCACCTCTTCCCGCTCGCGCCCGGCCGCCACGCACGCGGCGGTGATGCGCTCCTCCACCCTCGCCAGGTTTGCGGCGAGTTCTGCCTTACGGTCCGTCATGCCCCATCAGTCCAGCCAGACATAGCCTGCGAGGCGCCCCGTGGTGCGGTCGCGGCGGTACGAGAAGTGGTCGGCCGACTCCAGCGTGCACACCGGCGACTGCGCCCGGTCGCGCACCCCGAGCCGGTCGAGCTGCGCGTGCACGCCGGCGCTCACGTCGACCGCCGGCGTGCCCCAGCTCGTTTCGGCGTGCGCCGCCGGCTCGACCGCCGCCACCTCGGCCCGCATCTGCTCCGGCACCTCGTAGCACCGGCCGCACACGGCCGGTCCGGTGCGGACGACGATCCGCTCGGGTACGGCGCCGAGTCCGGTCATGGCCCGCACGGCGGCCGGGACGACTCCCCCGACCATCCCGGGCCGGCCGGCATGGGCCGCGGCCACGACCCCGGCGACGGGGTCGGCCAGCAGCACCGGCACGCAGTCGGCGGTGAGAACGGCCAGGGCCAGTCCGCGCCGGGTGGTGACGATCGCGTCGACCTCCGGGACCGACTGCCCCCGCTCATGAGGGACCCCCGTGCCCCAGGGTCCGTCCACGACGGCGGCCTCGGCTCCGTGCACCTGGTTCATCCAGACGACCAGGCCCGGGTCCAGGCCGAGCGACTTGGCCGCCAGCTCCCGGTTGGCCCGGACCGTCTCGGGCACGTCGCCGACGGCGCCGCCGAGGTTCAGCTCCTCGTACGGAGCGGCGCTCACCCCGCCCCACCGGTCGGTGAAGGCGAAGTGCGCGCCGCTCACGCTCTCGCGCTGTCCTATCACTTGAGGAAGTCCGGAACGTCCAGTTCCTCGGCCGCGCTGTCCGAGTAGGTCCGGGGCGCCGGAGCCACCGGCGGCGTGACCGGGATGTCGGCCACCGGCTCGGGCGCGGCCTCCGGCTCCTCCTTGGGCGTGACGCTGCCCAGCGAGCCGAAGGACGGACGGCTGGGCTCGCTCGGCCGGGCCGGGGCGGGCTCCTCGCGGCGTGCGGGAGCCGAGCCGGAGGCCGAGCCGAGGACGTTGTCCCGGCGGGCCGGCGGCTGGCCGCCGTCGAAGCCGGCCGCGATCACGGTGACGCGGACCTCGTCGCCGAGGGCGTCGTCGATGACCGCGCCGAAGATGATGTTGGCCTCCGGGTGAGCGGCCTCGCTGACCAGCTGGGCGGCCTCGTTGATCTCGAACAGGCCGAGGTCGGAGCCGCCGGAGATGGAGAGCAGCACGCCCCGGGCGCCGTCGATGGACGCCTCCAGCAGCGGCGAGGAGATCGCCATCTCGGCCGCGGCCACCGCGCGGTCGTCGCCGCGGGCCGAGCCGATGCCCATGAGGGCCGAACCGGCCTCGGACATGACCGACTTGACGTCGGCGAAGTCCAGGTTGATCAGGCCGGGGGTGGTGATGAGGTCGGTGATGCCCTGGACACCGGAGAGCAGGACCTGGTCGGCGGACTTGAAGGCGTCCAGGACCGAGACCTGGCGGTCCGAGATGGACAGCAGCCGGTCGTTGGGGATCACGATGAGGGTGTCGACCTCTTCGCGCAGTTCGGCGATGCCGTCCTCGGCCTGGTTCGCGCGGCGCCGTCCCTCGAAGGTGAACGGGCGCGTGACCACGCCGATGGTCAGGGCGCCGAGCGAGCGCGCGATGTTGGCCACGACGGGTGCGCCGCCGGTGCCGGTGCCGCCGCCTTCACCGGCCGTCACGAAGACCATGTCGGCCCCCTTGAGGACCTCCTCGATCTCCTCGCGGTGGTCCTCGGCGGCCTTGCGGCCGACGGCCGGGTTGGCTCCGGCGCCGAGTCCGCGGGTGAGTTCACGGCCGACGTCGAGCTTCACGTCGGCGTCGCTCATCAACAGCGCCTGTGCGTCCGTGTTGATGGCGATGAACTCGACGCCCTTGAGACCGACCTCGATCATCCGGTTGATGGCATTGACACCACCGCCGCCGACACCGATGACCTTGATGACTGCGAGGTAGTTCTGCGGTGCTGCCACGTCGAAGGCCTCTCGCCTCGAATTACGTTGTCGCCGCCGTGCGGTGCCCCGCACCGGGACGACAGATGCCGAATGGGACGGTCCGTAGCGCCGACCCGAACCCTAACCCTGAAGTTTAGGGTTACCAGTGTGTCTGTTCCCTGGAGTCTTCTGAACAGGACACTAAGTCGACAAGTGGCGCCCGTTCAACGAACACGCCGAACCTCCCGTTTTTCTTTTCACCCTATGTGATCAGCCGTAGCAGTGCCCAACCAGGGTGCTGGCCTGCGCTGATGTGCGTCAACTCCCCGATGACGCAGGGGCGGTGGGCACACTGACATCGAAGTGCCGCGCACGGGGAGCTGCTTTCATGAGAGCCGTGAGGGCTCGTGCCTTGGCGCCGCCGTTCTCGCCGCTTCCCCATGCCACCGTGCGCCCGTCGCCCAACTGCACCGAGATGGCGTCGTAGGAGCGCACTTGGACGGTCCGGGCGGACTGGGCCACGGCGGCGGGCAGGTCACCGGCCACCCGGACGGCCTCGCGCACCAGCCGGCCGGTGCCGAAGCGCCGGAAGCTGGCCGCACCCGGACCCTTGCGGGAAGCGGACAATTCCAGCAGGGGAACGCCTTTCGGCGCCTGCGAAACCGTGGCGAACCGGACACCTTCGTCATCGACTTCGGTGAACTTCCGGGCCTTTTGGACCAGCAGAACCGGAGTGCGCTCGACCACTTTCAGGCCGATTCCCTGAGGCCAGGAACGAACCACGTCTACCGTGTCAATTCGGGGCAATTTCCGGCGAAGACGGGCCTCGATGGCATCCGTGTCGACGGAAATCATGGGTGCCCCGACGGGCACGGCCGCCGCCTTGCGGACCTCCGCCGGCGTCAGCACGAGCACGCCGGACACCGAGACGTGCCGGACGCGCAGCCACTGCGAGCCGTACAACACCCAGGTCCCGCCGCCCCCCAGGAGCGAGACGACGACGGCCAGGACGATGATCGTACGAAGGCGCGGCTTTCTGAGTCCGCGGACGAGCGGCGGGCCGGACGACTCCTGCTGGCGTTCACCGCGCTCGGCGGTCGTCGGTCCGGCCACGCTCACTGCCCTTTCGTCATACGGTCCTATCGGCGCGAGGCGATCGCCTCGTACACCATGCCGACGAGCAGGTCGTCGGCGTCCCGGCGGCCGAACTCGCTTGCCGCGCGGGACATCTCGTACAGCCGGTGCGGGTCGGCGAGCACGGGCAGCACGTTCTGCTGCACCCACTCGGGGGTCAGCTCCGCGTCGTCGACGAGGAGTCCGCCGCCGGCCTTCACCACCGGCTGGGCGTTCAGCCGCTGTTCGCCGTTGCCGATGGGCAGCGGGACGTAGGCGGCCGGGAGCCCGACGGCGGAGAGTTCGGCGACGGTCATCGCGCCCGCGCGGCAGAGCATCATGTCGGCCGCCGCGTACGCGAGGTCCATCCGGTCCAGGTAACTTACCGGGATGTAGGGCGGCATTCCCGGCATCTGGTGCACCTGCGGCAGTTCGTTCTTCGGGCCGACCGCGTGCAGGATCTGGATGCCGGCCTGCTGGAGCCACGGGGCGACCTGCTGGACCACCTCGTTCAGCCGGCGGGCGCCCTGCGAGCCGCCGGAGACGAGCAGCGTGGGCAGGTTCGGGTCGAGACCGAAGCGGTGCCGGGCCTCCGGGCGGGCCGCGGCGCGGTCCAGGGTCGCGATGGAGCGGCGCAGCGGGATGCCGATGTAGCGGGCGTCACGCAGCTTGCTGTCCGGGGTGGAGACGGCGACCCGGGCCGCGTACCGCGAGCCGATCTTGTTGGCCAGGCCCGGGCGGGCGTTGGCCTCGTGGATCACGATGGGCACACCGAGGCGCTTGGCGGCCAGGTAGCCGGGCAGGGCGACGTAGCCGCCGAAGCCGACCACGCAGTCCGCCTTGGTGCGCTCCAGGATCTGCTCGGCGGCCTTGATCGTGCCGCGCAGCCGGCCCGGGACGGTGATCAGCTCGGGTGTGGGCTTGCGGGGCAGCGGCACCGCCGGGATCAGCGCCAGCTCGTAGCCGCGCTCCGGGACGAGCCGCGTCTCCAGGCCGCGTTCCGTGCCCAGGGCCGTGATCCCCACGGTCGGGTCCTGCCTGCGCAGGGCGTCCGCGAGGGCGAGCGCGGGCTCGATGTGGCCGGCGGTCCCCCCGCCGGCGAGTACGACATGCACCGAAATTCACCGCTCTCCGGACGTACGCGCCGCCGAGGCACGCCGTCGCATCGTGTTCCATCTCCGAGGCCCCCGCTCGGCACCGGAGCCTCCCGCCCGCTTTTTACCAAAGCGAGGTTGCCGCATGGCAAGCGCTGCCCGCGCAGCGGGCTCGTCGCGCGCGAAGGCGATCAGCAGCCCGATGGCGAACATGGTCGGCAGCAGGGCGGACCCTCCGTAGGAGAACAGCGGGAGGGGGACGCCGGCGATCGGCAGCAGGCCGAGCACCGCACCGATGTTGATCACCGCCTGGGCGGTGATCCAGGTGGTCACGCCTCCCGCGGCATACCTCACGAAGGGGTCCTCCGTGCGTCCGGCCACGCGGATACCCGCATAGCCTAGAGCCGCGAACAGGGCGAGCACCGACAGCGTCCCCGCCAGGCCCAGTTCCTCACCGGTGACGGCGAAGATGAAGTCGGTGTGGGCCTCCGGGAGTTGGCCCCATTTTTCCACACTCGCGCCGAGCCCGGAGCCGAAGAGTCCGCCGGAGGCGAGGGCGTAGATGCCGTGCACGGCCTGCCAGCAGTCGGCGACCCCGGTCTTGGGCTCGGTGGCGCCGATGCAGGCGAGCCGGGCCATCCGGTTGGGGCTGGTCTTGATCAGGACCACACCGATCAGGGCGGCGATGGAGAACACGCCCGCGAACAGCCGGGTCGGCGCCCCCGCGAGCCACAGCAGGCCGAACAGGATCGCCGTGAGAATGATCGCAGTGCCCATGTCGCCGCCGAGCATGATCAGCCCGAGCAGCATGAAGGCGACCGGGACCAGCGGCACCAGCATGTGCTTCCACTGGGTCAGCAGCTTCTTCTCCTGCTTGCGTGCGATCAGGTCCGCGCCCCACAGCACCAGCGCGAGCTTGCCGAACTCACTGGGCTGGATCTGGAAGGAGCCGCCGAGGGAGATCCAGTTCTGGTTGCCGTTGACCGCCATCCCTATCCCGGGCACCTGGACCAGGGCCATGAGGAAGACGGCGCCGGCCAGGATCGGGTACGCCAGCGCCCGGTGCAGCTTCACCGGCATGCGGGAGGCCACGAACAGCAGTGCACCGCCGATGAGCGCGGCCAGGGCCTGCTTGCGGAAGAAGTAGGACCCGGGCAGCGAGAGCTGCAGCGCGGTGATCTGGGAGGCCGAGTAGACCATCACCAGGCCCAGCACGGTGATCAGGACGCTGCCGCCGAGGATCAGGTAGTAGGCGGTCAGCGGCCGGTCCCAGGCCTTGCGCGCACGCGCGTAGAGCCGCTGGACGGGGTTCTCGCGCGGCGGACGGGAGAGGGCGGGACGGCGGGACGCCCGCTGCACGGGCGGCCGGCCGGTACGGCTACTGGGCATCGGCGCCTCCGGTGAACGTCGACCGTCCCACGCGTCCCTCCCAAGATCCGCCCGGCAGGCGGCCGGGGTCAGGCTCCGAGTTCGCGGACCGCCGCCGCGAACGCGTCACCGCGCTGGTTGTAGTTGGTGAACATGTCCATGGAGGCGCAGGCCGGGGCCAGCAGCACCGTGTCACCGGGCTGAGCGAGCCGCTTCGCTTCCGTCACCGCCTGGAGCATCGCCCCAGTGTCGGTCCGGCCGAGGTCGACCACGGGTACTTCCGGGGCGTGTCGCGTGAGGGCCTCACGGATCAGGGCGCGATCGGCGCCGATCAGGACCACACCGCGCAGCCGCTTCGCCGAACTTGCGACCAGCTCGTCGAAGGACGCGCCCTTCGCCAGACCGCCCGCGATCCATACGATCGGTTCATATGCCGCCAATGAGGCTTGTGCGGCATGGGTGTTGGTCGCCTTGGAGTCGTCCACGTACGCGACGCCGTCGATGTCGGCGACGTGCGCGATGCGGTGGGCGTCCGGACGGAAGGCCCGCAGGCCGTCCCGTACGGCACCGGCGGGCACCCCGAAGGCGCGCGCGAGCGCCGCGGCGGCGAGGGCGTTGGCGATGTTGTGCGGGGCCGGCGGGTCGACGTCGGAGACCTCGGCCAGCTCCTGCGCGTTCTTCTGCCGGTTCTCGACGAAGGCACGGTCGACCAGGATGCCGTCCACCACGCCGAGTTGGGAGGGTCCGGGTGTGCCCAGCGTGAACCCGACGGCCCGGCAGCCCTCCTCGACGTCGGCCTCGCGCACGAGGTCCTCGGTGGCCTGGTCCGCGACGTTGTAGACGCAGGCGACCCGGTTGCCCTCGTAGATCCGGCCCTTGTCGCGGGCGTACGCCTCCATGGAGCCGTGCCAGTCGAGGTGGTCGGGGGCCAGGTTGAGCACGGCCGCCGAGTGGGCGCGCAGGGAGGGCGCCCAGTGGAGCTGGTAACTGGACAGTTCCACGGCGAGCACGTCGTACTGCTCCTCGCCGAGGACCACGTCCAGCAGGGAGACGCCGATGTTGCCGACGGCGGCCGTGCGCAGGCCCGCCGCCCGCAGGATGGAGGCGAGCATCTGGACGGTCGTGGTCTTGCCGTTGGTGCCCGTCACGGCCAGCCAGGGGGCCGCGCCGGGGCCCCGCAGCCGCCAGGCCAGCTCCACGTCGCCCCAGACCGGCACACCGGCCTTGTCGGCGGCGAGGAACAGGGGCTTGTCGGGCTTCCAGCCGGGCGCGGTGACGATCAGCTCGGTGCCCTCCGGCAGGGTCGCCCCGTCGCCCAGGCGCACGGTGATGCCGAGCGCCTCCAGCTCCGCGGCCTGCTCACGCGCGCGTGCGTCGTCGCCGTCGTTGACGACCGTGACGATCGCCCCGCGCGCGTGCAGCACTTTCGCCGCCGGGACGCCGGAGACGCCGAGCCCGGCGACGGTGACGTGCTTGCCCTGGAATTCAGAAGGCACCAAGGAGGTCACTTGTCCGCTGCCCATCCTGCGTAGAAGAGTCCCAGTCCGACGATCACACAGATGCCCTGGATGATCCAGAAGCGGACCACGACCAGGACCTCGGACCAGCCCTTGAGTTCGAAGTGGTGCTGGAGCGGTGCCATCCGGAAGACCCGCTTGCCGGTGAGCCGGAAGGAGCCGACCTGGATGACGACCGACATGGTGATGAGGACGAACAGGCCGCCCATGATGGCCACCAGCAGCTCCGTGCGGGAGAGGATGGCCAGACCCGTGAGGACACCGCCGAGCGCCAGGGAACCGGTGTCACCCATGAAGATCTTCGCCGGCGAGGTGTTCCACCACAGGAAGCCGAGGCAGGCGCCCATCAGTGCGGAGGCGACCACGGCGAGGTCCAGCGGGTCGCGCACCTCGTAGCAGGCGCCCGGGTTGGTGAGGGTCTGCGCGTTGGCGCAGGACTCCTGGAACTGCCAGACGCCGATGAAGGTGTAGGCGCCGAAGACGAGGACCGAGGCGCCGGTGGCGAGGCCGTCCAGACCGTCGGTCAGGTTCACGCCGTTGGACATGGCGAGGATCATGAACAGCGCCCAGACGACGAACAGCACCGGGCCGATCGACCAGCCGAAGTCCGTGATGAACGACAGCTTCGTGGACGCCGGGGTGTTGCCGCGCGCGTCGGAGAACTGCAGCGACAGCACCGCGAAGGCGATGCCGACGATCAGCTGGCCGGCCATCTTGGCCTTGGCCCGCAGACCCAGCGAACGCCGCTTGACGATCTTGATGTAGTCGTCGAGGAAGCCGACCAGGCCCATGCCGAACATCAGGCCGAGGACCAGCAGGCCCGAGTAGGTCGGCGTCTGGCCGGTGATCACCTTGGACAGGAAGTACGCGGCGATCGTCGCCAGGATGAAGGCGATACCGCCCATGGTCGGCGTACCGCGCTTGCTGGCGTGCTCGCGCGGGCCGTCGTCCCGGATGTACTGGCCGTAGCCCTTGCGGGCGAGAAGCTTGATCAGCAGCGGGGTGCCGATCAGCGTCAGGAAGAGACCGATGACGCCCGAGAACAGGATCTGCTTCATCATCGGGCATCAACCCCACGCCCGGCACCGGCCTCGACGAGCGCCTGGGCAACGCTCTCGAGCCCCACCGAACGGGACGCCTTCACGAGTACGACGTCCCCCGGGCGCAACTCGCTGCGCAACAGGTCGATCGCCGCCTGTGCGTCGGACACGTGCACCGACTCCTCACCCCACGAACCCTCGTTATATGCGCCCAGTTGCAGCCAGGAGGCCTCAATCCCCCCGACGGCGACGAGCTTGCTGACGTTGAGCCGGACGGCGAGCCGTCCGACGGCGTCGTGCTCGGCGAGCGCCTCGTCCCCCAGCTCGGCCATCTTGCCGAGCACCGCCCACGTGCGGCGCCCCTTGCCCATGGCCGCGAGCGCCCGGAGGGCGGCCCGCATGGACTCGGGGTTGGCGTTGTAGGCGTCGTTGACGATGGTCACGCCGTCCGGGCGCTCGGTGACCTCCATGCGCCAGCGGGAGAGGGAGCCCGCCTCGGAGAGCGCGAGGGCGATCTCTTCCGCGGACATGCCCAGCTCATGGGCGACGGCGGCCGCGGCGAGCGCGTTCGACACGTGGTGCTCACCGTACAGGCGCATGGTCACATCGCTTGCACCGGAGGGTGTGTGAAGCCTGAAGGCGGGCTGTCCGCTGTCCGTGAGTCGCACGTTCTCGGCGCGTACGTCCGCTTCGGCCGACTCTCCGAAAAGGACCACCTTCGCCTTGGTACGGGAGGCCATGGCCCGGACCAGCGGGTCGTCGGCGTTGAGGATCGCGGCGCCGCCCTCGTCCGCGGCCGGCAGGGCCTCGACGAGTTCGCCCTTGGCCTGGGCGATCTGCTCGCGCCCGCCGAACTCGCCGATGTGGGCGGTGCCGACGTTGAGGACGAGGCCGATCCGCGGCGGGGTCAGCTCGGTGAGGTAGCGGATGTGGCCGATGCCGCGGGCGCCCATCTCCAGCACGAGGAAACGCGTCTCCTCCGTGGCGGACAGGGCGGTCAGCGGCAGCCCGATCTCGTTGTTGAGCGAGCCGGGCGTGAACACGGTCGGCGCCTTGCGCCGGAGCACCTGGGCGATGAGGTCCTTGGTACTGGTCTTGCCGGCCGAGCCGGTCAGGGCGACGAGGGTCGCTCCGAGCCGGCGTACGACGTGCCGGGCGAGGGCGCCGAGGGCGGTCTGTACGTCGTCCACCACGATCGCGGGGACGCCGACCGGGCGGGACGCCAGCACGGCGACCGCGCCGGCCTCGACGACCTGCGGTGCGTAGTCGTGGCCGTCCACGCGCTCGCCGACGAAGGCGGCGAACAGGCTGCCGGGCTCCACCTCACGGGAGTCCCGGACCACCGGGCCCGTCACCTGCGCGGACGGATCCGGTATGTCGTGCGTCTGCCCGCCGACGACTGCTGCGATCTCGGCGAGGGAGAGGGCGATCACAAGTTCATCCCTGGGTCTTCTGGATAGCTTCGCGAAGCACCTGGCGGTCGTCGAAGGGACGGACCACACCGGCGATGTCCTGGCCCTGCTCGTGACCCTTGCCCGCGACCAGCACGGTGTCGCCGGCCTGGGCGCGGCCCACGGCGGCGGCGATGGCGGCGGCCCGGTCCTCGAAGAGGAGCACCTCGCCGCGCTCGTGCGCGGGCACGGAGGCCGCGCCCTGGAGCATGGTCGCGAGGATCGCGAGGGGGTCCTCGGAGCGGGGGTTGTCGGAGGTCAGCACGGCCGTGTCGGAGAGCCGGGCCGCGGCGGCGCCCATCGGGGCGCGCTTGGTCCGGTCGCGGTCGCCGCCGCAGCCCAGGACGACGTGCAGCCGGCCCTTGGTGACCTTGCGCAGCGCCTTGAGCACCGACTCGACCGCGTCGGTCTTGTGGGCGTAGTCGACGACCGCCAGGTAGGGCTGGCCGGCGTCCACGCGCTCCAGTCGGCCGGGCACGCCGGGTACGGCGGCGACGCCGTCGGCGGCGGCCTGCGGGTCGAGGCCGGCCACGGCGAGGGCGACGACGGCGGCGAGGGTGTTCGCCACGTTGAACGGTCCGGGCAGCGGTGACTTGGCGTGCACGCGCTCGCCGTTCGGACCGAGCACGGTGAACGTCGAGTCCATCGGCCCGACCTGGACGTCCTCGGCGCGCCAGTCGGCGTCGGGGTGGCCCTCGGCGGAGAAGGTGACGACCGGCACGGTCGCCTCCTGCGCGAGCCGGCGGCCGTACTCGTCGTCGACGTTGACCACGCCGAGCCTGCTGCGCTCCGGCGTGAACAGCTGTGCCTTGGCCCGGAAGTAGTCCTCCATGCCGGAGTGGAACTCCATGTGTTCCGGGCTGAGGTTGGTGAAGACGGCGATGTCGAAGACACAGCCGTCGACCCGGCCGAGGACCAGTGCGTGGCTGGAGACCTCCATGGCGACCGCCTCCACGCCGCGTTCGCGCATGACGGCGAACAGTGCCTGGAGGTCGGTGGCCTCGGGGGTGGTGCGCTCGGACTTGATGCGCTCGTCGCCGATGCGCATCTCGACGGTGCCGATCAGGCCGGTGGCGCGCGCGGTCTTCAGGCCGCCCTCGACCAGGTAGGCGGTGGTGGTCTTGCCGGAGGTGCCGGTGATGCCGATCTGGAGCAGTTCACGGCCGGGCCGGCCGTAGATCGTCGCCGCCAGTTCGCCCATCCGCGCGCGCGGGTCGTCCACGACCAGCACGGGCAGACCGGTCGCGGCGGCGCGCTCGGCACCGCTCGGGTCGGTGAGCACGGCGACCGCGCCGAGGCCGGCGGCCTGGGTGACGAAGTCGGCGCCGTGCAGGCGGGCGCCCGGCAGGGCGGCGTACAGGTCGCCGGGGCGGACGGCGCGCGAGTCGTGGGTGATCCCCGTGACCTCGGCGGAGCCGGCCGGAGCGGCGGCACCCAGCTGATCGGCGAGTTCCGCGAGGGGTGTGGCGGAGACCTGAACCGGTCGCGGCGGTCCCGGATATGTCACGGAAGCGCCCTTCGGGGTGGTTTGGGACTGATCAGCGTGTGGCACGGCGGTGAGCGTACCGGGCGCACCCGCTCCGGAGCGAAGCGAGGGGCTCGCGGGACCCTGGTTCCCGGGGTTCGGGGTGATCGTTGTCACGGGTTCGTTCCTGGGTCTTTCGGGCCGGTCAGGGCTTGTAGTCGACGGGCAGGTTCGCGGGCTTCGCCCCGGTCGGCGGGATCTGGAGGGTCTTCAGGGCGAACTCCATCACCTGCTTGTAGATGGGACCGCAGATCTGGCCGCCGAAGTAGCTGCCGGAGGTAGCGTTCTGGATGGCGCAGTAGACGGTGACACGGGGCTTGTCCGCGGGGGCGAAACCGGCGAACGACGAGGTGTAGCCGCGGTAGCGGCCGGTGGCCGGATCCACGCGGTTGGCCGTGCCGGTCTTGCCCGCGACCCGGTACCCCGGGATGCGGGCCTTGACTCCGGTGCCCTGCTCGTCGTCCACGACGGACTCCAGCATCCGGGCGAGGGCGGTGGCGGTCTTCTCGCTGACCACCCGTGTCCGCCCGGCCTTCGGCACCGGGGTGAAGCGCCCGTCGGCGCCCTTGGTGCCGCGCACCAGGCTCGGCTCGACCCGGACGCCGCCGTTGGCGATGGTCGAGTACACGGAGGCGGCCTGCATGGCGTTGATGGAGAAGCCCTGGCCGAAAGGGATCGTGTACTGCTGCGAGGTGGACCACTTCTGCGGCGGGGCGAGGATGCCACGGGTCTCGCCGGGGAAGCCGAGCCCGGTGTAGCTGCCGATGCCGAACTTGCGCAGGTACGAGTGGAGGATCCGGTTGGCCTCGGGCTGGGTCCTGCCGAGTTCCCCGGTGGCCAGGATGGTGCCGATGTTGCTGGACTTGGCGAGCACCCCGTTGAGCGTGAGGTTCCAGGTGGGGTGGTCGATGTCGTCCTGGAAGAGCCGGTCGCCGCGGTGCAGCCGGTTGGGTACGACGACGTGGGTCAGCGGGGTCGCCACGTTACGCTCCAGCACGGCGGCCATGGACATCACCTTCGCCGTGGAGCCGGGCTCGTAGGCGTCCTGGAGGGCGGCGTTGCCCATGGCGTCGCCGTCGGCCTTCGACAGGTCGTTCGGGTCGAAGCCGGGCGAGTTGGCCATGGCCAGGATCTGTCCGGTCCGGGTGTCCTGGACGATGACGTAACCGCGGTCCGCCTTGGACTTCCTGACCTGCTCGGTGATGGCGTTCTGGGCGGCCCACTGGATGTCGCGGTCGATGGTCAGCTCGACGTCGGCACCGGGCTCGGCGGGCGTCTCGGTGGACCCTGCCGTGGGCACCTCACGGCCGCCGGACTGGGCGTAGCGGATCTTGCCGTCCTTGCCCGACAGCTGCTTGTCCAGCGCCTGCTCGACACCGCCGCCGCCCTGGCCGTCCGCGTTGACCCAGCCCAGTATCCCGGCGGCGAGGTCGCCGTTCGGGTACACGCGCTGGCTGCTGGGGTCCGCGAAGACGCCGGACAGCACGTTGACGGTGGTGTGGTCGGTGTCGGCCTTGTGGGTGAGCGCGGTCTTCAGGTCCTTGATCTGCTTCCAGACCTGCGGGGTCTGCCGCGCGGCGAGCCGGGTGTAGCGGGAGTTCCTGTTCTCGGGCCGCAGCTTCCTGACGATCGTGGCCTGGTCCTGGCCGAGGATCGGGGCGAGCAGCGCGGCGGCCTGCTCCGGGCCGTCGTCGATCTTCAGCTGCTGGCGGCTGAACATCGACGGGTCGGCCGTGATGTCGTAGGCGTCCTCGCTGATGGCGAGGGCGACGCCGTTGCGGTCGGTGATCCCGCCGCGTTCGGCGGTCAGGGTGTGCACCACGTAGCGGTTCTGCTCGGCCCGGGCCGCGTAGGCGCTCGCGTCGACGGCCTGCACCTGGAGCAGGCGTACCACGAAGGCGAGCAGGACCAGGGTCAGGCCGAGGCTGACCAGGCGGAGCCGGGGCCGCGGGCTGCCGAGCCGGAGCGGGGGCGGAGGCATGGGCCGGGCCCCGCCCGGCCGTCGGGCCGGACGGGCACCGGGCCCGGACTGCCGCCGCACCGCGCCCCGCGGCCGGGGAGGCTTGGCGGGCGCGGGCACACGGCGGCGCGGCGGTTCCCTGTCGGTCACTTCCGTCACCTGCCGGGGGTCGGGGTGGAGGCGGGCTGGGGCGTGGCGGGCGGCACGGCCGCCGGGGCGGCGGCGGTGAGGCTCGCCCGGGGCTGTGCCGGGGCGGCGGCGGTGGGGCTCGCCTGGGGCTGGGGCGGTGTGGTGCCGGGCGTCGTGCCGGCGGCCGGGGCGGCGGACGGGCCGGCGGCCGGGTCCATCGCCTCGGGGGCGGCCGGGCCGGAGAGGGCCGCGGGCTCGGGGGCGACGCCGGGGACGCCCTTGACGGTGCCGTCGGGGCCGAGGAAGGCCGGGTCGCCGCCGGGGACCATGCCGAGTTCACGGGCGCGGCGCTGGAGGGCGTCGGGGGACGAGTAGCCGTCGATGTCCCGTTGCAGGGCCTGTTCCTCGTCGGTGAGGTTCTTCGTCCGTTTCTGCAGGTCGGCGAGTTTGAACGAGCCCTCGCTGAGCGCGGAGTTCAGCACCAGCAGCCCGATGAGGCCGCCGCCGAGGAGCAGGACGACGAGGAGCACGAACGGGGTGCGGGCCGCCCGGGCACGGCCGGCCGGGAAGAGCCGGGCGAGTCGCGCGGCCCTCCCCTTCAGCTGCGGTTTCCTGCTCACCGCTCCCCCGTTCCCCCGTGCTCGGAGGAACCGATCCGACCCGTCCGGCTCACTCGACGTCCTCCCTGATGCGCTCGGCTCCCCGCAACCTGGCCGGCGCGGCCCGGCGGTTCTCGGCGATCTCTTCCTCGGTGGGAAGTTCGGCACCGCGGGTGAGCAGCTTGAGCCGCGGCTGGTACCGCTCGGGCACGACCGGCAGCCCGGGCGGCGCCGTGGAGGCGGCTCCGGCCGCGAACACCTGCTTGACGAGCCGGTCCTCGAGCGAGTGGTACGACAGCACGGCGATCCGTCCGCCGACGTCCAGCGCCTTCACGGCCGCCGGGATCGCCCGCTCCAGGACGGACAGTTCACCGTTGACCTCGATGCGCAGCGCCTGGAAGGTGCGCTTGGCCGGGTTGCCGCCGGTGCGCTTGGCGGCCTGCGGCAGGGCGTCGCGGATCAGCGCCACGAGCCGGGCGCTGTTGGTGAAGGGCTCCTTCTCGCGCTCGCGCACGATCGCGGAGACGATCCGCTTGGCCTGCTTCTCCTCGCCGTACGCCCGCAGGATGCGCACGAGTTCGCCCGCCGGATAGGTGTTGAGGACCTCGGCGGCGCTGATGCCGGTCGTCTGGTCCATGCGCATGTCCAGGGGCGCGTCCTGGGCGTAGGCGAAGCCGCGGTCGGCCTCGTCGAGCTGCATGGAGGAGACGCCGAGGTCGAACAGCACACCCTGCACACGCGGGATGCGGAGCCGGCCGAGCACCTCGGGCAGCTCGTCGTACACGGCGTGCACGAGGGTGGCGCGGTCCTTGTACGGTTCCAGCCGCTCGCCCGACAGGCGCAGTGCCTCCTTGTCCCGGTCGAGGGCGATCAGGCGCGCCTCGGGGAACCGGGTCAGGAGTGCCTCGCTGTGGCCGCCGAGGCCGAGGGTGCAGTCGACGACCAGCGCTCCCGGCCGCTCCAGGGCGGGTGCCAGCAGATCCAGGCACCGCTGGAGCATCACCGGGACGTGTCGACTCTGGCTCAAGGGGGCCTCTCAGGATCCGGCGCAGGATACGCACCGCCACGGGTCCCCGCCAGCTCACGAAGGGGTGGCCTGCCGGCGCCGGAAGCGTCAGCCGACCGGGAGCGGGAGGAGGCCGAGCCGTACGTACGCGCCGCGCACGTGGGGAGACGGTCCGGGCGTGTGCCGGGGTCTCCGGGGGTTTCACCAGCAGGAAGAGCCACGCCTCCCGCTTCGCGCCACTTTAGTCCACCCTGTCTCGCGGTCAATCAACCGGCCTGCGCGTCGCGCAGCCGGGCGGGGCGGGAACGGTGATTCCACGGGATTCATCCGTCCGGTGTAGGTATGCGGTCCGTGTGGGTTAGCTCACAACAACCCGTGATGGCGTTCTTTGTCCCTTCTCACGGCAGGCCGGACCGGAACCCGACCAGTAACGTCATCGGCATGACGACTTCTGCAGCAGTGCCCACTGGATCCGAAGGCGCCATAGCGACTGGCGACACCGTGACCGACCGCCTCGTAGAGGCCAACACGCGCTACGCCGAGGCCTTCACCGACCCCGGCATGGACGCCAGTCCCGTTCTCCACGTCGCCGTGGTGGCGTGCATGGACGCCCGTCTCGATCTGCACAAGGCCCTCGGGCTGCAGCTCGGCGACTGCCACACGATCCGCAACGCCGGCGGCGTGGTGACGGACGACGTCATCCGGTCCCTGACCATCAGCCAGCGCAAGCTCGGCACCCGCAGCGTCGTGCTCATCCATCACACCGGCTGCGGTCTGGAGTCGCTCACCGAGGAGTTCCGCACCGAGCTGGAAATGGAGGTCGGCCAGCGCCCGGCCTGGGCGGTGGAGTCCTTCCGGGACGTGGACCAGGACGTGCGCCAGTCCATACAGCGGGTGCGCACCTCGCCGTTCCTGCTGCACACCGACGACGTCCGCGGGTTCGTCTTCGACGTGCGCACCGGTCTGCTGCGCGAGGTCGACCCGGCCTGAGTTCGCCCCGGCCTGAGCCGGGCTCCGGCCGCCCGCCCCGGAACACATCCCGCCGTTACCGTATCGAAAATTCGGTCGAAAAAGCCGTAAGACCGACATCGTGCGGGCAGTTGTCCACAGGCGAGTGACACGAATCGGTAACGGCAGCAAGAATGCGGGAGTGTGGCGTCACGCGGAACTTTTCCCGCGTGGTGTCCGTGTTTTGGGGTGGGCCGGTTTCGCACCGAGAGCGTCGGCCCGGATGGACGGGCCGAGGAGGGCCGGGTGACGACCTATGACGACCGGGCGAGCCGTGGGGGCACCCCCACCCGAGTGAGTTCGAGGGTGGGGGATGATCTGACCGCCACGGTGGAGCGCGTGCGCGGGTCGGTGGAAGGCGTGATCGAGGGCAAGCCCGAGGTCGTACGACTGGCGCTGACCGTGCTGCTCGCCGAGGGCCACCTGCTGATCGAGGACGTCCCCGGAGTCGGCAAGACGATGCTCGCCAAGGCGCTGGCGCGGTCCATCGACTGCTCGGTGCGGCGCATCCAGTTCACGCCGGACCTGCTGCCCTCCGACATCACCGGTGTGTCGATCTGGGACCAGCAGCGCCGCGACTTCGAGTTCAAGCCGGGCGCCATCTTCGCGCAGATCGTGATCGGCGACGAGATCAACCGCGCCTCGCCGAAGACCCAGTCGGCACTGCTGGAGTCCATGGAGGAGCGGCAGGTCACCATCGACGGGCAGACGTACGAACTGCCCAGCCCCTTCATGGTGGTGGCCACCCAGAACCCGGTCGAGATGGAGGGCACCTATCCGCTGCCCGAGGCCCAGCGCGACCGCTTCATGGCCCGCGTCTCGGTCGGCTATCCGAGCGTGGAGGCCGAGTTGCAGATGCTCGACGTCCACGGCGGGGTCAGCCCGCTGGAGGACCTCCAGCCGGTGGCGCACGCCCACGAGATCGTGAAGCTGATCGAGGCCGTGCGCGGGGTGCACGTCTCCGAGTCGGTCCGGCGCTACGCGGTCGAGCTGGTCGCCGCCACGCGCACGCACCCCGACCTCAGACTCGGCGCCTCCCCCCGTGCGACGCTGCACCTGCTGCGCGCGGCGAAGGCGTCCGCGGCCCTCGCCGGCCGGGACTACGCGCTGCCCGACGACGTCCAGGCACTCGCCTCCGCCGTCCTCGCCCACCGCCTGCTGCCCACCGCCCAGGCCCAGCTGAACCGGCGTACCGCCGAGCAGGTGGTGCTGGAGATCCTCCAGCACACCCCGGTGCCCGCGGTGCCCGGGCAGCAGAGCGGCTTCGGCGGTCTGGGCCGCAACATCCCGGCCTATCCCCAGCAGCCCCCACGGAGTCTGTGATGAGTGCCGGGGGGGACGGACCGGCGGAGGCCGACCGCGGCGAGAAGAGCGGGATCCGCACGGCCCTGGCCGGTCTCACCACCCGCGGCCGCTCCTTCCTGGCGGCCGGTGTCGCCGCCGCGGTCTGCGCGTTCGTTCTGGGCCAGAGCGACCTGCTGCGCGTCGGCCTGCTGCTGGCCGTGCTGCCCCTGATCTGTGCGGCCGTGCTGTACCGCACCCGCTACCGGGTGTCGGCCGGCCGCCGCCTGTCCCCCGCGCGCGTGCCGGCCGGCAGCGAGGCCCGGGTGCACCTGCGCATGGACAACGTCTCCCGGCTGCCCACCGGCCTGCTCATGCTCCAGGACCGGGTGCCCTACGTCCTCGGCCCCCGGCCGCGCTTCGTGCTGGACCGCGTGGAACCGGGCGGCCGGCGCGAGGTGTCCTACCGGGTCCGCTCCGACCTGCGCGGCCGCTATCCGCTGGGCCCGCTGCAACTGCGGCTCACGGACCCGTTCGGGCTGTGCGAACTGACCCGGTCCTTCTCGACGTACGACACCCTGACGGTCATCCCGCGCGTGGAGGCGCTGGCCCCGGTCCGGTTCAGCGGCGAGGCCAAGGGCTACGGCGACGGGCGGCAGCGGTCGCTGGCCCTGGCGGGCGAGGACGACGTGATCCCGCGCGGCTACCGCTACGGCGACGACCTGCGCCGGGTGCACTGGCGCTCCACCGCCCGCTACGGCGAACTGATGGTGCGCCGCGAGGAGCAGCCCCGGCGTTCGCGGTGCACCGTCCTCCTCGACACCCGGGGCGGCGCCTACGAGGGCGCGGGCCCCGACTCGGCCTTCGAGTGGGCCGTCTCCGGTGCCGCCTCGGCGCTGGTGCACATGCTCGAACGGGGCTTCTCGGTACGGCTGCTGACCGACAGCGGCAGTGCGGTGCCGGGCGAGGGCGGTGACGGTTTCGCGGGCACCGGCCAGGAGACCGCGGACGCGGCCGGGCTGATGATGGACACCCTCGCGGTGATCGACTACTCCGACGGCTCCGGCCTGTCCCGCGCGTACGACGTGCTGCGCGGCGGCAACGAGGGGCTGCTGATCGCCTTCCTCGGCGACCTGGACGAGGAGCAGGCCACGACGGTCGCCAAGATGAGCCGGCGCAGCGGAGGCGCCGTCGCCTTCCTGCTGGACCCCGGCATCTGGACCCGGGAGGCGACGGACGTGCCGCGGCCCGGCGACCGGCACGCGGAGCGGCTGCGGCGGCTGCGGGAGGCGGGCTGGACGGCGCTGAGCGTGCCGCGCGGCGCCTCGTTGGACGAACTGTGGCGGCAGGCGGACCGGGAACGCTCCGGGCTGACCGCCGTGAGCGGGGAGGTGCGGGCATGAGCGGGCGGGCGCGACTGGCGCTCTGTGCGGCGGCGGCCACGCTGATGACCTCGTGCGCGCTGCTGCCCCTGGTCGCCGAGCCGACCTGGCTGCTGCTGCTGGTGCCGCTGGTGGCCGTGCAGACCGGGGTAGGCATGGCGGCCCGCCGGGTGCCGCTGGGCCGGCCGCTGACGGTGGCGGCGCAGGCTCTGGCCACCCTGCTGCTGCTCACCTTGGTGTTCGCCCGGCAGCACGCGTTCTTCGGACTCGTCCCGGGCCCCGACGCCCTGCGCCACTTCGCCGATCTGCTCCAGCAGGGCTCCGACGACGTCAGCCGGTACGCGATACCGGCACCGCTGACCGACGGCATCGAACTGCTGCTGATCGGTGGCGCGCTGGTGATCGGGCTGCTGGTGGACACGCTCGCCGTGACGTTCCGCAGCGCGGCCCCGGCCGGACTGCCGCTGCTCGCGCTGTACTCGGTGGCGGCGGGCCTGTCGGACGGCGGCGCGGACTGGCTGTGGTTCCTGGTGGCGGCGGCCGGCTATCTGATGCTGCTGCTCGCCGAGGGCCGGGAGCGGCTCGCGCAGTGGGGCCGGGTCTTCGGCGGGGCGCCCCGCACCCCGGGTGCCCCGGAAGCGGGCGTCGTGGCGCCGGTGCGCACCGGCCGCCGGATCGGCGCGGTCGCGCTCGGCGTGGCCCTGGTCGTGCCGCTCACCCTGCCCGGGCTGCACGGCGGCCTGCTGGACACTGCCGGCACCGGGGCGGGCGCGGGCAACGGCAGCGGGGGCACGATCTCGGCGGTCAATCCGCTGGTGTCGCTGCGCGACAACCTGAACACGGACGACGACCGCCAGGTGCTGTCCCTGCGGACCAGCACGAACGACCTCGCCGACCTGTACCTGCGGATCGTCTCGCTGGACGAGTTCGACGGCACCACCTGGAAGCCGGCCCAGCGGCACATCGTCGGCGTGCCGGACACCCTCCCCACGCCCGTCGGCCTGGGCACGGACGTCAAGCGCAGCAAGGTGCGCACGGTGGTCACGGCGGCGGACACGTACGCCCAGGACTGGCTGCCGATGCCGTATCCGCCGAGCGGTGTGAGGATCAGCGGCCGGTGGCGGTACGAGCCCGTCGGCATGACCCTCGTCGGTGACCACGGGCAGACGACACGTGGCGAGACCTACCAGGTGACGAGCCTGGACGTGGAGCCGACCGCGCGGCAGCTGGCTGCCGCGCCGGAGCCGCCGGCCGCCCTGAGGCGCGAGTACACCAAGGTGCCGTCCTCGCTGCCGAAGGTGGTGGCCCGGACCGCCGGGGAAGTCACCTCGGGGGCGAAAAGCCACTACGAGGAGGCCGTCAAGCTCCAGGACTGGTTCTCGGTCAACGGTGGCTTCCAGTACGACACGCAGGTGGAGGTCGGTCGCGGTCCGGGGGCCATAGCGAACTTCCTGAAGAAGAAGGAGGGCTTCTGCGTCCACTTCTCCTTCGCGATGGCGGCGATGGCCCGCACCCTCGGCATTCCGGCCCGGGTCGCGGTGGGCTTCGCACCCGGCACCCCGCAGGCCGACGGCTCGGTCGCGGTGAACCAGAAGGACGCGCACGCCTGGCCCGAGCTGTACTTCGAGGGCGTCGGCTGGACCCGCTTCGAGCCGACCCCGACGCGCGGCACCACCCCGCCGTACACCCAGTCGGACACGCCCGGATCCTCGCTGCCGGCGGAGACCCTGCCGTCCAAGGGCAGCTCGTCGGCGCCCTCGGCGGCCGCCTCGCCCAGCGAGAGCTGCGCCGGCGAGCTGCGCAGGCTGGAGGCGTGCGGCAGCCAGTCCGCAGCGGCGGTCCCGCAGCACGAGGACGAAGGCAGCGGCCCGTGGTGGTGGCTGCTGATCGGGCTGGGCGCGCTGGTCGCCGTGGCGGTGCCGCTGTCGCCGATGCTGTGGCGGCAGGAGGTGCGCGGGCGCCGGCTGGGCGGACACGCGCGGACCGCGCAGGGCGTGGCGGCGCACACCCTGGCCGCCTGGCAGGAACTGACGGACACCGCCTGGGACCACGGCATCCCGCCCGACGAGTCGCTGACCCCGCGCAAGGCGGCCGACCGGATCGTCCGGCTGGGGCATCTCGACCCGGTGGCCGGAGCTGCCGTGCACCGGGTGGCGGACTCGGTGGAGCAGGTGCTGTACTCGCCCCGACCGCTGCCGGCGGCGGGCGCGGCCGAGGACGTGCGCCGGGTGATCGAGGCGCTGCGTGCCACGGTCGGCACCGGGACGCGGCTACGGGCGCTGTTCCTGCCGCGCTCGGCCGTACGCGTGCTCTGGGCGGTTTCGGCCCGCTGGTCGGCGCTCGCGGCCCGGGCCGCGGCGGCCCGGCCGACGCTGCGCAGGACCTGAGGACAGCGGGGCTGAAGGCATGTGTGAGGGGCGGCCACCATCCGGTGGCCGCCCCTCACACTTGTCTGTACATGTCTGTCGTGGCCGGAGCCACGGGCCGGGTCAGTGACCCTGTTCGTCCCGGCGGCGCTGCCAGCGCTGCTCGATCCGGTCCATCATGGAGCGCTTGGGCCGTGCCTGGCGCCGAGCGGCGCCCTGGGGCTGCTCACCCGGTTTGGGGGCTTTGCGCCAGCCGGTCACGGCGAGTACGGCGCAGCCCAGCATGACGAGGAAACCCACCACGCTGACCCAGATCAGCTGTGCGACCATTCCGGCCATGAGGAGCGCGATACCCACGAGGAAGCCTGCGACCGCCTGGTAGACCCGCCGCCGGGTGTACGTACGCAGTCCGCTTCCCTCAAGCGCCGACGCGAACTTGGGATCTTCGGCGTACAGCGCTCGCTCCATCTGCTCGAGCATGCGCTGCTCGTGCTCCGAGAGCGGCACGGAGTCCTCCTCATCGTGCAGTCGCCGGGGCGACCCGGGGGGTCCCTTCAGGATAGGCAGGGAATCGCCCCCGTGAAACCCGCCCCTCTGCGCCAATTGGCCAACCGGAGTCCGTCATGGTCGTCCGGCTCGCTGAGGCTTGCATTCCCCGGCGGCCGACCCGTCATGCCGGGCGGTGTACCTCGATCATACGGCGCAAACCCCTCGTTCGGGGGGCTTGTGTCCTACTCCATGTGCGGCCAAGGCCCTGATCAGCGACCGATCACGGCGGTGCGCTCAGGCCTCTGCGGCACCCGACGTCTCGCCGAGCACGTGCAACTGGGTGGCCACGGAGTGGAACGCGGGCAACTCGGCCGCCGCGGCCTCCAGCTTCAGCAGCGCGTCGAGGGCACCGGGTTCGGTGTCCACGAGGACGCCGGGCACGAGGTCGGCGAAGACGCGCACGCCGTGCACCGCGCCGACCCGCAGGCCTGCGCCCTCGGCCAGCGCGGTGAGCTGCTCGGCGGTGAACCGGCGGGGCATCGGGTCGCCGGTACCCCAGCGGCCGTCGGGGTCCTTCAGCGCTTGCCGGGCCTCGGTGAAGTGGCCGGCGAGGGCGCGGGCGAGCACGGCTCCGCCGAGGCCGGCCGCGAGGAGGCTGACGACGCCTTCGGCGCGCAGCGCGGCGACCGCGTTGCGGACGCCCTCGGCCGGGTCGTCCACGTACTCCAGGACGCCGTGGCACAGGACGGCGTCGTAGCCGCCGCGCTCGACCACGTCGAACAGGCCGTGCGCGTCGCCCTGGACGCCCCGGACCCGCTCGGCGACGCCGGCCTCGGCGGCCCGGCGCTCCAGCGCGAACAGCGCGTTGGGGCTGGGGTCGACGACGGTGACGCGGTGACCGAGGCGGGCGAGCGGCACGGCGAAGTTGCCGCTGCCGCCGCCGGTGTCGAGGACATCGAGCGAGTCCCGGCCCGTGGCCTTGACCCGGCGGTCGAGGGCGTCCTGCAGGACCTCCCAGACCACGGCGGTACGGAGGGAGGCGCGGGGGCGCATCGGGTCCGGCACGGCAGTTGACTCCTCGGCAGCACGGATCGCTTCAGGCGACCTCCACCCTATTGCCTCCGCGCCGCACATGGTCACCACGGCCGTGCGCGACCGCACGGGTCCCGCCGCCGGGCGCACCGGGCACGGCCGCGGCGTCTCGTCAGCCCGCGTCAGGGAGGCTCCCTCCCGTCTCCGGCCGGTCCCGGCCGGTGCTTGTGTCCTGGCGGGGCTGGGGCAGGACCGGCTGGAGGACCAGCATGCGCTCGACGATGCGGACGAACATCGCCACGTCGCGTATGAGGTCGTCGGCGTCCCGCTGTCCGGCCGCCCCCTGGATGCCCGCCTCGGCACGAGCGCGGCGCGCGGCACCGGCGGCGAACAGGGCGCTCCACTCGGTCAGCTCGGGTGCGATCTCCGGGAGCACCTCCCAGGCGCTGCGGATCCGGGCCCGGCGGCGCGGGGAGGTCTCGGGGCGGCCCCGGGCGGCGAGTACGGCGGCGGCGGTGCGCAGGGCGGCGAGGTGGGCCGTGGCATAGCGTTCGTTCGGTGTTTCCAGGACGGCGGCCTCGTCCAGTCCGGCACGGGCCTGGGCGAGCAGATCGAGGGCGGCGGGCGGGGCCGTGGCCCGGCGGAGCACGGGGTGGACGTCGCTCGCCGGGCCGGTCAGTGAGGGGGCAGGGCCGGTGGCGCGGCGCCGGTGGGCGGCGGCTGCGGACGAGTTGGCCATGACGAACCTCCTGTCGTCTGGGTGACGGCACGGGTGCCGTATGTGCCCATCGTGAGGTATGGCACTGACAATCCGTTCTGACCTGGGACTTTGCCTCGAGCGAAGGTTCGGGCGTATTTTTGCACTGACCAGTCAGTTCAAATACGTCAGGCAGGGGGCGGAGCCAGTGGACGGCGCGGACGGCGCGGAGGTCAGGGCCGAGGGCCTCGGGCTCAAGGGGCCACGCGGGTGGGTGTTCCGCGGTGTCACCCTTGACGCGGAGCCCGGCTCGCTGATCGCGATCGAGGGACCGTCCGGCTCCGGCCGCACGTGTCTGCTGCTCGCGCTCACGGGACGGATGAAGCCCACCGAAGGGGTGGCCACCGTGGGCGGGTTCAAACTCCCCCGGCACCTGGCGGCCCTGCGCCACGTCAGCGCGGTGGCCAACGTGACCGGCGTGACGGACCTGGAGCCCGCGCTGACCGTCGGGGAACACCTGCGGGAGCGGGCCCTGCTGCAGCGCCGCTTCGGCGACTCCCTGCGCGCGCTCCTGCGGCCGCGGTCCCGGCGCGCCCAGGAAGCGCGGCTGCGCGTGGACACCGCCCTGGCCGCCGCCGGACTCGACCTCGACAGCCTTCCCAAGGGTCCCCGGACGGCCGTCCGCGACCTGGAACGGATCGAGGAACTGCGCCTGTCCGTGGCCCTGGCCCTCGTCGGCCGGCCCCGGCTGCTGGGCGTCGACGACGTCGACATGAAGCTCTCGGACGCCGAGCGTGCCGAGGCCTGGGACCTGCTGCGGTCCCTCGCGCGCGCGGGGACGACGGTCGTGGCCGTGTCCCGCACCGCCCCCGGGGACTGCGTGCCCGTCTCGACGCGCCCGGGCGAGGAGAACACGGGCGAGGAGAACACGGGCGAAGGCGCCGGCGAGAGCAGCGGGAACAGCACGGGCGACGAGAGCAGCGAGAGCGACGGGAACGGCGCGAGCGGCGAAAGCTCCGGGAACAGCGAGAGCGGCGAGAGCGGCGGGGACAGCGAGAGCGGCGAGAGCGGCGGGGACAACGACACGAAGGAGGAGGGGGCCGATGCGCTCACCGAGGCTGGCCGCGCTTGAGCTGAGGCGCTTCGGGCGCGGGAAGCTGCCGCGCGCGGCCCTGGTCGCACTGCTCGTGCTGCCCCTGCTCTACGGCGCCCTCTACCTGTGGTCGTTCTGGGACCCGTACGGCCGTCTGGACCGCATCCCGGTGGCCCTGGTGAACGACGACAAGGGCGCCACGGCGGGCGGGAAGAAGCTCACCGCCGGTGACGACATCGTCGACGGGCTGCGCGACAGCCGGACCTTCGAGTGGCACGAGGTGAGCGACGCGGAGGCCCGCAAGGGCGTCGAGGACGGCACCTACTACCTGTCGCTGACCATGCCCGCCGACTTCAGCCGCCGCATCGCCTCCAGTTCGGGCGACTCCCCGGAGACCGGCGCCCTGCGGGTGCGCACCAACGACGCGAACAACTACATCGTCGGCCAGATCTCCCGCACGGTCTTCAACGAGGTGCGCACGGCCGCGTCCACCAAGGCCTCCCGGAACTTCCTGGACAAGATCTTCGTGTCGTTCTCCGACATCCACGACAAGACCGTCACCGCGGCCAAGGGCGCCGACAAGCTCAACACCGGCCTCGGAAAGGCGGAGAAGGGGTCCAAGGACCTCGCCGACGGCCTGAAGGACGCCAAGGGCGGCAGCGGCAAGCTGGCCAAGGGCCTGAACAAGCTCGACACCGGCGCCGGCGACCTGGAGGAGGGGTCGCGGCAGGTCGCCGACGGCACCCAGGCGCTCGCCGACAAGGTCGACGGCGTCTACGCCAAGGCGGGCCCGTTCATCAAGACCAACGAGAAGACCATCGGGGACACCGCCAAGCTGGTCTCCGACTCGGCCAAGGCGGTCAAGGACAACCTGGACGTGCTGGTGAAGCTCGCACCGGGTGCCGCCAAGACCGCGCACGCGTCCGCCGGTGTCCTGGACGAGGTCTACAAGAAGCGCTGCGAGCCGGCGCCCCTCCCCGACCCGGTCTGCCCGGACCTCAAGCGGGCCAAGACCGCCGCCGACGAGGTGGCCACCGTCGCCGACGACCTCAACACGCTCATCGCCGACCAGGACGGCGACCTGAAGACGATGCGGGACAACCTCGGCACGCTGCAGAAGCAGGCCGACGCGCTCGCCGAGCGCGCACCGCACCTCTCCGAGGACGTCGAGGACGCCGTCAAGAAGATCGACAAGCTCAACACCGGTGCGCACAAGGTCGCCACCGGCGCCGAGAAGCTGCACACCGGACTCGGCACCGCCCACACCGGCGCGGTCACCCTGGACAAGGGCCTGGGCACCGCCAAGTCGGGCGCCGAGACGCTGAACGGCGGCCTGTACAAGCTCTCGGACGGCTCGGGGAAGCTGGCCGGCGGGCTGCACTCCGGCGCCGAGAAGATCCCGGACTACGACGAGCAGGACCGCGACCGGCGCACCGGCGTGATGGCCGACCCGGTCCAGCTGGCCTCGCACGACCTGCACAAGGCGCCGAACTACGGCACCGGTTTCGCCCCCTACTTCATCCCGCTGTCCCTCTGGGTCGGCGCGATGGTGGCCTACATGCTGATCCCGCCGCTCAACCGGCGTGCCCTGGCGGCCGGTTCGCCGGCCTGGCGGATCGCGCTCGCGGGCTGGCTGCCCGTGGCCGCGGTGGGTGTCCTCCAAGTGGGGGCCCTGATGGCCGTACTGCACTGGGCGATCGGCCTGCAGATGCTGCGGGCGGCCGGCACGATCGGCTTCCTGTGCCTGGTCACGGCGTGCTTCGCGGCGATCGTGCAGTGGCTGAACGCCCGCTTCGGCGCGGCGGGCCGGATCCTGGTCCTCGCGCTGCTGATGCTCCAGCTGACCTCGGCGGGCGGCACCTACCCGGTGCAGACCAGCCCCCGCTTCTTCAACGCGATCCACCCGTATCTGCCGATGAGCTACATCGTGGAGGCGCTGCGCCGGCTGATCACGGGCGGCGGGCTCGGCCCGGTGTGGCAGGCGTGCGGCGTGCTCGCCGCGTTCACCGCCGGTGCCCTGGCGCTGACCGCCCTCGCGGCCCGGCGCCGCCAGGTGTGGACGCTGGACCGGCTGCACCCGGAGCTGAGCCTTTGATCCCGGGAGAGCCCCTGCACACGCGCGTACCTGTGAGAATCGGGGCCATGGAAAGCAGCAGCACCAGGTCCGGCGGCAGCACGCGCCGCGAGGCCACCCGCCAGAAGCTCTACGAGGCCGCCGTCACGCTCATCGCCGAGCAGGGTTTCTCCGCGACCACGGTGGACGAGATCGCCGAGCGGGCCGGGGTCGCCAAGGGCACGGTGTACTACAACTTCGCGAGCAAGTCCGTCCTCTTCGAGGAGTTGCTGCGGCACGGCGTGGGCCTGCTCACCGCCTCCCTGCAGGAGGCGGCCGAGTCGACCGCGCGCGCGGGCGGCAGCAAGGTGGACGCACTGGACGCGATGGTCCGCGCGGGGCTGGTCTTCATCGACCGCTACCCGGCCTTCACCCAGCTGTACGTCGCCGAGCTGTGGCGCACCAACCGGGCCTGGCAGTCCACCCTGATGGTCGTCCGGCAGGAGGCCGTCGCGGTGGTCGAGGGGGTGCTGCGCGAGGGCGTGGCGGCCGGGGAGTTCAGCGAAGAGATCGACGTCCAGCTGACCGCGGCGGCGCTGGTCGGCATGGTCCTGGTGGCCGCGCTGGACTGGAAGTCCTTCCAGCCGGAGCGTTCTCTGGACGACGTCCACGCGGCCCTGTCCCGGCTGCTCCAGGGCCGGGTCAGCGGCAGGGCCTGAGCGCGGGGAGCCGCTCCGGGCGCACACCGAAGGCGCCGGTCCGCTGCCGGACCGGCGCCTTCCGTTCCCCGTGCTCCCCCGTACTCCCCCGTGCTCCCCCGTGCCGCCCGTACTGCCGTACGGGCTCCCCCGTGCGGACCCCCGTGGTGGTCTTCCCCCCGGGACCCCCGTGTCTCGCTTCCGCCGACGGATCGGCGGAAGGAGCGGCCGGGGGGCGGGCGCCGTTCCGCCGCCCCGTGTCGTCGGTGCCGGGCCACGCCCCCTGCCGTGCCTCCACTCTCTCGTCCCAGGGCCGGCCGTCCCATCCGTGCAGGTACTCAATCGGCTCTCTGAGTACGCGTACTCAGCCGTCCGCGCGCATGCCCACGACTCCGGCCGCCCGGCTGGCTACGATCGCCTTCGTGTCCGTACTCCCCCTGGTCTTCACCAGCGGCTGGGCCAGCGGCATCAACGCCTACGCGGTGGTGCTGCTGCTCGGTCTCTTCGGCGCGACGGGGATGAGCGACGACGTCCCGCAGACGTTGCAGCGCCCCGAGGTGCTGATCGCCGCCGGCGTGCTGTTCCTGTGCGAGGCCGTCGCCGACAAGATCCCCTACGTCGACTCCGTCTGGGACTCGGTCCACACCGTGGTCCGGCCGCTCGCGGGCGCCTGGGTGGGGGCGCTGCTCGCCGGGCACAGCGGCTCGCTCTCGGACGTGACGGCCGGCCTGGTGGGCGGGTCGACGGCGCTGGCCAGCCACACCGTCAAGGCCGGGACCCGGATGGCGGTCAACACCTCGCCCGAGCCGTTCAGCAACTTCGTGCTGAGCGCCGCCGAGGACCTCGGCGTCGGCGCGATCGTCGCGTTCGCGATGTTCCATCCGCGGGCGGCGGCGATCATCGCGGCCGTCCTGCTGGCGGGCGGGCTGCTGACCCTGGTCTTCCTCATCTCCCGCATCCGGCGCTTCCTGCGCCGCCGGGCCCAGCGGCGCGAGGAGCGGCGCCTGGCCTCACGGTCCCCTTGACCTGCGCCGCAGCCGCCCGGCGGCCGGACTGTCGGTGGCGGTCGATAAAGTCGCAGGCATGGCACGGATTGCGGTGATCGGCGCCGGCATGGGCGCGATGGCGGCTGCTGCCCGGCTGGCCGTCGCCGGCCACCGGGTGACGGTGTACGAGCGGACGGAGACGTACGGCGGTGCGGTGCGCCGGTTCGAGCGGGACGGTTTCCGCTTCGACACGGGCCCGGGACTGCTGACCCTGCCTGCGGTGTACCGCGACCTGTTCGTCAAGACCGGCAAGAAGCCGCTGGAGGACTGCGTCGAGCTGGTCCAGGTCGACCCGTCTGCCCGGCACGTCTTCGCGGACGGCACTGAGGTGACGCTGCCGAACGCCTCCCGCGCCGGTGTGGTCGCGGCCCTGGACGAGGCGCTCGGCGCGGGGACGGGCGGGCGGTGGGGCGACTTCCTGGTGCGGGCCCGCGAGGCCTGGGACCGCACGCGCCGGCCGCTGCTGGAGGAACCGCTGTGGCCCAACTGGCGGGTGCTGGCCGACAAGGAGCCGTACCCGGCGGTCCCGCACAAGCGGCTGCTGCGTACCCGGCGGGCCGGGACCCTGGCCGAGATCGGCTCCTGGGAACTGCGTGACGACCGGCTCGAGGGCATCCTCATGAGCCACGCGCTCGCGTACGGCCTCGCGCCCTGGTCCGCTCCGGCCGCCGCGGCCGTGCTGCCGTACATGGAGCATGCCTTCGGCACCTGGTACGTACGCGGCGGGATCCGTGAACTGGCGCGCGCGGTGTACGAGCGCTGCCTGGAACGGCGGGTCGAGTTCGTCTTCGGTGCCGAGGTCACCCGGATCCGCGAGAAGGACGGCCGGGCCGCGGGGGTGGAACTGGCCGACGGCAGTGCCGCCGAAGCGGACCACGTCGTGGCGGACGTGCACCCGGCGCTGCTGCGGGCACTGACGGACCATCACCTGGACGACGAGGGCGACGTCCGGGCCGACCCCGGCGCCACCCCGCCCGCCCGGTTCACGCTGCTGCTCGCCCTGCGCGGCCGGCGGCAGCCAGGAGCCGTCCACCGCACGGTCGTTCATCCGGCGGCCCCCGAGTCGGAGTGGGACTTCCTGGCCTCGCCCGGCGGCGACGAGCCCCGCTGTCCGACGGTGACCGTGCTGCGCCCCGACGACCCGGCACTGCGGCCCGACGAGGAGCACGAGTCGGCGGTGCTGTCCGCCACGGTGTCCGCCGAGGCCGACTGGGACGACGACGAGACGGTCCGGCGGTACACGGACTTCCTCCTCCAGGCGGCCGAGCGCGCGGTGCCGGGACTGCGCGAGCGTGTGCTGTGGCACGAGGTACGAGCGCCCGGCGACACCGAGGCCGAGACGGGCGCCCGGTCCGGGGCCGTGCCCGCGCCCGCCCTCGCCGCCGGCCGAGGCCGCTTCCTGCACCCGTCGAACACCACCCGGCTGCCCGGGCTGTACCGGGTCGGCGGCTGGTCCCACCCGGGCGGCGGCCTCCCGCACGCCGGCATGTCGGGCGCACTGGTGGCCGGCCTGATCGTGGAGGGCCCGGAGTTCCGCGGCTCCCAGTGACCCGGACCCGGTGTGAGCCCGTGGCGGGGCCGGGGCCCCGGAGGGCTCAGAAGCGGTACTGCTCGTCGTATCCGGGGCCGGGCTGCGGTTGCTGTCCGCCCGCCTGGTGCGGGTACGGCTGCTCCTGCGGCAGCTCGCCGCCGTAGGCCTCGTCGGTGCGCTGCTGCGGCACCCACACCCCGCCGGCCGGGGTCTCGCCGTAGCCGCCGGTGGCGTACGGGTCCTGGGCGTAGCCCTGCTGCTGCCCGTACGGCTGGCCGTAGCCCTGGTCGTAGGAGCCGTAGGACTGGCTGCCGATGTACGGGTCGGAGTAGTTGGCGTAGCCCTGCTGGCCCGCGCTGTCGTAGCCGTAGCCCTGCTGGGCGTAGCCGGAGTAGTCGTAGGCGTAGCTCTGCTGGGCGGCGACCTGGGGCTGCTGGGCGTTCGCGTAGGCGGTGTCGCCGTAGACGCCGTAGTTGCCGGTGTCGTCGGGGAGGGGCAGCGGCTCGTAGACGGCGGTGCTCTCGGCGGCCGTGGGCTCGGCCGCCGTGCGCGAGGGTGCCGGCGTGAAGACGTCGTCGCGGTCGTAGTCGTCGTGGTCGCCGTGGTCGCCGTGCGTCTGGCCGCGGCCGTAGCCGTCGGCGGCCTGCTCGTCGGCGGGGTCGCCGAACTCCGGGTCGGTGTCCAGCGGGCCCTCGTCGTGCCGGTCCGCCCGGCCGCGGCGGCGCTTGCTGCCGCCGCCGGCCTCGGCGTCGGGCCGCTTGACCGCCCAGCCGGCGGCGAAGCCGCGGCGGAACGACAGCGTGACCCAGGTCTGGCCGACCGCGAAGGCGATCGCGCCCAGCCCGATCACGATCACCGAGTGCATCAGCACACCGAGCACGACGCCGAGGAAGCCGGCGAAGGCGAGAAGGCGCCAGCGCAGGCGCGCCTTGTACTGCAGCAGCACCTCGCCCAGCAACCACAGCGCGACGATGCCGAACGCGATGTAGAGGACCGTCCAGCCCATGTACGCCCCTCTCCCAGTGACCGCTACGCAGTGTGTCGTATTGCGGGGCGGCCGGTCTAGGCCTGCCGGGTGTGGTGCAGGCCCAGGTTCTCGTAGATCTCCAGGGTCGCCGTGGAGTTGTTGAGCGTGATGAAGTGCAGTCCGGGCACCCCCTCGGCAAGCAGCCGAGCGCAGAACTCCGTGGCGAACTCGATACCGATGGAGCGTACCGCCGCCGGATCGTCCTTCGCTGTGAGGATGCGCTCTTTCAGGGCGTCCGGGAACAGCGCCGTGCTGAGCTTCGGCACCCGTTCCAGCATCTTCACGCTCGTGACCGGCAGGACCTCGGGGATGACCGGGGTGTCGCAGCCCGCGGCCGCCACCCGGTCGCGCAGCCGCAGGTACGACTCCGGCTGGAAGAACATCTGTGTGATGGCGTAGTCGGCACCCGCGCGGCACTTGTCGACGAAGTGCCGGACGTCGGTGTCCCAGTCCGTGGAACGCGGATGCATCTCGGGGAAGGCGGCGACGCCCACGCAGAAGTCGCCCGACTCCTTGATGAGCCGGACGAGTTCCGCCGCGTAGGTCAGGCCCCGCGGGTGCGGGACCCAGTCGCCCATCGGGTCGCCGGGCGGGTCGCCGCGCACGGCGAGGATGTTGCGGATGCCGGCGTCCGCGTACTGGCCGATGATGTTGCGCAGTTCGGCGATGGAGTGGTCGACCGCGGTCAGGTGGGCGACCGGCGTGAGCGTGGTATCGACGACGATCTGCTGCGTCTCGCGGACCGTGGTCGTGCGCGTGGTGCCGCCGGCGCCGTAGGTGACGGAAACGAAGTCGGGGGCCACGGCCTCGACCCTGCGCAGCGCGTTCCACAGGCTCCGCTCGCCCTTGGGCGTCTTCGGCGCGTAGAACTCGAAGGAGTACGTCGTCTTGCCGGAGGCGAGGATGTCGCGCACGGTGCGTGCGCGATCAGTCCTGGTGGATGCGGTTCCGAGGGCCATACCGGCAGGTTAGCCAGGGCAGGGCGGTCCCCCAACCGCACATCGGAAATTTGCCCGAATTGTCGACTTACTGTCCACCCCTTGGACAGATTTCCGGACAGGCGGCGTCAGGCCTGCCGCAGTCGCTTCGCGAACTCCGACGCCGCCGCGCCCGGGTCGTCCGCCTCGGTGATCGCACGGACCACCACCACCCGGCGGGCGCCCGCGTCCAGCACCTGGTCGAGGTTGCCGAGGTCGATGCCGCCGATGGCGAACCAGGGGCGGTCGGTGCCGAGGCCCGCCGTGTGGCGGACCAGGTCGAGGCCGGGGGCGTGCCGGCCCGGCTTGGTCGGCGTGGGCCAGCAGGGGCCGGTGCAGAAGTAGTCCACGCCCTCCTGGGCGGCGGCAGCGGTGGCCTCGGCCTCGGCGTGCGTGGAGCGGCCGATCAGGACGTCCTGGCCGAGGATCGCCCGGGCGGCCGGGACCGGAAGGTCGCCCTGGCCCAGATGCAGCACGTCTGCGCGGGCCGCGTGGGCGACGTCCGCCCGGTCGTTGACCGCGAGCAGCTTGCCGTGCCGGGCGCAGGCGTCGGCGAACACCCGCAGGTGCTCCAGTTCCTCGGCGGCCTCCATGCCCTTGTCGCGCAGCTGCACGATGTCGACACCGCCGGCCAGGACCGCGTCCAGGAACTCGGGCAGATCGCCCTGGCGCCTGCGGGCGTCCGTGCAGAGGTACAGGCGGGCGCCGGCGAGCGCGGCGCGGGCTGTGTCGGACATGCGTGGGTCCCCCCGGGGTCGGTGTACCTGGCGGTGCCGGCGGTGGCGTACGGGCTCCCGGCCCGCACGCCACCTCCTGGTGCGGGTCGCCTCAGACGGCGAGCGCCTGGGCGCGGCGCTTCACCTCCGTGCCGCGATTCTCGCTCAGGGCCTGCGCGGGGGTGCCGGGCAGGGTCGGGTCGGGGGTGAAGAGCCACTCGATCATCTCTTCGACCGTGAAGCCGTCGTCCCGCAGGAGCGTCAGGGTCCCGGCCAGGCCCTTGACGACCTTGTCGCCGTCGATGAAGGCGGCGGGGACGTGCAGCGCCCTGTTCTCACCTCGGCGTACGGCGACGAGCTGGCCCTCCTTGACCAGCTGCCGGACACGCGTCACCTCGACGCCGAGCATCTCGGCGATGTCGGGCAGGGTGAGCCAGGCGGGGACGAGAGCATCGATCTTTGCGTCAATCTCGGTCACGCCACCTAGCGTAGGCGCTCAGCCGGACCGGCCGCGATCGGTCGCCCTTCGGGTGCGGCGCCGTCGTGGCTGGTCGCGCAGGTTCCCCCGGGCCCTTTCGGGGCGCTGCCCCCCGCCGCGTGGGTCAGTCGGCCGTCGCGTCCTTCAGAGGCCGGGCCGGGTCCGCCAGGGCCTCCGGGTTCATGGGGCGGCCCGATTCGATCAGTCTGCGGCCCTGGGCCAGATCGCGGGGGCGGCCCACCGCCAGCAGGGCGACCAGGCGGTCCTCGCGCAGCCAGCACACCGACCAGGACGGGCCCGCCGGGTCGCCCCGCCAGACCATGCGCTCGGCGGCGCCGTGGTGGCCGGCGTACTGCACGAACCGGCCGAACTGCTCGGACCAGAAGTACGGCACCGGGTCGTAGACCGCGGGTGTCTCACCGAGGACGTTCGCGGCGACCGTGCGCGGCCCCTGGAGGGCGTTGTCCCAGTGGTGGACGAGCAGCCGCTCGCCGTAGCGGGCCGAGGGGAAGGAGGCGCAGTCGCCGACGGCGTACACGTCCGGCAGGGAGGCACGCAGATGAGCGTCCGCGAGCACCTCACCGTGCGCGCCCAGCCCGATGCCGGACCCGGCCAGCCAGGCGGTGGCGGGGCGGGCGCCGATGCCGACCACGACGGCGCCCGCGGGCAGCCGGGTGCCGTCGACGAGCACCACCACGCCGGGCTCGATGTGCTCCACGCGCGCACCGGTGCGCAGTTCGATGCCGCTGTCGGCGTACCAGGCGGCCATGGGCGCGGCGACCTCGGCGGGCAGGGCGCCGGCGAGCGGCCGGTCGGCGGCCTCCACGACGGTCACCGTGCAGCCGGCCTCGCGGGCGGCCGTGGCGAACTCCGCGCCGATCCAGCCGGCGCCGACGACCACGACGTCGTGCTGCCGGGCGAGGACCGGCCGCAGCCGTTCGGCGTCGTCCAGGGTGCGCAGCAGGTGGACGCCGGGCACGCCCTCGGTGCCGGGCAGCGTGATCGGTTCGGCGCCGGTCGCGAGGACCAGGACGTCGTACGGCACCGGGCCCGCCTCGGTGTCCAGCTCGCGGGCGGCCGGGCGCAGACCGTACACCTCGCAGCCCAGGCGCAGCTCGACGCCGAGCGACTCGAAGTCGACGTCGAACGCGGAGTCCTCGGCCTTGCCGAGCAGCACGGCCTTCGACAGCGGCGGCCGGTCGTACGGCTGGTGCGGCTCGGCGCCGATGACGGTCACACTGTCCCGGAAGCCCTGCTCCCGCAGGGCGACCGCGGTCTGCACCCCGGCCATGCCGGCACCGACGACGACCACGCGCCGCCCCGGTGACGTGCCCTCTTGCGCTGTCTGCTCGCTCACCCGATCACCATAGACAACTGACGTTCTGTCAGTCAGGGGGCGTGCTCGGTGAGCTGTTCCACAACACTCGTACCGGACCCGGGCCGGGACTCCCACTCCCAGGTCTCCTCCAGGCGCACCCGCCCGTCCGGCAGCTCCACGACCGTGGACACACAGTGTCCCGAGGCGGTCGTCCCGTCGGTCCTGAGCTGGACGTACCGGAAGTCCAGCCGGTCGCCCTCGCGGGTACCGACCAGATGGCCCCGTACGACGTCCCCGCCCGCGTACTCGGCCCAGATCTCGCCGTCCTTCTCGTGGTAGGCGAACCGGGTGCGGGTGCCCACCTGACCTGGGGCTTGGTCCGCGACGGGGGTGAGTGTCAGTCCGTCGAGCGAGCGGGCCATCGAACAGGGGTCCCTTACGAGTGACGAGCGGTGCGGGCTAGGGTGGCCACCGTACAAGCACTCGCGGGAGCCCGGACGCACCGGGCTGAGAGGGAGGCTGGCGGCCTCCGACCGTACGAACCTGATCCGGGTCATGCCGGCGAAGGGAGGGGCTGGACGCCCATGTCGTCACGTACGTCCGACGTCCTCGTCATCGGGGGCGGAATCATCGGCCTGGTCACGGCCTGGCGGGCCGCGCAGCGCGGGTTCGCCACCGCCGTGCTGGACCCCGCGCCCGGTGGCGGGGCCGCGCAGGTCGCGGCCGGGATGCTGGCCGCGGTCACCGAACTGCACTACGGCGAGGAGACGCTGCTCGCCCTGAACCTGGAATCGGCCCGCCGCTATCCCGGCTTCGCGGCCGAGCTGACCGAACTGACGGGCCACGACCTCGGCTACCGCCGCTGCGGCACCCTCGCCGTCGCGCTCGACGCCGACGACCGGGCCGGGCTGCGCGAACTGCACGCCCTGCAGCAGCGTTCGGGCCTTGCGTCGGAGTGGCTGTCCGGGCGGGAGTGCCGGCGCCTGGAACCGATGCTGGCGCCCGGGGTGCGCGGCGGGCTGCGGGTCGACGGCGACCACCAGATCGACCCGCGGCGGCTGGCGGCGGCCCTGGTGACCGCGTGCGAACGCGCCGGCGTGGAGTTCCACCACACGTGGGCCGAACGGCTGGACGTGGTACGGGACCGGGCCGCCGGGGTCACCACCGCGGACGGCACGGCACTGCGCGCGGAGCGGGTGGTGCTGGCGGCGGGAAGCCTCAGCGGACGGCTCGCCGGCGTGCCGGACGAGCTGCTGCCCCCGGTGCGGCCGGTCAAGGGGCAGGTGCTGCGGCTGACCGTGCCGCGCCGGTACGCCCCCTTCCTGAGCCGGACCGTGCGGGCCGTGGTGCGGGGCAGCCACGTCTACCTGGTGCCCCGCGAGAACGGCGAACTGGTCGTCGGCGCCACCAGCGAGGAGCTGGGCTGGGACACCACGGTCACCGCGGGCGGCGTGTACGAGCTGCTGCGCGACGCCCACGAGCTGGTGCCCGGCATCACCGAGCTGCCGCTCACCGAGACCCGGGCCGGACTGCGGCCCGGCTCCCCGGACAACGCCCCGCTGCTCGGCCCGTCCGGCCTGGACGGGCTGCTGCTGGCCACCGGGCACTACCGCAACGGGGTGCTGCTCACCCCGGTCACCGGGGACGTGCTGGCGCACGCCCTGCTCACCGGTGAGCTTCCCGAGGAGGCACGTCCGTTCACCCCGCAGCGCTTCCACGCCGCGGTCCCGGCCCGTCTGGAGCAGCACGCATGAGCGTCTCCGTCACCATCTCCGTCAACGGCGAACCCCGCGAGATCGCTCCCGGCACCGCGCTGGAGGCCCTGGTGCGGACGCTCACCGCGGCACCGCGCGGGGTGGCCGCCGCCGTCAACGAGACCGTCGTCCCGCGTGCGCAGTGGGCGACGACCGCCCTCGCGGAGGGCGACCGGATCGAAGTTCTCACCGCTGTGCAGGGAGGCTGAGCCATGGCCGACGATCCCTTGGTCATCGGAGGGGTGACCTTCTCGTCCCGGCTGATCATGGGCACGGGCGGTGCGCCCAGCCTGGACGTGCTGGAGCGGGCGCTGATCGCCTCCGGCACGGAACTGACGACGGTCGCGATGCGCCGGGTGGACCCTGCCGTGCACGGATCGGTGCTGTCGGTGCTGGACAAGCTCGGCATCCGGGTGCTGCCGAACACCGCGGGCTGTTTCACCGCCGGGGAGGCCGTGCTGACCGCCCGGCTGGCCCGGGAGGCGCTGGGCACGGACCTGGTCAAGCTGGAGGTCATCGCCGACGAGCGGACGCTGCTGCCGGACCCGGTGGAGCTGCTCGAGGCGGCGGAGACGCTGGTGGACGACGGGTTCACGGTGCTGCCCTACACGAACGACGACCCCGTGCTGGCGCGGAAACTGGACGACGTCGGCTGTGCCGCGGTGATGCCGCTCGGCTCGCCGATCGGGTCCGGGCTCGGGATCCGCAACCCGCACAACTTCCAGCTGATCGTGGAGCACGCGCGCGTGCCGGTGATCCTGGACGCGGGGGCCGGTACGGCGTCCGACGCGGCGCTGGCGATGGAGCTGGGGTGTGCGGGGGTCATGCTGGCGTCGGCGGTGACGCGGGCGCAGGAGCCGGAACGGATGGCGGCGGCGATGCGGCTCGCGGTGGAGGCCGGGCGGCTGGCTCGGCTGGCGGGGCGGATTCCGCGGCGGTATCTCGCCGAGGCGTCGTCTCCTGCGGAGGGCCTGGCCGTGCTGGATCCCGAGCGTCCCGCGTTCTGAGCCGGAGCGGCGGCGGGCCATTCCCCTCCCACCCACGCACCGCACATGACCCTCGGCCGAGAGGCGGGACTCTCCCATGGGGCGTCCTCGCCGCCGGCGGCCGCGGGCGGGGGGCCACCGGCCGCGGGGGCGGGTTCGTCGCGTGCTGTCGTGTGTCGCGTCACAGGTCGGCTTCAGTGCCTGGCGGAAAGCGGTCTCGGCGGGGGAAGCGCCGGTCGCTCCTCGTACACTCGCCTCTCGTGGATACGACCCTTCAGGACCCCCTCGTCGGGCAGGTGCTCGACGGCCGTTATCGCGTCGACGCGCGGATCGCGGCCGGCGGGATGGCCACGGTCTACCGGGCCCTGGACACCCGTCTGGACCGTGTGCTCGCGCTGAAGGTGATGCACCCGACACTCGCGTCCGACGGGTCCTTCGTCGAACGCTTCATCCGGGAGGCGAAGTCGGTCGCCCGGCTCGACCACCCCAACGTGGTGCAGGTCTACGACCAGGGTGCCGACGGGTCGTACGTCTACCTGGCGATGGAGTACATCGCCGGGTGCACCCTGCGGGACGTGCTGCGCGAGCGGGGTGCCGTGCAGCCGCGGGCCGCCCTGGACATCCTGGAACCGGTGCTCGCCGCGCTCGGCGCCGCGCACCGGGCCGGGTTCGTGCACCGGGACATGAAGCCCGAGAACGTGCTGATAGGCGACGACGGCCGGGTCAAGGTGGCCGACTTCGGACTGGTGCGGTCCGTGGACACGGTGACCAGCACCACCGGTGCCGTGCTCGGGACCGTGTCGTATCTCGCGCCGGAGCAGATCGAGCAGGGCACCACCGACCCGCGGGTCGACGTGTACGCCTGCGGCGTCGTCCTCTACGAGATGCTGACGGGCGCGAAGCCGCACTCCGGGGACTCCCCGGCCCAGGTGCTCTACAAGCACATGCACGAGGACGTGCCGCCGCCCTCCGCGCTCGTGCCGGGGCTGCCGTACCCGCTGGACGAGCTGGTCGCGTCGGCCACCGCGCGCACCCCCGACATCCGGCCGCATGACGCCGTGGCGCTGCTCGCGCAGGTCCGCGACGCCCGCCAGGGGCTGACCGACGAGCAACTGGACACGCTGCCGCCGCAGGCACTGACGGCGGAGCACGACAACGCGGACGACCGTACGAGCGTGATCCCGCGCGCGCTGACCGTGCCCCGGCCACTGCCCGTCGGCGACGCCGGCCCCGAGGACGGGACGGACCGCACCTCCCGCTTCCAGAGCCCGCCCGTGCCGCCGCGCGCCGGCCCGGCCCGGCCGCGGCGCGCGATGCTGGCGGTGATCGCGGCGGTGCTGGTGCTGCTCGGCGTCGGCACCGGGGTCTGGTACATCAACTCGGGCCAGTTCACGAAGGTCCCGCCGCTGCTGACGAAGACGGAGGCGCAGGCCAGGGAGCGGCTGAAGTCGGCCGGGCTCGACGTCGGGCAGGTCAAGCGCGCCTACAGCGACACCGTCAGACGCGGCACGGTCATGGGCAGCGACCCGGCGCCGGGCGCGCGTATCCGGGACCACGACCCGGTCACGCTGACCGTCTCGCTGGGCCCGGAGACGGTGAACGTGCCGAACGTGGAGGGGCAGCCGCTGGCGAAGGCGCAGGCACGGCTGAAGGCGGACGGCCTGGAGCCGGGCATGGTCACCCGTGAGGTCAGCGAGGACGTCCCGAAGGGCTCGGTGATCGGTACCACGCCGGACGCGGGCACCAAGCGGCACGCGGGCTCGGCGATCGCGCTGACCGTCAGCAAGGGACGCCCGATCGACGTGCCGGACGTGACCGGTGACGACCTGGACAGCGCGAAGCAGGAGCTGACGGACGCCGGGCTGAAGGTGCGGGTCGCCGCCGAGCAGGTCAACTCCTCCGAGTTCGACAAGGGCGAGGTGGCCGCGCAGAGCCCCCGCGAGGGCAACCGGGCCGCCGAGGGCGACACGGTGACGCTGACGGTGTCCAAGGGCCCGGAGATGATCGAGGTCCCGGACGTGGTCGGGGACAGCGTGGACGACGCCCACGAGGCCCTGGAGGGCGCGGGCTTCGAGGTGGACGAGGACCGCGGGCTGCTCGGGCTGTTCGGCGACACCGTCGATAAGCAGTCGGTGGACGGCGGCGACAAGGCGCCCAAGGGGTCGACGATCACGATCACCATCCGGTGACCTGGTGCCCCGTGACCGCGGCCTGCGGTGACCTGGTTCACCGGTGACCGCGGCGGCGACCCGGTGCACCGTGACCGCGGTCCGCGGTGACCTGGTTCGCCGTGACCGCGGCCTGCGGTGACCTGGTTCACCGGTGACCGCGGTCCGGGGGACCGGGGGGACGTGACACCCTGAACGGGTGAGTTCCGATCAGTCCTCCCCCCTCCCCCGCAACCCTGTCGGCGGCCATGTGCCCGTGGCCGGCGGCCTGCACTCCGTGGGGCTGTCGTACGCCCGTGAGCTGGAGGCCGAGACCGTGCAGGTCTTCGTCGCCAACCCGCGCGGCTGGGCGACGCCCGCCGGCAACCCGCGGCAGGACGAGGCGTTCCGCGCGGCCTGCGCCGAGCAGTCGGTCCCGGCGTACGTGCACGCCCCCTACCTGATCAACTTCGGTTCGCACACCGAGGCGACCGTGGAGCGGTCGGTGGAATCGCTGCGGCACTCGCTGCGGCGCGGCCGGGAGATCGGTGCGCTGGGCGTCGTCGTGCACACCGGCAGCGCGACGGGCGGCCGGGCCCGGGACGTGGCGCTGAAGCAGGTGCGCGAGCACATGCTGCCGCTGCTGGACGAGCTGACGCACGAGGACGACCCGTTCCTGCTGCTGGAGTCGACCGCCGGGCAGGGCGCCTCGCTGTGCTCGCGCACCTGGGACTTCGGGCCCTACTTCGATGCCCTGGACGCCCATCCGAAGCTGGGCGTGTGCCTGGACACCTGCCACGTCTTCGCCGCCGGGCACGACCTGACCGGGCCGACCGGGATGCACCAGACGCTGGACCTGCTGGTGGAGACGGTCGGCGAGAACCGGCTGAAGCTGATCCACGCCAACGACTCCAAGGATGTGGTGGGCGCGCACAAGGACCGGCACGAGAACATCGGTGCCGGTCACATCGGCGAGGACCCCTTCCGGGCGCTGATGGCCCACCCGGCGACGGCAGGGGTGCCCCTGATCATCGAGACGCCCGGCGGCAAGGAGGGACATGCGGCGGACGTCGCACGGCTGAAGAGGCTCCGGGATTCCTGACCCGTTGAGGAATACCCCCGGGGGGTATACGGTTCCTGTCAGTCGCAGGAACCGTCGCTCGGCATGGGGGAAACCATGGACCACTCGGCTCACACCGACCACGAGCACCACGAGCAGCACCACGAGCACCGCGAACGCAAGCAGCACGGGCCCCACCAGCACCATGGCCACGCCCCCGTCGCCACCTGGTCGACGGCCGCGCAGGCCACCCTGCACTGCCTCACCGGCTGCGCCGTCGGCGAGGTGCTCGGCATGGTCATCGGCACGGCGCTGGGGTGGGGCAACCTGCCGACCACCCTGCTGGCGATCGTGCTGGCCTTCTTCTTCGGCTACTCGCTCACCCTGCGCGGGGTGCTGCGCGCCGGCGTGGACTTCCGCACCGCCTTCCGGGTGGCGCTGGCCGCGGACACCCTGCCCATCGCCGTGATGGAGCTGATCGACAACGGCGTGATCCTCCTGTGGCCGTCGGCGACCGACGCCATGGTGGGCGACGCGCTGTTCTGGATCTCGCTGGCGGTGTCGCTCGCGATCGCCTTCGTGGTGACCACCCCGGTCAACAAGTGGACCATCGGCCGCGGCAAGGGACACGCCGTGGTGCACCAGTACCACCACTGACCCGCCGCGGGCCAGGGATCACAGCTCGGGGCCGTCCCCGGGCTCTTCCTGGTAGGAGTAGCGCTGTTCCTTCCAGGGGTCGCCGATGTTGTGGTAGCCGCGCTCCTCCCAGAAGCCGCGGCGGTCGGCGGTCATGTACTCCACGCCCCGGACCCACTTGGGCCCCTTCCAGGCGTACAGCTGGGGCACGATCAGACGGACCGGGAAGCCGTGCTCGGCGGTGAGGAGTTCACCGTCCTTGTGGGTGGCGAAGATCGTCCGCTCGGAGGCGAAGTCCGCGAGACGCAGGTTCGAGCTGAAGCCGTACTCCGCCCACACCATCACATGGGTGACGTCCGGAGCCGGCGGGGCGAGGTCCAGGACGGTCCGGGCCGGGACGCCGCCCCACTCCGCACCGACCATGCTGAACTTCGTCACGCAGTGCAGATCGGCCACCACGGTGGTGTACGGCAGGGCCGTGAATTCCTCGTGGTTCCAGGTGTGCTTGTCGCCGTCGGCGGTGGCGCCGAAGACCCGGAACTCCCAGCGCTCGGGCCGGAACTTCGGGACGGGCCCGTAGTGCGTGACCGGCCAGCCTCGCTGGAGCCGCTGACCCGGCGGAAGCTCGGTGCCTGCCGCTGCTCCAGACTCTCGCTCCACCGGATGACCCATGTATCCATCCTGACAGACCTCGGGCAGTGCCCTTGACCACCCACTCACGAACCGGACAACTGCCATCAACTCAGTGCGTACTTACTAAGTACGCACTTACTGGACGATCTTCGTTGCCGGTGCAATCATGCCGCCGCGTACCTCCCCCGTCCCTCCGAGTGGAAGGAGCCGCTGCGATGCAGGGCGACCCCGAGGTCATCGAGTTCCTCAACGAGCAGCTCACCGGCGAGCTGACCGCCATCAACCAGTACTTCCTGCACGCGAAGATGCAGGAGAACTTCGGCTGGACGAAGCTCGCCAAGTACACGCGGCACGAGTCGTTCGACGAGATGAAGCACGCCGAGGTACTCACCGACCGGATCCTGTTCCTGGACGGGCTGCCCAACTACCAGCGGCTGTTCCACGTCCGGGTGGGACAGACGGTCCGGGAGATGTTCGAGGCCGACCGGCAGATCGAGGTGGAGGCGATCGACCGGCTCAAGCGGGGCATCACGGTGATGCGCGAGAAGGGCGACATCACGTCCGCGAACATCTTCGAGGACATCCTCGCCGACGAGGAGCACCACATCGACTACCTGGACACCCAGCTGGAGCTGGTGGAGAAGCTCGGCGAGGCGCTGTACATCGCCCAGCTGATCGAGCAGCCGGACAGCTGACGCGCGGGAGCTAGGCCGCCTCGTCCAGCGAGGTCAGGACGGGCTTGCCACGGTCGGCCAGCTCGCGGCGCGGGCAGGCGCCACGGCCGAGGAGGGCCTGGATCCGGCGGACGCAGGAACCGCAGTCGGTGCCGGCCTTGGAGGCGGAGGCGATCTGGCGCGGGGTGCAGGCGCCGTTCTCCGCGTGCTCCTTGACCTGGGCCTCGGTGATGCCGAAGCAGCTGCAGACGTACACGCGGATTCACCTCCCGCCGGGATCGCTGTCTCTTGCCGTCCCGTGTTCCGGTGAGGCAAACCTAACCTTACCCATCCCGCGGGGCCCGCAAAAGTGGGTGGGGCGCGGATCCGGTGTGATCCGCGCCCCAAGGTGGGTCAACGCCGGCCCGTCACTGGTCCCG
>NZ_JAERRK010000011.1 GCF_016741775.1 Streptomyces actinomycinicus | reverse complement strand
GCCGATCCTGTACTACGGCGACGAGATCGGGATGGGCGACAACATCTGGCTCGGCGACCGCGACGCCGTGCGCACGCCCATGCAGTGGACGCCGGACCGCAACGCCGGCTTCTCGTCCTGCGACCCTGGACGCCTCTACCTGCCGACCATCATGGACCCGGTCCACGGCTACCAGGTCACCAACGTGGAAGCCTCCATGTCCTCCCCCTCCAGCCTGCTGCACTGGACGCGCCGGATGATCGAGATCCGCAAGCAGAATCCTGCCTTCGGACTGGGGTCCTACACCGAGCTGCCGTCCTCGAACCCGGCGGTGCTCGCCTTCCTGCGCGAGTACGGCGACGACCTGGTGCTCTGCGTGAACAACTTCTCCCGCTTCGCGCAGCCCACCGAACTCGATCTGCGGGCCTACGACGGACGCCATCCGGTCGAGCTGATCGGCGGGGTGCGCTTCCCCGCCATCGGTGAACTGCCCTACCTGCTGACCCTGCAAGGCCACGGCTTCTACTGGTTCCGGCTCACCCGAGTCGCATCCCGCATCGGCCGCCGCCGCTGAACGTCCGGCGCCGAGGAAAGGACGCGTCACCATGCCGAAGACCATCACCCCGCGACCGAGGACCGCTCCCGGCCTCGACGGGCCCTTGGCCTCCCTGGGCGAGCTGCTGCGGGACTGGCTGCCCGGGCAGCGCTGGTTCGCGGGCAAGGACCGGCCGGTCACCGATCTGTCGGTGCTGTCCGTGACCGAGCTGTTCCCCGGATGTCTGCACCTGCTGGTGCACGCCTCGCACGCGCCGGTGCCCACGCCCGGCGGCACTCACCCGCCCGGCGACTGCTACCAGTTGCTGCTGGGCCTGCGCCAGCACCTCGCCCCGCGGCTGGAGCGGGCGTTCATCGGCCGCGCGGGACACGGCCCGCTGGCCGGGCTCGCCGTCTACGACGCGCTGCACGACCCGCGCTCGGCCCACCTGCTGCTGGAGCGGCTGCGCCGGCCCGGCACGGCGGGCCCGCTGCGCTTCGAGGCCGCCCCGGCCGCCCACGTGCCCGGCGGACTGCCGCCGCGGCTGCTGGACGCCGAGCAGTCCAACTCGTCGATCGTGTACGGCGACGCGTACATCCTGAAGCTGTTCCGCAGGGTCCAGCCGGGCGTCAACCCGGACCTGGAGGTGCCGGCCGCGCTGGCCGCCGAGGGCTGCAGCCGGGTGCCCGCGCCGGTGGCCTGGTTCACCACGACCGCCCCGCGCCCGGCCACCCTCGGCGTGCTGCAGCCGTTCCTGCCGGACGCCACCGACGGCTGGACGCTGGCGCTGCGCGCGCTCGCCACGGGCGACGACTTCACGGCCGAGGCCCGTGCGCTGGGGCGGGCCACGGCCGAGGTGCACCTGGCGCTGGCCGAGGCCTTCCCGCCGGGCGGCCCGGGCGAGAACGGCCGTACCGCGGAAGCGATGTGCGCCCGGCTGGACGCCGCCGCGCACGCCGTGCCCGGGCTGCTGCCCTTCGTACCCGGTCTGCGGGCCGCGTTCGGGGCGCTCGCCACCTGCGACACCGGGCCGCCCGCCCAGCGCATCCACGGCGACCTGCACCTCGGGCAGGTGCTGCGGGCCGGCCGCGACTGGTTCGTCATCGACTTCGAGGGCGAACCGTCCCGGCCGCTGGCCGAGCGCCGGGCCCCGCAGTCCCCGGTGCGGGACGTCGCCGGGATGCTGCGCTCCTTCGACTACGCGGCCCGGCAGCGCCGCCCCTGGCGACCCGAGTGGGCGCGCCGCTGCCGGGAGGCGTTCTGCGCGGGCTACGCGGCCCGCGCGGGCTGGGACCCACGCAAGAAGCACGCGCTGCTGCGCGCGCACGAGACGGACAGGGCGGTGTACGAGGTGCTGTACGAGGCGAGACACCGGCCCGACTGGCTGCCGGTTCCGATGGCGGCGATCAAGCGGCTCGCCGTGTGGGGAGGCTGACATGGCACTGCGCGACACCACGCGACCCGACACCACGCGGCCCGAGGCCAAGCGGCCGGGAACCGCGCGTCCCGACACCACACGGGACGAGGCGACGCCATCCGAGGCCAAGCGGCCGGGAACCGCGCGTCCCGACACCACGCGGACCGAGGCGCCGCCGTCCGGGGCCACGCGGACCGAGGCCGCCGGCCCGGTGCCGCCCGCGGCGGTCCCGCTGGACCCCGCCGACCGCGGCCGGCTGCTCGCGGGCGCACACCACGATCCGCACGCCCTGCTGGGCGCGCACCCGGTGCCGGGCGGCACGCTGTTCCGCACGCTGCGCCCGAACGCGCGGGCGGTGGGCGTCGTGATCGACGGCAAGCGCACCGACATGTGGTCGGAGGGCGACGGCCTGTTCGCCACCGTCCTGCCCTGCCCGCAGGTCCCGTCCTACACCCTGCTGGTGACGTACGACGACGCCGAGCAGGAGGTCCACGACCCCTACCGTTTCCTGCCCGCCCTCGGCGAGCTGGACCTGCATCTGATCCGGGAGGGCCGGCACGAGCAGCTGTGGCGCGCGCTCGGCGCCGAGCCGATGGTCCACCAGGGCGTGGCCGGCACCCGCTTCACCGTGTGGGCGCCCAATGCCCAAGGGGTGCGGGTGGCCGGTGACTTCACGTACTGGGACGGCACGCAGTACCCGATGCGCTCGCTCGGCGCGTCGGGGGTGTGGGAGCTGTTCCTGCCCGGGATCGGCGAGGACACCCGCTACAAGTTCGAGATCACCTCCCGGCACGGGCACCGGTTCCTGAAGGCCGACCCGATGGCGCGCCGCACCGAGGTGCCGCCGGACACGGCGTCGGTCGTCACGGCCTCGCGCTACGAGTGGGGCGACGCGCAGTGGATGGCGCACCGCGGGGACACACCGGTGCACCAGGCGCCGTTCTCGGTGTACGAGGTGCACCTGCCGTCGTGGCGGCCCGGCCTGGACTACCGCCGGCTCGCCGAGGAACTGCCCGCCTACGTCAAGGAGATGGGCTTCACCCACGTGGAGCTGATGCCGGTCGCCGGGCATCCCTTCAGCGGCTCGTGGGGCTACCAGGTCACCTCGTACTACGCGCCGACACCGCGGCTCGGCTCCCCGGACGACTTCCGTCACTTCGTGGACGCCTGTCACCGGGCCGGCATCGGCGTGATCATGGACTGGGTGCCGGCCCACTTCCCGAAGGACGACTGGGCACTGGCCCGCTTCGACGGGGACCCGCTGTACGAACCCGGGAACGCCACGCGGGCGGAGCACCCGGACTGGGGGACGTACGAGTTCGACTACGGCCGCACCGAGGTGCGCAACTTCCTCGTGGCCAACGCCGTGTACTGGTGCGAGGAGTTCCACATCGACGGGCTGCGCGTGGACGCGGTCGCCTCCATGCTCTACCTGGACTACTCACGGGACTCCGGACAGTGGGAGCCGAACGTCTTCGGCGGCCGGGAGGACCTGGACGCGGTCGCGTTCCTGCAGGAGATGAACGCCACCGTGTACCGGCGCTGCCCGGGCGTGGTGACCATCGCCGAGGAGTCCACCGCGTGGGACGGGGTCACCCGGCCCACGGACAGCGGCGGGCTCGGCTTCGGGCTGAAGTGGAACATGGGCTGGATGCACGACTCGCTGCAGTACATCCAGAAGGAGCCGGTGCACCGCAAGTACCACCACAATGAGATGACCTTCTCGATGGTGTACGCCTACAGCGAGAACTACGTGCTGCCGATCTCCCACGACGAGGTGGTGCACGGCAAACAGGCGCTGGTGTCGAAGATGCCCGGCGACTGGTGGCAGCGGCGCGCGAACCACCGTGCCTACCTGGGCTTCATGTGGGCCCACCCCGGCAAGCAGCTGTTGTTCATGGGGCAGGAGTTCGCCCAGGGCGCCGAGTGGTCCGAGGCGCACGGCCCGGAGTGGTGGCTGCTCGGCGACGACTACCACTCCGCCGGCGACCACCGGGGGGTCCGCGATCTCGTCCGGGAACTGAACACCGTGTACAGCGGGACACCGGCGCTGTGGCAGCGGGACACCGATCCGGGCGGCTTCCGGTGGGTGCTGTGCGACGCGGCGGACGACAACGTCCTGGCGTTCCTGCGGTTCGCCGTGGACGGCGGCCCGCTGCTGGCCGTGTCGAACTTCTCGCCCGTGGTCCGGCACGACTACCGCCTGTGGGTCCCCGACGAGTTCCCGGCCTGGCAGGAGGTGCTGAACACCGACGACGTCCGCTTCGGCGGCGGCGGGGTGGGCACAGAGGGGCCGGTCAAGCCCGAGGACGGGTTCCTGAACCTGACGCTGCCGCCGCTGGCCACCCTCTGGCTGGCACCGGAGCTTTGAACGCCACAGGTGTCGGCGGCCGTCCGAGGGGCAGTCGGGGTCGTACAGACCCGTGACTGCCCCTCGTGGCAGGGAGAGAAGGGCGGCACCAGGTGCGCACCGTCGGAGTGGAGGAGGAACTCCTCCTGGTCGATCCGGACAGCGGCGATCCGAAGGCGCTGGCGGCGGCCGTGCTCGCCCGTGCCGCCCACGAGGACCCGGGTCAGGACGTGTTCGAGAAGGAACTGTTCGGCCAGATGCTGGAGTTCGCCACGCATCCGCAGTCGGACATGGCGGCCCTCGGCGACGAGATCGTCCGCTGCCGCAAGGAGGCGGCCCGGCACGCCGGGCAGATCGGCTGCGCGGTCGCCGCACTGGCCACCTCTCCGCTGGCGGTCAGCCCCTCACTCAGTGTGAACGAGCGCTACCAGTGGCTGGCCGAGCGGTACGGGATCCCCACCTGGGACCAGCTCGTGTGCGGCTGCCACGTCCATGTGTCGGTGGAGTCCGACGAGGAGGGCGTCGCCGTCCTCGACCGGCTCCGCCCGTGGCTCCCGGTGCTGCGCGCCCTCAGCGCGAACTCCCCCTTCTGGCAGGGCCGGAGCACCGGCTACGCCAGCTACCGCAGCCGGGTGTGGAACCGCTGGCCGTCGGCCGGGCCGACCGAGCCGTTCGGGTCCGCCGAGCGCTACCACCGGCTGATCACCCGGATGGTCGCCAGCGGCGTCATCCTGGACGAGGGGATGGCGTACTTCGACGCGCGGCTGTGCGCCCACTATCCGACGGTGGAGATCCGGGTGGCCGACGTCTGTCTGAGCGCGGAGACCGCCGTGCTGATCGCGACGCTGTGCCGCGCCCTGGTGGAGACGGCCGCCCGGGACTGGCGCGCGGGCCGGCCGGCACCGGATCCCGGCGTGAGCCTGCTCAGGCTCGCCGACTGGCAGGCGGCGCGGTTCGGCCTGGAGCAGGACCTCCTCGACCCGGTCGGCATGCGGCCCCGGCCCGCGGCGGAGGTGCTGCGTTCCCTGCTGGAGCATGTTGCGGACGCGCTCGACGGCAGCGGTGACGCGGTGCGCGCCGAGCGGGCCGTCGAGGAGGTGCTGCGGGTGGGCAACGGCGCGCGGGAGCAGCGCAGGCTGCTGGAGCACACCGGCAGCCTGCGGGACGTGGTCACCGAGTGCGTGCGCCGCACCCAGGGCTGAGGGCCGTCGCATCCGGGGCCCGGGGGCCCGGTCGCCGGCACCCGCACCGCGCGGGCCCGCTCAGAGGACCAGGACCAGTGCGTACACCAGGAAGAACGCCGCTATCAGGATCACCAGCAGCAGGATCATGGTGAGGGGTGCCTTGGCCCAGCCTCTGCTTCGGGCGTCCGGCTCGCGGGGCCCGGCCTCGGGCATGCTGCTCTCGGCGGGCGGGGTCTCGCCGGGCGGAACTCCCCCTCCTGGTTCCAGTCCGGTCGTGCGCTCGGGTTCCGGATCGGGGTTCACATAACTCATGCCTCCCGAGTCCCCAGGACACGGCCAGATCATCAGCCGATCACGACTTCCTCGTTCCTGGTACCGAACGCGCTCACCTGGGCTACATTCGAGCACCGCCGACACCGAGCCGATCGGCGGAGTGACCCTCCGTACATTCAGGAGCAGCGCATGCGGAACGTCGCCCTCGCTCCCTCCGTCACCACGCCGTTCACCGGCGGCCTCGCCGACAGCATCTTCGAGACGGCGGACCGGAACCCCACCCTCCCCGTGCTCGCGCGCCGAGCGGATCCCGCGGCGACCGTGTGGGAGGAGGTGACGGCGGTCGAGCTGCGCGACGAGGTGACCGATCTGGCCAAGGGCCTGATCGCCGCGGGGATCGCGCCGGGTCACCGGGTGGCCCTGATGGCCCGCACCCGCTACGAGTGGACGGTGTTCGCCCACGCGCTGTGGGCGGTGGGCGCCGAGATCGTGCCGATCCACCCGGCCTCCTCCCGCGACCAGGTCGAGTGGATGCTGCGGGACGCCGGCTGTGTGGCCGTCGTCGTGGAGGACGAGCAGGGCGTCATGACCGTCGGCACCGTGTGCACCCGGCTGCCGCGGCTGCGGCACGTGTGGCAGCTGGACGCCGGTGCCCTGCCCGAACTCGTGGACCGTGGCAGGGACGTCCCGTACACCACCGTGGAGTCGCTGCGCCGGATCGTGCTGCCGGACGCGACGGCGGCCGTCGTCTACACCTCCGGCACCTCGGGCCGTCCGATGGGCTGCGCCCTGAGCCACCGCGGCCTTGCCTACCCCTGCGACACACTGCTGGCCGGCTGGGCGCACACCGCCGCTCCCCCGGGCCAACAGCCGTCCGTGCTGGCCTTCCTGCCGTTCTCGCACGTCTACGGGATCATGGTCATGGTGACGTGTGTGCGCGGCGGGGTCCTGATGGGCCATGAGCCGGAGCTGACGGCGGCGGCGCTGTCCTCGGCCCTGGCCACGTTCCGGCCGTCGTACCTGTACGGCGTGCCGTCGGTGTTCGAGAAGCTGTACAAGAATTTCCTGCGGGCGGCCGAACAGTCGGGCCGGGGCGCGCTGTTCGAGCGGGCCGCGCAGACCGCACGGGACTTCGCCGCGGCCGAGGAACGCCGGCGGCTGGGCACCGGCCCGGGTCCCGGGTTCGACCTCAAGGTGCAACACGCCCTGTACGAACGGACGGTGTACCGAAGACTGCGCGCGGCGCTCGGCGGCCGGGTGGTGCGCGGCACCTCCGGCGGTTCCTCGCTCGACCGTGAACTGTGCCTGTTCTACGAGGGCATCGGGGTGTACATCCACGACGGGTACGGGCTCACCGAGGTCTCCGGTGGGATCACCATGCAGCCGCTGGGCCGGGAGAAGTCCGGGACCGTGGGCCGGCCGCTGCCCGGCACCGAGGTCCAGGTGGCCGAGGACGGGGAGATCCTGGTGCGGGGGCCATCGGTCTTCCAGGGCTACATCAGTGACGAGACGGCGACCCGGGCCGCGCTGCGCGGCGGCTGGCTGGCCACCGGGGACATCGGGCGGCTGGACTCCGAGGGCTATCTGACGATCACCGGGCGCAAGAAGGACATCATCGTCACCAGCGGCGGCAAGAGTGTGGCGCCGGCCCCGCTGGAGCAGCGGCTGCGCATGCATCCGCTGATCCACCAGGCGGTGGTGATCGGCGACGACCGGCCCTGTGTCGGGGCCCTGATCACGCTGGACCCGGACTTCCTGGCGCACTGGCGGGCCGCGCTGGCCCTGCAGGGTGACGCCCCGGGCCGGGAGGCCCGTGAGGAGAACGCGCTGCGCGAGGAGATCGCGCGGGCCGTGGCGTCCGCCAACAGTGCGGTGTCCCGCGCGGAGTCCATCAGGGTCTACCGTGTCCTGCAGGAACCGTTCGCACCGGACAACGGACTGCTCACGCCGTCCATGAAGCTGCGCCGGGACGCCATCGTGCGGCACCACGCGGCCGAGATCGAGGCGATGTACGAGGCGCGCGCCCGCTTGCGGCCGAGCCCTCAGGAACCGGCCGACTGGGACGAGCAGGACGACGTCTTCCGCTGAGGGGGTGCACCGGGGAGCGCGGTCCGGGGAGACGGATAGGCCGCGCCGCTGTGGGAACCCGCAGGGCAAGGAGAGATCAGCAACGACGACCGCGCTGGTCGGAGGGCCTGGATGGGCCCCTCACCGGCCGGAGCCGGGGAATGTGAGATGGCGACGGAGCCGCGTTGGGACGACACATCGCCCTCGGAGGAGAGGTACGAACGTACGTTCTCCTTCGCGGGTGAGCTGCGCAACGTCACCGAGGCGCGGCTCGCGGCGGAGGACTTCCTGGGCGCGCTGGCCGGCGAGACACCGCCGGGCGCGCACGAGTACTGGGACGACATCCTCCTGGTCGTGACGGAACTGGCCGCGAACGTGATCCAGTACGCGCCGGGCCCGTTCGCGCTGCGGATGCGCCGGACCTTCGACGGGGTACACGTGACGATGCGCGACACGAACACGGCCAAGCCGGAGCCGCGGCCCTTCCACCCGCGCACGGGCGGCGGCGGGATCGGCTGGCACCTGGTGCACACGCTGTGCACCCAGGTCAGCGTCGTCGTGCACGACGCCGGCAAGGACATCCACGTGTTCCTGCCGTGGTGACCGGTGTTCGACGTGTAGGTGTGCGCGAACCGGTTACTCCGCATCCGTGGGCGGGCAGGCTGGTGCCCACACGTTCGTATGCCTGCCGCGCCCCGCCGGCGTAGCGGCCGGAGGCACGGTGGGATCGGAGTCGGTGCAGCGATCCGGGGCAGGCGAACGTCGATTCGGACCGCCTGGAGCCGCAGAAAGGGATGGACACCGTGACACGACCCAGGATCCTGGTGGTCGGCGCCGGCTTCGCCGGAGTCGAGTGCGTCCGCCGGCTGGAACGGAAACTCGGACCCGGTGAGGCCGACGTCGCGCTGGTGACGCCGTTCTCGTACCAGCTCTACCTGCCACTGCTGCCCCAGGTCGCCTCCGGCGTGCTGACGCCGCAGTCGATCGCCCTGTCCCTGCGCCGCAGCAGGAAGTACCGCACCCGGATCATCCCGGGCGGCGCGATCGGCGTGGACCTGAGGGCCAAGGTGTGCGTCATCCGCACCATCACCGGAAAGATCGTCAACGAGCGCTACGACTACATCGTACTGGCCCCGGGCAGCGTGACCCGCACCTTCGACATCCCGGGCCTGACCGAGCACGCGTTCGGCATGAAGACCCTCGCCGAGGCCGCCTACATCCGCGACCACGTCATCTCGCAGCTGGACCTGGCGGACGCCAGCGACGACCCGGCTGAGCGGGCCGCGCGGCTGCAGTTCGTGGTGGTGGGCGGCGGGTACGCCGGCACCGAGACCGCGGCCTGCCTGCAGCGCCTCACGCACGCCGCCGTACGGCACTACCCGCGGCTGGATCCGGGGCTGATCAAGTGGCACCTGATCGACATCGCGCCCAAACTCATGCCGGAGCTGGGCGACAAGCTCGGCCGCAGCGCGCAGGAGATACTCAAGCGGCGCGGCATCGACGTCTCGCTGGGCGTGTCGATCGACAAGGCCGGCGCGGAGGAGGTCACCTTCACCGACGGCCGGGTGGTGCCGACGCACACCCTGATCTGGACGGCGGGCGTGGTGGCCAGCCCGCTGATCGCCACGCTCGACGCGGAGACGGTCCGCGGCCGGCTGGCGGTCGACGCCGAGATGACCCTGCCGGGCCACGACGGGGTGTTCGCGCTCGGCGACTCGGCCGCAGTGCCGGACCTGGCCAAGAACGACGAGGGCGCGATCTGCCCGCCCACCGCGCAGCACGCCATGCGGCAGGGCAAGAAGGTCGCCGACAACGTCATCGCGACGCTGCGCGGGCAGCCCCTGCAGCCGTACGTGCACAAGGACCTGGGGCTGGTCGTCGACCTCGGCGGCAAGGACGCGGTGTCCAAGCCGCTGGGCGTGGAACTGCGCGGTCTGGCGGCGCAGGCGGCGGCCCGCGGTTACCACTGGGCGGCACTGCGCACCAACGTCGCCAAGACCCGGGTACTGACCAACTGGCTGCTGAACGCGGTGGCGGGCAACGATTTCGTCCGCACCGGGTTCCAGGCCCGCAGGCCGGCACGGCTGAAGGACTTCGAGTTCACGGACTCCTACCTGACGCCCGAGCAGGTACGGGCCCTGGTGGGAGACACGGGCATCGACCATCCGTGATGTGACCGGGATCACCGAGAGGCCGCCGATCATTCCGCACCGGACCGGCGGTCTTCTCAGGTGTTCAGGAAACGTCACACGGACGGGACACACCACCATGACCGAGAAGACCGTGAAGGGCCCCGCGAGCTACTTCCCCTCGATCGAGAAGAAGTACGGCCGCCCGGTCACCGAGTGGCAGGAGCTGATCCGCTCCTCGCCGCTGACCAGGCACATGGAGCTGGTCGGCTGGCTCAAGTCCGAGCACGGACTCGGCCACGGGCACGCCAACGCCCTGGTGGCCGCCACGCTCGCCGAGGGCCGGTAGTCCCCGGCCCGCGTGCGATGCTGGGCCGGAGATCGATTTCCGGTACGGGAGAGAGCGCGGCGCAGTGAGGGCAGCGGGACGGTCGGGACGGGTACGGATGTGGGACCGGCTCGCCGCGTCCGATCCCGGACTGCTCCGCCTCACCGCGGGACTGCGCACGGTCGCCGCCATCGCCCTCACCCTCGCCGTCCTCGGCGCGCTGCGGGTCCCGGTGCCCCAACTCGTCGCCGGGGCCATCGCGGCGATGGCCGCCACCTTCGCCGTCCGGGAGAAGCAGCGCGCCCGGCAGGCGGTCACCCTGGCGCTGGGCCTGCCCGTCGCGCTGGCGTCCGTGTCGTTGGGGGCGCTGCTCGCCCAACGCGTCGTCGCCGGGGACCTGTTCTTCGTCGCCCTCATCTTCTGTGCCGTCTACGGCCGCCGGTTCGGCGACCGGGGTACGGCACTCGGGCTGATCGGCTTCCAGGTCTACTTCCTCTCCCTGTTCGTGGGCGCGACGCCGTCCGCGCTGCCGGCGCTGTACGGCGTCATCTGCGTGGCTTTCGCGTGCAGCGCACTCGCCCGCTTCGTGCTCCTGCCGCAGACCCCGGCAGGCACCCTGGACCGGCTGCGGAGGGCCTTCCGCGCCCGGCTGGCCCAGCTGCTCGCCGTCCAGGCCGAGTTGCTGGACGCCGGGCCCGACGGGGTGGAGAAGGTCCTGGTGGACCTGCGCACCGGTACCGCCCGGCTGCACGAGACGGCGCTGCTCATCCAGGGCCGGCTGGAGGAAGGCACCGCGGACCCGGCGGTGGCCCGGCTGCTCCAGCGCCGGATCGCGGACGCCGAGATCGCCGCCGAACGGCTCGGTCTGCTGCTGCTCACCGCGCGCAGCGCCGAGCGGACCGACACGCTCACCCTTCATCTGCCGGGCGCCTCGCTGCCCTCCGCGGGGGAGCTGCCGGTGCGGGACGAGGCGACGGCCGCGCTGCGCCGGGACCTGCAGGCGCTGCGGGTGCTGATGCTCCGCCCGGCCCGCGAGGCCTCGGGCACCGCGCTCGCGCAGGTGCGCAACCGGCTGCTCGGCTACCGCGAGGAGGAGAACCTGCCCGAGGCGTCCCCGGCCGTGCAGGACGTCTTCCGGGGCCTCGGCGAGGCCGCGCGGGCGGCCATGGGTCTGCGGGTCGCGCTGGACGGGCCGCAGGACGAGTCCGACGACTCGCCGGCGACCGCCCGCTCCCGCGAGGAGCTGGACGCCGAGGACGCGGCGATCGAGATCAGCGAGGACAGCGAACCGGAGGCGGTGGAGCCGGCCGGGCTGGAGCGGCCCACCACCCGGGCCGCGGTCCAGGTGGCCGTCGGCTCCTCGCTGGCCATCGTCGGCGGTGAACTGCTCTCCAGCCAGCGCTGGTACTGGGCGGTGCTGACCTGCTGGATCGTCTTCATCAACACCGCCTCCACGGGCGAGATCCTGGTGAAGGGCTACCGGCGGCTGCTGGGCACGGTGCTCGGCGTGGTGGCCGGCATCGGGCTCGCCGGGCTGGTCGGGCACCACACCTGGACGGCGTTCGCGCTGGTCCTGCTGTTCATCTTCGCGATGTTCTACACGGCGCCCCTGTCGTACACGCTGATGTCGTTCTTCGTGACGGCGATGCTGGGCCTGCTGTACACCCTGCTGAACACGTACAGCACGTCGGTGCTGGTGCTGCGGATCGAGGAGACCGCGCTGGGAGCGGCCTGCGGGGTGATCGCGGCGGCGCTGGTGCTGCCGGTCCGCACGGACCGGCGTACCAACGACCTCCTCGTGGAGGTCCTGGAGCGGCTCGCGGACGTCACCCGGGCCGCCGTCGACCAGTTGAGCGGCGGGGCGGGCGGGGACCTGGTGGAGCAGGCGCGGGAGCTGGACCAGGCGCTGGCCGACCTGCGCGCGGCCACCCAGCCGCTGACGCATCCGATCACCCCGCTGCGCTCACGGCGGGACACCGCCCGCTACGTGGTGGCGCTGCTGGAGACCTGCGCGTACCACGCGCGCTCCCTCGCGGCGACGGCGGAGCTGCTGCCGACGCATCCGTCGATCGCGGCGGACCCCCGGCTGCGCGGGGCGTGCGGCCGCATCGTGCACAACATCGAGTCGATCGCCGCGCACGTCACGGACCCGCGGTCCGCCGAGCGGATCGAGACCGGCCCCAGCATCGCGTCGATGCTGGAGCCGGGCACCCTGCGCATGCCGCGCTACGGCCGCGTGACGGACCGGGTGCTGCGCCATCTGCAGCGGCTGGACGAGGCCGTCTCCGGCCTGGCACGGCTCCTGGACGTGGCCGGCGGGCCGGCGCAGCCCGCGCAGTGAGCGGGGTGAGCGCTCACCGGGCTTCACCGCCGGGGCGCCGGCTGCCGAGCACCTCGTCGCGGACGCGGGCGCAGCTGCGGCTGATCAGCCGGGAGACGTGCATCTGGGAGATGCCCAGCTGGTCGGCGATGCGGCTCTGCGTCATGTCCTCGAAGAAGCGCATGTAGAGAATGGCCCGCTCGCGCTCCGGCAGCCGGCGCAGCCCTTCCTTGGCGGCCTCCCGGTCGACGACGACGTCGTAGGAGGTGTCGGTGGCGCCCAGGGTGTCGGCCAGGCTGTAGCCGTCGTCGCCGGCGGACAGCTCGGCGTCCAGGGACAGGGTGCTGAAGCTCTCCAGCGCCTCCATGCCCGCGGACACCTCCTCCTCGCTGAGGCCGGTGTGCGCGGCGACGGCGGCGACGGTGGGTTCGGGGCTGCCGGGGTGCTGGGTCAGCTCCCGCCGGGCCACGCGGACGCGGTTGCGCAGTTCCTGCACGCGGCGCGGCACCCGCAGGGCCCACATGCGGTCGCGGAAGTGCCGCTTGACCTCGCCGGTGATGGTCGGCACGGCGTAGCTCTCGAAGGCCCCGCGGGAGGGGTCGAACCTGTCGATGGCCTTCACCAGGCCGAGCGCGGCCACCTGGCGCAGGTCCTCGACGGACTCGCCGCGGTCGCGGAACCGGCCGGCGATCCGGTGGGCCATGGGCAGCCATGCGGTGACGAGCTCGTCGCGCACCGCGTCCCGCTCGGGACCGTCGTCCAGCTCCGCCAGCCGGACGAAGAGCTGGGCGGTGTCCGGGGCGTCGTCGTGGGTACGCCGGGCGGGCGTCGCGCCGGCGGCAGGGGTGGTGTCGGTGACGGCGGTCGTGCCGGGACGGCTTGTCGACATGTCGGTCAGCATGCGGAATCGCTCCTGAACGTGGTTTCAGGGCACGGCCGGAACACGGGTTCCGGGATCCGGCCCGAACGGGGGTGTCAGGGGTCGCCGCGGGTGAGCAACCGGGCCCGCCAGGAGGGGGCCCAGCCAGCCGTACTGGTCACCGCTGGGCGCGCGCCTCCGGTCCGAAGCACGAGATTCCGTCTGCCCCCCGGCCCCGCGGGCAAACACCGGGGGGCGAAACTCCGACGGCCGTCTCAGCGCAGCGGCACGACGGCCGTGATGCGCTTGCCGCCGCGGGGCAGCTCGGTCACCCGGACGTCCCTGGACAGCCGGCACACGATGGGCCAGCCCCTGCCCCCGGGCCGGGCGCGTCCGCGCTCGTCGTCGGCCGCGTGGGCGACCGGAAGTGCTTCGCTGCGGTCGCTCACCGAGACCCGGACGCCGCCGGAGTCCACCTCGACGTCGAAGCCGGTGATGCCGCCGCCGTGCAGCAGCGCGTTGGTGGTGAGTTCGGAGGTGACCAGCAGGGCGTCCTCCACGGCCTCGGGCGGGCAGGACACGGCCCCGGCGCGGCAGCGTTCGGTCATCACCCGCTCGACCGTTCTGCGGGCGTCGGCGGGGCGGAGCGGTGGTCGGCGGCGCTGCTCCGGCAGGGTTGCGGAGGGGCCGGTCCGGTGCTTGTCGAGCATCCCTTCCTCCCTGGACGGTGCCCGGATTGCAAGGTTTTCCTCTCCCTGTCGGCTGACCTCTTCGAGCGCCGTCAAACCCGGCCGGAGCACTTGTCATCGCCGTGCGGGGCGCGGGTACCCGGGCGGTATGACCGATGTGGTGGACGCGGACGAGTTGTTGCGGAGGATCTGGCGGGGCCGTGCGTGCGCGGCCGAGGCGGAGCGCTCCTGGCGGGAGCGGGCGCAGCGGCTGACGGCGACGGATCCGGACGGCGCGCGGGAGGCGGCGGTACGGGCGCACGCGTACGAGGCGGTGCTGCGGGTGCTGGAGGAGATCGTCAGCCCGGGCGGGGGCCCGGTGCGGGCGGACGGAGTGAAACAGGTCACCTGACCTGCTTCTGGCTGGATACTGTCAAGAGCAATGGTTTATTGTTCATCCATACGTGATGCACGGAGCGGCGCGGAACCGTCCTTCCCCCCTCCTATGTGCGTCACCGCATACGGCCCTGGCTGGCTTCCCCCGTCCAGCCAGGGCTTTTTGCTGCCCGCAGAAGGGTGGCAGCGGCGAAAACCGCCGCCTTCGAGGTGCTCCCGACGGCGGCAGCGGCTGAAATGGGCTTAGGCACAGCACTCGAACCGCAACCGCCGCCAGGCGAGGAGCGCGCATGACCAAAGCGATCAAACTGCTCACCGCCCTGCCCCAGGCCCAGCGCGAGCGCCTGATGGAGCTGGCCAAGGAGGTCTCCTTCCCGGAGGACACCCGCATCTTCGAGGCGGGCGGCACCGCCGACCGGTTCTGGGTGATCCGCTCGGGCGCCGTCCACCTGGATCAGCAGGTCACCTCCCGGCAGCGGGTGACCGTGGCCACGCTCGGCGCCGGCGACCTGCTCGGCTGGTCCTGGCTCTTCCCGCCGTACCAGTGGGACTTCGGCGCGGTGGCCTTCAGCAATGTGCGCGCCTACGAGTTCGACGGGCCATCGGTGCTCGCGGTGTGCGTGGAGGACCCGCTGCTCGGGCTCTCCGTGGTGCGGACCGTGGCCGAGATCCTCGCCCACCGTCTGGAGACCACCCGTGGAAAGCTCATGGACCAGTACACGATCCGGCGGCGCGGCGGCCTCCTCTAGTCCGCCGGGGCCCGCCTGGGACGCAGGCCTCAGGAACCGGCGAAGGGTCGCGCCCAGCGCGAGCATGGTGACGGCGACCAGACCGTCCAGCACCCGCCACGCGGCGGGCCGGGCCAGGAACCGGCCGAGCAGCCTGGCGCCGAAGCCGAGCGCGGCGAACCAGCAGAGGCCGGCGAGCGCCGCACCGGCCGCCGCGGCGCTGCACGTGACGCCGTCGGCGGTGAGCCAGCGGGTCAAGGCCCTGGAACAGCGCACCGGCCGGGTCCTGCTCCAGCGCACCAGACCGGTGCGGCCCACGGAGTCCGGCGCGGTGCTCGTGAGGTTCGCCCGGCAGCTCGCGCGGCTGGAGCGGGACGCCTGGTCCTGCTCGCCCCGCGCCGGTGGATGGACGTCGCACTCCACTGGCAGCCGTGGAAGCTGGACTCGCCCGCCCCGGCGGCCCTGGCGGACGCGGTGACGCGTACCGCGGCGGAGACGCGGCGCCGCTGAGCCCCGCGCGGCCGGTGCCGGGCGATCCGTCACATGACGGGCGCCCGGGGCGCCGTGACGGAGTACGGTGGGCCCGCAGTGGCGCGGCGGCCGCCGGACCGCCCCTCGGCCGTGCCGAACTCCCCGCCTCCGGTGCCCGGTCGGGCACTGCGGTGGCCCGCACGCCCCGCATACCGGCCTGTTGGCCGCGCAGGTCCCCCTGGGCCGGCGCGCGCCCCGTGGGAGCGGAGGGCGAGCGCCGCCCGATCCGCCACCGATCCGACCGTTTCACACCGTCCCGACCGGTCACCCGAATCCGGAGAACGCATTCGACAGGACACGGACGACTTCGAGCCGATCCAGGAGATTCCGATGGACAACTGGCGCCAACATGCCGCGTGCCGCCACGAGGACCCCGACCTGTTCTTCCCGATCGGCACCACCGGGCCGGCGCAGGTGCAGACCCAGCAGGCCAAGGTGGTGTGCGGGCGCTGCCCGGTCCGGGAACAGTGCCTGGAGTGGGCACTGGACACGGGGCAGAGCATCGGCATCTGGGGCGGTACGTCGGAGCCTGAACGCCGGGCGCTGCATCGCCGCGCCCGCTCCCGGCCGCGCTCGGGCTGAGCGCCGCCCGCGCCGTGGGGGCTCAGCGGCCCCCGCGGACCGTCCCGCGCCGTGGGGGCTCAGCGGCCCCCGCGGACCGTCCCGCACCGTGCGGCTCAGCGGCCCCCACGGACCAGCCCGCACCGTGCGGCTCAGCGGCCCCCACGGACCAGCCCGCCCCGTGCGGGCTCAGCGGCCCCCACGGACCGTCCCGCACGGTGCGGCTCAGCGGCCCCCGCGGCGTAGCGTCCCCCACTGCCGTTCCTGCCGGGCCACCTCGTCCTTCGCCGCGTCGATCACCTCACCGGCGATCCAGCACAGCGGCTCGGCGTCGGCCACGAGCGGCTCGTTGTCGGGGCCCCGGCCCGTCTCCCTCCCGGTGAGGACCCAGGGACGGACGCCGGGGCCCTTGTCGTGCGGCAGATGCGCGTAGTCGTACAGGCGGCGCGCCACCCACAGCCGCACGGAACGGTCCTCCCACCAGTCCTCCACGTCGAGCGGGTTGGCGGACAGCCCGGGCATGGGCACTCCGGTCAGCTCGTCGACGCTGGACACCTTTTCGAGGTCGGTGTCCGGCCCCTTGGACCAGCGCACGTACAGACCGCGGCGGCGCTCCACGAGGCGGGCCACCTCGCCGAGCGTGGTCACGACCGGCAGGTTCTCCGTGGTGCTCATGGCATGACCTCCCTCGACTGCGCGTGCGCGACCGGAGTACCCCCGGCGTGCGCCGGGAATCGGACCGCAACGTTCCGCCCTCGGCCCCGCCGCCGCAGGCCCCGCCGCTCACACCCGCCGCTCACACCCGGCGCTCACACCCGGCGCTCACACCCGGCGCTCACCCTGGAGAGCGGGAGGTTCCGGCCGCGCCCGGTGACGACGACGGCCCGCTCGCAGCGCTCGGGTAGCGTCGCGGACCGCCGGGGGCCGAGCACGGGTGTGCCCTGCGGCTGCGGCTCTCGCTTCGTCGGCCTCGCAGGGGAGGCCGTCGGGCGCGTGACCGCCTCGTGAGTGGGCGCCGGCGTCGTGCGGGAGGAGGTGGGCGCCGGACGCGAGGGCGTCCGGCGCCCGGTCGCCGCGGCCCCGCCGCCACAGCCGGTGAGCAGCAGCGGGGAGGCGAGGAGTGCGACAGTGGTGGCTCTGCGCCGGATCATGGGTCGACCATGGCCGACGGTCGTCTGGAACCGGTCAGGGCTCAGGCGCTGTCCGGCTTGCCGGCCGTGTACAGCCAGGTGTGCAGCAGCCTCTTCAGCGGCTTCCCCGACTTCTGCTCGGCAAGCCTGACGAACTCCCCGGTCGTGCCGTGCCCGCCGTGGTGCCCGGCCGTCCATGCCCGCAGGATCCGGAAGAAGTCGCGGTCGCCGACGGCCCGGCGCAGTTCGTGCAGGGCCATGGCGCCACGGGCGTAGACGGGCGTGCCGAAGATGCGGGCGCCGCTTCCCGGGTCGCCGGGCGGATAGGCCCACAGGTCGTCGCTCGCGGGGCGGGCGTAGAGCGCGTCGAAGGTCTGCTGCGCGCTCCGGCCGCCGTGCTGCTCGGTGTAGAGCCACTCGGCGTAGGTGGCGAAGCCCTCGTTGAGCCAGATGTCCTTCCAGGCGGTCAGCGAGACGGAGTCGCCGAACCACTGGTGGGCGTTCTCGTGGACCAGGGTGCCGAGGTCGGGCGCGGAGTCGTAGACCGGCCGGGTCTGGGTCTCCAGGGCGAAGCCGACGTTCGGGGCGTGGTCGACGATCGAACCCGCGGCGCGGTAGGGGTAGGGCCCGAACAGCTTGCTCTCCCAGTCCAGTACGGCGGGCAGCTTCTTGAGCACGGGTGCGGCGGCACGCGCCTCGCGGGCGTCCACGGCGTTGTAGACCTGGATGCCGTCGCGGGTGGTGTACCGCTCGATCCGGAACCTGCCGATGGTGGCGGTGGCGAGGTAGGCGGCCATGGGCTGGGTCTCGCGCCAGTGGAACGTGGTCCGCCCGTGGGCGGTGCGCTGCCCGAGCAGGACGCCGTTGGCGACGGCGGTGCGGCCCTGCGGGACGGTGACGGTGAAGTCGTAGGACGCCTTGTCCTTGGGGTGGCTGTTGGCCGGGAACCAGGTCATGGCGCCCTGCGGCTCGCTCGCGACGAACGCGCCGTCGTCGCTGGGGATCCAGCCGTCCACCGCGCCGTCGGGGTCGGTGACCGGTTTCGGGGTGCCGTGGTAGGCGACCGTGACGCGGAAGTCCTGGCCCGCGCGCAGGGCGTGGCGCGGGGTCACGACGAGTTCCTGGCCGTCGCGCCGGAAGGTGGCCGGTGTGCGGTCGACGGTGACGGCGGTGACCTTCAGGCCCTTCAGGTCGAGGTCGAAGCGGGTGAGCCGCCGGCCGGCGCGGGCGGTGAGCACCGCGGTGGCGTCCAGGCGGCGGGAGGTAGTGTCGTAGCGGAGCGTCAGGTCGTAGTGCCGGACGTCGTATCCGCCGTTGCCGCTGAGCGGGAAGTAGGGGTCGCCGGCGCCGGGTGCTCCGGTGGTGCCCGGCGCGGTGGGTCCACCGGCGCCGAGGAGCGCCGCGACGGCGACGGGTACGGTGGCGAGGACGGCGGTACGGCGGCGGGCGGGCTGTCTGCGCGGTGGCGTCACGTGCGCTCCTTGGAACGGGATGACCGGTGATCGACTGGCGGCCACCCTAGGCGCGGCGGGCGCCCGGTTTCCCCCTGGTTCCGGTCAAATCACGCCGCGTCGCCGTCCGGTGGGCGGGGCCGGCCGGAGTACGCTCGCCGGACCGTCCCCGACCTCTGAAGGGCTCCGCCGTGAGCGTGCGTCTGCGCCGGATCTACGAACCGCCCGAGCCCGACGACGGCCTGCGCGTGCTGGTCGACCGGCTCTGGCCGCGCGGCATCGCCAAGGAGGCGGCGCAGGTGGACGAGTGGCCCAAGGGGCTCACCCCGTCGAGCGAGCTGCGCACGTGGTACCACGCGGGCGAGGGCTCGTACGAGGAGTTCCGCACCCGGTACGAGCAGGAACTCGAGGCGCCGGAGGCCGCCGAACTGCTCGACGGCCTGCGCACGTCGGTCCGCGACGGGCGCGTGACGCTGCTGACGGCGTCGAAGAAGCCGGAGCAGAGCCACGCGTCCGTACTGGTGGAGCTGTTGGGCGGCTGAGTTCAGGCCGTCTGGCGGGCCGCCGCTCGTCCCGCGGCGCGCCCGGAGAACAGGCAGCCGCCGAGGAAGGTGCCCTCCAGGGCGTTGTAGCCGTGGACCCCGCCGCCGCCGAACCCGGCCACCTCGCCCGCCGCGTACAGCCCCTCGACCGGCGTGCCGTCGGTGCCGAGGGCGCGGGAGTCCAGGTCGGTCTGGATGCCGCCGAGGGTCTTGCGGGTGAGGATGCGCATCCGGACCCCGATGAGGGGGCCCGCGGCCGGGTCGAGGAGGCGGTGCGGGCCGGCGACCCGGCCGAGCCGGTCGCCGATGTAGCGGCGGGCGTTGCGGATGCCTTGGACCTGGGCGTCCTTGCTGTAGGGGTTGGCGATCTGCAGGTCGCGGGCGACGATCTGGCGGCGCACCTCCTCCGCGTCCAGCAGCGCCTTCCCGGTGAGGGCGTTCATCTTCCCCACCAGCTGCTCCAGGTTCCCGGCGGTCACGAAGTCGGCGCCGTGGTCGAGGAAGGCCTGCACCGGGGCGGGCGCGCCCTTGCCGAGGAGCCGGTCGCGCAGCACCGCCTTGCGGTCCTTGGCGGTGATGTCGGGGTTCTGCTCGGAGCCGGAGAGCGCGAACTCCTTCTCGATGATCTTCCGGGTGAGGATGAACCACGAGTGGTCGTAACCGGCGATGTCCTCGGTGGTGCGCAGGTACTTGAGGGTGCCCAGGGTGTCGTAGCCGGGCAGGCAGGGATCGGGCAGCCGGCGGCCGAGGGCGTCGAGCCAGACGGAGGACGGGCCGGGCAGGATGCGGATGCCGTGGCCGGGCCAGATGGGGTCCCAGTTCTGCAGGCCCTCGGTGTAGTGCCACATGCGGTCCCGGTTCACGAGCCGTACGCCGGCCTCGGCGCTGATGTCGAGCATGCGGCCGTCGACGTAGGCGGGGACGCCGGTGACCATCTCGGCGGGGGGTGTGCCGAGCCGCTCGGGCCAGTGGCGGCGGACGATGTCGTGGTCGGCGCCGATGCCGCCGGTGGTGACGACGACGGCCTGGGCGGTGAGTTCGAAGTCGCCGGCGCGCTCGCGGCCGGAGGCGACGCCGCGCGGGGAGTCGTCGGGGGCGAGTACGGTGCCGCGCACACCGCGGGCCGTTCCGTCCTCGATGACCAGCTCGTCGACCCGGTGGCGGTGGTGGAAGGTCAGCAGCCCGTCGCGGGCGGCCTGTCGGGCGTACCGGACGAAGGGCTCGACCACGCCGGTGCCGGTGCCCCAGGCGATGTGGAAGCGGGGCACGGAGTTGCCGTGGCCGTCGGCCCTGAGGTCGCCGCGCTCGGCCCAGCCGACGGTGGGCAGCAGCTCGATGCCGTGCCCCTGGAGCCAGGACCGCTTCTCGCCGGCGGCGAACTCGACGTAGGCGCGGGCCCAGCGCACCGCCCAGGAGTCCTCGTCCTCCAGACGGTCGAACTGCGCGCTGCCGCGCCAGTCGTTCCAGGCGAGGTCGAAGGAGTCCTTGATGCCGAGGCGGCGCTGCTCGGGCGAGTCGACGAGGAAGAGCCCGCCGAAGGACCAGAACGCCTGGCCGCCGAGGTTGGCGGCGTTCTCCTGGTCGACGAGGGCCACCCTGCGGCCCCGGCTGGTGAGTTCGTGCGCCGCGACCAGGCCGGCGAGACCCGCTCCGACGACGATGACGTCCGCGTCCATGGCGACTGTGTCCTTTCCGAGGGGGCTCATACCGGGGCCGCACCGCCGTCCGTCAGCAGCGCGGTGAGCAGCTGCTTCAGCCAGGCCCGGGCGGCCTCGACGTCCCTGTCCAGCAGCAGTTGGGTGGTGACCCCGTCGTACGCGGCGACCACGGCGTGGGCGGCGCCGTCGGCGTCGCCCAGTACGGCGGGCAGTTCGGTGTGACCCCGGGCCCGGAACAGGCGGTCGGCGATGGCCTGCCGGAGCCGGGCGCGGTGGTCGAGGAGGGCCCGGGCGACGGCGGGGTCACGGGCGGCGTGCACCAGGAAGTCGGTCTTCACCAGGAGCCAGTCCACGTCGAGCAGCAGCACCTCGGTGACCCGGTCCACGGAGGCGGGCACGTCCAGGTCGGGGCCGTCCTGGCCGAGCGCGTCGGCCACCTGGGAGGCGATGAGGTCGGCGCGGTCCTGGTAGAGGGCGAAGAACAGCTCGTCCAGGGTGGCGAAGTTCGAGTAGAAGGCGCCGCGGCTGAACCCGGCCGCCTCGCAGACCTCCTCGATGGAGACGCGCCCGAAGCCCTTGGCGGCGAACACGGCGAACGCGGCGTCGAGCAGCCGGGCGCGGGTGCGGACCCGGCGCCGGGTGACGCGCCTGGGTGCGTCACCCGCGTCGCCGCCCGTCTCACCTCTGCCGCCTTTGCCGCCCTCGTCGCCCGTCGCCACCAGGTCTCGCCTTCCCTCGAACACGCGCCCCCCGTTTCGATACGCGAATGTATCGGATACACCGATGTATCGAAAGAGGCCGGACGCCTCGGGACGCCGGACACAGCAAATGGAACGGATTTTCGATTCAGGAGTACGCTGGGCCCATGTCCACGCACCTCCAGGGCTCCCTGTTCGACCAGACCGACGAGCTGCGGCTCGGCCCGCTCGGCGGGCTGCGCCGGACCGAGCTGGGCGCCGGCGCCTGGATCGACGTCCTGCCGGGCTGGCTGAGCGGCGCGGACGCCCTGTTCGAGAAACTGGCGGCGGACGTCCCGTGGCGGGCCGAGCGCCGCAAGATGTACGACAACGTGGTGGCCGTCCCCCGCCTGCTCGCGTACTACGCGGCCCGGGACCCGCTCCCCCACCCGGTCCTGGCCGAGGCGCGCACCGCCCTGTCCCGGCACTACGCCGAGGAGCTGGGCGAGCCGTTCACCACGGCCGGGCTGTGCTTCTACCGCGACGGCCGGGACAGCGTGGCCTGGCACGGCGACCGGATCGGCCGGGGCGCCCGCGAGGACACCATGGTCGCGATCCTCTCCGTCGGCGCCCCGCGGGACCTGCTGCTGCGCCCGGCGGGCGGTGGCGGCGGCACCCTGCGCCGGCCCCTCGGCCACGGCGACCTCATCGTGATGGGCGGCTCCTGCCAGCGGACCTGGGAGCACTGCATCCCCAAGTCCACCCGCGCGACAGGGCCGCGGATCAGCATCCAGTTCCGGCCGCAGGGGGTGAACTGAGACGTCCGGCCGGCCCCTCCTGCGGGGCACCGGCGGATCTGGTTGGCTGTCCCCGACGATCAGCCGCTCAGGGCTCGGAGAGATCATGCGGGCAGAAGTACACCAAGTCGCCGACGGCACCTATCTGGTGCACGGCAACCACGTCAACTGGGTGATCCTGAAAGACGGCGACGCCGTCACTCTGGTGGACACCGGGTATCCCGGGGACCGCCAGGGAGTCCTGGAGTCACTGGCCGCGGTGGGCAGTTCGCCGGAGGCGGTCGCCGCCGTGCTGATCACCCACGCGCACAACGACCATCTGGGCTCGGCCGAGTACCTGCGCAGCTCCCACGGCACCCCGGTGTACCTGCATCCGGCCGAAGTACCGCACGCCCGCCGGGACTTCCTCCAGCAGGCGACCATCGGGGACGTCGTCCGCAACGCCTGGCGGCCCGGTGTCGTGCCCTGGGCGCTGCACGTGTTCAAGGTGGGCGGCACCGACCACAACCCCGTCAGCGCGCCCGAACCGTTCCCGGCCGAGGGCCCGCTCGACCTGCCCGGCCGGCCGGTGCCCGTGCACACCCCCGGTCACACGGACGGCCACTGCGTCTTCCACCTGCCCGGGTCGGGCATCGTGATCTCCGGGGACGCCCTGGTCACCGGGCACGCCACCTCGCGGATCAAGGGCCCGCAGGTGCTGCTCGACTTCTTCCACCACGAGCGGCCGCGGGCGCTGGAATCGCTGGAGCTGATCGCCGCGCTCGACGGCGACACCCTGCTGCCCGGCCACGGGCCCGTCCACCACGGCCCCGTACGCGCGGCCGCCGAGCAGGCCCGGGAGCGGGCCTCCTAGAAGCCGCGCCCGCCCGGGCCGGACCGCTCAAGAGCCGAGCCGGCCCGGGAGCGGGCTTTCCGGAAGCCGCGCAGACGCGACGCCGGTCTCCCGCAGACCGAACGGACACGGAAGCGGGCCTCCCGCAAAACCGAACAGATGCGGAAGCCGGCCTCCTGCAACGGGCGTCCGGGGTCTTAGGGTGCGTGCCATGGCCTTGCAGATCAGCGCCACGAACCCGGAGCACCCCGCGCTCCTGCTCGCCCTGCCCTGGGACGCGCCCCTGGAGGAGTGGCCCGAGGAATACCTCGTGCCACTCCCGCGCGGCATCTCCCGGCACGTCGTGCGGTACGCGCACGCCGGCGACGAGGTGATCGCCGTCAAGGAACTCGCCGAGCGTCCCGCCCTGCGCGAGTACCGGCTGCTGCGCGACCTAGACCGGCTGGGCATCCCGGCCGTCGACCCCCTCGCGGTGGTCACCGGCCGCACCGACCGCTCCGGCGCCCCGCTGGAGCCGGCCCTCGTCACCCGGCACCTGGGCGGCTCCCTGCCGTACCGCTCGATGTTCGAGACGACCATGCGCCCGGCGACCATGCACCGGCTGATGGACGCCCTCGCCGTGCTGCTGGTCCGGCTCCACCTCGCCGGGTTCGCCTGGGGCGACTGCTCGCTGTCCAACACCCTGTTCCGGCGGGACGCGGGCGCCTACGCGGCCTATCTCGTCGACGCCGAGACCGGCGACCTGCACCCGCGCCTCAGCCCCGGGCAGCGCGAGTACGACCTGGACCTGGCCCGCGTGAACATCAGCGGCGAGCTGCTGGACCTGGAGGCGTCCGGCGCACTCCACCCGTCCGTCGACCCGGTCGGGTTCGGCCGCGAGATCTGCACCCGGTACGAGGGGCTGTGGCGGGAACTGACCCGCACCTCGGTGTATCCGGCCGGCAAGTACCACTACATCGAACGCCGGATCCGCCGGCTGAACGAGCTGGGTTTCGACGTGGCCGAGATGCAGATCGAGCACTCGGCGGGCGGCGACAGCGTCACCTTCGTCCCCAAGGTCGTCGACGCCGGCCACCACCAGCGGCAGTTGCTGAGGCTGACCGGGCTGGACACCGAGGAGAACCAGGCTCGGCGGCTGCTGGGCGACCTGGAGAGCTGGATGGCCACCCAGGACGACCACGGCCCTGGCGATCCCGCCCCGGGCTCCCGGCTGCGCCCGCGCGCGGGGGACCTCCGTCCGGCACGCCCCGAGGTGCTGGCCCACCGCTGGGTCCGGGACGTCTTCCGGCCCGCCGTACGGGCGGTGCCGCCGGAGCTGCGCGGCTCCATGGACCCGGCGGAGATCTACCACGAACTCCTCGAACACCGCTGGTACCTGTCCGAGCGCGCCCAGCGCGACATAGGGCTCGACACCGCCGTACGGGACTACCTCGAGAACGTCCTGCCCAGGGCCCGCACCACCGGGGAGCCGGCCGGCCCCGAGTAGCTCACTCGTGCGGGACCACGGCCACCGGGCAGTCCGCGTGGTGCAGCACCCCGTGCGCGACCGACCCGATGCGGGCGCCCACGGCCGTCCGGTGCGCCCGCCGTCCGACGACCATGAGCTGGGCCCGGCCGGCCATCGACAGCAGCACCTGGCCGGCGCTGCCCATCTCGACGTGCTCGGCCACGGGCACCTCCGGGAACCGCTCCCGCCACGGCCGGAGCGCCTCGGCCAGCGCCTGCTTCTCGTACGGTTCCAGACCGCCCGCGTCGTCGAGCAGCTTGAGCGAACCGGGGCTGTAGGCGAAGACCGGCGGCAGGGTCCACGCCCGCACCGCCCGCACGGTCGCCCCGCGGGCCGCCGCCGTCCGGAACGCGAACCGCAGCGCCGCCGCGCTGTCCTCGGGGCCGCCGTGCTGACCGACCACGACGTCCCGGCCGGCCGCCTCCGCCACGGGCTGGTCCCCGGCGCGCACCAGCACCACGGGCCGGGCCGCCTCCGCGATCACCTGCTGGCCGACCGAGCCGAGCAGGAAGCCGATGACCGGTCCGTGCCCGCGCGAACCCAGCACCAGCATCTCGGCCCCGGCCGCCGCACCCGCCAGCGCCTCCACGGCCGCGCCCTCCACGACGTCCACGGTCACCGACAACTCCGGATGCTGCTCCGCGACGGTGCGCACGGCCTCCGCCACCCCTTGCGAGACCCAGTCGTGCTGGGTGTCCCGGTCGGCGGTCGCCAGTGCCTCGGCGTAGCGCCAGGCGTGCACCGCCCGCAGGGGGAGCCCCCGGCGTACGGCTTCCCTGGCCGCCCAGTGCAGGGCGGCCAGGCTCTCCGCGGTACCGTCCACACCTGCCGTGATCGGGCGTGTCATCCGTGGGCCTCCTCGAAGGATTCGCGCTGCTGCGGAGCCAGTCTTCACTACGCTGCGGTCATGACCTTGGAATGGGAGCAAGTGATCGTCGACGCGGCCGATCCGGCGGCGCTGGGCCGCTGGTGGGCCGAGGCGCTGGGCTGGGCGGTGGTGGACGACTCGTCCGACGAGTTCGAGATCCGGCCGGCACCGGAGCGGCTGCCGGGGCTCCTCTTCGTGGCGGTACCCGAGAAGAAGACGGTCAAGAACCGGCTGCACCTCGACTTCCGTCCGCAGGACCAGGCGGCCGAGGTGGCCCGGCTCCTCGCCCTCGGCGCCCGGCACGCGGACGTCGGGCAGGGCGAGCAGCCGTGGGTGACGCTGATGGACCCCGAGGGCAACGAGTTCTGCGTGCTCGGGCAGCGGCAGGGCTGATCACGGCCCCTGCCTCGTACCGGAGCGGATCCGGGCCATCGAACATACGATGGCCTGGTACCGGTGCGGTGGTCCCCACGACACCGGCCGGCGGGACCGACGCCCGGGGTGGGAGACGTATGGCACAGGCCGGCGAGACCGCGCGGACCGTCATCCTGACCGTGGACGACGATCCGGGGGTATCCCGTGCCGTCGCCCGCGATCTCAGGCGGCGCTACGGCGAGTCGTACCGGATCGTGCGCGCGGAGTCCGGGGAGTCCGCGCTGGAGGCGCTGCGCGAGCTGAAGCTGCGCGGCGACCTGGTGGCGGTGGTCCTGGCGGACTACCGGATGCCGCAGATGAACGGCATCGAGTTCCTGGAGCAGGCGCTCGACGTGTATCCGGGGGCCCGGCGGGTGCTGCTCACCGCGTACGCGGACACCAACGCGGCCATCGACGCGATCAACGTCGTCGACCTCGACCACTATCTGCTCAAGCCCTGGGACCCGCCGGAGGAGAAGCTCTATCCGGTGCTGGACGACCTGCTGGAGGCCTGGCGCAGCGGCGCCTACAAGCCGGTGCCCAGCACCAAGGTGGTGGGCCACCGCTGGTCGTCGCGGTCGTCGGACGTACGGGAGTTCCTGGCCCGCAACCAGGTGCCCTACCGCTGGTACTCGGTGGAGGAGCCGGAGGGGCAGCGGCTGCTGACCGCGGCCGGACAGGACGGGCAGCGGCTGCCGCTGGTGATCACCCCGGACGGTTCGGTGCTGGTGGAGCCGGAGGCGCCGGAGCTGGCCGCGCGGGTGGGCCTGGCGACCATGCCGACGGCCGACTTCTACGACCTGATCGTGATCGGTGGCGGCCCGGCCGGACTGGGCGCGGCCGTGTACGGGGCCTCGGAGGGGCTCAGGACCGTCCTGGTGGAGCGGTCGGCGACCGGCGGACAGGCCGGGCAGAGCTCCCGGATCGAGAACTACCTCGGCTTCCCGGACGGCGTCTCCGGTGCCCAGCTCACCGACCGGGCGCGGCGCCAGGCCGCGAAGTTCGGCGCCGAGATCCTGACCGCGCGCGAGGTGACCGGGCTGGAGATCAACGGAGCGGCCCGCATCGTACGGTTCGCCGACGGCTCGGCGATCGGGGCGCACAGCATCATCCTGGCGACGGGCGTGCAGTACCGGCAGCTGGAAGCACGGGGCTGCGCCGATCTGACCGGCTGCGGGGTGTTCTACGGTTCGGCGCTGACCGAGGCGACCGCCTGCCAGGGCCACGACGTGTACATCGTCGGCGGCGCCAACTCGGCCGGCCAGGCGGCCATGTACCTGTCGCGGTTCGCCAAGTCGGTGACCCTGCTGGTGCGCGGGGCCGATGTGGCGGCGTCGATGTCGTACTACCTGATCCAGCAGATCAACGACGCTCCCAACATCTCGGTGCGCAGCCGGACGGTGGTCGACGCCGCGCACGGCAGCGAGCGGCTGGAGCGGCTGACGCTGCGTGATCTGGCGACCGGGGAGACCGAAAGCGTCGACGCCGAGTGGGTGTTCGTGTTCATCGGCGCCGCCCCGCTGACCGACTGGCTCGGTGACACCGTGCTGCGCGACCCGCGCGGCTTCATCCTGGCCGGGCCCGATCTGACCGCCGACGGCCGGCCGCCGGCGGGCTGGGAGCTGGACCGGCCGCCGTACCACCTGGAGACCAGCATTCCCGGCGTGTTCGTGGCGGGCGACGCGCGCGCCGAGTCCGCCAAACGCGTCGCGTCCGCCGTCGGAGAGGGAGCCATGGCCGTGATGCTCGTCCACCGGTACCTGGAGCAGTCGTGAGCGGGCAGGTCGTGCCGTGCAGCCCGCAGGAGATCAGCTCGCTGTTCCTCTTCGAGAAACTGAGCCCCGAACAGCTGGGCCGGCTGTGCAGCCAGGGCCGGGTGGAGCGGTTCGAGCCCGGCCCGGTGTACACCGAGGGTGACCCCGCCACCTGCTTCTTCGTGATGATCGAGGGCACGGTCGTGCTGTACCGCCGGGTCGGCGGGGACGACGTGGAGGTCACCCGGACCTCGCAGCCCGGGGTGTACGCGGGGTCGATGCAGGCCTACCTGGGGGACCGGGTGCGGCAGGTGTACACCAACTCGATGCGGGTCACGGAGCCGACCCGGTTCTTCGTGCTGCCGGCGGACCTCTTCGCGGACGTCATGCGCGAGTGGTTCCCGATGGCCGTGCACCTGCTGGAGGGTCTGTTCTTCGGGGCGAAGAACACCCAGGCGATGATCGGGCAGCGGGAACGGCTGCTGGCGCTGGGCTCGTTGTCGGCGGGGCTCACGCACGAGCTGAACAACCCCGCGGCGGCTGCCGTCCGGGCCACCGCGACGCTGCGCGAGCGGGTCGCGAAGATGCGCCGCAAGCTCGGCATCATCGCCGAGGGCTCCTTCTCCCGTGACTGTCTGGCGAATCTGATCGAGATCCAGGAGCGCACCGCGGAGCGGGTGGCGAAGGCCCCCGTGCTCAGCCCGCTGGAGGCCGCCGACCGGGAGGACATGCTCACCGACTGGCTGGAGGACCACGGCATCGACAACGGCTGGCAGGTGGCACCCACCTTCGTCCAGGCCGGACTCGACGTCGACTGGCTGGAGCGGGTCGCGGCGGCGGTGGAGGGGGAGATCCTGCCGGGCGCCGTCGGCTGGCTCAACTACACCGTCGAGACCGAACTGCTGATGAACGAGATCGAGGACTCCACCACCCGCATCTCGCACCTGGTCGACGCGGCCAAGCAGTACTCGCAGCTGGACCGGGCGCCGTACCGCGAGGTGGACGTGCACGAACTCCTGGAGAGCACCCTGCTGATGCTCTCCGGGAAGATCGGGCCGGGCATCGAGGTCGTGAAGGAGTACGACCGTACGCTGCCGCCGGTGCCCGCCTATCCGGCGGAGCTGAACCAGGTGTGGACCAACCTCGTCGACAACGCCGTCTCGGCCATGCAGAGCGGCGGCGGCGAGGGCACGCTGACCGTGCGGACGGCGCTGGACCACGACCGGCTGCTGGTGGAGTTCAGGGACACCGGGCCCGGCGTCCCGCCGGAATTCAAGGACCGCATCTTCGACCCGTTCTTCACCACGAAACCGGTCGGTGAGGGGACCGGGCTCGGCCTGGACATCTCCTGGCGGATCGTCGTGAACAAGCACCACGGCAGCCTGCGGGTCGAGTCGGTGCCCGGCGACACCCGGTTCCAGGTGCTGCTGCCCCTGACCGCCGAGACGCCCGACGAGGAGACGGTATGAGCAACGACGACGCGATCGACCCGTCGGTGCCGCCCAGCGGTCCGGGCTGCGTGGAGTGCGACGAGGCGGGCGGCTGGTGGTTCCATCTGCGCCGGTGCGCGCAGTGCGGGCACATCGGCTGCTGCGACGACTCCCCCGCCAAGCACGCCACCGCCCACTACCGGGAGACCGGGCACCCGGTGATCCGCAGCTTCGAGCCGGGCGAGGACTGGTTCTGGAACTACGCCACCGAGGAGCTGTACGCCTCCGGCCCCGAACTCGCCCCACCCGCCGCCCATCCCGCCGACCAGCCGACCCCGGGCCCGGCCGGCCGGGTACCGGCGAACTGGGCGCAGACACTGCGCTGAACGGAGGCCGCTGGGCGGTCGCCGGCCGGGGGTGCGGGCCGGGGCGGTGGTGGCGGACGCGCCGGCGGTGCCGCGTGTCAGGATGGGGCCGTGTCGCAGACCGCCTTCACCACAGCGCCGTTGATCGGCCGGGACGACGAACTGGCCCGGCTCACGGGTGTGCTGGAGCGTGCCCGGGCCGGCGCGGCCGGTGCGGTGCTGATCGCCGGGGACGCCGGCGTCGGCAAGACGCGGCTGCTGGACGAGGTGGCCGGCCGGGCGGCGCGGGCCGGGGCGACCGTGGTGACGGGTCACTGCGTGGACCTGGGGGACGTGGGCCTGCCGTACCTGCCGTTCACCGAGATCCTCGGCGTGCTCGCCGCCGACGCGCGGTTCGCGGCCGTCCTGGCCGCGCACCCGGCGGCGGACCGGCTGCTGGGCGCCGGACCGGACGCGGGTGACGGCCCGGACGGGCGGCTCAGGCTCTTCGAGGACGTCGCCGGGCTGCTGGCCGACCTGGCCGCGGTGGCGCCTCTGCTGCTCGTCCTGGAGGACCTGCACTGGGCCGACCAGTCCTCCCGGGACCTGCTGCGCTTCCTGCTCAGCCGTGGCGTGCCGCACCGGCCCGGCGGCACGGAACGGCGGCTCGCGGTCCTCGCCTCCTACCGCGCCGACGACCTGCACCGCCGGCACCCGCTGCGCCCGCTGCTGGCCGAGCTGGTACGGCTGCCGGCCGTGGAACGCCTGGAGCTGCGTCCCCTGCCGGACCCGGAGGTCGCGCGGCTGGTGCGGTCCCTGGAGGACCGCCCGTTGGCCGACGCCGTCGTGCACGGCATCGTGGCCCGTGCGGAGGGCAACGCGTTCTACGCGCAGGAGCTGCTGGCCGCGGCCGGCGCGGACACCTGCGGGGTGCCCAGCGGCCTGGCCGACCTGCTGCTCATCCGGGTCGAGCAACTGTCCGAGACCGCCCAGCAGGTGCTGCGGACCGCCGCCGTGGCCGGCCGGCGCGTGGAGCACGAGCTGCTCCGCGAGGCCGCCGGGCTGCCCGAGGACACGCTGGAGGCGGCCCTGCGGGAAGCCGTCGGGCACCAGCTCCTCACCCCGGGGGGCGCCGGCACCTACGCCTTCCGGCACGCCCTCACGCGCGAGGCGGTCTACGCCGACCTGCTGCCCGGTGAGCGCTCGCGGCTGCACGGTGCGTACGCCCGGCTGCTGGCGGCCCGCGGACGGGCCGCGGAGACGGCGGCGGAGCGCGCCCACCACGCCCGCGAGAGCCACGACCTGCCCGCGGCTCTCGCGGCTCGTCTGGAGGCCGCCGGCCACGCCCGGCGGCTGGGCGCCCCCGCCGAGGAGCTGCGGCACCTGGAGGCCGCCCTGGACCTGTGGCCGTCGGTGCCGGCGGCCGACCGGCCCGCCGGAGAGGGGCTGGACCGGATCACCCTGACCCTGCGGGCCTCGGCCGCGGCGGCCCATGCCGGGGAGTTCCACCGCGCGGTCTCGCTGACCCGGGCGGCGCTCGCCGGGATCGGCGAGGACACCGACGGGGAGCTGGCCGCCCGCGTCCGCTACACGCTGGCCGGGAACCTGCTGATCGTGGACAGCCTGTCGGCGGCGTTCCGGTACAGCAGCGAGGCACTGGCGATGATCCCGGCCGAACCGCCGTCGCGCACGTGGGTGTGGGCGGCGGCCACCCATGTCGCGGCTGCCCGGCAGGTCGGCGAGGACGAGACCGCGCTGCGCATCGGCCGCCGGGCGCTGCAGGTCGCCGAGGAGCTGGGCGTGACCGCCGCCCGGGCCGATCTGCTGATCTCGCTGGCGGTGACCGAGGCCGGTGGCCGCCGTTCCCCGGGGGGCCGGGAGCGGCTGCGGCAGGCGAGGGAGCTGGCCCGCACCGCGGGGAACGCGCCCGTGGAGATGCGCGCGCTGTTCAACCTGGCGATCGGCACCTTCGAAGCCGGCGACCTCGCGGAGTGCCTGCCGCTGCTGGAGGACGGGCTCGACGGGGCCCGCCGGGCCGGCCTGCTGTCCTCGGCGTACCCGCTCGAGCTGCGCTACCTCCAGCTGCTCGTGCTGTACACGCTGGGCCGCTGGGACGAGTGTGTGCGGGCCGCGGCCGAGGCGGCACCCGGGCTGCCCGCGCAGGGCGGCGCCTACGCGACGAGCCCCGCCCTGTACGTGGCCCACGCCCGCGGTGACGAGACCGCCGTGGACCGGGCCCGGGCGCTGCTGGAGGGGCCGTTCGACTGGATGGGGGCGCTCGTCGCGGGCATCGTCCTCACCGACGCGGCCGTGCGGGACGGCGATCCGGCGGCGGCGGTCGAGCGGTTGCGGACGACGGTCGCGGCCCTGGGTGACGGCACCACGCGGCGTCCGGGCGTGGCGGTGCGGCTGGCCGCGCTCTGTCTGACCGCGGTCGCCGACCGGGCCGTGGAGCTGCGGCGCCGCGCCGACGGGGAGGCGGAGGCGGTCCGCTGGGCCGGCCTCGGGGCCGAGCTGGTGGACCTGGCACGGGCGACGGCCGGGCAGGACGAGGAGGTCCTTGCGCAGGGCCCGGAGGGTCGGGCGTGGCTGGCCCGCGCCGAGGCGGAGTGGGCGACGGCCCGGTCCGGGCCGGACCCGGCGGCCTGGGAGAGGACGGTCGCCGCGTTCGGGTACGGCGATGTCCACGAGCAGGCGCGGTGCCGGCTGCGGTATGCGCAGGCCCTGCTGGCCGTGGACCGCCGGGCGGAGGCGGCGGAGCAGGCGCGGCTGGCCCGGGAGACGGCGGCCGCGCTGGGCGCGGCGCCGCTGCTGGAGCGGATCGACGCGCTGACCCGCCGGGCGCGCCTCGGGGCCGGGCCGGCCGGCGCGGACGAGGCGCCGCTGACCGCGCGGGAACAGGACGTGCTGAGGCTGCTGGCGCGGGGCCGCAGCAACCGGCAGATCGGCGAGGAGCTGTTCATCTCCGGGAAGACGGCGAGCGTGCACGTCTCCAACATCCTGGCCAAGCTGGGCGCCGCGAGCCGTACGGAGGCGGTGGCGGTCGCCTACCGCCGGGGGCTGATCACACCGGAGCCGGCCGGGTCGGGGTGACCCGGCCGGGGCCCGTTCAGCGGGCACAGTCCAGGCGGTCCGGATCGACGGCGTCGGCCAGGGCCTGCATTCCCTTGTCGTTGGGGTGCAGGTGGTCGCCGCCGTCGAAGAACGGCTGGATGCGCTCGGGGTCGTGGGGGCTGCGCAGGATGCGGTCGAAGTCGGTGACGGCGTCGATCTCGGCGCTGCTGCGCAGGAACCGGTTCACCTCCTGCCGTACGGCCTCGGCGGCCGGGTCCCACTCGGACCAGCCCTTGAACGGGCCGACGGTGGCGGCGACCACGCACCTGCCCGCCGCGTGGGTCCGCCGGGCTATCTGCAGGTAACCGGCGATGAGATCGGCCGCGGTGACCCCGGTGTGCGCCTTGAGGTCGTTGACACCCTCGAAGAGGAACACGGTCCGCACGCCGGGCTGGGCGAGGACGTCCCGGTCCAGCCGCTGCAGGGCGGCCTGCCCGGCTCCGTCCGCGAGGATCTTGTTGCCCGAGATGCCCTCGTTGGCCACGCCCCGGACGGCCGTGCCGGCCGTGCCGAGGCGGCGGGCGAGGTAGTCGGTCCAGCGGCGGTTCAGGTCGGTGGTGGACTGCCAGCCGTCGGTGATGGAGTCGCCGAGCGCGACCACGGCCCCGGGTACCGCGTGGTCGGCCCGCACGGCGACGGAGTCGATGTACCACCAGGAGCTGGTCGTCTGCGCCCAGTTGGCGCCGCTCTCCTCGGCGGTGTGGGCGCCCCGGCCGGTGTACGACGTCTGCATCGCCATCCAGTGCCCGGTGGCCGGACCGGCCGCGTCCGGGGTGTGCAGGCTGATGACGAGGTCGGTGCCGGCGGGTATCCGGCCGGGCAGCGGGTCGCTCCAGGCGACGGCGCCGGCCGGGACGGTGACCGTGCGGGCGCCGCCGAAGGTGAGCGGCCGGTTGGTGCCCGGCCGCAGGGCGGCGCCCTGGCTGCGCAGTCCGGCGTGGACGCCGTCCAGGGTCAGCGGCCGGTCGCCGAAGGCGTTCGTGAAGCGGACCCGCAGGTCGCTCCCGCCGAGGCTGGTGCGGACGACGAGCCGGTAGCCCCGGCCGGCCGTGCCCTCGCCCATGCGGTCGGCGCTGGCCGCCCAGGTGACGACCCCGGTGGCCCGGGTCGCCGAGCCGGGCAGGGTTGCTGCGCGAGCGGTGCCCCGCGGCGCCGGGTCGGGCGGCGTGGCCGCCCGGGCGGGCGGCCCGGGCTGGCAGGCGACCGCGGTGAGCAGGGCCGCTGCGGCGCGGCAGCCGCGCCCGAGCCGGCCGGTCACCGGTCGAGGTCCCGGAGCGTGACGGCCCCGCCGGGTTTCACGGGGACCGTCCGGGACGTACCTGCGTATCCCACGGAGGTCATGGTGCCGCCCACGCTGCGGATCCGCACCTCGGCGGGCTTTCCGGCCCGCCGGTGCAGGTCGGCGGGGAAGCCGCCGCGGGCCCCGGCCCCGGTCGGCGAACCGGAGGCGGCCCGGGCGTCCGGGAAGGCCGGGAGCGGTTCCAGGTGCTCCGGCCGGGAGTGGAGCGGCACCGCGGGAACGACGGCCGGGGTGCCGGAGCCGGCGTCGATCCGGAAGATGCCGCGGCCCTGCTCGGCCTCGTGGCTGCCGGACAGGCCGGGGGCGGCGCGATCGCCGCTGTCGGTCGAGGGGCGCAGGTTGTTCACGATGAGCTGGTACGCCTTCTCGGGGTTCTTCAAACGCCCTTCGGCGGTGGTGCGGCCGCCGGCGTCCCGGCGGTTCGCGGGCGCCCGGACATGCGGATGCCCCGCGCGAGGCGGGGCATCCGGTGGTGCTGGTGTCTGCCGGCGTCCGTCAGTGGGCGCGCGGCGTGTTGGCGGCGGTGACGTTCACCGCGGCCCACGACTTGTCGACCGTCTTGTACTCGGTGCTGTTCGAGCCGTACAGGTCCTTGGCCGCCTTCAGGGTCGCGGTGCGCGCCTGGTGGAAGTCGGTCGTGGAGACCATGTAACGGGTCAGCGCACGGTAGTAGATGGCGGTCGCCTTGGTGCGGCCGATGCCCTTGACCGTGACGTTGTGGTACGTCGGCGAGTTGTAGTTGACGCCGTTGATCGTCTTCTTGCCGCTGCCCTCGGCGAGGAGGTAGTAGGCGTGCGAAGAGACACCGGAACCGGCGTGCACCTCGGTGTAGTAGGTGTCCGCCGACCAGTAGTCGATGGTGCCCTCGAGCTTGTCGAGCGACGGGTGGTCCAGGCGGCGCAGGAACTTCTGCGCGAGGCCCAGCTTCTCACCGACCAGGTAGTCCGCGGTGTCCTTCGAGTTCTTGGCGTAGAACTCGACGTTCGAGCCGAAGATGTCCGCGAGCGACTCGTTCAGCGAGCCCGGCTCGCCGTACTGGTTGCCGTCGGAGTCGACGAAGGTCGGCTGCAGGTTGGCGGTCGCCTCGACCACGCCGTGGGTCAGCTCGTGACCGGTGACGTCGAGAACGACGAGCGGCTTCTTGAACATCTGGCCGTCGCCGTCGCCGTACAGCATGCAGTTGCAGGTGGGGTCCCAGAACGCGTTGGCGACCTTGTTGCCCCAGTGGACCATCGCCTGCGCGGGCTTGCTGTTGTTGGCGATGCCCTTGCGCTTGAAGGTGCTCTTGTAGAAGTCGAGCGTCTTCGTGATGCCGTACTGGGCGTCGGCCGCGGCGCTGACCCGGCTGGTGGTCTTGCCGTTGCCCCACACGTTGGACGTGTTGGTGAACTTCGAGCCGGAGCTGAACTTCTCCGTGTACGAGCCCTTGGCGTCCCGCGTCTCGGTGCCGTACCGGTTCGGGTCCTTGAGCTGGTAGTGGCCGCGCGAGGTCTGCGTGGTGGTCAGACCGACGGTGCCCACGAAGAGGGTCTTGCCGGTGCCCTTGGCGGCCGACGGGTAGGCCGCGGCGCCGGTGGAGCGGGAGCCGACCAGGCCCGAGGTGGCGGCGGTGGAGCCGGCACCGGTGGCGGGGTCGGCGCTCTCACCGCGCTCGCGCAGGGTGTCGAGCAGCTTCGGCGACAGGAACTCGTCCTGGTCGGGCGTGTTGCTGCGCACCTTGCCGGAGATCGCGTCGACGACGACGGTGTGGGAGCCGTCCTTGTCGGCGACGGACACCTGGTAGGCGAGGGCGGAGGCGCCACCGCGGGCGTCCAGCACGAGCTGGGCGCTGCGCGCGTCGCCCTTGGCCGCCCGGGCGGCCTTGGCGGCGGCCTGCTCCGCGGTCAGCTTGGCCTTGGCGGCGGCCGGCTTGACGGCGTGGGCGGCCGCACGGGTCACGCCCGTGTACGAGAGCTTGCCGTCGAGGTGGACGATCAGGTCGCCACCGAGGACCGGCAGGCCGTCGTGGGTGCGGACGAAGCGGACGTGGCGGGCGCCCTCGGGGTCGATCATGACGTCCTGGGCGTGCAGTGCATCGCCCTTCGAGACGCCGGTCGCCGAGGCGTGGGCGAAGGCCGCGGTGCGCGCAGCCTCCACCACCGCCGTGGCGTTCGAGGCGGCGGAGGCGGCGGACCGCTCCGCGCTGGTGGAAGGAGCCGCGAAGGCCGTGCCGGCCAGGCCCGTGGCAGCCGTCGCCACCGCGACGGCAACGGCCACGGTACGTATGTGCGGTCTACGCAATCTGATCAGGGTTCCTTCGTTCATCGGCGGCCGGGGTCGCCAACCACCTTGAGGCATGGCGCAGTTGAGCACCATGGGGGCTGTTCCGGCCCCGGGGTAACCCTTGCGGATCAGTCATGTGCGCGTAAAGACGGAATGATCCATTTCGCGAACTTCTATGGCAATCCTTTACGAATGGCCGCCACAGAGTGATCACAGGAGCACCAACTGTGTGTCGGCTGTGGAGACGTTGCCTCAATCCTCTAGGTTCCCAGGGCGGAATGTGACCGATATCGCATCAGGAACCGTACCGATGGGAGTGGGTAGGGGATGGTCTCAGCAACGGTGGGGCGGGGAGCGGTCCTCGGAGCGGTCGCGCTGTCGCTCCTCGCGATTCCGGCGCAGGCCGCGACCGGGGCACCGAACGGCCCGGCCGCAGCGGCTCTTCCGGCGCCCGACACCGCGGGCCTGGCCGCTGTGCTGCGCTCGACGGTGGCCCAGGGCGCACCGGGGGCGCTGGCACGGATCGACGACCACGGCCGGACGTACCGGGTCGCACAGGGCGTTGCCGACCGCGGCACCCAGCGGGTCGTCTCGACCGACGACCGGTTCCGGGTGGGCAGTGTCACCAAGACCTTCTCGGCCGTCGTCCTGCTCCAGCTCGTCGACGAGCACAAACTCGCCCTCGACGCGCCGGTCAACCGCTACCTGCCCGGGCTGCTGCCCGACGACCGCATCACGGTCCGCCATCTGCTGAGCCACCGCAGCGGCCTGTACGACTACACGGAGGACATGTTCGCCGACAGCGTGTCCGGGTTCGAGGCGGTCCGCAAGAAGGTCTTCACCTACCGCCAACTGGTCGCCCTCTCACTGAAGAAGCCCCGCACCAACACGCCGGGCGCGGCCTATTCGTACTCCAACACGAACTTCGTCGTCGCCGGCCTGCTCATCGAGAAGCTCACCGGACAGTCCGTGAAGACCGCGTACCAGAACCGCATTTTCGCACCGCTGAAACTGAACGACACATTCTACGTTCACCCGGACACCGCCATTCCTGGACGATACGCCCGCGGCTACCTCACTCCGGACAAGGCGGGCGCCCCGCTGGTCGACGCGACCACGCAGACGGTGTCCTGGGCGCAGAGCGCGGGGGCCATCATCTCCAGTGCACGGGACCTCGACGCCTTCTACGGCGCCCTGCTCGGCGGCAGGCTGCTGTCCGCCCCGCGGCTCGCCGACATGGAGCAGTTCGTCAAGGTGAACGGCACGACGGCGTACGGGCTCGGGCTGCGGCGCCGCGACCTGTCCTGCGGCATCTCGGTGTACGGGCACACGGGGGCCGTGCAGGGCTACTACACGTACGCCTTCGCGACGAAGGACGGCGGCCGCAGTCTCACGGCCGTGGCGAACACGTCGAACAACGGCAAGGTGCTCGACACGCTGGCGGGGGCCCTGGAATCGGCGTTCTGCGGAAAGCCGGAGAGCAGGACGGGCCGGGAGCAGGGGTAGCGGCCCGGCCGGGTCGGCGCTCGGCACCGGCCCGGCCGGCGGACGCTGAGCGCCGGTCTGCCCGGGCGGACGCTGAGCGCTGGTCCGCCCGGGCGGGCGCTGAGCGGCGGTCCGCCCGGGCGAGTGCTCAGCGCCGGTCCTCCCGGGCGGGTGCCCGGCGCCGGTCCTCCCGGGCGGGTCCGCCGGCCGCGACCGCGGCACCGGAGGGCTGCGGGCCGGTGTCCTCGTCGGGGAGCCGCGCCGCGAGCCGTTCGCCCTCGAGGTCGAGGTCGGGCAGCAGCCGGTCCAGCCACTGCGGCAGCCACCAGCCCGCCCGTCCGACGAGGGCCAGCACGGCCGGCACGAGCGTCATGCGGACCAGGAAGGCGTCGATGAGGACACCGACGGCGAGGGCGAAGGCGATCGGCTTGAGCATGGCACTGCCGCCGGGAACGAAACCGGCGAACACCACCGACATGATGAGCGCGGCGGCGGTGACCACGCGGGACGCGTGCCGGGACCCGGCCAGGACGGCGTCCCGCGGCGCGGCGCCGTGGGCGTACGCCTCGTGCATGCGGCTGACCATGAACACCTCGTAGTCCATGGCGAGTCCGAACAGGACGGCCATCACGAGGATGGGCAGGATGCTGACTACCGGCCCAGTCCCCTCGGCCCCGACCAGGTCCGCGAGCCACCCCCACTGGAAGACGGCCACGACCGCGCCGAAGGTGGCGGCGACCGAGAGCAGGAAGCCCAGGCCGGCCTTCAGCGGCACGACCACCGAACGGAACACCAGCAGCAACAGCAGCAGCGAGAGCCCGACGACGACGAGGGCGAAGGGGGCCAGCGAGTCCGCGAGCCGGTCGGACACGTCGATGTTCACGGCCGTCGTGCCGGTCACCGAGACCTCGGCCCCGGTCCGCTTCTGCCAGCCGTCCGCCTCGCTGCGGAGGTGCGCGACGAGGTCCTCCGTCCTGTCGTCCGTCGGGCCGGTCGTGGGCACCACCTGGATGACGGCCACGTCCCCGCCCTGGGCGAACTGCGGTTCGCCGACCGCGGCGACGCCGTCGGTGGCCTTCAGGTCGCCGGCCAGGGTGGCCGTGGCCTGCCGCGGGTCGCGGGCGCGGGAGGTGTCGGCGCGCAGGAGCAGTGGGCCGTTGAAGCCGGGGCCGAACTTGCCGGCGACCAGGTCGTACGCCTGCCGGGGGCTGCTGCCCGCCGCGGCCGAGCCGTTGTCGGGCAGGGCGAGCCGCAGATCACGGGCGGGCAGCGCGACGACCAGCAGACCGACGAGGACCGCGGCGAGGGTGAGGAGCGGGCGGCGGATCGCGGCCCGGCCCCAGCGTTCGCCCATCGGCCGGCGCCCGGCGGGTCCGGTGCCGTGCGCCGCCTGTTCGCGTCGGGCGGCACGTGAGCCCGGCTTCGGGCGCAGCCGCTCACCGGCGAAGCCCAGCACGGCCGGCAGCAGTGTGGTGGAGGCGCAGACGGCGACCAGGACGGCGGCGGCACCGGCCAGGCCCATCACGGTCAGGAACGGGATGCGTACGACGGCCAGCCCGCACAGCGCGATGATCACCGTGAGGCCCGCGAAGACGACCGCGCTGCCCGCCGTGGCGGTGGCCCGCGCCGCCGACTCCTCGACGGCCATGCCCGCGGCCAGTTGGGAGCGGTGCCGGGAGAGGATGAACAGGGCGTAGTCGATGCCGACCGCGAGGCCCAGCATGGAGGCCAGCGAGGGTGCGGTGCTGGAGACGGTGAGGACGCCGGTCAGCGCCGACAGGCCGAGCAGCGTGACGGCCACGCCGCTGATCGCCGTCAGCAGGGGCAGGCCGGCCGCGAACAGCGAGCCGAAGGTGACGGTGAGCACGACGAGTGCGACGGTGGCTCCCGTCAGTTCCTTGGTGTGGCCGGTGGTCTTGCCGCTGCCGTACGCGGGGCCGCCGACCTCGACGGTGAGCCCGGTGTCCGCGGCGTCCCGGGTGGTGCGCTCCAGCGCGGTGAGGCTGTCGTCGTGCAGGCCGGCACGGGTGACCTGGTAGCGGACCTGGCCCAGTGCGGTCGTGCGGTCCGCCGATATGGCCTTGCTGTGCACCGGGTCGGTGACGGAGACCACCTGCGGGGCCTTGCCCGCCCGCGCCATGGTGGCGGCGACGGCCTGGGCGTACCGCGGCTCGGTGATCTCGTGGCCGGCGGGAGCGACGAAGACGATCTGGGCGCTGGTGCCGGCCGCCGGGGGCAGCTCGGTCCGCAGGGCGTCCATCGCGGTCTGGGCCGGTGAGCCGGGGACCGTGAACTCGTCGTCGGTCTCGCCGCCGACGGTGACGACGCAGGTGACCAGGGCGGTCAGCACCAGCAGCCAGGCGGCGAGCACCGCCCTGCGGTGCCGGAAGGCGGCCCGGCCGAGCCGGTGGAGGAGGGATGGCATGGGACACGTGCTCCTTGGGAGGAACTGGCGGGGCTGAGCGGCACGTTCGGGGCAGGGCCCGCCGGCGGGGAGGGGCCGGGGTCGGGCGCGGACGGCGGCGCGGCTGCCGCTCGGGCACCGGGCCGGGAGCAGACGGCGGCGCGGGGCCGAGGTCAGACGGAGACGGCGGCGTGGCCGCCGCTCAGGGTGAGGCGCAGCCCGGTGTCGGTGACGGTGAGCCGGCGCGGCCGGAGTTCCAGGGGGAGGTCGGTCAGGGGGATCGTGCGGGCGGCCCTCGCGGTGACCTCTTGGGCCAGGGCGCCCGGGAGGGGGCTGCCGTCGAACGCGGGCCGGCCGGGGACGAGGCGGATCGTCCGGCCGTGCAGGGTGGGCGTCACGGGAACGGTCAGGGCACCCGAGCGGCCCAGGTGGACGACGAGTCGTCCGTGTGCCGGGTCGGGGACGACCACGCCGCTCCCGCCGGTGCCGGCCAGGGAGGCGGCGTCGGCGTCGACGGTCACGGCGGACGAGCCGACCGTGCCGCCCTTCCCGCTCCGGCGCACCTGGTGCAGGTGGGCGTCGACGGCGAGGCCGGTCATGTGCCGGGTGGCCACCCCGTCGGCGGTCAGCTCGACGTCGGGGAGCGTGCCCCGGGCCAGTTGCCAGAGCGCGGGCGTGCTGCCGAGGCCGACGTCCGGTGTGGTGCCGAGCCGCTTCCCGGCGGCGGCCGCGATGCGGTCGGCGATGCGGTCCCGGACCGTCACTTCGGCCGTGCCGGTGAGGGCGGCGGCGAGGGTGAGGACGACGGTCAGGACGACCGTCGTACGCCGACGCGCGCGCAGCCAGGAGGGCGGCGACCCGAAAAGTGTCATGACTGACACGATACCCGAAGTGTCAGGGCTGACACTTTCCCGGGGTGCCGGCGGACGGAACCACCCGGCCGGCATGTCAGGATGAAGGCGTGCAGGAGCGGGACGTGCGGGAGATGGGCAGGCGGGACCTCAAGAAGGCCGCCACACGCCGGAGCTTGCTCCGCACGGCCACCCGCATGTTCGCGGAACGCGGGTACCAGGAGACGACGGTCCGGGACATCGCCGCCGCCGCCGGCGTGACCGAACGCACCTTCTTCCGCTATTTCCCGTCCAAGGAGGACCTGGTCTTCGCCGAGGTCCTGGACTTCGTGCCGCTGCTCGTCGAGGAGGTCGCCGGGCGCCCGGCAGCCGAGCCTCCCTACACCGCCGTGCTGAACGGCCTGATCGCCGCCGCCGCGCGTCTCGACGGCGGCCTGGGCATCCTGTTCGTCGGAGCCCCGCCCCGCACCCTGGCCACCGGCACGCGGGGCACCGGCGTGCTCACCGCCTTCGAGGACGGCATCGCCGAAGCCCTCGAGGGCCGGCTCGCCCGCCAGTCCCCGGACGAGCCGGCCCGGGCACGCGCCCTGCGCGCCTCCGTACTCTCCCGCTCGTCCGTCGCCGCCGTGCGCAGCGCCCTGATCGTGTTCACGACCCGCGACGGCGGGCCGGCCGATCCGCTCGCCGTCGAGGAGTTCGGGCGCCTGCTGCACGAGGCCTTCGCCGTCCTGCGCAGCGGCGGAGCGTGACGCCCCTCCCCCGGACTCCGGCTCCGGCCACGGCTCTTCGGTGGCCGAACCGGTACCGTCCGCGATCTTGGCGGAATGCGATCCTCCGGGCCACCATGCCCCCATGAAGGGTGATCTCTTTTCCAGCCGGCACATGGTGCAGGCCGCCGCGCAGCCGGGCATGTCCGTCGAGAACGCCAAGTGCATCAAGTACGCGGTGAGCGGCGAGATGTACGCACGGCAGGGCGCCATGGTGGCCTACCGCGGCGACCTCAGGTTCGAGCGCAAGGGGCAGGGCGTCGGCGGCATGCTCAAGCGTGCGGTCACCGGCGAGGGGCTGCCCCTCATGGCGGTGCGCGGACAGGGCGAGGCCTGGTTCGCGCACGAGGCGCAGAACTGCTTCATCGTGGAGGTCGAACCCGGTGACCAGTTCACCGTCAACGGCCGCAACGTCCTGTGTTTCGACGCCTCGCTGTCGTACGAGATCAAGACGGTGAAGGGCTCGGGCATCGCCGGCGGCGGCCTGTTCAACAGCGTGTTCGCGGGGCATGGCATGCTGGGCCTGGTCTGCGAGGGCAACCCGCTGGTCATCCCGGTGTCCGCGCAGGCGCCGGTCTACGTCGACACGGACGCGGTGGTGGGCTGGACCGCGCACCTGCAGACCTCGCTGCACCGCTCGCAGTCCATCGGCTCGATGCTGCGCGGCGGCTCCGGCGAGGCGGTGCAGCTGATGCTCCAGGGCGAGGGCTACGTCGTGGTGCGGCCGAGCGAACTGACGCCCCAGAAGCCGCAGCAGCACTGAATCCCGCCGGACACCGCGGCACCGAACCTTCACAAGTGATCCGTGCCGCGCGGGCAACCCCCTCCGGCGTACCGGCGTCTTGATCGACAACAGACCGAGCCCCGGCCCCTCGGGCCGGGGCGTGTTTCCGAGACGCTATACACGACATGTATACACTCCGTGTATAGAAGGGTACGCATGTACGGCAAGGCTTTCGCCCCGGAGTACCAGGGCACCCTGACCACCCTGTCCGTGAACTCCTCGCTGGTCGACGTGCTGGCCGAGGGCACCGAGCAACTGCACGCGGCCCAGCGTGCGGGACGCCCCGGCGAGGCGGCGCGCTGCGGGCTCGCCGTCGCCGAGGCGCACCGGCGGCTCGGCCAGGTGCGGGACGCCGACCGGGCCTGGAAGGCGAGTTACCGCGCCGCGCGGGAGGCCGGGGACACGGCGGCCATGGCCTGGGCGCTGTGGAGCGGCGGCACCCTGGCCCGGCAGCGCGGAGCGTTCCCGCTGGCCTGGCGGCTGCTGGGCCTCGCGGCCGAACTCGGCGAGCGCGGCGGGGACGTGGTGGTCCGCGGCTACTCACTGGCCGGCCTCGCGGAGACGGGCCGGATCCAGGGCGACTACGAAGCGGTCGGCCGGCTGCACGAGCAACTGCTGGCCGAGGCCCGCCGGCGCGGGGAGGCCCGGCACACCGTGTGGGCGCTGGAGGGCATCGCCCAGATGCACCGCAACACCGGCGCGTACGACCGGGCGTACGCGCTGTTCGAGGAGGCGGCGGAGATATCCGCGCGGGCCGAGGACCGGCGCGGGCACGCGTGGGCACTGCGCGGACTGGCGGACGTCCTCTCCGTGCGCGACGGCGCCACCGAGCGCGCGCTGGACCTGCTGCACCAGGCGGAGACCACCTGCCGGGAGATGAACCTGTCCAGCGCCCTCGCCTACAACCACAAGATGCAGGGCAACGTCCTCTACCGGGCCGGGCGGTACGCCGAGGCGCGGGAGCGGTACGAGCTGGCGCTGGCGGAGTTCCGGACGATGAGCGAACCGCGCGGTGAGGCACTCTCCCGGCTCGGTCTCGCCAAGTCCCTGGCCCGCCTCGGCCGCGACCGCGCCGAGACCGCCGCCGAACTCGCCGACCTGGCCCGGACGCTGGAGCGCAGCGGCCTGCGGCACGCCCGGGAGATGGTGACCCGGGCCCGGCAGGAATTCGGCCTCGAGGCGGAGGTCGTACGGTGACCGCGCTCACCTCGCCGGTGCAGGAGTCGGCGCAGCAGCTCCTCACCCGCTGCCGGCGGCTGGTGCGGCCCGCGCTGGAGGAGGCGGTCGGGCGGCTGCACCCGTGGGTGGCCGAGATGGCCGCGTACTCCTTCGGCTGGTGCGAGGTCGGCGGGGCTCCCGCCGACACGCCCGGCGGCAAGGGCGTACGGCAGGCGCTGGCGGTGCTCGGCGCAGAAGCGGCGGGGGCGGACGGCCGGGCCGGCATCCCCGCCGCGGTCGCGGTGGAACTGGTGCACGCCTTCTCGCTGCTGCACGACGACATCATGGACGGCGACCCGACGCGGCGCCGCCGGCCCGCCGTGTGGCAGGCGTACGGCACGGGTCCGGCCGTACTCGCCGGCGACGCGCTGTTCGCGCTGGCCGTGGACACCGTCGCCGCCGCGCCCGAGGCGTCCGGCGCACTGCGGCTGCTCACGGCCGCCCTCGCGGACCTGGTGCGCGGGCAGGCCGACGACCTGCTGTTCGCCACCCGGCCGTGGACCGGTCCCGAGCGCGTGACGGCGCCGGAGTACCGGGTGATGGCGGAGGCCAAGACCGGCGCGCTGCTCGGCTGCGCCCTCGCGCTGGGTGCCGCGCTCGGCGGGGCTCCCCCGGGCACGGTCGCCGCCCTGGACCGGGTCGGGCGCCACCTGGGGGTCGCCTTCCAGCTGGTGGACGACGTGCTGGGCGTGTGGGGAGATCCGGACGTCACCGGCAAGCCCGTGGGCGGCGATCTGCGGGAGCGGAAGAAGACGTTCCCGGTGCTGGCCGCACTGGACTCCCCGACGGCCCGGCACCTGCCTGCGCTGCTCGGCTCGCCCGGGCGTGCGCAGGAGGCCGCCGCGCTGATCGAGGCCGCCGGGGGCCGGGCCGCGGCACTGGCCGAGGCCCGCGCCCACACGACCGCCGCCCGGACCCTGCTCGCCGGCACCCCCTTGGCCGGCCGGGCACCGGGCGACCTGGCCGAGCTGCTGGACCTCTTGGTCGGCCGCGAGCTGTAGCCGGGCGAGGGGCCACCGGCCGGCCGCGCGCCGCAGCCGGCCCGGCCGACCGGACCGGCCACCGGTCTCCCGGCCGGCCGCGGGCTCCGGCCGCGCCGGGCGGCCTCCCCGGTCGGCCGCGCCTGCCACCGCCCCGAGGGCTCCCCCGTCGGCCGCGCCTGCCACCGCCCCGGGGGGCCTCGCCCGTCGGCCGCGGGCTGCCGGCGGGCTGCGAAACGGCGTTGACCGGCGACGTCCTGCCGGGTCAAGGTGCGATCGGCGCGGTTCCCGATCCGCGCCGGGAAGGGTGAAGCACCTTGATCGGCATCTCGGACATCGAAGCCGCCGCGGGGCGGATCGCCGGACACGTCGTACGGACCCCCACGGTGGCGAGCCCCGGCCTCACCGAACTGCTCGGCGTCCCGGTCACCGCCAAGCTCGAACTGCTCCAGCGCACCGGCTCGTTCAAGGCCCGCGGGGCCACGGCGAAGCTGCTGTCGCTGAGCGAGGCCGAGCGGGCGGCGGGTGTGGTCGCGGTGAGCGGCGGCAACCACGGGATCGCGCTCGCGGTGATGGCGGCGGCCCTCGACGTGAAGGCGACCGTGGTGATGCCGCGTACCGCGCCGGCACGGTCCCTGGCACTCGCCGGGGACGCCGGGGCGTCGGTACGGCTGACCGACGGCATGGACAGCGCGTTCCGCCTGGTGACGCAGTTGCGGGACGAGGGACTGACGCTGGTCCACCCGTTCGACGACCCGGTCGTCATCGCCGGACAGGGCACCGTGGGGCTGGAGTTGGCCGAGGACGCGGACGAGCTGACGGACGTCGTCGTGAGCATCGGCGGCGGCGGGCTGATCGCCGGGGTCGCCGCGGCCCTGCGCGCCCGGCGGCCCGGGGTGCGGGTCTGGGGCGTGGAGACCGAGGGCGCCGAGGCGATGTCCGCGGCGCTGAAGGCGGGCGGCCCGGTGCCGGTGCCGCTGTCGTCGCTGGTGACCACGCTCAGCGCGCCCTCGGTGTCCCGGCTGACGTACGAGCACGTGTCGGCGCTCGTCGAGGAGGTGCTGGTGGTGCCGGACCGGGATGCGGTGCAGGGCTGTCTGGAACTGGCCGAGCGCGCCAAGGTGTGGGCGGAGCCCGCCGCGGGCTGTCTGCTGCCGGCCGCCCGGCAGGTGGCGGCGCGGGCCGGTGACGGCGCCCGGATCGGACTCGTGGTGTGCGGGGGCAACACGGCACCCGCCGAACTCACCGGGTGGGCCCGGCGCTTCTCCCTCCTGTGAGCCCCCGGCCGCACCGGCGCGTCGGCCGCACCGGCGAATTACCCTCGGTAACAGACAGGTCGAACAGGCGACCGGTGCGACCATCCCTAACTCGCAAGCCCTTTCGAGGGGCGGATTGAAAGGCCTTTCCGGTCCCCTGGTCGAGAATTCTTTGAACGCACCCGGGCGCGCCCCCCGTACCTCTGGGAAACACGAGGCAGGGGTGTCAGCGAGGGATGACCATGGCCAGGACGCACGTCTCCGCACACGAATTGGTCGCCGGGAGGTACCGGCTGCTGGAGGTCTTCGCCCGCGAGACGAACCGCCTGTGGTGGTACGCCGAGGACGTGACCGCCGAACAGCCACGCCTGGTCGCCCAGACGGCCCTGCCGGAGCCGGCCGCCGCGGACACCGCGCGCCGTGTCACGGCCCGCGTCGTCCGCACCTCGGAGACCATGCGGCTGCTGTGCCCGGGCCGGGTCGCCGCGGTCGTGGACGCCGTGGTCGAGTCGGGCACCCTGTGGACGGTCACCGAGTGGATCGACGGCACGCCGCTCGGCGAACTCCTGGCCCGCGAGGGCTCCTTCAACCCGGTCCGGGCGGCCCGGCTCGGCCTGGAACTGCTCGACGTGCTGCAGGCCGCGCACGACGAGGGCATCACCCACGGCGAACTGAGCCCCGGCCAGGTCTTCGTCCGCGAGGACGGACCGGTCGTCGTCACCGGGTTCGGGCTGGCGGGCGCGACACTGGTCCCACGTCTCACGGCACCGTCCTACGCCTCGCCGGAGCAGGCCCGTGACGAACGCATCGGCCCGGCCGCCGACCTGTGGGCGCTGGGCGCGCTGCTCTACACCATGGTCGAGGGCCGGCCGCCGTTCCGGGACCGCGGCCGGCCCGACGCCACCCTGAGGGCCGTGGACCGGCTGCCGCTGCGCACCCCCCTGCGCGCGGGCCCGCTCGGTCAGGCCGTACAGGGGCTGCTGCGCAAGAACGGGCGGGAGCGGCTGACCCGGCCGGTGGTCCGCGAGGCCCTGACCCGGGCACTGAGCGAGGACGCCGACGCGGACCGGCAGCCGGCGCCCGAGCCCCGGCTGCGCGGCGCGTACCGGGGTGTGCGCCACGCCGGACACGGGCCGAGCGGGCGCGTCCTGGCCGCCGGCACCGCGGTGGCCGTGATCGCCGTCGCCGCCGCCGTGCTGGCCGGGACCGGCGCGCTGCCGGGCACCGGCACGGCCGCGGCACCGCCCCGGGCCGGCGTCCCCGCCGCCCCGTCCGGCCGGCACACCGACGGCGGACCCACACCCACACGCACGCCCACACCCACACCCACGGCTACGGCCGCCCCGACCGCTCCGGCCTCCCCCTCCCTGCCGGCCGGCTACCGCCCGTACACGGCTCCCGAGGGTTTCGCGGTGGCACTGCCCGACGGCTGGAAGCGGCTGGCCACCTCCCGGGTCACCGACCTCGCCTACCGGGTCACCTTCGGCCGGGACGACGACTCCCCCACCCTCGCCGTCACCTACAGCGAGCGCGTCGGGCCCGACCCGGTCGCCGTCTGGCGGGACGACGTCGAGCCCGGTCTGGCGCAGCTGCCCGGCTACCGCCGCCTCGGCAGCATCCGGGCCACCACCTACCAGGGCCGCGCGGCGGCCGACCTGGAGTGGCTCGCCGGGTCCGGGGACGAGCGGGTGCACACCTTCGGGCGGGGCTTCCTGCTGGGCGGCCGGCAGGGCTTCTCGCTGCGCTTCACCACCCCGGCCGGGACCTGGGACGACGCGGCCAACCGGCAGGCACTGAAGACGTTCCTGCAGACGTTCCGTGCGCCGCGGAACTGACCGGAGCCCTGGTCGGACGTTCCGTGCACCGCGGGATCCCGCCCGTTTTCCCGCCGCAGGGCCGGGGACTCGCAGTTTATGGTGCAAATCGGATACACGATGATGACGGAGCAGACCGGCCCCCGTGACCTGGTGGACCACCTGGTGCGGGCGGAGGAGGCCGGATTCGACTTCTCGGTGATCTCCGACCACTACTTTCCGTGGCTGCGCTCCCAGGGGCACTCCTCGTACGCGTGGAGCGTGCTGGGCGCGGCCGCCCAGGCCACCTCGCGGATCCCGCTGATGACCTACGTCACCTGCCCGATCCTGCGCTACCACCCGGCGATCGTGGCACAGAAGGCGGCGACGGTGCAGTTGCTGTCCGAGGGCAGGTTCCGGCTCGGCCTGGGCGCCGGAGAGAACCTCAACGAGCACGTGGTGGGCGGCGGCTGGCCTCCGGTGGACGTGCGCCACGAGATGCTGGAAGAGGCGGTGCAGATCATCCGGGCCCTGTTCGAGGGCGGCCATGTCACCCACCACGGACAGCACTACGACGTGGAGTCGGCCCGTCTGTGGGACCTGCCTCAGACGGCACCGCCGATCGGCATCGCCGTCTCCGGCGAACAGTCCTGCAAGCTCGCCGGTCATCTCGCGGACCTGGTCATCGCGACCGAGCCGAAGGCCGGGCTGCTGGAGGCCTTCGACCGGCACGGCGGCAGCGGCAAGCCCCGGGTCGGCCAGCTGCCGGTGTGCTACGACCACGACCGGGACACGGCGATCAAGCGCGCCCACTCCCAGTTCCGCTGGTTCGGGCTGGGCTGGAAGGTGAACGCCGAACTGCCGCACCCCGACTCCTTCGAGGCCGCGACCCAGTTCGTGACCGAGGACGACGTCGCGTCCGCCATCCCGTGCGGCGACGACCCGGATGCCTTCGTGGAGGCCGTACGGCCCTATGCCGAGGCCGGGTTCGGGGAGATCGCCCTGGTCCAGATCGGTGGCGATGCGCAGCCGGAGTACCTGGACTGGTCGGCGAAGACCCTGCTGCCGGCACTGCGGGAGGCGTTCGGCTGAGGCCGTGCCGCCCTGCGCGGGGCCCGTGAAGACGGTGACGGCGGGAATCAGTCGCACGGGTGAGCATTCCGTGCGCTGCCGGGGTACTAGAGGGCTCTACACCGTTCGTCCCCGGAGGCCCCCGCGTGAACTCGTTCGTGCACAAGACCCTGGTGGTGGAGCTGCTCGCTCCGGGCACCGGCCGGTGCCCGGTGCTGGCGCACCTCGGCTACGACGCCGACGACCCGTTCGCCGTCACCGCCGTCTTCGCCCACGACGGCCGCGTGCTGGCCTGCTGGCGGCTGGACCGGGAGATGCTCTCGGACGGCCTGGTGGGTCCGGTCGGTGCCGGTGACGTACGGCTGCGGCCGTCCACCACCGGCCTCTGGCAGGAGCTGCGCCTGGAGTTCTTCGGGGACGTACGGCCGGACGGCGGCAGGCACCACGCAGTGGTGTTCGCGTGGGCTGACGCGGTCGCCGCGTTCCTGCGCGAGACCCACCGGATCGTTCCGCCGGGTGCGGAACGGGTCCCGGTGGACGCCCTGCTCGAGGAGATCCTCTCCACGGGCTGAGTAGCCGTACTCATGCCGCGGCCGTGGCCCGCCGCCACGATGGGGGCACTTCGACGTCCTGAGTCAAGGAGCCCCGCCGTGACCGCAGTCCACCCCACCCTGCTCCCGGCCCCGCGCCGCGTGCCGCCCGCCCTGTTCGCCGTGGTGGCGGCCGTCGGGCTGGCCGTGTCGGCATGGGGGGTGCACGACCGCACCACCTGGTTCCTGGAGACCGTGTGGGCGCTGGCCGGTCTGCCCCTCGTGGTGCTGCTGTGGCGGCGCTTCCCGCTGACGGGGCTGCTGTGCGGGCTGCTCACCGTGCACGCGCTGGTCCTCGCGGTCGGCGGACACTACACCTATGCGCAGGTCCCGCTGGGCGACTGGGTGCGCGACACCTTCGGCCTGGACCGCAATCCGTACGACCGCTTCGGGCATCTGATGCAGGGCTTCGTCCCGGCCGTGCTGGTCCGCGAACTGCTCAGCCGTACCTCGCCGTTGCGCGGCAGCCGCTGGCTGGCGCCGCTCACGGTGTGCGCGTGCCTGGCCTTCAGCGCCTGCTTCGAGCTGCTGGAGTGGCTGGCGGCCGAGATCGGCGGGCACGGCGCGGACGCGTTCCTGGCCACCCAGGGCGATGTGTGGGACACCCAGTGGGACATGTTCTGCGCGCTGATCGGCGCCGTGCTGTCGGTGCTGCTGCTCAGCCGGGTGCACGACCGCCAGTTGCGGTCCCTGCCGGGCCGTCCGTCGCCCTCCGGGACGGAGTGACACGGCCGCTCAGTCGCGGCCGGCCTTCGGCTCGCACATCCGGCGGGCGGCCTCGACGACCGCCGAGCGGTGCGCGGCCAGCCGCTCGGCCGGCCAGGACCGGCCTGCCTCTCCCGGATCGGAGCCCTCGGCGGCCCAGAACCACGCCTGGGCCGCCGCGAGGACCATGCTGAGCAGATCGTCGGGTTCCATCTCCCCGGTGAGCCCGCCGTTTCGCTGCGCCTCGGCCACCGCGGCGATCTTGCGCCGGAGCGCCTCGCCCTCCCCTCCGGTGGCGGAGGGGCGCTCCAGCAGTTTCCACAGCCGCAGCCGCATGAGATCCGGCCGGGCGACCAGGTGATCGAAGATCCGCCCGGCGTATCCGGGCAGGTCGTCGACGTCGAAGGGCACGGACTCCGCCCCTTCGGTCATGGCCCGCCGCAGCACCTCGTCGAACAACTGCTCCTTGTTGCCGAAGTAGACGTAGATCAGCCGCTTGTTCGCCCCCGCCGCTTCGGCGATCCGGTCGACCCGGGCGCCGGCGATGCCGTAGGCGGCGAATTCCGTGAAGGCGGCGTCGAGCAGCCGGGCCTTGGTGGCGCTGGAGTCCCGTGACATGCCGGCCACCCTACCAAGTAACTATCTGGTTATTGACGTCCTCGGCGGGCACGGTCTACGGTGGGTATCTATCCAGTTAGTTATGACAGGAGCACCACTATGGAACACCGCGCACTCGGCAGTCAGGGCCTGACCGTCGGCGAGCAGGGCCTCGGCTGCATGGGGATGAGCGCCTTCTACGGAGCCACCGACGAGACCGAGTCACTGGCCACCATCGACCGGGCGCTGGAGCTGGGCGTCACCCTGCTGGACACCGCGGAGAGCTACGGCCCCTTCGCCAACGAGCGGCTCGTCGGCAAGGCACTGGCCGGGCGCCGGGAGGCCGCCGTGCTCGCCACCAAGACTGGCGTCGAGATCACCGATGACGGCCGGGCGGTCGGGCTGAACGGCCGGCCCGAGTACGTCCGCCGGGCCCTCGACCGCTCGCTGCGGCACCTGGGCACCGACCACGTCGACCTGTACTACCTGCACCGCATCGACCCCGCGGTGCCGGTCGAGGAGACCGTCGGTGCCCTGGCCCAACTTGTCACCGAGGGCAAGATCCGCCACATCGGCGTGTGCGAGGCGTCCGCCCGGACCATCCGCCGGGCCCACGCCGTCCACCCGCTGACCGCGGTCCAGACCGAGTACTCGCTGTTCGAGCGGGGCATCGAGCACAACGGGGTGCGCGACACCCTGAAGGAGCTGGGCATCGGGCTGGTGGCGTACTCGCCGCTGGGCCGCGGCTTCCTGTCCGGTGCGATCACCAGCCCCGACGACTTCGCCGCGGACGACTGGCGCCGGACCGACCCGCGCTTCCAGGGCCAGAACTTCGACCGCAACCTCGACGTCGTCCGCGAGGTCCGGCGCATCGCCTCCGGCAAGGGCGTCACCCCCTCGCAGCTGGCACTCGCCTGGGTCCGGCACCAGGGCGCGATCGCCATCCCGGGCACCAAGCGCCGCCGTTACCTCGAGGAGAACATCGGCGCGACCGGGACGACCCTGACCGACGCCGACATCGCCGCGATCGAAGCGGTCGCCCCGCACGGCGTGGTCACCGGCGACCGCTACACGCCCGAGCTGATGGGCACGCTCGACGGCTGAGAAGCGGACTGCGGACGCCCTGGACCAACGACGACGCGGCGCGCCTGTGGGCGGTCCCGGAGACCTTCGTCGCTGAGCGGAACGCCCCGCCGTGGGCCGGGCTAGTCTTCCGGGCGGGCGGTGTGCCTGTGGCGGGACCACAGCGGCAGGCCGTACCAGCACACGAGGTACCAGGCGACGACGGCCGCCACCAGGTACGGCACATAGCCGTCGTGCGTGGCCACCCGGAGGATCAGCAGCAGGGACGACGTCATCGTGGCGAGCAGCAGGATCAGGCCGATGAACGTCATCCGGGACGCCAGCCGTACCGCCTGCGGTTTGACCCGCCGGCCGGCGACCAGGCGGTGCAGGGACACCGGTCCGATGAGGGCGCCGGTCGCGCAGGCGCCGAGGACGACGGTCACGATGTAGATCGTCTGGTCGACGGTCGCCAGGCCGGCGTACTTGGGCTGGAAGACGACGGTCAGCAGGAAGCCGAAGAGGATCTGCACTCCCGTCTGGGCCACCCGCACCTCTTGGATGAGTTCGCCCCACATCCGGTCGGCCCGCTCCTCCTCGGTCTCGTCGCGCCCCCTGCGGCGTCCTGCGTCCGTCATGCGGTTGCATGTAACCCCGCGGCCGTCACTTCAAACGGTCCGCGTATCCGCGGCTACCAGCGGTGCTCGACCCGGTCCTTGATGCGGCGGTCGTACAGCTCCCGGATCGCGGTGAACGTCTCGGCCGGCAGCGGGGGCAGCTTGGCCGCGGCGGCGTTGGCGCGGGCCTGCTCCGGGTTGCGGGCGCCGGGGATCACCGTGGTCACGCCGTCCTGCTCGGTGATCCAGCGCAGCGCCAGCTGGGCGGGCGTGTACCCCTCGGGAGCGAGCGCGGCGAACTCGGCGGCGGCCTCGACGCCGACGGCGTAGTCGACGCCGGAGAAGGTCTCGCCCTGGTCGAAGGCCTCGCCGTGCCGGTTGTACGTGCGGTGGTCGTCGTCCGCGAACACCGTGTCCTTGGTGTACTTGCCGGACAGCAGCCCGGAGGCGAGCGGTACGCGCGCGATGACGCCGACGCCGGCCTCGCGCGCGGCGGGCAGCACCTCGTACAGGGGTTTCATGCGGAACGGGTTGAGGATGATCTGCACGCTCGCCACGTTCGGCCGGGCGATCGCGGTCAGCGCCTGCGCGCAGGTCTCCACGCTCACCCCGTACGCGGCGACGCGTTCCTCCTCGACCAGGGTGTCCAGGGCGTCGAACACCTCGTCGGAGGAGTAGACCGGGGTGGGCGGGCAGTGCAGCTGCACGAGGTCGATGCGGTCGACGCCGAGGTTGCGGCGCGAGCGGTCGTTCCAGGCGCGGAAGTTGTCCAGGACGTAGTTCTCGGGGATCTGTTCGACCCGGCGTCCCATCTTGGTGGCCACCAGCACGTGCAGATCGGGACGACCCCCCAGGAAGGCGGCGATGGTCTGTTCGCTGCGCCCGTCGCCGTACACGTCGGCCGTGTCGAAGAAGGTGACCCCCGATTCGGCCGCCGTCTCCAGGACGGCCAGGGCCTCCTTGTCGTCCACGTCGCCCCAGTCGGCGCCCAGCTGCCAGGTGCCGAGGCCGACCACCGACGCCCACTGGCCCGACCTGCCCATCACGCGTTCGTCCATGGCGTCAGTGTGTCATCCGGTACGACGTACCGCGGGCGGGCCGCTCCGGCGGGAAAGTGCGCGTCTTTCACCCGGACAGGTGAGGGGGCGTCGCCGGAAGGACGTCCGCCCGGCGGTGCCGCCTAGCGTGATCACGTGATCGATCGTTCAGTCGGCAACTTCCCTCCCGCGGAGGCCGTTTCGGGCCGGTTCGGCCGCCGCGCCCTGCTCCGCTCCGCCGCCGCGCTGGCCGCCGTGCCGGTGCTCCTCGAGGCCGACCCGGCGGCGGCCGCGGCCGAACTCCCGGGCTTTCCCGGCGAGGTGGCGCTCTACCGGTCCGCCTACCGCAACTGGGTGGGCGAGATCACCGCCGACGGCCTGTGGGCCTGTGCCCCGGCCGGCCCCCGGCAGGTGCTCGCCGTCGTGGACTGGGCCTGGCGCAACGGCCGGCGGGTCCGCGCCCGGGGGTGCTCGCACGGCTGGTCGCCGCTCACGGTCACCGCAGGGACGACCGCCTCCGCCGACGTCCTGCTGGTCGACACCACGGCCCACCTGACCGGGCTCGCCCTGGAGTCCGGCACGGCCGTCCGGGCCGGCGCCGGCGTCACCCTGGAGCGCCTGCTCACCTTCCTGGAGGGACACGGGCTGGGGCTCACGGCGGCACCCGCGCCCGGCGACCTGAGCCTGGGCGGGGCCCTGGCGATCGACGCGCACGGCACCGCCGTACCGGCCGACGGCGAACGCCCGCCGCCCGGCAGCACCTACGGCTCGCTCAGCAACCGGGTGCTGGAGCTGACGGCGGTGGTGTGGGACGCCGGCCGCGGGGCCTATGTGCTGCGCACGTTCCGCCGTGACGAGCCGGACTGTGCCGCACTGCTCACCCATCTCGGCCGCGCCTTCGTCACCGAGGTGGTCCTGCGGGCCGGCCCGGACAGCAGCCTGCGCTGCGTCAGCCGTACGGACGTACCGGCCCGGGAACTGTTCGCGGCCCCCGGCTCCGGCGGGCGCACCCTGGAGTCCTTCCTGCGGCGTTCGGGCCGGCTGGAGGCGATCTGGTTCGCGTTCACCGAGTTCCCGTGGCTGAAGGAGTGGAGCCTCGCCCCGGTCCGGCCGCCAGGCTCCCGGCACGTCACCTCCCCGTACAACTACCCCTTCTCGGACAGCATCCCCGAGCCCGTCGCCGGCCTGGTGGGACGGCTCGTCTCCGGCGCCGCCTGGTACCTGGCGCCGCTGGTCGGTGCGGCCCAGCTGGAGGCGGCCTCGCTGGGGCTGGCCGCCACGGGGTCGGCCGACCTGTGGGGGCCGTCGAAGAACACGCTGCTGTACCTGCGCCCGACCACCCTGCGGGTCACGGCCAACGGGTACGCCGTGCTCACCTCCCGGGCCGGGGTGCAGCGCGTGGTGCACGAGTTCACCCGGTACTACCGGGAACGCCTCGCCGCGTACGCGGCTCGCGGCCGCTTCCCGGTCAACGGCTCGGTGGAGATCCGTGTGACCGGCCTCGACGATCCCGCCGACACCGGTGTACCGGGCGCCGAGGCCCCGCTGCTGTCCGCGCTCCGGCCGCACCCGGCCCACCCGGAGTGGGACACCGCGGTCTGGCTGGACGTGCTGACCCTGCCGGGCACGCCGTACGCCGAGGCGTTCCTGAGCGAGCTGGAGGACTTCCTGCTCGGCAGCCACGACGGCGGGCACTCCCTCGCGCGCGTGGAGTGGTCCAAGGGCTGGGCGTACACCGGCGACGCGGCCTGGAGCGACGCACGGGTGCTCGGCACGTCCGTACCCGGGTCCTTCGGGGCGCCGGTCTGGTCCCGGGCGGTCACGTCGCTGGACCGGCTGGACCCGCACCGGGTCTTCACGAACGGGTTCCTGGACCGGCTGCTGCGCTGACGTCCCGCGGCCCGGTGCTCCGGGCCTCGCGGCGATTCAGCGCCCGGGCGTCAACTGCGCCTGTACGGCCGCTCCGTAGCGGTCGGCGACGGCTTCGGTGTCGGTGTCGCGCAGGTGCGGGCCGCGGGCGATGCCGTACATCACGCCGAGGCCGACGAGGGCGGCGACGGCGAGTTCGGCGCGCAGGCCCGCGTCGGGGCCGGTGAGCCGAGCGGCGAGGCGTTCGGTCACCTGGGCGCGGAAGTTGGCGCGCAGAATGTCGCCGTGGTCACCGTGCAGCGGGGCGAAGGCGATGCGCAGCAGCGGGTCGGCGCCGCGCTCCCGCTGGCTGGACAGGACGTGCCGGACCATGTGCCGTCCGAGGTCGTCCAGCGGGGCGTCGAGAAGGGTGTCGGCGTCGGTGTCGAAGGACATCACACGGGCGAACAGGGTGTCCTTGTTGCCGAAGTACTTGAGGATCAACGGCGGGCTGACGCCGGCCCGGTCGGCGACGTCCTTGAGGGTGATGTCGGCGTGCGCGTGCCGGGCCAGGAGGTGGCGGGCCGCCTTGAGGATGTCGGCCTTGGTGGCCTCGGCGTCCCGGCGTGCGGGGGCGGCCGGCCGGCCGGGGGGCGTGGTCATGGTCCTCATGCTCCCTCCATCGCCTCGTCCCGGGTGCCCCGGGTGGTCCCCCGGGCGCACCGGGTGCCGCCGGCGGGGCCGTCGCCGGGGATGGCCAGGGCCGCCGCGCAGGCCGCGAGGGCGATGGCGCCCGCCATGGCGAAGGCGAGCTGGTATCCGTGCAGGGTGGGCACGGGGACGCCGCCGAGGGGACTGCTGTGGTGGACGAGGACAGCGGCGACGGCCGCGCTGGAGACGGCCTGGCCGATGGTGCGCATGAGGACGTTGACGCCGTTGGCGGAGGCGGTCTGGGCGGCCGGTACGGCCCGCAGGATCAGGGTCGGCAGGGCGGAGTAGGCGAGTGTGGTGCCGGTGGCCACCACGGTGGCACCCAGGATGATCATCCACAGGTCGCGGCTGTCGGCGATGCGCAGCGCGTAGCCGCAGGCGATGACGGCGGCGCCCAGCGCGAGGGTGATCCGCGGGCCGCGTGTGGCGGAGATGCGGGCGGACACCGGGGAGAACAGCAGCATGGTGACGCCGCCGGGCAGCAGGCAGAGTCCGGTGGCGACGATGGACAGGCCGAGGCCGTAGCCGGTGGCCCTGGGGGCCTGTACCAGCTGGGCGGTCACGAGCGAGTTGGCGTAGAAGGCGAAGCCGGTCAGCAGGGCCGCCACATGGGACAGGCCCACCCGGGGGCGGGTGACCAGCCGCAGGTCGACCAGCGGCGTCGCGGTGCGCAGCTGCTGCCACCACCACAGGGCGAGCACGGCGGCGGCCCCGAGGAACAGCCCGAGGACCCGCGCGCTCCCCCAGCCCCAGGTCCCGCCCTGCGAGACGCCCAGCAGCAGGCAGACCAGGCCGGCGGCGAGGCCGAGCGCGCCGAGGACGTCGAACCGGCCGGGTTCCCGCACCGGTGACTCCCGCACCGCCCACCAGGTCGCCGCGACGCCCAGTGCACCCAGGGCGCTGGTCAGCCAGAACATGGTGTGCCAGTCGGCGTACTGCACGACCAGCGCGGCGAGCGGCAGGCCGAGGGCGGCGCCGATGCCGACGGTGGAACTCATCAGGGCGACCGCCGAACCCCGGCGCTCGGGCGGGAGTTCGTCGCGCAGGATGCTGATGGAGAGCGGGACGACGGAGGCGGCGGCGCCCTGCAGCGCACGGGCGGCGATGAGCACGCCGATGTCGGAGGAGAGCGCGCACAGGACCGAGCCGACGGTCATGAGGGCGAGCGCGGCGGTGAGCACCCGGCGCTTGCCGTACATGTCGCCGGCCCGGCCGAGCACCGGGGTGAGGACGGCGCCGGCGAGCAGGGTCGCGGTGACCGTCCAGGAGACGGTGGCGGCCGACGCTCCGGTGACCCGGGGCAGGTCGGGCAGCAGGGGGACGACCACGGTCTGCATGACCGCCATGAGGATGCCGCCCGAGGCCAGCACCGGGATGGTGAGCCGGTCGCGCAGTCGGGGCGCCGGTGTGCCGGTGCCGGGCGACGGGACTGTGGGGGCGGGCTGGTCCATCGGCGCTCCTGAGCGGCACGGATTCGCGGTGAATGACAATTCACCCTATCGAGTGAATGGCCATTCACCAACTTCTCCGGGCCGGACGGGCGTCCGGCGGCTCGGGCCAGGTTCTGTTCCAGGGCCGTCACGCAGTGGTGGATGGAGTGGTCCCGGACGCCGTCGGACGTGGGGGCGAGAGGTCCGCGGTCAGCCTCTCGGCCCGGTGCTGCCAGGGGGAGGAGCCGGCTAGTGGCGGCGGGCGTGCAGGGCGCGGGCCGCACGGGGGCCGAGCCAGCGCTTGAACCTGCGCAGTGCTTCCAGCTGTCCGGCGGCCTTGTCCAGGCCGTAGTAGAGCTGTGGCGGGACGTACGGCAGCAGCGGCGAGTGGCGCTGGCCGAGCAGGGCGAACATCCGGTGCGGGGGAAGGTGGATGTAGCGGGGCAGGTTCTCGTACCACTGGGCGCTGTAGCGGGCCGCGCTCTGCACGGACAGCAGCTCGGTGCGGCGGGTGCGCCCGTAGGCGGCGAGCGCCTCCGGCAGGCGGGGGTGTTCGCGGAGGGCGCCGGCCAGGCACATGGCGTCCTCCAGGGCGAGGGTGGTGCCGGCGCCGACGGAGTAGTGGGTGGTGTGGGCCGCGTCGCCGACCAGGACCAGGTTGCCGTGGTGCCAGTTGCGGTTGGTGAGGGTGCGGAAGTTCAGCCAGGCGGCACCGGGACGGGCGATGAGGGGGTGGCCGTCGAGCACGTCGGCGAAGAGTTTCTCCAGCAGGGCGAGCCCTTCGCCCTCGTCGGCCCGGTCCAGTCCGAGACCGGTGAAGGTCTCCGGCGAGCACTCGACGACGCAGGTGCTGTGGTCGCCGCTGTAGCCGTAGCCGTAGGCCCAGATCCAGCCGTGCGCGGTCTCGGTGAAGGCGAACGTGAAGGCGTCGAAGACCCGGGTGGTGCCGAGCCAGATGTAGTGGTTGCGGCCTTCGGTGGTCCGGCTGCCGAACCGGTCGGCGTGCTGGGTGCGCAGGGCGCTGTGCACGCCGTCGGCCGCGACGACGAGGTCCGCGTCCGCGGGCGGCCGGGTCAGCTCGCTCTCGAACTCCAGGCGGACGCCGAGGGCGCGGGCCCGGTCGGCGAGCAGGTCGAGCAGCCGGTGCCGGCCGATCCCGAAGCCCTCGTCACCGCGATGCCGGGCCGTCAGGCCGCCCACGTGAGCGACGCCGTCGCTCCAGCGGACGGAGTGGGCCTCGATCGCCCGCGCCGAGTCGGGGTCGTTCTCCCGGAGCCTGTCGAGCAGCCCGTGCCAGTACGTCACGCCCCACCCGTAGGTCGAGCCCTCGGGGTTGCGCTCGTGGACGGTGACGTCGTGGGACGGGTCCTGCCGCTTGAGCAGGATGGAGAGGTACAGGCCCGCGGGCCCGCCCCCGACACAGACGACCTTCACGTGCACACCCCTGACAGTCACTCGACGTGCTCGGACGGGTCCGGAGAGTAGCAGGGCGGAGGGTCGAACGATCGCGTCAGTCTGCGACGGTGAGCCGCGCCACTCGGACGGGGGCAGCCCGGGAAGGATCACCGGGAAGCGGGTCCGCACGGCAAGGAATTCCCCGTTCCGCTATGCACGGACGAGCGGCCGAAGCAAGATCATCTTAGTTCAAGCCTGTACGACATGTGACTAATTGTCCGGATCGAAGCCAACCGGTCCCAGGTGATTTCTTCCGTACCGGAACGGCCCGATAAGCATGCGTCGTCCCCACTCGACCACTCTTCAGGAGGACCCGCATGCCCGACCTCACCCGGCGCCGCGCGCTCACCGCGGCAGCCGCCGTCGCCGCGACGGCCTCGGCCGCCACGCTGGCCGCGCACGCCGCGTCGGCCGCCGACCACCACCAGCCCGGCTCACCCGGTTCCTTCGACGAGGTCTACAAGGGCCGCCGGATACAGGGCCGTCCGGCGAGCGGAGGCGGACACCACCACGAACACGGCGGCGGCTACGCGGTGTTCGTCGACGGCGTGCAACTGCACCTGATGCAGAACGCGGACGGCACCTGGATCAGCGTCGTCAGCCACTACGACCCGGTGGCCGACCCGCGCGCCGCCGCCCGTGCCGCGGTGGACGAGCTGCAGGGCGCACCGCTGCTGCCGTTCCCCGCCAACTGACCGCCACCGCAAGGACTTCCGGAGCCCCCCGCACCATGACCGTACGCAAGAACCAGGCCGCCCTGACCGCCACCGAGAAGAAGCGGTTCACCGACGCCGTCATAGAACTCAAGCGCAGCGGACGCTACGACGAGTTCGTCCGCACCCACAACGAGTTCATCATGTCCGACACCGACGGCGGTGAGCGAACGGGCCACCGTTCCCCGTCCTTCCTTCCCTGGCACCGCAGATTCCTGCTCGACTTCGAACAGGCGCTGCAGGCGGTGGACTCCTCGGTGGCGCTGCCCTACTGGGACTGGAGCACCGACCGCACCGTCCGGGCCTCGCTGTGGGCGCCGGACTTCCTCGGCGGCACCGGGCGCAGCAGCGACGGCCGGGTGATGGACGGCCCCTTCGCCGCGTCCACTGGCAACTGGCCGGTCGAGGTACGCGTCGACGCCCGTACCTTCCTGCGCCGTTCGCTCGGCACCGGCGTGCGCGAGCTGCCCACGCGGGCCGAGGTGGAGTCGGTGCTGTCGATCGCGACGTACGACATGCCGCCCTACAACAGTTCCTCGGACGGCTTCCGCAACCACCTGGAGGGCTGGCGCGGGGTCAACCTGCACAACCGCGTCCATGTCTGGGTCGGCGGCCAGATGGCCACCGGGGTCTCCCCCAACGACCCGGTGTTCTGGCTGCACCACGCCTACGTCGACAAGCTGTGGGCGGAGTGGCAGCGGCGGCACCCGGGCGCCGCGTACGTGCCCGCGGGCGGCACGCCGAACGTGGTGGATCTCGGCGACACCATGAAGCCGTGGAACACCGTGCGTCCGGCGGACCTGCTGGACCACAGCAAGCACTACACGTTCGACACCTGATCAGGCCTCGGCGGTACGGCACTCCGGGTGGCCCCAGCCCTGCGCGTTCTTGGCGATCTTCTCGCCGGCCGCGTAGGACCGGCCGCACAGGCAGCGGCCGGGGAACTTCGCGCTGATGGTGCGGGAGGACGCCGCCCCGCCGGTGCGGCGGGGCGCCTTCTTGCGCGGGGCACCGGCGGCCGGGGTGCCGGACGACGGCGGCGGTTCCGGCGAGCCGAGCGCGCTGCCGGCCGGCTCCTGGACGGATGCCGCCTGGCTGGCCGCCTGGTCGGCGAAGTCGTTCAGCGGATCGCCGTCGACCTGGTGGGCCGGGACGTAGCGGAACTCGACGGACCGGCCGTCGAGCAGCTCGTCGATGCGGACCACCAGGTCCTGGTTGGCCACCGGCTTGCCCGCGGCCGTCCTCCAGCCGTTGCGCTTCCAGCCGGGCAGCCAGGTGGTGACGGCCTTCATCGCGTACTGGGAGTCCATCCGGACCTCCAGCGGCACGTCCGGGTCGACGGCCGTGAGCAGCCGCTCCAGGGCCGTCAGCTCGGCGACGTTGTTGGTGGCCCGGCCGAGCGGGCCCGCCTCCCAGCGGGCCGGGCTCCGCTCGTCGTCCGAGACCACCCATGCCCATCCGGCCGGCCCGGGGTTCCCCTTCGAAGCCCCGTCGCACGCGGCCACCACTCGTTCACGCATGCGCTCGATCATGCCATGGCCGGGCGGGGCACCGGTCCGGGCCGTTCAGACGTCGTTGATCTTCGGCATCTCGCCCTCGGTGGTCGTGATGTCGATCACCGAGAAGTTCGCGCCCTGCGGATCACTGAGCGCCGCGAACCGGCCGAAGGGGCTGCTCATGGGGCCGAAGCGGAGGATGCCGCCCAGCTCGGTGGCGCGGGCGACGGCCGCGTCGCAGTCGCCCACGGTGAAGTAGACGTTGACGTACGACGGCACCTCGGGCGGGAAGTCGTCGGTCATCCGCATCCGGCCGAGCACGGTGTCCTCACCGACGTCGAACATCCGGAAGTCCACCGCGTCGTCCTCGATCTCCTTCATCCGGTACGGGAACACGGCGGAGAGGAAGGCGTCGGTCTGCTCCGCGTCACGGGTGAAGACCTCGGCCCAGCAGTAGGCGCCCGGCGTGCCGGTCGCCTCGAAGCCCTCGTGGGTGCCGGCCTGCCACACGCCGAAGACCGCTCCGCTGGGCTCCCGGGCCAGGCACATCGTGCCGAATTCGCCGACCTGCATCGGCTCCATCAGCACCTCGCCGCCGTTCTCCCGGATCTTGTCCGCGGTGGCCGCGGCGTCCGGCGACGCGAAGTACAGGCACCACTGCGACTGGCCCTCCTGGCCGGGCATGGGCGGTACCACGGCCGCCACGACCTTGCCGTCCACGTAGGCCTGCGTGTAGTGGCCGTACTCCGGCGACGACTCGCCGAACGTCCAGCCGAGAACGTCGCCGTAGAACCGCTTCGCTCCCTCGATGTCGCTGAACATCGCATCGGCCCAACAGGGCGTTCCCTCGGGTTGCACGGCCATGATCAGGACCCTCCTGGATTCTCCCGGGCGCACGGTGCCCCACACGCGCCGCGTCCCGCATTTCACGCTAGCCACCCCGCCGTCGGCCCGCGCGCCGAACGGGTGACCCGCCGGACACTGGAGGAGGCGGCCTCTGTCTCGGAAGGGCGGACGCGATGACGGCGGCGACGATGCACGCGTGGTCGGTGGTGCGGCCCGGGCCGGCCGAGGGGGACCCGCTGCGGCTCGTGGAGCGACCGGTGCCGGTGCCCGGCACGGACGAGCTGCTGGTGCGGGTGCGGGCCTGCGGCGTGTGCCGGACGGACCTGCACGTCACGGAGGGGGATCTCCCGGTGCACCGGGCCAGGGTGGTGCCCGGGCACGAGGTCGTGGGCGTCGTCGTGGGGGCCGGACCCGCGGCGCGGGACTTCGCCGAGGGCGACCGGGTGGGCGTGGCATGGCTGCGCCGCACCGACGGGACCTGCGCCCACTGCACCCGGGGCGCCGAGAACCTGTGCCCCCGCTCGCAGTACACCGGCTGGGACGCCGACGGCGGCTACGCGGAGTACACCACCGTGCCGGCCGCCTTCGCCTACCGGCTGCCCGGCGCCCTGCCCGACGTGCCGGCCGCGCCCCTGCTGTGCGCCGGGATCATCGGTCTGCGGGCGCTGCGGCGCACAGGCCTGCGGCCGGGCGGCCGGCTCGGGCTCTACGGCTTCGGGGGCAGCGCCCATCTGTGTGCCCAGGTGGCGCTCGCCGAGGGAGCCACCGTGCACGTGCTGACCCGGGACCCGGCCGCCCGGCGCCTGGCCCGGGAGCTGGGGGCCGCGTCCGCGCGGGACGCGACCGGCCCGCCGCCGGAACCGCTGGACGCGGCGATCCTGTTCGCCCCCGCCGGCGACCTGGTCCCGGTCGCGCTGCGCGCCCTGGACCGGGGCGGGGTGCTGGCGATCGCCGGCATCCACCTGAGCGACATACCGCCGCTGCGCTACGAACGCGAGCTGTTCTACGAGCGCGAGCTGCGCAGTGTCACCGCCAACACCCGGGCCGACGGGCGCGAGTTCCTGGCGCTGGCCGAACGGCACGGCGTGCGGGCGACGACCCACGCCTACCCGCTGTCCGAGGCCCCGCGTGCCCTGCGGGACCTGAAGGCCGACCGCTTCGACGGGGCCGCCGTACTGGTGAACGACCTTTCCCCGGGCCGGCCCTCCTGACACCCGGGCACGAGAGCGGGAAGACGGCGCATGATCGTGCAACGCGCCCTTTTCCGCACCTGACAACAGGTTTGCGCAACTAGGACACGCAACCGCCCCATTTGCGCCGTACCGGAAGATCACCACGGCTGTTTGGCTTGTCGGTGCGCACCACCACCTCGCACACCACCGACCTTTCAGGTCACCCTTGTTGACCTCTCTGCTGGAGGGAATGTGTCCACACCGGACAGCGTCATCGGTTCCGCCGTCGACGAGCCCGAACCCGCCCCGGCCGCCGACGGGCAGCTCACCAGTCTCAGCACCCTGGCGGCACGCCAGCTCGCCACGACCACCAAGTCCGAACCGCAGATGCAGGCCATCACCTCGCGATGGCTGCTGAAGACCCTGCCGTGGGTGGACGTCAAGGGCGGCACCTACCGGGTCAACCGGCGCCTCCAGCTGCGCACCGGACGCGGCAGGGTGAGCTTCCAGCAGAACGGCGGGGACGACATCCGGGTCATCCCGCAGACCCTCACCGAACTGCCGATCCTGCGCGGCTACGACGACCTGGAGGTGCTGACCGAGATCGCCGGGCGCTTCCAGACCCGCGAGGTGCGCGCCGGGCAGGTGCTGTTCGAGGCGGGGCAGCCGGTCACCGAGGCGTACCTGGTGGTGCACGGCCGGTTCACCCGGTACGCGGCCGGCAAGTACGGCGAGGAGGAGATCGTCGGGGTCGTCACCGACGGCGACCAGATGGGCGACGAGGCGGTCGGCCAGTCCGACCCGCTGTGGCTGACCTCGGTCCGGGCGGAGACGGCGGCCGTGGTGCTGGCGCTGCCCTGGGCGGTCGTCCAGGAGTTCATGGAGCGGGCGCCGTCCCTGGACGCCCATCTGCGCGCCTATGTCGACCGCCAGAACCTGCCGATGAACCGCAAGGGCGAGGCCGAGGTCCCGGTGCAGGCCGGTCATGTCGGCGAACCGACCCTGCAAGGCGGCTTCGTGGACTACGAACTCGCGCCGCGCGAGTACGAGTTGTCGCTCACCCAGACCGTGCTGCGGGTGCACTCCAGGGTCGCCGACCTCTACAACAACCCGATGGACCAGACCCAGCAGCAGCTGCGCCTCACGGTCGAGGAGATCCGCGAGCGCCAGGAGTGGGAGCTGGTCAACAACCGCGAGTTCGGTCTGCTGCACAACATCGACTACGGGCAGCGGATCAGTTCCTTCACCGGGCCCCCGACCCCGGACGACATGGACGAGCTGCTCTCCATGCGCCGGAAGACGAAGGTGTTCCTCGCGCACCCGAAGGCCATCGCGGCGTTCTTCCGGCAGTGCAACCGGCGCGGACTGGTACCCGGCACCGCGAACGTCGACGGGCACGAGATCCCGGCCTGGCGAGGCGTCCCGATCTACCCGTGCAGCAAGATCCCGATCAGCGAGGACCACACCAGCAGCATCATCGCGCTGCGCACCGGCGAGGCCGACCAGGGGGTCATCGGTCTCTACCAGACCGGCATCCCGGAGGAGTTCCAGCCCGGCCTGAACGTCCGCTTCATGGGCGTCAACGAACAGGCCGTCATCAACTACCTGGTCACCGCCTACTACTCGCTGGCCATTCTGGTCCCCGACGCGGCGGGGATCCTGGAGAACGTCCAGCTCGGCCGCACCGCCGACTGACGGCCTGGAGCACACCCATGAGCGCAACCACCCACTCGTACGTCCTGCCCGGGCCGCCGAACATCGCGCAGAGCCTGCGTCCGGCCAGGCGCACCGGGGCGATCCCCGGACTGCACTACCGGCCGGCCGCGCCCGCCGACCCGGCGAAGGCCGCCGAACTCGACCGCCGCCTGGAGGCCTGGGCCCGGGAGCTGGACCTGTTCCCCGAGGCCTGGAAGGGGGACTTCTCGGACTTCCAGTTCGGCCGGGCCGTGGTGCTCCAGCATCCGGGCGGCCTCGACCTCGACCGGCTCACCGCCGCCGGCAAGCTGCTGCTCGCCGAGAACATCGTCGACTCCTGTTACTGCGAGGAGGACGAGGGGCGGGGCGGATCGCGGCGCGGTCTCGGCGGCCCCCTGATCATCGCCCAGTCGGCGCTCGACCCCTTCCACGGCATCCCGGAGCTGGAGGAGGAGTGGCGTGAGGGCATCCGGGCCGACGGTCCGCTGCGCTCCTACCACTTCGCCCTCGAGGACTTCGCCGGCTTCGCCACGCCCAGCCAGACCGACCGGTTCGTGCACGACATCGCCCGGCTGCACCTCGGGTACCTGGGCGAGGCGGCCTGGATGCAGACCCGGTACACGCCGCGGGTCTGGGAGTACCTGGTGATGCGGCAGTTCAACAACTTCCGGCCCTGTCTGTCGATCGTCGACGCGGTGGACGGCTACGAACTGCCCGAACCGGTCTACGCCCGTCCGGAGATCCAGCGGATCACGGCGCTGGCCTGCAACGCGACCACGATCGTCAACGACCTGTACTCCTTCACCAAGGAGCTGGCGAGCGATCCGGACCATCTCAATCTGCCCCAGGTCGTGGCGGCCAACGACCGGCGCGGGCTGAAGGCGGCCTATCTGAAGTCCGTCGACATCCACAACCGGATCATGGAGGCCTTCGAGGAGGAGTCGGCCGCCCTGTCCGCCGCCTCGCCGCTGATCGCGCGCTACGCCGAGGGCCTGGCCGCCTGGGTCTCCGGCAACCACGAGTGGCACTCGACCAACACCAGGCGTTACCACCTGCCCGACTACTGGTAACCCGCAGCTTCACCGGAACACCGTCAGAAACAGCTCGAGGAGAACCTGTTGACCACCGCCCCTGTCGCCCGGAAGACCACCTCGTCCACTCCGGTGCCGACCCAGTCCACGTACCAGAACCGCGTGGCGGAGTACTGGAACGCCGAGGAGAACCCGGTCAACCTCGAACTCGGAAAGATCGACGACCTGTACCACCACCACTACGGCATCGGGGACGCCGACTGGTCGGTGCTCGACGAGACCGATCCCGATCTGCGCACGGAGCGGATCACCGGCGAACTGCACCGCCTGGAGCACGCCCAGGCCGAAGTGCTGGCCGGTCACCTGGGCCCGCTCACACCGGCGGACCGGGTCTTCGACGCCGGCTGCGGCCGGGGCGGCGGGAGCATCGTGGCGAACCTGCGTTACGGCTGCCACGCGGACGGGGTCACCATCTCCGCCAAACAGGCCGACTTCGCCAACGAGATGGCCCGCAAGCGCGCGGTCGGCGACAAGGTGCGCTACCACCACCGGAACATGCTGGACACCGGCTTCGAGTCGGGTGCGTACGCCGCCTCGTGGAACAACGAGTCCACCATGTACGTGGAGCTGGAGCTGCTGTTCGCCGAGCACTCCAGGCTGCTGCGCCGCAGCGGACGCTATGTGACGATCACCGGCTGCTACAACGACTCCTACGGCCGGGCCTCACGCGAGGTGTCCCTGATCAACGCGCACTACATCTGCGACATCCACCCGAGGTCGGAGTACTTCCGGGCGATGGCGAACAACCGGCTGGTGCCGGTCCACGTGGAGGACCTCACCGAGGCGACGATCCCGTACTGGGAGCTTCGCAAGCAGGCCGACCATCTGGTGACGGGGATCGAGGACACGTTCCTCACCGCGTACAAGAACGGCAGCTTCCAGTATCTGCTGATCGTGGCCGACCGGATCTGAGGCGGCGAAAACCCGTCGACAGCGTGGGCGTCGAGGCGCTGGGATGAGTTCGATGAGTACCGTGAACACCCAGAGGATGCACGCGGACGAGATCGATCTCGACGCCCCCTTGGTCCAGCGCCTGGTCGCCGGCCGGTTTCCGCAGTGGGCCGCCTTGCCCGTGCGGCGGCTGACGTCGTCCGGGACCGAGAACGCCATGTTCCGGCTGGGCACCGGTCTCGTGGTCCGGCTCCCGCGGCGGCCCGGCGCCGTACCGGACCTGACACTCGAACAGCACTGGCTGCCCCGGCTCGGTCCGCTGCTGCCGGTCCCGGTGCCCGAACCGGTGGGCACCGGCGAACCGGGCGAGGGATATCCCTGGCCATGGTCCGTCCACCGCTGGCTGGAGGGCCGCAATCCGGTGGCCGGCGCCGTGGCGGAGCCGGAGCGTCTCGCCGGGGACCTCGGGGCGTTCGTGCGTGCGTTGCGCCGGATCCCGCCGCGGGACGGGCCGCCCGGCTACCGCTGCGGCCCGCTGGCCGAACGGGACGAGCCCACGCGCGCGGCCATCGCGGAGCTGGGCGGGAGGACCGACACCGGCGCCGTCACGTCCCTGTGGGAGGCGGCCCTGCGTGCCCCGGTCCACACCGGGCCGCCGGTGTGGGCCCATGGCGACCTCTCCCCCGGGAACGTGCTGGTCGACGGCGGGCGGCTGAGCGCGGTCATCGACTTCGGCTGCGCGGGGGTCGGCGACCCGGCCGTGGACCTGATCGTGGCCTGGAACCTGCTGCCCGCGAGCGCCCGGGACACCTTCCGCGCGGCGGTCGGCGCGGACGACGCGGAGTGGGCGCGCGGCCGCGGGTGGGCACTGTCGGTCTCGCTGATCCAGCTGCCGTACTACTGGGACACCAACCCGGCCCTGGCCGAGAACTCCCGGCATGTGGTGGCCGAGATCCTCGCCGAGGCCGGGCTGCGGTGACGTCGGCCCTCCGGGGCCGCGGTCATTCGCCGGCGTACGCCTTCTGAAGCTCCGCGGCGTCCAGTTTGCCCATGCCCATCATGGCCCGGGTGGCGCGCGCCGCCTTCTCCGGGTCCGGGTCGGCGACCATGTCGATCAGCGGGGCGTAGACGACCTGCCAGGAGACGCCGAACCTGTCCTTGAGCCAGCCGCAGGGGCCGCCCTCGCCCCCGTTCTCGGTGAGCTTCGTCCAGTAGTGGTCGATCTCCTGCTGGTCGGAGCAGGAGATCTGGAAGGAGATCGCCTCGTTGAACGTGAACTCGGGGCCGCCGTTGAGCGCGACGAACTTCTGGCCGTTGGCCGTGAACTCCACGGTCAGCACGGTACCGGCCGGACCGGGGCCGGCCTCGGTCCACCGGACGATCCGCCCGATGCCGGAGTCCTTGAAGACGGACACGTAGAAGTGGGCGGCCTCCTCGGCCTGGCCGTCGAACCAGAGACACGTGGTGAATCCGTCGGTGGTCATGAGCACCTCCTGGGGCGCGGGAACGCGGCGTGGAACACGGTCACCTGTATCGACCGCCGCCCGCCCCGGAACTCATCGGACACATCGCCGGTTCACCCGGTCGGCCGGTCCCGGCCGGTGTCATCACCGGCCGGCAGGGGTCAGGCGGCCAGGCACAGGCCCTGGTACGGGCGGCGGGGCGCGGTGGCAGAGCGCTGCGGTGCGGCCGTGCGCCGGGCCAGCTCGCCGTGCGCGAGCGACAGCAGGTCGCCGAGTCCCAGACCGAGGGCACGGGCCGCGGCGGCGAGGACCTCCGAGGAGGCCTCCTTGCGGCCGCGCTCGACCTCGGACAGGTACGGCAGGGAGATCCGGGCCGCGTCGGCCACGTCCTTGAGGGTGCGCTCCTGCGCCCGCCGCTCCCGGCGCAGGACCTCGCCGACCAGATCACGCCACAGGGGCTCCCCGGCCCCGGACGCAGCCTCCGGCACGTCCGGGCGGGCCGGTGCCGGGCGCAGGGGGACCGCTCGGTCGGGTGCCGGGCGCAGGGAGACCGTTCGGTCGGGGCGCGAGGGGATAACTCGTTCCGGGCGCAGGGGGATCACTCGGGCTTCGTCGCCCACCGGGTTGCTCATTCCGTCAGCCTAGGAGCGGTGCCGCAGGGGACTTAAGAGCCTGGCGTTGCGCCCTGAGGGAAATCGCCGGCCGTCTCAGGCCTGTGGGGCGGCTGTTTCCGGCCAGAGCGGCGCGCCGGGTGCATGCGAGCGGTCACCGGGGGTACCCGCCGGGTGAGCGTCCCGGCAGGTATGCATGACCCGCCGCATACCGGGTACCCGCAGGGCATGCGGCCTGTCCGGGCTCGGAACAGGAGCCGCACCGCAGACGTCGAACCGTGACTTTCGTGGGAGAGGTAATGAACACCGCCGCCGTGATCCGGTCGGAAGCAGAGGTCGAGAGGACCGCGCAGGACAGGACGGGCGAGGGGTCACTGCCTGGTATCCCGGACCCGGCGTCCGTCGCCCCCAGGGACGCACGCCAGCTGTCCCGCCAGTTCTTCCGCAGGCTCGCCGAGCTGGAGGAGGGCACGCACGAGTACCAGTACGCGCGCAACACCCTCATCGAGATGAACATGTCCCTGGTGCGGTTCGCCGCCGGCCGGTTCCGCGGCCGCGGGGACGACATGGAGGACATCGTCCAGACCGGCATGATCGGCCTGATCAAGGCCATCGACCGGTTCGAACTGTCGCGCGAGGTCGAGTTCACCTCCTTCGCGCTGCCGTACATCGTCGGCGAGATCAAGCGGTTCTTCCGTGACACGACCTGGGCGGTCCACGTGCCGCGCCGGCTCCAGGAACTGCGCGTGGAACTGGCCAAGGCGCGCGAGGAGCTGTCCAGCCGGCTGGACCGGGACCCGACGGTCGCCGAGCTGGCCACGCTGATGAACATCCCCCAGGACGAGGTGGTCGAGGCCCAGCTCGCCTCCAACGGGTACAACTCCGCCTCCCTGGATGCCGCGCTCACCGGTGACGGCCCCGAGGACGGCGAGGCCGTGCTCGCCGACTTCATCGGCGTGGAGGAGGAAGGGCTGCAGCTCGTCGAGGACTTCCACGCACTCGCCCCGCTGATGGCCGAGCTGAGCGACCGCGACCGGCAGATCATCCACATGCGGTTCGTGGAGGAGGCCACGCAGGCGGAGATCGGCGAACGGCTCGGCTGCTCCCAGATGCACGTCTCCCGCCTGATCAAGCGGATCATCACCCGGCTGCGCCAGGGCATGCTCGGCGAACTCGGCTGCGCCTGACCCTGCACGCTGAGGCGCTCGTACGCGAGCGCCTCAGCGGTTCAGTTCGAAGACCGCGCGGACGCGCTTGCCCACGGGCACGCGCTCGACGGTGACTTCCGCGGCGAGGGCGTGCACGATCTCCAGACCGTGCCGGCCGACACGTGCGGGGTCCTTCGGGTAACGACGGGGCAGGGCGCTGCTGCTGTCGTACACGGAGACCGCCACCGAGGTGTCCGTACCCTCCAGTTCCAGGATGTAGGGCCCGTTGCTGTGCTGGTCGGCGTTGGTGACCAGCTCGCTCACCATCAGCAGCAGCTCGCCGTCGGCGCGGCCGTCGGTGGGCGCGCACCACTCGGTGCGCAGCTGCTGCAGGAACTGGGCCGCGAAGGCGCGCGCCTCGGCGATGCATCCGGGTTCGCCGGTGTAGTGCGCCGCGCGCCGCAGCGGCTCCACGGGTACGTCGAAACCAGTCGGTATCACTGCCCCGCCCAGGTGCTCGATCATGCTGTTCTCTCTCGGAAGCCCGGTCCGCCCGGTCGCTGTTGCACCAGTCCTCGTACCCCGAGCCCGGCCCGGCAGTCCACCGGATCCGTTCGCCGTCCGCGCAGAGTGGTGAGGCTCACGCCTGTCGGGGGGCGGGTACGGCCGGACAGCTCAGCCGCCGTCGCCACCGCCACCTCCGCCGTCGCCACCGCCGCCGCCGTCACCGCCGCCGCCGCCGTCACCGCCGCCGTCACCCTGGTCCCCGCCGCCCTGGTCCTGCTGCTGGTCCTGCTGCTGGTCCTGCTGCTGGTTGTTGTCGGGCTGCTCGGTGCCAGGCTGCTCGGTGCCAGGCTGCTCGGTGCCGGGCTGCTCCTGCTGCGACTCCTGCTGCTGCGACTCGGTCTGCTGGCCGGAGGGCTCCTGGGAAGAGGTCTGCTCCTGGCTGGCGCTGTTCTCGGCCGGCTGGCTGGACTGCTCGGACGTACCCGCCGAGGGCTCCGAGGAGCCCGACGTCTCCGACCCCGAGGAAGGGGCCTCGGACGTCCCGGACTCGGAGGCGGAGGACTCGGAGGAAGCCGACTCCGACGACTTCTCCGGCGAATTCTCCGACGACGGTGACTCGGAGGACTGCTCCGAGGACGACTCGGACGACGACTCCGACGGCGACTCGGAGGAGGACTCCGGCTCCGACTCGGAGTTCGCCGAGGACGAGGGCTCCTCGGACGACGACCCGGAGGAAGGCGACTCGGACTTCGACTCGGACTCGGACGGGGACGAACTCGACGACGAGGACGGTTTGCCAGAACCGGACGACGGTTTGCCGGAACCGGACGACGGCTTGCCCGAGGACGGTTTGCCGGAGCCCGGCGATGACGGTTCACCGGAACCGGACCACGAGGGCGGCTTGCCCGAGCCCGACCACGACGGGCAGGGATTCGCCCCGCCGGGCGTCTCACCGGGCCCGCCCGAGCAGTGGGCCGGTGGCCTGACCGGCGGCTTCGCAGGGTGCCACGGATGCGCCGGAGGCTTGGCGTGCTGGTCGCGGCGGCTGTGGGTGTCGCCGCTGTGGCGGTTGACCCACTCCTTGCGGTGGGAGTCGTAGATCACGAAGACCTTGACGGGCTTCGGTGCGGGCGTCACGTGCACCACGGTCTCGGGGTGGTACGACTCCCAGTGGTCGCCCGTCGTCCTCGGGGTGCCGGGCTGCGGCTCGGCCTCGGTGAGCGGGTTGCCGCAGGCGCAGCGCACCCGGGGTACGCCGCGGTCGTCGACCAGCACGGCGGTGCCCGACTGGAGGACGGCCTGGTAGCTGGTGGCGGCCCCGTCGCGGTAGCCGTGGTTGGTGACCCGGGTGTCGGCGCGCAGTTGCAGCGGGGTGAGGGAGCGCAGGTAGCCGGGGACGCCGTCGGGCGTGACGCCTGCCTCGGAGGCGAACGCCCGGTTCTTCGCGGGTTCGGCCGCCAGGGCCTTGATCTGCTTCTCCACGTCGCAGCTGGAGACGTTGCGGGTGCCGCCGTACAGGCCGGGTGCGGCGCCGTCCACGCCCTGCAGAGCATTGACGCTGGGCACGGAGGAACGCTCCTCCCCCGGAGTGCCGGCCGAACCCGGTGAGGTGGTCGTCGGGCCAGGTGTCGCCGTCGCCTCCGGCGACACCGCGCTCTCCTTCGCCGTCGACGTGGTGAAGGGGTCGGGGCCGGTGCTGTTGGCGGACTGCAGGAACACCTCGCCGCCCTTGGCTGTGTTGTCGCCCCCAGGGCGCAGGAAGACCACCGCGAGGACCACGGCGGCGACCAGGGCGGTGGTGACTGCTGCGATGCGGGGCACCGACCTCCACCACGGCCCGTGCGGCCCCTCGGGCCCGGTGCCGCCGGCCGGCGGCTCCGAGGGCGGTGGCCCCGAAGGGGGCCTGGAGGAGCCGGACAGGGGGCCTGAGGGCGGCCCGGTGGGACGGCCGGAGGAGGGAGGTTGGACGCTCACGAGCCCTTCTTCCCGTCGCAATGTGCGGCTTCACAGACGACAGATCCGCTGAAACGCTCAAGAGTGCATTTGCCTGCACATTGATCCCATTGTGTGTCGATGTACCGTACAACTCGCAAGCCGACGCGGACGGCCCACCCGGCGGGCGAGGCACCCGGCCGCTGCTTAGCGTGGCAAGAGTGAGCCCTCCGACCGTCTCCGCGCGGCCCGTAGCCCGCCACGGCTGGGGACAGGCCGTGGCCGTGGTGCTGTCCGGTCTGGCCGTCATGGTGCTGGTGGCGGCGCTGGGGCTGGTGGCGGCAGGTGCCGCGCACCTGCCGGACGGCGCCTTCCCCCGGGTGGTCGCCGCGACCCTGGTCGCGGCGGTCGGCGGGAGCGTCGAAGTCTCCGGCAGCGCGGGGGTGTTCGCCGGCACACAGGGCGATCTCACCGGGCTGCCGCTGTCGGTGACGCTCGTCGGCGCACTGGTGCTCGGGACGGGCTTCCTGCGCCCGCTGCGGCACCGGGCGGTCGCCTCGGCTAGGGAACTGGCCGGCTGGGCGGCCCGGATCGTCGTGCTGTGGCTGGCGGCGCTGACCGGCCTGGCCTTCGCCGCCCGGCAGGATTTCGCGGTGGAGGTGGGCAGCGGCACCCTCAGCGAGGTGACCGGGCTGCTGGACGCGGCGCCGAGGATCGGGTTCACCGCGAACGTGCCGCTGACCGTCCTGTTCGGGCTGCTGTGGCTGGCCGGGGTGCTGCTGCTGGCGCTGCTGATGGCGCGTGGGGCGCCGCTGCCGGGGCGCCTGCTGCGTCGGCAGGAGTCGGTGCGTCCGGCGGCGCACGCGATGCTGGAGATGATCCTCGCCTACTGCGTCATCTGGCTCGTCGCCTCGCTGATCACGATCGCCGTCCGCGGGCATGCCGCCGAGATGTTCGCGCTGATCCTGCTCGGCCTGCCGAATCTGGTCTGGCTGTCCGTCACCTGCGGCCTGGGCGCGACCTGGAACGGCCGCGTGGAGGGCCCGTTCGGCCTGCCTGCGCCGCACGTCCTAAACCGGATCCTGCGCACGCCGGACGTGTCCGAGCTGAATCTGCGCTCGCTCACCGCGTACGACGGCCGGATGTGGTGGCTGGTGGTCGTGGACGCCGTGCTGCTGCTCGCCGTGGCCTTCCGGATGGCCGTCCGCTCCCCCGCCCGGATCCGGCTCCGGCAGCACGCGCTGCACCTGGCCGTCGCACTGGCGCTGACGGTGCTGATGATGTGTCTGACGGGCCGCGTCGCGGCGCGCTACGGGCTGTCCCTGCTCGGCATCAGCGACCTGGGCGGCGGCCTGTCCGGAGAGCTGTTCCTCAGTCCCCGGCTGTGGCAGGCGGTGGGTCTGGGCGCGTTGTGGGGGCTGGTGGCAGGTTTCCTGGGCGGCCTGTGCGCCCGGCCGGTGCGCCGCAGGGGACCGGTGGACGTCTCCGGTCCCGGCTAGGCCCGGAAGACCGGCTGTGCCCACGGGGGCGGCGGCAGGGCCTCGACGACTTCCGTGCGGTCGGGTACCGCGTCCGTGAGGCTGTCGGTGGATCCGGTGGTGGTGGCCGTGCGCAGGGCGGCGACGAAGGCGAGGCAGGTCTCGTAGCGGTCGTCCGGGCTCTTGGCCAGGGCCTTGGCGAAGACGCGGTCGACGGCCGGGAGCAGGCCGGGGAGGGCCTCGCTCGGCGGGGGCGGCTCGTCGTACTGGTGCGCCCACAGCAGGGCCATGTCGTCGTCACGCTGGAACGGCGGGCGGCCGGTGAGGGTCTCGTAGACGACGCAGGAGAGGCCGTAGACGTCGCAGCGGCCGTCCACCGGGCGCCCGGAGATCTGTTCCGGGGACACGTAGTCGAGGGTGCCGACGAACTGGCCGACGCTGGTGAAACCGGTCAGGGACAGCGATTTCTTGGTGAGCCCGAAGTCGGTGAGGTACACGTGCTCGGGGTGGTCGCTGTCGGTGCCCTCGGCGACCAGGATGTTGCCGGGTTTGACGTCCCGGTGGACCAGTCCGTGCTCGTGGGCGGCGTCCAGGGCGGAGGCGACCTGGGCGGCGATCCGTACCGTGTCCTGCGGCGGCAACGGGCCGCGTACGTCCAGCAGGTGGCGCAGATCGCTGCCGGAGACGTAGCGCATGGCGATGTAGAGCACGCCGTCGGTCTCGCCGGCTTCGAAGACGGGCACGATGTGCGGGTGGTCGATCGCGGCGGCCACCTGGGACTCGTGAGTGAAGCGCTTGCGGAAGGTGTCGTTGCGGGCCAGTTCAGGGGCGAGCAGTTTGAGGGCGACGGTGCGGTCCAGGCGCAGGTCCCGGGCGCGGAACACCACGGCCATGCCGCCGCGCCCCACCTCGCTCTCGATCCGGTAGCCCGCCACCTGCCGGCCGATCAGTTCCGAGGGACGTCCGGAGAACAGGCTGGTCTGGCGTGCCATCAGCCCTCGTCCTCGGGGGTGACCAGCCGGGTCGGGGCGCGCCCGGTGTCATGGGGGTCGGTGACCGCCCGGTCGGTGGCGTAGGTGGTCAGCCGGCGTCCGTCGGCGTACACCCAGCGGCCCTCCTGCGGGTCGTACAGCCACATGGACTCGCCGTCGACGACGATCCCGATCCGCAGGCCACGGGTGCGGCTCTCGAAGCCCTCGCTGTCCAGACCGCCCGCCGCGAGCGCCTCCACGGCGGCCCGGTAGTCGCCGAACGACCTCTCGGACTGCGCGAGGAGGGGGCGTGGATCGGCGGCACCGTCGGGTCCGTCGGCGGTCGGCGGGTCCTCGGGCAGGGCGATCAGGTGACGGCCGTCGATCCAGGCGCCCCAGCCGTTGTGGCAGCGGATGTATCCCCAGTCGCCGCGCCGCTCCACGAGCTGCACCGGCAGCAGCGGGTCCAGGGGTGCGGTCGGCCGGGCCGGGTCCGGAGCCTCCCATGCGGGCAAGCCGCGCGGCGGGACGACGTGCGTGGGCCGGAATCCGGGTGCGCTCATCGCATGCCTACTTCCGCATCACGGCCGGCTCGTGCCGGCGCAGCAGCCGGGCGACCGCGAGCCCGAAGAGCGCGGAGAGCACCAGCAGCATGGCCACGTCCAGCAGCCAGACGCCCGTCGTGTGCCGGAACAGGGGATCGTCGGTCGTCTCGCCAGGCACCATGCCGTCCAGCCCCACGGTGCCGGCCATGGCGGCGAACGCCCAGCGGGAGGGCACGAGCCAGGACAGCTGGGCGAGACCGGGGGTGCCGTTCACGTGGAGCAGGGCGCCGCAGAAGACGACCTGGACGATGGCGACCAGCACCAGCAGCGGCATCGTCACCTCCTCCTTGCTCACCAGCGCGGAGACCAGCAGGCCGAGCATCATCGAGCTGAAGGCCAGCAGGGCGACGGCCACCGTGATCTCGGTGAGCGGTGGCAGCAGGACGCCCCGGCCGCCGGGGGCGTTCAGGTCGATCCCGGCCAGGGCGACGAGGGTGAGGACGACGGCCTGCGCGACGGTGATCGTGCCGAGCACCACCACCTTGGACACCAGGTAGGCGGACCGGGGCAGGCCCACGGCGCGTTCGCGTTGGTAGATCACGCGTTCCTTGACCAGTTCGCGCACCGCGTTGGCGGCCCCGGTGAGCACCGCGCCGACACACAGGATGAGCAGCACGTTGATGACGTTCTCCCGGTCGAGTCCGCCGCTGCCCAGGGCTCGGGCCATGGCGCCCATGACGAAGGGGAGCACGATCATGGTGATCAGGAAGGTGCGGTCCGCGCCGAGGACGGCCGCGTAGCGGCGGACCAGGGTGCCGAGCTGCGCGCCCCGGCTGCGCGGGCGCGGTGGCGGCGCCGCGGGGAGGGGGGCCGGTTCGGGGCGGCGGGGCTGGGTGGTGGCCTCGGTGACGTAGCTGCGGTGGAACGGCGACTCGCGGTACTCCCCCGCCCAGTCCCGGTCCGGGTCGCGGTCGAAGGCCTCGAAGGCCTCGGGCCACTGGTCGAAGCCGAAGAAGGCGAGGGCGTCGTCGGGGGGGCCGTAGTAGGCGACCTTGCCGCCCGGGGCCAGCACGAGGAGCCGGTCGCAGATGGCCAGGCTGAGAACGCTGTGGGTGACCACGATGACGGTGCGGCCGTCGTCGGCGAGTCCGCGCAGCATGTGCATCACCGACCGGTCCATCCCGGGGTCCAGGCCGGAGGTCGGCTCGTCCAGGAAGAGCAGCGAGGGTTTGGTGAGCAGTTCCAGGGCCACGCTGACCCGCTTGCGCTGCCCCCCGGAGAGGCTGTGCACGGGCTGCCCGGCGCGCTGCTCCAGCCCCAGTTCCCGGATGACCTCGTCCACGCGGGCGCGCCGCTCGGAGCGGGCGGTGTCCTCGGGGAAGCGCAGTTCGGCGGCGTAGGTGAGGGCGGCGCGGACGGTGAGCTGGGGGTGCAGGATGTCGTCCTGCGGGACCAGGCCGATGCGCTGGCGCAGTTCGGCGTAGGCGCGGTACAGGTCGCGGCCGTCGTACAGGACGGTGCCGCGGTCGGCGGGCCGCTGTCCGGTCAGGGCGCGCAGCAGCGTGGACTTGCCCGAGCCGCTCGGTCCGACGACCGCGAGCAGGCACTTCTCGCCCACCGGGAAGGACACGTGGTCCAGCAGGACCTTGCGGCCGCGGTCGACGGCGACGGTGAGGTCCTGGACGTCGAGGGAGACCTCTCCGGTGTCGACGTACTCCTGGAGCTGGTCGCCGACCAGGCAGAACGCGGAGTGTCCGATGCCGATGATGTCGCCGGGGCCGACGGGGGCGCAGGTGACGGGCCGGCCGTTGAGATAGGTGCCGTTGTGACTGCCGAGGTCGGCGATCTCGTACCCGCCCTCCGTGCGGGAGCGCAGTTCGGCGTGCCGGCGGGAGACGACGAGGTCGTCCACGACGAGGTCGTTGTCGGGTGCCCGGCCGATGCGGACGGTCCGCTCGGGCAGCGGGCGGACGGTGGTGGGTGCGCGGAAGGTGCCGGTCAGCTCGGGCAGGGACACCGCGAAGGGGCGGTCCGGGGCCGGTTGCGGCGGGTCCGCGAGGACGGCTCGGGGGCCGTCGGCGGGATTGCCGAACCGGATCACGCTTCCGGGCCGCAGTCCGTACTCGCGGACCCGGTGGCCGTCGGCGTAGGTGCCGTTGGTGCTGTGCTGGTCCGCGAGGGTCCAGCGGTCCTGGTCGCAGCGCAGCACCGCGTGGTGCCACGAGACCCGGGCATCGTCGAGGACGATGTCGCTCAACGGGTCGCGTCCGACGTGGTAGTCATGGCCCGGGCTCATCACCGTGGAGCCGGAGTCGGTCTCCAGGACAAGTACGGGCGGTGTCGGCGCGCCCGGCCGGTCCGCCATGGTCAGAATTCTACCGATTCGCTCACCTGTGCGCCCCTTCGGTCCGGGCGGGACCGGGTCGTGGACACGTGTCAGGCGACGGGCAGGACGAGCGCCGGGAGGGTGCGCTGCATCCGCAGGGCGTCGACGGACTCGGCGAGCAGCTCGTACTCGGTGGTGTCGTCGCCGGTCGCGATCCGCACCAGCCGGCCCGCGGCCAGCTCCTCGGCGATCAGCTCCTGCCGGGCCGGGTCGCCGCACCAGGCCCGCAGGAGGGCCGGCACGTCGGGCACGGTGTCCGGGACCGGGACGAGGGACCCGGGCGGGAGGTGCCCGGCCTCGGGCTGCGGGTCGAGGCGGTCGGCGATCCAGGTCGCGCGGTCGCGCAGCCACCACAGGGCGAGGGCCAGGGTGGGCGCCCGGTAGGTGCCCAGGGGCACCCCGATGCGCTGTCCGTCGCAGGTGCCGTAAGCGGTGACATGGCACAGGAATTCGTCGTGCATGTGCACCTCCCCCGATGCGTCGTTCGCCTGTCGGCCGTGGCCTCGCTCCCGGTGCGCCTCATGTGCGGTGCGTGATCGGAACCTCGCGGGAAGTGAAGGCCCTCACCCGTCGAGTATGTTCACTGCTGAATCACTGTCACCATGTCTTTCCGGCCAGTCTCTTGGCATATTCGGGGCGGCCGTTGGCCGGAATCGGATGACTCTCGCCCTTACCCGAGGGGTAATCGACGGCTCCGGGCGCCGCGGGCATGGTTGTCGTACCGGGTCACCGCAACCGGGACCCGGGTCCTGACCAGTGATGACACCTCGATGGAGGCTGATCGCCCATGTCCGCGAACACCGACCGTTACGAGACCGCCGTCGCCCGTTACTTCGACGCCTGGAACGCGGGCGGACCGGAGGAGCTGGCCAAGGCCGTGGCCGCCGCCTGGTCCGAGGACGGCGGTTACACCGACCCGCTCGTCGACGTCAGCGGGCACGAGGGGATCGCGGCCGTGATAGCGGCTGCGCACGAGCAGTTCCCCGGCTTCGTCTTCCGGCCCGGCGGTTCCGTCGACGGCCACCATGACACGGCCCGCTTCTCCTGGGAGCTGGTGAGTGAGGCCGACGGCTCCGCCCCGGTCGCCGGCTTCGACGTGATCACGCTGGATGAGGACGGCCGCATCCGCTCGGTGCTCGGCTTCCTCGACCGGGTGCCCGCCGGAGCCTGAGCGCCGGCGTCCGAGATGGGTTCCTCCGCTCCCGGCGGTCCTCCCCGCCGACGACCACCGCGAGCGGAGGAGACACCGCTCAGCCCTTCACGATCGCGTCGATCCGGGCCAGTTCCCCGTCCTCGAAGTCGAGGTTGCGGGTGGCCGCGACGCTGTCCTCGATCTGGCGTGCGCTGCTCGCCCCGACCAGGGCGGAGGTGACCCTGCCGCCGCGCAGCACCCAGGCCAGGGCGAGCTGGGCCAGGGTCTGGCCGCGGGACGCGGCGATCTCGTCCAGGGCACGCAGCCTGCCCACCAGTTCCCCGGTGACCGCGTCCGAGTCGAGGAACGGGCTGTCGCTCGCGGCCCGTGAGTCCTCGGGGATGCCGTCGAGGTAGCGGCCGGTGAGCAGGCCCTGCTCCAGCGGGGAGTACACGACGGAGCCGGTCCGGAGTTCGTCCAGGGCGTCCAGCAGGCCTTCCTCCTCCGGGCGCCGGTCGAGCATCGAGTAGCGCGGCTGGTGGACGAGGAGCGGGGTGCCGAGGCCGGCGAGGATGCGGGCGGCCTCGCGGGTCTGTTCGGCGGAGTAGTTGGAGACGCCGACGTAGAGGGCCTTGCCCTGCTGGACCGCCGAGTGCAGCGCGCCCATCGTCTCCTCCAGCGGAGTGTCCGGGTCGAAGCGGTGCGAGTAGAAGACGTCGACGTGGTCCAGGCCCATCCGCTGCAGGCTCTGGTCGAGCGAGGACAGCAGGTACTTGCGCGAGCCCCACTCGCCGTACGGGCCGGGCCACATCAGATAGCCGGCCTTGGTGGAGATCACCAGCTCGTCCCGGTACCGGGCGAAGTCCGCCTTCAGCGCCTCGCCGAGGGCGGACTCGGCGGCACCGGGCGGCGGGCCGTAGTTGTTCGCGAGGTCGAAGTGGGTCACTCCGAGGTCGAAGGCCCGGCGCAGGATGGCACGCTGGGTCCCGGCCGGCCGGCCGGGACCGAAGTTGTGCCACAGGCCGAGCGAGATCGCGGGCAGCATCAGGCCGCTGCGGCCCGCGCGCCGGTAGGGCATCTCCGCGTATCGGTCGGGGTGTGCGGTGTACAACGCGACTCCAGAGGGGTTGGCACACGATCTTCCGCGCCCACTCTTCCCCGGCCGGAGTGCAGCGGTCCAACAGGAGAATCCGATGGGATTCAGCGGTTAGGCTGCTCAATCATGGAACTGCGCCATCTCCAGCACTTCGTCGCCGTCGCCGAGGACCAGCACTTCACCCGGGCCGCCGAACGCCTGATGGTCTCCCAGTCCGGTCTGTCGGCGTCCATCAGGGCGCTGGAACGGGAGCTGCGGGCGCCCCTGTTCGTGCGCACCACCCGGCGGGTGACGCTGACGGAGGCGGGGCGCGCGCTGCTGGTGGAGGCCGAACGGATCCTGGCGCAGGTGCGTACGGCGCACGAGGCCGTGGCGGCGGTGCAGGGTGTGCTGCGCGGCACGCTGGCGCTCGGCACGGAGCAGTGCATCGCCGGGGTGCACGTGGCCCCGCTGCTGGCGGCCTTCCGGGGACGGCACCCGGACGTGGAGATCCGGCTGCGGCAGGCCGGCTCGGGTGCGCTGGCCGAGGAGGTCGCGGCCGGGCGGCTCGACCTGGCCTTCGCCTACCGCACCCAGGCCGACACCGACCAGCTGCGCTCGGTGGCACTGACCAGCGAGCCGATGACGGTGCTGTGCCACCCCGGCCACCGCCTCGCCGCGGCCGGGTCCGTGCTCGGCCCGGACGACCTCGCGGGCGAGGTCTTCGTCGACTTCCACCCCGACTGGGGCCCGCGGCGCACCACGGACGCCGCGTTCGCCGCGGCCGGGGTCCGGCGCACGGTCGCGCTGGAGGTCAACGACGTGCACAGCCTGCTGGACCTGGTGGACGAGAACCTCGGAGTCGCCGTCGTGCCCCGGCACTTCCGGCACAAGCGGCCCTCGCTCACCGCGCTCCCGCTGAAGGGCACGGTCGAGGCCGCGTACGAGACCGTCGCCCTGCTGCCGCCGGAGCGGGCCACGAGTCCCGCCGCCCGCGCGCTGGTCACCCTCCTCGAGACGGAGGGTCTGGCACCACCCCGGGACGGGGCCGGGCCCGCCTGATTCCCGTCGGCCGGGCCGCCTGCGCGGAGGCCGGATTCCGGGCGCGTGAGCGGCGGTGATTTGCGATGGTGGACGGTATGCATGCCAAGGACGTCCTCATCGACGGCTACGGCCGTATCCAGGAAGAAGTCCATGCCGCCCTCGACGGCCTCGGCCCGGAGGAGCTGCACCACCGGCCCGCCCCGGGCGCCAACTCCATCGCCTGGCTGGTCTGGCACCTGACCCGGGTGCAGGACGACCACCTCGCCGATGCCTTCGACCTCGACCAGGTGTGGCTCTCGCAGGGCTGGGAGAAGCGTTTCGGCCTCGATCTGCCCCGGCACGACACCGGCTACGGGCACAGCCCCGCCAAGGTCGCGAAGGTGCGGGTCGAGTCGGCCGGCATGCTGGCCGGCTACTACGACGCCGTCCACGAACAGACCCTCGGCGCGCTGCGCTCGCTGGCCGCCAAGGATCTCGAACGCGTCGTGGACGAACGCTGGGACCCCGCGGTCACCCTCGGGGTGCGCCTGGTGAGCGTCCTGTCCGACGACCTTCAGCACGTCGGACAGGCCGCCTACCTGAGGGGGCTGGTTCAGAGCGCGGCGGCGTAACGCGGCAGGACCACGTCCTCGATGAGGGCGTTGCGCTCGTCGAACGGGATGAACGCGCTCTTGAGGGCGTTCACCGTGACGGTGCGCAGGTCCTCGACCGTCCAGCCCGCCTCCTCGACCAGCAGGGACATCTCGCGGGTCATCGTGGTGCCCGACACCAGACGGTTGTCGGTGTTCAGGGTGACCCGGAAGCCCAGGTCCTTCAGCGCGGTGATCGGGTGCTCGGCGATCGAGGTGGCGCAGCCGGTCTGGAGGTTGGAGGTGGGGCACATCTCCAGCGCGATACGGCGGTCGCGCACCCAGGAGGCGAGGCGGCCGAGCTTGCCGTCCACGATGTCCTCGGTCAGGCGCACGCCGTGGCCGATGCGCTGGGCGCCGCACACCTGGAGGGCCTGGTGGATGCTGGGCAGGCCGTGGGCCTCGCCGGCGTGGATGGTGAACGGCACGCTCTCGCGGCGCAGGTGCTCGAAGGCCTCGAGGTGGTCGGCGGGCGGGAAGCCGTCCTCGGCACCGGCGATGTCGAAGCCGACGACGCCGGCGTCCCGGTAGGTGACGGCCAGCTCGGCGGCCTCGCGGACCCGGTCGAACATCCGCATCCCGCACAGCAGGGTGCCGACGCGGACCGGGGTGCCGGCCGCCGCGGCCTTGGCCATGCCGACGGCCAGGCCCTCCTGCACGGTCTCCACGACCTCGCTGAGCGTCAGCCCGCCCTGCGTGTTCAGCTCGGGGGCGTAGCGCACCTCGGCGTAGACGACACCGTCGGCGGCGAGGTCCAGGACGTACTCCTCGGCGACGCGCAGCAGGCCCTCCCGGTTCTGCATGACGGCGAGGGTGTGCTCGAAGGTGGCGATGTAGCGGACCAGGTCGCCGGAGTTGGCGGCCTCGTAGTACCAGGCGGCCAGCTCGTCGGGGTCGGTGGTGGGCAGGGTGTGGCCGACCGTGGCGGCGAGTTCGACCACGGTGGCGGGGCGCAGGCCGCCGTCGAGGTGGTCGTGCAGGACGGCCTTGGGGAGGCGGCGGATCACATCGGCGTCTACGCGCGTAGCAGTCATGGCGGGGGTTTCCTCGGCAGGTGGTTCTGGGTGATCAGGCGGCGGGCTGGAGCAGGTCCCAGCGGTTGCCGTAGAGGTCCTGGAAGACGGCGACCGTGCCGTACGGCTCGTGGCGCGGCTCTTCCAGGAAGGTCACGCCGGCCGCCGTCATCCGGGCGTGGTCGCGGGCGAAGTCGTCGGTGTGCAGGAAGAAGCCGACGCGGCCTCCGGTCTGGTCGCCGACCCGGGCGCGCTGACCCTCGCCCTTGGCGCGGGCCAGGAGCAGGCCGGTGCCGGGGCCGTCGCCGCCGGGCTCCACGACAACCCAGCGCGAGCCGTCGGGCCGGTGGGCGTCCTCGGCGAGACGGAACCCGAGGGCCTCGGTGTAGAAGCGGACGGCCTCGTCGTAGTCGTCGACGACGAGGGTGACCAGGGCCAGGCGGCGCATCGTGACCTTCCGGTGGGAGTGGTTAGCCGGTGAGGTTATACGTAAAACCCGGTGCGCGCCAGTCCTTGGCCCCCGCGGATCTACGCGCGTCATAAAGCGGCCGGTGCGGGGAATCCTGCAGCCTCTTCAACCGCCTCCGGGACGGGAGGGCGGAGGGCCGAGGACGGCGGGCGGAGAGCGGGAGAAGGGGGGCGGAGAACGGGGGCGGCGGGCGGCACGGGCGGCGCGCGGCGGGCGCAGGCGGCGGCGGACGTAGGCAGGGGACGGAGGCGGCGGACGAACACGGGCGGCAAACGGCACGGGCAGCGGACGCAGGCGGCGGGCGGCAAACGGCACGGGCGGCAGACGGCGGGCGGCACGGGTGGCGGGCGACACGGCCGGCGGGCGGCACGGGCGGCGGGCGGCAGGGGCGGTGACGGGAAGCCGTCTCCCCGTCTCGGGGAATCACGGCGCGGCCGGCGGCGCCGGGGCCGGGGTCAGGGATTCTCGTCGCCCTGTGCGACCTCCACTCGGTGGTGGACGTCGGCCGCGGCAGTGGCCGAGGCGATGCAGGACAGGGCGGTGCAGGCGACGAGGAGCGTGGCGATCGCGCGGCCGGCGCGGGGGGCGCGCGGAGCGGCCAGCAGGGCCTGGACCCGCTGCGGGACGGGTCCGCCTGCCGCGCCGGGGGCGACGCCCGGGCGTGCGGAACGGGCGGCCTGGGCAGCGAGGGCCGCGCGGGCGACGGCCCGGGCGGTCGTGCGCCGGTCCCCGACCGAGGCGGCGGCGGCCTCGTCGGCGGCACGCTCGGCGGCGAGCCGGATCGTGCCCCGGACCGCACGCAGCGCGGGGTGGCAGTGCGCGGCGAGTTCCGCGGCGGCGAGGAAGTAGTGGTGGCCGCCCTGGAGGTGTGCCCGCTCGTGGGCGAACAGGGCCTCCCGCTCGGGGCCGTCCAGGGTGCGGAGCATCGCCGTGGTGACGACGACGCGGTGCGGACGGCCGGGCAGGGCGTAGGCGTCGGCGCGGGGCGAGTCCACCACGCACACGTCTCCGGCGGCGGTCGCGCCCCGGGCTTCCGCGCGGGCCGCACGGAAGGCGCGGGTCTGGTGCCGGGCCGAGCGGACGAGGGCCCAGCCGCACACGGCGAGTGCGCCGGCCGAGGCCGCGGCGGCCGGGACGACGAAGACGGCCGAGGCGGTCCGCAGCGGAAGGACCAGTTCACCGAGCGCGGCGAAGAGCGGCAGCTTCAACAGCCCGGTCAGGACGGACACCCCGAGTGCCAGCACCGAGCAGCCGGCGAGGAGCACCGCGCAGCCGGCGACGGCCCACAGCGCCACGGCCGGGGTCAGCCGGTCCAGGGCACGGCGGGCGAGGGCCGGGAGCGCGCAGGGCAGCAGCAGGGGCAGCAGGAGCAGGACCGTCATCGATCGCCCGGTTCCAGCAGGCCCCGCAGGATTCGTTCGTCGTCGGGGCTGAGCTGGGCGACGAAGCGGGCGAGCACGGTCTCCCGGTCGCTGTCCCGGTCCAGTTCGCTGTGCATCCGGCGCGCGGTGAGGCCGTGGGTGTCCGGCACGTCCCGGACGGGGAAGTAGGCGTAGCCGCGGCCCTCGCGCCGGCGGTCGACCACGCCCTTGTCGTGCAGCCGGCTGAGGATCGTCGTCACCGTGGTGCGGGCGAGGTGCCGGCCGAGGCTCAGCTGCACCTGGCCAGGCGTCTGGGAGGTGCCGGCGGCCCAGAGCGCGGCGAGGACGCTCGCCTCGAGTTCACCGGCGGGCCGGCGCTCGTCCTTGGCGTCGGTCATGGGGCGTTCCTCACCCGTCTTCCTGCACGGTCCGGAAGGTCGTCTACACCATCGTAGTCAGCCGGGTACCGGCCACGGCCGCGCACCCGGCCGACCCCGCAACAGGGTTACCGGGCACCGCCACGGCCGCGCACCCGGCCGACCCCGCAACAGGGTTACCGGGTACCGCCACGGCCGCGCACCCGGCCGACCTCGCCACAGGGTTGCCGGGCACCGCCACGGCCGCGCTCCCGCGGGCCTCGCCTCGGGGTGACGGCCGGTGACGCGCGGGAACCGCCGTGTCTCCTGCCGTTGCGGACGGTGTGCGGATCGTCCGGCGGTCAGCGTGCCGGGCCGCGGCCCGCACCGAGCAGCGCCAGCTCCGCGTCGGTGAGCCGCAGCGCGCCGGCGGCGACGTTCTCGGCCAGGTGGCCGGGGTTGCCGGTGCCGGGGATGGCGAGGACGTGCGGGCCCTGGTGCAGCGTCCAGGCGATGCGGACCTGCGCGGGGCTCACGCCGTGGGCCCGGGCGACGGAGAGCACCGCGTCGTCGTGAGCGGTCGTGGCACCCTGCTCGCCGGCGGCGCCGGCCACGGCGTAGAAGGGGACGAAGGCGATTCCGTGTACGCCGCACAGCCGCAGCATCTCGTCATCGACGGGATCGATGCGGTCCACCGCGTACCGGTTCTGCACGGACACCACCGGTGCGATGTCCAGCGCCTCGGCGAGGTGCCTGGGCTGGACGGCGGAGATGCCGAGGTGCCGGATGAGCCCCGCCTCGCGCAACTCGGCGAGCGCGCCGAAGTGTTCGGCGATCGAGTCCTGGCTCATGCGGCGGAGATAGACGACGTCGAGATGGTCCCGCCCGAGCTGGCGCAGGTTCTCCTCGACGTGTCCGCGCAGCTGGTCGGGCCGGGCGGCGGTGCCCCACTCGCCGTGGTAGTCGCGGAAGGGGCCCACTTTGGTGGCGATGACCAGGTCGTCGGGGTACGGGGACAGCGCGGTGTTGATGAGTTCGTTGGCGGAACGCAGCGACGAGAAGTAGAAGGCCGCCGTGTCGATGTGGTTCACACCCAGCTCCACGGCCCTGCGCAGGACGGCGAGCGACCGTTCCCGCTCGCTCGGTGTGCCGTGGTGGAAGGCGGCGCTGCCCGTCAGCCGCATCGCGCCGAAGCCGATGCGGTGGACGGGCAGGTCCCCGAGTTTCCAGGTGCCGGAGGCGTCGGCGGTGATCAGCTGTTCTACGGTCATCGGCGGAGTCTCGCACACCGGACGCGCCTGTACCGGCCGTACGGGCCCGCGCCAGCCGAGACCCCGGCATCGGGGCGGACTGTCGGTGGGCGAGGCCCCGACTCCGCAGCTGTGCCGGGGTGTTGCCGCGCATCCGGGGAGTTTGACGCTACGGACGGTCCGAAACCAGCGGGTTCGCAGAATCTGGCGGTGGAAACGGCGGGAACCTGCTGGTGGGGTAGGTGTCCAGCACTGAGATGGCCGTGGGTTGGGTGCCGGTAATCGCGTAGTCGGTCTGGCGAGGCTGAGGCAGCATCCTGGTCATGGGACAGCCTGCTGATGTGCTCCGCGCTGCGAGGCCAATGCCGCGAGTGGTGCCGTCGCCCGCCGCTTGGACTTCACTGAGGTTGAGCGCGCGCGGGTGCCGGATGGGCCGGAAGCCCCCGGCGAGACGGGCGTCCATGTGAGATGGCGCCTTCAGATACGAGCCGCCACAGACCAGCAGGCTCGCGGGACCTCGGAGCTGTCTTGAGCCAGATCAGCGGTCGTTGGGACGTGCCGGCCGAACGGGCACGCGGGTTCGTGGTGTCTATCGGGATCGGCCGGGGGACTCTCACCGGGGTGGTGAGGTGCACATTTCTGGCTGGGTCGCGGAAGATCCGACGTTCGCGGCGCAGGCTCGAAACAGCGAAGGCAGCGAAGTGAACACCGAATAGTTGACGGCCGCTGTCTTCACTTCCTGCGCGGTCACTTCGCTCAGCGAGGCGAAATGCTCCCAGGTGCCGAGGACGGACACGACCGGAAGGGGCTCCGGATCGGGCCCGGGACAGGCTCCGGTTCGAGTCGAATTGGGACTTCGAGTGAGCCGTAAGGGGCTCCGGTTCGGCGAAGTAGAAGGGGCTCCGGATCGGCGAAGTAGGGGCCCGGCCGCACGTGACGGCCGGGCCCGGGTGGCCGGGGCAGACCCGGGCCACCGGTGCAGGCGCGGGCCACCGGTGCGGGCCCGGGCCACCGGTGCGGGCCCGAGTCACCGGGGCTGGTCAGCTCAGCGGCTTGGCCAGGACCGCCTTGCGGTGGCTGAACGTCTCCAGGGAATAGCGGCCGTGGTAGCTGCCCATGCCGCTCTCCCCCACCCCGCCGAACGGCAGGTCGGAGACGGTGAGATGGGCGAGGGGCAGACCGTGGCCGAGCCCTCCGGAGGAGGTCTCGTCGGCGATGCGCTCGCGCGTCTCGTCGGACTCGCTGAAAACGTAGAGGGCGAGCGGCTTGTCGCGGTCGTTGATGAACGCGATGGCCTCGTCGAGGCCGGCCACGGTCACGATCGGCAGGATCGGTCCGAAGATCTCCTCCTGCATGACGGGGGCGTCCGGTTCGACGTCCGCGAGGACGGTGGGCGGGAGGTACTTGGCCGTCCGGTCGCCGTCGCCGCCCACCGCGACGCGGCCGGAGCCGAGCAGCCCGGAGAGCCGTTCGAAGTGCCGTTCGTTGACGATCCGGCCGTACTCCGGCGAGCGCGCCGGGTCCGGGCCGAACAGTCCCCCGACCGCGCGGACCAGTGCGGCCTCCAGACCCGGGGCAGTCTCCGGGTCGGTCAGGACGTAGTCGGGTGCGACACAGGTCTGGCCGGCGTTGAGGAACTTTCCGCGGGCCAGCCGGTCGGCGACCACGTCCAGGTCGGTGCCGCGGTCCACGAACACCGGGGACTTGCCGCCCAGTTCGAGGGTGACCGGGGTGAGGTGCTCGGCGGCGGCACGCATGACGATGCGGCCGACGGTGCCGTTGCCGGTGTAGAAGATGTGGTCGAAGCGCTCGGCCAGCAGGGCCGTGGTCTCCGGGACGCCGCCCTCGACGACGGCGACCGCGTCCCTGTCGAGGTAGGCGGGGATCAGTTCGGCCAGCGCGGCCGAGGTGGCGGGGGCCAGTTCGCTCGGCTTGGCCACGACCGCGTTGCCGGAGGCCAGCGCGCCGACCATGGGGGCGAGCAGGAGCTGCGCCGGGTAGTTCCAGGGCGCGATGACGAGGACGACGCCCAGCGGGTCGTACTGGGTCCAGGCCGTGGCGTCGGCGCCGAGGTGGGGCGGGACCGGCGCGGGCTCGGGACGCAGCCAGTCCGCGAGGTGCTCCAGGGTGTGGTCGATCTCGCGGACGGTGAAGTCGATCTCGGTGCGGTGGGCCTCGGCGCTGCTCTTCCCGAGGTCGGCACGGAGGGCGGCGGCGAGGTCCGCGCCGCGTTCCGAGAGCATCGCGCGCAGCCGGCGCAGCTGGCCGGTGCGCCATTCGACGGGCTTGGTGCGGCCGCTGCGGAAGGTGGCCCGCAGCCGGGCCACGACGTCGGCGGGCTGCTCGGGGGTGGAGTGGTTCACGGATGCCTCGCAGGTGGAGCACGGGCGGGTCGGCCCGAGCCTAGGTCAGTCAGATGTAAACGCCAACCTTTCAGGTACCCAAGTAAATCCCGTCGGCCGACGCGGGTGACCAGTGTCACGCCGACGGGCTACCGAGGCCGCACCGACGCCACGGCGGCCAGGCCCCTCCGGCCCACTCCCGGCCGGCTCGAGCACCACAGCCGGCTGGAGCACACTCGTCTCGAGCACAGTCGGCTCGATCTCGGACGACGCGAGCACGGCCGGCGCGACGACCGCCGCGACGCGACCGCCGCGGCACCTCAGGTCAGCGGCTGCTCAACACCCGGCGGGCCAGCGCGTGCGTGCCCACCGCGGCGACGCCTGCGAAACCGAGCGCCTGGACCACGTCACGCGGCCGGGCGGGCCGCAGCACCCCCGCGCGCCGCAGCCGGCCGCGTGCCCACAGGGTGAAGGGGATGACCACCAGCGGGCTGGTCACGGAGCCCGGCGTGTAGCCGCGGGCCGCGGCCGCCTGGGCCAGGTGCACGACACCGTGCAGGCCGAAGCCGTTCAGTGCCGTCTGGTAGACGGCGGACCGTCCGCCCGTCCGGTACCCGTCGACGGCGGCCACCCCGACCACGACGGCCATCGCCGCGACGGCGGTGGCGAACTCGCGACCGTCCACCGCCTCCAGTTGCCGCCACACGCCCTCGGGCACCTGGGGGTAGCGCTTGCGCAGCTCCGGGACCCGGGTACGTACCCAGCGCGGCACGGTCACCAGTTCCTCGGTGTCGTGCAGGGCCCAGGCCGCCAGCAGCCCGAGAGTGACGGAGGTGTCTGCCTGCGGTGCTCGTCGTTTCATGAACTCATAGTCTGCCGCACGCAGTTGACGGGCTCAGTACCGGGTGGCGGGCACCGACCGGGAGCGACCGCCCACAGGCCGCCGTCCCTCGCCGGTCGCGCGGGCGGTGGCCGGCATCGCGCCGTCGGCCGTGGCAATGACAGCGACAGCGACAGCGGCAACAGCAACAGCAACGGCACCGACAGCGACAGCAGCGCCGCGCCGCGCCGTGCCGGGGGCTTCAGTCCTCGCCCTGGTCCCTGAGCACGACGAGGAACGAGTCCGAGTTCAGGTCCATCACCACGGTGGCGTGCTCCCCCTCGGCACGCCGGGCCGCCGCGTACTCCTCCGCCGGCCACGAGCCACGCGGAGAACCTGCGGGGAATCGCTCCAGCACCTTCGCACTCATGGCGGCGGACACCTCCGGTTCGCTCGGACGGAACGTACATCCTGTACTGCTGCGCCTGCCCCGGACCTCGGCGGACATGTCACCACGTGCGGAAGCGGGCGCATCCGCGGACCCGGTCCGGCCCGAAGTGCTCCATGTCCGCACCACTCGCCCCGGAGCCGCGCCATGTACGTCTCGGTCGTCCTGTTCACCGCCGACCTGCGCCTGTACGACCACCCGCCCCTGCGAGCCGCACTGAGCGGCCGCCGTCAGGTCGTCCCGCTGTTCGTCCGCGACCCGGGGGTGGCCGCCGCCGGCTTCGCCGCGCCCAACCGGCTGGCGTTCCTCGCCGACTGCCTGCGGGACCTCGACGCCGGGCTGCGCGAGCGCGGCGGACGGCTGGTGGTGCGTTCGGGCGACGTCGTGGAGGCGGTGTGCAAGGTGGCCGCGGAGTCGGACGCCGACGAGGTGCACATGGCGGCCGGCGTGAGCGCGTACGCCCAGGCCCGGGAGCGGCGGCTGCGGCGCGCTCTGGAGGCCGAGGGGCGGCGGCTGCACGTCCACGACTCGGTGGTCACCGCGGTGCCGCCCGGCGCGGTGACCCCGGCCTCCTCGGACCACTTCGCCGTGTTCACGCCGTACTTCCGGCAGTGGTCGGGGCAGCGACTGCGGGACGTCCTCGCGGCACCCCGCTCCGTCCGTGTCCCGGCAGGTGTCGGATCCGAGGAACTGCCGTCCCGCGCCGCGCTGTCGGGCCTCTCGCCGGGGCTGGCCGAAGGCGGCGAGGCGATGGGCAGGAAGCGGCTCACGGCCTGGCTCCGCTCCGGTGTCGCCGGCTACGCGGACCGGCACGACGACCTCGCAGGGGACGCGACCTCCCGGCTCTCGCCGCACCTGCACTTCGGCACCCTGTCCCCCGTGGAACTGGTCCACCGGGCCCGCGGGGCGGCCGGTCCGGGCGGGGAGGCGTTCGTACGGCAGGTCGCCTGGCGGGACTTCCACCACCAGGTGCTGGCGGCGCGTCCCGGTGCGGCCACCACCGACTACCGTACGAAGCACGACCGTTGGCGGTCGGAGCGGACGGCCCGGGACGACATCCGGGCGTGGCGCGAGGGCCGTACCGGCTATCCGGTGGTCGACGCGGCGATGCGCCAGCTGCTCCACGAGGGGTGGATGCACAACCGGGCCCGCCTGCTCACCGCGAGCTTCCTGGCCAAGACGCTGTACGTCGACTGGCGCATCGGGGCACGGCACTTCCTGGACCTCCTGGTCGACGGGGACATGGCCGACAACCAGCTCAACTGGCAGTGGGTCGCGGGCACCGGAACGGACACCCGCCCGAACCGTGTCCTGAACCCCGTCACCCAGGCCAGGCGGCACGACCCCGACGGCGCCTACGTCCGCCGCTGGGTGCCCGAACTGCGGGGCGTGGCGGGCGGGGCGGTGCACGAGCCGTGGAAGCTGCCGGCCCCGGACAGAGCCGCCCTAGGCGCCTACCCGGACCCGATCGTCGACCTCGCCGACGGACTGGCCCGCTTCAGACGCGCCCGCAGCCGCGGATGAGCGGGCCGGGGCCCCCGACCGGGCTCGCCTGGGGCCGCTGCCCCCGGGACCCGGCCGAGCGGGATCCGAGCCCCTGCCCCCCCCTCACGCGGACCTACCAGGCCCCCGGCCGAGCGGGGTCCCGGCCCCTGCCCCCCTCACGCGGACCTACCGGGCCCCCGGCCGAGCGGGGTCCGGGCCGCTGTCCTCGTCACGCGGGCGTACCGGGCGGCGTGACGCCATAGGCGTCCGCGAGGGTGCCGACGGCCTCCTCCAGGGCGGTCGGGCGGAGCATGCCGCGGGCGGGGCGGCCGCTCCAGCCGGGGCCGGCGAGCATCATCAGGGGCTGCGCCCGGGCACCCTTGACGCCCCACTCCATGGCGGCCACGTGCTCGGCCAGCGGCAGGCTCGCGGTGGAGCGTGCCTGCGCCCAGAGCACCACGGCCGCGGGGCCCAGCCGCCGTACCGCGGCGAGGAGCGCTTCCGCCGGAACCGCCGCGCCGAACATCCGTGCCGGGACGCCGAGTCGGCTCAGCGCGGCGTTGAGCGCCTCCAGCGGGAGCGTGTGCTGTTCGCCGGGGACGCAGGCCAGGAGCACGGGGCCTGCTCCCGTGGTCCCGGCCGTGGCCACGGGCCGTCGCGTGTGGCGGCGCAGGGCGGTGGACACGTGCCAGGACAGCAGGTGCTCCACCTCGACGTACCGGTCCCCCGAGGAGGCCCACTTGCGGCCCACGGCGTGCAGGGTCGGGACCATCACCTCCTGCCAGGCGGTGAGGAGGCCGTACCGGTCCATGGCGGTCTCCAGCCGCTCCTCCACGGCAGGGGCGTCGAGCCGGACGGCCGCACGGGCCAGGCCCCGGCCCTCCTGCCGGGCCTCAGCGGACAGCACGGCACCGGTGCCGGCCGGCCGGGCGGCGGGCACCGGTGTCCTGCCGGGCGGGCGCCGGACGGACGCCGGGTACGCCCGCTCCTGCCGCGCGGTCCGGGCGGCCTCGGCGGGCGGGACGCCGGACGCGGTCAGCCGGCACATGGCCTCGAGGACGGTCACGTCCTCGGGCGTCCAGCGCCGGTGCCGGCCGTCGGTGCGCGCGGCGGGGCCGATGCCGTAACGGCGGTCCCAGGAGCGGAGGGTGGTGGGCGAGACTCCGAGCCGGCGGGCCAGCGCGCCGGTCGTCAACGCCGGCTCGGCGGTCCATGGTTCCGCACTCAGCGCCGGCTCCACGGTCCCAGATTCCGTCGTCCGCACCGGCTCGGCGGTCCCAGATTCCGTCGTTCGCACCGGCTCGGCGGTCCCAGGTTCGGTCGTCCGCGCCGCTTCGCTCGGGTCCATACGACGACGATACGACGCAGAAGCGATGCGAGTTGTCCGTTCGACGCACCGGCTCGGATCATGCGGACACGGGGCCGACGCCGGGGAAGGACCGGCGAGCGCCCTGGTCCGCCGTCGGCCGGGGCGTTGCCCGGGCCGGCCCCTTCGAGACGAAGGAGCCGTCGTCATGAGCCCGGATCCGACTGTCGTGGCGGCCGGTGCCGCCGCTGCGGACGACCGGTCCGCCGACGCGCTGCCGGGGCCCGGCGACGCATACCTCGTCCAGGGTCTGGCGGCCGGCGACGACGCCTGTCTGGCGCTGGTCCACCGCCGTTGGTCGCCCATGGTGCACGCGCTGGCGTGGCGCACGCTGGGGGACGCGACGGAGGCCGAGGACGTCACACAGCAGGTGTTCCTCGGCGTCTGGCGCGGCTGCGCCGGGTACCGGCCCGATCGCGGGACGGTGGCCGGGTGGATCACCGGCATCACCCGGCGCAAGATCGCCGACGCGCTCTCCGCCCGGACGCGCCGCGGCGAGCTGGTCGCTGCGGCCGCCGCGGCCCTGTCGCCGGACGAGCCGGCCGCCGGGCGCCCCGAGGCCACGCTGGACCGTGTCGTCGTACGCCACGCCCTGGCCCGGCTCCCCGCGCCCCAGCAACGGGTGCTGTGCCTCGCCTACTACGAGGACCTCACCCAGACCCAGATCGCGGAGCGCACGGGATGGCCGCTGGGCACGGTCAAGAGCCATGCGCGAAGGGGTCTGCACCAGCTGCGCCGCACCTTGGAACACCTCTACACATAAATAAGAAATAAGAGCAAACTGGACTATGCGGCGCCAACCGCACACCGGGCCGGACCCGGTCTGGGTCGGCACAGTCGAAGGAGACGACTCATGGCCAACTTGCACAGGGGTGACATATCGAGCCACCCCGATGTCTCCGAAATGCGGGATCGCTACGCTCGCATGCTCGGCGGTCGTGACGTGGCACTCGTGGACGGGCCCGTGTTCCTGCTCGGCCTGTACTGTGCCGCGTCCCCGTGGATCGTGCACTACTCGGCGAACCAGCCCGCCCTCGCGACCCACAACCTGATCCTGGGCATAGCCATCGGCCTGCTGGCTCTGGGATTCACCCGCGCCCCCGAGCGGATGTACGGCCTGAGCTGGGCCATGTGCGCCATGGGCATCTGGATGATCATCGCCCCCTGGATCGTGGGCCGGGCTCCGGATGCGGGCGTCATCGTCAACAACATCGTCATCGGAGCGCTGGCCCTCGCCCTCGGCCTGGTGTGCGCCGGCACGGCGGCGAAGAGCACTCCCAGGCCATAGCGGAGCCCCGCAAGAGCTGCGAAAGAGAAGACAGAGGAAAGGAAGGGAACAAGAGCGTGGCCGGTCCGCCCGGGCGGACCGGCCTTCGCCGTGTCCGTTCAGCGGTCCGGGACCAGCCACGGCTCCTGCGGCAGCGTCCGGCCGGTCTCCAGCAGTGACTCGAGGCCGGACAGCACGGCCGGCAAATCCGTCACTTCGCGGGCGTCGTACTCCGCCTCGCCTCAGGGGTGTCGTACTCCTCGCTGATCTCCTTCGGTCCGAACGGCCACACCCGTTCCAGCCGCGCCCAGACCGCATAGGCCACACAGCCGAGGGCCACCCAGGCGAGGGACCACTCGACGGGATGACGGCCCGGGGAGTTCCTGTCCGCGTAGCCGTAGATCACGCACCAGCCGACGAAGGCGACGACGCTCGGCAGGGGATAGAGCCACATCCGGTACGGCCGGCGCAGGGCCGGCTGCCGGTGGCGCAGCACGGTCAGCGCGACGATCTGGGCGAGCGCCTGGACGATGATCATCACCGTGGTGAGCAGCTGGATCAGGGTGGCGAGATCGGTGTGGCGGCCGATCAGGAACCCCACGGCGGTGACCACGCCCATGGTGGCGAGGCCGAGCACCGGGAAGCGGTGCCTGGGGTGCAGCTTCCCGTAGGGCCGGAAGAAGACCCGGTCGCGGGCGGCGTCGTAGGGCACCCGGGAGCCGCCCAGCAACCCGGTGAACACGGAGGCGAACGCGGTGACCAGGATCAGCACGGTGACCGTGTCGGCGGCGCCCTTCCCCCAGGTCTCCTCCAGCACCGCGCTGGCCACCGAGGTGGAGGCGATGTCCTGCGGGTCGGTCATCCGGTGCCAGTCGACGACGCCGAGGGTACCGATCTGGAGCAGCAGGTAGATCGCCATGATGCCCAGGATCGACAGGAGGACGGAGCGCGGCAGGGTGCGCCCGGGGTCCTTGACCTCGGCGCCCATGTACGCGGTGGTGTTGTAACCGAGGTAGTCGTAGATGCCGATCGTCAGCCCCGCGGCGAAACCCGGCCAGAAGTGCGCGCCGGTGAGGTCGAAGGCGTGCGCCGGATAGGTGAAGGCGAGGTGCGGGCTGAAGCCGCTCGCGGCGGCCACGATGACCAGCAGCACCGAGGCGACCATCACGGTCCACATCACGGCGGTGATCCGGGCGATGTGCTCGATGCCGCGCCACAGGAGGATCACCACCAGCGCGATGACGCCGAGGCCGATCAGGTCGCCGGCGGTCCGCCCCAGGCCGGGCGCGAGATAGCCCAGGTACTGGACGAAGCCGACCACGCCCGTGGACATGATCAGCGGGATGAAGAGCATCGCCGTCCACACGAACAGGAACGGCATGAGGCGGCCGGTGCGGTACTGGAAGGCCTGGCGCAGATAGACGTAGCTGCCGCCGGAGCCGGGCATCGAGGCCCCCAGCTCGGCCCAGACCAGCCCGTCGCACAGCGCCAGGACCGCGCCCGCGACGAAGCCTACGACCGCCTGGGGGCCGCCGAACGCGGCGACCATCAGCGGGATCGTCACGAACGGGCCGATGCCGCACATCTGGCTCATGTTGATCGCCGTGGCCTGGAACAGACCGACACGACGGACGAAGCCACCCGTGGGTGGCGGGCTACCGGACATGGGGACTCCTGACGCGACGTGCGCTGCGGGCCACCCGGCGGGGCCGACTGGCCGATAAAGTTAAGGAGACTTACTAGACACGTCAAGTACATGGCACGGGTGCACGAGAATGGTGCGATGCGCGCAGGTGACGTCACGGAGCAGCAGGAACAGCCCTGGAACCGCCGGCGCCTGCGCAGTACCAACGAGCGGTTGCTGCTGGAGCGGCTGCGCGGCCTCGGCGCGGCCTCGCGCGCCCAGCTGGCCCGGGAGACGGGTCTGTCCAAGCCGACCGTGTCCAGCGCGCTCGCCTCGCTCGCGGCGGCCGGCCTGGTCCACGAGGTCGGCACGCACGCCCCGGAACGCGGACGCACCGCCGTGCTCTACGCCCCCGACCCGGCGGCCGGGTACGCGCTCGGCGTGGACATCGGGCGGGGCTGGCTGCGGGTGGCGGTGGCCGACCTGGACGGCACGGTCGTCGCCCGGGCCGACGTGCGCAACCGGGCCCGCGCCTCGGCCGCGCTGGCCGGCCTGGTCGTGGACACCGCCCGGCAGGTGACGGCCAACTCGGGTGTGGACCCGGCCGAGGTGGTGCACGGGGTGGTCGGCACGCCCGGTGTCTACGACGAGAAGCAGCGGCGGGTGCGGTACGCGATGCACCTGCCGGGCTGGGGCCGGGCGGGGATCGTCGACCGGATGAGCACGGAACTCGGCGTGCCGCTGGAGGTGCACAACGACGCCAATCTGGCCGCGCTCGGCGAGTACACCTACGGCGTCGGCGCGGGGAGCCGGCTCTTCGCCTACATCCTGATAGGCACCGGCCTCGGCATGGGGATCGTCGGCGAGGGGCGGCTGTTCACGGGGGCGCACGGACTGGCCGGGGAGATCGGTTTCCTGCCCTGGCCCGGGGGGCGCAAACCGGAGCGGCTGGAGGACGCGGTGTCCGGGGAGGCGGTGGTGGAGGCCGCCCGGCAGTTCGGGATGAGCGGACAGCTCACCGCGAAGGCCGTGTTCGACGCGGCCCGGCAGGGGCATCCGGCCGCCGTCCGGGCGGTGCAGCTGGAGGGCGAGCGGATCGCGCACACGGTGGCGGCCGCCGCCGCGGTGCTCGACCCGGACCTGGTGGTGCTCGGCGGCGGGGTCGGGCACAGCGTCGACCTGCTGCTGCGGCCGGTCCAGGAGCATCTGCGCACCCTCACGCCGCTGCGCCCGCGGATCGCACCGGGCCGGCTGGGCGAGGACGCGGTGCTGCTCGGCGCGGTGGCCACGGCTCTGGACACCGCTCGTGCCATGGTGTTCGAGCGCCGGACGGCCGGAACCTGACCCGGGCAACGCCCACGAGGGCGCGGATCGTTGACACGGCACGGGGCGCGTCCTAGCGTGACCCAGGTTAGTAAAGTTTCCTAACTTTACGAGGCTGGAGACCGCCGTGTTCCCTCGCCCCGCCCGTCGGTTCCCCACGGCCGCCGCGCTGCTCGCGCTGGCCGCCGCCCTTACCACCGGCGCCTGGGCCGGGTCCGGCACGACGGAGCGGCACCGGCCCGCCCCCGTCACCCACGTCCCCTCCGCCGCCGGCAGCAGCACCCCGCTCTCCGGCTACGCCGTGCAGTCCACGGCGAAGGTGGGCGACTCCGCGGCGGCCGTGTCCTCCCCCGGCTATCCGGCGCGGGGCTGGTACCCGGCGGGCCCTCACTCCACGGTGCTGGCCGCCCTGCTCGCGAACGGGGTGTACGCCGACCCGTTCCACTCCACCAACCAGCAGCAGATCCCGAAGGCCGACTTCGAGGTGCCCTGGTGGTACCGGTCCGACTTCACCGTCGCGGACACCGCTGGACGCACGTACCTCGACTTCAGCGGCGTCGTCTCCGCGGCGGACGTCTACGTCAACGGCCACCGGGTCGCCGAGGCCGCGCGGGTCGCCGGCGCCTACACCCGGCACGAGCTGGACATCACCGCGCTGGTCCGGTCCGGCACGAACACGGTCGCCTTCCGCGTCCAGCCCAACGACCCGAACAAGAAGCTCACCATGGGCTGGCTCGACTGGCTCCAGCCGCCGCCCGACCGGAACATGGGGCTCGTCCGCGACGTCCTGGTCCGCAGGTCCGGCCCGGTCGCGCTGCGCGACGCGCACGTGGTCACCGAGCTGGCCGTGCCCTCGCTCGCCGCCGCCGACCTGACGGTCAAGGCCCTGGCCCGCAACGACACGGACGCCCCGGTCACGGCCGAGGTCGGTGGCAGCGTGGGCGGGGTCCGGTTCACCAGGACCGTCCCGCTCGCCGCGCACGAGACGAAATCCGTCACCTTCTCCCCCGCCGGCACCCCCGGCCTGCACCTCACCGGCCCCGAGGTGTGGTGGCCGGCCGGCATGGGCGGACAGCCGCTGTACGAACTCGCCCTCACCGCCACCGTCGCCGGAAGGGCGTCGGACACCGCGCACGAGACCTTCGGCATCCGTGACGTGCGGGCCCCGCTGAACTCCGGCGGCGCCCGCCAGTACCGGATCAACGGCCGGGAACTGCTGATCAAAGGCGGGGGCTGGTCCCCGGACGAGTTCCTGCGCTGGGACCGCGGCTACGCCGAGGACCGTCTGAGGTACGCGGTCGACCTGGGCCTGAACACGGTCCGGCTGGAGGGCCACCTGGAGCCGGACGAGTTCTTCGACCTGGCCGACCGCGTCGGCGTGCTCGTCCTGCCGGGCTGGGAGTGCTGCGACAAGTGGGAGGGTGACGTCAATCCCAGCGGCTCCGGAGAACGGTGGACGGATGCCGACCACTCCGTGGCGAAGGCGTCCATGGCGGCCGAGGCCGCCCGGCTGCGTGATCACCCGAGCGTGCTGTCCTTCCTGATCGGCAGCGACGCCGCGCCGAACGCGACGATCGAGAAGGACTACCTGGAGGCCCTTCGGGCGGCGGACTGGCCCGTCCCCGTCGTCCCCGCCGCGTCCGACGCCTCCTCGCCGCAACTCGGCGCATCGGGCATGAAGATGACGGGCCCCTACGACTGGGTGCCGCCCGGCTACTGGTACGCCAAGCGCGAGGGCGGGGCCACCGGCTTCAACTCCGAGACCAGCGCGGGCCCGAGCATCCCCACGATCGACACCCTGCGCCGGATGATGACCCCCGCCGAACTGGACACCCTCTGGAAGAGCCCCGACGCGAAGCAGTACCACCGCTCACCGTCCACCACCTTCGGCACGCTCCGGATCTACAACAAGGCACTCGCCGGCCGCTACGGAGCCCCCACGGGCCTCACCGACTACGTGCGCAAGGCCCAGCTCGCCCAGTACGAGAGCGTCCGCGCCCAGTTCGAGGCGTACGGCCGCGGCGCGACGGACACCAGCGGGCCCGCCACCGGGGTGATCCACTGGATGTTCAACAGCGGCTGGACCTCCCTGCACTGGCAGCTGACGGACCGCTACCTGGACCAGAACGGCGCCTACTTCGGCGCCAAGAAGGCGAACGAGCCGCTGCACGTCCAGTACTCCTACGACGACCGCTCGGTGGTCGTGGTGAACAACCGGCACAGCCGCGCCGAGCACCTCACCGCGCGGGCCACCCTCTTCGACCCAGACGGCACACAGCGCTACGACAGGACCGTCGCCGGGCTGACGGTGCCCGGTGACGGGGCGCACGGCCGCGCGCTGACCCTGCCGTCCGCGGTGAGCGGGCCGGCACGCACGCATCTGCTCCGGCTGGTGCTGACCGACGCGGACGGCAAGGAGGTGAGCCGGAACGTGTACTGGCTCTCCACCAGCCCCGACACCCTCGACTGGAACGGCACCACCTGGTACTACACACCGACGACGCGGTACGCCGACCTCAAGGGGCTCGCCTCGATGGCGCCGGCCCAGGTGTCGGCGACGGCGGCCACGACCTCGTCGGACGGCACCTCGACCACGACGGTGACCCTGCGCCGCACCGGCAGCGGGACGACTCCGGCACTGATGACGGACGTCCACCTCGTGGACGGGAAGGACAGGCCGGTGCTGCCCGTGCGCTGGTCGGACAACGAGGTGAGCCTGTGGCCGGGCGAGTCGGTGACGCTGACCGCCCAGTACCGTACGGCCGACCTGCACGGGTCGGCGCCGGGCGTGCGGGTCTCCGGGTGGAACACGGCGGAGCGGACGGTGCCCGCGGCCTGACGCGCACACGGAAGGACAGGGGGGTGAGCCCGTGCGGGCCACCCCCTGTCCGTGGCTCGGCCCGGCCTTCGCACGGCTCGGCCTGGCCCCTGCGTGCCTCAGCCGTGCCTCAGCCGACGTCGAGCGCGGCGTCGTCGATGACGAACGACGTCTGGAGGGTGGAGCCCTCGGTGCCGGTGAACTTGATCGTGACGGTCTGGCCGGCGTAGCTCGCGAGGTTGAGACTGCGCCGGGTGTAGCCGCTCGCCGCGTTCAGGTTCGAGTAGGTCGCGAGGGTCGACAGCACTGTTCCGCTGCTGTTCAGGACCTGCACCTTCAGGGTGTCGTAGGCCGTCGAGGTGGTCGTCTCGTCGGTGTCGACGTGGAGGTGGAAGCCGAGGGTGGCGCTCGTGCACCCGGCCGGGACGGAGACCGTCTGCGCGAGGGTGTCGGTGTGGGCCGAACCGTAGCCGTTCAGCCAGGCCTTGTAGGAGCCGGTGCGCGCGGCCTCGCCGGTGTCGGCGGTGATGACACCGCTGGTCGCGGTCCAGGAGGTGGCCCCCGACTCGAAGCCGGGGTTGGCCAGCAGCTGGGCGGCCGTGCAGGTGCCGCCACCGCCACCGCCGCCGCCCGCACCGGCGAGCCACTCGGTGGCGTTGAGGGCGAGGGGCGCGTTGGTGGCGCCGGAGTCGTTCCAGCCGTCGTACAGGGTGTTGCCGGACTGGCCGGTGCCGTCGTCGACCGGGGAGCTGTCGCCCCAGAACGCCACCCGGCCGCTGCCGAAGGTGCTGGTGGCGAAGAAGGCTCCGGTGTTGCCGGAGTAACCGGTGCGGTAGAGAAGGCCCTTGACGCCGGGGTTGTCGGCGGGCTTCAGGGTGGCGGTCGTGCCGCTGGCGATGAGGCTCTTGCCGACGGTGCCGAAGGAGCCGTGCAGCACCGGGTCGGTGCTGTCGGCGACGGCGGCGGGGTGGTCGGAGCCGATGCTCAGCGAGTCGACCGAGAAGCCGAACGGGTCGGTGGAGTCGACGCTGTTGTTCGTCATCAGGTCGTTGAAGATCTCGACCGCGTCGTAGCCGTCGTTGTTGCGGTCGGCGCCGGTGTGGTCGGAGATCATGAACAGTCCGCCGCCGTTCTTCACGAAGTTCATGATCGCCGTCTTCTCGGCGGCGGAGAACATCGTGTTGGGCTCGGGCAGCACCAGCGTGTCGAAGTTCGACAGGTCGGTCGCGGACGAGCCGCCGTAGGCGAGGCTCGAGCCCGAGGGCAGCGTCTTCAGGCTGTAGCCGCCGGTCTTCTGCAGCGCCACGCCCCAGGAGGACAGGGCGCCGGTCCAGTCGGTCTCGGCGGACGGGGAGGAGTCCTGGCCGAGCGGGTCGGGCTGGCTGGTGGAGATGATCCAGTCGGCGTTGCCGGCCGTCTCGGCGTGGGCGTTGTCGAACAGGACTCGGTGCGTGGTCGCCGCGCGGGCGGGCGTGCCGGTGCCGACCTGGACGGCGGCACCGGTGAGGAGCAGCCCGAAACCGGCCAGGGCGGTGGTGAATCTGCGGCGGGATCTCGGGGATCCGGGCATCCGGCGAACCTCCATGAGGGGTGGGGAGAGGCGGAACGGGCGCCGATTCTGCGCGCGTAGAGCCCGCTCGAGGGTTCTACACGCGTCGATCGGTTGAAAGGTACACGACATGAAGCCCTGGTGAACAGAAGCATCCGGCCACCACCGGGGCGGCGTGGCCGCGCCCACAGCGGGCACATGCCTCGTCAGCGGGGTTCGCAAACGGAAGCGTCGAAGAGGGATGGCCATGGAGATTTCAGGCGTGATCAGCGCCATCGTGATCGGTCTCGTCATCGGTGTACTGGGCCGGTTGGCCGTCCCCGGACGGCAGCACATCGGGGTCCTGTGGACCATCGTCGTCGGCATCGTGGCCGCGTTGCTGGGCTCGGCGATCGCCGCCGGGTTCGGGGTCGCCGACACCAAGGGGCCCGACTGGATCGAGTGGCTGATTCAGATCGCCCTGGCGGCGCTGGGGGTGGCCGCGCTGGACCGGACCCGCGCCCGGCGGTGAGTCAGCCCGCGTACAGGTACGGCGTCGTGGTGCTCACGGCGTGGAAGCCGAGGCGCTCCAGGATCGGACGGCTCATGGGTGAGGCGTCGACCTGGAGGTAGCGGTATCCGTGGGCGGCGGCGACCCGAGCCCGGTCGGCGACGAGGGCACGGTAGAGGCCCCGGCCGCGCCAGGCCGCGACGGTCCCGCCGCCCCACAGTCCGGCGAACGGGGTGCCCGGCACCAGCTCCATGCGGGCCGCGCCGACGGGTTCGGCACCGGCGAGGGCGACCACGGCGACGACGGTTCCTGGGGCGTCGGACAGGCGGGCGAGCAACTGGTGCCGCAGCCGGGCGCCGTCGGTGCCGAAGCTCTTCTCGTGCACGTCCACGACGAGTTCGACGCCGGCCGGGTCGGCGGCCCGCACGAGGCGGATGCCCTGCGGAGGTGCCGTGGCCGGTGCGAGTCCGGCCACCTCGCCGATCATCAGCGTCTCCTCGGGCTCGGCCCGGAAGCCGGCGGCGAGCAGCCGGGTCGCGAGGTCCGCCGGCTCGTCATGGGCGTAGAGCTTCCACTCGAAGTCCCGGCCCAGCGCGGTGAAGCGGGTGATCTGCTCCCGGACGGCGCGGTCCGCGCCCTTCGCGTCCAGGCCGGACCAGAGCACGCCGTTCCAGCCCTGCGGGCCGGCGACCTGACGCACCACCGCACCGGCCCGCTCGATCCGGGCCCCCGGGCCGTCGGGCAGGGCGCCCTCCCGCATGACCCGGTCGTACAGGGCGAGCACGGCGCTGTGATCCATGCCCCCACTCCAGCAGGAACGACCCGGCTGGGCAAAGGAATTACCGGCCACCGCCCGCACCGGCTCCCGGCCGTACCGCCGCCAGGTAGGCGCTGAGCCGGTCGCGGTTGCGGGCCAGGCAGTCGATGCGGGACTGGATGCGGTCGATGTGCCCCTGCAGCAGCGCGGCCGTCTCCGGCGGCACGCTCCCGGGGTCCGGGACGAGGTCGCCGGGCCCGCACAGGTACGGCAGCAGCGCGCGGATCATCTCGGTGGTGAGGCCGGAGTCCAGCAGTCCGCGGATCTGCTGCACGTCCGCGACCGCGGACTCGGGGTAGCTGCGGTAGCCGTTCCCGGTGCGGTCCGGACGCAGGAGGCGCTGATCCTCGTAGTAGCGCAGCAGGCGGGTCGGGACGCCCGTACGGCGGGACAGTTCACCGATGCGCACGGGCGCCTCCTCAGCCGCATTTGACCTTCACACTGATGTGAAGGTTCCACCATGGTCGCATGACCACGTCCTCGCAGGTCAAGGGCGGTCCGCTGCCATGGTCGGGGCTGCTGGCCCTGTCCTGCGCCGCGTTCACCGCCGTGCTGACCGAACTCCTCCCGGCGGGCCTGCTGCCCGCCATGGCCCCTCCGCTCGGCGTCGCCGAGTCCCGCATCGGTTTCCTCGTCACCGCCTATGCCGCCGCCTCCTTCCTGGCCGCGGTCCCGGTCACCGCCGCCGTGCGCGGGCTGCCCAGGCGGCCGGTGCTCTGCGCTGCGCTGCTGGGGTTCGCGCTCAGCAACGCGCTGGTCGCGCTCTCGTCGTCGTACCCGCTCACCTTCGCGGCCCGGCTGCTGGCCGGTGCGACGGGCGGCACGCTGTGGGCGATGCTCGCCGGGTACGCGGCCCGGATGGTGCCGGCCGAGCGGCGCGGGCGGGCCATCGCCGTGGTGCTGGCCGGGATCACCCTGGCCCTGGCCCTGGGGGTGCCCGCCGGTACCGCGCTGGCGGGTGCGGTGGGCTGGCGGTCGGTGTTCGGCACGCTGGCCGTGCTCGCCGTGCTGCTCGTGGGGTGGGTACGGCTCCGGGTGCCCGGTTTCCCCGGCGAGCCGGCGCACGCGCGCGTGCCGCTCGTCCGGGTCGCGGTGCGGCCGGGCATCCGCCCGGTGCTGTCCGTGACGTTCTGCCTGCTGCTGGGCCACCAGGTGATGTACACGTACCTCGCCCCGTTCGCCGCGTACGCCGGACACGGCCGTACGGGTGTGCTGCTGGCGGTGTTCGGGAGTGCGACGGTGGCCGGGATCTGGGTGACCGGTGCGGTGATCGACCGGTGTCCGCGGCCCACGCTGCTGGCGGCGCTCGCGCTGGTCGGGTCCGTCCTCCTGGCGCTGGGGCTGGGCGCCGGGGTGCGGGGGCTGCCGGCCGGCGCGGTGGCGTGCTGGGGCGTGGCCTTCGGCGGGGCGCCGACGCTGATCCAGACGGCTCTGGTGAACGCGTCGGGACCGGCCGACGCCGATGTGGCGACCTCGTTGCAGACCACGGTGTACAACGCGGGCATCGCCGCCGGCTCCCTCACCGGCGGCCTGGCGCTGGACACGGCGGGCCCCGGGGCGCTGCCCGACCGCGCTCCCGCCGGTCCTGCTGGCCCTGGTGACGGTCGCGGCGGGGCGCCGGCACGCCTTCCCGGCCGGGCGGCGCGGCCCTGCCCCGGAGGTCAGCCGAGTTCGAGTGTCGTGACGCCGAACACGCGCTCCCGGGCGTGCTCGCGCACCGGGCCGGTGTACATGCGGGCGGTCTCGAACGAGGGCCGCAGTCCGGCCTGTTCGGCCAGGGCGACGCCGGCCTTGTTCGGCTCGGGCACGTCGACGGCGACCTCGCGGCCGGCGGCGGCCGCGGTGAGGGCGGCGAACAGGGCCCGCGCGTCCTCGGCGGTGTCGGCGAACAGCGGGCCGATGCGCAGGGCGTCCCGGCCGGGCCGGATCACGCCGTAGCCGGTGAGGCGCCCGCCGTCCTCGCGGACGACGGCACGGTGGCCGGGTCCCGTGAGCCACTCGGCGAGGAAGCGCGGGCGGTCGGCGGGCTGGCAGGCGCTGTCGTAGGCGGTGACCGCGGCCAGGTCGGCAGGGCCTGCCGGGCGGACGCCCGCGGGTGCCTCGGCCTCGGGGGCGGTGCCGGAGAACCGGATGGTGCGGTAGGCCGGTTCGAAGCCGGACCGGCGGTAGTTGTCCTGCTGGGCGACGACCCCGTCCAGGCCGACGGTCCGGTTCCCGGCGTGCGCCAGGGCGGTCTTCCAGGTGGTGAGGCCGTGGCCGTGACCGCGCAGGTCGGGACGGACGAGGTAGCAGCCGAGGAAGGAGTAGGCGGGGCCGTAGTTCACCACGGAGACGGCCGACACCGGTTCCCCGTCGATCCGGCCGAGGAAGAACCCGTCGGGATCCTGGGCGAAGAACGCGGGCCCGTCGGACAGCCCGGGGTTCCAGCCCTCCGCCGCCGCCCACTCGCTGATCACCGGCCAGTCGGCGAGGGTGGCCTGTGTGACGACGAGGTCCTGGGGGGCCGCAGAGATCATGGATGCGCTCCGTTTCCGTCGGGGTCGGGCTGTCGTACGGCACGGCCCTCGGCCGGCCGCCCGCAGCATCCTTCCGGATCAACGGGGGGCCGCGCCACGCAGGGATCAGCCGATGCACCTCGCGCTCCGCGCGGATCTGCCTGCCGAGGAAGGGAGTTCGGGCGACGCCGCGGCACGGCCGGCCACGCCCGGCCCCGCCGTCGCGGCGTCCGGTGGGACCGAGCGCGGGCGGGTCAGCCGGTGCGGCCCGGACGGAACCGGCGGTACAGGGTGGCGCCCGCGACGAGGAGCGCCGCACTCCCGGCGACGGCGGGGACCGTCACGTCCGCTCCGGTGTGGGCCAGGGTGGACGACGCCGGCCGCGGGGCATGCCGCGCCGGGTGGGGCCGGGCCGGGGCGGCGGGGTGCGGCGCGCGCGGCTTCGGGACCGGGGTGTGCGGGGCGTCGGGGCCGTTGGACGAGTGGTTGCCCTCGGCCGGGTTCCCCACCCCGACCACGTCGACGCTGTTGCCGGTGACGTTCACCGGCAGGTGGACGGGGAGCTGGATGCCGTTGCCCGAGACGACGCCGGGCGAGTCGGTGACGTCGCCCCGCGCGGACGCCCCGCCCGGCCCGGCCGTCTTGCCGTCCTTCGCCGGGCCGGTGTTCGCGCAGGCGTTGCCCGCGGCCGGGTTGAGCAGCCCCACGACGTTCACGGTGTTGCCGCACACGTTGACCGGCACGTGCACCGGGAGTTGGATGCCGTTGCCTGAGAGCAGTCCGGGCGAGCCGGCCGCGGAGCCCTCGGCGCCGGCCCCGTCGGCCGCGAAGGCGGCGGACACCGGGAGCGCCACGGCCATCGCGCCGGACGCGGCGGCGACGGCGATCACACCGTTTCGGGTAGCGCGTCTCATTGTTTCCCTGCCTTCCAGAGATCGTTGCGGGCGACCACCCGCACCCCCATAGAACGCCGGGGAAACAGTCGGAGTTATGGCTAATCGGTCTTTCACCCCATCGAGCGTCACTGTTATCGAACTAGGCGTAAAGCCGCTTAGTGATCTTCATCGGGCATGCGGGGCGCGGAGAATACGGCAGTCACCGCCGTCCCGCTCGCCCGGAGGCGTGCCGTCCGGGGCCCGCTTATGGTGATCCGAGGGTGCCGTCCCCGGTCCGCGACGGCCGCGTGCCCCGGGAGGCGAACGATGCTGGCCATGCTGTCCACACGGCCCGCCGTGCGGCGCTGCGCGGGTGCCTCGGCGCTGGCCCTCGCGCTGCTCGGGGCCGGGCTGCCCGCTGCCGCCGCCGACCGGCCCCAGCCCGACCTGACCCGGTTCTACCGGCAGAAGGTGACGTGGGGCGCCTGCGAGGGTCTGGACATGCCCAGGGACCTGCAGTGCGGAAAGGTCACCGTTCCCCTCGACTACGCGCGACCGCGGGCGGGCACGCTGGACCTGGCCCTGGCCCGCTACCGCGCCACCGGCACGTCCCGGGGCTCGGTGCTGCTGAACTTCGGCGGCCCCGGTGGCCCCGGCGTCCCCGGCCTGGCCTCCGAGGGCCGGCAGTTCATGGACCTGACCAACGGCTACGACGTGGTCACCTTCGACCCGCGCGGCGTCGGCCGCTCCTCCCCCGTCAGCTGCGGCGAGGGCAGCGACGAGGTCGCGGCCGTGACGCAGGAGGACGTCGATCTCAGCCACCCGCAGGTGCTGCTCAGGCAGCTGCAGCAGGCCGCCAAGGACTGCGCCCGGCACTCCGGGCCGGTGCTGGGCCACATCGGCACCGTGAACGCCTCCCGCGACATGGACGTGATCCGCCAGGCGCTGGGCGACGACAAACTCAACTACCTCGGCTTCTCCTACGGCACCCGGCTCGGCGCCGTCTACTCGGCGCAGTTCCCGGGCAAGGTCGGCCGGCTCGTCCTCGACGGCGTGGACACCCTGACCGAGCCGCTGGCCGAGCAGGGGCTGGCGGGCGCCGAGGGACAGCAGACGGCGCTGGACGACTTCGTCGACTGGTGTACGGGCGATGTCGCGTGTCCGTTCGGGCAGGATCCGCGGACGGCCGGGGACGAGGTGCTCCGGCTGGTGCGCTCGCTCGACGAGAACCCGGTGCCCTCGGACCTCGGCGGCGCGTTCTCCGGCCAGGACCTGGTGGGTGCCATCGGGCAGGCCCTCTACGACCGGACGCTGTGGCCCTCCCTGAAACAGGCGCTGGCCTCGCTGGTCGAGGACGGCGACACCCGGCGCGTCCTGGCCTTCTCCTCGGGCGGCATCCAGGTGCCCCGCGGCGGGCACCGCGAGGACGGTGGGCTGGCCGACATCCAGGACGTCCCGATGGACAACCTGCCGGCCGCGCTGATGGCGATCAACTGCGCCGACGACCCCGACCGGCCCACCGCGGCGCGGATCACCAAGGACCTCGAGGACCTGCGGGCCGCGTACGAGCGGGCCTCGCCGGTCTTCGGCCGCTTCCGGCTCACGGAACTGCTCCTCTGCTACGGCCGGCCCCGGGGGACCGACTTCATCCGCGACGAGGTGAAGGACGTCCGGTCGGCGAAGATGCTGCTGGTGGGCACGCGCGGCGACCCCGCGACGCCGTACCGGTGGACCGTGGAGACGGCCCGGCGGCTCGGTCCCGCGGCCGTCGTGCTCGACAACAAGGGCGAGGGGCACACCGGGTACACCTCGTCCAAGTGCGTGCACCGGAAGGTCAACGACTTCCTGCTGTACGGCGCGCTGCCCGCCAACGGCAGCTCCTGCCCGGCGGACCAGCCCGGCGACAGCGGTACCGGCACCACGACCGGATGACGAGCCGCACCACCGTCCGGTGCGCGCGTCCACCGCCGGAGGGTGACAGAGGGGTGCGAGCGGGTAGAAGCGGCGAACCGGGGCAACCTGCCGGGCACGCTCGTCGTCACACCGGTCGGGCGCGCTTCGGCCGCCGCTGCCCGTACGTGACGATCCCAGGGAGAGACCCGCATGCGCACCCGCGCCGCCCTCATCGTGCCCGCCGCCTCCGCCGCGACGGCCCTGCTGCTGACCGCACCGCAGAGCCAGGCCGCGCCCGGCCACGAGCGGACCGTCCGCTGCGCCGAGAAGGCGCTGTCGCTCCGGGCCGAGGCCGTGCCCACCGACCCGACCGTGCTGCGGGTCCGCGTCACCAACCGCGGCGCCCGCGCCTGCGTCGTGGACCGCGTGCCCACCGTGACCTTCGGGGACCTGGACGGCGCCGCGCTCCCGGTGCCGCAGGGCGGCACCGGCACCTACCGCCTCACGCCGGGCGGCACGGCCTACGCCGACGTCCGGACCATCGCCGATCCGGCGGACCCCGAGGCCCGCCGGGTGGACTCGGTGACGGTGTCGGCGTCGGCCGCGCAGTGGGGCCGCTCCTTCCCGGCCGCCCGGCTCGGCACCGGCCGCAAGGTCGTGGTGTGGGAGCCGGTGACCACGTGGTGGCAGCGGTCGGCGGCGGCCGCGGACCACGCCATCGGGCTCGGCTGAACACCTGCCCGCCGGAGCCGGCCGGGCACGGGGCATCGGCGGGCACAGCACCGGCCGGCGGGGCGGGCTCCGCACCGGCCGCCGGGGCCTGACGGGCGGCCGTCCGCCGGGGCCTGGCGGGCGGCCGTCAGCCGAGTGCCAGCTCGGGCGTGTAGAGGTCCAGCCATGCCGCGAGGTCCAGGGTGCGTTCCAGATCCCGCCGGGACGCCTGGGTGCTGACCGGCTCGGTCCGCTCCGCGGCGGCCCGGACCCGGCGCCGGTCGACGAGGTCGAAGACCTGGTGGCCGGGCCCCGCCAGCAGGTCCCTGGCCTGCTCCTGGAGCGCACGGGCGTACCGCGGGTCCTGGGTGGACGGGTACGGGCTCTTCACGCGCTCGTACACCGAGCGCGGCAGGACGTCCGCCGTAGCCTCCCGCAGCAGGCTCTTCTCCCGGCCGTCGAAGGACTTCAGGGCCCACGGGGCGTTATAGACGTAATCGACCAGCCGGTGGTCGCAGAACGGCACCCGGACCTCCAGGCCGACGGCCATGCTCATCCGGTCCTTCCGGTCGAGCAGCATGCGCACGAAGCGGGTCAGGTGCAGGTGGCTGATCTGCCGCATCCGGTACTCGAGGTCGCTCTCGCCGTCCAGCCGGTCGATGCCGGCCACAGCGGAGCGGTAGCCGTCGGCCACGTAGGCCTCGAGGTCGAGGGTCCTGGCGAGGTCGCCGCGCAGCACGCCGGCGTCCTCGCCGAAGTGGCGGCCCATGGTCGCCAGCCACGGGAAGGTGTCGGCGCGGCGCGCCTCCTCGTCGAAGAACTGCAGGTAGCCGCCGAACACTTCGTCGGCGGACTCGCCGGACAGGGCCACCGTGGACTTCTCCCGGATCGCGCGGAAGAGCAGCAGCAGCGAGGCGTCCATGTCACCGAAGCCGGCCGGCAGGTCGCGGGCCCGGATCACCTGCTCGCGCACGGCGGGGTCGGCGAGTGCCTCGGAGTCGAGCACGATGTCCTGGTGGTCGGTTCCGGCGAGCCGGGCCACGTCGTGCACGAAGGGCGTGTCGGGGGTCCCGCGCAGCTCGTCGGCGACGAAGTGCTCGGTCCGGCCGACGAAGTCGACGGCGAAGCTGCGCACCTTCTCGCCCTGCTCCCCGAGTTGCCGGGCGGCGAGCGCGGTCATGGCGGAGGAGTCCAGGCCGCCGGAGAGCAGGGTGCAGCGCGGTACGTCGGCGACGAGTTGCCGGCGGACGATGTCGTCGAGGAGCGAGCGCACGGTGCTGACGGTCGTGTCGCGGTCGTCGGTGTGCGGGCGGGTCTCCAGCCGCCAGTACACGCGGGTGGACGGGCCGGAGCGGTCGACGGTGACGACGGTGCCGGGCTCGACCTCGCGCATGCCGTCCCAGACGGCGTGTCCCGGCGTCTTGACCATGACGAACAGCTCGCGCAGGCCGTCCGGCGTGACGCGGCGGCGGGCCAGCGGGTTGGCGAGGACCGCCTTGGGTTCGGAGCCGAACACGACGCCGTCGAGGGTCGGATGGTAGTAGAACGGCTTGATGCCCATGCGGTCGCGGATCATCACCAGTTTGCCGTGCCGGCCGTCCCAGACCGCGAACGCGTACATGCCGTTGAGCCGTTCGGCGACCGCGTCGCCCCACTCCAGGTAGCCGTGCAGCACGACCTCGGTGTCGGAATCGGTGGTGAACCGGTGGCCACGGCCGGTGAGTTCGCGCCGCAGTTCGGTGAAGTTGTACGTCTCGCCGGAGTAGACCAGGGCCACGGTGCCCTCGGGGGTCGGCAGGGACATCGGCTGCCGGCCGCCGGGGAGGTCGATGATGGCGAGCCGGCGGTGGCCGAGGGCGGCGGGACCCTCGGTCCAGGTGCCGCGGTCGTCCGGGCCCCGGCAGGCCATCGTCTCGGTCATCGCATGCAATGTGGTGGCCTCGGCGGTCAGATCACGGTCGAAGGAGACCCACCCGGTGATGCCGCACATGCGCTACCTCCCGCTCCGGGCCGGCCGGCCCGCGCTCGGCCGCGCTGTCACGGTCCCGGAGGGCCGGCCGGCAAACCAGTTGTATCGAGCACCTATATGTCGAGCGTCCGTCAGGCACCCGGGCGCGTCAACGCGGGCCGCGGCACGGTGGTGGCGCCTTCCTCACGGAATTCGGCCGGGTTTTGCCTCCGCAAAAACCGCCGACGGCCGCACCACCGGCCCGTGACCGGCAAGAACCGGCCACGGGCAAAGACTTCCTCAAGCTCCCCCGACGTCACCGCTTCGCGGTCAGAAACGCATCCAGCGCTCCGGTCAGTTCGGCCGGCTTCTCCAGCGGCAGCTCGTGCCCCGCGTCCAGGATGCGGACGACCGCGTCGGGATAGGCCTTGGCCATGCGGAGCATCTGCCCCACCGGCAGCTGGACGTCGTGGTATCCGTGCACCATCAGCGTCGGTACGGCGATCTCGCCGGCCCGGTCCAGGACGTCGAAGGCCCGCATGGCGCCGTAGAGCGTCATGACGACCTCGCGCGGGGTGGCGGCGGAGGCACGGATGTGCTCCCGGATCTCCTCGCGCGGGTACCCGGGAGCGAACGCCCGCTGGATGTTGGCCGCGACGAACAGCTTGAACGGCACCAGCGTGGAGGCCGCCATCAGCAGGCCCCGGCCACGGCTGTAGGCCATCCGGCCGATGGAGTTGACCAGCACCATCCGCTCCACCCGGGCGGCGTGCCCGAGCGCGACGGTCTGCGCGATCATCCCGCCCATCGAGTGGCCGACCAGCGCGCACCGTTCCACTTCGAGGTGGTCCAGGAGCGCGAGGACGTCCCGGGCCAGCTCGCCGATGGTCCGCACCCCGGCACCGGTGCTCTCGCCGTGGCCGCGCAGGTCCAGCCGGACCACCCGGCGCCGCGTGGAGAAATGAGCCATCTGGTGGTCCCAGCGATGCCGGTCGGCGGTCCAACCGTGCACGAACACCAGGGGGACGTCGGCCGCGTCGCGCGGGCCCTCGTCGTCGTACGTCAGTCTCGCTCCGTCGACGTCGAGCTGCGGCATGGGGGCCTCCTGGGTGCGGCACTGTCGGTTACTGACGGGTACGGTAGCCGCCCCGGCGCCCCTGCGTCACCGGACTCCGGCAAGGAACCCAGGGGAGTTCACCAGGTCCGCATTACCCCGAATGCCGTAAAGGTGAATAGGTCCTATCGTGCTGTCATGGAGCATGCACTGAGTCCCGCAACCCTTGCCGAACTGCGGCGTCCGCGCCCTTACCCGGCGGTCTCCGTGCTGACCCCGACGCACCGTCGGGAACGAGGAGGCGGCCAGGATCCGGTCCGGCTGCGCAACGTGGTGACCGAGGCGCGCCGGCGCCTGGAGTCCGACCCCTCCGTGACGCGTGAGCGGCGCAACGACGTGGTGGCGCAGCTCGACCGGGCCCTGGCGGAGGTGGACCTGGCGCACGCCGAGGACGGTCTGGTGATCTTCGCCGCGCCGGGCGAGCACCAGGTCTGGTCGCTGGCCCGCAGCGTCCCCGAGCGGGTGGTGCTCTCGGACACCTTCCTCACCCGCAACCTGGTCGCCGCGCAGGCCGCCGAGCGGCCGTTCTGGGTCATGTCGCTCTCCGCCGACCGCGTCACCCTGTGGAGCGGCGGCCCGGACCGGGTCGTCGAGGACCGCTCCGGGAGCTTCCCGCTCGTCCGGGACCGGGTGAACTTCGACGCCGAGCGCCAGGAGCGCATCGGCGAGGTGCCGAGCACCTTCCGCGACGAGGGCACCCGCCAGTTCCTGCGCGAGGCGGACACCGCGTTGAGCACGGTCCTGCGCGAGCAGCCCCGCCCGCTGTACGTCACCGGCGATCCGGCGGCGCTCTCGCTGATCGACGAGGTGGGGAGCGTGGCCAAGGCCGCCGTGCACGTGCCCCACGGCGGGCTCGCGCACTCCGGACCCGACGCCGTGTGGCAGGCCATCCGGCCGGTGCTGGAGGCGGAGGCGACGAAGGACACCGGCTCCGTGGTCCGGGAACTGACGTCCGCGCGCGGCCACCGGACCTTCGCCGCCGGGCTGGACGAGCTGTGGCAGAGCGCCCGGGAGGGCCGGGTCCGGCTGCTCGCCGTGGAGGAGAACTACCGCGCGACCGTCCGTGACCTGGGCGAACACCTGGTACCGGCCGACCCCGGCGACCTGGACGCCCGCGACGACATCGTGGACGAGATCGTGGAGCAGTGCCTGGAGACCGGCGCCGACGTCCGCTTCGTGCCCGACGGCACGCTGGCCGACGCGGACGGGATCGCCGGGGTGCTGCGCTTCTGAGCCCGGTGGTGCCGAGCCTCGGCGTTCCGGCGGAGGCCTCCCGCGGGAACCCTCTCTCGTCGGCGTACGCTACGGCGTGATCGTCGGCGAGAGGGACGGCACACATGGGTGACCTGCTGGGCGTGGCGGTACTGGGCGCCGGCCACATGGGGGCCGACCACATACGGCGGCTCGACCGGGTGGTCAGTGGCGCCAGGGTCGCGGCCGTGGCCGACCCGGACCTCGACCGGGCCCGGGAGGCGGCGGCAGGCCTGGCGGGGGTGAGCGTGCACGCCGATCCGGCGGCCGCACTCGACGCGCCGGACGTGGCGGCGGTCCTGATCGCCTCCCCCGGCCCCGCGCACGAGGAGGCGCTGCTCGCCGCCTTCGCCCGGGGGCTGCCGGTGCTGTGCGAGAAGCCCATGGTGCCGGACTCCACCGGTGCCCTGCGCATCGTGGAGGCCGAGGCCGGGCTCGGCCGACGGCTGGCGCAGATCGGTTTCATGCGCCGTTACGACGCCGAGTACCGCCGGCTGAAGGCCCTTCTGGACGGGGGCGGTCTGGGCCGGCCGCTGATGCTGCACTGCACGCACCGCAACGTCTCCTCCCCCGCCGGTTTCACCAGCGCCATGCTGATCAACAGCTCGGTCTCGCACGAGATCGACGCCGCCCGCTGGCTGCTCGGCCAGGAGCTGACGGCGGTCACCGTGCTGCGGCCCACGGCGTCCACGGGTGCGCCCGAAGGCCTGGCCGACCCGCAGTTCGTGCTCTTCGAGACCGAGCGGGGCGCACTGGTCGACGTGGAGGTCTTCGTCAACTCGGGTTTCGGTTACCAGGTGCGCTGCGAGGCCGTGTGCGAGGCGGGCAGCGCCCGGATCGGCGACGACCACACCATGGTGGTCACCACCCGGGACGGCGCCCGTGAGGAGGTGGCGCAGGACTATCTCGTCCGCTTCGCCGACGCCTACGACCGGGAGCTGCAGGCATGGGTCGACGCCGCCCGGCGCGGGGAGGTCACCGGCCCGGACGTCTGGGACGGCTACACGGCGTCCGTCGTCGCCGAGGCGGGGGTCCGGGCGCTGGAGACCGGCCGCCGGGTGGCCGTCGACCTCGCCCCGCGCCCGGACCTGTACACGGCGGTCAGCCGCTGACGCTCGCCGCGGTGAGCCGTGACGCCCGCCGCGGTCAACCGCTGGTGCTCGCCGCGGAGCGCCGGTGACGCTCACCACGGTCAGCCGCTGACGCTCGCGGTGCCCGTTTCGAGGTGCCCGGTGAACCGGCGCGACCAGGTCGCGTCCGAGTCGACGGTCACCGTGAAGTCGTACCAGCCGTTCTGGTAGGCGACGGCGTTGAACCAGTCCTCCGCCGAGGCTCCCGCGGCGACGGTGTACGTCCAGGGCCCGTCGCTGCGGTAGTGGTGGGAGGTGATGGTGAACTTCACCGCCGCGGAACCCGAGTTGGTCATCTTGAAGTAGACGGCCGGCTTGCCCGTGCCCGGCTCGACGGCGTACCGGGGGCGCACCTCCGCGGACTTGCCCGCCTTGGTCGCGTCGCCCTTGAAGCGGCGCAGGAAGCGGTTGGGCCCGAGCATGGTGAAGTCGTACTTGCCGCCGCCGAAGCCGGTGCCGATGTTGAAGGAGTCCGCGGCCGCGCCGTCCGGGTCGACGGTGTACTGCCAGGGCGTGGTGTCGCGGTAGGCGTTGGGGTGGATGGAGAAGTGGGCCGCCCGGGACGCCGGTGCGCCCTGGTTGGCCATGGTGAACCAGGCGAGGACCTTCCCGGCGGCGCCGAACTCGAGCCGGTCCAGGTAGCCGTTCGGCTGGTAGGGCAGGGCGCGCGCGGGACGCGTGCCGGACTCCTGGGCGGGCAGGGCGTTGTTCGTGGGCACCGGATTGGGCAGCGGGCCGCACGTGCTCATGCCGATGACACCGGTCGCCGGCAGGGAGACCGGCCCGTACACCGGGCGGGCGAAGTCGAAGACCCCGGTGAGGTCGCCGCTGACCTTGCGCCGCCAGTCGCTGATGTGGGGGCACTTGGCGGGCTTGCCCAGCGCCGCCGTCCAGGTCTCCAGGAACCGCAGCACCGAGGTGTGCTCGAAGACCTCCGAGGAAACCCAGCCGCCGCGCGTCCAGGGCGAGATGACGATCATCGGCACGCGGAAGCCGAAGCCGTAGGGCACCCCGTTGAGGAACTCGCCGGCCGTCCCGGCGGGCGGCGCCGGCGGCGGCACATGGTCGAAGTAGCCGTCGTTCTCGTCGTAGTTGAGGAACAGGACCGTCGAGTCGAAGACGTCCGGGTCGGCTGCGAGGGCCTGGTAGACGAGGCCGATGAAGTGGGCGCCGTCGCCGGGCGGGGCGTACGGGTGCTCGGAGAAGGCCTGGTTCGGGACGACCCAGGAGACCTGCGGGAGGGTGCCCGCGACGACGTCGGCCTTGATCGCGGCGGCGATGTCGTCGGGGGTGGAGCCGGTCGCCCGCGGCACCGAGGACATGCCCCGGTCGTACAGAGGGTTGCCCGGCCGTGCGTCGGTGAAGTTCTTGAAGTAGGCGCAGCCGTTGTCGCCGTAGTTGTCGGCGGCGTTCTGGTACACCTTCCAGGTGACCCCGGCGGCCTGCAGCGACTCGGCGTAGTTCTGCCAGGTCAGACCCGACTCGTCACCGCCGTCGTAGCTGGTGGGATCGACCTTGCCGCTCCACAGGTAGGTGCGGTTGGGGCCGGTGGCGCTGAGTGTGGAGCAGAAGTAGGCGTCGCAGATCGTGTAGTTGTCGGCGAGGGCGTAGTGGAACGGGATGTCCGAGCGGTCCAGGTAGCCGAGCGAGCGGACGTTGCCCACGCCCGCGACCCAGTTGTCGAGGCGGCCCTTGTTCCAGGCGGAGTGCTGCGAGGACCAGGAGTGGGGCAGGTCGCCGTTGCACTGGGCGAGGGTCTCGCCGTCCTTCCCCCCGGCGGCCGGGGTGGCGCTGAGCTTCCACGGGTACTGACGGCCGAGGCCGTTCGGCTGGTCGAAGACCGAGTGCCCGCCGCTCAGGGTGATGCCGCTGCGGTCGTCGAAGCCACGCACGCCCTTGAGACGCCCGAAGTAGTGGTCGAAGCTGCGGTTCTCCTGCATGAGGATCACCACGTGCTGCACGTCCTTGATCGTGCCGGTCGTCGTGGCCGCGGCAGCCGTGCGCGTGCCGGCGCCGAGCGCCACGCCCGCCGCCACGGAAGCGCCGAGCCCCACGAAGCCTCTTCGGCTGATCGGTGTCATTCGCCCCGTCCTCGTCGCAGGGGTGCCCCTGTGGCACACCGCGCGTCAGGGTGCATGCGGTGATCGTCGGGGTCCATACCCGTGCGGTGAGGCACGGATGAACAGGAGTCGAAGTCGCGGCCGGGAGCCCGTCGCGCCGGCGGTGACCGGCTCACACCCCGCCGAACAGGGTGCTCAGCCCCCGCTCCACCACCCCGGCCAGGTCCTCGTGTCCGCAGGGCACCACCTCGTAGGTGCGGACCAGGAAGCGCCGCAGCGCCGAGGCCGGGAACTGCAGGACGGCCATGCCGTGCGGGGAGTGGAACTCCAGGACCGTGCGCGTGCGGCCGTACGGCCATATCTGTACGTCCCCTTCGCCGGCCGGGGCCCGCAGCCCCTGGTCGAGCAGGGAGCGGGCGAAGGTCCAGGTGACCTCCTCGCCGTGCAGCGCGGCCTCTGCCGGGAAGTCCACGAAGACGGCGAGCGGGTCGCCCACGAGATAGCGGAGCGTGGCCGACACCGGGACTTCGCGGTCCTCGGCGGTGATGAGCCGGGCCTGGGCGAACTGTTCGACGATGATGTCCATGCCATTAAGGAGTCACCGGGGGCCCCTCGCATGCCGCCAAATCCGGTCAGAAATCGGCAGGTACCGGCCGCTTGATGCGAAGAGGGAACGGACAAGCGTCGAACATGCGCCCGGGCGCCGCAAATCGGCCACTGCCACGGAGCAACTCACGTAGGACGTCTACGACTTGACCTGCACGACACGTACGCGATTCGTACACACGGACCACTCCGAGAAGACTCTGGCATATGCCAGAAGCACCACCGTATCGTGTGTTGCCAAATCCCTTACGGGGCGTCGCGGCCTGTGCAACAGTCGTAACGGTCCCCCCGTCGTCCCCGCCGTACCGTCCCCCCAACGGAGTGCTTCATGCCGTCCCCAGTCTCCGCGGACCGCCCAGCCGCCCAGCCACCGGAGCGCGGCTCGGTCGAGGCGCTGATAACGCAGACGCGGCGGCTCAAGGGCGACGTGGACGCCGTACGGCGGGACACCCGGAGCGACGGTGCGGACCCCGAAGAGCGCTGGCAGCGCGCCCTGTACGACCTCGCCCTGCACCAACTCGACGACCTGGACGCCCACCTGGCCCAGCTGCGGGACGGACCTGCCCCGGCCTGCGCCGAGCCCGCCGCGCCGCCCGGAGCCCCGTCCACACCGGCCGCCGCCCCGCGCGGCTCGCTGCTCAGCCGCGTCGGCAGCGCCGAATGGAACCTGCTCACGGACGAGGCGACCTGGTCCGGGGAGCTGTACCAGATCCTCGGCCTCGACCCCGACCGCCCCGCCCTCACCCTGGACGAGCTGCCCGCGCTGGTCCTGGAGGAGGACCGGCCGAAGCTGACCACGATGGTGACGGACTGCCTGGTGGACGCCAAGCCGATCGACGGCGAGTTCCGCGTCGTACGGCCCGACACCTCCGTGCGGACCGTGCACATGATGGGCGAACCCGTGCTCGGCGCCGACGGCGGCACCACCTCCATGTGGGCGGTGCTGCGCGACGTCAGCGAACTGCACCGCAGCCGACGGACGGAGCACGAGACCCGTGACTCGCTGCACCGCCTCCGCCGGCGGGAACAGACCGAGCACCGGATCGCGGTCGAGCTGCAGGAAGCCGTGCTACCGCCATGGCGCGGCTCCCTGCGGCTCCCGCACCAGGGGCCCGGGACCCTCGACCTCGCCGCCCACCGGCTGCCGGCCGCGACCCGGACGCTCATCGGCGGCGACTGGTACGACGCCCTGGAGCTGTCCGACGGCCAGACCCTGCTCAGCGTCGGCGACCTCACCGGACAGGGCGTGGCCGTGGCCTCGGGCATGGCGATGCTGCTCGGTGCCGTGCGCGGCATGGCCGTGGCCGGCACGGAGCCCGGCCGTCTGCTCACCATGCTCAACCAGTTACTCGACGCCACTGTGCAGCCCGCTCTCGGCAGCGCCGTCTGCTGCCGCTACCGGCCCGGGACCCGCACCCTCGTCTGGGCACAGGCAGGACACCCCGCCCCGCTGCTGTACCGCAACGGAACGGGGCGCGCGCTGAACTCCCCCGGCGGTGTCCTCCTCGGCGCCTCCTCAGGCGCCGTGTACGAACAGTCCGCCGTCACCCTGCATCCGGGTGATCGCCTCCTCCTGCACACCGACGGCCTGCTGCCGGGCCACAGCAGGACAGCCGCCGCGGACCGACTGCTCGCGCTCGCCCCACGGTTCGGCGCCGCACGCACGGCACAGGACTGTGTGCGCACCGTCGTCGAAGAGTTCGGCGGGGCCGGACGCGAGGACGACGCATGTGTGCTCGTCGCCCAGGTGACTGCGTGAACCGATCGATGACCGCCTGAACGAACCGATCCGGTGACCGCCTGAACCGGTCCACGGGCCATGAGGGACTGACCCGGAGGTTTGCGGGATCGAGATCACGGGCCTGCGGGATCGTGTGGTGGTGTTCTGCGGCGCACAGGCCCCTATGCCTGTGCGCTGTCTCCCTTGCTCCTCGGCTTGGGCAGGGCGAGCCTGATCTCCTCCCGCAGCTCGTGGATCCCCGGGTAGCCGGCGTACTCGGCGGTCAGCCGGTACATCTGCCGCAGCCGGTCCCAGGTACGGCGGGAGGAGTTCGAGCCCATCGACATCAGGGCCAGCCGTGCGTAGCGGTCGGCCTGTTCGGGGTCGTCGGCGATGAAGCAGGCCGACGCCATGGAGAGATGGTCGAAGATCTTGGACCGTTCGCGTCCGTCGATCCGCAGGGCCAGGGCCTTCTCGGCGTAGTACTGGGCGTGCGCGGCCGCGCTCGGGTCGAACTCCGCGAGCGTGCGGTAGGCCAGGGCCTGCATGCCGTACAGGTCTTCGTCCTTGAAGGTCTGCATCCAGTCGGGCGGTTCCACGTCCTGCCGCTCGGAGACGAAGAGGTCCTCCGCCTGCCCGAGCGTGCGGCGCATCGCCTGGCCCTTGCCCATCGACGCCTGCGCCCAGGCCTCGATGGTGTGGAACATCGCCTTCGTACGCGGCTGCAGGCGGTCGCCGGCACCGGACTGGGCGAGCTTCATCAGGTCCAGGGCGTCGTCCGGCCGGCCGAGGTGCACCATCTGCCGGGCCGCCCGGGACAGCGCCTCACCGGCGCGCGGCCGGTCACCGCCCTCCCGGGCGGCATGGGCGGCGATGACGAAGTACTTCTGCGCCGTGGGCTCCAGGCCGACGTCATGCGACATCCAGCCCGCGAGGACGGCCAGGTTGGCGGCGACGCCCCACAGGCGCCGCTGGAGATGGGGTGGGTGGTGGTAGGCGAGCATGCCGCCCACCTCGTTGAGCTGGCCCACGACCGCCTTGCGCTGCAGCCCGCCGCCACGGGCCGCGTCCCAGGCGCGGAAGACCTCGACCGAGCGCTCGAGTTCCTCGATCTCCTGCGACCCGATGGGGGCGGCCTCGTAGCGGTCGAACCCGGCGGGGTCGGCGTGCAGGGGGTCGTCGAGAACAGGGGCGTCGGCCCTGAGGGCCGGGTCGGTGCGGAGCCAGTCGTGCATGGCGCTGCTGAGTGTGGATCCCGCGGCGAGCGCGGCACCCGCGCCCACCAAGCCGCGTCGGTTGAGCATGAGGTCCATTCCCGTGAATTCGGTGAGGACCGCGGCGGTTCGCTCGGGCGCCCACGGCACACCGTCGGGATGTTCCTCGATCCCGTCGCCCTGCCGTTTCCCCGCACGCCCGTGCCGCACCAGACCGAGGTCCTCGATGGTCACGACACGGCCGAGACGCTCGGTGAACAGAGCCGCCAGCACCCGCGGCACCGGATCGCGCGGGATCTCTCCCATGTCGATCCAACGCCGCACCCGGGAGGTGTCGGTCGACAGCTGGGGGTGGCCCATGGCCGCCGCCTGCCGGTTGACCAGCCTCGCGAGTTCGCCCTTGGACCAGCCGGCCAGGCCGAACAGGTCCGCAAGGCGGGTGTTGGGTTGTCCGCTCACGTCAAGCCCCCAGGTTCTCGGCTGAGTTGACAGTAGCCCGGCGGAGGTTGCCGGGCGACTATTCGCCACGGTTCGCCAGGGTCCGCCAGATGGTGTGCCACTGGCCATCGGGTGTCAGGTAGGAACGAGCCACCCCGACCCGGTCGCCAGCTCCATATGACGGCCCCATAGCGGCATATGACGGGCACATTCCCCAGGGTGTGTCCGGGCGACCGGGCCGGGTGGGCGCACGCCTCCGAAACCACGCTCACGGGCCACCGAGACCGGAGCACGAGTTCGGAGTGCGGACGTACAGGCAGGCACCGCAGGCACACGAAGGGATCTGTATCTCCCATGTACGCAGCATCGTCCTCCGTGTCCGCCCCGCCCCGGCCGCTGCGCACCCGCCCGGCGGGAGGCGGACCGTATCTCGACCCGGTGGCGCGTCCGGGCAGTCCCGTGCTGGGCGCGGCCCGGCCCCGGCGGCTCCCCGGACAGCCCGGGACCCAACCGCTCAGCGGGAGACTGGACCTGTCCGGCCCCCAGGGCGCGCAGCTGCGCACCGCACTCGCCTCGGTGCACCGGATCTGCCCCGAGTTCGCCCCGGTGCAGGTCCTGCGGCGCAGCGGACGGTCCGTCCTCCTGGTCGGGACGACGGGGCGCAGCACGGCCGTCGCCAAGTGCCTCCTGGACCACTCGCCCGCCTGGGCGGAGCGGAGCCGTCAGGAAATAGCCGCATACCGCTCGTTCGTCCGGCACCGGCCGCCAGTGCGGGTGCCGAGGCTGATCGCGGCGGACCCGGACAACTGCACGCTGGTGATCGAGCGCATGCCAGGCCGGACGGCAGCGTTCCAGCGGCATCCGACGGAAGCGCCGCCCCGCGCGGACATCCGGGCCGCGCTCGGCGCGATCTGCCGGGTGAACGCCTGGCGGCCCCCGGCGGGCACGTTCGACATGCCCCTGGACTACGCGGCCCGTATCTCCCGGTACCACGAGCTGGGCCTGCTCACCGACCGGGACCTCGGCGACCTGCAGAAGCTGCTGCACGGCATCGCCCACGAGGTGGGCCGGCACGGCATGCTCCAGTTCTGCCACGGCGATGCCCTGCTCTCGAACATCCTTCTGTCACCGGCCGGTCCAGTGCTGGTGGACTGGGAGCACGCGGGCTGGTATCTGCCGGGGTACGACCTGGCGACGCTGTGGCTGGTCCTCGGGGACGCGCCGGTGGCCCGGCGGCAGATCAGCCAGATCGCCCAGTCGGCGGGCCCGGCCTCCAGGGACGCCTTCCTGGTCAACCTGATGCTCCTGCTCACCCGGGAGATCCGTACGTACGAGACGGCCGTGCAGCGTTCGATGCACGATCCGGCCCCGGCGGCACCTGGCACGGCCCACCCAGGTGCTGCGCCGTCCGGCGAGGAACAGCGGCTGCTGCTCAGGCGGCTGCACGACGACTGCCAGATGGCCCGCAGGGCCGTCCGTGCGGCGGTCGGCACTCGCTGACGGGGACGACGGCTCCGCGGTGCGCCCTGAGCGGCGGCGCACCGCGGACCTTCGTCTCCGGACCCGTTTCCCACGCGGCCGGCCCGGGGACTTCGTGGCGCCACGCGCACGGCCCAGTGGCTCCCCTCTCTCCGCGCGGCCCGGTGACTCCCCTCTCTCCGCGCGGCCCGGACCACTGACTCCCCTGGTTCCACGCCGCACGGACCAGTGACCTCCCTGGTTCTACACAGCACGGACCAGTGACTCCCCTGGTTCCACGCCGCACGTCCCGGTGACTGGTGTATGCCAGTGACGCCCCGCAGGCCCGCGCACCGCCGCCGCGAAACTCGCCGAAACCCTCCGTGACATGGGAAATCACCGCGCTGTAGGCATCATTGACGGATCGTCGGCCAGCCGGTACCACTGACCCAGCTCGGCGCCGCAAGCCCCGCCACGCTCCGCCCGTCACAGGAGGCCGCATTGCGAGGACCCGCCACCGACCCCACGCCCACGCCCGGCCACAGACGTCTGCGGCGGACCGCCGTCCCGCTCGCCTCAGCGGCCCTGTTGCTGCCTCTGCTCGGCGCAGCCCCGGCGCCCACCACCACGGAAACCACCGCCGGCCGGCTGCAACAGGCGTTCGCCGGCGCGGCGGCCGACTACCACGTGCCGCAGAGCGTGCTGCTGGCCGTGTCCTATCTGCAGTCCCGATGGGACCGGCACGGCGGCGCGCCGAGCGTGACCGGCGGCTACGGCCCGATGCACCTCACCGACGCCCGGACCGCGATCGCCGCCACGGAACACCTCGCCGAAGGGGCGGAGGACGCCCGGGGCGACACCGCGCGGCCCGCACTGCACCCCGCCGTCGAGGCGCCGGCCGGGTCCGCGGTGCCGGCCCGCCTCAGGACGCTGCCCAGGGCCGCCGAGCTGACCGGCATCCCGGCCGACGAGCTGCGTACCGACCCGGCGGCGAACGTGGCCGGCGGCGCCGCCCTGCTCGCCGCCGCGCAGAAGGAGCTGGGCGAGCCGCTGAGCGCCGACCCGGCCGACTGGTACGGCGCGGTGGCCCGGTTCTCCGGCGCCGACGACAGGGCGACCGCCGCCGCGTACGCCGACGACGTGTACGACGTGCTGCGCACGGGCGAGGAACGCACCACGGACGACGGCCAACTGGTCGTCCTGGCCGCCCGGCCGGGGCTGGCCCCCGACACCGCGCAGCTGCGACGGGCCGGCCTGCGCACGCTGCCCGCGGACGACACCGAGTGCCCCAGGTCGGTGTCCTGCACCTCGGTTCCGGCCCCGTACGCGGAGTTCGGCGACCAGGACTACGGCAATCACGACCTCGGCGACCGCCCGGTGTCACAGAGCATCAAGTACATCGTCATCCATGACACGGAGGGCGCCTGGGACGGGGTCATGAAGCTGATCCAGGATCCCACCTACGTGTCCTGGAACTACACGATCCGCTCCACCGACGGACTGATCGCCCAGCACGTCAAGGCGAAGGACGTCGCCTGGCACGCCGGCAACTGGTACGTCAACGCCAAGTCGGTCGGCATCGAGCACGAGGGCTTCCTCGCCAGCCCGGACGCCTGGTACACGGAGGCGATGTACCGGTCCTCGGCCCGGCTCGTGCGGTACCTGGCCAGGACGTACGACATTCCGCTGGACCGGCAGCACATCCTCGGGCACGGCAACGTACCGGGGCCGACCACCTCCACCATCCCGGGGATGCACACGGACCCGGGCCCGTACTGGGACTGGCGGCACTACTTCCGGCTGCTCGGCCACCCGTTCCGGCGCACGGCCGGCCCGCACTCCGGGGTGGTGACGATCCTGCCGGACTACGACGAGAACCGGCCCGTCTACACCGGCTGCACCACGAAGGGCGTGCCCTGCACACCCCACGGCTCCGGCGACGTGCGACTGTACACGGACCACTCCGTGACCGCCCCGCTGGTCAGGGACATCGGCCTGAAGACGGACCCGACGGACGGGGTCAACGATCTGTCCTCCCGGGTCTCCACCGGCCAGCAGTACGCGGTCGCCGACCGCTGGGGCGACTGGACGGCCATCTGGTACCTGGGGCAGGAGGCCTGGTTCCAGAACCCGCGCAAGGACCCGACGGCGGTGCCCGCGAAGGGGCTCGTGGTCACCCCGGGAGACGGCCTGACGAGCATCCCGGTCTACGGCCGCGCCTACCCGGAGAAGGAGGCCTACCCGGCGGGCGTTCCCGCTCAGTCGGTGGTACCGCTGCCGTACACGATTCCGGCCGGGCAGAAGTACGTGGCCGGTGACGAGGTGCCGGGCGAGTACTACTACGCGGTCACCTTCACGACCGACTCGCACCGGGTCGTGGTGGGCAAGGACCTGTACTACGAGATCCAGTACGGCCACCGGATCGGATTCGTCCGGGCCGCGGACGTCCGGCTCGTGGACGCCGCCCGCTAGCAGCGGGCGGCGGTGCCTCAGCCCTGCTGGAAAAGTTCCGCCGGGAGCGGCTTCAGCAGGGCGTACAGGTCGTCCGTGATGGGGCGGTCCCAGGCGGCGATGGTCACGAGGACGCCGTCGCTGCGGTCGAACTGGACGCAGGAGATCCGGCTCTCGGAGAGCTTCAGACGCCGCACGATCAGGAGGTTGTCGCCCTGGAGGACGGGCGTGTCCTCGGTCTCGACGACGGTGACCTCCTCGTCGTTCTCCAGCGCCAGCAGCAGCTGGCCCACCTCGAAGGGGATCTCCCCCTCGGCGACCTCACGGGCCGGGGAGCCCTCCGGCAGATTGCCGATGATCATGGCGGGGCCGCGGCCGCCGAAGAGGTCGTAGCGCAGGAAGACGCCCTGGCAGGTGCCGTCGGGGGCGGGCAGCAGGCCCGCGCCGAGGTTGCCCGGCCAGTCGCCCGGGTCCATGGCCAGCACGTCGAATTCGGGTCCGGCAGGAGTGGCGCTGCGGCGGCGGAGGAACGACATGCGGCCATGGTACGTGCCCGTGCTGCGCCGGGTGGCGTGCGGGCGCCCGGGAGATCACCTGCGGCGGGCGGCTCGCCGGGGGGCCGGCCCGTCACGGCGGGCGGCTCGCGCGGCGCACGGCTCCTCGCGCCGGACGGCCGGTCGCCCGGGGCGGTTCAGCGCAGCGGGCAGCCGGTGAGCAGGGTCGCCGGGTCGGCGCCGGCCGGGCGCGCCACCGTCCGGTCGGCGGGCGGCGGGCCGCCCCCGTCGATCCACCGCTCCAGGGCCGTGAACGCGGAACGGTGGCAGGGCACCATCGGACGGAGCCGGCCGGGGAAGACGTCGGCCAGCGAGTCGGTGTGGGTGCCGTCCTCGATGCGGTAGTAGCGCAGCAGGGAACCGCGTCCGGCCCGGTGGACCATGCGGGCCCACACGTCGGAGTCCTCGCTGATGGGGAGGAGCACGTCGAGGGTGCCCTGGAGGGTGATCAGCGGTTTGCCGATGCGGCCGGTGAGGGCGATGCGGTCGACCGCGTGGTGGACCCCGGCCGGGCGGGCCGCGTAGTCGTAGTCCGCGTCGCACGCGGGGGTGCCGGAGGCGCAGTACGGGGTTCCCGCCTCTGTGGCACCGTCGTAGCCGGGGTCGAGTTCCTCGCGGTAGATGCGCTGGGTGAGGTCCCAGTAGACCTGGTGGTGGTACGGCCAGAGGAACTCCGAGCCGGCCGGGAAACCGGCCCGGTGCAGCGCCGCCTCCGCTTCGGCGGCTCCGGCGCCGCCGGCGGCGTAGACGGGGTAGTGGCGCAGGGCTGCCGGCAGGAAGGTGAGCAGGCTGGGGCCGTCCGAGCGCCAGAGGGTGCCTTCCCAGTCGACACCTCCGTCGTACAGCTCCGGGTGGTTCTCCAGCTGCCGGCGCACCAGATAGCCGCCGTTGGACATTCCGGTGGCGAGGGTGCGGGCGGGCGGGCGGTGGTAGCGCTGGGTGACCACGGTGCGGGCGGCACGGGTGAGCTGGGTGAGGCGGGTGTTCCATTCGGCGATGGCATCGCCGGGCCGGCGGCCGTCGCGGAAGAAGGCCGTGCCCGTGTTGCCCTTGTCGGTGGCCGCGTAGGCGTAGCCGCGGGCGAGCACCCAGTCGGCGATGGCCCGGTCGTTGGCGTACTGCTCGCGGTTGCCCGGGGTTCCGGCGACCACGAGTCCGCCGTTCCAGTGGTCGGGCAGCCGGATGACGAACTGGGAGTCGTGCTGCCAGCCGTGGTTGGTGTTGGTGGTGGAGGTGTCGGGGAAGTATCCGTCGATCTGGATGCCGGGGGCGCCCGTAGGGGTGGGCAGGTCCTTGGGGGTGAGCCCCGCGTAGTCGGCCGGGTCGGTGTGGCCGGAGGCCACGGTCCCGGCGGTGGTCAGCTCGTCCAGGCAGTCGGCGTGCTGGCGGGCGGCGCCGGGCACGTGCAAGCGGGCCCGGCCGGCGCAGTGGCTGTGCGGTGTCCCCGGGCCGGTGGGTGCCGCCGTGGCCGGGCTGACCAGGAGCGAGCAGACGGCGGCGAGCGACAGCGCGCCCAGTGCGGTGCGCCGGGCCGGCCGGGCGGGTGGTGAGGCGGGGTGGTGCGGCCGGGCGGGTGGTGAGGCGGAGTGGTGCGGGCGGGCGGGTGGTGAGGCGGGGTAGTGCGGGCGGGCGGGTGGTGAGGCGGGGTGGTGCGGGCGGTGGGGAAGCATGCGGTTCCTCCGGCGGGTTGGGGACGCGCTGGAGGCTAGGGGCGCTGTGGTGGGTGCGGACATGTGTGGGGCCGCCATGTTGACGACCCGTAGGGAGTCGTCGGCCACCATGGCGGCCCGCTGCGGGGTGGCTGACTCCGGCCGGCCTTGCTCCCGTCAAGGACAGCTGGGCGCAGCGAGGGACGGCTAGGGACAGCTGGTGTCGGCGATGGTGAAGTAGCCGGTGGGTGACTCCCTGAGCGTGTGGGTGACGAACGTGTTGTACAGGCCCATGTTCTGGTGGGAGCCGTTGGCGTAGGTGTAGCCGCCGCCGGTGGTGGCGTGTCCTGCCCCGACGTGGGCGTAGTTGCTCGCCGTCCAGCAGGCGACGGTGTCGCCGCCACCGGGGTCCGGGTCACCCGGTTCTGAGGTGTCCAGGCCGAAGAACCGGGCGATCCAGCGGCTGGAGCAGATCGAGTCGAGGAAGTAGGGGGCGCCGGTGCTGCCGCACTGCTCGCCGCCCGTGCCGGGGTCGACCGGGGTGCCGTGCCCGATGCCCGGAACACGGTCGACCTCGACGGCGACCGTGCCGTCGGCGGCCAGGTACTGCTCCTGCCGGGTGGCGTCGGGCCCGATGACCGCCGTCCGCGTGGGCGTCTGGGACAGCCCGTGCAGCGACGTCCACTGGTCGCGCAGTTCGGCGGCGTTGCGGGGTGCGACGGTGGTGTCCTGGTCCCCGTACCAGACGGCGGCGCGCGGCCACGGTCCGGTGTACGAGGGGTAGGCGTCGTGGACCCGCCGGGCCCAGTCGGCCGGAGTTCTGTCCACGCCGGGGTTCATGCAGGTGTAGGGGCTGGTGTCCGCGGCGCAGTCGTAAGGGAGGCCGGCGACGACCGCGCCGGCGGAGAAGACGTCGGGGTAGGCGGCGAGCATGACCGCGGTCATCGCGCCGCCGGCGGACAGACCGGTGACGTAGACCCGCTGCGGGTCGGCGCCGTAGGCGGTGACGGCGTGGGCGACCATCTGCCGGATGGACAGGGCCTCGCCCTGGCCGCGCCGGTTGTCGGTGGTCTGGAACCAGTTGAAGCACTTGTTCGGGTTGTTGGCGGTGCCCGTCTCGGCGAGCACCAGCAGGAAGCCGTCGTGTTCGGCGCGTTGCGGCAGCCCGGAGTTGTCGGCGTAGACCTGGGCGTTCTGCGTGCAGCCGTGCAGGGCCACGACGACCGGTGGGTGGGCCGGCAGGCCGGCGGGCCGGTACACGTACATGGTGAGGGCGCCCGGGTCGGACCCGAAGTCGCTCACCCTGGTGAGCGTGACGGAGGCGTGGGCGGAGGGCGTCGGCCCGGCGAGAGCAGTGCCGAGGACGACGGCGAGGACGGCGAGGAGACGGCCCAGGAGTCGGGCTCGTGGTGGCGCTCCCGGTGCCGTGCGGGACGAGGGCGGGGACATGGCGGCTCCTTCGGTGGCACATGTGTCCCGGCCGCTCCCGCACACGGGCGGCGCCCGGAGCGCCGGGGGTGGCGGAACCCTAGATTCGGGTGTGTCCGGGCACCATGGCGTCGCGCACCACAGCCGTCACGGCGGGACCCGGCCGCGGAGGGATTGCCGGGTGCCGTGCGGTCTGCTACACCGCTGTCTCTCCCGCGGCCTCACTCCTCCGGCGGGGCCGGCGGCACCACCGCGACCGGGCTCGCCGCGTGCAACAGCACGGCCTGGGTGACCGAGCCCATCATGCGGGCCGGGGCGAGCAGCCTTCTGCGGTGCCGGCCGACCACGACCAGGTCGGCGTCCCTGGAGGCGGCGACCAGGAGCCCGGCCGCGTCGCCGGGCAGGGCCTCGGCCTCGGCGCGCACCCCGGGGTGCCGTCGGCGGTGCGGGGCGAGGAAGCCGTCGGCGAGGGCGCGGGTCTCGCTCTCCACCACCTCCCGGTCGACCGGGGGCGGCACCGGCTGGCCGGGGGCCGACCAGGTCTGCACGGGCCAGGGGTAGGCGGCGATCACCTGCACCCGGGCCCGGCGGAGGGCGGCCTCCTCGAAGGCGAGGGCGAGGGCGCCCTCGTCCGGGCTGTCGACGTGCAGGCCGACGACCACCCTGGGTCCGGGCGCGACGGGTCCCTCCCCGTGCACCTCGCGGCCCGGCGGCGGTACGACGACCACCGGGCACTCGGCGTCCCGGGCGGCGGTGAGGCCGTTGGAGCCGAGCAGCAGGCTGGCGAAGCCACCGCGGCCCCGGGATCCCAGCACCAGCAGCTGTGCGCCGGTGCCGAGTTCGGGCAGCACGGCGCCCGGGACGCCCTCCAGGGCGACGTACTCCACCTCCGGGACCCCGGTGCGGTCCGTGAGCCGGGTGCGCACCTCGTCGAGCACCGGGTCGCCCTCCGCCTCGGGCGGTGCGGCGACCAGTACGTCGGCCTGGCCCCAGGCGGCGTACTGGCGCACGTGCACGACGCGCAGCGGTGCCGCGCGGCGGCGGGCGGTGTCCAGGGCCCAGTCCAGGGCGCGCAAGCTGTCCTCGGAACCGTCGACCGCGGCGATGACCGGGGCAGCGCTCATCGTTCCTCACCTCCGGAGCACGACCTTCCCCTTGCTGGGGCCAGCCTCGCTCAGGCGGGTGCCCCGGCAGGGCGCTGCTGCGTCGCGTGTCCGGAATTCCGGCCGTAACACCCCCGGATCAGGTGAGGATCTCGCGGAGGCGTCAGGTGAGGTCGAACTCGCCCTCACGGGCGCCGGAGACGAAGGCGCCCCATTCCGCGGGGGTGAAGATCAGAGAAGGGCTCTCCGGCCGGTCGCTGTTGCGCATCGCGATGAAGCCCTCGATGAAGGCGATCTGGACATCGCCCAGACCTCGGCTGCTGGACTGCCACTCGGCCCTGCTGAGATCCAGCTCCGGCTTGTCCCAGCCCGCGAGCGGCTGCTGCTGGGTGATGCTCTCGGCCACGTCCGTGCTCCTCCCGGTTCGTCGTCCGCGGGCCAGCCTAGCGACCGCTCGCTACCCAGGACAGGCCACGTGAAGAGGACCTTTCGGGAGTCCGTCCGGACCGCTCCGGACGGGCCGTCAGGAGTCGGGGGGCTCGGCGCCCACGAGCCACATGGAGAAGAACTGGGAGCCTCCGCCGTAGGCGTGCCCGAGCACCCTGCGGGCGCCGTCCACCTGGTGTTCTCCGGCCTGGCCGCGCACCTGGAGGGCGGCCTCGGCGAAGCGGATCATGCCGGAGGCCCCGATGGGATTGGTGGACAGCACGCCGCCCGACATGTTGACCGGCAGGTCCCCGTCGAGTCCGGTCACGCCGGACTCGGTGAGCTTCCAGCCCTCGCCCTCCGCGGCGAAGCCCAGGTTCTCCAGCCACATGGGCTCGTACCACGAGAACGGCACGTACATCTCGACTGCGTGGATGTCCCGGCGCGGGTCGGCGATGCCGGCCTGCCGGTAGACGTCGGCGGCGCAGTCCTTGCCGGCCTGCGGGGAGACGAAGTCCTTGCCGGCGAACAGGGTGGGTTCGCTGCGCATGGCGCCGCCGAGCAGCCAGGCGGGCGGCCGGGGCGCGCGGGCGGCGCCGGCCCGGTCGGTGAGGACCATGGCGCAGGCGCCGTCGGAGGACGGACAGGTCTCGGAGTAGCGAATGGGGTCCCACAACATGGGCGACGCCAACACCTTTTCGAGGGTGATGTCGTGCTCGTGGAGGTGGGCGTAGGGGTTCTTGAGGGCGTTGCGCCGGTCCTTGTGGGCGACGAGGGCGCCGATGGTGTCGGGGGCGCCGCTGCGCCGCATGTAGGCGCGCACATGGGGCGCGAAGAAGCCGCCCGCGCCGGCGAGCAGGGGCTGCTGGAAGGGGATGGGCAGGGAGAGGCCCCACATGGCGTTGGACTCGGACTGTTTTTCGAAGGCGAGGGTGAGGACGGTGCTGTGGACGCGGGCGGCGACGAGGTTGGCCGCGACGAGCGCGGTGGACCCGCCGACCGAGCCTGCGGTGTGCACCCGCAGCATGGGTTTGCCGACGGCGCCGAGGGCGTCGGCGAGGTACAGCTCGGGCATCATCACGCCCTCGAAGAAGTCGGGCGCCTTGCCGATGACGACGGCGTCGATGTCGGCCCAGGTCGCCTCGGCGTCCTCGAGAGCCCTCAGGGCCGCCTCGCGGACGAGTCCGGCGATCGACACGTCCCGGCGGGCGGCGACGTGCTTGGTCTGGCCGACTCCTGTCACGGCCACGGGCTCCTTGCTCATCGGGGATCCCCTTCGAGTACGGCGACCAGGTTCTGCTGCAGGCAGGGGCCGGAGGTGGCGTGGGCGAGGGCGCGGTCGGAGGCGCCGCGGTGGATGCGGGCGGCCGCCTCGCCGATGCGGATGAGTCCGGCCGCCATGATCGGGTTGGCGGCGAGGGCGCCGCCGGAGGGGTTGACGCACACGCTGTCGTCGAGGCGGAGGGCCCGGCGCAGGACCACCTCCTGGGAGCTGAAGGGTGCGTGCAGCTCGGCGGTGTCGACGGGGCGTTCGAAGGCGCCCGCGTTCTCGGCGGCGAGCCGGGCGGAGGGCGAGTCGGTGAGGTCGCGCACGCCGAGGCCGTGGGCCTCGATGCGGTGGTCGATGCCCCGGATCCAGGCGGGCCGTGCGCACAGCCGGCGGGCCCGGTCCCCCGCCGCGAGGACGACGGCGGCGGCGCCGTCCCCGACGGGCGGGCAGTCGCCGGCGCGCAGCGGCCGTACGACGTAGTCGCCCTGCGGTGCCGGCCCCCTGAGCTGGGCGTGGGGGTTGGTGCGGGCGTCGGCGCGGCTGCGGGCGCCGACGGCCGCGAGGGCGGGTTCGTCGGTGTGCCCGGCGTCGATGAGGGCCTGCGCCTGGAGGGCGGCGAGGGCGACCGCGTCGGGCCACAGGGGGGCGAGGTAGTAGGGGTCGAGCTGGCGGGTGAGCACGTCCCGGACCGAGCCGGGTGAGCACTTGCCGTAGGAGTAGACGAGGGCGGTGTCGGCTTCTCCGGTGAGCAGCTTGGTCCAGGCCTCGTACAGCGCCCAGGCGCCGTCCGTCTCGACGTGCGACTCGGAGATCGGCGGCCAGGCGCCGACGCCGTCCAGGGCGAGGGTGAAGGAGAAGGCACGGCCGGCAAGGTAGTCACTGGAGCCGGAGCAGGTGAAGCCGATGTCGGAGGTCTTCAGGCCGGTACGGGCCAGGACCTCGTGCAGGACCGGCATGAGCATCTCGACCTCGGAGGAGTCCTCGGTGGAGCGCCGGTGGTCGGTCTGTGCGAAGGCGACGACGGCGATGTCCCGGGGGCCGGGGGCTTCCTGGCTGGTCACAGCAGCTCCTTGTACGTCTCGTAGTCGGCGTCGGGTTCGCCGGTGGGCCGGTAGTGGTCCGGGAAGCGGGCGCCCTCGGTCCACACCGGTTCGACACGCAGCCCCATGCGCACCTGGTCGTAGGGGATGCCGCCGATCCGGGCGTGCAGGGCGAGGTCGGCGCCGTCGAGGGCGATGTGTGCGTAGACGTACGGCACGTCGATGTCGAGATTCGCCGTGTGAGAAGCCTTGATGTTGACGATGCAGAAGGTGGTGACTGTGCCCCGTGGACCCACTTGCACTTGTTCGGCTGTGGCGACACCACATGTGGGGCAGGCGCCCCGCGGCGGGACGTAGACCTTGCGGCAGGAGGGGCAGCGCTCTCCGACGATCCGTCGTTCGGAGAGGGCGTGGATGTAGGCGGACTGGGCGCGGCCGGGTGAGTAGGTGTAGTCGAGGCGGGCGTGGGCGACGATCCCAGTGAGCGGATCGGCGAACTCGCCGCTGTGACCGCGGGGTTGTTCCGGTTCGCCGTCGTACGGCTCGAAGCAGGCGATGTCGGTGATGGCCCCGGTGGGCTCCGCCGCCCAGCGGATGCGCACCCGCATGCCGGTGCGGACGGCATCGGGTCCGGGGGCGTCCAGGGCGTGCAGGAGGGCGGTGTCGGCGCCGTCGAGCCGGACCAGGACCCAGGCGAACGGGGTGGACAGGGGCTGGCCGCGGCGGGGTGCGTGGTTCCAGGCCCAGGTGGTGACCGTGCCCGTGGGCGCGATCTCCACCAGGTCGCGGATCTCGTCGGCGGTGACGGGGTCGTACTCGACGGGCGGGACCAGGGTGCGGCCGTCCGTGGTCCGCACGCCGAGGACGACCCGTTCGCGGAGTCCGGTCAGGAAGGCGCTCTGGACGGGGCCGAGGGAGCGGGTGAAGGGGAACTCGACGACGAGTGGCGCTTTGAGGGCTTCGGGCATGGGGGCTCCTCGGATCAGGCGCGCTTGTAGACGGGGGGCCGCTTCTCCGCGAAGGCGCGTGCACCCTCCTTGGCGTCGGCGGTGTCGAAGACCGGCCAGCCGCGGGTGAGTTCGGCGGCGAGACCCTCGGTCTCGGTCAGTTCGGCGGTCTCGTACACGGACGCCTTGACCGCCTCGACCGCGAGCGGGCCGCAGGCGTTGATCTGTTCGGCGATCTCCAGGGCTTTGGCGAGGGCGGTGGTGTCGGGGACGACGTGTCCGATCAGGCCGATGCCGGCGGCCTCCCGGGCGCTGTAGGGGCGTCCGGTGAGGAGCATCTCCAGGGCGTGGGTGCGCGGGATCTGGCGCTGGAGGCGGACGGTGGAGCCGCCGATCGGGAACAGGCCGCGCCTGACTTCGAACAGGCCGAAGGTCGCGGACTCGCCGGCGACCCGGATGTCGGTGCCCTGGAGGATCTCGGTGCCGCCGGCGACGCAGTGGCCCTCGACGGCGGCGATCACCGGTTTGCGCGGGCGGTGGTGGCGCAGCATGGCCTTCCAGTGCAGGTCGGGATCGGCCTTGAGGCGGTCGCGGTACTGCTGTCCCTGCATGCCGTCGCCGGCCAGGGCCTTCAGGTCCATGCCGGCGCAGAACGCGCCGCCGGCCCCGGTGAGCACGATCGAGCGGACGGAGTCGTCCGCGTCGGCCTCGATCCAGCCGTCGTACAGGCCGACGAGCATCGCCAGTGAGAGCGCGTTCTTTGCGTCGGGCCGGTTGAGCGTGAGCACCAGTGTGGCGCCTTCCCGCTGCACGGTGAGGTGTTCCGTCCCACCCATGGGCCATCTCCCCTCGGTCAGAACGAGAACAGGTTGCAGGAGGCGAGGAGGCACTTCAAGGGTTTTCTGACAGACAGTCAGATTTGTTGCGCGCGGGGCCTTCCCAGTTGCCCCGCGCTTTGCTCTGATGACCGGCGAACCGACGGATGCGCCTCTCTTCGCCAGGGCTGCCGGGGTCAGGAGGAAGCGGTGGAGTACAACCTTGCCGACCTGTTCGAGTCGGTCGTCGACGTGGTCCCGGACCGCGAGGCGCTCGTGTACCTCGACCGTCCCGGCACGGGCGCGGAACGCCGGCTGGCCTACGCGGGGCTCGACGCCGCCGCCAACCGCATCGCCCACCACCTCCTCGACAGCGGGATCCGCCCCGGTGAGCACCTGGGCCTGCACCTGTACAACGGGGTCGAGTACCTGCAGACGGTGCTGGCCTGCCTGAAGGCCAGGATCGTTCCGGTGAACGTGAACTACCGCTACGTGGAAGAAGAGCTGGTGTACCTGTACCGGGACGCCGACCTGGTCGCGCTGGTCTTCGACGCGGAGTTCGAGGACCGGGTGGCGGGTGCGCTGCCGCGGGCGCCGAAGCTGCGGCACCTGCTGCGGGTGGGCGCACCGGCCGCCGAGACGGTGCCGGGGGCGGTGCCGTTCGCCGCCGCGGAGGCCGCGGGATCTCCCGGGCGGGGCTTTCCCGCGCGTTCCGGGGACGACCAGTTCATCATCTACACCGGTGGCACGACCGGCATGCCCAAGGGGGTGATGTGGCGCCAGGAGGACCTGTTCTTCGCCGGGCTGGGCGGCGGGGCACCGACCGGGGAGCCGGTGAAGGCGCCGGAGGAACTGGCCGAGCGGGTCGCCGCGGGCGGCTCCGGGATCACCTTCTTCCCCACTCCCCCGCTGATGCACGGCACCTCGACGCTCACCGCGTTCATCGGCTTCAACTTCGGGCAGCGGGTCGTCCTGCACCGCAAGTACGTGCCCGAGGAGGTGCTGCGGACGGTCGAGCGGGAGAAGGTCACCAGCGTGTCCCTCGTCGGTGACGCGATGCTCCGGCCGCTGATCGACGCGCTCGCCGGCCCGATGAAGGGCACCGACTGCTCCTCGCTGTTCAGCGTCTCCTCATCGGGCGCGATCATGTCCGAGACGGTGCGCAGCCAGTTCCGCGCACTGGTCCCGAACGCCCTGCTGCTGAACAACTTCGGCTCCTCGGAGTCCGGTTTCAACGGCACCGCGACCGAGGACTCCGGACCCGAACGCGGCTTCCGCATCCGGGTCAACTCCCGTACGCAGGTGGTGGATCCGGGAACGTACGAACCGGTCGCCGTCGGCGAGGTGGGCCGGGTCGCGCAGTGCGGCCATGTGCCGCTCGGGTACTACAACGACCCGGCGAAGACCGCCGAGACGTTCTTCGAGAAGGACGGCCGGCGCTGGGTGCTGCTGGGCGACATGGCGACGGTCGACGAGGACGGCGTGGTCACCGTCCTGGGGCGCGGCTCGCAGTGCATCAACACCGGGGGCGAGAAGGTCTACCCGGAAGAGGTCGAGCAGGCCCTCAAGGCACACCCCGACGTGTACGACGCGCTGGTCGCCGGGGTGCCGGACACCCGATGGGGCTACCACGTGGCCGCCGTGGTGCAACTGCGCACGGGGGCGCCGCGGCCCTCGCTGGCCGACATCCAGGACCACTGCCGCACCCGGCTGGCGGGCTACAAGATCCCCCGCCAGCTGGTGATCACGGACGCCGTCCAGCGGTCGCCGAGCGGCAAGGCCGACTACCGGTGGGCGCGGGAGGTGGCGGTGGCGGCGGAGCGCCCGTAGCCCGTCACCGCTCGAGGAACTCCTCCACCAGGGCGAGGAACTCCTCCGGGCGGGCCTCGTGGACGAGGTGCCCGGCGTCGACGGTGACCAACGAGGCGCCCGGGATGAGGTCCGCCAGCTTCGCGACCTGGTCCTGAGGAATGTGGCTTGCTGCTCCACCCGCGATGACCAGAGTGGGCATGGTGATCCGGTCCATGTGGTCCCACCACACGGGATCGGGTGCGTTGCGCTGCTCGTCGGTGGCCCGCACCATCGCCCAGTCGAACGGCAGCTCGCCGGCGGGCCGTTCCGCGGGCGGGCGGGGCGGATCCAGCGGGACCGGCGCGCCCACGTCTTCCAGCACGAGGCGGCTCACGACGCCGGGGTGACGCTGGGCCAGCAGGTAGGCGACGACCCCGCCGAGCGAATGCCCCACCACGTCGACGCTCGTCAGGCCGAGGGTTGTCAGCAGGGCACGGACGTCCTCGCTCATGGCCTCCAGCCGGTACTCGCCGGGCCAGTCGCTGCGGCCGTGGCCGCGCAGGTCGGGGGCGTACACCCGGCGGGGACGCGGGGACGCCGCGAGGCGTTCGGCGATCCGGGTCCAGTCGCCGCCGTCGGCGCCCCGGCAGTGCAGCAGGAGGACGGGCGGGGCACCCGCCGGGCCCCAGGTGCGGCAGGCCAGCGTGAGTCCGCCTGCCCGGACGGTGTGCGGTGCGGTGGTCTCCATGCGAGTCACGCTAGTTCGGCGGCACGGCGTGCGGTGCCCGCTCTGCTCAGGGCAGAGTGCCGGCCGCGGGCTCGGCGAGAAATGCGGCGACGGAGTCACGGAACCGCTCGGGGTCGTCCAGCCACGGGTAGTGGGCGGCGCCGGGCTGGACCGTCACCTCGGCGTTCGGGAAGGCCTCGGCGGCGCGACGGGCGAGGCCCGGGCGTGGACCGCCGTCCAGCTCGCCCGCGTACACGAGGACCGGCGCGGCCAGGGTGGCGAGGGCGCTCCGGGTCGCATCCGGGGTGAAGGCACCCTCGGCGAAGTAGCGTTCGCCCGCCTCGTCGTTGCTCTGCTCCAGTTCGGCGTCGGTGTGTGCCCGGGCGGTGTCGTCCCAGCGGCCGTAGAAGAAGGGCAGGAAGACGTCGTCGAAGTCCGACTCGCCCGCGAGCCAGGCCCGGAAGGCGGGGAACGCCTCGTCGAACCACGGCTCGTCCGCGCGCAGCCGGGCCGCGGCCAGCCGGTCCTCGGGCGTGGCCCGGATGCCCAGGGCGGAGGGGTTGGGGGTGAGGAGCACCAGTCGGCGTATCCGGTGCGGATGGCGGGCCGCGTAGAGCATCGCCAGGGCGGCACCTGCCGAGTGAGCGAGCAGATCCATGCGTTCCAGACCCATGTGCGCCCGCCAGGCCTCCACGTCCCGGACCATCTGGTCACAGCGGTACGTGGCCGGGTCCGCCGGCTCCCCGGAGTCACCGGTGCCCCGCAGGTCGAGCAGGGCCAGCCGGCGGTGCGCGGTGAGCCCACCGAGATCCCCGAGGTAGGCGGAGGCACGCATGGGACCACCGGGGAGGACGGCGAGGGGCTCTCCGGCGCCCCGCAGGTGGTAGGCGAGCCGGGTGCCGTCGGCTGCGGTGAAGGTCGGCATGCGCTGATCATCACGGGACGCCCCGCCCGCCCGCAACGCATTTCAGGACACCGGCCGTGCCCCACGCCGCGCCCCTCGCCCCGCGCCCGCCGTCCACTTCCGGCCGGCGCCCGCGGCTTCTCCCGGTCGGCGTCCCTGCTTCTCCCGCCCCGCGCCCGCGCTTCCGCCGGCTCCGGCCGGGAAAAATTCCGCAGACCCCTTGCCTGCGGCCGGAACGGCCTGAATTACTGACCATGGAAACATCGACCGAATGATCGGTCGTCCGGAATGTGTGGCTGGTGAGGAGACGTCCCGATGGCGGATGTGACGGACCTGCTCGACGCGGGCGAACGGCTCGGGCCCGAGGAACTGCGTGCCCTCCAGCTGGAGCGGATGCGTACCTCGCTCCGCCACGCGTACGAGAACGTGCCGTTCTACCGGGACTCCTTCGACAAGGCCGGCGTCCGCCCGGAGGACTGCCGTACACTCGCCGACCTGGCCCACTTCCCCTTCACGACCAAGGCCGACCTGCGGGAGAACTACCCGTACGGCATGTTCGCCGTGCCACGGGAGAAGGTCCGCCGGCTGCACGCCTCCAGCGGCACCACGGGACGCCCCACGGTGGTCGGCTACACGGACAACGACCTTTCCATGTGGGCGGACATGGTGGCGAGGTCCATCCGCGCGGCCGGCGGACGGCCCGGCGACATCGCACATGTGGCCTACGGCTACGGGCTGTTCACGGGTGGCTTGGGCGCCCACTATGGTGCCGAGCGCCTGGGCTGTACGGTCGTCCCGGCCTCCGGCGGCATGACGGCCCGCCAGGTGCAGCTGATCCGCGACCTGGAACCGTCCGTCATCATGGTGACCCCCTCCTACATGCTCACGCTGCTGGACGAGTTCGAGCGGCAGGGCGTGGACCCGCGCAGTACCTCCCTGCGCGTGGGGATCTTCGGCGCCGAGCCCTGGACCGAGCGGATGCGCCGCGAGATCGAGGAGCGGTTCTCGATCGACGCCGTCGACATCTACGGACTGTCCGAGGTGATCGGTCCCGGTGTGGCCCAGGAGTGCGTGGAGACCAAGGACGGTCTCCACGTGTGGGAGGACCACTTCTATCCCGAGGTCGTCGATCCCCTCACCGGCGAGGTGCTGCCGGAGGGCGAGCGGGGCGAGCTGGTCTTCACCTCGCTGACCAAGGAGGCCATGCCGATCATCCGCTACCGGACGCGCGACCTCACCCGGCTGCTGCCGGGCACGGCCCGGGCGTTCCGGCGGATGGAGAAGGTCACCGGGCGCAGTGACGACATGGTGATCCTGCGCGGGGTCAACCTGTTCCCGACCCAGATCGAGGAGATCGTGCTGCGCACGCCCGGAGTGGCTCCGCACTTCCAGCTGCGGCTCACCCGGGAGGGCCGCCTGGACTGTCTGACCGTCCGGGCCGAGGCCCGCCCGGACGCTCCGCCGGAGGTCCGGGAGGCGGCTGCCCGGTCCATCGTCGCCGCCGTCAAGGACGGCATCGGTGTGTCGGTCGACGTGGAGATCGTGGAGCCGGAGACCCTCGAGCGATCGGTGGGCAAGATCCGCCGGATCATGGACCTGCGACCCCGCGACGCAGGGTAGGCCGGCCCGCAGTTCCCCGCGTCCAGGGGCCGCGGGGAACTGCGCGATCAGACAGGACGGTCCCGCAGCCGCACAACGGTCCGCAGCGGCACCCCGTAGCGTCGGGCAGGCCGGCCCCGCGACGCCGGCGTCCACCGCCGCAGGCCCGGCCCGGCCTAGCCGCTGAAGCGGTCCCGCAGCTCGCGTTTGAGGATCTTGCCGCTGGCGTTGCGCGGCAACTCGTCGACGAACAGCACCTGTTTGGGCGCCTTGAACGGCGTGAGCTTCTGCTTCACGTGCGCGATGAGCTGGTCCTCGGTCACCTCGCCCCGGGGGACGACGACCGCCGTGACGGCCTCGATCCACCGCTCGTCGGGCAGGCCGATCACGGCGGCCTCGGCGACCGCCTCATGGGTGTACAGGGCGTCCTCGACCTGACGCGAAGCCACCAGTACGCCACCGGAGTTGATGACGTCCTTCACCCGGTCGACGATGGTGAAGTAGCCGTCGGCGTCCCGCACCGCGAGGTCGCCGGAGTGGAACCAGCCGTCGCGGAAGGCCTCGGCGCTCTCCTCCGGCCTGTCCCAGTAGCCCTCGCACAACTGCGGTGACCTGTAGACGATCTCGCCGGGGGTGCCGTCCGGCACGTCCGCGCCGGTCCCGTCCACGACCCGGGCGTCCACGAACAGTACGGTCCGCCCGCAGGAGTCCAGCCGGCCCTCGTGCTCGCCGGGGCCGAGCACGGTGGCCAGCGGGCCGATCTCACTCTGCCCGAAGCAGTTGTAGAGGGCGAGCTTCGGCAGGCGCTCACGCAGCCGTTCCAGCACGGGCACCGGCATGATCGAGGCGCCGTAGTAGGCCTTGCGCAGGCCGCCGAGGTCACGGGTGGCGAAGTCGGGCCGGTTGGCCAGGCCGATCCACACCGTGGGCGGCGCGAACAGGCTGTCCACGCGGCCCGCTTCGATCAGGTCGAACAGCCGGTCCCCGTCCGGGGCGTCCAGGATGATGCTGGTCGCGCCCACCGCGAGCGAGGGCAGCAGGAACACGTGCATCTGCGCCGAGTGGTACAGCGGCAGCGCGTGCACCGGACGGTCGCCCGCGCTCAGATCGAGCGCAGTGATCGCGCTCAGGTACTCGTGCACCAGGGCCCGGTGGGTCATCATCGCGCCCTTGGGCAGGGCGGTCGTGCCGGAGGTGTACAGCAGTTGCACCAGGTCCTCGGTGCGCGGGTCGGGGCCGGCGTACGGCGTCGCTCCGGGGAGCCGGGCGAGCAGCGAGTCGTCCGCGTTCCGCAACGGCAACGACCGTGCTCCGTGCGGCAGTCGTCCGGCGAGGTCCGGGTCGGTGAGGACCAGGGTGCTGCCGGACTGGCCGATGAGGTACGCCAGGTCGTCACCGGTGAGGTTCTGGTTGACCGGCACGTGGACCAGGCCCGCGCGGGCGCAGGCGAGGAAGGCGATCAGATAGGCGTCGGAGTTGTGGCCGTAGGCGGCGACCCGGTCGCCGGGCACGAGGCCCTCGGCGAGCAGCAGCGCGGCCGCGCGGGAGACGGCGTCGTCCAGTTGCTCGTACGTCCAGGCCCGCTCGCCGTACTCCACCGCGACGCGCGCCGGGGTGCGGCGGGCGCTGCGCCGCAGCACCCCGTCGACCGTGCTGCCGTGTCCCTGCATCATGACAGCCGATCCTCGGGCCGCCGGCCGTGCCGGTCAAGCACCCGGGGGGCCGGGCACGCTCGCTCGCCGTCGCCCCGGCCCCGCCGGTCGGCCGCCCCGCCGGGCGCGGGTCACACCGGCCGGGTGCGTCCCTCCCAGTACGGCTCCCGCAGCCGCCGCTTGTACAGCTTCCCGTTGGGGTCGCGGGGCATCTCGGCGATGAAGTCGATGCTCTTCGGCCGCTTGTAGCCGGCCAGCCGGTCGGAGCAGTGGGCGAGGAGGGCGGCGGTCAGCCCGGGTCCCGGTTCGTGTCCCGGGGCCGGCTCGACCACGGCCTTGACCTCCTCGCCCCAGTCGTCGTGCGGGATGCCGAAGGCAGCGGCGTCGGCGACCGCCGGGTGGGAGAGGAGGACGGATTCGATCTCGGCCGGGTAGATGTTGACCCCGCCGGAGATGATCATGTCGATCTTGCGGTCGCGGAGGAAGAGGTAGCCGTCCTCGTCCAGGTAGCCGAGGTCGCCGACGGTGAAGAAGTCGCCGATTCGGTTCTTGCGGGTCTTGGCCTCGTCCTTGTGGTACGTGAAACCGCCGGTGTTCATCTTCATGTAGACGGTGCCGAGCCGGCCGGGCGGGAGCCGGTCGCCGTCGTCGTCGAAGACCGCGAGTTCGCTGATCGGCCAGGCCTTGCCGACCGTGCCGGGCTTCTTCAGCCAGTCCTCGGCGGTGGCGAAGGCACCACCGCCCTCGCTGGCCGCGTAGTACTCCTCCACACAGTGTCCCCACCAGTCGATCATGGCTCGTTTCACGTGGTCCGGGCAGGGGGCGGCACCGTGGATGGCGTGCCGCATGGACGAGACGTCGTGGCGGGCCTTCACCTCGTCCGGAAGGGCCAGCAGCCGGTGGAACTGGGTCGGGACCATATGGGTGTGGGTGCAGTCGTGGGTGTCGATGAGGCGGAGCATCTCCTCTGGCATCCACTTGTCCATCAGTACCAGGCGGTGTCCCAGGTGCAGGGACGCGCCGGCGAACTGCAGGACGGCCGTGTGGTAGAGCGGCGAGCAGACGAGGTGGACGTTGCCGTCGAACGGCCGGATACCGAAGATGCCGAGGAAGCCGCCCAGGTACGACTCCTCGGGCGCCTTGCCGGACAGCGGGCGCCGGATGCCGCGGGGGCGTCCGGTCGTACCGGAGGTGTAGTTCATGACCCAGCCGAGTTCGCGGGCGGAGGGGGCCGACTCGGGCTGCCCGGCGAGGAGTTCGGGGTAGGGCCGGAAGCCGTCGACGGCACCGACCGCGTACCGGTGGCCGGCCGGCAGCCCGGCCTCGTCGGCGGCCCGGCGCGCCGCGTCGGCGAACCGCTCGTGCGCGATGAGGACCTTGGCGCCGGAGTCGGCGACGATCCAGGCGATCTCGGGGCCGACGAGGTGGTGGTTGACCGGCACCAGATAGAGGCCGGCCTGGGTCGCGGCCAGGTAGGCGGTGAGGAACTCGACGCCGTTAGGCAGGACCACGGCGAAGGCGTCACCACGCGTCAGGCCGGCCGCACGCAGCCCGTGCACGAGCCGGTTGGCGGCGGCGTGCAGGCGGCCCGCGGTCCACTCCTCTCCGTCGGGGGCGACGAGGACGGCCCGGCCGGGGTCCTGGGCGGCCTGCGCCCAGAATCCGGCGGGGGGTGTGCTCATGGATGCGCTCACGACTGGCCGCTCCTTCCGGCGATGCGGTTGATGCGGTCCACGGCCTGCTCGAAGCCGCGGGTGAGGTCGTCGAAGACGGCCCGGACGCTGCGTTCGCCGGTCATGCGGCCGACGATCTGGCCCACGGGGGTGCCGAGCAGCGGCTCGACCTCGTACTTCTGGATGCGGGAGACCGCCTCCGCGACCAGCAGTCCCTGCAGCGGCATGGGCAGGGTGCCGGGCCCGGCCGGGTCGTCCCAGGCGTCGGTCCACCCGGTCCGGAGCTGACGCGCGGGTTTCCCGGTCAGGGCGCGGGAGCGGACGGTGTCCCCGGATCCAGCGGCGAGGAGTTTGCGGGTCAGGGCGGGCGAGTGGAGGTCTGCTTCTGTGGTGGTCAGCCATATAGAGCCCAGCCACACACCTTGGGCGCCCAGGCTGAGCGCGGCGGCCACCTGCCGGCCGCTGCCGATGCCTCCTGCGGCCAGTACGGGCAGCGGGTCGACGGCGTCCACGACCTCGGGGGTGAGCACCATGGTGGCGATCTCCCCGGTGTGGCCGCCGGCCTCGTAGCCCTGGGCCACGACGACGTCGATGCCGGCCTCCTGGTGCTTGCGGGCGTGCCGGGCGCTGCCGGCGAGCGCGGCGACCAGGACGTCCCGGTCGTGGGCACGGGCGACGACGTCGGCGGGCGGGGAGCCGAGCGCATTGGCCAGCAGCCGGATCGGGTAGTCGAAGGCGACGTCGAGCTGGGTACGGGCGACCTGCTCCATCCAGCCGGTGATCCGCCATCCGGACGTCTCGCCGTCGGCCAGTTCCGGGACCCCGTGCCTGGCGAGGGTGTCCCGCACGAACTGCCGGTGCCCTTCCGGGATCATCGCCTCGATGTCCGCCTCCGTCAGCGTGCGGCCTTCCGCGGCTTCCACCTTCTTGGCGGGCATCACCACGTCCAGCCCGTAGGGCCGGCCCCCGGCGTGCGCGTCGAGCCAGTCGAGGTCGCGTTTGAGGTCGTCGGGGGCGGTGTAGCGGACCGCACCGAGCACACCGAAGCCGCCGGCCCGGCTGATCGCCGCGGCCACGGCAGGGAACGGCGTGAAGCCGAAGACGGCGTGCTCGATTCCCAGTTTCCTGCTCAGCTCCGTCTGCATGGGCGCAGGATGCCGCAGCCCGCCGGACGACGGAAGACCTTTTCTGATGCTCCGTCAAATCCATGCCGGTCCGCTCCGCACAGCCACTCCGCCCACCGAGCCACGCGGTCCGCTCCGCCACAGCCATGCGGTCCGCTCCGCCACAGCCACTCGGCCGGATCCATCGGATCCCCTCGGCCAGATCCATCGGATCCCCTCGACCGGTCCGACCGGAGCCGCTCGGACGGTCCGGCAGAGCCGTCGGATTCCGGACCACCGTCCCGTGCCCCGTTGACACACCTCCCCCCTGACAGGAAAGTTTCACCGGCAGGGCAAGCCCCGAAAGATAGTTTCAGCCGGGAGGCCGCGCGATGACGGACGACCTTGCAGGCGGACGAGCGAGCGGTCCGACGCGCCGCCGGCTGGTGGCGGGTTCCCTGGCCGCGGGCGGCGCACTGGCCCTCGGCGCGCTCCCCGGCAACCCGGCCACCGCCGCAGCCCGGACACCAACACCCACGCCCCCGCCTGCGGTCCCGACACCCGCCGGCACCGCGCCCGTCGGCCCCGCGTCCACCGCCACCCACCGCACCCTGCGCCACGGCTCACCCGAACGCGCCGGACTGCTCCCCGCCCATCTGCGGCAACTCGTCGCGGACGCCCGGGCGTTCCTCGCGCCCTCCCCCCGGCACCCCTGGTACGCGGGCGCCGTCCTGCTCGCCGGGCGTGGGCACACCGTGGCCCTGCACGAGCCGATCGGCACGGCGGTGCGCTATGCCGCGTACGACGAGAAGACCGACAGCGGGGTCGAGTTACCGCCCGAGCGGCAGATCCCGATGGCCCGGGACACCGTGTTCGACCTGGCCTCCGTCTCGAAGCTGTTCACGTCGGTCCTCGCGGTGCAGCAGATGGAGCGGGGCAGCCTGGAGCGGGAGGCGACGGTCGCCTCGTACCTCCCGGAGTTCGGGGCCGCGGGCAAGCAGGACGTCACGATCCGTCAGCTGCTCACCCACACCTCGGGTCTGCGCTCCTGGATCCCGCTGTACAACGCACCGACGCGCGAGGAGAAGCTCCGGCTCGTCTTCGGCGAGGCGCCGCTCAACCCGCCCGGCAGCACCTACCTGTACTCGGACCTGAACCTGATCTCCCTCCAGCTGGTGCTGGAACGGATCACGGGCCGCACCCTGGACGCGCTTCTCCACGACGGGATCACCGGCCCGCTCGGGCTGCACCGCACCCGGTACAACCCGCCCGCCTCCTGGAAGCCGCGGATCGCGGCGACGGAGGACGCCCGCAGGCCCTGGTCGGGACTTGACCGGGGCCTGGTGTGGGGCGAGGTGCACGACGAGAACGCGTACAGCCTGGGCGGCGTCGCGGGCCACGCCGGGGTCTTCTCCTGCGCCTGGGACCTCGCCGTACTCGGCCGCACCCTGCTGAACGGCGGCGTCCACGGCAGGACGCGGGTGCTGCGGCCGGAGTCGGCGGAGCTGCTGTTCACCGACTTCAACACGGCGTTCCCCGGCCATGAGCACGGGCTCGGCTTCGAGCTGTACCAGCACTGGTACATGGGTGCGCTGGCCACCCCGCGCACTGCGGGCCACACCGGCTTCACCGGTACCTCGCTCGTCCTCGATCCGACGACGGACTCGTTCCTCGTCGTGCTCGGCAACTCGGTGCATCCCGTGCGCACCTGGCGGTCCGGCTCCGCTCCCCGCGTCGCCGCGGGCAACGGCCTGGCCCGTGCCGTGCCGGTCCGCCCGGCGCGGGGGCGTACGGCGTGGTTCTCGGGCATGGCGAGCGCCACCACGGCGACGCTCACCCTGCCCGCGCTCGACACCTCGGCCGGCGAAGCGTTTCTGCGGTGTGCGCTGTGGTGGGACACCGAGCCCGGGGCGGACGTCCTGGCCCTGGAGTCGAGCACGGACGGCGGCTCCGCCTGGCAGCCGGTCGCCTTCACCACCGTCCGCCACGACGTCCGCCACGACGAGGACCCACGGGACCACCCGGCCGGCACGGTCACGGGCTGGTCGGGCCGTGTCTGGCACCGCCTGACCGCCCCTCTCCCGGCCGAGCGCCGGCTCACCGTGCGCTGGCGGTACACCACCGACCGGCTGTACGTCGGCCGGGGCGCCTATGCGGACGCGTTGCGTGTCGAGGCGGGCGAGGCGGTGCTGTTCGACGGGGCACGCCCGGCGGACACGGCCCGCATCACGACGGTGGGCTGGCAGCGCTCGGCCGACTGAAGCGGCCCGAGGCGGACCGACGCGGACCGAGGTGGACCGACGCGGACCGAGGTGGACCGAGGTGGACCGACGCGGACCGAGGCGGACCGACGCGGACCGAGGCAGCTCGAGGCGGAGCAAGGCGGACCGCAGTGGGGCTCGGCCGGCCGGGAGCGGACGGCGGGCGCGCGGCCGGCCGAGCCGGACGGCGGAGCCGGTCAGTCGCGCTCCAGTACCGCCATGGCCGCGTTGTGGCCCGGTACCCCGCTCACCCCTCCCCCGCGCACCGCGCCCGCCCCGCACAGCAGGACGTTGGCGTGCCGGGTCTCCACTCCCCAGCGGCCGGTGCCCCCGTCCTCCTGCGCGTACGGCCAGGACAGTGCCCGGTGGAAGATGTTCCCGCCGGGCAGCCGCAGGTCCCGTTCGAGGTCGAGCGGGGTCTTCGCCTCGATGCAGGGGCGGCCGTCGGCGTCGGTGGCCAGGCAGTCGGCCAGGGGTTCGGCGAGGTGGGCGTCGAGCTGGGCGAGGGTGGACTTCAGCAGTTCCTCGCGGACGGCGTCGTTGTCCCGGTCGAAGAGCCGGGCCGGGGTGTGCAGGCCGAAGAGGGTGAGTGTCTGGTAGCCGCGCTCGGCGAGGCCGGGCCCGAGGATGGTGGGGTCGGTCAGGGAGTGGCAGTAGATCTCCGACGGCGGGGCGGCGGGGAGTTCGCCCGCGGCGGCCTGGGCGTGGGCGGTGGCCAGCTCGCGGTAGCCCTCGGCGATGTGGAAGGTGCCGGCGAACGCCTCGCGCGGGTCGGTGTCGGGGTCGCGCAGCCTGGGCAGCCGTTCCAGCAGCATGTTGATCTTGAGCTGGGCCCCTTCGGCGGGTTGCGGGGCCGGGTCGCCGGTGAGGACGGCCAGTTCCTGCGGGGAGGCGTTCACCAGGACGTGCCGGGCCGCGGCGACCCCCTCGCCGTCGGCCGTGCGGTAGGTGATCTCGGCGGTGCGCCCGTCGGTGTGGATGCGGACCGCCTCGTGGCCGGTGGCGACGACCGCGCCGGCCGAACGCGCCGCCGCGGACAGCGCGTCGGTGAGGGCGCCCATGCCGCCGACGGGTACGTCCCAGGCGCCGGTGCCGCCGCCGATCACGTGGTAGAGGAAACAGCGGTTCTGGGCCAGGGACGGGTCGTGGGCGTCGGCGAAGGTGCCGATGAGCCCGTCGGTGAGAACGATGCCCCGGACCAGGTCGTCGGTGAAGTTCTCCTCGATCGCGACGCCGATCGGGTCCTCGAACAGGACCCGCCAGGCGGTCTCGTCGTCGATGCGGCGGCGCAGTTCGTCACGGGTGGGCAGCGGCTCGGTGAGCGTCGGGAACACGCGCCGGGCGAGGCGGCCCGTCATGCCGTAGAAGCGCTGCCAGGCCGCGTACTCCTGCTCGCCGCCGGTCAGCCGGGCGAAGGCGTCCCGGGTGCGCTGCTCGCCGCCGCCGACGAGGAGTCCGGTGGGCCGTCCCGCCCGCTCGACGGGGGTGTAGGAGGAGATGGTGCGGGAGCGGACCCGGAAGTCCAGTCCGAGGTCGTCCACGATCTTCTGCGGGAGCAGGCTGACCAGGTAGGAGTACCGGGAGAGGCGGGCGTCGACCCCGGCGAACGGGCGGGTCGAGACGGCCGCGCCGCCGGTGTGGTCCAGCCGTTCCAGGATCAGCACGGAGCGGCCGGCCCGGGCCAGGTAGGCGGCGGCGACCAGGCCGTTGTGGCCGCCACCGACGATGACGGCGTCGTACGCGCGGGTTCCCTCGTTCGCAGACATGGTTCTTCGTAGCACGCGGTGATCCACGACGGCCAGAGGCGGGCCCGGGGCGGATCACGAGCCCGGTCCGTACGGCACCGGGGAGCGGTCAAGGCCCCCCTCCGTGCGGCGCCGGGGGTGATCACGGCCCCGCCCTGTGCAGGGCCGGGCGTGTGTCCGGGCCGAGCCGTGCCATGGCGCGCAGGATGTGCTTCGGCGGCAGCTGCCAGCGAAGCCGGGCCGGAACACCGCGGAGCAGCACGCCGGTGGCGCGCAGCCGGCGGGTGACGACGGCCGGCGCGGGGGCCGGTCTGCCGTACAGCGCATGGGCGTACGGCGGCAGCGCGGCGTACGCCAGGTCCGCCACGCGCCGCCACACCAGCGCACGGGCCGGTACGAGGAGGGGGTGGGTCGGCGGGCGGAGCAGGAAGTCGTCCACCGTGCGCGCCTCGGGTCCGGCGGCCAGGTCCGGGCGCACCTTCTCGAAGTACGCGGCGAGTTCGGCGCGGCTCGCGGGTACGTTCTCCGGGTCGAGTCCCACCAGCCGGGCGCTGATCCGGTGTTCGGCTATGTACCGGTCGGTCTGCGCGTCGGTGAGCGGGTAGCCGGAGCGGCGCATGACGTGGACGTAGGAGTCGATCTCCGCGCAGTGCACCCACAGCAGCAGTTCGGGTTCGCCGACGCCGTACCTCTCCCCGGTGTCCGGGTCGGTCGCCCACAGCATGCCGTGGATCTTCCGCACGCGGGCCCCGGCACGTTCGGCGGCCTCGCTGGTGCCGTACGTCGTCGTCCCGACGAAGTCCGCGGTGCGCAGCAGCCGGCCCCAGGCGTCGCGTCGGAAGTCGGAGTTCTGCAGCACCCCGCGGACCGCACGCGGGTGCAGCGCCTGGAGGTAGAGCGCGCGCACGCCGGCGATCCACATCATGGGGTCGCCGTGCATCTGCCAGGTCACCGAGCCGGGGCCGAAGAGACCCGGGTCGGCACACGTGTCCATGCCGTCCACACCGGCAGTCTGAGCGGCGTCCGCGGGCGGTATCAAGGCTCGTGCTCGCCACGTCTCGCGGGCCCGCGGGGGATCGGGAGGCCCGGGCGGTACGGCGACGCCTGCTCTTCCGCTTCCCCGAGGCCCGGGACCGGTGAGGATCGAAGCCCCGGCGGTTCCGCGCGAGGCGGGTCACGCGAGGCGGGTCACGTACGAACGCACATGCCAGGCGGGCCGCGGCACTGGTCGGCTCATGCGATGTGACAGGGGTCTTTTCCCTCGCACCCGCGACAGTATGATCGGCGCAGGCACACGGCCGCGGCCGGTTGCCGTGACCGAGTCGGCGAACGTGGTCCTGGAAGGACCGTGGACGAGCCCGTTCAGGACCCCGAGGGAGTGGACCCGTGATGACGCGTTCCGTGCGCCGTACCCGCCGGTCGCCCCGGGTGGCCGGATTCCTCGCGCCGTGACCCCGCCCCACCTCACCGGCGCCCCGGCCGGCCCCCGCACGGACCGGCCGCGGCGCCGCCGTGCCCGCGGGGGCGCACCCCTGCCTCTCCTCCTGCCCGCGCTGGCCGGCCTGGTGTTCCTGGTCCTGCCGCTCGTCGCCCTGCTGATCAGGGCCCCGTGGCGGAGCATGCCGGAGCTGCTGACCAGCCCCGAGGTGTGGCAGGCGCTTCAGCTGTCCCTCGTCAGTGCCACCGCCGCGACCGCCGTCAGCCTGGTGTTCGGCGTCCCGCTGGCCTGGCTGCTGGCGCGGGTCGAGTTCCCGGGGCGTGGGTTCGTACGGGCCCTGGTGACGCTGCCGCTCGTGCTGCCGCCGGTCGTCGGCGGTGTGGCCCTGCTCCTCGCCCTGGGCCGCAACGGGGTCGTCGGCCAGTGGCTCGACTCCTGGTTCGGGATCACCCTGCCGTTCACCACCACCGGGGTCGTGGTCGCGGAGGCGTTCGTGGCGATGCCGTTCCTGGTCATCAGCGTCGAGGGCACCCTGCGCGCCGCCGACCCCCGTTACGAGGAAGCGGCCACCACGCTCGGCGCGTCCCGCTTCACCGCGTTCCGCCGGGTCACCCTGCCGTTGATCGCCCCGGGCATCGCCGCGGGCGCCGTGCTGGCCTGGGCCCGGGCACTCGGTGAGTTCGGCGCGACGATCACCTTCGCCGGCAACTTCCCCGGCCGCACCCAGACCATGCCCCTCGCCGTCTACCTGGCGCTGCAGAACGACCCGGACGCGGCGATCGCACTCAGCCTGGTGCTGCTGGCCGTGTCGATCGCGGTGCTGGCCGGGCTGCGGGACCGTTGGATGACCGCCTCGTGACCGGCACCCTGAAGCTCCCGCACGAGGGCACGCCGGGATCGTCCGCCGAGGGCCTCGACGCCCGGCTGGTGGTCGAGCGGGGCGCCTTCCGTCTCGACGTGACGCTGACCGCGGCGCCCGGAGACGTGGTCGCGCTCCTCGGCCCGAACGGCGCCGGCAAGACGACCGCGCTGCGCGCCCTCGCCGGGCTGGTGCCGCTCACCGGCGGGCACCTCCGGCTGGACGGCGCCGAGCTGGACCGGATGTCCCCCGAGTCCCGTCCGGTGGGCGTCGTCTTCCAGGACTACCTGCTCTTCCCCCACCTGTCCGCGCTGGACAACGTGGCCTTCGGACCTCGCTGCCACGGCGTGCCGAAATCGCAGGCCCGCGCGCAGGCCGCCGTGTGGCTGGACCGGATGGGGCTCACCGAGCACTCCTCGGCCAAGCCCCGCCGGCTGTCCGGCGGCCAGGCCCAGCGCGTCGCCCTGGCCCGCGCCCTGGCCACCCGCCCCCGGCTGCTGCTCCTCGACGAGCCGCTCGCCGCCCTCGACGCCCGTACCCGCCTGGACGTCCGCGCCCAGCTCCGGCACCACCTGGCCGACTTCGAGGCAGTCGCCCTGCTCGTCACACACGACCCGCTGGACGCGATGGTCCTGGCCGACCACCTCGTCGTCGTGGAGGACGGCCGCGTCGTCCAGGAGGGCACGCCCTCCGACATCGCCCGGCACCCGCGCACCGACTACATCGCGCACCTGGTCGGACTCAACCTCTACCGGGGCGAGGCGGAGGGACATTCGGTACGGCTCGACGCGGGACCCGGGATCACGACCACCGAGGACCTCACCGGCCCGGTCTTCGTCGCCTTTCCGCCCGGTGCGGTGACCCTGCACCGCGACCGTCCCACCGGCTCCAGCGCCCGCAACGTGTGGCGCTGCGAGGTCGCCGGCCTGGAGACCCACGGCGACCAGATCCGCGCCGACCTCGCCGGCGAGCTGCCGCTCGCGGCGGACCTGACGACGGTCGCCGCGGCCGAGCTGGACCTGCGTCCCGGTGCCCCCGTCTGGGCTACGGTCAAGGCCGCCCAGACACACGCCTACCCCGCCTGACACGTCGGACGGCAGGCCGCGGGAAACGCCCCGCCCGCCACGCCGGTGGAACACGCTCCGCGCGGATCACGGCACGTACGCTCGGGCACATGGCGGAGCATCGCATGGTCGACGTGAACGGCATCCGGCTGCACGTCGCCGAGCAGGGCGCCGGCCCTCTCGTGGTACTGCTGCACGGTTTCCCCGAGTCCTGGCACTCCTGGCGCCACCAGTTCGGCCCGCTCGCCGACGCGGGCTTCCGGGTGGTCGCCCCGGACCAGCGGGGTTACGGGCGCAGCGACCGTCCGGACGACGTCGGGGCGTACACGATCCTCCACCTGGTCGGTGACGTCGTCGGGCTGATCCATGCCCTGGGTGAGGAGAAGGCGTACGTCGTCGGGCACGACTGGGGGGCGCCGGTCGCCTGGCACACCGCCCTGCTGCGGCCCGACATGGTGCTCGCGGTGGCCGGCCTGAGCGTGCCGCCGCCCTTCCGTGGGCCGGAGCCGCCGCTCACCGCGATGGACCGGAAGTTCGGTGGCCGTTTCTACTGGAACTACTTCGACCGCCCCGGTGTCGCCGACGCGGAGTTCGGCAGGGACGTGCGCACCACCCTGCGGAAGTTCTTCCACTTCGGTTCCGGCGCCGCGCACTCCTCCGGCGAGGCCGGGCAGCCGCTCGTCGACCTCGAGCGGGGGTGGCTGGCGGACATGCCCGACCCCGAGGTGCTGCCGGCATGGTTCACCGAGGAGGATCTCGACGCGCTCACCGAGAGCTTCTCCCAGGGCTTCACGGGGGCGCTCAACTGGTACCGCAACCTGGACCGCAACTGGGAACTCACCGCTGCCTGGCAGGACGCCCCGGTCACCCGGCCCGCACTGTACGTCTACGGCGACCGCGACCTCGTCCCCGCCTTCCCCGGCACCCCCGAACTCATCGCGAACCTCCCCGCCCTGATGCCCAGTCTGTGGCGCGAGCCGCTGGAGCTGCCGGGCTGCGGGCACTGGACCCAGCAGGAGCGCCCGGACGAGGTCAACGCGGCACTCGTCGAATTCCTCAAGGCCTGCCCCTGAGCCCGGGCACCGCACGGACCGGGCGGAGCCGCGGGCGTCGGTGCGGGTGTGACCGGGCTTGCCGGCCGGCACCGGGCACGTTCATCACCTGCAGTGCTGCCCAGCAGCTTCAGCAGCCGGAGTCGCAGGATCAGCGGCGAGCCGGGCATCCCCCAGGCAGCGCGGCGCGTCACGCGCTGACCGGGTGCGGGCGGAGACGGTCGCGGCCCGCCGGGACGGTGTGTCAGAGCATGGCGAGCCGGTCCACCAGCAGCTCCACCCTCGGCTCGGCGTCCTCGGGCAGCAGGCGGCCCGCGCGGGTCAGGGTGGCCAGGCCGTGCAGGGCCGCCCAGAACACCTCGGTGAACAGCCCCGGGCGGACGCCGTCGCCGGCGACGTCGCCGAGTGTCTCCAGGAGGGCGGCGAAGGCGTCCTTCAGAGGCTCGGGGGTGTCCTCCTGCGCGTACGCCAGGCCGCCGTCGAGCTGGAACAGGGCGTCGTAGACCGCCGGGTTGCGTGCGGCGAAGTCGAGGTAGGCGCGGGCCAGGGCGGCAACCCGGGCGCGCGGGCCGTCCGCGGCCGAGGTCGCGGCCCGCACCGCCGTGGCCAGTTCGGCGGCCCCCTGGAGGGCGACGGCACCGATGATCTCGCGCTTGCCCCGGAAATGGCTGTAGAGGACGGGCTGGCTGTATTCGATGCGCTCGGCGAGCCGGCGGGTGGTGACAGCGTCCCAGCCCTGCTGCTCGGCGAGTTCGCGCGCTGTCGTCACGATCAGGCGCTCGCGCTCCGCCCGTTCGCGCTGCTTGCGTTCCTGTACCGACATACCCCGATCCTAGCACCGCTAGACAATCGAGCGACAGCAGCGCTAGCGTTGCCTCATCTTCTAGCGACGCTAGTAGCGGAGGGATCGTCATGCCCATGCTCAACGCACTCGAGGTCGTCACCACCGTCGTCGTCGGGCTGATGGTGGGGGTGGAGTTCTCCGTCGCCTTCATCATGAACCGGATCCTGGACGCGCTTCCCGAGGACAGCGGCCAGCTCGGCCACGCGCACGGCGGCCGGATGCTCGGCGCCCTGATGCCGTTCTGGTACATAGGCTCGCTCGTCCTCAGCGCGATCTGGGCCGTCGCCGGATGGCACCACCACGGCGCCGGACTCGTCGTCACCGCCGCCGGCCTGCTGATCGTCAGCGTGGTCATGTCGGTGCTGCTGCTCGTCCCGATCAACAACAGGAACAGGACCTGGACCCCCGGCAACCGGCCCGCCGACTGGAAGCAGCAGCTGCACCGCTGGGAGCGCTACCACTACGTCCGCGTCGCCGTCATCGTCGCCGCCTTCACCCTGCTGGTCGCCGCCCTCACCTGACGCCCCCGCCGCCCCGGCATGCACCGGTCCGCCCGCGCACACCGACGGCTTCCTCCCCGTCAGGGTGAGCAGCCCGACAGGGCATCTGCTTCCTGACCCCGCGGGCGGACGCCGAGCCGGTGGCGCACGATCCCGGTCACCGGGGGTCAGCGCCGTACCCGTGGCATCCCCAGGCCGATCCAGGAGATGATCTCGCGCTGGATCTCGTTGTTACCGCCGCCGAAGGTGAAGATGACCGCCGAGCGGTAGCCGCGCTCCAGTTCGCCGTGCAGGACGGCGTTCGCCGAGCCCTCCCGCAGCGGCCCGGCGGCGGCGACGACCTCCATGAGCCAGGCGTAGGCGTCCCGGCGGGCCTCGGAGCCGTAGACCTTGACCGCGGAGGCGTCCTGCGGGGTGAGGGTACCGTCCTGGACCGCGCTCACCATCTGCCAGTTGAGGAGCTTGAGCGCCTCGAGCCGGGTGTGGGTGCGGGCCAGCAGCCGGCGCACCCAGGGCAGGTCGGCCACCCGTCGGCCGTCGGCGAGTTCGGTCTCCCGTGCCCAGCGCTGCACGTCGTGCAGGGCCCGGACGGCCATGGTGCCGTGTGCGGCGAGGGTGACCCGCTCGTGGTTGAGCTGGTTGGTGATCAGGCGCCAGCCCTCGTTCTCCTTGCCGACGCGGCGCGAGACGGGCACGCGGACGTTCTCGTAGTAGCTCGCGGTGGTGTCGTGGGAGGCGAGGGTGCGGATGACCGTGCAGGAGTAACCGGGGTCGGAGGTCGGCACCAGCAGCATGGTGATGCCCTTGTGCGGCGGGGCGTCGGGGTCGGTGCGCACGGCCAGCCACACCCAGTCGGCGGTGTCGCCGTTGGTCGTCCAGATCTTCTGCCCGTTGACGACGTACGTGTCGCCGTCGCGCACGGCACGGGTCTTCAGGGAAGCGAGGTCGGTGCCGGCGTCGGGCTCGCTGTAGCCGATGGCGAAGTCGATCTCGCCGGTGAGGATGCGGGGCAGGAAGTACGCCTTCTGCTCGTCGTCCCCGTACCGCATGATCGTCGGACCGACCGTGTTCAGCGCCATCAGCGGAAGCGGTACGCCGGCCTGGGCGGCCTCGTCGAAGAAGATGAACTGTTCCATCGCCGTCATGCCGCGCCCGCCGTACTCCCGGGGCCAGCCGACGCCGAGCCAGCCGTCCGTGCCGAGGCGGCGGATGGTGTCACGGTAGAACCGCTTCTGCGCGGCCGGGTCGGCGTACCGTGCGTAGGCGTTGTCCGGGACCAGTTCCGCGAAGTAGGCGCGCAGTTCGGTGCGCAGCCGCTGCTGCTCGGGCGTGTGGTCGAGATGCACGGCGCCTCCAGGCTCCCCAAGGGTGGTCCTGACGGCGCACACCGTAGAACGTGTTTCAGAAATAGGGAATGCCGCGCCCGGCTCGAGTTCGCGCGCCGGTCCGGCAGGGCGCGCTCAGGACAGCATCTCCAGGAAGTCCGTGCACGCGTCGGCGCAGGCCCGGCAGGTGGCCGCGGCCGACTCGGCCTCGGGGTGGTCGTCGAAGGCGCGGGCGCACTCCAGGCAGATCGAGCGGCACCACTCCACCCGGACCCGCATCCCGTCCTCGTCCTGCCGGTTCTCCTCGCTCAACACCCGGCAGGTGGCGTCGCACACCTCGGCGCACATGATGCCCAGCCGGCGAACACGCTCCTGGCGCTCGGTGCCGTCCGGGTCGACGAGGCTCGCCCGCACCGCACAGGCCCGGGCGCACTCCGTGCACGCCTGGGCGCAGGTGAAGCGGTCCTCCAGGAACCGGTAGAGCTGCTGCTGCGAAGTCGACGATGTCACCCCGTGCGGGTAGCCGGGGCGGGCGGCAGCCAAACCACCGCCCCGGGGCCCGTGGAGCCCTGCCGCGGAGACGGACCCCATCCCCCCGGGGCCGTCGCGTACAGCACCACCAGGTGACCCATAGTGTCCGGATTCGTCCGGTTATGAGGGGGTATTCCTGTCCTATGAACACCGCATCGATGCAGTTGGCCGCAGCGAGCGGCCTGATGAGCCTGGTCCTGTTCATCGTGGCCGTGGCCGTCCTGGCACTGCTCGCCGGCGGCTTCTGGATGACCTCTCGCGTCCGGTACAACGAGGCCCCGCGCCCGCGCCCCGAGGAACAGCCCAAGCTCCCGCCGGAAGGGCCGGTGCGCGAACTCCGGGAGAACAGGGAGTCCGCCGACGTGCCGGTGACCGCCAAGGGCGACCGCCCGCTCACCCCGTACGAGCTGACCAACATGGACAGCCGGCCGAGCGCCTCGAAGGAGCGCCCGCGCTGGAGCAGAGGATCCAGCGGTTCGTTCGGCGGCGGCGGCCTCGGGGCCCACTGAACCCCCCGTGGCACCGGTCTAGCGGCGCCCACTGCGCCCGCGGCACCGGTCTCGGACGACCGGCCGACCCGGCCCGTGCCGGACCGCCCGCGCCCCTAGGAATCCCCCCGGGCGGCGTCCAGGCGGCCGACGCGGGCCACATTCGTCCGGTCCTCGGGGTCCTCGCTGGGCTCGGCCGTGAACCATGCGTCGAGGATCTCCTTCAGCACGGGTTCGGACGTCAGCCTGAGACTCAGTGCGAGCACATTGGCGTCGTTCCAGCGGCGGGCGCCGTCCGCCGTGGTGGCGTCCGTGCACAGGGCGGCCCGTACGCCGGGCACCTTGTTGGCCGCGATGGAGGCGCCGGTGCCGGTCCAGCAGCACACCACGGCCTGATCGGCCGCGCCCTCGGCCACGTCGCGGGCGGCGGCCTCCGAGCAGGCCGCCCACCGGGCATCGGCCCCGGGCCGCAGCGCACCGTGCTCGTGGACGTCGTGACCACGGCTTCGCAGCTCCCTCACGAGGAGACGGGCCACGGGTTCGTCCATGTCGGAGGAGACGGAGATCCGCATACTCCGGAGCGTAGCGCCTGCGTGCGGCCCGCAGGCCGACGCCGGACGTGACGGCTGCCCCCACACATGACGGCTGCCCCCACACATGACGGCTGCCCCCACACATGACGGACGGCCCCGGGGGGCCGTCCGGTGTGTGCGGTGTGTGCGGTGTGTGCGACGGGTGAGGTCAGGGGTGCTCGGGCTGCTGCGCCGGGGGCACTCCGCCGCCCTCTCCCCCGCCCTTGGCGCCCTTGTCCGAGCCGTGCGGGCGGCCGGCCTCATCGCGGTGGGCCTGGCGGGCCTTCAGCTCGGCGACGTCCTGCGGGGTGGCGCCTCCCTTGTCACTGCGCCGCTGTTCGGGCTGCTGCGGATTGGACATGCGCCGGACTCCCTCCGGGTGGTTCGTGCTGCGTGCGGGGTCCGGGTTCCCAGGGCGGCGCGGGTGACGCACAGCCACCGGGACCGGCTCACGGCCTCCCCGTGCGGGCGACGCACCCCCACGGCGGACCGGCTCACGGCCCCGGGGCCCGCGGGGCAGGCAGGCCCACCGGGACCGGCTCACGGCCCCGGGCGGCTCAGCGTCCGGTGCAGGTGTTCGAGGGCGTCCAGCAGCACCGTGCGGTGGTACCAGCTGAGCCAGGCGGAGGTGTCGGCGGCCAGCAGGGCCAGCGTCTGGGCCCTGGCCCTGGCGGGCCGGTGCCCGGCGTCGGGCCAGAGCAGGGTGATCACGCCCGTGCAGGAGCCGGCCGAGGACAGCACCGGGACGCTCCGCAGCGCGCGGGTGCCGGTGGCCAGCAGGGCGTGCCGGCAGTCGTCGGACAGCAGCGTGTCCGTGGCGACGTCGGGCACGTCGACCGGGCGGCCCCGGGTCCGGGCGGCGGCGTCGGCCGTACCGTCGGCCCGGCCGCGCGCCAGATGGTCCAGAAACGTTTCCGCACAGCCGTGGTGGGTCTCCGGCATCAGGGTGTTGGCGGCCGGGTCCACGAGCTGCACGTAGCCGGCGGGTGCGCGGCCGATAGCCAGCGCCTCGTGCAGGACGGCGTCGACCATCTGCCTCCGGCAGCGGGGGTCCCGGCCACCGCGGGCCAGGATGCGCAGGTGCGGCACGGGCAGCGAGCGGCGCCCCGGGAACCACACCTGGCCGTCCGGGGGCCGGGCCACCACGACGGCGGAGACGAGGACGCGCAGGGGCACGTTGAACCGCTGGGAGGTCTCGCGGAGCACCCGGAACGCGCTGCCGCAGTCGGGCAGGCCGTAGCGGACCATGAGCACACCCTGCGCCGTTCCGATCACCGGCGCGGTGCGCACCCGGGCACGCAGCGCCCTTACCTCCTTGTACAGGTCCTCGTACGAGGGCCGCAGCGGGTCCGCCATCTGCGTCCGCCAGGCGGGCAGTTCCTCCACCCGGGCGGCGGCCCGGGCCAGCTCGCGCAGCGCCTCGTCCAGGGTGGCGTACAGCTGGACGCCGTCCAGGCGGGCCAGGTGCACCGCCTCCCGTACCCCGGGCCGGGCGCGGACGATGACCAGGTCCGGGCGACCGGTGCGCGCCCGGGTCGTCTCACTGAGCGTGCGCAGCACCGCCGCGCCGCCGAGCTGGACGTGGGCCATGTCGAGCACGGGCCGCAGTCCGGCGCGGTCGGCCCGTTCCAGGTGTCCGCGCAGCTCGTCCGACCAGGCCCGGGCACCGTCGGCGTCGAGACTGCCCGACATGCGCAGCAGCAGGGCGCCCTCGGCGGGCAGTCCCTCGACGACGGAGGATTCGATGACGAGGGGCGCCGGAGCGGCCGGCCCTCCGGAAGAGGGTTTCATGGCATCACCCAGACAGGACGTCACAAGGTACTGGTTCGGCCGCTTTCCGGCCTGTGCATCACCTTGCACGGTAGGCCCTCGCCCTCAACCGCGCTCGCGGCCGCGCCGGTCGGGTGCACCGGGCCTGTGCCGTTCGGTGCCACCGGTCCTGCCTCAGCGGCTACGCGCCGCCCCGGCACCTCGCCGTGCGTGCCGTACCGCCGGGGCGGCCGGCCGGCGTACCGCCGCGCGGGTGGTCCGGCGGGCCCCGTCCGGTGCGGCGGTTCCGGTCATCGCGCGACCCCCGCCCGCAGGCGCCCGGCCGTGTCCCGGTCGAGCAGCCGGGCGGCGTGTTCGACGCGCGGCGGCAGCGTCCGACGGCGGGCGACCGCGGCCGGGAACCGGGCGGCGGTCTCCCTGAGCGCCCGGCGGGCTCCGGGGCGGCCGGCCACCGCGGCCCACGCCAGTTCCGCGCCGGCGCGCAGGGCGATCCGCCAGGGGCGGCGCAGGCAGACGGTGAGCACGTGGTTGCGCCGGACGAGGAAGGAGCGGCCGGTGCGGCCGTGGTCCTGGGGGTGGTGGCGGGCCAGCAGGGTGGGCTCGTAGGCGACGCCCCAGCCCGCGGCGGCCAGGTCGTAGGCGAGCAGGGTCTCCTCGCCGCCGAAGAAGAGCAGCGGGTGGTAGCCGCCGGCGTTCAGGAAGGCGTCGCGGCGCACCACGCAGGCGCAGCCGAGGAAGCCCAGGACCGGGCGGCCGGGGAGGCCCGGTTCGGACGGCAGGGGCGAGGCGGCCAGTACGGCGTTGAGGGGGTCCTCGGCGGCCTCGTCGCCGACCAGGGTGCGGGCGGCGAGCAGGCCGAGCCGGGGGTGCCGGTCGAGGAGGTCTGCGGCCCTGGCGAGGCTGCCGGGCTCCCACCAGGAGTCGTCGTCGCTGAAGGCCACGTAGGGGGTGCGGGCGTGGCGGACGGCCAGGTTCCGGCCGAGGGCGCCGGTGTTGCCGGCGGGCCGCAGGAAGCGGGCGATCGCCGGGTGGCCGGCGACGGCACGGTGGGTGCTGTCGTCGCGGGAGTTGTCCACGAGGACGACCGGCGGCCGCTCGGGCATCGCGGCCAGCGCGTCCAGGGTGCGCAGCAGGCTGTCGCTGCGGTCGCGGGTGATGACCGCGACGGTGGTGCGGGGGTCGCCCGCGGGGGCGGGCCCGCGACTGCGGCCGGGTGCAGGGTCAGTGGGCATGCGCCACCTCCGGCCCGCTCCGGCGCTGCCTGCCGCGGACGTCGCGGAGCAGCGTCAGACAGGCCGCGGCGACCTCGCCGGTGCGGATGCGCAGCAGGCGGGCGTCCGGGGTACGGCCGTGCGGGTCGCCGGGCGGGCCGGGCTTCCACAGGGCCAGGTGGTACGGGCTCGGGGGCGGCCCCCACAGCCGCGGGGAGACGGGGCCGTACAGGGTGACGGAGCGGGTGCCGTGGGCCACGGCGAGATGGGCGAGGCCGGTGTCGCCGCTGACCACCAGGGCGGCCCCGGCGACCAGCGCGGACAGCTCGCCGAGGGGCAGGCCGCCGGTGAGCACGTCCCGGCCGGGCTGGCCGCTGCGTTCGGCGACCGAGCGGACCACGGCGTCCTCGTCGGGTCCGCCGGTCAGGACGACGTGGTGCCCTGCGGCGCGCAGGCAGCGTACGACGGCGGCGAACCGCTCCGCCGGCCAGCGGCGGGAGCCCGAGGCCGCCCCGGGGTGCACGACGACCGCGCCCGGCGCCGGGGACGGTGTGGCGGGCGGGGACAGCCGCAGGTCCCGGGGGTCGGCCGGGATGCCGTACCCCTGCAGGAAGGCGCACCAGCGTTCCCGCTCGTTGGCGTGCGCGGCCCACGGCGGGCCGTCGGGGCAGGCGTGGGCGAGCAGCCGGCGCGGATGCAGGGCGGCCAGGGCGTCGCGGCTCTCGGGGCCGTTGCCGTGCAGGTCGATCGCCACGTCGGGGGGTGGTCCGGGCCAGTGCGCGAGGTCGGGCACCGCCCGCCCCGGTGCCTCGGCCGGGAACACGGTGTCGACCGCCCCGGTGGCCAGGGCGAGTCCGGTGAGGCCGGGCGGCTGGGCCAGTACGACCCGGTGCCCGGGAAAGGCCCGCCGGACACCACGCAGCGCGGGCACACCGGCCAGCAGATCACCGAGCCCCAGCGCGCGCAGCACCAGGACGGTCGGGGAGTACGAGGTGCTGGTCACCGAGTCGGTCCTCCGGGGGGTGCGGGAGCCAGGGGAAGAGGGTGCGAGTGAAGGTGGGGACGGAGATGGGGCCGGGACCGGACCGGACGGGAGGCGGCGGCGCGGGACGGCGGTGCGTACCAGGATGCGGCGCGATCGCCGCCCAGGGTAGGTGCGCGCCCGGCTTGCGGGGGTGGGCCGGGGCGGGGCGGTCGCATTTTCACTTGCCGCGGTCCCCCGTCGACGCCGGCCCCAGTGCCGCGCGGCGGGCCAGGACCGTGGTGGAGCGCCCGTCCAGGTACGGGAGGAGCAGTACCTGGCCGCCCCAGCTCTCCACCAGCGGCTGTTCGGGGAGCGGGGTGCGGGCGTAGTCGCCGCCCTTGGCCCAGATGTGCGGGCGGAGTTCGCCGAGGAGGCGTTCGGGGGTGTCCTCCTCGAAGACGGCGACGGCGTCCACGCACTCCAGGGCGCGCAGCACCCGCACCCGGTCGGCGGCCGGGACGAGAGGCCGGCCGTCGCCCTTGCGGCGGCGCACCGAGTCGTCCGAGTTCACGCACACGATCAGGCAGTCGCCGGCCCGGCGGGCGGCCTGGAGCAGAGCGACGTGCCCGGCGTGCAGCAGGTCGAAGCAGCCGCCCGCGGCGACGACGGTGCCGCCCGCAGCCCGGACGCGGGCGGCGGTGCGCACGGCGTCGCCGGTCGTGTCGCCGTCGGCCGGCGCTTCCCCGGCCGTCCGCGGCTGATCCGGCGCGGCGACCGCGCGGGCACCGCCCTCGGTGACGTAGCGGGTGGCGGCGTGCACGGCGGCTTGTACGGCGGCCTCGGTGAGGGTGCCGTCGGCGAGCAGACCGGCGGCGGCTGCGGCGAACCGGTCGCCGGCACCGCACGGGTCGCCCGTGGCGGCGGCCGGGGTCGGCACGAGCAACGGGGTCTCGCCGTGCGAGAGCAGGGCCCCGCGCTCGCCGAGGGTCACGGCGACGGCCTGGGCCCGCCAGGCCCGCACCAGCGTGCGCGCGTCCCGGGCGGCGGTGCGCAGCCCGGCCGTGTCGCCGGTGTCGCCGGTGTCGTCGCCGTCGTCGAGCTGCCGGGCGAAGGCACGGGCCTCCTGGGCCGAGGGGGTGACCAGGCGGACGCCGGGCACCGGGGGCCGGCCGCGGAGGTGGGGGTCCCAGACGACGGGGGCGGCCGTGTGGGCCAGCGCGTCCCGCAGGACGTCGGCGGTGCCGCGGCCGTAGTCGGCGACGAGGATGCCGCCGGCTTCCGCGACCGCGGCGACCGCCTCCGGTGTCGCCTCGCGGGCGCACCCGTCGCCGTCGTCGAGCCGGAGCAGCGGACGGTCCCCCGCCATGACCCGGGTCTTGCTGCTCAAGGCGCCCTCCAGCGGCACCTCGACCAGCCCGACCCGGCCCGCCAGCAGCTCGCGCAGGGTGTCGCTCGCGGGATCGTCGCCGAGCGCGGTGACGAGGGTGACGCGGCGCCCGTCGGCCGCCGCGAGGCAGGCGGCGAGGGCCGCACCGCCCGGACGGGAGCTGCGCCGGGTGCCGTGGACGACGGGTACGGGCGCGTCCGGGGCGAGCCGCTCGGCCCGGCCGCACAGGTCGTGGTCGAGCAGGGCGTCGCCCACGACGACCAGGGGCGTGTGCGCGGTGGAGGCGGTGGAGCCGGTCATGCGTGTCCCTTCCTCTCGGCCACCGGTGTACCGGACGCGGTACGTCCGCCCGTGGCGTTGCGTACGTCGCCGCAGGCACGTCCGCCGGTGCCACTACGTCCGCCGGTGCCGCTGGGGCCGCCCGTGCCGGCGCGGCCGACGCTGTCGGCACCGCCCCCGACGCTGCCGGCGCTGCGGCCGGTCTCCCCGCGCTCGACGGCCTGGTCGAAGGATTCGCAGAGCATGTGCACGGCGACCAGGTGGAGTTCCTGGACGGTGGCGGCGACGGGAGTGTCGACGCACAGCGCCTCGTCCGCGCCGAGCTGCAGCGGATTGGGCGCCCGCCCGGTCAGCGCCCACACCGCCATGCCCCTTTGGCGGGCGCACTCGGCGGCGGTGAGCAGGTTGGCGCTGGCGCCGCTGGTGGAGAGCAGCATCAGCACGTCGCCGGGCCGGCCGTGCGCGGCGGTCTGCCGTGCGAAGACCTCCTGGACGCCGTAGTCGTTGGCGATCGCGGTGGTGGAGGAGGTGTCGGCGTGCAGGGCGACCGCGGAGAACGGCGGCCGGTCGTCGCGGTAGCGGCCGACGAGTTCGGCGGTGAGGTGCTGTGCCTGCGCGGCGCTGCCGCCGTTGCCCGCGACGAGCAGCCGCGAGCCGGAGCCCAGCCGCCGGGCCAGTTCGGCGCCCCAGCGCTCGATCAGCGGGCCGTGCTCGCGGAACGCCTCGAGGGCCTTGGCGAGGTCGTCGCAGTGCGCGGTGTCGTTGACGGTGTTCACCGGACGGCCGTTCATCGGACCACCCCCGAGAGCGAGCGGGCCGGGGACACGTCGTCGTAGACCGCGGCCACGCCCTCGGCCACCCGGTCCCAGGTGTAGTGGTTGAGCACCCGGTCGCGCCCGGCGGCTCCGTAGCGGGCGAGCCGTTCCGGGTCGGCGAGCAGGGTGCGGACGGCCGCGCTGAGGTCGTAGTCGTGGTCGGCGGGGACCAGGACGCCGGTGGTGCCGTCCACGACCGTGTCGAGCTGGCCGCCGACCGCCGTGGCGACGACCGGCGTGGCGCAGGCCATGGCCTCCAGCGGAACGATGCCGAAAGGCTCGTACACGGGCAGCGAGAGCACCAGGTCGGCACTGGACATCAGCCGCGGCATGCGGGCCCGGCCGACGCCGCCGAGCAGGGTGACCCGGTCGGCGACGCCGTGTTCACCGGCCACGGCGTAGAGGCGGGCGGCCTCGGCGTCGGTGCCGAGCAGGTCGGCCTCGGGGCCGCCGGCGATGAGGAGTTCGGCGTCGGGGATCCCGGCCAGGGCGCGGATGGCCCGGTCGAAGCCCTTGCGGGGCACGAGCCGGCCGACGGCCAGCAGCCGGCGGCGTACGCCGGGGGGACGGGTGCGGGCGGCGGGGGCGAACTGGTCGGGATCGACGCCGCAGGGCACGATGCTGATGCGGTCCTCGGGCAGGCCCATGGCCTTCAGTTCGGCCACCTCGTCGCTGCAGGTGGCGATGATCCGGGCGCACTCGTGACCGATGGCCTCCTCGATGGCGAGGCGCTGCGGCGGGCTGGTGTCGGCGGGGCCCTGGTAGCGCTTCTTCACCGTGCCGAGGGCGTGGTAGGTCTGCACGACGGGGACGCCGGGTCCCCGGGCGCCGGCCAGGGCGGCCAGGCCCGACATCCAGAAGTGGGAGTGCACCACGTCCGGCGGGGAGTGCGCCCACTGGCGGGCCAGGAACTCCCCGAACTCGTCCATGTGCGGCAGGAGTTCGTCCTTGGGGACGGGTGCGGGCGGCCCGGCGGGCACGTGCACCACCTGCACCCCGTCGATCAGGGTCACCCGGTCCGGCAGGCCCTCCGAGTCCCGGCGGGTGTACACGGTGACCCGGTATCCCTTCCTGGCGAGCTGCCGGGCGACCTGCGCCACGTACACGTTCTGCCCGCCCGCGTCCGGACCGCCGAGTGCGGCCAGCGGGCTGGCGTGCTCGGAGACCATGGCGACGCGCCCGGCCGTGTGCGGAATGCGGCTCATCGGGTGACCTCCTTGATCAGGCGCTCCCAGTCGTCCAGGAAGCGCCGCTCTCCGTAGCGGGCGCGGGCCGCGGCCCGGGCGGCCTCGCCGGTACAGCGGGCCAGTCCGGGATCGGCGAGGAAGGCCCCTACGGCGTCCTCCAGCACGTCGAGGCGGTTCGAGACCACCCCGGCGCCCTCGGGTACGGCTTCGCGGACCTCGGTGGTGTCCAGGGCGACCACCGGCATGCCCAGGAACATGGCCTCCAGCAGGGAGAGGCCGAGCGAGGTCCAGCGCACGGGATGCAGATAGACCCGGCACCGGGCCATCTCGCGGTGCAGCTCGTGCTGCGGCAGGTCCCGGGCGCGGCAGCGGCCGGGGGGCAGGCCGAGGTGCTCGGCGAGTCCCTCGGTGCGCATCCCGAACACGTCCAGGGGGGCCGCCCGGGCGAACCGCGGCAGCAGGTCGGTGCCCGTCGTACGGCCCCTGCGCACGGGCTCGTTGACCACGACGGCCGCGCGGCGTTCGGTGCCGGTCCAGCGGTGGCCGGGGTCGATGACGCCGTGCTCCACGACCTCGGTCGGGGCCCGGCCGCTGTCCCACATCAGCCGGTTGAAGTGGGTGACGTGGACGACGGGGATCTCCGACTGCCCGGCCAGCGGATGGAGCTGCCGCTCGGGTGTCGCGTCGGGGCTGTTGTGCTCGACGTACACGGCGGGCACGTCCACGCCGGGCCGGCGGCCGGTCCAGCGCAGGGCCAGGTCGAGTTCGTGCGGGCGCTGCAGGACCATCAGGCCGAGGTCGCAGTCCCGGAGTTCGCGGGGCGTGCGTTCCCGCACGGACCGCGGCCAGTCCCAGGTCAGCGCCCGGCCGCGGCCGTCGGGTCCGCGGTCCCCGGTGACCGGGACGAGGTAGGTGTGGGGGCCCTGCACGAAGGCGGTGAGCCAGGATCCGTGCACGTGCCATACGAGGATGTTCATGAGTGCCGCTCCTGGATGAGCTTGTGGACCGCGCGCACCACGTCCTGTCCGGTGACCTCGTCCAGGCAGGGGTGTCCGGGCACCGGGCAGGTGAGGGCCCGGGTGTCCGCGCACAGCGCCGACTGGTCGCCGAGCAGGATGACGGGGACGCCGTACGGCGCCCAGCGCCCGGCCGGTACGACGGGCGAGAACAGCGACACGACGGGGGTGCCGACGGCGGCGGCCAGATGTGCGGGGCCGGTGTTGGCGCTGACGACGGCGTCGGCCGTGCGCAGCACACCGGCGAGGGTGCGCGGGGAGGTCCGGCCGCCGAGGTCCACGGCCAGGTCGCCGCTCACCTGCCGGGTGAGGGCCGTCTCGGCGGGCCCTCCGGTGACGACGACGCGGTGCCCGGCGTCGGCGAGCAGGGCGACGGCCTCCGCGCAGCGGTGGGGACTCCAGGCGCGGGCGGGGGCACTGGCGCCGGGGTGCAGGACGACGTACGGGCCGTGGCCCGTCAGGCCGCCGGTGTCCGGGGGCGGGAGGACGCGCAGCCGCCCGTCGTCGCCGGGGGGCGGCCGGAAGCCCAGGGCGGCGGCGGTGTCCAGGGCCGCCTCGGCCTCGTGCCGGCCGGGCAGCCGCCGGTGGCGTACGTCGAGGAGCCGGCCGGGGTGGTCGGTGCTGTCGGCGCCGATCCGGCCGACGCCGGCGAGTCGCAGCAGCAGCGCGGTGGGCAGCGGGCTCTGGTGGAACGAGGTGAGGACGAGGGCGGTGTCGTACGCGCCGGTGCGCAGCCGGCCGAGGATGCGGTCGATGTCCGGCGGGCTGACCGGGGGCGGGTCGAAGCCCTCCCAGGGGGACTCCCACACCAGGACCTCGTCGACGCCGGGCAGCAGCCGGGCGGCGTCCGCGCCGCGGGGGCCACACAGCAGGGTGACGTGCGTGCTGTGGGCGGCGACGGCGCGTACGGCGGGGCCGGCGAGCAGGACGTCCCCGAAGCTGTCGAGCCGGACGACGAGCGACCTCATGCCGACGGCCTCCCCCCACACCCGCCGAACCCCACGGGCCCACCGAACCCCACGGGCCCACCAGACCCCGACCCCACGGGCCCACAAGACCCCAGCCCCACGGGCCCACAAGACCCCAGCCCCACGGGCCCACAAGACCCCAGCCCCACGGGCCCGCCAGACCCCGGCCCCACGGGTTCACCGGACCCCGGCCCCACGGGCCTGCCGGACATCGGACCCACGGGCCTGCCGTCACCCGGCCCCACGGGCCTGCCGTCACCCGTCGGTACTTCGGACCCCGCCCGCCTGCCGATCCTCGCCGACGTGGCGGACTCTGGCCCTCCGGGCCTGCCGAACCCCGCCGGCGCGTCGGAGCCCGCCGGCACGTCGGGCCCCGCGGGGCCGCCGGACCCGGCCGGCACGTCGGGCCCTGCGGGCGTGTCGAGTGCCCTGCGTACCGCGGTGAGCAGATCCGGGAAGCTCTGTTCGGCGAAACGTTTCACTTCCGCCGGTGCCGTGGCCGCGTTCGGGACGAGCGCGCCTCGGGCGCCCGCAGCGCGCGCGGCCAGCAGGTCCGCGGCGATGTCACCGATCACCAGGCACGCGGCGGCCGGTACGCCCAGCCGGGCGGCGGCCGCGTGGATCAGGCCGGGCCGGGGCTTGCGGCAGGGGCAGCCGGCGTCGGGGGCGTGCGGGCAGAACACCCAGGTGTCCACCCCGCCCAGCAGGGCGTCGGCACGCGCGTTCACGGCACGCACCTGCTCGGCGGTGAGCAGTCCGCGCCCGATGCCGGACTGGTTGCTGACCACGCCGGTGGCCAGGCCGCGGGACCGGGCCAGCGCGACCGCCTCCGCGGCGCCGGGCAGCAGCCGGACCCGGTCCGGGTCGCCGTTGTACGGCACGTCCGCCACGAGGGTGCCGTCGCGGTCGAACAGGACGGCTGCGACGGTGGTCACCCGGCACCTCCCAGGGGTTCGGCGTGCCGGTGGCGGAGGGCTCCGCGCAGCCGGTGCCGGACGGCGAGGGGCGGGATGAGCACACTGGTGCCCAGCATCCCGGCGATCTCGCCGGCGGTGCGCGGTCCGGGCAGGATGCGGGCCAGGGCGAACTCGGCGGTGCCCAGGGCCCACAGGGCCGCGCAGGCCGTCGCGGCCCGGCGCCGTCCGGCCAGGGCACAGCCGGCGGCGGCCAGGGCCGCGCCGGTGACCGCCAGGTGACGGGGCAGCCGGCCGCGGGGCGCCTGCGCGCGGTCCCACCAGTCGCGGCCGTGCAGCCGGTTCATCAGGGCGTCGTCGGCGTTGCCGCGCTGCGCCGGCAGCGAGGCCCACCAGTGGGCCGCGCGGACCGGGTGCCGGGTGATCCGGCCGCCCCGGACCAGGGTCCAGCCGCAGCGCTGCACGCGCAGGGCGAGGTCGGCGTCCTCCCGGAACGCCCGCGGGAACCGCTCGTCGAAGCCGCCGGTGCGCTTGAGCGCCTCGGTGCGGTAGGCCATGTCGGCGGTGGCCCAGGCGGCGTTCTCCAGGCCCTTGGTGGTGCGTTCCCAGTCGGTGGGCCGGCGGTCCGTGGGCAGGGGGACCCGCAGCCGCCCCTGGACACCGCCGACGTCCGGACCGGCCTCGCGCAGGTCCGCGGCGAGCCGCCGGGACCAGTCCGGCAGCACCTGGACGTCGTCGTCCAGGAAGACCGTCCAGGGCGTACGGACGGTGTGCCAGCCCGCGTTGCGTGCGGCGGCCGGCCCCTTGCCGCCGGTGCGCAGGGTGCGCACCCGGTCCAGGAGCTGCCCGGCCGCGGTCAGCGGCAGGTCACCGTCGGGCGCGGGCCGGTCGTCCACGACGACCACCTCGTGCGGTGGATGGCCCCCGGCGTCGGCGAGTGCGTGCAGGCACTCGGCCAGGCAGGGGCGGCCGATGGTGGGGACGACGACGGTGTAGGCGGGTGCGTCGCTCATGCGAATGCCCTCCCGCGGCGGACGGCGAACGGGCCGAGCACCAGCAGGTCGACGGGGGCCGAGCCGAAGCACTCCAGGGCGTCCCGGGGGTCGTCGACCATGGGCCGGCCGGCGGTGTTGAGGCTGGTGTTGACCACCACCGGCAGTCCGGTGCGCCGCTCGAAGCCGTCGAGCATCCGCGCCACCAGGGGCTCCTGGGCCCGGTCGACGGTCTGCACGCGGGCCGTGCCGTCGACGTGGACGACGGCCGGGATGCGGGCCTTCCAGTCGCCGGCCACCCGGTGCACGAACAGCATGTGCGGACTGGGCAGCGGGCCGTCGAAGATGCCGGCCGCGCGCTCGGCGAGCACCATGGGCGCGACGGGCCGGAACTCCTCGCGTCCCTTCACCGCGTTGAGCCGCTCCAGGTTGGCCGCCCGGCCGGGGTGGGCGAGCAGCGACCGGTGCCCGAGTGCGCGCGGCCCGTACTCGCTGCGCCCCTGGAACCACCCCACGATCCCGTCCTCGGCCAGCACCTGAGCGGCCGTCTCGGCGATGTCGTCGGGCTCCTCGTACGGTACGGCCGCCCGCTCCAGCCACGTGCGCAGTTCGGCGTCGCTCCAGCCGCGTCCCAGGGCGGCCGTCGGCATCGGCTCCAGGGCGTCCTTCTGCCCGGCGACGTGGGCGGCGGCGCCCAGGGCCGTGCCGGCGTCGCCCGCCGCCGGCTGCACCCACACGTGCCGGAAGCCGCTCTCGCGCCACAGCCGGGTGTTGGCCACGCAGTTCAGCGCGACGCCGCCGGCCATCGTGAGCGCTTCCTCGCCGGTGTGTTCGCGCAGCCACCGGGCGAGGGCAAGTACGGCCTCCTCCAGGCAGAGCTGGGCGCTGGCGGCCAGGTCGGCGTGGTCCTGGCTCCAGTCGCCGCCGGCCCGGCGGGCCGGGACGAGGTCGGGCCAGGGCACCGGGCGGGCGGTGAAGCCGCCCCGGTCGTCGGCGTGGACGTACGCACGCAGCCGGTCGGCGAAGCGCGGGGTGCCGTAGGAGGCGAGCGCCATCACCTTGAACTCGTCGCTGCTGCGCAGGAATCCGAGGTGATCGGTGAGGTCCTCGTAGAACAGGCCGAGGGAGTGCGGCAGTTGCTGGGTGGCGAGGACGGTCAGCTCCCGGTTGGTGTAGCGGCCGGCCAGATGGGAGCCGCACTCGCCGCGGCCGTCCAGGACGAGGACGGCGCAGTCCGGGTAGGGCGACACCGGTCCGGCGGAGGCGGCGTGCGCCACGTGGTGCGGGACGAACCTCACCTTCGCCGGGTCGAGTCCGGGCAGGGCCTCGGCGAGGAACTGCGGGGCCTGGCGGGCGTACTCCTGCCTCAGGTGGTCCCAGGGGTCGTGCAGGCCCATGTGCTCGGCGGGGCGGGCCAGTGCGGGGTCGTAGGAGTAGGCGACGGCGTCGAGGTCGCACGGGGCGAGTCCGGCCTGCTCCAGGCACCAGCGGGCCGACTGCCCGGGCAGTTCCCAGGCGGAGAACGGTACGGGCCGCTTGCCGTGCTTGCGGCGGGAGAACCGCTCCTCCTCCGCTGCCGCCACGACCCGGCCGTCGGTGATCAGGGCGGCGGCGGGGTCGTGGAAGAGTGCGTTGATACCGAGGACGTGCATGCGCTGTCTCCAGGGCCGGGGACGGGCGGGGGTCAGGTCTGCGGTGCCGGGCTCTGCGCGCGCGGTACGGGTTCCGGGGGCAGGGCCGCGAAGTAGGCGATGGTCTGCTTCAGGCCCTCCTCCCACGGCACCTGCGGCGACCAGCCGAGCAGCTCACGGGCGAGGGTGGTGTCGGGGCGGCGCCGGCCGGGATCGTCGACGGGCCGGTCGATGAAGGCGATCGGCGAACGGGAGCCGGTGAGGGCGACCACCCGGCGGGCCAGTTCGGCGACGGTGATCTCGTCGCTGCCGCCGATGTTCACCGGGCGCACGGACCTGCTCCGCGCCACCTGCAGCACGCCTTCGACCGTGTCGTCCACGTAGCACAGCGAGCGGGTCTGGCTGCCGTCGCCGGTCACCGTGAGCGGCTCGCCGGCCAGGGCCTGGCAGATGAAGGTGGGCACGGCCCGGCCGTCATGGGCTCGCATCCGCGGCCCGTAGGTGTTGAAGAGCCGTGCTATCCCGGCGTTCGTCCCCCTGGTGGCGGCGTGCGCGGTGACCAGCGCCTCGGCGAACCGTTTGGACTCGTCGTAGACGCTGCGCGGACCGACCGGGTTCACGTTCCCCCAGTAGCCCTCGTGCTGCGGGTGCACCTGGGGATCGCCGTACACCTCGGAGGTGGACGCGAGCAGGAAACGGGCGCCGTCCCGCTGAGCGACGGCCAGTGCGTTGCGGGTGCCGAGGCTGCCCACGTCCAGGGTCTCCAGGGGCATGCGCAGGTAGTCGGCGGGCGAGGCCGGGCAGGCGAAGTGCAGGACGAGGTCGTAGGGGCCCGGCAGGAGGTCGGCGCAGTCGGCCGCGGAGACGTCACAGTGCACGTAGCGGAAGCCGGGCCGTGGCTGGAGGTGGGCGACGTTCTCGCGCCGCCCGCAGGCCAGGTTGTCGGCGCAGTCGACTTCGACACCTGAATCCAGCAGCCGCTCGCACAGGTGGGAACCGAGGAAGCCGGCGCCGCCGGTCACAAGGGCGCGTTGCCAGGAGAACGGTGTGTCACCAGTCATGGGGCATTCCTTCGTCGTCCTGCGTGCACGTCGTGGGCGCCGGCGGACGCCTCTGGGGGGCGTCCGGGCGCGTGCCGCGTCCCCGGGTCCGGCCTGCCGGCCCGCTGGGTGAGGAAGAGGACAGGGCTCGGGTCCCGCAGATCCGCAGGACCGCCCTGGTCGGCCGCCGCTGGCTGGACGGCACTGGACTGGGAGCAGAGTTCCCGTACCAGTTGGTTTCACACGTTTGAGTCTCATTGTCCGGAAGTCCCGGCCCTCGCGCGACTCCGGGGCCTGGGACCGCGGTGGGAGAGTCGTGCACGCGACGGTGCGGCGGCGGCCGAGCACGGCCCCGGCAACAGTGCGGATGCCGCCCGCGCCGTCCGGGGCCCGCCGGGGGCGTACGGGCGCATCCTGGACCGCCGACGGGCCTGGCGCGCTGCGGAGCGGGCCGGACGGCCGTGGGCCGCCACTCGATGCGCTGACGCTTCGCGGCGGGCCGTGTAGCGCAGCGCGCCCGGGGCACTCGGCGCGGCGACGGACGGCCGCTCACGGGCCGCCGCGGTTCACCGCAGGAGGTAACGACAATGGGTCACGGCGGAAACGTCATCCAGGAGCTGACCACCGACCACCGTGAGGTCGAGGAGATCTTCGGCCGCATCGAGGCGCTGCCGCCCGGCTCCAAGGAACGCAAGGACCTCTGCGACCAGGCCACGATCGAGCTGGTCCGCCACTCGGTCGCGGAGGAGGCCTATCTGTACCCGGCGGTGCGCAAGCACCTGACGGGCGGGGACGCTCTGGCCGACAAGGAGCTGGAGGACCACGCCAAGGCAGAGCAGATCATGAAGGACCTGGAGGGCTGCGCGGCGGACGACCCGCAGTTCGACATGCTCATGGGCCAGCTGATGAGCGAGATCAGGTCCCATGTGACGGACGAGGAGCAGAACCTGTTCCCGCAGCTGGAGGCGGCCTGCCCCGCGGACGCCCTGATGGACCTGGGCGACAAGGTCCGGCGGGCGAAGAAGATGGCGCCGACCCGTCCGCACCCGTCGGCACCGGACACTCCCCCGGCCAACAAGCTGCTGGCGCCGGGCGCGGGCCTGGTCGACCGGATGCGCGACGCCCTGTCGGGCCGGGGCAAGCAGAGCTGACGGCAGGTTCGGCGGGTACGTCCGCCGCCCGGCCCGTCCCGGCACACCGGCACGGCCACATGAACTCGGCGCCACCCGGCCCGCACGGCCGGGTGGCGCCGAGTTCGCGTCTGCGTTCACGTCTGCCGAGTGGCCCTGCGTGTCTGCCTGGTGGAGAGCCGGAAGGCGGAGTCCCGGAAGGCGAGGTCCCGGAAGGCGGAGCGCGGCCGGGTGGCGCCGTGGTTCACAGCCACGGCGTGAGGCGGGCGCCGGAGCGGGGCCGGGGACCGGCCGTCCGGCACAGCAGCCGGAACACCTGGAAGAGGGTCAGCGGCCACAGCACCAGGAAGCACCACAGCAGTGCGGGGTCCGAGGTACGGATGCCCATGACGGCGACGAACACCGACGCGAGCACCAGCAGCGCCACGGACGACGGCAGCCACAACGTCCGGCGCGGCCGGCCCAACCGGCGCGCCAGCCGGCGGTCCTGCCGCAGGTTGGCCTCGATCTGCAGCAGCGCGAGCCGCTCGTGCGGTGACAGCCGTACGTCGTCGTGCATCTCTTACATCTCCCAGTCGTCCACGGCGGGGGCACCTCCTGCGCCGACAGGCGGCCCGTGTTCGCACGACCGGGTTCCCCGGACGGCCCGGCCGATGCGGTGCCGGCCTCCGGGAGACGGGGCCGTGGAGCGGTGGGTGTCCTCCGTGTCGCCCACCGTGACGGCGGGCGCCTGCACGTGACCTCCCCCGGTGCAGGGCAGATACTGCCAATAGCTCATGGCTCCATCAGCGAACTCGGCCCGACGTCGCAGACGCAGGTCTCACGTCCACCCCGCACAGCTCACGAGGAGACACCGATGAGGATGCTGATCAACGTGCCGGAGACCGTCGTGGCGGACGCGCTGCGCGGCATGGCGGCTGCGTATCCCGATCTGAACGTGGACGTGGAGAACCGGGTGATCGTCCGCCGGGACGCCCCCGTGGCCGGACAGGTCGCGCTGGTGTCGGGCGGCGGGTCGGGGCACGAACCGCTGCACGGTGGGTTCGTGGGCCCGGGCATGCTGTCCGCGGCCTGCCCCGGAGAGGTGTTCACCTCGCCGGTGCCGGACCAGATGGCGCGTGCCGCGGCCGCCGTGGACAGCGGCGCCGGGGTGCTGTTCATCGTGAAGAACTACACCGGCGACGTGCTGAACTTCGACATGGCTGCCGAACTGGCCGAGGACGAGGGCATCTCGGTGGCCAAGGTGCTCGTCAACGACGACGTGGCCGTCACCGACAGCCTCTACACGGCCGGGCGGCGCGGTACCGGCGCGACCCTCTTCGTGGAGAAGATCGCCGGTGCGGCGGCGGCCGAGGGGCAGCCGCTGGAGCGGGTGGAGGCCGTCGGCCGCCAGGTCAACGAGAACTCCCGCAGCTTCGGCGTGGCCCTGAGCGCCTGCACGACCCCCGCGAAGGGCAGTCCCACCTTCGATCTTCCCGACGGGGAACTGGAGTTGGGCATCGGCATCCACGGCGAGCCGGGCCGGGAGCGGCGGCCCATGATGACCTCCGGGGAGATCGCCGACTTCGCGGTGAACGCGGTCCTGGAGGACATGCCGCCGCGCAACCCCGTGCTCGTACTGGTCAACGGCATGGGTGCGACGCCGCTGCTGGAGCTGTTCGGCTTCAACGCCGAGGTGCAACGGGTGCTGCGCGAGCGCGGCGTGGCCGTGGCCCGCACGCTCGTCGGCAACTACGTGACCTCCCTGGACATGGCGGGTGCCTCGGTGACGCTGTGCCAGGCGGACGAGGAACTGCTGCGGCTGTGGGACGCGCCCGTGCGGACCCCGGCCCTGCGCTGGGGAATGTGACACGGCGGACCAGCCGCTCACGCTCCGCCCCCACCGGTCGACAGCCCTACCACGCAAGGAGATCCAGTGCTCGACGCCGACTTCTTCCGCCGTTGGATGACGGCCACCGCCGCATCCGTCGACCGCGAGGCGGAACGGCTCACCGCCCTCGACTCGGCCATCGGCGACGCCGATCACGGCAGCAATCTGCAGCGCGGCTTCACCGCCGTGGCGGCCGCCCTGGACAAGGAGGCACCGCAGACGCCGGGTGCCGTCCTGATCCTCGCCGGACGGCAGCTGATCTCTACGGTCGGCGGCGCGTCCGGACCGCTGTACGGCACCCTGCTGCGCCGCACCGGCAAGGCGCTCGGCGATGCCACCGAGGTCGGCGCGGCGCAGCTGGCCGAGGCGCTGCGCGCGGGGGTGGACGGGGTGATGGCGCTGGGCGGTGCGGCGCCGGGCGACAAGACCATGATCGACGCGCTGGTGCCGGCCGTGGACGCCCTCGGTACCGGTTTCACCGCCGCGCGGACCGCCGCGGAGGAGGGTGCGCAGGCCACCACGCCGTTGCAGGCGCGCAAGGGCCGGGCGAGCTATCTGGGCGAACGCAGCATCGGCCACCAGGACCCGGGGGCGACCTCCTCGGCGCTGCTGATCGCGGCGCTGGCCGACACGGCGGAGGCTGACGGTGAGTGAGGACACGCGGGTCGGGATCGTGCTGGTGTCGCACAGCGCGGAGGTGGCCGCCTCGGTCGCCGAGCTGGCGAAGGGCCTGGCGGGCGGGGCGACGGCGGTGCCGGTGGCTCCCGCGGGCGGCACCGTGAGCGGCGGGCTCGGCACCAGCGCCGAGCTGGTCTCCGCCGCGGCGGAGACGGTGGACCGCGGCGCCGGGGTGGCGGTGCTCGCCGATCTGGGCAGCGCGGTGCTCACGGTGAAGGCGCTGCTCGCCGAGGGCGACGAACTCCCCGAGGGGACACGTCTGGTGGACGCGCCGTTCCTCGAGGGTGCGGTGGCCGCGGTGGTGACCTCCGCCGCGGGCGGTGACCTGGACGCGGTGGAGGCCGCGGCGGCGGACGCGTACAGCCACCACAAGGTGTGACGGTCCCACGACCGCGGCAGCGTGCAGCCCGGCCGGCGTGACGACCCCCGGCCGCGGCAGTGTGCAGTGGTCACAGGGCTGATGGCCCCCGGGCGCGGCAGCGTACGACGGTCGCAGGCGTGACGACCCCCGGCCGCCGCAGCGTACGGCGGTCGCAGGCGTGACCGTCCCGGGGTGCCGCGGCCGGGGGCGGCTGCTCACTTGTGCGCGATGAACTGCCGGGCCAGGCGCTCCCCCGTCGCCACCGCCGCCGCATGGTTCTCGATGGGGGTGATGCGGGAGTTCCGGAAGACGATGTAGGTCACGCCGGAAGGCGCGCCGCCGGTGAGCGGGTCGGACGGGATGCCGAGGTTCCGGGCGGTGGCGTAGGAGGCCTCGCCGATGATGTCGCCCGGGCCGGTGTCGCCGACCACCGCGTACTGCACCCGGTCCTCGTGGACGACGGCGGCCACGGAGCCGCCGCTCACCCCGTGGCTGAGGAAGTTCCAGCGGGGGCCCGGTGCCGGGAGCACGATGTAGGGCAGGGTCTCGGCCCTCAGGTGGCGGCCGTCGGACTGCTGGTAGGCGGTGGTGGGGGCGAACAGCGGGTCGGTGCGGCCGTTGCAGTGGGCGGAGGTCCGGCCGTCGCAGTCGATGTCCAGGTCGGCCTTCCAGAACACGGCGTCGTGGGTACCGCAGACGGGGACGGTCGCCGGGCTGCCGGCGTCGGTGCGGTAGCGGCCCTTGGAGACCCGGGCGCAGTCGCCGGTCCGGGCCAGCAGTTCGGCGGCGGTGACCGCGCCCTCGCTGCGGGCGGCGGGACGTTCCCGGGGCGGGACGGCGGTGGCCGGGACGGGCAGGGCCGCCGGGGCGAGCAGGGCGACGCCGGCGGCGGCCAGCGTCAGGTGCGGGACACGCACGATGAGGGACCCTCTCTTAGGGGACATGACGGACATTCAGCCCACTGTGCGGGGGGTCCGGGCGCACAGCCGTCGGGGCCGCTCCGAAGGGGCCGGATGGAGCACACTCCTGACACCCCGTAAGGGGAAGGCGGGCGGCGGGGGAGAGGGCGGCAGGGCGGACACAGGGCCAGGGGTTCCGGGCCGGTACCGGTCCGGAGCCCCTGGCCGCCCGCGCCGGCGCGGGACCAGCGACGACAGCGTGTCCGCGCCACAGGCGTGAACTCCCTTTTGCTCGCGGGTAGTTCAGCCGTCGAGTAGCCCAGCATACGTAGTCTCCGGGAAAGGTCACCAACACACCCCCTTGCTGCGGTCGCACCGGCCGGGCCATATTGGTCCGTACCTTTACCGCGATTGCCGATGCCGTTCCCGGGGAGGCAGAGCCGTGCGACGCGTTCCCCTTCCGCTCGTGCCGGTCTGCGGGGCACTGCTGCTGCTCGTGTCCTGCGGGTGGAGCCGGGCCGACGACGGCGAGGGCCGGGCGCCGGGTGCCCCGGCCGGGGTCACCGCCGCCGCGGGCAGCGCCACGAGCGTGCACGTGATGTGGAACGCGGCGCCCGACGGCTCCGGGGTCCGCGTCTACGAGGTATTTCGCGGCACCACGAAGGTTGCTGATGTACCGGGCTCGCAGCACATGGTGGACGTCACCAGGCTCAGGCCGTCCACCGTGTATGCCTTCACTGTGCGGGCCCGGGACACCGCGGGCCGGCTGGGCCCGCCGAGCCGGCCGGTGCGGGCGCGGACGCCGGCCGTGGTGGCGGCGGACCGCTCGGCGCCGACCCGGCCGTCGAGGACCGCCGGACGGCCCGTGGGCAGCAGCGCGGTCCAGCTCTCCTGGGGCGCCTCGCGGGACGACCGGGGTGTGCTGTCGTACGACGTCTACCAGGGCGGAGTGAAGATCCACAGCGTCGGCGGGAGCCAGAGGGCCACCGTGGTGACCGGGCTGCGTCCCGGCAGCCGTTACGTGTTCACGGTCCGGGCCCGGGACGCCGCCGACAACCTCTCCCCCGCCGGCGCGCCGGTCCGCCTCACCACCCCGGGCAGCGACGACGGCCGGAACACCGCTCCCACCGGCTTCACCGCCGGCACGCACCGCTCCGGCGGGGCCTACTACATCGACCTGGCCTGGGACCCGCCCCGCACGGACGGCGTGATCACCGAGTACCGGATCCAGCTGGACGGCACCGCGGCCGGCTCGCTCGTCTGGGGCGGCGTCCCGCCGAGCGGCCGGGCGCACCACAGCTTCTACCTGGGCACGGCCGCCGGGGAGGAGCACCGGGTGCGGCTGCGGGCCCTGCTGCCGGACGGCACCTTGGGCGGGTGGTCGGCGCGGCGGACGGTCACCACCGGCGGCTGACGCGCCGGGACGGCGTGCCGTCGTGCCCCGGACGGAGCAGTCCGTCACCCGACCGGGCGCCCCCCGGGTGCGGGCCCGCCCGGAGCCGCGTTGGCTGCAGTGGAGGCAGCACGGCCGTTTCCCGACCCTCGGCGGCGCATGGGACGTACCGCCGACCGTGCAGCCGGAGGCCAGCCCATGCACACCTCACGACTTCTCCGCTCCGGCCTGACCCTGGCGGCCGCCGCCACTCTCCCGGCCGTGCTCGCCGGGCCGTCCGCGGCGGCCTCGGGCATCTCGGTCAGCACCACCGGCTCCACGGTCTCGGTGGTCACCAGCGCGTGCACCCAGATCAACGGCAGCTGGGGCACCGCGGCCCTGCTGACCAGCAGTCAGGCGAGTTTCGCCCAGGGCAGGCAGGTGAGCCTGTCCGGCACGTCCGTCAGCCAGTCCGCGGCCTGGTCGTCGGTGAGCCCGGGAACGTACACCGTGGTCGTGGTCTGCTCCAGCGGCAGCACCGCGGGCAGCCAGTCGGTGATCGTCTCCGCCGCCTCCGCGAAGCCGACGATCTCGGCCACGTCCAAGGCGGCGCCCTCGCGGGGCGTGATGGGCGGCCTCGGCGGCGCGGCACGTGACTACGGCGCGCTGACCCTGGGCGTCGGCGCGGCCCTGGTCGGCGCCGGTGTCGTCGCCACCGGCTGGGTGCTGCGCCGCCGCTCGAAGCCGTACCGGCTCTGAAGCGGACCCCGTACCGGCTGCGGAGCGCGCCCCGAACCGGCTCCGCAGCGCACACGTACCGGCCCCGGACCGCGCCCTGTACCGGCCTCCGGGGCACACCCCGGCCCTGTTCCGGGGCGTGCCCCGGCCCGTCGCGGGAGCGCGCCCGGGGCGTCAGTCCCGGCCCTCCGTGGGCAGTTCGGCGACCTCGGCGACGGCCCGGGCGAGCCACTGGGTCCAGAAGGTCTCCAGGTCGATGCCCGCCCGCAGGACCAGGTGCCGCAGCCGGTCCTGCGGGGCGCCCCGGTCCGGCGGGAAGTCGCGCCTCTCGATCTCCTGGTACTTCGCCAGCTGCCGCCGGTGCAGCTCCAGATGGCGGCGCAGATCGTCCTCCAGGCCGGCCGTGCCGACCACGGCCGCCGCACGAAGCCGCAGCAGCAGTACGTCCCGCTGCGGCTTGGGGTCCTGCGCGGCGGCGGTCCAGCGGGCCAGCTCGGCGCGGCCGGCGGGCAGCACCTCGTAGTTCTTCTTCTGCCCGCGGGCCGACTGCTCCGCCGGCAGCGTGCGGATGAAGCCCTCGGTCTCCAGCTTCCCCAGTTCGCGGTAGATCTGCTGATGCGTCGCGGACCAGAAGTAGCCGATCGACTTGTCGAACCGGCGGGTCAGCTCCAGCCCCGACGACGGCTTTTCCAGCAGGGCGGTGAGGATCGCGTGCGGCAGGGACATGTGTTCATCCTAGGGACGGGCCGGCCCGGGGAGGCGGGCCCGGCGGCTACAGCGCCGCCGCCAGTTCCGTACCCTGCTTGATCGCCCGCTTGGCGTCCAGCTCGGCCGCGACGTCCGCACCGCCGATCAGGTGCGCGCTGCGTCCGGCGGCGACCAGTTCCTCGTACAGGCCGCGGCGCGGCTCCTGGCCGGTGCAGAGCACCACCGTGTCGACCTCCAGGACCGTGCTCTCCTCGCCCACGGTGATGTGCAGGCCGGCGTCGTCGATCCGGTCGTAGCGCACGCCCGGCACCATGGTGACACCGCGGTGCTTCAGCTCGGTGCGGTGAATCCAGCCGGTGGTCTTGCCGAGTCCGGCGCCGACCTTGGTGGTCTTGCGCTGGAGCAGGTGCACCTGGCGGGGCGGGGCGGGGCGCTCGGGGGCGGCGAGGCCGCCCGGCGCCCGGTAGTCCATGTCGACGCCCCAGTTCCGGAAGTACGTCCGCGGGTCCTCGCTCGCCTTGTCGCCGCCGTCGGTGAGGAACTCGGCGACGTCGAAGCCGATGCCGCCGGCGCCGAGGACGGCGACGCGGTCGCCGACGGGGGCGCCGTCGCGCAGGACGTCCAGGTAGCCGAGGACGCGGGGGTGGTCGACGCCGGGGATGTCGGGGGTGCGCGGGGTGACACCGGTGGCGACGACGACCTCGTCGTAGCCGTCCAGGTCACCGGCGGCGACCCAGGTGTCGAGGCGTACGTCGACGCCGTGGGCGTCGAGCTGGTGGCGGAAGTAGCGCAGGGTCTCGTCGAACTCCTGCTTGCCGGGGACCTTGCGGGCGATGTTGAGCTGTCCGCCGATCTCGCTCGCCGCGTCGAACAGGGTGACGCTGTGGCCGCGTTCGGCGGCCGAGACCGCGCAGGCGAGGCCGGCCGGCCCGGCGCCGACGACGGCCACGCGCTTCTTCAGCCGGGTCGGGGCGAGCACCAGCTCGGTCTCGTGGCAGGCGCGCGGATTGACCAGGCAGGAGGTGATCCGGCCGCTGAAGGTGTGGTCGAGGCAGGCCTGGTTGCAGCCGATGCAGGTGTTGATGGCCTCCGGGGTGCCGGCGGCGGCCTTGGCGACGAAGTCGGCGTCGGCGAGCATCGGCCGGGCCATGGAGACCATGTCGGCGCAGCCGCCGGCCAGCAACTCCTCGGCCAGTTCGGGGGTGTTGATGCGGTTGGTGGTCACCAGGGGAACCGAGACCTCGCCCATGAGCTTCTTGGTGACCCAGGTGTAGGCGCCGCGCGGTACGGAGGTGGCGATGGTGGGGATGCGGGCCTCGTGCCAGCCGATGCCGGTGTTGATGATCGTGGCACCGGCGGCCTCGACGGCCTTGGCGAGGGTGATCACCTCGTCCAGGGACGAGCCGCCGGGGACGAGGTCCAGCATGGAGAGCCGGTAGATGATGATGAAGTCCTCGCCGACGGCCTCGCGCACCCGCTTGACGATCTCGACGGGGAAGCGCATCCGGTTCTCGTAGGAGCCGCCCCAGCGGTCGGTGCGCCGGTTGGTCTGCGCGGCGATGAACTCGTTGATGAGGTAGCCCTCGGAGCCCATGATCTCCACGCCGTCGTAGCCGGCCTGCCGGGCGAGGCGGGCGGCACGGGCGTAGTCGTCGATGGTGCGCTCGACGTCGGCGTCGCTCAGCTCACGGGGCACGAAGGGGCTGATCGGCGCCTGCAGCGGGCTGGGCGCGACCAGGTCCTGGTGGTAGGCGTACCGGCCGAAGTGGAGGATCTGCATGGCGATCCGGCCGCCCTCGCGGTGCACGGCCTCGGTGATCTCCCGGTGCTGTGCGGCCTCCGCCTCGGTGGTGAGCCTGGCCCCGCCCTCGTAGGGGCGCCCCTCGTCGTTGGGGGCGATGCCGCCGGTGACGATCAGTCCCACTCCCCCGCGCGCGCGGGCCGCGTAGAACGCCGCCATCCGCTCGAAGCCGCGGTCGGCCTCCTCCAGGCCGACGTGCATGGAGCCCATGAGCACGCGGTTGGGCAGGGTGGTGAAGCCCAGGTCGAGCGGGGTCATCAGGTGCGGGTAACGGCTCATCGGGCCCTCCGTGCGCGGTGTCGTCACCCCTTGTTGTAGAGGAAGTCCGAGCGCTTATGCAACTAGTTGCACAACCACCGAGGGGTGAGCCCGGCCACTCTGTACCTACTAGTATGTACATTCATGCCCGTCCGACCCGCTCTCCGAAAGGACGCCCTCACCATGCCCTTCGCCCGGCCGCAGGGCGGGCGCGACGCGGACCGCAACCGGGCGGTGTACCGCCGGATCGCCGGGCTGATGCACGGACGCACCGGCACCGAGCCGCGCAACGTGCTCCGTCACCCTGACCGAGAACACCTCTCCCGACTGGTCCTTCGGACACGGCCTGGCGCAGTACGCCCCGGCCGACGACTAGCCGGCCGGGGCGTACCGCGCGGGGTCAGCGGCTCTCCAGGCGCAGGTGCAGGTCCCGCTCCTGGTCGCCGGAGGCCGCGCAGGTCTCCTGCACGGTGAACATCGAGTCCAGGGTGGTGCGGAACCGGTCCACGGCCCAGTAGCCGCCCTGGATGTCCGCCTGGACGGACGCGCCGAGGTGGACCGGCGGGCAACCGCCTCCGCGGGCGTCCGCGACGTCGTACGTGCCGAGCCACACCATCGGGCGGGTCTCATGGAGCTGCTGCGGGTCCTCGTCCGCGCCGCGGTCGGAGGCGAAGCAGGACCTCAGTGCGTCGAAGACGAGGCGGGCGTCCTCCTTGGAGCCGCTGATCTCCACCGTGACGGTTTCCGGATGCGACCGCTCCGTGTGTGCCATTGATCGCTCCTTTCGTGGCCGCGCTGCGGTGGAACGGGGTACCCCGCCGAACCGCGTCCATCCTCAGGAAAGCACCACCCGTCGCCGCGCACACCTCAGCTGCGCGCGAACTTGTACGTCTTGCTGTCGGTCAGCACGCAGAAGCCGGGCGAGATCACGATCACGCGCAGGATGCCGCTGCGGCGGTCGTAGTCGATGCCCTCCGTCTCGAAGGTGCCCGAGCAGGAGCTGCGCGTCGGCAGCCGGCGCAGGGCCGTCACGTGGCCGGAGACGTCCGACCGGCCCGGGGCGGCCGACAGGTCGATCCGGAGCAGCGGCTTGGTCATGCCGAAGAGGCTGCCCTCGGGGTCGTCCGAGGAGCACAGCAGGGTCGTCGGGTCGGAGAAGTCGCAGCCCTGGACGTCCCGGACGGCGTGGTCCAGGCGGACGGAGGAGACCTGCGGGAGGTCGGCCGAGGGCGAGGTGGACGAGTTGACGCCCGGGGTCGGGAAGACCAGCAGGCGGGTCATCGTGCCCCACTCGCCGGACAGCATCCACTGGCCGTCGGGCGAGACCGCGTCCCAGGAGTTGTTCAGCGCCTCGCCCGCGCTCAGCGTGTGGACGTACTCCGACCAGGCGCCTCCGGGCGCCTGCACGCGGAACATCTTCGAGTTGCCGGAGTCCCGCTGGTAGGGCTCGATGTAGTAGCCGTTGTACGAGGCGTCGGGATCGCCGACGTGGTTCCAGCCGCGGCTGGAGACGCCGAGGGGGATGGTGCCGATGCCGGTGTACCGGTTGGGGCTGTTCGCGGGGACCTCCACCGAGGCCAGCCCCTGGCTCTCGGTCAGCGGGTCGGCGCGGTCGGAACCGGTCTCGGTCCAGGTGTCGGCCGCGGCGGCGGGGGTGGGGGCGGCGAGGGACACGACGGCGGCGGTGGCGAGGGTGACGAGTCCGGCGAGGACTGCGTGACAACGTTGCCGGGCGGGCGCGGGCATGGCCGACTCCTCGGGAGCGTGGGCGGGGCGCGGGGCGTGCGGGGCGATGGCGCAGGACGTGTGGGCGGGGGCACTCGATCGGCGGACAGTCTGGCGTGGCGCCGCAGTCATGTACAGGCCAATGCAGCAACATGGGCGTGAACTCTCACGGGCGGCCGGACCGCGCTGTACGGTCGGCAGGAGGCCCCGCACCGCGGCCACGGCCCGGCACGGCGAGGACGGCGGACCCCCGCCGTGTGCTGAGAGAGGGTGGAGGTACACGGCGGAGGCGTCGGAGAGTCGGGTGTGAGCGCGGTGGAACAAGGGGAGTCGGCACGGGGGACGACGTGCCGTGCGGACGGGCGAAGGCGGTGCGTGGCATGAGTGCAGCCGAGGCTCCGGCGACGGAGAGCAGCGACCCGGCGCGCGGTCCCGTGCGTCCGGGCGGGCTGCTGGACGTGCTGGGCGTGGCATCGGTGGTGCTGGACACCGAAGGCCACATCGTGCTGTGGAGCCCGCAGGCCGAGGAACTGTTCGGGTACACAGCGGACGAGGCCCTCGGCCAGTCCGCCGCCCGGCTGATGGTGCACGAACAGCACCTCGACCTGGTCAGCGACCTCTTCGCCGACGTCATGCGCACCGGGCAGAGCTGGGCCGGCGGCTTCCCGGTCCGGCACAAGGACGGCAGCACCCGTCTGGTGGAGTTCCGCAACATGCGGCTCCTGGACGACCGGGGGGACGTGTACGCGCTCGGGCTCGCCGCCGACCAGTCGACCGTCCGGCGGCTGGAGCAGGACGTGGCGCTGTCCGAGCGGATGGTGGAGCAGTCGCCGATCGGATACGCCGTTCTCGACACCGGGCTGCGGTTCGTCTCCGTCAACCCGGCCCTGGAGAGGATCCACGGGGTGCCGGCCGCCGAGCACGTGGGGCGGACACTGCGCGAGGTGCTGCCGGGCCTGGACTCGACCGCCTTGGAGACCGGTGCCCGGCGGGTGCTGGAGACCGGCACGCCGGTGATCGACAGTACGCTGGCCGGCCGTACCCCCGCCGACCCGGACGAGGACCACACCTGGGCGCACTCGCTGTACCGGCTCGAGGACGCGATGGGCAACGTGCTGGGCGTGGCGGTCTCGGTCGTCGACATCACCGAGCAGCACCGGGCCTTCCTGGAGGCGGAGGCGGCACGGCGCCGGCTGGCGGTCATCGCCGACGCCTCCGCCCGGATCGGCACGACGCTCGAACTGGAGCGGACCGCCTGCGAGCTGGCCGAGGTCGCCGTACCGGAACTGGCCGACGTCGCCGCCGTGGACCTGCTGGACGCGGTGGTCGGGGGCAGGCCCAGCACGCTCGGTCCTGCGGAGGGCGCGGTGATCCGGGCCCTCGCCGTGCGCCCGGCGGACGATTCGGACGCGGTACGGGCCGCCGACCCGCCCGGCCGGATCGCCCGGTACGCTCCCGACCGGCTGGTCACCGAATGCGTCCGCACGGGTGAGGCGGTCCTGGTACCACAGGTGAAGGACGAGGACCTGCCGCGCATCGCCCGCTCCCCCGAGACGGCCGTCCTGCTGGGCCGGGCCGGACTGCACTCGTACCTCGCGGTGCCGCTGATCGCGCGGGGCGAGGTGCTGGGCGCGCTCGACCTCAAACGCACCCGGAATCCGGTCCCGTTCGACGAGGACGACGTGCTGCTCGCGAGGGAACTGGCGGCCCGTGCGGCCGTGCAGATCGACAACGCACGCTGGTACCAGAACGCCCGCAACACCGCGCTCACCCTCCAGCGCAGCCTGCTGCCGAGCCATCCGCCGGTCACCACCGGCCTGGAGGTGGCCTCCCGCTACCAGCCCGCCGGGGCCACCAGCGAGGTCGGCGGCGACTGGTTCGACGTCATCCCGCTGGAGGAGGGCAAGACCGCGCTCGTCGTGGGCGACGTGATGGGCAGCGGCATCAACGCGGCCACCACCATGGGCCGGCTGCGCACCGCGACCACCACGCTGGCCTCGCTGGACCTGGATCCAGCGGTGCTGCTGGAGCACCTGGACAAGACGACGTCGGCCCTGGACCACTCCATCGCGACCTGCGTGTACGCCGTCCACGACCCGCATCGGCGCCAGTGCCGGATCGCCAACGCCGGCCACCTGCCCCCGGCCCGGGTGCGGCCCGGCCGCACGCCGGAACTGCTCGACCTGCCCACGGGCGTGCCGCTGGGCGTGGGCGGGATCGCGTTCTCCACGGTCACCTTCGACTTCGAACCCGGCGACGAGCTGGTGTTCTACACCGACGGACTGGTGGAGACCCGCTGCCACTCGCTGGACGAGCGCCTGGCCGCCCTGCTGTCGCTGCTCGACGACCCGGCCCGCCCCCTGGAGGAGGCCTGCGACCGCCTGCTGCGCGCGCTGCACCACCCCGCCAACCACGACGACGTGGCGCTGCTCATCGCCCGGGCGCAGGACCTGCCGTAGCCGCGCCGGCTCAGACGCCGACCGTCTCCTCGATCTCCTCCTCGGCCTCCTGCCCGGCCGCCGGCTCCGCCGGCCCGGCGGACACCCGGTGGGGCTCCGCCGTGACGCCGGGCGCGGTGCCCGGCGCGGTGCCCGGCGCGGGCTCGGGGCGGGCGGCCTCCTGCCCGGTCCTGCGGGTGCGCTCGTACAGGGCGGCGACGGCAGTCACCGCGAGGCCGGCCAGCAGCCAGACGGTGAGTGTCCCGGCGTCGCGCGCGAGGCCGTCGTCGGCGAAGTACAGCAGGCTGCGCACGCCCTCGACGAAGCCGGCGCCGTTCCAGAAGGCGTGCAGGGTGCCGAAGAAGCCGTTCTGCAGCTCGGGCCGGAAGAGCCCGCCGGAACTGGTGAAGTTCAGCATCACGAACAGCACCATCATGGTCAGCGTGGTCCAGCGCTTCAGGAAGGTGTGCAGGCCGACGCCGATGAAGAGGATGCCCGCCGAGTACAGCCAGGCCATGCCCCACACGCCGGCGAGGTCGTGGTGGGCAAGGTGGAACACCGGCCCGGCGAGCAGCGCGCCGATGCCGCCGACCACGGCGGAGACGCCGAGCGCGAGCAGCGCCCGTACCCGCATCGGCAGGGCGGCCCCCGCGGCACCGAGCGCGGCGACGGAGGCGTAGGAGCCGATGCTGACCGCGATCAGCAGGAAGAACAGACCCTGGCCGGTGGGGTCGTCGGCGACGGGCCGGGCCACGTCGGTGACCTTCAGCGGGGCGCCCTGCCCGGCGGCGACCGGGGTGAAGACCTTCTCGACGGCGGTGGCACCCATGTCGGAGGCGGCGCTGGCCACCAGCAGCTCGGGCGCCTTGGCGCTCGGCACATAGGCGCCGGTCACGGCCCGGGACTTGAGCAGGTGGATGGCGTCGCCACGAGTGGCCACCGTGCGGACGTCGAGTTCCTCCCCCGCCGCGTCCTTGACGGTCTGCGCGAAGACCTTGGCCTCGGGGGCGCTGCCGACGACGGCGACCGGCAGGTGGTGCGGCTCCGGGGTGACGAAGGCACCCATGTACGCGAGCCCCATGCCCAGGCACATCAGCAGCGGGGTGATCAGGTGCGTGAGCACGTGGCGCAGTGCCGGGGACCTCATCGCGGGCGACCTCCAATGGTTGGCTTATACAACTTTCGGCTCAAGTTGTACTATACAACTAGAATCCCGGAGGAGGTATTCCCGTGAGCGCAGCGGAGTCGGCCGTCGAGACGATCCAGCGCGAGATGACCATCTTCGCGCGCCGGGCCCGGGCCTCGGCGGGCCGGATGCACCCCGAGCTGTCGCTGGTCTCGTACACCCTGCTCGGCCACCTGGAGGAGAGCGGCGGCTGCCGGTCGACGGACCTGGCGGCGCACTACGCCCTCGACAAGTCCACGGTGAGCCGCCAGGTGGCCGCGCTGGAGCGGGCCGGGCTGATCGAGCGCCGGCTGGACCCGGAGGACCACCGGGTCCAGGTGCTGCACCTGACGGAGGCAGGCCAGGAGATCCTCGCCCAGGTCACGCACAGCCGCCGGGCCGCGTTCCGGGAGCGGCTCACGGACTGGCCGGAGGAGGACCTGGTACGGTTCGCGGCCTACCTGGAGCGGTACAACGCCGGGCCGGGCGACGCCTCGGACTGAGCACCGCCGGGCGACGCCTCGGACTGAGCACCGCCGGGCGACGCCTCGGACCCGCCCCCGCCCCCGCTACGCCACCGGCACCGCCGCGCGGCCGTCCGTCAGTCGCTCCGGGGCCCGGGCGGCGAGGAACACCGTACGCCGCCGCAGCCGGAAGCCGAGGGACTCGTACAGCCGGACGGCGCCGGTGTTCTGCGCGCCCGTGTGCAGGAACGGCGTCTCCCCGCGTTCCCGGATGCCATGGGCGACCGCGAGGATCAGCCGGGTGGCCAGGCCCTCGCCGCGGAACGCCGGGTCGGTGCAGACCGCGCTGATCTCGGTGAAGCCGGGCGGGTGCAACCGCTCCCCGGCCATGGCCACGAGCGCACCCTCGCGGCGGACGCCGAGGTAGGTGCCGAGTTCGACGGTGCGCCGCAGGAACGGCCCGGGCCGGGTGCGCGCCACGAGGTCCAGCATCTCGGGGACGTCCGCCGGACCGAGCCGGACCGCCTCCGCGTCCGGGGCGGCGGCGAGCCCGTCGTCCACCAGCTGGACGCCGTCCATCCGGAAGGTGGTCTCCCAGCCGTCCGGAAGCTCCCCGCGGAAGCCGGGCAGCAGGATCTCGGCCCCCGGTCCGGCCAGCGCGGCGAGGTCCGCCCAGTCCTGCGCGTCCGGCTCGCCGGGCAAGGACAGCCAGGGCGAGACATCGGCCGGGTAGCGCAGCACCCGGCCGCGCCGCTCGGCGAAGTGGGCGTGCGGCCCGGTCAGGGAGGAGCGGGCCGGATCGTCCAGGACGTGCCGGACACCGGCGGCGCTCCGGCCGGGACCACCTTGGCCCTTCACCCCGCTCATGCGCGCACCTCGGTCTCCTCGGTCACGGTCGTGCGGACGTACGCCTCGGGCATCCTCGTTCCTCGCACTTCTCTCGCGCCGCCGCCGGCGCATCGGGGCCGGCAGCGGCGCCGCGCCGGCACTGAGCGCCAAGGAGCGGCGGCGGGCGGGTATTCCCGGCCCCGGAAGTGTTCATACGCTCGCAACGCGGCGGTCGGTGACCTGGGACGGAGCACCCGGAGCGACAGCGTACGGTTTAAGGATGAACGTCACGCGAGGCTTCACGGGCCGCCCGCGCGTCCACGACCCGGGACTGCCGCCAGGGCAGTACGACGCGCGCGAGGACTGGCCCGTCCTGTCCGCCGAGGTCACCCCGGACCTCCGGCCGGCCGACTGGACCTTCCGCATCGACGGCCTGGTGGAGAGTCCGCACACCTGGGACTGGGACAGCGCGCACGCACTGCCGGCCTCCGCCTACGACGGCGACATCCACTGTGTGACCGGGTGGTCGAAGTTCGGCGTGCGGTTCGGCGGCGTCTCACTGGACGCCTTTTTCAATGTGGTGCGGCCACATGAGTCCGCGACCCATGCGATCGCCACGTCCCACACGGGCTACACCGCCAACCTGCCCCTCGCCGACCTCACCGGCGGACGGGCCTGGATCGCCTGGGAGTACGACGGGCGCCCGCTGCCCCCCGAACACGGCGGCCCGGCCCGGCTGCTGGTGCCCCACCTCTACTTCTGGAAGAGCGCCAAGTGGATCGCGGGCATCACGGTGCTCGACCACGACGAGCCGGGATTCTGGGAACGCAACGGCTACCACGCGCGCGGCAACCCCTGGGAGGAGCAGCGGTACTCCGGTGACTGAGACGACGACTTCCGTGCCGCGGTTCGCCGTGCCCGGGCGCATCGCCGTGAACGGCCGGGCCGCGGCCACGTGGCAGACCGCCACGCTGACCGAGATCCGCCGCGAGACGCCGCACGCGGCCACCTTCCGCCTGGCCGTCCCGCGGTGGGCGGGGCACCTGCCGGGCCAGCACCTGCAGCTGCGGCTGACCGCCGAGGACGGCTACACGGCACAGCGCCACTACTCGATCGCCTCGGCGCCGGACGGCTCCGGGCACATCGAACTGACCCTGGACCACGTACCGGACGGCGAGGTCTCCGGCTGGTTCCACACCGTGGCCAGGCTCGGGGACACCATCGAGGTGCGCGGCCCGCTGAGCGGCTTCTTCGCCTGGGCGGGCGACCGGCCCGCGCTGCTGCTCGGGGCCGGCTCCGGGGTCGTACCGCTGATGTCCATGGTCCGCCACCACCGGGCCGCCGGCCTCACCGTCCCGCTGCGGATGGTGGTGTCCGCACGCAGTCCGGAGGAGCTGATCTACGCGTCCGAGCTGGGCGCCGAGACGACGGCGGTGTTCACGCGCAGCGCCCCGCCCGGGGTGCCGGTGGGACGTATGGCGCCCGCACATGTGGCTCCGCTCATGGCCGAGCAGCCCGATGGTGGGTGGGAGGCCTATGTGTGCGGGTCCAACGGGTTCGCCGAGCATGCCTCCCGGCTGCTGGTGGCCGCGGGCCAGCCGGTGGAACGCATCCGCATCGAGCGCTTCGGCTGACCCTTGGACCACCGTCGGCGCCCGGGTCGCGCGACCGGCCAGGGCGCGCGATCGTGGGGCGCATGGCTCGTGCCGTGCTCCATGTGGGCTGGAACTCGCGGTTCGTGGTAGGCGCGAGGTGCGCCGTACGGGGTACGAGACGGATGTGGGCGCTCGCGTGCGTGAGCGGCGGGGGCGGGGGTCCGGGAACACCGGTTCCTCCGGCTCTCCGGCTCCGGCGGTGGCGAGGAGGTGGACATGCGTACCCGGATGCGTGGCTGGCGCTGGCGGCGCAACCCTCTGCGGCGCAGGTCGGATCTCGTGGAGGCATGGACGGTGCTCGTGGTCGCCGTCCTGTTGTTCGTGGTCGCCCCGCTGGTCGGGATCGCCGCGGGCCTGCACGCCCACCACGCGGCGGATGCGCTCGCGGTGGCGCAGCGGGCCGCACGCCACCGGGTGCACGCCGTGGTGACCGGCGAACCGTCCGAGCGGCCGGCCACGGTGCAGGGCGACCGCGCCCATCCCTATCGCGCGCAGGTCCGCTGGACCGAGCCGGGCGGGGGCACCCGTACCGCGTGGACCCGCGTCCCGGCCGGTACGCGGACCGGTGACCCGGTCACCGTGTGGTTCGACGCCCGGGGCCGCGGCGTCGCCCCGCCGCCGGACGACGCGGCGGTGTGGCAGCACGCGGTCACCATCGGGATCTGCGCGGCGGCCGGCACGGCGACCGTCGTCCTCCTCGGCCATGCCGTCGAGCGCCGGATCGCGCTGCGCCACCGGCTCACCGAGTGGGAGCGGGAGTGGGCCCGGACCGGACCGCGCTGGACCCAGCCACGGACCTGACCGCCGCAGTGACCCGAGCACTCGGAAGGCGACGTTCCGCCGGCGTGCGCCGGGGAGCCGGGGTTCATCCGCCGTGGACCGGCCGGCCCCGCCCCTCCCACACCTGACCGGGCCGGCTCCTCCGCACGAGTGTGGCGAGCCGTCCGGCCACCCCTCTACGGTGAGACCGGCAGCCCCTTCGGGATCAGACGGTCCCCTTCGGCAAAGGCGGTTGGTGATGGCCCTGTTCGACCTGCCCCTGGACGAACTCCGCGTGTACCGCGGCGAGTCGACCGCACCCGAGGACTTCGACGCCTTCTGGGGCAAGACGCTCCAGCAGGCCCGCGAGCACGAACTGGGGGCCCGCTTCGAGCCGGTGGAGACCGGGCTGGCCACGGTCGAGGTGTACGACGTCACGTTCGCCGGTTTCGGTGGTCACCCGGTCAAGGGCTGGCTGCGGCTTCCCGCCGGGGCGGCCGAACCGCTGCCGCTGGTCGTGGAGTTCCTCGGGTACGGCGGCGGGCGCGGACTGCCCCACGAGGGCCTGCTCTGGGCGTCGACGGGCCGGGCGCACTTCCTGATGGACACCCGCGGACAGGGCAGCGCGTGGGGCGGTGGTGGCGGCACCGCGGACCCGGTGGGCGCGGCGCCCGCGTACCCGGGGTTCATGACGCGGGGCATCGACGCGCCCGAGAACTACTACTACCGCCGTGTGTTCACCGATGCCGTGCGTGCGGTCGAGGCGGCCCGCTCCCACCCGCTGGCCGACCCCGCGCGGACCGTGGCGATCGGCTCCAGCCAGGGCGGCGGCATCGCGCTCGCGGTCGGCGGGCTGGTCCCGGACCTGGCCGCGGTCGCCCCGGACGTGCCGTTCCTGTGCGACTTCCCGCGGGCGACGACGCTGACGGACCGTCACCCGTACCGGGAGATCGCGCTGTTCCTCAAGACGCACCGCGGCCGCTCGTCGGACGTGCTGCGCACGCTCTCCTACTTCGACGGGGTGCACTTCGCGGCCCGCGGCCGGGCCCCTGCCCTGTTCGCGGCGGCCCTGGAGGACCAGACGTGCCCGCCGTCGACCGTGTTCGCGGCGTTCAACGCGTGGGCCCACCAGGACAAGACCATCGAGGTGTACGAGTTCAACGACCACGAGGGCGGCGGCCCCTTCCACGAGGCGGAGAAGCTGCGCTGGCTGCGGTCGTACGCCTGAGGACACGCAGCCGGCGCCGGCGGCGGGGCCGGAGAACCACGGGCACTGCGCGCCACGGTTCGCCGGGGCCGGCGGGTCGGCTTCGCCGTCGGCCTGCCGGAGCGGGAGTCCACGGGCCGGCTCCGCGGGCTTTCGGCCATGACGGATCCGGCGGTTCCTGTGGGTTCGCCGCCCCGGACGCGGGCGTGCCGCTGGGCCGTGTGATGAACCGGACGGGGCCGCGCATCGCCGGTGATCCACGGAAGACAGCTCTGGCAGACGCCCTGGACCGGGGCGTGTGAACCGGCGCGGCGCCGCCCGGTGACCCGTTCGTGCGGGTGGGTTTCGGCCGAACCGCCGGACCGCTCTTCCCCCGTGGTTTAGACCAATGCTAATTGTGGTCGCACACCGAACCCGCATGACTACGTCTTGTCACCGACAGGAGGGCGCGGCATGGCCCGCACCACCCCGCACGATCCCCCGCCCAGCGACGACCGGCCCCTGTACGGGCGGATCGCCGCGCTGCTGCTCGACGAACTGCGCGACGGCACCATACCGCCCGGTGAACGGCTCCCGGGCGAGCGGCACCTGGCCGCACACTTCGGGGTCAGCCGGGAGACCGTCCGACAGGCGCTGGAGGTGCTGCGCCGGGGTGGTCTGGTCGCCACCGACCGGCGGGGCAGTCACGCCACGCTGCCGGGCCGGCCGGTCGAGACGCCGGAGTCGCTCACCTTCCCGGTGGGCGCCCGGCCTGCGGACCCGTGCGCGGTCGACCGGGCCACGGTGACCTGGGAGGCGCCGCCGCCGGACCACGCCCAGGCGCTGGGTCTGGCCCCGCACCGGCCGACGCTGGTGCACCGCTACCTGTCGGTCACGCCGGACGGCCGGTCCCTGCGGACGGCGGTGACCTCGTTCTCGGCGGTGGCGCTGGCCGAGGTGGCGGAGCTGGCCCGTTACCGGGACCGGGCCGACGGTGCCACGCCCGCGCAGCTGCGGCTGGCCTACGACTGGATGCGCAAGGCCGGGCTGGCACTGCACCACCGGGACGCCATCACCCAGGTCGGCGACGCCTCCTCGGTGCGGGTGACCCGGCGGGTGCACGATCAGTACGCGCGTCCGCTGGAGATCACCGATCTGGTGGTGAACGCCGAACGGGACGCCCTGGTCTACGAGTTCACCCTGCCTGCGGCGGGCTGACCGCCGGCGGGCCGGGGGCCGGCCCGGCGGGCCGTCACCAGGCGGGCGCGCGGGCTGCCGTCGGCCCGTCGGCCGAACTCGGGCAGGGCCCGCAGTTCGACGGTGAAGCCGGTGCGCGCCAACTCCCGCTGCACGGTGCTGAGCGGGAAGGTCCGGTAGTACATGACGAAGGGTGGCCGCCACAGCGCGTTGCGCACCCGCATCACCGCGTCGAAGCCGAGCAGCGTCCAGTAGCCGGGGTGGGCCGGCCGGGGCGGCGCGAACACCGGGAACGCGAAGCGGCCCCCGGGCCGCAGCACCGAGTGGACCTGGCCGAAGAGCCCGGGCAGCTCCCGGGGCAGGAAGTGCCCGAAGGCCCCGAAGGACACCACGAGATCGAAGGCGGCCGTGAACGGCAGGGCCCGGGCGTCACCCCGCACCCAGGCGACCCCGGGCGCCCCGGCGGACCGCCCGCCGTCCCGGGCGACGTCGAGCATGCCGGCGCTGAAGTCGACGCCGGTGACGCTGCGGCGGCACAGTGCGGTCAGGACCTGCGTCCCGGCACCGGTGCCGCAGCACAGGTCCAGTCCGTCCTCGAACGGGCCGAGCGGGGCCAGCGCCTTCGCCACCGACTCCAGTACGTGGTCGGGTGTCCGGAACGGGGTGTGGTCGAATTTCCGGGCCAGCAGGTCGTAGCCGTGCTCGACGGACGACAGCGCCTGCACGGCGAGTTCGCGGAACGTGGGACCCCCGGGACCGAACATGGCGTCAGCCTACGACGCCCGCTCAGCCGAAGGTGTCGTGGCAGAGCCGCACGATGTCCGGCGCCGCCACTCCGTCCGCCCGGCGGCACAGGTCCCGCATCCCGGTGGCGGGCGTGCGCGGGGCGGGGCGGGGCCGGGGGGCCGGCCGGCGTCCGTGCGGGCGTGAGGGCGGGTGCGGGTGCCGCGCCGCACGGGCGGATGCGGCGGGTGCGGAGGCCCGGGGAGGTGCCGCGGGCGCGGCCCGGTGTCCGGGCTCCACGCCGCGTCCCGGCACGGCCCCCGGGCGGCGCTCCTCGGGGTGCCCGGCTCCCGTGCGCACGAGCACCGCGGTCCCGGAGGGCACGGCGGCCGGCGCCGGGACGACCGGTGCCGTCACCTCCGGGACCGGTGCGGACGAGCGGTGTGCGGGGTCGGGGTCCGGCACGGGCCCGGAGGGGACGGTGGTGCAGCCGGCGACGCTCACCAGCGCCGCCACGAGCAGGGGAAGAAGTCGGCGAGGCACCTGCCCACTGTGCTGCACGAGGGGCGGTCAGGGGCGGCTCAGGGCGGTACGACCACTCCGACGAGCGACCGGCGGGCGCGGCCCTGACCGGGCGGGCGGCGCGGCCGCGCTCACCGCTTCGAGGAGGGCGCCGCAGCCGGCGGCGTGACGCCACGGCGTTCCAGGACCGCGAGGGTCCGCTCGCACCAGCGCAGGTTCGCCTCCTCGAAGGCGATGCCGCCCATGAGGGTCAGGTAGGGCCCGATGCGCTCGGCGGTACGCAGGAACTCCTCCTCCGTACGGCCGTCGAGCAGGCGGTCACGCATCCGGAGGTAACGGTCGAGCTTGCCCCGCGCCCAGCTCGTCCGCTCCTCGATCAGCGCCCGGGTGGCGTCGGGATCGCCGCCGTCCATGGCCTGGACCTTGACGAGGAGTTCGTCGCGGAGGGCGGTCGGCCGTTTCGGCGGCTCCGCGGCGAACGCGCCCAGCTCTGCCCGGCCGGCTTCGGTGAGCGTGAACATCCGCTTGTTGGGCCGGCGTTCCTGCTCCACCGTACGGGCCCGGACCAGCCCGTCCTGCGCGAGGCGCTCCAGTTCCCGGTAGAGCTGCTGCGCGGTGGCGGGCCAGAAGTTGGCGAGCGAGACGTCGAACGCCTTCGACAGCTCGTAGCCCGAGGCCTCGCCCTCCAGCAGGGCGGCGAGAACGGCGTACCTGAGCGACATGTGGACAGGCTAACAGCCGTTGATTAATCTCATCCGCACCTATTCAACAAATTGACTATGCGAGGTGGTCCGCATGCGCGCGTTCCGTGAGGCGGTCGAGGCCCGGGATCTGGACGCCGTCGAGGCGCTGCTCGCCGAGGACGTCGTCTTCACCAGCCCGGTCGTCTTCAAGCCGTACCCCGGCAAGGCGATCACCGCGGCGATCCTGCGCGCGGTGATCGAGGTCTTCGAGGACTTCCGGTACGTGAGGGAGATCGGCGGCCCGGACGCCCGGGATCACGCGCTGGTCTTCCGGGCGAGGGTCGGCGACCGGGAGCTGACCGGCTGTGACTTCCTGCACGTGAACGAGGACGGCCTGATCGACGACTTCACGGTGATGGTCCGTCCGCTGTCGGGCGCGCAGGCCCTGGCGGAGGCTATGGGCGCGCGGTTCGGCCAGATCGTGAAGGAGGCGGAGGCGCGGCCGGCCTGAGCGACCGCGCCGCGTCCGGCGGGACGGACCTCAGCTGCGCAGCTCCCGCAGTGTGGCCTTGGTGTCGGTCTTCAGCCAGTCGGTGACGTCGGTGAGTGCGGGCGGGTCCTTGTCGTCGTCGTACGAGCTGAGATAGGTGCTGTAGCTCATCAGGTACGTCACCCAGCCGTCCCGGACGGCGAGGGTGGCGTACCGGGAGCCGCTGGAGGAGCCGTTCGTGGTGTCCTGGCTGACCAGGTAGGCCTCGTCGCCGATGCCCTCGACCGGGTCGACGTCGTAACCCTTGTGGCTGTCCCCGTACTTCTTCCAGGTGGCCGTGAACTCGGGCCCCGGGTCGGTCTTCTTGTGCAGGTCCAGCTGGACGGTCAGGTAGGCGTCGGCGTACGAGGAGCCGGGTTTCTTCAGGCTCAGGCTGCAGTAACCCTCGTCCAGCGCGGCGTCCTTGAGGGAGGTGCGCGTCGGCGAGGAGTCCTCCTCGGTGTACTCGTCCTTGAAGGACGAGTAGTCGGCGCTGGAGCACATGTTGGAGGGCGCCGAGTAGCCGCGCAGCTCCGCGCTGTCGCCCGCGCCGCCGACGAGGAAGACACCGGCCGCCCACGCGGCGGAGGCCACGACCGCGCCGACGGCGGCCCACAGCACCGCCCGGCCTGCTCCGCCACCGGCGGCGGGCGCGGGCGGCAGCGGTCCGAACGGGGTCGCCTGCGCATAGGGGTTCCCGGGCTGCGGACCCCCCGGACCCGGCTGTCCGACCAGCGTGGGCTGTGCGTAGAAGGCGCCCGCCGGGGGTGACTGCGGGTTCGGGTAGGGGTAGGCCGTCGGCTGCGACGGGACGCCCGCCTGGGCGGCGGGCTGCTGGTACGGGGGCTGCTGCGCAGGCTGGTCGGCAGGCTGCGGGGGCTGCGGTGGCGTGGACATGCCGCGAAGATAATACAGGGTTGACGGCCAAGTCCCCCGACGTCCGGCATAGTTATGATCTGCGGACATCTGTGCCCGGTCCGTGACGTTCGGCACCGCGTCCAGCTCCTGGGCGGTGCGAGTCGTGCCTGCGGACCCCGCCCGCCGTGACCGACGGGCCCGGCCCCATCCCGGACCGGCTCTGCCGCCACCGGGAACATCCCGCAGCCGCGGCCTGTTGAGGATGTCGCGGACAGGGTACCCCCACGAGTGGTACGGTGCCGTCAGCACTCGTGCACGCCCCTCGCGGGCGCCGGTGCCAGTTCTCCGTTTCTCCGGCTGATCCGTTCGCCGTCTCCCGGTCTCCCCGGCTCCCGGCGCGTCAGCTTCTCGGCACCACCTCGCCACGGACTTTCCGCGCCGTGCCCGAGGTGCCGTTCCCGCCGCCCGGAGGCAGCCCTGCGCGCCTCCCGTTCCGCGGCCTTCTCCCTCTTTCCCCTGCCTCATCCGGTCCGCGAAAGGACTTCCGGCCATGACCACCACACTCGAACACCCCACCGAGGCCCCGCAGGCCACGGGCGCCCCGCTCGTCACCGGTGTCCTCGACATCGACGCGCACGGAAAGGGGCACCTGAGGGCCGCGGGCCTCCTCCCCTCGCCCGCCGATCCGCAGGCCGCACCGGCGCTGATCCGCCGGCACGGGCTGCGCAGGGGCGACCTGGTCGAGGGCGTCCGGGGCGCGCAGCGCGCGCTCACCGAGGTCGCTCGCGTCAACGGGCGCGCCCTCGGGGACCTCCGCTCCCGGCGGCACTTCCGCGACCTCACCCCGCTCCACCCGCAGCGCCGCATCCGCCTCGAGCACCCCGCCTCCGGCCTGGCCGGGCGCGTCATGGATCTGCTCGCGCCCGTCGGCAAGGGCCAGCGCGGGCTCATCGTGGCCCCGCCGAAGAGCGGCAAGACCGCACTGCTCCGGCAGCTGGCCGCCGCCGTGGCCGGCAACCACCCCGAATGCCGCCTGATGGTCCTGCTGCTGGACGAGCGGCCCGAGGAGGTCACCGAGATGCGCCGCTCGGTGCGCGGCGAGGTGTACGCCTCCACCTTCGACCGGTCGCCCAAGGACCACATCGCTCTCGCCGACCTCGTCGTGGAGCGGGCCAAGCGCCTGGTCGAGGCCGGTGAGGACGTCGTCGTCCTGCTGGACTCGCTCACCCGGCTGTGCCGGGCCCACAACAACGCCTCCGCGGCCGGCGGCCGCACCCTGAGCGGCGGTGTGGACGCCGGGGCGCTGATCGGCCCGAAGCGGTTCTTCGGTGCCGCGCGGCAGGCCGAGGAGGGCGGCTCGCTCACCATCCTCGCCACCGCCCTGGTGGACACGGGCTCCCGTGCCGACGGCTACTTCTTCGAGGAACTGAAGAGCACGGGCAACATGGAGCTGCGCCTGGACCGCGAGCCCGCCGCCCGCCGCGTCTTCCCCGCCGTGGACATCGACGCCACCGGCACCCGTCGCGAGGAACTCCTTGTCCCCGCACCCGAGTTGACGGCGGTCCACGGTCTGCGCCGCGCCCTGCGCTCGCGCGAGTCCGGGCCGGCCGCCCTGGAGACACTCCTGGACCGGATGCGGGCCACCCCCGACAACGCCGCGTTCCTGCGGCAGATCCGGCCCACGCTGCCGGCCGGCTGACGCCGGGCCGCCGACGGGCCCGGCTGCGGCATCCGGGTTGCTCCGGTGGGCCGAACGGCCCGGCCGGCATGGCCTCCGGGGAACCTCGTTCGTACGTTGATCGTATGATCACCGGATTCTCTTATCGGGCAGCCGTGTCGGCCTGCTCCCTGTGCGTGGCCGGCCTGCTGGTGCTCACACCGGCAGCCGCCGCCGGAGCCCGCGGCGGGGAGCCCGCACCGCCGCGGCCACGGGCGTCGACGCCCGGGCCCTCCCTGCTCTACCACTCCGGCGTCCAGGTCCGGCCGCACCGGGGCGCGCCCGGCCTGCCGGACGTCTCGGCGCTGTCCTGGATCGTCGCCGACGCGGGCAGCGGCGAGGTCCTGGCGGCGAACGACGCCCACCGCGGGCTGCCGCCCGCGAGCACCCTGAAGACCCTGTTCGCGCTGACCGTGCTGCCGGCCCTGCCCAGCGGCATGCAGCACACCGTGCGCTACGAGGAACTCGCGGACGTCGGCGAGGGCAGCAGCCTGGTCGGCGTCGAGGAGGGGCACACCTACCAGGTGGCCGACCTGTGGCGCGGGGTCTTCCTCAGCTCCGGCAACGACGCCGTGCACGTCCTCGCCTCCCTCAACGGCGGCTGGGACACCACGGTCACCCGCATGCAGCAGGAGGCGCGCGCCCTGGGCGCCCTGGACACCCACGTCGTCTCCCCGGACGGCTACGACGCCCCCGGCCAGGTGTCCTCGGCCTACGACCTGGCGGTCTTCGGCCGGGCGGGTCTGGCCAACCCCGACTTCGCCCGCTACTGCGGCACCGCCGTCGCGGACTTCCCCGGTGACGGTTCGCCGTACGCGATCGAGAACACCAACCGGCTGCTGACCGGCGAGGACGGCGTGGCGCCGTACCCCGGGCTCATCGGCATCAAGAACGGCTACACCAGCAACGCGGGCAACACCCTGGTGGCCGCGGCACGCCGGGACGGACGCACCCTCGTGGTGAGCGTGCTGAACCCTCAGGCGGGCGGCGGGCTCACCGTGTACGAGGAGGCGCGCGCCCTGCTCGACTGGGGCTTCGGCGCGGCCGGGCGGGTGGACGCCGTCGGCTCGCTGGACGGGCTGCGCCCGTCCCCGCCGCCGGCGTCCGCCACACCGGTCGCGGCGGCCTCGGCCACCGAAGGAGAGTCGGACTGGTCCGGCACCGCCGTCGTCGCGGGTCTGTCCGGGCTCGGCGCGGGAGCCGTGGCGCTGGCGTTGCGCTCCAAGGGCGCGCGGTCCGCGCGGGACTGACCCACCGGCAGGGCGAGCAGCAGGCCGAGCGCGATCCAGGTGTAGAGGTTGCTGCCGAGGAAGCCGTCGAGGCCGGAGGCGTCGTCGAACCACAGCCACACCACACTGGTGCACAGCACCGCGTACAGGGCCCCCGCGATCCGCCGGTGCCCGGCGCGCAGCAGCACCGCGAAGGACGGCAGCAGCCAGACCAGATGGTGCACCCAGGTGATCGGGCTGACCAGGCAGGCCGTCGCGCCGGTGAGCGCGAACGCCGCCGTCCAGTCGCCGGCCAGGACCGCCCGGCGGCTGCGCCACGCCCACACGGACAGGGTGAGCAGCACCGCCGTCGCCCACAGGGGGCGGCCGGTCTCGCCGAGCCGTGCCAGCACGCCCTGCAGCGACTGGTTCGACACGTAGTCGAGGCGGCCGACCCGGCTGGTGTCCCAGAGGGCCTCGGTCCAGTAGAAGCGGGAGGCCGTGGGGTCCGCCCAGACGGCCAGCGCGGTCGCGGCGGCGGCGACCAGCGTGGCGGTGCCGGCCGCGCGCCGGCGCCCGGCGAGCAGCAGCAGACCGATGAACAGGGCGGGCGTCAGCTTCACGGCGGCGGCGAGCCCGATCCCGGCTCCCGCCCAGCGGCCCCGGCCGGTCGCCAGCAGCAGGCAGTCGCCGAGGACCAGGGCGAGCAGTACGAGGTTCACCTGGCCGAAGCTGAAGGTGTCCCGCAGCGGTTCGAACAGGGCCAGCAGGCACAGCAGCAGCACCCACCGGTACCAGCCGTGGCGCCGCCAGTCCGGCCCGGCCAGGATCCGCAGCACCGCGGCGAGCGCGGCCAGGTTCACCAGCAGGGACGCCGTGATCGCGGTGGTCCGGCCGAGCAGGGCCAGCGGCAGCATGCCCACCGCGGCGAACGGCGGGTAGGTGAAGCCGTACGCGGTGCCCGGCACCCGGTAGTCGTAGATCAGGCCGCCGTGGCGCACCCAGGTGTGCACCGTGCCGTAGTACACCCGCAGGTCGAAGAAGCCGCGCAGCAGCGGCACCGTCGCCGTGAACACGGTCACCGCGGCCACGAGCAGCAGGACCAGCAGCAGCCGGCCCCGGTCCGTGCGCGGCCCCAGCGGCGCCAGGCGCCCGGGCAGTCCCGGTCCTCCCCGCGGCGCCGTCATGCCGTCTGTCCCGGTGCCGCGGTCTGGGCCTGGGCCGCCTGGTGGGCCTGCCACAGGACGATCACACCGAGCACCCCGCCGGAGACCGCGAGGACCAGCTGGCCGGCGTCGGCCGGGCCGCCGCTGGGCAGGACGGCGAGGGCGAGCACCCCGGCCAGGGCGGCCACCCGGTGCCGTACCGAGGTGCTGGGCGCGGCCGCGGCGATGAGGAACAGCCCCCACAGCACGTACCAGGGCCGGATCGCCGGGCCCAGGACGGCCACCGCTAGCAGGCTCAGGCCCAGCGCGTACACCGGCCAGGGACGCAGCCGCAGCCATATCAGCAGCACGGCCACGGCGGTCGCCCCGAGCCCGAACAGATGCCAGGCCGGTACGGCGAACGGGGCCAGTCCGCTGCCGAGGTGGGTGAGGAGGGCGCCGGTGGCGCGGCCGGCCAGGCTGGTCAGCGCCCAGTTGTGGGACGAGACCGGGGTGTCCAGGGCACCGATCCAGCCGTATCCGGTGCCGGCGGCGGCCGTCGCGGCGACCGTCGTCGCGGCGGAGGCGGCGGCGGTGGTCAGCACCGCGGGCAGCGGCCGTCGGCCGGAGCGGACCTGCAGGGCGACGACGGCCAGGAGACCGAGCGCCGCAGGGGCCTTGACCAGGGCGGCGAGCGTGACGAGGACCGCTCCGACGCCGGGCCGGCGGCCGCGTGCGGCGACCAGGCCGAGTCCCAGCAGACCCAGCATGAGGGCGTCGTTGTGCGCGCCCGCGACCAGGTGCAGCAGCACGAGCGGGTTGAGGGCACCGAGCCAGAGCGCGGCGGCCGGGTCGGCGCCGCTGTGCCGGGCGAGCCGGGGCAGCGCCACCGCCATGAGGGCCACGCCGAGCAGGGCGACCAGCCGCATGCCGAGCAGGCCGGCGGGCAGTTCGCCGCGGGTCAGCCCGGACAGCGCGGAGGCCAGAGCCATGAAGGCCGGCCCGTACGGGGCGCCGGTCTGCCGCCACATCGGGGCGACCTCGTCGGCGAGCGGCCCGCCGAGCTGGGCCGGTCCGTGGGCGTAGACGTCCATGTGGGCGTCGACCATGGCGCCCTGCGCGAGGTAGCTGTACACGTCCCTGCTGAACAGCGGCGGGGCGAGCAGCAGCGGGGCCGTCCACACGGCCAGTACGAGCAGCAGGGCGCGGGGGCTGGGCGGCTCGGGTCCGCGCACCAGGCGGCCGAGGAGCACCCAGGCCGCTGTCAGCAGGACGACCCCGAAGTACACCCCGACCAGGCCGAGTGCCGCCTGCACCGACGCGGGTGCCAGGAGGTCCCGGACGGGAAGGGCACCGGCCGTCTCCCCGCCGAGCGCGAGGAAGGCGGTGCCTGCCAGCCCCAGCACCTGGCAGGAGCGGAGATCGACGGGGAATGCCATGGCCAACACTGGCTCAGCGTGTCAACGCCGGGTGGCCGGAAGACGACCGCAGCCCTGCCGGGCGGGGGCCGACGTGTGACCGGCGCGTGGTGCGATCCGGCCGGGCGCCGTCGTGCGGGCCGTCGTGGCTGGTCGCGCCCGCGCGGCGGAGCCGCCACCGGCAGGTCCCGCGCTCCCGGGCCGGCTCCCCGGGCCGTGCCGGAAAGTGACGGCCCTCAGAACACCGAGAGGCCGGTGAGGGTGGTGAAGCGGTCCAGGGCCGCCACGCCGGCGACCGAGTTGCCGCGCTCGTCGAGGCCCGGGCTCCACACGCACAGGGTGCACCGGCCGGGTACGACCGCGATGATGCCGCCGCCGACGCCGCTCTTGCCGGGCAGGCCGACTCGGTAGGCGAAGTCGCCGGCCGCGTCGTACGTGCCGCACGTGAGCATGACCGCGTTGACCTGCTTGGCCTGGCTGCGGGTGAGCAGCCGGCTGCCGTCGGCGCGGATGCCGTGCCGGGCGAGGAAGCCGGTGGCGAGGGCCAGGTCGGCGCAGGAGGCCGCGATGGAGCACTGCCGGAAGTACTGGTCGAGCAGGACCGGCACGTCGTTGTCGATGTTGCCGTACGACGCCATGAAGTGGGCGAGGGCGGCGTTGCGGTCACCGAAGGCGTTCTCGGAAGCGGCGACCTCCTTGTCGAAGTCGAGGGCGGTGTTGCCGCTCTCGGCGCGCAGGAAGGCCAGCAGCTCACCGGCCGCGTCGCCGGTGCGCGTCTGCAGGCGGTCGGTGACGACGAGGGCGCCCGCGTTGATGAAGGGATTCCGCGGGATGCCGTTCTCGTACTCCAGCTGCACCAGGGAGTTGAACGGGTTGCCGGAGGGCTCGCGGCCCACGTGCTCCCAGAGTTCGTCGCCCTCGCGGGCCAGGTCCAGGGCGAGCGTGAAGACCTTGGTGACGGACTGCGTGGAGAACGGCTGCCGCCACTCCCCCACCCCGTACACCGTGCCGTCCAGCTCGGCGACGGCCATGCCGAAGCTGCGCGGATCGCAGGCCGCGAGGGCCGGGATGTAGTCGGCGGGGCGGCCGCGTCCGGGCGTGCGGCTGATCTCCTCGGCGATGCGCTCCAGGACCGGCAGGAAGGTGAAGGACGACGTCGTTGTCATGATCACCATTGTGCCTCCCGGCCGGTCCCGAAGCGTAGTCGTGTCGGTGTTGTCGCAGGTCAGGCGGCTGGTGCGCCGCTGCCGGCGATGATCTCCGGGCGCAGCAGTCCGGCGAGCCTCTCGGCGGGGAGCAGGCCCTTCTCCAGCACCAGTTCGGCCACGCCCCGGCCGGTGGCGAGTGCCTCCTTGGCGATGTCGGTCGCGGCCGTGTAGCCGATGTGCGGGTTGAGCGCGGTGACCAGGCCGATGGAGTTCTCGACGGTCGCGCGCAGCCGCTCGGTGTTGGCGGTGATGCCGGACACGCAGCGCTCGGCCAGGGTGAGGCAGGCGCTCTGCAGATGCGTGACGGACTCCGACAGGGAGTGCAGGATGATCGGCTCGAAGGCGTTGAGCTGGAGCTGTCCGGCCTCGGCGGCCATCGTGATGGCGACGTCGTTGCCGATCACCTCGAAGGCGACCTGGTTGACGACCTCGGGGATGACCGGGTTGACCTTGCCCGGCATGATCGACGAACCGGCCTGGACGGGCGGCAGGTTGATCTCGCCGAGGCCCGCGCGCGGACCGGAGGACAGCAGGCGCAGGTCGTTGCAGCTCTTGGAGAGCTTGACCGCGATCCGCTTGAGCACGCCGGACATCTGGACGAAGGCACCGCAGTCCTGGGTGGCCTCGACCAGGTTGGCGGCCGTGACGAGGTGCAGGCCGGTGATGGCGGACAGCCGGCGGCGGGCGGCCTCGGCGTAGCCGCGGGGCGCGTTGAGGCCGGTGCCGATGGCGGTGGCACCGAGGTTGATCTCATGGATCAGCTCGACGGCCTCGGCGAGGCGGCTGCGGTCCTCCTCGATCATGACGGCGAATGCGGAGAACTCCTGACCGAGCGTCATGGGTACCGCGTCCTGCAGCTGTGTGCGGCCCATCTTGAGCACGTCACGGAACTCGACGGCCTTGCGGGCGAAGGCGTCCTGCAGCACGGCCATCGCCTTGAGCAGTCCACGTACCGCGAACACCGTCGCCACCTTGACGGCGGTCGGGTACACGTCATTGGTCGACTGGCCGAGGTTGACGTCCTCGTTGGGGTGCAGCCGGGCGTAGTCGCCCTTGGCGTGGCCGAGCAGTTCCAGTGCGCGGTTGGCCACGACCTCGTTGGCGTTCATGTTCGTGGACGTGCCGGCGCCGCCCTGGATCACGTCCACGACGAACTGGTCGTGCAGCTTGCCGTCGCGGATCTCCCGGCAGGCGGCGACGATCGCGGCTGCCTTCTCCGGCTCCAGCAGCCCGAGTTCCTCGTTGGCGAGGGCGGCGGCCTCCTTGACGGCGGCCAGGGCGTCGATCAGGTGCGGGTAGGCGGAGATCGGGGTGCCGGTGATGGGGAAGTTCTCGGTCGCGCGCAGGGTGTGGATGCCCCAGTACGCGTCGGCGGGGACGTCTCGGTCGCCGAGCAGATCGTGTTCGCTGCGGGTGGCGGCGGTCATGGAGGTGCGGTCCTCTTTCTGAGGTACGGAGGTGACGGCGCCCCTGCCAGGGGGCGCGGGATCTGCGCGGTCCGGCACGAACGGCCCGCGGGCCGGTTCAGCCCGAACGGCCCGCGGGCGGGCGGCGGTGCGGGGCCCCTTCGGGGCCCGGCGGCCTAGCCGCAGGCAGTGAGCGGCACGGGGTCCAGCGCCCGCACGGGCCGCACGCATCCCACCGGCTCCCCGCCCCCGAGCAGCGGCTCTCCCGCGAACTCGGTCAGCAGGGCGGGGTCGACGCCGGCGCGTGCGAGCGCCGCCGCGGCGACCGGGACCCGTGCCCGGTCGGCACCGTCGGCGATCTTGACGGCGACGGCCCGGCCGTCGGGCAGCGCGGCCACCTGCACACCCTCGAAGCCGTCCTTGGCGAGCAGCCCGGGTACGGCCCGCATCAGCGCGGCGACGTCCCGGCCGGAGCCGGAGGCCATCTCGGCGTGCTCGCGCATGGCGCCGGCGACGCGGGCCTCGGGGGTGCCGGGCTCGGCGGAGGTGATCCGGGCGAGGGCGCGGGCGAGACCGTGCAGCGAGACGGAGAACAGCGGTGCGCCGCAGCCGTCCACGGTGACCCGGGCGACGCGCTGGCCCGTCAGGTCCTCGACGGTTGCCGCGACGGCCTGCTGCAGCGGGTGCGCCGGGTCGAGGTAGTCCTTCAGGGTCCAGCCGTTGAGAGCGGCGGTCCACAGCATGGCCGCGTGCTTGCCGGAGCAGTTCTGGGCGAGGCGGGAGGGCAGCCGGCCCGCGCGGATCCAGGAGTCACGGACGGCCGCGCCGAACGGCATGTCGGGCACGTTGCGCAGGTCGTCCTCGGCGAGGCCGGCGAGTTCCAGGATGCGGCGGGTGCCGGCGATGTGGCGCTCCTCACCGGAGTGGCTCGCGGCGGCCAGCGAGAGCAGTTCGCCCTCGAGGGGCAGTCCGGCCCGCAGCATGGCGACGGCCTGGACGGGCTTCAGGGCGGAGCGCGGGTAGAAGGCTGCTTCGATGTCGCCGAGCTGGAACCGCACCCGGCCGTCGGCGTCGAGGACGACGACGGAGCCGTAGTGGATGCCCTCGATGATCCCCCCGCGGACGAGGTGGGCGACGGGAGCGTGGAGGGGTTCGCGGACGAGGGGTGCGTCGGCGACGGGACTGCTGTGCATCATTGCCTGAATCATCGGGTCGGGGGCGGCCGGGACGCGGGTCACGCGTCGGCGCCGGTGGACGTGCGGGATATGGAGCGGTGGGCGGGGGCGGGGGAAGCCTGGGCCGGGGCGGGGAGCGCCGGTGCCACGGTCCGTGTCGCGTCTTCGAGGTGCCGTTCGCTCACGCCTCTGTCCCGTCTTCCGCGGGGGTGTCCGTCCGCTGGGGACGCACGATGTCGGTGAGGGTCGTCTCGACGCGGTCCAGGTGGTGGCTCATGGCATCCACCGCGTCGTGTTCGCAGCCGTCGACCAGTGCCTCGACGATCGCCCGGTGCTCGCGGTTGGACTGCTCGCGGCGCCCGCCCAGCTCGTTGAGGAAGGCCGACTGACGTGCCAGTGCGTCCCGGATCTCCTCGATGACCCGGCGGAAGACCGGGTTCTGCGCGGCCTCGGCCACGGCGAGGTGGAAGAGGGTGTCCATGGCGACCCAGGCGGTGGTGTCCGTCTCCCGCTCCATGCGGTCGAGCAGATGGGCCAGGTGGTCCAGGTTCTCCTGGGTGCGGCGCACGGCCGCGTAGCCGGCGACGGGGATCTCGATGTGCCGACGCACCTCGAGCAGGTCGCTGGCCGCGTAGTCGCCGAAGGTGGGGTCCTCGACGGCGTTCGCGACGACGAAGGTGCCCTTGCCGGTCCGGGAGACGGTCAGGCCCATCGTCTGCAGCGCGCGCAGCGCCTCGCGCAGCACGGGCCGGGACACCTCGAGGGTGCGGCACAGCTCGGCCTCGGAAGGGAGCTTGTCGCCCATGGCGTACTCGCCGCGTTCGATGGCACCGCGGAGGTGGGCGAGGACCGCTTCCATGGCGCTCACGCGCCGGGGGCCCCGACCACCTGTCTGGCTGTCTGACAGGTTCACGGGTGCGATCCTGCGGGTCACGGGCGGGAGCTGTCAAGCCGTGAGCGGTGAGACGCCGACGGGGTGCGGCGCCCGTAAACGGGCGTCCGCACCCCGTGGGTGAACGGTGTGTTCGCTCAGCTGCTGAGCGTGCCGGTGCCGAGCAGGCCGAGGAGCAGGAGGCCGATGACGATCCGGTAGATCACGAAGGCGTTGAAGGAGTGCTTGGCGACGAACTTCAGCAGCCAGGCGATCGAGGCGTAGGCGACCACGAACGACACGATCGTGCCCACGGCCAGCGGAGCCGCGCCCACGCCGGCCCCGAGGGCGTCCTTCAGCTCGTACAGGCCGGCGCCGGTCAGGGCCGGAATGCCGAGGAAGAAGGACAGGCGGGTGGCGGCGACCCGGTCCAGGTCGAGGATGAGGGCGGTGGACATGGTGGCGCCGGAGCGGGAGAACCCGGGGAAGAGCAGCGCGAGGATCTGCGAGCAGCCGACCCACATGGCGTCCTTGAACGACGTGTCGTCCTCACCGCGCTTGTGCCGGCCCATCTGGTCGGCGGCCCACATCACGCCCGAGCCGGCGATCAGTGAGCCCGCGACCACCCACAGGGAGGCGAGCGGCCCGTCGATCAGCGGCTTCGCGGCCAGTCCCACCACCACGATCGGGACGGTGGCGGCGATCACCCACCAGGCGAACTTGTAGTCGTGGTGGTAGCGCTCCTCGCGGTCGGTCAGACCGCGGAACCAGGCGGAGACGATCCGCTTGATGTCCTTGAAGAAGTACACGAGCACGGCGGCGATGGCGCCGACCTGGATGACGGCGGAGAACCCGACGACGGACTTGTCGTCGACGGGGATGTCCATGAGCCCCTCGGCGATCTTGAGGTGGCCCGTGGAGGACACCGGGAGGAACTCGGTCACCCCCTCGACTACCCCGAGGACGACGGCCTGACCGACGGAGATGGCGCTCATGGGATCCAGTTCTGAGGAGTTGGTCGACAGTGCTGTAGACAGTACTTGTTGTGCCCGGCCGGGTGGTAAGCGCCTAGGCCCACAGGGCGCCCGCGAGTGTGACCCCGGTGAAGGCCGCCGCCAGCCCCGCCGCCACGCTTGCCCCGACGTTCACGGCAGCGTAGAGGCCGGAGCCCGCCTCGGTCAGCCGCAGGGTCTCGTACGAGAAGGTCGAGTACGTCGTCAGCGCCCCGCACAGACCGGTGCCCAGCAGGAGCTGGAGGTGAGGCCCGGCGGCCCCGGCGGAGACGGCGCCCGTGAGCAGGCCGAGGACCAGACAGCCGGCCACGTTCACGACGAAGGTGCCCCAGGGGAACAGCGAGTCGTGGCGGGCCTGCACGGCGCGGTCGGTGAGATAGCGCACGGGGGCGCCGACCACAGCCCCCGCGACGACCAGCAGCCAGTTCACAACGATTTCTTACCTTCCGGTTCGCTGCCGTCCGGGCCGGACGTGCGGCCCACGTACCGGACGACCTCGCACTCCTCCAGGGTCACGAGCCCCTCGCCGACCAGTTCGTCGAGCTGCGGCAGGAACGCCCGGACCCGCTGCTCGGTGTCCACGACGACCACCGCGACGGGCAGGTCCTCGCTCAGGGAGAGCAGGCGGGAGGTGTGGATGCGGGAAGAGGCGCCGAAGCCCTCGATGCCCCGGAAGACGCTGGCCCCGGCGAGCCCGGCCGCGTGCGCGCGGTGCACGATCTCGGAGTAGAGCGGCTTGTGGTGCCAGGTGTCGTCCTCGCCGATGTAGACGGTCAGCCGGAGGGCGCGGCCGGTGAGTGACGTCATCGCTGCCTCCTGATCAGTACCCGGCGGGTGGCGGCCGAGGCCAGCCACACCGCGGCGAGGGCCGCGCACGGCGTCGCGGCGAGATAGGCCAGGCCCGGCCCGGGGTGGCCGGCGCCGACGAGGTCGCGGATGTCGACCGCGTAGGCCGAGAAGGTGGTGAAGCCGCCGAGGACGCCGGTGCCGAGGAACGGCCGCAGGAGGCGGTGGGCCGCCCACACCTCCGTGACGAGGACCATGAGGACGCCCATGGCGGCGCACCCGGAGACGTTGGTCCAGAAGGTCGCCCAGGGGAAGCCTCCGGCCGGCGTGGGCAGGGCGAGGGCGAGCGCGTAGCGGGCGAGTGCACCGACCGCGCCGCCGAGGGCCACGACCGCGACGACGGGTGCCTGCGTGCGCCACTCGGACCGCCGCCCCGGGACGCGGCGGACGCTGAGGTTCTCCGTTTCCGGGGCTGTCATGGTGGTCTACGTCTCCTGTTCGGCCCTGCCCCGACGGGTGATCACGGCCGGAACCAGATTACCGCCGCACCGGTGAGCGGCAGGCCCGGCGCAGGGCGTCACCACGGGCCCGCGTCAGAGGGCGGCCGGCCGGGCGCACAGCGTCGCCCCGGTCCGTCGCGGCGGACGGCGAGCCGGGCGCGGTCGTCTTCCCGGCCGGCGTCAGTGGGCGGCCGGCCGGGCGCAGACCGCCACGCCGGGTTCCCGGAGGCTGCCGAGCACCAGGTGGCCGCCGGCCGTGCACACGCTGGTGACCATGCGGAAGCCGGAGCGGCGGCGGCTGAGGTGGTGAACCGTGCGGCCCTCGTCGTCGAGCGCCATGACGCCGGTGGTTCCACTGGGGCGGTAGGGCACGTGCACGGCGGCACGGGCCGCTGCGTGGCGGACGGCAGGCGGCGTGCGGTGCAACAGGCCGAGCGGTGGGACGCGCGGGGCGGCCAGGGCGACCCACAGGGGGCCGTCGGGGCCCTCGCGCCAGAGGTTGTCCGGCATGCCGGGGAGGTCGGCGAAGGGCTCGGCGTGTCCGGCGCGGGGGCCGGTGAGCCGGTAGCGGGTGAGGCGGCAGGATCCGGTCTCGGCGACCACCAGGAAGGAGCCGTCGGCGCTCGGGGCGAGTCCGTTGGCGAACTGGAGCCCGTCCAGCAGGACTTCGGGTTCCCGGTCGCCGGGGGCGAGGCGCAGGAGGCGCCCGGTGCCGGTGTGCTCGACGATGTCGCCGATCCACTGGGCGAGGGGGTAGCGGCGGCTGGAGACGGTGAAGTACACGGTGCCGTCGGCCGTCGCGACGGCGTTGCTGCAGAAGCGGAGCCGCTCCCCCGCCACCGAGTCCGCGAGGACGCGCACGGTGCCGTCGTCCAGGGCGACCCGCAGCAGTCCGCGTTCCGCGTCGCACACCAACAGGTCGCCGTCCGGGAGGAGTTCGAGCCCCAGCGGACGTCCGCCGGTCTCGGCCAGCACTTCCGCACGGGCCGTGCGCGGGTCGCCCGGGTGGTGGACGCGGAGGATCCGGCCGTCCTCCACCCCGGTGAGCACGCGCCCGTGCGGATCGGCCACCACGTCCTCGGGGCCACGGGCACCGAGGGGGAGGTAGTGGAGCGGGACGAGCGCCGTGGGTCGGTCCATCTGCGGTTCCTTCGCCGTCGGGTGGGGCCATGGTGTCAGCCGGCCGGGTCCCCGTCTGCCCTTCGCACGGTCGTCCTCCGTCCCGCCCCGGCGGCGTGCGGCGATGCACACGGTCGCCGAGCGCCCGGAGCGCCTCGGCGGTCGCGGAGTCCGGCCCAGCCCGACAGCCGTCTTCCTCACCAGCCCTTCTCGAACATCCGGGCCACTTCGGCGATACGGACCTCGTCGCGCCGGTAGTAGGTGCGGCAGCGGACCCGGCGGGTGCGCAGGAGGCCCAGGCGGGTGAGCAGGTCGAGGTGCGCGAGGGCGGTCCGCCGGGGGACGCCGAGCTTTGCGGCGAGGGCGCGTGCGGTCACACCGGTCTCGGCGGGATCGCGGCGGGGCGGGGCGGGGAAGTGGGCCGCCGGGTCCTTGAGCCAGTCCAGGATGGTCCGCCGCATCCGGCCCGAGGGAGTTCCCGTCATCCGTCCGCCCTCCGTCCCGGCCTTCGTACGCAGTGTTCCCACTGTGGCGCGGCCGACTCCGCCGCGTCCGGCTGTCGGCACCCGTTGTCCGGTACCGAACGGCCGTACGACCGAGGGGCGTTGTCCCCGGCCCCGGAAACGCGGCGTGGGCCCGGTCGTCGCGGGCGACCGGGCCCTGCCGCAGCGGGGTCAGCGGTGGCCGAACCACGTCATGGAAGTGCGTGGCTGCTCGTCGTGGCCGGACAGAGGGTGCCCGCAGACGGTCAGGATCGGAGAAGCCGCCACGGGCTCCCCGGCTCTAGCGTGAGAGCACCGACGAGGAACCCGTCGGTCCCGAGCCTCAGGAGGAGTGGGTCCCATGACCACCGGCGTGCAGACGATCATCTACCCCGTGAAGGACCTGGCGAAGGCCAAGCCGCTGTTCAGCGCCCTGCTGGGCGTCGAGCCGTACGCGGACCAGCCGTACTACGTCGGCTTCAAGGCCGCCGGGCAGGACGTCGGCCTGGACCCGAACGGGCACGCCAAGGGCATGACCGGCCCGGTGCCGTACTGGCACGTGACGGACCTGCGGGCGCGGCTCGCGGCCCTTTTGGAGGCGGGGGCCGAACTGCTCCAGGACGCGCAGGACGTCGGTGGCGGCAGGCTCATCGCCTCCGTGAAGGACCCGGACGGCAACCTGGTGGGACTGCTCCAGGACGCGTCGGCCTGAGGGGCGGCCCGGGCCCCGCACGCTCCCACTAGTTGCACACTCAACTATTGGCCGGATCGGTGCTACGGTGCGGGTATGGCAGTCACGACGGCCGAGGCCCGGCTCGAAGAACGCTGGCGGGGCATCCTCGCGGTGCACGCGCGCACGATGTGCGAGATCGACCGCGTCCTGCATCCGCACGGGCTCGGCGCCAGCGACTTCGAGGTGCTGGACCTGCTGGTCACGGAGCGACCCGAGAAGGGCGAGCAGTGCCGGGTGCAGAACCTGGTCGGCCGGGTCCACCTCAGCCAGAGCGCGCTGTCCCGGCTGATCGGCCGGCTCGAGAAGGACGGACTGGTGGAGCGCTCGGTGTGCGCGGAGGACCGGCGCGGCGTCTGGGTCGCCCTCACCGCGAAGGGCCGCGCCCTGCACTCCGAGGTACTGCCGCTCCAGCGGGCCGTGCTGCGGCGGATGCTGGCCGAGCAGGAGAGCTAGACCACCAGCTCTGCTCCGTCCGTCAGGACCTCGACCCCGTGCGCGGCGACCCGCGCGCGTGCCGGGGAGGCGGGGTCGAGCAGCGGGTTCGTGTGGCTGAGGTGGGTGTAGATCCGGCGCACGCCGAGATGGCGGGCCAGCTCCGCGAGTGACCCGTCCGGCCCGGTGACCGGCAGATGGCCCGAGGCGGCCCGCGTGGTGCCCGACGGCACCGCCGCGCCCGCCTCGCCGGCCGTGAAGAACGTGCCGTCCAGCAGCACGCAGTCCGCCTCGGCGCACAGTTCGTCCAGGGCCGGACTCCATGCGCCCACGCAGGGCGCGTACACCAGGACTCCCCCGCTCGCCAGGTCCTCGATGCGGTACGCCGTCGCCCAGGGGCCGGCGGGTGCCGGGGGCCGCGCCGGTACGTACTCCGGGATCTTCGTGCCCACCGGGTGGGCGGTCACGACCAGCCCGCCGGCCAGCACGAAGCCGCCGTCGGCCAGGCTGTCGGCCCACTCCCAGGGCGCGTGACGGTCCAGTGCTGTGCGGGCCGGAGCGAGCACGGCCCGCACCGGTGCGGCGGCGTAGACCTTCAGCCCGGCGGCGCCCCGCAGCCCGGACAGTCCACAGGCGTGGTCGGTCTCGGCGTCGGTGAGCAGCACCCCCCGCAGCGGGGTCTCCCGGAGTCCGGGTCCCGGCCACAGGGCGGGCGTGGCGCCGAGCTGGGTCCGCAGGTCGGGGGAGGCGTTCAGCAGCCACCAGTCGCGGCCGTTGCCCGTGACGGCGGCGCACTCCTGCGTGCGGGAGGGCAGCTTGCCGTCCCGGGCGGCGGTACACGGCGCGCAGGCGCAGTTCCACTGCGGGAAGCCACCTCCGGCGGCGGTGCCCAGCAGGACGACCCTCACGACCATCGGCTCCTTCGCGCTCGCCGGACCTTTCCCCCGCTGGGATCTTCCCTTCCGGAGGGCCGGTGATTACCCGGCCGCGGGGGGCAGTTCCGGCCGTCCTCCGCCGGGCTGCCGGTCCACCGGGCGCCGCGGCGGGATGGGGTCGCCGGGGAAGTCGCGCGGGCCGGTCCACAGGGCGGGCACGGCGTCGCAGCGGCGGCACAGTTCATAGGCGATCGCCTCGTAGTTGACGCGCCAGCCGCGGAAGTGCGGCCAGGCGTCCTTCGCGGTCCGCTCGGACCGGAAACCGGCCGTCGCCATCATGCCCACCGCGGCGTCGAACTCGGCGAAGCCGAGCCGGACGGGCGCCCCGGGCGACGGGTCGGCGTCGAAGGGGATGTGCAGGGCGCGGGCGATGTCCCGCAGCGCCGTGAATCCGGCGCGCAGCACGAGCCGGGCCTCCGGCGGGGCGAGCCGTGGGTCCAGGGCGAGCTGGAGGGCCGCCGCGTCCATCACGGCGACCAGCCCGACGAGCCAGCTGCGGTGCGGGCGCGGTGAGCGGAAGGCCAGCAGGACCGGGTAGGTGGAGTGGCTCTCGCCCATGTCCGAGGCGAGCCGCTCCCACGCCCGGTACAGCTCGGGCAGCGCGGTCTCGGTCTCCACCAGCCACTGCCGGGCGAGGATCTCCGGCCCCCAGGCGGGTTCGCCGGCCCGCGCCTGGAGCAGGGTGACCTCCAGCTCACGGCGGTTGTACGCGGAGTACAGGGTGGGCAGGTAGGCGATCTGGAGGGCGATCAGGACGGGTCCGGTGGCCGCGGCCAGGAAGTCCAGCACCGACAGTTTCAGCCGGGCGCCGCCGGCGAATCCGAGCGTGAACAGGCTCGAGCCGGCCTCCCGGAACGCGGTGGTCCAGGACAGCGGGGAGAGTGCGTACAGCAGGAGCCCGTACCCGAGGAGGGCGCCGGCCAGCCAGGTGGCGAGCATGCCGACCAGCATCAGCGGGGCGAGCCAGGTCTGGGCGCGGTCGATGGCGTCGTAGCCGCCGCGGAGCGCGGTGAGCCGCAGCAGCCGGCGCAGCAGCCACCACAGCCGGAACACCAGTACGGAGTACAGGCCACGGGGTACCACGAGCGTGCGCAGGACGCTGCCGAGCACCAGGCCCAGGACCAGGACCCCGGCCACGCCCGCGATGTATCCCATGGGCTCATTCTGGCGCCCCGGGGCCTCCGGGACCGGTTGCGCGGGCGGGCCCGGGCGGTGGCGCGTGCGGGCACCAGCCAGCGGGTTGCGCGTGCGGGTCCGGACGGGTTGCGCGAGCGGGTGGTCGCGCTGGTCAGCGGGCCAGGAGGGTACGCACCCCCTGCGACGTCAGCGTCAGCCCGTGGGAGGAGCTGCCGTCGATGGCGAGGGAGAGGTCCTCCTCGGGCCACTGCGAGGCGAGCGCGCCGAGCGGGATCAGACGGTAGCGCGAGACGAAAGGCAGCAGCTCGGCCATCTCGCCCTCCGAGGTGAACACCGGGACGACGGGGTCGCCTCCCGGCTGCTCGAGGATGGGCAGGGCCACGGTCGTGGCGTCGGCGCCCTCCCCGTCGATGGCGTCGTCCGGAACCGGCACGAGCACATCGCTGTGGGCGAGGGTGTCCAGGGCGGCCTGGTCCTCTGCGTTCACGGCCAGCGCGTCCAGTGCCTGCTGGGCGGGCGTCGGCAGGTCGTCGTGTGCGGGTGTCTCCATGGCAGGTCCCCAGGTAGCGGTGGTCGTCCGGGCCGCCCGGGCGGGCTGGTGCCCGGGCGGGCTCCCGCCTCGCGTACCCGGTGGGGTCGGGGGCATGCGTGAGGAACGGCGGCAGGACCGGTGACGGGCTGGAAACGGGAGAGGACCGTGCCGCCGGCCGCCGGCGCCCGGTGTGGGCCCCGGTCAGGGACCGGTCTCCGCGAGCAGGTCGGTGATGGTGGTGACCCGGACCAGTGGCCGGTACAGCTCCATGAGCTGCAGCGCCTTCACGTGCGAGTCGTCGTCCACGCCGGCACAGGCGTCGGCCACGACGAGCACCTCGGCACCGGCGTCGGCGGCGGCCAGGGCGGTGGACAGCACACAGCAGTCGGTGCTGACACCGGCCAGGACCAGGCGGCCGTCCGGGCCGACGCGGGCGGCGAGTTCGGGTGTCCACTTGCCGAACGTGGTGGTGTCCAGGACGTGCTCCGCGAGGTCGGCGAAACCGTCGGTCAGCTCCCAGAGTTCGTCGTCCGGGGCGCGGCGGGCGAAGGGCCACGCGTCGTAGTACGCGCGCCAGGCGCCGGCCGGGCGTCCGGGGGCCAGGAAGCGGGTGAACGTGACCCGTCCGGCGAAGGCGGGCAGCAGGCTCTGCACGCCCGCTGCCGCGTCGGCGTACCGGGGAGTGGCCCAGGGGCTCAGCGGGTCGGCGAAGACGCGCTGCATGTCGATGACGGCGAGGTGTCCGGCGCTCATGCGTCCAGCACCCCCTCGTCCGTCGCCGGGCTCGGCGCCCGGGCCTCCTGCTCCCGTACCCGGCCCCGCGCCGTCAGCAGGGTGCCGAGGAATCCCAGCGCGAGGGCGACGAGGACGCCCAGGTTGGCGTAGGCCCAGGCGCCGCTCCTGCCGCCGAGGCCGAACGGCTCCAGGAGATAGCCCTGCCAGGTCAGCCAGCTCGCGGCGCTGTTGGTGACCAGTCCCCAGCCGGCCGCCGTGGCGAGAAGCGTCAGGACGAGGGGCGGCAGGGGGACGTCGCCGTAGCGGCCCCGCGGCCGGTACAGGTCGCCCTCGTCGTAGTCGCGGCGGCGCAGGGCCAGATCGGCGAGCATGACGCCGGCCCAGGCGGCGATGGGTACGCCGAGTGTGGTGAGGAAGCCCATGAACTGGCCGAGGAAGTCGTCGGCGAAGAACACGATGTAGACCGCGCCCGCGATCATCAGAACGCCGTCGAACAGCGCGGCCAGGTAGCGCGGGACCCGGACACCGGCCGAGAGCAGGGCCAGGCCCGAGGAGTAGATGTCGAGAACGGCGCCGCCGACCAGGCCGAGGACGGCGACCACGGCGAACGGCACCAGGAACCAGGTCGGCAGGATCGTCGTCAGCGCGCCGATGGGGTCGGCCGCGATCGCCGTGCTCAGCTCCTCGGAGGAACCGGCCAGCAGCAGACCGAAGACCAGCAGGAGCAGCGGGGCCAGTGAGGCGCCGAAGGCGGTCCAGCCGATCACGCCCCGGCTGGAGGAACTCCGGGGCAGATAGCGGGAGTAGTCGGCGGCGGCGTTGACCCAGCCGAGACCGAATCCGGTCATCATGAACACCAGCGCTCCGATGAACTCCTGCGCCGAACCCGCCGGGACGGCGTCGACCGTGCTCCAGTCGACGTGGTCGGCGACGAGAGCGACGTAGACGATCGTGAGGACGCCCGTGATCAGGGTGATCCAGGTCTGCAGCCGCATGATCAGGTCGAATCCCATGACCCCGCCGACGACCGTCAGCGCGGCGACCACCAGCAGGGCGGCCACCTTGGTCCCGGTGCCGCCGCCCCGGCCGAGGCTGCCGAGGACGGTTGCCGTGGCCAGCGTGGCGAGCGCGATGAGGACGGTCTCCCAGCCGACGGTGAGCATCCACGAGACGACGGACGGCAGCCGGTTGCCGCGCACTCCGTAGGCGGCCCGGCTGAGCACCATGGTCGGCGCGGAGCCGCGCTTTCCGGCGACCGCGACGAAGCCGCACAGCAGGAAGGAGACCACGATGCCGAGCACTCCGGCCGTGAGCGCCTGCCAGAAGGAGATGCCGAAGCCGAACGCGAAGGCGCCGTAGCTGAGGCCGAGGACGGAGACGTTCGCGCCGAACCAGGGCCAGAAGAGGGTGCGCGGGGTGCCCTTGCGCTCCACGTCCGCGATCACGTCGAGTCCGTGCGCCTCGACGTGGGTGGCGCGGCCGGCGGACCTGCCGTCCTGGGAGTGGCCGGTAGGTCCGCCGTGGCGGTCGCGGGGGCGGCCGCTGGGTCCGCCGTGGCGGTCGCGGGAGTGGCCGCTGGGTCCGCCGTGGCGGTCGCGGGAGTGGCCGGTGGGTCCGCCGTCGCGGTCGCGGGAGTGGCCGGTGGGGCTCCCGAGGGGGTCCCGCGGATCGGTCATCGCCGAGCACCTGCCCTACCAGTCCAGACGTGTTCGATCACGCTAGGTCGGGGCCTCAGGGGCGTCAAGGCGAGCGGCCCGGCGCCGCTGCGGGCCGGGGTGCTCAGCGGTCGAACTCCTCGTGGATCGGGGTCTTCGGCTCTTCCCACAGGTGCTGGGAGATCCCCGGCTTGCCGCCGTGCCGGGCCCGTTCGGCGGGCCGCCGACCGGCGTCGGGGCCCGGGTCCGAGGCGGGCTCCACGCGGACCGACCGTGCCACCTCGTCACGGCCGGCGTACTCGTCGGCGGGGATGCCGCGCAGGGCGTCGACGACCGCCTCCGGGGCGCCCGCCTCGCGCGCGGCCGAGACCAGCCGGTCCCTGTCGGCCGGGTACGACACGTCCTTCAGCGCGTTCAGCACCTCCGGGACGCTGGTGTGTGCCATGCCCATGTCGTCTCCTCCGGTGTCGTGGGGTCTTCGCACCGTCCGTCCGGCGCGGTACGCACCGCCGGACAGTCACGGAGTACCCGCCTCACGGCGTACCTGCATACCGGCGTACCCGCGTCACGGCGTACCCGCGTCACGGCGTACCCGCGTCACGGCGTACCGGCGTCGTGACTCACCGGCGTATCGGTGTCGTGACTCACCGGCGTATCGGTGTCCTGCCGTCGCGGGGCGGCGGGCTCCGGCAGTCCGCGGAACAGGAGCCAGCTCAGGGCCGGCATCAGGATCAGCGGGGTGAGTGCGGTCCGCAGCGAGGTCGCGTCGGCGAGCCGGCCGATGACGGGGGCTGCCAGACCGCCGATGCTGACGGTCAGACCGAGGGTGATGCCGCCGGCGGTGCCGACACGGGTCGGCAGATAGTCCTGGCCGAGCGTGACCTGGAGGGAGAACGGGACGTACAGACCGGCGGAGGTCAGGGCCACGCACAGGTACAGGGCGGGGCCGGGGACGAGGACGACGCCCGCGACCGCGCCGACCGAGAGCAGATACGACCACCGGCACACCGTGACCCGGTCCCGGCGGCCCGCCAGGGCGCCGCCCAGCACGGAGCCGGCCGCGCCCCCGAGGTAGAGCACGAACAGCGCGGCCGTGCCGGCTGCCGCGCTGCCGCCCAGGCGCTGCGTGGCGTACAGGGACAGGAAGCCGCTCAGGCCGGTGAACACGACCGAACGGCACACGACGGCCAGCGACAGCTTCAGGAACGAGGCTCTGTCGTCGGTGCCGGCCGCCGGTTGCGTGGCGAGCGGACGCGCCCGCCGCGCCGGGGTGCGCAGGGCGGCCAGGCTGAGCGCCGCGCCGGCGAGTGCCGGCAGCAGCAGGAGCGGGGTCCGGTGCAGGCCGCCCGTGCCCACGACCGCCGCGACCAGGAGCGGGGCCAGCGCGAAGCCCACGTTGCCGCCCAGGGCGAACCAGCCCATGGCGCTGTGGCTGCCCCCGCCGGCCAGCCGGGCGACGCGGGCCGACTCGGGGTGGTACGCGGCGACACCGGCCCCGGACACCGCCACGCACAGGAGTGTCAGGCTGTACGAGGCACTGCTTCCGCTCAGCGCGATGCCCAGGCCGGCCAGCACCGTGCCGGCCGGCAGCAGCCAGGGGGCCGGCCGGCGGTCGGTGAGCGCACCGAACAGCGGCTGTGCCACGGACGACAGCAGGGAGGCGGCCAGGACCACGCCCGAGGCGGCGGCATAGCCGTAGGCCCGCTCCGCGACGAGGAACGGGATCAGGGCGGCGACGGACCCCTGGTAGACGTCGACGCAGGCGTGCCCGGCGGAGAGGAGGGCGATCGATGTTTTCCTTCGCACCCGGTCATGCTCCGGCCCGGCGGGTCTGTCGTGCTTTCGATAATCTGCCAGGTGATGACGGAGATCCGCCACGAGCCGGTGGCCCCCACCCGCACCCAGTGGCTGGCGTCCGGCGCGACGGTGGACGCCCACCGGCATGACGACCACCAGATCGTCTACGCGGGCCGGGGCGTGCTGGCCGTCACGACGGACGCGGGTTCGTGGATCGCCCCTGCCACGCGTGCCATCTGGGTGCCGGCCGGCACGGTGCACGCCCACCAGGCGCACGGGGCGCTCGAACTGCATCTGGTGGGGTTGCCGGCGACCGAGAACCCGCTCGGTCTGGACGCGCCGACCGTGCTCGCCGTGGGCCCGCTGCTGCGCGAGCTGATCGTCGCCCACACCGGTGCGCCGGAGGACGACAGCCCCGAACGGGCCCGGTTGCGCGCGGTGTTGCTGGATCAGCTGCGGGCCTCGCCCCAGCAGCCGCTGCACCTGCCGATGCCGGCCTCACCCCTGCTGCGTGCGCTGTGCGGGATCCTGACCGCCGACCCGGCCGACGGGCGCACGCTGGCGGAGCTGGGCCGGGAGGTGGGGGCGAGCGACCGTACGCTCTCCCGGCTGTTCCGCGGTGACCTCGGCATGACGTTCCCGCAGTGGCGCACCCAGTTGCGGCTGCACCACGCGCTGGTGCTGCTGGCCGGGAACACGCCGGTGACCACGGTGGCGCACCGCTGCGGCTGGTCCTCGGCCAGCGCGTTCATCGACGTCTTCCGCCGCACCTTCGGACACACCCCGGGCAGCTGTTCCGGCACGGGACGACCGTAGGAGACGGCGACCGACGGATACCTACGGCCGCACGACGCCGGGCCGGCGGGCCCCCGCGGTCGTACGGCGCCCCACCCGGGACGCGCACGGCCGCACGACACCCTGGCCCCGGCGGAGGCGCGTGGCCGTGCCGGGGGCTGGGCGGCGGCCGGAGTGACTCAGGACTTCGCGCCGAAGTCCTGGGTCCACCACGGGCCGCCCGAGCCGTTGTGGACGCCCACGCCGAGGTTCTTGAACGAGCAGTTGAGGATGTTGGCACGGTGGCCGGGGCTGTTCATCCAGGAGTCCATCACCGCCTGCGGGGTCTGCTGCCCCCGGGCGATGTTCTCGCCGTAGGTGGACCAGCGGTAGCCCGCCGCGGTGATGCGCTCGCCGGGGCCGTCGCCGTCCGGGTCCGTGTGGTCGAAGAAGCCGCGGGCGGCCATGTCGTCGGAGAGTCCCTGGGCGGCCCTGTCCAGCTGGGCGTCCTCGGTGACCGGGCCGCATCCGGCCGCCGCCCGCTCCTTGTTCACCAGCGCGATCACCTGGGCCACCGTCCCGGTGGGAGCCGACTGCGCCTGCACGGTGGGGGTGGCGCGCGGAGTCGTGGGCGCCGCCCGCTCGGGCTTGGGCGCGGTGCTCTTCCGGGTGGGGCTGGGGCTCTTGGAGGGGCTCGCCTTCTTCGAGTGCGACGGGGACGGCGACTTGGTGGGCGAGGGCGACGACGAGGTCGCGGAGGCGCTGGGTTCCGCGAGGTCCACGGCGGGGGCGCCGGCGGTCCGGCCGGCGGTCACCTTCGTGGTCTGCGGGCCGGAGTCGGTTCCGAACCACCAGAAGCCGCCGCCCGCCACACAGGCCGCCACCACGGCACCGCCGACGGCACGGCGCCGGTTCCGCCGCTGCCGCCGGGCCTCGTCCCGGGCCGTGACCCGCCGGCGGGAGGCGCGGAGGCCGACCGGCGCGTCGGAGCCGAGGCCGTCGCCGTCCGCCCCGAACCGGCCCGCATCCGCCTCGAAGCGGCCCGTGTCCGCCCCGGAGTTCCCCGTTTCCGTGCTGCCGTGGCCCATGTCCGCTCCCCCGTGGCCCATGTCCGCTCCCCCGTGCCCCATGTCCGTTCCGCCGTGGCCCAAGTCCGCTCCCCCGTGCCCCATGTCGGCTCCCGCGTGGCCGGTGTCCGCTCCCCCGTGGCCCGCTCCGGAACGGCCGCCGGTCAGGTGGGTGGCCGTCGGGTCGTACGCCGGGAGGGGGGCGGTGGAGCCGGCCGCGGTCATGCCGGTCACGGCGGACCGACTCGAAGCGAGCAGCGCCGACGACACCCCGATCAGGGCCAGTCCGGCCAACAGGCCTTCCGCGGGCAGCAGACCGCTCCACAGCCCGCTGCAGCGCGCGCAGTCGCGGGCGTGCCGGGCTATTCGCTTGCGCCAGAGCGCGGAGGGGCGGCCGTCCCAGGAGGCCAGCACACCGCGCAGTTCCTCGCAGGCCGGCCGGGCGTCGAGCGCCCGTACGACCACGCGGGCCGCCTCCAGCCGCGCCTTCATCCGCTGCACCCGTACCGCGGTGTGCTGCGGCGACACGCCGAGGGCCGCGGCTACCTCGGCCCGGGTCAGCTCACCGGCGCACTCCAGCCACCACAGCGACAGCACCTCCCGGTCCTCCGGCTCGAGCCAGCGGGTGGCGCGTGCGGTCTCCTGGCGCTGTCCGGACAGCTGGAGCCGGACGATGGTCAGGTCCACGAAGTCGGCGCCCGGATCGGCGAGGTCGCCGGTCTCCTCCTCGACGGCGCCGGGGGCGAGCTGCCGGTCCTGCCAGTGCGCACGGACCCGGTTCATCGCGATGGCCACGAGCCAGGAGCGGAAGCTCTCGGGGGTCCTGAGGTCGCCGAGCGAGCCGAGGGCCCGGAGCATGGTCTCCTGAACCACGTCGTCGACGTCGACCGAACCGTTCAGCGCCCGCCCCACGATGTTGTACACCAGCGGGAGGTAGGCGCTGACCAGGGCGTCCTGGGCCGCGGGGTCCCCCGCTCTGGCGGCGTTCACCAGTGCCGCCGTGTCCACCGTGTGCTGTGTACTCATCAGAACTTCCCTGTCCTCGACGCCCGACGATGCTGTCCGTTACCTGGGAGACCGCTCGGTGCGGTGCCGATAACAGTTCTTCGGAAAATCGTTCGACGGGAGATTCACAGGGACGGCGGACGACCGCAATGGAGGAGATCACACGGCCCCGGCCCCGTGGCCCCCGCCCGGGGGCCACGGCCAGGCATCCGTGCGGGTCAGGACGGCTTCGCCGCCGTCACCGCGGTCATGGTGACTTTGTTGTCGCACTCGGCGAACTGGCCGTCCGGCATGGCGACTTGGTGCGCACCGGCGCCGGGCAGTCCGACCACCAGCGTCGGGTACACGGTGGGCGTCGCGCCGGACACGCAGTACCCGTCCGCCTCTCCCTGCACCTGTACGAAGGTGAGCTTCACCCATGCCTTGCCGCCCGGCCCGACCCGCACGGCCGGGGCGGCGCCCGTGCGGGTCACCTTCAGCGGAGCGGAGTGCTGGGGCGAGCCGTTGCCGGCCCCGGCCACCGTCGGGTGGCCCTGCAGCACGCACGCGCTCGCGGAGACGTTGGTGAACTCGACGATCGCGGCTCCGACGCCGGTGCCCGAGGGGCGGTCGGCGGCCTGGTACGCCGTCGCCTCCAGCGCCTTGGCCGTACAGGCCTTTGCGCTGCCGCCCGACGTGTCGGAGGCCGGGGAGGCGGAGGCGGGGGACGCGGCGGCGGGTGAGGCGGGGCCGGGCGAGGCCGACCGGGTGCCGTCGGCGGGGCGGGGGCTCGCGGTGGCCGGGGCCGGGGTGCCGGAGGCGCTGGACGAAGGGGCCCGGGTGGCCGACGGCCCGGCCTGCGACGTGCCGTCGCCTGACTGACAGGCCGTCAGCGACAGGGCGGCGGCGATCGTGGCCAGGGCCGCCGCGGTGACGCGGCCGGTGTGACGGAGCTGCATGGGGTCCCCCGATGTGTGTGCTGGAGTGGTCCTGACGACCGGCGCCGAGCCGGTGTTCACCGGCACAGACAGAGCGACGGCCCACGGCGTTCCACCGGCCGGACGCTGTGACACCGCGGTGACATGCCCATGGCCGATTCGGCACGGGGCCCGGGCCGAGGAGGACGAAGAACCGCCCCGTGCCCTCGCGGTCGATCCGGCGCTGCGGCCCGGCGGCGGGCCGGTGGCGAGGGGACCGGGCCCTGCCCCTCGGCGGCGTGGCGCGCGCCGTGGCGGAGCGGTGGGCGGCGAGGATGGCTTCCGGACGGAGCCGGCTGGGAGGCGGTGTGCGGGTATGACGGTGAACCAGGTAGGCCTGGTCGTGCACAGTGGGCGTGCCGAGGCCGTGGCCGCCGCGCGGACCGTGCGCGCGTGGTGCGCCGAGCACGCGGTGGGGTGTACCGACATCGACGTGTGGCACCAGGGCTCGCGGCACAGCGCCCGCGAAGAGGTCGACGCCGCGCACGATCCCGACCTCATCGTCACCCTGGGCGGCGACGGCACGTTCCTGCGCGGTGCCCGGCTGGCGGCCGAGAACGACGCACTGGTGCTCGGCGTCGACCTGGGGCGCGTCGGCTTCCTGACGGAGGTCCCGGCCGCGGTGGTGCGGGAGGCGCTGGACGCCGTACAGGAGGAGCGGATCCGGGTGGAGAACCGGATGCTCCTCACCCTGCGCGCGTCCTGCCGGCTGGAGGTGCCCGCGCACATGGAGGCGCTGCTGCGGTACGGCCGCGGACCGATGCTGCCCCCGCCCCGGGTGCGCACCGAGTGCCAGGCGGGCGGGGACTGGGGGGTCGCACTGAACGTCACCGCCCTGAACGACGTGGTGCTGGAGAAGCTGGCCCGGGACCGGCAGGTGTCGGTCGCGGTGTATCTGTCGGGACAGCTGCTGGCCTCCTACTCGGCCGACGCGCTGCTGGTGGCGACGCCCACGGGGTCCACCGCGTACAGCTTCGCCGCGGGCGGCCCGGTGGTCTCGCCCCGCGCGGAGGGCCTCGTCTTCACGCCGGTCGCGCCGCACATGGTGTTCAACCGCTCGGTCGTGGCCGCGCCGGACGAACCCGTCGCGCTGCGGGTGCTGGAACGGTCGGGGCAGGCCGCGGTCAGTATCGACGGCCAGCTGCGCGGCGTACTGAGCCCGGGGGACTGGATCGGGGTGTACGCCGCTCCGCGCCGGCTCAAGGCGGTGCGCCTCGGTCCGACGGGCTTCTACGGCCGGCTGCGCGAGCGCATGAACCTCACCGACGCGCCGGCCGCGCTCGCCGACGGGGGCGCCGCTCCGCTGTGGCCGGTGAGCACTCCCCCGCCGGGCGACCTGGCCCACCTGGCGATGCCCGCGGCGCCGGGTGGCGTACCCGAACTGCCCTGAGGGAGTTCAGCCGGTAACGGGCGCGGTCCGCCGGAACCGTTCGAAGGCGGTGGGGCTCGGGCGCCGGCGCAGCAGGTCGCGGATGCGCAGGGCGCACTCCTGCGGGGACAGCACGCTGGTGTCGACGTCCAGGTCGTGGGTGCCGTGCGCATGGACCTGCCCGTACTGCAGGGCGGCCAGCCCCGGCTGCCGGTCGCCGCGTGCCTTCTCCCGGCGTTCCAGCTCGGGCAGCGGGCAGCGGACCGCGACCAGGAACGTGTTCCGGGGCTCCAGCAGGCCGAGGAGGTCCAGCAGTCGCCAGCGGCGGGTCAGCGAATGGTCCACGACGAGGTTGTTGCCCGCGGCGGCCATGCCGGCGACGGCACGGTGGAAGCCCTTGGCCGTGCGGTCGATCTCGGCCTGGAGGTCCTCGTCGGCGATGGGCGTGCCGCCGCGCATGGAGTGGAAGGCGTCGACCGGCACGTGGAACCAGGTGCCGTCGAGGGTGTCGAGCAGGGCCCGGGCGATGCTGGACTTGCCCGAGCTGGAGGTGCCGTTGAGCAGGATGACCGTGCCCTTGGCGGGCGTGTCGGGGATGCGCGCGTACTCCGGGTCGTCCGGCACCGCCGCCGCTGCGGCCGTCATCTCGTCGTCGTTCCTTCCCGTTGGGCGCCCGGGGCCGCCCGGGGGGCCGGGGTGCCCGTCGGGGCCGGTTCCTCCGCACGAGCGGCCCGTTGAAGTATGACCGACCGTCATGCGCCGGGGAGTGCCCCCTCCCGCCGCGGGAAGCCGTTCCCGCGGCGGGTCACCCCGGATGACGAATGGCCGGCGAAAAGCCCCCGTGGTCCGTCGGGCGGCACCCGCGGTGACCCGGATGGCCGTTCGACGACCGGGGCGCTGCCGCACCGCGCGTGCCCCCTGTGGTCCTATATTCCCTGGTGCGCACGAGCGGCCGGTCCTCGCGGCCCTCGATCGCACCGGAGAACGGCCGCCAGGTCCGTATACCGTAGGCGTGGGCAAGCCCCACCGGAATAAGGAGATTTTGATGTCGACAGTCGAGCTGAACACCAACTTCGGCCGCATCGTGCTGGAACTCAACGACGCCGAGGCGCCCAAGACCGTCGAGAACTTCCTGACGTACGTGGGCAACGGCCACTACGACGGCACGATTTTCCATCGGGTAATTAACGGCTTTATGATCCAGGGCGGCGGTTTCACCCCGGACATGCTCCAGAAGCCCACCCAGGGCCCGATCCAGAATGAGGCCGACAACGGGCTGAAGAACAACGCCTACACCGTGGCGATGGCGCGGACGAGCGACCCGCACTCCGCAACGGCCCAGTTCTTCATCAACGTTTCGGACAACGCCTTCCTCAACTACTCGTCGAAGACCCCGAACGGCTGGGGCTACGCCGTGTTCGGCCGGGTCACCGAGGGTCAGGACGTCGTCGACTCCATCAAGGGCGTCAAGACCGGCAACCGGCAGGGCCACGGGGACGTCCCCACCGAGCCCGTGGTCATCGAGTCCGCCAAGGTGCTCGGCTGACACACCCGCAAGGGCGGCACCGACTACCGGTGCCGCCCTGCGCCATGCCGCCCGGCGCCATGATCTGCGCCGGGGCGCCCGAGGGCGACACCGCCCCGGGCCAAGCCGCCTTGGCGTCTCAGACCACCGCTCCCGCGCCGGAGCCCAGCTCCCGCAGCGTGGCCTCGATTCGCGCCACCACGGCCTCCTGCTGCGCCACCAGGAAGAAGTGGCCGCCGGGGTAGACCTCCAGCTCGAACGCGCCCTCGGTCTCCTCGGCCCAGATCCGGGCCTCGTCCGGCGTCACCCGGGGGTCCGCGTCCCCCGTCATCACGACGAAGGGGCAGCTCAGCCGCGGTCCGGGCGTGCGCTGGTAGGTCTCGATCGCATAGTAGTCCGCCCGCAGCACGGGCAGGATGATCTGCTGTATCTCCTCGTCCTCGAGCAGCTGCGAGTCGGTGCCGCCGAGCTTGGTGACCTCCGCGATCACCGACGCGTCGTCCCCCTTGTGGACGGTGTCGACCCGTTCGATCGCCGGACCGCGCCGGCCGGAGACGATCAGCACCGCGGGAGGCCGCCCGGCGTTCTCCAGGAGACGCGCCAGCTCGAACCCGACCACGGCCCCCATGCTGTGCCCGAACAGCACCAGCGGCGTGTCCTCCTCGTGGTCCAGCGCGTCGAACACGCCCTGCGCGAGTTCCTGGATGGAGCGGGCCGGTGTCTCGTGCTGGCGGTCCTGGCGGCCGGGGTACTGCACCCCGCGTACGTCCACCGCCGGCGACAGCGCCTTGGAGACGGAGAAGAAGAAGCTCGCGGAGCCGCCGGCGTGCGGCAGACAGAGCAGCCGGGGCGCTCCCGGTGTCGACTGATGGAAGCTGCGCAGCCACGGCTTGGGCTCTGCACTGGACCGGTCGGCCATGTGTCCCCCTCGGCGGAACGTTCTGGATCGCGCTGTGTGCGATACGTGCTCGTACGCACGGTACTTGGCTGATCGGCGCCGGTCGCGGGGCACCCGGGAACAAGGCCGGCAGGTGCACCGCGAACCGCGGGCGCTGGACAGCGGGCCGACGACTTCCTAGCCTTGCTGTCCAGAGATGGACAGAGAGTCTAAGCTGGGGACGGTGAGGGCGCCCGTGGACCACCGCGCGGACGGCACGGAGAGCGGCGACGAGCACCTCGTCCGGGAGGCCGAGAAGATCGCCGTCGCGCTGGGCCGTATGTTCCCGGGACTGTGCGAGGTGGTGCTGCACGACCTGCGTGACCCGGAGCATGCGATCCGCGCCATCGAGAACAACCTGTCCGGTCGTCAGGTGGGCGACTCGGCGACGGAGTTGGGCCTGGCCCGGATCGCCGACCCGGACTACCCGAGCGTCATCCAGAACTACCCCAACCGATTTCCCGACGGCCGCCCGGCGAAGAGCACGTCCATCGGCATCAAGAACGCCGCGGGCGAGTACGTCGCGGCACTGTGCCTGAACCTGGACGTGTCCGTCCTGTCACCGGTGACCCTCACGCTGTCCAACCTCGTGGCGACGGACACGAAGCACCGCGACCAGCCCCTGGAGACCCTGCGGGACCGCACCGCGCGCGAGCTGCGCCGGGCCGTGGAGACCCGCGCCGCCGAGCGCGCCACGACGCCCAGGTCGCTGAGCCGGGAGGACAAGAAGGCCCTGGTACGGCAGTTGCAGCGCGACGGCTACTTCGACTCGCGCGACGCCGCGCAGACCATCGCGGACCTGCTCGGCGTGTCCCGGGCGACGGTCTACAACTACGCGAAGTGAAGGGCCGCTCGCTCATGAACACCTGCTCCTCCGCCACCTCCCCCGCCCTGACCGGGCCGGACACCCCGTTCGCCGTGGTCGACGTACACCGGACGCGGCGCAACATCGCGCGCCTGCGGGCCAGGGCCGAGCGGCTCGGGGTCACGCTGCGCCCCCACGTGAAGACGGCCAAGAGTCTCGACGCCGCCGCTCTGCTGCACGGCGGCACCCCCGGTCCCGTCACCGTCTCCACCCTCGCCGAGGCCGAGGCGTTCGCCGACGCAGGCCACACCGACATCACCTACGCCGTCGGCATCGCCCCGCACAGACTCCCGCGTGTCATCGCCCTGTTGCGGCGCGGCGTCACCCTGCGCGTGCTGCTCGACAGCACCGAGCAGGCCACGTTCATCGCCGCGGCCGCGCGCGAGGCCCGTACCGGCCTCCCGGCCCTGATCGAGATCGACTGCGACGGCCACCGCGGCGGACTGCGGCCCGACGCGCCCGGGCTCCCCGGGATCGGCCGCATCCTGCACGAGGCGGGCTGCCTGGACGGCGTGCTGACCCACGCGGGCGAGTCGTACTCCGCCCGCACCGCCGGCGAACGGCGCCTGGCGGCGGACGAGGAACGGGACGCCGCGGTGTCCGCGGCCGAACGGCTCCGCGCGGCCGGGCTGCCGGTGCGGACCGTGAGCGTCGGCTCCACGCCGACCGCCCATGCCGCCGAGGACCTCACCGGCGTCACCGAACTCCGTGCCGGTAACTACGTCTTCTTCGACCTGGTGATGGCCGGTCTCGGGGTCTGCGCACTCGACGACCTCGCGCTGTCGGTCGTCGTCACCGTCATCGGCCACCGCCCCGAATACGGGTGGATCGTCACCGACGGCGGCTGGATGGCGATGTCCCGCGACCGGGGCACCGCCGCCCAGGCGCAGGACCAGGGGTACGGCCTGGTCACCGATCTGCAGGGCACCCTGATCCCCGGCCTGGTCATGACGGCCGCGAGCCAGGAGCACGGCACCCTGACCGCCCGCGACGGCGGCGCCCTGCCGGACCTGCCCATCGGTACCCGCCTGCGCATCCTCCCCAACCATGCCTGCGCCACCGCCGCCCAGCACCACGGCTACCACGTCGTCGACGGCTCCCGGGACACCGGCACGCCGCCGGCGATCGAGGCCTTCTGGCCCCGCGTCACCGGCTGGTGAGCCGCCCCCGCCGCCTCTTCACCCCCCTCCTCTGCCGACCACCTCGAGGACCTCTCATGGCTGCCGTACCGCCCGTATCCTTCGACGACGTACGCGAGGCCGCCGCACGCCTCGAGGGCGTCGCCCACCGCACCCCCGTCCTCACCTCGCGCACCCTGAACTCCCTCGTCGGAGCCGAGGTGTTCATCAAGGCCGAGAACTTCCAGCGGATCGGGGCCTTCAAGTTCCGCGGCGCGTACAACGCCGCCGCCCAGCTGTCGCCCGAGCAGCTGACCAAGGGCATCGCGGCGTACTCCTCCGGCAATCACGCGCAGGCCACCGCCCTGGCCGCCCGCGAACTCGGCACCACGGCCGTCATCCTGATGCCCGAGGACGCGCCCCGCTCCAAGCTGGCGGCGACCGCCGGGTACGGGGCGGAGATCGTGACGTACGACCGCTACACCGAGGACCGCACCTCGCTCGGCCACGCGCTGGCCGAGGACCGCGGGCTGGTCCTCATCCCGCCGTACGACCACCCGCACGTCATCGCGGGCCAGGGCACGGCCGCTCTCGAACTCCTCGAGGAGACCGGCCCGTTGGACGCCCTGGTGGTGCCGGTGGGGGGTGGTGGTCTCATCGCCGGCAGCGCGACCGCCGCCACGGCCCTGCACCCCGGCATCCGTGTCATCGGCGTCGAGCCCGAGGCCGGCGACGACACCAAGCGCTCCCTGGAGAGCGGCGCGCGCGTGACGATCCCGGTGCCCCGGACGATCGCCGACGGACAGGCCCTGTCCACCCCGGGTGAGATCACCTTCCCCGTCAATCAGCGCCTGGTCGACGGGATCGCCCTGGTCAGCGACGCGGAGATCGTCGATGCCCTGCGGTTCGCGTTCGAGCGGCTGAAGATCGTCCTCGAGCCCAGCGGCGCCACGCCGCTGGCCGCGCTCCTCGCCGGCCGGGTCGACAACCCGCCGCGGCGGATCGGCGTCATCGCGTCCGGCGGCAACATCGACGCCCGCCGCTTCGCGGAACTCGTCGCCGGCTGACCGTCCGCGGCCCGCGCCGGTGGTCGCCGTACGCGCCGCAAAACGTCTTTACGTGGCCCTGACAATTCAGGGGTTCCGTGGCACGCTGCCTCACGCACGTCTGTTCGCACCGCTCTTCGTTCCCCCACCCTGCCCGGACCCGACCAGTCCTGGCACGGCAGAAGGAGACCTGCGTGAGACGCCATCGCACTGCCGCGGGCATTCTGTTGACCGTCGGAGCCCTGTTCACCGGCGGCCTCGTCCACGCCGGCGCCGCCGAGGCGGCGCCGGACGCGGCGGACTCCGGGCCGTCGGCCGCCACCCACACCACCTCGACGGCCGCACAGCACAAGGCCCGCACATTCTGGACCGCCGAGCGCATGCGCGGCGCCACCCCCCTCGACCTGCTGCTCACCGAGCAGGCCGCCAGGACCCTCAAGGCCCCCGAGTCCCACGGCCGTTCCACCACCGTGGCACCGACCGCCGCCCTCGCCTCCTTCCCGCAGGCCGGTGGCGCGTGGACCGGCGGCGGTGCCGTCGCCGCGACCTCGGGACGGGTGTTCTTCACCTTCCAGGGCCGCACCGCCTCCTGCACCGGCAACGCCGTGACGAGCCAGAACGCCAGCACCGTCATCACGGCCGGCCATTGCGTGAAGTACCAGGGCAGCTGGCACACCAACTGGGTCTTCGTGCCGGGCTACGACAACGGCAAGGCGCCGTACGGCCAATGGGCCGCCGCCAAGACGCTCACGACCCCGCAGTGGGAGGCGAGCGAGGACATGAACAACGACGTCGGCGCCGCGGTCGTCAGCCCCCTGAACGGCAGGACGCTCACCTCGGTCGTCGGTGCTCAGGGCATCCAGTTCAACGGCGGCTACAACAAGCCCATGTACTCCTTCGGCTTCCCGGCCGCGTCGCCGTACGACGGCACGAAGCTGATCTACTGCAGCGGCAACAGCTCGAAGGACTTCCTGTTCACCCAGGATCACGGCCTCGCCTGCAACATGACGGGCGGATCCAGCGGCGGCCCCTGGTTCACCGGCTTCAACGAGGCGACGGGTACCGGTCTGCAGGTCTCCGTGAACAGCTTCGGCTACGTGTTCCTGCCGAACCGCATGTTCGGTCCCTACTTCGGAGACGTGGCCAAGGCCCTGTACGACAAGGCCCAGGCCTCCTAGCCCCCCGTCGACCGCCCTGCCCGCCGGGCTCCGTCACCGCGTCGCGCACCCGGGCGACGGGGCCCGGACGGGCTCGCCGGCGACGCGGGTCAGGTCCGGCCCACGGCTGTGCCGCCGTGCGCGGAGGCGCGGCTGCTGTGCGCGATACGGGTCAGGTCCGTCATGAGCGAGGCCAGCCAGGAGACGGTCGCGTAGTAGCGCCGCGGCGCGCCGGGCGGCTCGGCGGCGAAGCCCGCGAGGACCGGGTCCATCATCGGCACCGATGCCGGGGTGCCGTCCCCCGGGTCCAGCGCCGCCGAGACCAGCAGCATCCGCCCCGCCACCCGCTCGCCCAGCACCCCCGCCGACTCGGCCGACTCGGGACTCAGCTCGGTGCGCGGCGGCTCCAGCAGCCGAGCGGACCCCCACAGCGTGTGGTGCCCGGTGATCAGCGTGGCCTGCCAGTCCAGGTCGGGCAGGTCCACCTTCTGCCCCCGGGGCACGAGCCGCGGCGGCTCGCTCTGGTACTGCGCGTACGCCGACTCCGCGAGGATCACGGCGTGTTGCAGCGACCGCTGACCGGACCCGGTGACCTGCCCGCTCCCCGCCGCCCCTCCGGCCACCGAGGCACTGGTCGCCACCACGATCTCCGCGGCTCTGCGCATCAGCTCCGCCGCCGCGTGGCGCAGTTCGTCATGGGCGCCGCGGGGCCAGGCCAGTACTCCGAAGACGGCGCCGATCGCGCTGCCGATCAGCACGTCCAGCACCCGGACCTCGGCCAGCCGCCACGTCGACGGTGCGAGCTGGGCGAAGACCAGGGCCACGAGGACGGTGAACATGCCCTGCGCCCAGCCGACGCCCCGCACCGGCCCCACCGTGAAGGCGACCAGCATCCACAGCGGCAGCGTGACGGCGTAGACGACGGTGTCGGAACCCACGGCGATCAGTACCCCGGCGGTCACCAGAGCCCCGGCCAGGGTGCCGGCGAGCGCCACGCGGATGGTGCTCCACGTCTGGTCCACGGTGGTGCGGACGAGGGAGAGCGTCGCCAGCATGGCCCAGAACCCGTGGGGCAGCGTGTCCACCCCGGCCACCAGCCGGACCGCCGTCAGGGCGAGGGCGATACGCACCGCGTTCTGGAAGAACACCGACCGCCGTCCGGCATGGCCGCGCAGCCGGTGCCACCAGAGGACCGGCGCCGGGACGGTCGCGTACCAGAAGCGGCCCGGCGCCGTCTCCATGGAGCTGCGCCGGCCTCGTACCGCCAGATCGGCCGCCGTGGCCATGGCCAGCGCCGCGTCGGCGATCTCCAGGACGGCGGCGTGCCGGCGCAGCACGGCGGGCGTCAGACCGGCACCCGGACCGGACCCGGCGGGCCCGTGGGCGGTGCCGGCCCCGGCGGGCGGGCGGGCGACACCCGCCGCGGCGGACGGATGGCCGGCGTTCCTCGCCCCGGGCGGCGGACCGGCGTTCCTTCCCTCCGGCGGTCGGTCGGCGCTCGCCGGAGCAGGCGGTGGACCGGCGCTCGACCGCGCGGGAGGCGTGCCGGCGGAGCGGTCGGACAGGCGGCCGCGGGCCGCGACCAGGTCCGCGTACTCCGCCGTGGGGGGCGGTCCGGCCCGTAGGCAGGCCGCGGTCGCCGCGGCCAGTCGCGCCACGGCGTCCAGTACGGCGGTCACCTCGGGGTCCGGTTCCTCCCCCGGCGTGGCGGGCAGCTGCACCAGCCGGCTGAGCAGTGTCCGGATGACGAGCCCGGTGTGGGTGAGTGCGCGATCGCGCACCCCGGGCCCCGCCGGCCGCTCGGCCTCCGGCACATTGCGGTCCCGCAGCGCCTGGCTCGCCTCCCGCTCCGCCTGGATGTCCATGGCGGTCAGGGCGTGAGGAGGCCCGGTGAGCAGCGCCGCGCACCGTTCGGCGGTCAGGGCGCCGCGGGCCGCCCGCTCCCGGTACGTCGGCGGGGCCGGCTCGGGGAACAGGAGCGCCTCCGTGGCCACCAGCAGGACCGCCCCGGTCGTCGTGCCGATCAGCCGCTCGGCGAGCGAACCGGGATCGTACGGCGGGAACGACGGCAGGATGTACAGCAGTTGCAGTCCCGGCGCCGCCCCCGCCGGACGGGGTCCGCCCACGGCCGAGAAGGCCAGCGCGAAGCCGGTCACCAGCATGCCGGTGACCGCGCTCCAGGTGCGCACGGACAGATAGGTGCCGACGGTCACGAGCACCCAGCACACCGGCAGCAGGCGCAGGATCAGCGCGGAGCGCTGCCGGCCGGTGCCGGGGATCCTGGACAGGCCGCCCAGTGCGATGGCCGTGAACAGCGAGTAGGTCGCCGCCACGGGGAGGCCGAGGCCGTAGCGGAAGAAGTAGAACCCCGCCGCTGCGGCCGGCATCACGCGCAGGGCGTGACGAGCGGAGGCGGCGTAGGCCGCTGGCAGTCGGCTGGCTGGGACACCCCACATCCCTCCAGAATCGCCCACCGCCTTGTCCCCGGCACCTTCCCCGAGCGCCGCGGGCCGGCCTCCGGCATTCCCGCCCCTGCCGCTGACCTGCGGATCTGCGGGAGGCGTGTGGTCCACGGATGCTATGTTCGCCGCGAGGCCGACGGGACGGGGGGCGCGCTCCCGGCCCGGCGTACGGCCGGGAACCTTCTTCGAGGAGCCACGTGACCAGCCGAGTCGTCTTCGTGTCGCCCGCGACGAGCCCGTCGCTGCGGCAGGCCCGCTTCTACGACGGTGACTCGATCGACGGCATCGGCGCGGCGCACGCCCGCGCGGCGGCCGGATCGCTGCCCGCCGCCGCCCGTGCGGTCGTGTCCCCGAGCGTGCGCTGCCGGGAGACGGCGGAGACGCTCGGTCTGGACGGCACGGCGGTGCCGGAGTTGGGGGCTCTTGATGTGGGCCGGTGGCGGGGCCGCACCCTGGAGGAGGTGGGGGCCGCGGAACCGGAGGCGGTGGGCCGGTGGCTCACCGATCCCCGCTGGGCGGCACACGGCGGGGAGTCGGTGCAGGACGTGTGCGAGCGGGTCGGCCGCTGGCTGGACGGCGTACAGGACGGGGACGGCCGTACGCTCGCGGTGGTCGAGCCGGAGGTCGTACGCGCCGCGGTCGTCCATGCCCTGGGCCTGCCCGCGGCTGCCTTCTGGCGGCTCGACGTACCCCCGCTGACGGCCACGGCACTCAGCGGGCGGGCCGGGCGCTGGAATCTGGGCCTCGGACAGCCCTTGGCCGCGCCGGGCACCACTCCCTGAGCCCGGCCCCCGGCTCACTGGTCGCGAAGAGCCCTTTGTTGTCCGGAAGGGGTCAGTGCGCGGCCGGAACCGTCTGTCCGGGGGTGTCCGGCACCGGCTCGGGCCGCAGCAGGCGCTGTGCCGTCTCACCGAAGACGAGACCGAAGCCCGCCCACAGCACGGCCTGGACGGCCAGCGCGGACAGCCGGAACCGCCACAA
>NZ_JAERRK010000106.1 GCF_016741775.1 Streptomyces actinomycinicus | reverse complement strand
TCAGACGCTCGCGTTCACTGTGTTGGTTCTGAAACCACGACCACGTCGCCGTGTATGGCGTTCCGGTTGAGAGTTTCATAGTGTTTCGGTGGTCATAGCGTGAGGGAAACGCCCGGTTACATTCCGAACCCGGAAGCTAAGCCTCACAGCGCCGATGGTACTGCAGGGGGGACCCTGTGGGAGAGTAGGACGCCGCCGAAC
>NZ_JAERRK010000105.1 GCF_016741775.1 Streptomyces actinomycinicus | reverse complement strand
ACTGCCAGTGGGGCATCTTCCTGCGCAACCACGACGAGCTGACCCTCGAGATGGTCACCGACGAGGAACGCGACTACATGTGGGCCGAGTACGCCAAGGACCCGCGGATGCGCGCCAACATCGGCATCCGCCGGCGCCTCGCGCCCCTGCTGGACAACGACCGCAACCAGATCGAGCTGTTCACCGCGCTGCTGCTGTCCCTGCCCGGCTC
>NZ_JAERRK010000104.1 GCF_016741775.1 Streptomyces actinomycinicus | reverse complement strand
CCCGGGTCCACCGGCACATACGCACCACCGGCCTTCACCACCGCCAGCAGCGCCACCACCAGCTCCACCGACCGCGGCATCACCACAGCCACGAACCGCTCCGGACCCACACCCCGCCCGATCAGGAACCGGGCCAGACGATTCGCCCGCTCGTTCAGCTCCGCGTACGACAGCTCCACACCACCGCACACCAACGCCACGGCATCCGGCACCGAACGCACCTGACGCTCGAACAAGCCCGGCAGGGT
>NZ_JAERRK010000103.1 GCF_016741775.1 Streptomyces actinomycinicus | reverse complement strand
GAGCTGGGCGTAGGTCAGGGTCGAGCCGGCGTCGGCGTCGGTGAGGGCGGGGGCGTCGGGGGTCCTGGCCGCTTGCCGGGTGAAGAGTTCGCCGAGGGAGGCTTCGGGCAGCGGCAGGGCGGTGTCGTTGAAGTCGGTGAGCAGGTGCTGGTGTTCTTCGGGGGTGAGGAGGTCGATCGTGCCGAGCGGGCGGTCGGGGTCCTCGGTGGCCGCGTCCATCAGGCGTACCCAGCGGTCGAACAGGGCCTGCACC
>NZ_JAERRK010000102.1 GCF_016741775.1 Streptomyces actinomycinicus | reverse complement strand
GTCCTGCGCGAGCCGGCCGAGGACGTGCGCGACGACTTCCTCGCGGATGTCGGGAGTGAGCAGCGAGTCGAGGTCGATGTCGGAGGCGTGCTGCGTGGAGACCACCACCGTGTCCAGCCGCACGGGCCGGTCACCGTCGTACTCGATGGTCACCTGCGTCTTGCCGTCGGGGCGCAGGTAGGGGATGGTGCCGTCCTTGCGGACCTCGGTGAGGCGGCGGGACAGCCGGTGGGCCAGCTCGATGGGCAGCGGCATG
>NZ_JAERRK010000101.1 GCF_016741775.1 Streptomyces actinomycinicus | reverse complement strand
GATGCCGCTGCCGATCTTCCTGGCGCACCGCCTGTCTAAGCGCCTCTCCGAGGTCCGCAAGAACGGCACCATCCCCTACCTGCGCCCCGACGGCAAGACGCAGGTCACCATCGAGTACGACGGCGACAAGGCCGTCCGCCTCGACACCGTGGTCGTCTCCTCGCAGCACGCCTCCGACATCGACCTGGAGTCGCTGCTCGCCCCCGACATCCGCGAGTTCGTCGTGGAGCCCGAGCTGAAAGCGCTCCTGGACGAG
>NZ_JAERRK010000100.1 GCF_016741775.1 Streptomyces actinomycinicus | reverse complement strand
GTTGTGGCGTGCGAGGTCGCCGGTGCGGTACATGCGGGTGCCGGGTTGGGGGTTGTGGGGGTCGGGGAGGAAGTGTGTGGCGGTGAGGGCGGGTTGGTTGAGGTAGCCGTGGGCGAGTTTGGTGCCGGCGATGTAGAGCTCGCCGGTGGTGCCGGGGGGTACGGGTTGGAGGTGGGGGTCGAGGATGTAGGTGCGGGTGTTGGCCATGGGGCGGCCGATGGGGAGGGTGGGGTGTGTGGTGCAGGGGTGGGGGGTGGGGTGG
>NZ_JAERRK010000010.1 GCF_016741775.1 Streptomyces actinomycinicus | reverse complement strand
CTGTGGCGGTTCCGGCTGTCCGCGCTGGCCGTCCAGGCCGTGCTGTGGGCGGGCTTCGGTCTCGTCTTCGGCGAGACGGCACAGCGCCTGCTGCGGCCCGAGCCGGTGCCGGACACCCCCGGACAGACGGTTCCGGCCGCGCACTGACCCCTTCCGGACAACAAAGGGCCCTTCGGAACCATCCGGGGGCCCTCTGGCGTTCCCCCGGCACCGAAGACCTGGACTGACAGGAACGGCACGGCAGGCGGCCCGGCCGGACGCGGACCACTCGGGCGAGGAGCGGAGGAACCGAGTGGCCGAAGCCCAGGCCAGTCGCAGGAATGCCGACGGGGCCTGTCCACGGTGCGAGTTGGCGGCCCTGTCGCGCCGTCACCGGGGCCCGGCCTCCCGATCCGTCGGTCACCGACCTGCCGCCGCCGATGCCGCGGTGAGTCCGTCCACGGCCGTCGCGACCGCCTCGGGACTGGAGATCATCGTCAGATGCCTGGCGCCGGGGATGAGCGTGGGAGGGGGTGCGCCGATGCGCCGGGCGGTCTCCTGCGGTGTCCGCCGGGTGAACACGTCGTCCTCGGCGCCGAACACCACCGACTTGGGCAGGCGCACACCGGCGAGCCGGGCCACCTCATCCGCGGACAGACCCGGCACACCCGCGGCCAGCATGCTCCACAGCGCGCTCTCCGCGCCCCGCACCCGAAGCGGGCGGCGCCACTGATCCAGACCGGCGGCGTCCAGGGGCGGACAGGCGGGCCCGCACTGTGAGTCGTACATGCGGCGGATCAACGCGTCGGTGCCGAGCCCGAGCCGCAGCAGGCTCGTGCGGTATGGCTCGATCAGCAGGTGCGTGAGGGCCGGCGGCGGCCCGGCGCCGGTGTCCAGCGCGTCGCCGTCGAGGAGCATCACGCCGCCCAGCCGGCCCGGGGCCCGCAACGCCGCCTCGGTGACCACGGCGGCTCCGCTGGAGTGCCCCACCAGCAGCGGGCGCTCGCCCGGACCGCCGAGGCGCATCGCGCCAATGAAGCCCAGGAGCTGCCGGGCGAAATGGTCGACGGTGTACGGGCCGTGGCGCTCGCTGTACCCGTTGCCCGTCAGGTCGAGCGCGTACACCCGGTGGTCACGGGCGAGCAGCGGGGCGAGCCGCGACCAGGTGTCCACGGATTCGAAGGCGCCGTGCACCAGGACGACCGGCGGGCCCTGGTGGCCCCAGGTCTGGTAGCGGGTGCGGATGTCGGCGGCCTGCACGTACGTCAGCCCGCGCGGCGCGGCGGCGCGCCCTGCCGTGACGCCGTTGTAGGCGAACGAGGCCGCCGTGACGACCACCAGCAGGCCGGCGAAGCCCACCGCGGCGCGCCGCAGCCGGCGCCGCCAGCGAGGTGTCCGCCGCGCGCGCCGGCCAGGCGACGGCGGAGAAGAGACGGGACCGGCGCTCCCGTCCCCGTCCCCGTCCCCGGGTACGGCACCGGTACGGTGAAGATCAGCTCCCACAGCCCACAGCATCGCCCATGGCACCCACCGGTCGTCCGGGGGGGGGGGACCGGGGCTGCTCCACCCGGCGCAGGGGGAGTACCGCTGGGTTCCGGTCCGTGGAGGATGATCGCCCCGGAGGGACAGAAACCGGTGGCCGTACACCCGTCGGCAGACCGAGGTCCCTCGTCAGCGCACCCTTCCCCGGGGCCTCAGCGGTGCTTCCGGCAGTGCCGGCGCGGGCAACGGGGTCCCGTCGTAGCCCTTCACCTCGCCGAACCGGGCCCCTTGCGCCCAGTCCTCGCGAGCCTGCACGATCTCCTCCTGGGAGCGGGCGACGAAGTTCCACCACATGATCAGCTCCTCGGCGAACGGCTCGCCGCCCAAGAGCATGAATCCGGCGTCCGATTCGGCCCGCAGCGGGAGTTCGGACCGCCCGCACCCGAGGTACAGCATCGAGCCGGGCAGCACGGGCACCCCGTCCACGTGCACCTCCCCGGACATGGCCAGCACCCCGTACTCGAAGTCGGGTTCCAGGGGGAGGCGGACGTCGGCGCCCCGGCGCAGGGCGAGGTCGGCGCCGACGATCGGGGTGTACGTCGTACCGGGCGAGACCGAGCCGTCCAGGGAGCCCAGGATCACCGTGGCGGTCAGACCGGGCGCGGTCACCGTCGGCAGCTCGGGGTGGTACTCGAACCTCGGGTCGGTGTTCCGGTGCGCGTCGGGCAGGGCGACCCACAGCTGGGCGCCGTGCAGGAAGCGGGCGTGCGGGCGCGGGCTCTCCTCGGAGTGGCTGATGGCGCGGCCGGAGGTCATCAGGCCCAGTTCCCGGGGGCCGATCGTCTGCTGGCTGCCCGTCGAGTCCCGGTGCAGCACCTCGCCCTCGTGCAGCCAGCTGACCGTCTGCAACCCGATGTGGGGGTGCGGCGGTACCTGCATGCCGGGCTGGTCGGCGATGTCGTCCGGACCGTAGTGGTCGACGAACGCCCACGCGCCGATCATGCGCCGGCCGAGGTTCGGCAGCAGCCGGCGGACCTCGGTCGACTCCCCCAGCCTGACGTGCCGGGGGCTCAGCAGCTCGCGCACGGGTTCGGCGACGACGAACCCACGGCCGCCGCAGACGCTGGGCAGGGGCGCGCGGTCAAGGTTGCTCATGCCGCCCAACCTAGCGGGGCGCAGGCCGGACAGGGGTGCGCGGAAACCCTTTTCCGCCGATTCGGCCCCGGCCGTGCCGCGCACACCGGCGGCGACCGGGCGGTCGGTCCCGCTCCGCGGAGTGCCGCCCGGCTCACGGATGCGGTGCGCTCGGGGACGGCGTCGGCTCACGGATGCCGTGCGCCCGGGGATGCGCCGACGCGACAGGCTCACCGCGCTCGGGACCGGGGCCGGGGAGCGGGCCGAGGGCGTCGGGGGCCCTGCCGGCCGTGGACCTGGCGGCACCCGGGACAGACCGAGCGTCGCCGCGATCTCGGCCTCGGTCAGGTGCGGCCGGCAGCGCAGCACCAGCACCTCCCGCTGCCGCCGGGTCGGCGTGCGCAGCGCCGCCAGGGCCTCCCGGTGGTCCTCGTGGAGCAGCCGCCCGACCGCCGTCAGCCCAGCTGCTTCAGCAGTTCCTCGGCGACCGGGGCCGAGGAGGCCGGGTTCTGGCCGGTGACCAGGTTGCGGTCGACCACCACGTGCGGTGCCCACGGCTCGCCCGCCCGCACCTCGACGCCCGCCTCGGTCAGCCGGTCCTGCAGGAGCCACTTGGCCTGCCCGGCGAGGCCGCCCTGGATCTCCTCCTCGTTGGTGAAGGCCGCCGCGCGGTAGCCCGCGAAGGCGTTGGTTCCGTCGGCCCGGACCGCGGCGAGCAGGGCGGCCGGACCGTGGCAGACCACGGCCAGCGGCTTGCCCGAGTCCAGGGCCGTCACCAGCAGCCTGCCCGACTCGGCGTCCACGGCCAGGTCTTCCATCGGGCCGTGGCCGCCGGGGTAGAACACGGCGGCGAAGTCACCGAGGTCCACCTCAGCGAGCTTCACGGGCGTCCGCAGTTCGGTCATCTCCTCCAGCGCGCGGGCGATCTCGTCGGCCCGCTCCTGGCCGCCGTTGACCTCGGCCGCCAGGCTCGCCCGGTCCACCGGCGGCACCACACCATCGGGCGTGGCCACGACGACCTCGTGGCCGGCGGCCCTGACGGCACGGTAGGGGACCACGGCCTCCTCGGCCCAGAAGCCGGTCGGATGCGTGCTGCCGTCGGCGAGCGTCCACCGGTCGGCGCCGGTCATCACAAAAAGGATCTTCGACATGGGTTCTCTCCAGAAAGCCGGGAGCCCGGAAAGCCGGGCTCTGCGGGATCGAACGTAGGCGAGACCACCCATAGGCAGCCAATGAAGTACCGAATGGCTGACATCGGATCTCCTATGGATCCAGGGGAGCGTCCGCGGCGATACTCGGACCCGTGGAGACCCCTTCCCTCGCTCACCTCGACCTGAACCAGCTGCGCACCTTCCTCGCCGTGTACCGCTCCGGTTCCTTCACCGGTGCCGCCCGGCTGCTCGGACTGTCGCAGCCGACGGTGACGACGCAGATGCGGGCGCTGGAGCGGCAGACGGGCCGGGAACTGTTCGAACGGCTGCCGCGCGGTGTCGCACCGACCCCGGTGGCCGACCAGCTGGCAGCCCGGATCGCCGCGCCCCTGGACGAGCTGGCCGCCGTCGCAGGACCCACCCCGCCGGCCGGCACCCGAGCCGAGCCCGTCCACCTGGCCGGCCCGGCGGAGTTCCTGTGCACGGTCGTCCTGCCGGCTCTCGCACCGCTGGTCGCGGAGGGGCTGCGGCTGCGCGTGTCGACCGGGCTGACCGATCCGCTGCTGGACGAACTGCGCGCCGGCCACCACGATCTGGTGATCGCCACCACCCGCCCGCGCGGCCGTACGCTGAACGCCGTGCCGCTCAGCGACGAGGAGTTCGTGCTCGTCGCCGCTCCGGTCTGGGCCGAGCGGCTGACGGTACGACAGCAGGACCCCGCGGTGCTGCACGGCGTCCCGCTCGTCACCTACGCCGAGGACCTGCCGATCGCCCGCCGTTACTGGCGGCACGTCTTCGGCCGGCGTCTGTCCCGTACCGCCGACGTGACCGTGCCCGATCTGCGGGGGGTCCTCGCGGCCGTGGCGGCGGGCGCCGGGTTCAGCGTGCTGCCCCGCTACCTGTGCCGGGAACCGCTGGAGTCCGGCGCGCTCGTGGCGCTGCTGGAGCCGGAGGACGCGCCGATCAACACCGGCTTCCTGGTCCAGCGCCCCGGCGCCTCCGACAACCCCGACGTGGCACGTGTCCGCGCCTTCCTGCTGCGGGCGGCCCGCACGTGGTAGGCCGCCTCAGGCCCGGTGAGGCGGGCGGGAGCAAGTCCCCGCGGGGCAACGGGCGATGGGGCCCGACCTCGTAGTCTCATGGCCGGACGGCGAGGCCGGACGGCGAGATTCACGATGGTCAGACCGTGACGACCACCTTCCCACGCGCATGTTCCTCCTCCAGGTACCGGATGGCCTCCGGTGCCTCGTCCAGCGGGTACGTCCGGTCGATCACCGGGGCGAGCTTCCCGGAGTCGGCCAGCTCCCGCAGGTCCGCCAGCACCTCCTTGCTGGGTGCCGGGCCGACGAGCGGGCGCAGCCGCTGGCGGACCAGCGGGGACAGCGCGACCCCTTGGAGGATCAGGACCGGGGCCCCGAAGAACTGTCCTGATCTGCCCCCGCTGCCGAGGACGAGCGTCCCGGTGGGGGTGAGGGCGCGACGCAGGCCGGAGAGCGACTGGCTGGCCGCGAGGTCGAGGACGACGTCGTAGCGCCGTCCGGCGCGGGTGAAGTCCTCGCGCGTGTAGTCGACGACGTGGTCCGCGCCCAGCGAGCGGACCAGCCCGGTGTTGCGCGTGCTGCACACACCGGTCACCTCCGCGCCGAGCGCCTTGGCGATCTGCACGGCGAACGTGCCGACCCCGCCCGAGGCGCCGTTGACCAGCACCCGCTGCCCCGGCCGCAGCTCCGCCACGTCCCGCAGGCCGCGCAGGGCGGTGCTCCCGGCCAGCGGCAGGGCCGCCGCCTGCTCGAAGGTGAGGGAGGCGGGCTTGCGCTCCACCCAGGCGTCGGGGACGCTCACGTACTCCGCGAACGTGCCGTCCACCTCGCCGAACACCTCGTCGCCGGGCCGGAGGCCGCTTACGTTCCGGCCGACCGCCGCCACCTCGCCCGCGAAGTCGCGGCCCCGGATCCGGGCCCGGGGCGCGCGCGGCCCCAGCGCCAGCCGGGCCACGTACGGGTCGCCGCGCATGAGGTGCCAGTCGTACGCGTTCAGCCCGGCCGCCCGCACCCGCACCAGCACCTCGTCGTCGCCGGGCACCGGCTGCTCCACGTCCCTCAGCTCCAGCACGTCCGGTGCGCCGTACCGGTCCTGGACGACTGCCTTCATGTCCTGTTCTCTCCCCCCGGGCCGCGTACTCGAAGGCTAGGGCCGGGGGCACCGCCGGCACATCGGGGAACAGCCGTAGTCCCGGGGGAGGAGGAGAGAGGGTGCGTGTAGGGGGCCGCTTCCCGGGCGCTCAGAACACGTGGGTGCCGGCCGCCTCCTGCGCGGCGGCGACGGCGTCCGCGTGGCCGAACAGTCCGGGCAGGCCGCCGGTGTGCACGAGCACGGTCTTCTCGCCCGGCCGTACGTCTCCGTCCCGGACGGCTGCGGCCAGTCCGGCCAGGGCGCGCCCGGTGTAGACCGGGTCCAGGACGATCCCCTCGGTGCGGGCGGCGAGCCGGAGCGCCTCGGCCGCAGGGCCGGTCAGCGTCGCGTACCCGGCGCCCACCTGGTCCCGGCGTACCCGCAGCCGGTCCGCCGTGACCCGCTCCGCGGTGAGCGGCGCCCCGAACTCCGCCGCCGCGGCGGCCGGGTCGGCCAGCGCGCCCACATCGACACCGAGCACCGACTCCGCGCCGAGCGCGGCGACGAGCCCGGCCATGGTGCCGCCTGAACCGAGCGCGACCACCGCGGTGCGAAGCTCCGGCACCTGCGCGCGCAGTTCCTCGCCGCACCGCACGTAGCCCCGTGCGCCCAGCGTGCTGGACCCGCCGAACGGAACCAGGGCCGGCCGGGCCCCCTTCTCCCGCAGCCGGGCGCAGACCTGCTCCGCCACCGTGTCCAGGGCCGCCCGGTCCACGTCACCCGCCCAGTGCAGCCGGGCCCCCAACAGGCCGTCCAGAGCGAGGTTCCCGGAGCGGGACACGCCCGGCGAGCCGCGCAGCACCAGGACGGCGTCCAGGCCCAGCCGGGCGGCGGCCGCGGCGGTGAGCCGGGCGTGATTGCTCTGCGGGGCGCCCGTGGTCACCAGGGTGTCCGCACCCTCGGCGAGTGCCGCGGCCACGATCCACTCCAGCTTGCGGATCTTGTTCCCGCCGCCGCCCAGGCCGGTCAGGTCGTCCCGTTTCACCCACAGGTCGTCCGGTCCCAGCCCGAGCGCGGCGGCCAGCCGGGGTGCGGGTTCGACGGGAGTGGGGAACGTGCCGAGCGGCACGGGCGGGTGGCTCATCGCGGGCCTCCTGGTACACGGGACGACGGGCGACCAGTCGATCACGGCGGGCCGCCCGGCGTCACACCGGCGGCAGTCGGTGGGCCGCGCCCGGTGTCACACCGGCAGCAGCCGCGCGATCAGGGCGCTGAGCTGCCGGGCCGTACGGCACTCGTGCATCTCGACCAGCTCGGCGTAGGCGGGCGCGGCCGAGTCGCCGGTGCCCCACCGGTTGCTCGGCTCGGGGTTGAGCCAGTAGACGCGCCGGGCCCGCCGGGCGAGTTCGCGTACGGCGTTGAGGTTCGGGTCGCTCATGTTCGTGCGGGCGTCGCCGAGGACGAACACGGTGGTGCGCGGGCCGACCGCACCGCCGTACCGTTCGGTGAACTCGCCCAGCGCCAGGCCGTAGTCGCTGCTGCCGTGCCAGCCGGTGAGGGTGGCCTCGGCGCGGATGCGGGCGCCGAGCCCGTCGGGGTCGGCGCGGCCGTGGTCGAGCAGTCCGGTCACCTCGTCGAGCCGGTTGACGAACGCGAACACGCGGACCTTGCTGAACTGGTCGTGGAGCGCCTGCACCAGCAGCATCGTGAAGTCCGAGAAACCGGACACCGAGCCCGACACGTCGCAGAGCAGCACCAGTTCGGGGCGGACCGGGCGGCGCCGGCGCAGCACCGGCCGCATCGGCACGCCGCCCGTGGACAGCGAGGAGCGCAGGGTGCGGCGCAGGTCGACGGTGCCCCGCGCGGCCCGGCGGCGGCGCGCGGCGAGCCGGGTGGCGAGCTTGCGCGCGAGCGGCTGGACGGCTCTGCGCAGCTCGGTGAGCTGGTCCCGGTTCGCGAACAGGAAGTCGACCCGGTCGGCGGTCGGCCGGACCCCGCGCCGGGCGATCTCGTCCCGGCCGCGCCGCTCCGCGACCCGGCGCCGGGCCTCCGCCCCGACCAGCCGCCGGAACTCCTCGATGCGGCTGCGGATCTCGTCGTCCAGCAGCCGGTCCGCGAACCCCGCGCCGCCGCCCTCCTGCCCCCGGACGTCGGCCCGTACCCGGGCCAGCAGGGTCTGCGGGCGCAACCGGTCGAGGGTCTGGTAGGCCGAGAATCCGTCCGAGCCGGGGGAGTTGCCGTATCCACCGAGGGCGTCCACCGCCTCCGACGCCAGCCGGGCCATCGCCGCCCGGTCGTCGGCGGCCAGCGCCTGCGCGAGCCGGTCGCGCAGGGCCTCACGGTCCGCCGGCGCGCCGTCGGGGCCGCCGACCCCGCGCGGGAAGTAGAGGTCGAAGACGGGGTCGAACACCGCCCGCTGGCCGGGGCCGTGCAGCAGCGTCGCGGCCAGCCCCTCGCGGAGCAGCTCCCGGTCCGCGAGCCCCAGCGCCTCCACCGCACGGGCCGCGTCCACGGTCTCCCCGGTACCGATGCGCACCCCGTGCGCGCGCAGCGCACCGACCAGACCCGTGATCCGGTCGGCGACCGCGGTCACAGTGCGTCCAGGTTGAGCTTGGCCGCCGCCTTCTGGATGTCGTCCTGATGCTTGAGGATCACCCCGAGCGTGTCCTTGACCACGGTCTCGTCCAGCGCGCCGGCGCCCAGGGCGAGCAGGGTGCGGGCCCAGTCGATGGTCTCGGCGACGGACGGCACCTTGCGCAGGTCCATCGCGCGCAGCGCCCCGACCACCCGGACCACCGACTCGGTCAGCGCCTGGCCGAGGCCGGGCACCTTCAGCCGTACGATCCGCCGCTCCAGCTCCTCCTCCGGGAAGCCGATGTGCAGGAACAGGCAGCGGCGGCGCAGGGCCTCGGACAGCTCGCGGCCGGCGTTGGAGGTGAGGACGACGAACGGGCGGCGGGTCGCGGTGACGGTGCCCAGTTCCGGGACCGTGACCTGGAAGTCGCTGAGCACCTCCAGCAGCAGCCCCTCCATCTCGACGTCGGCCTTGTCGGTCTCGTCGATGAGCAGCACCGTCGGCTCGTCGCCGCGGATGGCGGTCAGCAGCGGGCGGGGGAGCAGGAACTCCTCGGTGAAGATGTCGGTGCGGGTCTCGTCCCAGCTCTCGCCGCGGCCGGCGCTGATCCGCAGCAGCTGCTTGGCGTGGTTCCACTCGTACAGGGCACGGGACTCGTCCACGCCCTCGTAGCACTGCAGCCGCACCAGCCGGGCCTGCGCCACCTGGGCGACGGCCTTGGCCAGCTCGGTCTTGCCCACGCCGGCGGGGCCCTCCACCAGCAGGGGCTTGCCCAGCCGGTCCGCCAGGAAGACGGTCGTGGCGACGGCGGGCGAGGCGAGGTAGCCGGTCTCGGCGAGGCGGGCGGAGACATCGTCGACGGACGTGAACAACCGGGCCTCCGGTGCGGGTCGGGGTAACAGGGACCGCCTTCTATCTAAGCGCTTGTTCACCTCCGGCGCCACGGTATACACCGATCGGTTTCCATTCTCGCGGGGCGCCGGTAACCTCGGGGTATGGCCAGCACAGAGAAGGCGTCCCCCCGCGACCGGCTGCTCGACGCCGCGGCCCGGCTCTCCTACCGCGGCGGTGTGTCCGTCGGCATCGAGGCCCTGTGCCGGGAGGCGGGCGTGTCCAAGCGGTCGATGTACCAGCTGTTCGACAGCAAGGACACGATGCTGGCCGCAAGCCTGGAGCGGAGCATTCCGTGGTACGACGCCCAGCTCGCCCACCCCGACCCCGGGAACGCGACCCCGCGCGAGCGCATCCTGCACGTCTTCGAGCGGATCGCACAGGCCTCCCTGGACGCCGACTACCACGGCTGCCCCTACCTGGCCGTGCTCGTCGAGCTGAAGGACCCCGAGCACCCGGCGAGCCGGGTCGCCCGCGGCGTCAAGGAGAGCCTCGGGGCACGTTTCCGCCGCGACGCCGAGCAGGGCGGAGCCCGCGATCCCGAGCTGCTCGCCCGCCAGCTCCTGCTGGTCTTCGACGGCGCCAGCGCCCGGGCCGGCGCGGGCGTGGAACGCCTGGACGACGGCCTCGCCGCGCTGACGGCGACCGCGCTGCTGGACGCGGCCGGCATGCGCTAGACGAGGTCCAGGGCCCCCGGTGCAGCAGGAGCAACGGACCACCCCGTCGGCCGCCACCCCGCCGGCCCGCCCGTCGGCCGCCACCCCGCCGGCCCACCCGGCGGCCCGTCCCTCGAGCCCCCCGTCGGCCGCCGCCCCGCCGGTCCACCCGCCGGCCCGCCCCTCGAGCCACCCCGTCGGTTCACCCGTCGGCCCACCCGGCGGCCCGTCCCTCGGGCCACCCCATCGGGCCACCCCAGCGCGCCGAGCCGCTCGGGCGCCCGGTCCAATGGAGCCGTGACCGCGCCCCCGGACGACTGCCTCGCGCGCAACGAATGGCTCTGCGGCGCCTATCTGGACACCCGCCGCCACCTCCTGTTCGACGCGGTCGTCCAGCACCTCCAGCTGACCGTCCTGTCGGTTCTGACCGGCCTGGCCGTCGCCCTGCCGCTCGCGGTGCTGGCCCGCCGCTGGCGCTGGGCGGCCGGTCCCGTCCTCGCCCTGACGACGGTCCTCTACACGATCCCGTCGCTGGCCATGTTCTCCCTGCTGCTGCCGCTCTACGGCCTCTCGGCCACCCTCGTCGTCGCCGGGCTCGTCCTGTACTCGCTGACCCTGCTGGTCCGGAACATCCTCGCGGGCCTGCGCGCGGTCCCCGAGGAGACCCGGCAGGCCGCGCTCGGCCTCGGCTACGGCCCCATCCGGCTCCTGCTCACCGTCGAGCTGCCCCTCGCCCTGCCCGCCGCCATGGCCGGGCTGCGCATCGCCACGGTCTCGGCGGTCTCCCTGGTGACGGTCGGCGCGATCGTCGGCTTCGGCGGCCTCGGCAACCTGATCTACGCGGGCATGAACACCTACTTCAAGGCCCAGGTGCTCACCGCGTCCGTGCTGTGCGTGCTGATCGCCGTCGCCGCCGACCTGCTCCTGCTGGGCGTGCAGCGGCTGATCACCCCGTGGACCAGGGCGGCCCGGGCGTGAACACCCTCACCGCGGCCTGGGACTGGCTCACCGACCCCGCGCACTGGCCGGGCGCCGACGGCATCGGGCACCGGCTGCTCCAGCACCTGGTGCTCACCGTCGTCTGCCTGGCCGTCAGCTGTCTGATCGCCCTGCCCGTCGCGCTCGTCCTCGGCCACCTGGGCAAGGGCGGCGCGCTCGCCGTGAACATCTCCAACGTCGGCCGTGCCGTCCCCACCTTCGCCGTGCTCGTCCTGCTCCTGCTGACCCCGGTCGGCAGGTGGGGCGAGGGTCCCACGGTGGTCGCCCTCGTCCTGTTCGCCGTACCGCCCCTGCTCACCAACGCCTACGTCGGTGTCCGCGAGGTCGACCGGAACGTGGTGCAGGCCGCGCGGGGCATGGGGATGACCGGCCCGCAGCTGCTGTTCCACGTGGAACTGCCCCTTTCGCTCCCCCTCGTCATGAACGGGGTGCGGATCGCCGCCGTCCAGCTCGTGGCCACCGCCACCATCGCCGCGCTCGCGGGCGGCGGCGGCCTCGGCCGCATCATCACGGCCGGCTTCAACCTCGCCAGCACCCCCCAGGTGGTCGCGGGCGCGGTGCTCGTCGCGGTGTTCGCGCTCCTCGTCGAGGGCGTCTTCGAGATCGTCGAGCGGCTGGCACCGGCATGGGCCCGGGGCGGCCGATGAGGCGCCGCGGGGCCGTCGCCCTGAGCGTGCTCCTCGCGCTGGCCGCCTGTTCCACCGGCCCCTCCCTGGAGACCCGCGGCCAGGTCACCGCACCGCCTGGCGACAGCCGGCACCTGACCGTCGGCTCGGCGGGCTTCACCGAGAGCGACCTGCTCGCCCAGATGTACGCCCAGCTGCTGAACCAGGCCGGCTACCGGACGTCCCTCCTCACGGTCGCCAACCGGGAGCTGTACGAGCCCGCCCTGGAGTCGGGCCGGATCGACGTCGTCCCGGAGTACGCGGCCACCTTCGCCGACTGGCTCAACGCCAAGGTCCACGGCGCCGACGCCACCCCAGTCGGCTCGCCCGACCTCGCCGCCACGATGAAGTCCCTGCGCGCCCTCGCCGTACCCCGCGGGCTGTCCGTCCTCCCGCCGGGCCGGGCCGTCGACCAGAACGCCTTCGCGGTGACCGCGGCCTACGCCCGCCGGCACCGCCTCAGGACCCTGAGCGACCTCGGTGCGGCGAAGCTGCCGGTCCGGCTCGCGGCGGGTGACGAGTGCGTGCAACGGCCCTACTGCGCGCCGGGGCTGGAGAAGGTCTACGGCATCGACGTCACCGGGGTCGACCCCAAGGGCGTCGGCACCACCCAGGCCAAGCGGGCCGTGCAGGCCGGCCGGGACCAGATGGTGCTGACCACCACCACCGACGCCACGCTCGACGAGTTCGGTCTGGTCCTGCTCGCCGACGACAAGCACCTGCAGAACGCCGACTACATCGTCCCGGTCGTCAACCGCTCCCGCGCGGGCAGTGCCCGGGTGGCGCAGGCACTCGGCAAGCTCAACGACGTGCTCACCACGGGCGACCTGGCCCGGCTGAACCAGCAGGTCGACAGCTGGCGCAGACTTCCCGCCGACGTGGCCCGCACCTATCTCGAGGACAAGGGCCTGCTGAAACAGTCGTGACGGCGCCTGCCCGGCGGACGGGGCCTGCTGGAACAGCCGTGACCGCGCCTGCCCGGCGGACGGGGGCTGCTGGAACAGGCCCGATGCGTGCCTGGCCGGAGGACGGGGGCTGCTGAACTGCCGCCCGAACCCGCGTCCGTCGGACGTGCGAAGCCCGGCCGGAACAGGCCGCGTCAGGCGTCCGACACCGAGTCGAACGACACCTGCCCCCGCGCCACACCGCGCGCGTCCGCGTCCACCGAGCGGCGCAGCGCCTCGTGCAGCTTCGCCGGGGTCAGCACCCCGAGGAACCGAGCCCCGTCCAGCACGGCCACCCACCCGGCGTCGTACTGCAACATCACTCCGAACGCCTGCTTCAGCGGCGCCCCGACCGGCACCCAGGCGGTCATCCGGTGCGCCAGGTCCCCGACCGTGCCGCCCGCCCCCAGTTCGTCGATGCCGACCCAGCCGTGCAGGTCACCGCCCGCGTCCAGGACCACCGCCCAGCGTGCGTCCTCGGCCCGCAGCCGGCCGGCGGCCCGTTCGGCGGGCTCGTCCGGACGGGCCACGGGCGGCTGCTCCAGATCGTCCGGCTCGATCGCCGTGACCGACAGCCGCTTCAGCCCCCGGTCGGCGCCCACGAACCCGGCCACGTACGGCGTCGCGGGCGCCCCGAGCACCGCGCCGGGCGTGTCGAACTGCTCGATGCGGCCCTGCCCGTACACGGCGATGCGGTCGCCGAGCCGGACGGCCTCCTCGATGTCGTGCGTGACCAGCAGCACCGTCTTGCGCACCGAGGCCTGCATCCGCAGGAACTCGTCCTGCAACTGCTCCCGCACCACCGGGTCGACCGCTCCGAACGGCTCGTCCATCAGCAGCACCGGCGGATCCGCGGCCAGCGCCCGGGCCACGCCGACCCGCTGCCGCTGCCCGCCGGACAACTGCTCCGGATAGCGCGGCCCGTACGTCCTCGGGTCGAGGCCCACCAGATCGAGCAGTTCGGCCGCCCGGGCCCGCGCCTTCGCCCGCTTCCAGCCGAGCAGCGCCGGCACGGTCGCGGTGTTGTCCAGGACGGTGCGGTGCGGGAAGAGACCGACCTGCTGGATGACGTACCCGATGCGGCGGCGCAGCCGCACCGGATCCACCGTCGCGATGTCCTCGCCGCCGACGTGGATCCGGCCGGAGGTCGGCTCGATGAGCCGGTTCACCATCATCATGGTCGTGGTCTTGCCGCACCCGGACGGTCCGACGAGGGTGACCAGTTCCCCCTCGGACACCTCGAAGGAGAGGTCGTCCACGGCCGTGGTGCCATCCGGGTACCGCTTGGTGACCTGCTCGAACCGGATCATTCCCTCACGCTACGGCAGGGCGTGGCGGGCCTCATCCGCCCTGGCCCGACCGGCGGACGCACCGGGCCCGGGCCGGCCGGTCAGCCGCCCACCGCCGGCACGGCTTGCCGCGCCGGGCACCCGTCTCCGGGCGGTCAGCCGAGGACGACCACTTCGAGCGTGCGCGGGCCGTGCACGCCCTCCACCCGGTCCAGCTCGATGTCGCTGGTGGCCGACGGCCCCGAGATCCAGGTCAAGGGGCGGGTGGGGTCGAGGCGTTCGAGGGCCTGCGGGACGGAGGAGACGACCTGGTCCGGGACGCGGACGACACAGACGTGGTGGTCCGGGACGAGCGAGATGCGGCGCCGGCCCTGGTCGGGCGAGCCGTCGAGGACGATCGTGCCGGTCTCCGCGATCGCGACGGCACAGCCCGTCACCACGCTGTCCACTTGGTCCAGCCGTGCCGCCGTGTCCGCCGTCCGGTCGTGCACCTGCACGGGATCGGCGGCGGCCAGCCACCCGGGCGGCAGCCCCGGCGGGACGAGCACCTCCCGGGAGCCGCGCCCGGCCAGCAGCCGCATGAGGAGGTCCGGCAGCTCCCGAGCGGTGCAGCGGTGCACGACCGCCCGGTAGTCCGCCAGGTTCTCGGCCAGCAGCTCCACGGTCCGCCCGGTCGTACGGTCGCCGTGCTCGCGCAGGTACCCGCGGGCCACCGCCTCCTCGTACGGCCGCTCGTCCGGCGTCACATCGGCGAGCGCCCGCCGTACCCGGCCCAGGATCCGTTCCCTGCCGCTCACCGGGTGCCGTCCTTTCCTCCGCGCGTGCGCTGCCACCAGTCCCGGAACGGTTCCGCCGGTACGGCCGGCAGGTCCCGGCTGCCCGTCCAGGCACCGACCGGACCGGGCAGCGTACGCGGATGCAGCCGGCGGGTGCGGGAGGCGAGCCGCTGGCCCGCGCGCAGGGCGCCGGGGTGCGCGAACGCCCAGCGGGCCGCCCGCATCGCCGCCCGCTCGGCGGCATGCCCCTTGGCGGGCTTCAGCACCACCCTGTTGCCCTGCCGTACCGCCGGGCCGCCCTGCACGACCCGCTCCCGCAGGTGCACCAGCACCTCGGGGATGTCGATGGCGACCGGACACACCTCGTAGCAGGCACCGCACAGGCTCGACGCGTACGGCAGGGAGGCGTCGATCGCGCTCCCCGTGCCGCGCAACTGGGGGCTGAGGATGGCGCCGATCGGGCCCGGGTAGACCGAGCCGTAGGCGTGCCCGCCGGCCCGCTCGTACACCGGGCACACGTTCAGGCAGGCCGAGCAGCGGATGCAGCGCAGGGCCTGGCGGCCGACCCGGTCGGCGAGGGTGTCGGTGCGGCCGTTGTCGAGCAGCACCAGGTGGAAGGTGCGGGGGCCGTCCCCGTCCGTCGTCCCGGTCCACATGCTGGTGTACGGGTTCATCCGCTCGGCGGTGGAGGAGCGCGGCAGGGTCTGCAGGAAGACCTCCAGGTCGCGCCACGTCGGCACCACCTTCTCGATGCCGACGACCGAGATCAGGGTCTCGGGCAGCGTCAGGCACATCCGCCCGTTGCCCTCGGACTCCACGACGACCAGGGTGCCGGTCTCGGCGACCATGAAATTGGCCCCGGAGATGCCCACCCTGGCCCGCAGGAACTTCTCCCGCAGGTGCAGCCGGGCCGCCTCGGCGAGTTCGGCGGGCGTGTCCGTCAGCCCCTCGGGCGCCGGACGGCCCCACGCGCCCATCTCGGTGCGGAAGATGTCCCGGATCTCAGCACGGTTGCGGTGGATGGCGGGGACCAGGATGTGCGAGGGGCGGTCCTTGCCCAACTGCACGATCAGCTCGGCCAGGTCGGTCTCGTAGGCGCGGACGCCCCCGGCCTCCAGGGCTTCGTTCAGCCCGATCTCCTGCGTGGCCATCGACTTGACCTTGACGACCTCCGACTCGCCGGTCTCGGCGACCAGCCGGGCCACGATCCGGTTGGCCTCGTCGGCGTCGGCCGCCCAGTGGACCGTACCGCCCGCCGCGGTGACCGACTCCTCCAACTGCACCAGGTACCGGTCGAGATGACGCAGCGTGTGGTCCTTGATCCGGCGGCCCGCCTCCCGCAGCTCCGCCCAGTCGGCCAACTCGCCCACGGCCTTGGCGCGTCTGGTCCGGATGGTGTGCGTGGCGTGCCGCAGATTGCGCCGCAGCGTCGGGTCGGCGACGGCGTCGTGGGCGGCCTCCGGGAAGGCCGGCATGCCGACGAACGTTCCGCTCATACCGCCGGTACCTCCTCGGTGCTCGCCAGGATCTCCGCGATGTGCACCGGCCGCATGCCCGTCCGCAGCCGGCTCATCGTGCCCCCGATGTGCATGAGACAGGAGTTGTCGGCCGCGCACAGCACCTCCGCGCCCGTCGACTCCGCGTTGCGCACCTTGTCCACGCCCATCGCCGCGGACACGTCGGCGTTCTTCACCGCGAACGTGCCGCCGAACCCGCAGCACTCCTCGGCGCCCGGCAACTCGACCAGTTCCAGCCCCTTGACCGCCTCCAGCAGCCGCCGGGGCCGGTCGCCCAGCCCGAGTCCGCGCAGCCCGTGGCAGGTCGGGTGGTAGGTGACCCGGTGCGGGTACCAGGCGCCGACGTCCGTCACCCCCAGGACGTCCACCAGGAACTCCGTCAGTTCGTACGTCTTCGGCACCACCGGCGCCAGCGTCCGGGCCAGCGCGTCCCCGCGGCCCTCGGCCCGGGCCCGCTCGCCCAGCCGCGGATACATTTCCCGCACCATCGCCCCGCAGGATCCCGACGGCGTCACGATCGCCTCGTACTCCCCGAAGACGTCGGAGAAGTGGCGGGCCAGCGGCTCGGTCCCGTGCCGGTACCCGGTGTTGTAGTGCGCCTGCCCGCAACACGTCTGGCCCATCGGGAAGTCCACCTCGACACCCAGCCTGGTCAGCAGCTCCACCACGGCACGCCCGGTGTCCGGATACAAGGTGTCGTTGACACAGGTCAGGAACAGGGCCACCCGCATCGCGGCTCCTCGGCGTCGGTCATCGGACGAGTGCAGGGTAATCGGCGCGCACCGGAGAGGGGGAGACCACCGCTCACCGGGCGGCGAGCCGCACCCCGGCCCCCACCTCCCCCCCGACGGCCGCGGGGCGGCGAGCCGCACCCCGGCCGCCACCTACCCCCCCGACGGCCGCCGTCGAGGCGGGGCGCGCGCCGGGCGGGCGGCTGGGCGCGGAGCTGACCGGAAGTTCAGTAACAATCCATGATCCCAGGGGTCGGCCCGCGCCCGGACATGTGCTGAACTGGGAGGCGTCCATCCCATCCGTCCCAGGAGACCCGTTGAGCCTCAGCTACCGCCAGCCCGGTGTCGTCCTCACCGACCGTCGCTTCACCGTGCCCCTCGACCACGCCGACCCGGACGGCGAGACCATCGAGCTGTACGCCCGGGAGGCCGTGGCGAGCGACAAGGCCGGGCAGGACCTGCCCTGGCTGGTCTATCTGCAGGGCGGCCCCGGCTTCGGAGCGAATCGCTTCGTCGGACGTCAGGCCTGGCTCGACCGGGCCCTGAAGGACTACCGCGTCCTCCTGCTGGACCAGCGCGGCACCGGCAGCTCCACGCCCGCCACCCGGCAGACGCTCCCACTGCGCGGCGGCCCGGCCGAACAGGCCGACTACCTCGCCCACTTCCGCGCCGACTCCATCGTCCGCGACTGCGAGGCCGTCCGCCCCGAGGTCACCGGCGGCGCCCCGTGGACCGTGCTGGGCCAGAGCTTCGGCGGCTTCTGCACGGTGTCGTACCTCTCCCTCGCGCCCGAGGGCATCGACACCGCGATCATCACCGGCGGCCTGCCGGCCCTGGACGCCCACGCCGACGACGTCTACCGGGCCGCCTACCCGCGCATCGAGCGCAAGGTCACCGCGCACTACGCCCGTTACCCGCAGGACGTGGAGCGGGCCCGGCGGATCGCCGACCACCTCCTCACCCACGACGTGGTCCTGCCGAACGGATACCGCTTCACCGTGGAGGCCTTCCAGTCCCTCGGCCTCATGCTCGGCACGGGCGACGGCAGCCACCGGCTGCACCACCTCCTCGCGGACGCCTTCGTCCGCACGCCGGCCGGCCCGGAGCTGTCCGACGCCTTCCAGGAGCAGGCGCAGGCACTGCTGTCGTACGCGAGCCACCCCCTCTACGCCCTCGTCCACGAGTCGATCTACGGCCAGGACGCCCGCCCCACCGCCTGGGCCGCCGAGCGGGTCCGCGCCGAGTTCCCGCAGTTCGACGCGGCCAAGGCACTCGCCGGCGACGGCCCGGTGCTCTTCACCGGCGAGACGGTCCACCCCTGGATGTTCGACGCCGACCCGGCCCTGCGTCCCCTGCGCGAGACCGCCGGACTCCTCGCCGACCGCACCGACTGGCGCCCGCTGTACGACCCGGACCGCCTCGCCGCCAACGACGTTCCCGTCGTCGCGGCCGTCTACCACGACGACATGTACGTCGACACCGCCCACTCCCTGGCGACGGCCCGTGCGATCCGCGGCCTGCGCACCTGGGTGACGAACGAGTTCGAGCACGACGGTCTGCGCGTGGGCGCGCCGCGGGTGCTGGACCGGCTGCTGGCCCTCGCCCGCGACGAGGTGTGACGCAACGGGCCTTCCGCAAAAGGGGTTGCGTGCGGGACGGGGCGGCCTAGTCTGCCGATCATGACCGAGCCGCAGATCACCAGCGCCCCGCTCGCGCCGATGCCCGAGGACTGGCAGCGCGCCCTGGCCGTGGTGGCCCACCCCGACGATCTGGAGTACGGGTGCTCCGCCGCCGTCGCCGCCTGGACCGACGCAGGCCGTGACGTCACCTATGTGCTGGCCAGCCGGGGCGAGGCGGGCATCGACACCCTCGAGCCCGCCGCCTGCGGCCCGCTGCGCGAGCGTGAGCAGCGGGCCGGTGCGGCCGTCGTCGGCGTCGGCACCGTGGAGTTCCTCGGCCACCGGGACGGTGTGATCGAGTACGGTCCCGCCCTGCGTCGCGACATCGCGGCCGCCATCCGCCGCCACCGGCCCGAGCTGGTCGTCACCCTCAACCACCGCGACACCTGGGGCGGTACCGTCTGGAACACCCCCGACCATGTCGCCGTCGGCCGCGCCACCCTGGACGCCGCGGCGGACGCCGGCAACCGGTGGATCTTCCCCGACCTCGTCGAGCAGGGCCTCGAGCCCTGGAACGGCGTCCGCTGGGTGGCCGTGGCCGGCTCCGGCAACCCGACCCACGCCGTCGACGCCACGCCCGGGCTGGAGCGGGCGGCCCGCTCCCTGCTCGAACACCGCACCTACATCGAGGCGTTGACCGACCAGGACCCGGAATCGTACGTCCGGGACTTCCTGGCCGCGCACACCGGTGCCGCCGGCGAGCGCTTCGGCGGCAGGCCGGCGGTGGCCTTCGAGCTGTTCGGCCGCTGAGGACTTTCGTTCGGATCAGGCCGGCTCCGGGCGACGATGCCTGCCGGCCGACCAGACCCCGCGACCCCGGCAAGATCCGAAAGAGAGGCCTAGCACCGAGGGCTCCGTGCCGGTCCGCAGCCGGGCGAGCGACGGCCCCGACGGAGAGACTCCCGCAGGTCAGTAGGCTGTATGGCATGCCGGACCAGATGACCGACCCCTCCGACCTGCGCGGCGACTGCGCCCAGTGCTTCGGACTGTGCTGTGTCGCCCTGCCTTTCGCCCGCTCCGCGGACTTCGCGCTGAGCAAGCCGGCGGGCAAGCCGTGCCCGAACCTCGGCGGCGACCACCGCTGCGGCATCCACACCGACCTCCGGCAGAAGGGTTTCACCGGCTGCACGGTCTACGACTGCTTCGGCGCCGGTCAGAAGGTCTCCCGGATCACCTTCGGCGGGCAGGACTGGCGGACCGGTTCCGAGGAGCAGGCGCGCCTGATGTTCGACGTCTTTCCGGTCGTGCGGCAGCTGCAGGAACTGCTGTGGTACCTGACGGAGGCGCTCGGCCTGCCCGCCGCCGCTCCCGTCCACCCCGAGCTGCGGCGGATGCGGGAACGGACCGAGCGGCTCACCCGGCAGACCCCGCAGGAACTGGCCGGGCTGGACGTGGCCGCGCACCGGCAGGAGGTCAACGTGCTCCTGCTGCGCACCGGCGAGCTGGTCCGCGCCGGTGCCGCCGGCAAGGGCGGCCAGGGCAAGGGCAAGAAGGGCAAGGACCGCCGGGGCGCGGACCTGATCGGTGCCCGGCTCAAGGGCGCCGACCTGCGCGGTGCCAGCCTGCGCGGTGCCTGCCTCATCGCCGCCGACCTCACCGGCGCCGATCTGCGCGGAGCGGAGATGATCGGCGCCGATCTGCGGGACGCCGACCTGACCGACGCGGACCTCACCGGCGCCTTCTTCCTCACCCAGCCGCAGGTCGACGCGGCCCGTGGCAGCGCCGGCACCCGGCTGCCGGAGTCAGTCCGCCGTCCGGCGCACTGGACGGCGGGCGGCTGACGCCGGGCCCTGCCCGGCCGGTGCCGCGTGCTCTGCGTGCCGCGGCGTGCCGTGGTCCGGCTGCGGGTCCGTCGTGGCCGGGCGCGCGGTTCCCCTCGCCCCGTCGGGGCTCCTGCGCTCCAGCCTCAGCCGCAGCCCCTCCGGCATCAGCGTCAGGCGCTCGACGACGGTCAGCCGGTAGCCGGGCTCGGCGTGCAGTTCGTAGCGGCGCAGCAGCAGGCCGAGGACCAGGGTCGCCTCGTGCACCGCGAACTGGCGGCCGATGCAGGCCCGCGCACCGGTGCCGAACGGCTTGAAGGTGTGCGGCGGCCGGGCCCGTACGGCGGCGGCGTCGAAGCGGTCCGGGTCGAAGCGCTCGGCGTCCTCGCCCCACACCGCCGGATCGCGGTGCAGCATCGGCGTCAGCACCAGTGCCCACGCCCCCCGGCGCATCGGGTGCTCCCCGGCGAGGACCGTGTCCAGGCGGGCCTCGCGGGCGAAGGCCGGCGCGGTGGGCCACAGCCGCAGCGCCTCGTCCAGGACCCGGCGGACGTAGCGAAGCTTGGCTACCCGGTCGTAGCCGGGCTGCTCGGTGTCGCCCCAGACGCGGTCGACCTCGGCGCGGGCCCGGGCGGCGATCTCCGGGTGGCGGGCGAGGTAGTACAGGGCGAAGGAGAGGGCGCCCGAGGTGGTCTCGTGGCCCGCGACCAGGAAGGTGATCACCTGCTTGCGGACGTTCTCGGCGGACAGCCGCTCGCCGGTCTCCGGGTGCGCCGTGGCCAGCATGCGGTCCAGCAGGTCGCCCTCGCCGCCACCCGACCGGCGCCGCTGTGCGACCAGGTCGTCGACCGTGCGGTTCAGGTAGGCCATGTCGGCCGCGTTGCGCCGGGCGGCGGCGCGCAGCAGCAGCGGGGCCAGCGGTCCGGGCACGCTGTTCAGCCGCTGTGCGTAGGTGAGCGTGCCGACCATCGCCGTGACGAAGGGGTGCGGCCGGTCCCGCTCGAAGGAGGCGAAGTCGTGCCCGAAACCGGTCCGCGCGATCGTCTCCAGGGTCAGCCGGGTCATGTCACCGGGCACGTCGACCGTCTGCCCGGCCAGCAGCCTGCGGTCCCAGTGGTCGGTCAGCCGGCCGGCGACCGACAGCATCATCCCGTGGTAGCCCTCCATGGCCTCCCGGCTGAACCCGGGCGCGAGGACGTCGTGCGCCAGCTGCCAGTTGGGTTCGTGGTTGTACGCGGTGAACAGGCCGTCGCCGGCCACCGGCCGCAGGTTGGCCACCCCGAGCCCGACGTGCTTGGCGAACCGGGTCTCGTCGGCCAGGTCGGCGACGAGCGGCGCCCCCCACACGAACACGAACTCCTTGCCGAAGGCCCGGCGCCGGAAGACCGGGCCCAGCTCGCGCGCGAAGCGCACGGAGTCCTGGAGCGGTGTGCGCCGGTCGGCGCCGAGCACATCGCCGAGCAGGGGCAGCCGGTGCGGCGGATGCGGGATCCGGTGCAGCTCGGGCCAGCCCTGCTCGGCGCTCCGGAAGCCCTTCGGCAGGCCGGTCCGTGTGCTCTCCGTCGTCTCCGCCATGACGCGATCTCCCTTGATCAGCGGATGGGTGAAGCGGCGCATGTTGTACGTGGGTTCAATAACGTCTTCCAGTCTGATCCCCTTGTTGAACGGGCGTCAAGTAAAGTGACGCCATGCCCGCGAACCAGGGGGAACGCGCCCGGCGCAGACTCAGCACCGCGGAGCGTCGTGAGCAGCTGCTGTCGGTCGGAGCGAAGCTGTTCTCGGAAAACCCTTACGACGACGTGTGGATCGAGCAGGTCGCCGAGATCGCCGGGGTCTCCCGCGGGCTGCTGTACCACTACTTCCCGACCAAGCGGGACTTCTTCGCCGCGGTCGTGGAGCGGGAGAGCGCGCGCATGCTGCGCATGACGGCCGCCGTCCCCGGGGTGCCGGTGCGTGAGCAGCTCGGTGCCGGCCTGGACACCTATCTCGGCTACGTCCAGGCCCATGCCCACGGCTTCCGCGCCTTCCACCGTGCCGACGCGGCCGGCGACCAGGCCGTGCGCCGGGTCTACCGGCAGGCCCTGGCCGGGCAGGAGAAGCAGATTCTGGCCGCGCTCGCCGCCGACCCGGAGTTCGGGCCCGTCTTCGAGGCCGCTCCGCAGGTGCGCCTGGCCGTGCGCGGCTGGCTCGCCTTCACCACCGCGGTGTGTCTCGAATGGCTGCGCGGTGAGGGCGAGTTGACCAGGGAGCAGGTGCGCGACCTGTGCGCCCGGGCACTGCTGGGCGTCCTCGCGTAGTCCTGCGCACCGGTTGCGGGGCCTGGGTGTCCGAGTGCTGCCGGGTGTCCCCGCGTGATCCTGTGCACCGGTGCGACCGTGGTTGGCGTGCGCCCCGATCTTCGATAGGTTAGGCAAGGCTTACCTAAGGAGGTCTCGGGATGGGTGACACACAGGACTGGACGGCCGCCCCCGGTGCGGCGGAGCGGGCGCGCTCGGTGCTGGCCACCGCGTGGTCGTGCGCGGTGACCGCGGACGGGGTGCGCGAGGAGTACGTCGGTGCGCACACCGTCACCGGCCCGGGGCAGGTGCGGCTGGCGGTGCCCGAGGACAGCGCCCTGTTCGCGGCAGCCCTGTGCGCCCCACGCCAAGAGCCCGCGGTCCTGCTGGAGTTCGCCGACGTGGCCCCGGTGCCGGTGCGCAGCCGCATCCGGGCCCGGCTCTGGCTCTCCGGCTGGTTCGCCCCGGCCGGGGACGGTCTGCTCCTCCGGCCCACCCGGGTCGTCCTGCGGCAGTCCTCCGGGCCCGTCGTCGTCGACCCGGACGAGTTCGGCGCCGCCCGGCCCGACCCGCTCGCCGAGGCCGAGGCCCGGCTGCTCACCCATCTCGCCGACGCCCATCCGGACGCCGTCGAGCGGCTCACCCGTCTGGTGCGGCCCGAGAGCCTGCACGCGGCGACCCGGGTGGCACCGCTGGCCGTCGACCGGCACGGACTGACCCTGCGCATCGAACGCACCCGCGCCCACGGCGACGTACGGCTGCCCTTCCACGCGCCCGCCGACGACGTCGCCCAGCTCACCGAGCGCATGCACGTCCTGCTGGCCCAGACCGGCGCCGCCGGCTGCCCCCGCGCGCTACAGCGGCAGCGCGCAGACGGCGACGGGTGACACGAACGGCTCGCCCGCCCGGCGCAGACCGCCACTGTCCCGGTCGACGTGGAAGACGCTGACCGTGCCGGAGCGCTGGTTCGCCGCGAACAGCAGCCGGCCGTCCGGGGAGAAGGCGACCTGCCGCGGGAAGTCGCCGCCCACCGGCACCGTCCCGAGCAGCCGCAGCCGGGCCCCGCCGGCCTCGACCGCGTACCGGGCGAGGCTGTTGTGGCCCCGGTTGGCGAGGAAGGCGTACCGGCCGTCCGCCGTCACCAGGATCTGCGCCGGGTAGTTGGTGCCGCCGTCCGAACCCGTCGGCTGCGGGTCGCCGATGCCGAGCCGGCCGGACCCCGGGTCGTAGGTGCACACGGCGACGGTGTCGTCCACCTCGTTGGCCAGGTAGGCGTACCGGCCGCCCGGATGGAAGGTCAGATGGCGCGGCCCCGCCCCGGGCCGCGCGTGCGCCTGCGCCACCTCGGTCAGCGTGCCCTTCGCCGAGTCCAGGCGGTACGTGTACACGGTGTCGGTGCCGAGGTCGACGGCGAGGACGTGCCCGCCGCCGGGGCAGGTGAGGACTTGGTGCGCGTGCGGGCCCTGCTGGCCGGGTCCGGGCTGCGGGGAGGTGTGCGTCACCAGGGCGGTGCGCTCGCCGAGGGCGCCCGAGGCGTCGACCGGGTGCACGGCGACGCTGCCCGAGCCGTAGTTCGCGCTCAGCAGCCAGCGCCCCGAAGGATGCACCGACAGGTGGCAAGGGGCCTCCCCGCCGGTGCTGCGGGTGCCGAGCACCCGCCGGTCCGCGAGCCGTACGGCCGTCACCCCGCCGTCCTGCCGTTCGTCGACCGCGTACAGCGTGCGGCCGTCCGGGTGCACGGCGAGGTAGGAGGGGTCGGGCACCCCGGTGAGCGTGCCCGAGGCGGTGATCCGGCCGGACTCCGGGTCGTACGAGGCCACCGCGATGCCGGGGCCGCCGCCCTGGGCCGAGGTGTACGTGCCCACGTACAGCGGGCGCGGACCGGACGGTGCGCGGGGCGGCGAGGCGGCCGCGCGCTCCCGCGGGGCCGGCCCGCCGTCCGTGGGCCGGGCCGCCGTGGCCGGCACCGCCACCACGGCCGCCGTGCCGGCCACGGCCCCGACGAACCGGCGCCTGGTCCAGCCGCCGCCCTGCGCCCTCCCGCGCGGGCTCCCGGGGAACACCCGTCGCGCCGTCCGTGCCTCCGTGTCCATGCCGCACCTCAGGTCGTCGGTTGCCCCGGTCGTGACAGCCACCTTGGCCCGCGAGCACCACCAAGGGCAAGCTGGGCAACGGGCGTTGCGCAGGATGCAACCCGCTGGGCCGGAGGGGCTAGGAAGCGGTCACCACTCCCCGTCCTGCACCGGTTTGCCGGGCGCGTCCTTCAGCGGGGTCACCTGGCCGGGCGACGGCGGCTGCCACGGGTCCAGGTCGTCCCCGAGCCAGTCGCCGACGGGCTTGACCGCCTCCAGGGTGCCGGTGGGGGAGAGGTCCTCGGCGTCCGCGTCGTAGTAGTCGTACCAGGGCAGGCCGGCCCGGGTGTACGCCGCCCGGTCCACCGGCGACGGCGGCGGCGCCTCGCCGGTGATCCGTCGCCACTCCGGGGGCGTCACCAGGTGCACGAACACCCGCCCGGCCGGCTCCTCGGCCCAGTCCTTGAGCGACCGGTCGTCCCGGTACACCTCCTGCCGCATCGAGCCGCCCACGCCGAGCCCCATGGCCGCGGCGCGCGGGGCCGCGGCGGCCGGGCGAGGGGGACCGCCGAACGCCATGGCGGCCGGTGCCGGCGGGGCACCGCCGGGGGCCGGCGCGGCCATGGGCGGGGGCGCCCCGTAGCCGGCGAACGGGCCGGCCGTGGCCGCCTGCCGCTCCCGCTCCAGGCGCTCCTGCTCCCGGCGCCGCCACTGCGCGAGGACGTCCTCCCGCAGCGGGTACGACTGGAGCTGCACCCCGCCCCACACCTCTTCGCCGGTGACCTGGCCCTCGACCGTCGCCCCCAGTCCCAGCGGCACGGCGACGAACTGGCGGACCGTGCCCTTGCCGGAGTTGATGCCGTCCAGCCAGGGCTGGCGGGGCAGCACCACGTAGTTCTGCGGGCGCCGGCTCAGCCGGTCGCTCCACGGCTTGCCCGAGACCGCGCACACTTTGCCCACGCCGACCTGGAGCGCGGCCGGCTCCGTCGTGCCGGCGAAGCTCAGCCACATCGCCTCGCGCAGGTACACCGGCAGCATCACGCCGCCGCGCGCCCGCCACTGCTCCGGCACCGTGTCGGCGTAGTCGGCCACCCGCCGGACCGGGAACTCGCCCAGCCCCGGCGGCAGCGCGTGCGTGCCCTTCTCGGGCAGCCGCAGGGTGCGCACGAACCGCACCGCCACTCCGCCCGGCAGCCGCAGCGTGTTCCCGTCGATCCGGACCCCTGGACCGGTCATCCGCCCACCCCCTCGCTCGCCGCGCCGGCCTGACCCGGCACCTCACTCATCGAGAACGCTCACCGAACCCCGTACGGTTCCGCCACAGCTCCTCCTGCACGCCGAGGCGCTCGCGCAGCCAGGCCAGCCGGGGCAGTTTCTCCCGGGTCTCCCGGGACACCCGGTCCAGCTCCTCCAGCAGCCGCCGGGTGCGGTGCTCGGTGTTCAGCTCGTCGATGATCCTGGTCGTCTCGGTGAGCACGGCCCCCAGCAGCTGCCAGTTCGTCCAGTCCTTGCCGATCTCCTCCCGGAGCAGCTCGGCCAGCCGGTCCCGGGTGCCGGCCGCGGTGTGCAGCTCGGCGGTGAGCCGGGCCTCCGCCGACTCGGCGTTCTCGCTCAGATGGGTGGTCACCAGTACGGCGAAGCTGACGATGGCGTCGGCCATCTCCGACAGCAACTGCTCGACGGTCGCCCCCACCCGTGGCGGGAACAGATCCTCGGGCCCGCGGGCCTTCGCCAGATCCGTGAAGGAGCGGGCCAGCACCCGCAGCACCACCGTGCAGATCTCCAGCGTGTCCAGCCCGGTGCGCAGCACCACCCGGTGCAGCAGCCCTTCCTTCACCCGCGGATTGAGCCGCAGGCTGTCCTCGGCCTGCCGCAGCGCCGCGTCCACCTGGACGATGTCGTGATCCAGCCGGCGCGCCTCGTGCAGCCGCTCGGCCGCCTGCTGCCAGGGGATCCGGCCCGCGGCCTCCTCGCCCATCCGCAGCATCAACTGCCGTACCCGCCGGGCCAGGTCCTCGATCGACCGGCCGGCCGCGTCGACCCACACCGGCGGCGGGAGCAGCAGGTTGCAGGCGGTGCCGACGACCGCGCCGATGAGTGTCTCCACGATCCGCGCCCAGGCGGTGAACCCGACGGTGGTCACCCCGAGCACCAGCATGGCGCTGATCGCCACCTCGGCGACGTACTCGTCCACGCGGACCAGGTGCCCCACGGCCAGTGAGGCGACGATCAGCAGCGCGAGGCTCCACCAGGTCAGGCCGACCAGACCGCTGAAGGCGATGGCGACCAGCACGCCGGCGACCACCGAGTTCACCCGGCGGATGCCGTTGGTGAGCGTGGCGAAGAAGGTCACCTGGACGACCAGCAGCGCGGTCAGCGGAGCGGTGAGCGGGGCCGGCTCCGGACTCAGCCGGAGCGCGATCACGTAGGCGACCGTCGCGGCCGCGGCCGACCGCAGCGTCTGGACGACCACCGGTTCCCGGCGGCGCTTCAGCAGCCGCCCCAGTCCCATGGCCCACTTTCGTACGTCGAGCATCCCTTGGCCTGTTCCCATTAGTCCGGGAACTCGAACGTGATCGTTGGCGGCCTGTTTCTGTCCGCAAGTGTTCGCGTACGGGCAGGTGGCCGCCGTTCAGACCGCGGGAGCAGGGACCTCGGCGGGGTGTGGTGGCCCGGTTCGCGGGCGATATCCGGCCACCTCTGCCGAGGTCGCCGCACCGCCCGCCGAGGTCGCCGCACCGCCCGTCGAGCACGACCACGGCACGGTCGTGCGCCGGGCCGGCGGGGCGGTGCTCACACGTACAGCTTGTCGAGGAAGGCGTGCAGATTGCCGGTGGCCCGGGCGATCTGCTGCTCCAGGGTCAGGCTCTCCTCGAACCGGGCGCCGGACTCCGGCACCTTCTTCCCGCGGACGTACAGCGAACAGGCCAGGTCGGTGCACATGTACAGGCCGACCGAGTTGCCCTCGCGGCCCGCCGGGCCCGCCTTCCTCGCGGTCATCAGCGACACCCCGCCGCCGCGATGGGTCGTCAGGCACACCGAGCACATGCTGCGGTGCAGGAACCCGCGCTGCGAGGCCGGGAAGCGCAGGGCGACCCCGACGAGCCGGCCGTCCCGCTCGGTGACCAGGTAGCTGCGGTCGGGGGCCCCCGGATCGCGCCACCCGAGGAAGTCCAGATCGTCCCAAGGGCGTTCACCGAGGTCCTGCGGAACCGTCAGTCGCTTGGCCTCGCCCTTGGAGCAGTTGATGAAGGAGCTGCGGATGTCCTGCTCGGTGAGCGTCTTCATGGGAGGGATCCTTCCGGGTGTCATCCTCGCAACCTAGGGTCTCTAGGTTATTGCCGACTCTATGCAGGCAGGCGGTTGAGAGCTAACGAATTTCCCGAGGGTGGCTCCGCCCGCCGACGGGCGGCTCCGTCCACCGGCTGCTCGCCTCGCCGGTACCCGCACGCCGACGGGGCCGAGGAGGTGTGGCGGCTGCTGGCGGCCGGGGCGCGGGTGTACGTCTGCGGCGACGGCGCCCGCACGGCCCCCGGCGTCCGCGTGGCGTTCCGTACCCTGAACCGGGAACGTACCCCGGCACCGACGACGCGGAGCCCCGGCATCCGGGACCCTTGCCTTAGCTCATAGCGTGAACTAAGGGTTGGGAGAATGTCGCGTCCGCACTGCCCGAAGGGGTATGTTGCAGGTCGGGCAGGGTTCGTGAAGGGAGCCGCATGGCGGGGCGGAACGGACGCACAGTACGCGACCTCAGGCGCGGCAACCGTACGGCGGTGCTGCAGCGGCTCTATTTCGACGGGCCGCTGAGCCGTTTCGAACTGGGGCCGGCCACCGGGCTGAGTTCCGGCTCGGTCAGCAACGTCGTCGCGGACCTGATCGCCGACGGTCTGGTCGAGGAGGCCGGGAGCGTCGACTCGGACGGCGGCCGGCCGCGCACCCTGCTGCGGGTCTCCCCGCACAGCGGCCAGGTGATCGGCGTCGACGTCGGCGAGACCCGGGTCCGGGTGGAGCTGTTCGACCTGGCGCTCACCGAACTCGCCCGCACGGAACGGACGCTGGCCCCGCAGGGCTACGACGTCGACGTGATCACCGGTCACATCCGGGACGGCGTCGCCGAGGTGCTCACCGCCGAACAGGCCGTCCCCGAACGGCTGCTCGGCGTGGGTGTCGGCGTCCCCGGCATCGTCGAGCACACCCCCGACCGGGGCGCCGTCGTGCACGGGCAGACCATCGGCTGGGACGCGGTCCCGCTGGAGCAGCTGCTCCGTTCGGCCTCCCCCCTCCCCGACCAGGTGCCGTACTTCATCGACAACGGCGCCAAGACCCTCGGTCAGGCGGAGATGTGGTTCGGCGCCGGGCGGGGCGCCCGGAACGCCGTGGTCGTGCTCTTCGGCTCCGGCGTCGGTGCCTGTCTGGTCACCCCCGAGGTGGAACACGGACGGGCCGTGGAATGGGGCCATCTGACGGTACGGGTGCGCGGGCGCCGCTGCCGCTGCGGTGCGCCCGGCTGCCTGGAGGCGTACGCGGGCGCCGAGTCGCTGCTCGCCCGCTGGCGCGAGGAGGGCGGCCGGCCCCCCGAGGGGGCCGACGAGGAGACCGCGCTGACGGCGATGCTGGCCGCCGCCTACCCGCCCTCCGACGGCACGCCCGACCCGGTCGCGCTGGCCGTCCTGGAGGAGACCGCCGAGTACCTGGGCGCCGGCCTGTCCGACCTGATCAACCTCTTCCAGCCCGAGCGCATCCTGATCGGCGGCTGGGCCGGTCTCCAGCTCGGCACGCGCTTCCTGCCCGCCGTGCGTCGGCACGCGGCGACGTACGCGCTGCGCCACCCGGCCGACCGGGTGACCATCGAACTCGGACGGCTCGGCCCGGACGCGGTCACCGTCGGCGCCGCGATCCTTCCGCTGGCCGAGTTCTTCGCGGGGGGCGGCCGGCGCCCCGAACCGGCCGGCGAGGACCGCCTGCCGGCCTGGCGCGCCGCCCTCCAGGAGCGGGCCCCCCGCTGACGGACCCCGCCGCGGCCGTCACGCCGACGGGGCCTTGCGCCGGTCACGGGTCACCCCGCGGCCGGCGGCGCCGCCCGGCGTGACGGCGGCCGGTCGAAGCCGACGGGGCCTTGCGCCGGTCACGGGTCTCGCCACGCCCACGGGGCCTTGCGCCGTTCACGCCGGCCGTCGGGCTCACCGGGCCGTCCGGCCGTCGGGCGCCCCGGGCCGTCAGGCTGACGGATGTCCGCTGCCTCGGGCCGGGGGCCTTGCCTCGGGCCGAGGGTCTCGCCTCAGGCCGACGGCTCCTCGGGTGCCGGATGTTCCGGGTGCACCGTGCCCGACCGAGGGGCGCCCTGGGGGCCGCTGCCGGCTTCGTCGGTGTCCGGCACGGACTCCTCTTCGGTCTCCTCGTCGAGCGCGCGTCCGGGGCTGACGTCCCACGGGTCCTCGTTCGGCCGGGCCTGCTGGTCCGGCATGTCCCGGGGCACCGGCCGCCCCTCCGGTGCGGACCTGGAACCGGGCTCCGGCTGACGCTGCGCGGCCATGGTGTTCTCCGTTCCTCGTCGGCTCTCGGTCCGGCCGGCTCAGCCGACCTTCCGCCCCCGCATCGGCTCGGTCTCCATCCCGCCGCCCTTCTGCAGTCCGTCCAGGAACTCCTGCAGCACCTCGGTCGCGGTGCGCCGGGGCTGCCAGCCGAGTTCGTTGTGCGCCCGTCCGCAGTCCATCAGCGGCAGCCGCAGCACGGCGTCGAACAGGTGCGGGGAGGCGGGCAGCAGACGCAGTCCCCAGGCGGCTGCGATCGCCGACCGGGCCGCCGTACGCGGCAGTCGCACCGGGCGGGAGCCGAGCAGTTCACCCAGCACTCCGGCGTCGAGCGGCGGATCGGCGGCCAGGTTGAAGGCGCCCCGGGCGGTGTCCGTGTGCAGCGCGAGCCGGTAGGCCTCGGCCGCGTCGTCGGTGTGCAGCGCCTGCACCCGGAGGCCGGGGACGTCCGGCAGGAACGGCAACAGGTCGGGCCTGGCCAGCGGACCGGGCAGGAACCGGCCGCCGAAGATCCGCCGCTGCTCGCTCGCCGACTGCCACTTGAACAGGAACGCCGGGCGCATGCGCACCACGCGCACCTCGGGGTGGTCGCGCTCGAACACGTCGAGCGTGCGCTCCAGGTAGGCCTTCTCCCGGCAGTACGCGGCGTCCGGCCAGCCGTGCGTCGGCCAGGACTCGTCCACCGGGCGGTCCTTGGGGCCGGGGGAGTACGTCCCGACGGACGAGGCGTGCACCAGCACCGGCACGCGGGCCGCGGCGACCGCTTCGAACACCCGGATGCTGCCGAGCACGTTCGTCCGCCAGGTGACGGCCGGGTCGTGCGTCGGCTGGAACGCCCAGGCCAGATGGATCACGGCGTCGGCGCCCTCGAACCGCTCAGCGAGGTTCGCGGAGTCGGCGGACAGGTCGACGGCGGACCACTCGGTCTTCTCCGGTGACCACGCGGGCGTACGCCGGGCCAGCCCCCGCACCGACTTGACGGCGGGGTCCTCCGAGAGCAGGCGCACCACGCTCGTCCCGACATTGCCGGTGGCGCCGGTCACGACCACCCTGCTGCCCGCTGAGCTGCTCACCTTCGGCTCCTCTCGTCGGCGCGGCGGAGGCTGCGACAGCCGGCCGGGTACCCGGCAGCCACGCCCGCACACCCGGCCGATCACAGCCCCGGGGCAGCTCCGGCCGCGCCGGCCCGGCGTCGGGAGGACGGCTCCGGCCGCGCCGCCACGGCGACGAGAGGGACACTCCGGCCCGCACACGAACGAGCCCCGGCCGTGACGGGGGATTCACGGCCGGGGCGGTCAGGAGGTGGATGCGGACGGCGGTCGCCTCGCGGCGAGAGGCTCCACAGGGCTTCAGCCGGACGATCGTCCCTGTGGGCAAAAGGTGAGGCCCGGGGACTCTGTCCCATCCGCACCCACGGTTCGTTCAACGGACAACCACCCCGTGGTGTTCCTGTCCGGCACGTGACCCGCGTCACCTCGGCGGCCCTCAGCCCAGCGGGCTCCCGGCCAGCCGGTCCAGCAGGTCGGCGGGGTCGGCGTACACCGCCTCCGCCCCCGCCTCCTCGAGGTCGGCCCGCGGGATCCCGCCGCAGAGCACTCCCACACAGCGGACCCCGGCCTTGCTGCCCGCCCGCATGTCCCACACGGTGTCGCCGACGAACACCGCCCGCGAGGCCGGCACCCCGGCCAGCTCCAACGCGTGCTCCACGGGCTCCGGAGCCGGTTTGCCCTCCCGCACGTCCTCGGCGCTCGCGGTGTCCGTGATGGTGTCGTCCGCGTCGATCGCACGGCGCAGCGCGCCCAGTTCGGCGCCGCTCGCCGAGGTGGCGAGGACGATCGTCCACCCGTCCCCGTGCAGTCGCCGCAGCAGCTTCGTGGCCCCGGGCAGGGCGGCCAGCCGGTCGAAGTACTGGCCGTACAGCGCCTTGTGCGCCGCGCTCAGCTCGGCGTCCCGGTCCCGGTCGCGGTCCTCGCCGAGCAGATGGGCGACGAGGTCCGTGGAGCCCAGGCCCACGGCCCGGTGCACGGCATGCATGGGCACCCGGTGCCCCGCCTGCCGGAACGCCTCCCACCAGGTCACGACGTGCAGATGATTGGTGTCGACGAGCGTCCCGTCGACGTCGAACACGGCGGCACGGTCCATCCGGGGGTCCTCTCTCTCAGTTCCCGGCCCGGGTACCACGCCCGGGCCCCGCCACGCGTGCCGGCAGCCGGCCCGCACGGGTCCAGTCCAGCAGCTCCTCGGCCGACCAGGTCGTCACCACCCGCTCGGGCGGCACCCCGCACTCCTCGGCCCGCGCGCAGCCCAGGATCTGCCAGTCCAGCTGGCCGGGCGCATGCGCGTCGGTGTCGACGGAGAACAGCACCCCGGCCTCGACCGCCCGGCGCAGCAGCCGCCGGGGCGGGTCCAGCCGCTCCGGACGGCTGTTGATCTCCACGGCCGTACCCGACTCGGCGCACGCGGCGAACACCTCGTCCGCGTCGAACTCCGACTCGGGCCGTCCGCGGCCCGTCACCAGGCGCCCGGTGCAGTGCCCGAGCACATCGGCGTGTGGATCACGGACGGCGGCCACCATCCGGCGGGTCATCGAGCGGGCGTCCATCCGCAGCTTGGAGTGCACCGAGACGACCACCACGTCCAACCGCTCCAGCAGCTCGGGCTCCTGGTCCAGCGAGCCGTCCTCCAGGATGTCGCACTCGATGCCGGTGAGCAGCCGGAACGGCGCCCAGCGCGCGTTCAGCTCCGCCACCTGCTCCAGCTGCTCCCGCAGCCGCGCGGGCGACAGCCCCCGGGCCACCGTCAGTCGCGGCGAGTGATCGGTCAGCACCGTCCACTCGTGTCCCAGCTCGGCCGCGGCCCGCCCCATCTCCTCGATCGGACTGCCGCCGTCCGACCAGTCCGAATGGGTGTGGCAGTCCCCGCGGATCAGCGCCCGCAAGGCGGAGCCGGGCCCGGAGGGGGCTGCCGCACCGGCCTCCTCCTCCAGCTTGCGCAGATACCCGGGCACCTCCCCGGCCAGCGCCTCGAGCACCACCTGCGCGGTCTTCGGCCCGACCCCTCTGAGCGCCTCCAGCGTCCCCGCCGCCGCGCGCTCGGCTACCTCGTCCCCGGGCAGCGCGGCGAGGACCCGGGCGGCGGTCCTGAACGCCTTCACCCGGTACGTGGGCGCGAGCGCACGCTCCAGCAGGAAGGCGATCCGTTCCAGGGCGACGACGGGCTCCATGCCACCAAGGTTCACACCGAGCGCCCCGAAAGGGCACGGGGAACCGCGCGCCGAGCCCCGCACCAACCGCGGCCCACAACTGGCCCCGCTCCCCGTGGCGGGGCCCGTTTGCGCACGGGGAACCGCGCGCCGAGCCCCGCACCAACCGCGGCCCACAACTGGCCCCGCTCCCCGTGGCGGGGCCCGTTTGCGCACCTCGCGCCCGGGTACTGCGATGACTCGATCACACCGTCCGTGAGGACTTCGGGAGGCGAGCCATGTCCGCACCAGCCGCGCGACGAACGGCGCTGATCACGGGCGCCGACAGCGGTATCGGCCGTGCCACCGCCGTACGCCTGGCCGAGGCGGGCCTGGACATCGGCATCACCTGGCACACGGACGAGGAGGGCGCCGAGGAGACGGCGCAGGAGGTCCGCGCCCACGGCCGACGGGCCGCCGTCGCCCAGCTCGACCTCACCCGGCTGCCCGAGGCCGCCGACACCGTGGACGAGCTGTGCGAGGAGCTGGGCCGCATCGACGTGCTGGTGAACAACGCCGGTACCGGCACCATGACGCCCTACCTCGACCTCACCCTCGCGGACGTGCGCCGGGTCCTGGACGTCGACCTCGTCGGCCCGTTCCTGTGCGGACAGCGCGCCGCCCGGCGGATGATCCGGCAGGGCGACGGCGGCCGGATCGTCAACGTCACCTCGGTGCACGAGCACCAGCCCCGCGTCGGCGCGGCCCCGTACTGCGCGGCGAAGGGCGGGCTCGGCCTGCTCACCCAGGTGATGGCCCTGGAGCTGGCCGAGTACGGCATCACCGTGAACGCGGTCGCACCGGGCGAGATCGCCACCCCGATGACCGGCCAGGAGGACACCGACGTGCACACCGAGCGCCGGCCGGGCGTACCGCTGGGCCGGCCGGGGGACGCCCGCGAGGTCGCCGCCGTGATCGCCTTCCTGGCGAGCCCCGACGCCTCCTACGTCACCGGCGCCTCCTGGAGCGTCGACGGCGGCATGCTCCGCATGGGCCCGCAGGCCGGCTCCCACCTGACCGGCGACGACTGGCGCCGTCCGTGAGGCCCCGGTGAGACTGCGGACCAGCTCCTGCGACGGCCCCGGATTCGGGCGCATCCGCTGCGGCCGGGGCTTCCGCTACACCGACGTCGCCGGCGAGCCCCTCACCGACCGCGAGCAGATCGCCCGCATCCGCGCCCTGACCATCCCGCCCGCCTGGCGGAACGTGTGGATCTGCCCCTGGCCCGGAGGCCACCTCCAGGCGGTCGGCACCGACGACGCCGGACGCCGCCAGTACCTGTACCACGAGCAGTTCCGGGCGGAGCAGGAGAAGGCCAAGCACGAGCACGTGCGGCGGGTCGCACGGTCCCTGCCAGAAGTGCGCGCCAAGGTGGCCGCCGACCTGGCCGGGCGCGGACTGAGCCGGTCCCGGGTCACCGCCTGCGCGGTCCGCCTGCTCGACCTCGGCTTCTTCCGCATCGGCAGCGACCGGCACACCCGCACCAGTGAGACGTACGGCCTGACGACCATGCTCCGCGAGCACGTCAGCTGCGCACGCGGGGAGATCACCTTCAGCTACCCGGCCAAGGGCGGCACCGAGTCGGTCCGCGCGCTCGTCGACGAACAGGCCCGTACGGTCGCCCGCGCCCTGCTGCGCCGCGAACGGGGCGGCGACCGCTTCCTCGCCTACTGGGAGCGGGCCGCCTGGCACGACCTGCACGGCGACGACCTCAACGAGGCGCTGCGCCGGCTGTCCGGCACCGATGTCACCGCCAAGGACTTCCGCACCTGGCACGCCACCGTGCTGGCCTGCGTGGCGGTCGCCGTGGGCACGCGCGCCGCCCGCGCCACCGAGACGGCCCGGCGCCGGCAGATCGCCCGGGCCGTCCGCGAGGTCAGCCACTACCTGGGCAACACGCCCGCGGTGTGCCGGACGTCGTACATCGACCCCAGGGTGTTCGAGCTGTTCGAAGAGGGGGTGACCGTCGCCCCCGCGCTCACCCGGCTGGGCGAACACGGGGACTTCGGGCGTCCGGCCACGCAAGGAGCCGTGGAGGCGGCCGTCCTGGATCTCCTGGACGGCTCTGCTGGATGACCCGTCCGCGCGGGTTGCGTTCTACCCTCGATTGCATGACCGAACAAGGAGCTCCCCACATCGCCCATCCGCGGATCCTGGTCCTCGGGGTGTGCCCGGGCAGGCACGGCGAGCCGCCGTTCCGGATCATGGAGATCGACGGTCAGGTGGTCGGTGAGGCCAGGACCGTCACGGATGTGCTGGAGAAGGCGGCCAGCCACGGCATCACCATCCACGATCTGGACGATCCCGACGTGGTCCGCTTCGTGGGCGGGGACAAGTACACCTGGTCGCTGCGCTGAGCCGACGGCTCAGCCGACCGTCCACTTCTGGTTCGCGCCGCCCGTGCAGGTCCAGATCTGCAGCCGGGTCCCGTTGGCCGAGTTGTTGCCGGTGACATCGAGGCACTTGTCCGCCTGCGGGTTGACGATGTCGTGCGCCCCGGTGACGGTCCACTTCTGGTTGGGGCCGCCGGTGCAGTCCCACAGCTGGACGGCCGAACCGTCCGCCGTGCCGTTGCCCGTCACGTCCAGGCATTTGCCGAGCGCCCGGAGCGTGCCGTCCGGGCCGGCCGTCCACGCCTGCGCACCGGTGCCGTTGCAGTCGTAGAGCTGGACCGGGGTGCCGTTCGCCGGGTTCGCACCGGCCACGTCGACGCACTTGCCGGCGAGTCCCCGGACCGGTACGCCGCCGGCGTTGTCGCTCGTCGTCACCGAGACGGAGTCCACCACCAGCTGCTGCGGAAATCGGGTGGAGCCGTCGGGGTCACCGGGCCAGTAGCCGCCGACCGCGAGGTTCAGGATCAGGAAGAACGGCTTGTTGTCGTACACCCAGGTCCTGCCGCCCAGGTCGGCGGGTGTGCGGCGCTCGTAGACGTTGCCGTCGACGGACCAGGTGATCGAGCCGGGGGCCCAGTCGATCGCGAAGGTGTGGAAGGCGTCCGCGAAGGCCTGGCCGCCGGGCAGGCTGTAGGCGGCGCCTATGCCGCCCGAGCCGGAGTAGCCGGGGCCGTGGATGGTGCCGTGCACGGTCGACGGCTCGAAGCCGACGTTCTCCATGACGTCGATCTCGCCCGAGTCCGGCCAGTTCACCGGCGTGCCGAGCATCCAGAAGGCGGGCCACATGCCCTGCCCGCGCGGGATCTTCATCCGGGCCTCGACGTGCCCGTAGGTGGCGTGGAACTTGCCGGCCGTGTTCAGCCGGGCCGAGGTGTACTGGCAGCTGCCGTACCAGCACTGGTACCCGGCCGGGTTCTCCTTGCGGGCCGTGATCACCAGGTGTCCCTGGCCGTCCAGGGCCGCGTTCTTCGTTCCCGGGGTGTAGTACTGCCGCTCGTGGTTGTTGACGTTGTCGCCGGTCTCCAGGGTCCACTTCGACGCGTCGACCGGCGAGCCGGCGGGGCCGTCGAAGGTGTCCGAGAAGGTGGCGACGGCCGCCGCCGGGGCGGCGGTCTCCGCGCGGGCCGGACCGACGGCGGCGGAGCCGGCCAGTACCGCGGACAGGGCGGCGAACAGACATCTGCGGAGCAGGCGCGGGGAGGCCATGGCTCTCCGTTCGGTGGGGGGCGAGAGAGTTGCGCCTCTTGATTTAAGGAATGAGATAAGGAGCCGTCAATACTCTGGTACAGACCTGATGCTGACGATCACTCGGCCGACGGCCGGTGCACCCGCCGGTGCACCCCGCGCCCGAGGCGACGCCCCAGCAGCAGCCAACCCACCAGCGCACCGGTGGTGTTCAGGATGACGTCGTCGATGTCGAAGGCGCGCCCGGTGACCAGTGCCCCCTGGACCAGCTCCACCATGAGCATCACGAGCGCCGTGAGCGCCAGTACCTGGAGCACCCCTCGGGCCCGCGGGGCGAGGACCGGCACCAGCACCCCGAACGGCACGCCGAGCAGCACGTTCCCGCCGACCTGCCGGAGCGTGTCCCGCAGCGAGGCCTGCTCCAGGTAAGCCCTCAGTGAGCGCCCCGGATGCAGATTGCTGTGCGTCAGGTGCACCGACGCGGGCGACGGCTGGAGGGTGATCCGGGCCAGGACGACGGCGAACGCCACCATGAACGCGAAGGCGACGAGTACCGCCAGCAGCCGCACGGGAAGCGGCCAGGCGTGCCGCGCGGCCCGGTCCTCCCCAGCCGGTTGCCGCCTCCGGGCGGTGCGCAGCACCGCGGGCAGACGTAGGGCGGTACGGGCCATCGGGTCCTCCAGTCGTCAATTCGCCGGTGTCCCAGACCGGTTACCCGCCGTACGGTCCGGGATGCGCCGTCCGGACGGTGCCGGGTGCACCCCGGTGGTTTCCGTGCACGCTCCCGGGGCACTCCCGGTCCGGACCCGCGTGCCGCCGCTCCGCCACGGGCCGGCGGTGCTTGGATGCCCCTGCGGCGCTCCGGACACGTCGCCGCACACGCGTGCGCTGCGGACCGAGGAGGTGCTGGATGACCCGTCGTACGGCTCCCCGCGCGGTCCTCCTCGCCCTCGCTGAACTGCTGGCCTGGTGGGCGGCGCTGGCGTTGCTGTGGCTGGTGCTCATCACGAGCGTCGACACGCTGGAGCGGATCGTCGGTGCGAGCTGCGCCGCCGTGGGAGCGCTGCTGGCCCGGGCCGGCCGGCGGGCGGTGACCTGGCGGTGAACGGCTGGATCCTGGCGGCGACCGTCGGACTGGGCGGGGGAGGGGCGGCCGCCCTGTGGGGCGTGACCACCGGCTCGCCGGGGCGCCGGGTCATCGCCCAGAACCTCACCACGTCGGCCGTGTGCCCCGCCCTGCTGCTCCTCTCCCAGGGCTACGGCCGCCCCGCCTACGTCGACCTCGCCCTGCTCATGGCCCTGCTGGGCCCGGTCGGCACCCTCGTCTTCGCCCGGCTGCTCGCCGACGACCTGGCGGACGAACGGCCGAGCGCCTGGGGGCTGACCTGGGCGGCGGCGGGACTCGCCGCGGCCGTCGTGATCGCGCTGTGCGTGGCCGGCGGACCTGGCCGGGCCATGGTGAAGCTGCTGGTGATCGGAGCCCTGCTGATCGGCGGCAACGTGATCGCCTCGCGGGCGCTGGCGGGCGGCTTCCGGGAGGTGCGCGGTGGCTGAGGCGCTGCCGGAACGGGGCCGGCACCGGGCGGCCGGCGCACCACGAGGAGGTGCACCGTGTCCGACGCGGTGATCACCGTGTCCCTGCTGCTGGTGGCCGGCTGCGCCACCGCGGCGGTCGTCCAGCGCGACCCGGCCCGCCAGGCGCTCGTCCTGTCCGTGCTCGGGGCGGTGCTCGCCGTCCTGTTCACCGTGCTCCAGGCACCGGACGCCGGCCTGTCCCAGCTCGCCGTCGGCTCCGCCCTGACCCCCCTGCTGATCATGCTGTGCGTGCGCAAGGTCCGGCGGCGCGGCCGGACGAAGGACGGTGCCCGGTGAACCGGCTGCGGCTGTGGCTGCTGGCCGTCGGCGGCGCGGGCCTGGCCGCCCTGCTGGTGGCCGCCTGCCTCGACCTGCCCGCCTTCGGCGGCCGGTGGCACCCCTACGGCGACCGGGCCGTGCAGGCCTCCCTCGACCGGCACATCGCCAACACCATCGCCTCCGTCAACTTCGACCAGCGCGCCTACGACACCCTCGGCGAGATCAGCATCCTGTTCGCCGCCGTCCTCGGCTGCGTGGTCCTCCTGCGCGAGGCCCGCGACGAGCACCGGGCCCCGCCCGAACCCGCCGAGGTGGCCCGCCCGGTGCGCCGGTACGCGCTCCTGGTGCTGCCCGTCGCCCTGGTCACCGGTCTCTACGTCATCGCCCACGGCCAGCTCAGCCCCGGCGGCGGCTTCCAGGGCGGAGTCGTCGCCGCGACCGCCCTGCACCTGCTCTACCTCGGCGCCGACTACGGCGCCCTGGAACGCGTCCGTCCGCTCGGCGTCTACGAGGCCTCCGACTCGCTCGCCGTCTGCGCCTACCTCGTGCTGGGCCTCGCCGGAGTGCTGGCCGGCACCGCGTTCCTGGCCAACACCCTGCTGCCCTACGGCACCTTCAACACCCTGTCCTCCGGCGGCACCGTCCCCCTGCTGAACGCCGCCGTCGGTATGGAGGTGGCCAGCGCGGTCGTCGTCCTGCTCGCCCACTTCCTCGACCAGGCCGTCGAGATCGAGGAGGAGCACGGAAGTTGAACGCACGGCAGTCGAACAACCGGGAAGGAGAACACGGGAGGTGAACACCGCGATGCACGTCCTTCCGTACCTGGTCGCCGTCTACGTCTTCCTGACGGGCTGCTACGGCCTCGCCACCAGCCGGAACCTCATCCACGCCGTCGGCTGTCTCGCCGTCTGCCAGTCCGCCACCTACGTCCTGCTGCTGGCGGTCGGCTACCGGGACGGCGCCACCGCGCCCGTCTTCTCGGACATCGAGCCCGGCTCCCGGCCCGTGGTCGACCCGGTGGTGCAGGCCCTCACCCTCACCGACATCGTCGTCGGCGCCACCGTCACCGCGCTGCTGCTCGCCCTCGTCCTGCAGATCGCCAAACGGCACGGCACGGTCGACCCCGACGAACTCCGGGAGCTGCGCGGCTGATGCACCACCTGCTCCCGCTGCTCGTGGCGCTCCCGCTGCTCGGCGCCGCCGTGCTGGTGGCCACCGGCCGCCACCTGCCCCGGATCGCCGCCGAGATCACCGGCTTCGCGGTCTCCGGCGGTACGGCCGCCCTCGCCGTCGTGCTGCTGCTCGACTCCTCGCCGCCCATGGTCGAATGGGTCGGCGGCTGGCTGCCCGTCGGCGGCGAGAGCGTCGGCATCCTCGTGGTCGGGGACGGGCCGGCGCTCGGCATGGCCACGCTGGTGTCCCTGCTCACGCTCGCCGCCCTCGCCTACTCGTGGCGCTACTTCGACCAGCCCCCGCACGGCCGCACCGGCACGTTCACCGCGCTGATGCTGGTGTTCCAGGGCGGCATGTGCGGATTCGCCATCGCCGGGGACCTGTTCAACGCGTTCGTGTTCTTCGAGCTGATGAGCGTCACCGCCTACGCGCTCACCGGCTACCGCATCGACGAGGCCAAGGCCGTACAGGGCGCCCTGACCTTCGGTGTCGTCAACTCCCTGGGCGCCTACGCCATGCTGATGGGCATCGCCCTGCTGTACGCCCGCACCGGGGAACTGGCCATGACGAAGATCGGCCGCGGCCTCGACAGCGCGGCCGGGCAGGGCGGGCCGGACGCGCTGGTCCTCGCCTCCTTCGTGCTGGTGCTGACCGGGCTGCTGGTGAAGGCCGCGGCCGTGCCCTTCCACTTCTGGCTCCCGGACGCGCACGCCGTCGCGCCCACTCCCGTCTGCATGCTGCTCTCCGGCGTCATGGTGGAACTGGGCGCCTACGGCGTCTGGCGCGTGTACGGCACCGTCTTCGCCGGACCCGGTGGCATCCCCGCCGCCGACCTGACGCGGGCGCTGGTGACCCTCGGCGCCGTCACCGCGGCCGTCGGCGCCGTCATGTGCTGGTACCAGCGGCACATCAAGCGGCTCCTCGCCTACTCCACCGTCGCCCACACCGGCCTGTTCGTCATCGGCCTCGGCATCCTCACCCCCGAGGGCGACGACGGCGTCGCCCTGTACATGCTCGGGCACGCCGGGGTGAAGGCCGCCCTGTTCGCCTGCGCCGGTGTCCTCCTGGACCGGTTCGGCAGCGTCGACGAGCATGCGCTGCACGGGCGGGCCGGGCAACTGCGTGCCACCGGGGTGATGTTCGGCATCGGGGCCCTCGGCCTCGCGGGACTGCCGACCTTCGGCACCGGGCTCGGCAAGGCGATCACCGAGGAGGCGGTCGGCGGCCCGCTCACCGTGGTCTTCGTGGCCGCCTCCGCGGTCACCGCCGGAGCCGTGCTGCGCGTCACCGCCCGCGTGTTCCTTGGCCTCGGGCCGCGCCCGGAGGACGCCGAGTACGAGACCAGCGGCTCCGACGAGGAGCCCGAGACCCCGGGCCTGCTCGGCCGGATCCCGGACACCATGACGATCGTGCCCGCTGTGCTGCTCGCCGCCGCCCTCGCCGTGGGGTCGGTCCCGGGCTTCGGGGAGCTGGTGGCCCGATACGTCAACGAGACCGGCTCGGGCGGTGCCCACGTCTCCGTGCACTGGACACTGCACGGCGCGGTGCTGGGCGTGGCCTCCACGGTGCTTGCCGCGGCCCTCGCCGCCCTCGCCGTGACCCGCCCGCGCTGGGTGGCCGCACCCGACTGGGCCGCGCCCCTCAGGCGACTGCAGTCCGGGCACGTCGGCGACTACGTGGCCTGGCTGCTGGTGGGCGCCACGGTGCTGGGGGCGCTGGCCCTGCCGGGGGTGCTGGGCGGCTGACCGGCACCCCTCAGGTGCCGTACGAGATGTGCACCTCCTTGAAGCCGAGGGAGCGCAGCAGGCCCTGCAGCATGCCGGTGGTGTTGCTCTCGGCCCGGGCGGTCAGCCCGCTGCCGCGGGCCGCCTCGCCGATGTGCCGCACGGCGAGCCGCTGCACGGCCTGCTCGCTGTTGGGGTTGTCCGAGAACAGGTCGCCGAGCCGGTCCAGCAGGCCGCGCTGCTTGGAGACGGCGTAGGAGTGGTCGGGGTCGAGGGCCGGCCGACCGAGCCGGGCGTGCGGCAGCCGGAGCGTGGCGGACGTGCGGTCACCGTTGACGGTCACGTCCTTCTCCTCGACCCGGCCGAGGTCGACGTAGGCGTCCACGGTGCCCGCACCGACGTACAGGGTGCGGGTGCCGCGGATCGCGTCCGGCAGGAACTTCGCGTCCTTCTCCAGGTCCACGACGACCTGGAAGTTGCCGGACGCGGCGTCGTAACGGCTCATGTCCTGCACGGACTTGAGGAGTGCGGGTCCGGAGCGGTCATGGGTCTCGGTGCCGAACAGGTCCCGGACGCCCGGCAGTACGGCCAGCCGGATTCCGGCGAACAGCACGACGAGCACGAGCACGAGTGCGGCCAGGACCTTGGCCCAGCCGGGCAGGTGTCTGACGGAAGTCGTCATCGCGACGGTCCTCCTTCCTGCTGACCGGATTCCCGCCGACGGCCGTACCAGACCGGCGAGTCCCCGGGAGCCGGAGGACCGGCGCGTTCGCCCCCGGCCGGGCAGCCGGCCTCACAGCGAGCCGGACGCGGCCCCGGAGCGGGCCAGGGCCGCGTCCACGCTCGGGTGCGGGGGCAGCAGCCGGGACAGTCCGGTGACCCGGAACACGCGCAGCGTCAGCGGATGCGTGCACACCACAAGCAGCTGCCCGCCGCGCTCCAGCACCCGGGCGCGGGCCCGGTAGAGCAGCCGCAGACCCGAACAGTCGAAGAACTCCACCGGCCGCAGGTCGATCACGACCCGGGCGCCGGGCCGGTCGGTCTCCCGGTCCAGGTGCGGGACGATCTCGACCGCCGCGAGGATGTCGATCTCGCCCCGGAACTCCAGCACCGTGTGACCCCGGAACGCGTACATGCCCAGCTGCCGGGTGAGAGGTACGGGCTCCTGTCGCACCGCGGCACCACCTCCCACCCGCGCCCGGACGTCGGTTCCCCGATCGTCAAGTTACCCTCGATGGAAGGAATTTGAGCATGTTCGATTGACATATGTCTTCGAGTTTGGCGCGTGTCGCCCCGTGGGCTTCGCTCAGTCCGCGAGCAGGACCAGCTTGCCCGTGGTGCGGCCGGTGTCGCCCAGTTCATGCGCCTTCGCGGCGTCCGCGAGCGGGAAGGTCCCGGCGATCGTCGCCTTCAGCTTCCCGGACCCCGCCGGTTCCGCGATCGCCTCCATCCCGGACCGGTCGGCGTCCACCCGCATCCGTACCGCCCGGACGCCCAGCCGCTCGGCCTCCTCGTAGAAGTCCGCCGAGCCCACGGGCAGGACCGACACCACGACACCGCCCGGCCGCAGGGGACACCGCCCCCCCGGGCACCGGCCCCCCCGGGCACCGGTCCCCCGGGCACCCGTCGCGGCGTCAGTCGGCGGCGTACACCCGCCCGGGCACCCGTCCCGGCGTCACCCGGCGGCGTACACCCGCTCACCCCCCACGTACGTGAGCGCCACCCGGGTCTGCGCGATCGCCTCCGGCGGCCCGGCGAACGGGTCGCGGTCCAGCACCACCAGGTCGGCAAGCGCCCCCACGGCCACCCGGCCGCCGTCGTCCAGGTGATTCACGTACGCCGACCCGGCCGTGTAGGCAGTCAGCGCGTCCGTGAGGCTCAGCCGCTCGTCCGGCAGGAACACCGGCCCGGTGCCGCCCGGCTCGACCCGGTTGACCGCGACATGGATGCCCTGGAGCGGATCGGGGCTGCTCACCGGCCAGTCGCTGCCCGCCGCGAGCCGCGCCCCGGAGCGCAGCAGCGCCCCGAACGGGTACTGCCGGGCGGCCCGCTCCGCCCCGAGGAAAGGGATCGTCAACTCGTCCATCTGCGGCTCGTGCGCGGCCCACAGCGGCTGGATGTTGGCGGTGGCGCCGAGCCGGGCGAACCGCGGCACGTCGTCCGGGTGCACGACCTGGAGGTGCGCCAGGTGCGGCCGGGTGTCGCACGGCCCGTTCGCGGCCCGGGCCGCCTCGACCGCGTCCAGCGCGTCCCGCACCGCCCGGTCGCCCAGCGCATGGAAGTGGCACTGGAAGCCGAGCGCGTCCAACTCGGTCACGTAGGCGGGCAGTCGCGCCGGATCGATGAAGCTCTTGCCACGGTTGGCGGTGGCGCAGCCGCACCGGTCCAGATACGGGTCGAGCAGCGCGGCCGTGTGGTTCTCGGCGACACCGTCCAGCATCAGCTTCACCGTGCCCGCCCGGAACCGGCCGTGGCTCGACACGGCCCGCTTCTCCACGAGTTCGGGGATCTGCTCGGCCCCGCGGTCCCGGTCCCACCACAGGGCGCCCACGACCCGAGCGGTGAGCGAACCGTCCCGGGCCGCGGTGAGATACGCCTCGGCCGGGTCGTCCATGCCGAGGAAGTCACCGACCAGCGCGTCCTGCCAGCCGGTGATGCCGAGCGCGTGCAGATGCCGCTGTGCGTGCAGCAGCGCGGCCAGCCGGTCGGCCGCCGTGGCGGGCGGGGTGAGCCGGCCGACGAGCTGCATCGCCCCTTCCTGGAGCGTGCCGCTCGGCGCCCCGGACGCGTCCCGCTCGATCCGTCCGTCGGCCGGGTCCGGCGTGTCCCGGTCGATGCCGGCCAGCTCCAGCGCGCGGCTGTTGACCCAGGCGCCGTGGTGATCCCGGTTGGGCAGGTACACCGGCCGGTCCGGCACGACCGCGTCCAGCAGCTCCTTCGCCGGTGTACCGCCCGTGAACGCCTCCATCGACCAGCCGCCGCCCAGGATCCACTCCCGCTCCGGGTGTGCGTCGGCGTAGGCGCGGACGGCGGCCACGGTGTCCTCGGCCGTGGTGCGATCGCTCAGGTCGCATTGGGACAGTTCCAGGCCGGCCGGCACGGGATGGACGTGCGCGTCCTGGAAGCCCGGCAGCAGCAGCCGCCCGGCCAGCTCGACCACCTCCGTCCGCGGCCCGGCCAGCATGCGCAGGTCCGCGCCGCCCACAGCGGTGATACGGCCCGCGGTGACGGCCACGGCGGTCGCGGCACGGCCCTCGGGGGTGAGGACGGGGCCGCCGGTGAACAGCAGGTCAGCGTGCATGGTGTCTTTCCTCGAAGGGTCGGTCGGAGACGGTGAGAAGCCCGGGCGACGCGGCGTCGGTGCCGGTTCCGGTGCGGAAGTACGGTGATCTGCGCACCCACTTGGCCCACGCGGCCACCGCGAACCCGGACGCGATCATCACGACCGGCATGAGCAGCAGGAACCAGCCGTTGTCCGCGCGGAGTTCGAGATGGTCGGCGGAGCGGTAGAAGGACCGGCAGAGACAGCCGCCGAGCCCGAGCAGCGCCAGCGCGCTCAGCACGGGCAGCAGCACCGCCCGTACTCCCTGCCGCCAGTCCTCCCGCAGCAGGCCGCGGAAGCGCACGGCGGCGGCGAGCGCGGTGAGGGCGTAGGACAGGGCGACGACGATGCCCACCGCGTTCACGATCGCGTCGATCATGTCGGCGAGGCGCGGGATCACCAGCGCCCCCGCCGCCACCGCGACGGCCAGCGCCCCGATCAGCAGCGTGCCGGCCGCCGGTGTCCCGTACCGGGCGCTGATCTTGGACCACACGGGTCCGAGGGTACGGTCCCGGCTCATCGCGAACATGCCGCGCGCCGCCGGGATCACCCCGGCCTGGAGCGAGGCCACCGCCGAGAACATCAGCGCCACCAGCGGCAGCGCGGCCAGCGGCCGGTCGGCCAGCCGGTCCCCGTAGTACGCCAGCCCCTGCGCGCCGTGACCGGCCAGTTGCTGCGGTGACAGCACCCGCTGGAAGGCGACCGAGCCCAGCAGGAACAGCCCGAGCATGGTCACCAGGGTGATGGTCCCGGCCCGGGAGGCGTCTGCGGGATCCCGCACCTCCTCGTTGACCGTGAACGCTGCCTCGAATCCCCAGTAGCAGAACACCGAGAGCAGCAGGCCCTGCGCCAGCGCGGTCGCCGAGGGGATCGCGAAGGGATCGAACCAGGAGAGGCTGAAGGAGTGCGGTCCGGTGACGATGCCGTAGCCGCAGAAGCCGAGCAGGACGACGTACTCGAACACCAGCAGCCAGGTCTGCAGCCGGGCCGCCGCGCGGACACCGGTCACCGCGGTCACGGTGACCGCGACCAGGACGACGACCCCCACCGCGGTCGTCTGCGCGGTCGAGTCCGGGTCCAGGCCCAGCGAGCCGACCCGGTGCAGGCCGGCCTCCCCGGCCAGCTGCAGCAGCGCCGAACCCGTGACCGCCGTGGTGTACGCGAGGAAGGCCACGCTCGCGACGAAGTTCACCCAGCCGACCATGAAGCCGAGCCAGGGGCTCAGCGAACGGCCCACCCAGACGTAGCCGTTGCCGGCGTTCGGCTCCACCCGGTTCAGCCGGGAGAAGGCCCCGGCGATGCCCAGCACCGGTACGAACGCCAGCAGCATGATCGCCGGCAGGTGCGGGCCGACCACCCCGGCGGTCACCCCGAGGCCGATGCCGATACTGGTGGTCGCCGCCGTACTGGACGCGGCGACGGCGACACCGTCCACCACGCTCAGGGACCTGCGCAGCCCGGGCCCGGCAGGCCCCGGCCCGGACACGGCCGAGGGCCCCGGGGGCGGGGGATCGACTCCGAGAGGTCTGTCGCTCACGCCGGCTCTCCCTCGCACCGCGGGGGCCCTCGTCGGCCCCGGTGACCGCACATGAAACTGCCGGGGCGCTTAACAGGTCAACGGTGTTGTCATAAGGTGCCGGGCACGTCCCAGGGAGGCCCCATGTCCGAACGAGTCGTCCCGCCCACCGCCCGGCAGCGCCGCCGGCCCACGAAACAGGGCGTCGTGCTGTCCGAGGAGCTGATCGTCGGGACCGCCCTGCGGCTGATCGAGGAGCACGGGGCGGACGCCCTCTCCGTGCGCCGCCTCGGCCGCGCCCTCGGCGCCGATCCCAGCTCCCTCTACCGGTACTTCCGGCACACCGACGACCTGATGCTCGCCGTCGCCGACGAGCTGATCGGCCGCACCCTGCGCACCTGGCGGCCCACCGGCGACTGGGTGGCCGACCTGCGCGACCTGGGGCTGCGCATGCACGCCGGCGCGCTGGCGCACCCCCGGGCGGCGACCCTCGCCGCACACCGCGTCACCGGGCGCGCGCACGAGATCCGGGCCGTGGAGAGCATCCTGGGCGTACTGCGCCGGGCCGGGTTCCCGGACCGGGAGGCGGTGCGGATCTACCACGCGTTCGTGGACCAGGCCCTCGCCTTCGGCGCCCTGGACTCCGCGGGCACCGCCCTGCCCCGGGCCGCCCGGGAGGCCGAGACGCAGGTGTGGCGGACCACCTACGGCCGGCTGCCCGCCGAGACCCACCCGCACATCGCGGCCACCGCCCGCCACCTCGTGGCCACCATGCGCGTCAGTTCGTACCCGGCCGCGCTGGACCTGTTCCTCACCGCCGCCCGGACACACCTCGGGCAACTCCGTGCGCGGACCGGGGCCTCCCGTCCACACTGATCCTGACGATCACTCAGAGGAGGCCGTACGCCATGACCCCGCCCCCCGCCCGGACCGCCGAGCAGCGCAAGAAGGACACCCTCCACCGGCTGGACAACGACGTCGACGCCTGGGTCGCCACCGCGGCACCCGACGGCGGTGCCCCGTACCTCGTACCGCTGTCGTTCGTGTGGGACGGCCTCTCGCTGCTGATCGCCACCCCGGCCGAGAGCCCCACCGGCCGCAACCTCGTGGCCACCGGCACGGCCCGGCTCGGCATCGGCCCGACGCGGGACGTCGTCATGGTCGAGGGCACCGTCCGGGCGGTGACGCCCGAGGACCTGGCCGAGGAGGACGCCGAGGTCTTCGCCGGGAAGACCGGCTTCGACCCGCGCCAACTGTCCACCCGTTACCTGTACTTCTTCGTCCTGCCGCAGCGCATCCAGGCCTGGCGCGAGGCGAACGAGCTGGACGGGCGCGAGCTGATGCGCGACGGGGAGTGGCTGGTCGCCGACTGAATCCGACGGCCCGGGATATCCGCTGGGGGAGAGGACACATCCCGGGAGGACCCATGGCACTGGTGAAAGCGGGCGTGGTCGTGCTGGACTGCGCCGAGCCCGAGAAACTCGCCGAATTTTACAGGGAGTTGCTGGAGGGGGAGCGGACCCACACGTCCGCGAACCTCGTGGAGGTCCGCGGCGCCGACGGTGTCCGGCTCGCCTTCCGGCGCGACGTGAACGCGACCCCGCCCAGCTGGCCGCGGCCGGAGAACTCCCTGCAGGCGCATCTCGACTTCCTCGTCGAGGACCTGGACGAGGCCGAGCGCCGGGTGGTGGGGCTCGGCGGCCGGCCGATCGAGACGAGGGACGCGGCGGGACCGTACGAGGAACGCGGCTACTCCGACCCCGCCGGCCACTCTTTCACCCTGCGCCTGCTGCCCCCGACGGCACCGAAACAAGGCTGACGGCCACCGGCGGCACGCGCCGCCCGGCACCGGCGGGCGGGGCCGGCCCGGCGCAGCGGCAGGCCGGCCCCGGTTCAGGACGGGCCCGGGTTCAGGACGGGCCCGGGTTCAGGACGGGCCCGGGTTCAGGACAGGACCGGGTTCAGGACCGGCGCCGGGGTGCAGTTCCGGCCCCGGTCCGGGGCAGGTCCCGGGGTTCAGGACCTGCCCCCGGAGGACCTGCCCCCGGAGGACCTGCCCCCGGAGGACCTGCCCGCGGGGTTCAGTCCCGGCCGCCCTTGTCCGTCGTCGGCCACACGCCCGTCGAGCGGGCGATGGCCTTGGCGCCCGTGCGGTCCACCGCACTGCGCACCACCGCGAAGATCGCGCCCTGAACGGCCGCGGCCAGCAGGATCTCGCCCCAGCCGCGGTCCGGGTCGAGAGCGTCCGGCGCGTCGTCCTCGTGCCGGATTGCCTTCCACGCCTTGCGGAAGGCCATTCCGGCCAGCGCGCCGCTCGCCCAGCTGAGCACGAATCCGACCGGCTGGTAGGCAAGAGGGAGCTTCTTCTTCTTGTTCTTGGCCATGGGTGACTACTTCCTCCTCAGGCTGTCCTCATGCGGGCCGTCCTTGCGCGGGCACCCGTTCGCCCGGCGGCACCGGTCCGGGCGGCGTGCCGTCCCCGAACGGCCGGCCGCCCAGCTCCGCACGGTGGTGCGGGCTCAGCCAGCCCCCGAGATCCGGTCCGACCGGCACGATGCCGGTGGGGTTGATACCGGTGTGCACCTGGTAGTAGTGCCGCTTGATGTGGTCGAAGTCGACCGTGTCGCCGAAGCCCGGGGTCTGGAAGAGGTCCCGGGCGTACGCCCAGAGCACCGGGTGCTCCGTCAGCTTCCAGCGGTTGCACTTGAAGTGGCCGTGATAGACGGCGTCGAACCGCACCAGCGTGGTGAACAGCCGGATGTCCGCTTCCGTGAGGGTGTCGCCGACCAGATACCGCTGCCCGGACAGCCGCTCACCGAGCAGTTCCAGCCGCCGGAACACGGCCGTGCACGCCTCCTCGTACTCCTTCTGGTGCGTGGCGAACCCGGCACGGTACACCCCGTTGTTGACGTCGGCGTACACCTCGGCCATCACCTGGTCGATCTCCCCGCGTCGCGCGGCCGGGTACAGCTCCGGCGCACCGGAGCGGTGCAGGGCCGTCCACTCGGTGGCCAGGTCCAGGGTGATCCGCTGGAAGTCGTTGGTGACCAGCCGCCCGCTCGGGACGTCCACGATCGCGGGCACGCTCACCCCGCCCGGGTAGCCGGTCTCCCGCCGGTCGTACGCCTCACTGAGGAACCGGATGCCGAGCACCGGGTCCCGGTCGTCCGGATCCAGCGTGAACCGCCAGCTGCGGTCGTCCTGGACCGGATCGGCGATCCCCATCGAGAGCGCGTCCTCCAGCCCCAGCAGCCGGCGCGAGATCACCGCCCGGCTCGCCCACGGACAGGCACGGGAGACCACCAGCCGGTAGCGGTCCGCCTGCACCGGCCAGCCGTCCCGGCCGTCGGCGGTGATCCGGTCCGCGAAGTGACTCCGGGACCGGCGGAAGGTCCGGTGGCCGTAGGCCTTGTTGCCGTCGCCGCCCATGTCTCCTCCTCGCTGCCCGGGACCTCTCGGGCAACGCGTTCCCCGTTTCGCGCCGCCCGCACGGTGTGATCCGCCCGGTCGCGGGCAGTCGGCGAAGGGTGAGCGGGACACCTTCGGAACGGGAGACGGCCGCACCGGCGGCCGTGAACAGCGGAACGGCACCGGCGCGGGCCCCAGGTCGGGAGGCGCCGTCGCCCGGGAGCACGGAACGGAACACACCACCGGAACGGCACGGCGCGGCCGGGCCCGCCTCCGACCGGCACACCAAGGTCACCGTCCTCGTGGCGCTCGTCGCCAACCTGGTGATCGCCGTGGCCAAGGCGGTCGGCGGTGTTCTCGCGGCCTCGCCGGCACTGCTGTCGGAGGCCGCGCACTCCGTCGCCGACAGCCTCAACGAGGTGTTCCTGCTGGCCGCGCTGCGCCGCAGCCGCCGCCCCGCCGACACCCGGCACCCCTTCGGCTACGGCAAGGAACGCTTCTTCTGGTCCCTGCTCGCCGCCGTGGGCATCTTCGTCATGGGCGGCTGCTTCTCCTTCTTCCAGGGCTTCGAGGCCCTGCGCAACGGCGCCGAGGAGAGGTTCAGCGGCTATGTGGCGGGCCTGATCGTGCTGGGCGTCGCCCTTGTCGCCGAGGGCGCCTCGCTGCTGCGCGCGCTGCACCAGGTGCGCCGGCAGGGCGGCGGCCTCGGCGCACTGCGCGACCCCGCCCTGCGCACGGTCGTGGCCGAGGACGGCACGGCGGTGCTCGGTGTGACCCTCGCCCTGATCGGGATGGCCCTGCACATGGTGACAGGACAGGTCGTGTGGGAGGCGTCCGCCTCGCTGGCGATCGGCGTGCTGCTGGTCTACGTCGCCTACCGGCTCGGCTCCGACGCCCGCGACCAGCTGATCGGGGAGGCCGCCGACCCGGAGCTGAGCGGCAGGATCCACGCGCTGCTGCGGGCGCAGCCGGAGATCGACAGCGTGGAGGCCCTGTTCACGATGAAGATGGGCCTCGACTCCACGCTGGTCGCCGCCCGGATCGACCTGGTGCCGGGGCTGGACAGCGAGCGTGTGGAGGAGGTCTCGGTACGCATCAAGGGCTCCCTCGCCCGGACCTTCCCCGGCGCCGACCAGATCTTCCTCGACGTCACCGACAGCGACCGGCCGGCCGACGGGGCACAGGAGAGCCCCGCCGCGACGGGGGAACGCGGCGGGGCCTGACGCACGAGTGCCCGCCCGGAAGCCGGTTCACACGTCCCCCGGAACAGATTTTTCTGAGACGGGGCACCCGACGGCCTGAATCAGCTCGCTCCGAGCGGCTCCAGCACGAAGACGGGGATCTCTCGTGAGGTCTTCTCCTGGTACTCGGCGTACGGGGGGAACGCGGCCACGGCCCGCTCCCACCACGCCGCCTTCTCCGCCCCGGTGACCTCACGGGCCCGCATGTCCTGCTTGACCGGCCCGTCCTGAAGCTCCACGTGCGGGTCGGACTTGACGTTGAAGTACCAGACCGGGTGCTTGGGCGCACCACCCAGCGAGGCGACCGCCGCGTACCGGCCCTCGTGCTCCACCCGCATCAGCGGGGTCTTGCGGATCTTGCCGCTCCTGGCGCCCCGGGTGGTCAGCACGATCACCGGCAGACCGGTGTCCCGCAGCGTCGTCCCCTTCGTCCCGCCGGAACTCTCGTACAACTCGACCTGCTCGCGCACCCACTGCGTCGGGCTGGGCTCGTACTCGCCCTCAAGAGGCATGGGATCCGTCCCCTTCGCTTCGTCGCTTCTGCTGTGGTCCGTCACCGGCCTCAACACCGGTGGCCGCACGATTCATCCGTACCGCGAACCGCGTCCGCCGATGCGGTGATCACCAACCGGACCGCAGGGCGCGGGCCCGCGGCCGGATTCCGCCCCTCCTACCCCCGGTGCTTCGGACAGATCACGCGCATCCCCCGACTGGCCGAACTTTCCGTCGACCCATAGGTGCCTGGGGCATCTAATGAAGATCGGCACGACGCACTCCTTTCGTCTGCGAGGTCTTCCCATGACGGAACTGACGGACGCCACCGGCCCGGCCGAACCCGTCGCCTTCCCCCAGGACCGCACCTGCCCCTACCACCCGCCCACCGGATACGACCCGCTGCGCGACGGGCGAGCCCTGTCCCGCGTCACGCTCTACGACGGCCGTGAGGCCTGGCTGGTCACCGCATACGCAGCCGCCCGCGCCCTGCTCGCCGACCCCCGCCTGTCCTCCGACCGCCGCCTCCCCGGCTTCCCCTCGCCCACGCCCCGCTTCGAGGCCGCCCGCTACCGCAAGGTGGCCCTGCTCGGGGAGGACGACCCCGAGCACCAGCGGCAGCGGCGGATGATGATCCCGGCGTTCACCGTCAAACGCGCCACCGCACTGCGCCCCACCATCCAGCGGACCGTGGACGGGCTGCTGGACGCCATGATCGCCCAGGGACCCCCCGCCGAGCTGGTCTCGGCCTTCGCGCTGCCCGTGCCGTCGATGGTGATCTGCGGCCTGCTCGGCGTGCCGTACGCCGACCACGAGTTCTTCGAGGAACAGTCCCGCAGACTGCTGCGCGGCCCGACGGCCGACGACACCGAGGCCGCCCGCGAACGGCTCGAGGATTACCTCGGCGGGCTCGTCGACGCCAAGGCGAAGGAACCGGAACCCGGCGACGGCATCCTCGACGAGATCGTCCACCAGCGGCTGCGCACGGGTGAACTCGAGCGCTCCGACGCCGTCTCACTGGCCGTCATCCTGCTCGTCGCCGGCCACGAGACGACCGCCAACATGATCTCCCTCGGCACCTACACCCTCCTCCGGCACCCCGGCCGCCTCGCCGAGCTGCGCGCCGACCCGGGGCTGCTGCCCGCGACCGTGGAGGAGCTGCTGCGCATGCTGTCCATCGCGGAGGGGCTGCAGCGCGTGGCGGTGGAGGACATCGAGATCGCCGGCACGACGATCCGGGCCGGCGAGGGCGTGCTCTTCGCGACCTCGGTGATCAACCGCGACACGGCCCAGTACGACGACCCCGACGCCCTGGACCTGCACCGCCCCGCCCTGCACCACCTGGCCTTCGGCTTCGGCATCCACCAGTGCCTGGGCCAGAACCTGGCCCGCGCGGAACTGGAGATCGCCCTCGGCAGCCTCGTCACCCGGCTGCCCGGGCTGCGGCTGGCCGCCCCGGCCGACGCCATTCCGTTCAAACCCGGCGACACGATCCAGGGGATGCTGGAACTCCCCGTCACCTGGTAAGAGGCTCTGCGCATGCATATCGACATCGACAAGGACGTCTGCATCGGCGCCGGACAGTGCGCGCTGGCCGCGCCGGGCGTCTTCACCCAGGACGACGACGGCTACAGCACCCTCGTGCCCGGCCACGAGAACGGCACGGGCGACCCGATGGTCCGGGAGGCCGCCCGCGCCTGCCCGGTGAGCGCCATCACCGTGCGGGACAGCACCGGCTGACACCCCGGCAGCACACGTACGCCCCACGGGCCGGCCGGGCCTGTGGGGCGTACCTGTGCCGCCGGGACGCTAGCGGCAGGTGAGCGTCGGCCCGGGCAGCATGGCGCCGGTGTACAGCGCCTGGCCCTTCGGGATCCAGTACCCGAGCTTCGACACCACCGTGGAGCACTTCGACCCGACGATGATCCGGACCCGCACCTTCTCCGGGTGGCCCGGCTGGAGTTCGGTCAGCGCGCAGTCCAGGGAGTGTGCCAGCCGGGTCTTCGCCGGGTGCCGGCCGACCAGCGGGTTGACACAGCGGGCGTCGGCCGACGCGATCCGCACGCCCGTGCCCGCCTGTCCGATGAGCCCGAACCGTGCGCTGCCGTCACCCTCCTCGCTGTCCCGGCGGATCGTGTACGTCAGCGTGGTCGTGGCACCCCGGCGCAGGACCGTCCGGTCGACGGTGACGGCATGCGTCGGCTTCGCCTTGGGCGCGGTCAGCGACAGCGTGGCCTGCACCGTGCCCGTCAGGTCGACACCGGCGGGCTTGGACCGCACCCGCACGGTGGCCGTGACCTCGTACGTCCCCGGGCCCCCGTAGTCCCCCCCACCGGGCAGGGTGCCCGAGGCGACCGTCCGGCCGGCCCGCCGGGCCTTCCAGGTGCCTTCCGTGCGGCAGCTGAACCGGACCCGCATGCCGGCCCGCCTGCAGGTCGCCGGTGCCGAGAGGACCAGCTGCGGGGTGCCGCTGCCCGCGCACAGACTGACCACGGCCTGCTGGCCGTGGGCCCCGCGCAGTGTGCCGGCGACCTCGCACAGCGTGGCCGGAGCCTCGGGTGCCGGTGCGGACCGCCCCCAGGCGGGCGTGACGAGGGCCAGCGGCAGCAGCGCCGCCCCGGCCAGGGCTCTCAGGGTGGTGGGACGTGTCGGCACCGCGTTCCTCCCGGGCGGCCGAGACCGGCCGGGCGCCGGTCGTCTGCGCCGAGAATGAGCCGACCGTACGACAATCCGTCAGCTCCCACGCCGGACGGTCACCTGAGGGCAGCAACGGGCCGCCCGCACCGGTGGACCGGTCCGGCCGCGATGGGCCATGCCCCCACCGGGGACGGCCGCTCAGCGCACCTTGCGGACGTACCCGGCGCCGCCCGGCTCGGAGACGTCCCGGTCGCGGCGGACGATGCTCAGCCGGTCGCCCCAGTGGGCGCGGGCCGCGCGCAGACCCGCGTCGGTGTACTCGATGTCCACCACCCGGTCGTCGAACGCCTCCGCGTACACCCCGCACTCGTCGTACTGCCCGCACTCCTCCGCCACCGCGAAGTCCAGCCCGGCCTGCTCGCGCTTCCCGGCCAGCTCCGGCGTGTTCTTCTGGGCGACGGCCAGGTGCCGGGAGTGCGCGTGCCGGGTGAACAGGGTCATGAACGCGGTCGCGTCGGCCGTGGTGAGCAGCCGGCGGGAGCGGGAGTAGCTGTCGTAGTTGTCGGGCTCGACGGCGTCGAAGCCCTTCCGCGCGCACTCGTCGACCCACCGGTTCACCCGCTCGGCCACCCGCTTGCGCTTGGCGGGGGTGCCGATGTCGAGGAGGGGCTCGTCCCAGTCCTCGTCGATGACGACCCGGCCCCGCGCATCACGCAGCAGCAGGTCGGCCGGCCAGGAGGAGCGCTCGGCGGGCTGCGCCTGGAATGCGTTCACGTAGCAGATGTTGTACAGCCCGGGGGCGGGGGAGTCGGACCGGTCGCGGCTGACGATGCGCACGCCCCGCGGCGGGGGATAGGCGCCGCCGATCTGGTAGTCGAACCCGGCGTTCCGCGGCGGGAGCCGTACGGTGGCGGGCTTCGGTGAACCGCTCTTCTCCCGGTCGCCCGAACCGCAGCCGGCCAGGGCCGCCACCGCGACGATCAGCGCCGCCGACACCGCGCCCAGGGCCCTGTGGGACCCCGCGGCGCGCAGAACACCCGAGGGGGGCAAGTCCGCTCCATCCTGCCCACGCCGGGCGGCGCGGCACGGGCAGGATCAAATCGTCCGCGCACCGGCGTCGTCAAGTCGCCCCCCGCGCAACGCCGTAGGCTCGGCCGTGACCATCGTCCCGAAGGCAGGAGCAGCAACGATGCAGTACGTGAAGCTCGGTTCGACGGGCCTGGACGTCTCGCGGATCTGTCTGGGCTGCATGACCTACGGGCTGCCGGACCGCGGCGTCCACGAGTGGACCCTCGACGAGGAGGCGTCCCGCCCGCTGATCCGGCAGGCGCTGGAGGCGGGCGTCAACTTCTTCGACACCGCGAACGTCTACTCCGACGGTACCAGCGAGGAGATCGTCGGCAAGGCCCTGCGCGACTTCGCCGACCGTGACGAGATCGTGCTGGCCACCAAGGTGAACGGCCGGATGCGCCCGGGCCCCAATGGAGCCGGCCTGTCCCGCAAGGCCGTCATGACCGAGATCGACCACAGTCTGCGCCGCCTCGGCACCGACTACGTCGACCTCTACCAGATCCACCGCTACGACCACACCACCCCGGTCGAGGAGACCATGGAGGCCCTGCACGACCTCGTCAAGGCGGGCAAGGTCCGCTACATCGGGGCGAGTTCGATGTACGCGTGGGAGTTCTCCAAGGCGCAGTACACCGCCGAACGGCACGGCTGGACGAAATTCGTCTCCATGCAGAACCACTACAACCTGATCTACCGCGAGGAGGAGCGGGAGATGCTGCCCCTCTGCGCCGACCAGGGCGTCGGCGTGCTGCCGTGGAGCCCGCTCGCCCGCGGCCGGCTCACCCGCGACTGGGACACGGTCACCGGACGCAGCGCCAACGACGACTTCGGCAGCAGGCTGTACCTGGAGAGCGACCGGGCCGTCGTGGAGGCCGTCACCCGGATCGCGGGCGAGCGGGGCGTGCCGCGCGCCCAGGTGGCCCTCGCCTGGCTCCTCCACCAGGACACCGTCGCGGCCCCGATCGTCGGGGCCGCCAAGCCGGGCCACATCGAGGACGCGGTCGCAGCCGTCGGACTCGAGCTGAGCGACAAGGAGATCGAGGAGCTGGAGCAGCCCTACACCCCGCACGCCATCAGCGGCCACTGACGGCCGGCCCGGGTCCGTGCGGCGCAGCGGCCGCGCCGCACGGACCGGTGACACGGGAAAGAATTGCTTTCCTTGACTGAATGTCAATAGCTAAAAGTCCGCAGGGAATCCCGGAAAACGGGAGGTCTCTTGTTCATATGTGTTCGGCTGTGCAAAAGTGTGCGCTGTCGGCGCGCAGGCAAATACATTCCCTCTGTATGCGCCAGGCCGCTCCCGTACACCCCCCACGCTTCAAAAGAGCCGCCTCAGGTGGACGTTCGAGCTGCGCCATGACCTCGCCAAATGGTACGGACTAATGGTCCGTAGAGTGTCTGGAGGAATGCGGCTGTGCACGAGGCAGGCCTGTCGGACGAGCAGTTGAGCGCCGCGCTGAAGAAGTGGACGGGCACGTCACCCGCACTCCACCCGGTCGGTGAACTCCTCGACCGGCACTGGGCGGCGGCCTTCGCATACGCCCGCCTGTGCACCGACGGACCACGCGCCGCCGGCATGCTCACCACCGCCGCGTTCACCCGGCTCTTCGGCGCGGCCCTGCGGCAGTCCGGGCCGACCGCCGCCTGGCGGCCCCACGTCCTGATCGCCGTCCGCCGGATCGCGGCCGAGTGGGACACCGACGGCCGCCGGGAACTCCTCCACCCCGCCCTGCGCTCGGACGACGGCACCGGGGAGCGCGCCTCGGCGAAGCTGCTGCCGCCGCCCGGCCGACGGCAGTTGTCCCGCGCGTTCCAGCGGGTGCCCGAGACCTCCCGCGCCGTGCTGTGGCACGTCGAGGTCGAGGCCGAGCCCCTGGCCGTGCCGGCCGCCCTGCTCGGGCTCGAGGAGGAGGACGTCCGCGTCGAACTCCGCCGGGCCCGCGAACGGCTCCGCGAGGAGTGCCTCCAGGTGCACCGGGAAATGGCCCCCGAGGACGAGTGCCAGCGCTATCTGCGCATGCTCGACGTGACCTTCCGGCGCGGCGGCACCGACATCGACCCCGACCTGGGGACACACCTGGCCCGCTGCGGCCACTGCAGCGGCACCGCCGACCAACTCGCCCGGTTCAACGACGGCCTGGGCCTCGCACTGGCCGAGGCGGTGCTCGGCTGGGGCGCCCACGGCTATGTGGCGTCCCGGGCCGCCCGCGCCGAGGACCCGGCCGCCCCCGTCCCGGCGGCCGCCGCCGTCGCGCCGATGGGCGGGGACGGCGGCGTACCCGGCGGCCGGCCTGCCGGCGAGTCCTGGGACGGGTATGCCGTCGAACCCGTGGGCGGCGAAGCCTTCATGACCGCCGTCGAGCCGGGCACGGCGGCCGGCCGCGGCGCGCCGGCCGACGGTGCCGCACCGGCCGGCCGTGGCGCACCGTCTGACGCCACTGCGTCGCCCGGTCGTGGCGTGTCGCCTGGTCGTGGTGCGTCGGACGGTCGTGGCGTGTCGGACGGTCGTGGCCGGTCAGCTCGTCGTGGTGGGCCGGCCGCTCGCCGCCGGGCGGGGGGATCCGCCGCCCCCGGCGAGAACGCCGCGGCCCCCGGCAGCGCCGAGGGCGCCGGGCCCGGCCCGTCCCGCCGCTCCCTGCACCGTGCCGCCCGGCGGGCCCGGCGGCGCAACCTCTCCCTGGCCGTCCTCACCGTCAGCGGTCTGGTCGTACTGCCGCTGGTGCTCTGGTCGGTGCGCGGCTCCGGCGACTCCCCGGCCCCCGGTGCCGCCGGCAGTCCCACCCGGGCCCCGGGCAAGCCCACCCCCTCACCGAGCATGTCCTGGGCCGCGACGGACGGCCGCGGGCAGGGCGCCCTGCGCGGCAGGCTGCACAACCTCGCCTCCGGTCTGTGCGTCGACGTCGTCGGCGGCAAGACCGTCGAGGGCGCCGAGACCGAACTCGCCGACTGCTCCGCGAGCCCGCGCCAGCAGTGGAGGTACGAGACCGACGGCCTGCTGCGCAGCTCCGCCGCGCCGGACCTGTGCCTGGACTCCCGCCTCGGCTACTCGGTCCGCCTCGCCCCCTGCGCGGCCACCGGCGACGCCGCCCTCGGCATCCGCTACGACTTCACGACCCAGGGCGCCCTGGTGCCCCGGTGGAACCAGGACCTGGCCCTCACCCCGGCGGCCACCGACGGCTCCGGCGCCCTCGTGCTCAAGACCCGTGCCCCGGGCACCGCCCAGCGCTGGACGGTCGACACCGCCCACGCGGACCTGCGGATGGCGAACGTCAACTGGGACAGCGACAGCACCTCGGTGCCGTCCCGCACCACGCGGCCCGGGACCACCGCGCCGGCCACCCCCACGCCGTCCGGCACCAGGAAGGCCGGTCCGAAGCCGACGGCGACCACGCCCGGCCCGACGCCCACCCCGACCGCGGGCACGGCCGGCCCGTGCGCGGCGTACCCGCAGTACTGCGACGGGAACGGCGGCGACGGAGGATACGGCGGCGGCCACCACCACCGCTGAGCCGGGTGCCCGCCACGAGGCACTGTCCGCCGGGTCGCGGACGATGCGAGGGCGGACGGCGGTCCGTCCTCCCGGCCGCCGGGCATGCGGTGGCCGGGCGGCACCGGCCGTGCGGCACCGGCCGGTGCGGTGGCGGGCGGTGCGGTCGCGGGCGGGAGTCCGGCCGCCGGGTCAGGGGTGGTGATGCGGCGGTGGGGGAGGGATCGTCGTCAGGTCCGGGGCCGGTTCCGGCCACACCAGCAGCACCGGGCAGGGTGCGTGGTCGACGGCGAAGCGGACGGCCGGGCCGAGGCTCTTCGGGCCCAGCCGGGACCGGTCCCCGTCCCGGGCCAGCACCAGCAGGCCGGCCCCCTCGGCGGCGGCCACCACCTCGCGTTCGACCCGGCCCGACCGCTCCTGGCGCGTACAGGGGCGGCCCAGCCGCTCCGCCGCCGCGTCCAGGAGCGCCGCTGCCGACGCGCCGCCGAGCGCCTCCAGCCGGTCACCGGGATCACTTCCCCAGTCCCCGGCCGGACGGTGTCCCCGCGGGTGTCCCCGGCCGAGCAGCCCGGCGAAGGCCCCGTGCGCCACCCCGGGCACCTCGGGTCCGCTCACATGCAGCAGCACCACCTCGGAGTCGTCCGGCGCATGGGCGCGTACGGCGTCCACGCAGGCGGGCCAGGTGCCCTCGACGAGCCAGGCGAGTACACGCATCCGGTCGGCCTCCTCCGCCTCGTCCGCACCGCTCAGAAAACCTGGAGCGACCCCCACAGTGCCACCACCGCGACGGCGAGGGAGGACGGCACGGCGATCAGGCCGAGCCGGGTGAACTCCCCCAGGTCCACACCGTGCTCGTGCTGGTGCACGATCCGCCGCCACAGCAGCGTGGCCAGCGACCCGGCGTAGGTGAGGTTCGGGCCGATGTTCACACCGAGCAGTACGGCGAGAACCGCACCCGGCCCCGCGGGCGCGGCCAGCGGCAGCAGGACCAGCACCGCGGGCAGGTTGTTGATGACGTTCGCGAGGACGGCGGCCAGCGCGGCGGTCCCGAGCAGCGCGCTCAGCCCGGTGCCGTCCGGCACCACGTGCCCGAGCAGGTCCGCGAGCCCGTTGTCGACCACCGCCCGCACCACGACGCCCAGCGCCAGCACGAAGGCGAGGAAGGCCGGGGCCGCCGCCCGCACGACCGTCAGCGGGGACGCCCGCCGCCGTGCGAGCGCCCGTCCGGCCAGTACCAGCGCGCCCGCGGCCGCCACCCAGGCGGGTTCCACGCCGAACACCGACGCCACCACGAACCCGGCGAGTGTGCAGCCCACGGTCACCAGCGCGAACAGCGGCAGCTCCGGTGCCCCGCCGGTGTCCCGGTCCGCCGGGGCCGCCGCCGCGAGGTCCCGGGCGAAGAACCGCCGGAACACCAGGTACTCGGCGCCGATGGCCACCACCCAGGGCAGCGCCATCAGCGCCGCGAACCGGGTGAAGCTCAGCCCGCTCGCCGCGAACGCCAGCAGGTTCGTCAGGTTGGACACCGGCAGCAGCAGCGAGGCGGTGTTGGACAGATGGGTACAGGCGTACACGTGCGGCTTGGGCCGTACGCCCGTGCGTGCGGCCGTGGCGAACACGACAGGGGTGAGCAGCACGATCGTCGCGTCGAGGCTGAGCACGGCGGTGATGGCCGAGGCCAGCGCGAACACCGCCGTCAGCAGCCGGACCGGACGCCCCGCCGCCCGCCGGGCCATCCACGCCCCGCACGCCTGGAACAGCCCCTCCACGTCACAGAAGTGGGCGAGCACCAGCACCGCCGCCAGGAACCCCACCACCGGCCCCAGCCGTTCCGCCTCGGCACGCGCGTGGTCGAGCGGGAGCGCGCCGGTGGCGACCACGAGCCCGGCGGCGGGCACGGCCATGACCGCCTCCGGCCAGCCGAAGGGCCGTACGACGGCCCAGGCCAGCACGGCGACCAGCAGGACGGCGGACAGGATCTCGGCGAGCGGGCTGTTCAGGGCGAGTCCTTCCGGAAGCGATCAAGGGTGCCCGCCCATGAAAACAGACGACCTCCGACGGGTTACGACGACGGGCTGCCGGCCGCGCCCAGGAACTCCGCCCAGCCGCCCGTGGGGGACTGGCCCGGCGAGAGCGTGCGCAGCTTGCGCAGCACTGCCGGGTCCTGCGCCTCCAGCCAGGTCACCAGCTGCTTGAAGGACACGAACCGGACGTCGTCGTGCGCGGCCATCTCCCCGATGGCCTCCTCGACGGCGTCCATGTAGATGCCGCCGTTCCAGCGCTCGAAGTGGTTGCCGATGAAGAGGGGCGCGCGGTTCGTCTCGTACGCCCGCCGGAAACCGGCCAGATAGGTGTCGCGGGCCTGCGCGCGCCACGTGGCGTACCGGGCGCGGTCGCCGAGCGGGTTGCCGCCGGACTGGTTGAACATCATGTTGTAGTCCATCGAGAGCACCTGGAAGGAGTGCCCGGAGAACGGTATGGACTGCAGCGGGAAGTCCCACAGTCTGCCGCCCTGCACCTTTCCCGGCCAGATCTGCAGCCCGCCCGGCGAGCTGGCGTCGTACTTCCAGCCGAGCGCGGCGGCGGTGGGCAGCAGGTTGGCCTGGCCCTCCAGGCACGGGGTGCGGCCGCCGACCAGCTCCTTGCGGTAGTCGAAGGGGAGCGGCTCGAGGTCGGTGAAGCCGGTGTTGGTCTTCCACTTGGTGACGAAGTCCACCGCCTGCTCGATCTCGCTGCGCCACTCGGAGGGGGACCAGTTGCGCACGCCGCCGGCACCGCAGAAGTGCCCGTTGAAGTGGGTGCCGATCTCATGGCCCTCCAGCCAGGCGGCCCGCACCTGCTGGAGGGTGGCGTGGATGTGCCGGTCGGCGAGGTAGCCGATCGCGGAGGCGCCGGCCGGGTGCTGCGGGGGCCGGTACAGGTGCTTCTTGGACTCGGGCAGTGTGTAGATGCCGCTGAGGAAGAAGGTCATCCCGGCGCCGTGGCCGGCGGCCACCTTGCGGAACCGGGAGAACAGCTTGCTGCTCACCTCGCCCGCGCCGTCCCAGGAGAACACCACGAACTGCGGGGGCCGCCGGCCCGGTCGCAGCCGGGCCGGCTTCGGCTGGCGGGGCTGGGCACCGGTGTCGGCGGTGGAGCCGTCGCCGATGGGCTTCACCGGGCGGGCCTGCGCGGTGCCCTTGCCGTCCGCCGGTTCGGAACCGCCGGCCGAGAGGCCGGTGCCCGACGAGCAGGCGGCCAGTGTCCCGAGGGCACCCGCCGCCGCTCCCGCCGTCAGCACCCGCCTGCGTGAGATCCCGTTCATTCGTGTCCCCGGTTTTCTGGTCGTGGCCCCAGCTGGGCCTGTTCGCCGTGCGGTCGACCGGGTTCGATGGCGGGGGGCGGGGAAAAGATCGGGGCCGGCGGCGCCTGTTGCCGTTCTGTGACAGTCCGCGGCGCCGTCATGACGAACCCCGCTGCCTCGGTGGTGACAGCGGGGTTCGCGCGGCGGGGTACGGGTCAGGGAGCCGTGCCGGGGCCGAGCACCGTCAGACGCACGGCCGAGGAGCTTCCGGAGACCGGCACCTCCCCGCCGGACCAGGCCGCCTTCAGCGAGTCGTGCTCGTCCGGCGGCGTGACCAGCAGCGCGGCAGGCGTCGCCGTCTTCGCCCCGCTGATCCCCGGGTTGGAGAAGGTCAGCCCCGCCCAGGCGCTCTTCCCGGGCTTGAGCGTGACGGTGACCGGGGAGCCGGGCTCACGGGTGGGGTCGGGTCCGAGCTGGGAACCGGACGCGTCGACGAAGGCGGCGCCGGGATAGCCGTGCAGGGTGCAGGTCCGGGCGGACCTGTTGGTGAGCACCACCGGGAAGTTCTCCTGGCCGGCGCCCGGGTCGTTGCGGCCGACGGAGGCCCGCAGTTCTGAGGTGTGGCAGCGGGAACTCGCCGCGGGCGTCGTGGTCGCGCTCGTCGCGCCGCCCGCGGACACCGTCGTCCCCGGCGCGGACGACGACGGGGCGCCGGCGGAGGCGGAGGCCGTGTCGGACGCCGGGCTCTTCGAGTCCTCCTGCGCGGGTCCGGCCGTGCCGGAGACGGAGGCCGGCGGACTGCCGTGCCCGTCGGTGCCGTTGCCGCAGGCGGTCAGGAGGCCCAGCACGGCGACCGTGCCCACGAGCAGGGCCCCGTGCCGCGCGGACCGGGGGGTGTACACCATGTCGTTCACCACTCCAGGTTCATTCCGGCACGCGCCGCGCGCATGCCGTCGGCGCCGGATGCGCCGTCATCCCACTCCGATGCACGGGGCCCCGGAAAAGTTCGCGGCGCACCGGCTTCCTTTCCTGGTTCTTACCCCGTTCTCTTCCCCGGCCACGGGTCCGGCAGGCGTCTCAGGTCACCCGCAGGGAGCGGAGAATCGGGTCGGTCGCGTCGCTGTCGTCCCGTTGGCGCACCTGCACGTACACCTGGGGCTGGGCCGAGCCGCCCGCCGGGACCAGCGCCGACTCGGTGACGGAACCGCCGTCCGGGCAGCCGTCCCAGGCCCGGACCAGGCCGTGCCGGTCCCCGGCGGTGACCGTCCGGGCGCCGGAGTAGTGGCAGCCGGGGTGCGCGAGCGCCTTCACCTTCGCGGTGACGTCGCCGTGCGTGCTGACCCCGACGAACACGCCGTCCACGGCGGCCCGCAGATCGGGCCACCGGGACAGGTCGTCGGCCACCACCAGCCCCGGCTCATGACCCGCCCGCAGCCCGAGCGCGCGCGGATCCCAGCCGGAGGCGCGCAGTTCGCGGCCCCAGCCGGCCGGCACCCGCACGCTCACCCGCCCGGTGGCGTCGGTGACCCGTGTCCCGTCGTCCGCGGTGCCGCCGCGGTGCAGCACCACGGTGACCGTGACCGCGGCGGCGGTGGCGGCGAGGACCGCCGCCACCGCCAGGGTCACGGCGTTGAGCCGGCCGCGGACGCGGTCCAGCCGTCGCGTCGGCCGCGCCGAGGGACCCGCGGCCAGCCGGTCCAGCTCCTGTGCGAACGCCGTCGCGCTCGGCCAGCGCCGCTCCCGGTCCGGCTCCAGCGCGCGCAGCACCGCCCGCGCCACGTCCTCGCCCAGCTCCGGCCGCAGCCGCCCGGGCGGTACGACCTTCCCCGGCGGCCCCGGCACGGTCCCGGTGAGCAACTCGTAGGCGACCGCGCCCAGGCTGTAGACGTCGGCGCGTTCGTCGATGCCCTCGCCCGGCTCGGCCTGTTCCGGGGGCTGGTAGCCCGCCGAGCCCGCGGCCAGGGTGAGCACCGAGGCCTGCGCGAGGCTCTTGGCGAGGCCCAGGTCGGCCAGGAGCACCCGCCGGGTGCCGTCCGGGGCGGTGTGCAGCAGCACGTTCGTCGGCTTGATGTCGCGGTGCACGATGCCCGCCTCGTGCAGCGCCGCGGCACCGCGTGCGGCCTCCGCGGTCAGCGCCAGCGCGTCCCGCACCGGCAGCGGACCGCCGGCCGGCAGATCGGCGAGGGTGCCGCCGTCGGCATACTCCATCACGAAGTAGGGTCTGCCGTCGGGGAGTTCGCCGATGTCGTAGACCTGCACCAGCCGGCCGGAACCGGCCCGGCGCAGCAGCCGGGCCTCGGCCAGGAAGCGCTCCCTGATGTCGAGCCGGTGCGCCCAGTTCTCGGCGAGCACCTTCACGGCCACCGGCGCCTGCAGCTCCGGGTCGTGGGCCAGCCACACCGTGGCGAAGGCGCCGCTGCCCAGCGGCCGTTCCAGGCGGTGGCGGCCGATCCGTTCCAGGGGGTGCATACGACTATCATGCCTGGCCTGGGATCGACTCCGAGGGGGACCCTTCCGTGCAGGACCAGGCGCTGATGGAGGAGCTCGCCCGGCGGGCCGCCGCGGGCGACGGCGCGGCCCTGGACCGGCTGCTGGCCGAGCTGCGGCCGGAGGTCGTGCGCCGGTGCGGGCGCTTCCTGCCCTGCCGGGAGGACGCCGAGGAAGCCGCCCAGGACGTGCTGTTCCAGGTGGCCCGGCACATCGCCGGGTTCGAGGGACGCAGCCGCTTCGGCACCTGGCTGTACACCGTGGTCGCCAACTGCTGCCGGCAGAAGTACCGCGAGCTGAAGCGGCGGGCCGCCGAGCAGCCGGCCGCCATCGAGCCCGCCCATGCCGTGGACCCGCGCACCACCAGCGTCATCGCCGGCTCCCGGGTGGATCTGCTGGAGGCCCTGGACCGCCTGGAGCGGGAGCATCCGCACCTGGTCGCGCCGTTGGTCTACCGGGACATCTGCCAGCTGGAGTACGCGGAGATCGCCGAACGCGTCGGCATACCGCTCGGCACCCTCAAGTCACGCCTGCACGAGGCCCGCAAGCAGGTGCGCCCCTGGCTGACGGCCTCCTGACCGCACGCGCGCCAGAAGACGGACACCTCCCGGCCGCAGGCCCGTCGGCCGCGCGCTCCGTCAGCCGCAGGGCCTGACCGGCCGTCGAGTGTCCCCGGCCGTGAGGTGCGCCCGGTCCGCTCCCTCTACACGTCCTCCTCGTACAGCGGCAGCTCCGCCCAGATCGTCTTGCCGTCCGGGGTGTGCCGGCTGCCCCAGCGCTGGGTGAGCTGGGCGACCAGGAGCAGGCCCCGGCCGCCCTCGTCGAAGACCTTGGCCCGGCGCAGGTGCGGGGCCGTGTGGCTGGTGTCGGAGACCTCGCAGATCAGTGTGGTCGCGTCATGGATCAGCCGGAGCCGGATCGGGTGCGAGCCGTACCGGATGGCGTTGGTGACCAGCGCTCGCTGACCACCAGCTCCGTCGTGAACGAGGCCTCGCTCAGCCCCCAGTCGGACAGCTGCGCCACGACCTGCTTGCGGACCGGCGCGACCAGTGCCGGGTCGGCGGGGATGTCCCAGGTCGCGACCCCCGAGGCCGGCAGGCCCTGGGTACGGGCCAGGAGCAGAGCCACGTCGTCGGCGGCGCTCCCGGACGGCAGCAGTGCGTGCAGGACGCCGTCGCAGGTCTCGTCCAGGGTGGCGCAGTCCCGCTCGAGCGCCCGGAACAGCAGTTCGCGGCTGGCGTCCCCGTCCCGGTCCCGGGACAGCACCAGACCGTCCGTGTACAGGGCGAGGACGCTGCCCTCGGGCAGTTCGACCTCGGCGGACTCGAACGGCAGCCCGCCCAGGCCCAGCGGCGGTCCGGCGGGCAGGTCCAGCAGCTCCGGCCGGCCGCCCGGCCGCAGCAGCACGGGCGGCGGGTGTCCGGCGCGGGCCACGCAGCACCGCCGCGACACCGGGTCGTAGACGGCGTACAGGCAGGTGGCGCCGACCTCGCCGGGGCTGCCTTCCCCGCCCGACTCCTCCGACAGCCGGACGACCAGGTCGTCCAGGTGGGTCAGCAGCTCGTCGGGGGCCAGGTCGATGTCGGCGAGGGTGCGTACGGCCGTGCGCAGCCGGCCCATGGTGGCCGAGGCCTGGACCCCGTGCCCGACGACGTCCCCGACGACCATGGCGACCCGCAGGCCGGACAGCGGGATCACGTCGAACCAGTCCCCGCCCACCCCGGCCCGGGCGGCGGGCAGGTACCGGGAGGACGCCTCCAGAGCGGCCGTCCGCGGCAGCCGGCGGGGCAGCAGGCTGCGCTGGAGCGCGAGCGCGGTCTCCCGCTCGCGCGAGTAGCGGCGGGCGTTGTCGATGCAGACGGCGGCCCGCGTGGTGATCTCCTCGGCCAGCAGCCTGTCGTCGGGGGTGAATCCGTCCGGGCGCCGGTGCCGGGTGAAGACCGCCACGCCGAGGGTGAGACCGCGGGCCTGGATCGGCACGGACATCGAGGAGTGGATGCCGAAGGTGCGCACCCGTTCGCCGCGCATGGTGTTCCAGGTCAGCCACTGGTCCAGGTCGCCCGCGGTCACCGAGGCGGTGATCGCGTGCCCCGCGGTGAGCGAGTCCGCCTGCGGGGAGCCGGCCGGGTAGACCTCGGTCTGCCCGGGCTTCAGCACCGCCTCGGGCACGCCGCCGAGCACCGACTCGTGGGCGGCCCGGCGCAGGGTGACCGGCGCCGTGATGCGGGCCGGGGGTTCGCCGCCGTAGTCCTCGGGGTCCAGCAGGTCGACGGTGACGAAGTCGGCGAGCGTGGGCACGCACATGGCCGCCAGCTCCCGCGCCGTCCGCAGGACGTCGAGCGTGGTCCCGATGCGCATGCTCGCCTCGTTGACGAGCTGCAGCCGCTGTCGGGCCCGGTAGTTGTCGGTGACGTCGTGCGCGGCCAGGCACACGCCCCGCACCCGGCCCTCCGCGTCCGTGACCGGGGCCATCCGGGCGAGCCAGGCGTGTGCCCGTTCCTCGCCGCCGGAGCGGGTGAAGGCCTCCATGTCCAGCGGTCTGCCCGAGGTCAGCACCTGGAGCATGTGCCGTTCCAGTTCGTCGCTCTGCGGTCGGCCGCCGATCTCCGAGGGCCGCAGCCCCCGCACCCGCTCCTCGGACAGGCCGATGACGGAGGCCATCGCGTCGTTCATCCGGCGCAGCCGCAGCGCGTGGTCGTACACCGCGACCGCGCAGGGCGACTGGATGAGGGCCGCCCTGCCGAGCGGATCGTCCGGGGCGGGCGGCTCGGCGCCGGTGAGCGGGGTGACGACGGTCCAGCCGCCCGGGTGTCCGTCCTGTGCCGGGCGGCGGTGGGCGAGCAGCCACACCGAGAGGGTGCGGCCGTCGCGGTGGCGCAGTCCGAGCGTTCCCGCCCAGCGCGGGCCCCTCGGCGGGACAGGGGCACCGGGGCCGGCCAGCAGTTCGGCGGCGGGCCTGCCCAGAACGGAGCCGGCCGGGTGGCCGAGCAGGCGCCGGGCGCCCTCGTTCCACTCGACCAGTGTTCCGTCGTCGTCGATGACAGCCCGGGCCGTCGCCGCGTCGTCGATCGGATAGACCCGGCTCATCGTCGCCGCTCCCAAGCGCACACTCACAGTGAACAGGTGGCTTCACGCGTGTTCCAGAGTAGTGCTTCGCGGACGCGTGTGAACGCCGGCCGGCGCCGGGCCGGACGCATCCGGCTGCACGGTCGAGAGGGGAAGTCCGGAGGGGGTATGGCCGATGGCGGCCACGTAGCCACCCGGAAGCGATGATCTTGCGTGGCAAGACGTCAGAATCTGTTCGGTCGCGATCAGTTGTGAGTGCTTCTGGGTAGCTCCTGCTCGTCGACCCGGTCGGCATCGAACCCTTCCGGTACCAGAGGGAATGCCGTCCCACCTGCGCATATTTACGCGTGAGTACCCTCGCGGTACCGTGAGGGGCATGCCAGCTCTCAACGTGGAGTTCAGCGAACGGGAACTCGAGGACCTGCGCCAGATCGCCAAGGAACGCGGTACGTCGATGAAGGCCCTCGTCCGCGAGGCCGCCGCCGCCGACATCGCCCGGCACCGGGCCCTGCAGGAGGGCGCGGAGGCCTTCCGCCGCTTCTTCGCCGCCCATGCCGAGGAGTTCGCCGCGGCCTTTCCCGACGACGAGCCCCCCGCCAGGGGCGAGGCCGCCTGAGCGATGACCTCCCTGATCCACATCGACGTCCCCTGGCTGCTCCAGCGGCACGAGGAAGTGCTGCCCGACCAGCCGGCCGTGGACGACTTCTCCGCGCTCGTCGCCGCCGTCGCCCGGCACCGGGTGGACCCGCCCCGGCTCGGCGTGGACTCGGACGCCGCCTGGCGCGCCGCCGCGCTGCTGCACACCCTCGCCGTGCTCAAGCCGCTGCCCGCGGCCAACGCCCGCTTCGCCTGCGCGACGGCCGTGGCCTACATGTTCGTCAGCGGCGTCGGCATCGACCCGCCCTACGGCGCCCTCGTCGACCTCACGCGCGACCTGATCTCCGGCAAGACCGACGTGTACGGCGCCGCCGACCGGCTGCGCTCCTGGCAGATCTGACACGGCGTCGGCCGGCCGGCCCCGTCCCGGGGGCAGGTGCCCCCGGCCGGCGGGGGAAGCCGCCGGGGCCGCCGGCCGAGGGCGGGAGGAACGGGGCCGGCGGCCGGTCTCACGCGGGAGTGCCGCCGTCCCGCGCGGGGCCTTCCGAGAAGGGCCGGTCCACAGTGCACCACCGGGCCGCACGCTCCGGGAGCGTGCGCGTCCGGCGGCCGCGGGCGCGCGCTTCACACGGGGCGCGCGAAGAAACGTCCGGCCTTTCCCAACTGCCCCAAACGGCAACGGTGTTCTGACTTTCCTTCAAAGCGGCTGATGTCTCACACGTGCCTTGTTGCTCGTGTGGAAGTTGTGCAAGGGTTTGAACGCGGTGCATTTCCGCCCCCTCCGCGCACGTACGCGAGAGACACGCACCCACGCACCACGCACCGAAGGAACCCGCTCAGTGCCCACCCCCCACCCTCCTCGGCCTCCTTATCCGCCGCCCGGCGGCGATACCGGAGAGTCCGACGAGTCGCTCGCCGGTCCGCTGCGGGCCGGCTCCGACACGGAGGCCTCCCGGTCCGCCGCCCTTCTGATGGCCCGGCACTGGGAGCCGGCCCAGGAATACGCGGTCATCTGCCTGGCCGCGCCCGGGCCGCTCGCCCACATGGTCACCGCCACCGCCTTCCACCAGGTCCTCGGCCGGCTGGCGCTCGGCGAACCGGCCGAGGCGCTGCGGCCCCGCCTGCTGGTCGCCGTGCGCGACACGGTCGTCAACTGGTCCGGCACCGACCGGATCACCGCCGTACTGCCCGGCCTCGGGAAACCCGCCGGGGGACGCGGAATGCGCACCGCGCAGAACCTCGTACCCGAGAACCGGGCCCTCTCCGACCGCTCGTTCCACGGCCTTCCCCGGCTGGAACAGGCCCTGTTGTGGCACACCGAGGTCGAGGCCGAGCCGATCGGCGTTCCCGCCGGACTGCTCGGCCTGGACATCGAGAACGCTTCGGCCGCGCTCGAACAGGCCCGGGACACGTTCCGGGAAGGGCTGGCACGCGCCCACCGGGAACTCGCGCCCGGCAAGGAGTGCCGTTACTACAACCGCCTGCTGGACGTCCCCATCCGCAGGGGCGGCACGCTGCTGCCGGACGTCCAGGAACACGTGTCGGGCTGCGCCTATTGCCGGCACGCCGCCGAGCAACTGGGGCACGCCGACGCCGCCCTGGGTGTCCTGCTCGCCGAGTCCGTGCTCGGCTGGGGCGCCCGCCGCTACCTCGAGTCCCGCCCCGGCCGAAGCTCCGGTCCGGCCCGGGCCCGCGGCGGGTCCCGGCGCTCCGGCGGGCGCCGGCGCGGCGGTGGCCGGCCCGGGCTCCTCGGCCGGACCGCGACGCCCGGGCGTCGCCGCGAAGGCGAGGACGAGCAGCAGGCCGGGACGTCCGCCCACCGGGCGCCCGGTACCGGCTGGTCGTCCAGGACGCTGCTGACCGGCGTCGGTGTGGCCTCGGCCGGGCTGCTCGCCACGGTCCTCGCGGTCGGCGCATGGCCGGACGGCGGCGACGGCACCGGCCCGGTCGCCTCCACGAGCGCGGTCCCCGGCTCCGGCGGCCGGACCCCGTCCGGCTCCGCCACCGCTCCCGGCACAGCGGGCCTGCCCGCCGCCGGCCGGCCGGTTCTGCTGCGCAACGCCGCCGGAGACCTGTGCCTGGACGTCAGGGGCGCGCCCGAGGCCGGTGCCGCCGCCGTCCTCGCCGACTGCTCAGGCACGGCCACGCAGCGGTGGAGCCACGACGCCGACGGTCTGCTGCGCAACGCGGCCGGTTCCGGACTGTGCCTGGACTCGCACGCCGACGCCGGCGTGGTCATCCTCGGCAGCTGCGCCGGTGCCGGCTCCGAGCGGGGCGACGACGTGCGCTACGACCTCACCGCCCAGGGCGAGTTGCTGCCCCACTGGGACCGCACGCTCGCCCTCGCCGGTGCCGGCGGCCAGGCCGGCGCCGATGTCGTCGTCAAGGTCCGGGACCGTTCCGCCGGCCAGCGCTGGAACACCGACGCGCCGACGGCGAGCCCCGGCTCACTGTCCCTCTCGGGCACACAGGACCCACCGGCCCGGCCGGCGGCGCTGCCGCAGGGGCACGCCCGGGGCCGACGGGCCGCACCGCCGCAGGGGCACGCCGAGGGCCGGCGGACGGCACCGCCGCAGGGGCACGCCCGGGGCCGGCCGGCGGTGGTGCCGCAGGGGCGTTCCTAGGGCGGCGGGCGGGTCAGGCCGGGTGCTCGACCAGGTCCGCCGAGGTGACCGTGGCCGGGCCGGTGTGCCCGGCCAGGGCGAGCGTCAGGTCCAGCTCCGCCAGCACGCACCGGACGACGTGCTCCACGCCGGCCTGCCCGTCCAGACCGAGTCCGTAGACGTACGGCCGCCCGAGCAGGACCGCCCGCGCGCCGAGGGCCAGGGCCTTGAACACGTCGTCACCGGTGCGCACCCCGCTGTCGAAGAGCACTGTCAGCCGGTCGCCGACCGCGTCCGCGACTCCGGGCAGCGCGTCGGCCGCCGCGACCGCGCCGGCCACCTGCCGTCCGCCGTGGTTGGAGACCACCACGCCGTCCACCCCGGCGTCCGCGGCGAGCCGTGCGTCGTCCGGGTGCAGCACGCCCTTCAGCACGATCGGCCCGTCCCAGTGCTCGCGCAGGAAGGCAAGGTCCGGCCAGGTGTGACCGGGGTCCCCGAACAGGCCGAGGAAGTGCAGCACCGCCGCGTTCGGATCCTCGTGCACCGGCTTGGCGAGTCCCGCCTGGAACGCCGGGTCGGTGAAGTAGTTGGCGGTGCCCACGCCGTGCAGGAACGGCAGGTACGCCTGGTCCAGGTCCCGGGGCCGCCAGCCCAGTATCGGCGTGTCGAGCGTGACGAACAGTGCCGTGTACCCGGCGGCCCGCGCCCGGGTGAGGAAACTCCGGGTCACCTCGCGGTCCTTGCCCCAGTAGAGCTGGAACCACCGCTCGCCGTCGCCCATCGCCTCCGCCACCTGCTCCATCGGCGTGCTGGACGCCGACGACAGGATGTACGGCACTCCGTGCGCGGCGGCGGCCAGGGCGGCCGCGGTCTCGGCGTCCGGATGCATGATCGACAGCACGCCGACGGGCGCCAGGGCGAGCGGGGCAGGCACGGTCCGCCCGAGCACCTCGGTCGTGAGGTCCCGCTCGTGCACGTCCCGCAGCATGCGCGGCACGATACGGCGCCGGGCGAGGGCCGCCCGGTTGGCGCGGGCCGTGCTGCCGTCGCCCGCGCTGCCCGCCACATAGCCCGTCGGCCCGGGACCGAGCCGGTGTTCGGCCAGCTCCTCCAGCCGGGTCGGATCGGTCGGGAGCCGGGGCACGGCACCCGTGGTCCCGTTCAGATAGATATCGTACTGGAAGTCCGCCCAGTGCTGCGCCATCCGTCCCTCCCGGCAGTCGTCGGCCGCGTGCCCGCCCGACGATACCGAGCGGTGGGCCGGGCGCGAGGCGCGTACGATACGCGGCCGAACCCCCTTGATCCAGTGGATGGTTCATCCCGGATGGGCGCTGCCGATGGATGAACTGACCACTCGCCGTTGCGCGGAGGGCCCCGCCCCTGGTGATCACTTAGTGAACACAAGGAGTCATGAAGGGACTTACAGGGGGCGGAGCCGGAATGTTTCAGGACGATTAACGAACAGCTGATTTTCGGCCATCTGGCCGCTTCGGGGGCGGCAGAACCGCTCTGTTCCGGGGTCACGGCGTTCGACTTCCGTGACTTCACGCCACTGATTCAACACGAAAGGTTACTGAAACCCATGGGTTCGATGTGAGTTTCGCCGGTGGACTCGGCAGAGTGGCGCTCGCCGCTCCGGCGCCCGACCGGACCGGAGCCGGCGATCTGTCAGTTCGAGCGGAAGGATGCACACAATGCGGAACACCGCGCGCTGGGCAGCGGCCATCGGCCTCACGGCCGTTGCCGTCGGCGGACCCCTCATCGGGGCCGCCGTCGCCGCACCGGGCGCCGCCCCGTCGTCGCTGTACGCGCCCTCGGCGCTGGTGCTCACCACCGGCCACGGCAACGACGCGGCCACGGCCACCCCGGAGCGCGCCGTCACCCTGACCTGCGCGCCCACGGCCACCGGCACCCACCCCGCCGCGACCCAGGCCTGCGCCGAGCTGCGCGGCGTGGGCGGCGACTTCGACGCGCTGAAGCCCGCGGGTGACGTCATGTGCACCAAGGTGTACGACCCCGTCGTCGTCACCGTGCAGGGCGTCTGGCAGGGCAAGCGCGTCTCCTACGAACGCACCTTTGGCAACGCGTGCATGAGGGACGCCGTCGGCGGCACCCTGTTCGCGTTCTGAGGCCGGGATCGCCGGGGTCCCCGTGGACACCGGATCAGGCCCGCAACTGGGGAGTGCGGCCCCTGGAGCGGGGAACCCGCGATCTCGAACCGGGGCAGGCGGGCGGAGTGGGGCCGCCCGCCGGTCTCGGGCACACAGCCGCTCCCCGGGTAGGTCCGTGGGGGGCCTCCCGGGGAGCGGCGAAAAACAACAGGTTTAGACCGCAGGTTCAACTCTTGCGCCGGTGACTCGTGTCGCACCACGGGTAGCGGCGACTGCGCCGGCAGGTACACAGAGCGACGCGGAACCGGTCCGAGAAGACCGTGGTCCCGTCCTCGAGTTCGATCTCCACGGGCCCTTCCACCAGGAGGGGCCCGCGCCGTTGCACGGTGATGCGGCGGGCCCGCCGAGCGGACTCCTGGGGCACCGGCGCGGCGGGGCCGTGCGGTACGGCGTCACCGGAGTGGTCAGGCCGGGCGTCGCCGGACCGGCGCTGGGCGGTCCCACCGCAATCGCTCGCTTCGGGCCCGGCGGACTCGTCGGGTCCCGGGTCAGCTGGGTCGTTCGGCACGGATGACCACCAGTTCTTCCTTGTCCTCGGCAGGGGCGAGCAGCCCGCGCCGGCGCAGCCAGTCCTCCCGGGAGCGCAGCACCGGCCCGAAGGCGATCCAACGGCGCCGGACCACCGCGGCCTTCAGCCCCGCCCCCCGCAGCAGCTCCAGGGTGCGCCCGGGGTCGCTCAGCGCGGAGTGCACGATCAGCAGCACTCCCGAAGGGGCCAGCAGCGCCGGCGCGTCGCGGCAGATCCGGTCCAGCAGCAGCCGCCCGTCCAGCCCCGCGTCCCAGGCCCGGGACCGGCCACGCGGCCCGCGCCCGGCACCGGGCGACGGCACGTAGGGCGGGTTGGCCACGATGACGTCGTACGTCCCGCCCCGGGCCGGTGCGAAGAGGTCGCCGCGCCGGATGCGCACCGGCAGCCGGGCAAGCCAGGCATTGAGCCGGGCCGTCCAGACGGCTCGCCGGGACACGTCCACCGCGGTCACCTCGGCGCCCCGCCGGGCCGCGTCGAGGGCCAGGGCACCGCTTCCGGTGCCGACGTCCAACACACGGGTCCCCGGCCGCAGCGCCTCCTCGCGGAGGGCCTCGGCCAGCAGCTGCGTGTCGTCCTGCGGGGCGTACACGCCCGGAAGTGTTCTGGCAATCACGTGGCGCGGGTACCCAGGGGTTCAGGATGTATGGGACATCTGCTGTTCCAGGGGTGTCCGCAGTGACGACCGCCCGGCGCGCCAGTGGGCGAGCAGCCGCCGGGACAACCGGTCCTCCAGATACTCGGTCGCGTCGATCCCGAAGGCGACGTCCGCCGCCAGCTCCGGCTCCTCGTCGAGCAGGCCGCCGATCACTTCGTGCCGGACGACCTGTTCGTGCACCGCGTCCGCTTCCACGTGCTCGTCGTAGAAGAACTCGGCGGCCGGGCCGGCGCCGGTGCGGCGCATCGCCTCGGCGAGCCGGCGGGAGCCGGGCGAGGAGGTGATCTCCACGTCGGCGAAGTGGCCCACCAGCGCCCCGCGCAGTTCGCGGTGCAGGCCGAACAGGGACATCAGGTTGACCACGGCCAGCATCTCGGCTGGGGCCGCGTTCAGGTAGCGGCCGTAGGCGGTGTCCAGGCCCAGGTCCGTCATCAGGTCGGCGAACAGGCGTGCGTGCACCCGCTCGGCGCGGCCGCCGCCGAACTCGTCGAACTCCACCGCCGCCATCGCCGCCTTGGCCCGGCCCCACAGCCGCGGCAGCACCCAGGCGTGCGGGTCGGCCTCCTTCAGGTGGTACAGGGAGCGCTGGGCCGCGTACTCGCGCAGCTGCCACAAGGCGCCTTCCGCGCACAGGAAGTGGGTGACTCCCGTGCCCTCGGCCGGCTCGACCAGGAGCGCGGCGAGCGCGTCGTCCAGTGTGCCGTGCCGCGGGCTGTCGGCGCGCAGGGCGGACAGGAAGCGCTGCTCCAGCGCGGCCCGGACGCGCAGCAGCTCCGGGTCCCACTCGGTCCCCGGCGCGACGCCGGCGAAGCCGCGGTAGTGCAGCTCGTAACAGAGGTACAGGGTGAGCTGGGCGTCGTCGCCGTACGGGTCCGCCGCCACGGCGCCGTCCGGGCGGGGGAGCGGGCCCGTGCCGCGCAGGTATGCGGTGACCGCGGCGGAGAGCGGGCCGCGGGGCGGGGGAAGCTGGGGTCCTCGCGGGTGGTGGTCCATGCGGCGCGGGTACCCGGGCCGCGGGAAAACACCGGTGCTCGGCCCGCCCACTGGAAGCACAGACGTATCCGGCCGGCCGGGAGCACGGGCAGCCGGTCCGCGGCGAGCGACGGGCAGTCGGCCCGCGGGGAGCGACGGCGTACCCGGCCCGCTCGGCCAGCACCGGTCTGCCGGCTCGTACCGCAGGCACCTGTCTGCCCGCCCGTGGAACGGACCCGTGGTGAGCCGGCTCGCCGGCGGTCGGTGTCAGTCGCCCTCCGCCTGGTCCTGGGCTCCGGTGTTCGGGGTGATCGCGTCCCCGGCCTCGCCCGGGGCGGCCTTGTCCTCGTCCCGCTTCTCGGCTTCCTCGACCTCCCGGAGCACCTCCTCCAGGGCTGTCTGCGGCTGGTCCTCGCGGTCGTGGTCGTTCCCACCGGGCATGGCGTCTCCTTCCGTCGGCGCGGTGATCTCCTGTGCGAGTTACCCGGCGGCGCCGTCCCAAGCGTCGTCCGGACAGCCCGAGGAGCCGCCGTCTCCCTGCTGACGGCGGCCCCCCGGGTCTGCGACGGCCCTCACATGTGGACGACCGGTGCGGCGTCCGCGTTCTGCTGCGGCACCCCGCGGCGGTACAGGAGGAAGGTGATCACGGTGCCGGCGGCGAAGAACACCGCCGACCACCAGAAGGCGGTGGTGTAGCTCTCGATCGTGGCCTGAGCCCGCACCGGCGGGCTCGTGGCGTCCCGGCCGGCGAGGTAGTCGGTGGCGGCGCTCGCCGCCAGCGTGTTCAGCAGGGCCGTGCCGATCGACCCGCCCACCTGCTGCATGGCGTTGACGGTCGCGGAGGCCACGCCCGCGTCCTCGGCGGCGACCCCGCCGGTGGCCAGCTGCATGGCGGGTGGCATGACCAGGCCGAGACCCACACCGATCACGATCAGCTGCGGCAGCACCGCGCTGACGTAGTCCGAGCCGGCCCCGATGCCGGTCAGCCAGGCCATGCCGGCCGTGGCGATCGCGAAGCCCAGCGGGATGACGGCCTTCGGACCGATCCGCGGCAGCAGCATCGTGGTGCCGGCCTGCGCGGTCACCATCAGCGCGCCGACCATCGGCAGGAAAGCCACGCCGGTCCTGGTCGGGCTGAAGCCGAGGTTCAGCTGGAGGTAGTAGGTCAGGAAGAGGAACACGCCGAACATGCCGGCGCCGGTGATGAGCACCGCGAGGAAGGAGGCGGCGCGGTTGCGGTCGAGCAGGATGCGCAGGGGCAGCAGTGGGTGCGGGGCCCTGGTCTGCCACCAGGCGAAGGCCACCAGCAGCAGCCCGCCCACGGTCAGGAAGCCCCAGGTCAGCGGGGAGTCCCAGTCGTGGGCCTCGGCGTTCGAGAAGCCGTAGACCAGGGAGAAGAGGCCGGCCGCGACCAGAATCGTGCCGGGCACGTCGAGCTTGGCGTTCGCCGCGTCGCGGTGGTTGCCCAGCAGGAGCCAGCCGCCCGCGAAGGCGACGACGGCGATGGCCACGTTCACGTACAGGGTCCACCGCCAGTCGAGCGCGTCGGTCAGCACACCGCCGAGCAGCAGGCCGACGGCACCGCCGGCGCCGGCGATCGCGCCGTACACGCTGAACGCGCGGGCCCGCTCCCGGGCGTCGGTGAAGGTGGTGTTGAGCAGCGACAGCGCGGCAGGTGCCAGGAGCGCGCCGAAGGCGCCCTGCAGGGCGCGGGCGGCGACCAGCATGGTGAAGCCGTTCGCGGCGCCGCCGAGCGCGGAGGCCGCGGCGAACCCGACGACGCCGACGAGGAAGGCGGGCTTGCGGCCGAACAGGTCGGCGATCCGGCCGCCGAGCAGCAGCAGGGAGGCGAAGGCCAGTGCGTAGGCGGTGACGATCCACTGCCGGTTGCCGTCGGAGAAGCCGAGGTCGGTCTGGGCGGACGGCAGGGCGATGTTCACGATCGTGGCGTCGAGGACCACCATCAGCTGGGCGACGGCGACGACCGCGAGGATCCACCACCGCTTGGGCGAGGCCGCGCCGTGTCCTGTCGCGGCCGCCTCGGCGCGGGAGCCCTCGGCCAGGGTCTTCTGGGGCATGCGGAACCACTCCAGGCAAGTCGTTCAGGGGGGTGTCGTTCGCGTACGGCAAGGCACACAGTCCGTAAACGAAACTGTTTCGTACACATGGAGCCTAGGTCAGTCGGAGCGAAACGGCAACGTTTCTTTACTTGCCGCGTCTGCATTCCTTGACTGGCATATAACTGGTGAGGCATATTGAGGCATGTCCGACGCCGCGCTCTGGACCGCCCTCGCCGATCCGCACCGGCGGGCCATCGTCACGCTCCTGCTGGAGCGTCCCCGGCCGGTCGGGGAGATCGCCGAGCACTGCGGGCTGAGCCAGCCGAGCGCCTCCAAGCACCTCAAGGTGCTGCGCGAGGCCGGCCTCGTCAGGGTGAGACAGGACGCCCAGCGCCGCGTCCACGCCCTCGACCCGGCGCCGATCGCCGCGCTCGACGCATGGCTGGAGCCCTACCGCAGGCTGTGGAACAGCAGCCTGGACGCTCTGGGCCGCCGCCTCGACGAGACGTCGGACGACACCTGAGACCCCCCGTCGCGAAGGACCCCCGCACCATGTCCGTCGACCTCACCGGCACGTATCTGACCCTCGACGACGGCCGCCACGCCGTCCGCTTCAGCCGCATCTACGACCACCCGGTCGACCGCGTCTGGCACTTCGTCACCGACCCCGGAGAACTCGCCGCCTGGTTCCCCTCCCGCGCGGAGGCGGACCTGCGCCCCGGCGGCACCATCCGTTTCACCGGCGACCCGAACATGCCCGAGTCCACCGGCCGCGTCCTCTCCGTCGACCCGCCCCGGCACCTCTCCTTCACCTGGGGCGACGACGAACTCCACTTCGAACTGGAGGCCGTCGGCGAGGGCCGCACCCGGTTCACCCTCACCAACGTCCTCGCCGGCACCGACACCGCCGCCCGCAACGGCGCCGGCTGGGAGGTGTGCCTCGCTGCGCTGGACGCCCGGGCGCGCGGCGAGCGCCCCGGCGGACCGCACGCGGGGGCGGGCGCCCCCTGGAGGGAGTTCTACGACGCCTACATCGGCGCCGGCGTGCCCTCGGGCGCTCCCGTGCCGGGCCTGGACTGACCGCGGGCGCGGAGGCCGCTCCGCCGTGCGCGGTGTTTCAGTGTGTGGCGCCCTGGATACACCGCGAGAGTTCGGCCCCCGGAGTCCGCGAGCCCGTGCACACCGTCGCAGTGAGGTCGTCACATGTCCCACGCCCCGCCCCCCGCAGGACCCTCGGACCGCACCGGGCCGGCCGTGACCTCCCTGCCCGGGAAGGGCACCGCCACCCGGCCCGCCCCGGGACGCCCCGGCCGGGGCGGCACCGCCCTGGTGACCGGAGCCTCTTCCGGCATCGGCGCCGCCGTGGCCCGCCGGCTCGCCGCCGAGGACGGCTGGCGGCTCGCGCTGAACGGACGTGACGTCACCCGGCTGGAGCAGGTGGCCGCCCAGGCCCGTGCGGTGGCGCTCCCGCTGGACCTGACCCGGCCCGGCGCCGGGCGCACGCTCACCGGCCTCGCCCTGGACCACCTCGGCCGGCTGGACCTCCTGGTGGCGGACGCCGGCGTGGGCTGGGCCGGCGACTTCACCCGTATGCCCCCCGCCCGCATCGACGAGGTCGTCGGCGTCGACCTGCTGGCCACCGTGCACCTGGTGCGCACCGTGCTGCCCCACATGGTCGAGGCCGGAAACGGACGCATCGTCCTCATCGGCTCCCTCGCCGGCAGCGTGGCCGTCCGCGGCGAGGCCGTCTACTCCGCCGCCAAGGCGGCCCTGGCCACCTTCGCCGACGCCCTGCGGTACGAACTGCGCTCGACCGGCGTGGGGGTCAGCCATGTGATCCCGGGTGTGGTCGCCACGCCCTTCTTCGACCGGCGCGGCACCCCCTACACCCGCTCCTGGCCGCGGCCGGTGCCGCCGGAACGCGTGGCGGACGCCGTCTGGACCGCCGTGCTGCAGGACCGGGACGAGGTGTACGTCCCCGGCTGGCTGCGCCTGCCCGCCCGGGTACGGGGCGCCGCGCCCGGGCTCTACCGGCGGCTCGCCGCCCGCTACGGATGAGCCGCCGTGATCGCCCTCACGGTGCTCCTCGCCCTGCTCGCGGCCCTGTCCAACGCCTCGGCCTCCGTGTTGCAGCGCCGGGCCGCCGTGCAGGAGCCGGAGGAGGGCACCGGGGCGGGGTCCGCCGTACGCAGGTTCGGGCATCTGCTGCGGCGCCCGTACTGGCTCGCGGGCGCCGGGCTGCTGGCACTGTCCAGCCTCCTGCAGGCCGGGGCGCTGGCCGTGGGCAGCCTGTCCCTCGTCCAGCCGCTGCTCGCCGCCGAACTGCTCTTCACCCTGGCCGTCGGCAGCGTCGTCTTCCGGCGCCGGCCGGACCGCCGGACCTGGCTGGCGTTCCTCGCCCTCGCCGTCGGCCTGGCGCTGTTCCTGCTGGCGGCCGCGCCGTCCGCCGGCCGGCCGTCCGCACCGCCCCGGGCCTGGCTGCTCGGCGGCGGCGGGGCGCTCGGCGCCGTCGTCCTGCTGCTGGCGGCCTCCCGCCCGGTGCGGGGCGCGCCCAGGGCGGCCCTGCTCGGCCTCGCCTCCGCGGTGTCCTTCGCCACCACCGCGGCACTCCTCAAGGAGGCCGTGGGCCGGCTCCCGGACGGCCCGGGGGCGATGTTCGGGCACTGGGCCCTGTACGCCACCGGCGGCGCCGGGCTCATCGCCTTCCTGCTGCTCCAGGGGGCCTTCGCGGCCGGTTCGCTGACGGCCTCACAGCCCACCCTCACCCTCGGCGACGCCCTCACCAGCGTCGTGCTCGGCTGGGTCCTGTTCGCCGAGACGATCCACCTCGGGCTGCGCCTGATACCCGAGGCGGCCGGCGCCGCCCTGATCGGCGGGGGCAGCATCGGCCTGGCCCGCGCGCAGGCCGCCGCCGGAGAGTGGGACACGTCCGCGTCGGACCACCCGCCGGACCACGACGGGGACCGGCCGGGCCCGCCCCGCGGTCCCTGACCCGCTGCGCCGAGGAGGTAGGTCGCCGATGTCCCCCGTGCCCGGCCGTTCCTGGTGGACGGCGGCCGCCCTGCTGCCGGCCGGCGTCGCCGCGGCGCACATCGGCCCGGCCGCGACCTGGCTCCCGGGCGTACGGCTGCTGCTGTTCCCGGGCCTCGCGGGCACCGGCCACCGCCGGCACATCGCGCTCACCTTCGACGACGGACCGGACCCGGTGTCCACCCCGCGCTTCCTCGACGCGCTGGACGGGCTCGGGGTGCGGGCCACCTTCTTCGTGCTCGGCGAGCACCTGGTGCGCCATCCGGCCGTGGCCGTGGAAACGGTGCGGCGCGGGCACGAACTGGGGGTGCACGGCTGGACCCACAACCGCCCGTGGATCCCCTCGTTCGCCCGGGACGCCGGGGAGATCGCCCGTGCCGTGGCCGCGGTGCAGGACGTCACCGGCCGGCGCCCGCTGTGGTACCGGCCGCCGTACGGCATCCTCACCTCCGGACGCTGGCGCGCCGCCCGGCGTGCGGGGCTGCGGACGGTGCTGTGGTCCGCGTGGGGCGAGGACTGGACGGCCACCGCCACCCCGGCGTCGGTGCGGGCCCGCGTCGCGGCCGACCTCCGCGGCGGCGGCACCGTCCTGCTGCACGACTCCGACCGCCACTCCGCCCGGGGCTGCTGGCACGCCGCCCTGGGCGCGCTCCCGGCCGTCGTCGAGGGCTGCCGGGAGGCGGGCCTGGCGGTGGGCCCCCTGTGCGAGCACGGACCGGCACCGACCCCGGAACGAACCGCCGTACCGACGGGGGAACCCGCCGGATAGAGCAGCGGACACCGGCCCGGCCACGGCCCGTCGGTACACCCGGGCCGGTACGAGGCCCTCCGGGCACTCCGTGCGGCTCGCAGCCCGTTCGGGTGCTCGGACGGTTCGCTCGGTGGGCAGCCGATCCGGTCGCCCGGTCCCCTCCCCGCAGGCAGTCGCGCCCACTTGCAGGCCCTTCGGGTGCCCGAGCCGGTTCACAGGTCGTTCAGGTACTCCATCGCGTCGCCTCGGAACAGCGCGTGGCCGCGGGCCACCCGGTCCGCGCGTTCCCGGCTGCCCTTCGCCAGCCGGCCGAGAGCGGCCAGCAGCTCGGTGCCGTCCCCGGCCGGCTCCGACAGGCCGAGGGCGGCCATCCGGCGCACGCCGTCCGCGCCGTGGCCGGGCAGCGGGCGGTAGCCGATCACCGGCACTCCCACGGCGAGCGCCTGCACGGCGGTCTGCCCGGCGGCGTTGTCCACCAGGGCGTGACAGGCGGACAGCAGGCCCGGCATGTCGTCCACCCAGCCCAGCGCGGCCAGCGCGGGCTCCCGGGACACCCGTGCCAGGAGCCGCTCGTTACGGCCGCACCCCACCACCGGCAGCCAGCCGGCCCCCGCCAGCAGCCGCGCGGTGGCGAGGGGGCGGGAGGCCGCTCCCCACGCGCCCGCGGACAGCAGCACCGGCGGCCGGCCGGGGGCCCGCCGGGCGAAGCGCTCCCGCCAGCGGTCCGCCCCGGGGACCGGCGCGCGGAAGGCGGGCGCGACCACCGGTCCGGCCGTCACCACGGGTGCCGGCACGGCCCGGCGCACCTCGGCGGACGCGGCGTCCGTGAGGCACAGGTAGCGGTCGTTGCCCGGATGCAGCCACTGCCGGTGCACCGCGAAGTCCAGCAGGAAGACGGCGCTCGGTACCCGCAGCCCGCCCCGGGCCCGAAGGTGTCCGGTCAGCTGCGCGGCCAGATGGAAGACGGACACCACCACGTCGGCGCCCAGCTCGTCCACGAGGCCCGCCAGCCGGTCCCCGGCGAGCCGGGCCAGGGGGACACCGCTCGGGCGCGGGCCGGTGCCCTGGCGCAGGAACGCGCCGTACAGTCCGGCGTACGCCCAGGGCACGTGCCGTACCGACGCCTGGTATCCGCGGCGCAGCCCCGTGCCCAGGCCGTACGGCAGCAGCCGCAGGACGTCCACGACATGGGCCTCGTGGCCCTGTGCCGTGGCCCGCCGCGCGAGTTCGGCGGCCACGGTGTCATGACCGGCCCCCATGCTCGCGCTCACGATCAGCGTCCGTCGCCGGCCGCCCGGCGCCTCGTCCTCGGTGGTGCGCACGGATTCCGATTCTCCGCCGGCGCGGTACGCAAACGGCGGAGCCGCCGGCCGTGTCGTGCGCGGCGAACGGGCGGTCACCGGGCCGGCCGGTGCCCCTGGGGCGGCGGGACGCGCCGGCCGGTGCCGCGGCGGTGGCCCGTGAGCCGGCCGGTGCCGCGACGGTGGCCGGTGGGCCGGCCGGACGGCGCTGTCCTGCCGGCCGGACCGGACCGTCACCCGTGTGCACCAGGGCACCCCGCCGCCGCCCGTCCTCCGGCTGCGAGTTGCCCGGTGCGTGCCAGGCTGGATGCAACGGCACACGAGAGCGGGTGGGCGGCGAGCACGGGAGGAGCCGTGGGGTGGTTGCGGCGCGGCCTGCACCGGGCTTGGCGGTGGCTGCGGGTCCAGGCCCTGTTCGAGCACGGACGGGAGCTGGAGCTGATGCACCGGGCCATGGGGTTCGCCACCCTGGCACTGGTGACGCTGGCGCCGCTGCTGATCGTGGTCGCCGCGGCCGACCCCCTGGTGCGGGGCGGCTTCGCCTCCTGGCTCACCGACGGCATGGGGCTGTCGGGCCGGTCCGCGCATGTCATCACCGACGTCATCAGCCCGCCGCGCAATGTCATCGGCACCACCAGCGTCTGGAGCGGCGTGCTGCTCGCCGTCTTCGGCGTGGCCTTCGGCGGCAGCGTGCAGAACGCCTACGAAAGGATCTGGGGCCTCGCGTCGGGGCCCTGGCACCGGGTCTGGCGGCAGGCGACCTGGCTGGTGGTACTGACCGCGTACCTCTACCAGGAGGTGGCCACCAAGACGGCACTCCACGGCGACCAGCGGATCGCGCTGTCCGCGCTGAGCGGCGTGCTCTTCTTCTGGTGGGGGCAGCGCTTCCTGCTGGGCGGCCAGGTCCACTGGCGCTCGCTGCTGCCGGGCGCGCTGGCCACGGTCATCGGCCTGGCCGGTCTGCGGGCCTTCTCCTACCTCGTCTTCACCCCGCTCATCGTCACCAACGCCCTGAGCTACGGGGCCGTCGGCACCGTGCTCGTCGTCGAGTCCTGGCTCATCGGCGTCGGCTTCGTCATCTACGGCGGTGCCCTGTTCGGCCGCTGGTTCACCGAACACCACTGGACGCCGTCCCACCAGCACGACGAGCCGGACGGGACGGGAGAGGAGGCCGAGGGCTCCTAGGGCCTCTCTTTCGGATCCTGCCGGGGTCGCGGGGTCTGGCACGCACATCTGCGGCGTTGTCGTCGGTTGTCGACGCTCCGCGTCGACGCCTTCCTCCGCCTTGCAGCTGCCTCGATAGTGTGCCCAGCATGATCAGCTCATACGCGGGTTCCGACGACGCCGCAGTCGCGACAGCCGGGGCGCGGGCCGGCGCGGAAGTGGTCCGCGCCCTGTACGGCCGGCGGCTGGACCGCATCGACAAGGGTGCCGGGGACTTCGCCACCACCGCCGATGTGGAGGCCGAGCGGGCGATCCTCCGTGTCCTCCGTGCCGCACGGCCCGATGACGCGGTGCTCGGCGAGGAAGGCGGGCGGCAGGGCGCCGCCGACGCCGCACGCCAGTGGTTGGTGGATCCCCTGTGCGGCACGCTGAACTACGCCGTCGGCAACATGCTGGTGGCCGTCAACGTCGCGCTGCGCGACGGAGCCGCGGCCGTGGCCGACCCGTTCAGCGGCGAGGTCTTCTGCACCGACGGGGAGACCGCCTGGCTGCGGCGCGACGGCGTCGACGACGCACCGCTGGCGCCCTCGCCCGCCACGCGCCTGGTGGACGTCAACCTGGATCCGCCGTTCCCGAGTGCGCCCGGGTTCCGGGCCGTGGATCTGCTGGCCCACCCCGAGTTCGCGGAACGTTTCCGGCCGCGCGTCGTGTCCACGACGCTGGCGCTGGCCTGGGTGGCGGCCGGCAGACGCGCCGCGTACGTCACCGATGGCGGCGACCTCTCCGGGAGCGTGCATTTCGCGGCCGGCATCGCTTTGTGCCGGGCTGCCGGCTGCGTCGTCACCGGCATCGACGGTGCCCCGACAGGTGAGGCGGGCCGTGGGCTCGTGGTCGCCGCCGACGCCGACACCCACGGGCTGCTGATGTCGATGATGCGCGGCCGGAGCTAGGCTCGGCGGCCGTCTGCGGAGTCTTCGGGGAGCAGTGGCCGCAGGGCGCCGAGGAGGGCTTCGACGCAGACGTCCCGCAGCTGGGTGCGGGTGCAGGTCTCCCGGGTGAGCCAGTCGACACACAGGACCTGGACGAAGACCAGCCAGCTCTTCAGGACCGCGGACACCGCCGCGCGGGCGGCGTCGTCCGCGAGGGGGAGTACGGCGAGCAGCCGGGTGCGGAGTGCGTCCAGCTCGTTCGTCATGATCGACTGGATCACCGGGTCGCCCGCGAGCACCCGGTTCGCGGCCAGGACGGCATTGCGGTTGGCCACGAAATAGTCGAGGTGGACGTCCATGCCCTGGACGAGCTGCTCGGCCAGGGAGTCGGCGGGGTCGAGCCGGGTGCCGGCGAGCAGGTGGTCCGCCGCCTGCTGGTAGACGGCCGCGAAGAGGGCGTGCTTGCTCGGGAAGTGGCGGTAGAGGAGGGCCCGGGAGACGCCGGCCTCCTGGGCGACCTCCTCCATGAGCACGTCGTCGTAGGGGCGCGCGGCGAAGAGCCGCGCGCCGACGGCGAGGAGCTGGGCGCGGCGGTCGGCTGGGCTGAGTCGCTGACGGGGAGGCACGCCCCGCAGATTACTTGACATGTGTCTACTTGCGCGCCCAGTCTAGTAGACACATGTCAACTAGCAGTCCCGGGACGGCGTCGGAGGGGACCATGGCAAGGGCTCTGCGGGCACTCGCCCGGCTGATGGGCTGGACCTGCGTGGTGATCGGGGTGTTCCACGTGCTGCTCGGCAACGCGGCGATCCCCGGCGCGGGTTCCGCCGGTGCGACGGTCGACAGCTGGGGCCGGTTCATGGGAGCCGCCTTCACCGGCTACGGGCTGGCCTGGCTCTGGGCCGCCCGGCAGCGGCCCGTCCCCGCCCGGCCGGTGCGGTGGCTGGCCGGCGTGTTCCTGCTGGGCGGGGCGGGGCGGCTGCTCTCCCTCGTGGTCGAAGGCCGGCCGCACTGGTTCCAGATCGCCCTCGCGGTCCTCGAACTCGGCTTGCCACCGGTCTTCTTCCGGCTGGCCGACGCGGACGAGCGAGCTGACCGCACGGACACCCGGGCCGTGCCAGCCGGGCAGCAGGCGCACGGCGCCGCGGACTGACGAGCCCACGGATGCTCCCTAGCCGAACCTCACGCTCTCCCCCCGGTAGCTGCCCCACTGCTCGCCCGTCCGCTTCGGGAGTGGCTGTCGGACTCCGGAGCAGCCGTAGGTGTCGAACACCACGGCGTCGGTGCCGGTCTGGTTGTCGGCACCGAAGGCGGGCGTGTCGAAGTCGTAGCAGACGCCGTCGGCCGGGTTGGTGATCGCGCCGTGAGTGCCGTCGATCCGGTCGTAGACGAATGTGCCCGTAGCCGCCTGGGCGCTGAAGGCAGGCCCGATGGTCAGAAGAATTGCGGCACTGGCGGTCAGAACGGCCCGAGCGGCGCGCTTGAGCTTCATCAAGGTGGTGGTCCTTCCATCGGGCCGTCTGCGTCGTGCCCCCTGGCAGCAACGGTTCCGTGTTCAGGGGCACCTGATCAGGTCCTTTGCGGTCCTGTCACTCGAAAGAAGGGCGCCGGTGACACGATGACGCCCCCGCGCACCCGTGCGGCCATCCACCGTGAGCCCGTACATCTCTCTCGCGTCAGTGCACGACCGGCGCCGGGTTCGACTTGCTCACGAGACCCGTCGGACCCGGCCTAGGTCAGCTGCCTGCGCACCAGCTCGTGCAGCCTGCCTCCGGTGTCCGCGAGGAGTTCGGCCGGGGCGCCCTGCTGCACGATCCTGCCGTCCTCCATCACGATCACCCGGTCGGCGTCCAGGACGGTCGACAGGCGGTGCGCGATGACGAACCGGGTGGCGTTCAGCTTGCGGGTGCTGTCGATGACGATGCGCTGGGTGTCGTTGTCCAGGGCGCTGGTCGCCTCGTCGAAGAAGAGGATCCGCGGGCGCCGGATCAGGGCCTGGGCGATCATCAGCCGCTGCCGCTGGCCGCCGGAGATCGCGCCGTTGCCCGCGACGATCGTGTGCAGCCCCATCGGCATCCGCTCGATGTCCTCCGCGAGCCCCGCCAGCTCGGCCGCCGCCATCGCCTCCTCCGGCGTGTACGGCTCGGTGCCGCAGATGACGTCCAGCAGGGAACCGGCGAACGGCTGCGCGTGCTGCAGGACCACCCCGCACTGCCGGCGCACCGCGGACTGGTCCAGCGCCGCGAGGTCCTGGCCGTCGTACAGCACGCTGCCCGAGACCGGCTTGTCGAAGCCGATGAGCAGCCGCAGCAGGGTGGACTTGCCGCACCCGCTCGGGCCGACGACCGCCACGAACTCGCCCGGCCGCACGGCGAAGGACACGTCGTCCAGGACGAGCGGGCCGTCGTCGGCGTACCGGAAGGAGAGACGGCGGGCCTCCACGGCACCGGACAGCGGGCCGGGGCGGGTGCTCGCCGTGCGCACCTCGGGCGCGGCGTCCAGGACCGGCCTGATCTCCTCGAACAGCGGCAGCGCGGCCACCGCCGACACGAACGCGCCGGTCAGCTGGGTGACCGAGGTCAGCAGCATGGTGACCGCGGTGTTGAAGGCGAGGAAGTCCGCCGCTGACATCGTGCCCCTGGCCGGGCCCGCCAGCAGCATGAACATCAGCAGGGTGCAGACGGGGAGGTACACCGTGCCCAGGACCGTGGTCAGGTTCTTGATGCGGCCGGCCTTCTGCTGCAGTTCCCGGCTGTGCGCGAACTCCCGTGCCCAGGCCGCGTACGCGTAGTTCTCGGCCGCCGCCACCCGCAGCTTGGGCAGCCCGCGCAGGGTCTGGAACGCCTGGTTGTTCAGCCTGTTGCCGAGCACCACGAGCCGCCGCTGCCAGCGCACCTGCCACAGCCCGAGCCCGCCGAACACCGCCGCGATGACGACCAGCATCCCGATCGCCGCCATCGCCATCGGCACGCTGTACCACAGCAGCAGACCCAGGTTCATCGCGCCGACCGTCACCGACTGCGCGACCACCGGTCCGACACCCGCCAGCATCCGGCGGATCGCGCTGATCCCCATGGCCGCACTGGCCAGCTCACCGGTGGAACGCTGGGTGAAGAAGCGGGTGGGCAGCCGCAGCAGCCTGTCCCACACGGCCGGTTGCAGCGCCGCCTCGATGCGGCCCTCCAGACGCAGGATGGACAGGTTCTCCAGCAGCGTGAACGCCGCCGCGACCACCCCGCTCACCATCACCGCCAGGCACACCTGGACGATCAGGTCCTCCTGGGCCCTCGGCACGTACTCGCCGAGCACCTTGCCGGTGGCGATCGGCACCAGCGCGCCGATCGCCACCGTCACCAGCCCGGCGAGCAGCAGGTTCAGCAGGTCACCGCGGGTGCCGCGCAGGCTGAACCGGAGCAGCCCGAGCGGCCCGAGGCGTTTGTCGGGCAGCGGCCGGTAGAACATCACCGCGCGCGGGTCGAACTCCGCCGCGTTCGCCTTCTCGACCGGTGTCTCCCGGCCGGTGCCGGGGTGCACGGCCACATAGCCGCCGCGCCGCCACAACAGCGCCACCGGCGCTCCGGACAGCGCCCGGTGTCCGACCAGCGGGCCCACGTTCTCCCGCCACCAGCGGCCGTCCAGGCGAACCGCCCGGGTGCGCACCCGCGAGGCCAGCGCCACCCGTTCCACCGGGTCCAGCCGGTCGCTCTCGGTGCCGCTCTGCGCGGGCTCGGCCAGCCGGATCCCGGCGGCCTCCGCGACGAGCGTGCAGGCCGCGTGGGTCGCGTCGGCGTCGGCGGCCGTCGTACGGCGGGCCGAGCGCTTGCCGATGGAGGCCAGCAGGGTCCGGTCGGCCTGCACCCGCACCGCCTCACCGGCCTTGATCCCGGCGGCCGTCCGGGTCTCGTGGCTGCGTTCCAGCTGCTCGATCCACCGGTCCAGCGCGGTCAGCAGCCGGTACTGCTGGTCGACCATGCTCTGCCACAGCGCCGGGTCCATCAGCAGATCGGCCGCGGCCTCCGCGCCGTACAGCGAGCCGTACTGTGTGCTGCCCGGCGGCACCTGCATCCAGAAGACGTCGTCGTCGGTGGGCGCGGCGGAGCGCTCCTCGGCCATCGGGGCCTGGAAGAGGACGGACAGGCCCCGGCCGACCCCGAGCGCGACCGCGTACTCCAGCGGGCTCGAAGCGGGCGGCACGTACTGCGGGTTGCCGTACTCGTCGTACGACCAGGTCTGGGTGTCGGCCGGCCGGTACAGCTCGCGCAGACCGATCCGGTGCACCACGCAGTCCCGGACCGGGCGGGCCACCAGCGTGTGCTGGGGGCCGGCGACCGGGCCGAGCAGCAGGGCGCCCGCCTCCAGCCGGCCGAGGTGGTGCCAGTGGCCCTGCTGGGCGGCGTCCACCGCGAACAGGTCCAGCGCGCCGGCCGCGACCAGCCACAGCACCTGCGGGCCCTGCAGGTCCAGGCGGCTCAGGCCGGCGCAGTCCAGCCGCGTGCCCAGCGAGCCGAGCGCACCGAGCACGAGGTCGCCGCCGTACCCCTCCTGAACAGTCGTCATCTCACCGCTCCCTGACCAGCGCCGCGTACGTGCCGCCGCGCGCCACCAGCTCCTCGTGCCGTCCGCGCTCCACGACCGTGCCGTGCTGGAGCACGACGATCTCGTCGCTGTCGCGGACCGTGCTCAGCCGGTGGGCGATCACCACACAGGCGCAGCCGCGCCGCCGCAGGTTGTCCATCACGGCCAGCTCGGTCTCCGCGTCCAGCGCGCTGGTCACCTCGTCCAGCACCAGGATGCTCGGCCGGCGCACCAGCGCCCGGGCGATCTCCAGGCGCTGGCGCTGACCACCGGAGAAGTTGCGGCCGTCCTGCTCGACCTTGCTGTGGATGCCCCCGGGCCGGCGCGTCACCACGTCGTACAGGACCGCGTCCTTCAGCGCCTCCACCACGGACTCGTCGGGGATCGACGGGTCCCACAGCGCCACGTTGTCGCGGACCGAGCCCTCGAAGAGGAACACGTCCTGGTCGACGAAGGAGACGGACGCGGCGAGCGCGCCGCGGGGGATGTCCTCCAGCCGCCGCCCGTCGATCCGGATCACCCCGTCCCACGGCGCGTAGAGGCCGGAGATGAGCCGGGACACCGTGGACTTGCCGCTGCCGGAACCGCCGACCAGCGCCACCTGCTGCCCCGGGCCGACCGTCAGGTCGAAGCCGGTCAGCAGGGGCTGGTCCAGCGGGCTGTACCCGAAGGTGATGTTCTCCAGCTCGACGTGCCCGTGCAGCCGCCGCGTCGACTCGCCCCCGCCCGGCCGGGCGTAGAGCGGGTCGGCCTGGAAGTTCTCCACGTCCTTGAGCCGGGCCACGTCGGCCGCGAAGTCCTGGATGCGGCCCGCCACGCCGTTGAGCCGGGTGAGGGGCGCGGTGAAGCGGGTGACCAGCGCCTGGAACGCGACCAGCAGACCCACCGAGATGTGTCCCTCGACCGCCCGCATGCCGCCGATCCACAGGATGAGCCCGCTGTTGAACGTGGCGAGCGCCGGCGCGACCACGCCGAGCCAGGCGCTCGGCACGCCCAGCCGCTGCTGCTCCTCCAGCGTGGACGCGTGCTGTCCGGCCCACTTGCGGAAGTAGCCGTCCTCACCGCCGGTCGCCTTCATCGTCTCGATCAGCTGCAGACCGGTGTACGAGGTGTTGGTCAGCCGTGCGGTGTCCGCCCGCAGCTTCGCGGTACGGGTCGCGCGCAGCCGTACGACGAGGCGCATCGCCACGACGTTCAGCAGGGCCACGCCGATGCCGACGAACGTGAGCTGGGGGTCGTAGGTGTACAGCAGCACCGCGTACAGCACGACCACGATCGCGTCCACGCCGGCCGCCGCGAGGTCCCGGGCGAGTGTCTCGGCGACCTGGTCGTTGGACTGGAGCCGCTGCACCAGGTCTGCGGGGGAGCGCTGGGCGAAGAACGTCACCGGCAGCCGCAGCAGGTGGCGCAGGAAACGGGCGCTGGAGAGGGTGGAGGAGATGATCCGGCCGTGCAGCAGGTTGACCTGCTGGAGCCAGGTCAGCGCCAGCGTGAGCAGCACGCAGGTGGCCATGGCGGCGAACAGCACACCGAGCAGCGAGGTCTGTCCGCCGATGAGGAACATGTCGATGTACGTGCGGCTGAGCGCCGGCAGGGCCGCGCCGACCGCCACCAGCAGCAGGCTGGCCAGCACCGCCGCCGGGAGGGTGCCGGCGGTCCCGCGCAGCCGGGCCGGCATGGCGCCGAGCACGCCCGGCCGGCGCCCGCCCCTGGTGAAGCCGTCTCCGGGTTCCAGCACCAGCACGACACCGGTGAAGCTGCCGTCGAACTCCTCCATGGGCACGAAACGGCGCCCCTTGGCGGGGTCGTTGACGAAGACACCGCGCCGGCCGAAGCGGCGGCCCATGCCGTCGTAGACGACGTAGTGGTTGAACTCCCAGAAGAGGATGGCCGGTGCCCGGACCTCGGCGAGGGCGGCCAGGTCCATCTGCATGCCCTTGGCCGTCAGGCCGTAACCGCGGGCCGCCTTGAGCAGGTTGGAGGCGCGGGAGCCGTCGCGGGAGACACCGCAGGCGATGCGCAGTTCCTCCAGCGGGACGTGCCGGCCGTAGTGGCCGAGGACCATCGCGAGGGAGGCGGCGCCGCACTCGACGGCCTCCATCTGGAGCACGGTGGGGGTGCGGACCGTGCCGGTACGGGACTTGGGCGCCGGCCGCTTCGGGGGCGCCGCCCGTCTGCGGCCACGGGTTTCCTGGGCGGTGGTCACGGGAGGAGCCAATCGACGGGATGCTGGTCGGCGAGCCGGACGGAGGCGGTGGCGAGGGTCATGGAGTCCAGCCGGAACGGCGGCCCGTCGCTGGTGGACCACCGGTGACCGCTCTTCGTGGCCGCCTTGTCGAGCCGCACCAGGACGGCCACCGGGCGCCCCTTGCGGGTGAACTGCCGGCCGAGCTGGCTGTCGCCGAGGAACGCGGCGATCGACTGGGCGGACTGCGCGCTGCGGTCCACCGCCTGCACCTCGCCGCGCAGCACCCCGTACCGCTGCGCCGGTACGGAGGACACGGTGAGGTCGACCGAGGCGTGCGCCGGGACGGCGGCGGCGTTCTCGGCCGGCACGTACACGGTCGCGTACAACGGGTCGGAGGCGTGGGCGACCTTCTCGACCGCGGCGACATCGGCGCCGGTCCGGATGATCTGCCCGATGGTGGCGGCGAGCGTGGTGACGCGGCCGGCGGCGACGGTACGGACCACGGCTTCGCCCTGCTCCGTACGGACTTTGAGGACCGGGGCGTTCGCGGGCAGCCGGTCGCCCTGCCGGGCGAGGACGGCCGTCACCTGGCCGGACACCGGGCTCTGGAGCAGGTAACTGCCCTGACCGTGGGTGAGGACGGCGGGCGCGCTCACCGTGGAGGCGACCGAGCCGGTCACGGCCCACACGGAGGCCGCCGCCATGACGACGACGGTGACGCCGAGCGCGAGCCAGCCCTGCGGGCGGGCGAGCCGTACCGGAAGGTCCAGCTCCTCCGGCGACTGGAGCTTGGCGAGGGCCTGTTGGCGGAACTGCACGGAACTTCCCTCACCTGTGGGAGAGACGCAAGTGTTTCAGGGCATCCGAGAGCCCCGGAGCCGCAGGACGGCTCCGGGACTTCGGTGACACCAAGGTGCGATCAGAGGCCGGCGACGACGCCGTTGATCGGGGCGGTGTTCAGACCGGTGACACCCTCGACGGTGCCGACGACCGTGTTGACCAGGCCGTTGACGCCCGGGGCAACCTCGTTCACGGTGCCGAGGGTGCTGTTGAGGGTGTTCACGGACAGACCGCCGGAAACCTGGTCCAGCTCGGCGTCCGAGATCTCGACGGTCTCGACCTGGGGGGTGGAGTTCATGGTGGAACTTCCCTTCGTATGGATATTTCACAAGGGGGAGAGCGGCCCCCTCTGGGGACAGACGGACGGCCGCCGACCGCGGGCGCCGGGCACCCGTCTCCGGGGACCCGCCGGACCCCCGCGGTGCGATGGATCAAAGCACGCACGCGGGCCCCGCTTCCAATCAATCAGGCCCCTCACCTGGGCACTTGGCGTACGAGGGGACTCATCCGTGCAGGTGTGCGCACGTCACGTCGGCGACTCCTTCACATGCCGCACGGCATCGTCGCGTCCGCTGCCTTGCCCACCGGGCCGCGAATCCGGCACTCCTCGCCAAAGGCGTCGCAGGGGGCGTGCGGATGTGCAGATCCGCCGACGCCGGTGACGCGGGTGGGTATTGGATGTGCAGATTCCCTGAAGGGGAGATTCCGCTTCGTGTTCGGAGCTGACCGTTACCGATCGGTAGCCGAGTGTGTCAGCCCAGAATCGCGTAGACCGTGCTCGCGCGGGCGGCCAGCGCCCCTGAGACGGCGTCGGTCATGGTGACGTCCGCGAACGCCATCCGGCGGCCCAGCTTCGTCAGGACCGCCTCGATCAGGACGTCCGCGCCGGTCACCGCCCGCTGGAACGAGGTCGACTGCTGCACGGTCGTCATCGGCACGAATCCGCCCCGGGCCGCTGACACCGCGATCACCGTCGCCGTGTCCGCCCCCGCCATCAGCGCCTGACCCGACAGCCCCCCGCCCTCCCGGGCCAGCCGGTCCGACCAGGGCAGCCGCAGCACGGCCCGGTCCTCGCCCACCGCCTCCACGGTCAGCCCGAGATCGAGCACCCAGGGGGCGAAGTTGGCGGAGAGGATCTTGTCGGCTTCGGCGCTGGTCATCGTCATGGGACGGATTGTTCCCGGCCGTTCGCCGCGACACGCGCAGCACGGCCGGTCCACCGCTCCGATCCGGCCTCCGGAAAACGGAATTGAACACACCACGCGGCCGGTGCGTACCTACGGCCATCCAGGCGCCGCGATGACCACCCCCCGATACGAACTGCCCCAGCGGCAGACCCTCGCCCCCAGGAGGTCGAGAAGTTTGAGTCACAAGCGAATGCCCAAGCGCAAGGCAGCGATAGCGGTGGGCGGTGTCGCGGCCCTCGGAGCAGCGGCCCTCCTGCTGCCCAACGCCAACGCATCGCAGGACCAGAACGACGCGACCGCGGGCGGCGCGGCCGGTGCGAAGACGCTGAAGGCCTCCGACGCCTCGGACCTGGCCGCCCAGCTGCAGAAGATCCTCGGCGAGGCCTTCGCCGGGTCCTACTACGACAGCGGCAAGCAGCAGCTCGTCGTCAACGTGGTCAACGGCGACGACAACGTCGTCGTACAGGCGAAGAAGGCGGGCGCGGTCGTCCGCCAGGTCGAGAACAGCACCGCCGAACTCAAGGCCGCCGCCAGGACGCTCAAGACCAAGGCGACCATCCCCGGCACCTCCTGGGCCGTGGACCCGCGGACCGACAAGGTCCTCGTCACGGCCGACAGCACGGTCACCGGCGCCAAGTGGGACCGGCTCGAGTCCACCGTGCAGAGCCTCGGCTCCGGCATGGCCACCCTGAAGAAGTCCTCCGGCACCTTCAAGACCTTCGTCTCCGGCGGCGACGCCATCTTCTCCCAGGCGCAGGGCGGCAACGTCCGCTGCTCCCTCGGCTTCAACGTCACCGCCTCCGACGGCAGCCCGGCCTTCCTGACCGCCGGTCACTGCGGAGTCGCCGCCAAGGACTGGTCCGACTCGCAGAACGGCCAGCCCATCGCCACGGTGGACCAGGCGAAGTTCCCCGGCAACGACTTCTCGCTCGTCAAGTACAACGACCCCAACACCCAGGCGCCCAGCGAGGTCAACGTCGGCAACGGCCAGACCGTGCAGATCGGTCAGGCCGCCGACGCCACCGTCGGCGCGACCGTGTTCCGGATGGGCTCGACCACCGGGCTGCACGACGGCCAGGTCACCGGCCTGGACGCCACCGTCAACTTCCAGAGCGAGACCGACCCGAACGGCGTCGACACCGTCACCGGCCTCATCCAGACGAACGTGTGCGCGGAACCCGGCGACAGCGGCGGCTCCCTGTTCACCCAGGACGGCAGCGCCCTCGGCCTCACCTCCGGCGGCAGCGGCGACTGCACCAGCGGCGGCGAGACCTTCTTCCAGCCCGTGACCACCGCCCTCCAGGCCACCGGTGCCACCCTCGGCAACGGCGGCGCCGGCGACGGTGGCAACGGTGCCGGTGACGGCGGCAACGGTGCCGGTGACGAGGCGGGCGCGGGTGACGATGCGGGTGCCGGTGACCAGGCCGGTGCGGGTGACGATGCGGGTGCCGGTGACCAGGCCGGTGCGGGTGACCAGGCCGGTGCCGGCGATGGAGCGGGCGCGGGCGACCACGCCGGTGCGGGCGACCAGGCGGGTGCCGGTGCCGGTGACGAGTCGGGTGCCGGCGACCAGGCCGGGGCCGGCGGCGACCAGGCCGGCGGCGGTGCCGACCCGGCCGACCAGTCCGGCTCGGCCGGGCACCAGTCCGGCAACGGCGCGGCGGGCGACGGGTCGTCCTCCCTCACCGGCTCGCACTGAGCAGTCCGGACCCCACACTCCCCGACGGCCTCACCTCGGTTCCGACCGGCGGGGAACGGCCCGGCCCTCCTACGGGAGGGCCGGGCCTCGGCCGTGTGCGCCCGCGCGCCATCTCCGCCACCGTCCGGGCCTTGCTGATGGGCACGCTCAACCCGGTCCGGCTCGGACGCATCCGGAACGACAGCCACTGGCCGGGCGGGCGGACCGCGACGAACGACGTCACCTGCCGGCTCGGCAGCGCCGCCCGGTAACGGTCCTCGTACGCCGGGTCGTTCGGTGAGGGCACCGACACCCGGAGCGGGATGCCGAGCAGTTCGCCGGCCGGTCTGCCGGGCCTCCCGGCGGCGGCAAGCATGCCCGCGCGCGTCCTCCAGCGGCGTACCGGCGCGAGCGACAGCGCCGGCCGGCCGGGCGGCGCCACGCCGACCGCCGGGCGTCGCGGCACCGGTCCGTCGGACACGCCGACCACCTCCCTCGTCCGGCCGCGCGCCGCATCCGGGGACCAGACTCCCCCGCCGCGGGCGCCCCGCGCCAGGCGAACGTCCATGAGACTCACCCCCGCGCCAGGCGAACGTCCACGAGACTCACCCCTGCGCCCGGCGAGCGGCATGAGGCTCACTCCTGTGCCAGGCGAACGTCCACGAGACTCACCCCTGCGCCCGGCGAGCGGCATGAGGCTCACCCCTGTGCACGGCGAACGTCCATGAGGCTCACCCTTGTGTCCGGCGAGCGGCATGAGGCTCACCCCCCTGCCCGGCGGCGTCGCGGCACGGGACGCGGCCGGGCCCTCCGGGCGGTGCCGACCCGGCGTGCTCCGGCGTGTCGCGGTCGTCGGCCGAGGCGCACGGCCGTGCGGGAGAAGCACGGGTCGGTGTACGGACGCTTCATGTGCGCCCCCGCCGCGCCAGGATGGCCGATTCTGTGCGGTGGGCGAGGGAACCCGGTGTTCCGCGGGCCCTGAACGGCCGGGCGGCGCGCGGGCGGTACGCCGGGTGGCAAAGGCGTGTCGGCCGCGGACCGAAGCCCCCCGGAGCGTGTCGCTCAGCGCCCCGGCGGCGACGTACGGAGTGCCCGTTGGCCGAACGTCGCCCCAGATCAGGGAAGGTCCCGGCCAACCCGTCGAACAACCGAGCGGAGCGCCGGCCCGGCGCGGCCGGCAGCGGGACGGACCGTCCGCCGGAGCACCAGTGGCGCCTTTCTTCCCCCATCTTGTTTACGGATGCGGCGCCGGGGCACACGCGGGGCGATGTTGGGCCGTGGGTCCCTCCATGGAGGGTGGGCGAAGTGGCCGAGTCGTGACGCAAAAGCACCGCCAGAGTACGCTCCGTTCAACTTCAGGGGGTTGCTTGCATGTGACTCGCCGTGAAGACTGTGGCCGAGTTCCATCGAAACGAAGGTGTCGAGCGGTGTGCTTCATGCCAATCGTGGGGCGGCATGAGCTGTCACTGCGTATATTCACACCTCGTTCCGAACGGCCGGGGCAGGGGGCCTCGCTGTCCGTCGAAGAACCGGGAGGGTCCCGCGTGATCGTTGCGCGGGAGGAATCGCTGAGGGGATGGGGTTATGTCGGGTTGGCGTGCCGCACGACAGGGCTCACTGCGGGGCCGTGGCCGGCCGCGCGGCCGCCGCGTCCTGCGCCGCATGTGTCGAGAGCCGTGAACCCACCCCCGCATCAGACCGACGCCGGCTGACCGCGCACGAGGCGGGGCGCGTCCGCGCGCTGCTCCCGCCCGGTGCCCGGACGACCGTGCCGCAGTCGCGTCCCGGACCGCCCACCCCTGGCCGGCCGGGTCCGTCACACGTCCGCGCGCGTGACTTCTCCGTGCCCGCACGCGCCGGCCGATAGGAAGGAGGCAAGGTGATCAGCAAGCAATCGACGGGCGAACGCCTTCTCTTGGAGGAGTTGGCCGACCGCTGGCGGTGCTTACCCGAGGCCGGGCCGGTGCGGTACGACGAGACACAGCGGGTCTGGCAGGTGCTGGACCACGAGACCGTCGCCACCGTGCTCGCCGACCCGGCGACGTACTCCTCCGAACTCTCCGCCCTCGCCCCCACCCAGTCCGACTTCGAGACCTTCACCCAGGGCAACTTCGTCGCCATGGACCCGCCGGAGCACCGCAAGCTCCGCACCCTGGTGAGCCAGGCGTTCACCCCGCGGGTCGTGCAGGGACTCGGCCCCCGTATCGAGGCCGTCTGCGCCCGGCTGCTGGACGCCGTCGCCGACCGCGACCGGTTCGACCTGGTCGACGCGCTGGCCTATCCGCTGCCCATCATCGTGATCGCCGAACTGCTCGGCATCCCGGCCGGGGAACACCGGCTCTTCCAGGAGTGGGCGAGCGTCCTGTTCGGCGGCGACCAGCTCGGCGAGGCGCCCGACATGGCCGACCTGGAGCGGGCGCTGGAAGCCATCGCCCCCACGGTGCGCGAGATGAACGGCTACATGCTGGACCACATCCGCGCCCGCCGTGCGAACCCCGGGGACGACCTCACCAGCAGACTCATCGCCGCCGAGGTGGACGGCGTCCGCCTCGCCGACCAGGAGATGGTCGGCTTCGTGGCCCTGCTGCTGGTGGCCGGGCACATCACCACGACCGCACTGCTGGGCAACGCGGTCGTCACCTTCGACCGGCACCCCGGCACGGACGCCGCGCTGCGCGCCGACCCGTCCCGCATCCCGGCCGCCGTCGAGGAGGTGCTGCGCTGGCTGCCCCCCTTCCCGGAGCTGGGCCGCCGAGTCACCCGGCCCGTGGTCCTCGGCGGCCACGACATCCCGGCCGACACGATGCTGATGGCGCATCTGGGCGCCGCCAACCGGGACCCCGCCCGCTTCACCGCACCCGACGTCTTCGACGTGACCCGAAGTCCCAACCCGCATCTGACCTTCGGACACGGCATCCACTTCTGCTTCGGCGCGCCGCTGGCCCGGCTCGAGGCGCGGATCGCTCTTCACATGTTGCATGAACGATTCCGCACCCTGGTGATCCCCTCCTACGAGGACGTCGCCTACCAGAACCCGGCCGTCATCGTCGGCGTGCGTCATCTGCCCGTCGAGGTCAGCAGACCGTAGCCCCGGCGCGCGCAGCGCCCTCGGCCGGCCCCCACACCGCTCGGCGGGCCGGACCGGCACACCCGCACATGAGACCCACCCAACGGGAGTCCCCTTCTCATGCCGTACACCATCCCCGCCGCTCCGGCCGCCTCCCGGACGCCGTCCCTCTTACACCGGCAACTACAGGACCGCCTCGACGCCCTCGCCCGGATCCACCGGGTGCCCGGCGCCCAACTCGCCGTGCACACCGGCACCGACGTCTTCGCCGCGCACACCGGAACGGCCGACGTCACGACCGGCAGCCCGTTCACCGCGGACACCGCGGTCCCCCTCGGATCGCTCACCAAGCCCTACACCGCCGCGCTCGTCATGCTCCTGGCCGACGACGGCGACGTCGAACTGGACACACCAGTGGCCGAGTACCTCCCCGAGCTGAGCGGAACGCCCCGTGTGACGGTCCGTCAACTCCTCAGCCACACCGGCGGACTGCCCACCGGACCGGACTCCGACACCGCCGCCACGACCACCGCGACGCGCTACCTCACCGCCGTCTGCACCGACCGCGACCTGCTGTTCACGCCCGGAACCGACTTCTCCTACTCCAACGCCGGCTACGTCGCCGCCGGACGGCTGGTGGAGACGGTCACCGGCATGCCGTGGCACGAGGCGGTACGGGCGCTGCTCCTCGAACCCCTCGGTGTCCTCGCCGCGTTCGTCGACGACGCCTCACCCGGCCGCCCGGTGGCCGCGGGACACGCCGTCAACACCGCCACCGGACAGGCCGTTCCGGCCCGGCAGAACCTGGCCCCGCTGGAGGCGCCGGCCGGGGCGCTGCTCGCGAGCGCCCTGGACCTGGCCGCGTTGGGCAGCGCGCTGACCGGCCGCTCGGATCTGCTGCCGCCGGCCGTCGCCAAGGAGATGCGCCGGCCCGAGACCGCCGCCCGTCCCGGTACGCTCGCCGACGGCTGGGGCACCGGGCTCGCCCTGTACCAGAAGGACGGCCGTGTCTGGTGCGGCCACGACGGCAATGCCCAGGGCACGTCCTGCCATCTGCGCGCCGACCCCGAGAGCGGCGTGGTGGTCGCCTTCACGGGTAACGCCGGAGGTGCCACCGCACTCTGGCGCGACCTGGCCGGGGAACTCGGCCCGCTCACCGGCATTCGGGTGCCCGCCGCGGCGGACGTCGCGGACCGGGGCAGGCCCGTCGGCCCGCCCGACTGCACGGGCACCTACCGCAACGGCACCACGACCTACCGAGTCGCGCCCGGACCGGACGGCGCGCCGGCCCTGTCCGTGGACGGCGACGTGCCCCTTCGGCTGGTCTGCTACGCCGACCTGTCCTGCGATCTGCGCGATCCGGCCACCGGGCGCCTCGAACCCGGGGGCCGGTTCCACCGGGATCCGGCCACCGGCCGAGTCGACCGGATACAGATATCCGGGCGCACGGCACGCCGTACCGACGACGGCTGACCCGCGACCGGCACCGGCCCGGCCCGCCCCCACGTCCGGTCCTGCTCGCCCCGGCCACGGCCGGCCGGGATCCCGCTCCTTTCCTGCCGGCCCGCTCGTGCTCGGCAGGGGCTGCGTTCGGGATCCTGTGCGGTTCGGTCGAGGCCGTCGGGGGTCCGCTCCGGTCCTGCCCGGCACGCTTGTGGCCGGCTGGGGCGGAGTTCGGGTTCCGGTTCGGTTCGGTCGTGGTCGGCCGGGGTCCGCTGCCGTTTCGGCCGGTTCGGTGGAGGCAGGCCGGGGTTCCGCTTCGGTTTCGTTCGGCCCGGTCGTCGGCCGGCCGGGGCAGCGGCGGCACGCTCGGTCCGGTCGCCGTCGGCCCGGGCTCCGGTGCGGTCCCGCGCGGCACGGCCCACCCGGGCCGGGAGATCCGTGCCGGTCGGCTCCGTGGCCGGGAGCGGTCCCGCTCACGGTCCCCGCCCACGTCGGCGGGGGAGAGGCCGTCGGCCCCGACGGCCCGGACACCGCGGCGGACCACCGTCCGTACTCCGGCAGCGCCCGGCGGTCCCCTCGCCGCCCGGACGAGCCGCCCCGGCCCACCGGACACCGACCGCGGCCGCCGGAACAGGTCACCGACCGGCGGGCGTCCAGCCCCCACCCACAGCCACCACCACACAGCCACGGCCCTCGCACCAGGCCGCCGTCCCGGCCACCGCACCGCAGCACCGTCCACCGTCGCGCACACCCGGCGTGTCACCTCCGATCCGGCGCACCGCCCTGCGGCGATGCCGGGTTCGCCGCGTGGCCCGCGCCGTATCGTCCCGCTCTCCAAAGGACTTCACCCATGACGGACCTGCACGACAAGCCCGCACCGGCGTCCTCCCTGCCGCAGGCCACCCCCGCGGCCGGCGCGCCGGAGAGCGCGACGGCTCCGGTGGCCTCGACACTCGGGGAGCTGTTCACCGCGTGGGTGGCACGCACCCCGGAGGCACCGGCCCTCACCGACGGCCGACGGACCTGGACCTACCGCGAACTGGCCATGCGCGCCGACCGGTTGGCCGGGCACCTCATACGTCGGGGCGCAGCACCCGACCGGGTGGTCGCCCTGGTCCTGCCGCGCTCCATGGAACTGATCGCGGCGGAGCTGGCCGTGGCCCGGGCGGGCGCCGCCTTCCTGCCCGTGGACCCCGCCTACCCCGCGGAGCGCAGAGCGCTGATGCTCGCCGACGCAGCGCCCGCCGTCACACTGGACGACCCGCGCCGGGTGGCCGAGCTGCTCGACACCGGCGAACTGCCGGCGCCCGGCGAGCCGCCGCACACCGGGCACGCCCGGAGGCATGCGGTGGACGCCCACCATGCGGTGGACGCCGGCCGATCGGATGACACCGCACGCGGCGCTGCCGCCGACCGTGGTGCTGCCGTCGTCCACGAGGCTGTCGCCGACCACGCTGCCTACGTCATCTACACCTCCGGTTCCACCGGTACCCCCAAGGGCGTGACCGTCACCCACCGGGGCATCGGCGGATTCACGTCGGCCGCCGCCGAGCGCTACGCGGTGGGTCCCGGCGACCGGGTGCTCCAGTTCTCCTCGCCGAGCTTCGACGCCTCCGTGCTGGAGCTGTGCGTCTCCGTCCTGTCCGGTGCCACGCTCGTCGTACCACCGCGGGGGCCCTGGCTGGGTGACGAACTCGCCGCGGTCCTGGACGAGCACCGGATCACCCACGCCCTCATACCGCCCGCCGCGCTGGCCACGCTGCCCGGACCCGACGAGGGCACCGCCCGCCACCTGCGCACGCTGATCGTGGGTGCCGAGGCCTGCCCGGCCGGGCTCGTGGACCGCTGGGCCCCCGGTCGCCGGATGATCAACTCCTATGGTCCGACCGAGGCCACCATCGTCGCCACCTGGACCGGGCCGCTCACCGCCGGCCGCGGCACGCCGACGATCGGCAGCGCCCTGCCGCACACCCGGGTGTACGTCCTCGACACCGCGATGCGGCCCGTGCCGCCCGGCGCGGACGGCGAGTTGTTCGTCGGCGGCGACGCGGTGGCCCGCGGCTACCTGGGCCGTCCGGGCCTGACCGCCGCACGGTTCGTCGCCGACCCCTTCGGGCCGCCCGGTGCCCGGCTGTACCGCACCGGGGACCGGGTCCGGTGGACGGCCGAGGGGGAGCTGGAGTTCCTGGGCCGGCTGGACCGGCAGGTGAAGATACGCGGCTTCCGGATCGAACCGGGCGAGATCGAGGCGGCCTTGCGCCGGGCCGGCGCCGGCGCCGTCGGTGACACCGTGGTGGTGGTACGGGAGGACGAACCGGGCCACCAGCGCCTCGTCGGCTACGTCACCCCGGCCGTCCGTCACACCACCCCCGCCGCGACGCCGTCCGCCGAGCCGGCCGCGACGCCGTCCGCCGCCCCCGCCCCGGCGCACTCCCCGGAGGACACGACGACGTCCCCCGCCCCCGCCCCGGCGCACTCCCCGGAGGACACGACGACGTCCCCCGCCCCGGCGCACTCCCCGGAGGACGCGACGACGTCCGCCGCCCCGGCTGCATCAGCCCCTGCCCCGGCGCGCTCCCTCGACGGCGCCGACGTGTCCGCGGCGGACCCCGCCGCCTCCGCCCCCGGCCCGGTCCGCTCCCTCGACCCCGTCGCCCTGCGTGCCGCCGTCGCCGCTGTGCTGCCGGGGCACATGGTGCCCTCCGCCGTCGTGGTGCTGGACCGGATGCCGCTGACGCCGCAGCACAAGATCGACCGGAGGGCCCTGCCCGCTCCGGAGCGCACGGTCCCGACGGGCCGTGTCGCACCCCGGTCGGCCGAGGAGCGGGCCCTCGTCCGGATCTGGGCGGACGTCCTGGGCGTCGACGAGGTCGGGGTCACCGACGACTTCTTCGACCTGGGCGGCGAGTCGATACTCGCCGCGCGTGTCCTCGCCCGCGTCCGGGACGAGTGGGGCGTCCGGCTGACGGTGCGGGACGTTTTCACCGCGCGGACGGTCGCCGCTCTCGCCCCCCTGCTCGCCGACCCGTCGGCCGCCGCACCGCAGGAGCCGATCCCGCCGGCCCCGCACGGGGACACCCTGCCGCTGTCCAGCGCGCAGCGCCGGCTGTGGTACCTGGACGACCTCACCGCGGGCGGAACCGAGTACAACACCGGTGTCGCCCTGCGGCTGCGCGGCGCCCTGGACCAGGACGCACTGCGCCGCTCCCTGCTCCGGCTCGCGGCCCGGCACGCCACCCTGCGCACCACGTTCCCCACGGCCGACGGCCAGGGCGTCCAGCGAGTCGCGGCGGAGCCGGACCTGCCCCTGCGGACGGCCGACGTCTCCGACGTACCCGGTGCGCGCCGCACCGAGGCCGCCGACGCACTGCTCGCCGAGGAGCTGAGCCGCCCGTACGACCTGGCGGCCGGACCGCTCACCCGGGCCCTGCTCGTCCGGCTCGCCCCCGACGACCACCTGCTGCTCCTGGCCCAGCACCACATCGTCACCGACGGCTGGTCGGTGGGCGTCCTCACCCGCGAACTCGCCGCCCTCCACCACGCGGAGACCACCGGCGAGCCCGACGCCCTGGCGGAACCCGCCGTGCAGTACCCGGACTTCGCGCTGTGGGAGCGGGCGCAGCGGGCCGGTGACGCGGACACCGCCGACCTCGCCTACTGGAAACGGCATCTGGCGGGCATCCAGCAACTGGAGCTGCCCACGGACCGGCCGCGCCCCGCCGTGCGCACCACCGCCGGCGCCGCCCACCGGCACACCCTGCCCGCCGAGTTGACCGCCCGGCTGCGGCAGCTCGCCGCCGGCCGCGGCACCACGGTGTTCACCCTGTTCGCGGGCGCCGCCGCGCTGCTGTTCTCCCGCTACTCGGGACAGCGGGACATCGCGTTCGGCACCGTCACCAACGGGCGCGGCCGACGGGACCTGGAGGACGTACCGGGCTTCTTCGCCAACACGGTCGTGCTGCGGGGCGAGGTGGACGAACGCGCGACCGTGGACCGTTTCGTGGAATGCATGCGGACGACGGTGCTGGACGCCTTCGCCCACGACGGCGTCCCGTTCGACCGGGTGGTGGAGGAACTGGCTCCGGTCCGTGACCCCAGCCGCACCCCGCTGGTCCAGGCGCTCGTCGTGCAGCAGACCGCCCTGTCCCTGCCGCCCCTCTCCGGCGGCCTGCGCCTCACCGAACACCCGCTGCCCCGCCCCGCCGCCCGCTTCGACCTGGTATTGGAGTTCACACCGGACGCGGACGGCGGCTGGGTGCTGACCGCCGAGTTCAACACGGACCTCTTCGACACGGCGACCGTGGCACGGATGACCGCCCATCTGCACCGGCTGCTGCAGGGCATGGCGGACGGCCCCGGCCGCACGCTGGCCGAACTGCCCATGCTCTCGGCCGAGGAACAGCGCACCCTGGTGGACAGCTGGAACCCGCCCGCCCGCCCGGCACGGGAGACCGGGTACGGCACACTCCCCGGGCTGCTGCACGCCCAGGCGGCCCGCACCCCGGACCGTACCGCCGTCGTCTGCGGCCCGGAACGGCTGGACTACGCCGAGGTCGCCCGGCGCGCCAACCGGCTGGCCCGGCTGCTCGTCGCGCGCGGCGCGGGCCCGGAGACCCTGGTCGCGCTGTGCCTGCCACGCTCCGCCGACCTCGTGCCCGTGCTCTGGGCGGTGCTCACCTCGGGCGCCGGCTACCTCCCCGTCGACCCGGGCTATCCCGCCGAGCGCGTCCGCCTCATGCTCGACGACGCCCGGCCCGCCCTCGTCGTCGCCACCCGGGAGACCGCCTCCGCCCTGCCGGAGTGCGAACCGCTGCTCCTGGAGGACTGCGCCGCCGCCCCGGACGAGGCCGGGACCGCGCTCACCGACGCCGACCGGCTCCGTCCACTGCTGCCGGACCATCCCGCGTACGTCATCTACACCTCCGGTTCGACCGGCCGCCCCAAGGGCGTCGTGGTCACCCACCGCAGCGTCGCCGCGCTGGCGGAGTGGGCGGCGGAACGGTTCGGTGCCGAGGGGCTGTCCCACGTCATCGCCTCCACCTCCCTCAACTTCGACGTCTCGGTCTTCGAACTGCTCTGCCCCCTGGTGGCCGGCGGCACCGTCGAGGTGGTCGCCGACCTGCCGGCCCTCGCCGACGGCGCCGGACCCCGGCGGGCCGGGCTGCTCAGCGGGGTGCCGTCCGTCGTCTCCCGGCTGATCGCGGGCGGCACCGCGCCCGTGACCGCCGACACCGTCGTCCTCGCCGGTGAGGCCCTGCCCCTGCAGACGGTCCAGGAGCTGCGGGCCGCCATGCCCGGCTGCCGGATCGCCAACATCTACGGCCCCACCGAGGCCACCGTGTACGCCACCGCCTGGTTCGCCGGCGACCGGCTGCCCGAGCAGGCCCCGCCGATCGGCGGTCCGGTGGCACTCACCCGCGCCTACGTCCTCGACGGCTCCCTGCGGCCCCCGCCCGTCGGCGTCACCGGCGAGCTGTACCTCGGGGGCGGCGGCCTGGCCCGCGGCTACCTGAACCGGGCCGGACTGACCGCCGCCCGGTTCGTCGCCGACCCGTTCGGCGCGCCGGGGGAGCGCATGTACCGCACCGGCGACCTCGTGCGCCGCCGCCCCGACGGCCGGCTGGAGTACGTGGGCCGCATCGACCAGCAGGTCAAGGTGCGCGGCTTCCGCATCGAACTGGGCGAAGTGGAGGAGGCGCTGCGCGGCTGCGCGGGCGTGGCCGAGGCCGCGGCCGCCACCACCGACGGCGACGGCCCCCGGCGCCTGGTCGGCTATGTGGTCCCGGCCGCCGGCGAGCGCGCCGAACCCGAGGCCGTACGCCGGGAACTCGGCCGCACCCTGCCCGACTACATGGTCCCGACGGCCGTCGTCGTGCTGGACGCCCTCCCGCTCAACCCCAACGGCAAGCTGGACCGCGGCCGGCTCCCCGACCCCGGCCCCGCCGTCCGCGCGGTACGGCACGTCGCACCCCGCACGCCCACCGAGCGGACCCTCGCCGCGATCCTGGCCGACGTGCTGCGCCTGGAGCGGGTCGGCGTCGACGACAACTTCTTCGAACTGGGCGGCGACTCGATCCTCAGCATCCAGGTGGTGGCCCGTGCCCGGCAGGAGGGCCTGCCGCTGACCTCCCGGGACGTCTACCGGCACCAGACGGTGGCCGCCCTCGCGCGCTGCGCCGACGCAGCCGCGGGCCCGCGCGAGACCGTCACCGCACCGGAGGCGGCCACCGGCACCGCACCCCTGACCCCCATCCAGCACTGGCTGTTCGGCACCGCCGGCGCGCGCGCCGGCCACTTCTCCCAGGCGCTGTCCGTCCGGCTGCCCGACGACCTGGACCCGGCGGCCCTGGAAGAGGCACTGAACGACCTGGTCGCCCACCACGACGCCCTGCGCTCCCGCTTCACCCCCGGCGACGCGCCCGGCGCGGCCGGCTGGTGCATCGACGAGCGGGCGCCGCGCCTGACCCTGGCCCGGCACACCGGCCCGGAGACGGACACCCCGCACTTCGGCCCGTTCGACCTCGCCCGGGGACCGCTGCTGCGGGCCGTGCTGCACGACCACGGCACCGGCCGGCCCGCCGTGCTGCACCTCGCCGTCCACCACCTCGTGGTCGACGGGGTCTCCTGGCGGATCCTGCTGGAGGACCTGGACCGCGCCTACCGGGCCCGCCGCGCCGGCGCGGACGGCGCCGCGGCACTGCCCGCGAAGTCCTCGCCGCTGCGCCAGTGGGCCCGCAGGCTGAACGCCCACGCGGCGGACGGCGGCTTCGACGACGAGCGCGACTACTGGGCCGCGGCGGTCCCCGGCACCGAGCCCGCACTGCCCGCCGAACTCACCGGCGGCCCCGGCACCTACGCGGAGCAGCGCTCGCTGACCGTCCGCCTGACCCCCGAGGCGACCTCCGCCCTGCTGCGCACCCTGCCCGACACCTACCGCACCCGGGCCAACGACGTCCTGCTCAGCGCCCTCGGCCGGGCCCTGTGCGGCTGGAGCGGACGGACCCGGGTCGTGGTCGACGTCGAGGGACACGGCCGCGAGGAACTCTTTCCCGAGCTGGACATCAGTCGCACGGTCGGCTGGTTCACCACCCGCCACCCCGTCGCCCTGTCCGTCCCCGAGGACGCCGGCTGGGACGCCGTGCTGAAGAAGGTCAAGGAGCAGCTGCGCGCCGTACCCCGGCACGGCCTGGGCCACGACGTGCTGCGCCGGACGGCAGACCCCGGGGCGGCACCGCGTACCGCTCACGCGCAGATCAGCTTCAACTACCTGGGCCGCATGGACACGCCGGACGACCCCGAAGGCCTCTACCGCGGCACCGTGCGCCCGCTGGAGCTGGACGCCGACCCGGCGGCCGAGCGCCCGCATCCCCTGGAGCTGGTCGGGCAACTCGCGGACGACCGACTGGAGTTCACCTGGCTCTACAGCGACCGGCCGGGCCAGGAGGGCGCGGTCGCGGACCTCGCCGGGCGCTTCACCGACGCACTCGCCGACCTGGCCCGCTACGCCGCCGAGCCGGGAGCCGCCGGCCGCACCCCGTCCGACTTCCCGCTGGCCCGGCTCGACCAGCAGGCCGTGGACCGGATCACCGGCGCGGACCCGGCCGCGGTCGCCGACGTCCTGCCGCTCACGCCCACCCAGGCGGGCATGCTCTTCCACGGCCTGTCCCAGGACGACCGCGGCGTCTACGTCCAGCAGCTGACGTTCGTCCTGGACGGCGTGCCCGACCCGCAGGCACTCGCCGCCGCCTGGCAGCACGTCACCGACCGCGCCGAGGTGCTGCGCGGCCGGGTCGTCTGGCAGGACGTCCCCGAACCGCTGCTGGTGGTGCCGCGGCACGCGGCCGTGCCCGTCACCCACCTGGACTGGCGCGACCTGACGGAGGACGAGCGCCGCACCCGGCTGGAGGACCTGCTGGTCCGGGACCGCGCCGAGGGCATCGACCTCGGGCGGGCCCCGCTCCAGCGGCTCCTGCTCGCGCGTGTCTCGGCCACCGCCGTGCGCGTGGTGTGGTCCTTCCACCATCTGCTCCTGGACGGCTGGAGCATGTTCCAGGTGCTCTCGGACGTCTTCGCCCACCACGCCGGGGCCGGCCCCGGCACCCTCCCGCACCGCCCGCCCTACCGGGACTACGTGGCCTGGCTGCGGCACCGCGACCGGGCGGCGGCCGAACGGCACTGGCGGCGCCGCCTGTCCGGCCTGACCGAGGCCACCCCGCTGCCCTACGACCGCGAGCCGCGCGAGGCCCACCGCGCCGAGTCCACGCACGCGGTCCACGGCACCCTGCCCGCGGACGCCACCCGGGCGCTGCAAGAGCTGGCCCGCACCTGTGGGCTCACCCTGAACACTTTGGTGCAGGGCGCCTGGGCGCTGCTGCTGGCCCGGCAGGCGGGCCGGGACGAGGTGGTGTTCGGCACCACCGTCTCCGGGCGGCCGCCCGAGCTGCCCGGCGCCGACGCCATGACCGGCCTGTTCATCACCACGCTGCCCACCCGCGTCACCGTCCCCGGCGACGGCACCCTGCTCGACTGGCTGCGCGCGCTCCAGCACGACCAGAGCGAGGACCGGCGCTTCGATCACCTGCCGCTCAACCGGATGACGGCGTTCACCGGACTCCCGGACCGCGTAGCCCTGTTCGACAGCATCGTCGTCTTCGAGAACTATCCGGTGGACGACGACCTCGCCGCCGCCCACGGGCTGCGCCTGACCGGCCTGGAAGGTGTCGAGACCACCAACTATCCGCTCAGCCTCACCGCCTACCCCGGCGACGAACTGGCCCTGCGCCTCGGCTACGACCCCGAGCTGTTCGACGCCGGCACCGCCGCACGCATGGCCGAGTACCTGACCGTCCTGCTCACCGGCATGACCACCGGCGCCCGGCGCACCCCGGCGCGGCTGCCGCTGCTCGGCCCGGACCGCCGCGAGCAGGTGCTGCACACCTGGAACGACACCGGCACGGCCCTGCCCGACGCCACCGTCGCCGGCCTCTTCGCCGCGCAGGTGCGGCGTACTCCCGACGCCGTGGCCGTGGAAGCCGGGGACGAGCACCTCACCTACCGCGAACTCGACGCCCGCGCGGCCCGGTCGGCAGCCCGGCTGGCCGGACTCGGGGTACGGCCGGAACGGCCCGTCGGGGTGCTGATGGACCGGTCCGTCGAGCTGATCGTCACCCAGCTGGCGCTCGTGCGCACCGGCGGCGTGTACGTGCCGCTGGACGGCAGGGCACCGGCCGAGCGGCTGCGCCGGACCCTGGCCGAGGCCGGGGCCGGCCTGCTGCTCACCGACGCCGCCTGGGAGGAGACGGCCCGGCACCTGCTCCCCGGCGACCGCGTCCTGCGGGCCGACGACACCGCCGGCGCCGACGGTGCCGTGGGCGCGTGGACCGTTCATCCCGACAACGTCCAGTACCTCATGTTCACCTCGGGCTCCACCGGCACCCCCAAGGGCGTCGCGGTGCGCCAGCGCGACGTCGCCGCGCTCGCCCTGGACCGGGCCTTCACCGGGCACGACCGGGTACTCGTGCACTCGCCGCACGCCTTCGACGCCGCCACCTACGAGGTGTGGGTGCCGCTGCTCCGCGGCGGCACGGCCGTCCTCGCCCCGCCCGCCGGCCTGGACGCCGCCCAGGTCCGGCGTGCCGTCACCGAACAGCGCGTCGGCTGCCTGTGGCTGACCGCCGGCCTGTTCCGCCTCCTGGCCCAGGAGGACCCCGGCTGCCTGCGCGGCGCCCGCGAGGTGTGGACGGGCGGCGAGGCCGTGCCGGGCGCGGTGGTGCGCCGGGTCCTCGACGCCTGCCCCGGCCTGACCGTCGTGGACGGCTACGGCCCCACCGAGACCACCACCTTCGCCACCCGCCGCGTCTTCCGCGCCGGCGACCCGCTGCCGGCCGTACTGCCCATCGGACGGCCGCTCGACAACACCCGCGTGTACGTCCTCGACACCGCCCTCCAGCCACAACCCCCGGGCATACCCGGCGAGTTGTACATAGCGGGCGCGGGGCTGGCCCGGGGCTACACGGGCCGGCCCGGCGCGACCGCCGCCCGCTACCTCGCCGACCCCTACGGCCCGCCCGGCACCCGCATGTACCGCACCGGAGACATCGCACGCTGGAGCGACGACGGCGAACTGCACTTCGTCGGCCGCGCGGACGACCAGATCAAGATCCGCGGCTTCCGCGTCGAACCCGCCGAGATCGAGGCCCGGCTCACCACCCACCCCACCATCGCCGAGGCCGTCGTCTCCGTGTACCAGGACGGCGGACGCAAGCGGCTGGCCGCCCACCTCGTGCCGGCCGGCGCCACTGCACCGCCCCCCGCCGCCGAACTGCGCGCCCACCTGGCCGCCGGGCTGCCCGACTACATGCTGCCGGCCGCGTTCGTCACCGTGCCGGAGCTGCCGCTGACGGCCAACGGCAAGGTCGACCGGCGCCGGCTGCCCGCCCCCGACTGGTCGGCGGGCGGCGAGCACACCCACCGCGCCCCGCGCACCGAGGCGGAGCGGACCCTCGCCGGGATCTGGGCCGAACTGCTCGGCGTGGCACAGGTCGGCGTGGACGACAACTTCTTCATGCTGGGCGGCGACTCCATCCTCAGCATCCAGGTGGTCTCGCGGGCCCGTGCCGCCGGACTCGCGCTCAGCCCCCGCGACCTCTTCCGGCACCCCACCGTGGCCGAACTGGCCGCCGCCACCGGCGATGCCGCCCCCGCCGTCGCCGGCACCGAACCGGTCGACGGACCGGCGGACCTCCTGCCGATCCAGCACTGGTTCCTCGACCCGCGCCCGGCACAGCCCGCATTCTTCAACCAGTCCGTCGTCGTCGAGACGGCCGGCGCAGTCGACCAGGACGCCCTGCGCCGTGCCCTCACCACCCTGTGGACGCACCACGACGCCCTGCGCGCCCGGTTCCTCCCGGACGCCGACGGCGGCGAGGGAGCGTGGCGGCAGGACGTCGCCGCCTCCGACGGCCCGGTCCCCGAACTGCTCCAGGTACACGACCGGGCGGACGAGGAACGGGTCACCACTCAGGCGCACACCGGACTCCGGCTCGGCACGGGCCCGTTGTTCACCGCCCGCCTGTTCACCGCCGACGGCACCCGGCCCGCCCGGCTGCTGCTGATCGCCCACCACCTGGTGGTCGACGGCGTCTCCTGGCGGATCCTGCTGGAGGACCTGGAGACCGCCTACCGGCAGGCCGCGGCCGGCGAGTCCCCACGGCTGCCCGGCCGCACCACCTCCGTACGGGAATGGGCCCGCCGGCTCCGCGACGACGACCGCTTCGCCGCACAGCTCGCCCACTGGGAGCGCACCGCCCGGGCCTGCGCCGACCCGCTGCCCGTGGACTGCGCCGGCGGCAACACCATGGCCGACGTCCGCGAGGTCACCGTCCGGCTCGACCGCGAACGCACCGCCGGACTCCTGCGCCGCGTCCCCGGCGTCTACCGCACCCGCATCGACGACGTCCTGCTCACCGCGCTCGGCCGGGTCCTCGCCGAGTGGACCGGACGCCACACCGTAGCCGTCGGACTGGAGGGACACGGCCGCGAGGACCGTTTGTTCGAGGACGTCGACCTGTCCCGTACGGTCGGCTGGTTCACCTCGCTCTTCCCGCTCGCCCTGACCGTCCCGGCGGGGGACTGGGGCACCGCCCTGAAGTCGGTCAAGGAGCAGCTGCGGGCCGTACCCGACCGCGGACTCGGCTACGGCGTGCTGCGCCACCTCGCCCGGGACCAGCGGCTCACCGGCACACCCGAGCCCGGCATCAGCTTCAACTACCTGGGCCGCTTCGACTGGTCCGCCGGTACCGGCGCCCTGATCGGGGCGGTGCCCGGGGGACTGGACGGCGCCGAGGCACCCGGCGCCGAACGGCCCCACCTGCTGGACGTCGTGGCCCGGGTCGAGGACGACCGGCTGGAGATCACCTGGCACTACAGCGCCGGACGGCACCGCGCGGAGACCGTCACCGCGCTCGCCGAGGGCATGCTGCGGGCGCTCGGCGACATCGTCGCGCACTGCGACCTGCCGGAGGCGGGCGGCCGTACCCCGTCGGACTTCCCGCTCGCCCGGCTGGACCAGGCCGCCGTCGACCGGATCGCCGGGGACGGCCGGGACGTCGAGGACGTCCATCCGCTGACGTCGATGCAGTCCGGCATGCTCTTCCACAGTCTGCTGGACCCCGACGGCCGCACCTACGTCAACCAGGTGCAGCTCGTGCTGTCCGGCGTCACCGACCCGCACGCGCTCGCCACCGCCTGGCAGCACACCGCGGACGCCAATCCGGTGCTGCGCACCCACCTGGTGTGGCAGGAGACCGCGGAACCGCTCCAGGTCGTCCGGCGCCGGGCCACCGTGCCCGTCACCCACCACGACTGGTCCGGCCGGCCCGCCGACGATGGTGCGCGCGACCTGGACCGGCTGCTCGCCGAGGACCGCGAGGCGGGCATCGACCTCGGCACCGCCCCCCTGATGCGGCTGACGCTGATCCGCCTGGCACCCGACCGGGTCCGGCTGGTGTGGACGTTCCACCACGTCCTGCTCGACGGCTGGAGCGCGGCCCAGGTCTTCGACGAGGTGTGCGAGCGGTACGCCGCCCTGGCCTCGGGGCGCCGCCCGCAGGTGCCGGAACGCAGGCCCTTCGCCGACTACCTGCGCTGGCTGGCCGGGCGGGACACCGACCGCGCCGAGCGGCACTGGCGCACCGCCCTGGCCGGCTTCCAGGCCCCCACCGAACTGCCCCGGGACCGGCGGCCCGCCGACGCCCACGGGGCCGCCTCCTCCGAGTCGGTGCGGATCACCCTCGGGCCGGACGCCTCGGCACGGCTGCGGGAGACCGCCCAGCGCGCGGGGCTGACCCTCAACACGGTCCTCCAGGGCGCGTGGGCGCTGCTGCTGTCCCGCTACGGCGGCGGCTCCGACGTGGTGTTCGGTACGACCGTCTCCGGCCGGCCCGCCGAACTGCCCGGCGTGACCTCGATGGTCGGCCTGTTCATCAACACCCTGCCCACCCGGGCCCGCGTCGACGAACGGCGCCCGCTGCTCGACTGGCTGCGCGAACTTCAGGCGGCCCAGTCGGAGGCCCGGCGCCACGACTTCGTCTCGCTGGCCCAGTTGCAGGCCTGGAGCGAGGTGCCCGGTGGCACCGGCCTGTTCGACTCCATCGTGGTCTTCGAGAACTACCCCTTCGACGAGGCGGCGTTGGCCCGCTACGGCCTGGCCATGGAGCAGGAACGGGACCTGGAGCCGACGAACTACCCGCTCAGCGTGGTCGTCGCGCCCGGCGACACCCTCGCCGTCAACCTCGACTACGACCCAACCGCCTTCGACACCGGCACGGTGGAGGCCCTCGGCGCGAGCCTGCGCACCCTGCTGACCGGTATGGCCGCCGACCTGGACCGCCGGCCGGCCGACCTGCCGCTGCTGGACCCGGACGAAGGACGGGCCCTGGTGGGCCGGTTCGGCGGACGCGTGGCCGGCGTGCCGCGGGGCACCCTGCCCGAGGCGTTCCGGCGGCAGGCCGAGCGCACCCCGGACGCCCCGGCGGTCCGGCACGGCGACACCTGCCTCACCTACCGCGAACTCGACGCCCGCTCCAGCCGGCTGGCCCGGCGGCTCATCGCCGCCGGCGCCGGACCCGAGCGCTTCGTCGCCCTCTGCCTGCCCCGCACCGCCGACCTCGTCGTTGCGCTCCTCGCGGTGCTGAAGAGCGGCGCCGGCTATCTGCCGGTCGACCCGCAGTACCCGGCCGAGCGGGTCGCGTTCCTCTTCGAGGACGTACGGCCCGACGCGGTGATCACGGCCACCGAGACCGCCGGCCGGCTGCCCGAGGGGCCGTTCACCCGGATCCTGCTGGACGAGGAGCCGGAGCCCGGGGTGCCGGACCTCCCCGTCGGCGACGACGAACGGCGCACCGCCCTGCTGCCCGGTCACCCGGCCTACGTCATCCACACCTCCGGCTCGACCGGCCGCCCCAAGGGCGTCGTCGTCAGCCACGCCTCCGTACTGGCCCTGACCGACTGGGCGGCGGCCGAGTTCACCGGGCGCGGGCTGGAGCACGTGGTGGCGTCCACCTCGCTCAACTTCGACGTGTCGGTCTTCGAGATCTTCTCGCCGCTGCTGTCCGGCGGCTGCGTGGAGATCGTCCGTGACTTGCTGGCCCTCGCCGAACGCCCCGGGCCCTGGCGGGCCGGACTGCTCAGCGCGGTGCCCTCGGCCCTGGACCGGCTGCTCGCCGAGGACGCCGTGCGGATCACCGCCGACACCGTCGTCCTCGCGGGGGAGGGGCTGCCCGCCCGCACCGTCGGCCGGGTCCGCGAGGCCGTTCCCGGCTGCCAGGTGCGCAACATCTACGGCCCCACCGAGGCCACCGTCTACGCCACCGCGTTCACCTGCGACCCGGCCGAGCCCGACCGTGACCCGCCGATCGGCCGGCCGCTCGGCGGCACCCGCGCCTACGTCCTGGACGAGCGGATGCGGCCGGTGCCCGCCGGCGCGCCCGGCGAGCTGTTCCTCGCCGGAACCGGTGTCGCCCGCGGCTATCTGCGCCGGCCCGGCCTGACCGCGTCCCGCTTCCTGCCCGACCCCTTCGGCCCGCCCGGCGCGCGCATGTACCGCACCGGCGACCTGGTCCGCTGGACGGCCGACGGCGACCTCGTCTACCTGGGCCGCGGTGACGACCAGGTGAAGGTGCGCGGCTTCCGCATCGAACTCGGCGAGGTGGAGGCCGCGCTGGCCCGCCATCCGGCCGTGGCGGCGGCAGCGGCCCGGGTGGTCGAACACGACGGCCACCGCCGCCTGATCGGCTACGCCGTACCCCGAACCCCTACCCTGCCGGACCCCGCCGGTCACACGGCCCCCGGTCCGGCGGCCCCGGATCCCGCCGGCCACACGGGCTCGGGTCCGACGGTCCCGCATTCCGGCGGTCACGGGGCCACCGGTCCGGTGGTCCCGGATTCCGGCGGTCACACTGGCTCGGGTCCGGTGGTCCCGGATTCCGGCGGTCCCACGGCCACCGGCCCGGCCGGTCTGCCGGCGGCCGCCGAACTGCGTGCCTTCCTCGCCCGCAGCCTTCCCGACCACCTGGTGCCGGCCCTCGTCGTCCCGCTGGAGCGGCTTCCGCTCGGCGCCACCGGCAAGCTCGACCGGCGCGCGCTGCCCGTGCCGCAGTGGTCCGCCCCGACCGCCGGCGCGGCCGGCCGGCCGCCGCGCACCGAGGCGGAGCAGACCCTCGCGGCCATCTGGTCCGACGTGCTCGGCGTGCCCGAAGTCGGCGCCGACGACAACTACTTCACCCTCGGCGGCGACTCCGTCCTCGGCATCCAGATCGTCTCCGCCGCCCGCCGGGCCGGGCTCGCCCTGACGCCGCGGCACCTGTTCACCCACCAGACCCTCGCCGAACTCGCCGCCGCGGCAGGGCGGACGCCCGATCCCGCCGGCGCCGCCGTCGCCGCCGAGCAGGGTCCCGTGACCGGCGAGGTCCCGCTCACCCCCGTACAGCTCTGGCTCCTGGACACCCTCACCGGTGACCCCGCGCACTTCAGCCAGACGGTCTCCTTCGAGCTGGCCACGGACCCCGACGAGACGCTGCTGCGGGGCGCCCTGGCCGCCGTGCTGGAGCACCACGACGCGCTGCGGATGCGGTTCGAGCCGGCCGGCGCCGGACGGTGGCGGCAGTACGGCACCGCGCCCGGCGACCGTGACCCGTACCTGGAGGTGCACGACCGGGCGGCCCCGGACCAGGTGGCCGCTGCCCTGGGGCGCGGCTTCGACCTGGCCGGCGGGCCGCTGCTGCGGGCCGCGCTGTGCCGGTCCGGAGACGGCCGCCGGCCGGTGCTGCTGCTGGCCGCCCACCACCTGGTCGTGGACGCCGTGTCCTGGCAGCTCGTCCTGGAGGACCTGGACAGCGCCTACCGCGCGCTCCGGGACGGCGAGCGGCCCGCCCTCGCCCCGAAGAGCACCTCTTTCCGGGCCTGGGCGCGGCGGCTCGCCGAGCACACCGCGACGGGCGGCTTCGACGGCGAACTCGCCCACTGGCAGGGCCTGGACGCCGGCCCCGCCCTGCCCACCGACCACGCGGGCGGCGCGAACACCGTCGCCGTCGAGGAGAGCCTGACCGCCGGACTCGACGCCGAGGAGACGCGCCGGCTGCTCCAGGACGTGCCCGACGCCTACCGCACCCGCGTCAACGACGTCCTGCTGTGCGCGCTGGGCCGGGTCCTGGCCCGCTGGACCGGCCGCGACCGGGTGGCGGTGACCCTGGAGGGCCACGGCCGCGAGGAGCTGTTCGAGGACACCGACCTCGCCCGGACCGTCGGCTGGTTCACCACCATGCACCCCGTCGCGCTGGACGTGCCCCGGGACGCCGGCACCGGCACCGTGCTGAAGGCCGTCAAGGAGAACCTGCGAGCCGTACCGCACGGCGGACTCGGCTACGGGGCGCTCCGCCACCTCCACCCCACGGCCGCGTCCCGGCTGCCCGCACTGCCGCCGGTCTGCTTCAACTACCTGGGCCGGCAGGACCGCACCCCCACCGGCGGAGGCCTGCTGCACGCGCCGCACGGCGGGCTCACCGGCGGCATGGACCGCTCCGCGGACCGGCCGTACCTCCTCGACGTCCTCGGCCGGGTCACCGACGACCGGCTGGAGTTCACCTGGTCGTACTCCCGTGCCGTGCACCGGCACGAGACCGTCGCCCGGCTGGCGGCCGAGCTGACCGGCGAACTCCGTACGATCGTCCGGCACTGCACCGGACCCGGCGCCGGCGGCCGCACCCCCTCCGACTTCCCGCTCGCCCCGCTGGACCAGGCGGCCGTCGACCGGCTCGTCGGCGACGGAGCGGACGTGACGGACGTCTACCCGCTCACACCCACCCAGACCGGCATGGTGATGCACGGCCTGGACGACGCCGAACACGGCCTGTACGTCGAACAGATCACCTTCGTGGCGGACGGCGCCCGCGACCCGCGGACGCTGGCCGCCGCCTGGCAGCACGTCGTCGACCGCACCCCCGTACTGCGCACCTCCGTCGTCCTGCACGACGTGCCCGTGCCGCTCCAGACCGTCCACCGGGACGTGACCCTGCCGGTCACCGAACACGACTGGAGCGGGATCCCGGCACCCAGGCACGCCGCGGAACTGGAGCGGCTGCTCGCCGACGAGCGGTCCCGGGGCATCGCCCTGGACCGCGCCCCGCTGCTGCGGCTGGCCCTGGTCCGGCTGGGCCCGGACGCGGTCCGGGTGGTGTGGACGTTCCACCACGTCCTGCTGGACGGCTGGAGCGTCTTCCACGTCCTGTCCGACGTCATGGCCGCGCACGCCGCCCTGGTCCGCGGCGAACGGCCCCGGCTGCCCGAGCGCAGGCCGTTCGCGGACTACGCCGCCTGGCTCGCCGCCCGCGACACCCGGCAGGCGGAAGAGCACTGGCGTGGCGTCCTGGCCGGACTCGGCGCGCCGACCCCGCTGCCGTACGACCGCAGGCCCGCCAACGACGCCACGGCCCGCTCCGGCACCTGGCTCTCCAGCCGGCTGGACGCCGAACGCACGCACCGGCTGCAGGAGTTCGCCCGTCGGCACCGGCTCACCCTGAACACCCTGGTGCAGGGGGCCTGGGCGCTGCTGCTGGCGCGGTGGAGCGGGGAGCGGGAGGTGTGCTTCGGCACCACCGTCTCCGGACGGCCCGCCGGGCTGCCCGGCGCCGACACCATCACCGGCCTGTTCATCACCACCCTCCCCGCCCGCACCGAGGTCGACGGCGGCGCCCGCTGCGCCACCTGGCTGCGCGCGTTCCAGGAGGCCCGGGCCGAGGACCGCCGCCACGACCACCTGCCCCTCACCGCCCTGCACGCCCTCGCCGGACTCCCGGCGGGCACCGCGATGTTCGACAGCCTGGTGGTCTTCGAGAACTACCCGGTCGGCGACGCCACCGCCGGCACGCACGGGCTCGCCCTGCGCGACCTGGACGCCCGGGAGGCCACCAACTACCCCCTCACCGTGGTCGTCTCGCCCGGCGACCGGCTGACCGTCGAACTCGGCTACGATCCGCGGTACTTCGCGGAGGGCAACGCCGCCTCGCTGGCCGGACAGCTGCTGCACACCCTGGACGTCCTGGCCGCATCGGACGGCACCGCCCGCCTCGACGACCTCGACGTCCTGCCGGCGGCGCAGCGCGACCGGCTGCTGCACGGCCCGGCCCGCCCCGCGCTCGGACCGGTGCCCGCCGCCACCCTGCCCGCCCTCGTCGAGGCGGCCGTCGACCGCTGGCCGACCGCGCCCGCGCTCGACGTGGCGGGAGCGGCGGGAGCGGGGGACACGGTGCTGAGCTTCGCGGAGGCGGAGGACCGGGCCAACCGGCTCGCGCACCGGCTCATCGCCCGCGGCACCGGCCCCGGCGACCTCGTCGCGCTGCTGCTGCCCCGCTCGGCGGACATGGTGCTGGCGCAGCTGGCCGTGGTGAAGGCGGGCGCCGCGTTCCTGCCCGTCGATCCCGCCTACCCCGAGGAACGGATCGCCCTGATGCTGCGCGACGCGGTCCCCGTCCTCACCCTGGACGCCAAGGAGGTCGCCGGCCTGCTCGCCGCCCCGCCGGACGACGTGCCCGGGCACCGGCCCACCGACGCCGACCGGACCCGCCCGCTCGACCTGGACGACCCGGCGTACGTCATCTACACCTCCGGCTCCACCGGCACCCCCAAGGGCGTCGTCGTCACCCACCGGGGGCTCGCCGCGTTCTCCGCGGCGGAGGCCGCCCACTACCACGTGACCCCCGGCGACCGCGTGCTGGCCTTCGCCACGCCCAGTTTCGACGCCTCCGTGCTGGAGCTGTGCGCGTCCCTGCCGCACGGCGCCCGGCTCGTCGTGCCCCGGCCGGGCCCGCTGCTCGGCGCCGAACTCGCCGCCGTCCTGCGGGCGCGGCGCATCACGCACACCCTGCTGCCGCCGGCCGCGCTCGCCACGCTGCCGCCCGACACCCCCGGCACGCTGCCGGACCTGAAGACGCTGATCGTGGGCGCCGACGCGTGCGGACCCGAACTGGTCGCCCGCTGGGCGCCGCACCACCGCATGGTCAACTCCTACGGTCCCACCGAGGCCACCGTCGTCGGCACCTGGTCCGCACCGCTGGCCGCGGACGGCGCCGCACCGCCCATCGGCCGCCCGCTGCCCGCCACCGGCGCCTACGTCCTCGACGCCCGGCTGCGCCCGGTACCCGAGGGTGTCACCGGCGAACTGTGGCTGTCCGGACCGGCACTGGCGCGCGGCTACCTCGGCCGGCCCGGACTGACCGCGGCCCGCTTCACCGCCGACCCGTTCGGGCCGCCCGGCACCCGCATGTACCGCACCGGCGACCTGGTGCGCCGTGACAGCGGGGGCGAACTGCACTACCTGGGCCGCACCGACCACCAGCTCAAGCTGCGCGGTCACCGCATCGAGGCGGGCGAGGTCGAGGCGGCCCTGGTGCGCCACCCGGGCGTGCTGGACGCGGTGGTGACCCTACGGGAGGACGAACCGGGCATGCCGCGCCTGGTCGCCCACCTGCTGACGGCCCCCGGCGCCGAGCCGGCCGCCCCCGCGGAACTGCGGGCGCTGGCGGCCCGCTCCCTGCCGGGGTACATGGTGCCGTCCGCGTTCGTGGTGCTGGACCGTTTCCCGCTCACCGAGAACGGCAAGACCGACCGCGCCGCGCTGCCCGCCCCCGCACCGGCCGAGGAACACCGGCGGGCCGAGTACGTGGCACCCCGCACGCCCACCGAGGAGGCGCTGGCGGCCGTCTGGGAGGAGACCCTCGAGACGGCCGTGGGCGCCGAGGACGACTACTTCCTGCTCGGCGGCGACTCCCTGCGCGCCCTGCTCATCGCCTCCCGCGCCAACGACGCGTTCGGCGTCACGCTCACCCCCCGCGACGTCCTGGTCTCCCGGACCGTCGCCGCCCTGGCGGAACTTGTGGAGGAACAGATCCTGAGCGAACTCGAAGCGGCCGCGCACGGGGCCGACGGCCCGGATGCCGGGTTCGGGGCCGACGGCCCGGATGCCGGGTACTCCGCGTCCGGCTCCGGTACCGCGTCCGGCTCCCGTCCCGCGTCCGGCTCCGGTACCGCGTCCGGCTCCGGTACCGCGTCCGGCGATGCGGGTCCGGTCCCGGCAGACAGCCACGACATCGAAGACGCCGCGTCCGGCGGCCACGACCACGAACGGTGAGGATCCGACGACCATGACGTCTTCGACCCCTTCGCAGCCCTCCGGCTCCGAGCAGCCTTCCCGCTCCGCCCAGCCTTCCGGCGCCGCGCAGCCTTCTGGCGCTGTCCAGCCCTCCGGCTCCGCCCAGCCTTCCCGGTCCGGCCCGCCTTCCGGTTCGGCGCAGCCCTCCCGGCCGTCCCTGCGGGATCGGGCCGAGGCGCTGCCCGAGGAGTTGCGGGAGGCACTGCGGCGGCGGCTCTCCGGCCGGGCGGCCGGCGGGGCCGCGCCGGCCGCCCGGCCGGGCATCCCGCGCGCCGACCGCGACCGCCCGCTGCCGCTGTCCTTCGCACAGCAGCGCCTGTGGTTCCTGGACCGGCTGCGGCCCGGCGACGCCCGCTACAACAGCGCGGTCGCGGTACGCCTCACCGGCGCACCGGACCACGAGTCGCTGCGCGCCGCCCTGGCCGCCGTCGTGGCCCGGCACGAGGCCCTGCGCACCACCTTCGAGGAGACCGACGGCCGCCCGGTGCAGCGCGTGCACCCGGCGGCCCCGGTACCGCTGCCGGTCCGGGACGCCGGTGACCTTGAGGCGGACCTGCTGGCGGAGTACTCCCGGCCCTTCGACCTGCGGCACGGCCCCCTGCTGCGCGCCCTGTTGCTGCGCGAGTCCACGACCTCGCACGTCCTGCTGCTGACGGCTCATCACATCATCACGGACGGCTGGTCGATGGGCGTCGTCCTGGACGAGCTGTGCACCGCCTACGACGCCCTCGCGCACGGTGCCTCGCCGGACCTGCCACCGGTGGCCACGCAGTACCCGGACTTCGCGGCGTGGCAGCGCGCTCAGCTCTCGGGTCCCCGTCTCGAAGGCGAACTCGCCCACTGGAAGGGCAAACTGGCCGGCGCGACGGCACCGGAGCTGCCGCTGGACCGGCCGCGGCGCGGCGAGGAGGCCGGCGAGGGCGCCGTCCACACCTTCGCCGTACCGGCCCGCCTGACCGCACGTCTGCGCGACCTCGCCAGAGAACAGCACAGCACCCTGCACACCGCCCTCGTCGCCGCCGCCCAAGCGCTGCTGGCCCGCTGGTCCGGCCAGGACGACATCACCGTCGGTTCCCTCACCCCCGGCCGGTCCCGCACCGACCTCGAACGGACCGTCGGGTTCTTCGTCAACACCGTCGTGCTGCGCACCCCGGTGGACGTCTCCGGGTCCTTCCGCGACCTGCTGGCCCGGGCGGCCGAGACGGTGGGTGACGCGTTCGCCCACGGCGACACGCCGTTCGAGCGGATCGTGGAGGCGGTGGGCGCACCCCGCGAGGCCGGCCGCAACCCGCTGTTCGACGTGCTGGTCCTGCTGCACCCCGCCCCGCCCGCCGCGACCGCCCCGCGCGGGCTCGCCACCACCCCGGTCACCGTGCCCCGCCAGGCGGCCACCTTCGACCTGAGCATCGAGTTCGTGCCGGACGGGGACGGCCTGACCGGTCTGCTGGAGTACCGCACCGACCTGTTCGACACGGCCACCGCCGAGCGGATGGCAGGCCAGCTGATCCTCCTGCTGGACGGCGCCTGCGCCGCCCCCGACCGCCCGCTGGGCAGCCTGCCCCTGCTCTCCGCGGAGGAGACCCGGCGGGTCGTCCACGACTGGAACCCCGCCCCGCTGCCCGCGTCGGCCACCACGTACCCCGAACTGTTCGAACGCCGCGCGGCCCGGACCCCCGACGCCCTCGCCCTGGTCGCGGGCGGCGAACGGCTGGACTACGGCACGCTCGACGCCCGCGCCGACCGGCTCGCCCGCCACCTCGTCGCCCAGGGCGCCGGTCCCGAACGGCTGGTGGCGCTGCGGCTGCCGCGCACCGCCGACATGATCGTCGCGATCCTCGCCGTCTGGAAGTCCGGAGCCGGCTACCTCCCCCTGGACCCGGCCCTGCCCGAGGAACGGGTCCGGTTCCTGCTGGACGACGCCCGCCCGGCCCTCGTGCTGGACGAGGCCGCCCTGCGCGCCGTGCCCACGACCGCCCCCGGCCCGGACCCGGCCGACACCGGCCGGCGCACCCCGCCGGACCCGGACCACACCGCGTACGTCATCTACACCTCCGGCTCCACCGGCCGCCCCAAAGGCGTCGCCGTGCCCCACCGCGCGGCGGCCAACCTGCTGGCCGCCCACCGGGCCGGCTTCGTCGCCGAGGCGGGCGGCGGCCCGCTGCGGGTCGCGCTCACCGCGTCCTTCTCCTTCGACACCTCCCTCGAAGGCGTGCTGCTGATGGCCGACGGCCATCCGCTGCACCTGATCGACGAGGCCACCCGCATGGACCCGGCCGCCCTGGTCGAGTACGTCGTCGCGCACCGGATCGACTTCCTCGACGTCACCCCCTCCTACCTGCGGCAGCTGCTGCCCGCCGGACTGCTCACCGACCCCCGCCACCGCCCCCGGGTCCTCATGCTCGGCGGCGAGGCGGTCGGACCGGCGCTCTGGCGCGAGCTGGCCGCCCACCCGGACGTCACCGCCCACAACTTCTACGGCCCCACCGAGTGCACCGTCGACGCGCTGTCCTGCCGCATCGACGGAGGGAACCGCCCGCTGGTCGGCCGTCCCCTGCCCGGAGTGCGGGCGTACGTGCTCGACGACCGGCTCCAGCCGGTGCCGCCCGGAGTCGGCGGTGAGCTGTACCTCGCGGGCGCCCAGCTCGCCCGGGGCTACGCCGGCCGCCCGGGCCTGACCGCGGCCCGCTTCGTCGCCGACCCCTTCGGCGCGCCGGGACAGCGGATGTACCGCACCGGCGACCTGGCCCGCTGGACCGCCGACGGCCGCCTCGACTACCTCGGACGCGCCGACGACCAGATCAAGGTGCGCGGCCACCGTATCGAGCCCGGCGAGATCGAGGCCGCCCTGCTCGCGCTGCCCACCGTCGCCGCCGCCGCGGTCGTCGCCATGCCCGGCCCCCACGGCCACACCCGCCTCGCCGCCTACGTCGTCCCCGCGACCGGCACACCCCGGCCCGCCCCCGCCGAACTGCGGGCCGCCCTGCGCCGGGTGCTGCCCGACGCCCTGGTGCCGTCCTCCTTCACCGTGCTGGACACGCTGCCGCTGACCACCAGCGGCAAACTGGACCGCCGTGCCCTCCCGGCCCCCGAGAACACCGACGGAGAACGGGAGTTCGTCGCCCCGCGCACCCCCGGCGAGGAGACCCTGGCCGGCATCTGGGCCGAGGTGCTCGGAGTGGCCCGGGTGGGCGTCACGGACAACTTCTTCGAGCTGGGCGGCGACTCGATCCTCAGCATCCAGGCCGTCTCCCGGGCCCGTGCCGCGGGCCTGCACCTCGGCTCGCAGGACGTCTTCCGGCACCAGACGGTCGCCGACCTGGCCGCCGCCGCGGCCCACCGGACCGCCGCCGTGCCGGCGCCCCGCCGCCCGCACCCGGACGGACCCGCCCCGCTCACCCCCGTCCAGGAGTGGTTCTTCGCCACGCACGGACCGCTGCGCCACTTCAGCATGTCGATGCTGCTCGACCTGCCCCACGACCTCGACGAGCGGGCCCTCGGCCGGGCGCTGGACGCCGTGGTGGCCCGGCACCCGGCCCTGCACACCCGCTTCACCCGCGAGGACGGCACCTGGCGGCAGCACCCGGGCGCCGGCCCGGCCACCGGCCTCCTGACCCGCCACGCCCCAGGCACCCCACCCGCCGAGGCCGCGGAGACCGCCCGCTCGGCCCTGGACCCGGCCACCGGAACCCTGCTGCGCGCGGCCCTGCTGACCGGCGGCGAACGCCCGCGGCTGTTCCTCACCGCCCACCACCTGGCGGTCGACAGCGTCTCCTGGCGGGTGCTGCTCACCGACCTGGAACTGGCCTACCGGCAGGCGGCGGCCGGCGAGGAGCCCCGCCCGGAGCCCGAGCACACCCCGTTCGCCGAGTGGGCGCACACCCTGGCCGACCGGGTCCGGGCCGGCGACCTCGACGCCGACCTGCCGCACTGGACCGAGGAAGCGGCGCTGCCGCGCACCCCGCTCCCCGTCGACCTCCCCGGCACCCCGCTCGCCGGGTCCGTGCGCACCGTCCGCACCCGGGTGGACCGGGCCACCACCGAGGCGCTGCTGCGCCGGGTGCCGGGCGTGTACCGCACCCAGGTCAACGACGTGCTGCTGAGCGCGCTGGGCCGGGTGCTGGCCGACTGGACGGGCACCGACCGGGTGACCGTCGCCCTGGAGGGCCACGGCCGCGAGGAGGACCTCGCCGAGGGCGCCGACCTGTCCCGTACGGTCGGCTGGTTCACCACCCAGTACCCGGTCACCCTGACCCCGGCGGACGACTGGGGAGCCACCCTGAAGTCCGTCAAGGAACGGCTGCGGGCCGTGCCCCGCCGCGGGCTGGGCCACCAGGCGCTGGGCCACCTCGGCTCGCCCCGGCCGGAGGCACGCGCCCTGGGCGAACGGCCGCTGCCGCAGGTGTGCTTCACCTACCACGGCCAGTGGGAGGCGCCCGCCGGAGGCGACTTCGCGCCCGTCGCCGACGTACCGGGCCGGGACATGGACCCCGCGGCACCGCTGGACCACCTGCTCGACGTGTCCGCCCTGGTGGCCGACGGCGAGCTGGAGATCACCTGGCACTACAGCGACCGGGTGCACCGGGAGGGCACCGTCCGGGACCTGGCCGAGGGCATGGTGCGGGCGCTCGCCGGCATCGCCGAGCACTGCGCCCGCCCCGGCGCGGGCGGCCGTACCCCCTCCGACTTCCCGCTGGCCCGCCTCGACCAGGCCGGCGTGGACCGCCTCGCGGGCGACGGCCGGGACGTCGAGGACCTGCTGCCGCTCACCCCGCTGCAGGAGGGCATGCTCTTCCACCGGCTGGTCGGCGGACCCGACGACGTGTACGTCGACCAGGCCGCACTGCTGCTGGACGGGGTGACCGACCCGGACGCCCTCGCCCTGGCCTGGCAGCGGGTGACCGACCGCACCCCCGCCCTGCGCACCTCGGTGGTGTGGGAGGGCGTACCGGTGCCGCTCCAGGTCGTGCACCGCCGGGTCGAGGTACCCGTCACCCGGCTGGACTGGCGGGAGCTGGACGCCGCGGAACGGGCCGAGCGGCTGACCCGGCTGCGCGCCGACGACCTCGCCCGCGGCCTCGACCTCGGCACGGCCCCCCTGATGCGGCTCACCCTCGTCCGCCTGCCCGACGCCCGGCTGCACCTGCTGTGGACCTCCCACCACCTGATCCTGGACGGCTGGAGCCTCGCCCAGCTGCTCACCGAGGTCTTCGAGGAGTACGCGGCCCTCACCACCGGCGCCGCACCCCGGCCCCCGGCGCGCCGGCCGTTCGCCGACTACGTGCGCTGGCTGGCGGGCCAGGACTCCGCGACAGCCCGCACGTACTGGCGGACCGTCCTCGACGGGTTCGCCACGCCCACCCCGCTGCCCGCCGACCGGGTCCGCCGCGCGGGGCACGAGACCCGGTCCGCGGGCGTGCACACGGCCGCGCTGTCCGACGAGGTCTCCGCCCGGCTGGCCCGCACCGCCCGGACGGCCGGACTGACCCTCGGCACCGTGGTGCAGGGCGCCTGGGCGCTGCTGCTGTCCCGCTACAGCGCCGAACCGGACGTGCTGTTCGGGACCACCGTCTCCGGCCGCCCCGACGACCTGCCCGGCGCCGAGTCGATGGTGGGCATGTTCATCAACACCCTGCCCACCCGCGTCCGCGTCGACGGCGGCCGTACCGCCGCCGCCTGGCTCAGGGAACTCCAGGAGGCCCAGGCCGATGCGCGCCGGTTCGCGGCGGCGTCCCTCGCCGAGCTGACCTCGCTGAGCGACGTGCCCGCCGGGAGCGCGCTGTTCGACAGCATGGTCGCCTTCGAGAACTACCCCTTCGACGCCGCGCGTTCGGCCACGACCGGCATTCGCCTCGTGGACGTCTCCTCGCGCGACGCCACCAACTACCCGCTGGTGCTGCGGGCCTACCAGGGCGAGCGGTTCGGCTTCGACCTCGCCTACGACCCCGAGCTGTTCGACGCGACGACCGTACGCGACATCGCCGGCCGGCTGTGCCTGCTGCTCACCGAGCTGGCCGACGACCCCGGCCGGCCCCTGCGCGCCCTCTCCTGGACCACCGCCGAGGAGCGGCGGCGCATGCTGGCCGACTGGAACGGCACCGACGAGGGCCGGCCCGCCGACACCCTGGACGCCCTCTTCGCCGCCCAGGCCGCCCGCACCCCCCACGCCGAGGCCGTCACCTGCGGCGGCGAACGGCTCGACTACGCCACCCTGGACGCACGGGCGGGCCGTCTCGCCCACCGGCTCGCCGAACTCGGCGCCGGACCGGAGACGTTCGTGGCCCTCGCGCTGCCCCGCTCCACCGACCTCGTCGTCGCCGTGCTCGCCGTGCTCAGGACCGGCGCCGCCTACCTGCCCATCGACCCCGGCCTGCCCGGGGAGCGCGTCCGGCACCTGCTCGCCGACGCCGAGCCGGTCGCCCTGGTGACCACCCGGCGGACCGAGGCCGCCCCGGACGTACCCCGGATCCTGCTCGACGACCGGGACGTGCGCGCCGACCTGGCCCGCCGGCCGGCCGCCGGCCCCGCCGGCCGCGCGCGGCCCGAGAACCCCGCCTACGCCATCTACACCTCCGGCTCCACCGGCCGCCCCAAGGGTGTCGTCGTCCCGCACGCCAACGTGGTCCGGCTGTTCACCCGCACCCGGCACTGGTTCGGCTTCGGAACCGACGACGTCTGGACGCTGTTCCACTCCTACGCCTTCGACTTCTCGGTGTGGGAGCTGTGGGGCCCGCTGCTGCACGGCGGCCGGCTGGTGATCGTCCCCGAGGACACCGCCCGCTCCCCGGAGGACTTCCTGCGCCTGCTCGCCGACGAGCAGGTCACCGTACTCAACCAGACCCCGTCCGCGTTCTACCCGCTGATCCGCGCCGACGCCGAACTGCCCGACGTGAGCGCCCGGCTGGCCCTGCGCACCGTGATCTTCGGCGGCGAGGCCCTCGACGTGAGCAGACTCGCCGACTGGTACACCCGCCACCCGGACACCGCGCCCCGCCTGGTCAACATGTACGGCATCACCGAGACCACCGTGCACGTCACCCACGCCCCGCTGGACCGCCGGGCCGCCCGCCCCGGCACCGCCGGCTCCATCGGCACCGGCATCCCCGACCTGCGGCTCTACGTCCTCGACGACACCCTCCAGCCGGTGCCGCCGGGTGCCGTCGGGGAGCTGTTCGTCGCCGGCGAGGGACTCGCCCGCGGCTACCTGAACCGGCCCGGCCTGACCGCGGCCCGCTTCCCCGCCGACCCGTTCGGCCGGCCCGGCACCCGCATGTACCGCACTGGTGACCGTGCCCGCTGGCGGGCCGACGGCACGCTGGAGTACCTGGGCCGCGCCGACCAGCAGGTGAAGATCCGCGGCTACCGCATCGAGCCCGGCGAGATCGAGGCCGCCCTGCACGGCCACCCGGGCGTCGGCGCCGCCACCGTCGGCGTGTACGAGGACACCGCCGGGACCCGCCGGCTCGTCGCCCACGTCGTCGGCACCGGCACCGGCACCGGCGACCGCGCCGTCCCGCCGCCGTCCGCCGCCGAACTCCGTGCCCACCTCGAAGGGCTGCTGCCCGCGCACATGGTGCCGGCCGCCTATGTGCCGATGACCGCGCTGCCGCTCACCGTCAACGGCAAGCTCGACCGGCGCGCCCTGCCCGCACCCGGACCCGACGGCTTCGCCGCCGACGGCACCCGGACCCCCCTGCGCACCCGCGCCGAACGGCTCGTCGCCGCAGCCTGGGCGGACGTGCTGGACACCGACGAGGTCGGCGCCGACGACGACTTCTTCGCCCTCGGCGGCGACTCCATCCTCGCCGTCCGCGTCACCTCCCGGCTGCGCGCCGCCTTCGGCACCGACGTCTCACCCCGGCTGCTGTTCACCCACTCCACGCTGTCCGGCCTCGCCGCCGCGCTGGACGAGTCCGGGGCCGGCGACAGCGCCGATGTCATCCCGGCCACCGCCCCGGACACCCCGGCACCGCTGTCGTACGCGCAGCAACGCCTCTGGTTCCTCGACCGGTTCGAGCCGGGCAGCACCGAATACACCACCCTGTCCGTGCTGCGGCTGCGCGGACCGCTCGACCTCACCGCCCTGCGGACCGCCCTGGACGGCCTGGTCGCCCGGCACGAGGCGCTGCGCACCACCTTCGCCGAACACGACGGCCAGGCCCGCCAGTTCGTCCACCCGCCGCGGCCCGTGGACCTGCCGGTGACGGACCTCCCGGACCACGCAGCCCTGGACGACCTCCTCGACCGGGTGGCCGCCACCCCCTTCGACCTGGCCGCCGGACCCCTGCTGCGAGCCCTTCTGGCGCGGCTCGCCAGCGACGAACACGTCCTGGTCCTGGCCGTGCACCACATCGTCACCGACGGCTGGTCCATCGGCGTACTCGCCCGCGACCTGGGCGAGCTGTACACGGCCGCCCTCACGGACCGCCGCCCCGAGCTGCCCGAAATCCCGCTGCGCTACAGCGACTTCGCCGCCTGGCAGCGCTCCCGTGCGGACCGCGCCGAGGCCGGACTCGCCCACTGGCGCCGGGCCCTGGACGGCGTGAGCCCGCTGGAACTGCCCACCGACCGGCCGCGCCCCGCCGTCCGCACCCGCGACGGCGCCCTGGTGACCTTCACCCTGCCCGCCGCGCTGACCGAGCGGCTGCGCGAAAGGGCTCGGGAGGCCGACGCGACCCTCTACATGGCGCTGGTGGCAGCCTGCCAGACCCTCCTCGCCCGCTGGGCGGGCCAGGAGGACGTCACCGTCGGCACCGTCACCGCAGGCCGGGAGCGGCCCGAACTGCACGACATGGTCGGCATGTTCGTCAACACGCTGGTGCTGCGCGCCCGGATCCGGCCCGGCCTGACGTTCCGCGAGCTGCTGACCGAGGTACGCACGACCGTCCTGGAGGCGTTCGCCCACCAGGAGGTGCCCTTCGAACGGGTGGTCGACGCCCTCCGGCCCGAGCGGGACACCAGCCGCACCCCGCTGTTCCAGGTCATGGTCGCCCTGCACAACCTCGGCGCCGAGCCGCCCCGACTGCCCGGTCTGACGGCGGAGCCGGTGACCCCGCCGGTGCGCACCGCCACCTTCGACCTCGCCTTCGACTTCGTGGAGGGCGACGACGGCCTCACCGGCCACCTGGAGTACAACACCGGCCTCTTCGACACCGACACCGCCGAACACCTGGCCGCCCGGCTGCGCCTGCTCCTGGAGGCCGCCGCCGCGGACCCCGGGCAGACCCTCGGCCGTCTGCCGCTGCTGACCGACGACGAGCACCGGCGGATCCTCCGGCTCGGGCAGGGCACCCGGCTGCCCGAGCCGGACACCACCTTCCCGGCCCTGTTCGAGGCCCAGGCCGCCCGCACCCCGCACGACACCGCCCTGGCCGCCCGCGACACCACCCTGGACTTCGCCGCCCTGAACTCGCGCGCCAACCGGCTCGCGCACCATCTCATCGCCCTCGGCGCCGGCCCCGAGGACGTGGTCGCCGTACGGCTCCCGCGCACCTCCGACCTGATGGTGGCGCTGCTCGCCGTCCTCAAGGCGGGCGCCACCCTGCTCTGCCTCGACCCCGCACTCCCGCAGGAACGCCAGGATCTCCTCGTCGCCGACGCCCGCCCGCACACCCTGCTCACCGACCTCGCCGCCGTCCCCTGGGACCGGCTGCCCGCCCACGACCCGGCCGACAGCGACCGCGTCCGGCCCCTGCTGCCGCAGCACACCGCCTACATCGTCTACACCTCCGGCTCCACCGGCCGCCCCAAGGGCGTCGCCGTCGAACACCGGCAGCTGGTCAACCTCTGCCACGACCACCGCGCGCACCTGCTCGCCCCGCACACCGGCGGCGGACGGCGGCTGCGGGCCGCACTCAGCGCCTCCTTCTCCTTCGACACATCCTGGGAAGGCCCGCTGCTCCTCGCCCTCGGCCACGAGGTCCACCTGATCGACGAGGACACCCGCCTGGACCCGCATGCGTTCTGCGCCCAGGTCGCCGCACACCGCCTCGACCTCGTCAACGTCACCCCGTCCTTCCTGCGCGAACTGACCGCCGCCGGGCTGCTCGCCCCCGGCCGCCACCACCCGGGCCTGCTGCTCGTCGGCGGCGAGGCCGTCACCCCGGCCGGCTGGCGCGAACTCCTGCGCGCCGAACGGCACCTGGGCGTCACCGTGTACAACATGTACGGGCCCACCGAGACCACCGTCGACGCCGTCTACGGCCGCTGCGCCGACCGGCCCGACCGCCCGGCCATCGGCCGCCCCGGCGGCAACCTGCGCGCCTACGTCCTCGACGGCGCCCTGCGCCCGGTACCGCACGGGACACCCGGCGAGCTGTACCTGGCCGGCGCCCAGGTGGCCCGCGGCTACCTGAACCGGCCCGGTCTCACCGCCGCCCGCTTCGTCCCCGACCCCTTCGGGGCGCCGGGGGAGCGCATGTACCGCACCGGTGACCGCGTCCGCTGGGACCGGGACGGGCTGTTGGAGTTCCTCGGCCGGGTGGACGAACAGGTCAAGATCCGCGGGTTCCGCATCGAACCCGGCGAGGTGGAGGCTGCCCTCCTCGACCACCCGGACGTCACCGACGCCGCGGTCACCGCACGCGAACACGCCGGCCGCCTCATGCTCGTCGGCTACGTGGTGCCCGTGGCCGGCCGCACCCCGTCGGCCGACGCCCTGCGCCTCGCACTGCGCCGCACCCTGCCCGACCACATGGTGCCCGCCGCGTTCGTGCCGCTCGCCCGCATCCCGCGCACCACCAGCGGCAAGACCGACCGGCGCGCCCTGCCCGCACCGCCCGCACAGCCCGACGGCACCACCCCGTACGTCGCCCCCCGGCCCGGCACGGAGGAACGCCTCGCCGCGATCTGGGCGGAGGTGCTCGGCGTCGCACGCGTCGGCGCCCACGACAACTTCTTCGCGCTCGGCGGCGACTCCATCCTGAGCATCCAGATCGTCTCCCGCGCCCGGCAGGCCGGACTGGCCCTCACCACCAAGGACGTCTTCCGTCACCAGACGGTCGCCGAACTCGCCCTGCGGGTACGGGAGCCGGTGCCGAGCCGGGCCGCCGCCGAGGAGCCGGCCGAGGCGCCGCTCACCCCGATCCAGCACTGGTACCTGGACGGCCGCGACCCCGGACAGCGGCTCCGGTTCACCATGACCCAGCGCCTCGAACTCGCCCCCGGCACCGACGCGACGGCGCTCCGGGCGGCCGTCGACGCCCTCGTACGCCGGCACCCCGCCCTGCGCACCCGGTTCCGCCGCACCGCCGACGGCTGGCGCCAGGACGTGCTGCCGGCGGTGCCGGACGGCGTCTTCACCCGGCACGACGTGGCCGCACCCGACGGCACGGTGCCGGAGGCCGAGGTCCAGCGGCTGACGGACGAGGCACAGGCCGCCCTCGACCCCACCACCGGGCGGGTCGTCCGCGTCCTGCACTTCGACCCCGGCCCGGACCGGCCCGCTCAACTGGTCGTGACCGCCCACCACTTGGTCATCGACGGCGTCTCCTGGCGGATCCTGCTCACGGACCTGGAGACCGCCCACCGGGCGGCGGCGGCCGGCCGGCCCGTCGAACTGCCCGCCACCGGCACGTCCTACGGCCACTGGGCCGCCCGGCTCGACCGGCACACCCGCGCCGGCGCCCTCGACGCCGACCTGCCGTACTGGACGCGCACCGCCGCCGCCCCGGCCGCACTGCCCGCCGGCCGGCCCGGCCCGAACACCCACGGCACCGCCACGACCCTCACCGTCACCCTGGACGCGGAGACGACCGACGCCCTGCTGCGCAAGGTCCCGGAGACCTACCGCACCCAGGTCAACGACGTCCTGCTCAGCGCCATCGGCCGCACGCTGGCCCGCTGGTGCCGACGCGACACGGTCCTGCTGGGCGTCGAGGGCCACGGCCGGGAGGACCTGTTCGCGGACGTCGACCTGTCCCGGACCGTCGGCTGGTTCACCGCCGAGTTCCCGCTCGCCCTGCGCGTCGCCCCGGACGCCGGCTGGCACCACACCCTCCGCTCGGTCAAGGAACAACTGCGTGCGGTCCCGCTGCACGGCCTGAGCCACGGCGCCCTGCGCCACCTCCGGCCCGGCAGCCCGCTCGCCGCGGCCCCCGCCCCGCAGATCGGCTTCAACTACCACGGCCGATGGGACACCGACGGCACCGGCACCGGCGGCCTGCTCCGCGGCGCACTGCCCCCGGCCGGCCGCGACACCGACCCGGAAGAACCCAGGCCCTACCTCCTGGACATCACCGGCGTCGTCCAGCAGGGCCGCCTCGAACTCGGCTGGACCTACCCGCCGGCCGTCTACGACGAGGCCACCGTCCGCCGGCTCGCCGACGACACCCTCGCGGCCCTGCGGGAGATCGTGACCCACTGCGCCGCCCCCGGGGCCGGCGGCCGCACCCCCTCCGACTTCCCCCTCGCCGGCCTCGGCCAGGACCGGCTGGACCGGCTCGTCGGCACCGGCCGGCACGTCGAGGACGTCCTGCCCCTGACCCCGCTCCAGTCCGGCATGCTCTTCCACGGCCTCGTGGACACCGAGCACGCCTACTTCGACCGGACCGCCGTGACCCTGTCCGGCATCGCCGACCCGCAGGCCTTCGCCGCCGCCTGGCAGCAGGTCGCCGACCGCACCCCGGCGCTGCGCACCAGCGTCCACTGGCACGGCCTGCCGCACCCGGTCCAGGTGGTCCACCGCCGTACCGAACTGCCCGTCACCCACCTCGACTGGCGCGCGCTCACCACCGCCGAACGCGCCGAGGCCACCGAGCGGCTGCTCGACCGGGACCGCGCGGCCGGCATGGACATCACCACCGCGCCGCTCACCCGCATCACCCTGGCTGCCCTGCCCGGCGACGAGGTGCTGCTGGTGTGGTCCACCCACCACATCGTCCTCGACGGCTGGAGCACCGGACAGCTGCTCACCGAGGTCTGCGAACGCTACGCGGCGCTCACCGGCGGCCCGGATCCGGCTCCCCCCGTACGACGGCCCTTCGCGGACTTCCTGCACTGGCTGCGCGAGCAGGACGGGACGGCGGCCGAACGGCACTGGGCCGACGCCCTGGCCGGGTTCACCGCCCGCACCCCGCTGCCGTACGACCGCACGCCCGCCGAGGCCCACCGCGCCCGCTCGGCCGCCGCCGTCCACCGTGAACTGGATCCCGAGGTCTCCGGGCGGCTGCGGGAGACCGCCGCCCGCGCCGGGGTGACCGTCAACACCGTGGTGGAGGCCGCCTGGGCGCTGCTGCTGGCCCGCTCCGGCGGCCGGGACGACGTGGTCTTCGGCACCACCGTCTCCGGCCGCCCGGCCGAACTGCCCGGCGTCGAAAGCATGATCGGCATGTTCATCAACACCGTCCCGACCCGGGTGCGCATACCCGCCGGTCCGGTGCTGCCGTGGCTGCGCGACCTCCAGGAACGGCAGAGCGACGCCCGCCGCTTCGACTTCCTCGCCCTGCCCCGTATCCAGGCCGCGAGCGAAGTCCCGCCCGGCGAGGCGCTGTTCGACAGCATGGTGGTGTTCGAGAACTACCCCGTGGACGAGTCGGCGACGGCCCGCACGGGCGTCCGGGTCGAGGCGGTCCGCGCCGACGACGCCACCACCTTCCCCTGGTGCCTCCGTGCCCACCTGGCCGAACGGCTCGGCTTCGACCTGGCCTACGACCCCGCCCTGTTCGACCCGGGCACCGCAGAGCGGGCCGCGGACCGGCTGGCCGGCCTGCTCACCGCCCTCGCCGACGGCTTCGACACCGACCTGGCGGCCCTGGACCTGCTCACCGCGGCCGACCGCGAACTGCTGGCCGCCTGGAACACCACCGCCCGCCGGGCCGCCCCGCGCAGCCCCGTGGACCTGTTCGCCGAGCAGGCCCGCCGCACCCCGGACGCGCCCGCGGTGCACGACGGCGAGCGACAACTGACGTACCGCCAGCTGAACGACTGGGCCCACGCACTGGCCGGACGGCTGCTGGCCGGCGGGCTCGCTCCCGAGGACCGGGTGGCACTGCTGATGGACCGCTCCGCCGAACTGGTCGTCGCCCAGCTCGCGGTGCTCCTGGCCGGCGGCTCCTACGTCCCGGTCGACACCCGTGCCCCCGCGGAGCGCCGCCGCACCCTGCTCACCCAGGCGGGCGCGACCGTGCGGCTCACCGCCGCGGAGGTGACCGCCGCACGCGGCGCGACCACGGGGGAGGAGACGCCGTCCGGCGCTCCCACCGGGACCGTCGCGGGGCCGGCGGGCGTCGCCGAGCGGTCGCCGCACCGTACCGGAGCGTCGGAGGTGCAGGTGCCGTCCGGGTGCCTTGCCGGGCCGGCGCCGGCCGTCGACCCCGACCGGCTGGCGTACGTCATGTTCACCTCCGGGTCCACCGGTCTGCCCAAGGCGGTCGCGGTGCGGCACCGGGACGTGGCGGCGCTGGCCACCGACAGCCGGTTCGCCGACGGAGTGTGCGACCGCGTGCTGCTGCACTCGGCGGTGGCCTTCGACGCCGCCACCTTCGAGGTGTGGGCGCCGCTCCTGAACGGCGGCTGCGTGGTCGTCGCCCCGGGCGAGAGCGTCGACGCACCCCTGCTGCGCCGGCTGGCCGCCGACGGCGGGCTGACCGCGGTGTGGCTGACCGCCGGTCTGTTCCGGCTGCTGGCCCAGGACGCCCCCGACTGCTTCCGGGGCCTCACGCAGGTGTGGACCGGCGGTGACGTCGTGCCGGCACCGGCCGTGCGCCGGGTGCTGGCCGCCTGCCCCGGCCTGACCGTCGTGGACGGCTACGGACCCACCGAGACGACCACCTTCGCGACCTGCCACGCCCTCACCGACCCCGCGGCGGTCCCCGGCACGGTTCCGATCGGCCGGCCGCTGGACGACATGCGGGCACACGTCCTGGACGCCCGGCTGCGACCCGTACCGCCCGGCTGCCCGGGCGAGCTGTATCTGGCCGGCGAGGGCGTCGCCCGCGGCTACCTGGGCCGCCCCGGCGACACCGCCGCCCGCTTCCTAGCCGACCCCCTGGGACCGCCCGGCACCCGCATGTACCGCACCGGCGACCTGGCCCGGCGCCGCCCGGACGGCACCGTCGAGTTCCTCGGGCGCGCCGACGACCAGGTGAAGATCCGCGGGTTCCGCGTGGAGCCCGGCGAGGTCGAGGCCGCGCTCGGCGCCCACCCGGACCTCGAGGACGTGGCGGTCCTCGCCCGGGAGGACCGCCCGGGCGCCAAGCGGCTCGTGGCGTACGTCGTCGGACCGGCCGGCCGGAACGGCGAGGAACTGCGGGCCTTCGCCGCGCGCACCCTGCCCGACTACCTCGTCCCGGCCGCCTTCGTCCCGCTCGCCGCCCTCCCGCTCAGCCGCAACGGCAAGGTCGACCGGGCCGCCCTGCCCGCGCCGGACCAGGTGCCGGGCCGTACGCGGGTCGAACCGCGCACCGAGGCCGAGCGACGCACGGCGGCCGTCTTCGGCGAGGTGCTGGGCACCGAACCACCCGGTGCGGAGGACGACTTCTTCCAGCTGGGCGGCGACTCGATCCTCAGCATCCGGCTCGCCTCCCGCCTCGCCGAGGCCTTCGGCACCGACCTCACCCCGCGCGCGGTGTTCACCCACCCCACGCCGGCCGCCCTGGCCCGCCTGCTCGGCGACCCGCGGGACTCCGCCCGCCCGCCGCTCGTCCCCGTCGCCCGGGACGCGGTCGCGCCGATGTCCCACGCCCAGCAACGCCTCTGGTTCCTGCACGAGTTCGAACCCGGCGGCGCCGAGTACGTCACCGCGCTCGCCCTGCGGCTGCGCGGCACGCCGGACACAGGCGCGCTGCGGGCCGCCCTCACCGCCGTCGTCGCCCGGCACGAGTCGCTGCGCACCACCTTCGACAGCGTCGACGGGCACGGCGTCCAGCGCGTCCACCCGCCGCGGGACGTGCCGCTGCCCGTGCACGACCTGTCCCGGCTCGACGACGCGGCACGGGGACCCGCGCTGCGCCGGCTGCTCGCCGAGGAGCGCGCCCACCCCTTCGACCTGCGCGAGGGCCCGCTGCTGCGGGCCCGGCTGGCCCGGCTCGACGCGCACGACCACGTCCTCACCCTCGCCCTGCACCACATCGTCACCGACGGCTGGTCCACCTCCGTCCTGCTCGGCGACCTCGCGCACTTCTACCGCGCCGAACTCGGCGTGACGGAGGCGGACTTGCCGCCACTGCCGGTGCAGTACGCGGACTACGCCCACTGGCAGCGCACGGCCGGTGACGCCGAGGCCGACGAGCACCTCGCCCACTGGAAGGAGCGACTCGCCGACATCGCACCGCTGGAGCTGCCCACCGACCGGCCCCGGCCGCCGGTGCGGACCAGCGCCGGTGCGACCACCCGCCTGGTGGTGCCCGCCCCGACCGTGCGGCGGCTCACCCGGCTCGCCCGGAACCACGGCACCACCCTGTTCACCGCGCTCGTCGCCGCCGCCCAGGCCTACCTCGCCCGGCTCTCCGGGGCCGAGGACATCGCCGTCGGCACCGTCACCGCCGGCCGCGACCGGCCCGAGGTCCAGTCCCTCGTCGGGTTCTTCGTCAACACGCTGGTGCTGCGCTCCCGCGCCGAGGCCGGCCGGCCGTTCACCGGTTTCCTCGGCGACGTACGGCAGACCGTCCTGGACGCCTTCGCCCACCAGGACGTGCCGTTCGAACGGGTCGTGGACGAGGTGCAGCCCGTCCGTGACACCAGCCGCAGCCCGCTCTTCCAGGTGATGGTCGTCCTGCAGAACACCCCGGCAGCCGCCCTCGACCTGCCCGGCCTGGAGGTCACCGACGTCGAACCGGACTCGGAGCAGGCCGCGTTCGACCTCACCCTGGAGTTCGCCGAGAGCGGCTCCGGTGCCCTGCACGGCCTGCTCACCTACAACACCGACCTGTTCGACGCCGCCACGGCCGAACGCATGGCCGGACAGCTCGGCACCCTGCTGCACGCCGTCGCCGAGGACCCCGGCCGCCCGCTCGGCGCGCTGCCGCTGACCTGCGACGACGAGCTGAAGACCCTGCTGGAGCAGGGCCGTGGCACCTTCCGCCCGGTGCCCGAGACCACCCTGCCCGCCCTGTTCGAGCGGCAGGCGGCCCGTACGCCGGACGCGGTGGCCCTGATCGACGGCGACCGCGAGCTGACCTACGCGGAGGCCGACAGGGCCGCCAACCGGCTGGCCCACCGGCTCGTCCGGGACGGCGTCGGACCCGAGCGCGTGGTGGCCCTCGCGCTGCCCCGCTCGGCGGCGACCGTGGTGGCGCAGCTCGCCGTCGCCAAGGCCGGCGGAGCGTTCCTGCCCGTGGACCCCGCCTATCCGGAGCAGCGCCGGGACTTCATGATCCGGGACGCCGGCGCCCACCTCGTCCTTGGCGACCCGGCCGAGGTATGGACCGCCGACGGGCCGGAGACGGCACCCACCGACGCCGACCGCACCAGCGCGCTCACCCCTGCCCACCCCGCCTACGTCATCTACACCTCGGGCTCCACCGGCACCCCCAAGGGCGTCGTCGTCACGCACCGCGGCCTCGCCTCCTTCGCGGCGGCAGCCGCCGAGCAGTACGCGGCGGGCCCGGGCGACCGGGTGCTCCAGTTCGCCTCCCCGAGCTTCGACGCCTCCGTGCTGGAACTGTGCGTCTCCCTGCTCAGCGGGGCCGCGCTGGTGACGGGCGAGGAAGGGCCGCTGGTCGGGGAACGGCTCGCGGAGGTGCTCGCCGAACGGTGCATCAGCCACACGCTGATCCCGCCGGCGGCGCTGGCCACGGTGCCGCCGGAGACCGCCGCCGCCCTGCCCCGCCTGCGCACCCTCATCGTCGGCGCGGAGGCCTGTCCGGCCGACCTGGTCGACATCTGGGCCCCCGGCCGCCGGATGATCAACTCCTACGGCCCCACCGAGGCCACCGTGGTCGCCACCTGGACCGGCCCGCTCGCGCCCGGCGCCGGCGCACCGCCCATCGGCCGCCCCTCCGGCGGCACCCGCGTCCATGTGCTCGACACCGCCCTGCGCCCCGTACCGCCCGGCGTCACCGGCGAGTTGTACGTCGCCGGGCCCGGCCTCGCCCGCGGCTACCTGGGCCGGCCGGGACTCACCGCCCAGCGGTTCCTGCCCGACCCGTTCGGCGCGCCGGGGGAGCGGATGTACCGCACCGGGGACCTCGTCCGCTGGACCGCCGACGGCCGGCTCCGGTTCGCCGGACGCGCCGACGACCAGGTCAAGCTGCGCGGCTTCCGCATCGAACCCGGCGAGATCGAGAGCGCGCTGCGCCGCAGCCCCCTGGTCCGGGACGCCGTGGTGGTCGTACGCGCGGGGGAGACACCCGGCGCGCCGGACCGGCTGGTCGCCTACGTCGTCCCGTCCCGGCCCTCCGGCACCGCTCCCGGCGGCACGGAGCCCGGCGGCACGGCCCCCGGCGGCACGGAGCCCGGCGGCACGGAGCCCCGCGGTAGGGCGTCCTCCAGCGGGGAGCCCCGCGCGTCCTCCGGCGGGGAGCCCCGCGGTACGGAGCCGTCCGGCGGGGTGCCGTCCGGTGCGGGATCCTCCCGGGACACGCCGGCCGGCACCGCGCTGCCCGTCGGGGAACTGCGGCTTCACCTGGCCGGGCTGCTGCCCCCGCACATGGTGCCGTCGGTCTTCGTCCGGCTCGACCGGCTGCCGCTCACCCCGAACGGCAAGACCGACCGGCGGGCCCTGCCCGCGCCCGGTCCCGCCCAGGCCGGGGACGGACCGCGGACCGCGCCGCGCACCGACACCGAACGCCGTGTCGCCCGTATCTGGGCCGACGTGCTCGGCATCGAGGAGGTCGGCGCCGACGACAACTTCTTCGCGCTCGGCGGCGACTCCATCCTGAGCATGCAGGTCGTCTCGCGGCTGCGCCGCGACGGCCTGCACGTGGCCACCCGGGACCTGTTCACCCACCAGACCGTCGCCGAACTCGCCACCGTCGTCCGTACCGCGCCCCGGCGCTCCGCCGAGGGCCCGGTGACCGGCGAGGTGCCGCTCACCCCGATCCAGGAGTGGTTCCTGACCACTCACCGCGCCGCCCACCACCACTTCAACCAGTCGGCACTGCTGGAACTCGACGGCCGCCCCGACCCGCAGGCGCTGCGCGCCGCGCTCGACGCCCTGCTGGAGCACCACGACGCCCTGCGCATGCGCTTCACCCGGGACGAGCACGGCTGGCGGCAGTACAACCCGCCGCCCGCCACCGGCCACGACGTCCTCGTCCGGCACGACCTGACCGGGCTTTCGGCCGAGGACGCCGACGCGGCCATGGCGAAGGCCGCCGACGAACTGCACGCGAGCTTCGACCTGGCCCACGGCCCGCAACTGCGGGCGGCCCTGTTCACCGGGGGCCCGGACCGGCCGGTGTTCCTGCTCCTCGTCGTGCACCACCTGGTGGTGGACGCCGTCTCCTGGCGCATCCTGCGCGACGACCTGGAGACCGCCTACCGGCAGGCCCGCCACGGCGGTCCGGTCACCCTGGGGGAGCGCGGCACCAGCTTCCGCGAGTGGTCCCGGCGCCTGGCCGCCCATGTCGCCGAGGGCGGCCTCGACCACGAACTGCCCCACTGGGAGCGGGCGGTGGACAGCGAGCCGGCCCCGGCGGACCCGGCCCCCGCGGCCGAGGCCGGACCGGCCGCCACGGTGAGTGTGGAACTCGACGAGGACGACACCGCGGCCCTGCTGCGCTCCGCGCCCACCGCCTACCGCACCCGGGTCAACGACGTGCTGCTCGCCGCCCTCGCCCTGGCGCTGGCCCGCTGGACCGGACACGACCGGGTCCGTGTGGACCTGGAGGGGCACGGCCGCGAGGACCTGCTCGACGGCGTCGACCTCTCCCGTACCGTCGGCTGGTTCACCACCGTCTACCCGGTCGCCCTCCAGGTGCCCGACCCCGGCGACCTCGGACCGGACCGCGACTGGCGGTCCCTGGTCAAGTCGGTGCGCCGCCAGCTGCGCGCCGTGCCCGGCAACGGCATCGGCTACGGAGCCCTGCGCACGTTCGGCACCGCGGAGGTCCGCGGGCGCCTCGGAGCCCGGGCCCACAGCCAGGTGGTGTTCAACTACCTCGGCCAGTGGGACGCCCGCCCCGAGGCCGCGGACGGCGGCCTGGTCCGCGCCGAACACGGCTCCTTCGGACAGGACCACGACCCCCGGGACCCCGGCTCCCACCTGGTGGAGGTGGTGGGCGCGGTGCAGCACGGCCGGCTCGCCTTCACCTGGCACCACCGGCCCGGGGTCCACGACACGGCGACCGTGCGCCGGGTGGCCGAGGAGTTCGCCGCGGCCCTGCGCCACCTCGCCCGGCACGCCCGGGGAGGCAGGTGACGGCCCGCCCGCCCCGTGAGGCACCGCCCCGGCGCGCCGCCCGGCACGGTCCCCGGGCCCCCCGCGCCCCGACGACCCGCGACCGCCCGAACCGGACGAGGAACGACCGACTGAGACCGGCGGACGACCGCCGCAAGACCGACGAACGACCGACGAACCACCGACTGAGACCGACGAAAGAAGGCGACATGGACGAGAACACCCGCTACCAGGTGCTGCGCAACGACGAGGAGCAGTACTCCCTCTGGCCCGCCGACATCGAGGTGCCCGCCGGCTGGCAGCCCGTCGGCAAGGAGGGCACCGAGGCCGAGTGCTCCGCCTACGTCGACGAGGTCTGGACCGACATGCGGCCCAAGAGCCTCCGCGAGCGCATGGAGAACGCGGGCGGCTGACGCCCCGCCCCGCCCCGACCGACACACCGGCACACCGACACGGGCCGGGCCGGCGTAACCACGCCGGCCCGGCACCCCACCCCGCACGCGCCGTCGCCCCCGCGCGCCGCCGTGCCCGCCGGCGTCGCCGCCTCCACGCGTCGCCGCCCCCCACGCGTCGCCGTCCCCCGGCGTTGCCGTCTCACCGCCCACGCGTCGCCGTCCCGGCGCCCCACCGCCCTCGGCCCCCACCGCACCGCATCTCACCCGAGGAGCCCGCCATGACCCCCGTCCTGCGCACCGAACGCCTGGACTTCCTCCCCTACCGACCCGAACACGAGGACCACTTCGTCGCCCTGCTGCGCGACGCCGAGGTGTGCCGCTGGATGGGACAGGACCTCGTGCCCGAACCGCAGCTGCGCGAGCTGTTCCGCGCCATCCTCACCGACGTCTACCCCCAGGGCCGGTTCGACGTGTGGGGCCTGTGGACGGCGGGCGCCTACGTCGGTCACGCCGAGGTGAAACCCACCGGCAACGTCGACGGCCACGAACTCGTCACCGCGCTCGCCCCCGGTTACTGGGGGCGCGGCCTGGGCGGCGAGGCGGTGCGGGGCCTGCTCCGGCACGCCGCCGACAACCTCGGGCTGACCGAGGCGTACGGCATGGTCGGCGCCGAGAACACCGCCAGCCTGGCGATGTGCCGCCGTCTGGGCTTCCGGCACGTCCGGGACGTCGTGGCCGACGACGGCTCCGTCACGAAGCTGCTGGTCATCCCCACGAAGGACCCGGAGACGCCGAGGGACCCGGAGCCGGCGAGCGCTTCCCACACGGCCCGGTCGGCGTCGGACGCCGCCGGGATGCCGGACGCTGGGATGCCGGGTGCGGCCGGGGCGGACGACGATGTGAAGGGCGTCCCCGGGGCGGCGTGGGCTGGGAGCGCGTCGGACACAGCCCGCGCGGCGGCCGTCGCGGACGGTGCCGGTGCCGGGCCCGTCGCGGACGGTGCCGGTGCCGTCGAGGGCTCCGTATGAGCCGGGCTCCGCTCGGCGAGGGGGCCGCCGACGCGGCGGCCCCCCGGCCGGCCCCGGGGCTGTGGCGGAACCGGGACTTCAATCTGCTGTGGACCGGTCAGTGCCTGTCCGACCTGGGCGGCGCCATGGTGGAACTCGCACTGCCCCTGCTGGTGCTCCAGCAGACCGGGTCCCCGGCGCGCGCCGGCCTCGTCGGCACCGCCGGGCTCGTCACCACCCTGGTGTTCCGGCTGCCGGCCGGTGTCCTCGCCGACCGTCTCGACCGGCGCCGGCTGATGATCGCCTGCGACCTGCTGCGGCTCGTCGGCTACGCCCTCCTGGGCTGGGCGGTCACCAGGGGCACCGCAAGTCTGCCGGTCGTCCTCGCCGTGGTGGTCACCGGTGCCGCCGCCACGGCCGTCTTCAGCACCGCCGAGCACGCCTCCGTGCGCAACCTGGTCCGCCCCGGCCAGCTCACCGGCGCCGTCGCCCGCAACGAGGCCCGCACCTACGGCGTCGCGCTGGCCGGTCCGCCGCTCGGCGGCCTGCTGTTCGGGCTGGGCCGTGCCCTCCCCTTCCTCGGCAACGCGCTGAGCTACGTGCTCTCCCTGCTGGCCGTCTCCCTCATCCGGCGGCCCCTGCAGGAGGCCCGGCCGGAAGCGGCGGCCCCGTCCGCCGACGCCTCCGCCGCACAGGGCCTGCGGTTCCTGCTGGAACACCCCTTCCTGCGCGCCCTGCTGGTGATCGCCGCTCCGCTGAACATGGCCTTCACCGGCATGATCTTCGCGATGACCCTCGCCCTGCGCCGGGCCGGCGTCTCCCCGTTCCTGGTGGGCCTCGCAGGCACCGTCTTCGCGCTGGGCGGCCTCCTCGGCGCCCTCGCGGCGCCCGCCCTCCAGCGGCGGCTGCGGCTGCCGGCCCTGATCAGACTGCTGTGCTGGGCGACCGCCGCACTGATGGCGGTGAGCACGCTGCTGGCGGGCACCGTCCTCGCCGCCGTACCCCTGGCCGCGGCCGTGTTCCTCGGCCCGACGGCGAACGCGGCCCTCTTCGCCCACCAGGCCGCCGTCACACCGGACCACCTGCAAGGCCGCGTGGTCAGCGGCGTGCTGCTGGCCGCCGGCTCGGCCGCCGCGCTCGCCCCCGCCCTGGCCGGCGCCCTGCTGGCCCGTTTCAGCCCGGTCGCCGCCATGCTCGTCTTCCCCCTGCTGGTCACCGCCGCCGCGGTGACGGCCACCTTCGGCAAGGGCATCCGCGCCATGTCCGCCGAGCCGGCGCGCAGGGGCTGCGCCGACGGTCCACACGCGCTGTAATGGCCACGTGGTGAGTGAGGGCGCTGCGGCGATCAGCGGCACGAGAACGGAGCGTGCTGAAGCCGCCCTTGTGCCCCTCATGGCCGCCCCGCCCACCCCCGACCGGCTCCGCCGTGTCCTCGAACAGGCCCTGGTGTTCGCCGGGGCGTCGTTCGCCGGGGTGTACACGCCCGGCGACGACCCCTCGGTGCTCGTCCTCGCCGAGTCCGCCGGCCTGCCGCGGACCCTGTACGGCCTGCGGGACAGCTATCCGGCGGCGGGCGCCTCCCCGGTCGCCGAGGCCCACCGCAGCGGACGTGCGCACTGGCTCGGTCCCGCCGAACTGGCCGCCTTCCCGGACGCGCGCCGCACCCCGTCCCCGGACTTCTCCCTGGCCGCCCTGCCGCTCGGCCTGGCGGGCAGCGGCTGTCTGCTTGCCGTCGGCGAGCACCCCGGCGGCTTCGGCGCCGACGACCGGTCCTGCCTGGAACTGATCGCCCACGCCGTCGCCGTACCCGCCCCGGTCGCCGCCGGCGACACCGGTGAACTGCCGACGGACGCCTTCAGCCTGGCCATGGACTCCGGCCGGGTGGAGGTCGGCGAGGCGATCCTGCGGGGGTTCGGGATCGCCCGGGAGGACTTCGACGGCCGGGTGGAGACCCTGCTCGGCCGTGCCCTCCCCGAGGACCTGCCCGCGCTGATGTCCGTGGTCGAGGCCGACCACATGTCCATCGGCGACCGCGAGCTGGAGTTCCGGATCCGGCAGCCCACCGGCCAGCCCAAGTGGCTACGGCTGCGCGGCCGGCTGCTGCCCGGTGGCGAGGGCCGGCCGGCCCGCCTCGTCGGCACCGTCGCCGACGCCTCGTCCCAGCGTTCCGACGTCACCGACGTGGCCCGGGTGCAGCGTCTGGCCGCCGCGCTCGCCACGGCCGGCACCGTCAAGGACGTCGGCCAGGCCGTCGTCGCCGCCCTGCGTAGGCCCCTGCAGGCCGACCGCATCGCCCTGGCCGAACTGGAGAACGACCGGCTCGTCGTCACCGTCCTCGACCCGCCCGAACCCGAGGCCTGGCCCGAGCTGTGGCGCTCCGAGTGGCGCACCGAGTGGCCCGACGCGCCGGTGCGCGCCATGCCGACCCTGGCCGCCGCGCTCCGCGAGGGCCGGGCCCGGATCTGGCCCGCCGGCTCGGCACTGGAACCCGCTCTCGCCGAGGTCGGCCCCGGCGGCCTCGCCGTCCTGCCGCTGCCGGCCGGCGGCCGGATGGCCGGCGCCTGCCTGGTCGGCTGGGACCGGCCACGCGAGTTCGCCCCCGACGAGCGCGCCCTGCTCACCGCCTGCGCCGCGCTGACCGGGCAGGCCCTGCTGCGCGCCCACGCCTTCGACGCCGAGCACGAACTCGTCGGCATGCTCCAGCGCACGCTGCTGCCGCGCCGGCTGCCCCGGCTCCCCGGCGCAGTCGCCGTCGCCCGCTATCTGCCCACCAACGAGGGTCTGGAGGTCGGCGGCGACTGGTACGACGTGATCCCGCTCGCCGACCACCACGTCGCCCTCGTCATCGGCGACGTCCAGGGCCACAACGCCGGCGCCGCCACCCTGATGGGCCAGATGCGCACCGCGCTGCGCGCCTACGCCGTCGAGGGCCACGCCCCGGACGTCGTCGTCGCGCACGCCAACCGGCTGCTGCTGGACATGGAGACCGACCTCTTCGCCACCTGCGCCTACGTCGACGTCGACATGGAGCAGGGCACCGCCTGGTGCGTGCGCGCCGGGCACCTGCAGCCCGTGCTGCGCCACCCGGACGGCACCGCCGAGATCCTGCAGGCCGAGGGCGGCCCGCCGCTCGGTGTGCTCGCCCAGGCCGAGTTCCCGATGACCCCGCTGCGGCTGCAGCCCGGCGCGGTGCTCGCGCTGACCACCGACGGCCTGGTGGAGTCCGCAGACGCCGACCTCGACGCCGGCATGGCCCGGCTGGCCGCGGAACTGGCCGCCGCCGACCCCACCCACCTCGGCCTGGTCGCCGACGCCCTGCTGGGCCGTGCCCACCGAGGCGACGACGTGGCCCTGCTGCTGATGCGCTACGACGGCATGGCCGTACGGCCGCTGCGGGAGAGCTGGACCGTGTGGCGGGTGCCCGAGGCGGCCCGGCACGCCCGCCGCTTCACCCGGCGCACCCTGCGCACCTGGGGCATCTCGCCGGACACTCTCGACGCCGCCCTGCTGGTCGTCTCCGAGCTGGTCACCAACGCCCTGGTGCACACCGGCGGGCAGGTCCGTCTCGACCTCAGCCTGATCAACCACCGGCTGCGGCTCGCCGTCGCCGACGCCTCCCCGCGCAGCCCGGTGAAGCCCACCAGCATCGGCTGGGAGGCCACCGGGGGCCGCGGCATCCTGCTGGTGGAGGCCGTGTCTGCGGCCTGGGGAACGGTCCCGGTCAGCGGCGGCAAGCAGGTGTGGGCCGACCTGGTACTGGACGGCTGAGACCACGCGGGCACGGCGTGCTCGCCGGCGGCCGAGTCCCCGCGGGCACGGGGCGTTCGCCGGCTGCTGAGTTCCCGCGGGTGGGGTGCGTTCGCCGGCTGCTGGGTTCCCGCGGGCACGGCGTGCTCGCCGGCGGCTGACCGCCACTCGGGTGCGCGTGCGGCCGCCCACGGCAGGTCGGCACCGGCGCGCCCGGCGCCCGTGCCTAGGGTCGGTTGGCGTGTCGCACACCTTCGAAGAACTGGTCGCGAAGCAGCTCGCGGCCGACGCCGCCCAGGCCCAGGTCCAGGAACTGCGGGACGCCTACGGCCCGCCCGCCGAGCGAGGGATGACGGGCGCCCAGTCGGGCACCTACGAGACCGCCCTGCGTGCCTGGCGGGACCTCGCCCGCGATCTGCAGACGGCGGTGAGCGAGTACGCGCGGGACACCGGCCGTCCACGGGCCGAGATCGAGGCGGAGGTGGAACGGGCGGCGGCGGGGACGGAGGATAGCTGAACCCGGCCACGGGGGCGCGGTGGCCGCCGCCGGCCGGCTGACCGCCGCAGGTCCGCGCATCCGGCACGCCGCTCCGGGTACCCGACGGCCATGAACACTGCCATGTACGAAGCAGCCGCGGGCACTCAGGTCTTCGGATACGCCCTCATCCTGGTCGCCGGAGTGGCCTGCGTCCTGGGACTGCTCTGGGCCTTCCGGCTGGGCGTCAAGGTGCGCGAGCGCGAACCGGCGCCCCCGCGGCCCGACGAGCAGCCCAAGATGCCGGCGTCCGGGCCGGTCCACGAGGTCAGCGAGGTCCGGGAACCCGACGAGGTGCCCCGGGCCGCCGACGAGAGCGAACGGCTCACCCCGCACCAGCTCGGCAACGCCGGCACCCGGCGTGCCGAGGACCAGCGCCGCTCACGCTGGTCGCCCGGTTCCAGCGGGTCCTTCGGCGGCGGTGGCGGCGGCCGGACGTGAACCGGCGCCGGGGCCGGGAGTGTTTGCGGGCCGTGCGACCCGGGGACCCGGTCGGACGAACCACGCACCCCCGGGCCGGGTCGGCCCGGCGAACCGTTCCCGCCGCAGGCGGGGCGCAGAAGGAAGATGAACGACGTGACCGCGCATCCGAGTGAGAAACCGGCCATACCCCACGCGGAGACGGGATGGGCGAAGGCCCAGCGCCGACGGGACCCGGCGGTACGCACCTGCCTGCCCGCCGTCCTGGACCGGACCCCGGACGGCCGGACGGGCCCGGGCACCGAGGACAACATCGTGCGAGGCGAGGACTGAGTGCGAGGCGAGGACTGAAACCTCCGCACACCCCGCCCGGCGACCGAAATCCGGCCTTTCCCGCCCGCCCGCCCGGCCGCCACCCTGCCCGCCGGTCGCCACTCCCGCCCGCCCGGCCGCCGCTCCCGCCCGCCGCCGTGTCCCGCCCGGTGCGCCGCACCCCTCCGGTGAACACCGCCGGCACCCGAGCCGCGTTCCCCGTTAAGGTGTGGCGAATGAACGCTCCGGTGCTGCTCCCCGGGCCGGGCACCCCCGCCGCGACCGGGACGACCGAGGTCCGGTCGTGAACATCCTCGTGACCGGCGCCGCCGGCTTCATCGGCTCCCACTACGTCCGCAGGCACCTCGCCGCGGACCCGACCGGCGCGTCCCGCATCACCGTGCTGGACGGACTGACCTACGCCGGCACCCTCACCAACCTCCCGCTCGGCCACCCCCGGCTCGACTTCGTCGAGGGCGACGTCTGCGACGCCGCCCTGGTCGACAAGCTCATGGCCGACGCCGACCAGGTGGTGCACTTCGCCGCCGAGTCGCACGTGGACCGGTCCATCGAGGGGGCGGGAGAGTTCGTCCGCACCAACGTCCTCGGCACCCAGACCCTGCTGGACGCGGCCGTGCGGCACGGCACCGGCCCGTTCGTCCACGTCTCCACCGACGAGGTCTACGGCTCGACGGAGACCGGCTCCTGGCCCGAGACGCACCCGCTCGCCCCGAACTCCCCGTACTCCGCGTCCAAGGCCTCCGCCGACCTGCTCGCCCTCGCCCAGCACCGCACCCACGGGCTGGACGTCCGGATCACCCGCTGCTCCAACAACTACGGCCCGCACCAGTTCCCCGAGAAGCTGATCCCGCTCTTCGTCACCAACCTCCTCGACGGCCTGCCAGTCCCGCTGTACGGCGACGGACGCAACGTCCGCGACTGGCTGCACGTGGACGACCACTGCCGGGGCATCGACCTCGTGCGCACCGGGGGCCGCCCCGGCGAGGTCTACAACCTCGGCGGCGGAACGGAGTTGAGCAACAAGGAGCTGACCGGACTGCTCCTGGAGGCGTGCGGTGCGGACTGGGACGCGGTGGCGTACGTCCCCGACCGCAAGGGCCACGACCTGCGGTACTCGGTCGACTGGAGCAAGGCCCGCGACGAACTCGGATACCGCCCGCGCCACGACTTCGCCACCGGCCTCGTTGAGACGGTCGCCTGGTACCGCGACCACCGGGACTGGTGGGAGCCGCTGAAACGGCGCAGCGCGCGCTGAGACGCCCCGGTTTTGCCTGGCCGGCTGTCGGGTACTCGCCGGTCTTCGGACAGGGCAGCACGTCGGGAACTCGAGGAGCGCAGATGACCCCTCCGGACACGTCCGGCCTGGAGGCGGCCCTCCGCGCCGAGGTGGACGGCGAAGTCCGCTTCGACGCGGGCAGCCGCGGTGCCTACGCCACGGACGGTTCCAACTACCGTCAGGTCCCCCTCGGCGTCGTCGTGCCCCGCACCGTGGAGGCGGGCGCGCGGGCGCTGTCGGTGTGCGCGCGCTTCGCCGCACCCGTCCTGTCCCGGGGCGGCGGCACCAGCCTGGCCGGGCAGTCCACCAACACCGCGGTGGTGATCGACTGGAGCAAGTACTGCACCAGGGTGCTGTCCGTCGACCCGGAACAGCGCAGCTGCGTGGTGGAGCCCGGCATCGTCCTGGACGAACTCAACCGTCAACTCGCCCGACACAAGCTGCAGTTCGGGCCCAAGCCGTCCACTCACAGCCACTGCGCGCTGGGCGGCATGATCGGCAACAACTCCTGCGGGGCCTCCGCCCAGGCGTACGGCAAGACCGTCGACAACGTCCGCCGCCTGGAGATCCTCACCTACGACGGCCAGCGCGCCTGGGTCGGCCCCACCCCGCCCGACGAGCGCGCCCGGATCATCGCCGGCGGCGGCCGGCTCGCCGAGATCTACACCGGCCTGGACCGCATCGTCACCGAGTACCTCGCCGACATCCGCCACGGCTACCCCAGAATCCCGCGCAGGGTCTCCGGCTACAACCTCGACTCCCTGCTGCCCGAGAACGGTTTCGACGTCGCCAGGGCGCTCGTCGGCAGCGAGGGCACCCTGGTCACCGTCCTGCGCGCCGAACTCGACCTCGTGCCCGTGCCGCCGTACCAGTCGCTGCTCGTCCTCGGCTACGAGGACATCTGCGCCGCCGCCGACGACGTGCCCCGCCTCCTCGAGCACTGCTCGCCCAGCCAGCTGGAGGCCCTGGACGGGCGCATGGCCCAGCTGATGCGGGAGGAGGGCGCCTACCTCGACTCGCTCGACGTCCTGCCGTCGGGGGACAGCTGGCTCATGGTGCAGTACAGCGGCGACTCCCAGGACGCCGTCGACGAACAGGCGCACGCGCTGCTGCGGGCCGTCGGCCGTCACGAGAAGGACGACGACGTCGCCTTCTCCGACAACCCCGAACGCGAGCAGAAGATGCTCAGGGCACGGGAGGCCGGGCTCGGCGTGACCGCGCGTCCGCCGGACGACCGTGAGACCTGGGAGGGCTGGGAGGACTCCGCCGTACCGCCCGAGCGCCTCGGCGACTATCTGCGCGACCTCAGGAAGCTGTTCCAGGAGTTCGACTACGACCACCCGTCCCTGTACGGCCACTTCGGACAGGGCTGCGTCCACACCCGTATCCCCTTCGGGCTGAAGACCGCCGAGGGCGTGGCCGACTTCCGGCGGTTCGTGGAGCGCGCCGCCGACCTCGTCGCCTCCTACGGCGGCTCGCTCTCCGGCGAGCACGGGGACGGCCAGTCGCGCGGCGAGCTGCTGACCCGGATGTTCGGGGAGCGGCTCGTGACCGCCTTCGGCGAGCTGAAGGCGCTGTTCGACCCCGGCAACCGGATGAACCCCGGAAAGATCGTCCGTCCGAACCCCGTCGACGGGCAACTGCGGCTCGGCCCGGCCTGGCGGCCCACCACCCCCGCCACCCACTTCGGCTTCCCCGAGGACGACCACTCCTTCAACCGCGCGGTGATGCGCTGCGTCGGCATCGGCAACTGCCGCGCCCACTCCGGCGGCGTCATGTGCCCCTCCTACCGGGCCACCATGGAGGAGGAGCACTCCACCCGCGGCCGGGCCCGGCTGCTGTTCGAGATGCTCGACGGCCACGCGGACTCCGCCGTCCAGGACGGCTGGCGCTCCACCGCCGTGAACGACGCCCTCGACCTGTGCCTGGCCTGCAAGGGCTGCAAGTCGGACTGCCCCACCGGCGTCGACATGGCCACCCTCAAGGCCGAGTTCCTCTCCCACCACTACGAGGGCCGCATCCGCCCCGCCGCCCACTACTCCATGGGCTGGCTGCCGGTGTGGGCGCGGCTCTCCCGGCTCGCCCCCGCCCTGGTCAACTCCGCGCTGCACGCCCCCGGTCTGGCCGGCGCGGGCAAGCGGCTGGCCGGCATCGACGAGGCCCGCTCGGCACCCCTCTTCGCCGAGCGATCCTTCCTCCAGTGGTGGCGGGCCCGCGACCGGACGGAGCCCGACCCCGCCGACCCGCGCACCGTCGTCCTGTGGCCCGACACCTTCAGCACCTACTTCCACCCCGCGATCGCGGTCTCGGCCGTACGAGTCCTGGAGGACGCCGGCTTCCGGGTCGCCGTCCCCGACAAGCCGGTGTGCTGCGGCCTGACCTGGATCTCCACCGGCCAGCTCCCCGTCGCCAAGAAGGTGCTGCGCCGCACCCTCGACGCACTGCACCCCTACCTGGAGGCCGGCACCCCGGTCATCGGCCTGGAACCCTCCTGCACGGCCGTGTTCCGCTCCGACGCCCCCGAACTGCTGCCCGGCGACCAGGACGTGCAGCGGCTGGCCGGGCAGACGCGCACCTTCGCCGAACAGCTCGTCCACCACGCCCCGGACGACTGGCGGCCACCGCAGCTCGCCCGGCAGGCGACCGTGCAGACCCACTGCCACCAGCACGCCGTCATGAAGTTCGACGCCGACCGCGAACTGATGCGCCGCGCCCACCTGGACGCCGAGGTGCTCGACGAGGGCTGCTGCGGACTGGCCGGCAACTTCGGCTTCGAACGCGGCCACCACGACGTCTCCATGGCCGTCGCCGAACAGGGTGTCCTGCCCGCGGTCCGCGGGGCCGCACCGGACAGCCTGGTCCTCGCCGACGGCTTCAGCTGCCGTACCCAGATCGAGGAGGGCGGCACCGGCCGCCGCGCCCTGCACCTCGCCGAGGTCCTGGCCCTCGCCCTGGACGGCAACCTGCCCAGCGACCACCCCGAGCGCCTGGCCGACCGCCCGGCCGGGCCCTCCAGGACGGCCCGCTGGGCGACCACCGTGTCCGCCGCCGCCCTGACCGCGGGCGCCGTGTGCGGGCTGCGGCGGCTGAGGAGGAGGGCATGAGCGACCAGCCGGCCGTCGAAGCGGTCGGCACCGCCGTCTACACCGTGCCCACCGACGCCCCCGAGGCGGACGGCACCCTCGCCTGGGACAGGACCACCCTCGTCCTGGTCACCGTCCGCTCCGGCACCACCACCGGACTCGGCTACACCTACGCGCCCGCCGCCACCGCCCACGTCGTACGCGACCTGCTCGCCGGCACCGTCACCGGCCTTCCGGCGCACGACGTGCCACGCGCCAACGAGCGCATGTGCCGGGCCGTCCGCAACGCCGGACTGCCCGGCGTGGCCGCCCAGGCCATCGCCGCCGTCGACATCGCCCTGTGGGACTGCAAGGCCCGCCTGCTCGGCCTGCCCCTCGTCCGGCTCCTCGGCGCCGCCCGCGACGACGTGCCCGTCTACGGCAGCGGAGGCTTCACCACCTACGACGCGGACCGGCAGGACCGGCAGCTGCGCGGCTGGGCGGAGGAACAGGGCATCCCCCGCGTCAAGATCAAGATCGGGGAGTCCTGGGGCACCCGCGAGGACCGCGACCTGGAACGCGTCGCCCGCGCACGGGCCACCGTCGGCGACGGCACCGAGCTGTACGTGGACGCCAACGGCGGCTACACCGGCGGCCAGGCCGTACGCGTCGCCGGCCGGCTCGCCGGACACGGCGTCACCTGGTTCGAGGAGCCCGTCTCCTCCGACCACCTCACCACCCTCGCCGACGTCCGCGGCCGGGTCCCGATGGACGTCACGGCCGGCGAATACGGCTACACCCTCCCGTACTTCGAGCACATGCTGGCCGCCGGGGCCGTCGACTGCCTCCAGGCCGACGTCACCCGCTGCGGCGGCATCACCGTCTGGCTGCGCGCGGCCGCACTCGCCCACGCGCGCGGCACGGACGTCTCCGGGCACTGCGCACCCCACGCCCACGCGCACGTGGCCGCCGCGGTGCCCAACCTGCGCCACCTCGAGTGGTTCCACGACCACGTCCGCATCGAACGGCTCCTCTTCGACGGGGTCCTCGACCCCGCCGGCGGCAGCGTCACACCGGGCGCCGACGGAACACCGGGCCTGGGGCTGACCCTGGTGGAGGAGCGGGCGGCGCCGTACCGGGCGGGGTGAACCACCGCACGTTCAGCAGTCACGTCCCCGAGGCCTTCCGGAGGAGAGGACCATGCCCCCCACCGTCGTCATCACCGGTGCCAGCGCCGGCATCGGACGCGCCACCGCCCGCCTGTACGCCCGGCGCGGCGCCGACGTCGTCCTGGTCGCACGAGGCGAGGGCGGTCTGGAAGCGGCGGCCGACGAGGTCGCGGCGCTCGGCGGACGCCCGCTGGTCCACCCCGCCGACGTGGCCGACCCGGCCCAGACGGACGCCGTCGCCGAGGCCGCGGAGAAGGAGTTCGGCCCGGTCGACGTCTGGATCAACTGCGCCTTCGCCAGCGTGTTCGCGCCGTTCGAGGAGATCACGCCCGAGGAGTACCGGCGGATCACGGACGTGACCTACCTCGGCTTCGTCAACGGCACCCGCTCGGCCCTGAAGCGCATGCTGCCCCGCGACCGCGGCACGATCGTGCAGGTCGGCTCCGCACTCGGGGAACGGTCGATCCCGCTGCAGTCGGCGTACTGCGGCGCCAAGCACGCCATCAACGGCTTCACCTCGTCCCTGCGCACGGAACTGCTGCACCGCGGCAGCCACGTGCACGTCACCGTCGCCCAGATGCCCGCCGTGAACACGCCCCAGTTCGAGTGGGTCCGCTCCCGGCTGTCCCGGCACCCCATGCCGGTCCCGCCGATCTACCAGCCCGAGGTCGCCGCCCGGGGCGTGGTGTACGCCGCCGACCATCCGCGCCGCAAGCAGTACTACGTCGGGGCCACCACGGTGGCCACCATCTGGGCCAACCGGCTCGCCCCGGCCCCCCTCGACCGCTACCTGGCCCGCACCGGCTTCGACTCCCAGCAGACCGACCGCGTCCCGCCCGCCGGACTGGACAACCTCTTCGCACCGGCCGACCGGGACCCCGCGGACGACCAGGGCGCCCATGGCTCCTTCGACGACAGCGCGCACGCCCGCTCCTGGCAGGAGGTCCTGGTCCGGCACCCCGCCGCCACCGCCCTCGGCACCGGTGCCGCCCTGCTCGGCACCGTGGCCGGCCTGCGCCGCCTGACCTCGCGGGCCGCCTAGGGCCTCTCCTTCGGACCGTGCCGGGGTCGAAAGACCCTAGGCTGGCCACGTGCGCCTCCTGCTCATGTCCGACACGCACCTGCCCCGGCGTGCCAAGCGGCTCCCGGACCAGTTGCTCGCCGAAATCCCGCACGCCGACGTGGTGTTCCACGCCGGCGACTGGGTGGACACCGCCACCCTCGACCTGCTGGAGAGCCGCAGCCACCGGCTCGTCGGCGTGTACGGCAACAACGACGGCCCCGACCTGCGCGCCCGGCTCCCCGAGGTGGCCCGTGCCGAACTGGGCGGCCTGCGCTTCGGTGTCGTCCACGAGACCGGCCCCGCCCAGGGCCGCGAGGCCCGCTGCGCCGCCCGCTTCCCGGACCTCGACGTCCTGGTCTTCGGACACAGCCACATCCCCTGGGACACCACCGCCCCCGGCGGGCTGCGCCTGCTCAACCCCGGCTCCCCGACCGACCGCCGCCGCCAGCCGCACTGCACCTACCTCACGGTCACGGTCGCCGGCGGTGCGCTCACCGAGGTGACCCTGCACCGGCTGCCGCAGCGGCCGTGACATCATCCCTGGATGATCAACACTCCCGGCATACCCGCCGTCGTACCCGCCGGCCGCCTCGCCGACCACGACCAAGCCGTGCTGCCGCTGCCCGGCGGCCTCGAACTGCGGCCCTGGCGCCTGGACGACGCCGACGCCGACGCCCTGCACTCGGCAGGGCAGGACCCGGCGATCAGCCACTGGAACCTCTTCTCCGTCGGCAGCCGTGACGAGGCCCGCGCGCGGATCGGGCGCCTGCACGCGCGCCGGCAGGCCGAGACGGGGGTGATCTGGGCCGTCGCCCCGACCGGCGGCGCTGCCGTGGGGCTCGCCGGCCTCAACGACGTCGACCTGGCGGGCGGCACCGCCGAGGTCGTCTACTGGGTGCTGCCCGAGGCCCGCGGCGGCGGCCTCGCGGTCGCGGCGACCCGCCGGCTCAGCCGCTGGGCCCTGGACGACCTCGGCCTGCACCGCCTGACGCTGTGCCACTCCACGGCCAACCCCGCCTCCTGCCGGGTCGCAGAGAAGGCCGGCTACACCGCCGAGGGCACCCTGCGCAGCGCACTCCTGCACGCCGACGGCTGGCACGACCAGCATGTGCACGCGCGCGTGGCGGGTGATCCAGCGTAGCCACCGGGAGCCCGACGGGCTGCGCCGCCGGGCGTGTACGCGGCCCTGGTACGTGCCCGGCCCCCGGCCGGGCCGCCCGGTGGGCCGGCCCGCGCGCGGACCATCGGGCGGAGGCGGGCCGGAGGCCGCCGGCGGGGCCTGTGCCCGTCCTGGCGGGGCCGTGTCTCACACCGCGCCCCGAGGGTGGATCGCCCCGCTCGTGCTGCTGAGCGGTGTCCCGGTGCCGCCCCAGCGCACCGCAACGATCTCCGCCGCCACCGACACCGCCACCTCCTGCGGCGTACGGGCGCCGAGGTCCAGGCCGACCGGGGAGCGCAGGCGGGCCAGCTCCTCGTCCGTGAGGCCGGACTCGACCAGACGGCGCAGCCGGTCGTCGTGGGTACGGCGGCTGCCCATCGCCCCGATGTACGCCGCCGGGCGCCGCAGCGCCTCCCGCAGCAGCGGCACGTCGAACTTGGGGTCGTGGGTGAGGACACAGATCGCCGTGCGCTCGTCGGTGTGGGTGCCGCGCAGATACCGGTGCGGCCAGTCCACCACGACCTCGACGCCCTCCGGGAACCGGCGGGGCGTGGCGAACACCGGGCGGGCGTCGCACACGGTCACCCGGTAGCCGAGGAAGTCCCCGATCCGGGCCACCGCGGCGGCGTAGTCGATGGCCCCGAACACCAGCATGCGCGGCGGCGGCGCGAAGGACTGCAGGAACACCGTGACGGTGTCCTCGCGCCGCTCCCCGTGCGGCCCGTAGTGCCGCAGGCCCGTCGCGCCGAGGGCGAGTTCGCCGCGTGCGTCGGCGGCGACCGCCGCGTCGAGCCCCCGTGTGCCCAGACCGCCGGCCGCCGTGTCCGGCCACACCGCGAGGGTGGCTCCGCGCGGCGCCGGCCCGTCGATCACGGTGGCCACGGTGACCGGTTCTCCGCCCGCGACGGACGCGGCGACCGCCCCGAACGACGGATCCAGGGCCTGGGTCACCGGACGTACCAGCACGGTGATCTCACCGCCGCAGGTGAGCCCGGCCGCGAAGGCGTCCTCGTCGCTGTAGCCGAAGGTCTCCAGCCGGGCCGCGCCGCTCGCGACCGCCTCCTGGGCCAGCTCGAACACCGCGCCCTCCACGCAGCCCCCGGAGACGCTGCCGACCACCTCGCTGTCAGGGCCGACCGCCAGCGCGGCGCCGGGCCCGCGCGGCGCACTGCGGCTGACCGCTACGACCGTGGCCAGCCCGAACGGCACCCGGGCCGCGTACCAGCGGTCCAGCACGGCGAGAATCTCACGCATCGTCCGCTCCTCGGCTCACCCGGCACGGCACCTGGTTGAACGTTAATCCGTTGGTGCCGCGGTCGCCGGTCTGCTGCACTGCACCGGTCGAGTTCCCCAGAGCACCAGGAGTGATCATGCGCGCACCGTCCATGTCCCGCCCGGAAGGAATCGCCCGCTCTCTCAAGGACATGACGCTTCGTGCAATTGATCAACCTGGGAATCCTCGCGCACGTCGACGCAGGTAAGACCAGCCTGACCGAACGGCTGCTGCACACCGCCGGTGTGATTGACGAGGTCGGCAGCGTCGACGCCGGCAGCACCACCACCGACACCCTCGCGCTGGAGCGGCAGCGCGGCATCACCATCAAGTCCGCCGTCGTCTCGTTCCCGCTGGACGGCGTCACCGTCAACCTGATCGACACCCCCGGTCACCCCGACTTCATCGCCGAGGTGGAGCGGGTGCTCGGCGTCCTCGACGGTGCCGTCCTGGTCGTCTCCGCCGTCGAGGGCGTCCAGGCGCAGACCCGGGTGCTCATGCGGACCCTGCGCCGGCTGCGCATCCCCACCCTGGTCTTCGTGAACAAGATCGACCGGCGTGGGGCACGGGAGACGGCCGTGCTCCGCCAGATGGCCGAACGGCTGGCCGTACCGCTCGTCCCGATGGGCACGGCCACCGGCCTGGGCACCCGCAGCGCCCGCTTCCTGCCAGGCCTCGGCCCCGCCGCGCTGGAGGCACTGGCGGACCAGGACGACCGCCTGCTCGCCGCCTACCTCGACGGCCGTGTCCCCGAGGGCCGTCTGGACGCCGCCCTGGCCGACCTGACCCGGCGGGCAGCGGCCCATCCGGTCTACCTCGGCTCGGCCCTCACCGGTGCCGGGGTGCCCGAACTGATCGCCGGTGTCGAACGGCTGCTGCCCAGGGCCGCCGGCGACCCGGACGGCCCCCTGTCGGGCACGGTGTTCAAGGTCGAGCGGGGCCCGGCGGGGGAGAAGGTGGCCTACGCCCGGCTCTTCTCCGGCACCCTGCGCATCCGCGACCGCATCCCCTTCGGGGACGGCCGGGACACCGGCGGCGACGGCGGACGCCGGACCACGCACGGCCGTGTCACGGCGCTCACCGTCTTCGACCACGGCAGCGACACCCGGGCGGACAGCGCCCCGGCGGGCCGGATCGTCAGGATGTGGGGCCTCGGCGGCGTCCGGATCGGCGACGCGGTGGGCGCGCCGGCGCGCGCCTGCGAGCACCACTTCGCGCCGCCCACCCTGGAGACCGTCGTCGTGCCCGGCCCCGGGACGGACCGGCGCTCCCTGCACCTGGCGCTCACCCAGCTCGCCGAGCAGGACCCGCTCATCGGCGTCCGCCACGACGAGCGGCGCAGGGAGACTTCCGTGTCCCTCTACGGCGAGGTGCAGAAGGAGGTCGTCCAGGCCACCCTCGCCGACGAGTACGGCCTGGACGTCACCTTCCGCGAGACGACCACGCTGTGCATCGAACGGCCGGCCGGCACCGGGCACGCGGTGGAGTTCAACAAGAAGGAGCCCAACCCGTTCCTCGCCACCGTCGGCCTGCGCGTCGACCCGGCCCCGCCCGGCTCCGGCGTGGACTTCCGGCTGGAGGTGGAGCTGGGCTCGATGCCGTACGCCTTCTTCAAGGCGGTCGAGGACACCGTCCGGGAAGCGCTGGGCCAGGGGCTGCACGGCTGGCAGGTCACCGACTGCACGGTCACCATGACCCACTCGGGCTACTCGCCCCGGCAGAGTCACGCTCACCAGGGTTTCGACAAGAGCATGTCGAGCACTGGCTACGACTTCCGGGGCCTGACCCCGCTGGTCCTGACCGACGCGCTGCGCCGGGCCGGCACCCTGGTGCACGAGCCGGTGCACCGCTTCCGGCTGGAGGCACCGGCGGACACGCTCGGCGCGCTGCTGCCGGTGCTGGCCCGGCTCGGGGCGATCCCGGAGAGCACCGGCACGCACGCCACGGCCTGTCTGCTGGAGGGCACCGTGCCGGCCGGCCGGGTGCACGAGCTGGAGCAGCGGCTGCCGGGGCTCACCCGGGGCGAGGGGGAGCTGGAGTCGGCCTTCGACCACTACGCGCCGGTCACCCGGGGCGCGGTACCGGAACGGCCGCGCACCGACCACAACCCGCTGAACCGCAAGGAGTACCTGCTGAACGTGATGCGCCGCCGGGCGGAGTGACCAGTAGAGCTGACGCCAAGTCAACTTACTGTCGGGTCAGAAGGTATTGACGCTGTCCGGGCGCCGCCGGACTGTGGTGGACATGCCGAATATCCGGGTGCGTCTGCTGGCCGTCCTGGTCGTCCTGTGCGGATCCCTGACGGTGGCGGGCGCCCCTCCCGCCACCGCCGCCACCCCCTCCGACTCCCTCTGGTTCGACGGTGCTCCGCTCACCGTGCGGGACGGCCGGCTCACCGACGGCCAGGGCCGCGAGATCGTCCTGCGCGGCTACAACGTCTCCGGCGAGACCAAACTCGAGGAGAACGGCGGCCTGCCCTTCGCCTCGGTCGCCGACGCCCGCAAGTCCGCGACCGCGCTGCGCGCCCTCGGCGGCGGCAACGCGGTCCGCTTTCTGCTCTCCTGGGCGCACGCCGAACCCGTCCGGGGCCAGGCCGGCACCGCCTACCTGGCCGCCGTCACCGAGCAGATGCGCGCGTTCCTGGACGCCGGCATCCGCGTCCTGCCCGACTTCCACCAGGACCTGTACTCCCGCTACCTGTTCGGCAAGGACAGCTGGTACACCGGCGACGGCGCCCCCGGGTGGGCCGTCCAGGCCGGGAACTACCCGAAGGAGTCCTGCGGCATCTGCCTCTTCTGGGGCCAGAACATCACCCAGAACGCGGCCGTGCAGCAGGGCCAGTACGACTTCTGGCACAACGCCCACGGCCTCCAGGACGCGTTCCTCACCACCGCCGGGACCACCATGACCTACCTGCGCGAACACCTGACCGACGCGGAGTTCGCGGGTGTCGCCGGCTTCGATCCCTACAACGAGCCGTACGCGGGCCGCTACGACTCCGGACAGACCTCGCGCACCTGGGAGCGCGACCTGCTCTGGCCGTTCTACGTGAGGTTCCGGGCCCGCATGGACGCCGCCGGCTGGCAGGACAAGCCCGCCTTCGTCGAGCCGAACCTCTTCTGGAACGCCAACATCTCCACCCAGAGGCAGCAGGGCGGCCTGCTGGACGCGGGCGCGCTCGGCCCGGGGTACGTCCTCAACACGCACTTCTACGACCAGAAGGCCATCTCCGGCATCCTCATGTGGGGCAAGGCGGCCGACGGCCGGTACGCGGCCGACTTCGCCGCCGTCCGCGACCGCGCCGCGGCCGCCGGCACCACCGCCGTGGTCAGCGAGTTCGGCCACCCGCTGTCCGGCCTGGTGTCCGACAAGGCGCCGACAGTCCTGAAGGCCATGTACCAGGCCCTCGACTCCCGTCTGCCCGGAGCGCGTTGGTGGTCCGACCCGACCGCCTCCGGCCCGGTGCTGTCCGGCACCCAGTGGCAGTGGGACCTCTACAGCGGCCGGCACCACGAGCCGATGAACGGCGACCCCGGCAAGGTGCTCACCTCCGGCGACGCCTGGAACGACGAGGACCTCTCGGCGGTCCGGCTCGACGACGCCGGTGACGTCGTCCTGCGCCAGGACGCCCACCTCCTGGACCGCGTCCACCCGAGTGCCACGGCCGGCACCGCCCTCGCCTTCACCTACGAGGACCGCTCCCGCGACGGCTCCACCACCCTCACCTGGAATCCGGTGCCGGGTTCCCTGCCGCACGTGGCCGCCTTGGTGGGGGCGGGCCAGTACGGAGTGCTCGTATGGCGCTCCGGCAGCGGCACCGCGCCCACCGAACTGCACCTTCCGGCGTCCTTCCCCACCGCCTCCACCACGGTCGTCTCCGACCTGGGCACGGTGTACGCCCCGCCCGCCCGCACCCCGGTCGCCGTGGCACCGGAGCCGGGCGGCACGGGCAGCCGCCGGCTGCTGCTCACCGACTCGGACTCCGGCGTCCTGCACTACGCGCTGGTCACCAACGGGGCGACGGTGCCTTCGGCGGACCTGCTGGACGCGGCGCGGGCCGAGCTGGCCGCGTGGGTGACGGCCCGCTTCTGACGGTGAAGTGGCCTCCGGAGGGAGTGGGGTCACCCCGGAGGCCACGCCTGATGGACCATCAACTTCCTTCGGGAGCACTCCAGTCGGCCTGGACGTGGCCCAGCCGGACGCGCTGCGGGTGGTCGCCGACCGGTACCGACGTCACCTTCCGGCCGGTGGCGAAGTCGATCGCCGTCACCTGGTCGGCACCGCTCTCGGAGACGATGCAGTCCTTGCCGTCCCCGCTGACCGTCGCCCAGTACGGCTTGGACGCGGTGACCTGCGGGCCCTCCTGGAGCGTGGCACGGTCCACCACGGTCGCGTAGTCGTCCATGGTGCCGGCGACGCACAGCTTGGTGCCCGCGGGGTTCATGGAAATGCCGTGGTGACGCGAGTCGTTGACCCAGGTGGTGCGGTCCTCGCTGGTCGCCGGGTTCTTCGGCAGGGTCTTCATCCGGGTGATCTTGTCGGTGGCGACGTCGTACTCCAGGAAGCCGTTGAAGAACGACACCTGGAAGTACAGCTTGGACTCGTCTGGTGAGAACACGGCCGGGCGGACCGCGTCCGAGTAGTTGCGCAGCCCGAACGCGTCCAGCCGCTGCCGCATGTCGATGACCTTGACCTGCTTGTACGTGGTCGCGTCGACCACGGTGATGTGCCGGTCACCCTTGGTCCAGTCCCAGCCGGGATCGTCCAGGGCGGTGTTGACGTCACCGATGGACATGTTCCAGATGTACCTGCCGTCCGCGGTGAAGATGTTCTCGTGCGGCTTGTCGCCGGTCGCGAACGACCCCAGCTGCCTGCCGGTGCCGATGTCCAGCACGTGCACGGTGTTCGCGGTCGAGGCGGACACCGCCACCCGGGTGCCGTCGGGGGAGACGGCCATGTGATCGGCGCGGTATCCGGCAACCGGGAAGCGCCAGTTGACCTTCCCGCTGGCCAGGTCGAGGGAGACGACGTCCGCGAAACTGGGCCGGGACACCACGACCGACCGGCCGTCCGGGGTGGAGTACATGTCGTCGGTGAACTGGTCGTGGCCCTCGCCGACGCTGTTGCGGATCGCCTGGAAGTAGATCCACTTGATCGGATCGGCGTTGATCTCCGCCATCCGCGCGGCCTTGTCGGGAACGACGTCGATCCGGCCGATCCTGGCGAAGTCGCCGGAGGAGCGGATGACATCGGCGGTGCCGTCCCAGTTGTTGCCGACGAACAGCACCTCGCGCAGACCCTCGGGTGCGGCGGACGCCGGGGAGGCGGCGGTCGCCGACCCGGCCACGGCCAGGGCGAGGGCGGCGGCCAGGGAGCACAGGTGCCTGGTTCTGGAGGCGGCCATGACGGCTCTCTTTCCTCGGGGGAATCTGAACACGTGCGCATTCACAGTGAACTTACTGAAAAGTAAGGAGGGGGCCGCCTTCTCGACAAGATGTGTGCACGACAAGATTGGTGACCACCGGGGTGACCGGCGGGACGACGGAGGGGGAAGCGTGGGGGGCAGGCTCAGGGCGCCGACGGGACGCTACGGCGGCCGTACCGCCGAGGAACGGCAGGCCGAGCGGCGCAGCCGCTTCCTCGCCGCGGCGCTGCAGCTGTTCGGCGACGCCCCCGGCTACCGGGGCACCACGGTCGCCGCCCTCAGCCAGGCCGCCGGCCTGTCCACACGCCAGTTCTACGAGGAGTTCCGCACCCTCGAGGACGTCCTGGCCGCGCTGCACCTCCAGGTCAACGGCTGGGCCGAACAGGCCGTCCTGGACGCCCTCGGCGACGCCGACGGCCTGCCGCTGGCCGAACGGGCCACCGTGCTCTTCCGGGCCTACGCCCGCGGCATCACCGCCGACCCGCGCCGCATCCGCATCGCCTTCGTGGAGATCATCGGCGTCAGCCCCCGGCTGGAGGAGCAGCGCCTCGCCCGCCGCGCCCGCTGGGTCGACCTCATCCGAGCCGAGGCGGACGCGGCCGCGGCCCGCGGCGAGGCGGAGCCCCGCGACTACCGCCTCGCTGCCACGGCCTTCATCGGCAGTGTCAACGGCCTGCTGCACGACTGGACCGCCGGCTGGGTCGACGCCACGCTGGACGAGGTCGTGGACGAACTTGTCCGGCTGCTCCTCGGCATGCTGCGGCCGGAGGACTGGCGCCCCCCGAGCCGGTGAGCAACCGGTCCGCCCAGGTCAGTGGCGGCGCAGCCGGTTCGGCGCGCGGTTTCGGGCCGGAACTGGTCTGCTGGGGGAGGAGCCGCCGTACCTTTCTCCGGAGAGAGCCATGACTACCTACCGAGTCGCGCAGGTGACCGCCCCGAACGGCACCTTCGAGCTGGTCGAGCGGGAGGTCCCGCAACCCGGACGCGGTCACGTGAGGATCGCCGTCGAGGCGTGCGGCGTCTGCCACAGCGACGCTCTCTTCGTCAGCGGCGGAATGCCGGGCGTCACGTTCCCCGAAGTGCCCGGACACGAGATCGCCGGCCGCATCGAGGACATGGGCGAAGGCGTGGCGGAGCGCGGCTGGCAGGCCGGTGACCGGGTCGCCGTCGGCTGGTTCGGCGGCAGCTGCGGTCACTGCAAGCCCTGCCGCTCGGGCGACTTCATCGTGTGCGTGAACCTGAAGGTCCCCGGCTGGGCCTACGACGGCGGGTTCGGCGAGAAGGTGATCGCACCCGTCGACGCGCTGGCCCGGATCCCCGACGGACTCTCGGCGAGCGATGCCGGGCCGATGGCCTGCGCGGGCGTGACCGTGTTCAACGGGCTGCGGCGCAGCTCCGCCCGGCCGGGTGACCTGGTCGCGGTGCTCGGTCTCGGCGGCCTGGGACATCTCGGGGTGCAGTACGCGGTCGCGATGGGCTTCGAGACCGTGGGCATCGCCCGGGGTGCCGAGAAGGCCGACTTCGCCAAGCAACTGGGCGCCCACCACTACGTCGACAGCACCTCCGCCACCCCGGTCGCCGAGGCGCTGCAGTCCCTCGGCGGTGCCCGTGTCGTGCTGGCCACCGCGGGCAACTCCGAGGCCGTCACGGCCACCGTGGACGGTCTGGCCCCGCGCGGCGAACTGGTGGCCATCGGTGCGGACAGCGCGCCGCTCGGCATCAGCCCGACCCAGCTGCTGCTGTCCGGCCGGCTGGTGCGCGGCCACCCGTCCGGCACCTCGCAGGACGTCGAGGACACGATGGCCTTCAGCGTCCTGCACGGCATCCGTCCCATGACCGAGAGCGTGCCGCTGGACGGCGCGGACGAGGCGTACCGGAAGATGCTCTCCGGCAGGGCCCGCTTCCGGATGGTGCTCGACCACACCTGACGCGACGGCCGGCAGCGGCGCGGGTGCCCGCCCGCCGCCGGGCGCCGGTGTCTCAGCCGTCCAGCCGGTCCAGCACGGCGATCACCGGTGCCGCGCCGTCCTCGTCCCGGATGCGGGCCCCCAGGGCCTCGGCGCGCCGCCGGCAGGCCGGGTCCCGGGTGGCCCGTTCCAGTGCCGGGGCCAGCGCGTCCACGGTGAGCCGGCGCAGCGGTACGACGGCCGGGGCGACGCCCAGTGCGACCAGTCGGGCGGACCAGAAACCCGCGTCGAACTGCACCGGCACCGGCACGGCCGGCACCCCGGCGCGCAGCCCGGCCGCCGTGGTGCCGGCCCCCGCGTGGTGCACCACGGCGGCCATGCGCGGAAACAGCAGCGCGTGCGGCACCTCACCGATGGCCAGCATGTCGTCACCGTCGGCGGTGAGCCCGCCCCAGCCGCGCTGGATCACCCCGCGCAGACCCGCCCGCCGCAGCGCCGTCACCACTCGGGCGCTGAGCCGGCCCGCGTCGGGCACGGTGGCGCTGCCCAGCCCGACGAACACCGGAGGCGAACCCGCATCGAGGAACTGCCGCACCCGCTCGGGGAGTTGTGTGTCGGTGTCGTACGGCCACCAGTAGCCGCTCACCTCCAGACCCCGCCGCCAGTCGCCGGGCCGGGGCACCACCAAGGGGCTGAAGCCGTGCAGCACCGGCCAGTACCGGCGTTCCCGCGTCCGCCGCGCGGCACCGGCCGGCAGCGGGGGCAGACCGAGCCGCTCCCGCACGGCCGGGACGGTCCCCGCGAAGACGTGCTCGACGGCCATGCTCACCCCGTGCCCGGCCAGCCGGTTCACCGGCCCTCCCCACGAGCCGCCACCGAGCACCGCTGGGGCGAACTCCCGAGTGGCGGCCAGGGGTTGGAGATACACGCCCAGGCTCGGCAGCCGTAGCCCCTCGGCGATGGTGTGCCCGAGCGGGGCCAGCGAGGAGGACAGCAGCAGCGCGTCGCTGCCCCGCGCGGCGCCGAGCAGCCCCTCGGTCATCCGCCCCACCACGCGCCGGGCCAGCTCCACCACCCGCAGCAGCTTGCCGGCACCGCTGCTGCTGCGGTGCAGCGCCCGGCCGCGCGGCGACTGAAGCTCCGCCAGCGGATCGACCGGCAGCGCATGGAACCGCAGCCCGGAACCGGCCACCAGCGCCTCGAAGCGGCCGTGCGTGACCAGGGTGACCTCGTGCCCGGCCAGGCCGAGCCGCCGGCCCAGTCCCGTGTAGGGGGCGACGTCGCCCCGGGACCCCGCCGTCATGATCGCAACGCGCACGACGGCCAGTATGGCGGGCCGGCGCCCCGCGCGGACCCGCCGACCGGCGGCACGACCGGTTCCCGCCGGTCCCGGCCGCGGACTTCACCCGCGGCGGCACTCGTCGTCGAGCGGCCGTTCGCTGCGCGGACCCCGGTTCGGGCCGCGGGCGGTCCTGATACCGGCCGGCAGCGGCCCCCGTCCCCGCCCGGAGCACCCCGCACCCCTCGGCCCGGAGCACCCCGCACCCCTCGGCCCGGAGCACCCCGCACCCCTCGGCCCGAGCAGTCCCGCACCCCCCCAGGCCGAGTAGTCCCACGCCCCGCAGGCCGAGCAGTCCCGCACCGCGGACGGCCCCGTCCTACCCGCCGGCGGTCAGTACCAGCAGGGTCGCCGCCAGCACCGCGCACCCCAGCACACAGCAGGCCAGCAGCCGCCCGCGCAGTGCCCGGTAGCGCGACTCGTACGTCTGCCGCAGCTCCTCCGCCCGCTCGGCCGTGCGGTGCCACGAGAGGCGGGCCAGCGCCAGGTACTCGGTCTCGAACTGCCGCTCCAGGTCCTCGCGCTGGGTGTCGGTGAGCCAGCCCAGGCGGGAGCCGAGGCGGGCCGCGGCGGTGCGGCCCTCCTCGCGGGCGGCGGCCAGCAGCAGATGGCCCTCGATCTGCTGGACCAGGACCCGCTCGTCGTCGGCCGTCACCGGGCCGCCAACTCCCGCTCCGCGGCCGGCACCTCGGGGTGGTGCAGGTCGAACGCCGGGGACTCGCTGCGGATCCGCGGCAGGGCGAGGAAGTTGTGCCGCGGCGGCGGGCAGGAGGTGGCCCATTCCAGCGAGCGGCCGTAGCCCCACGGGTCGTCGACACCGACGGGCGTGCCGTACTTGGCCGTCTTCCAGACGTTGTAGAAGAAGGGGAGCAGGGAGGAGCCCAGCAGGAACGAGAAGACCGAGGAGACCGTGTTGAGCGTGGTGAGCCCCTCCGCCGCGAGATAGTCGGGGATGCGGCGCTGCATGCCTTCGGCGCCCAGCCAGTGCTGCACCAGGAAGGTCCCGTGGAAGCCGACGAACAGCGTCCAGAAGGTGATCTTGCCCAGGCGTTCGTCCAGCATCTTGCCCGTGAACTTCGGCCACCAGAAGTGGAATCCCGCGAACATCGCGAAGACGACCGTGCCGAACACCACGTAGTGGAAGTGCGCCACCACGAAGTACGAGTCGGAGACGTGGAAGTCGATGGGCGGCGAGGCGAGCATCACGCCCGTCAGCCCGCCGAAGACGAACGTGATCAGGAAGCCCATCACCCACAGCATGGGTGTCTCGAAGGACAGCGAGCCCTTCCACATCGTGCCGATCCAGTTGAAGAACTTCACGCCGGTCGGGACCGCGATCAGGAACGTCATGAAGGAGAAGAACGGCAGCAGCACACCGCCGGTGACGTACATGTGGTGCGCCCACACCGTCACGGACAGACCGGCGATCGCGATGGTGGCCGCGATCAGGCCCATGTAGCCGAACATCGGCTTGCGCGAGAAGACCGGGATGACCTCGCTCACGATGCCGAAGAACGGCAGCGCGATGATGTACACCTCCGGGTGGCCGAAGAACCAGAAGAGGTGCTGCCACAACAACGCTCCGCCGTTGGCGGCGTCGAAGACATGGGCGCCGAACTTGCGGTCCGCCTCCAGGGCGAACAGCGCGGCGGCCAGCACCGGGAAGGCCAGCAGGACCAGCACACCGGTCAGCAGCACGTTCCACACGAAGACCGGCATCCGGAACATGGTCATGCCGGGCGCGCGCATGCAGATGATCGTGGTGATGAAGTTGACCGCACCGAGGATCGTGCCGAAGCCGGACAAGGCCAGCCCCATGATCCACATGTCGGCGCCGACACCTGGACTGCGGACCGCGTCCGACAGCGGCGCATAGGCGAACCAGCCGAAGTCCGCGGCGCCCTGCGGGGTGAGGAAGCCGCCCACCGCAATGAGCGAGCCGAACAGGTAGAGCCAGTAGGCGAACATGTTCAGCCGCGGGAACGCCACGTCCGGGGCGCCGATCTGCAGCGGCATGATCCAGTTCGCGAACCCGGCGAACAGCGGGGTGGCGAACATCAGCAGCATCACCGTGCCGTGCATCGTGAACGCCTGGTTGAACTGCTCGTTCGACATGATCTGCAGACCCGGCCGGGCCAGCTCGGCGCGCATCAGCAGCGCCATCACGCCACCGGTCAAGAAGAACGCGAACGCGGTGACCAAGTAGAGCGTTCCGATGGTCTTGTGATCGGTGCTGGTGAGCCACTGCACGGCCCTGGTGTCTCTGATCCTCTTCACGCCCCGCCTGTGTCCGCACGTGGCCGGCACGTCACACTTCGACGACGCGAGGAACATCACGGAAGAAGGGTGTGACGATCCGGAAGGTGCCGGACACGAACCGAGCATGAGCAACGACGATCTCTTCGCCGCTGCCTATCGCGAGCACTACTGGGCGGTCAGCCGCTATGTCGCGAGGCGACTGCAGGGGCGGGCCGACGAGGTGGAGGAAGTGGTGGCGGAGGTGTTCACGGTCGCCTGGCGGCGCCGGGCCGACCTGCCGGCCACACCGCTGCCCTGGTTGTACGGGGTGGCCCGCAACTGCCTGGCGAACGCGGTACGCGGCTACGGCCGCCGGCGCCGGCTGGTGGACCGGCTCGGCAACGACGAGGCCGCGCACGGACGGCACATCGAGGCCGGCCCCGACACGGAGGCGCCCGGCGCCTGGGTGCACGAGGCCCTCGACCGGCTGTCCCCGGCCGACCGGGAGGTACTGCGCCTCGCCGCGTGGGAGGAGCTGGGCCCCGAGGAGATCGCGGTCGCCCTCGGATGCGGCAGCCGGGCGGCCGCCATGCGCCTGCACCGGGCCCGGCACCGTCTCAGGGCCGAGATCGACCGGATACGGCCCATGACGGCAGCCGAGCCCGCGAAGCACCCCGCCCCCGCCGTCGTCCCCGCCTCCGCCGACGCGGGCCTCTGCAAGGACCACCGACATGGCTGACGAACTCGAACTGCTGCGCCGCGCCAACCCGGTGCCGGCCGACAGCCCCGCTCTCGGCGACGGTCCGCTGGACCGGCGCGCCGAGCAGGGCCTCCAGCGGCTGCTGCACGGAGAACCCCCTCGGCCCCGCAGTGGGCTGTCGCCCGAAGCCGACTCTTCGCGGCCCCGCGGTGGGCTGTCGCCCGAAGGCGATCCTTCGCGGGCTCGTGGTGGGCTGTTGCCTGAGGGCGACTCTCCACGGGCTCGTGGTGGGCTGTTGCCCGAGTTCGACTCTCCGCGGCGCCGCACCCGGCTGTTGCCCGGGCGCCGTCCGGCGCTCCCGCTTCGGCGGCCGCACGTGGAGCGTCCACCGCGCCGGATCCGGCTGTTGCCGGCACCGCCCGGCCGTACCCCGCGCGCCCGGCTCCTCTGGGGCCTCGCCGCCACCGTCGTCGTCCTCGTGATCGCCGTCGACGCCGTGCTCGGCGGCCCGAGCACCTCACCGGCCGTCGCCGCGCCGCGGCCGCTGACCGTCCACCTCCAGTCCCGGCCCGTGCCGCTGGAGGAAATGATCGCGCTGGCCGACGCGGCCACGGCGGACCACGCGCCGGGCCTGCGCAAGGGCACGCACGTGCAGTCGTGGAGCGTCGCCCTGCGCGACGACGAGCGCCCCGTCACGCTTCCCGAGGAGCGCGTGGTGCGCTGGCGGGCGGACGGCAGCCACACGGAGCTGGTCATGGCCACCGACCCGCGCAGGCCCGGCCGCCCGGTCCTCACCGACGACGGCGACGAGCCGCGCGAGGTGGCGGACGGCCATGTCGTCAGCCGCACCACCTATCCGCCGATGTGGAGCGACGCCCCGCCCGAAGGGACCCCGCCGCACACCGCGGCGGCCCTGCGCGCCTACCTCACCGAAGTCGTCCGCCCCGGGAGGCACCGCGGCACGGCCCCGCTGAGCACCCCCGAACTCCTGGAGGCCGTGGGCGAACTGCTCGACCACTGGACCCTCGGTGCCCGCGAGTCGGCGGCCCTCGTCCGGCTGCTCGCCCGGGCCGACGGGCTGCGGCCGGCCGGCGAGGTGACCGACCGCCTCGGCCGCCCCGGCCACGCCTACGAGTACCAGAGGGCAGGCATCCGCCGCCTGCTGATCCTGGAACCGCGCACCGGTGCCGTGCTCGGCATGGAGGACACCGCCACCGAAGACGATCCCGAGTACGGTGTGCGGGCCGGGGACCTCATGCAGTACCGGGCCTGGATGCGCTGATCACACGCCGAGCTGCCGGGCGGCGGCCGCCACGGTCTGCTCCAGCAACGTCGCGATCGTCATCGGACCTACCCCGCCCGGCACCGGCGTGATCAGTGAAGCCCGCTCCACGGCCGAGTCGAAGTCGACGTCGCCGACGTTGCCCGCGTTGTACCCGGCGTCGATCACCACCGCGCCGGGCTTGAGGTCCTGCCCGTGGATCAGCCGGGGCCGGCCGACGGCGGCGACGACGATGTCCGCCTCGCGGACCGCCGCCGACAGGTCCCGGGTGCGCGAGTGGCAGTACGTCACCGTCGCGTCCCGGGCCAGCAGCAGCATCCCCACCGGCTTGCCGAGGATGGCGCTGCGGCCCACCACCACGGCCCGCTTTCCGGCCGGGTCGACGCCGTACTCGTCCAGCAGTCGCAGGATGCCGCCGGGCGTGCACGAGACGAAGCCCGGCAGTCCGAAGCTCATCGTCGCGAACGACGCGAAGGTGACGCCGTCGACGTCCTTCTCCGGGGCGATGGCCTCGAACGCGGCCCGTTCGTCGACGTGGTCGCCCACCGGGTGCTGCAACAGGATCCCGTGCACACCCGGATCGGCCGACAACTCCCGCAGGGTGCCCACGAGTTCGGCGGTGCTCGTGTGTGCGGGCAGGGCCACGCGGCGGGAGGCGATGCCGGCCGCGCGGCACCGGTTCTGCTTCATGCGGACGTAGGTCACGGACGCCGGGTCCTCGCCGACCAGCACGGTCGCGAGACATGGTGCCGTACCGGTGCGTTCGGTGATGCGGGCGGCCTGCTGCGCGGTCTCCCCGACGACGCGGCGGGCGAGCGCGGTGCCGTCCATGAGGCGGGCCTGGGTCATGCTGCACACTCCTGAGCTGGATCGACTCTCGCCCAGGCGCGCGGCAACCACCACGGACCGCTCCCCGGTGGTTCTCCACCTCAGCGCCAGTCACGGCCCGCGTACAGCGTAACCGAGCGCTCGCGGCACCATCCGGCCGGTCAACACCGTCCGGTCAGCACCGTCCGGCCGGTCAACACCGTCCGGTCAGCACCGTCCGGCCGGTCAGCGCCGCCTGGCCGCCCGGTCGCCCGGTTTCGTCCGGGAGGTCAGCGCCGCCCGGCCTGCCCCGCGGGCCGCACGCGCGCCAGCGCCGGACGGTGCCGTACCCGGCCGCGTCCTACCACCTGGCCGCGTCCTACTCGTCCCAGGCCTGGATGATCAGCTGGTCGACGATCTTGCCGTCCCGCAGCCTGACCATCGACTCGGCGAGCACCCGGGTGCCGTCCGCGTACTCGCAGGACTCGCTGTAGGCGGCGCGGTCTCCCTGTACGACGCACTGCTCCAGCTTGTGCGTCATGTCGCGGCGGTAGATGTCGTCCAGCAACTCCGCGATCTTGCCCCGGCCGCGCAGGACCGTGGGGTGACTGGGCTGGTTGTCATGGTCGACGATGCGGATCTCGGCGTCGTCGGCGTAGAGCGACAGCAGGTTGTTGCCGGTGTTGCCCTCGATGGCCCGGCGCAGTGTCTCGGTGCCGAAAACGGACCCCGTCGCGGTGCCCATGGTGACCTCCTTCAGGCCCGCGGCCCGGCGCGGAGCGGGCCGCACGGACCCCTCCTCCGAGGCTCCTCCGCCCGGGCGGTCCCGGCAAGCGCAGCCGGGCCGCTCCGCCTCACGGGTGAGCGCCGACCACAGCCCGTGTCCGGCCGGGGCCCGCCGCCGTTGCACGAAGCATGATTTCAACACGACGTATCGCCGCCGCCGTCGGTCTGGCCGCCGGGATCGCCGGCCTCGCCGTACCGTCGGCGAACGCGGCCGAGGCCGGCGCACCGCTCGTCGGCAAGCTCGGCGCGCCGACCATGCTCGACACGCTCGCCGTCAGCGGTATCCCCGAGTCGCAGCAGGGCCGGGTCCCGCGGGTCAGCGAACAGATGCAGTCGCTCGAGCACCTCAAGGAGCTGAACCAGCTCAGCCAGGTGGAGCAGGTCCTCGCGCCCGCCGCGCCCCTGCTCGGCCTCGTGGGCGCCGTTCACTGACCCGGCCCCGGCCATGAGGGCCGCCCCCGCCGGGGGCGGCCCTCACCGCTGCCCGGGCCGCCCGGCACCGCCCGGCACCGCCAGGGGCGCCCCCGGCACCGACCGGGCCACCCCGAGCAGGACGGCCTGTCGCGAACGGCACACCCCGCAGCGCGAGTTCGGCAGGCGCATCCCCGGTGGCCGCGTGGCCGGAAAGATCCACGATCACCGTCGTGGCCCGTCCCGCTACCGATCGGTCGCGCGTAGTGTCGGCCACGAAGGCAATCGAAGGAAGGGGCCAGAGCATGGCGCAGGAAGTCCGCGGCGTGATCGCACCGGGGAAGGACGAGCCCGTACGCATCGAGACGATCGTGGTGCCGGACCCCGGCCCCGGCGAAGCCGTCGTACAGATCCAGGCCTGCGGCGTCTGCCACACCGACCTGCACTACAAACAGGGCGGCATCTCCGACGACTTCCCCTTCCTGCTCGGTCACGAGGCCTCCGGAGTCGTCGAGTCGGTCGGCGAAGGCGTCACCGACCTCGCCCCCGGTGACTTCGTCGTCCTCAACTGGCGTGCGGTCTGCGGACAGTGCCGGGCGTGTCTGCGCGGCCGCCCCTGGTACTGCTTCGACACCCACAACGCCCGGCAGAAGATGACCCTCGCCGCCACCGGGCAGGAACTCTCCCCGGCCCTGGGCATCGGCGCCTTCGCCGAGAAGACGCTGGTCGCCGCCGGCCAGTGCACCAAGGTCGATCCGGCCGTCTCCCCGGCGGTCGCGGGACTGCTGGGCTGTGGAGTGATGGCCGGCATCGGCGCCGCGATCAACACCGGCGGCGTCGGCCGGGGCGACTCGGTCGCCGTCATCGGCTGCGGCGGCGTCGGCGGCGCGGCGATCGCCGGATCGAACCTGGCCGGCGCGGCGAAGATCATCGCCGTGGACATCGACGACCGCAAGCTGGAGACGGCCCGGACCCTGGGCGCCACCCACACCGTCAACTCCAAGGAGACCGACCCGGTCGCGGCGATCCGCGAGCTGACCGGCGGATTCGGTGCCGACGTCGTCGTCGAGGCCGTAGGCCGCCCCGAGACCTACCAGCAGGCCTTCTACGCCCGCGACCTCGCCGGCACCGTCGTCCTCGTGGGCGTCCCCACCCCCGAGATGAAACTCGAACTGCCCCTGCTCGACGTCTTCGGCCGCGGCGGCGCCCTGAAGTCCTCCTGGTACGGGGACTGCCTGCCCACCCGCGACTTCCCCATGCTCATCGACCTCCACCTCCAAGGCCGCCTGCCCCTCGACGCGTTCGTCACCGAGACGATCCGACTGGACCAGGTGGAAGAGGCCTTCGAGCGGATGCACCACGGCGACGTGCTGCGCTCGGTGGTGGTGTTCTGATGACCGTGCGCATCGAACGTCTCGTCACCGCCGGGCAGTTCACCCTCGACGGCGGCACCTGGGACGTGGAGAACAACGTGTGGATCGTCGGCGACGAGCGGGAGGTGATCGTCATCGACGCCGCCCACGACGCCCGGGCCATCGCCGACGCCGTCGACGACCGGCGCCTGATCGCCATCGTGTGCACGCACGCGCACAACGACCACGTCAACGCCGCGCCGGAACTGGCCGACCTCACCGGCGCCACCATCTGGCTGCACCCCGACGACCTGCCGCTGTGGAAGCAGACCCACCCGGACCGCGACCCCGACCGGCACCTCCTCGACGGCCAGGTCATCGAGGCGGCCGGGGCCGACCTCACCGTGCTGCACACCCCAGGGCACGCCCCGGGCGCCGTGTGCCTGTACGACCCCGGCCTCGGCACCGTCTTCTCCGGGGACACCCTCTTCCAGGGCGGCCCGGGCGCCACCGGTCGTTCCCACTCCCACTTCCCGACGATCATCGACTCCATCCGCGACCGGCTCCTCACCCTCCCGCCGGAGACCAAGGTCCTCACCGGCCACGGGGATTCCACGACCATCGGCGCCGAGGCACCCCACCTGGAGGAGTGGATCGCACGCGGCCACTGAGCCCCGCCCGCCCCCCGGCCACGCACGTTCCGCGCGCACGACACCTGAGACGACACCCGACGCGACACCTGAGACGACACCCGACGCGACACCTGAGACAACGCCCGACGCGACACCTGAAACGACACGCGGCACGACGCCCGGCACGACACGCGGTCTCGCGGGCAAAACCCGACAGAGGATGTCCGGCTTCCTGGGGACAGTGGAGAAGCACCGCACTCGTACCGCACAGGAGGCCGGACATGTCAGGACCGCTCGAAGGCAAGGTGGCGCTGGTCGCCGGGGCGACCCGGGGCGCCGGGCGGGGCATCGCCGTGGAACTCGGCGCGGCCGGCGCCACCGTCTACGTCACCGGCCGCAGCACCCGCGCCCACCGCTCCGAGTACGACCGCCCCGAGACCATCGAGGACACCGCCGACCTCGTCACCGCGGCCGGCGGACGCGGCATCGCCGTCCCCACCGACCACCTGGACAGGTCCGCCGTACGGGACCTGGTGGACCGCATCGCCGGAGAGCAGGACGGCCTGGACGTGCTCGTCAACGACATCTGGGGCGGCGAGAAGCTCTTCGCCTGGGACACCCCCGTGTGGGAGCACGACCTCGACAACGGGCTGAGACTGCTCCGGCTCGCCGTCGAGACGCACGCCGTCACCAGCCACCACGCCCTGCCGCTCCTGCTCCGCCGCCCCGGCGGCCTGGTTGTCGAGGTCACCGACGGCACCGCCGACTACAACCGTGACACCTACCGCGTGAACTTCTTCTACGACCTCGCCAAGGCGTCCGCCCTGCGCATGGCGTTCGCCCTCGGTCACGAACTGGGCCCGCGCGGCGCCACGGCCGTGGCCCTGACCCCCGGCTGGATGCGCTCGGAGATCATGCTCGAGGCGTACGGCGTCCGCGAGGACAACTGGCGGGACGCCCTGCGCCGGGAACCGCACTTCGCCATCTCCGAGACCCCGCGCTTCACCGGTCGTGCCGTCGCGGCCCTCGCCGCCGACCCGGACGTCGCCCGTTTCAACGGGCAGTCGCTGTCCAGCGGCGGGCTCGCCCAGGTGTACGGCTACACCGACCTCGACGGCAGCCGGCCGGACGCCTGGCGGTACCTGGTCGAGGTGCAGGACACGGGCAAGCCGGCGGACGTCACCGGGTACCGCTGAACGGGCGCCGAGCCACTTGTGCAGGCCGAAGTCGTCTGCATCCCGAGACAGCTCTTTGCTCGGGGGCCATGTACGGGGGTGTGCCCACGATGAAGCCGGTCTGGGTGAGGCGGTCCGCGGTCGAGTAGGGGTCGGCCGCCCTCGCGATGCCGAAGTCGAGGACCTTCACGTTGCCGGAAGATGAGGGTGTTGGAGGGCTTGATGTCCCGGTGCATGATTCCGGCGTTGTGCGCTTCAGCGAGCGCGTCGCATATCTGCGCACCCCATCGTGCGGCGTCGGACAAGGTGACTGCGCCTCGGCGCAGTATTGCGTCCATGCCTTCACCTCGGATCAGCTCCATCACCAGGAATGGGACTTTGCTGTCCTCTGCGCCGGTCTCGCCGAGGTCGTGGATGGTCACGATGTTGGGTGCTGCAGCTGAGCGGTGATCCGTGCCTCGCGCAGGAACCTGGCGCGCGCCTCATCGCCGCGGCTTCCGCCACCGGCGAGCAGCGAAATCACCTTGACTGCGACAGGTCGGCTCAGCGTTTCGTCCTGTGCCTCCCACACCTGCCCCATTCCGCCCTCACCGAGCTGCCGCACCAACCGGTAACGGCCCCCGAGAAGCTGGTCTCGCACTACTGTGCCCCCCGTTTCGAACATGCCTGTGTCTCCCGCTGGCGAGGTCCATGCGCCGCAGCGTGGACCGTAGGCCGGCTACGTCCTCGGAGGCGGGCGCCCTGCAGTCCTGACCCGGTCGCACAGTGAAAAAGTTCACCATTTCGTCACAGCCTGGCCGGAAACACAACCATGAGCCGCCGGGCCGGGTCTAGATGTCCGATACCGCGGGAATCGCGTCGGAGAACACCCGGGGAGGCCCTGGGCCGACAAGGGGAGAAGGGGAAGAGGCACTCATGGGGGTCATACGCAGACGAGGCGTCGTCGCGCTGGGCGTCACGGGACTGGTGGCGCCGCTGGCGCTCGCCGTGACCGCGGCGCCGGCACAGGCCGCAAGCTGCACCACACAGGCCGGGCCGTACCAGAAGCAGGTCGAGAAGTTCCTGGGGCGGCCCGTCGACGGCAAGCAGTCCGCCACGGACTGCAAGGCCATCCAGGCCTTCCAGAACAAGCACGGCATCACGCCCGCCATCGGCTACGCCGGACCCGTCACCTGGGGCGTGATGGACCTCATGAACAAGCAGAAGGCCGTCGGGAACAAGCCGAACAAGGACGGCAAGTGCCCGACGAACAAGGGCCGGATCGCCTGTGTGAACCTCACGCTCCAGCTCAGCTGGATCCAGGACGGCAACCGGCTCGTCTACGGCCCGGTGCCGGTGCGCACCGGACGTGACGGCTACGAGACCCGCACCGGTCTGAAGAAGATCTACTGGCGTGACATCGACCACGTCTCGGACATCTACGACGTGCCGATGCCCTACAGCCAGTTCTTCGACGGCGGCCAGGCCTTCCACTCGGTGGGCCTGAGCATGTGGAACCCGCCGGGCTCGCACGGCTGCGTCAACATGACCACCAAGGACGCCAAGAAGTACTGGTCGCTGCTGAAGACCGGCGACGACGTCTTCGTGTACGGCCGCAAGCCGGGCACCTGAGCCCTGCCGGTCCGGTCGTCCTTCGTCGGACGTCCGAAGTCCGGGACGGCCAGCCGCACCCCGCCCTGCCGTGCCGACTCGTGCGCGACGACGCCCGGCAGGGTGTAGCGGGGGCCACGCGCGCGTTGGCCGGCGGCGGTGTGCGCCGGGTCACGGCGGCCGGACCGAGGAATGAACTCCCGCCCCCGCTTGACACATTGACGTGATGAGTAACACGGTCCGAAATGTCCGTATTGGGGATGCTTACTCACGGCGCCTTCACTTCGCTCGGCATATGCTTCACAGCATGTCCACCACTGTTGCAGCCGCCTCCGAGCGATCGGCCGCGGAGGTCAACGAGGAGATCCGGGCGCTGTGGCGCCGGTCGGGCGGGACACTGACCACCGAGCAGCGCGCCGAGTACCAGCGCCTCGTGATGGAGTGGGCCGCCGCGGCCCCGCAGTCGCACCGGGCGGCCTGACCGACCCCGCGCACACCGCGCCGTGACCACCCCGGGCACCCGTGACCGCACGGGTGCCCTTTTCGTCGTACCGGAGGCCGTTCCCCCGGCGGCAAGCCGTCGCCTCGGTCAGCCCCACGACGCCGAGTAGTGCCGCTGATACGCCTTGCGGTCCTGCTCGGCCCGGATGTACCGGGTCCCGACCAGCGCGATCAGGCTGCCCGCGACGACCAGCAGACCCGGCCCGACGTTCCGGGTGTCCGTCAGCCGCGCCAGCAGGGTGCTCCCCTCCGACGCGCCCGTGACCGGAGCCGAGGAGCCGGGCGAGGCCGCGCTGGGAGCCATCGCACCCTGGTTCGCGGCGCCCGACGGCGCGGGGGAGGGCGCGCCGTTCTGGGCGCCGCCGGCGTTCTGCCCCGACACGATCAGCCGCACCCCCAGCGCCGACAGCGCCTTGGTCACCGGCTGGAAGAACGTCGTCCCGCCGGTTGTGCAGTCACCGTTGCCGCCGGAGGTGACACCGAGCGCGATCCCCTCCGAGAACAACGGCCCACCGCTGTCGCCCGGTTCGGCACAGACATCGGTCTCGATGAGCCCGGTGACCGTCCCCTCCGGATAGTTGACGGTCGCGTTCAGCGCCTTCACCTGTCCGTCGTGCAGACCACTGGTGCTGCCGCTGCGGAACACCCGCTGGCCCACCGCCGCATCGGCTGCCCCGGTGATCCGCACCCCCTTGCCGCCGCCGATCGCCACGACGTCGGCACCCGCACCGGCCTTGCCGCCGGCGTACTGCACGAGCGAGAAGTCACCGCCCGGGAACGAACTGTTCACCGTGCTGCCGAGCTGCCGATCGCCCTGGTTGTCGGCGAACCACGTGGCACCGGCGGGCCCGCAGTGGCCGGCCGTGAGGATGAAGTCGGACTGCCCGTTGGTGACGTTGAACCCGGCAGAACAGCGGCCCCCGGTCGACAGGATCGGCTGCGCGCCGTTCAACCGCGTGCTGAACGTGCCCTTCGTACGCTCCATGTGCACGAAACTGCCGATCCTCGCGGCGACCCCGGTCAGCCGGGACCAGTCACCGGCGGACACCGTACGGTCCGCCTGCACCATCACCCGGTTCGTCCGGTAGTCCACCGCCCACGCCGTGCCCGGCACCCGCGGCGCCGAACGCAGCGTCGCCGTCGCCGACTTCAGCTCGTTCATGCTGTGCGACACGACCTTCGCCTGCGCCCCGGCCCGCCGGACCACCTGCGCCGCCGCGTCATCGGTCACCGCCACCACCGTACGCCCGTCGGCGCCCACCCAGTTCCCCGCCGTACGGCCGGTGCCCAGCCGCGCCACCAGCGCGGAACCGGTGTCTCCGGCGGAACCGAGCGTTCTGGCGGAGGCCGGCGGAGCCTCGCTCGCGAGGGCCGCCTGGGCGACCATCCCGCCGCCCAGGAGGAGTCCGCCGACCGCCGCCAGCCGTGTCACTCGCCGGACGACCCGTCGTCGTGCGTGCCGCATGCATGGCTCCCGAAGCCGAACCCGAACGCGCGATGCCCCTACCGGCACCACGGGCCCCCGGATGGTCGGGGGACCTCTCCTCCATACGGCGCCCGGGCCGGCGGCGTTCACCGACGGCGGCCCTCAGCTCTTGCGGGCCACCCCGCCGAACATGGCGACCTCCTCCGGCTCGGCCCCGTGGTCGTGCTCCGGGCGCCAGCGCGAGCACGACACCACACCCGGCTCCAGCAGTTCCAGACCGTCGAAGAACCGGGCCACGTCCGCGGGCGTGCGCTGCGTGAGCTTCGGCGTGCCGTGCTCGTTCCAGAACTTCACCGCCTCGTCCACGTCCGGCATCGACGGGCTGGTGACGGTGTGCGACAGCACCAGGTGACTGCCCGCGGGCAACCGGTCCGTCAACTGCCGCACCAGGCCGTACGGGTCCTCGTCGTCCCCGATGAAGATGACCACGCCCAGCAGTATCAGCGCCACCGGCCGGCTGAAGTCCAGCGTCTTCGAGGCGTGTTCCAGGATGGCGTCGACGTTGCGCAGATCCTCGTCCAGATAGTCCGTGCGGCCCTCGGGCGTACTGGTCAGCAGGGCCCGGGCGTGCGCCAGGACGAGGGGGTCGTTGTCCACGTACACGATCCGGGAATCCGGGGCGATCCGCTGGGCCACCTCATGGGTGTTGTCGGCGGTGGGCAGCCCGGTACCGATGTCCAGGAACTGCCGAATGCCCAGGTCACCGGCCAGGTGGCGGACCGCGCGGCCGAGGAAGAGCCGGTCGGCGCGCGCGTACTCGCCGATGCCCGGGTGCAGCCGGCGGATCTGGTCGCCGGCCGCCCGGTCGACCTCGTAGTTGTCCTTGCCGCCGAGCCAGTAGTTCCAGATCCGGGCGGTGTGCGGCTGGCCGGTGTTGATGCGGGCGCGCAGCGACACGGCCACGTCATTGGTGGCTGCCGGGTTGTCGGTCACGTGGGTCAGCTCCTGATGCCTGATGAGATGCCTGACGGGAGATACACCGTGCAAGACGCAATCTAGACGCCCCGGTTGGTCTCCGAAGCCCGCCCCGGCGATTCCCCGCGCACAGAGCCCTGCCGGACGGCTCCTCCCGGCCCCTCGCGGGCCCCGTTCCGGCACACGCCGAAGCCGCCTATCTTGAGCCCCATGACCAGCATCCCGCACGACACACCCGGCGAACCGGACCCGCTGCGCGCTCTGGACCTGGAGCGGCTGCGACGTCGTACGAGCATGAAATGGCGCACCTACCCCGAGGACGTGCTGCCCCTGTGGGTGGCCGAGATGGACGTCCCCCTCGCTGAGACCGTCGTCCGCGCCCTCACCGACGCACTCGCACTCGGCGACACCGGGTACCCCGCCGGCACCGCCTACGCCGAGGCGCTCGCCGCCTTCGCCGCCAAACGGTGGAACTGGCACGGCATCGCCCCGGAGCGCACCGCGATCGTCCCGGACGTCATGCTCGGCGTGGTCGAAATGATCAAACTGGTCACCGGAGCCGGCGACCCGGTGATCGTCAACCCGCCGGTGTACCCGCCGTTCTTCCAGTTCATCACCCACATGGACCGCCGGGTGGTCGAGGCCCCGCTCGGCGCCGGCCTGCGCCTGGACCTCGGCATCCTGGAGGAGACGTTCCGGGAGGCGACCGCACACGGCGGCCGCGCCGCCTACCTGCTGTGCAGCCCGCACAACCCCACCGGCACCGTGCACACCGCCGAGGAACTGACGGCCGTCGCCGGCCTCGCCGAACGGTACGGCGTCCGGGTCGTCGTCGACGAGATCCACGCCCCGCTCGTCGCGCCCGGCGTGACCTTCGTGCCCTATCTGAGCGTGCCCGGCGCCGAGCGCGGCCTGTCCCTGATGTCGGCGTCCAAGGGCTGGAACCTGGCCGGTCTCAAGGCCGCGCTGGCCCTCGCCGGGACCGCTGCCGCCGCCGACCTCGCCCGGATGCCCGAAGAGGTGAGCCACGGGCCCAGCCACCTCGGGATCATCGCGCACACCGCCGCCCTGTCCGAGGGCATCGGCTGGCTCGACGCCCTGCTGGCCGGCCTGCAGGACAACCGGCGGCTGCTCGACAGCCTGCTCGCCGAGCACCTGCCCGGCATCCGCGTGCACCCCGCCGAGGCCACCTTCCTCGCCTGGCTCGACTGCCGCGCCCTCGGCCTGGGCGACGACCCGGCCGAGGTCTTCCTCGGCCGCGGCCGGGTCGCGCTCAGCTCCGGACTGCCCTTCGGCACCGGCGGCGCCGGCCACGCCCGCCTGAATCTGGCGACCACGCCGGAGATCCTCACCGAGGCGGTACGGCGGATGGCCACAGCCCTGACCTGACCCCGTCGCGGCAGCCGCCCGCCGCTGCGACCAGTCCTCCCGGCCGCAGACCCCAGCCGGAACCCGGCCGTAGAACCTCGGCCGCAGACATCAGCCGGAACCCGGCTGTAGAACCTCGGCCGCAGGCCCGGTGAACCGGCGGGCCGGACCAAGTCGGTCCGGCCCGCCGCGGGCCGCACGCCGCCTCCTAGACTGCGGGCATGGACGACACGCTGCTGGACCGGCTCGGCTCCGGCAAGTACCTGCTGGTGACCAGCTACCGGAAGAACGGCACTCCCGTCGCCACCCCGGTGTGGGTGGTCATGGACGCCGGCGCGCTCGGTGTGTGGACGGCCGCCGACAGCTGGAAGGTCAAGCGGATCCGGCGCCGCCCCGACGTCCTCGTCGGCCCGTGCGACCTGCGCGGAAACCCGACCGGCGACCAGCTGCCGGCCACCGCCGAGATCGCCGGCCCCGCCACCACCGCCCGCTACCGCACCCTCATCGCCCGCAAGTACGGCGTCCTCGGCCGCCTCACCCTGCTCGGCAGCCGGCTGCGGCGCGGCCTCGACGGCACGGTCGGCATCCGGGTGACCCTCCCGCAGTGAGGGCCACCCGGCACCCGCGCCCTACGACGCGTTCAGCACCGATCCCGACAGCTCGAGACCGCCTGCCTGCGGCTTCCCGGTCTCCATGTCGACCTGCTGGAACCGCACCGACTCCGTCGACTCACGGACCCGGTCCTTCGCCGTGGGCACGGTGATGTCGGCACTGGTGCGCCCCGCCGGGACGTCCACCCACAGGTAGAGCCCCTCCACCTTGGACAGCGCGCGCTCGGGGTCGGGCGACGCCCCGGTCATGTCCCGCAGCCAGCGGGCCGGAACGTCCTTGGTGCCCAGCTCGGGTGCGGTGGCGGGCACGACCACGAACATGGCGCTCATGTCCACGTCCACCGCCTCGGACAGCGACAGCCGCCACTTCAGCTGCTGCCCCTCGGTCACCCGGCCGGCGACGGGCTTGACGGTCATCTTCGGTGCCGGATCGTCGTCGTGGACGGTGATACCGCCCCGGTGCGAGCCGACCACCGCGCCACGGACCGCCTTGACCAGAACGTCGTACGACACATCGGCGCCGTAGCGCGTGTTGCCCTTCACCTCGACCGGTACGTCGATGTCCTGGCCGCCCGGACGCACCGTCACCAGCTTGTCCTTGACCTTCCCGGTGACCGGGTCGACGACGTACACCCGGACCTGGCCGCTGCCGCCCCGGCCGGACACCTGGACCGGCACCCGGTAGGTGCGCACACCCGAGTCGCCCTCGTCCACGGTCGTACGGCCGACGTCCACACGGGGCAGCGCGTCCGTCCGCACCGCGGGCGTCCCCGGCGCCCAGCCCCAGGCGTCCATGAGCCAGGCCCGCCCCGACGCCGAACGCGGCGTCAGCTCGAGCGACTTGACCGAGCGCAGGTCGAGTCCGGCGCGTCCGGCCGAGGTCAGCGGCACCCGGATCTCCTGCGCCCAGTACGAGGCGGTCCGCTCACTGCCGGGCAGCCCGTCCGCCTTGACGCGGCCGAGCTTCGCCTTGTGGCCGGCCGCGTCGGTGAGGGACACGTCCAGCTGCGTACCGCGGGAGTTCGGCGGCACGAAGAGCCGCAGCGCCAGCGACTTCGCACCCGACAGCGACACCGGCTGCTTCACACTCACCCGCGCCGGAGTACCGGCCCGGGTCCAGTGCAGCGCGATCGCCTGCCGGCCGGCCTCGCGGTCGGTCTCCCACATCGCGAAGTGCGGCGAAGAGCCCTTCCCGCCCTGTCCCATACAGGCCTTGGCCGGGCTCGGGTCCACCGCGGCGCACAGCTTGCCGCCGGTCACCGACACCCCGCCGTCCGGCAGGAAACCGCCGCCGCGCCGGGCACCCACCGCGTGGCTCAGCACGCGCGCCGGGTCCGCGGACGGCGCCCGCTTCCCGGAACCGTCCAGGAGCGGCCGCACCCGGTCGTCGCCGCCGAGGAACAGCCGCGCGGCAGCGGCGATGTAGGTGGAACCGGCCCGGTGCTGCTGGTCGGCGGTCAGCCGGGTCGCGGCCCGCTTGGCACACACCGGGTCGTGGTGCTGCGGGTCGTCGGAGAAGTCGTCGTCGGCGGGCGCCGCGGACTGGCCGGGCGTCCACTCGGAGTTGAAGAAGTTGTGGTTGGCGCCGATCACGTACACCGCGCTGTGCAGGGCGGTGCCGTTGCTCACCGCGCGGGTGCCGTCGACATACACCTCGCCCTGCAGGTCGGAGACGTCACCGTCGCAGCCCGGCAGGATCGTCACCGACGGCACGTCGGGCACCGGGTTCTGGCCGAAGACCGTCGGGCCGATCAGCACCGTACCGCGGATCTTCCAGCGCACCGGCCCGTGGTAGCCGTCCCGGTCCGCGGGCGGCGGTACGAGACTGTCCAGCGCGGCCCGGTTGACGCCCTCGCCGCCCCGGGAGTGCCCGACCAGCAGGACACGCGACAGGTCGGCGCGGGGCGCCTCGCGGACCACCTTCGGTGCGGTCTCGGGGTGTTCGGCCCAGCCGGCCCACCGGGCGAGGTGCTGGCGCACCAGCGACGACCGCGCCTGGGCACCGCCGTCCTCCGCCAGGTGGTCCTGCCCGTTGATGCCGTTGGCCGCGATCGACACGGTCACGTAGCCCTGCGAGGCGAGCAGCTTCTGGTCGCGCAGGTACCCGCGGTGACTGGGCACCGGCTTGGTGCCGGCCTTGCAGGGCCAGTCACCGGTGATGTCCTCGCGGCCCTTGTAGCAGGTGTAGTGACGGCCGTGCAGGAACAGCGCGAGCGGGCGCTTGCCGGACGCGCCGACGGGCGCGACGACCACCGCACGCATCTCCACCGGCTCCGCGAAGCCCGGCAGTCGCACCGACTTCAGCCCGTACTCACCGGTCTTGGTCCGGTACGAACCGGGCTTGCCCGGGTCCACGCCGTTCGCGGGCAGCGGCGCCGGCAGCCGGGCCGCCGACCCGGTGGCTCCGGAGGCGTCCGGCGCGTCCAACCGGCGTCCCCCGGACCAGACTTGCAACCCGCCCAGCTGCTTCGCCTGCCGGGCGTCCAGCGACAGCCGGAACGTACGGCCGTCCGGCGCGGGCCGCGGTGTCCCCAACAGCTGCCCGTCGGAACGGAATTCCACCCGCGCGTCGCCCATCGGCACAGGCCGGTCCGAACGCCACACCAGCTGCGGCGCCGACCCCCCGCCCGTCAGTCGCCACCCCGGCGGCAGCGGACGGTCCTCCGATGCTGACAACACCCCCGTTCCCGGAGGTGGTTGAGACTGGGCGACTGCCGTCACCCCCGAGGTTCCCGCCACCGCGAGCAACGCGGCAGCGGTCACCCATATGCGCCGGGCACGGACCACTGTTCCTCCTCGAACCCCGACCACGGACGTCCCGGCCGTCCGGGCGTCCCTCGCTCCCGGAGGATGGAAAGCAGAGGCTGTGGGTTGCTTGTGAAGAGGTAGTGATCGATCACACCGGCCACGCGGACGCACGAGGCGGCGGAGGTGGGGGGTGTGCTGCGCGAGATGCGGCTGTGCGAGCTACGGCTGTGCGGGGTGCGGCTGCGCGAGGTGCTGCTGGGTGAGTGACGTCGCCGTGGGGTTCGGCTGCGGGACCCAGGGGGCTACGGCGGTCAGGTCCAGGCCCGGTACGGCTCGTCCAGCAGCTGGAAGACCGGCTCGCCGCGCACGGGGTCCTTGGCGGTGGACAGCCGGACCCGGTCGCCGCTGTGGATCCCGATCGGCGGGCCCATGACCCGGCCCCGTACGACGAAGCCCTCGGCCATCTCTATCAGCGACACGTTGCGCGCCGCGGGCGTGTTGCGGTGCACCACGCTGGAGTGGCGGACCGTGCCGGTGCCCTCGCTGCGCTCGGTGCGCAACTCGCTGCCCTGGCACACCGGACACAGCAGCCGGTGGTACATCGCGGTGCCGCACCAGGTGCAGCGCTGGAAAACGATGGCGTCCTGGGTGTCCACGGGGGCGGGATCGAGAACACCCGCCGCGGAACCGGCCGCCGGATGCGATGCGCTTGCTGAGTGGTGGTACACGCTGGTCAACTCCCTGCGCTCGGCCGGAATCCCGCGTGCCCGGCGCGGACCGCGCACGCGCGTGCGCGGTCGTCGTGCCACCACGCACGCCGACAGAGTATGGCACTGAGTGTCACTCGTAAAGGCACTCCGTACCCATAATTGTCGGCCGCGGGCCATCTGCCGGTCATACCGGCGGTCCGGAGAGCGTGCGGCCGGCGGGTGGGGCGGCTGCTCGGCAGGTGAGGGCAGCCGCCCGGTCGACGGCCGGGCGGGACCGGCCGGCGGCTCGTGCGGCCGGCCGGCACGTCAGGTGCGGCCGAGCGCCGTCTCCAGTTCCTGGACCACCCGCCACAGCGGCGCGTCCCGCCGCGTGACCAGCACCACCACGTCGTCGGGCTCCGCCGGCTGACCGCCGGCCGGCTCCGGGGCGGTCCGCACGGGCGCCGCCCAGGTCTCCGCCGTCGGCCGCCCGAAGGTCCGCTGCACATGTCCGAGCGCCTGGTCCACCGCCGCGTCCGCGTCACCCTCGCCGTCCGACCGCAGCCAGGAACGCAGGGCGTTGTTGTGCGCGGCGACGACCGCGGCCGCGATCACGTCGGCCCGCAGCGTCCCGTCCGGCCGGCCCGCGAACCGTCCGCGCAGATACTCGGCGAGCGCGCGTTCGTACCGCCACACCACCGACAGTTCGTAGGCGCGCAGGCCCGGCACCTGCCTGGTCAGGCGGTAGCGCTGCACGGAGAAGGTCGGGTTCTCGGCATACATGCGCAGCACCAGCCGGGCCGCGTCGCACACCCGTCGCACCGGCTCGTGCTCCGGACCGCCCGTCGCGAGAAAGGCGGTCATGTCGGCCAGGCAGCGCTCGTGGTCGGGGAAGACCACGTCCTCCTTGGAGGGGAAGTAGCGGAAGAACGACCGCCGCCCGACACCGGCCAGGGCCACGATGTCGTCCACGGTGGTCTGCTCGTACCCGCGTTCCAGGAAGAGCCGAAAGGCCGCCGCCACCAGGGCGTCCCGGATCGGCGGCTTCGCGGTCGGCGCCGCGCTGCTGGAGCTCATGGACGGGAACGTAGCACCGGAAACGGATTCGTGACACTCAGTGCAGCCTGAGCGCCTTTCCGAGGGAACTGAGTGCTCCTGAGGCGAACCCGCCGAACACCGGAGCGATCGGACCATCCGCGTACCCCGACTCCCCGAGACGCGCTTTGCCCCGGCCGGCGGCAGGGCAGGGGCGGCGGCAGGGGCCCCACCCCTGCGGCGTAACCTTTCTCCACCGCGGTCGGCACCGGCCCCCGCACCGGCCCGCCCCGGCCCCCGCACCGCCCCCGAGGAGATCCCCCATGCCCGCCGCCCGCCCCCGCCTGCTCTACGTCACCGACCTGGCGTACCAGGCCCGCGGGCGCCGCTACTGCGACGAGGACATCCACCTCACCTCCCGGCTGCGCGCCCACTTCGACCTGGCCCTGTGCCATCCGCTGGACGCGGCGGCGCTGATGGACGGCCACGACGCCGTCGTCGTACGCAACAGCGGGCCCGTCCTCGGCTACCAGCGGGAGTACGACGCCTTCCGCGCACAGGCGCTCGCCGCCGGCACCCGGGTCTACAACCCGCTCACCGGCAAGGCGGACATGGCCGGAAAGCAGTACCTGCTCGATCTGAGCGCCGCCGGATTCCCGGTCATCCCGACCGTTGACAGCATCGCGGACGTCCACCGGCTGCCGGCCGCCGAGCGGTACGTGGTCAAGCCGAAGCTCGGCGCGGACTCCCTCGGCCTGCGGATCGTCACCGGGAGCCGGCTCGCCGAGTCCGCCGCAGGCGACGTCCTGATCCAGCCCTGCATCGACTTCGTCCACGAAGTGTCCTTCTACTTCGTGGACGACGACTTCCAGTACGCCCTGTACGCCCCCGACCCCCGGCGCCGCTGGGAACTTCGGCCCTACGCGGCCACCGCCGCCGACCTGGAGTTCGCCCGGCGGTTCATCGACTGGAACGACCTCGGGTACGGCATCCAGCGCGTCGACGCCTGCCGCGCTCCCGACGGCAGCCTGCTGCTGGTCGAACTGGAGGACCTCAACCCCTACCTCTCCCTGGACGCGCTGCCGGAGGAGACCAGGGACGCCTTCACCGGCGCGTTCACGGCGTCCCTGAGCCGGTTCGCGCGGGGGGTGCTCAGCCCGGCCTGACCGTGATCCGGCTCGGTTCGAACCCCTTGCCGAGGTCCGGGGTGCGCCACTTCGCCCGCAGCGCCGCGCACTCGTCCGCCGCCCCGGACGCCCGGGCGGGGCCCAGCCCCGGGGCGGCAGCGGTGCCGGAACCGGCGGTCGGAAACGCACGGCGCGACCAAGGACGTGACCGAGGACGTCCCCAAGGGCGTGACCGGGGAGGCGCCATGACGGCGGTTTCCAGCATGCGTTCGCTCAAACGCTCACCGTTTCAGCCGAGTTGAGCACGTCGATCGTTCGCAGGGCGGGGGGTGGGGGCCTGAACGGGGCCGCCGTGGGCGCCGTATCTCAGCACGGGGACCGCGAAAGCACCCGTATCCGCGGGACGGAAGGAGAGCCAGGTGCCGACACCGCCCGACCCCGGTCAACCGCAGCCCGGACCGGACCTGGAGCCCATCCGGGTCCTGCGGCCCCGCCGCTTCGACGCCCTCGCGGAGCTGATGCGGGAGATCCGCCCGGACCCGGTGACCTACGAGCCCCTCGGCACGGCACCCCGCCCGCCCTCCGCTCCCCGGCGGACGGCGCACCCGGCCGAGGCGGACACCGACGAACTCCCGCCCGTGCCCGCCGCCCGTCCGCCCCGCACGCCCGCCCCGGGCGTCCCCGCATGGGACTCCGCCTCCGGCCCCGGACCGCGCCGGGCCGCCGTCGCCGTGGCCGTCGCGGCTGCCGCCCTCCTCGGCTTCACCGGTGCCCTGCTCCTGCCCGGCCGCCAGCAGGCCGCCGCCACCGCCCGGCCCTCCCCGCCGGCCACGACCGCAGTCCCCGCCACTCCCGCCACCCCGATTGCCGCCCCCGCCACCCCGGCACCGTCCGCCCCTGACGCACCGTCCGCCCCCATCGCCCCCGCCGACGCCGCAGACCCCGACGGCCCCGGCACCCTCCGCCAGGGCAACACCGGCCCCGAGGTCACCGAACTCCAGCAGCGCCTGCTGCGCATCCCGGACGTCTACCGCGACGGCTCCGCCGACGGCACCTACGACGCCACGCTCACCGAGGCGGTCGCCCGCTTCCAGCTGTGGTACGGCATCAGCGGCGACGAGACGGGTGTCTACGGCGACGACACGCGCCGCGCGCTGGAGTCCCGGACCGGCCTGGGCGACGATTCATGAGCGGTACGCGGGGAACACCGTGCAGGCGGCGACGGACGGGAGCGGAACGGCATGGCGGACGGGAACGACACGCAGGCCGGGGACGGCCGGACGAACCCGAACGGCACGCAGGACGAAGGCGGCCGTCCGGGTCCGAGCGGTGCCCGGGCCGGGGGCGGCCGGACAGGTGCGGGCGGTGCGCCGGGCGGAGGCGGCCGGACGGAGGCCGGTGGGGTGGCGGGTCGCGGCGGGCAGGGCGGGCCGGACGGCTTCTTCGACCGGCTGGACCCCGACATGTGCGTGGTCACGGCCGTGGCGGGCGGCGACCGGTCCGGCTGTCTGGTCGGCTTCGCCTCGCAGTGCTCCATCCGGCCGCCCCGGTTCGCCGTGTGGCTGTCCAAGGCCAACCACACCTACCGGGTCGCCCGGGCCGCGCAGTGCCTCGCCGTCCATCTGATCACCCGCGACCAGCGCGGCCTCGCGGAACGCTTCGGCGGCGAGACGGGCGACGAGGTCGACAAGTTCGCGGGGCTCGCCTGGCGGGAGGGGCACGGCGGGGCCGCCGTCCTCGAGGACGCGGCGGCCTGGTTCGTCGGCACCATCCTGCACCGCACCGACGGCGGCGACCACGTCGGCTTCGTGCTCGACCCCGTCCAGTGGGGCGAGGGGCACGACGGACCCCTGCTACGGCTCTCCGACGCCGTCACCATCGATGCCGGCCACCCCGTGGACTGAACCCGCCCTCCCCGTCCCCCTCGCCTGCGAAGAACCTGGCGCTCCCCGTCCGCCTCGCCCGCGAGGACCTCGGCGGTCCACATCCGCCTCGCCCGCGAGGACCTCGGCGGTCCACATCCGCCTCGCCCGCGAGGACCTCGGCGCTCCCCGTCCGCCTCGCCTGCGAAGACCTCGGCGCTCCCGTCCGCCTCGTCCGCGGAGAGCCGGCCCTACCCGTCCGCCTCGTCCGCGGCGGCCTCCTCCAGTGCGGTGTCCACCGGCATCCGGATGTCCACCACGCACACGTCGTCGCGCCGCTCGTCCGCCAGCATCGACGCGAGGAGCGCTTCGAGCGAGCCGGACTCGCCGCAGGCATGGGCGCGCACCGCCTCGGCCAGCCGCTCGAAGCCCGCGTCGAGGCCCTCGGCGGGACGCTCCACCAGGCCGTCGGTGTAGAGCAGCAGCCGGTCTCCCGGTTGCAGCTCCAGCTCCATCAACTCGTAGACGGGTGCGCCGGTCGCACCGAGGAGTATGCCGCCGGGCCGGTCGAGGTAGCGCACCTCGCCCCCGCGTACCAGCAGCGGCGGCGGATGCCCGGCCTGCGCCCAGGCCAGCACGTGCCGCTCCGGGTCGTAGCGGGCGAGGACCATGGTGGCCGTGGTCTGGCTGTCGCGGGAGTGCAGCAGCAACTGGTTGAGCCGTGCCAGCGCCCCGGTGAGCGAGGAACCGGTACTGACCATTCCCTTCGCGGTGAACCGGAGCTGGGCCATCGTGGCCACCGCGTCGAGACCGTGACCCGCCACGTCGCCGACCACGAACAGCGCCTCGTGATCGGGCAGTTCGATCGCGCTGAACCAGTCGCCGCCGACGTGGATGCCGGACTGCGCGGGCAGATAGGCGACCTCGACGCGCAGCCCCGCCAGCCGGGCCGGCTTGCTGGGCAGCGGCAGCAGGGCGTGCTGCAGCCGGGCCGCCAGCGCCCGCTCGGCCTGCAGGATGCCGCGCTGCAGCAGCATCGCGCGCTCGCTCTCCACCAGCGCGAGTTCCGCGCTGCGCTGTGCGGTGAGGTCCTGGACGAACCCGTGCACCTCGACCGGGGTGCCCTCGGGTGCCGAGACGGCCTCCGCGACCATCCGCAGATGCCGGACGCCCGCGCCGGGCGTGTCCATGCGGAACGGCACGTCGAACGGATGGCCGTGCGAGACGAGTTCGGCGATCGCGTGGGCCAGCGGCCCCGCGTCCTCCGGCACGGCGAGGCCGGGCAGCTGCTCCAGCCGCACCGGTTCCTCGCCGGAACGCAGGCCGAGTACGGCGTAGGTCTGGGCGGCCCAGGAGATCTCCTGCGTGATCAGGTTCCAGTTCGCCCAGCCGAGGTTGCCGAGCCGCTGCACGTCGGACAGGCGCTGCTCCTGCCGGTCCATCGAGTCGTGCCGCAGCCAGCTCACCACCAGGCTCTCGCCCAGCGCGGCGGCCCGCACCGAATAGGTGGCGGTCACGGTCACCTCGCCGACGACGTCCTGGTAGGCGAACGGCTCGCCCTCGAACGGCACCCCGGTCGCCAGCGCCCGCTGGTAGCCCTGCCACAGGGGTTCGCCCGCGACCGACGGATAGCTCTCCAGGACGTGCCTGCCGACCATGTCCCGGCCGGTCCGGCCGAACACGTCGACCGCGTCGGGGGTGGCGGCGTCGATGCGGTAGTCCTCGATCTCGCCGGAGGCGGTGCGCAGCGGGCTCAGCAGGATCACCGCGCCCGGCAGCACGTCGAACACCGCCTGTACCGTCTGCGAGACGGCCGCGGCCGTGCCCTCCTGCGGGCCGTCGAAGGCCCGCAGCCGGCCCGCGCACAGCCGGGCCACGGCGCGCAGCAGCTCCCGCTCGCGCGGCTCGAACGCCCCGGCGCGCCGGCGCAGTACGCCGAAGGCGACGCTCGCGGTGTCCCCGGCGGGGACCGGCAGCCAGGCCCGGCTCAGCCACCGCTCCGGAGGGTCCCCGATGAGCAGGTAGCGCGAACGGTCCGCGGGCAGGTCCTCCAGCCAGGACGGCTCCCCGGTCCGCACGGCTTCCAGCGGGGCCACGCCGGCCACCGGCGGCACATGACGCCACTGTGCGGCGAGCGTGGGGTCGACGCCCGCGTGTCCGATCAGCCCGAGCCCGCCCTCGGGCAGCCGCTCGTACAGCATCACCGCGTCCGCGCCGATCTCGCGACCGAGGTGGTCCAGCAGGCAACCGGCCAGCTCGTGCGGCGAGCCGACGTGCACCATGTCCCGGCCGACCTGCGCCAGCACCTCCGCCAGCTCGGCGGTGCCCGCGGGCGCCATCGTCCAGGGGCCGGCGGCGGGCGGCGCCGACGGCGGGGCGGGGGGCTGCTCCTTGGACGGCAGGGCGCCCAGAGTCAGCCAGCACTGTTCGAGGAGGGTCCGCTGGCCGTCCTTCGCGCGCTGCCGCAACTCCTCGTGCGCGGCGTCCGGCGTGCAGCCGGTGAGGGCCATCAGCACGCCCTTGGCCCGTTCCAGGACGGCCGACGTCGCGGCCAGGTCCCGCAGCCGCTCCATCTCGGCACGCTGCCGGGCCACGACCTTGGCCAGCGCCGCCAGGTCGGCGCCGGCACGGGGGTCCACCGGGGGGACGGGCTCGCTCGTCACGCGACGAGCATTGCACACCTCCGGCCGTTCGATCACTCGTCTGCCCGGTCCGGCTTCATCCGGGCTCCGCACCGGACGACCAGGCAGGGGCGACGGTCCGTACCCACGCCCTGACGACGGTCTGCTCGAAGATCAGTGCGACGGTCCCTCACGGGATGTACGAGGGGCCCGGGCGAAGAGGGCATGCGGGCCCCGCGGGGCGGGGTGAGCGGCCCGGGGGCGGGCGGGTCAGCGGCTCGTGCTCCGGCCGGCCAGCGCCTCGCTGACCGCCCGGACGCTGCGCGCGATGTGCTGCAGCTGCATGACCTCGGCCGCGTACATCTTGATCGTGTGCTCGATCACCGATTCCGGCAGCCCGAGCATCGGAAGTTCGGCCCGCGCGGTCTGCAGGGCGGTCCGGGCGACCCGGATCTCCTGCTGCACCTGGATCTGCGCGTGCCGGGCGAGCAGGACGGGGTGCCGGATGAGGGCCGGATAGCTGGCGTAGCGCGCCGGGATCAGCTCGCGCAGCCACTTGGCCGCCGAGCGCTCCCAGTCGTACGAGCCCGGCGTCTTGACCTGACAGGGCCAGTCAGGGCTGATACGCGTGCTGGTCAGGGTCATGATCATCGCTTCCGGTGTGCGGCGTCGTGAGGGTGATCGACGGGTTCGGGGCGGCCCCGGCCTAGGGGATGGCCGGGGCCGCCACGGGCGCCTCGCTCAGGCGATGCGCCCCGGCACACCCCCGGCGCCGACGTGGGTAGGAGACGGCGGCTGGGAGTGTCCGTACGGGTGCCCCGGGGGCCGGGGACCGGTCCTGCGTGGCGGGGTGCGTGCGCATGGTCGGTCCGTCGGCTTTCTCGGGGCGGCAGTGCGTGCGGTGAGTCCGTGGGAGCGGAGGGTGCCCGGAGCCGGCCGGGCGCGATCCGTGAGCAGTATTTATATATGCCGACCGGTTTGCAAGACGTATGAAAACATTCATGCGTGTTCTGTGGTGAAACGTCCCTGTCCGTGGCATGGGGACTGCAAGATCTTCACGATTGCCCGAGGGGCACAGAAGGAATGACCGCCGGTAACACCCGGCAGGGGAGGACCTGTTCAGTCCCTGAGGAAGAACTGGTGCTGATCGGACAGCTGCTCGTACTTTTCCAGCCGGGCCTGGGTGCGTTCCGGATCGGCGTCGGTCATGGCCTGCAGCAGCGCGGCGGCCAGCACACCGGCCGCCGCGTAGGAGTCGAAGACCAGCCGTGATCCGGTGCCGGTGGCGAACGTGACGTCGGCCTCGTCGGCCAGCGGCCCGAGCGCCAGGTCGGTCACGAGGGCGACCTTCAGACCGGCACCGCGCGCCACCCGGATCGCCTGCAGCGTCTCCTGGGAGTGCCGGGGCATGGCGAAGGCCAGCACCCAGGTGCCGCCGGCCTCGCGGCACTGCAGGAGCGCGTCGTAGGCCACGCTGCCGCCGCGGGTCACCAGCCGTACATCGGGGTGGATGCGGCGGGCGGCGTAGCCGAAGTACTCGGCGAGCGACACCGAGATGCGCAGGCCCAGCACCGTCAGCGGGGTGGAGCGGGACAGCGCGCGGCCGACCTGGATCACCCGGCCGGGGTCGGCGAAGTCGCGCCGCAGGTTCTCCAGGTTCTGGATCTCGGCGTCCACGGCCGCCTGCAGTTCGTTGGCCCGGTCCTCCTCGCCGGGTCCGCCGGCGAGACTGCTCAGCGCGATCGACTGGAGCCTCTCGCGCAGCGCCGGGTAGCCGCTGAACCCGACGGCCGCGGCGAAGCGCGTGACGGACGGCTGGCTCACCCCGACCCGGTCCGCCAGCTCCGTGATCGACAGGAACGCGGCCTCGGTGATGTGCTCGATCAGGTACTGGGCGATGCGCCGCTGCCCCGGCGACAGACGGGGGCCGTCGAAGAGTTCCCGGAGCCGGGAGGTCGGGGCGGCCTCGGCCTCGGGCACGGCCTTGCCCGACGTGATCGCTGATGCCTGTGCGCGTGCCTGCTGCGGCGAGGGCACCGGTCGGCCTCCTTTTTCTGCCACGAGCACTCAACATAGCTCACCGCCCGCCGTGACCAGGGGGTTGACGGTGCGGGGCTCACCTCCGGTAGAGGGTGATCGAATGGCCCACCTCGCCGACCGGCCGACTGCTCGCGATCAGCCGGGCGAGCGTTCCGCGTGCCTTGGCGGCCGACGAGTCCGACACCACCAGCAGCCCGTGCACCCGCTCCGCCGGCACCTTGCGCGGGTCGTCGGCGTGGATGCCGTAGTACGCGGGCACACCGCTGCCCTTGTACACGAGCCATACCCGCTCGCCCGGGTACTGCCGCCGCAGCCGGTCCGCGAGCCGGCCCAGGTCCTGCCCCCAGTCCACGTTGGCGTCGTGCAGCAGCCGGTGGGTGTTCGCCGGGCCGCCGGCCACCTCGTTCGCGTACGGCAGGTAGTACGGGAAGGTCCGCAGCGAACTCACCGCCACGAACAGCACCAGCACACCGGCCGACAGCCCCGCCCACCGCGGGCGCAGCGTGAGCACGCAGGCCGCCGCCACCGCCAGGAACATCGGCACGAACAGCGCGTAACGGGTCCCGAAGCACCGCGCCCCCGTCATCGCCACCGCCAGCAGCACCAGGGGCGGCAGCAGCAGGTACGGCGCCGCGGGCCGCAGCCGCCGGAGCACGAGCACGACGGCGACGCCGGCCGCGCCCAGCGCCAGCAGCCCGAGCGGGGTCTTCACCAGCAGGGCGGCCGGCAGGTAGTACCAGAGGGCCCCGGTGTACAGGTGCCCGAAGAGGAAGCCCTGCCAGGGATGCTCCTCCAGGAGGAACTGCACCCGCATCCCGGCCCGGTACGCCGGGGGCACCGGCAGCAGCTCCACCAGCCGCCCGCGCAGCCCGTGCAGCGTGGGCACCGGCTCGGCGGGCAGGAACCGCAGCCGGGGGTCGACGGCCAGGTACGCGGCCCATACGACGACGACCGCCACGGCCGCCACGACGACCGCGCCCCCGAGCGCCGCGGACACCTGCCGCCACCGGCAGCCGGGCGTCCAGAAGACCGCCCGCCCCCACGCCTGGGCCACGGTCACCCGCCCCCGCACACCGGTCAGCCGCCCGCGCACACCGGCCACTTGGCCCGGCACGCCGGCCGCCCCGTCCCGCCCACCGGTGACCCGGTCCCGCAAGCCGGCCGCCTGGTCCAGCAAGCCGGCCGCCCGGCCCCGGGCACCGGTCACCCGGGCCTGTTCGCCGGCCGGTGGGGACGGTGCGGGCGTCCGGTCCTGTTCGCCGGCCGGTCGGGACGGTGCGGGCGTCCGGTCCTGTGCCGGCGGCCCGGACCGACGTGCCGCCGTCACCGACACCGCCGCCAGCGTCATCAGCACCGGCACCGCCGGCAGCGCGCTCATCTTGGTGGCCACGGCCGCCCCCAGCGCGGCCCCCGCCGCCGGGAGATACAGGGCGGGCCGGCGCCGGGCCCGCCACACCAGCCAGGCCGACGTCAGCACGAACCCGGCCGCCGGGACGTCCAGCGTGGCCAGCGAGCCGTGGGCGATCAGGTCCGGCGAGAAGGTGTAGAGGGCGAGGGCCGCCAGGGCACCCCGCGCACCGGCCAGCTCCCGGGCGAAGACGAACACGACCAGCCCGAACAGCAGCGTCAGCACGATCACCGGCAGCCGAGCCCAGAACATCAGCCGCCAGGGGTCGTTGCCCGACGCGTACAGCAGATGCCGGCCCACCTGGCCCTGATTGCCGCGGTACGAGGGGTCGTAGTGCGGGTCCGCCACCGCCACCCCGGCCGCGATCAGCAGCTTGCCCAGCGGCGGGTGCTCGGGGTTGTAGCGCAGCCGGTGCTCGTGCAGGTAGTCGGCGGCCGTCGCGACGTACACCGGCTCGTCGACGGTGGGGGTCTGCTGGACGGCCGTGGTGACCATCGCCGCCGCCATCTGCGCCAGCAGCAGCACGACGAGGAGCGGCAGCAGCAGGCGCCGGTGCCGGCGCAGCCGGGCGTGCAGCCGGGCGTGGACCGTCCGTGCCTGCCTCGCGGCGGGAGCCTCGGGTGCGAGGACCAAGTGCTGTTCGCGCGCCATCATCCGCCTCGGGGTGGCACCGGCCGTACGGCGGCGGAAGCGCTCGGGGGCTTGATCATGGCCCTACTGTCGCACCGCTCCCGCCACCGGAGACGTCACCGCTGCACGAGTCGTACCGGCAGACCTTCTGCCGTGCACACGGGTACGCGCGGCAGCCGGTCGTGGTTCACCGTGATCCAGGTGAACCGCCCAGCCGGACGGACCGGAGCCGGCCACCGGCCTGCTCCCGGTCTGCGGACCGCCCTGCCCGCGGAACGGACCGGAGCCCGCCACCGGCGTACTCCCGCCACCGTCGTGCGCGGCCCGGCCACCGTCGTGCGCGGCCCGGTCACGCTCGTGCCCGGCCCCGCCACCTCGTTCCCGGCCCGGTCACCGCCGTGTCTGGCCCCGCCACCGTCGTGCCCCCGCCCGGCCACGCTCGTTCCCGGCCGGCCTCCGGCGTGGGGTGGTGCGGCGGCCGAGGCGTCAGCCTTCGGAACACGCGGCGGGCGGCAGTGCGGTGGCCGGCACCACGAGGTCCGCCCGCTCCCGTGTCGTCGCGACCAGGTCGGCGTTGCGCTGGTCGGTGCCCAGCACCCAGGCCACGGCCGCCGGACGGGCCTTGCCGAACTCCTCGTGCCGGGCGAGCAGCCGCCGGATCCGCTCCTCCTCGGCGATCTCGCAGAACCACACCTCGTCCAGGCACGGCCGCACCCGCGCCCACGAACCCCCGGAGACCAGCAGGTAGTTGCCCTCGGTCACCACCAGCCGGGCCTCGGGCGGCACCGGGACCGCGCCCGCGATCGGCTGCTCCAGCACCCGCTCGAATCCGGGCGCGTACACCACCTCGTCGGTCTCCTCGCGCAAGCGCCGCAGCAGCGCCGCGTACCCGGCCGCGTCGAAGGTGTCCGGTGCGCCCTTGCGGTCCCGGCGCTCCAGCCGGTCCAGTTCGGCGTCGGCGAGATGGAAGCCGTCCATCGGCACGTGCGCCGCCCACGGCGGCCCTTCGGCGTTCAGCGCCCGCACCAGGTGCTCGGCCAGTGTCGTCTTGCCCGCACCGGGGCTGCCCGCGATGCCGAGCAGGGCACGCCGGCCGTCCCGGGGCAGGGCGCGGGCCCGGATGAGCAGGTCGTCGAAGGTCAGCGGCACGCGGACAGTCTGTCACCGTCCGTTCGTCTCATGTGTGGCGTGCGCCACCCGCTGGGGAGCCGACGACCGGGGAACAGTCCTGGGTATGACTCAGCTCGGTCTGCCCGACACCATCCAGGCCTGTCTCTTCGACCTCGACGGCGTCGTCACCAGGACGGCCGTCGTGCACGCGGCGGCCTGGAAGGAGACGTTCGACGCGTTCCTGCAGGACTACGAGGGCGAACAGGGGCGGCCCTTCGACACCGTCACCGACTACGACGAGTACGTCGACGGACGCCCCCGCGCCGACGGCGTCCGCGCCTTCCTCGACTCGCGCGGCATCCACCTGCCCGAGGGCGGCCCCGGCGATCCACCGGACGCCCGCACCGTGCACGGCCTGGGCAACCGCAAGAACGAGCTGCTGCTGGAGAAGATCCGCACCGGCGGCGTCGAGGCCTACGAGGGCACGCTGCGCTATCTGGAGGCGGTCCGCGCCGAAGGGCTGCGCACCGCGATCGTCTCCTCCAGCGCCAACTGCCGGGACGTGCTGCGCGCCGTCGGCGCCGAGCACTTCTTCGACGTACGCATCGACGGTGTGGTCGCCGCGCAGCGGGAGCTGCCGGGCAAGCCCCGCCCCGACACCTTCCTCGCCGCCGCCCGCGACCTCGGCGTCGAGGCGTCCCGTGCGGCCGTCTTCGAGGACGCGCTGGCCGGCATGGACGCCGGCCGCGCGGGCGGTTTCGGGTACGTCGTCGGGGTCGACCGGGCCGGCCAGCGCGACGCCCTGTACGCGCACGGCGCCGACACCGTCGTCCGGGACCTCGCCGAACTGGGGGGCAAGCAGTGATCACCGACCGGTCGTACGCCGTCGAACCGTGGACCGTGCGGGAGACCTCGCTGGACCTCGGCGTACTCGCCCAGAGCGAGTCCGTGTTCGCCCTGTCCAACGGACACGTCGGCTGGCGCGGCAACCTGGACGAGGGCGAACCCCACGGCCTGCCCGGCAGCTACCTCAACGGCGTCCACGAGGTGCACCCCCTGCCGTACGCGGAAGCCGGCTACGGCTACCCGGAGTCCGGGCAGACCGTCATCGACGTCACCAACGGCAAGATCCTCCGGCTGCTGGTCGACGACGAGCCGTTCGACCTGCGCTACGGCCGGCTCGTCAGCCATGAACGCGTCCTGGACCTGCGCCGCGGGGTGCTGGAGCGGACCTGTGAGTGGACCTCCCCGGCCGGCTCGACCGTCCGGGTGCGCTCCACCCGGCTGGTCTCGCTGACCCAGCGGGCAGTGGCCGCGGTGGCGTACGAGGTGGAGGCGGTCGGCAGCCGCAGCCGGGTGGTGATCCAGTCCGAGCTGGTCGCCAACGAGAGCCTGCCCGAGCCCGACGGCGACCCGCGCGCGGCGAAGGCCCTGAAGTCACCGCTGGAGCAGGAGGACGGCTTCGCCTCCGGCGACCGGCTGCGGCTCGTGCACCGCACCCGGCGCAGCGGCCTGCGGGTCGCCGTGGCCGCCGACCACGTCGTCACCGGCCCCGAACGCACCACCAGCCGCAGCGAGAGCGGCATCGACGTGGCCCGGCTGACCGTCACCTCCGTCCTGGAGCCCGGACAGACCCTGCGGGTGGAGAAGCTCGTCGCGCACGGCTGGTCCGGCACCCGGTCCCTGCCCGCGATGGCCGACCAGGTCGACGCCGCGCTCGCCGCCGCCGCGCACGACGGCTGGCAGGGCCTGCTCGACGACCAGCGGGCCTGCCTGGACGACTTCTGGGCCCGCGCCGACGTCGAGGTCGAGGGCGACGAGGAGATCCAGCAGGCTGCCCGGTTCGCCCTCTTCCACGTCCTGCAGGCCGGCGCCCGCGCCGAGCGGCGCGCGATCCCGGCGAAGGGGCTGACCGGCTCCGGCTACGACGGCCACGCGTTCTGGGACACCGAGATGTTCGTGCTGCCCGTGCTCACCCACACCGCACCCCAGGCCGTCGCCGAAGCCCTGCGCTGGCGGCACAGCACCCTGGACGAGGCCCGCGAACGCGCCGCCCAGCTGGGGCTCGCCGGGGCCGCGTTCCCCTGGCGCACCATCGCCGGGCCCGAGGGCTCGGCGTACTGGCCGGCCGGCACCGCCGCCTTCCACGTGAACGCCGGCATAGCCGACGCCGTCGTCCGGTACGTCGAGGCCACCGGCGACAGCGCCTTCGAGCGGGAGGCCGGCGTGGAGCTTCTGGTGGAGACCGCCCGGCTGTGGCGGTCTCTGGGTCACCACGACACCCACGGCGTCTTCCACCTCGACGGCGTCACCGGCCCCGACGAGTACAGCGCGGTCGCCGACGACAACACCTACACCAATCTGATGGCCCGTCAGAACCTGCTCGCCGCGGCCGACGCCGTGGAACGCCACCCGCGTGAGGCGCGGCGGCTCGGCGTGGACGAGGAGGAGAGCGCGGCCTGGCGGGACGCCGCCGACGCCATGCACATCCCCTTCAACGCCGAACTCGGCGTCCACGAGCAGCACGCCGGCTTCACCCGCTACCAGCGCTGGGACTTCGCCGGCACCCGCGCCGACCAGTACCCGCTGCTCCTCCACTTCCCCTACTTCGACCTCTACCGCAAGCAGGTCGTCAAGCAGGCCGACCTGGTGCTGGCGATGTACACGTGCGGCGACTGGTTCGAGAGCGAGCACGACGAGGAGCAGATCGCCCGTAACTTCGCCTACTACGAGCCGCTCACCGTGCGCGACTCCTCCCTGTCCGCCTGCTGCCAGGCCGTCATCGCCGCCCAGACGGGCCACCTGGAACTCGCCCACGCCTACACGGCCGAGGCCGCGCTGATGGACCTCCAGGACCTGGAGCACAACACCCGCGACGGGCTCCACATCGCCTCGCTCGCCGGCACCTGGATGGCGCTGGTCGCCGGCTTCGGCGGCATGCGCCGCGACGGCGACCGGCTCCGCTTCGCGCCCCGCCTGCCCGAGCGGCTGCGCCGCCTGGCCTTCCACGTCCAGTTCCGCGGGCGCCGGCTGCGCGTGGACATCGGCGCCGACAAGGTGACGTACGCGCTCCTGGACGGTGAGCCGCTGACACTCCGTCACCACGGTGAGCCGGTGACGGTCGCCACGGACGAGCCGGCGGTCCGGTCCGTACCACCCGTCGCACGCCGGCCGGCACCGGAACAGCCGGTGCACCGGGCGCCGAACGGGGGCTGAGCCCCTCTTCGCCGTGGGTGGCTGAGTGCCGCGGGGGCGCGGCCGTGGCCGCTTCGCGCAGTTCTCCCCGCGCGCCTCAGGCATGCCCCATGTGGACCTGCCCGAGGGGCGCGGGGAGCCGTGCGATCAGCCATGGACGGCCCGCACCCGGGGCGCGGCCCGCACGCCTGCCGCGCGAACCTCACAAGTCACCATCGGCCAGCAACGCCCGCAGGGCCCGCTCCTCCTCGGCACTCAGGCCCCTCACGAAGTGCTGGAGCGCGGCGATCGGGTCCGGGCCCCGGTCCAGCGCCTCGTGCATCGCCTCGGCGGTCAGCTGGGCCGCGTTCTTGGCCGGCCGGTACGCGCCGCGCCGCCCGTCGGCGTCGCGCAGCACCAGGCCCTTGTCGTAGAGCCGCTTGAGGATCGTGTGCACCGTGTTGTACGCGAGGCCGCCGTCTATCCCGGCCTGGACCTCCGCCGGGGTCAGCGGCCGTTCGGTGGCCCAGAGCACGGCCAGCACCTCGTTCTCCAGCGCCCCGGCGCTGCGCCGCTCCACCCTGCCGCGGGACCCTGTGCCAGCCATGTCCCAACCTTACAGCGCGTAGGGCCGTCGGCCGGATGGCCGTACCGTCCCGGAGAACCACGCAATTCTCGATGATTTATGGGTATTTTCCCGAATCCGGGTCGCGCCTCCGCTCCGGGGAGGGGCGCGGCGAGCGGTCGCGGTCGGGAAGAGCGGTGATGATGACCGGCAGCAGATACGCCCCGCGGGCCGGCCTCCGGCGCGCGCTACCGGCGCCCGCGGACCGCACGCCGGCCCGCGCCACCGCACCCCTCGCGGCCGTCGCAGCCGCCTTCACCCTCGCCCAACTCCTCCTCGTCGGCCCGCGGATGGGCCTCGGCTGGGACGAGACGGTCTACGTCAGCCAGGTCAGCGCCCACGCCCCGGCCGCCTTCTTCAGCGCACCCCGCGCCCGGGGCGTCTCCCTGCTCGTCGCGCCCGTCGCCGCCTGGTCGTCCTCCACCGCCCTGCTGCGGATCTTCCTCGCCGTGCTGTCCGGTGTCGCCCTGTACGTGGCGCTGCGAGCCTGGCGGGGCCTGTTCCCGGGCCGCGTCCTCGCGCTCGCCGGCGCCCTCTCGGCCTCCCTGTGGGTGACACTCTTCTACGGCCCGCAGGCCATGCCCAACTACTGGGTCGCCGTGGGCGCCCTCACCGCCGTCGGCTGCTTCCTGCGCGCCGACGACGGCCGCGCACCGCTCGCGGGGCTGGCCGCGAGCGCCGCGCTGATGGCGTGGATGCGGCCCGTGGACGCGGTCTGGGCGGCCCTGCCGCTGCTCGCCCTGGGCTTGGCACGCCGCCGCCGGCGCGCGCTGCTCGTCCTGCTGGCCGGCCTCGCCGTGGGCGCCGCGCAGTGGATCGTGGAGGCGTTCACGCGCTACGGCGGCCTCGCGCGCCGGCTGTCCGACGGCTCGGCCATCCAGGGCGGACTCGGCTGGCACCTCGCCGTCGACGACCAGTTGCGCAGTCTCGCCGGGCGGACCCTGTGCCGGCCCTGCACCGGCGGCCTGCCCCACCCCCTGGTCACCGTCTGGTGGTACGCGCTGCCGCTGCTCGCCGCGCTCGGACTGGCCGTCGCGGTCCGCGCCCGGCGCACCGGGGCCACGGCGCTGCCGCTCGCCTGCGCGGCGACGGCCGCGTTCCCCTACCTGTTCCTGATCGGCTACGCGGCACCCCGCTTCCTGCTGCCCGCCTACGCCCTGCTCGCCGTCCCGGTCGCCGACGGGCTCGTCCACGTGCCGACGGCCGTCCGCCCGTCCCGGCGCCCGGCCGTCGTGGCGCTGCTCGGGGCCGCCTTCGCCGCCCACCTGGCCGGGCAACTGGCCGTGCTCGCGCACACGGTCCACGGCACCACGGCCGCCCACGCGGTCTGGTCCCGTACCGCGTCCGGGCTGCACCGCCTGGGCGTCCGCCCGCCCTGCCTGCTCACCGGGCACGAGGCGGTGCCCGTCGCCTTCTACACCGGCTGCTCCTCGGCCGCCACGAGCGGTCCCAACGCCAACGCCACGGCGGGCGGCATCGCCCGGACCGCCCTGCGGATCCCGGTCGCCACGCTGATGCGGAAGGGGGGGTCCGCCGCGCCGCCCGGATACGCCCGTGGCTGGCACGCGGCGCGGATCGGTGCGGTGCGGCTGTACTACGCCGTACCGGGCGCCGGACCATGACTCCGGGTGCCGGGTGCCGGGTGCCGGGTGCCGGGTCGCGTGGGTTGGCGGTCCGGCGGGTTGTCGGGAGCGCCGGGAGCGCCGGATTGGCGGATTGGCGGACTGGCGGGTTGTCGGGGGCTGTAGCGCCTGGCCGCCCGGTTTGCCCGGCCGCACGGCGGGTGGTTTTCCCCGCCCATGGGGAAGGTCTGCCACGGGCTTTACTGCACATGGATTGCAGCTACGAATCCAAGGCACAAGGCTGTGGGGCGCGGCACCGAAGGAGGAGACACCACCTCCTGCGGCGGCCGCCCCTGATCCCGCTCCGTCCCTCCCCGCCCGGCCGGACCAAGCCCCGGCCCGGCACCGCGTCCGCGGCTCCCTGACGCGGCAGGAGCGGGTCAGGGCCGGCCCGTACGCGAGGGCGGGGACCTGTCGGATCGGAGCTGTCCGAGCGGTCGGCGGGGTTAATGATCCGCCTGTGGGAAACGCGGACCAGGACCGCCCGCGTACCCCTAGGGAGGCGACCATGAGCGACGAGCAGGCCGAGCAGACCCCCATGGCGGACGACGCCTACCAGCCCACCGGCAACAACGAGGAGCAGGAGGACGCCGGGCCCCTGGACCTGCAGGACGCGGTCGGTGAGCGCACCTACGACGAGATGCTCGACGAGGGCTACTCCCCGCCCGAACGTCCCCTCGGGGTCACCAAGCACGGCACCACCGCCGCCGAACAGCGCGAGGGCGAGACCCTGGACGAACGGCTCGGCCAGGAGGTTCCCGACGTGAGCGCACCGGCCGGTGACGAGATCGGCGACCTCCCCGGTGGCGAGGGTGAGCCGGTCGACCCCGAGGCCGGCGCCGTTCGGGCCGGCCGGCTCGTCGCGCCGGACGAGGGCGCGCACGCCGACACGACCAAGGAGGAGGTCGCCGAGGACGTGGGTGTGGACGGGGGAGCGGCGGGGGCGGAGGAGGCGGCCGTGCATGTGGTGGAGGAGCCGGGGCGCGCAGCGCCGTAGGGGTGGTGCCGGTTCGGCGGCTGCGGGCCGTGGGTGGCTGGTCGCGCAGTTCCCCGCGCCCCTCGGGGGCCCGGCCTGCGGCCTGCTCCCGAGTCGCCCGCGCGCCCTTGGGGGCCCGGCCTGCGGCCTGCCCCCGAGTTCCCCGCGCGCCCTTGGGGGCCCGGCCTGCGGTCTGGCTCCGAGTTCGCCCTTGCGTTCCTCGGAGACCTCAGTCGGTCAGGTGGTCGAGCTGGCGGAGCTTGTTCGTGGCGTCCAGGGCGGCGACCTTGTACGACTCCGCCAGGGTCGGATAGTTGAACACCGCGTCGACCAGGTAGTCGACCGTGCCGCCGCAGCCCATCACGGACTGGCCGATGTGAATGAGTTCCGTCGCGCCCGAGCCGAAGCAGTGCACGCCGAGCAGGGTGCGGTCCGCCGGTGACACCAGGAGTTTCAGCATGCCGTGGGAGTCACCGATGATCTGGCCCCGGGCCAGCTCCCGGTACCGGGCCACGCCCACCTCGAAGGGCACCCGGTCCTCGGTGAGCTGGTCCTCGGTGCGGCCCACGAAGCTGATCTCGGGGATCGTGTAGATGCCGATCGGCTGGAGCTGGTGCATGCGCCCCACCGGCTCCCCGCACGCGTGGTACGCCGCGGCCCGGCCCTGCTCCATGGAGGTCGCCGCGAGCGCGGGGAAGCCGATGACGTCACCGACGGCGTAGATGTGCGCGACCTCGGTGCGATAGTGCTCGTCCACCCGGATCCGGCCGCGCGGGTCCGCCGTGAGGCCGGCCCGCTCCAGATCGAGGCCGGCGGTGAGGCCCTGGCGGCCCGCCGAGTACATCACCGTGTCCGCGGGTATCTTCTTGCCGCTCTCGAGCACCGTGAGCGTGCCCCGGGCATGGCGTTCGACGGCGGCGACGGTCTCCCCGAACCGGAAGGTGACGGCGAGGTCCCGCAAGTGGTACTTGAGCGACTCGACGATCTCCACGTCGCACAGGTCCAGCATCCCGGGGCGCTTCTCGACCACGGTCACCTTGCTGCCCAGCGCGGCGAACATGGAGGCGTACTCCATGCCGATCACGCCCGCGCCGACGATGACCATGGAGCGCGGCACCCGCTCCAGCGCGAGCACGTTGTCGGAGTCCATGATCGTCCGCCCGTCGAACTCGACACTGTCCGGGCGGGCCGGCCGGGTGCCGGTGGCGATGACGATGTGTTCGGCTCCGATCAGCCGTTCCCGGCCGGACTGCTCGGCCACCGCGACCGTGTGCGGGCCGGTGAAACGGGCCGTGCCGGAGTACACGGTCACGTGGTTGCGGGTGAGCTGACTGCGCACGACGTCCACCTCGCGGCCGACCACGTGCCGGGTGCGCGCGGTCAGGTCGGCGACGGTGATGTCCTCCTTCAGCCGGTAGCTCTGCCCGTACAGATCGCGCTGGGTGAGACCCGTCAGGTAGAGCACGGCCTCGCGCAGCGTCTTGGAGGGGATGGTGCCGGTGTGCAGGGAGACCCCGCCGAGCATGTCGGGGCGGTCGACGACGGCGACCCGGCGGCCGAGCTTGGCCGCGGCGATGGCGGCCTTCTGGCCGCCGGGTCCGGATCCGATGACGAGCGTGTCGAAGTCGAAGTCGGGCACCCCGGGAGTCTGACAGCCACCGGGCGTCCCGCGGAAGGCATGGGCGACCGTGGAATATCCCCGGCCTCACGGTGACGAGGAAGGCGCCGGGCGACGCCGACGGCGGCAGCGGCGAGGGCGGCAGCGGCGAGGGACGCGCCGTCGCCACCCGCCCCCGGGCACGGCACCGGCCGGGCGCGTGCTCGCCCGGCCGGCTTCCCCGTTCGGTTCCTGCCTCTACCGACTCCCCGGACCGCCCTAGGGCAGCAGCTTCTCGATGGCCGCCGGGCCCTCGGACTCCAGCTTGCGCCGCGCCCAGTCGAGGGTCTTCGGTGTGACGTCCCTGCCCGCCGCCATCACCAGGTCCTCCGGGGTGACGTCCCTCGCGGGAGCGGAGTGGAGCAGGGCGTCCGGGGTGCAGACGTCGTCGGACGACGACCGGGACTCTTCGGGTGTGGATGTCGACATGATGCCTCCTCCTCGGTCCGGATGACCGCATCCGTGCCGGTGCCTCCGAACGGGGCACACTTTCACCATTGCCCTCCTCGGCGCACCCTGCATCCGGAGGCGCCTCGGAGGCGGTGAGGAGCGGCTTCCCACGCCACGGGAATCCACTCGCTCCTAAGCTGGAAAACACCCCGCATACGGGAAGAAGCCCCGCAAGCGGAGAAACCTCATACAACCGGATAAAGTCACTGTAAGCGGGGGGAGTCACCGCACAGCTCACCGGGAGGCCGCCGATGGCCACGACGCCGTTCGCCCAGGACGTCCCCAGCCCCCGATACCTGCCCATCGCCGAGCACGGCCTCATCGGGGACCTGCGCAGTGTCGCCCTTGTCGGCACCAACGGCACGATCGACTGGTACTGCTGTCCCTCCTTCGATTCGCCCAGCGTCTTCGCGGCGATCCTCGACGCCGAGCGGGGCGGACGCTTCGAGCTGGCCGCCGCCGTACCGGCGCGCACCAAGCAGTTCTACTTCCCCGACACGAACGTGCTGATCACCCGCTTCTTCACGGAGGACGGCGTCGGCGAGGTGCAGGACTTCATGCCCGTGTGCTGCGACCGGTCGCGCGAGGTGAGCCGGCACCGGCTGATCCGCCGCGTGGTGTGCGTGCGCGGCACCGTGCCGTTCCACGCCCTGATCGCCCCGCGCTTCGACTACGGCGCCGACCCGCACACCCTGCGCGCCCTGGACGGCATGCTCGTCTTCGAGTCTCCCGAGCGGTCCCTCGCGCTCACCTCCACCGTCACCGTGGAGAACGACGGCCGCGACGCGCGCGCCGACTTCAAGCTCAGCGAGGGCGAGACGGCGGTGTTCGCCCTCGACCAGCTCGGCGAACAGGTCGTACCCCGCGGCTGCGCCCACGCCGAGGCGGAACAGGAGTTCAACGCCACCGTCAGCTACTGGCGGAAGTGGCTCCACCAGTCCCGCTACCGGGGCCGCTGGCGCGAGATGGTGCACCGCTCAGCCCTCACCCTGAAACTGCTCACCTACGCTCCCACCGGCGCCATCGTCGCCGCGCCCACCACCAGCCTGCCCGAACAGCTGGGCGGCGAGCGCAACTGGGACTACCGCTACGTGTGGGTCCGTGACGCCGCGTTCGCGGTCTACGCGCTGCTCAGGCTCGGCTTCAGCGGCGAGGCCGCGGCCTTCATGAGGTTCCTGACCGCCCGCCTCGGCTCCGGGGACGGCTCCGCCTCCGGCCCGCTGCAGATCATGTACGGCATCGACGGCCGGGCCGACCTGCCGGAACGCGAGCTGCCGCACCTGGAGGGCCACCAGGGCTCGGCCCCGGTCCGGGTCGGCAACGCCGCCGCCGACCAGCTCCAGCTCGACATCTACGGCGCCCTGATCGACTCCGTCTACCTCTACGACAAGTGGGCCGAACCCATCTCCAGCGGTCAGTGGGACGACCTGTGCCGGCTGGTCGACTGGGTGTGCGACAACTGGGACCAGCCCGACGAGGGCGTCTGGGAGACCCGCGGCGGCCGCAAGAACTTCCTGTACTCGCGGCTGATGTGCTGGGTGGCGATCGAGCGTGCCATCCGCCTCGCCAACCACCGCGGGCTGCCCGCCGACCACCGGCGCTGGCGCCAGGCCCGGGACACCATCTACCGGCGGATCATGGACCGCGGCTGGTCGGAGCGCCGGGGCGCCTTCATGCAGTACGAGGACGCCGACGTCCTCGACGCCTCGGTACTGATGATGCCGCTCGCCAAGTTCATCGCCCCCACCGACCCCAAGTGGCTCTCCACCCTCGACGCCCTCACCGAGGACCTGGTCTCCGACTCCCTCGTCTACCGGTACGACCCGCAGGCCAGCCCCGACGGCCTGCGCGGCGACGAGGGCACCTTCTCCATCTGCTCGTTCTGGTACGTGGAGGCCCTCGTCCGGGCCGGCCGTGTCGACGAAGCACGGCTGGCGTTCGAGAAGATGCTCACCTACGCCAACCATCTCGGCCTGTACGCCGAGGAGATCGGCCGCACCGGCGAGCAACAGGGAAACTTCCCGCAGGCGTTCACCCATCTTTCCCTGATCAGCGCCGCGTTCAACCTGGACCGCGCCCTCGGCTGAACCCCCCGGCAGGGCTGACACATCGTCAATCACCCACCGGGGTATGGGACATGTCCAGCAACAACCTCCCGGCGCCGCGGAGCAGGGCGACGCCTGGGGCTCCGACCTGTCCGTGGCCGACGTCGGCGGTGACGGCTACGCGGACGTGGCCGTCGGCGCGCCCGGCGAGGACGTGGGCACCGTCGCCGACGCGGGCGCGGCGAGCCGGTGGCCGCGGCGCCCGCCGGGAACGCGGGCGACGGCATGGTCTGGCTGCTCCCGGCCGGCGGCAACGGGCTGCTCGCCGACGGATCCCGGTCCTACGGCGCGGGCGCCCTCGGCGGCCCCCGCCCACGCGGCCCGGTTCGGCGCGGTGATCGACGAGTAGGGGCAGGTCGCACGGGTACCCGGGGGCTTCCGGAAGCGGAATCCACATAGGGTCGACAGAAGGAGGAGACCCCGGATGACCAGCACAAGCGAGACCGGCGACGTCACCGGCACCCGCGACAAGGACTACAATCTGATCTGGTACGTCGAGGCGTGCCTGAGCAACGCACTGCGCCTGGAGCAGTACATCCAGGACGCCGAGCGGGACAAGGACAGCGAGGTCGTGGACCTGTTCCGCAAGGCCCAGTCCGACAGCCGCAAGGGCGCCGAGCTGGGCAAGCAGCTGCTCCGCGCACGGCTGAACGGCGGCTGACCGCTCCGGTCAGGCGAACCGCGAGCCCGGAACGGGCCCGGCGGACCGCACCCGCGCCCGGTCGCCGCGCAGCCACGTGTCCCTGACGGCCGTGGCGAACGCGGTGAACCCGGCGTCGTCGTCCGCCGGGCCCTCCCCGTCCCCGGGGTCCGGCGCCGGGTCGGCACCCACGATCCCGGCGGCGATCTCCGCCGCCGGCCGGTCGTCGGCCGGCCCCCGCCGCACACCGCCGTCCGGGCCCTGGGCCAACTGCTCACCCCAGGGCGCCACGACGGACTGGTGCAACAGCCCCACGCTGTCCGGCGTGATCGCGGGCGGGTCCGTCCAGCAGCTCGCGTGCGCGTGCAGCACCTGACCGGGGGTGCGTCCAAAGAGACTGCCGACGAGTTCGGGCCCGCCGTCGTGCACCGCGAGCCCGTCGAGGTCGTAGGCGACGACCACCGTGTCCTGCCGGTCCGCCTCGAACGGCTCGGCCGGCAGGCCGAGCACCTCGGCCGCGGCGAGGCCCAGGATCTGCGAGTCCCGGTCGGGCAGCAGCGACACGGAACGGGGCCGCACCTCGGCCGCCGCCAGCAGCGCCCGCAGCCGCAGCAGGCCCCGCAGGCACTGCCCGGGGCTGTCCTGCACCCAGGCCCAGCGCCCGTTCATGCCCGCCGTGAACCCGTACGGGGACAGCGTGCCGAGCACGGTACCGCCGATCACGTACTGCCAGCCGCGCAGATCCGTCAGATCGAGCGAGCCCGCCCGCTCCGCGTCGGCCGCCCGCTCCAGCACGCGGTTCTGCCGCTCCCGGGCCCCCTGCCACATCGAGTCCTCGGGGTCGGGCAGCAGCGCGTGCTGTCGCCGGGCCAGCTCCAGATCACCCGCCAGTACGGCGTTGAACACCAGCAGGTATCGGTCCGGCCAGTCCTGGAAGGTCCCCTCGCGACGGGCGAGTTCGGTGACCGCCTCACCGTGCCGGCCCTCGCGCTCGTACGCCGACACCAGCTCCCGCAGCACGGTGAGCGAGCCCTCGGCCCGGCGCAACGCCCCGCGCAGCGCGGGGATCGCCAGGTACGGCACGTCGCGTTCGACGCACGCGTACCCGAAGTCGTAGAGCGCCTGGGCCCGTCCGGGTTCGGCGGTGAGTGCCGCCGCGGCCCTGGCGAGGTCGTCGAAGCCCACCGAGTCCGCGGCCCGCCGCACCACGAGGGCGACCTCTCCGAGCGGCTGCTCCTCGCCCGCCGCCCGCAACTGCCGAAGCGCCCCGGGGACGTCCCCGGAATCCAGCGACTCCCAGGCCTTGCGGAGTACGGGGGACTTGGGGCGGGGACTCCTGCGCGAGAACATGAGGGTGATCATCACCCAACGCCTGTCGTGTCCTCAACATGTTTGTGCGTCGAGGCCGGAACAGGGCCGGCACCGGCGCTCAGGGCAGCGGCTGCTCCGCCCAGATGACCTTGCCGTGCGGGGTGTAACGGGTGCCCCACCGCTCCGCGAGCTGCGCGACCAGGAACAGTCCCCGGCCGCCCTCGTCGGTGCTCGCCGCGTACCGCAGGTGCGGCGAGGTCGTGCTGCCGTCGGAGACCTCGCAGATCAGCGTGCGGTCACGGAGCAGCCGTACCCCGATCGGAGCGCGCCCGTAGCGGATGGCGTTGGTGACCAGCTCGCTCAGGATCAGCTCCGTCGTGAACACCAGCTCCTCCAGACCCCAGTCCGCGAGCTTCCGGGTCACCGAGCCCCGCACCTCCGACACGGCCGCCGGCTCGGACGGCACCTGCCACTGTGCGACCCGGTCGCCGCCCAGCTCCCTGGTCCGGGCGACGATCAGCGCCACGTCGTCGCTCGGCCGGGCCGGGAGCCGGTCCAGCACGGTACGGCAGGTGTCCTCGGGCGAGGCACCCGGTGTCCGGCGCAGGGCGTCGCTCAGCATGCCGAGCCCCTCGTCGATGTCCCGCTCCCGGTCCTCCACCAGGCCGTCGGTGTACAGCACCAGCCGGCTGCCCTCCGCCAGCTCCAGCTCCGCCGTGTCGAACGGCAGCCCGCCCAGACCCAGCGGCGGTCCCGCCGGCACGTCCAGGAACTCCACGGCGCCGTCGGGCCCCACCAGGGCGGGCGGCGGATGACCCGCCCGGGCGACGGTGCACAGCCGGGACACCGGGTCGTAGATCGCATACAGACAGGTCGCACCCGTGACCATGGCCGAGCCCGCCGCCGCGGTCTCGTCCTGGTCGATCCGCCCGACCACCTCGTCCAGCAGGCCGAGGAGTTCGTCGGGCGGCAGATCCAGGGACGCGAAATTGTGCACGGCGGTCCGCAGCCGGCCCATCGTCGCCGCCGCGTGCAGCCCGTGCCCCACGACGTCACCGACGACGAGCGCCACCCGGGCACCGGACAGCGGCAGCACGTCGAACCAGTCACCGCCCACCCCCGACTGGGCCGGCAGATAGCGGTAGGCGATGTCCAGGGCGTCCTGCTCCGGCAGATTCCGCGGCAGCAGGCTGCGCTGCAGCGTGACCGCCATGCTGTGCTCGCGCGTGTACCGGCGCGCGTTGTCGATGGACACCGCGGCCCGCGCCACCAGCTCCTCCGCCAGGGCCAGTTCCTCACTGTCGAACGGCTGCGGCCGCTCGGACCGCCAGAAACTCGCCACCCCCAGCACCAGGCTGCCCGCCCGCAACGGCACGGTGATCAGCGAGTGGATGCCGTACGCCAGCACCTGGTCGGTGCGCTCCAGGTCCTGCGCGCGCCAGCCGGGCTCGTCGCGCAGCCGCGACGCCGTCACCGACTGCCCGGTCGTCAGGGCCCGGGCCTGCGGCGAGGTCGCCACGAACCGGATCCGCTCGCCGACCGGGTACAGCGGGGCGTCCTGGCGCACGCCGGCACAGGCCGCGCGCCGCAGCGAGGTCCCCGGCCGCGGCTCCTCGCCGCTCAGCACCGCGTCGAACAGGTCCACCGTCGCGAAGTCCGCGAACCGCGGCACCGCCAGCCGCGCCAGCTCCTCGGCGGTCCGGGTCACGTCCAGACTGGTGCCGATGCCCACCCCCGCGTCGTACAGCATGTTCAGCCGTTCCCGGGCCACCTCCGCACGGCCGGACAGGGCGCGCAGCTCGGTGGAGTCGCGCAGCGTGGTGACACTGCCGGGCGGCCCGCCGCGCAGGTCGGTGGGCCGCTGGTTGATGGCCAGCAGACGGTCCTTGACCAGGTGCACCTCGTCCGTGGCGATGCGCCCGGAGACCAGCAGCCCCGCCGTGTCGTCGTCCAGGCCCAGTTCCTGCACGTGCCGGCGCTCGGCGTCCGCGGGCAGGTTCAGCAGCCGGTGCGCCTCGTCGTTGGCGAGCAGCAGCCGGCCGTCGCCGCTGACGATCAGCACGCCCTCCCGGACCGCGTGCAGCACCGCGTCATGGTGCTCGTACATCCGGGTCATCTCGTACGGTCCGAGCCCGTGCGTCTGGCGCAGCAGGCGCCTGCTGACCAGCGCGGTGCCCGCGGTCGCCAGCGCGAGCGCGGTGGCCGAGGCCGCGAGCAGCAGCGGCAGCTGCTCCTGGGCGGCGCCGCCCACGTGCGCGGTGGTGATACCCGCCGAGACCAGGCCGACCACCTTGCCGCCGGCGTCCTTCACCGGCACCACGACCTGCACCAGCGGGCCGAGGGTGCCGGTGATGTGCTCGATGACCGTGTCGCCGGCCAGGGCCGGGGCGATGTTGCCCACGAACTTCTTGCCGATACGGTCCGTCTTGGGATGCGTGTAGCGGATGCCGTCCGTGTCCATCACCACGAGGAAGTCCACGCCGGTCGCCTCGCGGGCGGCCTCCGCGCGCGGTTGCAGCACGGCCGTGGGGTCGGGCGAGCGCAGCGCGGCGGCCGTACCCGGCGCGTTCGCGAACGTCTCTGCCACGGCGAGGGAGCGTCTGGTCGCCTCGGTGTCCGTGTCCCGCCGCACCTGGAGCACCTGCGCCACCACGGCCGAGACGATCAGCAGCAGCACGATCACCACCTGGAGCAGGAACACCTGTCCGGCCACGCTGCGCCCGGTCACCGCCGACCGGAGGAATCCGGGCCGACTGCCGCCCGTGCCGCGTCGCTGCCGCGGCCGGGCGCGCGGTGCGCGTGGCTGCCCGGAAGAACGGGGCGGCCGGGTCGCGGGCCGGCCGGGCAGTCGCACCATGAGCCCATGTCTACACTGCCCGGCGCCGTCAGGCGAGACCGTCACCCGAGGCGACGGCCGCTGACCGGCGGCGTGCGGCGAGGAGGAGAGCCACGTCGTCGGGGCGGTCGGTGGCGTGCCGGGCGGTGGCCGTCAGCCGGTCCGCGACCCCGGCCAGGGACCGCCCACCGCGCCGGGCGGTACCCCCGGCCCTGGACAGCGCCAGCCGCAGCGCCGTGATGCCCTCGTCGATGTCCGCGCCCGGCCGCTCGACCAGCCCGTCCGTGTACAGGGCGAGGATCGCGTCCGGCTCCAGCAGCACCTCGGTGACCGGGTACCGGGCCTGCGCGTCCACCCCGAGGACGACACCGCCCGGGACGTCCAGCAGCCGGGTGCTTCCGTCGGGGGAGCGCAGCAGCGGCGGCGGATGCCCCGCCCGGGCGATCCTGGCCCGGCCGGTGACCGGGTCGAGGCGCAGATAGCAGCAGCTGGCGAACTGACCCGGGTCCAGATCGATCAGCAGGTGGTTCGTACCACTGAGCACCTCGTCGGGCGGCCGGTCCCCCAGCGCGAACGCCCGCACGGCGCTGCGCAGCTGGCCCATGGTGGCCGCAGCCTGCACCCCGTGCCCCTGCACGTCACCGATGACCAGCGCCAGCCCCTCCCCGGCCTCCAGCACGTCGTACCAGTCACCGCCCACGTCCATGCCCTGCGTGCCCGGCAGATAACGGCCCGCCGTCTCCACCCGCGGATGCGCCGAGAGCCGGCGGGGCAGCAGAGCCTGCTGCAGCCCGCGGGCGAGGGCCGCCTCACTGTCGTAACGCTGCGCCCGCTCCATCGCGTGCGCGATCAGCCCGGCGAGCGCGGTGAGCACCGTACGTTCCTCCGTGCTGAAGGGACGGGCGCGGTCGAAGCCGAGGATGCACGAACCGACCGGCCGGCCCGAGGCGATCAGCGGCAGGAAGGCACGGGCGCCCTCGTGGGCGTCCAGAGCGATCCCGGGGTACGCCCCTGCCAGCTGCTCCATGGACTCGAAGAACAGCGGCCGGCCCGTGGTCAGGGTCTCCACGCCGGGCAGGTGGGCATCGAGACCGACGCCCTCGAACGGGGCGAGGAACCCGTGCGGGAACCCGGTCTCCCAGGCCAGGTAGAGATGCCGTTCCTGGAGCAGGTAGATGGCCAGGCGCCGGCCGCCGAACGCGGGCAGCAGCTCCTGCATGACCACAGCGGAGACCTGCCGGGCGGTCACCGCGTCCGTCAGCGCGATGGCCAGTGCGATCGGCCGGTACAACGGCGTCATCGCGGGGGCCGCCACCGCGTCCTCCGGGACGTGCACCTCGGGAACCGGCTCCGGCGTGCTCTCCACCCGGCTGGCCGGGACCAGCGTGCACGTCAGCAGGTCCTCGCCGGGGTGCACCGACACGGCCAGCCAGTCGCCCTCGGCGGAGAGGCCCCCGTCGGCGGACGGCCGCTGGACATGGAAGTGCACCGGGTCCCGGGTGACCAGTGCGCCGCGCAGATGGTCGTCGTACGGCGGCCCGGTCAGCCACGGGATCGCCTCCCACAGCGCGTGCCCGAGCAGTTCCTCCCGCTCCCGGCCCGCGAGCCGGGCGGCGGCCGGGTTGACGTACACGATCAGACCCAGCCGGTCCACGCAGAACACGCCCTGCGGCAGCAGGTCGGCGGCGCCGTCCCCGGAGGCCGAGGGGCCGGGGTCGAAGACCACCCCGCCGACGGCGGGCGCGGCACCGTGGACCCCGGCGGGCCAGAGGTCCAGCAAACGCGGGGTGCCCACCTGGGACCGCACGTCCAGCGGAGTGCTCGGCGGCTCTCCGGCGGCCGTTTCGTGCAGCGCGGCCAGGATCCGGTGCGCGTCGCCCGGCGCCACGGCGTCCGCCAGCTCCTTCTCCGTGCCCTGGAACTCGCCGGGGCAGAGGCCCAGCAGGGCGTTCAGCCGGTCGTCCGCGCGCACCGCGGAGGTCGCCGGGTCCCAGTGGAAACGTCCTGCGGTGGCCTGCGCGGGCAGCTTCGCGGGCGGCCGCACGCACAGCGGTTCGCCGTCCCAGAGGATGGCGTCCTCGTCCCCGTCGGCCAGGGCGAGCAGCTCGGCGCCCAGTCCCTCGGCCAGCCTGGAGAGCAGGTCCCGGTCCATGAACCCGTCCACGGCGTCCTGCACCGCCGGGCGCAGCACCGTGATCACCCCCAGCCGTTCGGCCCCGCCCGGCACGGGTACGTGCACCGAGCCGAACTGGAACGGCAGACCGGCCGCCAGCTGCGGATACCGGCGCATCGTCTCGGTGGCGTTCGACAGGACCACCTGCACCCCGAGCCGGTAGGCGTCGGCGACCGGGAAGGGGCGGCCGACGTGCAGCCGCCACCAGGGCCTGAACAGCTGGCCGGGCAGTCCCACCAGCACCGCGAGGCGCAGCATGCCCGGGGTGCTGGACCGCAGGTACACGCCGGAGACCCGCCCGCCGGCCGTATCGAGCGCGCCGGTCGACGCGTCGGCCAGCAGCGCGGCCAGCCGGGCCCGCCTCCGGACCACCTGCTCGCCGGTCCCAGCCATCGGCCCTACCTCGTCCCGTGCGCCTCCGCATGGATGACACAGCAAGAATGCGCCACCAGCGGCGCGGAACGCACCTGGGCGGAGGCAGGAAAGTGCGGGCTCGGCAGGGCCGCCCCCGGGCCGCCCCCGGCCGTCACACCAGCGCCCCACCCGAGTGGCGTGGCACCGGACCCGCTCCTAGTAATGGACTGCGTAATACCGCGGCCGCACACGGGAGCGCACGCGCGGCCGCATCCCTCCCCTGGAGCCGAGATGACCACCCGCTCTTCGTTCCCCCGTCCCGACGACTCGCTGATACCCCCGGCACCCGCCGCCACCGTCGTCCCCACTCCGGCCCCTCAGCTCATGACGCTGCCCGGGCGGCCCCCCGAGGAGCTTCCCGGCGTTCCGCAGACGGCCGGCCCGGCCGATCCCGCGTACGGCGACCCCTTGAGCGGCCTGGTACGGGCGGCCGTCACCGACCGCCCGCTGGAGGACGTCGTCCGGCTGATCACGCTGTTGGAAAGCTCACCCGAGCACGCCCGGACCACCGTCCACGCCCTGCGCGCGATCGGGGTCGACCGGTCCGTGGAGGACGTCACCCGCCTGGTGACGCTGCTGACCAAGCCGCCCCGGGGAAGCGGCAGCGCCGACGAAGCGATCCGGGCGGCGGCCGAGAGCCGTCCCTTGGAGGACGTCTCCCGGCTGGTGCAGCTGCTGCACCGCACACCGGTCGAACCGCACTGCGGGGAGGAGGCCGTGCGGGCGGTGGCGGTACACCGGCCGGTCGAGGAACTCGCCGAGCTGATCGGCCGCCTGGCCGCGGACCGCAGGGGCGCCGACGGCCCACTCCCCGACGCGGCCGCACCTGTGCCGGCCGCACCTGCGCCCGCACGCGCGCCCGCCGCGCCCGTGCCGCCCGCACCTGCGCCCGCGTCGGCTGCCCTCGCACCCGCATCCGGGCCTGCCGCGCTTGGGCCTGCCGCACCCGCGCCCGGGCCTGCCGCATCCGCGCCCCGGCCTGCCGGGCCTGGGCCTGCCGCCCCTGCGTCGGCCGGGCCAGCGCTGGCCCCACCCGGGTCGGCCGCGCCCGTGTGGCAGGGCCTGCGGCCGCCGCGGGGCACGCAGCGGTCGACTGAGGAAGGGTCCGCCGGAGAACGGTCCGCCGGCGATCGGTCCGCTCAAGGTCGGTCCACTCATGAACAGTCTGCCGGAGAGCGGTCCGCCGGGGTGCGGTCGCGGAGGAGGCGGTTGGTCAGGGAGCATGCCGGACGCGCCGGTGACGTACGGGGCCCGGCGGTCGCCGGGTGGGCCGCGCGGGGCGCCGCGCTGCTGGTCCTCCTGTGCGGGGTGGCGCACGCCCCGCGGTACTGGACCGAGCTGGCCCAGGGGGCACTCGGGGCCACCCTGCTCGCCTCGGCGCTGTGCGGGCTGCTGGCCCTCGCGCTGACGGCACGGTCGGCGCCGGTCCGGCTCGTCGCGGCGACGGCCGCCGCCGGGGTCACGGCCGTGCTGGCCGTGGGCCAGGCACTCGGCGGTCGCTTCGGTCTGCCCGCCCCGGCGCACCTGGAGACGGCGACCCTGGCCCCGCCCTGGCTCGCCGGCACCATAGCCGGGGCCGCCGCGCTCGCGGCACTGACGACCCTGGGCACCTTCTTGACGACGGGCAACCCCCGCGCCGAGCCGGCCCGTTGAGCGACCGCGGGATCTCGCCGAGGCTGTCCGCGAGGCACCCGGCGAGCCCCCGCGCCTCGCATCAGCAGGGCCGGCCCGCGCCAAGGCCCCGCGCGGGCCGGCCTGCACCCCGCGTCCCTCGGCGCCGGCCCGCGTCCCTCGGCGCCGGTCTGCGCCCCTCGGCGCCGATCTGCGCCCGTCGCTGCCAGCCCGAGATCCTCGCCCCCCGGCGTCGGCCCGCGCCCGTCGCCGTCGGCCCGCGACCCGCGGCGCGCGTCGTCAGCCCGCGGCACGCGTCGGCGGCGTTCCGGTCACGGTCCCGGTGGGCCCGGCGGCAGGGGCCGGGCGGCGCGGAGGCTGCGCAGGGCCAGGAGCAGGACGCCGATGTCGTCCAGGTAGACGGGGTCGGGCAGGAGGTCGGTGGGGAGAAGCAGATACGCGACCGCGCCCCAGAACACCCATCGCGGCCCCGCCGGCAGCCCGGCCCGCCGCAGCGTCCGCCGGGCCCGTACCAGCCGGACGAGCAGGCCGACGGCGACGGCGAGCAGCGCCGCCGCGACGACCGCCGCGATCACCAGCAGGGTGGTGGTCGTGTCCATCCCGTCTCCTTCCGCTGCGTTTCCGGTGGCGCTGCGGCTGTCTCCTTCGGCTTCCCCCCGCGGGCCCGCTCCGCACCAGGAGGGCTACGACGATCGGCCGTCGGCGCGGCCTCGGACGCCGGCGGTGCCTCGACTGCCGGCCGCATCCGGGCTGTCGGCCTTCCCCGGCCCGCCGGCCTCATCCGGGCTGTCGGCCGACCGCGGCCCGCCGGCTGTCCCCGGCCCGCCGGCCGTCCCCGGCCCGTCGGGCGTGCCCGGGCCGTCGGTCTCCCCCCGTGGGCCCTCCGCCGGTGTACCGGGCGGCGCGGGGTCCGGCGAGGCGTCCGCGGCCGGCTCGGCCTCCCGGCGGCCCTTGGCCGTGAGCTTCAGCCGCTCGAACGTCCGCGTCAACTGCTGCAGTGCGGTCGGCGTCCGGGCGGCGGGCCGCTGCTGCGGCAGGACGGAGACGGGGACGTCACGGTAGGCGGCCAGGGCTTCCAGCGCCTGCTCGGCGGCGTGTTTGTACAGGTCCCGGGACTTCGTCATCGCCTCCAGCGCCTCGGCGTACATGGTGACCAGACCCCGTTCCCGCTCCAGCTCCTCCTGGACGGTCAACAGGGTCCAGTTCTCGCGCAGGTCGGTCAGCGCCTCCTCGGCGTCCCGTGGCAGGGGCCTGGGCAGGGTCGTGAAGTGCCGCACGGCCGCGATCAGCTCGGCCGGCTCGGAACCGTCCAGGAAGACGTTGCGCACGCTGTGCTCCCGGCGGTCGTAGCCCTCCGGCGCGGGGTCCGGCGGCAGCAGCACCGCGCCGCCGCGCGGCACCTCGACACCGAGGTCCTTCAGCGCCCAGTTGACACCGCGCAGCTGCTGAGGGGCGGCCCGGTGCTCCACCACCCGGTGCCGCAGCCCGGGCGGCAGCAGGCGCGCGAGCGGCAGCCGGCCCTGCTCGTCCGGCGTCATCGCCTCATGCACGACGAGGTTGACGCACCAGGCCTCGCGGGCCGCCTCCCGTAGCCGGCGGCGCATCTCCTTGTCGTCCGCGGGCAGCGCGTTGACCTGGCGGAAGTGCAGGCCGGCGACGGTGGCGTGCCGGTCCCAGGAGCCGTCATCGCCCTCGCCGGAGCCGTCTTCGGGCCAGAACAGGGTCGCGGGGGAGGGCCATGCGTCGTCCCAGGGGCGTTCCGCTTCCGCGACGAGCCGCCATTCGTGGCCGTGCGGCCTGCTCTCCCGCGGTACGAGGGTGAGCCTGGCGCGTACGGTCACCGTGCCGGCGGCCCGCCAGCGCGCCTCGAAGACCCGCCGGGCGGGATCCTCGGGCACGGGCGGCTCGGCGAAGTCGTCGATGTCCCCGGTCTCCTTGTGTCTCCGCAAGGTGCGGCGGACGACGTCCTCGGGGGCGGGACCGGTGTGGCGGCCCCGGGCCGCCCAGAGGGTCTGCGGGACGGTGGCGTGGTCGGTGGCGGAGTTCGACATAAGCCAATCTGCTGATGGGGGCGGGTGCGCCTCCCAGTATCACCGGTAGGCGGGGCGGCACGGCGGTGGGGCCCGCCGCCGGGCGTGGCTCTCGGGTGTGCGCCCCGCGCACGGGGTGTACGCCGTGAGCCCGGGGCCCGCGCTGCACGCGTCAGGTGATCGCGGCTCACCCGTGCCTGTCCACCGCGCACGGCGCCCACAATGGTCCTGCGAACGGGATCCGCCCGTCCATCCGCTCAGGGGCGGGTCCCGTTCACCCGACCGGAGGACCACCCTTCACCGGAAGACCACCCTTCACCGGCCCTTCACCGGAGGACCACCGTTCACCGGAGGACCACCCCTCACCGAGGGACCACTTGCACCGGTGCACCACCTGCACCGGCGGCAGTCCCACCGGTGTCTCCGACTTCCCTCGGCAGATCGCGCGGCGCTCAGTGGGGGAAGGCCCGGGGCGGTCGCTGTCGCGGCAGCTCGTCGCGGAATGCGGCGATGGCCGAGCTGATCTGGCGCATCAGGACCGTGCCCTCCAGCCGCCCGAGGTAGAGGTTGGCGCGTGCCAGCGCGGGCAGGTCGACGCAGAAGTAGAGCGCCATCAGCGGGTTTACGAACAGCTCGCTGCCCCGGGTGCGCTCGGTGAACCGTACGTCTCCGAACTCCCCGCGCACCGCCGCGGCGACGGACCCCTGCACGATGCTGGGATGGCTCGCGTGGCTGCGCTGGGCGTGTGCCACCGCGTCCAGGTAGGCGGTGCCCTCGGGGCTCTCGCGGGGCAGTGAGAACGCCCCCAGGTAGCCGCCCTCGCGGTCCAGGGCGGCCAGGTTTTCCAGGGCCAGGGAGTGGTTCACGCCGTGGTAGGCGTCCACCCCGAATCCCAGGCAGGCCACCAGCCGGTACGGGACCTCCTCGATGCCGGCGACGGCGGCCAGGCTCGCCATGTCCTCCTCCGGAGTGCCGAGCCCGTGCTCGTCGCCGCGCATCAGGATGTCCGTGCCGCCGTCCACCAGTACCACCGCGTCCACCCCGCCCAGGTGCGAGAGGAGCGACCGGTAGGCGGCGCGCAGCGGCTCGACTCCGGTGCGGGGGAAGGCGTACACGGTGTCGGGCAGGTCATGTGACTGCAGCCACTGGGCGAGCGAGCGTTCGGGGAAGTAGTCGCCACGCAGCGGGGTGCCGGGGCGGACGGCGGCGACGTCCTCCGCGACCCAGCTGTCCAGGTCCAGGCCGTAGAGGTCGGCGAAGGAGAGACTGGCCAGGTGGACGTCCTTGCCGGCGGCTCGCAGCGCGAGCGCCAGGGGGAGCCCGGCGTAGACGTCGAAGCCGCCGCCGGCACCGGCGACGAGTACGCGACGGGCCTCGCGCAGGCGGGTGAAGAAGACGGGCTCGACCAGTGAGAACACCGCAGGACCTTAACAGGGGCCGCTGCGGAACCCGTTGGGGTTTTCCCCGGACCCCATTGGTGCTGCTACCGGAGCCCGTCGGTGCTGCTACCGGAGCCCATTGGTGCTGCCACCGGAGCCCGTTGGGGTTCCCCGGGCCCGGCCCCCCTCCGGGCCCGGCCCCCCTCCGGGCCCGGTCGGGCGTGCGGGACTTACGCCCCGCTCGCCCGCAGCATGTCCTCACGCTCGACGATCTTCACGCGCTCGCGGCCCTGCGGCTCGCCCAGGGCGCGCTCGGCGGCGTCCAGCTCGTACCAGCCCCGCCAAGTGGTGAAGCGGACGTTCCGCTCGGCGAGATAGGCGTCCACGGCCTCGGGCTCGGGCGCGGACGGGGTGTGCAGCCGGCCGTGGGCGTAGTCGTCCAGGAGGTTGGCGACGGTCTCGTTGGCGTCACCCTTGGTGTGGCCGATGAGACCGACGGGGCCGCGCCGGATCCACCCGGTGACGTAGGCGGACTGCAGCGGGGTGCCGCCCTCCTCGATCACCCGGCCGCCCTCGTCCGGGACGGTGCCGGACTCGAGGTCCCAGGGCAGCTTGGGCAGCTTCTCGGAGAGGTAGCCGACGGCGCGGTAGACGGCCGTGACGTCCCAGTCCTTGAACTCGCCGGTGCCCTTGACGTTGCCGGTGCCGTCCAGCGCGGTGCGCTCGGTGCGCAGGCCGACGACCTTGCCGTCCTCGCCGAGGATCTCCGCCGGGGACTCGAAGAAGTGCAGGAACAGCTTGTGGGGGCGGTCGCCGACGTCCCGGATCGCCCAGTTCTCCAGCGTCTTGGCGACCATGTCGGCCTGCTTGTTGCCGCGCCGGGTCTCGATCGAGCCGTCGTCGTAGTCGATGTCCTCGGGGTCGACGATGACCTCGATGTTCGGGGAGTGGTCCAGCTCGCGCAGCTCCATCGGGGAGAACTTCGCCTGTGCCGGGCCGCGGCGGCCGAAGACGTGGATCTCCAGGGCCTTGTTGGCCTTCAGACCGTCGTAGACGTTCGGCGGGATCTCGGTCGGCAGCAGTTCGTCGGCGGTCTTGGCGAGGATGCGGGCCACGTCCAGGGCGACGTTGCCGACGCCGAGCACGGCGACCTTCTCGGCCTCGAGCGGCCAGGTGCGCGGCACGTCCGGGTGGCCGTCGTACCAGGACACGAAGTCGGCGGCGCCGTAGGAGCCGTCGAGGTCGATGCCGGGTATGGACAGGGCACGGTCGGCCATGGCGCCGGTGGAGAAGATCACCGCGTCGTAGAAGGCGCGCAGGTCGTCCAGGCCGAGGTCGGTCGGGTAGTCGACGTTGCCGAACAGGCGGATCTGCGGCTTGTCCAGCACCTGGTGCAGCGCCGTGATGATGCCCTTGATGCGCGGGTGGTCCGGCGCGACGCCGTACCGGATCAGGCCGAACGGGGCGGGCATCCGCTCGAAGAGGTCGATGGACACGCCGGGGTCGGCGGCCACCTCGGACTTGAGCAGGGCGTCGGCGGCGTAGATCCCGGCGGGGCCGGCTCCGACGATGGCTACCCGCAGGGGGCGCGGCATGATCAGGTTCCCTTCGAGCGTGAATGGGCGACTTGATCAGGAAGCCTAAACTAAGGCAGACCTAACTTGGTACCGGGGTCTGCCCTATGACCCCATAAGGTGATCTTATGCCTTGCCGAGGGGTTGCTTATGCCGGGGCTCCGGCCCGGCAGGCCCGGCCGCACGCTCGAGCGGATCGCGCACCCGGGCCGGCCCCGGTCAGGCCGGCCGTACGATCCGGTGGATCGCCGCCTCCCCGGCCCCGTAGATCGACTCCTCGCGGATCGTCGAGCCCGGCCCGGGAGCGTGCACCATCATCCCGTCGCCGACGTGCAGGCCCACGTGCCGGTCGTCGTCGAAGAACAGGACCAGATCACCGGGTTCGAGGCCGGCCGACACGACCGGGGCGCCGGCCAGGGCCTGTTCGTGCGCGGCCCGGGGCAGAGTGACCCCGGCGGCCTTCCATGCGGCCTGGGTGAGGCTGGAGCAGTCGTAGGAGTCCGGCCCCGTCGCACCCCAAACGCAGGGCTTCCCGACCTGCGCCCGGGCGAACGCGATCGCCTTGGCGGCCCGCAGCGCTCGGGAGCCGGTCTCGGTGAGGGGGGTGCCGGGGGCCGCCACGACGGGAAGTGCACCGGTGTCGCTCATGGCGGCCTGCGCGGACTGGCCGGCCTGCGCGGCCCGTTCGGTCATGCCGCCGATCCATGCAGTCGGTGCCGGATCGGTCTGGGCGGGGGTGGTCCACGCGGCTTGGTCGGTCTGGGCGGGGGTGGTCCACGCGGCTTGGTCGGTCTGGGCGGGGGTGGTCCACGCGGCTTGGTCGGTCTGGGCGGGGGTGGTCCACGCGGCTTGGTCGGTCTGGATGGGGGTGGTCCACGCGGCTTGGTCGGTCTGGGCGGGGGTGGTCCACGCGGCTTGGTCGGTCTGGATGGGGGTGGTCCACGCGGCCTGGGCGGCCTGGTCGGTCTGGGCGGGGGCGGGTTGAACGGCCGCCGCGGGTACGGCGATGTTCGCGGCGTACCGGGTCAGCTGCTCCGCGGCCGCCTTGAGCTTGCGCCGGTTCTCCGTCTTGTGGACGCCGGGGGAGGGGCGGCCGGGCGCGGCACCGGGCAGCGCCCTCGGTTCCTGAACGGGACTTCCCGGTGCGGACGGTGCGGACGGTGCGGACGGTGCTGACGGTGTCGGCGGTCCGGGTGGTGCGGACAGCGCGGTGACCGGGAGGAGGGCCGTCGCGGCAGGCCCGCCGACCGGGTCCACCGTCGCCGGCTCGAGGGCGCGCCCACCGGCAAGTCCGCCTGACATCCACCCGGCAGCCGGCTCGCCGACCGGCAGTCCGCCGGCCAGGTTGCCCACCGGCAGCCCACCGGTCAGGTTGCCTGGGGTCTGCCCGCCGGTCAGCTCACCTGCCGTCCGCCCGCCGGCCAGTTCGCCCGCCGGCAGCTCACCGGTCGGTTCGCCGACCCGCTGCGTACGGCTCGGTTCGGCGGGCGTCTGTGTGCCGGTCAGCTCGGCCACCGCTCGGCCCGGCGGCCGGTCCCCCGTCGGGCTTCCGCTCGTCAGCTCGGCCACCGCACGGCTGCCCATCCCGCGCTCCAAGGCCTGCGGTGCCCGTGCCGACGACCCCGGTTCCAGGGCCTGGCGTTCGCCGGAGACGAGGGAGTCGGCCCCGCTTCGGCCCCAGGAACCTGTCGACGCCGCGGTGCGGTCGGGCAGGCGGTCGGCAGGGAGTGCCGCGGGGACGGTCGGGCCGAGTTTCGCGCGTGCCGCGTCGAACCACTGCCGGGCCACCTCGTCCAGCGCCGGATCCGGTCGCCGGCCCCGCTGCTTGGCCAACGGGACACCGCGGGACCGCCGCTGGGCGGCCATGGCCCGGGTCACGTTGAAGGTCCCGGTGTCGCTCTCGGCCTGGTCGTAGAGGGAGTCGATCCGCTGCCGAACCTCGTCGCGGCTCTCCGGCACCATGGAAGACGTGCTCCTTCCTTGCCCCGCAGGGCAGTTGGACGGCTCGCCGAGACCTGAGCCGGGCGGCCTCGCGTCAACCTAGCCAACGTGTGTACCTCGTGTGAAGGTTGAGGTGTGAAATGTCCGATACATATTCGTGATGTTCGCAGTGACGTTCGGGTGGGAAGGGGTTGGGGCCATGGTTTCCTGTGAGATCCCGGTGAATTCGAGATTCTGTTGAACACGGTGGACCCGCCCTCCGTATGAAGCCGGGGAACTCCATGCCCGACCGGCGATCACACACAGGGGACGACCTTGGTACGCAACAGGCGCAGACGCCCGACCGGCGCACGACGCGCGACCCTCGCAGCAACGGCCCTGATGCTGGGCGGCGCCGGGCTGGTCGCCGTGAACGTCTACGCCTCGGCCAGTGAGGGCTGGGGCGGCGGGTCCGACTCCACGGGACAGGTCCTGTCCGCGGGCATGGCGACGATCGACTGCCCCGACGTCGGCAGCCGGCTGACGGACGTGCCGGACACGGCCCGCCAGGACGTCGACCGTGAACTCGCCGCGCTCGACCGGCAGACGGCGGCGGCGTACCAGCAGCTCCAGCAGTGGTCACGCAACGGTGGCCAGGACACCGGCGCCGCCGACGACAGCATCATGAACCCGCTGAACGAGAAGCGGTCCGCGTCCATAGGACGGATCGGCGAGGCCATCGACCGGGCGGGGGAGCGCCCGCAGGGCCTCGACGGCCTGGCCACCTGCACCCTGCGCCCCGGTGAGAGCGCCGCACCCACGGACGCCCCGAACGGCGGCGCCCAGCAGGGCGGTGCCGGTCAGGGGCAGGCCGGCGCGGGCCAGGGCGGCAACGGGCCCGTCGCCTCCGACTACCAGGACATCACCGCCGTACCGCCGGAGGAGGCGGCCCCGGCCGCGCGGGACGGCGCCTCGCGCGGCACGTTCACCTCCGACTGCGGGGTCAACGCCGACGGCCTGTTCAACTCCGACAACGTCATCGTCGCCCCCGGAGTCACCAACGGCGCCCACCACTTCCACGACTACATCGGCAACCAGAGCAACAACGCCTTCGCCAGCGACGAGGACCTGGCGGACGCCGACACGAGCTGCGTGGACCAGGGTGACAAGTCGACGTACTACTGGCCGGTGCTGCGCCTGCAGAACGGCACCCAGGAGCGCGACGCCGGGGCGCCCGGCGGCGGTACGGAGGGCAACGCGGGCCAGATCGTCACGCCGAAGCAGGTGACGCTGACGTTCGTGGGCAACCCGCGCGAGAAGGTCACCGCCATGCCCCGGCTGCTCCGCATCATCACCGGCGACGCCAAGGCCTTCGTCAACGGCCCCGGCAACGCCAACGCCTCCTGGAGCTGCACCGGTTTCGAGAACCGGCAGCTGAAGGACAAGTACCCGCTGTGTCCGCAGGGCAGTGACGTGGTCCGCACGTTCCGGTTCCAGAGCTGCTGGGACGGCCGCAACATCGACAGCGCCAACCACCGCACCCACGTGGCCTTCGCGGCCGGGGACGGCTCCTGCCAGGCGGGCTTCCGGCCCATTCCCCAGCTGGTCCAGCGCATCGTCTACGACGTCGACGCGCCGAGCCTCGGGGACGGTGGCCGTTCCGTCCCGCTGTTCGCGGTGGACTCCTTCCCCGAGCAGCTGCACAAGCCCGTCACCGACCACGGCGACTTCATCAACGTCTTCGACGAGGACCTGATGGACGAGATGGTCGACTGCATCAACTCCGGCCGCACCTGCGGGGCTTCCGGTGGCGACGACGACGGTTCGACGGCGGCGCCGACACCCACGGCGGGTGACGGCAGCGGTGAGACCCCCGGCTCCGGTGACACCCCCGGCTCCGGCGAGACTCCCGGCTCCGATGAGACCGGCTCGGATGAGACCCCCGGCTCCGGCGAGACTTCCGGCTCCGGCGAGGGCACCACGGCGGAGCCCGGCGGGGACGCAACCACCGCCCCGGCTCCGTCTGCCTCCGGCCGGGGCGAGGCGCCCAGGACGGACCCGACGACCGAACCGGCCCGCTCCACCGAGGACGGCCGGACCCGCACCGACGACCAGACGCGTACCGACGACCAGGACCGGACCCGTACCACCAAGCACGACACTGCCGACAAGCCCGGCAAGGCGGACCCGGCCGCATCATCCACGTCCCGGCCGGAACCGGCGCACTCCGCCCCGGCCCGCTCGACGTCGTCCGAACCCGCCGCCGCAGCCGCAGCCGCCGCCGGCAGCACCGGCGGAGACGTCCCGCCCCCCGGGCCCTCGATCCAGCCCCAGGCCCAGGGAACCCGGGGCGGGCTGGCGGAGACGGGCGCACAACTGTGGCCCGCCGCCATCGGCATGCTGCTCGCCCTGTCGGGGGTGGTCATGCTGGTGCGCGCCCGGCGTCTGCGCTACTGACCGCCGGGTCCTCAGACGAGCTTGAGGGTCTTCTTGGCGAGGTCGTAGGCGGGCCGCATCTGTTCGTGCTCCTCGGTGTCCATGCCACCGAGGTGCAGGACGACCGGCCCGTCCGGCGTGCTGACCGCGAAGGCGCTCTCCTTCTTGGTCTCCTCGAGCAGCTTGCTCGTGTAGAGGTACTCGACCTCCACTGCGGAGACGCCGCCGCCGGTCTTGAAGGAGCGGTACTTCGCCTTGCTGACGCCGTCCTCGGCGGCGACGAACGCGCGCAGTACGCCGCCCGCGTCCGCGTCGCCGGCCTTCCCGGTCCACACGCGCAGGAAGCCGATGTTGCCGGCCGGCTTGGCGTCGATCTCGCAGGCCGCGGTGACCGGCCCCTGCCGGAGGAAGGCCTCGGCGAACGCCCCGCTCAGGTCGTCGTCGCTCTTCTTCGAGGCCTTGTCCAGCTCCTTGCCGGCGTCGATCGACTTGGCCTTCCAGCGCTTGGCGACGTCGAAGCTGACCGGCAGCTCGCAGGCCGAACCGGCAGGACCGATCGTGCCGCCGGCCGCAGCCGTGTCCTTCGCCTCCGCGCCCGTGTCCCCGGCGCCCGCCGAAGACTTCGGGGGCCTGCTTCCGTCACTCTTGGCCGACTGAGCACACCCGCCGAGCACCGCGGCAAGTGCCACCGCGACGACCATACGGCCGCTCACGGCCCCCACCCTGACCTGCACTGTTGTCTCCCCTCCGGTTCAGAGCCGTCACTGTAACCGAGGGCGCCGACAACGCCGAACGCGTTTGTGCGGCTCATCCGTCACGGCGGGCGTGCAGGAACAGATGGGGTTCCGGCACGGCGTCGGGGTGCTCCGGCGTGAAGAGGGTCTGCTCCTCGGCCAGCACGGTCAGGCCGGCCTTCGCCACCATCTCGCCGAACGCCTCCGCGCCGAAGCTGGTCACCCGTACCGGCTGCCCCATGAAGACCGCCTCGACGTCCTCCACGTCCAGGGGCACGGTGGCCAGCACGACGAGGCCGCCGGGCCGTACCGCCCGGGCGAGCTTCGCCACCACGGCCGCCTGCTCGGCGCGGGACATCTGCAGCAGCGAGAAGTACCCGCACACCGCGTCGAAAGAGCCCTCCGCGAGCGGTGCCTCCCGGATGTCCGCGAGCCGGAACTCGGCCTCCGGCACCTGCCGGGCGGCCAGGCCGACCATGACCGGTGAGACGTCGAGGCCGAGCACCCGGTGTCCGGCCTCGACGAGGGCCTGGGCCGTCGGCCGGCCGGTCCCGCTGCCCACGTCCAGCACGCTGCTCCCCGGCGCCAGCTCCGCCAGCAGCCGGCGCAGCGACGCCCGGTGAGCCGCGGAGCCGGCGAAGGCGCGCTCGTAGTCCGTTCCCAGCGCGTCGAACACCACGGCTGCCGGTGCCCGGCGGTCCTCCTCGGCCACGACGACCCCTCCCGTCCTCCCGGGGCGTACCGCGCCCCGCCTCCGGCGATGCCCGCCGCCGTTTGCCAGGGGCGGCACACGCACGGCAGGGTGCCGCATGTGCCTACCCTGCTGATCGTCCATCACACCCCGTCCCCCCACTGTCAGGCCCTGTTCGAGGCCGTCGTCTCCGGCGCCACCACCCCGGAGATCGAGGGCGTGCGTGTCGTACGCCGGGCGGCCCTGTCCGCCACCGCCTCCGACGTGCTCGAGGCCGACGGCTACCTGCTCGGCACGCCCGCCAACCTGGGCTACATGTCCGGCGCCCTCAAGCACTTCTTCGACCAGATCTACTACCCGTGCCTGGACGAGACCCGGGGCCGGCCGTTCAGCTACTACGTGCACGGCGGCAACGACGTCACCGGCGCGGTCCGCGCCGTCGGGACCGTCACCACCGGCCTCGGCTGGCGCCTGGCCGCCGATCCGGTGACGGTCACCGGCGAGCCGGGCAAGGCCGACCTCCAGGCGTGCTGGGAACTGGGAGCCACGACCGCGGCGGGCCTGATGCCCGGCGCCTGACACAAGGACCCCGGGCCGCTGCCGCCCGACACCGCCCGACACTGCCCGGCACCGCCCGGCACTGCCCGGCACCGCCCGACACTGCCCGGACCGGGCCGGCACTGCCCGGACCGGGCCGGCCGGGGTGGTGCCAGACGTCTCAGTCGGTCGCCGTGAGGGCGGGGCAGCGGGAGGGCGCTGCGGTGTCGTTCCGGTGCCAGAGGGCGTCGATCACGCGGCCGTCGGACAGGGTGTGCCGGGGCGGGCCCTCGTCCGGGACGAAGCCGGCGCGGGCCAGGGCCCCCCGGCTCGCGGTGTTGCCGGGCTCGGCTCCCGCCCGGATCGTGGCCAGCCCGAGATGGGTGTGGGCCAGCTCGACGCCCGCACGGAACAGTTCCCCGCCCAGGCCCCGGCCGCGACAGCCCGGCGCGAGCCAGCCGCCCATCTCGCCCTGCACATGCTGCAGTTCCAGGGCGCCGGCGTAAGTCAGGTCGGATCTGCGCACGCACACCAGGAGCAGCGGGTCGTCCGGACCGGGTGCGTACGGCTCGGCCAGCTCACGCGGTATCCGGCGGCCGTCGTCACCGGCCGGCCGCCAGGCCAGCAGGGCTCGGCGGACACCGGGATCGGGCACCACCTCGTCCGCCAGGGTGCCGAGCCAGCGCTGCGCCTCCGCGTCCGCGCTCGCGGCGACCGCCGCCGCCACGTCCAGGCGGGTCCGCGGCGTGAACAGCAGCAGCCGTTCGGTGGCCAGCACATGCCGGCCCGGCGTACACCGCCCCGGCACGGGGAGCCGGGATGCGGCCCGTCGCCGGCGGATCAGCGACCAGACCATGAACTCTCCCCGTCGGATCGGCACGTGCGGCGGACGCGCACCCCGGACGGGTTCACGCCTCGCCGACCGGTGCGGATGCCCCGCACCGCGGTGAATCTAGCGGGTCGGGGACGGGGGCCGTCGGGGGAGGCCCGTCACCGCGTCCGTGTCACCCGGCCTGCTCCTGGGAGCCCGGTCCGGGGCGGGTACGGGTCCAGGAGGGGTCGGCGGCCGGAGCGGGGGTGGGGGCGGGGGTGGGTGAGGTGTGGTGCATGGGGGGGTCCTTCGGACGAGTGGGGGTGGTCCGGGCGGAGCGCAGACGGCGGCGTTGCCGGGGCGTGCGGCCCCGGAAGCGAGCCGGTCGGGGCCGTCGGGCCCAGGGAGTCGACCAGGGTGCTCGCCGCCGGGGCGAGGTGTCGTCCGGCCGCCGGGGCGGCAGACGGCCACCGCCTCCCGGGAGGCGGTGGTGCGGACCGTCTCCCTCAAGCCGGCGCCACCGCCTGCTCCTTGGCCGGCCGGAGCGGTGAGTCCACTCTGGCAGCTGCCGACAACGCTCCGCAACCAGCAAGTTGAAATTTGCAATCGGCCAAGTGCATGCTGCATCCGCCAGATCGTGATCGAATGGGTGCGGGGACGCGATCGTGTGTGAGGGTGGTCCGGAGACCGGACGAGGGGGGTGGGCGTGACCACGGAGACCGACTGGGGCGGTGCCCCGTCCGTGCTGCGCATGATCCTCGGCAGACAGCTGGAGGAACTGCGCACCCGTGCCGGACTCAGCTATGCCGAGGCGGGTGCGGCGCTCGGGGTCAGCCACTCCACGATCCGCCGCATGGAGGCGGCCAAGGTCGCCCGGCTGCGACTCGCGGACGCCGAGAAACTGCTCCAGGTCTACGGCGTCACCGGCCGGCAGGAGATCGACACTTTCCTGCAGTCCGTGCGCGAGGCCAACAAGCGCGGCTGGTGGCACGCCTACCGTGACGTCGTGCCCGACTGGCTCGCCGCCTACCTCAGCCTGGAACAGGCGGCCGTGCAGATCCGCGGGTACGAGAACCAGTTCGTGCACGGCCTGCTGCAGACCGAGGACTACGCACGTGCCCTGCTGACCACCGCCGATCCGCACGCGTCCGCCGAGGCCACCGAGCGCCGGGTCGCCCTGCGCATGCGCCGCCAGGAGCTGCTGGCCCGGCCGGGACCGCCACGGCTGTGGGTGGTGATGGACGAGACCGTGCTGCGCTGGCCGGTCGGCGGGCCCGAGGTGATGCGGGCCCAGATCGACCACCTCATCGAGGTCAGTCGGCTGCCCCACGTCACCGTGCAGCTCATGCCGTTCGCCAACGGGCCGCATCCCGCCTTGCGGGCCGGAACCTTCCACCTCTTCCGGTTCCGCGCACCCGAACTGCCCGACATCGCCTACCTCGGCGGGCTCGTCGGGGCCCTCTACCTCGACAAGCCCGAGGACGTCGTCGTCTACCTCGAGGCCCTGGACCGGCTGAGCGCCCAGGCCGCGTCCGCGAGGAGGACCGAGAGCCTGCTCGGCGCGCTGCGCAAGGAGTGGTGACCCGCACCCCTGACGCAAGCACCCGGCCCCTCGACCGCATGGGAGACAGGCGTCGCCCGACGACGGCCGGCCGCCCGGACCGGCACCGAGAACGCCCGCCCGCATCCACGACTGCACGAGGACACCGCGACGTACGGCGCGGTGGCCCGTGAGCCGTGACAGACCCGGGGCCGGGGTCCGACCCACCTTCCGGACCCCGGCCCCGACCCACCTTCCGGACACCGGCCGGTCCGCCCCCGACGCCCTTGTGACCGGAATTCGCCCCAACCTTTTCCGCATCTCACGTGCGGGGATCTGCCGGAGAGAGAATGCGGGGAGAAGCGGAACCAGTGCCCGGGAAATGGGGTCTTAAGGTCCGTCGAAGGCCGGGATCAGCCCGGCCGCGAAAAAACCGGGGGAATGAGAGACATGTCCGTCCGTAGCCGCAAGACCCTCTTCACCGCCGCGGCCCTCACCGCCGGCCTCTCCCTGGCCGCCGTCACGCCCGCCCTCGCGGGGGCCTCCGCCGACCACACCACCCGCGCCGCCGCCGTGTCGTCGGCCCAGGGCGACCCGCGCAACGTCACCCAGCACGTGGCCGACTTCTACGGCGCCTACATCGACTCCGTCTGGGCCACCGACGACCCCGGCGCCGCTGCCGCCAAGAAGGCCCTGCGCGGCTTCTACCTCTCCGGCGCCGCCCAGAAGAAGGTCGCCGCGTTCGAGAAGAAGCAGCACGCCGACGGCATCCTGTTCGCGCAGAACGTGCCGGTGAAGTGGAAGGTGGCGTACACCGGTTCAGGCATGGGCCACGCCACCAGCAGGGTCACCCTCACCTGGGGTGACGGGCCGCACGCCCAGGTCAGCCGGATCGACGTGCAGTCCGACCTGAAGACCCTGAAGATCACCGACCTGAAGCCGGCCGGCTGACGCCGGCCCCCCCACGGGCGTGCGGTCCCGCCCCGCCCCATTCGGGGCGGGACGCACGCCGTCGGTCCGCTCAGCCACGGCGGGGCGGGACGCACGCCGCCGGTCCGCTCGGCGGCGGGTCGGGACGCGGGCCGTCGGCCCCGCTCAGCCGCGGCCGTGCGGGTGGTACGGCCGCGGCAGCCGCATACCGCGGTCGGCCATGATCTGCCGTACGTGGTTCGGGTAGTCGGTGATGACGCCGTCGACGCCCATGTCCATCAGCGCCCGCACGGTCGCCGGGTCGTCGCAGGTCCAGGGGACGACCTTCAGGCCCCGGGCGTGCGCCTCCTCGGCCATCGCCGCGTCGGAGTAGAACCGGAACCCGGGGTCACCGACCTTGCCGTTCTGCGGGAAACCGTAGTTGGGGGAGAGGGTGGCGACACCGGGCAGCGTCGCGGCCGCCCGGACGAAGTCGCCGTCGTAGTCGTCCGCGTCGATCCCGCCCAGCCACGGGGACGCGCCGGGCTTGCCCACCTGGAGGAAGTCGTAGTTCGTCAGCGCCACCAGCGGCCACTTCGGCGCCAGCCGGTGCATCAGCTTCAGCGCACCCCAGTCGAACGACTGGATGGTGACCTGCCGCTCGATGCCCGACCGGTGGATCTCCTGGTACACCCGGCGGACGAACACCCCGCGCGGCGCGGTCTGTTCGGGCGCGCCCGCCTCCACCTTGGTCTCGATGTTCAGCTTCACCCCCCAGGCGTGGTAGCTCTTCACCAGGTTCAGGACGTCCTTCAGCTCCACCATCCGGAAGCCCTTGACGACCTCCTGCTCGGGGAACCCGGGCAGTTGCCGGTAGCCGCAGTCCAGGGTCCTGAGCTGAGCCAGGGTCAGGTCCTTGACGTACTTGCCGACGTACGGGTACATCGGGTCGCCGGGGGTCACCGGGCCGGTGTCCATGCACTTCACGCCGCTGATCTGACGGTCGTGCTGGACGACGACCTTCAGGTCCTTGGTGACGTGGGTGTCCAGCTCCAGCGTGGACACCCCGAGCCGCAGCGCCTTGCCGAAGCCCTCCAGGGACTCCTCGGTCGTCATGCCGATGCCGCCGCGGTGCGCCTGGAGGTCGAAGCGTGCCCGCGCGGGACCGCCGGGCGCGGCCTGCGCGGCCACGGGGGAGACCAGCACCGGAAGCAGGGCCAGGCCGGCGAGCAGGGAACGTACGGGCGGGGACGGGTGCCGTACGCGTCGGGACGGGTGCCGTACGGGCGGGGGCAGGTGTCGTACGAGCGCGCCGAGGGCGGCGCCGAGTGCGGAGGTCGAGTGACGCACGGGGGCTCCCTGTTGTCGAGGCGCCGCGCATTCTCGCAACGCCCCGGCGGGACGGGCCACCCTCCGGACTGAACATTGACGCAAACGCAGTTGAACGCCGGAGGCCCGGCCCTCGCTCCGCGGGCGTGCCCGTACGGTCCTCAGCCGTGCCCGGACAGGTCACCGCGGCCGTGGTGCCGGCGGCGCTCGCCGAGGGTGCGGTGCAGTGCGATGAGGGCGGCGTCGTCCCCGAGCCGGCCGCCGACGTGGGCCAGCAGATCGCGCCGCAGGTGGTGCATCAGCGCCTCGGGACTGTCCTCGGTCCAGCGCGCGACCCGTTCGGCCAGCGGGTAGAACCGGCCCCGCTCGTCCCTGGCCTCCACGACCCCGTCCGTGTACAGCAGCAGCGTGTCACCCGGCTCGAAGGAGAACACGTCCAGCGTGTGCTCGACGGTGTCGTGCAGCACGCCGAGCGGCGGGGACGGGTGCAGGCTCGGGACCGTGACGACGTGGCCGGGGCTCAGCAGCAGCGGCGGCGGGTGGCCGCAGCTGGTCATCCGGGTGACCGGGTCACTGTCCGGGATCTCCACGAGCAGCGCCGTGGCGAACCGTTCGCCCGCCTCCTCCGGGGAGTCCATCTCGGCCGTGTAGCGCCCGATGCTCTGGTCCAGCGAGGTGGCCAGCTCGCCCAGCGGGATGTGCCGGGGAGCGCTCTCCCGGAAGGCGCCGAGCAGCAGTGCCGCCTCGCCGATGGCGGGCAGGCCCTTCCCGCGGACGTCGCCGATCAGGACGCGTACCGCGCCGTCGCTCAGGGTCGTCGCGTACAGGTCCCCGCCGATCTGTGCCTCGTCCTCCGCGGCCAGGTACAGCGAGGCGATCCGCAGCGTGCCGATCTGTTCGGGCAGCGGCCACATCAGGACGTGCTGGGCGGCCTCGGCGACCGTGCGGACCTGGGCCAGCTGGGCCTGTCTGCGTTCGCGCAGAGCGCTGTACAGGACGGTGAGCACGACCAGCACCGAGAGGGTGATGATCTGCACGATGTGGTTCGTGGTGCCGATCCCGCCGTGGTGGATGCCGATGAAGACCTGAGCGGCCACCGCGAGCGCCCCGACGGCCGCCGTGGTCTTGGGTCCGGCGAAGGAAGGGGTGAGGGCGGGCGCGATCACCAGGGCCGGCCCGAGGTGTATGTCGGTGGGCGTCCGCAGGTCCACGACCGTGATCACCACGATGAGTGCGACGGGCAGGAACAGCAGAGCGTGGGTGGACTGCCACGGTTGCCGCGGACCCGCGAGCCCGAGCCGGTGTGCCATGCCTACCAGCGTGCTCCCGGGCCGGTCGGGCGGCCACTCGCCGTCGGGCGGTATGCCGCGGGGAGCGGTGTACGTCGTACGGGCCTTTCCCCGGACGCGGTGTCGCGGGCGGCGCGCCGGGTACCCGTACGACCCCCGGAGCCGACCGGGCGGAGGGTGCCGTGAATGGAGAGGTCATGACGCAGAACGGGGAGGAGTCCACGTCCACCCGGCGACCGGAGATCACCGGACTCCGCCTCGCCGAGGACGCACCGGAGCCTGCGGACCCGCCCGCTCCCGGGCCGGCGGACCTCCCGCAGGACCGCAGCCAGGCCATCCTGGAGGCGACCAAGCAGATCGGTGCCCTCCTCAAGCGGGCGGGCCACCCCTTCGCGCTCGCGGGAAGCGTGGCCGTCTACGCCCACGGCGGCAGCCGCTACCTCCAGCACGACGCCGACTTCGCCATCCTGCCCGACGACGCCGAGGCGGTGGCCGGAGCCCTGCGCGAGGCCGGCCTCGCCGTGCGTACCCCGCCCGAGGACTGGCTGCTGAAGACCACCTGCCACGGGCAGAACGTCGACATCATCTTCGCCCTCGCGCACCAGCCCGTCACCGAGGACATGCTCGACCGGGCGCACGTGCTGCCGGTCGACTCGGTCCTCATGCCGGTGCTCTGCCCGACCGACCTGATCCGCAGCCTGATCAGTGCCTTCTCCGAGCACTACTGCGACTTCGGATCGGTCCTGCCGGTGGCCCGCGCCGTCCGCGAGAAGGTCGACTGGGACGTGGTCCGCAGCACCTGCGGCGACCAGCCCATGGCCGCCGCCTTCCTCTTCCTCCTCGAACGGCTGAACGTGATCGACGCCCAGGAGGGGCAGCCATGACCGACACCAGTCCGCCGCCCCCGCAGGCGGCAGGGAACCTGGACTACCGCGTCGCCCACCTCGCCGAACACCTGGCCTCCGGAGACCTCGGAGAACTCGGAGTACGGCTCGAGATGCGCGGCGACGCCGTCCTGCTCACCGGCACCGTGCCGTCCACCCAGTGCCGCAACGAGATCCTGCGGCTGGCCCGCGAGGAGCTGGCCGGGCACCCGGTCCACTCCGACCTGCTCGTCGCCGGCACCTCGTCGCCCGACCACGGGGAGGACCTGACATGATCCGCGTCGCGGCCGTCGGGGACATCCACATGGGCCCGGAGAGCCAGGGAAGGCTCCGCCCCTCCTTCGAGACACTGCCCGGATGCGCCGACGTCCTGCTGCTCGCCGGCGACCTCACCCGGCACGGCACACCCGAGGAGGCGGCCGTCGTCGCCCGGGAGATCAAGGATCTCGGGGTGCCCGTCGTCGCCGTGCTCGGCAACCACGACCACCACGACGAGCGGCCCGAGGAGGTCACGGCGATCCTCCGGGACGCCGGCGCGCACGTCCTCGAAGGGGAGTCCGCGGTCGTCGGCGCCGACGGCGCCCGGATCGGGGTCGCCGGGACCAAGGGCTTCGGCGGCGGCTTCGTCGGACGCTGCGCCGGGGAGTTCGGGGAACCGCTCATGAAGGAGTTCGTCCGCTACAGCCGCCGGCGCGCCGACGGGCTGCACCACGCCCTGAAGGACCTGGAGCGGGCGGGCTGCGACGTACGGATCGCCCTGACCCACTTCTCACCGGTGCCGGACACCCTGGCCGGAGAACCGCTGGAGATCTACCCGTTCCTCGGCAGCTATCTGCTGGCGGAGGCGATCGACACCGGCGGCGCCGACCTCGCCGTGCACGGCCACGCACACGCCGGCACCGAGCACGGCATGACCAGCGGGGGCGTCCGCGTGCGCAACGTCGCCCAGCCGGTGATCGGGCAGGCGTTCCACGTGTACCACCTGCCCGGCCGTCACGACTGACCGCCCGCGTGCGGACCCGCCAGGGCCCGTGGGCGGCCCCTCAGGCCGCCGTGCCCAGTGCCTCGCGGCCGGTCACGTCGCCGTCCTTCGCGGTCAGCGTCAGCGGCACCGGCGCGCCGCGGCGGCGGGTCAGCAGGCCCGCGCCGATCGACCCGGCGATGAGCAGTCCGCCGGCGACCAGGGCGCCGCGCGCCCCGGCCCACTCCATGAGCAGGCCCAGCAGCGGCGGCCCGCCGAGGCTCCACACCGTGCCGATGCTGCTCCACACACCGAGCACCCGGCCGCGCAGGTGCGGAGGCGGATCGGTCTGCAGCACGGCCGTACCGGCGGTGTCCGAGACGGACTCCACGACGGCCATCGGCAGCACCAGCACCAGCAGCACCGCCAGCGACGGCGACAGACCCGCCACCACCTGGAGCAGCGCTCCCGCCGCGGCCAGCAGCCCCACGGTCCGCACGGACGGCTTGCGCAGCCGGGCGCCGAGGACCGCACCGAGGATGCCGCCCACGGCCAGCACCGTGGAGACCGTGCCGAACGCCCCGGCACCACCGGCCAGCGGCCCGGTGACGAGGACGGCCAGGGTCAGGCCGTAGTTGCGGCCGAAGACCGAGCTGATTCCGGTGATGCCGGCCAGGGCCACCAGGCGGGGCCGGCGCGCGAAGAAGGCCAGGCCCTCCCGCACGCTCAGCTCCGTGCGCGCAGGGACGGCCCGCGGCCCGGCCGGCGCCGCCTCGGCGGCCCCGGGGGCCGGCCGCAGGAACGGGACGACCGAGGCCACGAACAGGAACGACAGCCCGTTGGCGGCGTACGCGGCAAAGGTGCCGAGGAAGCCGACGGTCACTCCGGCCAGGGCGGTGCCGGCCAGCCGTCCCGCGCTGTGCACCAGCGCGCCCACGCCGATCGCGGACGGCACGTCGTCCACGGGCACGAGATCGTTGCCGAGCAGCGCGCACGCCGGTCCGTCGACGGTGGCGATGACGCCGGTCACGGCGGCCAGCACCAGCAGTGCCGTCATGTCGATCCGGTCCAGCGCCACGAGCAGCGCCGTCGTGAAGGCGACCGCGCCGAGCAGGGCCTGGCTCACGGCGACCGTCAGCTTCCGGGGCCAGCGGTCCACGGCCGCGCCGCCGAGCAGGCTCACGAAGAGCGCGGGCGCGGCCTGGACGGACATCGACAGGCCGGTCGCCGCCGCGGAACCGGTGATGTGCAGCACCAGCAGGTTCTGCACCGTGAGCTGCATCCAGGTGCCGGCGTTGGAGAGGAGGTTCGCGGCCGACCACCAGCGCATGCTGCGGTACCGCAAGGACCGCCACGGCGAACGGGAGGCCGGGGCGGTACCGGGCACGGAAGTGGGCAGGGCAGAGGAAGAGGACACTGCGGGGTACTCGACAACCAGGCGGAGCGGGAGTGACCGGCGGATCCCGTCGGTCCGGCTGCGCTGCACGGCCGGGCCGCCTGGTCAGGGCGTCGACCATCGTGGCAGACGGGACGGGGAAGGCGTCGCCGCCACTTCGCCGGCCGGGTGCCGAGGGCCACGAAACACCCCCGCGGGTAAGCGAGTTGGAGCCCGCGTGGGGTTGCTCACAGCCCCGTCCGCCTGGGCCGGGCCGCCCGCTGTGTCACCCACGGGCAGCACGGTCCGACGACGGGTGCGGCGGGCGTGTGCGGCGACCCGCCGGGCCCGGTCGAACGCGCCCTCCGGAGGAGCCGATCCTGATCACGGCCGGCCGGCCTCGTCGTCCTTCTCACCTTCCAGCCGGACCGGCGTCACGCGCCGCCCCGGGGGACTGAGGGCAGTGTCAGGGTCTGGAGGAGCAGGAGCGCGATGTCGTCGGTGCGCTGGGCCGCCGAGCCGGCCTGTTCCAGCAGGGTGTCGGTGAGCAGGTCCAGGTCTTCGGTGTCGGCTCCGGCGAGGCGGTGGGCGAGGTCGGCCATCGACTCCTCCAGGTCCGCGCCGGGACGCTCGATGAGGCCGTCGGTGTAGAAGACGAACAGCGCCCCCGGCGTGAGCGGGATCTCGGTCACGGGGAACTCGGCCTCGGGATCGATGCCGAGGAGCGGGCCCGGCGGAACGTCGACGGGGCGTGCGTCGCCCGGCGCGAGGCGCAGGAGGGGCGGCGGATGGCCCGCGCTGGCGAGGGTGGCGCGCCGCAGCGCGAGGTCGAAGTGGCCGCAGAAGCAGCTCGTGAACAGGTCCGGGCCGAGGTCGGCCAGCAGCCTGTTGGTGTCGGTGAGGATCCGGTCCGGGGTCGAGCCGGTGGTCGCGTGGGCGTGCACGCCGGTGCGGACCTGGCCCATCAGCGCCGCGGCGGCGACGTTGTGCCCCTGCACGTCGCCGATGACGGCTACGGCGGCGCTGTCACCGAGGCGGATCAGGTCGTAGAAGTCCCCGCCGATGTCCATGCCCCGGGTCGCGGGCAGGTAGCGGGCGGCCACCCGCAGTCCGGCCACGGCCGGCAGGCTGCGCGGCAGCAGCGTCTGCTGCAGGCCGTGGGCCAGCTCGTGCTTGGTGTCGTACAGCCGGGCCCGGTCCAGGGCCTGGGCGATGAGACCGGCCAGCGAGGTCAGCACCGCGCGCTCCTCGGCCGGGAACTCGTGCGGGCTGTCGTAGGACAGCACGCAGCAGCCGACGGGCCGGCCGGAGATGATCAGCGGCAGGAAGGCCCAGGCCTGCTTGCCGCTGGCCGGAGCGGCATCGGGGTGCACGCGCCGCATCTCCTCCGGGTCGGCGAAGAACGCGGGGACGCCGCTGCTGAGCACCCGGCCGGCGGGGGTGAACCCGGTGTCCAGGGGCAGGCCGTCGAGACGCTCGATGCTGTCGGCCGGATAGCCGCGGTGGCCGGTGATCCGCAGCCGGCCGGCCTCGGCGGCGGAGAGGACCAGCCCCTGCGCGTCGAAGGCGGGCATCACCTGGTCGGCGATCAGGTCGACGACGTCCTGTTCCCCGACGACCTCGGTCAGCCCGGCGGCGAGATGCAGCAGCTGGTAGAGCCGGCCCGCGCCTGCCGGGGCGGCGGCCGGCGCGGCCCGGCGGGGCGCCGGCGTGGGCATCCCCGGGGCGCCGCGGGGAACGATACGGACGCTGATACCGCTGGCATCGGGAAAGAGATGGAAATCCAGCCACTGGTCCGGCGGGCGGTGCACCGTGTACGACACGGGCTCACGGCTGATCACCGCGGCCCGGTAGCGCTCCTCGTAGGCGGGATCGTCCAGCCAGCGCAGGGACTGCCACGGACGCGTGCCCAGCAGCCGGCCGGCGTCGAGGCCCAGCAGGTCACAGGCCCCGGCGCTGACGTAGGTGATGCGGCCCTCCAGGTCCAGGCCGCAACTGCCGCCGGGCAGCCGTTCGGCGAAGTCGGCGGCGGCCAGCGCCGGGGCCACGGGCGGGCGGACGGTTCCGGCGGCCACGACCCGTGGCTCCTCGCCGGCCGGCGGGGCCTGGCCGTGCTCGGCTGCGTCCTCGAGGAGCCGGGCGAGCTGCCGGCACTGCGTCATGACATGGCCCTGCTCCCGCCGCGTCATGTGGGGCGGACGGGCGGCCGGCCACATCAGCAGCAGAGCGCCCCACCGGCGGACACCGGTGACGGGCGCGGCGACCATCGCACAGGGGTACGGCAGCGCCATCGCCGTACGCGGATAGGTACGGACCAGCTCCTCCTGACTGCCCAGCCACACCAGGCGCTCCTCGCGGACCGCGTCCGCGACCGGCGCGGGCGCGGCCACCGGGACCCGCGTCCACGGTGTGGTGAGCGAGGCCGGCACCCCGCTCACCGCCGCCAGCCGCAGCAGTTGCTCGTCCGCTGTGAGCAGGAACAGCGCGCCGATGGACGCGCCGGTGCGGCGCACCGTCTCCGCGAAGACGCCGTCCAGCTCCTCGGTGGAGCCGGCCGGGTCAGCCGCACCGGTCACGTCCCACCTCCAGCATCAGGAGCGGCCGGCGGGCCCGGCCGGTGCCCGCCCGGCGACCGCCTAGCGGTTGACCGCCCGCATCCCCGCCTCGTCGTACCGCTCGCCCGCCACCTCGGGCAGTTCGGCGTCGATGCGGGCCAGGTCTTCCTTGGTCAGCTCGATGCCGGCCGCGGCCGCGTTCTGCTCCAGGTAGGTGCGGCGCTTCGTGCCGGGGATCGGCACCAGGTCCTCTCCCTGGGCGAGTACCCAGGCGATGGCCAGCTGGGCCGGGGTGACGTCCTTCTCGGCCGCGATCTCCTTGACCTTCTCCGCGAGACGCAGGTTGGCCTGGAGGTTGGCGTCCGTGAACCGCGGGTTGCTGCGGCGGAAGTCGTTCTCGTCCAGCTCGTCCGGCGAGCTGAACCGGCCCGCGAGGAAGCCCCGGCCGAGCGGCGAGTACGGCACGAAGCCGATGCCCAGCTCACGGCAGGCGGGGAGCACCTCGGCCTCCACGTCCCGCGTCCACAGCGAGTACTCGCTCTGCACCGCGGTGACCGGGTGCACCGCATGGGCCCGCCGGATGGTCTCGGCGCTGGCCTCGCTCAGCCCGATGTGGCGCACCTTGCCCTCGGCGACCAGCTCGCCCAGCGCACCCACCGTCTCCTCGATGGGGACGTTCGGGTCGACCCGGTGCTGGTAGTACAGGTCGATGTGGTCGGTGCCGAGCCGCTGCAGCGAGCCGTGGACCGAGCTGCGCACGTGCTCGGCCGAGCCGTCCTGCCGGCCGAGGGTGCTCATGTCGCCGGGGACGGCGTCGTCCATCCGGTAGTTGAACTTCGTAGCGATCACGTACTCGTCGCGGTGGCCGCGTATCGCCTCGCCGACCAGCGACTCGTTGGTGAGCGGGCCGTAGACCTGAGCCGTGTCGAGGAAGTCGATGCCCAGGTCTAGGGCGCGCCGGATGGTCGCGATGCCCTCGTCCTGGTCGGCGGAGCCGTAGAACGCGGACATCCCCATGCACCCGAGCCCGATGGCCGATACCTGGAGGTCTCGTAGCATGCGCTTCTGCATGGGAGGTCCTTTCCTCACACTCGATCGTCGTTCCGCACGGCACGAGGGCCTCTTTCCATCTAGCGACGGATCCGGGCACCCGGCATCCCGTGCGGGACCCCGGGCGACGACGCTCCGTGCGCGGCGGTGTCTGCGACGCTACGACCTGGAGCGCACTCGAACGCAAGTGGGCCGTTCGGCGGCACCGGCGGCTCGAGGGGGCTGTTCCGTGCCGTTCTGCTTTGTTTGCGTGGTCACCGTGTTTGCGTGATCACCGTCTCGTCGCACGGCCCGGTCGCGGGAGCGCCGCATCCGGGGCGGGGGTCAGGGGGCGGGGAGGGGTGTGAAGCGCACGGGCAGCGCGGTCAGCCCCCGCAGCCAGGGTGAGGGCCGGTGGGTGAGGGACTCTGCGGGCACCGCGAGACCGATGTCCGGCAGCCGGTCCAGTACGGCCTCGATCGCGGTCCGCGCGATCACCTCGGCGATCTCCGGCGCCGGGAACGGACAGCGGTGCTCGCCGTGGCCGAAGGAGAAGTGCGCGTGGTTGCCGCCGGTGCGCGCGGAGGCGCCGGAGCGCACCCGGGGATCGCGGTTGGCGCCCTGCAGGCCGAGCAGCAGCAGGTCACCGGCCCGGATGCGCCGACCGCCGAGATGCGTGTCACGAGCCGCCCAGCGGCCCGCCACGGTCTGCGCCGGCGTGTCCTCCCACAGCACCTCGTTCATCGCCTCGGCGACGCTGCCGCGCCCGCCGTACAGCGAACCGGCGAACCGGCCGTCCGTCAGCATCAGCCGCAGCGAACTGCCGATCCAGTCGGCGGTCGGCCGGTGACCGGCCGCCGTCATCATCATCAGGTCCCGCGCGATCTCCTCGTCGCCGAGCCCGCTGTCGTCGGCGAGCAGCCGCGAGACCACGTCGTCCGCGGGCTCCTTCCTGCGCTCGGAGAGCAACTGTTCGACGGCAACGGTGAGATGGGCCTGTCCGGCCAGGGCGCGGCCGCGTCCCTCGATCATGTCGTTGAGGGACGTGACCAGTCCCGGGCCGTCCTCGTCCGGGAAGCCGTACAGCCGGGCGAGGACCCGCGCCGGCAGCAGCGTCGCGTACTGGGCCACCAGGTCGGCCTCACCCGTGCCGCACAGCGCGTCGATCAGCTCGTCCGCGAACCGCTCGGCGTGTCGCCGCAGCGCGAACGGGTCGACGGCGTCCAGTGCACTGCCGAACACCGCCGCGCGCAGCCGGTGTCGCCCGTCGGCCGCGGAAGGGACCGACGGCTCCGCAGGGCCGATCACCGGGAGCAGCGGCCTGCCCGGGCGGACCTTCTCCCGCTGGTTCCACAGCCCCGGGTCCCGGCTGAACAGCGCGGCGTCCCCGGTGACTCGGTGCAGTTCCCGGTAACCGACGACCAGCCAGGCCGGGATGCCGCTGTCCAGCAGCACCGGCACCACGGTGCCGTGGTCGCGCCTCAGCTCCCGGTACAGCGTGGCCGGTTCGGTCCGGAACCGGGGGTCGTCGAGCGGGACGGCGTCGGGGGTCGTCACACGAACTCCTGTCGCGGGGAGGTGCGTGCGGTGCCTGCGGTGCCTGCGGTGCCTGCGGCGCCTGCCGGTCCGGTTCGTGTCCGTGCGGTGCGTGCGGGTCCGGTTCGTGCGGCGCGAGCCCCTGTGGTCCGCGTCCGTGCGGTGCCGTCCATGCGGTTCGCGCCAGTGCGGTTCGCGCCTGTGCGGTTCGTTTCCGTACTGCCTAGGTCCGTACCGTCCGTGCCCGGTCGGCTCATGGTGTACGGGGCGGAGCGGTCAGGTGGTCGCCGAGCTGTTCCACCAGTTCGGTCATGTTGTGCCCGACGACCCCGGCGTCCGCGTCCTCCGTGGCGATCGCGGCCAGATGGGCGCCGGCCCCCGCCTCCACGACGAACAGCACACCGCCGTGGAACTCCGCCATCGCCCAGCGCACACCACCGCTGCCGTCGCCGAACTCCAGGGAGGCCCCGCGCGACAGCGACTGGACGCCGGCGGCGATCGCGGCCAGCTGGTCGGCCCGGTCGGCGCTCAGCTCCGGCGTACGGCACAGCTTCAGCCCGTCCCTGGACAGCACGAGGGCGTGCCGGATCCCCGGGGTCCTCTCCAGCAGCCCCTGCAGGAGCCAGGCGAGCTTGTCATCGGCGGTGGCAGGGCCCGTCATGAGGTGGTGTCGCCTTCCGGGTGCGGGTGCGGGTGCGGGTGCGGGTGCGGGTGCGGGTGCGGGTGAGGATGCGGGGCGCCGGGTGCGGGGTCGTCCGGGGCCGGTGGGCGGCCGGGGGTGGTGGCGGGGCCGGCCGGTGGAGGCGTGGGCTCGCTGGTGGGAGGAGCCGACGGGCGTACGGCACGGGGGAAGCCGGTGAAGCGGGCGGCGCGGGTCTCGTCCTCCGTCGTGCCGGGTACGGGGCGGACACCGGGGGCGCTCTTCGCGGGCCCGGGGCGTCCCGCCTCGGGGGGCGTGCGGTTCCGGCGTCTCCTGGGCAGTCCGGCCGGACCCTCCTCCGGCGGGGCGGCGGACTCGTGGACCGGTGCGGCGTGCACCGCGGCCGGTGCCCGCGTGGGCGCGTGGTGTGTCCGCGGGGGCGTGTCGCGTGTCCCTGTGGGCGTGTCGCCCTCCGGGCGCGAATCCCGGGCGGCCGGTGCGGGGCCGGTGAGGATGTCCTGCGGGATGAGCATCAGCGCGCCCGTGCCACCCCGCGCGGAGGGCCGGAACGACACCTTGAGGCCGTGCTTGCGGGCCAGCCGCCCGACCACGGCGAGCCCGAACCGGTTGCCGGTCAGGCCACCCGGCCGGGCCACGTCACCGGCTACCGCCCGTTCCGCGCGCCGCAGCTGAGCCTCGCCCATCATCAGCCCACTGTCCTCGACGGACACCAGGACCCCGGCCGGCACGTCCTGGGCGTACACATGCACCTCCGCGGTCGGCGGCGAGAAGTTCACCGCGTTGTCGAGGAGTTCGGCGAGCGCGTGCATCACGCCCTCGGCGGCGTGCCCGACGACGGCGGTGTCGCCGACCGAGCGCACCCGCACCCGGTCGTGACCGGTGATCCGGCCCATCGCGCCCCGCAGGACCGACTCCATCCCGATCGGCCGCGCCCACCGGCGGCCCGGACGCGCCCCCGTGAGTACGGCGAGGGAGTCCGCGAGCCGGCCAGCCTGCGCGGTGCGGTGGCCGAGACGAAGCAGGTCGGCGAGGACGTCCTCGTCGGTGTGCCGGTCTTCCGTCGCCCGCACGTCGGCGAGCGCGGCCGTGGTGAGGGCCTGCAAGCGGATGGCGGCGTCGGAGGCCGCGGCGATCGCCCCGTCCCTGTCCCGCCGGGCCCGCTCCAGCTCGCCGGACAGCCGGGCGTTCTCCTGCTCCAGCCGGTCCAGCTCCTGAGCGCCCTCCGCCGCCAGCCGTGAACGCTCGGCCGCGGACGATTCGGCGAAATCCCGGCGCTGGGCGCTGAGTTCGTCGACGAGCCGCTGCTGCTCCCGCTGAGCCTCCTCGGTCGTACTGGCCTGCTGCTGGAGCAGGCGTGCGACCTCCTGTGCGGCATCCTCCAGCCTGCTCCGCATGCTGCGAGCGGTCCCCAGCGCATGCGCGGCCGTGGCCACCGCCACGCCGAGCAGGATCGCGGTCGCGCCCGCGCCCCAAGCGAGTGGCGTACGCACCGGGCCCGGCGCGGCAGAGACGGCCGCACAGACCGCGAGCGCCGACAGCGTGCCGGTCGCGGCGAGGGCGGAGACGAAGGTGCGCGGGGAAGGTCGGTCACCGGCACGCGTGGGGGCGGTCATCGGTCTGGTCAGGTCCTACGGGTAGGGGAACTGGCAGCCGTACGGTGGTGCGACGTGACACTGAAGGTGAACTGACGGTCACTATACGAGAGTTCGTGATCGGAACACGCTGGTTCCGCGTCTGTTCTCGTAACTGGCCGATCGTGGCCGGGTGTTGGGCGTGACGAGGGCGGCCCCGGGCGTTCCGGTGCGCCGTACCCGGCCGGCCCCCACTCACGCTCCCGCCCGGGCCCCCACTGACGCTCCCGCCCGCGGTCCGTCCCCTCGCCCGCCTTCTGCCCAAGTTCCTGCCCTCGCAGCCAGGCTCCGGCGACTGCTCCGGAAATGGCCGGGCCCCAAGTCTCCGCACCTTTCCCTGAACGCTGGTCCGGCTCGGCGGAATCACTCGCCCCGAGAATCCGCAGAAACCTTTCCGGAAAATAACCAGACTTCCGGGCATGGCGATCTCGTCACGCCCGCTGCTACGCTCACGCCGTTGCCTGCGGTGACCTGTTGACTGCTCGGGGGCGAGGGTCCATGAAGGTCGGCGTCACTCTGCCGTTGGCGGAATTCCCCGGAAAACAGCCCTCCTACGAAGAGATAAGAGCGCTTGCCCGGCAGGCGGAAGCGGCCGGTTTCGACTCGCTGTGGTGCTTCGACCACCTGCTCTTCCGTGACGACGGCGAGCCGGCCGAGGGCATCTGGGAATGCTGGACCGTGCTCAGCGCGCTCGCCGAGGCCACCAAGCGTATTCAGCTCGGCACGCTCGTCCTGTGCACGGCGTTCCGGAATCCCGCCGTCCTAGCGAAAATGGCGGTCACGCTCGACTCGATCAGCAATGGGCGGCTCATTCTCGGAGTGGGCGCAGGCTGGCACCGGCCGGAATTCGAGGCGTTCGGCATCGATTTCGATCACCGCGTGACGCGGTTCACGGAAGCCGTGCACATCATCGTGTCACTGCTGCGCACCGGAAAGGCGGAATTCGACGGCCGTTACTCCTGGGTCCACGGCGGCGAACTGCGTCCGCGCGGCGTACGTCCCACCGGCCCGCCCCTGCTGATCGGCGGCTTCGGCCCCCGCATGCTCCGGGTGACCGCGCGCCACGCCGACCTGTGGAACGGCTGCTGGTTCGGTGACCCGGCCGGCTTCGAACCGGTGCTGCACACCGTGCGGGAGGCCTGCCGGGCAGCCGGACGGGACCCGTCCACCCTGCGCATCACCGCCGGCGTGAACGTCGTACCGGGCGGCCGCGCGGCGTCCCCGGACCCACGGCGCCCCGTGCTCACCGGCACCCCCGCCGACCTCGCCGCGGGCTTCGCCGGCTACCGCGACCTCGGCGTCGACCACCTCGTCTGCAATCTGAACCCCCACGACGCGACGGCGCAGCGCGCCCTGGCCGAAGCCCTGCGGTGCCACCGGAGCGAGCCGGACCCGACCCAGGAGGGACCCCTTCGATGACCTGGACGATCGACGAGGCGAGGGTGATGCCCTTCCTCAAAGCAGCCCACCGCCGGGACCTGCTCGGCCGGCTGCGCCGGCCCGGGCCCGTGGCGGCCCGCGGCGCCGGACCGGAAGACGCCGTCCCCGCGCCCGAACCGGGCGGCACACCCGGCCGTGAGGCCAAGAGCTTCAAGGACTTCAAGGACGGCAAGGAGTTCAAGGACTACAAGGACCGCAAGGACTTCAAGGATTACAAGGACCTCAAGGACCTGAAGGACAGCAAGGACGGCAAGGACCGCAAGGACACCAAGGACGGGAAGGACTTCAAGGACTCCAAGGACGTCTCGGACGGCGCCTGGACGCCCGCCGGGTGCGCCGCGCCGCTCGCCGCCCGCCCCGTGGACCGACCGCAGACCATGGCCGCCGGGTCCGACCCTGGCACCGACGGCATACTGAGCGTCCTGCGCGCCTCACGGGCGAGCCGGTTCCTCAAGGAGCGCGGCCTTGTCATCTGAGACCTCCTTCCAGCCGCCGTCCGAGCCGTCGTCCCTGCCGTCGTCCGTGCCGTCGTCCGTGCCGTCGTCCGAGCGGCCGTCCGTGCCGTCGTCCGAGCCGCCGTCCGAGCCGGCGCACTTGCCGCAGTCCGAGCCGCCGTCCGGGGCCCCGGCCGACCTGGTCGTGGTGGCCGACCCCCAGGACCCCACCGCCGTCGAACTCGCCGCCTACGTCACCGAGCAGGGCCGTTCCACCGCCGTCCTCGACGTGTTCGACGCGGCCCAGCTGTTCACCGTCAGCGCCCGCGCCGGCACAGCGACCGTCGATCCGGTCGTCCCGCTGGTCCTCCTGCTGCCCGCACCGCCCGAACGCCGCACCGGCTTCGACGCCGAGTTCCACCTCGGCGAGTGCTTCGCCCAGCTGTGGGCGGCGGCCGCGCTCACCCCCGCACCCGTGGTCAACCGCCCGGCAGGCACCCTCGTGGCCGGCCGCACCACACGCTCCGCCGCGGTCACCGGGCGGCGCGCCGGGGAGCACGGCAACGGCGAACTGTTCTCCCGCGACTACCCGCGGCCGGGCAGCCCGGAGGGCGACGCCTTCTGGGTGGAGGACCTCGGCACCCTGCGCGCCCGCCGCTGGCCCGAACGGCCGCCCGGGGACGGCCCCTACCGGGCCCGCTGGTCGGACGCCGACCCCGCGACGGAGACCGTCGTCGTCCTCGGCGACCACGCCTGGCGCTGCACCACCGCCGACCTCGGCCACCTCGACCTGGAGAACCGCAGCACGTCCGCGGCGACCGCCCTCGGCCTGGATCTGGCCGCCCTGGTGTGGCGGGTGACCGACGGGACCGCCACGGCACGCCTGGTGCACGTCGAACCTTTCCCCGCCCTGGAGCAACTGCGCATGGTCTGGCTCGGCCTCGGCCCCCGGCTCATGGAGGTACTGTTCCCGTGATCTACGCCCTGGGACTCGCCACGGACGGCACCATCGCCCACTTCACCGCACGGGCGGCCGCGGACGTCACGCTCGTCGACCTGACCGAGCTGGCCGGCGACGGCGCCTGGCGCCTCGCCCTGCCCGACGACGGCGACAGCTGGCTGCTCGCCGGCGACCAGCGCCACGACCTGCGCCCGGGTGACAGCTACTACTGCCGGCTCGCGGACCTGTCCGCCCTGGAGGACGACGTAACCCGCCGCGTCCGGTGGCGGGGCCTCATGGCGGCGCTCACCGCCTGGCTCGACTCCGTCCCCGGCACCGTCGTCAACCGCCCCGGCACGGCCGGCGACAACGGCTCCAAACCGCTGCACGAAGTCACCCTGGCCCGCTGCGGATTCACCGTCCCCGAGAGCCTCACCAGCTCGGACCCCGGCCGGCTGCGCGCGTTCGCCGCCGCCGGACCCGCCATCGTCAAGGCCCTGTCCGGCGTGCGCGCCGACAGCAGACTCGTCACCCCGCAGGAGTTCGACGCCTTCGTACCGCACCAGGGTCCCGTTCACCTGCAGCGGTACGTGGCCGGCAGTGACGTCCGCGTGCACGTCTGCGGCGACGCCGTACACGCCGAGGAGGCCCTGTCCACGGCCGTCGACTACCGGACCGCGCCGCCGGCGGACGTCGAGTTCCGGCCCCACGAGCTGCCCGCAGGTCTCGCGGGGCTCCTCGTCGCCCGCAGCCGCGACCTCGGGCTCGGCCTCGCCGGCTGGGACTTCAAGCGCGACGCGGACGGCACCTACTGGTGCCTGGAGGCCAACCCGATGCCCGGCTACGACTGGTACGACCGCCGCGCCGACGGCGCCGTCACCGCCTCGCTCGTGGACCTGCTGACGGGAGGCACCGCATGATCACGGAGCTTCCCCTGCTCACCGCGGAGGACACCGACGACGTACGCGCGCGCGTCTACGCCCTGCGCGAGCACTGGATCGCCCGCGGCGGCGAACCGGCCGCGTTCCTCACCCTCGGCACCCCCAGTTACCTCGACGTCGCCGAGCGCCCGGAGACCGGTCACTACCAGCGCCACGGCGTGGCCGCCCGCCCCCTGCTCCTCGCCCACTTCCAGGACCTGTACGACCTGATCGGCGAGACCCTCACCGAGCACCTGGACGCACCCGTCCGCTACGCCGGCCACCTCGCGCTGCCCGGCTTCCACATCTGGCTGGAGGCCGCCATCTTCACCCGGCCCCAGGCACCCGTGCACTTCGACCTCCAGTACCAGGCCTTCGACTGGCCGCCGGGCACCGACACCGACCGCCTGCTCTCCTTCACCCTGCCGCTGCGGGTGCCGGCCGCGGGCGGCGGACTGAACCTGTGGGACGTGACGTACCGGGACTTCCGCCGCTCACTGGCCCGCGGCTGGGTGGAGAGCGCCGCCGACCTGCAACGCTTCCACACCCTGCGGTACGTCCCCTACACCCCCGGCCACATGTACGTGCATTCCGGGCACGTCCTGCACCAGGTCGCCCCGAGCAGCAGCGTGCGCCCCGGCGACGAACGCCTCACCCTCCAGGGCCACGGCGTCCGGTGCGCGGACCACTGGCTGCTCTACTGGTGACGCCATGACCGTGCTCACCGCCGCAGACCTGGACGACTTCACCGAACGCGGGTACTGCGTGCTGCGCGGCGCCTTCGACGAGCGCCGCGCGGCGCCGGTCCGGGACGCGGTCTGGCGGCGCATGCGAGCCAAGGCCGGCATCGACCGCGCCGACCCGCGCACCTGGCCGGCCGCCTACGACATCGAGGAGCGGCTCGGCCTGCCCGAGGTCCGGGCCTGCTTCCCCGACGTGCTCGCGCGGGCCGTCGAGGAACTGGTCGGCCCGGGCCGCTGGCGCGGCGACCGCGACTGGGGCTTCTGGCCGGTCAACTTCGCCCACGGCGCCGACCGGCCCGCGGGGGCCGTACCCGAGGAGGGCTGGCACGTCGACGGCAACTGGTTCCGGCACACCCTCGACGCACCCCACCAGGGCCTGCTCCTGATCGGCCTGTTCTCGGACATCGCACCCTCGGGCGGCGGCACCCTGGTCGCCGCGGGCAGCCACCGCCGCACCGCCCACGTCCTGGCCCGGCACCCGGAAGGACTCCGCCACCGCGAGCTGTTCGACCTCGTGCTGGCGGAACCCCTCGGCGGCATCACCGAACTCACCGGCAGCGCCGGGGACGTCGTCCTCGCCCACCCCTTCCTCTTCCACAGCCGCGGCTTCAAACACACCGGGCCGCCCCGCTTCATCAGTAACAGCGAGGCCGGCCTGACCACCCCCCTGCGCCTGCACCGCACCGACGGCTCGGCCCGCTCCGTGCTGGAGGAATCGATCCTCTCCGCACTCGCAGCGCCCCCGCCGGCCTTCCCCCACGGCGTGCGGTGCCGCTTCTGACCCGGCCAAACCGGCGCGCCCCTGTGGCGCCGCCCACCCCGTCAATGTGATGGTTTTCGCACGTCGACCGCTCCGGGCACCCCCTAAGGTGGCCGCGAGTACGGCAGGGCGTGGCTGACACCAGGGTGTTCGTCGCCGGCAGGCAGCTGAAGGGAATCCAGGATGTTCCGCAAGGTGCTGGTCGCCAACCGTGGAGAGATCGCGATCCGCGCGTTCCGGGCGGGCTATGAACTAGGCGCGCGCACCGTCGCCGTGTTCCCGCACGAGGACCGCAACTCGCTGCACCGGCTGAAGGCCGACGAGGCCTACGAGATCGGTGAACCGGGGCACCCGGTGCGGGCGTACCTCTCCGTCGAGGAGATCGTGCGCGCCGCCCGCCGGGCCGGCGCCGACGCCGTCTACCCGGGGTACGGCTTCCTCTCCGAGAACCCCGAACTGGCCCGGGCCTGCGAGGAGGCGGGCATCACCTTCGTCGGCCCCAGCGCGGCCACCCTGGAGCTGACCGGCAACAAGGCCCGCGCCGTCGCCGCGGCCCGCGCGGCGGGCGTGCCCGTCCTCGGCTCCTCCGCGCCCTCCACCGACGTGGAGGAACTGGTGCGGGCCGCCGGGGAGATCGGCTTCCCGGTCTTCGTCAAGGCGGTCGCGGGCGGCGGCGGACGCGGCATGCGCCGCGTGGAGGACCCGGCCCAGCTGCGCGAGTCCATCGAGGCCGCCTCCCGCGAAGCCGCCTCCGCGTTCGGCGACCCGACCGTCTTCCTGGAGAAGGCCGTCGTAGAGCCCCGCCACATCGAGGTGCAGATCCTCGCCGACGGCGAGGGCAACGTCATTCACCTCTTCGAGCGTGACTGCTCGGTGCAGCGCCGCCACCAGAAGGTCATCGAGCTGGCCCCGGCGCCCAACCTGGACCCGGAGCTGCGCGGCCGGATCTGCGACGATGCCGTCCGGTTCGCCCGCGAGATCGGCTACCGCAACGCCGGCACCGTCGAGTTCCTGCTCGACCGCGACGGCAACCACGTGTTCATCGAGATGAACCCGCGCATCCAGGTCGAGCACACGGTGACCGAGGAGGTCACCGACGTCGACCTGGTCCAGGCCCAGATGCGGATCGCCTCCGGCGAGACCCTCGCCGACCTCGGCCTGGCCCAGGACACCGTCACCCTGCGCGGCGCCGCCCTCCAGTGCCGCATCACCACCGAGGATCCCGCCAACGGCTTCCGCCCGGACACCGGCCGGATCAGCGCCTACCGCTCCCCGGGCGGCTCCGGCATCCGGCTCGACGGCGGCACCACCCACGCCGGCACCGAGATCAGCGCGCACTTCGACTCGATGCTGGTCAAGCTCACCTGCCGCGGCCGGGACTTCAAGGCCGCCATCGGCCGCGCCCGGCGCGCGGTGGCCGAGTTCCGCATCCGCGGCGTGGCCACCAACATCCCGTTCCTGCAGGCGGTCCTGGACGACCCCGACTTCCAGGCCGGACGGGTCACCACCTCCTTCATCGAGCAGCGTCCGCACCTGCTCACCGCCCGGCACTCCGCCGACCGCGGAACCAAGCTGCTCACCTACCTCGCCGACGTCACCGTCAACCGGCCGCACGGCGAACGGCCCGGCCTGCTCGACCCGCTGGCCAAGCTGCCGTCGGCGTCCGGGGGCGAACCGCCCGCCGGATCCCGCCAGCGCCTCGTGGAACTCGGCCCCGAGGGCTTCGCCCGGCACCTGCGTGAGTCGCCGACCATCGGCGTCACCGACACCACCTTCCGCGACGCCCACCAGTCCCTGCTCGCCACCCGGGTGCGCACCAAGGACCTCCTCGCCGTCGCCCCGGTCGTCGCGCGCACCCTGCCCGAGCTGCTGTCCCTGGAGTGCTGGGGCGGCGCCACCTACGACGTCGCGCTGCGCTTCCTCGCCGAGGACCCCTGGGAGCGGCTCGCCGCACTGCGCGAGGCGGTGCCGAACATCTGCCTCCAGATGCTGCTGCGCGGCCGCAACACCGTCGGCTACACGCCGTACCCGACCGAGGTGACCGACGCCTTCGTGCAGGAGGCGGCCGCCACCGGCATCGACATCTTCCGCATCTTCGACGCCCTCAACGACGTCGGTCAGATGCGCCCCGCGATCGACGCCGTGCGCGAGACCGGCACCGCGATCGCCGAGGTGGCCCTCTGCTACACCGCCGACCTCAACGACCCGTCGGAACGGCTCTACACCCTCGACTACTACCTGCGCCTCGCCGAGCAGATCGTCGCGGCCGGCGCCCATGTCCTCGCCGTCAAGGACATGGCCGGCCTGCTGCGGGCCCCGGCCGCCGCCAAGCTGGTCTCCGCTCTGCGCCGGGAGTTCGACCTGCCGGTGCACCTGCACACGCACGACACGGCCGGCGGCCAGCTGGCCACCTACCTCGCCGCGATCCAGGCGGGCGCCGACGCGGTCGACGGTGCGGTGGCGTCCATGGCCGGCACGACCTCTCAGCCGTCGCTGTCGGCGCTGGTCGCCGCCACCGACCACTCCGAGCGGCCCACCGGACTCGACCTCCAGGCCGTCGGCGACCTGGAACCCTACTGGGAGGGCGTGCGGAAGATCTACGCCCCGTTCGAGGCGGGTCTCGCCTCCCCGACCGGCCGCGTCTACCACCACGAGATCCCCGGTGGCCAGCTGTCCAACCTGCGTACCCAGGCCGTCGCGCTCGGCCTCGGTGACCGCTTCGAGGACATCGAGGCGATGTACGCCGCCGCCGACCGCATCCTCGGCCGCCTCGTCAAGGTCACCCCGTCCTCCAAGGTGGTCGGCGACCTCGCCCTGCACCTGGTCGGGGCCGGCGTCTCCCCGGCGGACTTCGAGTCGACCCCCGACAGGTTCGACATCCCCGACTCGGTGATCGGGTTCCTGCGCGGCGAGCTGGGCACCCCGCCCGGCGGCTGGCCGGAGCCGTTCCGCACCAAGGCGCTCCAGGGCCGCGGTGAGGCCAAGCCGGCCCCCGAACTGGCCACGGAAGACCGCGAGGGGCTGGCGAAGGACACACGGGCGACGCTCAACCGGCTGCTGTTCCCCGGCCCGACGCGCGAGTTCGACACACACCGGCAGAACTTCGGCGACACCAGCGTCCTGGACAGCAAGGCGTTCTTCTACGGGCTGCGCCCGGGCAAGGAGTACGCCGTCGACCTGGAGCCCGGCGTCCGGCTGCTGATCGAGCTGCAGGCGATCGGCGAGGCCGACGAGCGCGGCATGCGCACCGTGATGTCGACCCTCAACGGCCAGCTCCGGCCGATTCAGGTACGTGACCGGGCGGCCGCCTCCGACGTGCCCCTGACGGAGAAGGCCGACCGCTCCGACCCCGGCCATGTCGCGGCTCCGTTCGCCGGTGTGGTGACGCTCGCCGTGGCGGAGGGCGACGAGGTGGCGGCCGGTGCCACGATCGCCACCATCGAGGCGATGAAGATGGAGGCCACGATCACCGCCCCGAAGGCGGGCCGGGTGTCCCGGCTGGCGATCAACCGCATCCAGCAGGTGGAGGGCGGCGACCTCCTGGTGGAACTCGCCTGACCCTGCTCGCCCGGCAGTGCCGGACGCCCGGCGGCCGCAGGGGCCGCCGGGCGTCCGCGCGGACCATGACCGGGCGGCCCCGACAACGTACGACAACACGGACGGCGACCGGACGGCAGGCCCGGGCGGGTCGGTCGGTCAGTCCCAGAGCGGGTAGACCATGACGCGCTGGAAACCTTCGGGACGGCCGTCCTCGTAGGTCAGGCTCATCCGGTCGAAGCGCTGCGTGCCCGGGTGCTTCTTCCAGGGCTTCGGGCCGTCGAGCCGGACGGTCACCGGGTACGCGTGGAAGGTGCCCGCCGCGCAGTACGGCTTGCAGTCGTTGACCATGTTCATGCCCTCGGCGGTGGCGCCGTCCGGACCCCACTGCGACCAGTGGAGTCCGGTGAGGCGGCTGTTTCCGTCGCCGCAGGCCAGGATGAAATCGTCGGGGCGCACGGTGCGGTTCCACAGGCAGTCGACGAGGACGGGCTGGGAGGCGGTGGCCGGGGCCGGCGCCGTGCCGGTGGGCGACGGCGGACTGGCCGAGGCCGTCGTCATGGCCGCTGTCAGCAAGGCGGCCGCCGCGAGGGTGATCGCCGTTCCCGCCACTGGTCCGCGCATGGCCGCTCCCGCCCGTCGTGCTGTGTCCGACCGCGTTCCCACGACGCTACGACCGTCCCGTCGTTCGCACCAGTCGCGCAGGTCGGGCCGCGTGTCAGCCGTGGGAGACGGTCAGCCCGTAGAAGGCCACGCGGGCGCCCGCGGTGGTGCTGTCCGAGGAGGACTGGTTGTAGGAGCCGGCCTTGAAGTACTGCTTGTAGGGCTTGAAGGACGACGGGATGCCGTAGTGGGTGGTGGTTCCGCCGACCGTCAGGTCGATGGTGTTCCCGCCGGACACGGCGACGGTGTAGCTCCAGGTCCTGCCGACGTTCACGTGCCCGACAGGATGCAGGGTCTGCCCGCCGGCCGGGGAGTCCTCGGTGCCGAGGACGATGTCGCCGTTCGCGCGGTAGTACAGCTCCGCCAGCGGCTTGGTCGAGGAGCCGCCGGAGCCGAGGTGGATCTGGCCGACGCACACGTTCTTGGTCACGGAGACCACGCGCAGGGTCGCGCTCAGCCGGTGGGACCCGGCGAGCGGCCAGTCGGCGGCGCTGCCGTCGCGGTTCATCTCGCGCAGCTCGGAACGGGCGTACTTCGAGTTCGGCGTGGTGACGCCCTTCTCGGGCGCCCAGAACGTCATCGCGCCGTCGCGGGTGTCGGTGTAGAAGTACGCGTCCTGGTAGCCGTTCGGGCCCTGGAGGCGGGAGGAGGGGACGGTGTCGGGCTTGCCGGGGGAGCCGACGGGTTCCTGCAGCTGCCACACGGACAGGTCGAAGTTGCCGCCGGGCGCCACGTGCGGGTCGGCCGCGTGGGCGCCGCCGGTACCGAGCGCGGTGGCGGTGAGGGCGAGGCCCGCGGTGGTGGCCGCCGCGAGGAGCCGGGATCGGGTCATGTGGGGGTCCCTTCGTAGGACCAAGGATGTGTTCAGAATGATGAACTTCGAACGCATCCTTGGTCGCCGATGACCCGAGAAGCTAAAGGCCTGAACCTGACACGTCAAGAGCAGCGGCCGGCTGGTGACGTCAGCAGGCGCCCTCGTCCTGCCACGGCCCCCACTGTGAGGCGCCCGGCGCCTCGTTCTGGGTCCACCACTTGGCCTTCCAGTTGTGCTTGTTGTAGGAGACCTCGTTGCCGGCCGTGTAGACCGCCGTCGAACTCCAGGCCGTCTTGCAGGAAGCCGGGGTGGGCGTGGGTGTAGGCGTGGGCGTGGTGGTCGGCGGAGTCACCCCGGCGAACTTCACCGAGTACTTGGCGAAGTCCCAGGAGTTCTGGGCCACGCTGGAGCAGGTGCCGGACGTGCGGCCGCCGTTGTCGGCCGGGGTGCACTGCCGGTCGCGGTTCAGCGACCAGAACGTGAACCGGTCCATGTGGTGGCTCGTCGCGAAGTCCAGCACGGTCTGGAAGTCGGCCTGGGTGAAGTACTCGCCCGTGTCGCTGCGGCCGTTCATGCCCGAGAAGCCCTCGTGGGCGTAGGCGGTCGCCTCGTCCCAGCCGAAGGTGGCACGGAGGATCGAGTTGAACCCGGTGAGTGCGCCGGTCTGGCTCGCGGCCCCGTTGAAACCGCCGTCGAACGGCATGATGGAGAAGTTGTCCGGGGTGAACCCCTGCGACTTGGCCTCCAGCAGCATCTGCTTCCCGAACCAGCCGGTGCCGTCCGCCGTGCCGGCCGTGGTCACGGACACGTACAGTCCCGGGTTGTTCTGCTGGAGGATCTTCGCGGCGCCGATCTCGTTGTGGATCGCCGCCGTGTTCTCGTACTCCGGCTCCTCCAGGTCGAAGTCGACCGCATGCAGCCCGTACTTGGTGATGACCTGCTGGTAGGCCGCCGCCGTGGCCGCCGGGTCGGCACAGGTCTGGCCGAGCTTGGTGCCGCCGTAGCCGCCGATGGAGATCGAGACGTCACCGCCCTTGGCGCGGATGGTGTCGATCACCGACCGCACCGCGGTGTCCGAGGAGACGGGTGCCGTGCCGCCCCAGGTCGGCGTGCAGCCACCGCCGTCGGGGGCGAGGACGAAGGCCAGCTGGAAGGCCTTGAGGCCGGTGGCGTCCATGATGGCGGCCGGGTCCGGCGGGTCGTTGTCCAGCGGCATCAGATAGGGGGCGGCGGCGTACCAGCGGTTGCTGAGCGCGCCGGCGGCGCCCGAGGCGTTGCCCGCGACCAGTGCGGTGGTGCCGGCGGCGGCGAGCGTGACGGCTGCCGCCGCGCCCAGACATGCCCGAAGACGTCTCATGCGTGCCTCCAGAGGGTGGGGACCCCAGGGCGGGGAGCCCCACCCTCCGGGAGCTGTCGCGGCCACGTCAATAACTTGGACTAGACCAACCTGCTCTTTGGACTAGACCATACGACCCCTTTACCTCTCGTCGACCAGACGCACGGTGAATCCGCGGTCGAGCGGCAGGCTCGGCGTGGTGATGGTGGCGATGTGGCTCCGGGTGTCGTACGACCAGGAACTCGCCGGCAGTCGGCGCCCGTCGAGCAGGACCCGCGCCGGCGCCGTGCCGCCATGGACGGTGAACCGGTACGACCGGGCCGTCGGCTTGCCGGTGTAGTCACCCTTGCTCGCGCCGACGGTCACGGTCGTGCCCCGCGTGTCCCGGTGCAGCGAGACCCGCTGGGTGGCCGCGGAGCCCTTGGCGAAGTCCCGGGTGACACCGTCGTCCTCGTAGAGCGTGTAGCGGCTGGTGCCGTGCGCGGCCGGATACAGGTCCCAGTCCAGCTCGTTCCGGTCGCGGGACTGCCAACTCGTCGTGCCCTTCGGCCACATGGGGACGATCGCCCCCTCGCGCACGAACAGCGGCAGGGTGTCCAGCGGGGCGTGGTAACCGTTCAGTGTCGTCGGGCCCTCGTAGCTGCGGCCGGTCCAGTAGTCGGTCCAGGTGCCCTTCGGCAGGTAGATGCCGTCCCGGGTCTCGGAGTCCTCGTAGACCGGCGCGACGAGGAAGTCCGGGCCGGACAGGAACTCGTACGTGGCCTGCGCCCCGAGCGTGCCGGGGTCGTCGGGGTACTCCAGCCACAGCGGGCGTACCGCGCCCACGCCCGTCCTGGCCGCCTGGGCCGACAGTGTGTACATGTACGGCAGCAGCCGCTCCTTCAGCTGGAGGTACGTGCGGTTGACCGAGGTGTACGGCTCCCCGTCCAGCCAGGGCTGCTGGTCGGCGGGCTTGCCGGTGGTGATGTCGCTCGCCCAGCCGTCCATGGTCATGATGGCCGGCAGGAACGCCTTCCACTGCAGATCACGGGTGTACATCTTGGCGTCGTGGCGGTAGATGCTGCCGACGTCACCGGTGTTGTAGGCGATGCCGGACATGGTCGCCCCGGCGTACGTCGGGATCTGCCAGCGGATGTAGTCCCAGGAGAGCTTCTGGTCCCCGCTCCACAGCACCCCACAGCGCTGGGCGCCCGCCCAGGACACCGGCAGCCACACGAACCCCCGGGCGTCGCTGTTGTCCTCGATGCCCTTCTTCGCCGCGTCGCACGCGTCCAGTGCGAACTTGTAGCCGTTGCCGACCCAGGCCACGTCCAGCTTGGCCACCCGCTGGCCCGCCTTCACCTGGTCGGCGAGTTTGCCGATGCCGTCCTGGGTCCACAGGCCGAGCTGGGCGTGGTGGTCCTGCAGGCCCTTCGCGGTCTGCTCCAGGTTCTCGTACCCGCAGCCGTACCCGTCGTTCACCAGCATCCAGCCGAGCGGCATCTGGTGCTCGGTGTAGCCGTCGGCGATCTTCAGCGCGTCCAGGGTGTGCCGCTCGCCCCGGTTGGCGTTGTGCAGATAGCAGTCGGAGTCGCCCGGTTCGAGGCCGTATACCGGCGGCATGAAGGGCTTGCCCACCAACTGCGTGTACTTGCCGATCACTTGCTTGGCGTCACCGAGGAAGTAGAAGGCGTCGAGCCGTCGTTCCTGCTGCCCGGTGGTGACCGGTGAGCCGAAGGTGTAGACGCCCGGCGCGAAGGTGTTGCGGAAGACGCCGTAGCCGCCGCTGGAGAGATAGAACGGCTGGGAGTTGTTGTAGCCGCCCTCGTTCCAGTCGAAGCTGTTGGCGACGTACATCGTCCGGCCGCGGTGCGAGAAGCTGCCGTTCTGCTCGCCACCGCCGAAGAACTGCTCGTCCACGCCTCGCGTCAGGCTCTGCCGCATTCCGCCGGTGGACCAGCGCAGCGGCTTGTCCTCCTGCCAGATCCGGGTGCGGTTGTCGGGCTTGTACAGCCCGAAGCGCAGCGGCTCCTTGTACACGCGCAGCACGGCCTCCGGGGAGCGGATCCCGTAGTAGTCGCCCGCGTCGAAAGAGGAGGTGTGCCGCTGCAGGGCCGGCTGTCTGCGCACGATGGCCGTGCCGGCCGGGTCGCTCAGGACTCCGGACGGGTCCGCCTGCAGACGCAGTTGACCCCCCTTCAGGAAGTCGGCGCGGGCCGTCAGGGCTCCGGCGCGGACGGTGTAGCTGCCGTTCCCGCCGGAGAAGGAGGTGAGGTCGCCGGCATCGGTGGTGGCGGGGAGGTAGGCGGTGCCCGTGAAGGAGTTGTCGTGCACGTCGTACGGCACCACCACGACGTGGTACGTCCCCGACGCCCGCGGGATCACCGTGGACTCCGGGTCGGCGGTGCCCGCGCTGGACGCGACCTGCTTGCCGTGGCCGTCGTAGACGTACAGGTCGAAGTCGTCCGAGGGGCGCTCCCACCTGACCGACAGCGGAACACCACCCTCGGGGTTGTCGTCCCAGTACCCCTCCGGCACCGAGACGGTCAGGTCGAAGCGGTCACAGACCTTGTCGTCGGGGTCGGTGGCGGCGTCGGGGCACTTCTCGGGCCCGCCACCGGTGCCCTTGGCGTAGACCGGGCTCTGCCAGCTGACGCTGCTGTGAGCGCGGTCCAGCACGTCGCCGGTGGTGGCGGCCCTGGCCGGTACCGGGACGGCGAGCGTGGTCCCGGCCAGGACGGTCGCCAGCCCCAGCGGTACCCAGGCCGGCCACGGCACACGGTGTCGGAGTCTTCGCACGGCGGAACAGCTCCCCTCGCACCTTCGCGGACTGACTGTTCAAACGCTGCGTTGCTCGGAAGGGCTCGAAAATCCCTTCAAACGAGCAACTTCACGCACGAAGCCTCGGGGTTGATGCAGGTTCATGTCAAGGGCGTCAACTGATGCCGCCGTTGGCGCACCGCTGCGGCGCGGCGAGGTGTCCGCCGTGCTCCGGGAACGGCTCGGCCGGAAGCCCGGCCGAGCCCGAACGACAGTGCGGCGTCTGTCCCGAGTCGTCACCGATGTCCGAGGACCCGTGGCGAACCCTCGGTCGCCTGAGGCACCCTTGAACCGTGCGTGCTGTTTCGCGGATTTTGGGCCTTGTCCTACGGTTCGGGATGCCGGCCGGCGACAGGGCCGTCCACCGGCGAGACGGGCACGCGCGGTCCGCAGCCGGGGACTTGGGTACACCACCGACAGGACGCGCCCGGCGCGTCATGGGGGGAGCGGTCGCATGCGATCCACGAGCCACGATCCACATGCCTCACCGGGCTGTGCCGCCGCCGGCACAGCGGTGGACGAGCCGGCCGAGGGGCGGTCGAGCTGACGTGCGGATCACCGTGCACAGACCCGGCGAGCTGACGCCCGAACTGCGCGCAGCCTGGCACCGCGCGATGGACGAGTCCCCCGAGTACGCCAACCCCTTCCTCGCGCCGGAATTCGCGATCGGGGTCGGCCGGTTCCGGACCGGGACGCGGGTGGCGGTGCTGCGCGAGGGCGGCGAGCCGGTCGGCTTCCTCCCCTACGAGCGCGGACCGCTCGGCACCGGCCGCGCCGTCGGACTCGGCCTGTCCGACTGCCAGGCCCTGGTCCACCGGCCCGGCGTCACCTGGAACCCGCAGGAGCTGCTGCGCGCCTGCGGGCTCAGCATCTTCGAGTTCGATCACCTGGTGCGGGAGCAGACGCCGTTCACACCGTTCGTGACCGGCACGTTCGCCTCACCGGTGATCGATGTGAAACCCGGCGACGGAGGCTACGCGGACTGGCTGCGCGGCACCTACCCCGGGCTGGCGAAGACCACGCTGAAGAAGGAGCGCCGGCTGGGCCGGGACGTCGGCGAGGTGCGGTTCGTGTTCGACGAACGCGATCCGCGGGTGCTGCGCACCCTCATGCGGTGGAAGTCGGCGCAGTACCGCAGGACCGGCCGCATGGACCGGTTCTCGCGGCCGTGGATCGTCGGGCTGGTCGAGCATCTCTCCGCCGTCCACGAGGAGCACTTCACCGGAGTGCTGTCCGTCCTGTACGCCGGTGACCGGCCGGTCGCCGCCCACTTCGGCCCCCGGTCGGCAACGGTACTGGCGGCCTGGTTCACCGCGTACGACCCGGAACTCCCCACTTATTCACCCGGGCTGATGATGCACCTGAGGACCGCCGAGGCCGCCGCCCGGCACGGGGTGACCCTGGTGGACCTCGGGCGCGGCGACAAGGAGTACAAGAACTGGCTGAAGACCCGCGAGCTGCGGGTCGGCGAGGGCTTCGCGTCCCGCCCGCACCCGGTGGCACTGGCCCGGCACCTGTGGCGGCGGCCCGTGCGCGGCCTGCGGAACACGGTGCTGGCCCACCCCCGCCTGCGCGAACCGGCCGACCGACTGCTGAGGACGCTGGGCGGCCTGCGAACGCGCGGCCAGGAGACCGCCGCCGGGGTCCGCCCGCACGGGCCGGAATCGGGCTGAGCGCGGCCGGGGCGACAGTGGTCTCTTCCGGACTGCCGGGCGCCCGGCGGGCCGTCGGTTAGGCGGCCCCGGCCGCTGCTTCCCGACCGCCGGGGCCGGGCGGCCCGTCGGTCATGCGGACGGCGTGGCGATGCGCAGGGTCGTGGCCGGCGGGGCCGGTGCCGCGGTGGCGTCGGTGTCGGTGGCGTCCGTCCACCAGTCGGCGCCGTCCTCGATGTAGCGCAGCAGCACGCCCTCGCGGATCGCCCAGGGGCAGACCACGGCCCGGTGCAGGCCCATCAACTTCAGCGCCGTGTGCCCGACGACCGCCCCGGCCAGACTCTGGGCGGCGCGTGGTGCGGAGATCCCCGGCAGCTGGGCGCGTTCGGCGACGGGCAGCGCGGCGAGCGTGCGCGCCGCCTCCCGCAGATCCTCGCAGGCCAGTTCACGCGCCACGAAGGGCCCGTGCCGGCCCGGCGCGGCGCCGCACAACCGGGCCAGCTGCTGGAACGTACGGGAGGTGACGGCCGCGGTGCGCGGCCGCTCCCAGCGGATCCGCGAGGCCACGTCCCGCAGTTCATGGCGGACACGACGGCGCAGCTCCTTCAGCTCGCCCGGTCCGGGCGGGTCCTGGAGGGCCAGGTGCTCCCGGGTCAGCCGGTTCGCGCCGAGCGGCAGCGACGCGGCGAAGTCCGGCATCCGGCCCCTGCCGAAGGCCACTTCCAGTGAGCCGCCGCCGATGTCGAGGAGCGCGAGGGGGCCCGCCTTCCAGCCGAGCCAGCGACGGGCCGCCAGGAAGGTCAGCTCGGCCTCGGTCTCACCGGGCATGGTGCACATGCGGATGCCGGTTCCGGCCGCCACCTGCTGAAGAATCTCGTCCCGGTTCGGCGCGTTCCGGACCACCGTGGTCGCGAAGGCCAGCGGGCCCGCCGCATGCCACTGGCGAGCCGTGGCGCCGGCTGCTGCCACCGCCTTGACCAGCCGCTCCACCGCCTCCTCGGAGATGGTCCCGTCCGCGTCGACGTGTTCGGACAGGCGCAGTTTCCACTTGACCGTGTGCACCGGCAGCGGAACTCCGCCCTCCACATCGGCGATCACCAATCGGACCGTGTTCGACCCCGCATCCACCACGCTCACCCGCATGGCCGGGGAGTACCCACTTGACGGCCGGTAACCCCCTCGCACGGGGGGCGTGCCGGTGCACAGTCCACCCCGACCGTGCCCCGGAACGACAAAGAACCCGATGCGCAAGCCGGTTGTCGGCTGCGTCGTCGAACGTGTCGCCGGTGTCGACGCGGTTGGTGACCACGGGTTCCCCGGTAGACGGACCGCGGATGCTTCCCGACGGATGGGTGGGACTGCGTCAGGGGGATCCCCGGCCGCTCCGGCCCTGTCCGGATCTCGGCGCCCCGGCACCCCGTTCCCGCCCCCGCCGGTCTTAGATGGTCACCACCACGGGCGGAGCGAGGGGCGGCAGGTGACCGGAGCGGATGCGATGAGGGTACTGGTGATCGGCGGGGGCATCGCGGGGACCGCGACCGCCCTGGGCCTGCACAAGGCCGGTGCGGACGTGACGGTGTTCGAGGCGCACCCGGACACCGCCGAGGACATCGGCGCCTTTCTGACCCTGGCGAGCAACGGCATGCGCGCCCTGGCCGAGCTGGACGCCACGAACGCCGTCACGGCCGTCGGTTTTCCGCTGACTTCGCTGCGCCTGCTCGACAGCGAGGGAGCCGAGCAGATGAACGGGCCGCTCGGTGAGGCCGGCGTCCCCGCGCTGCGGTACCGCTGTCTGCGCCGCGGCGAGCTGAACGCGGCCCTGCAGGGGGAGGCGGCGCGACGGGGCGTCCGGCTGTGTCACGGCGCCCGGCTGGTGTCGGTCACCGACGGCTCGGACGGCGTCACCGCCCACTTCGCCGACGGCGGCACCGCCACCGCGGACCTGCTCGTCGGTGCAGACGGCCTCAACTCGACCGTACGCGGGCTCGTGACGCCGGGGACCGCGCCCGTCTACGCCGGCCAGCGCGTCTACTACGGCTACACCGGCACCGCGCCGGCGGCGGATCCGGCCGGTGCCATCACCATGGTGCGGGGCAGCGGAGCCGCCTTCGGGTACGCGGTGTCGCCGGCGGGGGAGACGTACTGGTTCGCCCGGGCCGGCGGCGACCCGCTGCCGGCCGGGGCCGCCACCGCGCCGGCCGCCGTACTGCGCGAGCAGTTGCTGCCGCTGCTGGCCGAGGACGCCACGCCCGCGGCGGACCTGGTGGCGGCCTCCGGCGACGCGATCATGGTCACGAACGCCACGGAGCTGCCGCTCGGCACCCCGTGGCACACCGGCCGCGTCCTGCTCGTCGGTGACGCGGCCCACGCGGCCTCCCCGGCGACCGGTCAGGGCGCCTCCATGGCCCTGGAGGACGCCGTCGTCCTCGCCAAGGCGCTGCGCGACCTGCCCGGCCCTCAGGCCGCGTTCACGGCGTACGAACGCCACCGCCGCCCGCGGGTGGAGCACAACATCACCGTCAGCGGCGGTCTCTCCCGCGGCACCCGTACCCCGTCCGCGCCGGCACCCGTCATGGCCCGTCCCGCCGAGCCGGACGGGCGACTGCTCCGCCAACTGGCCTGGGACGCCCCGCTCACCGCTGTCCCGCCCGAGCCGCACTGACCCTCCACCGGCGGCAGGAAGCCGCGGGGCACGTACCTCCCGTACGGCGGGCCGTGCAAGGCGGGGACACCGGGGGCCGGGCGGGGACGGCTCGGGACGGCCGGCCGGTGTGCCAGGAGTTCGCGCACGAAAGTGCAAGAGGCGGGGCGCGGTAGTCCATTGCCGGTGCGCCGCCGGGGCCGGATCGTTCCGGTGCAACCGGCCCTTCGGCAACAAGGAGCACCCGTGCGACTGTTGAGCAGAGCAGGCGGCGCCGTGTCCGCGGTTGTCGCCCTGGTCCTGGGCGGCGGTACCGCGTCCCCTGTACAGGTCGCGCCTCCCGGTGATGCCGGGTACACCGTGACCGTGGGGACCCCGGTGCCGTTCACCCACCCCACGGACACCCCGGCCACCCCGTACATCGACCGGGACGGCACCTTCCACTACCAGCAGTCCGCCGCGCTGTACGGCGCCGACGACCCGCGGGTCTGGGACTTCTACACCGGCAGGGACTTCGACACCGCCACCTTCGACAGGACGCTCAGCACGGCGGTGAACCCGGCCGACCCCGCCGACCGCAACGACGGCACCACACAGCGGTGCAACGACAGCCCCACCGGGCGGGAGGCGTCGTACGCGCCGAGCGGCTCCGGCTACGCGCAGAAGAACTACTGCGACCTGTCCGGGGTGTGGGTCGACCCCGACACCGGTGACTGGTACGGCCTGGTGCACAACGAGTTCACCCCGCGGCCCTTCGGCGACGGACTGCACTACGACGCCGTCGACTACGCCGTCTCCACCGACCGGGGCCGCACCTGGACCATCAAGGACCACGTCATCACGTCGCCGTACAGCACCGGGCGTGGGGACACGAAGGCCTTCCCCCACG
>NZ_JAERRK010000001.1 GCF_016741775.1 Streptomyces actinomycinicus | reverse complement strand
TTCACCGGGCACTGGTCTGGTCTCCGGCCTTCACCGGGCGCTGCTCGGCATGCGGGTGGCGTCAGCCCAGGGCGGCTACCTTCTCGCGGTAGCCGCGGACCGGTGCCGCGTCCTTGTAGGGCTCCAGGCGACGTTCGAACTCCCGCACGTACTCGATCGCGCGAGCGCTCCGCATCTCCGCAGCCTGGCCCGCCGCCTCCGCGGCCAGCAGGCAGGCCTGGTCGAGTTCGCCGAGCCCGAGGCGGGCGGTGGCGAGGACGAGTCGGCAGAACAGCCGGCTGCGGGCGTACGTGGGCGCCCGGAGCTGGAGGGAACGCTCGGCGTGCTGGGCGGCGGCCCGGAACTGCTGCAGATCCCGGTGGCAGTGTCCGAACTCGTCGGCGAGCTGCGCCTCGTCGAAGAACGCGGCCCAGTACGGCACCTCGTCCCCCGCCCGGGCCGCCTCCAGGGCGCGTTCGGCCCGGACGAGCGCCGCGGTGCACGCCCGCACCTCGCCCAGCACCCCGTGCGCCCGCGCCTCTGCGGCGTGCAGCAGCGCCTGCACGACCGGCGGAGCGCCCGTGCCCACGCCCTGCTGGGCGACCCGGGCCAGCTGCACGGCCTCCCTGCCGTGGCTGAGATAGACGGCCTGGCGGCTCATGGTGACCAGGACGAAGGAGCCGTACGCCCGGTCACCGGCCGCCTGGGCGAGCCGCAGGGCCTGCACGAAGTACCGCTGGGCGAGTCCGTGCGCGGCGATGTCGTACGACGTCCAGCCCGCCAGCCGGGTCAGATCGGCCGCGGCACCGAACAGGCGGCGGCCGGTCTGCTCGTCGTAGCTGCCGCGGAGCATCGGCTCGCACTCGTGCTCCAGGTAGCGCACCAGCGCCTGCCGGGCGTGGCCGCCGCCGAACCGGTCGTCCAGGGTGCGGAACAGCTCGCCCACCGAGCGCAGCGCGGCGATGTCACCGCCGGTGACCTTGTGACCGGGGGCCCGCTCCGAGTTCACCCGCACCCGCGGCGGCACCGGCAGCCCCGGCCGGAGCTGGGGCTTGGCCGCGCCGGGCCGGGCCTGCGCGGGCACCCGGGGCAGCGGCTCGCGGGCCACCCTGTCGTCGGGTTTGCCGATCAGCCAGTCCCGGCTCGGCACGACCAGCCCGGCCGGGGTGAACGCGATCTTGCGCAGCTCGGCGTGGCTGCCGGAGTCCTTGCGCCACAGCCCGCTGACGATGTCGACGGCCTCCTCGGGAGTGGCCGCGAACTCCAGCCCCGCGTACACCGGCGCGCACGCGTCCAGCCCGAGGTCCTGGGCGGTGAGCCGGCGCCCGAGCCGGCGGGTGAACACCTCGGCGATGAGGGCGGGGGTCGTGCCCCGTGGCTGCTGCCCGCGCAGCCAGCGGGTGACGGAGGTCTTGTCGTATCTGAGGTCCAGCCCGTGCTCCAGACCGAGCTGGTCGACGCGACGAGCCAGACCCGCGTTGGAGAACCCCGCTTCTGCGATGAGCGCGGCGAGCTGGCGGTTGGGGGTGCGCTGCGCGGGTCGGTCCGTCATCTGCGGTGCGGTCTCCTGCCTTCCGGGCCTCTGAAGTGCCCGGATTGCCTTTGAGCAGCCCTTATGGCCTCACGAACGGCGCGAATGTAGCGGAGAGTGAGCAGACGATCGCACACTTCGCTGCGCATTCATCCGATCGTGTGAGGAACGCCCTCCGGGCTGACGTAGGCCGGACGGACGTACAGTGACGTGGGCGCGTTACGTGCCTGACACACCGGTTCGCTGAGGGAGGCGCTTGCCGTGAGTGATTTGCGGTTCGTCCGTATGGGGTTCGGCGCGGACGCCGTCGACTACCAGGAGGCGTGGGACGAGCAGCGCCGGGTGCACGCGGCCCGGTTCGCCGACGAGGTCCCCGACACCGTGATCCTCCTGGAGCACCCCCCGGTGTACACGGCCGGCCGGCGCACCGAGGACAGCGAGCGCCCGCTGGACGGCACCCCGGTCATCGACGTGGACCGCGGCGGCAAGATCACCTGGCACGGCCCCGGCCAGCTGGTGGGCTATCCGATCCAGAAGCTGCCCCGCCCGGTGGACGTGGTCGCGCACGTACGGCGGCTGGAGGAGGCGATCATCCGCGCCTGCGCCGAGTTCGGTCTGGAGACCACCCGGGTGGAGGGCCGCAGCGGGGTGTGGGTGCTCGGCGACCCGGTCGAGCAGCGGCCGGCCCTCGGCGGGCTGTCCCTGGACTTCGACCCGCGGCTGCAGGACGAGGAGTTCGACCCCCGGCTGAACGGCCCCGAGTACGCCCCCTCCAACGCGGGCCAGCGGCGCGAGGACCGGAAGATCGCCCAGATCGGCATCCGCGTGGCCAAGGGCGTCACGATGCACGGCTTCTCGTTCAACGTGAACCCCGACATGAAGTGGTTCGACCGCATCATCCCGTGCGGCATCCGGGACGCGGGCGTCGCCTCCCTCGCGGCCGAGCTGGGCCGGGACATCACCATCGAGGAGGTCCTGCCGGTGATCGAGAAGCACCTGAAGGACATCCTGGAGAACGCGGACCTCAAGCCGCGGGAGATCGAGAAGGCCTCCGCCTGACCGGGGAATGCGCCCTGCGACGGAGAGGTTGATCTCCGGGGCGGGGCGCAATGAACACGGGCGTACCCTGGTGTGCGCCGAGGAATCAAAGCTTAGGGAGCCGGTCGTGTCCGCAGTCGCACCCGACGGACGCAAGATGCTGCGCCTGGAGGTCCGCAACAGCCAGACCCCCATCGAGCGCAAGCCCGAGTGGATCAAGACCCGGGCGAAAATGGGTCCCGAGTACACGAAGATGCAGAACCTCGTGAAGAGCGAGGGCCTGCACACGGTCTGCCAGGAAGCCGGCTGCCCGAACATCTACGAGTGCTGGGAGGACCGCGAGGCGACCTTCCTCATCGGCGGCGACCAGTGCACCCGGCGCTGCGACTTCTGCCAGATCGACACCGGCAAGCCCGAGGCGCTCGACCGTGACGAGCCGCGCCGCGTGGGTGAGTCCGTGGTCACCATGGACCTGAACTACGCCACCATCACCGGCGTCGCCCGTGACGACCTGGAGGACGGCGGTGCCTGGCTGTACGCCGAGACCGTGCGCCAGATCCACGCGCAGACGGCCGGCCGCGAGGGCGGCCGCACCAAGGTCGAGCTGCTGGCCCCCGACTTCAACGCGGTCCCCGAGCAGCTGGCCGAGGTCTTCGAGTCCCGCCCCGAGGTCTTCGCGCACAACGTCGAGACCGTCCCCCGGATCTTCAAGCGGATCCGCCCCGGCTTCCGCTACGAGCGCTCCCTGAAGGTGATCACCGAGGCCCGCGACTTCGGTCTGGTCACCAAGTCCAACCTGATCCTCGGTATGGGCGAGACCCGCGAGGAGATCAGCGAGGCGCTGAAGCAGCTGCACGACGCGGGCTGCGAGCTGGTCACCATCACCCAGTACCTGCGTCCGTCCGTGCGCCACCACCCGGTGGAGCGCTGGGTGAAGCCGCAGGAGTTCGTGGAGCTGAAGGAGGAGGCCGAGCAGATCGGCTTCTCCGGTGTGATGTCCGGCCCGCTGGTGCGGTCCTCGTACCGCGCCGGGCGGCTGTACCAGATGGCCGTCGAGAAGCGCGGGGACTACATCGCCGTCCAGGCGGTCTGAGCCCGGCGCGTGTGAATTCGCGCACAAGTGATTACTGGCCAGTAATGGCCGAGTCGACGCGGTCCCGACCGTCCTCGCTGATGAGGACGCCGTCCGGGCCGCGTTCGCGTTCCGGCTCGCCGCATCAAGGTTTCATCGGTGTTTGACCGCCCGGACACGCCCTGGTAACACCAATCAGTGACTCTGGTATCACGCCCCGTATCGCCATCGCTCCCAAGGGGGATCCCGATCATGCAGGCCGCGCCGGTTCGCGCCACCGCCATCCCGTCCTTCTCCGCCGCCCTGCGCGCCGTCGAGTCGCTGCTGATGAGCAGCGGCCAGCGCACCGCCCGCCGCAACGCCTGGACCTCCGTCCTGGAGGACCGCCGCCGGGCCAAGGACCGGGTCGAGGCCCAGCGGGTCCTGGACCGGGCCGCCGACCGCCCCTGACGTCCCGCCGGGCACTGCCGTCGTCTGCGCTTCCGGGGGCACGTAGACTTCGTGGCATGGCGAGGAAGGAAACCGCGGCGGACGCCGCGAACGCAGGGCGACTGAAGCAGATCGCCCTCACGTACAAGATGACCCGCAAGGCCGACAAGAAGATCGGTCTTGTACTCGCGGCCGTCGGCATCGGCACCTTCGGTGTCTTCCTCGCGATCGGCTTCTTGATCGACCACCCCTGGTACCTGGGCATCTTCGGCCTGCTGGTCGCCCTGCTGGGGACGGCGATCGTGTTCGGCCGCCGGGCCGAGCGGGCCGCGTTCGGCCAGATGGAGGGCCAGCCGGGTGCCGCGGCGGCCGTGCTGGACAACATCGGCCGGGGCTGGACCACCACTCCGGCGGTGGCGATGAACCGCAGCCAGGACATCGTGCACCGGGCGGTCGGCAAGGCCGGCATCGTGCTGATCGCCGAGGGCAACCCCAACCGGGTCAAGAGCCTGCTGGCGGCCGAGAAGAAGAAGATGAACCGCATCGTCGCGGACGTGCCGGTGCACGACCTGATCGTCGGCACCGGCGAGGGCCAGGTCGAGCTGAAGAAGCTCCGCACGACCATGCTGAAGCTGCCGCGGGTGCTGACCGGGCCGCAGGTGACCGCCACGAACGACCGGCTGCGGGCCATGGGGGACCTGATGAGCAACATGCCGTTGCCGAAGGGGCCCATGCCGAAGGGCATGAAGCTGCCGAAGGGTGGCCCTCGGGGGCGCTGAGCGCTCCGCTGCTGCCGGATCACAGCCCTGTGCCCGTTTCGGGTGCGGGGCTGTTGCGCTGTGCGGGTCGTGTCGCGCCGCGTCAGGTCGTCCGCCGTCCACCGTCCACCGCGCCGTCGTGGCCGGTCGCGCAGTTCCCCGCGCCCCTTGCGGGGCGCCGTCGTGGCCGGTCTCGTGGTTCCCCGCGCCCCTTGCGGGGCGCCGTCGTGGCCGGTCTCGTGGTTCCCCGCGCCTCTTTCGGGGCGCCGTCGTGGCCGGTCTCGTGGTTCCCCGCGCCTCTTTCGGGGCGCCGTCGTGGCCTGGCGTCGCTGACACGCCGCTGAATGGAGTATGCGGCCGTTGATCGGGCCTTGCGCTTCTAGCCTCGGCATGTGACAAAACGCCATATTTCATACCTCGCCTGCGCCACGACCCTCGTCGGTGCGTTCATCGGCGCGACCCCTGCGTCCGCCGCGCACCAGACCCTCATGGTGCGGCCGGGGCAGTCGATCCAGAAGGCGGTCAACGCCGCCAAGTCCGGTGACACGGTGCTCGTACTGGCCGGCACCTACCGGGAGAGCGTCACGGTGAAGACGCCGGGGCTGACGCTGCGCGGTGTGGGCCAGCGCACGGTGATCATGCCGCCCAAGAAGACCAAGTCCGCGACCGGTGGCACGAAGGCCTCCGTCACCTGCCTCGGGGCCGGCAACGGCATCTGCGTGGTCGGGGGCAAGAACAAGGCCCTGCGGGACGTCACCGTCGCCGACCTGAAGGTGACCGGGTTCGCCAAGACCGGTCTGTGGTCCATGGGCACCGACCGGCTGACCGTGGAGCACGTGACCGCGGACGGCAACGGCCAGTGGGGCATCGCCGAGGAACACTCCACCCGCGGGGTCTTCCGCGAGAACACCGCCCGCAGCAACGGGGACGCCGGCCTGTTCCTCGCCAACAACGTCAAGGCCGAGCAGGGCGCCAAGGACAGCAAGGGCGCTCTCGTCGAGGAGAACTACCTCGCGGACAACCGGATCGGCATCACCGTCCGCCGGCTGCGCAACCTCACCGTCACGCACAACTACGTCACCGCGAACTGCGCGGGCGTGTTCGTCGTCGGCGACGAGAACAAGCCGAAGGCGGGATCCATGACCGTCAGCGAGAACCTGGTCACGCAGAACAACAAGTACTGCAAGAAGACCGCCCGGCTGCCCTACCTGCAGGGCTCCGGCATCGTCCTGACCGGCACCGAGAAGACGCTCGTCATGGGGAACCGGGTCGTCGGGCACAAGGGCAAGTCCCCGCTGTCGGGCGGCATCGTCCTGTTCAAGAGCTTCGTGGGCGTCACGAGCGACAAGAACCGGGTCACGAGCAACCACCTGGAGAACAACTCCCCGGCGGACCTCGTCAACCAGGAAGCCACCAAGCGCAACAACGCCTTCGACGCCAACCACTGCCTGGTCTCCAAGCCCGCGGGGCTGTGCTGACCGGACGGCCGTAACCCACCCACGCAAGGAAGGAAGGCGGCACATGACCGCACCATCCCCCGAGGTCTCGGCACCGCACCAGGCGGCGGCACCCCCCACCCCTCCGCCCTCGATGCGGCTGCGCGAGCTGGTGTTCGGGGCGGCGTGTGCCGCCGCAGTCCGCGCCGCCGCCCGGCTGGGCGTGGCCGACGCGCTCGGCGACGCTCCCATGACCGCGGAAGGCCTGGCGGCCGCGGTGCACACCGAACCCAAGCCGCTGCGCCGGCTGCTGCGCGCCCTGTCGTGCTACGGCGTCTTCACCGAGCGGCCCGACGGGTCGTTCGCGCACACCGAGATGTCCCGGCTGCTGCGCGAGGACGACCCGAACAGCCTGCGGGCCATCGCCATGTGGTGCACCGAGCCGTGGACCTGGGACGCCTGGCCCCGGCTGGACGAGGCGGTGCGCACCGGGAAGAACGTCGTGGAGGACCTCTACGGCAAGGAGTTCTTCGACTACCTCAACGAGGACGCCCCCGAGTCCGCGGACGTCTTCAACCGGGCCATGACCCGTTCCAGCGAGCAGTCGGCGCGGGAGGTGGCGGCCCTGCTCGACCTGTCCGGCAGCCGCTCGGTCGCCGACCTCGGCGGCGGGCAGGGGCACGTGGTGGCCTGCCTGCTGGACAAGTACCCGGCCATGCGGGGCAGCCTGCTGGACCTGCCGCGGGTGGTGGAGAACGCCCTGCCGCGGCTGCGCGAGGGCGGCGACCTCGCGGACCGGATGCGGATCGTGCCCGGTGACATCCGCGAGTCCGTGCCGGTCGAGGCCGACGTCTACATCATCAAGAACATCCTGGAGTGGGACGACGAGTCCACCACCCGGCTGCTGGGCAACGTCGTCGAGGCGGGCGGCCCCGGCGCCCGGGTCGTGGTCATCGAGAACCTCGTCGACGACACCCCGTCGATGCGGTTCAGCACGGCGATGGACCTGCTGCTGCTCCTGAACGTGGGCGGGGCCAAGCACACCACCGACAGCATGGTCGCCCGGCTCACGGCCGCGGGCCTGACCGTCGGGGACATCCGGCCGGTGAACCCGTTCCTGCACGCGTTCGACTGCACGGTCTCCGTGTGAGCGACGCCCCCTCCGAGCACACCGGTGCCGGGTCCGCGTCCGACGCGGGCCCGGCACCGGTGGTCCGGACGGGGGATCAGGCGCCGGCGTCGCGCTCCCAGACGTAGAAGCGCTGTGCCATGGCGTCCTTCGGGGACCGCCAGGTCTCCGGGTCGTACGCGCTGACGTACGCCTGAAGTCGGTCGCTGACCTCCCTGAACTCCGGGTGCGAGGTGACCTTGGCGATGGCCGGTCCGGGCTCGCGCTCGGACTCGATGAGGTGCATGTACACATCGCCGAACTGGAAGAGGCTGCGCCGGACCACTCCGACGAGGTGCGGCAGCTCTCCCCGGTCGGACTCCGCGAACACCTTGGCGATGTCGGGGGCGGAGCCCGGGGCCATGCGGGCGACGATCAGGGCCTGGTGCACGGTCGTCTCCTGTCGTCCGGCTCAGTCGGCCAGGGCGGGGGCGGGCCGGTGACCGGCGGCCGCCTTCTCGATCTTGTCCCGGATCAGGGCCATCTGGATCTTGGAGTTCTTGTTGATGTTGTCGGTCATCCAGTCGTCGTCGACGGGGGCGTCCGGCTTCATCTCGAAGTCCTGGGTCCAGACCATCCGGGTGCCGCCGGGCACCTCCTCGTACTGCCAGTGGATGTTCATGTGGGCGAAGGGCCCGGTCTCCACCCGGCGTGCCGTGACGGTGAGCGAGTCGCGGTCCGGCTCACGCTCGGAGACCCAGCTCCACACGGTGCCGTTCTCGTCCGGGTGCATGGTCAGCCGGAACGTCGTCTTCCGGCCCTCGCGGGAGAGGACCTCGACGGACGCGTACTCGCTGAACAGCTGCGGCCACCGCTCCAGGTCGTTGGTCATGTCCCAGACCAGGTCGAGGGGGGCGGCGATGGTGATCTCGTTCCGGGTGTGTCCTGCCATATCAGGCTCCTGCCATCAGGGTGCTGTTGACGAGGTTCAGGAACTGCTGCGGTGTCTTGCAGCGCTCCGCGTCGACCGGCATCGGGGTGCCGTGCGTGTTCTCCAGTTCGCCGACGATGCCGAGCAGGCCCAGCGAGTCGACGCCGAGGACGTCGAAGCCGGTGTCGGGCTTGTCCTGGAGCTGCTGCGGGCTGACGGTGACCCCGGCGGCCTTCTTCATCAGCGCGGCGAGTTCTTCCAGGGTGATCTGGGGCATGTTCTCCTCCTTTGCTGTACTCACAGCGCGGTGCCGGCTCGCAGCACCAGCGCCGAGTTCGACCCCATGAGTCCACGGCTGAGGACCAGTGCCGTCCGTAGTTCGGCGACGCGGGCGCTGCCCGTCACGAGATCGAGGTCGTGGCAGACGTCGAAGACGTTCGGCGTCGGCGGGATCAGGCCGTGCTCCATCGCCAGCACGGCCGCCGCGGTGTCCAGCACGGGGGCCGCGCAGTACCCCCGGCCGATCCCGGTCTTCGGCGCGGTGACCGGGACCCGGGTGCCGTGCGCGCCGAGGGCGTCGGCGAGCGCCAGCGCCTCGGCCCGGTCGGCCTCCGGGACCCCGAGGGCGTCGGCGAAGACGACGTCGATCTCCTCGGGGGCGCAGTCGGCCTCCTGCAGTGCCTGCCGGACGGCGTGGGCGAGACCGTCCCGGGAGTCGTCCCACCGGGAGGCGCCGGTGAAGGTGGCTCCGTGTCCCGCGACGAGGGCCCGGAGGTCGGCGCCGCGTTCCCGGGCCGCGACCGCCGCCTCCACCACGAGCATGGCACCGCCTTCGGCCGGCACGAACCCGCAGGCGCCCTCCGTGAACGGGCGGTACGCCCGGGACGGGTCCTCCTCGCGGCTCAGCTCGTCGTAGCCGAGCTGGCACACCATCGAGTACGGCGCGAGCGGTGCCTCGGTGGAGCCGGCCACGATCACATCGGTGCCGCGCCGCACCGCCCGTGCCGCGTGGGCGAGGGCGTCCAGGCCGCCGGCCTCGTCGGAGGCGACGACCGAGCAGGGTCCCTTGAAGCCGCGGCGGATGGAGACCTGGCCGGTGCTCGCGGCGTAGAACCAGGCGATGGACTGGTAGGGGCCCACGAACCGGCTGCCCTTGCCCCACAGCTGCTGGAGTTCGCGCTGGCCGAACTCGCCGCCGCCGGAGCCGGCCGCGGTGACCACGCCGATGGAGTACGGCGCGTCGGGGATGTCGGCCAGCGCGAGCCGGGCGTCGTCCAGCGCGAAGTCGGCCGCGGCCATGGCGTAGTGCGTGAACCGGTCGGTCTGGACGAGGAAGCGCTCCTCGATCGTGGCCGCCGGCTCGAAGGCGCGGACCTCACCGGCCACCTTGAGGGGAAGGTGCTCGCAGCCCTCACGGGTGACCCTGTCGAGGACGCTGAGGCCCTCCAGGGTGGCCTTCCAGAAGGTGTCGGTGCTGGTGCCGTTGGGCGCGACCACCCCGATGCCGGTGACGGCCGCACGCCGGTCCTGTGGTTCGCTCATCGTGTTGTCCTCACTCCCTGGGCCGGGTCAGGATCACCGCTGACTGGAAGCCGCCGAATCCGCTGCCCACGGACAGCACGCTGGTCAGCTTGCGTTCGCGGGCGACCCGCGGGACGTAGTCCAGGTCGCATTCGGGGTCGGGGATCTCGTAGTTGGCGGTCGGCGGTACGACCTGCTTGGCGAGGGCCAGCACACAGGCGACCAGTTCGATGGCGCCGATCGCCCCGAGGGAGTGCCCCACCATCGATTTGATGGAGCTCATCGGGGTGTCGTAGGCGTGGTGGCCGAGGGCCCGCTTCACGGCCGCCGTCTCGTGGCGGTCGTTCTGCCGGGTGCCGGAGCCGTGCGCGTTGACGTAGTCGATCGCCGTCGGGTCGAGCCGGGCCTGGTCGAGGGCGGTGTCGATGGCCCGTGCCATTTCCAGGCCCTCCTTGGTCAGACCGGTCATGTGGTAGGCGTTGCCGAAGGTGGCGTAGCCGCCGAACTCGCAGTAGACGTGTGCACCGCGGGCCCGGGCGTGCTCCAGTTCCTCCAGGACGAGCACCGCGCCGCCCTCGCCCATGACGAAGCCGTCACGGTTGTTGTCGAAGGGCCGGGAGGCGTGCGCGGGGTCATCGTTGTTCGGCGACGTGGCCTTGATCGCGTCGAAGCAGGCCATGGTGATCGGGGATATGGGGGAGTCCGAGGCTCCCGCGATGCATATGTCGGCGCGGCCTTCCTGGACGGTGTGGAAGGCGTATCCGACGGCGTCCAGGCCGGAGGTGCAGCCGGTGGAGACGGTCTGCACCGGACCCTGGGCGCCGAAACGTTCCGCCACCGCGGAGGCCACGGTGCTCGGCGAGAACGCCCGGTGCAGCTGCGGCTCCGCCTCGGCGTGGTCGACGTCCCAGCGCTGCCCGCGATGGCTGACCAGGACGTAGTCGTGCTCCAGCCGGGTGGTGCCGCCGACGGCGGTGCCCACCGAGACACCGACCCGCCAGGGATCCTCCCGGGCGAGGTCGAGCCCGGAGTCCCGGACCGCCTCCTCGCCGGCGACCAGGGCGAACTGGATGTACCGGTCCGCCCGCTCGACCTGCTCGGCGTCCAGGCCGTACGCGGCGGGCTCGAAGTCGCACTCGGCGGCGATCCGGGACCTGAGCCCGGCCGGGTCGAAGAACGTGATGCCCCGCGTCGCGGTACGGCCGTCTGCGAGCAGGTCCCAGAAGGCCGGCACGCCGATCCCGCCCGGGGCCACGATGCCTATACCGGTGACCGCCACGCGCCGGCTCATGACCGGACCTGCTCCCGGCCGGCCGGCTCGGCGGCGACGGCCTCCGTCTCCTCCGTGTCGACGTGGCCGAGGCTCGGCCGCGGGGCCAGCGGCCCCAGGTGGAAGACGATCCGCGCCTCCACGTTGCCGACGTTGCGGAAGCGGTGCCGCATGTTGATGGGGATCATCAGGCCCTGCTCGGGCCGCAGCGGGTGCGGCTCGCCGTCCAGGTCCACCTCGAGCTGGCCGCAGACGACGTACACGAACTCCTCGGAGTACGGGTGGTAGTGCTCGCCGATGCGGTCGCCGGGGCTGATGATGGCCACGCCCATGAATCCGCTGGTGGACCCCACCGTGGCCGGGGTGAGCATGGCGCGCAGATCGCCGCCGCGCCGGGTGTTGGGCTCGACCTCGCTGAGGTCCACGATCTTCGGAAGGGGTTTGATCACGGCGTTCCTCCGTTGGTGTGCTGAGCGGGCCGGGTCAGGCGTCCGGCGAACGGCGGTCGGTGACGAGGTCCATGCCGACGGGCTCGCCGTCCAGCAGGGCACTCAGCGCGGCCTGCCGCGCCGGCTCGGGCAGTCCGGCGCGGGCGCCCAGACCGGGACGTACGTCGACCAGCCGTACGACGACGTCGTCGCGCTGGAAGATCGTGCTGCGCAGGACGGGGCTGTCCGGGTCGTCCGCCGCCGCGGTGTCCTGCTGGGCGAGCAGCTCCGCCAGCCGCATCCCGCTGTCCGGCCGGGCCGGGTAGTAGAGCGCCCGCCGCTCGCCCTCGGTGTTCTCGTCCGCGGTGACGTGGTGCACGGCGGGCAGCGCCGCCCGGGTGAAGAACACCCGTGCGGACTCCTGGTCGTTGAGGTCCCGCTCCTGCTCCAGGTAGGGGTTGATGGCCTCCTCGACGGCCCGTACCTCGGGCTGCCGGGCGACGTGGCGCAGCGCCGCGAGCAGGTCGCCGCGCACCTCGATGGCCCGCACGACCCGGTTGCCGTGCATGAACAGGGAGGTGCGGCACAGCCGGGTGGTCTCGTCGACCCGTGCCTCGGGCGAGGCGTAGTTCGACAGGATCCGCTTGACCTCCTTCTCGCTGCCCGGCTTGACCGTGAAGGTCAGCGCGTGCCGGATGACACCGTCGCCGATCCGCGGGGAGGCCTGGAGCCGGCGCCGGGCCGCGGCCCCGGCCGGTTCCGCACCCGTCTCGCGGACGACGTGGAAGCGCAGCGACCGGGTGTCCCGGACGCAGCTGTGCAGCGGTTCCACCATCCGGACGTGTTCCTCGCTGTTCACCCAGGTGAGGAACGGCGGGGCGCTCTCCCACTCGCTCGTGATGAGCCATTGGGAGGGGTTCTCGATCGACTGGCACAGCTGGTCGCTGACGTGGCCGGGCACCTGCGCCACCTGGTTGCACAGTTGCTCGTAAGCCTCCAGGAACTGCTGCTGGGCGCCGTCGTGGACGTCCACGAGGAGGACGACCCGGAGACGGGAGCCGTCGAACACGGACTGGGAGACCCGTGTCGACACCTGGTGCGTCAACTGGTCCGAAAGCTTTTCCGACATGGTGGTCATTGCTGCGCATCTCCTTGACGGGGGCAGGGGCGAACGCCGGCCGCCGATGACGCGACGTCAGCGCTTCTTGATCCTGTGCCCCTTCCCGCGGTATGCGCGACTCGCGTGAACCACGTGGGTGATTGAGCACGCGGAAGGCCTCCCAGAGGGCACAGAAACACCAGAGCGCCCCACATCCCCACCCCTGCCACTGGAGCCTTGATGCAGCAGAAAGCCGATCACCAGGTCCCCGTCCTCGTCGTGGGCGGCTCTCTGGTGGGCCTGTCCCTGTCCGTGTTCCTGGGCCGTCTCGGCGTACCCCACATGCTCGTCGAGCGGCACTCCGGGACCTCGATCCACCCGCGTGGCCGCGGCAACAACCTGCGGACGATGGAGCTGTACCGGGTGGCCGGCATCGAGCCGGACATCAAGTCGGCGGCCTCGCTCCTCGCGGACAACCACGGCATCCTGCAGACCCCGACCCTGGTCGGTGACGCGGGCGAGTGGCTCTTCCGGCAGATCGACCCGGGTGGCGGACTCGCGAGGTTCAGCCCCACGACGTGGTGCCTGTGCAGCCAGAACGACCTGGAACCGGTGCTCCTGAAGGCGGCTCGGGCGCTCGGCGGCGACCTCCGCTACTTCCACGAACTGGAGTCCTTCGAGCAGGGCCCCGAAGGAGTGACGGCGTTCGTCCGGGACCGCGACAGCGACGAGCTGTACACGGTCCGCGCGGACTACCTGGTCGCCTGCGACGGCCCGCGCAGCCCGGTGCGGCGCAGACTCGGCATCGGGCAGAGCGGCCCCGGCGACCTCTTCGCCAACGTGAGCGTCACCTTCCGCTCCAAGCTGCTCGCGGACACCGTCGGCGACCGGCGGTTCATCTGCTGCTACCTCACCAACCCCGAGGCGGACGGCGCGCTGCTGCCCGTCGACAACAAGGAGCACTGGGTCTTCCACGCCCCCTGGCACCCGGAGCAGGGCGAGACGCTGGAGGAGTTCACCGAGGAGCGGCTGCAACGGCACATCCGCCTGGCCGTCGGCGTCCCCGGCCTCGACGTCGAGATCACCGGCAAGGCGTCCTGGCGCGCCGCCGAACGCGTCGCCGAGCGGTACACGGCCGGCCGGGTGCTGCTCGCCGGCGACTCGGCCCACGAAATGTCCCCGACCGGCGCTTTCGGCTCCAACACCGGCATCCAGGACGCCCACAACCTGGCCTGGAAACTCTCCGCCGTCCTGGAGGGCTGGGCCGGGCCCGGGCTGCTGGAGACCTACGACACCGAGCGCCGGCCGGTCGCCATGGCCACCAGCGCCCGCGCCTCGGCCCGCTCGGTGGAGCACAGCCACCCCGGCTTCGCCCCCACCCCCGGTGTGGGCGGCGGGCCGCGCAGCGGCATCCTCCCGGTCGTGCTCGCCTACCGCTATCTGGAGGGCGCCGTCCTGGGCGCCGACCAGTCCCAGCCGGTCGTACCCGAAGGGGTGCGGCTGACCGCGGACCCGGGCAGCCGGGCCCCGCACCTGTGGCTGCGCCGCGGGGGCGAGCGGGTCTCCACGGTCGACCTCTACGAGCGGTCGCTGGTGCTGCTCTGCGACGCGGGGTCGGCGGCCGGCGCGGCCTGGCACGCCGCCGCCCGGCGCATCGCCGGCACGGACGGCGTACGTCTGGAGGCGTACCGGATCGGTGCCGGGGCGGACGCGGACCTGACGTACGACGGGGAGGCCCAGGGAGGCGGCGGGGACTGGGCGGCAGCGCACGGCACGACGGCGGACGGGGCGGTGCTGGTACGGCCGGACGGGTTCGTGGCCTGGCGCTCCGCCGGCGCGGCCGGGGACCCGGAGGGCGAGCTGCGGGGAGTGCTGGCGGACGTACTGCGCCGACGCTGAGCGGACGTGCCCGGGGCGGTGAGGGGCGCCGGGGCTCGAAGGGGCGCCGTGCCGAGCGGACGGGCCGGCGCGGAAGCGGAAAAGGGCACCGGGTGAACCCGGTGGCTGCCGGCCACCGGGTTCAGGGGGTCAACACCGGGTTCAGGGGGTCAGACCACCGGGTTCAGGGGGTCAGATCCGTACCTCGACCGTCTTCGCGAGCCGGTCGTGCAGGCCGCGGCCGTCGCGGTCCCAGACCAGCGCGGGGATCGCCAGGCACAGCAGGACCGTGCGCAGCAGGGCGCGGCCGGGGCTGACCGTGCCGGTCTCCAGGGCCACGACGCGCAGGCCGAAGAGCCGCTTGCCGGGCGTGGAGCCGACCGTGCCGACGGTGAGGGCGCCGAGGACGAAGAAGATGCCGAGCGCCCAGTTGCTCGTAGCGGGGCTGTAGCCGTGCGTGACCAGGCCGTATGCGATAAGGACGCACAGCGCCCAGTCCACGGCGAGGGCGCCGAGGCGCCGTCCGGGCCGTGCGATCGAGTTCGGCCCCTGCTCCGGGAGACCGAGCTGCTCGCCCCGGTATCCGAAGTCGGCGCCCGCCTCTTCCATGGCCGCGCGCGGCCCGGAGAGCCACGATCCCATTGCCTGCCTCTTGTCCACGCGTCCACGGTACTGTGCCCGGTTTCGGGCACTACGCGCAGGGGTGTGTCGGGGCTACGGTGGACAGGTGGCCGGTTAACTTCTGCGAAACAAACGGGTCACGCCCGAGAAATCACCCGTCCCTAGGGTCGAGACCAGCGTGTGCCACCGCACTGGCCGCACGAACGATCTACCACCCCGGCGAGGACGGTCGGGAGTAGGAGGAGCTGGATGTTCCAGAACGCCGACGAGGCCAAGAAGTTCATCGCGGACGAGGACGTCAAGTTCGTCGACGTCCGTTTCTGCGACCTGCCGGGCGTCATGCAGCACTTCACGGTGCCCGTCGAGGCGTTCGACCCGGACGAGGAGCTGGCCTTCGACGGATCGTCGATCCGCGGTTTCCAGGCCATCCACGAGTCCGACATGGCGCTGCGCGCCGACCTGTCCACCGCCCGCGTGGACCCGTTCCGCCGCGACAAGACCCTCAACGTCAACTTCTTCATCCACGACCCGATCACGGGCGAGCAGTACTCCCGTGACCCGCGCAACGTGGCGAAGAAGGCGGAGGCCTACCTCGCGTCGACCGGTATCGCGGACACCGCGTACTTCGGTCCCGAGGCCGAGTTCTACGTCTTCGACTCGGTCCGCTTCGCGACCGGCGCGAACGAGTCCTTCTACCACATCGACTCCGAGGCGGGTGCCTGGAACACCGGCGCCCTGGAGAACAACCGTGGTTACAAGGTCCGCTACAAGGGCGGTTACTTCCCGGTCCCGCCGGTCGACCACTTCGCCGACCTGCGCGCCGAGATCTCCCTGGAGCTGGACAAGCAGGGCCTGAAGGTCGAGCGCCAGCACCACGAGGTGGGCACCGCCGGCCAGGCGGAGATCAACTACAAGTTCAACACCCTGCTCGCCGCCGCGGACGACCTGCAGCTCTTCAAGTACATCGTGAAGAACGTGGCCTGGCGCAACGGCAAGACCGCGACCTTCATGCCGAAGCCGATCTTCGGTGACAACGGCTCGGGCATGCACGTGCACCAGTCGCTGTGGGCCAACGGCGACCCGCTGTTCTACGACGAGGCCGGTTACGCGGGCCTGTCGGACACGGCCCGCTACTACATCGGCGGCATCCTCAAGCACGCCCCGTCGCTGCTGGCCTTCACCAACCCGACGGTGAACTCGTACCACCGCCTGGTCCCGGGCTTCGAGGCGCCGATCAACCTGGTGTACTCGCAGCGCAACCGCTCCGCCGCGATGCGTATCCCGATCACGGGTTCCAACCCGAAGGCCAAGCGCGTCGAGTTCCGCGCCCCGGACTCCTCCGGCAACCCGTACCTGGCCTTCTCGGCCCTGCTCCTCGCGGGTCTGGACGGCATCAAGAACAAGATCGAGCCGGCCGAGCCGATCGACAAGGACCTGTACGAGCTGGCTCCCGAGGAGCACGCGAACGTCGCCCAGGTCCCGACCTCGCTGAACGCCGTCCTCGACGCGCTGGAGGCCGACCACGAGTTCCTCCTCCAGGGCGACGTGTTCACGTCCGACCTGATCGAGACGTGGATCGACCTCAAGCGCACCAACGAGATCGCCCCGCTCCAGCTGCGCCCGCACCCGCACGAGTTCGAGCTGTACTTCGACGTGTGACATCGCCCCAGGCCGGAGCGGGCAACCGCTCCCCTGGACCAGCTGTGGGCCGTCGGCCGGCACTCCGCCTCGCTGAGTGCCGGCCGACGGCTTTGTCGTACACCGCGTACCCGGCCCCTCGCGAGCCGAGCCCGGTGGGTCAGAGGCCTGTCCGGCGTCGACAGGCGGCTTGACCGTCACTCGCCCTTATGATGATCTTTCCCGGGATGAGGGGGGCCTGTGAACGACTCGGGATCACCGTCGCTGTCCGAGGCACCGCCGGAGCCTGGGAAACCGAGGGTGCGCACAGCCCGGCGCGCGGTGATCGTGGGCGCGTGCGTCGTCACGCTCGGCATCGTGGTGGGAGTCTGGCAGCCCTGGGTCGATCGCACTCCGTTCACCGCGTACGAGGTGGGCGTCGTGCCGGGTGAGAATGCGGACGACGGCCCCACGCCGGGCTCCTGCGTCCCCCGCATGGGCCCGCAGAAGATCGTCATCTACGACGAGGACGGCACGAAGCTCGCCCAAGCCGTGGAGCCCCGTCAAGGCAAGTGGCTCTCCGGCGACTTCAAGCAGTTCGCAGGGGACTGCATGATCGTCACCGCCGTACGTGACGTGCCGGGCGGCAAGGGAACTTATCTGCGCCAGTGGGCGGGCCGATCCAGGGATCCGTTCCCTGAACAAGATCTGCGCAGGTCCCGCCAGGAGCGGATCGACGCGTGGAAGACGATGGAGAAGGCACGTGACGGGGCACATTGAGTGACCGCACGCCCCGCGACGAACACAGAGGCCCAGGCGCTCTCCCGGGAGAGCGCCTGGGCCTCTGTGCTGATGGCGGCGGTGTTCAGCGGGTCTTCTGGAGGGCGGCCAGTTCGGTGGTGCCGGCGCCGCCCGGCTCACCGTCGTCACCCGGCTCACTGTGCTCACCCGACTCACCGTGATCACCTGGCTCGTGGGGGACGAAGCCGGGGCCGGCGGCCGGGAGGCCGAACAGCGCCTCCGGGACCACCAGCACGAGCAGGAACAGCAGGGGCACCGCCCAGCCGCCGGTGACGCCGTGCAGCAGACCGACGGCCAGCGGGCCCGCCGCGGCCACCAGGTAGCCGCCGGCCTGTGCCATGCCGGACAGCCGGGCGGCGACCTGCGGGTTCGGTGACCGCAGGGTGAGCAGGGTGAACGCGAGCGGGAAGGCGCTGCCGGTGGCGGTGCCGAGGACGCAGATCCACAGCCAGGCCGCCTGCGGGAGCAGGAGCACCCCGAGCAGGCCGACCGCCTTCGCCACGGCGATGCCGGTGACCAGCGAGCGCTGCGTCGGCCGGCGAGCCGCGAGCACCGGGACGGCGAGTCCCAGCGGGATCCCGATGAGCTGCATGACCGAGACCATCGCCCCGGCCTCCGCGGGGGCGACCCCACGGTCCCGCATGACCTCGGGCAACCAGGCCGTCAGCGCATAGAACAGCAACGACACCATGCCCAGGTAGCCCGCCACCGCCCAGGCGAGCGGCGAGCGCCACAGGGAGCCCCCCGGGGGCGCGGGGTCGGCCCCGGGGCCGACCGGCCGCGAGTCCTCGGGGAGTACCGGGGCGGTCCCGGGGCCGACCGGCCGCGAGTCCTCGGGGAGTACCGGGGCAGTCCCGGGGCCGACCCGCCGGGAGTCGTCGGGGAGTACCGGGGCGGTCCCGGGGCCGACCGGCCGGGAGTCGTCGGGGGGTGCCGGGGTGGTTGTGGGGGTGGGTGGGTGGGCGGCGCCGGGAGGGTTCTCTCGGCGGCGGGCGGCCAGTGCGGCCCACAGCAGGGCGGCGGCCAGGGCCGGTGCCGCCCACACCGCGAGGGCCACCCGCCGGCCCGCGTGGTCGTACAGCGGCACCGCCAGGCCCGCGGCGACGGCGCCGCCGCCCGCCATCAGCATCATGGCCAGACCGGTGAGGGGTCCCACCTGGCCGGCGAAGTGACGCTTGACGACGGCGGGCAGCAGCACGTTGCCGAGGGCGATGCCCGCCCCCGCCAGTACGGTGCCGGTGAACAGCGACACCTGCGACGGGAGTGCCCGTACCAGGATGCCGGTGGTGAGCAGGGCGAGGGCGCCCGCGACGGCCGCCTCGCCGCCGGCCCTGCGGGCCAGCGGCGGGGCGAGCGAGGCGAACAGCCCGAGGCACAACACGGGCAGGGTGGTCAGGAGACCGGCCTGCGTTCCGCTGAGCCCGAGCGTGCGCTGCAGATCGTCGAGCAGCGGCGGGACGCCGGTGACGGCCGCCCGCAGGTTGAGGGCGAGGAGCGCGAGACCGGCGAGTGTCCACAGGTGTGCCGCGCGATGGCGTGCGAGCGAGAATTTCATGTCTTCCCACGCGGCCTACGCCATTACCGTGGTGCCGCCCGCCGTCTTGTTGCGGAAAGGACAGACCAGCTGGTTCGCGCCGGCCACGGAATTCGCGCCGGTCCCGCCGAGCAGCCGCAGAATTTCCTCGGAGAGCAGGTCCTGCTTTCCCTTGAGTGCGTCGGCGACTTCCTGGTCGGTGGAGAAGACCATTTCCGCGGCGATGTTGTCCTGCACGATCCGCGCGAGATTGTCCAGAGCCACATGGACCGGGTCGGCGGGCAGTTCCGCGGTGGCCAGGTCGATCAGGTGGGTGTCGACCTTGGCCGGGTCCATGTAGTTCTTGATGATGATGCTGTTCTGGTTCAGGACGGACGTCGTCCAGATCGACAGGACGACGACGTACAGACCGCGCCAGGCGTCCTCGCCGAGCTTCCTGCGCCAGCGGGTCATGAGGTCGCCGACGCCCTCGATCTGCGCCTTGGACGCGAAGTACATGTTGGTGCGGACGTTCGGGTACACGCCGCCCGAGAAGTCCTCGAACGACTTCATGTCGAAGGAGCGGGTGCGGGTCGCGTTCGCGATGAACTCGTGCGCCCGGTCCAGGATCTTCGCGCACGAGCCCTCGAGGTCCTTCGGCAGGTGCGCGTCCTGCAGTCGTGCGCGGGCGGTGTCCAGGGTGCGGGAGAAGTCCTGGAGCGGCGGGATCCAGCCCTCGTCGCGCGGGCCCTTGGCGGCGACCATGGCGAGGTCGTGCGGGTCGATGTCGGCGCTGTGCGCGGCCGGCACCCGGCTGCTCAGGTAGGGCGCGAGCACCGAGAACAGACCCAGCGGGACGTGGGCGATCGACTTGGCGAGTTCGAAGGTCTCGGCGACGGGGTGCAGGGACTCCTGCTCTCCCTGGTGAACCAGGGTGTAGAGGCCGCCCCGGGCGTCGTTCTGGACGATGACGACCGGGCCGAGCCGGGTGGTCAGGTCGGCCTTGAGGGCCGCGTAGTTGCGCCGCATGTCGGCGTTGACGGCGCGGATCGCGTCCCGCGCCTGCCGTTCGCGCTCCGCGTCCGTGGCGGCGGTGTCGGCGTACGCGGCTCCCGGCACGCTCCCGAGAAGCGACGCCGCACCGGCCGCGGTGGCGGCGCCGATGAATCTCCTGCGTGTGGCCATGTGTGTCGTTCCCCCTCCTGAAAGGGAGCGGATCCCCTTCCGCTCCCATGACTCAGGACGCTATACGGCCGTGCACGGAGAAAGACACGGGGCGATGACACAGCGGTTCGAATGATCGGCTGTGTGATCAGACTGCATCTAAATCCGGAATGCAGGATTCGGTCCCGGGAATTCGGAGTACGGCATTCCGAGTCGCGCATTCCGGAATCATTCACACATCGTAAACCGGGAATTCAGAAATCCGACCGGGAGATTCGGCCGGAGCCCCGGTCCCGGACCCTCAGCCGAGCGAGGAGGCCGACGGGACGACCACGCCGTAGAGGTCCTCGATGGTGGCGAGCGCGCCGTGGTGGACCTGTTCGGCGCTGACCTCGGCGACCGCCGTCCGCAGCGGCCGGGTCGCGGAGGCGTCGGCCACCACGGTGGGCCGGTTGCCGCGCAGGAACGCGCCCTGCGCGGTGAACAGCACGCACATGTGGGTCATGAAGCCGGCGATCACCACGTCCTTGTGGCCTGCGGCGTCCACGTGCTCGGCGAGGTCGGTGTCGATGAACGCGTTGGGCACGCCCTTGACGACGACGGGCTCGCCGTCGGCGGGGGCCACACGGGGATGGATCCGGCCGATCTCGGCGCGGACGTCGTAGGGGGTGCCCTCGCCGCCGTCGTTGATGACGTGGACGACCCGGGCGCCCGCGGCCCGCGCCCTGGCCAGCAGGCCCGCCGCGGCGTCGAGGGCGGCGTCCCAGCCCTCCAGCTCCATCACGCCCTGCGTGTAGGTGTTCTGGTAGTCGACCATGATCAGCGTCGAGCCGGCGAGCGAGGCCGGGGTCTGGTCGAAGCCGTTCAGTTCGCGGAGCGTCGTGGTGGGCATGACTGCCCTTTCTTCCGAGGTGTCGTGGGTACGACGACCACGCTATGAGCCGCCCCGCATGGCAGCAATGACATGTAACTTGCAGATCCGGACATGCGCCGGGCGGTCGCCCCGGCGGTGCGCCGAGGGGAGATCACGTGAGCGGCGTCCGCCGGTTCATCGTCATCATGCTGTTCGACGGCGTCGACCTGCTCGACGTCACCGGTCCGCCGGAGGTGTTCGCCCTGCTGCGCCGGGAGACGGACGACGCGGCCGGCTACGAGGTGGTCCTGGCCGCCGAGACCATGGACCCGGTGACCACCGCCGCCGGGGTGCGGGTGCTGCCCGACATCACCTTCGCGGAGGCGGCCCGGCGCACCGTCGACACCCTGCTGGTGCCCGGCTCGGTCGAGGTCGACGCGCAGCGCCGGGTGCACGCCCTGACCGATCCGGCCGTCGTCGCCTGGGTGAAGACGCTCGCCGGCCGGACCCGGCGCGTCGCGTCCGTCTGCGTCGGGGCCCATCTGCTCGCCGCCGCCGGACTGCTCGACGGCCGGCGGGCCACCACCCACTGGTCGACCGCGCAGCAGCTCGCCGCCGACCACCCTGCGGTCGAGGTCGACGCCGACCCGATCTTCATCAGCGACGGCGGGGTGTGGACCGGGGCGGGCATCACCGCCTGCCTGGACCTGTCGCTCGCGCTCGTCGCCGAGGACCACGGCGAGGCCGTCGCCCTGCGGGTGGCCCGTCAGCTGGTCATGTACCTGAAGCGGCCGGGCGGGCAGAGCCAGTTCAGCGTGCCGATCGAGCCCGTCTCGACGACCCGGCGCATGGCGGAGCTGCGCCACTTCGTCACCGAGCGCATCGCCGAGCCGCTGACCATCGCCGATCTCGCCGCCCATGCCCACGTCAGCGAACGCCAGCTCACCCGGGTCTTCAAGACGGAACTCGGCACGACCCCGGCCGCCTACATCGAGGCGGCCCGCGTCGAAGCGGCGCGGAACCGGCTGGAGACCACGGACGACACCCTGGAACGCATCGCGTGCGCGTGCGGCTTCGGTACGACGGACACACTCATCCGGGCCTTCCGGCGCCGGCTCGACACGACCCCGACCGAGTACCGCAGCCGTTTCCGCCACTCCGGCTGACCGGCTCGCACCCCCTGGGCAACCTTTGCCGCTTCCCAGGCTTCCTATTGTCGGGGGATCATCCCTCCGGACTCTGCTGGACGAGAGAGGTTGAACGGGGATGTCGGAACAGGACGACTGGGAGCGCGAGTTCGACCACACCTGGGCGAACTCGGCCGAGCACAAGGAGCCCTCCGCCCGGGCCCGGATGCTCGCCGCCCGCTGGAAGGAGAACCCGCCGGACCCGGCCCCCTTCCGCGCCGACCCGGACGCGGCGGCGCCGCGCCGGTCGTCGTGGGTGTCGACGGCCGTGGTGCTCGGCTGCGTGGCCGTGGTGATCGTGCTGCTGGGTTACGCCCAGCTGCGCTCCCCCTACTGACGCCCGCGTCCCGGCCGCCGCACCCCGCGTCCGGCGCCCCGCGGACCCCCTTTGCCCCTCCTGGAACCGTTCCGTACCCCTTCATGGGCTGCACGGGAATCGGCGGGTGCACACTGGACAGCGGGGCGAGTGCCTGACTGCGGGGTGATGCAAGATGCAGAGCCGCTTCCGGAGCGACCGGCGGCTGACCGTGCGCATGGGTCTGACGCTGTTCCTGCTCGGTCTGCTGTACGTGGGCTTCGTCGCCGCGCTGATCGTGCTGCTGAAGTCCTGGGTGCTGGTCGCCGTCCTGGTCGCGGCGATGTTCGTGGCGCAGTTCTGGTTCTCCGACCGGATCGCGATGTTCGCCATGCGCGGCCGGGTCGTGGAACGCGAGGAGTACCCGGAGCTGCACGCCGTGGTGGACCGGCTGTGCGCGATCGCGGACATGCCCAAGCCGGTCGTCGCGGTGTCCGCGATGGACATGCCGAACGCGTTCGCGACCGGGCGCAATCCCGACCACGCCGTGGTCTGTGTGACCACCGGGCTGCTGCGGCGGCTTGAGCCGGCGGAGCTGGAGGGGGTGCTCGCGCACGAGTTGTCGCACGTGGCGCACAAGGACGTCGCCGTGATCACGGTGGCGTCCTTCCTCGGGGTGATCGCCGGACTGATCGTGCGGTTCGCCTTCTACTCCCAGGTGTTCGGCGGGGGCCGCCGGGACCAGAACACCGCCGCCGTCTTCGCCGCCGTGATCGGCGTCTCGGTGGCCGTGTACGCGCTCAGCTTCCTGCTGATCCGGGCGCTGTCCCGGTACCGGGAGCTGGCCGCCGACCGCGCGGCGGCGCATCTGACGGGCCGGCCCTCGGCGCTGGCGTCGGCGCTGACCAAGGTCTCCGGCGACATCGCGCGGATCCCGACCGAGGACCTGCGTACGGCCCAGGCGTTCAACGCGTTCTACTTCACCCCGGCGACCGGCCGGGACCCCGGCATCGAGCGGTTCTTCTCCACCCACCCGACCCTGGGACAACGGCTGGAGCAGCTGGGCCGGATCTCGGCGGAGCTGGGCGAGGCCGCCACACCGGGGAAGGCGGGGTGAGCGGTGGGGCTGCTGGACATCCTGCTGGGCCGTACGAAACCGGTCGTGCCCGACCTCGACCAGCTCTTCGCGCTGCCCTCGGCGGCCGTGACGCTGCAGGCGGCGGCCGGCTTCGCCCCCACCGGGGACGGGGCGGTGTGCTTCGCCACCGTGGAGGGGGCGGCGTTCGAACAGACCCACCGTGAGGTGCAGGCGCTGCTGGACGCGGACGCCGGCCGCACCGGCCCGCCGGTGGAGCTGAGCCGGGACGGCTACGGCTACTCCTGGCTGGTGTCGCGCCGTTCCCCCGGCGAACTGCCGGAACTGGTCAACGACCTGCACGCGGTGAACAGCGCGATGGAGGTCAACGGCTTCGGCCCACAACTGCTGTGCTCGCTCGCCGGGTTCGCGGACGGCACCGGCCGGGTGCTGGCGCTCGTGTACCTCTACAAGCGCGGCACGTTCTATCCGTTCGCTCCCCTGCCCGGTGCCGCCGAACGGCGGGACGGCGCGCTGGAACTCCAGGTGAAGGCGGCGCTCGCGGACGATCTGCGGATCGAGCAGGACCTGAGCCGGTGGTTCCCGGTGTGGGGCGCCCCCGGCCTGTGACCGGCGGCGCCCCTGCTCACCTGCTCTTCTCGCGCTCCTGCCGGCGGACCTCGAACGGCCGCTCACGGCGGTAGCGGCGCTCCCACCGGGCCTGCCGGTCCCGGCGGTCGCGGTACGTGCGGTAGCTGTCGGGCGGGGCGGCGGGCCCCGGCGGCGGGGTCGTACGGGGGGTGCCGGGCCGGTGCGTCGCGTACAGGTACAGCAGCGCGACGGCGGCGAGCCACCAGAGATGGTCACCGATTCCGAGGACCACCAGGACGACGGTCCCGGACGCGACGATGCCACGCATGACGGACCTCCGTTGGGGTGAAGGGGGAAAGGGTGGAGTGTGCGGAGCGTGTCTGTTTCGCCTCCGTTTGTTCAGCGTAGGGAGGGTGTGACCGCCGGTGCATCCGGTTTTCCACGCCGAGCAGGACGCCGCTGTCAGCGGCGTCCGGGACCATACGGGCAAGGGATCGTGAGCCAAGGGGAGGCCGGCATGACGGACGGACGGCGGCACATCGGCGTGGCGGAGCGGCGGGCCCGGCTGGCCCTGCGGCACCGCCTCGGGGGGCAGGCGCGGGCGGCGACGCCCGAGGAGGTCGCGGACTCGCTGGTGGCCCTGCACGGCACGGACCCGGCGACGGTCTTCCTGGCGGTGACCGCACGGCTGACCGACCCCGCCAAGGCGGTCCCGGAGACGGAGCGGGCGCTGTACGAGGACCGCACGCTGGTGCGGATGCACGGCATGCGGCACACGGTGTTCGTGTTCCCGGCCGAGCTGACGGCCGCCGTCCACGCGTCGACGAACCTGACGGTGGCCGCCCGGGCCCGCGCGGCCCTGCTCCGGGACATGGCGAGCGCCGGCGCCCCGGACGCCGCCTGGCTGGCGGAGGTCGAGGAGGCGACGCTTGCCGCACTGGCCCGGCGCGGCCAGGCGACGGCGGTGGAGCTGGCCGCGGACGAGCCCCGCCTGCGCGAGCAGTTCGTGTACGCGGCGGGCAAGAGTTACGAGGGTGTCCACACGGTGTCGACCCGGCTGCTGCGCCTCATGGGTGTGGAGGGCAAGGTGGTCCGGGGCCGGCCGCTCGGCTCCTGGACGTCGAGCCAGTTCCGCTGGGCTCCCGCCCCGCCCCACCCCGGGCTGGACGTGGCCGAGGCCCAGGCCGGTCTGCTGCGCCGCTGGCTGCGGGCGTGCGGTCCGGCGACCGAGGCGGATCTGAAGTGGTGGACCGGCTGGCGGGTCACCGAGGTCCGCCACGCCCTGACCGCGATCGGCGCCGAGACGGTGTCGCTGGACGAGGGCCCGGGGTACGTCGCCGCGGGCGACGCGGAGCCGGTGGCGGACCCCGCGGAGCCCTGGGCGGCGCTGCTGCCCGCGCTGGACCCGACGGCGATGGGCTGGCAGCAGCGCGACTGGTATCTGGACCCGGCACTGCGGCCCCTGCTCTTCGACCGCAGCGGCAATGTGGGCCCGACGGTGTGGTGGAACGGCCGGGTGGTGGGCGGCTGGGCGCAGCGCGCGGACGGCGAGATCGTCTGGCGGATCCCCGGGGAGGGCGACCGCCGGGAGGCGACGGCCGCGGTGGCCGCGGAGGCCGAGCGGCTGCGCGGGCTGCTGGGGGCGACCCGGGTCACCCCGCGCCTGCGCACCCCGCTGGAGCGGGAACTGGCGGCGTGACGGCGCCGGGTGCCCCGCGGCGGACCGCGGGGCACCCGGCCCCGGCTCAGCGCGAGTAGCGCATCAGCGCGCGCACCATGTGGCACGTGGTGTCGGACGGCGGGCGCATCCCGATCCGCTCCGCCGTGCCGCGGATCGTCTCGTCCGGGGCCTGGCCCGGCAGGTGGACCCCGGAGTCGAGCAGGGCTATCGCGAGGCGCATGGCCTTCAGGCGCCGGTTGTGCGCGACGTACCACTCGCGCGGCCGGCCGGCGGGCAGGGGCCGCTTCGCCACGGGCTCGTAGGGCGAGTCGAACAGCACGGGACGCCGGTGGGTGGACTGGGTCGGCAACGGCTTCGGCTTCAGGGCGGCGGCGGGCACAGGCTTCCTCCTGTCGCGGTAAGGGCACGCACCGGGGATCGGCGCCTGCCCTCGAACACTGCCTCCATTTTACTGCCGGGCACTGACATCCGGGGAGCCCGACGGCTCGTCAAAGCTCCAGGTCAACAGGGAAATTGTTGCCGTGTCACACGTGTCACGCGAGGCACGTGAGCGTCGGCAGCAATTCGAACAGACCGGGTCGGCCGACGGGCCGGGGCGGCCGCGGCGAGGACCGCCGCGGGAAGGCGCGTACCGTGTGCGGCATGGAGATCTGGATCAATCCGGCCTGTTCCAAGTGCCGCAGCGCGGTCAGCCTGCTCGACGCCGAAGGGGCCGAGTACACCGTCCGGCGTTACCTGGAGGACGTACCGAGCGAGGCCGAGATCAGGGCCGTGCTGGAGCGCCTGAACCTCGAGCCGTGGGACATCACGCGCACCCGGGAGGCCGCCGCCGGGGAACTGGGGCTCAAGGACTGGCCGCGGGACGAGACCGCCCGGGACCGGTGGATCACCGCGCTCGCCGAGCACCCCAAGCTCATCCAGCGCCCGATCATCACCGCGGACGACGGAACGGCGTTGGTGGCACGCAGCGAGGAGGCCGTGCGCGAGGCCCTCGCCCACAACAAGAGCTGACACCCGCTCACTTCAGGTGTGACACAGGTTACTCAAGCGACCCGGGCAACCGCTGAGTAACCTCGTTCGGCATCTCGTACATAGCGACGTACGCTCCCCTACCTCTTCAGGAGGCGCGCATGTCGCGCAGGAGAACTCTCGGCACGAAGAAGAAGATCGCGCTGCTCGTCAGTGCCGCGGCGGTGGCGGGCGGCGGGGCCTTCGCGCTGGCGTCCACCTCGAACGCCGCGAGCCCGCAGGACGCCAAGACGCTGTCCGCCGGGAACTCGACCGTCTGTCAGGGGCTGGCCACGGCCCACGGCAACAACGACAAGTTCATCGCGGACCAGAAGGCGAACCCGGACGCGCAGTCGGCGGCCCGGATCGCCAACCGCGAGGCGGTCATCAAGCAGATCGAGGTCCAGCAGAAGGCCGCCGGATGCACGGTTGGGGAGTCGGCTCAGGACTCCCAGACCGGCCAGGGCAACGCCGGACAGCAGGGCAACGCCGGACAGCAGGACAACCAGGGCGGCAAGGGCAACCAGGGCGGCCAGCAGGCCGGCGGTGCCCAGCAGGGCGGCCAGGGCAACCAGGGCGGCAAGGGCGATCAGCAGGCCGGCGGGGACAACGGCGGCGCCGCCGCGGCCTCCGGCCAGCAGGTGTGCAAGGGCTCCACAGTGACGCTCTCCGGCGAGGGCGGCGCCCCGGCCGCGTCCAGCGGCCAGTTCCCGGCCGGCACCACCCTCAAGGTCACCAACCTGGACAACAACAAGTCCACGACGGTGAAGGTGACCTCGGTCTCCGGCAGTTGTGTCCTGCTGAACAACGCCGCCTTCGAGCAGGTCCGGGAACCCGGCAAGTTCCTCATCCGCCGCGCGGTCATCGAGAAGGTGGGGTGAGGCTCAGCCACCGGACAGGAACGCAGTGAGGTGACGGGCCAGGCCGGCCGGTGCGGCTTGCGGCAGAGCGTGGTGGGAGACGTCCGGCAGTACGGCGCTCTCCACGTGCGGCAGCAACGCATCTGCCCCGGCCGTCACCGTGGTGGGGTCATGGGTCCTGCTGTTCGCGGCCACGAGCAGCAGGACCGGCACCTCCAGGGCCTGCAACGCCTCCGGCGCGGGGCGCGGGCTCGTCACCGGCTTCAGGGCCGGGAAGCCGACGGCCGCCTCCTGGAGGCGGAGCCAGTCCGGGTCCGAGGCGGCTCCCCCGGTCTCCCACTCGAGGAAGGCGCGGACCCGGCGGGGTGAGGGCCGCAGCAGCATCGGCAGGGCACGGAGCAGGTACGTCGCCTTGTACCCGGCGAAGCACTGGGTCGGGTCCAGGAGGAACAGGCGACGCACCCGGTCCGGCGTGCGCAGGGCGTGATGCAGCGCGATCCAGGCTCCGTACGAGTGGCCGCCCACGTCGGCCGATGCCACGCCCAGGCCGTCCAGCAGGGCGTCCACCCAGGCGACCAGGCCGGCGACCGTACGGGGGTGACGGTCGGCGGCCGGGACGCTGAGGCCCGGGGCACCGATCAGGTCGGGGGCGTGGACGCGGTGCGTCCGCGCCAGGTCGGCCGCCTGCGCGTACCAGGACACGGAGGTCGCCGCGCCGCCGCCGGGCAGCAGGAGCAGCGGGGGCGCCTCGCGCGGACCGCAGACGTTGACCCGGGTGTCGCCGAAGGGCGTCGCCACCGTCAGCGCCTCGCGGTCCGCCGGCCATTTCGCCAGCACCTTGTCGTACGCGATCCGGAAGGCGTCGGCGTCGTACCCACTCGTCCGCGGCATGCGGAAGCACCCCTTATTATCTCGTTCATCGAGATGTTCGATGAGCGAGATGATAGGCCAGGAGGCCCCGCATGCCGACCCCGCCCGGTACGGATCCCGCCCCCGAGATGGAGATCGTCCATCTGCTGCGCGCCACCGCCGTCGAACTCGGCCTGCACAGCGCTCGTTTCGCGCACCGGAACGGCATGCACGCCACCGACGTGCGCGCCCTGATCGCGCTCATGGACGCCCGGCGCGCGGGCGAGGAGACGACCGCCGGACGGCTCGGGGCCGTACTCGGCCTCAACTCGGCGGGAACCACCGCCCTCGTGGACCGCCTGGAGCGGGCCGGTCACGTGCGGCGGGTGCGCGGCGAGCGGGACCGCAGGCAGGTGGTCATCGAGGTGGAGGACCGTGCGGTCGACCTGGGCCAGGCGTTCTTCGGGCCGCTGATCGAACGGTCGGTGGAACTGCTGCGCGGGTACGACGAGCGGCAGCTGGCGGCGATCCGCGGCTTCCTCGGCGGGGTGCGTGAGGCGGCCGCCGGGCAGGGGTGAGCCCTTCCCGCGGCCCACCGGACGCGCCGGGCCCTTCGGAGCCGCCATAACCTGCCCCGCTCCGCCTCACAACGTGAGCCGTGCCACAAAAGGCCCAGGTAACACGGGGTTCACATTCGAGCAATGGCCGGGAAACGGCCCGTTGACAAGCTGCGCGGCAGATCGAGCGGCGCACCGGTGCCGCAGCGCCGCAGCACCCGTGCAGACGGGTGCGCCCGACCCACCCACGAAGGATGTGGCCCCGTGACCTTCAAGGCCGAGTACATCTGGATCGACGGCACCGCGCCGACGGCCAAGCTCCGTTCCAAGACGAAGATCATCACGGGTGCCTTCGCCGGTCTCGACGCGCTGCCGGTCTGGGGCTTCGACGGCTCCTCCACCAACCAGGCCGAGGGCCACGCCTCGGACCGCGTGCTCAAGCCGGTCTTCACCTGCCCGGACCCGATCCGCGGCGGCGACGACATCCTGGTGCTGTGCGAGGTCCTCGACATCGACATGACCCCGCACCGGTCCAACACGCGTGCCGCGCTGGCCGAGGTGGCCGAGCGGTTCGCCGCGCAGGAGCCGATCTTCGGCATCGAGCAGGAGTACACCTTCTTCGAGGGCACCCGTCCGCTCGGCTTCCCCGAGAACGGCTTCCCGGCCCCCCAGGGCGGCTACTACTGCGGAGTCGGCGCCGACGAGATCTTCGGCCGTGACGTCGTCGAGGCCCACCTGGACAACTGCCTGAAGGCCGGTCTCGGCATCTCCGGCATCAACGCCGAGGTCATGCCGGGCCAGTGGGAGTTCCAGGTCGGCCCGCTCGCCCCGCTGGAGGTCTCCGACCAGCTGTGGGTGGCCCGTTGGCTGCTCTACCGCACCGCCGAGGACTTCGGCGTCTCCGCGACCCTGGACCCGAAGCCGGTCAAGGGCGACTGGAACGGCGCGGGTGCGCACACCAACTTCTCCACCAAGGCGATGCGCGAGGGTTACGACGCGATCATCACCGCCTGCGAGTCGCTCGGCGAGGGCTCCAAGCCGCTGGACCACGTGAAGAACTACGGCGCCGGCATCGACGAGCGTCTGACGGGTCTGCACGAGACCGCCCCCTGGGACGAGTACTCCTACGGCGTCTCCGACCGCGGTGCCTCGGTCCGCATCCCGTGGCAGGTCGAGAAGGACGGCAAGGGCTACATCGAGGACCGCCGCCCGAACGCCAACGTCGACCCGTACGTGGTGACCCGCCTGCTGGTGGACACCTGCTGCTCCGCGCTGGAGAAGGCCGGCCAGGTCTGATCCCGCCCAGCCGTACCCGAGGGGCGCCCGCTGTGACAGCGGGCGCCCCTCGCGCATTCCGTACGCCCTGTGGAGGCAGCCGGGAGGACGGCCTCCTGAGGCTCCGGAGCCGCCGGCCGCGGTCCTCCTGTCCGAGGAGTGAGACGCCGTTCCGGACGTCCGGAGCCGCCCATAAGCCGCTGACCAGCGCAGAACACCGCACTGCCGAGCACACGCAACGTCAAGTTCACGCCAAAGGAGCGTCCAAGCAGTGAGAGAAGGGTCCTGCCCGCCGCGAGCCTCTGCTTCAATGGGGCCCATGGTCGGCTTCCAGAAGATCACCGCGACGGGTCGCCATGACCTCGAGCCGTTCTGGCCTTCCCGTCAGCACCACGACTTCGATCGCGTGTGTCGCCGAGCGATGAACGCGCGGGCCCTCTAAAGCCGTTCCCCCGGCCTTCGGCCAGCGCGAAATGACGTAGGTCCCCGGCGCGCCCGACCACGAATCGCGGCCGTCGTCCCGCCCGACGAACTCCTCGCGCGAAATGAGCTGACCTCCATGGCGACCACTCGCTCTCTCTCCACCGCCACCCTGAAGTCCCCCGCCGCCAACGGCGCCCGGCACCGGCTGCGTGCCGTCGACCGGGACGAGGTGGTCGACGTCGCGGACTTCCTGCCGCCCGGCGCCACCTGGCTGCCCGCGCCACAGCACGCCCTGCCCACCCTGCCGGGCCAGCCGCCGATGGTCGGCTACCTGGTGCTGGTCCCGGCCGACCAGCGGCCCCCGTTCCTGCCGGTCACGGTCCCGGACGAGCCGGAGACCGGGACGGACCCCGGCGACGGGCCGCTGGTGCGGATCGACCCCGTGCGGCGCACCGCCAGCGTCGACGGCCGCGAACTCGACCTGACCTACCTGGAGTTCGAGCTGCTCGCGCACCTGGTGGCGCACCCGCACCGGGTGCACACCCGCGACCAGCTGGTCACCACGGTGTGGGGGTACGGCCATGTCGGCGACGGCCGCACCGTGGACGTGCACGTCGCCCGGCTGCGCCGCAAGCTCGGCGCCCAGTACCGCCAGACGATCCAGACCGTGCGCCGCGTCGGCTACAAGTACACCCCGCCGACCGGCCGCTGAACCTCCCCCGCACGGCCCCGAGCGGCTGTGCGCGGACAGCCGGAGCACCGGGGCGCCGGCTCCGGCGAGCCGGACGCGGACGCCGTGACGGGCCGGCCCCCCGAGGGGGCGCGTCGCACCCGGGGTCCCGGCTCTGCCCTCGGCAGAGTCCCGTACCCGTCCGGTCCCGGACCGGGCAGGATCACCGGCATGAGACTTCTCGTGCTGGGCGGTACGGAGTTCGTGGGACGGGCCGTGGTGGAGGCCGCGCTGGGACGCGGCTGGGAGGTGACCGTCTTCCACCGGGGACGGCACCCGGCCCCGTCGGGGGCGCGGTCGTTGCACGGCGACCGCACCGCTCCCGGCGGCCTCGCCGCGCTCGCGGCGGACGGGACCGATTGGGACGCCGTGGTCGACACCTGGTCGGCCGCCCCGCGTGCGGTCGCCGGCGCGGCCCGGCTGCTGCGCGGCCGTGCCCGGCGCTACGTGTACGTCTCCAGCCGGTCGGTGTACGCCTGGCCCGTGCCCCCGGGGGCCGCCGAGGACGCCCCGCTGGTCGAGGGCGCCGACGCCGACGCCGGGGCGACGGAGTACGCGCGGGACAAGCGGGGCGGCGAACTGGCCGCCGTCGGCGCCTTCGGCGCGGCGGACTCGCTGCTGGTGCGGGCCGGGCTGATCCTCGGCCCGTACGAGAACGTCGGCCGGCTGCCCTGGTGGCTGACCCGGATCGCCCGCGGCGGCCCGGTGCTGGCCCCCGGACCACGGGACCTGCCGTTGCAGTACATCGACGCGCGCGACCTCGCCGACTGGCTGCTCGGCGCCGTGGAACGGGAGTTGAGCGGGCCGTACGACCTGGTGAGCCCGCCCGGCCACACCACCATGGGAGAACTGCTCCAGGCGTGCCTGGAGGCCACCGGCGCGGACGCGGAGCTGCGCTGGACCGACCCGCAGGTGATCCTGGACGCCGGGATCGAGCCGTGGACGGAACTGCCGGTGTGGGTGCCTCCGGGCGGTGAACTGTACGACGGCGTGCACCGCTCGGACGTCTCCCGGGCGGTGGCCACGGGACTGGTGTGCCGGCCGGCCGGCGAGACCGTCGCCGACACCTGGCGCTGGCTGACCGGGATCGGCGGCACGGCACCGCAGCGGCCGGACCGGACCCGCAAGGGCCTGGACCCGGAGGTGGAGGCGAAGGTGCTGGGCGGGGCCGGGGGTGTAGCCGGCACCACCCCCCGAGAGGGGTCCTCGGACGACTGACCCGCGGGCGGCCGTCCGCGAGACTGACGGCATGGACACCGACACGAAGAGGGACGGCTTCCGCGCCACGGCCAGGGAAGCACTGCTGGCCGGAGTGCAGGGCCTGGTGCTGGCCGTCGTGGTGCTGCCGTGCGGGGTGGCGTTCTTCGCCCTGACCCTCATCTCCCTCGCCCTGATTCCGGTCGGCATCGGGCTCGTCACCACTCCGGCGGTCCTCACCGGCGTGCGCGCCCTGGCGGACGCCCGCCGCCGGCTCGCGGCGCAGTGGTGCGGCATCCGCATCCCGGCGGTGTACCGGCCGCTCCCCCCGGGCGCCAACCCCTGGACGCGTACCGCCGCGCTGCTGCGGGACCCGCAGGTGCGGCGGGACGTGCTCTGGCTGCCGGTGGACATGACCGCGGGTTTCTTCACCGCGCTGGCGCCCGCCGTGCTGGTGTTCTTCCCGATCCAGGGGTTCCTGGTGGCGGCCGGACTGTGGCGGGCGAACGTGCGCGGTCCCGGCGACGTCTACTGGTACGCCTTCGTGCCGGTGACCGGACAGGTCAGCGCCCTCGGCGCGGCCGCGCTCGGCGCCGTGATCCTCGCCGTCGGCCGGCGCCGCACCCCGAGCCTGCTGGCCGCGCACTTCCGGCTCGCCCGGACGGTGATCGGCGCCCCCGACGCGGCGCTCGCCGAACGCGTCCGGGTGCTGACCGAGACCCGGCAGGACGCCGTGGACACCTCCGCCGCCGAACTGCGCCGCATCGAGCGGGACCTGCACGACGGTGCCCAGGCCCGGCTGGTCGCCATGGGCATGGACCTCGGCACCATCGAGATGCTGGTCGAACAGGACCCGGCCCAGGCGAAGAAGCTGATCGCCCAGGCCCGGAGGAACTCCGCCGAGGCGCTGGAGGAACTGCGCGACCTGGTGCGCGGCATCCATCCGCCGGTCCTCGCCGAACGCGGACTCGGGGACGCCGTGCGGGCGTTGGCGCTGCGGCTGCCGCTGCCCGCCGAGGTGACCGTGGAACTGCCGGGCCGGGCCGACGCCCCCGTCGAGTCGGCGGCCTACTTCGCGGTCACCGAGGTGCTGACCAACGCCGTCAAGCACTCCGGCGCCGACCGGATCTGGGCCGACGTGCACCACACCGGCGGCAGGCTGCGGATCACGGTCACCGACAACGGCAGGGGCGGTGCGGTGACCGGCGCCGGCTCGGGGCTCGCCGGAGTGGAGCGCCGGCTCGGTACCTTCGACGGAGTCCTGGCCGTCAGCAGCCCCGCCGGCGGTCCCACCATGGTGACCATGGAGATCCCGTGCGTGTTGTCCTAGCCGAAGACCTCTTCCTGCTGCGCGACGGGCTGGTGCGGATGCTCACGGCCCACGGCTTCGAGATCGTCGCCGCCGTCGAGTCCGGCCCCGAACTCAGCAGGGCGCTGAGCGAGCTGACGCCGGACGTGGCCGTGGTCGACGTACGGCTGCCGCCGACGCACACCGACGAGGGCCTGCAGTGCGCGCTCGCGGCCCGCCGGGAGCGGCCCGGGCTGCCGGTGCTGGTCCTCTCCCAGCACGTGGAACAGCTGTACGCGCGCGAGCTGCTCGCCGACGGCGACGGCGGGATCGGCTACCTGCTGAAGGACCGGGTGTTCGACGTGGAGCAGTTCGTGGACGCCGTCCGCCGGGTGGCCGCGGGCGGTACGGCGATGGACCCGCAGGTGATCCAGCAGCTGCTGTCCCGGCGGGCGGGCGGGGACCGGCCGCTGGACCGTCTCACCCCGCGCGAGCGGGAGGTGCTGGAGCTGATGGCGCAGGGCCGGTCCAACGCGGGCATCGCGGCGCAGCTCGTGGTGACGGAACGGGCCATTGCGAAGCACACCTCCAACATCTTCGCCAAACTGGGCCTCGAGGTGTCGGACGACGACAACCGGCGCGTTCTGGCCGTGCTCGCCCATCTCGACCGAGACCGCTGATCAGAGCGAACTTCAGCTGCCCGAGCGGCAGTTGCGGCAGGCCGTGACCACTGGTCCGGCGACGAATTCGTGAGACCGCTGAACACCCGCGGGGCGGCGTCCGTATGGAAGGGCGCCGCTTCACTCCTGTCGGGCGCCTCGATGCTGCCCCGCAAGGAAGTCAGAGGAGTTCCATGGGACGCAACACACGAAAACGCCGTACGCCGCTGGCCACCAAGGCCATAGCCGCATCGGCGGCCCTAGCGCTCGGTGGGGGCGGGCTGATCTGGGCGAACTTCTACGCCTCGGCGCACGAGTCGAGCAATCAGTCGTGGGGAGGCAACCAGACCAAGGCCTCGACGGCCCAGGTCGCGACGATCTCCTGCCCGGACGTCGGCCAGAAGCTGACCAACGTGCCCAACCAGGCCCGTACCGAGGTGGCCGGGGAACTGGCCAACCTCGACCGTCAGATCACCGACGCCTACCAGCGGCTGGCGACCACGCGGGACGCGCAGGCGCAGGACGCGAGCTTCGTTCAGAACTCCATCCTGCAGCCGCTCCAGGACCGGCGTAAGGCGATCCTCGACCGGATCAAGCTGGAGATCACCCGCGCCGGTGGCACCGCGCCCGGCGACCTGAACGCGCTCGCCGCCTGTACCTCGCAGACCGCCAACCAGACGACCGCCGGCAGCCAGCAGCAGAACGGCGGCCAGCAGCAGAACAACACCGGCGGCCAGCAGCAGAACGGCGGTCAGCAGCAGAACAACACCGGTGGTCAGCAGCAGAACGGTGGTCAGCAGCAGGGCGGGAACGGCCAGCAGCAGAACATCGGCGGGCAGGCCGGCAACGGTCCGGTCGCGGCCGACTTCGTGGACATCACCAAGGTCCAGCCGAACGTGCAGGGCAAGCCCCGCAACTCCCGCAACGCGTCGACCGGCACGTTCACCACGCGCTGCGGTGTGAACGCCAACAAGAACTTCAACACCGACAACGTGATCGTGGCTCCCGGTGTCGCCAACGGCGCGCACCACCTGCACGACTACGTCGGCAACCAGAAGGTCAACGCGTTCTCCAGCAACCAGACGTTCCTGCAGGGCGGCACCAGCTGCCAGAACCGGAACGACGTCTCGTCGTACTACTGGCCGGTCGTCCGCGTGCAGAACGGTACGCAGGACTTCGACCAGAACCGGGACGGCGGTGGCAAGGAGGGCAACGTCGGCAAGATCCTGACGCCGGTACAGGCGCAGATCAAGTACGTCGGCAGCCCGAAGAGCAAGGTCGTCGCGATGCCGCAGTTCCTGCGGATCATCACCGGTGACGCCAAGACCACCACCAACGGCCTGGCCAACGCCAACGCGCACTGGAGCTGCACCGGCTTCGAGAACAAGGTCCAGCTGACCACGCAGTACCCGATCTGCCCCCAGGGCAGCAAGGTGGTGCGGACGTTCGCCTTCCAGAGCTGCTGGGACGGGCAGAACGCCGACAGCGCCAACCACCGCACGCACGTCGCGTTCGCCGACGCCAACGGCAACTGCCAGAACGGCTTCAAGGCGATCCCGCAGCTGACGATGCGCCTGGTGTACAACATCCAGCCGCCGACCGTCCAGAACGGCCAGGTGAAGAACGCCTACGCGGTGGACGGCTTCCCGGAGCAGCTGCACAAGGCGGCCACGGACCACGACGACTTCATCAGCATCACGAAGAACGGTCTGGCCAACAAGATCGCCAACTGCATCAACCGCGGTCAGAACTGCGCATGATCCCCGCCAGGGGCGCATGACGGAGATCCCCGCACGGGGCACATGACAGAAGGCCGGTGACGATCCCCCCCCCCGTCACCGGCCTTCGCCGTGCCCGCGACCGGCGCGGACGCCCCTTCAGCTGTGGTGGACCCGGCTGCGGCGGGCGTCCCTTCAGCCGCTGTGGCGGACGCCCTTTCAGCCGCTTTGCCGGGCGCCCCCTCAGCCCTTGTGCGCGTGATGGTCGGCGCCGGCCTCCAGATCGCCGCCGAGCGTGCCGCGCAGCGCCTTGACCACCCCGTCCTCGCCGACGGCGACCCACTTGCGGCCGACCAGGTAGTGACCGCCGTAGTCCTTGGCGTCGTTGATCCACTCCCGCTGGCCGCGGTCGGTGGCGAAGGTGGCGAGGATGAACTTGCCGTCGCCGTTCCGGCACAGTGCCTGGCGGATCTCGTCGGCGTCGGTCTGCATGTTCGGCTTGCACTTCACCTCGGCGGCCAGGCGCTCCAGACTGCCGGTCGCGGTGGGTGGCACCGCCTCGGTGCCCCCGCCCGAGCTGCAGCCCGCCAGCGCCAGCAGCGCCGCCGCGCCGAGCGTCAGTCGCGTCAACCTCATCTGTTCCTCCGGTCCAGGTGAACCCAGCATGCCCCAGCCCCTTCGGATACGGCTCCTGCCCCCGATCCGCTCAAATCCGTCGACCGGTGCGCACGGGTGTGCGAGGCTGACGCGGTGAACGAGGACTGGGAAGACCGGGTGGCCGCCGCATGGTCCGCCTTCGACGACTGGCCGGAAGAACAGGCCCACGCATTCCGGGCCGTGATCGACGCGCTGGTCGCCGAGCTGCCGGCCGGGAGCCCGCTCGGCCCCTTCGAACAGGCCTGCGCCTGGGACTCGACCGGGCACTCCGACAAGGCGGTGCCGCTGTACTGGGAGGCGCTGGACCGCGGGCTGCGCGGGTACAAGGGCCGGCGTGCCAGGATCCAGCTGGCCAGCTCGCTGCGGAACCTCGGGCGTCCGGAGGAGGGCGTCAAGCTGCTGACCCCGGAACTGGTCGCTCCTTCGGACGAGTTGGACGACGCGGTCCGGGCGACGCTGGCGCTGTGCCTGTCGAGTCTCGGCCGTGACCGCGAGGGCCTGTCCCTCGTCCTCGGCGCCCTCGCCGCCCATCTGCCGCGCTACCAGCGGTCGATGGCGAACTACGCGCGGGCCCTGGTCGAGCCCGAAGGGTGAATCACCCGTCCGGCGGTGACCAACCGACGGTCCGCTCGTTCTCCCGGACGTGCAGTCACAGGATGTAGCCCAGCGTCACGCGCCCGTCTCCGCCGGTCCGGTCGACCTCGAACAGGCCGAGGCCGCGCTCGTCGAGCACTACCCCCGGCTGGTCAGGCTCGCCTACCTCGTGCTGCCGCCGGGACTCGGCCGCAGCCGCCGCGTGCTGACCGCACACGCCCTCGCCCAGCGCGCCCTGCCCCGGGGACGCAAGCAGCCGGCCGCGATCCCGGCCCAGGCCTCGGGCGGGGACGGCGACCCCGGGTACGTCTATCTGCGCGAGCGGGTCCTGCGGGCCGCTCTGGAGCCGGCCCGCCCCCGCAAGGGACTGCCCCGGCTCCCCCAGCTCCCGCCGCTCCTCCCCCAGGTGTGGGGCCTGCGGCTGTTCCCGCGTTCGGGCGGCGCCGACGAACTCGCCCTGGACCAGCGGCTGTCGGCCCTGTCCGGCCCCGCCCGCGCCGCCTACGTGCTGCGCGGCCTGGAGCAGCTGCCCGACCCCGCCGTCCGCGAGATCCTCGGGGCCGCCGGGGTGGAGGATCCGGGCGGCGCGCTGGCGTCGGCGAACAGCGTGCCGGTGCAGCCGGGGCTGCTCTCCTCGCCCGAGTTCGACCCCTGCTCGCTGCAGGCCCGGCCCACCGATCTGATGCGCCGCCGCCAGCACACCAAGGCGGCACTCGTCGCGGCCGCCGCGCTCGCGGTGTGCGGCACGCTGCTCGCCCTGCCGAGCGGCGGCTGGGGCCCCGACGGCGCCGCCGCACCCGTCTACGCCGGGAACCCGGCCGCCGAGGCCGCCCTCGACCCCGGCAGGCTGACCCGGGTCTCCCCCACCGCCTGGCAGACCTCGGCCCGCACCGACTTCTCCGTGTGGCCGGCACGCGGCCCGCTCACCGGCGACAAGGCCCTGCTGCGCCGCGCCCTCGCCGTCTGGGCCCGGCCCGGCGAGACGGTCCGCGTCTCGGCGACCCCCGGCACCCAGACCGGCGGACCGGCCGGTCCGCCGCAGCTGCTGTACGCGGGCGAGGTCGACAACGCCCGGGTGGTGATCCTCCACGACGGCCTGCGCATCGCCCGCTATGCCGAACCGAGGGACGGCACCCGGGGCGCGGCCCTCGACTTCGCCCGGGTCGACGGCGCGACGGACGCCGGGGCGGGCGCCCTGGTGCTGGGCCGCTCCGACGGCAACGTCCGCTACCTGACCGCGCCCTGGGTGACGAAGGCGGCGCAGCGGGACCTGACCGAGCCGGACTCGGCCGCGCAGCCACTCCCGCTGTCCGACGGCGTCACCGCACCGCTGGCCAGCCCCGCCCTGCAGTCCGGCACCTGCACCTCGTGGACCGTGCTCCAGCTGACCGACGCCACGGGCAGCCGGCTGGTCACCGACCTGGGGGAGCTGGTCCCGGCGCACCTCACGGCCGGCCGGCCCGGCTCGGCCGGGGAAGCGTCCGGCGCCGAGGCCCTGCGCACCTGGGCGCCGTTCGCGTGCTCGCTGTCGGCCGAGCGCTCGGCGGGCGTCCGGAGCGTCAACGCCTGGGCGTTCGCGCAGCAGCCGCTGCCCGACGGCAGCGGGTCCGGCACCTGGGTGTGCACCAGGGCCGAGACCTGGCGCGGTGCCGGCACGGCCGCGCTGGCCCAGTTCCGTACGCCGGGCGGGGCGGCCGGTGCGGTGGTCGCCAAGGGCACGGACGTGCCGGCCTGCGGGCCGCGGGATCCGCAGGTGCTGGCCGGGGTGCTGTGGAAGTCGGCGGGCGGGCACTGGTACCTGCTGGCGGCGGGCGGCGAGGGCACCTCCTCGATCCGGGCGACCGGTGGGGTCACCGCGTCCGGGCACGGGCCGTTGCTGGCCGCGAAGGCCGAGCAGGGGGCCCGGGCCGACCTGGCCGGTACGTTGTCGGACGGCCGGGCGATCAGCGGGCTGCGGTAGGGACGGCGGCGACCGACCACGACTGGCGACCCTGACGGTTGCTGACATCCGCGTAAACAAGCTGGGCCACGGGGCTTCTCAGGCGTCCTACCCGCCAGTACATTGACGCCATGTCTAACACGCCGGCCCGGTCCGTGGAGTCCGAACGCATCGCGCTCAAGGCCCGCAACGTGTCCTTCTCGTGGGAGGACACACCGCTGCACTGGGTGCCCGGCGATCCGTTCACCACGCACACCATCAATGTGCTGCACCTGCTGCTGCCCGCCGGGGAGCGATGGTTCGTGCACGTCTACAAGCAGGTGCTGCCGCTGATCCGGGACGACCGGCTCCGTGAGGACGTCCTCGGCTTCATCGGGCAGGAGGCCATGCACTCCCGGGCCCACGACGAGGTGCTGCCGCACCTGCGGGAACAGGGACTCGACCCGACGCCGTACACCGCGCAGGTCGACTGGTTCTTCGAGAAGCTGCTGGGCGACCGCACGCTGCCGCCGGGCAGGGCCCGCAGGTGGTGGCTGATGGAGCGGGTCGCGCTGATCGCGGCCATCGAGCACTACACGGCCTTCCTCGGCGACTGGGTGCTCAACGCCGCCGAGCTGGACCGGCGCGGCGCCGACCCGACCATGCTGGACCTGCTGCGCTGGCACGGCGCCGAGGAGGTCGAGCACAGGTCCGTGGCCTTCGACCTGTTCCTGCACGTCGACGGCGGCTACCGGCGCCGGGCGCGTACCTGGGCGACGGCCTTCTCGGCGCTGGTGTTCCTGTGGCAGCGCGGGATCCGCTTCTTCCTGGAGAACGATCCGACGCTGACGGACCCGAAGGCCTCCCTCAAGGACTTCTACGTGCGCGGCCGGCAGGGCACGCTCCCCGCCACCGGGGACATGCTCAGGTCCGTCCCGCGCTACCTCAGCCGCAGCTACCACCCTTCCCAGGAGGGCTCCACCGCCCAGGCCGTGGCGTACCTGGCCTCCTCCCCCGCCGCGCTCGCCGCGCAGAAGGCAGGTGCGTGATGCCCCGGCTGCGCACGGTCGCGCTCGTCGCGGGCGCCGCCCTGCTCACCCGCCGGGCCCTGCGCCGCCGGGTCCGGGTCTCACCGCTGTGGCCGCTGCCCGCGCTGGACCCGCCGGTCTCCGGCCGGCCCCGCTCCCGGGCCCTGCGGCTCCTGCTCACCTCGCACGAGACGGTCGCCGACGGGGTCGTCCGACTCCGTCTGGAGGGTGGCGGGTTGCCGCGCTGGGAGCCGGGCGCCCATCTCGACCTGGTGCTGCCGTCAGGGCTCGTCCGGCAGTACTCGCTGTGCGGGGATCCCCAGGACACCTCCTCCTACACGGTCGCCGCCCGGCTGGTGGAGGACGGGCGGGGCGGCTCCCGGGAGGTGCACGAGCAGCTGACCGAGGGCATGGAGCTGGAGGTGCGCGGACCGAGGAACCGTTTCCCCCTGGCCGAGGCGCCCGCGTACGTCTTCGTCGCGGGCGGTATCGGCATCACCCCGATCCTGCCGATGCTGCGGGCGCTGCCGGAGGGCACCGAGTGGCGGCTGCTGTACGGCGGCCGGACGCGCGCCTCGATGCCGTTCCTGGAGGAGGTGCAGGGGCTCGCCGGGACGGCAGCGGGGCCGGGCGCCCGGGAGCGGGTGACGGTGATCGCCGAGGACGAGGACGGGCGGCCCGATCTGGCCACCCTGTTCGCGGACACGGCCGAGGGCACCGCCGTCTACTGCTGCGGCCCCGAAGGCCTGATGGCGGCGGTGGAGGAGAAGCTGCCCGCGGGTGCCACCCTGCACCTGGAGCGGTTCGCGCCGCGCACCACCGCCGGCGGCGACACCGAGTTCGAGCTGGAACTCCGGCGCAGTGGACGGACGTTGACCGTGCCGGCCGGCTCGACCGTGCTGGCCGCCGTGCGCGGCGCACTGCCCGACACCGCCTACTCCTGCGAACAGGGCTTCTGCGGGACCTGCCAACAGCGGGTGCTGGAGGGGGAGGTGGATCACCGGGACGAGCTGCTGACGGATGCGGAGCGTGGCGACTCGATGCTGATCTGTGTGTCGCGGGCGCGGAGCGATCGCCTGGTGCTCGACATGTGAACGCGTGCGGCCGAATTCAATCGGTAAGGTGTTCGCATGAGTACCGGGGTTCGCCGCAGGATGGGCGTCGAGGAGCGTCGGCAGCAGCTGATCGGCGTCGCCCTCGAGCTGTTCAGCCGACGCTCGCCCGACGAGGTCTCCATCGACGAGATAGCGTCGGCCGCGGGCATCTCGCGGCCGCTCGTCTACCACTACTTCCCGGGCAAACTCAGCCTGTACGAAGCGGCGTTGAAGCGTGCCTCGGAAGATCTCGCGAGCCGCTTCGCCGAGCCGCACGAGGGTCCGCTCGGCGCCCGGCTGCTCCGCGTGATGTGCCGCTTCTTCGACTTCGTGGACGAGCACGGGCCCGGTTTCTCGGCGCTGATGCGCGGCGGCCCGGCTGTCGGCTCCTCGACGACCAACGCCCTCGTCGACTCCGTACGACAGGCCGCCTATGTCCAGATGCTTTCGCACCTGGGCGTCACCGAGGCACCCCCGCGACTGGAACTGGTCGTCCGCTCCTGGATCTCGCTCGCCGAGTCGACGGCACTGATCTGGCTGGACGGCCGGCGCATCCCGCGCGCCGAGCTGGAGCTGCAGCTGGTGCACGACTTCGCCGCACTCGCCGCCGTCAGCGCGGCCTACGACACGGACATGGCCGAGCTGCTGCGGACGATGGTGAAGGACGAGCCGGCCGACGGCCCCTTCGCGGAGCTGGCCGGCCGGCTCATGTCCCTGGCGTCCTGAGCGGACGCTAGCGGTCGAACCTGCGGTACGACGCGTCGAGGTCACGGACCTCGGCGGAGGCGTGCACGGTGAACGCGGTCTCCGCCACATGCCCCCGGAGCAGCTCCAGGGCCGCCTGCGCGAGCTGTGCCTTCGTCTCGTCGCTGCGTCCGGCGAGGAGCCCGATCGTCACGTGCACGATCGCGTGCCCGCGCGCCCCGGGGTCCTCGTACCCGAACACGGTGGAGGTGCTCGGCCGGAACTGCGTCTTGCAGGCCTCCGGCTTGGCCGCCGCGATCTCCACGGTCACCTCGTGCAGCGCCAGGGCATAGCCCTCACGGTCGAAGGCGTTCTCCATGGTGTCCGAGTAGTCGATGGTGATCTGCGGCATGAGCACTCCTGTTCTGCGGCGACGACCAGACCCTACTTCGCCGCGCGCGTGAACACGGCCACGGTCCGCGCCGGCACGGTGAAGGTGCCGGAGCCGGCCGCGTAGGCGGAGGTCTTCACCACCGCGTCGGTTCCGGCGGCCTGCACCGGGTGCAGCCGGTAGTGGTCCCCGGCCAGCGCCGGGATCCGCTGCTCCTGCTGCCCGGGGGTGGCGTTGAACACGACGACCAGGTCACCGAGCCGCATGGTGAGCACGCCGGGCGTCTCGTCCTTGCCGGACAGCGGGAACGCCAGGTGCTGCTGTACCTGCGCGGCCGTGCCGAGCGAGAACGCCCGCTCGGTCGTACGGATCTTCAGCAGGTCCTGGTAGGCGGCCGAGGCAGCGGTGATCTGCGGACAGCCGACCCGGACCGAACCCAGCAGCGGCCTGGCGTGGTCCCACTTGGACCGGTTGTCGGCGGCCGGGGGCAGCCCGCGTCCGAAACCGTTGCCGTCGGCGCAGTTCCAGTGGATGGCGTTGAACCAGTCGCCGCTGTCGAAGGAGTTGCGGTCCAGCGACTTGGAGCGCAGCAGGTCGGTGCCCGCCTGGGAGAGCGCCGGCCCCTGCGAGAGGGCGGCCGTGGCCATCGCCAGGACCTGCATGCGGGCCCGGTCCGCGGCGGACGTGTCCTTGGGGAGCTTGTACGTCAGCGCGTCGAACAGCGACTCGTTGTCATGGGCGTCCACGTAGGCGAGGGCGTCACCGGGCGCGTCCGCGTAGCCGGCGGGTGCGCCGTTGTAGTCGACCTCGGAGCCCTTGACCTCCTTGCCGGCGGTGTCGGTGAAGGTGAAGGACTTCAGGTTGCCGGACAGACCCACCTTGATCAGGTCCTGGTAGTGCAGCAGGCGGGCCTTCTGCTCCTCCTTCGTGCCGTTGGCCGTGGAGGAGTTGGGGTCGGTGTAGAGCCCGGACCCGAAGCCCTGGACACCGGGGTCCGCGTCGAAGGGGCCGCCGCCGCGCACCGCGTCACGGGCGCGGTCGGAGAAGGTGGCGACGCCGGTGCCGGCCATGTTCGCCTGCGTGGCCTGCACGAAGCGGGCGTCGTTCGCGACCTCGCCGAAGTTCCAGCCCTCGCCGTACAGGATGATCTTCTTGCCGTCGACGCCGTCCTTCGCGACGGTCAGCGCGTCGAGCGCCTTGCGCACGGCGAGGATGTTGGCCTTCGGGTGGTGGCCCATCAGGTCGAAGCGGAAACCGTCGACCTTGTACTGCCTGGCCCAGGTGACGATCGAGTCCACCACCAGCTTGCCCATCATGGCGTTCTCGGCCGCGGTGTTGGCGCAGCAGGTGCTGTCGGCCACGCGTCCGTCGGCGAGGAGCCGCTGGTAGTAGCCCGGCACGATCTTGTCCAGCACGCTGGTGTCCGCCTGGCCGCTGGCCGCCGTGTGGTTGTAGACGACGTCCATGACGACCCGGAGGCCGTCGTCGTTGAGCGCCTTGACCATCTTGCGGAACTGGACCGTGCGCGCGGTGCCGTCCGGGTCGGTGGCGTACGAGCCCTCCGGGACCGTGTAGTGGTACGGGTCGTAGCCCCAGTTGTAGGCGTCCTTCGCGGCCGTCCGGGCGACGCACTCCTGCTGCTTGTCGGAGTCGGCGGCGAAGGAGGCCAGGTCGCAGTCGGGGCTCGCCTGGTCGGCCTTCTTCTCGGGGATGGTGGCGATGTCGAAGGCGGGCAGCAGGTGCACGTACGAGGTGCCCGACTTCGCCAGTTCGCGCAGGTGCTTCGAGCCGTCGCCGCCCTTGTCGGTGAAGGCCAGGTAGGTGCCCTGGTGCTCGGCCGGGACCGTCTTGTCGGCGACGGAGAAGTCCCGGATGTGCAACTCCTGGATCTGCGCGTCCTTCAGCGGTACGGCCTCGGGCTTGCGCAGGGCCGACCAGCCGCCCGGGGCGAGGGCCCGGTCGTCCAGGTCGACGACCAGGCTGCGCTCGGAGTTCGCGGTGAGGGCGAGCGAGTAGGGGTCGGTGACCTTGTTCGTCACGACCTTGCGGACGCTCGGGGCCCAGACCTTCACGACGTACCGGTAGGGCTTGTTCTTCCAGGACGCGGGACCCGTCACGGACCAGACGCCGGTGGCCGTGTCGCGGTGCATGGCCACCTTCGAGCCGGCCAGCTCCAGGGAGACGCTCTGTGCCGTCGGCGCCCAGACGGAGAGGGTCGGCTTTCCGTGGTGGAAGACCGGTCCGAGCTTCGCCCCGGTCGCGTCGTACACGTCGTCGAGGACGCCCGCGATCTGGACGCCGGTCGCGGCGAGCACCGCGCCGTTCGCCGCGCGCTGCGTGGCCACGATCTGGCCGCTCAGCGCCCGGCGGACCCGGTCCCGGTCGCGCGGGTCGACGGACCAGGCGGTGTAGTCCTTCAGGTGCGGGAACCTGGCCTTCTGGGCGTCGGTGAGCGTGCTCCTGGTCAGCCGCAGCCAGCGCTCGTCGTCGCTGGTCAGCGTCCCGTCCTGGACGGCGATCGAGCCGTCGCGGGAGTACAGCAGCTGGGTGGAGGCGGCACCGTCGACGCCGTTCCAGGCGACCGTGTCCCGGTCGATCCAGACCGCCTTGGAGGTGGTCAGGTCGAGGGCGGCGGCGCTGCCCGCGGGCTGGGGCAGCAGGTACTTCTCCTGGCCGTTCAACAGCCACACCTCGTAACCGTTGGTCTTGAGGTCCAGGGACTGGTCGGCGGGGAGATCCTTGTCGTCGCCCTTGTGGATGATGTAGCTGAGGCTGGTGGCACCGCCGCTGAGCGGCACCTCGTAGACCGCGCCATAGGCATCAGTCTTCACCGGCTTCAGGGGGTTCGACCAGTCGGTGGGGTTCGCGGCGCCGGTCCAGACGTGCAGGCCCCAGCCGTCGTAGTTCCCGTCGGCGCGGTGGTAGTGGACGACCGCCTTGGTCCCGTCCTGTGCGGGGAGGTCGGGCCTGTGGGTCCGGACGTCCGGCTTGCCCTGCTCGATCCAGACCTCGCCCGTCCTGGTGACGTCGATCGTGCGGTCGGTGGAGACGTCCTTGTCGCCGTCCTTGTCGATGACCAGGAAGCCGACGTTCGAGGCGCCGGACTTCAGCTTGACGTAGGCGAAGGCGCCGTAGGCGTCGCGGCCGGTGAAGGGGTGGCTGGCGGGCCAGTTCGTGGCCTCGCCGTCGGCGAGGTCGCCCCAGGCGTACAGGCCCCAGTCGGCGTAGTCGCCGTCGGTGCGCTTGTAGTGGACGATCGCGTAGTCGCGGGAGGAGGCCGTGGGGACCTCGGGGGCGGGCGGCGTGCCGGTGGTGCTGCTCGCCGTGGCGCTCGCGGTCCGGCCCGCGGAGTCGATCACGACGGCCTTGTAGCGCAGGGCGGTGCCGGCGGGGACGTCCTTGCCGATGGTCTGGGTGACCTTGTAGGGGGCGTGGTCGGCGGAGCCGAGGACGCGCCACGCGCCGTTGCCCACCTGGGCGGCGAAGACGACCCGGTCGAGCCGGCCGCCGTCGACGTCGGCGGCCGGTTCGACGGTCCCGGTCGCACCGGTGTCCGGGGCCTTCAGGGTGATCTCGGGCTTGGTCTCCGGCTCGGCGAGGGTGCCGGCCGCCCGCAGGACGACGGCGGAGCCGGCCGGGACGGTGACGGTGATCTTCCTGTCGGCGCCGGTCCTCGCGGTGGCGTCCGTGCCGTAGATCCCGCGGTACGTCATGTCCGCGGAGCCGGTCGCGAAGGCCGCGGTCCTGGCCTCGCCCGCGTTGTTGAAGGCGACGACGTACTCGGCGCCGGTCCTGGCGTCCGTGCGGGTGAAGGCGTAGACGCCGGGGCCGTCGGCCGCGTACCGCTCGGTCTGGACTCCGTCGGTGAGCGCCGGGTTGTCCTTCCGGAGCTTCGCGAGGGCGGCGATCTCCCGGTAGAGCGGTGCCTCGGTGTCGTAGGCGTCGCTCGCGTGGGTGCGGCCGGTGCCTATCTCGTCGTCGTCGAGGTAGTCGGCGACCTTGGAGGCGAACATCGTCTGGCGGGCGTCCTTGTCGCCGCCGGAGCCGGTGAAGCCCTGTTCGTCGCCGTAGTAGACGACCGGGTTGCCGCGGCTGAGGAACATCAGCTGGTTGGCGAGCCGGTCCTTGGCGAGGATCTCGGCGTCGGTCGCCTTCGGGTCGTCCTGCTTCAGGAAGTACCCGATGCGGCCCATGTCGTGGTTGCCGAGGAAGGTGACCTGTTCGTAGGCGTTGGCCTTGTCGGTCGTGTACCGGTAGTCGTCGCCGAAGACACCGGCCAGCTTCTGCGCGCTGCCGCCCTGGGAGGCGTACTGGCGGGCGGCGTCCTGGAAGGGGAAGTCGAGGGTGGCGTCCAGGCGGCCCCGGGTGACGTACGGGGAGGTGACCGAGGCGTCGGCGGAATAGACCTCACCGAACATGAAGAAGTTCTTGCGGCCGTGCGCGGCGGCGTACTTGTCCAGCGCCGTCGCCCACTGCGTCCAGAACTCCATGTTCACGTGCTTCACGGTGTCGATCCGGAAGCCGTCGATGCCGAAGTCCCTCACCCAGCGCTGGTAGATCTTCTCCATGCCGATGACGACCTCGGGACGCTCGGTCCACAGGTCGTCGAGCCCGGAGAAGTCCCCGTACGTCGCGGACTCGCCCGCGTACGTGGAGTCGCCGCGGTTGTGGTACATCGTCGGGTCGTTGAGCCAGGCCGGGACCTTGCTGTCGCTGGTGATCTCCGGCGTGCGCGGGAACGAGCCGGCGTCGACGGCCGGGAACCTCCGGCGGCCGTCGGCGTGGTCGGCGTCGTCGAAGGGCCGCCCGTCCTTCGTCAGGTAGGGGAAGGCACCCTTGGACAGGTAGTCGTAGGTCTTCTCCTTGTAGTCCACGACGTCGGCGGTGTGGTTGGTGATGACGTCGAAGAAGACCTTCATGCCCTTGGCGTGCGCCTTGGAGATGAGGGTCTGGAGGTCCTTGTCGGTGCCGAAGTGCGGGTCGACCCGGGTGAAGTCGGTGATCCAGTAACCGTGGTACCCGGCGGAGGCGTTCGAACCGGTGCCCTGCACCGGGCGGTTCTTGAAGATCGGCGCCATCCAGATGGCGGTGGTGCCGAGCCCCTTGATGTAGTCGAGTTTCTTCGTCAGGCCCTTGAGGTCGCCGCCCTGGTAGAAGCCCTTGTCGGCGGGGTCGTAGCCGGTGCTGAGACGGGAGCCGGTCAGTCCGCCCCTGTCGTTGGACCTGTCGCCGTTGGCGAAACGATCCGGCATGACGAAGTAGAACTGCTCGCGGGTGTCGTCGTGCCGGGCGGGCACGGATGCGAGCCGTGCGTCCGAAGGGGGTGCCGGCGGGGTGGCGGCGTGCGCCGTGAGGGGCTGCACCAGTGCTGCTGCGAGGGCGGCGGCGGTGACGGCCGCCGCCCTTCTGACATGTGGGGTGCGGCGCGTGGGGGGCGCCGGCCATCTCGGTGTCACAGGCGGGAACTCCTTGCGAGTACGGCTCTTTCGGGTCCGACCCCTACGCCGCGGCGCGGCTCCGCTGCCGGGCGCCCGCGTGACCGTATCGCCAACGCAAGGTTTCAGCAAGGGGCTTGAAAGCGATGGAAAGACCTTTCACCAGCCGCCCGGGCCGTGACACCGTGGTGCGTCCCCTGCGGGTTCAGCAACCGGACTTGCCCGCGTAGATCGCGAGAGCGGTGTTCGGGCCGAGGGTGGCGGTGAACTGCCCGCCGGAGTTCACGGTCACCGTGGTGTTGTTCTGGACGTTGCAGTAGGTCCCCGCGGGCAGGGAGGTCTGGTACGTCCTGGTCAGGCTGCCGGTCTCGTGATTGATGGCCACGTAGCCCTTGCCGCCCCGGCCGAACGCGATCGCGTCGTTGCCGTTGTCCCACCAGTCGGTGACCGACTGGCCGCGGGTCGCGTTGCGGAAGGCGACCATGCGGATGATCTCCGGCCAGGCGTGCTGGCACTTCCACCCGTCCTGCCAACAGGCGTTGACCTTGCCCCCGTTGGGCGGTCCGGCGTCGACGTCCGACCATTCGTAGCCGGAGTTGACGTCCGGGGCGCCGTACGGCCAGGCGAGCATGAAGACGTTGGCCAGGGTGTAGTCGGCGCCGGCCTTGTAGTTCAGGGTGCTGCCGTTGCGCTCGGTGTCGTGGTTGTCCACGAAGACCCCGGCGGCCGGGCTGCCCAGATATCCCCAGCCCTCACCGTAGTTGGTGAGGTACGCCAGCTTCTCGCTGGTGAAGACGCGCTTGAGGTCGTAGGCGTAGCGGAACTCCTGGACGTCCCCGTTGCCGGTGTACTCGGAGGGCTGGACGGCCTCGCCCGCGCCGTAGATGACCTCCTGCTTCCAGTAGACCGAGGGGTTGGTCAGCCGGCTCTTGATGTTGGCGAGGTCGTCGGCCGGGATGTGCTTGGCCGCGTCGATGCGGAAGCCGTCCACGCCCAGGGTGAGCAGGTCGTTCAGGTATCCGGCGATCGTCTTGCGGACATACTCCTCGCCGGTGTCCAGGTCCGCCAGGCCGACGAGTTCGCAGTGCTGGACGTTCCAGCGGTCGGAGTAGTTCGACACCTGGGCGGTGCAGTCGTCGAAGTCGTAGCCCGAGTACAGGCCCGGATAGCCGTACTTCGTGTACGACGAGCCGCCGGTGCCGGTGCCGTTGCCCGCCGCCATGTGGTTGACCACCGTGTCGACGACGACCTTCACTCCGGCCGCGTGGCAGGTGTTCACCATGCTCTGGAACGCCGTGCGGTCGCCGAGGCGGCCCGCGATCTTGTACGACACCGGCTGGTACGACGTCCACCACTGCGCGCCCGGTATGTGCTCGGCGGGTGGGGAGACCTGGACGTATCCGTAGCCGGCGGGGCCGAGGGTGTGGGTGCACTCCTTGGCGACCGAGGCGTAGTTCCACTCGAAGAGGACGGCGGTGACGTCCTTGGTGCCGGGCGGTGCGGCCGCGGCGTTCGTCGGGTTCATGCCAACGGTGGCGGCGGCCGCGAGGGCCAGCACCGCGGGGAGGATTCTGCGTGCCATGTGGGGTCCTTCGACATTGAAGGCGGGGAGGACCGCTGGGGACGCTTGCTGAAATGTTTCAGCAAACTTGCGGTGACGCAGATGTTAAAGGCCCGCTGCCGGAAAGACAGCGGGCCGTTGTGAAGTTGATGCAAGAACTTTCCGGACGGGGCGTCAGACCGCCGCGGTCCACCACACGGTGGTGTCCGCGGGCACCTTCGCCTCGCCGCCGGTCTCGGCGATCTCCCCGCTGGCGAGCAGCAGCCGGCCGTACGCCGGGGTCATGACCGACTCGCCCGTGGTGTTCGCGACGCACACGAACTCACCGCGCCGGAAGGCCAGGACGCCCTCGGGCGCCCTCAGCCACTCCACCGCGTCGCCCGCGCCGAGGTCCGGCTGCGCCCGCCGCACGCGCAGGGCGGCCCGGTACAGCTCCAGGGTGGAGTCGGCGACGCCGGTCTGCGCCTCCACGCTCAGCTCGGCCCAGCTCGCCGGCTGCGGGAGCCAGCTGCCGCCGCTGCCGAAGCCGTACGAGCTGCCCGTACGGGTCCACGGGATCGGCACCCGGCAGCCGTCGCGGAAGCCGTCCTGGCCGGCCCCGCGGAAGTACGCCGGGTCCTGGCGCACCTCGTCGGGCAGGTCCACGACGTCCGGGAGGCCCAGTTCCTCGCCCTGGTAGACGTACGCCGAGCCGGGCAGGGCGAGCATCAGCAGGGTGGCGGCGCGGGCCCGGCGCAGGCCCAGTTCCCGGTCGCCCGCGGTACGGATCTGGGTGCCGAGGCCGGGCGGGTTGGCGAAGCGGGTGGCGTGCCGGGTGACGTCGTGGTTGGACAGCACCCAGGTGGCGGGGGCGCCGACCGGCCGCATGGCCTCCAGGGTGCGGTCGATGACCGTGCGCAGCTCCTCCGCGTCCCATTCGGTGCCGAGGTACTGGAAGTTGAAGGCCTGGTGGAGTTCGTCGGGGCGCACGTAGTTGGCGGTGCGCTCGACGGTCGGGGTCCAGGCCTCCGCCACGAAGATGCGCTCGCCCGCGTACTCGTCGCAGATCGTGCGCCACTGCCGGTAGATGGCGTGCACGCCGTCCTGGTCGAAGAACGGCATGACATCGTTGCCCAGCAGTTTCAGCTGGTCGTGGGAGCCGAGGTCCGGCAGGCCGTCGGCCTTGACCAGACCGTGGGCGACGTCGATGCGGAAGCCGTCCACGCCCATGTCCAGCCAGAAGCGCAGGATGGAGCGGAACTCGTCGCCGACGGCCGGGTGGTCCCAGTTGAAGTCGGGCTGCTCGGGGGCGAACAGGTGCAGGTACCACTCACCGGGCGTGCCGTCCGGCTCGGTGACCCGCGTCCAGGCCGGCCCGCCGAAGATGGACTCCCAGTCGTTGGGCGGCAGTTCGCCGTTCTTCCCCTTGCCGGGGCGGAAGTGGTAGCGCTCGCGCAGCGGCGAGCCCGCGCCCTCGGCGAGGGCCCGCTTGAACCACTCGTGCTGGTCGGAGGAGTGGTTCGGGACCAGGTCCACGATGATGCGCAGCCCCAGCTCGTGGGCGTCGCGGATCAGCGCGTCCGCGTCGAGCAGGTTGCCGAACATGGGGTCGACGGCACGGTAGTCGGCGACGTCGTAGCCGGCGTCGGCCTGCGGGGAGGCGTAGAAGGGGCTGAGCCACACGGCGTCGACGCCGAGGTCGCGCAGGTACGGGAGGCGGGAGCGTACGCCCTCCAGGTCGCCCATGCCGTCGCCGTTGCTGTCGGCGAAACTGCGCGGGTAGACCTGGTAGATGACCGCGTCCCGCCACCAGTCGCGGCGGTCGGCGACGGTGCCGGCGGCGGAGTGTCGGGCCGGTGCGGCGGAGTGCTGCTGGCTCATGGCGTCCTTGATGCGATGGAGGTCCCCCGCTCGAACGCGGTCGAGAGTGGGGGGAAGGGCAGTGGTGGGCGTGGGTACGGCGGCGGACGGAAGGTGCGAGGCGGGCCGCGGTGACAGCGGGGTCGGATGGGCACCGCGGCCCGCCTACCCGCGCGACCGTGCGCGCGGGAGCCTGTTTCCGGCGGGCGTCAGCCCTTGGTGCCGCCGGCGGTGAGGCCGGTGACGAGGTTCTTCTGCACGAGGTAGAAGAACACGGTCACGGGTATCGCGATCAGCACCGCGGTGGCGGCCATGTAGTTCCACTGGGCGTCGTGCTCGCTGACGAAGGTCTGCAGGCCGACGGCGAAGGTGTACTTGGAGTCGTCCAGCATGAAGGTGGTCGCGAAGGCGACCTCGCCGACGGCGGTGATGAAGTTGTAGAACGCGGCGACGGCCAGGCCCGGGCGGGCCAGCGGGAGGATGAGCCGGAAGAAGGTGCCGAAGGGGCTCAGCCCGTCCACACGTCCGGCCTCGTCGATCTCGAAGGGGATGGTGTCGAAGTACCCCTTGAGCAGCCAGGCGCTGTACGGGACCGCGGTGGAACAGTTGATGATGATCAGCGACCAGTAGGTGTCGATCAGACCGAGTTCGCTGAAGATCTCGTACATCGGCACGATCAGGATGGCGATCGGGAAGGCCTGGGTGAGCAGCAGCACCCACATCAGCTGCTTGTAGCCGGGGAAGCGCATGCGGGAGACCGCGTAGCCGGTGGTGGCGGCGACGAAGACACCGATGAAGGTGGTGCCGAGGGCCACGATCAGCGTCGACTTGAACCAGTCGAAGAACGCGGTGTCCTCCAGCACGAAGCGGTAGTTGGACAGGGTCAGCTTGCCCGCGATCTCGCCCGGGTGCAGGTAGTCCTCCTTGTCCGGGCCGAGGGACAGGTAGAACAGCCAGGCCACCGGGGCCACCGCGATGAGGCTCGCCACGGCGAGGCCGCCGTGCAGCAGGGCGGCGCCGAGCGGGCCGCGCTCGCCCCGCCGGCGGACGCGGCGCCGGGGCGCCGGGGCGGGAGCCGGTGCGGTCTCGGTCTTGTCCAGGGTCGTGGTGCTCATGGCGGCGGCTCCTGCGGCGTCAGACGGCGAGCTGGTCATTGCGCTTCAGCCAGCGGAAGTAGAAGGAGGTGAAGACGGTCAGGATCGACAGCAGCAGCACGCCGTAGGCGGCGGACTGGGCGAAGTCCCGTGGCTGCTGGCCGAAGCCCAGTGCGTAGGCCCAGGTGACGAGGATCTGGGCGTCCGGGGCGGAGTTCTTGCCGAACAGCAGGAAGATGATGACGAACTGGTTGAAGGTCCAGATGATGCCGAGCAGCACGACGGTGGAGCTGACCGAGCGCAGACCGGGCAGCGTGACGTGCCGGAAGCGCTGCCAGGCGCTCGCGCCGTCCATCTCCGCGGCCTCGTAGAGCGAGGAGTCGATGGACTGCAGGCCGCCGAGCAGGGAGAGCATCATGAACGGCACACCGCACCAGGTGTTGACCATGACCGCGGCGAACCGCTGCCAGAAGGTGTCCTCCAGCCATTCCGGCTGGGGCAGGTGCAGGGAGCCGAGGATCTGGTTGAGCACACCGGAGTCGGCGAGCATGATCCGCCAGGAGAAGACGGTGACGAAGGTCGGCACGGCCCAGGGCAGCACGAGCAGCAGCCGGTAGGCGGTGCGGCCGCGCAGCTTCTCGTTGAGCATGAGCGCGAGGCCCAGTCCGATGGTGTAGTGCAGGGCCACGCAGGCGACCGTCCAGACCACGGTCCACAGGAAGTGGGACCAGAAGCGGTCGTAGGCCGTGGGGCCGAACAGGATGTCCTGGTAGTTGTCGAGGCCGATGAACTTGTAGGTGGCGTCGATGTGGTTGACGCCGATCGTGCGCGCCGAGTTGAGGCTGTTGGCGTCGGTGAGCGTGAGGTAGACGCCCCGCGCCAGCGGGTAGCCCACGAGAACACCGAGCACGATGACCACCGGGGCGATCATCGCGTAGGCGTACCAGTACTTCTGGAGGCCGTTCTTCAAGCGCTGCCCCAGCCCGGGCCGAGGCGCGCGGTCACCGCGGCGCTTGCCGGTCGCGCGGTCGATGGCGACTGTCATGGTTCGACACCTTCAATGGTTCACGGGGTTGGGCCGGGCACAGGGCGGTGGCCGCCGGATCCTTCCCCTCCGTCACGAGAGGATCCGACGGCCACCGGGGCTCACTTGCTGAAGCCGGTCACGAGCTTGGAGATGGCCAGTTCGGCGTTGCTCAGGCCCTTGTCCAGCGACACCTTGCCGCCGGCGATCTTCGGCAGCTCCTGGTCGAGCGGGGTCCACAGGCTGCTGTACTCGGGCAGGGCCGGGCGGGGCTGGGCGGCGCTCAGGACGCCCTGGTAGCCGGCGATGCCGGGGTCGGCCTTGACCTGGGCGGTGTAGGCGTCGGAGCGGGTGGGCAGGGTGGAGTTCTTCAGGGCGATGGCCTCCTGGGACTTCGCCGAGGTCATGAACTTCACGAACTTCAGCGCCGCCTGCTGGTGGGCCTTGTCCGAGCCGGCGTAGACCGCGAGGTTGTGGCCGCCGGTCGGGGCGCCCGCCTTGCCGGTGGAGCCGGCCGGGACGGTGGCGATGCCGAGGTTCGCCTTGTCCTTGAAGGCGCTGCCCTTGTAGAAGTTCGTGATCTCCCAGGGTCCCTGGACGATCGCGGCGACCTTGCCGTTGACGAACGCGTCCTGGATGTGGGCGTAGGCGTCGGCGGTGGTGTCGGCCTTGTGCAGGCCCTTGCCGGAGAACAGGCTCAGCCAGGTGCCGTAGCCCTTCTTGGCCTCGGCCGAGTTCACGGTGATCTTCTTGGCGGCGACGTCGACGGTGTCGGTGCCCTCGCCGTAGAGGAAGGTCTGGGCGTAGTAGGCCTGGGTGGAGCCCCAGTAGCCGTCGACCCCGGCCTTGCTCTTGATCTTGGCGGCGTCGGCCTTCAGCTCGTCCCAGGTCTTGGGGGCCTCGGTGATGCCGGCCTTCTTGAACAGGGCCTTGTTGTAGACCAGCGCGAGGGTGTCGGTGACGAACGGCACGCCGTAGGTCTTGCCCTCGTACTGGGCCTGCTTGATCAGGTTCGGCTCGAACTTGCCCTGCTCGGAGAGGGCGTCGGTGCCGTCCAGCGGCAGGAAGTAGCCCTTCTTGGCGAAGGCGGGGGTCCAGCCCACCTCGGAGCGCAGCACGTCCGGGGCGCCCGTGGCACCGGCCGCGGTGTCGAACTTGTTCTGCGCCTGGTCGAAGGGGACGTTGACGTACTTGACCTTGATGTTCTTGTTGGCAGCCTCGAACTGCTGGACCAGGGCCTTGTACGCCGGCGCCTCATTGGTGGCGTTGGAGGTGTCCCACCAGGTGATGGTGACCGGGCCGTCCGACTTGCCGCTGTCGTTGTCGCTCCCGCCGCACGCCGTCGCCGTGAGGGCGAGGGACGCCACCAGCGCGGAGGCCGCTATGCCACGCCGCATGAGTTCTCCTTGAGGTTCAAGCCCGAGTGGTACAGAGGGCGGTCCCGTCCGCCCCTGCGACTTGCCGACTGCGCCGTTGCCGCGGCCGGGCGACTCGGAACGTAACAGCGATGTAAGCGTTGCGAAAGACCTTGCAGAAAAAAAGTGCAAGGAAACCCGGAGGTTACGCGGTCGTGACCTGCGCGAGGCCCTTTGGCGACCGTGTTCCGTCGCCGATCAGCGCGGAGCGGCTCATTTGTGCAAGACTCTGCAAGTTCTTGCCGTACGAGTCTCACAGAAGGACGAGGGAGCGCGATGACGCAGCAATCCACGGCGGGCCGTGCGGCCGCCCGCGCCCGGCGTCCGGCCGGTGTGCAAGGGCAGATACGACCGGTACAGTCCAGTGCCGTGACCACACGGCTTGCTGACATCGCTGCGCAGGCGGGGGTGAGCGAAGCGACTGTCAGCCGGGTCCTCAACGGGAAGCCGGGCGTCGCCGCCACCACCCGCCAGTCCGTGCTCGCCGCGCTGGACGTACTGGGCTACGAGCGGCCGGTGCGGCTGCGGCAGCGCAGCGAGGGCCTGGTGGGTCTGATCACGCCGGAGCTGGAGAATCCGATATTCCCGGCCCTGGCCCAGGTCATCGGCCAGGCGCTGACCCGCCAGGGCTACACGCCGGTGCTCGCCACGCAGACCCCCGGCGGATCGACCGAGGACGAGCTGACCGAGATGCTCGTGGACCGCGGGGTCGCCGGGATCATCTACGTCTCAGGGCTGCACGCCGACACCACCGCCGACATGCAGCGCTACGAGCGGCTGCGGGCGCAGGGCGTGCCGTTCGTGCTGGTGGACGGGTTCTCGCCGAAGGTGCAGGCGCCGTTCATCTCCCCCGACGACCGGGCGGCCATGACGCTGGCCGTGACGCACCTGGCCTCGCTCGGGCACACCAGGATCGGGCTGGCGCTCGGGCCGAAACGGTTCGTGCCGGTGCAGCGCAAGATCGAGGGTTTCGTCCGGGCGATGCAGGACCGCCTGGGGCTCGCCGCGGAGACCGTCGAGACCGAGCTGGTCCAGCACTCGCTGTACACCCTGGAGGGCGGCCAGGCGGCGGCGACGGCGCTGATCGACCGGGACTGCACCGCGGTGGTCTGCGCCAGCGACATGATGGCGCTGGGGGCCATACGGGCGGCCCGGCAGCGCGGCCTGGAGGTGCCCCGGGACGTGTCGGTGGTCGGGTTCGACGACTCCCCGCTGATCGCCTTCACCGATCCGCCGCTGACGACCGTCCGCAAGCCGGTCCCGGCGATGGGGCAGGCCGCGGTGCGCACGCTGCTGGAGGAGATCGGCGGGACACCGGCACCGCACAGCGAGTTCGTCTTCATGCCGGAACTGGTGGTGCGCGGCTCGACGGCATCGGCCCCCCATGTCCTCCGTACGCCGTAGAAGGTGCGCTGCGGACCCGACCAGGGGATGATCGGTCGAGGAAGCCTTTTCTGGCAGACTCTGTGCCTATGAGTGACTCGACCGTGACACAGCAGGAAGGTCGCGAGGAGGTGGCCGTTCCAGGAGCCGTCACGGGCGAGTACCGACGGGGTCCGCTGGGCCGGCTACGGCGTCCGCGACGGCCCCGGCTGTGGTTCGAGATCCTTCTGATCGCGGTGAGTTACTGGACGTACTCACTGATCCGCAACGCCGTCCCGGAACAGCGGGGCGCGGCCCTGCGCAACGCGGACTGGATCCTGCGCGTCGAGCACGAGCTGGGCATCGCCGTCGAGCAGTCGGTCAACCATGCCGCGAATTCGGTGAATTGGCTGATCGTGGGCATGAACTACTACTACGCCACACTGCACTTCGTCCTCACGCTCGGGGTGCTGGTGTGGCTGTACCGGTGGCATCCCGGCCGGTACGCGGCGACCCGGCTGACACTGTTCGCCACCACGGGCGTGGCCCTCGTCGGTTACTACCTGTTCCCGCTCGCACCGCCCCGGCTCATGCACGGCGGGCGCTTCGTGGACACCGTGATGGTTCACCACACCTGGGGGTCGATGGCCTCCGGTGACCTCAAGCACATGTCGAACCAGTACGCGGCGATGCCGTCGATGCACATCGGCTGGTCGCTGTGGTGCGGGCTGACGATCTTCGCGCTGGCGTCGGTGCCGTGGGCGCGGGTTCTGGGCCTGCTGTACCCGGTGGCGACCCTGGCGGTGATCGTCGCCACGGCCAACCACTTCTGGCTGGACGCGGTGGGCGGTGTCCTCTGCATGGCCTTCGGCTTCGCGGTGGCCCGGCTGTGGTACGGCGACCTGCCCTACCTGCTGCCCCGGCGGGTACCGGCGCGCGCGGGCGAGCCGGTACGTCAGTCGGCGTAGAACAGCTCGTCCACGACCGTGCGCGCCCGGCGGGTGGTGCGCCGGTACGCGTCCAGCATGTCCCCGACGTGCCCGGCGCCGTAGCCCAGGTACCGGCCGACGGCGGCCAGCTCGCGCGGCTCGGTCGGGAAGGTGTCCCCGGCCCGGCCGCGGACCAGCATGACCGCGTTGCGCACCCGGGTGGCGAGCACCCACGCCTCGTCCAGGGTCTCCTGCTCCTCGGCGGACAGCAGCCCCGCCTGGCGGGCGGCGGCCAGGGCCCCGCGGGTGCGGGTGGTGCGCAGGCCGGGCACGCGGTGGCCGTGCCGGAGCTGGAGCAGCTGGACGGTCCACTCGACGTCGGACAGGCCGCCGGGGCCGAGCTTCGTGTGCAGTTTGGGGTCGGCGCCCCGCGGCAGCCGCTCGGACTCCATCCGTGCCTTCAGCCGGCGGATCTCGCGCACGGACTCCTCGGTGAGGCCGTTCACCGGGTGGCGCAGGGGGTCGATCAGCTCGATGAACCGCCGGCCCAGGTCCTCGTCGCCGGCCACCGGCTCGGCCCGCAGCAGCGCCTGCGACTCCCAGACCAGGGACCAGCGCCGGTAGTACGCCTCGTACGACTTCAGGGTGCGCACCAGCGGTCCCGACTTGCCCTCCGGGCGCAGGCCGGCGTCGATGAGCAGCGGCGGGTCGGCGCTGGGCAGCTGCAGCAGGCGGCGCATCTCGGCGACCACCTTGTTCGCGGCGGCGGCCGCCTCGTGCTCGTCCACCCCGTCCTGCGGCTCGTGGACGAAGAGCACGTCGGCGTCGGAGCCGTAACCCAGCTCATGGCCGCCGAAGCGGCCCATCCCGATGATCGCGAACCGGGTGGGCAGGGTGTCGCCCCAGCCGTCCCGGACGACCGCGCGCAGGGTCCCGGCGAGGGTGGCCCGGGTGAGGTCCGAGACGGCGGCGCCGACCCGGTCCACCAGGGCGCCCTGGTCGGCCTCGGCGGGGCTGGTCTCGGTGCCGTAGGAGCCGACGATGTCGGCGGCGGCGGTACGGAACAGCTCGCGGCGGCGGACGCCACGGGCCGCCGTGACGCCCTGCTCGGCGTTCCCGGCCCGGCGCACCGCGGCGAGGATCTCCTGCTCCAGCTGGCCGCGGTCGCGGGGGGCCAGGCCGCCGCCGAGGGCCACCGGGCCCGCGCCGGTGCCGTCGCCGAGCAGCGCGACCGCCTCGGGGGCGCGCATCAGCAGGTCGGGGGCGAGACGGCCCGCCGACAGGACGCGGGCCAGGTTCTCGGCCGCCGCGCCCTCGTCCCGCAGGAGCCTGAGGTACCAGGGTGTCTTGCCGAGCGCGTCGGAGACCTTGCGGAAGTTCAGCAGGCCCGCGTCCGGGTCGGCCGAGTCGGCGAACCAGCCGAGGAGTACCGGCAGGAGGGTGCGCTGGATCGCCGCCTTGCGGGTCACGCCGGAGGCCAGCGCCTCCAGGTGGCGCAGGGCGGCGGCCGGGTCGGCGTAGCCGAGCGCCACCAGGCGTTCACGGGCCGCCGCCGCGCTCAGCCGGGTCTCACCGGGGCCGAGTTGGGCCACCGCGTCGAGCAGCGGGCGGTAGAACAGCTTCTCGTGCAGCCGCCGTACGACGCCGGAGTGCCGCTTCCACTCCCGGTTCAGCCCGGTCACCGGGTCGGTGCGCAGGCCCAGGGAGCGGCCCAGACGGCGCTGGTCCGCCTCCGCCTCCGGGACGAGGTGGGTGCGGCGCAGCCGGTAGAGCTGGATGCGGTGCTCCAGCGAGCGCAGGAAGCGGTACGCCTCGTCCAGGCGGGCGGCGTCCTCCCGGCCGACGTAGCCGCCGGCGGCCAGGGCCTGGAGGGCGTCCAGGGTGGTGCCGCTGCGCAGGCCGGCGTCGGTGCGGCCGTGCACCAACTGGAGGAGCTGCACCGCGAATTCGACGTCCCTGAGGCCGCCGGGGCCGAGCTTCAGCTCACGGTCGATCTCGGCGGCGGGGATGTTCTCGACCACGCGCCGGCGCATCTTCTGGACGTCCGCCACGAAGTTGTCGCGTTCCGCGGCCTTCCAGACGAGGGGCTCGAGCGCGTCGACGTACGCCCGGCCGAGGTCCGCGTCGCCGGCCACCGGGCGGGCCTTGAGGAGGGCCTGGAACTCCCATGTCTTCGCCCAGCGTTGGTAGTAGGCGAGGTGACTGCTGAGGGTGCGGACGAGGGGGCCGTTGCGGCCCTCGGGGCGGAGGTTGGCGTCGACCGGCCAGATGGAGCCCTCGACGGTCGTCTCGGAGCAGATCCGCATCAGGTGGGAGGCGAGTTTCGTCGCGGACTTGAGGGCCTGGGGCTCGGGGGTGCCCTCGGCCGGTTCCGCCACGAAGATCACGTCCACGTCGGAGACGTAGTTCAGCTCGTGGCCGCCGCACTTGCCCATCGCGATCACCGCGAGGCGGCAGGCGGCCGCGTCCTCCGGTGCCGAGCGTTCGGCGAGGGCCAGGGCCGCGCGGAGGGTGGCGGTGGCCAGGTCGGCGAGTTCCGCGGCGGTCTCGGCGACGTCCGTGGTGCCGCAGACGTCCCGGGCGGCGATGGAGAGCAGGCAGCGGCGGTAGGCCACGCGGAGGGAGACCGGGTCGGTGGCCTCGGCCAGGCCGCGTTCGAACTCCGTGACGCCCGGGTGGAGGTCCTGGGGCTCGTACGTGACCAGGGCCTGCCAGTCGGCGGGGTGGCGGGCGAGGTGGTCGGCGAGGGCGGAGGAGGCGCCGAGGATGCCCAGCAGGCGGTCGCGCAGGGGTTTGGCCGCGATGAGGGTGTCCAGCAGTCCGCGGTGGGCGGTGGGGTCGGGCTGGGCCTCCAGGAGGCGGACCAGGCCCTGCAGGGCCAGGTCCGGGTCGGCCGTGGCGCCCAGGGCCTCCAGGAGGAACGGGTCGTCGCGGACGGGGGCCAGTTCGGGGGCGTCGAGGAGGCGCTCGGCTGCGGAGGGGTCGGTGAAGCCGTGTCGCAGCAGGCGGGTGAAGGTACTGCTCCTGCGCCCCGGCGTCATCTCCGTGGCCTCCCCTCGGTCGGCTGTCGTCCTGGCCAGAGCCTAACCGGAGGGGACGGGTACGGCTTCGTCTGCGGGTGCGTGGTGGGGTGCGGGCCGTGGTCCGTGCGGGTGCGGGGTGGTATGCGGGCGGGGGTTCGTGCGAATGCGAGGTGGCATGCGGACGGGGGTTCGTGCGGGTGCGGGTGGGATGCGGACGGGGTTCGTGCGGGTGCGGGGTGGGGCGGGCGAGGGTTCGTGCGCGGGCGGGGTGGCGGGCCGGGGCCTGGTCGTTGCGGGGGCGTGGCCGTGCGGTTATGCCAGCAGGTCCCGCATCGTCCGTGCCGCCTCGGCCGCCGCGTCCGCGCAGCAGTTGTTGAAGAGGAGGTGGAGTTCCTTGGTCCGGGTGGACAGGGAGCGGATGCGGGGCAGCCACTCGGCGAGTTCGCGCTCGGTGTAGGTGTGCCGGAACCGCTCCTCCTTGGTGCCCGTCAGCCAGTGCGGACTGCGGCCGTGGAAGCGGACCAGGGCCAGGTGGGGGGTGGTGACCGGGGCCTGCCGCGGACCCTCGCGGGTGTCCGTGGCCACGGCGGTGGCCCCCAGGTCCCTGAGGAAGGAAGCCGTACGGTCGGTCTCCCACCAGGCGGGGTTGCGGAATTCGACGGCGAACGGCCAGTCGTGGGCGCGTTCCCGGGCCGTGCGGATGAACGACTCGGCTTCCGGGCCGGGGACGAGGGAGGGCGGGTACTGGAAGAGGAGGGTCCCCAGGCGGCCCGCCTCCCGGAGGGGCGCGAGCGCCGCGGCGTAGCGGGTCCAGACCTCGGTGCGCAGGGTCTCGTCGCGGGGGTGGCCGCGGAGGTCCGCGGGGAGGGCGGACGGGCGGGTGGGATGGCCGGTGAGGAGGGAGAACGCCTTGACGTCGAAGCGGAAGCCGGGGGGTGTGCGGTCCGCCCACAGGGTGGTGGTGCGGGCGGTCGGGAGGGCGTAGTACGGGGAGTCGGCCTCCACCAGGGGGAAGCGGGTCGCGTAGTGGCGCAGGCGGTTCTCCGGGGTCCGGTGGCCGGGTGGGTACCAGCCGCTCCTGAGCAGTGCCGGGTCGGTCCAGCCGCAGGTGCCGATGAAGATGTCCGACATACGGGCGGGGGTACCCGTCGTTCATCCGGTCTTCACCCTCGGGGTTGGCCTTCGTGGGCCGGGGGAATATTGGCGTGCGCATGCTCTGTCCGCACCGCCAGCCGTCCATTCCCACCCGGAGGTTGATGTGTCCGGCAGTTCCGTGTACCGCCGTGCCCGTACCGTCGTGGCGGCCGCGGCGGCCCTCGCCGCGGCCGCGGTCGGGGTGTGGACCGGGGTCGGTGAGGGGTCCGCGCACGCCGCGGGCGTCGTGCCCAGCCCGGACCACGTCGTCGTCGTGGTCTTCGAGAACCATGCCTACAGCCAGGTCATCGGATCCTCCAGCGCGCCGTACATCAACTCGCTGAGGACCGGGGGCGCCAGTCTGACCCAGTCGTACGCCGAGACCCACCCGAGCCAGCCGAACTACTTCGCGATGTTCTCGGGTTCGACGCAGGGCATCACCGACGACAGCTGTTACACCCCCGGCTTCTCCTCGGCGCGCAACCTCGCGTCCGAGGTGATCGCCGCCGGCCGCAGCTGGGCCAGCTACAACGAGACCCTGCCGAGCCAGGGATCCACCACGTGCAGCAGCGGCAAGTACGCCCGCAAGCACAACCCCTGGTTCGGGTTCAGCAACGTGCCCACGTCGAGCGCGAAGACCTTCGCGCAGTTCCCGGCGGACTACTCGACGCTGCCGCACATGTCGTTCGTGGTGCCGAACCTGTGCAGCGACATGCACGACTGCTCGGTGTCCACCGGTGACACCTGGCTGAAGAACAACCTGGGTGCGTACGCGACCTGGGCCAAGACCCACAACAGCCTGCTCGTCGTCACGTTCGACGAGGACAACCGGCTGAGCGGGAACCGGATCCCGACGGTGTTCTACGGGCAGCCCGTGGCCGCCGGGTCCGGCTCGGCGACCACGTACAACCACTACGACCTGCTGCGCACCCTGGAGGACACCCAGGGTCTGACCACGCACGCGGGCAACGCGGCATCCGCCAAGGACATCACCGGCATCTGGACGTCCTGACGTGTACGTAGCGGACAGCCGCTCGAGTACGTCCGCTCATGGTGCCGTCCGGCCTCGCGCCGGGCGGCGCCGTGCCGCGGTCGCGCCGACCGTGCTCGCGCTGGGGACGGTGAGCCTGGTCACCGACGTGTCCTCGGAGATGGTGACGGCGGTGCTGCCGCTGTACCTGGTGACCGGACTCGGCCTGTCCCCGCTGGGCTTCGGCGTGCTGGACGGCATCTACAACGGGTTCTCGGCGCTCGTACGTCTCGTGGGCGGGCACCTCGCCGACCGCGGCGGCGGGCGGCACAAGTGGGTGGCCGGGCTGGGGTACGGCATCTCGGCCGTGTGCAAGCCGCTGCTGCTGATGGCGCATTCGCTGACCCCCATCGGGGTCGTGCTCGCCGCCGACCGGACGGGGAAGGGACTGCGGACGGCCCCGCGCGACGCGCTGATCTCGCTGTCCAGCACACCGGAGACACGCGGGCGGGCCTTCGGGGTGCACCGGGCCATGGACACGGCCGGTGCCCTGCTCGGGCCGGTGGCGGCGTTCCTCGTGCTCCGGGCCACCGTGGACGGCTACGACGCGGTGTTCACCGTCAGCTTCTGCGTGGCCGTGCTGGGCGTCCTGGTGCTCGTGCTCTTCGTGCCGGGCGGGCGGGGTACGGCGGTCGCCGGCGAACGCCCGACGCTGCGGGGCGCGGTGGGGCTGCTGCGCGGTCGTGACCTGCGCCGGATCACTGTCTGTGCGCTGCTGCTGGGCCTCGCCACGGTCAGCGACTCCTTCGTGTACCTGCTGCTCCAGCGCCGCCTCGGGGTACCCGACCGCTGGTTCGCGCTGCTGCCCCTGGGGACGGCCGCCGCGTTCCTGCTGCTGGCGGTGCCGCTGGGCCGGCTCGCGGACCGGGTGGGCCGCTGGACGGTCTTCCTGGCCGGTCACGGTGCCCTGCTCGTCGTGTACGCACTGCTGCTCACCTCGTGGCACGGCGCCGGACTGCCGTACGTGGTGCTCACCCTGCACGGTGCGTTCTACGCGGCCACCGACGGCGTGCTGATGGCCGCCGCCTCGGACAGCGTGCCGGAGGCGCTGCGCTCGTCGGGCCTGGCCGTCGTACAGACCGGGCAGGCGCTGACCCGGTTCGCCTGTTCGCTGCTGTTCGGCGCGGCCTGGACGGTGTGGGGCGACCGGGCGGCGCTGGCGGGGGCCGTGGTGGCGCTGGCCGGGTGTGCCGCGTTCGCACTGACGCTGCGGCCGCGGGGGAACGACGGGACGAAGGAGACGGTGACCGCATGACCGTACGCAACCGGGTGCTGATCCTGGTCGCGGCCATCGCCGTGCTGGCGGCGGTCGCGCTGGCCTCGGTGCTGCACGCCTCCGCGCGGGCGGACCGGCGCGACCGGACGCAGGCGGGCGGCCCGCGGGTCACGCCGGGGACGGTGACGCTGACCGGGTCCGGGCGGCTGGTGTTCCGGAACATGGCGTGGGGGCCGCACCGCGACGAGCTGACGAGCGTCCCGGCCGGCGCCCCGGCCGGGCCGCGCACCGCCGCCGGTCTCAAGTGCCTGCGTTTCCACGCCGCTTCGGGCACCGGCGTGTGCCTGCAGGCCGTGCACGGGACGGTCTCGGACACCTACCGGGCACTGGTCCTGGACGCCCGGCTGCGGACCGTCGACCGCTACGACGTGCCGGGCATCCCGTCCCGCGCCCGGGTCTCCCCCACCGGGCACTACGCGGCCTGGACGGCGTTCGTGGGCGGCGACTCGTACGCCGGGACGGACTTCTCCACGCGCGCGGCGATCGTGGACACCCGCAGCGGTGAGCTGATCCCGTCGCTGGAGGCCTTCCGCATCGTCAAGGACGGGCATCCGTACCGGGCGGCGGACGTCAACTTCTGGGGCGTGACGTTCGCGGCCGACGACCGCACGTTCTACGCGACCCTGGCCACGAAGGGGCGGACCTACCTGGTCCGCGGCGACCTGCGCAGCCGTACGGTCACCACCGTGCACGCGAATGTGGAGTGCCCCTCCCTGTCGCCGGACGGCACGCGCGTCGCGTACAAGAAGCGGGTCGCGGGGCTGCCGGAGGACGCCCCCTGGCGTCTGTACGTCCTGGACCTGCGGACGATGCGTGAGACTCCGCTCGCCGAGTCGCGCAGCGTGGACGACCAGGCGGTGTGGCGGGACGCGCACACGGTCGTGTACGCGCTGCCGGGCGACTACGGCGCCGACCTGTACGAGGTCCCGGCGGACGGTTCGGGCGCCTCCCGGCGCATCAGCGGGGCCGCCGTGTCGCCGGCGTACCTGGGATAGCCCGCTCCGCGGTCACCGCCCGCCCGAGCGGTCCGCCCCGCCCGGCACGCACCACCAGGCGAGGGCGGCGGCGGTCAGGTAGGCGAGGGCGCCGGCGGCCATGCCGACGCGCAGTCCGGTGCCGTAGTCGGTGCTGGTCGCCAGCAGGCTGCCGCCGAGGGCCACGCCGGTGGCGCTGCCGATCTGGCGGGTGGTGTTGAACAGCGCGGAGGCGGTGCCCGCGTACGACGGGGGAACGGCGCCCATGACGGTGGCGGTCGAGCCGGTGAGGGCGAAGGACGTACCGAACCCGGTGGCCATCATCGGGAGCACGAGCAGTGCGTACGCCGGGTCGGATCCGGCCGCGGCCCAGCCGCCCAGGCCGAGGGCACCCAGGAGCATGCCGGTGACCACCAGCGGGCGGTCACCGGTGCGGCGGCTCAGCCGGCCGGACAGCACCGAGGCGAACATGGTCATGGCGACCGCCGGGAACAGCGCCAGCCCGGTCCGCAGGGCGCTGAAGCCGCGCTGGTGCTGGAAGTAGAGGCTGGCGGTGAACACCATGCCGTAGAAGCCGAAGTTGAACAGCAGGCCGATGGCGGCCCCGCCGCTCATCGTGCGGGAGCGCAGCAGGCGCAGCGGCAGGGCGGGACGACGGGCGAGCCGCTCGCGCACCGCGAACGCCACCACGGCCAGGACGGCCAGGCCCAGCCCCGCGAGCACGGCGGGATCGGACCAGCCGCGCCGGCCGGCCTCGTTCAGCGCGGCGGTCAGCAGGGCCACGGACGCGACGACGGCGCACTGCGCCGGCCCGTCCAGGGCCCGGTCGGCACGCAGCGGCGAGGACGCGACGTACCGCAGCGTCAGCACCAGGCAGACCGCTCCGACGGGCAGGTTGATGAGGAAGACCCACCGCCAGCCCACGGTCGACACCAGCAGCCCGCCCAGCAGCGGGCCGGCGGAGGCGGCGATGCCCGCCATCGACCCCCACAGCCCGAAGGCCCGCGAGCGCGCCGCGGACTGCGGGTACGCCTCCTGGAGCAGGGCGAGGGAGCCGGGGACGATCAGCGCCGCGCCGAGCCCCTCGACCAGGCGGGCCGCGACGAGGAAGCCGGCGCTCGGCGCGAGGGCGCAGGCGGCCGAGGCCGCCGTGAACACCCCGACGCCGCAGCAGAAGACCCGCCGGTTGCCGAGCCGGTCCCCCAGCGCCCCACCGGTCATCAGGAACCCGGCGAAGACGAGCGTGTACCCGTCCGTGATCCACTGGATCCCGGTCAGCGAGGCGTCCAGCTCCCGGCCCACGACGGGCACGGCGACGTTGATGATCGTGACGTCCAGGATGACCATGAAGTAGCCGGCGCATACGGCCAGGAGGGGTGCCACGGGCGCATGCTAGGCGCGGGGCGACGGCGAGACGAAGGACCCGCGCCGCGGCGCGGGGAAGGCGGTCCGCCGCCCCGGCGCGGCGGGGGCACCGGATCACCGGCCGGCCGGCGGTGAAACCGGCCCTCGGATCATCCGCGCCGCACGGAGACGGACATAAGCTGCCCGAAGTGATGATTCGCCACGAAAGGTCTGAACATGCCCTCTCGTCTCAACCCGTACATCAGCTTCTCCGGTGACGCGAAACAGGCCCTGGAGTTCTACGAGGAGGTCTTCGGCGGCAACCTGGCCGCCCACACCTACGGCGACTCCATGTCCGAGGCGCCGCCCGGACACGGCGACAAGGTCATGCACGGCATGCTCGAGACCACCAGCGGATTCACCCTGATGGCCTCCGACAATCCGCCGGGCATGGAACGCACCGCGGGGAACAACATCACGGTGAGCCTGAGCGGCGACGAGGCGGACGAACTGCGCGGCTACTGGAACAAGCTGTCCGCCGGCGGCACGGTGACCGTCCCCCTGGAGAAGCAGATGTGGGGCGACGTGTTCGGCATGTGCACCGACAAATTCGGCATCCCCTGGATGGTCAACATCACCGAACGACAGGCCTGACACACCCGAGCGGTACACACCCCGGGGCCGCCGGCCCACGACCGCCGGCCCCAGGGGACCGTTTCCGCGGAAACCCGCCCGGCCTGCCCCTACAGCACCGGCAGGTTCTTGCGCAGCTCGAACGCCGTCACCTCGGAGCGGTACTCCTCCCACTCCGACTTCTTGTTGCGCAGGAAGAAGTCGAAGACGTGCTCGCCGAGGGTCTCGGCGACCAGGTCGCTGTTCTCCATGAGGGTCAGGGCCTCGCCCAGGTTCTGCGGGAGGGGGTCGATGCCCATCGCGCGGCGTTCGGCGTTGGAGAGGGCCCAGACGTCGTCCTCGGCGCCCGGCGGGAGTTCGTAGCCCTCCTCGATGCCCTTGAGGCCAGCGGCCAGCAGGACGGCGTAGGCCAGGTAGGGGTTCGCGCCGGAGTCGATGGAGCGGACCTCGACGCGGGCCGAGCCGGTCTTGCCGGGCTTGTACATGGGGACCCGGACGAGGGCGCTGCGGTTGTTGTGGCCCCAGCAGATGTACGACGGGGCCTCGCCGCCCGCGCCGGCCGTACGCTCGGAGCCGCCCCAGATGCGCTTGTAGGAGTTCACCCACTGGTTGGTGACCGCGGAGATCTCCGCCGCGTGCTTGAGCAGGCCCGCGATGAAGGAGCGGCCGACCTTGGAGAGCTGGTACTCGGCGCCCGACTCGTAGAACGCGTTGCGGTCGCCCTCGAAGAGGGACAGGTGGGTGTGCATGCCGGAGCCGGGGTGCTCGGAGAACGGCTTCGGCATGAACGTCGCCTGGACGCCCTGCTCCAGCGCCACCTGCTTCATGACCAGGCGGAAGGTCATGATGTTGTCGGCCGTCGAGAGGGCGTCGGCGTAGCGCAGGTCGATCTCCTGCTGGCCGGGCGCACCCTCGTGGTGGGAGAACTCGACCGAGATGCCCATCGACTCCAGCATGGTGATCGCCTGGCGGCGGAAGTCCATGCCGACGTTGGTCGGGGTGTGGTCGAAGTAGCCCGAGTTGTCGGCCGGGATGGGGCGGGTGCCGTCCAGCGGGCGGTCCTTCAGCAGGAAGAACTCGATCTCGGGGTGGGTGTAGAAGGTGAAGCCGAGGTCGGAGGTGCGGGCGAGGATGCGCTTGAGGACGTAGCGGGGGTCGGCGAAGGACGGGGAGCCGTCCGGCATGAGGATGTCGCAGAACATGCGGGCGGTGCCGGGTGTCTCCGCGCGCCAGGGCAGGACCTGGAAGGTGGAGGGGTCCGGCTTGGCGATCATGTCGGACTCGTAGACCCGGGCGAAGCCCTCGATGGCGGAGCCGTCGAAGCCGATGCCCTCGTCGAAGGCCTGTTCCAGCTCGGCAGGGGCCACGGCCACGGACTTGAGGAAGCCCAGCACGTCCGTGAACCACAGCCGTACGAACCGGATGTCGCGCTCCTCCAAGGTCCGGAGCACGAACTCCTGCTGCTTGTCCATCTTCCGCTTCCCCATCCTTGCTGGTCAGGCCGCCTGTCCCCCGTATCACGGGAGGCGGTCGGGCACCTGAGCATCCCACCACAACACCATTTCACGCGCGTTGCGGACCTTGATCGCCCGAGCGTCCGCGCCCTGAACGCCTCTCGTACGGCAGGTGTACTGCGCTCTCGATCCATCTTGCCTGCTCGCACCGGTATCCGTAATGGCCGGGCCGGTCCGCCGGTGTCCGAGACCACACCCCTTTAAGTTGCATCTCAGATGCAAGTTTTCATAGCGTGCGGATCAGCCGAGTCCTCCGAGGAGTCCCGATGCTGACCGAGCAGTCCGCAGCCACCGTCCGCGCCACCCTGCCCGCCGTGGGCGCGGCCATCGGCGAGATCACCGAGCGCTTCTACGCCCGCCTCTTCGCCGCCCGCCCCGCACTGCTCCGGGACCTCTTCAACCGCGGCAACCAGGCCGCGGGCACCCAGAAGCAGGCCCTCGCCGGCTCGATCGCCGCGTTCGCCGGCCATCTGCTGGACCACCCGGAGCAGCGGCCGGACGCGATGCTCGCCCGTATCGCGCACAAGCACGCCTCCCTCGGGGTGACGCCCGGGCAGTACGAGATCGTCCACGAGCACCTCTTCGCCGCCATCGCGGAGGTCCTCGGCGAGGCCGTCACGCCCGAGGTGGCCGCCGCCTGGGACGAGGTGTACTGGCTGATGGCCCACGCGCTGGTCGCCGTCGAGAAGCGGCTGTACGAGGAGAGCGGCGCACGGGGCTTCCGGGAGTTCGAGGTCGTGGAGCGGGTCGAGGAGACCCCGGACGTGGTCACCTTCGCGCTGCGCGCGGCCGACGGCGGCCCGGTGCGGGACTTCCGGGCGGGCCAGTACGTCTCCGTCCGCGTGGGGCTGCCGGACGGTGCCCGGCAGATACGGCAGTACAGCCTGTCCGGGGCGCCGGGCGAGACGGTGCGCCGGATCACCGTCAAGCGGGTGCACGGCGGTGCGGCGCCGGACGGCGAGGTCTCGAACCACCTCCACGCGCGCGTGCGGCCCGGTGACGTCCTTCAGCTGTCCGGGCCCTACGGCGACCTCGTCCTGGACTGCGGGCCCGACACGCCCCTGCTGCTCGCCTCGGCGGGCATCGGGGTGACCCCGATGATCGCGATGCTGGCCGGACTGGCGGCCGACGGCCACCGCGCCCCGGTCACCGTCGTGCACGGCGACCGCTCCCCCGCCGACCACGCCCTGCGCGCCGACCACACCGTGTACGCCGCCAAGCTGCCGGAGGCGTCCGTGCACTTCTTCTACGAGCGCGACGCCGAGCCGGGCACGCGGACCGGCCTGGTCGACCTGACCGGCGTCCCCGTACGGCCCGGCACGCGCGCGTACCTGTGCGGCCCGCTGCCCTTCATGCGCACCGTCCGCGCCCGGCTGGTCGAGCGGGGCGTGGCCCCGGCCGACATCCGCTACGAGGTGTTCGGACCGGACCTGTGGCTGGCGCAGGCCTAGGAGGCGGACCCAGCCGGTGCGGGCCCGGGGAGCCGGGCTCAGGCTCCGAAGCGGAGCGCGCCCTCGCGGCCGGCCTCCTGGTTCTCGGCCACGTACGGGCGCAGCTCCTTCTCGTAGCCGGCGAGGGCCTCGGCGTGGTCGCCGCCGGATCCGGCGAGGCATCCCGGTGGCGCGCCCGCGCACCCGGGGCGCCGCCTTCGACGTGCCGCGGGAACCCCCGTCGTCGTGTCGAGTCGGGGGCCAGCCTCCACGAGGCCCTGCCGATGATCAACGGCCGTTTCCGGCCATCGGGTTCAGCCGGTTCCGGCCGGGCCCCGGGAGATGCCCAGCAGCAGCGGGCCGGTCGGGTCGGCGACGATGTCGGCCACCGTGACCGGATCCAGCGCGGCGAAGAACGCCTCCTGGGCCCGGCGCAGGGCGCCGCGCAGCCGGCAGCCGGAGTTCAGCGGGCAGGGGGTCGCTCCCTCGCAGTCGACCACGTCGCCGTCCCCCTCGAAGGTGCGGACGACCGCACCGACGGACGCCGTGCGGCCACGCTCGGTGAGGGCCAGGCCGCCGCCCCGGCCGCGGCGGGCGTCGAGCAGCCCGAGGTGCTGGAGTTCCGCCACCACCTTCGCGGCATGCGTGTACGGCACGTCCATGTCCGCCGCGACCTGACGGGTGGTGGGGCTGGTCCCGCCGGCGACGGCGAGCCGCATGAGGACCCGCAGGGCCAGGTCGGTGGAGCGCAGCAACCGCATACCGCGAGGGTAGGTAATGCGCATCCCCGGTTCAAATTATCCGGACCCGGCGTGCCCTCCCTACGGTCGGGCCACTCGGGCGCACTACGATCAGCGGGCCCACCGTCCACGCACCTTTCCCCCAGAAGGACACGCCTCATGGGTTCCGGCAAGAACAGCAGCACCGCGGCGCGCAAGGCGCGCATAGAGGAGATGCGGCGCGCGGAGCGTGCGCGTGAGCGCCGTAACCGGGTGTTCACCGTCGCCGCCAGTGTGGTGGTCGTCACCGGTCTCGTCGTCGGCGGTGTGGTGCTCGTGAGGTCGCAGAGCGATTCCGGCAAGAACGTCTCGACCCCGAGCGGCGACGCGAAGGGCTCCGGGGACTCCGGGCACTTCACCGCCGGCAAGGACGGGGTGAAGACCTGGTCGGGCAAGCTGTCCCGGACGCACGTGACGACCAAGGTGTCGTACCCGATGCACCCGCCGGTCGGCGGCAACCACAACCCGGTCTGGCTCAACTGCAACGGCGACGTCTACACCGAGCCGGTGCAGGACGAGAACGCGGTGCACGCGCTGGAGCACGGCGCGGTCTGGGTGACGTACACCGGCAAGGCGCCGAAGGCCGACATCGACGCGCTCGCGGCCAAGGTGAAGAAGACGCCGTACTCGCTGATGAGCCCGTACGAGAACCAGGAGGCCCCGCTGATCCTGTCGGCCTGGGGTCACCAGGTGGCGGTGAAGAGCGCGAAGGACCCGGAGGTGGACAAGTTCTTCGCCACCTACGTCCAGGGCCGGCAGACGCCCGAGCCGGGCGCCTCCTGCACCGGCGGGGTCATGAAGTGAGGCGGCAGCACGTCGGCTGGGCCGCCGGGGCCGCGGCGGCGGTGCTCGTCGCGGCCGGCGCCATCACGTACGCGGTCGCCGAGGACACGGGCGGCTCCGGCCCGAAGACGCCGGGCGCGGAGTCGGCCGACGCCGGGTTCGCGCGGGACATGGCCGTCCATCACCAGCAGGCCGTCGAGATGTCGTACATCGTGCGGGACCGCACCAGGAACGAGGAGGTGCGGCGGCTCGCGTACGACATCGCGCAGACCCAGGCCAACCAGCGCGGCATGCTGCTGGGCTGGCTGGACCTGTGGGGGCTGCCGAAGGTGTCGGCCGAGCCGCCCATGACCTGGATGGGCATGGGCGACATGCCCGCCGGCAAGGACGGCGCGCTGATGCCGGGGATGGCGACCAACACCGACCTGGAGAAGCTCCGGTCGCTGAACGGCAAGCAGGCCGAGGTCTTCTACCTCCAGCTCATGACGGACCATCACAAGGGCGGTGTCCACATGGCCGAGGGCTGCGCCGCCAAGTGTTCCGTGGACGTGGAGAAGAGACTCGCGCAGGGCATGGTCGAAGCGCAGCAGTCGGAGATCCAGCTGATGGCCGGCATGCTCAAGGAGCGCGGCGCGCAAGCCCGTTCCTGACACCGCTGCACGGACGAAAGACGCAAAATCCCCCGGATGAAGGGTCCTTGAGCTTCTCTTGACCCTCACGTTCCCCTGGCATGAACGGTTCATCGCCAGAGTGGCCCCCACCGTGTGATCCATTCGCCGGCCGACACCGCCGCGGGCCGGCGCACGGGACCACGGTGTTCCAGCCACTACATGCATGCGAACCGCATCGCAGGGGGTTCTATGAGATCCAACCGCGCCAAGGTGCGCGCCGGTGTGAGCATGGCAGCGACACTGCCCATGATCGCCGGCGCGCTGGCGCTGGGCATACCCGCGGCACACGCTGCGGACAGCCCCGCCCGTGACGCGCTGAAGGGCACCAAGCCGGCCTGGGCCACGGCCAAGGCGGACAAGGGCGCCACCTCGGACAGCGCGCAGGTCAAGGCCCGGGTCTACCTGGCCGGCAAGGACGCGGCCGGACTCGCCGCCTACGCCAGGGCCGTGTCCGACCCCGCCTCACCGCTCTACGGCAAGTACCTGAGCGCCGGGAAGGCGCAGAGCCGCTTCGGGGCCACCAGGGCCCAGGTGGCCGCGGTCAAGTCCTGGCTGAGGTCGGCGGGCCTGACCGTCACCGCGGTCACCCCGCACTACGTCGCCGTCTCCGGTGACGTGGCCGCCGCCGAGAAGGCGTTCGGCACCCAGCTGCACAACTTCACCAAGGGCTCCAGGACGTACCGCGCCCCCGCGCGGACGGCCTCCGTCCCGGCCGGCCTGAAGGGCGCCGTCCTGACCGTCACCGGCCTGGACAACGCCCCGCACAAGGCGAGCCACGACGACCAGCTGCCGCCGCCGGACGCCGTGTTCAAGAACTCCGGGCCGTTCTCCTCGTACTACGGCTCGAACGTCGCGACCGCGCTGCCGGACGCGTACGGCCGGAAGATCCCGTACGCGGTCAAGGGCTACACCGGCAAGCAGCTGCGCGCCGCCTACGGCGCCGGCTCCTACACCGGCAAGAAGGTCCGCATCGCCATCACGGACGCGTACGCCTCGCCGACGATCGCCTACGACGCGGGCAAGTACGCGCTGAAGAACGGCGACGCGGCCTGGAAGACCGGCCAGCTGCACCAGGTGCTGCCGAAGAACTACACGAAGACCGAGGAGTGCGGCGCGGCCGGCTGGTACGGCGAGGAGACCCTCGACGTCGAGGCCGTGCACGCGGTCGCGCCGGCCGCCGACGTCACCTACGTGGGCGCGGCCTCCTGCTACGACGAGGACCTGCTGGACTCGCTCAGCAAGATCGTCGACAACCACCTGGCCGACATCGTCTCCAACTCCTGGGGCGACGTCGAGGGCAACGAGACGCCCGACGTCCAGGCCGCCTACGACCAGGTCTTCCAGCTGGGCGCGGTGCAGGGCATCGGCTTCTACTTCTCCTCCGGTGACGACGGCGACCAGGTCGCCAACACCGGTGTCAAGCAGGTCGACACCCCGGCCAACTCGGCGTGGGTGACCGCGGTCGGCGGCACCTCGCTGGCCGTCGGCAAGGGCGAGAAGTACCTGTGGGAGACCGGCTGGGGCACCGAGAAGGCCTCGCTGTCGGCCGACGGCAAGAGCTGGGAGGGCTTCCCCGGCGCGTTCACCTCGGGAGCGGGCGGCGGCACCAGCAGGACGGTCGCCGCGCCGTACTACCAGAAGGGCGTCGTCCCGGACTCGCTCGCCAAGGCCAACAACGCCGCCGGCAACCGCGTCGTCCCGGACATCGCGGCCATCGCCGACCCGAACACCGGCTTCCTGGTCGGCCAGACCCAGACCTTCCCCGACGGCTCGGAGAAGTACAGCGAGTACCGCATCGGCGGCACCTCGCTCGCCGCTCCGGTCATCGCGGCGGTCCAGGCGCTGGCCCAGGAGGCGCGCGGCGGCAAGACGCTCGGCTTCGCCAACCCGGCGATCTACGCCAAGTACGGCAAGAAGGGCGTCTTCCACGACGTCACGGACAACCCGACGGGCTCCGGCCTGGCGGTCGCCCGCGTGGACTTCGCCAACGGCCTCGACGCCTCCGGCGGCCTGCTGACCTCGGTCCGCAGCCTCGGCAAGGACAGCTCGCTGTCCGCGGTGAAGGGGTACGACGACGTGACGGGTGTCGGCTCGCCGGCGAACGGCTACGTGCAGTCGTTCCGGCGCCGCTGAGCCGTACGGACCGCTCCACCGAAGGGGCGTGAGGCGCCTGCCGGGCACCTCACGCCCCTTTCCCGTACCCCTCCGCCCCTTCCCTGGGTGCGACAGTGAGGATCGGGGTGTAGTAGCCGGGAGGATGGGGCTCACCGATGGGACGGCCGTCGACTTCGACCCAGGCGTGGGCGCGGAAGGGTTCGGTGCGTACGCCGGTGCACCAAGTGGGCCAGACCCCGCGAAGGCGACACAGCAGAGCGGTGGACAGGGACCGTTGGAGACACCATGGTCCCGCACAGCGGTTGCTGACGGCGACGACGGCGTGGCGGGCGGCCAGAGCTTGTGCGCCGGTGGCGGGGGCAGCACCGCATCGGGCCAGGTACAGCATGAAGCGTAGTCGGCGGGGTGGCATGTGACCGAGCAGCCGGGCCAGGGCGACGGCCGTCCGTGCGGCGAGACGGTCCCGGAGGGGGACGGCCGGGGCGTGCTCAAGTGTCATCTGCTGACTCATGGGGTCACCAGGTGAGCTGTGCTCAGCTGCTGCACCAATGCAGTGACGTCTACGGTGGCCTGCTCGGCGGAAACCGGATAGTGGTGGGAGAGGTCCTGGCCTACTTGTTCGGGCGTGGAGCCGTTCAACAGAGCGCACAGCACCAGGGCACCCGTGGCGTTCAGCTGCCAATAGCGGCCGGACCGTTGGTCCAGGAGTACCAGGCTGTCGCCCGTGGCGGTGGCGGTGACGTCGGGGCGCAGGGTCAAGGTCATGCCGATCCCCCAGGGGAGCGGTGAGCGGCTGCCGATCGGGCGATGTGGTCATGGGGGGCCGCGGACTGGACACGCAGCCACAGCTCGCAGGCGAGGGTCATGTCCAGGTGCCAGAGCGGATCGGGGTCGGGGTAGGTGGCCGATACGGCGGTGCGTAGGGCCTGGGGATCGATCAGGCCGCGTCGGGCCAGCAGGGAGTCCTCGGTCAGCTGAAGCAGCCGGGCTCGGTGCCGGCGCAGTCCTGGGTAGGTGTCGGCGCTGAACTCGCCTTTGGTGGCGCGGCGGAGAAGCGGTGCGGGGACGATGCCGTCCATCGCCGTGGCCAGAAGCGGTTTGTACCGGCGGGTGACGGCGTGGTGGTGGAGCAGGGTCGACAGCACGGCTTCGATCACCCGGTCGTCCAGGTACGGGACTTCCAGACCGGATCCGGCTGCGGCGAACGTCCGGCCGACCAGCCGGACTTGGCGGCCGCAGACGGCGGCGTGGTGCAGGATCTGATGGTGGGCGCGCAGCGGCGCAAGAGGCAGAGGGCCGGCTTCTGCGGTCTGCCGCATCAGTGTGCGGGACAGCTCGACCGCCTTGGCGGTGGCCCAGGGCGGCATCCGGCTGGGCGCTCCCCAGGACAGGTACGGCGTGGTTCGGCTCAGGCCGGGCCCGGCCAACCGGTCGGCCTGCCGGCTCAGCCAACGGGAGTAGTCGTCCCGGTCGGCGAGAGAGCGCACCATCGCCCCGGTCGGCCAGCGTCGCACCGCTTGGTGGCCGCGGAGGCGCCGCACCGCCTCCCAAGGGTGCGTCTGGATCAGGGTGTGCAGGTAAGAGGGCGGGAGGGTGAATATCTCGTCTCCACCGTGACCGGCCAGATGAAATCGAGCACCGGTGCTTGCCACACGACGGCCGATCGCCGCCAGAGCAGCCCGCGAGCGTACCCAATCCAACGGCTCCTCCGGATCGGTGCCGTACGCGTCAAGGCCAGCATATTTCTCCGGCAGCCGGCCCTGACCGACGACGGTGTGGGAAGCGTTCGGCAACGCGGCTGCCGCCTGCTGCGCCCACCTCGCGTCATCGTTAGCCGGGTCGGCGGCTTCGTGGCGGAAGGTCACCAGTGGGACGCCCTGCGCTGCGACGAGAAAGCACAGGCTGGTGGAGTCCAGACCGCCCGAGAGATCCGCGCTGAACGAGCTGCCGGCTCGAGAGCGCACCGCGACGGCGGTCAGCAGCGCCTGCCGTACACCCTGGGCCGCCTCGTCCAGCGGTGCGTGCGGTACGGGGGGCCGCCACCATCGTGTCACTCGAATTGATCCATCGGTATCCAGACACAGATAGCTGTCGCCGGCCACGGCATGCACCCCCCTCCAGGGGGAACAGCCGGCCAGGGGCGGTGGCACGGGAGGGACTGTCAAGCGCGTGGCCAGCACTGCCTCATCCACGTCACTGTCCAGGAGTTGGGACAGCACGTCGGCCTGGTCCGCCGCGAGCGTCGCGCTGCCGACGCATGCGTAGAAGACGCGCCGGGTCTGCGCGATGGTCCCCTGGACCCGCACCTGCCCCGCGAAAGACGTGACCAGGTGAAAGCTTCCGGGCAAGCGGCCGGCCACGGTGTCTGCATCAGATGCACGGCGCATCGCGGCCAGCGACGGCTCCAGGCCGGCGGCGGTGACCGCGCTCCTCCCGATCACCGCGATCCGCGCCGCGCCGGCCGTCGCGACTACCGCGTCGGCATCCGGCCAACAACCGAGCACCCAGGGCCGGCCTGAGGCGTGCCGCAGAACATGGCGCGCCCGGTGAACCAGCGGGGCAGCCGCGCAAGCGCCCCCTTCAGTGTCCGGCACCACCAGCAGCCACGTCCGTCCGATCACGGGCTGGGGCACATCGTCTGGTAGTGGTTGTCGTTCCCGTAATCGCAGCCCCCCATCGTGAGCTGAGCGAAGTCCCCCACCTCCACCAAGGTCGGTGGCTCGTACCCCATCTCGTCCTCGGGGTGGACTGTCTGGTCTACGGGGGTGTCCATCGCGCCACCTCCTTGCACGTGATTCAATCGGATATTTGATCAATTTCCAGGATAATAAGGGAAATCAAGAGAAGGCAATTCGGCTTCGCGGGCACGTACAGCCGTTTGCCAGACTTCGTCTCACCCCCGGGAACTGCCCCACGGCCGCCCGGGGGCCGGGAAGGGAACTGGCCCTGGTGGACGGGCTCACCAAGCGGTCCCGCTCGCCGGTCGGCAACCACCGTCGCGGGCATCCTTCAGCACCCGGCGGCAGTCCGGCGGTTACCTTGGCGGGTCAGCCGGCTGTGCGGATCGTGGCGGAGGTGCCGTGGGGATAGAGCTGGAGTTGCGGGTGAAGCGGGCCAGGCGGGGGAAGGCCGCTCGCGGGGACACCGTGGTCCGCGGTACCCACGAGCACCAGGACGCGCTCGCCCGGGCCCTGGACGGGGTGCGGCGGGGGCGGCTCGGTCAGGTGGACCCCTACCGGGACACCCGGTTCACCGAGCAGGACGCGCAGGTCGCGCTGGCGGAGGTGGCCGCCCTGGTGCGGGAGTGCACCGAGCCGTCCCACCGGGCCGCCCTCCTCGATCTGGCCGAGTTGCTGGAGGACTGCGTCGCGACGCCGGGGAGTTGCCTCTGGTTCATCGGTGACTAGCCGCACCGGCCCCCCCCCGGCGCCCCGGCCGGCTCCGGCCCGGCTCCGGCCTGGTGTCTCAGCCGGCGCCGACCCGGTGTCCCAGCCGGCGCCGCCCCCGCGTCCCAGCCGGCGCCGACCCGGTACCTCGGCCGGCGCCGCCGCCGCGTCTCAGTGGTGCAGCGCGCCCGTGTCCTCCGGCACGTGGGAGGTGACCACGAGGCCCGTGGGCGGAGTCTCCCGGCGCCGGTCCACCGCGTACGCCACGCTCGCCACACCCAGGCCGAGTACGGCCAGTGCCGCGCCCGCGAGTGCCGGGGACGTCGTGCCGAGGCCCGCCGCGAGGGCCAGGCCGCCGGTCCAGGCGCCGCCGGCGTTGGCCAGGTTGAAGGCCGCCTGGTTGGCGGAGGAGGCGAGGGACGGGGCGGCGGCGGCCCTCTCCATCACCATCAGCTGGAGCGGGGAGCCGGTCACGAAGGCCGCCGTGCCGAGCAGGGCGACGGCGAGGGCCGCGCTCCCCTGCGCGCGCATCAGCAGGGGGAAGAGCGTCAGCACCACCGCCAGGGCGGCCAGGCCTCCGTAGAGGGTGCCGCGCAGGGAGTGGTCCGCGAGGCGGCCGCCCAGCAGGTTCCCGGCCGTGGCGCCTACGCCGAAGAGGGCCAGGAGCAGGGTCACGTCCGCCTCGGCGAAGCCGGCCGCGTCCGTCAGCATGGGTGTCACGTAGCTGTACGCCGCGAAGAGCGCGCCGAAGCCGGCCACCGTGGTGCCGAGGGCGAGCCAGACCGGCAGGGACCTCAGGGCGGCCAGTTCGCCGCGCAGGCCGGCCTGCGCGGCAGCGTGCTCGCCGTCGTGCGGGACGAGGAGGGCCAGCGAGGCGATCGCGGCCAGGCCGATCGCGCTCACCGCGAGGAAGGTCGCCCGCCAGCCGAAGTGCTGGCCCATGAGCGTGGCGGCGGGGACGCCCGCGATGTTCGCGACGGTCAGGCCGAGGAACATCAGGGACACCGAGCGGGCCTTGCGCTCCGGCGGGACCATCGTGGTGGCGACGACGGCCCCCACACCGAAGAAGGCACCGTGCGGCAGGCCGCTGAGGAAGCGGGCGGCCAGCAGGGAGCCGTTGCCGGGGGCGAGCGCGGAGAGGACGTTGCCGGCGACGAACAGGACCATCAGGGCGATGAGGACCGTACGCCGGGACCTGCGGGCGGTCAGGGCGGCCAGCAGCGGGGCACCGACGACGACGCCCAGCGCGTACGCCGAGACCAGGTGCCCGGCGGCGGGGATCGAGATGTGCAGGTCGTCCGCGACGCCGGGCAGCAGCCCCATCATGACGAACTCCGTCGTACCGATGCCGAAAGCACCCACGGCGAGGGCGAGCAGAGCCAGGGGCATGAAGGACCTTCCAGAGAGTGCGTACAGCTGTCGCGCTATGTTCCCGTACGGAACAAACTCTGCCGGGTCCGGTATTCCAGCTGGGCGGGGCCCGGTCACCGGTGTGAGCACCTTCACGTCCACCGCTGTGGGCCCCGGGCTCCGGCCCGGTCACCTCATCCCGGGCCGGCCTCCGGGGCGCCTGCGGGGGTGCCGCCGGGGCTGCCCGTGAGGTCGGCCCGGCCTCGTGGTGCGGTGGGCGGTGGCGGATAGTCGCCGACGGTCATGGCGTTGTGGAGGCGTGCGGTCCTGCTGGTGAGGCGGAGGAGGGCCCGGCCGGGCCCCGCGGGCAGGGCGGAGATCAGGCGGGCGCCCTCGGCCAGTCCCCGCACGCCGAGGCGTGAGGTGGGGACCAGGGTCTTCGCGGCGCTGAGCGCGGCCGCGCGGCTGCCGCGCACGTGCTCCGCCATCGCCTGTTCGTAGGCGGGGAAGGCGCGTTCGTGGTCGCCGCCCGCCCGCGCCAGCTCCCCGGCGAGGACGTACGCGCCGACGACGGCCAGACTGGTGCTGCCGCCGACGGCCGGGCCGGGGCAGTAGCCCGCGTCGCCGACGAGCGTCACCCTCCCCCGCGACCAGGTGTCCATGCGGAGCTGGGTGATCGAGTCGAAGTAGAACGCCGGGGTGCGGTCGAGTTCGTCCAGCCAGCCGTCCACGTCGGGGTGCATGCCGGCGAACGCACCGCGCAGCAGTTCCTTCTGCCGCGGTACGTCGTGGTGGTGGAAGCCCAGCTCGCGCTCGCTCCGGAAGAGGAACAGCACCCGCGCGTCGCCGAGGTGCCGCGCGCCGTACATGCCGGCGGTGCGGCCGACGCCGACGTGCATGCGCAGCTCGCGGTCGAGGCCCGGGGCGTTCGGCAGGCTCAGCACCCCGAAGTAGGCCCCGATGAAGCCGCCGGCGAGGGAGACCTCGTCGAAGACGAGGCGGCGCACGTTGGAGTGCAGGCCGTCCGCGCCGATGACGAGGTCGAAGCGGCGCGGTGCGGCGTTCTCGAAGCGCACCTCGCCGTCGGGCGCGATCGCGGTGACCGAGTCGCCGAAGACGTACTCGGCGTCGTCGCGTGCGGCGTCGTAGTAGATCTCGCTCAGTTCGTCGCGCATGATCTCGACGTGCCGGCCGGAGGTGGCGCGGAAGATCTTGGCGAGGTCCACCCGGACCAGGTGCCGTGCGCCCTCCTGCTGGACCGTCATCCGGTTCGTGGCGGTGGCCCGCTCCTCGATGCGCGGGAGCACGCCCATTTTCTCCGAGATGTCCAGCGCCGGCCGGAACAGGTCGACCGCGTGGCCGCCGGTCCTGCGCAGGGCCGGTGCGCGCTCGACGACGGTGACGCGGAAGCCGTGCCTGGTGAGCCAGTAGGCCAGCACCGGACCGGCGACGCCGGCGCCGGAGATGAGGATCCGCATGGCGCCCCTCCTTGTCATCGGTCCGCCCGTACGGCGTGGAGCGTGGTGAAGGCCAGCAGGGGGGCGGCGGTCCGCGGGGGATCCTCGAGTATGGGTGAGTGTCCGAGACCGGGCAGCAGCTCGACCGTCGCGCCCGGAACGGAGCGGTAGTCGGCGGCGGACGAGGACCGCCACCGGCGGTCGTCCTCGCCGAAGAGGACCAGGAGCGGCTTGCCGACGGCCCGCAGCCGGTCCGGCAGTGCCCGTTGCCCGAGGTAGGCGCGGGTGCCCTGCGTCGTCGCGGTGAACGTGTGGTGGGTCATGCAGCGCGCGTCGTCGAGGAGTTCTTCCGGGAACCGGTAGCCCGGGCGGCTGAACCCGGTGCTCGCGAACAGCCGGAGCTGCTCGTCGGCCGGCGGCCACTGCGCGGGGCCGCTCGCGCCGGACTGCGGTGCGATGGAGGCGTCCAGGCCGGGTCCGGTGTTGATGAGGGCGAGCGCGGTCACCAGGCCGGGTCGCTGTTCGGAGAGGGCGGTGGCGACGACGCCGCCGCTGGAATGGCCGACGATGACGGCGTGTTCGACGCCGAGCCGGTCCAGTGCGGCGCCGGCCCGGCGTGCCTGGTCCGGGAGGGTGTAGCTGCGGTCGGCCGGTTTGGCCGACCGGCCGTGCCCGAGCAGGTCGATCCGGATGACGTGGTGAGAGCCGGTCAGCAGCGGAACCATCGGGTCCCAGGAGCGGGCCGAGGATGCGGTGCCGTGGATGAGCAGGAGTGCGGGGGCGTCGCGGGGGCCGTCCTGGGACACGTGGATGTCGCCGTCGTCCAGCGACAGGGTCGTACGCCCGGTGGCCCCGGCTCCGCCGTGCACGTGCGGTCCGCCGTCAGAAACAGTCATGGGCCCACTGTCGCCGCCGCTACCCGCCGGCGGATTGGACAAATGTTCCTTCGGCCGGCTCCCGTAGCATGGGCCGGTGCGGACGTTCAGGCACGGTGCGGCGGTGTGGGACGTCGCATGCCCGCAGCGGCCCAGCCGGGTGGCCGGTCTGACCATGGCCGGGTTCCGGGTGCGAGACCTGGACGCGCTCCGGATGGTCCCGCACCCGGCCGTGACGATGCTCCTGGAGTTCGGCGCCGGCTCGCCCGTCCTCGACTGTGCCGCCGGACAGCGGCGGGGAAGTCTCGTCGCCGGGCCCGGACTCGGGTCCGGAGGCGCGGTCCGGGCGCGGGGGGTGAACGTCGAGTGCGTGCAGGTGCGTCTGTCCCCGGTGATCGCACGTGCGGTCCTGGGCGCCTCCCCCGCCGGCCTCGACGGCGCCGTCGTGTCCCTGGAGGACCTGTGGGGCCGGGAGGCGTCCCTGATCCGCGAGCGGCTGGCCGGTGTCCCGTCGTGGCAGGGCCGCTTCGCGTTGACGGATGCGCTGCTCGCCCGCCGGTACGAGGCGGGGCCGCCGGTGGACCCGGAGGTGGCCTGGGCCTGGCACCGGATCGTCGGCAGCCGTGGCCTGACCCGGGTCGAGGGGCTAGCGGCCGAGGTCGGGTGGAGCCGTAAGCGGCTGTGGACCCGGTTCCGGTCGCAGCTCGGCCTGCCGCCGAAGCGCGCGGTGAAGCTGGTCCGCTTCGACCACGCCGCCCACCGCCTGGTCGCGGGTGAGGGCGCGGCCCGCGTCGCGGCCGACGCCGGCTACGCCGACCAGTCCCATTTGCACCGGGACGTCATGGCGTTCACCGGGGCGACCCCGGCGACCGTCGCCGGCGAGCCGTTTCTCGCCGTCGACGACATCGCGTGGCCCGGCCGCGGATCGACCGCCTAGCCGCACGCGTCCCCCGGGGCGGCCGGCGCCGGGCCGGAGGGGCCGGACCCGCACCGGAGCAGCCGGACCCGCACAGGAGCAGCCGGACCCGCACAGGAGCAGCCAGCTCCGCGCCGGAGCAGCCGGACCCGCACCGGAGCGGCCGGACCCGGGCCGGGGTGCCGGTCCGCGCTCCGGCCGAGGGTGGTGCCGTGCCGGCGTCGAGGCCGCGGCGTGTTCCGCGAACGGGTCACATCTTCACGCGGGCCGCCACCGGCAGGTGGTCGCTGCCGGTGCGCGGCAGCGTCCAGGAACTCTCCGGCTCGACGCCCTTGACCATGATCTGGTCGATCCGTGCCATGGGGAAGGACGCCGGCCAGCTGAACCCGAAGCCGCTGCCGGCCGCTCCCTGCGTGGAACGCAGCTGCGAGGTGACGGCGTTGAGCGAGCGGTCGTTCATCGTGCCGTTCAGGTCGCCGAGCAGGACGACCCGCTCGACGGTCTCGTCGGCGATGGCCTCGCCGAGCGCGTCGGCGCTCTTGTCCCGCTGCCGGGCGGTGAACCCGGCCTCCATCTTCACGCGTACCGAGGGCAGATGGGCTACGTAGACCGCGAGCGGGCCCTGGGGCGTGGCGACCGTGGCGCGCATCGCCCGCTTCCAGCCGAGCTTGATGTCGACGGCCTCGACGCCGGTCATCGGGTACTTGCTCCACAGGCCGACCGTGCCGACCACCGCGTGGTGCTTGTACGTCGCCGCGAGCGCCTTCTCGTAGACGGGGACGGAGGAGGCGGGCAGTTCCTCCAGGGCCAGCACGTCGGCGCCCGAGGCGGCCACGTCCCGGGCGGTCGCGGCCGGGTCCGGGTTGTCGGCGTTGACGTTGTGCGTGGCCACCATCAGCCCGGTGCCGCCCCCCGACTTGTCGGTGAGCAGCCCGCCGAAGAGGTTCAGCCACACGACCGTCGGCAGTACCACGGCGATGAGGGCGGTCGCCGACCTGCGCAGCACGCCGGCGACGAGCAGGACCGGGATGGCGATGCCCAGCCAGGGCAGGAACGTCTCGGTCAGACTGCCGAGATTGCCCACGGCGTTGGGGATGTGCGAGTGCACCAGCATCACCAGGGCGAGGAGCAGTGCCAGTACGGCGAGGACGATGCCGCGGCGCCAGATGCACGGGTCGCCCCGCCAGCCGGTGGTCAGGCGGTGCGCGAGGCGCCGGAGCCGGGATCCCGGTCGCTCGGGTCCCGAGCCGCCGCCCGCCGTCTCCGTCATGTACGCCTGCTGCGCCATACCGTCTGCCTCACTGCCTGCCGTGCACACCGTTCGCCCCCCGTGCTCTTCCGACCCTAGGGGATGATCGGCTCCGTTCCCGCCGTCCCGTGACGGCCGTACGGAAGACGAGGACGAACAAGGCGGGCCCGGAAGTTCCGGTTGGCCCGGAGACCGGAGTGGTCTGTGACAAAACGCGCACATTAGTGCTACGCGACGGTGGAGCTGACGGGTCGTAGGCCTGCCAGGACGGTGTCGAGGATCTGTCCGGCCAGTCCTTCGGGCAGCTCGGCGTCGGGGCGCAGCACGCTCCGGACGAGGATCGGTCCGACGAACAGGTCGTTGGCCAGTTCCACGTCGACGTCCGGCCGGAGTTCGCCGTCGCGCTGCCCGCGGCGCAGCACGTCGAGCACGAGCGCGCGCCGGGGCGCTATCACGTTCTCGTGGTACGCGGCCCAGATCCTGGGGTTGCTCTTCATCTGGGTGTGGACGTTGTGCAGCAGGGCCGAGGACCGGCTGGCCAGTCCCCGCTGCCGCAGGTTCTCCAGCAGGACGAGGAGGTCGTCGCGCATGGACGTGCCCGGGAGTTCGGGGTCCGGGGGTTCGGCGGCCCGCACGACGTCGATGAACAGTTCCTCCTTGCCGCTCCAGCGGCGGTAGATGGTGGCCTTGCCGACCCCGGCGGTGCGGGCGATGCGCTCGATGGAGAGTTCGGCCAGGGGCACGCCTTCCTCCAGGAGCTGCATCACGCCTTCCAGGATGGCCCGTTCCACGGCCTCGCTGCGGGGCCTGCCCCGTACGGGACCGGCAGGGCACGGCCGGCTGTCGGCAAGGCTCACGTGGTTCCGTCCTCTCAACTGTGCTGCGGGGATTGTCCCGCAGCCGCCTCCTCCCCCGTGGAAGCGCTCGCGGACCTCAGTCCGTGGCGCCGACCAGTTCCGGTTCCTTCTCGCCCTGCTGACCGGCCGGCGGCCTGCCCGGCAGGAAGAGGGCCGTCACGACGGCGCCGACCAGCGCGACACCGGCACCGCACAGGGCGGTGACGTGCATGGCGTGCAGGAACGCGTCGTCGGCGGGGGTGATCAGGGCCTCCCCGCGAGGGCCGAGCTTCTCGGCGATGCCCAGGGTGGCCTCGATGGACTCGGCGGCGGTGTCGCGCAGGCCGGGCGGCAGCAGGCCGAGCTTGCCCTCGATGCCGTTGCGGTAGGAGGTGGCGAGGACCGAGCCGAGGACGGCGATGCCGAGGGCTCCGCCGACCTGGCGGAAGGTGTTGCTGAGCGCGGAGGCGGAACCGGCCTTCTCACGCGGCAGGGCCTGCATGATGACGACCGAGGTGGGGGTCATGATGTGCGCCATGGCGGCACCCATCAGGAAGAAGACGACCTCCAGGAGCCAGATCGGCGTGTCCGCCTCGAAGCCGGCGAAGGCGGCCAGCGTCGCGGCGATCAGGATCAGGCCGGCCGTGGTGGTGGCCTTGTTGCCGAACCGGTCGACCACCAGCCGGGCGCGCGGCGCGAAGATCAGCTGGGCGACGGCGAGCGGCAGCATCAGCACGCCGGACTCGAGCGGGGAGTAGCCGCGCACGCTCTGGGTGTAGAAGACACCGAAGAAGGTGACGCCCATCAGCGCGAAGAAGACCAGCGCGATGGCGCTCATGGCGGCCGAGAAGACCTTGTTCTTGAAGTAGCTGACGTCCAGCGACGGGTGGTCACTGCGCTTCTCGAAGACGACGAAGGCGGCCAGCACGACGAGTCCGGTGATGATGGTCGCCAGGACCTTGGCGTCGGTGAAGTCGGCCAGCTCGCCGCCCTTGATGATGCCGTAGACCAGCAGCACGAGGCCGACCACGGACAGCACCACGCCGACCGGGTCGAGGCGGCCGGGCCGGGGGTCGCGGGAGTCGGGCACCAGCCAGGCCATCAGGACCAGCGCGATGATCACGATGGGCACGTTGACGAAGAAGACCGAGCCCCACCAGAAGTGGTCGAGGAGCGCGCCGCCGGTGATGGGGCCGATGGCGATGGCGAGGCCGACGCCGCCGGCCCAGATGCCGATGGCCTTGGGCTGCTCGTCGCGCTCGAAGACGTTCATCAGCACGGCGAGGGTGGCGGGCATGACGAAGGCGGCACCGAGGGCCATCAGCGCGCGGTAGGCGATCAGCTGGCCCGGCGACCCGGACTCGGCGGCCAGGGCCGAGCCGATGCCGAACACCGCGATGCCGCCGAGCAGCACCTTCTTGCGGCCGATGCGGTCGCCGACGAGCCCGGCGGTGAACAGCAGGCCGGCGAAGACGAGGGTGTAGGCGTTGATCGCCCATTCGATCTCGCTCTGGGTGGCGCCGAGGCCGGTGGGCGCCGGGGTGGAGATGGTCTTGATGGCCACGTTCAGGATCGAGTTGTCGAGCACCACGATCAGCAGGCTCAGCATCAGCACGCCGAGGATCGCCCAGCGGCGCCGGTGCACCGCTTCCGGTATTCGGGAGGCAGGGACGGAACTTGTCATGTGTCCGACCCTACGGCCATTTCGATACGGAACGGTCTCGTATCTTATTCCTTTACCAAGGCCTTACGCGTCGGGTTCCGGCCAAGCCGGGCGACGGGCCGGTGTCACAGGGGGTACCCCTGGCCCTGGCTGGCACGAGGTGCCACCATGGAGACGGTCCGGGGACGCCGTGAGGGCGCCTCGAGATGACTGAAGGAGCCGTTGCCATGACGCAGCTTTCGGCTGCCCAGAACAAGCCTTCCGACGGCAGCAAGGCGCTGTACGGGGGGAAGGGCACCCGCCGCATCACCGTCCGCGACATCGCCCTCGCCAAGGAGCGGGGCGAGAAGTGGCCCATGCTCACCGCCTACGACGCGATGACCGCGTCCGTCTTCGACGAGGCCGGGATCCCGGTGATCCTCGTCGGCGACTCGGCGGGCAACTGCCACCTCGGGTACGAGACGACCGTACCCGTCACCCTCGACGAGATGACCATGCTGTCCGCGGCCGTGGTCCGCGGCACGCAGCGCTCGCTGATCGTCGGCGACCTCCCCTTCGGCTCCTACCAGGAGGGGCCGGTGCAGGCGCTGCGCTCGGCGACCCGGCTGGTGAAGGAGGCCGGGGTCGGGGCGGTCAAGCTGGAGGGCGGTGAGCGCTCGCACGAGCAGATCCGGCTGCTGGTGGAGTCCGGCATCCCCGTGATGGCGCACATCGGCCTGACCCCGCAGTCCGTGAACGCCATGGGCTACCGCGTGCAGGGCCGGGGCGAGGAGGCCGCGCAGCAGCTGCTGCGCGATGCCAAGGCCGTGCAGGACGCGGGCGCCTTCGCCGTCGTGCTGGAGCTGGTCCCGGCCGAGCTGGCGGCCGAGGTCACGCGCGTGCTGCACATCCCGACCGTGGGCATCGGCGCGGGCCCGGAGACGGACGCGCAGGTCCTGGTGTGGACCGACATGCTGGGGCTGACCCCGGGCCGGGTGCCGAAGTTCGTGAAGCAGTACGCGGATCTGCGTGAGGTGATGACCGGCGCGGCCAAGGCGTTCGCCGAGGACGTCGTCGGCGGCGCGTTCCCGACGGAGGCGCACTCCGTCCACTGATCCACCGTCGCACCACGGACAGCCCGCCGATCTTCCCCCGTCGGCGGGCTGTCCCTTTGCGCCCTGCCGGTGGCGGGCCGGTCCCCCTGTCGTTGGCTTGTCGGTGGCGGGCCGGTCCCCCTGTCGGTGGCCTGTCGGTGGCGGGCCGGTCCCCTGTCGGTGGCCTGTCGGTGGTTTGTCGGTGGGCCCTGACACTGTCGTCCGCATGACACGCATCGACGACAACCCCGTCGGCGGTAACTCCGCCGTGACCGTGCGGGGACTGGTCAAGCACTACGGCGAGACCAAGGCACTGGACGGTGTCGACCTGGACGTGCGCGAGGGCACCGTGATGGGTGTGCTCGGGCCGAACGGCGCCGGCAAGACCACCCTCGTACGGATCCTGTCCACCCTGATCACCCCGGACGCCGGGCAGGCCACGGTGGCCGGCTACGACGTCGTACGGCAGCCCCGGCAGCTGCGCCGGGTGATCGGCCTGACCGGCCAGTACGCCTCCGTGGACGAGAAACTGCCGGGCTGGGAGAACCTGTACCTGATCGGCCGGCTGCTGGACCTGTCCCGCAGGGACGCCCGTACCCGCGCCGACGAACTGCTGGAGCGGTTCTCGCTGACGGAGGCCGCCAGGCGGCCCGCCGGCACCTACTCCGGCGGAATGCGACGGCGGCTCGACCTGGCCGCCTCCATGATCGGCCGGCCCGCGGTGCTCTACCTGGACGAGCCGACGACCGGCCTGGACCCCCGCACCCGCAACGAGGTGTGGGACGAGGTCAAGGCGATGGTCGGCGAAGGCGTCACCGTGCTGCTCACCACCCAGTACATGGAGGAGGCCGAACAGCTCGCCTCCGAGCTGACCGTGGTGGACCGCGGCAAGGTCATCGCCACCGGCGGCATCGAGGAGCTGAAGGCCCGCGTCGGCGGACGCACGCTCCGGGTGCGCCCGGTGGACCCGCTGGAGCTGCGCCCGCTCGCCGGGATGCTGGACGACCTGGGCATCACCGGGCTCGCCGCCACCACCGTGGACACCGAGACCGGGACCCTGCTGGTGCCGATCCTCAGCGACGAGCAGCTGACCGCCGTGGTCGGCGCCGTCACCGCTCGCGGCATCACGATCTCCTCCGTCACCACCGAACTGCCCAGCCTGGACGAGGTGTTCCTGTCGCTCACCGGTCACCGTGCCGGTACCCCGCAGGACGTCACGCCCGCCGACGACCGCCAGGAGGTCGCCGTATGAGTTCCGCCACGCTGTCCCCGGCCGCCACGAAGGCGGACACACCGATCTCGCTGCGGGCCCACCTGCGGCACACCGGTGCGCTGATCCGCCGCAACCTGCTGTGGATCCGGCAGGACCCGGAGTCGATGTTCGACGCCGTCCTGTTCCCGGTCGTCTTCACCCTGCTGTTCGTGTACGTCTTCGGCGGCTCCATCGGGCAGTCGCTGGGCGGCGGCCAGGAGCGCTACGTCCAGTACGTCATCCCCGGGCTCATGGCCATGATGGGCATGAACATGGCCCAGGGAGTGGGCACCGGCTTCAACCAGGACTTCAACTCCGGTGTCATGGACCGCTTCCGCTCGCTGCCCATCGGGCGCGGCTCCGTCCTCTTCGCGAAGATCGCGGTGGAGCTGATGCGGATGCTGTTCGCGACCGCGGTGCTGATGGTGGTCGCCGTCCTCGTGGGCTACGACATCAAGCACTGGAGCGGCCTGCTGGCCTCGGTCGGGCTCTCCGCGGTCTTCGGCTCCGCGCTGATGTGGGTGTTCCTGACCCTCGGCGTGGTGATGAAGAACGCCCAGTCGGTGCAGGCGATGGGCTTCCTGGTCCTGATGCCGCTGCAGTTCGGTTCGTCCATCTTCGCCCCGCCCGCCTCCATGCCGGGCTGGCTGCAGGCCTTCACCGACTACAACCCGCTCTCCACGCTGGCCGACACCGCGCGCGGCCTGATGGAAGGCGGCCCGGTCGCGCACGACCTCTGGGTGACGCTGATCTGGTCGGTGGGTCTGACCGCGGTCATGGCCCCGGTCGCGATCCACAAGTTCCGCACGAAGAGCTGAGGCTCTCCTGCGGTCAGACGAGGGCGGTGGCCTCCGCGAGGGAGAGGCCACCGCCCTCGGCGTACGCGGCCCGGTAAGCCCGGTCGTCGAGGACCTCCCGGACCCGGGCCTCGGTCATGTCGCGCACCCGCCGCTCCACTCCGACGGCGATGTGACCGGCAGGCACGAGGGCGTCCGCGGCGGCCAGGCAGCGGGCGGCGTCGGTGGCGCGGCTGCCGCCGTCGGCACGGGCGAGGGCCATCGCGGCCACGCAGAGGCAGATGGAGTGCAGGTGCGGGGTGATGGCCTCGGTCAGCGGGTCACCGGCGCGCCGCAGCGCCCGGCGCGCCCGGTCCAGCGCCTCCTCGGTCCGCTCCTCCAGCGCGTCCAGCCAGGCCTCCTGGGTCAGGATCATGGCGTCGAAGACGACGAAGTGCGCGATCTTGAACTCCTCGCGCAGCAGGCGGAGCTGCTCGCGGGCCTCGCCGATCCGTCCGACCAGGCCCAGCCAGCAGGCGAGGAAGAGCCGGGCCGCGGGCATCGCCTCGTTCTGGGCGCCGTCCTGGCTCGCTATGACCTCACGCAGCAGCCGCTCACCGCGCTCGGTGTCGCCCGACTCCATGAGCACACTGCCCAGGCGGGAACGGAGCACGGCCACCTGGGCGCGGGCACCGAGGCGTTCGGCGCGGTCGATGGCCGCCTGGTAGTCGGCGACGGCCTGCGGGTAGGCGCCCCTGCGCTCACGGGACTCGCCGCGGGCGGACAGCGCCTCGGCGGTGCCCCAGTCGTCGCCGAGCCGGCGGTAGATCTCCAGCGACTCGTCGGCGTCGCGGGTGGCGTCGCCGGCCCAGGCGCTGCGGTTGGCGAGGAGGTTGGCGCGCCACTGCAGGACGCCGGCCAGCTCCCACTCGTATCCCGGGGTGTCCCGGCAGGTCCGTACGGCGGCGTCGATGATCGTGCGCAGCCGGTCCATGCCCCCGGTCAGCATCACGGCGAAGAACCACAGGAGGCCCGGCGCGCGGCAGGTCTGCGGCAGCCCGGGCTCGTAGACCTGCGTGACGGCGTGCAGCTTGGCCTGTGCCTCGGGGGTCTGCCAGGCCGCCATGTCGGTGTCCATGCAGGCCAGGTGGGCCAGATGGACACCGCGCCGGGCCTCGGCGAGCACCTCTCCGGTGTACGGGGGCGGGGCGTCGGTGCAGCGCTCCCACACGGGCTGGGCGCGGCGGACCGGTTCGGCGAACGGGTCCGGGCCCAGGGCCATGACGTCCCGGCACCAGTTGCGGGTCTCGATGCGCTGGTCGCGCATCTGCCAGAACCAGATCATGGAGAGCACCAGGCACAGGGCCTCCTGCTCGTCGCGCGCGGTGACGGCGTGCCGCAGGGCGGTGCGCAGGTTCTCGTACTCCAGCTGGAACCGTTCGATGGCGGCACGCTGCTCGGGGCCGCGCAGCAACGGGTCGGTGGTGCGGGCGAGTTCCCGGTAGTACGTCAGGTGGGCGCGTTCGGCCTCGGCGCGGCGGCCGGTCTCGGCGAGCCGTTCGGCCGCGTACTCGGCGACGGTCTCCAGCAGCCGGTAGCGCATGCCTCCGTCGGCCGCGGGGGCGGCCACGACCAGGGACTTGTCGACCAGGGAGCCGAGCGCGTCCAGGGCGACCGGCCCGCACACGGCCTCGGCGGCGGCCAGGTCGCAGCCGCCGGCGAAGACCGACAGCCGGGCCAGCACGTCCCGTTCGTCGGCGTCGAGCAGGTCCCAGGACCAGTCCACGACGGCTCTGAGGGTCTGCTGGCGGGGCAGCACGGTCCGGCTGCCGGAGGTGAGCAGCCGGAAGCGGTCGTCCAGCCGGTCGGCTATCTGCCGGGGCGACAGCATCCGCAGCCGGGCCGCGGCCAGCTCGATCGCCAGGGGCAGCCCGTCGAGACGGCGGCAGATCTCGGCGCACGCCTCGGGGTCGTCCCCGGTCCGGAAGCCGGGCCGGGCCGCGGCGCCGCGCTCGGCGAGCAGCCGCAGCGCGACGGGTTCGGGCAGCGGTTCCACCGGCCGCAGCAGCTCCCCCGGCACGCCCAGGGGTTCCCGGCTGGTGGCGAGGACGGTCAGCCCGGGGCACCGGGCCAGCAGTCGCCCGGTCAGCTCGGCCGCGGCGGCGACGACGTGCTCGCAGTTGTCCAGGACGATCAGCATCCGGCGCCGGGCGCAGTGCTCCACGAGCCGCTCGAAGGGGTCGCCGCTCCGGTCGGTGACCGCGCGCATGCTGTCGGCGCCGGCGCCGTGCAGCACGGTCTCGCGGGCGCCGATCGCGGTGAGCACGGCCTGCGGTACGGCGTCCGGGTCGTCCACGGGGGCCAGCTCGGCGAGCCACACCCCGTCCCGGAGGGTGTGCCGTACCGCCTCGGCGGCCTCCTGGGACAGCCGGGTCTTCCCGGCACCGCCGGGCCCGAGCAGGGTGACCAGGCGGGCCGCCGCGAGATCGGCGCCGATGGCCCGGATGTCGGCTTCCCGGCCGACGAAGGAGGTGAGCCGCGCGGGCAGGTTGCCGGGACGGGCCGCGGGTTGCGGGTCGGCCGGCGCCGCGTGCAGCAGCTCGGCGTGCAGGGCGCGCAGTTCGGGGCCGGGGCCGGAGCCGAGCCGGTCGGCGAGCAGGCGTCGTACGTCCTCGTAGCCGGCGAGCGCCTGGGCCGGGCGGCCGGCGTCGCGCAGGGCACGCAGCCGCAGCGCCTGGAGCGGCTCGTCCAGCGGGTGGCCGTCGCACAGGGCGGTCAGCTCGGGCAGCGACTGCTCGGCGCGGCCGAGGGCGAGGGCGGCGGTGTGCCGGGCGCGCAGGGCGTCGAGACGGCGGCTCTCCCAGCGGTTCGCCTCGGCGGTGTGGTCGGGCAGATCGGCGAGCGCCGGACCGCGCCACAGGGCCAGGGCGTCGTCGAGGACGGCGGCGGCCTTCGCCGGGTCGCCGCCGGCGAGGGCGGCGAGGCCGTCGGCGGTGAGCCGGTCGAAGCGGGTGAGGTCGACGTCGTCGGGGCCGGCCGCGAGCCGGTAGCCGCCGTCGGCGGAGGCGACGGCGGCGGCGCCGAGGGTGCGGCGCAGCCGGCCGACGAGCGCCTGCAGCGCGCCGGCGGCGTCGGCGGGCGGCTCGGCACCCCACACCTCGTCCACCAGCACGCCGACCGGTACGGTCCGGCCGGCCCGGAGCGCGAGCACGCTCAGCAGGGTGCGCAGCCGCGCCCCGCCGACCGGGACGGCCGTGCCGTCGGGGCGGATCGCCTGGGTGGTACCGAGGAGCTGATAGCGCACGGGGTCCATTGTCACCGGAGTGGTCAGCGGTGGTCACCGGGCTGCGGTGGCGTGCCGTCCGGGACGTCCAGGGTGACGAGGACGCCGACGGCACGACGGACCCGGTACGGCACCTGCCGGGGCGGCTGTTCCTCGTCCTCGAAGGCGTCGAACCACTTCGGGCAGGCGTCGAGGGGTTCCCGGGCCGTGGCGCCGGGCACGGCCTCCAGGGCCCGCCCGGTCGCGCGCAGGACCAGGGTGCCGGGTGCCGGCCCGGGTTCCGGTTCCACGGCGAGCGGGTCGTGGTGGGCGAGGTACTCCTGGAGCAGCAGGTCGATGGCGTGGACACGGCCGCGGGTCTCGTGGTCGGAGCCGCCGTGGTTCTCCACCCATGCCGTGGCGCCGTGGAACTCGCCCTGCGGTGCCTCCTCGTCGACGGTGACGAGCCGCCAGCCGACCTCGTCCCCGACCGCGAAGGGCGTGCCGCAGCACTCCATCTGCCAGTCCTCGTAGAGCACCGTCATCCGTGGCATGGCCCCTACCTTCCAGGAACCGGGCGGCGGCCGCGAGACGTTTTCCCCGCGGGCCCGCGCCGGGTACGGTCGGGCTTCCGATCGCTCACGCCGACAGGGAGCCCGTCTCATGACCACCGTCACCACCCGCCACGGCGACCGCCGGGTCAGTCCCGTGTTCGTCGGCATCCTGGCCGTGACGGCGGTGACCGGCTGGGCCACCTGGGCCGGGTTCGCCGCGCAGCCGGGCATCGCGGTGTTCCTGTTCGTGACGGCCGCCTGGATCGTCTCGCTGTGCCTGCACGAGTACGCGCACGCGCGCACCGCCCTGCACGGCGGGGACATCACGGTCGGCGCGAAGGGCTACCTCACGCTGAACCCGCTGAAGTACACGCACGCGCTGCTGAGCATCGTGCTCCCGGTGCTGTTCGTGATCATGGGCGGGATCGGTCTGCCCGGCGGCGCGGTGTTCATCGAGCGCAACCGGATCAGGGGGCGCTGGCGGCACAGCCTGATCTCGGCGGCGGGCCCGCTGACGAACGTGCTGTTCGCGGCGGTGTGCACGGCTCCGTTCTGGCTGCACGCGCTGGACGGGGTGCCGGCGGACTTCCGCAACGCGCTGGCGTTCCTGGCGCTGCTGCAGGTGACGGCGGCGATCCTGAACTTCCTGCCGGTGCCGGGCCTGGACGGCTACGGCGTGATCGAGCCCTGGCTTTCGTACTCCGTCAAGCGGCAGGTGGAGCCGTTCGCGCCGTTCGGCCTGCTGTTCGTGTTCGCGCTGCTGTGGCTGCCGTCGGTGAACAGTGCGTTCTTCGACGTGATCGACACGGTCCTCAGGGGCCTCGGCGTCGACGAATTCTCGCAGGCCTGCGGCCATGCGCTCTACCGTTTCTGGGAGGAGACCCCGGAGATCTGCTCGGTCAACCCGTGACGGACCCGCCCCGGTCCGCCGATGCCTGGGCACGCTTGAGGTAGTACCAGGTCATGTTGGACGTCAGGCCCGCCAGCAGCACCCAGACGATCCCCAGCCAGCTCCCCCGGGCGAACGAGACGACCGCGGCGGCCACGGCGAGGAGGCAGACGGTCAGGGCGTAGAGGGCGAGGCGCCGGGCCGGGCTGGGCGGGGGCAGGGGGGACATGACGGAGGGCTCCTGTCGGGGACACTGCTCGGGACTGCTTCGCCGACCAGTGTCCCCCATCGCCCCGCGCGGCTCACACGTCGGTGACGCGGAGCCCGGCGTGCGCCTTGTACCTGCGGTTGACGGAGATCAGGTTCGCGACGAGCGACTCGACCTGGTGGGCGTTGCGCAGCCGGCCCGCGAAGACACCGCGCATGCCGGGGATGCGCCCGGCCAGCGCCTGGACGATCTCCACGTCGGCGCGCTCCTCGCCGAGCACCATCACATCGGTGTCGATCCGCTCGGTCTGCGGGTCCTGGAGCAGGACGGCCGACAGGTGGTGGAAGGCGGCGGCGACCCGGGAGTCCGGCAGCAGGGCGGCGGCCTGCTCGGCGGCGCTGCCCTCCTCCGGCTTGAGCGCGTAGGCGCCCTTCTTGTCGAAGCCGAGCGGGTTGACGCAGTCCACGACGAGCTTTCCGGCCAGCTCCTCGCGCAGCGCCTTCAGGGTGTCGCCGTGGCCGTCCCACGGTACGGCGACGATCACGATGTCGCTGCGGCGCGCGGTCTCGGCGTTGTCGGCGCCCTCGATGCCGTGGCCGAGTTCGTCGGCGGCGGCCCGGGCGCGCTCGGCGGCACGGGAGCCGATGATCACCTTCTGGCCGGCCCGGGCGAGCCGGTAGGCGAGGCCCTTGCCCTGCGGGCCGGTGCCGCCGAGCACGCCGACGACGTGACCGGAGACGTCGGGCAGGTCCCAGGGGTCCTTGGCGGGGGCCTTCTGTGCGCTGTCGGTAGAGGTCATGGCCCGACTCTACGTCCGTGCCGGGGCCGGTACGGGCACCGGCTCAGGTCAGCCGCCGCACCGGCACCCGGCGGAAGGTGATCGTGCTGTAGGCGCTGAAGTCTCCGGTCTCGTAGAGGAGTCCGACGGTGTCGCGGTCGACGCGGACCAGGTCGGAGTAGGCGGCGGGCAGCCCGTCGACGGTGAACGCCGGGCGCCAGGTGGTGCCTCCGTCCGTGGAGGCGCGGATCGTCATCAGGGCGCGGGCGGCGGGGTCGGCCGGTGCCGAGAAGAGGAGCAGGTCGGGGTCGCGGAGCTGGAGCACGGAGGCCTCGCAGACCGGTGCGGTCAGTCCGGCCTGCGGGCGGAAGGGCTTCACGAGGGTCTTCCCGCCGTCCCGGGAGTGGGCGTCGGCGCGGTTGCCCGGCGAGGGCGAGTCGTTGCGGGTGTTGAAGTAGACGCGGCCGTCGAGGAGTTCGGCGGCGGTGGTCTCGTTGACGTTGACGTATCCGTCGGTGTTCTCGTCCAGGTAGCCGAGGTACCAGCTCTCGCCGCGGTCGTCGCTGAGCAGGCAGTGCCCGCTGTTGTACCTGGCTTCGGCGCCGGTGTCGGTGCCGGTGGGCGGGAGGGTGTGGTTGGCCGGGACGAGGACGCGGCCGGAGGTCAGCTGGAGGGCGTGGCCGGGGGTGGTGGCGTACCAGCGCCAGCCGGGCTTCTTCACCTGCCGGGTGATCTCCTTCGGCGGGGACCAGGTGACACCGTCGTCGTCGCTGTGCTGCACCCAGACCCGGCGGCCGTCGGCGTCCTTGATCCGGCCGCGCAGGATGGCGTCCTCGGTGGCGGTGGCGGCGGCGCGGACGTGCACGAGCAGGACGCGGCCGGTGTCGAGGACGACGGGGGCGGGGTTGCCCGCGAGGTTCCTGCCGTTGTTCGCGGCGACCTTCAGCGGCCCCCAGGTACGGCCGCCGTCGGTGGACCGCTTCAGCACGATGTCGATGTGCCCGTGGTCGGCCGCGGACTCGGCACGGCCCTCGCAGAACGCGAGGAGCGTGCCGGCCCGGGTGATGACGACCGCGGGGATGCGGAAGCTGGCGTACCCCTCGTGTCCCGCGCGGAAGGGGACGGTGACGTCGGTCATGGGCGGCTCCTCGCGCGAACGGATGGGCCGGGACCATCCCCAGGTCGGGCGAATTCGGGGTGAACTCCGGGTCACGAGTGGTCTGTTGCGGCAGGATGCGGCCGCATGGACGCCGTACGGGTCGCGTTGCTGCGTGAGGTACTCGCCGGGACCGAGTGGCTGGGGGCCACCCGGAGGTTCGCGGGGGTGCTGCGCGGGTCGGTGGTGGCGCACGGGGGCGGGCTGCTGCTGGTGGGCGCGCCCGGGCACGAGCCCTGGCACCTGGCCGCGCACCTGGTGGACGAGGCGGCCTGGTCGGGCACGCCGGAGCTGGCGCCGACGCTGGTGCGGCAGCGGCCGCGCCCGTCGGATCCCGCGCACCTGGCGGTCGGGCCGGGCCGGCTCGCGGCGGCGCGGCGCGGTGAGACCCTGCTGGTCGTGGCACCCGAGGAGCCCTGGCCGCTGCTGGAACGGGTGCACGAGGCGCGGCGGGCCGGGGTGACAGTGCTGGCGCTGGGGGCGGGCGGGGGCGAGCTGGCCGCCATGGCGCACGACACGCTGGCCGTGCCGGAGGGGGCGGAGCTGGACCTGGACAGCGTGCAGCACCTGGTCAGCGCTGCGGCGGGAGAGAACGGCGGCTCGCCGAGGGGGCGGCGCGGCTTCCGGGACCGTCTGGCGAGGCTGACGGAAGCGCTGACGGCTCCACCGCCGGCCCCTTGGTGACTCGCCCCCGCCCGAGCGGGCACGGGGGCAGGGGCGGAGGCCGGCCGGCGGGCTGTCCCGCGGGGAAGGGGCGGAGGCGGGCCGGGGGGCTTCTCCGCGGGGCGAGGGAACGCGGCGAGTCGGGAGGTCTCCCGCGGGGCAGGGGCGGAGGCCGGCCGGCGGGCTTCCGGTGGGGCAGGGGCGGAGGCCGGCCGGCGGGGCTTCCGGTGGGGCGGGGGAGGCGGCCGGATCGGGGGAAAAGCGGTTGCCCGGTGGGGGCGGGCCGTCGAGCATGCCTCAGTGACCTCCGCCCTCCTGCCCGACCTGACCCCCTGGAAGGCCTCGCGCGACTTCCGCCGGCTCTGGATGTCCGGCCTGATCAGCAACTTCGGCAGTTTCCTGACCGTCGTCGCCCTGCCCGTCCAGCTGAAGGAGCTGACGGAGTCCACCGCGGCCGTCGGCGCGATCGGTGCCGTGGAACTGCTGCCGCTGGTCGTGTGCGGTCTCTACGGCGGCGCCCTCGCCGACGCCCTGGACAAGCGGAAGCTGATCGTGTGGACGGAGGCGGGCCAGGGCCTGCTCAGTGCCGCCCTGCTGGTCGACGCGCTGCTGCCGCATCCCGCGATCTGGCCGCTGTACGCCGTCGCCGCGCTCTCCTCCGCCCTGGTCTCCGTGCAGCGCCCGGCCCTCGACTCGCTGTGGCCGCGGATCGTCGCCCACGACGACATGCCGGCCGCGGCCTCGCTGAACTCCCTGCGCTGGACCGTCGGCGGCGTCGCCGGCCCGGCACTGGCGGGCGTGGTCGTCGCCTACGCCGGCCTCGGCTGGGCCTACGCCGCCGATCTGCTGACCTTCGCGGTGTCGCTGGCGTACATCCTGCGGATCGCCCCCTCCCCCGCCGCCGAGGAAGCCGTGCGGCCGTCGCTCCGGGCCGTCGCGGAGGGCGCCCGGTACGCCTGGAGCCGCAAGGAACTCCTCGGCACCTACGCCGTCGACCTCGCGGCGATGTTCCTGGCCATGCCACTGGCGGTGCTGCCGTTCCTCGCGGACGAGCTGGGCGCCGACTGGGCGCTCGGGCTGATGTACGCGAGCATCCCGGCCGGGTCCCTGCTGGTGACTCTGACCAGCGGCTGGACCTCCCGGGTGCACCGGCACGGGCTGATGGTGGCGCTGTCCGCGGCCGGCTGGGGGCTGGCGGTCGCGGCGGCCGGGGTCTGCGGGAACCTGTGGCTGGTGCTGCTGTTCCTCGCCCTCGGCGGCGCCTTCGACATGGTCAGCGGGATCTTCCGGGCGGCGATGTGGAACCAGACGATCCCGGACGAGCTGCGCGGCAGGCTCGCCGGGATCGAACTGCTGTCCTACTCGGTCGGCCCGCAGCTCGGCCAGGTCTGGGCGGGCGCCCTCGCCGCCTGGGCGGGCGTCCGCGCCTCGGTGTGGTCCGGCGGTCTGGCGTGCGCGGGCGCGGTGGGGCTGCTGGCGCTGTGCCTGCCGGGCCTCATGTCGTACGACGCCCGGACGAACGAACACGCGGTACGGATGCGCGAGCGACGCGCGACCGTCCCGGTGTGACCGGTGCGTTCACCGCTCCTGGGTGTCGCCCTTCGGCGCGTCGTGCCACTTGGGGTCGTTCTCCCACTGGAGGTTGCGCTCGGCGGCGGTCTCCATCGCGTGCCGGGCCTCGTCCGGGGAGGCGTACGGACCGAAGCGGTCCTTGCCCGGGCAGTCCGGGCCCTCCTCGACCTTCTTGTGCTCCAGGCAGTAGTACCACTCGCCCGGCTTGCCGACCGTGCGCTTCTTGAACAGGGCCATGACCAGCTCCTCTCGCCACCGACATGTTCCCCCATGTCCGCTGGTTAGACTCGCTGGTATGTCTGGCCAGTCGCTGCTCGTACCAGGGGAGCTGTCTCCCACCCGTTCGGTCCCCGGAAACATCCGCCGTCCCGAGTACGTCGGCAAGCCCGCGCCGACGCCGTACACCGGCCCGGAGGTGCAGACCGCCGAGACCGTCGAGGCGATGCGGATCGCCGGCCGCATCGCCGCGCGGGCGATGGCGGAGGCCGCGAAGATCATCGCGCCCGGGGTGACCACGGACCAGCTGGACAAGGTCGCCCACGACTACATGTGCGACCACGGGGCCTACCCCTCCACGCTCGGCTACCGCGGCTTCCCGAAGTCCCTGTGCACCTCGGTCAACGAGGTGATCTGCCACGGCATCCCGGACTCGACGGTCCTGAAGGACGGCGACATCGTCAACCTGGACGTCACGGCGTACATCGGCGGGGTGCACGGTGACAACAACGCCACCTACCTGGTCGGTGACGTGGACGAGGAGTCGCGGCTGCTGGTGGAGCGCACCCGCGAGTCCCTCGAGCGCGCGGTCAAGGCCGTCAAGCCCGGCCGGCAGATCAACATCATCGGCCGGGTCATCGAGTCGTACGCCAAGCGCTTCGGCTACGGCGTCGTCCGCGACTTCACCGGTCACGGCATCAACTCGTCGTTCCACTCGGGCCTGATCATCCCGCACTACGACAGCCCGCACGCGACGACGGTCATGCAGCCGGGGATGACGTTCACGATCGAGCCGATGCTGACGCTGGGCACGCACGAGTACGACATGTGGGACGACGGCTGGACGGTCGTGACCAAGGACCGCAAGCGGACGGCCCAGTTCGAGCACACGCTGGTGGTGACGGAGACCGGCGCGGAGATCCTGACCCTGCCGTGACCCGGCCGCCCCGCCGAGCCCGCTCCGGCCTGCCGGGGCGGGTTTCTTCCCGCGCCCCTCGCCCGGCCCCGCGTCGGTGCCGGTGCCGGTGCCGGTGCCGGTGCCGGCCGGATCCCGCCACGGGTCCCGTCCCGCTGTTTTTTTCCGACACCACGTCGGTAAACTTACCGACAGCAGGTCGGCAAACCGAGGAGTGCCCATGGAGCCGTTCTCGACCCTCATCCGCACGGCGTCGCACGAACAGCACGCCGAGGCGGAGGCCTCGGCGTTCATGGGCGACCTGCTCGGCGGCCGGCTCGGCCTGACGGCGTACGCGCGCTACACCGAGCAGCTGTGGTTCGTGTACGAGGCCCTGGAGAGCGCGGTGGAGCGGCTGGCCGCGGACCCGGTGGCGGGGCCGTTCGTCCGGCCGGAGCTGCTGCGGCTGCCCGCGCTGGAGCGGGACCTGGCCCATCTGCGGGGGCCGGACTGGCGGGCGGGCCTGAGCGCGCTGCCGGCGACGCTGACGTACGCGGACCGGGTGCGTAAGTGTGCCGAGCGCTGGCCGGGCGGTTACGTCGCCCATCACTACACGCGGTACCTCGGCGACCTCTCCGGCGGCCAGATCATCCGCGACAGGGCGGAGAAGGCGTGGGGCTTCGCGAAGAAGGGCGACGGCGTCCGCTTCTACGTCTTCGAGGAGATCGCCAACCCGGCGGCGTTCAAGCGGGGTTACCGGGAGCTGCTGGACGCGATGCCCCTGGACGACCTGGGGAGACAGCGGGTCGTGGGCGAGTGCAAGCGGGCGTTCGCGCTGAACACCGACGTCTTCCGGGCCCTGGGTGAGGAGTTCCCGCAGTCGGCGTGAGCCCTGCCGGCCGGGTCCCCCGCCGTGTGCGGGAGGGGGACCCGGGCCGGATCAGCGCAGGTAGTCGCTGCAGTGGGTGCCGGACCAGGTCGCGTGGTTCTCCAGCGTGGTGAGTCCGCCGGAGTAGGGGCTGCAGACCGCCCCGCCGTCGTCATGCACTTCGTAGGTGTAGGCGGCGGCCGACGTGGCGCCGGTGGCAACCAGCGCGGCGGCGAGAGCGGTCGCGGCCAGGACAGATCTGATGCGCATGGTGCTCCTCTCGAGGAGGGGGACTGGTCACGCCCAGAGGTCCCCGCTCACCCTCGCGCGCACACGCGGAACCACCCGAACGGGGGTGCGGGCGGCCACCCGGCCGGGTGCTTCGGTCAGCGCTCCAGGCGCACCCGTCCCCCGACCTCGATCCAGCCGTGCGGCTGAGGGGCCGTCAGGAGCTGCGAACCCCTGCCCTGGATGATGTTCAGCGCCCGGCCCAGCCGGTGGGTGAGGAGCAGCGCCGCCGCGCCCGTCGCCTCGTCCTCCTCGATGCCGTCGTCACGGCCCGGGAAGGCGCGGGCCCGCACCCGCCCGGCCGCCTCGTCCTCCCAGGCCCATGCGTAGATCCACTCGCCCGGACCCGGCACGTCGAGCGCCTCCACCTCGGCGGCGGTGGCGTACTGGCGCAGCACGCGCGGCGGCGCCCACTCGGCGCGGGCCTCGATCCAGCTGAACTCGCCGTCCTGCCGGGCCCCGACGATCCCCGCGGGGGTGACCAGCTCGGGCACGTCGAGCAGCCAGGCCGCGCCGACGCAGGGGTACCCGGCGAAGGGCAGGCGCAGGGTGGGGGTGTAGATGTCGATCACTCCGCGCTCGGGGTCGTCCACGAACACGGTCTCGCTGAAGCCGAGTTTGCGCGCCAGCTCCTGCCGGTCGGCGCGCTCGGGCAGCACCGAGCCCTCACGGACGACGCCCAGCTCGTTGCCGTAGCCGCCGTTCGGCCCGCAGAAGACGCGGAGTACGTCGTAATCAGTCACTTGGGAATTGAAACATCGCGGCCCGGGCCGGCGCGTCCCGGGCGCGGACACCACCGGGCAGTGGCCGGGCGGGGACGTCAGGCGGCTCGTGGGCCGGTTCGGCGACGGCATCACCGCAGCCGCGCTCCACGGCCGCCCGCATGCGCCCGGTCCCCGGGGTGGCGGGGCGGGGCGGCCCGCCAGACGTTCCCCCTTGACCTTTCCTTTACCGTTCCCTGGTGGCTCTTTTGAGCCAGTGAGATCAAGCCGTGCCTGTGAGATCCACGTGAGAGCTGAATCACGACCCGCAGGGGTATGGGTGAGGTAAGCCTCATGTAAGTTAGGGCAGCCTCACCAGACCAGATCCGCTTGGAGCCTGCATGCGAGCCGTCCGACTGACCGTCACCGCCGCCGCCACCGCGGCCGCTCTGACCGCCCTCTCGGCCTGCACCGCGAAGAGCGATGCCAAGGACGGCGACGCCATCCGGGTCACCGCGGCCGACGCCAAGTGCGACACCTCCGCCAAGACCACCCCGGCCGGCCACGTCACCCTGAAGATCGAGAACAAGGGCTCGCAGGCGACCGAGGTCGAGATCCTCTTCCCGGACGACCGGATCGTCTCCGAGAAGGAGAACATCGGCCCGGGGACCAAGTACACCCTCACCGCCGAGGTGAAGGCGGGCTCGTACGAGATCGCCTGCCGGCCCGGCATGAAGGGCCACGGCGTCCGGCAGAAGCTCACCGTGACCGGCGGCGGCAGCGCCGCCAAGCGCGACCCCAGGCTGGACAAGGCCGTCGCCGACTACCGCCAGTACGCCCAGGACCAGGCCGACGAGACGCTGCCGCGTGTCGAGACCTTCGTGAAGGCCGTCAAGGACGGCGACCTCGAGGCCGCCAAGAAGGCCTATGGCATCTCCCGCCTCGGCTGGGAGCGCACCGAGCCGGTCGCCGAGTCCTTCGGCGACATCGACCCCAAGGTCGACGTCCGCGAGGACGGCCTGGAGGACGGCCAGAAGTGGACCGGCTGGCACCGCCTGGAGAAGGCCCTCTGGCAGGACAAGAAGATCGGCGCCGAGGAGAAGACCCTCGCCGACCAGCTGGTGAAGGACCTGAAGGACTGGCAGGGCCGGGTCGGCAAGGCCGAGATCACCCCGACCTCCATGGCCAACGGCGCCAAGGAACTGCTCGACGAGGTCGCCACGGGCAAGGTCACCGGTGAGGAGGACCGCTACGCCCACACCGACCTGGTCGACTTCAAGGGCAACGTCGAGGGCGCCCAGAAGGCGTACGAGCTGCTGAAGCCGGTCGCCGCGAAGAACGACCCGGCGCTGGCCGGGGAACTGGACAAGCAGTTCACGGCGCTGGACGCGCTGCTCGACAAGTACCGCTCGGACAAGGACTCGTACGACTTCGTCTCCTACGACAAGGTCACCAAGGACCAGCGCAAGGAGCTGTCGGACGCGGTGAACGCGCTCGCCGAGCCGCTGTCCAAGCTCGCCGCCGCGGTCGTGAAGTAGCAGGGGGGCAAGGGCGATGACCGAGACCCAGGGAAGCACTCCGTCGCGTCGCGCACTGATCGGCTGGGGCGGTGCCGGGCTCGCGCTCGGGGCCGCCGCGGCCGGCGGGGCCGTGGCGATGGCCAGGACGGGCAACGACGTGGACCCGGTGGCCGCCGAGACGGGCGGCGCGGTGGAGTTCCACGGCGCGCATCAGGCCGGCATCGCCACGCCGGTCCAGGACCGGCTGCACTTCGCCGCGTTCGACGTGAAGACCGAGGACCGCGCCGAGTTCGTCCAGATGCTCAAGGACTGGACCGAGGCGGCCCGCCGGATGACCCAGGGCAAGGCCGTCGGCGAGGGCGCGTACGGCGGGCTCGCCGAGGCCCCGCCGGACGACACCGGTGAGGCGCTCGGCCTCAAGCCGTCCCGGCTGACGCTGACCATCGGGTTCGGGCCGTCGCTCTTCGACAAGTTCGGTCTGCGCGACAAGCGTCCCGAGGCCCTGGTCGACCTGCCCAAGTTCCCCGGCGACAACCTGGACCGGACCCGCACCGGCGGTGACCTGTGCGTCCAGGCCTGCGCCGACGACCCGCAGGTCGCCGTGCACGCCATCCGCAACCTGGCCCGGATCGGCTTCGGCAAGGTCGCCATCCGCTGGTCCCAGCTCGGGTTCGGCAAGACCTCCTCCACCACCCCCGACGCGCAGACGCCGCGCAACCTCATGGGCTTCAAGGACGGCACCCGCAACATCGCGGGTACCGAGACGGACCGGCTGAAGAAGTTCGTGTGGGTCGGCGACGGTGACGGGCAGGACTGGATGACCGGCGGGTCGTACCTCGTCGCCCGGCGCATCCGCATGAACATCGAGACCTGGGACCGCACCTCGCTGCAGGAGCAGGAGGACGTGTTCGGCCGGGACAAGCGCGAGGGCGCCCCGGTCGGCAAGGCCAAGGAGCACGACGCGCCGTTCCTGAAGGCGATGAAGCCGGACGCGCACGTGCGGCTCGCGCACCCCGACTCCAACGACGGGGCCACCATCCTGCGGCGCGGCTACTCCTTCACCGACGGCACCGACGGCCTCGGCCGGCTGGACGCGGGCCTGTTCTTCCTCGCCTACCAGCGGGACGTGCGCAAGGGCTTCATCCCGGTCCAGCGCAGGCTGTCGGCGCAGGACGCGCTCAACGAGTACATCCAGCACGTGGGTTCGGCGGTCTTCGCGGTGCCCCCGGGCGTCCGGGACTCCGGCGACTGGTGGGGTCGCACGCTGTTCTCGAAGGAGGCGTAGCCCGTGTTCTCCAACTATCTGATCGGCCTGCGCGAGGGGCTGGAGGCGTCGCTCGTCGTCTGCATCCTGATCGCCTACCTGGTCAAGACCGGCCGCAGGGACGCCCTGAAGCCGATCTGGGCCGGCATCGGCATCGCGATCGCCATCGCCATGGGCTTCGGCTGCGCCCTGGAGTTCGGCTCCCAGGAGCTGACGTTCCAGGCGCAGGAGGCGCTCGGCGGCTCCCTGTCGATCGTCGCCGTGGGCCTGGTGACCTGGATGGTGTTCTGGATGCGGCGCACCGCCCGGCACCTGAGGTCGGAGCTGCACGGCAAGCTGAACGCCGCCCTCGCCCTGGGCACGGGCGCACTGGTCGCCACCGCCTTCCTCGCGGTCGGCCGGGAGGGCCTGGAGACCGCGCTGTTCGTGTGGGCGTCGGTGCACGCGGCGAGCGACGGCACCCCGCGCCCGCTGGTCGGGGTCGCCCTCGGCCTCGCCACCGCCGTCCTGCTGGGCTGGCTGTTCTACCGCGGCGCCCTGAAGATCAACCTGGCCAAGTTCTTCACCTGGACCGGCGGCATGCTGGTCGTGGTCGCGGCGGGCGTGCTCGCGTACGGCGTCCACGACCTGCAGGAGGCCGACTGGATCCCGGGCATCAACAAGCTGGCCTTCGACATCAGCGGCACCATCCCGCCGGACAGCTGGTACGGCACGCTGCTGAAGGGCGTCTTCAACTTCCAGCCGGACCCGACGGTCGTCCAGATCACGGTGTGGGCGCTGTATCTGGTCCCGGTGCTCGCGCTGTTCCTGTCCCCGGTAGGGTTCGCCTCCGGGAAGGGGAAGGTGAAGGAGCCCGATGACCAGGGAACGCAGCCGTCGACGGCTTCGCAGGCGTGACCGGAACGCACTCATAGCTGCCTCGCTGACCGCTTTGTCGGTGACGGCGAGCGGCTGTGTGGTGGTGCACGGGGAGCGCGAGGTGCTCCCCGCGGCCACCCGTGCCGAGGCCGCCAGGGCGCTGACCGCGTTCACGGACGCGTACAACAAGGCCGACGAGGCCTACGACAGCTCCCTGGACGCGCCGTACGTCACCGGTGCCCTCGCCGACATCGACTCCGCCCGGCTGAAGGCCGGGCGCACCAACAGCCCGTCGGGCAACGCCGACCACACCCCGCTGACGCTGACGGACGTGAAGATCACGATCCCGAAGAAGGCCGGCTGGCCCCGCTGGTTCGTCGCCGACGCCAAGGGGAACAAGGGCGGTGACGCCCGCTGGGTGCTGGTGTTCACCCGCAACGACCTCGGCGAGCGGTGGCAGGTGGCGTATCTGACGCTCATGGCGCCCGGTGCCGTACCGCAGTTCAGGACGGACGAGGACGGCTGGGCCGAGGCGGTACCGGCGGACACCTCCCAGCTCGCGGTCCGTCCGGACGAGCTGAGCAGGACGTACGCGACCTACCTCAAGAGCGGCGGGAAGACGTTCGCGGACGGCCGTGACACCAGCCGGCTGCGCGCGGACCGCAAGAAGGCGGCCGAGAAGCCGGGCCTGGTCCGCCAGTTCATCGACGAGCCGCTCACCGACGGCGACTACGCGCCGCTCGCGCTGCGCACGGCGGACGGCGGGGCGCTCGTGTTCTTCACCACGCACCACTACGAGAAGCGGACCGCCTACACGGGCGGCACCGTGCCGGCCCCGAACAAGGACGTGCAGGCCCTCGTCAAGGGCGAGGTCAAGCAGTCCCTGACGCTGGAGTCGATCGCCAACGAGGCCGTACTGGACCCCGCCGGCAGCGGCGCGGTGCAGGTGCTGGGGCGGGTTCAGGGGCTGACGGCCGCGCAGGGCGAGTGAGCCGCCGGCGGGCCGTCAGTGCCGCAGCGGCCAGGCCGCGCCCTGGTGGCCGGTCTCCGCGCCCGCGTGCCGGGCGCAGGCGTCGGTGAGCGCCTCCAGCAGGGACAGCGGGTCCGGCAGCGGATGCTCCGGGCCGTGCGCCCAGCGGACCTGCCGGTCCTCGTCACCGGGCAGCCGGGCGGGCGGTACCAGGACGTAGGAGCCTCGGCAGTGCCAGCGCAGGCCGGGGTGCTCGTCCATGGTCTCGGGGTGGCAGTCCAGTTCGCAGGGCCACCACTCGTCCTCGTCCTCGGGGGTGCCCCGGGTGAGGGTGAAGAACAGCATGCGGCCGTCGTCGCTCTCGGCGACCGGGCCGACCTCGACGCCGTCGCCCAGCAGCCGTTCCAGCGCCTCACGGCCGGCCGCCAGGGGCACGTCCAGGACGTCGTGCACCATGCCGGTGGCGGTGATGAAGTTGGCCTGCGGCTGGTGCCGGGCCCAGCGCTCGATCTGGGCGCGGTCGGTGGTGGACTGCGTCTGCCAGGCGAACGACACCGGGTGCCGGGCCGGGGTGGGGCAGCCGATGCGGTCACAGGAACAGCGGTAGCCGGGGGCCGGGTACGCGGCGGGGGCGAGCGGCAGACCCGCGCCGGCGGCAGCGAGCAGCAGCGCCTCACGGCCGCCGTCGTCGACGGCGCCGGTCTCCTTCGAGCGGCGTCCGAGCAGCCACTGGGACAGTTTGCCCTGCCGGCCGGACCGGCCGCCGAACGTCGCGCTCATCTATCGCCTCAGTCTGGTGGTCGCCTCGCTGGTGTGCGGACAGCATGCCTTATCGTCCCGTCTTCATGTGCTTCGGGGGTCCGTAGGCCGGTTCCGCCGGACCGGGAGGAGACGAGCCTCACAGCCGCCCGGGCCGGCTTCCCACGGCCGGTCGAGTCGGTACCGCACAGGCGACCGGGACGGGTGCGCGGTGGTCGGACGGGCTACGGGCGGGTGGTCGGGTGGGAGGTCAGCGGGGGGCGATTCCGTGCAGGGCGTAGTCCACGAGGGTGTCCGTGTACGCGTACGAGATCGGCCCGGTCCGTTGCAGCCACCGCTGTGCCAGCGGTGACACGAACAGCTCCAGCGCGATCCGGGGGTCCACGTCGGCGCGTACCGCCCCCGCGTCCTGCGCGGCGCACAGCCGGTCGACGTACAGCTGGAGCTGCGGTTCGAGGAGTTTGCTCACGAACTCGCGGCCGAGCTGCTCGTTGACCAGCCCCTCCGCGGCCAGCGCCCGCGAGGGCGCCTCGAAGCGCGGGTCGAGCAGCTCGTCCACCGTGGCCCGCAGCACCGCCTTCAGGTCGGCGGCGAGGTCGCCGGTGTCCGGGATGGCGTACGGCTCCTGCCCCGCCGCCCGGGCCGCCTGCTCCGCGAGGTCCAGGAACGCCTCCAGCAGGACGTCGGCCTTGGAGGACCACCACCGGTAGATGGTCTGCTTGCCGACCCCGGCGCGGGCGGCGATGGACTCGACGGTGGTCTTCGGGTACCCGACCTCGCCGACCAGGGCGAGGGCGGCGTCGTAGATCGCCCGGCGCGACTTCTCGCTGCGGCGGGTGGCGTCGGGTGCGGGCTTGGTGACCATGGGACCGAAAGTAACAAGCCGCGGGGGCGGGCTACGACGCGGAGCCGTACGGCGGCCAGGCATCGCCCCAGCCGGCGTCCCGGGCCGCCTTGTACAGGTCGCCGTGGCGTTTGGTGACCGTCGTGCGGCGCAGCTGCTCCTCGGCCTCGCACAGGTCGAGGAGCACCTGCCCCTTGCGGATCTGCGGGCGCCGGACCACGCGGGCGGGGGCGGGCTCGGCCGGGAGGCGGGTGGCGGCGACGTAGGAGAACTTCTCGTCCTCGTAGGCCAGCGAGCCGCCCTTCACCTGGCGGTGCAGGGACGACCGGCCGACCCGGGCGGAGAAGTGGCACCAGTCCGTGCCGGGCACGATCGGGCAGGCGGCGCTGTGCGGGCAGGGCGCGGCGACCCGGAAGCCGGCCCGGACGAGCCGGTCGCGGGCCTCGATGACGCGCTCGTACCCGGCCGGGGTGCCGGCTTCGACGATCACGACGGTCTGTGCGGCTGCCGCGGCGGCGTCCACCAGGGCGGTCCGGTCCGCCGGGGAGAGTTCGTTGAGGACGTACGACACCGTGACGAGGTCGGTGGCGTCCAGGGTGAGGTCCGCCCCGATCCGGGCGCGCTGCCAGCGGGCGCCCTGGAGGTCCGGGTTGGCGGCGGCCAGTTCGCGGCCGAGGGCGAGCGCGGGTTCGGCCCAGTCCAGCACGGTGACGCTGCGCCCGCCGGGCCAGGTGGCCGTGACGGCCCAGGTGGCGGCGCCGGTGCCGCCGCCGACGTCGACGTGGCTGCCGGGCGTCCAGTCGGGGACGGCCTCGGTGAACGCCTCCAGTGCGGAGCGGACCGCCTCGAAGGTGGCGGGCATCCGGTAGGCGGCGTAGGCGGCGACGTCGGCGCGGTGGCGGAGGATCGGCGCGGTGGTGGGGGTGTCGCCGCGGTAGTTGGCGATCAGCCGGTCCACTGCCGCGGACACCTCCGTGGGGGGCAGGCCGTCGAGCAGTTCGGCCAGTGCGGTGCGGAGGGGGTCGTTCACCCGGTGATTCTACGGCGCGGCGGGGTTGCCCCCGGGCCCGGTTCGCTCACCTGCCCACCCCGGCTCGGCCGACTGGAGAGGCACCGTCGCAGGCCGGGCCCGAGCCGGGCACGGGCCGGCGGGGCAGGAGGTCAGATCACCGATCGTGCCAGGTGCGTGGCCAGTGCCGCGCGTGGTGCGCTGTTCGGTGGGCGGCGTCTGGGGTGGACCGTGTTGGCCAGCAGGATCAGGAACGTGTCGGTCGCCGGGTCGAGGACCAGGGACGTGCCGGTGAAGCCGGTGTGGCCCGCGGCGCCGCGGCCCGCCAGCTCGCCCATGAACCACGGCTGGTCCAGGGCGAAGCCCAGCCCGGGCGGGGTGAACAGCAGTTCCACGAAGTCGGGGCCGAGGATGCGCGCGGGGCCGTACGAGCCGCCGCACAGGAGGGCCCGGCAGAAGACGGCCAGGTCGGGTGCCGTGGAGAAGAGGCCCGCGTGACCGGCGACCCCGCCGAGCGCCCAGGCGTTCTCGTCGTGGACGACGCCCCGCAGCATGCCCCGGTCCGTCTTGGCCCACGGCCGCCGCTGGTCCTCGGTGGCCGCCGCACCGGGGCAGGGACCGAAGGCGGTGGCGGTCATGCCGAGCGGCCGGGTGATCCCGTCGTGGACGAGGACGTCGAGGGTGCGGCCGGTGACGCGTTCCAGGACCGCCTGCAGCAGGAGCATGTTCAGGTCGGAGTACCGGTAGGTGCCCGGGTCCGCCGTCGGCGCCTCGGCCCGCAGCAGGGCGAGCCGGGCCCTGTCGTCCCGGCAGTCGTACAGCGGGAGTTCGGGGCGCAGGCCGGAGGTGTGCGTGAGCAGCTGGCGCACGGTGACGCCGTAGGCGGCGGCGCCGACGAACTCGGGCAGGTAGTAGCCGACCCGGGCGTCCATGCCGAGGGTGCCGCGCTCGATCTGCTGCACGGCGGCGACGGACGTGAACAGTTTGGTGAGGGAGGCGAGGTCGAAGGGTGTATCGACGGTGGCCGGCACGCGGGCGGCGGGCGGCAGTTCGACGCCGGTGTCGGTCTGCGGGTCGTAGGAGGCGTAGCGCACGGCCCAGCCCGCGGCCTCGGCGACGGCGATCAGGGGGCCGCGGCCGGCCAGCACGACGGCGCCGGCCGCCCAGGGGCGCTCCCCGGCGGTCAGCGCGTGCACCTCGCCGACCAGGTGGCCCAGCTCGACGGGGTCGAGTCCGGCCCGCTCCGGTGTGCCGGCGCGCAGTCTCGGTGCGCTCAGTTGTCCTCTCCCTCCGGCCCCGCAGGTGCCCTCCAGGGACGGCACAGTCCCACGAAGCAGGCCGTCGCGACCAGTGCTCCGGCCAGCTGGACCACTGCCATGGGTACGGCGGTGTCCTCCCCGGCGACGCCGACGAGCGGGGAGACGACCGCGCCGACGAGGAAGGAGGAGGTGCCGAGCAGCGCGGAGGCGGAGCCGGCCGCGTGCCGGGTGCGCAGCAGGGCGAGGGACTGGGCGTTGGGCAGGGTGATGCCCATCGCGGACATGAGGACGAACAGGGCGGCGGCGATCGGGGCCAGGCCGACCTCGCCGAGGACACCCGAGGTCATCAGCAGCAGGGCGGTCGCCGCGAGCACGATCACGCCGAGGCCGGTGCCGAGCACCCGGTCCAGGCGGACCCGTCCCACCAGCACCCGCCCGTTGACCTGCCCGGCGATCATCAGGCCGACCGAGTTCAGGCCGAAGAGCAGGCTGAAGGTCTGCGGGGAGGCGCCGTAGATCTCCTGGACGACGAAGGGGGAGGCGGATATGTAGGCGAACAGGACGGCGAAGGCGAAGCCGCCGGCCAGCACGTAGCCGGTGAAGGGCGGGTCGGCGAGCAGCCCGCGCATCGCGCGCAGGGCCTCCCCCACTCCCCCGCTGTGCCGCTCGGACGGCGGCAGGGTCTCGGGCAGCCGCAGCCAGACCAGGGCGGCGAGGACGGCACCGACCGCGGTGAGGACGAGGAACACGCCCTGCCAGTCCGTCACCCGGAGGATCTGCCCGCCGACCAGGGGCGCCACGATCGGGGCGAGCCCGGAGATCAGCATCAGGGTGGAGAAGTAGCGGGCCATGGCCACGCCGTCGTACAGGTCGCGTACGACGGCCCGTGCGATCACGATCCCGGCGGCGCCCGCGAGGCCCTGGGCCAGGCGGAAGGCGACCAGGGCCTCGACGTTCGGCGCCACCGCGCACAGGGCGGTGGCGAGGACGTAGACGGCGAGGCCGGCCAGCAGCGGCCGGCGGCGGCCCCATCGGTCGCTCATCGGGCCGACCACCAGCTGTCCGAGTGCCATGCCGAGCAGGCACGCGGTGAGGCTGAGCTGGACGGTGGCGGCGGGGGCGTGCAGCGAGCGGGTGACCTCCGGCAGGGCCGGGAGGTACATGTCCATCGCGAGCGGGGGTGTGGCGGTGAGGCCGCCCAGGACGAAGGTGACGAGCAGGCCGGTGCGGCGGGTGGCGGCGGCCGGCGGCCCGGCGGGGCCGGAGCGCTGGTGCGCCTCCGGTGCCGTCGCGTGCTCGGTCATGTGTCCCTCCCTCTCGTACCGGACCGGGCACCTATGCTCTCAGCTCGCACAGACTGCCGAGGCACAGGTGAGCGAGTTCGGCCGCGGTCGGGTGACCGTACGACGGACTAACCGTATGGCGGACAATCGATTCCACATCGCGGACCTTCTGCCTACGCTGCGGAGCATGACTGAGACGCAAGCGAAGATCGCGGTGGTGACGGGCGCCGGCTCCGGCATCGGGCGGGCCGTCGCCGTGGAGCTGCTGCGCTCCGGCTGGTCGGTGGCGCTGGCCGGCCGGCGCATCGAGACGCTGGAGCAGACGGCGGCACTGGCACCGGAGGGCGCCTCCCTCGCCGTGCGCACCGACGTGTCCCGTCCCGAGGACGTGGAGGCGCTGTTCGCGGCGGCCACGGAACGGTTCGGCCGGGTGGACCTGCTGTTCAACAACGCGGGGACCTTCGGCCCGGGCGGGGTGCCGGTCGAGGCGCTGCCCTACGATGCCTGGCGGCACGTGGTGGACACCAACCTCAACGGGGCGTTCCTGTGCGCGCAGGCGGCCTACCGGCGGATGAAGGAGCAGGACCCGCAGGGCGGCCGGATCATCAACAACGGCTCCGTCTCGGCCCATACGCCCCGCCCGCACTCGGTCGCCTACACCGCGACCAAGCACGCCCTGACCGGCCTGACCAAGTCGCTGTCGCTGGACGGGCGGCCGTACCGCATCGCGGTCGGGCAGATCGACATCGGCAACGCGGCGACCGACATGACGGCCCGGATGGAGACCGGCGCGCTCCAGGCGAACGGGGAAGTAACCCCGGAACCGGTGATGGACGTGGCCGATGTGGCGCGAACCGTACGGCACATGGCGGAACTGCCACTGGAGGCGAACGTGCAGTTCGCGACGGTGCTGGCGACCACGATGCCGTTCATCGGGCGGGGCTGAGCCCGGCTCCGCGCCCGGCACAAGCGGAATTTCAACATCCGCGGTATTGCGGCCGGTCGCGGACATGTGCTCCACTTTTCTCCACCAGAACTTCACAGTTGACGCACGGAAGTTCCGTAGCCACTCCGAGGGGGGAGGCGGCGGCCGTTCCACCGGACCGGAGTTTTGGGGGTGGACCTCGCGGCACCGCGGGGTACGCACCGGATCGGTGGAACGGCCGCCGCACGACGCCGCACGGCCAGCGTGACGGCCCGTGTGACGGATCGCACGGCACCGGTCCCACGTACGGCCGGCCCAACCTCTGCGTCCGCGCCCCGAGTTCCGCTACCCGCGCTCGTCCCCCGAGCCCTGCACACCGCGCCCGGCCTCGGCACCCCGTTCCGCGCGCCCGGCCCCGGCACTGCGTCCCCCGCGCTCCGCCCGGGCCGCCGTCTGCGCCCTGCGCCGGTGGACGGTCCAGGCCCCGGCCCCCAGTACCGCGAGCGCCGCCGCCGCACTCCCCGCCGTCCGCCACGCCGAGCCGCCCCCGTCGGCCGCGCCCGGTGCGCCGGCCGCCGCCTGCACGGCCCGGTGCGCGGGCGCCGGGCTCGCGCTCGCGCCGCCCTCACTGCGCGGCTCGGCCAGTGTGCCCACGGCCCGGGCCGAACTCCCCTGCCCGAAGCCCCAGTCGAGCAGCGCGGCGGTCTCCTCGTAGACCGCGTTGCCGCCGGAGTCCGGATGCATCACGGTGACCAGCAGGGTGCGCCCGCCCCGGGTAGCCGCGCCGGTGAAGGTGTTGCCGGCGTGGCTGGTGTAGCCGTTCTTGACGCCGATGAGACCCTCGTACGTCTTCAGGCCCCACGCCCCGGTGAGCAGACGGTCGGTGTTCTGGATCTGGAAGGTCTTCTTGCCGCCCGCCGGGAAGTCGGCCGTCCGCGTGCCGCAGTAGCCGCGGAAGTCACCGTCCTTGAGACCGTGGCGGGCGAAGAGCGTCAGGTCGTACGCCGACGAGATCTGTCCCTTGTGGTCGAAGCCGTCGGGGCTGACCACATGGGTGTCCAGGGCCTGCAGGTCCTCGGCCCGGGCCTGCATCTCGGCGACCGTCTTCGCGATGCCGCCGTTCATGTGGGAGAGCACGTGCACGGCGTCGTTGCCGGAGCGCAGGAAGACGCCCTGCCACAACTGCTCGACGGTGTAGGTGATACCGGGCTTGATGCCGACGAGGCTGGAGCCGGACGGGACGTCGGCGAGGTCGGCGTCGGTGACCCGGTACCGCCGGGTGCGGTCGAACTTCTTCAGCACGGTGTCCGCGAACAGCATCTTCAGCGTCGACGCGGGCGCGAGCCGCCGGTGCGCGCCGAAGGAGGCGAGCACCTCCCCGCTCGCGCAGTCGGCGACCAGCCACGAGCGGGCGGTGAGTTTCTTCGGCAGTCCGGAGGCACCGCGCACCTGGACTCCGGCGCGGGCCAGACGCTCACCGCCGATCACGGTGGCCGCGGCGGCACCGGTCGCCGTGGAGAGGGGCAGGGCGGCGGCCGTCAGCCCGAGAACGGCACGCCGGCTGAGCCGGGAACATTCACGCACTCGGGGACCGTACACCGGCTCGACCAGGGGTTTGAGCACCGGATGCGGTCCTGGCAGGTGAATTTGCCAGCATATGAAAATCCGATGAGCCGCCCCGGTTTCCCGTCCCCGCACCACTGCCGCCCTGGGCGCCCCAAGGGCTCCTCACCGCCGCATGGCCGCGCCCGGCGCGGACGTCAAGCGCCCTCTGGGCACGGGACGTTGACGAACTTCAGGCCTGCCCGGTCTCGAACCGCGAGATCCGACCGTCGTCCTCGACGACGAACGACCACTTGGTGCGCATCTCGCCCCAGGTGTCGTTGCTGTAGCGGGCGAGGACGGTGCGGCCGCCGTCGGACTCGTTGTCGACCTCCATGTGGCCGTGGGACGAGAAGATCTCCCGGTCGATCCAGTCGGCGAGGTCGCGGTCGGAGCCGTCGTCGGACATGGTCGCGCCCGGCGCGAGGAGGGACATGAAGCCCTCGCGGTCGTGGGAGTTGACAGCGTTCACGAAGGCCCGCACGGCCGGATCGCTGAGCTTGGCTGGCTGAATCGTCATGGCGTCAGATTCACACCGCTCCCCCGGTCCCGCCACCCGAACGCCCTCCAGGACGGGCCCGGGGGTGTACGGGGTGCGACGGTGGAAACGCGGGAGGGACCTGTCCGCCTGTCTGCATGGGAGTCACCGTGAGCTGTTACGACCGACGTGATCTGGGCCTGCTGCTGCTCCGTCTGGGGACGGGCGGGGTGCTCTTCGCGCACGGCGCCCAGAAGCTGTTCGGCTGGTTCGGCGGGCACGGCCTGGAGGGCACCGGCCAGTTCATGGAGTCGGTCGGCTACGCACCCGGCAGGGCGAGCGCGACGGCGGCGGGCCTGGCGGAGGCCGGCGGCGGCACCCTGCTGGCGCTGGGCCTCGCCACCCCGGCGGCGGGCGCGGCGGCGGCCGGCGCGATGGCGGGGGCGTCGGCGGTCCACGTGCCCAACGGCTTCTTCGCCCAGGAGGGCGGCTACGAGCACGCGGCGAGCCTGGGCCTGGCCGCGGCCGGCCTCGCCGTCGCCGGCCCGGGCCGCCTCTCCCTCGACCACGCCGTCGGGGACGTCTTCAACCGCGGCTGGATGGTCCCGGCCGCGCTCGGGGTGGCAGCGGCGGCCACGGCCGTGGTCGTCGGCGCCCGGAACAAGCGGGTGCGGGCCAGGACGGTGGGTGAGCAGGAGGCGCTGTTCGAGGAATGACACCCCGCGCGCTCCCTGCTGTCAGGTGACGGGGTTTCCCCTCTGTCAGGTGACAGGGCTTCCCCCCTCCCACGGGACGGCGCTCCCCCACCCTCACGGGACGGCGCTCCCCACCCTCCCCGTCTCGTGGCAGGCTGCGGGGCATGACCGAACATCAGGGCACCGCCGCCCTCTGGGACACCGTCGACGAACTCTGGTCCCGGCTGGAGGCCGGCCGTGTGCACGCCGGCCGGGAGGGCGTCCTGCTGCGCATCCTCAAACTGTCCGAGGAGGTCGGCGAGGTCGCCGAGGCGGTGATCGGCGCCACGGGCCAGAACCCGCGCAAGGGCGTCACCCACGACTGGGACGACGTACGGGCCGAGTTGTGCGACGTGGTCATCACGGCACTGGTGGCCCTGCGCACACTGACCCCGGAGGCCCGCGAGGTGTTCGAGACGCACCTGCGGAAGGTGCGGGACCGCCCGCTCGGCCCCCCGTCGTGAGCGCCCGCCCGGGCCCCGTCGTGAAGACGCCCACCCGGCCGTGAACGCCCCCCGGCGCCCCGTCGTGAAGACGCCCGCCCGGCCGCCCGTCGTGAACGCCCGCCCGGGGCCCCCGTCGTGAAGACGCTCGCCCCCCGGCCCTGAACGCCCGCCCGGAGTCATCCCACGAGACGGATCCGCAGCCGCAGCAGCGTGGACGCGTCGAGTCCCAGCCCGTCGGTGAGGAAGTTGCCGAAACTGCCGTAGTCCTGTACGGCCTGGTCCCGGAACGCGCCGAGGTAGTCGCTGCTCACCTGCTGGAGCGGGATCAGCAGACCGGGGTCCTGCATGTAGCCGGCCGCCTTCAGCTGGTCCCGCAGGGCCTGGTCCGAGGCGGCGCGCAGCGGGCCGGACAGCAGATAGTCCTGCTCGGACGTCGCCGCCGGGACGCCGACGGCACGCAGGACCGTGTCGGCGAGGACACCGGTGCGGTCCTTGCCCGCCGAGCAGTGGAACAGCACCGGTTTCGAGGAGTTCGACACGGCCCGGACGGCGGTACCGAGTGCGGCCCGGTTGGCGGGGTTGGTGACGAAGCCCCGGTAGAGGGAGATCATCCGCGCCCGCGCCCTGCCGTCCCCGAGGAGTGCCTGCTGGTACGCCGGGTCCCTGCTGAGCACCGCCTGCCCGATGAACGCGTACAGACCGGTGTCGTCCACCGCGTCCGGCACGGAGGTCACCCCGGCGGGGAGCCGGTCGGCGCCGTCGGCCCGGATCTCCGGCGCGGTGCGCAGGTCGAGGACACTGCCGAGTCCGAGCGCGGCCAGGGCGGCCGTACCGTCCGCCGGTATCTTCGCCAGGCTCTCCGACCGGTACAGCACCCCCCACCGTGTCCTCTTGCCGTCGTAGGTGAGGTAGCCGCCGGTGTCACGGGCGTTGACGGTGCCGGGGACCGGGAGGACGCGGCCGGCGGGGGCGGTCCGGACCGAGATGTTCCGGACCGAGACGGGCCGTACCTGGTGCGCCGGTGCGGCGTCCGCGGCGGCGGGCGCGAGCGAACCGGCGAGGGCCAGCGAGAGGGTGACGACGCCGACGACGTGTGTCCTGGATGGCATGGAGGTACCCCTTCCTGGAAGCAGGGGCGGGAAGCTAGCGCCTGGATCTTGAGAGAGGAAGCACGACGACACGGCTGCTCAGTCCGCTGATCGGCGGCGCCGAGGCCGCGTGGCCGTCCCCCTCCGGGCTCAGACGGGGGGCGCCGGGGTCCGGGTGCGCGGCACGCCGGGGGCGTCGCCGGGACGGTGCGGCGACTCGACGCGCAACGCCGGCCGCCGGAGCCGCACCGTGAGAGGCAGTCGAGTCGGGCTGTGCGCCGGGGAGAGTCACCGCAGCGCTATGACCTGCACGAATGTGCAGGCAGGGGCGCTTCCGTGGCACTTTGATGGCTGCGTAACGAGTCACCCCAGCCCCGGAGCGGTCCAGAAGAGGCATCGTCGTCCCTGAACCCCACTCCGGATGGCGCCCGCCTCCGGCTTCTTGAGGACGGGCGCTTGTGTGATCGGTAGGTCAGACCGGCAGGTTCCAGGAGCAGCCATCGGGTGTGCCGAGCCACACACGTTGCGTGCCGTCTGGGTCCACTGTCAAGCCGAGGTCGGAGTGTGGGGGCGAGCCCGCGTCCTGCCAGACAGTGAGAGCGTCTTCCACTTGATCCCAGAGGCGTAGAGGGCCGTGCTGGTGCACGGTCCAGCCGCCCTTGGCCGGTTCGGTCCACGCCTGTGATCCGGTGGCGACGTCCACGAGGATCACCCCCGCGGCGGTTGTCATGAGTTCGGCTGACGGTGCAGCGAGCTGAGCGAGGAACTGCCCGGTCCAGTCTTCCAGGAGTGCGGGGTTGACGCGGGTGGCGCGGGTGTGGCCGGGATGCTGGTGGAAGGTGGGTCGGGGTGGGCGTTCGTGGGGGCGGGCGAGCATGTAGCTGATCTGATCGGGGTGGAAGCGACCGGTGGCGGTGCCGTCGTCCTGGACGGTGAGGCGGACCAGTCCGGAGGCGAGCATCCATCCGCTGATGGTGGTGGTGATGGTTCCACCGGCCGGTAGTTGGCAGAGCCAGGCTGGGGGGATGTGGCGGACGGCGCAGGTGGCCACGATGTGGTCGTATTCGGCGTCGGTCTCGTGTCCGGCGAGGCCGTCGCCGGTGATCAGGGTGGGGTGATACCCGGCGGCGTGGATGTGATCGGCCGCCGCGGCGGCCAAGCCCGAGTCGTACTCGATCGAGTACACCTTGTTGTCGCCGAGGCGGCTGCACAGGATGGCGGTGGAATATCCGGTGCCGGTGCCGATCTCCAGCACCTTGTGGCCCTCGCTGATCCCGGCGACGTCGAGCATACGCACGATCAGGGAGGGCAGCGTACTGGACGAGGTGGGGCGGCCGGTGACGGGTCCGGTGGCGTCGACGGCGGTGGTGCCGTCGACCTGGGTGACCCAGGTGGTGTCCTGGTAGACGAGCCCCAGCCACTTTCCGGGATCGGTCCGGTCGCGGTGCACGGGGGTCCAGTGGCGGCCGTCGAACTGGAACAGACCGTTGCCCAGGAAGAGTTCGCGGGGCACCGTTTCGAGGGCTGTGCGCCATGCCGGGTCGTCCGCAGGGACGGCGGCGGCGAGTTGGCGGCGCAGGTCGGCGGGGTCCGTCATGCGGGGGCTCCATGCTGTAGGCAGTCGGCGATGGCGTGCTTGATGGGAGCAGTGATGTGGTCGGGGAACCAGGCCCATTGACCGTTGGGGTTGCACTCATACCAGTGCCAGACGCCATCACGGTCCAGACCGAAGTCGAAGGCGCCGAAGCTGAGTCCGAAAGCATCGAGGTAGGTGCGCACGCCTTTGACGATGGCTGGGGGGACGGGCACGGGGGTGTAGGCGAGCCGGTCGTAGTGGCGGCGCCAGTCCGCGCCAGGTGAACCGTCGATGCGGACGGCGGTGAGGTAGTCACCAACGGCGGTGAGGCGGATGTCGGCGGACTTGCTGACGCGCTGCTGAAACAGATGTGCAGTGTGACGTAGATGGCTGTCGATCTGGCATGAGGTGACGTCCTCGATCCACACGGTCAGCGCGCGGCCGGTGGCGTCGGTGTACTCGGTTTCCCTGAGCGGCTTGTAGATGACCGGCCCGTGTTCGGCGATGAAGGTGTGGGCGCGGTGGGGGTCGTTGGTGATGAGCGTGGGTGGCACGGTGAAGCCGCAGGCGGCAGCCGTGGCCAGTTGTGCCGGCTTGTACTCGGCGTCCCGGTTGCGCCATGGGTGGTTCAGGTAGTGCGCGCCGGGGAGAGCGGCGAGAATGCCGCCGAGCCCGTAGCGGGCTTCTTCGACGGCCCATCGGCCGGTCTGCTCGTCCATGGCGAGGTCGGCGGTGTAGGGGGTGGGCCGCCGCCAGTACACCGAGCGGACGTTCCCCAGGTCGACGCTCCGGGACGCGGTGGCGAGAGTGCCGCCGGTTCCGGTGCCGGCGAACGTGCCAGAGAGGGTCACCTCGCGGGGGAAGTCGCCGGGGTCCAGGCGGACCACCGGCACACGACGCTGGTTCAGTTCGGTGATCACTTCATCCGCAGTCGCGTCGTCCAGGCGCGTGACGACGAGGACGGGCGGCCCACCCACAGCCATCAGTCAGAGTCCCCGTTCTGGTCGCTCCCCTGGTCCGGGGTGCCGTCCAGGCTCGTCTTCGTGCTCGTCTCCTGCGACGTCTCCGACCGCTTGTGCTTGGCCTCCACCGTCAGCGGTGCACCGTCGGGGCCGACCCATGCGGGGACCTGCGTGTGCGGGTCGAGGACGGGCCGGGCGGCGGAGAGGACGGCCGCAGCCGGGTAGGGCCGCATGCGTCCGAGTCCCCAGGGCTTCACCTGGTCCAGTGACGTCAAGGTCTGTTGCATGAGTTTCCTCGTCTCTCAGGTGATCCGGCAGTGGCAGCCGCCGCCCGGGGCTTCCGGACGGCGAGAGGGGCTCGGCCGGGACAGTCGGTGTGAACGAGCGGCCGGGGGTGTTGGGCCGCCCGCCCAAGGGGATGGGGCGGGCGGCCGTAGCAGTCGCCCTCGGGGGTGAGCGAGCGTCCCGCGCGCTGCCGGTGGTCACCCCGTCGGCTTCCGGCATGCGGTGGCGCCGGTCATCGGTCTCCGACCTTGATCGCGATCTCAGCCCAGACACGCTTGCCCCAGGGAAGGAGATCGGTTCCCCAACGGTCGGAGAGGGCGTCGACCAGGAGGAGGCCACGGCCACCGATGGCGTCCGGTCCGACGATGTGCAGCTCGGGCACGCGGCAGGACTTGTCGACCACGGCGACACGGAGTCGGTCAGGGCGCGGCTGCTCGGCGATCACCCGGACGCTGTGGGAGTGACCGTGGCGGACTGCGTTGGTGACGATTTCGGAGATCAGGAGCGTGCCGGTCTCTGCGGCGTCCTGGTCCATGCCCCACTCCGCGCATGCCTCGCGGACTATCTGACGCGCCACCGGAACACTGACGGCCTCGCTTGTGAGGGTGGCGCTCTGGCGTGGGTATTGCGCTGGACTCGTTCGCTCGTTGGTCATGGTCGTCGTCACGCCTTGGTCTGGGCGGCTGGGGGAGGCCCCGCCCGCGTGCCTCGGGGAGAAGCCTGCGGGCGGGGCGGCGCCGGGGTGCATTCACGGGTGCGCCTCCCGGCGGCTGACAGTCAGTCAACGCGTGGAGTAGGGGATGGGGAGACTCCAGAAGGTGACTCCAACGCGGAGTCACGACGGCGGGGTTGGCCTTAGCATCGGTTCCGTTCGCTACCCGGGGGAGTTGCAGATGGACCGTCTGTCACCGGACCCGCGTGAGGTCGTCGCCGGTCTGCTCGGGGATGAACGCCTGCTCCATGCGTGCGCCCAGCGGGACATGGGTGCGGTGTTCCGGATGCTCAATGCGCGCGGTGTCAGTACGCGGCGCATCGCTGCCGCCGTCGACATCACGCAGGGGCGGCTGTACGACTACATGAACGGCAAGAGCCGGGTGGAGAAGCTGGCCCTGTTCGAGCAGATCGCCGACGCCTTCCACATCCCCGGCCATCTGCTTGGGCTGGTTCGACGCTCGTGGGAGCCTGCGCCGGCGACCGCCGAGCACGAGCGGACGGATCGGCCGCCGCCGGACGGTGACGATCTGGTGGCGATGGATCATTTCCGTAGCGTTGACCGGCAGACCGGCGGCGGCAGGTTGTACGGGGCTGTCATCCGGCACCTGTCGGACCGGGTGGCGCCCCGGCTGGTCGACATCGGCAGCGGTCCGCAGGTGTTCGCCGCCGCAGCCGCGCTGACTGAGATGGCGGGCTGGATGGCTCACGACTCCGGTCATGACGACCGCGCGGCCCGGCACTTCGCCCGCGCTCTCCCTCTGGCCCGCACCTCCGGTGACCTCTCGCTGGCCGCGCACGTCGCTGCGAGCAGCAGCCACCTTGCCCTTGAGGCCGGGGATGCGGCCGGAGCTGTCGGCTGGGCGCGGACCGGGCTCGACCTGGCCGCGCAAGGACCTCGGATTCCCGCGCTGACGGCGCGGCTGCACACCATGCAGGCGCGTGCGCTAGCCGTCGCGGCTCAGCGCACCCCGGCCGCGCACGCGCTGGAGGCCGCGCACCGTGACCTGGAGGCTTCGCCCGCTGCTGATCACCCGTGGCTGAGCCCGTTCGACGCCGCCGCGCTGGCCAGCGAGTCAGCACTGATTCTGCGTGACCTGGAGCAGTACGACGAGGCGCTGTCACACGCCGAACAAGCTGTTGCGCTGCGTGAGGCGGGGCGGGCGCGGTCCCTGGCGCTCAGCCGGATCAGCCTCGTGGACATCCACGTGCGCCGGGGTGACCTGGACGCCGCGGTGAGCGTCGGCCACGACCTGCTCAGTACGAGCCCGACTCTCGGTTCGGTCCGGGTGGTCCAGCAACTCGACGGGCTGCGCCGGCTGCTCGAGCCGCACCGGGGCTACCTGCCGGTCCGGGAGTACCTGGCGCGGTTCGATGATGCACGCCGCGCCAGAATGCTCCTGCTGGCTGATCTGATTCCGCCACCCCCGGGAGGCACGACCGCATGAGGCCCACAGCACCCGATCCCGCCGACACCGACGCGTGGAACGCGTATCTCGCGGAGGGCAACGCCAAGCAGGCCCGCAAGCGCGTGGCGGCCGACGTGTTGCTGCGGGACCCGTCCGGCCGAGTGCTGCTGGTGAACCCCACCTACAAACCGGGATGGGATCTGCCCGGCGGGATGGCGGAAGCCAACGAGCCGCCGGAGGATACGGTACGCCGTGAACTGATGGAGGAACTCGGCCTACGCGTCACGCTGCTCGGTCTGCTGGTGGTGGACTGGGTGGCCCCGCACGGCCCTTGGGACGATCAGCTCGCGTTCATCTTCCACGGCGGCACCCTGGACAAGACCCAGGCCGACAAGCTACGGCCACGAGACGACGAACTGTCCGAAGCCGCCTTCGTCACGGCCGCCGAAGCCACCGGTCGCCTCCGAGACCGCATGCGGCGCCGGTTCGAGCACGCCCTGAAGGCACTGGACGCCGGACGGCCGCTGTACCTCCGCGACGGCACACCCCTCCTATGACAATGCGTGTCGCCCGCCTCTTGCCCCGAGGCATGGCTGCTTTCAGGGCTACGCGAGTTTGAGGCGCTCCGTGAGCGCCTGATCCGGCTCAGTAAGTTCCAGGACCGACAGTTTCTGCCCAAGCTCCTCGGGCAGTTCCTCCCGCACGTAGTCCGCCGACTCGTAGGGCTGTGCACGAACGCCGATGACGAGCGTGATGTTGCTGCTGCCATCGTGGCCCGGGAAGGGCGGGTTCTGCTCAGCAGCAGGCGGCAGAAGAGCGACGCCGCCGCGCAGCGGGCGATCGCCACCTTTATTCCGCTCAGATGCAGCCAGCCACACCATGCATTGGGGCCCCGACCAGGAAGTTTTCTCCGGGCAGGGCCCCAATGGCAGACGAGTCGGGCTGTACGCCGGGTTCTGTTCCGAGGGTCCTCGCGGGCGCCTCGGCGACGGCCATCCATCTAGGGCCGGCGTTGCCGCCGGCCTCGTGCGGTCTACCCGCGGACTCGGGCGGGCAGCCCTCGAACGTCCGCGCAGGGCGCTTTTCACGGCGCCCCTCTTGACCTTGCTCCGGGTGGGGTTTACCTAGCTGCCCAGGTCACCCTGGGCACTGGTGGTCTCTTACACCACCGTTTCACCCTTACCAGGGGCCGAAGCCCCGGGCGGTCTGCTTTCTGTGGCACTGTCCCGCGGGTCACCCCGGGTGGCCGTTAGCCACCACCCTGCCCTGTGGAGCCCGGACGTTCCTCGGGAAGCCCCCGTCAAGGGGACTCCACGCGGCCGTCCGCCCGGCTCGTCTGCCGTGTGGACCATGGTACCGGGCGCGGCGGGCGCTGTGGACTCTCGGCCGTGGCCAGCACCGAACCCGCCAGGATCAGGGTGAAGGCGACGGCGATCGTCGCCGTCAGCCGCTCGTCCAGGAAGAGCGCGCCCGCGGCCACCGCGACCGCCGGGTTGACGTACGTGATCACCGTGGCCCGGGTCGGCCCGGCCTCCTTGATCAGCTCCAGGAAGGCGACGAAGGCCACCGCCGTGCAGATCACGCCCAGGCCGGCCAGCGCGGCGAGGACGGACGCCGAGGGCGCCTGCGAGGGCCAGGTGGCCGCGGCCGCAGGGGCATACACCAGCGCCGCCAGCGCCAGGCAGGGGGCCGTCAGGTGCAGGGACGGGACGTCCTTCAGGTGACGCGCGGCGATCAGCGGTGCCGTGGCGTAGCCCACCACCGTGAGCAGCACCTCGGCCAGGGAGCGGGCGTCGCCGCCGGTCAGGTGCGGGGCGGTGAGCACGCCGACGCCGGCGAGGCCGAGGGCGAGGCCGGTCAGGCGTCGTACGCCGAGGCGTTCGTGGCTGCCGAAGAACCGGGCCAGGGCGACCCCGACGACCGGGACGCCGGCGATCAGCAGGCCCGCGGTGGAGCTGGACAGATGGCGTTCGGCGTCGGTGAGCGTGAACCACGGGCCGATGATCTCGATGCACGCGAAGGCCAGCAGGGGACGCCAGTGGGCGCGCACCGTGCGGGCCAGGCCCGGTTGCCGCAGGGCGAAGGGGAGCAGCAGCGCCGCGCCGAGGGCGCAGCGTACGAACACCACCGTGGCCGGGGACACCACGTCCACCGCCACCTTGATCATCAGATAGGGGATGCCCCAGACCACTCCCATCAGGGAGAACAGGAACCAGCCGCGTGCAGTCATGCGGCCGAGTCTCGGCCACCCCGGTACGGGCCGTCTTGAACGCTGTTGCGGTAGGCCGCCGGGGTCACCCCGAGCACCCGGCGGAACCAGCGGGTCAGGTGGGCCTGGTCGGCGAAGCCGACGAGGGGGGCCACGTCGGCCGGGCGGAGGCCGGCCTCCAGCAGGGCCCGGGCCCTGGTCACCCGGTGCTGGGCGAGCCAGGCGTAGGGGGGTACGCCCATCGTCGTACGGAAGGCGCGCAGCAGCTGGTAGCGGGAGAGGCCGAGGTCCGCGGCGAGGAGGGCGAGGGAGGGCGGGTCGGTGAGTTCGTCGGCGAGGCGGTCGCGGACCGTGCGGGCCACGAGGCCGGCGCCGGGGACGCGGTCGGGGACCGGTCTGCCCGTGGAGTGGCGGTGGGCGAGGGCGGCCAGCAGCCAGGGCAGAACGGACTCGGCCTCCAGCGGGTCGGGGCAGGCACTGAGTTCGGTGTGGGCGGCCCGCAGGGCGGCGGCCAGCGCGGGGTCCTCGATGACCGGTTCGCGGAAGTGCGGGAGGCCGCCGCGGGTGGCGTCGGCCAGCAGGGCCGGTTCGGCGTACAGGGCGCGGTAGGCGTAGCCGTCGGTGGGGTTGCCGGGGCCGCCGGTGTGCATCTCGCCGGGTTCGAGGACGACGATCGTGCCGGGTCCTGTGCGCAGGTGGCCGCCGCGGTAGTCGATGATCTCGGAGCCGCCGACGCAGACGCCGACGGTGTACTCGTCATGGGCGTGCGGGGCGTAGACGTGCCGGCGGAAGCTCGCGGTGAGCAGGTCGAGCGGGGGCCCGCAGCGGCCCAGCCGGGCCCGTGTCCACCGTGCCTGTTCCGCCATCGGGCTCTCCTTCGCGGCGCCGCCTGCTAGGGGTGCAACGCCCGCAGGCCCCTTTTCCATGCCGCGTCCAGTTCGGCGTCGGCGGGAAAGCGGCCGTGGATCTCCAGGACGACCATGCCGTGGGCGAAGGCCCAGACGGCGCGGGCCAGGTCCGTGTCGCCGGCGCAGACCCGCAGCAGCGGCAGGGCGGCCCGGTCCTCCAGACCGGCGGGCAGCTCGGTGCGGGGCAGGGGCCGTTCGGTGCCGAGGCAGTACAGGTGGGGGTGGGCGAGGGCGTAGCCGCGGTAGGCCCCGGCGAGCGCCTCCAGCGAGCCGGGGGCGCCGGCCTCGGCGGTTTCCAGGACCTCGGCGGTCTCGGTGAGCAGCTGCACGACCAGCTCGACCTCCACGGCGTGCTTGTCCGGGAAGTGCTTGTAGAGGGACGGGGCCTTGATGCCGAGGCGGTCGGCGAGGGTCCGCATGGTGAGCCGGTCGGGCCCGGACTCCTCCAGGAGGTCCCGGGCCGCCGCGACGATCTCCCGTGCCCGCGGGGTGAGCCGGTCAGCCACGCTGGAATCCCTCCTTGGTGCGCAGGCCGTAGCCGAGGGCGCGGTCGTACGAGATGTGGGCCAGCCAGCCGCACAGCGCCGCGAAGGCGGGCGGCCAGTCCACCGGGAGCGCGGTGTAGGCGAGCGCGAGCGCGAGCGGGACCAGGGCGCGGTGCATCGCGTTGTAGTACGGCACCGCGCGCGGCGCCAGCTGCCCCTTGGCCGTGCGGGGGGCCTCGTCCAGAGCGACCAGGAAGGCCAGGTCGGGCAGGACGAGGAAGGCCAGGGTGAGGGCGCCGGCGAGCCAGCCGTGGTTCACGGACTCCAGCACGGCGAAGCCGGTCCAGAACAGGGCGGACGCCAGCCAGGCGGCGCGGCGCAGGGCGGTGGTCGTGGTGCGCGGGGTGCTCGTGCCGGCTGTTGCGGTCATGGCTGCCTCCGGGTCGTACGGCGGGCCAGGCTGGCTAACGCCGTTAGCCTCACGGTATGGCTAACGACGTTAGCCGTCAAGGGGGCGGAGTCCTGCCGCGGACCGCCGCTTGACCCTTCCGCAACGTCAACGTCTGTACTGGTCGCATGCGGATCGGAGAACTCGCCGCCGCCGTCGGCGTCACGACGCGGACCGTGCGGCACTACCACCACCTGGGCCTGCTGCCGGAGCCCGAACGCCTGTCCAACGGGTACCGGCGCTACACCCTGCGGCACGCCGTCGTCCTCGCCCGGATCCGTCGGCTGACCGGGCTGGGGCTGAGCCTCACCGAAGTGCGCGACGTGCTCGCCGAGGGCGGGGGCACAGGCGGCGGCGCCCCCGGCGTCACCGGATCGAGCGCGGCCGGGAGCACCGCGAGCGCCGGCAGCCCGGGGGAGGGCAAGGACCTCGTCGAGGTACTCACCGAGCTGGACGAGGACCTCGCCCGGCAGGAGGCGGCGATCCGGGAGCGCCGGCAGCGGCTGCGCACCCTGCTGGACGCCGGGGAGCTGCCCGCCGAAGGACCCGTCTCACCCCGGCTCGCCGCCCTGCTCGCCGCGCTGCCCGAGGTCGACTCCCCGATGGCCGCCAAGGACCGGGAGATCCTCGCCCTGGTCGACACCGGCGCCGGCGCCGAGGAGGGGGAGCGGCTGCTGACCGCGCTGCGCGGCGCCCTGGACGACCCGGACACGGTGACCCGCGCCCGGGAGGCGTACGCGCTGCTCGACGCGCTCGCGGACGCCGGCCCGGACGACCCGCGCGTGGCCCGGGCCGCGCGCATGCTGGCCGACTGCGTACCGCCCGATCTGCTGACGGGGGGTCCGATCGACCTGGACCACGCCCTGTTGCGGGCCCTGTACGCCGACTTCGCGCCCGCCCAGGCGGAGGCGGTCCGCCGTACGCTGGAGATCCTCTCGGGGGAGGGAGCATGAGGACGCTGTACCGGCTGGCCCGGCACGAGATGCGCCTCTTCGCGAGTCTGCCGCTGTGGCTGGCCCGGCGCACCCAGGGCACCGCGGGCGGGCGGGCGTTCGGGTACGTGCGCGGGCAGGGCGCGATGATGCTGGGGCTGGCCTTCGTGTGCGTGGTCGAGACGGTCGGCATGGCCGTGCTGCTGCGCGGTGTCCCGGTCGCGCACGAGGTGATGCTGGTGCTGGACGTCTACACCGTGCTGTTCCTGACCGGCCTGCACGCGGCCTGCGCGGTGCGCCCGCACGTGCTCACCCCGGACGCGCTGCGGGTGCGGTACGGCGCCCACGTGGACCTGCGCATCCCGCTGGCCTCGATCGGCGCCGTACGCCGGGAGACCCGGACCACGCACGAGCCGGCGGAGGGCACGCTGGACCTCGCCGTCGGCTCCCGGACCACGGTGACGCTGGAACTCACCGAGCCCCTCGTCCACACGAGCGTGCTCGGCCGCCGGAAGCGGGTGAGCGTGGTACGGCTGTACGCCGACGACGCCGGCACCCTGGTCCGGGCCCTCACGCCGGAGTGAAAAGGATCTTCGCGCTGCCCGGCTCGGCCCGGGTGAGCCGTACCCGCAGGCGGACGCCGAGCGGCAGGTGCTCGCCCTCGATCCGGCCGATGACCGCCGGGGAGATCACCTGCACGGTCCCCCTGGTCGGCCGGTGCTCGCCCACGTCCACCACGCAGCCGTCGAAGAGGCCCCCGGCCCGGTCCTTGAGCAGGGCCGCCTCCATACGGCGAGCGCGGGCCGGGGCCGCCCGGGCGGCACGCCGTACCCTGGCGCGGAGGTCTACGTGAGGAGTACGTGTTGCTGGTCCTGCTGCCGCCCTCGGAAGGCAAGGCGAACCCGGGCGAGGGTGCCCCGACGGCGCTGGAGTCGCTGTCCCTGCCGGGGCTGACCGGCGCGCGGGAGGCGGTGCTCGGTGAGCTGGTCGAGCTGTGCTCCGCCGACGAGGAGAAGGCGCGCGAGGTGCTCGGGCTGAGCGAGGGGCTGCGCGGCGAGGTCGCCAAGAACGCCGGGCTGCGCACGGCCGGCGCCCGGCCCGCCGGGGAGATCTACACCGGTGTCCTGTACGACGCCCTCGGCCTGGCCACGCTGGACGCGGACGCGCAGCGGCGCGCGGCGGACTCGCTGCTGGTGTTCTCGGGGCTGTGGGGCGCGGTGCGGGTGACCGACCGGATCCCTTCCTACCGCTGCTCGATGGGGGTGAAGCTGCCGGGGCTCGGCTCGCTGGCCGGGCACTGGCGGACGCCGATGGCCGAGGCGCTGCCCGCGGCGGCCGGCGACGGCCTGGTCCTGGACCTGCGGTCGGCGGCGTACGCGGCGGCCTGGAAGCCGAAGGGCGAGGTGGCCGGGCGGACGGCGACGGTCCGGGTGCTGCACGCGCCGACCCGGAAGGTCGTCAGCCACTTCAACAAGGCGACGAAGGGCCGGATCGTACGCAGCCTGCTGACGGCCGGGGCGGCGCCGCAGGATCCCGCCGGGCTGATGGAGGCGCTGCGCGGGCTGGGGTACGTCGTGGAGGCGGAGGCCCCCGGCAGGGCGGGCAAGGCGTGGTCGCTGGACGTGCTGGTGGACGAGGTCCACTGACCCACGACCACCGGGTGTTGCAGCATGCGCAACGATCATTGCGTGTGCTGCACTCCGTGGGCACGATGAGGGCATGCCCTCGCCGCTGCCCTCCTCCCCGGCTGCCTCCGTGCTCGATGTCGCGCCCGTCGTGCCCGTGGTGGTGCTCTCCGATGCCGCCGACGCCGTACCGCTGGCCCGGGCGCTGGTGGCCGGGGGGCTGCCCGCGATCGAGGTGACGCTGCGGACGCCGGCCGCGCTTGATGCCGTCCGGGCGATCGCCGCCGAGGTTCCCCGGGCCGTGGTCGGGGCGGGCACGGTGATCACTCCGGAGCAGGTGGCCGCGTGCACGGCGGCCGGGGCGCGGTTCCTGGTCAGCCCGGGCTGGACGGACACGCTGCTGGCGGCGATGCGCGGGTCCGGGGTGCCGTTCCTGCCCGGCGTGTCGACCACCTCGGAGGTGGTCGCGCTGCTGGAGCACGGGGTGCGGGAGATGAAGTTCTTCCCGGCACAGGCGGCGGGCGGTACGGCCTACCTGAGGTCGCTGGCCGGGCCGTTGCCGCAGGCGCGGTTCTGCCCCACCGGCGGGATCGGCCCCGAGACCGCGCCCGCGTACCTGTCCCTGCCCAACGTCGGCTGTGTGGGCGGCAGTTGGATGGTGCCGGCGGAGGCGGTGAGCGCCGGGGACTGGGGTCTGATCGAGGAACTGGCCCGGACCGCGGCCGGACTCAGGGCCGCAGGTGGGACGTGTCGTTGAACAGCCGTACGCTCGCGTTGCCGTCCGCGTAGTACGCCACCGCGGAGAGGGAGGCCGCCGAGAGTTCCATCCGGAAGAGGGACTTGGGCGGGGCGCCGAGGGCGAGGCGGACGAGCGTCTTGATCGGGGTGACGTGCGTGACCAGCAGGACCGTGTGGCCGGCGTGGGCCGCGACCAGCTTGTCGCGGGTCGCGGCCAGGCGGGTGGCGGTCTCGGCGAAGCTCTCGCCGCCGCCGGTGGGGTGCGCCTCGGGGTCGGCGAGCCAGGCGTTCAGGTCGGCCGGGTAGCGGTCGCGGACCTCACCGAAGGTCAGGCCCTCCCAGGCGCCGAAGTCGGTCTCGCGCAGACCGTCGTCGACCGTGACGTCCAGGCCGAGGCGGCCGGCGACGATCGCGGCGGTCTCACGGGTACGGGCGAGGGGGCTGGCGACGACGGCCTCGATCGTGCCGCGCCGCGCCAGGGCCTCGGCGACCCGGCGGGCCTGCTCGCGGCCGGCGTCGGAGAGGGAGGGGTCCGTGCCGCCACTGCCGGAGAAGCGTTTCTGGGGGGTGAGGGGGGTCTCGCCGTGCCGGAGGAGGACGAAGGTGGCGGGGGCGCCGAGGTCGGGGGCGGCGCTCCAGCCGGGGCGCTGCTCGGCGGGGGCGGCCTCCTGAGCCGGTGCCGCCGCCGGTGCCGCCGCCGGTCCCGGCGCGGCGGCCGCACGGCCCTCCGCCAGTGCCGCCCGGGCCTTCGCCGCGCCGGCCGTCGCGTCCCCGGGCGGGCCGGAGGGCTGCGGGACGGCGGGCGGAGCGTCCAGCTCCGCCCGGGACGCCGAAGCGGACCACTGCCCGCCCTTGGCACCGGCGTCCATGGCCTCGTTGGCCAGGCGGTCGGCGTGTTTGTTCTCGCTGCGGGGGATCCACTCGTAGGTGACCTGGTCCGGCGGGAAGACGGACCGGGCCTGCGCCGCCAGGGGCTTCATGCCCGGGTGCTTGATCTTCCAGCGGCCCGACATCTGCTCGACGACCAGCTTGGAGTCCATGCGGACGTGGACCGAGGCCGAGGCGTCGAGGGCGTGGGCGGCGCGGAGGCCGGCGAGGAGACCGCGGTACTCGGCCACGTTGTTGGTGGCGACGCCGATGTACTCGGCCGTCTCCGTCAGGGTCTGGCCCGTCGCCGCGTCGCGGACCACGGCCCCGTAACCCGCGGGCCCCGGGTTGCCCCGCGATCCGCCGTCGGCCTCGACGATGAACTCCCGCACCGGCCCCATCCCCCGTCTACAGACCCGACTCCGCCGTACGCACCAGGATGCGGCGGCAGTTCTCGCAGCGGACCACGGTGTCCGGCGCGGCGGAGCGGATCTCGTTCAGCTCGGTGATCGCCAGTTCCTGGCGGCAGCCCTGGCAGGTGCGGGCGTACAGCTTGGCCGCACCGATCCCGCCCTGCTGCGCGCGCAGCTTGTCGTACAGCTTGAGCAGGTCCGCGGGGACGGAGCCCGCCACGACCTCGCGCTCCTTGGTGACCGAGGCGGCCTCGCCGTCGATCTCCTCGTACGCGGCGTCCCGGCGGCCGTTCGCGTCGTCGATCTTCGACTGGACGGAGGCGACCCGCTCGGTCAGCTCGTCCACCCGCTCCTGCGCGCCCTCACGGCGCTCCATGACCTCCAGGACCACGTCCTCCAGGTCGCCCTGCCGCTTGGCGAGCGAGGCGATCTCGTGCTGGAGGTTGGACAGGTCCTTCGGGGAGGTGACCGCGCCGGAGTCCAGGCGCTGCTGGTCACGGGCGGCGCGCTGGCGCACCTGGTCCACGTCCTGCTCGGCCTTGGTCTGTTCGCGGGCGCAGTCGCTCTCCTCGGTCTGCGCGGCCACGAGCAGGTCGCGCAGCTGCGTGAGGTCCTTCGTCAGCGACTCGATCTCGGCGTGCTCGGGCAGCGACTTCCGCTTGTGCGCCAGCTGCTGCAGGCGGACGTCGAGGGCCTGGACGTCGAGGAGTCGGATCTGGTCGGCGGGCGCGGCGTTCAGTTGGGGGCTCCCGTTAGCTAGTCGTGGTGGTGGACGCCGCGTGGGCGGTCCAGGGGTCGGTGACCGTCTTGGAGACGTGGACCCGCAGGTCCCAGCCGTGACGGTCGGAGATCTCGTCGAGCTGGCTCGCGGCCAGCTCGCACCAGGGCCACTCGGTGGCCCAGTGCGCCGCGTCGAGCAGCGCGAGGGGACTGTGGGCCACCGCCTCGGAGGCCGGGTGGTGGCGCAGGTCGGCGGTGAGGAAGGCGTCGACGCCGGCCGCGCGGACCTGGTCGAAGAGGCTGTCGCCGGAACCGCCGCTGACGGCGACCGTGCGGACGACGGCCTCGGGGTCGCCGGCCACCCGGATGCCCTGCGCGGTGGCGGGCAGCCGCTCGGCGGCCCGGGCGGCCAGCTCACGGACGGTGAGCGGGTGGTCGAGTTCGCAGACACGGCCGAGCCCCCGGCAGCCGGACGGGTCGGCCGGGTCCGGCACGAGGGGCCGTACGACCCGCAGGTCGAGGGCTCCCGCGAGCGCGTCCGAGACACCCGGGTCCGCGGTGTCGGCGTTGGTGTGGGCGACGTGCAGCGCGATGTCGTTCTTGATCAGCGTGTGCACGACCCGGCCCTTGAAGTGCGTGGCCGCGACCGTGGTCGTACCGCGCAGATAGAGCGGGTGGTGGGTGACCAGCAGGTCGGCGCCGAGCTTCACGGCCTCGTCGACGATCTCCTGCACGGGGTCGACGGCGAACAGGACCCGGGTGACCTCCTGGTCGGGGTCGCCCACCACCGTGCCGACGGCGTCCCAGGACTCGGCCCGCTCGGCGGGCCACAGGTTCTCCAGCGCGGCGATGACTTCAGACAGACGGGGCACGGCCCAAGGCTACCTGGCTGTTCGGCGGGCCTGTACCGCATCCGCCGCCTCTGCCCCCGGTCAGCACAGACGCCCCGGCTTCCTCAGGCGAATCGGTTCTGCGCCACCCGTACGTGTGAAGCGGGAGTCGGCCGGTTCCACGCCTGTGCGTGCGAAAACTAGCTTCGTCGCCGGAGGTGACCGAACGATGACGGCCTGTGCGATCGAACCCCCGTCCACGGACGGGGCCGACGGTGCGCCGGGAGCGGGATACGCGATCACGGCGGACGGTGCGTACGCCGCCCGGCTCGCGCCGGCCGGTGACTCCTGGTTCCCGGAGCGCTGGACCCTGGACGGCCCGGAGCCCTACGCGGTGCCGCTGCCCGGCGATCAGCCGGAGGAGCCCGGTACCGAGGTGCAGCCCATGGGCGACGGGCGGGTGCTGATCCACCGGCTGGTGGACGGGCGCCACGCCTTCTCACTGCTGTACCCGACCGGGCCCGGCACCGGCGAGCTGCCGCTGGGCGCGGTGGAGTGCCCTGAGCCCGGCACCCGGCTGACCCTGCTGCCGCCGGCGCCGGGGGGCGAGCGGGCGTACGCGCTGGCGGTCGGCCCGCGTTCATGTGTGCTGTGGCTGGTGGCGGGCGGGTCGTCCGGCCCGGAGCGGCTGGCCGAGGTGCAGGGGCGCTGTTCGGGCGGGGTCTGGCTGGACCACGGGGGGCGGCTGCTGGCGCTCGACCGGGAGCTGGGCGGGCGCACCAAGACGGTCGTGGTGGACCTGGGGCGTGGCGGGGAGGTGACGCCGCTGCTGCAGATCGCGAACGGCAGCGACGACCGGCTGCTGCTCGCCGACCCCGACAGCGGACTGCTGCTGATCTCCTCCGACGCGCCCTCCCCCGGGCAGGAACGATTGGGCTGGGGCGTACTCGGCAGCACGCTGCCGGTGCGCTTCCCGGAGTGCCTGCGGCTGCCGGAGTGCGCGGTGACGCCGTTCGCGATCCAGCCCGGGCAGGTCCTGATGCCGGAGAACTGCGCGGTGGGCCTGCGGGTGGACGGGGGGTTCGGCACCTGGGTGGGCGTCTGGCGGCCGGCCGAGCGGCGGCTCCGTCACCTTCCGGCGCCGGACGGATGGCTGGCCGGGGCCGGGCTGTGGACGCGGGAGGGGGTGCTGCGGCTGCCGTACGCCACGGAGACGACTCCGTGCGGCGTAGCGGAGCTGACGGTGCCTAGGGGGCCGGGAGGAGCCGGTGGGCCGGAACGAGTCGCTGGGCCAGGAGAAGCCGGTCGGCCGGGAGAAGCCGGTCGGCCAGGAGGAGCAGGTCGGCCGGAACGAGTCGCTGGGCCAGGAGAAGCCGGTGGGCCGGGAGAAGCCGGAGGGTCTGGGGAGGCGGGGATGGGGGGTTCGGTCCGGGACGGCGTCACCGACGGGGCACCGGAGGCGTTCCGGCCTGCGACGGAACCGGACCCTGCCCAGCCCGCGCCGCCCCTGTCGCGGCCGGGACCGGGAGCGGTCGCGGGAGGACCGGCCACGACCGTCCGGGAACCGGTGCCGCTCGCGCCGGACCCGGTCGCGAGCGCCCCGCAGCCGGTCGGGGCCGTGCGGGGGCCGGTCGCGGCCCGCCCGGTGCCGTTGCAGCAGGCGCCTTTGGGACGGCTTGTAACGAACTAGTGCCGGTTGGCGTGTGCTCCTGGATTCGGCCCGTGGTGCGCCGGTTAAACTCGCCCGGCTGTACGAATGATCATGTGACGGGGTGAATACGTCCGATGAGCGACACCAGCACGACCGAGCAGCTGTCTGCCGACTCTTACGAGACCGCCGGCCACGGCCGGCACCGGGGCCCGGTAGCGGCCCAGGAGAGCGAGACGGCTCCGCACGGCCGGCACCGCAAGCCGGCCCAGGAGGCGTCCGAGGCGGCTGCCTGACGGTAGGGGAAGTGAAGGGGGCGCTCGTCCGACGAGCGCCCCCTTCTCCATGTCCGTTCCCCGTCCGCGGTCCGGGCCGGCCCGCCCTAGCCGCGTTTCAGCCCCAGCACCTCGGCCGCCGCGAAGGTCTCCCCCGCCGGCCGGTCCGCGTAGTGCGGCGTGAGCAGCGCGTCCAGCTCGTCGTACGTGAACGTCTCCCCCTCGCTGTCGAACTTCGCCCGCACCCGGGGCCGTTCCACGACGGCCACCATGCCGCCGTGCACGACGAGCAGCTGGCCGTTGACGCGGGCGGCGGCCGGTGCGGCCAGATAGCCCACGAGCGGGGCGACATGCTCGGGGGCGAGCGGGTCCAGGCCCTCGGCCGGCTGCGCGAAGCCGGCGAAGACGTCCTCGGTCATCCGGGTCCGGGCGCGCGGGCAGATGGCGTTGGCGGTGACGCCGTACTTGGCGAGGGCCAGCGCGGTGGAGGTGGTCAGGCCGACGATTCCGCCCTTGGCGGCCGCGTAGTTGGGCTGGCCCGCGGAACCGGCCAGGAACGCCTCGGAGGAGGTGTTCACGACCCTCCCGTACACCGGCGCCCCGGCCTCCTTGGAACGCTCCCGCCAGTGGGCCGCGGCGAAGCGGGTGGTGTTGAAGTGCCCTTTGAGGTGGACGCGGATCACCGAGTCCCACTCGTCCTCCGACATGGAGAACACCATGCGGTCGCGCAGGATGCCGGCGTTGTTGACCAGGATGTCCAGCTTTCCGAACTCGGCGACCGCCGAGCCGACGAGTTCACCGGCCTGCCGGAAGTCGGCGACGTCACCGGTGTGCGCCAGGGCCTTGCCCCCGGCCGCGCGGATCTCCTCCGCGACCTGCTCGGCGGGGCCCGCGGACGCGGCGCCGGACCCGTCCCGGCCGGGCTGACCGTAGTCGTTGACGACGACGGCCGCGCCGAGCCGGGCGAGTTCCAGGGCCTCGGCCCGGCCGAGCCCGCGTCCCGCGCCGGTGACGATCGCGGACAGTCCCTCGAGTGGCAGTGACATTGCGGGAGTCCTCGGCTCTCTCAGATCTCGATGCAGGTACGCAGGGCGGCCCCGGTACGCATCTGGTCCAGCGCCTCGTTGATCTCGGCGAGCGGCACCCGGTGGGTGATCAGGCCGGCCAGATCGACCCGGCCGGCCCGCCACAGGGCGATCGTGCGCTCGTAGGAGCGCAGCACGTCGCCGCCGCCGTACATGGACGGCAGGATCCGCTTCTCGTCGAAGAACAGCTCGAACATGTTGAGTCGCAGGAAGTCGTCCATGGCGCCCGCGCCGACCACGACGAGGGTGCCGCCGCGCCGGGTGTTCTCGTAGGCGGTGCGGGCGGTGGCGGACCTGCCGACGACCTCGAAGACGTAGTCGAAGCCCTCGCCGCCGGTGATCCGCTGCTTGGCGTCGGCGAGTTCGTCCGGTGCGACGGCCTTCGTGGCGCCGAAGGCGAGCGCGGCCTCGCGCCGGGAGGCGACCGGGTCGACGGCGACGATCTCGGCGGCGCCCTTCAGCCGTGCCCCCTGCACCGCCGAGATGCCGACGCCGCCGCACCCGATGACGGCGACCGACGAACCGGCCTCCACGTCGGCGGTGTTGAGGGCGGCGCCGAGTCCCGTGGTCACCCCGCAGCCGATCAGGGCCGCGATGTCGAAGGGCACGTCCTCCGGGACGGGCACGGCACATCCGGCGTCGACCACGACCTCCTCGGCGAACGTGCCGGTGCCCGCGAAGCCGAACAGGTCACCGCCGGGACGCTTGAAGTTGGGGGTGCCCGCGTTCATGAACCCGGCCAGGCACAGCTGGGTCTGCCCGCGCGTGCAGGCGGGGCAGGCGCCGCAGGCGGGCAGCCAGCACAGGACGACCCGGTCACCGGGCTTCAGGTGCCGTACGCCCTCCCCCACTTCGAGTATCTCGCCGGCGCCCTCGTGGCCGGGCACGAAGGGGGCCGGCTGCGGGAGCACCCCGTTCATCGCGGACAGGTCCGAGTGGCACAGCCCGGTGGCGCGCACCCGGACCCTGACCTTGCCGGGTCCGAAGCCCACCGCCTCGACGTCGTCGAGGACCTCCAGCTTTTCCTGGCCGATCTCGTGCAGTACGGCTGCGCGCATGGTGCGGCTCCCCTCGATACGGGTTTCAGGAGTGCTCTACGACGGTGTCCGCGAGGACCGGCGCGTCGTCCCGTTCCACCGCGCTGACGGCCACCCGGACGCTCCCCTCCTGCCGCCACATCCGGATGCGCAGGGTCTCGCCCGGGAACAGCACACCGGCGAAGCGTGTCGCGTAGGAGCGGACGCGGGTGACGTCGCCGCCGAGCAGGGTGTCCACGACCGCCTTCAGCGTGATGCCGTAGGTGCACAGCCCGTGCAGGATCGGCCTGTCGAAGCCGGCGAGCTTGGCGAACTCGGGGTCGGCGTGCAGCGGGTTCCAGTCTCCGCACAGGCGGTACAGGAGGGCCTGGTCCTCGCGGACGGGGCGTTCGACGGTCCTGTCGGCATCGCCGGAGGGCGCCTCCAGCCGGGTGGACGGGCCCCGGTCGCCGCCCCAGCCGCCCTCACCGCGCACGAAGATCTGGGCGTCGTTGGTCCACAGCGGCCCCTGGGCGTCGGCGGCCTCGGTGCGCAGCACCAGGACGGCCGCCTTGCCCTTGTCGTAGACGGCGGCGAGCCGGTTGGTCGTCGTCGCCGTGCCCTCGGCCGGGATGGGGCGGTGGATCCGGAGCGTCTGTCCGCCGTGCAGGACCTTGGTCAGCTCGACCTCCACACCGGGCAGGGACAGGCCGCTGATCACACCGGGCGCACCGGAGCCCGCGACGGTGGCGAAGCTGGGCAGGACGTGCAGCCGGGACTCCAGGGTGTAGCGCAGTTCGTCGGGGTCGGCGGCGGGGGTGCCGGCGCCGATGCCCAGGTGGTAGAGCTGCACGTCCTTGGTGGTCCAGGAGATCTCGCCGGTCCGGGGTCCGGCCGCGAGGGCTTTCGCTGCGTCGATGGGCATACGGCTCCTGACACTGGCGGTTCACACGGGCGGTTCGCACGGGCGGTTCGCACGGGCGGTTCGCGCTGACGGTTCACACGGGCGGTTCACACGGCGGTTCAAGACCCCGGCGCGGACGTCCGCACCGTCGGCCGCACCGGGGTCGCTGCGGGCCGATCTAGAACGCGTTCCAGTCCGGCGCCCTCTGTATAGCCCAGCACCCCACAGTTGTGAAGGCTCCTGACGTGGCGTCAGGCGGGGCGGCGAGTGACATTGGTACTGCCCGGTTCCGTACACAGGCATCTGCCGGAACGGGGGTCCGGCTTCGTAGTGTTCGGTTCGTACGCTGTGCTGTCGCCCTGCTGACCGGCGGGGACCGGCTGATCGGGGGATACACGGACATGACATGGGCGGAAAGACTGCGGGCCCGGCGGGGGGCACGGACGGAGTGCGAGGCGGATCACGGGCGTTCCACGGCCGCGGGGCGGGCCGCCGGCAGGAAGCGTGCGTTCGCGGAGGCCGGCCACCCGGGGCCGCCGCCCACCGGCTTCGCCCTGCTGCCCTGGCTGCTGCTGGGCCTCGGGTCCCTCTCCAATGTGCTCCAGGGCAGGACCCCGAACCCGTGGATCGGCGGCCTGGGCCTGCTGACCTTCAACTCCCTCTACATCTACGTCACGTTCCGCTCCTTCGACCGGGCGAAGCGGGAGGCGGTTTCCACCCGGGTGGCGCTGGCGCTGATGGGCCTGCTGACCACGGGTCTGGCGCTCGGGTACGGCGGGGACTGGCTGACGTTCTTCCCGCTCCTCGGGCTGGCGACGGGCGCCTCCCTGCGCGGCCCGTGGCTGGGCCGTACGGGACTGCTGCTCGCCCTCTACGCGGGCGCCGTCTCCTACCTGCGCGGCGGCTGGGGGGACGCGTCGGGCATCGGGTACGCCACCTTCATCTCCAGCATGGTGACCGCCGCGATCCTGAGCCTCTCGGAGGCCGTGCGGGAACTGCGGGACGCCCGTGAGGAGCTGGCCCGGCGGGCGGTGGAGAAGGAGCGGCTGCGCTTCTCCCGCGATCTGCACGATCTGCTCGGGCACACCCTGTCGGTGATCGTGGTCAAGTCGGAGGCGGCCCGCCGGCTGGCCCCGCGCGACATGGACGCGGCGCTGGGGCAGATCACGGACATCGAGTCGGTGGGCCGCCAGGCGCTCACCGAGATCCGCGAGGCGGTGACCGGGTACCGCGAGGGCAGCCTGGCCACCGAACTGACCCGGGCCCGCTCCGCGCTGGCCGCGGCGAGCGTGGAGCCGGTGGTCCGCCAGTCCGGGACACCGCTCGATCCGCAGACCGAGGCGCTGCTCGGCTGGGTGGTGCGGGAGGCGGTCACGAACGTCGTACGGCACAGCGACGCGAGCCGCTGCGAGATCACCGTGGAGGGCACCGTCGAGCGGGCCCGGCTGACGGTCGCCGACAACGGCACGGGCCGGACCGTCCGTACGCCGGGCGAGGGCATCGGCGGCACCGGTCTGAAGGGGCTGACCGAGCGCCTCGCGGCGGCGGGCGGCTCCCTCACGGCCGGCCCGGCACCGCGCGGCGGCTTCACGGTCGCCGCCGAACTCCCCATGGCCGCAGAGTCCTTGCAGCCGGTGGCGGCCACGGCACCCGGGGCGGGCCCGGGTGTCCGCCGTAATCTGAGTCCATGAACGAGATGCCCCGGGACCACCGGCCCGCCAAGTGCATCCGGGTTCTGCTCGCTGAGGACCAGGGCATGATGCGGGGCGCCCTCGCCCTGCTGCTCGGCATGGAGAAGGACATCGAGGTCGTGGCCCAGCTGTCCACGGGCGACGGCATCGTGGACGGTGTGCTCACGCACCGGCCGGACGTGGCCCTGCTGGACATCGAACTCCCGGGCGTCAGCGGGCTGGACGCGGCGGCCGAGCTGCGTGAGCAGGCGCCCGACTGCCGGGTGCTGATACTCACCACCTTCGGCCGGCCCGGCTATCTGCGCCGGGCCATGGAGGCCGGAGCGGCCGGTTTCCTCGTCAAGGACGGGCCGGTGGAGGAACTGGCCCAGGCGATCCGGCGCGTGCTCACCGGGGAGACCGTGGTCGATCCGGCGCTGGCCGCGGCCGCGCTGAGCGCCGGTCCGAATCCGCTGACCGCCCGCGAGTGCGAGGTGCTGAAGGCGTCGGCGGACGGGGCGACCGTCGCCGACGTGGCCGCCAGACTCCATCTGTCCGAGTCCACCGTCCGCAACTACCTGTCCGCCGCCATCGGCAAGACCGGCACCCGGAACCGGGCGGAGGCGGTGCGGGAGGCCAGGCAGCAGGGGTGGCTGTGACTCCCGGCGCGTCCCCCGTGCCCTCCGGCGCGTCCTCCGTGCCCACCGGCGCGTCCTCCGTGCCCACCGGCGCGTCCCCGCCCCCGCTGTCGAAGGATTGGCCGCGGCCGGGGTCTACTTCGTCACCTCCGCCGATCCGTAGGACGTCCCCGCCGGTGCGGTGCACACGAACCAGTTGCCGCCCTTGAAGCCGTCCACCGTGCGGATCGCCGATCCCGTGTCCTGGGCGGAGAAGCCCTCGGTCGGCTCGGCCAGGGCCGTCGTGCCGTCCTTCCAGTGGCAGGTGACCTGCCGGGCGCTCTTGGAGACCATGCCGATCACCAGCCGGCCGGAACTCTCGCCGCCGTATCCCAGGCGGGTGGCGACGGCCTGCAGGTCCGTGCCCGAGTACTGCTCGAACTTCTCGACCGTGTCGAACATGACCTGCTGCGGCCTGTTCTCGCCCCAGCCCCGGCTGGCGAAGTACGAGACCTTGCCGATCAGGTCGGCGGGCCTGCGGACGTCCGCCGGCTTGACGCCCAGCTCGGCCATGGCGTCGAACTGCCGGTTCGCCTCCGCCTCGGTGCGCGGAGCCCCCCACACGTCCACGCTGACCCGCCACTCCTTGCCCTGGTAGGTGCCCCGCGCCAGATCGGTGCTCTCGGGCTGGTACACATGCCGCGCCTCGGCGGGGACCGGCCGCACCGCCACATCCGTCCGCCGGTCCGCATGCCCGCCGTCCGGCAGCCCCGTCACCGCCAGGACGCCCGTCGACCCGGCCACCACCAGCGTGGTGACCGCCGCCAGCGCCCACCGCCGGGCCCTGCGCCGCCGGCCGCCGCGGATGACCGCCTGCACGGGGGCCATGCCGATCTCGGCCTCGTCCGCGGCGTCCGCGAGGAGGAGGGCGATGTCCGTCTGTGTCATGTCGTGGTTCTCCTGCGCGCTCATCACTTCCGCCCTCCGTGCGTCACCATGTCCGCCAGTCCCGGTACGGCGCGGAGCTTCGCGATCCCCTTGGCCGCGTTGCTCTTGACCGTGCCGACCGAACAGCCCATCGCCTCGGCCGTCTGCGTCTCCGTCAGGTCCTCCCAGTAGCGCAGTACGACCGCCTCCCGCTGCCGCACGGGCAGTCGGGCGAGCGCTGTGAGCAGGGCACTGCGGTCGTCGGCCTGCGCGATCCGGTCACCCGTGTCGGCCACCTCGCGCACGAGTCCCGAGTCGTCCTTCGGCGCCAGGAACTCCTTCAGCCTTCTTCTGTGCCTGCGGGCATGAGCGTTGATCATCACGCGTCGTACGTACGCCTCCGGATCGTCGGCCGAGCCGACCCGGCGCCAGGCCACGAAGACCCGTTCGAGCGTCGACTGGACCAGGTCCTCCGCGGCGTGCTGCTCCCCCGTGAGGAGAAATGCCGTACGCATCAGCCGCGGCCAGCGGCCGACCATGAAGCTCTGGAACTCCGCGTCCCGAGCCTGTTTCCGATCCCCCATGAGCACCTCCTAGATGGTCATAGGAGTCCACGGGCCGCCCGGACCGTTGCCTCGGTTCGCAGAACTCGGGAGAAATCTTCACCGCCGGTCGCCGGCCCGTTCGGCCCGCCCGGGACTACACCGCCCGGAGCAGGGTCACCACGGCCGCCCCGCCCAGCCCGATGTTGTGCGCGAGCCCCACCCGGGCCCCGGGCACCTGCCGCGGACCCGCCTCGCCGCGCAGCTGCCAGACCAGCTCGGCCGTCTGGGCCAGCCCGGTCGCACCCAGCGGGTGGCCCTTGGAGATGAGCCCGCCGGACGGGTTCACCACCCACCGGCCGCCGTACGTCGTCACGCCCGATTCGGCCAGCTTCCCCGACTCCCCCGGCGCGCACATGCCGAGCGCCTCGTACGTCAGCAGTTCGTTGACCGAGAAGCAGTCGTGCAGCTCGATCACGTCCACGTCCTGGATGCCGAGCCCGGCGCGCTCGTACGCCTGCCGGGCGGCCTGCCGGGACATGGGCTGCCCGACGACGTCGATGCAGGAGCCGGAGGCGAAGGACGCCTCGGTGTCCGTGGTCATGGCCTGCCCGGCGATCTCGGCCAGGCCGGTCAGGGACCTCCGTTCGGCGAACCGCTGCGAGACCACCACGGCCGCCGCCGCGCCGTCCGAGGTCGGCGAGCACTGGAGCTTGGTGAGCGGGGGGTGCACCGTGCGCGCGGCGAGGATCTCGTCCACCTCGTAGACGTCCCGGAACTGGGCGTACGGATTGTGCGCCGAGTGCCGGTGGTTCTTGGCGGCGACCGCGGCGAGCTGCGCCTCGGTCGTGCCGTAGGTCTCCATGTGCTCGCGGGCCGCGGCGCCGAAGATCTGCGCGGTCGGCGGGGCCGCGGCGAAGCCGTGCCGGGCGGCCATGATCCCGTAGTGCCGGGCCACGGGAGAGACGGAGAAGTCGGCTCCGCCGTCCCCTCCCCCCAGTGCGCCCTTCTTCATCTTCTCGAAGCCGACCGCCAGGACGCAGTCGCAGACGCCGCCCTCGACCAGTTGGCGGGCCAGCATCAGGGCGGTGGCGCCGGTCGCGCAGTTGTTGTTGACGTTGAGGACGGGGATGCCGGTCAGGCCGAGTTCGTAGACGGCGCGCTGACCGGCGGTCGAGGGCTGGAAGCAGTAGCCGATGGGAACTTGTTCCACATCGCTGTAGGTGATGCCGGCGTCCGCGAGCGCCGCGCCGCCCGCCTCCCGGACCATGTCCCAGTACTGCCATTCCCGGGTCTCTGGCTTCTCGAACCGGGTCATCCCGACGCCGGCGACATAGGCCTTCATGGCGCGGAGACTAGAACGCGTTCCAAAAACTCTCCAGAGCTGACACCGCGTCAGTAACCCATGGACTGGTCAAAGATTCATTAGAGGCCCGAAGCAACGGAATAGTTGCCTGTGCATACGAGGTTTATCCGGCACCATGACACGCGGAAGGCCTCACATGACAGACACGACGACCGATCAGCCCACCCGGAGAGCGGGCGGCGCCGTGATCCCCGTGCTCGCCTTCGCGGGCATCGTGGTCGCAGTGATGCAGACCCTGCTCGTGCCGGTCATCAAGGACCTGCCGCAGCTGCTGGACGCCGCCCCCAGCGACGCCACCTGGGTCCTCACCTCGACGCTGCTGTCCGGTGCCGTCTCCACCCCGATCATGGGCCGGCTCGGCGACCTGTACGGCAAGCGGCGCATGCTGATCCTCAGCATCGCCGTGATGGTGGCCGGCGCCCTGATCAGCGCGCTCACCAGCGAGCTGCTCACCATGATCGTGGGCCGCACCCTCCAGGGCTTCGCGATGGGCGCGATACCCCTCGGCATCGGCCTGATGCGCGACATGCTGCCGCGCGAGAAGCTCGGCTCGGCCATGGCCCTGATGAGTTCCTCGATCGGCGTCGGCGGCGGCCTCGCCCTGCCCGCCGCGGCCCTGGTCGCGCAGCACACGGACTGGCACGCCCTGTTCTACGGCGCGGCCGGCCTCGGCGCCCTCGCCATCGTCCTGACCCTCCTCGTCGTCCCCGAGTCGCCGATGCGGGCCGAGGGCTCCTTCGACCTGTTCGGCGCGCTCGGCCTGTCCACCGGTCTGGTGCTGCTCCTGCTGCCCATCACCAAGGGCAGCGACTGGGGCTGGTCCTCGGGCACGACGCTCGGTCTGTTCGCCGCGTCCCTCGTCGTCCTGGTCCTGTGGGGCCTGTACGAACTGCGCGTCGCGGCGCCCCTGGTCGACCTGCGCACCACCGCCCGCCGTGAGGTGCTGCTCACCAACCTCGCCTCGATCATGGTCGGTGTCAGCTTCTACGTGGTTTCGCTGGTCCTGCCCCAGCTGCTCCAGCTGCCGGAGGCCACCGGCTACGGCCTCGGCCAGTCGATGGTGGTCGCCGGTCTGTGCGTGGCCCCGCTGGGCCTGACGATGATGTTCACAGCGCCGGTGTACGCCCGCCTGTCCGCCCGTTACGGCCCCAAGACCACCCTGATCATGGGCCTGCTGATCATCGCCCTCGGCTACGGCGGCGGGCTCGGCCTGATGGACGCGGCCTGGCAGACGATCGTGACGTCCGTGGTGCTCGGCGCGGGCATCGGCCTCGCCTACTCCTCGCTGCCCGCGCTGATCATCGGCGCGGTGCCGGCCTCGGAGACCGGCGCGGCCAACGGTCTGAACACGCTGATGCGGTCCATCGGCACGTCCGTCTCCAGCGCCGTCATCGGCATGGTGCTGGCCAACACCGCCGATGACGTCGGCGGCGTCGAGATCCCGACCATGCACGGCTTCCGCGTCTCCTTCCTGATCGCCACGGCCGCGGTGGCGGTCGGCCTGCTGCTGGCGGTCTTCCTGCCGAAGGCCGCGGGCCCCGGTCAGCAGCACACGCAGCTGCGGGCGAGCAGCGAGGAGGACGCGGCGCTGGAGCGGGCCGAGGAAGTGCTGCGCGGCTTCCGTGGACGGGTCCTGGACGCCGACGGGGCGCCGGTGGCCCGGGCCAAGGTCACGCTGATCGACCGGCGGGGGCGGCAGGCCGGGGCGACCGTCTCCGACGAGGACGGCAGCTATGTGCTGGCGGTGCCGGCCGAGGGGGCGTACGTGCTGGCGGCGCGGGCGGCCGGTCACGGGCCGCTGGCCTCGTCGGCGACGCATTCCGGTGCGGAGGGGGCGGTTGACGTGGACCTCGCCTTGCCGGGGGAGACGGTGACGGCGTAGCGCGCGCCGGGGGGGTTGGGGTCTGCCGGTCGGCGGCTGCGGGGTTCGGTGTGGCCGATCGCGCAGTTCCCCGCGCCCCCTGACGGGGCCGTCCGGGTTCTGCCGGTCGGTGGCTGCGGGTTCGTTGGGGGTGGTCGCGCAGTTCCCCGCGCCCCTGACGGGCGCACCCCCTGTCGTGTCGGGGGGCGGGGGTGCGGCAGCATGGGGTGCGGATTGTCGTACGACCGGAAGGCCGCCCCATGCCCACCGCCCCCAAGCCCGAGACCCTGGCCGCGTTCGAGGCGGCCAAGGGGTTCATGCCCGTGGACGAGGGGCTGGCGCTGTACGCGGCCGCGGTGGAGGCCGGACGGCTGGGGCTGCCGTTGCTGGAGGTGGGCACCTACTGCGGGCGCTCGACCGTTCTGCTGGCCGACGCGGCCCGGGCGTCCGGGGTCACCGCGCTGACCGTCGACCACCACCGCGGCAGCGAGGAGCAGCAGCCCGGCTGGGACTACCACGACCCGGAGACGGTCGACCCCGAGATCGGCCTGATGGACACGCTGCCCACCTTCCGCCGCACGCTCTTCCACGCCGGTCTGGAGGAGCACGTCGTCGCCCTCGTCGGCCGGTCCCCGCAGATCGCACAGATCTGGAACTCGCCGCTCGGCTTCGTGTTCGTCGACGGCGGCCACACGGACGAACACGCCGGCGCCGACTACGAGGGCTGGGCACCGCACGTCGCCGAGGGCGGCCTGCTCGTCATCCACGACGTCTTCCCGCACCCCGAGGACGAGTTCACCGGGCAGGCCCCCTACCGGGTGTACCTGCGGGCACTGGAGTCCGGTGCGTTCACCGAGGTATCGGCGACCGGCTCGCTGCGCGTCCTGCGGCGAACGCGGGCAGGGATCTGACACCCCGGTTAGAGTCGCAGACGTGTCGTACACAGGCCCGGACTTCGATCCCCCACAGCCCCGCCGGCCCCGGCGGGGCCCCCTGACCGTGGCGCTGGCCGCTCTCGTGCCCGGCGCGCTGCTCGGCTGGGTGGTGTACGAGGCGGTGGGCGGCGGCGGGCCGGGCGGCGAGGACCGCACGGCCTCCCCGGCACCGGCCCCGCGCACCTCCGCGGTGTCCTCCTCCCCCTCCTCCCCCTCCGCCCTGACCGCCTCGCCCGGCGACGACGGCAAGGCCGACCACGGCCGCAAGGACGACGACGGCGGCTCCGCCTCGGCCCCCGCCCGGCCCAACGCCTCCGGCCCGCTCAAGGGGAAGGTCGTCGTCGTCGACCCGGGACACAACCCCGGCAACTTCCAGCACACCGCCGAGATCAACCGGCCCGTGGACATCGGGACCAACCGCAAGGAGTGCGACACCACCGGCACCTCCACCAACGGCGGTTACACCGAAGCCCGGTTCACCCTCGACGTCGCCCACCGGCTGCGCACGCTCCTGGAGGAGCAGGGCGCCACGGTGAAGCTCACCCGCGACGGGGACAGCCCGTCCTGGGGACCGTGCGTGGACGAGCGGGCCCGGATCGGCAACACCGCGCACGCCGACGCGGCCGTCTCGATCCACGCCGACGGCTCCGCCCAGGGCAACCGCGGCTTCCACGTGATCCTGCCGGGGTCCGTGCACGCCGGCGCGGCCGACACCCGTGCCATCGTCGGCCCGTCCCACGATCTCGGGGTGCGCATCGCGGGCAACTTCGTCCGCGAGACGGGCGAGCCGCCCTCCAACTACATCGGCGAAGGTACCGGTCTCGTCACGCGCACGGACCTGGGCGGTCTCAATCTGTCAACGGTTCCCAAGGTGTTCATCGAGTGCGGCAACATGCGCGATACCAAGGACTCGGCACTTCTGACCAGCGGCGCCTGGCGGCAGAAAGCGGCGCAAGGGATCTCTGAGGGAATCGTGAGTTTCCTGCGCGAGTCGTGACCGACGGGCGGATCCGGCCGGACGGCCGGATCTTGTGGGCGATAGTGTCTACGACGACGAGACGACCTACGAAGGACCTGAAGTGAATATCCGCTCCCTCACTAGAGGCGACGGCGTGGTGATCGGAGCAGCGGTGGTGCTGTTCATCGCGTCGTTCCTCAACTCCATCAGCATCTCCGGCTACGACATAGATCAGAACGCCTGGGACAACCTGCCCCTCGCTCTGGGCACCTACATGGGCGCGGTGGTCGGTGCGGCCCTCATCGTCGTCAACCGTTGCCTGCCGCAGCCGCGCAAGGTGGCCGGTCTGGACCTCGCCACGGTCGGGACCTCCTTCGCCGTCCTGTCCGCGTGGACGCTGCTGTGGACGCTGCTCGACCTGGACCGTGCGGACGCCGGTGCCGGCCTGATCCTCGGGTTCATCGCCGCTCTCGTCCTGGCCGGTGCCGCCATCGCCACCCCGCTGGTCCCCGCCCTCCAGGCTGCCCTGCTCTCGGCCCCCAAGCCGGCCGCCCCGCAGCCCTACGGCGCGCAGCCGCCCGGTGGTTACGGCTACCCGGGTGCCCAGCCGCAGCAGCCCTACGGTGCGCAGCCGCAGCCGGGGCAGCCGTTCGGGCAGCAGCCGCCGGCCGGGCCGGGTGCTCCGGCCGCCGGTCAGGGTGCCCCGGCGGCTCCCGCGCCGGCTCCGGCCGGGGACTTCTCGCCGTTCTGGTTCGCCGTGCCGGTGACCCGTCCGCTGTTCGCGGAGGACGGCTCGCCGAACCCGATCGCCGAACTGGCGCCGGGCACCTGGTACCTGGCCGTCGAGCAGCGCGGTGCCGCGCTGGTGGCGCAGACCCAGGACGGCCGCCGCGGCGTGCTGCAGGACACCTCGGGCATCCAGCGCGGCTGAGCCGCGGCCCGCACCGCACCGGCCCCTCGCCCTTCCGGGCGGGGGGCCGTTGTCGTACAGTCGCCTCCCGGCTTGGAACTGACGGCACGTCAGGAGGCAGGCGTATGCGGCTCGGACTCGCACTCGGCTACTGGGGACGCGGTCCGGACGCCGGGCACGTGCCGCTCGCCCGGGAGGCGGAGCGGCTCGGTTACGACTCCGTGTGGACGGCGGAGTCCTGGGGCTCGGACGCCTTCACGCCGCTGACCTGGATCGCCGCGCAGACGTCAACGATCAGGCTCGGTACGGCCGTTGCCCAGATGGCCGCCCGTTCACCGGTCACCACCGCGATGCACGCGCTCACCCTGGACCACCTCTCCGGCGGACGCGTCATGCTCGGGCTCGGGCTGTCCGGGCCGCAGGTGGTGGAGGGCTGGTACGGCCGCCCGTTCCCGGCGTCGCCGCTGACCGCGACCCGGGAGTACGTGGACGTCGTACGGCAGGTGCTGCGCCGGGAGGGGCCGGTGGAGGTGGACGGACGGTTCCACCCCCTTCCGTACCGGGGTGCGGACGGCAGCGGGCTCGGCAAGCCGCTCAAGCCGATCACCCATCCGCTGCGCCGGGACCTGCCCGTGCTGCTCGGCGCGGAGGGGCCGAAGAACGTCGCGCAGACGGCCCGGATCGCCGACGGCTGGCTGCCGCTGTACTGGGCGCCGAGCCGTCCCGAGGTGTACGGGGACGTGGTGCACAAGTTGCCCGAGGGATTCCTGGTGGCCCCGATGGCGCGGGTGAAGGTGTGCGACGACGTGACCGAGGGGCTGCTGCCGGTCAAGGCCATGCTCGGCTTCTACATCGGCGGCATGGGCCACGCGGCCCGCAACTTCCACGCCGACCTGATGGCCCGCATGGGGTACGAGGCGGAGGCCCGCCGGATCCAGGAGCTGTTCCTGGCCGGGCGGCGCGAGGAGGCCGTACTGGCCGTGCCGGACGCCTTCGCCGACGAGATCTCGCTGGTCGGCCCCCGCGAACGCATCGCCGAGCGGCTGGAGTTGTGGCGCGGCGGCCCGGTGACGGACCTGCTCGTCCTGTCACCGGACCGGCACACGCTCCGGGTGCTGGCGGAGCTGAACGCCTAGCCGCCCGCCAGCTGGGAGGAGGAGGGCACCTGGTCCTGGACCGGGGCGCCGGCGTCTTTGCCCGCGTCCTTGACCTTGCCGATGATGTCGTTGAAGGTGCTCGCCGCGCTCCCGTCGCCCTGGCGCAGCTTGGCCGGGAGGCTCTTCAGGGCCTCGATGCCGCCGGCGAGGGGCGCGAGGGCCTTGGCGAGGGCGGGGTCGCCCTGGGCGTTGCGCTGGGCCGCCTTGAGCCGGTTGTAGGCGAAGGCGCCGGCGAGGCCGGCCTTGACCAGGGCCGTCTTGCGGCCCTTGGCGCCCTTCTTGAACTTGCCGGCCTTCCAGGGCTTCACGATCCACTGGTAGGTGGCGCCGGCGGCGAGGCCCGCGTTCGCGACGAAGCGGGCCTTGGCGAACTTCTGGCGTTCGGCGGACGTGCTCGGGCTGGGTGTGGCCTCGTCGGCCGCGGCGACCGCCGACGCGGCCGCCTTGGTGCCGGTCGTCTTGTCACCGCTTCCGCAGGCGGTCGAAACGGCCAGCAGGGCACAGCACAGGGTCAACGCCACGCAGAGGCGCCGTATCGGTACGGGCACAGGGATTCCTCCGACCGTGTCTCCCCGAGCGGTTGGCTTCCTCCGGCAGCCTCGCCCGGGGCGGCGCCGTGCGCCACTCGGGCGACTCCGTTCGGGTTTCACCGCCCGCCGCCCGGCAATCCGCAAGGTATGTCCCCTCGATATCGCAACGGTGCGAATCAGGCCGGGACGGTCATCGCGATCGTCGCCGACGTCATGGCTTTCATCCTCGGCCTGTGGATCCTGATGTACCTGCTGGACGCGAACCGGGCCAACAGCCTGGTCCAGTTCGTCCATGACGCGGCAGCCTGGCTGGCCGGCTGGTCGCACGACCTGTTCACGTTCGACGAGGCGTGGGCCCGGGTCGTCGCCGGATACGGCCTCGCCGCCGTGGTCTACCTGTTCGTCGGCCACGCCATCGCCAACCGGATGCACCGGCACTGAAGGACGCCGGGTCGGGGAACGCGCCCCCGAGGGGGCGCGGGGAACTGCTCGGGCGGCCACGACGGACCGCCCCCGCCGTGCGACGGAACCCCACGCCCCTCAGGCGCAGCAATCCACCTCGAGCCCGGAAGGCAGCTGTTCCCCTCCGAACACCGCGCACGTCGCGTCGTGGCCGCCCAGCGCGGCCACGGCCAGCAGCAGGGAGCCCGCCGTCCAGGTGGTCAGTTCCCGGGGCCAGATCGCCCCGTCCTCGAAGACGTACCCCGTCCAGTACAGGCCGCTGTCCGGATCGCGCAGGTGCTGGATGGACTGGAGGATCTCCAGGGCCCGGTCGGACTGGCCCACCGCCCACAGGGCCAGGGCGAGTTCGCTGGACTCGCCTCCCGTCACCCACGGGTTGGGGACCACGCAGCGCACACCGAGGCCGGGGACGACGAACCGGTCCCAGTCGGCCTCGATGCGGGCCTTGGCCTCCGCCTCGGTCAGTGCGCCGCCGAGGACCGGGTAGTACCAGTCCATCGAGTAGCGGTCCTTGTCCAGGAAGCGCTCGGGATGCCGGCGGATCGCGTGGCGCAGCGCCCCGGCCGCCAGCTCCCAGTCGGGCTGCGGCTCTTCGCGCTGCTCGGCGATGGCGAGCGCGCAGCGCAGGGCGTGGTGGATGGAGGAGCTGCCGGTGAGCAGGGCGTCCGCGGTGGGCGTGCCGTCGTCCTCGCGGCGCCAGCCGATCTGGCCGCCGGGCTGCTGGAGCCGCAGCACCCATTCCGTGGCCGCGTAGACGGTGGGCCACATGCGGTCCAGGAACGTGTCGTCACCGGTGGACAGGTAGTGGTGCCAGACGCCCACGGCTATGTAGGCGACGAAGTTGGACTCGCGGGCGCGGTCGGTGACGTCGTCGTGGGCGCCGTCGGCGTAGGCGGCGTACCAGGAGCCGTCCTCGTTCTGGTGCCGGGCCAGCCAGTCGTACGCCCGCTCGGCGGCCTCGTGCTCGCCGGCGGCGTCCAGGGCCATGGCGGCCTCGGTGTGGTCCCAGGGGTCCAGGTGGTGCCCGCGGAACCACGGGATCGCACCGTCCTCCCGCTGCACCGCCAGGATGCCGCGGACGGTCGCGGCAGCCTGCCCGGCGGTGAGGACCCCGGGCAGGACGAGGTGTTCTGTCCGGGGGGTGGTCACTGTGCGGCCACCCCGTCGGTCTCGGCGAGCCGGGGCAGGTGCGGCTTGGTCGCGTAGACCACGAAGCTCTTGCCGATCAGCGGGTTCAGCGCCTGCTCGGCGAGGCGGGTGGCGAACGGCTTCTTCATGATGTCCCAGACCAGCAGCTTGTGGTACGCCCGCACCGGCAGCGCCTTGTCGTTGTCGACGCCGAACGCGCACTTCAGCCACCAGTAGGGCGAGTGCAGGGCGTGCGCGTGGTGGCTGCCGTAAGGCTTCAGGCCGGCCTCGCGGATCTTGCCGACCAGTTCGTCGGCCCTGTAGATGCGGATGTGGCCGCCCTCGACCTCGTGGTAGGCGTCGGACAGCGCCCAGCAGACCTTCTCGGGGCCGTAGCGCGGCACGGTGACGGCGATGCGTCCGCCCGGCTTGAGCACGCGCACCATCTCGGCGAGGACGCCCTTGTCGTCGGGGATGTGCTCCATCACCTCGGAGATGATGACGACGTCGAAGGACTCGTCCGGGAACGGCAGGGCGAGGGCGTCGCCCTCCATGGCCGTGGCGGTGGCGCCCTCCGGCGCCTCCCCGGCCTCCTTCATCGCCGCGAACCACTTGGCGACCTCGCGGATCTCCTCGGCGTTCTGGTCCAGGGCCACGACCTGGGCGCCGCGCCGGTAGCACTCGAAGGCGTGCCGGCCGGCCCCGCAGCCGAGGTCCAGGACACGGTCGCCCGGGGCGAGCGGGAACCGGGAGAAGTCGACGGTCAGCACGTGGCCCTGCTTTCGGGGTAGACGCCGGTGTCACTCGTCGAGGTCGCGGGGGCAACACTCGCGGAGGCCGCGGAGCGGCCGGGGATCGGGGGCGCGGGGCGCCTGTCGACGGCCGCCGGACGGTGGGCGTGGGCGGAGCGGGCGATGGCCTCGCGGTACCGGGCCGCCGTTCCCTCCGCGGCGCGGGCCCAGGTGAAGTTCCGCAGCACCCGTTCGCGGCCGGCCCGGCCGAGGCGCACCCGCAGCTCCGGGTCGCCGAGCAGCCGGTTCAGGGCGGCGGCCAGCGCCCCCGGGTCGCCGGGGGGTACGGCCAGGCAGGTCTCACCGTCGCGGCCGGCCACCTCGGGGATCGCACCACCGGTGGTGGCGACGAGCGGGGTGCCGGTGGCCATGGCCTCGGCGGCGGGCAGCGAGAAGCCCTCGTACAGGGAGGGCACGCAGGCCACCTCGGCGGAGCGGATCAGGTCGACCAGCTCGGCGTCGGAGATGCCCTTGACGAACTCGACGGCGCCTTCGAGACCGTACCGCTCGATCGTCTGCGCGACCGGGCCCTCCTGCGGGCGCTTGCCGACGACGACCAGGTGGGCGGCCGGGTGCTCGGTGCGCACCTTGGCGAGCGCCTCGACGAGGAACACCAGTCCCTTCAGCGGCACATCGGCGCTGGAGGTGGTGACGATCCGTCCGGGGACCTCGGGGACGGCCGGATTCGGCGCGAACAGGTCGGTGTCGGCACCGATGTGGACCACGTGGACGCGGTCGTCACGGACGCCGAGGTGGTCCACGATCTCCTGCCGGGAGCTGCCCGAGACGGTGAGGACGGACGGCAGGCGGCGGGCGACGCGCTTCTGCATGCGGGTGAAGGCGTACCAGCGGCGCACCGAGTAGCGGCGCTGCCAGTTCTCGGCGGCGTCCAGCTCCAGCTGCCGGTCCACGGTGATGGGGTGGTGGATCGTGGTGACCAGGGGGGCGCCGATGTCGCCCAGCAGCCCGTAGCCGAGGGTCTGGTTGTCGTGGACGACGTCGAACTCGCCGCGGCGGGCCCGCAGGTGACGGCGTGCGCGCAGCGAGAAGGTCAGCGGCTCGGGGAAGCCGCCGGTCCACATGGTGGCGACTTCGAGGGCGTCGATCCAGTCCCGGTACTCCTCGCGCCCGGGGGTGCGGAAGGGGTCGGGCTGGCGGTAGAGGTCGAGGCTCGGCAGCTCGGTGAGGGTGAGCCGGGGGTACCCCTCGTCGAGGACGGGGTACGGCTGCGAGCCGATGACCTCGACCCGGTGCCCGAGCCGGGCCAGCTCACGTGACAGGTGCCGTACGTAGACGCCCTGTCCCCCGCAGAACGGGTTCCCCTTATAGGTCAGAAGCGCGATGTCGAGCGGTCGCTCGCCGTCGGCAGCGGGTTCCTGGTCGGCACCCGCTGCCCGGGCCTCAGCGGTCACTCCGTGCCCCCTTCTGCCTGCACTGTCCCGCGAGATTACGCCGGGACGCTAATCTAGAACAAGTTTCAGACTTGATCGTTCAAGAGGCTCTGAATCTACCGGCAGGTAGGGGCACTGTGAGCAGTGGATCGGGTGATTCGCGCCACGGCGCGCGGCCCTGCCATGCTGTCTGATCACGAGCCCTACAGACGCCCTCACCGACTGTCACGGAACGGGACCCATGCCTGCGGAAGCCAGCACTTCGCGTCCTGCCTCGCCCCCGCTCACCGAGCGGCAGGAGGCCCGCCGACGCAGGATCCTGCACGCCAGCGCGCAGCTGGCCAGCCGGGGCGGTTTCGACGCCGTGCAGATGCGTGAGGTCGCCGAGTCCTCGCAGGTCGCCCTCGGCACGCTCTACCGGTACTTCCCGTCCAAGGTGCACCTGCTGGTGGCCACCATGCAGGACCAGCTGGAGCACATGCACGGCACGCTGCGCAAGAAGCCGCCCGCCGGGGACACGGCCGCCGGGCGTGTCGCCGAGACGCTGATGCGGGCCTTCCGCGCGCTGCAGCGCGAGCCGCATCTGGCCGACGCGATGGTCCGCGCCCTCACCTTCGCCGACCGCAGCGTCTCGCCCGAGGTGGACCAGGTCTCCCGGCAGACGACGGCGATCATCCTGGACGCGATGGGGCAGCCCGACCCGACCCCCGAGCAGCTCTCCGCGGTCCGGGTCATCGAGCACACCTGGCACTCGGCCCTCATCACCTGGCTGTCGGGCCGGGCCTCCATCGCCCAGGTGAAGATCGACATCGAGACGGTGTGCCGGCTGATCGACCTGACGGAACCGGGACGCCCGGCACGCTGAGGACCGCCCCTGAGGACCGCCCCTGAAGATCACGCGCTGAAAGATCACGCACGGACGGCGGGCGCTGAAAGGCCGGGCGCTGAAAGATCACGCACGGACGGCGGGCGCTGAGGCCGGGCACTGAAAGCCGGGCGCCGAAGGCCGGGCACTGAAGACGGCGCACCGGGGCCACGCAAGGAAAGACCTACGAGACGGGTTCCCTTCGCCGGTATGGTCCGGATCAGGTGATGGGGGTCGCTGTCCGGCCTGACTGCTGCCTTTCAGCCTCTCAGCCCTACCGTCGCTGTCGGCCCGGGCGGATGCTTCTGCGTCTCGCCTGAGTCGGCTACTGCGGTCGGACTCCCTCACTCGCCTCGTAGGCTTCCTCTAGGATAAATCCCCCACCGGGGACGGAACCCACCATTTAGCACCATTTGGCAACACCCTGTCCCGGCCGGGCCGGTCCGCTCGGCGGACGCCCCCGGGCGAGCGGCCGAACCGCGCCGCGGACGCCCTCAGGCGAGGGTCTCCAGCCCGCTCCAGCTGCGGTCCGGGCCCGTCCCGGCGGCCCACTCCGCCAGCAGGCGGCGGGCCTCTTCCTCCGGGGCGGCGAGCAGCACCTGCTGCGTGCCTCCGTGGGTGCTGCGCTCGCGTTCCACCGTGCCCTCGCTGCAGCAGGAGCACATCAGCTCGAAGCTGCTCGCGGGCTCGGCGCGGTAGTCGTGACCCGAGAACAGGTCGACCAGCGCCTCGACGTCCTCGGCCGCGCCCGCGTTCACCGTCACCGCGAGCGTGGGCACGCCCGAGGCCTCGAAGAGGAGGAGTTCGTCGAAGACCGGGTACTCACGGCCGTCGACGACCCGGTGGCCCCTGGGTTCGCCGTCGTGCACGACGATCTCCCCGAACCGCCGGCCGGCACTGCCCGGCACGTTCATGACCCGGCCGCGGATGGGGCACAGCCGGTCGATCCAGACGACCTCCCGCTCACCGCGAACCGCAGGAGCGTACCCCGCGGCGGGGCGCCGCTACTCCTCGGGCGGGAACACCGCCTCCCCGCTGCCCAGCAGGGTGATGACGATCGCCTCCACGGGGCAGCTCTCGGCCGCCGCCAGGACCTGTTCGCTCGCGTCGGTGTCGGGTTCGAGCGGGTGGGACTGGCGGGCGTGGTCGAGGCGGAAGCCGGCCGGGGCGTGGTGGAGGCACTGGGCCGAGCCGATGCAGACCGAGCGGTCGACCTCGATGTGCCAGCGGTCGCCCATGGGCTACGCCCCCGCCGGAAGGTGGATCATCTTGTGCTCGAGGTACTCGCCGTACCCTTCCGGCCCGAACTCCCGCCCCAGGCCGGAGTTCTTGTAGCCGCCGAACGGGCCCAGCATGTCCAGGCTGAAGGTGTTGACGGAGTAGGTGCCGGTGCGGATCCGGCGGGCGATGTCGATGCCGTGTTCGACGTCCGCCGTCCAGACGCTGCCGGACAGGCCGTAGTCGGAGTCGTCGGCGATCCGGACCGCGTCCTGCTCGTCGGTGTAGGGCAGGAGGCAGATGACCGGGCCGAAGATCTCCTCGCGGGCGATGCGCATGGAGTTGTCGACGTCGCCGAAGAGGGTCGGTTCGACGTACCAGCCCTTCTCCAGGCCGGCGGGGCGGCCGCCCCCGGTGAGGATCTTGGCGCCCTCCTCCTGGCCGATGCGGATGTAGTCGAGGCTGCGCCGCTGCTGGCGTTCGGCGACCAGGGGGCCCACCTGTGTCGCCGGGTCCAGCGGGTCGCCGACCTTCAGGGCGCTCGCCGCCTGGGCGAAGGCGTCGGCGAACTCGTCGTAGCGGGCGCGCGGGACGAGGATGCGGGTCTGGGCCACACAGGCCTGGCCGTTGTTCATCCAGGCCGCCGGGACGATGCCCGACACCGCGGTCTGCGCGTCGGCGTCCGGCAGTACGACCGCCGCCGACTTGCCGCCCAGTTCCAGGGTGACCCGGGTGAGGTTGCGGGCGGCGACCTCCATCACGCGCCGGCCGGCCGCCACCGAGCCGGTGAAGGCGACCTTGTCGATGCCGGGGTGGCCGACCAGGTACTCGCTGACCTCGCGGTCGGCGGGGAGGATGGAGAGCACGCCCTTGGGCAGACCGGCCTCGCGCGCGATCTCGCCCAGCAGGTAGGCGTCCAGCGGGGACTCGGGGGACGGCTTGAGCACCACCGTGCAGCCCGTCAGCAGTGCCGGCGCGAGCTTGGCGGCGGCGACGAACTGCGGGACGTTCCAGGGGACCACGGCGGCCACCACACCGACGGGTTCCCGGCGGACGAGGATCGGGCCGAGCACGCCGTCCCGCCGCTCCTCGTACGGGTGGTCGCGGGCGACCTTGATCGCCGCGTCCCACACCATCATCGCGCCGAGCGCCTGGGCCAGGACGCTCCAGGAGTAAGGGGAGCCGTTCTCGGAGGAGATCACGCGGGCGATCTCCTCGTGCCGGGCCGCGATGCCGTCCTTGATGCGGGTGACGACCTCGATGCGCTCCTCGAGCGTGGCGCGTGGCCAGGGGCCCTCGTCGAAGGCGCGGCGCGCGACGGCCACGGCGCGGTCGACGTCCCCCCGGGAGGCGTGCGGCACCCGGCCGATGACCTCCTCGGTGTGCGGAGAGACCACCTCGATGACGTCCCGGCCCAGTGGGTCGGTCAACTCCCCGCCGATAAACAGCTGTCCGTGTTCCACGAGCCCGGTCATGACCGACTGCCTCCCACCGAACGGCACCGCATCCGTCGTTTCTGACGCTGTTTCAGAACTGATACCAGTTCTACTTCGACTAGGCCATACCCGGAGTCCGATGTCGGGGCGACTCCGCTCTCGAGTCGTGTGCGGCGCAGCGTCCGGGCGTTCGGTGCCGCCCCGTGTGACAGCGGTGTACGGAACGTGTCACAGGGCTCGCACCGCAGGCGCACGGCGCTTCCCGTGGCGTCCGTCGGGTGGGATGTTTCCAGCCGGTGCGGCCCACGGCGGGCCGTAGGGAGGGATCGGGTGGACACCTTGACGCATCGACAGCGCACCGACGACGGCAGAACCGACGGGAAGGCCCGGAGAACCGGCAGGGCCGGCGGGAGGGGGACGGCGGGGCGCCGCCGGGCGGTGGTGGCCGCCGCCGCACTCGCCGTGACCGTGCCCCTGACACTGGGCGCCGCAGGGGACGCGGGGGCGGCGGCGGCGGACCACTCCATCGTCTTCGCCCGCTACACCGCGACGGCGTCCATCGAGGACCTGTACGCCGTCTCACCCTCCGGCGGCACCCCCGTCGAACTCACCCACACCCCCACCGTCAGCGACGTGATGCCCAGTTGGTCACCGGACGGCAAGCGGGTGGCGTTCGTCCGTTACGGCTCCGGTGGTGCCATCGACGGCATCTGGACCATGAAGACCACGGGCGCCGGCCTGAAGGCCGTCCCCGGCACCAAGGGCGCCTCCGACCCGGCGTGGTCCCCGGACGGCAAGCGGCTCGCCTACGCCAGGCCGGTCGGCACCCAGCGCGAGATCTACGTCGCCGACGTCGACGGCACCCCCGCCAAGCGGCTCACCCACACCACGGCTGACGACCTCCACCCGACGTGGTCCCCGGACGGCACGTATCTGGCCTTCAACCGCGCGGACGCGGCCGGGCACAGCAGGGTGATGCGGATCCGGCTCTCCACGCTGGCCGAGAAGGCGGTCACCCCGGCCGGATCCCACGACTGGACCCCCGACTGGTCGCGTACCGGCCGGATCGCCTTCAGCCGCGTGGACGCCTCGGGTTTCGCCCACCTCTACCTCGTGCGCCCCGACGGCTCCGGCGTGCACCGGATCACCTCGGCCCGCCTCAACGACAAGTACCCCTCGTGGTCCCCGGACGGCAGCCGCCTGGTCTTCACCCGGGGCGGCAGCGACGACGCGGACCCCGAACACCTCTTCCTGGTACGCGCCGACGGCACCGGCCTGAAGCAGCTCACCAAGACCGACTCCCACGACCTGGAGGCGGACTGGCGCCCCTGATCCCGCCCGCGCCACCGGCTCCACGACCCCGGCCCGCGCCGGCCGCCTCCCGGCCGGCCGGCACGCGCCCCGTCACATCGGGCCGCAGACCCCTCTGATCTGGAACCAGTTCTAGTTATAGTGGGCGGCGGTCGTGGGCGGAGGGGGCGGGGCACCGATGGTGGCGGAGACGTTCGATCACGGCGGGGGCGTGCGGTCGGTGCGGGTCCCGATCCCGGACAACCCCCTCGGGTACACGCTGGTGTACGTCGTGGACACCGACCGGGGGCCCGTGCTGGTGGACACCGGCTGGGACGACCCCGCGTCGTGGGACACCCTCGCGGCGGGACTCACGGCATGCGGTACGACGGTGCACGACGTGTACGGCGTCGTGGTCACCCACCACCACCCCGACCACCACGGGCTGTCCGCGCAGGTGCGTGAGGCCTCCGGTGCCTGGGTGGCGCTGCACGCGGCCGACGCGGCGATCGTGCGCAGGGCGCGGGAGACCCGGCCCGAGCGGTGGTACGCGTACATGGCCGCCAAGCTGGCCGCGGCCGGGGCGCCCGAGGCGCACGTCGCCCCGCTGCGCGCGGCCCGTGGCCGCCGTACCCTGCCCGGGCTCTCCCCCGCCCTGCCGGACCGCGAGATCGTGCCGGGCGAACTGCTGGACCTGCCCGGCCGCCGGCTGCGCGCGATCTGGACCCCGGGCCACACGCCCGGCCACGTCTGCCTGCACCTGGAGGAGGAGCACCCGGGGGGACCGGCGGGGCGGGGACGACTGTTCAGCGGGGATCATCTGCTGCCCGGGATCACCCCGCACATCGGTCTGTACGAGGATCCCGACGACGCGACCGTCACCGATCCCCTCGGCGACTACCTCGACTCCCTGGAGCGGGTCGCGCGCCTCGCCCCGGCCGAGGTCCTCCCGGCCCACCAGTACGCCTTCTCCGACGCCGCCGGCCGGGTGCGGGAGCTGCTCGGTCACCACGCGAGCCGGCTGGCCGGCCTCCTCGCCCTCCTCGCCGAGCCCCTCACCCCGTGGCAGCTCGCCGAGCGCATGGAGTGGAACCGCCCCTGGGCCGAGATCCCCTACGGTTCCCGGAACATCGCCGTGTCGGAGGCCGAGTCCCATCTCCGCCGCCTGGTGAAGCAGGGCCGTGCGGAGCCGGTGGCCGGCAGCGAGCCGGTGACCTACGTGGCGGCCTGACCCGCCCGCTCCCCGCGGCCGGCACCGGCCTCGGCCCTCAAGCCCCGCCGCCGTACGCGTCGTCAGCGCAGCCCTGCCGCCTCTCGTTCGCTCTCCGTCAGCGGTGGGCCGGGCAGGGGGCCCGTGCGGGGGCCGAAGGCGATGTGCCAGAGCATGTCGGGGGCGAACAGGCGCGGCGGCGCGGTCTTCAGGCTCATCACGTCCAGCAGGCCCCGCAGGGCGTGCGGGTTCTCGGAGCCGGCGGCCACGGCCTTGTCGACGTAGGCGGTGAGGAGACGCTCGACGAAGGTCGGCGGCTGGGGCGCGGCCCCCGGGTAGGAGGCGTCCTGGCCGACCGCGAGGTTCCACGCGTTGCCGACCGGCCGGGCCACCGCGCGCTGGATGCGGCGGGCGGTGCCGGGCGCGGTGGGGCCGTACCGGTCGAGGACCCGGCCGAGGGCGATGACGCTCTGCGCGGCCACCGACAGCCCGTGCCCGTAGACGGGGTTGTAGCCGGCGACGGCGTCCCCGAGGACGGCGAAGCCCGCCGGCCAGGTCTCGGCCTTCTCGTAGTAGCGGCGCCGGTTGGCCGTGCTGCGGGTGGTCACCGGGTCGGTCAGCGGCTTGGCCCCGGCGAGGAGGTGGCCGATGACCGGGTCCTTGAGGCCGGTGAGCGCGAAGTGCTCGAACGCGTCGGGGTCGGCGGTCGGCTGTCCGCCGCGCGTACCGGAGAGCGTGACCAGCCAGCGGTCGCCCTCGATCGGTACGACGACCCCGCCGCGGCCGGGTGCGTCCCGCGGGTCGGCCTGCACGTTGACCACGGGGTAGCGCAGGCCGGCCGTGCCGTCGGGGGCCGCGTAGATGCGGCTGGCGTAGGCGACGCCGGCGTCCACCACGCGTTCCTCGACCGGGGCGTGGCCCAGCGCCCGCAGCCAGTTGTCCGCCTGGGAGCCGCGTCCGCTCGCGTCGATCACCAGGTCGGCGTGGAGGGTGGTGAGCTGCCCGCCGGTGCCGGAGGGGACCCGGACGCCGGTCACCCGGTTCCGGTCGCCGGTCAGGCCCGCCACCCGGGTGCCGTCGAGCAGGGTGATCCGGCGCCGGGCGAGGACGTCCGCACGGATCACCGCGTCCAGCAGGTCCCGGCTGCACACGATCATGTGGTGCCGGGAGTCGGTGAACCGCCGGAACCACTGTCCGGAGGGCGCCTTGCTGACCAGGTCGGACATCACCCCGATGAGTCCCGCGCCCCGGCCGGTCAGCTCCCCGGTGATGCCCGGCAGCAGTTCCTCGAGCGCGGCCACCCCACCGGACCAGAGCAGATGCGCGTGCCGGGCCTGGGGCAGGCCCTTGCGCGGCTCCGGGCCCGCCGGCAGCCGGTCGGCCTCCACGATCGTCACCTCGTGGAAGCGGCCGGCGAGCACGGACGCGGCGAGCATGCCGGCCGTGCTGCCGCCGATGACGAGCGCGGTGCGGCGGGCGGTGGGTATGTCAGGCATGTGAGGTGACACCTTCCGTGGCGACCGCCTGCCGGCGGAACCTTTCGATGGCGGCTGCGTGGAACCGCAACGCGTGGGCGACCGACTCCAGTTCGCCGGGGTCGGAGGCGAACCCGGGGTCCCCGGCCGGCGGCTCACCGTGCGGCTCACCGTGCGGCTCGCCGGGTGTGTGCAGCGCCGCCGCCGCGATGAGGACGTCCACCGCGCCGGCGATGCCCCGCGCGACGCAGTCCGGGTAGCCCACGGCCAGTGCCGCCTTCCCGACCCGTTCGCGCCGGGCTCCGCTGAGGTGCGGGGCCAGTTTGAGCAGGCCGTCGTTGATGGCGGCCCGGCGCAGTTCGAGGCGGAGGGCGGCACCGCTGACCCGGCCGGTCGCGGGGGCCGACGGTGCGGTGACGGTCAGCATGGTCTGCCACAGCGGTTTCAGGCGCCGGTAGGAGCCCACCAGCCGCCGGCGCTCCGCCACCAGCGGCCCGGCCTGCCCGGCGATGAAGGCCACGGCCACCAGGCCGGCCTCGGCGATGGCGAAGGGCGGGGCGGCGTACGTGGACAGCCAGTCCCAGTCCCGGCCGCTCCACCGGGCGCCGATCGCGGTGAGCTTGCCCAGGTCGAAGAGGAGGCCGAGGGCGTAGGCCTCCTGCAGGAAGATCACCGCCCGGCGCAGCCAGGTGTCCTCGACCTTGCGGTACCAGGTCCATAGCATGCCGGCCGCGATCAGTGCGGACACCAGGTGGGCGCACAGGTAGAGCAGGACGAACTCGCGCATCCAGGGCGTGTCGGCGTAGTAGGTGTCGAGGTCGCGCAGCCGCTCCACGTGGTGGTCGCCGAGCAGGAACGTCGCCCACAGGCCGACGATGATGATGCCGTACGTCATCCAGACCAGCCGCGTGTTGCGGCGGCGGACGGCGGACGGCGGGTCGCGCCAGGTGATGATGAGCCACAGGCAGGCGCCGCAGTAGGCGGTCAGCAGCGAATAGACCCACAGACCGGCGAAGTTGGGGATGCCGGCGAGCTGGTTGATGCGGTGCAGGTTGGCGGGCGGCAGCGAGGCGAAGACGATCGCACCGATGCCGAGCAGCAGGGCGGTGGCCCGCAGGATCGGGTCCTGCCAGGCGCGCCGCAGCACCGGGAGTTTGATCACGAAGGCCACGGCGAGCAGGCCGGCCGGGACGGCGTAGGCGGCGAAGCAGCCGGCGATGTCCCAGTTCATCAGGGCCCGCCGATGTTGCCCAGCGAGGAGGACAGCCGGTCGGTGAGGGTGTCCTGGGTCACGCGGCCGGCCGCGCCCGGCCCGACGACCTTGGAGAACTTGGCCGCCAGCCGCAGCCCGCACTCCTCGGCCTCCCACTCGGCGGCGGCCGCCGCCGCGGCGGGCGACCGGGTGGCCATGGCGACGACCCGGCCCCAGGGGATGTCGTCCTCGTCCCGGGACAGCAGCCGGCGGGCGGCGGCCGGCAGCCCGGACGGGTAGTGCACGTCGAGCGTGCCGTAGTGGATGTGGCCGATCTCGTGCCCGGCGATGACGAACTTGTGCGTGTCCGGGGCCCGGTCCTCGACCACGACGATGTAGTCCTCGTCCCGGGCGAGGGTGATCCCGGAGACGTCCAGGCCGGGCGGGAAGGCGACGAACTTCAGCCGGACCGGGCGGTCCAGCTGCGGGCTGAGCGTGTCGCACAACGCGTGCAGGAACGCCTCCGGGCCGGTCGGCGGGGTGAGGGCGCGGACGGTGTCCCGGACCAGCTGGTCGAGGAAGCGCTTGGGGGACCTCGGTGATCTCGAGGACGCCGTTAACCGCGGGTACTTCGCGGACCTGCCGGATGCGGGGGGCGTGGAGCCGGTCGGTTCAGGCACGCCCGCTGTCCTTCACCCGTTCCGAGGAGATGATCATCTCGGCGAGGTCGGCCAGGGTGGCGAGCTGACGGGCGTTCATCTGCGGGGCGCGGGCGGCGAGCCGGACGAGTCCGCTCTCGCGCAGCCGCAGCAGCGGGTCCGCCTCCGCCTCCAGGCTCTGCAGCACCGGCTGCAGGGCTTCGTGCAGGGCCTCAGGTTCGTCCGCGGTGAAGAAGCCCGCGGGCAGGCCGAAGAAGCGGCGCAGCCGGTCGGCGTGCTCCAGGCTCGGCATGCCGCTCTTGCGCCACTCGCTCAGCCACTGCCGGCTGGTTCCGGCGATCCGGGCCAGCTCGTCCAGCGAGTACCGCTTGCCGTCGGGACGGCGCCTGCTCTCCCGGATGAAGTCCAGTCGCTGGCGCACCCGCTGGCTCAGGCAGGCCTCGGGGGCCCGGCCGCCGGAGAGCAGTTCCACGACGGTGCCGACGGGCACTCCGGTGCGGTAGGAGAGGCCGGCCACGTCCAGGGCCTCCGGCAGGCGGCCGGGCCTGCCGGTCAACTCGCCGAGCCGGTCCAGGACATCGGCCAGCGAGGAGTAGGCGTCACTCACCGAGGTCCCCCCTGGGCGTGTCGTCCGTTCGGCGGCTGGGCTGACGCGAGGCTACCCGGTCGCCCGTTCGGCGACCAGACGTGACAACGGCGCCTGCGCAATTACGCAGCAATCGTTGACAGTTGAGGGCGCGGTGGGTGAGGATCACCGCACAGAGAGCAAGATCTGACCCGCCCCGGGTGCCGCCTATGGGGGAGCGGCATCCGGGGTGTTTCTTGCCCGCCTTCCCCCCGAGGAAGGTGCAGGCATCCATGGCGCAGCCCGTCCTCCTCCTCGGGGCCGGCCGCCGGGGCACCTGCGGCGAGTTCCCGCTGGCGCGGATCGCCGCGGTCCGCCCGGTGGTCCTGGTCGACCCCGATCCGCCGGCCTGGGCGCGCCCGTACCTGAGCGGCCATCTCGCGGCCGACCCGGCCCGGGAGACGGAGACGGCCGAGGCGGTGGCGCGGTACGCGGCCGGACGCCCGGTCGACGGGGTGCTGACCTGGTCCGCGGAGCACCTGGGCTGCGCCGCGCGGGTCGCCGGGCTGCTGGGGACGCCGGGCCTGCCGTACGAGACGGCGGCGGCCTGCGCCGACCCGGTCGCGTTACGGACCCTGTTGCTGCGGCACCGGGTGGCGCCCAGCGACCCCGAGGACGCGGCGGGGCCACTGGTGTCCGCCGAGACCGTCGTCCTGGACGACGAGGTCCGCATCGTCGCGCTGACCCGTACGACGACGGGGCCGGCCCCGGCCCGCAGCGCGTTGCGGCACTGCGTCCACGCGCACGACGGGCTGCTGCACAACCGGTTCCTGCGCCAGTGCGTCGAGCGGACGGTCCGGGCGCTCGGGCTCGCCCACACGGTCGCGCACCTCACGCTGCGGCTGACCGACCGCGGCCCGCGGGTCACGGACGTGACCCCGTTCCTGGCCGGCGATCTGATCCCGCTGCTGGTGCAGCGGGCGACCGGTGTCGACCTCGCCCGGGCCGCCGTCGCGCTGGCCACCGGCCGGCCGCCGGAACTGACCCCGACCCGGCAGCGGGCCGCCGCCGTGCAGTTCGCCTACCCGGCCGCGACGGGCCGCCTGACCCATCTGCACCTGGACCCGGCCGCCGCGCAGGAGCCGGCCGCCGAACGGATGGTCCTCACCCGGCGGGCCGGGGACCCGGTGACGGCGGCCCCGCACGGGGACGTCACCGACCGGCTCGCGCACTGGGTGGTGACGGGCGAGGACATCCCGGAGTGCGAGGAGGCGCTGCGCCGCATGGCCCGCCACCTGAGCGCGGCGGTGACCCCGACGGCCGGCACGTACGCGGCCTGAGCCGGCCCGCACGCGGCCGAGCCGGCACGCAGGGGGTCTGGGCCGGTCCTCTCCTCGCCGGCTCCCGGTGGGCGCGGCGGCCGTGATCCCGGTCACCGGCGCGGTGTGCGCACGGCCACCCCCCGGCCCGCTCGGGGCGGCCGGTAAAGTGGCGGGGTCGTCATCACACCCGTACGGGGGGAAGCCGGTGCAATTCCGGCGCAGCCCCTTCCCGGAGTCCTCGGTCCCACCCGGGCAGGGAAGACCTGATCCGTACACCGCCGAGACGAAGGCGGTGAGCCGGACCGACCCGGACGGGACGTTGACCGGCTCGCGTGCGTCGGCAGCCCGCCGCGCACGGCACCGTCGAGATCCACGGAGCCGAGCCGCGCGGGTGTCCCCCTGCGCTGCCCGGCTCCTCGCAGGAGAGGCAGTCGCCGACCATGAACGTACGCCGCAGTGCCGCGGCCCTCGCCGCCGTGGGCGTGCTGGCCGCCGCCGCGCCCGCCGTGGCCGCGTCCCCGTCCCCCGAGCCGTCGCAGGCCCTGCCCTCCGGCCTCTACGGCACCGCCGACCCGAAGTACGACGGCGTCTGGCGGCAGTCCCTGGCGCTGCTGGCGCAGCACCGGTCCGGTGTCGAGCCCGCGACGAAGGCCGTGGACTGGCTGGCCGGACAGCAGTGTGCGAGCGGGGCGTTCGCCGCGTTCCGCGCCGAGCCCGGCAAGGCCTGCGACACGAAGCTGATGGTCGACACCAACAGCACGGCCGTCGCCGCCCAGGCCCTGTCCGCGCTCGGCGACCACGACGCCGAGGTCGGCAAGGCGGTGTCCTGGCTGAAGTCCGTGCAGAACAAGGACGGCGGCTGGGGCTACGCCCCCGGCGGGGCCAGCGACGCGAACTCGACGTCCGTCGTGATCGGCGCGCTCGCCGCCGCCGGGGACGGCCCCGGGAAGGTCCTGAAGGCCGGCAAGTCGCCCTACGACGCCCTGCTGAAGCTCGCGCTGCCGTGCGACAAGGGGGGTGCCTTCGCCTTCCAGCCGGACAAGAAGGGCGAGTTGGCGGCCAACGCGGACGCGACGGCGGCGGCCGTGGTCGGCGCGCGGGGCATGGGCATGGTGTCGGCGAAGGCCGGTGCCAAGTCGGCGGCCGCCTGCACCGATTCCTCTCCGGGCCCGGAGCGGGCGGCGGCCAACGGCGCGGCGTACCTGGCGAAGGCGGTCGCGAAGGACGGCTACCTGACGTCCGTCCTGCCCGGCGCCAAGGACCAGCCCGACTACGGCAACACGGCGGACGCCGTCGTCGCACTCGCCGTGCAGAACGGTTCCGCGGCGGCGCAGGGGCCCCTGAAGTGGCTGGAGAAGAACTCCGCGGGCTGGGCCGAGAAGAGCGGTCCGGCGGCCTACGCCCAGCTGATCCTCGCGGCCGACGCCGCGGGGGCCGACCCGCGGCACTTCGGCGGCCGGGACCTGGTCGCCCTGCTCGGCGCGACGGGTCCGGCCCCGCGGTCCGGCAAGGCGGCCGGGGCGGAGGAGCGGCGGACGGAGTCGGAGGACGCCGACTCCGGCACGAGCGTCTGGTGGATCGTCGGTGTCGGTCTCGTCGCCGGCGTCGGCATCGGTTTCCTGCTCAGCGGCCGGAAGAAGCGGCAGCCGTGACCGCCGTCCGCCGTGCCGTGCCGGTGCTCGCCGCCGCGCTGCTGCTGCTCGGCTCCGCGGGGCGGGCGGGTGCCACCGGGTACCGCTACTGGTCGTTCTGGGAGCGCACCGGGGGCGAGTGGACGTACGCCACGCAGGGTCCCTCGGCCGTCCGCCCCGACGACGGTGCCGTGCAGGGCTTCCGGTTCGCGGTGAGCGCGGACTCCGCGGACGCTAGCCGGCCGCGCGGCGCGGCGGACTTCGGCACGATCTGCGGGCGTACGCCCGCGAAGTCCGGTACGAAGCGGGTCGCTCTGGTCCTCGACTTCGGTACGGCGGCGGATGCGCCGTCCGGGGAGAGGCCGCCGGGGCGGCGGACGGCGTGCGCGCGGGTGTCCGGCGACGCGACCACCGCGGAGGCGCTGGCCGCTGTGGCCAAGCCGCTGCGGTACGACAGCGATGCCCTGCTGTGCGCGATCGCCGGGTACCCGGAGAAGGGCTGCGGAGAGCAGGTCTCCGCCAAGGGCGGCTCCGCCGGGCCCGGGAACACCGCCGGCTCCGGCAAGTCCGGCGGATCCGGCAGCAGTTCCGGCAGCGGGCCCTCGCTGGGCCTGCCGATCGGCGCGGGTGTCGTAGCCGCGCTGGCCGGGGCGGCGGTGTGGCAGGCACGGCGGCGACGCGATGACACGGGCTGACTGCGGGCCGTCGTGCGAGTGCGCGTGCGGCGTGGCCGCTCGCGCAGTTCCCCGCGCCCCTGGGGAAATGCGGGCGGCGCAGGCTGAATCGCACCGAGAGTACGGGCAGCCGTGCGAATGCGGATGCGGTGTGGCCGGGCGCGCGGTTCCCCGGGGCCCTGGGGGGTTGCGGGCGGCGCAGGCTGAATCGCGCCGTGGGTGGTCGTCTCGGCGTAGCTGCGGGCAGTCGTGCCGCTGGGGCGGCACGGGTGGGCGCAGCGGCACCTTGCGGGCGCGGGGCAGTGCAGCCGGGCCCCGGGCGGCCGTGGCTCCGGACCTGCCGGTGAGCGGTGCGGCCCGGCGGCGGGCGGTGTTGCATCCCGGCGCCTGGTGGCTCTGGGCGCTTTCGCTCGGTACCGCTGCCACCCGCACCACCAACCCCCTCCTCCTCACCCTCCTCATATCGGCCTCCGCCTACGTCGTGGCGGCGCACCGCACCCCCGCCCCCTGGTCCCGCTCCTACACCGCCTTCGCCAAGCTCGCCCTCGCCGTCCTCCTCGTCCGCGTCGTGTTCGCGGTGGCGCTCGGCTCCCCCATCCCCGGCACGCACACCCTCGTCACCCTCCCCGAAGTCCCCCTCCCCCACTGGGCGCAGGGCATCCGCCTGGGCGGCCGGGTCACCGCCGAGGCCGTGGTCTTCGCCGCCTACGACGGCCTGAAGATCGCCACCCTCCTCATCTGTGTCGGCGCGGCGAACGCCCTGGCCAGCCCCACCCGGCTGCTCAAGTCCCTGCCCGGCGCGCTGTACGAGGCCGGCGTGGCCGTCGTCGTCGCCCTCACCTTCGCCCCCCACCTGATCGCCGACGTCCAGCGCCTGCGCGCCGCCCGCCGCCTGCGCGGCCGCCCCGACCGCGGCCTGCGCGGCCTGCTCCAGGTCGGACTGCCCGTCCTGGAGGGCGCGTTGCAGCGCTCGGTCGCACTCGCCGCCGCGATGGAGTCCCGCGGTTACGGCCGTACCGCCGAGGTCCCCGCCCCCGTCCGCCGCACCACAGCCGCCCTCACCCTCGGCGGTCTCCTCGGTGTCTGCGCCGGTACGTACGGGCTGCTGACCGCGGAGGGAGGTACGTACGGCATCCCGGTCCTGCTCGCCGGCGTCGCCGCCGCGCTCGCCGGCCTGCGGCTCGGTGGCCGCCGCTCCCTGCGCACCCGGTACCGTCCGGACCCCTGGGGCCTGCGGGCGTGGCTGGTCACGGGCTCGGGCGTGGCCGTGGCCGCCCTGCTCACGCTCGCCTCCGTCCGTGATCCGCAGGCGCTGAACCCCGGGGTCGTCCCCCTCGTCGCCCCCACGCTCCCGCTCTGGCCCGCCGCGGCCGTCCTGCTCGCCCTGCTGCCCGCCTTCGTCGTCCCCAAGGAGCCGTGGTGATCCGCTTCGAGGATGTCAGCGTGACGTACGACGGCGCGGACCGGCCCACCGTCGCCGGCGTCGACTTCGAGGTCCCCGAGGGCGAACTGGTGCTGCTCGCCGGCCCGTCCGGGGTCGGCAAGTCCACGGTGCTGGGCGCGGTGAGCGGACTGGTCCCGCACTTCACCGGCGGCACCCTGCGCGGACGCGTGACGGTGGCCGGCCGGGACACCCGTACCCACCAGCCGCGGGAACTCGCCGACGTCGTCGGCACCGTCGGCCAGGACCCGCTCGCGCACTTCGTGACGGACACCGTCGAGGACGAACTCGCCTACGGCATGGAGTCGCTGGGGCTCGCCCCGGAGGTGATGCGGCGCCGGGTGGAGGAGACGCTGGACCTGCTGGGCCTGGCCGGGCTGCGGAACCGGCCGATCGCCACGCTGTCCGGCGGGCAGCGGCAGCGGGTCGCGATCGGCTCCGTTCTGACCCCACACCCCCGGGTCCTGGTCCTCGACGAGCCGACCTCGGCCCTCGACCCGGCCGCCGCGGAGGAGGTGCTGGCCGTCCTGCAGCGGCTGGTCCACGACCTCGGCACGACGATCCTGCTGGCCGAGCACCGCCTGGAACGCGTGATCCACTACGCCGACCGCATCGTCCTGCTCCCCGCCCCCGGGGCCGCTCCCGTCACGGGCACCCCGCCCGAGGTGATGGCCGTGTCCCCGGTGCACCCCCCGGTGGTGGCCCTGGGCCGCCTGGCCGGCTGGTCCCCCCTCCCGCTGACCGTACGGGACGCCCGCCGCCACGCCCCGGAACTCCGGGCCCGCCTCCGAGCCACGCCGACCCTCACGGCCACGTCCGGCCGCGCTGCCGGGGGCGCGGACCGCGCTGCCGCCGAGGCCGCTCCCACTCGGCAGCCGTCCCCCCTCACGGCCGCGGACAGCCGTGCCGGCGGGGCGGTACGGGTGGGCGACGGGGGTGACCCGCGCTCGAGCGGGGCCGAGGGCCGGGGGGTGGCAGCCGGCCGGCGCCGGCAGGCGTCGCCGGTCTCGGCGGGCGGCAACCCGCCGCGCCGCTCGCTCTTCCGGCGCCGCACCCCTTCCGCGGGCCCGGTCCCTCCCCCGGCCTCCTCCTCCGACCTCGCCGAGGTCCGCTCCCTCTCCGTCCGCCGGGAGCACGGGGACGCCCTCCGCCAGGTGCACCTCACCGTCCCCCCGGGTGAGACCGTCGCCCTCATGGGCCGCAACGGCGCCGGCAAGTCGACCCTGCTGAACTCGCTGGCCGGGGTGGTGGCGCCCAGCGCCGGAACCGTCAGCGTCCGGGGGGTCGTGCCCCACCGCACCCCGCCCCGTGACCTCGTCCGTCACGTCGGCCTGGTCCCTCAGGACCCCCGCGACCTCCTCTACGCGGACACGGTCGCCGCCGAGTGCACGGCGGCCGACCACGACGCCGGCGCCACACCCGGCACCTGCCGGGCCCTGGTGTCCGAGCTGCTGCCGGACGTGGCGGACGCCACGCATCCGCGTGACCTGTCGGAGGGCCAGTGCCTGGCGCTGGCACTGGCCGTCGTCCTGACCGCCCGCCCCCCGCTGATCCTGCTGGACGAGCCGACGCGCGGCCTGGACTACGCGGCGAAGGCCCGTCTGGTCGCCGTGCTGCGCGGACTGGCGGCGAAGGGGCACGCGATCGTGCTGGCCACGCACGACGTGGAACTGGCGGCCGAGCTGGCCCACCGGGTGGTGCTGCTCGCGGAGGGCGAGGTGATCGCGGACGGCCCGACCGCCGAGATCGTGGTGTCCTCTCCTTCCTTCGCGCCCCAGGTGACGAAGGTCCTGGCCCCGCAGCAGTGGCTGACGGTGTCCGAGATCCGGGAGGCGCTCGGATGAGCCTCCCCGGCCGCTCCCCGCACCGCGCCGGGGCCACACCCCCGTCCCGCCCCGCCCCTTCCACCGGACCCGGCGGTTCCGACGCTTCCGCCCGTCCCGCCCCTTCCGCCGGACCCGCCCCTTCCACCGGACCCGCCGGACCCGGCGGTTCCGCCCGCATCCGCGCCGTCCGCCTCGGACCCCGCTCCCTCGCCGCGCTGGCGCTGGCCAGTGCCGTCGGGGTGATCGGCTTCTGCTGGCCCTTCCTCGCTCCGCCCAGCTCCCAGCTGAGCGCCCACGCCCAGGACGCGCCGTGGCTCTTCGCGGGGCTGCTGGTACTGCTGGTGGCGGTGGTGGCCGCGACGATCTCCGAGTCGGACCTCGGGCCCAAGGCCGTGGCGATGCTGGGCGTGCTGGCCGCCACCGGCGCGGCCCTGCGGCCCATCGGCGCCGGTACGGCCGGGATCGAACCGATGTTCTTCCTGATGGTGTTGAGCGGGCGGGTGCTCGGGCCGGGCTTCGGGTTCGCGCTGGGATCGGTGACGATGTTCGCGTCGGCGCTGCTCACCGGCGGTGTCGGGCCGTGGCTGCCGTTCCAGATGCTGGCGATGGGCTGGTTCACGGCGGGCGCCGGGCTGCTCCCCGGCCCGGTGCGGCTGCGCGGTCGCGCCGAGCTGGTGATGCTCGCCGTCTACGGCTTCCTCGCCGCCTTCGCCTACGGCACCGTCATGAACCTGGCCGGCTGGCCCTTCCTGGGCGCCGCGGCCTCGAACATCTCCTTCAGCGCCGGTGCCCCCCTCGCCACCAACCTGGCCCACTTCGTCGCGTACTGCCTGGCCACCTCGCTCGGCTGGGACCTGGGCCGGGCGGTCTGCACCGTCGTACTGACCCTCGTCCTCGGTCCGGCGGTGCTGCGTGCCCTGCGCCGGGCCACGCGGCGGGCCGCTTTCGAGACCGCGGTCACATTCGACGGTCCCCCTGGGTGAGGGCTCGCCTCCGGCCGGTGAGCAAGCCGGTGAAGCACCCCACATGACCCACGTCACCTACGACGGAGGGCCGTAGTCGCATTTGCCCGATACGCCCACCCGTGCACCCCTTCTGACCTGCGGATTGAGACCCACGCCACAGCGCCGACTTTTGCCGTCGATCCGGCCACAACTAGTAAAAGGGGTCATTGCGGACGGGTTCTCGGGCTGCTTGTCTGGACGACGTCGCCAGGCGCCGCAAGCCCCTCAGGGCCGAGGCGCCGACGCATGCGGCCACAGCACGTGGTCCGTCCCATGCGGGCGATCCCCTGTCCCCGACGCAAGAGGTTCTCCGTGTCCGTCTCCTTCATCCGCCGCATCGCTTCCCCGAAGAAGGCCCTCACCGCCGCCGCCCTGGCCGCCGCCACCGCAGGCATGGCGCTGACCGCGGCGCCCGCCCAGGCCGCCACCGACCAGGCCTCCTCCGCCCAGGCGATCGCGCACAAGATGATCCCGGACGCCGCGCAGTTCAACGCGTTCAGCAAGATCGTGGAGCACGAGAGCGGCTGGAACCCCGCCGCGACCAACAGCTCGTCCGGCGCCTACGGCCTGGTCCAGGCCCTGCCGGGTTCGAAGATGGCCTCGGCCGGTACCGACTGGAAGACCAACCCGGCCACCCAGATCAAGTGGGGTCTGGACTACATGAACTCCCGCTACGGCAGCCCGGTCCAGGCCTGGAGCTTCTGGCAGGCCAACGGCTGGTACTGAGCCGACTCCAGTCCACCGCTCCCCCGCTGAACCGGCCCGCGCCCACCGCTGAACCGGCCCGCGCCCACCGCTGAACCGGCGCGCAACCACCGCTGAACCGGCCCGCGCCCACCGCTGAACCGGCGCGCATCCGCCGTGAACCGGCCCGCGCCCACCGCTGAACCGGCCCGCGAACCCGGCCGACCCGGCCCGGCTGGGCCGGCAGTGGCCGCCGGGCCCACCCCATGCATCCGCACCCTCGCCCCCGCCGGGCGAGGGTGCGCGCGCATGTCCGGGCACTGCCCACCGGCCGGTGACCGCCGGCCCGCGCGCATGGCCGGCAAGCGACCGCCAGGCCCACGCGGACGGCCGGCAGGTGACCCCCGGGCGGTGCGGATGGGCCGACCGGGCTGCTTTCCACCGTTCCGCGCGTGTCAGGTGTCACGTCCCGGCGGCCTCCGACGCAGGCTGCGCCGGGACACCCGCACGCCCCGCCACCCGCACGTGCCGGGCCGTGCCCGCGCCGCTGCCCGTCCCCGCGGAGGAACGATGACGACGCCGACGCCACCGGTGCGGGACCCGGAGTCGCGCGGGGTGCGGCTGGTGGTCGTGCTGCTGACGCTGACCGTGGTGAGCGGGCTGATCGACGCCGTCAGTTATCTGGGCCTGGGCCGGGTCTTCACCGCCAACATGACCGGCAACGTGGTCGTCCTCGGCTTCGCCGCCGCCGGCGCCCCGGGCTTCTCCGTGCCCCACACGGGCACGTCATTGGCCTGCTTCCTGCTCGGTGCGGTGGCGGGCGGCCGGGTGGCGGCCCGCCACCGCACGGGCTCCCGGCGCCGGTGGGTCCGGCTGACCCTGGCGGCGGAGGCGGTGCTGGTCGCCCTGTCGGCGGCGGTGGCCTTCGTCCGGCCGTACACCGAGGGCACCCTGTACGCCCTGATCGCCCTCACGGCCTTCGCGATGGGCCTGCGCAATGCGACGGTCCGCAAACTGGGCGTGCCCGATCTGACCACCACCGTCCTGACGATGACACTGGCCGGCCTGGCCTCCGAGTCCCGCCTCGGCGATGGCACGGGCCACCGCCCCCCGCGCCGCACGGCCTCGGTGCTCGCGATGGCCGGCGGCGCCTGCCTGGGCGCATGGCTGGTCCTCCACCACGGCCTGGGCATCCCCCTGCTGATCGCGGCCCTGGCCTCCGGCGTGCTGGCGGTCCTGGCCTCGGGGCGGGAGTGACTCGGCCGATCGGAGCAGCGGGGGCGGCGTGCTGCAGTGCGGCACATGAGCATGACGGCATGGAACAGACACCTCGTGGCGTGGGCCGCGGGAGGATATCCGGCGCGTTCATGGTTGCCGGACTGATCGCGGCCGCGGGTCTACTCGTCTATCTGGGGCGTGCGGACACCATTCATGCGCTGTCGTATGCCGGTCGCCTCCTCGGCGGATTCCTCGTCCTCGCGGGACTGGTGGCCTTCACCGCGGCGGTCTGCGTCGTCGTCGACAGATTCCTGGGGCACGGCACGAAATACACGACCGCGATAATCCTGTTCGGTGTGCTGGCCGTGCTGGGCGCCGGTCTGATGCTGCTGGCGATTCAACTGGAGGAGTACACCCGCTGGCTCTGGGGCTGGCTGGGTCTCATCGTGTGGTCGGGCTGGGCACTGTGGGAGCTGCTCCACCGACGCCGGGCGTGGCGGGATATCACCTTCCGCCGCAACTTCGCGGCGATCGCGTCCGTCACCGCGCTGATCACCGTGGCGAACTTCGTTTACACGCAGATCTACACGCCCTACGCCTCGCCCCTGACGGTTACCCTTTCGACAGAGATCGGGCATATCCGCAAGGAAAAGAACACCACGTACGTCGGGGTGACGTTCCGGTTGGAGAACACCGGAAAGGTGGCCGCGAACATCGTGGGGGCGAGCTACGCGGTCAGCGGGGTCAACTGGAATTCCACTTACCAGACTCCCAGAAACGTGAAGCAGTGGGACGAGGAAGTCGATACCGACGGATTGACCGATCTGCACACCTACGCCGACAAGCCGGAACCCTACACAGTCAGCCTGGGTTTGCTTTCGGCACCTTTCGATAGCGACCTGGGGCCGGGACAGAAGTACACCCAGGAGAAGATCATCGAATTGCCGACCAATGCTTATAGGGCGATCTGGGTGCAAGGCGAAGCTTATCTGCTACGGAAAGACAGGATGCTTCAATCCAATCCCCCGGCGATCTATCATTCACGGATGGGCAAGGGAGAGAAGGCTCCTGAGTGGGTAGCGAACTATGCACATCTTCCCTCGGACTCTGCTTACATCAGGTACACCGTACCGGTCACCTACAGCAATGAGATCCTAAACCTCACAAGGAAACGCAGGAATGTCACCCTGTGGTGGATGCTGGGGACCGAGAACACCAGCTCTCTCGCACCACTGGTCGCTTCTCTGGAGCCTGTGGGCGAAGAGCGGGCGGAGCCGTCGTACTCCGAATGGGGGCAGGTACTGGAAAGGTATGGGTTCACTTACTTGGCCAGCGGAGCCACGGAGGCGGTCCTGTAACACCCTCCCCGGACTCAGCCGACCCTCACCCGCAGCTCCTTCACTCCGTTGATCCACGCGGAGCGCAGGCGGCGTGGGGGATCGGTCAGGCGGAGGCCGGGCATCGCGTCGGCCAGGGCGTTGAAGATGAGGTCGATCTCCAGGACCGCCAGGGACTTGCCGAGGCAGTAGTGGGGACCGCCTCCGCCGAAGCCCAGGTGGGGGTTGGGATCGCGGGTGATGTCGAAGGTGTCGGGGTCGGCGAAGACCTCCGGGTCGTGGTTGGCCGAGGCGTAGAAGAGACCGACCCGGTCGCCCTTCCTGATCCGCGCGCCGCCCAGTTCGGTGTCCCGGGTCGCCGTGCGCTGGAAGGCGTTCACCGGCGTCGCCCAGCGGACGATCTCCTCGGCCGTGGTGGCGGGGCGCTCACGGCGGAAGAGGTCCCACTGGCCGGGGTGGGTGAGGAAGGCGTGCATGCCGTGCGTGATGGCGTTGCGAGTGGTCTCGTTGCCGGCCACCGCCAGCATCAGCACGAAGAATCCGAACTCGTCGGAGTTCAGGTTGCCCTCGTCCTCCGCGGCCACCAGCGTCGTCACGATGTCCCCGGCCGGGCACTGTTTGCGCTCGGCGGCCATGTTCATGGCGTAGGCGATGATCTCGGCGGCCGACTGGGCGCCGACCTCCTCGGTGATCGCGTACTCGGGGTCGTCGTAGGCGATCATCTTGTTGGACCAGTCGAAGATCTTGGACCGGTCCTCCTGCGGGACGCCGATCAGCTCGGCGATGGCCTGGAGGGGCAGTTCGCAGGCGACCTCGGTGACGAAGTCGAAGGGTCCGGACCGGGCCCGGGCGGCGGCGACGATGGCCTCGGCGCGGGCGCGCAGCCGGTCCTCCAGGGCGCGGATGGAGCGTGGCGTGAACCCGCGCTGCACTATCTGCCGCACGCGCGTATGTTCCGGTGGATCCATGTTGAGCAGGATCAGCCGTTGCGCGTCGATCGCGTCGCGTTCGATGTGCTCGTTGAAGCGGATGATCGCGGTGTTGAGCGAGGAGGAGAAGAGTTCCGGGTGCGTGGAGACGTACTTGACGTCCGCGTGCCGGGTCACCGCCCAGTAGCCGGTGTCGGCGAAGCCCGCGACGCCGTGCGGCTGCGGGATCCAGCGGACCGGCTCGGTACGGCGCAGTTCGGCGAACTCCGGCAGGGGCACGCGGTGGTGCAGCAGGTCGGGGTCGGTGAGGTCGAACCCGTCGGGCAGCGCTGGACAGGGCATCGGCGGCTCCAGCCATCTGACGGTCCATCAGCGGGTGCCGTGAAGGTAGTAACGGGTTCTACAAGTGGCAAGGGGTACGACGCCCCCAATCCGTGCGGAAGTCGCGCGGATCGCGCCGCCGGTACCTGCAAGACCCTTGCAGTGATGGACGTCACGCCAGCAGACTGCTCAACAGAACTAGAACGCGTACTAGTTCTGGAGGAGAGCCCTCTCGGAGAGGACCCGCACCCATGGCCGCCGAACCCGTGATCGTCGAAGCCGTACGCACCCCCATCGGCAAGCGCGGCGGCGCGCTAGCCAATCTGCACCCCGCCTACCTCCTGGGCGAGACCTATCGTGAACTCCTCGGCCGCACCGGCATCCCCGCCGACGCCGTCGAGCAGATCGTCGGCGGCACGGTGACCCACGCCGGCGAGCAGTCCATGAACCCCGCGCGCACGGCCTGGCTGACCATGGGACTGCCGTACGAGACTGCGGCCACGACGGTCGACTGCCAGTGCGGGTCCTCGCAGCAGGCGTCCCACATGGTCGCCAACATGGTCGCGGCGGGCGTGATCGACGTGGGCATCAGCTGCGGCGTCGAGGCGATGTCCCGGGTCCCGCTCGGCTCCGGCTCCAAGCACGGCCCCGGCAAGCCCTTCCCCGACGAGTGGAACGTCGACCTCCCCAACCAGTTCGAGGCGGCCGAGCGCATCGCCCGGCACCGGGGCCTGACCCGCGAGAACGTCGACGCGCTGGGCCTGGCCTCGCAGGAGCGGGCGGCGGGCGCCTGGGCGGAGGAACGTTTCAAGCGGGAGACCTTCGCCGTTCAGGTGCCCACGACCGAGGAGGAGCAGCACGCCGGGCAGGGCATGTGGCGGCTGGTCGACAAGGACGAGGGGCTGCGGGACACGTCCATGGACGCGCTGGCCGCACTGAAGCCGGTGATGCCGACGGCCGTCCACACGGCCGGGAACTCCTCCCAGATCTCGGACGGCGCGGCGGCGATCATGTGGGCGTCCAAGCGGATGGCTCGCGCCCTGAAGCTGAAGCCGAGGGCCCGGATCGTGGCCCAGGCCCTGGTCGGCGCGGACCCGCACTTCCACCTCGACGGCCCGATCGACGCGACCCGCGCGGTGCTGGGCAAGGCGGGCATGTCCCTGAAGGACATCGACCTGGTCGAGATCAACGAGGCCTTCGCCTCCGTGGTGCTGAGCTGGGCTCAGGTCTTCGAGCAGGACCTGGAGAAGGTCAACGTCAACGGCGGTGCGATTGCCCTGGGGCACCCGGTGGGCGCGACGGGCGCACGCCTGATCACCACCGCCCTGCACGAACTGGAGCGCGCCGACAAGGAGTTCGCGCTGATCACCATGTGCGCGGGCGGCGGGCTGGCGACCGGGACGATCATTCAGCGGCTGTAGCCGACGCCCAGGAGACGAAGGTGGTGAACGTGGCGGGTCCGACGGTGAGGATCGGGCCCGCCGGGTTCTTGCTGTCGCGGATGGCGAGGGTGGCGCAGGGGGTGTCGGCGACCTCTATGCAATTGCCGCCCTGGTCCCCGCTGTACGAGGACTTGCGCCAGGTGAGGCCGGCCAACGGCGCGCACTCGACGCACGAGCCGCCCTCGTCGCCGCTGTAGCTGGACTTACGCCAGTTGGTTTCCATAGCGGTCCTCCATCACTCGCCGAATCAGCTTCACCGAGTCCCGGAGGGACAGTGCGGCAGCCTGGAGATGATCGTAACGGAGTGAGCACTTCTTAACGGTGCCTCGGTCGGCGGTTGGATGCCCGCTGCCGCCATACCCCTCCGTGTACACGATGGCCGGGTCGTGCTCGAAGTGGTAGAGGTCGAACGAGCCTTGCAGCCCCGCGTGCGCGCCGGCCTTGAACGGCAGGATCTGGATGTTGATCAGGGGGTTGTCATCGAACCCCAGCAGGTGTGCGAGCTGCTCACGCATGACGTCCTTGTCACCGATCTCCTGAAGCAACGCACCCTCGCTGATGATTGCCCAGAAAGACGGGGGCTCCTGCTTCTCGAAGATGAGCTGGCGAGCCATACGCGCGGCAGTGCGGTCGTCGAGCCTGGCCTGGTCGAGCACGCCGAGCACAGCACGTGCATATGCCGGTGTCTGCAACAGGCCGTGAAACAGGTGCGTGTGGAAGGTGTTGATCTGAGTAGCCCTTGCCTCCAGCTCAGCCACCTGCTGAAACCAGGCCGGAAGTTGGCTTCGCATCACCAACGGGACGAGCCGTGACAGTAACCCGCCCGTCCCCAGCGCCGCGTCCACACGCTCGCTGAACTCCGGTGTCGGCAGCTTTCGCGCGGTCTCCACCTGACCGACGAGCGACCCCGTGTAGTTGACGATCTCCCCCAGTTGCCGCTGGGTCAGGCCCGCGGCCTCCCGGTACCGGCGCAGTTCGAAGCCGTAGTAGTCGAGCGGTGAGGCGCCGGGGTCGAGGCTGTTGATGTTCACCATGACAAGTCCCCTCCCGGACCTGTTGTGTTCAACCTGTAGCCCAGCGTAGTGACGCCAGGTCAGCCTCGTCCTGTGAACCTCAACTTTCCCCACACGCCCCAGTACCGCATGCAACTCACCGTCGGCGAGCACTCGGTACGCCACATCCGCCGCATCGTCCGCTCGCTGCTGCTCGAGTGGGAGGTGCCGGAACTGGCCTTCGCCGTGGAGCTGGGCGTGAGCGAGCTGGTCACCAATGTCGTACGGCATGTCCCCGACCGCCGCTGCACCGTCCTGGTGGCCCGGCAGGCCGTAGGGGTGCGGGTCGAGGTGAGCGACTCGTCCCGCCGGCTGCCCTTGGTGCCGCGGGAGGCGGACCCGGAGTCGGAGGGCGGGCGCGGGCTGGCGCTGCTGGACGCGGTGGTCGGCAAGTGGGGCGTGACCCCGTGGGCCGGGGCCGGCAAGACGGTCTGGTTCGAGGTCCGGGGCCAGGACGGCTTCCCGGCGCTCGGCGGCACGTGACCGGGAGCGGCGCGGCGGGGTGATCCGCTCCGCCGGTTGCGCGGCCGGGGCGCGAGAAGGATCACACCGGGCAGGCCGCATGACGCCGACGGAGCGGGCAGACGTACCTGCATATCCAGCCTTTAGCTGCACTCTGCATCTAACTGCATACAGGACGTAGGGGGCAGAAGTCCCCCTATGGTCGCTTTTCGGCCCGTCGCACGTCACCGTCGCCGTCCGGGTCCGTCCCTGTCCCCGTCGAAAGGTAGGCGAGCCCCGTTTTGGCGACCGCCACAGCCGTCACCCCGCTTCAGAAGACCCGCCGGGCCAGCAAGGCCGACGTCACCGTCACCGACCCCGCGCTCGTCAAGCGCGCCGTGAAGGCGGCCGCGCTCGGCAACGCGATGGAATGGTTCGACTTCGGTGTCTACAGCTACATCGCGGTCACCCTGGGCAAGGTCTTCTTCCCGTCCGGCAACCCGACCGCACAGCTGCTCTCCACGTTCGGCGCCTTCGCCGCGGCCTTCCTGGTCCGTCCGCTCGGCGGCATGCTCTTCGGCCCGCTCGGCGACCGCGTGGGCCGGCAGAAGGTGCTCGCCCTCACGATGATCATGATGGCGGCGGGCACGTTCGCGATCGGCCTGATCCCGTCGTACGCCACGATCGGGGTCGGTGCGCCGATCCTGCTGCTGGCCGCCCGCCTGGTGCAGGGCTTCTCCACCGGCGGTGAGTACGCGGGCGCGACCACGTTCATCGCCGAGTACGCGCCGGACAAGAAGCGCGGCTTCCTCGGCAGCTGGCTGGAGTTCGGCACGCTCGCCGGCTACATCGGCGGGGCGGGCCTCGTCACCGTGATGACGGCCCTCCTCTCCTCGGACGACCTCACCTCCTGGGGCTGGCGCATCCCGTTCCTGATCGCGGGTCCGATGGGCATCATCGGCCTGTACCTGCGGATGCGGCTGGAGGAGACCCCGGCGTTCGCGGCGGAGGTCGAGAAGGCGGAGGCGGCCCGGCCGAAGGTGCCGCTGCGCGAGGTGGTCGTGGGGCAGTGGAAGTCGCTGCTGCTGTGCATGGGCCTGGTGCTGGTCTTCAACGTCACCGACTACATGCTGCTGTCGTACATGCCGAGCTACCTCACGAGTGAGCTGAAGTACGACGAGACGCACGGTCTGCTGGTCGTGCTCGGTGTGATGGTCCTGATGATGATCGTCCAGCCGTTCGCGGGCGCGCTGACCGACCGTGTCGGCCGGCGCCCGGTGATCGCGGCGGGCTGCGCCGGTTTCCTGCTGCTCTCCATCCCCGCGCTGCTGCTGATCCGGCAGGGCAGCCTGGTGGCGGTGGGGCTGGGCATGGCCGCGCTGGGGCTGCTCCTGGTCTGCTTCACGGCGGCGATGCCGGCCGCGCTCCCGGCGCTGTTCCCGACCCGGGTGCGTTATGGCTCCCTGTCCATCGGCTTCAACGTGTCGGTGTCCCTGTTCGGCGGGACGACGCCGCTGGTCGTGACGGCGCTGATCGGGGCGACGGGGAACATGATGATGCCTGCGTATTACATGATGGCCGCGGCTGTGGTGGGCGGTGTCGCGGTGTGGAGGATGTCGGAGTGTGCGGGGCGGCCGCTGCCGGGGTCCGCGCGGGCGGTCGAGGGCCGGTAGGCGCCGCGGGGGCGGGGGCCGTGTTCCGGGCGCGGGTGCGTCGTGGCTGTTCGCGCCGTTCCCCGCGCCCCTGACGGGGCGCGGGGCGGTCGAGGCACCCGGCCGGTCCCGGCGGAACCGTTCTTCGGCGGGGGCCGTCTGTAGGCGCGTGATGCGTGCTCGGATACTCACGGTCGTACTCGCCCTGCTCGGCGTACAGCTCAGCTGGCTGATGGCCCCGGCCTTCGCCTGCGGCTGCGGCGCCATGGTCCCCGACCCGGCCCGCCGCATCGCCGTCTCCCACGAGCAGTCGGTCGTCCGCTGGGACGGCCGGCAGGAGCAGATCGTGATGCGGCTGACCGTGACCGGCAGTGCCGAGCACGCCGCCTGGATCATGCCGGTCCCGCACCGGGCGACCGTCCGCCTCGGCGACCCCGCCCTGTTCGACCAGCTCGCCGAGGCCGTCGCCCCGGTCCACCGTCCGCGCTACCACTTCTGGCCGCACAACGGCGACTGGCCCTTCGACGACCACGACATCGCCGCCGACGCCCCGGTGGACGGCACGGCCCCCGGCGCCGGCGTCGGCGTGGTCGGCCGCCAGCGGCTCGGCCCGTTCGACGTGGCCCGGCTGACCGCCACCGACCCGGCCGCACTGCAGGACTGGCTGCACGACCACGGCTTCTCCCTGCCGGCCCGCCTGAAGACCGCCCTGCGGCCCTACGTGGACCACCGCTGGGAGTACGTCGCCGTCCGGCTCGCCCCGGACGCGCACGGCATCCCGCTGAACGGCGCCCTCGACCCGCTCCACCTCACCTTCGCCGCCGACCGCCCCGTCTACCCGATGCGCCTGTCCCGGCTGGCCACCACCCCGCAGTCGCTGGGCCTCTACGTGCTCGCCGCGCACCGGATGGAGACCGGCGGCACAATCGGCGGCATGCGGCCCGACGTGCTGTTCGCCGGCCGGCTCGGCACCCGTCAGGGCGCCCTCGGGAAACTGGCGGACGGCACCCCGTACCTGACGGCCCTCACCCAGAGCTTCCCCGACCCCAGCCGCATCTCCGGTGACCACGAGCTGCGCCGGGCGGCCTCGGACACGCCCGTCCAGCAGGTGATCTACGAGGACGAGCTGCGCCGGGTCGCCGGGATCCCGGCCTGGGCGCTGACCGTCGGCGGTGCCCTGGCCGCGGCGGTCGCGGTCGCGGCCGTGTTCGTCGTACGACGTTCCCGCCGGCCGGTGATTCCGCCGCCTCCGGTCTCCCTCCGGCGCCGCTCGGCTGAGATCATCGAAGCGGGCACCGGTAGACACTCGGGAAAGGCAGCAGGCGCTATGAGCGGGTCGCAGCTCTGGGACGATGTCGACGACTACTTCATCAGCAACCTCTCACCGGACGACGAGGCGCTGGAGGCGGCCCTGCGGGAGAGCGAGGCCGCCGGGCTGCCGGGCATCGCGGTGACGGCCGCGCAGGGCAAGTTCCTGCAGCTGCTCGCCCAGGTGCAGGGCGCCCGGCACATCCTCGAGATCGGCACCCTCGGCGGGTACAGCACGATCTGGCTGGGCCGTGCCCTGCCCGAGGACGGCAGGCTCATCTCACTGGAGCACAACGCCAAGCACGCCGACGTCGCCACCCGCAACCTCGCCCGCGCGGGCCTGGACAAGGTCGCGGAGGTGCGGATCGGGCCGGCCCTGGAGTCGCTGCCCCAGCTCGCCGACGAGAACCCGGCCCCCTTCGACCTGGTCTTCATCGACGCGGACAAGGCCAACAACGCGCACTACGTGGAGTGGGCACTGCGGCTCACCCGGGCGGGCAGCCTGATCATCGTGGACAACGTGGTGCGCGGCGGCCGGGTGGCCGACGCCGGCAGCAGCGAGCCGGACGTGCTCGGCACCCGGGCGGCGATCGAACTGATCGCCACCCACCCGAGGCTGAGCGGCACCGCGATCCAGACGGTGGGCAGCAAGGGCCACGACGGCTTCGCGCTGGCCCGCGTGCTGGCCTGACCGCCCGGGGCGGCCCTCACAGCTCGTGGTAGAAGCCCACGTTCACGCTGCGCGGCTCGGTGCGGTCCTGGATGACGATCTCGCCGGATCCGCCGTGCGGCAGCGGCACGGTCGCGCCGTAGCCGAGGGGCTGGGCGTACTCGCCGACGCCGAGCCGCACCTCGGACGCCGGATCGGGCTGCGAGCCGCGCAGCCAGGTCAGCTGCCAGGTGCCGTCGGGGCCGCACAGGAACTCCAGGTGGACCCGGGAGACGAACAGCCAGTCCTCGGGGGTGACCAGCCGGCACACGGCCGCGTCGCGGCCGACCCGCAGCACGGCGCCGGGCTCGCTGGGCGCCTCGGCCATCGTCATGCCGGCCGTGGCACCCGTGTCCGCCCCGGAGACGGCGGCCATGGTGAGTTCGAGCACGAGCGCTCCCCCTGAAACGTTCTGGTGCGGTGGGCGGATTGCCGTACCGCCGCCGCATGATAAAACGCCCGGCGGGATCGCGTCCGGCACAATGGGGCCATGACCGAGCGAAAGCCACCAGGGGTTGCGTTCGAGTCCTGGGTGGACAAGCAGATCCGCGACGCGCAGGGGCGCGGGGAATTCGACCGGCTGCCGGGCCGGGGCGAGCCGCTGCCCGCCGACGTCGACTCCACGTACGACGAACTGTGGTGGGTCAAGAGGAAGTTGGTGCGTGAGGGGCTGGCCGTGCTGCCGCCCGCGCTCGCGCTGCGCAAGCAGGCCGAGGACGCCCTGGAGGCGGCCTACGCGGCGCCCTCGGAACGGATGGCCCGGAAGATCATCGAGGACGTGAACGTCCTCATCCGCGACATGATGTTCAAGCCTCCGCCCGGCCCCCCGCTGGGCAAGAAGCCGTACGACGTCGAGGAGGTCGTGCGCGAGTGGCGGCAGCGCAGGGCTGCCGCCGGTCGGGAGGTGCCGGGGTCAGCCGTGTAGCAGGCGTCCGGCCAGGTCCCGGTAGTCGCGCAGGGCGAGGCGCAGCTGTTCGGTGTCGGACTCGGAACCGGGTCCGCGGCCCCGCGTGTCCTCCGCGCCCTCCCAGGACGTGCGCAGGGTGCGGCGGCGCCGGGTGACGGCCTCGGTGAACCGCGCGGCGATCTCCTCCAGCGTGCGGTCGGCCTGTTCCACGGCCGTGCGTGGCTCGTCCACGAAGCCGACGGCCACCTCGCGCATCCGCTGCTCCCACCGCTCGGTCTCCTCCCGGGCCAGCAGCGGCGCACCGGTGCCGGAGGGTGCGGGCTGCTGGACGGGCGCCGTGGACGCGCCGGGTGCGGAGGGGCTGCCGGCGGCGGCCGGCCAGGCGTCCGGTGCCGGAGAGTCCGTGGTGCGGGCCTCTCGTTCGGTGGCCTCGCCGACGGCCGGCGCGCCGAGCCCGTTGTCGGGCATCCGGCTCTCGTCCGGACCCGGCCCCGGCTCCCAGCCGGGCGCCCCGGTCCCCGGGTCCGCTCCGGCGCGTGCGGCCGTCGCCGACCGGTGGCTGGCCGTGAACCCATCGTCCACCCCGGCCCCCAGCTGCTCCGTACCGGGCCGCAGCCCTTCGGCGCCGTGCCGCGCCCCGGCGTCCGTGGCCGCGTGGCCGGGCTGCTGGTGCGGGGCGTCCTCCGGGGTGCGGTCATCGCCGGTCAGCCCCTCGCGGCCGGTACCGGTGGTGCCGGTGGTGCCGGTGGTGCCGGTGGTGCCGGTGGTGCCGGAACCGGCGGCACGGCCCGTCGTACCCGTGCCGGTCGTGCCCGTCGTGCCGGGGCCGGGGGCGCGGCCCGTCGTACCCGTGCCGGTCGTGCCCGTCGTGCCGGGGCTGGGGGCGCGGCCCGTCGTTTCCGTGCCGGTCGCGCCGGGGCTCGCCCTGCCGGGCGGGGCCGGCTCGCCCGGCAGCCGTTCCTCCGCCCTGGGCTCCCTCCGCGCCCGCCGCCCCGGCGTCGCATCGCCCGGCGCCCACTCGTCCGTCTGCGCCGACTCCTGCTCCGGCACCCACTCCTCTCCCGGCATGCGGGAGTAGCGTTCCGTGGGCCGCCGGTCGCCGCCGGCGCCGCTCGTCCTGTCCGGCATGGTGCTCAGCTCTCCTTCGGTCGGCTCCGGTGCAGGGCCCACGGCGCGTGGGAGCGCGCGTGGGACCGGCTGCCGGCGGGCGTCTCGGGCCGGCCGGTGCCGTGGGCAGCACGGTGACGGCCGGACTCCGCGCTGGTCAGGTCGTCGAAGAGGGCGCGGGCCCCGAGCAGCGCCGACCGCATCTCCTCGGTCCCCGGGCCGTCCTCGCTCATCCCGCTGCCGGCGCCCGCACGGGCCACCCGGTGCACCTGGCGGTAGCCCTCGACGTGCTCGGCGTGGTGCACGGACAGCGCGGCGAGCTGCTCCTCGTAGCGCCCGCCGTCGGGGTATCCGCGCAGCGCCGCCAGCTCCCCGAGGAGCCGGTCGGCCTCGGCCACCGCCTGCCGCGGCGAGTCGACGAAGTGTTCCTGCACGGCCGTCCAGCGGTCCGCGTACTGCTCGCGCTGAGCTGCGTCGAGCGGGCGTTCCCGCAGGTCGCCGTGGCGTTCCACGCGCTCGGACAGTTCCCGTTCGGCGGCCTTGGTGTCCCCGTCGTGCAGGGCGACGGCCCGCTCGTACTCGGGTCCGAAGCGCCGCTTCAGGGCGGACCCGCCGTGCCCGGCTCGGCTGCGCAGGATCAAGGTGGCCGCCCCGGCGACCACGACCGCCGCGATCACGATAAGCAGAATGATCAGGCCTGTGGACATGCTGCCCTCCGGTCGGGCCGGCCCCGCTGGCCGGCTCTTCCTTCGGGTGACCCGGAACCCGTCCCACAAACGGCTCGCGCACCCGCCCGCGCCCGGCACCACCGGCGCCGCCGCCCCCGGATATCGGGTTGCGGAAGCTGCGGGACGCCTGCCGACAATGACCGGCATGACGTGGACGATCACCCCGGAGCCGTACGACTCACCGGCCGCCGCCGCGCTGTGGCGGGCGTACTACACGGAGGTGAGTGACCGCTGGTACCTGCTGCACCAGGGGCACCGCACCGGTCCGGACGAGCTGGAACGGCAGATCGCGGCCGACACCGGCGCGGAACTCGCCCCGCCGCACGGGCAGTTGCTCGTCGGGCGGTACGACGGGACGCCGGCCGGGTCGGCGGGTGTGCGGCTGCTGGACCCGGACACCGCCGAGCTGACCCGGGTGTTCGTGGCCGAGGGGATGCGGGGCCGGGGCGGGGCCGCGCTCCTCGTGGCCGCCGCCGAGGAGGCGGCCCGCGCCCTCGGTGCCCGGCGTATCGTCCTCGACACCCGCGGCGACCTGGTCGAGGCCCGCGCCCTGTACGCACGCCTCGGCTACACCGAGACCGGCCCGCACAACACCGACCCCTACGCCGAACACTGGTTCCGCAAGGAGCTGCCACCCGCCCCGGCCCCGGACGCGACCTCTGATCCAGCCGGATCCGTCAGCTGAGCTTGGCGGCCGTACCGGCGGCGTCGTGCGGCCGCTCGCGCTCCGCTCCGCACAGTTCGCCGGTGAGTTCGCGGACCAGCCGGGTGAGGTCGCTCGAGCAGCCGGGCCGCCACCAGTCGCCGAGGAGTTCGGCCAGCGACTCCTCGCGTGCCTCGGCGAGCCGCTCGGCGACCGCACGGCCGCTGTCGGTCAGCACCAGGTCCAGGCCTTGGCGTTCGGCGAGCCGCCGCTCCTCCACCTGGCGGGCGGCGGCCATGACCGCCTGGAGCGGCACCGGGCTGCGTTCGGCGAGCACCCCGGGTTCGACGGAGCCGTACCTGCGGATGCGCAGCAGCATCCAGCTGGCGGCGGGCAACAGGTCGTACCCGGCCCGTTCGGTGATCCGCCGGTAGACCTCGCGGCGGCCCTCACGCGTGCCGAGGAGGGAAAGGGCACGGCACACCTCGTCGTAGGAGGAGCGTTCGACCGGGTTGGGCGGGATGGTCTCGGAGGCGTCCGGCGCGGTGACCGAGCCGCGCAGCCGGTCCTCCTTGAGGAACCAGGCCAGCACGAAGCCGAGCAGGGCGACCGGTGCGGCGTACAGGAAGACGTCGGTGATGGCGGACGCGTACGCGTGCAGGGCCGCCGGGCGCAGCGCGGGCGGCAGCGTGGCGATGCCCCGCGGGTCGGCCTCCAGCGCGTCGGCGGTGGCGCCCGGCGGCAGCCGTACGCCCCGGAAGGCGTCGGCGAGTTCGCCACCGAGGCGGCTCGCGAAGACCGTGCCGAAGACGGCCACGCCGAAGGAGGCGCCGATGGAGCGGAAGAAGGTCGCGCCGGAGGTGGCGACGCCCAGGTCCTCGTACGAGACGGAGTTCTGCACGATGAGCACCAGGACCTGCATGACCAGGCCGAGTCCGAGGCCGAAGACGAAGAAGCAGGCGCTCATCTCGGCGGTCGGGCTGTGCTCGTCGAGCCGGTGCAGGAGCAGCAGTCCGAGGGTGGTGACCGCGGTGCCGGTGACCGGGAACACCTTCCAGCGGCCGGTGCGGCTGACGATCTGCCCGGACACCGTGGACGACAGCAGCAGGCCGGCGACCATCGGCAGCATGTGCACCCCGGAGAGCGTCGGCGAGATGCCCTGCACGACCTGGAGGAAGGTCGGCAGGTAGGTCATCGCGCCGAACATCGCGAAGCCGACGATGAAGCTGATGACGGCGGCCAGGGTGAAGGTGCGGATGCGGAACAGCTTGAGCGGCAGCACGGGTTCGGCGGCCCGCCGCTCGACGGCGACGAAGGCGACGGCGAGTACGGCACCGAGCACGGCGAGCCCGACGACCTGCGCCGAGCCCCAGGCCCAGGTGGTGCCGCCGAGCGAGGCGACCAGCACCAGACAGGTGGCGACGGCGGCGATCAGGAACGTCCCCAGGTAGTCGATGACGTGCCGGGCGGTGCGGCGCGGGATGTTCAGCGCGACGGCGATCACGGCCAGCGCGACCACGCCGACGGGCAGATTGACGTAGAAGACCCAGCGCCAGCTCAGCTGCTCGGTGAGCACCCCGCCGAGCAGCGGCCCGAGCACGCTGGTCGCACCGAACACGGCACCGAACAGTCCTTGGTAGCGCCCGCGGTCGCGTGGTGGCACGAGGTCGCCGACGATCGCCATGGACAGCACCATCAGCCCGCCGCCGCCCAGACCCTGCAGCGCCCGGTAGGCGATCAGCTGGGGCATGTCCTGCGCCATGCCGCACAGCGCCGATCCGATCAGGAAGATCACGATGGCCGTCTGGAAGAGCCGCTTGCGCCCGTACTGGTCGCCGAGCTTGCCCCACAGCGGGGTCGCGGCGGTCGACGCCAGCAGGTAGGCGGTGACGACCCAGGAGAGGTGCTCGAGACCGCCGAGATCGCTCACGATCGTCGGCAGCGCGGTCGAGACGATGGTCTGGTCGAGCGCGGCGAGCAGCAGCCCCAGCAGCAGCGCGCCGATCGGCACCAGCACACTTCCCGGAACGTTCTCGCCGCCGCTCAGTTCCTCCGCCGTGCCGTGCGTGTCCAGGGCCATGGAGACCTCCCGGGGCTCGGGTGCACCCCTTCCATCGTGATCGGAGTCACCACTTATGGCCTGTCGAGTCCTTCGGATGTGGAGGAGGTGTGCGCATAGTCTCTGAAGTTCGCGAGGGGAGGGCGAACACGTGAGTGATTCCGAGGGCCGCACCTGCCCGGAGTGCGGGGCGCCGAGGGGCACGGACCACAGTCCGTCGTGCGACTGCACCGAGCGGGCGGCCGAGGCGCTGCGCGAAACGCGGACGGCCGAGGCAGCGGCGGCGGAGGACTTCGATCCGCTGCGCATCCGACCGTACGTCGGCACACCGCCCGAACCGGAGACACGAAGCCCCGAAACCCCTGACCCCACCGACACACCACCCTCGGGCAGCAAGACACCGACACCGTCCGACTCGACGGGCACGAGCACAGGGCTCCGAGACACGTCCAGCTCGGCGGGCGCAGGCACAGGGGGCCGGGGTGCGTCCGGTCCCGCGGGAGCGGGCACAGAGGAGGGGGATGCGGCCTGGGACGCGCCCCTCCTCACGCCCGATGCGGACGAGCGGCGGCCCAGGCGTTCCCGGCGTTCCCGGCGCACCGCGTTGCTGGTCGCGGGAGGCGCTGCGGCGGCGGTCGTCGCGGCGGCCGGTTTCGCGCTGGTCTCCTATCACACGCCGACCCACGACCGGGCGGCCCAGGAGGTCAGGGAGCGCATCCCGGACACGGCCACCCTGGCACCCGCGTCGGCGACGGCTTCCGCACCTCCGGTCGCGCCGCGCTCATCGGCCGCCTCCCCCTCGACGCCGGCCGACCCGAGCCCGTCCCGGGTCTCCGCCTCACCGTCGCCGACTCCGACCCCGACGGCATCCGGCAGCGCGTCCGGCTCCGCCTCTCCCACCCCGTCCGCTACGGCGTCCGGCACCCCGCTCCAGACACCCGCCGCCGCGCCGGTGCTGCGCCGTGGCGACACCGGCCCGGAGGTCACCGAGCTGCAGCAGCGACTGCGGCAGCTGAATCTCTACGGCGACCGGATCGACGGCGTCTTCACCGCGCGTGTGGAAGATGCCGTACGCACCTACCAACTGGCCCGGGGCATCCTGGGCGACACCCTCGGCGAGTACGGCCCGGCAACCCGCAAATCCCTGGAAACCGAGACGACAACCCCCCAAACGCCCTGAGACACCACCAGCTGGGCGCGGGCCCCCTCAAAACACGCCCACCCCAACCCCCGAGGGGCGCGGGGAACGGCGCGACCAGCCACAACCGGCCCGCACCCGCACAACCGACCGACGGCTCACGGCAAAACGCCCCCACCGCGCCCCTCAAAACACGCCCACCCCAACCCCCGAGGGGCGCGGGGAACGGCGCGACCAGCCACAACCGGCCCGCACCCGAAGACCCGCCCCCGCCACCGCACCGGCGCCCAGCGCCCGCCGCTCAGCCGACCCGCAGACGTATCGTGCCGTCGGCCGGCCCCTCGACGCTCACCTGCGTGAGGTCGGACACGAGCACGTCCGGCCGGTGGGCGCCCGCACGCGGCCCGACCCCCACGACCCGCATCCCCGCGGCACGCCCCGCAGCGATCCCCGCACCGGAGTCCTCGAAGACGATGCAGTCGGCCGGATCGACACCCAGTTCCGCGGCGCCCTTGAGGAAACCCTCAGGGTCGGGCTTGCTCGCCCCCACCGACTCCGCGGTGACACGGACGTCGGGCAGCGGCAGCCCGGCGGCGTTCATGCGGGCCGTGGACAGGGCGACGTCCGCCGAGGTCACCAGCGCGTGCGGCAGCCCGGACAGCGCGGCGAGGAAGACGCTCGCACCGGGAACCTCGACCACGCCCTCGGTGTCGGCGGTCTCCTCGGCGAGCATGCGGGCGTTGTCGGCGAGGTTCTGCTCGACCGGCCGGCCGGGCAGGAGTACGGCCATGGACGCGTGGCCCTGTCGGCCGTGCACGACCTTCATCACCTCGTCGCCGTCGAGCCCGTGCCGCTCGGCCCAGCGCCGCCAGATGCGCTCGACCACGGCGTCCGAGTTGACGAGGGTGCCGTCCATGTCGAGCAGGAGGGCGCGGGCGGTGAGAACGGCGGGCGTGGCGGTGGCCGGCATCGGCAGCTCCAGGACACGGTGCGGGGGAACGTACGGATGAGGTCCCCCTTGAGGCCCCCCGGGGGTGTCCCGGAGAGACAAGGCGGCCCCGTCCGCCGGTCAGGGAAAACGGACGGGAGCCACTTTGTTTCTCCACGGTACAAAATAGCGCCGGGTCCCGCCACCACCCCCGTCGAGCGTTCACCCGCAGTTCAGCTCAGCCGCTCACGGCTTCCCACAGGCTCCACACACCGAGCGCCAGCATCAGCAGCGCCGCGATCTGCGTGATCAGCCGCAGCGGCACCCGCTTCATCAGGGCCTTCCCGCCCACGATGCCGAGCCCGGCGACGGCCCACAGACCGAGCACCGCACCGAGGCCGACGGAGAGCGGGTCGTCGTAGCGGGCGGCGAGGTTGGCGGTCATGATCTGGGTGAGGTCGCCGAACTCGGCGACCAGGATCAGCATGAAGCCGGTCCCCGCGACCTTCCAGAAGGACTGGTCGGCGGGCTTCTTGACCTCTTCCTCGTCCTCGTCCTTCTTCAGCAGCAGCATCGCGGCACCGCCGAGGAAGAGGACGCCGGTGAGGGCGTGCACGATCTGCTGCGGCAGCAGGGTCAGCACGCTGCCGGCGGCGACGGCGAGCACGACGTGCAGCAGGAAGGCGGCGGCGACGCCCGCGAAGACGTACGAGGCGCGGTAGCGGGTGCCGAGGACGAGGCCGGCGAGCGCGGTCTTGTCCGGCAGTTCGGCGAGGAAGATGACGCCGAAGACGAGCGCCGTCACGGTGATGCTGATCAAGGTTCCTCAATCGGTCGGGGCTGCCCCACCGAGAGTGCGGTACGTCACGCGATGACACCTCGGCACGGCAGCGCACTCGGCGCCCGTGCCGGGGGCACGGGCGTGCACTGCTTGCCGAAGGTCTCGCTGGCGGCCTCGACGGGATCGAGGGTCCGCCTCCGGGCGCCGGCTCAGGCTCGCTGAGCAGTATGTCGACGGTCCGGCGAAGAGCTACTCCCCTTCTGCGCCGCCCATCGTACGGGATGTGAAGGTTCCGCGGTCAACCTTGGCATGACATGGACGCGTCACTACATTCTCACCGAGCGCTCACCCTCCGGCAACACAGGCCCGCGAGCATTCCCTCGCCCGGGCTCCAACACCCCCACCCCACAAGGGAGTTCCTCCATGCCGAAGTTCTACGCGCGTCGACGGGTGAGCATACTCGCCGCCCTCACCGGACTCATAGCCTCCGCCGCCCTCTTCAACTCCCCCAGCGCCTCCGCGGCCCTCCCGACGCCGGTCAGCGGCGCCACCGCCCGCAGCTACCTCTCGCAGCTGACCGTGGCCACCGAGAACCGCACCGGATACAGCCGCGACCTGTTCCCGCACTGGATCACCGTCAGCGGCTCCTGCAACACCCGCGAGACGGTCCTGAAGCGGGACGGCTCGAACGTCGTCACCGATTCCTCCTGCGCCGCGACCAGCGGCAGCTGGTACTCGCCGTACGACGGTGCCACCTGGACCGCCGCGTCCGACCTCGACATCGACCACCTCGTGCCGCTGGCCGAGGCCTGGGACTCCGGGGCGGGCAAGTGGACGACCGCCCAGCGGCAGGCCTTCGCCAACGACCTCACCCGGCCGCAGCTGATCGCGGTGACCGACAACGTCAACCAGGCCAAGGGCGACCAGGACCCGGCCACGTGGGTGCCGTCCCGGTCCTCGTACCTCTGCACGTACGTACGGGCGTGGGTGCAGGTGAAGTACTACTACAACCTCTCGGTGGACTCCGCCGAGAAGAGCGCGCTGACGAACTACCTGGCCGGCTGCTGAGCCTCCGGCCCGGACCAGGGCGGCAGGGCGTGCGGCCGGATCCCGGCCGCGGGCCCGTCACGGCCGGCCGCGCAGTTCCCCGCGTCCCTGGGGAACTGCACCGGCCGGCGCCCACGCGCGCGCCCCCGCCGGTGAGGATCCTGCGCTGCTGCTCGTCAGGATGCCGGGCGGCGGCGGACCAGGAAGCCCGCCGCCGCGCCCGCCGCGAAGAGGGCGGCCACCGAGACGGCCGTCGAGAGCCAGGTCGCGCCCAGCCACTGGGCTCCGTAGTAGCCGAGGGCGACGCTGTAGGCGGCCCAGGAGAGGCCGGCCAGGGCGGACCAGGGGACGAAGTCACGGGGGCGCCGGTGCGCGGCACCGGCGCAGAAGGAGACGATCGAGCGGCCCGCCGGGGCGAAGCGGGCGAGGACGACCAGTGCGCCGCCGCCCCGGGCGAGAGCCTCGCCGAGACGTTCCTGCGCGGTGGTGAGGCGTCGCGAGCGGGCTATCGCACGGTCCAGCCGCTCGCCGCCGCGCCAGGCCAGCCGGTAGGCGACCAGGTCACCGAGGACCGACGCGGTCGCCGCGGAGAGGATCAGGGCCAGGATGTCCGGCACGTCATGCGGGACCCGGCCGGCCGCCGCGCCCGAACCGGCCGCCGCCGCCGTGGCGGCCGTGATGACCAGGACGCCGCTCGGCAGCACCGGCAGGAACACGTCGAGCAGCACGGACAGGGCCACCACGGCATAGATCCATGGCCCGGCCGCCAGCGACCCCACACTCTCCCACACGACTGCTCCCCCGTCGATCCCCCGATGACAGCCATACAGCGTACGCGGGGGGTGTGACAGGCGAGTCGCGGGGGCTCGCGTCCCGGGCCGGCCGCCCCTGCGGCGACCCGGCTCAGCGGCATTCCCCCCTCCGGACGGCAGCCCCGCTGCGGCGGTCAGCGGGTCCCCTCCCGCGCTCAGCGGCCGCTCGGGGGCCGTTCCCTCGGGGGCAGGCCGCTCGGTGGTCTGCCGTGGACCTTGCGGACCAGCATCACCAGCAGCGCGTACACGCAGACCACCGCGATGCCCGCGAAGCCCGCGATCACGTGCATCACCTCGGGGTTGAGCAGCGCCAGCCGGCTCACCTCCGGGACGCCCCTCGGACGAGGTCCATGTTCCGAGGGTCGTACCGCCGCCCCCCGGATGCCAACTCCAGGGGCCGGTCCCGAGTCGCCGCGGGCAGGGATCGGGCGCAGTATCGGGGCACGGCCGGCTCGCGGCCCGGCGTCAGGGGAAGCGGGGTGAGGCGGCGCTTGTCCAGGAGTGCGGCGCGGTGGCCGGGCAAGGCGCTGCCGACGGAACGCGCCGGCCGGCGCGGCCTGCGCGTGGCACGCCGGGTGTGGCCGTTGCTCGCGGTCTACGGCGCGGCCACCCTCCTGCACCTCGTCGTCCTGTCCGTCATGATCCCGCCGGGCGGACCCGGCCTGCGGGACCGGCTGCTCGCCTGGGACGGCCGGCTGTACACGGAGATCGCCGCCCACGGCTATCCCGACGGCTTCTCGTACGACCCCACGGGCCGGGTCGCCGGCAACAATCTCGCGTTCTTCCCGCTGTACCCGCTGCTCGTCCGCGCCGTCCACGCCGTGACCCGCCTGGACTACGACATCGCCGCGATCGTCGTCGCCAACCTGGCCCTCGTCGCCGCGCTGATCGTGGTCGACCTGCTGCTGACCGGGCTGTACGGGCGGCGTACGGCCCTCATCGCCGTCGTACTGCTGGCCGCGGCGCAGCCGATGGCTCTCGTCTTCGTCATGGGCTACAGCGAGTCGCTGTTCCTCGCCCTGTCCGCCGGGACCCTGCTGGCCGCACGGCGGCGGGCCTGGCTGACCGCGGGCGTCTCGGCGCTGCTGGCGGGCCTGACCCGGCCGGCCGGGGTGGCGGCGGTGGCGGCCCTGGCCGCCGCCGTGGCGCTGTGGCTGGCGCGGACCCGCCGAGCGGACCGGCGGCCCCTCGCCGCGGTCCTGGTGGGCTGCGCGGGGACGCCGCTCTACCTGTGGTGGGTGGGCCGCCGGGCGGGCCGGCCGGACGCCTGGTTCACGATCCAGAAGGCCGGCTGGGACACCCGCTGGGACAGCGGCGGTTCCTTCGTGCACTTCCTCGGCGAGACGCTGGCGCACGGTGAGGGGTGGGTGCCCGTCAGCACGGCGGTCCTCCTGCTCGCCCTCATCGACGCCACCGCCGTCACCTGGCGCCGGCGCACCTGGCCGCCGCTGGTCGTCTACGGCACCGGCATCCTCGTCCTGACGCTCGGGCAGAGCAGTTTCTACCACTCCAAGCTGCGCCTGGTGGTCCCTGCCGTGCTGTTCCTCGTCCCGCTCGCGCGTGCGCTCGCCCGGGCGCGCAACGGCACCGCCGCGATGGTGCTGGGCGGCGGTGCGCTGTTCGGCTGCTGGTACGGCGCGTACATGCTGACCGTCTGGCCGTACGCCATCTGACGGCGGCGTCCCCGCCCCGGGACCGGGAGGAGGACGCCGCGTCAAGCGGGTCAGGCCGTGACCGGGGCCTTCTCACCGGAGGGCTCGGTCACCGCCGCGGTGCGCCGGGTGAGGAGCCGGTCGAGGCCGAACGCGCCGGAGCCGGTGAAGACCAGCAGGAAGAACGCCCAGCAGAACAGCACCGACAGCTCGCCGCCGTTCTGGATGGGCCACAGGGCGGCCTGCTGGTGGACGTCGAAGTAGGCGTACGCCATCGAACCGGAGGCGATCAGCGCGGCGCCCCGGGTGCCGAGGCCGAGGAGCACCAGGGCGCCGGCGGCCAGCTGGATCACGGCCGCGTACCAGCCGGGCCAGGTGCCGGCCGCGACGGTGCCGCCGTCGGTGCCGGCGGCGCCGCCGAGGACGCCGAACAGGGAGGCGGCGCCGTGCACGGCGAAGAGCAGGCCGACGACGACGCGGAACAGCGCGATGACGTAGGGCTGGGCGGAGTCGAGACGAGCGGACATGAAGGGGTTTCTCCTCTTCGGTGTCGGTCGGGCCGGCCGGGGACTGTGGGGCCGGTCGTGGGGGGCGGCGGTACCGAACGGAAGCCCAGGTTAGGCACACCTAAGCAGTGCTTGCAAGTTCAACATCTGGCCATGACCGGGACCCCTCGTGACCGGGTCCGTCCCGGACGGGCCCCCGCCGGGGCCGTCCCGCGCACCCGTCACGCGGGCACACCGAAGGAACCCCCTTGCCTGGAAACGGACTTGACGGTTCAGCACATCGGCCTGTGCAGGAGGACTTGGAGCGTGCGGCACCTTGGGCCGTACGGCACCTCAGGCCACGCAAGTGCGATGTCCCTCACCGCCTCGGGGCGTTACCGCTGCTGCACCCCGCGCACGGCCTGCCCTCGCACCTCCAGCCCGCCGAGCAGCTCCGCGGTGGCTCGGGCGACGGCTTCCACCGCCTCGTCGAAGACCTCGCGGTTGTGGGCCGCCGGGGCCCGGAAGCCCGAGACCTTCCGTACGTACTGCAACGCGGCTGCGCGAATGTCCTCGTCCGTCGCCTCGTCGGGCAGCACGGGCGGGCGCAGCGTCTTGATGCTCCGGCACATGCCCCCAGTCTGGCGCAGAGGGGCCGCCCGCTGCGATGATCACGGCGAAGGCGGCCACCGGCACCCGGGGCCGACCGTCGAAAGGACAATTCCATGACGCATCCGCTCACCGTGGCCGTTCTCGGCCCCGGCGGCACCGGCGGCCTGCTCGCCGCCCTGCTCTCCCGCTCCGGCCACCGTGTCGTCTGCCTGGCCGGCGAGACCACCGCCGACACCCTGCGCCGTACCGGTATCACGGTCCGCAGCGCGCAGTTCGGCGACTTCACCGCCCCCGTGGAGGCGGACACCGAGCTGCGCGAACCGGTGGACGCCTGCCTGATCACCGTCAAGCACACCGCACTGGACGCGGCCCTGACCCGCGTACCGCCCGCCGCCCTCGGTGACGCCCTCGTCGTACCGCTGCTGAACGGAATCGAACACCCGGCCGCCCTCCGGGCCCGGCACCGCCCCGACCGGGTGGCACCGGCCGTGATCCGCGTGGAGTCCACCCGCATCGCGCCAGGGGTGATCGAACACGGCAGCCCGTTCACGGAGATCGACCTGGCCGGCGACGCCGTACCCCCGGAGCGCCTGGCGGCACTGGCCGGCCGTCTCACGGCCGCCGGCACGGCCGCCCGGGTGGTCGGGGACGAGACCGCGGCCCTGTGGGCCAAGATGGCGTTCCTCGCCCCGTTCGCCCTGCTCACCACCCGGTACGGCGTGCCGCTCGGCGTGGCCCGCACCGAGCACCGGGGAGAGCTGGAGGCGCTGGTCGCCGAGACCGCCGCGGTCAGCCGGGCCTGCGGCGCCCCCGCCGACCCGGCCCGGGCGCTGGCCCGGTACGACGCCTTCCCGCCCACGGCCAAGTCGTCCATGCAGCGTGATGCCGAGTCCGGCCGCCCGCTGGAGCTGGACGCCATCGGCGGGGCCCTGCTCCGGGCGGCCGGGCGGCACGGCGTACCGGTACCGGTGACAGCACGGCTGGTGGAGGAGCTGCGGGCCGCCGGTCACTGAGACCCGGCACTCGTTCGAATGAACCCCACCCGAACCCCGGAGCCGATCTCGCGTCACAAAATCGAACAGGCGTAGCATTGTCGCGTGGCTACGACCTATGAATTCCCCAGTGACCTCCTCGCCGGTCAGGAGGAGCTGCATCAGGTCCGGGCCGAGCTGTCGGCCCTGCTCAAACGGCTCCCCTGGTCGGTGGAACCGATGGACGGTTTCAGCGACGACAACGGCTGGCGCAAGCTGGAGCGGCCCGCGTCCCCCGGCTGGACGGAGGACGAGCAGGCCGAGGTGGAGAAGCTGCGGCGGCGCGAGCACGAACTCGCGGTCTTCGTCAGCACCCACCGTTTCTGGGCCGAGGTCGCGGCGGCGGACCGCATGGACGCCCGCACCCGGCTGAAGCACGCCCACGGGGAGGCGGCGCGGGAGGAGTGAGAAACGGGAACGGCCCCTCGGAGATGCTCCGAGGGGCCGGACCGGTGGGCGCGGACGGTTTCGAACCGCCGACATCCTGCTTGTAAGGCAGGCGCTCTACCCCTGAGCTACGCACCCGGGACAGGCCGACAGCCTACATTGCCCGACGGGCTGCACCGCAAACCGTCTTCCCCGCTTCCGTTCCCGGCATCCGTACCGGGTGCGGGAAGACGCCCCGGGCGGGAAAGTCACGGTGCGCATCGCGAACTGACCGGCCCGTGTGTTCGTCTTCAACGGGTGGGAGAATGACACCACTCAGGGCGGATTACCACGCGGGAGAGGGATGTGACGGCGACACCGGGCACGCCAGGGACACGGCCCTACCCGCAGCCGTCCGCCGCACGGCCCCGGCGCGGGGCCGCCCCGCCGCGCGGTGCCCTGCGCGACGCCCTCGTCCTGCTGACCCTGCCGGTGCTCGCCGCGCCGGTGCTCGCCGCCGCGTTCGCCGGCGGGGGCACCCGGCGGTGGTTCGGCGGGCGGGCGGAGAGCCAGCGGGCCGAGGCGCAGGCCGCGAAGGACGCCGCCGCGGCGGCCTTCTACGAACTCGACACCGCCCAGCGGGACCTGCGGATCTCCATCGAGACCATCACGGCCGTGGACGACTCCCCCGCCGCCCGGCGCGCCGTCTCCGACTTCGCCGCGCTCGGCCACCGGATCGACGAGGTCAGTCAGCGCTACATCCAGGCCGTCGACGCCCACGACCTGGACCGGGACGACCTGGAAGCCTCCATGGCCTCCCGCGCGCGGGGCGAGCTGACCGCGGCCAAGGACGAGCTGGTCCGGGTCCGGCAGGAGCTGGAACGGTTCGGCGACTCGCTCGGGCCGCTGCTCGGCAAGGCCGAGACCCAGCTCGCCCGGCTGGCGCCCGCGGTGGAGCGGGCCCGGCAGTCGCTGCTGGCCGCGAGCAACGCCCTGGACGCCGTACGGGAGAAGGGGCTGCGGGCCGACGACCTGGCCGCACGGCTGGCCGCCCTGTCACCGGAGCTGACCAAGCTGAACCAGGGCGCCGGGCAGCACGGGGTGCAGCCGACGGTGGACCGGGCCGAGCGGGTGCAGCGGGAGGCCGGGGCGATCCGCGCCGAGGCCGAGCGGCTGCCGGAGAAGGCCGCCGAGATCGACCACCGGCTGGTGTCCCTGCGGACCAGGGCACAGGCGCTGACCACCCGCGCCGGGCAGGTGGATCCGGTGCTGAGCGAGCTGCGGCGGCGGTTCTCCGCCGCCTGCTGGCAGGACCTCCAGCAAGTGCCCGACCAGGCCGCGGAGAACGTGCGGCAGGCCGAGCTGAAGCTGAGGGACGCCCAGGCGGCGCGGGAGGCCCAGCGGTGGCCGGACGCCACCTCGCTGCTGTCGACCGCACGGGCCCTGCTGAACGCCACCGACGAGGCCGTCTCGGCCGCCGGTGACCGGCTGGCCCGGCTGAACGCGGTGCAGAAGGATCCGCAGGCCGAGGTGGAGCGGACCCGCTTCGCGATCCGGGACGCCCAGCGGCTGGCCATGACGGGCCGGACGACCCCCGATCCGCGGCACGCCCGGCCGCTGGACGACGCCGTGGCCCGGCTGGAGCGGGCGATCGGCACGCTGGAGGGGCGGCACCCGGACTACTGGCACTTCCTGACCGAGACGGAAGCCGTACGGCAGGCCGTCGCGCGGGTGGTGGGGCAGATCCGCGAGGAGCGCGGCGCCGGGCACTGAGCTGCGTGTGTTGCCGGGTGGGGCCGGTCAGGCGGATATTGAAATGGACGCTTGGCCTCCGCTAGCGCCCGAGGAGGCGGACATGGCCACACACGCAGTGCACACGAGGAAAGCAGAGGAACGCCGGCGGATCCGGCTGGACGACCACCTGCCGGTCGACCACCGGCTCAACACGGTCTACCGGGTGGGCGCGGGCCTGATCGGCGCGTTCCTGGTCGTCTTCGGCATCCTCGGCCTGCTCGACCACATCGGCTTCTTCGACACCGGCGGTGACACGGTCACCGGGCTGAACACCAACGGCACGCTCAGCGTGCTGTCGATCTGCATCGGCGCGGTGCTGCTGGCCGGCATGGTGATCGGCGGCAACTTCGCCTCGACCCTGAACATGGTCCTCGGTGTGCTGTTCCTGCTGAACGGCTTCCTGTTCCTCGGCCTGCTGGACACGGCCAACAACTTCCTGGCGTTCAAGATCCAGAACGTGTTCTTCAGCTTCATCGTGGGGCTGCTGCTGATGACCTTCGGCATGTACGGCCGGGTCGGCTCGGCGCTGCCGCACGACAACCCGTACTGGCGGGCCCGCCACCCCGGACCCTCCCCGTCCGAGCAGCGGATGCTGCAGGAACGGGAAGGGCAGCGGTGGCAGGGCCCGCAGCCGGGCAGGGGTCAGGTGCGGTAGGCGTAGAACGCCGCGCTCGGGTACGAGGCGACGAGGCTGGCCACCGACCTGTTGTAGGTGTTGGTGGAGTGGTACGACACGTACGGCACGCCCCGGCGGTCCCGGTAGGTGACGATCATCGAGTGGTCCTTGGACCCGTCCCGGTTGAAGTCCATCTGCAGCACGTCGCCGAGGTCCAGCTGGTAGACGTTGGCGAGGCTGGTGGCCCGCTTCGAGGACAGGGCGAACCAGGAGAACTCGTTGACGCCGACGAAGGAGTCGGACTGGATCTCGGAGTTCCCGAACCACTTGTGGAAGTCGTACGTGTAACCCGGCACGTGCTTCCAGCCGCCCGCCTTCAGGGCCTGGCTGACGAAGTTGGTGCAGTCGCCGCCGGCGCCCTGACCGTTGAAGTCGGGGTAGGCCGGGTTGTACTTGCTCCAGTACTTCTGCGCGTACGCCACCATGGCCTGGTAGTCGTAGCCGGTCGCGGAGAAGTTCTTCGCGTTGGCCGGCGCCGGCCAGGTGGTGGCCGAGCGGGCCGCCGAGGGCGGTCCGTCGTCGGCGGTGGTCTTCACCTTGGCGACGGTGGGCTTGGCGACCTGGTTCACCGCGAGGTAGCCGTCGTCGGTGTCCCGGATGCCGGTCAGCTGCCAGGTGCCGTGCCGGTCCGCCTTGAAGGTCAGCTCGTGGTGCGCCTGGAAGCCGGTCGACTTCGGGCTCTTCGCGGTGGCCTTGTCGTAGTTCAGCGTGGTCGTCTCGGTCACCGCGACCTTGGCGTGCCGGCCCTTCACCTGGGTCGCGTCGAGCGTGACCTTGGTGCTCCCCGCGCGGTAGGTCTCGCCCAGCCGGGCCAGCCGGCTCCGGCGGTCGCGCAGCTCGTCCAGCGCGGACTTCTGCTCCTCGGTCTGCCCGCCGGACAGGCGCACGGATCCGGAGAAGCCGGACGTGTGCCGGGTGTCGGCCTTGCCCGCGCCCTCCACGAGGGCCTGCGTACGGTCGGTGAAGACCGCGTCGGCCAGCCGCTGGAAGGTTGCCTTGGTGGCCGCGTCCACCGTCGGGTCGTCGGTCACCGCCGCACCCGCGCTCCAGTTGGGCACCAGAGCCACGCCCGCGACCACAGAGGCGGCCGCGGCGGTGACTATGGCCGTGCGGCTCCGCCTACGGCTCAGTCTTCTTGATTTCAATGATGTTCCCCTCTACGCCGGTACACCTACCGGGCGAACGGCATCTTGCCACGGCTGGTGTGGCGTTTGTGAAGGGGGTTGCACAAGTGGAATCCCCCGAGAGCGCTTGTCACTTGACGACCGCCGACCAGTCCGGCGACTGGGCCGGGTCCAGGCTGCGCAGCGCGGCCAGGGTCTGCGGCTTCTGGGCGTCGAGCCAGTCGGCGAGTTCCTTGAAGGAAACGCACTTGACGCCCTTTTTGGTGCAGATGTTCTTCACCACCTGGTCGACGGACCGCATGTAGATGCCGCCGTTCCAGTCCTCGAAGTGGTTGCCGATGAACAGCGGCGCCCGGCTGCCGTAGTAGACCCGGTTGAAGCCCTTCATGTACGAGTCGACGGTCATCTGCTCCCACTCGGGGAACTTGGCGGGGTCACCCTGGGTCTCACCGTCGGACTGGTTGAACAGGAAGTTGAAGTCCATCGACAGGGCCTGCACATTGTCCGTGTAGGGCAGCAGTTGCAGCGGGAAGTCCCAGATGCCGTCCTTCTTGCCGGGCCATATCTGGAAGTCGCCCGGCGAACTGGCGTCGTAGCGCCAGCCGTAGCTCTTGATGGCCTTCAGCAGGTTCTTCTGGCCCTCCAGGCAGGGCGCACGGCCGCCGGCGACCTCCTTCCTGAAGTCGAAGGGCAGGGCCGGCATGTCCTTCCAGCCGGTGTTGGTCTTCCAGCGCTCCGCGAAGGAGAAGAACTGGTCGATCTCGCTCTTCCACTCCTGCACGCTCCAGTCTTCGCCGCCCTTGGCGTCGCAGAAGTGGCCGTTGAAGTGGGTGCCGATCTCGTGGCCGTCCTCGTACGCCTTGCCCAGCTGCTCCAGCGTGGTGCGGATGTGGTCGTCGGTGGCGTAGTCGATCGCGGCGTCGCCCGCCGAGTGCATGGGGCCGTGGTAGAGCGCCTTCTTGTCCTTGGGCAGCAGGTAGATGCCCGTGAGGAAGAAGGTCATGTGGGCGTTGTACCGGTCGGCCAGCTCCCGGTAGTGCGAGAACAGGTGGTCGCTGCCCTCCAGCGCGCCGTCCCACGAGAAGACCACGAACTGCGGCGGCTTCTCACCGGGCTTCAGGGGCTTCGGCTTCAGCTGCCCCTTCTGCGGGCCCGTGTACGAGGTGGAGCCGTCACCGAGGATCTTGGTCTTGCCGTCCCATTCCGGCGTCGGCGCGGCCGTCGGCGCGGCGCCCTTGGGCTTCTTGCCCGCGGAGGCGGCGGGCGTGGTGCTGTCCGTGCGGGACAGCACCAGGTAACCGGCCACCAGCGAGGCCACGACGAGGAGGGCGGCCAGCGTCAGCACCTGGGGCCGGGTGGCACGGGGCGCGCTGCGACGGCGAGGGGCTCGACGGCGGCCTGTCGTTGACTTGTTGCGGGGCATGCTCGGCTCATTCTGCGGGAGGGGAGGGTGGACGGATCACGGCTCAGCCGATACCCGTCGCGGCCGACCAGAGGGCATACGGGACGCTGTGGGACGTACCGGCCAGACCCTCGAGCGGCAGTGGCTCCAGGGACTTGGCCAGGTCGATGCGGTAGACGACGATCGCGGTGGACACGGAGTCCGCCGTGCCCACGTACCAGGCGGCGGTGTCCTTCTCGGTGGTGCCGGACTTCCCGGACACCCCGGTCGCAGCGGCCGCCGCGTCCGGGTGGGCGTTGCGGAAGGAATCGCCGAGCGCCTCGGTAACCTCCTCGGCCACCTTCGCCCCGACCGCGCGCCTGGGACGCGGGGTGGCCAGCGCGACCGGCGAGCCGTTGCGGGTGATCCGGCGCACGGAGTACGGCTCGGTGTGGTTGCCGTCCGCCGCGAAGGTGGCGTAGCCGCTGGCCATCCGGATCGCGCTCGGCGTGGAGTTGCCCAGCGAGAGGGCGGGCACCTGGGGGCCCATGCTGGAGGACAGCAGTCCGGACGCCTCCGCGGTCTGGCGCACCCTGTCCAGGCCGGTGTCCATGCCGAGCTGCATGAACGGCGTGTTCACCGACTTCCCGAGCGCGTCGCGCAGGGTGATCTGCCCGTATGATCTCTTGCCCTCGTTGTGCGCGGCGACCTTCTTGCCGCTGCGGTCCCAGTACGGCCCCTCCGGCGTGGTGACGGGCACGCCGTCGTCACCGTTGTAGACGCTGTCCGGGGTGACGGGGGTTGCGATGCCGCCGCGGGTCTTGTGCACACCGTGTTCGAGTCCCGCGGCGTAGACGAACGGCAGGAACGCGGTGCCGGCCGGGACGGTGGTCGCGTTGGACTCGTTGTAGCCCTGCTTGCGGTGGTCGGGGCCGCCGTAGACGGCGAGGACGCGGCCGTCCGCGCCCACCGAGGCGGCGCCGTAGTGCCCGTCCTTCGCCGTCGCCGGATCGCTCCGCCTGGCTTCCTTGCGGGCCTTGGTGACGGCGTCGGTGAGCGCCTGCTCCCGCTTGCGGTCGAAGGTCGTGTAGATCTGGTAGCCGCCCAGGTCGAACTGCTTGTCCGTGAGGTGGCCGGCCTTCTTGGCGTACTGCGAGGCCAGCTCCACCAGGTAGTCGCTCTGCGCACCCGTGTTGTACAGCGGGTTGCTCCTGAGCGGCTCGGGGAACTCGGTGTACTTCGCCCGTTCCTGCGGGGACAGTTTGCCGATCTTGACCATGCGGTCGAGGATCCAGGACCAGCGTTCCTGCGCCCGCGCGTGGTTGGCCTTGCCGAGGGTGGGGTCGTAGAGGCCGGCGCCCTTGAGCAGCGAGGCGAGCATGGCCGCCTCGGAGGCGTTGAGCTTGCTGACGTCCTTGCCGTAGTAGGCCTGGGCGGCGCGCTGGATGCCGTAGCTGCCGCGGCCGAACCAGCTGGTGTTGAGATAGCCCTCGAGGATCTGGTCCTTGCTCATCTTGTTGTCGAGCTTGAGGGCGATCATGGCCTCGGTGAATTTACGGCTGATCGTCTGGTTCTGGGTCAAATAAACGTTTTTGACGTACTGCTGGGTAATAGTGGATCCGCCCTCGGTGTCCCCCTGTCCCAGGGTGCGGAACACCGCGCGGGTGATGCCCTTGGCGGAGATACCCGGGTCCGAGTAGAAGCTCTCGTTCTCCGCCGCCAGGACCGCCCAGCGGACGTCCTCGGGGATGTCCTTCAGCGGCATCGCCTGCCGCTGCACCCAGCCCGTGCGGGCCATCGGGGTGCCGTCGGACCAGAAGTAGACGTTGTCCTGCTGCGTGGCGTAGGTGTTGAGATTGCTCGGTATGTCCGTCATCGCGTACGCGGTCACGAGGAACGCGCTCAGCAGACCGAACGAGGTCAGGGTGGCGCCGAACCACTGGCGCCAGGAGGGTATCCAGCGCCGCCAGCCGGTGCGGCCGGGGCGCGGGTAGACCGGCTTCAGACGGCGCGCGTACGGGGCTATTCGGCGCCAGTACGGGGCCAGCGGCGCGACCAGGCGGCCGAGCGCGGCCATGGTCGCGCTCGCCGCCGCGGTCGCGGTGCGCTCCCGCCCGGCGGAGCGCGCGGTACGGCGCCGCTCGGCCCGGCCGCCGCCCGGAGCGGCCGGCTCCGGCGGCGGGGGACGCGCAGCTGCATGGTCTCGTCCGCCCTGAGGGCGTCGACCCTCAGATGCAAGGTCTCGTCGGCGCTCTGCGGCTTCTCGCCACGGCCACCCCCCATGGGGCCGTCCTCCCCCTGCGACGCATCGGTCACGCCTGCGTCTCCCTCCGCACTAGGTCTTGCTCGCGCGGGTGAGCTGAGCATCCTCGCAACGGCGTTCACAAATTATCAGTAAGGTTTTCGAATGCCCCGCACATATGCCGGATAGAAAGCAACACTCATGAAACATTGAGATGCTCCCGGCGGGACCTCGACGGTTAACCTGGGCCCATGCCTCGCTACGAGTACCGCTGCCGGACCTGCGGCGACACCTTCGAACTGAACCGTCCGATGGCGGAGTCCGCCGCCCCCGCGAGCTGTCCCGCGGGCCACGACGACACGGTGAAGCTTCTGTCGACCGTGGCCGTGGGCGGCGTGTCGCGCGCCTCCGCGGCGGCACCGGCGCCGGCGCCCCGGGGCGGCGGGGGCGGCGGGTGCTGCGGCGGAGGGTGCTGCGGCTGAGGCTGCTGCGCCTGAGCGAAATCGGTCTGCATGTGTTGATCTACGGGTGTTGGCCCACGGACGTTCACCCACGCCCGTTGACCGGCACCCGTTGACCGAGAACCGTCGGCCCACGCCCGTTGACCGGCCCCCGTCGGCCCACACGCGTCGGCCCACACGCGTCGGCCCGCGCCCGTTCGCCTACAGCGGTTGGCCCGCCGCCGCCGACCCCCGGGCCACTCTCAGGAACTCCCGCAGGATCCGCTCCCCCGCCAGCACCCCCCGCTCCGGCAACGCGGCGATCTCCGGCGCGGTCCAGCCGCTGTCGGCCAGCTCGCCGTGGCCGGGGCGCCAGCCACGGTCGGCGGCCAGCAGCAGGTCGGCGTCGAGCAGGGAGTCCCCCGCGGCCAGCGTCAGCTCCGCGCCGGCACGGCGGGCGACCTCACGGACCGCCGCGCTCTTGGTGAGCGGCTTCGGGACGGCGTAGATCTTGCGGCCCTGCAGGGACACCGTCCAGCCCCGGTTCTCCGCCCACACCGCCAGCTCCTTCACCCAGTCCTCGGGCAGCAGCTCGCGCTCGACCACCAGATAGGCGAACAGGTCCTCGGCGACCCGGTGCTTGCGCACCCACACCGGATCGGCCGCCCGCAGCAGGTGCTCGCGGACCTCGTCCAGCGGGGCGCACTCGTCGGCCAGCCGCGCCTGCACGCTCCTGTGCCAGTCGGCGTCGGTGACCCCGTCGACCAGCAGGTGCCCGCCGTTGGCGCAGATCGCGTACTTCGGCGGCGGCCCCGGCAGGTTGATGCGCTGGTACTGTTTGCGCGTCCGGGTCGTGGTCGGCACGAAGACGGCCGCGTCGCCGAGGCCGGTCAGCAGCTCGGCCGCGGTCTCCGTCATATAGGAGAGCGGCTTGGCCTCGTGCACCTCCACGCACAGCAGCCGGGGCGCCCGCGCGTCCGGCATGGTCAGCGCGAGGGCCGCCGACGAATAGATGAGCGTCCGGTCGAGGTCGCTCGCCACCAGCACCGGCATCAGACGTGCACCGCCTTCCCGTCGGCGCCCGTGGCGCCCCGTGTGTACTTGGGGTGGATCAGCCCGACACAGGTGTACGGCAGTTCGCCGACCTCCTCCACCGGCACCCCCCGCTGTTCGGCCAGCAGCCGCACATGGTCCAGGTCGGCGCCGGCCCCCGCCCGGGCGAGGATCCTCCAGGGCACCCGGCGCAGCAGCACCCGGGTGGTCTCGCCGACGCCCGGCTTGACGAGGTTCACGTCGTGGATGCCGTACTCCTCGCTGATCCGCTCGACCGCCCGCCAGCCCGCCCAGGTCGGGGCCCGGTCCGCGGCGAGCAGCTCCTTGACCGCGCCGTCGACGGCGTCGGCGACCTCCGGGAAGCGGGCGGAGACGGCGTCCAGGAAGGCCACGGACACGTCGGAGCCGGCCAGTTCCCGGTAGAACTTGGCGCCGTGGAAGTCGTCCGGGCCGACCAGGTCCGCGCGCAGCACCGTTCGCGAAATCAGTCCGGAAACAGTCGAATTGAGGCAGGCGGAGGGGATGAGGAAATCCTCGCGGGTGCCGTAGGTGCGCACGCAGGACCCGGGGTCGGCGAGGACGGCGATCTCCGGGTCGAAGCCGGTGACGCCCTCCCTCTCCTCGAACTCCGCGACGGCCTGGGAGAGTTCGCGGGTGATCGCGCCCTTGCCGGTCCAGCCGTCGACGAACACGACGTCCCGGGGGTCGTGGTGGGCGGCGAGCCAGCGCAGCGCGTTGGCGTCGATGCCCCGGCCGCGCACGATCGACACGGCGTAGTGGGGCAGGTCGAGGCCGTGGCGGAACCGGGCCCAGCGGCGCATCAGGATGCCGACCGGGGTGCCCGCACGGGCGAGGGAGACCAGCACCGGGCGGGGCGACCGCTCGGTGAGGACGGTCTCGGTGACCGCACCGACGGCCTGCGCGATCCGGGCGGCCGAGGCCTGGAGCGCCGTGTGGAACAGCTCCTGGTACTGCGCGCTGGGCTGGTACTCCACCGGCAGCGACTCGGCGTAGTGCGCGCCCCCGCTCTGGATGGCCTCCTCCCGCTCCTCGGTCGGCGCCTCCAGGGTGACGTCGGAGAGGTCCTGCAGCAGCCAGCCGACCTCCTCCGGCGCGTACGAGGAGAATGCGGGGCCACGGAGGGGCTCGGGCAGCATGGCCGGCCTTTCGGGAGCGGGCGGGACGTACGAGGGGACGACCGCCAGCAGGACGTGCGGCACGTGCTCGGCGAGGCGGGCCAGCAGTCCGTCGGGCGCGTGCAGGGCGGGGGTGTCGGCGACCGAGTCGACCACGGCGACGACGGCGTCGAAGCAGCCGCCGGCCACGTTGTAGGCGTAGCGGTCACCGGGACCGTCGGCCGGGTCGTCGTGCGCCGGGAACACCAGCCGGGTGCGGATCGCGTAGCCGGGGTCGTCGACCGCGAGGACGGGCGACCGGGTGGTGGTGGAGAACCGCACCTCGCCCGCGACCCGCCCCTCCAGCTCCCGGGCGAGCCGCAGCGGGGCGTACATCAGCTCTTCGAAGCCGAGGACGAGGACACGGCGGGCACCGGCGGGCAGGGCGTCGGCTATGCGGCCGGCCATGGCGGGCAGCGCGGCCTCCAGACGTTGCCGGTGACCGGGCGTGAACCCGTGCCGGCCGCCGTCGGGGAGGCCGGGGGGCCAGTGCAGGTCGACCGCTCGGATGCCGCCGGACCGGTGCGCCCCGTGGGCGGCGCGGGGCGGGACGTGGTGCGGCTCCGCCGCGAGGGCGCGACCGGTCAGGTCGGCCCCGGTCGCGGCGGCTTCGTACTCCGCCACCAGCCGCTGTCCCCGCTCCAGCACGCCCTCCGGCAGGCGCACCGTCCCGGAGGCCGCGGCGACCAGGTCCACCCGCGCCCCGATGTCCTGCGCGAACCGCTGGAGACGAGCCGTGTCCCCGGCGGACCGCATGTCGACCAGCGCGACCACCACGTACCGGCCCCGCGGATACCGCTCGTGCAGGTCGCGGATGGTGTTGAGCACGGTGTTGCCGGTGGAGAACTCGTCGTCCACCAGCACCAGCGGCCCCTCCCCGGCCAGCAGCCCGGCGTCCTCCGGCAGCAGCAGGTGCGACGTGGCGTGGGAGTGCGACTCCTCGAAGCCGCCCGCGGGGGCGACCCCGGCCACCGGCCGCCGCGTGGAGTGCAGGTACGGCACGGAGCCCAGGCCGTCGGCCACCGCATGCCCCAGCCCGGTCGCGGTCTCCGCGTAGCCGAGGACGACGGCGGCGGCCCCCTCCGCGCCGAGCAGCGCGGCGACCTCGCGGCCCAGCCGGAAGCCGTGCCCGTAGACCACGGACGGCACCTGGGGCACGTGCTTGCCGAGGACGTTCGAGACCAGCAGGTGGGCCCGCCTGGGGTTGCGGCGCAGGGCGAGGCCGAGGAGGGCCGGCAGCCCGTCGTCGCCCACGAGTTCGACCCCGAGCCGCTCGGCGACCCAGCTGCCGGACCAGACCCCGTCGTTCACTGCGTTCTTCATGCGTTCCTTGGAGAGGTGGAGAAAGGTTCAGCCGGGTATGCCGGCGGCGAGCAGTTCCACGAAGCCGACGTCCTCGTGGGCGACGCCGAACGCCTCGGCGCGGAGCAGGGTCCGCTCGGCCCAGGCGCGGTGCGGCTTCACTTCGTTCATCTTGTTCGTGTAGGCCGACCGGAGTACACCCCCGCCGCCGCGTTCCGGCCGCAGGATGTCCTGGGCGTCGCTGAACTCCTCGTGGCTGACCACGGAGAGTGCGTGCACGGGCAGGACGTGGGAGGGGTGGATGCAGGTCTTGCCCAGCAGTCCGTTGGCCTGGTCGAGGGAGATCTCCCGGAGCAGTCCGTCCATGGCGTGCTCAATGAGCTTCTCGCGCAGCTCGGCGGCCTGCACCTGCAGGAAGGGGCTCTGCCGGAGCTGCGGCTTGAACATGCGTTCGGATACGCGGAAGTACTCCCAGACCGGGCCGGTGACGGTGAAGCCGGTGCCGTCCGCACGGGCCAGCATGTTCACTACGTCGGCGATCACGGAGGCGACGATCTGGACGTCGTAGGCGGTCATGTCGGGGGCCCGGCGCAGGCCGTAGGAGGAGCAGAAGTCGGTCACGCCGAGGCGGAGGGCCAGGACCCGGTCGCGGTACTTGTCGACGGCCCGGAAGATGCCCTCCAGGGTCTCCACGCGCGACTCGCGGTAGAGCAGCTCGGGGGACTCCAGGACGGGCATGGCGAAGAACCGCCGGCCGGCGGCCGTCTCGGCCATGGTCAGCGCCTCCAGGAACGGTGTGCCGCGTCCCTCGGTGAACTTGGGCAGCACGAATCCGGACAGCAGCCGGGCGGACGGGCCGAGGCGGCGGACCAGGTCGGGGATCTGCTGGGGGGCGCGCACCCGGATGAACAGCAGGGGCGGCTCCGCGGCGGCGGGGGCACCCGCTGCTCGATCGGGGCCGGGCGTCCGCGAGCGGGCGTCCAGGTCGGCGAACTGCCGGACGAGGTTCTCCTCGGCCGCCATGACGTCCGCGTCGTCGATCGAGTCCTCCAGGCACAGCACCATCGAGACCACGCCGTTCCCCGCCTGTCTGACGATGTCGTCGGCGAGCCGCGGCCGGGTGGCCGGACTGTACAGCGTGGCGCCCAGGGCCGCGGAGAGCAGCCGGGCCGGGGAGTCGGCGGTGAACTCGCACGGCTCCTGATGGAAGAGGCGCTGCCGCACCTCGGGGGCGATGTGCCCGAAATGACGCATAGGACTCCTCGAGCGGTGCGCGCCGAGTCTGTGTGTTCGGTAAAGGGTGGCCGGTAATAGTACGTAGGGATCCATGTCGTGGGTTCCCTGCGGGCATGAATTTCCGGTAACTCGCCCATGTCGGCGGCATCCCACCCCGCATTGTCGTGACCAGGACCGAGAAGGCAGGATGACCGCATGACGCACGCGATGCTGAAGGGGTCGAACGTCCCGCTGGAGGCCACCACGGTGCGCGCCGTGCTGCGCTGGACGCCCGGGCAGGGGGTACCGGACGTGGACGCCTCGGCGCTGCTGCTGGGTCCCGACGGCCGTGTGCGCTCGGACGAGGACTTCGTCTTCTACAACCAGCCCCGGCATCCGTCCGGCATGGTGTGGCGGCTGGGCAAGAAGCGGGTCGCCGAGGGCCTGACCGACACGATCCAGACAGACCTCTCCGGCGTCGAACCGGACATCGGCCGCGTCCTGCTGGTCGCCTCGGCGGACGGGGTGTCCTTCGACCACGTACCGGCGCTGTGCATCATGCTGTACGACGCGGCGGTCGCCGACGGCGAGCCGCTGGCCCGGTTCGAGATCAAGCCGGAGACCGGCGCGGAGACGGCGCTGATCTGCGGCGAGCTGTACCGGCGCGGGGAGGGCTGGAAGTTCCGCGCGCTGGGCGAGGGCTACTCGAACGGGCTGAAGGGCCTGGCCACGGACTACGGCATCTCGGTGGACGAGTCGGAGGGGGCGGACGAGCCGGCGCCGGCCGAGCCGGCGGCACAGCCGTTGCCCCCGGAGCTGCCGACGTCCGCGCTTCCGGCGCAGCAGCCGGCGTACGGGTATCCGCAGCCGGCGTCAGGGCAGCCGGCGTACGGGTACCCTCCGTCCCGGCCGGCGCCGGTGCCGGTGGGGGCCGATCCGAACTTCCGGCTGCCGCCGCAGGGGCCTCAGTTCATCGGGCGGTAGTCGGTTCGCCTGATGGCCCGGGGGTTCCGGTGGTCCGGCGGCTGCGGGTGGTCGTCGGGTGGTCGCGCAGTTCCCCGCGCCCCCGACGGGCGCGTCCGGCTGAGGGTGCTCACTTGTCGGCCTTGGCCTTGTAGCCCCTGCCCCACTGGAGGCCCCAGCCGTACAGGCGGTCCAGTTCGCCCTGGAAGCCGTAGACGAACTTCACCTCCCGGCGGACGATCAGTTCGCCCTTGACGTTCTCGATCATGACGACGGCGCAGGAGCGTGCCTGGGGATGGCGTTCGTCCAGGCCTATCTCGATGCGGGGGCCGTTGCTGGGGTAGAGGGTGACGACCGCGTGCGTACGGTCGAAGGCGGGGGTCTGGTCGTAGATGTAGACGAAGACCAGCAGCCTCTTGAGGGCCTCGCGGTGGTCGAGATTGACGTACATGGTCTCACCGGACGCCGAGCCGAACCGGTCGTCGCCGCTGAGTTTGATGTACGGCGGTGCGTTGACGTCGCCGAGGTACCCGCCGAGCGGCTGTACGACCCCCTTGGTGCCGTCGGCCAGCTCGTACAGGCAGCCCAGGTCGAGGTCGACGTTGACCATGCTCTGCCCGTGGCCGAGGACCTCCGGCGGTTTCAGGGCCTTGAAGGGGTGACGGAGCAGACTGGTGCTCCGGCCGCCGCCGAAGTCGGAGGTCCGCATCCGCCAGTTGAGGTTGATGCGCAGATGGCCGGTGGCCGCGTCCTGTTTGGTGAGGGACACCGTCTGGTGCCGCCTGGTGAGTTCGATGGCGTTGGTCGAGGCGTTGCCCGAGTCGAAGTCGGCGGCGCGCCCGCCCAGCAGTCCGTCGAAGAAACCCATTCCCGCCCCCAGGTACCCGTCATGACGCCGTAGGGGCGGCCGACCACGTCGGCCGCCCCGCTCAGAGCGTTCCTCACCGTCCGGGGCGTCACACCCCGGAGGAGACTTCGGCCTTCTCGTCGGTGCCCTCGCCGGACGCCGCCAGCGCGCGGTTGCGGCGGACCGAGGACCAGAAGGACCAGGCGATCAGGATGACGCCGACGAGACCGGTGATGACCTCGTTGATCTCGTACTGGATGGTGATCATGAGGATCACGGCCAGGGCGCCGATGGCGTAGTGGGCGCCGTGCTCGAGGTAGACGTAGTCGTCGAGGGTGCCCTGGCGGACCAGGTACACGGTCAGCGACCGGACGTACATCGCGCCGATACCGAGGCCGAGGGCCATCAGGACGATGTCGTTGGTGATGGCGAAGGCGCCGATCACGCCGTCGAAGGAGAAGGACGCGTCCAGGACCTCCAGGTAGAGGAACATGAAGAACGCGGCCTGGCCGGCCAGGACGATCGCGGGCTTCTGCTTGCCCGAGCGGGCGGCCTCTTCCTCCTCCTCGTGCTCGCGCTCCTCCTCTTCTTCGAGCTTGTCCTCGAAGTAACCGGAGAGACCGCCGACGATCATGTAGGTGATCAGGCCGGCGATACCGGCGATCAGGACCGTCTGGGCCTTGTCGGCGTGGCCGCCGCCGTGCTGGTGGGCCTGGGTGGCGAAGGTGAAGGACGTGATCAGCAGGACGATCAGGGCGATGCAGACCGACAGCATGTCGACCTTGCCGAGCTTGGCCAGGGGCCGCTCGATCCAGCGCAGCCACTGGATGTCCCGGTCCTCGAAGATGAAGTCGAGGAAGATCATCAGCAGGAACATGCCACCGAAGGCGGCGATCGCCGGGTGGGCGTCGGTGACCAGTTCCTGGTAGCGGTCCTTGTTGTTCAGGGCGAGGTCGACCGCCTCGATCGGGCCCATCTTGGCGCTGATCGCGACGATGACGACGGGGAAGACCAGCCGCATGCCGAAGACGGCGATCAGGACACCGACGGTGAGGAAGATCTTCTGCCAGAAGGCATTCATCTTCTTCAGGATCCCGGCGTTGACCACCGCGTTGTCGAAGGACAGCGAGATCTCCAGGATGGCCAGGATCGCCACGATGCCGAAGGCGGTCCACCCCCCGTAGAACGCCGCCGCGACCAGACCGAGCGCGGTGACCGCGAACGACCAGCCGAAGGTTTTGAGAAGCACTGGCTACCCCATCATGTTTTGGGGGCACCTCCCAGACGAAGTCTGGGGGAGGGTTTCCCCCGCGCCGTACTCAGCTTTACGAAACGTTGACTCCGAAGTCTAGAGCGATGCCTCGGAGACCGGATGCGTACCCCTGTCCGACCGCCCGGAATTTCCATTCGCCCTGGTAGCGGTACAGCTCGCCGAAGATCATGGCGGTCTCGGTGGAGGCGTCCTCGCTGAGGTCGTAGCGGGCCAGTTCCTGGCCGTCGGCCTGGTTCACGACGCGGATGAAGGCGTTGGAGACCTGCCCGAAGGTCTGGCCGCGCTCGTCCGCCATGTGAATGGAGACGGGGAAGATGATCTTGTCGCACTGCGTCGGCACCTTGGCGAGGTCCACCAGGATCGACTCGTCGTCGCCCTCGCCCTCACCGGTGAGGTTGTCACCGGTGTGCTCGACGGAGCCGTCGGGGCTCTTGAGCTGGTTGTAGAACACGAACCACTCGTCGCCCAGCACTCGGTTGCCCGCGCCGCACAGCAGGGCGCTGGCGTCCAGGTCGAAGGGGGCGCCGGTGGTGGAACGCGCGTCCCAGCCGAGCCCGATCAGGACGTTGGTGAGGTTCGGTGCGGCCTTGGAGAGGGAGACATTGCCTCCCTTGGCGAGTGTGACGCCCATGATGCTGGTCCTCCCCTGGTGGTACTTCCCTGGTTGTCCTGCACGTCCGGCGCCGCCCGTAAACGGTGCGGCGCCGGAATCGGGGGCTCTGACGCGTCAGACGTTGACGCCGAAGTCCTGTGCGATGCCGCGCAGGCCCGAGGCGTAGCCCTGGCCGATGGCGCGGAACTTCCACTCCGCACCGTGCCGGTACAGCTCGCCGAAGACCATGGCGGTCTCGGTGGAGGCGTCCTCGCTCAGGTCGTAGCGGGCGATCTCCTGTCCGCCGGCCTGGTTCACGACGCGGATGAAGGCGTTGCGGACCTGGCCGAAGGACTGCTGGCGGTTCTCGGCGTCGTAGATCGAGACCGGGAACACGATCTTCTCGATGTCGGCCGGGACGCCGGCCAGGTTGACCTTGATCTGCTCGTCGTCGCCCTCGCCCTCACCGGTGAGGTTGTCACCGGTGTGCTCGACGGAGCCGTCGGGGCTCTTGAGGTTGTTGAAGAAGACGAAGTGCTGGTCGCTGATGACCTTGCCGGAGTTGTTGAGCAGCAGCGCGCTGGCGTCGAGGTCGAAGTCCGTGCCGGTCGTGGTCCGCACGTCCCACCCCAGGCCGACGATGACGGCGGTCAGGCCCGGGGCCTCCTTCGTCAGCGATACGTTGCCGCCCTTGCTGAGGCTGACTCCCACGGGTCCTCCATGTGGTGTTCAGGGGCGGGGAGCCCCGTCGTGCTTCGGATATGGGATCAACGTGCCGATCCTAGTGACGGGTTCCCGCCCTCCGGAGACCCTGGACCTGAAGATTCACAGGTGTCGGGCCGTCGGGGCTCACAGGGTGTCGAGCGCCTTCACGTACTCGTTCAGGTCACGGGCGTCCGGCAGGCCGTTGACCACGGTCCACCGCACGACGCCCTCCTTGTCGATGATGAAGGTGCCCCGGACGGCGCAGCCCTTGTCCTCGTCGAAGACGCCGTACGCGCGCGAGACGTTGCCGTGCGGCCAGAAGTCGCTGACGAGCGGGTACTCGAGGTCCTCCTGCTCGGCGAAGACGCGCAGGGTGTGGATGGAGTCGTTGGAGACGGCGAGCAGCTGGGTGTCACGGTCCGAGAACTTCGGCAGGTTGTCGCGCAGCTCGCACAGCTCGCCGGTGCACACGCCGGTGAAGGCGAAGGGGTAGAAGAGCAGGACGACGTTCTTCTCGCCGCGGAAGTCCGAGAGCTTCACGGTGCGGCCGTGGTTGTCCTTGAGCTCGAATTCGGGCGCCTTGTCGCCGACCTGGATCGCCATGGTCGTGCATCCCTTCGGTGGGCTGTTCGGGGTGAGAGCACAGCAAACGCTCGGGTCCACCCTACGCAGTGATCACCGCGGGGTACCGGACGGGCCGGGTGGCCGGCCCGTCCGGTGGTGACGCAACGGTCACTTCTTGGGCTTGGCCGCCTTCGGCGTGGCCAGCCGGCTGCCGCTCCAGTCCTTGCCGACGCTGACGCTCTTGGACGCGGTCAGGCCGGCCGTCGTGGCGGCGTCCTGGATGTCGCTCGGTTCCACGTACCCCGAACGGCCGGTCTTCGGCGTCAGGAGCAGGATCGCGCCGCCCTCTTCGATGTACGTGGTGGCATCCACCAGCGCATCCGTCAGGTCGCCGTCGTCGTCACGGAACCACAGCACAACGGCGTCGGCCACGTCGTCGTAGTCCTCGTCCATCAGGTCGCCTTCGACGGCTTCCTCGATGGCCTCGCGGAGCTCCTGATCGACGTCGTCGTCGTAGCCGATCTCCTGGACCACCTGCCCGGGCTGGAACCCCAGCCTGCCGGCAGGGTTCGTCCGCTCCTCCGCGTGGTCCGCGGTCGCGCTCACGGGGTGCCTCCTGATCATGTCTTGGTGAATATCTCAGCCACGCGCGTGCGCGAAGCATTGGCCGTAGTCCACACGGGCGGGACGGATCGCGCAAGTACCCGGCCGTCGGGACCGTCGAAACGGTGACGATCCCGGCCGTGTCGCCGCAACTCCTGGCACCGTATCCCGATTCCTCGTGGCCCACATCACACCGATGTGCCCGGTTTGCGCGATTTGGAATCATCCTCCGTTGCGCCACTCGAACAACTTTGCCAAACGCGTCACACCTCGGGCGTATCGTTGCAAGTTGACTGGTGGAGACGACGGTGGAGATGACGTACGCCTTCCCGAGGTACACGATGGGGAACGGTGTAGGCACGTGCAAAAAGACTGGCCCTCTGACAGGTAAGGAACAGCGTGGCTTCCGGATCCGATCGCAATCCGATCATCATTGGCGGCCTTCCGAGTCAGGTTCCTGACTTCGATCCCGAAGAGACCCGGGAGTGGCTCGACTCCCTGGACGCCGCCGTCGACGAGCGCGGCCGGGAGCGGGCCCGCTATCTCATGCTGCGCCTGATCGAGCGGGCGCGCGAGAAGCGCGTGGCCGTGCCCGAGATGCGCAGCACGGACTACGTCAACACGATCCCCACCCGGGCCGAGCCGTTCTTCCCGGGCAACGAGGAGATCGAGCGCCGGATCCTGAACGCGACCCGCTGGAACGCGGCCGTCATGGTCTCCCGCGCCCAGCGCCCCGGCATCGGCGTCGGCGGCCACATCGCCACCTTCGCCTCCTCGGCGTCCCTGTACGACGTCGGCTTCAACCACTTCTTCCGCGGCAAGGACGAGGGCGACGGCGGCGACCAGGTCTTCTTCCAGGGCCACGCCTCCCCCGGCATCTACGCGCGCGCGTACCTGCTCGACCGGCTCACCGAGGTGCAGCTGGACGGCTTCCGCCAGGAGAAGTCGAAGTACCCGAACGGGCTGTCCAGCTACCCGCACCCGCGCTCGATGCCGGACTTCTGGGAGTTCCCGACGGTCTCCATGGGCCTCGGCCCGCTCGGTGCCATCTACCAGGCACGCATGAACCGCTACATGCAGGCGCGCGGCATCGCGGACACCTCCAGGTCGCACGTATGGGCGTTCCTCGGCGACGGCGAGATGGACGAGCCGGAGTCGCTCGGCCAGCTCACCCTGGCCGCCCGCGAGGGCCTGGACAACCTGACCTTCGTCGTCAACTGCAACCTGCAGCGGCTGGACGGTCCGGTGCGCGGCAACGGCAAGATCATCCAGGAGCTGGAGTCGGTCTTCCGGGGCGCCGGCTGGAACGTGATCAAGCTGATCTGGGACCGCACCTGGGACCCGCTGCTCGCGCAGGACCGGGACGGCATCCTCGTCAACAAGATGAACCGGACCCCGGACGGCCAGTTCCAGACGTACGCCACCGAGTCCGGCGACTACATCCGCCGGCACTTCTTCGGCGACGACCACCGGCTGCGCGCGATGGTCGAGAACATGACCGACGACCAGATCCTGCACCTGGGCCGCGGCGGTCACGACCACCGCAAGATCTACGCGGCGTTCAAGGCGGCCACGGAGCACACGGGCCAGCCGACGGTCATCCTGGCCAAGACGATCAAGGGCTGGACGCTGGGCCCGAACTTCGAGGGCCGCAACGCCACCCACCAGATGAAGAAGCTGACGGTCGACGACCTCAAGCGCTTCCGGGACCGCCTGCACCTGCCGATCTCCGACAAGGAACTGGAGTCCGGCCCGCCGCCGTACTACCACCCGGGCCGGGACTCGGAGGAGATCCAGTACATGCACGACCGCCGCAAGGGGCTCGGCGGTTACGTCCCGACCCGCCTCGTGCGCTCCCAGCCGCTCGCCCTGCCGGACGACTCGGCGTACGCGACCGTGAAGAAGGGCACCGGCCAGCAGTCCATCGCGACGACCATGGCCTTTGTGCGCCTCCTCAAGGACCTCATGCGGGACAAGGAGATCGGCAAGCGCTTCGTGCTGATCGCGCCGGATGAGTACCGCACGTTCGGCATGGACTCCTTCTTCCCGAGTGCGAAGATCTACAACCCGCTCGGCCAGCAGTACGAATCGGTCGACCGTGAGCTGCTGCTGGCCTACAAGGAGTCGCCGACCGGCCAGATGCTGCACGACGGCATCTCGGAGGCGGGCTGCACGGCCTCGCTGATGGCGGCGGGCTCCGCGTACGCCACGCACGGCCAACCGCTGATCCCGGTGTACGTCTTCTACTCGATGTTCGGTTTCCAGCGCACCGGCGACCAGTTCTGGCAGATGGCCGACCAGCTGGCGCGCGGTTTCGTCCTGGGCGCGACCGCGGGCCGTACGACCCTGACCGGCGAGGGGTTGCAGCACGCGGACGGCCACTCGCAGCTGCTCGCCTCCACCAACCCGGCGTGCGTGGCGTACGACCCGGCGTACGCCTATGAGATCGCGCACATCGTGCAGGACGGCCTGCGCCGCATGTACGGCAGCTCGGCCGAGCACCCGCACGGCGAGGACGTCTTCTACTACCTCACCGTCTACAACGAGCCCATCCAGCACCCGGCCGAGCCGGCGAACGTGGACGTCGAGGGCATCGTCCGGGGCGTCCACAAGCTCAGTGAGGGCACCGGCGGCTCGGTCCCGGCGCAGATCATGGCGTCCGGCGTGGCCGTGCCGTGGGCGCTCGAGGCGCAGCGGATGCTCGCCGAGGAGTGGAACGTCCGGGCGGACGTGTGGTCGGCGACCTCCTGGAACGAGCTGCGCCGGGAGGCCGTGGCCTGCGAGGAGTACAACCTGCTGCACCCGGAGGAGGAGCAGCGGGTGCCGTTCGTGACGCGCAAGCTCAGCGGGTCCGAGGGTCCGTTCGTGGCCGTGTCCGACTGGATGCGATCGGTTCCGGACCAGATCTCGCGCTGGGTGCCGGGCACGTACCAGTCGCTCGGCGCCGACGGCTTCGGCTTCGCCGACACCCGGGGCGCGGCGCGCCGTTTCTTCCACATCGACGCCCAGTCGATCGTGGTCGCGGTGCTGACCGAGCTGGCCCGTGAGGGGAAGGTCGACCGGTCCGCGCTGAAGCAGGCCATCGACCGGTACCAGCTGCTGGACGTCTCGGCGGCGGATCCGGGGGCGGCGGGCGGCGACGCGTGACGCTGCGCTCGGCTCAGGCCGACGAAGCGGAGGAAGCCGAGGCCGAGGAAGCCGAGGAAGCCGAGGCCGAGGAAGCCGACGAAAGGGTCGTGGGGAACTGCGGGCCGGTGGGGGCCTGTCGCGCAGTTCCCCGCGCCCCTTCGGGGCGCTGAGGGCGCTGGGGGGCGGTCCGCGCGCTTCGGGGGGCTGAGGGCGCTGGGGGGCGGTCCGCGCCCTTCGGGGGGCTGGAGGCGCTGGGGGGGGCGGTCCGCGCGCTTTGGGGGGCTGGAGGCGCTGGGGCGGTGGGCTTGGGCTTCACCGCCCTTACTCTTTCTTTACGATTGCGGGCATGGAGCAACTGTCGGCGCAGGCACGGTGGGAGCGGCACACCCAACGGCCGCTGTTGGCGCTCGCGGTCGCCTTCGCCCTCGCGTACGCCGTTCCGATCGTCGACACGTCCGCCGGCCACTCCCTGACGGCCGCGTGCACGATGGTGGAGTGGCTGGTGTGGGCGGCGTTCGCCGTCGACTACCTGATGCGGCTCGCCCTCGCCCCGCGGCGCAAGGAGTTCGTCCGCCGCCACTGGCTCGACCTGTGCGCGGTGGTGCTGCCGATCCTGCAGCCGCTGCGGCTGCTGCGGCTCGTGTCCACGCTGATGCTGGTCGGACGGCGGGCCCGGATGGCTCCGCAGATCCGGCTGACGACGTACGTCGTCGGCGCGGTGGTGGGTCTGCTGATGTTCGGATCGCTGGCGGTGCTGTCCGTGGAACGGGAGTCGCCGCACGGGAACATCCGGACGCTGGGTGACGCCGTGTGGTGGTCCTTCACGACGATGACGACCGTCGGCTACGGGGACCACGCGCCGACGACCGGACTGGGGCGGATGATCGCGGTCGGGCTGATGCTGTCCGGGATCGCCCTGCTGGGTGTGGTGACCGCGAACATCGCCGCGTGGTTCATCTCGCGCTTCGAGAAGGACGACGTGGAGGAACGGCGGCAGACCGAGGCGATCGCCTCGCTGACCGAGGAGGTCCGTCTGCTGCGCGCCGAGGTGGCCCGGCTGGCCGGCGAGCGTGAGCGGCAACGGCACTGAACCGGTGCCCCCCGGCGGCGCGTTACAGCAGGCCGTTCCCCCATGTGGCCGCGCCCAGCAGGGCGATGAGGGCGAGCAGCGTGTCGATGGCGCCCAGGATCAGGGCGACCAGGGCAGGGACGTCACGGTCGTTGGACCACTTGCGCCCCATGGACTGCCAGCCGCAGAACATCGCGACGGGACCGAGGACGATCCCCAGCGCGAAGAATCCCGCCACCGCACAGATGGCTCCGATGATCCCGAGCGTCGCACGGTCCGGCCCGGTCCGTTGCCACGTCCGGCCACGTGACCGGGGGTACCCGCGCGTTCCGAAGCCCGCCATCATCAACTCCCTGAGGCATCTGGACAGTTCGGCTCCACGGTGCGGGTACCCCGGTTCCGCCGGGGCAGGCCTGCGCGCGCTGTCCCCCTCCAACAGCGCGCGCCGCGGCCCGGTCGTCCCCCCATGCCCTGCGGAGGACTTGACCCACTGTGACCTGCGGCGCGTGCCGAGTGCGAGGAATCTTTAGCGGAGTCACCCTGATAGGGGAAACTTCGCCGGCAGGAGACGGGAGACGGGCGTCAGATGTGACCCACGCCCGCGCCCGCGTCCGTGTTCGCGCCCCGCTTGGTGAGCAGCGCGACGAGGACGGCGACCGCCGCCACGCCGGCCGCCACGAGCGACGCGAGGCTCATGCCGGTGATGAACGTGTGGTGGGCGACCTCGGTGATCTTCCCGGCGATCGGCCCCGGCGTGCCCTTGGGCACCGGAGCCACACCCTGCTGGACGGCCTCGGCAGCCTGGTGCAGCTGCTGCGGGGCCAGCTTCGGCAGCCCCGCGCCCGTCCAGTTGTCCCCGAGGGTGCTGTCGACCTTGGAGGCCATCACGGCGCCCAGCACGGCCGTGCCGAGGCTGCCGCCGATCTGCATCGCCGCCTGCTGGAGACCGCCGGCGACACCGGACAGCTCCATCGGCGCGTTGCCGACGATGACCTCCGTGGCGCCGACCATCACCGGCGCCAGGCCCAGGCCGAGGAGGGCGAACCAGACGGACATCAGTCCGCTGCCGGTGTCCTCCTTGAGCGTGGACATGCCGTACATGGCGATCGCGGTCGCGGCCATGCCGCCCGCCAGCGGGATCCGCGGGCCGAGCTTGGTGATCAACGCGCCCGCCAGCGGCGAGCCGACGATCATCATGCCGGTCAGCGGCAGCAGGTGCAGGCCCGCGTCCACCGGGCTCATGCCGTGCACGTTCTGCAGGTAGAACGTGACGAAGAACAGTCCGCCCATGAACGCGATGGCCATGAGGACCATCAGCACGACACCCGCGGACAGCGGCACCGAGCGGAACAGCGCGAGCGGGATGAGCGGCTCCTTCACCCGCGTCTCCCAGAAGGAGAACAGGGTGAAACCGACGACGGAGGCGATGATGAACAGCCACGTCCGGCCGTCGCCCCAGCCCCACGCCGGGGCCTTGATGAGGGCCCAGACCAGGCAGAACATCGCGCCCGAGAGCAGCGCGATGCCGAGCAGGTCGAAGGAGCGCGGGGCGTTCTCGGCGCGGTGGTCGAGGAGGATCAGCAGTCCCAGCACGAGGGCCGTGGCGCCGACCGGCACGTTGATGAAGAACACCGACTGCCAGTTGACGTGCTGGACGAGGACACCGCCGAGGATCGGGCCGCCCGCGGTGGACGCGCCGATCACCATGCCCCAGATGCCGATCGCCATGTTGAGCTTCTCGGCCGGGAAGGTGGCCCGCAGCAGGCCGAGCGCGGCCGGCATCAGCAGCGCGCCGAACAGTCCCTGGAAGACCCGGAAGGTCACGACCGCGGCGATGCTGTTCGACAGGCCGATGGCACCGGAGGCGGCGGCGAACCCGGTGACGCCGATCAGGAAGGTCTGCCGGTGCCCGAAGCGGTCGCCCAGCTTGCCGGCGGTGATCAGGGAGACCGCCAGGGCCAGGAAGTAGGCGTTGGTGATCCACTGCAGCTGGGCCCAGCTGGCGTGCAGATCCCTGCCGATGGCCGGGTTGGCGATGGCCACGATGGTGCCGTCGAGGGCCACCATCATGACCCCTACGGCGACGGTGAGCAGAGTGAGCCACGGATGGCCGCGCAGCCCCGTGGCCGGGGTCGGCTCCGACGGGGCTGCCGGCGCTTTGTCCCCGGGCCCCGTGGTGTCGATGGTGGTCTGACTAGTCATACTTCCGAGGCTAGTGACAGTCGCTGACAGTTGACAAACCAATTCACAAGGCGGTTACTGACACGACATCGGCCGATAGGCTGAACAGGCCGGACGTTCACGGGAGAGGTCATGGAGACGCTGCGCGAGCGCAAGAAGCGGCGTACTCGGGAAGCACTGCTGCGGGCCGCTCTGGAACTGTTCACCACTCAGGGGTACGAAGAGACGACCGTCGACGAGATCGCCGACGCCGTCGACGTCTCGCAGCGCACCTTCTTCCGCTACTTCGCCGGCAAGGAGGACGTGGCCTTCGCCGTCCAGGCGACGACGGAGGCGGCCTTCGTGGCGGCCGTACGCGCGCGTCCGCCGCAGGAGGCGCCGATGCAGGCGCTGCGGCAGGCGTTCCTGGAGGGCTGGGACGCGATCCGCGAGACCGTCGAGTCCGCCGTCCCGGTCGAGCTGTACCTGCGCATGTACCGCACGATCGACTCCACGCCCGCGCTGCTCGCCGCCCATCTGCGCCGCTCGGCGGCGACGGAGGAGACCCTCGCCCGCGTGCTGGCCGAGCGGGAGGGCGTCGACGTGGACACGGATCCGCGGCCGCGGCTGGCGGTGGCCGTGTTCGGCGGGGTGATGAGGGTCTCCGAACGGCACTGGTGGACGAGCGGGGACTTCCGCCTTGAGTCGATCCGCACACTCACCGCGGTGTACCTCGATCAGGTGGGTTCGGCGCTCACCGGCAACTGGCGCGCCACGTGAGGCAGTCGGGCAGATCACCGGCACCGGGCCGGGCGCTCATCGAAACGTGATACCTGTCACTCGGTTACCGCGAGACCCTCTCGTTCTCCTAGTGTGTCCTCCCAGTGACTTCCTTCGACACCTCCCCGCAACTCAACGTCTGGCGCGCAATGCTGGCGCTGGCCGTGGTGTTCGTGATGCTCGCGACCACCGGCTGGACCGCCATGCGCAGCCACCGGGAGTCGACCGCACTGCAGGCCTCGCTCGACAAGTGGGCGCACGGCCGCGTCCACGGCCACCACCTGCCGGACCCCGAGGCCCCGCCGGCCCGCCTCGCCCGGTTCTTCGCCTCCCTCACCCCGCAGGAGCGCGACCGCCTGGCCCACCGCTACCCGCTCGCGGTCGGCAACATGAACGGCGCCCCCGTCTCCCTGCGCTACGAGGCCAACCGCATCGCCCTCGGGCAGGCCCGCAAACACGAGCGCAAGCGCATGCACGACAGCCGGCTCAGCACGGCGGGCCAGCAGGACGCGGGCCGCCGCATGCACCGCTACGAGGACCTGCTCGGCACCGGCCGGAAGATCCTGGCCTTCGACCCCGAGGGCTCGGGCCGGGTCGCCGAGGTGTTCGGGAACCTCACCACGGCGCAGCGGATCTCGGTCGTCGTCCCCGGCGTCGACACCGACCTGCTCACCTTTCAGCGGACGAACCGCAAGTACAGCGCCCCGGTCGGCATGGCCCAGGCCCTGTACGCGGCCGAGCGCGCGGCGAGCCCCACGACCCGCACGGCCGTGATCGCCTGGGCCGACTACACCTCCCCCGACGGGCTCGGTGTGGACGCGGCCACCGGCCTGCGCGCCCAGGAGGGCGCCGTACGGCTGAACAAGATGGTGCACGGCCTGCCCGGCCGGGCCCCGGTGTCGATGTTCTGTCACAGCTACGGTTCGGTGGTCTGCGGGGTGGCCGCGCGCGGCATGCCGCGCCGGGTGGCCGACATAGCCGTCGCCGCGAGCCCCGGCATGCGCACCACCAGCGCCGCCGGCCTGGGCACCACGGCCCGGGTATGGGCCATGCGGGACGCCACCGACTGGGTGCAGGACGTGCCGTACCTGGAGCTGGGCGGCCTCGGGCACGGCGCGGACCCGGTGTCCGCGGCGTTCGGGGCGCGGGTGCTGTCGGCCCGCGACGCCCAGGGGCACAGCGGCTACTTCCTGCCGGGCACGGACAGTCTGCGCAACCTCGCCGACGTCGGCGTGGGCGCGTACGACGAGGTGACGTGCGCACGGGAGAACGATGCGTGCCGGTCCGGTCTGTCCGGCGCGATGACGGCCGGACGCGCGTAGAAACAGCAGGAAGTGCGGTCTGCGCGGGTGGCGACGGAGGAGCACGTGCCGCATACGATGAGCCGCATGGGTGACGTACTGGCGGGTTTTCATGCCGTCTGGGAGTTCGAGTCCGACTCCGTGCTCATCCGCTACGAACGGGGGATTCGGACACCGAAGCTGTTCCAGGCGCTCGGCGAGCGGCGGATCCCGTTCTCCGCGGTCGAGGAGGTGACCCTCGCCCCGGGCAGACGCGGCACGGTCGTCCTGCGCCTGAGGACCCGCCCGGGCGCCGATCCGCTGATGGACGCGGCCGACGGCCAGCTGAAGGAGGGGTCCGACCCGTACCGGCTGGTGCTGCCCGCCGAGCGGGAGACCCTCGCCGAGTACTACGCCGACGAACTGAAGGGCCTGCTGACCGAGTCCGGGCCGGCCGAGCGGCACCTGGTGGCGGCGCCCGAGGTGCCGTTGCAGTTCAAGGCCTACGACGGGAAGGCGTCCTTCGACGGCACGTCCGTGCAGTTCCGCTGGTCGTGGACGGGCGCGTCCTCGGCGAAGTGGAAGGCCGGCGACCAGAGCTTCGCGGTCACCGAACTCAGCGGGGTGGAGTGGCGGTCGCCCGAGGTCTTCGAGGGGCATCTGCGGCTGCTCCCCCGCGACCCCGCTTCCGGGCGGGCGGCGCAACCGGACCAGGACCCGGCGGCCGTCGTCTTCGGCCTCGGGTACGGGCCGGTGCACGAGTCCCTGCCGTTCGCCGCTGCCGTGCTGGCCGCGGTCCGCTCGCGCGGGGCTGCCGCCGCGGTTCCGGTCGCCCCGGCGCGCCGCGACCCGGCCGACATCGCGGAGCGCATCCGGCACCTCGGGGAGCTGCACCAGGCCGGTCTGGTGACCGACGAGGAGTTCACCTCCAAGAAGGCCGAACTGCTGGCCGAGCTGTAGCGCCTGCCGGGACCGGTCCGCCGGCGGACGCGGATCCCGGCGGGCGGGGCTACTCCCGGCCCGCGGACGCGAAGGTCATGTCCGCGTAGCGCTCGCCGGCCACCGCGGCCGCGATGGGCTCCAGCCGGGCCAGTTCCCCCTCGGTGAGCGTGATCCGGGTCGCCCCCACGTTCTCCTCCACCCGGCTCGCCCTGCGGGTGCCCGGGACGGGGACCACGGTCAGGCCGTCGACCGTCGCGCGCTGCTGGACCCAGGCCAGGGCGATCTGGCCGAGCGTGGCACCGTGGGCCCCGGCGATCTCGCGGACCGGCTCCAGCAGGGCCGCGTTGGCGGACGCGTTGGCACCGGTGAAGCGGGGCTGGAGGCGGCGGAAGTCGTCGGCGGTGAGGTCCTGGCCGGCATCGGTGAACGAGCCGGTGAGGAAGCCGCGGCCCAGCGGCGAGTACGGCACGAGCGCGACACCCAGCTCCCGTGCGGCCGGCACGACCCGCGCCTCGATGTCCCGGCTGAACAGCGACCACTCCGACTGCACGGCCGCGATCGGGTGCACGGCGTGGGCCGCCCGCAGCTCGTCGGCGGTGACCTCGCTGAGGCCGAGGTGCTTGACCTTGCCCTCGCCGACCAGCTCCGCCATCGTCCCGACGGTCTCCTCGATGGGGACGTTCACATCGCGGCGGTGCATGTAGTACAGGTCGATCACGTCGACTCCGAGCCGCTTCAGACTGCCCTCGACGGCGTCGCGGATGTACGGCGGGTCGTTACGGATGATCCGCTTGGTCCGGTCGTCCGGGTCGTAGGACAGGGCGAACTTGGTCGCGATGACGATCTCGTCCCGGTGTGCCCGGAAGAAGGGGGCGAGGAACCGCTCGTTGTCGCCGGTGCCGTAGAAGTCGGCGGTGTCGTAGAGGGTGACGCCGAGTTCGAGGGCCCGGTCCAGCGCCGCCCGGGCCTGGTCGGTGTCGGTGGGCCCGTACATGGCGCTCATGCCCATGCAGCCGAGGCCCTGCACGCCGGCCTCCGGCCCCTGGGCGCCGAGCCGGACCGTCGGGATCCTGACGTCGGTCATCGGGTGGTCCCCTCCATCGCGTAGAAGCTGATCTTGCGGTCGAGCACCGCGAGCGTGTCCTGCAGTTCGGCGATCCGGTCCAGGACGTCCCGGCGGGTGGACACCAGCAGGTCCCGCCGCTCCGCGTAGGTGTGCTCGCCCTCCCTGACGAGTTCCGCGTACCGGACCATGTCCGCCACCGGCATGCCGGTCAGCCGGAGCTTGGTCACGAAGCCCAGCCAGTCCAGGTCCCGGTTGCTGTAGCGGCGCTGCCCGGTGTGCGAGCGGTCGACGTGCGGCATCAGGCCGATCCGCTCGTACCAGCGCAGGGTGTGCGCGGTCAGACCGGTGAAGGCGACGACCTCGCTGATCGTGTAGCGGTCCTCGCCGTCGGGGCGGGGATGGCGCCGGGGCGGGGCGGAGCAGATGTCGGCCGGGGTGGCCGGCTCGATGGTCGCTGGCGTGGTCTGCATCACCGTCATGACCCCACGCTATGAGGTTGGAGTGCACTCCAAGCAAGCCGGTCCGGGAGAAAACCACGGGACGGGCCGGAGCGGTGCAACTACCGTGCGGCGCATGAGTCTTGCACGCCGGGCCCGGCCCGAGGACGCCGCGGAAGTACTGCGACTGCGCCAGGTGATGATCGATTCCCTGTGGTCCGGTGGGGGCGCCGGGCAGGCCGACTGGCACGCGGAGTCGCTGCCGACGCTGCGGGAACGGCTCGCCGAGGAGGACGGGGACTTCAGCGCGTTCGTCGTGGAGCGGCCCGGCCGGCCGGGGTCGCTGGCCGCGCTGGTGGCGGGGTCGGTGGACTACCGGATCGGGAACGCCAGGAGTCCGCGGGGGCGGGTCGGGTACGTCTTCTGCGTCGCGACCGACCCGGACGCCCGGCGGCGGGGGTACGCGCGCGCGTGCATGGAGGAACTGCTGGCCTGGTTCCGGGCCCGGGGCACCGGGCACGTGCTGCTCAACGCCTCACCGGAGGCCGAGCCGCTGTACGCCTCCCTGGGCTTCCGGCGCGATCCGGACCCGTCGATGCGGCTGCTGCTGTGAGCCGCATAGGCTCGGTCGCATGTCGTTGCAGAGTCTGGCGCTGATCGAGAACTGGCCCGTCCCCACCGCCGCGGCGGGTGCCGTACGAGCCGACGGGACCGTGCTCGGGACGCACGGCCCCGTCGGGCACCGCTTTCCGCTGGCCTCCGTCACCAAGCCGCTGGCCGCCTACGCGGCGCTGGTCGCGTACGAGGAGGGCGCGATCGAGCTGGACGAGCCGGCCGGTCCGCCCGGGGCGACGGTCCGTCATCTGCTCGCCCACACGTCCGGGCTGGCCTTCGACGAGCACCGGGTGACGGCTCCGCCCGGGGAGCGGCGGCTGTACTCCAACGCCGGCTTCGAACAGCTCGGGGACCACATCGCCAAGGCGACGGACATCCCGTTCGCCGAGTATCTGCGGCAGGCGGTGCTGGAGCCGCTGGGCATGACGTCGACGTCGCTGGAGGGGTCGCCGGCGAAGGACGGGGTGTCGACGGTGACGGACCTGATGCGGTTCGCGGCGGAGGTCCAGGCGCCGCGGCTGCTGGATCCGCGGACCGTCGCCGAGGCGATGACGGTGCAGTTCCCGGGGACGAAGGGGGTACTGCCGGGGTACGGGCACCAGAACCCGAACGACTGGGGGCTGGGCTTCGAGATCCGGGACGGCAAGTCCCCGCACTGGACGGGCGGCGCGTCCTCACCGCGCACGTTCGGTCACTTCGGGCAGTCCGGCACGTTCCTGTGGATCGACCCCGACGCCGGACTTGCGGCGGTCGCCCTGACGGACCGGGCGTTCGGCCCGTGGGCGACGGAGGCGTGGCCGCCGTTCACCGACGCGCTGCTCACGGAGGTACGAGGCTGACCCCTCCTGCGGCGAACCGCGCCCCGCGAGGGGCGCGGGGAACCGCGCGACCGGCCACCACGCACCCGCAGGCGGGCGACGGCCGGCTCACGGGGTCAGGTCATCTCCCACAGGAGCAGTTCGGCGGGTGTCGTCGCCACCGTCTCCATACCCTGCGCCCCGGTGATCCGGGCCGAGTCGCCGGGACCCAGCCGGTCTCCGCGGAGGCGCACGTCGCCGCGGACCACCTGGACGTAGAGGTGCGGCGCGTCCGGGAGCGCCGCCCGCTCCCCGGGGCCCAGCCGGCGGACGTGCAGCATCGCTCCGGCCGCCGGAACCGCGTAGGGCGTCGCGTCGGCGATGCCGCGGACGATCTCGTACGCCGGTTCGCCGCCCGGCCGCAGCGGAGCCAGCCACATCTGCACGAAGGTCAGCGGCAGCTCCCCGTCGTTGCGTTCCACGTGCCGCACGCCCGCCGCCGCCCTGAGGTGCTGGACGTCCCCGGCGCGGACCCGCGTCTCACGGCCCGTGGAGTCCCGGTGGGTCAGCTCCCCCTCGACCACCCACGTGACGATCTCGGTGTGGCTGTGCGGGTGTTCGCCGAAGCCGGCACCGGGGACGAGCCGCTCCTCGTTGCAGGCGATCAGCGCACCGAAGCGGAGGTTGTCCGGGTCGTAGTGCGGGCCGAACGAGAAGGCGTGGCGGGACTCGATCCCGGCCTCCGGGTCCCCGCCTCGGTAGCGCTCCGCGGCGCGCCGTACGTCCATCACGGGCACCACCGTAGACCGCGCGGCCACCGCACCGAGGACCCGCCCCGAGGCGCGCACGGCGGCTCGGCGCCGGCCCGGCCGGACCCGTGCCGAGGCTCCCCGGGCGGCTCGGCGCCGACCCGGCGGCGCACGGGCCCGTCCGGATAAGGCAGTCTTGTCCCCGTGCCCGAACCCGAATCCCACCGCATCGATCCCGCAGCAGCCGACCCCCACCTGCACGCCGCGACCCTGAAGCGGCTCGAGAAGTCCTCCGGGACTCTCGCCGCGCAGGCCATCGCGCGCATGGACGAGACCCTGCCGTGGTACCGGGCCATGCCCCCGGAGAACCGTTCCTGGATCGGGCTGGTCGCCCAGGCGGGCATCGCGGCCTTCACCGAGTGGTTCCGGCACCCGGACGCGCCCCAGGCGATCTCCACGGACGTCTTCGGGACCGCGCCGCGCGAACTGACCCGGGCCATCACGCTGCGGCAGACCGTGGAGATGGTGCGCACCACGATCGAGGTCATGGAGAGCGCCATCGACGAGGTGGCCGCGCCGGGGGACGAGGGCGTGCTGCGCGAGGCGCTGCTCGTGTACGCCCGCGAGATCGCCTTCGCCACCGCCCAGGTGTACGCCCAGGCCGCCGAGGCACGCGGTGCCTGGGACGCGCGGCTGGAGTCGCTGGTGGTGAACGCCGTGCTCAGCGGGGAGGCCGACGAGGGCGCCGTCAGCCGGGCCGCCGCGCTGGGCTGGAACTCGCCCGAGCACGTGTGCGTCGTGCTCGGCACCGCGCCCGACGGGGACAGCGAGCTGACCGTGGAGGCCATCCGGCGGGCCGCCCGGCACGCCAAGCTGCAGGTGCTGACGGGGGTGCTGGGGGACCGGCTGGTGGTCATCGCCGGCGGCAGCTCGAATCCGCTCGCCGTCGCCAGGTCGCTGATCGGCCCGTACGCCGCCGGGCCCGTGGTCGCGGGACCCGTCGTACCGGACCTGCTGGCCGCGACCCGGTCCGCGCAGGCCGCCGCCGCCGGGCTGAAGGCCTGTTCCGCCTGGCAGGACGCACCGCGCCCGGTCCTGGCGGACGATCTCCTGCCGGAGCGTGCCATCGCGGGCGATCCGGGCGCCCGCGAGCAGCTGGTGGAGGAGATCTACAGACCGCTGGAAGAGGCGGGCTCGGCGCTGCTGGAAACACTGAGTGTCTACCTGGAGCAGGCGAGCAGCCTGGAAGGCGCGGCCCGGATGCTCTTCGTTCACCCGAACACCGTGCGCTACCGGCTCCGACGTGTGACTGATGTCACCGGATGGTCGCCCTCCGATGTACGATCCGCCTTCACACTGCGGATTGCGCTCATCCTGGGGCGTCTGGCCGACGCCGAAGCCCAGGCATAGGGTTTTGTCGAGGGCCCACAAAAGCCCTCCGTGTTCTTCGTCCCTGTCCTCACGGGCGGCCGTGCCCGTCCCCAAGAGAGAGTGTGAGAGTGCTCGTACTCGTCGCTCCCGGCCAGGGCGCCCAGACGCCCGGCTTCCTGACTCCCTGGCTCGAACTGCCCGGTGCCGCGGACCGTGTCGCCGCATGGTCCGACGCCATCGGACTGGACCTCGCCCATTACGGCACCCAGGCCGACGCCGACGCCATCCGCGACACCGCGGTGGCCCAGCCGCTGCTGGTCGCCGCCGGCCTTCTGTCCGCCGCGGCACTCGGTGCCTACTCGTTCGCCGCCGACACGGCGGGCGCCGAGATCACCCCGGGTGCCGTCGCGGGTCACAGCGTCGGTGAGATCACCGCGGCCGCCTTCGCCGGGGTCCTGAGCGACACGGCGGCCCTCGGTCTGGTCCGCAAGCGGGGTCTGGCGATGGCCGACGCCGCCGCGATCACCGAGACCGGCATGTCGGCGCTGCTCGGCGGCGACCCCGACACCTCCGTGGCGCACCTGGAGAAGCTGGGGCTGACCCCGGCGAACATCAACGGCGCGGGTCAGATCGTCGCCGCCGGTACGCTGGAGCAGCTGGCCGCGCTGAACGAGGACATGCCCGAGGGCGTCCGCAAGGTCATCGCGCTGAAGGTGGCCGGCGCCTTCCACACCCGCCACATGGCCCCCGCGGTCGAGACGCTGGCGAAGGCCGCGGCGGACCTGTCGCCGGCCGACCCGAAGGTCCCTTACGTCTCCAACAAGGACGGCCGGACCGTCGCCTCCGGCACCGAGGTGCTGGAGCGGCTCGTGGGCCAGGTCGCCAACCCCGTGCGCTGGGACCTGTGCATGGAGACCTTCAAGGAGCTGGGCGTCACCGCACTCGTCGAGGTGTGCCCGGGCGGCACCCTGACCGGACTGGCCAAGCGCGCGCTGCCCGGCGTGAAGACGCTGGCCCTGAAGACCCCCGACGACCTCGAGGCGGCTCGCGACCTCATCGCAGAGCACACGGCCTGACAAGGAGTCCGAGCAGCATGGCGAAGATCAAGCCCAGCAAGGGCTCCCCGTACGCACGCATCCTCGGTGTCGGCGGTTACCGGCCGGTCCGGGTCGTGCCGAACGAGGTGATCCTCGAGAAGATCGACTCCTCCGACGAGTGGATCCGTTCGCGCTCCGGCATCGAGACCCGGCACTGGGCGGGCCCGGAGGAGACCGTGGCCGCGATGGCGATCGAGGCCTCCGGCAAGGCGATCGCGGACGCCGGTATCGACGCGGAGCAGATCGGCGCCGTGGTCGTCTCGACCGTCTCGCACTTCAGCCAGACACCCGCCGTCGCCACCGAGATCGCCGACAAGCTCGGCACCGCCAAGGCCGCCGCCTTCGACATCTCCGCCGGCTGCGCGGGCTTCGGCTACGGCCTGACGCTCGCCAAGGGCATGGTGGTGGAAGGTTCCGCCGAGTACGTGCTCGTCATCGGCGTGGAGCGGCTGAGCGACCTGACCGACCTGGAGGACCGGGCGACCGCGTTCCTGTTCGGTGACGGCGCCGGCGCGGTCGTCGTCGGCCCCTCGCAGGAGCCGGCCATCGGGCCGACCGTGTGGGGCTCCGAGGGCGACAAGTCCGAGACCATCAAGCAGACCGTCCCGTGGGACCGGTTCAGGATCGGCGACCTCGCCGAGCTGCCCCTCGACGGCGACGGCAACGTCAAGTTCCCTGCGATCACGCAGGAGGGCCAGGCGGTGTTCCGCTGGGCCGTGTTCGAGATGGCGAAGGTCGCCCAGCAGGCGCTGGACGCGGCCGGAATCACCGCGGACGACTTGGACGTCTTCATCCCGCACCAGGCCAACGTGCGGATCATCGACTCGATGGTGAAGACGCTCAAGCTGCCGGAGCACGTCACGGTCGCCCGTGACATCCGCACCACCGGCAACACCTCGGCCGCCTCGATCCCGCTCGCGATGGAGCGGCTCCTGGCGACCGGGGAGGCGAAGAGCGGCGACACCGCGCTCGTCATCGGATTCGGGGCGGGTCTCGTCTACGCCGCCACGGTCGTTACCCTCCCCTAGGCACTCCGTGCCGGATCATGCGATTCGGCAGGGGGACAACTGCCACAAACCGTCTGGAATATCTAAGAAGGAGCGCCTGACATGGCCGCCACCCAGGAAGAGATCGTCGCCGGTCTCGCCGAAATCGTGAACGAGATCGCCGGCATCCCGGTTGAGGACGTCCAGCTGGACAAGTCCTTCACCGACGACCTGGACGTCGACTCGCTGTCCATGGTCGAGGTCGTCGTCGCCGCCGAGGAGCGCTTCGACGTGAAGATCCCGGACGAGGACGTCAAGAACCTCAAGACCGTCGGCGACGCGACCGACTACATCCTCAAGCACCAGGCCTGAGCCACCCTGTAGGCCGTCAGGCTGCAAGGCCCCGCCACCCGGCGGTGGCGCCGTCGAATCCCGCATCCGTTGGAGAAAGAATTCCCGTGAGCCCGACCAATCGCACCGTGGTCGTCACCGGTATCGGCGCAACCACACCGCTGGGTGGCGACGCAGCTTCGTTCTGGGAGGCCCTGGTCGCCGGCAAGTCCGGTGTCAGCCTCCTGGAGCAGGACTGGGCGGCCGATCTGCCGGTTCGCATCGCCGCTCAGATCGCCGTCGAGCCGGGCGAGATCATCCCCCGGCCGCAGGCCCGCAAGCTGGACCGGTCCGCGCAGTTCGCGCTGATCGCCGCTCAGGAGGCCTGGAAGGACGCCGGTTTCACCGCCAAGGCCGGCGAGGACGTGTCCGTGAACCCGGACCGTCTCGGTGCGGTCATCGCCTCCGGCATCGGTGGCGTGACGACCCTCCTGGACCAGTACGACGTCCTCAAGGAGAAGGGCGTCCGCCGCGTCTCCCCGCACACCGTGCCGATGCTGATGCCCAACTCCCCGGCGGCCAACGTCGGTATCGAGCTGGGTGCCCGCGCCGGTGTGCACACCCCGGTCTCGGCCTGCGCCTCGGGCGCGGAGGCCATCGGGTACGCGATCGAGATGATCCGCACCGGGCGTGCGGACGTGGTCGTGGCCGGTGGTACCGAGGCCGCCATCCATCCGCTTCCCATCGTCGCGTTCGGCAACATGATGGCGATGTCCAAGAACAACGACGACCCGCAGGGCGCCTCGCGCCCCTACGACGCCGGCCGTGACGGCTTCGTGCTCGGCGAGGGCGCCGGTGTGATCGTCCTGGAGTCCGAGGAGCACGCGAAGGCCCGCGGCGCGCGGATCTACGCCGAGGCGGTCGGGCAGGGCATCTCCGCCGACGCCCACCACATCACGCAGCCGGAGCCGTCGGGCAACGGCATCGCGCACGCGCTGCAGAACCTGCTCGACAACACCGACCTGAAGCCGGCCGAGATCGTGCACGTCAACGCGCACGCCACGTCGACGCCGCAGGGTGACGTCGCCGAGATCAAGGCGCTGCGCAAGGTCTTCGGCGACGACGTCGACCACATGGCCATCTCGGCGACCAAGTCGATGACGGGTCATCTGCTCGGCGGTGCCGGCGGCATCGAGACCGTCGCGTCGATCCTGGCGCTGGTGAACCGTACGGCTCCGCCCACGATCAACGTGCGTGAGCTGGACCCCGAGGTCAACGCGGACGTCGTCGTCGGCGAGGCGCGTCAGCTGCCCGAGGGCCGCATCGCCGCGCTGAACGACTCGTTCGGGTTCGGCGGGCACAACGTGGTGCTGGCGTTCCGCACGATCTGAGTCCCGTGACGTCCGATGGCCCGGTCTCCTTCGGTGGAGACCGGGCCATCGCCGTCGGTGGCGGGGTGGTGTCAGACCACCTGGTGCAGCCAGCGGACCGGGGCTCCCTCTCCCGCGTAGCGGAAGGGCTCCAGTTCGTCGTCCCAGGGCTTGCCGAGGAGCTTGGCCAGTTCGGCTTCCAGGTCCGTCTCGCCCCGCTGAGACCGGGTCAGGGCCGCGCGGAGGCGGTCCTCGGGGATGAGGATGTCGCCGTGGATGCCGGTGACGGCGTGGAAGATGCCCAGGTCGGGGGTGCAGCTGTAGCGCTCGCCCTCGGCGGTGGGGCAGGGCTCGGCGGTGACCTCGAAGCGGAGCAGGTGCCAGCCGCGCAGGGCGGAGGCGAGCTTGGAGGCGGTGCCGGCCTCGGCCTGCCAGGAGAACTCCGAGCGCCAGGTGCCGGGGGCCGCGGGCTGCCGGATCCAGTCGAGGCTGACACGCGTGCCGAGCACCCCGGCGACGGCCCACTCGACATGCGGGCACAGCGCGCGCGGCGCGGAGTGCACGTACAGAACTCCACGTGTCGTCACCGGAACCTCCGGGCAGAGCGGGACATCTTGCGGACTGGCTGGGCGGCAGTGGCGCGACGGCCGCGTTGATGGCGAGGCTACCGTGCGGCGGCGCAAGGAGTGTGACGTACCGTCGGTCCCGCTGCCAGGAAAACGCTGCCATTCACCCAGGGGGACGCTTGTACGGGGGTGCGCCGTTCCCGGGTTCCCGGCCGGGAACCCTCGCACGTTGTTATGGGAGGGAGCGCCTGACCGTCGACCGAGGGGAACAGCAGGGATGCGGAAGCGAAGCCACCGTGTGCGGGCCGTTCTCGCCGTCGTGACGGCCGCCTTGCTGGGCGCCGCCGGATGCGACGGCGTGGACGGCGGTGCGCCCACGCCCGACGGCACGAAGGCGCGCGCGGCCCGGCCGCCGGTGTGGGACCGCAGCCCGGACTCGGTCGCCGCGGTGGGCGACTCCATCACGCGCGGCTTCGACGCGTGCACGGTGCTGTCGGACTGTCCGGAGGTGTCGTGGGCGACGGGCGGCGACGCCGGGGTGGACAGCCTGGCGGTGCGGCTGCTGGGTGTGCGGGGGGCGGCCGAGCGCAGCTGGAACTACGCGGTGACGGGCGCGCGCATGGCCGACCTGCCGGAGCAGATCGAACAGGCGGCCGCCCACAGCCCGGAGCTGGTGACGGTGATGGTCGGGGCGAACGACGCCTGCCGCTCGTCGGCGTCGGCGATGACGCCGGTGTCGGCGTTCCGCGCGGACTTCGAGGAGGCGATGAGCACGCTGCGCGCGACGCTGCCGAAGACGCAGGTGTACGTGGCGAGCGTGCCGAACCTGAAGCGGCTGTGGTCCGAGGGCCGGACGAACACGCTGGGCAAGCAGGTGTGGAAGCTCGGCATCTGTCCGTCGATGCTGGGCGACGCGGACGACCTGACCGGCGCGGCGACGCTGCGGCGGGACTCGGTGCAGCAGCGGGTGGTCGAGTACAACAAGGTGCTGAAGGAGGTCTGCGCCAAGGACCGCCGCTGCCGTTTCGACCGCAACGCGGTGTACGACTACCGGTTCGGCACGGATCAGCTCAGTCACTGGGACTGGTTCCATCCCAGCAAGGACGGCCAGGCCCGGCTGGCGGAGATCGCGTACCGGGCGATCACGGCGCGGAACCCGTGACCTGACGGCCGCCGCCGGTCCGGCTCCGGCGGGTGCGGCCGTGAAGCCCCGGTCCAGGGGTCAGGTCCCGGACCGGGGCTGTTCGCGGGGGCTTTGTCCCCGGTGTGCGGGGACTGTCCCGGATCAGACGTTAATCGGCGCGGTGAGCCTGAGGTCGGCGACGGAGCGTCCGACGGAGATCTCGTACGAACCCTTCACACACGACCACGCCTTCGCCGTCTCGTCCCAGACCTCGAAGGCGCGGCGCGGGAGGTCCACGGTCACCTCGGCGCTCTCCCCGGGGCCGGCCTCGACGGACGTGAACCCGGCCAGCCGGCGCGCGGGGCGCTCGGGGCCGGGCCCGGCCGGGCAGACGTAGACCTGGACGACCTCGCGGCCGGGCCGCCCGCCGGTGTTGCGGAGGCGGACGCGGACGGTGGTGCCGTCGACGTCGAGGGAGTCGTAGGCCCAGTCGGTGTAGCCGAGGCCGTGGCCGAACGGGTACGAGGGGGTGCGGCCGGCCCGCTCCCAGGCGCGGTAGCCGATGAACACGTTCTCGGTGTACGGCAGCTCGCCGTCGACCGGGGTGACCTGGGTGACCGGGGCGTCGGCGAGGGCGCCCCAGGTGGTGGGGAGCCGTCCGCCGGGCTCGTGGGCACCGGTGAGGACGTCGGCGAGCGCGGCGCCGCCCTCCTGGCCGGGGAACCAGCTCAGCAGGACCGCGGCGACCTCGTCCCGCCAGGGCAGTTCCACCGGTGAGCCGGAGTTGACGACCACGACGGTGTCCGGGTTGGCGGCGGCGACCGCCCGGACCAGGTCGTCCTGGCGGCCGGGGAGGTTCAGGTCACGACGGTCGTAGCCCTCGGACTCGACGCGGTCGGTGGTGGCGACCAGGACCACGGCGGTGTCGGCGGTGCGGGCGGCCGCGGCGGCCTCGGCGATCAGTTCGTCGGCGTCGCGCTGCGGACCGGAGTGGGCGAGGGCGAAGGTGACCACCTTCATCGGCGTGTCCTCGGGCAGCCGGACGACGTGGGTGAGGGAGACGTCGACCGGCTCGCCGGCGGTGAGTCCGGCCCGGGCTCGGGGCACGGGGGCGCCGAAGAAGGCCTCGAAGGGGTCCTCCTTGCCGGCGCGCTGGACGTCGTCGTAGTACGTCGTCCCGCCGACGGTGAGGGTGAAGGCGCCCGTGCCCTTGATGCCGAAGGTGTGCGGGCCGGACTCGCGCGGGGTGAAGGTGCCGGTCAGTTCGATGGTGTGGAGCGTGTCGTGGGTGACGCCGTCGGGGAGGTCGCTGCCCATCCACTGGATGAGGCCGCCCGGTGCGGAACGGGTGCCGATGATCTCGCCGTCGGTGTCCCGGCAGACGGCCCGCAGGCTGAAGCCCTGGCCGGCGACGGCGAGTTCGGTGGCCGGGTCGGCGCCGACGGCGTAGCTGAGGGTGCCTTCGGGCAGCGCGGCGGTGAGGCCGTCGAGCGGGGAGACGATGCGGGCCGGGAAGACGGTGGCGGAGCCGCCGCCGAGGACGCGGGCGTCACGGGCGGCGGCGCCGATCAGGGCCACGGTCCCCGGCTTCAGCGGGAGGGCGCCCCGCTCGTTGCGGACGAGTACGAAGGAGCGGCGGGCGATCTCGCGGGCCAGGGCCTCGCCGTCGACCGGCGCGGGGAGTTCGGCGACCGCCGGTCCGGCGCCGTCCAGGATGCCGACGCGGGCGGCGAGCCGCAGCACGCGGCGGACGGCGGCGTCGACGGTGGCCTCGTCGACCTCGCCGTCCCGGACGGCCTGGGCGAGGGCGGGGCCGTATACGGTCCTGGGGCCGGGCATGGCGACGTCGAGGCCGCCGTTGACGGCGCCGACGGTGTCCCGGGCGGCCATCCAGTCGGAGACGTTGACGCCGTCGAAGCCCCATTCGCCGCGCAGGACCTCGTTGACCAGGTGGTGGTGCTCGGTCATGGTCGTGCCGTTGACCGTGTTGTAGGCGGTCATGACGCCCCAGGGGCGGGCGTTCTCGACGATCGCCTCGAAGGGGGCCAGGTACAGCTCACGCAGGGCGCGTTCGGGGACCAGGTTGTTCACCGTGAAGCGGTCGGTCTCGGCGTCATTGGCGACGAAGTGCTTGACGGTGGTGCCGACTCCGCCGGACTGGACGCCACGGACGTAGCCGGCGCCGATGGCACCGGTGAGGTACGGGTCCTCGCTGTAGCACTCGAAGTGGCGTCCGCCGAGCGGGGAGCGGTGCAGGTTGACCGTGGGCGCGAGCAGGACGTGGACGCCCTTGCGCCGGGCCTCCTGGGCGAGCAGCACCCCGGCCCGGCTCGCGAGTTCCGGGTCCCAGGTGGCGGCGAGGGCGGTCGGTGAGGGCAGGGCGACGGAGGGGTCGTCCGCGGTCCAGCGCACGCCCCGGACGCCGATCGGGCCGTCGGACATGACCAGGGACTTCAGGCCGATCTCGGGCAGGGCGGGCAGGGTCCACATGTCCTGGCCGGCCAGCAGCCGGGTCTTGGCGTCGAGGCCGAGTTTTCCGAGGGCGGCCTCCACGACCGCCTCGCGGGCGTTCTCGGCCGGGGTGAGCTGGGATCCCGCCATCGGGGTTCCTCCTCGTCGAGTCCGTGCAGGTGCCTCCCATCGTGCATCCGTTACCTGCAGAGCGGCGTTCCGCGATTTCCCGCACCTGCCGGGCGAACCGCTGACCTGAACGCACGGTCGGCTCGCCCGCGCCCCAGGGGCGCGGGGAACTGCGCGGGCACCCGTCACACACCCGCGGCCCGCGGACCACCTCAGCACCCACTCACATCCCGCACGGCCCGCGGGGAGATCGCACGCACCGTGGCGCAGGCCGCTTCCGGCACGCGATACTTCCGCCGTCCACCGCACCACGCGCCCCACAGCGACGGAAGGACCCGAACTCCCTTGACCCGCATACGCCTTCGCCTCGGCGTCCTCGGTCTGGCCCTGCTGACCGGCCTGTCCACGCCCACGACCGTGGCCTCCGCCGGCCCGGCCGCCCCCGCCCCCACCGTCGAGGAACAGCGGCTCGACCGGGCCGTGCCGCAGGAGATCCTCCGGCGCTCCGGGTTCGACGACGTGGCCCCGGCGTTCGGCCGGTCGCTGGAGCGCGCGGACTCCTATGCGCAGGCCCGCCGCCTCGTCGAACGGGAGGGGTCCGCGCTGTGGCGGCGGGCCGTGGACCGCGCACAGGGGCGGGGGACGAAGGGGCCACAGGGGCGCGGAGCGGCTGCCCGGGAGGGTGGTGACGGGCGGGGGGCTGACCTGTCCCCGGACGACGACCGCCCGCTGTACTGGGCGCGGTTGGGGCTGACCCGGCAGGTGCGCACCTGGCAGCCGGCGTTCGGGCTCACGGACGCGCAACGGGCCGGTCTGCTGGATCGGTTGGAGCGGACCTCGCGGGGGCAGACCGACATCCGTTACCCGGGCGAGGGCCACCTGCGCCGGATCCTCCTCACCGGCTTCGACCCCTTCACGCTCGATCGGGACATCCGCATCTCGAACCCCTCGGGGGCGACCGCGCTCGCGCTGGACGGCACGGTCGTGGAGACGGCGGAGGGGCCGGCGCGCATCGAGACCGCCGTGTTCCCGGTGCGCTGGGAGGACTTCGCGCAGGGCACGGTGGAGCGGACGCTGCGGCCGTACCTGCCGCGGGCCGACCTGTTCACGACCGTGAGCCAGGGCCGTGCCGGGCGGTTCGACATCGAGCGCACCAACGGCGCCTGGCGCGGCGGCTTCCCGGACAACGACGACGTCTCCCGGACCGGGACGGTCCCGGTCACCGACCCCGCGTCGCAGCCGCAGTGGACGAGCACGACGCTGCCGTACGCGGACGTCGTGGCCGCGGACACGGGCCGGTTCCCCGTGTACGACCACACGGAGGTCACCGAGATCCCGGCGGGCGGGACCGGCCCCGTCGTACGGCCGGACGGGCCGACCCCCGGGTCGACCGCCCGCGCCGGGGCGGGCGGCGACTACCTCTCCAACGAGATCGCCTACCGGGCGACGCTGCTGCGCGACCGGCTCGGGCTGCACGAGTCGCTGCCCGGCGGACACGTGCACACGCCGGTCCTGCAGTTCGGCGCCGGGAACAGCACCGAGGTCACCGATCCCGACTTCGTGCGGAACCGGCTGGACATCATCGCGCAGGTGCGGGCCATCGTGACGGTGGCCGCGGAGGCCACGTTCAGGAGGTGACCTCCTGCTCCTGCCCGGCCTCGTCGTCGGCGCTCTCCTCGCCCAGCAGGTCACGGGCGAGGAGCGTGGCGCCCGCGACCGCGCCCGGCATCAGGAACACCGCGACGAACGGCACCAGGAAGGCCAGGCCCAGGGGGGTGCCGAAGCCCCAGACCAGGGTCTTGCGGGAGCGGAGCAGGGTGAGCCGGGTGCGGAGTTCGACACCCCGGCGCTGCAGGGCCACGGCGGCGAGTTCCTCGGTGAGGAAGAAGCCGGTGACGAAGAAGCCGATCACGGGTACGGCGGTCTGACCGACGAAGGGGAGGAAGCCGAGGGCGAAGAGCAGTACGCCCCACAGCCCGGCCCGGAGCAGGACGCGCAGGCTGTCCCGGGCCTAGATCCACAGCTCGCGCCAGAGCGGCAGGTCGGAACGGGGGGCGGTGCCGTCGGGCGAGACGTCGGCGTCGACGCGCTCCGAGAGGCTCTCGTAGAAGGGCTGGCCGACCAGCAGGGTGACGGCCGTGAAGGTCAGCACGGCCAGCAGCAGCCCGAGGGCGAAGAGGACAGCCGTCAGGAAGCCGCGGAACAGGCCCTGCCAGGGGCTGGACCAGTCGTCGGCGAACGGGGTCGCCCAGGTGACCGCGTCCTCGCCCCACACGGCGAGCGCGACCAGTGCGGCGGCGTACAGCACCAGCGTGATCAGTCCGGGCAGCAGCCCGAACCCGTACTGCCGCCCGTGCCGGGCCACCCATCGCTGGCCCTTCAGCAGATAACCGAACCCCACCCCAAGATCGCGCATGGCGAGGACTCTACTGGCTCGGTGCGACAGCGTGGGCGCTCAGTCGTCCAGCATGCGCAGGAGCAGGTCCCGCAGGGAGCGGCGTTCGTCGTCGGAGAGACCGGCGAGGGGTTCGCGGGCGAAGTGGAGGCCCTCGCGCAGATCGCGGGCGACGCTGCGGCCCTGCTCGGTGGCGACGGCCACCTTCACCCGGCGGTCGGCCGGGTCGGGGCGGCGTTCGACCAGGCCGCGGGCCTCCAGGCGGTCCACGATCCCGGTCACGTTGGACGGCTCGCACTTCAGCTTCTGTGCCAGCTTGCGCATGGGCAGCGGCTCCAGCGACAGCAGGCTGAGCAGCCGGGCCTGCGGGCCGGTGAGGGTGTGCTCGCCCGCCGCCTTCTCGTAGTCCGCGTAGAACCGGGCCACGACGTCACCGATCAGCTCGACGACCTCCAGGGTCAGTGCGTCGGGGCGGTGAGTCTTCGATGGGGTGGACATGCCCACCAGGATACCCGGTTACTTGACATCATGAAATATTCAGGAGCATGGTTGTTTCAGGTACTGAAGTAACTTCGAAAGGCTCTGTCATGATCAACCGCGAGTGGCACCTGCTCAGCCGTCCCGTCGGCTGGCCCAAGCCCGAGGACTTCGCCCTGGTCGAGGCGCCGGTGCCGACCCCGGGCGAGGGTCAGGTGCTGGTGCGGAACAAGTACCTCTCCGTCGACCCGTACATGCGCGGCCGCATGAGTGCCGCGAAGTCGTACGCCGCCCCCTTCGAGCTGGGCAAGGTCATGCAGGGCGGCGCGGTCGGCGAGGTGATCGAGTCGAACGCCGAGGGCATCGCCGTCGGCGACCACGTCCTGCACTTCTTCGGCTGGCGCGAGTACGCCGCGGTGGACGCGAAGAACGCCGTCAAGGTGGGCCCGACGGCCGTCCCGGCCGTGACGGTCGACCCGGAGGCCGTGCCCCTGTCGGCGTACCTCGGCGTCCTCGGCATGACCGGCCTGACCGCCTACGCCGGGCTGCTGCGCACCGCCTCCTTCAAGGAGGGCGACGTCGTGTTCGTCTCCGGCGCGGCCGGGGCCGTGGGCAGCCAGGTGGGCCAGATCGCCAAGCTCAAGGGCGCCTCCCGGGTCATCGGCTCGGCCGGGTCCGACGAGAAGGTCAAGCTGCTGGTGGAGGAGTACGGCTTCGACGCCGCCTTCAACTACAAGAACGGCCCGGTCGCCGAGCAGCTGCGCCAGGCCGCGCCCGACGGCATCGACGTCTACTTCGACAACGTCGGCGGGGACCACCTGGAGGCCGCCGTCGGCGCGCTGAACGAGGGCGGCCGGATCGCGGTCTGCGGCATGATCTCGGTCTACAACAACACCGAGCCCGCCCCCGGCCCCCGGAACCTGGCCCGCCTCATCCAGACCCGCGGCCGCATCGAGGGCTTCCTGGTCGGCGACCACTACGACCTCCAGCCCCAGTTCGTCCAGGAGGTGGGCCCCTGGGTCGCCTCGGGCGCACTGAAGTACCGCGAGACCGTGGTCGAGGGCATCGAGAACAACCTGGAGGCGTTCCTCGGGGTCCTGCGTGGCGACAACATCGGGAAGATGGTCGTCAAGCTCTGACGGCCTTCCCCGGAGATTTCGGCATGCGGTAACTTCTTTCCGAAATCCGTCGGCGATCGTGGGCGCGAGTCGCGGCGGACCGAGGAGGAGGCAACCGCATGCCCATCACGCAGTCCGACGTCCTTTACACCGCCGTCGCCACCGCCGAGAACGGCCGCGACGGCCGTGTCGCCACCGACGACGGCAAGCTCGACGTGGTCGTGAACCCGCCCAAGGAGATGGGCGGCAACGGCGCCGGCACGAACCCGGAGCAGCTCTTCGCCGCCGGGTACAGCGCCTGCTTCCAGGGGGCGCTCGGTGTCGTCGCCCGGCAGGAGGGCGCCGACGTGTCCGGCTCGACGGTCACCGCCAAGGTCGGCATCGGCAAGAACGACGAGGGTTTCGGGATCATCGTGGAGATCTCGGCGAGCATTCCGAACGTCGACGCGGCGACCGCGAAGGACCTGGTCGAGAAGGCGCACCAGGTGTGCCCCTACTCGAAGGCGACGCGCGGCAACATCACCGTGACGCTGGTCTGACGCCGGTCGTTGGTCACGACGGCAGCCGCATTCCTGGACGTGGGATGCGGCTGCACCGTTCCGCGCCCCTTCAGGACGCCGGCGCCGCCTTCTGGACGGCCGCCGCCAGCCTGTTGTTCTCCGGCGCCGCCTCTCCCGGGTACGCGAACCGCCGGCGGGTGTAGCCGTAGGCGATGCCGCTGTACGGGTCCGCGAAGGCCTGGGTGCCGTTCGCGCCGCTGTGGCCCAGCGTGCCGGCGCCCAGGAAGGGGTGCCAGGTGTCGGCCGTCGCCTGGAAGCCGAGGCCGAAGGAGCGGTGGGCGCGGGCCACGAGGTCGTGGCCGACGGAGTGGATCTGGGCGAACTCGGCCTGGGTGTCCCCCTTCAGCAGCGGGGCCGCGCCGTCGACCTCGCTGATCATTGCCGCGTACATCCCCGCAAGACCGCGGGCGGAGGCGGTCCCGCCGACCGAGGCGGGCCCCTTGGCGCGGATCAGCCGCTCGTTCGGCAGGCTCGCCAGGTCGGTGGGCTCCGCGCCGTGCCGGTTGAAGGCGATCGCGGCGAGGGTGTGCGGGCCGGTCGGCAGGGCGTCGAGCTGTGCCTGCTGGGCGGGGGTCGGCAGCATCGGCCGGACCGGGCGGAAGCGGGGCTCGTACGCGGCCGGCAGGCCCAGGTGGAAGTCGAGACCGCGCGGGACGCGGACCCGCTCCTCGTACACCTCCTGGAGCGTGCGGCCCGTCGCCCGGCGGACGATCTCGCCGGTCAGCGCGCCGATCACCAGCGCGTGACAGCCGAAGGCCGCACCGGGCCGCCAGAACGGCCGCTGGTCGGCCAGCCGCTCGGCGATCACGCGGTCGTCGGCCAGTTCGTTGAGGCTGAACCCGGTGTCGGTACCGATCAGCCCCGCGCGGTGCGCGAGCAGGTCCCGCAGGGTCAGCGCGCCCTTGCCCTCGGCGGCGAACTCCGGCCAGTAATAGGTGACCTTCCGGTCCAGCTCCAGCGTGCCGTCCTGCACGAGGAGCGCCGCGACCAGGTGGGCCGCGCCCTTCGTGGCCGAGTACACGGCGTACAGCGAGTCGCCCGTCACCCCCGCGCCCGCCCACAGGTCCACGACCCGGCGTCCGTGGACGTACGCGCACAACTGACCCTCGTAGTCGTCCCGTTCCTCGGCGACGAAGGCGGCGAACTCCGCCCGCACCGCCTCGAAACCCTCGGCGACCGTGCCCTGGACGGTGGTCTCCTGAGTCATCCGCTCTCCTCGACTGAGCCGCTGCCCGCTGCTCCCCCTCGGCACCACGCCCGCGTGCCGCTCCGGGCGTTCTCGCGATCGGTACGGCGAGAGGTACCTGTTCGGTTCAACCGTCGCCCCGGCTCGCGGGTGTCACGGATAGCCCGGATGGCCGATGGGAGGGGTGGTGCGGCGTGCGCCGGACCGGTCAGGTGCACCACCACAGGAAGCGGTCGCAGGTCTTCGTGGGCGACGGCCGGGGGGTGGGGGCGGCGGTCGTCGGGGCCGCGGTCGCAGTGGCGGCGGGCCTGCTGGTGGCCGGGGCGGCGGACGTGGTGGCGGTCGTACCGGAGCCCGTCGTGGCCGAGTGCTGCGCCTTGCCGGTGGCCTCGGGGGAGGGGGACGCGGAGTCCTCGGCCGTCGGGGAGCCGGAGGCGGACGCGGAGGGCGAGGCGTCCGCCGAGGCGGAGCCGCCCGTGCCCGGAGCGGGAACACCGGAGGGGGCGTCCAGCGGGCCGGCGGTGCGGTCCGGCGCGGGGGAGGCAGCGCCGCCGTCCGCCGCGGTGTTCCCTGCCGTGGCCGGTGTGTCGCCGGTGAACGGCGAGAAGGGCACGTCCGTGCCCAGCTCGGCGAGGCTCAGGCCGCCTGCCGCGAGCACGAAGCCCGCCGCGACCAGCACGGTGCGGCGCCGGCGGCGCCGGTGCACGGCGGCCTTGCGGTCCCGCCGGCTCACACCGGAACGGGCCCGCCGGCCCACGGGTGCGCCGCCCTCGGGGGCTTCGTCCTCGGGGGCTTCGTCCTCGTCCTCCTCGTCATACGCGGGCTCTTCGTACGCGGGCTCCTCGTACGCGGGCTCCTCGTACGCGGGCTCCTCGTACGCAGGCTCCTCGTACGGCCCTTCGGGCGGATGCCCCCCGTAAGGCCCCTCGTACGGTGTCGGCGGTCGCTGCGCGGGGATGTGCGCGTACTCGCGCGCATGCGCGGCCGGCGCGCCCGCGGTGACCGCGAGCCGGTCGGCCGGAGTTCCGCACCCCGGGCAGGCCAGGGCGCCATTGAGGTGCCGTTGGCACGGGAGGCAGTAGTCCATGACGCGGGAAGACTAGAGTCCGCGCGGGTCCGGTTCCAGGCGGCCCTGTGAAGGTTTGGTGCGGGACCGGGAGAGTTGCCGAAAGCCGTGCCGGAAGCGTTACCTGTTCGACCCATTGACACCCCTGCCGCCCCCTCCTTACTGTCACGCCAACATTTCGAACGCGTGACGAAATCTCGAACAGCTGAGAGGCAACTGCCGTGCGCATCACCGGAATCAGCACCCATGTGGTCGGCACGCCGTGGCGGAACCTGACCTACGTCCAGGTCCACACCGACGAGGGCATCACGGGAGTGGGCGAGACCCGGATGCTCGGTCACACCGACGCGCTCATCGGTTATCTGCGGGAGGCCGAGGCCAACCACGTCCTCGGGTCGGACCCGTTCGCCGTCGAGGATCTCGTCCGCCGCATGAAGTACGGCGACTACGGGCGCGCGGGCGAGATCGTCATGTCAGGCATCGCTGTCGTCGAGATGGCGTGCTGGGACATCAAGGGCAAGGCGCTCGGCGTGCCGGTGTGGCAGCTGCTCGGCGGGAAGGTCACGGACCGGGTCAAGGCGTACGCCAACGGGTGGTACACGACCGAGCGGACCCCGGAGGCGTACCACAAGGCCGCACAGGCGGTCGTGGAACGTGGTTACCGGGCGCTGAAGATCGACCCGTTCGGCACCGGCCACTTCGAACTGGACCACCGGCAGACCCTGTACGCCGTCTCACTGATCGAGGCCGTGCGGGACGCCATCGGACCGGAGACCGAGCTGATGCTGGAGATGCACGGCCGCTTCTCCCCCTCCACCGCCGTCCGGCTGGCCAGGGAGCTGGCCCCCTTCGCCCCGGCGTGGCTGGAGGAGCCGGTGCCGCCGGAGAACCTCAAGGCGCTGGAGAAGGTCGCGGCCAGGGTCGACGTCCCGGTCGCCACCGGTGAGCGCATCCACGACCGGATCGAGTTCCGTGAGCTGTTCGAGAGCCAGGCCGTGGACGTCATCCAGCCCGACGTCGGTCACATCGGCGGCATCTGGGAGACCCGGAAGCTCGCCGCGACCGCGGAGACGCACTACATGCTGGTCGCCCCGCACAACGTGGGCGGCTCCGTACTGACCGCCGCCTCCCTCCAAGTCGGCTTCACCACACCGAACTTCAAGATCCTGGAGCACTTCAACGACTTCGCGGACGCGGAGATCAAGAAGGTGGTCAAGGGGGCGCCGCAGGTCGTGGACGGGCACTTCGAGCTGTCCCACGCGCCCGGTCTCGGCGTCGAGCTGGACGTGGACGCCGCGGCCGAATTCCCGCAGCAGCAGGCCCGGTTCGACCTGTGGGCCGAGGGCTGGGAGCAGCGCAGGCCGAAGGGGAGCCGGTGAGTTCCCGGATCCTGGTCGAGGCACCGGGCGTGCACCGGATCGAGGCCCACACGCCCCGTGAGCCCGGTCCCGGCGAGGCGCTGGTGACCGTGCACGCCGTCGGCATCTGCGGCAGCGACCGCGAGGTCTACCGGGGCAGCCGGCCCGAGGGGTACGTCCGGTACCCGCTCACGCCCGGCCACGAGTGGTCCGGGACGGTCACGGCGGTCGGTGCGGGGGTGCCCGGTGCGCTCGTCGGGCGCAAGGTGGTCGGCGAGGGCTTCCGCAACTGCCAGGTCTGCGACCGCTGCCACGCGGGCGAGTCCACGCTGTGCACGGCCGGGTACGAGGAGACCGGGTTCACCCGGCCCGGTGCCATGGCGGCCACGCTCACCCTGCCCGCCCGGCTGCTGCACGCCCTGCCGGACGACGCCGACCTCACCGCCGCCGCGCTGCTGGAGCCGGCCGCCTGCGCCGCCGCCGCCGCGCTGAAGGCGGGCGCCCGGCCTGGTGAGCGGGTCGCGGTGGTCGGCGCGGGCACGCTCGGGATGCTGGCGGTGCAGTTCCTGGCCGCCCTCTCACCGGCCGAGCTGCTGGTGGTGGACACGCGGGACGACCGGGAGGCACTGTCCCGGCGGTTCGGGGCCACCGGCTTCCGGCTCGGCGGTGCCGGCGGCACGGCACTGCCCGACGACTTCGACGTCGTGATCGAGGCCGCCGGGACCCCGTCCGCCGCGCGCACCGCGGCCTCGCTGCTCCGGCGCGGCGGGCGCCTGGTCCTCACCGGGATCCCGGCGCCCGGCGCGGACGGGCTCGACCCGACCGCCCTCGTCGTGCGGCAACTGGAGGTGCGCACGGTCTTCGGGGCACCGCCGGCCGCCTGGGCGCATGCCGTGCGAGTGTTCGGGGCCGGGTTGCTGGACCCGTTGCCGCTGGTCACGCACGAGCTGCCGCTGACCGAGTTCGCGCGGGCCGTCGAGCTGATCGGGGCCGGCGATCCGAAGACCGGCAAGGTCCTGCTGCGCCCCTGACCGTACGCCGGCCGGGGCGTGATCCGGGGGCGTCCCTTGCCGTACGCCGGCCGGGGCGTGAGCGGACGGCGTCCCCGGCCGTGCGCGGCCGGGCGTGACCGACGGCGCCTCGGCCGGCGTACCACCCGGCGTTTCTCCCGCCCTGAGACACGAACATCGTCCGGAATACCGAACACTAAGGACAGCTTGTGACCGATGCTCCCGCCCCGGCGGCCCGCAGGCCCGGCGAGCAGGTGCTCACCGCGCTCGGCCTGGGCGCTCCCGCCCTCGACCCCGCCGACGCCTCCACCCACAGCTTCCCTTGCGGCGGCCGCTGGCGCACCGAGATCCCCTCGTGCGAGGGTCCCGAGGCGCTGGCGGTCGTCCTCGAGGAGGCCTCGCGCCTCGACGTGCCGGTCCACCGGATCAGCCAGGGCAGCGGCGTGTGGATGCTCACCGACGCCGAGATCACCGAGATGGTCGCGGCCACGGCCGAACGCGGCATCGAACTCTGCCTGTTCACCGGCCCGCGCGGCACCTGGGACATCGGCGGCTCGGTGCGCTCCGACTCGCGCGGGGCCGGGCCGCGCGCCCGGGGCCACGACGCCGTCGCCGGCTGCGTCGAGGACGCGGTCCGCGCCACCGAGCTGGGCGTCAAGTGCCTGCTGGTCGCCGACGAGGGCGTGCTGTGGACCCTGCACCGGGCGCGCGTGTCGGGCCTGGTCCCGGCCGACACCACGCTGAAGGTCTCGGCGCTGATCGGCCCCGTCAACCCGGCCGCGTACGCCGTGTACGAGCGACTCGGCGCCGATTCCGTCAACGTCCCCAGCGATCTGACGCCGGAGCACCTCACCGAGATCCGCCGGGTGTCCGGCGCCCCCATGGACATGTACATCGAGGCCCCCGACGACCTCGGCGGCTACGTCCGGATGTACGAGGTCGCCGAGCTGATCCGGCGCGGCGCACCGCTCTACCTGAAGTTCGGCCTGTCCAAGGCCCCCGGCATCTACCCGTGGGGCACCCACCTGCGGGACCTGACCCTGGACACCGCCCGGGAGCGGGTGCGGCGCGGCCGGCTCGCCCTGGACCTGCTCGCCCGGCACGGCGCGGACGGCGGCATGGCGCCGCTCGGCTCCCGGCTGCCTGGGCCGCTCCACCGCTTCCCCGTCGAAGCGCCCGCTCCCCTCATCCACGAGAAGGACAAGGACTGATCCCCATGCGCAACCGCAGAGCCGCACTCGCCGCAGCCGCCTCGCTCGCCCTCACCCTGACCGCCTGCGGGCAGAGCGGCGAGGGCGGCAGCAAGGAGAAACCGGGCGGCACCGAGGGCGCCACCATCGGCATCGCCATGCCGACCAAGTCCTCCGAGCGCTGGATCTCCGACGGCAGGAACGTCGTGAAGGACCTGGAGGCCAAGGGGTACAAGACCAAGCTGGTGTACGGCGAGGACGACCCCGAGCAGCAGGTCTCGCAGATCGAGAACCTGATCACGCAGGGCGTCAAGGGCCTGATCATCGCGGCCATCGACAACAAGTCCCTGAACAGCGTGCTCCAGCAGGCCGCGGACGCCGGCATCCCGGTGATCTCCTACGACCGGCTGATCCTCGGCAGCAAGAACGTCGACTACTACGCCTCGTTCGACAACGAGAAGGTGGGCCGGCTGCAGGGCCGGTACATCGTGGACAAGCTCGGGCTCGGCAAGGGCGAGAAGGGCCCGTTCAACATCGAGCTGTTCGCCGGCTCCAACGACGACAACAACACCCGCTACTTCTTCGACGGCGCGATGAGCGTGCTGAAGCCGTACATGGACAAGAAGCAGCTCGTCGTCCGGTCCGGCCAGACCGCGCTCGACAAGGTCACCACGCTGCGCTGGGACGGCGCCACCGCGCAGCGGCGCATGGACGACATCCTCACCTCCTCGTACAAGAGCCAGCGGGTCGACGCCGTCCTCTCGCCCTACGACGGCATCTCCATCGGCGTGCTCTCCGCGCTGAAGTCGGACGGCTACGGCTCCGGGAGCAGGCCGCTGCCCGTCATCACGGGCCAGGACGCCGAGCTGGCCTCCGTGAAGTCGATCATCAGCGGTCAGCAGACGCAGACCGTCTACAAGGACCTGCGCAAGCTGGCCGAGGTCGCCTCGACGATGGTCGACGACCTGCTGAAGGGCAAGAAGCCCGAGGTCAACGACACCAAGTCGTACGACAACGGCACCAAGGTCGTCCCCGCCTACCTGCTCCAGCCGGTCAGCGTCGACAAGACCAACTACGAGGAGGTCCTCGTCAAGGGCGGCTACTACACGGACGCCCAGCTCAAGTGAACCTCGACCGTCCGACGACCCCACACTGACCGGAAGGCACACCATGGCGGGACCCGTCCTGGAAATGCGCTCGATCGTCAAGACCTTTCCCGGTGTCACAGCGCTCTCGGACGTCACACTGACGGTACGTCAGGGCGAGGTCCACGCCGTCTGCGGCGAGAACGGCGCCGGCAAGTCCACCCTGATGAAGGTGCTCTCAGGCGTCCATCCGCACGGCAGTTACGAGGGCGAGATCCTCTTCGAGGGAGAGGTCTGCCGCTTCAGGGACATCCGGGCGAGCGAGGACCACGGCATCGTCATCATCCACCAGGAGCTGGCGCTGGTGCCGTACCTCTCACTCGCGGAGAACATCTTCCTCGGCAACGAGCACGCCAGGCGCGGGCTCATCAACTGGCGCGACACGCTCAGGCACGCCACCGAACTGCTGCGCCGGGTCGGCCTGACCGACCACCCGGAGACCCGCGTCGCCGACATCGGCGTGGGCAAGCAGCAGCTGGTGGAGATCGCGAAGGCGCTGTCGAAGAAGGTGAAGCTGCTCATCCTGGACGAGCCGACGGCGGCGCTGAACGACGAGGACAGCGGCACACTGCTCGACCTGATCCTGGAGCTGAAGAAGCAGGGCATCACCTCGATCGTCATCTCCCACAAGCTGAACGAGATACGCCGGGTCGCCGACTCGGTGACGATCCTCCGGGACGGGCGCTCCATCGAGACGCTGGAGGTGAAGTCCCCGGAGACGACCGAGGACCGGATCATCAGCGGCATGGTCGGCCGTGACCTCGACCACCGCTTCCCCGAGCGCACCGCGCACCACGCCGAGGAGGGCACGGCCCCGGCGCTGCAGATCCGGGACTGGACCGTGCACCACCCGATCGACCAGCAGCGCAAGGTCGTCGACAACGTGTCGCTCGAGGTGCGGCGCGGGGAGATCGTCGGCATCGCGGGCCTCATGGGCGCCGGGCGCACCGAGCTGGCCATGAGCGTCTTCGGCCGGTCGTACGGCCGGTACGCGGGCGGCACCTTGCTCAAGGACGGCGCGGAGATCCGGACGAAGACCGTCGCCGAGGCGATCGGGCACGGGATCGCCTACGTCACCGAGGACCGCAAGCAGTACGGCCTCAACCTCATCGACACCGTCAACCGCAACATCTCGCTGGCCTCCCTCGCCGGGCTGGCCCGGCGCGGTGTGGTCGACGAGCACGAGGAACGGCGGGTCGCCGAGCGTTTCCGCACCTCCATGAACATCAAGGCGCCGAGCGTCTTCGAGCCGGTGGGCAAGCTCTCGGGCGGCAACCAGCAGAAGGTCGTCCTCAGCAAGTGGATCTTCGCGGGTCCGGACGTCCTGATCCTGGACGAGCCGACGCGCGGCATCGACGTCGGCGCCAAGTACGAGATCTACACGGTCATCGACAGGCTGGCGGCCGAGGGCAGGGCGGTCGTCTTCATCTCCTCCGAACTGCCGGAGCTGCTCGGCATGTGCGACCGCATCTACACGATGGCCGCCGGGCGGCTGACCGGCGAGTTCTCCCGGGCCGAGGCATCCCAGGAAGCGCTGATGCGCCAGATGACCAAGGACAAGGAGGCAACCCGATGAGCACGGACGTGACCGCCAGGACCCCGGCCCCGGCGCCGCCCGGGAAGAGCGGCGGCGCGGCCTCAGGCGGCCTGCTGCGGCTGATGCTGGACGGCCTGCGCACCAACATGCGGCAGTACGGCATGCTGATCGCGCTCGGCCTGATCGTGGTCCTGTTCTCGGTGTGGACCGACGGCGACCTGCTGCTGCCCCGCAACGTCTCCAACCTGGTGCTGCAGAACAGCCACATCCTGATCCTCGCGATCGGCATGATGCTGGTGATCATCGCGGGCCACATCGACCTGTCGGTCGGTTCGCTGACGGCGTTCACCGGCGCGTTCGCGGCCGTCCTGACGGTGCAGCACGGTGTGGCCTGGCCGGTCGCCCTGGTGCTGTGCCTGCTGGTGGGCGCGGTGGCCGGCGCGGCGCAGGGGTTCATGATCGCCTACTTCGGCATACCCTCGTTCATCGTCACCCTCGCCGGCATGCTGATCTTCCGCGGTCTGACCGAGATCCTGCTCGAGGGCCAGACTCTCGGCCCGTTCCCCGGCGGTCTGCAGAAGCTCGGCAACGGCTTCCTGCCCGAGACCGGCCCGGACACCGACTACCACAACCTCACCCTGCTGCTGGGCGTCGTCCTGATCGTCTTCACGGTCCTGCAGGAGTTCCGCGACCGCAGGCGCCAGCAGGAGTTCTCGCTCGACGTGCTGCCGCGCAACGTCTTCCTGCTCAAGCTCGTCGCCATCGGCGCCGCGATCCTCGTCGTCACGATGCTGCTCGCCAGCTACAAGGGCGCGCCGATCGTGCTGATCATCCTCGGCGCGCTGGTGGTCGGATACGGCTACGTCATGCGCAACGCCGTCTTCGGCCGCCACATCTACGCGATCGGCGGCAATCTGCCGGCGGCCAAGCTGTCCGGCGTGAAGGACAGGAAGGTCACCTTCCACGTCTTCCTGAACATGGGCGTGCTCGCGGCCCTGGCGGGTCTGGTGGTCGCCGCCCGTCTGAACGCGGCCTCGCCGAAGGCCGGTCTCAACTTCGAACTCGAGGCCATCGCCTCCTCGTTCATCGGCGGCGCGTCCATGAGCGGCGGGGTCGGCACCGTCCTCGGCGCCATCATCGGCGGTCTCGTCCTCGGCGTGCTGAACAACGGCATGAACCTCCTCAGCGTGGGCACCGACTGGCAGCAGGTCATCAAGGGCCTCGCCCTGCTGGTGGCGGTCGGGTTCGACGTGTGGAACAAGCGCAAGTCCGGTTCGTGAGTCAGCGCGAACGCTCCGCTGGGAAGGCCGAATCAAAGCTGCGGGCCGTCGTGGGCTGGTCGCGCAGTTCCCCGCGCCCCTTTGGGGCGCGGGGCTCAGCGGGCGCCCTTTCAACTCTCTTCTCAAGGAGCCGCTAGATGGAACTGAACAGACGCACGGTCATTGCGGGCGCGGCAGCCGCAGGCCTCGCCGCCACCACCCTCGGCGCGGGCAGTGCCGGGGCCGCCCCGGGAGGCAGGAAGCCGGTACGGGAGCCCTTCGGCAAGCTCGCCGACGGCACGACGATCCACCGCTGGTCGCTGGAGAACGGCGGCACGCGGCTGAAGGTCCTCGACTGGGGCGGTGTCGTCCAGCGCCTGGAGATCCCCGACCGGCACGGCCGCCACGCCAATGTCTCGCTGGGCTTCGACACCATCGACGACTACGTGGCGAAGACGCCGTACTTCGGCGCGCTGATCGGCCGCTACGGCAACCGCATCGGCAAGGGGCGGTTCACCCTCGACGGCAGGAGCCACCAGCTGTCCGTCAACGACGGTGTGAACAGCCTGCACGGCGGCAAGCAGGGCTTCGACAAGCACGTGTGGGACGTGGAGCCGTTCACCGAGGGCCCGGACGTCGGCTTGCACCTGTACTACACCAGCGTCGACGGCGAGATGGGCTACCCGGGCACGCTCCGGACGAAGGTGACGTACACCCTCACCCGGCACGGCGAGTGGCGCATCGACTACGAGGCCACCACCGACAGGGCGACCGTCGTCAACCTCACCAGCCATGTCTACTGGAACCTGGGCGGCGAGGGCAGCGGCACGATCGAGGACCACGAGCTGCGCATCGCCGCCTCCCGCTACACCCCCACCGACGCGGGCCTGATTCCGACGGGCGAGCTGGCGCGGGTGGCCGGAACCCCCTTCGACTTCCGCCGTGCCAAGCCGATCGGCCGGGACATCCGGGCCGGCCACGAGCAGCAGGTGCAGGCGAAGGGCTACGACCACAACTGGGTGCTGGACAAGGGTGTCACCGCGAAGCCCGAGCACATCGCCACGCTCCGCGACCCGCGCTCCGGCCGCACCCTGAAGATCGCCACCGACCAGCCGGGCCTGCAGTTCTACTCCGGCAACTTCCTCGACGGCACCCTGACCGGCACCGGCGGCCACACCTACCGCCAGGGCGACGCGCTGTGCCTGGAGACCCAGCACTTCCCGGACTCACCGAACCACCCGGCCTTCCCGTCGACCGTGCTCCGGCCCGGCCGGACGTACCGGACGACGACCATCCACACCTTCGGAACGTGACGATCACTCGTGTTGTGAACCGCCTCACGTGCCCGCCGAGTTGAACACCACCTCCGGCGCCTCCGTATCCAAGGGTGGCCCGTGCTCCCCCGCACGGGCCACCCTGAACGGAGGTCCCCTTGGCCGGCAACGTCACCTCGTTGTTCCGCGGCACCGCCGCGCACAGCCCTTCGATGGCGGCGCTGACGCGGGAGGGCGGCGACGGAACCGGCCCGGTGGACTTCTGCATCCCCTGCAACCCGTACTTCCCGACACCCGCCATGTTCGAGGAGATGTCGGCCCGGCTGCGCGAGATCGTCACGTACTACCCGAGCAGCGCCGACACCATCACGAGTGAGCTGTGCGGCCTCCTCCAGCTGCCGCCGCAGTGCGTGGCGATGGGCAACGGCTCCACCGAGCTGATCACCTGGATCGACCATCTGCTGGTCCGGGAGTCCCTGGCCGTCCCGGTGCCCACCTTCGGCCGCTGGACCGACCAGCCGATGGAGACCGGCAAGCGGGTCGACATGTTCCCGCTCCAGGAGGTGAACGGCTTCGCGCTGGACCTCGGCCAGTACGCCGAGTTCATCCGGGCCAGGGGCACCAGGGTGGCGGTCGTCTGCAACCCGAACAACCCCGACGGCGGCTATCTGCGCCGCCAGCAGGTCGTGCAGTTCATGGACGCGATGGCCGACCTGGACCTGGTGGTCGTGGACGAGTCCTTCCTGGAGTTCGCCGACGCGGAGAGCGAACCGAGCGTCGTCCAGGAGGCCATGCTCCGCCCCAACGTGATCGTGCTGCGCAGCCTCGGCAAGAACTTCGGTCTGCACGGCATACGCTTCGGCTACCTGGTCGCCAACCCGGCGCTCGCCGGCAAGGTCCGCTCCATGCTGCCGAAGTGGAACCTCAACTCCTTCGCCGAGCACGTGGTGTTCATGCTCAAGGAGCACGGCTCCGAGTACGTGCAGAGCCTGATGCAGGTCCGCCGCGACCGGCTGGAGATGGCCAGCCGGCTCTCCGCACTGCCCGGCCTCACCGTGTACCCCTCCCAGGGGAACTTCCTCTTCGTGCGCCTGCCCGTCGGCGCCGAGGGCACGGTGGTCCGGGACCGGATGCTCACCGAGCACCGGATCCTGGTCCGCGAGTGCGGCAACAAGATCGGATCCTCCAGCCGCTTCCTGCGGCTCGTGGTGCGCCCCCAGGTCGACGTGCGTCGCCTGGTGTCCGGCCTGGAGCAGGTGCTCTACGGGTCCAGGAGGGGAGCCGCCGTGCCCGAGCTGGGCGCCGGGACCAGCTACAGCTCGGGCACGGCGGCGGTGGACCGGCTGGTCAGCGAGACCAACGGGGCCGGCCTGCAGCTCACCGCGGCCGCCCCCGCTCCCGCCGTCGGCACCGGCATGCCGCTCCCCGCCGCCGTGGCTCCGGCCGGCGGCGGGATGCCGATGCCGGCGGCAGCCCAGCCGACGGCCACCCCGCCGATGCCCACCCCGGCCGCCCCGCCGATGGCCGCCCCGGCCACCCCGCCGATGGCCGCCTCGGCCGCCCTGCCGGCGTTCGCACCGACGCCGACGCCGGCACCCGCGCAAGCACCCGCACCCGTTCCGGGGCCGACGCCCCCGCCGGTTCCCGCACCCGCACCCTTTCCCGCGCCGGCGCCGAGTCCGGTCCCCGTGCCGGCGGCCTCCCTGGCAGCGCCGAATCCTGTCCCCGTGCCGGCGGCCTCCCTGGCAGCGCCGAATCCTGTCCCGGTGCCGGCCGCACCGGTTCCGGCCGCTCCCGTTCCCGCCGCTCCCGCCGCGGCCGTGGCGGTCGCTCCCACCCCGCCCGGCGTCCCGGCCCGCGGCGGGCTCACCGCGGCCCAGGTCCGCGGCATGACGGCGCCGGCCCCCGCCACGGGTCTGACCCCCGCCCCGGCGACCGGCTGGCCGAACGCCCAGAGCTGGCCGAACGCCGCGGGCGCGCAGGCCGCCGGCTGACGGCACGGCTGCGGCTGCCGCTGCCGCTGCCGCTTGACGGGTTCACCGGCCGGACGGTCCGTGGCTCCGCGGCCCCCGGACGGTCGGGACGGCTGACGCGGTTCACGGCTGATGTCCGCGAGGCCGTCGTGGGCCTCGGCGCCGACCCCGGTCTGTGCCCGCGCCCCCCTTCGCCGAGGGGGACGCGGACTCACGTAGGCCCTTCGGTGCCGCTAGGGCCTAGGGCACTGCTTCCATGCCATGTGGTACACCGTGCTGATCTCGCCGTCCGTCGAGTCCATGGTCATGAAGCTGACCTTGTCGGGGTTCGCCGTACCGGCGTTCACGCGCAGCTCGGTGTTGATGTTGAAGTTGCGCAGCACCCCGCAGGGCGCCCAGACCAGTTGCGCCCAGTCGGTGGAGTCGGTGGCCTGCCAGTCGTCGTTGTAGGGGCCGTTGAAGGGGTGGTTCCTGGGCACGGTGCTCGGAGAGCCCTGGAAGTAGTACGACGCCTTCTGCGTGGCCGAGGCACCCCGCTGGAGCGCGGCGAAGCCGCGGTAGTCGGCGCTGGCTATCGCGTAGGTGAAGCCCTGCGGTACGTGGACCACCAGGTTGAGCTGACAGTTCTTGCGGAAGTCCGTGGGATCGGAGTTGCCGCCGGCCTTGGCCAGGTAGTCGCTGTAGGTGACGGTGAAGGCCGTGTTGTCCGGCGACACCGCCACGGCGGCCGTGCCGGCCGGGCAGCCCGAGCCGTTCACCGTCGCCACATCGATGACGATCTTGTCCGGAGGCGGGTCGTCGAAGACGGAGGAAGGGCCCTGCGTGGGCAGCGCGGTGGTGAGGAGAGCGGCGACGGCGCCGCTCAGGAGGAGTCCACCAGCCATGGTTTCTCCCGGTTGTCGGGTGGGGGGTCGGCCTCCCTCCCATGACCGTTCAAAGGTGAAGAAACTGTGTGCTGCCTGTGAAACGGGGATGGAGGCGTGGGCATCGTAGGAAGCCCCGCCCGGGCCCGGGAGGGTGAACTCCGGCCATTCACACCGGGGTTTTCACGCGTGCGCGTGCGCACCAGGACCGCCGTGCCGCAGTGCCCGCCGGACCGGGCGTCCGCCGTGCGCGCGCCCGCCGGACCGGGCGCTCGCACGGCGGCCACGCGGCCACTCCGCCCGGACGCCCCGGAAGACCCGGGCACCCAGGAGACCCGGGCGCCCAGGAGACACGGACGTCCTGGAGACTCAGGCGCCCCGGAGGCCCGAGGGCAGGAGCGTCGCCGGGGAGGCGGCCGGGTGCCCCACCTCCAGCGATCCGAGGATTCCCCTCAGGAGGCTGACTCCCGGGACCCCGGCGGGCGGGACGGGACCCGGCGCCGCCTCGGCGGCAGGGGCGGAGGCCAGCAGGGCGGCGGCCAGGACGGTGACGCAGGCAATCTTCTTGATCATGCGGAGCCCAACGAACGACGCCCGGCGGGGAAACCACCGTTGCGCCGAGCGGGTGCCCCCGGCCCGCCGCACGGGTTCGTCCCGGCCGTCCGCTAGGGGTTCTCCCAGGCCGCCGGCTCCGCCGCCAGTGCGCGGACCGGGTCGGGCAGCGCGTCCGCCGCGAGGTCGGCGAGGGTGACGCCCTCCAGGATCCGGCGGACGTTGGCGCGCAGGGCGATCCACAGGGGCAGCAGGGGCTGGGCGGTGCCGGTGTAGGCGAGACCCGTCGGGCGTTCGCCGCGCACCGACACGATCGGACCGTCGACCGCCCGGATGACGTCCGCCACAGTGATCGAGGCGGCCTCCCGCGCCAGCCGGTAGCCGCCGCCCCCGCCACGCCGGCTGTCGACGATCCCGGCCCGCCGCAGATCTCCCAGAATGCCCTCGAGGAACTTGTGCGGGATGTCCTGTACGGCGGCGATTTCCTCTGCCTTCACCTGGCCGTCACCCTGCCGTACGGCCAGCTCCAGTACCGCCCGTACCGCGTAATCCGCCCGCGCCGAGATCCTCATGCGTCCATTGTGGGCCGTGTCGCCATGGACAATGGCCGGACCCGCGCCCCGTAAGATCGCCCGGGAGGATCCACCTTGGCGCTCAGCAGACGTAACTTCAGTGCCCTGGCCGGCTCGGCCGCCCTGGGGCTCGCCCTGGGCGGCAGCGGCGGCCCCGGCGCACCCGCGGCGTTCGCGGGCAGCAGCGTGCCGACCGGGCCGGCCCCGGCACCGCCGAGCGCCGACGGCGAGCGTCACACGATCGGGTACGACCGGTACTCGCTGCTCGTGGACGGGCGGCGGCTGGTGGTGTGGTCCGGGGAGCTGCATCCCTTCCGGCTGCCGAGCCCGTCCCTGTGGCGGGACGTGCTGCAGAAGATGCGGGCGCACGGTTACAACGCCGTCAGCATCTACGTGGCCTGGAACTACCACTCCCCCGCCCCCGGCGCGTACGACTTCACCGGCGTCCGGGACCTCGGCCTGTTCCTCCGCACGGCCGCCGAGACCGGTCTGTACGTCATCCTGCGGCCGGGCCCGTACATCAACGCCGAGGTCGACGGCGGCGGCTTCCCCGGCTGGCTGACCGCGACGAAGGGCAGGGCCCGGACCGACGATCCGGCGTACCTGTCGCACGTCGACGGATGGCTGACCCAGGTGAACCGGATCGCCCGCCGGTACCTGTTCACGCAGGGCGGCGGCACGGTGCTGCTGTACCAGATCGAGAACGAGTACGACGCCCATGTGAGTGAGGCCACCGGCCGGAACTACATGTCCCACCTGTACCGGAAGGTGCGGGCCGACGGCATCGACGTTCCGCTGTTCCACAACGACAAGGGACGCAACGGGTACTGGGTGCCCGGCTCGTTCGACACGGGCGGGGAGAAGGGCGGCTGGCTGTACGGTTTCGACGGGTACCCGTCGCCGTCCCAGACCCCGCCGGACTGGGGGCACTACGGACCCGGCGGGGCGAAGGGCGGGGCCACGGCCTCGCCGTCGACACCCGGGTTCGTGCCCGAGTTCGGGGGCGGCTGGTTCGACCCGTGGGGCGGGGCGTGGTTCGACGGCAAGGGGTACGCCGAGTCGCGGCGCACCCGGGACGCGGCCTACGAGCGCCGCTTCTACCTGACCAACCTCGCCAACGGGCTCACCCTGCACAACGTGTACATGACCTTCGGCGGGACCTCCTGGGGCTGGCTGCCCGCGCCCGTCGTCTACACGTCATACGACTACGGCGCCGCGATCGACGAGGGCCGCAACGTCACCGACAAGATCGCACCGATGCACCAGCTCGGACACCTGCTGCAGCGCGTGCCGGACTTCGCCAAGCTGGACCGGGCGGCCGAGGTGAAGGCCGAGGGGCTGAAGGTCTACCACCTCACCAACCAGGACACCGGCACACATGTGTACGTCGCCCGCAACGACGGCACGGACGCCGTCACGACCGACCTGCCGACCGAGGCCGGCGACCTGCGGATCACCGTGCCCGGCAAGGACGCCAAGCTGCTGACCACCGGGCTCCCGCTGGGCGAGCGGACCCTGAAGTACGCGACCACCGAGCCCATGCTGTGCCTGACCGCGGGCCGGCAGGACATCGCCGTGTTCACCGGGCGGCGCGACGAGATGGCCGAGCTGGTGCTGAAGTGCCCCGTCGAGCCGTTCGTGCAGCGGCTGGACCCGGAGGGCGCCTGGGTCTACGACCGCGACGAACTCCTCGTGAACGCGCCCCTCGGCCAGGGCGGCCTGACCCGGGTACTGGTGCAGAAGGGCGAGTCGGAGACCCCGCTGCTGCTGCTCTTCGCCGACGACGCCACCGCCGTCCGCCTGTTCCCGTACGACACCCCGTCCGGGACCCTGCTCGTGTACGGCCCGGCGCTGCTGCGCCACGCCGAGGTCCGCGGCTCGGAGGTCCACCTGACCGGTGACGTCACCCAGGAGACGAACGTGGAGGTGTGGGGCCCGCGAGGGATCGACACCCTGGTGTGGAACGGGCGCAGGCTGCCCACCCGGAGCACCCTCGCCGGCAGCGTGATGACCATCGGTGTGCTGCAGGCCGTCCCCGATGTGCGGCTGCCCGAGCTGGGCGGCTGGCGGATGCGCACGGAGAACCCGGAGGCGGGCCCGGGCTTCGACGACTCGTCGTGGAAGCGGGCCGACAAGACCTCCTCGTACAGCACCACCGCCGTCCCGAAGGGCGGCCCGGTGTTGTTCGCCGACGACTACGGCTTCCACTACGGAGACGTCTGGTACCGGGGTTCCTTCAGCGACACCAGCGGCGTCGAGGAGGTCTCGCTCGCCTACAGCACCGGTACCCAGGGCCTGCTGATGGCCTGGCTGGACGGCGAGCCGCTGGGCACTCACCGGATGCCCGTGCCGGACAAGGAGGTCACGGTACGCAAGGGCAGCTGGGCGGACACGGCGGTCTTCCCCGTACGCGAGCGGCTGCGCTCCCCCGGCCGGCACGTGCTGTCGGTCCTCGTCCGGCGCATGCAGCACGACCAGGACGGCAAGGCGCTGGACACCCACAAGGTGGCCCGCGGCCTGACCGCGGTGACCTTCGAGGGCGCGTCCCCGGAGGTGAGCTGGCGCATCCAGGGCGCCGGCCCCGCCGACCCGGTGCGCGGGCCGATGAACAACGGCGGCCTGTACGGCGAGCGGGAGGGCTGGCACCTGCCCGGCTTCCGGGACGGTGACTGGGAGAAGGCCTCCTTCCCGCGCGCCGAGCGGCGGCAGGGCGTGACCTGGTACCGGACCTCGTTCCGGCTGGCGGTACCCGCCGACATCGACGCGTCGATCGGCCTGACCCTGGACGACGACCCGTACCGGGCCTACCGCGCCCAGATCTTCCTCAACGGCTGGAACCTCGGCCAGTACATCAACAACGTCGGCCCGCAGCACACCTTCGTGCTGCCCAACGGCATCCTGCGCACGCGGGGCACCAACACGCTGGCGCTGGCGGTCCTCTCGGAGTTCACCACTTTGTCGGGCCCCGGAACGGCACGGCTGACCCTGCTCGGCAGGGCGGCCGGCGGACTGCCGGTCAGCCCGGTCTGATCAGCGGAGCCGGGCCGGGCCCGCGGATCATTTTCCGTTGAACGACTGTCGCCGGGAACGCATGACGTGGGCACATCCAGGCGCGTACGCTCGGACCAGCCGTGACCGGGAGGGAGAAAGGGGACCGATGAGCATCGCGGGCGCGCGACGGGCAGGTGCACGGCTCGCCTCCCGGCTGCGCCGCCCCCGCTCCGGACCGACGATGCGGTCCCTGGCCGCCGACCTCATCGCCGCCGTCCGCAGCCGCCCCGAGCAGCCCGACGGTGTGCGGGAGTTGGGGCTGGCGCTGTGCGAGGAGATGAGCGCGCTGCGCGGCGGCCGGCCCGTGGAGCTGCGGTTCGAAAGGTTCCCGGACGAGATAGAAGTCACCGGGCTGTGGGTGGAGTTCGCCGACTTCGACCTGGTCATCGTGGAGGAGCGGGCCGAGGCCGTGCAGCAGCTGGTGATCCTCGGCCACGAGTTGTGGCACCTGCACGCCGGACACCGGCACCACCACCTGGCCGAGGCCACCGCCGCCCGCGCCCTCGCCGACGCGCCCGGCTGGCGGGAGGCGGCCCTCACGGTGGCCGCCCGCAACGGCTCCCGGGAGGCCGACGAGGCCGAGGCCGACGACTTCGGCCACCGCCTGGCCACCCGGTTCCGGTCCCAGCTCTCGGGGACCCGTGACACACCACTCGACCCTGTCCAGCGTTCCCTGGGCTATCGAGGGGGCGAGCGGGCGAACCGGGCACCGAGAAGCAGAGGAGCCGGGCGGTGACCGTGCTGGCGCTGAACCCCTCCGGGTTCCTCAGCGAGTTCTACATCTCCTTCTGGATCCCCACGGCCGTCCTCACCGCCGCCCTGGTGATCAAGCTGCCCACGATCATCCGGCTGTGGCGCGACCCGCTGCTGCGTGCGGTCGGCGGACTGCTGCTGCTCGCCTGCGCGGTGTTCGTCTTCTGCACGCCGTCCACCATCGCCCGGGTCAACCGGCTCACCGGCGTGCCCAATATCTCGGCGCCCTGGTGCTATTCGCTGCTCACCGCGTTCTGCGGCTCCTGTCTGCTGCTCATCATCACCTGGCGCAACGGCCTTTCCGACCGCTCGGCCGCCACCCGGCGCGCGATGCGCTGGGTGATCGCGATGTACGCCGGGGTGATCGCCGCCCTGTGGGTGCTGTTCGCACTCGCCGACTGCCCCGAGGAGCGGCTGCGGGACCTCGACACCTACTACGCCACGACGCCGTTCATGCGCGAGGAGATCCTGCTCTACCTCGTCGCGCACGCCGTGGCCTGTCTCATCACCTCCCGGCTCATCTGGAACTGGGTGCGCACCGAGGGCCTGGACGCCTGGCTGCGCTGGGGCCTGAAACTGCTCGGCGCCGGCTACGTGCTGAACCTGAACTTCGACGCGATCAAGCTGACCGCCGTCACCGCCCGCTGGTGCGGGCAGGACCTGGACTGGCTCAGCACCGACCTCGCCCCGCCCGTCGCCGCGCTGTCCGCCATCCTCATCGCCGTCGGCTTCATCCTCCCGCACGCCGGCCAGTACCTGCACGACCGCTGGCAGGTCCGGCTCGCCCACCGCGAACTGCGGCCCCTGTACCAGCTGATGCGCAGCACGAGCGGCGAGGGCGTGCCGTTCGTGCTGCGCGCCACCCCCGAACTCAGGCTCACCCGGCGCGAGACGTTCATCCGCGACGTGCTGCTGCCGCTGGCCCGGCACATCGACACCGGGCTGGGCGGACGCGCGTACGAGGCCGCGCTCGGGCTCGGCCATCCGGCCGAACGGGCCCGCGCACTGGCCGCCGCGGTGAGCATCCTCGACGCGGTCGAGACCAAGGGCCGTACGCCGGAGCCGGCCGAGCCTGCCGCCGGGCCCGACACCACCAGTCTGCTCCAGGAGATCGGGGCGGTCTCCCGAGCCCTCCGCCGTCCGGACGACATCGAGGCGGTCCGCGCGCTGGCGGCCGCCCCAGCAGAGAGCGTTGCCGTACATGAGTGATCACAGACCCACCGCCGTCGTGCTCGGCGGGTCCCTGGCCGGCCTGCTCGCGGCCCGTGCCCTGTCCGCCGGCGGAGCCCGGGTGACGGTGGTGGAGCGGGACGCGCTGCCCGCCGGGCCCGAGCCGCGCAAGGGGCTGCCGCAGGCCCGGCATGTGCACCAGCTGTGGTCGGGCGGGGCGCGGGCGCTGGAGGAACTGCTGCCCGGGGCGATCGGACGGTTGCGGGCGGCCGGGGTGAGCCGGGTGCCGATGACCACGGACATGGTGGCGCTGTCCCCGTACGGCTGGTACCGGCGCTGGAGCGAGTCCGCGTTCATGCTGCCCGCCAGCCGGGACCTGACGGACTGGGTGGTACGGCAGCTCGTGCTCGCCGACGGGCGGATCGAACTCGTGGAGCGGGCCGAGGCGACGGGGCTCACCGGTACGGAGCGTGCGGTGACCGGCGTCCGCGTCCGCGCCGACGACCACACGGTGCGCACGCTGCCGGCCGGCCTGGTCGTGGACGCCACGGGCCGCGGCTCCCGTGCCGTGCGGTGGCTGACCGGCCTGGGGCTGCCAGCTGTCGAGCGGCGCGAGGTCGACTCCGGGCTGGTGTACGCCAGCCGGCTGTTCCGGGCGCCCGAGCAGGCGCGGCACGGCTTCCCGATCGTCAGCGTCGAGCCCGATCCGAGGGGTGCGGGGACCGGGCGCGGGGGCGTGCTGATGCCGGTCGAGGACGGCAAGTGGATCGTCACGCTGTTCGGCGGCCGTGGCGACGAACCGCCCTCCACGGGTGCGGAGTTCGCCAGGTACGCCCGCGAGGAGCTGCGGCACCCGTTGATCGGGGAGCTGCTCGGCGGGGGCGCGGAGCCGCTCGGCGAGGTCGCGGTGACGCGTACGACGGCGAACCGGCGGCACTACTTCGAGCGGATGCCTGCGTGGCCGGAGAACTTCGTGGTCGTCGGCGACGCGGTGTGTGCGCTGAACCCGCTCTACGGCCACGGGATGGCGGTCGCCGCCCGGTCGGCGCGGGTGCTCGGCGAGGTGGTGCGGCGTCAGGGGCTCGGGCGCCCGGGCCTGGCCCGGGACGTGCAGAAGGAGGTCGGCCGGACGGTCCGGGCCGCGTGGGACCTCGCCGTCGGGGCGGACGTGTTCTATCCCGGCGCGACCGAGAAGGGGCCGACATTGCGGGACCGGGTCATGGCCGCGTACGTCGGCCGGCTGCTGTACACCGCGACGGGCAACGGCCGGGTCGCCCGCCGGGTGACCGACGTGACGGCGCTGGAGCGGGGCGCGGAGACCTTGCTGTCCCCGAGCGTCGCCCTGGCAGCGGCGGTGGGCCCCCTCAAACGTCCGCTCGCGGCACCGCCGTTGACGGCACGGGAGCGGCGCGCCGCGGGGGTCTGAACGCCGCCCGGGCCGGTCCCGGGGTGCCTGAGACCGTCCCGGGCCGCGGGTGAGCCGTGGCCGGTCGCGCGGTTTCCCGCGCCCCTGGGGGTGGCGTGGTTCGTTCAGGCGGTGAAGGGGGGTTGGGGCAGGCCCTTGCCGGCTGCTGGTAGTACCAGGAGGGAGCCGGAGAGGGGGTGGGGAGCCAGGAGGCCCGTGCGGGCTGTGGTGAGGTACAGGTCGGTCAGGTCGGCGCCGCCGAACGCGCAGGCCGTCGGACGCGGCGTCGGCAGGCTGACGACCCGGTCCAGCTCGCCGTCGGGCGTGTAGCGGCGTACCGCTCCGCCGTCCCACAGCGCCACCCACACACAGCCCTCCGCGTCGACCGTGAGGCCGTCCGGGAAGCCCGCGCCCTCCTCGATCTGCACCAGCGGGCGCCGGTCGTGGACGCCGTCGGCGTCGTGGTCGAAGACGTCCACGCGGCGCGTCGGGGTGTCGGTGTAGTACATCAGGCGGCCGTCCGGGCTCCAGCCCGTGCCGTTGCTGACGGTGACGCCGGAAAGGACCGTCTTGGCCGTCCCGTCGCCGGTCACACGGGTCAGCGTGCCACCCCCCGGCGCCTCGTCGTACCGCATCGTGCCCGCCCAGAGGGAGCCGTCGGGGGCGACGGCGGCGTCGTTGGCCCGGCGGCCGGGCACCGGCTCGTGGTGGAGCCAGCGGAACGTGTCGTCGGGGTCCAGCAGCCCCACGCCGTCCCGCAGGTTCAGCACCAGGCCACCGCCCGCCCGGGGCTTGGCCGCGCCGACGTGCTGCGGTGTCGTACGGACCGTACGGCGGCCGGTCGCCGGGTCGTACGTGTGCACCCGCATGCCGAGGATGTCGACCCAGATGAGCCGGCCCGTCGCCGGGTCCCAGGCGGGGCCCTCGCCGAGGGTCGCCGCGGCCCGCACCGCCACCTCGTACCGGGTCATGCCGCGCTCCGGTGCCCCAGCCGCTGCGACAGCTCCTCCGCCCCCTGCACGGCGAGCCGCTCCAGTTCGGCCCGGCGCTCGTCGCTCCAGCGGATCATCGGGACGGAGACGGACAGCGCGGCCACGACCTGCCCGGTGCGGTCGCGGACCGGCGCGGCCACGCAGGACACGTCCGGGTTGGACTCACGGCTCTCCACGGCGATCCCGCGCTGCCGGACGCCGGCCAGGGCCTCGCGCAGGGCGGCCGGGTCGGTGATGCTGTTCGGGGTCATCGCGGTCAGCTCCGCGCCGTCCGGGATCCGCGCCGCCAGCTCCTGCTCCGGCAGCGAGGCCAGCAGCATCTTGCCGACCGAGGTGCAGTGGGCCGGCAGCCGGCGGCCGGCGGCCGACACCATGCGCACCGCGTGCGTGGAGTCGACCTTGGCGATGTAGATGACGTCGGTGTCCTCGAGGATGGCCACGTGGACCGTCTCGTCGCAGGTCTCGGCGACCGAGCGGGCCACCTGCTGCCCTTCGGCGGCGAGGTCGAGCTGCTCGGCGTAGCGGCTGCCGAGCTGGTACGGCCGCACACCGAGGCGGTACCGTCCGGGCTGTCCGGGCACCTGCACGATGTAGGACCGTGCGGCGAGCGTGGTGACCAGCTCGTGCACGGTGGTGCGCGGCAGTTGCAGCCTGCGCACGATGTCGGGGGCGGAGAGCGTCCCGTCTCCGTCGAGGAACAGCTCCAGAATGTCGAGAGCCCGGGTCACGGCAGGCACGAGGCGTCCCACGTCCGGCCCCCTCCCTTGGGTCTAAGCGTCTGTGTGGGGATATCCCGCACGAGATGTTCGAGATATCAACAGGCGATCGGCATGACGAACACAGGCTAGTCATGCGGGGTTGCCCGGGCAATGGGCCGGGAGCGGGCGGGGCACCATGGATGTCATGCGTCTCGACTTCCAGCTGGTGCTGCTGCGCCGCATGGCCGACCACAACCCGGACCTCGTCGAGAACGCCCGGCGGGAGCTGGGCGCCTCGATCGCGGACATGCGCGAGACGAACAAGCGCTGGCAGGCGATGGTCCGCTCGCCGCGGGCCCGGGGTGCCGCCGCCCGCTACCGCTCCGTGCTCGGCGAGCCCGCGGCCGTCCTGCCCCGCCGTCTGGGCGACGTCGACTGCGAGGCCCGGCAGTGGGCCCTGCCGCTCTGGCCCGGTCTGCGCTTCGAGGTGCTCGTCGGCCCCGACGGCGGGGTGTGGAACGAGTGGCTGGTGCGGGCCCCGGGCACCCCGGCCCCGCGGCTGCGCACCCTGGAGGACCTCACCCCCTGGTCCTGCACGGTGGACGAGGCCGCCCGCGCCTTCGCCCCGGCCCGCCCGCTGGAGGGCACGGCCCCCACCCGGTGGGGGCTCGCGTTCACCGCGCCGGACCGGGACGGCGTACGGCACGAGGTGGTCGCCGAGTTCACCTGGGGGCTGCTCCAGCGGACGGCGGTCCTGTCCTGAAGGCGCCCGGGCGGGTCGGACACCGTCGTCCGTCCACGGGAGAAGGAGATGCGCCGGGGCCTGGTCCCGCCCGTCAGGCAGGGGGCTGGGCCGCCCTGAGGATCGCCGCCGTGACGTGCGGCAGCGAACCGGGGTGCAGCCACAGGAACAGGTTCGGCTCGACCAGCTCCAGTTCCATCAGGCAGGGTTCGCCGTGGTCCCCGTCGACGAGGTCCACGCGCGCGTACAGCAGTCCGGCTCCGCCGGGCACGGCCGCCAACGCCTTCTCGGCGACGGCGAGTTCGGCCGCCGTGGGCTGCCAGGGCTCCAGGCCGGGATGGACGGCCTTGTCGGCGTCGTACGGGGCGCCGGGCGTGAGGACGGCCCCCTTCCGGCTGGCGTGCAGCAGCCGGCCGCCGAAGAACTGCAGCGCCCGTTCCCCGCGCTCGTCGATGCCCGGCATGTACGGCTGCACCATCGCGGTGAGGCCGTCGGCGTGCAGCCGCTCGAGGTGCCGTGCCGCCGCGGCGTGTTCGCCGGGCGTGTAGCGGGCGACGAACCGGGAGCCGGCGCCCGAGGTCGGCTTGATCACGAACTCGTGGCCGACGGGCAGGCCGGCCGGCTCACCCGGTGCGATGTAGCGGGTGGGGACGGTGGGCACGCCGGCCGCCGCCAGCTCCGCGAGGTAGCACTTGTCGGTGTTCCAGCGCACGACGGGCGCCGGGTTGGCCAGCCGGGTGAGCGCGCCGACCCGCTCCACCCAGGCGGCGAACTCCGCGGCCCGCCAGCTGTAGTCCCAGGTCGAACGGATGACCACCAGGTCGTAGCCGCCCCAGTCCGCCTCCGGGTCGTCCCAGTACCGGGCCTCCGCCTCGGCACCGGCGTCCCCCAGCGCCCGCACCAGGACCGGCAGATCGGTGTCCAGGCTCGGCCCGGTTCCGGGGTCGTAGGTGGCGAGGGCGATGCGCGGCACGGCGGGCTCCCTGTCGTACGGCGGTTCGATGGGCGGGTGCGGCTGCGAGGCTAGCAACGCCGCCGGACCGAAGCAGCCCATTTGATCTTCGCCGTCGGGGCCACCCGGCCACGGAACGTTCCGCTCCTGGTGTAGGAAGGTGCTGTCGTCCCCGGTGGCCGGCGCCTCGGCGGTGCCGGCGGTAAGGAGTACGCCGCGTGTCCTCTCTCTTCCCCGCTCTGACGGACGGTCCGGGCGAGCGCAGCGAGATGGGGGTCCCCCCGGACGAAGTCCGGGGGAGGGTCGCCCTGCGGTTCGGGCCCAGGACCCTGACGTACGCGGCACTCGCGGGCGCCGCGGGCGCCGTCGCCGCCCGGGTCCGGGATGCGGGCCGGGTCGCCGTGTGGGCCACCCCGGAGCTGGAGACCGCGGTCGCGGTGACCGGCGTACTGCTCGCCGGGGCGGCAGCGGTGCCGCTCAACCCGAAGTCGGGCGAGAAGGAACTGGCGCACATCCTGTCCGACAGCGCACCGACGCTCGTCCTCACCCCGCCCGGCGCCGAACTACCGCCGGTATTCGGCGACTTGACGCGAATCGACGTCGACGCGTCCGTCACCGGCACCGCCCCTGGGGAGCAGGCGGCGGACGGTGACCCGGCGCTGGTCGTCTACACCTCCGGCACCACCGGCCCGCCCAAGGGCGCGGTGCTCCCCCGCCGGGCCCTCGCCACCACCCTGGACGCCCTGGCCGACGCCTGGCAGTGGACGGCGGACGACGTCCTGGTGCACGGGCTGCCGCCGTTCCATGTGCACGGGCTGGTCCTCGGCGTCCTCGGGCCGCTGCGGCGCGGCGGTTCGGTCCGGCACCTGGGCCGCTTCAGCACCGAGGGCGTGGTCCGGGAGCTGAACGACGGCGCGACGATGATGTTCGGCGTGCCGACGATGTACCACCGCATCGCCGAGGCCCTGCCGGACGACCCGGAGCTGGCCGGGGCCCTCGCGCGGGCCCGGCTGCTGGTGTCGGGCTCGGCAGCGCTGCCCGTGCACGACCACGAGCGGATCGCCGCGGCGACCGGCCGGCGGGTGATCGAGCGCTACGGCATGACGGAGACGCTGATGAACACCAGCGTGCGCGCCGACGGCGAGGCCCGGGCCGGCACGGTCGGGGTGCCGCTGCGGGGCGTGGAGCTGCGCCTGGTGGAGGAGGACGGCACCGAGATCACCGCGTACGACGGGGAGAGCGTCGGCGAGATCCAGGTGCGCGGCCCGAGCCTGTTCACCGCGTACCTGAACCGGCCCGACGCCACCGCCGCCGCGTTCACCGCCGACGGCTGGTTCCGCACCGGGGACATGGCCGTGCGGGAGGCCGACGGGTACGTCCGGATCGTGGGCCGCAAGGCCACCGACCTCATCAAGAGCGGCGGATACAAGATCGGGGCCGGTGAGATCGAGAACGCCCTGCTGGAGCATCCGGGGGTGCGGGAGGCCGCGGTCACCGGCGAGCCCGACGCCGACCTGGGCGAGCGGATCGTGGCCTGGATCGTCCCGGCCGACCCGCAGGCGCCGCCCGCCGCCGAGGAGCTGGCGGACCATGTGGCCGGACGGCTGGCCCCGCACAAGCGTCCCCGGGTGGTCCGCTACCTGGAGTCCCTGCCCCGCAACGACATGGGCAAGATCATGAAGCGGGCGCTGGCCGATGTCTGAGCGGCTCTCGGCACGGGAGATCCTGGCACTGGTCGCGGACGGGTCGGCCTTCCGGGAACTGCCCGGTGTCATGAGGGAACCGCGGCCGGACGGCCCGCTCGGCTGGCAGGGCTACGACGCCTCGCGCGCCCGCGCCGCCGACCGCACCGGTGAGCAGGAGTCGGTCGTGTGCGGCACCGCGACCGTCGGGGGCACCCGGGCCGTGCTGATCGCCTTCGAGTTCGGCTTCCTGGGCGGCTCGCTGGGCGAGCGCACCGGGGACCGGCTGGAGGCGGCGTACCACCACGCCCGCGCGCACCGGCTGCCGGTCGTGCCGTTGGTCGCCACCGGCGGCAGCCGGATGCAGGAGGGCATGCTCGCGCTGACCCAGCTCCAGCGGGTGGCCCGGGAGTCGGCGCTCACCCGGGAGGCGGGCCTGCCGCAGATCGCGGTGGTACGGGACCCGACGACCGGCGGCGGCTGGGCCACCCTCGGCGCCGGAGCCGACGTGGTGCTGGCGCTCCCCGGCGCCCAGATCGGCTTCGCCGGCTCCCGGGTCCGGCCGGCGGAGGCGGATCCGGCCGCCTACACGGCGGAGGCACAGGTGGCGGCCGGGTCGGCGGACGCGGTGGTCCGCCCCGGGGAGTTGCGGGAGACGCTGGGGGTGTGGCTGCGGCTGCTCACCACCCCGGCGCAGGAGGCCCCGGTCCCGCACGCCCTGGGCGCCGCCGGCCTCCCCGGCACCGGCTGGGAGGCCGTCCGCAGGGCCCGTTCGCCCGAACGCCCCCGCGCGGGGGCCTATCTGGACGCGTACTTCACCCGCCGGGTCTCGATCGACGGCGACCGCTGCGGCGGCACGGATCCCGACGGGATGCTGTGCGGGTTCGGTGAGCGGGACGGCCGTACGGTGGCGTACGCGGCGCAGACCGGGACGGCGACCCGGCCCGCCGGGTACCGGACCGCGGCCCGGCTCATCCGGCTCGCGGACCGGCTCGACATCCCGGTGCTGACGCTGGTGGACACCCCGGGCGCGGCCAATGACGCGGAGGCGGAGCGGCAGGGCGCCGGGCCGGCGATCGCCGAGGTGTTCGGGGCGGTGGCCGCCGCGCGGGTGCCGGTCACCACGCTGGTCGTCGGCGAGGGCGGCTCCGGCGGTGCGCTCGCGCTGGCCGCGCCCGGCAACACCTGGGCCACGCCGGACAGTTACTTCTCGGTGATCGCCCCCGAACTCGCGGCGGCGATCCTCAAACGCCGGCCGGAGGACGTGGAGGCGACCGCGGACCAGCTGCGCATCCGGCCGCAGGACCTGGTGGAGCTGGGGGTGGTCCGCGGCATCGTCGACGCCGCCGCGGACCGCCCCCGCCCCTGAGCGCTCTTGCGGCCCGGAGCCCCGGGGGCCCGCGGCGTCAGCCGCTGGTGGCCACGCCCCCGGGACGGCCCCGCACGGCCACCGCCCGGATGATCTCCTGGGTCACCGCGCCGCCCTTGTCGTCGTGGGCCGAGGCCCGCAGGGAGACGTGGGCGGCGCCGCGCGGCACGGTCAGCGAGCCGTGCCAGGAGGCGCCCCGGCCGGTGGTGAGGGGGACCGTCCGCCAGGTGGCGCCGTCGTCGTACGACACCTCCAGCCTGCCGCCGCCGATGGTTCCGGTGCCGGACGCCTTAGCCACGTACTCGGCGCCGAGTCCGACCGGCAGCCGCTGCCCGGCGCGCACCGTGCCGGCGAGGTCGGTGCCGACGTCGAAGGCGAGGTTGATCAGCGGCAGGTAGGTCCAGTGGTCGTCCGGGACGGCGGCCGACCGGAAGGTCCACTCGCTGTGGCCCTTCGAGGCGGGCTGCCAGGTCCCGGCGTCCAGCGCGGTGTCGGTGACCACCTTGTAGGTGTGCTCGCCGGCGGGCGCGTCCCACACGTAGGAGGCGGAACCGGTGCGGACCCGGTCGACCAGGGTGCCGTCCAGGTAGACGGCGCTGGTCTGGGTCATCCCGCTGTCCGGGCTCCACGCGTCGCCGAAGCCGGTGTGGTCGGGCCCGGAGTCGCCCCAGCCCGGGGTGTTCAACTGGATCTGGTTGCCGGCGCGTTGCTGGCCCCAGCCGAGCCCGGTGCCCAGCCACGGGTGCCACACGGGACGGAACCAGTTCCGCTCCGTCCGGGTTCCGCCGGCGTAGCGGATCAGTCCGCTGCGCTCCTCCAGGGCGCCGTCGCGGGCGGTGACGGACTCGTGCCAGCGCTGGCCGGGCCCGGTGGAGACGTAGTCGGTGCGCTCGGCCGGGAAGTCGGCGCGCTGCTGGAAGCCGAGGCCGACCTGGAAGGTGTCGGTGATCGAGTACCGGAACTCGCCGCCGCTCACCGGCTGAGCCGCGTGGAACCTGACGTGCACGGACGCCAGCCGGTCCCTGGTGGGCGCGTAGGTGAGGTCACAGTCCGGGATCGCGCCCGGGTGCCCGTGGGAGAGGTCGTAGGTGTACGGCGAGTTGCGGGTGCCGGTCATGTCGGCCGTGCCCTTCGCGCGCAGCCGCGCCGCGTCCGCCGCGTTCACCGTGGCGATCTGGAGCGGCCGGTCGGTGCCGTCGTCGGTGCCCCACCAGTGCATCAGCCGGCCGGCTGCGTCGTCCGTGACGAACAGGGCCCTGGCGCCCGCGTCCTGGGCGGCCCGGGCGAGAGCGGCCGGGTCGGCGCCGTCGGCGAGGCGCGCGAGCACCGCCTTGCCCGACACGCCGGTGAACGGTCCGTCCCCGACGTCCACCAGCGGCAGCCTGGTCCGCCCCTCGAGCAGCGAGCCGCCCGGCTGTACGGTCGCCTCGCCGATCCCCTTGACCTCCAGCATCGGCTTGCCGAGCCGCCAGACGGTCCGGTACTCGAACGTGCCCCGGCCGACCTTGCGGGTGGGCGCGGCGAAGACGCTGTCGTAGGTGAGGGGCACCTGGACCGCGTCGAACAGGTCGGCGCCGTCCGCCGCGCGGTCGTACTCCATGATCAGCTGCCGGGTCTCCGTGCGCCGGCCGACGTCCGCCGCGATCTCGCGCAGCTTCCGGCCGTCCAGGGTGACGTCGCGGTCCCGGTCGAGGGTGATCTCGGGCTCGGCGAGGAAGCCGAGGCCGAGCGAGTCGGCGCCGTGGCTGCCGTGCACGTCGAGGAAGGAGGTGAGGCTGTAGGTGCCCGGTTCCAGGCGCAGCTTCAGCGTGCCGGAGTCGCCGACCTGTGCGGTGTACGGGTCCACGCCCGCGGCGAGCGTCTGCACGGCGAGCTGGGCGGCGGTGGGCGCACCCCCGCGGTCCTTCACATGGACGGTGAGCGTGTACCGCTCCTCCTCCTTGACCATCCCGAACACGGTGTGCGCGAGCGGGGTGCCGTCCGTGCCGGTGGCCACGATCCGGCCGCTGGTCTCGCCGGCCGGCGCCTTGGAGCCGTCACCGGTGACGGTGGTGGCGGCGGTGCCGTGCGCGGGGACGGTGAGGGAGGAGTCGGCGAGCGCGGCGACGCCGTCCGGCGCGCCCTGGGCGGAGAGCTTCAGCCGCACGTCGTGGTCGGAGGAGTTGCGGTAGGTGAGGGTCCGGGTGACGGGCTCGTTCCGGTCGTAGGGCCAGCTGTAGAAGCCGAGGTCGGCGCTGCCGGTGGCGGTGACGTCCGCCTTCACGGTGCCGGAGACGCTGAGCCGGCCCGCCCCCAGCGTGTACGCGGACGCGTCGAGCCGTTCGGAGCCGGACATCAGCGCGTCCTTCAGCCGGGCGCCGGTCCAGTCGGGGTGGGCCTGGGCGAGCAGGGCCGCGGCTCCCGCGACGTGCGGGGTCGCCATGGACGTGCCGCTCATGGAGGTGTAGGAGCCGCTGCCGGGGGCGAGCTGGGAGCGGGCGGCGAGGATGTCGACGCCGGGTGCGCAGATGTCGGGCTTGAGGGCGTTGTCGCCGTACCGGGGTCCGGCGCTGGTGAACCAGGCCGCCCGGTCGGCGGAGTCGACCGCGCCGACGGTGAGGGCGGCGTCGGCGGCGCCAGGTGAGCCGATGGAGGACGGGGCGCCGGTGTTGCCGGCGGCGACGACGAAGAGCGCGCCGGTCTCCTGGGAGAGGGTGTCGACCGCCCGGGCCATCGGGTCGGTGCCGTCGCTGGCCTCGGTCGAGCCCAGGCTCATCGAGATCACCCGGGCGTGCACGTCCCGCGCCGCCCACTCCATGCCCGCGATGATCTGGGACTCGCTGCCCGAGCCCTGGTCACCGAGGACCTTGCCGACGGCGAGGGTGGCGTCGGGCGCGACGCCCTTCTCCTGGCCGTCGGAGGCGGCGCCGCTGCCGCCGACGGTGGAAGTGGTGTGGGTGCCGTGGCCGTTGCGGTCGGCGACGTCCTGCCCTTCGACGAAGCTCTTGGTGGTGGTCACCCGGTCCTTGAGGTCGGGGTGGCCCAGGTCGACGCCGGTGTCGAGGACGGCGACGGTGACGCCTTTGCCGGTGAGCCCGGCGTCCCAGGCCGACCGCGTCCCGATCTGCGCGTTGCTCTGGGCCATGTCGGCCTGCACCCGGCCGTCGAGCCAGACCTCGCCGACGCTGTCGCCGCGGACGAAGGTCCGCCAGAAGGTGCGCCCCCGGCGGGCCTCGACGGCCGCCCCGCGCAGACTCGGCAGGCTCCGGGTCCGCTCGGTGCCGGCCGGGGTGGCGGCGGAGCGGGAGGTGCCGTAGGTGACGATCAGCGGCAGCGCGTCCGTCCCGGCGTCCGTGAGCCCCTGCCGGATCAGCCCGCTCACGTCGAACAGCCGCCGGTCCAGCGTCCCGGCGCGCAGGTACGGCAGCGCCTCGTCCGGTACGACGGTGAGGTCGCCGTCGCTCCGCCGCGTCCGCACGGCACCGGTGGCCCCGCGGGGCCGCTGCACGGTGACGGTCTGTCTGCCGTGCCCGAGGTCGGTCACGGTCACTTCGTCGCCGGTGACGAGGGTGACGGTCGTGCCGGCGGCGGCGGTCGGGGTGTGCGCGGTGGGGGGCGGGGTGCCCGCGGCGGTTTCCCGTGCGGCCGCGGGGCCGGCCGGGAGCAGGGCGCCGATCAGCGCCGCCACCGCCAGTGCCGTCCCCGGTCTGACTGGTCCTGAACTCATCCACGCCTCTTCTCGTTCGATGCCGAGCGTGTCGCGTGCTGGGACGAGTGTGATGTGCCGTGGCCCGCAGGGGAGTTGCCCGGAGCTGACGGAAAGGTGCCCTGGCGGGTTCTCGCCGGTGTCCGTGCCTGTCACGTACGTCCGTTCGAAGATGTGACACGGGAAGCACCGTCCGTAACATGGGAGTTGTCACGAGACCGGGAACGACGGGGAGCGAGCGCGCCATGGACGGTTTGGTCGAGTTCAGGACCGAGGACGGCGCGCTCGTGGTGGTGGAGGACGTGCCCACCAGATCCGGCGCCCGGCTCGTCTCGCGCGCAGACGGGCCGGCCCAGGCCACGCGTACCTTCGAGGGCGCGCTGGACGGCGTACGGGCGGCGGCGGAGGCCGCATTGCGGGTCTTCCGGGACGGCAGCCTGCGGCCCGACGCGGTGGAGATCGAGTTCGGCGTGCGGATGTCCGCGGAGGCCGGTGCGATCATCGCGAAGGGCTCCGCGGAGGGCCACCTGGTGGTCAAGCTCAGCTGGTCCCCGGGACAGCCGGAGCAGGCCGCGCCCGGCCGGTCCGTGCCGGTGCGGACCGTCCCGGGCCAGAGCACGGCCGGCCCGGAGTCCGCCGACCGGTGATGACGAGCGCTTCCTGGCACGCCCGGATCGTCTGCGGCCACGAGGTGGGGGCCGGTTTCCTGGTCGCCGGCCGCCGGGTGCTCACCTGCGCGCACGTGGTCAGGTGGAGCGACCGGGCGGCGGTGAGCGTCTCCTTCCCGCACGCCAGGGAGCTGGGTGAACTGTCCGCATCGGTCGTCGCCCACGGCGGCTGGACGGGTGAGGCCACCGACCCCGGCGATGTGGCCGTACTCGAACTGGACCGCGACGTCCCGCTGGTCCCGGCCGGCTTCGCACCGCCCGACGCCGCCTACACCGAGCCCTACCCCAAGCTGGTCGCGTACGGCTTCCCGGAGGGCTACGACGAGGGCACGCTCGCCGAGTACCAGGCCGTGTCCGGTCAGTTGATCGCCGACGAGTGGCTGGAGCTGGTGGCCTGGCACGGACACGGGCAGCCGCTCGTGGCCGGGTTCAGCGGGGCGGCGGCGACCCTGCCGGACGGCCGGGTGGCCGGCATGGTCACCGCCGCCTCGGGAGCGCCGGACGTGCGCAAGGGCCGGATGCTGCCGCTGGACGTGATGGCCCGGTACTGGCCCGAACTGGGCGAGCTGGTGCCCTCCCCCGGCCACCGGGACGACGCCCGCCGGCGGCTGTACGCCCTGCTGCGCCGGGCCGCGGACGGCACCGGCCCGGATTGCGATCCGGACCGGCTGTACGTGGACGCCGTGGAAGCCTTCGGGCCGCCCCTGCCCCCGGGCGGTTTCCCCACCCTGTGGGCGGCTGCCGCGTACGTGCAGTGGGAGGTCCCGGACCCGGAGGCGGTGGGCCGGTTCGCCGACCGGCTGCGGGAACTGCTCGACGGCAGCCCGGCGTTACAGACCCCGGCGGCCGGGTCAGGACAGCCCGGGCCCGCTGCCGAGGCCGCGCCGGCCTGGTCCCCGGTGGTCGTCGAGATCGACCACAGCGGCGCCGGCCCCGATCAGGTGACCGTGGAGGTGTCCGCGTACCGGGACGGACAGCGCCGGCGGGTGGACGTGCGCCGGCTGCCGCGGACCGGAGTGCGGTCCTACGTCCAGGGCCGCATCGACGAAGCCGTCACGCAGCTCGCCCCCGACGCCGACGAACTGGTGACGTTCGTGCTGCCGCGCGAGTGGCTCAACGAAGCGGTGGCGCAGTGGGAGTGCGGCGCCGACGACAGCACGCCCCTCGGCTGCGCCTACCCCCTCGTCGTGACCGACCGGGCCCGCCACCACAGTGGCCGGCTCCGCCACCAGCTGCGCAAGAAGTGGCAGAAGCTCGACACCGGCGGCGGGATCGAGGTGCACCGCGTCGAGTGCGGCACCCGGGAGCGCCCGCCGAGCCTGCGCAAGCGGCTGTGGGACGGCGACGCCGGGCTGGCGGGCTTCGCCTCCGCACCCCCCACGGCCCGGCAGCACTTCGAGGTCGGTCTCACCGTACCCGTGCCGGTCCTGCTGTGGTCCCGGACCGGCTGCTCCTGCACCGGCCACGGGGACGCACCCCGCACCGGCACCGCGGGAGGCGAACCGCCCCGCACCGGCGATCCACTCCTGCGCACGGGCACCCCGGAGAACGAACCGCCCTGCCCGGGTGCCGCGTTCCTCGACCAGCTCACCGCCTCGGTCGCCGAGGTACCGCCCGCCGAACTGCCCCGGCACGTCCTGTCGCTGCGGCTGACCGCGGACGCCGCCGAGGAGCCGGACCTGCACTGGGCCCGGGACCTGCAGCTGCTCTGGGACGACCCACGCTGCTTCCCCGAGCCGGCCGCGTCCCTCCACTCACCCGTCGCCTGACCGCCCGCACGACCGACCGCCCCCCACGGAGAAGAAGAGCCCATGCCCCTGTGGCCCGTCTACACCGGTACGAACGAGCCGCACGACGGCATCGCGAAGCTGCCCCCGCCGCCGCCCTGGCGGGCCTTCGACGGCGGTCCGGTGCTCACGGCGCCGGACACGACGGCCGACGCCTCCGCCGTCTCCCCGGACCGTACGCACCGCGCCGAGACCTACCAGGCCACGGAACAGACCGTCGAACTGGTCAACGCTGCCCTGTACCTGCGCCGGCCGCTGCTGGTCACCGGCCCGCCGGGCACCGGCAAGTCCTCACTCGCCTACGCGGTCGCCCGTGAACTGCGGCTCGGCCCTGTGCTGCGCTGGAACATCACCAGCCGCAGCACGCTCCACGACGGCCTCTACCAGTACGACCCCCTGTCACGGCTGTACGCGGCCCGGCGGGACCGGCCGGAGGGCGCGGACGACCGCTCGGGCATCGAGCACCATCTGCGGCTGGGCCCGCTGGGCACCGCCCTCCTGCCCTACGAACGGCCCCGTGCGCTGCTCATCGACGAGATCGACAAGAGCGACCTCGACCTCCCCAACGACCTGCTGAACGTGCTGGAGGAGGGCCAGTACGAGATCCCCGAGCTGGTGCGCGCCGCACGGCTCGCGCCGGGCGGCGTCGCCGAGGTGCCGGCCGACGGCGGCCAGCGGGTCCCGGTGGCACACGGCCGGGTGCGCTGCCGTTCCTTCCCCTTCGTCGTCCTCACCAGCAACGGCGAGCGCGAGTTCCCGCCCGCCTTCCTGCGCCGCTGCGTCACGCTGCATCTGCGGCAGCCCGACGACCGGCATCTCGCCGAGATCGTCCGCGCCCATCTGGGTGAACCCGACGCCTACGCGCGGACCCTGATCGACCGTTTCCTGTCCCGGTCGGGCGCCGGCGACCTCGCCACCGACCAGCTCCTCAACGCCATCTACCTGGCCCGTTCCGCGGACCTGGACACCGACTCCCTGGACCGGCTGGCCGAACGGCTGATGCCGTACCTGGGACAGTCCGCACAGAACGATGTCTTCTGAGGCCCCCGGCTCCCCCGCCGGCCGTCCCGGCGGCCCGGACCCGCTGGCCCGCCTCGCCGACGTGCTGGCCGAGGCGGGCCGGGGGGTCCGCCCGAGCCCGCTCGAACTGGCCGAACTGCTGTGGCTGGCAACCCACATGACACCCGACGGCAACGGCGCCGACGGCGGGAGCGCCGGCCCCGGCGGGCAGGAGGTCCCGGAACGGGAGCCTGCGCCGACGCCGACGCCGGGACAGCCCGCGTCCCCGTACCCGGACCGGTACCGGCCGCCCGGGCCGTTCCCGGCTGCGGCACGGGACCCGGAGACCGCCCGGGCGCCCGGAGCCGCCCCGGCCGCCCGGCCGCCCGCCCGTGTCCCCCTGCACCTTCCCTCACCGCGCCCGGCCACCGCGGCGGACCGGCCCCACGCCGACCTCCTGGCGCCGGCGCCCCCGATGCTGCGCCACCCGCTGGCGCTCCAGCGCTCGCTGCGACCGCTGCGGCGCCGGGTCGACGCGCCCGTGGGCCACGAGCTGGACGAGCAGGCGACCGCCGACCGCATCGCCCGCCTCGGCGCCGGCCCCGAGTGGTGGCTGCCGGTACTGCGCCCGGCGCGGGAGCGCTGGCTGCGGCTGAACCTGGTGTACGACGCCGGACCCACCATGCCGGTCTGGCGGCCCCTGATCCGCGAACTGCACACGACGCTCGTCCAGTCGGGGACCTTCCGCACGGTCGCCCTGTACCGCGCCGCCGCCGACGGCACCGTACGCGGCCCCGGCGCGCACACTCCCGCCGACGGCCGTACCGTCATGCTCCTGATCAGCGACTGCATGGGCCCGCAGTGGCGGGAGGGCCCGGCCGGCACCCTCTGGTACGCCACCCTGCACCGCTGGGCGCGCCGGATGCCGCTGGCCGTCGTACAGCCGCTGCCGGAACACCTGTGGCGGGACACGGCACTGCCCGCCGTCCCCGGCCGGCTCGCGGCCCCGCACCCCGCGGCACCCGCGGCGGCGCTCTCGTTCACCCCGTACGGGCAGGACGAGTGCACCGGGGCCGGCGGCACCGTCCCGCTGCCCGTCCTGGAGCCGGGGCCGCGCTGGCTGGCGCACTGGGCCGGGCTGCTCGCCGCGGCGGGAGGAGCGGAGTTCCCCGGCGCGGTCGCCCGGTTGGGCCGTCCACTGCCCGTGGACGCCGAGGACCGTACGGACGTCGGTCTGCTGTCCGCCCGGGAACTGGTCCTGCGGTTCCGGGCGAGTGCCTCGCCCGAGGCATTCCGGCTGGCCGGGCATCTCGCGGTGGGGCGCCCCGACCTGCCGGTCATGCGTCTGGTGCAGGCCGCGGTGGAACCGGATCCGCGCCCGCAGCACCTGGCCGAGGTCATTCTGAGCGGCATGCTCACCGCGGTCCCGGACGGCCCGCCCGGCTCCTACGCCTTCCGGGACGGCGTCCGCGACCTGCTCCTGCTCGGCCTGCCGCGCAGCGCCCGCCACCGCACCAGTGAACTCCTCGGCCGGATCGGGGAGTTCATCGACCGCAGAGCCGGACGGGCGGCGGGCGAGTTCCGGGCGTCGGTGCCGTCCGCCCCGGGCGGCGCGGGGGCGCCCGGGGAGGGCGATCCGTTCGCGACGGTCACCGAGGACAGCGTGCGCCGGCTGTCGGCGACCAGGGACGGGGAGCCACCGACCACGGACGAGAAACCACCGGTGACCGTGGACCGGGACGCGCCGCCGACCACGGACCAGGAACCACCGACGACCGTGGACCGGGACGCGCCTGCGGTCGTGGACCGGGAAGCGCCTGCGGTCGTGGGCCGGGAGGTGCCGGCGGTCGTGGACCGGGAAGCGCCTGCGGTCGTGGGCCGGGAGGTGCCGGCGGTCGTGGACCGGGGGGTGCCGGCGGGTGCGGGTGCGGAGCTGTCCTCGGGGCGGGGAGCCCCCGTCGGCCGGCCCGAGATCCGCTTCGCGGCGGACGCGCTCTCCAGCCGCCCCGAGGCCCGCATCACCCTCGAGGCCGCCGTGCACGAGATCCTCGCGCGCGGCTCCCTCAGCCCCCGCCAGTACGAGGTGCACGTCCGCCCGGACGGCTACCTGGTGCGCACCGAGCCCGGCGCCTATCTCCTGCCCCTCCTCGTCGCCGTCCTGCGGGAACTCCCCCAGGCGCTCACCCGGCTGACCGATCCGCCGCGGCTGCGGGTGACGTTCGGACAGCCGCCCGGGCAGCTGTCCGGCCGCCCGCCGGATGCGGCCGCGGATGCCGTGGTGGTCGTACCGCCCGCGCTGTACGACGACTTCGCCGCCAGCTCCGCCGCCCAGCGCGCCCAGCGTTTCCGGCCGCTCTTCGGGGACAGTTCCCCGGACAGCCCGCCGGCCGCCTGGTACTGCCTGCTCGGGCCGCGGTCCCCGGAGTCCGGCGAGCGCGACCTGGTACAGGGCCCGTTCATCGCGCACGACCTGCACGCGCTGGGCATCCCGACCCCGGGCCGCACCGCCGTCGTGCACACCCGGCCCGACGGCCCGCTCACGCTGCTCGACCCGATCCACCCGTACGGCACCCGGCCGCCGCGCCCGGAGACGTACTACTCGGTCGACCTCACCCCCCACGAGTCCCGGCACATCGTCTCCCTGCCGAGTTCCGGCAAGGGCGCGTTCAAGGCCGCGGTGATGCTCTCCTGGCGCGTCGCCGATCCGGTCGCCTTCGTCCGCGGCGAGGCCACCGGTGTGCCCGGCCTGCTGCTGGAGCACCTGTGCGCGACGGCGGCCCCGGTCACGCGCCGCCATCCGCTGCGCCGGGCGAGCGCGGCCCAGCGGGCGGTGAACGCGGGGGTGGACGACTGGCCGGTGCCCGGGCTCGCGGTGTCCTACACCGTGCAGCTGGTCCCCGAGTGGGCGCCCGCCCCCGCGGCGGAACCGCCGGTTCCGTCCCGTAGGCGGCTGGCGTCCCTCCTCGCCGGCACCGAAACGGTGCTGATCGGCTTCGACGGACCGCTCGCCCGGCTGTTCCCGGCGCAGACGGCACGGGAGGCCGTGCTCGACCTGCTGGCGATCGTGGCCGACCACCGCGACCCGCAGGACGCGCTGGCGGGCCGTCCGCTGCCCGTCATGAGCGCCGCCGGCCGGGAGGCGTTCGCGCATCCGCTGGACCTGCTGCGCGCCTTCGCGCACGACCGGCTCGGCCCGCTGCTGCGGGCGCGCCTGGACGACCTCGAACTGGCCGCCGTCCCCGACGCGCCCACCACCCACCGGTCCCCCGTGCTCGTCCGCGCCCTGCACCGGGCGGGCCGCCGGGTCAGCGTGGTGACGGACGTGGGCACCCCGGCTGTGCACCGCTATCTGGTGCCCTACCGGCTGCCCTTCGCGGGCGTCCACGGCCGCCGCGACGACCTCGGGCTGCTGACACCCCACCCCGACTGCCTGCTGCGCGCCCTGGACGCGCTCGGCGCCCCGGCCCGCACCGGCGTCCTGGTCAGCTCCTCGGTCGCCGAACTCACCGCGGCCCAGCAGCTCGGTCTGCGCGTCATCGGCTACGCCCCCTCCGCCGCCGGACGCCGGACTCTGCGCGAGGGCGGCAGCGAGGTCACCCTGTCGTCCCTGGAGCCGCTGCTGGAGGCCGCTCACTCGCTCTGATCCCGGCGACACTCCGGTACGGCCGGAAATTACGCCCGTTCAGCCGCGCCCCGCCCGGTCGCCCAGGAAAGGCGCCCGCTTCCGGCCCCGCGCAGGATTCCAGTGAGCCCGCCGCACAGGCGGGGACCGTGAAGGCCCGCGCACTCGGGAGGATCCGCCGTGACCGTCAGCCTGGAGCAGTTGCGCCGCTGCCACTTCGCCGTCGACCTGGGCGCGGCCCGCACCCGTGTGTACGTGAAGGGCGCCGGTCTCGTCGTCGACCAGCCCTCGGTCGGGGCCGTGAACACCCACACCGGCGCGCTCATCGCCGTCGGCGAGTTCGCGGAGAAGATGACGGGACGGACCCCGGACTACATCAGGGTCGTCCGGCCCGTCTCCGGCGGCACGGTGGTGGACATCGAGATGGCCCAGCGCATGCTGCGGCATCTGCTCGGCGACAAGATGCGCCGGGCGCTGCGCCGCAAGCCCCGGCTGCGTGCGGCGGCCTGCACCCCGCACGACGCCGATCCGCTGGCCACCCGGGCGACGATCGAGACGCTGGTCGGGCTGGGGGCCCGGAAGGTCGAGCTGGTGGACACGCTGATCGCCGCCGCCGTGGGCTGCGGGCTGCCGGTGGAGCGGCCGGAGGCCAGCATGATCATGGTGTGCGGGGCGGCGGCCACCCAGGTCGCGGTGCTCTCGCTGGGTTCCATCGTCACCGCCCAGCGGATCCCGGTGGGCGGCGAGGCCGTGGACCACGCGATCGTGCAGCATCTGCGGCACCAGCACGCACTGCTGTTGCCCAGTCAGTCGGTACGGCCGCTGCAGCTCGCCCTGTCGGGCAACGGGCTCACCCCGCACGGCCCGGCGTCCACCGAGATCCACGGCCGGGACGTGGCGACGGGGCTCGCGCGCAGCGTGCGGGTGGACACCGCCGCGGTGCGGGACGCGATCCAGACCCCGCTGACCGCCGTGCTCGACGGCATCGGCAAGGTGCTGCGCGACTGCCCGCCCGACCTGGTGGCCGACCTCGCGGACCGCGGCATCATGATGGTCGGCGGTTCCGCGCTGCTGCCCGGGTTCGACCAGATGCTGCGGCAGGCCACCGGGATGCCGGTGCACATCGCCGAGCGGCCCGACGTGTGCGTGGCCCAGGGCCTGGGCTTCATGCTGGAGGGCCGGATCGAGCCACTGGCCCTGGACCCGCTGGCCGCCTGATCCGCTCCGGTCCCGCGGCACGTCCGGCGATCGGCTCCCTCCTCTGCCGCCGCTGCCGCCGCTGCCGGACAGCCGGCGGGGCCGGGACGCGGCGCTGGTGCAGGTCCGCCCGGGGCGCGGGGCGGGTCAGCAGGTCCGGGACGCCAGGGGCAGGTCCGTCCGGGACGTGGGCAGGTCAGCGCGGCAGGTGGCAGCGGACGGTCGTGCCCTCCGGGCCGGTGTGGATGCGCACCAGGTCCGCCACCAGGTTGACCAGCAGCAGCCCGCGTCCGCCGCGCTGGTCGCGGCCGGGGGGCCGCCGGCCGGCCAGCGGATCGGTGATCCGGCCCCCGTCGCGGACCTCGCACAGCACGTACCCGCCCTCGGCCCACACAGTGAGCGCGCCCTTGCCGCCGCCGTGCACGACGCTGTTCGTGGTCAGCTCGGCGGTGATCAGCGCCAGGTTCTCCAGGGCCAGGCCGGTCAGGCCGAGCCGGGCACCGTGGCCGGTGGCCAGGTGGCGGACCGCGGAGAGCGCGTCCTCGTCGAAGCCGACGCGGAGCACGTCCGGACCCATACCAAAAACGGGCGGCAGCGGCTCGTTGTAGCGGGCGACCACGCCCTCGGGGTCGTAGGCCGTGCTGGTCCGCCCGGTGGCGGAGCCGGCCGGGATGACGACGGGGTGGGTGGCGTGCGCGTCGGCGAGGGCCCGCGCGTCCAGGCGGGCGGTGTCGTACGGGCACAGGATGGTGGCCGCGCGGCCCCGGAACGCCGTGTTGATCAGTGCCTCGTGCTGGGCGCAGGCCGGGTACTCGGCCGGGCCGCGGTCCGCCCAGACCGGCTCGCCGATGATCCGGACCGGCCGGCCGGGGGGCTGGGCGTCGGCGAAGGCGCGCAGCACCCCGGGGATGATCCGGCCGGGGTTGCGGCCGGCCTCCCGCATGTCCAGGAACCGCACGGCGGCGCCGTCGGCGCCGAGTTCATCCCTGATCAGCCGCAGGTTCTCGCCGGGGACGGCGACCGCGACCGGCTCGTCCGCCGCCAGCGCCGCACGGACGAAGGGGACGGTGCCGGCCAGGTACTGCTGTGCATCGCCGTAGAACAGCGCGGGATGCGCGAACGTGTCCACGGGGTCGGCCACTCCGGTCATGCCGACACCTCGACCTTCGGGAGCCCGGGCCAGAGCAGGTCCAGCATGCGGGGCAGGGAGGCCGGCGGCCGGTCCAGCACCAGCCGCCGCCCGCCGAAGCGCCGGGCGGCGTCCGCCAGCGCGCCGGCCCCCGCGACGTCGACGAAGGTCAGCTCGGACAGCTCCAGGTAGTACACGTCCTCGCCTTCGTGAACGGCCCGCTCCAGCGCGCGTTCCCAGATGCCGTGCGTGGGCAGGCTGACCTCGCCCGCCGCCCGGAGCCCGGTCCGCCCGGTGAGCGGATACACGTCGAGCCGCGGCACGGCGGGCGTCGGCACGGCAGGCGTCGGCACGGCAGGCGTCGGCACGGCAGGCGTCGGCACGGCGCCGGCCCGCGCGGGCCGCGCCGGCTCAGGTCCGCTCATGTCTTCTCCCGCCACACGGGTACACGGATGCCCCAGTATGCCCCGCGCGCACCGGCGTCCGGGGGCATACGCCCCTGCGCACGGCGCCGGCCGCGGCGGTCCGCGGGGTCAGTACGGCAGGACGCGCCCCGACGGAGTCCTGCGGTCGATCTCCTGCCCGCGCGGCGCGGCGGGCCGCCGGCTGACACGTACCCGGATCCGACGGTCCATGACGCCCTCCTCCTGCCGACACCGCCCGGCTGGACGCTGGTAGGAGGTGCGTGCCCACGACATGGCCGGTTCAAGCCTGGACGGACTCAAGTCGTGCGCACGTCATGCCGGTTGCGCCTACCTGGTCAGGTAACGGACGAGAACGGGGTCGAGTTGGGCCAGCCAGGCGGTCAGCCGCGCCCTGCGGCGGGCGTTCAGCTCGCAGGAGTAGACGGTGCCGTCCCACAGCCGCACGGTGACGGTGAGCCGGTTGCCGACCCAGTGCCGTTCGACGTGCGCGATCTCGTCCCACCCGAAGTCGGCGGTGGTCCCGGCGAGTTCGAGGAGCACTCCGGAGGCGCTGACGACCACACCGGCCTGCGCGTCGGCGAGCACAACCTCCGGGCTGCCGTACGGCACCGGCGGCGGCCCGAACCCGTAGGGCGCCGGGGCGGCGGCGGGCTGTGCCGACAGGTGCGGGGGCGTCGCCGACAGGTGCGGGGGCGTCGTGGGCTGCGCGGGCAGGTGCGGGGGCGTCGTCGACTGCGCGGGCGGGTGCGGGGGCGTGGCGGTCTGCAGGGGCGGCTGGTACGGGGGTGTTGAGGGTGGCGGGGGCGGGGTGAACGCCGGGGCGGGCGCCGGGGACACCGCTGCGGGCGCGGGAATCGCCGGGGCGGACGCAGGGGTCGCCGGGGCGGGGGACAGGATCGCCGAGGCAGGGGACGGGATCGCCGGGGCAGGGGGCGGGGTCGCCGGGGTGGGCGCGGGGGACGGCGGTGGGGCGTCGACGAGCGTGGCGGCGTAGGGCGGTGTGTCCGGGCCGGCCGGTGCCGGTGCGGGCTCCGTCAGCCGGTCCAGCAGCACGCCGGGCGTGGGCCGGTCCGCGGGCTCCTTGGCCAGGCACGCCGCGACCACGTCCACCAGCGCGGCGGGGACGGCGGCCAGGTCCGGCGGCTCGTGCACGGACCGGTACATCAGCCCCATCGGCGTGCCCTCGCCCCAGGCGCTGCCGCCCGCCGCCGCGACCAGCACGGCACCGAGGGCGAACACGTCGGCCGCGCCGGTCACATCGTGGCCGAGGGCCTGCTCGGGGGCGAGGAAGCCGGGCGTGCCGAAGGCGGTGCCGGTGGCGGTGAGGCGGTTGGACTCCACGGCCCGGGAGATGCCGAAGTCCAGGACGCGCGGCCCGTCGACGGCCATGATGATGTTGCCGGGCTTCAGGTCGCGGTGCACCAGGCCGCAGGAGTGGATGGACTCCAGCGCCTCGGCGAGCGCGGCGCCCAGGGACCGCAACTGCGGCTCGTCCATGGCGCCGTCGGCGGCGAGCCGTTCGGCGAGGGTCGGTCCCGGGACGTAGGCGGTGGCCAGCCACAGCGTCTCGCCGTCGACGTCGGCGTCCACCACCGGCGCCGTGTGGAAGCCGCCCACCGCACGGGCCGCCTCGACCTCGCTGCGGAACCGCTCCCGGAAGACGGGGTCGGCGGCCAGCTCGGCCTTGGCCACCTTCAGTGCCACGGGCCGCCCGCCGCGTGTCCGCGCGAGATAGACGGTGCCCATGCCGCCCTCACCGAGCCGGCGCTCGACGAGGTATCCCCCGATGCGTTCCATGCGGACAAGTATGACCACCGGACACGGCCCGTCCATGCCCGGCGCGGGCCCGGCGGCCGGGACGGTCCAGAGGGCCGCCACGGGTGCCGACGACCGCCTGGCGGCGTCCGGGTGACCCGCCTCGCCATGGATCGTCGTCCGCGCGGGTGAACGAGGGCCGCCGTCTCGGCGTGGCGGCCACCGTTCTCACGTCACCGCAGGTGCCATCGTTTCTGCGCGGGTAGCGCCTGGTGGGGCGGGTGGGACTCGAACCCACGGCCGACGGATTATGAGTCCGCTGCTCTAACCGGCTGAGCTACCGCCCCATAGCGGCGTGTCGCGTACATGTGTGCGCGCCGTCTGCCGCAGCATAGCCGCTCATACGATCTCCTGCTTCGGATGGTCGGCTTCTGCGCTGCTCATGACCTTGAGGACATCACCGCAGGCACGGCGGTTCCCCCCGGACATGAAAAAGGACCCCGTAGGGGTCCTCGTTCAGCGCTCCCCCGACTGGACTCGAACCAGTAACCTGCCGGTTAACAGCCGGCTGCTCTGCCAATTGAGCTACGGAGGACCGAAGCTCCCCCGACTGGACTCGAACCAGTAACCTGCCGGTTAACAGCCGGCTGCTCTGCCAATTGAGCTACGGAGGATCGCCTCGTTGCATCGAACGTACCTACCTGGGTATTCGCCAGGGGGCGGGCGCTCGCTGCGACACATACATTAGCGCAAGCAGGGGGGTGCTCCGCCAATCGGTATCCCCCGGCGCCAGCGCCGCACCAGAGACCTAGACACGGGAAGGGTGGCAGCCATGCGCTACCGGCTCACGTTCCTCGCCGGAGTGGCCCTCGGTTACGTCCTCGGCACGAGGGCCGGACGCGAGCGCTACGAGCAGCTGAAGAAGTCGGCCCGGCAGATCGCGCAGAACCCCGCGGTCCGCAACACCGCCGAGACGGCCGCCCAGCAGGGCCGCGTCTACGCCGGCAAGGCCTTCCACACGGTCAGCGACAAGGTCGGCGACCGCGTCCCGGAGTCCGTGGCCCAGCGCGTGCGCTCGCTGCGGGACCGGAACGTGAACGGCCAGCCCGACGACGACTGGGGCACGAGCAACACGTAGGGAACATCCCGGTGGCGCCGAGGTGATCCGGCCGAGGGGTGCGGGCAGCCACGCGCCCGGCCACGACCGGGGCACACCCACCGGGCGACAGGCCCCCCGTCGGCCACTGCACACCGACGGCCGAACCCGCCCCGGCGATGCGGCAAAATTCTCAGCATGGGGATAGTCGCCGGCTTGGACAGCTCGTCCGATTTCACTCGCATCGTGGTCTGCGACGCAGACACCGGTGCCGTACTGCGCCAGGGCTACGCACCGCACCCGGTCGAGGCGCCGGACGGCGTACGCCCGAGCGATGTCGACCCGCAGGCCTGGCTGCTGTCCCTGGGCGAGGCCGCGGGGGGCGGCCTGCTGGAGGGCGTGCAGGCCATCGGCGTGTCCGCGCAGCAGAACGCGGTGATCCCGCTGGACGCCCAGGGCAACACGGTCCGCCCGGCCATGGTCGGCGGCGACAAGCGCGCCCAGGTGGCGGCGGCCGATCTCGTGGACGCCCTCGGCGGCCGGGAGGCCTGGGCGCAGGCGGTCGGCTGCGTGCCCCAGGCGGCCCAGCCGGTCACGAAGCTGCGCTGGCTCGCGAAGACCGAGCCCGAGCACGCGCAGCGCACGGCCGTCCTGCTCCAGGCACACGACTGGCTCGTCTGGCAGCTGCTCGGGCGGCCGGTACGCCGGACCACCGACCGCGGCGGAGCCTCCGGCACCGGCTACTGGTCGGCGGCCACCGGCGGCTACCGTCCGGACCTGGTCGAGCTGGCCCTCGGGCACCAGGCGATGCTCCCCGAGGTGATCGGCCCCTCGGACGCGGCCGGTACGACCCCGGAGGGGCTGCTGATCTCGGCGGGAACCGGCGAGACCATGGCCGCGGCGTTCGGGCTCGGCATCGGCCTGGGGGACGCCGTCGTGTCGCTCGGGGCCTCCGGGTCCGTGATGGCCGTGCACCCGGAGGCGCTCGCGGACCAGTCCGGGATGATCACCTCCCTCGCCGACGCCACCGGCATGCACCTGCCGGTCGTCACCACCCTGAACGCCGTGCGCACCCTGCGCGGCACCGCCGAACTGCTCGGCCTGCCGGACCTGGAGAGCCTGTCCGAGCTGGCGATGAAGTCCACACCGGGGGCGCACGGGCTGGTGCTGCTGCCGTACCTGGAGGGCGAGCGGACACCGAACCTGCCGCACACCGCGGGGACCCTCGCCGGACTGCGGCGCGAGTCGATGAAGGCGGAGCACCTGGCGCGGGCCGCGTTCGAGGGGATGCTGTGCGGGCTCGCGGACGCGCTGGACGTGCTGCGCGGCCGGGGCGTGGACGTGCGGCGGATCTTCCTGCTCGGTCCGGCCGCGGAACTGCCCGCCGTGCAGGCCGCGGCGCCCTCGCTGTTCGGCGTGCAGGTGGTCGTGCCGCAGCCCGCGGACTACGCGGCGATCGGCGCGGCCCGGCAGGCGGCCTGGGCGCTCGGCGCGTCGCAGGGCACCCTCGACCCGCGGACCCCGCCGGCCTGGCAGGGCGCTGCCGCGCAGGTGCTGGAGCCGGGCGAGGAGCTGGCCGTGGGCCAGGCGGTGCGGCAGCAGTTCACGGCGGTACGGGAGCAGACCCATCCGGGAGCGTTCAGGGCGTAAGGGGACCATTCGGGTGTAACGGGACGGATTCGCAAGGCTCCTGGAGCGGGCAGCCGGATTAATGGGTTGAGGTAACGCAGGAGGAGTGTTCGACGATAGGGGCCAAGGGCAACCGACCAGCCCCCGCCGACCACCCGAGAGACGTAGCGTGCTCATACGACTTCTGCGGACCCACCTCAGTCCCTACAAGAAACCCATAGCCCTGCTGGTGCTGCTGCAGTTCCTGCAGACCTGCGCCACCCTCTACCTGCCCACCCTGAACGCGCACATCATCGACAACGGTGTCGTGAAGGGGGACACGGGGTACATCCTGTCCTTCGGTGCCCTGATGATCGGCATCTCGCTGGCACAGGTCGTGTGCAACATCGGTGCCGTGTACTACGGCGCCCGGACCGCCTCCGCGCTCGGCCGGGACGTGCGCGGCGCCGTCTTCGACCGGGTCCAGTCCTTCTCCGCGCGTGAAGTGGGTCACTTCGGCGCGCCCTCCCTCATCACCCGTACGACCAACGACGTACAGCAGATCCAGATGCTGGCCCTGATGACGTTCACGCTGATGGTGTCGGCACCCATCATGTGCGTGGGCGGCATCGTGCTGGCGCTCGGCCTGGACGTGCCGCTGTCGGCGGTGCTGGTCGCGGTGGTGCCGGTGCTCGGCGTCTCCGTGATGCTCATCGTGCGCCGGCTGCGCCCGCTGTTCAGGGCCATGCAGGTCCGGCTGGACACGGTGAACCGGGTGCTGCGCGAGCAGATCACCGGCAACCGGGTGATCCGCGCCTTCGTCCGCGACGAGTACGAGCAGGGCCGGTTCGGTAAGGCGAACGCCGAGCTGACCGAGATGCAGATGGCCACCGGCCGGCTGCTCGCCCTGATGTTCCCGATCGTCATGACGGTGGTGAACCTGTCGTCCATCGCGGTGGTGTGGTTCGGCGCCCACCGCATCGACAGCGGCGGGATGGCGATCGGCGACCTGACCGCGTTCCTCGCCTACCTCATGCAGATCGTCATGTCCGTGATGATGGCCACCTTCATGTTCATGATGGTGCCGCGCGCGGAGGTCTGCGCCGAGCGCATCCAGGAGGTCCTGGACACCGACTCGAGCGTCGTGCCGCCGCTCGCGCCGGTCTCCGAGCTGCGGACGCACGGCCATCTGGAGATCCGCGGCGCCGGCTTCCGCTATCCGGGTGCCGAGGAGCCGGTGCTGCAGTCCATCGGTCTGGTGGCCCGGCCGGGTGAGACGACCGCCGTCATCGGCTCCACCGGCAGCGGCAAGTCCACGCTGCTCGGCCTCGTCCCCCGGCTGTTCGACGCCACCGAGGGCGAGGTCCTGGTGAACGGCGTGAACGTCCAGGAGGTCGACCCGCAGCTGCTCGCGAGGACGGTCGGGCTCGTACCGCAGAGGCCGTACCTGTTCGCCGGGACGGTCGCCACCAACCTGCGCTACGGAAACCCCGACGCCACCGACGAGGAGCTGTGGCACGCGCTGGAGGTCGCGCAGGCCAAGGACTTCGTGCAGAAGCTGGAGGGCGGCCTGAACGCCCCGATCGCACAGGGCGGCACCAACGTCTCCGGCGGACAGCGGCAGCGGCTCGCCATCGCCCGCACCCTGGTGCAGCGCCCCGAGATCTACCTCTTCGACGACTCCTTCTCGGCGCTGGACTACGCCACCGACGCGGCCCTGCGCGGCGCGCTCGCCCAGGAGACCGCCGAGGCGACCGTCGTCATCGTCGCCCAGCGGGTGGCGACCATCCGGGACGCCGACCGCATCATCGTGCTGGACGAGGGCCTGGTGGTCGGCTCCGGCCGGCACGCCGAGCTGATGGCGGCCAACGAGACCTACCGGGAGATCGTGCTCTCCCAGCTGACGGAAGCGGAGGCCGCCTGATGTCCGGGCCCATGGGACGCATGATGGCCGGGGGCGGCCCCGACCAGCGCTCGATGGACTTCAAGGGGTCGGGCAAACGGCTCGTCGCCCAGTTCAAACCGGAACGGCTCACCCTCTACGCCCTGCTGCTGTGCGTGGTGATCAGCGTGGGCCTGAGCGTGATCGGCCCGAAGATCCTCGGCAGGGCCACCGACCTGGTGTTCGCCGGCATCATCGGCCGGGAGATGCCGGAGGGGGCCACCAAGGAGCAGGTCCTGGACTCCATGCGCGAGCACGGCCGGGGCCAGATCGCCGACATGCTGCGGGGCACCGACTTCACTCCGGGCAAGGGCATCGACTTCGGTGCCGTCGGCGACGTCCTGCTGCTCGCGCTCGGCACGTTCATGGCCGCCGGCCTGCTGATGGCGATCGCGACCCGGCTGGTGAACCGGGCCGTGAACCGCACGATGTACCGGCTGCGGGAGGACGTCCAGGCGAAGCTGTCCCGGCTGCCGCTGTCGTACTTCGACAAGCGCCAGCGGGGCGAGGTGCTGTCCCGGGCGACCAACGACATCGACAACATCGGGCAGACGCTCCAGCAGTCGATGGGCCAGCTGATCAACTCGGTGCTGACCATCATCGGCGTCCTGGTGATGATGTTCTGGGTCTCCTGGCTGCTGGCTCTGGTCGCGCTGGTCACCGTGCCGCTGTCGTTCGTGGTCGCCACCCGGGTCGGCAAGCGGTCGCAGCCGCACTTCGTGCAGCAGTGGCGCTCCACCGGCAAGCTGAACGCGCACGTGGAGGAGATGTACACCGGGCACACGCTGGTGAAGGTGTTCGGCCGGCAGGAGGAGTCGGCGCAGCAGTTCGCCGAGCAGAACGAGGCACTGTACGAGGCCGCGTTCAAGGCGCAGTTCAACAGCGGCGTCATGCAGCCGCTGATGATGTTCGTGTCGAACCTCAACTACGTGCTGGTGGCGGTCGTCGGCGGTCTGCGGGTCGCCTCCGGCGCCCTGTCCATCGGCGACGTCCAGGCCTTCATCCAGTACTCGCGGCAGTTCTCGATGCCGCTGACCCAGGTCGCGTCCATGGCCAACCTGGTGCAGTCCGGTGTCGCCTCGGCCGAGCGCGTCTTCGAACTCCTCGACGCGGAGGAGCAGCAGGCCGATCCGGTGCCGGGCGAGCGGCCCGAGGAGCTGCGCGGCCGGGTCCGGCTGGAGCACGTGTCGTTCCGGTACGACCCCGAGAAGCCGCTGATCGAGGACCTGTCGCTCACGGTCGAGCCCGGGCACACGGTGGCGATCGTCGGCCCGACCGGCGCGGGCAAGACCACGCTGGTCAACCTGCTGATGCGGTTCTACGACGTCTCCGGCGGCCGGATCACCCTCGACGGGGTGGACATCCGCGGCATGACCAGGGACGAACTCCGGTCCGGCATCGGCATGGTGCTCCAGGACACCTGGCTGTTCGGCGGCACCATCGCGGAGAACATCGCGTACGGCGCGTCCCGGGAGGTCACCCGCGGGGAGATCGAGGAGGCCGCGCGGGCCGCGCACGCCGACCGGTTCGTCCGTACGCTCCCCGACGGCTACGACACCGTGATCGACGACGAGGGCACGGGGGTCAGCGCCGGTGAGAAGCAGCTCATCACCATCGCGCGGGCGTTCCTGTCCGACCCGACGATCCTGGTGCTGGACGAGGCGACCAGCTCCGTCGACACCCGTACCGAGGTGCTCATCCAGAAGGCCATGGCGAAGCTCGCGGCCGGACGGACGTCGTTCGTGATCGCGCACCGGCTGTCGACGATCCGGGACGCGGACACGATCCTGGTGCTGGAGAACGGCTCCATCGTCGAACAGGGCGCACACGCGGAACTGCTGGCGGCGGACGGCGCGTACGCACGCCTGTACAAGGCGCAGTTCGCACAGGCGGTGGCCGAGGTCGACTGAGTTCGCCGCCGGGTGCCGGGGCCGGGCGGGCGGGGCGGGGCGCCGAAGGGGCGCGGGGCTGTACCGACATGGGGCTCCGTCGCCCGGGCGCGGCCGGCCCGCCCGCCCGCGGTCGGCGGACTCAGTCGAGGTAGCCCCTCAGCTGGTCCGCGAACGCATGGTCCCGCAGCTTGTTCAGCGTCTTCGACTCGATCTGCCGTATCCGCTCGCGGGTGACCCCGAAGATGCGGCCGATCTCCTCCAGCGTGCGCGGACGGCCGTCGGCCAGCCCGTAACGGAGTTGGACGACCTTGCGTTCCCGCTCGCCGAGCGTGGACAGGACCGCTTCCAGGTGCTCCCTGAGCAGGAGGAACGCGGCGGACTCGACGGGGCTCGCCGCGTCGCCGTCCTCGATGAGATCACCGAGCGCGACGTCGTCCTCCTCGCCCACCGGGGCGTGCAGGGACACCGGTTCCTGCGCGAGCCGCAGCACCTCGCCGACCCGCTCCGGCGGCAGGTCGAGGTGCGCGGCGACCTCCTCCGGCGTCGGCTCGTACCCGCGCTCCTGGAGCATCCGCCGCTGCACGCGGACGACCCGGTTGATCAGTTCCACGACATGGACCGGGACCCGGATGGTGCGGGCCTGGTCGGCCAGGGCCCGGGACATGGCCTGGCGGATCCACCAGGTGGCGTAGGTGGAGAACTTGTAGCCGCGCGCGTAGTCGAACTTCTCCACGGCCCGGATCAGCCCCAGGTTGCCCTCCTGCACGAGGTCGAGCATGCTCAGGCCGCGGCCGACGTACCGCTTGGCGACGGACACCACCAGCCGCAGGTTCGCCTCGATGAGCCGCCGTTTGGCCACCCTGCCCATGACCACGAGCCGGTCCAGGTCGAGCGTCAGCCGGCTGTCCAGGTCGGGGGCGCTGCTCAGCTTCTCCTCGGCGAACAGGCCCGCCTCCACCCGGCGGGCCAGCTCGACCTCCTCGGCGGCGGTGAGCAACGGGATCCGGCCGATCTCGCGCAGGTACTGCCGGAACAGGTCGGCGGAGGGACCCCCGGTATCGGCCCGGGCGGCGACCGGCGCCCCGACGGGCTCGGTGACCTCCTCGATCCCGCCGGGCTCCCCGGGTTCCGCCTCGAGCGCCTCGGCGGGCGGCTCCGCCGGCTCGCCCGCCGCCCTCTCCGGGTGCAGCGCGGCACGGTTCTGCGGGGGCACGGCCACGAGAACGTCCGACTCCGCGTCCGGCTCGTCCGCGGTGGTACTGGTGCTGCTGTCGGTCTGGGTGAGGGTCTGGGTCTGCACGGGGGCGACCTCCAGGATGATCGCTGCTGAAGGTGTGCGGCAGCGGTACTTCGGGAGTGGAGAGTCGACGGCCTGCGCTCCGAGGACTCGGGCACCGCCCCCAGTGTGGGGTACGACACAACTCCGCCACGAGGGGCGTGCGGTGACTTTTTGCGTCCGGTCCGTGACGGGCCGGTTACCCGCCTCGCCGGACCATGCGAGCGGCAAACCCGCTTCAGAGGGCCTGCGCGCCCCGCTCCCGCAGGGCCTGGTCGTACTGCTGGAGCACCCACAGCTCGTTCTGCACGGCGGCCAGCCCGGCCGGGTCACCGCCGGCGGCGAGGCGGGTCAGCTGGGACTGGATGTCACGGATGCGGCGCTCGACGGCCCGGCGGCGGATCTGCACCAGGACCGTCCCGGCGTAGACCTCGTCGACCGTGCGGCGCAGGATCGGTTCCACGGCCAGCTCGGTGACCATCGCGCGCACCGTGTCGTCGGGCGCGGCCTCGCGCACCCGGACCAGGTACTCCTGGGGGTCCTGGACGCCGTACTCGGCGCCGCCCGCCTCGCCGACGGCCTGGCGTACGGCGGCGTAGGGCGGGGCCGTGAACTCGTCCACGCCGTACGCGTCGAAGGCCGGGGAGACCAGTTCCGGGCGCTGCAGGGCGAGCTTGAGGAGTTCGCGTTCGGCGGCGTAGACGGGGTTGCGCAGGGTGAGGGCCGGGCCGGAGTTCGCGGGGCGCGGGGCGGCGGCCCACTGCTGGCCGGCGCCGTGCTGCCGGTCCTGCTGGGGTGCCTTTCCGCCGCGGTCACGGGCCCAGCGGGCCAGCTGGGCCACCCGCCGGACCACGAACTGGGTGTCGAGGATGCCGAGCATGCCGGCCAGCTCGACCGCGACCTCGTGCTGGGCGCCGCTGTTCTTGATGCGGGCGACGATCGGGGCGGCCTCGTCCAGCGCCGCCGCGCGGCCCGCCGGGGTGTCCAGGTCGTACCGGCCGACGATCTGGCGCAGCGCGAACTCGAAGAGCGGGGTGCGGGGTTCGACCAGGTCGGCGACCGCCTCGTCGCCCTTGGCCAGGCGCAGGTCGCAGGGGTCCATGCCGTCGGGCGCGATCGCGATGTACGTCTCGGCGGCGAACTTCTGGTCGTCCTCGAAGGCGCGCAGGGCGGCCTTCTGCCCGGCCGCGTCACCGTCGAAGGTGAAGATCACCCGGGCCGAGCCGTTGTCCATCAGCAGCCGGCGCAGGATCTTGATGTGCTCGCCGCCGAAGGCGGTGCCGCAGGTCGCGATGGCCGTCGGCACCCCGGCCAGGTGGCAGGCCATGACGTCGGTGTAGCCCTCGACCACGACGGCCCGGCTGGACTTGGCGATCTCCTTCTTGGCCAGGTCGATGCCGTACAGCACCTGGCTCTTCTTGTAGATCGCCGTCTCGGGCGTGTTCAGGTACTTCGGGCCGTTGTCCGCCTCGTAGAGCTTGCGGGCGCCGAAGCCGACGACCTCGCCGCCGATGTCCCGGATCGGCCACATCAGCCGGCCCCGGAACCGGTCGATCGGGCCGCGGCGGCCCTCCTGCGACAGCCCGGAGAGGATCAGCTCCTTGTCGGTGAACCCCTTGCCGCGCAGGTAGCGGGTGAGGTGGTCCCAGCCCTGCGGGCTGTAGCCGACGCCGAAGTGGACGGCGGCGGCCTGGTCGAAGCCGCGCTCGGCGAGGAAGATCCGGCCGGTGTCGGCCTCGGGGCTGGTGGCGAGCTGCTCGGCGTACCACTGGGCGGCGATCTTGTGCGCCTCGACCAGGCGGATGCGCTCGCCACGCTGGTGGGCCGGGTTGTACCCGCCCTCCTCGTACCGCAGGGTGATGCCGGCCTGGGCGGCCAGCCGCTCCACCGCCTCCGAGAAGGAGAGGTGGTCCACCTTCATCACGAAGGTGATGGTGTCGCCGCCCTCCTGGCAGCCGAAGCAGTGGAAAAGTCCCTTGCTGGGGCTGACCTGGAAGGACGGCGACTTCTCGTCATGGAACGGGCAGAGCCCCTTCAGGTTGCCGCCGCCCGCGTTGCGCAGCTGGAGGTACTCGGAGACCACGGCGTCGATCGGGACCGCGTCCCGAACCGCCTTCACGTCCTCGTCGTTGATCCGTCCTGCCACGGGTGAATTCTACGGGGGCCCACCGACACCCATGGGGCGCGTGCAGCGCCCACGAAGGGGCGCGGGGAACTGCGCGGGCCACCACGAGCGGCCCGCGTCCGGCCGGCGGCACGGTCCGGCGGACGCCTAGGCGAGCGATTCCAGCGGCACATGCGGATCCGCGAGGGCCTCCGGATCCACCGGCACCGCGGCCCGGATCAGTTTCTGGATGTGCTCTGTGACATCCCACACGTTCACGTTCATCCCGGCCAGCACGCGTCCCTCCTTCACCCAGAAGGCGATGAACTCGCGCTTGGCCGCGTCCCCGCGGATCACCACCTCGTCGTACGACCCGGGCGGCGCCCAGCCGCTGTACTCCATGCCCAGGTCGTACTGGTCGGTGAAGAAGTACGGCACTCGGTCGTGGACGACGTCCCGGCCGAGCATCGAGCGGGCCGCGGCCGGGCCGCCGTTCAGCGCGTTGGCCCAGTGCTCCACGCGGACCCGGGTGCCGAACAGGGCGAGCGGGAAGGAGGCCACGTCACCGGCCGCGTAGATGTCCGGGTCGGACGTCCGCAGGCGTTCGTCCACCACGATCCCGCCGCCGTGGGACCGGTCGGCGATCTCCAGTCCCGCGGCCTCGGCGAGGGCGGCCCGGGGCGCCGCGCCGATGGCGGCGAGGACGTCGTGCGCCGGGTGTTCCTCGCCGTCGTTCGTGCGGGCCGCGAGGACCATGCCGTCCTGGCCGACGATCTCGGTGAGCCGGACACCGAAGTGGAAGCGGACGCCGTGCTCGCGGTGCAGCTGGGCGAAGACGTTGCCCAGCTCGGGACCGAGGACGCCGTGCAGCGGGGTCGGCTCCGGTTCGATCACCGTGACCTCCGCGCCGTACTCGCGGGCCGCCGCCGCGACCTCCAGGCCGATCCAGCCGGCGCCGGCGATCACGAGGTGCCCGTTGTCCCGGCCGAGGTGCTGCAGGACGCCCTTGAGGCGCTCGGCGTGCGCGAGCCGGCGCAGGTGGTGCACGCCCGCCAGGCCGGTGCCCGGGATGTCCAGGCGGCGCGGTTCGGCGCCGGTGACCAGGAGCAGCTTGTCGTAGCGCACGAGGGTGCCGTCGTCGCCGAAGCGGACCGTCTTCGCCGTACGGTCGATGCGGTCGACGGTCTGGCCGAGGTGCAGCTCGATGTCGTTCTGGGCGTACCAGGCGGGCTCGTGCACGAAGACGCTGTCGCGCTCCTCCTTGCCCAGCAGGTAGCCCTTGGACAGCGGCGGGCGCTCGTAGGGGTGGTCGCGTTCGTCGCAGATCAGTATCACGCGGCCGGTGAAGCCCTCCGCGCGGAGCGTCTCGGCCGCCTTCGCACCGGCGAGACCGCCTCCGACGATGACGAATGTCTGATCCGCGTCGACCACTTGATGCCTCCTCGTAAGGGTGCCGCCACATGCGAGCGTCCCGCACCCGGCGTGCTGCGGGAAGAGGGAGTGACCCGATCAGGCCACGGCGGGTCACTTTCCCTTCACATATGCCCTGTCAGTCTCGCGTGCAGCGACAGGGCGGAGGCGTCCGTGAGGGAGGCGATCTGGTCGACGATCACCCGCTTGCGCGCATGGTCGTCGGCCGCTGCGTCGAACAGCGCACGGAACTGCGGGTCGAGGCCGTCCGGTGCGCGGGCGGTGAGCGCCTCCGCCAGCTCCACGACGATCACCCGCTGGTCGGCGCGCAGCCGCTCCTGCTCGGCGCGCTGCATCACGTACCGGTCGGCGACCGCCTTGAGCACCGCGCACTCCATGCGGGTCTCGCGGGGTACGACGAGCGCGGCGCCGTACCGGGTGAGCCGGCCGGCCCCGTACGCGGCGCGGGTGGCGCCCTCGGCGGCCAGGCAGAAGCGGCCGATGAGCTGGCTGGTGGCGTCCTTCAGGCGGGCCTGGGCGGCCGCGGTGCCGTCGTAGCCGTGCGGCCACCACTCCTGGTCCTGCAGGCGGTCCAGGGCCTCGCCGAGTTCGGCCGGGTCGGTGCCGGCGGGCACGTACCGGCCGACGGCGACCTCGAAGACCGCCTGCCGTTCGGGCTCGGCGTGCAGGCAGTTGGGGTCGATGTGGCCGGCGTGCAGGCCGTCCTCGACGTCGTGCACCGAGTAGGCCACGTCGTCCGACCAGTCCATGACCTGTGCCTCGAAACAGGTGCGGCCCGCGGGGGCGTGGGCCCGGACCCAGTCGAACACCGGGCGGTCGTCCTCGTACACACCGAACTTCCGGGACGCCGGGTCCGTGGGGTGGGCGCCGCGCGGCCAGGGGTACTTGGTGGCGGCGTCGAGCGTGGCGCGGGTGAGGTTGAGGCCGACGGAGCCCTCGTCGGTGAAGCGCTTGGGCTCGATGCGGGTGAGGAGTCTCAGGGACTGGGCGTTGCCCTCGAAGCCGCCGCAGTCGTCGGCGAATTCGTTCAGCGCGGTTTCGCCGTTGTGGCCGAAGGGCGGGTGTCCGAGGTCGTGCGAGAGGCAGGCCGCCTCCACCAGGTCGGGATCGCAGCCGAGGGCCGCGCCCAGTTCCCGGCCCACCTGGGCGCATTCCAGGGAGTGGGTGAGCCGGGTGCGGGGGCTGGCGTCCCAGGCGTGGCTGCGGGTGCCGGGGGTGACGACCTGGGTCTTGCCGGCGAGACGGCGCAGGGCCCCGGAGTGCAGGATGCGGGCGCGGTCACGCTGGAAGGCGGTACGGCCCGGGCGTTTGTCGGGTTCGGGGGCCCAGCGTTCGACTGAGGTCGGGTCGTAGGCGTTCTCGGGTGTGGTGCCTTCCATGATTCGACAGTACGGGTCGCCTCTGACAATCGGGGGGTCCCCGGTGCCCGACGGGTTGCCGGGTTCTGTCGTTCGGCCGACGGCGGTGCGTTCCCCGGCCGTCGCGTCGCGCCCGCGCGGCGGGGCCGTGCACCGCGCCGGCCTCGCGGCCCCTAGGCCGCCGACCTGTACGGCGTCGCGAGGCTCTGGTCGTAGCGGTGCAGCACCAGGCGGGCCATCGCCTCGTGGGCTCCGAGCGGGGCCGAGGCGAGCCAAGGGGCCTGCTGCGCGCACTGCGTGGCGAAACGCCCCGGCGCCGTGAAGCAAGAGGCGACCGCCACTCTGTGGCGTCCCCGTGCCGCCAGCGCGCGCAGCGCCGCCGGGACCGTCGGGGCCGCGGCCGAGGCGTAGGCGGGGACGACCGGGACGCCCAGGCGGTCGGCGAGGAGGCGGGCGGTGCGGCGGGTGTCCGTGGCCGAGTCGGGGTCGCGGGAGCCGGCCGCGGCGAGGACGACAGCGCCGGTGCGGCGGACGGTGCTGTCCGTGGCCGGGGGCCAGCCGGCCTCCAGCAGGCGGTCGTACAGGGTCTCCACGAGGAGCGGGTGCGGGCCGAGGGGGGCGGCCACGCGCGCGCGTGCCGGTGCGGCGGCGGCCATCCCGGGGATGTCCTGCTTGACGTGGTAGCCGCGGGAGAGGAGCAGCGGGACCAGGACGGCGGGGGTGCCGCCCAGGGCGGCGAGGGTGTCCGGCAGCAGGGGCTCGTTCAGCTCGATGTGGCCGAGGCGGACGGGGAGGCCGGGGCGCAGTTCGCGCACACGGTCCGCCAGCGTCCGTACGGTCTCCAGCGCGCGCGGGTCGCGGCTGCCGTGGGCGGCCAGCACCAGAACGGGCGGGACCGTGCGGCGGTGGCCGAGCGGGGAGACCAGCCGGAGCCCCTCGGCGAGCCGGCTGCTGATGCCGTCCATGAGCTGCGCCGTGCTGCCGAGATGGACGCGGGACCCGGACCGTGGAGGATGCGACGCCGTCATGGAAGGATCCTGACGGTGTCAGGTTGCGTGGCCGTTGCCGGGCCGTCACGAGGGTTTTCCGCTGCTTCACGTCGTACAGATGCTCGATGTGAGGCGAACCGGACGGCCGCCGATGACGTCCTCCATGGTCGGAAGCGGTCGGAACCGATCCTGGGGGCCCTATGAAGATCCGTCGACCGCGGCTGCCACGCACCCGCACGGGCCGGCGGCGGCTGGTGCAGACCGTGATGGCCGGGTGTGTGCTGGCGCTTGCGCCGGCGACCTGGCTGTTCGTGTCCACGGCGGACCGGCTGGGCACGACGGCGGACGCGCCGCGGACGCAGGTCGCCATGGTGTTCGGGGCCGGCCTGTGGAACGGGGAGCCGTCGCCGTACCTCGCGCACCGGCTGGACGCGGCGGCGGAGCTGTACCGGGCGGGGCGCATCGAGGTCGTCCTGGTCACCGGCGACAACAGCCGCGAGGAGTACGACGAGCCCGACGCGATGCGCGCGTATCTCACCGAGCACGGGGTGCCGGACGCGCGCATCGTCAGCGACTACGCCGGGTTCGACACCTGGGACTCCTGTGTGCGGGCCAAGAAGATCTTCGGGGTGGACCGGGCGGTGCTGATCAGCCAGGGATTCCACATCCGGCGGGCGGTGGCGCTGTGCGAGGCGGCGGGGGTGGACTCCTACGGGGTCGGGGTCGACGCCAAGCACGACGCGACCTGGTACTACGGCGGTTCGCGCGAGGTGTTCGCGGCGGGCAAGGCGGTGCTGGACGCCGTGTTCCAGCCGGATCCGACGTTCCTCGGGCCCCGGGAGAACGGGGTCACCGAGGCACTGGCGCAAGCGCGGGGCTGACGTGGAGACCACGGACCTGACACCTGCCGAACGCCGCGTCCGGGCGGCTTTCCCGCTCGGCGAAGGGGTCGACTTCCGGGAGGGCGACGACGAGGACCCCGCGCAGGGCGCCTCGTGGGGCCCGGAGCGGACGCTGCGGGCGGAGGTGCTGCGGGAGCTGCTGCTGGACGGGCCGGTGCGGGAGGGCAGGATTGCCGGACTGAAGGTGTGGGGCGCACGCATCACCGGCGTGCTCGACCTGATGTACGGGACGGTCGAGCACCCGGTCCGGCTGCGAGGCTGCCACTTCGACGAGGTCCCGAACCTGTACGGGGCGACGATCCCCGCCCTGGTGCTGACCGATTCGGTCCTGCCGGGGCTCACCGCGGGCGCCCTCCACGTCGGCGGAGTGCTCCGGATGACCGGCTGCCGCGTCACGGGACCGGTACGGCTGGCGGGTGCCAGGATCTCCGGCGCGCTGTTCGCCGACCAGGCACGGCTCGGCCGCCTCGACCAGCTCTGCGAGGAAGCCGTCCTCCAGCTCAACCACGCCGAGTTCGGCACGGACGTGTGGGCCGTCGGGCTCGTCGCCCACGGCGAGGTACGGCTGCAGGGGAGCACCGTGGGCGGGCAGGTGAACCTCGACGACGCCGTGCTGCAGAACCCCGGCGGCACGGCGCTGGACGCCGAGACCCTTTCGGTCGGCACCGATCTGCGGGGGATGCGGCTGCGCACCCACGGGCGGTTCAATCTGCGCGGCGCCCGCATTCCCCACCAGCTCAATCTCGCGTACTCCCGCCTGTCCCATCCGGAGGGACCGGCCCTGCGGGCCAGCAGCAGTGTCATCGGCGAGCTGTGGCTGCGCGAGGCCGCGCCCATCGAGGGTGCCGTCAATCTGCGCCGAGCCCAGGTGGAGCTGCTGCACGTGCCGCCCGAGGTCTGGCCCGAGCGCGTGCGGACAGACGGGCTCAGCTATCGGATCCTGTCGCCCCACCTGCCCGCAGAGCAGCGGCTGCCGCTGCTGGAGCGTGAGGTCGGGGGCTTTCTTCCCCATCCCTACGAGCAGCTCACCACGGCTTACCGGACAGTCGGCGACGAAGCCGCCGCGCGCACCGTCCGGCTGGCCAGGATGCGCCGCCACCGTCGCACGCTGCCGCCGTACGCCCGGCTGTGGGGCTGGCTGCAGGACGCGGCCGTCGGTTACGGCTTCCGCCCGATGCGGGCGGCGGGCTGGCTGCTGTTGCTGCTGTGCACCGGCACGCTCGCCTTCGCGCTGCACCGTCCGCCGGCGCTCAAGCCCGGCGAGGCCCCCGAGTTCAATCCCCTCGTCTACGCCCTCGACCTGCTGTTGCCAATCATCGACTTCGGCCAGGAGGGGGCGTTCGCGCCGCGCGGCTGGTACCAGTGGCTGTCGTATCTGCTGATCGCCGCCGGCTGGGTGCTGGCCACCACGGTCGCGGCGGGCGTCACCCGGTCCCTGAACCGGCAGTAGGGGCGGGCCGGGACCTCACGGCGGGCGCGGGCCGGCGGGGAGGTCGCCGTGCCGGGGGTGTAACCGGAGGCGGACCGGTGTCGTAACACGCCCGGCACAGGCTGGACGGCATGGAGAGCGCCGCGACCCCCACCCACTGCCCGTACTGCGCCCTGCAGTGCGGGATGAACCTGACGCCCCTGCCGCAGGGGGGCGTCGAGGTGACCGAGCGGGCGGACTTCCCGGTGAACCGGGGCGCGCTGTGCGGCAAGGGCCGCACGGCCGCACAGGTGCTGTCGCCGGAGGTGCGGCTGACCGTGCCGCTGGTGCGGGAGGGCGGCCGGCTGGTGGAGGCGGGCTGGCCCGAGGCGCTGGACCGGATCGCCGGGCGGCTCGGGGCCGTCCGGGAGCGGTACGGGCCGGACGCGCTCGGGGTGTTCGGCGGCGGCGGCCTGACCAACGAGAAGGCGTACGCGCTCGGCAAGTTCGCGCGGGTGGTGCTGGGCACCTCGCAGATCGACTACAACGGCCGGTTCTGCATGTCGTCGGCCGCGGCGGCGGGCACGAAGGCGTTCGGGCTGGACCGGGGGCTGCCGTTCCCGCTGGAGGACGTCCCGCGGACCGGCTGTGTGATCCTCGTCGGGTCGAACCTGGCCGAGACCATGCCTCCGTCGCTGCGGTTCTTCACGGAACTGCGGGAGAACGGCGGCACGTTGATCGTGGTGGACCCGCGCCGGACCCGCACCGCCGAGCAGGCCGACCTGCATCTGGCGCCCCGGCCGGGCACCGATCTGGCCCTCGCGCTGGGCCTGTTGCACCTGGTGGTGGCCGAGGGCCGGACGGACGAGGAGTACATCCGGGAGCGGACCACGGGGTGGGAGGAGGCCCGGGCCGCGGCGATGGCGCACTGGCCGGAGTACGTGGAGCGGATCACGGGGGTGTCCGTTCCGGAACTCCGGGAGGCCGTGCGGATGTTCTGCGAGCCGGAGGCGGCGATGGTGCTCACCGCGCGCGGGCCGGAGCAGCAGTCCAAGGGGACCGACACGGTGGGGGCGTGGATCAACCTGTGCCTGGCCACCGGCCGGGCGGGTCGTCCGCTGTCCGGGTACGGCTGTCTGACCGGGCAGGGCAACGGCCAGGGCGGGCGCGAGCACGGCCAGAAGGCCGACCAGCTGCCCGGCTACCGCAAGCTGGACGACCCGGAGGCGCGGCGGCACGTGGCCGGGGTGTGGGGTGTGGACCCGGACAGCCTGCCGGGGCCCGGCCGCAGTGCGTACGAACTCCTCGACGCCCTCGGCACGGACGTGCGGGCGCTGCTGCTGATGGGCTCCAACCCGGTGGTGTCCGCACCGCGGGCCGCCCACGTCGAGGAGCGGCTGCGGTCGCTGGACTTCCTGGCCGTGGCCGATGTCGTCCTGTCCGAGACGGCCCGGCTGGCGGACGTGGTGCTGCCGGTCACCCAGTGGGCGGAGGAGACGGGCACGACGACCAGTCTGGAGGGCAGGGTGCTGCTGCGCCGCCGGGCGGTCGCTCCCCCGCCGGGCGTCCGCAGCGACCTGTACGTCCTGCACGAGCTGGCCGACCGGCTAGGGGTGGAGAAGGGCTTCCCGACCGACCCGGAGGAGGTCTTCGGCGAGCTGCGCCGGGCGAGTGCGGGCGGCCCCGCCGACTACTCGGGCCTCACCTACGGCCGGCTGGCGCGGGAGAACGGCGTCTTCTGGCCGTGCCCGGAGGAACCGGAGGGGTCGCCGGGGGCGGGCGGGCACCCCGGCACGCCGCGGCTCTTCCTGGACCGTTTCGCCACCGACGACGGCCGGGCCCGTTTCGTGGCCGTGGCCCACCGGGAGTCGGCGGAGGAGCCGGATGCGGAGTACCCGCTGCTGCTGACCACCGGCCGGGTGGTGGCGCAGTACCAGTCGGGGGCGCAGACCCGGCGGGTGGCGGAGCTGAACGCGGCGGCGCCCGGCCCGTTCGTGGAGCTGCATCCGCGGCTGGCGGCCCGCCTCGGCGCGGCCGACGGCGATCCGGTGGCGGTGGTGTCCCGGCGGGGCCGGGCCGTCGCACCCGCCCGGATCACCGGCGCCATCCGTGCGGACACCGTCTTCATGCCGTTCCACTGGCCGGGCGAGGGCCGCGCCAACACCCTCACCAACCCGGCCCTCGATCCGACGTCGCGGATGCCGGAGTTCAAGTCGTGCGCGGTACGGGTGGAGGTCCTGGGACCGGCGGAATAAGGCGGTCCGGTCTCCCGTCCACGTCCACGTCCCCGGTCCGCGGCCCCCGGCGCCCGGTCCGCGGTGCCCGTTCCCCGGCGCCCGGTCCGCGGTGCCCGTTCCCCGGCGCCCGGTCCGTGGTGCCCGGTCCGTGGTGCCCGGTCCGTGGTGCCCGGTCCGCGGCGGGCGGGGACGGGGCGCGCGGACCGTCCGGCGAGGTGTCCGAGGAGCCGGGGCCGCCGGACCGCTCAGCGGCGGGCGAGCCAGTCGCCGCCCTCGATCCGGGTGCCGGCCGTGCGCAGCCGGGCGGTGACACCGGGGGCGGCCAGGTACACCCAGGCCCGGACGGCGCTGCCGTCGGTGCGTACGACGTCCCGGGCGACGCGCTCGTACAGGTTGCGGGGGTCGCCCGGCACGTACTCCTCCAACCGGTCGAGACCGGCGAGCAGTTCGGCGTAGCCCTCGGGCCGGGCGGTCACCAGCTCGCCGCGCACCTCTCCCCCGGACCGCTCGACGGCGTAGGGATAGCCGGGCCCGTCGTACAGCTCGGTGTCCGGGAGGCGGCCCGGTTCCTCGGCGAGGGTGCGGCCGCGCAGCAAGAGGTCGTGGTTGGGCTCGCCGGGGCGGAGCGTGCCGTAGACGAAGAAGGGCAGGGGGCGGGGGTCCTCGGCGGTCACGGAAACGATTCTGTACCCCCGCCGCCTCCCCACACATCTCCATGAACTGGCTATGGACATGACATGTCAGGGCCTTTTAAATCTCTGGCAGCAGCGCGCCACCCCCACGCCTAGCCTGGCGCCTCCCCGAGGAGACCGATGAGCCGGATACGGCAGCACGTCCGAGGAACCCGCCACACGGCCATAGCCGGTGTCGCCGTCACCACCGCGACCCTGCTGGCCGTCAGTCTCTCCCCCGCCGCCCACGCCGACGGCAGACCGACCCGGGCCACCGCGATCGAGAACGCGGCGTCGGCCCTGCTCGCCCACGCCACCGGCCTGGGCCTCACCTCCTCCCAGGACACCAGCGTCCGGGACGTGATCGTGGACAAGGACGGCACCCAGCACGTCCGCTACGACCGCACCTACCACCGACTGCCGGTCCTGGGCGGCGACTTCGTCGTCCACCTGGCCGGGGACGGCAGCTACCGCGGCGCCGACCGGGCCACCCGGCAGGCGATCTCCCTGCCCTCCGTCACGCCGGAGGTCTCCGCCCCCAAGGCCGCCGACCTCGCCGTGAACGCGCTCCGCGCGGCCCACCTCGGCGCGCGGCTCGAGCAGGTCAGGGCCAAGCCCCAGCTGGTGGTCGACGCCCTGCACGGCACCCCCCGGCTGGCCTGGCGCACCGATGTCGCCGGCCGGGACTCGCTCGGCAACCCGGTCGCCCGGACCGTGCTGACCGACGCCCGCACCGGCAGCCGGATCGACGCGTGGGACAGCATCGAGACGGCCACCGGCGACGGCACGTCGCTGTACGGCGGGACGGTGCCGCTGGAGACCACCCAGTCGGGCTCGTCGTACCAGCTCAAGGACCCGACGCGCGGCAACACCTACACCGGTGACGCCGAGGGCAAGACCGACCTGTGTTTCTTCGGCATCTGCTTCAGCCGGGCCCCCGCGACCCTGTTCACGGACGCCGACAACCACTGGGGTTCGGGCACCACCGCGGACCGTGCCACGGCAGCCGTCGACGCCCAGTACGGCACCAACGAGACCTGGGACTACTACAAGAACGTCCACGGCCGCAACGGCATCGCCGGCGACGGCAAGGGCTCGTACAACCGCGTCCACTACGGCAACAAGTACAACAACGCCTTCTGGGACGACAGTTGCTTCTGCATGACGTACGGCGACGGTGACGGCACCACGTTCGGGCCGCTGGTCGCCCTCGACGTCGCCGGGCACGAGATGTCCCACGGCGTGACGTCCAAGACGGCCGCGCTGACCTACTCGGGCGAGTCCGGCGGGCTGAACGAGGCCACGTCCGACATCCTCGGCACGATGGTCGAGTGGTACGCGAACAACTCCTCCGACACCGGTGACTACCTCATCGGCGAGAAGATCGTGAAGCCCGGCTTCGGCAAGGCCGCCCTGCGCTTCATGGACAAGCCGTCCAAGGACGGCAGCTCCGCGGACTACTGGAGCAGTTCGGTCGGCAACCTGGACGTCCACTACTCCTCCGGCGTCGCGAACCACTTCGCGTACCTGCTCGCCGAGGGCAGCGGCGCGAAGACCATCAACGGGGTCAGCTACGACTCGCCGACGTCCAACGGCTCCACGGTCACCGGCATCGGCCGGGACAAGGTCGGCAAGATCTGGTACCGGGCGCTGACCGTCTACATGACGTCCTCGACGAACTACAAGGGGGCGCGGACGGCGACCCTGAACGCGGCGAAGGACCTCTACGGCGCCGGCAGCGCCGAGTACAACGCGGTGGCCGCGGCCTGGAGCGCGGTCAACGTCAGCTGATCCCACTGCGGACAGCCGAAGGCCGGTGCCCCGGGCGGGGCACCGGCCTTCTCCGTGCGCGGCCCGGGCGGGGTGGTGCGCCGGCGGCGTGCCACGTCACTCGTTCACCGGCACCCGCCGCCATTCGTGTTCACTTCGTACGACTATCCGCCCGCACCCTGGCGCACGCTCGTGACCTGCCGGAACCCGGCGCGGGCTAGCCCGTGTGGGGGGCGCGGCCGACACCCGTTCACCGCATTTCTGACGGCTGGTCAGGAAGCGGGCGGGGCCCGGAGCCACTTACCTCGGTAGAGCACGAGTCGGACAAGCTCTGGGGAGCACCATGCGACGCACCGCCCGTCTGCTGACCGGTACGGCGCTCGCCGTGGCAGCCGCGGCACCCGCCCACGCCGCCGGTGCCGTGGCCGCTGCCGCGGCCGACCGCCTGGACGTGTACCCCTCCACCGTGGCGCCCGGCGGCCTGGTCACGGTGAACACGGCCGCCTGCGGGGAGAAGGGCTCCGCGACCGGGGACGCGGGGGCGGTCGGCGCCGGCACCTTCACGCTGGCGCCCAGCGCGCACGCGGGCGAGGCGATCGGGCAGTTCCGGGTGCCGCCGAGCGCGCAGCCCGGGACGTACGAGATCGTCGCCCGGTGCGCCGAGGGAGACAAGCAGGTGACGGGCGATCTCGTGGTGGCGTTGACCCAGGTGCACGACCAGGTGCAGCCGCGGGGCAGCGTGAAGACGGGGGTCGGCGGCGGACTCGGCCCCGACCCCGTGCAGACCGCGGCGGGCGTGGCGGCTCTGGCCGTCGCCGCCGCGGGCGGTACCTGGCTCCTGCATCGCCGGGCGAGAGGCGACGGGATCTGACGGACACCCTCCGCTGTCCGTCCGCCGGTACCGCACGTCCCGCCCCCTCCGGGTCCGATGCCCCTCGCGGCCCGGAGGGGGAGGGGGCCGGTCCCAGGGAGCCGGCCCGCTCGAAGGGTCCCGTTCGGGGGCGCGCCCCCGGGAGAGGGGTTCGTATGCGCAGGAGCTGCAGGCGCAGCAGGCTCGGCGACACCGCCATAGCCGCGGTCACCGTCGTGGCCCTCGGTGCGGGGGTGTGGCTGCTCGGCAGCGGTGCCGGGAGCCACAGGCCACCGCAGCCGTCGGTCGCCGAGGGCCGTTTCGAACCGGGCGGGGAGCGGCTCGCCGCCGCCGCGCTCGCCCCCTCCCCGCCGGTCCGCATCCGCATCCCCGCGATCCGCGTCGACGCCCCGCTGATGGGCCTGGCCCTCACCTCCTCCGGCAGCCTGGACGTGCCGCCCGCCCGGGAGAAGAACCTGGCCGGCTGGTACCAGGCCGGCACCCTGCCCGGCGAGACCGGCACCGCGGTCGTGGCCGGCCACGTCGACAACGCCGAGGGCCCCGCCGTCTTCTACGACCTCGGTGCGCTCAAGCGCGGCGCCACCGTCGAGGTGGACCGGCGGGACGGCACGGTGGCCGTGTTCACCGTGGACGCGGTGGAGGTGTACGCGGCCCGCGACTTCCCCGACGACAAGGTCTACGGCGCCGCCGCCCGCCCCGAACTCCGGGTCATCACCTGCGGCGGCGGCTACTCCAGGACCACCGGCTACCAGGGCAACGTGGTGGTGTTCGCCCATCTGACGGGGAGCCGCTGACGGGGAGCCGATGACTGAGGTTCGCTGACGGAGGGCCGATGACGGAGGACCGCCGGCGGAGAGCCGCTGACAGAGGACCACTGACGGGGAGCCGATGGCGGAGAGCCGCCGGCGGGGAGCCGCCGGCGGGGAGCCGCTTGCCGTTCAGTGCACCGCCGTGGCCCTGCCCAGGACGTGCCGTTCCCCCCACACCCCGAGCGGCGCCAGGGCCTCGTTCAGCTGGGTGCCGGTCCCGGTCAGCGAGTACTCGACGCGGGGCGGCACCTCGTCGTACTCCTCGCGGTGCACGATGCCGTCGGCCTCCAGTTCGCGCAGCTGCGCGGCGAGCACCTTCTCGGTGACGCCCGGCAGCTCGCGCCGCAACTCGCCGAAGCGGCAGGTGCGCCGGCCCAGCGCCCACAGGATCGACACCTTCCACTTGCCGTCGATGATGTCCATGGCCGCGTCGGTCCCACAGACGTACGCCCCCGGCCGCCGTCCCACCGGCATGGTGTTCCCCCTTCCGACCTGCACTCTTTCCCTCCGGTAACCACCCACTCGAAAGTACGTACTTCTGCGCGGCGGCTCCCCGGGCGAGCCTAGTCGCCATGACCGACATCTCCTTCTCGCCCAGCACCCCTACGTCCCTGACCCTGCTCGGCACCGGTGCGATGGGCACCGCGCTCGGGCGGGCCTGGCTCGCCGCCGGGCATCCGCTGACCGTCTGGAACCGCACGCCGGAACGCACGGCCGCGCTGACCGCCGCGGGCGCGGTGGCCGCCGGCAGCGCGGCGGAGGCGGTGGCCGCGAACCGGCTCGTCGTGGTCTGCCTGCTCGACGACGCCTCGGTGGGCGCGGCACTGGCGGACGCCGACCTGGCCGGCCGGGACCTGGTGAACCTCACCACCGGCACCCCCGACGACGCCCGGACCCGCGCCACCTGGGCCGAGGGGCGCGGCGCCCGTTTCCTGGACGGCGGGATCATGGCCGTACCGCCGATGATCGGCGCGCCCGGTGCCTTCGTCCTCTACAGCGGCCACCCGGAGCTGTTCGAGGAACACCGGCAGGCGCTCGCCGTCCCGGCCGGTACCCGGTACGTCGGCGCCGACCCCGGCCTCGCCGCACTGCACGACGTGGCCCTGCTCAGTGGCATGTACGGCATGTTCGCGGGCATCACGCACGCCTTCGCCCTGGTGCGCGGGGCGGACGTGGCCCTCGGCGAGTTCGCCGCACTGCTCGTGCCGTGGCTGGACGCGATGGCCGGCGCGGCGCACGGCACGGCCGAACGGCTGGCGTCCGGCGACCACACCACCGGGGTGGTCTCCAACCTGGCCATGCAGGTGGCGGGCACCGACACGCTGCTGCGCACCGCGGCGGAGCAGGGGGTGAGCGCCGAACTGCTCGCCCCGTTCCTGGACCTCATGCGCCGCCGACTGAACGACGGCCACGGCGAGGAGGACACCAGCGGCCTGGTGGACCTGCTCCGCACCCGGTGACCACCGGCCCGCCCGGCGCAAGGACCGTCACCGGAGGGCCCCTGCGCCGGAGGGCCGTCGCCCAGCGGGGGATTGCCGGTGAGCCGTCACCGGCGGGGCCTTGCCGGTGAGCCGTCGCCGGCGGGGCGTTGCCGGTCGTCCGTTGCCGGTGAGCCGTCGCCGGCGGGGCGTTGCCGGTGGGGCCTTGCCGGTGAGCCGTCGCCGGTGGGGCGTTGCCGGTCGTCCGTTGCCAACGGGGCTTTGCCGACGCGGCGTTGTCGATGGGCGGCGCCGGCCGTTGCTCCGCCGCACAGTCCTGTCCCCGGCCGGCGGGAATCCCCTCACACGTCCGTGACGGGCCCGCTGAGGGCAGCGTTCCCCATGGGAAACAGAGGTGATGTCACCGGGTAACGAAGGAGCCGCACGCTCGGGTGCATGACCTCGAATACGCGTGTGGTGGTGATCGGCGCCGGCCTCGCGGGCGTGCGGCTCGCCCGCCGGCTCGGTGAGCTGGGCACGCCCGCGCTGCTCGTCGGCGAGGAGGAGCACGCCCCCTACAACCGGGTGCTGCTCGCCGAGGTGCTGGCCGGCCGGTACGCCCCGGAGGTGATCGCCCTCCCGCCGCCGTCCGGCCTGCTGCGCACCCGGGTCACCGGCATCGACCGGGCCGCCCGGACCGTCACCTGCGCCGACGGCACCTCAATCGCCTACGGCACGCTGGTCCTTGCCACCGGCTCCAACCCGGTGCTGCCCCCGTTGCGCGGCCTGTTCCCGGACGCCTGCCTCGCGACCACGCACCGGGCGTCCGGCCCGGGGCTCGGGGGCCGCCCCACGGGAAGGCACGGCGGCCCGGGTCCCCGGCTTCCCGAGGGCGTCCACGCGTTCCGCACCATGGCCGACTGCCTGGGGCTGGCCCGGGCCGTCCGGCCGGGGGTACGCGTGGTCGTCATCGGCGGCGGGCTGCTCGGCGTCTCCGCGGCCCGTGCGCTCGCCGTACGCGGTGCGCAGGTGGTCCTCGCACAGCAGGCCGAGCGGCTCATGGAGCGCCAGCTCGACCCGGACGCCTCCGCTCTGGTCCTGCGGCACCTCACCGATCTGGGCGTCGAGGTGCACACCGAGTGCCGGGTGCGGGACGTGCGCTGTGTCGAGGGCACGCTCCGCTCGGTGGAGCTGGCCGACGGCTACGCCCTGGGCGCCGACCTCGTGGTGCTCGCCTGCGGGGTGCGCCCCCGTACCGGCCTCGCCGAACAGGCCGGGCTCGCCGTCCGCAAGGGAATCCTGGTCGACGACGCGCTGCGCACCTCCGACCCGCACATCCACGCCATCGGCGACTGCGCCCAGCACGACGGCACGGTCTACGGTCTGGCCGCCCCCGCGCTGGAGCAGGCCGACGCGCTCGCCGGGCTGCTCGCGGGCGACTCCGGCGCCCGCTACTCGGGCACCCGTTCCCTGACCCGGCTGACCCTCACGGGCCCGGGCTCCCCCTTCGACCTCGCCGCGTTCGGCGAGACCGAGGCGCGCCCAGGCGACGACGTGGTGCGGCTCGCCGACGCCACCCGGGGCACCTACCGCAAGGTCGTCGTGCGTGAGGACCGCCTGGTCGGCGGGGTCCTCGTCGGCGAACTCGGCACCGTCGGCGCGCTCGCCCGCGCCTGGGAGGGAGCAGAGCCGCTCCCCGACGACGCCCCCCTGCTCCACCTGCTCACCAACGATGGAGGCTCCTGAATGACCGCCACCCCGGGGGCCACCCCCACGATCGTGCTCGTCGGCCACGGCATGGTCGGCCAGCGCTTCCTCGAGGCGCTCGCCGAACGCGGCCTGACCGCCACGCACCGCGTGGTCGTGCTGTGCGAGGAGCCGCGGCCGGCGTACGACCGCGTCCAGCTGACCTCGTACTTCTCCGGGAAGACACCGGAGGAACTGTCCCTGACCGACATGGGGTTCATCGAGGACCACGGCATCGAGCTGCACCTCGGCGACCCGGCCGAGACGGTCGACCGCGAGGCACGGAAGGTGACCGCCCGTTCCGGTCTCGTCGTCGGGTACGACATCCTGGTGCTGGCCACCGGCTCCTACCCGTTCGTCCCGCCGGTCCCCGGCAAGGACGCCACCGGCTGCTTCGTCTACCGCACGATCGAGGACCTGCTCGCGATCGAGGAGTACGCCCGGGCGAAGGCCACCAGGGGTGCGGTCGTCGGCGGCGGTCTGCTCGGCCTGGAGGCCGCGGGCGCGCTGAAGGGGCTCGGACTCGAGACGCACATCGTGGAGTTCGCGCCGCGGCTGATGCCGGTGCAGGTGGACGAGGGCGGCGGTGCGGCCCTGCTGCGCACCATCGCCGGCATGGGCCTGACGGTCCACACCGGGGTGGGCACGCAGGAGATCGTCAGCGACGACAGCGGTGCCGTCACCGGTATGAAGCTGTCCGACGGCTCCGCACTCGACACCGACATGGTGGTGTTCAGCGCAGGCGTCCGCCCGCGCGACCAGCTGGCCCGGGACTGCGGTCTGACGGTGGGCGAACGCGGCGGCATCGCCGTGGACGAGCAGTGCCGTACGGTCTGCGACCCGCACGTGTTCGCCATCGGCGAGTGCGCGCTGGCGGTGGACGGCCGGGTGTACGGCCTGGTGGCGCCCGGCTACGAGCAGGCGGAGACCGTGGCCGCGGCCATCGCCGCGGACGAGGCCGACCAGGTGACGTTCACCGGAGCCGACCTCTCCACCAAGCTGAAGCTGCTCGGCGTGGACGTGGCGTCCTTCGGTGACGCCCACGGCACCACCGAGGGCTGCCTGGACGTCGTCTACGCCGACTCGCGGGCCGGTCTGTACAAGAAGCTGGTCGTCGGCCGGGACGGCACGCTCCTCGGCGGCGTCCTGGTGGGCGACGCGGAGGCGTACGGCACGCTGCGCGCGCTCACCGGTTCGGTGCCCCCCGTCTCCCCCGAGTCGCTCGTCCTGCCCGCCGGAGCGGACTCGGGGGTCCAGCTCGGCCCGTCCGCCCTGCCCGACGACGCAATCATCTGCTCCTGCCACAACGTCAGCAAGGGCACGATCCGCGGGGCGGTCACCGAGCACCGGTGCACGACCGTACCCGAGGTGAAGAAGTGCACCAAGGCCGGTACGGGCTGCGGCAGTTGCGTCAAGGTGCTGGGGCAGCTGGTCACCGCCGAGCTGGAGGCGTCCGGCGTCGAGGTCGACAAGGGCCTGTGCGGCTGCTTCGCGCAGACCCGCGAGGAGCTGTACGAGATCGTGCTGGCCCTGCGGATCACCTCGTACCGGGAGCTGCTCGACGGTCACGGCCGCGACGGCGCCCGCGGGGGCGACGGCTGCGAGGTGTGCAAGCCGGCCGTGGGCTCGATCATCGCCTCGCTGGCCCCGTCGATCGGCGCGAGCGGCTACGTCCTGGACGGCGAGCAGGCGGCCCTGCAGGACACCAACGACCACTTCCTCGCCAACCTGCAGCGCAACGGCTCGTACTCGGTGGTGCCGCGGATCCCCGGCGGTGAGATCGCGCCCGAGAAGCTGATCGTGATCGGCGAGATCGCCCGGGACTTCGGCCTCTACACGAAGATCACCGGCGGACAGCGCATCGACATGTTCGGCGCCCGCGTGGAACAACTGCCACTGATCTGGACCAGGCTGGTGGACGCCGGCTTCGAGTCGGGGCACGCCTACGGCAAGTCCCTGCGCACGGTGAAGTCCTGCGTGGGTTCCACCTGGTGCCGCTACGGCGTGCAGGACTCGGTCCGGATGGCGATCGACCTGGAGCTGCGCTACCGGGGCCTGAGGTCGCCGCACAAGCTGAAGTCGGCGGTCTCCGGCTGCCAGCGGGAGTGCGCGGAGGCGCAGTCGAAGGACTTCGGGGTGATCGCCACCGCGAACGGCTGGAACCTCTACGTCGGCGGCAACGGCGGCGCGACCCCGCGCCACGCCGACCTGCTGGCCCAGGACCTCTCCGACGCCGAACTGGTCCGGCTGATCGACCGGTTCCTGATGTTCTACATCCGTACGGCCGACCGGCTGGAGCGCACCAGCGCCTGGCTGGAGAGGATCCCGGGCGGCCTGGAACACGTGCGGGACGTGGTGGTGCACGACTCGCTCGGCATCTGCGACGAGCTGGAGAAGCTGATGCGGGCACATGTCGCCCACTACCGCGACGAGTGGTCGGAGACCGTCACCGACCCGGAGAAGCTGGCCCGGTTCGTGTCCTTCGTGAACGCCCCGGACACCCCGGACCCGGTCGTCTCGTTCGTCCCCGAGCGCGACCAGATCAAGCCTGACCTGCCGCTGCTGAACATCGGTCTGCGGCCCGCCGACGACGCCCTGGAAGGGAGCGCCCAGCGATGACCCTGGCACTCGAGACCACCGACCTGAAGGTCCAGCTCCAGCTCGCGGACGGCTGGTTCACGGTCTGCGACCTGAGCGCACTGGTGCCGGGCCGCGGGGTGGCCGCCCTGCTGCCGGACGGCCGGCAGGTGGCCCTCTTCCGCGACCGCGCGGACCGGCTGTTCGCCATCGACAACCGCGACCCCTTCACCGGCGCGGCCGTCCTGTCCCGCGGTCTGACCGGCACCGACCGGGGCCGCCCGTTCGTGGCGTCCCCGCTGCTGAAGCAGCGCTTCGACCTGGCCAGCGGGCAGTGTCTGGACGACGAGTCGGTGCGGGTGGCCGCCTACGCGCTGCGTACGGCCTGACCCCCACCCCGTGGCGCGGAGCGCGCGGGCGGCAAGGGGCTCGTCGTCACCGCCGGCGTGTCCCGCGCCGACGGGCTGCGGGCGCTGGTGGCCGCCGACGTGGCCCGGTTCGGTTCCCTGGACGTGGCGCGGACCTGGTGGTCGACGGCGGCTCCACGGCCTGAGCCGGTCAGGTCGGGGCCGTCAGTCGATCCCGGACCGCTCCGCCCCGGCCACGATCCACCGTTGGAAGCACAGGAACACCAGCAGCAACGGCAGGATCGACACGGCTGCCGCGACGAACAGCTCGTGCAGCCGGACGACCTGGGACGTGGTGAACGACGACAGCGCCACCTGCACCGTCCAGGCGTCGCGGTCCTGCCCGATCACCAGCGGCCACAGGAAGGAGTTCCAGGCGCCCAGGAACACGATCGTCCCGACCGCCGCGAACACCGGACGGGCGTTGGGCACGACGACACGCCAGTACGTCCGCCAGTACCCGAGCCCGTCCACCTGTGCCGCGTCCTCCAGCTCCCGCGGGAAACCGAGGAAGTACTGCCGGAAGACGAAGCAGGCGAACGCCGGGAACAGGGTCGGGACGACCAGTCCCCGCAGCGTGGAGACCCACCCCAGCGACGACACCAGCACGAAGCCCGGTACGAAGGTGACGGCCGCCGGGACCAGCAGGGTGCCGAGGATGCCGTGGAAGACCTTGTTCGCGTGCCGGTAGGGGATGCGGGCGAGCCCGTACCCGGCGAGGGACGCCAGGACGAGGGTCCCCAGCGTCGTCGCTACGGCGATCAGCGCGGAGTTGAGCAGGGACCGGGCGAAGGGCACGGACGGGTCGTCGAACAGCTCCCGGACGTTCCCCCACCGCAACACGGCGGGGAAGAAGGTCCATTCGGGCGAGGTGATGTCCCGCTCGCTCGACAGCCCGTTGCGCACGAGCAGGTAGAAGGGGATCAGGAAGAGCAGCGCGAGCGAGATCAGGAGCACCAGCCGCAGCGCCCGCCCGGCGCGTACCAGGGCGTCATCCATCGCCGTCCGTCCTCCCCGGCTTCAGCCAGCGCGCCTGCCCGGCCGTGACGACGGCGACGACCAGCGCGAGGATCACCGCGCCCGCGCTCCCGAACCCCAGGTTCTGGCCCTGCCCGAGGGCCGTGTAGTAGAGGTAGACCAGCGGCGGCCGGGCGTACGGCGGATAGCCCCTGGCGTCGGAGAGCAGGTTGTAGAACTCGTCGAAGGCCTGGAAGGCGCCGACGACGAGCAGCAGCAGCACCGCGACCGAGGTGGCCCGCAGCTGCGGCAGGGTGATGTGCCGCAGCACCGTCCAGCCGGGCCGTGCCCCGTCCACGGCCGCCGCCTCGTACAGCACCGGATCGATGCGTTGCAGTCCCGCGAGGAAGAGGATCATGTAGAACCCCGTTTGCAGCCACAGCCGTACGGTCACGATGACCAGCCAGTACCAGGGCGGATCCGGCGTGGCCAGCCAGGCGACGGGATCCTCGCCGAACCACCCCAGCACGGTGTTGGCCAGCCCGAACCGCACCCCGCTGAAGAGGGACATCTTCCAGATCAGCGCGGCCACGACATAGCTGCACGCGGCGGGCAGGAAGAACACCGACCGGAAGAAGGCCCGGGCCCGCCGGACCCGGTTGACCATCAGGGCGAGGGAGAGGGAGAACACGTAGGTGACGGGGACGATGAAGGCGGTGAAGACGAGGAAGGTCCGCAGGCTGTCCGTGAACCCGTCGTCCCCCAGCACCGCCGTGTAGTTGGCCGGTCCGACGAAGTCCGTGGGCGTGACGGTGTTGCGCGCGTCGAAGAAGCTGAGCGCCACGCTCCACAGCAGCGGGACGTAGGTGAACAGGGCCAGCCCGAGCGCGAACGGCCCGACGAACACCCAGAACCACAGCGCTCCGCGGCGCCTCACGACGACTTCTTCACGCGGTCGAGTTCGGCCGACACCTTCCGTACCACGGCCCGCAGTTCGCTCTCCGGGTCCGCCCCGCTCCTGATGATCCGGCTGAGCGCGTCCTGGTAGGCGGTCCGGCAGGCCGGGGTCCACAGCAGCGGCTGGGCATGACCGTGGTCGGCGGTGAACCGCACGGCGTCGGCGGCCGGGCCTTCCTCCAGCTCGGGGGCGCGCGCGGCGAGGGAGATCCGGGCAGGGATGTGGAATCCGTAGGACAGGGCGAAGTCCCGCTGGTAGTCGATGCGTTCGACCCACAGCCAGCGAACGTACTCCTTCGCCGCCTCCTTGTTCCGGCTGCGCGCGCTGACTGCGGCCCCGTACGCGCCGACGAGCACGGCGGGCCGTCCGTCACTCCCGTCCTCCGGGAAGGGCAGCACCCCGAAGTCGTCGCCGAGTTCCTTCCGCACCTGCGGCAGCGCCCACAGTCCGGACCACTGCATCGCCGTCAGCCCCTGGACGAAGGCGGCCGGGTCGGACCAGTCGGTGGGGGCACCGAGGAGCAGGGAGCGGTCGGCGTGGAGCCGGTGCAGTTTGCCGAGGGTGCGGGCGGCGGCGGGGCCGTCGAAGCCGACCCCGCCGTCCTCGGTCACGAGCTGGAGCCCGGCCGCATACAGCGGGGTTCCGCCGAGTGCGCCCGCTCCCCCGTCGTTGCCGAGGAAGAGCCCCTTGACCTTGTCGTCGGTGAGCTTTCCCGCGGCATCGACCAGGGCGTCCAGGGTGGTGGGCGGCTCGACTCCCGCGTCCTCGAGGAGACTCTTGCGGTAGTAGAGCAGCTGCATGTCGACGACCTGCGGGATGGCCCACACCTTCCCCTCGTACGTCTTGGGGCCGAGCACGGCCGGGCGGAAGTCGCCCTTCACCCCGTCCACCAGCTCCGTGAGGTCCAGGACCTGGCCGCCCCGGATCTGGTCGAGGGTCGGCCCGTCGGCCTCGAAGACGTCGGGTCCGGAGTCGGTGAGGAGCGCCGCTGCGGTCTGCTGGTCGTAGTTCCCCGGCCGCCACTCGATGCCGACCCGCGCCTTCTGGTAGGCGGCGGCGTACCGCTGCACGGCCTGCTCGGTACCGGCCTCGCCGTACTGGTGGTACCAGTGCGACAGCCGCGGCCCCGAACCGCCGCCGCCACGCCCGGTGTTCGATCCGCAGGCGGTGAGGATCCCGGCGCCCGCTCCCGCGGCCAGCAGCGTCCTGCGGCTGAAACTCCCCATCGTGTGCCCCCTGACGTTCGTCATCGATGCACGGCCTAACGATCAACCCCGCGCGGTGATTACGTAAGGGGCATTGCGGCCGAATGCCGGGAGGGCGGGCGGCCCGGGATGTTCCTGGCGGCGATGCACAACTTTTCCGCTCCGGGACGCATCCAATTCAGTGACCTTCATCCACCCATTCGCCCGATGGAGGGGGATGTGCCATGTTCCCGTATCCGAACCCCTTGAGTTCTCCGAACCGTCCGAATCCACCGCGGAGGTTCCGCCGGACGTTGCGCAGGCGCGGCACCGCGGTCGCGCTGGGCGCCGCCCTCGTGGGCGTCACGGCCACCGGAGCCGCGTGGAGCGCGACGCCGGCGGCGGCCCGGACCACGGCCGCCGTACGGACCTGCGCGGTGAGCGACCTGTATCTGTCCATGGGCACCAAGGAGGGCGCGGCGGGCTCGCTGTACTGGCCGATCCGGTTCACCAACACCAGTACGACCGACTGCGCCCTGCGCGGCTACCCGGGCGTCAGCGTCCTGGACAGCGCGCACCACCGGATCGGTCCGGCCGCCACCCACAGCGGCCGGACCTACGGCACCGTCACGCTGGGCCCCGCCCACTCCGCCTCGGCGGTCGTCCGCACCACCAACGGCCCGGTGGGCGGCCCCTGCCTCCGCACCGGTGCCTATCTCCAGGTCTACCCCCCGGCGTCCCGCACCGCGGTCCTGGTCCCGGCCCCCTGGACGATCTGCTCCAGCACCTTCCAGGTCGGCCCGGTGAACGTCCAGGGCGCCTTCTGAACGGAGCGGACCGTGACGCGGGTCCGGCACCGCGGCCGGTGCCGGACCCGCACGGCCCTCAGCGGGGCTCGGCGCGCCGCTCCTGGTAGGTGCCGCGGCGCCGGGTGATCGACATCAGGTCGCTGGGAGCGTCCAGTTCCAGCCGGTGCGCGCGACCGCGCGGCACGACCACGGCGGTGCCGGCCCGCAGCCGCACCATCTCCTCCGTGCCGTCCTCCGTGCCGTCCCCGGTGACGGGCCGGAGGTACAGGCGGACGCCGCCGGACAGGCAGCAGACGGCCTCCTCGCCGTCGGGATGCGCTTCCCAGTGGTCGGCGTGCACGTCGGCGTCGGTCTCCACGTGGAAGGCGGCGACCTGCCAGACGCCGGGGTCGCCGTCGGTCATCCGCCGCGCACCGGCCCGGACGTCACCGTCGGGCAGGAGGTGCAGGGCCGAGCCGAAGAGGTCGACGGGGGTGACGGGGGCGGTGGTCATGACGGGGTTCCTTCCAGTCGGGGTTCGCCGGCGGTGGCGGGTGCGGTGGGGCCGGCAGTCCGGCGGCGGGGCAGAACGCCGAGCGCGACCGCCGCCGCGAGCACGAAGAGGGCCGCGGCGACGGCGAGGCCCAGCGCGTAGCCGTCGGTGAGCGCGGCGGGGCCGGTGGGGTCGGCCGCGCCGCCGGTGCGGTGCGCGGCGACCGTGGCCAGGCCGGCCAGGCCGATGCAGCCGCCGAGCTGCCGGGCGCTGTTGAACACGCCCGAGGCCATGCCGGCCTCGCCGGGCCGGACGCCCGTCGTCGCGGCGGTGGCCGCGGGAGCGAACACCAGGCCGATGCCGAGGCTGGTGAGGACGGACGGGCCGAGCACGTCGGTGAGGAAGCCGCCGTGCGGGCTGATCCCGGCGAACCAGGCCATGCCCGCGGCGGCGAACAGCGCGCCGGGCACCAGCGCGGCACGCGGCGACCGCCGCGCGGTGATGTGGGTCGCGGCGACGGTGGCCACCACCGAGCCGGCGCAGAACGGCAGGAACGCGGCGCCGGTCGCGGCGGCGCCGAGTCCCAGCACCTGCTGGAGGTACAGGGACACGAAGTAAAACGCGGTGAACTGCCCGGCCGCCGCCAGGAACACCAGCAGACCGGCGCCGGTGACCCAGCGGCTGCGCAGCAGGCCGAGCCGCAGCAGCGGGGCCGGGGACCTCGCTTCGACGGCGACGAAGGCACCGAACAGGAGGGCGGCGACGGCGAGCGTGCCCCATGTGGCGGCGGACGCCCAGCCGTTGACGTCGGTGCGTACGACGCCGAACACCAGCAGTCCGGTGCCGCCGGTGGCCAGGACGGCACCGAGCGCGTCCGGCCGCCCCCGCCGGGCCGGTGGCACATCGGCGGGTACGGCCGCGTACGTCAGCGCGAGGGCCACCGCCACCACGGGCAGGTTGACCAGCATCACCCAGCGCCAGCCGGCGTACTCGGTCAGCACTCCGCCGGCCAGTACGCCCAGCGCACCGCCCACGGCGTTCATCCCGCTCCACACACCGAGGGCCCGCACGCGCCCGGGGCCCTCGGTGAACGTGGTGGTCAGCAGGGCGAGCGCGGCCGGCGCGGTCGCGGCGGCCCCCGCCCCCTGCCCCGCGCGGGCAGCGACCAACTGCCAGGGTGCCTGGGCCAGTCCGCCCGCCAGCGAGCAGATCCCGAACACCACCAGCCCGGCCGCGAACAGCCGCCGGCGGCCGTACAGGTCGCAGGCCCTGCCGCCGAGCAGCAGGAACCCGCCGAAGGTGAGCGCGTACACGTGGACGACCCAGGACAGGTCGAGCGGGGCGAATCCGAGTGCGGAGCGGACGTCGGGGAGCGCGATGTTGACGACGGCCATGTCGAGGGCGACGACGAACTGGGCGACGGCGGCCGCGGCCAGCACCGCCCCAGGACGGCCTCGTAAGTTTCTATACATGTAAGAAAACTAGCGCGCACCGGTTGCCGGTGTCGACACCCGCCGCCCGGACTCCCCGCCGCCTGAGGGATGATGAGCCCATGCCACAACCGCCCGCGCCCCGCAGAACCGCCGGCCGGCCTGCTCGTATCTCCCGCGAGGAGATCATCCGCACGGCGAGCAGGATCGTGTCGGAGGACGGCGTGGACCGGCTGACGATGCGCCGGCTCGCCACGGAGGTCGGCAGCACGCCGATGGCCCTGTACCACCACGTCCGCGACAAGGAGGAGTTGCTCGTCCTCCTCCTGGACGACTACGCGGACAGGTCCCTGCACCGCCCCGAACCGCCGCCCGCGGACCCGCGCGAACGGATCCTCACGGCGGCCGTGGCCATCCACGACGTGCTCGCCGCGTGCCCCTGGATCGTGGAGGTGCTGACGGCGGACGACCTCTTGTCCGCGTCCGCCCTCTGGTTCGTGGAACAGATCGTCGCCGGACTGGCGGACTGCGGACTCACCCTCGAGCAGGCCGTGCACGGCTACCGGGCGATCTGGTACTTCACGGCCGGCGAGATCCTGGTCCGCGCGACCTCGGCCCGCCGACGGGCGACCGACGACCGCCCGACCTACCGCGACCGGGTCTTCGCCGGCCTCGACCCGGCCGAACTCCCCCACCTGTCCCGGATCGCCCCGCGCTGGGCCCCCTTGACGGCGCAGGACACGTACGAGCAGGGGCTGCGGGCGCTGCTCGACGGACTCCTGGACCAGGCCCCGGGATAGCGGTCCACCACCCTCAGGGCCCCGACGGCGGACCTCCGCTCCGCAGGCTCACTCGTCCGGCCAGGTCAGGCGGCGCGCACGGTGAGCCAGGACCACGGCGACCGCGAGAGCCGCGGTGACACCGCCGAGCGTCATGACGGTGGACGGGGAGGTACGGTCCACGACGCGGCCACCGATCAGGGCCCCCAGCGAGATCGTGGCCTGGAAGGACGCGGTGAACAGTACCGAGGCGGCTTCGGGCGCGTGCGGCGTTGCCTTGACGAACCACGCCTGGGAGGCGACCGGCACGGCCCCGTACCCGGCACCCCAGATGATCAGCAGGGCGACCGCGCCGGACTCCCAGCGGCCGAGCACCGGAAGGAGCACCGCCGCGGCCGACACCATGCCCGCGGCGAGCCCGAAGGTGACCCGCGGCCGCCGTACGGCGGACGAGCCGGCCGCGAAGTTGCCGGCGATCCCCGCGGCCCCGTACAGCAGGAGGAGCACGGTGATCCGCCCGGAGCCGGCCTCGGTGACCTGTTCCAGGAACGGGGTCACATAGGTGTAGGTCCCGAAGTGGGCCAGCACCACGAGGCACGTCAGCAGCAGCGCGAAGCGGGTGTGGGTGTTGCGGAACATGCCGCCCAGCGCGCCCCGACGGGCGGCCCGGACGGGCGGCAGCGGGGGCACCACGACCGACAGCACGGCCAGCACGCCGACCGTCAGGACGCCCATGGCGACGAAGGCCGTACGCCAGCCGGCGAGGTCCCCGACGAAGGTTCCCGCCGGCACCCCGAGGACGGAACCGAGGGGGACGGCCGAGAAGACGACGGCGGTCGCGGGGCCGGCGGACTCGGCGGGGACCAGGCGTTCGGCCAGTCCCGCGCCGATCGACCAGAACCCACCGATGACGATGCCGACCACGACGCGTGACACCAGCACGAGCCAGTAGTGCGAGGCGGCCGCGGCGAGGAAGTCGGCCGCGGCCAGCAGCGCCATGAACACACACAGCATGAGGCGGCGGTCGACGCGTGCCGTCGCGACGGTGACCACGGGCGCCGAGACGGCGGCGAGGAAGCCCGGCATGGTCATCATCAGGCCTGCCATGCCTTCGGAGACCGTGAAGTCGGAGCCGATCGAGGTGAGCAGTCCGATCGGGAGGATCTCCGTGGTGACGATCGAGAAGATGCCCAGCATCACCGAGACCACCGCCGGCCACCCGGCGAGGGGCGACCGCGCCGGCAGGCCGGTTGCGTGGGGCTGCGTGGTGCCTGTGGTCGTGGAGGGCATGGGTTCCGTCCTGTACGGGGACCGCCGGTACCCTCCCAGTCCACCAGGAGGAAAGGCACAAAAGCTCGCAGCTCCGCGACAGCACCCTTGTCCGGGGAGAGCCACGGGAACGGCCACCGGCGCCGGCTTCGAGACAGAGGCCCGCGAGACCGAAGCCTCAGAACACGCCGGCCTCGCAATCCGGTCCTCGCGGTTTCCGATAAGCCCACTTGGGCCCACTGACGCCCCATAAGATCTCGCAGTCGGCAACTTGTGGCGCTGGGAGGGGACATGGGGGTCTCGCGTACCTGGCTGGACGTGAGTTACCAAGAGAAGGACGAGGCAAAAGCAGCCGGCGCCCGATGGGACGCCACTGCACGGCGCTGGTACGCCCCGCCTTGTCGCGAAGCCTCCCTGGAGCGCTGGCTCGCCGACCCCGCCGTGCCGGAACTTCTCCCGGGCGAGGACCGGACACTGGGGCAGGGCCTGTTCGTCGACCTGGTGCCGTCTTCGTGCTGGTTCACCAACGTCCGGTCCTGCGTCTCGCCAAGGGACTGGGAACGTCTTCGCCGGATGATCACTGGTAGGGCGGGCCGGCGGTGCGAGGTGTGCGGCGCCGCACAGGACCGTGCTGTGAAGCGCTGGCTGGAAGCGCACGAGCGGTGGGTGTACGACGAGGACCGGCTGGTACAGAGGCTGGGCCGGCTGATCTGCCTGTGCACCGACTGCCACAGGGTCACCCACTTCGGGCTGGCCCAGCTGCGTGGACAGGCTCCGGAAGCGCTGCTGCACCTTATGAACGTCACCGGCATGACGGAAGAGCAGGCCCGCACGCACGTTGCCGAGGCGTTCGAAGTCTGGAGGGCCCGGTCCGAGCGCAGCTACGAGATGGACCTGTCCATCCTGACGGATGCCGGCATCAGCCTGGCGCCTCCGCCGGCAGCGGACTCCCGGCCGTCGATTGCTGCTGATGCGCTGCGCCGCGGGAGCATCCCGCCTCAACAGACTGGGACCGCGTAGCCGGGGAGGGTGCCCAATCCGGGCGGGGCCTCTGTGATGACGACGCCTGACGGAGCCCAGCCGCACCCTCAGGGCACAACGAGGGCACACCGGCTTCCTGGGTTCACCGGCGTCCCATGCCGGCAAACGCCATTTTTCCTCTTCAGCGGCGTAGCTCTGCGGTCTCCGCGCATGATGCGCGGAGAGGCGGCACCCCCGCACAGGGTGCCGCCCCTTCTTTCGTGCGCCGGAGCCGCCGCCGATCGGTGAGGGTCGGGGACCAACGGCGGCTCCGGGGTTCCGGGTGGGTCAGCGGTGGTCGCTGCCCTCCGACTGGGTCGCCGCGCGGCCTGCCTCGAGGCGGGCGACCGGGATGCGGAACGGGGAGCAGGAGACGTAGTCCAGACCCACCTGGTGGAAGAAGTGGACCGACTCCGGGTCACCGCCGTGCTCGCCGCAGACGCCGAGCTTGAGGTCGGGGCGGGTACGCCGGCCCGCTTCCGCCGCGGCCTTCACCAGGGAGCCGACGCCGTCCTTGTCGATCGTCTCGAAGGGCGACACCCCGAAGATGCCCTTCTCCAGGTACGCCGTGAAGAACGAGGCCTCGACGTCGTCGCGGCTGAAGCCCCACACCGTCTGGGTCAGGTCGTTCGTGCCGAAGGAGAAGAACTCCGCGGCCTCGGCGATCTGGCCGGCCGTCAGCGCGGCGCGCGGCAGCTCGATCATCGTGCCGATCGCGAGCTTGAGCTTCGTACCGGTCGCCGCCTCGACCTCGGCGATGACCTGGTCCGCCTCCTCGCGGACGATCTCCAGCTCCTGGACCGTGCCGACGAGCGGGATCATGACCTCCGCGCGCGGGTCGCCCTTGGCCGACTTGCGCTCGGCCGCGGCCTCCGCGATGGCGCGGACCTGCATCGTGAACAGGCCGGGGATGACCAGGCCGAGGCGGACGCCGCGCAGGCCCAGCATCGGGTTCTGCTCGTGCAGGCGGTGCACCGCCTGGAGCAGGCGCAGCTCGTTCTCGTGCGGCTCCTGGCGGGACTCCGCCAGCGCCACGCGGACCGACAGCTCCGTGATGTCGGGCAGGAACTCGTGCAGCGGCGGGTCGAGGAGGCGGATGGTGACGGGCAGGCCGTCCATCGCCTCGAACAGCTCCACGAAGTCCTTCTTCTGCAGGGGCAGCAGCTCCCGCAGGGCGGCCTCGCGCTCCTCCTCGGTGTCGGCGAGGATCAGCTTCTCGACCATCTCGCGGCGCTCACCGAGGAACATGTGCTCCGTGCGGCACAGGCCGATGCCCTGGGCGCCGAAGCGACGGGCGCGCAGCGCGTCCTCGGCGTTGTCCGCGTTGGCGCGCACCCGCAGCCGGCGCTTGCGGTCGGCGAAGGCCATCATGCGGTGGACGGCCTCGACCAGCTCGTCGGCGTCGTCGGCGCCGGGGTGCATCCGGCCCTCGAAGTACTCCACGACGGGGGACGGGACGACCGGGACCTCGCCCAGGTAGACCTTGCCGGACGAGCCGTCGATGGAGATCAGGTCGCCCTCTTCGACGACGTGCCCGCCGGGGACCGTCATACGGCGGCGCTTGGTGTCGACCTCCAGCTCCTCGGCGCCGCAGACACAGGTCTTGCCCATGCCGCGGGCGACGACGGCCGCGTGGGAGGTCTTGCCGCCGCGGGAGGTCAGGATGCCCTCGGCCGCGATCATGCCGTCGAGGTCGTCGGGGTTGGTCTCCCGGCGGACCAGGATGACCTTCTCGCCCGAGCGGGACCACTTGACGGCGGTGTAGGAGTCGAAGACCGCCTTGCCGACCGCCGCACCCGGCGAGGCCGCGATGCCCCGGCCGACCTGCTCGGTCTTGGCGCTGTCGTCGAAGCGCGGGAACATCAGCTGGGCCAGCTGGGCGCCGGTGACGCGCTGGAGGGCCTCGGTCTCGTCGATCAGGCCCTGGTCGACGAGCTGGGTGGCGATGCGGAAGGCGGCGCCGGCGGTGCGCTTGCCGACCCGGGTCTGGAGCATCCACAGCTGACCGCGCTCGATCGTGAACTCGATGTCGCAGAGGTCCTTGTAGTGGTTCTCCAGCGTCTCCATGATCTGCATGAGCTGGTCGTACGACTTCTTGTCGATCTGCTCCAGCTCCGCCAGCGGAACCGTGTTGCGGATGCCCGCGACGACGTCCTCGCCCTGGGCGTTCTGCAGGTAGTCGCCGTAGACGCCCTGGTGGCCGGAGGCGGGGTCGCGGGTGAAGGCGACGCCGGTGCCGGAGTCGGGGCCGAGGTTGCCGAAGACCATCGAGCAGACGTTGACGGCCGTGCCCAGGTCGTGCGGGATCCGCTCCTGGCGGCGGTACAGCTTGGCGCGGTCGCCGTTCCAGGAGTCGAAGACGGCCTTGATGGCGAGGTCCATCTGCTCGCGCGGGTCCTGCGGGAAGTCCCGGCCGGCCTCGGCCTTGACGATCTTCTTGAACTTGGTGACCAGCTTCTTCAGGTCGGCCGCTTCGAGATCCGTGTCGACGGTGATCTTCTTGGCCGCCTTGGCCGCGTCGAGGGCCTCCTCGAACAGCTCGCCGTCGACGCCGAGGACGGTCTTGCCGAACATCTGGATGAGGCGGCGGTAGGAGTCCCACGCGAAGCGGTCGTCGCCGGCCTGCTTGGCCAGGCCCTGCACCGACTTGTCGGAGAGGCCGATGTTCAGGACGGTGTCCATCATGCCGGGCATGGAGAACTTGGCGCCGGAGCGGACGGACACGAGCAGCGGGTCGTCGGCCTGGCCGAGCTTCTTGCCCATCTTCTGCTCGAGGGCGTCGAGGTGCGCACTGACCTCGTCACGCAGTGCCGCGGGCTCCTCACCGCTGTCCAGGTAGACCTTGCAGGCCTCCGTGGTGATGGTGAAGCCGGGAGGGACCGGCAGACCGAGGTTGGTCATCTCGGCGAGATTGGCACCCTTGCCGCCGAGGAGGTCCTTGAGGTCCTTGTTGCCCTCGGTGAAGTCGTAAACGAACTTCGCTACGTGGGGTTCTTTGTTTTCCGACACGGGTCTCGACTCCTTGAGGCCACGGTGGCTGCCCTGACGGCCAGGAACATACCCAGATCGAAGGTCTATAGGTACGTCCACTCAGCCGTCATGCGCCTGTAACCACCCGTCCGCCAGCGGATCGAAAGTCAAAGCTTGGCAAGCCAAGCCGGCCGTATGTTTTCACTTCTTGAAGGCAACACTGCCCACAGGTGCGGTTTTCCGCTCAGATGAGCGGGCCTCGGCACGGGTGATTTCGATCGATGAACGATCAAGGGGTGGCACCCAGTGCCACCCCTTGGAGAAGTGCAGGCGCCCAAGATCCGCTCATCTGAGCGCTGCCCTTATCAAGGGTGGCGAGAATCACGCTGTCACAGACCGCCGGGTTTCACCATGCGGACCCCCTTGCGGACCTGCCCGGCGAGCGATCCGCGCGTCACACGCCCAGGGCGGAGAGGCGCTCCTCGGCCCGTTCCGGCGCGTACAGGTGCTCCACGACCAGCGCTCCCGCACCGGTCAGCCCGGCCCGCTCCCCGAGCCGGGAGGTGACGATGTCCAGATGAGCGGTCGAGCGGGGCAGGGCCCGCTGGTAGAGCAGCTCGCGCACGCCGGTCAGGAAGGGTGTTCCGGCCAGATCGCCCGCGATCATCAGCACGCCGGGGTTCAGCAGGGTCACGACCGTCGCCAGCACGTCCCCGACCCGGCGGCCGGCCTCCCGGGCCAGCGCGGCGGCCTCCGGGTGCCCGGCCGCCAGCAGGTCCCGCACGTCCGAGCCGGAAGCGGCCGGCACCCCGGACTCGGCCAGCCGCCGGGCGACGGCACCACCGCTCGCGACGGCGGCGAGGCAGCCGTACGAGCCGCACCGGCACAGTGCGTCGGCGCCGACCCGGATGTGCCCGATGTCGCCGGCGCCGCCGTCCACGCCCCGGTAGACCGAGCCGTCCACGACCACCCCGGCGCCGATCCCGGTCGACACCTTGACCAGCACGAAGGCCCTGCAGTCGGGGTGGCCGGTGCGCTGTTCGCCGTAGGCCATGAGGTTGGCGTCGTTGTCGACCAGCACCGGTACCGCCGGGGCTCCGGTGTGCTCGGTGAAGGCACGGGACAGGCGGCCCCGGATGTCGTAGCCGTCCCAGCCCGGCATGATCGGCGGCTGGACCACCCGGCCGGTCTCGCTGTCCACCGGGCCCGGCACGGCGAGCCCGATCCCGCACACCTCACCGGCCCGGTGCCCGGCCGCGGTCAGCAGCTCGGCGAACCAGCGGCCCAGCTCACCGAGGACGGCCTCGGGACCGTCCTCGACCACCAGGGTGCCGGCGCGCTCGGCAAGGATCTCGCCGGTCAGGGTGAGGACGGCGGCGCGGGCGTGCCGGGTGTCCAGGTCGGCGGCGAGGACCACGGCATGGGAGCCGTCGAACTCCAGAGTGACGGCGGGGCGTCCGCCGAGCGGCGAGCCGACCGGTCCGCCGGCGCCCTCCCGCAGCCAGCCGGCCCGGAACAGCCGGTCCAGGCGCTGGCCGACGGTGGCCCGGGACAGTCCGGTCGCCTGCTGGAGCGCGCCGCGCGTCACCGCCCGGCCGCTGCGCACCAGTTCGAGCAGATCGCCGGCGCCGGCCTGGCTCCCGCTTCTCCCCGATCTCCCCGGACGCCCGCTCATGCGCACCCCCTTGTGTTTCTCAAGTCTGCATTACATAGTGGGTTTTGCGTGTTAAATAGACGTAACCCTGCGGTAGCCGCCGTCGAAGCCGGCCGGCCGGACGTCTCCGGGGAGCCCCGAGTGGAACGCTCTGCCCAGCTCAGTACCCGTGGTCCGGAGTACGAGACCGCGTACGACATCGCATACGACCCGCCGGACACGACGTCGGCCCTGCACGTCGGGGCGGCCCGGGTGCTGGACGCGAACTGGACGGGCAGCTCCACGGTCCCCTCCCGGAACCTGTACCCGCACCAGTGGTCCTGGGACTCCGCGTTCATCGCCATCGGGCTGCGGCACGTCTCGCCGCTGCGGGCCCAGACCGAGCTGGAGACGCTGCTGGCGGCCCAGTGGGCGGACGGCCGCATCCCGCACATCGTCTTCAACCCCTCCGTACCGCTCGACGCGTACTTCCCGAGCCCCGACTTCTGGCGCTCCGCCACCGCGGGCCGCTCCGCCGGCGCTCCGTGCACCGTACAGACGTCCGGGATCGTGCAGCCACCGGTGCATGCGCTGGCGGCCTGGCTGGTGCACCGCGCCGACCCGGGGCTGTCCCGCGCCCGCGGGTTCCTGGCCCGGGTGTATCCGCGGCTGGCGGCCTGGCACCGGTACCTGCTGCACCGGCGGGACCTGGGCGGCGGCGGTCTGGTGTCCGTCGTCCACCCCTGGGAACAGGGTATGGACAACAGCCCCTGCTGGGACGCCCCGCTGGCCCGGATCACCCCGGCGCCCACCCGCTCCTTCCGCCGCGCCGACCTCGACCACAGCGCACCCGAGGACCGGCCGACGGACCTGGACTACGGGCGGTACGTGCGCCTGGCGGCCGACTACCGGGACGGCGGCTACCGGGACCCGGGTGGAGCGGGCGGGGGAGGATTCGCTCTCGAGGATCCCGCGTTCAACGCCCTCCTGATCGCCTCCGAGCAGGCCCTCGCGCGGATCGCCGAGGAGCTGGGCGCGGCCGGCACCGCCCGGCGGGCCCGTGCCGAGCGGCTGACGGCGGCGCTGGTGGCGCGGCTCTGGGACGCGGAGGCCGGCATGTTCCTGTGCCGGGACCTGGGGGGCGGGGGCCTGCTCCCCGAGCGCAGTGTCTCGGGGCTGGTCCCGCTGCTCCTGCCCGGGCTCCCGCGCGGCATCGCCGCGGCACTCCTGCGCACCCTGCGCGGCCCGCACTTCTCGCTCGGCGACCGCACCCGGCTGGTCCCGAGCTACGACCTCCTCGGCGAGGCCTTCGACCCGCACCGGTACTGGCGCGGGCCGGCCTGGTTCAACACGAGCTGGCTGGTGGAGCGGGGGCTGCGGGTGCAGGGCGAGCCGGCGGCGGCCGACGCCCTGCGCGCTGCGGTGCTGCAGCTGGCCGGGGCGACCGGCTTCGCCGAGTACGTCGACCCGTTCACCGGTGAGGCCTGCGGCGCGGCCGGCTTCAGCTGGACGGCGGCGCTCGCGCTCGATCTGCTCCACGGACGGCGCACGCCGCACGATCGTCAAACGCTGGACAAGAGCCGCCAAAAGGGCGTGTCCCCCGCGGACACCGGCACGTTCGACAGGAGTGACAGAGGAAGGGACCGGGGATGACGGACCGGCATCATCTGCTCGTGCACGGTGCCACCTTCGCCGCCGTGGGCGACCGGGGCGACATCAGCGGGGTGCGGGGCAGCGGCTCCCCGGACGGCTTGTTCGTCCGGGACGCCCGGCACCTCAGCCGCTGGCAGCTCACCGTCGACGGCGCGGTGCCCGAGGTGCTCACCCCGGTCACGGACGGGGACGCGACGCGGTGCGTACTGGTCCCGCGCGGCGGCCGGCAGGAGCCACCGGGCCACACCCTCTTCCGTGAGCAGGCCGTCGGGAACAGCTCGTTCACGGAGTCCCTGCGGGTGACCAGCAACCGTCCGGTACCCACCACGGTCCGGCTCGCGCTCACCGTCGACGCGGACTTCACCGACCAGTTCGAACTCCGTTCCGACCACCGCACCTACGTCAAGGCCGGCGCCGTACGCTCCCGACAGGTCCTCGACGACGGCATCGAGTTCACCTACCGGCGCGCCGAATGGCGGTCCTGTACGACGATCACGGCGGACCCGCCGCCCGACGCCGTGGAGGAGACCGGCACCGGCGCCCGGCGCCTGGTGTGGACCCTCGGTCTTGCGCCGCACGCCACGACGGAGCTGCTGCTGCGGGTGATCGCCCGTCCGCACGGCGAGCGGCGCGCCGTGCGCGTGCCCCGGGACCCGGCCGCCGTGCAGCGCCAGCTCATCGCGCTGGAGGGCGAGTTCGTGGAGGGCGTGGCCTTCCCGACCGGCTGGCCGGAACTGGCGGCGGCCTGCGCCCGCGGGCTCGCGGACCTGGCGGCGCTCCAGGTCACGGCCACCGGGCCGGACGGCGAGGAGCTGCGGGTACCGGCGGCCGGCGCCCCCTGGTTCCTCACCCTCATCGGCCGCGACGCCCTGCTCACCTCCCTCTTCGCCCTGCCCTACCGTCCGCAGCTGGCCGCCGCCACCCTCCCGGCGCTCGCCGCCACCCAGGCCACCGGCACCGGCCTCTCCCCGGTCGTCCAGCCCGGCAAGATCGTGCACGAGGTACGGCACGGCGAGCTGGCCCACTTCGGCCAGGTCCCGTTCCGCCGCTACTACGGCTCGGTCGACGCCACCCCGCTGTTCCTGGTCCTGCTCGGCGCGTACGTCGAGCAGACCGGGGACACCGCCCTGGGCCGCCGCCTGGAGCCGCACGCCCGGGCCGCCGTGGGCTGGATGCTCGACCACGGCGGACTGACCTCGCGCGGCTACCTCGTCTACCGCGCCGACGAGGGCGGCCTCGCCAACCAGAACTGGAAGGACTCCCCCGGCGCGATCTGCTGCGCCGACGGCACCCGGCCCACGGGTGCGGTGATGGCGGCGGGCGCCCAGGGGTACGCGTACGACGCGCTGCGCCGCACAGCGGGCGTGGCGCGCACGGTGTGGGCGGACGAGACGTACGCCGCCCTGCTGGAACAGGCGGCGGCCGATCTGCGGGACCGGTTCCAGCGGGACTTCTGGATGCCGGAGCGCTCCTTCCCGGCGCTGGCCCTGGACGGGCGGGGCCGGCAGATCGACGCGCTGGCGTCCGACGCCGGGCACCTGCTGTGGTCGGGGCTGCTGGACAAGGAGTACGGCGAGGCGGTGGGCCGGCGGCTGCTGGAACCGGACTTCTTCTCCGGCTGGGGCGTCCGCACGGTCGCCTCCGGCCAGGCCGCGTACCATCCGCTCTCCTATCACCGTGGCTCCGTCTGGCCGCACGACAACGCGCTGATCACGCTGGGGCTGGCGCGGTACGGGCTGCACGACGAGGCCCGTACGGTCGCGCACGGGCTGGTCGACGCGGCGACGGCGGCGGGGCACCGGCTGCCGGAGGTGCTGGCCGGGTACGGGCGTGCTCCGCACGGGCAGCCGGTGCCGTATCCGCACGCGTGCGGCAGGGAGGCACGGTCCGCCGCCGCACCGCTCGCTCTACTGACGGCGGTCGGGGGCGCTTAGGGTTTGTTCCCGTCTCCCCCCGGGGGCACGGAGGTAGCCTCGGCGGTGTCATCGTCCGACGGGGAGGGGCCGACGTATGCAGGGGCAGGACTGGGTCGAACGTGCCGGAGAGCTTTTCGAAGCGGCGATGTTCGGCGGGGACACGTCCGCGCTGGAGCGCTCTGATGACGTGCTGGACGCTGTCGAGGCGCCGCTCTCCATGGCGCGAGGCAAGGTACTGCACGTGCGTTTCCTGAACGACCGCGAGGAGAACGGCCGGGAACTGGTGCTGTTCGAGCGCGCGGCCGAGTTGTACGAGCGTCTGGGGGACGCGTCGGGTGAGGCGGACGCGTTGTTCTGGGTCGGCTGCTGGCACCAGGTGGTCAAGGGCGACGGCGCCACCGGCAGGCCGTACTTCGAGCGGTCGTACGCGCTGGCGAAGTCCGTCGGCGACCGGATGACGATGTCCTATGCGATTCGCCATCTCGGCTTCGCGGACAAGGATGCGGGCCACTTCGACCGGGCCCGCGAGCGGCTGGCCGAATCGGTGGCACTGCGCCGGGAGATCGGCTTCAGGCCCGGAGTAGCGGCCGGTCTGGTGGCACTGGCCTACCTCGCGGCCGAAACCGGCGACTCGTCGACGGCGTACCGCCACCTCGACGAGGCCCGGTCGGTCGCCGAGAGCTGCGGTGCCAAGGCCGTGTCGGGATGGATCGAGCGGGCCCGCGCGCTCATCCCCGCCCCGTGATCCGGGCGTCCGCCTGACGTACCGTCGGCCGTGTTGACCAGGTGTTTGCCCGTCGGGTGTGAACGCTGCCCCGCGGGGAGCCGTACCGGAGCGCGGAACGGGTCTCGCAGGGAAGGACGCCGGGTTGTCTCAGGACACGAGCACGCGCCAGCCGGCAGTGGTGGAGCACGAGGAGGCCGAAGCCGAGGAGGCCGGAGGCGAGAAGGCCGAAGCCGGGAGGGCCGGAACCGAGAAGGCCGCAGGTGCGGAGGCCGACGGCGCGGAGACCGCAACCGAGAAGGCCCGTGGCACGGAGGCCGGGGGTGCGGAGACCGCAACCGAGAAGGCCGGTGGCGCGGAGACCGGGATCGAGAAGGCCGGTGGCGCGGAGGCCGGGGGTGCGGGAGGTGAGCCGGAGGAGGCTTCCGGCGCCGTGCCCGTACCCGTCCCCCGTGCTTCCCGGCGGGCTCCGTGGACCTTCTGGTCGCAGTGGCGGCGGGGCTGGCGGGAGCGGCACCCGCAGGGCGCCCGGGTCCTGTCCGTCACCGTGACCGTGCTCGCCGCCGCGCTCGTCGTAGCCGCGCTGGTGATGCCGAACACGGTCGTACGGCTCGGGCCCGCGAAGTTCCTGCGGATACCGGCGGAAGCCGTCGTGGGGGCCGCCGTGCTGCTCGCGCTGCCGCGCCGGCCCCGGGTGGTCGTGGCGGCGCTGTCCGGGGTGCTGCTCGGGGCGATGACCGTGCTGAACGCGCTGGACATGGGCTTCAACCAGTACCTCGGGCGCGGCTTCAACGTCGTGCTCGACTGGAGTCTGCTCAGCGACGCTGAGTCGTACCTGGAGGACTCCCTCGGCCGCACGACCACCGTGGCCGCCGCTGCCGGACTGGTCGTCCTCGTCCTGCTGCTCTTCGGGCTGCTGGCACTGTCCATGGTCCGGTTGAGCAACGTGCTCGCCCGGCACCCCGCCACCGCGACCCGGGGCACCCTGGTCGCCGGGGTCGTCTGGATCACCTGTTCCTCCCTGGGCCTGCAGATGTTCGGCGTGCCGATCGCCGCCGACCGCACCGCGACCGCGCTGAAGGTCCAGGCCCGGCGCGTCTCGGACACGCTCAGGGACGAGGCGGAGTTCCGGAAGGTGGCCCGGACCGACGCGTTCGGGAACACCCCGGGCAGCCAGCTCGTGCCGGACCTGCGGGGCAAGGACATGATCTTCACCTTCATCGAGAGCTACGGGCGGAGCGCGATCGAGGACCCGGTCATGGCGCCCGGCGTCGACGCCACCCTCGACGCGCGCACCGAGGCCCTGGCGAAGGCAGGCTTCCACGCGAAGAGCGGCTGGCTGACGTCGGCGACGTACGGCGGCAGCAGCTGGCTCGGTCACTCCACCACCATGTCGGGCCTGTGGATCAGCAACCAGCAGCGCTACCGCACGGTCATGGCCAGCGACCACATGAGCCTGACGGAGGCGTTCAAGAAGACCGGCGCGTTCGACACGGTCGGCGTCATGCCGGGTGTGCAGAAGGGGTGGCCGGAGCAGAAGTGGTACGGCCTCGACAAGGTCTACAACGCCTTCCAGCTCGGCTACCGGGGACCGAAGTTCAGCTGGTCGACCATGCCGGACCAGTACGCGCTCCAGCAGTACCAGGAGCGCGTGCACAGCAAGCGGCCCGCCGACGGCAAGTCGCGGATGTCGCTGCTCATCCTGACCTCGAGCCACCAGCCGTGGGCGCCCATTCCGCGGAAGGTCGGCTGGGACCAGCTCGGCGACGGCTCGGTCTTCAAGTCCATCGAGGCCGCGGGCAACGACCCGGCCGACGTCATCGCCGACACCACCAAGTCCCGCGAGGAGTACGGGAAGTCCATCCAGTACTCGGTGACCGCGCTGACGGAGTGGCTGGAGCGGTACGGGAGCAAGGACACGGTGCTGGTCTTCCTCGGCGACCACCAGCCGATCGCCCGGGTCAGCGGCAATCACGCCAGCCGTGACGTGCCGGTGTCGGTCGTGGCGAAGGATCCGAAGGTGCTGGACAAGATCGCCGACTGGAACTGGACGGACGGCCTGCGCCCCGCGCACGACGCCCCGGTCTGGAAGATGAGCGCCTTCCGCGACCGCTTCCTGACGGCCTACGGCTCGACCCCCCACCCCAAGAACAACTGACCCCCGCCCCCGCCCGCAAAGGGGGTCCGGGGCGGAGCCCCGTGTCGGCCACTTCTCAGCCGACCGAGTCGGCTGGGCGGGCGGGCAAAAACCGGGGTCCGGGGCGGAGCCCCGTGTCGGCCACTTCTCAGCCGACCGAGTCGGGTGGGCGGGCGGGCAAAAGATCCGGGGTCCGGGGCGGAGCCCCGTGTCGGCCACTTCTCAGCCGACCGAGTCGGGTGGGCGGGCGGGCAAAAGATCCGGGGTCCGGGGCGGAGCCCCGCGGCGACGGGTGGGCGCGGAGCGCGGCTCACCCCCCGGACGTGTCCAGCTCCGCGTCCTCACTCACACCCGCACAGTCGTACGGATCCTTGAGCCAGCCGTCCGGCAGCACCACCCGGTTGTTCCCGGACGTCCGCCCACGCGGCCCGTCCGCCCCGGCCGGCCACGGCTGTTCGAGGTCCAGTTCGTCCAGCCCCGCCCGCAGCTCCGCCAGAGACGACGTGATCGCGAGCCGCTTGCGCATCTCGGACCCGACCGCGAAGCCCTTCAGGTACCAGGCGACGTGCTTGCGGAAGTCGACCACGCCCTTGGACTCGTCGCCGATCCACTCGCCGAGCAGGCCGGCGTGCCGGACCATGACGTCGGCGACCTCCCTGAGGGTCGGCCGCGCATAGGACGTACGCCCCTCGAACGCCGCCACCAGGTCCGCGAACAGCCACGGCCGGCCCAGGCAGCCACGGCCCACGACGACCCCGTCGCAGCCGGTCTCCCGCACCATCCGCAGCGCGTCCTCGGCCGACCAGATGTCACCGTTGCCGAGCACGGGGATCTCCGGCACGTGCTCCTTCAGGCGGGCGATGGCGTCCCAGTCGGCGGTGCCGCCGTAGTGCTGCGCGGCGGTGCGGCCGTGCAGCGCGATCGCCGTGACGCCCTCCTCGACGGCGATGCGGCCGGCGTCGAGGTAGGTGATGTGGTCGTCGTCGATGCCCTTGCGCATCTTCATCGTCACCGGCAGGTCACCGGCGCCGGACACGGCCTCCCGGAGGATCGCCCGCAGCAGGTTCCGCTTGTACGGCAGGGCGGATCCGCCGCCCTTGCGCGTCACCTTCGGCACCGGGCAGCCGAAGTTCAGGTCGATGTGGTCGGCCAGGTCCTCCTCCGCGATCATGCGGACGGCCTTGCCGACGGTCGCGGGGTCGACGCCGTACAGCTGGATCGAGCGCGGCTGCTCGGTCGCGTCGAACTTGATCAGCTGCATGGTCTTGTCGTTGCGTTCGACCAGCGCCCGGGTCGTGATCATCTCGCTGACGAACAACCCCTTGCCGCCGCTGAACTCCCTGCACAGGGTGCGGAAGGGAGCGTTGGTGATCCCCGCCATGGGTGCGAGCACGACGGGCGGCTGCACGGGGTGCGGGCCGATCTGCAAGGAGGACTCGGGCGTGGGCATTGCCCCATTGTCACCCATCGGCAAAGATCATGTACCACTCATTAGTTAGACGCACTATTGAAATCGGCGTACGATGGACACATGCCCGAGCCGAGTCACCGCCGACGCATGCTGGTGCTCGCGATCTGCTGCATGAGCCTGCTGATCGTGAGCCTCGACAACACCGCGCTGAACGTGGCGCTGCCCTCGATGCAGCGCGATCTGCACGCCGGCACCTCCGGCCTCCAGTGGACGATCGACGCCTACACGCTCGTCCTGGCCTCGCTGCTGATGCTCGCGGGCTCCACCGCCGACCGGATCGGCCGCAAACGGGTCTTCATGGCCGGTCTGGTGGTCTTCTCCGTCGGCTCCCTGCTCTGCTCCCTCGCCCCGAACCTGGAACTGCTGATCGTGTTCCGCATGGTCCAGGCGGTGGGCGGCTCGATGCTCAACCCGGTCGCCATGTCGATCATCACCAACACCTTCACCGACGCCCGGGAGCGTGCCCGCGCGATCGGCGCCTGGGGCGCGGTGGTCGGCATCTCCATGGCGGCGGGCCCGCTGGTCGGCGGCCTGCTGGTGCAGTCGGTGAGCTGGCGCGCGATCTTCTGGGTCAACCTGCCGGTCGGCCTCACCGCCCTGCTGCTCACCCTCCGCTTCGTCCCCGAGTCCCGGGCGCCCAGGGCCCGCCGTCCCGACCCGTTCGGCCAGTTGCTGGTCATCGCCCTGTTCGGTTCGCTGACCTACGCGATCATCCAGGCGCCGGAGTCCGGCGCGGGCCCGGTGGTGCCGTTCGCCGTGATCGCCGTGGCCGCTCTGCTGGCCCTGCTTCGGTACGAGCCCCGGCGCGACGAGCCCCTGATCGACCTGCGCTTCTTCCGCTCGGCCCCGTTCAGCGGGGCCACGGTGATCGCGATCAGCGCGTTCGCGGCGCTGGGCGGCTTCCTGTTCCTGTCCACCCTGTACCTGCAGAACGTGCGCGGCCTCGACGCCCTGCACGCGGGCCTGTGGATGCTGCCGATGGCCGGGCCGACGTTCCTGTGCGCCCCGCTGTCCGGCCGTCTGGTCGGCAGCCGCGGCCCGCGCCTGCCCCTGGTGGTGGCCGGTACGGCGATGACGGCGAGCGGCGTGCTGTTCGCGGCCTTCGAGGCGGAGACGTCGAACGCCACCCTGCTGCTCGGCTACGTCCTGTTCGGGATCGGCTTCGGCTTCGTGAACGCGCCGATCACCAACACGGCGGTGTCGGGCATGCCCCGGGCCCAGGCCGGTGTCGCCGCGGCCGTCGCCTCCACCAGCAGGCAGCTGGGCCAGACACTCGGTGTCGCGGTGGTCGGCGCGGTCCTGGCGTCCGGCATCGGCTCGTCCTCGTACCGGCAGGAGTTCGTCTCGGCGGCCCGCCCCGGCTGGTGGATCCTCACCGCGTGCGGCCTGGCCGTCCTCCTCCTCGGCCTGCTGACCAGCGGCCGCTGGGCCCGCCGCACCGCCGAACGGACGGCCGGACAACTGGAGTCGGCGGAGGTGCGTCAGACCGTGGGCGCCTCGGGCCGGGTCTGAGAGCGCGTCCTGCGTCCCGTGCCGGCCGGTTCGTTCCGTGGGCGGCGACGGCCTGACCGGCACTGGCACTGGCACTGGCACTGGCCACCGGCATCGGCACCGGCACCGGCACCGGCACCGGAGGGCACGGGCACCGGCACGGGCGGGCACTGGCACCGGCACCGGCACCGGCACCGGCACCGGAGGGTCAGAGGGCGATTCCCGCCGCGCGCAGTCTGCGGTGCACCTCGTCCCATTCCGGGGTGACCGTCTCGGTCGCGCGGGAGCCGAGGCCGAGGTTCTTGAAGCCGCTGGAAGTCGAGATGCAGACCACCGGCCCCTCGAGGTCGTCCAGGGGGCCGACCGCGCGCAGGCCCAAGAGTCCGGCGGCGCTGGAGAGTTCCGTCCACAGGCCGGCGCCGGCCAGCTCCCGGTGGGCGGATCCGAGTTGCCGGTCGCCGAGTTCGAGGACCTGACCGCCGCTCTCCTCCACGGCGACCACACCGCGGTAGCCGCTGACCGGGGAGACGATGGAGTAGGCCTCGGTCGGGTAGCTGATCGCGGGGTCGCCCAGAGACCGCTGAAGGTTTGCCGAGGACCGCTCTGCCGTCACCGTCACAGGTCCGAAGCCCAGCGATCTTCCTGCCGCGAAGCTCGCGGGGAGCCGGCGGTCATGGCGTGGTCGACGCGCGGCTTTCCCCCGCTGCGCCGGCCGCGATCTCGTACAGCCGGTCCAGCCGTTCCCTGGTCTCGTCGTTCAGCGGGGTGTACGTCACCATGCGGGCGCCCAGTTCGGGACCGAGCCACAGGTCCGTGTGTTCCAGGGTGAGGTGGCCGACGTAGGGGTTGAGGAACTCCTTGGTCTTGGAGCGGGTGGCGACCACCTCGTAGCGCCGCCAGTTCTCGCGGAACTCCGGGGACTCCGCCTCCAGACGCTTGATCAGCATCTTCCAGGCGGGCTCGCCGAGATGGCCGGCGAGGCTCGCGCGCAGCCGGGCCGCCATCAGGCGCCGGCTCTCCTGGAGGTGGACGATCGCCGCCTGCCAGTCCTTGTCGGTGTGGACGAGGATCAGGCAGTTGCGGTCCTCGGGCGGGACCGCGTCCAGGTCGCCCAGGAGGCGGCCGTAGGTGCGGTTGTAGGCGAGGATGTCGTACCTGCTGTTCTGGATGCAGGCCGGAATCGGCTCCAGCCGGTGCAGCATCTCGCGCAGCGCGGGGGTGATGCCCGGGCAGTTCGCGGCGGGGGTCGGGTCGGTGGCGCCGGCCAGCTGGAAGAGGTGGGCGCGTTCGCCGGCGTCCAGCCGCAGGGCGCGCGCGAGGGCGTCCAGGACCTGCACGGAGACCTGGATGTCGCGGGCCTGTTCCAGCCAGGTGTACCAGGTGACCCCTACCGCGGAGAGCTGGGCGACCTCCTCCCGGCGCAGTCCCGGGGTGCGGCGGCGGGCGCCGCGCGGCAGCCCGACCTGCTCCGGTGTGATCCGCTCCCGCCTGCTGCGCAGGAACGCGGCCAGCTCGTGCCGGCGGATCTCCGCGCCCCGGCCCGGCTGCTGCGCGGTCCCCCGGGTGGTGGCCGTGGTCGTCATGGTTCCAGGGTGCCCGCATCCTCATCCTGTTGCCAGGTAGTTCTGCTACCAGGATGAGGAGACTCTGGTACCAGTCTGGGGAGGGGCGCAAGCTCGACGGCATGAGTGAAACCGTCACTACCCGGGCCGTCACGACGACGGCCGCGCCACCCGCACTCGGCGGGCTCGGGCTGTTCACCGTTCTGCTGGCCGCGGCGCTGCCGCTGGTCGACTTCTTCATCGTCAACGTGGCCCTGCCGACCATCGGCTCGGACCTCGCCGCGGGCGAGGCCGTGCTCGAACTGGTCGTCGCCGGGTACGGGGTCGCGTACGCCGTGCTGCTCGTGCTCGGCGGCCGGCTCGGGGACCTGTTCGGCCGGCGGCGGATGTTCCTCGGCGGGATGGCCGCGTTCGGGCTCACCTCGCTGGCGTGCGGGCTCGCGCCCGGCGCCTGGAGCCTGGTCGCGGCCCGGGTTGCGCAGGGCGCCTCGGCCGCCGCGATGCTGCCGCAGGTGCTCGCCACCATCCAGGCCGCGACGAGCGGCGGGCGCCGGGCGAAGGCCATGAGCCTGTACGGCGCCACGGCCGGGCTGGCCATGGTGGCCGGGCAGATACTCGGCGGGGTGCTGGTCGCCGCCGATGTCGCCGGGACCGGGTGGAGGTCGGTCTTCCTCGTCAACGTGCCGGTGGTCGTGCTGGGCCTCGTGCTGGCCGCGCGGTTCGTACCGGAGACGCGGTCGCACCGGCCCGAGCCGGTCGACGGGCCGGGCACGGTGCTGCTCGCGGTGTCGCTGCTGACCCTGCTCGCGCCGCTGACCGAGGGGCGGGCCGCGGGCTGGCCGCTGTGGACGTGGCTGTCGCTGGCCGCGTTCCCGTTCGCCGCGGGCGCGTTCTGGGCGGTGGAGCGGCGGGCGGACCGGGCGGGACGGACGCCGCTGGTGCCGCCGAGCCTGTTCGCGGTGGCGTCGATGCGGCGCGGTCTGGTGCTGCTGGTGCCGTTCGCCATCGGCTTCAGCGGGTTCATGTTCGTGATCGCGCTGGCGCTGCAGCAGGGCGCCGGGCTCGGTCCGGTGCGGGCCGGGCTCGCGCTCGCGCCGATGGCCGTGGCGTTCCTGTTCGTCTCGCTCGCCGGGCCCCGGCTGATCGCCCGGTACGGCACGCGGGTGATCGCCGCCGGGTCCGTCGTGCAGGGCGTGGGCGTGCTGCTGATCGTGCTGGCCGCGTGGCGGGACTGGCCGCACCTGGGCCTCGGGGCGCTGCTGCCGGGCGCGGCCGTGGCCGGCGCGGGCCAGGCGCTCCAACTGCCCAACATCATGCGGATCGTGCTGTCCGAGGTGCCGCCCGCCCGGGCCGGGGTCGGCGGCGGTGTGATGGTGACCACCCAGCAGTCGGCGCTGGCGCTGGGCGTGGCCACGCTGGGCACCCTGTTCCTGACCCTCGTACCGCACGTGGGCATGCGGGACGCGCTGGTCACCACGCTGCTGGTGCAGGTGGCCGGGATCGTGCTGACCGGTCTGCTGAGCCTGCGGCTGCCGCGGACGGTCGGCTGAGCGGAGGGCACGGCTTGCCCAACTCGGCGTGAACGGTCTCCCGTGGGCGCCGGTCCTGCTGCACACTCCTTGCGGCCGGGTGGACCGGCGCGGGGAGGGAGGGCAGGGCGTGATGCCGGGAGGTACGAGCAGGGTGAGCCGGTGGGACCAGCACGGCCGGGAACACGTGGTCCAGGTGTTGCGCAGGGGGGTTCAGCGGACGATCCGCTGCGACACGTGTGGCTGGCGGCAGGGCGCGCAGTTCCTGCCGTGGCTGAAGGCGGAGGAACATTTGGCTGAGGCCCATCAGGCGACGGTGGATCCTACGCGGTGACGGCGGGGTGGGGCCGGTGGGTGGGGCCGGTGGTGGGGGCTGGGCGTCGTGGTCGGGTGCGGGTGCGTGGGGCGTTCGCGCAGTTCCCCGCGCCCCTTTAGGGGGTGGTGCGGCGCGTGGCTTTGTGCGGGTGCGTCGGGGTTGGTCGCGCAGTTCCCCGCGCCCCTTTGGGGGCGCGGTGCGGTGCAGGTGCGTGGGGGGTGGTCGCGCAGTTCCCCGCGCCCCTTTTGGGGGCGTGTGGGTGCGTCCCTGAGGGGGCTAGGGGGTGGTTGTGAGGCCGTGGAGGAGGAGGTTCAGGACTGCTGCGAAGTCGTCCTCGATGGCGGAGGTGGTCCACTCGCGGGCGTAACCGGGGTCGTGGAAGCGGCCGGTGGCCTGGAAGACGGCGCGGGCCGCGGCGGCCGGGTCGGGGGCCGAGAAGGCGCCCGACCCGGCGCCGGCGGCGATGATCTCCGTCAACTGGCCGGTCAGGTCGGCGACGTGCTCGTGGACCACGCCACCGAGTTCATCGGTCAGCACCGTGTACGTGGCGAACAGCTCCGGGTCGTCGCCCGCCTTGTGCCGCTTCGCCTCGAACAGGGCCGTGAGCCAGGCCCGCAGCCGGGTCTCGGGGTCGCCCTCGCCCGTCACGATGCCGGCCAGCTTCTCCGCCGTCCGGTCCAGCCAGCGCTTGGTGACCGCCTCCCGCAGGGCCGCCTTGGTGCGGAAGTGGCGGTAGACGCTGCCGTGGCTGACCCCGAGCGCGCGGGCCACGTCGACCACGGTCGCCTTGGCCGGGCCGTGGCGGCGCAGCACCTCCTCGGTGGCTTCGAGGATGCGCTCGGCGGTCAGGGTCTCGGTGGTCGGTGCCATGCCATAGACCGTACCCGGGGGCGGGATCAGCGTTCGCTGTCGAGGTGTGACATCTGCACCGCCGGGTAGCGGTCGCCGGCCGCCGCGTCCGCCGGGACGGCCTCCTCGATCGCCGCCAGGTCGGCCGCGTCCAGGGTCACGTCCAGCGCGCCCAGCGACTCCTCGAGCCGCTCGCGGGTGCGGGCGCCGATCAGCGGCACGATGTCCGCTCCGCGGGCGAGCACCCAGGCGATGGCGGTCTGCGCGACGGTCACGCCCTTCTGCTCGGCGATCTTGCGGAGGGCCTCGACCAGGTCCAGGTTGTGCCGGAGGTTCTCGCCCTGGAAGCGGGGCGAGTGGGCGCGGAAGTCGTTCGCGGCCAGCTGCCGGTCGCGGGAGAAGTGGCCGGAGATCAGACCGCGGGAGAGCACGCCGTACGCGGTGATGCCGATGCCCAGTTCACGGGTGGTCGGCAGGATCTCACGCTCGACGCCCCGGGAGATCAGCGAGTACTCGATCTGGAGGTCGGCGATCGGGGCCGTGGCGGCGGCCCGCCGGATGGTCCCGGCGCCGACCTCGCTGAGGCCGACGTGCCGGACGTACCCCTTCTCGATCAGCTCGCTGATCGCGCCGACGGTCTCCTCGATCGGCACGTCCGGGTCGAGGCGGGCGATCCGGTAGACGTCGATGTGGTCGACGCCGAGGCGCTGGAGGGAGTAGGCGGCGAAGTTCTTCACGGCGGCCGGTCGGCCGTCGTAGCCGCTCCAGTTGCCCTCCGGGTCACGCAGGGCGCCGAACTTGACGCTGGTCAGCGCCTTCTCGCGCAGGGCCGGAGGCGCGGTGCGCAGGGCCTCGCCGATCAGCATCTCGTTGTGCCCCATGGCGTAGAAGTCGCCGGTGTCGAGCAGGGTCACGCCCGCTTCCAGGGCGGCGTGGATCGTCGCGACGGACTCCGCGCGGTCGGCGTCGCCGTACAGGGCGGACATGCCCATGCAGCCGAGGCCGAGGGCGGAGACCTGCGGGCCGGTGGTTCCGAGGGTTCGGGTTCGCATCGTCATGCCTCCAGACTGACATGACAGCTGACAGATTTCAATATCTGTCATTCCATAGATGTCACTCCCGAGGCCGCAAGTCCGGTCAATTGGTCCAGACCTATTGACGGTAGGTCTGGACCAGCGCACTGTTCATGAAGACGCGAACTGTCATGCCTACGACACCTCACCGCACCCCCACCGGGAGGCCCGCATGCTCCGCCGCACCCTGCGCCTGCTCACCACAGCCCTCGCCACGGCCGCCTTGGCCGCCCCGCTAACGATCGCCACCGCGGCCACCGCCTCCGCCGCCGAGACCTGCGCCGTGAAGCCGCGCCCCGCGGGCAAGGTGCTCCAGGGCTACTGGGAGAACTGGGACGGCTCCGCGAACGGCGTCCACCCGCCCTTCGGCTGGACCCCGATCACCGACTCCCGGATCGCCGCCCACGGCTACAACGTGATCAACGCCGCCTTCCCCGTGATCCGTTCGGACGGCACGGCCCTCTGGGAGGACGGCATGGACAGCGGCGTGAAGGTGGCCACGCCGTCGGAGATGTGCGCGGCCAAGGCCTCCGGCCAGACCGTCCTGCTGTCGATCGGCGGCGCCGCGGCCGGTATCGACCTCAACTCCACTGCCGTGGCGGACCGTTTCGTCGCGACGATCGTCCCGATCCTGAAGAAGTACAACTTCGACGGCATCGACATCGACATCGAGACCGGTCTGGTCGGCAGCGGCAGCATCGGCCAACTGTCCACGTCCCAGGCCAACCTGATCCGCATCATCGACGGGATCCTCGCCCGGATGCCCTCCGGGTTCGGCCTGACGATGGCCCCGGAGACGGCGTACGTCACCGGCGGCAGCATCACCTACGGCTCCATCTGGGGCGCCTACCTGCCGGTCATCAAGAAGTACGCGGACAACGGCCGCCTGTGGTGGCTGAACATGCAGTACTACAACGGCAGCATGTACGGCTGTTCCGGGGACTCCTACTCGGCCGGCACGGTCCAGGGCTTCACCGCTCAGACCGACTGTCTCGACAAGGGCCTGGTGGTGCAGGGGACGACCGTCAGGGTGCCGTACGACAAGCAGGTACCGGGCCTGCCCGCCCAGCCCGGCGCGGGCGGCGGCTACATGTCCCCGTCCCTGGTCTCCCAGGCCTGGCGGCACTACGGGACGTCACTGAAGGGCCTGATGACCTGGTCGGTCAACTGGGACGGCGCGAAGAGCTGGACCTTCGGCGACAACGTCAGGGCACTGCAGGGCCGTTGAGGCCCGCCGGGGTCCACCGGGCGGACCGGTCCACCGCCGGCCCCGGGGTCCGTCGGGCGGGCCCGGGCGAGGGTGGCGCCGGCGGCCCGTTCCGTTGGACACCCTGCGTCACCGCTCGGAGAATGGAAGTGCCGGCGCGCAGTCTCCCAGGCGGCGCCTGCCGTCGGCCGCGCGGTGTCCCAGCGCCGCCCGAGGAGGCCGCGATGGCCGTCCGTATCGCCACCTTCAACACCGAGAACCTCTTCCGCCGTCCCTCCGCCTTCCGGCTCCCGGACGCGGCTGCGCGCAAGCGGGTCCTGAAGGACTTCGCCGGCCTGGTGGCCCTCCTGGACAAGAAGACGTACACCGCCAGGGACAAGGACCGGATCTCCGCGCTCGTCCTGGAGTACCGGGCCTACAGCAGCGACCCGGAGAACCCGCCGCTGATCTACGTCAACCAGAACCGCCCCGGTACGCAGAGCGGGCTGTTCACCACGCCCGCGCCGGGGACGGAGCCGACCGAGCTGCCGATCCTCGCCGAGGGCCGTGGGTCATGGGCCGGCTGGGCCGAACTCGGCCAGGACGACCTGGACATGGCCGCGGTCAGCAACACCGGACGGGTGGTCAGGGAAGTGAACGCCGATGTCCTGCTCGTGCCCGAGGTCGAGGACCGGCTCACCCTGGACCGGTTCAACCAGCATGTCCTGGGCCTGGGCTGGCAGCCGTACCCGTTCAATCTGCTGATCGACGGGAACGACCCGCGGGGCATCGACATCGGAATCCTCAGCCGCCTGCCGATCACGTCCGTCCGCACGCACATCTTCGAAACGGACCCGGCGGACCCGACGAGGCCCCTGTTCAGCCGCGACTGCCCCGAGTTCGAGATCCGGCTCGGCTCACAGACCCTGGTGGTCCTCGGCAACCACCTCAAGAGCAAGTTCAACGACGAACCGGAGCTGCGCCTGGCCCAGGCCGAGCGGGTCGCCGAGATCTACCGGGCGGCGCTGGAACGGACACCGGACGTCGTGGTGGCCGGCGACCTCAACGACACCCCGGACAGCAAGCCGGTCGGGGTCCTGCTGGACACCGGCCTGCGCGACGTGATGAGCCACCCCCTCTACGACGGTGAACCCGGCACCCACGGGAACTGCCACCACAAGCGGGACAAGCTCGACTACGTCATGCTCCCGCCCGCCCTGTGGAGCAAGGTGCAGAGGGTGGGCCTGGAGACCCGCGGCATCGCGGCCCACGCGAACCACTTCAAGAGCGTCCACGACAAGACCGACGAGGCCTCGGACCACGCAGCGCTGTACGTCGACCTGGACGTGAACACCTAGCGAGCCCCCCAAAAAAAGACCCACCCACCGGCCGACCGAGTCGCCTCCCCTGCAACCCGCCCGGCCGGCCCCGCCAAAACGCCCGCCCACCAGCCGAGCGAGTCGGGTGGTGGGCGGGCGAGGTTTTCGGGGGTTCAGGGGGCCAAGCCCCCTGGGTCGGTGGCGTCGGTGCCGGTCAGCAGCCCAGCAGGCGGCTGGCGAGGTACCCCTCGATCTGGTCGAGAGACACCCGCTCCTGCTTCATCGTGTCCCGCTCGCGCACGGTCACCGCATTGTCCTCGAGCGTGTCGAAGTCGACGGTCACACAGAACGGCGTACCGATCTCGTCCTGGCGACGGTAACGCCGCCCGATCGCACCGGCGTCGTCGAACTCGATGTTCCAGTTCTGCCGCAGCGCCTGCGCCAGCCCCTTGGCCTTCGGCGACAGCTCCGGGTTGCGGGACAGCGGGAGGACGGCCACCTTCACCGGGGCGAGGCGGTGGTCCAGCCGCAGCACGGTCCGCTTCTCCATCTTGCCCTTGGCGTTCGGGGCCTCGTCCTCGACGTACGCGTCGAGCAGGAAGGCCAGCATCGTGCGGCCGACACCGGCCGCGGGCTCGATGACGTACGGGGTCCAGCGCTCGCCGGCCTCCTGGTCGAAGTAGGAGAGGTCCTGGCCGGAGGCCTTGGAGTGGGCACCGAGGTCGTAGTCGGTGCGGTTGGCTACACCCTCCAGCTCGCCCCACTCGCTGCCGCCGAACTGGAAGCGGTACTCGATGTCGGCGGTGCGCTTGGAGTAGTGGGAGAGCTTCTCCTTCGGGTGCTCGTACCAGCGCATGTTCTCCTCACGGAGACCGAGGCCGGTGTACCAGTTCCAGCGCTGCTGCATCCAGTACTCCTGCCACTGCTCGTCCTCGCCCGGCTTGACGAAGAACTCCATCTCCATCTGCTCGAACTCGCGCGTGCGGAAGATGAAGTTGCCGGGCGTGATCTCGTTGCGGAAGGACTTGCCCATCTGGGCGATACCGAACGGCGGCTTACGGCGCGAGGTGGTCTGGACCTGGGCGAAGTTGGTGAAGATGCCCTGGGCGGTCTCGGGGCGCAGGTAGGCGACGGAGCCGGAGTCCTGGGTCGGGCCGAGGTGGGTGGACAGCAGGCCGGAGAACTGCTTGGGCTCGGTGAACTGGCCCTTGTTGCCGCAGTTCGGGCAGTTGATGTCCGCGAGGCCGTTGGCCGGGGCGTGCCCCTTCTTCTCCTCGTAGGCCTCTTCGAGGTGGTCCGCACGGAACCGCTTGTGACACGAGGTGCACTCGGTCAGCGGGTCCGTGAAGGTGGCGACGTGGCCGGAGGCGACCCAGACCTCGGAGGCCAGGATGACGGACGAGTCGATACCGACGACGTCCTCGCGCGACGTCACCATGTAGCGCCACCACTGACGCTTGATGTTCTCCTTGAGCTCGACACCCAGCGGTCCGTAGTCCCAGGCGGCACGCTGTCCGCCGTAGATCTCACTGCACGGGAAAACGAAGCCACGGCGCTTGCTCAGGCTGACGATGGTGTCGATCTTGTCGGCGGCCACGGTGCTCTCTTCATTACGACGACGGGCGTTGAAGCGAGATGCTTCCAGCGAATGATTCAGGTTACCGGCGCAGGCTCCCCCACGACCAAATCGGCCCCCGCTCAGACCACCTGATGAGCGTTGTTGACAACGGTTTCCATATTAGTTGAAAATGACTGTCATGAACGTACGACGACGCCTCATACCCGTGGCCGCGGCCGCCGCGGCCACCACCCTGGGTATCGGTACCCTCACCGCCTGCTCCGGAGACGGAGCGGTCGTCGCCAACACGGGCAAACTGGACGTCGTCGCGTCGTTCTACCCGATGGCCTTCCTCGCGGAGCAGATCGGCGGGAAGCACGTCCACGTCGTGACGCTCACCACCCCCGGCCAGGAGCCGCACGACCTGGAGCTGAGCCCCCAGCAGATCGCCCAGATCGAGGAGTCCGACGCGGCCCTGTACCTGAAGGGCCTCCAGCCGTCGGTCGACAAGGCCGTGGCCGAGTCCCCGGTCCGGACGAAGATCGACGCCTCCACGCTGACCACGCTGGAGAACCACGGAACCGAGGTCGGCGGCCACGCGGCCGAGCACGACACCCACGGGCACGAGGAGGAGGAGGCGGGCAAGGACCCGCACATCTGGCTCGACCCGGTGCGGTACGGCGAGGTCGCCAAGGGCGTCGGCGAGGCCTTCGCGAAGGCCGACCCGAAGCACGCCGCCTACTACCGGGAGAACAGCGCGAAGCTGAACGGGAAGCTGGACGCGCTGAACTTCGCGTTCGAGCAGAGCCTCGCGCACACCCGGAGCAAGGTCTTCCTGACCACGCACGCCGCCTTCGGCTACCTCGCCGAGCGCTACGGCCTCACCGAGGAGGCCATCAGCGGCCTCGACCCCGAGTCGGAGCCGAGCGCCGCCCGGGTCAGGGACCTGGAGGAGATGGCGAAGGCCGACGGCGTCACCACCGTCTTCTACGAGACGCTCGTCAGCGACAGGACCGCCCGGACCATCGCCCACGACGCGGACCTGAAGACGGACGTCCTCGACCCGATCGAGGGCATCACCGACAAGTCCCGCGGCAAGGACTACTTCACCGTCCAGGAGGCCAACCTCAAGGCACTCCAGCAGGCCCTGGGCGCCAAGTGACGGGAGACGAGATGACCAGCGAACCTGTCATCGCCCTGCGCGGGGTGACCGCCGAACTCGGCGCGCGTCCCGTGCTGCGGGGCGTCGACCTCAGCGTCGGCCGCGGCGAGGTCGTCGCGCTGCTCGGCGCCAACGGTTCGGGCAAGTCCACGGCGATCCGCTCGATCATCGGCCAGGTGCCGTTGAGCGGCGGCACCATCGAGCTGTTCGGCACCCCGCGCCGGTCCTTCCGGGACTGGGCGCGCGTGGGCTACGTGCCGCAGCGCACGACGGCCGCGGGCGGGGTCCCGGCGACGGTGACGGAGGTCGTCTCCTCGGGCCGCCTGTCCCGCACCCGGTTCGGCGTCTTCCGCAAGGCGGACCGGGAGGCCGTGCGCAAGGCCCTGGAGCTGGTCGGCATGGCGGACCGGGCCAAGGACTCGGTGAACGCGCTCTCCGGCGGCCAGCACCAGCGGGTGCTGATCGCCCGCGCACTGGTCGCCGAGCCCGAGCTGCTGATCATGGACGAGCCGATGGCGGGCGTCGACCTGGCCAGCCAGGAGGTGCTCGCGCGGACCCTGCGGCAGCAGGTCGAGGCCGGTACGACGGTCCTGCTCGTGCTGCACGAACTGGGCCCGCTGGAGCCCCTGATCGACCGGGCGGTCGTCCTGCGCGACGGCTGCGTGCTGCACGACGGCCCGCCCCCTCGGGCGGTCGGCCAGCACGCGCTGCCCGGTCACGACCACGTACACCCGCACGCACCGGCGGGCGCCGAACCGATCCGCACGGGACTGCTGAGCTGATGGACTTCCTCGACTACGAATTCATGCAGCGGGCGCTCCTCGCGGCCGTCCTGGTCGGCATCACCGCGCCCGCGGTGGGCATCTACCTGGTCCAGCGCCGCCAGGCGCTGCTGGGCGACGGCATCGGGCACGTGGCCATGACGGGCGTCGGCCTCGGCTTCCTGCTGTCCGCCTCCCCGGTGTGGACGGCGACGGCCGTCTCCGTGCTCGGCGCGATCCTGATGGAGCTGATCCGCTGGTACGGCAGGACGCGCGGCGACATCGCGCTCGCCATGCTCTTCTACGGCGGCATGGCCGGCGGTGTGATGCTGATCAACCTCGCGCCGGGCGGCTCCAACGCCAACCTGACGTCGTACCTGTTCGGCTCGCTCTCGACGGTGTCCCGGTCCGACGTGACCGCGATCTGTGTCCTGGCCGCCTTCGTGCTGCTGGTCACGCTGGGTCTGCGCCGGCAGCTGTTCGCGGTCAGCCAGGACGAGGAGTTCGCGCGGGTCACGGGTCTGCCCGTACGGGCCCTGAACCTGCTGACGGCGGTCACCGCGGCCGTGACGGTGACGGTCGCCATGCGTGTGGTCGGCCTGCTGCTGGTGTCCGCTCTGATGGTGGTCCCGGTGGCGGCGGCGCAGCAGCTCACCCGCAGCTTCGCCGTGACGTTCGTGATCGCGGTGGCGATCGGGGTGACCGTGACGGTCAGCGGCACGATCACGTCGTACTACCAGGACGTCCCGCCCGGCGCCACGATCGTCCTGCTGACGATCGGCGCGTTCATCGCGCTGACGGCGCTGGCGGCCCCGCTGGCCCGGCGACGCGCCCGCGCGGCCCTCGCGGCACAGCCGTCGGGCGACCCCGCGGAGTGCTCGATTCCGGTCGCGCGCGGGGCCGGGGACGAGGTCGGCGTCTGACCGCTCACAGTCCGGGCTGGCACAATGGCCCGGGCAGTAGCCAGACGTGAGGAGGCAACCGGTGACGACCGCTGGACCGCCCGTTAAGGGCCGCGCGACCCGCCAGCGTGCAGCCGTGGCGGCGGCCCTGGACGAGGTCGACGAGTTCCGCAGCGCGCAGGAACTGCACGACATGCTCAAGCACAAGGGCGACTCGGTCGGGCTCACCACCGTCTACCGCACGCTCCAGTCCCTCGCCGAGGCCGGCGAGGTCGACGTCCTGCGCACGACCGAGGGCGAGTCCGTCTACCGCCGCTGCTCGAGCGGCGAACACCATCACCACCTGGTGTGCCGCGCCTGTGGCAAGGCGGTGGAGGTGGAGGGTCCGGCCGTCGAGAAGTGGGCGGAGGCCATCGCCGCGGAGCACGGGTACGTCAACGTGGCCCACACGGTGGAGATCTTCGGCACCTGCGCGGAGTGTGCGGCCGGGTGAGCGCCCTCGGTCCAGCGCCGTCGGGGTGCGGGTCGTCGCCGGGTGCGGGTCCGTCGTGGCTGGTCGCGCCCCGCGGCGGAGCCGCACGTCGACACCGCCCCGCGCCCCTTCGGGCGCTCCTGGAGATCCGAAGCCCAGCACGACGGGCATCCACCGCTGGATCCCGCCCCAGCTTCATGTCCATGACCATGAGGCGGGATCGTGCACGAGCCGTTCGTCCGGCGGCCGTGCTCAACGGTCAGGCGCGCCCGAAGCAGCGCTCCAGTTCGTCCAGGTCGTAGAAGGCGCTGCCCTTGGTGAGGGGGCGGCAACCGGCCTTGAAGGCCGTCTCCTTCTCGTTGTAGAGCATGCGGACCAGGTAGCGGTTGCCCTTCTTGAAGACGTCCCACTGGATGTTCGCGCCGAGGGGTGCCACCGAGGAACCGCGCCAGGGGTTGCCGGCGTACGTGTACGGCTCACCCGGCGTCGCCGGGCGCGTGCTGCCCGGCAGCCCCATCAGCGCGGCCAGCGGGATGATCTCCTCAGCGTGGGTGAAGCGGAGTTCGGCGCCGAGGTCGCTGGTGCCGTTCCGCTCGGCCTCGACCTGCTTGAAGAGGTCGTCGAGGAGGACGCCCGCCATCTTGTAGGTGATGTCGCTGTCCGAGAAGCCGGGGCCCTTCTCGTAGAAGTCCTCGGCGTCGGACAGGTAACCGAACCAGGCCGCGTCCTCGCGGGAGACGAAGCGCTCCATGCCCCAGCCGGCGCCCCGGGGGCTCTCCTCGGTCATCGCGGGGGCGATGGCGTAGAGGTTGTAGACGGCCTGGGCGGCGGCGACCTGGTCGGGGATCTGCGCGAGGAACGACTCCTTGAAGATCCGGCGCAGCACGCCGTGCGCGGCCTGCTGTGTGCGGGGCCGGCCGGTGATGCCCTTCAGGGTGTCCTTGAGGCGCTGGTCGTTCTCAATGTACTCGCGGTACGCGGCGCCGCCCGCCGCCTTGTGGAAGTACAGCAGGTCCTTGTCGGTGCGGGCCGGCCCGATCAGCGGCTTCAGGCCGGGCTCGGCCTCGGCGAGGGCGCCCGCGAACACGTTGCCGCTGTCCACGGCCCGCGCCTGCCCGGAGCTGACGACGTCGATCTTCCGCCCGTCGTCGGCGATCTCGTCGAACAGCGACGGCAGCCGCTGCTCCATGCGCAGGGCCGTGTCCGCCAGTTCCTGCTTGCCGCGCCCGCTGAGGTTGCCGTAGCCGGCCTTCGCCATGGCGGCCTGCAGGGCGCGGACCTTCGGCCCGAAGTCCGCACCGCGCCGGGTGAGCGCGCCGTCCGCCTCGGCCTTGTCCCACAGCGCGAGGACCAGGTCCCCGTCCTCGCTGTCGGTGGCCGCGCGCGACCCGTGCCGGGAGACGTTCTCGGTGAAGACGGGAACGAAGCCGGCGGGAACCTCCTGGTAGCCGTGCGGGTGCTGCTGGGGCGCGTACGGCGCCTTCGTGCCGTAGCTCTCGCGGTGCGCGGGGCCGTCGGACGCGTGCGCGGGCAGCGCGGTGAGCAGCAGGGCGCCGAGGGCGAGGACAGGGGTGAGACGTCTCATGAGTCCCGCATCCTCGGCGGCCCGCATGAACCCTCGATGGCTACGAGGTGGACTCACCCTTCATCGCGGCTTCCATGGCGATCAGTTCCTCGTTCGGGACCGCGCCGCCGAACCGCCGGTCCCGGGAGGCGAATTCCAGGCAGGCCCGCCACAGGTCACGGCGGTCGAAGTCGGGCCACAGCACGTCCTGGAAGACCATCTCGGCGTACGCGCTCTGCCACAGCAGGTAGTTGGAGGTGCGCTGCTCGCCGCTGGGGCGCAGGAACAGGTCGACGTCCGGCATGTCCGGGTAGTACAGGTACTTCTGGAGGGTCTTCTCGGAGACCTTGGACGGGTCGAGCCGGCCCGCCTTCACGTCCTCGGCCAGTCGCTGCGCCGCGTCGGCGATCTCGGCGCGTCCGCCGTAGTTCATGCAGAAGTAGAGGGTGAGCAGGTCGTTGTCCTTGGTCTGCTCCTGGGCGACCTGCAGCTCCTTGGCGACCGACTTCCACAGCTTGGGCATGCGCCCCACCCAGCGCACCCGGATCCCCAGTGCGTCGAGCTGGTCCCGGGTCTTGCGGATGAAGTCGCGGTTGAAGTTCATCAGGAAGCGGACCTCGTCGGGCGACCGCTTCCAGTTCTCGGTGGAGAAGGCGTACAGGGAGATGTTGCGCACACCGATCTCGATGGAGCCCTGGAGCACGTCGAGCACCCGCTCGGCGCCGACCTTGTGCCCCTCGGTGCGGGGCAGTCCGCGGTCCTTGGCCCAGCGCCCGTTGCCGTCCATGACGATCGCGACGTGGTTCGGCACCAGCTCGCCCGGGAGCTTGGGCGCGCGGGCACCGGACGGGTGCGGCTCCGGAGCCTTGTACTCGCGCCGCTGGCGCCCCAGGATCCCGCGTACGACCATGTCCTTCTCGTCTCCTCGACCGTGCTGTGCTTACTTCTCTACGTACCGCAGGGAGCGCAGCCCGCGCTCCAGGTGCCAGTGCAGGTAGGCGGACACCAGCCCACTGCCCTCGCGGACGTACCGCGCCTCGCACGCGTCCGCCGTCTCCCAGTCTCCCGTAAGCAGCGCCCCCAGCAGTACCAGGGTCTGCGGGGACGGTACGACGCTGCCGGGCACCCGGCAGTCGACGCAGACGGAGCCGCCGGAGGCGACCGAGAAGAACCGGTTCGGGCCGGACATCCCGCACTTCGCGCAGTCGCTGAAGCTGGGCGCGTAGCCGTTCACCGCGAGGGAGCGGAGCAGGAAGGCGTCGAGGACGAGGTGGGGTGCGTGCTCCCCGCGGGCGAGCGTGCGCAGGGCACCGACGAGGAGCAGGTACTGCTGGACGGCCGGCTCGCCCTCGTGGTCCGTGAACCGCTCGGCCGTCTCCAGCATGGCGGTGCCCGCGGTGTACCGCGCGTAGTCGGTGACGATCCCGCCGCCGTACGGAGCGATGGTCTCGCTCTGCGTGCACAGCGGGAGCCCGCGCCCGACCAGTTCGCTCCCGCGCGCGAAGAACTGCACGTCGACGTGGGAGAAGGGCTCCAGCCGGGCCCCGAACTTCGACTTGGTGCGTCGCACCCCGCGCGCCACGGCCCGTACCCGCCCGTGACCGCGTGTGAGCAGGGTGATGATCCGGTCCGCCTCACCCAGCTTCTGGGTGCGCAGCACGATGCCGTCGTCGCGGAACAGACTCATGGCACCATTCTGGCCCATGCCGAAGGGGCGCCCGGCCGCCTAGCGGAACCACTCCGGGTGGCGCCTGCGGAGATCGGCGACCGCGGGCCGGAAGACGCCCAGCACCTGCTGCACCGGCTCCGGGCGCCCTCCTGTGAACCTCAGGGTGCGGTGCCCGAAGGTGACCTGGGTGACGCCGATCCAGGTCTTGTCCAGGATCACGGCCTGATCATTGACGACACCGGTGTCGACCTCCTCGTACGAGGTGTCCACGGCCATGCCGTCCAGCGCGGAGTAGGGGATCCGCAGCAGGTCGGAGGAGTACAGGCACAGGTGGGTGTCCGTGAAGGCGATCGTCCCCGACTTGGCGAAGCGGGACGGGTGATGCCCGATCAGCCGCTCCGTGCCGGGGACACCGCACTTCTCCCTCACCCGGCTGCTGCCTTCGGCGCCGGGTACGACGGTGATGCCCTGACGCGCCAGCAGCAGCCGAAGGGCATCGGCCGGCTCCGTGGGCTCGGCGCGCTGCCGCTCGATGTGGGCGTCGACCTGCCGCATGTCGTACCCCCAGAACCACCTGCCGGACACGGTGCGGAAATGGGGTGCCTGGGCCTGCCACCCGCGGCGGGGGTCCCTCACCTTCGCGAGGACGTCGTCCAGCTGCTCCTTGACCGCCCTGATCCGGTACCCGCCGCCCTGGACGGTGTCGAACGGGAAGCCCGCGGCGGGCGCGGCCACCGGGGGCACCGGCGGCACCGGGGGCACCGGGGGCACCGGGGCCGCTTCGGCGCGGACGATGCACCGCGGCGGCACGGCGTCCCGCCCGGCGTCGTGGGCGCGGTTGCGGACCCAGGGCTCGTCCTCCGCGATGTTGAGCCCGTTCAGCTGGGGCGTGGCTCTGGCTCGCTGCTCCCGGACGCGCCGCCAGACGCGGGGGACGCTCAGCGTCGGGCCCGCCCCGGCGATGCCCTTGTCCAGGACCTCGATCAGCGCACCGGTGAACTCCGGGTAGCCGCCGGGCACGGTGAACGAGCGCTGGGTGCCCGACGCCGAGGTCAGCACATAGCCGCCGAAGTCCTCGTCGCCGTCACCCGGGCCGGGTGCGTTGCCCTCCTTGGACTCGACCAGCAGCCGGACCTGGTCCGGGCGTTCCAGGACGGCCGCGGAGCCGCCCATGGGGATGGCCAGGCCGCTGTAGCAGGAGTCGATGAGCGTGATGTGACGGCGTGCGAACCGCCCCTCCCGCCTCACCATGCGGCGCAGTTCGCGTTCCGGCAGCGCCCCGATCGTCACGTCGTACCGGTCGGCGTCGGCCAGCGCCAGGTACAGCTGCTCGCTTCTGGGTTCCCGCTGCCCGTGCCCCGCGAAGTAGACGAGAAGCGTGTCGGTCGCCGCCCGTCCGGCGCCGCGCACCGCCCTGAGGACGTCGTCGGCAGAGGCGTCACCGGGGAGGACGGTGACGTTGCCCCGGGGCAGCCCCCAGACCGTCGGGTCGCCCAGCAACTCGGCCAGTCTGGCGACGCCGGCCGCCACACCGGGCAGAGCAGCGAGGTGACGGTAGTCGTGCACGCCGATGAGGACGGCGTGGCTTCGTGACGGGTCAGGAAGCGGCACGGCCGGGCGCCTCCCCGTCGTCCTCCGGCAGCAGGCCCAGTGCCCGTGCCGCGCGGGCGGCATCCTCCGCCGTCTCGCCGTACACGGTGACGCGCGTGCCGCCGCGTTCCAGCTCCAGTCGCGCCGACTGCTGTTCCCGGCGGGGCAGCGAGGCACGGAAGTCACCGAACAGGCCGATCAGGTCGGTGAGCAGCGAGGCGGAGGCGACGGCGAGGCTGATCCACTCCACCGGGTCCGGTGACATCCCGCCGTCGCCGGGCGAGACGCGCCCCTGCCGCTCGCGTACGGACCGGCCCAGCCTCCGGTCCTCGGTCATCCACTCGGCGAACGACTCCGTCCACCCCCCGGTGTCGACCCGTTCGCCGGCCGAACCGTCACCCGACGGCCGGATCCGCGCAACCCTGACTCGTAACTCCATGTGAGGACCCCCCTCTTGGTCGCGGACGCCCGCGACCGGCCCAGGGTAGGGCGCACCCGACGCCCATGTCTTGAAATCTGCCACCATGGAGCGACTGCGGGCACAGAAGGGTCAGAGCGCCTCTCCGCGGCTGCGGGCGTTGGCGTGCGCGGTCGCCGCGCTCAGCCGCTCGGCCGCGGTGGCACTGCGCAGCGCGCGCGGCTCGGCGTCCCATTCCCGCCCGCCGCCGTACGGTCTCAGCTGCACGTACGGCCCTTCGTGCCCCATGACGATGCCGACCCTGCCGGTGTGGGTGTCCATCACATGGCTGCCGACGGCAGGCTTCACCGCGCCACCCCCGTCAGCACCGCCACGAGCAGAACGACTCCCGCTTTTTCGAGTGCCGACCGCAATTCCTTCAACGTCTCCTCCGCCTCTTCGACACACAGCATCGCGTGAGTGGTACGTCGCGCCTTCACCCTGCTCCCCTTCTCCTGCGGATTTCACGCTTCGTGCACCCATCGTGACGCTCCGCCTCTACACTCGGCAGCGGTCTGCGCCCTACAAGTGCATGGCCGAACAAGGGGGTTGGCTATGGCCAGCGGTTCACGGCAGGCGGTCTGGGAGTTCTTCGGCACGGAGCTGAAGAGGCGCCGGGAAGACGCGGGAATCACCCAGGTGGAACTGGGGGCGCGGGTCTTCGTCTCCGGCGCTTACATCGGACAGTTCGAGCAGGCGATTCGAAAACCCCAGCTGGATATCGCCCAGCGGATCGACGAAGTCCTGCAAACCGGCGGCATTTTCGAGCGCCTGTGCCGGAAGCTGATTGACGACCGGCGGTACGCGGAGTACTTCGCGGAGGTCGTGGAGCTGGAGCGGGTCGCCACGAGCATCAGCGATTGGGCGCCGGCTGTGGTGCCGGGCCTCCTCCAGACCCCTGATTACGCCCGTGCGGTGTACCTGGCGAGCAATCCCCTGGCGACGGACGATTACATCGAGGAGATGGTCAGTCTCCGTCTGGAACGCGCGAACTTCTCAAAGACGCTACACGCCCGGTGTATTGGGTGCTGATGCACGAGACAGCCCTGCGGATCCCGGTGGGATCACCGTCGGTGATGGCCAGGCAGCTCGACCACATCGCAGCCACGGTCCGTGAGCGCCAGGCGCTCGTGCAGGTGCTGCCGTTCTCGGCAGGTGCGCACCCCCAGATGGGCAAGATGATGACACTGATGACGTTCGGCGGCGAAGGATTACAGACGATGCGCAGGTACGACCTGACGAACGCCCGCTGGCGCAAAAGTACTTACAGCGGTGGCAGCGGCGGCGAATCGTGCGTCGAGGTCGGCTACGACTTCCCCGGCGCCGCCTGGCGCAAGAGCACCTACAGCGGCGGCAGCGGCGGTGAGGATTGCCTCGAGGTCGCCGACGGCGTCCCCGGGGTCGTGCCCGTCCGGGACAGCAAGGTGGCCGACGGTGCCGTGCTGGTGATCGGTGCCGCCGCCTGGACGGAGTTCGTCCGCGCCGTGGGGCGCTAGTACCGCTGGGCCTTGGCGAGGACGGGCGTCAGCCTCGGCTCCGGTGGCTCGTGGCTGAAGGCGATGGGCTGTTCCTTGCCCCCCGGCTTCAGGTGCTCCGCGCCGACGTACCGCGTCTCGACCACCTTGCCGGAGGCGTCCTCGAAGTCGATCTGCACGGCGTAGGACGCTTCGTCACGGGTCTTGTTGGTGATCGTGACCAGGACGGCGAGCACCCCGCCGGTCCGTGCCGTGGGGATGCCGGTCATGCCGACCTCGGAGAGCGCGTTGCCCCGACCCTCGACGTTCTTCAGTTCCTTCTCCGCCGTCGCGCTCCTGCGGTGCGTCTCGGCGTCCACCGACGCCGCGAACTCCGAGGCGCGGGCCGCGGCGGACGACGCCGCCGCGGAGGCCGCGGCGTGGGCGGAGCCGATCGCCGCGGACGCCGCCGACTCCAGCGCCGACGGCGGCTGCCCCGAGAAGGACGAGGCATTCGGCGTAGCGGGTGCGCTGGCCGAGGCCGAGGAGCGTCGGGGCTGACTGCTCTCGTCGGCGCAGGCGGCGAGCCCGGCGGCGAGGAGGAGGCCGCCGAGAGCGCCGCCCAGGGCGATCCGGCGTCCGGCTCTCGGGGAGCCGGTTCGGGTCACGGACATGGGGCCGTCCAAAGGGGTCGGTGATCCTGTTCCCCGTCATCGTCAGGGCCCGGACCGGCGCCCGCACCTCGGCCGTCATTGGTGCGACCTGTGGCGGCTCGGCCATTCGTGTGTGCCGTCTTGACCGCCCCCAGGGGCCCTCCTATGGTCGCGCTACCGACCGGACGTAGGACGTAGGACGTCGTATCTCCCACCCCCTCCCCCCACCGACTTGCTGGAGGACCCGTGCGCGACGACGTGACCCCCGACGTACCGGCACCGCGCCGCCGGTCGTTCCTGAAGTACACCGGTGCGCTGGGCGCGGCCGCCGCCCTCCCGCCCGTGCTGGCGGGCTGCTCCACCGGCCCGGAGTCCACGAACGACACCGGGGACGGCGGCAGCGGCAAGGACCGGACGCTGACCGCCGTGATCGGGTACGGCAACGACGGCAGCTGGGACCCCACGCAGACCGCGTCGGCGTTCGCGATGGCCGCCAACAACCACATCTACGAGGGCCTGCTGGACACCGACCCGATCACCCGGGCGGCGTATCCGGCACTGGGCACCGAGGTGCCGAAGGACCCGGGCGCCACCACCTGGCGGTTCACGCTCCGCTCCGGGGCCACCTTCCACGACGGCAAGCCCGTCACCGCCGACGACGTCGTGTTCGTCTTCGACCGGATCCTGGACCCGAAGACCCAGACCCTCGCCAAGGGGTTCTTCGTCTCCTGGCTGGAGTCCGTACGGAAGGTCGACGCGCGGACCGTCGAGCTGAAGCTGAAGTTCCCGTTCCCGGAAGGCGTCTCCCGGCTCACCCTCGCCAAGATCATGCCGAAGCACGTGTTCTCGAAGCCCGGCGCCTGGGACGACGCCATCAAGGGACTGGCCGTGGGCTCGGGGCCGTACCGGCAAACCGCGCACCACCCGAAGTCGAACACCACCTTCGAGGCGTTCACCGCCTACAACGGCCCGCGCAGGCCCGCCTTCCGGAAGATGAACTGGCTGACCATCGTGGACGCGGCACCGCGCGTCGCCAAGATCTCCGGATCCGGGGCAGGCGCACAGATCGCCGACAACATCCCCTACGCCAACATCCCCCGGCTGGAGCAGGGCGGCCTGGAGGTGGCCGGCGGCGCCGGGATGAACAACCTGTTCCTGATGTTCAACACGCGGCACAAGCCCTTCGACGACGTCCGCGTGCGGCAGGCACTGCACTACGCCATCGACAGCGAGAAGATGGTGCAGGTCGCGCTGAAGGGCCACGGCAAGCCCGCGTCCTCGTTCCTCAACGAGGGCAACCCCTGCTACCGGCGCGCCAAGACCGTCTACGACCACGACCCGGCGAAGGCGAAGGCGCTGCTGAAGGCCGCCGGGGTGAAGAACCTCAGGGTGGAGATCCTCGCGGTCAACGTCAGCTGGATCGTCGACTGCCTGCCGACCATCAAGGCCTCGTGGGACGCGATCGGTGTGCGGACCACCCTGGCGCCGCAGGAGACCACGGCCGTCTTCACCAAGATGGACCAGAAACAGGACTACCAGGTGGTGGCGGCGGCCTCCAACCCCAACCAGTTCGGGCTCGACGCCGACCTGATCATGCACTACAACTACGGTCCGCAGAACCTGTGGATGCAGTACACCCGGTGGGCCGGCGACCCCGTCGCGGGGCAGCTCTTCAAGGACATGGACCGGGCGACCCGGGAGCCGGACCCCGCGAAGAAAAAGGCGATGATCCAGGACTACGTCGACGTCGTCGCCGAGCAGGCCGTGCTCTACCCGGTCGTCCACAACGAGCTGGTGACCGCCTGGGACGCACGCAAGCTCAGCGGGATAAGGGCACAGCCGTACCCCGGTATCAACCTCCTCCAGGCCAAGTGGATCTGACGGCATGACGGCCGTCGCCCGGATCCTGCTCCGCCGCATCGCCCTGCTCGTCCCGCTGCTCCTCGGCATCGTGCTGTTCGTGTTCCTGGTGATGCGGTTCTCGGACGTCGATCCCGCGTCCGCGTTCTTCCAGGGCGCCAACCCGACCCCACAGCAGCTGCACGACTTCCGGGAACGCAACGGACTTCTGGACCCGCTGCCCGTGCGTTACGTCCACTTCGTCGGCGAGCTGCTCCACGGCGACCTCGGCACCAGCGCCCTGACCCGTGCCCCGGTCGTCGACCAGGTCACCACCGCCCTGCCGCTCACCCTCCAGCTGACCTTCCTCGGTCTCACCATCGCGGTCGTGCTGGCCCTCGCGGGCGGGGTAACGGCGGCCGTGTACCGGGACCGGCTGCCGGACCAGGCCATCCGGGTCGTCTCGCTGGTCGGGGTCGCCGCGCCCGGGTTCTGGCTGGCGCTGCTGATGATCCAGTACCTGGCCGTGGACCGCGGCTGGTTCCCGACCGGCGGCTACATCAACCCCGCCGACTCCGTCACCGGCTGGCTGAAGACCATGGCCCTGCCCGCGTTCGCCCTGTCGCTGCCGGTCGCCGCCCAGCTGACCCGGATCGTGCGGACCTCCGTGGTGGAGGAACTGGACAAGGACTACGTCCGCACGGCGATCGGCAGCGGGCTGCCGCCGCGGGTGGTCGTCGGACGGAACGTCCTGCGCAACGCCCTGGTCAACCCGCTGACCGTGCTGGGCCTGCGGGTCGGCTACCTGCTCGGGGGCGCGGTCGTCATCGAGACGATCTTCTCGCTGCCCGGCATGGGCAAGCTGATGATCGACGCCGTGCAGAACGGCGACCCGGCGGTCGTGCAGGGCGTCGTGCTCACCACGGCCACCGGGTTCGTCGTCGTCAACCTCGTCATCGACATCCTGTATCTGCTGGTCAACCCACGACTGAGGGCGGGCTGATGGTCACGCGCGCGAGCCTCACCGAGCGGTTCTCCCGGCCCGGCGTCCGGCTGCGCGGCTGGCGCCGGCTGCCGCTGCCGTCCAAGGTCGCCGTCTGCTTCCTCGCCCTCGTCGTGCTGGTCGCCGTACTCGCCCCCGTGCTGGCCCCGCACGACCCGCTCGACCAGCAGGACCCGGCCGGCGGGACGGGGGCGCCGTCCGCCGCGCACTGGATGGGACAGGACAGCCTGGGCCGCGACATCCTCAGCCGGCTGATGTACGGCGCCCGCTGGTCGCTCGCGATCGGGCTGGGCGCGACCGCACTGGCACTCGTCGTCGGAGCCGTCGTCGGGGCGCTCGCCGCGACCTCCCGCAAGGCCGTGGACGAGACCCTGATGCGCTGCCTGGACGTGGTGATGGCGTTCCCGGGCATCGCGCTCGCCGCCGTGCTGGTCGCCGTGTTCGGCGGCGGGATCGGCGTGCTGATCTGCGCGATCGCCTTCCTGTTCACGCCACCGGTGGCCCGGGTCGTCCGGGCCAACGTGCTGGACCAGTACGGCGAGGACTACGTCACCGCGGAGCGGGTCATCGGCGCCCGCACCCCGCACATCGTGCTGCGGCACGTCGCCGTCAACTGCGCCGCCCCGGTGCTGGTGTTCTGCACGGTCCAGGTCGCCGAGGCCATCGTGTTCGAGGCCTCGCTGTCCTTCATCGGCGCGGGCGTCCGGCCCCCGGACCCGTCCTGGGGCAGTGTCATCGCCGACGGCAAGAACATGGTGCTGACCGGCGGCTGGTGGGCGACCGTCTTCCCCGGGCTGCTGATCCTGCTCACCGTGCTGTCGCTGAACATCCTCTCCGAGGGCGTCTCGGACGCGTGGGCCGCGCCCGCCCCGCGGGAGGTGCGGGCACCGGCGGACCGCCTTCAGACCCCGGAGGCCGGCACCGGCGAGGTGCTGCAGCTGCCCGGGCTCACCGAGGCCGCCCGGCGGCTGCGCTCCCGGGCCCGGCCGCTGCCCGGCCGGGGCGGACAGCCGGTGCTGGCCGTGGAGAACCTCGCCATCGGCTTCCCCGGCCGGCACGGGGGCGTGGACATCGTGGACGGGGTCAGCTTCGAGGTGCACCCCGGTGAGGTGCTCGGCCTGGTGGGCGAGTCGGGCTGCGGCAAGTCACTGACCGCGCTGACCGTCATGGGCCTCCAGCCGAGGGACGCCCGGGTCCGCGGCCAGGTGCGGTTCCACCAGCGGGACCTGCTCGCCGAGCCGATGCGGGTGCGGCGCCGGCTGCTCGGCCACGAGATGGCCATGGTCTACCAGGACGCCCTGTCCTCCCTGAACCCCGCCATGACCATCCGCGCCCAGCTGAAACAGCTCGTCCGGCGCGGTGGCCGCCGCGGCCCGCGGGAACTGCTCTCACTGGTCGGGCTCGACCCCGAACGCACCCTGCGCAGCTATCCGCACGAACTGTCCGGCGGACAGCGACAGCGGGTGCTCATCGCCATGGCCCTCTCCCGCGACCCGAAGCTGATCGTCGCCGACGAGCCGACCACCGCCCTGGACGTCACCGTGCAGGCCCAGGTCATGGAGCTGCTGCTCAGGCTGCGCGCGGAACTCGGCTTCGCGCTGATCCTGGTCTCGCACGACCTGGCACTGGTCGCCGACGTCACCGACCGGGTGGTGGTGATGTACGGCGGGCAGATCATGGAGACCGGGGTGACCGCCGACCTGGTGGCGGCACCGGCCCACCACTACACGCGCGGGCTGCTCGGCAGCGTCCTCTCGCTGGAGTCGGCCGAGGAGCGGATGACACAGATCAAGGGCGTCGTCCCGTCGCCCGCCGACTTCCCCGCGGGCTGCCGGTTCGCCGACCGCTGTCCGCTCGCCACCGAGGTGTGCCACGCGACCGCGCCGGTCCTCACGGGCACCCCCACGCACACGGCCGCCTGCCACCACCCGGCGGTGGAGCCGACGTCCGCGGAGAGCTGGGAGGCCCTGCAGTGACCGCTGTCGTGGAGGTGCGGGACGCGCACGTCGTGCACAAGGCGCGCAGCGGCGGCCTGTTCCGGCGGGACCGGGTGTACGCGCTGACCGGCGCCGACCTCTGCGTGGCGGCCGGCGAGACGGTCGGCGTGGTCGGCGAGTCGGGGTGCGGGAAGTCGACGCTGGCGAAGGTGCTGGTGGGCATCCAGCGGCCGGCCGCCGGGACGGTGGCGTTCGGGGGCCAGGACCTGTGGGCGATGCCGCCCGCCGAACGCCGGGCCGCGGTCGGCGCGGGCACCGGCATGATCTTCCAGGACCCGTCGACCGCCCTGAACCGCCGGCTGACGGTGCGCCGGATCCTGCGCGACCCGCTGGACGTGCACCAGCGTGGCAGCCGGCCCGAACGGGAGGACCGGGTACGGGAGTTGATGGGCCTGGTGGGCCTGCCCCCGGCGCTGGCCGACGCCCTGCCCGGACAGCTCTCCGGCGGCCAGCGGCAGCGCGTCGCCATCGCCCGCGCGCTCGCCCTGGACCCGGCCCTGGTCGTCGCCGACGAGCCGACCAGCGCCCTGGACGTCTCGGTCCGGGCGCAGATCCTGAACCTGCTGCTCGACCTGAAGGAGCGCCTCGGTCTGGCCCTGGTGTTCGTCTCGCACGACATCCAGACCGTGCGGCGGATGAGCGACCGGGTGATCACCATGTACCTCGGCCGGATCGTGGAGGAGACCCCGGCCGGCCGGGTCATCGACGCCGCCCGGCACCCGTACACCCGTGCCCTCTTCTCGGCCACGCCCGGGCTGCTGGACCCCATCGACCCGATCCCCCTGAGCGGGCCGGTGCCCTCGGCGACCCGCCCGCCGAGCGGCTGCCCGTTCCGTACCCGCTGCTGGAAGGCCGACGAGACGTGCGCCCAGGTGATGCCGGGGTTCTCGGCCGCGTCGCAGCCGGGACACCGCTACCGGTGTCACCATCCTGTGGAGGAGGACCAGTCGACGCGAGACCTAGCCCGCCCGGAGCCCTAAATGACCTTCCCCGCCCCCCTCACCGGTGTCGTCCCTCCCGTGTGCACCCCGCTGACGCCGGAGCGGGAGGTGGACGTGCCGTCCCTGCTGCGCCTGGTGGACCATCTGGTCGAGGCGGGGGTGCACGGCCTGTTCCTGCTCGGCTCCACCTCGGAGGCCGCCTTCCTGACGGACTGGCAGCGCACCCGGGTGGTGCGGGCCGTCACCTCGCACGTGGGCGGTCAGCTGCCCGTCCTCGCGGGTGCCATCGACATGACCACCCCGCGCGTCCTGGACCACGTGGTCGCGGTCACCGCGGCCGGCGCGCAGGGCGTCGTCGTCACCGCGCCCTTCTACGCCCGCACCCACCCCTCGGAGATCGTCCACCACTACCGCCGGATCGCCGCCGCCAGCCCGGTCCCGGTGATCGCCTACGACATCCCGGTCGCCGTGCACACCAAACTCCCCGCCGACCTGGTGCTGGGGCTCGCCGGGGACGGTGTACTGGCCGGGATCAAGGACTCCAGCGGCGATCTGGCCGCTTTCCGGGACCTCGTCACCGGCGCCCGGGCCCACCCCGGGTTCAGCGTGCTGACCGGCTCGGAGCTGATCGCCGACTCGGCGCTGGCGCTCGGTGCCGACGGTGCCGTGCCCGGCCTGGCCAACGTCGACCCGCACGGGTACGTCCGCCTCTACCGCCTGTGCCGGGCGGGCGACTGGGAGGCCGCCCGGATCGAACAGGAGCGGCTGTGCACCCTGTTCGGGCTGACCGGTGTCGGGGACCCCGCACGGATGGGCGGCAGCTCGGCGGCGCTGGGCGCGTTCAAGGCGGCGCTGCATCTGCGCGGGATCATCGACTGCCCGGTGACGGCCGAGCCGCAGGTCCCGCTGTCCGGCGAGGAGGTCGAGAAGGTCGGCAAGTTCCTGGCCGGGGCCGGGCTGCTCGGGCCCTGCGAACACGGCCGCTGAGGACGCCACCGGCCCGGCGGCCCCACCCGTGGCGCCGGCCTTCGCCCGTGGCACCGGCCCCCCATGGCGCCGGCCCAGGCCCATGGCACCGGCCCCCCATGGCGTCGGCCCCGCCCATGACCGGCCCCGCCTATGGCGTCGGCGGCAGCGGCAGTCTGCGGAACTCCAGGAACTCGTAGGGACCGCGGGTGCCGGTCTCGTACAGGACGCCGGCCGTGTCCGGGGCGAGCTGGACCAGGTCGGAGTAGGCGGCCGGGCGGTCCGCGAGGGTGAGCAGTCTGCTGAAGGTACGGCCGGCGTCCGCGCTGGACCACAGCGCCAGTGCCCGGCGGGCGGTCGGCACGGAGGGCGCCGAGAACAGCAACGGGGCGCCGGGGCCCCGCAGTTGCAGGACGCTGCCCTGGACCACCGGGACGTCGTTCAGGGCCGGCTGCACGGCGTAGGGCCGTTCGAGGGTACGGCCGCCGTCGCCGGAGTAGGTGTCGAGGCGGTTGCCTGGCGCGGTGCCGTTCTGGTCGCGGGCGCTGAAGTAGACGCGGCCGTCGGGGAGTCGGGCGGCGCTCGTCTCGTTGGTGTTGGTCCTGCCGTCGTAGGTGGTGTCCACGAAGCCCAGGTGCCAGGTGCGGCCGATGTCGTCGCTGTACAGGGCGTGGCCGCCGTAGTACCTGGCCTCCCGGCCGGAGTCGTGGGAGCCGGCGGGCGGGGCCGCGGAGTGGTTGGCGGGGATCAGCAGGCGGGTGCCGAGCAGGCCCCGGGCGAGGGCGACGGCGTGCCCCGGTCCGGTGGCGTACCAGCGCCAGCCCGGCAGGCGCACCTGGGCCGTGATGTCCCGCGGGGGCGAGAAGTGCCGTCCGTCGTCCCAGCTGCGCTGCACGTACACCCGGCGGCCCTGCTCCGGCGTGACCTCGCCGCGCATGATCTGGGCCTCCGTCACGGTTCCGCCGTTGCCGCAGGTCACGAGGACGACGGCGCCGGTGCGCGGATCGACGACGGGGGCCGGGTTGCCCCGGGTGTCGCCCTGTCCGGCGGCCACCACGGTCAGCCGGCCCCAGGTGCAGCCGCCGTCGGTGGAGCGGCGCAGGACGACGTCGATGTCACCGGTGTCGGCGGCGCCGTCGTGCCGGCCCTCGGCGAAGGCGAGGACCGTGCCGTGCCGGGTCTTCACCACGGCCGGGATGCGGAAGGTGGTGTAGCCGCCCTGCCCGGACGCGTAGGGCACGGAGGAGGTGCAGCCCCCGGTCGCCGCGTGCGCGGGCAGCCGGACGGTGAGCGAGGTCAGGAGCACCAGGCTGGTGAGGAGCGAGCGGCTGCGAGGGGTCACGCCCTGATGCTCCCCGCATCGGCGGGGCCGTTCTTACTCCGTCCGGGGGATCTCCCGGACCGCCGGACCCCGGGACGCGGTCAGACCGTTCCCGGTGTCACCAGTCCCGACTCGTACGCCACCACGACCAGTTGTGCCCGGTCCCGCGCCCCCAGCTTCCCCATGATGCGGCTGACGTGGGTCTTCGCGGTCAGCGGACTGAGGCCGAGCGCCTCGCCGACCTCGGTGTTGTTGAGGCCGCGGGCGACCAGGGCGAGCACCTCGCGCTCGCGTTCCGACAGGCACTCCGGCCCGCCCGCCACCGGCACCGGCGGGGTGCGCAGGAAACGCGCGATCAGCCGTGCCGTCGGCCCGGGCGACAGCAGCGACTCACCGGCCGCGACCGTGCGGATGGCGTCCAGGAGTTCGGCCGGCCGGGTGTCCTTGACCAGGAACCCGGAGGCGCCGGCGCGCAGCGCCTCGACGATGTGCTCGTCCGTGTCGTACGTGGTGAGGACGAGGACCCGTACCCCGTCGAGGGCTTCCTCGGCCGCGATCAGCCGGGTCGCCTCGATGCCGTCCAGCTCGGGCATGCGGATGTCCATCACCACCAGGTCGGGGCGTTCGGCGCGGGCCAGCTCCACGGCCTCGCGGCCGGTGCCCGCCTGTCCGACGACCTCCATGTCCCGCGCCGACTCGACGAGCATCGCGAACGCGGCCCGTACCAGCGTCTGGTCGTCGGCGAGCAGCACGCGGATGGTCATCGGGCCCCTTCCCCGGTCGTCAGCGGCAGTGCGGCACGCACCGCGAAGCCGCCCTCCGTGCGCGGCCCGGCGTCGAGTGTGCCACCCACGCTGCGGACCCTCTCGCGCATCCCCACCAGTCCGAATCCCGGGCTGCCGCCCGGGACGGGCCCGGTGCCGTCGTCGGTGACCGACACGTGCAGGGCGCCGTCGGCCTCGTACAGGTCGACACGTACGCCCGGTTCGGGTCCGGCGTGCCGTACCGCGTTGGTCAGCGCCTCCTGGACGATGCGGTAGGCGGCGGCGCCCACCGCGGGCGGGGCCTGCCCGATGCGCAGGGTCTGCTCGACACGGGCGCCGGCGAGGCGCGCGGCCTCCACCAGGTGGGGCAGGCCGTCGAGGCCGGGCAGGGGGCCGCGGGCGTCGCCGTGTTCGTCGGCGCGCAGCACCTCCAGTGTCGTGCGCAGTTCCCCGCGGGCGCTGCGGCAGGTCTCGGCGATGTCGTCGAGCGCCTTGGCGACCGTCTCCCGGTCGAGCCGCTCGGGGTCGGCGGCCAGGACGTGCGCGGCGACCGAGGTCTGCACGCCGATCAGGGTGATGCTGTGGGCGAGCAGGTCGTGCAGGTCGCGGGCGACGCGCAGGCGTTCCTCGGCGACCCGGCGGCGGGCCTCCTCCTCGCGGGTGCGCTCGGCGTGTTCGGCGCGTTCGACGATCCCGGCGACGTACCGCCGGTAGTAGCGGACGTCGACGCCGCCGAACAGCACCGCGATCACCCAGCCGGATATGCGCACCAGTTCCACGGCCTGGCGGGTGTCGACCAGCAGCATCACGCAGACGGCGGCCGTGAGGACCGTGACGCCGGTCAGGATCGTGCGCAGGGGGCGGCCGGTGACGGCGACCGTGTAGAGGGCGGTGACGGCGACCGGCGCCGCCGCGTGGTGGTTGTTGTCGAGGGCGTGGTAGGGCAGGACGAGGGCCACGACCGCGGCGAGCACGAGCAGCGGACGGCGCCGCCGCCAGCCGATCGGCACGTGGGCGGCGGCCAGCAGCGTCCAGCCGAGCGCGTCCGGGCGGCGGCCGGGGTCGGTGAGCAGCGCGAGGCCCACGGCCGCCGTCGCGAGGACGGCGGCCAGGATCGCGTCGTTACGGGTGCCGTGCGGGGCGGTCCGCGGGTCGCGGTTGATCGCGGCCATGATCCGCTCGGGTCTCCTGGTGTGCTGCACGGGGTTCATCCTCCAGCAGGCGTTCGGCGCTTCACACCGGCTCCCGCTGCCGCTGCGGCCGTAGCGGCCGCGGCGCCCGCGACAGCCGCCCCGGCCACCACACCCGGCGCCCCAGCAGCACGCTCGCCGTGGTCACCAGGTACGTCCGCACGAGGAAGGTGTCCAGCAGCACGCCGACCGCGATGACGAACCCGAGCTGGACCAGCGCGACCAGGGGCAGGGTGGCGAGCACGGCGAACGTGGCCGCGAGGACGACGCCGGCCGAGGCGATCACGCCGCCGGTGGTGCGCAGGGCGGTGAGCGCGGCCGTCGTCGGCCCGGCACCGGCGAGTGACTCCTCGCGCATGCGGTGCATCAGGAAGATGCCGTAGTCGACGCCGAGTGCCACCAGGAACACGAAGGACAGCAGCCCGAGCCCCGGGTCGGTGCCGGCGAAGCCGAGCAGGGGCCCGAAGGCCAGTCCCCCGAGGCCGAGCGCCGCGCCCCAGACGGCGACCACGGCGGCGAGCAGCAGCAGCGGCGCGACGAGGCTGCGCAGCAGTCCCACCAGGATCACGAACACGGCGGCGAGCACGAGCGGGACGATGACCCGCTGGTCCCTGGCCTGGCTGTCGGTCAGGTCGAGCTGCTGGGCACTGGGTCCGCCGACGTAGGCGCCGTGGCTGTCGTGGAGGCCGTCGCGCAGGGCCTCGATGGTGCGGGTCTCCCCGGCCGTCTCGGGGGCGGCGGTGGCGTAGACGGAGATCTCGGTCCAGCCGCCCCCGCTGCGGCCGGCCTTCGCCTGTGCCACGCCGTCCGTCGCCCGGGCCTCGGCGAGTACGGCGCCGGCCTGTGCGGTGGGGGCGATGACGGTGACGGGCCGGCTGCTGTGCCCGGGGTAGGCGCGGGCCAGGGTCTGGCCGGCGGTGATCGACTCGGGTTTCTCGGTGAAGGAGTCCTCCTGCCGGAGCGTGCCGGGCAGCGCGAGGGCGCCCAGGGCGAGCGCGCCGAGGAGGACGGCACCGCCGGCCAGGACGGCGGCGGGCCGCCGGGTGGCGGAGCCGCCCATCGCCGCGAACAGGGACCGTCGCGTCCTGGGCTCGCTGCCGAAGGCCGGGACCAGCGGCCAGAACACCCGGCGGCCGAGCAGGACGAGCAGTGCGGGCAGCAGCGTGGTCATCGCGACGAGGGCCGCGAGCACGCCCACGGTGCCGACCGGGCCCATGCCGCTGCTGCTGTTGAGGTCGGCGGCGAGCAGGCAGAGCAGTCCGGCCGCCACGGTGCCGGAGGAGGCGAGGATCGCCGGCCCGCACCCGCGCAGCGCGGCGCGCATGGCGTCGTAGGGCCGCTCGTGGCGCCGTAGCTCCTCGCGGTAGCGGGAGATGAGCAGCAGGGCGTAGTCGGTGCCCGCGCCGAGCACGAGGACGGTCATCACGCCGCCGCTCTGGCCGGTGACGGTGACGTCGAAGGCCTCGTGGAGGCCGTAGGCGGCGGCCATGGCCAGGCCGGCGGCGACCCCGGCGACGGCGAGCGGCACGAGCCACAGGAAGGGGCTGCGGTAGATCAGGACGAGCAGGACGGTGACCACGCCGAGGGTGGTGTAGAGCAGGGTGCCGTCGATGCTGCCGAACACCTTGCCCATGTCGGCGCTGAGCGCCCCGGGGCCGCCGACCTCGACGCTCAGCCCCGCGCCGCCGTCCGCGATGTCCCGGACGCCGTCGACGAACGCGTCCCGCTTGTCGTCGTCCTGGCCGGGCTGTGTGCTGGAGACGGGGTACATGAGGGTGCTGCCGTCGCGGGACGGGACGGCGGCGGGGCTGCCCGTGAGCGGGTACGTCCGCCGGATCTCGGCGATCTGTCCTGCGGCCCTGGCCCGGTCGGCGGCGGTGAGCCCGCCGTCGCGGTGGTACACGAGGACCAGGTCGGTGGCCTGCCCGCCCGGCAGCTCGTCCTGGATGCGGGCGACCCGGGTGGAGTCGGCGCTGTCGGGCAGGTAGTCCACCGACCGGTTCTGCTGGACGTCGCCGAACTTCCCGGCGAACGGCCCGACGAGCAGCAGTGCGGCCACCCACAGCCCGAACACCGCCCAGGGCACGGCCCGCCTGCGCCGTCTGTCTTTCCTCGCGGCCCCCATGGACGAATCTCCCTCCGGTCGGTCGTCTGGTCCGGTTCCAGGCTTCCGGTGCGCGGGGGCGGGTTCGTCGGGCTCGGGGGCGAGTTGGGGGCTACTGCCGGGGGTGACCCGTCCGGGGTGTTACTCCCGCGGGAGTATCAGGAGGGTGTACGCGCCGCCGCCAGCAGCCGGGTCACGTCGTCGGAGCAGATGGTGAGGGCCGCGCCGACGGTCCTGAGGGCGTCGCGTTCGGCGGGGGTGTAGGGGCCGTCGGCGAGGGCGATGCGGGCGGCCTGCAGGAGCAGGGACTCGCGGCCGGCCGGGGCGAGGTGCGGGGCGAGCGGGTCCAGGGCCTCGTGCAGCTCTATGGTCAGGCCGGCGCCGCCCGGCTGCTCGAAGAAGCGGCCGGTGTCCGCGGCGAGCGCCTCGACCAGGGCGGCCAGCTGGTCCTCCGTGCAGTCGGCGAGACCGGCCGCGCGGACCGCGGTGGCGGCCGTCTCCAGGGCTGTGCGGGAGCCGGTGCCGCCCGCGGCGAGGACGGCGAGGGCGACGGTGTGCACGGCGTCCCGGAGCATCGCGGAGAAGCGGCGGGTGGTGGGGTGGTCCAGGACGTCGGTGCCGTAGTGGGAGCGGCAGGCGGCGCACTCCACGACCGGTCCGGTGGTCCCGCGTGCCAGCAGGGGCACGCCCAGCAGGGTGAGCCGGCGGCGCCCGGTGAGCCGCTGGTAGTTGCGGTCTCCGCCGCAGCCGGGGCAGAAGAACTCGCCGTCCCCGACGGGTGTCCACGCGGTGTGGACGCCCAGGATGCGCGCAGCCCTGGCGGCACGGTCGTCTCGTCCCCGTACTGGCAGCACGTCGCACCTCCGTAACCGCACGGCAACATCGCCGCGCTGGCGTGATGTTAGCCACATCCCGGAGGCTGAGTCAGTACCCCGTAAGAGACCTTTCCGTGATCTGCGGGGCACGATGGCCGGAAATAGACAGGTCCTGCCCACCGGTGGACGGTGGGCAGGACCAGTGGACGCCGAGCGCGACGGCCTGCCCGGGGGACGCGGGGAACCGCGCGGCCGCCAGGACGGCGGTGCGGCGGGCGGGCCTCCGGCCGCGTCCCCGGCGGGGCGCTCCGTCAGCGGGTGGCGCGGTTGACCGCCGAGACGACCGCCTTCAGCGACGCACGCGTCGTGTTCGCATCGATGCCGATGCCCCACAGAACCTTGTCGTCGATCGCGCACTCGATGTAGGAGGCCGCCTGTGCGGAGGCGCCCTCGCTCATCGTGTGCTCCTGGTAGTCCAGCAGGCGTACGTCGATGCCGATGGACTGCAGGGCGTCGAAGAAGGCCGAGATCGGACCGTTGCCGGAGCCGGTCAGGACGGTGTCCTCGCCGTCGACGGTGGCCTCGACGGTCAGGGTGTCGATGCCGTCGGTGTCCGTGGTCGACTGGCCGGTCCTGACCTGGATGCGGCCCCAGGGGTTCTCGGGGTTCGGCAGGTACTCGTCCCGGAAGACCGCCCAGATCTCCTTCGGCGTGATCTCGCCGCCCTCGGCGTCGGTCTTCGCCTGGATGAGCTTCGAGAACTCGATCTGCATCCGGCGCGGCAGGTCCAGCTTGTGGTCGTTCTTCAGGACGTAGGAGATGCCGCCCTTGCCGGACTGCGAGTTGACGCGGATGACGGCCTCGTAGGAGCGGCCGACGTCCTTGGGGTCGATCGGCAGGTACGGGACCGCCCACTCGATGTCGTCGACGGTGACGCCCTTGGCCGCGGCGTCGGCCTCCATGGCGTCGAAGCCCTTCTTGATGGCGTCCTGGTGGGAGCCGGAGAAGGACGTGTAGACCAGGTCGCCCACGTACGGGTGGCGCGGGTGGACCTCCATCTGGTTGCAGTACTCCCACGTACGGCGGATCTCGTCGATGTCGGAGAAGTCGATCTGCGGGTCGACGCCCTGCGAGAACAGGTTCATGCCCAGGGTGACCAGGTCGACGTTGCCGGTGCGTTCGCCCTGCCCGAACAGGCAGCCCTCGATGCGGTCGGCGCCGGCCATCAGGGCCAGCTCGGCGGCGGCGACGGCGGTACCGCGGTCGTTGTGCGGGTGGACGGACAGGCAGACGTGCTCGCGGCGGGAGAGGTTGCGGTGCATCCACTCGAAGCGGTCCGCGTGCGTGGACGGCGTCGAACGCTCCACGGTGGCGGGCAGGTTGAGGATGATCTCGCGGCCCGGGCCGGGCTGCCAGACGTCCATGACCGCCTCGCAGACCTCCAGCGCGAAGTCCAGCTCGGTGTCGGTGAAGATCTCCGGGCTGTACTGGTAGCCGAACTCGGTCTCGGGGCCCAGCAGCTTCTCGGCGTACTCCGCCACCAGGCGGGTGCCGTCGACGGCGATCTGCTTGATGTCGTCCTTGGAGCCGCGGAAGACGACCCGGCGGAAGACCGGGGCGGTGGCGTTGTAGAGGTGCACGGTGGCGCGCCTGGCGCCCTTCAGGGACTCCACGGTCCGCTCGATCAGGTCCTCACGGGCCTGGGTCAGTACGGAGATCGTGACGTCGTCCGGGATCGCGCCCTCTTCCTCGATGATCGAGCGCACGAAGTCGAAGTCGGTCTGGCCGGAGGCGGGGAAGCCGACCTCGATCTCCTTGTAGCCCATCTTGACCAGCTGGTCGAACATCCGGCGCTTGCGCTCGGGCGACATCGGGTCGATCAGGGACTGGTTGCCGTCGCGCAGGTCCGTGGAGAGCCAGCGGGGGGCGACGGTGATCCGCCGGTCGGGCCAGGTGCGGTCGGGGATGTCGACCTGCTCGTAACGGCCGTACTTGTGGATCGGCATGGGGCTGGGCTGCTGGCGGTTGGCCATGACGCGTGAGGCTCCTCGAGAGGTCCGGAAGGACGGCCGACGACGCAACGCCGAGCTCCGCGGGGAGGGAGTCGGCCTCGTCTACAGGCCCTCGCCGCGGCAGCTAAGAAGAAGCAGCCAGAAACGCATGATGTTCCGCAGCCTAGCCGAGCCGGTCCGGGTGCGCGGGCCTGTCCCAGTATGCGGGACCGGGGGACGAAAAGGGACAAATAGTGCGCTGCACCACATCGCCCTAGCACAGGGTCACGGAGCGTTGCGTTCCGTGTCCCGGTATTTCACCAATCATGGTGGCAGCTAGTGACACTCGTGTCACACAGTGCAAAGGTGCCGGGCATGACCACCAACGGGGGCTTCGAGCCCGTCTTCTGCACGATCGTGCCGCCGCACGTCCTCGACAAGCTCGCCCGCAACGAGGACCCCGCGCTCTCCGGCCCGGCCCGCCGGTCCCTGGAGCACGACGCCTACCAGCGCACCAAGCGCCGCCTGACCACGGTCATCGGTGCTCCCGCCGTCGCCCCGCCGGCCGGCGCCGCCGCCGACCGGCCGCACCGCACCGTCTACGACGCCGAGCACGCCCAGGACCTGCCCGGCACCAAGGTCCGCGAGGAAGGCTCCGAGGCCGGCTCCGACGCCACCGTCAACCGCGCCTACGCGGGCCTCGGCGCCACCTTCGAGCTGTACCTGAAGGCGTACGGCCGGCACTCCATCGACGACGACGGGCTGCCGCTGGACGCCACCGTGCACTTCGGCGAGGGCTACGACAACGCCTTCTGGAACGGCGAGCAGATGGTGTTCGGGGACGGCGACAACGAGATCTTCCTCGACTTCACCATCCCGGTCGACGTCATCGGGCACGAACTGACCCACGGCGTCACCCAGCACACCGCGAACCTGACCTACTTCGGCCAGCCCGGCGCGCTCAACGAGTCCCTCTCCGACGTCTTCGGCTCGCTGATCAAGCAGTACACGCTCGGCCAGACCGCCGCCGAGGCCGACTGGCTGATCGGCGCCGGGCTCCTCGCCCCGCGGGTCACCGGCACCGCCCTGCGCTCGATGAAGGCTCCGGGCACGGCGTACGACGACGACGTCCTCGGCAAGGACCCGCAGCCGGCGACCATGGACGCCTACGTCCGCACCGGCCGCGACAACGGCGGCGTGCACATCAACTCCGGCATCCCCAACCACGCCTTCTACCTGGCCGCCACGGCCCTCGGCGGCTACGCCTGGGAGAAGGCCGGCCAGATCTGGTACGACGTGCTGACCGGCGGCGACCTGAAGGAGAAGGCCCTGTTCGCCGACTTCGCCACGCTGACCGTGAAGGCGGCCCGGGAGCGGTACGGCGCCGGGGACGAACTCCAGGCCGTGCAGAAGGCGTGGGAACAGGTGGGGGTGCGGACGCTGTAGTTCCGTACTACACAGAGACCCATGCGTATCCGAGTACGGCGCACGGGCGGTTTCGCGGGCATCGAGCGCCGGGCCGAGGTGGACACCTCGGCCCGGCCGGACGCCCACGAGTGGCAGACCCTGGCCGAACGCGCCCTCGCGTCCGGCCGGGACACACCTCCGGCGGGGGTCCCGGACGGCTTCTCCTACGAGATCACCGTGGACGGCCGCACGGTGTACGCGGCGGACCCCCGCCTGACCGAGGAACAGCGGGAGCTGGTGTCACGCGTACTGAAGGAGGGCGCCTAGCGGGCACGGCGCCCGGCGCGCGGCCGGAGTGGGGCGCCTGGCGGGTGGGGAGCCCGGCGCGCGGCCGGAGGCGGGTGCCCGGCGCGCGGCAGGAGGCGGGTTCGCGCGGGCCGCCGGTGATCCTGGACGGTCAGCGCAACTGGCGTTTCACGCACGGGCGTTGACTTATGTTACCGGGGGTACGGATGATCCGGCCATGGCGACTGACGCAGTCAACCCGGTCCCCCGGTTCCCCGCCGGCTTCCTGTGGGGCGTGTCGACCTCGGCCCATCAGATCGAGGGAGCGGCCGAGGAGCGCGAGCCGTCCGTGTGGGACGTGTTCACGGCCGGGCCCGGGCGGGTGAAGGACGGCTCGACGGCGGCCGTGGCCTGCGACCACTACCACCGCTACCCCGAGGACGTGGCGCTCCTCGCCGGCCTCGGCGTGGACGCGTACCGGTTCTCGGTCTCCTGGCCCCGGGTGAACTCCCCCGGCGGCCTCGATTTCTACGACCGGCTGGTCGACGAGCTGTGCGCGGCGGGCGTACGGCCGGTGCCGACCCTCTTCCACTGGGACCTGCCCGCCTCGCTGGACTGGCTGGAACGCGACACGGCGGCCCGGTTCGCCGACTACGTGTCCGTGGTCGCCGAGCGGCTCGGCGACCGGGTGCGGAAGTGGATCACCCTCAACGAACCCGCCGAACACACCCTGCTGGGCCACGCGCTGGGCGCCCACGCCCCCGGCCGGCAACTGCTCTTCGACGCGCTCCCGGTCGCCCACCACCAGTTGCTGGCCCACGGCCTGGCCGTACGGGCGCTGCGCGCGGCCGGTGCGGGCGACATCGGCATCGCCAACTCGCACGGCCCGACCTGGCCCGCCTCGCGGGAACAGGCGGACCTGGAGGCGGCCGGCTTCTACGACGTCCTGCTCAACCGGCTGTTCGCCGAGCCGGTCATCCTCGGCGAGTACCCGGAGGGCATGGGCGACTTGATGCCGGGCGACGTGCGGGAGGACCTCGAGGTCATCTCCGAGCCGGTCGACTGGTACGGCATCAACTACTACGCCCCGACCCGCGTGGGCGCTCCCGGCGGCGGTGACGCCGAGTACGGGGGCCTGCCACTCCCCGCGGAACTCCCCTTCTCGCTGCGGGAGATCGAGGACCGGCCGGTGACCGACTTCGGCTGGCCGGTCGTGCCCGAGGCGCTGACCGAACTGCTCACCGGGTTCCGGGAACGGTACGGCGAGCGGCTCCCGCCGGTCGTCATCACCGAGAACGGCTGCTCCTACGAGGGCATCGACGACCAGGAGCGGATCGCCTACCTCGACGGACACATCCGGGCCCTGCACCGGGCGGTCGAGGCCGGCGTCGACGTACGCGGCTACTTCGTGTGGTCCCTGATGGACAACTTCGAGTGGGCGGAGGGGTACGCCCGCCGGTTCGGCCTGGTGCACGTCGATTTCGAGACGCTGGAGCGCACCCCTAAGGCCTCCTACCACTGGTTCAGGGACCTCCTGCGGGACCGCAGATGACCACCGCCCGCGCCTCGGCCGCCCTCGCCGAACCCGTCGACCCCGTCGGCCGGGGCTGGACGGCGGCTCTGGCACTGGCCAACGGGGCCGTCTGGGTGGGCTGGTTCGGCCCGCTGCAGATCCTGCTCGCCGCCCAGGCGAAGGACTTCGCACCCGGCGCCGGGATGCCGAAGGAGACACTGCTGGCGTGGGTGACCGGCGCCGGCGCCGTGGTGTCGCTGCTCGCGAACCCGCTCTTCGGCGCCCTGTCGGACCGGACCACCGCCCGCCGGGGCCGCCGTACCCCGTGGATCGTGGCCGGGACGGCGGGCGGTGCGCTGTCACTGCTGCTGCTCGCGGGCGCCGGCGGCCCGTGGACGATGACAGCGGGCTGGTGCCTGGTGCAGCTCACGCTGAACGCGGCCTTCGCCGCGGTCACCGCGGCCGTGCCGGACCGGGTGCCGCGGCTCCAGCGCGGCAGGGTGGGCGGCTGGCTGGGCGCGGCGCAGATCCTGGGCGTGGTCGGAGGCACGGGGCTGGCCACGCTCGCCGGCGGGACCCGTGCCGGGTACACGGCGTGCGCGGTGTTCACGGTGGCGGGCGTGCTGCCGTACGTCCTGCGGTACGCGGATCTGCCGCTGGCCCGGGCGGACCGGCCGGCCTGGTCCTGGCGGGGGTTCCTCGCCGGGTTCCGGCTCAGCCCGCGCCGCCACCCCGACCTGGCCTGGGCCTGGCTGACCCGGTTCCTCATCAACCTCGGCAACTCCCTGGTCCTGCTGTACCTCCTCTACTACCTGCGCGACCGCCTGCACCGAGCCGACCCCGAGCAAGGCGTCCTGGTCCTCACCGCGGTCAACGGCGTGACGCTGATGGCGACGGTGTTGGCGGGCGGGATCTGGTCGGACCGGGTGGGCCGGCGCAAGCCGTTCGTCGTCTGGTCGGGCGTGCTGATGGCCGTGGCGACGGCGGCCCTGGCCGGCTGGCAGACCTGGCCGGGCGCGATCGTGGCGTCGGCCGTGCTCGGGGTCGGCTTCGGTGTCTTCACGTCCGTCGACTTCGCGCTGATGACGGACGTCCTGCCGACGGCGCTGGACCGGGGCAAGGACCTCGGCATGATCAACATCGCCAACGCCCTCCCCCAGGTCGCCGCCCCCGCCCTGGCCGCGCCGGTCGTCACCCACCTCGGCGGCTACCGCGTGCTGTACCTGGTGGCGGCGCTGACCGGGCTGGGCGGGGCGGTGCTCGTGGGCAGGATCAGAGGGGTCGAATAGCTCAGAGCGCCCCGGCGTCGCGGGCCGCCCAGAGGGTCGGGTACAGCGGCCGGTAGCCCAGTTCGCGGCGGATGCGGTCGGTGGAGGCGATGCCGTACCAGGGGTCGTCGTCGGGCCCGTCCGCCGGCGGCTCCACGCCGAGGAGCCGGTGGATCTCCAGCACCGTGACCGGGGCGTCGTCGGCGATGTTGTAGATCCTGCCGCCGGCGCCGGGGGCGTGCAGCAGGCGCAGCAGGCCCTGGGCGACGTCGGCGACGTGCACCAGGTGGTGCCGCTTGGTGGCCGGCTGCCGCGCGGTCCAGCGGGTGATGCCCGGCAGGTGCGGATCGCCCTCGCCGTAGACGAAGCCGAGACGGCCCACCCGCACGTCGAGGCCGTCCAGCGCGAGCAGCCCGCGCTCGGCCTCCTCCTTGGACTCCGGGTACGTCATCCACATCGGGCCGCCCGGCACGGTCGGATCGTCCTCGACGTGCGGCCGTCCGCGGCCGAGGCCGTACACCAGGATGGTGCTGGCCTGTACGAACCGGCGTACCCCGCAGGCGAGGGCGGCGCGGCCCAGCTCGAGTGCGGCGTCCCGGTTGACGGCCCGCATCTCCTCGTCGGGCACGCCCCGGAAGGAGGCCGCGATGTTGACGACGGCGTCCGCTCCGGTCAGCGCCTTGCCGAGGACGTCGGCGTCGCGCAGATCGCCGACGACGACCTCGGCGCCGCGCTCGGCGAGGGCGGCGGCCCGGGACTCGTCCCGGACGATCACCCGTACGCGCTCGCCGGGCCGGGCCTGCCCGAGCAGCCGGGGGACGAAACCCCGCCCCACCTGTCCGGTGGCGCCGGTGACCAGGGTCAGCATGATGGTGTTCCTCTCGGTCGGACCTCGCTTCGGTGCTCCAGCCTCGGCCGCCGACGGGCACGACGGGAGAGACCTTCCGATCAGGGGATCGACAGTCCCTGGATAAGCCGGCCGTGGTGCCGCAGCCTGGGGAGGTGAACCGAGCCGAACTCGCCGACTTCCTGCGCCGTGGCCGCGCCCGCCTGGAACCGTCCGACGTGGGCCTGGCGCCCGGCGCCCGCCGCCGCACGCCCGGACTGCGCCGGGAGGAGGTGGCGTCGCTGGCCGGGATGTCGGTCGACTACTACACCCGCCTGGAACAGTCCCGCGGCCCGCGGCCGTCCCGCCAGATGCTCGCCGCGCTGGCCCGCGCGCTGCGCCTGACCGACGACGAACGGGACCATCTCTTCCACCTGACGGGCGAGGAGCCGCCGCGCCGGGACACGTCCTCAGCCCACGTCAGACCCGGTCTGCTGCTGGTCCTCGACCGGCTGTACGACTCACCGGCGCAGGTGGTCACGGACTGCGGCGAGGTGCTGGCGCAGAACGCGCTGGCCAAGGCGCTGGTCGGCGACGCGTCGGCCCGCCCGCCGCGCGAGCGGAACCTGACCCGCCGCTTCTTCCTGGACCCCACGGCCCGCGCCCTCTTCCCGCCCGAGGACCTGCCGCGACACGCCCACGATCATGTGGCCGCCCTCCGCGCGGTGGCCGCGGCCCGCCCCGACGACCCGGTGCCGGCCGCGCTGGCGGCGGAACTCCGGGCGGCCAGCGAGGAGTTCGCCCGTCTCTGGGACGAACACGAGGTGTCCCTGCGGCGACCGGCCACGAAGCGGTTCCTGCACCCCGTGGTGGGCCTGCTGGAACTGGACTGCGGGGTCCTCCTCAGCCACGAGGCCCACCACCACCTCGTCATCCACACGGCCCGCCCCGGCACGGCCTCCCACGAAAAACTCCAGCTGCTACGGGTGGTAGGCCTGCAGGACATGACCCCCCACCCCACCCCGACCCACCCCTGACACCCCGACGCCCACCAAACGCTTGGGGCCGGGGGGAACCCCGTGGCGGTGGTCTCTCGAGGGGCCGAGTCGGGTGGGTGGGCGGGCGGGGGCCTAGAAGCCCAGCTTGCGGAGCTGCTTCGGGTCGCGCTGCCAGTCCTTGGCCACCTTGACGTGCAGATCCAGAAAGACCGGCGTCCCCAGCAACGCCTCGATCTGCTTACGGGACTTGATGCCGACCTCCTTCAGACGCTTGCCCTTGGGCCCGATGATGATGCCCTTCTGACTGGGACGCTCGATGTAGACGTTCGCGTGGATGTCCAGGAGGGGACGGTCGGCGGGCCGGTCCGGACGCGGCAGCATCTCCTCCACGACCACCGCGATGGAGTGCGGCAGCTCGTCCCGGACACCTTCCAGCGCGGCCTCACGAATGAGTTCCGCGATCATCACCTGCTCCGGCTCGTCCGTGAGGTCGCCCTCGGGATAGAGCGCCGGCCCCTCGGGGAGCAGGGGGATCAGAAGGTCGGCCAGGAGATCCACCTGCTTGGAGCCGACCGCCGAGACCGGCACGATCTGCGCCCACTCGATGCCCAGGTCCTTGCCCAGCTGATCGATCGCGATCAGCTGCTCGGCGAGGGTCTTGGAGTCGACCAGGTCCGTCTTCGTGACGACCGCGATCTTCGGGGTCTTCCTGATCCCCGCCAGCTCCTTGGCGATGAAGCGGTCACCGGGACCGATCTTCTCGTTCGCCGGAAGACAGAAGCCGATCACGTCGACCTCGGCCCACGTCGTCCGCACCACGTCGTTGAGCCGCTCACCGAGCAGCGTGCGCGGCTTGTGGAGCCCTGGCGTGTCCACCAGGATCAGCTGGGCGTCGGGCCGGTGCACGATGCCGCGCACCGTGTGCCGCGTGGTCTGCGGCTGGTTCGCCGTGATCGCCACCTTCTGCCCGACCAGAGCGTTCGTGAGGGTGGACTTGCCCGCGTTGGGGCGGCCCACGAAGCAGGCGAAGCCGGCGCGGTGGACGGTTTCCGCCGGCTGCTCGGATGACTGGGTACGAACACTCATGCCGCCCATTCTCCCTGATCCACGGAGCCCTGCCGTACCAACGCCGAACCAAAGGCCGGCACCCCTCCCGTACCAACGCCGGACCAACGGCCGGCACCCCTTCTTCCCGTGAGCTTCCGGAAACCCACACGCAACGAAACGTCACGGAAACACACCTGTACGCGACCGGAAACCCACACCCGTGACGCTCTGACGCACCCACCACACCGTTGGAGACGCCCGTGACCCTCGCCGCAGCTCTCCCCCGAGTTCTCGGCTCCGCTCGCACAGGGGGGACTCCCCTCGACACCGGCGACACCGCCTGGCTGCTCGCCGCGACCGCCCTCGTCCTGCTGATGACGCCGGGTCTCGCCCTGTTCTACGGCGGCATGGTCCGCACGAAGAGCGTCCTCAACATGCTGATGATGAGCTTCGTGTCGATCGCCCTGGTCACGGTGGTGTGGCTGGCGGCCGGTTACTCCCTCGCCTTCGGCGACGACGCCGGCGGCGGCCTGATCGGCGGGTTCGGGCACGCGGGGATGCACGGCATCGGCCCGGACTCCGTCCACGGCACCGTCCCCGCCCTCCTCTTCGCCACCTTCCAGCTGACCTTCGCCGTCGTCACCGCCGCGCTGATCAGCGGCGCGGTCGCCGACCGTACGAAGTTCTCGGCCTGGCTGGTGTTCGTGCCGGTCTGGACCCTCCTCGTATACGTTCCGGTCACCCACTGGGTGTGGGGCCCGGGGGGCTGGATCCTCGACCGGCTCGGCGCGCTGGACTTCGCCGGCGGACTGCCCGTCGAGATCACCTCCGGCGCCTCCGGGCTCGCCCTCTGCCTGGTCCTCGGCCCCCGCCTGGGCTTCAAGAAGGACGCCATGCGCCCGCACAACCTGCCCATGGTGGTCCTCGGTGCCGGTCTGCTCTGGTTCGGCTGGTTCGGTTTCAACGCGGGCTCCGCGCTCGGCGCGAACGGCCTCGCCGCCGCCGCGTTCCTCAACACCCTGGCCGCCGGCTGCACCGGACTGCTCGGCTGGCTCTTCGTCGAGCAGCGGCGCGACGGCCACCCGACCACCCTGGGCGCCGCCTCCGGCGCGGTGGCCGGCCTGGTCGCGATCACCCCGTCCTGCGGCACGGTCTCGCTGCTCGGCGCCCTCGTCGTGGGCCTCGCCGCCGGTGTCGTCTGCTCGTACGCCGTGAGCTGGAAGTTCCGGCTGAACTACGACGACTCCCTGGACGTCGTCGGCGTCCACCTGGTCGGCGGCGTCATCGGCACCCTGCTGATCGGCCTGTTCGCCGAGAAGACGATGACCGGCGGCACCGAGGGCCTGTTCTACGGCGGCGGGCTCGCCCTGCTCGGCAGGCAGCTGCTCGCCGTGGCCGTCGTCGCGCTGTACGCCTTCGCGGTGACGTACGGCCTCGGCAAGCTCATCGACAAGGCGCTGGGCTTCCGCGCGAGCGAGGAGCAGGAGCACACCGGCCTGGACCTTACGGTGCACGCCGAGACGGCATACGATCACGGCGTCCTGGGCCACGGCGCCCCGGTCTCCCACTCCGTCCTCACCGCAGCCGGCACGAAGAAGGTCGACACCCAGGCATGAAGCTCATCACCGCGATCGTGAAGCCGTACCGGCTGGACGAGGTCAAGACGGCCCTGCAGGAGCTGGGTGTGCACGGGCTGACCGTGACCGAGGCGAGCGGCTACGGCCGGCAGCGCGGCCACACCGAGGTGTACCGGGGGGCGGAGTACCGGGTCGACCTGGTGCCGAAGGTGCGCATCGAGGTCGTGGTGGAGGACGCGGTCGCCGACGACGTGATCGACGCCGTCGTCAGGGCCGCGCAGACGGGGAAGATCGGGGACGGGAAGGTGTGGTCCGTTCCGGTGGAGACGGTCGTACGGGTGCGGACCGGCGAGCGCGGACCCGACGCGCTCTGACCAGCAGCGCCCCGGTCAGCACCCCGGCGGCGAACACGAGCGCCACCAGCAGCCAGGACAGCGCGAGGAAGGAAGCGCCGGCCGACTGCCGGGTGCCCGGCGCACTGGCGGTCACGGTCACGCTCCCCCGGTCGAGCTGGGGCGCCCCGCGCCAGGTCTCCGTGAGCCGCACCCGTTGCCCGGGCAGCAGTTCGGAGGGCACCCGGGTCAGGTCCCGGTCGAGCAGCGTACGGCCGAACAGCCCGCGCGCCTTCAGCTCCACCTTGGGGCTGAGGGTCACGTTCCCGGTGTTGCGCAGGGTGTAGGAGACGGTCGCCGTGCTGTCGCCGAGGCCCGGCAGCAGCGGCTGGTGGTGGCCGAACCGCACCTGCTCGACGGAGAGCGCGGGGAGCGTGGGACCGCCGACCCGCAGATAGACCCGAGCGCCGACGGCCCGCTGCACACCGAGCGCGAGCCTGCCGCTGCCGGGGTCCACCTTCTCGTCCAGGGCGACGATCGCGCCGGGGTGGTCGCCGGGCTCCGCCCCCTCGGGGACGCGCAGGACGACGGGCACGGTGACGGTTCTGTGCGCGGGCACGGTGATCCGGGACTTCGCGGGCTTCGCCCAGGCCCCCACCCCGCTCATCTTCTCCTTCAGGGTGCGCACGGCGAACCCGCCGTCCCGGGCGGTGTTGTAGGCGTCGGCCGCGTACAGCCGGAAGGTGAGCGGGCGGGCCGTCTTGTTCTGGACCGCGACCTTGTCGGTGAGTGTCTGGCCGGGCTCGGCGGAGAGGGTGAAGTACGGCCGCGCGGCGATCTTCGAGGCGACCGGGTAGACGGACCAGCTGCCGTTGTCGGCGGCCCGCGCGGGGACCGCGCCGACACCGAGGAGCAGACCGGCCAGGCTCAGGAGGAGGACGTACGGCTTGCGCATGGGTGCGGACCCCCCACGGGCTCGGGACGGTGGCGGTCGGGCGGGTGCGGCCCCGGTCGTACGGCGGGGCGCCCGGCCACCGGTGTCCTGGTTCGGTCGGTCAGGTGAGGGTGAGGGTCAGGACGCCGGAGTACGAGCCCGGAGGCGTGAACGCCGGAACGTCCAGGGAGAGGCCGGCGTCGACGGTGAACTCACCGCCGGTGAGCGTGCCGTTCGGGGTCGACGCGAGCGTCGCTCCCGCGCTGCCGACGGTGCCCGCCGAACCGGCCTTGCAGGTGCTGGGGCTGCCCGCCTTGGTCGCGCAGGCGGGGCTCCAGCTGAGCTTGCTCGCGTCGATCTTGGCGCCGGGCCCGGTGAACTCGGTGACCTTGCCGGTCAGGGACCAGCCCGCGGGCCCGCCGCGGAAGTCCTTGACCGTCACCGAGTTGAGGCGCCCGGTCGAGGCGCCGCCCTGGCCGAAGTCGACCGCCGACAGCGCGACGGAGTCGCCGGCCTGGGACATGGACAGGGTGCCCGCCTTGACGGTGGTGGTCAGCTTCTGGCTGCCGGCCGGGACGGGCGTGTTGTCGTTGACGACGTAGGCCGCGGGTCCGGCGCCCTTGTCGGGGTTCCAGGAGCCGCCCTCGTAGGCCACGATCCCGGTCGTCGTCTTGTCGTTGACGACGAGGGAACCGCTGAAGGCGCCCTGGGCGTTCGCGGTCACGGTCGCGGTGTCCGCGGTCTGTGTGTCACCGGCCCGCCCGGCCAGCGTGACGGTCGCACCCGGCGTGAAGTTCGTCCCGCTGACGGTGACACCGGCACCCGGGTCACCGGACGCCGAACCCAGCGAGATGGCCCGGGTGTTGGACGGGGTGCCGTCGGTCGCGGTCACGGTCTGCGAGACCGGGGCGGGCGGCGTGATGACCGTGCAGGGGGTGTCCAGCTCCAGGATGTAGCTGGTGTGGATGTTGTAGTCGCCGGGAGAGAGGGTGATCTGCCCGGCCTTGGTGACGGTGAACGTGCCGGTCATGGAGAAGGACGGGAACGCGGCCTTCCCCGGCACCGGCGGGTTCTTCTTCGGTCCGGTGACGGTGACGGCACCGGTCTGGGCGCCACCGAGGGCGACCTTGCCGGTCGGGGTCATGATGTCGGCCGGCAGGGCCAGGTCGGTGGGGTTGCTGGCGGCGGCCGTGACCACGGTGTAGGTCACGGTGACCGTGTCGCCGACCTTGGGACTGGTGTTGTCCACCGACACGTTCGCGGTGGTGGTGCCGTCGATGGGCGGTAGACCCGAGACGGCCGGCGGGATGCAGTGCGTGGCGAAGTCCACGTTCGTGCCGGCGGCACCGGCCGGACAGGCCAGCGCGCCGCCCGCGGTGACCGCGAGTGCGGTCGCCCCGAACAGTGACGCCCAGCGCCACCGTCGGGCTCTTCGGGGTGTCGAACCCATGGGCCCCCTCCTGAGGGTTGCTGGCGCAGCGGCTCATCTGCGCCGACAGGGGGCATTGATGTGGAGCGGGGGTGAGAAGTCAATGGAGATGCCGCAGAAATCTGACGGATCATCAGTTTTTGCGGCATCCCAGGGGGTTACGGCACGATCCGGAACATGTCGCTCAACCGGATCGCCCGGTCGGCTCAGTCGAAGACGAACGGGCCGGGCGACTGCCTGGCGGTGGCCTTGCAGGTCACGGTGACACCGAAGATCACCATCTTCAGCGAGCCGCCGTACGCCTCCAGACTGTCACCGGAGGCCACGGTGCCGGGCAGCGGGCCGACGCTGACCGCCGAACCGCTGGGCATGGCCGGGTTCTTCGTCCCGCTGAACACGGTGGTGCCGCCGCTCGCCTTGACCAGGGTGAGCGTGGAGGTGATGGAGTCCTGGGCCACCGCGACCGGCGCCTTGATCGCGGAGGAGGTGAGGGTGACGGTGGCGGAGGTGCTGTTCTGGGTGGCGGTGAGCGTGGCCGAGCCACCGCCGAAGATGCCGCAGCTCGCGGTGATGGTCGCCGACTGGGGGGTGACGGCGGCCGCGGTCGGCGCGAGGGTCAGGCCGGTGACCGCGAGGGCCCCGGCGACCAGCGCCGCACCTGTTGCCGTGCGCTTTCCTCTCATGGGGATCCGCTTCCCTTCCCTGTGGGGATGCCATGTGGGGATGGTCGGAAGGTGCGCCGACGAACGGCAGGCCGGGCGAGCGGATGCGGACACCGGCACCGGCGGTGCGGATCTGACGGGTCGTCGGAACCTATGGCCCCATTGATGCGCGACGGCACCGCCCCAACAAGGTTGAATTCCAGCCGACCTTTTGTTCGGTCGCCGCGAGCGGGGTCCAGGGGGCGGGGCCCACTGGTGCGTCAGCCGGCGGTGACGGTGCGCCGCACGACGCCGTCGGCCCCGGCGAGCAGCACCGGCGTACCCGCACCCCCCAGGTCGGCGACGGCCGCCCGGTCCTCGTCCGGCACGGCCTCCGCGTCGCTCACCACGGCCGCCGCCTCCAGCGACCGCGCCCCCGAAGCCACGGCCATCGCAACGGCCGTACGCAACGCGCTCAGCTTCAGCGAGGCGAGTTCCACCGACCCGGCCACGTACGTACGCCCCGTGTCGTCCCGTACGGCCGCCCCCTCGGGCACACCGTTGCGGGCCCGCGCGGAACGGGCCAGGGTGACGATCTTGCGGTCCTCGGGGTCAAGCGCGTTGCTCTCGGTCATGCCCAGAGCATACGAAGCCCCGGCGGCTTCACCCCGCCACGGGGTACATCGTGCCGCGCCGCCCCTCGGGAGACGCCAGCCACTCCAGCTTGGCCGCGGTGTTCGCCTCGTCCAGCGGAGCGTGCAGCACGATCATCAGGTCCGGCCGGGCCGGCACCTTCAGCACCGTCGCCTCCACCACCAGCAGCCCCACCACGGGGTGGTCCAGTTCCTTGCGCACCTGCCCCTGGTCCTCGATGTCCCGCTCGGCCCACAGCGCCACGAACTCGGGGCTGAGCGCCGACACCTCGGCGAGCACCGACTGGAACCCCTCGTCGTCCGGCCGTGCGGCACACGCGGCCCGGAACTGCGCCACGACCGTGCGCGCGTTCCGCTCCCAGCTGTTGCTGCGCGACCGGTACAGCGGGTCGGTGAAGAAGTCGACCAGGCAGTTCTGTGTGATCTCCGGCCGCATGCCGAGCACCATGGCCGCCGCGTCGTTGTACAGCACGCAGTTGTAGTACAGGTCCATGATGTGCGCCGGGTACGGCATCCAGGTGTCGATCAGCCGCTGCAGCCCGTCGCACATGTCCCGCCGGTCGGGGACGACCTGGGGCGTCGGCGGGTTCAGCCCGGCCAGCAGGTACAGGTGCCGCCGCTCGGCGTCGCTCAGCCGCAGCACCCGGGCGACGGCGTCGAGGACCTGCGGGGAGACCGAGATGTCCCGCCCCTGCTCCAGCCACTGGTACCAGGAGGCGCCCACACCGGCGAGCACGGCGACCTCCTCACGGCGCAGTCCGGGCGTCCGGCGCCGGCCGCCGCCGCCCGGCAGTCCGGCCTCCTCGGGGCTCACCCGGGCCCGCCGGCTCATCAGGAACTCGCGCAGTTCGCTCCGCCGCGGGCTCTTCGTCGCATCGACAACCGGCACGTACCGCTCCCCCTCGTGCTGTCTGGTGGTGCCACCACCACCATAAGTTCCGACTCCCCAGCCGTATTCCGACGGCCCGAAGCTCGTGCCATGGCGATCGACTCCACCACCCGACCCACCACGACCGCGGGCGAACCGCTCGGCGTCCCGCGGCTCTCGACGCGTGACAAGCTCGTGCTGTTCGTGCTCTGCGCGGCCCAGTTCATGGTCGCACTGGACTTCTCCGTCCTCAACGTGGCCCTGCCCGGCCTCGGTTCCGACCTCGGCATGAGCCGCTCCGCCCTGCAGTGGGCGGTCACCGCGTTCGCCCTGCCCTCCGGTGGCTTCCTGCTCCTCTTCGGCCGCATCGGCGACCTGTACGGCCGCCGCAGGCTGTTCCTCGCCGGGCTGGCCCTGTTCGGGGCCGCCTCCCTGCTGGCGACGCTGGCCTGGGACCCGGCGTCCTTCCTCGCCGGGCGGGCGCTGCAGGGCCTCGGCGCGGCGGCGATCGTGCCGACCGGCATGTCCCTGCTGACCACCACCTTCCCGGAGGGCCCGGCCCGCGACCGCGCCCTCGGCATCTCCGGCACGCTGCTGTCCCTGGGCTTCACCGTCGGCATGATCGCGGGCGGTGTGCTGACGGACACCCTCGGCTGGCGCTCCACGATGGCGCTGCTCGCGGTGTTCGCGGTGATCGTGCTGCCCCTCGCGCCCGGCCTGCTGCCGGAGTCCCGTACCCCGGAGCGCCCGCGCCTGGACGTGCCCGGCGCGGTCACCGTCACCACCGGTCTGCTGTCGCTGATCTACGCCCTGTCCACGGCCGCCGACCACGGTTTCGGCCGCGCCGACGTCATCGCGGCGCTGATCGCCGGCCTGCTGCTGCTCGCCGCGTTCACGGCGATCGAGTCCCGCTCGGCGGCTCCCCTCGTCTCGCTGCCCATGCTGCGCCGCCGCACGGTGGCGTGGGGCAACGTGGGCGGTCTGGTCACCTTCTCGATGATGTCCACGGTGATCTTCGCCCTGACCCTGTACCTGCAGGAGGTCCTGCACCTGTCCGCCTTCGAGACGGGCCTGGTCTTCGGCGTCCAGGGCGTCCTGTCGGCCGTCGCCGGCACCCTCGCCGCCAGGGTCATCGGCCGCTTCGGTGCCCGTCGCACCCTGGTCGGCTCGCTGGCCGGCCAGGGAGCCCTGGTCGCGGCGCTGCTCCTGCTGAACGCGCACACCTGGTCGGTGTGGCTGGCCACGGCCGCGGTGTCCCTGGCGAGCATGTGCCACCTCGGCGCGATCGTCTCGTACGGCCTCACCGTCACCTCCGGTGTCCCGGACGAGGAACAGGGCCTGGCCACCGGCCTGGTGACGTCCACCCAGCAGGTGGGGCTCACGGTCGGCATCCCGCTGCTCGGTGTCCTGGCCACCACCTCCGGCGACCTGCTGGCCGGCGTGCACACGGTCCTCGCCCTGGACGCGGTGATCGTCCTCGCCGCCGCCGTACTGGTCGGCCTGGGCCTGCGCCCGGCTCGGTCCGGGGTCTGACGTCCGGGCGAACGGCTCCCCTGCGCGGCGGTGCTGAGCGTGGATGCCGCGACAGCCGGCCGTCCACGTCGGCTCGGCCCGCCCGGTCCGCTCGAAGTGACACGGGGTCAAGACGGTCCGGCAAAGGAATTCAGGGCCGGTCCAGACGCAGCCGTTCCGCTCTGGGCAGGCCGGCGACGACGAGGTCGTAGGAGTCCTCGACCAGTTCCCGCACGAGCCGGTCGGGGAGGTCGCCGTCGGCGGTCACGGTGTTCCAGTGGCGCTTGTTCATGTGCCAGCCGGGGAGGATCAGCCCCTCGTGGTCGGTCCGCAGCCGGACCGCGTCCTCCGGGTCGCACTTGAGGTTGACCGTCAGGGGCCGCGCGCCCAGGTTCGTCAGGGCGAACATCTTGCCCAGCACCTTGAAGACCGAGGTCTCCGGGTTGAACGGGAAGTCCTCCACTGCCGCGTCGAAGGACAGGCACAGGGCGCGCAGCTCCTGGGGGGTCACTCGGGCTTCTCCTCCTCGGCCGCCGGTACGGGGACCGGTTCCACCAGCACGGTGACGATCTTGTTCCGGCGGCCGGCCGCGGCCTCGGCGGTCAGCCGCAGCCGGCGTCCGTCGGGCAGTTCGACCTCGGCGGACGCACCGGCGATGGGCACCCGGCCGAGTGCCTTGGCGAGCAGTCCGCCGACGGTCTCCACGTCCTCGTCGTCGTACTCCTCCAGGCCGTACAGCTCGCCGAGGTCGGTGATGTCGAGCCGGGCGGTGACCCGGAAGCGGTCGTCGCCGAGGTCCTCGACCGGCGGGAGTTCCCGGTCGTACTCGTCGGTGATCTCGCCGACGATCTCCTCCAGGATGTCCTCGATGGTGACGATCCCGGCGGTGCCGCCGTACTCGTCGATGACGACGGCTACGTGGTTGCGTTCCTTCTGCATCTCGCGGAGCAGGTCGCCGGCGTTCTTGGTGTCGGGCACGAAGACGGCCGGACGCATCGCCGTGGACACCAGGTCGCCCTCCGCGTCCCGGCTGATGTGCGTCTTGCGGACCAGGTCCTTCAGGTACACGATCCCGACGATGTCGTCCTCGCTCTCACCGGTGACCGGGATCCGGGAGAACCCGGAGCGCAGCGCGAGGGTGAGGGCCTGCCGGATGGTCTTGTACCGCTCGATGACGACGAGGTCGGTCCGCGGGACCATGACCTCGCGCACGAGCGTGTCGCCCAGTTCGAAGACCGAGTGCACCATGCGGCGCTCCTCGTCCTCGATCAGCGACTCCTTCTCGGCGAGGTCGACCAGTGCGCGCAGCTCCGCCTCGGAGGCGAAGGGGCCGCGCCGGAAGCCCTTGCCCGGGGTGAGCGCGTTGCCGAGGAGGATCAGCAGGGACGGGATCGGTCCCATCACCCGGGCCAGGGGCAGCAGCACGTAGGCCGCCGCGGTCGCCGTGTTGATCGGGTGCTGGCGGCCGATGGTCCGCGGGGACACGCCCACGGCGACGTACGACACGAGCACCATCACGCCGATGGCGACGAGCAGGGCCTGCCAGGTCGCGTCGAACTCCTGCAGGCAGGCGTAGGTCACCAGGGCCGCGGCGGCCATCTCGCAGGCCACGCGGACCAGCAGGGCCACGTTGAGGTAGCGGGTCGGGTCGGCGGCGACCTGGGCGAGCCGGGCGCTGCCCCGGCGGCCGGACTTGACCGCCTCCTCGGCGCGGAAGCTGGAGACCCGCGCGATGCCCGCCTCCGCGCAGGCGGCGAGCCAGGCGACGACGACCAGCGCGATCGCGCCGATCACGATCTGCGGACTCATGGAGGCGCTTACGAGACGGTCGGCGCGGGGGACGGCCCGGTCAGGCCGCGCTCGCCCCGCCAGCCGTCCACGATGGCCGCCTGGAGCCCGAACATCTCGGCCTTCTCGTCGGGCTCCTCGTGGTCGTACCCGAGCAGGTGCAGCACACCGTGGACGGTGAGCAGCTGAAGCTCCTCGTCCATGGAGTGCTGCGTCGGGGCGTCGGCGCCCTGCTTGGCGGCGACCTCCGGGCACAGCACGATGTCGCCGAGGAGGCCCTGCGGCGGCTCCTCGTCGTCCTTCGACGGCGGCCGCAGCTCGTCCATCGGGAACGACATGACATCGGTGGGCCCGGGCAGGTCCATCCACTGCACGTGGAGCTGCTCCATGGCATCGGCGTCCACGACGATCACCGAGAGCTCGGAGAGCGGGTGGATGCGCATCCGCGCGAGTGCGTAGCGGGCGATGTCGAGGATCGCCTGCTCGTCGACCTCGGTTCCGGACTCGTTGTTGACGTCGATCGACATGGTGGTGCCGTGTCTCTACTTCCCCTTGTGCCCGGACCGGCCCCGGCCGCCCTTGTGGGTGCCGTTCTCGGTGCCGTGCTTGTTGTCGTACACCTCGTACGCGTCGACGATACGGCCCACCAGCTTGTGCCGGACGACATCGTGCGACGACAGCCGGGAGAAGTGGACGTCCTCGACGCCCTCCAGGATCTCCTGCACCTGTCGCAGACCGCTCTTCGTGCCGTTCGGCAGGTCGACCTGCGTCACGTCACCGGTGATCACGATCTTCGAGTCGAAGCCCAGGCGGGTGAGGAACATCTTCATCTGTTCGGGGCTCGTGTTCTGGGCCTCGTCCAGGATGATGAAGGCGTCGTTGAGCGTACGGCCGCGCATGTACGCGAGCGGCGCCACCTCGATCGTCCCCGCCGCCATCAGCCGCGGGATGGAGTCCGGGTCGAGCATGTCGTGCAGCGCGTCGTACAGCGGGCGCAGGTAGGGGTCGATCTTCTCGTAGAGCGTGCCGGGCAGGAACCCGAGCCGCTCGCCGGCCTCGACCGCCGGGCGGGTCAGGATGATCCGGTTGACCTGCTTGGACTGCAGGGCCTGTACGGCCTTGGCCATGGCCAGGTAGGTCTTGCCGGTGCCGGCGGGGCCTATGCCGAAGACGATCGTGTGCTTGTCGATCGCGTCGACGTACCGCTTCTGGTTGAGGGTCTTCGGGCGGATGGTGCGGCCTCGCGAGGACAGGATGTTCTGCGTCAGTACCTGGGCGGGAGTCTCCGGCCCGTCGCTCGTCCCGTTCTCGCTCGCCTTGAGCATGGCGATCGAGCGTTCCACTGCGTCCTCCGTCATCGGCTGCCCGGTGCGGAGCACCAGCATCATCTCGTCGAACACGCGCGAAATGAGGGCGACGTCCGCGGGGTCGCCCACTGCGCTGATCTCGTTGCCCCGGACATGGATGTCGGCCGCCGGGAAGGCCTTTTCGATCACGCGCAGGAGGGAGTCGCCGGAACCCAGCACGGTGACCATGGGGTGTTGGGCGGGGACGGTCAACTGCGTTCTCGCCTGCTCCTGCGCGGGAGTGTGAGCTGTGGGTGTCTCTGTCATGGGCCGGCGCCTAAGGCCTGCGCTTCCTCCTCGTCACGGCCGAGCACTGAGCACGGCCTCGCGCTTCAAGAGTACGACGGCCCACAGACAACCCAGTAGGCCTTTTTCCCAACCCCGAGCCACGACACCCCGGGGGAACCACTTCCCGGCGGACCGAGCCGCGACCCCCTGGGGGGAAGACCACTTCCCGGCGGACCGAGCCGCGACGTCCCGGGGGGAGCCACTTCCCGGCGGACCGGGCCGCGACATCCCGGGGGGAACCACTTCTCGGCGGACCGAGCCGCGACATCCCGGGGGGAGCCACTTCCCGGCGGACCGAGCCGGGATGCCCCGGGGGTCACTTCTCGGCGGACCGAGTCGGGTGGGCGGGTGGGAAAGGTTCCGGGGGGTCCGGGGGGCGGAGCCCCCTGGGACGTCACCCGGACCGACGGAACCCGATGGTCGGCACCGCCCGCCGCAACGGCCACGGCCGGTCCAGCTCCTCCGGCACGAGCCCCTCCAGAAACGCGTACCGGCGCAGCGCCGCAGGCTCCTGCACGGACTGCACCTTCCGCCACCACGCCCCGATCTCCGACCACCCCGGCGCCGACAGCGACCCCCCGAACTCCTGCACCGACAGCGCCGCCGTGAGCCCCGCGAACGCCAGCCGGTCGGCCAGCGGCCACCCCGCGAGGGACCCCGTCACGAACCCGGCGACGAACACGTCCCCCGCCCCCGTCGGGTCCAGCGCCTCCACCGCGATCGCCGGCACCTCCGCCGTCTCCCCGGTCCGCCGGTCCACCGCGTACGCCCCCTCCGCCCCCAGGGTCACCACGGCCACCGGCACGTGCTCGGTCAGCGCGTGCGCGGCGGCCCGCGGGCAGTCCGCCCCGGTGTACCGCATGGCCTCCTCCGCATTCGGCAGGAACGCCTCGCAGTGCTCCAGGTCGGCGAGCCCGGACAGACTCCACGCCCCGGTGTCGTCCCAGCCGACGTCGGCGAAGATCCGGGTGCCCTCGCGGGCGGCCCGGGCGATCCACGTCTCCCGTGCCCCGGGGGTCAGGGAGGCGATGGCGGCGCGGGCGCGGGGCGGGCACTCCTGCGCGCCCTCCTGCAGGATCACGGCCTCGCCGGGCGGCGGCTCGTGCCCGTGGGACACCATGGTCCGCTCACCCTCGTACGCCATGGAGACGGTCACCGGCGAGTGCCAGCCGGGCACGGTCCGCGAGGCCGACAGGTCGATGCCCTCGCCCTGCTCCAGCGCGTCCCAGCAGTACTCGCCGTAGTGGTCGTCGCCGAAGGCCGCGGCGAGGGACGTCCGCAGGCCGAGCCGGGCCAGCGCCGCGGCCATGTTGGCGACCCCGCCGGGGCTGGAGCCCATGCCCCGGGCCCAGGACTCGGTGCCGCGCACGGGCGCCGAGTCCAGGCCGGTGAAGATGATGTCGAGGAAGACCGTGCCGGTGAGGTAGACGTCCCAGGGTGGGTCGCCGGGCGCGCGCAGCGCGACGAGCGGGTCGACCTGGGCCTGGCAGCGCGCTGCCTGAGTGAGGTGTTCCGGTTCCTCTCCGGTGAGGGTGTGCGACGGGGTCACGGTGCGCTCCCTGACGTGGTGCGGGTTCTGGCCAGTGTGCACCAGGCCGCGCCACGGGACCCCGTACGGCGACGGTCACCAGCGCGGCATCACCGGTGTCCGCCAGCCCGGTTCGGCCGCGCGCATCGCCGCCGCGTCGTCGCGGTCCCGGAAGGTGCCGTCGTCCTCGGCCCACCGCCGGTGCAGCCGGGCCAGTTCGTCCCGGTCCGGTTCGACGCCGAGGCCGGGCGCGTCGGACACCGCGACCCGGCCGCCCTCGAAGGCGATCCGCTCGCTGAGGACGTCCTCGGACTGCCAGGGGTAGTGGGAGTCGCAGGCGTGGTGCAGGCCGGGGACGGTGGCGGCGACGTGGGTCATCGCGGCGAGGCTGATGCCCAGATGGGTGTTGGAGTGCATGGACACCCCGACCCCGAACGCGGCGCAGATCGCGGCGAGGTGCTGGGTGTTGCGCAGTCCGCCCCAGTAGTGGTGGTCGGAGAGGACGACCTGGACGGCGCCCGCGGTGAACGCCTCCTCGATCTCGCCGAAGGCGGTCACGCACATGTTGGTGGCGAGCGGCACCCCCGTGCCCGCCGCCACCTCGGCCATGGCGGGGGTGCCAAGCGTCGGGTCCTCCAGGTACTCCAGGACGTCCCCGAGTTCCCCGGCCACCTTCAGCGAGGTCTCCACCGACCAGGCGCCGTTGGGGTCGAGGCGCAGCGGGTCGCCGGGGAACGCCTCGGCGAGGGCGCGCACGGCGGCGATCTCCTCGTCCGGCGGGAAGACGCCGCCCTTGAGCTTGAAGGAGCCGAACCCGTGCTGTTCCCTGAGCCGGCGTGCCTGGTCCACCACCCCGTCCGGGTCGAGGGCGGCGCCCCACTCGTCGGGTTCGGCGGGGACGCCCGCCGGGTGCCCGGCCCACTTGTAGAAGAGGTAGGCGCTGTAGTCGACGGCGTCCCGGACCTTCCCGCCGAGCAGCGCGTGCACCGGCAGCCCGAACGCCTTGCCCTGGGCGTCGAGGCAGGCGACCTCGAAGGCGGAGAGCACGGACAGCCGCAGTTTGCCGGCGCTCTGCACACCGCGCAGCCCGCCGGCGTCCGCCTGTCCCTCGACCCGGGAGGCGTCGACGGCAAGGTCGATCCCGAACATCCTGTTCACATCCATGACCGATCGTCCGGTGAGCTGCTCGACTAGCGGCCGGGCCAGTTCCAGGTACTTGGTGTCGCCGTACGTCTCGCCGAGCCCGGTGATCCCTTCGGCGGTGACCACCTCGACGATCAGCCGTGGGGTGTACGGCTGGTGCACGCCCTGGGTGTTGAGCAGGGGCGCGTCGGCCACCAGGATCGGGGTCAGGCGCACCTCGGCGATGGTCAGGTCACGGGTCACAGCGCGGCTCCTACGAGGTCGAGTCCGGTGGTGAGCAGGGCCTTCAGGTCGGCGAGGTCGGCGGCTGCGGGGTCGGTGAGCGGGGCGCGCACGGGGCCGACGGGCTGCCCGCGCAGCCGGGCCGCGGCCTTCACCAGGGACACGGCGTACCCGGGTGCGCGGTCGCGGAGTTCGACGAAGGGGACGTAGAAGGCGCGCAGCAGCTTGTCGACCGTGCCGTGGTCGTCCTCGCGCAGTGCGGCGAAGAACGCGCCGGCGATCTCCGGGGCGAAGGCGTGTACGGCGGAGGAGTAGGCGGGGATGCCGACGGTGGCGTAGGCGCGGGCCTGGATCTCGGCGGTGGCGGCGCCGTTGAAGAAGAGGAAGCCGTCGGGTGCGGCGAGGGTGAGGCGCTGGAGCCGGTCGAGGTCACTGTGGCCGTCCTTGAGGCCGATGACGTTCGGGACGCGGGCGATGCGCCGCAACGAGGCGGCCGTATAGGCGACTCGGCCGCGCTGGTAGGCGATGAGCGGCAGCCGGGTGCGGGCGGCGAGTTGCTCGAGCTGGGCTGCGAGGCCGTCCTGCGGGGCGTCGGTCAGGTAGTGCGGCAGCACGAGCAGGGCGTCGGCGCCGGCTTCCTCGGCGATCCGCGCGAACCGGGCGGCCTGCGCCCAGCCGTAGCCGGTGCCGGCCACGACGGGCACCCTGCCGGCCGCCTCCTGGACGGCGACGGTGACCACCGTCCGGTACTCGTCCTCGTCGAGCGAGAAGAACTCACCGGTGCCGCAGGCCGGGAGGAGCGCGCCGGGCCCGGCGGCGAGCCGGTCGGCGGCGTGGGTGCGGAAGCCGTCGGGGTCGAGGGTGCCGTCGTCGTGGAACGCGGTGAGCGGGAAGGACAGGACACCGCGTGCCATCCCCTCCCGCAGTCGCCGTGCCACGTCCCGCGGAGCCGGGTCGCCGCCCACTTGACCATCTCCTCTTATGAATACCGTCTACATATGAGAACGGAGGCTAGACGCTTCTACCCTGCACCGCCGCCCCCAAACGGAATCGTGACCCGGATCACTCCCAGCGGCCTTCTTCGCCGAACCGCGTGCTTGATACAACTTGCTCGCGCGTTCCTGTCCGTCGACGGTCGTCGCCCCCTCCCCCCTTTCCGAGCCGCTCCTTTCGCCTGCCCTGGGAACGCCCGTGTCCGCCCGCCGCACCCCGCCCTGGCCCCTCGTCGCCCTGTTCACGGCCGGGTACCTCGCCCCGTACCTGCTGCCGACCACCGTCGGCAGACTGGACAGCGGGCTTCCGCTCACCGCCACCCAGGCCGGGGCCATCGGCAGTGCCCTGCTGCTGAGTTCGGCCACGGCCGGCTTCCTGCTGGCGATGGGGGTCCCCCCTGCTCGAGCGAAGTCGAGAGCGTGGGGGAGGGCCGACCGCATCGGACCTCGCGCCCTCGCCCGCGCCGGCCTCGTCCTCGCCGCCCTCGGCTACGGCGGCGCCGCCCTCACCGGCGTCGTACCGGCCGTCGTGGCGGGCGTGGTGGTCGGCGGATTCGGCTCCGGCACGGTCACGGCGGTCGCCGTGAGCGGCATCGCGGCCCAGCGGGACCCGCACCGGGTCACCACCCTCGGCCTCCTCGGCGTCTCAGCGCTCGCCGGCGCGCTCTGCCTGACGGTGCCGCACCTCGGCGCCGGACACGCCCAGCCGCAGGCCGCGCTCGCCCTCACCGCATGCGCGGTGTGGCCGTTCACCGGCCGGCTGCCCGCCCGCAGCACCGGCGCCGCACCGGCCGGCCGCGCACCGACCGCGCCGACCGCACCGACCGCACCGACCGCACCGACCGCACCGGGTGCCCGCCGGCAGCGGGCCGCGCGCCTGCCCCGTGCGGGCCAGGGAGTGGTCCTCGCCGCCGCGATGCCCTGCTGGTCCCTGGCGCAGAACGCGTTGTGGGGGGTCAGCGGCCGGATCGGCCTCGTCCAGGCCCGGCTCACGGAGTCGGCGGTGGGCGCGGTGTTCGCGGTCGCACTGGGCGCGGGGCTGCTGGGGGTGACGGGCGCGAGGGTGCTCGGCCCGCGGTTCGGCCGGGCACTGCCCATCGGCGCCGGCACCGCCCTGATCGCCGCCTGCGTCGCGCTGAGCGCGTCCGCGACCGGCCTGGCGTCCTTCGCCGCGGGCGAGATCGCCTGGAACGTGCTCTACCCGATCGTGCTGTCGTATCTCATCGGCCTCGCCGCGTCCCTGGACGCACAGGGCCGCTGGGCGGTGCTCGTGGGCTCCGCCTCCTCGCTGGGCACGGCGGCCGGCCCGCTGACCGGCAGTGTGCTGGCCGCGCAGGCGGGCTTCCCGGTCATGGGCGCGGTCCTCGCGGCCGGACTGCTGGTCGTCGCCGCACCGCTGACCGCGGTCGCGCTGCGCGCCGGGCGCGGGGTGCCGCCGGTGGTGGAGATCCCGGTGGACAGCCCGGCCGTGCCGACCCGGGGCGCCTACGGGAAGGCCGCCGCCTCCCCCGCCCCCTAGCTGTACTCGGTCATGACGTTGGTCTCATGACCGACTACCGGCGCTGGTCACCGGCCTGTCGGCCGAGTACAGGCGGCCGGCGGGCGCGGCGGCCGGCCGCCTCAGAACTCGTACGCCGCCACCTCGGCCAGGTACCGCGCCCGCCGCTCCTCGTCGTCCTCCAGGAAGGCGGCGAGGAAGGAGTTGCGGGCCAGCTCCCGCAGCCGGTCCTCGCTCAGGTGCAGGGTGTCCCGTACGGCGTCGAAGTTGTCACCGGCGTATCCGCCGAAGTACGCCGGGTCGTCCGAGTTGACCGTGCACAGCAGGCCGGCGTCGAGCATGGCCGGCAGCGGGTGCTCGGCCAGCGTCTCCACGGCACGCAGCCGGACGTTGGACAACGGGCACAGGGTGAGCGGCACGCGCTCCCGGACCAGCCGCTCGACCAGCTCCGGGTCCTCCATGCAGCGCAGCCCGTGGTCGACGCGTTCCACGCCGAGCACGTCCAGCGCCTCGGTGATGTACGCCGGCGGCCCCTCCTCGCCGGCGTGCGCGACGCGGCGCAGCCCGAGCGCGGCGGCGGCCTGGTACACCTCACGGAACTTCAGCGGCGGATGCCCCACCTCGGCGGAGTCCAGGCCGATGCCGGTGATCCGGTCCAGGTACGGCGTCGCGGCCTGCAACGTCTCCAGCGCCGAGTCCGCGGACTCGTCCCGCAGGAAGCACATGATCAGCTTCGTGGACACGCCGTGGTTCCGCTCACTGCTGCCCAGCGCCCGCCACAGTCCCTCCACCACCGTGCCGAGGCTCACGCCCCGCGCGATGTGGGCCTGTGGGTCGAAGAAGATCTCCGCGTGCCGCACGCCCTGGGCCGCGGCACGGGCGAGGTAGGCGTTCGCCAGGTCCGCGAAGTCCTGCTCGGTGCGCAGGACGGCCATCAGCTCGTAGTAGAGGTTCAGGAAGGACTGGAGGTCCTTGAACCGGTAGGCCGTGCGGAGGGCGTCCGTGTCCGCGTAGGGCAGCCGGACGCCGTTGCGCGCCGCCAGCGTGAACGCCAGCTCCGGCTCCAGGGTGCCTTCGACATGGAGGTGCAGTTCGGCTTTCGGGAGGGGCATCGAAGCATCGTACGGCTGGTTCACCGCCGTTTCGGAACCGGCACCCGGAGCAGGTCGTGGGCCACGGTCAGCTCTCCCTCGAAGCCCGCCGCCCGCGCCTGCCGCTCGAACTCCTCGGGTTCGGTGTAGCGCTGGCTGAAGTGGGTGAGGACGAGGTGCCGTACGCCGGCGTCACGCGCCACCGCGGCGGCCTGACCGGCGGTCAGATGGCCGTGCTCGACGGCGAGCTGGACGTCCTCGTCGAGGAACGTGGACTCGATGACGAGCAGGTCGCAGCCCTCGGCGAGGGCGTGTACACCGTCGCAGAGCCGGGTGTCCATGACGAACGCGAACCGCTGCCCGTGCCGCACCTCGCTGACGTCCTCCAGCGTGACCTCCCCGAGCCGGCCCGCGCGCTGGAGGCGCCCGACGTCCGGGCCCTTGATGCCGTGCGCGGCGAGCCGGCCGGGCAGCATCCGGCGGCCGTCGGGCTCGATGAGCCGGTAGCCGTAGGACTCCACGGGGTGGGAGAGCCTGCGGGCCTCCAGGGTGTACGAGGGGGTCACCGCGAGGATGCCGTCGGCGGCGACCGGCGCCTCGGTGATGCCGACCGTCTCCCGGTACGCCGTCGCGTACCGCAGCCGGTCGAAGAAGCGCTGCCCGGAGCGCGGGTAGTGCGCGGTGACCTCGTGCGGCACCTGGTCCAGGTTGATCCGCTGGACGACTCCCGCGAGGCCCAGGCAGTGGTCGCCGTGGAAGTGCGTGACGCAGATCCGGTTCAGGTCGTGCGCGGCGACCCCGGCGCGCAGCATCTGACGCTGTGTGCCCTCGCCGGGGTCGAACAGGATGCCCTCGCCGTCCCACCGCAGCAGATAGCCGTTGTGGTTGCGGTGCCGGGTCGGGACCTGGCTCGCGGTGCCGAGGACCACCAGTTCACGGACGGACACGCCTGCTCACCCGGGGGGCCACTGGAGGCCGCGGCCTCCGAGGACGTGCGCGTGGGCGTGCCAGACGGTCTGGCCTGCACCGGAGCCCGTGTTGAAGATCGTGCGGTAGCTGTCGAGCTTCTCCTCGTCGGCGACGGCCTGCGTCTCCGCGAGGACGTCCGCCGCGATCTGCGGGGCGCCTGCCGCGAGGGCGGCCCCGTTCTCGTAGTGAGCCTTGGGGATCACCAGGATGTGGGTGGGTGCCTGGGGGTTTATGTCCCGGAAGGCGACGGTGGTGTCCGTCTCGCGGACGATCGTCGCCGGGATCGTACCCGCGACGATCTTGCAGAACAGGCAGTCGTCCTGCGGTTCTCCCGCCATGGGCTGCGCTCTCCTTCGCCGGTGATCAATACAGGTGATGGATACAGGTGATCAATACAGGGGCATGCTAGTCGTTCGGCTGCGGGGCGTCCGCGGCTTCTCGCGCCCACGCGGCGGAGCCGCATGCCGATGCGGCCCCGGACCGCTCTACGCCGGCAGCTGCGGCGGGGTCTTCGCCGGCTCCGCGTCCAGTGCCTCCAGCGCGAGCGCGATCGCCGCGTCCAGTTGTGCGTCTCTCCCCTCCACCCAGTCCTGCGGCCGCTGCACCACCTCCACGTCCGGATCCACCCCGTGGTTCTCCACGTCCCAGCCCTGGCCCTCCAGCCAGATCGCGTACTTCGGCTGGGTGACCAGGGTGCCGTCGACCAGGTGGTAGCGGCTGTCGATGCCGATGACACCGCCCCAGGTGCGGGTGCCGACGACCGGGCCGATGCCGAGGGCCTTGATGGCCGCGTTGACGATGTCGCCGTCGGAGCCGGAGAACTCGTTGGCCACGGCCACGACCGGGCCGCGCGGTGCGTCCAGCGGGTAGCTGGTGGGGCGCATGCCCCGGGGCAGGTCCCAGCCGATGACCCGGCGGGCCAGCTTCTCGACCACGAGCTGCGAGGTGTGGCCGCCCCGGTTCTCGCGCACGTCGACCACCAGACCCTCCCGGGTGACCTCCACGCGCAGGTCGCGGTGGATCTGGGCCCACCCGGGGGCCTGCATGTCGGGGACGTGGAGGTAGCCGAGCCGGCCGCCGGAGGCCGCGTGGACGTGGGCGCGGCGGCCGGCGACCCAGGCGTGGTAGCGCAGGGCCTCCTCGTCGGCGACGGGGACGACGACCGTGTGCCGGGGTTCGCCGCCGGCGGCCGGGGAGACCGTCAGTTCGACGGGGTGGCCGACCGTGCCGGCCAGCAGCGGGCCGGGGCCCGTCACCGGGTCCACGGGGTGACCGGCCACGGCGATGATCGCGTCACCGGGGCGGACGGCGACGCCGGGTGCGGCCAGCGGGGAGCGGGCGTCCGGGTCGGAGGTCTCCGCGGGCAGGATGCGGTCGATGCGCCAACTGCCGTCCGGGTGACGGGAGATGTCGGCGCCGAGCAGGCCGTGCCGGGCGCCCCCGGAGCCGCCGGACGGGGTGACGTAGGCGTGCGAGGTGCCGAGTTCGCCGTGCACCTCCCACAGCACGTCGACGAGGTCGCTGTGGGTGGCGAGCCGGGCGAGCAGCGGGCGGTAGCGGGCGAGGACGCCGTCCCAGTCGACGCCGCCGAGGTCGGGCCGCCAGTAGTGGTCGCGCATGAGGCGGCCGGTCTCGTCGTACATCTGCCGCCACTCGGCGGCCGGGTCGACGGTCTGCCGGACGCGGGCCAGGTCGACGGTGACGCTGGTGTCGCCGTCGTCGTCGGAGCCGGTGCGGCGGTCGCTGGGCACGACCCGCAGCCGACCGTCGCTCCACAGCAGGACGCGTTTGCCGTCGCCGCTGACCTCGATGTGATCGGCATCGGACGCGAGGTGTTCCAGGCGGCGCTGGGCCAGGTCGTAGCGCTCCAGCTCGCTGTGCGGGGCGGGATCCTCGGGGTGGGCACGGGACGCGCCGAGCACGCCGTGCACGGGGTGGCGCAGCCAGAGCACGCCGTCCTTGGCGGCCCGCAGCCCGGAGTAGCGGCCGGCCTCCACCGGGAAGGGCACGATCCGGTCGGCGAGGCCTTCGAGGTCGATGCGGGTGGCGGGGGTGCCCTCGCTGTCGGGGGTCTCGTCCTTGTCGGGCGTCTCGAAGGGCCGGCCGTGGCGTTGCGGGCCGAACGGCGAGGGTGTGACGGCGGCCAGGGTGATCAGGTGCGGGCGGGTGCCGACCACGAAGGCGAGATCGAAGACGTGTTCGTCGTAGACCGGGTCGAAGGCCCGGTTGGAGAGGAACGCGAGGTGCTTGCCGTCGAGGGTGAAGGCGGGCGCGTAGTCCTGGAAGCGGAGCGGGGTCGCCTCGGTGACCGAGAGGTCGGTGGTGTGGGCGATGCGCAGCTGGGAGAGCGGGCGGGGTCCCGGGTGGGCCCAGGCGAGCCAGGCGGAGTCGGGTGAGAAGGCGAGGCCGGAGACCTCGCCGTCGTCGCTGCGGTCCACCTCGCGGACCTCGCCGGTCTCCCGCTCGACGAGCAGCAGCCGGCCGTCGTGCGCGGCGACGGCCGCCCGGCTGCCGTCGGGTGCCATGGCCAGCTCCAGGACCCGGCCGAGCTGTCCCGCGGCGAGCCGGCGGGGCGGGGAGCCGGGGACGGTGCCGGTCGCGGGGGCGAACTCCAGGGCGTCGTCGCCCTCGGCGTCCGTCACCCACACCACCCACTCCTCGCCCTCGGCGCGGAAGGTGCGCGGCATCCGGGCGCGGACCCCGGGGGTGGCTGCGAGGGCGCGGGCGGGCCCGGAGCGGTGGGTGACCCAGTGGACTCCGCCGCGCACGCACACGGCGCTGCCGCGGGCGGTGTGTCCGGGAGACGCCTCGCCGAACCAGTGCCCGGCGTTCACCGGGCGGGGGCGCAGATCGATGCGCGGCCCGCCGAGCCGGACGTCCAGCCGGCGCGGCTCGGCGCCCTCCAGGTCGTCCAGCAGCCACAGTTCACCGGCCGAGCTGTAGACGATCCGGGTGCCGTCGCCGGCGGCGTGCCGGGCGTAGAAGCCGCCGAGCGGGGTGTGCCGGCGCAGGTCGGAGCCGTCGGCGAGGGAGGAGTACACGGCGCCCGTGCCCTCGTGGTCGGAGAGGAACGCGATCCTCCCCCACGTGCTCGGCTCCGCGCGGACCGGGGGGACTCCCGTCCCGGCCCAGACGGGGCACTCGATGTTCCCGTCGAGTTCCTCGTGCAGCCGCACGAACTCCCCGCTGCCGTCCCGGTCGATCCACAACTTGCCCGCGGTGCCGCCCCGGTAGCGCTTCCAGTAGGCGGCCTCGCGGCCCATGGGGGCGGACAGCAGGACGGTCGCCGGGCCGAACGCCACGTCGCCGACCGGGCCGTACGGCAGGGTCTCGGCCGGTCCGCCGTCCAGCGGGACGGCGTGCGCCCAGGTGTGCCGGAGACTGTGCCGGCCCTGTGCGCCGAGCGCGAGCACCCTCCCGTCCGCGGTCCAGCCGCGTACCTCGGTACGGCGGTTGCCCCAGTACGTCAGCCGCTCGGCGGGCCCGCCGTCGAGCGGCGCCACGTGCACCTCGGGTGCGCCGTCCCGGGTGGAGGTCCAGGCGAGGTGTCTGCCGTCGGGCGATATGCGGGGCAGCGTCACCGGCCGGTTGTCGGCGCTGACCCGCCAGGCCCGGCCCCCGTCGAGCGGCGCGAGCCAGACGTCGTCCTCGGCGACGAAGGCCACCAAGTCCCCGTGCAGATGCGGAAATCGGAGGTAGGCGGCGGATTGCGTTCCCGTCGGAGCAGCCTGAGTCACGCCGTCACTCTACGCAGCGACCCGGTGTGTCCGCTCCCGGTTCCGATCACTTGCCCTGCACGGGCCAGATGGTCCGGGTGACGGTGACGGTCACGGTGGGGTTGGGCCCGCCCGGGGCCGGCGGGCGGTACGTCGGTCCCGGCCCGGCGTCGCAGTCGCCGAGCCCGTCGACGTGGAAGACCTGTCTGCCGTCGACCTTCGCGGTGAGGTCGCCGCGCACGCAGGCGCCGTCGACGGCCTTGGTCACCCGCCCGGTGACGACGATCTTCCGCCGGTCGTCCGTCTCACCCTGGCAGTCGACCTTCACGACCGTGGTCTCGGTCGGTGAGGGCGCTTTGCCGCGCGCGTCCCCGCCGTAACTGCCGGTGCAGGTGAGCCAGGCGACGTTCACGTGCCGCCGCTCCAGCGCGGCCGTCGCGGTCTGGTCGGTGGTGTACGCGACGGTCGCCGATCCGAGTCCGCCCGGCTGACACGCCACCGCGGCTCCGGTGGCCACCACGACGAGCCCCGCGACGGCCACCGCCCGCGGCCCGCGCCGTATCCGTCTCCATGCCCCCATACCGGCAGCGTGCCACCGGCCCGGGCGACACGGAAGACCGCATACGGCCACTCACCCGTTCGTGGCCCGGACCGCCCGCCCCCGGTTCGACGCACCGTCACCACCGGCTGCCGGGAGGAGCAGAGGTCAGCCGCCCATCAGCAGCCACTCCTGGAGTTCGACCAGGTTGCCCTCGGGGTCCTTGAGGTGGGCCACCCGCATGCGGTCGGTCATCGGGGCCGGGCCGTGCAGCAGGACGGCGCCCCGAGCGGCGATCTCCGCGCAGTACGGGTCGAGGGCGTCGACCCGCAGCACGACCAGGGAGCGGTGCCCGGTGGCGGTCTCCTCCAGCTCGTTCAGGAGCCGGGCCATCATCGCCCGGTCCTGCAGCGCGATCCCGGCGGAGCCGATGTGCGGGCTGAACTTCTCGTACGGGCCCTCGGTCGCCCCGGACTGCGGCTTGAGGCCGAGGACGTCGGCGTAGAAGCGGTAGCAGGCCGGGAAGTCGGTGACCAGGAGCCGGACTTGGGCGAGTTCCACGGTGTTCTCCCGACGGGTCAGGACCAGCGGCCGGTACGGCCCAGGAGGAGGGCCGCGGCGGCGGTGCCGGCGGTGGACGTGCGCAACACGGAGGGGCCGAGGACGTACGGCTCGGCGCCCGCCTCCCTGAAGAGCGCCAGCTCGTCGCGGGAGACCCCGCCCTCGGGGCCGACGACGAGCACGATCTCGCCCTCGGCGGGCAGTTCGGCGGTGGCGAGGTGTGCACTGGCGTGCTCGAAGTCCGAGTGCAGTACGGCGGCGAAGTCGGCCCCGGCCAGGAGCGCGGCCACCTGTCTGGTCGTCGCCGCGGCCGCGACCTCGGGGAAGCGGACCCGGCGGGACTGCTTGCCGGCCTCACGGGCGGTGGACCGCCACTTGCCGAGGGCCTTCAGTCCGCGGTCGCCCTTCCACTGGGTGATGCAGCGGGCCGCCTGCCAGGGCACGATGGCGTCGACACCGACCTCGGTCATGGTCTCGACGGCGACCTCACCCCGGTCGCCCTTGGGGAGCGCCTGGACGACGGTGATCCGGGGGCTGGGCTCCGGCTCCTCGTCCACACCGGACATGTGGACGATCAGCCGGTCCTTGCCCTCGCTGCCGATCACCTCGCACACGGCGTAGCGTCCGGCGCCGTCGGTGAGCACGACCTCCTCGCCGGGCTGCAGCCGCTTCACGGAGACCGCGTGCCGTCCCTCGGGGCCGTCCAGGACGTACCGGTGGCCGTCCGGGTCGAAGTGCTCGACGACGAAGACGGGGGCGGTCATCGGACGTCACCCCCGGCCGACAACGCTGTCCGGGCGGCGGCGAGTTCGGCCGCCAGCGTTTCCACCAGCTCCCCGGCGGGCAGCTCCCGGGCCAGCCGGTGCCCCTGGCCCGCCCACAGGGCCATGCCCTGAGCGTCCCCGGCCTTGGCGGCGGCCTTGCGCAGCGGCGCGGTCAGGTGGTGGACGTCGGGATAGGCGGCGGGCGCGTACGGCCCGTGCTCGCGCACGAAGCGGTTGACCAGGGCGCGCGCCGGGCGTCCGGAGAAGGCGCGGGTCAGCTCGGTGCGCGCGAACAGGGGGCTGGTCAGCGCCTGCTTGTGCAGGGCGTGCGCGCCGGACTCGTGGGCGGCGAGGAACGCCGTGCCCAGCTGTGCCGCGCTCGCGCCGGCCGCGAGGACGGCTGCGATCTGGCTGCCGCGCATGATGCCGCCGGCGGCCACGACCGGGATGCGCACCGCTTCGCGGATCTGTGCGACCAACGCCAGCAGTCCGGTGCCGGAGCCGTCGTTCTCCGGCAGGTCCCGGTGGGCGCCCTGGTGCCCGCCGGCCTCCACGCCCTGGGCGATCACCGCGTCCGCGCCGGCCCGCTCGACCGCGCGGGCCTCCTCGGCGGTGGTCGCGGTGACCAGGGTGAAGGTGCCGGCGCGGCGGAACCTGTCGAAGACCTCGCGGTTCGGCACGCCGAAGTGGAAGGAGACCACCGGCACCGGGTTGTCGAGGAGGACGGCGAGCTTGGCCTCGTAGCCGTCGTCCCGTCCGCTGTCGGGGTCGCCCAGCTCGGTCTCGTACCAGGCGGCCTCACCGGCCAGCTGATGCGCGTAGACCTCCAGCGCGCCGGACTCGGTGTCCCCGGGCTGCGGCAGGAAGACGTTCACGCCGAAGGGGCGGCTGGTGAGCCCCCGTATCTGCTTGATCTCCTGGTACATGCCGTCGGCGGTCTTGTATCCGGCGGCGAGGAACCCGAGACCGCCCGCCTCACAGACGGCGGCGGCGAGCTGCGGGACGGAGACACCGCCCGCCATGGGGGCCTGCACGATCGGGTGGGGGAAGAGACCGGTCAGCGCGGAGGACATGACCGCATGGTGCCACGTCCTTCGAACAAGTCCGAATCCGGCCTTACCCCTGGCACGTGCCACTTCCCGCCCCCGAACCGAACACGTCCAGGCCACCTCCCGGCCGACCGAACCGGAGGAAGTCCCGGCCACCTGTCGGCCGACCGAACCGGGGGAAGTCCCGGCCACCTCCCGGCCGACCGAGTCGGGTGGTGGGTGGGCGAGGCGGGGGTCCAGGGGGCGGAGCCCCCTGGCGGGGTTGAAGGGGCGGAGCCCCCAGGCGGGGTCCAAGGGGCGGAGCCCCTTGAACTGCACCTCCTGCTCAGCGCCCGTTGAACGCGTCCTTCAGCCGGGAGAACAGCCCCTGCTGCCCCGGCTGGAACTGCCCCTGCGGCCGCTCCTCACCCCGCAACTTGGCCAGCTCCCGCAGCAACCGCTCCTGCTCGGGATCGAGCTTGGTCGGCGTGGTGACCTCGACGTGCACGATCAGGTCACCCCGGCCGCCGCCACGCAGGTGCGTGACGCCCCGGCCGTGCAGCGGGATCGACTGCCCGGACTGCGTACCGGGCCGGATGTCGACCTCCTCCATGCCGTCCAGGGTCTCCAGCGGCACCTTGGTGCCGAGGGCCGCCGCGGTCATCGGGATGGTGACCGTGCAGTGCAGGTCGTCACCGCGCCGCTGGAACACCGCGTGCGGCAGCTCGTGGATCTCGACGTACAGGTCACCGGCCGGACCGCCGCCCGGCCCGACCTCGCCCTCCCCGGCGAGCTGGATCCGCGTGCCGTTGTCGACACCGGCCGGGATCTTCACGGTGAGCGTGCGCCGCGAGCGGACGCGGCCGTCGCCGGCGCACTCCGGACACGGCGTCGGCACGACCGTGCCGAAGCCCTGGCACTGGGGGCAGGGCCGGGAGGTCATGACCTGGCCCAGGAAGGACCGGGTGACCTGGGAGACCTCACCGCGGCCACGGCACATGTCACACGTCTGGGCCGACGTGCCCGGAGCCGCGCCCTCGCCGTTGCAGGTGTTGCAGACGACCGCGGTGTCGACCTGGATGTCCTTGGTCGTCCCGAAGGCCGCCTCGTCCAGCTCGACCTCGATCCGGATCATCGCGTCCTGGCCGCGCCGGGTGCGCGAGCGCGGCCCGCGCTGCGACGCCGTACCGAAGAACGCGTCCATGATGTCCGAGAAGTTACCGAAGCCGCCGGCCCCGAAGCCGCCCGCGCCGGCGCCGCCGGACTGGGAGAGCGGGTCGCCGCCGAGGTCGTAGACCTGCTTCTTCTGCGGGTCCGACAGCACCTCGTAAGCGGCGTTGATCTCCTTGAACCGCTCCTGGGTCTTCGGATCCGGGTTGACGTCCGGGTGCAGCTCGCGCGCGAGCCGACGGAACGCCTTCTTGATCTCATCCTGCGACGCGTCGCGGCGCACGCCGAGAACGGCGTAGTAGTCCGTGGCCACTTACGACTCCGCCAGGATCTGTCCGACGTACCGTGCCACTGCGCGTACCGCTCCCATCGTTCCCGGGTAGTCCATGCGGGTCGGTCCGACCACGCCGAGCTTGGCAACTGCCTCGCCGCCCGAACCGTAACCGACCGACACGACAGAGGTGGAGTTGAGTCCTTCATGGGCGTTCTCGTGGCCGATGCGCACGGTCACGCCCGGGTCCTTCGCCTCGCCCAGGAGCTTGAGGAGCACGACCTGCTCCTCGAGGGCCTCCAGGACGGGCCGGATCGTGAGGGGAAAGTCATGTCCGAAGCGGGTGAGATTGGCGGTACCGCCGATCATCAGCCGCTCCTCGTTCTCCTCGACGAGTGTCTCCAGCAGGGTGGAGAGCACCGTGGTGACCGTACCGCGGTCCTCGTGCTCGAAGGCATCCGGCAGGTCTTCGACCAGCTTCGGCACGTCCGTGAACCGGCGGCCCGCGACCCGGCTGTTGAGCCGTGCCCGCAGATCCGCCAGCGAGGCCTCGCCGAACGGCGCCGGGCAGTCGACCATCCGCTGCTCGACCCGGCCGGTGTCCGTGATCAGCACGAGCATCACGCGCGCGGGGGCGAGTGAGAGAAGCTCCACGTGCCGGACGGTGGACCGGGTCAGGGACGGGTACTGCACGACGGCGACCTGCCGGGTGAGCTGCGCGAGCAGCCGCACGGTCCGCGCCACGACGTCGTCGAGGTCGACGGCGCCCTCCAGGAAGTTCTGGATCGCCCGCCGCTCGGGTCCGGTCATCGGCTTGACGCCCGCGAGCTTGTCGACGAACAGCCGGTAGCCCTTGTCGGTGGGGATGCGCCCGGCGCTGGTGTGCGGCTGGGCGATGTACCCCTCGTCCTCCAGGGCCGCCATGTCGTTGCGGACGGTCGCCGGGGAGACGCCGAGGCTGTGCCGTTCGGTGAGCGCCTTGGAACCGACCGGCTCCTCGGTGCCCACGTAGTCCTGGACGATGGCGCGCAGTACCTGAAGCCTGCGTTCACTCAGCATTCGCGCGCACCTCCAGCACGTCCGTCCCCTCGGTCCCTTCGGATCGTCCGCCTGGCACTCTTCCCTTGCGAGTGCCAGCGTTCCCCGGCCCAGTGTACGGCTGTCGGGTACACACTGGGCAAGGTCGGGCCGCCGTACCGGGTCGTACCGCTAGCGTCGCCGGTATGACCGTGACTTGGGAAGAGCTGGGCTGGGAACGGCTGGCGGCCGGGGTGGGACGGTGCCGGCTGCCCGGCTGGGACTGCACCGCCGGGCTGGTCGTCGGCGCGGGTACGGCGCTGGTGGTGGACGCCGGGTCGAGCCTCGCGGAGGGCGCGCGGCTGCGGGCCCAGGCCGAGGAACTGGCCGGCGGCCGTGTGACCCATCTCGCTCTGACCCACCCCCACTTCGACCACGTCTTCGGTGCGCCCGCGTTCGCCGGTTCGCAGGTGTACGCGGCCGTGGGCCTGGACGCGGTACTGGCGTACGAGCGGGAGGAACTGCGCCTGGACGCGCTCAGGAACGGCCTGCCGCCCGCCGCCGCGGAGGAGGCGGTGGACACGCTGGTCCCGCCCGGCCACCTGGTCTCCGGCGAGTGGACCCTCGGCCTCGGCGAGGGCCGGCAGGCACTGCTGGCCAACGTGGGTCCCGGCCACACCGCGTACGACCTGGCGGTCCTGGTGCCGGGGGATCCGGAGGTGGTCTTCTGCGGCGACCTGGTGGAGGAGTCCGGCGAACCCCAGGCGGGCCCGGACGCGGTCCCCTCTCGCTGGCCGGACGCGCTCGACCGGCTGCTGGCACTCGGCGGCGAGGACGCGCTCTACGTGCCCGGCCACGGAGCGGTGGTGGACGCGGCTTTCGTCCGTCGCCAACGGGACGCCCTGGCAACGCGGTTCGGCGTGAGCTGAGCCCCCGGCACCGCGGTTCGGCGTGAGCTGAGCCACTCACGGCGTGTCGTGAGCACCGGCGCGCGGCTTCTCCTATCGTCATCCGAATGCGCCCACCCGTCTCCCGCCAGCGCCCTTCCGACGAGGGCCGTCCGGGCCCGCGCCCTCGCGTGTACTCCGCCGACCTGACCCCTCCCTGGAAGAAGCCGGGGCCCGTGCCGGAGGTGGCCGCCGAGCCGGGCCTGGTCGTGGAGGAGCCCGGCACGGGGTTCTGCGGGGCGGTGATCCGCTGCGAGGCGGGCACGGTGACCCTGGAGGACCGCTTCGGCAAGCACCGGGTGTTCCCGCTGGAACCGCGCGGCTTCCTGCTGGAGGGCCGGGTCGTGACGCTCGTACGCCCGCCGTCCGGCGGCCCGGTACGGCCCACCCGCACGGCCTCCGGTTCGGTCGCCGTCCCCGGCGCACGCGCGCGCGTGGCCCGCGCCGGGCGCATCTACGTCGAGGGCCGGCACGACGCCGAGCTGGTCGAGAAGGTCTGGGGTGACGACCTGCGCATCGAGGGCGTGGTCGTGGAGTACCTGGAGGGCGTGGACGACCTGCCGGCGATCGTGGCGTCCTTCGCCCCGGGCCCCGACGCCCGCCTGGGCGTCCTCGTGGACCACCTGGTGCCGGGCACGAAGGAGTGGCGGATCGCGCAGTCGGTGCCGGGCGAGCACACGCTGGTGGTCGGCCACCCGTACATCGACGTCTGGCAGGCGGTGAAGCCCTCCTCGCTGGGGATCCCGGCATGGCCGACCGTCCCGAAGGGCCAGGACTGGAAGACGGGCGTGTGCCGGGCGCTGGGCTGGCCGGCGGAGAACACCGGGGCGGTCTGGCAGGCGATCCTGCGGCGGGTGAACTCCTACAAGGACCTGGAGCCGGAGCTGCTGGGAAGGGTCGAGGAACTGATCGACTTCGTCACCGCTCCGCAGTGACCGGGGCGGCGACGTACCGCGGGCGCTCCGCGACGACCGCGACCACCGCGACGACCGGTTGATCGCGACGCCCGGTCGATCGCGACGAGACGTCCGGACGACCGGTCGACCGCGACGGCCAGTGGGTCTGCCCGGTCAGCCGGTCAGCCGGTCAGCCGGTCAGCCGGTCAGCCGGTCAGTCGACCAGGTCCCTGACCACCGCGTCCGCCAGCAGCCGCCCGCGCAGCGTCAGCACGGCCCGGCCCTCTTCGTACGGGCCCTCCTGGAGGAGGCCGTCCGCCAGCGCGCGCCGGGAGGCCGCGAGCCCCTCCTCCTTGAGCAGGGACAGCGGCACGCCCTCCCGCAGGCGCAGCTCCAGCAGGATCCGCTCCACCCGGCGGTCCTCCTCGGACAGCAGTTCCCGGCCTGCGCCCGGCGACCGTCCTGACGCCAGCGCCGCCGCGTAGGCGCCGGGGTGCTTGACGTTCCACCAGCGCACCCCGCCCACGTGCGAGTGCGCTCCCGGTCCCGCGCCCCACCAGTCGGCGCCCCGCCAGTACAGCTCGTTGTGCAGACAGCGGCCCGCCTCCGAGGTGGCCCAGTTGGAGACCTCGTACCAGTCGAAGCCCGCCCCGGTCAGCATCTCCTCGGCGATCAGGTAGCGGTCCGCGTGCACGTCGTCGTCCGTCATCGGGATCTCGCCCCGGCGGATCCGGCGGGCGAGCTGGGTGCCCTCCTCGACGATGAGCGCGTAGGCGCTGACGTGGTCGGGGCCGGCGCCCAGCGCGGCCTCCAGGGACGCCCGCCAGTCGTCGTCGCTCTCGCCGGGCGTGCCGTAGATCAGGTCCAGGTTGACGTGCTCGAAGCCCGCCGCCCGCGCCTCCGCGACGCAACGCTCGGGGCGGCCGGGGGTGTGGGTGCGGTCGAGGATCTTCAGGACGTGCTGCTTCGCGCTCTGCATGCCGAAGGAGATCCGGTTGAAGCCGCCCTCGCGGAGGGTGCCGAGGTAGGCCGGATCGACGGACTCCGGGTTCGCCTCCGTGGTGACCTCGGCGTCCGCCGCGAGCCCGAACTCGTCGCGGATCACGGCCAGCATCCGTACCAGGTCGTCGGCGGCCAGCAGCGTCGGCGTACCACCGCCGACGAAGACCGTGCGGACCTCGCGCGGGTCGTCGCCCAGCACCTTCCGCGCCAGCCTGACCTCGTCCGCCAGTGTGTCCGCGTAGTTGTCCCGGGAGGCGAGGACCCCGCCCGTGCCCCGCAGTTCGGTCGCGGTGTACGTGTTGAAGTCGCAGTAGCCGCAGCGGGTGGCGCAGTACGGGACGTGCAGGTAGAAGCCGAGCGGGCGGCCCGTGGCCCCGGCGAGCGCCTGCGCGGGCAGCGCGCCGTCGGCGGGGACGGACTCGCCGTCGGGGAGTGCGGAAGGCATGCCCCCATTGTCCCGTACGACGGCGGTCACTCCGCCTGGAGCACCAGCAGGGCCAGATCGTCCTCGGGAAGCCCGCCGCCGAAGTCGTGGACCAGGCGGCGGATCCTTTCAGCGATCGGCTCTGCGCCGAGTCCGGCGCAGCCGGCCAGGGCGCGGGCCAGCCCGTCCCCGTCGTCGAACTGGCGGGAGCCGGAGCGCCGCTCGGTCACCCCGTCGGTGACGCACAGCAGGCTGTCGCCGGGGAGCAGGTCGAGGGTCTCGCTGGTGTAGGTCTCGTCCTCGACCACGCCGAGCAGGGTCTGCGGGCGGGCGGCGGTGCGCACGGTGCCGTCGGGGCTGAGGATCAGGGGCAGCGGGTGGCCGGCGGAGGCCAGGGTGCAGCGGACCCCGCCGGCGTGGGGTGTCAGCTCGCCGTAGAGGAGGGACAGGAAGCGGGTCTGGGCGCCGTCCGCGGAGGCCAGGGCCCGGCCGCCGGCGGCGACCAGGGCGCGCGCGGCGGCGTCGGCGGCCTCGGTGGCGTCGTCCAGGAGGAGCTGGTTGAGGCGGTCCAGGACGTCGGCGACGCCGTAGCCCTCGCGGGCGAGGAGGCGCAGCCAGGGGCGGGCGAGGCCGATCACCACGGCCGCCTCAGGGCCCTTGCCCTGGACGTCGCCGACGGCGAAGCACCAGCGGCCGTCGCCGGCCGGGAACAGGTCGTAGAAGTCGCCGCTCGGGCCGCCCTTGTCGCAGGGCTCGTAGACCAGGGCGCTGCGCATCCCCGGGATCTCGGCGACCGCGCCGGGCAGCAGGCCGCGCTGCAGGACGGCGCTGATGGTGGCCTGGCGGGCGTACTGGCGGGCCGCGCCGATGGCCAGGGCGACCCGCCGTCCGAGGTCCTCCACCAGCCCGGTGACCTCGTCGGGGAAGCCGGCCGGGCCGCACCGGCCGATGACCAGCGTGCCGAGCGGCCGGCCGCCCGCGATCAGCCGGTACGACAGGGCCGTCCCCAGGGAGCCCTGCGGGCCGAGCGCGTGGCCGGGCCAGGCGTACGGCTCGGGGCCGGAGCGCAGCCCGTCCGGCGCACCGGGCGGCTCCTTCTCCAGGGCGCTCCGCAGCTCCTCGATGCGGGCCTCGCTGGCGTGCCACACCCGCGCGGGCCCGCCGCCCGCGCCGCCGCGCACGGACGCCTCGTCCTCCAGCCACACGGCGCACCAGTCGGCGAGCCGGGGCACGATCAGCTGCCCGGTGAGCGCGGCGACCAGGTTCTCGTCCAGCTGTCCGGCGAGCAGGTCGGAGGCCTCGGCGAGGAAGGACAGCGCACCCCGGCCGAGCCAGTCCCGGTCGCCCTCGGCGCGGTGCGGCTGCGGGGCGAGGTCCTCGGCGATCTCCAGGGCGGGGCCGGGGCCCGGTCCGTCCAGGGCGTCGCTGCCGCCGGGGGGCAGCCTGGCCCACACGGTCTTGGCACCGGTGCGGTAGGTGACGCCCCAGGACTCGGCGAGCGTGGTGACGAGGCGCAGGCCGCGCCCGTACTCGGCGGTGTCGTACGTGCCCTCCCCGCTCCACGCGTCCCGCGGGGCGCGGGAGGGGTGCCGGTCGCCCACCTCCACGACGAACGCGCCGGTCTCCTCCAGGCGCCAGTCGACCTCGACCTCGGTACCGGCGTGCACGACGGCGTTGGTGACCAGTTCGCTGACGACGGCCATGGCGTCGTCGGCCAGCCGGGCGGACACCCCGGGCGCCTCGGCCAGCGCAGCCCGCAGCAGCCCGCGCGCCGAGGCGGGGGCGAGGGGACTGCCGGGCAGCGTGGCCCGGCCCCGGGTCTGCCGGGCCCGGGGCTCGCTCTCCCGCTGCGTCGGTATGGCCGCCCTGTCCATGCGGCTCAGCGTGACAGACCGGAGGCAGCCAGACGCAACGAGTCACCGAAACGGACAGAAGAGGGAACGTTTCGAGCGGGGCCGGGCACAATCTCCCCAAGGGGCACAGGGCTCTGTCGGTATGCGACCCGCCCCGAGGGCGGCAGAGGCCCCCGCCCCACGGCCCCTGGCCGGCCCCGGCCGCCCCACCCGCCTCGGCAGGAACTCCCGAAGGCCGCTAGGCCTCCTTGGTCCCGGCGTACATCTCGTCGATGAGGTGCTTGTACTCCCGCTCCACCACCGGCCGCTTCAGCTTCAGGCTCGGCGTGATCTCACCGTGCTCGACGTCGAGGTCCCGCGGCAGCAGCCGGAACTTCTTGATGGTCTGCCAGCGCTGGAGCCCGGCGTTCAGCTGCCGCACGTACCCGTCGACCATCTCCACCGTCTGCGGGGCGGCGACGATCTCCGCGTACGACCGTCCCGCCAGGCCGTTCTCCTTGGCCCACTCCTCGAGCGACGGCTCGTCCAGGGCGATGAGGGCGGTGCAGTAGTTCCGGTCGGCGCCGTGCACCAGGATGTTGGAGACGTACGGGCACACCGCCTTGAACTGGCCCTCGACCTCGGCCGGAGCGACGTACTTGCCGCCGGAGGTCTTGATGAGGTCCTTCTTGCGGTCGGTGATGCGCAGGTAGCCGTCGGGCGACAGCTCGCCGATGTCACCGGTGTGGAACCAGCCGTCGGACTCCAGCACCTCGGCCGTCTTCTCGGGCTGCTGGTGGTAGCCCTCCATGATGCCGGGGCCGCGCAGCAGGATCTCGCCGTCGTCGGCGATGCGGACCTCGGTGCCGGGCAGCGGCTTGCCGACCGTGCCGGTGCGGTAGGCCTCACCGGGGTTCACGAAGGAGGCGGCGGAGGTCTCGGTGAGGCCGTAGCCCTCCAGGATGTGGATGCCGGCGCCGGCGAAGAAGTAGCCGATCTCCGGGGAGAGCGCGGAGGCACCGGAGACACAGGCGCGCAGCCGGCCGCCGAAGGCCTCGCGGAGCTTGCCGTAGACGAGCGTGTCGGCGACCTTGTGCCTGGTGGCCAGCCCGAAGGGCACGGAGGCGGTGCCGGTGCGGCGGAAGTTGTCCTGACTGGCCTTGGCGTACTCGCGGGCCACCTCGGCGGCCCACTGGAAGATCTTGTACTTGGCCGCGCCGCCCTCGCGGGCCTTGGCCGCCACACCGTTGTAGACCTTCTCGAAGATGCGCGGCACGGCCGCCATGTAGGTCGGCTGCACGACCGGCAGGTTCTCGATGATCTTGTCGACGCGGCCGTCGACGGCGGTGACGTGTCCGACCTCGATCTGCCCGGACGTGAGCACCTTGCCGAAGACGTGCGCGAGCGGCAGCCACAGGTACTGCACGTCCTCGCCGCTGATCAGCCCGGTCCCGGCGATCGCCTTCGCCATGTACGACCAGTTGTCGTGCGGCAGGCGCACGCCCTTGGGGCGGCCGGTGGTGCCGGAGGTGTAGATGAGGGTGGCGAGCTGGTCCCTGGTGATCGCACCGACCCGCTCCTTGATCAACTGCGGGTGCTGCTCCAGATAGGCGGCGCCGCGCCGCTCCAGCTCGGCGAGGGTGAGCACCCAGTCGCCGCTCTCCACGCCGGCCGGGTCGACGACCACGACCTTGGTCAGCGCGGGCAGCTCGCCGCGCTTCTCGACGGCCTTGGCGAGCTGGGCCGCGTCCTCCGCGATCAGCACCCGGCTCTCGGAGTCGGACAGGATGAACGCGGACTCGTCGGCATTGGTCTGCGGGTAGACGGTGGTGGTGGCACCGCCCGCGCACATGATGCCGAGGTCCGCGAGGATCCACTCGACACGGGTGGAGGAGGCGAGCGCCACCCGCTGCTCGGGCTCGATGCCCAGCTCGATGAGTCCGGCGGCGATCGCGTACACCCGGTCGGCCGCCTGCGCCCAGCTCAGCGACTTCCAGTCGTCCGGGCCCTGACCGGAGGACGACGGGACCGGATAGCGGTAGGCCTCCGCGTCCGGTGTGGCCGCCACGCGCTCCAGGAAGAGGGCCGCCACGGACGGCGGACGGTTCTCGATCAAGGTCTGTGTGTCGCTCACGACATCCTCCGGGACCCGCGACAGTGCGGCTGTACTCGGTGCGGCTGGGTTAACTCACGGTGGGGATTCGGACTTCTTGTTTAACTCGCGAGTAACTATCGAGCAGGCATCAGGGTAAGGCGCGACCGCCCGCTGCGTAAGGGGCTTCGGCCTGTCACTTTCCACCCGCAGCGACGCCACGCGCGCACGGGGGCCCGCCGCGCTTTCGCACGACGGGCCCCCACATGCCCGGTTTGCGGACGTAACCGGTTGTTACCTCTGGTTACTTCTTGCCCTTGCCCGACCCCGCGCTGTCATCGCTGGACAGGACGGCGATGAAGGCTTCCTGCGGAACCTCCACCGAACCCACCATCTTCATCCGCTTCTTGCCTTCCTTCTGCTTCTCCAGCAGCTTCCGCTTACGGGAGATGTCACCGCCGTAGCACTTGGCGAGGACGTCCTTGCGGATGGCGCGGATGGTCTCGCGGGCGATGACCCGCGAGCCGATGGCGGCCTGCACCGGCACCTCGAAGGCCTGCCGCGGGATCAGCTCCTTGAGCTTGGCGACGAGCCGCACGCCGTACGCGTACGCCTGGTCCTTGTGGGTGATCGCGGAGAACGCGTCCACCTTGTCGCCGTGCAGCAGGATGTCGACCTTGACCAGGGAGCTGGTCTGCTCGCCGGTGGGCTCGTAGTCCAGCGAGGCATAGCCGCGGGTCTTGGACTTCAGCTGGTCGAAGAAGTCGAAGACGATCTCCGCCAGGGGCAGCGTGTAGCGGATCTCGACGCGGTCCTCCGAGAGGTAGTCCATGCCGAGCAGGGTGCCGCGCCGGGTCTGGCACAGCTCCATGATCGAGCCGATGAACTCGGTCGGCGCCAGGATCGTGGCGCGCACGACCGGCTCGAAGACCTCGTTGATCTTGCCCTCGGGGAACTCGCTCGGGTTGGTGACCGTGTGCTCGGAGCCGTCCTCCATCACCACGCGGTAGACCACGTTCGGCGCGGTGGCGATCAGGTCGAGACCGAACTCGCGCTCCAGGCGCTCCCGGATCACGTCCAGGTGCAGCAGGCCGAGGAAGCCCACGCGGAAGCCGAAGCCGAGGGCCGCGGAGGTCTCCGGCTCGTAGACCAGCGCGGCGTCGTTCAGCTGCAGCTTGTCCAGGGCCTCGCGCAGCTCCGGGTAGTCGGAGCCGTCCAGCGGATACAGACCGGAGAAGACCATCGGCTTCGGGTCCTTGTAGCCGCCGAGCGCCTCGGTGGCGCCCTTCTGCTGGCTGGTGACCGTGTCACCGACCTTGGACTGCCGGACGTCCTTCACACCGGTGATGAGGTAACCCACCTCACCGACGCCGAGGCCGTCCGCCGGCAGCATCTCCGGGGAGCTGACGCCGATCTCCAGCAGTTCGTGCGTGGCGCCGGTCGACATCATCCTGATGCGCTCGCGCTTGTTGAGCTGGCCGTCGATGACACGGACGTACGTCACCACACCGCGGTAGGAGTCGTAGACCGAGTCGAAGATCATCGCGCGGGCGGGCGCGTCGGCGACCCCGACCGGCGCCGGGATCTCCTTGACGACCTTGTTCAGCAGCGCGTCCACGCCGAGACCGGTCTTCGCGGAGACCTTCAGCACGTCCTCCGGGTCACAGCCGACCAGGTTGGCCAGCTCCTCGGCGAACTTCTCCGGCTGGGCCGCGGGAAGGTCGATCTTGTTGAGGACCGGGATGATCGTGAGGTCGTTCTCCATCGCCAGGTAGAGGTTGGCGAGGGTCTGCGCCTCGATGCCCTGGGCGGCGTCGACGAGGAGGATGGTGCCCTCGCAGGCGGCCAGCGACCGCGAGACCTCGTAGGTGAAGTCGACGTGACCCGGGGTGTCGATCATGTTGAGGATGTGGGTCGCACCCTGGTCGGGGCCCTCGGTCGGGGCCCAGGGCAGACGCACCGCCTGGGACTTGATCGTGATGCCGCGCTCGCGCTCGATGTCCATCCGGTCGAGGTACTGAGCACGCATCTGCCGCTGCTCGACCACACCGGTCAGCTGGAGCATCCGGTCGGCGAGCGTGGACTTGCCGTGGTCGATGTGCGCGATGATGCAGAAATTGCGGATCAGCGCCGGGTCGGTACGGCTCGGCTCGGGCACATGGTTAGGGGTCGCGGGCACGCAGGGTCCTGTCTCTTGAGGCGCCTTATGCCTCGGGTCGGATCGATACGTAGTCTCCATGGTCCCACGCGGAGGGACCGAGGACCGTTTTGGGCCGGTCGCAGGGCCACTGGTACTGTAGATGGCTGTGCCTCATGCCCTCTCAGTGTGAGGCGCTTCAGAGAAATTTTGGATCACCGGTACGGGACCCGTGCGGCCCGCACCAGAACCTGAAAAGGCTCCTTCGTGGCGAACATCAAGTCCCAGATCAAGCGGATCAAGACCAACGAGAAGGCCCGGCTGCGCAACAAGGCCGTCAAGTCTTCCCTGAAGACCGCGATCCGCAAGGCCCGTGAGGCTGCTGCCTCGGGTGACGTCGAGAAGGCCACCGAGCTGCAGCGCGCTGCCGCGCGTGCGCTCGACAAGGCCGTCTCCAAGGGCGTCATCCACAAGAACCAGGCCGCCAACAAGAAGTCGGCGCTTGCTTCCAAGGTCGCGACCCTCAAGGGCTGAACCCCTTTTTGATCTGACCGCCGGAAGGACCCAGAGCGGGCCCTCTCTCATCCGCTTCCGTCCGGTACCCACGAGCCTGTTCGCGGCCTGCGTTCGCCACGCGGGAACGGGCTCACCAGCTTGATCCGAAGGCCCCGGTACCTCTCCCTTCCCCAAGGCAGGCACCGGGGCCTTCGGCATGCACCCGGGCTCAGCCCCAGAAGCGGTCCTGCTTCTCGATGTCCTCGACGCACTCGTCGATGTCGGTGATCTTGTCCCCGACGATCCGGAAGACCAGGCAGCCGTCCCCGCGGAACCGCCTGCCCTCACGCTCGGCGGTGACGTGGTGCAGGGCCACGGCATGCCCCCGGCCGTCGGCGTACACGCTGCGCAACTCGGCCCGGAAACTGCCGCCGGTCTCCTGGAACATCCGGCCGTACATCCCGATGACCGCGTCCTGGCCCTTGAAGTCACCGGACAGCGGGTGGCTGCCCGGCACGTGGTGGGTGACGTCCGCCGTCATCAGTCCGCGCAGGCCGTCCATGTCGGAGCGCAGGAGTGCCTCGTAGCCCCTGCGGACGAGGGTCGCGTGCGGGTGTTCAGCCATGGAGATCGCCACCTTCCCTTGCGTCGGCGATGTACGGCTGACACGTACGATTTTCCTCGCCGCCGGCTGCCGGGCGACCCGATCAGCCGCGGCCCCTGGACCGCGCGGCCCGGGCGATCGTCACGACCGCTTTCTCCAGCGCGTACTCGGGATCGTCCCCGCCCCCCTTCACACCTGCGTCGGCCTCCGCCACCGCTCTCAGCGCCACCGCGACGCCGTCCGGTGTCCATCCCCGCATCTGCTGCCGCACCCGGTCGATCTTCCACGGCGGCATCCCCAGCTCCCGCGCAAGGTCGGCCGGCCGGCCGCCGCGCGCCGAGGACAGCTTCCCGATCGCCCGCACGCCCTGCGCGAGCGCACTGGTGATCAGGACGGGCGCCACCCCGGTCGCCAGCGACCACCGAAGCGCCTCCAGCGCCTCCGCCGTACGCCCCTCCACGGCACGGTCGGCCACCGTGAAGCTGGACGCCTCGGCCCGCCCGGTGTAGTACCGCCCGACGACCGCCTCGTCGATCGTCCCTTCCACGTCGGCGACCAGCTGCGAGGCCGCCGAGGCCAGCTCCCGCAGGTCACTGCCGATGGCGTCGCACAGCGCCTGGCACGCCTCGGGGGTCGCCGACCGCCCGACCGAACGGAACTCCCCTCTGACGAAGGCCAGCCGGTCCGCCGGCTTGGTCATCTTCGGACAGGCCACCTCCCGCGCGCCCGCCTTGCGCGCGGCGTCCAGCAGCCCCTTGCCCTTGGCGCCGCCGGCGTGGAGCAGCACGAGCGTGATCTCCTCGGCCGGCGAACCGAGGTACGCCTTCACGTCCTTGATCGTGTCCGCGGACAGGTCCTGCGCGTTGCGTACGACCACGACCTTGCGCTCGGCGAAGAGCGAGGGGCTGGTCAGCTCGGCGAGTGTGCCGGGCTGCAGCTGGTCCGGGGTCAGGTCACGTACGTCCGTGTCGGCGTCGGCGGCCTTGGCGGCGGCCACCACCTCCTGCACGGCACGGTCGAGCAGGAGGTCCTCCTGGCCCACGGCAAGGGTCACCGGGGCGAGAGGGTCGTCATTCGCAGTCTTCCTGGCCATCGCTTACAGCATCCCACGGGGCACTGACAGCGAACCGGCCCGCACACCCTGACCGGGCCCGGACCGCACCCCGAGTGCGTCTCGGGGTCAGGGCTCCTCGCGCCAGCCGTCCCACTCCCCCGCGAACGCGTCCAGCTGGGCGGGGTCGAGCCGCTCGGCCTCGTCCCGCAGGACCACCAGCCACTGGGCGTCCTCGGCGTCGTCCTCGCCGGCCAGCGCGTCCCGGACGAGCCGGGGTTCCTCGTCGACCCCGAACCGCTCCCCGAGCGCCTCGGCGACCTCCTCGGCGGCCTCGCGGTCGGGCAGCACCAGCACGTGTCTCACATCGCTCACGGGCCCATTCTCCGGCACCGGGACGGAGCCGGAACGGCAGGCCGGAGTGCGGGAGGGCGGGCCGGGCTGGTCGGGGTCGGAGGGGTGGGCCCGGGTTGGCGGAGCCCGGGCAGGACGCGTATCCGTCGTGGCGGGGCTGGTCGGGGTCGGAGAGGTGGGCCCGGGTTCGCGGAGCCCGGGCAGGACGCGTATCGGCGGTGGGGTAGTTCGCGGCGTCAGGTCGTGGTGCGTTCGGGCTTGCGCACGGTCGGCACGCGGCTCAACTCGATGCCGAAGCAGTCCCGGTAGACCGTCAGCACCTCCTCGTCCGTCTCCAGCTCCCGCGCCTCATGCGTACCGTCCGCGGCAGTCGTCTTCAGCCTGCGGCCGCTGAGCGTGACCCTCCCCCCGTCCTCGGTGACCCGGGAGCAGATCAGCGACCGGGTGAAGTGCGACAGCGGCGAGGTGCTGTGCCACCAGGCGCCGGCGGCGAAGTCTCCGAGCGCCCGGGGGCGGGTCTCCAGCCGGTACTGCGGCGCGCCGTTCCGCATGACGTCCAGGTCCCCGGCGCCCGGCGCATCACCGCCACGCACCCCGGCCGGGTCCGGCCCGGCCGCCAGCACCTGGAACGTGCCACTGGGGTCGGCCTGTTCCCCGCGTTCCGCGAAGGCCAGCGGGTAGAGGCTGTGCGCCCCGAACCCGACGTCGGCGAGCCAGGTGTCCCCGTCCGCCGTCCGCACCCGCAGGGCGAGATGGTCATAGGGGATCCCGAGCCGGCCCTCGTCGCCGTACACACGTCCCGCGAGCAGCTCCACCTCGTAACCGAGGGCGGTGAGCAACGTCGCGAACGCACCGTTCAGTTCGTAGCAGAAGCCGCCCCGACGGGCCTCGGTGACCTTGTCCAGCAGCCGCTTCTCCTCCAGCACGATCTCCTCGCCGAGGTGGACCGACAGGTTCTCGAAGGGGACGGTGCGCAGATGGCGCAGGTGCAGTTCGCGCAGCGCCGCACTGGTGGGCCGCTGCGGGCGCGCGACACCGAGTCGCTGGAGGTAGGCGTCGACCTGTACTGATGTCATGACCCCAGTCTGGGCGGCAGCCGGGCATCATGTCCTGATCTTTTCTGACGTTTCCAGTCCTCTTCCAGTCCTCTTCGGTCCGCTCTTCAATTCCCTCTCGTCACGTGCACGGAGCCGTTCCCGCCTCCGGTTCCGGTCACGGCGAGCGGTCCGTCCCGGTCGGTGCGCAGGACCACCGCCCCGCCGGTCCGCAGCGCGGCCACGGTCCCCGGTGCCGGGTGACCGTACGGGTTGCCCGCGCCGACGGACACGAGTGCGACCCTGGGCGCGGCGAGGCGTATCAGTTCCGGGTCCTGATAGGCCGAACCGTGATGGGCCACCTTCAGTACGTCCACGCCGGCCAGTCCGGCCGCCGACGAGGACCGCAGCAGCGCCTGCTGGGCCGGAGGTTCGAGGTCTCCGAGCAGCAGCAGCCGCAGGCCGCCCGTGCGCACGAGCAGCGCGACGCTGGCGTCGTTCGGTCCGTCCGGCTCGAAGCCGGCGCCGCCCGGCCAGGGCGGGGGCACGGCCTGGGGCACCCGCATGCCGGTGGACGGCGGCCTGTCCCGCGGCGGCGGCCACAGCACCCGCCAGGTGAGCGGCCCGGTGCGCCGCTCCTCCCCCGCGGCCGCCGTGGTGACCGGGATGTGCCGCGCGGCCGCCTCTCTCCTGACGAACTCCGCCTGGTCCGCCGGTTCGGCGAACCCCGTGGTCTCGATGGCGGCCACCGAGCGTCCCCGGAGAACACCGGGCAGGCCCGCCACATGGTCGGCGTGGAAGTGGGTGAGGACCAGGAGGGGGACACGGGTGATGCCCAGCTGCCGCAGGCACTGGTCGACCAGCGCCGGGTCGGGTCCGGCGTCCACGACCACCCCGGCGCCCTCGCCCGCCGCCAGCACGGTGGCGTCGCCCTGGCCGACATCGCACATCGCGAACCGCCAGTCCGGCGGCGGCCAGCCCGTGATCACGCGGGTCAGCGGCGCCGGCCGGGTCACCAGCAGCACGAGCAGGACCCCGAGCACCCCGCACCACCACGGGTGCCGCACCAGTCTCCGTCCGGCCAGGACGACGGCCACGGTGACCATCGCGAGCGCCAGCGCCCCGGCCCAGCTGCCCGGCCAGTCCACTCCCGCGCCGGGCAGCGCCGAACCGGTCCGGGCGATCCCGGCGATCCACCCGGCCGGCCAACTCGCGCACCAGGCCAGCGCCTTGGCGGCCGGCATGAGCACCGGCGCCGTGGCGAGCGCCGCGAACCCCAGCACCGTGGCCGGTGCCACCGCCACCTCGGCCAGCAGGTTGCACGGCACTGCCACGAGGCTGACCCGGGCCGACAGCACCGCCACGACCGGCGCGCACACGGCCTGCGCCGCGGCAGCCGCCGCCAGTGCCTCGGCCGGCTGCGGAGGCACCCGGCAGCGCCGCAACGCCTCGCTCCAGCCCGGCGCCAGCAGCAACAGTGCCCCAGTGGCCAGCACGGACAACAGGAAGCCGTAGCTGCGGGCCAGCCACGGGTCGTACAGCACGAGCAGCAGGACGGCCGTGGCCAGCGCCGGCACGAGGGACCTGCGGCGCCCGGTGGCCAGGGCGAGCAGGGCGACCGCACCGCAGGCGGCGGCCCGCAGCACGCTGGGGTCGGGCCGGCAGACGACCACGAAGCCCAGCGTCAGCGCTCCCGCGAACAGAGCCGTCGCTCGCAGTGAGAGCCCCAGGCGCGGGGCCAGGCCACGGCGCTCGGCCTGCCGGGCGAGGCCTGGCGGCCCGATGAGCAGCGCGAGCAGGATGGTCAGGTTGCTGCCGGAAACGGCGAGCGTGTGTGCAAGGTCCGTCTCCTGGAAGGCATGGTCCAGTTCGGGCGTGATCCGCGAGGTGTCCCCCACGACCAGCCCGGGCAGCAGCGCCCGCGCGTCTCCCGGCAGGCCCTCGGTCGCCTCCCTCAGGCCGGCCCTGAGCCGCGCCGCGAGGCGTTGCGGCCCGTTCGGCCCTGCCACGATCCGTGGCTTCGGCCGGACCCGCACCCGCAGCACCGCCGCGGTCCGGTCCCCGCCCGTCAGGGCCGGCGCCAGCCGGCCGCCCACCTGCAGCCGCGTGGACGGCACCAGTGCGAGCCAGGCCGCACGTCCGTCCGGCCTGTTCCCGCCGGCACCGGCCGACGGCGGCGCCGCCCTCCGCAGCCCCACGGCACGCTCCTCGGGCGCCGGCACGTCCGCGTCGACGATCAGCAGGACAGGAGTCCGCGTCCGCACCCGTCTCCCGTCGGCGTCCTCGATGCCGCGTACCTCGGCCCGCAGCAGCACGGCGACGGGTGCCGCGTGGTCACCGAGCACCCGTGGCCTGCTCAGCCAGGGGTCGCCGGTCACCTCCGCCTCGGCGGTCACGGTCGTGAACCTCCGGGCCAGCTCGGGCACCGGCCCGCGGCGGACGTCGGCGCCGTGCAGACCGGCGGACCCGGCTGCCGCGGCCGTACAGAGCAACATCGCGGCGACAGTGGTCCGAGCCCAGCCGAACCGACCGCGCGTCCATCCGTCCCACGCCGCCGCTCCGTCCGGCGCGGCTCTCCGCGCCGTCCGCCCGAGCGGCTCGGCTCCCCCGGCTCCCGCCGCCCCGACTGCGCGCGGTCCCGGCCCGGTCCAGGGGTCACGTCGGCCGTCTCCCGGCCGCCGCACCAGCAGGAGGATCACTCCCCCGGCCAGGCAGACCCCCACGATCCCGGCGATCCAGGCCACCGGTGCATCCAGGGTCAGGGCCGCCGTGGCCCAGGCCGCCAGTGCGGACGGCACCAGGCGCAGGTCCAAGGGGCCCGCGCTGCCGGCGCTCGGGGTCGACTGCTCCTCGGGCTCCGCGGGCAGGGCGGTCTCGTCCGCCGCGCGGTTCATGGCCGGACCAGGTCGCGCAGATCGGTGAAGCGGCGGTCGCCGATGCCGCTGACCTCGCGCAGTTCGTCCACCGAGCGGAAGCCGCCCTGCTCGGTGCGGTAGTCGATGATGTGCTGAGCCAGCACCGGGCCGACTCCGGGAAGGGCGTCGAGCTGCTCCACAGTGGCCGTGCTGAGGGAAACCGGCGCCGTGGGGCCTGTGCCCGCCGGTCCGGACAGCGGTCCCGCCGCGGGGGCGGGCGGAGCGGCGGCTCCGGCGGGGGCGCCGACGACGATCTGTTCGCCGTCGACCAGGAAGCGGGCGCGGTTGAGCCCTTCCGTGCTCACGCCGGACCGCACTCCGCCGGCCGCCCGCAGCGCGTCGGCCACCCGAGCGCCGGCAGGCAACTGCCGGATCCCCGGTTTCCGGACCTTGCCGCTGACGTCCACCACGATCACCGCACCCGGTGTCGTCGACGGGACCGCTGCCGCACCGCCCCCGCCTCCTTCTTCCTTCTTGGCGAAGGGCGTTCCCGCGCGCACGACCTGAGGAGCGCTCACGGACTGGGGCCGGCCCGTCCAGAAGTGCTGCACGGCGAAGACGGCGGCGGCCACGAGCACCACGGCGAGCGCCAGCACGCCCCGCCGCTCCACCCCGCACCGTGCCTGCAGCCACACCGGCATCCGCTCACGCAGCGCCATTCCGGTCCGCTCCCGCCAGTCCGGGACCCGGGGTTCCCGCGACTCGGAAGGCCGCATCCCACCGACGGGATGAGCCGCTGGCGTGCCGCCGTGCGCCTGGTCGGGGGTGAGGGGACGGCCCGCGTCACGGCCGATGCCGGCCCCGCCGAACGAGGCGGGCGGCGTTTCCTCGCCCGGTGGCGTGGCCGGCACGGATGCGACAGTGACCCCTCCTGTGCCCTCCGCGTCCCCCACGTCCCCCACGTCCCGCGTGCCCCCCGCGACCCCGACGTCCCACGTGCTCCCCGCGCCCCCCACGCCCCCCGCGTCCCCCGCGTCCCCCGCGTCCCGCGTGGCTTCCCTGTCCTCCGTGTTCCTCACGGCTGCCGTCGCTGAGGCCGCATCCGTGGGAGCGTCCCTGTGCGGCGGCGCGTTCCCCGATTCCCGCCACTGCACCGCGCGTTCACCGAAGAGGAGGTCCGCCCGTCGACGCAGCTCGTCCGCGGCCGCGGGCGACCGGTGCCGGGTACGACGGACGGCGGGCCCTTCCTGGCCGGCGGGTCGGCGCTGTTCGGTGGCCCGGCGGTGGTCCGTGGATCGGCGGTGGCCGGCGGATCGGCGGTGATCGGTGGACCGGCGTACGTCTGTGTATCGGCGACGGCGCACGCGGCCGTCGGAGGTGGGCCCACGGCCCGGGCCGCTGGTCGGAGTTGCCGTGCGTGAACGTGATCGAAGTGCCATACGACGAGGATGGGGCATTCCTCCATCCGGCAATGATCTTGCTCAATTCCCGTGGATCACCCGAGAGTTGTGGAAATCATCGCCACCCACACGAGTGAGGCGATCCAGGACACACGGCTGACGGGCGACCTGGGCCGCGACAGAACCACGCCGGCGGACCGAAGCCGCGACGAAAGCCACGACAGAAGCAACGACGGAAGCAACGACCGCGGCAGCGACCGAAGAACGCCGCTGCAGAACCGGTGCCGCGCCAGGAACCTGACGGGCCACCGGAACCGGCGGCTTCCGCGTCAGCGAGGCGAGACGACCGCGCCCAGCAGCCCCGGCCCGGTGTGTGCCCCGATCACCGCTCCGACCTCGCTGACATGCAGGTCGGCCAGGCCCGGGACGCGTTCCCGCAGCCGGTCGGCGAGTGCGGCGGCGCGGTCCGGGGCGGCGAGGTGGTGGACGGCGATGTCGACCTCGGCGCTGCCCGCCCGCTCGGCGGCCAGCTCCTCCAGGCGTGCGATCGCCTTGGAGGCCGTGCGGACCTTCTCCAGCAACTCGATGCGTCCGCCGTCCAGCTGGAGGAGGGGCTTGACGGCGAGTGCGGAGCCGAGCAGGGCCTGTGCGGCTCCGATACGGCCGCCGCGGCGCAGATAGTCGAGGGTGTCGACGTAGAAGTAGGCGGCCGTCCCCGCGGCTCGTTTCTCGGCGGCCGTGACGGCCTCGTCGACCGTTCCGCCGGCCTCGGCGGTCTCGGCCGCGGCGAGTGCGCAGAAACCGAGGGCCATCGCGACCATTCCGGTGTCCACCACCCGCACGGGCACCGGCGCCTCGCGCGCGGCGAGGACCGCCGCGTCGTGGGTACCGGACAGCTCGGCGGACAGGTGCAGGGAGACGATGCCGGTCGCACCGGACTCGGCGACCCGGCGGTAGGTCTCGGCGAACACCTGGGGGCTGGGGCGGGAGGTGGTGACGGACCGCCGCTTCTGCAGCGCCTGGGCGAGGGAGCGGGTGGAGATCTCGGTGCCCTCTTCCAGCGCCCGGTCGCCGAGGACCACGGTCAGCGGGACCGTGGTGATGCCGTGGCGCTCCATCGTCCGGGGCGGCAGGTAGGCCGTTGAATCGGTGACGATCGCGACATGGCGGGACATGAGCTGGAGGTTACCTGGCGTAGTGCTCGCGCGGCAGCCCGGCCCCGGGTGTGCGGCCCTGGAGCGGCCCGCTCATGTGGTGCTCTCGGGACGGGGCTTCTTCTGCCAGGGAGTGGTGGGGCGCCAGGACGCCGGGGCGATCGCCTCGGGGCCCGTCTCCTCGGCGGGCCCGGAAGCGGGCGTCTCGGCCCGCGTCGGCCGCGCGTTCCGGGCACCGGCGGCGGGCCGCTGCGCGGGTGCCTGCGCGGCGTCGGTCCAGTGGCGCAAGGCCCCTGCTTCGATGTCGATCTGGGCGCTGAGGGTGCCGAGGTCGTCGTCGGCGAAGCGGCGGGCCCGGTCGCGGGCGGCCCAGCGCAGGGAGTCCGCGGACTTGGTGATGCGCTCGGTGCGGCTGCGCAGCTCGGGCAGATGCGCGGCGAGCGTCACGCGGTCCGGTTCTGACTCCAGTCGCTTGAGGTCGGCGTCCAGCTCGCGGCCATGTTCGCTGAGCCGCTCGAAGAGGCCGAGGGACTCCTTCAGGGAATCGTCCTCGGCCGCGCCCGCGTGCAGCGCTTCCTGCGTGGCGCGCATCGAGGTGCGCAACGCGAGCCGCAGCTGGGCGATCTCGCCGGCCGGTCCTATCTGGGCGAAGGACTTGGCGCGCAGGGTGTGGTCCTCGACCGTACGGCGAGCCTGCGCGACGGTCCGGTCCACGCCGCGCTTGGCGGCGCCGACGGCCTTGACCGTGGCGTACGCGCCCAGGCCGACGAAGACCAGGAAGAGCAGGGCGAACACGGCCAGCACTACCTCCATGACGCTCCTCCTCCTGTCCGGTACGGCCCGAGCCGCTGCGCTCTCCACGGTAAACGCAGCGGGCAGGCCCGGAGTTCCGGCCGAACCCCGAACCTGCCCGTAGGGGACTACCCCGACACCCCCGACGCCGGCCGCACCAGGCGACCGACGATCACGCGGTCTCGATCACGCCGCCACGCACCGACGCCGCAGAGCACGCGGTCACGCGGTCACGCGGTCAGGCGGTCAGGCGGTCACGCCCACCACACACCGGTGCCGCGGGCGAGGCCGATCACGCGGTCACGCAACTCACGCCGGGACGATGTTCACCAGCTTCGGCGCCCGCACGATCACCTTGCGGATGCCCGCGCCGCCCAGCGCCGCGACGACCTTCTCGTCGGCCAGCGCCACCTTCTCCAGCTCCTCCTCGGAGATGGCCGGCGGCACCTCCAGCCGCGCCTTGACCTTGCCCTTGATCTGCACGACACAGGTCACGCTCGCGTCGACGACGTAGGCCGGGTCGGCGACCGGGAAGTCCCGGTGGACGACCGAGTCGGTGTGGCCCAGCTTGCGCCACAGTTCCTCGGCGATGTGCGGGGCCAGCGGCGCGACCATCAGCACCAGCGGCTCGGCCACGGACCGCGGCACCGCGGCACCGGCCTTGGTCAGGTGGTTGTTCAGCTCGGTGACCTTGGCGATGGCGGTGTTGAAGCGCAGGCCCTCCAGGTCCTGGCGCACGCCGTCGACGGCCTTGTGCAGGGCGCGCAGGGTGTCCTCGTCCGGCTCGGCGTCGGTGACGGTGACCTCGCCGGTGTTCTCGTCGACGATGTTGCGCCACAGCCGCTGCAGCAGCCGGAACTGGCCGACCACCGCGCGCGTGTCCCACGGCCGGGAGACGTCCAGCGGGCCCATGGCCATCTCGTACAGGCGCAGCGTGTCGGCGCCGTACTCGGCGGCGATCTCGTCCGGAGTCACCGCGTTCTTCAGGGACTTGCCCATCTTGCCCAGCAGGCGGCTGACCTGTTCGCCCTGGTAGTAGTAGGCGCCGTCGCGCTCCTCCACCTCGGCGGCCGGCACCGCGATGCCCCGGCTGTCACGGTAGACGTAGGCCTGGATCATGCCCTGGTTGAACAGCTTGTGGAACGGCTCCGCGGAGGAGACGTGCCCCAGGTCGAACAGGACCTTGGACCAGAAGCGGGCGTACAGCAGGTGCAGCACGGCGTGCTCGGCGCCGCCGACGTACAGGTCGACACCGCCGTGCGGCTGGCCCTCGCGCGGGCCCATCCAGTACTGCTCGATCGCGGGGTCGACCAGCTGCCGCTCGTTGTGCGGGTCCAGGTAGCGGAACTCGTACCAGCAGGAGCCGGCCCAGTTGGGCATGGTGTTGGTCTCGCGGCGGTACTTCTTGGGGCCGTCGCCCAGGTCCAGGGTGACGTTGACCCATTCCTCGTTGCGCGACAGCGGCGTCTCGGGCTGGGTGTCGGCGTCGTCCGGGTCGAAGGTGCGCGGGGAGTAGTCCTCGACCTCGGGCAGCTCCAGCGGCAGCATCGACTCGGGCAGCGCGTGGGCGATGCCGTCCTCGTCGTAGACGATCGGGAAGGGCTCGCCCCAGTAACGCTGGCGGCTGAACAGCCAGTCGCGCAGGCGGAAGTTGACGGTGCCCTCGCCGATGCCCTTGCGCGCCAGCCATTCGGTGATGCGCGCCTTGGCGTCCGTGACGCCCAGGCCGTTCAGCTTCACGTCGTCGCTGTCAGAGTTGACGATCTTCGCGTCGTACGAGACGAACGCGTCGTCCCAGGCGGCCGGGTCGGTGCCGCGGCCGTCCGTCGGCTCGACCACGCAGCGGATCGGCAGCTCGAAGGCGCGCGCGAAGGCGAAGTCGCGGGTGTCATGGCCGGGGACGGCCATGATCGCGCCGGTGCCGTAGCCCATCAGGACGTAGTCGGCGATGAAGACGGGGACCTGCTCGCCGTTGACCGGGTTGGTCGCGAACGCGCCGGTGAAGACGCCGGTCTTGTCCTTGGCCTCGGCCTGCCGCTCGACGTCGGACTTGGAGGCGGCCTGCGCCCGGTAGGCGGCGACGGCCTCGGCCGGGGTTGGGTGGCCGCCGGTCCACACCTCGTGCGTGCCCTCGGGCCACGCCTCGGGGGTGAACTTGTCGACCAGCGGGTGCTCGGGCGCCAGCACCATGTAGGTCGCGCCGAACAGGGTGTCCGGGCGGGTGGTGAAGACCGTGATGCGCTCGCCATCGATCGGGAAGTCGACGCGGGCGCCCTCGCTGCGGCCGATCCAGTTGCGCTGCTGCAGCTTGATGGCCTCGGGCCAGTCCAGCTCCTCCAGGTCCTCCAGCAGCCGGTCGGCGTAGGCGGTGATGCGCATGTTCCACTGGCGCAGCTTGGCCTTGAAGACGGGGAAGTTGCCGCGCTCGGAACGGCCGTCGGCGGTGACCTCCTCGTTGGCCAGGACGGTGCCCAGGCCGGGGCACCAGTTCACGGGCGAGTCGGAGGCGTAGGCCAGGCGGTACTCGCCCAGGACGTCGGCGCGCTCGGCGGCGGTCAGCTCGTTCCACGCGCGCGTGGAGCCCGGGACCGCGCGCTCACCGGACTCGAACTGGGCGATCAGCGCGGCGATCGGGCGGGCCTTCTTCGCCTCGTCGTCGTACCAGGAGTTGAAGATCTGCAGGAAGATCCACTGGGTCCACTTGTAGTACTCCGGGTCGATCGTGGCGAACGACCGGCGCTTGTCGTGGCCCAGGCCCAGCCGGCGCAGCTGGGCCTTCATGTTCTCGATGTTGGCCTCGGTGGACACGCGCGGGTGCGTGCCGGTCTGCACGGCGTACTGCTCGGCGGGCAGGCCGAAGGCGTCGAAGCCCAGGGTGTGCAGGACGTTGTGGCCGGTCATGCGCTGGAACCGGGCGTAGACGTCGGTGGCGATGTAGCCCAGCGGGTGGCCCACGTGCAGGCCCGCACCGGAGGGGTACGGGAACATGTCCATGATGAACTTCTTGGGCTTGGCGACCAGCTCGGGGTCGCCCGCCAGGTCGCCCGTGGGGTTCGGCGCCGCGTAGGTGCCGTCGACGTCCCAGAAGTCCTGCCAGCGTGCCTCGATCTCGGCTGCCACGGCGGCCGTGTAGCGGTGCGGCGCGGCCACCTCGGCGGTGGCAGCGGGGTTCGTCTCGCTCATGATCCTCAAAGCTCCATCGATCGTCTCTGCCTGCGGAAACGAAAAATCCCCTCGCACAGGAGGGGACGCCGCGCCGATGCCGACCTCACGGCTGACCGGGGGTCGGTACTGATCAGCGCGGCCCGCTAAGCAGAAGGCGTACGGCACGCATGTCGGTAGGGTACCGCAGCCCTTGAGCAAGCCGCGACGCGCTTCCGTATCCCTGATGGACATGTCACGAAGCCCGCCGGAACTGAACGAAGGTCAATGATTACTTCGCGTACCGTCCCCTAAGGGACACCGCCCCAGTCGCATTGTCCGTTGATAACAACGCAATAACTCAAACCCCGTACTGATCGGTATGGCGCCACTTAGAGTGCGGCAGCGGGACCGCTTTCCCGAAACTGCTCGGAGTTGCCCCCATGAACCCTCGTCGTAGTACCAGCTCGCTCCCCAAACCCGGCCGGTCGGCCTATGGGGTGGCGTCCGCCGTAGTCCTGCTGCTGATACCCGTGGTCGTGCTGGTCGGAGGCAGCCAGTTCCGCGACTTCCTGAACTTCGGCGCGGGCGTGCTGTCCCTCGTCTCGCTGAGCTGCTCGGTGATCTGGGGCCTGTTCGCCCAGGACCGGATCTTCCTGAACACACGCCAGCGGATCGTCGGCCAGGCGGTGCACCGGACGACCGCGGTCGCCTCGATCGCGTTCCTGCTGCTGCACATCACCACGAAGATCGCGATGGACCACACCCAGCTGATCGCCGCGATCATCCCGTTCTCGCTCGGCCTCACCGGGATCGGCGGTCTGATCGGGCTGGGCTCGCTGGCCGGCCTGCTGATGATCTTCGTCGGCATCACCGGCGCCCTGCGCAGCAATTTCGCCACCCCGGCCCCGGTCGCCGCCCGCTGGCGGGCCATGCACATGCTGGCCTACCCGGCCTGGTGCGCGGCGCTGATCCACGGCCTCTACGCGGGTCGCGCGGCCAAGCCGATCTTCGTGATCCTCTACAGCCTCTCCCTGCTCGGCGTGATGGGCGCCCTCGCGCTCCGCGCGGCCCCGCGCCCGGTCAAGCGCAAGGTCGCCGACCGGCTGGTGGCGCTGCTGGGCAGCTCCGAGCGGCCCGGACTCGACGAGCTGGACGCGAGCCGCTCCCGGGCGTCCGAGTCCGGGATGCCCGGTTTCGAGGCCCGCCGTGAGCCGAGGCCGGCAGCCGCGACGGCCTCCGGTCCGCTCTACCAGACCCCGGCCGCCGAGCCCGCCTCCGGCTTCGCGGCCGCCTACCGCGCGGTGTCCACCCCGGGCCGCCCCCAGCAGCCCTTCACGGCCGCCCAGACCGCCCGCATGGACCTCCCGCTGGACCTCCAGGCCACGGAGGCCGTCCCGCGCGTGGACGGCCCCTCCAGCACCTCGGGCAGCTGGCCGATCCCGTCCCCGCCGCCGGTCGGCGAGGCCCCGCCGTCCGCCTACGACCCGCTGCAGGACACCGGATACAACATCCCGGCCTACGGCAATCCGGGCGCCGGCGGATACGGCGGAAGTGACGTGTACGACACCGGTGAGACAAACGGCCTCTACGGCACGTACAACCCGAGTGACACGTACAACAGCGGTCCCGCCACCGAAACGCTGCCCGGCTCGTCCTACGAGGCACCGGGTTCGGGCGAACCTTGGAACACGCCTTCCGGAGGCTTTAAGTGAACGAGGCCCTGCCCGACGTCCCAGAAGTCCGCGTGGTCGGGCTTCCTCAGCTCACGTCGGGCTTCGACCTTGTGGAGCGACTCGATCTGCCCATGCACCTGAAGGTGCACGGGCCGCTCGACCCCCTCGGCGGTGAGCAGCTCGCCCAGCTCGCCGAACGCATCAATCTCAAGGGCCGCGGCGGCGCCGGCTTCCCCTTCCACAAGAAGCTGCGCTCGGTCGCCGAGTCGGCGATCAAGCGCGGGGTGCGGCCGGTCGTCGTGGTCAACGGCAGCGAGGACGAACCGGCCTGCCGCAAGGACACGGTGCTCATCAACCGTGCGCCGCACCTGATCCTGGACGGCGCGCTGCTGTGCGCCGAGGCGCTCGGCGCCCGCACGCTCGTCATCGGCGTCACCCGGGAGTCCACACAGCGCTCGATGGAGGCAGCGCTCGCCGAACGCGGTCTGAGCAACAGCCGTAGATCGGCGCTACGCGCGTGGGTGCAGCGCAATCCGGTCCGCATGGTCACCGGCGCCGCCGCCTCGCTGATCCGCTCGATCGACGGCGGCCCGGCGATCCCGCCCGGCCGCAAGATCAGCGCCTCGCAGACCGGCGTCGGCGGGGCGCCCACGCTGCTGTCGAACGCGGAGACGTTCGCGCAGCTGGCCATCGCCGCCCGGATCGGACCGGAGCGCTACGGCAACACCGGCCTGTACGACGAGCCGGGCACCGTCATGCTCACCGTGTCCGGCGCCGTCGCCCGCCCGATGGTGCTCGAGGTCCCCACGGGCGTGCCGCTGCGCTACGTACTGCAGCTGGCGGGCGCCCCGCCGGTGCCGCAGGGCGTGCTGACCGGCGGCTATCACGGCAAGTGGATCGATGCGGCGACCGTCGACGAGGCGATCGTCTCGCGCAACTCGCTCGACGCGGTGGGCGGTTCGCTGGGCGCGGGCGCGATCCTGCCCATCAGCCAGGAGACCTGCCCGCTGGGTGAGTCACTGCGGGTGGCGCAGTGGCTGGCGGAGGAGAGCGCCGGCCAGTGCGGCCCCTGCTACCTCGGACTGCCCGCCGCCGCACGCGGGCTGGAGGACATCCTCAACGGCGGCGGACCGGCCGCCCTGGAAGCGCTCAAGCAGGTCGCGAAGAACGTCAAACGGCGCGGGGCGTGTTCGCACCCGGACGGCTCGGCGATGTTCCTGGAATCGACCATCAAGGCGTTCACGGACGACCTGGCCGCCCACGTCCTCGGGAACGGCTGCGGGAGGCCCGTGGAGGGCGTTCTGCCGCTCTTCGAGGGAGGCAGGGCCCCAGCGGGCATCACGGGCGGCGCAGAGCCCGAGGACACGGGCGGCAGCCGCCAGAAGATCTACGTCGACTGGACGCTGTGCCGGGGGCACGGGCTGTGCGCGGACATCCTCCCGGAGGTGTTCGAACTGGGTGCCGACGGCTTCCCGACCGTCGCCCAGGCGCAGGTGCCGCGTTACGCGGAGGCGAAGGCGCTGCGCGCGGTGCGCCGCTGTCCGGCGCTGGCCCTGCGGATCGAGGAGGACACGCGCGGGCAGGCACCGACGCGGAATCTTCCGGTCCTCTCCCAGGGACGGGGGCGGCGCGCCCTGGGCCGCTGAACGCACGGAGGGGGCGGGTCACCCGGCCGGGGTGACCCGCCCTCTCGCTCCGCCCCTCGTCACGCCGTCCCCTTACACCCTCTCGCTCCGCCCCTCGTCACGCCCTGCCCTTACGCCCTCTCTTTCCGTCCCTCGTCCCGCCCTCTCGTCCCGCTGTGACGTCTTGCACAACACGCCGAAGGCGGACCATCCATCGGATGGTCCGCCTTCGACTTCTGTGGAGCTAAGGAGAATTGAACTCCTGACCTCTTGCATGCCATGCAAGCGCTCTACCAACTGAGCTATAGCCCCTTGTTCTGTTGTTCCGCCCGGTTCCCCTGGCGACGACGTAAACATTACAGGCCCGGGGACGCAGCACCAAATCGGTTTCAGCCTCGCACCGATATGGCAGCTAATGTCGGCTTCATGACCGTGATCACGCCGTCCGCAGGCCGCCGCCGGGTCACGGTCGCCCTGGTGGTGTGCCTGGTGTCCTTCACGGCGTTCTGGGCCGCACAGCGGGCCGCGCACGTGTCGATGATCGATCTGATGGTCTACCGGGCCGAGGGCGCCGTCGTGTGCGCCGGCGGCGACCTGTACGCCCTGCGGGCGACGGCGGCCCGGCTGCCCTCCACCTACCCGCCCTTCGCCGCCCTGCTGTTCGCCCCGCTGCCCCTGCTGGACGTCGCGCTCCTGCGCGCGCTGGCGACGACAGCCAACCTCGTGCTGCTGGTGCTGTTCGTGCGGCTGTCGCTGAAACTCGTCGGCTCCGCGCGCGTGGAGACCGTCTGGTGGGCCGCGGCGGTCGCCGTCTGGTGCGAGCCGGTCTGGACGACACTGCGCTACGGCCAGGTCAACCTGCTGCTGGCCGTCCTGGTGCTGTGGGACCTCACCCGCAGGCCCGCCGGAGGGTACGACCGCTGGACGGGGATGGGTCTGGGGCTGGCCGCAGCGGTCAAGCTGACGCCCGCGCTGTTCCCGGTGTTCCTGCTCGCCACGGGCCTCGCGGCCCGGCTGACAGGCCGGGACGGGGCCCCGTGGCTGCGGCACGCGCGCGGGGCGGCCCTCGCGTTCGCCGGGGCGACCCTGCTCGCGGCGGCCGTCCTGCCGCACGACTCGTGGCGGTTCTGGACAGACGTCCTCTTCCGGACGGACCGGGTCGGCCGTGCGGAGGAGGCCGCCAACCAGGCCCTGCGCGGCGTCCTGTCCCGCGTTCTGCACACGGCCGACCCGGGTGCCCTCTGGATCGTCTGCGCGGCCCTGGCGGCCGTCCTGGGCCTCGCGGTGGCCGTACGGGCGGAGTTGCGGGGGCGGCACGCGTGGGCGGTGTGCGCGTGCGCGTTCACCGCCCTGCTGGTCAGCCCGGTGTCCTGGACTCACCACTGGGTGTGGTGCGTGCCGCTGGTGCTGCTCCTGTGGACGCGCGGGCACCGGGCGGCGGCCCTGGGCACGCTGCTGGTCTTCTGGTCGTACGCCCCGTGGTGGGTGCCGCACGGCGACGGGCGGCCCGAACTGCGGCTCGAAGGAGCGGAATTGACGCTCTCGGCCCTCTACGGAGGAGCAGGCGCCCTCTTCCTGGCGGTGACCCGGACATCGTTGCCGAGAACCCGGTCCGCCACGCTCGGCGTCAAGCCGTGACGAACTGGTAGAACCGCTTGAGCGTGCAGTGCTCCTCCAGGAGCCGGCCGTAGATCGGCTCGCCCTCCAGTTCCCGGTACGTCTCGATCGGGTCGCCTTTTATGATCAGCGCCCGCGCGCATTCCTCGCACCAGTACTGGTAATCGGGATTGATCGGCTCCATGTCGCGGACGATCGGGGTGCCGCTCCCGCACCAGTCGCACTTTCGCCTGTGTGCACCCATCGATCAGCTCCAGCTGTGGCCGCAGGCCGTGCACACGTAGGAGATTCCGCCGTTGTCGCCGAGAACTTGCGCCACGTGCGCGGAACCACAGGAAGGGCAGCTCAGCCGGGTGGTCGTACCCCGTATCAACGCTGCACCGAGGAGGTGGCCGCCCTCCTCAAGGATGCTCGCAGGCATCGCTACTCCCTCCCGTCGGGCCGCGCCCCCTTCCGGCCGTTTGATTCTGCCACGGCCGGACCAATACGGTCAGCGACGCCTCAGTACCATTCCGGACACGGCCCCCACCGCAGCGGTTCCGGCCAGCGCCCGGACGCATACGGAGAACGCCTGCGCAGAGCTATACGACCCCGGCGCCGCGAATGACTCAAGCCGGTTCAGGAACAGTGTGCCGAAAACAGCCACGCCGATCAGCTGACCGAGCTGAGCAACGGTCGCCGGCAGCCCACCGGGGGGCGTGATGAGCGGGGCGCCGCCGCGCCGGGCGTGCCCGGACTCGTAGCCGCAGAACAGGGCGAAGAGCACCAGGGCCGCGGCCGGCGACAGCCAGGACCACAGCGGCCAGTCCTGGCGGTGGGCGAGCTGCGGATGACCTCGCAGTCACTGTCCGTCGACGGGATGCCCGAGTGCCGGATCGTGGTCTACACGCCGGAGGACGCGGAGACGGGCGAGAAGGTGGCGGCACTCGGAGAGCGCAGAGAGCAGCTGGGGCCTCCGGCGAGGCCACAGTTCACCGGAAGCGTCCTGCGGTGAAAACGAAAAATCCCGCCCCCTGAGGGGGCGGGACCTTCATCACCGATCTTTGACACTCAATCGAGTGTCGATCAGTGGAGCTAAGGAGAATTGAACTCCTGACCTCCTGCATGCCATGCAGGCGCTCTACCAACTGAGCTATAGCCCCTCGTGCCACGCGACCGGAGCCGCGTGTCTCGTTTCGCCCCGCTCGGCGGGGCGAACAAGAAGAACTTTAGCCTGTGACCTGCCGGAAAGTGAAATCCGGGGTCCTGTGGCGTGCGGGACGGTCAGTCGTCGTCGCCGAGGACGGGCTCCGGGAGGGTGCCCGCGTTGTGCTCCAGCAGCCGCCAGCCGCGGGCGCCTGCGCCGAGCACGGACCAGCAGCAGTTGGACAGGCCGCCGAGGCTCTCCCAGGCCCGGGCCTCCAGGCCGAGGAGCCGGCCGATGGTGGTGCGGATGGTGCCGCCGTGGCTGACGACGACCAGGGTGCCGTCCTCCGGCAGCTTCTCGGCGTGCCGCAGCACGACGGGAGCGGCGCGGTCGGCGACCTCGGTCTCCAGCTCACCACCGCCGCGGCGGACCGGCTCACCGCGCTTCCAGGCGGCGTACTCCTCGCCGTGGCGGGCGATGATCTCGTCGTGCGTCAGCCCCTGCCAGACGCCCGCGTAGGTCTCACGCAGGCCCTCCTCGCGGGTGACGTCGAGGCCGGTGAGGGCGGCCAGCTCGGCGGCCGTGTGCGCGGCACGCCGGAGGTCCGAGGAGATGATCGCGTCGGGCCGCAGGGAGGCGAGCAGCCGGGCGGCGCGGCGGGCCTGGCCGATGCCCATCTCGGTCAGTTCCACGTCGGTGGAGCCCTGGAAGCGGCGTTCCACGTTCCAGGAGGTCTGGCCGTGCCGCCACAGGATGATGCGGCGGCCCCGGTCCTTGCGGTCGGTCACCTCTCCTGTGGCGCTCATCACCACACCCCGCCCGGCTCCTGGTCGGCCTCGGCCTCCTGCAGCCGGGCGTGTTCCTCACCCTTGCCGCGGGTGGCCTTGGCGTCGGCGGGCAGCTCGATCTCGGGGCAGTCCTTCCACAGCCGCTCCAGGGCGTAGAAGACCCGCTCCTCGCTGTGCTGCACGTGGACGACGATGTCGACGTAGTCGAGCAGAACCCAGCGGGCCTCGCGGTCGCCCTCGCGGCGGACCGGCTTGGCGCCGAGTTCCTTCTGCAGGCGCTCCTCGATCTCGTCGACGATGGCCTTGACCTGGCGGTCGTTCGGCGCGGATGCCAGCAGGAAGGCGTCCGTGATCGACAGCACGTCGCTGACGTCGTAGGCGATGACGTCGTGGGCGAGCTTGTCGGCCGCCGCCTGGGCGGCGGTGTTGATGAGCTCAAGGGAACGGTCGGTGGCGGTCACTACACGGCTTTCCGTCGGCGGTCTTTTGACCTCAAGGGTCTCACGGACCGCCGGGCGCACCCCACGTGATTTCGTGGGGTGCGCGGTCCCTCCGGGGCGGAGGGGGGTCTCCGCTCAGGAGGAGGACGGCTTGTAGTCGCCTCCGAGGACCACCGAGACATCGGCGCCGGAGGAGACGGTGCCCTTGGTCACAGAGGTCGCGGGCAGGCCGAGGGTCTTGGCGACCTCGGTGGCGTTCGCCTTGTGGGCGGCGTCGGCGTAGATCACCTGCGAGGTGGCCCGGGAGCCGGAGGCGCTGCCGCCTTCCAGGAAGGTGAAGCCGCCGTTGAGGAGTACGACGCGGGCCTTCTCGGTGTCGTCCTTCACGCCGGTGGCGTTCTGCACCGAGACCCGGACCGCGGAGCCTGCGTCGGGGCTCTTGGCGGTGCCGCCGAGGATGTCCTTCACCACGCTGTCGCCGGTCTGCGCGGTCAGTGTGCCGTCGGACTGCACGGGCAGCAGGGCGGTCTTGTAGTCGCCGCTCTTGGCGAGGTCGGCGAGCTTGGCGAGGAAGGCGCCGAGGTCCTTGTCGGTGAGCGGCGGGTCGAGGATCTGCGCGAGCGTCTGCACGGTGACGGTGGCCGAGGAGGGGTCGGAGGAGACCTTGCGCAGCACGCCCTGCATGACCTGGCCGAACCGCTCCAGCTGGGCGTTCTGCGCCTCGCCGGCGGCCCGGTAGGTGGCGTAGGCGACGGCCATCTTGCCGCTCAGGGTCTGGCCCCGGCCCTTGTGGACGAGGGGCGCGGTGCCCTTCTTCTTGGCGGCGGGGTCGGGTACGTCGGCGTCGGTGTCGATCTCGATGTTGCCGACGAGGTCGACGAGGTTCTGCAGGTAGGGGGTGTCGAGCCGCCAGGTGCCCTGGATGCTGGTGCCGAGGACGGTGTCGAGCTGGTCGCGGGTGCCGGAGGCGCCGTCGTCGTCCACGGACTTGGCGAGCGTCGTGGTGGAACCGTCTTCGCCGGTCAGCCCGAGGGAGTTGGGCAGCAGGACGGTGGTGCCCTGCTTGGTGGTGGTGTTGTCGACGAGCAGCGCCGTGGAGGTGCCGCCCTTGGCGGTGTTGTGCAGGTGGACGACGATCACGTCGCGTTTCTGGGCGCTGACGGGGGTGCCGGTGCCGGGCTTGCCGTCGGAGGAGGACAGGCCGGGCAGTTCTCCGGCGTACCAGAGGTAGCCGACGCCGCCGACGGCGACGAGGGCGAGGACGACGAGCAGGGCGACGATCCGGCTGCGGGCGCGGCGACGGGCCTCCTCGCGGCGCTCGGTGCGGTTCTCCGTGAACTTCAGCCAGTCGATGACGTCCTCGGAGTCGCCGTCCGGTTCCTCGACGAAGGCGAACTGCTCGGTGCGGTAGTCGCGTTCGCCCGCGGCGGGCTCGGGGTCCTGCGGAGTGCGCGGGTGGTCCTCGGCGGGGCCGGCCTGCTGGGGGATGTAGGCGGTCTGCTCGGCGACCCGGGGCTGCTGCCCGCTGGTCGCCGCCTGCCCGTAGGGGTCGTGGCCGGTGTCCTGGCCGCCGGTGGCGTACGGGTCGTACGGCGTCCGGGAGCCGTAGGGGTCGTAGCCGGCCTCGGGCCGGCCGGAGGCGTAGGCGTGCGGCTGACTGCCGGTGGCGTAGGGGTCGTAGTCGTAGCCCTGCTGCGGGGCGTACGGGTCGTAGGACGCCTGCGGAGCGTGTGGGTCCTGCTGGGCCGGTGCATGGTGCGCCGGGACCTGCCGGTACACGGGCCGGCCGTACTCGTCGTAGCCGACGAGTTCGTACGGGCCGTCCCCGTACCCCGCGTCGTATCGGTCGTTCACCGGTGCCCCTCTCGGCTCACTCGCCGCGGTACAGCTCGCGCTTGTCGATGTAGCGCACGACTCCGTCCGGCACCATGTACCAGATGGGGTCTCCCTTGGCGACTCTCGCACGGCAGCCCGTGGAGGAGATGGCGAGCGCCGGCACCTCGACGAGCGAGACGCCGCCCTCCGGCAGGCCGGGGTCGGTCAGGTGGTGGCCGGGGCGGGTGACACCGATGAAGTGCGCCAGGGAGAACAGTTCTTCCGAGTCGCGCCAGGTCAGCAGCTGGGCGAGGGCGTCCGCGCCGGTGATGAAGAACAGGTCGGTGTCGGGGTTGAGGGCACGCAGGTCGCGCAGGGTGTCCACGGTGTAGGTGGGGCCGCCGCGGTCGATGTCGATGCGGCTGACGGAGAACTGCGGGTTCTCGGCGGTCGCGATCACCGTCATCAGGTAGCGGTCCTCGGCCGGGGAGACCTTGCGGTGGGACTTCTGCCACGGCTGGCCGGTGGGCACGAACACGACCTCGTCCAGGTGGAAGTGCGCGGCGACCTCGCTGGCCGCCACGAGGTGCCCGTGGTGGATCGGGTCGAACGTTCCGCCCATGACGCCGAGGCGCCGCTTGCCCGTGTGGGCAGGGCCGTTGCCCGGTCCGTACTGCGGGTGCTTCACCGTGTCGTCGGCTTTCTCGTGCGCCGGACCGGTAGGCATGTCCTGCTCTCCCATGCGTGCAGACCCTACCGGCCCGGCCTCGGGCGTCCGGCCGGGGACGGGTTCCCCGCTCAGCGGTCGCGGTTGAAGCGGGTGGTGATCCACAGCAGCAGGAGCAGGATGATCAGGGCCCCGCCGCCGGTGACGGCCGGGTTCAGGCTGTTGTGGTTTCCGCCGTGCGGCTCGCCCTCGGCGGCGAGGGTGACCAACTGGGCTGCGGCGCTGTGGAAGCTCATCTTCGGCAGGACCTATCGCGTGTGGGCGGGATAAAGATGTCGGCTCATCGTATGCGGGCGGCGTCGCGGCGATCACGCCGACTCCGCCGTTGGGACGGACGGCGCCGGTGGGCCGCTCGCGGCGGCGCTTGCTCCGCAGCGGCCGGCGGGGAACCTTCGCCGTGCGTCAGTCGTCCTTCCGCTTGTAGCCGCGCAGCAGGAACCAGGCGGTCAGTACACAGCCGAGGACCATCACGACGATGACGACGCGGAGCAGGTTTCCCGTCCCGTGCTGCTGGACGGCGCTCGTGGCGGCCTCGCTCAGCCAGGAGGCTGTGGGGTGGTGCTCCATGACGCGGACTCCTTCGGGTGTACTGCTCGTCCACGGTATCTCGGCCTAGGCTGGGCCCCGCCTCGGGGGCACAGGGCACTCACACGCACATGGGGGAAGACATGTCCGACGACGGCCACCAGCACACCGGGCACGAGAGCGTGCCGAGCAGGCAGCGCAGGCGCTTCCCCGGTATCTCCTCACGGGCGTACGAGCACCCGGCCGACCGCTCGGCCCTGGTGGCGCTGCGCAAGCTGAGCGGGTTCGACACCGTCTTCAAGGCGCTCAGCGGGCTGCTTCCGGAGCGGAGCCTGAGGCTGCTGTTCCTGTCCGACTCGGTGCGGGTCTCCGAGCGGCAGTTCTCGCACCTGCACGACATGCTGCTGGACGCCTGTTACATCCTGGACCTGGAGAAGGTCCCGCCGATGTACGTCACGCAGGACCCGCAGCCGAACGCGATGTGCATCGGGCTGGACGAGCCGGTCATCGTGGTCACCACGGGGCTGGTGGAGCTGCTCGACGAGGAGGAGATGCGGGCGGTCGTCGGGCACGAGGTGGGGCACGCCCTGTCCGGGCACTCGGTCTACCGCACGGTCCTGCTGTTCCTGACGAGCCTCGCGCTGAAGGTCGCCTGGATCCCGCTGGGCAATCTGGCGATCATGGCCATCGTCACGGCGCTGCGGGAGTGGTTCCGCAAGTCCGAGTTGTCCGCCGACCGGGCCGGGCTGCTGGTGGGCCAGGACGTCCGGGCCTCGATGCGGGGCCTGATGAAGATGGCGGGCGGCAACCACCTGCACGAGATGAACGTGGACGCGTTCCTGGAGCAGGCCGAGGAGTACGAGGCCGGGGGTGACCTGCGCGACTCGGTGCTGAAGATCCTGAACGTGCTGCCCCGCTCGCACCCGTTCGCCACCATCCGGGCGGCCGAGCTGAAGAAGTGGGCCGAGTCTCGTGATCACCAGCGGATCATGGACGGGCACTACCCGCGGCGCAGCGAGGACAAGGACACCTCCGTCAGCGACTCCTTCCGCGAGTCGGCGGCCAGCTACGCGAGCGACGTGAAGACCTCCAAGGACCCGCTGATGAAGCTGGTCACCGATCTCGCGGGTGGCGCGGGGGACCTGGGCGGCCGGGTCCGGCGCGGCTTCGACGGCTTCAAGAACCCGCCGCCCGGCAAGGGGGGCACGACCGGCGGGGACGACGAGTAGGGACCGACCGGCGAGGACCGGGTGAGGCCCCGCCCACCTGCGCTCCCACGCTCACACCTTCGGCTGGGCTCCGGCGGCCAGCGTCCCGCACAGGGCCGTCGCACCGTCGGTCTCGTAGGGGTCGGTGCCCGCCGGGCCGCCCGACCTGGCCGTCTGGCCGGCCAGGAGGGGGCGGAGGTAGGACGTGGAGTCCTCGGCGCAGGCGAGGGGACCTGCCAGGACGTAGGACGTGACCAGCTGGACCTGGTGGGTGCGCAGGTCGTCGTGGTCGAAGCGGAACGTCAGCTCGCGGCGGACCGTGAACAGGGAGGCGGGGGCGTCGGCGGTGGCACCGGTGGGGCGCAGGGCGTAGACGAAGGTGTGGTCCGCGGTGACCTCGAGCATCGCCGAGCCGGTCTCCGAGACGTGCATGCTGCCCTGGACGCGGATCCGGTCGTCGGCGAGCTGGGCCCGGGCGGGGTCGAGGCGGACGACCCAGCCCGTGGGTGCGTGCCGGCCGTCCGCGGCGGGGTGGTCGAAGCTCTGGTCGAACTGGTCGAGCTGGTCGGAGTCGAGCAGGGCCCGGGCGGGGTGCACGTCGCGGCCGGTCAGCACCTCGGGGTAGAGCGCGGAGCGGACGATGTAGTCCTTGACGGTGGTCAGCGCGGTGACCACCTGGCTGTCGGAGAAGTGGGCGGTGCTGCGGGAGGCGGGCAGCGGGATGCCCTCGGCGCCGACCTCGTACGGGGCGGCGGGGCTGCGGGCGTACAGCTTCTCGGCGTCGGCGGTGCCGGGCACCTTGCCCTGCGGGGCGAGCGGGATGACGGTCATCCGCAGGGGCTCCACGGTGCGCCGGGACTGCGGGGGGCTGTAGTTCTGGCGGACGCCCATGTAGATCGCGGTGCCGAAGGCGACGGCGATCAGTACGGCGAGGATCAGGAGCTGCCGGGTCAGTGCGCGGTGCAGGGGCGGGCGGCGGCGCACGGCGGGAGCGTGGTCGGTCATCCGCTCGGCGGCGGAGTACTCCTGGAGGCGGGCAGCGCGGACGAACGACTCGTCGAACACGACGGATCGGTATTCGTCCTCAGCACCGCCGGGGCCGCCCTCGGGTGTCCCCTCCGGTGGGTCTCCAGGCCCGCCCATACCTTCAGAGTAGGTCTCGGGGGCCTCAGGTAAACGCCCCGCCGTGCGACAACTTCTGACAGGTTCTCACCAAGCGCGGGCGGTTGTTCAGGGGGCGGGCGGGATGGCCGAGACGGTCGGCCGGGGGTGGTCGGCGGAGGCGCCGGGAGCGGAGGCGCCACCCTGTTCCAGGCCGGTCGAGGTGGTGGCGGGGACCCGGTCGCGGGTGCCCGAGGAGCCTCCCCGGTAGACGGCGGCGAAGGCGAGGGCGACCATGCCTATGCCCATCACGACGGCGAGGACCCAGGCCACGGGACGGTGCCAGCGGATCTGCTTGCCGAAGGGGCCGTGGTGGTCGCCGAGGACGTAGGTGTCGTCGAGTTCGTCGTCGTCCGGATCTTGGCCGAATTCGCCGCTCTCGGGGCCGTAGCCGTCCTCGTAGCGCTCGCTCCGTGCGTGGGCTCGGCGGGCCTCCGCCTCGGAGGCCTCGGCTCTGGCCTGCGCGGCGGCCAGGAGACGTTCGACGGCGGTCGGCTCGTGGACCGGGGCCGCCTGCACGAAGGCCTCGTCGAAGACCACGGAGGCGAACTCTTCGTCCGACACCCCGCGGTCGTGGTCGTCGTCGGGCTCCCAGCCGTCAGGGAACGGCGTGCCCCCCACGTCCTCCGGCACGGGTCCAGAGTAGACCTGGGGGGTCAATTTGGGCAGACGGTATGGAAATTCGTCTGCCTGGTGAGACGCCTTTCGGCCGCGGCGCCGTGCGCCCGTGCCTCGGCCGAACGGGTGGGGATCAGCGGCGTACGTGCCCGTCGCCGGTGACGATGTACTTCGTGCTGGTCAGCTCCGGCAGGCCCATCGGGCCGCGGGCGTGCAGCTTCTGGGTGGAGATGCCGATCTCGGCGCCGAAGCCGAACTGGCCGCCGTCGGTGAAGCGGGTGGAGGTGTTCACGGCGACGGTGGTGGAGTCGACCAGCTGGGTGAAGCGGCGGGCGGCCTGCTGGGAGGTGGTGACGATGGCCTCGGTGTGGCCGGAGGTCCACAGCCGGATGTGCTCGACGGCCTTGTCGAGGGAGTCGACGACGGCGGCGGCGATGTCGTAGGAGAGGTACTCGGTCTCCCAGTCCTCGGCGGTCGCCTCGACCACGGTGGCCTTGGAGTCCTTGGCGTAGGCCATGACCCGCTCGTCGGCGTGGACGGTGACGCCGGCCTCGGCGAGGGCGTCCAGGGCGCGCGGCAGGAACTCGGCGGCGATGTCCTGGTGGACCAGGAGGGTCTCGGCGGCGTTGCAGACGCTGACCCGCTGGGCCTTGGAGTTGATCAGGACCTCGACGGCCATGTCGATGTCGGCCCGGGCGTCGACGTAGACGTGGCAGTTGCCGGTGCCGGTCTCGATCACGGGGACGGTGGACTCGTTGACCACGGTCTGGATCAGGGAGGCGCCGCCGCGCGGGATGAGGACGTCGACCAGGCCGCGGGCGCGCATCAGCTCACGCACGGAGTCGCGGCTCTCGCCGGGGACCAGCTGGACGGCGTCGGCGGGCAGCCCGGCGCCGCCGACGGCGTCCCTGATCACGCGGACGAGGGCGCTGTTCGACTCGTAGGCGGAGGCGGATCCGCGCAGCAGCACGGCGTTGCCGGACTTCAGGCAGAGGGCGGCGGCGTCGACGGTGACGTTCGGGCGGGCCTCGTAGATGATGCCGACGACGCCGAGCGGGACACGGACCTGGCGCAGGTCGATGCCGTTGGGGAGGGTGGAGCCGCGGACGACCTCGCCGACCGGGTCGGGCAGCTTCGCGACGTCGCGGACGTCGGAGGCGATGGCGCGGACCCGCTCGGGGGTGAGGGTGAGCCGGTCGACGATGGCCTCGCTGGTGCCGCTCTCCCGGGCCTTGGCCACGTCCTTGGCGTTGACCTCGACGATCTCGGCGGTCCGGACCTCCAGGGCGTCGGCGATGGCGAGCAGCGCGTCGTCCTTCACGGCGCGCGGGAGCGGCGCGAGGTCGGCGGCGGCGGCCTTGGCCCGGTAGGCGGCCTGGGTGACCGGGGACATCGAGTCGTACGGCGAGAGCGAGGTCATGAGGGAAGGGTAGTGCGCGGGGCGGGGCGGTTCAGCGGTCGTCCCACACCCCGAGACATCACAAAAGGGTTGAACTCACCGGCCGGCCCCCGGCACCCCGCACCCGACGCCGCACACCTGACGCCGCACACCTGACACCCCACGGCCCGCGCCCGCAGGCTCAGAAGGGATGTACTCCCACCGGCGTGGCCGGCCGTGGCCCGTAGCCCTCCGCAATGCGGTAGTGGTAGGTCTCGCGGTCGATGACCTCCAGGCCGACGATCTCCCAGGGCGGCAGGCCCGCGCTCTGCCGGTGCTCGCCCCACAGGCGCAGCGCGACGGCCGCGGCGTCGTGCAGGTCGCGGGCCTCTTCCCAGTACCGGATCTCCGCGTGATCGGTCGCGTATCTGCTGGTCAGCAGGAAGGGGTGGTCGTGAGCAAGCTGTTCCAGGGCCCGCCGCAGCTCGGACAGGGGGACCTTCTCCCCGGAGACGCTGAGGGTGATGTGCCACAGCCGGGGCAGGTCCGTGGGCTCCTCATAGGTGTCCCCGGCCGCGACGCTCGTCAGAGCACCGCGGGACGCCGCCCCAGGGCGCACTCGTCTCACGACGGCCTCCTTCACGCATGACTCGCATGCCCTCGCATGGCCCCTTGACGGAACGTGTCCCTTCAACATGTCCCGAGACAAAGTTGAGCAGGCCGCAGGGCTCCGCGTGGCGGTTTTACGGAACGTCCCCCACCGGGGTCGTTCCTTGCGCCCCGTTTTACGAGTGGTCTTGCGAGTGCCGGGTGTGCAGGAGCACGAGGTCGTCCCTGTGTACGACCTCGCGTTCGTACGCGGGCCCCAGCTCGCGGGCCAGCTCGCGGGTCGAACGCCCGATCAGCCGGGGGATCTCCCTGGCGTCGAAGTTGACGAGCCCCCGGGCCACCGGGCGGCCCGTCGCGTCCCGCAGCTCCACGGGGTCGCCGGCGCTGAACTCGCCCTCCACGGTGGCGATTCCGGCGGGCAGCAGCGATTTGCGCCCCTTCACGACCGCGTCCACCGCGCCGTCGTCCAGGGTCAGGGCGCCCTGCGGGGTGGAGGCGTGCTGGAGCCACAGGAGGCGGTCCGCGGAGCGCTTGCCGGTGGGGTGGAAGTAGGTGCCCGTGTCGCCGCCGGCGAGCGCGTCGGCGGCGTGGACGGCGCTGGTCAGCACCACCGGGATGCCGGCGGCGGCGGCGATGGCGGCGGCCTCGACCTTGGTGGCCATGCCGCCGGTGCCGACGCCCGCCTTGCCCGCACTGCCGATCTCGACGCCGGCGAGGTCCTCCGGGCCCTTCACTTCCGCTATCCGGGAGGTGCCGGGCTTGCTGGGGTCACCGTCGTAGACGCCGTCGACGTCGGAGAGGAGGACGAGCAGGTCGGCGTGGACGAGGTGGGCGACGAGGGCGGCGAGACGGTCGTTGTCGCCGAAGCGGATCTCGTCGGTGGCGACGGTGTCGTTCTCGTTGACGATCGGGAAGGCACCCATGGCGAGCAGCTTGTCGAGGGTGCGGGAGGCGTTGCGGTGGTGGGCGCGTCGGCTCATGTCGTCGCTGGTGAGCAGCACCTGGCCGACGCGGACGCCGTAGCGGGCGAAGGAGGCGGTGTAGCGGGCGACGAGCAGGCCCTGGCCCACGCTGGCGGCGGCCTGCTGGCGGGCGAGGTCCTTGGGGCGGCGGCGCAGGCCCAGCGGGGCGAGGCCGGCGGCGATGGCGCCGGAGGAGACGAGGACGATCTCCTTCTCTCCCCCGCTGCGAAGCTTGGCGAGGACGTCGACGAGTGCGTCGACGCGGTCGGCGTCCAGGCCGCCCGCGGCGGTCGTCAGCGACGAGGAGCCCACCTTGACGACGATCCTGCGGGCCTCGCCCACGGCCTGCCTTGCCCTTGCCACCGTGTCCTCTGTCCCCTCGCGCGCACTGCCGGCTGCCTCTGCGGCAATCTACGCGAAGCGGATCGGTCGGTGCGCACCGGTCCAGCTCCCGGACAGGCGGTGCGTAGTCGTTCCCTCACCGTTCGCGTACGGCAAAAAGGTTGTGTTGGTTGCTTGTAGAAATTAAATCCTGTCCCAACATAAGTTGAACTTTGTGTCACCTACCGTTCGCCCCGTTCGCCCCGTGCAGCGCATTCTGCTGCGCTCGGGCAAGAGCCCGTACGACGTGCTGTCCGTCGAGGAAGCACTCCACCGGGACGTCATCGCCACCAACTCCGGCAACCTGATCTTCAGCGACGCCGCGCACAAGATCCTGCAGACGCCGGAGACCGAGGTCGTCTCCAACGGCATGGGTACGGACCTGTCGGCCGCGGCCCGGATCAACGAGGAGTTCGACGCGTTCGTCGTGCCGCTCGCCAACGCCTTCCGGCCGTCGTTCGAGGGCCGGCTGAAGCGGCTGACCCGGTTGATCGGCAAGCTGCGGATCCCCGTGGTGGTGCTGGGCGTCGGTGCGCAGACCGGGCTGAGCTACGACCCGGCGCGGCTGAAGCCGATGGAGCAGACGGTGCGCGAGTTCTGCGCGGCGGTGCTGGATCACAGTGCCTCGATCGGGGTGCGCGGTGAGTTCACCGAGCAGTACCTGCGGGACATGGGCTTCCGCGACGTGGAGGTCATCGGCTGCCCGTCGCTGTTCCTGTACGGCCGCGAGCTGGACGTGCGCAAGAAGGTGCCCGAGCTGACCGCGGAGGCACGGATCGCGGTGAACGGTTCGCACAGCGCGGTGCAGAAGCAGGGCCTGGACCGGATCATCGCCCGGGCCCACGCCCGCCACCCGAACCTGTGCTTCATCGGACAGAACCTCAGCGACGCACGGCAGTTGCACTGGCGCGACCTCAGCGACCCGAACGCCCGGGTCACGGCGATGCCGACGCACCCGGAGCACCCGATGTACCGGGAGGGCAAGGCGCGGGTGTACGTCGATCCGGTCACCTGGATCGACGACCTGCGGTCGTACGACTTCTCCTTCGGCTCCCGCATCCACGGCAACATCGCGGCGCTGCTGGCGGGGACGCCCGCGACGGTGCTGTGCGGGGACTCGCGCACGCTGGAGCTGTGCCGGTACTTCGAGATCCCGCACCGCCGGCTGAACGAGGTCGCCAAGGACCCCGAGGCGGCGGATCCGGTCCGGCTGTACGAGCAGGCGGACCTGAGCGGGCTGGTCGGCGGCCATGCGGAGCGCTTCGACCGGTTCGTGCGGTTCCTGGACAAGAACGGACTGCGGAACACCTTCACGCACGGCGACGGCGGCGCGGCTTTCGAGCAGCGGATGCGTTCGCTGGCGTTCCCGCCGGGCATCCAGCCGTGGAACGAGACCGATCTCGCCTCGCTGAGCAGCCGGTTCGGCTGGCTGCACACCCAGGTGAGCGAGCTGAGCCAGGACAACGCCCAGTTGCGGCGGGAGCTGGCGAAGGCGCAGAAGGTGAAGCAGAAGGCCGCGGCGGCGATACCGGCCCCCGCAGCGTCCGTCTACCGCCGCGCCCGGCGCGTGGTGGGCCGTCCCCTGCGGCGCGCGCTGCAGTCGGGCCGGTAACGGCCCCCTCCGGCGACCTGACGGGTCCCGACCACCTCCGGCCGGGACCCGTCACCGCATGGGCAGACATCCCGGGGCGACAGCCGCACGCCCCTCCCGGGACCCGCGCCGGGCCGGGCAGGTGGCCCGGGCCGCGGCCGTTCCGAAGCCGCTCAGACCGCGGCCGTCACGACGTGGCCGGCTCAGACCGCGGCCGTGCCGAGGTGGCCCGGACCGCGGCCGTCACGACGTGGCCGTCTCAGACCGCGGCCGTGCCGAAGCCCCTGGCCCGCAGCATCCTGCGGACCTTGCGCACGGCGCGGCGCAGGAAGGAGTTGGCGGCGGCCTCCCGGTAGCCCTCGAAGGCGCGGGCCTCGCGGGCCTCGGCGAGGTAGATCTCGTCGGGGATGCCGGCCGCCCGGGACCGGAAGTGCGGGTAGACGAGGTACAGACGCGTACCGCGCTTCTCCAGGACGGCGGCGGCCTGCTTCTTCGCCTTGACGAACTTGACGACGTCCAGCAGCAGATCGGACCGCTGCATGGCGACCAGGTGCAGCCGCAGCCGTTCGTGGACCTTCAGCCGGTGGGCCACCCCGGGCCTCCAGTAGGCCTCCATGAGCGGCTTGGCCAGCTCCATCTTGTGCCAGCGCACCTCTTCGCTGTCGGTGAGGAACTTCGGCCCGAACTGGGGCAGCAGCGTGATCAGGAACGGCCGGACCATGAGCATGTCACGCTGGTCGCCGGCCGGGACCATGTCGGCGATCAGCTTCATCAGGGCGCGGGCGGAATCGAAGCGCAGGGTGTAGCCGCCGGACTTGGTGACGTGCTTGCCGTCGTCACGGCCGACCAGGTAGTAGCAGGTGTAGTCGGCGATCACGGAGACGCCGTCCGCCCGCAGGTACGCCTCCATGGTGAACAGCGCGTCCTCGCCGGTCCACAGCGACTCGTCGAAGCGCATGCCGTGCTCGTCCAGCAGGGCGCGGCGGAACAGCTTCTGCGCGCTCAGCGTGAACTTGATGTTGGACGTGTAGAGGTCGGTCCGGTCGAGCGTCTTGCCCCACATGGACTTGGGCGCGGTGCGGTTGACGCCCTCGACCCGGCCGAGGACGACGTCCGTGCCGTTCTTGTCGGCCATGGCGACCATGCGCTCGAGGGCCTCGGGCCCGAGCCTGTCGTCGGCGTCGAGGAAGAACACGTAACGGCCGGTCGCCTTGCCCAGGCCGACGTTGCGGGGGCCGCTGGGGCCGCCGGAGTTCTGCTGGCGGACGACGGTGACCGGCATGGCGGCGCGGGCCGCGAACTCCTCCAGGCACTCCCCCGTGCCGTCCGTCGAGCCGTCGTCGATCGCGATGACCTCCATGCGCGCCGGATCGATGGTCTGCGCCTCGACGGATGCCAGGCATTCGACCAGGTACGGCATCGCTTCGTACGCCCCGATGATCACGCTGACATCAGGTTGCGTCACGACGGTCACTCTTCCCCCTTGCCACGGATTATTTCCCCCGTTATCGCCTCAATCGCACTTTGTTAGACGAGCACCCACGGGAAGCGGTTGCCTCACCCACGGTGATGAGTGGCGCACCTCACACCTGGATGTCACCGACAGTACGCACCGTGGGTAAGAGCCGTTCAGCTCGGGTTGAGAGGGGGGCAAGAGAAAGGGCCCCCGGGGATCGCTCCTCGAGGGCCCCTGCGCTCAGGGCCGGCGGTCGGGCCGGACGGCCCGTCGGTCAGCCCGCGCTCACGCCGTCCGTGTCTCCGGCCGACGCGGTGCGCTGGCCCGGCAGCGCGTTGGTCAGCTCGGCCGCCTCGGCGGGGTCGGCGTTCGCCGCGCCCAGCCGGGCCTGCTGGCCGGCGTTGCGGGTCTCGGCCTTGCGGGCCAGGTCGGCGACCGCGGCGTTGAACTGGTCGATCGACTTCGGCTCGTCCGGCCCCAGCAGGTACTGCTTCAGCTCGCCGCGCTCGCCCGCGAGGGGGTCGGCGGACGGGTCGCGCACGGCGTCCAGCACGCCGCCCAGCTCGGCGGCGCTGTTGGAGAGGATCACCGCGGCGCGTACGGCGGTGTTGTGCCGCTTGAACTCCTCGGCACCCACCTCGGCGGAGTCGGTGACGGCGTACGGCTTGCCGCTCGCGATGAAGTCCGAGACCACCGAGGAGATGTCGGAGACCATCGCGTCGGAGACGTTGAAGCAGTCGTACAGGCGCGGCTGGGCGCCCGTGATGACACGGTGCTCGTACGACGGGAAGGAGCGCCAGTAGGCGGTGTTCCACTCGGCGCGCAGCCGGGCGATCTCCTCGTGCTTGTGCACGTCCACCATGCCGTCACGGGTGGCCTCGGCCTCGTCGCGGCGGTTGCCGCCGGTGCCGGCCAGCTCGGCGAGGCGGGCCTCGATGCGGGCCAGCTCGGCCTTGGCCGCCTCCTGGGCGGCGGTGTCGGCGGTGAAGCGGGAGTCGGCGGCGCGCTCGGCGGCGGCCTTCTCGACCATGGCCGTGATCCGCTTGTGGGCGGCGCCGGCCTCCTTGCTGACGGTGCCGGTGAACGGGTGCGGCTTGTACAGGACGCGAACCGGCGGGTCCGCGGTCACCAGCCGGGTGACGATGTTCTCGCCGGCGAGCACGATCGAGGTGTTGCCCGGGTTGCCGTCCCAGCCCTCCCAGGTGGGGGCGTACAGGACGGTGGGGATACGGTCCTCGGGCACGCCCTGCCAGCTCTGGATGGGCGCGAGCTGCGGGCGGCCGACCTCCACGATGTCGTCGTCGCGGACACCGACGTCGGCGATGGCGTAGCGGTCGCGGCCGGCCCGGCCGGCGGTCCACACCTCGTCGTACACCTTGCTGTACGGGTTGACGCTGGCCAGCTTGTCGCTGTCGCCGTGGCCGATGAAGACGTGCTTCATGGTGGGCACGCGCAGCAGGTGGATGTTCTTGCCGACGTTGGCCGCGTACAGGGCCACGCGCACGGTCGACAGGTCCATGTTCATCAGGTGCACCCCTCCGGGCACGCAGACGACGGGGACCGTGGTGGGCGCGAGGCTGTTCAGGATGGCGCGCTCGCGGAGGATGATCAGCGGCCGGGTGTCCAGCTGCTCCATCGTCTCCAGCCACATGTTGACCTGGTAGGCGGAGTCCTTGGAGCCGGAGAAGTACAGGACCGTCTCGGGCCGGTAGGCGGCCAGCCAGTCGTCGAGGGCGGCGAGGACGACGTCGGCCCGCGGCGGGATCTTCCGGCCGCGCACGTACGGCACGAGCACGAGGACGTAGAGGCAGCCGAGGCCGACGGTGAGGCCGATGCCGGTGAAGCCGGCGACGGCGGACTCAAGCTCGGCGGAGACCAGGACGCCGACGATCGCGAACAGGTCGAGGTGGAGCATCTTCTCCGCGGACCGGTGCAGCAGGCGGCGCGGCGGGGCGTCCGGGATGCGGATGCGGGACTTCAGGTCGATGTTGCGGGTGGCGACCGGCATCCGGCGGCGGTTGCGGATGAGGGTGACCAGGGCACCGTGCGGGGCCTGCAGGCCGTAGAAGGCGATGAAACAGGCGACCGCGCCGTAGAAGATCAGGTCGCCCGCGAGAGACAGCCGCGCCAGCAGCAGGATCAGCAGCAGCTGCCGGATCAGGAAGCGGATCGACAGGCCCGCCCGGACCTTGCTCAGGCGGTTGATCAGGTAGCTGCCCTTGCGGTGCAGATAGTGGTCCGCCAGGTACGTCACGGCGGCCAAGGCCGCGAAGGCGGGAACGCTCGGGACGAGCGCGGCCAGCATGAGGGCCGGGAAGCCCAGCATCAGGAGGGCCGCCGCGGCCAGCTGGGCCGCGCTGCCCACCCGGGCGACGCGAATAGCGGTGGATATCACGGAGAACCTGCTCTGGGAGGGGAGGGTGCCTGTTTTGCACAGAAATGCCGGGAGGTGCCGGTAATTCGTGCGGGGTACGGATTCAGGCCTCTGCGAATACCCGTTGAACGGGTACCCACAGAGGCCTGAATTCCTGAAATCTCAATGATCCCGATTATTACACGCCGTCCTGACGGTCCAGCACCGTGGCGAGCGCCTGCTCGAAGCCGGAGGCCTTGGCGGCGCCCGCGGTCGGGTCCTGCTGACGGACGTCGATGACGTGGCCGGTCAGCTCCGACAGCAGCACGTCGAGGGAGGTGCGGGCCACGGCCTCGGAGGAGAGCAGCGAGCCCGCCGGTTCCTGGCCGAAGGCCTTGGTGCGCATCGGGGTGGCGGTGCGCTCGGGGTTGATGCAGTTGACGCGGATGCCGTCGCCGGCCCACTCGTCGGACAGCGCCTGGGTGAGGTTCACCATGGCGGCCTTGGTGGAGGAGTACAGGGAGTACTCGGCGCGGCCGCGGGTGTAGCTGCTGGAGGTGTAGAGCAGCAGCTGGCCCTTGGTCTCGGACAGGTACTTGTAGGAGGAGCGCGCGATCTGCACCGGGGCCAGGTAGTTGACCTTCAGCGCCTCCTCGATGGTGGCGTTGTCGGTCTCGGCGAGCTTGCCGATGCGCAGCACGCCCGCGGTGTTGACGACGTAGTCGATCCGGCCGGTCTCGGCGTACGCCTTGGACAGCGCGTCGTCGACCTCCTCCGGGTTCTCCACGTGGGTGCCGGTGGTGGAGCGGCCCAGGGCGTAGACCTTCGCGCCGTAGGACTCGGCGAGTTCGGCGATGTCCTTGCCGATGCCGTAGGAGCCGCCGAAGATGACGACCGTCTTGCCGGTCAGCAGCTCGCGGTAGGCCTCCTCGCCGTTCTGCTCGGGGGCGGCCGTGGAGGCGAGCTGGAAGAGCTTGTCGGCGATGAAGACGTCGACCGGCTGGGTCACCTTCATGTTGTACTCGTCACCCGCGACGACGTGGATCGGCACGTCCGGCAGGTACTTGAGGACCACCGAGCAGTCGTCCGTGGCCTGGAAATTGGGGTCGCCGGCGGCGACCTCGTAGGCGCGGCGGATCGTGGACAGCTTGAAGGCCTGCGGGGTCTGGCCACGGCGCAGCCGGGAGCGGTCCGGGATCTCGGTGATGAACTCGCCGTCCTCGCCGTGCGTGCGGGTCACGATGATCGTGTCCGCGGACGGGATGGCGACGTCCACGGCCTGGTAGCGCTCGAGCGCGCTGACGCAGTCGTCGATGACACGCTGCGAGAGCAGCGGGCGCACGGCGTCGTGGAAGAGGACGTTGAGGTCCTCGCCCTCGGCCAGGCCCTCACGCAGCGCGGAGATGGCGCGCTCGGTGGTCTCGTTCCGGGTCGAGCCGCCCTCGATGATCTTCTTCACCTTGGTGAAGCCGGCCTTGGCGACGATCTTCTCGATGTCCGGCACGTAGCCTGGAGCCATCAGCACGATGACGTCGTCGATCGAGTCGGCGTTCTCGAAGGTGGTCAGGGTGTGCTCGATGACTGCCTTGCCGGCGATCTTCAGCAGCTGCTTGGGGATCGACAGACCCACCCGCTGACCGGTGCCACCGGCCAGGATCACTGCGGTGGTTCGGGGCTTGGCTATGTGCTGGGACACAGGCTGACCTACCTTGCGGCGACAGGGAACCGTGAAATGGTCCCACCTCGGGTAACCGCAGTGCAAGGTGAGTGACGTCCCATGCATATGTGGGCGCAACCTGTCATTCACCTTCCGCTCCTGGTGATTGGCGGCGGGCGCTGTGAACCCCCGTGAATTTGCTGTGAGTAAGTCCACAGGTCCGGGCGGACACGGTACGGCGCCCGGCAGCCGGGCGGGGCGGGGAGACCTTCACGGCCCGGGGCGGGAGGCTGCACGCGTTCTCCATATGCGGCGGGGTGCCGTCCCGGACCGGACGGGAATACAGCTGTTCCGTGAGTCCATTGCGACGGAATTCCACATCAAGATTCCGCAGCATTTCGGTCTCGGTCCGGCCGAGCGGTCAGACGGCCGGGGAGTATCCGTAATCGGTAGAATCCAGGGCTGATGTCCGGAATTGACCGGAAAGGTCACCTGGGCAGTCCTGACCGTGCGGACCCGCGAGGCGCCCGGCCAGGGCCTCGCGGCGTACGGCGGTCTCCCGGGCCGTGCTCCGACGGCGTACGGCGGTCTCCCGGACAGGACCTCGACGGCACGCGGCGGCCCCCGCCCGTGGTGATCACGGACGGGGGCTCGATCGTGGCGGGTTCGGGCGGCGGTCAGGCCAGGCGGACGCCCGGCTCGTCCGACTCGACCCGCAGCCGGGCCAGGGTGCTCGCCGTGGCCTGCGGCTTCAGCACGGTGTCGACGACCCGGACCCGCGCGTCGATGCCGTCGCGCCGGATGTCGAACAGGTGGTAGCCGCGGTGGGCGTCGATGAGCTTCCAGTGCGGGTTGTCCGCCTTCAGCGGGTCCCACTGCCGGTGGAACTCGTCCTGGTCCTGGTCACCGCTGCTGGAGATGGAGGTGCCGACGAACTCGGCGCCGACCACGTCGGAGTCGGGATCGGCGTAGTCCGTCTTCAGGTCGCTGATCATCGTCAGGTGGCGGTCGCCGCTGAGCACGACCGGGTTGCGGATGTCGGCGAACTCCTCCAGCAGCGCGTTGCGTTCGACCTGGTAGCCGTCCCAGGCGTCGTAGTACCAGAGCTTGCCCTCGCCGGGCAGCAGGTCGGTCTCGGCCATCATGATCTGCGAGGCGACGAGGTTCCAGCGGGCCGGGGAGTCGTACAGCCCGTCCAGCAGCCACTGCTTCTGTTCGGCGCCGAGCATGGTCTGCGCGGGCGCCTCGGCACCCTCCTGCGTGGTGGCCTGGTCGCTACGGAACTGGCGGGTGTCCAGGACGTTCAGCCGGGCCAGCCGGCCGAACTCCAGACGGCGGTACATCTGGATGTGCGGACCCGTGGGGATCGCCGTGGCGCGCACCGGCATGTGCTCGTAGTACGCCTGGAAGGCCGCGGTGAGCCGGGCCACGAACTTGTCGTGCGGCTGCTTGTCCGGGTCCTGCGGGATCTCCCCGGCCCAGTCGTTGTCCACTTCGTGGTCGTCGAAGGTGACCACCCAGGGGGCGTTCGCGTGCATCGCGGCGAGGTCGGGATCGGTGCGGTACTGGGCGTACCGGTTGCGGTACTGCGTGAGGGTGTACGGCTCACCCTTGCCCTCGTGCCGTCGTACGGCGGTGGCGGACGGCCCGGACTCGTAGATGTAGTCGCCGACGAAGAGGACGAAGTCGGGGTCCTGGGCGAGCATGTCGGCGTACGGCGTGAAATAGCCGTGCTGCCAGTTCTGGCAGGAGGCGAGGGCGACGCGCAGCGAGCCGCCGCGCTGGTGCGGGTGGGGTGCGGTGCGCGTGCGGCCGGTGGGAGAGAGCTGGGTGCCGGCCCGGAAGCGGTACCAGTACGAGCGGTCCGGGCGCAGGCCGCGGACGTCGACGTGGACGCTGTGACCGAGCTCGGGGCGGGCCTGGGCGCTGCCCCGGCGGGCGATCCTGCGGAACCGGTCGTCCTCGGCGATCTCCCACTCCACGGGGAAGACCGCGTCGGGCATCCCGCCGCCGTTCAGTGGATCGGGCGCGAGTCTGGTCCACAGGACGATGCCGTCGGGCAGCGGGTCGCCGGAGGTGACGCCGAGGGTGAACACCCCGTCGGGCAACGGGGTGTCGGCGGCGCGGGCGGTGCCGGGCAGCCACAGCTGGGCGGAGGCGGCGGCGCCGAGCAGGGCGGCACCGGCGGTCAGGATGCGGCGGCGGTCGGGCGATGGTGCGGTCATGCGCTGACTCCCTTGCCACAGTGGCCACTTGACTGGTCTGTCGGACATTCGGAAGTTCCCACGGCCGGACGGTCCGCCTGCTGAACGAGCCCCATCGCGAGCATGACAAATGGGCAGACAACAGAAGACCCGTTGCGGCACGGGAAAACCCTGGCGCCACAACGGGTCTGACGGTAGGTCGGAATCCGTCCCGCCGCCTACGGCTCAGGAGCCGACACGCGCCCCAGCCGTCCGCCTCCGCCTCAGGGACCGGAGCCGGACGGCACGGGAGCGCCCGCGGCTCAGGAGCCGAAGGCGGATCCGAGCCGGCCGTCCGCGGCCACCGTGCCGAGCGTGCCGCTCGCGAAGGTGAACGAGCCGCTCGGGGTGATCCCGGAGGCGGTGGCGCGCAGCACCCACACCGACCCGGCCCCGGTGTTCTCACCCGGCGCACCGACGGCGAGTTCCGCCCGGCCGTCCCGGTTGGCGTCCACCAGACGGACGGCCGCGCCGAACGCGTCGCCCGGTTCACCGGCGCCGGGCACACCCGCGGTGTCCTGGCCGAACGCCTTCGCGCCGGTGCCCGTGGGCCCCTTGGCGGTGCCGCGCAGGACGATGACCTGCCCGCCGGTGGAGACTCCGGGCGCGCCGACCGCGACGTCCCCGTAGTGGTCACCGTCCACGTCCGCCACCGAGAGACCGGTGCCGAAGCCGGAGCCCGGCTTGGCGGTGCCCGGCACCCCGGCGGTGTCCAGGTTCATGACCACGGCCTGCGTCCCGTCGGGCCCGTTCGCCGTACCCGGGATCCAGGCGATGCGGCCGCCCTTGGCGAGCGGGGTGTCCACATCGCTGTCGGCGCCCTCGAGGGCCCGGCCCACCACGATGTCGGCGCGGCCGTCCCGGTTCACGTCGCCGACGGCGAGGTGCTCGCCGCCTTCGAGCCGGCCCGCCGGCTCGTTGCCGCGGACCACCTCGGAGGGCGTGAGCCCGTCGTGCGTGCCCGTCCAGTACACGACACGGCGGGCATCCCACTCGTCGCCATCGTTCGCCGTGGCGGCGACATCGGTGATGCCGTCGCCGTCGAGGTCACCGGCGGCCAGGTCGAGATACCGGCTGTCGAACTCGTCCTTGACCACCTGCGTGCCGTGCACGGCCGAGCCGTCCCGGGCGAACGGCCCGTTCTGCACCCGCAGATCGTGCGCGTTCACGACGGTGACCACGTCCGGCGCGCCGTCCCCGTTCACGTCTCCGGCCGTCAGGTGCCCCCGGTCGCCGAGCCCGTCGTACTCCGCCCCGCCGCCCAGCGTCGCCCCGCCGGACAGCCCCGTCTTGCCGCCCCAGAGCACGGTGACCGTGCCGGCGTCGGTGCCGGCGGTGGTGTCCTCGCCGCCCGCTCCGACGATCAGGTCGGCGTAGCCGTCCCGGTCGAGGTCGGCGGTGGCGACGGCGCTGCCGAACCGGTCAGCGGCCTCGGCGCTGCCCGGCACACCGGCACTGTTCTGGCTGAAGACCTGCTTGGTGGAGGTCTTCAGGCCGGTCGCCGAACCGTAGAGGACGGCCACGTAGCCGGCACCCTTGCGGCCGCTCACGGACGCCCCGGGCGCCGTGACCGCGAGGTCGGCGTAGCCGTCGCCGTTGAAGTCGTCGTGCAGCTTCGCGGCGGCGGCCGGACCGGCCGCCGCCGGCACGGCGGGCAGGGCGGCGGCACCGGTCGCGGCGAGCACGACGGCGAGCCCGCTGCTCCAGACCGCTCTGCGTCTGTTCATGGTCCTGCTCCCTTGACTGTTTCGGTGGATCAGTCGCCGAGCGACGCGCCGAGGAAGGCCTGCCAGGTGGGCAGGGCGGCGGTGGCGGGTCCGAAGGAGAAGGCACCCTTCGCGGTGATACCGCCGGTCGTCGCGGGGAAGGCCCAGACGGCGCCCTCGCCCGTGTTCTCGTCGGGGTCGCCGGCGATCAGCTCGGTCTTCTTGTCGCCGCCGGCGTCGATCAGTGCCGTCGCCCGGCCGAACCGGTCGCCCTTCTCGGCGGTGCCGGGCACACCCGCGGCGTTCTGGTGGAGGACCTTGGCGCCCTTGGCGGTCAGGCCCTTGGCGCTGCCGCGCAGCACCAGCACGGTGCCCGCGTCGGTCAGGCCGTCGAAGTCCTCGCCGGGCAGGCCGGTGGCGAGGTCGTTGTATCCGTCGCCGTCGGTGTCGCCGATCGACAGGGCGGCGCCCATGCCGTCGTGGAACTCGCCGGCACCGGGCACCCCCGCGGTGTCCTGGTTGATCCACACCGGCTTCAGCGTGGTGGAGGTGCCCTGGGGGCCGCCGTAGACCACACCCAGCGCCCCGCCCTTGGTCGGCATCCAGGCGTCGCTGTCGTAGCCGTCGTCGGAGTGGCCGACGACGATGTCGCCGTAGCGGTCGTGGTTGAGGTCGCCGATCACCACCTGCTCGCCGCCGATCGACCGGTGCTCGGTGTCGGACAGCCAGCCCTTGTTCGTGAAGCCGCCGGGTCCGCCGAGGAGCAGGGCGGTGCCCCGGGAGTCCGACTCGTCCATGGAACGGGTGCGCACGGCGAGGTCGGCGATGCCGTCACCGTTCACGTCGCCGGCGGTCAGGGACTGGGTCAGTTCCATCCGGTCCGGGTCGACGGTGAAGTACGTCGTCCTGGTCCCCACGGGGTTGGCGCGGGTGAACGGCCCGTGCTGCACGGCGCCGTCCGCCTTCGGGTCGGTCTCGGGGTGCACGCCGAGCCGCACCAGGTCGGGGTGCTTGTCGCCGTCCACGTCGGCGACGGTGAAGTCCTTCATCGCGGTGGCGTCCGGCAGCCCCGACAGCAGCGTCGGCGTGGCCGAAAGGCCCTTCGGTCCGCCCCAGTTGACCTCGATGAAGGTGCCGTGGTCGCCGTCCATCGGGGTCCACGACACGGTCGAGAGCAGATCGGCGTAGCCGTCCTCGTCGAGGTCCGCTGTGCGCAGCCTGCTGCCGTAACCGCCCTCCGGCGACTCCGCGTTCTTCCGGCCCGACCAGGTCAGCACCTGCTTGCGGGCGGTCGAGAGGCCCTTCGCCGAGCCGTACAGCACCGTGACGGCGCCCGCACCGCGCTGGCTGCCGAGGGCGGTACCGGGGGCGCCGATGGCGACGTCGGCGTAGCCGTCGCCGTTGAAGTCGTCGTGCAGGTGCTTGCTGCTCGCGGCCGCGGCCGCCTGCGCGGGGGCCGCGGCGGCGGGCACCGCGAGGGCGCCGGCCGCGAGGGCGATGCCGGTGGCCGTCGCCAGCAGGGCCCGGCGCTGGGAGGAGACGTTCATGAATGTCCTGGAATCGTGGGTACGAAGGAATCAGTTGGGGAAGACGGAGCCGAGTTCGGCGCCGGCCGCGGTCGTACCGAGGGCACGGGCGCCGACGGTGAAGGACCCCTTGGTGCTCGTCCGGCCCGGGAACACCCAGAACGCACCGGCGCGGGTGTCCTCCGACGGCGCACCGACCACCGGTTCGGCCTTGCCGTCACCGTTGCCGTCGACGAGGTGCACGGCGGCACCGAACCAGTCGTCCTTCTCCGCCGTTCCGGGCACACCGGCGCTGTCCTGGCTGAACACCTTGGTCCCGGCACCCGTCACACCGGAGGGACCGCCGGGTACGACGGCGAAGGTGCCTGGGCTGCGCAGCCCGCCGAAGCCCTCGAAGGGGACGCCGGCCAGGATGTCGGCGCGGCCGTCGCCGGTCATGTCACCGACGGCCAGGGCGTGGCCGAATCCGTCCCCGGCCTCCTGGGTGCCGGGCACCCCGGGGGTGTCCTGGCTGATCACCTGGGGCCGGCCGGGGCCGAGGCCCTGCTTGCCCGCGTAGACGATCCGCAGGGTCTGGCCGCCGACGACCAGGTCCGCCCGGCCGTCACCGTTGAGGTCGCCGAGCGCGATGCCGTCGCCCTCCGGTCCGCTCAAGTCCTTCAGGCCGACCGGGGTGCGCAGTCCCTCGCGGCTGCCGCGCACGACGAACACGGCGTGACCGTAGTCGCCCTCGTCGTCCCGGTCCCATGCGCGGGTCAGCGCCACGATGTCGTCGATGCCGTCGCCGTCGGTGTCCCCCGCCGCCACCGCGATCGTGTTCACGTCGCCGTCACCGAACTCCGCGCCCTCCTGGGTGCGGGCGGGGCGGCCGTCCCGGCCGAGCGGGCCGAACAGCACCCGCCCGCCGCGCGCGAGGTCCTGGTGCCCGTCGCCGTCGAAGTCACCGGCGGCCGTCAGCGCGTCCTGGTAACGGCTGGTGCCCTGGGCGGGCAGCACCGTCCCGGAGGCGAACCCCTTCGGGCCGCCCCACAGCACGGTGCTGCTGCTCTCGCGGTCGATGCCGTCCTGCGTCCACCGCTCACCGCCGGAGCCGACCAGCAGATCGGTGAAGCCGTCGCCGTCCAGGTCCGCGTCGACCAGCCGGATACCGAAGAGGTCGGACTTCTCCACTGCTCCGGGTATGCCAGGGGACGCCTGCGTGTACACCTTCTTGGCGGAGAGCCCCCGGGGCGACCCGTACAGCACGGCCACGTACCCGGCGTGGGTCCTGCCGCTCACGGACGCGTACGGCGCGGCGACCGCCAGGTCCCCGTACCCGTCGCCGTTGAAGTCGGCGCGCACCTGCTCGGCGGGCGGCTGCGGGGCGGCGTCCGCCGCGGGAACCGCCAGCAGCGCACCGGCGGCCAGGGCGATGCCGGTGGCGAGGGCCAGGGTGCGGCGCGTGAAGGGACGGGGCTGGTCAGGCACGTCGGCTCCGGAAGTCGGGAAACAGAGAATGCGGCACGAAAAGGACCAAGATCCTCTTCGTGCCGCACGGTTCGACTCACCGGGGCGGGGTTGGGTTGCCCTCACGGCCGCCACCAATTTTCCCGGCGTTCACCTTGCCGGGTGGGAGGGAGCGGCCGTGCCTCCTACTCGAACGGGTCGAAGTCGTCGTACGCCCGCAGTACCTCGTCCCGCTCCGCTTCCTTGTCCCTGCGGCGCTGTGCCGCGGGACGCGGGGCGTCGAAGCGGTGGTCCTCGCCGCGTCGGCCGAGCATCTCCGCACCAGCCATGACGGTCGGCTCCCAGTCGAAGACGACCGCGTTCTCCTCCGGGCCGATGGCGACGCCGTCGCCGGCCCGGGCGCCCGCCTTCATCAGCTCTTCCTCCACGCCGAGGCGGTTGAGCCGGTCGGCGAGGTAGCCGACGGCCTCGTCGTTGTTGAAGTCGGTCTGGCGGACCCAGCGCTCGGGCTTCTCGCCGCGCACCCGGAACAGCGGCTCGCCACCGACCTCCTCGCGGACGACGGTGAAGCCCGCGTCGTCCACGGCCTTGGGCCGGATGACGATCCGCGTCGCCTCCTCCTTCGGCTTGGCCGCGCGCGCCCGGGCGATCAACTCACCGAGCGCGAAGGACAGTTCGCGCAGGCCGATGTGGGCGACGGCCGACACCTCGAAGACCCGGTAGCCGCGGGCCTCCAGGTCGGGCCGGACCATCTCGGCGAGGTCCTTGCCGTCCGGGACGTCGACCTTGTTCAGGACGACGATCCGGGGCCGGTTGTCGAGGCCGCCGTACTGCCGCAGCTCCTCCTCGATGATGTCGAGGTCGGAGACGGGGTCGCGGTCGGACTCCAGGGTCGCGGTGTCCAGCACGTGCACCAGTACGCTGCACCGCTCCACGTGCCGCAGGAACTCCAGGCCGAGGCCGCGGCCCTGGCTGGCGCCGGGGATGAGACCCGGCACGTCGGCGATGGTGTAGACGGTGGAGCCGGCGGTCACCACGCCCAGGTTCGGGACCAGCGTGGTGAACGGGTAGTCGGCGATCTTCGGCTTGGCCGCGCTCAGCACGGAGATCAGCGAGGACTTGCCGGCGCTCGGGTAGCCCACCAGGGCCACGTCGGCGACCGTCTTCAGCTCCAGGACGATGTCCTGCAGGTCGCCGGGCACGCCGAGCAGCGCGAAACCGGGCGCCTTGCGGCGGGCGCTCGCCAGCGCCGCGTTGCCGAGGCCGCCACGGCCGCCCTGCGCGGCGATGTACGAGGTGCCGTGGCCGACCAGGTCGGCGAGCACGTTGCCCGCCTTGTCGAGCACGACCGTGCCGTCCGGCACCGGCAGGATCAGGTCCTGGCCGTCCTTGCCGGAGCGGTTGCCGCCCTCGCCGGGCTTGCCGTTGGTGGCCTTGCGGTGCGGGGAGTGGTGGTAGTCCAGCAGGGTGGTCACCGACTGGTCCACGGTCAGGATGACGTCACCGCCGCGGCCGCCGTTGCCGCCGTCGGGGCCGCCGAGCGGCTTGAACTTCTCACGGTGGACGGAGGCACAGCCGTGGCCCCCGTTACCCGCGGCGACGTGCAGCTCGACGCGGTCCACGAAGGTGGTCATGGTTCAGTGCCTCCAGATACATACGGGAATGTCTACTGCGTAACACGCGAAAGGCGGACCCGCCTTCCCGACCGGGAAGTGAGGTCCGCCTCGCGAAAGGTTCGAACGAGTCGCTCGGTCGAAGCCGTGAATCAGACGATTCAGGCGACCGGGACGATGTTCACGACCTTGCGGCCACGGTGGGTACCGAACTCCACCGCACCGGCCTGCAGAGCGAACAGCGTGTCGTCGCCGCCACGGCCGACGCCGGCGCCGGGGTGGAAGTGGGTGCCGCGCTGGCGGACCAGGATCTCACCCGCGTTCACGACCTGACCGCCGAAGCGCTTCACGCCGAGCCGCTGGGCATTGGAGTCGCGACCGTTCCGGGTGGACGATGCGCCCTTCTTGTGTGCCATTTCTCCTCAGTCCCTTACTTCGCAGCCGCGGGGATCGACGTGACCTTGATCGCCGTGTACTGCTGGCGGTGGCCCTGACGACGGCGGTAGCCGGTCTTGTTCTTGTAGCGCAGAATGTCGATCTTCTGGCCCTTGTGGTGGTCCACGACCTCGGCCTGGACCTTGATGCCGGCCAGCACCCACGGGTCGCTGGTCACGGAGTCGCCGTCGACAACGAGCAGGGTCGAGAGCTCGACCGTGTCGCCAACCTTGGCAGTGGAAATCTTGTCAACCTCAACGATGTCGCCGACAGCAACCTTGTGCTGGCGACCACCGCTGCGCACGATGGCGTACACGCGGATCTCACTTTCGCTCGAAGAAACGGCACCCCCGCAGGCCAGTCGTCCAGGAACACCACGGACGACCTCTCCCGGCCCGCCTTGCGTCCGGGAGGAAGAGGTTTACGGGGATGTGGCGTGTGCAGTGGACACGCCGACGGTCAAGGTTACGGGGCCACGGCCGAGGGGGTCAAACCGGGCCCCTGGGGTGTGCGGCCCGTCACTCGGAACGGGTCCCACACGGTGCGCGGCCCGTCACTCGGAAGGACCCCACGCGGTGTGCGGCCCTTGACTCGAGACGGGCCCCACGCGGTGTGCGGCCGGCCGGTCGGCATGACCCGGCCGGCCGCACACCCGGGCGTCAGCCCTCGTCGCCGGCGGCGGGGACCGTGGTGGTCTTCTTCGCCGTCGACTTCGCGGCGGCCGTCTTGGCGGTCTTCGTCGCCTTCTTGGCCGTCGTCTTCTTGGCGGCCGTCTTCTTGGCCGCGGTCTTCTTGGCGGCCGTCTTCTTCGCCGCGGTCTTCTTGGCGGCGGTCTTGCGGGCCGCCTTCTTGGCCGGAGCCGTCACCTCGGCGACCTCCTCGGGCGTCACCTCGCCCGCCGGGGCCTCCGGTGCCGCCTCGGCCGGGGCCACCGCGGCGGCCTCGGGCGCTGCCGACGGGACGACCACGACGGCCGTCTCCTCGGACGCGGTCGGCGCGGTGGCCTTGCGCACGGCACGGCGCCGCGGACGGGCCGGAGCGGCGCTCTCCGCGACCGGGGCCTCGGCGACCGGCGCCTCGGCGGGCTCGGCCGCGGCCTCGGCGACGGCCGGGGCCTCCTGCGCGGGAGCCTCGGACACCGTCACCACGGACGCCTCGGCACCCACGGGGGAACCGGCCGGAGCCGACGCCTTCCGCGTGGCCCGACGGCGCGTGCGGCCCTTGGGCGCCGCCTCCTCGGCGGCCGGGGCCTCGGCCTGCGGCGCCGGAACCACCTGGTCCTCGGCGGCCACGGGCTCGGCCAGCGCCTCGGCGGCCGGCTCCGGCAGCACCGGGCGTGCCGCCGCCTCCTCGGCCGTGACGTCCTGCGCGGTCGGCACCGCCTCCGGCGCGGCCTCCTCGGCCCCGGCCGGACGCTCGGACCGGGAGGCCTTCTCGCCCCTGCGGGTCTCGGCCTTCGGCGCGCCCGCCGGAGCCGACGCGCGGCGGCTCGCCCGGCGGCGCGAACGGCCACGGGTGGCCGCCGCCTCCGCCTCGGCGACGCTGCTGTACAGCTCCTCGTCCGGCGCGAAGTCGGGCGCGGGCAGGGCGACCGGCTCGGCGGCCTCGGCGGCCACCTCCGCGGCGGTCTCCACCTCGGGCTCGACGGCCTCGCCGCTCTCGACGGCCACGGCGGCGGTCTCGTGCACGTGCTCCTGCACCTCGCCGCCCCGGCCGCCGCGCTTCTTGCGCTTGCCGCCGCCACCGCCGCCGTTCACGGTGGCCTGGTCCAGGTGGACGATGACGCCGCGGCCGTTGCAGTGGACGCAGGTCTCCGAGAAGGACTCCAGCAGGCCCTGGCCGACCCGCTTGCGGGTCATCTGGACCAGGCCGAGCGAGGTGACCTCGGCCACCTGGTGCTTGGTGCGGTCCCGGCCCAGGCACTCCAGCAGGCGGCGCAGCACCAGGTCGCGGTTGGACTCCAGGACCATGTCGATGAAGTCGATCACGATGATGCCGCCGAGGTCGCGCAGCCGCAGCTGGCGCACGATCTCCTCGGCCGCCTCCAGGTTGTTCCTGGTGACCGTCTCCTCCAGGTTGCCGCCCTGGCCGGTGAACTTGCCGGTGTTGACGTCGACGACGACCATCGCCTCGGTCCGGTCGATCACCAGCGAACCGCCGCTGGGCAGCCAGACCTTGCGGTCCAGAGCCTTGGCGAGCTGCTCGTCGATGCGGTAGGTGGAGAAGACGTCGACCTCGGACGTCCACTTCGACAGCCGGCCGGCCAGGTCCGGGGCGACGTGCGAGACGTAGCCGTGGATGGTCGACCAGGCGTCGTCGCCGCTGACGACGACCTTGGAGAAGTCCTCGTTGAAGATGTCGCGCACGACCCGGACGGTCATGTCCGGCTCGCCGTACAGAAGCGTCGGGGCGTTCCCGCTCTTGGCCTTCTTCTGGATGTCCTCCCACTGCGCCTGCAGCCGCTCGACGTCCCGGCGCAGCTCGTCCTCGCTCGCACCCTCGGCGGCGGTGCGCACGATGACGCCCGCGTCCTCGGGGACGATCTTCTTGAGGATGGTCTTCAGCCGGGCCCGCTCGGTGTCGGGCAGCTTGCGGCTGATGCCGGTCATGGAGCCCTCGGGGACGTACACGAGGTAACGGCCCGGCAGGGAGACCTGGCTGGTCAGACGGGCGCCCTTGTGCCCGATCGGGTCCTTCGTGACCTGGACGAGGACGGACTGGCCGGACTTCAGGGCGGACTCGATGCGGCGCGGCCCGTTGGCCATGCCCAGCGCCTCGAAGTTGACCTCACCGGCATACAGCACGGCGTTGCGGCCCTTGCCGATGTCGATGAAGGCGGCCTCCATGGACGGCAGCACGTTCTGGACCTTGCCCAGGTAGACGTTGCCGACGTACGAGGTGGCCTGCTCCTTGTTGACGTAGTGCTCGACGAGCACGTTGTCCTCGAGGACGCCGATCTGGGTGCGCTCGCCGTGCTGGCGGACGACCATGACGCGCTCGACGGCCTCGCGGCGGGCCAGGAACTCGGCCTCGGTGATGATCGGGACGCGGCGGCGGCCCTGCTCACGGCCTTCCCGGCGGCGCTGCTTCTTGGCCTCCAGGCGGGTCGAGCCCTTGATGGACTGCACCTCGTCGGACGGTTCGCTGGGCTTGCGCGGCTCGCGGACCTTGACGACGGTGCGCTCCGGGTCGTCGGCGGACGGCTCGGTGTCGGTGGAGGTGTCACCGGCCCGGCGCCGGCGGCGACGGCGACGACGGCTGCTGGCGCTGGAACCCGCGCCCTCCTCGTCGTGGGCGTCCTCGGCGTCCTCTTCCTCCTGCTCCGCGGTGTCCTCGGCGTCCTGCGCGGCCTGCTCGGCGGCCAGTTCCCCGGCCTCGGCGTCCGCGCCCTCGCCGTCGGCGGACTCACCGCGACGGCGACGACGGCCACCACGGCGGCGACGGCGGCGCGAACCGGACTCCTCGAAGCCCTCGGCGCCCTCCGCCTCGTCGCCCTCCTCGCCCTCGGCAAGGTCCTCGGCGGACTCGGGGGCCTCCTCGGCCTCCTCCGTCTCCTCGGTCTCGGCGGTCTCGGCGGTCTCCTCGGTCTCGGCGGTGGCCTCGGCCGGACGGGTCTCCTCCGCGGCGGCACCGCGGCGGCGCCGGCGGCGGCGCGAACCGGTCTCGGCACGCTCCTCCGGGTACTCCTCGGTCTCCTCCACCTCGGCGGCCTCGGCGGCGGCCTCGGCGGCGGCGCGCTCCGGGGTCTGGAACCGCGGCTCGGCGAACACCGGCGCCTGGAAGACGGCGACGGCGGGGCGGGCGGGCCGGCGCGGACCGTCGCCCTCGGCGCCCTCGGCGGACCGGGCGGGCTCGGAGAACCCGGACGCGGCCCGGACCACCCGGCGGCGGGCGCGACGCGGCGCGCCGGCCTCGGCGGCGGGGGCCTGCGGCGCCTGCGCGGCGGGAGCGGGTTCGGTGGTGTGCGTGGTCGCGGGGACCTCCGGGGTGTGGGCGCGCGGGGGCTCCTCCGCCTCGCCGGCCTTCTCGTCGGCCTCGGCCACGGCGGCCTCCTCGGTCACGGCGGCGGCGGGTGCGGTGGCCCGGCGGGTGGCGCGGCGGCGCGTACGACGCGGCGCGGTCTCCTCGGCGGCGGCCTCCTCCGGCACGTCCCGGCCGGCCGGCACGGCCTCGGCGGCAACGGGCTCGGCGGCAACGGGCTCGGCGGCCGGCTGCACGACCGCGGCGGCCGAGGTCTCCTCGGCAGCCTGCGGGGCGCCCGCGGGGGCGGACGCGCGCCGGGTGGCGCGGCGGCGCGGACGGGCGGCCGGAGCGGCGGCCTCGGCGGCGGGCTCCTGCTCCTTGTCGGTCTCGGCGGCGGCAGCCGTCCCGGCCTCGGCAGCGACCGGGGCGACGGTCTCGGCGGCCTCGGCAGCGACCGGGGCGACGGTCTCGGCGGCGGGCGAACCGGCGGGCGCCGACGCACGACGCGCCACGCGGCGGCGCGGGCGCGCGGCGGGCGCGGCCTCGGCAGCCGCCTCGGTCACGGCGGCGGCGGGCGCGGCGGCCTCCACGGCAGCAGCGGCCTCGGGCGCGGCGGCCGCAGGAGCCGCGGCTTCGGGGGCTGCGGCTTCGGGGGCTGCGGCCGGCGCGGTCACGGTGCGCGTGGCACGGCGCCGGGTACGCCGCGGTGCGGCCTCCTCGCCGACCACGACGGCGCCGGCCTCCGCGACGGGGGCGGGAGCCTGCTCGGCGGCGGAAGCGGCGGGTACGACGGTCTCGGCCGTCTCACCGGCCTCCGCGGCACCGGGCGAACCGGCGGGTGCCGAAGCGCGGCGGGTGGCCCGGCGGCGCGGGCGGGCGGCCGGGGCGGCGGCGGCCTCGTCCGCCGTGGCCGGCTGCACGGCCTCTGCGGTCGCTTCCGCCTCTGCTGTCTCTTCCGCCTCTGCGGTCACCGCGGCCTCCGCGGTCTGGAGTGCCTCGGGGGTCTCGACGTCCTCGGTCACCTCGGCGACCTCGTCGGCGTCCGCGGCCGGTATGGCCGGGACGGTGACCTCGGCGGGCGCCTCCGCGGCCGCGGCGGGCGGGCCCGCCGGGCGGGAGGCGGCACGGCGACGCCTGCGCGGCGGCAGGGTGTCGCTCGGAGTGTTCAGTTCGGAACCCTCGTTGGGTTCGGTCGGCTCGAGCATGCGGGCGTTTCTCCCGTCAGGCTCCCGGGCGCCGCGCCTGGTCCGACGTCGGTCCGTTGGACCGTCCGCCGTTGACGTCCGCGGCCCGCGCGATGCGCGATGGCCGCCGTCCGGGGCGCGGGCGCCGCACGGGAGCACTCTGTGTCTTGTCTCGCCGGTTCCGTACGCCTTGTCGGTACGGCCTGGCGAAAGTCTTCTGGTCGGTGCGCTGCCCGACCCAGGTGGCTCCCGAGTACGAGGGCGGCGCTACGACGTCCGTCCTTACGCGGAACCTTCCGGCGTCGGCGCCGTCGCGGCGGCAGCCGGTGCGGCCGTCCGGGCCTCGGCTGCCTCGCGGTCGGGCGCGAGCGGGTCGGTCACCGTGCCGGTCTCTTCATCGAACAGCCCCTGCGCCAGCCTGGTCACCGCTGCGGGGACCGGCGGCGCCAGGTCGGCCACGGCGCGGAGACCGGACAGGACGTCGTCGGGTCGTACGGCAGGCGTCACGTGCCGAACAACCAGCCGCAGTATCGCACAGGGCTGGTCGGTCGGCCTATCAGCCGGCGAACCGTGCGTTTCCAGGCTCACCACGGCCGGGCGGGCGTCGAAGGTACGGACGCCGTTCTTGGTCATCCGCTGCACCTCGACGGTGGCCGCGCCGGTGAAGGCCTCGGCCGCGCGCTCGGCGTCGGCCGGGTCGACGCCGTCCAGCCGCAGCTCCCAGACGGAAGCCGTCAGCCGGTCGGCGAGGCCGGAGGTCCGTGCCTCGACCGCCTCGACGACGTCGAGGCCCGGGGGCAGCGACTCGTCGAGGAGGACACGCAGGGTCTCCGGGTCGCGCGATGCGGTGAGCGCGATCTCCAGGTACTCCGCCTCACTGCCCGTGCCGGTGGGTGCGGCATTGGCGTACGACACCTTCGGATGCGGCGTGAACCCGGCCGAGTACGCCATGGGCACCTCGGCGCGGCGCAACGCACGCTCGAAGGCGCGCTGGAAGTCTCGGTGGCTGGTGAACCTCAGGCGGCCGCGCTTGGTGTAGCGCAGTCGGATGCGCTGCACCGCGGGTGCGGGCGGCGGGCCTTCGGGCTGTCGCTTGCCCAGTGTCCTAGTCCTTCGTGAGAGCGGTCGTACTGCTACCAAGACTACGTGCCGCCGCGCCCGAAGGTTCCCGCCGGTCCACCGCGGCCGGCTGCCTGGGCTCGCCGAAGAGCGTGCGGCGGAAGTCGGCACGGACCTGCCGCATCGTCTCCCGGGCCGAGGCCAGCGCCTCGCGGGTGACCCGGCCCACCGCGCGCACGCCCGCGGCGACGGGACGCAGGACGGCGTCTCGCACGGCATGGCCGACCGGCGTGAGCACGGTCCGGTACACCCAGCGCACCGGCTCCACGAAGATCCACCGGAAGAGGGTCCCGAGCGCCCGCCCGACGGCCCGTGAGATCCGCCCGGCGACCCGCCAGGCGTGCCCGACCGCGTCCGCGATCTCGCGCCCCACGAGGGCGAGGAACCGGCCGACGGGGGCGAGCACCCAGCGCCACAGCGCGAGCGCGGGCAGGACGAAGAGGACACGGGCGGTCCAGTACAGCGCGAGGCCGGCACCGGTGGCGAGGAGCACCACCAGCTGTGCGAGCCCGCGGGCGCACCAGGCGACGGCGCGTCCGACGGGGGCGAGGACCCAGGTGTACAGCAGCCGCGCCGGCGCGACGAGGAGGTACCGCAGCAGCCAGGCGACGACCGTGTACACGCCCAGGCCGACGGCGGCGAGCACCGCGCCGATGCCCTTCAGCAGCCAGGTGAAGGCGTGTCCGATCGGGGACAGCACGCGCGCGTACAGCCACGCGAACCCGGCGCCGGCCCCCCGTGCCAGCCAGGCGAGGGCGTGCCCGACGGGGGTCAGGACCCAGCGGTGGAGCCACAGGGCCGGCACGACGAAGAGCATGGTGCCGAGCCAGGCGAGCGCCTTGGCGACGGGCACCAGGACGTACCGCCACAGCGCCACGAACGGCCACACGAACAGGGCCTTTCCGGCCCACAGCAGGGCCCGGCCGAGCGGCCTGAGCACGGTGTCACGCAGAAGCCGCCCGCCGGCCACGAGGACGTCCCACACCATGCGCACGGGCACGACCAGGACCAGGACGACGATCCGCACGGGCAGGCGGACGGCGACGACGAGGCATCCTCCGGGTTGTTGCGCCGGCGGTGGCGGTTGGTGCGCCGGGGGTGGCGGCTTCTGCAGATCCATACAGGCCTAGACGCCGGCGACACGCGTTCGGATCCCATCACTTTGTGCGTGTTTTGTACGATTCAGGATAGTATTCGGTGAACTTTACCGCCGCGACGAGCAGGGCGACGGGGATGACCCAGTTGAGCCAGTCGTCCTGGGCCGGGTACCGGACGGCCAGCCAGGTCGAGACCGTCATGAGGGCGAAGACCAGCCCCCACACCGCCGTCAGCACTTTGTTGATGTGCTTGAAGACGGGCGAGTCCCACACCTCGGCGGGTGTCGACTCCCGGGCGTACTGGGCGGTGAAGGGGTCGGCGAACAGCGAGCCGAGCGCCACGACGGCCACCAGCCCGTTGGAGATGACCTGCGCATAGGTCTCCAGCCACAGGAGTTCCCCGCGCCCCAGGGCCAGCGCGAGGACCGAGAGCACGGCGAAGAACACGATGCCGGTCACGTCCAGGGGGCGGAGTCTGCCGTGCAGCATGTCCCGGCTCGACAGGGCGATCGAGGCGATCAGGGCGGCGAGGGCCGCGTACTCCCAGGTGCTGGGGCTCGCGACCACTCCGAAGATGATCCAGGGCGCGAACGAGAGGAAGACGCCACCGGCGCCGACGGGTTTCCTGGGCGGGGCCTTCGTCGCCGTCTGCTGAGCCATGGGAGTCCCTTCCGCCGGGTCTCGCGGCCACCCCCTCCTCCCCCATCGTGCCGCCGCTGGGCCGCGGGCCGCCTCCCGGGCGCCGGGACAGCGCGTCCACGGCCGCGGGAACGGCCGCTCCGGGCCGGCCCCGCCCTTCGAAGAGGCCCCCGGCTGGGGTGAGTTGGAGCGACCGGATGAAGCCGGGTGAAGACTGAGCCATTGGACGGCGTGGATTCGTCCGACTTGAGGATAAATCACCCCATTCGGCTCGTACGGATCGGCCGGCCCTCGGCGATCGGGTCAGGCTCGCTCTGGAGTCCGGGGGTCACCCGGACCGCTGTCCGGGGTCTTGCCCGGACCGCTTCGAGTCGAGGAGCACGCCCATGAGTCCTGAACGCAGGACCGCGCGTTTCGGGCCGCTGGCCCGGGCAAGGTGCGAGAAGGCCGCAATGCTGGCTTCCCTCACCCTGGTCGTGGCGGCCGGTGTGGTCACGCCGGCCGCGGCGGCAGCCCGCGCCGTGTCCGACCACAGGCCGGCTGTCGTGCAGTACGGGGGTCAGGAGTGCGATCCCCAGAAGCCCAAGGAGTCCGCGGACCCGACGGGTGGGGATCACGATCATGACAACTGCCATGGAGCCACGGGAGCGACCGGCGCCACGGGCGCCACGGGCGCCACCGGTGCGACGGGCGCGACGGGTGCCACAGGCGCGACCGGTCCGGCCGGTGGAGCCACGGGTGCCACCGGTGCCACGGGCGCCACGGGTGCGACGGGCGCCACCGGTGCCGGGGTGTGTTCCGAGATCGACGCCCAGCAGGACTCGGCCGAGTTCGAGCTGCGGGCGGCGGTGACCCCCGACGGGAGGACCTACATCGGCATCCGGGACCTGCGCGGCAGCGACCCGGACCACTTCCTGCGCTGGACCGACCTCAGCGGCTTGCCCAACTATCCCAACCGGCTCGCGACGGGCACGCCTTGCGGGGTCTCCGTCAACGCCCACAGCCAGGGCCAGAACAACCCGATCAACGTCGACGTCATCACCACCCTGGGCCAGGTGTGGGAGACCACCTGCTCCGAGAACAACAATGACCACCCCGCCACCGTCACCTGCAACGGCTCCTGGAACCTGGTGATCCATCAGCCCAGTCCCGGTGCCGTGAACGACGGAACGCCGTGACGCGGGTGCCCCACCCGGTCCGCGCCGCATGAGGGCGACCGGGCGGCGCATCGCACCAGGGGTGTCAGGCGGGCCGCAGAGCCCGCCGGACACCCCTTGCCCTGCCGGAGCCGGACACGCCCGCCGCGCCCGCCGCGGCTTCCCGTCCCTGTGCCACGCCCGCCGCGCCCGCCGCGCCCGCCGCCGCTTCCCGTCCCCGGGCCGCGCCCGCCGAGCCCGCCGCCGTTTCCCGTCCTCGCGCGGCTATTTGCCGTCCCCCGGTCATTTACCGTTCCTGCGCTCCAGCAGGCTCACGGTCATGCCCGTCACCTGCCTGCTCATGGAGACCGAGTACCCGGCCTGCAAGGCGTTCGCCTGTGCGGGGGCGATGGCGCCGAACGGGAAACCGGGGCCCTGGGTCAGCAGCCAGATGCGCCGCTCACCCCGCAGACACCGGGCCGGGACGGCACACTCCGGCGTGTAGAGGTCGTCGATCTGCGCGGCGGTCCTGGCCCGGAAGACGTCGCGCATCCGCAGTGCGCGCGGCAGGTAGTAGCGGACCCCGCCGTCGAGCTGCCAGGTGTCGGCGCGGTCGTAGACGACGGCGTCGCCGGGCCGGTGCAGCCGCTCGACGACGCCGGCCGCCGCCGCGTAGTCGAGCGGCACCGGTGCGTCGTGCTCGAACGGCTGGCGCATCTGCCGCTGGTCGGGCAGGGCGAGGACGCCCAGCGCCACCGTCAGGGCCACGGCCCCCTTCCAGGACCGGCAGGCCGCGGCGAGGCCGGCACCGGCGAGGAGCGCCCAGGCCGGGAGGGTGAAGAGGACGTAGACGTCGCGGAAGTAGGAGACCTCTCCGTGGGAGGCGGCCCAGACGAGGACGGGCGGCAGCAGCGCCCAGGTGCCGCACAGCACCAGCGGTGCCCGGCGCGGCGAGCGGGCCAGAAGGGCGAGGGTGATCAGCACTCCGGCGCACAGCACCGAGGCGAACGCGTCCCGCACGAGGGACACGAGTTCCCAGCCGCCGGGCTCCGGCACCCAGTACAGCTGCCGCCGGACCTGGGACCTGCCGAGCACGGCCACCGGTGCGACGCACACGGCGGCCGTCACCAGGACGAGAGCCGACTTCCACCACAGCGAACGGTCCGCACGGGCCCGGGCCGCGAGCAGGCAGGCGTGGGCGAGTACGACGGACAGGGCGATCAGGTGCAGCAGCCCGGCGAAGGCCAGCCCGAGCGCGTAGGCGGCCCACCGCCGGATGCTGCGCGGCTCGTCCAGCGCCCGCAGCAGCAGCAGGGTGGCGAGGGCGACGGCGAGCATCACCACGGCGTAGCCGCGGGCCTCCTGGCCGTAGCGGCTCACCGCCGGGACCAGCGCCAGCAGAATCCCGGCGAGAATTCCGGCCCGGTATCCGAAGAGCCGGTCCCCGAGGAGGGAAACGACGGCCGCCGCGCCGGCCACGGACAACAGGGACGGCAATCGCAGGGAAACGACGGAATCCCCGAACACCGCGACCCATCCGTGCATCAGCAGGTAATAGGTTCCGTGCACGGCGTCGACGTTCCGCAGCATCGCCAGAATGCGGCCGGTATCCCGGCCCACCACGTCCCAGGTGACCAGTTCGTCGCGGCCCAGCAGGGCATCGGTCAGCCCGTAACCGCAGACGGCGAACGTCAGGAGAAAGGGGCACAGCCAGAGCATCGCCCGGCGCCGTCCGGACCCGGGCCCGCCGGGCCGGAATCCTTCGCGGGGCTGGGGCAGCTGCGCGGTGATCACCATGAGAATCTCCCCGGGCCGGCGTCTGGAACTCCCCACTTATACAGGGCGACCTGCCGGTGGCTGCTTGTACGGACCGCCGCGGCTCGATAAATTCACCGGCCGGTCCTTTACCCCGGGGAAAAGAAAAAGCCAATGAAAACGGTCTGCCTTAATATGATCGTCAAGGACGAGGCGCATGTGATCCGCCGCTGCCTCGAATCCGTACGGCCCCTCGTCGACACCTGGGTGATCCTCGACACCGGTTCGACCGACGGGACCCAGGAGGTCATCCGCGACACGTTCGCCGGACTGCCCGGCGCGCTGTACGAGAGCCCGTGGAAGGGCTTCGACCTGAGCCGCTCGGAGGCGATCGAACGGGCCCGGGACAGGGCGCGCTACCTCCTGTTCATCGACGCGGACGACGTGATGGAGACCAACCCCGGTTTCACCATGCCGGACCTGACCCACGACTGCTACGACATCGAGGTGCACCACGGCCCCGTCGTCCACTGGCGCCCGACGATGGTGTCGACCCGCCTGCCCTGGCGGTACGTCGGCGTCCTGCACGAATACCTGGAGTGCGGCGCACCGTTCAGCCGGGCGTCCCTCGGCGGCACCCGCATGGTCATCATGGGCGGCGGCGGACGCCAGAAGGGCGACCAGCGCGCGAAGTACCTGCGCGACGCGGCCGTCCTGAAGGACGGACTCGCCAAGGAACCGGACAACGCCCGGTACGTCTTCTACCTCGCCCAGAGCTGGCGCGACGCCGGGGAACCGGCGAAGGCGCTCGCCGCCTACGACCGGCGGGCCGCCATGGGCGGTTTCGCCGAGGAGGCGTTCTGCGCCCGGCTCTACGCGGCCCGCCTCGCCCTGACGCTCAGACGCAAGACACCCGAGGTCCTGTCCCGCTTCCTGGACGCCCACGAATACCGGCCGGCCCGCGCCGAACCGCTCGGCGAACTCGCCCACCTCTGCCGCGTGCAGGGCGAACGCTGGCCGCTCGCTTACCTGTTCGCGCGGCGCGCGGTGGAGATCCCGCGGCCGGACGACATCCTGTTCGTCGAACACGCCTGGTACGACTGGCGGGCCCTGGACGAGCTGGCGGTGGCGGCGTACTGGACGGGCTCCTACCGCGAGTCGCTGGAGTGCTGCGAGAAGCTCCTGGACGGCGGCAAGCTGCCCGAAGCCCACCGCGACCGGGTGGTGGCCAACCGCGACTTCGCACGGACCAGGCTGGCCGTCGGCAGCCGGCGCACCCCGCCACCGGAACCGGCCGGCGTGTCCGACTGACGTCCGCCGCCCCTGCCGTCACCTCACCCCTGCCGTCACCTCCACTGCTGCCGACCCTGCTGTCGGATACGGCTACACTGATACGGTTTCCGTCATGGACGTTGCGGTACTCGTGTACGACGGGGTGTTCGACTCCGGGCTCGCGGCCATCCTCGACGTGCTCGACGGCGCGAACGCCATGGGCGAGCAGATCGCGGACCCGCCGACCTGGAACGTGACCAAGGTCGGCTTCCGTCCGCAGGTCACGACGGGGGCCGGGCACCTCGTGACGGCCGAGCCGGTCGAACGGGCCCGGACGGCCGGCCTGCTGATCGTCCCCGCCCTGGCCGAACGCCGGCCCGAGGCACTGCTGGACCACGTCGCCGGGGACGCCTCGCTGCCCGCCCGGGACCTGATCAACCGGACGCGTGCGCAGGGCACGCCCATCGCCTCGGCGTGCACCGGCACGTTCCTGCTCGCCGAAGCGGGCGCGCTGGACGGCCGCCGGGCGACCACGAGCTGGTGGCTGGCCCCCGTCTTCCGGACCCGCTACCCCGCGGTCCACCTGGACCAGAGCAAGATGGTCGTCGCGTCCGGCGAGGTCACCACGGCGGGCGCGGCCTTCGGACACGTCGACCTCGCCCTGGCGATCGTACGGGCGAGCAGCCCCGCCCTGGCCGACCTCATCGCCCGCTACCTGGTCGTCGACGACCGCCCCTCGCAGTCCGCCTACACCATCCCCAGCGCCCTGGCCCAGAGCGACCCGACCGTTGCGGCCTTCGAACGCTGGGCGCGCGAGCGGCTGGCCGAGCCGATCAGCATCCCGGACGCGGCCAGGTCCCTGGGCATCAGCGAGCGGACCCTGCAACGCACCGTCCAGCGCGTGCTCGGCACCTCCCCCGTGCGGTTCGTCCAGGACCTCAGGATCGAACGCGCCTCCCACCTGCTGCGCACGACCGACCTGCCGCTCGAGGTGATCTCCCGCAAGGTCGGCTACGAGCACGCCAACACCCTGCGCGTACTGCTCCGCGAACGCACCGGCAGGACCACATCGGCCCTGCGCGGCACCTGACCCGGCCCCGCCCCGCCGGTGTGCCTCCCGGCCCGCCCCGGGGCGCTACTTGCCGTCGGACTCCGGCAGGTCCTGCTCGGTCCAGATCGTCTTGCCGGTGGGGGTGTAGCGCGTGCCCCAGTGGTGGGTCATCTGGGCGATGATGAACAGGCCCCGGCCCCCCTCGTCGTCGCTCGCGGCGTGCCGCAGATTGGGCGAGGTGTGACCGGTGTCGGAGACCTCGCAGATCAGCGTCCGGTCGCGGATCACACGGACCTGGATCGGACCGCCGACGTAGCGGATGGCGTTGGTGACGAGTTCACTGACGATCAGCTCGGTGGTGAACGCCAGGTCCTCCAGGCCCCAGTCGCCGAGCTGCTTGCTGACGGCGGTGCGCGTCGTGGCCACGGCCGCCGGATCCGGGAGCAGCGCCCACTCGGCGAACTGCCTCCGGTCGAGCAGCCGGGTGCGGGCCACGAGCAGCGTGGCGTCCACGTCCACCGGCCCGGGCAGCAGCGTGGCCACCACCCTGTCGCACAGCACCTCCAGGGACTGCGGGGGCCCGGTGAGGACGCGGCTCAGCCGGGCGAGCCCGGCGGCGCGGTCGTCGGCGTCCTGGAGCAGGCCGCCCGTGGTCAGGGCGACGACGCTGCCCGGCTCGAACTGCAGCTCCATGCTCCGGTAGGGCAGGCCGGGGACGCCCAGCGGCGGTCCGGGCGGCAGCTCCGGGAAGGCGACGGCACCCGAGTGGCGTCCGACGACCGCCAGCACCGGCTCGCCGGCCCGGGCCAGGCTGCACTTGCCCGAGACCGGGTCGTAGACCGCGTACAGGCAGCTCACGCCCAGGGCCGCGTCGACGCGCGGGCGCGGCTGGCCCGGGTTGCGGCCGGGCCCGCCCTCCTGCGCGGTCTGCTCGACCAGGTCGGCCAGGCGGGACAGCAGCTCGTCCGGGGTCAGGTCCAGCCTGGCCAGTACCCGCACCCCCGTGCGCAGCCGCCCCATGGTGGCCGCCGCGCGCAGGCCGTGACCGAGCACGTCCCCGACGACCAGGCCGACCCGGGTCCCCGACAGGGGGATCACGTCGTACCAGTCGCCGCCCACTCCGGACCCGCTGTCGGCGGGCAGGTAGCGGCTCGCCGTGTCGACGGCGGCGTGCGACGGCAGGTGTCCCGGGAGCAGGCCCCGCTGGAGTCTCAGCGCCACGCTGTGGCCGCGGGTGACGAACGGCATCAGCAGCAGACCGATCAGCAGGGCGCCCACGCCGAGGACGGTGACCCCGCCCGTCTCGCCGATCAGCGGCAGGTCGACGGTGGTCATGCCGTACCCGGGGTTCGCGTAGACCACGAAGGCGGCGTAGAGGAACAGCACGACCATGATCAGCCCGCCGAGCGCCGGGAGCACGCCCTTGAAGACCAGGTCTCCGGCACTGCGGGTGAGGACCTTGCGGTGGTACCAGACGCAGGCGAAGCCGGTCAGGCCGTACTGGAACGCGATCGCGAGACCCACCGACTCCACCGAGTCGGCCAGGACGTGCTCGCTGAACGAGGTCAGCAGGAGCAGCAGGGCGATCGAGGCCGCTCCCATGCCGATGGTTCCCCAGGTCGGGGTGAGGTACCTGCGGTGGATCCGGGCGAACCGGGACGGGACCGCCTTGTGGACCGCCATGGAGAAGACGGTCCTGGCCAGGGGCAGGATGGTCGTCTCGGCCGAGGCCAGCGCGGAGGTCAGCACCATCAGGATCAGCAGTCTGGACAGGAACACCCCGCTGTCGCTGCTCCCGAACACGGCCTTGCCCAGCCCCGAGAACACATCGTCCGCGTTGTCCGGGTTCCCGAGCCCGATGCCCGAGGTGCCGATTCCCGCGAACGCCTGCGACGAGGTGGAGACCAGCGCGTACATGACGAGGAGCAGCACGGTGGACAGGATCGCGGCGCGCCCGGGGACGCAGTCGCCGTCGGTGGTCTCCTCGTTGACCGAGAACGCGGTGTCCCAGCCCCAGTAGATGAAGACCCCCACGAGGACGCCCGAGGTCAGCGCCCTCATCGAGGGCACTTCGAACGGGTTGAACCAGGAGGCGGAGATATGGACCGCCGTCGGGGGAGGGTCGGTGTAGACACGGACCAGCGCGGCGACGGCGAAGAGGAGCAGCACCGCCACTTCCAGGCACAGCAGCCAGCGCTGGACGGCGGCCGAGAACTCGATGCCGACGTAGCAGACCGCGGTCAGCAGAACGATCCAGACGACGCCCGCCACCGTGGTCCACAGCCTGCTCTCCGCCAGGCCGTCCAGGCCCACCAGCCGAAAACCGTAGGCGGCGGCGATCCCGGCGAGGTTCGCCATGACGAGGATGTTGGCGACGATGAGACCCCAGCCGCCCATCCAGCCGCTGCGCGGCCCGAAGGCGCGGGTGGCCCAGCTGAAGGTCGTCCCGCAGTCGGCGTTGCTCGCGTTCAGTTCCCGGAACGCGCACGCCACGAACACCATCGGGACGAACGCCAGCATGATGACGATGGGTGCCTGGAAGCCGACTCCGGCCACGATGATGCCCAGGGTGGCCGCCAGGCTGTACGCCGGGCCGCTGGAGGCGAGCCCCATCGCCACCGAGGAGAACATGCCGAGGGCATCGTTCTTCAGCCCCTTCCGGCCGACCCCGGTCCCGGGAGCGGGGCGGCCGGCGGACTCGACGCCGCCAAAGTGCCTCACACTTGATTCCAACGCCGGGTCCCGTCCCCCCGCAACAGCGCGGAGCGGGCACCCGGGCCGCCCGGCACCCGGCCGGGCGGCCCGGGAGGGGGCGGGACGGGGTGCCGGGGACGTGAAGCCGCCGGTGCCGCCGCCGGCGCACGGGCGTGTCCTCCCCCTGGTCGGACGAGCCGCGGAACCGCCGTCGTTGAACCATTGGGACGACGGACCCGAAGCCCCGGCCGAGGTGTGATCCGGTGAGGACGGGGACGCGGCACGGGTCCGGAAGGAATCGGGGACACCGTCATGGGCGGATCATCGCCGCGCTGCCCGAGTCCCGTGCACGTCCGGACGACCTGGCGAGGCGGAGCCTCCGGACGCCCGGCGACGTGGAGCGGGGCCCGGCGAGGCGGTGGCGGAGTCCGGTGGCTGAGGCGGCGGCGATGCACGGCCGGTCCCTGTCAGTCGCGGTCAGTCGCGGAGGTCGCCGAGCCAGCGCAGCGCGGTCAGGCTCGGCAGGAAGCAGTACTCACCGCCCCGGGTGACCACGAACCGGGGCAGGGAGGCAAGGCGTCGGCGCAGTGGCCGGCGCGGGACGGTGTAGCCGGCGTCCCCCTCGGCGGCCCCGGTGACGGGGTCCCTCGCGTGACCGGCCCCGAAGAACACGCCGTCGTTCATCCACTCCGACTGGACGAACTCGAACTGCCGGCCCAGATGTGCGCCGATGAACGCGAACATCAGGCCTCGGTCGGCACCGTCGTCCTCCAGTACTCCCTCGGGCAGGGCCGGACCGTACACCGCGCCCCGCCGGATCATCCGGTGCAGCCGCACCTCGCCGGCCACCGAGGCGTCGCGCGGATTGGCCCGGCGGATGTGACAGCCGCCCGGCGTCGTGAAGCCCGCCGGATCGTCCTGCTCGTACAGGAAGGTGTTGCGGCGGTACGGATCGGCGCCCAGCTCCGGGTCGTCGCGCTCCGGGGCCAGCGCCAGGGGTGCCCCGCTGCGCCAGCGGCCCATGATCTTCGCCGCGATCAGCTCCTCGTCCTCGGGACCGGTGGAGTTGTCCCGCAGATAGCGCCGGAACTCGGCGGCCCTCTGGTGGAGCTTGCGGAAGACCGCGTAACTGCCGTTGCGCCCCAGCACGGCCGGCTGCGGCAGCTGGACGCCGCCGATCTCGTCCGGGTGGCCGAGGACGAACTCACCCGCCTTCAGGGGCACTTCCAGCCGATTGGACCCCGGGATGCCGCTTCCCTCGACGGCGGGGTGACTGACCCCGTCGCGGTAGCCGAAGTGCTCGGTCTCGGTGGGCAGGGCATGGCAGTCCTGCCGCCAGACCGCCGTGACACCGGACAGCCGTTCGTAGACCGGCCGGGCACGGTCCACGGCCGCCTCCAGCCGCGGGGAGTCGGGCGCGACCGCGGTGATCACCACGTGCACGTCAGGGGTGCCGAGCGGCGCCTCCCAGTGTTCCGGGCCGCTCTCCCCCACGTCCCTCAGTGCCCTGGCACGGGCCGCCATCCCCTGACGGAACTCCCACGCGAACGTCTCCAGTGACGAGCGCGGCACCCCGAGCGCCTCCAGCCCGGTACAGGTGACGGCCGCGCTGACCCACGTCTCGCCCAGCGGGCTGGCCGAGTCCGCGGCGGAGGTCACGGCACCGCTCAGCCTGCGCATCAGCTCCCGCCCATGCGCCGCGTCGTCGATGCGGAAGGCCAGGTACATCGCCGCGTAGGGCGTCGGCCGGGGACTGAGGACCCCGCGCTGTATGTCGTCGAGGTCGAGTTTCACCGCGCTGGGCGCACCCACTGCCGGCCTCCTTGCGGTGCCGTTCACGAGACGAGGTTCCGCCAGAAGTTCCGCAGACTCTCGTCGGCACCGAACAGCGTGCTGAAGATCGTCGAATCGGCGAGGAGCACGTCACCCGCGCGGTCGCCTCCGGGCGGCATCCACAGGAACATGTTGAACTCGGTGTTGCCCTCCTCGGTGAACGGGTGCGGCCGGGACGTGTCGACCGGCTGCCGGGCCAGCACGTGAACGGCCTTCGGTTCGTCCGTGGTCACCGCGTAGTGAGGCAGGTGCAGGTGGAAGTTGAAGTTCGTGACCCCGTGCAGCCAGCCCTTCTCGTCCAGGTCCCGGACGGTGGTCAGCGGAGCGATCCGGTCGCCCTCGCCGGTGGCCGGGCGCAGCCCGTAGCGGTTCACGACCGGCACGCCCAGCCCCTTCATCAGGTCCCTGACGTAGGTGGCGAAGCGCTGCTGGCGGGGTACGAGGGGATCGCCGTGGTGGCGGTACTCCACGTCCCGCACGGCCAGGTCGTCCGACGCGCCGACGTCGTGGTGGGGTCCCAGCACGAGGCAGGCGTCCTCCCGGGCGAGGAACGCCCGCAGCGCCTCGATCTCCCCGGGCCGGGCCTCCTGTCCCGTGATCATGTGGTCCAGTCCGAACACGAACAGGATGTCGGTGTCGTCGAGCACGCGCTCGTCCAGCGGGGTGTGGAAGCCGGCCTGGTCGATGCGCTGGTACACGGGTACGGGATGTCCGGTGACCTCCTGCACGAACTCCTGGAAGGGCGCCCAGGCCCAGAAGAACAGCTCCAGGGACCCCGCGATGCCCTGCTGGAACCGGTACGGGTCCGACCACTTCGGGTCCTCGTACGCCGGCCACGCCACCCGCCTGACCTCGGTCATGGTGGAGAAGCGGTTGTCCAGCTCGGCCGCGTTCCGGCCCGCCTCGGCCGGATAGCTCCAGGAGACGTAGATGCTCACGCGCCGCCCGCCCGGCGTGTACGCGCGGGGAACGTGCCGCTGGTTGTACGTACGCGCTGTGCCGGCCTGGCTCATGGCTGCCTCACTGCATCTGGTCGAGGATCTCGGAGAGGGAGTTCCTGACGCGCAACGCCTTCTTGATCTCGTCCGCCGTCACGTACGGGTACTCGCCGTACTCGATGAAACTGGGACAGTGGTGTTCGCGCACGAACCTGACGAATGCGTCCGGATTGGTGCGCCAGTCCTCCGGAAAGCCTTCCAGGTGCTCGAAAGCGGTGCTCACGCCGGCTTTCGAGAACAGGGCGACCGCGTCCTCGGTGTACTTGTCGAAGTCGGTGTCGAAGATGCCCTGGTACATGAAGCGCGTGTCGTCGTCGAACAGCACCCAGCGCAGGTAGTGCAATTTGAGCGGCGCTAGCAGATACGGGTCCTGTTCCAGGGCCTTCGCCAGTGCGTTGCCGTACTCGCGCATCGCGTCGGCGTGCCCCGGTTTGACCCGGGCGACGACGGTGAACCCGTAGCAGGCCGGAGTCCTGGGGAACACCGGCCCGTACTTGCCCTGCTCGAGATGATCGGTGTCTTTGGGGATGACGACTGCCTGAGGCTTGATCTCCATGCCCGGTCCTCCCTCTTTCCAGGACTCCGGCCGCCCCCGGTCACGCTCGTCGCGCTCGCCGCTCTCATCGTTCCATGCAACCGCTTGCCCCGCCCGGCGGCTCAGGACGGCGGTTCCGTGCCGGCCTGCTCGCTCACCATGTGGCGCGCGTACCAGTCCGGCCAGTCCGGGTCCTCCGCACCGGTGCGGGCCTCGTGCTCGCCGTGCGCCGCCGCGGCCCGCCGCAGTGCGCCCGCCAGGTCCTCGGCCGACGCGTACGCGGTGGTGCCGGAGTCGAGCCGCCCCGGGAGCCTGGTGGTGACCTCCTGCAGGAACCAGCCGTTGCCGTCCGGGTCACGGAACGAAAGGAAAGAGCCGTAGCTGCCGCGGTGCGGCGCGGGTCCGGGCACCCGGGCATCGGTGCCGGCGTGGTGGAAGACGCCGCCGGCATCGTGGAACACCTCGCTCGGGTCGGCACCGTTCCGCTTCAACTCCGAGTGAGCGGCCTCGATGTCGTCGACGATCAGGTGCAGGCCCTGGGCCGAGCCCGGTGCCTGGTCCGTGACGGACGTGCCGAAGATGACCGACGCCGGGGAGCCCGGAGGGGTCACCTGCACCACCCGGAAGTCACCCTCCGCGGTCAGGTCCGCGTCGAGTCTCCAGCCCAACGCCGTGTAGAAGTCCTTGGCCCGGTCCACGTCGGACACCGGCACCACGACGACCTCGAGCTTCATGTCCATGGCTTGCGCCTCCTGTCACTCGGGGGATACGGATGCGGCCACGACCCACGGTGCGGACGCGGCCGGAGGCTGGGCGCGCACGTCACCGCCGAGCCCCGGTGCGGCCGCGCCCGGACGGCCCGGCTCCTGAGGCGGCCGGGCGATCAGGGTGTGACGAGCTGTTGCCCCCCGTCGACGTCGTAAGTGGCGCCGGTGAGGGCGTCGTTGGTCATGAGGTGCAGCGCCAGGGCGGCGACGTCCGCCGGACCGACCACCCGGCCGATGGGCAGCGTCCTCCTCAGCTGCTCCCGCCGGGCGTCGAGCCGGTCGCCGAGGAGGGAGGCGGACAGCGGGGTGTCCACGAAGCCGGCCGCGATCAGATTGACCCGGACCGGGGCGACCTCCAGGGCCAGGTTCGCGATCAGCGCCGGCGACGCCGCGGTGAGGGCGCCCGTCACGGCCATCCCGGCCGCGGGCCGCCGACCGCCGGTTCCGCCCATGAACAGCAGCGATCCGCCGGCCCTGACCTTCTCCCGGCCCGCCCGCGCGACCGCCACCGTCATCGCGATACGCCCGCCGAAGTCACGTCCGGCCTCGGCCGGATCGAGTTCGGCCAGGGGCGTGTACGACGGGCTGCCCGCCGTGAGCATCACATGGTCGACCTGCCCGGGCAGTTCCCGCAGGAAGCCCTCCAGGCTTACGGTGTCATGGGCGTCGAACGCGGCCGTGCGCACCGTGTCCACCTCGTCCGCCGCCCGCTGCAGGCGTTCGGCGTTCCGGGCCGTGAGCACCACCTCGCCACCGGCCGCCCGCACCTGACGTGCGGTCTCCAGCCCGATGCCCGCGCTGCCTCCCACCACCACGACCGTCTGCCCGGCCAGCCCCGCACGCGCCCCGCCGGCTCCTCCCCCGGGCCCGCTCACCGGGGGCCACCGCCGTCCCGACGCGGCTCCCGTACGTCCCTGCGTCCGCCGCGCATGATCACCTCCTGCCGGCCCTTGCCGGGCCCTTGCCAGGCCCTCCGCCCGGCCGGTGGAACGGCTTCTTCCGAGGGCACCGTGCGGCAGGGGCCACGGACGGACAACTTCCGACTGGTCGGCGAGAATCGACGACCGAGAGGGTCGACGACCAAGAGGATCGACGACCGAGAGGATCGACGACCGCCGGTTGCATCACGCAGCGGTCAGGCGGCGGGCACTCCAAGCGCTCCGTCACGGACCGCCGACTCCGGATCCTCAGTCTGGCACCCGCCCGCCTCACGTGCATCCGGGCCACGACCGCCGCGGCGGCCTGCGGCTGCGGTCCGTACCCCGACGGCCGGCGAGCGCCGGTCCCTCACGGCCCGCCGCGGCCGCTGCGGCGCACCGCCGCTGCCGCACAGGCAGTACCCCTCCCCTACCTGTCGTCTTCGTCCCCGCCCTCTTCGTCCCGGCCGTCCTCGAAGACGAAGAGGGGCTTGGTGCCGTGTGCCGGTGACTCGGCGAGCGCGACGGCTTCGGCGAAACGTTCGAGCGGGAACGGCCGGCCCTGGGGGATGCTCAGCACTCCGTCGACGACGAGACCGCGCACCTCGGACAGCGCGCGCATCGCATCCTCGGGTGAGGCGGCGCCGAACCAGCGGTTCAGCCAGAAGCCACGGACCGCTTTGGTCTCGTAGATGACAGAGCGTGCCTGCAGCGGGATCGTCAGCGCTGCCGGATCGGTCTGCCGGTGGGTGGAGAGCGCGCCGTAGACCACGACCTCCCCTCCCGGTGCCAGTGCCTGGGACACCTGGGCTCCCACGGGCCCCGCGACGCAGTCGACGGCCTTGCGCACGCCGGCCGGTCCTGCGGTCTCGGCCACCCGCTGCACGAGGTCCTCGTCCTCCGTGCAGATGACCTCGTCACCACCGAGCGCCTTGATCTCCTCCACGGCACCGCGCCGCCGTACGACGTTGATCGTGCGGATCCCCAGATGCCTGGACAGCTGGATGACGAGCCGGCCGACGGTGGAGCCCGCGGCCGTCTGCAGCAGCCATTCGCCCGGCCGTACGTCGAGTTCACGCGTCACGAGGAGCAGCGCGGTCAACGGGTTGACGGCGAGCTGACAGGCGCTGGAGTCGCTCAGCCGGTCGGGGACCGGCAGGAGCCTTCGCGTATCGGCGACGAGGTACTCCTGCCAAGTGCCGGCCGCCTGGGGCCCGGGCACCGCCGGGACCGCAGCGGCCACCACGCGCTCGCCGACCCTCAACCCCTCGGTGTCCGGGCCCAGGGCCTCGATACGGCCCACGCATTCCATGTGACCGCCGACAGTGGGGAACTCGGCGGAGAAACCGTAGCGGCCACGCAGGACGTGCAGATCACTGGCGTGGACCGGAGTCGCCTTCACACGGATCAACGCCTGACCGGCTTCCGGGGCGGGAACAGGCAGGGATTCCAGCCGCAGGACATCGGCAGGCTCGCCGACCTCCGCGGCCACGAGCGCGCGCATGGACCGGGGCATGAGTGACCTCTCGTCTCCCAGCGCCTGAGGAACCGCTGTGATTCGGGCGGTGAATCCGTCCTCTCACGCTACGCCCGGCCCCGGAAAGATTCCCGACGGCGGCTTGCGGTGCCGCGGCGAGTCAGCTGTTCCGGGGCCGAGCGCCGGGGACGGGCGGCTCAGCAGCGCGGTGAAGCCGGACGGTGAGGGCCACCGGAAGCGGCGACCGGCTGGAAGTAGTGGTCCAGCGCCCAGGCGGCCACGTCGGTGCCGGCCCGGCAGCCGGCCACGTCCGCCGTGCGGGAGTGGACGCCGCCCCACACGCGGGCGTCGACGACGTCCCGGTTGAAGTCGTCCGCGGACCCGTAGAACCGCGTGGTGCCCGTGACCTCGGAGGGGACGTGGAGGTCGATGTGCGAGGTCCCGAGGACGCCGGTCAGGGCGCGGGTCACGGCGCCGGCGACGGTCGTGTGACCGGCGACGTAGTCCGGGTGCGGCGGGGTGGGGAGCAGCGGTTCCCAGACCGGGTCGGCCGTCGTCGCGGGGTTGCCGTCGGTGGCGGCCAGGCGGATGGCGGTGATCGGCCGCCAGAAGCCGTAGTGGAGCTTGGCGTCCCAAGCCGTGACGACGGCGTCCGTCGCCGACGCGTTCACCGCGGCGAACAGCCGGGCCGTCTCGGCGATGCCCAGCCGGTGCCGGGCGGCGTGGTCTCGTAGCGCGGTCTGGACCTGTTCGATCAGGTTGCCGCTGAAGAAGAGGGCGGTCTCGGTCTGCCCCGCGCTCCTGCCCGAGCCGGTCTTCGCACCCATCACCTTCAGCTCCCGGACGTCCCCGGCGTAGGCGGCCGAGGAGAGGGCGGGGGGCCCGGCGGGGCGGAACTGGTGCGGTGAGGAGAGCAGGAGGGGGCGGAGCCTGGCGAGCCAGGTGTCGATGAAGGGCTGGAACGCGGGCGGGGTGGGCCGCCAGACCCCCGGTGCCGGGGCAGCGGTGAACGGAACGTCCGCGAACCTGCCGTCCCCTTCCCGCAGATCGAGGACGCGGGCGGCGGCGCGCCTTCCGTAGTCGACGCCCCGGTCTCTGGCCTGACCGGCCGGAAGAGCGGCGAGCGAGTGCGCGTAGGCGGTGTCGATCCGCTCCTTGAAGGCGGGGAAGCAGGCGAGCAGCACGTCGTGGGCCGCGGTGGCGGCGGCCGCCGCCGGGGATGCCTTGGCCGGACCGTGCTCGTGCCACTTGTACAGGGCGTAGCCGCCTTCGATCCCGACCACGGCGTTGTACACGGCGACGGAGACGAACCCCTCCCAGATCGCCGCCTGCCCGGAGGGACGTGGGCCGAGGCTGGTCTTGATCGTGTCGGTGGCGATGGCGTTCCACTCGCGGACCACGGCTGCCGGGTCCGCCGGGGACCGGGTGTCCTGGCCGGGGGGACGTGCCGCGGCGGTGAGCGTCACGAGGGCGACGGCCGCGACGGCGCAGAGGAATGCCCGGGCACGTGAACGCGGACGAACGGCAGGAGGGGGCTCTCGATGCACAGCGTGCTCCCTGGGGTCGAGTGCCCAAGGCTTAGCAACGGCCCACTACCCGATTCAAGACAACTCGCCGCGAACCGGGCAGCCCTGGCGACCACAGCGCTCATCGGCCCTGCCTCAGCGGCCCTGCCTCAGTGGCCCCGCCTCAGGGGCCCCGCCTCAGGGGCCCCGCCTCAGGGGCCCTGCCTCAGCGGCCCTGCCTCAGCGGCCCTGCCTCAGCGGCCCTGCCTCAGTGGCCGTAGGACCGCCTCGCCCACGCGCGCGAGCGCGGCCAGCGGTGGTCCGGCCCAGCTGGTGAGGTCGCGTGCGAAGGCGGGATCCAGTTCGACAGTCACCTTGAGGTAGCGGGTGTCCAGTGCGGTGACCCTCCTGGGCGGAGGCGAGGCGGCTGCCGTGTCCTGCCGGGGCCGCATGGCGGCCCGATAGGCGTCCTTACGCTGGTTCATACCGTGTCCTGACGCTTGATGAGCTCCTCGGCGAGGTCCGTGTATGCGGTGCCCTTCACCTCGACGTGGCTGCCGAAGGACTGCGAGTACAGGTCCAGGCGCGGGATGTGCGTGGACAGCACGTCGAATCCCCGCTCGGCCAGGGCTTCGCGCGCATCGGCATCAGGGCCGGTACGCGTGGCGTCGGGGCGATTGGTCCGGTTCAGCAGGACGGCGGCCCTGGCCGGATGGGAGCGCAGGGACTGCATGTCGTCCATCTCGCGGTCGATGGGCGCCATGCGGTCCAGCTCGATCGGGGCCGGGGTCACGGGCACGATCCACTCGTCGGCGTACCGCATGACGCCCCGGGCGATGTGCGCGTGGTCCTCCAGCTGCGGGGCGTCGAACACCACCGCCTGCCGGTGGTCGAGGAAGTCGTTCACGCGCCGGTGCACGTCGCCGACGGGAAGGGCGAGCACGGGGAAGGGGAAGCCGCCCGCCAGTTCGCTCCAGCGCAGCGCGGAGGAAGCGGGGTCGCTGTCCACGAGCAACGGTGACAGGCCCGATGCGTGCAGCGCGTGGGCCAACCAGACGGCGCTCGTCGTCTTGCCCACCCCGGGTTTGAGGTTCACGAATGCATAGCTCAGCGGCACAGGAGCCGACGCTAACGGCCGCGCGCCGGCGACCGTCGTCGGCACGGAGCCGCCCTGCTCGGTTCACCCTGCGGCGCCGACGAATCATTCCCGCGGGCTAACACGTCCGGCGCCCCCTGCGTCGAGCAACGTGGCCGGTTCGGCTGCCTGGGTGGTGCAGCAGCCGTCGCCGGTCGCGTCGGGGTCGGCACTCTCGCCGAGGCTGTCGGCGTCGGCCTTCACGACGTAGACCTCCCAGGGCTCCTTGCCGGGGCCGTGGACCCAGACCTTGTCCCATGGCAGGGCTTCCATCGGGTTGTATTGATGTTTATCGATGCAACATTGCGCACTGCATCGAAGACTGTCAACATAGACGTATGTCGAAGCAAGAGCTTGTGGTGCTCGGCCAGAGCGACGAGAGCGGCGCGTGCTGCCCGGGGCTGGTGACGGCGCCCTTGGACGAGGACCGGGCGACGGATCTGGCCAAGCTGTTCAAGGCGCTGGGCGACCCGGTACGGCTGCGTCTGATGTCGATGATCGCCTCACGGTCGGGCGGTGAGGTCTGCGTCTGTGACCTGACTCCGGCCTTCGACCTGTCCCAGCCCACGATCTCGCATCACCTCAAGCTGCTGCGGCAGGCCGGTCTGATCGACTGCGAGCGGCGCGGCACGTGGGTCTACTACTGGGCGCTACCCGCCACCCTCGACCGGCTCGCCGCCTTCCTGAAGGCGTCGCAGACAGCCGAGGCAACCGCGTGAGCGCCCCGCTGGGCCGCAGGGCCGTCGCGGAAGCCGTGGGGTCGGCCGCCCTGGTCGCGGTGGTCGTCGGCTCCGGCATCCAGGCCACTGAGCTGAGCCAGGATGCCGGCGTGCAACTGCTGGCCAACTCGCTGGCCACGGTCTTCGGCCTGGGCGTGCTCGTCGCGCTCCTGGGTCCGGTCTCCGGCGCGCACTTCAACCCGGCCGTCACCCTCGCGGCCTGGCTCACCGGCCGCCGCAGTGAGGACGGGCTGACCGCGCGGGATGTCGCGGCGTACATCCCGGCCCAGATCACGGGAGCCATCGCCGGCGCCCTCGTGGCCGACGCCATGTTCGGCAAGCCGCTCGTCCAGTGGTCCACCCATGACCGGTCCGCCGGTCACCTGTGGCTGGGCGAGGTGATCTCGACCGCCGGACTCGTCCTGCTGGTCTTCGGCCTGGCCCGCACCGGCCGCGCCCACTTCGCCCCGGTGACCGTGGCGTCCTACATCGGCGCGGCGTACTGGTTCACGTCCTCCACCTCGTTCGCCAACCCGGCGGTCACCATCGGCCGTGCCTTCACCGACACCTTCGCCGGCATCGCCCCCGGCTCGCTCGTCCCCTTCATCGCGGCCCAGTTGGTGGGCGCCGCACTGGGACTCGGACTGGTACTCGCCGTGTTCGGACGACCAGCACCCGCACGGACCACCCCCGCCCCTCGCCAGGGCGAACCCGAACTCACCGCTCCCGCCCTCCCCTGACCGGCCTCCGCCCAGAAAGACACACCGGCCATGAACCTCCCCGCCGAACGTCCCTCCGTGCTGTTCGTCTGCATCCACAACGCCGGGCGCTCCCAGATGGCCGCCGCGTTCCTCACCCACCTGGCGGGCGAGCGCGTACAGGTCCGCTCCGCCGGCTCCGCACCCGCCGACACCGTCAACCCGGCCGTCGTCGAAGCCATGGCCGAGGCAGGCATCGACATCTCCGCGGAGGTACCCAAGGTGCTCACCGTCGAAGCCGTCCAGGCCTCCGACGTGGTCATCACCATGGGCTGCGGCGACACCTGCCCCGTCTTCCCGGGCAAGCGCTACCTCGACTGGACGCTCCCCGACCCGGCCGGACAGGGCGTCGACGCCGTCCGACCCATCCGCGCCGAGATCGAAAAGCGCATCCGCGGCCTGCTCGACGAGATCCCGGCGAGCCGGGCGTGACTGCCGAGACCGCGGTACGCGTCACGGCCATGGCCCCGAACACGCCGACGAGGTCCTGAGCATCTACCGACTCGGCATCGATGAACGTCATCGGCACACGCGAACGCATCGGCCGGCACCACGGCGTACGGCGTGACGTCGTGCTCATCGACCGCCGCAGCGTTGCGGTCGCATGGATCGCACACCACCCAACTCCAACGCCCTCGGGCACCAGTTGAGCCCCCTCGCGATACGAGAGGGGGCTCAAAGCTGTGCGGGCGCGCACAGGCACGGAGCGGGCCCTCAGACCCACTCACTCACCCCGCCGGCGCCTCCCTCACCCGATCGAGTGCCTCGCCCGCCTCAGTGCGCGTGACCGCTCGCAGCCGGCGTCGGAGCTGCGTTCTTGACCGTCAAGGGCAGCAGCTTCTTGCCGGTCGGGCCCACCTGGATGTGGGGTCCATCTGCGGCCATACTCCAACAGCCCCATAACCGATCAACTCGCTGGTCACCACCCTCTGGATCAACCCAGGCCCGGCTCCGCCGACGCGCCGTCCCAGGTGAACCGGTAGCGATTCCTCTCTCGGTCGAGGGTCAGGCCGATGTCGACGCCATCGATGCCGCAGTACTCCTGCAAGCACTCGATGACCGCCGCGGCGGCGACTTCCTCCTGGTAGTCCGTGAGCATGGGTACGTCCCAGTCGTCCACGCGTACCAACAGGGCAGCGGCGCCGTCCCTCAAAGCCTCCAGCTGCCCGACCACCAGTCCGAGGCCGAACGCCATCCACTTCTCGTCCGTTGCGGCGATCCCCTGCGGCGGCAGCCACCAGACGCGTGAGTCGTCGATTCTCCGCCCCACGCCCGGCGGCTCGTCCATGGACTGGACGTCGAGGCTGACGCGGGCGACGAGCCCCCACGAGCCGATACGTCTCTTGTAGATGTACGTGAATGCCACGTGTGGTCTCTCTCTTCTCCGTCCTCAGAGGAATCTCAGCCGACCGAAGACACGGGAGTGGAAGTAATGCTCTGTTCCCATGTTGGTGGGACGGGAGATGTAGTCATAGTCATGGGGTTCGCCACGCCCGTACATGATGCTGTGGCGATCGATGAACTCGTCCATCTCGGTGTCGCTCATCGTGCCCACGTGGGCCTGGTTCATGGCGGTCAGATCCGACTCGCTGACACGGAACGGCATGACGCATTCGCCGACCGCAGCCAACGCCTAGCGGCTGTCGAGAGCGAACTGCTCCAGAGTCTTCCTGAGAGCAATGTGGCCCATCTCGTCGTGTCACTGTCTCCTGAAGTCCCTGGGGACATGCAGATCACTCAGGACTCCTTCAGCACATACAAGAACGAGCTGCTCACGACAGCGTGGCTGCTCGGGAAAGACAGTGCGCCTCTCACTGACGTCCGGAGCGGATCCCGACGCTTCATCACCCGTGGCGGGTGGGCGAATGGTCCCTGGTACTGCCATTCCGAGCTGCATTGCGATGGTTCGGGTACGTGGGCGATGCGGCTGGGACATCGCGTTTCCAACGCGGACATGATCGAATTTGCGTGGGTTGAGCCTGACACAGTGGTCTATGGCCGGCTGTCCGCACTGCACTTGCTCGGCTCTCATGCCCGTGACCGATCCGGCGCAACTAGCACCGCCCTCGTCAAAGCTGCTCTGGTTGAGGCTCCCCATGCCCATCCTGCGGGACCGGCTAAGCCTAATCTGCACCCCCTCTTTCCGTTGCGTATCGACGGCTATAATCGTTCGCTCGGCATGCGAGCACCGCTCAGCACGCAGTTCCGCGAGTAGGCATACTCCGAGGGCGCCGCTCTTCTGGACGATCTTGCAGACGGCGGACGGGCTCTCGTCCAAGCGACCGCGCCACTAGCTGGCGAACTCTTCCAGGCATTCGGGATCCCGGAGGCTTCACCTATCACGAGAGACGGTGCGATTCGGTCTTCAGCTTGGCCGGAAGACCCGAAGACAAGCATTCTTCGGTGGAGCCAAGCCCACGAGGTTCCGCAGTGGCTGAGTAGAGGACACGTTTCAGACAGCAGCGAGCCCCCTCCCTGATTGGGAAGGGGCCCAATGCGTCGTACACCCGATCATGAGCCTGGAGGGGTCAGATCCACTCTACTTCGGACGATGCGAGGTGAGCCGCCAGTCTCCGGCAGCGGCGTTCGCAGTACCACCGGTGGTGTCGCGAGGCGAGGACGAGAGGCACCAAGCGCAGCAAGCACCACAGCTACCTCGTCCTCGCTCGCCTCAGCCAGCGCCTCCATCACCCGGTCGAGTACCTCGCCCGCCTCAGTGCGCGTGACCACTCGAAGCCGGCGTCGGAGCTGCGTTCTTGACCGTCAAGGGCAGCAGCTTCTTGCCGGTCGGGCCCACCTGGATGTGGGTGTCCACCTGCGGATGAACGGCTTAACGCACTCACTTGTCGGCTGAGTTCGAGGCAATCTTATGGTTACGTCATGGGCAGAACTAGGGGGAGCGCCTTAGAAAACATGTCATACGCCCCAAGCAGGCCCCGCCGCTGATCAAGGCAATGCTGACTCAAATTTGAGTCGCGATTGGTGAGCTGTGTGGGGTTCCGCCGCAAAGCGTCAACGGCAAAAAGCGCCTGCTCTAGCCATCGAAGAGCCGCGCCAGATATACGCTCAAGCTCGGGCACCTCGCATATGATCACGAGGTCATAATGTCCGCGGAGTACTGATCCTTCTGCCTTCCGTAGCTTGCCACGCACCTCGTCCAATGGCTTCCCGTCGGTTAGGGCATCCACCAGCTCATCGAGCGCATCGACAGCCTCCCCAAGCTTCGCTTGGAAGGCCAGACAGCTCTGACGGCGCCAGTCATGATGTTGACGCAGGCGCTCTTCGTCCCTGGTCTGCTTGTCCAGCTCACGCGTCTGTAGCGCCTGCACGCGAGCTCCACGAGCGGCCAGCCCAGCCCCCACCGCAGCTCCTGCCGCGCTCGCAAACCCTGCTAAGCCAGCAGCCCAGACCGCAGCTACCCCCTGATCCATGGGCACGATTTTGCCGTGTCCATTGCAGGCAGGGTAGTGCGCGCGTCCTCAGTCAGCTTCCTGGAGAACCTCCGAACGTCACGCCCGGCGCGTGCAGAATGACTGACGCATCGGGAGGGACAACGTGAAGAGACGTAGCCGCTTCGGCAGTACCATCATCTTCGCTTTCGCCGCACTGGCTCGGGCTGCCTGCGCAGACGACGCTCAAGGCCACGCACTGAGCCTCGCCCGAGAGGCGTGCGCCGTGAAGTACCGGGCATCTACGGGTGATCCGCTTGCGGACAGCACCGCGCGGCAAGCGGCACGTAACAAGACCCTTCCAAGTCTGGAAGAGGCGGCAGACAAGGCTGCTCAAGCCGCACGGCTCGATGACACCTGGCAGCCTCTTGCCACAACGCTCAACCGATTCGCGGAGCTGGCTTCGGTCACGATCGAACTCGGTGATCTTCGAGACACCAGGGTGGGCGAAGGGTACGCCACCCCAGAAGATGTCGACAGGGACAACCAGCTCGACGCCCGCCGCACTGGACTGATCAGGGAGTTGGACTCTTCCAGCCTTACTGGCGAGTGCCGCAAGGCGAAGGACTCTTCGTGATCGGCGCGACCCGTCCTAGCCAGCGACTGCTCCCTTTCGTGTTCAAGACAGCAACGAGCCCCCTCCCTGATTGGGAAGGGGCTTAACGCGTCGTCCAACCGTTCACGAGGCAGGAGGGGTCAGACCCACTCCACCTCGGAGACGATGTGAAGCGGGCCGCCAGCCTCCGGTAGCGGCGTGCGAGACACCGTCGGCGGCGCCGCAGGGCGACGACGAGAGGCACCGACAGCGGCAAGCACCGCAGCCACCTCTTCCTCACTCGCCGCTGTCATCGCCTCAATCACCCGGTCGAGTGCCTCGCCCGCCTCAGTGCGCGTGACCGCTCGCGGCCGGGGTCGGACCCGCGTTCTTGACCGTCAGCGGCAGCAGCTTCTTGCCGGTCGGGCCCACCTGGATGTGAGTGTCCATCTGCGGGCAGACGCCGCAGTCGAAGCACGGGGTCCAGCGGCAGTCCTCGACCTCCGTCTCGTCGAGGGCGTCCTGCCAGTCCTCCCACAGCCAGTCCTTGTCCAGGCCGGAGTCGAGGTGGTCCCAGGGCAGGACCTCCTCGTAGGTGCGCTCGCGGGTGGTGTACCAGTCGACGTCCACGCCGAAGGGCTCCAGGGCCTTGTCCGCGCAGGCCATCCAGCGGTCGTAGGAGAAGTGCTCGCGCCAGCCGTCGAAGCGGCCGCCGTCGTCGTAGACCGCGCGGATGACCGCTCCGATGCGGCGGTCGCCGCGGGAGAGCAGACCCTCGACGATGCCCGGCTTGCCGTCGTGGTAGCGGAAGCCGATCGAGCGGCCGTACTTCTTGTCGCCGCGGATCTTGTCGCGGAGCTTCTCCAGGCGGGCGTCCGTCTCCTCGGCGGAGAGCTGCGGGGCCCACTGGAAGGGGGTGTGCGGCTTGGGGACGAAGCCGCCGATCGAGACCGTGCAGCGGATGTCGTTCGACCGGGAGACCTCGCGGCCCTTCTGGATCACGTGGGTCGCCATGTCGGCGATCTGGAGGACGTCCTCGTCGGTCTCCGTCGGCAGGCCGCACATGAAGTACAGCTTCACCTGGCGCCAGCCGTTGCCGTAGGCGGTGGCGACGGTCCGGATCAGGTCCTCCTCCGAGACCATCTTGTTGATGACCTTGCGCATGCGCTCGGAGCCGCCCTCGGGGGCGAAGGTCAGACCGGAGCGGCGGCCGTTGCGGGTCAGCTCGTTCGCCAGGTCGACGTTGAAGGCGTCGACCCGGGTCGACGGGAGCGAGAGGCCGATCTTGTCGTCCTCGTAGCGGTCCGCGAGTCCCTTGGCGATGTCGCCGATCTCCGAGTGGTCCGCGGAGGAGAGGGAGAGGAGGCCCACCTCCTCGAAGCCGGTCGCCTTCAGGCCCTTGTCGACCATCTCGCCGATGCCGGTGATGGAGCGCTCGCGCACCGGGCGCGTGATCATGCCGGCCTGGCAGAAGCGGCAGCCTCGGGTGCAGCCGCGGAAGATCTCCACCGACATGCGCTCGTGGACCGTCTCGGCCAGGGGGACGAGCGGCTGCTTCGGGTACGGCCACTCGTCCAGGTCCATGACCGTGTGCTTGGACACGCGCCACGGGACGCCGGAGCGGTTGGGGACGACGCGGGCGATGCGGCCGTCCTGCAGGTACTCGACGTCGTAGAACGCCGGGATGTAGACGCCGCCCGTCTTGGCCAGGCGGAGCAGGACCTCCTCGCGGCCGCCGGGGCGGCCCTCCGCCTTCCACTCCTTGATGATCCGCGTCATGTCGAGCACGGCCTGCTCGCCGTCACCGATGATCGCCGCGTCGATGAAGTCGGCGATCGGCTCCGGGTTGAAGGCCGCGTGGCCGCCGGCCAGGACGATCGGGTCGTCGACGGTGCGGTCCTTGGACTCCAGCGGAATGCCCGCCAGGTCCAGCGCGGTGAGCATGTTGGTGTAGCCCAGCTCCGTGGAGAAGCTGAGTCCGAACACGTCGAAGGCCTTCACCGGGCGGTGGCTGTCGACCGTGAACTGGGGGACGCCGTGCTCGCGCATCAGCGCCTCCAGGTCCGGCCACACGCTGTACGTGCGCTCGGCGAGGACGCCTTCCTGCTCGTTGAGGACCTCGTAGAGGATCATGACGCCCTGGTTGGGCAGGCCGACCTCGTACGCGTCCGGGTACATGAGCGCCCAGCGGACGTCGCACTCGTGCCACGGCTTGACCGTGGAGTTTAGCTCTCCGCCGACGTACTGGATCGGCTTCTGCACGTGCGGGAGCAGAGCTTCGAGCTGCGGGAAAACCGACTCGACAGGCATCTCGCGAACCTTCATGAGCTGACAGGGGTGACCATTCAGCGTAACCCGGACGACGGCCTCCCCTGAACGCTCAGCCGTCGGCCCCGGACCTGATCTTCTTCCACCGCGCGGGCAGTTCCGCCTCCGTCCTGGCCGCGCCGGCCTCCTCCCTGCCGTAGAGCAGGCCGTACGTGAAGGTGTCCTCGCCCGTCGCGTGGGCCACCGCGGACAGCTCGCGCAGGGTGTGGCGGGCCATGACGCTGTCCTGGTGTTCGCCGAGGAGGGTGGTCAGGGACTTCATGGACTTCGTGAGGGAAGCCGCAGGGGTGCCGAGGGCGTCGGTGACCGCCTCGGCCGCGTAGCGGGTGCGCTTGGCCTTCTTGCGGGCCTCGTGCAGGGCGTGGTCGCGGTCCTCGCCCGGTGGCAGCTCCAGCGCCTGCTCGACCAGCGCCGACAGCTTCGCCAGGTCCTTGCGTACGGCCTTGTCGAGCACCTTGCCCGGCTTCTTCCCGGCCGCCTTCCGCAGGGGCGGGCCGGTGAGCAGGGTGTCCAGGGTGTCGAGCAGGGTCAGGTAGCGGCGGGAGTCCAGGACGCCGGTGAGGTGGGCGTGGGCGCCGCCGCGGCGGATCTCCGCCCAGGAGGCGAGGCGCTCGGCGACGGGGCCGGTGACCAGGGCGGGCGGCAGGGCGTCCAGGGCGGTCGTGAGGCGTTCGGCCAGGACCTCCTGGTCGCGGTCCACGCCCAGCTCGCCGGCGAGCCACTTCAGCTCGGCGGCGACGGGGTCGGTGACGGTGCGGTCCAGGACGTTGCGGAAGGTGCGCAGGGTGCTGCGGGCGCGCCGGGTGGCGACCCTCATCCGGTGGACGGAGTCGGGGATGTCCCGGCGGACGGCGGGGTCCAGTTCGACCAGCACGTCGCGCTGCGCGCGCAGGTAGGCGAGGACGTGGTCGCCGGCGGTGGTGGGCCGGGCGGGCCGGGGCTTCTTCCCGTGGCGGCCGGGCCGGGTCTGTTCCAGGGCGCGGGCCAGTTTCGACGGGGAGGCGGAGGGCCGTACGCCTGCCTTGCGCAGCCGCTTCTCCACCTGGTCCAGGAAGGCCGGGTCGCCGCCGTCGGCCAGTTCCACCTCGATCTCGGTCCACTGGGCGGCTCCGCCCTCGCCGGTGGACCGTGCGGCGGTCACGGTGTCGACGCTCGCCTCGGCCAGCAGGGTCCCCTCGGCGTCGACCAGGTGCCGCACGTCGCGGGCGGACCGCAGCCGGACCAGGGGGGCCAGCACGCGGTCGCGGACGCGGGAGCGGACGAGGGCGGCGATCTCCTCGGGGATGCTGTCGGAGAGCGGTGCCCGGATCTCGTCGCGCACTCCGGGGGCGACCGGGAACTTCAGGTGCCAGCCCGCGTCCGAGCCGCCGGTGCGGCGGCGCAGGGTGAGCGAGGCCGCCGTGAGGCGTTCGTCGGCGGTGTCGTAGTACACGGCGTCCAGTTCGACCAGGCCCTTGTCGAGGACCGCGGCCACTCCCCCGACGCCGGTCAGGTCGGGCAGCCCGCTGTCGTCGGATTCGTACTTGCGCTCTATCTCGCGTTTCGCATCCGCCATGAACCGAATCTAGTGGGCGGCGGGCCCGGGCGGCAGAGGCCGTCCGGGGTGAATGGCCGGAAAACTTCCGCCATCCGCCCGGTGAACGCCCGCGCGCCGGACCTTGCCCGGGGCCGGTGTTCTCACGCTGACATCGGTCGCTGCACCTTGATCGACTGCAGCAGGCCGACCGCCACCCACACCGCGAACATGGACGAGCCGCCGTACGACACGAAGGGCAGGGGCAGGCCGGTGACCGGCATGATGCCGAGGGTCATGCCGATGTTCTCGAAGGACTGGAAGGCGAACCAGGCGACGATGCCGGCGGCGACGGTCGTCCCGTACAGCTCGGTCGAGTCGCGTGCTATCCGGCAGGCGCGCCAGAGGACGACCCCGAGCAGGAAGATGATCAGGCCGGCGCCGAGGAAGCCCAGTTCCTCCCCCGCGACCGTGAAGACGAAGTCCGTCTGCTGCTCGGGCACGAACTGGCCGGTGGTCTGCGAGCCGTGGAAGAGTCCGGCGCCGGTGAGCCCGCCGGAGCCGATGGCGATGCGGGCCTGGTTGGTGTTGTAGCCGACGCCCGCGGGGTCCAGGTCGGGGTTGGCGAAGGCCGCGAACCGGTTGATCTGGTACTCGTCCAGGATGTGCAGCTGCCAGATGGCGATGCAGCCGATCACACCCGCGGTGAGCAGGCCGAAGATCCAGCGGTTGGAGGCGCCGGAGGCGAGCAGCACGCCCAGGATGATCGCCACCATGGCGAGCACCGAGCCGAGGTCCGGCATGAGGAGCAGGATCAGGATCGGTACGGCGGCCAGGCACAGCGCCTGGAACACGGTCCGGTGGTCGGGGTACGGCTTGTCGCCCGCGTCCACCCGCGCGGCCAGCAGCATGGCCATGCCGAGGATGATCGTCACCTTGAGGAACTCGGCGGGCTGGAGCGAGAACCCGCCGATGACGAGCCAGTTGCGCTGGCCGTTGATGGTCGCGCCGAGCGGCGTGAGGACCACCAGGGCCAGCATGACCGACACGCCGTAGAGGATCGGCACGGCGTTGCGCAGGGCGCGGTGGCCGAGCCAGACGGTGCCGATCATCAGGGCGATCCCGATGCCGAGGTTCATCAGGTGCCGGACCAGGAAGAAGTAGGGGTCGCCCTGGTTCAGCTCGGTGCGGTTGCGGGTGGCCGAGTAGACCAGCAGGGAGCCCATCAGGGACAGCGCGGTGGCCGCCAGCAGCATCGGCCAGTCGAGCCGGCGGGTCAGGGAGTCCCGGGCGAAGATCCTGGTCCAGCCGGCCCGCTCGGGGCCGTAGCCGGAGACGGAGAAGCTGTTCGTGCCGGTCATGAGGGCATCCTCCGGCTTCCCCTCCTGCGGGCCCGCCTGCGGGTGTCACGGTTGCCGGTGCCGGGCGAGGCCGTGGTGCCCGCGGGCTGTTGGTCGTCGCCGTTGGTGGGGTTGTTCTTCTGGGCTGCCTCGGCGTCCTTCGCCGGGTCGCCGGTGACCTTGGGGGAGGCGATGGTGCCGTCCGGGCGGACCTTGGGCAGGCCCTTCTGCGGCTCGGGCAGCAGCGCCTTCTTGTGGTCGATGGAGCCGTCGCCCTGGACGCCGTAGAGCGCGCTGTAGATGTTGCGCACGGCCTCACCGGAGGCGCCGGAACCCGTACCGGCCTGGGCGATCGTCATGATCACCGTGTAGTCCTTGGAGTAGGTGGCCAGCCAGGACGTGGTCTGCTTGCCGTAGACCTCGGCGGTACCGGTCTTGCCGTGCAGCGTGATCTTGTCCTGGGGCCAGCCGCCGAACTTCCAGGCGGCCGTTCCGCGGGTGATGACGCCCGCGAAGGCGTCGTTCATGCCGTCGAGGGTGGCCTGGCTGACCGGCAGCCTGCCGTTCTTCTTCGGCTTGATCTCCTGCACCGACTTGCCGTCGGCGCTGATGATCGCCTTGCCGATGGTCGGCTGGTACATCGTGCCGCCGTTGGCGACGGCGCCGTAGATCACGGCCTCCTGGATCGGCGTGACGAGCGTGTCGCCCTGGCCGATGGAGTAGTTGATCTCGTCACCCTCGCGCATCTTGTTGCCTTCGAGGCAGTTCTCGTAGGCGATCTTCTCGACGTAGGAGCCGTCCTTCTTGCCGGTCTTGCACCAGGCGTCCTTGTTGGCCTTCCAGTAGTCGAGCTTCCACTGGCGGTCGGGGACGCGGCCGGTGACCTCGTTGGGCAGGTCGATGCCGGTCTCCTTGCCGAGGCCGAACTGGTGGGCGGTCTTGAAGAACCAGTCCTTGGGCTGGCCCTTCTTGGGGTTGATGCCGCCGTCCTTCTTCCACTCGCGGTCGGCGAGGCCGTAGAAGACGGTGTCGCAGGAGACCTCCAGCGCCCGGCCGAGCGAGATCGGGCCGAAGCTCTCGCCCTCGAAGTTCTTGAAGACCTGGCCGCCGACGGAGTACGAGCTGGTGCAGGGGTAGCCGCCGTCCCAGACGTAGCCCGCCTGGACCGCGGCGGCCGTGGAGACCACCTTGAAGGTGGAGCCGGGGGCCGCCTGACCCTGTATGGCCCGGTTGAGCAGGGGGTAGTCGGAGTTCTTGCCGGTGAGGGCCTTGTAGTCCTTGGCGGAGATGCCGCCGACCCAGACGTTCGGGTCGTAGGTCGGCGCGGAGGCCATGGCGACGATCCGGCCGGTCTTGGCCTCCATGACGACGACGGCGCCGGAGTCGGCCTTGTAGTTCTCGCCGGTGATCTTGTCGAACTGTTCGCGGGCCTTCTTCATGGCCTTGTTCAGCTCGAACTCGGCGACCCGCTGGACCCGGGAGTCGATGCTGGTGACCAGGTTGGAACCGGACTCGGCCGCGTCCGACCGGGCCTTGCCGATGACCCGGCCGAGGTTGTCGACCTCGTACCGGGTGACGCCGGCCTTGCCGCGCAGCACCTTGTCGTAGGTCCGCTCCAGGCCGGAACGGCCCACCATGTCGGAGCGCAGATAGGGCGAGTCGGTGTCCTTGGCCTTCTGGATCTCGTAGTCGGTGACCGGCGAGAGATAGCCGAGCACCTGGGCCGTGTTGGACTTGCCCGGCCCCGCGTAGCGGCGGACGGCCTCGGGCTCGGCGGTGATGCCGGGGAAGTCCTCGGAGCGCTCGCGGATCTGCAGGGCCTGCTTGGCGGTGGCCTCGTCGGTGATGGGGATCGGCTGGTACGGCGAGCCGTTCCAGCAGGGCTGGGGCGTCTTGGCGTCGCACAGCCGGACCTTCTGCATGACGTCGCCGGGGCTCATGCCGAGGACGCGGGCCAGCTTGGTGAGCACGGCCCTGCCGTCGTCCTTCTGCTTCAGCAGGTCGGTACGGGAGGCGGAGACGACCAGCCGGGTCTCGTTGTCCGCGAGGGGCACGCCGCGGGCGTCCAGGATGTCGCCGCGCACGGCGGGGTCGACGACCTGCTGGACGTGGTTGCCCGACGCCTCCTTCTGGTACTCCGCGCCCTGGCGGATCTGCAGGTACCACAACCGGCCACCGAGTGTGCCGAGGAGGGAGAGGACGAGGATCTGGATCACGACGAGCCGGATCTGGACCCGTGGGGTCCGACCGGTCTCGGGAATGTTGGTCACTGCGGCTGTCGCCCCCTCTCAGTGCACGGACGTCCGTGCGTGCGGCGCCTGTGTGCGAACCGCCTGCGCGCGTACGAATGATGAACGACCAGCCTGTGAACCCGCGTTCCGGGACAGCTGACCCGTTCGGGTGAACTTCCCGGCGCTCACAGCCGCTTGACCCCCTTGATGCGGCCGACCCTGGCGGAGCGGGTGCGGGCCTTGGCCTTCAGGGCCCCGAGGCCGCCGCGCTGGTCGCCGATGCGCAGGCCGGTGCCGGAGGAGAGCCAGCCGGAGGAGATGTCACCGGCCTTGGCCGCGGGGCCGGTCTCGGTGAGCGGGTCGTTGTCGGCGCGGCGGGCCAGCCACATGACTCCGGGCACCACGAACGGGGCGAGCAGCAGGTCGTACAGGGCGGCCGAGAACAGCAGCCCGGTCAGCCCGACGTGGCGGGCGGCGGTGTCGCCGACGAGGGCGCCCACGCCGGCGTACAGCAGGGTGGAGCCGACGGCCGCGGCGACCACGACGGCCATCGGGCCGGTCGCCGACTTCAGGCGGCCGTTCTCCGGGCGGATGAGCCCGGCGAGGTACCCGATGACGCACAGCACGAGGGCGTAGCGGCCGGCCGCGTGGTCGGCGGGCGGGGCCAGGTCGGCCAGCAGGCCGGCGCCGAAACCGACGAGGGCGCCGCCGACATGGCCGTACACCATCGCCAGGCCCAGGACGGTGAGCAGCAGCAGGTCGGGGACGGCACCGGGCAGGTGCAGCCGGGCGAGGACGCTCACCTGGACGACCAGGGCCACGACGACCAGCGCGGTGGAGAGCAGGATCCGGTTGACACGCATGGGGATTCAGGCTCCTACTGCTGCTCGTCGGTGTCGGGGGCGTTCGCCGACGGTGTGACCGTGACGGTGACCGTCGGTGTCGGCACCGGCTTGGGCTTCGCCGGGAGCACGGTGTCCCGCGGGTCGTTCTTGGGTGCCTGCACGACCACGCCGACGATGTCGAGCTTGGTGAAGCTGACGTACGGGGTGACGTAGAGGGTGCGGGTGAGTCCGCCGCCGGAGGGGTCGACCCTGGAGACCACACCGACCGGGACGCCCGGCACGAACGGCCGGTCCGCCTGCGAGCCGAACGTGACCAGTCGGTCGCCCTTCTTCACCTCCGCCTTGCCGTTGAGGAGTTCCACGCGCAGCGGGCGGTCGCCCTGCCCGGAGGCGAAGCCGAGTTCGTCGCCGGCCTCCATGCGGGTGCCGACGGTGAAGTCGGGGTCGTTGGCCAGCAGCACGGTGGCGGTGCTGGGGCCGACGGTGGTGACCCGTCCGACCAGTCCGTCGCCGTTGAGGACGGTCATGTCCCGCTTGATGCCGTCGTCCGCGCCGGCGTCGATGGTGAGGGTCCAGGAGAAGCCCTGGGCCGACCCTATGGCGATGACCTGGGCGCCCTTGATGCCGTACTGGCCGTCGCCGGCGATCTTCAGCACCTTCTCGAGCTGCTTGAGGCGGCTGCGGTTGCGGTCGTCGCTGCCGAGCTTCGCCTTGAGGGCCGCGTTCTCCTTCTCCAGCGCGGCGAGCCGGTCGTGGCGACTGCCGGATTCACGGATCGCGGAGACGGCGTTGCCGACCGGGTCGACCGCGGAGGACAGTCCGTTCTCGACCGGGCCGAACACCGCTGCTGCGGCGTGCCGGGCACCGTCGACGGGGGAATTGCGGCCCCCTCGGATGTCCACCGTGATCAACGCGAACGCGATGGCGACCAGCAGGACCAGGAGCAGCCGGCTCTCTTTCGTGTCCCTCACGTGCGGCGGCCGTGCCCTTCCTCAAGTAGGAATTCGGGGACCCCCTGGAAAACGCGGATGATGCGGCGCAAACCGAAGAGGCCCATTCGGGGGAGCTTATGCCTCTATATCAACGATCCGCCGCACGAGAGGAGAACGTCTCGTACGGCGGAATCGAAGAGTTACGTCATCTGCGCGGCTGGGCGTCCAGGACCTGCTGCAGCGCCTCGAACTCCTCGACGCACTTGCCGGAACCGAGCGCGACGCTGTCCAGCGGGTCCTCGGCGATGTGGATCGGCATGCCGGTCTCCCGCCGCAGCCGCTCGTCGAGCCCGCGCAGCAGGGCTCCGCCGCCGGTCAGAACGATTCCTCGGTCCATGATGTCGCCGGACAGCTCCGGCGGGCACTTGTCGAGGGTCGTCTTGACCGCGTCCACGATCGCGTTGACCGGCTCCTCGATCGCCTTGCGCACCTCGGCGGCCGAGATGACGACGGTCTTCGGCAGCCCGGACACCAGGTCGCGGCCGCGGACTTCGGTGTGCTCGTCGGCGTCGAGGTCGTACGCCGAACCGATCGTGATCTTGATCTGTTCGGCCGTCCGCTCACCCAGCAGGAGGCTGTACTCCTTCTTGATGTACTGGATGATCGCGTTGTCCAGCTCGTCGCCGGCGACGCGGATGGACTGGGCGGTGACGATGCCGCCGAGCGAGATGACCGCGACCTCCGTGGTGCCGCCGCCGATGTCCACCACCATGTTGCCGGTGGCCTCGTGCACCGGCAGACCGGAGCCGATGGCGGCGGCCATGGGCTCTTCGATGATGTGCACCTGACGGGCGCCGGCCTGGGAGGACGCCTCGATGACCGCGCGGCGCTCGACGCCCGTGATGCCGGAGGGCACGCAGACGACGACCCGCGGGCGGGCCAGGTACCGCCGCTTGTGGATCTTCAAGATGAAGTAGCGGAGCATCCGCTCGGTGATCTCGAAGTCGGCGATCACGCCGTCCTTCAGCGGGCGGACGGCCACGATGTTGCCCGGCGTCCGGCCGATCATCTTCTTCGCCTCGGCGCCGACCGCGAGGATCCCACCCGTGTTGGTGTTGATCGCGACGACGGACGGCTCGTTCAGTACGATCCCGCGACCCCTGACGTACACCAGCGTGTTGGCGGTCCCGAGGTCGACAGCCATGTCACGGCCGATGAACGACATTGAGTTCCCCATCCGGATTCATCTGGCCTTCCTGCGCTTTTGAGGGCATGTCAGGTCGGCGAGGCGGGTGCTGTGACGTGAAGGCTTCCATCGTAAACGCGCCTGCACGAACACTGCGCGAGGGTCTCCGCCATTGTCACCAGATGGCGTGCCGCCTCGCTTGTGGAGACGGGCGTTCGGGGACGCTCGTTCCCTCAATCGCCGGTACTCATGCCAGAAAAAGCAGGTCCGGGGGGACGAGCCCCCGGACACTCCGCCGCGGCCCGCGCGTACCGCGCCGGCCGCCGGGCGGCACGCCGTCAGGCGCGGCCCGGGAAGAAGATCTTCACCTCGCGCTCGGCGGACTCCTCGGAGTCGGAGGCGTGGATGAGGTTCTCGCGGACGATCACGCCGTAGTCACCGCGGATCGAGCCCGGCGCGGCGGCGATCGGGTCGGTCGGGCCGGCCAGCTGGCGCACGCCCTCGATGACCCGCTCGCCCTCCACGATCAGGGCGACGACCGGGCCGGAGGACATGAACTCGACCAGCGGCTCGTAGAACGGCTTGCCCACGTGCTCGCCGTAGTGCTGCTCCAGCGTGCCGCGGTCCAGGGTGCGCAGCTCCAGCGCGGTGATCTGCCAGCCGGCCTTGCGCTCGATGCGGCTGATGATCTCGCCGGTCAGGCCTCGACGGACGGCGTCGGGCTTGAGGAGGACGAGGGTGCGCTGGCTCACGGGAGGCTCCTTACGCGACGTACAGGGTGCGGTGGGACGAGGTTACAGGGCGTGTCGGGGCACCTGTTACGCAGCGTCAGCCGTTGAGGAGGAGGACTCGGCCTGGGCCGCGAATCTGGCCTTCGCCTCGTCCACCTTCCTCCCGAAGTGCACCGATGCCCACCACAGCCCCGCGAAGATCGCGCCCATGAAGTACATGGTCGGGACGAAGACGCCGGAGACGATCAGACCGATCTGCAGGGCCCAGCCCAGGGCCACCCCGCCGGGCCGGGTCACCATGCCGCACAGCAGCAGGCACAGCAGCATGGCGATGCCGCTGACCAGCCACACCGTGGTCACGGACAGATCCGGGTCCTTCATGGCGACGAGCCCGGCGAAGCCGATGACGAACAGTTCGCCGATCAGGGTGGATGCACAGAGAGTACGCACGGGAAAACCTCAGCCCTTCCCCAGCAGCAGCCGGGCCTCGCCGACGGTGATGACGGAACCGGTGACCAGCACGCCGCCGCCGGCGAACTCGCCCTCCTCCTCGGCCAGCGTGATCGCGGCCTCCAGGGCGTCCGGCAGCCGCGGTTCGACCTGCACGCGCTCGTCACCGAAGACCTCGACGGCGATCGCCGCCAGCTCGTCCGCGTCCATCGCGCGGTGGCTGGAGTTCTGGGTGACGACGACCTCGGCGAAGATCGGCTCGAAGGCCTCCAGCACGCCCCGCACGTTCTTGTCGCCGCTCGCGCCGACCACGCCGATCAGCCGTGTGAAGTCGAACGCCTCCCGCACGGCCTCGGCGGCGGCCTCGGCGCCCGCCGGGTTGTGCGCGGCGTCCAGGACGACGGTGGGAGACCGCCGTACGACTTCCAGCCGGCCCGGGGACGAGACGGCCGCGAAGGCCTTGCGGACGGTGTCGATGTCCAGCGGCTCCGCGCGCTGGGCGCCGACGCCGAAGAACGCCTCGACGGCGGCGAGGGCGACGGCCGCGTTGTGCGCCTGGTGGGCGCCGTGCAGCGGCAGGTACACCTCGGGGTACTCGCCGCCGAGGCCGCGCAGCGTGAGCAGCTGCCCGCCGAAGGCGACCTGCCGGGCGACGACACCGAACTCCAGTCCCTCGCGGGCCACGGTGGCGTCCACCTCGACGGCCTTCTTCAACAGCACCTGCGCCGCGTCCACCGGCTGCTGGGCCAGGATGACGGTCGCGTCCTGCTTGATGATGCCGCTCTTCTCGACGGCGATCTCCGCGGGGGTGCCGCCGAGCCGGTCGGTGTGGTCGAGATCGATGGGGGTCACGACCGCCACGTCACCGTCGATGACGTTGGTGGCGTCCCAGGAACCGCCCATGCCGACCTCGACCACGGCGACGTCCACGGGGGCGTCCGCGAAGGCCGCGTACGCCATGCCGGTGAGCACCTCGAAGAAGGAGAGCCGGTACTCCTGCTGTCCGTCCACCATCTCGACGTACGGCTTGACGTCCTGGTACGTCTCGACGAACCGCTCGGCGGAGATCGGGGCGCCGTCCAGGCTGATGCGCTCGGTGATCGACTGCACGTGGGGGCTGGTGTAGCGGCCGGTGCGCAGCTCGAAGGCGCCGAGCAGGGACTCGATCATGCGGGCGGTGGAGGTCTTGCCGTTGGTGCCCGTGATGTGGATCGACGGGTACGAGCGCTGGGGCTCACCGAGGACGTCCATCAGCGCGGAGATCCTGCTGACCGAGGGCTCCAGCTTGGTCTCGCCCCAGCGGGTGGCCAGCTCCGCCTCCACCTCGCGCAGGGCGTTGTCGACCTCGGGGTCCTCGGGACGCGCGGGTACGTCGGCCTGCGGCGGGCCGCCCTGGGTGCGGAGGGTGCGGCTGCCTGCCTCGATCACGGCGAGGTCGGGGTCGCGGTCGGTCTCGGCCGCGATGATCTCGTCGAAGGAGTCGAGGGGGTCGGGGGTGTCGCTGGTGCCGGGGTGGTCGCTCACGAGGCCAGTCTACGGAGCGGGCGGGGGCTTCGCGGCGCCGGTACGGGTGGCTTGTACTGCCGTTCGAGTGCGGGTCGCTTGGGCACCGTTCGGGGGGCTCGCCGTTCGGGGGCTTGGTCCGGTCGGGTGGGCGCGGGTTACTGGCGGCCGTTCGGGGTGGGCCGGTCCGGTCGGCGGCTGCGGGTGCGTCGTGGTTCGTCGCGCAGTTCCCCGCGCCCCTTGCGGGGTGGCTTGCGAGCGTCCGGTGGGTGCGGGTGCGTCGTGGTTTGGCGCGCAGTTTCCCGCGCCCCTTGTGGGGCATGCCGAGGCCCCCGGTGCCGTGTGGTGCCGGGGGCCTTCGGTGCCGTGGGGGCGCTTACGCCTGCGGCAGCCGGTCCAGCTGGGACTGGATGCGGGTGATGTCCTCCTCCGCCTTGGACAGGCGCGTGCGGATCTTGTCCACCACGTTGTCCGGGGCCTTCGCCAGGAACGCCTCGTTGCCGAGCTTGGCCGTGGCCTGGGCCTTCTCCTTCTCGGCGGCGGCCAGGTCCTTCGCCAGGCGCTTGCGCTCCGCGGCCACGTCGATCGTGCCGGAGAGGTCGAGGGCGACCTCGGCGCCGGCGATCGGCAGGGTGGCCGTGGCCGTGAAGGCGTCGCCCTCCGGCTGGAGGCGCAGGAGGCTGCGGATGGCGGCCTCGTGCGGGGCGAGGGCCGTACCGTCCAGGGTCAGCCGGGCCGGGACCCGCTGGCCCGGCTGCAGGCCCTGGTCGGCGCGGAATCGGCGGACCTCGGTGATGACCGACTGGAGGGAGGAGATCTCCTGCTCGGCCGCCGGGTCGCGGAAGCCGCTGTCCGCGGGCCACTCGGCGACCACGACCGACTCGCCGCCGGTGAGCGTCGTCCACAGGGTGTCGGTGACGAACGGGACGACCGGGTGCAGCAGCCTGAGCGTGACGTCCAGGACCTCGCCCAGGACCCGCTTGCTGACCTCGGCCGGTTCGCCGCCCGCCTGGAACACGGTCTTGGACAGCTCGACGTACCAGTCGAAGACCTCGTCCCAGGCGAAGTGGTACAGGGCGTCGCTGAGCTTCGCGAACTGGTAGTCCTCGTAGAACGCGTCGACGTCGGCGACGGTCTTGTTGAGGCGGGACAGGATCCACCGGTCGGTGGCCGACATCTGCTCCGGGGCGGGCAGCGGGCCCTCGACGGTCGCGCCGTTCATCAGCGCGAAGCGGGTCGCGTTCCAGATCTTGTTGGCGAAGTTCCGGGACGCCTGGACCCAGTCCTCGCCGATCGGGACGTCGGTGCCGGGGTTGGCGCCGCGGGCCAAGGTGAAGCGGACGGCGTCGGAACCGTACTTGTCCATCCAGTCCAGCGGGTCGACCACGTTACCGAAGGACTTCGACATCTTCTTGCCGCGCTCGTCGCGGACCAGACCCGTCAGCGCGATGGTCTTGAAGGGGACCTCGCCGTCCATCGCGTAGAGGCCGAACATCATCATCCTGGCGACCCAGAAGAAGATGATGTCGTGGCCGGTGAGCAGGACGTCGGTCGAGTAGAACTTCTGCAGGTCCTCGGTCCGCTCGGGCCAGCCGAGCGTGGAGAACGGCCACAGGCCGGAGGAGAACCAGGTGTCCAGGACGTCGGTGTCCTGGCGCCAGCCCTCGCCGGCGGGCGGCTCCTCGTCGGGGCCGACGCAGACGACCTCGCCCTGCGGGCCGTACCAGACCGGAATCCGGTGCCCCCACCACAGCTGGCGCGAGATGCACCAGTCGTGCATGTTGTCGACCCAGTCGAAGTACCGCTTCGACATGTCCTCGGGGTGGATCTTCACCCGGCCGTCGCGGACGGCGTCACCGGCGGCCCGGGCCAGCGGGCCGACCTTGACCCACCACTGCATGGACAGGCGCGGCTCGATCGTGGTGCTGCACCGCGAGCAGTGGCCGACGCTGTGGACGTACGGCCGCTTCTCGGCGACGATCCGGCCCTGCGAGCGCAGCGCGGCGACGATCGCGGAGCGGGCCTCGAAGCGGTCCAGGCCCTGGAAGGGGCCGTGCACGGTGATGACCGCGCGCTCGTCCATGACCGTGATCGACTCCAGGCCGTGGCGCTGGCCGATCGCGAAGTCGTTGGGGTCGTGGGCCGGGGTCACCTTGACGGCGCCCGTGCCGAACTCGGGGTCGACGTGGGTGTCCGCGACGACGGGGATGCTGCGGTCGGTCAGCGGCAGCTTGATGCGCTTGCCGACCAGGTGCTTGTACCGCTCGTCGTCGGGGTGGACGGCGACGGCGGTGTCGCCCAGCATGGTCTCGGCGCGGGTGGTGGCGACGACCAGCGTCTCGTCGCCCTCGCCGTACTTGATGGAGACCAGCTCGCCGTCGTCCTCCTGGTACTCCACCTCGATGTCCGAGATGGCCGTCAGACAGCGCGGGCACCAGTTGATGATGCGCTCGGCGCGGTAGATCAGCTCGTCGTCGTAGAGCTTCTTGAAGATGGTCTGGACGGCCTTGGTGAGGCCCTCGTCCATGGTGAAGCGCTCGCGCGACCAGTCGACGCCGTCACCGAGGCGGCGCATCTGGCCGAGGATCTTGCCGCCGTACTCTTCCTTCCACTGCCAGACACGCTCGACGAACTCCTCGCGGCCCAGGTCGTGGCGGGACTTGCCCTCCTCGGCGAGCTGCTGCTCGACCTTGTTCTGGGTGGCGATGCCGGCGTGGTCCATGCCGGGCAGCCACAGCGCCTCGAAGCCCTGCATGCGCTTGCGGCGGGTGAGGGCGTCCATCAGCGTGTGCTGGAAGGCGTGGCCCAGGTGCAGCGAGCCGGTGACGTTCGGCGGCGGGATGACGATCGTGTACGGCGGCTTGTCGCTCTTCGCGTCCGCCTCGAAGTAACCGCGCTCTACCCAGCGCTCGTACAGCGGCCCCTCTACGTCGGCCGGCGCGTACTGGGTCGGCAGTTCGGAGTCGGGCGCGGGTGGCTGCTGCTGAGCGTTCTCGGTCACGGGGGTCAGTTTAGGGGTGTCACGGCGCGGTCCCGAAACGCGTTTGTTCTGTAACGGTGCGGCCCCCGGTGCCGTGCGGTTCCCGGGCCTGAGCCAGGATGTCAGGAACACATAAGCAGGAGGGGAACCCAGGAATGAGCAACAACCAGCCGGGCCCGTACGGCCAGCAGCCCCAGCAGCCGGGTCCGTACGGCCAGCCGGGGCAGCCTGGGCCGTACGGCCAGCCGGGCCCCTACGGCCAGCAGCCGCAGGCTCCGCAGCCCGGCTACGGCTACCCCCAGCAGGCCCCCGCGGCGCCGCCGCAGCCGGGTTACGGCTACCCGCAGCAGGGTGTGCCGCAGCAGCCGAACCCGTACGGCCAGCAGCCCGGCGGCCCCTACGGCCAGCAGCCGTACAACGTCCCGCACCCGCCGCAGCCGGCCGGGGGGAAGAAGAAGACGGGCCTCATCATCGGCGCGGTGGCCGTGGTCGCCGCCGTGGCGGTCGGCGCGTACTTCGTGCTCAGCGGCAGCAGCAGCGACATCGCGGACGACGGCCCGCACAAGCTGACGACGCCGAACACGGTGCTGACGGAGTACAAGAAGTCCGACAGCGACAGCGGTTCCATGACGGACAGCGACGAGGCCGACGCCAAGAAGTGGGGTGTGCAGGACCCCCATGACGTCAGCGCCGCATACGCGTCGGGGGACCCGGACAATCCGCTGAGCAAGAAGGAGATCAAGTTCGCCGGTGTCTACGGCACCATCGACGACCCCGAGAAGACCGTCGACGCGATGTTCGCGTACTTCGAGTCCGAGTCGCAGAAGGACGGTGGCAAGGAGGCTTCCCTGAAGGGCGAGCCGAAGGAGTACAACCCGGCCTCGCTCAAGGGTGCCGTCCTCAAGTGCCAGCAGGCCTCGGCTCCCACCGGCGCGACCAGCAGCGGTCCGAAGGACGTGACGCTCTCGATCTGCATCTGGGCCGACCACAGCACGCTCGGGTTCGTCATGCCGATGGACTACGCCGGCCTCGTGGCGGGCCGCAGCAATGACCCGGCCGACGACGCCGAGCTGGCCGCCAAGTTCCGCAACGAGGTCCGCGTCAAGGCCTGACGCCGGCGCGGCACGGTACGCGAAGGGGCCCCGGCCGGTCGGCCGGGGCCCCTTGGCGTACATCCCGTGCGTCAGGCCGTCTTCTGCTCCCCGGAGCCCCGTCCCCGTGCGTCCCGCGGGATGAGGGTCGGGTTGACGTTGGAGAGGACCACGTCGGCGGTGATGACCACGCGGGCCACGTCCTTGCGGGACGGGACCTCGTACATCACGCCCTGGAGGACCTCTTCCATGATGGCGCGCAGGCCACGGGCGCCGGTCTGGCGGAGGATGGCCTGGTCGGCGATGGCCTCCAGCGCCTCGCGCTCGAAGTCCAGCTCCACGCCGTCGAGTTCGAACAGGCGCTGGTACTGCTTGACGAGGGCGTTGCGGGGCTCGACCAGGATCTTGAGGAGGGCCTCGCGGTCCAGGTTGTGCACGCTCGTGATCACGGGCAGACGGCCGATGAACTCGGGGATCATGCCGAACTTGACCAGGTCCTCCGGCATGACGTCCTCGAAGACGTCCTTGGACTCCAGCTCCCGCTTGGACAGGATCGTGGCGCCGAAGCCGATGCCCTTGGCGCCGGCGCGGGCCTCGATGATCTTCTCCAGGCCGGCGAAGGCACCGCCCACGATGAACAGGACGTTCGTCGTGTCGATCTGGATGAACTCCTGGTGGGGGTGCTTGCGGCCGCCCTGGGGCGGGACGGAGGCCGTGGTGCCCTCGAGGATCTTCAGCAGGGCCTGCTGGACGCCCTCACCGGAGACGTCACGGGTGATCGACGGGTTCTCGCTCTTGCGGGCGACCTTGTCGATCTCGTCGATGTAGATGATCCCGGTCTCGGCCTTCTTGACGTCGTAGTCCGCCGCCTGGATCAGCTTCAGCAGGATGTTCTCGACGTCCTCGCCGACGTAGCCGGCCTCCGTGAGCGCCGTCGCGTCGGCGATGGCGAACGGGACGTTGAGCATGCGGGCCAGGGTCTGCGCGAGGAGCGTCTTGCCGGAGCCCGTGGGGCCCAGCAGGAGGATGTTGGACTTCGCCAGCTCGATGGCGTCGTCACGGCCGCTCGCGCCGCCGTTCTCGCCCGCCTGGACCCGCTTGTAGTGGTTGTACACCGCGACGGAGAGGGCTTTCTTGGCGGCTTCCTGGCCGACCACGTACCCCTCGAGGAACTCGTAGATCTCGCGGGGCTTGGGCAGCTCCTCCCAGCGCACCTCGCTGGTCTCCGCGAGTTCCTCCTCGATGATCTCGTTGCAGAGATCGATGCATTCGTCGCAGATGTACACACCGGGCCCTGCGATGAGCTTCTTGACCTGCTTCTGGCTCTTGCCACAGAACGAGCACTTGAGCAGATCGCCGCCGTCACCGATGCGTGCCACGGTGTGCTTCCCCTTCGCCTGGGAGACGCCTGGACGTCATGAGTCCAGCGGCTCCTGGTGCTGCCTTATGTCCGACGGTACCTTGCCGGGCCCGGTGTTCGGGCCCCCCTTGGCAGGGTTCACTTTGACGTGCACCGTGCCAAGAGGGGCTCAGAGTGCCCCGTTCCGCGTCAGCGGACCGAAGCGTTGTTCAGCTTGCGGGTGGAGATGATCTGGTCGACGAGGCCGTACTCCAGCGCCTCCTCGGCCGTGAGGATCTTGTCGCGCTCGATGTCCTCGCGGATCTTCTCGAGCGGCTGGTTCGAGTGCTTGGCCAGCATCTGCTCCAGCTGGTCACGCATCCGGGTGAATTCCTTCGCGATGATCTCCAGGTCGGAGAGCTGACCGCGGCCGGTGGAACCCGCCGGCTGGTGGATCAGCACGCGGGAGTTCGGCAGCGCCATGCGCTTGCCCGGGGTGCCGGCGGCGAGCAGGATGGCGGCCGCGGAGGCGGCCTGGCCCATGCAGACCGTCTGGATGTCGGGCTTCACGAACTGCATCGTGTCGTAGATCGCCGTGAGGGCGGTCATGTCGCCACCGGGGCTGTTGATGTAGATCGAGATGTCCCGGTCCGGGTCCATCGACTCCAGGCACAGCAGCTGCGCCATGACGTCGTTGGCCGAGGCGTCGTCGATCTGGACGCCCAGGAAGATCACGCGCTCCTCGAAGAGCTTCGCGTACGGGTCGTACTCGCGGATGCCCTGGGAGGTGCGCTCGACGAAGCGCGGGATGACATAGCGGCTGTCGGGGCGGGGCCCTTCGTACATGCCGCTGGCGGCGCCGGGGAAGTTGCTCATGGGGTGTTCACCGTCCTGGTGGCGTTCTGGGGGCTTGGGTCTCGGCGGTGCGTGGCGTGGCCTGGCCGGTCAGGCACCGGTGCCGCCGCCTCCCGGAACACCCGAGGCGTGCGTGATGATCTCGTCAATGAGACCGTACTCCTTGGCCTCTTCCGGGGTGAACCAGCGGTCGCGGTCGCCGTCGCGGATGATCGCCTCGACCGTCTGGCCGGAGTGCTGCGCGGTCAGCTCCGACATGCGCTTCTTGGTGCGCAGCAGGTACTCGGCCTGGATCTTGATGTCCGAGACCGTGCCACCGAGGCCCGCGGAGCCCTGGTGCATCATGATGTCGGCGTGGGGCAGCGCGAAACGCTTGCCCGGGGCGCCGCCGGTGAGCAGGAACTGGCCCATCGAGGCGGCCATGCCCATGGCGATGGTGACCACGTCGTTCGGGATGTACTGCATGGTGTCGTAGATCGCCATGCCGGCCGTCACCGAACCGCCGGGGCTGTTGATGTAGAGGTAGATGTCCTTGTCCGGGTCGGCGGCAAGGAGCAGCAGCTGCGCGGTGATCTTGTTGGCGATGTCGTCGTCGACCTGCTGACCGAGGAAGATGATCCGCTCGTTGAGCAGCCGGTTGTAGACCTGGTCGCCGAGGCCACCACCGATGGAAGGCTCGCCGGCGGCTGAAGGCATCAGATTCGTCACGTATCCACCTGCTCGTCTTACGACGGCGCCGGGCCGTCTCACGTCGTCCTGCCGGAGGCTTGGCGGGGGCTGTCAGGAGACTCCCCTGCCCCCGTATTCATGGACCCTAACGCTCAGGTCCCTTCGGGGAATCCCGGAGATGGGGGTGTTCGCCGGGGGCGTAGCGCTCACGCGGCGGGCCGGTGCGGTGCACAGGGGTGATGCGGGCGGTCTTCGGACTGCGGGCGCGTTCGGATCGTTCGCACAGTTCCCCGCGCCCCCCGGGGGGCGGCTCACGCCCCTCGGTGCGACGAACGGGCCCCCGGGAGACACTCCCGGGGGCCCGTCCACGCCATTAGAGGCGCCGCGGGGCGGTTCAGCCCTCGGCGTTCTCCTCGGAGGTCTCCGACGCCTCGGCGGCCTCGGTCTCCTCCTCCTCGTCGTCCAGGTCGACGACCTCGCCGTTGGTGTCCTTCACCGTGGCGGCCTCGACCACGACGGCCAGGGCCTTGCCGCGGGCGACCTCGCCGACCAGGAGCGGCACCTGGCCGCCCTCGACGACGGCCTGGGCGAACTGGTCGGGGGACATGCCGGAGGAGGCCGCACGCCGCATGAGGTGCTCGGTCAGCTCCTCCTGGTTGACGTTGAGCTGCTCCTTCTTGACCAGCTCGTCCAGGACGAACTGGGTCTTGATGCCCTTGACCGCGGCCTCGCGGGTCTCGGTGTCGAACTCCTCGGCGGTCTTGCCCTGGATCTCCAGGTACTTGTCGAGGGTGAGGCCCATCTGGCCGAGCTGGTGGTGCTCGAGGTTGTGCTTGCGGGTGTTGATCTCGTCCTCGAGCAGCTTCTCGGGGACCGGGACCTCGACCAGCTCGAGCAGCTTCTCCAGGACGCGCTCCTGCGCCTGGGTGGCCTGGTCGAACTGCTTCATGTTCGCGAGGCGCTTGCGGCTGTCGGCCTTCAGCTCCTCCAGGGTGTCGAACTCGGAGGCGAGCTGCGCGAACTCGTCGTCCAGCTCGGGGAGTTCACGGGCGGCGACCTGGGTGACCTTGACGGTGACCTCGGCCTCCTTGCCCGCGGCGGAGCCGCCCTTCAGCTCGGAGGTGAAGGTGGCCTCCTCGCCGGCCGACTTGCCCTTCACGGCGTCGTCGATGCCGTCCAGCAGCTCACCGGAGCCGATGGTGTAGGAGACACCGTTGGCGATGCCGTCCTCGAGGACCTCGCCCTCGACCTTGGCCTCCAGGTCGATGGTGACGACGTCGCCGTCCTCGGCGGCGCGCTCGACCGGGGAGGTCGACGCGAAGCGCTCGCGGAGCTGCTCGACCGACTTCTCGACGTCCTCGTCGGTGACCTCGACGGCGTCGACCTCGACCTCGATGCCGGAGTAGTCCGGGATCTCCACGGCCGGGCGGACGTCGACCTCGGCGGTGAAGTTCAGCGTCTCGCCGTCCTTCAGCTCGGTGATGTCGACCTCGGGCTGGCCCAGCGGGCTCAGCTCGGCCTCGTTGACCGCCTCGGTGTAGAACTTGGGCAGCGCGTCGTTGACGGCCTCCTCCAGCACCGCACCGCGGCCGAACCGCTGGTCGATGACGCGGGCCGGGATCTTGCCCTTACGGAAGCCCTTCACCGTGACCTGCTGGTTGATCTTCTTGTACGCCGCGTCGAGGCTGTCCTTGAGCTCCTCGAAGGGCACCTCGACAGTGAGCCGAACCCGGGTCGGGTTCAGGGTCTCCACGGCGCTCTTCACGGTTCGGTCTCCTTGTGGCTGACTGCTTGGGTTCTGCCGGAGCCAGACTGGTCCGGCGGATTTCGCCGCCCGGAGGAGTTCGTAGGCCGAGTGGGCCGGGACACACGGGCGCGCAGCTTGCATAGTAACCGCAGCCGGTCAGCGCCCCAAAAGGCGATCATCACGACGTCGTGAGCCGGTGGTCGGGGTGGCGGGATTTGAACCCACGGCCTTCCGCTCCCAAAGCGGACGCGCTACCAAGCTGCGCCACACCCCGTTCGGTGCGACACGTAGGCTACATGCCCGGGCCCCGCGCGTCGGCCGCATTCCCGGAGGGGGCACGGAGGACGGCCCCGGGACCCGATTCGTTGGCCTCGGCGGCGGGCGACCCGCTACGATGCCTCCAGTGCCGCGGTCGCCGACCTGCGGCGCAGTGTTGCGGGCGTAGCTCAATGGTAGAGCCCTAGTCTTCCAAACTAGCTACGCGGGTTCGATTCCCGTCGCCCGCTCTGGATGCCGAAGGCCCAGGTGAGAGGTGGTTTCCCCTCCCTGGGCCTTCGGCGTTCCCCGGGGCCCTTCAGCCCTCGTGGGCCCGCCGTGCCCCCGGCGTGTCTCGGCACCCCGGCAGGAGTGCGCGTCTTCACACCCCCGGCGGAGTGCACGTCTCCGCACCCCCGGCGCAGGAGTGTGTGTCTCCGCACCCCCGGCGCAGGAGTGTGTGTCTCCGCACCCGGCAAGAGTGGTTGAAACGGCAATCAGCTCTGCTGCCCGACTCGCCGGTCAGAACCTGATCGAGTTGATCGACTCGGCTATCGAGTTCAGGAAGCGATTGATCGACGGGGCCATGCCTGTCGAGGCCAGGAAGAAACCGAAGAGGATGGCGACGATGGCGGGGCCGGCCTTGATGTTCCCCCCTCGGATCAGCACCACCAGGATGATCGCCAACAGCAGCACCACAGACAGTGAAATGGCCACACTGATCACACCCTCGGTCGGTCCGCTCTCCCGGCCCGGAGGTACGGCCACGCACCCCCGCCAGAACCATCGTGCCACCAACCCGGCCGCCCCATGCGGCCCGTGACACAACGTCGGATGACGACCCGGCGCGGGCGATGCCCCGTACAGCATTTCGAGCAGCCGCCCGCACATGACTCGACGAGAAATTGCCCGGCTTCGTTTCCGTGCCCACACATCATGTGCGCAGCTAATTCGAATTGATGACACCGAGGCGTCGTATGCCCCAATTAGTCAGGATGAATCGGGACATCACGGGTGAACGAACGACGTCTGTGTGCGCACCATCACGTGGACACGGGTGGCAAGTTCTGTAAATCAGCGGGTACCCGAAGGCGATAACCAGGAATGACTGCGGGGGTTTTACGAAATCCCGCAGACGACGCTAGGGTGCCTGAGATGTTTGAAGCCGCCTCGTCCCCCGGCCAGAACCGCAGGCCGCTCCCCCCGGCACAGCCGCCGGCGAACGGAGTGCCCGGTCCGCGTACCCCGATGAGTGCGCAGAAGGGGCAGTCGGAGGCGGACAGACCCGGCAGACAACGCGATGCGTTCTTCGACAACGCCAAGTACCTGGCCATCGCGCTCGTCGCGATGGGGCACGCCTGGGAACCGCTGAAGGGCGACAGCCGGATCCTGGAGGGCGCGTACAGCGTCGTGTACACCTTCCACATGCCGGCGTTCATCATCATCTCCGGCTTCTTCTCACGCAGCTTCGACATGCGCCCGGACCGGCTGAAGCGGCTGATCACCGGGGTCGCCGTGCCGTACGTCCTGTTCGAGACGGCGTACCCGCTCTTCAAGAACCTCGTCACCGGCTCGCACGAGGAGATCAGCCTCCTCGATCCCTGGTATCTCACCTGGTTCCTGGTCGCGTTGTTCGTCTGGCGGATGACCACGCCCCTGTGGAAGACGGTGCGCTGGCCGCTGCCCCTGGCCCTCGGCCTGGCCATGCTGGCGACCGTCACCCCGAACATCGGTGACGACCTCGATCTCCAGCGGGTCCTGCAGTTCCTGCCGTACTTCGTCCTCGGGCTGTGCATGAAGCCCGAGCACTTCCACCTGGTGCGCCGCCGCTCGGTGCGGATCGCCTCGGTGCCGGTGTTCGCGACGGCGCTGGCGGTCGGCTGGTGGGCGGTGCCGCGGATGAACACCGCGTGGTTCTACCACCGCGACTCCGCACAGGAACTGGGTGCCCCGTGGTGGTGCGGCCCGGTGATGACGCTCGCGATGATGGGCTGCTCGCTGGTGCTGACGGCCTGCTTCTTCGCCTGGGTGCCGCGCCGGCGGATGTGGTTCACCGCGCTCGGCGCGGGCACGCTCTACGGCTACCTGCTGCACGGCTTCCTGGTGAAGTTCGGCGACTACCGCGGCTGGTTCGAGCACCCCTGGCTGCACCGCCCGCTCGGCGAGATCCTGGTGACCGTGCTGGCCGCGGCCGCCGTCACCGCGCTGTGCACCCGGCCCGTGCAGCGGATCTTCCGCTTCGCGATGGAGCCGAAGATGGCGTGGGCGTTCAAGCAGGACGCGGCCGAACTGGCCCGCGAGCGGCAGAAGCAGCGGGAGACGGTCAGCGTCTAGCCGGCTCCGGCTCGGGGCCCTGTTCCAGACCGAGAAGTGCGCGCATGCGGGCGTACTTCTCGGTCAGTCGTTTCCGGGTGGGCTCGTCCAGCACCGCGAGGCGCCGGGGATCGGCGTTGTGCGCCAGGTCGGCCTCCTTCACCAGCAGCGCGCCCGGGGTGGTGAGGATCCGGCGCGCGTAGGCCTCCGGCGGCTCCCCCGGCCGTTTGGTGAGGGCGCGCACGACGGCCTTGGTCCGCGCCGAGAGCGCGGCCGCCTCCAGCCACTCCTCGCTCAGCGCGTCGTCCTCCACGGAGTCGTGCAGCCAGGCCGCGGCGATCTGCTCGGCGTCGCCGCCGCGCACGCGCACGCCCCGGGCGACGGCCGCGAGGTGCTCGGCGTACGGCCGGCCCGCCTTGTCGGTCTGCCCCTGATGGGCGGCGCGCGCGAGGGTCTCGACCTGGGCGAGGGTGAGGTGGGTCATGCCCTCAGTGTCGGGGCTGACGGGGGGCGACGTCAGGCCCTCCGGCAGACGGCTCCGGGCCGGGCGGTGGTTCGGGGTCAGGCCCGGCGGCGGGTCGGGGGGCAGGCCCGGCGGTGGCTCGGCGCCGGGCCGGGCGGTGGGGCGGGGTCAGGCCGGGCGGCAGATCAGGAGCAGGGCCCGGTCGTCGTTGACGTCCTTGGCCACCGCCTCGATGAGGTGCCAGGCGGCGCCGTGGAAGCCGCCTGCGACATAGCGGTCGGCCTCGCCGGTGAGACGGTCGATGCCCTCCACGATGTCGCGGTCGGAGGTTTCCACCAGTCCGTCCGTGAACAGCATCAACACGTCCCCGGGCCGGAGCGAGCCCTTCACGGGGTCGAACTGGGCGCCGTCGTACACACCGAGCAGCGGGCCCTCGGCGGCCTTCTCCTCCCAGCGTCCGCTGCCCGCACTGAGCTGCAGCCCCGGGGGGTGGCCGGCGGAATACAGCTCGTAGTCCCCGGAGTCAAGGTCCAGGACCAGGTGGATGGAGGTGGCGAAGCCCTCGTCCCAGTCCTGGCGGAGCAGATAGCCGTTGGCGGCCGGGAGGAAGGCGTGCGGCGGCAGGGAGCCGAGCAGGCCGCCGAAGGCGCCGGACAGCAGCAGGGCGCGCGAGCCCGCGTCCATGCCCTTGCCGGACACGTCCGTGAGGACCACCTCCAGGGTCCGGCCGCCGTTCGTACGGGACGCGACGACGAAGTCACCCGAGAAGGACTGCCCGCCCGCCGGCCGCAGCGCCATCTCGTGGTGCCAGCCCTGCGGCAGCTTCGGCAGTTTGCTCTGCACCCGGATCCGCTCGCGCAGGTCGAAGAGCATGGTGCCGCCGCGCCGCCAGGGCACACCGACCCGGCTGCGGAACTGCGCGGTCAGCAGTCCGAAGAAACCGCACGCGGCGACCACCAGGACCACGCCGGGGGTGACCCGGGAGGGGCCTTCGGTGTACGGGCCGAGCCGCACCGACTCCACGATCAGCGCGGTGGCCGCAGCCGCGTACAGGCCGAGCAGGCTGGCCGGGCGCAGCACCAGGCCGCCCGCCACGATCGGCAGCACCAGCGTGGCCGGGGAGCACCACACCGAGTCGACGAGCGTCACGGCCGCGAGGAGCGGGACGGTCAGCAGCAGTCCGGCGAAGGCGATCCAGTCCGAGCCGTCGCCGCGGAAGTAGTCCACGGCGCTTCTGCGCAGGCCGACGCGGACCCGGTGCCACTGCATCTTCCACCGGGCCGTGAGTGTCTCGGCCTTCGAGCGCCGTTGTCGTCCTGCTGCCATTAGTCCGGGACCCTATCCAGCGGACCGGCCGCTTGGCACGGGAGGCCCCACTTGTCCCCCGTGCGAGGCTCCGCTTCGTGGTCCGGGACGGGATCCGCCGGCGCTCTCCGCCCGGGAGAAATTCACTGGCTCGTCCCCCAATGCCCTGATACTCATGGCACATGGGGACTGACCACGGGACCGAGCTGAAATTGCTGCGCCCGGAAGAGTTCGACCGGTGGTGGGACCACCTGTACCGCGCTTTCGGCGGCGGTCCGGCCTCCACCGAAGAGCGCGAACTGGACAAATCCGTCACCGAGTTCGACCGCTCCCTGGCCGTGTGGGACGGGGACGTGATGGTCGGCACGTCCGGGGCGTTCAGCTTCCGGATGTCCGTGCCGGGCGGGGCCGTGGTGCCCACCGCCGGCGTGACGATGGTGAGCGTGGCCGCGACGCACCGGCGGCGCGGAGTCCTGACCGCGATGATGCGGCGGCTGGTGGACGACGCGCACGCCGCGGGCGAACCGCTGGCGGCGCTGTTCGCCTCCGAGCCCGCGATCTATGGCCGCTTCGGGTTCGGCGCGGCCACCTTCCAGCTCAGCGCGGAGATCGACACCGGCCGGGTCGCGCTGGAACTGCCCGCGGGCACCGACGAGGTGCGCGTGCGCTACGCGGCGCCGGCCGAGGTGCTGGACGAGTGCGAGGCGGTGTACGCGGCCCTGGTGCCCCTGCGCCCCGGCATGCTCGCCCGGCAGCCCGGCTGGGAGCGGGCCGCCCTGCTCGACCCGGAGAGCGAGCGGGACGGGGCGTCGGCCCTGCAGTGCGTCGTCGCCGAGCGGGACGGCCGGATCACCGGGTACGCGCGCTTCCGCACGAAGACCGGCTGGGGTCCGAGCGGGCACGACGGCACGGTGTCGCTGGCGGATCTGGCCGCGCTGGACCCGGTCACCGAGGCTGCGCTGTGGCGCTTCCTGTTCGGGATCGACCTGATGACGACGCTGCGGCTGCGGGGCCGGCCGGTCGACGAGGCCTGGCAGCACCAGGTCTCCGACATCCGCCGCTGTCTGCCGCGGCTGCGGGACGCCGGGCACATCCGGCTCGTGGACGTGGGCGCGGCCCTGTCGGCGCGCACCTACGTGGCACCGGTGGACGTCGTGTTCGAGGTCGAGGACGCCTTCTGCCCCTGGAACGCGGGGCGCTGGCGGCTGACGGGCGATGCGAAGGGGGCGTCCTGCGAGCGTACGACCGACGCGGCCGACGTCGCCCTCTCGGCGCGGGAGCTGGGTGCGGCCTACCTCGGCGGGGTGACCCTGCTGTCGCTGGCGGCGGCCGGGCGGGTACGGGAGCTGCGGCCGGGGACGCTCACCGAGGCGTCGGTGGGGTTCGGCTCACCGGTGGCCCCGTGGCTGTCCCACGGCTTCTAGGGCTTTTCGCGACCCCGGCACGATCCGAAAGAGAGGCGCTGGCACCCGCTCAGGACCGCTGGCAGCCGGGGCACCAGAAGAGGTTGCGGGCGGCGAGGTCCGCGGTGCGGATGCCGCCGCCGCAGATGTGGCAGGGCATGTTCGCGCGGCGGTAGACGTACACCTCGCCGCCGTGGTCGTCCACGCGGGGCGGGCGGCCCATCGCCTCCGGGGTGTGCTCGGGGCGGACGGTGTCGATCCGGTTGTTCCGCACGCCTTCGCGCATCAGTGCGACCAGGTCGGTCCAGAGGGCGTCCCACTCGGCCGGGGTGACGTCCCGGCCCGCGCGGTACGGGTCGATGCCGTGCCGGAAGAGGACCTCGGCGCGGTAGACGTTGCCGACGCCGGCGACGATCTTCTGGTCCATGAGCAGCGCGGCGATGGTCGTACGGCTGCGGGAGATCCTCCCGTACGCGACGGCCGGGTCGGCGTCCGTACGCAGCGGGTCGGGGCCGAGCCGGTCGTGGACGGCCTGCTTCTCGGCGTCCGTGATCAGGGCGCAGGTGGTGGGGCCGCGGAGGTCGACGTACGACGTGGTGTTCGCGAGCCGGAGGCGGACGGTGTCCGTCGGCGGGGGCGCGGGGGCGTCACCGAAGCCGACCTTGCCGAAGAGGCCGAGGTGGATGTGGACCCAGTCGGTGTCCCGGAACCCCAGGAAGAGGTGTTTGCCGTGGGCTTCGGTGGCGGTCAGCTCGGTACGGTCCAGGAGGGCGGCGGCGTCGGAGAACTTGCCCTGGGGGCTGGTGACGCGGGTGGGCCGCCCCGAGAAGCGCTCGGCGTAGTCCCGGGCCAGCCGGTGGATGGTGTGCCCTTCCGGCAAGGCGGAGGTGTCCTTTCCTGACGCCCCGCCCACCGCCCACCCGACTCGGTGGGCCGAGAAATGAACGAGGGAACCGAGCCGACCGGCCGGACTTTCCGGCTGACCGGGCCCCACCGGCCCGACATCCCCGCCGTCCGGGCCGGGCGGCGGGGGACGAGGGCCCAGGGGCGGGGCCGAGGCTGGAGCCGTGGCCGGAGGCGGGGCCGTGCCCGGAGGCGGGGCCGTGCCCGGAGGCGGGGCCGTGCCCGGAGGCGGGGCCGTCGCCCCCGGGGGTGGGCCTTTCGGCCGAGCCGGGCGGCAGGGCCGGTGGTGGGCTACTGCTGCGGGTGGTGCGCCGGGATCGGCGGCAGGTCGCCCGTCGTCTCGTACGCCGCCAGCATGTCGATGCGACGCACGTGCCGCTCGTCGCCGGAGAACGGCGTGTTGAGGAAGACCTCGACGAACTTGGTCGCCTCCTCCGTGCTGTGCATCCGCGCACCCACGGCCACCACGTTGGCGTCGTTGTGCTGACGCCCGAGCGCCGCCGTCTCCTCGCTCCAGGCCAGCGCCGCGCGCACACCCTTCACCTTGTTCGCGGCGATCTGCTCACCGTTGCCGGAGCCACCGATGACGATGCCGAGGGCCTCCGGGTCCGCGGCCGCCTTCTCCGCCGCACGGAGGCAGAACGGCGGGTAGTCGTCCTGGGCGTCATAGATGAGCGGCCCGCAGTCGACGGGCTCGTGCCCGGCGGCCTTCAGCCACTCGACGAGGTGGTTCTTGAGTTCGTAGCCCGCATGGTCGGAGCCGAGATACACGCGCATGCAACGAGTGTGACACGGCTGTTTCAGGGCAGCAGCCCCGGGTGCCGGCGCATAAATGACCTTGAAATCTGTGAGCCAGGCCATAGATCCTCAAGAAAACCTCAAGTAACGATCCGGATTCAGAGGTTCCCCAATCCGTTCGCCTCGGATTCACTGGACCGACTCGTACACCGCTCGTACGGGAAGCTCTACCTGGCGCAAAGGAAATCCGTCCATGACCCCTGGTTCGGGCCTTCAAGCAGGACTCAAGAACCGCCATCTGTCGATGATCGCGATCGGTGGCGTCATCGGAGCCGGCCTCTTCGTCGGTTCCAAGGCCGGTATCGCCACCGCGGGCCCCGGCATTCTTCTGTCCTATGCCCTCGTCGGCACGCTCGTCGTGCTGGTGATGCGGATGCTCGGTGAAATGTCCGCCGCGAATCCGACCTCCGGCTCCTTCTCCGCGCACGCCGACCGTGCGCTCGGCCGCTGGGCCGGTTTCTCCATCGGCTGGCTCTACTGGTTCTTCTGGGTCGTCGTGCTCGCCGTAGAGGCGACCGCCGGTGCCCAGATCCTCGAGGGCTGGATCCCAGACATCCCGCAGTGGGGCTGGGCGCTCATCGTGATGATCGTGCTGACCGCGACCAACCTGGTCTCCGTCGGCTCCTACGGCGAGTTCGAGTTCTGGTTCGCCGGTATCAAGGTCGTGGCGATCGGTGCGTTCATCGTCGTCGGCCTGCTCGCCGTGTTCGGCGTGCTCCCGGGCGTGGACGCCGAGAAGGCCTCCTTCTCCAACCTCACCTCGCACGGCGGATTCCTGCCGCACGGTCCGGGCGCGATCCTCACCGGTGTGCTGCTGGTCGTCTTCTCCTTCATGGGCAGTGAGATCGCCACCCTGGCGGCCGGCGAGTCCGAGGACCCGCAGCGGGCGGTCACCAAGTCCACCAACAGCATCATCTGGCGGATCGGCGTCTTCTACCTGGGCTCGATCCTGGTCGTGGTCTCGCTGCTGCCGTGGGACGACAAGTCCATCGCGAAGGACGGCTCCTACGTCGCCGCGCTGGACTCGCTGGGCATCGCGCACGCCGGTGAGATCATGAACTTCATCGTGCTGACCTCGGTGCTGTCCTGCCTCAACTCCGGCATGTACACGGCTTCCCGCATGGCCTTCTCGCTCGGTGAGCGCGGCGACGCGCCCAAGGCGTTCGCACGGGTCAACAGCCGGGGCGTGCCGATGACGGCGATCCTCGCGTCGGTCGTGTTCGGCTTCGTCGCCGTCTTCTTCAACTACCTGTCCCCGGACAAGATCTTCCTGTTCCTCGTCAACTCCTCCGGCGCGGTGGCCCTGTTCGTGTGGCTGGTCATCTGCTTCTCGCAGCTGCGGATGCGGAAGATCCTCCAGCGCGAGGCCCCGGAGAAGCTCGTCGTGAAGATGTGGCTGTACCCGTACCTGACGTGGGCGACGGCCCTGATGATCGTGGGCGTCCTGGTCTACATGCTGTTCGACACCGAGCACGACGGCCGGGAGACCGTGCTGCTGTCGCTGATGGTCGCGGCGGTCGTGCTGGCGATCGCGTTCGTCAAGCAGAAGCTCACGCCGAGCCGGCCGGCCCCGGCGGCCGAGGCCCCGGCCGACAAGGTGTCCGTCGGCTGATCCGGACCCAGTAGCGGCATGGCCGCATGATCTGACGGAATCTGTCAGATCATGCGGCCATGTTGCGTTCCGCGGCGCACGCGCCGTACGGCGGTCAGCGCTTGCCGGCGAGCTTCCAGGCGGCGGGCAGGGCGCCCATCGCGAGGGCGGCCTTGAGGGCGTCGCCGATCAGGAACGGGGTGAGGCCGGCCGCGATCGCCTGGGAGGCGGACAGGTGGGCGGCGAGGGCGAGGTAGGGGACGCCGACCGCGTAGATGACGGCCTCGCCGAGGAGCATCGTGCCGGCCATGCGCAGCGGGGAGCGGTCGGCGCCGCGGCGGGCCAGGGCGCCCACGGCCGCGGAGGCGAGCAGCATGCCGATGACGTAGCCGAAGGAGACCATGCCCGCGCCGGATTCACCCTGCGCGAACCACGGCACGCCGGCCACACCGGCGACCGCGTAGAGGGCGAGGGAGAGGAAGCCGCGGCGGGCGCCGAGGGCGGTGCCGACGAGGAGCGCGGCGAAGGTCTGGCCGGTCACCGGCACCGGGGAGCCGGGCACCGGGACCGACAGCTGGGCCGCGAGACCGGTGAGCGCGGCGCCGCCGACGACGCGGGCGACGTCGCGGACGCGGGACGCCGGCAGCAGGTCGGCGAGGACTGCACCGGGGCGGGTGGTGACGGTGGCGGTGCTCATGGGGACTCCGCGGGTGACGGGAACATGTTGGGACACGGCGACGCTATCCCAGCCCGGTCGAGCCGATCACCGTCAGCGCTCGACAAAGGGCGCGACAACGGCTTGGTGGGCTCTGGACAAAGAGTGCTGGTTACACCGGCCCGAGCGTGACGCTGATCACGGAGGCAGGGACGTTTCGCTCACTCGCCGCGGTCTCGACGGACTGTGGAGTTCCACCAAACGAATCCTAGTGCTCTGGTGGGATTCACCTCTGCTGGCATACCCTTCCGGCCATGGCCGCCCAGTCCCGGTACTTCACCTCGCGTCGCTATGTGGACCTGCGACGCCAGGGCACGGCCACCTGTCGCCGTCCCGGGTAGGGGCAGGCTCCGGCACGCCCCTGTCCTCCGTGACGTGTCGGCCCTGTTCCCGAGGACGGTTCTCCATGCCCCGTACCACGGCATCCACCCTTTCCTCCCCCGTTCCGCGTGCCGCCGACAGCGACCGGCGGCGCACCAGCGCCAGCGTCGTGCTGCGGTCCGTGCTGGAGCACGGTCCGGTCGCGCGCAGCACCATCGCGCGGCTGACCGGCCTGTCGCCCGCCTCCGTGACGGAGCACTGTGCCCGGCTCACCGGCCTCGGTCTGATCCGGGAGTCCGCCGCACCCCGCCGCTCGGGCGGGGTCGGCCGGCCGCACGTCCCCGTCGACCTGGACGACACCCGGTTCCTGGTCGCCGGGGTGCATGTGGCGGTGCCGTACACCACGGTCGCCCTGCTGGACCTGCGCGGCCGGGTGGTCGGCCGGCGGGAGCTGAAGCACGAACGGACCGACCCCGGCTGGGTGCTGGCGCGGGCCGCCGAAGGGCTCGCGGGGCTGCTCGCCGGGGCACCGGGCCGGCGTCCGCTGGGGGTCGGGGTGGCGGTGGGCGGCTGGGTGGACCGGGAGACGGGCACCGTGGTCGAACACGAGCTGCTGGGCTGGCGGGAGGTGCCGGTACGGGAACTGCTCGGCGCGCGCACGGGCCTGCCGGTCCAGGTGGACGGGCATGCGCGGGCGCTGGTGAACGGGGAGCGGCTGTTCGGGCGGGCCCGGGGCAGCCGCAGTCTGCTGCATCTGTTCGTGGGCAATGTGGTCGACGCCGCCTTCGCCACCCATGACGAGGTGCACCACGGGCCGCGCTCGGCGGCCGGCGCCATCGCCCACCTGCCGGTTCCGGGGGGAGGCGAGCCGTGCCCGTGCGGCCGCCGCGGCTGCCTGCAGGTGGAGCTGAGCGAGCGGACGTTGTGCCGGCGGGCCCGGGCGGCCGGGGTCGCCGGCTCGGCCAATCCGATGCAGGTGGTGGCCGCGGCGCAGGCCGGGGACGCGGTGGCCCGGCGGCTGCTGGTGGAGCGGTCCCGCGCGACCGGGCGGGCCGCACGGCTGCTGCTGGACGTGCTCAACCCGGAGACGGTGGTCGTGACCGAGGTGGGCGTCATGCACTTCGAGGACTGCCTCGCCGCCCTGCGGGAAGCCGTCGGCACGGCGCGCCCGGCGGGTGTCCTCCCGACCAGTTTTCCGGATTCCGTGCTGGCGGTGGCGGGCGGATCAGTGGTGCTGGACACGCTGTTCCGGGACCCGTTGGGCGCATCACCTGATGATATTTAATTCAGAAACTCGGAATGTTGACAGGAAGCACTCATGGCCAGGAACATGCTGGTCATGAGCCTCCTCACCAGCTGTCGCACCTTCTGTTGCTGACATATTGCCGCGCATGAAGCGCGTGTTTCCTGCTGCGTGAGTTTTCTTCCTCCGGCCTGTTCTTCCCGGAATCCTTCCTGCCTTTCACGGCTTTTCCTTCCCCCTTTCTCCTGGGAGTCCTCCCATGCACCGTCGTGTCTTTCTCACGTCCCTGCTCGGCGCGTCCGCCGCCGCCGTGGGCCTCAGCGGCTGCGCCAAGGGCGATGCGTCCGCCGAGACCAAGGGGGCCGCCACCAGGCCGCTCGCGGCCGAGGTGCCCGCCGGGACCAGCCTGAAGATCGCCTCCTACCAGGGCCAGCAGCAACTGCAGTTCAGGCTGGCGAAACTGCCCGCGCTGCCGTTCACGGTGTCGGGCTGGGCGAACATCGGGGCCGGACCGGACGTCATCAACGCCTTCCGCGCGGGATCCCTGGACGTCGCCAACAACGCCGGGATCCCGCCGATCCAGGCGCACTACCAGGGGTTCGACGCGAAGATCGTGGCGATCGGCATCACCCGTAAACCGAACTACCTCTTCGCCACCAAGCCCGGCAGCGACATCGGCTCGGTCCAGGACTTCCGGGGCAGGAAGCTCGCGTTCTCGCAGGGGCAGGCGCAGGGTGTCGTGCTGCTGCGGGCGCTGAAGCAGGCGGGCCTGGCCTACGACGACGTGGAGTTGGTCCCGCTGACCAGCAACCAGTTCCTGACAGCCCTGCAGTCGGGACAGGTGGACATCGCCCCGCTGGCCAACAGCCAGTCCCCGGCCTACCTGAAGCAGTACGGGGGCAAGGGCGCCCACGTCATCAAGACCGACGTCGTCGACCTGCTCAACCTCCTGTGGGCACCGCAGTCCGTGCTGAACGACCCGGCGAAGGCCGCCGCGATCGCCGCCTACGTCCCGCAGTGGGCCAAGGGCCAGGTGTGGCAGTACGAGCACCCGGACCAGTGGAACGAGGAATTCTACGTCAAGACCCAGAACCTGACCCCGCAGCAGGCGAAGTCCATCACGGACCTCGCGAACAAGCCGCTGTTCCCGCCCAGCTGGGACGAGGCGATCAAGTGGGAGCAGGAGACGGCCGATCTGCTGGCGGGGGGCGGCTTCGTGAAGAAGTTCGACGTCTCCTCGCTCTTCGACCACCGCTTCGAGTCGATCGCCGCCGACGCCGTACCCGAGGAGTACCGGAAATGACCGCCGTGACCACCACGACGACCGCCGCGCCGGCGCCGGTGACCGGGGAACTCCCCCAGGTCCGCAGGCGCCGCCGCCTCTCCCCCGGCCGCCGGCTGCCCGCCGCCCGGCTGGCCGGCCCGCTGCTGGTCGTCGCCCTCTGGGCCGCCGCCTCGGCCGCCGGACGGCTCGACCCGGGCGCGGTCCCGGCGCCCTGGACGGTCCTGAAGACGGCAGCCCACCTGTGGACGGAGGGCACGCTCCCCGGTGACGTGCTGACCTCCCTGCAACGGGCCGCGTACGGCTTCGCGATCGGTCTGACCGCCGGGATCACCCTCGCCCTGGCCTCCGGACTCAGCCGGGCCGGGGAGGCCCTGATCGACGGCACCGTGCAGCTCAACCGGGCGATCCCCACCCTCGGCCTGATCCCGCTGTTCATCCTCTGGCTGGGCATCGGAGAGACCTTCAAGATCGCCATCATCGCGATCGTCGTCTACATCCCCATCTACCTGAACACGCACGCCGCGCTGTCCGGCATCGACAGCCGGTACGTCGAACTCGCCGAGGTGCAGGGCCTGTCGAGGTTCGCCTTCGTCCGCCAGGTGGTGATCCCCGGCGCGCTGCCCGGATTCTTCGTGGGGCTCCGGCTCGGTGTGACCGGCTCCTGGCTGGGTCTGGTGGTGCTGGAACAGATCAACGCCACCAGCGGCCTGGGCTACCTGATGTTCCAGGCGCAGAACTACGGCCAGTCCGACGTCATCCTGGTCGGCCTGCTGATCTACGGCGTCTTCGGCCTGGTCTCCGACAGCGTGGTCCGTCTGATCGAACGGAGGGTGCTGTCATGGCGCCGCACACTGAGCAGCTGACCCGTCCCGCCGTCCGGCTCCAGGGCCTCACCCGGTCGTTCGACGGCCGTACCGTCCTCGACGGCATCGACCTCGACCTGCCCGCCGGCCAGTTCACGGCCCTGCTCGGGCACAGCGGCTCCGGCAAGTCCACCCTGTTGCGGGCCGTCGCCGGCCTGGACCACGGGGTGGCCGGCACGGGGCAGCTCACCGCCCCGGAGCGGGTGTCGGTGGTGTTCCAGGACTCCCGGCTGCTGCCCTGGCGCCGGGTGCTGGACAACGTACTCCTCGGCCTGGACGGCAAGGACGCCGTGGAGCGCGGCCGGGCCGCGCTGGCGGAGGTCGGCCTGAAGGGCAGGGAGCGGGCCTGGCCAGGGCAGCTCTCCGGCGGCGAGGCCCAGCGGGCGGCGCTCGCCCGCTCCCTGGTGCGCGAGCCCGAACTGCTGCTGGCGGACGAGCCGTTCGGCGCGCTGGACGCGCTGACCCGGATCAAGATGCACAGCCTGCTGCGCGACCTGTGGAAGCGGCACCGGCCGTCCGTGCTGCTGGTCACGCACGACGTGGACGAGGCGATCGTCCTCGCCGACCGGGTGCTCGTCCTGGAGCGGGGCCGGATCGGCCTCGACCTGACCATCGACCACCCCCACCCGCGCTCCTACCGGGAGCCGGTGCTGGGCGAGTACCGGGAGCGGCTGCTGGCCGCGCTCGGCGTCACGGAGGACCACGCATGACCCGGCAACTGCACCTCAACGCGTTCCTGATGAACACCGGCCACCACGAGGCGTCCTGGCGGCTCCCGGAGAGCGACCCGTACGCGCACGTCGACCTCGCCCACTACGTCGGACTGGCGCGGACCGCCGAGCGCGGCACCTTCGACTCACTTTTCCTCGCCGACGGCCCCCAGCTGTGGGGCAACCTCGCCCAGCGGCCGGCCGGCGCCCTGGAGCCGCTCACCCTGCTGACCGCGCTGGCGACGGCGACCGAGCACATCGGCCTGATCGCCACCGCCTCCACCTCCTACAACTCCCCCTACAACCTGGCCCGCAAGTTCGCCTCGCTGGACATCATCAGCGGCGGCCGGGCGGGCTGGAACATCGTCACCACCGCCGGTGCCGAGGCGGCCCGCAACTTCGGACTGGAGCACGAGCCCGCGCACGCCGAGCGGTACGCCCGGGCGGCCGAGTTCGTCGACGTCGCCCTGAAGCTGTGGGACAGCTGGGAGGACGACGCGATCGTCGCCGACAAGTCGGCCGGCGTCTGGGGCGACGACAGCAAGGTCCATCCGCCCCGGCACCAGGGGACGTACTTCAGCGTCGCCGGGGCCCTCAACGTGCCGCGCAGCCCGCAGGGCTATCCGCTCCTGGTGCAGGCGGGCTCCTCGGAGGACGGCAAGGCGTTCGCCGCCCGGTACGCGGAGGCGGTCTTCACCGCCCAGCAGACCCTCGCCGACGCGCAGGCCTTCTACGCCGGCCTCAAGGCCCGTACCGCACAGGCCGGACGCGACCCCGGGCACATCAAGGTGCTGCCCGGCATCGTCCCCGTGCTCGGGTCCACGGAGGCCGAGGCACGGGCGGCGGAGCAGCTGCTGGAGGACCACATCGTGCACGCGCACGGGGTGGACCGCCTGGAGAACCTGCTGCGGCTGGAGCCCGGCACCCTCGAGCTGGACGCCCCGCTCCCCGACGGCCTGCCGCCCGAGTCCGCCATCGAGGGCGCCAGGAGCCGCTACACGCTGATCGTGGAGCTGGCCCGGCGCGAGCGGCTCACCGTGCGGCAGCTGATCGGCCGGCTCGGCGGCGGGCGCGGGCACCTCACCTTCGCCGGGACGCCCGAGCAGGTCGCCGACGAGATCGAGACCTGGTTCACGCAGGGCGCCGCCGACGGCTTCAACATCATGCCGGCCGTGCTGCCCTCCGGCCTGGACGCCTTCGTCGAGCACGTCGTACCGCTCCTGCGCGCCCGCGGCCTGCTCCGCACGGGGTACGACGGCCGCCCCCACCAGACGCTGCGGGAGCGCTACGGCCTGCCCCGCCCCGTCAACCAGTACCTCACCTCCCTCCCCGCCCTCGTCTGAAAGGACCAGCGCACATGTCCATCGAGATCACCAAGGTCACCGCACGCATCGGAGCGAAGGTCTCCGGCGTCGACATCTCCCGGCCGCTCGCCGCGGAGGAGGTCGCCGCGGTCCGGGAAGCCCTCAACGTGCACAAGGCGCTCGTCTTCGACGACGTGCGCCTGGACGACGAGGGCCAGCAGGCCTTCGCCCGGCACTTCGGTGAGCTGACCACCGCCCACCCGACGGTCGGCGCGGTCGACGGTGCCCCGCACGTGCTGCCGGTCGACAGCGAACGGGGCCGCGCCAACCACTGGCACACCGACGTCACCTTCGTCCTCAACCCGCCGCAGGCCAGCACCCTGCGCAGCATCACGGTCCCGCCGTACGGGGGCGAGACCCTGATCGCGAGTGCGGCGGCGGCCTACCGCGACCTGCCCGAGCCGCTGCGCCGCTTCGCCGACACCCTGTGGGCCGAGCACACCAACGACTACGACTACGCGGTGCCGGACGAGGAGGTGGACGAGGAGAGGGCCGCCCAGCGGGCCGAGTTCACGTCCATCACGTACCGCACCGCCCACCCGGTGGTCCGGGTGCACCCGCTGACCGGCGAGCGCGGGCTGTTCATCGGCGGGTTCGCGCAGCGGATCGTCGGCCTGTCGGCCGGTGAGTCCCGAAGGATCCTGGACCTGCTCCAGGCGTACGTCACCCGTCCGGAGAACGTGCTGCGGTGGCGCTGGTCGCAGAACCAGCTCGTCCTCTTCGACAACCGCATCACCCAGCACTACGCCGTCGACAACTACGACGGACGGCCACGGCGGCTGCACCGGGTGACCGTCGCCGGTGACGTGCCGGCCGGCATCGACGGCAAGGAGAGCTACTCGATCGAGGGCGACGCCTCGCACTACACGCCGGTGCTCACGGCAGCGTGACCGCGGGTTCACCCTGTGTGCAGGGGGTGTCCGGATAGTGGGCGGCCCCTTCGCCTCAGCGGACGGGCCGCCCAGACTGGCTGGGTTTTTACCCTCCTATTGCACTGGGGAAGCCGCACCCATGCCCAGCAGCACGACCACACAGACGCCGCCGCAAGAGCAGCCCGACTCCCTCTCGCACGGCCTCAAGCAGCGCCACCTGTCGATGATCGCCCTCGGCGGCGTGATCGGCGCCGGCCTGTTCGTCGGCTCCGGTGCGGGCATCGCCGCAGCCGGCCCGTCCATCGTGATCGCCTACACCGTCTCCGGCCTCCTGGTGATGCTGGTGATGCGGATGCTCGGCGAGATGTCGGCCGCGTACCCGTCGTCGGGCTCCTTCTCGGCGCACGCCGAGCGGGCGATGGGCCCCTGGGCCGGCTTCACCGCCGGCTGGTCGTTCTGGGTGCTGCTCTGCACGGCGGTAGGCCTGGAGGGCATCGGCGCCGCGAAGATCGTCCAGGGCTGGCTGCCGGGCACCCCGCAGTGGATGTGGGTGGCCCTGTTCATGGTGGTGTTCTGCGGGGCGAACCTGGCCGCCGTGAAGAACTTCGGCGAGTTCGAGTTCTGGTTCGCGGCCCTGAAGGTCGGCGCGATCAGCCTGTTCCTCGTGCTCGGCGTGCTGGCCATGACGGGTGTCCTGCCGGACGTCGACGCGCCCGGCGCCTCGAACCTGACCGACTTCATGCCCCACGGCAGCGAGGGCCTGCTGGTCGGCCTGCTGGCCTCGGTGTTCGCGTACGGCGGCCTGGAGACGGTCACCATCGCGGCCGCCGAGTCGGAGGACCCGGTACGGGGCGTGGCCTCCGCCGTGCGGACGGCGATGTGGCGCATCGCGCTCTTCTACATCGGCTCGATGGCGGTCGTGGTCACCCTGGTCCCGTGGGACTCCGAGGAGGTCGTGGAGAAGGGCCCGTACGTGGCCACGCTCGACCACCTCGGCATCCCGGGGGCGGGCCAGCTGATGAACGTGGTCGTGCTGGTGGCCCTGCTGTCCGCGATGAACGCCAACATCTACGGCTCCTCGCGGATCGCCTACTCGCTGGTCGAGCGCGGCCAGGGCCCGAAGGTGCTGGCGAAGCTGTCCGGCGGGGTCCCCCGGATCGCGGTGCTCACGTCGTGCTTCTTCGGCTTCGTCTGCGTGCTGCTGAGCTACTGGCGCCCGGACGACGTCTTCCCCTGGCTGCTCAACATGATCGGCGCGGTCATCCTGGTCGTCTGGATCTTCATCGCGGTCTCCCAGCTCATGCTGCGCCGGCGGATCGAACGCGAGGCCCCCGAGAAGCTGGTCGTCCGGATGTGGGCGTTCCCGTGGCTGACCTGGGTGGCGCTGGCCGGCATGGTGGCCATCTTCGTCCTGATGGCGCGGGAGCCGGACACCCGGGTCCAGCTGTACTCGACGGGCGCGATGACGCTGGTCCTGGCGGCCGTCGGATACGCCTGGCAGCGGGCCCGCGCCCGGCGCTGACCCTCCTGCCCGAAGAGGCCCCCACGTGCGACACGTGGGGGCCTTTCTGTTGTTCCGACGTTGTTATTGCTAGCGTGTAGTTGCAAGCTACTTGCAATAAGGTTCCGGAGGGGATCACCCATGCCCGTGTACACGCTGCCCGACCTGCCCTACGACTACGCGGCGCTCGCCCCCGTGATCAGCCCCGAGATCATCGAGCTGCACCACGACAAGCACCACGCCGCCTACGTGAAGGGCGCCAACGACACCCTGGAGCAGCTCGCCGAGGCGCGTGACAAGGAGTCGTGGGGCTCGGTCAACGGGCTGGAAAAGAACCTGGCCTTCCACCTCTCCGGGCACATCCTGCACTCGATCTACTGGCAGAACATGACCGGCCCGAAGGACGGCGGCGGCGAGCCGCTGGCCGCCGACGGCGTGGGCGAACTGGCCGACGCGATCAAGGAGTCGTTCGGCTCCTTCGCCGCGTTCAGGGCCCAGCTGTCCAAGGCCTCGGCCACCACCCAGGGGTCGGGCTGGGGCGTGCTGGCGTACGAGCCGCTGAGCGGGCGCCTGATCGTGGAGCAGGTCTACGACCACCAGGGCAACGTGGGCCAGGGCACCACCCCGATCCTGGTCTTCGACGCCTGGGAGCACGCCTTCTACCTCCAGTACCGCAACCAGAAGGTGGACTTCATCGAGGCGATGTGGCAGGTCGTCGACTGGCAGGACGTGGCCCGCCGGTACGCGGCCGCCGCGTCGCGCACGGACGTGCTGCTGCTCGCCCCCTGAGCCGGCCCCGCCCGGGAAACGTCCTGCCTCGTGATCGTCTTCTCACCTTTCACCGGGCAGGCGGATGAGGGGAGGACCCCCGCGAGGACGTGACTCGCGGGGGTCCTCTCATGCGCAGGGCACGTTGAGCGAGAGCAGTGCGGTGTGTTCAGCGCCGATGCGGACCTCGGTCACGGCGGCGTTGCGCAGCCGCGGGAGGACCCTGCGGTACTCGGCGAGCGGGATGCCGAGGAGCGAGCACAGCACCAGCCGCAGCAGGGTGTTGTGGGCGACCACCAGGACCCGGCCGCCGGGATGGGCGGCCGCGATCCGGCGCAGGGCGGCCGTGCCGCGCTCCGCCGCCGCGCGGGGGTCCTCGGCGCCGGGGAACGGGTGTGCCACCGGGTCGGTGCGGAACGCCTCCGCCGCGTCCGGGTCCTGCGCCGCGAACTCCGCGAGGGTACGGCCCTCCACCACGCCGAAGTCGCACTCCCGCAGGCCCGTTTCACTGCGCGCGGTGACACCGAGGGCCCGGCAGGCGGGCTCGGCGGTGGCGACCGCGCGGGACAGCGGCGAGGTCCAGACCGCCTCCACGGGATGTGCGGCCGCCCACCGGCCCAGCGCCTCGGCCTGCGCCCGCCCGGTGTCCGTCAGGGACACGTCGCTGACTCCCGCGTACCGGTTCTCCGCGTGCCAGACAGTCTCGCCGTGGCGGGCCAGGAGGAGGGTGGCGGAGGTCATGGGCAGCAGTATCGCGGGTCTTCCGCCGCCGGGGGCGTCCTTCGCGGCCGGCTTCTCGTCCGCCGCGGCGCCGGGCGACGGTGACGGCACGGACCGGCGGTGCCGGACCCTGCGCGGGCCGTCCCTCACAACCGGCCCCGCGCATGCCGGGCCACCGGGCGCGGCAGCCAGCCCCGCGCCTCCAGCTCCCCCACCAGCCGGGCGTACGGCTCGGTGAAGCGGGGCGTGCGCTCCGGGCGGGGGTCGACCGTCGTACCGGAGCGCACCATGCCCTCGGCGGTGTCCGCGAGCGCCGGCCCGGCCCCCGTGCCGTACGCGGCCAGCGCCGCCATGCCCAGGGCCGGTTCGGTGCGGGCCGGTACCCGCACCGGGCGGCCCAGGACGTCGGCGCGGAGCTGCGTCCAGTAGGCGCTGCGGGCGGCACCCCCGGTGAAGGTGAGGGGGCCGTCGAGGGGGGCGCCCAGGTGGTGGAGGTAGTCCAGGCAGAGGCGTTCCGCGAAGGCGACGCCCTGCAGGAGGGCCGCCCACAGGTCGGCGTCCGACTCCGGGTCGCCGAGGAGGAGGGCGGTGGCCCCGGGGGCGTGGAACGGGAAGCGTTCACCGGGTGAGACGAGGGGGTAGGCCACCGCGCTCGACGGTTCGAAGCCGGCCGCCCGGGCGTCCAGCGCGGCCTGGTCGGCGCCCGGGAAGCGGGCGGTGAGGATGCCGGCCCCGACGCTGGAGGCGCCGCCCGGCCACCAGGCCCCTTCCGGCGACCGGTGGTTGTAGACCACGCCCGCCGGGTCGTGCACCGGCTCGGCGGCCGCGCCCTTCAGCACCAGTGTCGTCCCGAGCACCGAGTTCCAGGCGCCCTCGCGCAGCGCGCCGGCGGCGATCTGGGCAGCGCAGCCGTCGGTCATGCCGGCGATGACGGGCGTGCCGGCCGGGATGCCGGTGGCGTCGGCGGCCGCCGCGCAGACCTCGCCGAGCCGGGTGCCGGGGCGGACGACGTCCGGGAGCACGCCCGCGGGCAGCCCGGTGATGTCCGGCCAGGCGGCGCGCCGCAGGTCGTAGGCCGTCTTCAGGGCGTGGCTGGAGTCGCTGGGCACCGGGTGTCCGACCAGCCGGGACGTGATCACGTCGGGCTGGTGCGCGACCCGGCCGGCACCGTGCCGGTCGACCAGCCAGCGCACCTTGGGCAGCGCCCAGGTGTCCTGCACCGCGAGCCCGGCCGACCGCAGCCGCGCGCCCTCGGCCGCGGCCCGCCGGTCGTCGTACATCAGGGCCGGTGCCAGCGGGCGGCCCGAGCCGTCGGTGAGCAGCACGGTCCCGGAGGTCCCGCACACCGCGAGCCCGCCCACCCGCGCCCGCACCCCGTCGAGCGCCGCCCGGCAGGCCGTGCACACCGCCTCCCACCACTCCGCCGGGTCCTGTTCGTGCCGTACGCCCTCCCGGCGCCCGCGCAGCAGTGGTGCCGTCCCGCCGCCGAGCACCCTGCCGTCGGCCGTGACGAGCAGGGCCCGCGCTCCCTGCGTGCCGAGGTCCACCCCGAGCCACGCCCACTCCATCCGAACCTCCCGCTCATCGCGACCGGCTCTGTGAACTTCCCACTCCCCTCTGAGATTTGCCCCTGGTTTCCCCGTGCACAAGGGATTGACGGGCCTTCGTCGCCGTTACACCCTCTGTTGTCGAGTCGACTCGCACTGTTAACCCGCCAGACCCCACCGCCCCACCGACGGAGGTCCCGGATGGACAGGCACGTGCACGACCGCCGACGCTTCCTCGCTCTCGCCGGCGCCCTCGCCGCAGGTACGGCCGCGACCCCGCTGCTCTCGGCCTGCGGCACCGGTTTCGGCGGCAACGACGGCAACGGGGACGGTGGTTCGGCCGCGGACGACGTCACCGGGGCCTTCGACTGGAAGCGGGAGAAGGGCACCACCGTCAAGGCGCTGCTGAACAAGCACCCGTACACGGACGCCCTGATCGCCGACCTGAAGTCGTTCACCGAGAAGACCGGCATCGAGGTGAGCTACGACGTCTTCCCGGAGGACAACTACTTCGACAAGCTCACCGTCGACCTGTCGAGCGGACGCGCCTCCTACGACGTCTTCATGCTCGGCGCCTACATGGTCTGGCAGTACGGTCCGCCGGGCTGGCTGGAGGACCTCGGCCCGTGGATGCGCAACTCCTCGGCGACCGGAGCCGAATGGGACCGGGCGGACTTCTTCCCGAACCTGCTCCGGGCCGACCAGTGGTCACTGAAGGCGGGCGCGCCGCTCGGCCGGGGCGGACAGTACGCGCTGCCGTGGGGCTGGGAGACCAACGTGGTCGCCTACAACACCGAGGTGTTCCGCAGACTGGGGCTGAAACCGGCCGAGTCGTTCGAGGAGCTGCGCGAGCTGGCCGGGGTGATCAAGCGGAAGGCTCCGGGCGCCGGGTTCGACGGCATGTACGGGATCGCCGTGCGCGGGTCGCGGAGCTGGGCGACCATCCACCCCGGGTTCATGACGATGTACGCCCGCAACGGGCTGCGCGACTTCACGGTCGACGGCGGCAGGCTCACGCCCGCCATGAACTCCCCGGAGGCGGTCGCCTTCACCGAGGACTGGGCGGCCATGGTGAAGCAGGGCGGGCCGCCGTCCTGGACGTCGTACACCTGGTACCAGTGCTCCAGCGACCTCGGCGCGCGGAAGGCCGCGATGCTGTTCGACGCCGACACGGCCGCCTACTTCCAGGCCGTGAAGGGCGCGAGCCCCGCCTCCGGGAAGATCGCCTTCCATCCGGGGCCGAAGGGGCCGGACGGTTCGCTCGCCACCAACATGTGGATCTGGTCGCTCGGCATGAACGCCAGGAGCAGACGGAAGAGCGCGAGCTGGCTGTTCCTGCAGTGGGCGACCGGCAAGGAGCACCTGCGCAGGGCCGCGCTGGCGCACCACCACATCGACCCGGTGCGCAGGTCGGTGAGCCAGGACGGCGCGTACAAGGACAAGATGAGGCACCTGCCCGGCTTCATCGAGACCTTCGAGACGGTCGCCGACCAGACGAAGATCCAGTTCACCCCGCAGGCACAGTTCTTCGACGCCACCACCAGCTGGGCGGCGGCCCTGCAGGAGATCTACGGCGGCAAGGACGCGAAGTCCGTGCTGGACGGCCTCGCGGGCGACCTGAAGCCGAAGGTCGGCTGATGCGCCCGCGCCCCGCGCTGCGGCCGTACCTCCTCGTGCTCCCGGCCCTGCTGCTGACCTGCGGGATCCTCTACCCGTTCGGACTCGGCCTGTACTACACGCTGTTCGACTTCTCGGCGGCCGAACCGCAGCCGGACCTGGTCGGCCTCGAGAACTACCGGACGGTGTTCACCCAGGACGCCTTCTGGAACTCGGCCTGGGTGACCGTGCTGTACGCGGTCGGCGCGGCCGGGGTGGAGACCGTGCTCGGGGTGGCCGTGGCGCTGCTGCTGCACCGTTCGTCGCTGGTGGGCAGGGTCCTGGAGAAGATCCTGATCCTGCCGCTGATGATCGCCCCGGTGATCGCGGCGATCATGTGGAAGCTGATGCTCCAGCCGTCCGTGGGGGTGGTCAACCACCTGCTGAGACCCCTCGGTCTGGGCGGGGTTCAGTGGACGGACACGCCGACGGGGGCGCTGCTGTCGTCGATCGCCGTGGACGTGTGGGTGTACACGCCGTTCGTGGCGATCCTCGCCCTGGCCGGGCTGCGGTCGCTGCCCGCCTCCCCGTTCGAGGCGGCGGCCGTGGACGGCGCCGGCTGGTGGTACACCTTCCGGCGGCTGACCCTGCCCATGCTGTGGCCGTACGTCCTGGTCGCGGTGATCTTCCGGTTCATGGACTCGCTGAAGGTCTTCGACATCATCTACGCGCTGACCGAGGGTGGCCCCGGCGACTCCACGGTGGTGCTGCAGATCCGGGCGTATCTGGAGGCGATCCGGTTCCAGCGGTACTCGTTCGGGATCAGCTACACGGTGGTGCTGTGGGCCGTGGTCTACCTGGCGGCGGCGGTGCTGGTCCGGAGTCTGGGCCGCATCCAGCGGAAGGCCGCGGAGGTGTCCGGATGAAGGGGCGGCAGGCAGCGGGCGTCCGGGCGCGGGGGCGGCAGGCCGCGGGCGTCCGGGCGCGGGGGCGGCTCGGCGGGTGGCTGGCGGACGCCGCCCTGATCCTGTACTTCGTCTTCGCGCTGTTCCCGGTCGCCTGGATGCTGATCCTCTCCCTCAAACCGGCCGACCAGCTGTTCAGCACCTACTTCTCCTTCACCCCGACCCTGGAGTCGTACCGGACCGTGCTGGGCGACCGCGAGGGCATCCCCTTCACCCGCTTCTTCGGCAACAGCCTGGTGGTGTCGGTGGGCGCGGTCGCACTGTCGCTGGTGGTCGGCCTGCCGGCCGCGTACGCCTCGGCGCGCCTGCGGTTCAAGGGCTCCGAGAACCTGATGTTCACGCTGCTGTCGTTCCGGTTCGCGCCCGAACTCACGGTGATCGTCCCGCTGTTCGTGCTGTACCAGAAACTGGGGCTGTTCGACACGTACGTCGGCATGGTGTGGGTGCTGCAGCTGATCACGCTGCCGCTGGTGGTGTGGATCATGCGCTCGTACTTCGCGGACCTCACCCCGGAGCTGGAGCAGGCGGCCCTGCTCGACGGGTACACGCGCACGCAGGCGTTCTTCAAGGTCGCCCTGCCGCTGGTCAAGCCGGGCGTCGCGGCCGTGTCGCTGCTGGCGTTCATCTTTGCCTGGAACAACTTCGTCTTCCCGCTGATCCTCACCTCCAACGAGGCCCAGACCGTGACCGTGGGCGCGCTGTCCTTCCTCGGCGGCGACCGGCCCAAGTACAACCTCACGGCCGCCGCCGCCCTCGTCTCCGTCGTCCCGCCGCTGCTGCTCGCGCTGACCATCCAGCGGTACCTGGTGCGCGGACTGTCCTTCGGGGCGGTGAAGTCGTGAGCATCGCGCTGCGCGGGATACGGAAGTCGTACGGCCGCACCACCGCCCTGGACGGTCTCGAACTCGACGTCCGGGACGGCGAGTTCTTCTGCCTGCTCGGACCGTCCGGGGCCGGCAAGACCACCACCCTGAAGACGGTCGCCGGGCTGGAGCGGCCCGAGGCCGGCACCGTCGAGATCGACGGCCGGGACATGCGGGACGTGGAACCGTACGACCGGGGCGTGGCGATGTGCTTCGAGAGCTACGCCCTGTATCCGCACCGGTCCGTGTACGACAACCTGGTCTCACCGCTGCGCTCCCCGCGCCACCGGCTGCCGGCCGCCGAGGCCCGGGACCGGGTCGGCGCCGTCGCCGGTCTGCTCGGCATCGGCGGCCTGCTGGACCGGATGCCGGGGCAGCTGTCCAACGGGCAGCGGCAGCGGGTCGCGCTCGGCCGGGTACTGGTCCGCCCGGCCCGGGCGTTCCTGCTGGACGAGCCCCTGTCCCACCTGGACGCCAAGCTGCGCCAGCAGATGCGGGCGGAGCTGAAGGCGATCGGCGCCGTCCGCCGCACCACCACCCTGTACGTCACCCACGACGCCGTGGAGGCGCTGGCGCTCGGCGACCGGATCGGGGTCATCCGGGACGGGCGGATCGTGCAGACCGGCACCCGCGAGGACATCTGGTACCGGCCGTACGACACCGAGGTCGCCCGCGCCTTCGGGCGGCCCCGGATCAATCTGCTGCCCGGCGCGGTGACCGGTACCGGGCACTTCCGGTCGGCCGACGGGGCGTTCGGACTGCCGCTGCCCACGCGGGTGCCGCCCGGCACGGAGGTGCTGGTCGGGGTGCGGCCCCGGGACGTGACGCTCACCGGCGACGGGCACCGCCTCACCGGCACCGTGTACGTCACCGAGGTGCTCGGCCGGTCCGTGGAGGTGACCGTGCGGATCGGCGGGCAGGCGCTGTCGCTCGTGGCGGCCCGCGGCGAGGCGGCCGGACTGCGCCCCGACGACCCGGTCCGCCCGGCTGTCCGGCCTGAGAACCTGCTCGTGTTCGAGGCCGACCGGCCCGGGCGCCCAGGACGACGGATCGAGCGACGATGAGCAGCACCGGTGCACAGGGACCCGCGGCCCGGCAGGCCGCCATGGCCGAACTCGTCCTCGCCGAGGGCTCGGCAACCGCGGCCGAGCTGGCCGAGCGGTTCGGTGTCAGCCTGATGACCATCCACCGGGACCTGGACGAACTCGAACGGCAGGGCATCGTCCGCAAGTCGCGGGGCGGGGTGACCGCACAGCCCTCCGGTGTGTTCGAGTCGAACGTGCAGTACCGGCTGAAGACCATGCGCCCGCAGAAGGCCGCGCTCGCCGAGCACGCCCTGCGGCAGATCGAGCCCGGCATGGCGATCCTGCTGGACGACTCCACCTCCACCCTGGAGATAGCCCGCCGGCTGCGGCTCGGCGAGATCACCCCGCTGACCGTCGTCACCAACTTCCTGGAGGCCATCAATCTCCTCGCCGGCCAGCGGGGCATCCATCTGATGGCGCTCGGCGGGGACTACGACCGGCTGCACTCCTCCTTCCTCGGGGTGTCCTGCGTGGAAGCGGTCGGCCAGCTCCGGGTCGACGTCGGCTTCGTGTCCACCTCGGGCGTGCACGGCGGCTACGCCTACCACCAGGAGCAGCACATCGTCTCCGTGAAGCGGGCCATGCTCGACGTGGCCGCCCGCAACGTGCTCCTGGTCGACCACACCAAGCTGGGCCGGGTCGCCCTGCACCGGGTGGCCCCCCTCTCCCGTTTCGACCTGCTGCTGGTGGACGACGGAGCCTCGCCGGAGGCGCTGCGCGACCTGGACGAGCACAAGGTGCGTCATGAGGTGTGCGCCACCGATCCGAGGGAGGGCGATGACCGCGCTGGAGCTACGTGAGCTGCGCAAGACCTACCGGGCGCGGGGCCGCCCGCCGGTGGAGGCGGTCCGGGGCATCGACCTGCGCCTGGACTCCGGTGAACTGCTGGGCCTGCTGGGGCCGTCGGGCTGCGGGAAGTCCACGACCTTACGGATGATCGCGGGTCTTGAGGCGGTGACCGGCGGGGACATCCTGGTCGGCGGCACGTCGGTGACGGACCGGCCGGCGCAGCGGCGCAACATCGGGGTCGCCTTCGAGAACTACGCGCTGTACCCGCCGCTGACGGTCGCGGAGAACCTGGCGTTCGGACTGCGGGCCCGCAGGGGGAGCCGGGACGAGGACGTCTCCCGCCGGGTCGCCGAGATCGCCGAGCGGGTCGGTCTCACCGGGATCCTCGATGCCCGCCCGGCCGGCCTGTCCAGCGGGCAGAAGCAGCGCGTCTGTCTCGCCCGCGCCCTGGTCCGGGAGCCGGACGTCCTCCTGCTGGACGAGCCGCTGTCGCACCTGGACGCGGCCCGGCGCGACACCACCCGCCGCGAACTCAAGCGCCTCCAGCGGGACCTGGGCCACACCACCATCCTCGTCACCCACGACCAGGAGGAGGCCCTGTCCCTCGCCGACCGGATCGCCGTCATGCGGGACGGCGTGATCCAGCAGCTCGGCACCCCCTACGAGATCTACGACAGTCCCGCCACCGCGTTCGTGGCGGACTTCGTCGGCGAACCCGCGATCAACCTGCTGCCGGGCGTCGCCGGCGCCGACGGCCGTGCCCGGCTCTCCGCCGGGGTGCGGATCCCGCTGCCGGTGCCGGTGCCGGAGGGCCGCCCGGTGCTGGTCGGCATCCGCCCGGAGGAACTGGGACTCACCGGCGCCGACGGCCTTCCCGCCCGGGTCGTCGCCCACGAGCCCCTGCTGGAGTCGGGCATCGCCACCCTCGCCCTGCCCGGGGTGGAACGGCATCTGGTGGTGCTGACCGGGCCCGAGGTGCGGCTCGCCCACGGCGAGCAGGTCCGGGTGGCGGCCGGACTCGTCCATGTCTTCGACGCCGAGACGGGAGACTCCCTGCGATGACTTCCAGTGGTGTGCGTGTGGTGGCCGCCGGCGACCACTTCGTCCTGCCGTCCCTCATCACCCGGGCGCTCGAGAAGGAGGCCGACTGCACGGTGCGGGAGCTGACGCTTGGCTGGCCGCTCGAGCCGTTCGGGCCGGTCGCCGAGGTGAGCGAGGCCAGTGACGCCGAGGAGGAGCTGATCGGCGCGCTCGCGGACGCGCAGGTCCTGGTCACGCAGATGGGCCCGGTCACCGGACGCGTCCTCGCGGCGTGCCCGGCGCTGCGCCTGGTGGTGGTCTGCCGGGGCGGCCCGGTGAACGTGAACCTGGAGGCGGCGGCACGGCACGGTGTGCGCGTGTGCTTCGCGCCGGGCCGCAATGCCGCCGCCACCGCCGAGTTCACCGTCGGCCTGCTGCTCGCCGCCCTGCGCCGCATCCCGCAGGCCCACGGACTCCTGGCCGGACAGGGGAGTTGGGCCGGGTCGTCGTACTACACCTACGAGCACAGCGGCCTGGAGCTGGAGGACCTGCCGGTCGGGCTCGTCGGCTACGGCGCGGTGGGCAGCCGGGTCGCCCGCGTGCTGGGCGCGTTCGGGGCCCGGGTGATGGTGTACGACCCGTACGTGCGCGGCGAGGTGCTCGGGCTGCGCCTGCCCGCGCTGGAGGACCTGCTGCGCCGCTCGGCCGTGATCACCCTGCACGCCCGGCTCACCGCGGAGACCAGGGGCCTGATCGGCGCCCCGGAGCTGGCGCTGCTGCCGCCGGGCGCGGTGGTGGTCAACGCGGCGCGGGGTCCCCTGCTGGACGAGGACGCGCTGTGCGACGCGCTCGCGGACGGGCGGCTCGGTGCGGCGGCCCTGGACACCTACGCCCGTGAGCCGCTTCCGCCGGACGCCCGGCTGCGGGCGCTGGCCGACCGGGTGGTGCTGACCCCGCACCTCGGCGGGGCCAGCCGCGCGGTGGCGGAGAAGGCCGCCCGGATCGCGGCGGCCGAGGTGGGGCGGTGGGTGCGCGGGGAACCGCTCGCGCACCGTCTGGTCTGAGCACCCAGGGGGTGTCATGTACGTCGGGATCGATGTGGGTACGTCCATGGTGAAGGCCGCCGCTTTCGACCGGGACGGGCGGGAGCTGGGCGTCGAGGCGCGGCCGGTGGGCCTGGACCTGCGGGGCGGGGCCGTGGAGCAGGACATGGCGGAGGTGTGCGCGGCCGTCGTCGCCGTGCTGGAGGCGCTGACCGCGCGGGTGCCGGGGCCCGTGGAGCTGGCCGGGCTGACCGGGCAGGGGGACGGGGTGTGGCTGGTGGACGCCGCGGGCCGTCCGGTGCGGCCGGCGATCTCGTGGATGGACGGCCGGGCGCACGAACTGGTGGACCAGTGGCTGGCGGACGGCACCTTCGAGACGGTCTTCCGGCGTACCGGAAGCGCCATGTTCCCGGGCTGTCCGGGGCCGCTGCTGGCCTGGCTGGACCGGCACGAGCCGGACGCCCTGCGGCGGGCGGCGGCGGCCGTCTACTGCAAGGACATGGTCTTCCAGCGGCTGACCGGCGCGGGGCGCGCGGTGACGGACGTGTCGGACGCGTCGATGCCGTTCCTGGATCCGCGCACCCGGCGTTACGACAACGGAGTCGTGGAGCTGCTCGGGCTGACCGGCCGGCGTCGGCTGCTGCCCGCGATCGGCGATCCGATCGCGACGGGTGAGGCGAGCGGCGAGGGCCTGCCGGCCGGCACCCGGCTGTCGAACGGCCCGTACGACCTGCCCGCCTGCGCGCTCGGCGCGGGCGTCACCGCGCCCGGTGACGGACTGCTGATCGTCGGCACCTGTCTGGCGAGCCTGGTGGCCACTACCGAGCTGGACCTCGGCGGCGAACCGGCGGGCCTGTACATCTCCACCGACCGGCCCGGGCGGCTGCTGCGGGCGATGCCGGCGATGGTGGGCACGGCGGCGCTGGACTGGGTGCTGCGGACGACGGGCGCCCGGCACGAGGAGCTGGACGACCTGCTGACCGCCGCTCCGCCCGGCGCGCACGGGGTGCGGGTGCTGCCCTACTTCGCGCCGTCCGGCGAGCGCGCCCCCTTCGTGGAGCCGGGCCTGCGGGCCGAACTCCTCGGGGTCTGCCTGGAGTCGACGCCCGCCGATCTGGTCCGGGCGACCTGCGAGGGCATCGGGTACGCGGCCCGGCACTGCCTGGAGGCCGCGGGCCTGACCGGCTCGCTCGCGGTGTGCGGCGGCGGGACCCGCAGCCCCGCCTGGGTGGGCCTGCTGGCCGACGTGCTGGGCCGGCCGCTGCGGGTGGTGGAGGGCGAGGTCGGCGCGCGGGGCGCGGTGCTCGCGGCGGCCGAGCGGTACGGGGTGCCGCTGGACGCGGCGGCCTGGACCGAGCCGGCCCGTACGGTCGAGCCGGACCCGGACCGGGCGGCGTGCTACGCCAAGGGGTACGAGGAGCACCTGGAGCTGCTGGCCGGGGCACGGGAACGGGCCCGGCGCTGAGCCGGGCCCGTCGCCGGGGGTCACAGGTTGCTGAAGTCGGGGCCCTTGGTGCGGGTGCGCTTGATCTCGTAGAAGCCCGGGACGGAGGCCACGGCGACGGTGCCGTCCCACAGGCGGGCCGCGTCCTCGCCCTTCGGGGCGGGGGTGACGACCGGGCCGAAGAAGGCGATCTGCTCGCCGTCGGGGCCGGGCAGCGCGATGACCGGGGTGCCGACGTCCTGGCCGACCTTCTCGATGCCCTCCTTGTGGGAGGCGCGCAGCTCGGCGTCGAACTCGAAGTTCTCCTGCTCGGCGTAGTCGATGAGGCCGGCGGGCAGGCCGACGTCCGCGAGGGCGCCGGCGACGGCTTCCAGGGTGGGGCCCTCGCCGTTGTTGTGGATGCGGGTGCCGAGCGCGGTGTAGAGGGGGCCGAGGACGTCGTCCCCGTGCTTCTGCCAGGCCGCGGTGACCACGCGCACCGGCTGCCATGCCGTACGGGCGAGCATGTTCCGGTAGTCCTCGGGCAGTTCGTCGAGCTTGTCCTCGTTGAGGACGGCGAGGCTCATGACGTGCCAGCGGACCTCGATGTCGCGGAGCTTCTCCACCTCCAGCACCCAGCGGGAGGTCATCCAGGCCCAGGGGCACAGCGGGTCGAACCAGAAGTCGACGGGGGTCTTTCCGGACGGGGCGGCGGTCTCGGACATGGGGCTCCTCAGCGAAACACTCGGTTTCAGGGTTCAACCGGGTCGTGGCCGTCCGCATTCCCCGCTGTCCGCCGTCAGGAGCACATGGCAGGATCGGTCCTGATCAGTCACCATTCACGCGATCACGAGGGAGTGCCGTCCGTGCCCGGTGAGAATCTGTCCCGCGACGAGGCCCGGGAGCGGGCCGCCCTGCTGTCCGTCGACGGTTACGACGTGTCCCTGGACATCCGGTCCGCCGTGGGCGACGGGGACGGTGAGCCGCGCACGTTCCGCTCGGTGACCACCATCCGCTTCCGCTGCAACGAGCCGGGCGCGTCGAGCTTCGCCGATCTGATCGCGCCGGGCGTGACCTCGGTGTCGCTCAACGGCCGGGACCTGGACCCGGGCGAGGTCTTCGACGGCTCCCGGATCGCGCTGGAGGACCTGGCCGCCGAGAACGAGCTGGTGGTGGACGCGCAGTGCGCGTACTCGCGCACCGGTGAGGGCCTGCACCGCTTCGTCGACCCGGAGGACGGCGAGGTCTACCTGTACACGCAGTACGAGCCGGCCGACTCCCGCCGGGTGTTCGCGAACTTCGAGCAGCCGGACCTGAAGGCGCCGTACCGGTTCGAGGTGCGGGCGCCCGAGGGGTGGACGGTGTGGAGCAACGGCGCCGGTGAACTGGCCGACGGTGTGTGGCGGTTCGCGGAGACGAAGCCGATCTCGACGTACATCACGTGTGTGGTGGCGGGCCCGTACCACTACGTGACGGACTCGTACACCCGCACCTTCGAGGACGGCACCAAGCTGGAGATCCCGCTCGGCGCACTGTGCCGCAAGGGTCTCGCCCCGCACTTCGACGCCGACGACGTCTTCCTGGTCACCAAGCAGGGCCTGGACTTCTTCCACGACCACTTCGACTACCCGTACCCGTTCGGGAAGTACGACCAGGCGTTCGTGCCGGAGTACAACCTGGGCGCGATGGAGAACCCGGGGCTGGTGACCTTCAGGGAGGAGTTCATCTTCCGCGGGAAGGTGACGCAGACCTCGTACGAGAGCCGGGCCAACGTCATCCTGCACGAGATGGCGCACATGTGGTTCGGCGACCTGGTCACCATGGTCTGGTGGGACGACCTGTGGCTGAAGGAGTCCTTCGCCGACTTCATGGGCACCTTCGCGAACGTGGGCGCCACCCGGTTCACGGACGCGTGGATCACCTTCGCCAACCGCCGCAAGGCGTGGGCGTACCGCGCGGACCAGCTGCCGTCCACGCACCCGATCACCGCGGACATCCGCGACCTGCAGGACGCCAAGCTGAACTTCGACGGCATCACCTACGCCAAGGGCGCCTCGGTGCTGAAGCAGCTGGTGGCGTACGTCGGCCAGGACGCGTTCCTGGAGGGTGCCCGGCGCTACTTCAAGCGCAACGCGTACGGCAACACGCGCCTGGGCGACCTGCTGTCGGTGCTGGCCGAGACCAGCGGCCGGGACATGTCGGAGTGGGCGCGGTCCTGGCTGCAGACGGCCGGCGTGAACGCGCTGACCCCGCAGGTGCTGCTGGACACCACGGGCGGCCGGATCGCCGAGCTGGCGGTGCTCCAGGAGGCCCCGGAGTCGCACCCGGAGCTGCGCCCGCACCGGATCGCGGTGGGCCTGTACCGGCGTACGCCCGAGGGCGCGCTGGAGCGGTACGCGCGCGTGGAGACGGATGTGCACGGCCCGCGGACGGTCGTCGCGGAGCTGGCGGGTGCCGAGGCGCCGGAGCTGGTGCTGGTCAACGACGACGACCTCACCTACTGCAAGATCCGTTTCGACGAGACCTCGCTGGCCACGCTGCGGACGCACCTGGGCGCGCTGACGGATCCGCTGGCCCGTGCCCTGTGCTGGTCGGCGCTGTGGAACCTGACCCGGGACGGGCTGCTGCCGGCCCGGGACTTCATCGCTCTCGTGCTGCGGTTCGCGGGCCGCGAGTCGGACATCGGTGTGCTGCAGATGCTGCACGCCTGGGCGAACTCGGCGCTGGTGCATTACGCGGCGCCCCAGTGGCGGGAGACCGGCGGGCAGCTGCTGGCCGAGGGTGCGCTCGGGGAGCTGCGGGCGGCCGGGCCGGGCAGTGAGCACCAGCTGGCGTGGGCGCGGTTCTTCGCGGCCGTGGCCCGTGCCGAGCCGGACCTGAAGCTGCTGAAGGACCTGCTGGACGGGACCACCTCGGTCGACGGTCTGGAGGTGGACCAGGAGCTGCGCTGGGCGTTCCTGGAGCCGCTGGCGGCGCACGCGGTGGCCGACGAGTCGGTGCTGGCGGCCGAACTGGCCCGGGACGACACGGCGTCGGGCAAGCGGCACCAGGTGCGCTGCCTGGCCGCGCGGCCCTCGGCGGCGGTGAAGGCGCAGGCGTGGGCGCAGGTGGTGGAGTCCGACGCGCTGTCGAACGCGCTGGTTGAGGCGACGATCGCGGGCTTCGGGCAGCCGTCGCAGCGGGAGCTGACCGCGCCGTACGCGCAGTTGTACTTCGCGGCGATCGAGCGGGTGTGGCAGGAGCGGTCGATCCAGATCGGCATGGACGTGGTGCGGGGCCTGTTCCCGGCGCTCCAGGACCGTCAGGAGGTCCTGGACGCCACGGACGCGTGGCTGGAGGCGCACCGGGAGGCGGCGCCCGCGCTGCGCCGGCTGGTGCTGGAGGCGCGGGACGACCTGGCGCGGGCGCTGCGCGCACAGGCGTGCGACGCGACGGCAGCGGACCACTGACCTCTGGCCTGGGCTTTCCGCCTGGGTGACCGTTACGAAATTCGGGCAAACACAGCCGTAACCCCTGGTCCACACCTGATTGGACCAGGGGTTTTCCGTCCCTACTCGGCACCCGAACACCTGACCTTTAGTACCGTCTTGTCCGGAATTTTCGACGGCCGTGTAACAGCGGTTAAAGACGGGACCGGGGGCGGGAATCCCGTCGCCATGACGCACAACACCCCGCTCTCCCCCCGCCCCCTCCACCACCTCGCCGAGGCCCACCGCCGCGTCCTGACGGCCGGCCGGCTCCGCGCCCACGGCGTGACCCAGGCCGAACTGACCGAGCAGTGCCGCCCGGACGGCCCCTGGCAAGTCCTGCTGCCGGGCGTGGTCCTGCTCCACCCCGGCCCGCCGACGAGCGAGGAGCGGCTGCACGGTGCGCTGCTGTACGCGGCGCGCGAAACGGCACCCGCGGTCCCGTCCCAGCCCGGCGCCGGGGACCCGCACCGGCCGGTGTACACGGAGGCCGTCGTCACGGGACTGGCCGCGCTGACCCTGCACGGCTTCGCGTCCACCCCGCCGCTGCTGTCCCTGGACCGCGTCGACGTCCTGATCCCGCGCATGCGCCGGCTGCGCTCCTCGGGCTACGTCCGCGTCCTGCGCACCTCCGCCCTGCCCCCCGCGCACACCGTGACGGGCCTGCCGGTGGCGCCGGTGCCGCGGGCGCTGGCGGACGCGGTGGCGGAACTGACGGACGCCGAGGCGGTACGCCGGCTGCTGACCGAGGCCGTGCGCGGCGGGCACTGCGAACCGGCCGCCGTGGTACGGGAGTTGACGAACGCCAAGCTGCTGGGCCGGCCGCACGTGGTGGACGCGGTGGACTCGCTGCTGGCCGAGGGCCGGGCGATCGCCGAGGACCGGCTGTACCGGATGGTCCTGGAGTACGGCCTGCCCGACCCGGTGTGGAACGTGGACCTGCGCCTGCCCGGCGGCCCCCACCTCGGCGGCCTGGACGCCTACTGGCCGGAGCAGGCGGTGGCGGTGGAACTGGACACGCGGGCACCGCGCCAGGACCACCGGCAGGACGACGACGAGCTGTGGTCGGAGTACGCCCGCAAGCGCGAGCACCTGGAGCGCCTCGGGATCACGGTCGTCCACATCACCCCCAGGAAGCTCAGGGAGTCCCTGGAGCAGCAGGCGGCGGTGGTCCGCACGGCGCTGATGGCGTCGGGCGACCGCGATCCGGCCGCGTACGTCGTGGTGCTGCCCCGGTAGTGACCGGCCGGGCGGGCATCAGGAGGGGAGAGGACGGGCCACCGGACCGGCACCGGTGGCCCGTCCTCGTGCGCGCCGCCGTGTCCACTTCTGCTGCGCCGCCCGGGTGAGGGCTCACCGGAACGGACGAACACGGCGGGCGGGGGGTGAGCGGGCCGCGGTACAGGAGACTCATGAGACAGTCCCGGATAGCGGCCTGCACGGCCTCCCTCCTCCTCGCGGCCGCCTGCGCCTTCGCCGACCCCGCGACGGCAGAGGTCCCGCAGACCGCCGCCGCCGAGTACGTGGCCCTCGGCGACTCCTACTCCGCCGGCGTCGGGGCCGGTGCCTACCTGCCCTCCGGCACGGGCTGCAAGCGCAGCAGCCGGGCGTACCCCGTCCTGTGGGCCGAGGTCCACTCGCCGTCGTCCTTCAGCTTCGCCGCCTGCAACGGCGCCCGCGCGAGCGACGTCCTCACCGACCAGCTCGACCGGCTCGGCGCGCGCACCCGCCTGGTCACGCTCACCGTCGGCGGCAGCGACTCGGGCTTCGCCACCGTCATGACGGTCTGCGCGCTGGGCGGCGGCACCCGGTGCGCGTCCGCCGTCTCCAGTGCCCGCGCCACCATGGACGGGCCCCTCGCGGAGAACCTGAACCGTCTCTACACGACGATCCGGAACAGGGCGCCGAGCGCCCATGTGGTGGTGCTCGGCTATCCGCACCTGTACCACCTCAGGGGCGCCTGCGTGGTGGGCCTGCCGGAGGCGCAGCGCTCCGCGATCAATGCCGCCGTGGACCACCTCAACGAGGTGATCGCCAAGCGCGCCGTCGACCACGGGTTCACCTTCGCCGACGTCACGGGCACCTTCGCCGGCCACGAGATCTGCTCCTCCCGGCCCTGGCTGCACAGCGTGGACGTGCTGGCGATCACCGAGTCGTACCACCCCACGGCACCGGGCCAGTCCCTGGGCTACCTGCCGGTGCTCAGCCGGGTGACCTGACCGGGCCGGCGGGCGCGCGCTACAGCGGCTCGGGCAGCGTCGGCACGCGCGCGGACTCGTTGTGGACGCCGTCGAGCAGCGCCGCGTACGCCGCGATCATGCGGGTGCGGCTGAACCGCTCACGGCTCGCCGCCAGCGCCGGGGCGAAGCCGGCACGGCCGGCGACCGCCGCCGTCCAGGCCCGGGCGACGGCCTCCGGGTCCTGCGGGGTCACGAAGCCGTGGCCCCGGACGATCTCCGCGCTGTCGCCCACGTCCGTGGTCACGGGCACGGCACCGCACATCATGCCCTCGATCAGGCACAGCGGCGCCGCCTCGCCCGAGGCCGAGGTCAGGGCGACGACGTCGGAGCCGGCGTAGACGGTCTCCATGTCGCGGCGCACACCGAGCAGACGAATCCTTTCTGCAAGGTGCCGGTCCGCTCCGAAGGCGATCTCGATGTCGGCCCACAGCGCCGGGTTGCCGGCGTTCATGCCCGCCCCGCACATCAGGACCTGGCCCTCGGGCTCGCGGGCGAGCCAGGCGCGGGCGGCACGCAGGAGCAGCGGGACGTTCTTCATCGTGGCGTAGCGGGCCGCGAAGACGATCACCGGTGCCGCGGCCGGGATGCCCAGCGAGGCGCGGAACGCGAGCCGGGCCGCCGGGTCCGGGCGGAAGCGGAGCAGGTCCACTCCGTTGGGGATGACGTGCAGCACCTCGCCCGGGACGCCCGCGGCCTCGTACGCGGCCCGCGTGGACTCGGCGCAGCACACGCAGGCCACCACCGTGCCGTCGGCTATCGCGGCCTTCAGCTCGTCCAGGGCGGGGCCCTGGTTCTCGGGGTCGGAGCGGTGCAGGCCGACCACGACCGGGCGGCGGGGCAGCCCGGCCTGGTTCAGCAGCGCCAGCGGCTGCTCCTTCAGCGACAGGATCACGTCCGCCCCGGCCATGGACCGAGCGGTTTCGGCCAGCTCCGGGCCGCTGAAAACGTTCGCCGCGACCGTGCCGTCCACCAGGCCCGCGGTACGGCCGAGCGAGGTCACGCCGACCCCGCCGGCCGTCAGCGACCGGTAGCAGGCGTCATCCTCCATGCGCTGCCGGGTGGCCTCGCGGTGGACCTCACCATGGATGCTGAGCACCTGGTGGGACTGGCCGCCCTCGGCCAGCCCCAGAACGACGTCGGTGTGCACGATGCGGGCTCCTCCGGAGAAGAACCCCTCGTAGACCGACAGCACACGCAGTTCGTGCCTCGCGCGCACACGACCACCCGCCTTGCACAAGAATCGAGCCATCCCCGTCCACAGCGGGATAGCCGATATGAGGCGGTACGGACATTACGTCCCGGTTAACGCGCAATGACGCCGACGAAACGTCGGCTAACAGAACTCCTTCTCGATCACGGCCGCCGTGTCACCCGCCCAGTCCCCGTTGAAATTGAGCGCGAGGGAATGCCGGCCGTCCGCCGTCGTCGCGGCCGAGGAGGCCGAGCCGTGAATGCCTCCGTCATGACCCCAGACATGGACACCGCAGGTCAGCTTGGTGTCCATGAGACCGAGGCCATAGCCGATGTTCGGGGCCCCTTCGATCTTCACCGTCGTCTTCATTTCCTTCAGCTGCCGCGCCGGAAGGAGCTTCCCGCGCAGCAGGGCACTGTAGAAGCGGTCCAGATCCGCGGAATTCGAGATCATTTCCCCGGCGGAGAAGGCAATGGTGGGACTGAGGTTCGTGACGTCGTACGTCCGGCTCGTCGCGGGCTCGGTGAATTTCGAGTAGGCGCGGCTGCTCGGCCGTGGCACGGTGACCCGGGTGCCGGGCACGGAGGTGGCCGTCAGGTGCAGGGGCCGGATGATGCGGCGGCGGACCTCGGTGGCGTAGGGGTGGCCGGTCACCTTCTCGATGACCAGGCCGGCCAGGACGTAGTTGGTGTTGGAGTAGTTCCAGGACGTGCCCGGTGCGAAGTCCGGCTCGTGCCGCATCGCGACGGCGACCAGTTCGCGCGGGGTGACCGTGTCGTAGCGGTGCCGGAAGAAGCCGTCCCTGAGGAAGTAGCTGCGGGCGAAGTCCTCGTCGGCCGTGTAGTTGTAGATGCCGCTGGTGTGGTTGAGGAGCCGGCGGACGGTGATGCGACGGCCGTCGTGACCGTGGCCGCGCACGACGCCCGGCAGCCAGCGGTCCACCGTGTCGTCCAGGGATAGCCGGCCCTCCGCCTCCAGCTGGAGCAGGACGGTGGCCACGAAGGACTTGGTGATGGAGCCCACGCGGTAGCGGTCGGCGGCCGAGCGGGGCGCGCCCGTGCGGAGGTCGCCGGTGCCGGCCGTCGTGGACCAGGTGCCGTGGGTGTCGTTCGCGGTGGCGGTCACGCCGGGCACGCCCGCCTCGACCGCCTCCTCGATCGCCTCGCGGGTGGCGGCGTGGCCCGTGCCGGGCCGGCCGCCGTCGGACCGGCCCCCGGTGGCCGCCAGGGCCGGAGCCGCCAGGGCCGCCGTGAGGAGCAGGGCGGTGCCGCCCACCAGGGTCGCGCGTGCACGCATGTCTTCCCCCAACGTGTGATGTGCCGGTGTGGTCGGGGGAAGGGACCGGGGGAGTTTCGCGAAGGTTGCCTTGTGTGGGCCGGTTGAGTGACTTTCAGCCCTTCTTCAGCACCAGCTCGGTGTTCCGGTCGGCCGTGGTGCCTGCGAGGGTCTTGTTGGCGCCGGGGGCGTTGTAGGACAGCTCGCGATACAGGGCGGCGAGACCGGTCTGGGACAGGTCGGCGTAGTCGGTGCGGTGCGGGGCGGCGGACTCGATCAGGGTGGTGAACAGGGAGATCGTGCCGTCCTTGTTGTCGACCAGCTCGATGATCCGGGCGAGCTGCGGGTAGTCGACGTGGGAGGCGGTGGAGATCTCCCAGAAGGAACGCCCGCCGGAGGCCTTGTGCGGGGTGATGACGTTCTTGTGGATGTGCCCGTTCACCCAGGCCAGCACGTTGGCGTGGGAGGAGAGCACGGAGACGACCTCGGCGCCGCCGTGCCGCTTCTCGCCGGGGCGGGCCGGGTCGGGGCGGGTGTTGGTCATCGTCTTGCTGGTGTGGTGGCTGAAGACGACGGCGTAGGAGTCCTTGTTGTCCTTCAGCGTCCTGTCCAGCCACTTCAGCTGGGCGGTGCCGAGGGAGCCCTCGTAGTGGCCGCCGGCGTCGGTGGTGTCGAGGCTGATGCCGATGACGTCGTCGGAGATGCGGAAGGCGTAGTACTGGGTGCCCGCGTCCAGGTTCGCCGAGGAGTAGCCGTGGCCGACCGGGCCGTGGCCCTGGTGGGCGGGGTCCAGGTGGGCCTTCAGGTAGTCGGCCTGGGTGTAGGGGGCGCGCTTCTCGTCGGCCGTGACCGAGCGCATCGAGCGGGCGTGGGCCTTGAGGAAGTCGCGGTAGCCGGTGCCCTTGGGGTCCTTGGCGTTCTTGATGGCGTCCTGGAGCTTCTTGGCGTCGGCGGCGGAGACGCTCATCAGCTTCTTGCCGCCGATGGCCGCCTCGGCGAGGTAGCGGTCGCCGTGGGAGCCGTAGCAGCCGAGCGGCAGGGAGTCGTGGTTGCCGACGGTGGAGTACCAGGGCACGTCGAGGCCGGGGCTGCGCACCTCGCGGATCGCGGCGGCCAGGAAGCCCCCGAGGTGGGGGAAGCCGAGCGCCTTGTCGTTGTCGCGGGTGGTGGTGCCGGGCTGCCAGTACAGCTTCAGACCGCTGTTCTGCACGCCCTCGTAGTGCCTCGGGTCACCGGAGTTCGGGGTGATCCGGCCGCCGCTCATCACCTTCATGAACCACTCCAGCTCGGAGTGGGCGTTGTTGTCGGTGTTGTCGCCGGTGGTCATCACGAAGTGCAGCGGGGCGCCGGTGACGGGGGCGCCGCGCAGCGCGTTGACCCGCTCCACGAGGGAGATCGCGCCGGGCACGGTGAGGGCCTCGTGCGGGCGCCAGGCGTGCACGTCGTGGGAGCGCAGGTACTCCAGGCGCAGCGGGTGCTGGACGTCCATCAGGTGCAGGTCGGTGAACTGCACGAAGGAGGCGAGTGCCGTACGGCGGGCGGCGCGCCCGGACTTGGGCGCCGCCAGCTCGCTGCGCACGACCCGCTTCCAGCCGGCCCCGTCACCGAGCCGGCGGTAGCCGGAGCTGTTCCGCGGGGCGGCGACGGAGGCGACGGTGGTGCCCTTGGTGTAGGGGGCGAGCGGGGCCGCCGCGGCGGCCCGTCCGGAGTGCGCGACGGGCGCCTCCGCCTCCGGTGCCGCCGCCGGCGGGGCGGTGGCGGCCTCGCTGTCGGTGGGACGGAGGGCGTAGCCGACACCCGCGGAGAGCGAGACCGCTCCGGCGGCGGCGAGGACGGTACGGCGGTTGACCCCCAGAGCGGAGGTGGCGACAGAGCGTATGCGCGACATGGCGCGATCTCCCCGAGTGCGAACGCGTCGGCAGTGGTCGCGGGTCGTCGCGGACGCGAACGTCCCGCTCACTGTGGATCGTTGGCAGCGGGGATGACCTGCGCGTGAACGCGGCGGCAACGCGCAGCGCCGATCACCGTACGTGGATCACGGGGTACCTGGTGCGGTCATGGAGTGGATTGCGGGTGGCCGGGGGGCAGTTACTCCCCGTTCATCTCTCGGGGTAGGGGACGGTCCTCGGCGGCGAGATGACCGTTCGCGGGGCGTTCCCGCCACAGGCGCAGCGCCACGTCGACCAGGCGCACCCGGTTCAGGTCCGAAAGGACCGAAAGGTCCTGCCATGCAGCGAAATCAGTGGATCCGCCTACTTCATGGCGGAGTTCGCCGCCGATGATCTCCCCGGTGTAGATGAGCCGCAGAGCGTGGTGGTCGGTGCGGCGGCGCGGCCCGCGACCGCGGAAGAGATGCCGGCGGGAGTCCACACCGAGGAGACCGGTCACCTCGATGCGGTAGCCGGTCTCCTCGGTGACCTCGCGGCGGACGGTGTCGTAGGGGTTCTCGCCGTGCTCCATGCCGCCGCCGGGCAGCACCCACTCGGGCGTCCCGTCAGGGGCCGGTGAGCGGGCCAGCAGGATCTGTCCGTCGCGGACGCACACGGCGTAGGCCGCCACCCTCAAGTTCCGTCGCATGTCCTGAAGTTAACCGTTACCCGGGGTTGGCCGGTGAGTACTCCGGCGCGGACCAGCGCAGGGGCAGGGCGGCCGGGGTCCACAGGGCCTCGGCGAGGGTGAAGCGGACCGTCCGTGCGCCGTCGGCCGCGAACTCGGTACGGGCCTCGCCGGTGAGCTGGAGGGTGGTGCCGGTGTCCCAGTCGAGGATGAGCAGGCCGGCGCGGGGGTCGGTGCGCAGGTTGCCGAGGCTGAGGAACATGGCGTTGCCCGGGTAGTCCGGCCAGGCCAGTTCGTGCGGTGAAACGACTCGCACGAAGCCGGGGTTGCCGCCGCGGTGGCCGGCGTCGGTGCCGGCGGCGTGCACGGTGGCGAGGAAGAAGGTGTCGGCGGCCCGGACGAACGCGGCCTGTTCGGCGCCGAGTTCGGTGAGCCGGTGGGGGCTGCCCGGCGTGCGGGCCGGGACGTACTCGTAGGACTGCCTGCGCTGGATGTACTTCGGGCAGTTGGAGAACACCTGGTCCGCGGCCACCGCGAAGCCGGTCGCCGTGGGTTCGAGCCGGCCGTTGAGGCGCATGCGGCGGCGGGTGCGGGGGTCGAGGGCGAGGGTGCCGATGAAGGTACCGGCCGTTCTCAGGGCCCGGGCGAGGGGGTCCGCGCCGCCGTCCGGGTGCGGGTCGTGCGTGGTCGCCCGCGCAGTTCCCCGCGCCCCTTCGGGCCGGCCGGCCGGCCGTCGGACGGAGGTGGGGGCGGTGTCCCGGGTGACGGACATCCGCCGGAGGCCCGTCGCGCGGGCGAAACCCGGAGTGCCCGTGAGGGCCGATGCCCACACCCTGCCCGTTTCCGGGGCCGCCGCGCCGACGACGAGCAGCGGCTGGAGTTCCAGGAAGGCCGCCGCGACCGCCTTGATGTCCTGGCCGAGGGAGCGGCCGACATGGTCGGCGCGGTCGCGGACGCCGGCCAGGTCCTGCACGGCCCGCGAGCCCGCGTGATAGCCGCCCACGGCTAGAAGAAGCCGCAGGTCGGGGCGGAGGCGTGCGGGGCGGGGGCCTCCTCGGCGCCCTCCGGTACGGAGATCTCCAGGCGGGTGCCGTCCGGGTCGTGGAAGAAGAGGCCGCCCGAGGCGGAGCCCTCCCGGTGGGCGACCACACCCTCGTGGGCGAACTCCACGCCGGCCGCCTTCAGTGCCGTCTCGTACTCCCGGACCCGGTCCATCGAGCCGGCGGCGAAGGCGAGGTGGTGCAGTCCGGCCCGGCCTGCGTCGTACGGCCCCTGCGCCTGCTGCCAGAGGGTGAGGACCGGGCGGTCGCCGCCGTCGCCGAGGTAGGCGTAGCGCCGGCCGTCCTCCTTGCCCTCGGCGAGCAGGGCGAAGCCGAGCACGTCCCGGTAGAAGGCGAGCGAGCGGTCGAGGTCGGTGACGTTCAGGCCGGTGTGCGCGGTGCGCAGGATCATGGCTCCCCCTTGAGGATGTCTAACCTTCGTCATTCACATTAGACAGTTAGACGGGACAGGTCAACCGGCGACGTACCCTTGAGGGGTTAGACGCGAAGGAGTGCCCATGTCCGCCACCCGCGACCCCCGCCCGCTCACCGGTGAGCCCCTCGCGCTGGACCTGCTCAACACCCGGTGGAACAAGGAGGGCGTCACCCAGGACCTGCTCGCGGATCCGGAGGGCCTCGCGGTGTGGCTCGGGAGCAACGGGCTGGCCGGGGCCCACCCGGCGAGCCCGGAGGTGCTCGGACATCTGCGGGAGGCCCGCGAGGCGATCAAGGCCGCGGTGGACGGGGCGGACGAGCGGGCGGTGCCACTGGTGGACGCCGTACTGGCGCACGGCCGGATCCGGGCCCGGCTGACCGCCACGGGCCCCGCCGAGGAGGCCGAGTTCGCCGACCCGGCCTGGGGCCCCGCCTGGCTGGCCGCCCGTGACTACCTGGAGCTGCTCACCCGGGCCCCGGAGCGGATCCGCACCTGCGCCGGCGGCGCCTGCATCCTGTACTTCCTCGACACGTCCCGGAACGGCACCCGCCGCTGGTGCTCGATGGCCGCGTGCGGCAACCGGGCCAAGGCGTCCCGGCATTACGCCCGCTCCAAGGAGAACTGAGCACATTCGGGGCTGATCAGCCCGTATCCGCTCACATCCCATCGCGGGTTTTCCCCATACATTCATATCGATTCGGTCAACGGTCCCCTGCGAGGGGGCCCTTGGGTAAGGCTGAGCGCTCTCGTCCGCTCGTTCCTTTACCTGAGGGATGCCGATGACCCACACGCCCGAGCGTGATCCCATACCCGGCCCGAGACGCCTGGCCCGCATAGCCGTGGCCGTGGGTGTCGTGGCCGCACTCTCCGCGGCGGGGCCGATACCCCTGGCCCTCGCCGCGGACACGCCGCCCGCCCCGGCCGCCGACGCCGGCGTCAAGTCCGCCGACGACAAGCTCGGTTCGGACGACGCCGCCCTGCTCGCCGACGCCAAGGCCGACGGCGACAAGAACGTCACGATGATGATCGCGACCTCGCCCGGGAAGACGGAGCAGGTCGCCGGGGAGCTGGACGCGGTCAAGGGCGGCCTGGTCGGCCGTACCGACGACAAGCTCGGCTACGTCCGGGCCACCGTCCCGACCGCGAAGGCCGACTCGGCCATCGCCGCCGCCGCGAAGCTGTCCTCCGTGCAGGCCATCGACCTCAAGCAGGAGATCCCGCTCGACGACCCGGCGCCCGGCGGCGCCAAGTCCGCGACGGGCAAGGCCGCCTACCCGGCCCCGGGCAAGAACACGCCGGCGGAGAACCCGTACAACCCGTCCTTCGAGACCGGTGCCGTCGACTTCGTCGAGGACCACCCGAAGGCGGACGGCCGCGGCATCACCATCGGCATCCTGGACTCGGGCATCGACCTCGGGCACCCGGCGCTGCAGAAGACCAGCACCGGCGAGCGGAAGATCGTCGACTGGGTGACCGCCACCGACCCGGTGTCCGACGGCGACGGCACCTGGCGGCGGATGACCACCGGTGTCTCCGGCCCCTCCTTCTCCATCAGCACCGCCTCGCAGGGCACCGAGAAGTTCACGGCGCCCGAGGGCTCGTACAAGTTCAACTACATGTACGAGTCCGCCACCGCCGGCGGTGACGAGAAGGGCGACCTCAACCGCGACGGCGACACCACCGACGCCTGGGGCGTGCTGTACGACCCGGCCACCGGCACGGTGCGCGTCGACACGAACGACAACCTGGACTTCACCGACGACACGCCGATGAAGCCCTACAAGGACGACTTCCAGGTCGGCTACTTCGGCACCGACGACCCCTCGACGGACGTCGCCGAGCGCGTCCCGTTCGTGGTCGAGACCCGCAAGGACGTCGTCTACAACTCCTCCGGCGCCAAGGCCGACTACGTCAACATCGGCGTCATCGAGTCCGAGCACGGCACCCACGTCGCCGGCATCACCGCCGCCAACGGCCTGTTCGGCGGCAGGATGAACGGCGCGGCCCCGGGTGCCAAGCTCGTCTCGTCGCGGGCCTGCACCTGGAGCGGCGGCTGCACCAACGTCGCCCTCACCGAGGGCATGATCGACCTCGTCACCAAGCGCGGCGTCGACATCGTCAACATGTCGATCGGCGGCCTGCCGGCGCTCAACGACGGCAACAACGCGCGCGCCGAGCTGTACACCCGGCTCATCGACACCTACGGCGTCCAGCTGGTCATCTCCGCCGGCAACTCCGGACCCGGCGCCAACACCATCGGTGACCCGGGTCTGGCCGACAAGGTGATCTCGGTCGGCGCCGCCATCTCCAAGGAGACCTGGGCGGCCAACTACGGCTCGGCCGTGGAGAAGAAGTACGCGATGATGCCCTTCTCCTCGCGCGGCCCGCGTGAGGACGGCGGCTTCACCCCGACCCTGACCGCGCCCGGCGCCGCGATCAACACCACCCAGACCTGGCTGCCGGGCTCCCCGGTCGCCGAGGCGGGCTATTCGCTGCCGGCCGGCTACTCGATGCTCCAGGGCACCTCGATGGCGTCCCCGCAGGCCGCCGGCGCCTCCGCGCTGCTGCTGAGCGCCGCGAAGCAGAAGGGCATCGACCTGCCGCCCGCCACGCTGCGCACGGCCCTGATGTCGACCGCCGACCACATCAAGGGTGTGCAGGCGTACGAGGAGGGCGCGGGCCTCATCAACGTCGTGGACGCGTGGGACGCCGTCAAGGACGGCGCCACCGCGCACGACTACACGGTGAAGGCGCCGGTCGACACCGCGATCGACTACGCCCTGAAGACCCCGGGCTTCGGCACCGGCCTGTACGACCGCGAGGGCGGTCTGAAGGCGGGCCAGAAGAAGACGTACGACGTGACCATCACCCGTACGTCCGGCCCGGACAAGGCGGTCCGGCACGAGCTGCACTTCGAGAACAACGCCGGGCACACGTTCCGGATCGTCGGCGACGACGTGGTGAAGCTGCCGCTGAACCAGCCGGTGACCGTCAAGGTGCAGGCCGCCCCGGAGTCCGCGGGCCTCAAGAGCGCGATCCTCGAGGTCGACGACCCGAAGACCGAGGGCATCGACAAGCAGGTCCTCTCCACAGTCGTGGTGGCGGCCCCGGTGGACTACACCTACTCCGCGGCCGGTTCGGTGCAGCGCAACAGCACGCAGTCGTACTTCCTGACCGTGCCCGAGGGCGCCAAGTCGCTGGAGGTCGCGATCGGCGGGCTGAAGGACAAGAGCCAGACCCGGTTCATCGCCATCCACCCGTACGGCGTGCCGTCCGACAACACGTCGACCCCGTACTGCTACAACAACTACCTGGACGGCAACGGCTGCAAGCCCGACGTGCGCTCGTACGCCGACCCGCAGCCCGGCGTCTGGGAGGTCGAGGTCGAGGCCCGGCGCACGTCCCCGCTGCTGGACAACCCGTACAAGCTGGACGTCGCCGTTCTCGGCGCGGCCTTCGACCCGGAGACCGTGACCGTCCCCGAGGTCAAGGTGGGCACCCCGGCCGCCGCCTCCTGGAAGGTGACCAACACGTTCGCGGCGCTGGACGGCAAGCTGGTCGGCGGCCCGCTGGGTTCCGCGAAGTCGGCCCGCCCGGCGATCAAGCAGGGCGAGACCCAGACCACCACGGTCGAGGTCCCGGCCGGCGCCAAGTCCCTGGACGTGGCGATCGGCGGTGTCTCCGACACGGCCGCCGACCTCGATCTGACGGTGTACGACGCGAGCGGCAAGCAGGTCGCGCAGTCCGCCGACGGTGACTCGGAGGAGGCGGTCTCGGTGCCGTCCCCGGCCGCCGGCACCTACACCATCCAGGTCGTGGGCTACTCGGTCCCGTCCGGCTCGACCGACTACGACTACCGGGACGTGTTCTTCTCCCCCACGCTCGGTTCCGTCACGGTCGACGGCTCGGCCCCGGTCAAGCTCGGCACGGGCGCGTCGGCGACGGTGTCCGGCCAGGTCACGGCCGCTGCGGAGGCTCCGGCCGGCCGTGAGTTCTTCGGCCGGGTGCAGCTGGTGAACGCGCGCGGCACGGTCGCGGGCAGCGGCAGCGTGAAGATCGAGAAGGTCACGCCGTAACGGAGTGATCCGAGCGGGAGGGGCGGGTGTCCAGACGGACGCCCGCCCCTCCTGCCGTCGGCGGCGCGGCCACGCCCGCGACGGTGCCGGACCGGGGGGAGCGCATCGGCCGGCCTTCACCGATATGGGTCCCGGGTGGCGGGGTGACCGGTACCGGTGATCTTCGCGGCGGTGACCTGCGCAAGCGAACGGAAGAGGGGCCCGGTGACACCTGACTGGCCGACACATGTGGCGGTCCGTCAGGTTGCGGAGCTGACGGTCTGTCGATTGCCTCGTGAGCGTAAACACCGCAGAGACGCCACGCAGACAGGCCGGACACCGGTCCCGTTGGAGGATTCGCATGCGTTACAGACACATGGGTGCAGGTATCGGCCTGGCTCTCGGTGCCCTGGGACTGCAGATCCCGGCCGCTGCCGCCGACGACTCGGAGGTCAGCATCGACCCGTGGAACGCCGCCCCGGGTTCCACGGTCACGGTCAGTACGAGTGCCTGCGACCCCGACGCGGACTACGGCAAGGGCAACTCGGAGGTGGCAGGGGACTTCCACCTCTTCGAAGGCGACGAGGAGGGGGTGCTCACCGGCCAGTTCCAGATCCCCGAAGGAGCCGGGCCGGGCAGCGACACGGTCACCCTGAAGTGTCCGCCACTGACCAAGGTCACGGAGACGTACCAGGTCACCGGCCGGTCGCCGAGCGGCTCGGTCAACGCCGGCTTCGGACCCGCCGACGGCTCGGGCACCGCGCTCGCGCTGGGCGGCGGGCTGCTCGTCACGGCCGCCGCCGGCGGTGCGGTCTGGCTGTGGCGCCGCCCCGAGGACAAGCACGCCTGATCGTCCTGATCCGCACCCGCCGTGAGAGCGGAGGCCCCACCGCGATGGCACCCAGGCACCGCACCGGCACTCCCCGGGATCCGTTCCTCCCCGGAGTGCTCGTGGTGGGCGGCGCGCTGACGGCAGGTGCGGTGCTGCTGTTCAGCGGGGTGCACAAGGAGGAGCCACCGCGGCCGTCGGCGGCTCACGCCCTGCCGGGTCCCGCGCACCCCGCCGGCCCCACGGTCCGTCCGCTGCCCCCCTCGGAGCCGGTCCGGATCCGGATCGCCTCCATCGGCGTGAACGCCCCGATGACGCGCGTCGGCCTCGATGCGGAGGGTGCGCTGCGGACTCCGCCGCCCGAGGAACCCGGCCTCGCCGGCTGGTACGGGGACGGCACCACGCCCGGCTCGGCGGGGACCGCCGTCGCCACCGGGCACGTGGACACCCCCGCCGGCGACCCGGGGGTCTTCTACGACCTCGGCGCCCTGACCGAGGGCGCCACCATCGAGATCAGCCGGGCGGACCGGCGGACAGCGGTGTTCGCCGTCCGCGCCGTCGAGCTGTACGACAGGGAGGGGTTCCCCAGCGAGAAGGTCTACGGCAGTTCCGGCCGGCCCGAACTCCGGCTGATCACCTGCGGCGGCGGCTACACCAGGCGCACCGGCTACCTGGGCAACGTCGTGGTGTACGCGTCGCTGACCGCGGTGAGACAGCGGTGAGGTAGCCGGCCGCCCCCGTTCGCGACGGCGGCCCCTGGTCGCCGGAAGGGCAGGTCAGGTGCCGGAAGGGCCGGTCAGTCGCGGGAAGGGCAGGTCAGTCGCCAGAAGAGCAGGTTGGGTGCCGGAAGGGCCGGTCAGTCGCCAGAAGAGCAGGTCAGGTACCGGAAGGGCAGGTCAGTCGCGGGAAGGGCCGGTCAGTCGCCAAAAGAGCAGGTCAGGTGCCGGAAGGGCAGGTCAGGTGCCGGGAGCCGGGCAGGGCGCCGGTGATCCAGGCGCGGTTGCCGGCCACCCGGGAATCGCCGACGGCCCACAGGCTCGCGCTCTGCCGGCCCTGCCGCACCGCGACGAGGACGTGCTGTCCCGCGCGTGGCGCCGGAGCCGCGCCGGCGTCGAGCAGGAAGCCGGCCTCCGCCGGGCCGTGCGCGGGCTTGTAGGAGCGGATCACCGTCAGCGTGACGCGGCTCCGGGAGGAACCCGGCTGCCGCTCCACCTTCGCCACCGTGCCCTCCACCACCAGCCGGGAGCAGGCCAGCTCGCGTTCCGGTTCCGCCGGCCGCCCGGGGTCCCCGGCCACCTCGCGCCCGGCGTCGCCGGCGCTCTTGGCCGACGCCGCCCCGCTGTCGGTGTCGGCCCCGCCCATGCCGTTCAGGCTGACCAGCCAGCCGAACCCGAGGGCCAGCGAGAAGGCCGCGGCCCCGGCGAGTGTGCCCAGCGCGACACGCAGGGCACGCGGGGGCCCACCCGGCCGCGGCGGCCTGCCCGCCCCCGCGGGACGGGTACGGCTGCGGATGCGCCGGGCGGAGGCCGACTGCGGCGGGCCGGCACCGGGCACGGCGGGCCCGGCGACACCGGACCCCGGCCTGTTCACCGGCCCCCTCTTCTCCCCCGACCCACCGCTCTCGCCGATCTCGCCGGTCTCGCCGCTCTCCGCGGTCTTGCGGGCCTCGTGGGCCTCGTAGGCCTCGTGGGCCTCGCCGATCTCGCCGGTCTCCCGGGTCTCCCCGGTCTCGCCCGTCTCACCGGTACTGCCGGTACTGCCGGTACTGCCGGTACTGCCGGTACTGCCAGTACCGCCAGTACCGCCAGTACTGCCAGTCTCGCCGGTCTCGCGGATCTTGCCGGTACCGCCAGGCTCGCCGGTCTCCCCAAGCTCGCCCGTCAGCGCCTCCGCCATCCAGGCGAGTTGCCCCCGCAGCACCGCGACGTCGGCCTGCGCCGACCGGTGGTCGGCGAGGAACGCGGCGTCACGCCGGGCCTCCTCCGGCAGGGGGTCGCCGGTGATCGCGGCCATCAGGGCGTCCATGCCGCCGTACTCCCCGCCACCGGCGCCGCGTGCGCCCTCGTGTCCGGCGGTCACCTCACACCACCTCGTCCTCGTGCAGCCGGTCGCGCAGCGCGCGGACCGCCGTGTGCAGCCTGCTCTTGACCGTGCCCTCCGGGATGCCCAGCTCCTCGGCGATGTCCCGCACGGGAAGGTCCGCGAAGAAGCGCAGCACGACGACCTGCCGCTGCGCGGCGGGCAGTTCGTCCAGGCCCCGGGCGACGGCGAGGGACAGCAGGCTCGTCTCCTCGCCGGAGGGGTGCGCGGGCTCGTGCAGGGCGGCCAGCCGCTCCCCGAGCCGTTCCTGGCGCCGCTTGGCCCGGTGCCAGTCCATGGCCAGGTTGGAGGCGACCACCGCCGCCCACGCGGACACGTCACGCGGTGCCTCATGTCCGCTCGCCGCCCGTTCCAGCAGTCGCAGCCTCACCTGCTGGACACCGTCCGGCAGGTCCGTCTGCGGCACGCCGCCGAGCGCGAGCACCGCCCGCACCCGGCGTTCCTGGGCCGCGTCCAGCGGATCGCCGGCACCATGGTCTCTCCCCTGACCACGGCGAACCTTTCCGCGCAGCACAGCCACCCCTCCCCTCGCCGCGTTTCCCCTAGGACGCGGGAGGGGGCGGAAACGTTCGCCCCGGCTGCGGGAATGTTCGGCCCCTTTCCCGGGATCCCTCCGGGGCACCGCCGCTGGGCCGGCGGACCCGGGGCACCGGCGGGACCCGGGCACCGCGTACGGAGTCGTACGTCACACCGGCACGGACGCCGAGGTGTCGTACGTCTCCACGGGCGGCATCCAGCACCTCTGCCGGCTGGACGAAAACCACTTCCCCCGGCGGAAAGTCACCGCAACTTCCGGTTTCTGCCGCATCTCGGAAGCATTCCTCCACGTCGGGGCGGTCGGCGAGTGGGTGATCGAGATGCGCGACCGGGCCGAGTACCCGTCCATCCCTTGGGCAAACGATTGGACACGGGCGCCCGGGTCCCCCGCATGATGGGAGGGTCCCGGCCGCCCGGGAACGTACACGCACGTCACGCAGAGGAGTCCCCGTGAAGGTAGGAATCGTCGGAGCCACCGGCCAGGTCGGCACGGTCGTGCGCAGGATCCTCGCCGAGCGGAACTTCCCCGTCGACGAGCTGCGCCTGTTCGCCTCGGCCCGCTCGGCGGGGACGATCCTGGACGGCGTGACGGTGGAGGACGCGGCGACCGCCGACTACACCGGCCTCGACATCGTGATCTTCTCCGCGGGCGGCTCGACCTCCAAGGCGCTGGCCGAGAAGGTCGCCTCCCAGGGCGCCGTCGTGATCGACAACTCCTCGGCCTGGCGCAAGGACCCCGAGGTCCCGCTGGTGGTCGCCGAGGTGAACCCGCACGCCGTCGCCGACCGCCCCAAGGGCATCATCGCCAACCCGAACTGCACCACCATGGCCGCCATGCCGGTGCTGAAGGTGCTGCACGAGGAGGCCGGTCTCGAGGCCCTCATCGTCGCCACCTACCAGGCCGTGTCCGGCTCCGGGCTCGCGGGCGTGGCCGAGCTGCACGGCCAGGTGCAGAAGGTGGCCGCCGACGCCGACAAGCTCACCCACGACGGCGAGGCGGTCGACTTCCCCGAGCCGCAGGTCTACAAGCGCACCATCGCCTTCAACGTGCTCCCCCTCGCGGGCAGCATCGTCGACGACGGTCTGAACGAGACCGACGAGGAGCAGAAGCTGCGCAACGAGTCCCGCAAGATCCTGGAGATCCCCGGGCTGAAGGTCTCCGGCACCTGCGTGCGCGTCCCCGTCTTCTCGGGCCACTCCCTCCAGGTCAACGCCCGTTTCGCCCGCCCGATCCCGCCCGAGCGGGCCACCGAGCTGCTCGCTAAGGCCCCGGGTGTCGCCCTCTCGGAGATCCCGAACCCGCTGCAGGCGGCCGGCAAGGACCCGTCGTACGTCGGGCGCATCCGCCGCGACGAGACGGTGGAGAACGGGCTGGCCCTGTTCATCTCCAACGACAACCTCCGCAAGGGTGCCGCGCTGAACGCGGTGCAGATCGCGGAGCTGGTGGCGGCCGAGCTGTCCGCCGAGTAACACGCCCGGCCAGGAGGGGCGGTCACGATCACGTGGCCGCCCCTCCTCGCGTTCCCGGCCGTCACCGTCCGAGATGCCGAGCCGACGATCGGCCGCTAGCGTGATGGATGAGGGCCGCGATCGGGCGGTGTGCCCGGTGCCAGACGAGTGCCCTGCTCAGCGGGCTGAGAAGCCCCCCGCGGCGCAGGCCCTGTCCCTCGTCCCCCGCGGCAACAGCTAAGACCGCGCCAAGCCCGTACCCACGGAGGCCGCGGCCATCGCCCCCGAACCGGAAACCCCGCGAGGGCGTGGAAGGAAGGTAGGCCCATGAAAGCACTACGCGCGAGGCGTCTCTTCGCAGCATCCGCGATCGGCATCGTCCTGGCCAGTGGCACCGCGCTCGGCGCGGCAGGTACGGCCTCGGCGGCCACTCCCGCCCAGGTCCCGTCTCACGGTGGTTGCTGGGGCGGCGGCTGGAACGGCTGCGGCGGCTTCCGGAACAACTTCTTCGGCAACGGCTTCGGCTTCAACAACGGCTTCGGCTTCGGCGGTGGGGTCGTGGTGGTCGTGGTCGGCTGAGCGTGGTCGGCTGAACGCGGTCGTGGACCGCTGAGCCCCTGAGCCACCGCCGGACGGTCTTCCAGCCGTCCGGCGGTGGCGTGCCGGGGCCCGTGCGGGCACCGTCGGGATCCGGACATCGCGTCACGTGTGGATCCCATGGAAGGATGGCGCAACCGACACATAACGAGGAGATGACCGCGTGCCTGGCACAAACCTGACTCGCGAAGAGGCACAGCAGCGGGCAGAGCTGCTCACCGTTGACTCGTACGAGATCGATCTCGACCTCTCCGGCGCGCAGGAGGGCGGTACCTACCGGTCCGTGACCACGGTGCGCTTCGACGTCGCCCGCGGCAGCGCCGAGTCCTTCATCGACCTGGTGGCGCCGGCCGTCCACGAGGTGGTGCTCAACGGCGACCAGCTGGACCCCGCCGACGTCTTCAAGGACTCGCGGATCGCGCTGCCGGGGCTGCTTCAGGGCCGTAACGTCCTGCGGGTCGTCGCGGACTGCGCCTACACCAACACCGGCGAGGGACTGCACCGCTTCGTCGACCCCGTGGACGAGCAGGCCTACCTCTACACCCAGTTCGAGGTGCCGGACGCCCGCCGCGTCTTCGCCTCCTTCGAGCAGCCCGACCTGAAGGCCACCTTCCAGTTCACCGTGAAGGCGCCCGAGGGCTGGACCGTCATTTCCAACTCGCCGACCCCCGAGCCCCAGGACAACGTGTGGGTCTTCGAGCCGACCCCGCGGATCTCGTCGTACATCACCGCGCTGATCGTCGGCCCGTACCACTCGGTGCACAGCGTGTACGAGAAGGACGGCCAGTCCGTGCCGCTCGGCATCTACTGCCGGCCCTCGCTCGCGGAGTTCCTGGACTCGGACGCGATCTTCGAGGTCACCCGGCAGGGCTTCGACTGGTTCCAGGAGAAGTTCGACTTCGCCTACCCGTTCGCCAAGTACGACCAGCTGTTCGTGCCCGAGTTCAACGCGGGCGCGATGGAGAACGCCGGCGCGGTCACCATCCGCGACCAGTACGTCTTCCGGTCCAAGGTGACCGACGCGGCGTACGAGGTGCGCGCGGAGACGATCCTGCACGAGCTGGCCCACATGTGGTTCGGCGACCTGGTCACCATGGAGTGGTGGAACGACCTGTGGCTGAACGAGTCGTTCGCCACCTACACCTCCATCGCCTGCCAGACCGCGGCGCCCGGCTCGAAGTGGCCGCACGCCTGGACCACGTTCGCCAACTCGATGAAGACCTGGGCGTACCGGCAGGACCAGCTGCCGTCCACCCACCCGATCATGGCGGACATCCGCGACCTGGACGACGTCCTCGTCAACTTCGACGGCATCACCTACGCCAAGGGCGCGAGCGTGCTCAAGCAGCTCGTCGCCTACGTCGGCGAGGACGAGTTCTTCAAGGGCGTGCAGGCCTACTTCAAGCGGCACGCCTTCGGCAACACCCGCCTGTCCGACCTGCTGGGCGCGCTGGAGGAGACCTCCGGCCGTGACCTGAAGACCTGGTCGAAGAAGTGGCTGGAGACGGCCGGCATCAACATCCTGCGGCCGGAGATCGCCACGGACGCCGACGGGGTCGTCACCTCCTTCGCCGTCCGCCAGGAGGCCCCGGCCCTGCCCGCCGGCGCCCAGGGCGAGCCCACACTGCGCCCGCACCGCATCGCGATCGGCCTGTACGACCTGGACGCCGCTTCCGGCAAGCTGGTCCGCACCGACCGGATCGAGCTGGACGTCGACGGCGAGCTGACCGCCGTGCCGCAGCTGACCGGCAAGCGCCGCCCGGCCGTGGTCCTGCTCAACGACGACGACCTCTCCTACGCCAAGGTCCGGCTGGACGAGGAGTCGCTGAAGACCGTCACCGAGCACCTCGGCGACTTCGCGGAGTCGCTGCCGCGCGCCCTGTGCTGGGCCTCGGCCTGGGACATGACGCGGGACGCCGAACTGGCCACCCGCGACTACCTGGCGCTGGCCCTGTCCGGCATCGGCAAGGAGTCCGACATCGGCGTCGTGCAGTCCCTGCACCGCCAGGTCAAGCTGGCCATCGACCTGTACGCCGACCCGGCCGCCCGCGAGTCCCTGCTGACCCGCTGGACCGACGCCACGCTGGCCCACCTGCGCACGGCCGAGCCGGGCAGCGACCACCAGCTGGCCTGGGCCCGTGCGTTCGCGGCCACCGCCCGCACCCCGGAGCAGCTGGACCTGCTGGAGGCCCTGCTGGACGGCAGCCAGACCGTCGAGGGCCTGGCCGTCGACACCGAGCTGCGCTGGGCGTTCGTGCAGCGGCTCGCGGCCGTCGGCCGGTACGACGAGGCGGAGATCGCCGGCGAGTACGAGCGGGACAAGACGGCCGCCGGTGAGCGGCACGCGGCGACCGCGCGCGCGTCCCGGCCCACCGCCGAGGCCAAGGCCGAGGCGTGGGCGTCGGTCGTCGACTCCGACAAGCTTCCCAACGCCGTGCAGGAGGCCGTGATCGGCGGCTTCGTGCAGACCGACCAGCGGGAGCTGCTCGCGCCGTACACGGACAAGTACTTCGAGGCCGTCAAGGGTGTCTGGGAGTCCCGCTCGCACGAGATCGCCCAGCAGATCGCCGTCGGCCTGTTCCCCTCGGTCCAGGTCTCCGCGGAGACCCTGGCCAAGACGGACACCTGGCTGGCCTCGGCCGAGCCGAACGCGGCCCTGCGCCGCCTCGTCTCGGAGTCCCGCTCGGGCATCGAACGCGCGCTGAAGGCCCAGGCGGCGGACGCCCGGTAGTCCTCCGCCCGGCAAGGGGCGCCCGGTGCCTCCCGCACCGGGCGCCCCTTCTCCGTTCGGCCCGCGCGTCCCGCCGTGCGGCTCGGGCGCCGGGAGGCGGCACCGGCAGGCCGTCGCGTCCCGGCACGACGTCCGGATACCGCCGGTGCGCGGCCCGGCGACGCAGGACGCTGGGTCCATGACCGCATACACCGCACGAGCACTGACGCCCACGGTCCTGGAGGAGCTGCGCACCCGCGACGACGCGGGCCGCGCCACGTCCGCCTTCACCGACCGGGAGGGCGGCGCCCCGCTGCGCTGCTGTCTGCGCCGCAGCGCACCCGGCGAACGCCTCGCCCTGGTCTCGTACGCGCCCCTGCGCCGCTGGGCGGCCGAGACGGGAACCGACCCGGGTGCCTACGACGAGCAGGGCCCCGTCTTCATCCACGCCGGCGAGTGCCCCGGCCCGGCGGCCACCGGCGCTCTGCCCTTCAGCAACGCCCACCGTACGGTCCGCCGTTACTCCGCCGACGGCCGCATCCTCGGCGGCCGGCTGGTCGAGGACGGCTCCGGCTTCGAACCGGCCTTCGCCGAGGCCTTCGCCGACCCGGCGGTGGCCCTCGTGCACGTGCGGGCGGTGGAGTACGGGTGCTTCCTGTACGAGGTGCGGCGGCCCCGGTAGACGGCGGCGAACCGGTCCCGCTGCGGGCGGTCATCTCCGGACGCGGCCCCGTTCACGCCCGAGCGGCCCCGGCGGCGGGTCCCGCCACATCCCGCAGAGCCTCCAGCACCCTGCCGGCCGCCGCGCCCGCCTCCGCCCCCTTCCGCACGGCCGCCACCACATGCCGTACCGGCCGGTCCGCCCCCAGCTCCCGCATCACCACGCCCTCGCGGCGGGCAGCGGCCGTCCGGGGCACCAGGGCGACCCCCATCCCCGCCTCCACCATGGCCAGGATCGCCGTCCAGCCGGAGGCCGAGTGGCCCTGGTGGGGGCTGAAGCCGGCCGATTCGCAGGCGCGGCGGGTGATGTCGGACCAGGGACCGCTGCCGCCGAAGATCCAGGGTTCGGCGGCGAGGTCGGTGAGGGTCAGCCGGGCGGCGCGGGCGAGCGGGTGGTCCGGGGGCAGGGCCACGTCCAGCGGGTCGGCCAGCAGCGGCACGTGGGTGAAGCGCGGGTCTGCCGCGCTCGGTGCCTCGGCCGCGAGGGACAGGGCGAGGTCGACCTCGCCGGCGGCCAGCAGCTCGTAGGCCTCGCCCGCCTCAGCCTCGCGGACGCGGACGGTCACCTGCGGATGGCTGGCGCGCAGGGCCCGTACGGCCGGTACGACCAGGGCGGGCACGGCGGTCGGGAAGGCGCCGACGCGGACCTCGCCGGCCTCCCCGTGCGCGTAGGCCGCGAGCGCCGCGTCCGCCCGCTCCAGCTGCTCGAACACCGCCTCGGTGTGCGCCAGCACCAGCCGGGCCGCGCCGGTGAGCCGGACCCGGCGGCCCTGGGCCTCCAGCAGGGGCACGCCGAGCTGGGCGGCGAGGTTGGTGAGCTGCTGGGAGACGGCGGACGGGGTCATGTGCAGGGCCTCGGCCGTCGCGGTCACGGTTCCGCGTTCGCGCAGGGTCCGCAGAATCCGCAGCTTCCTCAGGTCCCACTCGGCCATGCGCGCACGGTACACGCCGCTCCCCGGGCGGCCCGGGTCCGGGGCGCCGGGGCGTCAGCGGCGGGAGCCCGCGCCCAGCACGACGCCGGCCAGGATCAGTGCCATGCACAGCAGTCGGGCCCGGCCGGTGTGCTCGCCGAGCACCGCCCAGGACAGCAGGGCCACGCACACCGGCTGGAGGTAGTACACGATGCCGGCGCGGGTCGCGCCGATCAGCGCGATGGCCTTGTTCCAGGCGAAGAAGGCGAGCGCGGAGGACGCCACACCGACGTAGAGGAGGGGCAGGACCGTACCGGGGGCCGGGTGGAAGGAGCCCTGGACGGTCACGCTCACCGCCTGGGCGGGCAGCAGCAGGACGGTGCCGACGAGGAACGTGGTGAACAGGAAGGCCGTGCCGCCGAGTCCGGCCGGCCGGCGGCGCAGCAGGGCGCTGTAGCCGGCGAAGCAGGAGGCGGCGGCGAGCATCCACAGTGCGCCGGAGGAGAAGTCCGCGCCGCCTCCGACGAGCAGCGTGACGCCCGCGCAGGCCAGGAGCAGCCCGGTGGCGCGTCGCGCGCCCAGCCGGGCGCCGCCCAGCCGCTCGAACACCGCCATGAGCACCGGCGAGGCGGCCATGATCATGCCCATGGTGGCGGCCGGGGTGGTGAGACCGGCCTGGTTCACCAGGGTGTTGTAGACGGCCACGCCGAGGAGCGAGGTGATCAGGACGTAGCGGCCGTGCCGGCGGATCAGCGCTCGCTGCCGCCAGGCCTGCCGGGCGCCGAAGGGGGCCACGGCGAGCAGGGCGATCACCCAGCGCCAGAAGGCGTGCTGGACGGGTGGGACGCTGTCGTGCAGACCGCGGGCGGTGACGAAGCTGCCGGACCAGACGACCGTGGCGAGCGCGGCACAGACGAGACCGAGAAGGGGGGCGAGGGCCGGGCGCGGGCCGGGGGCGGCGGGGGCGGCGGCCCGGGGGGCGGGGGCAGTGGCGGTGGGGGCGGGGGTGGTCCGGTGCGCGACTGCGGTCACAGGGGTCCTTTCCTGAACGGTGGTGGCTGTGCCCCTACCGTCGCAGCGCGGCAACCGTCAGGTCCATCGAATCTTTTCGACCGTTCTTTTCAGGGATCCTGAACGATCGGCGGGGACCGCCGGTGAACTGCCCCGCCAGCGTCGCCGCGAAGGCCAGCCCCATGCCGGCCATCTGCACCGGGGTGAGCGCCTGGCCGAGGGCCGCCCAGCCGACGACCGCCGCTGTCAGCGGGGACAGCGGACCGAGGAACGCGGCCTGGGTCGCGGTGAGCCGGCCGATGCCGCGGAACCAGAGCCAGTAGCCGACGGCCGTGTTGGCCAGGGCGAGGTAGAGGTAGCCGCCGACGGCGGGGGCGTCGAGGGCCGGCGGGGCACCCTCGGCCAGGAGCGCGACCGGCGCGATGAGCAGCCCGCCCGCGGTGAGCTGCCAGCCGGTGAGGGCCAGCGGGCCGACGCCCTCGGGGCGGCCCCAGCGCTTGGTCAGCACGGTCCCGGCAGCCATCGAGCCGGTCGAGGCGACGGCCGCGAGGACGCCGACGGGGTCCAGCGCGCCGGCCCCCTTCAGCACGACGAGGCTGACCCCGAACGCGGCCACCAGCCCGGTGAGCAGGGTGCGCGGCGCCGGCCGCTGCCCCAGCAGCAGCGCCGAGAGCCCGACGACGAACAGCGGCCCGGCCGAGCCGACGACCGCGGCCATCCCGCCGGGCAGCCGGTACGCCGCGACGAACAGCAGCGGGAAGAAGGCGCCGATGTTCAGCGCCCCGAGCACGGCCGCCTTGGCCCACCAGACGCCCCGCGGCAGCACCCGGGTCAGGGCGAGCAGCAGCAGACCGGCGGGGAGGGCCCGTATCAGGGCGGTGAACAGGGGGCGGTCCGGCGGGAGGAACTCGGTGGTGACCGCATAGGTGGTGCCCCAGGAGGCAGGGGCGAGTGCGGTGAGGGCGATGACGGCGGTCGTGCCCGGGCGACTGATGGCCATGACGAGGCCCCTTTCCCGATTCACTTCAGACTAGGTCAGTGACAAGTAGCTTAGCATTAAGCTACTTATCAGCAAGAGGCTTTCTTGCGAACAACCTGGATGGGGTCGATACTCACCGCATGCAGCAACAGCCCGCCGACCCCGTGGACGCGATCGTCGAGCAGTGGGCCCGGGTCCGCCCCGACCTCGACACCCGGGCCATGGAGGTCTTCGGCCGGATCTTCCGGCTCTCGCGCACGATGGGCGACCGGATGGAGAAGGCGTACAAGCCCTACGGCATCTCCCGTGGCGAGTTCGACGTCCTGGCCACCCTGCGCCGTTCCGGCGAGCCGTACACCCTCTCGCCGCGCCAGCTCTCGGCCACCCTCATGCTCACCACGGGCGGGATGACCGGCCGCCTGGACAAGCTGGAGCGGGCGGGTCTGCTGCGCCGCTCCCCCGACCCGCACGACCGGCGCGGCCTCCAGGTGACCCTCACCGAGGAGGGCCTGCGGCTGATCGACGACGCGGTCGGCGCGGGCCTGGCCGAGGAGAGCGCCGCGCTCTCCGCCCTGAACGCCGAACAGGCCGGCCAGCTGGCCGACCTGTTGCGGGAGCTACTGAGCACGACGGCCGAGTAGCCGTTCCTGAGCGCGTCGGCCCACGGGACCGGACCGCCCTGCGAGGTACGGCGCTTCGCGGCGCCCTTGGTGGCCGAGGGGCCGCGACCGGGCGTCAGTTCATGGTTGCCGTGGTGGCCGAGGGGCCGAGGGGCCGACGGTGCAGCGGTATCTGACCGCGCCGAATCCCTGAGGGTCCTGGCACGGGAAAACGCCGGGGGCGCCGGTCTCACCCGGGTACGGCGTGTGCGCGTACCGGCGGGAGGAGCGGCGCCCCCGGCGAACGGAAGGGCAGTCCGGTCAGGCCTTGGCCCGGGCGTCGGACTTGACGTTGATGTTGGACGACGTGGTGTCCTTCTTCTTGTGGGACTTGTCCAGCGCCATCACCAGACCGGCGATGACCAGGAACAGCACCACCGGGAGGAACACGTAGAGGCCCAGCGTCTCGATGACGCTCAGGCCCTGGCCGGGGTCGTCACCGTCGTCGCGGGTCAGCGCGAGCGCGGGGGACGACATGAGCAGCATCATCAGCGTCGTACCGGCAGCCAGGGCGCCGGCGCGCAGGGCGTTCTTCTTGTCCACGGAATCAAGTTAGCGAACCCTCGTCGGAGCCGCGCGCCCGGGGTGCCTTACCGGGGCCGGCGTGGACCCGGTGCCTCGCCGGGGCGGGCGGCGACCGGGCGGAGTACCTCGAGAAGTCCCCTGAGCCGTGCCGAGGCCACCAGGTCCTCCAGGGGCACGGGCCTGCCGTCGCGGTCCGCGATCGGCAGCCGCCAGTTCGGGTACTGGTCCCACGTGCCCGGCAGGTTCTGCGGACGGCGGTCACCGACCCCGTCCGGGAGCCAGACGCCGATCAGCCGGGCGGGGGTGCGCAGCAGGAAGCGGTGGACGGCGCGGATCTCCTCCTCCTCGTCGGAGCCGGGCGGTCCGGCCGCCGGGGTGTCCAGCAGGCCGAGGCTGCCGAGCAGGGCGAGCCACTCGGCCGCGTCGGCGGTGGCCTCGGCGCGTTCCTCCGCCGCCGAACGGGTCAGCAGGCCCAGGCGGTCGCGCAGGTCCACGTGGTCGCCGGTGAGGCGGGCGGCGGTGGGCGGCAGGTCGTGGGTGGTGGCGGTGGCCAGGCAGTCGGCGCGCCAGTGTTCGGGGGGCAGCGGGCGGCCGTCGCCCTCCCAGTCCCGTTCGAACCAGAGCACCGAGGTGCCGAGGACTCCGCGCCGCTGGAGCGTCTCGCGGACGCCCGGTTCGACGGTGCCGAGGTCCTCGCCGATCACGAGGGCCCCGGCCCGGTGGGCCTCCAGGGCGAGGACGGCGAGCATGGCGTCGGCGTCGTAGTGGACGTAGGTGCCGTCGGTGGGCGGGCTGCCCTGGGGGACCCACCAGAGCCGGAAGAGGCCCATGACGTGGTCGATGCGCAGCGCGCCGGCGTAGCGGAAGAGGGCGCGCAGGAGGTCGCGGTAGGGGGCGTACCCCGTGGCGGCGAGGCGGTCGGGGCGCCAGGGCGGCAGGCCCCAGTCCTGGCCGCGGGCGTTGAAGGCGTCGGGTGGGGCGCCGACGGACGTGCCGGCGGCGAAGACGTCCTGCTGCGCCCAGGCGTCGGCGCCGGCGGGGTGCACGCCGACGGCGAGGTCGTGCACGATCCCGACGGGCATGCCGGCCTCACGAGCGGCGCGCTGGGCGGCGCGGAGCTGGCCGTCGGTGAGCCAGGCGAGGCGGGTGTGGAAGGCGATGCGGTCGGCGAGGTCGGTGCGGGCACGGGCGGTCGCCGCCGAGCGGGGGTCGCGCAGGCCGTCCGGCCAGGTGTGCCAGTCGGAGCCGTGCACCTCGGCCAGGGCGTACCAGGTGGCGTGGTCGTCGAGGGCCTGTCCGTGGGCGGCGCGGAAGGCGTCGTAGGCGGCCTGGCGGCCGGGGCCGAGGGGGACGGCCAGGACCGTTTCCAGTGCCTCGCGCTTCAGTTCCCAGACGGCGTCCCGGTCGATGAGGGCGCCCTTGTCGAGGACGGCGGTGCGCAGCCGTTCGGCTTGCTGGAGCAGTCCGGCCAGCCGCTCGCGGTCCTCGGCGTACGCGTACTCGGGGACGTCCTCGACGCGCAGGTGGACGGGGTCGGGGAAGCGGCGGGAGGAGGGGCGGTAGGGGGAGGGGTCGGTGGGGGCGCCGGGTACGGCCGCGTGCAGCGGGTTGACCTGGACGAATCCGGCGCCGGCGGTGCGTCCTGCCCAGCCGGCCAGTTCGGCGAGGTCGGCGAGGTCGCCCATGCCCCAGGAGCGGTGGGAGAGCAGGGAGTAGAGCTGGACGAGGAGGCCGCAGCAGCGGCCGGACGGGGTGGGCAGCCGGTCCGGGGCGATGACGTACGTCGCCTCGCCGGTGCGCCCGTCGGGGGTGGTGGCGGTCAGCCGGTGGACGCCGAGCGGGAGGTCCGCGGCTGAGTCCCGGTCGTCGCCGTCCTCGGTCTCGACGCGCAGCCGGGTGCCGGCCGGCAGGTCGGTGAGGGCGGCGGGCGGCTCGGCACCCGCCCAGCGGACCAGGGTCGGCGGCAGCAGGCGCTCGCGCAGTTCGCGTTCCCGGGCGGCGAGGGCGGTGCGTACGGCGTCGGGGCCGGTCGCGTCGACGCCGAGGGCGGTGAGGGCGGCGGTCACGGCGGCGGCGGGGACCTGGACGGTGCGGTCCGGGGCGGGGCGGTAGGAGGTGGCGACCCCGTGCAGCCCGGCGAGCCGGGTGAGGTCCTCCGCAGGGTGCTCGTCGCGCGCCGCGGCCATCTACAGCCCCGGCGCGTAGAAGTCCGGGACCGGGTCGGACTCGCTGGTGAGCGGAGCGGCCTCGGCGAGCGGGGGCTCGCTGGTCAGGGGCTCGGCGTCGGGCAGCGGCGGCTCGCTGGTCAGCGGCGTCTGCGCGCACGCGCTCTCCGCGCTGAAGACGCAGGCGGGCATCTCGTCGGTCTCGGCGGACGGGTCCGCCACGGGTTTGAGCTGGGCCGGGATCATGAGTCGTGCCGGTGCGGCCACGGGGGCCTCCTTGTCGGTGTGCGGGGTGCTTCGGCTTTGGACGGGTTACGGCAGGCCTACCCAGTGATGCCGTCGCCACGCCCGGCAAAACCGCGGCCCGAGTGATCCGGTACCGGTCCGCCGGTCGATAGAGGGGGTGTGAGACTGTTCCGCCCCGTGGGGGGCCAGCGGAAGAAGGACGACGGGACCGGCGGCGACGCGGCCCTGCTCCGGGCCGTCGCGCAGGGTGACGCGACGGCGATGGCCGACCTGTACGACCGGCACGCCGGTTGGCTGCACGCGCGGCTGACGCGGCGCTGCGGTGATCCCGAGATGGTGCGGGAGGTGTTGCAGGACACGTTCGTCACGGTGTGGCGGTCGGCGGCCGGGCACCGTGGGCAGGAGGCCGGCGGCTGGCTGTGGACGATCGCGGCGCGCCGGCTGGTGGACGCGCGGCGGGCGCAGGAGCGGACCGCGCGGGTCGCCGAACCGGTGCCCGAGCCCGGGTTCGCCGGGCGGTACGAGCCGGCCGCGGCGCCGTCCGCCGAGGAGCGGGTGCTGGCGGGGCTGGAGTACGGCGATGTCGGTACGGCGCTGGACCGGATCTCACCCGAGCTGCGCGAGGTGCTGCGGGCGACGGTCGTCGACGGGCTGAGCACCCGTGAGGCGGCCCGGCTGCTCGGCATACCGGAGGGCACGGTCAAGTCCCGGGCCCGCCGGGCCCGCGCGGAACTACGGGCAGCGCTCGAACAGTTGAACCCGTCCCCGCTGGGAGGCACGGCATGACGAACCGTGAGAGGCGGCCCTGGCACGCCTCCGACGACCTGGTCACCCGCTACGCCGGCGGCGTCCTGCCGGAGGCCGACGCATGGTCCCTGGAGAAGCATCTGGAGGGCTGTACGGGGTGCGCGTCCCGCGTGTCGGCCGCGGTGCGCGACACGGCGGCGGGGGCGGTGCTCGCACAGGTGCGGGCGGCGGTGCTGGACGCGACACCGGCACCCGAAGCCGCCCTGTCGGTGATTCCGGAGCAGACACCGGAAGCCGCCCCGTCGGCGGTACCGGAGCAGACACCGGCACCGGCGGCCGTCGTACCGGCGGGACGGCTGTCCGCCGGAGCGGCCGACAGGTCCACGCTGTCCGGCCGGGCGGCCGACAGGTCCGCACTGTCCGGCCGGGCAGCCGACAGGTCCGCTCTGACCGACAGGCCGGCCGGCAAGTCCGCTCTCTCCGCCAGGCCGGCCGGCAAGTCCGCGCTGTCCCGGCCGGCCCGGCTGCTGTGGGCCGCCGGGCCCGCCGTGCGCGGGGCCTGGCTGCCGGCGGTGCTGGGCGTGGCCCTGGGCGCGCTTGCCCTGTCGTACGGGGCCGGTGTCCCGGGGATGCGGGCCCTGCTGCTGGCCATCGCTCCGGTGCTGCCCGTGGCCGGGGTGGCCCTGTCCTACGGTCCGCACGCCGACCCGCTGCACGAGGTGGCCGCGGCCACGCCGGGCGGGGGGCTGCGGCTCGCACTGACCCGTACGGTCGCCGTACTCGCGGTGAGCCTGCCGCTGCTGACGTTCGCCGGGCTGTTGCTGCCCGCCTCCGGCGCCCCGGCCGCGGCGGCATGGCTGCTGCCCGGGCTGGCACTGGCGCTGGCGTCGCTGGCCCTGGCCACCTTCGTCGGCTGCCGGGCGGCTGCCGGGGTGACGGGCGGCGGCTGGCTGTGCGCCGTGCTGGCGCCGATGGCCGTCGCGCCGACCGGTACGGCGACCGCCGAGCTCGCCGAGCAGCTCTCCCGGTGCCTGGACGGCACCGCCGCGCAGGGCGCGTGGGCGGCGGCGGCCGTGGTGAGTGCGGTCCTGCTGGGCGCGCGCCGCCCGGCGTACGACCGTCCGCTGCGTCCGTAACGGCGGCCACCCTCGCGTCCTTGACGGTGGCCACCGCCCACGCCGGGAGCGCCTCGCTCCGCTCACCTCCGGCGGGTCCTTGACGATGGCCACCGCCCCCGCCGGAAGCGCCTCGCTGCGCTCACCTCCGGCCGGGCGGCGGGACCACCGGCCGTCGTGGTCCCGGCGCTCCACCCCGCTCCGCCCGGACACCGGGACCACCCACCGCCGTGGCGCCGGCACTCCCCCTCCTCCCGAACAGCGGGGCCACCCGCGGGCGTAGCCCGCCACTGCGCCCGAACTCCGGGAGCCTCCACCTCCGTAGCCCCACCGCTCCCCTCCCCCTTCCGATCGATCGCCGGGACCCGCCCACCGTCGTGGTCCCCCGCACTCTCCTGGAGAGACATGACGTCCATACGCGCGACCGGCCTGCGGGTCCGGCATCGCAAGACCCTCGCCCTGGATTCGCTCGACCTGGATCTCGGCACCGGTGTGCACGGGCTGCTCGGGCCGAACGGGGCCGGGAAGACCTCGCTGATCCGGGTGCTGGCCACGGTGGCGCGGCCCGACGCCGGCCGGGTGGAACTGCTCGGCGAGGACGTCGCCGGCCACCGCGGGCTGGCCGGGGTGCGGCGCCGGCTGGGCTATCTGCCGCAGGAGTTCGGCTACTACCCGGGTTTCACCGTGCGGGAGTTCGTGGCGTACGTGGCCTGGCTGAAGGAGATGCCGGCCGCGCGGGTGCCGGCGGCCGTGGAGCGGGCGGTGGCCCGGGTGGGCCTCGCCGACCGCATCGACGCCAAGGTCCGGACGCTGTCCGGCGGCATGGTCCGCCGGGTCGGCATCGCGCAGGCCGTCGTCAACGACCCCGCCGTGCTGCTGCTGGACGAGCCGACCGCCGGGCTCGACCCCGAGCAGCGGGTGGAGTTCCGTGAACTGCTGCGGGAGCTGGGTGTCTCGGCGACCGTGGTGGTCTCCACCCACCTGGTGGAGGACGTGGCCGCCGCGTGCACGGAGGTCACGCTGCTGGACGCGGGCCGGGTCGCGTACCGGGGCACGCCCGAGGCGCTGACCGTGCTGGGCGAGTCCTCCGACGGGCCGGGAGACCATCCGATCGAGCGCGGGTACACGGCGGCGCTGCGGGCGCACCGGGCGCCGGGTGAGCGGGAGGCGGTGTGATGGCCCTCGTCACCGAACCGAAGGCGCCGGCGCGCGGGCGGGTGCCGCATCCACTGCGGGCCGAGTGGGTGCGAGGGTTCGCGCCGTGGTCAGGGGTCGCCGTGCTGCTGACACTGGGAATCCCGGTGTCCGCGAAGGCGGACCAGTGGCAGGGCGGCTGGGCGGAGACCGCGGACCTGGTGCACACCGGGATGTTGATCACCCTTCCGCTGGCCGTGGCGGCGGGCTGCTGGCAGGGCGGCCGGGAGCGGCGGCGCGGTACCGGAGACCTGTGGGCGACGACCGTACGGCCGCCGCTGACCCGCCTGCTGGTGGCGGCGCTGCCCGTGGCGGTGTGGGTGGCCGTCGGCTATCTGCTCGTGGCGGCCGGGGCCCTGCTCGCCACCTGGCCCTACACCCAGGGTGACCGCCCTCACCTGGTGCTGCTGCCGGGGGACACGGCCGCCATGGCGGCGGGCGCGCTGGCCGGACACGTGGCGGGCCGGGTGGCGCCCACGCGGCTGATGGCCCCTCTGCTGGCGGTCGCCGGATACGTGGGACTCGGGCTCATGACGGCCGACGGCTCGGAGACCGGCCGCGCCCTGAGTCCGACCACGTCGTCGCTGAACGGCGGGCTGCCGGTGTGGTGGCAGCCGTGGGCCATGGCCGCGTGGACGGGCGGGCTGGCGGTCGCCGCCGCGCTGGCGTACGCGGCCCGGCGCCGGGTGACGGCCCTGCTCCCGCTGGCCGCCGCACTGTCCGCGGGCGCCCTGCTCGCACAGACCGGAGACGGCCTCTGGCACACCGACCCGCTCGGCCGCCGCCAGGTGTGCGACACCTCCGTGACTCCGGCGGTCTGTGTCAACGCCCGGTACGCCGGGATGCTCCCGCAGGTCAGTGACGCCCTGTCGGGGGTCACGGGGAAGCTGCGGGGGGTGCGGAACCTGCCGGTGCGCTGGGCGGGCCACGACGGAGAGCCGCGCGCCGACGAGGCCGCACTGCCGGGCATCACGCTGGGCTGGTCGGTCGTACGCGGGCGGCTGGCCGATCCGCAGCAGTTCGCGTGGGAGGCCGTCGCCGCGCTCGAGGGCTACGACTGCCCCGACTCCGCGAGGACCACCCGCGTGATGTGGGCGGACGACGCGGTGGAGTCCTACCTCGCGCCGAACTCCCTGCAGAAGAGCGGCAAGGTGCCCGGGGACGGCCCGGCCGAGGAGCGCAAGCTCCTAGCCGCCCGGGCCAGGCTCGCCGGGATGGACGAGCACGAGCGCCGGGAGTGGCTGTCGGCCTACTTCGCGGCCCGCGCGGCCTGCGATGCGAAGGGGGTTCCCGCACTGTGACGACGACCCACGTCGCCCGCGCGGTGACGACGACCCGCGGCCCCCTGCTCTACGCCCGCTCCCGGGCGCTCCCTCTCACGGTGGCCGCGCTCGCCGGTACGGCCGCCTTCGCGGTCTGGGCGGCCGGCCGGCTGGACGCCTATCTCGATCCCGACCGCCGGGTGCCGATCGTCGCGCTGGCGCCGCTGCTGGCGTCGGCGGTGATCGGGGCGAGCCTGTACAGCGCGTCGGACGAGCTGGACCGCACGGCCGTACGCCCCTGGTGGCCACGCCGGCTGGCCCAGCTGGCGGCTCTGACCGCACTGGCCGCGCTGCTGCTCACACCGGCCGTACTCGGCCACCCGGAGACCTTCGGGCCGCCCGCCGTGCTCCGCAACACCCTGGGTTGTACGGGTCTCACGGCGACGGCGGCCGTGCTCCTGGGTGCCCGCCTGAGCTGGCTGCCCGCGTTCGGCTACGTCACCGCCGTCTACCTGGGCTCCACCACCGCCCACGGCCGCGCGGCCACGGTGTGGGCGTGGCCGACGCAGCCGGGCGCCCAGCCCGGCGCGTGGGCGGCGGCGCTGACGGCGTTCGTGGTGGGGGCGACTCTGTACGCGGTGCGTGGTGCCCGCCCGGAGGGTTCGCGCGGCTGAGCCACGCAAGGCGACGCCGGCCCGAAGGGGCGCGGGGACTGCGCCCAGCCCCCGCGCGTCCACGGCACCGCCGCGCCCCGTGTGCACATACGACCGGCCCGGAGCGACTAGGCGGAGATGCCGTCGATCCGGGCCAAGGCGTCGTCCGCGCCGTACGGCTGCAAGTAGGGCAGCCAGCGCGGATCCCGGTGGCCGGTGCCGATGATGCGCCAGGCCAGGCCGGTGGGGGGTGCGGGTTTGTGCCTCAGGCGCCAGCCCAGCTCGACGAGGTGGCGGTCGGCCTTCACGTGGTTGCAGCGGCGGCAGGAGGCCACCACGTTGTCCCAGACGTGCTTGCCCCCGCGACTGCGCGGGATGACGTGGTCGACGCTGGTTGCGACGCCACCGCAGTACATGCACCGGCCCCCGTCCCGCGCGAAGAGCGCACGGCGGGTAAGAGGAACGGGCCCCCGATAGGGAACCCGGACGAATCGCTTGAGCCGGACCACGCTGGGTGCGGGGACTGTGACGGTCGCGCTGTGCAGGTAGGCGCCGGATTCCTCGAGGGAGACGGCCTTGTTCTCCAGGACGAGGACGAGCGCGCGGCGGAGCGGTACGACGCCGAGCGGCTCGTACGACGCGTTGAGGACCAGGACGTGCGGCACGGGTGCCTCCTTGGGCGTCGGCGGCGCGTGGCTCGCGCCGGGACGATCTGCAGTCAGTCTCTCCTCATGCCTGGTGGTAGCGCCACCATGTCCCGGTAACGGGCTGGGAGTGTTTTCGACCACACCTGATGCATCCCCCGGATCATGGCCGGTTCAAGCCCACGTGAGCCGTGTCTCTCCTGCGCGCCTCCTGTGCGGATCCGCACGAGCCGCTCACAATGCCCCGTTAGTGTGGTGGTCCTGTCCGTCCGGTGACCTTTTCGTGACCTTGACCGCCCGCCGGTACGGACCGTGCAGCACCTTGGAGGTACCTGCCGTGTCGACCTTGCCCGCCGTCCTGCCGGCCGCCGGTGCATCGCCGTCCCCGTCGCCGTCGCCCTCGGGGTCGACGACCCCGGCCGTGCCGACGCTCCAGGATGCTCAGGAAAGTGCGACGAACGCGGCGAGCTGGGTCGAGCAGAACTGGTCGACGTGGCTCGCGATGGGTCTGCAGATCCTGCTGGTGCTGGTCGTGGCGTTCGCCCTCAGGGCGGTGGTGCGGCGGGCGATCACGAAGCTGATAGACCGGATGGGCCGGGCCCCGCAGGCGGTGGACGGCAGCGGGCTGGGCGGCCTGCTGGTCAACGCCGAGCGGCGGCGGCAGCGTTCGGCCGCGATCGGTTCGGTGCTGCGCTCGGTGGCCAGCTTCCTGATCCTCGGCACGGCCGCGCTGATGGTGCTGGGCACCTTCAGGATCGATCTGGCGCCGCTGCTGGCCTCGGCCGGTGTCGCGGGTGTGGCGATCGGTTTCGGCGCCCGGAACCTGGTCACGGACTTCCTGTCCGGCGTGTTCATGATCCTGGAGGACCAGTACGGCGTCGGTGACGTCATCGACGCGGGGGTGGCCTCCGGCGAGGTGATCGAGGTCGGGCTGCGGGTGACCAAGCTGCGCGGCGACAACGGGGAGATCTGGTACGTCCGCAACGGCGAGGTCAAGCGGATCGGCAACATGTCGCAGGGCTGGGCGACGGCCGGGGTCGACGTGACCGTGAAGGCGAGCGAGGACCTGGACCGGGTCAGGGCCACGCTGGACGAGGTCGCCGAGAAGATGAGCAAGGAAGAGCCCTGGAACGAGCTGCTGTGGGGCCCGGTCGAGGTGCTCGGCCTGGACTCGGTGCTGATCGACTCGATGGTGGTCCGGGTGTCGGCCAAGACCATGCCGGGCAAGTCGGTGACGGTCGAGCGCGAGCTGCGCTGGCGCATCAAGCGGGCGTTCGACGCGGCACACATCCGCATCGTGGGCGGCGCGACGGCGGCGGAGGACCTGGCGGACACCCCGGACCCGACGGCGGCGGTGGCGGCCCCGTCGGTGTACTCCAACGCGGACTCGCCGCAGTCGGCGGCGGCGACGCCGATCGCTCCGCAGCAACGGCCGGCGCCGAAGTAGGGCACGCGGTCGCTCCCGGCCCCTGCCCCTGACCCGGCACCAGCACCAGCACCAGCACCGGCTCCGGCACCGGCACCGGCACCGGCACCTTCGTCACCGATCGAGCGGGCCGCAGGCCAGCCGGTAGGCCTCGCGGAGCCAGGCGTCCCGGCCGGGGTCGGTGCCGCAGCCGATGGAGTCGCTCCGGACGGGGGCGAGCCAGGTGGTGAGGCTGCCGTAGTGCGGCCCGTCGGGGCACTGCACGACGAAGCTCGCGTCCACGACCTTCACCCCCTCGGTGGTGGCGATGCGGCCGGCGCCGCGGGAGCCGATCCGCTCACGCGCGGGCATGTGAGGGGCCGTGTTCTGCCCCGGAGGCATCAGGTCGCCGGAGTCGTAGCCGAGGTGCCGCGCCAGCAGGGCCACCACCCGCCGCCCGGAGACGTCCGCGCCGTCCGTCGTGACCCGGGCGGCCACCACGCGCACGGTCGCGTTGCGGAAGGTGGTCCATCCGTCGTGCTTGCCGGCCGTGACCGCGGGAGAGAGCCCGATCAGCCGTGTCTCCTGCCGCACGCTGCCCCAGCGGAGGGCACCGGAGGCACACGACGGTGAGGCGGAGGGTGCCGCGGCGGCCGCCGCCGGCCGGGCCTTCGGCTGCTGCGGTGCCGTGCACGCCACCGCCCCCAGCAGCAGCAAGCCGGACACCGCGCCCAGCCACGGCCTGCTCAGCGCTCTTCGGTCATGCATTCGCCCAGCCGTCCCCTCGTGCTGCCCCGCCCCCGGGCGCGTCCCTTGCCGCGATCCGATCGAGGCGGCTGTGCGCACAGGCCCGGTGCATACAGGTGCCTGTGAGGTGGGCGCCTGTGAATATAGGCGCTGTGACCAGCGGAAACCACATCCGGGGTGCATTCGTGACCAGACCGCGGATGCAGATCGTCTTCACAGGAACCCCGCGTTCCGTCCGCATCCCGCGGTCCTCTAAGGTCACCCCCACAGCGGCCCCTTGTTCCGGAGCGCGACGTCGCCCGGGGGCCCGCCTCGAATGTGGGGAAACATGCGCAAGCTCGCCATAGGCACCGCCCTGTCCGGTGCCCTGGCTCTCACCGGCCTGGCCGCGCCCGCCGCGTCGGCGACCGGCACGCCGGACCTGACGTTCGCCGGTGTGACCGTGAACAACGGCAAGCCGATCGTGGTCGGCACCGCCAAGGCCGTGACCGTGCCGGTGACGTACACCCTGACCCGGCCGAAGGACCTGGTAATCGACCAGGACAAGACCGTGCAGGCGGTGTTCCTGTACCTCGGAACGCTGAGGTCGATGGACAACGACCTGGGCCCGGACACGCCGCCCGCCTGCAAGGCGACCGCCACGACGGACACGACGGTCACCGAGAGCTGCACCGAGAAGATCGTCGTCACCCCGGGCGAGTCGGTCTACGAGGCCGCCGAAGCAACCACCTGGAAGGCCGCGGGACTCTACGCCCACAGCGACGGGAGCGTCTCGGACGACTACCTGCACGGCGAGAACGACGTCACCGTCTGGGGCAACCTGGGCTCCGTGCCGGTGCGGCGCGCCGCCCTGCTCACCGCGAACGCCGCCCCGGAGCCCGTGGTGAAGGGCAGGACGCTGACCGTCAAGGGCAAGCTGTCCCGGGCGAACTGGTCGACCGGCAGGTACGCCGGCTACCAGGGCCAGAAGGTCGTCCTGCAGTTCAAGGCGGACGGCGGCTCGTACGCGAACGTCAAGGGGATCACCTCCGGCGCCGGCGGCGCCCTGTCCACCACGGTGAAGGCGACCCGGAGCGGCACCTACCGCTTCGTCTTCGCCGGCACGGCCACCACGGGCGCGAAGACGTCCGCCGGTGACCACGTCACCGTGAAGTAGCCCGCACCCACCCGAGCCGCGCGGCCCCGCACCGCACCGCCGCGCTCGCCCGGGCCGGCATGACCGCGCTCGCCCCGTCCCGCGCCGCCCCGCCCGCCCGGCCCGTACCACCGCGCCCCCGAGGTAACGACTCTGTTGCCTCGGGGGCGTTGTCTATTGACGCCCTCTTCGTCCTGGGCTTACGTTCCTCCCACCCAAATAGGAAACTTTCCTAACAGTGATCAGGCGGGACGTCCGGTGATCAAGACTGGACGCCGCGCCCGGGCCACTGAAAAGCTGGGCGGCTGAAAGGCAGGTGTCGATCCCATGGCAGGAACCGCCGGCACGCCGGGCACCCCGCGCGTCCTGCGCGCCATGAACGACCGCGCCGCCCTGGATCTGCTGCTGGAGCACGGGCCGCTGTCGCGCACCCGGATCGGCAAGCTCACCGGCCTGTCCAAGCCCACCGCCTCCCAGCTGCTGGCCCGTCTGGAGGCGGCCGGCCTGGTCCGGGTCACCGGCACCAGCGAGGGCCGGCCGGGCCCCAACGCCCAGCTGTACGCGGTCAACCCCGCCGCCGCGTACGCCGCCGGAATGGACGTCACCCCGCACCGCATCCGCGCCGCCGTCTCCGACGTCACCGGCCGCACGGTCGGCGAGTACGAGCTGCCCACCCCGGGCCGCCGGACGGGCCGTCCCGTGGTCCAGCAGGTCACCGACGCCCTGGACGGCGCGGTGAAGGCGGCCGGGCTCGCCCGGTCCGAGGTGCACCGGCTGGTCATCGGCACCCCCGGCGCCTTCGACCCCAACACGGGCCGGCTGCGCTACGCCTCCCACCTGCCGGGCTGGCACTCCCCCACACTGCTGGACGAACTCGCGGCGGCGCTGCCGATGCCGGTCGAGTACGAGAACGACGTCAACCTCGCCGCCATCGCCGAACAGCGGCTCGGCGCGGCCCGCGGCCACGACGACTTCGTGCTGCTGTGGAACCAGGAGGGCCTCGGCGCCGCCCTGGTCCTCGGCGGCCGGCTGCACCGCGGCTGGACGGGCGGCGCCGGCGAGGTCGGTTTCCTGCCGGTGCCGGGCGCCCCGCTGGTCCGCCAGGTCACCAAGGCCAACAGCGGCGGCTACCAGGAGCTGGCCGGCTCCCAGGCCGTACCCGAGCTGGCCCGGGAACTCGGCATCCCTGACGTGCCGTCGGGGCCGTACACCGAGGCCGCCGCCACGCTGGTCGCCCGCGCCGCCGACCATGCCGGCGGCGACGGCACCGGCGCGCAGCGGAAGTTGCTCCAGACCTACGCGACCCGGCTGGCCACCGGTCTCGCCTCGCTCGTCTCCGTCCTCGATCCCGAACTCGTCGTCCTCAGCGGCTCCGCCCTGACGGCCGGCGGCGAGGTGCTGCGCGCCCTCGTCCAGGCCGAGCTGGAAGAGCTGGCCGCGGCCCGGCCCCGGCTGGTCGTCGGCGACGTCCGGGAACATCCCGTGCTGCGCGGCGCGTTGGAGTCCGCCCTCGCCACGACCCGCGACGAGGTCTTCGACACCTCGCGCTGAGCGCCCCCGCTCCGCCCTTCCCCGGCCCGCCTCTTTCTGCCCCGTCTTCCCCCCGTCTTTCCCGTCCCGTCTTTCCCCCCAGCCTTCCCGCCCCCGTCCCTGGGAGACCTCGACATGCCCACACCCATACCCGAATTCGCCCGAAAAGCGGCTTTCGCCCTGACTGCTTCCGCCGTGCTCCTCACCACCGCCTGTACCGGCCAGTCCGGCTCGGGCGCCACGGACGACCCGTCGAAGGACACGACGATCAACTTCTGGCACGCCTGGAGCGCGCCGAACGAGGTGAAGGCGGTCAAGTCGCTGGTCGCCGGCTTCGAACAGGCGCACCCCAACATCCACGTGAACGTCGTCGGCAACATGACCGACGACAAGATCAACCAGGCGCTGCGCTCGGGCGGCGACAAGGCGCCGGACGTGATCTCCTCCTTCACCACGAACAACGTGGGCAAGTTCTGTTCCTCGGGCGCGCTGGTGAACCTGAACCCGTTCTTCGAGAAGTCGCACATCGACCCGGAGACCACGTTCCCGAAGCCGATGAACGAGTACACCCGGTTCGAGGGCAACCGCTGTGCGGTCCCGCTGCTCGGTGACGCGTACGGGCTCTACTACAACAAGACCGCGTTCGCGAAGGCGGGCATCACCGCCCCGCCGAAGACGTGGTCCGAGTTCCTGGCCGACGCCAGGAAACTGACGGTCCGCCAGGGCGACGGCTACAAGCAGCTCGGCTTCATGCCGAACTACCACGGCTGGGAGTCCACCACCGAGCACTACCTCGGGCAGTTCTCGCCGGCCTACTTCGACAGGGACGGCAAGTCCGGCCTCGCCGAGGACCCCGCCTTCGAGCAGGGCTTCACGCTGCAGAAGAAACTCGTCGACGAACTCGGCGGATTCGAGCGGCTGGAGAAGTTCCGGGCCACCCTGGGCGACGAGTGGGGCCCCAAGCACCCCTTCCACACCGGCCAGGTGGCCATGCAGCTCGACGGCGAGTGGCGGCTCGGCATGGCCGAGGAGACCGATCCCGGCTTCGAGATCGGGGTGGCCCCGCTGCCCGTCCCCGACGACCGGGCCGACCAGTACGGCAAGGGTTACATCACCGGCACCATCGCGGGCATCGCCGCCACCAGCCACAAGCAGAACGCCGCCTGGGAACTGGTGAAGTACATGACCACGGACACGGACGCGGTGGTCGGCTTCGCCAACGACATCCACAACGTGCCCTCCACCCTGGCCGCCCTGAAGTCCCCGAAGCTGAAGTACGACCCGCGTTTCAAGACCTTCCTCGACATCGCAGCCGACCCGGACTCCACCACCACGCCCGCCTCGATCAACGGCGGTGTGTACCTGGTGACCATCCAGCAGTTCGGCTACGACTACGAGAGCGGCAAGGTCACCGACCTCAAGGCCGGACTGAGGAAGACGGCCGCGCAGATCGACACGGACATCGCGCAGGCGCAGTGATGACCACCGCCACCCTCGCCGCCAGACGCCGCCGCTCGGCCCTGCGCACGCTCGCCTTCATGTCCCCGTGGCTGATCGGCTTCTCGGTCTTCTTCGCCTACCCGCTGATCTCCACGGTCTACTTCTCCTTCATGCACTACGACGGCTTCCGGCCGCCGCAGTGGAGCGGCGGGAAGAACTGGACCTACGTCTTCGAGCACTACCCGCTGTTCTGGCCCGCCCTGCGCAACACCCTGTGGCTGGTCGTGGTGACGGTGTCCCTCCGGGTCGTCTTCGGACTGGGCATCGGTCTGCTCATCACCAGGATCAAGACGGGGACGGGAGTCTTCCGGACCCTTTTCTACCTGCCGTACCTGGCCCCGCCGGTCGCGGCGACCATGGCCTTCGCGTTCCTGCTCAACCCCGGCACGGGCCCGGTCGACTCGATCCTGGAGAAGACCGGCCTGCCGGCACCGGGCTGGTTCAACGACCCCGCCTGGTCCAAGCCCGCGCTGACCCTGCTGGCCCTGTGGGGCGTCGGCGACCTGATGGTCGTCTTCATGGCCGCGCTGCTCGACGTCCCGACGGAGCAGTACGAGGCGGCGCAGCTGGACGGCGCCTCGGCGTGGCAGCGCTTCCGGTACGTGACCCTGCCGAACATCTCCCCCATCGTGATGTTCGCCGTCGTCACCGGGGTGATCCAGACCATGCAGTACTACACCCAGCCGCTGGTCGCCGGGAAAGTCGCCTCCGGCGTGATCCAGGGCGCGGGCACCCAGTTCGAGCCCGGTTACCCGGACAAGTCCACGCTCACCCTCCCCCAGCTCGTCTACAACCTCGGCTTCCAGCGCTTCGACTACGGCTCGGCCTGCGTGGTGGCGCTGGTGCTGTTCGCGCTGTCGATGGCGTTCACCGCGCTGCTCATGCGGCGCCGCGGCGGCCTGATCCAGGCAGGTGACTGACCATGACCCAGGTACTGGACCCGCCCGTGAAATCGGCGCCGCTCGTCTCCGGCGCCGAGCGCACCGCCCGCCGCAGGGCGGTGCTGGAGTGGATCGCCGTCCACTCGCTCGGCGTCGCCGCCGCGCTGTTCTTCACCCTGCCGTTCGTGTTCGTGTTCCTGACCTCGCTGATGAGCGACTCCCAGGCGCTCAGCCGGGATCTGGTCCCGCACACCTGGGAGTGGGGCAACTACAAGACCGTGCTGGACACCCCCGGCTTCCTCACCTGGTGGCGGAACACGTCGCTCTACGCCGGTCTCGGCACCGTCCTGACCGTAGTGTCCTCGGTCCCGGTGGCGTACGCGCTCGCCAAGTTCCGCTTCCGGGGCCGCAATCTGTCACTCATGCTGGTGATCTCGATGATGATGCTGCCCCCGCAGGTGGTCGTCATCCCGATGTACCTGTTCTGGGCGAAGCAGCTGGGCCTGTCCGGCACGCTGTGGCCGCTGATCGTGCCGATGGCGTTCGGGGACGCGTTCTCCGTCTTCCTGCTGCGCCAGTTCCTGATGACGATCCCGAACGAGTACCTGGACGCGGCCCGCGTCGACGGCTGCGGGGACCTGCGCACGCTGCTGCGGGTCGTACTGCCCATGGCGAAGCCGGGGATCGCCGCCGTGGCCCTCTTCCAGTTCTTCTACGCCTGGAACGACTACTTCGGCCCGCAGATCTACGCGTCGGAGAACCCCGGCGCCTGGACCCTGTCCTACGGCCTGGAGTCCTTCAAGGGCGCCCACCACACCGACTGGAACCTCACCATGGCCGCGACGGTGCTGGTCATGGCCCCCGTGATCCTCGTGTTCTTCTTCGCCCAGAAGGCGTTCGTGGAAGGCGTCACGCTCACCGGGGTGAAGGGTTGAACCACACATGCCGTGCTGCCCCGGGGGACAACCCCCGGACCCCCGGCCGATGACTGCTGCCCGCACCTCATGGAAGCGAGGGAACCTCCAGTGAAACTCACCGTGGTCGGCGGAGGCTCGACCTACACCCCCGAACTCATCGACGGCTTCGCGCGCCTGCGCGACACCCTGCCCGTCGAGGAACTCGTCCTCGTCGACCCGGCGGCCGACCGTCTGGAGCTGGTCGGCGGCCTGGCCCGCCGCATCTTCGCCAGGCAGGGCCACCCCGGCCGGATCGTCACCACCGCAGACCTGGACGCGGGGGCCGAGGGGGCCGACGCGGTCCTGCTGCAGCTGCGCGTCGGCGGCCAGGCCGCCCGGGAACGGGACGAGAGCTGGCCGCTGGAGTGCGGCTGCATCGGCCAGGAGACCACCGGCGCCGGGGGCCTGGCGAAGGCCCTGCGCACGGTCCCCGTCGTGCTGGACATCGCCGAACGGGTCCGCCGCGCCAGCCCCCGTGCCTGGATCATCGACTTCACCAACCCGGTCGGCATCGTCACCCGCGCCCTGCTCCAGGCCGGGCACCGGGCGGTCGGCCTGTGCAACGTGGCGATCGGTCTCCAGCGGAAGTTCGCGGGCCTGCTCGGCACGGCCCCGGCCGAAGTCCACCTCGGCCACGTCGGCCTCAACCACCTCACCTGGGAGACGGTGGTGCGGCTGGGCGGCCCGGAGGGCGAGAACGTCCTGCCCAAGCTGCTGGCCGAGCACGGCGAGGCCATCGCCGGCGACCTCCGCCTCCCCCGCCCCCTGCTGGACCGCCTCGGCGTCGTCCCCTCCTACTACCTGCGCTACTACTACGCCCACGACGAGGTCGTGCGGGACCTGCGGACCAAGCCCTCGCGCGCCTCGGAGGTGGCCGCCATGGAGCGCGAGCTGCTGACGATGTACGGCGACCCGGCCCTGGACGAGAAGCCGGCCCTGCTGGCCGAGCGGGGCGGCGCCTACTACTCGGAGGCGGCCGTGGACCTGGCGGCGGCCCTGCTGGGCGGTGGCGGCAGCCCGTACCAGGTGGTGAACGCGCTCAACAAGGGAACGCTGCCCTTCCTGCCCGACGACGCGGTGATCGAGGTGCAGGCGGCGGTCGGCCCGGCGGGACCGGTCCCGCTGCCGGTCCCGGAGCCGGACCCGCTGTTCTCGGGCCTGATCGCGAACGTGACGGCGTACGAGGACCTGGCCCTGGAGGCGGCCCTGCGCGGCGGCCGGGACCGCGTCTTCCGGGCACTGCTCGCGCATCCCCTGATCGGCCAGTACGCGTACGCCGAGACCCTCACCGACCAGCTGATCGCACACAACCGGGAGCACCTCGCGTGGGCCTGACCGCACCTGCCGCCCCGACGGTCCTCGCCATCGACGCGGGCAACAGCAAGACCGACGTGGCCGTGGTCACCGGCGCCGGTGAGGTCCTGGCCACGGCCCGCGGCGGCGGCTTCCGGCCGCCCGCGGTGGGCGTGGCCGCGGCGCTGGACGCGCTGGCGGACCCGGTGGCCCGGGCGTTCGCGGACGCCGGGGTGCGGGCCGTCACCCAGGTGTCGGCGTGTCTGGCCAACGCCGACCTCCCCGTGGAGGAGGAACAGCTGGCGACCGCGCTGCACGCGCGCGCGTGGGGTACCGCGGTGGAGGTCCGCAACGACACCTTCGCGATCCTGCGCGCGGGTGTCGCCGAGCCGCGCGGGGTGGCCGTGGTGTGCGGTGCGGGCATCAACTGCGTGGGCATGCGTCCCGACGGCCGTACCGCCCGCTTCCCGGCCATCGGCCGGATCTCCGGTGACTGGGGCGGCGGCTGGGGCCTGGCGGAGGAGGCGCTGTGGCACGCGGCGCGCGCGGAGGACGGACGGGGCGAGCCGACGGCCCTGGCCCGCACGCTTCCCGCGCACTTCGGCCTGCCGACCATGTACGCCCTGATCGAGGCGCTGCACCTGGAGCGGGTCGACCAGGGCCGGCGGCACGAGCTGACCCCGGTCCTGTTCGCCACGGCGGCGGACGGCGACCGGGTGGCCCGCACGATCGTCACCCGGCTCGCGCAGGAGGTCACGGTGATGGCCACCGTCGCCCTGACCCGCCTGGACCTGCTCACCGAGGAGACACCGGTGCTGTTGGGCGGCAGCGTCCTCACGGCGGGCCACCCGCAGCTGAACGACACCGTCCGTGACCTGCTGGCGGCCCGCGCCCCCAAGGCCGACGTCAGGGTGGTGCGGGCGAGCCCGGTGCTGGGCGCGGCGCTGCTGGGCCTGGACCGGCTGGGGGCGGGGGCCGAGGCACAGCGGCGGGCGCGGGGGCACTGGGAGGCCGACTGAGGCGTCACCGGAGCGGAGCCGGGGAACACAGTGACCAGGGAGACCGACCGGTACTCGGGAGGCGCCATGAGCACATCGGCCGAACCAAGGGTGTCCGGCATCGAGGTCCGGTCCATCGACTACGTCCCCCTGGACGAGCGGCACGGGAAGCTGTGGCACCTGGGCCCCCTGTGGTTCATGTCCAACGCCCAGATCGCCACTCTGGCGGTGGGACTGGTCAGCATCACCGAGGGCGGCAACCTCGTCTGGTCGCTGCTGGCCATCGTCTCCGGCACCGTCATCGGCACCTTCTTCATGGCGTTCCACTCGGCCCAGGGGCCCCAGCTGGGGCTGCCGCAGATGATCCAGTCGCGGCCCCAGTTCGGCTACGTCGGCGCCCTGCTCGTGTGGCTCTTCGCCTACGTGCAGTACGCCGGGTTCAACGTCTTCAACAGCAGCCTCGCCGCCGACGCGCTGCACACCACGGTCCACGGCAGCGTGAAGCTGTGGATCGTGGTGGTCACCGTGGTCGCGCTGGTCATCGCGCTGGTGGGCTACGACGTCATCCACAAGGCCGAGCGGGTCCTGACGTACACCTTCCTGGTGATCTTCGGGATCTTCACCGTGGGCGTCCTGGTCACCCTGCACTACCCGGCGGGCTCCTTCGACATCGGCGGCTTCAAGTGGACGCCGTTCCTCGCCCAGTTCGGTGTCGTCGCCGGTTACCAGATCAGCTGGGCCATCTACGTCTCGGACTACTCGCGGTACCTGCCGCCGGACGTGACCGTCCGCAAGACCTTCTACTGGACGTACTTCGGCTCCGCGCTCGGCGGCGTCTGGCTGATGGTGCTCGGCGCGCTGCTGGCCGCCTGGGCCGGCAAGGACTTCGACACGATCCCGTCGATCAACGCCGCCGGCGACAAGGTGTTCGACGGGTTCGGTGCGATCGTGCTGCTGTTCTCGGCGCTGGGCCTGGTGTCGGTCACCGCACTGAACATGTACGGCGGCTCCCTGACCCTCATCAGCGCCATCGACTCGTTCAAGCGGGTCCGGCCGACACTCGCCGTGCGCCTGGCCACCATCGCGTTCACCGCGGCGCTCTCCCTGGTCGGCGCGCTGGCCGCGACCTCGAACTTCCTGGAGAACTTCGAGAACTTCCTGCTGCTGGTGCTCTACCTGTTCATCCCGTGGACCGCGGTCAACCTCATGGACTACTACGTGGTGCGCCGCGGGCACTACGCCATCGCCGAGATCTTCAACCCGCACGGCATCTACGGCCGCTGGGGCTGGCACGGCATCGTCTCGTACCTCGTCGGCTTCGCCGCCATGGTCCCGTTCTTCTCCGTCGGGACCCTGTACGTCGGCCCCGCCGCCAAGGCCCTCGGCGGCGCCGACATCTCCCTGTTCATCGGGCTGCCGGTCTCCGCGCTCCTGTACTGGTGGATGACCCGCTCCATCGACGTGGCCGCCGAGACCCGGGTGGCCGAGGCGGAGGCGGAGGCACTGGAGCAGGCGGCCCACGAACACCGGGAGCCCTGAGCGGGCGGGCCGGGCCGTGCCTGGTGGAACCGAACATACGCGCCCGGCGTATACATGAGCAGCGCACGCTGCGATCCGATCAAGATCGGGTGAAGGCCGGTGCGGATGCCGGTCCGGGCGGCGATACTTGGCGGCGAACGGATGACCATGGGGGAGGTCGGGTGACACATCCGCCGAAGAGCAGCACGGCGCCGCCGCCGGCCGGGCCCACCGGTCCCCCCGGCGCACCCGGCATTCCCGTCCAGCCCGGCCGGCCCGCGGCCGTCGTCCCACCCGTGCCGCCGGCCCGGCGCACCGCCTTCGCCGAGGGCGCCGAGCGCCTGCGCGCCGCCGCGACGACCGAACCGGGCCGGCTGCGGATCATCGGTGCCGTACTGGCCCTGCTCGTCGTCGCGTTCGGGGCGGTCACCGCCTGGCAGACCAGTGAGCGCTCGGCCGCCGCCGACGACGTGCTGCACCGCAGTCAGCCGCTCAGCTCCGGCGCGGCCGGCATCTACCGCTCGCTGGCCGACGCCAACACGGCCGCCTCCAGCGGCTTCCTGGCGGGCGGTCAGGAGAGCGCGGCCTCCCGCGACCGGTACGAGAAGGACATCCGCACCGCGGCCTCCGGGCTCGTCACCGCCGCCGCCAACGCCGAGCCCGGTTCGGCATCCGAGGCGACCATCGCCAGGCTGAACCGGCTGCTGCCCGAGTACAAGGGCCTGATCGAGCGGGCGCGGACGTACAACCGGCAGGGCTACCCGGTGGGCGGCGCCTATCTGCGCTACGCCAACGAGAAGATGCAGAAGGAGATGCTCCCGGCGGCGGAGGACCTCTACACGACGGAGAACCGGCGCCTGGACGCCGACTACGGCGACGCCAGGCCGTACCCGTGGGCCGCGATCGCCCTCGGGGTGCTCGCCCTCGCCGGGCTCGGCTGGGCCCAGCACCGCATGTACCGGCGCACCAACCGCGTCCTCAACCACGGTCTGGTGGCCGCCAGCACCGCCACCACCGTCGCCCTGCTGTGGCTGGTCGTGGGCCACGCGGTCGCCCGTGCGGAACTCGACGGCTCGTACGACAGCGGCATCCGCTCTCTCACCGTGCTGCACGACGCCCGGATCGCCTCCCTGAAGGCGCGCGGCAACGAGAACCTGAGCCTGGTGGCGCGCGGCGCGGAGACCGTCACGGTCGGCGGAAAGCCGTACGACGCCTACTACCACGACTTCGACAAGGACATGTCCGTGCTCGGCAAGGGGCTGACCGTGGCGGAGAACCTCGCCGACGACCAGGGGGGCAGCGCGCCGGTCAAGGCGGCCGAGGGCAACATGGCCGTGTGGAAGCAGCGCCACGCCGCGGCGCGGGCCGAGGACGAGAACGGCAACTACCAGCAGGCGCTGGACAAGGTGATCGGTGCGAAGGGCGCGACCGGCGAGTGCTTCGACAGCGTCGACCGCAATCTCGCGCGGGCCATCGACCACGAGCAGACCGAGTTCCGGCAGGCGGCCGGTGACGGGCGGGCCGCGATGACCGGGCTGACGGTCGGTGCGGCCGTCCTCGGGGTGCTGGCCGCGGCCGGCGCGGTCGCCGGTGTCGGCCGCAGGCTTTCGGAGTACCGGTGACAGGGGGCAGGGCGATGGACGTGAACCGTGCACGGCCGTCCTGGCGGGGCTGGGGCGGGGTCGCCGCGATGGCGGTGCTGTGCGCGCTGGCGCTGGCGTTCGTCCTGCTGCTGCCGCGGACCCAGCAGCCGGAGCCGGTCCGGGCCGGGCAGCGGGTGGCCACCGGCACCCAGGCCGACGCCACCGACGGGTGCAGCGACGCCGACGTGCACGAGCGGACGCTCGCCCCGTCCGGCGCGGACGGTCCGACGATCGACGCCATCAAGGCCCGTACGGGCGCCAAGCGCAAGCTGGTCGTCGGCGTCGACCAGAACAGTTACCGCTGGGGCTACCGCAACCCCAACACCGAGGGCGCGGAGCTGGAGGGCTTCGACATCGACCTCGTGCACCGGATCGCCGAGGAGATACTCGGCGACCCGGACGCCGTGCAGTTCAAGGCGATACCGACCAGCCAGCGCATCCCGGCCATCGAGAACGGCCGGGTGGACATGGTCGTACGGACCATGACGATGACCTGCGACCGGCTCCGGCAGGTCGCCTTCTCCGCGCCCTACTTCAAGACCGGCCAGCAGGTCCTCGCCCCCAAGTCGTCGCCGGTCACCGGGTACGACGGCTCGCTGGCGCACAAGAAGGTGTGCACGGCGGCGGGTTCGACGGCGTACACCAAGCTGGACGCCGACCGGAAGTCCGGCCGGCTGCCCGCCTCCACCGACATCTCCACCACCGTGCCGAACCAGCTCGACTGTCTGGTCCGGCTGCAACTCGGCGAGGTCGACGCGGTGGTGACCGACGGCGCGCTCGCCGCGAGCCAGGCCGCCCAGGACCCGACCGTCGAACTCAAGGGTGAGGCGTTCACGACCGAGTACTACGGCGTGGCGATGAAGAAGGGTGCCACCGATCTGGTACGCCGGGTCAATCACGTGCTGGTGGGCTACCGCGCGAACGGCTGGCAGGCGTCGTACGACAAGTGGCTGTCGGCGACACTGGGGAAGGACGCGGCCGCGTCGAAGCCGCCCCAGCCGCAGTACCTGCAGTCGAGTTGAGCCGCACCCGACCGGAACAGACAGCAAGTGAGAGGTGATCGATGGGCGTCACGGACCCCGCCGGGCCGGTGATGGACCGGGACGAGGTGGACCGTGCGCTGGCGCGGCTCGGCCAGGAGCACGAGGCGATCGAGACCTCGCTGCTGGCGCTGCAGGACCACGCGGGCCGCAGGCTCCTCGAAGGCGCCGAGCTGACCGGGGTCACCCGGGAACGCTGGCAGTCCACGGAGGACCGCATCACCCTGCTGTGGACGTGCTTCGACGCCTACACGGCCGCGCTGCGCAGCGCCCGCGAGATCCGTGCCCGGCGCCGCTGGTCCAGCCGCGAGGACCTGACGGAACTCACCGGGCTGCTGCGCGGCGCGTCCGTGACCCTTCCCGGCGGCGGCAACGGCAGGCTGAGCGAGACGTTCTCGCTGTCCGCGCTGGTGGACCGGATGAACGAGCTGTACGCGACGAGCCTGGACGTGATCGTCGCCGCCGACGCGGTGTGGTCGGCGCTGCCCGCCCGGATCGATTTACTCGCCGCGGAACTCCAGCGCACCCGGCACCTCGCGCACTCCGTCGGCGTACGCCCCGGCGAGCACCCGGCCGGCGACGACCTGGAGCGGATCACCCGCACGCTGACCAGGCTGCGCGAGGACGTGGTCTCCGACCCGCTCACCTTCTGGGTGCCGGCCGAGGGCAGTTCGGCGCCCGGCGGCGGCCGCCCGGACACGACGGTGTACGACCGTGAGGCGCGCGCCCTGGAGGACGTACGGCGGGAGATCGACGCCGTGCTGACGGTGCGCCAGGACGCGGAGGCGCGGCTGATCCGGCTGCGGGACGTGCTCTCGCGGGCCGACCGCACCCTGGCGGAGGCCCGTACCGCGCGCGGCGAGGTGCTGGCGAAGATCGCCGCGACCGAGGTGCCGGTGGTCAGCGGGCCGCCGACCGTGCTGCAGGAGCAGCTGGCGACCGCCGCCGAGTACCGCAGGCAGGCCCAGTGGCACCGGCTGTCCCCGCTGCTGGAGTCCCTGGAGCGGAAGGCGGAGGACGAACTGCTGCGCGCCCGCGAGTCGTTGACGGCGGTCACCGCGCCGCTCGCGGTCCGCGCGGAGCTGCGCGGCCGGCTCGACGCCTACAAGGCGAAGGTCGCCCGGCACGGTCTCGCCGAGGACCCGTTCCTCGTCGAGCGGTACGACGCGGCCCGCCGCATGCTGTGGAGTGCGCCCTGCGACCTGCGGGTGGCCGAGCAGGCCGTGCTGCGCTACCAGCAGCTGGCGGCCGAGCTGCTCGCGGGCCCGGGCGCGCCGGAGGACCGTAAGGGGGACCAGTCATGAGCCAGCCGGGACAGACCTGCCAGCGGCCGGGGTGCGAGGGGGCGTACGAGGACGTCGGCGGCGGCGAGCTGTACTGCGACACGTGCGGTCTGGCGCCCGTGGTGTCGGCCACGGGGATGGTGGGCTCGCCGCCCACCGGGGTCACCAGGGGCTCGTCGAGCAACGGCACTTCCGGCAGTGCGCGCAGTTCCCGGACGTCCTCGCAGTCGTCGCGGTCGCGCCGTTCGGTGTCCGGGCGGCTGTCCCGTTCGCTGTCGGGGAAGTCCACCGGCCGTTCGGTGTCGGTGCGCAGCTCGGGCTCCTCCTCGGGCACCTCCGCACGCGGCCGGCTGGGCGCCGGGCTGGTCTCCGTGCCGCAGGTGCCGCGGCCCGACCCGCGCGCGATGGTGCTGGAGAACCCGGAGGTGCCCGAGCGCAAGCGGTTCTGCTCGCGGTCGGACTGCGGGGCGCCGGTGGGCCGGGCCCGGGGTGACCGGCCGGGCCGCACGGAAGGTTTCTGCACCAAGTGCGGGCACCCGTACTCCTTCGTGCCCAAGCTGAAGGCCGGGGACATCGTGCACGGCCAGTACGAGGTCGCGGGGTGCCTCGCGCACGGCGGCCTGGGCTGGGTCTACCTCGCCGTCGACCGTGCCGTGTCCGACCGGTGGGTGGTCCTCAAGGGCCTGCTGGACACCGGGGACCAGGACGCCATGGCCGCGGCGATCTCCGAGCGGCGGTTCCTCGCGGAGATCGAGCACGCCAACATCGTGCGGATCTACAACTTCGTGGAGCACCTGGACCAGCGCACCGGCTCCCTCGACGGCTACATCGTCATGGAGTACGTCGGCGGCAAGTCCCTGAAGGAGATCGCCAACGCCCGCCGCACGTCCGACGGCCGGCGCGACCCGCTGCCGGTGGAGCAGGCCTGCGCGTACGGCATCGAGGCGCTGGAGGCGCTCGGCCATCTGCACAGCCGCAACCTGCTGTACTGCGACTTCAAGGTCGACAACGCCATCCAGACCGAGGACCAGCTCAAGCTGATCGACATGGGCGCGGTCCGGCGGATGGACGACGACGAGTCGGCCATCTACGGCACGGTCGGCTACCAGGCGCCCGAGGTGGCCGACGTCGGCCCGTCGGTGGCCAGCGACCTGTACACGGTGGGCCGGACCCTCGCGGTGCTCACCTTCGACTTCCAGGGCTACACGAACGTCTACGTGGACTCCCTGCCCGACCCCGACACCATCGAGGTCTTCCGCCGGTACGAGTCGTTCTACCGGCTCCTGGTCCGCGCCACCGACCCCGACCCGGCCCGCCGGTTCGCCTCCGCGCAGGAGATGTCCGAGCAGCTGACGGGCGTGCTGCGGGAGGTCGTCTCGCTGCAGACCGGGCAGGCCCGGCCCGCGCTGTCGACCCTGTTCGGGCCCGAGGTGAAGGTCACCGACACGGAGCTGTTCCCGCGGCTGGACGGGGACGTGTCGCGGCTGGGGGCGCGTCCGGTGGGCAAGGCCGCGCGGTCCGGGGCACCGGTCGCCGTGCCGCCGGCCCTGGTCAGGCCCGTCGACGTCCGGGCCGCCGCCCTCGCCCTGCCGGTGCCGCTGGTCGACCCGAACGACCCCAACGCCGGTTTCCTGGCGGGCCTGATGGCCTCCGCGCCGGCCGAGCTGATCGGCGCGCTGGCGGCGGCGCCCGCGCAGACCGTGGAGACCCGGCTGCGGCAGATCCGCGCCCGGCTGGAGAGCGGCGACCACCAGGCGGCGCTGATGTCCCTGGCCAAACTGGACGAGGAGCGGCCCGACGACTGGCGGGTCGTCTGGTACCGGGGCGTGGCCGCCCTGGTCACCGGCGACTTCGAGGGCGCCGCGCTCGCCTTCGACGCGATCTACGACGCCTTCCCGGGTGAGGCCGCGCCCAAGCTGGCGCTCGGTCTGTGCGCCGAGGTGCTCGGCCAGCTGGACAACGCCGCCGAGTACTACCGGCTGGTGTGGGCGACCGATCCCAGCTATGTGAGCGCCGCGTTCGGGCTGGCCCGGGTGCAGCTCGCGGCCGGGGACCGGCACAGCGCCGTACGGACGCTCGAGTCGGTCGCGGAGTCCTCCATCCACTACACGGCCGCCCGGGTCGCCGCCGTCCGGGCCCGGCTCAGACAACGCACGGCGAGCGCCGGTGACGTACCGTTCCTGGACGACCTGACGGCCGCCGCCGGTCAGGTCGAGGCGCTCCAGGCCTACGGTCTGGACCCGGCCCGGCGTGAGCAGTTGTCGGCCGAGGTGCTCGGCTGCGCGCTGGACTGGATACTCTCCGGGGGTCAGGGCACCGGGCCCGCCGCCGGAGGCCGGGTGCTGCTGGGCAGCGGGCTGGACGAGCGGGGCCTCCGCTTCGGCCTGGAACGCGCCTACCGCACGCTGGCCCGGCTGGCGCCCGGCGGCGAGGAGAGGATCGAGCTGGTGGAACGGGCCAACCGTTACCGCCCCCGGACGTGGGTGTAGTCGATGTCGCAGAAGCCCCAGCAGGCCGCACTGCAGAAGTGCCCGAGCTGCGCGGAGCCCGTCGAGTCGGGAGACCTGTTCTGCGGAGCGTGCGGACACGACCTTTCGGTGGTGCCCGCCCCTCCGCAGGACCATCCGACGCTGGCCATGACCGGCGTCGCCGAGCCCGGGGACGGCCCGGGCGGCACCGGCAACCCGCCGGCGCACCAGCCGGCCGGCCGGCCCGGGACGGACTCCGGCGGCACACCGCTGCCGGGGCACGAGCCCGAGCGGTCCACCGGTTCCGGGGTGCGGTTCGACCGGCCCGCGGAGCCCGACGAGTACCCGCTGCAGGCACCCGACCCGCGGCTGGCCGGTGCCGCCGCCCCGGCCGACCCGGCGCAGGTCTGCGTCGCCTGCCGGGCGGGCCGGGTGGACAGCGACGGCTACTGCGAGAACTGCGGGCACGCCCAGCCGCGCGAACGCGACCACGTCGAGCGGGAGTCGGGTCCGGTCGCCGCGGTCAGCGACCGCGGGCTGCGCCACCACCGCAACGAGGACGCCTTCGCCGTGGGCCACACCGTGCTGCCCGACGGCACCCCGGCCGCGGTGGCGATCGTCTGCGACGGCGTGTCCTCCGCGACCCGCCCCGACGAGGCCTCACTGGCCGCCTCCCAGGTGGCCGGTGACACCCTGCTGGCCGCGCTGCCGCGCGGCACCCACCCGCAGACGGCGATGCACGAGGCGATCGTCGCCGCCTCGCAGGCCGTCAACGCGCTCGCCGAGGAGCCCGCCACGGCCCGCGAGCACGCCCCGCACCAGAACGCGCCGGCCTGCACGATCGTCGGCGCGGTGGTCACCTCCGGGCTGCTCGTCGTCGGCTGGGTCGGCGACAGCCGCGCCTACTGGGTTCCCGACGACCGCGGCGCACCGCCCGCGCGACTGACCGAGGACGACTCCTGGGCCGCGCAGATGGTGGCCGCCGGCCTGATGAGCGAGGCCGAGGCGTACGCCGACGAGCGGGCCCACGCGATCACCGGCTGGCTCGGTGCGGACGCCTACGAACTGGAGCCGCACACCGCTTCCTTCAAGCCGGACCGGCCCGGGGCCGTGGTGGTGTGCACCGACGGGCTGTGGAACTACGCCGAGACGGCCGAGGAGATGTGCGAGGCCGTACCGCCGGACGCGGCCGTCCGCCCGCTGCACAGCGCCCGGGTGCTGGTCGGCCACGCCCTCGACGGCGGGGGCCACGACAACGTAACAGTGGCGGTCCTGCCGTTCCCGGCGCCGTCGCAGGGGGCAGGATCGGCCTGAGGCCGTACAGAACGGGGAGGCCTCGACGGACCGGAGGGGACCGGTCCGTCGTCATGCGCTGCTGCCTCGCGCGAGCGGGGTATCCGAGGGGGATGTGAACCAGCATGGCCAATTTCGCGAAGCCGAACGTGCCGCAGTTCTCGGTGGACGTCTACCAGAACGAGTACCTGCCCGAGGGCGGCAGCGAGGTCAACGCCATCGTCACGGTGACGGCGACCGGCGGCGGCACCATCGGCGGTGCCGCCGCCGCACCCGTGTACACGCCGGGGCGGCGGCCGTCCGCCGCCGTGGCGATCATGGTCGACTGCTCGGGCTCCATGGACTACCCGGCGACCAAGATGCGCAACGCCCGGGACGCCACGTCCGCCGCGATCGACACCCTGCGCGACGGCACACACTTCGCGGTGATCGGCGGCACGCATGTCGCCAAGGAGGTCTACCCGGGCGGCGGGCGGGTCGCGGTCGCCGACGCCGTCACCCGTGAGCAGGCCAAGCAGGCGCTGCGCCGGCTGAGCGCGGGCGGCGGTACGGCCATCGGCACCTGGCTGCGGCTCGCCGACCGGCTGCTGTCGTCGGCGGACGTGACCATCCGGCACGGCATCCTGCTCACCGACGGCCGTAACGAGCACGAGTCCGCGGAGGACCTGCGGGCCGCGCTGGACGCGTGCGCCGGCCGGTTCACCTGCGACGCGCGGGGCGTGGGCACCGACTGGGAAGTGAAAGAAGTCACAGGGATCGCCTCCGCGCTGCTCGGCACCGCCGACATCGTCGCCGACCCGGCCGGTCTCGCCGCCGACTTCACGCGGATGATGGAGACGGCGATGGGCAAGGAGGTCGCCGACGTCGCCCTGCGGGTGTGGACGCCGGTCGGCAGCACCATCCGGTTCGTCAAGCAAGTCGCCCCGAGCGTGGAGGACTTGACCGTCCGGCGCACCGAGGCCGGACCGCGTGCCGGGGACTACCCGACCGGCTCCTGGGGCGACGAGTCCCGCGACTACCACCTGTGCGTGACGGTCCCGCCGGCCGGGATCGGCCGCGAGATGCTCGCCGCACGGGTGTCGCTGGTGGTGCCGCAACCCGACGGCAGCGTGGAGAACCTCGGCGCCCAGGGACTCGTACGGGCCGTGTGGACCGACGACATGACGGCCTCCACCGCGATGAACCCCCAAGTCGCCCACTACACCGGCCAGGCCGAACTGGCGCAAGTCATCCAGCAAGGACTCGATCTGCGCAAAGTGGGCGATTTCGATGGGGCAACGGCCAAACTGGGGCGCGCGGTTCAGCTCGCGAGCGCCTCGGGGAACGCGGATACTGCGAAACTGCTTGCGAAGGTGGTGGACGTGGTCGACGCCGCGACAGGTACTGTGCGGTTGAAGACGAGGATCGCGGAGGCCGACGAGATGACTCTGGAGACCCGGTCCACGAAGACTGTCCGTGTAAAGAAGTGACCTCGGAAGCGGTCGCAGCGCTCACAGCGCTCACAGCGGCCGCGGCGATCCAGACGGACCCTGAGGAGAAGGGGAAGCACCGACATGCCGACCTGCCCGAACGGACACCAGTCGGGTTCCGACGACTGGTGCGAGGTCTGCGGTCACCGCATGGCCGGTGCCGTACCTCCGCCCCCTCCGCCGCCCCCGGCCGGCGGTGGCTACGGCTTTCCGCCGCCCGCCGGACCGGGTGGTCCCGGCGCGCAGGGCGGTCCCGGCGCGCAGGGCGGTCCCGGCGCGCAGGGCGGTGGCCGTCCGCACCCGTCCGCCGGGCCCGCCCCGGAGCCGGAGCTGTGCCCGCAGTGCCGTACGCCCCGGGAGGGCGGCGCGCCCTTCTGCGAGGAGTGCCGGTGGAACTTCCTGACCAACACGGCGACCTCGTACACCCCGGCCGCCCCGCGTTCGCCGCAGCCGCGGTTCCAGCCGCCGAGCGCGACGTACGGCGGCGGTGACGCGTACGAGTACCAGGGCTCGCGGCCCTCGCAGATGAACCGTCCCGCCGAGCCGATCCCGTCCTTCGGCAGCGAGCCGTCGGGTCCCACGCCGTTCGGCGGCGAGCGCGCCCCGTCCGGCCCGCCGACCTCCCCCGGCCCCGCGGGCCCGTCCGCCTTCGGCGGCGGCAACCAGCGTCCGCCCGGCCCTCCGCCGGCCTTCGGCGGCGGCCAGGGCACGGTGCCGGGCCAGGGTTCCGGCGGCCCCGCGGGCCCGTCCGGTTTCGGCGGCGGCCAGAACCAGCCTCCGGGGCCCGGCGGCCCGTCCGGCCGGCCCCCCTTCGGCGGCGGCCCCGGGCAGGGTCCCGGCTCCGGCCAGCCCGGCCAGCCCGGCTTCGGCGGCGGACAGGGGCAGGGGCAGGGCCCCGGCGGCGCGTCCGGCTTCGGCGGCGGCCCCGGGCAGACCCCCGGCTCCGGTCAGCCCGGTCAGCCCGGCTTCGGCGGCGGACAGGGTCCCGGTCCCGGCGGCGCGTCCGGCTTCGGCGGCCCCGGGCAGGGACCCGGCACCGGTCAGCCCGGCCAGCCCGGCTTCGGCGGCGGACAGGGTCCCGGTCCCGGCGGCCCGTCCGGCTTCGGCGGCCCCGGGCAGGGACCCGGTCCCGGCGGCGCGTCCGGCTTCGGCGGCCCCGGGCAGGGTCCCGGCACCGGTCAGCCCGGCCAGCCCGGGTTCGGGCGCGAGCCCTCCGGCTTCGGCGGCGATCCGTCACGTGCCGTGCCGCCGCCCGGCGGTCCCGGCGGTGCGCCGCAGGCGTTCCAGCAGGCCGGTGCGTCGGCGCCGCCCGCGTTCCCGCAGGAGACCGGCCGTCCCCCGGCCGGCGGCCCGTCCGCCGGCCCGTTCGGCGGCGGTGACGACGACTGGGTGATCTCCCCGCCCTCCTCCGCCGGCCAGTCCGGACCGGGACAGGCACCCGGCCAGGGCCCCGGCGGCGGGTACGGCTACCCGCAGTCCGGCGCCACCCAGGCCCCGCCCGGCAACGGCTTCCCGCCGGCGCCGCAGGGTCCGGCGACGTGGACCGCGACCATCGGCCCGGACCGCGAGTACTTCATGGCGATGATGCATCGCTCCGGCCCCGAGGCCGCGGGCCTGAACCTGCCCGCGTACTCGCCCGAGCAGCAGCGCACCCTCGGCGGCAACCAGGTCACCATCGGCCGCCGCCGGCACTCCACCGGCGACACCCCCGACATCGACCTGGCGGTGCCGCCGGAGGACCCGGGCGTCTCGCACCAGCACGCGGTCCTGGTGCAGCAGCCGGACGGCAGCTGGGCGGTCGTCGACCAGAACTCGACGAACGGCACGACGGTCAACATGTCGGAGGAGCCGATCCAGCCGTTCGTGCCGGTTCCGCTGCAGGACGGCGACCGGGTGCACGTGGGCGCCTGGACGACGATCACGGTCCGCCGGGGCTGAGCCGACAGGCGAACGGCAGCCGGTGACGTCCGACGACAGCGAACGGCAGCCGGTGATGTCCGGTGGCCGGTGATGTCCGGCGACCGGCAGCCGGTGACGACCGGCGACCGGCAGCTGGTGACGACCGGCGACCGGCGACCGGCGAGGCTTACGACTAGGGCAGGGGCCAGGCGAACGGCCCCTCCGGTTCGTCCAGCCAGGCCCAGGCGTGCTCGCCGTCTACGGTGACGCCGTACCGCTCGCGGTCCGGCTCGCCCTCGCGCTTCCACAGCGCGTACGCCTCGGCCGGCTCGAGCGTGCCCCGGGTCAGCGTGAGCAGGAAGCGGAACGGCTCCTGCTCGCGGGCCCGGCCCGGCAGCCCGGCCAGGGAGACGCCCTCCGGTTCCGCCTTGCCCTCGCCGCGCAGCGGCACGAAGAAGGCGGCCGTGGGCAGGAAGCGGCCCTCGGCGTGCTCCGGGTCCCGCACGGACAGGGCGAGCAGCCCGGTGGCGAGCGGGGTGAGGATGCGGGCACCGGGACGGCACTGGGCGAGCCAGGCACGGGGGACGGTCGGCAGCTCGCAGGTGGCGATGATCCGGTCGAAGGGGGCGCGTTCGGGAACCCCGCGCGCTCCGTCGCCGGTGACCACGACCGGGTGGAAGCCGGCCTCCGACAGGTGCCGACGGGCCGACTCGGTGATCTCCGGGTCGAGGTCGACGGTGGTGACGAGGCCGTCGTCGCCGAGCCGGTGGGCGAGCAGGGCCGCGTTGTAGCCGGTGCCGGCGCCCACCTCCAGCACGCGGTCGCCGTCCTCGACGTCCAGGGCGGTCAGCATCCGCGCCATCAGGGAGGGCTGGCTGCTGGAGGAGAGCAGTTCGCCGTCGCGCAGCCGGGTGGCCAGCGGTACGTCCTCGTAGGCGCCGCGCACCCAGCGTTCCCGGGCCCGCGGATCGCGGCTCTCGCCCCAGCGGCGTTCGTAGCCGCCGGGTCCGGCGACGTAGTAGTACGGCACGAACAGGTGCCGGGGCACCGCCGCGAACGCCTCCCGCCACACCGGGTCCCCGCCCCAGGCTCCGTCGGCGTCGATCTCCCGCACCAGCGCGGCCCGCGCCGCGGCGGCGAGACCCTCGATCTCCGTGTCGTAGGCGCCCATGGGTCCACAGTAGGGGCGAGCGGGCCGGGTCCTAGGGCTTGAGTCCTGGGTCGCGCGGTCTGAGACCATGGAGCCGTGAAAGAGATTCGGCGCGGCACGCTTCAGGAGCAGACCTTCTACGAGCAGGTCGGCGGGGAGGAGACCTTCCGCCGGCTCGTCCACCGTTTCTACGAAGGGGTCGCCGAGGACCCGGAACTCCGGGCGATGTACCCCGAGGAGGACCTGGGCCCGGCCGAGGAGCGGCTCGCGCTGTTCCTGATGCAGTACTGGGGCGGCCCCACCACTTACAGCGACAACCGCGGCCATCCCCGGCTGCGCATGCGGCACGCCCCGTTCACGGTGAACCGGGCGGCGCACGACGCCTGGCTACGGCACATGCGGGTGGCCGTGGACGAACTGGGGCTATCCGAGGAGCACGAGCAGACGCTGTGGAACTACCTGACGTATGCCGCGGCGTCGATGGTGAACACCCCGGAGTGATCGCCCGGGACGGTAAGGCCGGAGTGATGCGGGACCGTCATCCGGAGCCGTCATGCGGGACGTGATGCGGGAGCGCCATGCGGGACCGAGATGCGGGACGGCCATCGGGGAGTGTCATGCGGGGCCGTGATGCGGGACGGCCATCGGGGAGTGTCACGCGGGACCGAGATGCGGGACGGCCATCGGGGAGTGTCATGCGGGGCCGTGATGCGGGACGGACTCGTGGACTGACGGCCTGTCACTGAAGGTCGGATTCCGGGCCGGCCGAACGGGCCGCCGCCGTTCGCGCGGGTGCCCGCAGGACCTTCGACGGCTTACCGGTGCACGTACGGACCCTGCACCGCTCGGGACCGTACGCCCTGCCCCGCTCCCCGCGGCCGGCCCCGCGAGTACGCCATGCGCGGCTCAGCGCACGCCGGGGTCCGGAGAAGCGGAGCCGGAGGAACGGAGTCGGAGGCGTGCGGTCAGCGCACGCTGAGTCCGAAGGACCCGAGCCCCGCCTGTCGTACGGCCACCGAGCCGTACGGGGTGCGCAGCCGCAGCCACGCCCCCGAGGAGAGCAGCCCCATGTCCTCCGCCCGGGTCCCGGGCCGCAGGAAGCCGAGGGACTGGGCCGCGTGCACGGCACGGACCGGCAGCCGGGTCCCCTTGATCTGCCTCGACCAGATGTCCCGCCCGATCCGGTCCAGCTCCGCCCGGGTACGTCCCTCGGGCGCCAGCTCCTCGGTACGCGCCCGGAACTCGGCGACCGCGGCGGCGACCGTGGTCCGCAGCGCGTCCGGCGCGGGCAGCCCCGGTTCGGACTGCCAGCCGGCCCGCGGCGGCAGCACACCGGCCCACGGCGGTCCGGTGACGGCCCGCGGCACCGCGGCGGTGGCCGCCCGCTCGTCCACGGACTCCAGGAACTCGCCGGCGGAGACCGTCACGTCCAGGGTGACGTCGAGCCCGTGCTCGTACGGCTTCGCCAGCCGCACGGCGCGGACCGCCAGCACCTCGAAGGACGGCGGCCGGCCGAAGACGGCGAGGGCCGTGCCGGCCGCCTGCAGGCGCACCGCGGCTCCACGGTCGTAGTGGAGCAGCCGGGCGAGGAAGGCGGCGAGGTCCGCCGCCTCCGTCTCGTCGGCCAGGTGCAGCACCGTCATGCGGCGACGGCCTCCTCGTCGGCCTCGTCCGTGTACTCCTCGAGGAAGGCGCGCTCCTCCGCGGTGATCCGGCGCGGACGCTGGGCCTCGAAGTCGAACGGCACGACCACCGTCGAGGCGCGCACGTAGACCAGGTCGTCGTCCTTCACCTCGTAGGTGATGGTGAAGGACGCGGCCCTGATCTCGCTGACCCACAGCTCGATGTCGACCGGGTGGTGCCGGTGGACGAGCTGCCGCTTGTAGTCGATCTCGTGGCGCGCCACCACGGACCCCTGCTTGAACTCCTTGTCCGGGCGGAACAGGAAGTTGATGCGGGCTTCCTCCAGGTAGCGGATGAAGACCGCGTTGTTGACATGTCCGTACGCGTCCATGTCGGACCAGCGCAGGGGACAGCGGTAGAGGTGGCGCAAGACCGATCAGCCCCGGGTCAGCTTCTTGTAGGTGGCACGGTGCGGACGCGCGGCGTCCGGACCGAGCCGCTCGATCTTGTTCTTCTCGTACGACTCGAAGTTGCCCTCGAACCAGAACCACTTGGAGTCGCCCTCGTAGGCGAGGATGTGGGTGGCGACCCGGTCGAGGAACCAGCGGTCGTGGGAGACGACCACGGCCGCGCCGGGGAACTCGAGGAGCGCGTTCTCCAGGGAGGACAGCGTCTCGACGTCGAGGTCGTTCGTCGGCTCGTCGAGGAGCAGCAGGTTGCCGCCCTGCTTGAGGGTGAGCGCCAGGTTGAGGCGGTTGCGCTCACCACCGGAGAGGACACCGGCCGGCTTCTGCTGGTCGGGGCCCTTGAAACCGAAGGCGGAGACGTAGGCCCGCGACGGCATCTCGACCTGGCCGACGTTGATGTAGTCGAGTTCGTCGCTGACCACGGCCCAGAGGGTCTTCTTCGGGTCGATGTTCGCGCGGCTCTGGTCGACGTACGAGATCTTGACGGTCTCGCCGACCTTGATGTCACCGGAGTCCGGGGTCTCCAGACCCTGGATCATCTTGAAGAGGGTGGTCTTGCCGGCGCCGTTGGGGCCGATGACACCCACGATGCCGTTGCGCGGCAGGGTGAAGCTGAGGTCGTCGATGAGGAGCTTGTCGCCGAAGCCCTTGGTGAGGTTGGAGACCTCGACGACGATGTTGCCGAGCCGCGGGCCCGGCGGGATCTGGATCTCCTCGAAGTCCAGCTTCCGCATCTTGTCGGCCTCGGCCGCCATCTCCTCGTAGCGGGCGAGACGGGCCTTGGACTTGGCCTGACGCCCCTTGGCGTTCGACCGCACCCACTCCAGCTCTTCCTTGAGGCGCTTGGCGCGCTTGGCGTCCTTCTGCCCCTCGACCTTGAGACGGGTCTGCTTGGTCTCGAGGTACTTGGAGTAGTTGCCCTCGTAGCCGTGGAGACGGCCGCGGTCGACCTCGCAGATCCAGCCGGCGACGTTGTCGAGGAAGTACCGGTCGTGGGTCACGGCCACGATGGTGCCCTCGTACTTGGCGAGGTGCTGCTCCAGCCAGTTCACCGACTCGGCGTCGAGGTGGTTGGTGGGCTCGTCGAGGAGCAGCAGGTCGGGGGCTTCGAGCAGCAGCTTGCACAGCGCCACGCGCCGCTTCTCACCACCGGAGAGGTTGGTGACGGCCCAGTCGCCGGGCGGGCACCCGAGCGCGTCCATGGCCTGCTCCAGCTGGGCGTCGAGGTCCCACGCGTTGGCGTGGTCGAGCTCCTCCTGCAGCTTGCCCATCTCGTCGAGCAGCGCGTCGGAGTAGTCGGTCGCCATCAGCTCGGCGATCTCGTTGAACCGGTCGAGCTTGCCCTTGACCTCGGCGACACCCTCCTGGACGTTCTCCAGGACGGTCTTGTCCTCGCTCAGCGGCGGCTCCTGCAGGAGGATGCCGACGGTGTAGCCCGGCGACAGGTAGGCATCGCCGTTCGACGGCTGCTCCAGTCCCGCCATGATCTTCAGGATGGTCGACTTACCGGCACCGTTCGGGCCGACCACACCGATCTTCGCGCCGGGCAGGAAGTTCAGCGAGACGTCGTCAAGGATGACCTTGTCGCCGATGGCCTTGCGCGTCTTGCGCATGGTGTAGATGTACTCAGCCAAGAGAAACCGTCCGGCAGCTTGAAATCTGGCAGTGGGCAGATACACCCCATCTTGCCTGACCGCCAGCCTTGGGTGGTAACCCGCCGCAGTCCGGCCCGCTGACCTGCGCTTTCCTTATCGGCCGCGGTGGACGCAGACGGGGCGCGCTCCGGTGGTGCGTTTTTTCGGTTCAGTGGCCGAGGCTCATCTCGGTCATGCCGCCGCCGGTGAGATTCGGGGCCAGCGACGGCACCCAGAAGACGGCGATCGCGAGTGCGAGCGAGGTGACCCCGACGACGCGGGCGAGGAGATGTCCCCGTGGCAGGCGTCTCTCCGCGGTGATGACGGCGGCCAGGCCCACCATGGCCCAGAGGTCCATCACACCGAACGCGGTCAGCAGCAGCATCAAGGACCAGCAGCATCCCAGGCAGAACGCCCCGTAGTGGGCTCCGGAACGCACGTGGCGCGCGGGGCCGCGGAACGACGCGTAGTGCAGCAGCAGAGCGACCGGTGAGCGGCACTTGGTGAGGCAGAGGTCCTTGAGCGGGGTGAGCTGGTAGATCCCGTTGACGGCGAACACGGCGGCGGCCAGTGCCGTCCCCGCCGCCGGATACGTGGCCGCGGTCTGCGTCGCACCGAAGGCCAGGGCGTAGGCCGGCAGCCCCGCTGCCGCCCAGATCAGCAGATAGCCGGCGGTGAACGCGACCAGGCGCGGCGTCCGGTGCACGGGCGCCGTCCGTGCGTACAGCGAGGCGGCCGGCGCGGTGGCCGGCAGCATCATCGCGGCCATCATGATCGTCCAGGTGCCCAGGAAGGCGGGCAGTTCCCCTGTCATGTCCGGGGAAGCCATGTCGTCCCGGCGCAGTACCGTCCAGGCCCAGGCGGCGGCAGCCGTGAGCAGCAGCAGTCCGATGCCGGCCACGGGGCGGCGGGCGGTGATCGCCGTCCGGGTCACGCCGACCATGAGAAGGGCGCCGAGTGCGCGTTGCGGCCGGTGAAGTCCCAGGAGCGCCCGTGTACGCCGTGGCCGACGGCCCGCGTCGACCGGGCGACGGTCAGCGTGCTGTTCGCGGGGTGGAACATGCCGGTCAGTCTCATCACGGGACCGCTCTCGCCGAACTGCGGAGCCACCTGGTCCTCGATCTCGATGTCGATGGCGTTCGCCACCTGGACGGTGTGCCGTCTGCCGTCGTCGTGGAACTCGATGGGGACGCGTTCCACACCGAGGACCTCGCCGATGAGGGGGCCGAGCGCCGCCATGGGTCCGCCCGCCTGCCCGGAGAAGACCTTGCCGAGCGCGTCCGCCTGGCGGTCGTCGGCCGAGGCGTCCACGTACAGCGCGACCTGCCAGCCGCCGTCGGCCATCACGCGCGGCGCGTCCGCGAAGACGACGACGCTGCGGTCCGACACGTCCACGCCGTCGACCTCACCCTGTGCGACGTGGAAGGCGAGAGTCACCTGGCAGCGCTCGTTGTCGGCGGGGGCCGTCAGGCCCGAGGTGGTGCACGGGCACACGCTGTCGCAGTTGCAGCTTTCGAGGTAGGTACCGTTCACGTTCCAAGCCATCTCCGTACTCCTGCCTGGTTCACCCGCCTGTCGGTGACGCGAAGCCGTGTCCGGCCGGCGGAGGGCATGGCCCGATGCGGGCGCCGCCTGTGCGGCGTCTCGGCCTCAGGGGGAATTCGGGGCCGCGGACGACTGCCACGCGTCCGCCGACCACATGACCGGCATCGGGAGAGTCCTCAGCCGAAACGGCCGCCCGAGCACTTCCCAGGCTAGCCCCGGACCCGGGATCGGGCCGTTCGTCCGCCTGCCCGGCGAGCGCCGCCTGCCCGGCGACCGCCGAGCCACGTGCCGGGTCGAGCCGGGGGCCGAGGCCGGGGCGGGGCGGGCCAGGCCCCGGCTGGGGCGGGGCGGGACGGACCCGGCTGGGGCGGGCCGTGCGGGACGGGCCGGGGGCGGGGGCAGGGGCGGGGTCAGTCGCCGGTGCGGGTTTCCTTCCGGCGCAGCAGGATCAGAACCGCGCCGCCGATCACGACCAGGCCGATGGCCAGTCCGGCGATCAGGGGTGTGATCGCCGAGCCGCCGGTCGCGGCCAGGTCGGTGGTGTCCACCGTGTCGCCGCCCACCGTGGCGGGGCTGGGGTCGCTGCGGAGCTGGGCCGTCTCCGTCGTGATCGCTCCCTGGGTCTTGCAGTCCAGGACGCCGGTGAAGCGCCGGCTGAAGCCGGCGGGTCCGGTGATCGTGAAGTCGTAGGCCTGGTCCTCCTGGACCGGGACGGTCACCGTGCGGGTCGTGCCGGCCGGGATGGTGTGCTCGCCGCCCATCAGCGTGAAGGTGAACGGCTTGTCGCCCTTGTTGGCCGCGATGATGTCCACGCCTCCCCCGGCGCAGTTCTTGCGGGCCGAGATCGCCGGTATGGCGCCCTCGGCGGACCAGCCGGCCGTCGCGGTCGCGGAGACCGTGGACTCGCTGGAGCCGGCCAGGATCTGGGTCTGGCTGCGGCTCTCCGAGGCGAAGGCCCGGCCCACCGGCACGGTCGTCGACGCCTGGACGGTCAGCTCGGCCGTCCCGTCCGCCGCGTCCTCGGGTACGTCGAAGTACAGCCGGGTGCCGTTCTTCGCCGTGGTGATCACCTTGCCGGTCTTGTCGATGATCCGCAGCCCGCTGGTGGCCGCGTCCGCCGGCGGGGTCACCGTGACCGCGCCCGCATTGGTGTGCACGGTCACCGGTCCGAGCAGGTCGCCGGGCCGGCCGGAGACCGCGGGCGGGTCCAGGGAGAGCGAGGCCTGCGGCTCGGCGACGTTGCGGGCGCTCTTCTCCAGGTAGTCGGCGAGCTTCTCGGCCTGCGGGTCGACGGCGTCGACCTTCGCGCCGTCGGAGTAGCGCCAGATCGCCACCTGCGTGCCGGCGGCCGCGTCCTGCTCGGTCAGCCCGCTGGCACCCGCCCGTCGTGCGAGGGCGGCGAGGTCGTTGACCTGGGGGTAGGAGTTCTGCAGGATCCAGCGGATCCGGCCCGCGTCCTTGTTGGTGCCCAACGAGGTGCCGCTCCAGGGTGTCTCCTGGTATCTGGCGTCCCCCTGGGTGGGGTTGTGGAGGTCGACGCAGTACGTCTGCAGGGCGCCCCCGCCGTCCACCGACATCTCGAACAGGCCCGCGGCGACCCGCTGCTCGCCGCCGCTCTCGTGGAACACGGCCTGGCCGTAGGTCTTCAGCCCGTTGATCGTCGCCGTCGCGCCGCCCTGGGTCTGCGGTGCCTCCTCGGCCACGGCCGTACCGGCGCCGGACAGCACACCGGCCGCCACGAGCCCGGTCACCGTGGCGGCCGCCAGACGGGCCGTTCCGGTGGACCGGCAGATCCCAGAGAGCGCAGCAAGCACAGAATTCCCCTTCGAGCAGGACCCGTTGGACATGGGGGACGGTCCCACCAGCAGAATCGGCAGCCCCTAGGGGCACGCCCGGCATCCTATGGATCAGCCGCAGCCTCACCGGCCGGTCCGATCATCCGATGGCCGATCCGATCCATAATCGTTATCGCCGGGCCCCGTCCGTGAGCTGGCCGTATCGACAAATCCACCGGCCTGTACAGCGTGTTCACGCGGTATCCACAGTCCGTCCGGAACGTGGCACCGTGGCCGGTGGCGGCAGATGTGACTGACGTCATGTCACCACCGCTGGTTCCTGCCGCTGTTGTGCCGCTCCGCCGTCCTGCGGGTCGGCCGGCGGCGGTGTCTCCCAGTTCGGCTCCGGCCGGGCCGCCGGTGGCGTGTCCTGCTTGGCCGCGCGGTGGAAGAGCGCCGTACCCCGCGCCAGGTCGTGGCCGATCGCCACGGCGTCGATGTCGGCGGAGGCCCACTGCTGCTGTCCCTCGCGCGCTTCCGTACGCACCTTCAGCCGGCCCTGCACGACGACCGGCTGCCCCACCTCCACGCACGCGGCCACGTTGACCGCGAGCTGGCGGTTGGCCCACACCGTGAAGAAGTTGGTGTGCCCGTCCGTCCAGGCGCTCTTCTCGCGGTCCCAGTAGCGCGCGGTCACCGCCAGCCGGAACCGGGCCGACGGCCCGGCCGCCACGTCGCGGTACACCGGCTGCGTCGCCACGTTGCCCACCACACACACGAAGGTCTCGTTCACGTCCTCGCTCCCCTCCACCGCCCGTGGCCCGCAGGCCGGGCGGACACGCCTACGGGCCCGTCCCGTACGGCTGCGTCTGCCGCGCCGGCGCGCACGACTTCCGTACGCGCCCGCACGTCCCGCCGACAGCCCGCCGTGTCCGCCGTGCCTCCGGCCGGACCCGCCGTGCGATCGCCGTGACCTCAGACTGCCTCCGCCGGGCCGAGCCCGCTGAGCGCTGTGGACGGCCACCAGGCTGTGGAAAACCCCACCACCCGCACGAGTGACCACCCATCACCGCACGCCTCACCCACCCCCTCGCCGACCCCCTCACAACCGGCCCTCACCAGCACCGTTCCGGACAACCGGCCCCCGCCAGCACCGTTCCGGCCCCGCCACGCATCACGAGCCCCGTTCCGGCCCGCCCCGCATCACCAGCACCGTGCGCGGCTCGCCCGCACATCCACACCACCGACGCCGCTGACACCCCACCCACACAACCGGCGCCCCCGCGCCCACCCGGAGGGCTCCCCGCTCGTGCGCCCCGCCGACCGGCTCCGGCCTCACCCGCCCGAAGCCCCGCTCCGCACCACCTTCCCGTACTGCTCGCGCACCTCCCGGTACCGCAGCAGTTCCGCCGCCACCGGGTCGAGCACGCGGGCCCGGCCGCAGCTCGCCGCCGCCTCCCGCAACCGCCGTTCCGCGTCCTGGCCGTAGCGCCGTGCGGGCCCCCGCGCCGCCATCCGGCAGCCCCACTCCACCAGTGGCCCGCCGACGATGCCGCACACCATCAGCAGCACCGGAACACCCAGGTTGGGCGCCATCACACCGGCGATCTGCCCCGCCAGCCACGCGCCGCCCACGATCTGCAGCAGGGTCATCGCCGCCTGGACCAGCACGGCCACGGGCCACCACCCCGGACGCGGCGGGCGGCCGGGCGGGAGTCCGGCCCGCGCCGCCAGGTCGTCCAGCGCCTCCGACAGCCCGTTCGCGCCGCGCACCGCCGCCTCGCGCACCGCCTGTGCCCAGGGCGTGGGCAGCCCGGCCGACGCCCGCTCGGACACCGTACGGACCGCCTGCTCCACCCGCTGGCGCGCCGTGGTCTCCTCGTCCGCCTGGGCACGCACCGCGATACGGCCGGTCGTGGACTCGCCCCGGCCCTGGTACCAGCGCCACAGCCGCAGCCAGGGCGTGCCGCACGCGCGGTTGGCGTTGCGCAGCCAGGCACGCTCGGCGGCCTCGCCGGCCGCCGTGGCGCCCACCGCGTCCGCGAGCCGCGCGGCGAACTCCTCGCGCGCCTCCTCGGTCAGGCCGCTGCGCCGCCCGGTGGCGTAGACGGGCCGAAGCTCGACCGCGGCGGCGTCCAGGTCGGCCGCCACCCGGCGGGCCGCAGCGCCGCGTTCCGCCACGAACTGGCCGAGCGACTCACGCAGATCAGCGACACCGTCGCCGGTGAGCGCGGACAGCGCCAGCACCGTGGCACCGGGTTCGCCGTGCTCGCCGAGCGCGATGCCGTCCTCGTCCAGCAGCCGCCGCAGGTCGTCCAGGACCTGGTCGGCGGCGTCGCCGGGCAGCCGGTCCACCTGGTTGAGGACGATGAACATGACCTCCGCGTGGCCGGCCATGGGCCGCAGATAGCGCTCGTGCAGGACGGCGTCGGCGTACTTCTCGGGGTCGACCACCCAGATGACCGCGTCGACGAGTTTCAGGATCCGGTCGACCTGTTCGCGGTGCTGTACGGCCGCGGAGTCGTGGTCGGGCAGGTCGACCAGGACCAGGCCGCGCAGCTGCGCCTCATTCTCCGGGCTGTGCAGCGGGCGGCGGCGCAGCCGGCCCGGGATGCCGAGCCGGTCGATGAGGCTCGCGGCGCCGTCGCTCCAGCTGCACGCGATGGGCGCGGCCGTGGTCGGGCGTCGCACGCCGGTCTCCGAGATGGCCACCCCGGCGAGGGCGTTGAACAGCTGTGACTTGCCGCTGCCGGTGGCTCCGGCGAGGGCGACGACGGTGTGCCGGCCGGACAGCTTGCGGCGCGCGGCGGCCTCGTCCAGGACGCGGCCCGCCTCGGCGAGGGTGTGGCTGTCCAGGCGGGTGCGCGAGAGACCGACGAGTTCGCGCAGGGCGTCCAGGCGGGAGCGCAGCGGGCCGTCGTACGCCAGCGGCGCGGGTACGCGGCTGCCCGGGCCGCGGTGCGTGGTCTCCAGCGCGGAGGCGCGCTCGACGGCGAGGGCGGCGGCGGAGGTCTCGGTGACGCGCCGGGCGATGAGTCCGTCGTCCCACGCGTCCTGGGAGTCGGAGTCGGCGGGGGAACCGGAGCCGGCGGCGGAATCCGGGCCGGTGGAACCCGAAGCGGCGGAATCCGAGGCGGGGGAATCCGGGCCGGCGGAATCCGAAGCGGAGGAATCCGGGCCGGCGGAGTCCGGAGCGGCGGCGCAGTCGGTCCCGCCGGCGCCGTCATCGGCCGGGGCGGGGGCGGCGAGGGGCTTGGGCGCGGCTTCCGCGGCGGTACGGGGCTTGGGCGAGAGGAGCTTCGACGAGGGGGAGTGCGGACGTGGAACGGGCACGGCGTCCTCGGTACCGAGCCCGCGCGCGGGGCGGTCACGCTCGGCGTTCGCCTCCTTCACGCGCGCGTGCGGCCCGCCGACGGCATCCTTGCCCCTGCCCTCGTCCAGGTCGCCGCCGCTCCGGTGGCCACCCCCGCTCCGGTCCCCGCCCGCGTCCGGGCCTCCGCCTCCGTTCCAATCCCCGCCCCTGGGCGCCTCCGCTCCCTCGGCAGGGCAGGCGTCCGCGGTGCGGCCGGTACCGGACCCGCGGCCGCCCTTCACGAGGCTCAGACCGTCGTCCGTCGGACCGTCGGCGCGCCCGGCGTCACCGTCCCCCGCGCCACCGGAACCGGAGTGCTGGTGCTCCATGGACCGCTCGCCGTTGCCGTTGCCGCTGCCGTTGCCGTTCCCGCTGCCATTGCCACTGCCGTTGCCGTGTCCAGCGCTGCCGTTGCCGTGTTCGGCGCTGCCGCTGTCGCTGTCGCTGCCGTGATCGATGCGCGTCATGTGGTCGGTGTGATCCGTGTGGTCGTGGTCAGTGACGGCGGTCACCGGTCACCTCTCCTTCTGCAGTACGGACAGCGCGGCGATGAGTTCGGCCTGTTGCTCGGCGTGGACGTCCAGGGCGTCGAGCGGGGCGCGGCGCCGTTCGCGTTCGCCCTGCATGACGCGGTCCACGTGCTCGCCGAGCAGCCTCCCGGCCCGGTCGCGCAGCCGCAGCGCACCGTGGGCGCCGAGCCGCTCGGCGAGTCCCTCGCCCGCGGACCGCGCCCGGCGCCCGCCGAGCACCGCCGTGGCGACGAGTGCGGCGACGACCTCCGCGTCGACGGCGGCAGACCGCTCCAGGTGCCGTACCTCGTCCTCGGCGTACTCCTCCAGTTCGCGCCGCCAGCGCCGTACAGCAAGGCCGATGCGGTGCTCGGCGTGCTCCAGTGACGTGACACGGTCGGCGAGGCCCGGGGCGCCCGCGGCGGGCTCGCGCCGCCAGGTGTCGTCGATGCGCTCGTCGGCGGCGGTGACGACGCACAGCAGCAGGGCCGCCAGGCTCTCCACGAGGGCGTCCAGGAGTTCCCCGGCGGTGCAGTCCAGCGGGAAGGCGCGCCAGCGCTTGAGGGCGTCCCCGGCGAGTACGGCACCGGACTGGAGCCGGCCCCGCACGCGCGCGTGCTCGCTGTCGTAGGCGCTGTCCACGGCGGAGGTGAGCCGGAGGGCCGCCGCGTACTGTGCGGCGGAGGCGCCGGCCAGCTCCGGCATGCGCGACTTGAGCGAGTCGAGGAGCCCGTACGCCGTGCGCGCCATCGCGTGCTGCCGGGCGGCGGGGTCCTGTGCGTGCTGGACGAGCCAGGTCTTCAGAGGTGCGACGGCGGTGCCGGGCAGCAGACCCGCGCCCCACGCGGACTCGGGCAGCTCGGGCACGGTGAAGCGGGGTACGTGGCCGAGCCCGGCCTTGGTGAGCAGGGCGCCGTACTGCCGGGAGACCTCGGAGACGACCTGGTGGGGGACCCGGTCTAGGACGGTGACGAGGGTCGCGTCGTACTCCTTGGCGGTGCGCAGCAGGTGCCAGGGGACCGCGTCGGCGTACCGGGCGGCCGTCGTGACCATGATCCAGATGTCGGCGGCGCAGATCAGTTCGGCGGCGAGGACTCGATTGCCGGCGATCAGGGAGTCGATGTCCGGGGCGTCGAGGAGGGCGAGGCCGCGCGGGAGGGTGTCGGCGGTCTCGATGCGCAGTACGCGCCCCGGATCCGCCTCCGTCCCCAGGAGGTCGTCCGCCGGATCCCGATGGGGCACCCACACGCGCGTGAGGTCGGGGAGCACACGCATGCCGCTGAACCAGTGATGATCCTCCGGATGACAGACGAGCACCGGTGTCCGGGTGGTCGGCCGCAGCACGCCCGCCTCGCTCACCCGGCGGCCGACGAGCGAGTTCACGAGCGTCGACTTACCCGCGCCGGTGGAGCCGCCGACGACCGCCAGCAGCGGCGCCTCGGGCGCCCGTAGGCGGGGTACGAGATAGTCGTCGAGCTGCGCGAGGAGTTCGTCGCGGTTGGCACGCGCGCGTGGGGCCCCGGCCAGGGGCAGCGGAAAGCGTGCGGCGGCGACACGGTCGCGCAGAGCGGAGAGTGTGTCGAGCAGCTGAGGCCGTACGTCCAAGGTCACCACATGCGAAGAATGCCCAATTTTAGGGGAATTCTGAAGCATATGGACATGTCTGCGCGCCGACGGAACGGAACGGACGGATGGGACGACCGGGACGCGGGCGCAGTCCAGGCATAACGAGTACACAACACCCGGTGCGTCAGCCGCCAAAAGCGGTGCACGATTCGTACCTGCCTGCGATTATCAGGACCGCTTCACCGAACCTCCACATCGAGCCACGGAGGCGAAGCGACCGGGTCAAGGAACCGGGAGCCCTATCCTTGACCCCGGCAACGTCACGGACCAGCCCGCACCAGGGCCCCGCTCACGAGGCCAACCCACCCGGCCCCCGTAGCTCAGTGGATAGAGCAGGCGCCTTCTAAGCGCTTGGCCGCAGGTTCGAGTCCTGCCGGGGGCGCCCACCCTCAGCCCTCCCCCTCGGGAGGGCTTTTTGCTGGTCAGGTACGCAGGGGTGGTTCCGCTCGATACGGCAGCCCCAGACACCCCTTGGTGATCAAAGGCGCGGCAGCTGCCCGTCCGCACAAGGGGCACCGGCGGCCAGGAGCACGGCGACGCCGCCGCCGGCAGCACGGCCCTCCGCGTGCTGCGCCACGCCGGCGGCTGCCGGAGCCGGTGAGGACGACGCCGTCGGATTCACCTCGGAACGGCGAATCACCCGGCTGGAGCTGTCCGTGGGCGATGTGCTGCCGCAGGATGCGCGTGAGGGCACTGGTCATCGGCGTCGGGCTCGGGCAGTGTCACGTCCTCCACCCGCACGGCTGTTCCGGGTCGTGGGCCGCAGTTGCTCTCGATCCACTTGAGAATGGTCACCACGTGCGGGGTGCGTCCGGGCGCCGGTTCGTGTTGAACCCGCATGCGCGAGGAGCCGTCCGGACGGCCGCAGGTGCGAACTGGGCTGACTGCGCCCGCAACAGCGCGACGGCGGCCCTCATTGTGATCACGGCTTGACCTGTGTCTTACGTGCCGTGATGCTGCGGTGGCCCGTGGGGCGTGTCGATCCGAGGGGGAGCAGATGGCACACGCAGGAGCAGCTCTCCCGGCTGAGGGCATCATGGTCATGACGGTTGTCGTACTCCGCTCACGGGGCGCCGCATACCGGCGTGCCGAGTAGGGTCCCCAGGCATGACCACCTCTCCCGATCGCGTCGGCAGCAGAGAAGACCTGGCGGCCTTCGTTCGTTCCTTGCACCGCGGTCATGCCGAGGACGGAGACTCATGGGAGAACACGGACCTGTCGGGCTTCTTGGAGGCCTTGGCCGCCTGGATCGACGACGCTGACGGCTGGTACGGAAACACCGGCCGGGAGTTGCCGCCCGGCGGTGACTGGACGTTCTTCGCCCGGGCTCTGCAAGCGGCGACCATGTACGAGTAGGGCGGGCCGTGTCGGATGCGTGTAGAAGAGCAGTCGATGACGCGCGCGGCATGAAAAGGGCGGCAGGACCGGTGCGAACTCGGCAGGACCGGTGCGAACTCGGCGGGCCCGGCCGTAGCAGGGCGATGGGGGCCGCGGTCAGGGGCTTCGCGATGTTCTTCCGGCCGCCGCCGCCGAGTTGACGCCGACCGGCGTCCTCGTACTCCGAGGACTCACTTCTCGGCCCGCTGAGTAATGGCCGCCTCGGTGCGGTCTCCCAGGAACTCGTACCAGCGGCGTTCGAGGCAGACGTAACGCACGTCCGCTTCGACGAGGCTGAGGAAGCCCGACACGGTCTCGGTGAGACGTTGTTGCAGCCCTGGGTCCGTCAGCGTTCCGTCCTCGGCGAAGGCCTGGTAGCTGTTGGCCACGCTGAACATGTCCGGGTAGACGCGGGTGCCCAGATGTTCCAAGGGAACCCTCAGAGCCCACAACCCGCGGTTGCCCCCGATCAGCGAAGGCGAGGCGGAGACGAGCAGCGCGTGCTTGGTCTTGAACGGCTGCGGCCGGACACGCGAGACCCAGTCGATCGCGTTCTTCAGCACTCCCGGCACCGAGGCGTTGTACTCCGGCGAGGAGATGACGAAGGCGTCGCACTGCTCAAGTCGGTCGCGCAGGGCGAGGGCTCCGGGCGGCAGCCCTTCGCCGGCCTCCATGTCGCCGTCGTACAGGGGCATGTCGAAGTCGCGCATGTGGGCGAGGTCGACGGCGGCACCGGTGTCGGAGATGAGCCGGGCCACCAGGGAGGCGAGGCGAACGTTGCTCGAATCGGCCCGCAGGGCCGCGCCGAAGACGAGGAATCGCAGCGGGCCGGGAAGCGTGTCCGTGGGCATGGAGTCGTCCTTCCGTCGCGGGCGGGCGCCGCCGAGACGACGCCCCACCCACCAGTGTGGTTTCCCGGTCGGCGTCCTGCGACAGGGCCGGAAACCGGCAGGCCCGGAGCCGGTCAGGACGGTGGCTCGGTCACTGAGTCGTGCGCAGCGACCGGTGCCGGGAGGCTCACCCGTGCCTCGATGTTCCGGTTCGGCCACTCTCCGTCCCGCTTTTCATTGAACTCTCATCCACTCCCCCGTACCTGGGGGTCATCGGCCTGACGGCACCTGCACCGCGGTGAGCGGGCACCGGTTCACACCCGGGAAAAGACGAGAGCAGCCTGACCGTCGCGCCGATTATCCTGCGCCCATGGCCGACCTGCGTGAGCTGTGTTCCATCCGCGACGTCCGCAGCGCAGCGAACGGTGATCCGCTGCTGCTGTGGGCCGCGGGCGATCTACCGCACGGCACGCGGGCCTTCGCCCTCGGTGAGGCCAGCGCGGTGGTGGCGCCGGCGCTGTCCTGCCGCGACCGGCTCGCCGTCACCGGCCCGGCCGCCGACGCCGCAGACCTGATCCGCGCGGTTCTGCCGCAAGTCGGCCCGACCTTCCGGCCCATCGGCGACGAGGAACTCATCCGCACCCTCGTGACATGCGTTCCGGAACTGGAGATCGCCGACGCTTTCGGGTGGATGCAGACGGAGACCGCCACCAGCCGCCGTGACGGAGCCGCGTGGCTGACCGCGTCGGATCGTTCCGACATCACCGCGCTGCTGGACGAGGCGTTCCCGGATTCCTACGCCCGGCCGGATCGGCCGGGCGTGCGTCGCTGGGCCGGCGCCCGCGATGCAAACGGCACGCTGCTGGCATGTGCGGCCGACGCCTGGAGCGCGCCGACCGTCGGATTCCTTGCGGGGGTCGCCACCGCGGAACAAGCGCGTGGGCGCGGTATGGGCACGGCCGTGTGCAGTCTCGTCCTGGACAGCCTCGTCGCCGACCACGGCGTGGCCGCGTTGATCGTCGACGGCTGGAACACCGCCGCCGTCCGCCTCCACCGCAGCCTCGGCCTGTCCTGGCGTCCCCTCGCAGCCGCCCGCGTCGCAGGCGGGCGGCATCATCTCCGCGACGGCCGCGTGGATCATCTCCGCGACGGCCGCGTGGATCGCCTCCGCGACGGCCGCGTGGATCGCCTCCGCGACGGCCGCACGGATCGGTTGCAGCGCAGCGCCTGGCAGTACGTGGCGGAGGTACTCGCACCCGAGGACCTCCCGATGCTCGCCGCTCATGCGCTCGTCGACGGGTGTGATTCCCCGGCCCTGCGCGAGCTGGCGGGACTGCCGCGCAGGGGCGACGTGGCCGAGATCCGTGACCTGTACGTCGAAGCCCTGCACGAACTCGGCATACCTCTTCCCGACGAGGAGACAGCCGGACGGCGCCTCCTCGCGAGCCTCGCGTCCGGTCTCACGCGGGGCGAGCTGAGTCCCAGGGACGTGGCCGACCGGCTGTCGATGACGGTCGCAGCCCGCACCCAGGAGGAAACCCGGTTCCTCTCCGTCGCAGCGGAGTACAGCGAATGGCTCAGCCCCGACTTGCTTCCGGGATGGGAACACGATCTGAGAACCGCGGCCCACGCGCTGACCACCTCCACCGGCCTCGGCTCCGACACCGGCGTACCGAGTTCGCGGCATGACTGACTCACCCGCCGATGGGGCGCGCAGAGGTGGTGCGGCAGGTAGTTTTCACCGTGACCGTTCGCAGCACAGCGGGCCGGCTTGGGGGACACACGGTGGACGAAGACGAGATCAGGCGCGCGGTGGCACGAGGGATACGGGACTACGAGAAGTCCCGCCCGAAGCCGAAGGGGATCGTCGCGGAGACGGAGAGCGCCGTAGGCGGCTGCGTGGCGATGTTCTTCGTGGCCCTGGTGATTCTGGGCATCGTTGCCGCCTGCAGCAGATGACGCGGTCACGAAGCGGCTGCCCGCCGACGGACCGGGGAAGAAGGTCTTCCCCGTCTCGTCCGACGAGTACGCGGCACTGATGCGTCATTCGCGGGCCGTCCACTCGGAGACGCGGAGGACTGCTACGCCTGAGCGTGTTCCGGTGACGGCGGCATCCCACCCGGTGTACGCGAGCGGTATTCGTGGCTTCCGCCGGGCGTTCCAGGTCGCGTGTCCCAACTCCCAGGTTGCTTCCCGTACGTGACGCAGCCCAGTGATGAGAAGTATCTGGAGCACGTGCGGGGGCCGGGGTCGCGGGCGGAGGGCCCGGGATGGGCCTGGCCAGGCGCTGGTCGTTACAGTCGGATTCCGGAAAGGAGATGGCGTGCTGCTTCGTTGTGCCGTGCTGGATGACTTTCAGGGTGTGGCCGTCGCGTCGGCCGACTGGGCGGCGGTCGGGGAGCGGGTGGAGGTCGTCGCGCTGCGGGAGCACATCGAAGGCGAGGACGCTCTCGCCTCGGCTCTCGTCGGCTACGACATCGTCGTCACCTTGCGCGAGCGCGTTCCCTTTCCCGGCTCGCTGATCGCCCGGCTCCCCCGGCTGAAGCTGCTCATCGCCTCGGGGATGCGTAACAGCGTGATCGATTACGCCGCCGCCGAGGCGCACGGGGTGACCGTGTGCGGTACGGCGAGTTCGAGCACTCCGCCGGTCGAGCTGACGTGGGCGCTGCTGCTCGGACTGGCCCGGGGCATCGTGCAGGAGAACAACGCCCTTCGGGACAACGGCCCCTGGCAGTCGACCGTCGGGGCCGATCTGCACGGTCGCCGGCTGGGTCTCCTCGGGCTGGGGAAGATCGGCAGCCGGGTGGCACAGGTCGGGCTCGCCTTCGGGATGCGGGTGAGCGCATGGAGCCAGAGCCTCGACAAGGAGCGGGCCGCGGAGTCCGGGGTCGAACTGGCCGCCTCCAAGGAGGAGTTGCTGCGCGAGAGTGACTTCGTCTCCGTGCACCTCGCGCTCGGCGACCGTACCCGCGGACTCGTCGGCGCCGCCGAACTCGCCCTGATGAAGCCGACCGCCTATCTGGTCAATACCTCCCGCGCGGCGATCGTGGACCAGGAGGCGCTGCTGGCCGCCCTGCACGAGGGCCGGATCGCGGGCGCCGGTGTCGACGTCTTCGACATCGAGCCGCTGCCCGCCGGCCACCCGATGCGCACCGCGCCCCGGCTGCTCGCCACCCCCCACCTCGGCTACGTCTCGCACGCCAACTACACGACGTACTACGGTCAGGCGGTGGAGAACATCCAGGCCTATCTGGCGGGTTCTCCGGTACGGCGACTGCCCTGAGGTCAGGGGGCCGGGGCCGCGGCCCGCTCGTAGACACCGTCGCTCCGGCGCAGCTCGTGGAGGTCCACCAGGTAGCGCCGGAGCGTCACATGGTCGATCTCGTCCGAGCCCTCGCACCAGGTCCGCAGCCGCTCGTTCACGACCCGCTCCGGGTAGGCGACGCCGGGCTCGAAGGTCTGCTCCGCGATGTGCCGCAGCACCTGCTGCTTACGGGTCCACTGGGCCGGCAGCCGTAGCAGTCGGCCGTCCCGTACGAAGGTGCTCACCACGTCGGTGCCGGCCGGGCGCGCGGACCGGTCCGGGCGGGCCAGCTCGCGCAGCAGGCCGTAGGAAACGGCCAGGGCCCCGCCCGCCCCGCTCCCGCTCCCGGTCCCGGTCCCAGTCCCGGTCCCAGTCACGGCGCCTGCCGAAGCCCCGGCCCCGGCCCCGGTCCCGGTCCCCGTCCCGGCCCCCGTCACGGCGCCCTGTTCGCGCAGTCTGAGCAGCGCGAGCGCCGTGGCCTTCGGTGACAGACCGGCCCTTCCGGCGACCTCTTCGGGGCTGGTCGCGCCCAGCGCCACCGCGGCGAAGGCCCGCAGCCGGTTCTCGTCGGCGAGCAGACCGATCAGCTGCCGGGACCGCTCACGTGCGTCGGGAACGTTGTCCTTGTCCATGGCCGGAGGGTAGGCGACCCTCCCGGTGCGGTGCCCGTGAATAACGGCGGGGCCGGCGGGGGGCCGCCGCCTGGGCTGCCTGGTGGGGGCGGTAACCGTTGAAAGAGTGATCCGGGGCTGATCACCGTGACCAGCCCCCCGCGGCGCCGTTGAACGGGAAGTGCGGCGGCTGGTCTGCCGCCTGCACTTTCCGAGCTACAAAAGGAGAACGTGATGTCTAGCATCGCGAAGGCGGCCGCGGTCGCTCTGGGCACCGGCGCCGTGGTGATCAGCGGATCCGGGCTGGCCATGGCCGACGCCGGTGCTCACGGCGCGGCCGTCGGTTCCCCCGGCGTCCTGTCGGGCAATGTGGTCCAGGTGCCGGTGCACGTGCCCGTCAACGTGTGCGGCAACACCGTCAACGTCATCGCCCTGCTCAACCCGGCGTTCGGCAACGTCTGCGCGAACCAGAGCGGCCACGACACGCCCGGTAAGCCCGGCCCGGGCCACGACGACGGCTACGGCAACTGAGCCGACCGGCACCACAGTCAAGAGCCCCGGCATTCCGAGCGCCGGGGCTCTTCCCTTACTTCACCGAGTCCGGTGCCTCACGCTTCTGTCCCTCACCGGGTCCGGTGCCTCACGCTTCTGTCCCTCACCGAGTCCGCTGCCTCACGCGTACCGGTAGATGTGGCTGACGTCCTCCAGCTGGTCCGGGGTCTCCTCCCACGGCGGCAGCTTCTCGTGGCGGGCGACGACCCGCCCGTGCTGGTGGTCGGAGGCTCCGGGCGGCTGGGCCGGGAGGTATCGGTGGGTGCGGTGGGCCCGTTGCCAGCGGTACCAGACCAGGTCGACGAATGCGTGGTGGAGCCAGAACACCGGGTCGTTGACGGACGCGCCGCCGAGCATCGCGCCGCCGACCCAGCGGTGCACGCGGTTGTGATTGCGCCAGGAGGCGCTGCCGGTGCCGCTGCCCCAGCCCTCGAGCTTGTTGCGGAAGCCCTTGCGCACGGTCGAGTCCCAGGGCCAGGCGTCGTAGACGGGGTCGTCGAGCGCCCCCTGCAGCTCACTGCGGGTGGGGAGGTGGATAGGGGCGGCGGCACGGCCCAGGTCGCGGGTGAGGAACTTGCCGTTCGTGACGCCCTCGCGGATGGTCCAGTGACCCGCCGAGTAGGCGAAGGGACCGGTCGTCACCTGCCGGTCGGAGCGGCGCCCGTTCCCGCCGAGCAGGTCCCTCGTCCAGGGCACGGAGGTGGTCGTACGGTCCCGCGTCCAGTCCCAGTACGGCACCGTCACCGACGAGTCGACGCGCCGCAGTGCCCGCTCCAGCTCCAGCAGGAACCGGCGGTGCCAGGGCAGGAAGGACGGCGCCATGTGGGCCGTGCGCAGGCCGTCCTCGCCGTCGGAGGTGTAGAAGTCGATGTGCATGCGCACGAACTCGTCGTACTCGCCGCGCCGTTTCAGCTCCAGCAGCGCGTTGACGAACCGCCGGCGCTCGGTGCGGGTGAGCGTGCTGACGTCCTTACGCACGTACGCCATGCCGTCCCCCCATGTGCATGTGTCCCCCCTGCACGCCCGGTACTCCCTGAGCCCCCGGTACCCCCTGCACACCGCCGACCGGTCCCGGCGCCAGGTCGCGCAGCCGCTGACCGGGGCCGATCTGGTCGACGGCCGCCCGGGTCGCCTCCAACGGCGTCCGGTACGACGTGTAGTGGTCGGCCATGCTCAGCCAGCCGCCGTCGGCCCGGCGCATGAGGTGCAGCGGGCGGCCGTCGACGGTGATCCGCCAGTCGCGCCGGGCCGCTACGGCTCCTTCCGCGGACACCAGGGCGCCCTGGATGCGGCGGCCCCGGTAGACCTCGTCGAAGGAGTTGCCCACGAGGCCGTCGGCGGGGGGCACGGGGCGGGAGGCGGCGACCAGCGGGGCCAGTGCCACGGCGGCGGCGGAGGCCACCAGCCCGCGCGCCACCTCCCTCCGGGACGGCCCGGCCGCCCCCGCTCTGGCCTGCTGCTCCGCACCGACCGGCGCTCCGCCGACACCGACGACCATCGCTCGCTCCTCGTCCCTCGTCCGGGTTCAGATGTCCGTACCGGCTAACCGGCGAAGGCCGCGCGGGGTCACTGCCGCGGAGCCGTAGGGAGTAGGAGGTACGGCCGGGCTCACCGACGGGGGCTACCGCCCCGGGCCCGTGGCCAGGTTCGCGTCGCCGACGGTCTGCAGGGCCGGGGCGAGGACGCCGGCCTGGGGGAGCTTGGGGCCCGGGAGCCCGGAGGTGTTCGCGCCGGGCGCGGTCAGGGGGGCGTCCAGGGAGAGGCCGGGGGTGAGCGCCCGCAGGTCGTTGGCGGGGGCGCCCACGCTGAGGTGGTCGAAGTCGTCACCGAGGGGGTGCGGCAGCGGGGCCCTGGCGTCCAGGCCGGGCAGCCCGCTGTACACCGGCAGCTGGGGCAGTGTCCGGTCGGGCAGCAGCCGGCCCGTGACGTACCGGGGCCCGTCGGGGGCGCCCGCCGTCAGCAGCGGCAGCTGGGCGCCGAGGTGCGGCACCTCCATGCTGAGGGCCTTGGAGACACCGCCCATGGGCACGGGGACGGGGACCGTGCCGGCCGCCGCGGCGGGACCGGCTGCCCCCACAGTGGCCGCGACGCCCGTGACGACGGCGGCAAGGGTTCCTCGGGTGGTCGGCTTCATGTCAGGTACGGTCCCTTTCAGGATGCGGGGATTCGACGTCCGTACCGCGTAACGAGCGGAAAACCCCCACAGTGCACAATTCCCCCGAATGCCGTAGTGGTCAGCTCGTCCAGAAGTCCCACCACCGGGTCAGTACGAGCATGCCGACCACACCGATGTGGAGCACCGGAAGCACCCAGGTGAAGTCCGCGAAGAACGTCTTCAGCCAGGCGGGCGCGGGGATGAAGCCGTGGCGCACGCAGACGGACGTGACGTACCAGAACAGCAGGATCGTGGCGGCCCAGGCCAGACAGCACCACAGGCACAGTGCGTTGATCCGGTACAGCGACTCGAACTGCAGCCAGGACACGAATCCGACGCCGAACAGGCAGCCGGCCTCGAAGAGCAGCCAGTACCAGCCGGGGAAGCGGGCGCCGGCCAGCAGGCTCACGCCGACGCAGACGACGATGCCGTAGGCCACCAGGCCCAGCATCGGGTTGGGGAAGCCGAAGACGGACGCCTGGTCGCTCTTCATCACGTTGCCGCAGGACACCACCGGGTTCAGGCTGCACCCGGGGACGAAGGCCGGGTTCTCCAGCAGCTTGAACTCGTCCAGGGTGATGACCCAGGAGGCGAGCAGCCCGGCCGCCCCGCAGAGCACCAGCAGCAGGGCGGGGCCGCGCCCGCCGCCCACCTGGGGGCGCATCAGACGCGCAGGCTGCGGGCGGGCAGGTAGACGTGCGCGGCGGCCTTCGTGGTCTCCGGGTCGCCCGCGAACGCGGCCAGTTCCTTCCCGGCCACCGGCTGCCGCGGCCCGGTGGAGGGGCAGATGCGCGTGGTGAACATGAAGTAGGTGTAACCGAGTTTCTCGACCGCCTTCAGCCAGTCCGCGGGCGGGCTGACCTGGCTGGTGACGTTCGGCATCTGCAGCACGATCTGCCCGGCGGCGACCAGCATGCTGACCTTCAGGCTCGGCCGCCTCGTGCCGTTGACCGGCTCACCGCCGACGGGCAGACCCATGTCCCCGAGGAGCCGCTCGACTGCGGCGGACGCGGCCTCCGGGCCGCCCGGGCCGTCGCCCAGGGAGCAGGCCAGGAGACAGGGGGTCCTGCCTTCGCCCTCCTGGTTCCTGGCCATCCAGGCCAGCAGGGCGAGCGTGCCGAGGTCGGCGGTGCGGGAGGGACGGGTTTCGCTCGATACTGAGGTCACCGCGCGACCATACCGACGGGCCGCGGCGGGCCCCGGCGGCTTCTCACCCTTCCGGAGCAACGCCCGGGGACGCTCCACACGAACGAGGGACCCGTCCCTGACACGCCGAGGGCCGGCACCGCGGTGCGGTACCGGCCCGTGCGGGGACGGGGCGTCAGTGCTGCAACGGCAGGCCGCCGAGCAGTCCCTTCCGGTTGAGGGTCGTGGTGGCGCCCTTGACGGTGCTCAGCGCGGAACCCTTGTTCTCGGTGTCGAGTGCGTCCGACTGGTGCTGCAACGGCATCAGGTCCTTGAAGGTGGGGGGCTTCTCGGCGAGTTCGGCGAGCGCGCCGTTGAGGCTCATCGGCGGCAGGTCGTGGGCGTTGTAGGCGAACGCGGGAGCGGCGACGCCGGCAAGGGCCACGGTACCGGCGACAACGGCGGCAGCCTTCAGGGACTTCATCGTGTTCCTTTCCTCGGCGACTCACGTCACCCCAGGGAATCCGGACGCCGTGCCTAACGACTGCCGGGCGGGCCGGAAACTGCGTGCGGAGAAGACATATGAGATCCCTGTGGAGCCGGCCGGGGTCGCCCGTGTCAGCTGGTCGTCGCCGACGGCAGACCCGGCAGGCTCGGCTCCGGGGGCAGCGAGGGCAGGGACGGCAGCGCGGCCACGTCCGGGGCGGGCAGGTCGTTGCCGAGGAGCGTCGACGTCAGCAGGTCGACCAGGCCGCCGACCACGCTGGTCGCGGACGACAGCAGGCCGCTGAGGTTGTCGGTGACCGCCTTCACCAGGTTGTCGATCGCGTCCTCCAGGGCGGCGAGCGCGTCGCTGGTGATGTCACGGGACGAGGGCAGTCTGCCGACGACGACCGTGTGCTTCACCGGCATCATGGCGGCGGAGGCCGCCGGGATGGACGGAGCCGCGGGGACGGTGGGGGCGGCCGGGCTGCTGGACGCGGCGGGCGCCGTGGGCGAGGCGGGGGTCGTGGGCTTCGCGGCGGTCGCCGGGGCGGCCGAAGCCGTCGGGGACGCCGGGGCGGTGGGAACGGCGGGCTTCGTGGCCGTCGGGGACGCGGGAGCCGTGGGTGCGGCGGGCTTGGCAGCGGTCGTGGGCGAAGCCGGAGCCGTGGGTGCGGCGGGCTTGGTGGCCGTCGCAGGCGAGGCCGAAGTCGTCGGCGCGGCAGAGGTCGTGGGTGCTGCCTGCTCGGCGGGGGCGGTGGGGGTCGCCTGCTGGGCCGGGGCGGTGGGGGTCGCCTGCTGGGCCGGAGCCGTGGGGGTGGCCAGGGCGGCGGGGGTGAGGGACGCCGGGTCCGCCACGGCGTCGGCGATGGCCTTCTTCGCGGCCTCGCCCAGTCTTCTGGCCTCGTCGGCGGGTAGCCGGCCCTTCTGCAGGGACTGGTTGAGCAGATCGACGACCGGGTCGAGGACGGCGCCGGTATTGCCGAGGGCCCTCACTTGGGCGAGCAGCTTCTCCCTCTCCGCTGCGGGAACCGGCGCCCGGGACGCGGCGCGGTCGTGCTCCCGGGCCGAGTCGGCGGCGACGGCAGCCGGGCCGGTGATGCCGACCAGGACGGCCGCGCAGAGAACGGTGGACGCGAGACGCCGGGCAGGCAGATCACGCATGGGAGTTCCTTTCGGTGAACGATGGGACCTGAACGGTGGGACCTGAGCCCACCGTCTGTTCACCGGTCGCTCTCCGCAACCGCTCGACACTCCTTGTGATCCGTCCGAGGGAGTAACGGCAAGGAGCGGAAAACCGGCCGTCCGCCCCGCGGCGGATGCGCGGGGCGGACGGCCGGCCGAAGGGTTGCGTACTGACGTCAGTCGTTGACGCAGGCGTTGCCGAACGCGGGGTTCAGCAGCCCGATGACGTCGACGGTGTTGCCGCAGACGTTGATCGGGATGTGGATCGGGACCTGGATGACGTTGCCCGAGATCACGCCGGGCGAGTTGGCAGCGACACCGTTGGCCCCGGAGTCGGCAGAGGCCGCACCGGCGCCGCCGGCAACGGCCGCGACGGCGGCGGAGGTCAGGACCAGGCCCTTCGCGATACGCGACATGGAGAGGTGCTCCTTGGGATCGACACAACATCCGGGCGGATGCCCGGCGCTGTGTCAACGCGCGGCGGCTCCGGGAGTTGTGCCGCCGATGGAGTGATGTGCGCAGGCGCGGCGGGGGCGGTGCGGGGGCAAGGGGCGGCGGGGGCAAGGGCGGCGGGGGCGGTGCGGGGGCAAGGGGCAGCGGGGAGCAAGGGCGACGGGGACGGCGCGGGGGCAAGGGCGGCGGGGGCGGGGCGGGCGCGACGCTCACGCTCTCCTCCGGGCTCCGGCGCACACCCGTCGCACCGGGCGCCGTACCGGCCCTCCAGGTTCCGGCCTAGGCCGACACGCTCAGCCACGGCCCCGACGTGTTCGATCTCGGCACGGCTCTGCTTCACAGTGGTGACCAGCAGGGCTTCCGGCTCGTTCCCCACGCGGACGCGGCGTGGTTCCGGCGTGCTCTTCGTCGCCCTGCACGCCGGCAACCGAGGCGCGTTCACGACCGCAGTCCGAGCGCCCCCGTGAGCGAGGTAACCCGCGAATGCACCAGTCAGCAGCCGACCCTCCGCCCCGGGTACTGCACCTCGCGCAACCCGTCGACGGCGGCGTCGCCCGGGTCGTGCTCGATCTGACGCGGGCTCAGCTCGCGGCCGGTGTCCAGGTCACCGCGGCCTGCCCCGGCGGCGCACTGGCCGCGGGCCTGCGCGAACTGGGCGCCGACGTACGCGACTGGCGGGCGGGCCGCTCGCCGGGGCCGGCGCTGCCCGGCGAGGTGCGACGGCTCGCACATCTGATCGCGGAGGTACGGCCCGCACTGGTGCACGCACACAGCGCCAAGGCGGGCCTCGCCGCACGGCTCGCCGTCCGGGGCCGGGTCCCGACCGTCTTCCAGCCGCATGCCTGGTCCTTCGAGGCGGTCGGCGGACTCACCGCGGCGGTCGCCCTGCGCTGGGAGCGGTGGGGGGCGCGCTGGGCCGACCGGGTGGTGTGCGTCAGCGAGGCGGAGCGCACGACGGGACTGCGCGCCGGGGTACACGCCGCGTACGCCGTGATCCCGAACGGCATCGACACCCTCCGCTTCGCCCCGGCGCACCCGCCGGCACCGCGGTCCGCCGACGGCACCGGGCCCCTCGTCGTCTGTGTGGGCCGTCTGTGCCGCCAGAAGGGTCAGGACGTGCTGCTGCGGGCCTGGCAGGACGTCGTCGGTGTGCTGCCGCGGGCGCGGCTCGTGCTGGTCGGTGACGGTCCCGACCGGGCGACCCTGGAGCAACGGGCGCACCCGTCCGTGGAGTTCGCCGGCGCGGTGGACGACGTCGTGCCCTGGTACCGGGCCGCCGACCTGGTGGTGCTGCCCTCGCGCTGGGAGGGCATGGCGCTCGCCCCGCTGGAGGCGCTCGGCTGCGGCCGGCCCGTGGTGCTCACCGACGTCGACGGCGCCCGCGAGAGCCTGCCGGCCGCCCTGGCCGCACGCTGCCTGGTGCCGCCGGAGGACCCCGTGGCGCTGGCCGGGACGGTCGTCGGTCTGCTGTCCGATCCGCGGTCGCTCGCGGAACTCGGCGACCGAGGCCGCCGGCACGTCCTGGCCACGCACGACGTTCGGCTCACCGCCGAACGGGTCGCCGCGCTCTACCGCGAGCTTCTCGGCCGCACCCCCGCGGCGCACACGGAAACAGCCCAGCCCGTGCCCTCCGAGCGCAGGGAGTCCATCCACTCGTGACTGCGGAAAGTACCGTCTCCTCGCCCGGCGCGCAGCCGCGGGACCACGGATTCCCATCCGTCTCGGTCCTGCCGGCCCGCGCCTCAGGCAGCTTCCGGTTGCCGCCGCGGCGCCCGCCCGCGCGGCCCGCCTCACCGCTGCCCCTGCTCGCCGCCGACCTGCTCGCCGCACTGGTGGGCGCGGTCTCGCTGGACGAGGCCACCCGCCGGCCGGTGCTGGTCGCCGTGCTGGCCGCCGGTGCGCTGCTGCTGCGCCCGCAGCCCGCGCGGCCGGTGCCCGGTGTGCTCGACGAACTGCCCCGGGTGTGCGGGCGGATCGCGGTGGCCTGGCTGGGCCTCGCCACGCTGCTCGCCGCCCACGACCCGGAACGGGCCCTCACCGCCCCGGCCCTGCTGCTCGGCTGGGCGCTGCACGCGGTGGCGGCCTGTGCCGGCCGGGGCACGGTGCACTGGCGGCGCCGGGTGGCGCTGGTGCGCCACCCGCGTACCGCCCTGGTGATCGGGTCCGCCGCGACGGCCCAGCGCGTGGCGTCCGCCCTGCTCAGGCATCCGCGCTGCGGGGTGCGGCCGGTGGGTGTGGTCGCGGAGCGCCCGGAGGGCGCCGGGGGTCTGCCGGTGCTGACCACCGACGAGGAGGTGGAGCGGGCGCTGATCCAGAACGGGGTGCGGGTCGTGCTCACCGTGCACCCGACCGTGCGCGCCGAGAAGGGGCCGCTGCTGCGGGCGCTCGCCGGGTCGGGCTGCTCGCTGTGGGAGGTGGAGGCGGACACCCCGGCGTACGAGATGCGCGACCGGCTCGCCGGGTTCTCGGTACGCCGGCTCGACCTCGGCCCCCGGCGGCGTGGCAACGCCGGCAAGCGGCTGCTGGACGTGCTGGTCTCCGGGACGCTGCTGGTGCTGGTCAGTCCGGTGCTGCTGGTGTGCGCGGTGGTGCTGCGGCTCACCGACGGGCCCGGGGTGGTCTTCCGGCAGGAGCGCATCGGCAAGGGCGGCCGGCCCTTCACGCTGCTGAAGTTCCGCACGCACCGCCCGGTCGACGAGCACGAGGCGGCCACCCGGTGGAGCGTGGCCGGCGAGCGGCGGATGAGCCCCTTCTGCCGCTTCCTGCGGCAGACCTCGCTGGACGAGCTGCTCCAGCTGTGGAACGTCTTCTGGGGTGACATGAGCCTGGTCGGGCCACGCCCGGAACGGCCGTACTTCGTCGCCCAGTTCAGCAGGACCTACCCGGGCTACGCGGCCCGCCACCGCATGCAGACCGGGATCACCGGGCTCGCCCAGGTCAACGGGCTGCGCGGCGACACCTCCATCGAGGACCGGGCCCGCTTCGACAACGCCTACATCGACGACTGGTCGCTGTGGCAGGACGTCTGCATCCTGCTGCGCACCGCCGCCACGCTCGTGCGTCCCACGGGGAGCTGACCGATGGCCCTCGCCCTGCCGATCCGCCGCCGTCCGGTCCGGCTCTCTCCGGTGCTGCCGGTGGTGGCCGTGGTCGCGCTGCTCGCGCTGCCGCTCGCTCCCGGCGACGGCGGCGGCGCCGGACCCGCCGACGCGCTGTCCGCGCTGGTCGTCGTCTTCTGCGCGGTACGCCTGCTGCGCGCGCGCCGCCGTCCGCTGGGCCGGACCGCCGCGGTGATCCTCGGCCTGCCGGTGGCCGGGCTCGCGCTGGCCGCCGTGCACGCGGTCTCGCCGGGCGCCGGGATCACCGGCCTGGGCCGCTACCTCCAGGTCTTCGTGCTGGTCCCCGCCGCCGTCGTGCTCCTCGTCCGGGGGCGGGCCGACTTCCGGTTGCTGGCCTGGTCGTTCGTGGGCCTGGCGGGCTGGCAGGGTGCGGTCGGCGTGCACCAGTACGTCACCGGGACCGGCGCCTCGTACCAGGGCGAGGACATCCGCGCGGTCGGCACCTTCGGGCCGTCGGACGTGATGGGCATGGCGACGGTGGTGGCGTTCGGGCTGGTGTGCGCCGTGGGTCTGGCGCTGGGCCGCCCCGCCGCCCGGGAGCGCGCGGTCGCCGCGTGCTGTGCGCTCGCCCTGACGGTTCCCCTCGCCCTGTCCTTCAGCCGGGGCGCCTGGATCGCCACCGCGGTCACGCTCGTCGTCCAGCTGGTGCTGGCCGGCCCGCGCCGGGCGGTACGGGTCGCGGCGGTCGTGGTCGCGGCGGGCGTGGTGCTGGTGGGCGGGATCGGGGTGGGTACGGCGATGCTGCAGGAGCGGATCGACAGCATCACCCAGGTCACCGACGCGCCCGACCAGTCGGTCACCGACCGGTACACGATGTGGGCTGCGGCCACCGACATGTGGCGCGACCGCCCGCTGACCGGTGTGGGCCTCAAGGGCTTTCCCGAGTACCGCGACGGGCACGCCTCGCTCGCGCTGTCCTCCGGCAGCGACACCGAGGGCGCGGGCGCGGCCTTCCGCCGGCAGCCGCTGCTCTCCCCGCACAACATGTACCTGCTGGTGCTGAGCGAGCAGGGCCTGATCGGTCTGCTCTGTCTCGCCGGCGGCTGGCTCGCCCTGCTGGTCCGTGCCCTGCGCGGCCTGTGGCGGACCCACGCGGCCGGCGGCCGGGGCCTGGACTGCGCGCTCGTCTCGTGCGGGCTCCTGGTGTGGCAGCTCGTGGACTTCGCGTACGCCGACATCGGCGGCCCCTCCACCGTGCTGACGGCCGTGTGCTTCGGCCTGGTCGCCTGGTGGTCCCTGGTGGGCGGCGACGGCATCCGCCCCGACGAGCCCCCCACCGCACCGGCGGCGCGGGATGCGGCGACCGTGAAGGCGGCCCGGCGATGAGGAGGACGGCACCGTGCACACCCCGGGCGGCGACCCGAAACCGGAACCGGGTGCGGGTGCGGGTGCTGATGCCGGGGCCGGGGCCGGGTCGATGCCGGTGGCCGGTGCCCGGTCAGTGCCGGTGGCCGGTGCCCGGTCAGTGCCGGTGGCCGGTGCCCGGTCAGTGCCGGAGGCCGGTGCCCGGTCAGTGCCGGAGGCGTTCGCTCGGGGCAGGCCGGAGGCCGGTGCGATGACGGGTCCTCGAACCGGTGGGGTGCCTGGACCGGAGGGCGGAGCGGTCCAGCCGGCGGGCCACGCGGCTCGGCGGACGGCCGGCGCGGCCCAGCCGATGACCGGCGCGGCCCAGCCGATGACCGGCGCGGCTCAGCCGGTGACCGGCGCGGCTCAGCGGACGGCCGGCGCGGCCCAGCCGATGACCGGCGCGGCTCAGCCGATGACCGGCGCGGCTCAGCGGACGGCCGGCGCGGCCCAGCCGATGACCGGCGCGGCTCAGCCGATGACCGGTGCGGCTCAGCCGATGGCCGGTGCGGCTCAGCCGATGGCCGGTGCGGCTCAGCCGGCTGTGGACGCGGGGTCGGGGGGTGAGGGCGCGTCCGGCGCGGTCGCACTGCCGGTGGCTCGCTCCGCCGTACCCCCCGCTCGGTGCGCCCCCGACGCACCGCCCCCCGCGCCCGAGCACACCCCGCTCACCCGGCGGTTCCTCGCGCGGGCCACGCTGATCACCGCCGGGCTCTCGGTCGCCGCGGCGCTGCTCGGGCTGGTGCGGGACCAGTCGCTGGCCCGGCTGTTCGGCGCCGGGCGGGACACGGACGCCTTTCTGGTGGCCTGGACCGTGCCGGAGTTCGCGGCCACGCTGCTCATCGAGGACGGGCTGGCCTTCGCGCTGATCCCGGCGTTCAGCAAGGCGCTGGCCCGCCGGGCACAGGGCGCCCCCGGGGATCCGGTGCGGTCGCTGGTCGCCGGCACGCTGCCGCGGCTGGCGCTGGCCTTCGCGGCGGTCGGTGCGCTGCTCGCGCTCGCCGCGCCGCAGTTCGTCGCGGTGCTCGCGCCGGGTCTTCCCGACCCGGCCCTCGCCGTGGACTGCACCCGGCTCACGGCGACCTGTGTGCTGAGCTTCGGTGTCGCCGGGTACTGCAGCGCGGCCCTGCGGGCGCACCGCCGGTTCCTGGCGCCGGCCGCGATCTACATCGTCTACAACGTCGGCATCGTCACGGCGATGTACGCCCTCGGCGCCCAGTGGGGGGTGCGGTCGGCCGCGTTCGGGGTGGCGGCGGGCGGCTGTCTGATGATCCTGGTCCAGCTGCCGTCCCTCGTGCGGCAACTGTGTCGCGGACGGACCGCCGGCCCGGCGGCCGGGGACTCCGCCGAAGCCCGGCCGACGGCCGTACCCCCGGCAGCGGAGGACTCAACCCGGGCCCGGCCCACCGGCGCACCCGCCGCCACCGAGCGCCCCACCCGCACTCCCCCCACCCGCACACGGCTCACCACCAAGTACCCCGCCCCCACCCCGCCCCCCGGCGCATCCCCCGCGCCGAAGGGGTCCGCCGGGGCGGCGGGCATGGACGTGGCGCTGCTGGCCACCGTGTTGCTGTTCGCGCTGTGCCGGCAGTCGCAGGTGCTGATCGAGCGGTTCCTCGCCTCCGGTCTGACCGCCGGTGCCATCTCGCACCTGAACTACGCGCAGAAGGTCGCGCAGATCCCGATGAGCCTGTCGACGATGCTGTCGACGGTCACCTTCCCGGTGGTCGCGCGGGCGCTGGCCGACGGCGACACCGAGCGCGCCCGGAGCCGGGTGGAGCGGGATCTGGTGCTGGCCGCCTGCCTGGTGCTGCTCGGCACGGCCGTGGTCGTGGCCTGTGCCCCGCAGCTGGTCGGGCTGCTGTTCCAGCGGGGCGCGTTCACGGCCCGGGACACCGCGGCGACGGCCGGCGTGATGCGGGTGTACGCGCTCGGGCTGCTCGCCCAGACCCTGACCGGCGTCCTGGTCCGCTCCTACTTCTCGGCCGGCCGGGCCACCTGGTACCCGGTGTCGGCGATGGCCGCGGGGGTCGTCGCGACCTCCTGGACCGGTGCCCTGACGGTCGGTCCGTGGGGAGTCACCGGGATCGCCGCCGCCAACGCCGCCGGCATCACCCTCACCGCCGTCCTGCTGCTCGCCGGCACGGGGCGCCGCGGCATGCCGATCCGGACCGGGCCGCTGCTGCGCGAGCTGAGCCGGCCGCTGCGGGCGGCGGCCGTGGCCGCCGTGGCCGGCGGCCTGGTGGCGAGTTGGACGTCGGCTCCGCTCGCCGGACTCGCCGCCGGCGGCGCCACGGTGACCGTGGTGTTCGTCCTGCTCGGCCGGGCCCTGGGCGCCCAGGGCTTCGCGTCCGCATTCCGTTCCGTCCGCACCCTGACCGGAAGGCTCGTCCATGCCGTCCTCCGTTGAGTCCCCGGTACCGACCCGGACAGCAGCCGCCGGCCCGGTCCCGTGGATCGCCATGTACCACTCGGTCGGCGACTGCTCCGACGACCCGTACCGCATCACGGTCACCCCGGACCGGCTGGAGGGACAGCTGCGGTGGCTGCGCCGGCGAGGGCTGCGCGGGGTGTCGGTGGCCGAGTTGCTCGCCGCCCGGGCGCAGGGCGGGGGACGGGATCTGGTGGGCCTCACCTTCGACGACGGCTACGCCGACTTCCTCGACAACGCCTTACCGTTGCTGACGCGTTGGGAGTGCACGGCCACCCTGTTCGTACTGCCCGGCCGGCTCGGCGGCGACAACGCGTGGGATCCGCTGGGCCCGCGCAAGCCGCTGCTGAGTGCCGAGGGTGTCCGGCAGGCCGCCGCCGCGGGTGTGGAGATCGGCTCGCACGGTCTCACCCACGTCGACCTCACCCGCGCCGACGACACCCTGCTGGCGGCCGAGACCGCGCGCAGCCGGGCCGTGCTGGAGGAGTTGACGGGCGCGCCGGTCACCGGTTTCTGCTATCCGTACGGCACGGTCGACCGCCGTGCCGTGGCGGCCGTGCAGGAGGCCGGTTACGGCTACGCCTGCGCCATCGACCCCGGTGAGCTGTCCGGCCTGCACGTCCTGCCGCGCGTGCACGTGGGGCAGGACGACACCGCCGTACGCCTGTTCCTGAAGTACCGGCTGCACCGGCTGCGGCGGCGGCCCGTGGCGGGGCTGCGGTGAGGGTCCTGCACGTCATCACCGGGCTCGGCGTGGGCGGTGCGGAGCAGCAACTGCGGCTGCTGCTGCGGCACCTGCCCGTCGAGTGCGACGTGGTGACGCTGACGAACCCCGGGCCGGTCGCCGCGGGGCTGACGGCCGACGGGGTGCGGGTGGTGCACCTCGGTATGGCCGGCAACCGGGACCTGGCCGCGCTGCCCCGGCTGGCCCGGTTCGTCCGGCGCGGCCGGTACGACCTCGTGCACACGCACCTGTACCGGGCCTGCCTGTACGGGCGGATCGCCGCCCGGCTGGCCGGGGTGCGGGCGGTCGTCGCCACCGAACACTCCCTCGGTGACTCGCAGATGGAGGGACGGCCGCTGACCTCGGGGGTCCGCGCCCTGTATCTGATGGGCGAGCGGCTCGGCCGGTCCACCGTGGCCGTCTCGCCGACCGTCGCCGCCCGGCTCGCCCGCTGGGGTGTGCCCGAGCCGCGCATCGCGGTCGTGCCCAACGGCATCGAACTGGCGCGGTTCGGCTTCGACCCGGCGTCCCGCCGGCGCACCCGGGCCCTGCTCGGGCTGCCCGAGGACGCGTTCGTCGTCGGCGGCGTCGGCCGGCTCGCGCCCGGCAAGCGCTTCGACGTCCTGATCGACGCCCTCGCCGGACTCCCCGCCGACTGCAGGCTGCTGCTGGTGGGCGGCGGCCCGCAGGAGCCGGCGCTGCGGCGGGCCGCGCAGAGGGCGGGGGTCGCCGGCCGGGTGCTGTTCGCCGGGGAGCGGCCGTATCTGCCCGACGGCTCGTCGGGCCCGGACCTGCCCGCGCTGGCCTCGGCTATGGACGTGCTGGCCGCTCCCTCCCCCGAGGAGGCGTTCGGCCTCGCCGTCGTGGAGGCGCTCGCGGCCGGGCTGCCGGTGCGCTACACCTCCTGCCCGGCGCTCGAGGACCTGCCGTCCGGGGCCGCCCCGGGCGCGCTGCGGGTCCCGTGCGACGCCGGCGCGTACGCCCGCGCGCTCGCCGGGGTGCGCGCCGCCGGGCCCGGCCCGCGTGCCGCCCCCGAGGCGGCCCGCCACTACTGCATCACCCGCAGCGCCGCCCGGCTCATGGACGTCTACGCGGCGGCGCTCGCCCGCACGGCCCCCGGGGCCCGCTCCCCTAAGCCCCCTCAGTCCCCTCAGTGCCCCCAGCCCCCTCAGTCCCCTCAGGGAGTCAGCCCGTCATGACCGACCACCACGCCCAGCTCCGCACCTCCCGTCTTTCCCGTGCCCGCGTGCTGCCGCCCTGGTCCCTGGTGGCTGCCGGCGTCCTCGCGGGCGGCCTGCTCGGCGGCGGGTACGGCCTGCTCAAGCCGCCGGAGTACACGGCGACCAGCTATGTCGTCGCCGTCCCGGCCGAGCGGTCCGACACCGCCACCGCGCTGGGTTTCGCACAGGCCTACGGCCGGGTCGCCACCCAGGTCGCGGTGCTCGGCGACGCCCAGGTCTGGGCCGGGGTCCCGCTGTCGACCCTGCGCAGCAGTGTGCGCACGGCGACCTCGCCGGACGCCCCGATGGTCGCCGTCTCCGCGACGTCCGCCCGGCCGGCCGAGGCGGCCGACATGGCCAACGCGGTCGCCCGCGCCCTCACCCGGCACGCCAACGCGTCCAAGGCGGACACGCACGTCGGACTCCTGCAGTTCTCGCGCGCGGTGAAGCCGGCCGAGCCCGCCTCGGCCCCGGCCGCGGTGACCGGACTGGTCGGGGCGAGCGCGGGCGGGCTGCTCGGCGCCCTCGCGCTGCTGGCCAGGCCGCGGAGCCGGCCGGAGGAGACCGTCCGCGCCGTCTCGGTGCCCGGCCCCGCCGTCGCCGCCGACGCGCACGGCAAGCTGTGACCGCGACCTTCACGGCGCGCACCGCGCGTCCCGCCCCGACCGCGGAACTCGTCACGGACGAGGACGTCTTCGCCGCGCTGGGCCCGGCCTGGGGGCGGCTGTACGGGCGGTGCGCCGCCGCGACCCCGTTCCAGAGCCATGCCTGGCTGCACTCGTGGTGGCTGTCCTACGGCAGGCCGGGGCGGCTCCGGCTGCTGGTGGTGCGGGACGGCGCGGAGCTTGCGGCCGTCGCGCCCCTGATGCTGGTCCGCCGGCCGCTGCCCGCGCTGGTACCGCTCGGCGGGGCGATCTCCGACTATGCGGACGTGCTGCTGGACGACTCGGACGACGGGCGGGCGGCCGGCGCCCTGGCCGAGGCGCTCGCCGGCGCGGCCCGCACGGCGCTGGTCGACTTCCGCGAGGTGCGTCCGGGCGGCGCGGTGGAGCGGGTCTACGACCGCTGGCGCGGGCCGCGCCGGACGGTGTGCGACTCGGTGTGCCTGGAACTGCCAGCCGTACCCATGGACGAGCTGATCGCCCGGCTGCCGTCGGCCAAGTCCAGCCAGCGGGTCCGGGCCAAGCTGCGCAGGCTCACCGCGCTGGGCGTGCAGCGGCAGACGGTGGGAGCGCAGGAGGTGGACGCGGCGCTCGGCCGGCTGCTGGCGCTGCACCGGCTCCAGTGGCAGGGGCGGAAGGTGACGAGCGAGCACATGCAGCCCCGGTTCCGTGAGCACCTGGTGCGGGCCGTGGGCCCGATGGTGCGGGCGGGGACCGCGGCGGTGACCGAGTTCCGGGTCGACGACGAGGTGGTGGCCGTCGATCTGACCCTGCTCTCGCGCAGCCTGGCCGGCGGCTACCTCTACGGAGCCCATCCGGACCTGCGCAGGCACAAGGCGGACGTGGCGGTGATGCTGCTGGACGCCTGCGCCGAGCACTCGGGCGGCGGCGAGCGCGGCACGCTGAGCCTGCTGCGGGGCGAGGAGCCGTACAAGCATCACTGGCGGCCCGAACGGGTCGTCAACCGGCGGCTGCTCATGGCACGGCGGCGCACCGCCCCGCTGCTGGCGGCCGCGCTGTGCGACGCGGCCGCCCGGCAGCGGGGCAAGGAGGTGCTGCACCGGTGGCGGGAACGCGGGCGGGGCTAGGGCCTTTCTTTCGGATCAGGCCGGCTCCGGGCGACGATGCCTTCCGGCCGACCGCGACCCCGGCAAGATCCGGAAGAGAGGCCCTAGCGGCTCCGCGACCACCAGTCGAAGCGGACGCAGAGCTTCCCGCCGAGCCAGTACTCGACCCAGTCGCCGAGGTCCAGCGGGGCGCAGTTGACCTGTGGATCGGGCGTCGGCGCCGGCTCGGGCGTGGGGGTCGGGGTCGGTGTGGTCACGGGCGCCGGCTGGTCGGTGCGGCCGTACAGGGCCGTCCGGTAGACGAGCGACGACCGGGGGTTGGCGGTGCACTGCCACACGCCGTGCGGGCAGTAGTCGGTCAGCGTGTTGTAGAGCGGTCTGTGCTCGGCGATCCAGGCGAGCATGCGCCGCATGTACTCGGCGTTGTCCCCGTTGCGGAAGAGTCCCCATTCCGGGTAGGAAATCGGCTTGCCGTGGGCTTTCGCGAAGTCCACCTGCTGCTGGAGCCCGTAGGGCTCGTCGACCTGTTCGTCGAAGGTCAGTCCGCTCGGCTGGTCGTAGGAGTCCATGCCGATGATGTCGACCGTGGGGTCCCCCGGATAGCACTCGGTCCAGGGCACGGCGTCCCGGCCGCGGCTCGGCGTGAAGTCGAACCGGAAATGCTGGCCCGGCACCGAGCGCATGGTGGTGACGATCCTGTTCCAGTACGTCTTCCAGGCCCGGGGGTCCGGTCCGCAGCGGTGGGTGTAGGTGATGCCGTTCATCTCCCAGCCGAGCACGATCACCGTGTCCGGCACCTTCAGCTTCACCAGCCGTTCGGCGAGGGTCTTGAAGTGGGAGTCGAACGCACCGGCGGCGGCCTGCCGCAGCAGCTCCCGCACCTCGCCGTCCGGTACGTTCTCCTCGTTGCGTTCCTGCATCGGCACGTTGAGGACGAGCGTCCGGTCCGCCTTCTGGCGCCGCCAGCGCGCCCATGCGTCCAGGAAGCCGGGCGGGCCCTCGATGTCCCGCCAGCGGTCGCCGGGCAGATAGGTGTGGGCGACCTTCAGCTCGGTCCCGCCGAGCCAGCGGCTCAGCTCGGCCATGCGCGCGACCCCGCGGGGCCCGGAGTCGAGGAAGGCCCCGAAGGGCGGTAGCGCCGTGGCGGGCGGGGGAGGGCCGGCGCTCCGCACCACCCCCACCGCGGACCCGGGACCGCTCGCCAGGGCGACCGCCGCGGCGACCGCCGCCGCGGCCACGGTCAGCCGCCGGTGCCGGTTCCGTCGCTGCTGTGGAGCCATGCCTGCGCCTCTCTCCGCTCGACCGCTTCGTCGCGCCACGCGCACCGGTGACAGAGACCGGGCAACGCCAAGCGTTATTGACACACAGTCATACAGATATGAATTCCGCCAGTGCGATTACGGCTTTCAGGTGGCCCGAACCCCCGCACGGGCGAACGGATCGAGAAAAGGAAAAAACCGTGTCGCTGCTGGACGACCAAGTCCCCGCGGTACTGCTGCGGATCGACCGGAATCCCTTCCACCACGGCACCCTGGGAGCCGTACGCTCGCTCGGCAGAGCCGGCGTCGAGGTCCATGTCGTCGCCGACACCGCGGACAGCCCGGTACGCACCTCTCGATTCGTGCGCCAGCTGCATCCCCCACCGGCGCCCGGCGCGGCCCTGGCCGACATCGCCGCCGTGCTGCGCCAGGTCGCGTCCCGGGTCGCCCGGCCGGCGGTGCTGATCCCGCTGGACGACGCGAGCGCCCTCGCGGCCGGCCGCCTGCGCGAGGAGCTGGCACCCGCCTACCTGCTGCCGCAGCAGCCCGGCACACTGCCCGCCCGGGTGGCCGACAAGGCGCGGCTGGCCGAGATGTGTGCCGCCTCCGGCGTCCCGCACCCGCCCACGCTGATCCCGGACGGCGCCGCGGAGGCGGCGGCTGCCGCCCGGCGGCTCGGGCTGCCGGTGGTGGCCAAGTGGAGCCGGCCCTGGCTGCTGCCGGCCGGCAGCGGGCTGCGCTCCACCGTGCTGCTGCGCTCGGCGGCACAGGCGCGGGAGCTGTTCCTGCGCTCCGGGGAGGCGGGCAGCCCGCTGCTGCTCCAGGCGTTCCTGCCGCCCGGCCCGGACCGCGACTGGTTCTTCCACGGGTACGCCGACCGCACCGGGGCCCTCCGCGCCGGCGGGCCCGGCCGCAAGCAGCTGGCCTGGCCGCGCGGGGCGGGGCTGACCGCCGTCGGCCGCTGGACGCCCAACCCGCAGGTGCAGGCGCTGGCCGAGCGGCTCACCGGCGGGCTGGGTTACCGGGGCATCTTCGACCTGGACTTCCGCCGCGGCGCCGGCACCGGCGGCTACCACCTGCTCGACTTCAACCCGCGCCCCGGCGCCCAGTTCCGGCTGTTCACCGACAGTGCCGGCCTGGACGTCGTACGCGCCCTGCATCTGGACCTGACCCACCGTCCGCTGCCCGACGGGGTGCCGCGGCCGGGGCGGGAGTTCGTGGTGGAGAACTACGCGCCGCTGGCCGCGCTGCGCCCCGCGCCCCGCGGCCGTGAACTGGCCTGGCACGCGGCCGACGACCCGGCGCCGGGCCGGGCGATGCGGGCACTGTGGGCCCGGCACGTGGCGGGCCGGATCGCCGGCCGGCTGCATCCCGGGCCGGCACCGGCGGCGCCGCCGGCTCCCCTGCCCGTCCCGGGCCCCCGGGCAGGTGTCGCGGCCCTCCCCCACGGCTTGTCCGACGACGAGAAAGCGAGCAGTTGCTGATGTACGACCTGCTGGTGGTGGGCGCCGGCCCGTACGGCCTGTCCATCGCGTCGCACGCCGCCACGGCCGGGCTCAAGGTCCGCGTCTTCGGGCGGCCCATGGCCTCCTGGCGGGACCACATGCCCAGCGGCATGTTCCTGAAGTCGGAGCCGTGGGCCTCCAACCTGTCGGACCCCGAGGGCCGCTGGCGGCTCGACGTCTTCTGCGCCTTCCGCGGCATCACGGCCCGGCACGCCGAGCCGATCCCGCTGGAGGTGTTCGCCGAGTACGGCCTGTGGTTCGCACGCAACGCCGTCCCCGGCGTCGACGAGCGCACCGTGGTCCGGGTCGCACGGTGCGCGGGCGGCTTCGAGGCCGTCGCCGAGGACGGGGAGGCCTGCACCGCGAGGACGGTCGCGCTGGCCGTGGGCGTACTGCCGTTCGCCGAGGTCCCGGCCGCCCTGCACGGCCTGCCGGCGGATCTGGTGTCGCACAGCAGTCACCACGGCGGCCTCGGCCGGTTCCGCGACCAGGACGTCACCGTGATCGGCGGCGGTCAGGCGGCCCTGGAGACGGCCGCGCTCCTCACCGAACAGGGCACCCGGGTACGGGTGCTGGCCCGCGCCGACCGGCTGTGCTGGAACGACGCGCCACCACCGTGGGAGCGCCCCTGGTGGCGTTCGGCCCGCTCCCCGCACAGTGGCCTCGGCCCCGGCTGGCGGAACTGGTTCTACGCCGAGCGGCCCGGCCTGTACCGGCGGCTGCCCGAGCGCACCCGGACCCGGATCGCGGCCGGCGCGCTCGGTCCGGCCGGCGCCTGGTGGGTGCGCGAGCGGGTGGAACACCGGGTGGAACTGCTGCTCGGCCGTGAGGTGGTGACGGCCCACGAGGTCCCGGAAGGGCTGCGCCTGGAGACCCTGTCCCGGCGGGGCGGTCCGGTGGTGCTGGAGACCGGGCACGTCATCGCCGCGACCGGGTTCCGGGCCACCCGTGACCGGCTGCGGCTGCTCTCCCCCGACCTGCGCGCGCTGCTGGCGACGGGCGCCGACGGCGCACCGGCGGTGGGGCCGGAGTTCGAGTCCTCGTATCCCGGTCTGTTCCTGGCCGGTCTGATCACGGCCTCGGGCTTCGGTCCGGCGATGCGGTTCGTGCACGGCGCGGCCTTCACGGCGGGCACGCTGGTACGCGGGGTGAGGCGACGGCTGCGCAAGGGCCCGGCGCACCGGCAGATCCCGGCCGCCCGGCCCACCGGGGAACCGGAGACGGTACGAGGCTGAGCGGTGGCGGGGCCGGCGGGGCGGAGGGGGCGCACCGCCACCGCCGGCGTGCGCAGGCGGGGTCTGGCCCGCGCCGGGAGGCGTACCGTGCCCGCCGCCCCGAAGCGTGCTGTGCTCCCCGGCGGGAGGCGCATGCTGTGCTGTTCCTGCTCATGGAAGTGGAGAGGCCGGCCTCGGGGCGAAGAACCGGTGTTCGACGCGTCCGAGGCCGGCCGGTACACAGCCGGGGCTGGTGTGACGTGCTGCGCCGTCAGCTGTTGGAGCAGTGGTTGGCGAGCGCCGGGTTCAGCAGGGCGATGATGTCGATCGTGTTGCCGCAGAGGTTGATCGGGATGTGGATCGGGACCTGGACGACGTTGCCGGACAGGACGCCCGGGGAGTTGTTGGCCGTGCCCGTGGCGTCGGCGTCGGCGAAGGCGGGTCCGGCCAGGCCCAGGGCCAGGATGGCACCCGTAACGAGAGCAGCGGTCTTCTTCATGAATAGTCCCTTCCTCTGGGGTCATGCCCCGATGACGGCCAGAACCGTGTGCGCACCACGAGAACGGGCACGACACGGAACGAGGGATTGACACAACGGGAGAGCACGGAACGCGGATCGCGCGACAATCACCCGATCGCACCGTTTCCTCATACGTTTTCCCTCTTCTGAATTCGCGAAAAAGGCCCGGGCGGCCCGCAGACGATGCAGCGGGCGGCCCGGGCCGGCCAGGACGGCTCAGCCTTCGCCGTTGGCCGAGAGAACCGACAGGTCCTCCAGAACGTGCGAGACGGCACCGTCCCGCTTGCTGTTCGAGGAGTTGTCGGAGCACTGCTGCTGCAGGTGGTCCGACGCGATCGGGATGTCCTGGACCGTGACACCGATGAGGGCGTCGACGGCGACGTCGACGTCCTGGACGCCGACACACGGCTTGTTGAGCGTGCCCTGCACCAGCGAGAGCTGCGGGCTCATGTCGCCCTTCGTCGCCGAGTTGCCGAACGACGACACGGCACCATTGCCATTCGCGACGGTCGGTCCGTCGTCGTTGCCGATGGCAAGCGCCTGCGGCGCGGCCGCCACCGCCATTCCCACGACAGAAGCGGCGGTCGCAGCGGCGACCATTGCCTTCTTGAGCACTTCGCGTTCCTTTCCTCGTAGCGACGCATGCCCTACGGCGAGATCAACCCGGCGCATCGGGAATGGTTCCGCTGATTCACTCGGTTGGATCGCAAACGCCCGGGAGGTGACGGGAGGTCACCAATCCGAAAAACACACGACCAGTCCGCCCCGTCGGCCGTCGGGGTGAACGGGAGAAACCACCGGCACCCCGCGGAGTTGACCAGATGGCTCCGGTGGACGGGGTTTCCTCAGAAAGGACTGGCCAGTGATCAAGAAGATTGTTGCCACTGCGGCCGTCGCCGCTTCCGCCGTGGGCGCCTCCGCTGCCGCGGCACCGCAGGCGCTGGCGATCGGCAACGACGACGGCCCGACCGTCGCGAACGGCAACGCGGGGTGGCAGAGCTACGGGAACTCGGCCACGTACGGGAACATGAGCCCGCAGATCGCCCTGATCCAGGGCTCGTTCAACAAGCCGTGCATCGCGGTCAACGACATTCCGGTGGGAGTCGGCGCCCTCATCGGCGTCAATGTCCAGGACCTGCCGATCCTGTCGGACCACATGCAGCAGCAGTGCACCGAGAACTCCTCGAACGTCAAGCGCGACGGCGCGCTGGCGCACCTGCTGGAGGACGTGTCGGTCCTGTCCCAGAACACCGAGGCGGGCAGCTGATCCCGGCCGCAGGAGCGGGTCGCCGAGTGGCTCGGCGGCCCGCTCCGCCGTTTCAGCGGCGGTACAGCGCCTCGATCTGCTCGGCGTACGCGGCCGTGACCGCGTGCCGCTTGACCTTCAGCGAGGGGGTCAGCAGTCCGTTCTCCTCGGTGAACTCCCCTTCCACGAGGGCGAAGGCGCGGATGGACTCGGCCCGGGAGACGGCCTCGTTGGCGTAGTCGACTGCTTTCTGCACCTCGGCGCGCAGCCGCTCGTCGCGGAGCAGCTCGGCCGTCGGGGTGTCCCGCGGCAGCCCCCGGACGGCCAGCCAGTGGGCGACCGCCTCCGGGTCCAGGGTGATCAGGGCGGCGACGAAGGGCCGGTTGTCCCCGACGACCAGGCACTGGCCGACGGGCGACCGGCTGCGCAGCCGGTCCTCCAGGACGGCCGGGGCGACGTTCTTGCCGCCGGAGGTGACGAGGAGGTCCTTCTTGCGGCCGGTGATGGTGAGGTAGCCGTCCTCGTCGAGCGCACCGAGGTCGCCGGAGGCGAACCAGCCGTCGTGGAGCACGGCGTCCGTGGCGGCGGGGTCGTTCCAGTACGACCCGAAGACGATCCCGCCCTTGATCAGCACCTCGCCGTCGTCGGCGATGCGTACGGACACCCCGGGGACCGGCAGGCCGACCGTGCCGGGGCGGGGGCCGAGCGGGGGCACGAGGGTGGCGGCGGCGGAGGTCTCGGTCAGGCCGTAGCCCTCGTACACGACGATGCCGGCCGCGTGGAAGAACAGGCTGAGGTTGCGGTCGAGCGGGGAGCCGCCGCTGATGGCGTACCGCACCCGGCCGCCCAGCTCGCCGCGGATACGGCGGTAGACCAGCAGGTCGTACAGGGCCCAGGCGGCGTACAGGCCGGGACCGGGCCCCTTGCCGGTGCCGAGGAACTTGCGCAGGTGGGCCTCGGCGAAGCGGACGGCGATGCGCTCGGCGCGGTCGAAGGAGGCGGCGCGGCCGATCTTCTCGGCGGTGGCGCGCCCGGTGTCGTGGATCTTCTCGAAGAGGTACGGCACCCCGACCAGGAACGTGGGCCGGAACTCTTTGAGCGCGGGCCGCAGTTCGTCGGGTTTCACGCTCGGGAAGTGGCCGGTCTCGATCCGGGCCAGCAGGCAGGCGAGCTGCAGGGTGCGGCCGAGGATGTGGGCGAGCGGCATGAAGAGCAGTGTGGAGGCGTCCAGGCCGGTGGCGGCCCGGAAGACGGGGTGCAGCAGCTCGACGGCGTTGGCGGCCTCGGCGTGCAGGTTGGCGTGGGTGAGCACGCAGCCCTTGGGTCGGCCGGTGGTGCCGGAGGTGTAGCAGACGGTGGCGATGGTGTCGGGGGTCAGTGCGCCGCGCCGCTTGGTGACGTCGTCGTCGGGGACGTCCCGGCCGAGTGCGACGAGGCCGGCCAGGGGTTCCGCCGGGCGGGCCGTCGCGGGCCGTGGACCGGCTGCGACGTCGTGGACCGCCGTGCGGTCCCCCGTGCCGTCTCGGGGCGCTGCGCCGCCCGGGGTACCCGGGTCGATCTGCCACATCCGCGGCGGCCGGGGGTGGCCGGCCGTGCCGGCGGTCACGACGGCCGTGTGCTCGGCGGTCTCGGTGACGGCGAACCGGGCGCCGGAGTCGCGGACGATCCACTCGACCTGTTCGGCGGAGGAGGTCGGGTAGACCGGCACGGACTGGCCGCCGGCCGCCCAGACGGCGAAGTCCAGGACGGTCCACTCGTAACGGGTGCGGGACATGACGACGACCCGGCCGCCGGGTTCGAGTCCGGCGGCGATCAGGCCCTTGGCGGCGGCGGTCACCTCCGTGGCGAACACGGCCGCCGTGACCGGCTGCCAGGCGCCCTGCCCGCGGCGGCGCAGCAGCACCGCGTCCGGCGCCTCGGCCGCGTGTGCGAAGGGCAGATCGGCCAGGGAACCCGTGGTGAGCGGGGGTGCCAGGGGCGCGGCACGCACCTCACGGACCGTGCCGGTCGCGTCCCGGACGACCTCCACCGGGGCGCGAGCCGCCGGACCGGTGCGCCTCCGTGCCCGTTCCAGATCCCTGCGTGCGCCCATGACGGCTCCCGGTCGCGGTGCGTGGCGTGCCGAATCCCTGTGCGGGACAGCTAACTTACTCACAGGTAAGAGAAGGTCAATGGGGCGGACGGGATCGGCCGGCGGCGGTCTAGCTGACGACGTCCTTGCGCGCGAAGCCGCGGAACGCCAGGGCGAACAGCACCAGGGCGTACGTGACGGAGAGCGCGGTGCCCTGGATCATGCCGGACCACTCGGGATGCGGCTGGACGGCGTCGGCCCAGGCGAACTGCCAGTGTGCGGGCAGGAAGTCGCGCCAGTGGCCGAGGGCGGTGACGGCGTCCAGGACGTTGCCGACGATGGTGAGGCCGACCGCGCCGCCGACCGCGCCCAGCGGGGCGTCCGTCTTCGTCGACAGCCAGAACGCCAGCGCGGCCGTGACCAGCTGGGACACGAAGACGTACGCCACGGCCAGTGCCAGCCGCTGGGCCGCCGTGCCGGTGTCCAGCGCGCCGCCGGTCGGTATCTGCAGAGGCCCCCAGCCGTAGGCGGCCGTACCGGCGGCGAGGGCCACCAGCGGCAGCAGCAGCATCGCGGCGAGGCTCAGCCCGAGCGCCACGGCGAGCTTGGACCACAGCAGCCGGGCCCGGGGCACGGGCGCGGCGAGCAGATAGCGCAGCGAGGACCAGCTCGCCTCCGAGGCGACCGTGTCCCCGCAGAACAGGGCGACCGGGATCACCAGCAGGAAGCCCGCCGAGACGAAGAGGTTCACGGCGGCGAAGTTGGCTCCGGAGGCGGTGGCCGTGTCCATCAGGGTGATCTGGCCGTTCCGGCTGCCTGGGTCACCGCCGACGGCGAAGGCGATCAGCAGCACGAACGGCAGTACGCCCAGGATCGCGCCCATGACCAGGGTGCGGCGCCGCTTGAGCTGGCGGGCCAGCTCCACCCGCAGCGGCAGGGTGCGGCCCGCCTGATAGCCGGAGGCGACCTCGGTGAGCGTGCTCATGCGGAACCTCCGATCAGGGTGAGGAAGGCGTCTTCCAGACGACGGTGCGGGCCGACCGAGGCGACCGGCACCTCGAGCCGGACCAGCTCCACGACCAGCCGCTCGGCCGTGCCGCCGGGGTCGAGCCGGATCAGCAGCCCGTCGTCGGTGCGCACGGCGGTGGCGACGCCGGGCAGTGCGCCCACCTTGTCCACCACCGGCTCCTCCACGGGCGTGGCGGTGCCGACCAGAAGGGTGTCGCCGGAGCCGACGATCTCCCGGACCGGGCCGGCCTGCACGAGCCGGCCGCGGTCCATCACCACCAGGTGGGTGCAGGACTGCTCGACCTCGGCGAGGAGATGACTGGAGACGATGACCGTGCGGCCGCCGGCCGCGTAGCGGATCATCACCTCGCGCATCTCCCGAATCTGGGGCGGGTCGAGGCCGTTGGTGGGCTCGTCCAGGATGAGCAGGTCGGGCAGGCCGAGCATGGCCTGGGCGATGGCGAGGCGCTGGCGCATGCCCTGGGAGTAGGTGCGCACCGCGCGGGCGAGGGCGTCGCCGAGCCCGGCGATCTCCAGGGCCTCGGCCAGGTGGGCGTCCTCGGGCGGGCGGCCGGTGGCCCGCCAGTACAGCTCCAGGTTCTCCCGGCCGGACAGGTGCGGCAGGAAGCCCGCGCCCTCCACGAAGGCGCCGACCCGGGACAGTACGGACGCGCCGGGCCGGACGGCGTGGCCGAAGACGCGGATCTCGCCGTCGTCCGGCCGGATCAGGCCCATGAGCATCCGCAGGGTGGTGGTCTTGCCGGCGCCGTTGGGTCCGAGCAGGCCGAGGACCTGGCCCTTCTCGACGCGGAAGGACAGCTCCCGCACCGCGTACCTGTCGGTGGACTTCGCGTACCGCTTGCTCAGGTCCGTGATCACCAGCGGGACTTCGGCCAGCTCGGGATCGGGTGCCGGGGCGTCCGCGCGGCGGCGGGCGGTGAGCAGCAGGGCGAGGGCGGTGGCCGCGCCGGCCGCGGGGAGCCACCAGACCCAGGCGGGCAGCGGCGCGGTGCCCGTGGTGACCGCGGGTGCCGTCGGCACGCTCAGGGCTCCCTTCAGGGAGACGGTGTAGCCGGCCGGTGCGGCCGGTGAGGCGTAGCCGAGGTCGGTGGAGGCCAGGACCAGGCGGAGCCGGTGGCCCTTCTGCACCTCGTGGTCGATCGCCGGGAGGGTGACGGTGACGTCCTTGCCGGCCTTGGCGCCGGTCACCCGGAACGGCGCGACGAGCTGGGCGGGCAGCACCTGCCGGGCGCCGTCGGGGCCGACGTCGTAGACCTTGCCGAAGAGGACGGCGTCGTCGCGGGTGGAGGTGATGCGGACGGTGGCGGTCGGGGCGCCGGTGATCCGCAGGTCGCGGGCGAGGGGCGCGGAGTCGAACTTCGCGTACTGGCCGGGGAAGTCCAGGGAGACGCCGAGCCCGACCGCGGAGAGCTGGGCGAGGCCGCCGGAGCCGCCGAGGCCCGGCAGGGCGGACACGCCGGGCGGGCTGGCGCCGGCCGGGTTGGTGACGTGCTGGGTGCCGCCCGTGAGGGCGATGGTGCGCCGGTGGTCGCGCAGGCCGGGGTAGGCCGCCGCGCTCGCGCCGCGCAGCTGGGCGGTGCCGTCGGTGGAGTCGACGCCTCCGCTGCGGGTGATCCGGAAGGCCGGGCCGGTGCCGGCGTTCTCGTCGTCCTTCAGGTACCGGTCGAACCAGGCGCTCACGCGTGCCTCGATCCGGCTGGTCTCCATGTCGCCGCCGTCGTGTCCGCCGGCGATCCAGTCGACGGCGACGGGTGCGCCGTTCGCGCGGATCGCCTTCTCGGCCGCGTCGGCCTGACCCAGGGTGAACAGGGAGTCGGTCTGCCCCTGCACCAGCAGGGTCGGGACCTTGATGCGGGCGCCGACGGCGGACGGCGAGCGTTCCTGGAGCAGCTTGCGGGCGGCTTCGTCCGGGGTGCCGGACTCGGCGACCCGGTCGTACATCCGGCACAGCTCGGGCTGGAACTCCTCACAGCCGCCGCCGGTGTTGAAGAAGACGCCGGCCCACAGCTTCTTGAACACCCCGTTCGGGAACAGGGCGTCCGCGAGGTTCCAGTAGGTGACCGCCGGGGCGATGGCGTCGACGCGCCGGTCGTGTCCGGCGGCGAGCAGGGAGATCGCGCCGCCGTAGGAGCCGCCGGCCATGCCCACGCGCGGGTCGCCGGGCCGGTCGAGCCGCACCTCGGGCCGCTCGGCCAGCCAGTCGACGAGCCGGGAGACGTCGGCGACCTCGCCCTCGGGGTCGTTGAGCCCGATCTTCCCGGTGGACCGGCCGAAGCCGCGCGCGGACCAGGTGAGGACCGCGTACCCGTCCCGGGCGAGGTCCTCGGCCTGCTGCCGCTCGTCGTCCTTGCTGCCGCCGAAGCCGTGCGCGAGCAGCACGGCGGGGTGGCGGCCACCGTCTGCCGGGGCGAAGAACGAGGTGTCCAGGCGTACTCCGTCGACCGCCATGACCCGCTCGCTGCTGCGCACGGTCCGCGGGTCGTCGGAGGCGACGGCCGCCGTCCACGTCCCGGCGCCGGCGAGCACCACGACGGCGGCCGCGGCGGCGGTGAGCCGGCGCGGCCGGCGCAGCAGCGCCCGCAGCGCGGACAGTCGAAGATCCATGCGTCAACGGTACGGGCCGCCACCGGGAACCGCTGCTGCCGTGGGGCGGAACCCCGGCCCCTCCTCGAGGAGTACGGCCCCGGCCCGGCGTACACCGGGCGCGGTACGCGAACGCCGCCGCCCCCGGCACCCAACCTGGCAGTGGGTGACGGGGGCGGCGGCCTGCGGACGGGGGTGTCGGGGGAGGCACCCCCGGCCGCGGTTCAGGCCCGGGCCGGGTCGGCGGCCGGGTCGGGCAGCGGGGACTCCTGGGCCTGGGCGGGCAGGTGGACCTCCGGCAGCCGGGCGTCCTCCGGGATCGACACCAGCCAGCGGGTGTCGCGGCGCGGACGCAGGTACAGGGCCCAGTAGAGGGTGGCGGCGGCGGTGATGCCGCCGGTCCACAGCAGGTAGCCGGTCTCCTGCTGGGTCAGGATGTAGGCGAGGACGGCGATCAGCAGGACCGGCACCGCGGGCCACAGCGGCATCCGCCAGGCGGGTGTGTGCTTGTGGGAGCCGCGGCGGCTCAGCAGGGCGGCGACCGCGACCAGCAGGTACATGCCGGTCACCGAGACGCCGGTGACGCCGTACAGGGTGTCCAGGTTGACGAAGCAGAGCACCGCGCCGGGGACACCGACGGCGAGCGTGGCGACCCAGGGGGAGCCGAAGCGGCCGAGCTTGGCGAAGACGGTGTTGACCGGGCCGGGCCAGGCCTTGTCGCGGGCGGAGGCGAACAGCACCCGGGAGTTCTGGATGACCATGACGATGCCCGCGTTGATGATCGCGAGGGCCACGCAGAGGCTGACGAAGGTGCCGACCGCGGAGTTGGACCAGGCGGTGACCATGGAGCTGATGTCGCCGCCGGTCAGCTCCGTCAGGCTCCCGGCGCCCATGGTGATGGCGGCGACCGGCACGAGGATGACGACGGTGGAGATCGCGAGGGTGGCCAGCACGGTGCGGGCGACGTTGCGGCGCGGGTTCTCGAGTTCCTCGGAGAGGTAGACGGCGGTCGAGAAGCCCTGCGTGACGAAGAGGGCGATGGCGAGCCCGGAGACCACCAGCATGGCCGTCACGGTGTCCGTGTGGCCGTTCGCGCCGGCCACCTGGAGGGAGACCAGGCTGCCCGCCCCGCGGTGGCTGTGCGAGAAGCCGAGCACGGCGACGACGCCGGCGGCGACGACCTCCAGGACCAGGAAGATGCCGGTGATCCAGGCGTTGGCGCGCAGGTCGAGCAGGCCGGCGAGGGTCGCGAGCAGCATGACGCCGGCACCGGTCATCGACGGGTCGAGGTGGACGATCGGGGCGAGGTAGTCCGCCGTGCCCATGGCGATCACCGGCGGGACGATCATCACGACCAGCAGGGACAGCACGAACACCAGCCAGCCGGCGAGCCGCCCGGCCATCGTCGACACCATGGCGTACTCGCCGCCCGCGCTGGGGATGAGGGTGCCCAGCTCGGAGTAACAGAAGGCCACGGCGATACAGAGGAGGGAGCCGATGGCGATCGTCAGGGCGGTGGCGGTGCCGAGGGAACCGAACAGGTCGGGGACGACGACGAAGAGCGTGGAGGCGGGCGTGACGCAGGACAGCGTCAGCAGGGTGCCGCCGACGACACCGATGGAACGCTTCAGCCCCGGTGCGGGGGCTGGGGCGGTGTCGGCCACGGACTTCTGGAGCGTGTCGCTCATACGGCGGTTCCGATCGACTCGTGCGATGAGGGTGGGGGGCGGGAGCGCTATCGCCTCCGGCGGATCGTCGTACGTCATCTCGTCCGCTCCCGGCGCTGCATAGCGAACCCCGACGAAAACCAGCACGTCAATGCCCGTTTACCTTCGGAATCCGTACTTACGAAGGATCAGGCGTCACATCACTTTCCCAGGTCATGACGCCCGATTGGTGCATCCATCAAGCCCCAGCCGGATGTGACCTTGGTTTCGAAGGACATCTCGCGCCATCTCCTTCGTCACCCGTTTCGTCCTGCCTGAACGGGAACCGCAACCGACGTTTCAAAAAAATGTCAGCTGTCCGCTATCCGGACCGCTAAATCGGTCGCGTTCATGTCAGTAGTGGCCGATAGAGTGCGCCCCGCACGACAGGCACACGGGATTTGGGGTGGGACATGAGGAAGCGGCACACCGCTGCCTGGGTGGGATGCACGACGGCGGCGCTGGTGGCCGTCTCCGGCTGCGGCACGGAGAGCGCGCAGTCGGCCGTCAAGGCGGTCGGCAAGGCCGACGGCGTGATGGCGGCGCTGACCCGGGCGACGGACCGGACGGAGGCCCTCGGCTCGGCCGAGGTGCGCATGACGACCGACACCGGCACCAGCGGCCCGATCGCCATGGAGGGCACCTACTCCTGGGGCGACGGTTACCTCTTCGACGTGCAGATGGACACCAGGGCCGCGAACATGCAGGCCGTGCACCACGCCCCGAAGACGCACGTCCTGTTCGTCAAGGGTGTCTACTACTACGACGTCGACGCCTTCACTGCCGGCCCCTACAAGGGCAAGGACTGGATCAAGGTCGACGGTTCGGCCGTGTTCGGGAAGAAGGGCGCCCAGGCCCTCGCCGGCGACAACGGCAGCCCCTCGGCGTCCATGAAGGGCCTGAAGTACGCCCACGACACCGAGAACCTCGGCAAGCAGACCGTGAACGGCCGGAGCACCACGCACTACCGTGCCGTGGTCGACCAGGACCACATGGGCAAGCTCAAGGACGCCTACGGCGAGGGCAGCCCGCTGAGCCGGGCGACCGGGGCGAGCTCGATCGTCATGGAGGTGTGGGTCGGCTCCGACGACCTCCCGGTGCGGCTGAAGCAGAAGATGGGTGCCATGACGGTGACCATGGACTTCGAGAAGTTCGGCAAGACGGTCAGCGTCACGCCCCCGCCCGCCGCGCGCACCGCCGACCTCACCGACGTGATCGCGAGGCAGCAGAGGCAGCAGGGCTGAACACACCGGGGCCCCCGTCCTCCGCGAGGAGGCCGGGGGCACCGTGCTGTCCGGCTCAGTGGTTGCGCGGGAAGCCCAGGTCCACGCCGGCCGGGGCGTCGGCCGGGTCGGGCCAGCGCGTGGTGACGACCTTGCCGCGGGTGTAGAAGTGCGTGCCGTCGTTGCCGTAGATGTGGTGGTCGCCGAAGAGCGAGTCCTTCCAGCCGCCGAAGGAGTGGTAGCCCACCGGCACCGGGATCGGCACGTTCACGCCCACCATGCCGGCCTCGATCTCCAGCTGGAAGCGGCGGGCGGCGCCGCCGTCCCGGGTGAAGATCGCGGTGCCGTTGCCGAACGGCGAGGCGTTGATGAGGGCCACGCCCTCCTCGTACGTCTCGGCGCGCAGCACGCACAGCACCGGGCCGAAGATCTCGTCCTGGTAGGCCTTGGCGCTGGTCGGCACCTTGTCGAGCAGCGAGATGCCGATCCAGTGGCCGTCCTCGAAGCCCTCGACCGTGTAGCCGGTGCCGTCCAGGACGACCTCGCAGCCCTCGGCCGCCGCGTTCTCGACGTAGGAGGCCACCTTGTCGCGGTGGACCTTGGTGATCAGCGGGCCCATCTCGGAGGCCGGGTCGTTGCCCGGGCCGATCTTGATCTTCTCGGCGCGCTCGCGGATCTTCTCCACCAGCGTGTCACCGATGGCGCCGACCGCCACGACCGCCGAGATGGCCATGCAGCGCTCGCCCGCGGAGCCGTAGGCGGCGGACACCGCGGCGTCGGCCGCCGCGTCCAGGTCCGCGTCCGGCAGCACCAGCATGTGGTTCTTGGCGCCGCCCAGGGCCTGCACGCGCTTGCCGTTGGCGGAGGCTGTGGTGTGGATGTAGCGGGCGATCGGGGTGGAGCCGACGAAGGAGACGGCCTTGACGTCCGGGTGCTCGAGCAGACGGTCGACGGCCACCTTGTCGCCGTGCACGACGTTGAAGACGCCGTCGGGCAGGCCGGCCTCGGAGAGCAGCTCGGCGATCTTGACGGCGGCCGACGGGTCCTTCTCGGACGGCTTCAGCACGAAGGTGTTGCCGGTCGCGATGGCGATCGGGAACATCCACATCGGGACCATCGCCGGGAAGTTGAACGGCGTGATGCCCGCGACGACACCGAGCGGCTGGCGGATCGCGGCCACGTCGACGCGGCTGGCGACCTGGGTGGACAGCTCGCCCTTCAGCTGCACGTTGATGCCGCAGGCGAGGTCCACGATCTCCAGACCGCGGGCGACCTCGCCCAGGGCGTCCGAGTGCACCTTGCCGTGCTCGGCGGTGATCAGCTCCGCGATGGCGTCCCGGTTGGCGTCGAGCAGCGCGCGGAACTTGAACAGGATCGAGGTGCGCTGGGCCAGCGAGGACTGGCCCCAGGTCGCGAAGGCGTCCTTGGCCGTCGCGACCGCCGCGTCCACCTCCTCGACCGACGCGAACGCGACCTTCGTGGTGACCGCGCCGGTCGCCGGGTCCGTGACCGGCCCGTACGTACCCGACGCACCTTCGACGGTCTTGCCGCCGATCCAGTGGTTGACGATCTTCGTCATGCCCAGAGACTCCTTATTACAGATGACGGCGTCGGGTCGAGACGTGCCGTTCGTACAGCTCACGTGCCTTGACCGCCGACGGTCGGGTCGCGGTCTCGGCCACAGGAACATCCCACCAGGCCTGCGCCGGAGGCGCGCCCGACACAGTGTCGGACGTTTCGGTCTCCACGTAGACACATGTGGGAGTGTCGGCTGCCCGCGCCTCGGCGAGCGCCTCCCGCAGGTCCCGGACGGTCCTCGCGCGCAGCACCCGCATGCCCAGGCTGGCGGCGTTGGCGGCCAGGTCGACGGGCAGCGGGGCGCCCGTGTACGTCCCCTCGTCCGTCGGGAACCGGTAGGCGGTGCCGAACCGCTCGCCGCCCACCGACTCCGACAGGCCTCCGATCGAGGCGTACCCGTGGTTCTGCACCAGCAGGATCTTGATCGCGACGCCCTCCTGCACGGCCGTCACGATCTCGGTGGGCATCATCAGATAGGTGCCGTCGCCGACCAGCGCCCACACGTTGCGTTCCGGCGCGGCGAGTTTCACGCCGAGCGCGGCCGGGATCTCGTAGCCCATGCAGGAGTAGCCGTACTCCAGGTGGTACTGGTCGTACGACCGCGTCCGCCACAGTTTGTGCAGGTCGCCGGGGAGGGAGCCGGCGGCGTTGATGATGATGTCCGACTCGTCGACCAGGGCGTCCAGGGCGCCGACGACCTGCGGCTGGGTCGGCCGGGCGTCCGGTTCGTCGGCCTCGAAGCAGGCGTCGACGCGCTGCTCCCAGCGCTCCTTGTCCTCGGTGTACTCGGTGACGTAGGAGCCTGCGGCCGTGTGCCCGTGCACGACCAGCGCCTCGGTCAGCTCGCCCAGCCCGCTGCGGGCATCGGCGACCAACGCGAGCCCGCCCAGCTTGTGGCCGTCGAAGGGCGCGATGTTGAGGTTGAGGAAGCGGACGTCCGGGTGGGCGAAGAGGGTGCCGGAGGCGGTGGTGAAGTCGGTCCAGCGGGTGCCGACGCCGATCACCAGGTCCGCGGTGCGGGCCAGCTCGTCGGCGGTGGCGGTCCCGGTGTGGCCGATCCCGCCGACGTCCTGCGGATGGTCGTACCGCAGCGAGCCCTTGCCGGCCTGGGTGGAGGCGACCGGGATGCGGGTGGCCTCGGCGAACTCGGCGAGTGCCGCCTCGGCGCGGCTGTGGTGGACTCCGCCGCCGGCGACGAGGAGCGGCCGCTTCGCGGCCCGGATCGCGGTCACCGCCTCGGCCAGCTCGGCCGGGTCGGCGCCCGGCCGGCGTACGGTCCACACCCGCTCGGCGAAGAACTCCTCCGGCCAGTCGAAGCCCTCAGCCTGCACGTCCTGCGGCAGGGCAAGGGTGACGGCGCCGGTCTCGACGGGGTCGGTGAGGACCCGCACGGCCTGGAGCGCGCTCGGGATCAGCTGTTCGGGCCGGGTGATCCGGTCGAAGTACCTCGACACCGGGCGCAGGGTGTCGTTGACCGACACGTCGCCCGCGTACGGCACCTCCAGCTGCTGCAGGACCGGGTCCGCGGGGCGGGTGGCGAAGACGTCGCCGGGCAGCAGCAGGACCGGGAGGTGGTTGATGGTGGCGAGGGCGGCGCCGGTGACGAGGTTGGTCGCGCCGGGGCCGACGGAGGTGGTGACCGCGTGTGCCGACAGGCGGTTGGACTGGCGGGCGTAGCCGACCGCCGCGTGCACCATGGACTGCTCGTTGCGGCCCTGGTGGTACGGCATGGCGTCGGCGTACTCGACCAGGGCCTGGCCGATCCCGGCGACGTTGCCGTGGCCGAAGATGCCCCAGGTGGCGCTGATCAGCCGCTGCCGCCGGCCGTCCCGCTCGGTGTACTGGGCGGCGAGGAAGCGGACGAGTGCCTGGGCGACGGTGAGCCGGGTCGTCATCGGTAGCCCCCTGTGGTGTCGGTGTGGCCGGGGTGGAAGCAGATCCGCCACTCCCGTGTCTCGCCCGGGCCCGCCATGACGTTGAGGTAGTACATGTCGTGTCCGGGCTGGGCGATCGACGGGCCGTGCCAGCCGTCGGGGACGAGGACGGCGTCGCCGGTGCGGACCTCGGCGAGGAGGTCGGAGCCGCCCTCGCGTGAGGGGAACACCCGCTGATAGCCGAGGCCGCCCGGGCCGTCGATCTCGAAGTAGTAGATCTCCTCCAGCTCGGACTCCTCGCCCGGCCGGTGCTCGTCGTGCTTGTGCGGCGGGTACGAGGACCAGTTGCCGCCCGGAGTGATCACCTCCACGGCGATCAGCCTGTCGCAGTCGAAGGAGTCCGCGGACGCGAAGTTGCGCACCAGGCGGGCGCAGTTGCCGCTGCCGCGCTCCTCGACGGGGACCTCCGGCGCGGGGCCGTAGCGGGCGGGGAGTAGTCGCTCGCACTTCGCTCCTGCCAGGGCGAAGCGGCCTCCCGCGCCGGAGGCGATCAGGACCCGGGTGTCCCGGGGGGCGTACACGAAGTCGGAGGCTCCGGCGAACACGCTCTCACGGCCCCGGAGTTGGAACTCGCCGTTCTCGGTCGGCGGGGTCTTGATTTGTACGGTACATCCGCCTTGCAACGGAAGCACGATCCATTCGCTGTCCCCGGTGGTGAACGTGTGACTGCCACCGGGTGCCAGCTCGACCACGCGCAGGCTGCTGTGCGTCCAGCCGGCCGATTTGGGGTCGATGTCGACGGCGTACTGCGCGTTCGCGGTGGTGCCCGCGGGCAGATGCAGGTCGGTGCTGGTCATACGGCCCTCACAGCAGTCCTACGGCGGTGTCCACGGCGGCGGCCACGTCGCCGTCCGCCGGGTACAGCAGTGAGCGGCCGACCACCAGGCCGCGCACGGTGGGGAGTTGGAGCGCGCCGCGCCACTTCTCGTAGGCGGCGACCTGGTCCTCGGGCGAGTCGCCGATGTCCCCGCCGAGCAGCACGGCGGGCAGCGTGGAGGTCTCCATGACCCGGGCCATGTCGTCGGGGTTCTGGGTGACCGGCACCTTCAGCCAGGTGTAGGCGGAGGAGCCGCCGAGGCCGGAGGCGATGGCGATGGACCGGGTGACCGCCTCGGCGGACAGGTCGTTGCGCAGTTTCCCCTCGGGGGTGCGGCGGCTGATGAACGGCTCCACGAAGACCGGCAGCCGGCGCTCGGCCATGGCGTCGATGGCGCGGGCGGTGGACTCCAGGGTGGTCAGGGAGCCCGGGTCGTCGTAGTCGACGCGCAGCAGCAGCTTGCCCGCGTCGAAGCCGAGGCGCTGGATGTCCTCGGGGCGGTGTCCGGTGAACCGGTCGTCCAGTTCGAAGCGCGCGCCCTGCAGGCCGCCTCGGTTCATGGAGCCCATGACGACCTTGTGGTCGAGGGCGCCGAGGAGGAGCAGGTCGTCCAGGATGTCGGCGGTGGCGAGGACGCCGTCGACGCCGGGCCGGGACAGCGCGAGGCAGAGGCGCTCGAGCAGGTCGGCGCGGTTGGCCATGGCGAGCCTGCGGTCGCCGACGCCGAGGGCGCCGCGGGCCGGGTGGTCGGCGGCGACGATCATCAGCCTGCCGTTCTCGTTCAGCAGGGGCCGGCGGGCCCGCCGGGCGGCGGCCTCGGCGATCGCCTCGGGGTGGTAGGTGCGGAGGCGGACCAGTTCGGCGACGTCGACGCGGGAGCGCCGGACGCCGTCGCCGCCGTGGGCGTGCGTCCCCGCGACGCGGCCCGCCCTCACCGGACCGCTCCGGCCTCGAGCGCGGCGGCCACCTCGGCCGGGGTGGGCATCGCCGAGGAGCACTCCAGGCGGGAGGCGACGATGGCGCCGGCCGCGTTGGCGTGCCGCATGATCGTCTCCAGGTCCCGGCCCTCGAGGAGGCCGTCGCAGAGGGAGCCGCCGAAGGCGTCGCCGGCCCCCAGACCGTTGAGGACGGTGACGGGCAGCGGCGGTACCTCCGCGGACTCGCCGTCGCGGTGGACGGCGAGGACACCCTTGGGTCCCTGCTTCACGACGGCGATCTCCACCCCCGCGTCGAGCAGGGCACGGGCGGCGGCGTGCGGCTCGCGCAGCCCGGTCGCGACCTCCACCTCGTCCACGTTGCCGACGGCGACCGTGGTGTGGCGCAGCGCCTCGGCGTAGAAGGGGCGTGCGGCGTCCGGGTCCTTCCAGAACATGGGGCGCCAGTCGAGGTCGAAGACGGTCGTGCCGGACTTCGCCCGGTGGGCCAGGGCCGTGAGGGTCGCCGTACGGCTCGGTTCCTCGCTCAGGCCGGTGCCGGTGACCCAGAGGATCCGGGTGCCGCGGATGGCGTCCAGGTCCAGTTCGCGGGCGTCGATCTCCAGGTCGGGGGCCTTGGGCTGCCGGTAGAAGTAGAGCGGGAAATCGTCCGGCGGGAAGACCTCGCAGAAGGTGACCGGGGTCGGCAGTCCGGGCACCGGGGTGACCCAGCGGTCGTCGACGCCGAAGCCGCGCAGTGCCTCGTGGAGGTAGGTGCCGAAGGGGTCGTCGCCGGTGCGGGTGATCACGGCGGTGTGCCGGCCGAGCCGGGCCGCGGCGACCGCGACGTTCGCCGCCGACCCGCCGAGGAACTTGCCGAAGGACGCCACCTGGGCGAGCGGGACACCGGTCTGCAGCGGGTAGAGGTCCACTCCGATCCGCCCCATGGTGATCAGGTCGTAGGCCATCGGCTTCCCTTCGTCGTGGCTCTCCCCGGCTTTCTAGTCCCGTTCGCCGAGCCCTGTCAATGTTTTGTCCAGACATTCGGACCAGTCACTCCGGGGTGGGGCCCGGCACCTCCTCCCATGCCGGATCCCGCAGGCGTGCGGGTGCGGGCGCGGGGGCGGCTCTCGCGCTGTTCACCGCGCCCCCGGTGCTCCCCGGCCGCTGGTCTCATCGATGCCCCATGCGGCAGCGATGTCACAAAAGCCGCCCTCATGTCACACGTGTCCCATGTACGCGGCCCCCCGGTCACACCCGGTCTACAGGTGTTGCCCGTCGGTCACTCTGCGTCGTTCACCGGGCACAGGCTTGGTGATCGCCAGCGCAGCGCCCGGTCCCCCCGGCGGCCGTTCCCGGTCGCCGCCGCGGTGCGCGCAGGGAGGTGCTGTCCATGACCGACCGAAGGCTCTGGTCGTACAAGGAGATCGCGGCACACATCCGGGTGCAGCCGGACACCGTGCGGTCCTATCGCAAACACGGGCTGCTCCCCCCGCCCGACCACGTCGAGGGCGGCAAGCCCTACTGGTACGCCGACACCGTCCGCGCCTGGGTCGCCTCCCGCCCCGGCAACCGCGGCCGGAGAGACGGCTGAGCCCGCCTTCCGCACACGCGCTCCCCTGTGCCGGTACCGTGCCCCGTCCGTCCCGGCACCGGGGGCGCGAGCTGCCTCCGGGGCGTCAGCTCCAGGGCTCGATGACCGTGACCCCCGCCGCCGGTGCCGTGCCCATCGCCGCGAGGGCCGCCGGTGCCGCGTCGAGCGGGAGGGCCGACGTCACGAGGAGGTCGGGGCGCAGGACGCCGGCGCGGACCAGGTGGAGCATGGCCGGGTAGGTGTGGGCGGCCATGCCGTGGCTGCCGAGGATTTCCAGCTCCAGGGCGATCGCGCGGGCCAACGGGACCGGGGTGGTGCCGTCGGCCGAGGGCAGCAGGCCGACCTGGACGTGCCGGCCGCGTCGGCGCAGGCCGTTCACGGAGGCGGCGCAGGTGGCGGGCGAGCCGAGGGCGTCGAGGGAGAGATGGGCGCCACCGCCGGTCAGCTCACGGACGGTGGCGGCCGGATCGGGCAGGCCGGTCGCGTCCAGGCACTCGGCGGCGCCGAACGTCCGGGCCAGTTCCAGGGCTCGGGGCGAGACGTCGACGGCGAGCACGCGGGCCCCTGAGGCCGCCGCGATCATCACCGCGGACAGGCCGACCCCGCCGCAGCCGTGGACCGCGACCCACTCCCCGGCGGACACCCGGCCCTGCTGCACCACCGCCCGGAAGGCGGTGGCGAACCGGCAGCCGAGGGCGGCGGCGGTCGCGTACGCCATCCCGTCGGGGAGGGCCACGAGGTTGACGTCGGCGTGGTCGAGCGCCACGTACTGGGCGAAGGATCCCCAGTGGTGGAAGCCGGGCTGGGTCTGCCGTTCGCACACCTGCTGGTCGCCGGCCGCACAGGACGGGCAACCGCCGCAGGCGCAGACGAACGGCACGGTGACCCGGTCGCCGGGACGCCACCCGGTCACCCGGGCACCCACCGCCTCGACCACACCGGCGAGTTCGTGTCCCGGAACGTGCGGCAGCGCGATGTCCGGATCGCGCCCCATCCAGCCGTGCCAGTCGCTGCGGCACAGCCCGGTCGCCTCCACGCGGACGACCACACCGTGCGGGGCCGGGCGGGGGTCGGGCAGCTCACGCACCTCGGCGAGGTCACCGTAGCGCTCGAAGATCACGGCTCGCATGCGCACTCCTCTCGGAACCCTGCGCGCAGGCTAGACGCTCCGCTCGCTTCGCCGTTCGAGGCGTCACACGTCCCGCTGAAAACCCCGCAACACAGCGGTCATGACTCGCACACGGCTCCCCCTTGATCAAGCTGGTGTCTTCTGCGAAGGAGACGCCACCGTGCGCATTTCTGACATTCAGCGCTGCGAGGTCCGCCCCGGCCGCCTCGTCGAATGGACGTTCAGCCCGGCGACCGTCGCGGCGGCGGCGGCACTGCGGCCGGACCCGCGGCCTCCGGCGTACATCCAGGAGTCGCACATCAGGACGGCACGCTCGGTGCGCGAGGACGGACTGTTCGTACCGACCTGGCTCGGTGCGGCGTTCGACCTGCCGGGCCGCGTCGATCTCGACGCGCTGGAACGGGCGTTGCGCGGATGGACACTGCGTCACGAGACGCTGCGCAGCGGCTTCCGCTGGACCGGCGACGACATGCACCGCTTCACACTCGGGGAGACGGACGTGTCGCTGCGCCGGGAGGTGGTCGGCGACTTCACCGACCCCGGGGCGCTGGTCCGCTACCTGCAGGACCGGTTCGACGTCGCCGCGGACGCACTCGGCTGGCCGAACCTCATCTACGCGGCGGTCGTCCGCGACGACTCCACCAGTGTGTACATGGCCTTCGACCACACGAACGTGGACGCCTACTCCCTCCAGCGCATCCCGGACGAAGTCCACGAACTGTACGCCGCGGACGTCACGGGCCGGCGCGTCACCGGCCACCCCGCGGGCAGTTACGTCGACTTCTGCGAACAGGAACGGACGGACGCGGACGGGATCGACGACACGCACGCGATCGTCGCGCGCTGGCGGGAGTTCATCGGCCGGTGCGAGGGGAGGCTGCCGGAGTTCCCCGTCGACCTCGGCCTGAGTCCCGGCGGCGTGCTGCCCGCCCAGAAGCTGATGTGCGAGCCGCTTCTCGACGCGGATGCGGCGGCGTCCTTCGAGGCGTACTGCCGCCCCTGGGGCGGCAGCATGGTCGGCGTCCTGGCCGCGACCAGTCTGATCGTCCACGAACTCGGCGGACAGCCCTACTACCGTACGGTCGTTCCGCTGCACACCCGGGTGAAGTCGGCGTGGTCGGACTCCGTGGGCTGGTACGTGGGCGGCGCGCCGATCGAGGTGCCCGCGGCACGGGACTTCGAGGAGGCGCTCACCACGGTACGCGCCGAACTGCGGGCCAACCGCTCGCTGGCGCGCATTCCGCTGGCCCGCGTACTGCGCCTGCTCGGTGAGGACTTCCGCCCGACTTCGCCGGACCTGTACTCGATCGTCTCCTACGTGGACGCCCGCGCCGTCCCCGGCGCGGCCCGCTGGACCGAGAAGAAGGCGTACGGACTGATCCGGGTGTCGTACGGCGACCAGGTGTGCGCCTGGGTCAACCGACTGCACGAGGGGCTGTGGTTCGCCTGCCGGTACCCGGACACCGACGTCGCCCACAAGAACGTGCGGCGGTACGCCGAGGGCCTGCGCGACCTGATCGCCTCCGCACCGGCACGCGCGCGCTCCCGGGTCGCCGAGCCGACGTTCACCTGACGCAACAGGCGTCCGCTTCACCCGTGTTGGTGCCGCTGTCACAGCACGGCTGACAGCACGCCGTACGACAGGGAGGCGGGTGCCGGGCGGCAACTCCGGTGTCCGGCCAGGTGACCGGCGGCCTGTACGGCGCTTCTCCCGGCCCCCGCACCCCTCGTGACACAGACGTCCAGCATGGAACGAGCCCTGCCGCTACTGCTAGTGTTTGAGCAGTCACACTCGGCTATCAAGCCGCTCGTACAAGCAAAGAACCGAGGGTTCCATGCGTAAGCTTCAGCAGGTCGTGATCGCAGCGGTGGCGGCGGGCGGTCTGGCGGCCATCGGCGCCGGCACCGCTTCCGCCGACAGCCCCGAGGGCGGGCCGCAGGTGTCCGACCTCTACCGCCCCTACCAGGAGTGCAGCCCCCAGACGGTGTCGGAGAACGACATCCCGGTCGGCGTACTCGGCCTCGCCGGCACCATGGACACCACCTGCGGCCAGTACAACAGCGCCTTCACGGGCTGAGCCTCACCACGCCATCGTGCGCGACGCTTGGCGCGGGGCCCTTCGGGCCGGCCTCGAAGGGCCCCGTCTCCCCGGCCGGCTCCCCGAGTGTCGAAGACAGAGCCCGGCACGGCCGGTGCCCGGGCACCCCGACAGAGGGAAAACCCATCACATGTTCAGCGCGAAGAAGATCGCGGCCGTCTCAGGGCTCCTCGGGGGCGTGGTCCTGGCCGGCATCACCCAGGCCCACGCCGACCCGGGAACCTGTACGCGCGACCTCCTGGGCAGCCTCACGTGCACGCAGCACATCTCCGGCAAGATCCCCGAGGACGGCGTCATCCCCCACCAGGAGAACTGCCAGCCGGTACAGCCGGTGACACTGCCCGCCGCCCTGGGCAACGGGCGGCTGCGGGTCGGCCCCGAGGTGACCTGCTCCCAGGAGACGCGGGGCGTACCCGAAACGACCGACGGTGAACCGGAGTCGCCCTCCTTCTAGTTCCGGCACCGTACCTTCCGGCCGGAGCCGCGCGGTGCCGTACGGCATACGAGGGGTTCGGGCGAAGTCGCGGAGTGTAGATCCTGAATTACTACCGACCGTATGCGTAAGGTCACTATGTGTAGTCAAGCCAGGCGCCATGCCTGGGTAAGGAAGGGTCAAACATGCGCAAGTTCCAGCGTGCTGCGGTCGTAGCGGCGGCGGTTATGGGGCTGTCCGCCTTCGGTGCCGGTGTCGGTTTCGCCTACGGCGGCGAGGACGCGGCTCCGGAAGTCACCGCCGTGGCCAACTCGTCGGCCAACGCGGTCGCCGTCGGCGGTGGTTACTACACCCAGCCGGAGGAGCACCAGGGCCAGCCCGAGGAGGAGCACCAGGGTCAGCCCGAGGAGCAGAAGAACGCCGAGCCCGAGCAGGGTTACGGTGAGCACGAGGGCGAGTAAGACGTACCGGGAGTTCGACCTCTCGGCGCCGCCAGGGGTGTGCTGAGTGGCACCTCGCGGCGAGAGCAGCCCGGACGCGCGGCAATCCCTCAGGGTGCGCGTCCGGGCTGCGGCCATATCTCCTTCACGCGCGGCTCGCGGCGCGCGAAGGCGAATTCTGTTTTTCGACCTTCTCGGGCTCGGGCGCACGCCGGCGAACGGCACAGGCGCCCGGGCCCTCCGTCGTAAAGGAATGCACGACATGCTCACTTCGCAGAAGTTCGCCACCGTCACGGCGCTCGTCGGCAGCCTCGCCGCGGTCTGCGTCGGCGCGGGACACGCGTACGCAGACACAGAGCCGGGCGACTGCAAGCCCACCGCGCAGGGGGGCACCGTCTGCATCCACAAGAAGGAGACACGCACCGACAAGGACGGCACGCACCTCATCAGGCAGGAACAGGACTGCTCGACGTCCGACCGGCCGCGGGTGGTGTTCCCGGAGGACGGGCTGACGGAGGGCAGCTCCGCCAGCGTCGGGCCGGTCGTGGACTGCTCCAACAGGGCGGAACTGCCCAAGGGTTTCAAGAAGCCGCACATCGAGATCTGAGCACTGGCGGCGAATGCCGGGCCGGGGACGGCCCGGCATTTCTGTCCCGGGAGCCGCGTCTGCCGGGGAACGGAAAATCCCGGTGCCCCGGCCGTCGGCCGGGGCACCGGGAGAGGAACTCCTGATCGTCAGCCGCCGAAGCTGTTGCTGCAGCCCATGGTCGAGCCCATGTCCGTCGCCTGGGCGCCCGGGTTGCCCTCGCCGTTCAGCAGGTTGCCGCCGAGGCCGTTGCCGATGCCGACCTCGCCGAGAATGTCGACGTTGGTGTCGTGCGAGCTGCATTTGCTGCTCTGCCTGATGTTGAACTCGTCACCGCTCTTGCCCTTGCCCCAGCCGTGATCGGCGTGGGCGGCGCCGGCACCGAGGAGTCCGACGCTCCCGATTGCGGCGACAAGGACGGCAGCCATGCGGAGCTTGTGCATGTCATCTCCGGTGAAGTGGGGGGAATTCGGGTGCGATCCGCGAGAGATCGTCGTTCATTCAGCCATGGAAACCGGTACGTGACTCCCGGAGCAGCCCGCGAGTCACCGAACTCGATTCATTCGATCCGCCTCGGAAGGCCTGGTGGTGCATGCGAATGGTCCCGGCGCGCTGCATGACGCCCGCTGCCGGGACCATTCGTCGCCCGGCGCTCGTGGCGCCGAACAGGGCTCTTAGAGGGCGCTGTTGTTGCAGCCCATGGTCGAGCCGATGTCGGTGGCCTGGGCGCCGGGGTTGCCCTCGCCGTTGAGCGCGTTGCCCAGCAGGCCGTTGAGCAGACCGACCTCGCCGAGGACGTCGAGGTTGAGGTCGTGCGACTTGCAGTGAGAGCTCTGCGTGATGTTGAACTTGTCGCCGTGGTCCTTGCCCTCGCCGCCGGCGTGAGCCGTACCGCTCACGAGTCCGATGGTGCCGAGCGCGGCGACCAGGACGGCAACGCTGCGAAACTTGCGCATGTCATCTCCGGTGGAGTGAGTGGGTGCGATCCGTGAAAGATCGACTTGCTACAGTTACGGGAGACTAATACGAAGTATCCCAAAACGGACAACGGCGCGCCGATTTCGTCATCGCGTTGTACAAGCACCCGAATTCCGTAATACCGCGTCCGGATTCCCGTGCCCGGCGCGGACCCGAAGGCCCGCGCCGGGCACCGGAGTCCGGGGCCGGCCAGTGCTACTGCCGCATGCTGGTCGCGCTGGCCAGGGAGTTCGCCTGGCTGTTGGCCTGGGTGCAGTCGACGCCCCGCGTCTCGGCCGCGGCGAGCAGGGCGACCGGGACGTTCGCGTCGAGCAGGGTCTGCGGGCTGCACTCCTGCGACGGCCGGAACAGGTTGTTCTGGTGCACCGGTGCGCCCTGCTGCGACTGCGTCGCCTGCGGGGTGATCTGCGGGCTGATCTGGGGGTTGAGCTGCGGGTTGATCTGCGGGGCGACCTGGGTGCCCCGCTGCGGAGCCGGCTGCTGGACGGGCGAGCCGTACGTCTGCGCGGTCGCCTGTGACGAGGCGCCCGCGGCGGCCTGGGCGTCGGGCTGCGAAACGGGGGGCGGCACAGCCCCGTTGTAGGCGGGGGTGGCGGCGGAGCTGGGGCCGGCGCCGACGGCGGACAGACCGCCGGCTGCTGCGACGACGAGCGCGACTTGCTGAAGCTTGCGCATGGAATCCTCGGCCCTTCATTGACCTGTGCGGGGAGCTGGCGAAATGACTGACGCGGCAGCGTAGTTGCAGCTTTCCTGCTCTTCAGCGCGGCCGCGACGGAACATCGTTCTTGGCTCCGTGGGGAACGAGGAGAGCGCGAACTCGGATACGGGAGCCAGGGCGGGGTCACCCGTTTGACGCAAGGGCCCGGAAATCGCGGCAAGTGCCCTCGGAATGCAATCGGGTGACGGCACATCAGGGCCGTGACCACAGCGAAGGAATCCTCGTTCCAACGGGGAGAGGGCAGCGACCGCCGACCCGAAGAGGGATCGGGAATTCGTTGCCGGCTCCGACGCGGAGTCCGCGTGCCGTCCGCGATGAACGCTGCCGATCGCGCAGTAGGAATATCACACGGATTGTACGCGCGACCGTGAATGCAATGTTTCAGGTATCGAAGGGCCGAGGGTTTCATGCGCAAGCTTCACAAGGCCGCGCTCGTTGTAGCAGCGGCCAGCGGTCTGTCCGCCATCGGCGTCGGTGTCAGCCACGCCGACACTCTCACCGGGCCCGCCAGTCCTGCTCCGGCGCCGGCTCCCGACTACCCGGCTCCCCAGGCCGCGCCCCCGGCACCCGTTCCCCAGGCCGCGCCCGCGGCACCCGCTCCTCAGCCTGCCCCGCCGCCGCAGCAGACCGGCTACGCCTCCGCCACGGCCACGTCGCAGGGAGTGGCACAGGCCGCCACCAACCCGCCGTACGCCCAGCAGGCCGCGCCCGCACAGCCGATGCAGGCCGCGCCCGTCCAGCCGGTGCAGGCCGCCACGCCGCCGGCGCAGGTCGTACCCCAGGTCATGCCGCAGGTCATGCCCCAGGTCGCCCCGCAGGTGGCCGTACCCCAGGCGTTCGGCCCGGAGCCCCCGATGTGGGTCGCCCCGCAGGTGAACCCCCAGGTGAACCCGCAGATCAGCCCGCTCCTCAACCCGCAGATCACCCCGGGGAGCGTGCCGGAGGTGTCTCCGGTCGGCCTCGGACAGATCGCGGCACCTCCCGTCGGCCAGCTGGGTCTCCCCCGACTCGGCTGACGACTTCCCACAATCGTCCGCAATCCCCGATCTGTTGCGGACCCCGACCGTTCGACCAACGGAGAACCCATGCGCAAGTTCCAGAAGGCAGTACTCGTGGGCGCCCTGCTCGGCAGCGTCAGCGCCCTGGGCGGCGGCACCGCCGCCTTCGCCCACGGTGAGCCGGGGCACGACCTCGACATCACGCAGGGCACCGAGTGCCGCTCGCACGACATGAACATCGAAGTGCTCGGCAACGTCAGCGCCCTCACCGGCCTGGCGGCCAACCTGCTGAACGGTGAGGGCAACCCGGGCGCGCAGCAGAGCCACCTCGGTTCGGACATGGGCTGCAACAACCAGGCGCTCTGACCGCCTCGCCACTTCCGGCTCCGGGCACGCACAGACGACGAGGCCGCGCACCGCACGACGTGGTGCGCGGCCTCGTCGTCCGCGCGCCGCCTTCCGGCTCGGGCCCGCGTCTCCGAGGGGTGTTCCGTGCCCGGAGCCGGCCCTGCTCGGCACCGTGCACCGGTCCGGACGCGCCGCGGGCCCCGGGAGCGACTGCCTCTGCTCCTGGGGCCCGGTTCGAAGGGAACGCAACTCTTCAACGACGCCGCGTCCGGGGAGTCACGCACCGATCGGTGCTGATTCCTCCGGCACCGCGGTCGTCTTCCGCGCCGGTCCCGCGGGGGGCGCGGGCCGGCCGTTCAGCGGTGCGGAACGCGGGGCGTGCCCGGCGGCCGCGTCAGCGGATGTGGCCGGGGCTGAAGCGGCGGTAGAGGATGGAACCGGCGGCGATGAGCACGGCGCTGCCGGCCGCGACGGGGGCCGTGAGGTTCGCTCCGGTGTGGGCCAGGCTGGGCGCCGCGTGGTGCGGGGCGTGGTACGGGGCGTGGGCCCTGGGGGTGGCCGGGTGCCTGGGGGGCCGGGCCTTGGGGACCGTGGGGTGCGCGGGCCGGTCCGGCTCGTCGCCGTTGACGGCCTTGTTGCCGAAGACGGGGTTGCCCACGCCGACCACGTTGACGCTGTTCCCGGAGAAGTTCAGCGGCACGTCGACCGGGAGCTGGAGGCCGTTGCCCGACAGCAGCCCGGGCGAGTCGGCGGTACCGCCGTGGGCCGACGCCCCGCCGGACGCGGACGATCCTCCGCTCTCCCGCGCGCGGTCGGCGTGCCCCGCGTCGCCCTTCTCCGCGCCGCCGGCCTTCGACGAGCCGCTCTTCCCCGCGCCACCGGCCTTCGCCGCGCCGCCGTTCGCACAGGTGTTGCCCATGGCGGGGTTGAGCAGTCCCACGACGTCGACGGTGTTGCCGCACACGTTTACCGGCACGTGCACCGGGACCTGGACGGAGTTGCCGGAGAGCACTCCGGGCGAGCCGCCCGCCGTGGCGTCGGCACCGGCCCCGTCGGCCGCGAAGGCGGCGGACACCGGCAGGGCCACGACCATCGCGCCGGACGCGGCGACGGCGATCGCACCGTATCGGGTAGTCCGTCTCATGAGTTTCCTGCCTTCCTGACATCGTCGCGGGCACTCACCCGCACCCCATAGAACGCGGGCGAACCGTCGGGGTTATGGCGTTCCGTCCTCCACTTGCTCCGGGTGAGCCACCTTTCCGGAGCACCGTCACTCCGTGTGCTTGGTGAAATACCCCCTAGGGGTATACAGTCGGGTGGTGCGGGTTCCCATGGACCTCACTGATCGCAACACATCTCCACGAGGAGCGATGACATGACCGCCCAGACCGACACCGCCGGCTCCGTCACCGCCGTCTACAAGGTGACCGGCATGAGCTGTGGCCACTGCGAGGGCTCCGTCTCCGGCGAGATCTCCGAGATCCCCGGCGTCACCTCGGTGAAGGCCGTCGCGTCCACGGGCGAGGTGACCGTCGTCTCGCTGGCCCCGCTGGACGACGAGGCCATGCGCGCCGCCGTGGACGAGGCCGGCTTCGAGCTGGCCGGCAAGGCCTGAGGAAGACTCGCCCTTTCCCCGACCGGGCCGCGCCGACCAGCTGATACTGGATCCGTACGGTCCGGTCCGATGTCTGGAGTCCGGACATGACCAGCACCACCGCAGAGAACGCCACCGCGATAGGCAGCACCTCCGAGGTCGAGCTGCTCATCGGCGGGATGACCTGCGCCTCCTGCGCCGCCCGGGTGGAGAAGAAGCTCAACCGGATGGACGGCGTGAGCGCCACCGTCAACTTCGCCACCGAGAAGGCCAGGGTCAGCATCGCCGACGGCGTCCGGGTCGCCGACCTGATCGCCACCGTGCAGAAGACGGGGTACACCGCCGAGGAGCCCCCGCCGCCGGAGCCCGCGGCCGAGGCCGCACCGGAAAGCCCCCAGGGGGATGCCGGACTCGGGGCGCTCCGCCACCGCCTGCTCGTCTCCGCGCTGCTCGCCGCGCCCGTGGTCCTGCTCGCGATGGTCCCCGCGCTGCAGTTCGACAACTGGCAGTGGCTCTCGCTCACGCTCGCCGCGCCGGTGGTCGTCTGGGGCGGCGCCCCCTTCCACCGGGCCGCCTGGACCAACCTCCGGCACGGCGCGGCGACCATGGACACCCTGGTCTCGGTCGGCACGCTGGCCGCGTTCGGCTGGTCGCTGTGGGCGCTGTTCTTCGGCGACGCGGGCATGGCGGGCATGCACGACGAGTTCCGCTTCACCGTCTCCCGCATGGACGCCGCCTCCACCGTCTACCTGGAGGTGGCCGCCGGGGTCGTCGCGCTGATCCTGCTCGGCCGCTATCTGGAGGCCCGCTCCAAGCGCCGCGCCGGTGCCGCCCTGAAGGCCCTGATGGAGCTGGGCGCCAAGGACGTGGCGGTGCTGCGGGACGGCCGCGAGGTGCGCGTGCCGGTGTCGTCCCTGGCCGTCGGCGACCGGTTCGTCGTACGGCCCGGCGAGAAGATCGCCACCGACGGCACGGTCGTGGAGGGCGTCTCCGCGGTGGACGCGTCCATGCTGACCGGCGAGTCCGTGCCGGCGGACGTCGGTCCCGGCGACCGGGTCACCGGAGCCACGGTCAACGCGGGGGGCCGGCTGGTCGTGGAAGCCGGCCGGGTCGGCGCCGACACCCAGCTCGCCCGGATGGCGAAGCTCGTGGCGGACGCGCAGAACGGCAAGGCCGAGGTGCAGCGGCTCGCCGACCGGATCTCCGCCGTCTTCGTCCCCGTGGTCATCCTCATCGCGCTCGGCACCTTCGGTGTGTGGCTGGGTGCCACCGGGGACACGGCCGCCGCCTTCACGGCCGCCGTCGCCGTCCTGATCATCGCCTGCCCCTGCGCGCTGGGCCTCGCCACGCCGACCGCGCTGATGGTCGGGACCGGGCGCGGCGCCCAGCTCGGGATCCTGATCAAGGGACCCGAGGTGCTGGAGTCCACCCGCCGGGTGGACACGGTCGTCCTGGACAAGACCGGCACCGTCACCACCGGCCGGATGAGCCTGCAGGCGGTGTACGTGGCCGAGGGCGAGGACGAGAAGCAGCTGCTGCGGCTCGCGGGCGCCCTGGAGCACGCCTCGGAGCACCCGATGGCCCGTGCGATCGCCGCCGGCGCCGAGGAACGCCTGCACGGGGCGGGCGCGCGGCGCACCCCGGCCGGGGCGGTGGCGGGTGACGGGCGGGCACTGCCGGCGGTCGAGCACTTCGAGAACGTCCCGGGACGTGGCGTACGCGGTCGCGTGGAGGGCCGTGAGGTGGCCGTGGGGCGCCTCTACGAGACCCTCCCGCAGGAGTTGGCGCGCGCGGTCCGCGTGGCCGAGGAGGAGGGCCGTACGGCCGTCGTGGCCGGCTGGGACGGGCGGGCCCGCGGGGTCCTCGCCGTCGCAGACGCGGTCAAGGAGACCAGCGCCGAGGCGGTCCGCGAGCTGCGCGCGCTGGGACTCACCCCGGTGCTGCTCACCGGCGACAACCGGACGGTCGCCGAGGCGGTCGCGAGGACCGTCGGCATCGACGAGGTGATCGCCGAGGTGCTGCCCGAGGACAAGGTGGACGTCGTGCGGCGGCTGCAGCGCGGGGGACGCGCGGTGGCCATGGTCGGCGACGGCGTCAACGACGCGGCGGCGCTCGCCACCGCGGACCTCGGCCTCGCCATGGGCACCGGCACGGACGCGGCGATCGAGGCCGGCGATCTGACGCTGGTACGCGGGGACCTGCGCGTGGCCGCGGACGCGATCCGGCTCGCCCGGCGCACCCTCACCACCATCAAGGGCAACCTCGTGTGGGCCTTCGGCTACAACGTGGCCGCGCTGCCGCTGGCCGCCGCGGGACTGCTCAACCCGATGATCGCGGGGGCGGCGATGGCCTTCTCGTCGGTGTTCGTGGTGACCAACAGCCTGCGGCTGCGGGCCTTCCGGTGAACCGGCGGCAAATGGCGGGACCGAAGTAAGAGTCCCCCTGGAGTCCGGCGCGCGCCTCACATAAGCTCTTCACAAGGCTCGCGCATCATCCTTACGCTTGAGTCCCGATCGCCGTATCGGGGCTCTTGCGCACCTAAGGGACATATGCAAGAGACGCAGATCACAGTGATGCGAACGTAACCATCGAAGGGGTTCGAAGGTCTAAGTTGGCGATGTCAGACCAGCGTCTTGGGGGGCGCTGACTGACATCTGGGGATGTCTTGGGGGACTTCTCCAGATCGGGGCACCTCCCGGCTCGAACGACGTTCAGAGCTTGGGGGACCGTTGCCGGGGCACGCACACCGGGAAGCTTTGAGCGGCCCTCCCAGCGTGCGCTGTCCCGGCAGACCGCACCGCATCCGCATCACTGGAGCACGACGGGTTCTGCTCGTCGTGCTCAGACAGCGATTCAGGCGCTGTCCTCTCCGAGCGCCCGGCCGGATCCCGTGGGGGGAATCCGCACCGGGACATGGGAAGGCGCCCTGGTCGTCGGCCCGTGGGGGGACCGGCGTCAGGGCGCCTTCCGTCTTTCTTTCAGCTCTTCACCGCCGGCACTGCCGATCCTGAGTCCGCACTGCGATCCAGGCCCGCATCGGTCCGCACTGCGAGCCAGGCCCGCATCGGTCCGCACTGCGGTTCAGGCCCGCATCGGTCCGCGCGGCGATTCGGGCCCGCATCGCTGATCCAGGGCCCGCCGATGGGGGCAGGCCCTGCCGTTCAGTGCGTTCAGCGCTCCTCGACCGGTACGAAGTCGCGCTCGACGACGCCCGTGTAGATCTGGCGCGGGCGGCCGATGCGGGAGCCCGGCTCCTTGATCATCTCGGTCCACTGGGCGATCCAGCCCGGCAGCCGGCCGAGGGCGAACAGGACCGTGAACATCTCGGTCGGGAAGCCCATGGCCCGGTAGATCAGACCGGTGTAGAAGTCGACGTTCGGGTACAGCTTGCGCTCGACGAAGTAGTCGTCGGAGAGCGCGTGCTCCTCCAGCTTGAGGGCGATCTCGAGCAGCTCGTCCTCCTTGCCCAGCGCGGAGAGCACGTCGTGCGCGGCAGCCTTGATGATCTTGGCGCGGGGGTCGAAGTTCTTGTAGACCCGGTGGCCGAAGCCCATCAGGCGGACGCCGTCCTCCTTGTTCTTCACCTTGCGGATGAAGGTGTCGACGCCGTCGCCGGAGTCGCGGATGCCCTCGAGCATCTCCAGGACGGACTGGTTGGCGCCGCCGTGCAGCGGACCCCACAGGGCGCTGATGCCGGCCGAGATCGACGCGAACATGTTGGCCTGCGAGGAGCCCACCAGGCGGACCGTCGACGTCGAACAGTTCTGCTCGTGGTCGGCGTGCAGGATGAGCAGCTTGTCCAGCGCCGCCACCACGACCGGGTCCAGCTCGAACTCCTGCGCCGGCACCGAGAAGGTCATGCGCAGGAAGTTCTCGACGTAACCGAGGTCGTTGCGCGGGTAGACGAACGGGTGACCGATCGACTTCTTGTACGCGTAGGCCGCGATCGTCGGGAGCTTGGCGAGCAGGCGGATGGTGGAGAGGTCGCGCTGCTTCTCGTCGAACGGGTTGTGGCTGTCCTGGTAGAAGGTGGACAGCGCCGAGACGACCGAGGACAGCATGGCCATCGGGTGGGCGTCGCGCGGGAAGCCCTTGTAGAAGTTCTTGACGTCCTCGTGCAGCAGGGTGTGCCGCGTGATGTCGTTCTTGAACGTGGCAAGCTCGTCGACCGTCGGCAGCTCACCGTTGATCAGCAGGTACGCCACCTCGAGGAAGGTGGAGCGCTCGGCCAGCTGCTCGATGGGGTAGCCGCGGTAGCGGAGGATGCCCGCCTCACCGTCGAGGTAGGTGACGGCGGATTTATAGGCGGCCGTGTTGCCGTAACCGCTGTCCAGAGTCACCAGACCGGTCTGGGCGCGGAGCTTCCCGATGTCGAAGCCCTTGTCACCGACGGTGCTGTCGACCACCGGGTAGGTGTACTCGCCGTCGCCGTACCGCAGTACTACAGAGTTGTCGCTCACGTCTTCCCTCACCGACGTAGTGCCTCATCTTCGAGGTGCCCTGACTGTCTCTACCATCCCCCATTTGGCTCAGCAGAGTGCACTCGGGGTCGACCATTGGGCCTATTGGCGGCACTCAGTGCCGTCAACCTGCTCATCCTGCCCCCTGGAAGGGGCATCCGGAAGTGCTCTGTGACCTTCATGACTCATTTGATCGATCATTTTTGCCGAGGAGCCTGAAGTCCAGGGCCGTGCAGCGGCGTCCGGCCGACACCGTGCGCACCGCCTGCCCGATCGCCTTGCGTGAACCGACGAGGACGACCAGCCGCTTGGCCCGCGTGACCGCCGTGTAGAGGAGGTTCCGCTGGAGCATCATCCACGCTCCCGTGGTGACCGGAATCACCACCGCCGGATATTCACTCCCCTGTGAACGGTGGATCGTGACCGCGTAGGCATGGGCCAGTTCGTCCAGTTCGTCGAATTCGTACGGAACCTCCTCATCCTCGTCCGTCAGCACCGTCAGACGCTGGTCGACCGGATCGAGCGAGGTGACGACACCCACGGTGCCGTTGAAGACACCGTTCTTCCCTTTCTCGTAATTGTTGCGAATCTGGGTGACCTTGTCTCCGACGCGGAAGACCCGGCCGCCGAACCGCTTCTCCGGCACGTCCGGCCGCCCCGGTGTGATGGCCTGCTGGAGCAGCCCGTTCAGCGCCCCGGCGCCGGCCGGCCCGCGGTGCATCGGCGCGAGCACCTGCACGTCCCGGCGCGGATCGAGCCCGAACTTCGCCGGGATCCGCTGGGCGGCCACTTCCACGGTGAGGCGGCCCGCGGCCTCGGTGTCGTCCTCGACGAAGAGGAAGAAGTCCTTCAGCCCGTCGGTGAGCGGATGCTGTCCCGCGTTGATCCGGTGCGCGTTGGTGACGACGCCGGACTGCTGCGCCTGCCGGAAGACGCGGGTCAGCCGGACGGCCGGGACCGGGCTGCCGTCGGCGAGCAGGTCCCGGAGGACTTCGCCGGCCCCGACGCTGGGCAGCTGGTCGACGTCGCCGACGAACAACAGGTGCGCCCCCGGCGGCACGGCCTTCACCAGCTTGTTGGCGAGCAGCAGGTCCAGCATGGACGCCTCGTCCACCACCACCAGGTCGGCGTCCAGCGGGCGGTCCCGGTCGTAGGCCGCGTCGCCGCCGGGCTTCAGCTCCAGCAGCCGGTGGACGGTGGAGGCCTCGGCGCCGGTCAGCTCGGCCAGCCGCTTGGCGGCCCGGCCGGTCGGGGCGGCGAGCAGCACCTTGGCCCGCTTGGCCCGGGCCAGCTCCACGATCGAGCGCACCGTGAAGGACTTGCCGCAGCCGGGACCGCCGGTGAGGACGGCGACCTTCTCGGTCAGCGCGAGCCTGACGGCGGCCTCCTGCTCCGGGGCCAGCTCGGCGCCGGTACGGCCCCTCAGCCAGCCGAGGGCCCGGCCCCAGTCGACGTCCCGGAAGGCGGGCATCCGGTCCTGCTCCGTGCGCAGGAGCCGGAGCAGCTGGGCGGACAGCGACAGCTCGGCGCGGTGGAACGGCACGAGATACACGGCGCTGACCGGCTCCGAGTCCCCCTCCGGTCCGGGCACCTTCTCCCGTACGACCCCGGGATCGGCCCCTTCCTCCGGGACCTGCCCCAGCTCTGCGAGGCACTCGATGACCAGCCCGGTGTCGACCTGGAGCAGCTTCACCGCATCCGCGATCAGCCGCTCCTCGGGCAGGAAGCAGTGCCCCTGGTCGGCGGACTGGGACAGCGCGTACTGCAAGCCGGCCTTGACCCGCTCCGGGCTGTCGTGCGGAATGCCGACGGACTGGGCGATCTTGTCGGCGGTGAGGAAGCCGATGCCCCAGACGTCGGCGGCGAGCCGGTACGGCTGCTCCTTGACGACGGAGACCGACGCGTCGCCGTACTTCTTGTAGATCCGCACGGCGATGGACGTGGACACCTCGACGGTCTGCAGGAAGAGCATGACCTCCTTGATCGCCTTCTGCTCCTCCCAGGCGTCGGCGATCTTCCTGGTGCGTTTGGGGCCCAGCCCGGGGACCTCGACGAGCCGCTTCGGCTCCTCCTCGATCACCCGCAGCGTGTCCAGCCCGAAGTGCTGGGTGATCCGGTCGGCGAACACCGGGCCGATGCCCTTGACCAGCCCGGAACCGAGGTAGCGCCGGATGCCCTGCACGGTCGCCGGCAGCACGGTCGTGTAGTTCTCCACGTGGAACTGACGCCCGTACTGCGGGTGCGAACCCCAGCGGCCCTCCATGCGCAGGGACTCCCCCACCTGGGCGCCGAGCAGCGCGCCGACGACCGTGAGGAGGTCTCCGCCGCCTCTTCCGGTGTCGACCCGGGCGACCGTGTAGCCGTTCTCCTCGTTGGCGTACGTGATCCGCTCCAGCACGCCTTCGAGCACGGCGAGCTTGCGCTCGGTCGCCGGGTTCCCCTCCTGGTGAGCCATGATCCGACGGTACCGGTGAGGTCTGACAACGGGCACTGTTACTGTGCGTGCCCGTGAGGGATGGCGACAGCGCAGGACCGGTCCAGGAGTTGCAGGCCCGCATAGAGGCGGTCACCGCGGGCACGGCGTACCGGATGCGGCGGACCGGGCAGGGCTTCGACCTGACCGTGAACGTCTCCGGCCCGCGGCCGCAGGTGCACACGTACCGCGTGGCGCTGCGCCCGCACGAGAAGACGTTCACGATGACGGACGTCGTTCACGCCTACGACGTCGGTCCCGGCGGGCGGCGCGTGGGCAAGAGGGTGTCCACGGGCCGGAGCGTGTACGTCACCACCAGCAGAAGCACGGACGGCACCCAGCGCTACCGCTTCTCGTCCGCCGACGGCCACCGTCTGATCCGGGCCGCGGCCGAGGACCTGGGCTGGCGCGAACTCCGGCCCACCGCCGTGAAGATCGCCGTCGCCGCGGGGATATTCGGCGGCGTGATCGCCCTGAGCACGCTGGTGGGCCTCGCGATCGCCTTCTGGCCCTGAGCGCTCACCGACGCGGGCCGGCTTGCCCCTTCAGGGCCTCGAGGAAGGCGACGAAGGCGGGGGCGGCGAAGGTGAGGGGAGCCCGGGCGGGGGTTTTGGAGTCGCGGACGGCTGTGCGGGTGGGGGTGGTGGCGACTTCCACACAGTTGTTTCCGTCGCCCTCGCCGGAGTAGGACGACTTGCGCCAGGTGTCCATGGAATGCCTCACAGCTCCTTCGTCATCCGGTGGATGAAGTCACGCGATGGGGCGAGTTCGAGCGATACGGCTTCTACCTTACGGAAGCGCGTTCGATAGGTGTTGAGCTGGGCTTCCGAATCGATCAGGAGTGCGCCATGAGGTGCGTCGCGCGCGACCGTGTCCAGCTTCGGCACCTGTCCTCCGACGTACGTCATCGTGCTTGAGGCCCTGGCGAATCCGTCCAGGTCGAAGGGGATGACACGCAGCGTGATGCGGTCCGCCTCGGATACGTCGAGGAGCCGCTCGAGTTGGGCACGCATCGCGGCACGATCACCGACCCGCATGCGCAGGGCCGACTCGTGGATCACGATCTCGTGCGGGAACGTCGCCTCGTTCTGCCGGGTCAGCCTGTGACGGACCCGCAGCTCGCGTTCCTCGTCGGTGAGTTCGGGAATGCGGGAGGAGAAGACCGCCCGGGCGTAGTCCTCGGTCTGCAGGAGGCCGGGGACGTACAGAATGGCCACATCCCGCTGGAACGTGGCGTAGTGATCCAGCTCCGCCAGATCCAGGAAGGACGTGGGGAGCAGCCCTCGGTACTCCTCCCACCAGCCGCTCCTGCGGTCAGTGGCCATGGTGACCAGGGCGTCGATGAAACCCTCATCCGTGCAGGAGTAGTGAGAGGCGAGGCGGCGCAGTCGCTGCTCGCTCACGCCCGTGACGCCGGCTTCGATCTGGCTGATGTGGACTCGGCTCACCCCGAGCAGCCCTGCCGCCTGGACGGCGGTGAGCCCGGCGGCTTCCCGGAGCCTGCGCAGCTCCAGCCCCAGGCGCATCTGACGGGCTGTGGGTTCGCGCCGCAGGACCATGGTCGCTCCCTGGTTCAACACGTCCGCCGATGCGGCTCGTTCGGGGTCAGATTACGCGATCGACTTGCTCAGCATTACAGGTAAGCCCTACCGTCAGTGACCTGCCGCACACGCAGCGGAAGCGCACCGCGTCGTCCTGCCACGGCGGCCGCGGCAATGCCACCGCGTGCGAAATCCCATGCCGCTGAACGGAGTTGATGTCGCATGCCCGAGAACGAGACGTGGGACTACACGCTCTACATCCCCAATGACCTGAGAGCGGTGACCGTGTGCCGTAGGACCCTGCGTCTGATCCTGATGATGCACGGCCTGATCGGACTCGTGGACACCGCCGAACTCCTCGCCGCGGAGCTGGTCTCCAACGCCGTACGGCACACCAAGGGCCCGGCGGCACTGCGGGTGCGGCGTACGGCGGAGGGGGTGGTGTGGATCGGGGCCTGGGACACCGACCCCTCCCCGCCGGAGCCGCCGCGGCCGTTGGGACAGGCCGTGGAGTCGGAGGAGGGCCGGGGTCTGGGACTGGTCGTGGCGTGCGCGGACCACTGGGGGTGGCAGCCGTCGGCCCGGTTCGGGGACCGGGGCAAGTTCGTGTGGTGCGAACTGGGGGGCGGCGTGCAGAGCCCCCCGCACCGTCCCGCCGCCGCACGTACCGGCCGGTGTCCGGCAGGTGGCTGAAAGCCGTATGAGTACCTGTACTCATGGGCCGGTGAGACCGGATACGGATGGCCCACGGACGCCCGCGAGATAGCTTCTTCCCCGACTACTGGATCATCACCGCCGGACCCACTGGTGCGGCGGCGTCCGAGACACCCGGGGGACTGCGCGTGGCGTGGGAGGAGTGGGAGCAGCTCAAGGCGGCCGCTGCCGATCGGCACGGCGCGCACATGCGGCTCGACCAGCTGCCGACGGGGCCGGGCGGGGGTGGCGGCAAGGCCCAGGGCAAGCTCCGGTCCGACAAGGCAGCGTGGTCCGCGGCCGGCGAGGGGGTCGGCTCGCTGCGGGACGGTCTGGGCAAGGCGTTGACGAAGTTGCAGCAAGGTCAGACGGGCCTCGGCGACCAGTCGGGATGCCTCACTGCGGCTGCCCAGAAGGGTGTCTACGACTCATGGGATCGCCGGGTCACCGACATCAGCGAGCTGTGTCACGGTCTGGCCGACGTGCTGAACAAGACAGGCCACGACCAGTTGCGGACGGACCAGGCCGTCAAAGAGGAGATCGCCGGACTCAAGGCCGGCTCCGAGAAGGGCTCCGACGCCGGCGGCCCGGGCAAGGGCCGGTGACGTACCCTCGTGGACCTCAAGACGCTGCAGACGATCAAGCCGTCGGAGTACGCGGAAGCCGCGGACGGTTACCGCACGATCAGTGACGCTGCCGATGCCGCCAGGGAGCGTGTCGACAAGGAGATCACCAAGGCCCTCCGCGACGCCAACGAGGGCGAAGCGGCCGACGCCGCGCAGAAGAAGCTCCGCCAGCTGTCCGAGAACTTCCACTACGTACAGCTCGAATGCGGGCTGATCAGTGGAGCGCTCAACGGCTTCTCGACGGAGATCACCACGCCTCGACGCCAGGTGCTCCAAGCGCTGGAGGACGCGAAAGCCCTGTCGTACACCGTCCACACGGACGGCAGCGTCGCCTTTCCCGCCGACGGGAAGAACGAGCTGACCGGGCAGGAGATCCCCGGGGGCACGGCCATCGGGAACGACGGCATGTACCACGGCCGCGGGCTGGGGCCCGACACCTCCGGCTTCATCCATCCCAACCCGCACCAGGCCAAGGCGCAGGACATCGCCAACCGCATCGCGCGCGCTCTCCGGGACGCGGCCGAGATCGACAGCCGGTACAGCTCCGCGCTGAAGAAACTGAAGGCCGCTCCCGGGCTGACCGTCGACGCCAGGACCTGGGTGGACGTCGGCAGGGACTCGGACACGGTCGGCACGGCCGCGCTGGACTACATCCGCGACCACATTCCCCTGGACAAGTCGCCCGCCGAGCGCAAGGAATGGTGGGACGGCCTCAGTGACGAGGAGCGGGACGAGTACAAGAGGGCGTTCCCCGAGTTCATCGGCAACCTGGACGGCATCCCGTCCGCCGTGCGCGACGAGGTGAACCGGGAGAACCTGGACACCCTCATCGGCAGACTCTCGGGCGAGGACGGTGAAAAGGCGAAGACGCAGCTGGACGCGCTCAAGAGCATTCGGCAGCAGCTTCAGGAGAATGCCGCGGCACAGCTCACGAACGTCGGCGAGCCGCCCATGTACCTGCTCGGGGTCGGCCACGAGGGGCGGGGGCGGGCCGTCGTCTCGTACGGGAACCCTGACACGTCCCGGAACGTATCCGCGTACGTGCCCGGACTCGGTACCGCCCTGGACACGGACTTCGCCAGGAACGATCTGAGGCGAGCGCATGACACGGCGGTCGGTGCACGGAAGTACGACCCTTCCAGCGCGTCGATCGTGTGGCTGGGCTACGACGCACCTCAGCTTTCCATGCCCGGCGATCTCCCCACACTGGCATCCGACACTGATGTCATGTCTGCCGACGACGCGAAGAAGGGCGCACCGGCCTACAACTCGTTCATGGCAGGGCTCGCGGCGACCAACGACCACAAGGATCCGCACCTCGTGGCGATCGGGCATTCCTACGGTTCCCGCCTGGTCGGCGCGGCGACGCAGGAGCCGGGAGGCATCCCGGGGGCCGACGACATCATCCTTCTGGGCAGCCCGGGGACAGGCGTGGACAAGGCCGAGGATCTCGGGGTCGGCAAGAACCACGTCTTCGTCGGCGCCGCGGAGAACGACCCGGTGAGTCACCTGCCGTCGAAGAAGGAAGCGGTCGCGGGAACCGTCGGGTTCTTCGGCGGCGGTCCGCTGGGCGCCTACGTCTTCGGGGACGTCGCGGACCAGGGAGACGACGACCTCTGGTTCGGGAAGGACCCGGCAAGCGAGGCGTTCGGGGCCAGACGCTTCGAGGTGGCCGACGGGCCCCGGCCGATGATCGATGGGCAGGGGCCGACACCGGCGCACTCCAACTACTTCAACCCGGGGAAAGACCCTGAGTCCGCCGGGAACATCGCCGCCCTCGTCGCCAACCGGCCCGGATACGTGAAATGGGACGAACACCGATGAAGAAGCACGTCTTGGGCCTCTTGGTCGCAGCGTTCCTCGCTTCCGGCTGCAGCTTCACCGGCAGCGGTGACAGCGGGACCGGCAAGGCGCACCAGGGATCAACGGCGAAGGAGGGTCACATGAACATGCAGGAGGCCGGGGATCACGCGGAAGGAATGCTGGACGCGTTCATCGGGGCGGTCCACCCTTCCGTGGAGGCCGCGCCGGGACCTTCGAACGCCTCCATGTGCCCCGATTTCAAGAACGACAGCACCGGCACCGGCACGGTGACGCGGCGGCGTTCGGTGATGACGGTCATCTCGAGCGAGCGGCGGGGCAGCTTCCTCGGCATCATCGAACGCCACTGGAAGAAGCACGGCTACACGATCACCTCGGTGCGGAACAACAAGGAAGCCCCGGCGGTCTACGCCACGGCCCCCGACGGTTTCAGGGTGAGCCTCGAATTCGGTTATGCGGGCCAGGCCTTCTTCGACGTGGTCTCTCCGTGCGTCACCGAGTCCAAGGTGACCGAACCTTCCCGCAAGCCTCTCGACCCGCGGGCCTTGAAGTCCGGAGGACTCCCGTACCTGCACTCCGACTTCTGGTCGGGCCGCACCCCCGCCCCCTCATCCCCGTCGGAATCGGGCGGCGCCGGCTGAGGCCACGCCCTCACGCACGAAGAGGGTGGCGTACTCCGACGTGGTGTCGGGGTACGCCGCCCCAGGCGGAACCGGACCCGGCGGGAGTCGCCCGCGCCGTCACGGCGGCTACTCGGGGTCCCGGTTGAACCTGGACGTGGACCAGAAGTAGCCGAGTGCGGTGAGGGCCGCGCACCAGGCCAGGGCGAGCCATCCGTTGTGGCCGATCCCGGTGCCGAGCAGGAGTCCGCGCAGGGTCTCGATGGTGGGGGTGAAGGGCTGGTACTCGGCGATCGGCTGGAACCAGCCGGGCATGGAGTCGACCGGCACGAAGGTGCTGGAGATGAGCGGGAGGAAGATCAGCGGCATCGCGTTGTTGCTGGCGGCCTCGGCGCTCGGGCTGACCAGGCCCATCCCGACGGCGATCCAGGTCAGGGACAGGGCGAACAGCGTCACGAGTCCGAATGCCGCGAGCCACTCCAGGGCCGTGGCGCCGGTGGAGCGGAAGCCGATGGCCACGCCGACCGCGCCGACCAGGACGACGCTCAGGACGGATTGCAGGACGCTGCCGATGACGTGCCCGATGAGCACGGAGCCGCGGTGGACGGCCATGGTGCGGAAGCGGGCGATGATGCCCTCGGTCATGTCGTTGGAGACGGACACGGCGGTGCCGATCGTGGTGGAGCCGATGGTCATCAGCAGCAGGCCGGGTACGAGGTAGGCGATGTAGTCGGAGCGGTCCCCGCCGCCGATGCCGGCGCTCATCGCGTCCCCGAAGATGTAGACGAAGAGCAGCAACAGCATGATCGGTGTGAGCAGGAGGTTCAGGGTGAGGGACGGGTAGCGCCGGGCGTGGAGCAGGTTGCGGCGCAGCATCGTGGACGAGTCGCGCACGGCGAGGGAGAGGGAACTCATCGGACGTTCTCCTTGGGCTGGGCGGGCTGGGCGGGCTGCGTGGGCACGTCGGCGCCACCGGTCAGGGCGAAGAAGACGTCGTCGAGGTCGGGGGTGTGCACGGTGAGTTCACCGGCTTCGATGCCGGAGGAGTCCAGCCGGTCGAGGACGGAGCGCAGCGCGCGCTGGCTGCCGTCGCTGGGAAGCTGCAGCGCGAGGGCCTCCTCGTCGCGGACGGCCTCGCTCAGGGCGGACGCGGCCGACCGGTAGGCGGCCGGGTCGGTGAAGCGGAGCCTGACGTGTCCGCCGGGGACGATCCGCTTCAGCTCCTGGGCGGTGCCTTCGGCGGCGATCACGCCGTCGTGCAGTACGGCGATGCGGTCCGCGAGTTCGTCGGCCTCCTCCAGGTACTGGGTGGTGAGGAAGACGGTGACGCCGTCGGAGACCAGCTCGCGGATGATGCCCCACATGGTGTGGCGGGAGCGCGGGTCGAGGCCGGTGGTCGGCTCGTCGAGGAAGATGATCCGCGGGTCGCCCACCAGGGTCATGGCGATGTCCAGGCGGCGCTTCATGCCACCGGAGTAGGTGGAGGCGGGCTTCTTCGCCGCGTCGACCAGGTCGAACCGCTCCAGCAGTTCGGCGGCCACCCGCCGCCCCTCCCGCCTGGACAGGTGGTGCAGGTCGGCCATGAGGAGCATGTTCTCCTCGCCGGTGATCAGGCCGTCGACGGCGGAGAACTGGCCGGTGACTCCGATCGCTGCGCGCACCGCCTGGGGGTGGGTGGCGAGGTCGTGGCCGCCGACGTGGACCGGGCCGGAGGACCGGTCGGGGGAGATCAGGGTGGAGAGGATCTTCACGGCGGTGGTCTTGCCGGCGCCGTTCGGGCCGAGCAGGGAGAAGATCGTCCCTTCGGGGACGGTCAGGTCGATGCCGTCGAGGACGGTCTTGTCACCGTAGGACTTGCGCAGGCTGTTCGCCGCGATGGCCGGGCCTGTCATGGGGATGCTCCTCTTCACGTGCTGCGGGTCCGGAGGTTGACGAGCTGCGGGGGGTGCACGAGCCGCGGGTCCGGAGGCTCACGGGCCGCGGGCCGCGGGCTGCGGGCTGCGGGCTGCGCGCTGCGGGCTAGAGGCTGCGGGCGGTGATGTCGCCGTGGCTGGTGGTGGCGTGGATGGTCAGGCCGGCGTCACCCGTGTTCTTGAGCGAGTTGTGGATCCGGCCGTAGGCGGTGTGCGCGTCCAGGGAGGCGGAGGTGCCGGGGGCGGCATCGACCGCGATGTCCCCCTGCTGGGTGCGCAGCGTCATCGTGCCGCGCAGGGCCTCGTCGATCCGGATGTCGCCCCGCTGGGTGCTGATCTCCGCGGGGCCGCACAGGCGGCCGACCGAGACGTCGCCGTCGTGGGCGGCGAGGCGGGCGCTGGCGGCCTCGTCGATCTTGACCGAGCGGTAGCCGCCCGCGAAGACGACGTCGCCGAGCCGCCCGACGCCGCGGAACTCGGCGGCGCCCGCCTTAGCCTCGACGCGGGAGCCGGCGGGCAGCTGGACGGTCACCTCGACGGATCCGGAGTTGCCCAGGAGCCGGTTCTTCGCCTCCGCCGCCTTGATGTGCAGGACGCCGTCGCCGTAGGCGACCTCGATCTCCTCGACGGCCTTGATGTCGCGGCTCTTGGCGGCGTTGGCGGGCCGGACCTCGACGGTGGTGTCGCCGCGGTCGGCCGCGATGAGCTGGATGCGTCCGGCGGGGATGTCCAGGACGGCGGCCACCGGGGCGGGGGTGTCGAACTGCTTCACGGCGGGCTTGGGCAGGCCGGGCTTCTGCATCGCGGGCTCCTTCATCGGTAGCGCGGGCCTTTCCGGCCCGTCGTTTCTGATGTCGTAAACGCTACGTTGCGTTCCATGACTCGGCAACTAGCTCACTTCACAAATCAAGAATTGCCGCAGCTCAAGGCAGGCATTTCATTGCAACGGTTCTGCATCTAACGCAACGACCTCACTCGGGTTCGTTGCAATGGATTGAAGATGAACGCTAAGCCGGCACGCGGTGCCGAAGCCGACGGCCCTTGTCGGTCGCGTCACCGACGCCTTCGGCCCGGCCGCTCCGCAGCGCCACGGGACGGCCTGCGCACCCTGCTCGACCGCACCCTGCCCCACGGCGCCGGTCGCCCGGCGGCACCCCGGGCGTCCTGAAGGCGGACCGGGGCGAGAAGGTGGAGCCGACGGTGAAGGTGCCGGTGGAGGCGGTCGCGAGGGAGAACGTGGCCGGCTTCGGTGGCTGACAACGGGCGACCCGGCGGACGGCCGCACCCCACGGTGGCCGGCCGTCCGCCCCGGGTCGTCTCTCAGGGGAGTCAACTGATGTACGAGTACGACCTCCTGGTCGTGGGCTCGGCCAACGCCGACCTGGTGATCGACGTGGAGCGGCGGCCGGCCGCCGGTGAGACGGTGCTCGGCGGCGACCTGGCCGTGCACCCCGGCGGCAAGGGCGCCAACCAGGCGGTCGCCGCCGCCCGGCTCGGCGCGGGTACGGCCCTGCTGGCGCGGGTCGGCGACGACGGCCACGGCCGGCTGCTGCTGGACTCGCTGCGGGCCGCCGGGGTCGACACGGTGGGTGTGCTGGTGGGCGGCGCCCCGACGGGCGTCGCCCTGATCACCGTGGACCCCTCCGGCGACAACAGCATCGTGGTGTCTCCGGGCGCCAACTCGCGCCTGCTGCCCTCGGACGTCCGGGCTGCCGCGAGCCTCTTCCACGCGTCCCGGGTGGTGTCGGCGCAGCTGGAGATACCGCTGGAGACGGTCGTGGAGACCGTACGGGCCCTGGCGCCGGGCAGTCGTTTCGTGCTGAACCCGTCTCCGCCGCGCGAGTTGCCCGCGGAGGTCCTCGCGGCCTGCGACCCGCTGATCGTCAACGAGCACGAGGCACGGGTGGTCCTCGGCGCCGCGTGCGTGAGCAACGACCCCGCGCACTGGGCCCGGTTGCTGCTGGCGAAGGGGCCGCGCTCGGTGGTGGTGACGCTGGGCGCGGAAGGGGCGCTGGTGTGCGACGGCTCGGGGGTGACCCGGGTGCCCTCGGTGAAGGTGGACGCGGTGGACACGACCGGTGCGGGCGACGCCTTCACCGCGGCCCTGGCCCGGAAGCTGGGCGCGGGTGCCACCCTGGCCGACGCGGCGGCCCATGCGGCCAGGGTCGGCGCGGCGGCCGTGACGAAACGGGGGGCGCAGGAGTCGTATCCGACGGCGGCGGAGGTCGACGCCCTCTGAAGACGGCGGGCCCCTCGACCGCCATCGGTCCAGGGCACTCACCGAGCCGGGGCACTCGCCGACGCGGGCCACTGGCCGAACCGGGGCACGGGCCGAACCGGGCCACTGGCCGAACCGGGGCACGGGCCGAGCGGGGGCACGGGCCGAGCGGGGGCGCGCGGACTGGGCCGGTCCGGGGCGCGGGGGCCGGGTGCCGGTGTTTCGAGGGGGCGTCCCCCGGCCGTCGGCCCGGACACGCCCCCTCGGGGTTTCCCCTCCCCTGCCGGAACCCCTGCTCCCCCCGGGTCCCCCGTGGTTCCGGCGACAGGTACGACACTGCGGGCGCGGGAAGGGTTGCACGGGTTCCCAAGATTTTCCGGGCCGGCGGATCAGGTGCCCAGATGCGCCAGGAACCGTGCCGCCGTCTCGGCCAGAACCTCCCGGCCGTCCCGCGCCCACAGGCGTTCGTTGAACAGCTCGACCTCGATGGGCCCGGTGTAGCCGGCGGCCGCCACCCGGGCCAGCCAGCGGCGCAGGTCGATCGAGCCGTCGCCGAGCTGTGCGCGGCCGTTGAGGACGCCCGCGGGGAGCGGTGTGGCCCAGTCGGCCAGCTGGACGGAGTGGATGCGGCCGCTCGCGCCCGCCCGTGCGATCTGCCGGGGCGCCTGGTCGTCCCACCAGAGGTGGTAGGTGTCGACGGTGACGCCGACCTGCTCGGCCGGGAAGCGTTCGGCGAGGTCGAGGGCCTGGGCGAGGGTGGAGACCACGCAGCGGTCGGAGGCGTACATGGGGTGCAGCGGCTCGATGGCGAGGCGTACGCCGTGCCGTTGCGCGTACGGGCCCAGTTCGGCCAGCGCGTCCGCGACGCGCTCGCGCGCCCCCGGCAGGTCCTTCGAGCCGGCCGGCAGGCCGCCCGACACCAGGACCAGGGTGTCCGTGCCGAGGGTCGCCGCCTCCTCGATCGCGCGGCGGTTGTCGGCGAGGGCGGCGGCGCGCTCGCCCGGGTCGGCCGCCGTGAAGAAGCCGCCGCGGCACAGCGTCGTCACGGTCAGGCCGGCGTCGCGGACCAGCCCGGCCGTGGCCTCGAGGCCGTGGGCCGCGACCGGTTCCCGCCACAGGCCGACGTGGGTGACGCCCAGGCGGCCGCAGGCCTCGACCAGTTCGGGCAGCGTCAGCTGCCTGACCGTCATCTGGTTGACCGAGAAGCGTTCGAGACCGGTCACCGGGTCACCCCGTGCACCGCGAGCAAGTTCCCCATCCGCTCCTCCGCCAGCTCCGGGTCGGGGAACAGGCCCAGCCGGTCGGCAAGTTCGTAGGCGCGGGCGAGGTGCGGGAGGGACCGGGCCGACTGGAGGCCACCGACCATCGTGAAGTGGGACTGGTGGCCCGCGAGCCAGGCGAGGAGGACGACGCCCGTCTTGTAGAAGCGGGTCGGTTCCCGGAAGAGGTGGCGGGCCAGCGTGACCGTCGGGTCCAGCAGGGTGCGGAAGCCCGCCGTGTCGCCCGTGTCCAGCACCCGTACCGCGTGCGCCGCCAGCGGTCCCAGCGGGTCGAAGACGCCGAGCAGGGCGTGGCTGAAGCCCTGCTCGTCGCCGGCGATCAGCTCGGGGTAGTGGAAGTCGTCGCCGGTGTAGCAGCGGACGCCCCGTGGGAGGCGGCGGCGCAGGTCGACCTCGCGCCGCGCGTCCAGCAGCGACACCTTGATGCCGTCCACCTTGTCCGGGTGCGCCCTGATCACCTCCAGGACGGTGTCCGTCGCCGTGTCCAGGTCGGACGAACCCCAGTAGCCGTCCAGGGCCGGGTCGAACACCGGGCCCAGCCAGTGCAGGATCACCGGCTCGGCGGCCTGGCGCAGGAGGTGCCCGTAGACGTCGAGGTAGTCCTCGGGGCCCCGTGCCGTGGCGGCCAGGGCGCGGGAGGCCATCAGGACGGCCCGGGCACCCGACTCCTCGACGACGGCGAGCTGTTCCTCGTAGGCCGCGCGGACGTCGGCGAGGGTGCCGCAGGTGAGCTGGTCGGTGCCGGCTCCGCAGGCGATCCGGCCGCCCGCACCGCGCGCCTCCGCCGCCGACCGGCGGATCAGCTCGGCCGCGCCCGCCCAGTCCAGGCCCATGCCGCGCTGGGCGGTGTCCATCGCCTCGGCGACACCGAGGCCGTGGGACCACAGGTGGCGGCGGAAGGCGAGGGTGGCGTCCCAGTCGACGGCGGCGGGGGCGTCGGGGGACACGTCGGCGTACGGGTCGGCGACGACGTGGGCCGCCGAGTAGACCGTACGGGAGGTGAAGGGGGCGCCCGGCGGGAAGGCCGGCGGTTCGGTGCGGGGCTCGTAGGTCCGCAGGGTGCCGTCGGCGGACGGGAGCCGAAGGGTCACGGCGTGATCTCCGGTACGGCGATGCGGCGGCCCTCCGCGGAGGACTTCAGGCCCAGTTCGGCGAGCTGCACTCCGCGGGCGCCGGCCAGCAGGTCCCAGTGGTAGGGGGTGTCGGCGTGGACGTGCTTGAGGAACAGCTCCCACTGGGCCTTGAAGCCGTTGCCGAACTCGCCGTTGCCGGGGACCTCCTGCCACTGGTCGCGGAAGGCCTCTCCGGCGGGGACGTCCGGGTCCCAGACGGGCTTGGGGGTCGCCGAGCGGTGCTGCACCCGGCAGGTGCGCAGCCCGGCCACGGCGGAGCCCTCGGTGCCGTCCACCTGGAACTCCACCAGTTCGTCGCGGTGGACGCGCACGGCCCAGGAGGAGTTGATCTGGGCGACGGCGCCGCCCTCCAGCTCGAAGACGCCGTAGACGGCGTCGTCGGCGGTGGCGTCGTACGGCTTGCCGTTCTCGTCCCAGCGCCGCGGGACGTGGGTGGTGGCCAGGGCCTGCACGGACGTCACGCGTCCGAACAGCTCGTGCAGCACGTACTCCCAGTGCGGGAACATGTCGACGACGATGCCGCCGCCGTCCTCTGCCCGGTAGTTCCAGGAGGGCCGCTGGGCGGGTTGCCAGTCGCCCTCGAAGACCCAGTAGCCGAACTCGCCCCGGACGGACAGGACACGGCCGAAGAAGCCGCCGTCGGCCAGCCGTTTCAGTTTGAGCAGGCCCGGCAGGAAGAGCTTGTCCTGGACGACGCCGTGCTTGACGCCCTTCTCCCGGGCCAGCCGGGCCAGCCGCAGGGCGGCCTCGAGGCCGGTGGCCGTCGGCTTCTCGGTGTAGACGTGCTTGCCGGCGGCGATCGCCCTGGTGAGGGCCTCCACGCGGGCGTTGGTGGCCTGGGCGTCGAAGTAGATGCCGACGGTGGGGTCGGCGAGGACGGAGTCGAGGTCGGTGCTGAAGTGCTCCAGACCGTGCCGCCCGGCGATCTCCCTCAGGGCGTGCTCGCGGCGGCCGACCAGGACCGGCTCGGGCCAGAGCACGGTGCCGTCGCCGAGGTCGAGGCCGCCTTGGTCGCGCAGGGCGAGGATCGAGCGGACGAGGTGCTGGCGGTAGCCCATGCGTCCGGTCACGCCGTTCATGGCGATGCGCACCGTCTTGCGTGTCACGTCTGTCCCCTTCGTGGGCGCCGCCCGGCCCGGTCCGTGGCGGCGGCTGCCGGCGGCGGCAGTACAGTGAGCCATTTAGCAAGCGCTTTCTGCACGACGGAAGCTATCCCGTGTCACCTGTCCGTACAAGACAGTGTCCCCATCGAGGTGTTCGAGGGGGCGAACAACTCGGGGCCATGGCCTTAGGGTCTGTCGGAACCAGGACGCATGCCCGGCTGTCTACGAGGGCGTACGACACGATGCACGACCTAAGGACGACGACATGACGGTGACCCTGGCGGACGTGGCGGCCCGCGCCCAGGTCTCCCCCGCGACGGTGTCGCGCGTGCTGAACGGCAACTACCCGGTCGCCGCTTCCACCCGCGAGCGGGTGCTGCGGGCGGTGGACGAGCTGGACTACGTCCTCAACGGCCCCGCCAGCGCACTCGCCGCGGCCACGTCCGACCTGGTCGGCATCCTGGTCAACGACATCGCCGACCCCTTCTTCGGGATCATGGCCAGCGCGATCCAGGCGGAGATCGGCGGGCCGGGCGGCCGGGCCGGCGGCGAACGCCTCGCCGTCGTCTGCAACACCGGGGGCTCCCCCGAGCGCGAACTGACGTACCTCACCCTCCTCCAGCGGCAGCGGGCCGCGGCCGTCGTGCTGACCGGCGGGGCCGTGGAGGACACGGCGCACGCGGAGGCCGTCGCGGCGAAGCTGCGCAAGCTGGCGCAGGCCGGGACCCGGGTGGTGCTGTGCGGGCGCCCGCCGGCGCCGGACACCGGGTCCGCCGCCCTGACCTTCGAGAACCGGGGCGGCGCGCGGGCGCTGACCGAGCACCTCGTCGGCCTCGGCCACCGCCGGCTCGGCTACATCGCCGGCCCCGGGGAGCGCACGACCACCCGGCACCGCCTGGAGGGCCACCGGGCCGCGCTCGCCGCGGCGGGCATCGAGGACGATCCGCGCCGGACGGTGCACGGCCGTTACGACCGCCGGTCCGGCTACGAGGCGACGCTGGAACTCCTGCGCCGCGATTCCTCCCTGACGGCGATCGTGGCCGCGAACGACTCCGTCGCCCTCGGCGCCTGCGCCGCCCTGCGCGAGTCCGGCCTGCGCATCCCCGAGGACGTCTCGGTGGCCGGCTTCGACGACCTGCCGTTCAGCATCGACGCGGTGCCGTCCCTGACCACGGTCCGCCTCCCCCTGGCGGAGGCGGGCGCCCGGGCCGGCCGCATCGCCATGGGCCGCGAGGAGCAGCCCCCCGGCGGGATCGCCTCCGTGCGCGGGGAGTTGATGGTGCGGGGGTCCACCGGGGTGCCGCGGGCTTCCTGAGGGCGCGGACACGGGGAGCCGCCAGGGGGCGAGGCCGGACCCGATCAGAGCGAGCACAGCCGGACACCGCCGCATCCGCCGCATCCGCCGCAGCACCCCGTGCACCGGCGGGTGCGGACCTACGCGTTCAGGTGTGATGCCCGGCCAGGAACGGGACCCGGCCGGCCGAGGCCGCACGGACCGTTCGGGGGATTCTCGCCTCGCCGCGCGACCGGGCTTCGCCCGCGTCACCGGGACGTCCCACCGCGCCTTCGGCCGGGACCCGGCCGGCCAGGACCGGCGGCCGGAGCCGCATGGACCCGGCGACTGAGGGGTACGGTCCGTTTTCATGAAGCTGGCGTTCTCCACACTCGGTGTCCCCGGCCTGCCCGTCCCGGAGGTCCTCGCACTCGCGACCGCCCACGGCTACCACGGCGTGGAGCTGCGCGCCCACCCCGAGGAACCGGTGCACCCGGGCCTGACCCCGGACGAACGCGCCGGGACCGCGGCCCTGTTCAAGGAGGCCGGGGTGGCGGTGCTCAGTCTCGCCGGGTACGCACGCGTCGCCGCCGACGGCGAGGACGCGCCCGTGCTGGCGGAGATCCGCGACCTCCTCCAGTTGGCCCACGACCTGGGCGCGCCCTTCGTCCGCGTCTTCCCCGGCGCGGACCCGGACCGGTCCCGCGAGGAGTCCGACGCGATCGCCGCCCGGCGGCTCGGCACCGCCGCGGAGGACGCCTCCGCGCTCGGCGTGCGGATCCTGCTGGAGACCCACGACTCGCACCGCACCGGCGCCGACGTGATCCGGGTCCTCGGCCCGGTGGGCCATCGTCAGGTGGGGGCGGTGTGGGACGTGATGCACACCTGGCTGGGCGGCGAGCAGCCGTCGGACAGCTACGCGGCGCTCGCCCCGCATCTGGGATACGTCCAGGTCAAGGACATCGCATCGGCCGAGGACAGCAGCCCGCTGCCGCTCGGCGCAGGCGTGCTGCCGCTCGCCGAGTGCGTGGACGTCCTGTCCCGGCACGACTGGGACGGCTGGCTGTGCTGGGAGTACGAGAAGCGCTGGCACGAGGAGGCCGCCCCGCTGCCGGAACTCCTGCGCGCGGGCCGGGACCACCTGCTGCGGCTCCTGGGCGAGGCGGCGTAGGCCGGGCACGTCACCGATCGGCGGCCTGACGTGCCGTGAGCGGGCCGGGGGCCGAGGGGGATCCGGTGCCGGCCGCCGGCCGCGAAGGGCTGCCGGCCCTCGTCAACCGGCGTCTGGCAGTGCCGCGAAGGGCTGCCGGTCTTCGTCAACCGGCGTCGGGCAGTGCCGCGGAGGGCTGCCGGCGTTCGTCAACCGGCGTCGGGCAGTGCCGCGAAGGCCTCGTGGAAGCCGGGGAACGTATTGCGGACACAGCCGGGGTCGTCGTACGTCAGGCCCGGTGTGCGCAGGGCGGTGACGGCGAACGACATCACGATGCGGTGGTCGCCGAAGGTCTTGATCCCGGTCCCGGGGGCGGGCGTGCCGGGCCGGATCTCGATCCAGTCGGGGCCGGTCGCCACCCGCACGCCCAGCCGCCGCAGGTTGTCCGCGCAGGCCTCCAGGCGGTCGCACTCCTTCACCCGGGTGTTGGCCACGTCCTCGATGCGCACCGGCCCCGAGGCGAACGGTGCGATGGCGGCCAGCGTCGGCATGGTGTCGGAGATGTCCCGCATGTTGACCGTGAGGCCGCGCAGTTCCCCCGTTCCGCGTACCGTCGTGCGGTCCTCGGCCACCTCCACGTGCGCGCCCATCCGCCGCAGCACCTCCACGAAGCGCAGGTCGCCCTGGAGCGCACCGGTGCCGAGGCCGGGCACGGTGATCTCGCGGCCGGGGGTGACGGCGGCCGCGGCGAAGAAATAGCTCGCGGTGGAGGCGTCGGGCTCGACGGTGTAGGTGGTGGCCCGGTAGCCGCCGGCCGGGACCTCGTACACCGTGCCGTCCCGGACGACGTCCACGCCGAACGCCCGCATCATCGCCAGGGTGATCTCCACGTACGGCGCCGACACCAGCTCGCTCACCCGGATCCGCAGGCCGGTGCGGGTGAGCGGGCCGAGCAGCAGCAGCGCGGTCAGGTACTGGGAGGACTCGCCGGCGTCCAGCACGACCTCGCCGCCCTCGACGCCGGCCGCGTGCACGGTGAGCGGGTGGTGGCCCTCGGTCTCCGTGTGCCGCAGGTCGACGCCGAGGTCGCGCAGGGCGCGGGTGAGCGGGCCGAGGGGGCGGCGGCGCATCTGCGGGGAGGCGTCGAAGCGGTAGGTGCCGTGGCCGGCGGCGGCCAGCGTGGGCAGGAAGCGGGCGGTGGTGGCGCCGTCCCGGCAGAAGACGTCGGCCTCGGCGTGCGCCGGTCCCTGCGGGCGGCCGTCCACCTGCCAGGTGCCGGGGGTACGGCCGACCCGGTAGCCGAGCCGGGTGAGGCCCTCGGCGAAGCCCTCGGTGTCGTCGGAGCGCAGGGGACGTACGAGGGTGCTGACGCCGTCGGCCGCCGCCGCGAGGAAGAGCGCGCGGGCGGTGATGGACTTGGATCCGGGGATGTCGACTGCGGGCATGGCCGCATGATGGCGGCTCGTCCGGGGTCCGGTCACGCATGTCCAGGAGCTGGACGCGCCCACCGGAATGCGCGGGCGGCAGGCCCTTCGTGGTTACTGTGCATTCCCTTGACGGAAAGAAACTTCCCGGATATTGGTGACTCCTCGGAAGTTTCCTTCAGCGGTTCTCCTCTGGAAGGAGCGCACGTGCACGACACCAGCACGGGAAGCACGGGAAACACCGCACGGCCGTCCAGACGCGCCGTCCTCGCCGCCGGCGCGGGACTCACCGCCGCGCTGACCGTACCGACGACCGCCCACGCCGCCGCGCCCGGCGCTCCCGACGAACGCCGGCTGCGCGCCCTGGTCTCCGGGATGACGCTGGAGGAGAAGGTCGGCCAGCTCTTCGTGATGCGGGTCTACGGCCACTCCGCCACCGCCCCCGACCAGGCCGACGTCGACGCCAACCTGAAGGAGATCGGCGTCCGCACCGCCGCCGAGCTGATCGCGAAGTACCGCGTCGGCGGCATCATCTACTTCACCTGGGCGCACAACACCCGCGACCCGCAGCAGATCGCGGACCTGTCCAACGGCATCCAGCGGGCCTCCCTGGAGCAGCCGCGCGGTCTTCCCGCGCTCATCGCCACGGACCAGGAGCACGGCGCCGTCTGCCGGGTCGGCAGGCCCGCGACCCTCTTCCCGGGCGCGATGGCGATCGGCGCGGGCGGCCGGCGGGCGGACGCGCGGACCCTCGGCCGGATCTCCGGCGCCGAACTGCGCGCGATGGGCATCAACCAGGACTACTCCCCCGACGCCGACGTGAACGTCAACCCGGCCAACCCGGTCATCGGCGTGCGCTCCTTCGGCGCCGACCCGGAGGCCGTCGCCGAACTGGTCGCCGCCGAGGTGAAGGGCTATCAGGCGTCCCGGGTCGCGGCCACCGCCAAGCATTTCCCGGGCCACGGGGACACCGCCGTCGACAGCCACTACGGCTTCCCGGTCATCACCCACAGCCGGGAGCTGTGGGAGAAGCTGGACGCGGTGCCGTTCCGGGCCGCGATCGAGGCGGGCATCGACTCGATCATGACCGCGCACATCCAGTTCCCGGCGCTGGACGGCTCCGGCGACCCGGCCACGCTCTCCCACCCGGTCCTCACCGGCATCCTGCGCGGCGAACTCGGCTACGACGGGGTCGTGATCACCGACTCGCTCGGCATGGAGGGCGTCCGCACCAAGTACGGCGACGACCGGGTGCCCGTGCTCGCGCTGCAGGCCGGCGTGGACCAGCTGCTCAACCCGCCCAGGCTGGACGTGGCCTGGCAGGCGGTCCTCAGGGCCGTGCAGGGCGGCGAGCTGACCGAGGCCCGCCTGGACGAATCGATCCTGCGCATCCTGCGCCTGAAGGCCCGGCTCGGACTCTTCCGCGACCCCTACGCCGACCCGGGGGACGTCGACCGCACGGTGGGCACCCGGGCCCATCTGGCCGCCGCCGGCCGCATCGCCGAACGCACCACGACGCTGCTGGTCAACGAGGGCGACCTGCTGCCCCTCGACCACCGCAGGGAGGGCAGGCTGCTGGTCGTCGGCGCCGACCCGGCCTCGCCGTCCGGCACCACCGGACCGCCCACCGCCGTCCTGGCCGCCGCCCTCACCGGCCTCGGCTTCATCACCACGGCCCTGTCCACCGGCACCGCGCCCTCCGCCACGACGATCGGCAAGGCGGTCGCGGCCGCCCAGGACGCGGACGCGGTGGTCGTGGGCACGTACAACGTGACGGCGGGCAGTGCCCAGCGGACCCTGGTGGACCGTCTGCTGGCGACGGGGAAGCCGGTGGTCGTGGTGGCGGTCCGCAACCCGTACGACGTCGCGCAGCTCCCTTCCGCCCGGGCCGTCCTGGCCACGTACTGCTGGACGGACGTCGAACTGCGCGCCGCCGCACGGGTGATCGCCGGCCGGGTGGCACCGCGCGGGAAGCTGCCGGTCCCGGTGCAGCGGGCCGACGATCCCACGCGGGTGCTGTACCGGATCGGGCACGGGCTGACGTACTAGCGACGGGCCCGCCCGGTCCGGTCAGGGCCGCAGCGCGGGCTCCCGCTCCACGTCCCGGCCGTCGAGCCGCGCGTCGTACGCGGCCAGCGGCTTCGCCTGGGCCACGGCGGCCGGGGAGACACCCGCCCACCGCAGGATGCGGGCGGTGGCGAGGGACTTCTGGTCCGCCACCAGACCCGCCACGTTCGCGCCGTGGTTCATGCCGGGCGCGGTGAAGACGTAGGAGTCACGGGCGCCCGCGCCGGGCCGGAAGCGCTCCGATCCCCACGGGTCGTTCTGGCCGTAGACGAAGAGCATGTGCGTGGCGTGGTGCCGCACCCAGGTGTCCACGTCGCGCATCGCCTGCGGCTGGAAGCGCATCGGGATGGAACGGGGCACGAAGTTGCGCGGCGGCTGGTAGCCGTAGCGGATCAACTTCCGCTCGATGTGAGGGAAGTGGATGGTCGGTGCGCCGAGCTGGGTGCCGGCCTGGTAGTAGTACGGCGTGTAGGTCTCCAGCCCCTGGTCGGTGTAGGCGGAGAAACCGGAGATGGTGTCGACCGAGTTCCAGATCTCGTCGTCGCTCGCGGTGGCCGCGTCCGCCGGGACGGTGTCGCAGTCCTTCAGCAGGCTGTACTGCCAGAAGCCCCACACGTAGTCCAGGACGACGGCCTCGTACGCCCTGTCCAGGCCGCCGATGGTGTCGAAGGTGTAGCCGTTGCCGGCCGCGTACGCCGCGTACTTCTTCTCCAGCGGCTCGCGGCGCACCAGCGCCTCGCGCTGGACGGCGTTCAGCCGGTCCCGGCACTCCTTGGTGCCGACCCGGGTGAAGAAGCGGTCGTAGGCGGAGTCCTCGTGGTTCACCACGTCGTTGGGGGCGACGTACGCGACGACGCCGTCCATGTCGCGCGGGTAGAACCGCTCGTAGTAGGTGGCCGTCATGCCGCCCTTGGAGCCGCCGGTGGCCAGCCAGTTGGCGGAGTAGACGCCCTTCAGGGCCTGGAACACGCGGTGCTGGTCGCTGGCCGCCTGCCAGATGTCGAGCTTGGACCAGTCGGCCGGGGCGGGGCGGGACGGGGTGAAGAAGCGGTACTCCAGGGAGACCTGGTTTCCGTCCACGATCTGGGTGGGCTCGCGGCGCGAGGGCGTGGTGGAGACGTTGTAGCCGCTGGTGTAGAAGACGGTGGGGCGGCTGGTGTCCTTGTGCAGCACGGTGATCCGCTGCTGGAAGGTGCCCCGGTCCGGGTGGCGGTGGTCCACCGGCTGGGTGTAGTTCAGGACGAAGTAGCGGTAGCCGGGATACGGCTTTTCCTGGACCAGGCTCATGCCGGGTATCGACAGGAGCCTGTCCTTGATGTCGGTGGGCTCGGCGGCGGTGGCCGCGCCGGCCGCTGTGCTCAGCGTGCCTATGAAGACCGTGAGCGCCAGCAGCCATCTGAGCGCCTTGCGCATGCGCACTCTCCCCTGTGAGACAGACGTGCGCCGGAAGCTATCCCAGCAACTGCTGCCACACCAGAGGGAATTGAGTGCTCCGGATCAACCGTTCAGCACAGGATCCAGCCGGAACTGACCGTGGACCGGCCCACCGAGCCCCTGATCCAGACGCAGCGGTGCCCCGCGTTCACGGTCACCGGGCCGGCGTGGTGCTTGTAGCGGCCCTTGTCGACGACCGGGAGGTTGCCGCGGGCCTGCACGCTGACCGACATGGTCTGGGTGCGGCCCGGGTGCTTGGCGAGGGTGACGGCACAGACGAAGCCGTGGTGCTTGTAGACGTGGGTGACGCCGGTTCTGAACGGCAGGGTCCGCACCTCGCGCCCGGCACAGCCGCCGGCCGTGGCGGCCTGGGCGGTACCCGCCGCCGTGAACGCCAACGCCCCGGACGCGGCCAGCACGGCCGCACCGAACGCCAGCCGCCGGCGTATCGCACCACTGTCCACTTCGTCCTCCCCGTGCCGCGGTCATACTCCCCCGTGCCCGTACTGATGTACGGACGCACGACATATGTCGGATGGTTGCACGACCGTCAGCGGTACGTGCCGACGGGGTGCCCCCGCCCGGGCCCCGCAAGGCCCTCAGCGGGACACGCCGACCGGCTCCTCCGGCTCGGACCGGCCCACGAAGGTCCGCCACAGCTCGGCGTACCGGCCGTCGCGGGCGAGGAGTTCCTCGTGCGTGCCGTCCTCGGCCACCCGGCCGTGGTCCATGAGCACCACCCGGTCCGCGCGGGCGGCCGTGGTCAGCCGGTGGGCGACCACGAGGGTCGTACGGCGGCCGGCCAGGCGGTCGGTGGCCTGGTTGACCTGTGCCTCGGTGGCCAGGTCCAGGGCGGCCGTGGCCTCGTCCAGCAGCAGGACGTCGGGGTCGACCAGCTCGGCGCGGGCCAGGGCGATCAGCTGGCGCTGGCCCGCCGAGAGGTTGCGCCCGCGTTCGGCGACCTCGTGCAGATAACCGCCCTCCAGCGTGGCGATCATCTCGTGCGCGCCGACCGCGCGGGCCGCCGCCTCCACCTCGGCGTCGGTGGCCTCGGGCCGGCCGTAGGCGATGGCGTCCCGGACGGTGCCCGGGAAGAGGTACGCCTCCTGCGGGACGACCCCTAGCCGGTGCCGGTACGAGGTGAGGTCCAGGGCGCGCAGATCCGTGCCGTCCACGGTGACCCGCCCGCCGGTCGGGTCGTAGAACCGGGCGACCAGCTTGACCAGTGTCGACTTTCCGGCGCCGGTCTCGCCGACGAAGGCGACCGTCTGCCCCGCCGGGACCGTCAGGTCGATGCCCGTCAGCGCCTCCTCGTCCTCGCCGTAGGCGAAGTGCACGTCCTCGAAGGTGATGTCACCGCGCAGGGACCGCACGCCGAGCGGCTCCTCGGCGGACTCGGTGGAGGTCGGCTCGCGCAGCAGCTCCTGGATGCGGCCCAGCGAGACCGTGGCCTGCTGGTAGCCGTCGAAGACCTGGGAGAGCTGCTGGACGGGGGCGAAGAACAGGTCGATGTAGAGCAGGTAGGCCACCAGCGCGCCGGTGGTGAGGGTGGCCGCCTCCACCCGGCCGGCGCCCGCGATCAGCACGGCCGCCGCGGCGACCGAGGACAGCAGCTGCACGAACGGGAAGTAGACGGATATCAGCCACTGGCCGTGGATGCGGGCGCTGCGGTAGCCGTCGCTGCGCTCGGCGAACCGCCGCCCGCCGTCCCGCTCGCGCCGGAAGGCCTGCACGATCCGGAGCCCGGCCACGGTCTCCTGGAGGTCGGCGTTCACCGTCGAGACGCGCTCGCGGGCGAGTTCGTACGCCTTCACGCTCGCCCGGCGGAAGAAGAAGGTGGCCACGACCAGCGGGGGCAGGGTGGCGAAGACGACCAGGGCGAGCTGTACGTCGAGCACCAGCAGGGCGACCATGATCCCGAAGAACGTGACGACCGAGACGAACGCCGTGACCAGTCCGGTCTGGAGGAACGTCGACAGCGCATCGACGTCGGTCGTCATCCGCGTCATGATCCGGCCGGTCAGCTCGCGCTCGTAGTAGTCGAGCCCGAGCCGCTGGAGCTGCGCGAAGATCTTCAGCCGCAGCGCGTACAGCACACGCTCGCCGGTACGGCCGGTCATCCGGGTCTCGCCGGTCTGCGCCACCCACTGCACCAGCACGGTCAGCAGGCCGAGCAGGGATGCCGTCCACACCGCGCCGGTCGCCATCTCGGACACGCCCGAGTCGATGCCGTGCCGGATCAGCACCGGCAGCAGCAGGCCCGCGCCCGCGTCCACGGCGACCAGCGCCAGGCTGACCAGCAGGGGCAGCCCGAAACCGCGCAGCAGCCGGCGCAGGCCGTAGGAGTCCTCGGGGCGGACCGCGCGGGCCTCGTCGATGTCCGGGGTGTCGGTGGCCGGGGGCAGCGCCTCGACCTGGGCGAGCAGTTCCGGGGTGGCCGGGGTGCCGGTCAGGGCCTGGTCCTTGGGCGCGCGGTCACCGTTCCACAGCCTGGGGGTGACCCCGCGCTCGGCGTCGAACTCGGCGTCCAGCTCCTCCCGGACGGAGGTGTCCTCGCTCGGCACGGCGGGCTCGGCGTGGCCCGGCGAGACGCCGCCCAGCTCGTCGGGGTCGGTGAGCAGGCGGCGGTAGAGGGCCGAGCGCTGCTGGAGGTCCTCGTGGGTGCCGACGTCGACGAGCCGGCCGCCGTCCAGGACGGCGATGCGGTCGGCGAGGTTCAGCGTGGAGCGGCGGTGCGCGATCAGCAGGGTCGTACGGCCCTGCATCACGTGCTTCAGCGCCTCGTGGATCTCGTGCTCGACCCGGGCGTCCACGGCGGAGGTGGCGTCGTCCAGGACCAGCAGCCGCGGGTCGGTGAGCAGGGCGCGGGCCAGGGCGATGCGCTGGCGCTGGCCGCCGGAGAGGGTGAGGCCGTGCTCGCCGACCTTGGTGTCGTAGCCGTCCGGCAGCTCCGTGATGAAACGGTCCGCCTGGGCGGCGCGGGCGGCGGCCTCGATCTCCTCCTGGGTGGCGTCCGGGCGGCCGTAGGCGATGTTGCTGCGGACGGTGTCGGAGAAGAGGAACGAATCTTCAGGGACCAGGCCGATCGCGGCCCGCAGCGAGTCCAGGGTCAGCTCGCGCACGTCGTGGCCGCCGATCAGGACGGCACCGTGCGTGACGTCGTAGAAGCGCGGCAGGAGCAGGGAGAGGGTGGACTTGCCGGAGCCGGAGGAGCCGACGACGGCCAGGGTCTCGCCGGACCGGATCTCGAAGCTGAGCCCTTCGAGGACGGGGCTGCTCGCTCGGTCGTAGCCGAAGGACACGTCGTCGAACTCGACCGTCGCGGGCGCGTCGGGCGGCAGTTCCTTGGTGCCGTCCCGCAGGGCCGGCTCGGTGTCGATCAGCTCCAGGACCCGCTCGGTGCCGGCCCGGGCCTGCTGGCCGACCGTGAGGACCATCGCGAGCATCCGGACCGGGCCGACCAGCTGGGCGAGGTAGGTGGAGAAGGCCACGAACGTGCCGAGCGTGATGTGCCCGCGGACGGCGAGCCAGCCGCCGAGGGCCAGCATGGCGACCTGGCCGAGCGCCGGGACGGCCTGCAGGGCCGGGGTGTACTTGCTGTTCAGGCGGATCGTGCGGAGGCGTCCCGCGAAGAGGCGGCGGCCGACCTCCCGCAGCTTGCCGGTCTCCTGCTCCTCCTGCCCGAAGCCCTTCACCACGCGAACGCCGCTCACCGCGCCGTCGACCACCCCGGCGACGGCGGCGGCCTGGGCCTGGGCGTACCAGGTGGCGGGGTGCAGCCTGCTGCGGCTGCGCCGGGCGATCCAGGCGAGGGCCGGGGCGACGGCCAGGGCGACCAGGGTCAGCGGCAGCGACAGCCACGCCATGATCACCAGGGAGATCAGGAAGAGCAGGAGGTTCCCGACGGTCATCGGGAGCATGAAGAGCAGGCTCTGGATCAGCTGGAGGTCGCTGGTGGCCCGGCCGACGACCTGCCCGGTGGACAGCTCGTCCTGGCGGCGGCCGTCCAGCCGGGTGATCGTGCCGTACATCTCGGTCCGCAGGTCGTGCTGGACGTCCAGGGCGAGCCGGCCACCGTAGTAGCGGCGTATGTAGGTGAAGGCGTAGACGAGGACGGCGGCGCCTATGAGGGCGCCGGCCCAGGGGGCCATCGAACGGGTGTGGCCGCCGATGACGTCATCGATGATCACCTTGGTGATCAGCGGGACGACGGCCATGACGGCCATGCCGGCCAGGGACGAGCCCAGAGCGAGGGTCACGTCCGTGGGGTAGCGCCAGGCGTACTTCGCGAGTCGTCTTGCCCATCCCCGTTGCGTTGCCACGCCGCTGCCTCCTGGTTCCGGTCATGCTCTACCGGAAGACACCAACGTTCTGGGGCGGTGATTTCATCCCGCCGCAACAATCGGGGACGGCCGCCCCGGCGGGTGCGGCTTCGCCGAGGTTCCCGCGCGGTGCCCCGCGCCCCTTCGGGCCGGCTGTCGCACCGGACTGTCGCACCGGAGTCAGGTCCGCACCCGGAGGAAGAGGAAACGGGTCGTCTGGGCCGCGTTCTGGTTGTCGTCGCTCACCAGGAGGACCTTCAGGCGGCCCCTGTGGTCACGGCCCGTGACCGTCATGCCCTCGATGTTGTCCAGCAGGGGGTTCGGCTGCGGCTGCCTGGCCGTGGCGCCCAGGGACGGGCAGGTGACCATGTCCGCGAGGAGCGTCTTCCTGATCAGGCGGACCTCCGGCTGGCCCGTCAGGTGCTCGGTGGTGCTGGTGTCCGTGGCGTGGCGGGGGTCGGCCAGGTAGAGGCGGACCGTGTTGCCGACGCCGGCGGTGAAGCCGCGCTCCAGGACCAGCAGGCGGCCGTCGGGGGTGGCCTGGACCTCGGGGACGCCGAGGCCGGTGTCGGTGCGGTAGGCGTACTGGGCGGCGGGCTCGAAGCGGCCCTCGTGGCGCTCCCAGGTCTGGAAGCGGACGATGCCGGCCGAGTCGCCCGCGAGGGCGTACTCCATGGAGGCCAGCAGGGTGCGGCCGCCGGGCAGCAGGGTCAGGCCCTCGAAGGTCTGGTTGGCGGTGGCGCGGCCGGCCGGGGCGACCTGGAGGGAGGGCGGCACCGGGAGCCGCTCGAGGAGCGTGCCGGTGCGCGAGTAGCGGCGGACGGACGGCTCGGTCTCCGAGGTGACGAGCAGGGTGCCGACGGGAGTCCGCCGGGCCGAGCGGGCCCGGGACGGCCGGTCGATGACGAGGCCCTCGGAGTCGAGGTCGGCGCCCTTCTCGTCGGCGAGGCGGACGACCGCCTCGGGCTTCAGGGTGCGGGCGTCCAGCCGGAACAGGGACGAGCGGTCCGCCAGGGCCAGGAGCGAGCCGTCCCGGTCCGCCGCGAGCGCGGAGAAGTTGCCGACGAAGGTGCCGTCGTACGTCGTCTTGTCGAGCGCGTCGGAGAAGCGGTCGAGGAGGACGCGGGATGAACAGGCTTGGTTACCGGGCGGGTTGGCGGCGGCCGGCCCGGCGGTGAGGCAGGTGGCCGCCGCCAGGCCGGCGGTGAGTCCGGCGAGCAGAGTTCTCAGGCGCATGACCGTCACCGTAGAACTCGCCGGTGACGTACGGGAGACCGCCTCGTGAAGCGTCAGCCCCGCGGCGGCACGGCGACGAACGCCTCGCTGGGCCTGCTGGTCGGCGTGTAGCGGGTGATCCCGGACGTGGTGGGCACCAGGTCCTTGTGGATCGCCTTGGCGACGTTCTGGATGGTGGTCACGCCGTAGTCCATGGTGCTGTTGTCCTGGGTCAGCACGCTGATCACGTAGTCGTGGCCGGCGCCGTTGAAGGTGCCCAGGCTGTGCACCCGCCAGCCGTGCGCGGAGCGCTGCAGCCAGCCGTTCTTGACGTGCACGGCGACGGAGGAGGGCGCACCGGCAGGGGTCCCCCAGCGCTGGTCCGCGACGACCTGGCCCATCAGCTTCAGGATGTAGGCACGGGACTTGTCGCTCAGCACGCTGTTCTTCGCGGTGATCAACTTGAGCAGCTTCTGCTCGTCGGTGACGTTCTCCTGGGTCAGACCCCAGTAACCGTCCGCGCCCGGCACGGTCTTCGTCATGCCGGCCGCGGTCAGGAAGCCCTGGATCTTCGCCACGCCGAGCTGCTTCCACAGCGTGCTGGTCGCGTCGTTGTCCGACTGGGTGATCATGGCCGTGGCGAGTGCGTCCTCGGTGTCGGTCAGGTACCGGTTCTGCTTCTTCGCGTCCCACAGCAGCGTGGCGAGCACGGTGACCTTGACCGTGCTGGCCGAGTCGTAGGCGGTGGCGGCGTTCAGCGTGCAGGTGGTGCCGGCGGTGCGGTCGTACAGGCCGACGGCGACCGTGCCCTTGCGGTTCGCCAGCGCGGCCGTGATGTCCTTCTTCAGCTTGTCGGCCAGACCCGCCTTGGCGGACGTGCAGTTGACGGTGCCCGTCGGTGCCGCCGCGGCCGGAAGGGCGGCGGCACAGACGAGCAGCGTGGCACCGAGGGCGGTCGTGAGCACCCCGGCGCGGCCGGATATCCGGTGGGTCATGAAGAGCTTCCCCCTTGAACGTCGTTCGGTCGTCCTGCGGATGCCGTCGGACGCGTCCCCGCACCGCCTGCGCGGCGGCCGGGACGGACGACGGCTGTACGCATGTTCGCAGGAACGGGAGTTCGGGCAATCAGGAGGATGGTGTCAGGACCTCGCGACGGTGGCCGCGAGGCCCGGGCCCGGGCCTCAGCCCTGCTGCGGCACGGCGACGAACGCCTCGCTGGGCCGGCTGGTCGGCGTGTAGCGGGTGACCCCGGACGTGGTGGGCACCAGGTCCTTGTGGATCGCCTTGGCGACGTTCTGGATGGTGGTCACGCCGTAGCTCATGGTGCTGTTGTCCTGCGTCAGCACGCTGATCACGTAGTCGTGGCCGGCGCCGTTGAAGGTGCCCAGGCTGTGCACCCGCCAGCCGTGCGTGGAGCGCTGCAGCCAGCCGTTCTTGACGTGCACGGCGACGGAGGACGGGGCGCCGGCGGGCGTGCCCCAGCGCTGCGAGGAGACGACCTGGCCCATCAGCTTGAGGATGTAGGCGCGGGCGTTGTCGCTGAGCACGCTGTTCTTCGCGGTGATCAGCTTGAGCAGCTTCTGCTCGTCGTTGACGTTCTCCTGGGTCAGGCCCCAGTAGCCGTTCGCGCCCGGCACGGTCTTCGTCATGCCCGCGGCCGACAGGAAGCCCTTGATCTTCGCCATGCCCAGCTGCTTCCACAGCTTGCTGGTGGCGGTGTTGTCGGACTGCGTGATCATGGCCTTGGCGAGCGACTGCTCGGTGCTCGTCAGGTACCGGTTGTGCTTCTTCGCGTCCCACAGCAGCGTGGCGAGCACGGTGACCTTGACCGTGCTGGCCGAGTCGTAGGCGCTGGTGGCGCGCAGCGTGCAGGTGGTCTTGGTGCTGCGGTCGTACAGGCCGACGGCGACCGTGCCCTTGCGGTTCGCCAGCGCGGCCGTGATGTCCTTCTTCAGCTTGTCCGCCAGGCCCGCCTTGGCGGACGTGCAGCTGACGGTGGGCGCGGCCGCGGCGGCGGGCGTGGCCGCGGTGACGGCGGGTATGAGCAGCGCGGCACTGAGCGCAGCCGCGAGCACCCCGGCCCGGCCGGATGTCCGGTAAGTCATGGAAAGTTCCCCTTGAATGTCGTACGGGCGTCCCCCTGAACGCCGTTGAGCGCACCCGTGCGCTGACTGGATGGACTCGCCGGGGCGATGGATGGTTGTACGCATGTTCGCAGGGCAGGAGTTCGGAGACCGGTGGCGGATCACCCGGCCGACCGGCGGGTCGCGGCGTCCACCTCGACGTCGTACGGCTCGCACCCGTCCCCGTCCGCGTCCGGCCTGCAGTCCGGGCGGGCCACCTCGACGTGCCAGACCGCGCGCCAGGGCCCCCGATAGCCCTTGGTGCGCTCCGCGGTCAGCTCACGGGCGTGGTACCGCAGGCTCGCGACGTCGGCACCGCTGTTCCGCTCCTGCCGCCGCACGATCTCCTCGGCCTGCCGCGCCGAGACCAGTCCGGCCGGAAGGGCCACGTGCCTGGGCCCGAAGTCGGCAAGGAGCCCGTGGACGCGGCCCGTCCGGTCGATCCGCACGTCGAGGCTGCGGGGCATGGACACCCCGTGCTCCTTGAACCGCCACGAGGTGGTCCATCCGCCCCCGCCCTGCTCCTCGCCGGCCGGCCGCGTCGCGTGCCAGGAGGCCGACTCGGCCCAGGGGTAGTGGGCGCGCATGTAGGAGCGGGCTATGCGGAAGGCGTCCTCGGCGTCGTGCGGCGCAGCGGTGCCGGGAACGGCGAGACCGGGACCCGAGGCGTCCTCGAAGTCGACGTCGAGCCGGCGCCCTCCGGGCCACATCAGATCCGCCGAGCCCCCTCCGGCCAGATGGATGTACATCTGGCCGTTGTAACCGTCGATGCCAGGGCTGATCTGCACTTTCCGGACCCGGTACCGGTCGCCGGAGGCCTGCCGCACGACCCGCTCCGCGACGGCCCGCTCGTCACCGTCCGCGTCGCGGACACTGGAGCCGTCGACGTGGGTCAGGGTGACCGCGGTCTGGAGCGTGCCCGCTCCGAGCACGCCGAGCGCCCCGGCCAGCACCAGGGTGCGCCTGGCCCAGGCACGCCAGGCGACCCTCCCGCGCACCGCCAGGAGCCCCGCGGCCAGCCCCGCCAGCCCGCCGCACACGTTCATCTCGACGTCGGCGCTGTCGCAGACGCCGCTGACGAACCGCCCGAGGGCCTGGGCGAGTTCGATGAGACAGGGCAGTGCGACGACTCCCGCGAGCACCGGCACCGGCCGCCGCAGTGCGAGCACCCCGAAGAACCCGACCGGCACGAACATGGCCAGGTTCCACAGTCCCTGGGTGGTGTGGAAGGGCTCGGCGATCTCATGGTTGACCACGCACTCGGCGGCACCGCCGCCCTCACCGGTCCGCAGCGCGAGGGTGACCCCGAGTACGCCGGTGAGACAGAAGACGAACGGGAACCACCAGAAGGCGTGCTCGGCCCGCCGCCGTCGGGCCCCCCACCAGGCCGCAGCACCTAGCACGGCCGCGACGACGGCGAGCCCGCCCAGGAACCCGTGGTCGTCACGGAACACAGCCTCGAACACGTCTCGTCTCCCCCGTCGGTGCCGGCCTGGTCAGGGCCGCACATTCATGATCACAACGGAGGACGACCACAACGACGGGGACAGTTCCCTTCCGGCTGTGCCACGCTCTCCTGCATGGCTCAACCGGACGGCAAGCGGCGGTACGTCTACCTCGACCCGACGGCTCGGGCACCGGCCGGGGCTGGGTGTTCGTGATCGTGGCGGCCCCGACCGGTGTCGTCTACCAGGTCCAGGGCGGCGGCTTCGGCTGCGTCCGGTACGAGCAGGAGGGATATCTGATCCCCCTCTTCGGGCACGGCCTCGACGAGGAGCTACAGGGGATCTTCGTCGGCGAGCTGAAGGGGCAGGGGGCCCGCCGGCCGGACTGGCCGGCGCGCCTGCTCGACCGGCTCCGGGCAGCTGTGGGACTCCACGTCTACGGCTCCGCGAACCGGGACGACGTCCACCCCACGCTTCTTCGCTGGTCAGCGAGTGTTTTTCGTTCCGCTGGTGTCCGTGGTTGTGCGGGGAAATCCGTGGTTGTTGCCGTCGCTACTGCCGTCAGGAGTCGGGGGCTGGTGCTGATGCCATTTCCAGCCCCGTCGGTCATCACGGGTGTATCGGGCAACGGTGTACGCGGTGGGGCCGGTAAACCCTGTCCCTGTGCCGTCGTTCATGTCCAGGACCTCGAAGCCGGCGTCTTCCGCGTAGCGTTCGAGCTCCTGGGGGAACAGGACGCGTCTGCGGATCTCGTCTCGGGCCTCGTCACCCGAGGGAAGCGCCCAGTGTCGGTGCATGGTGTTGATCTGGGTCCGCAGGTTCCACGTGTGGCGGATGGTGACGGTGGCGGGGCCTCTCGGGGTGTCGACCGTGGCCGTGGTCGGCTCGGTCCGGGTGATCGGGGCGATGGGGGAACACAGCACGAGCAGCGCTTTCGGCTGGGCATGGGCGGCGAAGGTGGCGAACACCTGGCTGATGTCGTTGTTGTCGTGAACGTAGGCGAGGCTGTTGCCCATGCAGGTCACTACGTCCATGCGTTTGCCGAGTCGTGCGGTGCGCATGTCGCCGGTGCGGATGTCCAGCTCCGGCCGGGCCTGGTGGGCGTAGTCGACCAGGCCGGGCTGGAGGTCTACGCCGATGCACTCGAAGCGCTTGGCGAGGACCTCCAGGTCGCGGCCGGTACCGCATCCGAAGTCGACCAGGGTCCGGGCGTCCGGCTGGTGCAGCTCGATCAGGGCCTGGCACATTCCGGCGCTCGTGCTGTCGGACTGGACGATGTCGTAGAGCACCGGATCGCGGTACAGGAGGTTGGTGGCTTCCACGTGCTCGGCTTCCGTATGGGGGGTTGGTCACACGAGGCTTCGCAGTCCGGCCTCCAGGGCGAGTACATCGCACAGCAGATCGGGGACGACCGGCGCGGAGTCGGCGTTCCTCCGCGCCTTGGCGAGGGCCTTGCCGTCAACGTAGCCGAGGTCCACCAGGATGGACTCCTTCAGCATGTCGTCCAGGACCGGCAAGCCGTAGGAACGTAAACCCTTCTCCAGGATGGCCAGGAAGTTCTCCGGTTCGGTCGGCGCGGCTACCCACTCGGGCAGCCCGGCCCGTCTGATCCGTTCGCGGAACAGCGCCTTGCCGCGCTTGTGCTCGTGCGGTAATTGCTCCATGAACCGCACGATCCGGGGGTGGGCGAGCGGGCTCACCGGCCAGATTCCGGCCCGCAGGAATCCGGGGTTGTGCATCCCGAACGCCATCAGGGTCGGTACGGGCAGCACTGGGATGGGGGCCAGGTACTTGTTGACTTCGGCGAGCGCTCGGACTGCTCTGTTGCCGAGCCACGGCACGGGGTGCGGCGTCGGCAGTTCGGCCTGTGTCCTGGAGTGGTGGGCGTTGACTTCGTCTCCGCCGCTGCCCGTGAACATGACCTCGCACCGCCGGGCGGCTGCCTGCTCGCGTACGACGTCGAACGCCTCCTGGTAGAAGGCGCCCGCCGGATCGTGCGGCTTGCGCAGAGCGCGCACGCCTCCGGGACAGAAGGGTGGATGGTACATGGCCGGGGTGGCCGTGTCCTGGAAGCCGCAGTGTTCCACAAGGGCCCGGCGCCGCTCGCTCTGTTGCCTGCCGGTGCTCCCTCCTACCAGCAGGCCGAAGCTGTACACCTCCGGGTAGCGGGCTGCTTTCACTGCCAGGGCGACGTTCCCGGAGTCCGCGCCACCGGACAGCTCAACACCCACGCATCCGGCTGCCGTCGGCGCCTGGCGGATCACGTCGGTCAGCACCTCGTCCAGAGCGGCGAGTGGATCGACGCCGGGCCGCACCGTGCGTGGCTCAAGTACGTGTTCGGCGGGCTCGGGGTAGTGAATGTCGAGTCCGTGAGGGGTGAGGGTGGCCGCTGCCCGCTCGGTAAGACGGTAGACGCCTTCGAAGAGCGTCTCGGACGTGTAGCGGTGCTGCCTCGTCAGCGTGCGGGCGACAACGCGCGGCACCAGCCGGTCGGCCTGCAGATGCGGACGCAGCAGTGTCAGATCCCACGAGGCGTGCAGTTCCCCGGCCTTCTGTGTCAGATAGAGCGGGGCAGTGCCGGATACACCCGCCGACAGACGGGCTTTCCCCGGCCCCATGGTGAGCGCGACGAAGTCGGCGTCGCCCCGCTTGCACTCCTGCACGCGGACCCGTACGCGTGGTGCCTGGTCGTCGTTGACCTCCATGACCAACGTGGACACGTTCGCAGGTTCGATCCAGCTCTGTCCGTTGATCCAACGGCCGCCTTCCCATCTCCACTTGGGCTCCTGGAGATCGGCCAGGCGCAGACGCATCGACAGCATGTCGTACCTTTCCGACGTCGTGCGGCGGGGCGGGGCCACGAACGGCCCCGGCCCGCCTGGCTTCAGCCGTGGATCACTTGCTGCAGTGGTCGCCGTTGTTGTCGCCGCCGCCCGGCATCTTGTCGAGCAGCGCGGCTTCGATGGCCGGGACTCCGGTGATCAGGTCGCCGGTGAACAGCTCGTCCACGTTCATCGTTTTCTCCCTTACCGTTTTCAGTGGACTCCGCTGCGGATGCTGCGGAGTTGGGCCCGTCCGGCTGCTGGACCCTTGCGAAGAAGGCAGCCGGACGGGGTGCCCACCGCTTCCGGCGGCGGGCGCCTCCCTCGTCACGGGCGGGGAGCCTGGATGCGTGACGGGGAGGAGTCAGGTGGGTGAGGATGCGGCGGCCACGCCCAGGACGAAGCCGACCGATCCCGAGATGGTGATGATCAGGCGTGGTCCGGCGTAGCGGCTGGCGACTGCGGCCAACCGATTGACAGCCGCTCTCCACGGCTGCGCTCGTTGACCTCGCGTACTGCGGCGCTCAGCCTCGCTGTCCCGTCCTCAGGCGCGCTACTGCGGTGCTGCGCGCAGCGACACGGCGAGAACCGATGCGAACCCGGCGGCAGGTCTGCACCCTCGTAGGTGTCGATCCTCAACACTCCGTCCATGCCCCGCTCCTTGGTCATCCGGGCCAGACGGGTCCGTGCTTCGCTTCTCATCCCTTGAGCCCCTCAGGCGACGGCTGCGGCGAGGTCTCGCCGTTCCCTGCTGCCTCTACGCAACCGCACGACCACGCTCAGCGGTACCGTTGCCGCAGCGTCGAGACTTGAAAGCCTTGAAAGTTCTTAAGGACATGGGGAGTTGAGGGCATGGCCAAGCGTGACCCGAATGTGGCGCTTGGGCGCATGCTCGCCGAGAGCCGTTGGACTTACCGTCAGTTCGCGCGGGCGGTGAACCGCGTCGGTACGGAGACCGGAATCCCTCTGCGTTACGACGAGTCGGCGGTGAGCCACTGGCTCGGCGGCACCGTCCCTCGGGGTGCGGTGCGCGCGTGCATCCTCGAAGCCCTCTCCCGCCGCCTCGGCCGCCCCGTCACCCATGCCGAGGCCGGGCTGCCCGTTCCACGTGATCGCTCCTCCGCGGCTGCGGATACCGTGGAAGGGGTGATCGACCTGGGGAGGCTGGATATGGACCCGTCCCGCCGCAGTGTCCTGGGTGCCGGCCTGTTCTCCGTGGCCGTCACCATTCCCGGCTGGCCTGATGTGGTCGGGCGTGCCGATGCCGTCCAGTCCGGCCGCACAGCACGCATCGGCATGAACGAAGTGGACATGGTCGTCGCCATGACCGAGCGCGTCTCGGAACTGGACGATGAGTTCGGCGGCCGGCACGCACGTCCCATGGCGGCCTCGTTCATGGTCAACACCGTGGCCTCCTACCTGCGCGCCGACGCACCCGAGGATGTACGCAAGGCGATGCTGTCCGCCGCTTCGGACCTGCTCTACCTGACCGGCTACATGGCCGTGGACGAAGGGCTGCACGGTCTCGCGCAGCGCTACTACATCAAAGCTCTGGAGCTGGCGGGCGCTGCCGAGGACCACCTGACGTACTGCACCACCCTGCGGGGCATGAGTGTCCAGGCAGTCGACCTTGGCCACGGGGCGAAGGCCATGGAGCTGGCCGACGCCGCTGCCGCCGCCTCCCCTAAAGCCGGCCCCCGGATGCTGGCCTTCCTCGTCGGCCAGCAGGCGCACGCCGCCGCGCAGACCGGCGACCGTGCGGGCGCGCTGCGCCGCATCCGGGAGGCCGAGGCGGCCATGGACCGTGCTGAGTCACGCGGCAAGGCGTTCGGCTCGTACGACCCCTCTTCACTCAACTACCACGTCAGCCAGGTACGTTACGAACTCGGTGACAAGGCCGGAGCCGTCGAAGCCATGCAACAAGCGGACCGGCTCCGCCCCAGCGTGTACCAGCGCACACGAGTACACCGTCGTGGTCTGCTGGCCGAACGTCAGTTGGAACTCGGCCACCTGGAAGCGGCCTGCATCACCTGGCACCAGGCCCTAGACGACTACCCCAAGGTGCAGTCCGGCCGCGCCGACGACCGCGTGAGGGCGATGTTCGGTCTCCTGCACCCCCATCTGAAGAACGCGGCAGCCCGCGACCTGTACGACCGGGCGCGGACGCTCGCGCCACCGTCGCTGGTCACCTGACCCCCGTCGCACCTTCAAGCTCAGCCACGGAAAGTCAGCCAGGACAGCGGGTGCGCCGAGAGATCACCCGCCACGTGTGCTTCCAGCAACCCCGCACCGGCCTCAACCACGCCTCTCCCTCCGTCACGGCATCCGCCTTGCTCCGGCCTGGCCGTTCGGCAGCGGGCTGGGCTGCTCGATCTGTGGCCTCGACTGCGCCCGCGCGCCGATGCGGTTGCCTCCGGGATCGGGGTCGGCTCGAACAGGGCGTCGAACTCGTCGTCATCAAGGAACTCCTCGGCCACGCCCACATCGGGGTGACCGCGACGGTGTACGCACACGTTCGACTCCGCCTCCAGCGTGACGCCATCGACTCCCTCCACGCTGTGAAGCAGTGGCCAGAGAAACCTATGGGGAGTCCTTTACCGGCTCAAGGGTGAAGCGGGTGACTGGCCGAGATGGGTCGGCGCGAACATGCGCAGGACCGCTGGGAGTACCACCACCGACGGGCCCGGTGCGGACAGTGCCTTCGCAAGGTCCTGCTCCAGGGTTTCCGGGGTCGTAAGGACGCCCGGGACGCCGAAGGACTCCGCCAGGGCCACGTAGTCCGGGCGGGTCAGTTCCGTGGCCGTGGCCTGGCCGAAGGCGTCCGTCATGTACTCGCGGAGGATGCCGTAGCCGCCGTCGTCGATGATCAGCCAGGTGACCGGGAGGTCGTACTGCCTCGCCGTCGCCAGCTCGGCGATCGAGTACAGGGCTCCGCCGTCGCCGGACACCGCCAGCACCGGGCGGGTCGGGTCGGCCGCCGCCGCGCCGAGCGCCGCCGGGAAGCCGTAGCCGAGGCCGCCCGCGCCCTGGGCCGAGTGCATCAGGTTCGTGCCCTGCGGGTCGAACGCCGACCAGGCCCAGTACGCCAGGATCGTCATGTCCCAGAAGGACGGGGAGTCGGCCGGCAGGGCGCGGCGGACCGAGGCCAGCACGTCCTGCTCCAGGGTCAGTTCCTGGGCGGCGATGCGGTCGGCGACCTTCGCGAGAAGGTCCCGCACCCGCCCGGGCGCCGACTCGTCGGTCCGGTCGGCCACCGTCTCCAGCAGGGCCTGGAGAGCCAGGCGCGCGTCCGCGTGGATGCCCAGGGCGGGGTGGTTCGCCTCCAGCTTGCCGGCGTCCGCCTCGATCTGGATCACTCGGCCACGGGGCTTGAACGTGTGGTAGTTGGAGGAGAGTTCGCCGAGGCCAGAGCCGGCCACCAGCAGGACGTCCGCGTCCTCCAGAAGGTCCGTGGTGTGGCGGTCCTCCAGCCAGGACTGCATCGACAGCGGGTGCTCCCAGGGGAACGCGCCCTTGCCGCCGAACGTCGTCACCACGGGCGCGTCCAGCTTCTCGGCCAGCTGCAGCAGCTTGCCCGAGGCGTCCGAGCGTACGACCCCGCCGCCCGCGATGATCGCCGGGCGGGCCGCGTTCGACAGCAATTCGGCTGCCACCGCCGTCAGTTCGGGGCGCGGGACGAGGTCGTCGGGGGTCGCGTCCATGGCCGTCACCACCGGCAGGGTCGTCTCCGCGAGGAGTACGTCCTGCGGGATCTCCACCCACACCGGGCCGTGCGGGGCGGTCAGCGCCGACTTCCAGGCCGCCGCGACGGCGGAGGGGATCTGGGACTGGGTGCGGACGGTGTGGACCGACTTCACCACGCCCCGGAACGAGGCGGCCTGGTCCGGGAGTTCGTGCAGGTAGCCGTGCCGGCCGCCGCCCAGGCCCGCCGTGGGGACCTGGCTGCTGATCGCCAGCACGGGGGCGGAGGCGGCCGCCGCCTCCTGGAGGGCGGCGAGCGAGGTCAGGGCGCCGGGGCCGGTGGAGAGCAGGAGCGGGGCCGCCTCGCCGGTGATCCGGCCGTACGCGTCTGCCGCGAAGCCCGCGTTGTTCTCCACCCTGAGGCCGACGTAGCGCAGCGACGAGCGGCGCAGGGCGTCGAACATGCCGAGCGCGTGCTGGCCGGGCAGGCCGAAGACGGTCGTCGCGCCGAGCCCGGCCAGCGTCTCCACGACCAGGTCTCCGCCGTTGCGGCCCGGGGGCGGGTTGAGCGCGGCCTCCCTCTGCGTGGGCGTCGGGCGGAGTACCAGGTCGTGGTCGTGAGTCACTGCTGTCGATCCCCCTCAGGAGCGTCAGGCGTTGCGGGCCGCCGCGATCTGGCGGCTCATGATGGTGGTCAGTTCGTAGGCGGTGTGGGAGGCCGCCACCGAGGTGATCTCGGCGTGGTCGTACGCGGGCGCCACCTCGACGACGTCCGCCGAGACCAGGTTGCAGGAGGACAGCCCGCGCAGGATCTCCAGCAGCTCGCGGGAGGTCATGCCGCCCGCCTCCGGCGTACCCGTGCCGGGCGCGTGGGCCGGGTCGAGGCAGTCGATGTCGATGGAGATGTACAGCGGGCGGTCGCCGATGCGCTGGCGCAGCTGGTCGGCGACCTCGTCGGCGCCCCGGCGGTAGATGTCCGCCGAGGTGACGATGCCGAAGCCCATCTTCTCGTCGTCGGTCAGGTCCTGCTTGCCGTACAGCGGGCCGCGGGTGCCGACGTGGGAGAGCGCCTCGGTATCGAGGATGCCCTCCTCCACCGCGCGGCGGAACGGGGTGCCGTGGGTGTACTCGGCGCCGAAGTAGGTGTCCCAGGTGTCGAGGTGGGCGTCGAAGTGGAGCAGGGCGACCGGGCCGTGCTTCTTCGCGACCGAACGCAGCAGCGGCAGGGCGATGGTGTGGTCGCCGCCGAGGGTCATCAGGCGGGCGCCGGTGCCGAGCAGGTCGTCCGCGGCGGCCTCGATGGTGTCGACGGCCTCGTTGATGTTGAACGGGTTCACGGCGATGTCGCCGCCGTCCGCGACCTGCGCCAGGGCGAAGGGGGACGCGTCCTGCGCCGGGTTGTACGGGCGCAGCAGCCGGGACGCCTCGCGGATGGCGTTGCCTCCGAAGCGGGCGCCCGGCCGGTACGAGACGCCGGAGTCGAACGGCACGCCCACGACGGCCACGTCGGCGGTGCCGACCTCGTCGAGGCGGGGCAGCCGGGCGAAGGTCGCGGGTCCGGCGTACCGCGGGATGCGGGAGGAGTCGACGGGGCCGCGGGGCGTCTCGTTGCTGCTCATCGTGAAATGCTCTCTTTCTTGCGCTTCGTCGCGCATGCACTGCTTTCCATACGACTCTACTGGTGAGCCGGGACCGGTTCGGACGCGAGTTCGGGGGATCGTCCGGCGAGGCGTTCACGCCAGGCGGCGAGGACGGTCTCGTCGGTGGGCCTGGTCGCCAGGGAGACGGCGACGTAGGCGGCGAGGGAGGCCAGCAGGCCGTAGTAGACGGGTTCGTTGGCGAGGATGCCGTAGCCGGCCATCAGGCCGATCACGGCGAGGCCGCCGACGATCACGGAGGCCAGCGCGCCCTGGACGGTGCCGCGCTTCCACAGCAGGCCGCCGAGGATCGGGACGAGCAGGCCGCCGACGAGCAGGTTGTAGGCCACGGTGAGGGCCTCGACCACGTTGTTCAGCGCGATCGCGGTGCCGATCACTCCCACGCCCATGATCAGGATGAAGGCGCGGTTGCCCCTGACCTCGTCGTGCTCCTCGCCGTCTCGGCGCACCGCGCCCCGCAGCCGGGACCAGATGTCGTTGTTGGCGACGGTGGCGCAGGCGATCAGGGCGCCGGAGGACGTGGACATCACGGCGGCCAGGGCGGCGGCCAGCACCAGGCCGCGCACGCCGATGGGGAGTTCGTCCTTGACGATGGTGGCGAAGGCGTCGTCCGGGCTGCCCAGCTTCGGGTAGAGAACCTTGGCGGCCGTACCGATCACCGCGCCGGCGAGGGCGTAGACCAGGCAGTAGGTGCCGGCCACGGTGCCGCCCCACTTGGCGGTCCTGTCGCTGCGGGCGGTGAACACGCGCTGCCAGATGTCCTGGCCGATCAGCATGCCGAACGTGTAGATCAGCACGTAGGTGAAGATCGTCTCGCCGCCGATGCCCAGCGGGTCGAAGTACGCGGTCGGCAGCTTGGCCTTCATCTCCGAGAAGCCGCCCGCCTTGACCACCGCGATGGGCAGGAGCAGGAGCAGCACGCCGACGGTCTTGACGACGAACTGGACCATGTCGGTCAGCGTGATGGACCACATGCCGCCGAGGGTCGAGTAGGCGACGACGATCGAGCCGCCGAGGATGATCGCGACGGTGCGGTTCATGTCGAAGAGCACGTCGAAGATGGTGGCGTAGGCGATGGTCGAGGTGACGGCGAGCATGAGGGTGTAGGCCCACATGACCACGCCGGAGATCACGCCCGCCCGGCCGCCGTAGCGCAGGTCGAGCATCTCGGAGACCGTGTAGACCTTCAGCCGGGCGATGCGTGCCGAGAAGAAGACCGACAGGGCCAGCAGGCCGAGGCCGATGGTGAAGACCATCCAGGCGCCGGAGAGGCCGTACTGGTAGCCGAGGCCGACGCCGCCGATGGTGGAGGCGCCGCCGAGGACGATGGCGGCCATGGTCCCGGAGTACATGGCGGGGCCGAGACGGCGGCCCGCCACCAGGAACTCGCTCTTCGACCTGGCGCGGCGCATGCCCCACCAGCCCATGGCCAGCATGCCGGCGAGATAGACGACGATCACTGTGTAGTCGACGGCCATGTGGGGCCCTCCTTCGCGCACATCCGGTGGCGTGTCGTGCAGAGACGTGGGGGTGTGCCGGGAGCTGATCGCGGGGACATCCGCCCGTACCCGCGGCTCCCGGTCCGGACTTGACACTAGGTGGCCGGAAAGCGACTGCGAAGTGTACGTTTCATCCATATGGACGGGGTGGGATGGAGGATGTGCACACCATGCCGGAAACGATCGCACCAGCAGTCCCACCGACCCCACCGGTACCGCTGTCGGCCCTGCTGGCCCGTGAGGATCTCGCCCTGCGGCAGATCGCGGGCCCCTCGCACCCCGGCATCGTGATCCACTGGGCGCACACCTCGGAGATGGCCGACCCCTACCCGTACCTGCTGGGCGGCGAGCTGCTGCTGACAGCCGGGGTGCACGTCCCGGAGACGGCCCGGTTGCACGCCCCGGAGACGGCCCGGTTGCACGTCCCGGAGACGGCCGGACCGGAGGAGGGTGGCGCTCCGCGGCCGAGCGGGGCCGGGAGCCCGGGGGACTACTTCGACGGCTACGTCTCCCGGATCGTGGCCGCGGGCGGCGCCGCCCTCGGCTTCGGGCTGGCGCCGGTGCACGACACGGTCCCGGGCGCCCTGGTCGCCGCCTGCGACCGCCACGGCCTGCCGCTGCTGGAGGTCCCGCCGCAGACCACCTTCTCCGGGGTGGCCCGCGCGGTGTGGCAGCTGATGGCCCAGGCCCGCCTGGCCGAGCTGCGCCGGGTCACGGAGGCCCAGCAGAGCCTCGCGGCCGCGGCCTCCCGCCCGGACCCGGTGCCCTCGGTGCTGCGCCAGCTGGCCCAGCGGCTGGGCGGACACGCCTCGCTGCACGGTCCCGACGGCACCGAACTGGCCGCGGCGGGCCGCGACCCGGCGGACGGGGTGCGCGCGGCGCTGGCGGAGCTGACCGCGGTGGTCCGGCCGGCGGCCAGGGCGACGGACCACGTGGCGGGCGGCCCGCCCGCCGCCTCCCGGCCGCTGCCCACCTCCGCCACCGACACCCTCGGCCCCACCCACCTCGCCGTCTACGCGCTCGGCGCCGGCGAGGGCTTCGTGCTCGGCGTCGCCACGCCCCGGCGCGAGCCCGGCGACCACACCATCGCCTCCGTCGCCGCCGTACTGCTGTCCCTGCTGACCGGAGAGCACCGCAGCGGCGCCGGCGCGGCCCGCTCCTCGGCCCTGGTGCGGCTGCTGCTGGGCACCCCGCCCGCGGAGGTGGCTCCCCTGCTGGGCTCCGGCGGGCGGTGGCTCGTGGTGCACGCGCGCCCGGAGCGCGGGGCGCGGCCGGGATCCCGGCCGCGCCCCGGCAGGGGCGATCCCCAGGACGCGGTCGCCGCCTCCGCCCTCGGTGCCGCCCTGGGGTCACCGCTGGTCGACCTCGGCCGTGACGTCGTACGGGTGCTGGTGCCGGCCGGACGGGAACCGGAGCCGCAGCCCGGCTGGACGCTCGGGGTCAGCGCCCCGGTGGGACCGCACGACTGGCCTGCCGCCGACACCCAGGCGGCCCGTGCCCTCGCCCGCGCCCGCGCCACCCGCTCCCCGCTGGTCCGGCACGCGGCCCGGCCCGCGCTGGAGGACCTGGTGCCCAGGGCCGACGCCGAGTCGCACGCCCGCGCCCTGCTCGCGCCGCTCGCGGGGCAGACCGCGCTCGCCGAGACCCTGCGTACCTGGCTGTCGCTGCACGGCAGTTGGGACCGCACCGCGGTGGCCCTGGACGTGCACCGCAACACCGTGCGGCAGCGGATCGCCCGGTGCGCAGGCCTGTTGGAGGCCGACCTGGACGATCCGGACGTACGCATGGAGTTGTGGTTCGCGCTGCGGCAGGGCTGAGCAGGGAACGGGTGACGCCCGTCCCAGGGGGCGATATGCCGAGGACGCCCGGCGGGGCGCTGCCTCACAATGGAGGCATGCCGATATCCGGGACACCCAGCCGCGCCCAGCTCGTCGACCACCTGGTGAGGACCCGTATCGCGGGGGACGTCGCCACACCCCGCGAGAACAACCTCTCCCACTACCGTCAGCTCGCCAACGGTGTCCGCAACTTCTGGTTCGGCCTGGAGCTGGGCGACCGCTGGACGGACGAGCAGGACGTGCTCGCCGTCATGGCCGAACGGGTGGGCGTCAACGACGACCCCGAGTACCGGTACGGGCAGGACACCATCGATCCCGAGCTGACCGTGGACGCCCTCGACCGCCTGGCGGCACGGCTGCGCAAGGCGGCCGAGGGGCGCCAGCGGGTGCTGTTCGCGACCGGGCACCCGGGCGGCCTGCTGGACGTGCACCGGGCCACGGCCGCCGCACTGCGCGCCGCTGGCTGCGAGATCGTCGTCATCCCGGACGGGCTGCAGACGGACGAGGGGTACGTCATGCAGTTCGCGGACGTGGCCGTGCTGGAGCACGGTGCGACGCTGTGGCACACCCACTCCGGAGAGCCGATGCGGGCCGTCCTGGGGGGACTTGAGCACGCGGGGCGTCCGCTGCCGGACCTGGTGGTCGCCGACCACGGCTGGGCCGGGTACGCGGGGCAGCACGGCGTGGACTCGGTCGGGTACGCGGACTGCAACGACCCGGCGCTCTTCCTCGCGGAGGCCGAGGGCACCGTGCAGGTGGTCGTCCCGCTCGACGACCACGTGGTCAGCCCCCGCCACTACGACCCGATGACGGCATACCTGCTCGCCGCGGCGGACCTGGCCTGACCCGGCGGACCCGGCACAGCACGGCGGCAGCCGGCATGCGGCCCCTGCGCACGGGGCCGCACACCGCGATCAGTTCGTGGTCGGATCAGTGGCCGCCTCCTCCACCGCCGCCGTGGCCGCCGCCACCGCCGCCACCGTGGCCGCCGCCACCGCCGCCGCCGTAACCGCCACCACCGTGGTCGCCACCGCCGCCATAGCCGCCGCCGTGGTCGCCGCCGTAGCCGCCGTCGTGGTCGCCGCCGTAGCCGCCGTCATCGTCGTCGTCGTCGTAGCCGCCGCCCCAGCCGTAGTCGTCGTCGTCATCGTCGTCGCCCCACGAGCTGTGGTCGCCCCAGTCCGAGCTGTACGAGCTGTGGTCGCTGTGTCCGGAGGCAAAGGCTGTGCCGGACGTGCCGATCGCGGCTCCGCCGGCCAGCAGCAGGCCGGAGGCGGACAACGCGACAAGGCGCCTCGTGCGCTGTGATCGCATGGGAGTACCTTCCATCTCCATCGTCTCTCGCGATTCCCTGAGGGAAGGTGCGAGGTGGATGGCCGTCGCCGCAGCACTGAGGAAGGCGCGGCGCGGTCTTCAGGTGTCCCGCAGCAGGAATGAACGAAGCGGCGCATTCACCTATGCCCCCGCGGCACCCGCGCGTGGTCCCGCCTTGGGTGCCGCGACCGGGGATCCCGGGTTTCCGGCAACCCGTGTACGGGGCATGCCGTTCGCTGCGGCTTTCACTCAAAGAGCCTAGACCCGCTTGCGTCACTCGTCATCTTGAGCACCACGCGTGTCACGGTCACCTCGGGACGCGGACGACACCCTCCTGGATGACCGTGATGGCGAGCCGCCCGTCCTGGGTGTAGATACGCGCCTGGCCGAGGCCCCGGCCGCCGTGCGCGGACGGCGACTCCTGGTCGTACAGCAGCCATTCGTCGGCACGGAAGGGCCGGTGGAACCACATCGCGTGGTCCAGGGAGGCGCCCACGACGTCCCCGACGGCCCAGCCGCCGCGCCCGTGTGCGAGCAGCACGGAGTCGAGCAGGGTCATGTCGGAGACGTAGGTGGCGAGGACGACGTGCAGCAACGGGTCGTCGTCGAGCTTGCCGTTGGTGCGGAACCACACCTGGGAGTGCGGCTCGCGCGCCTCGCCGTACTGTCCGTACGGCGGCTCGTCCACGTACCTGAGGTCGATCGCCTCGCGGGCCTCCAGGAACTTCTCGACGACCTCGGGCGCGAGGTGGGCGTAGCCGCGCAGCCGCTCCTGGGAGGTCGGCAGGGTCGCCGGGTCGGGCGAGGCCGGCATGGGCGCCTGGTGCTCCAGGCCCTCCTCGTACGTCTGGAAGGACGCCGAGAGGTGGAAGATCGGCTTGCCGTGCTGGACGGCGACCACCCGGCGGGTGGTGAAGGACCGTCCGTCGCGGATGCGGTCCACGGTGTAGACGATCGGCGCGCCGGGGTCGCCGGGGCGCAGGAAGTAGGCGTGCAGGGAGTGGGCCGGGCGGTCCGCGGGGACCGTCCGCCCGGCGGCGACCAGCGCCTGCGCCGCGACCTGCCCGCCGAAGACGCGGGGTACGACGGCGGAGCGGGACTGGCCGCGGAAGATGTTCTCCTCGATCTGCTCCAGGTCGAGCAGATCGAGGAGATCCTGGAGTGCCTGGCTCATGGCGTCAGTTGTACCGGCCGGTGACGGCGGGGACTTACAGACCCATGTCCTTGGCGATGATCGACTTCATGATCTCGCTGGTGCCGCCGTAGATGCGGTTGACGCGGTTGTCCGCGTACAGGCGGGCGATCGGGTACTCGTTCATGTAGCCGTAGCCGCCGTGCAGCTGGAGGCAGCGGTCGATGACGCGGTGGGCGACCTCGGTGCAGAAGAGCTTCGCGGAGGCGGCCTCGGCGGGCGTCAGCTCACCGGCGTCCAGGGCCTCCGTCGCGCGGTCGGCGACCGCCTCGGCGGCGTCGACCTCGGCCTGGCAGGCGGCCAGCTCGAACTTGGTGTTCTGGAAGTGGGCGACCGGCTTGCCGAAGACGGTGCGCTCCTGCACGTACTGCTTGGCGAACCGGACGGCGGCCTTGGCCTGCGCGTAGGCGCCGAAGGCGATGCCCCAGCGCTCGGAGGCCAGGTTGTGGCCGAGGTAGTAGAAGCCCTTGTTCTCCTCGCCGAGCAGGTCCTCGACCGGGACCTTGACGTCGACGAAGGCCAGTTCGGCGGTGTCGGAGGTGCGCAGGCCCAGCTTGTCCAGCTTGCGGCCGACGGAGTAGCCCTCGGACTTGGTGTCCACGGCGAACAGGGAGATGCCGTGGCGGCGGTCCTCGGCGGTGGGCGCGGCCGTTCGGGCGCAGACGATCACCTTGTCGGCGTGCACACCGCCGGTGATGAAGGTCTTGGCACCGTTGAGGACGTAGTGCGTGCCGTCCTCGGAGAGCTTGGCGGTGGACTTCATGCCCGCGAGGTCGGAACCGGTGCCCGGCTCCGTCATCGCGATGGCCCACATCTCCTCGCCGCTGACGAACTTCGGCAGGAAGCGCTTCTTCTGCTCGTCGGTGGCGAGCATCTTGATGTAGGGCAGGGCGAGCAGGACGTGCACGCCGGAGCCGCCGAACTGGACGCCCGCGCGGGCGGTCTCCTCGTAGAGGACCGCCTCGAACTTGTGGCTGTCCATGCCTGCGCCGCCGAACTCCTCGGGCACGTTGATGCCGAAGATGCCCAGCTCACCGAGCTTGTAGTAGAAGTCGCGCGGCGCCTGGCCGGCGGCGAACCACTCGTCGTAGACCGGAACGACCTCGGCCTCGATGAAGGCGCGAAGGGTCTCCCGGAACGCCTCGTGATCCTCGTTGAACACCGTACGGCGCACGTTCGCCACCTCCACGTACTTCGGCATGTCTAAGCGCTTGCTCATCCGAAGATACCGACGAGTACGGTGAGCGTCCAGGGTGAGCTGTGCCACCCGCCCGGCACCGGCGGGGACCCGGGGCGCCGCCCGGGGGCTCGGTGCCCGGCGCAGGCGGGAGCCGAGGACGCCGCCCGGGGGCTCGGTGCCCGGCGCAGGCGGGAGCCGAGGACGCCGCCCGGGGGCTCGGTGCCCGGCGCAGGCGGGAGCCGAGGACGCCGCCCGGGGGCTCAGCCCTCGGTGGCGCCCGCCGCCGCGAAAGCCCCGCGCGCCATCCGGTGCAGCAGGGCCGCCGTGGTCCCCCGGCCGGGGAGGGTGCCCGCGCGGCCGAGGTGGGGGGTGGAGTTCAGCAGGCCGAAGACCGAGTGGACCGACGAGCGGGCGGCCGGCTCCGTCAGGTCGGGGTACACCTCGCGGACCACCTCCACCCACAGTTCGACGTACTGCCGCTGCAGCTGGCGGACCAGCTTGCGGTCGCTGTCGCGCAGCCGGTCCAGCTCGCGGTCGTGCAGGGTGATCAGCGGCCGGTCGTCCAGCGCGAAGTCGATGTGGCCCTCGATGAGCGAGTCGAGGACCCGGGTCGCGGCCACCCCGTCGGCCTCCGCCAGGCGCCGCTTCGCCCCGGTCAGCAGCTGGCCACTGATCCCCACCAGCAGTTCGGCGAGCATCGCGTCCTTGCCCGGGAAGTGCCGGTAGAGCCCGGGGCCGCTGATGCCGACCGCGGCGCCTATCTCGTCGACACCGACGCCGTGGAAGCCGCGTTCGGCGAAGAGCCGGGCGGCTTCCTTCAGGATCTGCTCGCGGCGGGTGGTGGCGTCGGTTCTGGTGACCATGCAGGCAATTCTAGACAGGGAGGTTAGCGGTCGTTAACCTGAAGGAAATGGTTAACGCTCATTAACAGGTTCGAACACCGGGTGAGGGGACCGCAGGATGCAGGAGGCACCGGAGCTGACGAGCGCGGCAGATCCCGCGTCGGAGGCCTGGCGGGCCAATGAACAGGCCCACCTCGCACTCGTCGGGGAACTGCGCGCCAAGCTGGCCGCGGCGGCCCTCGGCGGCGGCGAGAAGGCACGTGCCCGGCACACCGCGCGCGGCAAGCTGCTGCCCAGGGACAGGGTGGACACACTGCTCGACCCGGGCTCGCCCTTCCTGGAGCTGGCCCCGCTGGCGGCCGACGGGATGTACGAGGGACAGGCCCCGGCGGCCGGCGTGATCGCCGGGATCGGCCGGGTCAGCGGGCGCGAGTGCGTGATCGTCGCCAACGACGCCACGGTCAAGGGCGGCACGTACTACCCGATGACCGTGAAGAAGCACCTCCGCGCCCAGGAGGTGGCCCTCGACAACCGGCTGCCCTGCGTCTACCTCGTGGACTCGGGCGGTGCCTTCCTGCCGATGCAGGACGAGGTCTTCCCCGACCGGGAGCACTTCGGGCGGATCTTCTACAACCAGGCCAGGATGTCCGGCGCCGGGATCCCGCAGATCGCGGCCGTCCTCGGCTCGTGCACGGCCGGTGGCGCGTACGTCCCGGCGATGAGCGACGAGGCCGTGATCGTCCGGAACCAGGGCACGATCTTCCTGGGCGGGCCGCCCCTGGTGAAGGCCGCCACCGGCGAGGTCGTCACCGCCGAGGAGCTGGGCGGCGGCGAGGTGCACTCGCGGGTCTCCGGGGTCACCGACCACCTCGCCGAGGACGACGCGCACGCCCTGCGGATCGTCCGGAACATCGTCGCCACGCTGCCCGCCCGGCGGTCCCTCCCCTGGGAGGTCACGCCCGGCACGGAGCCCAAGGTGGATCCGTACGGGCTGTACGGCGCCGTCCCGGTCGACTCCCGCACCCCCTACGACGTGCGCGAGATCATCGCGCGCGTGGTCGACGGCTCGCGGTTCGCCGAGTTCAAGGCCGAGTTCGGGCAGACCCTGATCACCGGCTTCGCCCGGATCCACGGCCACCCGGTCGGAATCGTCGCCAACAACGGCATCCTGTTCGCCGAGTCCGCCCAGAAGGGCGCCCACTTCATCGAGCTGTGCGACCAGCGCGGCATCCCGCTGGTGTTCCTGCAGAACATCTCCGGCTTCATGGTCGGCAAGGACTACGAGGCGGGCGGCATCGCCAAGCACGGCGCCAAGATGGTGACCGCCGTCGCGTGCACACGCGTGCCGAAGCTGACCGTCGTGGTCGGCGGCTCGTACGGCGCGGGCAACTACTCGATGTGCGGCCGGGCCTACTCCCCCCGCTTCCTGTGGATGTGGCCCAACGCCAAGATCTCCGTCATGGGCGGCGAGCAGGCCGCCAGCGTCCTCGCCACGGTCAAGCGCGACCAGCTGGAGGCGCGCGGCGAGCAGTGGCCGGCCGAGGACGAGGACGCCTTCAAGGCGCCCATCCGCGCGCAGTACGAGCGCCAGGGCAACGCCTACTACGCCACCGCCCGGCTCTGGGACGACGGCGTCATCGACCCGCTGGACACCCGTCAGGTGCTGGGCCTCGCCCTGACCGCCTGCGCCAACGCGCCGCTGGGAGACCCCCAGTTCGGCATCTTCCGGATGTGAGGAGGGGAACCGTGTTCGACACAGTGCTGGTCGCCAACCGGGGCGAGATCGCCGTACGCGTCATCCGTACGCTCCGCTCGCTGGGCGTGCGCTCGGTGGCGGTCTTCTCCGACGCCGACGCCGACGCGCGGCACGTCCGGGAGGCCGACACCGCGGTCCGGATCGGACCGGCGCCGGCCGCCGAGAGCTATCTGTCGGTGGAACGGCTGCTCGACGCCGCCGCCCGCACCGGCGCCCGGGCCGTGCACCCGGGGTACGGCTTCCTCGCCGAGAACGCGGGCTTCGCGCGCGCGTGCGAGGAGGCGGGGCTGGTCTTCATCGGCCCTCCGGCGGACGCCATCGCGCTCATGGGCGACAAGATCCGTGCCAAGGAGACGGTGCAGGCGGCCGGGGTTCCGGTGGTGCCCGGGTCGAGCGGCAGCGGGCTGACCGACGCCCAGCTCGCCGACGCGGCCCGCGAGATCGGGACGCCCGTGCTGCTGAAGCCGTCCGCCGGTGGTGGCGGCAAGGGCATGCGGCTGGTCCGGGACGCCGGGAGGCTGGCCGAGGAGATCGCCGCGGCCCGCCGTGAGGCCCGCGCCTCCTTCGGTGACGACACGCTGCTGGTGGAGCGGTGGATCGACCGGCCCCGGCACATCGAGATCCAGGTGCTGGCCGACGGCCACGGGAACGTGGTGCACCTCGGCGAGCGCGAGTGCTCGCTCCAGCGACGGCACCAGAAGATCATCGAGGAGGCGCCCAGCGTGCTCCTCGACGACGAGACCCGGGCCGCGATGGGCGAGGCGGCCGTGCAGGCGGCCCGCTCGTGCGGGTACCGGGGCGCGGGCACGGTGGAGTTCATCGTGCCGGGCGGCGATCCCTCGCAGTACTACTTCATGGAGATGAACACCCGTCTCCAGGTGGAGCATCCGGTCACGGAGCTGATCACCGGGCTGGACCTGGTGGAGTGGCAGCTGCGGGTCGCGGCCGGGCAGCGGCTGGGCTTCGCGCAGGAAGACGTCCGGCTCACCGGCCACGCGGTCGAGGCCCGGATCTGTGCCGAGGACCCCTCGCGCGGGTTCCTCCCGTCCGGCGGCACGGTGCTGCGGCTGAACGAGCCGCAGGGCGACGGCGTCCGCACCGACTCCGGGCTGACCGAGGGCACCGAGGTCGGCAGCCTGTACGACCCGATGCTGTCCAAGGTGATCGCCTACGGCCCCGACCGCGAGACCGCGCTGCGCAGGCTCCGGGCGGCCCTCGCCGGGACGGTCACGCTGGGCGTGCAGACGAACGCCGGGTTCCTGCGCCGGCTGCTGGCCCATCCGGCGGTGACGGCCGGGGAGCTGGACACGGGACTGGTCGAGCGCGAGGTGGACGGGCTCGTCCCGGACGGCGTGCCCGCGGAGGTCTACGCGGCGGCGGCCCTGCTGCGCCAGGGCGCCCTCGCACCCGCCGCCGGCGCCGGCTGGGCGAACCCGTTCGCCGCCGGCGACGGCTGGCGGCTGGGCGGTGAGCGGGCCTGGACCCCGCACCACCTGCAGGTGCCGGGCCACGAGCCGGTGACGGTGCGCGTGCGCAGCACACCGGACGGCGGCACGGAGCTGCTGCTGCCGGGCGCGGACGCACCGCTGCGGGGCTCCGGTGGCGTGTCCCCGCAGCCCGGTGCCGGCCACCGGTTCGCCTTCCGGCTGGACGGCGTCTGCCACACCTTCGCCGCACTGCCGGACGGCAGCTGGCTCGGCCGGGACGGCGACGCCTGGCACGTCCGCGACCACGACCCGGTCGCCGCGTCCCTCACCGGGTCCGCGCACGCGGGTGCCGACTCGCTGACCGCGCCCATGCCCGGCACGGTGACCGTCGTGAAGGTGGCCGTGGGTGACGAGGTGAGTGCCGGTCAGAGCCTGCTGGTGGTCGAGGCGATGAAGATGGAGCACGTCATCTCCGCCCCGCACGCGGGCACGGTCGCCGAGCTGGACGTCACCCCGGGCGCCACGGTCGCCATGGACCAGGTGCTGGCCGTCGTCGCACCGCACGAGGAGGTGGCGCGGTGACCACCGAGGGACTGCCCATGGTCGTGCCGGCCGAGGACCTGCCCGCGCGGGTGCGGATCCACGAGGTCGGCGCGCGCGACGGGCTGCAGAACGAGAAGACGGCGGTGCCGACGGCGGTGAAGGCCGAGTTCATCCGCCGGCTGGCCGACGCGGGCCTGACGACGATCGAGGCGACGAGTTTCGTCCACCCCGAGTGGGTTCCTCAACTGGCGGACGCGGAGCAGCTGTTCCCACAGGTCAGTGATCTCGCCGTCGACCTGCCCGTGCTGGTGCCCAATCAGCGGGGCCTGGACCGGGCACTGGCACTGGGCGCCGGCCGGGTCGCGGTGTTCGCCAGCGCCACCGAGTCCTTCGCGCACGCCAACCTCAACCGTACGGTGGACGAGTCGCTGGCCGTGTTCGAGCCGGTGGTGCACCGCGCCAAGGACGCCGGCGTGCACGTGCGCGGGTACGTCTCGATGTGCTTCGGCGACCCGTGGGAGGGTGCGGTCCCGCTGCACCAGGTGGCCCGGGTGTGCACGGCCCTGCGCGACATGGGCTGCGACGAGCTGAGCCTCGGCGACACCATCGGGGTCGCCACTCCGGGCCATGTGCTGGAGCTGCTCTCCCTGCTCAACGAGGAGGGCGTGCCGACGAACACGATCGGCGTGCACTTCCACGACACCTACGGCCAGGCGCTCGCCAACACCTATGCGGCCCTGGAGCACGGCGTCACGACGATCGACGCCTCCGCCGGAGGCCTCGGCGGCTGCCCGTACGCCAAGTCCGCCACCGGCAACCTCGCCACCGAGGACCTCGTCTGGATGCTGCACGGCCTCGGCATCGAGACCGGGGTCGACCTCGGCCGTCTCACCGCCACCAGCGCCTGGATGGCCGAGCAGCTGGGCAGGCCCAGTCCCTCCCGTACCGTCCGCGCTCTCTCCCACAAGGACCAGTGATCAGCATGGACCACCGTCTCAGCCCCGAGCTGGAGGAACTCCGCCGCACGGTGGAGGAGTTCGCGCACGACGTGGTGGCGCCGAAGATCGGCGACTTCTACGAGCGGCACGAGTTCCCGTACGAGATCGTCCGTGAGATGGGCCGCATGGGCCTGTTCGGCCTGCCGTTCCCGGAGGAGTACGGCGGCATGGGCGGCGACTACCTGGCCCTCGGCCTCGCCCTGGAGGAACTGGCCCGGGTGGACTCCTCGGTGGCCATCACCCTGGAGGCCGGTGTCTCACTGGGCGCCATGCCCCTGCACCTCTTCGGCACCGAGGAGCAGAAGCGCGAGTGGCTGCCCCGCCTCTGCGCCGGCGAGATCCTGGGCGCGTTCGGGCTGACCGAGCCGGACGGCGGCTCGGACGCCGGGGCGACGCGCACCACGGCCCGCCTGGACCCGGACACGGACGAGTGGGTCATCAACGGCACCAAGTGCTTCATCACCAACTCCGGTACGGACATCACGGGCCTGGTGACGGTCACCGCGGTCACCGGGCGCAAGCCGGACGGCAGGCCGGAGATCTCCTCGATCATCGTGCCGTCGGGCACGCCGGGCTTCACGGTGGCGGCGCCCTACTCGAAGGTCGGCTGGAACGCCTCCGACACCCGCGAGCTGTCCTTCCAGGACGTCCGGGTCCCGGCCGCCAACCTGCTGGGCGAACAGGGCCGCGGTTACGCCCAGTTCCTGCGCATCCTGGACGAGGGCCGCATCGCCATCGCCGCGCTCGCCACGGGCCTGGCGCAGGGCTGCGTGGACGAGTCGGTGAAGTACGCCAAGGAGCGCCAGGCCTTCGGCCGGCCGATCGGCGCCAACCAGGCCATCCAGTTCAAGATCGCCGACATGGAGATGAAGGCCCACACGGCCCGCCTGGCCTGGCGCGACGCGGCCTCCCGCCTCGTGGCCGGTGAGCCCTTCAAGAAGGAGGCGGCGCTGGCCAAGCTCTACTCCTCCACGGTCGCCGTCGACAACGCCCGGGAGGCCACGCAGGTCCACGGCGGCTACGGCTTCATGAACGAGTACCCGGTGGCCCGCATGTGGCGCGACTCCAAGATCCTGGAGATCGGCGAGGGCACGAGCGAGGTCCAGCGGATGCTGATCGCGCGGGAACTGGGGCTGGTGGGCTGAGGGTTGCACCGGACGGCCCGGACGCCACGGGGCTCCGGGCCGTCGGCGTGCCCGGGCCCGGGCCGGGCGCCCCGCCCCCTGGACATCAGCTGAGGTTAGGCTAACCTACCTTCGAACTTGTCCGGCGGGCGCTTCGCCCCGTTCGAAAGCAGTCATGCCCATGCCCCAAGCCCGTGCCAACCACCTCACCCGCCGCGGACTGCTCGCCGCGGGCGGCGCCCTCGGACTCGGCGCCGCGCTCGCCGCCTGCGGGGACGACAAGGGCGAAGACAGCGGCTCCGGCGCCGCCGCCAAGAACGGCAAGTCCGGTCCCTGGTCCTTCAAGGACGACCGCGGCACGGCCGTGAAGCTGGACAAGACCCCCGCGAACATCGTCGCGTTCACCGGCGTCGGCGCCGCGCTGTACGACTACGGCATCCAGGTGAAGGGCGTCTTCGGTCCGACGAGGACCAGCGGCGGCAAGGCCGACGTCCAGGCCGGCGACATGGACATCAGCAAGGTGACGGTCCTCGGCAACGCCTGGGGCCAGTTCAGCATCGAGAAGTACGCGTCCCTCGCGCCGGACGTGCTCATCAGCACGATGTTCGACGGCGCCGGCACCCTCTGGTACGTCCCGGAGGAGTCCGCCAAGAAGGTCGCCCAGCTCGCCCCGAGCGTCGGCATCTCGGTCTACGACCGCCAGCTCACCCAGCCCCTGCAGCGGATGTGGGACCTCGCCGAGTCCCTGGGGGCGGACATGAAGGCCGCCAAGGTCACCGACGCCAAGAAGCGGTTCGAGGACGCCGCGGCCCGGCTGCGCGCCGCCGCCAAGGCCAAGCCGGAACTCAAGGTGCTGGCGGGCAGCGCGAGCGACGAGCTGTTCTACGTCTCCGGCACCAACCTCTCGGTCGACCTGGAGTACTTCAAGGCCCTCGGCGTGAACTTCGTCGAGCCGCCGGAGAGCGCCAAAAAGCAGGGCGGCGGCTGGTACGAGTCGCTGAGCTGGGAGAACGTCGACAAGTACCAGGCCGACATCATCATGCTCGACGACCGGTCCTCGGCTCTCCAGGCGGCCGACATCACCAAGCCGACCTGGAAGAAGCTCCCCGCGGTGAAGGCGGGTCAGGTCATCCCGCGCTCTCCGGAGCCGATCCTGTCCTACGACAAGTGCGTGCCGCTGCTCACCACACTGGCCGAGGCGCTGGAGAAGGCCAAGAAGGTCCGCTGAGCGCCGGCTCACGTCGCGGGTGAGCTGCGGGCCGGCCGGGGCCGGCCGCGCAGTTCCCCGCGCCCCTGAGGCCGGTCCACTCACCCCACGTTCCAGGAGCACCCCATGACGACGGCCGTGGCCACCCCGTTCCGTTTCTTCTCTCTTCAGGTCGTACGGACGAGGCGGCTCGGCCCGTCCCTGGTCCGGGTGAGCTTCACCGGCCCCGATCTGCACGCCTTCCACTCGCACGGCCGGGACCAGTCGCTGTCGCTGTTCCTGCCGCACCCGGGCCAGCCCGAACCGGTCGTCCCGCTGGACCTGGGCGACGGCTGGTGGCAGGCCTGGCGGGAACTGCCGGACGGGGTAAGGGCGGTGATGCGGTCGTACACGCTGCGGGCCCTGCGCCGGGACGCCTCGGGGCACACGGCCGAGATCGACATCGACTTCGCCCTGCACGGCATCGAGCCCGAAGCCCCCTCCCCCGCCGGGCCGGCCTCCCGCTGGGCCGCGCGGGCCGGCGCCGGCGACCGGGTGCTGCTGCTCGGGCCGGCCATCGCCGACAACCGCGCGATCCGCTTCCGCCCGCCCGAGGACACCGGGCTCGTCGTGCTGTGCGGCGACGAGACCGCCGTACCGGCCGCGACCGCCGTCCTCGAGTCCCTCCCCGCCGGTGCCCGGGTCCGGGCCTGGCTGGAGGTCCCGCACGCCGCGGACATCCAGGACGTGCGCACGGACGCGGACGCGGAGATCACGTGGCTCGTACGGCACGACGGGTCCCCCACGGCCGTCGACGCCGTACGGGCCGCCCGGCTCGACGGCACCGAGCGTGCGTACGTGTGGATCGCGGGCGAGTCCGGTCAGGTCAAGGCGCTGCGGCGGCACTTCGTCTCCGAGCGCAAGGTGGACCGGCGGCGCGTGACCTTCGTCGGCTACTGGCGGCGGGGCATGACGGAGGAACAGCTGCGCGCCGCCGGATAAACCTCCCCATGACGTGACGCCGGTCACCGGACAGGCACACCCTCGGGCATCAAACTTAGGTTAGGCTTACCTAAGTTGATCCCGCACGGACCGTCCCCTCGGAGGACCCCCACATGCGCTCGCACCTGCTCAATGGCCTCACAGCGGAGCGGTACCGCCGCTCCGTGACCGAAGGAGTCGAGCGGGTGGCGGCCAAACTCGCCACCACCGACCGTCCGTTCACCGGCGTCACCGTGGACGCCCTCGCCCCCCGCATCGACGCGATCGACCTCGACCGCCCGCTGGGCGACACCACCGCCGTCCTGGACGAGCTGGAGGACGTCTACCTGCGGGACGCGGTCTACTTCCACCACCCCCGCTACCTCGCCCACCTCAACTGCCCGGTCGTCATCCCGGCGGTGCTCGGCGAGGCCGTGCTCTCCGCGGTCAACTCCTCCCTGGACACCTGGGACCAGTCGGCCGGCGGCACCCTCATCGAGCGCAGGCTGATCGAGTGGACGGCCGCCCGCGCCGGCCTCGGCCCGGCCGCCGACGGCGTGTTCACCTCCGGCGGCAGCCAGTCCAACCTCCAGGCGCTGCTGCTGGCCAGGGAGGAGGCCAAGTGCGACGACCTCGCGAAACTGCGCGTCTTCGCCTCCGACGTCAGTCACTTCAGCGTCAAGAAGTCCGCGAAACTGCTCGGCCTCGGCCAGGACGCCGTGGTCACCGTCCCCGTCGACCACGACAAGCGGATGCAGACCGTCGCCCTCGCCCACGAGCTGGAGCGCTGCAAGCAGGACGGCCTGGTCCCCATGGCCGTCGTCGCCACCGCCGGCACCACCGACTTCGGATCCATCGACCCACTGCCGGAGATCGCCGGACTGTGCGCCCAGTACGGCGTCTGGATGCACGTCGACGCCGCCTACGGCTGCGGGCTCCTCGCCTCCGTGAAGCACCGGCACCGCATCGACGGCATCGAGCGCGCCGACTCCGTCACCGTCGACTACCACAAGTCCTTCTTCCAGCCGGTCAGTTCGTCCGCCGTGCTGGTCCGGGACGCGGCCACCCTGCGCCACGCCACCTACCACGCGGAGTACCTCAACCCGCGCCGCATGGTGCAGGAACGTATTCCCAACCAGGTGGACAAGTCCCTCCAGACCACGCGCCGGTTCGACGCCCTCAAACTGTGGCTGACCCTGCGCACGATGGGCGCCGACGGCATCGGACAGCTCTTCGACGAGGTCTGCGACCTGGCCCGGCAGGGCTGGCGGCTGCTGGCGGCCGACCCCCGCTACGACGTCGTCGTCGAGCCCAGCCTCTCCACCCTCGTCTTCCGCTACATCCCGGCCGCCGTCACCGACCCGGCCGAGATCGACCGGGCCAATCTCTACGCCCGCAAGGCCCTGTTCGCCTCCGGCGACGCCGTGGTCGCGGGCACCAAGGTGGCCGGCCGCCACTACCTGAAGTTCACCCTGCTCAACCCCGAGACCACGACGGCCGACATCACCGCCGTCCTCGATCTGATCGCCGGCCATGCCGAGCAGTACCTGGGAGAGTCTCTTGACCGCGCGTCCTGAAGCCCACAGCAAGACCTATGACTTCGTGGGGATCGGGCTCGGCCCCTTCAACCTCGGCCTGGCCTGCCTCACCGAGCCGGTCGCCGGACTGGACGGCGTCTTCCTGGAGTCCAAGCCCGACTTCGAATGGCACGCCGGCATGTTCCTGGACGGCGCCCACCTGCAGACCCCGTTCCTGTCGGACCTGGTCACCCTGGCCGACCCGACCTCGCCCTACTCCTTCCTCAACTACCTGAAGGAGAAGGGCAGACTGTACTCGTTCTACATCCGCGAGAACTTCTACCCGCTGCGCGTCGAGTACGACGACTACTGCCGCTGGGCCGCCCACAAACTGAGCAGCGTCCGCTTCGGCACGACGGTCACCGAGGTGACGTACGAGGACGAGCGCTACGTCGTACGCACCGCGGCCGGTGAGGTCTACCGCGCCCGCCACCTGGTCCTGGGCACCGGCACCCCGCCCCACCTGCCGGACGCCTGCCAGGGCCTGGGCGGCGACTTCATCCACAACTCCCGCTACCTGGACCACAAGGCCGAGCTGCAGCGCAAGAAGTCGATCACCCTGGTCGGCAGCGGCCAGTCGGCCGCCGAGATCTACTACGACCTGCTGAGCGAGATCGACGTCCACGGCTACCAGCTGACCTGGGTCACCCGCTCACCGCGCTTCTTCCCGCTCGAGTACACGAAGCTCACGCTGGAGATGACCAGCCCGGAGTACGTCGACTACTTCCACGCGCTCCCCGAGGCCACCCGCTACCGGCTCACCGCCCAGCAGAAGGGCCTGTTCAAGGGCATCGACGGCGATCTGATCAACGAGATCTTCGACCTGCTCTACCAGAAGAATCTCGGCGGCCCGGTCCCCACCCGGCTGCTCACCAACTCCGCGCTCACCACGGCCCGGCACGAGAACGGCACGTACATCCTCGGCCTGCGCCAGGAGGAACAGGGGAAAGACTACGAGCTGACCAGCGAGGGCTTGATCCTGGCCACCGGCTACAAATACACCGAGCCCGAGTTCCTCAAGCCCGTCCGCGACCGGCTGCGCTACGACTCCCAGGGCAACTACGACGTCGCGCGGAACTACGCCATCGACGTCACCGGCCGCGGGGTCTTCCTGCAGAACGCCGGTGTCCACGCCCACAGCATCACCAGCCCCGACCTGGGCATGGGCGCCTACCGCAACGCGTACATCATCCGTGAGCTGCTCGGCACCGAGTACTACCCGGTCGAGAAGACCGTCGCCTTCCAGGAGTTCGCCGTATGACCGACCCGACGCCGGCCTTCACGATCCGCCCCCTCGACCCGCTGAAGGACGCCGAGCTGCTGCACGGCTGGGTCACCCACCCCAAGGCCGTGTTCTGGATGATGCAGGACGCGAAGCTGGAGGACGTGGAGCGGGCCTACATGGAGATCGCGGCCGACGAACACCACCACGCGCTGCTCGGACTGCACGACGGGGAGCCCGCCTTCCTGATGGAGCGGTACGACCCGGCCCACCGAGAGCTGACCGGACTGTACGAGCCGCAGCCCGGTGACGTCGGCATGCACTTCCTGGTCGCGCCGGCCGAGCGGCCCGTGCACGGGTTCACCCGGGCCGTCATCACCGCCGTCATGACACACCTGTTCGCCGACCCGGCGACCCGGCGGGTGGTCGTCGAGCCGGACGTGCGGAACACGGCAGTGCACGCCCTGAACGCCGCCGTCGGCTTCGTGCCCGAGCGGGAGATCCAGAAGCCGGAGAAGCGGGCCCTGCTGAGCTTCTGCACCCGCGAGCAGTTCGAGAAGGCGGTGGCCGCATGACCCCCGCCGACACCGTGGCCCACCTGTCCCCCGAGCGCTGGGAGACCGCCGGCCGGCTGCTGATCCGCAAGGCACTCGCCGAGTTCGCCCACGAGCGGCTGCTCACCCCCGAGGAGGAGGACGGGAGTTACGTCGTCCGCAGCGACGACGGGCAGACCTCCTACCGGTTCTCGGCCGTGCGCCGGGCCCTCGACCACTGGCAGGTCGACGCCGGCTCCATCACCCGGCACCGCGGCGGCGAGCGGCTGCCGCTGGCCGCGCTCGACTTCTTCATCGAGTTCCGCCAGGCCCTGGGGCTCAGCGACGAGGTCCTCCCGGTCTACCTGGAGGAGATCTCCTCCACCCTCTCGGGCACCTGCTACAAGCTCACCAAGCCCCGTGTCACCTCCGCGGAGCTGGCGGAGGGCGGCTTCCAGGCGATCGAGACCGGCATGACCGAGGGCCACCCGTGCTTCGTCGCGAACAACGGGCGGCTCGGCTTCGGCATCCACGAGTACCTGTCGTACGCGCCCGAGACCGCGAACCCGGTCCGGCTGGTGTGGCTGGCCGCGCACCGCTCCCGGGCCGCGTTCACGGCGGGTGCCGGGATCGAGTACGAGTCCTTCCTGCGGGACGAGCTGGGCGAGCCGACGGTGAACCGTTTCCGCGCCGTCCTGACGGGCCGGGGCCTCGACCCCGCCGACTACCTGTTCATCCCGGTCCACCCCTGGCAGTGGTGGAACAAGCTCAGCGTCACCTTCGCCGCCGAGGTGGCCCGGGGCCACCTCGTCTGCCTCGGCGAGGGCGACGACGAATACCTGGCCCAGCAGTCCATACGCACGTTCTTCAACACCAGCAACCCGCACCGGCACTACGTGAAGACCGCCCTGTCGGTCATCAACATGGGCTTCATGCGCGGGCTCTCGGCCGCCTACATGGAGGCCACCCCGGCCATCAACGACTGGCTGGCCCGGCTGATCGAGAACGACCCGGTGCTGAAGGCGACCGGCCTGACGATCATCCGGGAACGGGCGGCCGTCGGCTACCGCCACCTGGAGTACGAGCGGGCGACCGACCGCTACTCGCCGTACCGCAAGATGCTGGCCGCGCTGTGGCGGGAGAGCCCGGTGCCCTCGCTGCGGGACGGCGAGTCCCTCGCCACCATGGCCTCCCTGCTGCACGTGGACCACCGGGGCGCCTCCTTCGCGGGCGCGCTGATCGCACGCTCGGGCCTGCCGCCCACCGAGTGGCTGCGGCAGTACCTGCGGGCCTACTACACCCCGCTGCTGCACAGCTTCTACGCCTACGACCTGGCCTTCATGCCGCACGGCGAGAACGTCATCCTGGTGCTGGAGGACGGGGCCGTGCGGCGGGCGGTCTACAAGGACATCGCCGAGGAGATCGTCGTCATGGACCCGGACGCGGCGCTGCCGCCCGAGGTGCAGCGGATCCGCGCGGACGTCCCGGAGGACAAGAAGCTGCTGTCCGTCTTCACGGACGTCTTCGACTGCTTCTTCCGCTTCCTCGCGGCCCATCTCGCCACCGAGGGCATCCTGGAGGAGGACGGGTTCTGGCGCACGGTCGCCGAGGTCACCCGCGAGTACCAGGACGCGAACCCCGAACTGGCCGACAGGTTCCGCCAGTACGACATGTTCGCCCCCGAGTTCGCGCTGTCCTGCCTCAACCGGCTCCAGCTGCGCGACAACAAGCAGATGGTGGACCTCGCCGACCCGTCCGGCGCGCTCCAGCTGGTCGGCACCCTGAAGAACCCCCTCGCAGGCCACTGACGGCCACCCCTGCGGACGAGCACCCCGGAGTACGGTCCTCCGGGGTGCTCGTCGGGCGTTGGTCAGCGTGCGGGCCAGGGGACCTGCGGGGAGTGGTAGTAGGGGATGCCGAGGGCGTCCCAGCGTGGGCCCTGGGCGGCCAGGCGCACCTTGTAGGCGTTCCAGTCGTGGCGGGCAGCCGGTGACCAGCCCAGCTCCGCCGCCCCGGCCAGCCGCGGGAACGCCATGTACTCGATGTCGGCAGAACTCTTCAGCGTCTCCGACCACAGAGGTGCCTCGACGCCCCTGACCGCGGAGACGGGCACCCCGGCGAGGTAGGCGCCCGGGTTCCAGTCGTAGGACCGTCTCACCTCCACCAGGCCCGCCCAGTCCGTGCCGAGCCGCGTGGACCTGGTGTACTTCATGTCGAGGTAGAGACGGTCGGCCGGGGACAGGATCAGACCCGTGCCGTTCCGGGCGGCCGCGGCGACCTGTGCCTTCTCCGCCGCGCCGGTGCCGTCCTGGCCCCAGTACTGGGCGAGGGCGCCCGCGGCCGGGCGGGCACCGGTCAGCTGGTGCCAGCCGATGACCTTCTTGCCGTACCGGGCCACCACCGGCTGCACGCGGTCCATGAACGCCACGTAGTCGGCGTGGCCGGTGGAGTGCGCCTCGTCGCCGCCGATGTGCAGGTAGCGGCCGGGGGTGAGGGCGGCCAGCTCCCGGATCACGTCGTCCACGAAGTCGTACGTGGCCTCCTTGGGCACGCACAGCGAGCTGAAGCCGACGTCGGTGCCGGTGTACAGCGGGGGCGCCACGCCGTTGCAGTTGAGCTGCGCGTAGGAGGCCAGGGCCGCGTTGGTGTGGCCGGGCATGTCGATCTCGGGCACGACCTCCAGGAAGCGGGAGGCCGCGTAGCGGACGATCTCCCGGTAGTCGGCCTTGGTGTAGTGGCCGCCCCGGCCGCCGCCGACCTGGGTGGAGCCGCCGTACGAGGCCAGGCGCGGCCAGGAGTCGACCGCGATGCGCCAGCCCTGGTCGTCACTGAGGTGCAGGTGCAGCTCGTTGACCTTGTAGAGGGCCAACTGGTCGATGTAGCGCTCGACCTGGGCGACGGTGAAGAAGTGCCGGGACACGTCCAGCATGGCGCCCCGGTAGGCGTACCGGGGCCGGTCCTGCACGGTGCCGCCGGCGATCCGCCAGGGCACGGCCTGCACGGTCTTCTTCTCCACGGCCGCCGGCAGCAGCTGACGCAGCGTCTGCACGCCGTGGAAGAGCCCGGCGGGGGTGCGGGCGGTGATGTCCACACCGCCGGCGCCGCTGTGCAGGCGGTAGCCCTCCGCGCCGAAGTCGCCGTCACCCAGGCGGAGTCGGATGCCTCCGGTGCCCTGCCCGGTGAGCGGCAGCGGGTAGCCGGTGGCGGGCCGCAGCAGACCGGCCAGGTAGGCGCCGATGCGGCGGACCTCCGCGGAGCCGTCGACACGGATGCCGGTGGCGCGGGTGATGCGGTACGGGGTTCCGCCCGGCGTGACCTGGGCGGGCGCGGGGACCACCCGGTCCAACGGGACGGGGGCTGCGGCCCGGGCCGCGGGGGCGGCGGCTCGGGCCGCGGGGGCCGCACCGGCGGTACCGGCGCCGGCCGCCGCGAGCAGCAGCAGGGAACCGAGGATGCGGGCTGTCCGGGGAGTCGTGCTGTGGTTCCGTCTCACATGCGCTCCCTTCAGATGTGGTCGAGACCACTGTCCCGCAGATCGGGTGGAACAATCCCCGCATGGCGGAAATCATCCAGAAGGACGGCACCTGGGTCTTCGACGGCGACGCCCTGCGCATCACTCCGGGCCGGGACAAGAACGTCAGTCCGTTCCGTCGTGAGCTGGGCGAACTCGTCGTCCCCCTCGGGGCGTTGGCCGGCGTTTCCTTCGAGCAGGGCCGGAAGTCGGGGCGGCTCAGGCTGCGGCTGCGCGACGGCGCCGACCCGCTGCTGCAGGCCACCGGCGGCCGGCTCGCCGAGCCGCACGACCCGTATCAGCTGACCGTGGAGTCCGACCGGTACGGCGTCGCCGAGTACGTCGCCGACGAGATGCGCAACGCCCTGCTGCTGGACGGGGTTTCCGCGGAACCGGTCGCCGGTTATCTGCTGCCGGGACCCTCGCTGCCGGTGTCCGCGTCGGCCGGGGACGGCGCGGCGAGCTTCGACGGCGAGCGGGTGCGGCTGGAGTGGAACTGGAAGACGGAGGACGCCAAGGCCGCCGCCGGGCCCCGCACGATCGCCCTCGCGGACGTGACCGGCGTTCAGTGGCAGCCGGCGGCCGGTCTGGAGAACGGGCACCTGCGCTTCCTGGTGCGCGGCGCCCCGGCGACGGCGCCGCCCAAGTACGACCCGAACGCGGTCGAGCTGTGGGGCTTCCGCAAGGATCCGCTGATGGCCCTGGTCGCGGCGGCGGTGCAGGCACGCCTGCCGCACCCCGCGGCGGCGGAGCCCGGCGGGCCGGAGGGCGCCCCGCAGCCGGCCGTGGAGGCGGCCGGGGACGACCATGACGCGCTGCTGCGGCGGCTGCGCGAGCTGGGCGAGCTGCACCGCGACGGTGTGCTGACCGCCGAGGAGTTCACCCTGGCCAAGCAGGCGGTCCTCAGACGGATGTGAGGACCGCCGGCCGGCCGGGGGGTGCGTCCCGCCTTCCGGGCGCACCCGGGGCGCTCACTTCGCCGTACGGGAGACCGTGAAGTGGTCGACGCGGTCGCCGGTCTCGGCGATGCCCGACACCGTCAGCGTGGTCTGCCGGCCCTTCGGCGCGGGCGTGACGTCCACGCGCAGGAAGGAGTAGTTGAGGTAGCGCACCCGGGACCAGGCGACGGTCTCGTCGACCCGGCCGTCCTTGGTGTTGACGAACGAGGCCACGGAGTCGGTCTCGTGCTCGTGCCCCTCGTAGGAGTCCGGGGCGGAGAAGGCGTAGAGGCTGCGGCCGGCCGCGCCGGCGGTGACGTACACCACGCCTTCGGTCTCGGGGTAGGCCGTGCCGCCGATCGGCAGCTTCTTGGTGACCTTGTCGCCCTTGATGACGTCGGTGCGCTCGTACTGGTGGTTGTGGCCGTTGATGACCAGGTCCACCGTGTACTTCTCGAACAGCGGCACCCACTCCTGGCGTACACCGCCCTCCGAGGCGTGTGCGGTGGAGGTGCAGTAGGCGCAGTGGTGGAAGAAGACCACGATGAAGTCGACGTCCCTGGCGGCACGGAACTTCTTCAGCTGCCCTTCCAGCCAGTTCGTCTGGCTTCCACCAGATATGTCCAGGTTTGCCGGGATCTCGAAGGAGACGTCGTTGGCGTCGAGCGAGATGACCGCCGTGTTGCCGTACACGAAGGAGTAGACACCCGGCAGGTTGTGCTTGTCGGGGCCGTTGTCCGGGAGGGTCCAGCGGGCTTCCTCGCCGCCGTAGCCGTTGGGCGAGTACCAGGCCTCCATGTCGTGGTTGCCGTAGGCCGGCATCCACGGGATCTGCTTGGCGACCGACTCGGTCTGGTACAGGAACTGGTCCCAGGTGCGCGAGTCGAACCCGGTGTCGGTGGTCCTGCCCTGGCCGGCCGGGTCGCCGTAGGCGATGTCACCGGCGTGCAGGTGGAAGGCCGGGTTCTGGCCCAGGATCAGGGCGTTGTTGGCCAGGCCGTGGTAGCTGACGCCCTCGTCGCCGAAGGCGGTGAAGGTGAACGGCGCCTTGTGGGCCGGGGCGGTGGTGAAGGTGCCCAGGGTGCCCGCCAGGTGCGGCTCGGCCGGGTCGAAGCCCTGGTGGCCGACGCCGTAGTAGTACGTCCTGCCCGGGCGCAGACGGGTGAGCCGGGCGTGCAGGTAGTACTGGGTGCGGTCGCCGCTCGCGCCGACCCCGGCCGGGGTGTAGAGGGTGCGCACCTCGGCCTCGATCTTGCGCGAGAGGTCCCACGGGTGGGCGCCGACACGGATGAACGGCTTGCGCACCGCGACCGGGACCTGCCAGGAGACGGTGACCTCGGTCCGCGGGTCGTTGCCCCAGGCCAGGTGGCGGCCGAAGGGTGCGACGAGCGCGCCGTCGACCGGTGCGGCGGCGGAGGCCGTGCGCTGGGTCGGGACGGCCGCCTGGGCGGTGGCGCCGGGCACGAACGCGCCGCCCGCGACGGCGCCCAGCGTGACGGCACCGCCCCTGATCATGGTGCGCCGCGAGAATCTGGCGCGCAGGTACTCGTGCTGCTCGGCCATGCTCATGCGCTCGGCCAGCTTCTCGGGTACTCCCATACGAGGAATGTCCATGGCGTCTGAAACTCGTCCGTTCGGGCAACGGGACGCAAGACGCAGGATGGACACTTCGCGAACAGAGATCCATAAGAGTTTCAACAGGGGCCTGCCCGGAATCGGGCACGAATCTTGCGAAACGGCCGCCGTTACTCCAGGATCTACCGGGTGCACGAGGAACTTGTCGATCACCTGACGCGGTCCACGCCCCTGAGCCGGGGCGAGGCGCTGCGGGTGGTCCAGGACGTCCTCGCCTACTTCGACGAGACGACGCAGGACTTCGTCCGTCGCCGCCACCGTGAACTCCAGGCCCGGGGCCTGGTGAACACGGAGATCTTCGAACGGATCGAGGCGGACCTGAAATACCGGGCGGTGGCGCCGCCGGAGCTGACGCTCAGGCAGCTGCGCCGCATGGTCTACGGCTGAGAACCAGCCGTTCCGGACCAGCGACAGCCAAGGGATACCTCTATATATGTGCGGAATTGTCGGATACATCGGGAAGCGTGACGTCGCCCCGCTGCTCCTGGAAGGGCTGCAGCGGCTGGAGTACCGCGGCTACGACTCCGCGGGCATCGTCGTCACCTCCCCGAAGGCGCCCGGCCTGAAGATGGTCAAGGCCAAGGGCCGGGTGCGCGACCTGGAGGCCAAGGTCCCGGCGCGCTTCAAGGGCACCACCGGCATCGCCCACACCCGGTGGGCCACCCACGGCGCCCCCTCCGACATGAACGCCCATCCGCACATGTCGGCCGACAGCAAGGTCGCCGTCGTCCACAACGGCATCATCGACAACGCCGCCGACCTGCGCCGCAAGCTGGAGGCGGACGGCGTCGAGTTCCTCTCCGAGACCGACACCGAGGTCCTCACCCACCTCATCGCCCGCTCCCAGGCCGAGAAGCTCGAGGACAAGGTCCGCGAGAGCCTGCGGGTGGTCGAGGGCACCTACGGCATCGCGGTGATGCACGCCGACTTCCCCGACCGCATCGTGGTGGCCCGCAACGGCTCGCCCGTGGTCCTCGGCATCGGCGAGAAGGAGATGTTCGTCGCATCGGACATCGCCGCCCTGGTCACGCACACCCGGCAGATAGTGACGCTGGACGACGGCGAGATGGCCACCCTCAAGGCCGACGACTTCCGCACGTACACCACCGAGGGCACCCGCACCTCGGCCGAGCCGACCACCGTGGAGTGGGAGGCGGCGTCGTACGACATGGGCGGCCACGACACCTACATGCACAAGGAGATCCACGAGCAGGCCGACGCCGTGGACCGCGTGCTGCGCGGCCGCATCGACGACCGCTTCTCCACCGTGCACCTCGGCGGCCTCAACCTGGACGCCCGCGAGGCCCGGCAGATCCGCCGCGTGAAGATCCTCGGCTGCGGCACCTCGTACCACGCGGGCATGATCGGCGCCCAGATGATCGAGGAGCTGGCCCGCATCCCCGCCGACGCCGAGCCGGCCTCCGAGTTCCGCTACCGCAACGCGGTGGTCGACCCCGACACCCTCTACGTGGCCGTCTCCCAGTCCGGTGAGACGTACGACGTGCTCGCCGCCGTCCAGGAGCTGAAGCGCAAGGGCGCCCGGGTCTTCGGCGTCGTCAACGTCGTCGGCTCGGCGATCGCCCGCGAGGCGGACGCCGGCATCTACGTGCACGCCGGCCCCGAGGTCTGCGTGGTGTCCACCAAGTGCTTCACCAACATGACGGTCGCCTTCGCGCTGCTCGCCCTGCACCTGGGCCGCACCCGTGACCTCTCGGTCCGCGACGGCAAGCGGATCATCGCGGGCCTGCGGAAGCTGCCCGAGCAGATCACCGAGATCCTCAAGCAGGAGGAGAAGGTCAAGGAGCTGGCCGAGCTGTACGCCGACGCCCGCTCGATGCTCTTCATCGGCCGTGTCCGGGGTTACCCGGTGGCCCGCGAGGCCTCTCTCAAGCTCAAGGAGGTCTCCTACATCCACGCCGAGGCCTACCCCGCCTCCGAGCTGAAGCACGGTCCGCTGGCCCTCATCGAGCCGGCCCTGCCGACGGTCGCGATCGTCCCCGACGACGACCTGCTGGAGAAGAACCGCGCCGCCCTGGAGGAGATCAAGGCCCGCGAGGGCAAGATCCTCGCGGTGGCCCACCAGCACCAGGAGAAGGCCGACCAGACGATCGTCGTCCCCAAGAACGAGGACGAGCTGGACCCGATCCTCATGGGCATCCCCCTCCAGCTCCTGGCGTACCACACGGCGAAGGCCCTGGGCCGCGACATCGACAAGCCGAGGAACCTCGCGAAGTCGGTGACGGTGGAGTAGCCGGCGCCCCGCCGGCGGTGCCTCCTGAGGAGCGCCTCGCGGGGAGCGCCCTGTAAGGGGCGCGGGGATCTGCGCGGCCGGCCCCACGCACCCGCACCGGCAAGACCACGGAACGGACCCCCACGTGTGCCACCTGACACGTGGGGGTCCTTTCCGTGCCGCGTTGTCAGCCGGCGGCCGTCACCCCCCGGCCGGCGGCACGCCCGGGAAGGGCTGTCGGCCAGTGAGCCACCGCCGCCGTTGCCGCGTACCAGCCCACCGCACCGGAGACGACGGCCACCCAGCCGCCGACCTTCGTGAGGGCGGAACTGTCGGCGAAGGCCGCTACGGCCAGCACCACCATCGCCAGGAACAGCAGCGCGTACATCAGCTGTCCGAGGGTGTCCCCGCCCGCGAGGGTCAGGGTGAGCGCCACCAGGGCGAACAGGAGCAGGAAGAGCCCGGCCGCGTTCGCCGAGCCGTGGGCCGACACGGCCCAGGTGAACCAGAGGGCACCGAGAGCGACGAAGCCCGCGCCGGAGGCGCCGGACTCACGCAGGGCCAGCAGGCCGACGAGGAAGAGGGCGACCCCGCCCACGTAGTGGGCCACGGTCACGGCGTCGGAGGCCCCCACGCCGTCGATCACGCCGGTCAGACCGAGCCCGAATGCCAACAGGGTTATCCCGAGGGCGAGTCGGCCGACCACGGTAGTGCTCACGCTTCCCGCAGAGACGTCGTTGTCCACGGCGGGCTCCCTTCATGCATGTGCAGTTGTGCGGTGACCGGTATATGCCCTTCACAAGAGCACAAACACCTAGTACGCGCGAGTAGTTCAAGGGTGCACAAAGGGACTTGACGAGGCGTGAGGTGCCTAGGGGATGACGATCACGGGCCGCTTCGCCCGCTTGGCGAGCCGCCCGGCGACGGAGCCGAAGATCCTGCCGACGATGCCGTGCGTGGAGCCCACGACGATCGCGTCGGCCTCGTACTCCCGCCCCACCTCTTCGAGTTCGTGGCAGATGTCACCGCCCCGCTCGACCAGGATCCAGGGCACCTCGGCCAGATAGTCCGCACAGGCCAGCTCGAGGCCCAGCACCTCGGTGCGGTGGTCGGGCACGTCGACGAAGACGGGCGGCTCGCAGCCGGCCCACACGGTGGTGGGGAGCCGGTTGGCGACATGGACGATGATCAGGCCGGAGCCGGAGCGGTGGGCCATGCCGATCGCGTAGGCGAGGGCGCGCTCACTGGAGGTGGAGCCGTCGAAACCGACGACGACTCCGTGCCGGAAGGCGGGGTCGCAGGACGGGCGCGACTCTGCCGCCGCCAGGGGGTCGGCCGCCGTGGGATCGGCGACCGGCCGCTTGCGGTCCGCGGGTTCGAAGAATTCGTGACCGGCCATGACTGTCTCGGCGTTGTGATCCTTTATGGGCGGGACGACAGTGTGCGTCAAAAGCGTGCGGCGGAGCTGTGTCCGGGAAACATCTTCCCAACCCCATACCCCCAAGGGTACGGCGGCACGCCTCCTGAGCCCAGATCCCGCGCACGCTCCGTAAGCGGTCCCCCGGTGTCCGTAGGGGTTCACCGGAGCATGCACGAGCCGCGCCCGTAACGCAATGGTTGCTGCCCCGTACAGGCGGTTTGCGCGGGATTCACAGATGCGCGGCCGGTGACCGACCGGTGGGACGGACGTTGAACCCCGGTGAACCGCCGCCACAGGGAGTACGAGATGCCCGGACCCCGATCCCCTCGCGACCCGCACCCCACGCCGGACACCGTGAGCGATGTGATCCGCTGGGCCGCCTTCAGCTGCGTCCTCGTGCCGGTGGTCCTCGTCTGGTACGGCACCTCGCTGGCCGGCGCCGCGGGCGCGGCGCTGGGCCTCGCCGCCGTCACGGCGGCCTGCCGGGTGCTGCTGCGCCGCTCCGAGCGGGGGGCGAGCGTTGCGCCACGCAAAGAGGCGGACGTCACACCCGGGGGCAGACACCGGTCGACTGACCGGTTTCCGCACCTCTGAACGCTGGTTTTCAGCCAACTTCTGGATATCGGCCAGGAGGGGTCCGAACCACCCCCCAACCCCCGTTCCACCTGCACGGAAAGGGTCTACGGGCCGCTGCGCACCCTACGCGGTTTGGCCACTGCGACAAGGCGCACTTCCCTGCACGGCTCACGAGTGCAACGCTTCGTGATCGAATGCTTCACGCCAAGTTGTCATGTCGACAATGTGCCGCGTGGGGAACTGGCCACCGTGCGATCGCGGGAGCCAGTAAATTCGATCTTGACTGTCTTTACGGCGGGGGACTCGTGCAGGACCGAGGGGAAACGTGCAGGAGCGACACAACCGAGGAGCCGCGACCACCGAGGGGGGCTTAGCAGTATGAGCCACGACTCCACTGCCACGCAGGATGCCGGCGTCCGGAAACTCTCCGGACGACGCCGCAAGGAGATCGTCGCGGTGCTGCTGTTCAGCGGCGGCCCCATCTTCGAGAGTTCCATTCCGCTGTCGGTGTTCGGGATTGACCGCCAGGACGCCGGCGTGCCGCGCTACCGCCTTCTGGTGTGTGCCGGCGAGGAAGGCCCGCTGCGGACCACAGGGGGCCTGGAACTCACCGCACCGCATGGGCTGGAGGCGATCTCACGCGCCGGGACGGTCGTCGTACCGGCCTGGCGTTCGATCACCTCGCCGCCGCCGGAGGAGGCGCTGGACGCGCTGCGCCGGGCACACGAGGAAGGCGCCCGCATCGTCGGGCTGTGCACGGGCGCCTTCGTGCTCGCCGCGGCCGGACTGCTGGACGGACGCCCGGCGACCACCCACTGGATGTACGCGCCGACGCTGGCCAAGCGCTATCCGTCGGTGCACGTCGATCCACGGGAGCTGTTCGTCGACGACGGCGATGTGCTGACGTCGGCGGGCACGGCGGCCGGGATCGACCTCTGCCTCCACATCGTGCGGACGGACCACGGCAACGAGGCGGCCGGCGCGCTGGCCCGCCGCCTGGTGGTCCCGCCACGCCGGTCGGGCGGGCAGGAACGCTACCTGGACCGGTCTTTACCGGAGGAGATCGGCGCCGACCCGCTGGCCGAGGTCGTCGCCTGGGCGCTGGAACACCTCCACGAGCAGTTCGACGTGGAGACACTGGCGGCACGCGCCTATATGAGCCGCCGCACGTTCGACCGCCGGTTCCGCTCGCTCACCGGAAGCGCTCCGCTGCAGTGGCTCATCACACAGCGGGTGCTCCAGGCGCAGCGGCTGCTGGAGACGTCGGACTACTCGGTGGACGAGGTGGCGGGCCGCTGCGGCTTCCGCTCACCGGTCGCGCTGCGCGGGCACTTCCGCCGCCAGCTCGGCTCGTCCCCCGCCGCCTACCGCGCCGCCTACCGGGCCCGCAGGCCGCAGGGCGACAAGCCGGGTGAGCCGGAGGCGGCGATGCCGCAACCCGGCCAGCCGGGCCCACCGCCGGGTCTGGCGGGCGGGCCCGGGCCGATGGGCCACGTGCCCGTGCTGCACCCGGACAGCGGGGTGCCGATGCAGAGCCGTCGTACGGCGGCCGGCGCGGTGGGCCTGCTGCCGGGGCCGCGCAGCGGCAACTGAGGTCACCGCAAGAGGTGGGCGAGCACCGGCTCGCCCACCTCTTTCCCGTGGGGCCGGCAGACCCCGGCACCGGCACAGGGGGACCACAAAAGCACAGGTCCGCTTTAGGGTGGTCGCATGAACGATCGCATGGTGTGGATCGACTGCGAGATGACCGGCCTCTCGCTGTCCGACGACGCGCTCATCGAGGTGGCCGCCCTCGTCACCGACTCCGAGCTGAACGTACTCGGCGAGGGGGTGGACATCGTCATCCGGCCGCCTGCCCGGGCACTGGAGACGATGCCGGAGGTGGTGCGTCAGATGCACACCGCGTCCGGGCTGCTCGCCGAGCTGGAGAACGGCACGACGCTGGCGGAGGCCGAGGAGCAGGTACTCGCCTATGTCCGCGAGCACGTCAAGGAGCCCGGCAAGGCCCCGCTGTGCGGCAACTCCGTCGGCACCGACCGCGGCTTCCTGCTGCGCGACATGCCGACGCTTGAGGACTACCTCCACTACCGGATCGTCGACGTGTCCTCGATCAAGGAGCTGGCCCGCCGCTGGTACCCGCGGGCGTACTTCAACAGCCCCGAGAAGAACGGCAACCACCGGGCCCTCGCCGACATCCGCGAGTCGATCGCCGAGCTGCGCTACTACCGCGAGGCCGTCTTCGTCCCGCAGCCCGGCCCGGACTCCGACACCGCGAAGGCGATCGCGGCGAAGCACGTCCTGCCCGCGCAGTAGCCCGCCAGGGTCCGCTCGGCGGCCCGCGCGAAAAGGTGTGCGCGAGCACCCCTTCGGACCCTGTAGACTTCTTCTCGGCCGGTCGGGGAAACGACAAGTTCGACCGCCGGTCATGGTGGGTGTAGCTCAGCTGGTAGAGCACCTGGTTGTGGTCCAGGAAGTCGCGGGTTCAAGTCCCGTCACTCACCCTGAGTGATCAGCCGGTGACTCCGTCGAAAGACGGGTCACCGGCTGATTCTTTTGTGTCCGCGCCGGCCCACCGCGCAGCGGCACCTCCTCCAGCAGCGCGAGCAGACCGCGGCGTTCAGCGGAGGCCCGCCCCCTCGCCGGCACGGCCCCCGCCCCGGAGGCCGCTGTTCGTCCCCCGACCCGGAGGCCGCCGTTCCGCCCCCGCCCCGGCGCCCGGCGGCGGTACCGCCCGGCGCCGGCGGCCCGGTCACGACGACGCCCGCACCACCAGCTCGGTCGGCAGGACCGCCCGGCGCCGGTCCAGGCCTCGGGAGACGGCCGGGCGGCGGTCGGCGATCTCCGTGAGGAGCAGGTCGATCATGGCGCGGCCCATCTCCTCGATGGGCTGGCGGACGCTGGTGAGGGGCGGGTCCATGTGGCGGGCGATGGCCGAGTCGTCGTAGCCGACCAGGGCCACGTCGTCCGGGATACGGCGGCCCGCCTCGCGGAGCACCTGCCGGGCGCCCGCCGCCATCACGTCCGAGCCGGCGAAGACCGCGTCCAGGTCCGGGTGCCGGGCGAGCAGGGCCGTCATCGCGCGCCGGCCGCCCTCCTCCGTGAAGTCCCCCGGCTCGACCAGGAGTTCGTCCGCCGTACGGCCCGCGTCGCGCAGCGCGTCGCGGTAGCCGTCGACGCGGCGCTGGGCGCCGTAGACGTCCAGACGGCCGGTGATGTGCGCGACCCGGCGGCGGCCCCCGGCCAGCAGGTGCTCCACCGCCGAGCGGGCCCCGCCGTAGTTGTCCGAGTCCACCGAGGTGAGCGACTCGGCCGCCGAGCGCGGGCCGCTGATCACGGCCGGGATCTCCAGCTGGCCCAGGAGATCGGGCAGGGGATCGTCGGCGTGCACCGAGACCAGCAGGACGCCGTCGACCCGGTGGGCCGCCAGGTACTGCGCCAGGCGCTGCCGTTCACGGTCGCTGCCGGCGAAGATGAGCAGCAACTGCATCTCGGTGTCGGAGAGTTCGGCACCGACACCGCGCAGCATGTCCGAGAAGTAGGGTTCGGCGAAGAACCGGGTCTCCGGCTCGGGGACGACCAGGGCGATGGCGTCGGTGCGGTTGGCCGCGAGCGCGCGGGCCGCGGTGTTCGGGACGTAACCGAGTTCGGCGACGGCCGCCTCGACCGCGGCGCGGGTGGCGTCACTGACCCGGGGCGAGCCGTTGATCACCCGGGAGACCGTGCCCCGCCCGACCCCGGCCCGGGCGGCGACCTCTTCGAGCGTGGGCCGTCCCCCGCTCCGGCCCCGCCCTCCGTGGCTTGCCATGGGCTCCGCCTTTCTCGCCGTCGTCCTGTTCCGGCTGGAATCTAACAGTGCCGTCGGCCGGGCCCGACCCGCGCCGCGGGCCCGCGGCCGGGGCCCCGGGGACGCTCCTGCCCGCCCCGCGTGACGGGCGGCCGGCACGGGCCGGGCCGTCCGGGCGGAGTGCCGGTTAACGTCCCGATAACTGAAGGCGGTTGGCCCCGTCCGCTCTCTTGACACCCCGACGGGAACCGACGACTCTTCAACACATCACTTGTGGGAGCGCTCCCACGCTACCTGACACCTACACATCCCGCACGTTCCCCGCCCGAGCCGCAGCGAGTACGAACGGGCCCGATTTCCATGTAGTCGGCCGGGGGGTCGGCACGTCAGGCAACAGGAGGACGCAATGCGCACGAGCATCCGCCGGTCCCATCGGCTGATGGCCCTCGCGGCCGTCGCCGCCCTGACCACGGGGCTGCTGGCCGGCTGCGCCGAGGACTCGGACGACGGCTCGTCGGACCACTCGGACGGCGGCAACGGCAGTGGCAGGATCACGCTGACCATCGGCACCTTCGGCGTCTTCGGCTACAAGCAGGCCGGCCTCTACGACGAGTACATGAAGCTCCACAAGGACATCAGCATCAAGGAGAACGTCACCACCCGTACCGATGTCTACTGGCCGAAGGTGCTCACCCGCCTGCAGGCCGGCTCCGGCACGGACGACATCGAGGCCATAGAGATCGGCAACATCACCGAGGCCGTGCAGACCCAGGCCGCCAAGTTCACGGACCTCGGCAAGGAGGTCGACAAGTCCCAGTGGCTGGACTGGAAGAACGCCCAGGCCACCACCGCGGACGGCAAGCTCATCGGGCTCGGCACCGACACCGGGCCGATGGCCGTCTGCTACCGCAAGGACCTCTTCCAGAAGGCCGGACTGCCGACCGACCGCACCAAGCTCGCCGAGATGTGGAAGGGCGACTGGAGCAAGTACGTCGAGGTGGGCAAGCAGTACATGAAGAAGGCACCCGCGGGCACCAAGTTCGTGGACTCGGCCGCCTCCGTCTACAACGCGGCGGTCGGCGGCGCGAGCGAGCGGTACTACGACAAGGACGGCAACGTCGTCTGGGACAAGTCCGCGGGCGTGAAGAAGGCGTGGGACACCGCCATGACCGTCGCCACGAGCGACATGTCGGCGAAGCTGAAGCAGTTCGACCCGACGTGGGACCAGGGCTTCGCCAACGGCACCTTCGCCTCCGTCGCCTGTCCGGCCTGGATGATCGGCTACATCGAGCAGAAGTCCGGCGACTCCGGCAAGGGCAAGTGGGACGTGGCCGCGGCACCGGCGGCGTCCAACTGGGGCGGCTCCTTCCTCGGCGTGCCGACCGCGAGCAGGCACCAGAAGGAGGCCGTCGCGCTGGCGAAGTGGCTGACCGCACCCGAGCAGCAGGCGAAGGTCTTCGCCAAGCAGGCCAGCTTCCCGTCGACCCCGTCGGTGTACCCGAGCCTGAAGCCGCAGCCCGAGACCACGGCGTACTTCTCGGGCGCCCCGCTCACCCGGATCTTCTCCGACTCGGCGAAGACCATCCCCTCACAGCCCCTCGGCCCCAAGGACAAGCCGATCGACAACGCGATCAGTGACATCGGCATCCTCCAGGTCGAGCAGAAGGGCAAGTCCCCCGCGCAGGGCTGGGACGCCGCGTCCAAGGAGATCAAGGACGTGCTCGGCCAGTGAGCGTCTCCAAGCAGGCTCTCGCGCACACCGCGTCGAGCGCCGAGGCCGCGCCCGGCACCCCGCCGGGCGCGGCCCGGGGCGCTCGTGGTCGCGGAGGGCCGGCGGGCGCCGCCTCCTGGCGCAGCCGGCTGTACCGCTGGGACATGAAGGCGTCGCCGTACGCGTTCGTGGCCCCCTTCTTCGTCCTCTTCGGGGCGTTCACCCTGGTCCCGCTGCTGTACACCGCCTGGTACTCGCTGCACCACGTGCAGCTGTCGGCTCTGGACCACCAGACCTGGGCGGGCCTGGGCAACTACGAGAACCTGTGGTCCTCGGACTTCTTCTGGAACGCCCTCGGGAACACCCTCACCATCGGCGTGATCTCGACCGTGCCGCAGCTGCTGGCGGCGCTCGGTCTCGCCCACCTGCTCAACTACCGGCTGCGCGGCTCGACCGTGTGGCGGGTCGTGATGCTGACCCCGTACGCCACCTCCGTGGCCGCGGCGACGCTGGTGTTCACGCTGCTGTACTCGTGGGACGGCGGCATGGTCAACTGGATCCTGCACTTCTTCGGCGTCGATCCCGTCAACTGGCGTGAGTCCGACTGGGGTTCGCAGTTCGCGGTGTCGTCCGTCGTGATCTGGCGGTGGACCGGCTACAACGCGCTGATCTACCTGGCCGCCATGCAGGCGATCCCGGCCGATCTGTACGAGTCGGCGGCGATCGACGGAGCCAACCGCTGGCAGCAGTTCCGGCACGTCACCGTCCCGCAGCTGCGGCCGACGATCCTGTTCACGGTCGTCGTCTCCACCATCGGCGCCACCCAGCTCTTCGGCGAGCCGCTGCTGTTCGGCGGTGTCAGCGGCTCCAAGGGCGGCTCCGAGCACCAGTTCCAGACGCTCGGCCTGTACATGTACGACCAGGGCTGGATCATCGGCAACCTCGGGAAGGCGTCCGCGATCGCCTGGTCGATGTTCCTGGTCCTGCTGATCGTCGCCGCGGTCAACCTGCTGCTCACCCGACGGCTGAGGAAGTCCCAATGACCGAAGTGACCATTCCGGGTGCCGCGCCGCGGGAGCGGCGGCGCCGGGGCCGCACGGGCGCGGGCCGGCAGCTGCACGCGGGCCCGCTCACCTACGTCGTGCTGACCGTCTTCGCACTGGTCTCGCTGGCCCCGCTGGTGTGGACGGCGATCGCGGCCTCCCGCACCGACCGCCGGCTGGCCCAGACCCCGCCGCCGCTGTGGTTCGGCGGCAACCTGTTCGAGAACCTCCGGGCGGCCTGGGACCAGGCCGGGCTCGGCACCGCGATGTTCAACTCGGTGATCGTGGCGGGCACGATCACGGTGAGCACGGTCCTGTTCTCCACACTGGCCGGTTTCGCCTTCGCCAAGCTGCGGTTCCGGTTCTCCGGCCTGCTGTTGCTGCTGACCGTCGGCACGATGATGATCCCGCCGCAGCTCGCCGTCGTACCGCTGTACCTGTGGATGTCGGACCTGGGCTGGTCGAACCAGCTGCAGACGGTGGTCCTGCCGAGCCTGGTGACCGCGTTCGGCACGTTCTTCATGCGGCAGTACCTGCTCCAGGCGCTGCCCACCGAACTCATCGAGGCGGCCCGGGTGGACGGGGCGAGCAGCCTGCGGATCGTCTGGCACGTGGTCTTCCCGGCGGCACGCCCGGCGATGGCGGTACTGGGCCTGCTGACGTTCGTGTTCGCCTGGAACGACTTCCTGTGGCCGATCATCGCGCTGAACCAGCAGAACCCGACCGTGCAGGTGGCCCTGAACTCGCTCGGCACCGGATACGTCCCCGACCAGGCGGTGATCATGGCGGGTGCGCTGCTGGGCACGCTGCCGCTGCTGGTCGCCTTCCTGCTGTTCGGCAAGCAGATCGTGGGCGGGATCATGCAGGGCGCGATCAAGGGCTGACCCGCCAGACCCTTCCGGGGCCGGGGACACACCCTCCCTGGCCCTTCCGGACCAGGGGCACGCCGTCCCTCGCCTTTCCCGGGACAGGGGGCACGCCGTCCCTGGCCTTTCCGGGGCAGGGGCGCGCCGTTCCCGGCCCTACCGCGGGCCGGGCGCCGTCGCCCCGCCCCCCTTCACCCCCGTCATCCGCCGGCTCTTCCGACCCCATATGGGAGCGCTTCCATGCCTGACTCCGTACCGTCGCCCGTGACCTTCCCGCCCGCCTTCCTCTGGGGCGCCGCGACCTCGGCCTACCAGATCGAGGGGGCGGTGCAGGAGGACGGCCGCACCCCCTCGATCTGGGACACCTTCAGCCATACGCCCGGCAGGACGGCCGGCGGCGAGACCGGGGACACCGCGGTCGACCACTACCACCGCTACCGCGAGGACGTCGCGCTGATGGCGGAGCTGGGCCTGACCGCGTACCGGTTCTCCGTCTCCTGGTCCCGGGTGCAGCCGACGGGCCGGGGGCCGGCGGTGCAGCGGGGCCTGGACTTCTACCGCCGCCTGGTGGACGAGCTGCTCGCGCACGGCATCCAGCCCGCCGTCACCCTCTACCACTGGGACCTGCCGCAGGAGCTGGAGGACGCGGGCGGCTGGCCGGAACGGGACACCGCGCTCCGGTTCGCCGACTACGCGCGGCTCGTCGCGGACGCCCTGGGCGACCGGGTGGAGCAGTGGATCACCCTCAACGAGCCGTGGTGCAGCGCCTTCCTGGGCTACGGCTCCGGGGTGCACGCGCCCGGCCGCACCGACCCGGTGGCCGCCCTGCGCGCCGCCCACCACCTCAACCTGGCGCACGGGCTGGGCGCCTCGGCGCTGCGCGCGGCGATGCCGGCCCGCAACCGGATCGCGGTCAGCCTCAACTCCTCCGTGGTGCGGCCGCTCTCCCAGGACCCGGCCGATCTGGCGGCCGCGCGCCGCATCGACGACCTCGCCAACGGCGTCTTCCACGGTCCGATGCTGCACGGGTCGTACCCCGAGTCCCTGCTGGACGCGACGCGTTCGGTGACGGACTGGTCGTACGTCCTCGACGGCGACCTGCGCACCGTCAACGCCCCGCTGGACGCGCTCGGCCTCAACTACTACACCCCGGCGCTGGTCTCGGCCGCGCCCGGCGAGGTCAGGGGCCCCCGGGCGGACGGCCACGGCGCCAGCGAACACTCCCCCTGGCCCGGCGCCGACGACGTCCTCTTCCACCAGACACCCGGCGACCGTACGGAGATGGGCTGGACGATCGACCCGACCGGCCTGTACGACCTGCTCATGCGCTACACGCGCGAGGCCCCGGGACTGCCGCTGTACGTGACGGAGAACGGCGCGGCCTACGACGACAAGCCCGACCCCGACGGCCGCGTCCACGACCCGGAGCGCATCGCCTATCTGCACGGCCATCTCTCCGCGGTGCACCGTGCCATCGCTGACGGCGCCGACGTCCGCGGCTACTTCCTGTGGTCCCTGATGGACAACTTCGAGTGGGCGTACGGCTACGGCAAGCGGTTCGGCGCGGTGTACGTGGACTACGGCTCGCTGGAACGGACGCCGAAGTCGAGCGCGCGGTGGTACGGGGAGGCGGCACGGACGGGGCTGCTGCCGGCCGTGGGATCCGTCTAGCGCGGGCCCGGTCAGCAGGGTGTGGGTACGAGCGTTTCGGGGGCGCCGTCGAGCGCGGTGGCCGTGACCCAGCCCGTCCCGCCGGCACTCAGGTGCAGTCGGACCCAGACGCTGCTGGTCGCGCCGTTGGCGGTGACCTCCTCGCCCTGCTCGCTGCAGAGCGCCGGGTAGTCGTTGCCGGCCACGACGCTGCCGACCTGCGCAGCCGACCGGCCCGGTGCCGAACGCACGGGCGCATCGGCGTGGGCGTGCACGGGAGTGGTGCCGCTGGGCGGGGCGTCCGGGGTGACCTCGGGCGAGTCCACGGGCGAGGGGCCGGAGCCGGCCGGCGAGGGGGAGCCGGCCGGCGAGGGCGAGTCGTCGGCCGGTGAGGGGCTCGGCGTGACGGCGGGCCCGGATACGTAGACGGTGGCCGGCTGCTCGGCGCTCGCGGTGACCTTGTCGCCCGGGCCCGGATCACCGTCGGCGGCCGGGGGCAGCTGGACGGATCCCCCGGCCGCGGTGGGGATCACCACGCGGGTCACCGTGCCGTCGGCCTGGTCGGCCGGCTCGGTGGCGTACTGGACGGTGAGGCAGGCGGCGGACAGTTCGGCCACCGTGTCCGCGACCGAGTCGCCGGCCGAGACCTCCGGGAGGGTGACCGGGACGCTCCCCGAGCCCGGGCAGGAGGACGCCGATGCGGTGGGAACCGGAGTGTTCTGCCGGGTGTCGGAGATCTTCAGTTCTCCGCCGGACTTCCGGTGCGTGAAGTCGGCCCGGACAATTCCCTGCGCCGGGGCCAGGGTGATTCCGTCGAGTGCCGGTTCCACCTTGTGATCGGTGTGGACCAGATAACCGGATTCGACCAGTCCGAGTTTCTTGTCGATGTGCCGGATGACGGCCGTGAGATATCCCTTGGGACTGATCTCGAACTGGTGCTCCACACCGGTGTCGACGCTGAACGTTCCGATCGGCGTCACGAAGTTCTTGCCCACGGAGACACTGATCTTCCCGTCGGCGTCGAGCGTGAAGGTCACCGGCACGAATTCCGGTGTGAAGGAGGCGGACGGTGACTGCTTCTCGCAGCCGCCCATACCCGCCAGGGCGAATATCGATGTCCCCGCAAGAAGCAGTGCGGTCACACGCGTGCGTATCGAGCCCATGGCGCTCCCCCCGATTTCCTTACCGGCGCACAACGGCTCGGGAATCGTAGCGGCGCATTTCCGGCCACGGCCACTGAATTCGGCCGGTTGCGACGGCAGGGGTGAATGGGGCGAGGCCCGGCGAATGTGATCCGCCGGGCCCGTTATGCACGCGTCAGCAGTTCGCGCGACTACTTGTACGCCCCGAACGCCTTCGAGAAGGCGAAGGCGTCCTGGGCGATCGAGCTGCACGTGGCGTCGGCGGTGGGCCTGGGGCCGCCGGCGCAGCTCTTGTCACGGGTCGCGGACCACATGGAGAGCCCGCCGAGGCCCTTGGACCTGGCGAAGTTCACCAGCTGGGTGGCGTCGTCGACCTTGAACACCTCGGTGGATACGTCGTTGACGCCGATCATCGGGGTGACGGCGACCGCCTTCCAGGCGGCGGCGTCCGACAGGCCCAGCACACTCTTGACCTGCGCCTGGGTGGCGGTCGCGGCCTGCTCGGCGTAGGTGCCCATGTCACCGCTGTACGAGGCGCCGTAGTCCATCGCCATGATGTTGACGGTGTCGATCCTCACGCCGTTGGACTTGGCGGCGGACAGGAGGTTCACGCCGTCCTGGGTCAGGCCCTCGGGCATCACCGGGAGAGTGAAGGAGACGTCCAGGCCGGGGTGGCGGGCCTGGAGTTCGGCGATGGCCTTGGCCCGGCGGGTGTTGGCGGCCGCGTTCGGCAGCGCGCCGCCCTCGACGTCGAAGTCGACCTTGGTCAGCTTGAAGGCGTCGACCGCCTTGCCGTACGCCGCCGCCAGCGCGTCCGCCGAGGAGCAGGTGGTGGCCAGCTCGGAGCCGGAGGCACCGCCGAAGGAGACCCGGACGTCGCCTCCCTTGGCGCGCAGGGCGCCGATCTGCGCGGCCACGCCGTCGCCGGTGAGGTCGGTGACACCGCCCCATTTGGGGGTGCAGCCGCCGCCGTCGGTGAGGAAGGCGAGGTTGAAGTTCTTCACGCCCGTCGCGTCGGCGGCACCGAGGAGGTCGAAGGCCGGGTAGAGGGAGGTGTCGACGTAGGGGGCGAAGCCGGCCGCGGCGGTGGTGCCGCTGCCGGTGCCGCCCGTGGGGACCGGGGTCGCGCTCTGCGCGGGGGGCGTGCTCTGCGTGGGGGTGCCGCTCCGCGTGGGGGTGGCCGTCCTGGTGGGTGCGGCCGTGCCGGTCGGGGCGGGTGACCGGGTCCCGGTGGGGCGGCCGCTCGGCTCGGGGGTCGCGCCGCCGTCGGCGGAACACCGCGCGTCGTCGATCCGGCAGCCTGTCGGGTCGCCGGTGCCGTTGACCACGAAGCCGACGGTCACCGACTTGCCGGGGGCCAGACCCTCGGTGTCCCAGGTGGCCGGCCGCACCGTGACGTGCCGGCCGCTGACCTTCGACTCGCCGTTCCACAGTGAGCCGAGCCCGGCGCCCGCGGGAAGGTCGAACTCCAGTGTCCAGCTCTTCTCGGCGCGGCTGCTGTTGTTGGTGACGACGTACTGCGCGGTGTAGCCCGTCGACCAGTCGCTGGTCCTGGTGTACGCCGCGTTCACCCCGGCCGCGTTCGCGGTGCCGGTGAGCAGGACCGCGCCGCCGCCGGCCACGGCCGCGGCCACCAGGCCGCCTATCGCCTTGTTCCTGCCACTGATCCTGCGCCGGTGCGTGCTCATGCGCCTGCCTGCCTTCACTGCTCACTGGGGGTCCACAGGGGTGCGGGTCCTGTGGGGTGCGGCAGCACGCTAGCGAGCCGGATTCGGACAAACGACCTGTTCCCGGCGGGCGTTGACGTCCTTATGGTGCGCTTAAGGAAGCGATCGGGGTCGGTTAAAGGTCGAGACCAATTTGCCCGGCCGGCGGCGGCGCACCGCCCCGCGGTGGCCCCGGCCCGCCGGCTTCCGCCCGTCCAGCTGGAACCAGATCCGCACCTCGGTGCCGCCCAGCACCGAGGAGCCGATGCGGACGTCGCCACCGGTGGCCTCGGCGAGCCGGCGCACGATGTCCAGGCCGAGCCCGGTCGATCCGGCATTCCCGGAACCCCGGCCGCGGGCCATCGCCGCCTCGGGGTCGGGTATGCCGGGGCCCGCGTCCGAGACCAGCACGATCACCGCGTCGTCGCCGTTGTGCACGTCGACCGCGAAGGCGGTGCCCTCGGCGGTGTGCCGGAAGACGTTGCCGAGCAGGGCGTCGAGCGCGGCGGCCAGGTCGGCGCGGGCCACGGGTATGCGCACCGGCCGGTCGACGCCGGCCACCCGCCATTTGCGGCCCTCGTCCTCGGCGAGCGCGGACCAGAACTCCATCCGCTCCCGGACCACTTCGGCCGCGTCGCATCCGCCGCCGGGCCCGGCGGCGGCCGTCTGCGGCTTGGCCTCCCGGGCCGTGCGGATGATGGTGTCGACCTCGCGCTCCAGCTGGGCGACCGCGGTGCGGGTCTGCTCGGCGGCCGGTCCGGCGCCCAGCGACGCCGCGTTCAGCCGGAGCACCGTGAGCGGGGTGCGCAGCCGGTGCGAGAGGTCGGCCGCCAGTTCCCGTTCGTTGGCGAGGAGTTGCACCACCTGGTCGGCCATGGAGTTGAACGCGACCGCCGCCAGCCGGAGTTCGGTCGGGCCCTCCTCCCGCACCCGGGCGCCCAGTCTGCCCTCGCCCAGTTCGTGCGCGCCCGCGACGAGCCGCTGGGCGGGCCGCACCATGCGTACCCCGAGCCGGTCGGCGACCGCTACCGAGCCGACGACCAGCGCGAGGCCGACGCCCGCGAGCACCGCCCAGGCCGTGCCGACGCCGTTGGTCATCGCGGACTCGGGGACGTACACCTCGACCACCGCGATCGCGCCGGTGCCGAGTGCGACCGGCTGGAGCAGGGTGGAGCCGCCGGGCACGGAGGTGGTGGAGGCGCGGCCGAGTCTGCGGACCATCCCGACGTCGCGGTCGGCGGCGCGCTGCCGGCCGAGGTCGAGCGCGGCCCGGGTGCCGTCCGCGGGCAGATGAACGGCCATTCCGGAGTCGGCGCCGGCCGAGGCCACGACCCGCTCCAGCTCGTCCCGGTCGGTGGTGATGGACAGCGCGGGGGCGACCGCGGCGGCCTCCCGCTCGGCGTTGGAGAAGGCGCGGTCCCGGGCCATCTCCTCGACGACCAGTCCGAGCGGCACGGCGAAGGCGACCACGACCATCGTGGTGACCGCCAGGCAGACCTTGACCAGAGCCCACCTCATCGCGACGCCTCCCCGTCCGCCGGGGGTTCCAGCTTCACGCCGACGCCGCGGAGCGTGTGCAGGTAGCGCGGCCGGGCGGCCGTCTCGCCCAGCTTCCGGCGCAGCCAGGACAGGTGGACGTCGATGGTCTGGTCGTCGCCGTAGGACTGCTGCCAGACCTCGGCGAGGAGTTCCTTGCGCGGTACGACGACCCCGGGCCGGCCGGCCAGGAAGGCCAGCAGGTCGAACTCGCGGCGGGTGAGGTCGAGCCGGGCTCCGTCGAGTTCGGCCTGGCGGCGCAGCGGGTCGACGGTGAGTCCGCCGACGCGGAGCACCGACGAGGGTGCGCTCTCCTGGCCACCCGAGCGGGACCGGCGCAGGACGGCGGCCATGCGGGCGGAGAGGTGTTCGACGGAGAACGGCTTGGTGAGGTAGTCGTCCGCCCCCGCGTTCAGCAGCCGGACGATCTCCGTCTCGTCGTCCCGGGCGGTGGCGATGATGACCGGCACGTCGGTGATGCCGCGCAGCATCTTCAGGGCCTCGGAGCCGTCCAGGTCGGGCAGCCCCAGGTCCAGGATGACCAGGTCGAAGCGGAAATGGGCGACCTCGCGCAGCGCCTCCAGTGCCGTGCCGACGCTGCGCACGGTGTGCCCGGCGTCGGTCAGGTGCCGGATGAGCGCCGAGCGTACGAACTGGTCGTCCTCGACCACGAGCACACTTGCCATGCGCCGCACCGTACGCCATGCGGGCGATGCCGGGCGGGCGCCTGTGGACAACTCGGAGCATGTGCGCACCGCCGTTCCCCTGGGGCAGTATGGGCCGCGATGCGCAGAGGACTCGTACACGTACTGGCGTGGCTGCTCGCGACGGGAGCGGCGGTCACGCTGTCGTGGTGGGGTGTGCACACGGTGATGGCGGGGACGGCGTACGACCCGCCGCGCGCCCTGCCGGTCGCGGCGGCCGAGGCACGGGACCGTGACGTGAAGTCGGCGTCCCGGCCGCCGGTTTCGTCCCCGGCCCCGTCCCGCACGCCGTCCGCCCGGCCGACGCCCACGCCCGGCCGGACCCCCGCCCGCACGCCCACCGCCTCCTCCAGTGCGCCCGCCACCCCGGTCGGCCAGGTCAAGTCCTATGGCACGGACGGCGGCCGGGCGGTGTTCGAGCTGGGCCCGGCCGCCGCGACCCTGGTCTCGGCGACGCCGGGCACGGGCTGGTCGATGCAGGTGTGGAAGACGGAGAGCTGGATCCGGGTGGAGTTCAGCCGGGGCGCGGACCGGGTCTCGGTGTTCTGCACCTGGCACGACGGGCCGCCGCGGGTCGAGGTCGGCACCTACTGAACGGGCGGCGGCACGTGGCCGCCGGCCCGGCGGCGGCCCCCATGACCGCCGGTGCTTCCCGGCTCAGGGCACGCAGACGACGTAGATGCTGCCGCTGGCCGCTTGGCCGTTGACCCGCTGCCGGACGTCGCCCTTCCAGCCGACCGGCCTGCCGGCGGAGTTCTTGACCGGTTCGGTGCGCGCGACGTACATGCTGCTCTGCAGGTCGACGCCGACGCCGCCGCCGGTGGCCGACCAGCCGGACGGACAGGAGATCGTGGTGGCGCCGGTCGTGAAGTACTTCGACCTGACGACGGGGGTGGCGGCCGCGGCATCGGCCTGGGACGGGGCGAACGAGCCGAACGCGACCAGGGCGAGGAGGACCGCGGCGACCGCGCCCAGGGTGCAGGCCGTCCGTCGGACAGCAGCGCTCATGACCGTTTCCTTCCGGTGTGGTGGAAGACCAGGTCAGCAGTAGGCACAAAACGACACGCGGATGCCTTCTGAAATGGCATGAGTTGCACCAGGAAAGACCGATTCCGACAGATCGTGGTCCTGGTGGCGACCGTTCCGGAGACGGGAGCGGGGTCCTAGCGGAACACCGAGGGCGGCGGGGCCGGGGAGGCCACCGCGGCATCGTCCGTCACGGGCACCGCGCCACCGGTGAAGTCGGTGAGCCTGCCGCCGTGTTCGAGCCGGGCGGGGTGCGGGTCGGAGGCGGCACGGCGGGTGAGTTCGGCGAGCGGCAGCGGCAGGTCGGAGGCGACCAGGATCGCGTTGCCGAAGCGCTTGCCGCGCAGCACGGCCGGGTCGGCGAGCAGCGCGAGTTCCCCGAACCGGGCCGCGGCGGTGGCGATCTGGCCGCGCAGGTGTGCGAGCGGCGGCCCGTCGGCGAGGTTGGCCGCGTAGACACCGGAAGGCTTCAGGGCACGGCGGACCTCGTCCAGGAACTCGGTGGAGGTGAGGTGCGCAGGGGTGCGGGCGCCGCTGAAGACATCGGCGATGACCAGGTCGGCCCAGCCCTCCGGCACCTTGGCCAGCCCGGCTCGGGCGTCCGTCGCACGCACCCGGATGCGGGCGCCCGGATCCAGCGGCAGCTCACGGCGGATCAGCTGGACCAGGCTCGCGTCGCGTTCCACCACCTGCTGGGTGGAGCGGGGCCGCGTCGCGGCGACGTACCGGGCGAGGGTGAACGCACCGCCGCCGAGGTGCAGCACCTGTACGGGTCTGCCGGGCGGCGCGACGAGATCGATGACATGGCCGAGGCGGCGCTGGTACTCGAACGAGAGGTACGCGGGATCGTCCAGGTCGACGTGCGACTGGGGCGCCCCGTCGATCAGCAGCGTCCAGGCACGGCCGCGGTCCGGATCGGGTACGAGCTGCGCGAGTCCGCCGTCGACCGGCTCCTCGACGGTCGTGACGGCGGCCGACCTGCGCCGGTGGTCCCTGGATCTGCCCATCCGTCCATTTTCGCAGCTGCCCCCCGCGCGTGCGTCATCGGCAACTGCCGACGGCATCGCACGCGTGCGTCGTCCGTAGCCGTCGGCGGCCCCGCGCGTGCGTCATCGGCAGCTGTCGGCGGCCTCGATCAGCCGGGCCGCCTCCCCCAGGGCCCGGCGCAGCACGGCCGGATCGGTGGCGAGGTCGGCGTCGCCGGGCGGCAGCAGCCAGTCGGAGCCCTCCACCGGCGGCTCGGGGGTCAGCCGCAGCCCGTGCCCGTTCGTCTCGGTGCAGGTGCTGCCCGGCACGTCCCAGCCGGCCGCCGTACCGGCCGGTACCAGGAAGCCGAGGGTGTCGCAGCCGTCGTCGTGCAGGACGGGCCCCACCGCGTCCAGCGCGCCGCGCCGCAGGATGTCGACCGCCTCCAGCCCCTGCCGCGCCGGCACCGTCACGAGGTCGCATGCCGGGTCGCATGCCGCGAGCGCGGGCGACGACGGCGACGTACAAGGTTCGTTGCTCTGGCTGGTCTCCATGCCGGCCTCCACCACACAGCCCTGTTGCGGTCCATGGAGTCCAACGCGCGAGCGCGTCAACGGCTACGGCACAAGTGCGCCGCAAAGGATGGCACTTCATGGCAGATCAGGGATGAGATATCCGGTTTGTAGCCAAACACAGCGTGGCGGGTCCTTCACAGCAGGTACGTTCATGCCCGCCGGGATCAGGGCGCCACACGGACAACTCGTCCCCGGACGCCCCCGTCCCGGCATGGTTCGACGGTTCGCACGAGAGGACCCGGCCATGGCGTCGTCAACCGCGACCTCGTCACAGCCCGAACGGCCACCCCGGCCGAACCTCGCCTTCCGGCAGCTGCGCGGCCGGCGCTCACCGGCCGAGTTCGCGGCGCTGGTGCGGCGGGCCGCGCGCGAGATCGGTGAGCGGGTGAGCTGTGACGCGCGCTACATCGGCCGGGTCGAGGCGGGCGAGATCCGCTGCCCGAACTACGCATACGAACGGGTGTTCCTGCACATGTTCCCCGGCCGCACGCTCACCGACCTGGGCTTCGCGCCCCGCTCGTCCGTCCGCGGACGAGCGGCCCGTACGGGCCCGGCGGCGCCGGGAGCCACGGCGGCGCCCGGGGCGCGCACGGCCGGGGCGGAGCCGGGCGGGGCGCCCGGTGAGTCGCGGGCGGCCTCCGCACCGTATGACAGGAAGGATCCGGCCGGCCCGCACGAACCGAACGAACCTCCCCCACGTTCACGGCAACGCTCGAACAGAGGGGATCACCACGAGAAAGACCCCCTGAACCACGAGGAGAGCGACGTGCTGCGTCGCGCATTCATGACCGGCGGAGGCGCCACGGTGGCCGCCGCCACGCTGGCCCCGCTGGGACTCAACACCGCCGCCACGGCCGCGGAACGGCCGCTGCGGCGGGCCGGAACCTCCGAGGCGGCCGCCCTGGAGGAGGCCGTCCGCCGCATCCGGCTGCTCGACGACCGGCACGGCGCGGACGGCCTCTACCGGCGCGCGGCGGCACCGCTGCGTGCGGCCTACGCGCTGCTGGACGCCGGTGCGACCCGGCAGACCACCGCCGACCGGCTGCACTCGGGCGCGGGTGAACTCGCCATCTCCGTCGGCTGGCTGGCCCACGACTCCGGCCGCTTCGACGACGCACGCTCGCACTACGCGGAGGCGCTTGCCACCGCCCGCATGACCGGCGACCCGGGGCTGGAGGCGCACGCCTTCTGCAACACCGCGTTCCTGGCCCGGGACACCGGGCGCCCCCGGGAGGCGGTCCGGGCCGCGCAGGCCGCGCAACGCGCCGCGCGGCCCCTAGGCTCCGCCCGGCTGATGTCCCTGCTGGCGCTGCGCGAGGCGGGCGGCTGGGCGGGGCTCGCCGACCGCACCGGCTGCGAACAGGCGCTGGCGCGCGCGCAGGCCTTCTTCGAGCGGGGCCACGCGGACGCCGACCCCGAGTGGATGAGCTTCTACGGAGAGGCCGAGCTGGAGGGACTCGAGGCGCAGTGCTGGTCCACGCTGGGCGACTGGCGGCGGGCGGCGCGGCACGCGCGGCGGGCGGCGCGTCTCCAGGATCCGCACTTCACCCGCAACATCGCGCTCTACACGGCGGAACTGGCCGACGACCTCGCCCGTGAGGGTCGTCCCGACGAGGCGGCGGAGGCGGGGTTGCGCGTCCTCGCCCTGCTGGACCAGGTCCAGTCCTCCCGCATCCAGACGATGCTGGCGGGTACGGCACGGGTGCTGCTGCCGCACCGGCGGGCTTCGGGGGTGTCGGAGTTCCTGGACCGGCACGCGTCCGTGCCACGTTCCGGGAGGGCCTAGTCCCGGGCGCCACGTCCATGGAGTGCCAGGTTCCGGGGACGACATCCCGGGAGTGCGACTGCCGTGGTTGCGGGTAGGACATCCCGGGAGTGCCTGGTTCCGGGTACGAGGTGGGGTGCGCCGTGGCCGGCGGTCCGCGGGTGCGTGCCGGGTTGCTCGCGCAGTTCCCCGCGGCCCTGACGGGGCGCGCCACCCCGAGTGCGTGCCCGGTCGCTCGCACAGTTCCCCGCGGCCCTGACGGGGCGCGCCACCCCGAGTGCGTGCCCGGTCGCTCGCACAGTTCCCCGCGGCCCTGACGGGGCGCGCCACCCCGAGTGCGTGCCCGGTCGCTCGCGCAGTTCCCCGCGGCCCTGACGGGGCGCGTCGCCCTGCGCGGGCGTGCCGGGGTGGTCGCGCGGTCAACCGGCCCTGACGGGGTGCGGGCGGGGGGTCAGGCCGGCAAGTGGCCTGTGTCGTTCCAGCTCTCGATCGCCGGTTCGCCGTAGGCCCACCCCAGCACGGACAGCGACGTCGGGTTCAGCCGTATCCGCGCCGCGAAGTCCAGCGGCAGGCCCAGCCACCGCGCCCCGATGGACCGCAGGATGTGCCCGTGGGCGAAGACCAGCACATCGCGGTCGGCGGACCGCGCCCACGCCACCACCTCGTCCGCGCGCGCGGTCACGTCGGCGATGGTCTCGCCCTCCGGCACGCCGTCCCGCCAGATCAGCCACCCCGGCCGCACGGCCTGGATCTCGGCCGGCGTCATGCCCTCGTACGCGCCGTAGTCCCACTCCATCAGGGTGTCCCAGGTCTCGGCACGCGCCCCGAACCCGGCGAGTTCGCACGTCTCACGCGCGCGTGCCAGCGGACTCGTGCGCACCTCCACCCCCGCCAGCCCGTCCGGCGCGGTGTGCTGCAGCCGCTCGCCGAGCAGCTTGGCCCCGCGCCGGCCCTCCTCCAGGAGCGGCACGTCGGTCCTGCCGGTGTGCTTGCCGGACAGCGACCACGCCGTCTGTCCGTGCCGGGCCAGCAGGATGCGCGGTGCCATGGGAGACCTCTCCGGGTGGGTGACGCCACAGGGACGCCACGGACAACGGGGGACGACGAGCGGATGCGGGTCCCTCCATCATCGCGCACCCCGGCCCCGGGCAACCCGACGGGCGTTCCCGGCGTCTTCCGGAGCTGAACGCCGATGCGCGGGATCCGGCAGGGCCCGTCATGGGCGGCACGGGGACACCGTAAAGTGGCACGGTCGCCCGCCGGGGCGCGCCGCACAGCAGAAGGGGGAGGGCGATCGGATTGCCGCAGACCGAGACACCGGGCACCGAGGTGACCCCGCGATCCCGGCTGCGCTGGTGGACCGAGCTGCCGCTGATCCTGCTGGTCTACGGCTGTTACTCGGCCGGCCGGCTCCTCGCGCGCGGTGACGTCGGCAGCGCCGTCGACCACGGTCTGGCGATCCTGCGCATCGAGAAGGCCCTGCACCTCGACGCCGAGCACCCGCTGAACCGGCTGTTCACGCGCGAGGCGTGGATCGGCGTGCCGGCCGACTTCTGGTACGCCTCGCTGCACTACCTGGTCACACCCGTGCTGCTGGTCTGGCTGTTCCGTGCGCGTGCCCGGCACTACCGGGCGGCCCGCACCTGGCTGATGACGTCCACGTTCCTGGGCCTGATCGGCTTCACCCTGCTGCCGACCTGCCCGCCCCGCCTGCTCTCCGCCGGCCACGGCTTCGTGGACGGCATGGCGCAGTACAGCGACTACGGCTGGTGGGGCGGCGAGGCCAGTGCCCCGCGCGGCATGGGCGGCATGACCAACCAGTACGCGGCGATGCCGAGCCTGCACGTGGGCTGGGCGCTGTGGTGCGGTGTGATGCTGTGGCGGTACGGCGGCACGCGCCTGGCGAAGGTGTTCGCCGTCGTCTACCCGCTGGTGACCGCGCTCGTGGTCATGGGCACCGCCAACCACTACTTCCTGGACGCGGTCGCGGGCGTCGCCGTGATGGGCGTCGGCTACTTGCTGGCGCCGCGGGTGATGCGGGTCGTGGACCTGGTCCGGGCCCGGGTACTCCGGCCCACGGCACCGGTCCCGGCCGGCACGCGTTCCCCGATTGTCAGTGCCGGATGCCAGACTTCCGCGGGTGAGCGAATTCCACGGCAGCGCGAGTCGCAGCTCGACACCGCGGCCGGACCGGACGCCTCCCCCTCCGACGCGGGAGAAGGGGCTCCGGCACCGGCTCGCTGAGCTGCGCGGCCCCGACGTACCCGCCAAGTCCCTGGACGCGCGCGCCCTCGCGGCGCTCGCCGCCAACCCCGGGTGCGCCCGGCGGGCGATCCTGGACGGCGCCGGGGTGGACAAGGCCCGGCTGGCGACCGCGCTGGGCGCACCGTCCGGCTTCGGGCAGTCCCAGTTCGCGCTGACCCGGGGCAACGCCTTCGAGGCGCGCGTGAAGGCGGACGGCGGTGCCGAGCTGCTGCGGCTGGTGCACGCCCGGCTCGACCCGGGTGCCGAACCGCCCGCCGCGGCGGCCGTGCCGGACCTGACCGCGCACGGCCCGGAGGGTCGTACGGCCCGTACGGCGCTGGCGCTGCGCGAGGCCGTCCAGGCCGGCGGCTGGACGCTGCTGGACCATCCGATGCTCGCCCTGGACGTGGCCGGGTCGCTCGCCTTCCTGGAGCCGGACGCGGTGGTGGTGCACCCGGACGGCAGCTGGTCGGTGGTGGAGATCAAGTCCTTCCCCATGGTGGACGGCGCCGCGGACCCGGCGAAGGTGGGCGCGGCGGCCCGGCAGGCCGCGGTGTACGTGCTGGCCCTGGAGAACGTGGCCGCGCGGCTCGAACCCGCCCCGCGCGTGCACCACCGCGTCCTGCTGGTGTGCCCCAAGGACTTCTCCAACCTGGCCACGGGCTCCGCCGTGGACATCCGCAAGCAACGCGCGGTCACCGCACGCCAGCTGGCCCGGCTCACCCGCATCGAGGAGATCGCCGGCGCCCTGCCGGAGGGTGTCTGTTTCGCACCCGACCGGCCCGCCGAGGAGCTGACGGCGGCGGTGGAGGCGGTACCGGCGACGTACGCGCCCGAGTGCCTGTCCGCCTGCGAACTGGCCTTCCACTGCCGGGAACGCGCCGGTGCGGCCGGCGCCGTCACCCGCCTCGGCCGGCCGCTGCGGGCCGAACTCGGCGGACTGGCCACGGTCGAGGAGGTCCTCGCGGCGGCCCGCGGCGAGGCCGGCGACCCGGACGACCCGGACGACCCGGCGGTGGCCGCCCTGCGCCGGGCGGCGGCCCTGCGCGCCGAGGCACTGGCGGCAGCCGCGGAGGTGGCCCCGTGTCCCTGATCACCACCCTCGCCCGGCTGGAGGCCGTCGGCAGCGGCCGGGCCCAGCCCACGGCGACCGTCCGGCACCGGCATCTGTCCGACCGGCCGCTGGTGTTCGTGCCGCTCGTCACGGCCGGCGAGACCGGCGCCCCGCTCGGCGCGCTGGTCGGCACCGACCGCGACCGGCCCCGGCTGCTGGTCGTACCGCAGCCCCGCGACCGCGACCTGCGCTTCACGTTCCTCGCCGACCTGGCCGACGTGGTCCTGCCCTGCATCGACACCCACGCCGGGTCGGTGGAGGCGGCCGAGCGCACCGAGACGGACCCGGAGACCGGCAAGCGGGTCAAGGTCGAGGCCGAGCTGTGCGCGGACGCGCCCCAGCTGATCGTGCCCAGCCGCGCGGGCCTGGACCTGGTACGGCTGCTGGGCCGCTCGATGCGGTTCCGGCGCACCGCCGAGCAGGATCCGGACGCGCCCTACCCGGCGCCGCCCCGGGTGCCCCTCCTCGGCCGCTGGCTGACCCACTACGGCGAGCGGGCCCGGGTGCCCGGCTCCTCGCTGCTGCTGGCCCTGACCGACGTGCTGTCCCGGCACTGGGCGACGGGCCAGTCCGGGCTGGAGGACCAGCACCTGGGCGCGCTGCTGGCCTGGATCGACCCGCCGGAGGGCCTCACCGGTGCCGAGGCCGCGCGCCGGGCCGAGCTGGAGCGGGACGCGGACGGGCAGTTGCTGTGCCCGCCGGCCGGTCCCGCGACCGACCCGGCGTTCGACAACAAGCTGCTGGCCCCGGCGATCGAGCGCTACGACCGGGCGCGCACCGCGCTGGCCGCCGCCGAGGACCCGCTGGAGGCCGACGACCGGCTCGCCGCGCTCACCAGGGCCGAACTGGCGGTCCGCGAGCTGGTCGAGAGCCGTGTCCGGCCCACTTGGGACGCGGTGTGGCGGGGCCTGGACCTGCTGCGGACGCTGCCCGAGGGGGCGCACGTCGAGGAGCGCTGGACCCGGGACCGGTGGTCGTTCACCGGGCACCGCGACCGGGTGCTGGCCGGCGAGCCCCCGCAGCCCCGCCGGGACGACGCGGTGACGGCGGCGAACAAGCTGGCCACGCGCGAGCGGGAGCAGGCCCGGCTGGAGGCGCAGGAGGCACTGGACGATCCGCTGGTGATGGCCGGGCGGCGGCTGGCCGGGGAGGCGTTCGCGGGCGAGGTGACCGATGCCGTGATGGCGTACAGCGAGGGCAGGCGGCCGAGCCCGCGCCCGCTGGTGACGGTCCGCACCGACGACCGGCCGCAGGCGGCGGAGCGGGCGAGGGTGTACCGCTCGCTGGGCGGCAGGCCGCAGTCGGCGGAGATCGTCGGGTATGAGGGTGACGACGTGCTGGTGCTGCGGATCCTGGACAAGATGGGCCGCGGCAAGGAGCCGGAGCCCGGCTCGGTGCCGGAGAAGGGCGACCGGATCTGCTTCACGCTCTTCGAGCACGAGCAGCGGGGCGGCGCGAAGCTGCCCGACCCGGAGGAGACGCCGTGGACGCACGGCGGGCCGCCGGGCGAGCCCGCGGCCGAGGCCCCCGACACCGTGACCGAGGAGGACGTGCTGTGACGACCGTCGACTTCGAGCCCGGGGCCGCGGCCGACCGGGCCACCGACGCGATCCTGCACGACACGCTGCACGGCAGCGAGCGGGGCGTCGTCGTGGACTCCCCGCCCGGTGCCGGCAAGTCCACGCTGGTGGTCCGCGCGGCCCTGGAACTCGCCGGGGCGGGCCGCTCGCTGATGGTGGTGGCCCAGACGAACGCCCAGGTCGACGACCTGGTCCTGCGGCTGGCCGAGAAGGATCCGGACCTGCCGGTCGGCCGGCTGCACAGCAGCGACACCGACCCCTACGACAAGGCGCTGGACGACCTGCCGCAGGTGCGCACGTCGGCGAAGGCGGCCGACCTGGGCGGGCTGCCGGTCGTGCTGTCCACCGCCGCGAAGTGGGCGCACGTGAAGGTGGACGAGCCCTGGCGGCACGCGATCGTGGACGAGGCGTACCAGATGCGCTCGGACTCCCTGCTGGCCGTGGCCGGCCTGTTCGAGCGGGCGCTGTTCGTGGGCGACCCGGGGCAGCTGGACCCATTCGCGATCGTCGGCAGCGAGCAGTGGGCAGGCCTGTCGTACGACCCCTCGGCGTCCGCGGTCAGCACCCTCCTGGCCCACAATCCGGACCTCCCCCAGCACCGCCTCCCGGTCTCCTGGCGCCTGCCGGCCTCCGCGGCGCCGCTGGTCTCGGACGCCTTCTACCCGTACACCCCGTTCCGCAGCGGCACGGACCACGGCGACCGCCGCCTGAGCTTCGCCGTCCCCTCCGACGGCTCCGGCCCCGACCGGGTGATCGACGAGGCCGCGGACTCCGGCTGGGGCCTGCTGGAGCTGCCCGCCCGGCACACCCCGCGCACGGACCCGGAGGCGGTGCGGGCGGTGGCGACGGTCGTCCGCCGTCTGCTGGACAGGGGCGGCGCGGCGACGTCCGAACGCTCACCGGACCCGGCGCCGCTGACCGCCGACCGCATCGCCGTCGGCACGGCCCACCGCGACCAGGCGGCGGCGATCCGCGCGGCCCTGACCGAACTGGGTGTGCCGGACGTGACGGTAGACACCGCGAACCGGCTGCAGGGCCGCGAGTACGACGTCACGGTCGTCCTGCACCCGCTCTCCGGCCGTCCCGACGCCACCGCGTTCCACCTGGAGACCGGCCGCCTGTGCGTGCTGGCCTCCCGCCACCGCCACGCCTGCATCGTGGTCTGCCGCGCGGGCGTGACCGGCCTCCTGGACGACTACCCGTCCACGGAACCGGTCCAGCTGGGCACCCTGACGAAGTTCCCGGACGGCTGGGAGGCGAACCACGCGGTCCTGGCCCACCTCACGGAACACCGAGTGCCCTTCCACCCATGACCCCCACTCCCCCACCCCGCAGAACACCAGCACACCCCCGATCCGCCGGACGGAGTCCGGCACGCCGCCGGAGGCGGCCGACGGCCGCAGCCCCGGACGGCTGGGAGGCGAACCACGCGGTCCTGGCCCACCTCACGGAACACCGAGTGCCCTTGCACCCATGACCCCGCCGTCCGCCCCGGGGCCGTGTGGTCCGGGAATAAGCGGGGACAGCCTCCAGTTAACGCGTGGCAGGACTGTTCATCCGGAACCTGGAGGCCCACACCGTGTCCGCAGCCGACGCAGACGAGATCCGGGGCACGACGCACGGGACCGCCCCCGTCCCCCTCTCCGTACTGGACCTGGTGACCGTCGGCGCGGGCAGCACCGCCACCGACGCCCTGCGCACCAGCGTCGCGCTGGCCCGGTTCACCGAGTCCCGCGGCTTCCACCGGTACTGGGTCGCCGAGCACCACTCCATGCCCGGCGTGGCCTCCTCATCGCCCGCCGTGATCCTCGCCCACCTCGCCGCCCACACCGACCGCATCCGGCTCGGCTCGGGCGGCGTGATGCTGCCCAACCACGCCCCGCTGGTGATCGCCGAGCAGTTCGGCACGCTGGAGGCGATGGCGCCGGGCCGGGTCGACCTGGGCCTCGGCCGGGCGCCGGGCACGGACGGCGCCACGGCCGCGGCCCTGCGCCGCACCGAGACCCTCGACGAGGGCGCCGACGACTTCCCGCAGCAGCTCGCGGAACTCCTGCGGTTCCTGGACGACGACTTCCCCGACGGGCACCCCTACCGGAGGATCCACGCGATCCCGGGCCCCGTGCAGGGCTCCGCGCCGGGCGGTGTTCAGTCCCCGCACCGGCCGCCGGTCTGGCTGCTCGGCTCCTCCGGCTTCAGCGCCCGCCTGGCCGGCACGCTCGGCCTGCCGTTCGCCTTCGCGCACCACTTCTCGGCGCAGAACACCGTCCCGGCCCTGGACCTGTACCGGAAGACCTTCCGCCCCTCCGCGGTGCTCGACGAGCCGTACGCCCTCATCGGCGTCTCCGCCCTCGCCACGGACGACGAGCGGGAGGCCCGCAGGCAGACCCGGGCGATGGCGCTGAACATGCTCCGGCTGCGTACCGGCCGCCCCGGCCTGTTCCCCGACCCGGCCGAGGCGGAGCGGCACGAGTTCAGCCCGCTGGAGGAGGAGTTCGTCGTCTCCTGGACGAGCAACATCGTGCACGGCACGGCCGACGAGGTCCGCGCGGGCCTGGACGACCTGCAGAAGCGCACCGGCGCCGACGAGCTGATGCTCGTCTCCCACGCCCACCGCGGTGAACTGCGGCTGCGCTCCTACGAACTGATCGCGGACGCCTACGGGTTGCCGACCGCGTAGGTCTGCGCCCCCAGCAGTTCGGAGATACGGTCCGGCGACACCGGGCGGGAGTACAGCCAGCCCTGCCCGGTGTCGCAGCCGATCCGGCGCAGCCGGGTGGCCTGGGCCGAGGTCTCCACGCACTCGGCGGTGACCGTGAGGCCGAGCCGGTGGGCCAGCTGGATCATCGCCTCCACGATGACCTCGTCGGCCGGGTTGGGGGCGATCGCCTTCTTGTCGCCCTCGTACTGGAAGCCGCGCACGAAGGAGCCGTCGAGCTTCAGGACCGACACCGGCAGCCGGCTCAGGTAGGCGAGGTTCGAGTAGCCGGTGCCGAAGTCGTCGATGGCGATGCGTACGCCCATGTCGCTGAGCGCCTGGAGGGCCTGGAGCGGCCGGCCCGCAGAGCCCATGACGGCGGACTCGGTCAGCTCCAACTGGAGCAGGTGCGGGGCGAGTCCGGTCTCGGACAGGGTCTCGGCGACGTCCGCCACCAGGTCGGAGTCCCAGACCTGGCGCACGGCCACGTTCACGCTGACGAAGATGGGCGGCTCACCGGGGTGGTCCAGCTGCCAGCGGCGGGCCTGCCGGCAGGCGGTGGCCAGCGCCCAGCGGCCGAGCTGCACGATCGAACCGTCCTCCTCGGCCAGTCCGATGAACCGATTCGGCGCCAGTGTGCCGAACTGAGGATGATTCCAGCGGATCAACGCCTCGACCCCGCTGAGCCGTCCGTCCTCCATTCCGACCAACGGCTGGTACTCGAGGGCGAATTCGCCCCGCTCGATGGCGGGGCGGAGGGTGGAGGACAGGGCCTGGCGGGTCACGCGGTGGGCGTTGCGCTCGGGGTCGAACAGGGTCCAGCGGCCCTTGCCGTCGGCTTTCGCCCAGTACAGGGTGGTGTCCGCGGCCTGCATCAGTCCGGTCGCGGTGGTCCCCGCCGCCTGCCGTTCGACGACCCCGATGGACGCCGTCAACGACAGCCGGTGTCCGGCCAGATCGAAGGGTTCCTCCAGCGCCTTCAGCGCCGACTCGGCGAGATCGGCGAGCTGTTCGGTGCCGGTGGAGTCCTCCACCAGCAGGGCGAACTCGTCACCACCGAGCCTGGCCACGAGGGGAGTCGCGGTGCGGGCGTACCCGGCCTCGTCGGCGACCCGGGTCAGGCGTTCGGCGACGGCCGCGAGGAGCCGGTCGCCGAAGCGGTGGCCGAGGGTGTCGTTGACGGCCTTGAAGCCGTCGACGTCGAGGTAGCACAGGCCGATCCGGCCGGTGCCGCTCTGCTCGTACGACTCGGCCTCCAGCGCGGCCGTCAGGCGTTCGAAGAACAGGGTGCGGTTGGGCAGCCGGGTCACCGGGTCGTGCATCTGCAAGTGCCGCAGCCGCGCCTGGAGTTCGCGGCGGGCGCTGACGTCGGTGACCGACAGCAGTACGCCCGGCCGGCCACCGGCCAGCGGCGCGACGGTGACCTGCACCCACACCGAGTGCCCCTCGGGGTGTTTGAGCCGGCGGGTGCAGCGCAGGCGGGCCTGCCGGCCGCGCAGCACCTCGCGGTAGGCGTGCCAGCTGCGGGTGTCCGAGGCGAGGTCCACGAGGTCGGCGCCGACCCGTCCGGTGAGGGTCTCCGGATCGCTGCCGAGCAGTTCGCCGAGGGCGGCGTTGGCGCTGACGACGAGCCCCTCGGGGTTCACGACGGCCATGGCGAGCGGGGCGGTCGTGAAGACACGGTGGTAGGTGGTGTAATCACTGTCTGTAACGGCTGACCGGTCGAGGTCTGCCGCGGGCGTCGGCCCTTCGGACGTTCCGCTCACCGCTTGCTCCCGCAGTGCACTCGATCTCTGTCCGTGCCGGAAAGTGTGCCGATCATAGAGGCTGGCCCCGGGCCCTTCCAGCCACTCTCCAGTCTCCCGGACGGAGCACAGCATCTGACAGATCGTTTCTGCCCGCACCTGGACGGGTTCTTCAAGCCACCGACCAGTTGTGACGTTCCGTGAGTGTTTCGGGGTGTCGGACGCCGCGGCCCGCCCGTACCGGGTGACGGCACTCTCACCCTTCTGGTGCAGGCAAACAGGGCAAAACATGACTGAGACCAGCAATCTGGGTGCGGGTCCCGTGAACCGCATCCGGAGGTCATGTCCGTGGCCAAGCTGCGCAGCACCGCCGCCTTGTGCACCACGATGTCGGCGCTGGCCGCAACCTCGATCTTCACCGGGCCGTCCGTCGCCGAGCCCTTCTCGCCGGCCCCCTGCGCGCTGCGCCGCAGCGAGGTCCACCATTCGGAGGGCGTGGACACCTGGAACGCCGCCTACACCCGGCCGGCCCGCACGCTCGACGCGGTGATGATCTTCCTCTCCTTCCCGGACGCCACCCCACGCACCACCCCTGCCGAGCTGGCCGCGGACCACTTCCCGGCCACCAGCCGCTTCTACGAACAGGCCTCCTACGGCAGGTTCACCTTGCGCCCGCACCCGCTGAAGCGCTGGCTGCGGATGCCGCACCCGTCGACGGCGTACGCCATGAAGCGGGACTGGAGCGAGGAGGACCGGGCCGCCTACCTGCGCGACGCGTTCGCCGCGGCCGACCCGGAGGTCGACTTCTCGCGCTACCCGGTCGTGTACTTCGTCGCCGACCCGGACGCGCCCGGCGTCGACTCCGACGCGACCAAGGTCGTGAACCTCGACACGCCCCTGCGCCTGGACGGCACGGACGTCCGCCGGGTCGTCACCGTGTTCGAGCACCATCCGCCGGACCGGCTGGTCCTCGCCCATGAGACCGGCCATGTCTTCGACCTGCCCGACCTGTACCACCGCCCGGTGGACGGCAAGGGCGACTGGGACACGTACGTCGGCGACTGGGACCTGATGGGCAGCCAGTTCGGCCTTTCGCCGGACCTGTTCGCCTGGCACAAGTGGAAGCTCGGCTGGCTGGACCCGCGCCAGGTGGTCTGCGTGCGGGGCACCTCGCCGACCCGCCTCACCCTGGAGCCGCTGGCCGCCGGCCCGAACGTCCCGGTGCAGGGCGCGGCCGGCGCCCCCGCGTTCGGCCTCGGGCACGGTGCCAAGCTGGCCGTCGTACGCACCGGTCCGGACGAAGTCCTCGCCTTCGAGGCGCGCGGCGCGGCCGGCAACGACCGCGCGTCCTGCCGGCAGGGAATCCTGGTCTACCGGGTGCAGGGCGGCGCCCAGTCCGGCGGCGGCCCCGTCCAGGTCGTCGACGCCCACCCGCGCACGGACGCCTGCTGGGAGAACTCGGTCTACCCGCCCCTGGCCGACGCCCCGGTCGGCCTCGGCGAGAGCTTCACCGTGCCGGGGGACGACGTGAAGGTGGAGGTGGAGAACCGGACGGCCTCGGGAGCCTGGACGGTGCAGATCACCCCGCACTGACCGCTCGACGGACGTTCACCGGCCCGCCCGCTCCCGCCCGACGGCCACCGCGTTCATCCACTCCCGCCCGACGGCCACCGCAGTCTTCCGCTCCCGCCCGACGGCCACGAAGGTCGCCCCCTCCCGGCTGACGGCCACGACCCGGCCCCCAAGGGTGTGGGTGGCGGAGCCCCCACCCCGCGCGGCGGAACCGCGCAAAAACAACGATGGCGAGCCGGACCATGCTTTCCACGGTCATGACTCGCCATCGCCATCGTGCGCCGCCAGGGACTCGAACCCCGGACCCGCTGATTAAGAGTCAGCTGCTCTAACCAACTGAGCTAGCGGCGCCTGCTGACGTCGTAGACCTTAGCATCCTGGTCGGCGGGAGGAAAAATCGATATCCGTACGGCGGCCCGCGCGGCCCGGACGGCCGCCCACAGCATGACCTCGGGGCCGGGCAGCCAGGGGTGCCGGGTGTCGGGCGCGACCAGCCAGCGCGCGGCACCGGAGGTGTCCGCGCAGGTCAGGGGCGGGACGGTCACCGCGTCCCCGGTGCCGTGGCACAGCAGCGGCGGTACTCCCCCGGCCCGCTGGGACCCCCACTCCTCCCAGGCCAGCAGCGAGGGCAGCCGCTGGGCCGTGCCGGGGGCGGCGAACAGCAGCATCCGGCCCCGGAAGACCGCGACGGGGCCCGAGCCCGGCCCGTCGCCCCACAGGCGGTCCAGCATCCGGCGTCCGAAGATCGCCGGGGCGTTCACCACGTCGAAGGCGGTGCCGCAGGGCAGGACGACCGGGGCGTCCGGGTGGTCCCGCCACAGCGCCAGGGTGCTCCGGGGATACGTTCCTGCCGAGGCGAGCCAGGCGACGCCGTCGGAGCTGACACAGGTGACGTTCGGTGCGCTGCTCATGCATTCAGGTGTACCGGCCGTGAGCGGACCGTTCTCCTGAGTTGCGGAAAACCGGGACACGGGCGGGAGGCCGGGAGTATCTTGCCCGCCTGGCATATGCCGAGTGAGCTGTCCGGGGACGGCCCGGGGCCGTCCGGGGGACGGCCGGTACAGCGGGCCCGCGCCCGGTCGCCGAGGGCTGCAGGCATCGGCGGACGTCCGGCGCGCGGTCGGCCCGGGCTACACGGGATCAACGGACTCCGGCCCGCGCCCGGACGCCGCGGGCTACACGGGATCGGCGGACGTGCGGCCCTCGCCGTTCCCCCGCAGCAGGTCCTGGCCGAACTCGACCATCTTCTTCGCGTAGTCCTCGGTCCACTCGGCCCGCTCGGCGATGTCCGCCGGGGTCAGCCGGTCGAACCGGCGAGGGTCGGCGAGCTGGGCCGCCGCCACGGCCTGGAACTCCACGGCACGGTCGGCGGCCGCGCGGAACGCCTGGGCCAGCTCCGTCGCCCGGGCCAGCAGCGCCCGCGGGTCCTCGATCGACTCCAGATCGAAGAAGTGCTCGGGATCCGAGGCCGCGTCCGCGGGCTCGAAGATCAGGGGCGCGGGGCGTAGCCGCGGTTCGTTACGACGCGGCGTGGGCTCCGCCATGTCTTGTCTCCTCCTCGTACGGTTCGCCGGGCACCGCCTTCAGGTGGGCCACCGTCCATTGTCCCGCGCCGGCGCAAGGGGCCCCACGGCCGCTCACCGGATCCGTACGAGGAGGCAGGTGTCACACCTGGACCAAGGGTTCCCGCGTGAACAGGATGCCCAGCCGTGGCGCGTTCACCCGCCGGTCGGCGAGCCGCAGCCCCTCCCAGACGGTGACCTGGTTGGCGGTGAGCACCGGCTTGGAGAGCGCCTTCTCCAGCAGCGAGATGTGTGCGGCGGTGTGCAGCGCCGTGTCCGGCAGCAGCACGGCCTCCGCGCCGGCGGCGTCCGCGTCCGCCGCCCGGGCCAGCGTCAGCACGTCCTCCTCGCCCCACGTGCCGACCTCGGCCGCCGTGACGATCCCGGAGGACCGCATCCCGGTCACCTCAAGGCCGCCGGCCCGCAGGAACTCCGTGAAGAGCGCGGCGACGTCGTCCGGGTAGGTCGCGCCCACGGCGACCCGTCGCACCCCCAGCTCGCGGGCCGCGTGCACGAAGGCGAACGACGTCGACGAGGCCGGCATCCCGGCCACCCTGGCCAGGTTCCGCACCTGCTCCTGGGCGCCATCCCAGCCGTGCACGAAGCTGCCGCTGGTGCAGGCCCACACCACCGTCTCGGCCCCGGACAGCCGCAGCCCCTCCACTCCCGCGGCGAGCCGCTCGGCGGAGCCCATCTCGCGCAGCGCGTCCGCCCGGTGCGCGTCCTCGCCGATGTCGGTGTGCACCAGATCCACCCGGATGTCGCTGCCCAGGAGCTGCTCGATGCGTGGATAGTCGTCCTCGGCGGAGTGGCCCGGGTAGAGGAATCCGAGTGCGGTCATGTCCAGCCTTCCTGCTGTTCTTCGGGCAGTACGGGCCATGCGCGGGCCGCCGCGTCCAGCAGCGCCTGGTAGGGACCCACGGCTCGGGTACCCAGTCGGCGCAGCGCCGCCCACATCGTGACCTGGTTGGCCGAGATCACGGGCATGCGCAGCTCGGCCTCCAGTTGCGGGATGACGTCGTAGGTCGGCAGGTTGGTGCAGGAGAGGAAGAGGGCGTCGGCGGTGCCCGGCCGGGCCGCCCGCCGGGCCATCGCGACGACGTCCCGGTAGGGCACCTGCCAGATGTGCCGGGTCAGTCCCATGTAGGCGCAGCCGGTGACCCGGATGCCGGCCTCCGCCACGTACCCCTCCAGCGCCCGGGTGACGGACACCGTGTACGGCGTGACCAGGGCGACCCGCCGCGCCCCCAGCTCGGCCAGTGCCTCCAGCAGCGCCCCGGAGGTGGTCACGGAGGGCAGTTCGCCGGCCCGGGTCATCGCCGCGCGCATCGCCCGTTCCCCGGCCATCCCGCCGACGAAGCTGCCGGAGGTGCAGGCGTAGGCGACGACCTCGGGGGCGACGGCGGTCAGCGCGCGGACGGCCTCGCCGAGGGTCTCGTGCTCGCTGACCAGCCGGGCCAGGTCCAGGCTCACCTCGACCGGCACGAACGGGGTCCGGGTCAGGTGCAGCGACACCTCGTCCGGCACCCAGCGCCACAGCTCGCGGTCCAGGGCGAAGTCGAAGGGGGCCACCACACCCACACCCCGCTGGGGACGGGGACCGCCGAGAAAGGAGACGTCCATGGCTGACACCGGCCTCACGCTGGGAGACGAGTGGGCAACGGATCGTGAGTACGCCCGTGTTGACGAAGGTAGGTTCGGGTGCGAGCGTGGTCAATCCGCGCATGTCAGACGCCGGGAGCCGCCCCGCATGACGCCGACCGTGCCTACCCTTCTGGTCCTCGACGCCGATCCGCCGCCCCGGCTCGGCCGCCTCACCGGCCGCGCCCGGGTGGTGCACACCGATGCGGCGCACCTGGCCGACCGGCTGCCCGCGGCCGACGCGCTGCTGGTGTGGGACTTCACCTCGCACGCGGTGCGCGAGGCCTGGCCCGGGGACGGACCCCGGCCGCGCTGGGTGCACACGGCGAGCGCGGGCGTGGACCATCTGATGTGCCCGGAGCTGGCCGCGTCCGAGACGGTGGTGACCAACGCGCGCGGGATCTTCGACCAGCCGATCGCCGAGTACGTGGCGGCTCTGGTGCTGGCGGTCGCCAAGGATCTGCCGCGCACCCTGGACCTGCAGCGGGAGCGGACCTGGCGGCACCGGGAGGGCCGGCGGGTGGCGGGCACGCGCGCGTGCGTGGTCGGCTCGGGGCCGATCGGCCGGGCCGTCGTGCGCACGCTGAAGGCGCTGGGGGTGACGACGGCGCTGGTCGGGCGGGTGTCGCGGACCGGTGTGCACGGCCCGGACGACCTGGACCGGCTGATCTCGCGGGCGGACTGGGTGATCGCGGCGGCTCCGCTGACCGAGCAGACGTACCGGATGTTCGACGCGCACCGGTTCGGCGTGATGCAGCCCTCGGCGTTCTTCGTGAACGTCGGCCGCGGTCAGCTCGTCGACGAGGAGGCGCTCGCCCGGGCGCTGACCCGGCGCTGGATCGCGGGCGCGGCCCTGGACGTGTTCAGCACCGAACCGCTGCCCGCGGACAGCCCGTTGTGGGAGCTTCCGGGGCTGATCGTGTCCCCGCACATGAGCGGTGACACGGTCGGCTGGCGCGACGAACTGGGCGTGCAGTTCGTGGAGTTGTACGAGCGGTGGGCGGCGGGCAGGTCTCTGCCGAACGTGGTCGACAAGAAGCGTGGTTACGTGCCCGGTCACTGAACCCCTGGAGGGTGCATGCAGCTCACCGACCTGACCGCCGGCCGGCTCCTCGACGGTTACCGCAAGGGAGAGTTCAGCCCGGTGGAGGCGACCGAGCAGGCGCTGGAGCGGGCGCGGCGGAGCGGTCCGGAGGTGAACGCGTTCGTGCGGCTCACCGAGGAGGACGCGCTCGTGCGGGCCCGCGAGTCGGAGGCCCGGTGGCGGCGCGGTGAGCCGGCCGGGCTGCTGGACGGGGTGCCGGTGACGGTCAAGGACGTCCTGCTGCTGCGCGGCCATCCGACCCTGCGGGGCTCGGCGACCGTGTCGGAGCAGGGCAGCTGGGACGAGGACGCGCCGCCGGTGGCCCGGCTGCGCGAGCACGGCGCGGTCTTCCTGGGCAAGACGACCACGCCCGAGTACGGCTGGAAGGGCGTCACGGACTCGCCGTTGACCGGGATCACCCGCAATCCGCACGACCCGGCGCGCACCGCGGGCGGTTCCAGCGGCGGGAGCGCCGCGGCCGTCGCGCTCGGCGCCGGGCCGCTGTCCCTCGGCACGGACGGCGGTGGCAGCATCCGCATCCCGGCCGCGTTCTGCGGGATCTTCGGGCTGAAACCGACGTACGGCAGGGTGCCGCTGTATCCGGCGAGCGCGTTCGGCACGCTGTCGCACACGGGTCCGATGACCCGGGACGCGGCGGACGCGGCCCTGCTGCTGGATGTGATCGGCACGCCCGACCCGCGCGACTGGTCGGCGCTGCCGGCCGCGCCGGGCTCCTTCACGGAGGCGCTGCGGGAGGGCGTGCACGGGCTGCGGGTGGCCTATTCGCCGTCGCTGGGCGGGCAGGTGGCGGTGCAGCCGGCGGTCGCGGCGGCCGTACGGCAGGCGGTGGCGCGCCTCGCCGACCTGGGCGCGTACGTCGAGGAGGCCGACCCCGACTTCAGCGACCCGGTGGACGCGTTCCACACCCTGTGGTTCAGCGGCGCGGCCCGGCTGACCCAGAACTTCTCCCCGCGCCGTCGGCAGCTGCTGGATCCGGGGCTGCGGGAGATCTGCGCGCAGGGTGCACGGACGAGCGCGCTGGAGTACCTGGCCGCGGTGGACGTCCGGATGGGCATCGGCCGGCGGATGGGACGCTTCCACGAGCGGTACGACCTGCTGGTGACGCCGACGCTGCCGGTGACCGCGTTCGAGGCGGGGGTGGAGGTGCCGAGGGGTTCGGTGTTCCGGCGGTGGACGGGGTGGACGCCGTTCACGTACCCCTTCAACCTCACGCAGCAGCCCGCGGCGACCGTGCCGGTCGGTTCGGACGCCGGGGGGCTGCCGGTGGGCATGCAGATCATCGCGGCCCGGCACCGGGACGACCTGGTGCTGCGGGCCGCGCACGCGTTGTTCGAGGCGGGTGTGGCGACGGCCGTGGGGCGGCCGGGTCAGCCGGACTCTTCGGCGATGTAGTCCTGGTACTGCTTGGGGGTGAGGAGGTTCTTCAGCTCCGCCGGCGCGGACGGCTGGATCTCGATCAGCCATCCGTCGCCGTACGGGTCGGTGTTGCAGTCCTCCGGCGAGTCGTTCAGCGCGGTGTTGACCTCGGTCACCGTGCCGGCCACCGGCAGGTAGAGTTCCGTCACCGATTTCACCGACTCCACGGTGCCGAACGGTTCCCCGGCCTCGAACCGGTCACCGGGCCTGGGCAGCTCCACGAAGACGATGTCGCCCAGCTGCCGCTGTGCGAAATCGGTGATGCCGACGCGGGCGGTGGGGCTCTGGGGCATCAGCCACTCGTGCTCCCGCGTGTACTGAAGGTTTTCCGGGATGTTCGCCATCGGGACTCCTTGGTGGGCGCTCGACTGAGATCAGCCTGCCGCCCCCGGGCCCGTACGCAACGCAAAGTCCCCCGGACGGGCGAGGCGCACGGGCTCATGCCCGGCGGAAGCTGAGCCGCTCCCCCGCCGCACCGGTGCGCCACAGGTCGTTGCAGGCCTCGGCCATGCGGTCGAGGCCGTCGGTCACCTGGCCCCAGACGATGCCGGGCACCCAGCCGACGTCCCCGTTGAGGAGCAGGTTGTTGCGCTCGTAGAAGAGGGCCAGGTCGACCACCGTGGCTCCGGGCCGGACCTCGCGGTCGTAGCCGTAGGCCCGGGTGCCCAGTTCGGTTCCGGTGAAGGAGAAGTAGCAGAGGTCGCCGGGAATCGGGGTGACGGTCGGGTTCTCCAGTGGGGGTTCCGTGGAGGCGAACGGCGGGAAGAGCGCGTAGATCTCGTTGCGCGCGTACTTGGCGTGATAGACGTCGCCCGTGAGCGGCAGTGCCTCCCACACTGCCGCGCAGGTCAGGGGCGCGCGGTCGTCCAGCAGTCGTGCCGTGCAGTGCGCGTCCCGCTCGTCGAGCGAGACGGTGACGAATCGATCGGCCATGAGAACCAGGGTGCATAGCCCGGATGCGCTTGGGTAGCCGCGCCGCCATGGCTCCACCACATGGGAACGACGTACACACAAACCGGCCGGGACACAGACGCACCCGGCGCTCGGTGCTCGCGGGCCTGGCGTCGCTCGGCGCACTCGGTGCCGCGGGCTGCACGCGGGTGGCGACCGCGTCGGGCAAGGGCGGCGGCGACCCGCTGGAGCGGCTGCGCGCGCTGGGTGTCGTACGGCTGGGGATCGCGGGCGAGATTCCCTTCGGCTACATCGACAAGAACGGGCAACTCACCGGAGAGGCACCCGAGCTGGCCAAGGTGATCTTCAAGCGGCTCGGCGTGGACCGGGTGCAGCCGGTGCCGACCGAGTTCGGCTCGCTGATCCCCGGTCTGAAGTCCCAGCAGTTCGACGTGGTCGCCGCGGGCATGTACGTCACACCCGACCGCTGCGAGCAGGTGATCTTCGCGGATCCCGACTACCGGATGCCCGACGCCTTCATCGTCCGCAAGGGCAACCCGCTGGGGCTGCGCACCTATGCGGACGCGCTGCGCAGGCACGCCAGGGTGGCCACCGGGACGGGGTACGCGCAGATCCAGCACGCGGTCGAGGCCGGCTACAAGGAGGACGACCTCGTCATCGTGCCGGACCAGGTGGCGGGGCTGAACGCCGTCGAGGCGGGGCGGGTGGACCTGTTCGCGGCCACGGCCGTCACGGCCCGGCTCGTCGCGCAGGACTCGGCGAAGGCCGAGTCGACCGAGCCGTTCGTCGCGCTCGTCGACGGCAAACCCAAGGCGGACGGCGGCGCGTTCGCGTTCCGGCCGACGGACACCCGGCTGCGGGACGCCTTCAACGCCGAGCTGCACGAGCTGCGCCGCAGCGGGGAGCTGTTCCGGATCGTCCGTCGCTTCGGCTTCTCCAAGGCCGAGATGACGACGATGACCGCGAAGGAGTTGTGCGGCTGATGACTGCGGGACTCTGGAAGCTTGTCCTCGAAGGCATAGGCACCACGCTCCAGTTGCTGGTGTACAGCGCGCTGCTCGCCACCGCGGTGTCCTTCGCCGTGGGTGCCGCGCGCACCCACCGCTCGCGCCTCGTCCGCTTCGTCGCGGCCTTCTACACGGAGGTGTTCCGCGGCACGTCGGCGCTGGTGATGGTCTTCTGGGTGTTCTTCGTGCTGCCGGTCGCCTTCGGCTGGCAGCTGGTGCCGATGTGGGCCGGCACGCTCGCGCTGGGGCTGACGTACGGCGCGTACGGCTCGGAGATCGTGCGCGGCGCCCTGCAGGCGGTGGACCCGGCGCAGCGGGAGGGCGGCATCGCGCTCGGCTTCTCGTTCGGGCAGCGCCTCCGGCTGATCCTGCTGCCGCAGGCGGTGCCGGAGATGATCCCGTCCTTCTCCAACCTGCTGGTCGAGCTGCTCAAGGGCACCGCGCTGGTGTCCATCACGGGCATGGGCGACCTGGCGTTCAGCGGCAACCTGGTCCGCCTCGCCCTCCAGCGGAGCGGTGAGATCTACACGTACCTGCTGCTGATCTATTTCGTGATCGCGTTCCTGCTCACCCGCGGCATGCGCGGTCTGGAGCGGCGGCTTAAGGCGGAGGTGGCCCGATGACCTGGGACTGGGGAGCCGTCGCCGACTTCATGCCGTACTTCTGGCAGGGCCTGCTGGTCACCCTGGAGGCGCTGGCCCTGGGGTCGCTGATCGCGTTCACGCTGGGGCTCGTCTGGACCCTGCTGGTGCGCACGCCGACCCGGTGGGTGCGCTGGCCGGTGGGCGTCTTCACGGAGTTCGTCCGGGACACCCCCCTGCTGGTGCAGCTGTTCTTCCTGTTCTACGTGCTGCCCGAGACGGGGCTGACCCTGTCCCCTCTGACCACCGGGATCCTCGGGCTCGGACTGCACTACTCGACGTACACGATGCAGGTCTACCGGGCCGGCATCGAGGCGGTGCCCGCGGGCCAGTGGGAGGCCGCGACGGCACTGAGCCTGCCGGTGCGGCGCACCTGGACGGCCGTGATCCTGCCGCAGGCGGTCCGCCGGGTGGTGCCGCCGCTCGGCAACTACGTCATCTCGATGCTGAAGGACACGCCGATGCTGATGACGATCGGCGTGCTGGAGATGCTGGGCCGGGCGCGGCTCGTCTCGCAGCAGCACTTCCAGTTCACCGAGCCCCTGACGGTGATCGGGATCGCCTTCATCGTCGTCTCGTACCTGGCCTCCCTTCTCCTGCGCACCCTGGAGCGACGTCTTGTCCGTTGAGACCACGAAGCAGCCGGCCGCGACCGGCACCCTGCCGACCGAGCTGATACGCCTGGAGGGCGTGACCAAGCGGTTCGGGGACAACACCGTCCTCGACGGCCTGGACCTGTCCGTGGACGCGGGCCGGCACGTCACCCTGATCGGTCCCTCCGGCTCCGGCAAGACCACGATCCTCCGCATGCTGATGACCCTCACCGAGCCGGACGAGGGCACGATCACCGTCGACGGTCAGCAGCTGTTCCCGGCGCCGGAGAAGCGGGTCCGGGAGATCCGCAAGAAGATCGGGATGGTGTTCCAGCAGTTCAACCTGTTCCCGAACATGTCGGTGCTGCGGAATATCACCGAGGCCCCGGTGCGGGTGCTCGGCATGTCGAAGGACGAGGCCGAGGCGCGGGCCCGGGAGCTGCTGGACCTGGTGGGCCTGGCCGACAAGTGCGACGCGCGGCCGACCCGGCTCTCCGGCGGCCAGCAGCAGCGGGTGGCGATCGCCCGGGCGCTGGCCATGCGGCCCCAGGTGCTGCTGCTGGACGAGGTCACCTCCGCCCTCGACCCCGAGCTGGTCGCGGGGGTGCTCGATCTGCTCAGGGACATCGTGCGCAGCACGGACATCACGATGCTGTGCGTGACCCACGAGATGGGTTTCGCCCGGGACATCTCCGACCAGGTGCTGATGTTCGACTCGGGGCGGATCATCGAGACGGGCCCGCCGGAGAAGATCTTCAGCGAGCCGGAGCACGAGCGCACCCGGGAGTTCCTCGGCGCGGTGCTGTGATCGAGGGACGTGCCGGGGAGGAAGGCCGAGGTCCGGTCCCTGGGACATGACTTTGGCATATGCCAGAGGATCTCCGCCCCTGCTGGGAGCGCGAGAGCGCCCGGTCCAATCTCGTCAACCCCCTCTCCTCGGTACGGGTTTGACAGCTATCGTGGAGAGGATCCGCCGACCCGGATCGCGGCCGAGGGGGACCTGCATGAGGATCGAGCCGACCGCCCCGTACCACTCCGCGCAGGAAGCGCTGCGCGTACTCGAGACCGTGGCCCGGCACTCCGCCGGCGTCACCGGCACCGAGCTGGCCCGCCGCACCGGCCTCGGCCCCGAGCGGCTCACCGCCCTGCTGCGCATGCTGCGCCGCGAGGGCTACGTCCAGCAGATCACCGGCGGGGCGTACGTCACGGGCGACACCCTGCGCCGGCTCACCTCCGCGCACGACCGGGAGCAGGCACTGCGCGACAAGCTCCAGCACACCCTGGACCGGCTGCGCGACTCGGTCGGCGCGGCCGTCTACCTGAGCCGGTACGTCGACGGCGAGGTCCGGGTCACCCAGTACGCCGCCGGGCCGGCCACCCCGGCGGTCAACGAGTGGGTGGACTTCCGCTGCTCCGCGCACGCCACCGCGGTCGGCAAGAGCCTGCTGACCCAGCTGGACCACAACGCCCGCCGTGACCACCTCTCCCGGTACAAGATGGCCCGCCTCACCTCGCGCACCATCACCAGCGACAAGCTGCTGCTGTCCCGCCTGGAGTCCCAGCCGCCGACGGTCCCCGTGCTCGACCTCCAGGAGTACGCGATCGGCACGGTCTGCGCGGCCGTACCGGTCACGGCGGGTTCCTCGGTGGGCTGCCTGGCGCTCTCACTCCCGGTGGAGCACGCGCACCGGCTGAGGCAGGCCGCGGACACGCTCAACCGCAGCGCGGCACCGGTCCTGCTCTCGCTGGCGATCTAGCCGCCCGCGCGGGTGGTCACGAGCACCCCCGGGGACCAGGTAGTATTTTCTTCGTCGCCGACCGCGGGAAACACGAACCGCGGAAGGCGGGAGTCATGCGCCGCTAGCTCAGTTGGTTAGAGCAGCTGACTCTTAATCAGCGGGTCCGGGGTTCGAGTCCCTGGCGGCGCACGAGATCGAAGGGTCCTTCGCGAGAGCGAGGGGCCCTTCGGCGTCTTCCCGGGTCAGTCTCCGGTACGACTCCTCCCCCGGCGGCCGCCACCACACCGGGTCGGCGCACCGGTACCCCTCCCGCCGCAGCCGGGCCCGCTCGATCTTGTTCGTCGCCGTCACCGGCATCCGTTCCACCACCCGGACGAACCGGGGCGCCATCTTGGTGCCCAGGTCGGGCTGGGCCGCCAGGAACTCCGTGAAACCCCCGGGGTCGAAGGACCCGGCGATCGTCGCCATCACCTGGTCCCCGGTGACCGGGTCCGGCACCCCGTACACGGCGACGGCCCGCGCGCCCGCGTACCGGGCGACGATGTTCTCGATCATCGCGGCGGCCAGGTTCTCCCCGTCGACCCGGATCCGGTCGTCGGTACGGCCGGCGAAGTAGAGGTAGCCGTCGGCGTCGCGGTAGAAGAGGTCTCCGGTCCAGTAGGCCCCGCCCCTGCGCCGCTCTGCCTCGGCGGCCGGGTTGCGCCAGTAGCCCTCGAAGGGGTTCGGCCCCCGGTTCACCAGCTCGCCTATCGCCTCGTCCCCGTTGAGCAGCCGCCCGGCGCGGTCGAGGACGGCCCGCGGGCACTCCCGCCCCGTGGCGGGATCCAGCACCGCGAGGCCGGGTCCGGCCGGGCCCACCGCGCCCCGCGGGGTGCCAGGGGCCCACTGGACCGCGGCCCCGCCCTCGGAGGAGCCGTAGCCCTCCACCAGCCGGGCCCCGAACCGCCGCTCGAAGGCCGCCGCGTCCGCCGCGCCCGCCTCCGTGCCGAAGCCGAGCCGCAGTGGGTGCTCCCGGTCGTCCGGCCGCGGCTCGGTGGCGAGGAGGTACTGGATCGCGCGGCCGACGTAGGTGAAGTAGGTCGCCCGGTAGCGGCGCACGTCGGGCAGGAACGCGGAGGCCGAGAAGCGGCGGCGCAGCGCCACCCCGGCGCCGGCGGCCAGCGCGGGTGCCCAGTCGGCGATGACCGCGTTGCCGTGGAACATCGGCATGCAGATGTAGTGCACGTCGTCCGCGCGGACCCCGAACTGCCGCACCAGGGCCTGGCCGGCAGCCGTCAGCCGGCCCTGGGAGCAGATCGCGGCCTTGGGGGCGCCGGTGGAGCCGGAGGTGAAGTACAGCAGCAGCCGGTCGGCCGGGGCCGCCCGGGACGGGTCGGGTACGGCGCCGGAGTACGGGGCGAGGAGGGCGCCGTACTCCGGGGTGTCCGTGACGAGGAGCCGTACGCCGGGCAGGTCGAGCCCGGCCAGCAGGGGCAGCCGGGCCCGCTCGGTGACCAGGATCCGGCACTCGGTGTGCCGGACGTCCCGGGCCAGTTCGGGGCCGCGGCGGGTGGGGTTGATCCCGGCGACCGCCGCGCCGGCGAGCGCGGCGGCCCCGAGCCACAGCGGGAACTCCTCGGTGTTGTCGAGCAGCACTCCGACGTGCGGTACGGCACCCGCGGGCAGCAGGTCGGCCAGCAGCGCGGCCCGGGCGGCGGCACCGGCGGCCGCCTCGTGCTGCGTCAGCACCCGGTCCCCGCACCACAGTCCGGGCCGGTGGTCGCCCCAGCGGGCCGCGACCAGCTCGGCGATCGTGCGCGGCGTGGTCTCCATGGCCCGGCACGATAACTGACGGAGCATCAGAAAGGGAGGGTCAGGGAATCATGCCGTCCGACTCGGCGAAGATCGTGTGGGCGAGGAGCATGAAGCCTATGCAGAAGGCGATGCCCACTCCGAGGAAGACGAGCCCGCATCCGGTGCCGGCGGCGAGCTTGCCGCGCGCGGGCGGCAGCGCGGTGGCCCGCTCGGGCGCCTCCGGCAGGTAGCGGACGGTCACGAAGTCGCCCTCCAGGACGGTCGAGGGGCCGTTCGCCTCCTCGAACCGGACCGTGCGGCCCTCGCGGGTGGTGAACTCGTAGACGTGGTGCAGTGTCGTACTCACGGACGTGTCCCCGCCGCCCCCGCTGGTCGTCGTGTACATCCGCAGGCAGCGGCCCTCGGCCTGCAGACCGCGCTCCCACGTCACGCTGATCCGCCGCGCGCGGCGGAGCATCAGGAAGGCGCCGGTGGCGAAGCCAACGATCATGAGGGCGGGCACGGCGTAGAAGAAGGACTCGAACATACTGGTTCCCCCGTGGTCAGGTACGCCGTCCCCGCTCGGCCGGCGTGCGAGGAACGTACCCGGGGAACGGGCCGGCCCGCCTCAGGAGAAGCTCAGTATCCGTATCGGGACAGTTCGATCCGTGCGCGCCGGGACCGGGAGCGCCCGGTGCCGGCGCACACGGATCCTGCCCTGACGGGGGTCAGAAGGTGACGTCGGAGCAGGCGTAGAACGCGTTGCCCGTGTCGGCGATCGTCCACACCGCGACGATGACGTGGTGCCCGCTCAGGCCGGACGGCAGGGTGCCACTGTGGCTGAGCGTGGCCGGCGGGCGCTGGCCGTTGTAGGGCACCGTCAGGAACGGGGTGAGGTTGAGGTCGGAACGGGCGAGGTTGTGGTTCTGGTTCCAGCCCGGCTTGGTGACGTAGTACCTGAAGTCGGTGGTGGCGTGCATGGCGGTGAACTGCCAGCGGAACGTGTACGACTGACCGCCCGTCACCCTGGTGGTGGGCCAGGCCGCGCCGGACGGTGTCCTCGGCGAGCTGAGCTGGGCGAACTGGCCCAGTCCCGCGTTGCATATCTGGCCGTCGGCGGGACCGGCGGCCGGGAAGCCCTTGGGGCCCTCGACGCTCTGCGGCTCCCACTGGATCGGGCCGCAGTTCGCCACGGTGCCGTTCTGGCAGAGCTTCTGCCTGCTGATGGGGAGGTCGGTGTAGCCGTGCCCGCTGGCGCCGCCGGTGGAGAGCGCGAAGGCTCCGGCGGTCACCGCACCCAGCACGACTGCGGACAACTTGGTCTTGGTGCGCATGCTGCCGCTCCTGGGGAGAACGTGGGGAGTTCGGTGAGCTGTGCAGGTAGGTCTAGACCAAGTCTCAGATTATTGCCGTTAGTTGAACATGTCCATACCAATCGCGGGCCGTGCTAGACCGGCTCGGCACGACCCGAGCAGAAGGCCACCGTCAGGTCGCGGACCAGCACCTTGCGCTCGTAGTCGTCCAGTTCGACGAGCCCGCGGACGGTCAGCCGGGTCACCGTGTCCTCCACCGAATCCACCACCGAACTGAGCATGCTGGCCCGCTGCCGGGCGTCCAGCGCGGCGATCCGGCGCCGGTGCATCGCGCCGGCCACCTCGGGGGCGTACTCCACCCGCACCGGCTGCACCGAGAACACCTCCACGCCGACCGGTGCCGCCTCCGTCGCGACCAGCCGGGTCAGCGCGTCCCCGGCCGCCGTCGTCCCGCCGCGCGTGCCGCCCGCCGGCTCCACCGGCACCCGGGCCAGCGCCGACTCCACGCACTCGCGCAGATAGGCCTCGTGGTCCTCGATGCCGAGCAGGGCCCGCGCGGTGTCGCGCACCCGCCACACCACCAGCACGACCACCCGCAGCGCCATCCCGTCGGGATCCGTCGCGGTCATCGCCTCGCTGCGCCAGTGCCGCAGCCGCACGTCCACCCGGCGGCGCAGCACCAGCGGATTCATCCAGAGCAGCCCGGTGCGCCGGACCGTCCCCCGGTAGCGGCCGAACAGGCCGAGCACCCAGGCCCGCCCGGTCCGCCCCCGGACCAGGCCGCCGAAGCCGGCCACGCCGAGCGCCCCGGCCCCCGCGTACGCCGCCCACTGCGCCGGGCCCAGACCCCCGCCCGCACCACCCGGCATGCGCAGCGCCTCCGCCAGGAGCGGGGGCAGCAGACCCGCCCACCAGGTCGTGGCCAGGCACCCGGTCACCCCGCAGGCCCCGGCGAGCACCCCGGCCACGCCGGGCAGCACCCGCGCCGGGCGTTCCGCCAGCTCCGGGTCGACCTCCGGCAGCGGCCGGCGGCGCACCGGGACCGGCCGGCGCTGGCGTGGCTGTTCGCCGGTGCCCTGCCTGCGGGCCACCACGGCCGGCTTCAGCGGCACCTTCACCGGGTCGGGGTCGTCCCGGAAGAGCAGGTGGACCGGGATCTCGGTGGTCGCCTCGTTCTGGATGAGACGGGCCGGCCGGGTGCCGGGGCCCGCGGCGCCGCCCTCCGGCTGCTCCTCGGACTCCGGCGGTGTGTGTGACGTGGTCGTACTCATGCGTGCCTCCAGCCTCCGCGCCAGATGCGTCATGAACAGGGGTGGGGTGTGCAGTTGTCGGCAGGGGACGCGCCGGGACCGGCCGGGGCGGGGCCGGTCAGGCGAACAGGCGGCGCCAGGTCTCCGGCCCCGGATAGCCGTCCGCCGCACCGCCCCGCCAGCCCTGGCTGCGCTGGAAGGCCTCCACGGCCCGGCGGTCCGCCTCGCCCCAGTGCGGACCCGGACCGAGGGCGTAGAACCGGCCGAACCCCTTCTTCACCAGCTGAACGCCCAGCTGGGTCACGTAGTCGTTGGCCGCACCCGGCCGGAAGTAGTTCCGTCCGGGGTAGCCGGGCACCCCGTGCGAGGCCGGGCGGCCCGGTCCGGCGGCGCCGGAGCTGATGTTCTTGCCCGTGCCCGTGATGAGCAGGTTCCAGGTGCCCGGCCCGGGCAGCCCGTCGGCGTCGGCGCCCGTCCAGCCCTGAGCCAGCTGGAACGCCTGGGTGGCCCGCCGGTCCGCCTCGCCCCAGACCGGGCCCGGGCCCTTCGCGTAGTAGCCGCGCCCGCCCCGGGCGATGAGCATCTCGCCGAGCAGGGTGACGTACTTGTTGTCGGCGCCGGGCCCGAAGTAGCCCGCACCCGGGTAGGACACCTGCGTCTTCGTGGCGGACGCCGGTTCAGCGCCGGCGACCGGCGAGGAACCGGCGCCGCTCTTCGTCACGCCCTTGTAGCGGTAGGGGACGTACTTGTCGGTGTGGCTCCAGTAGGGGTAGGGCGTGGTCTGCCGGCGGGCGTGCGGGGGCGTCTGCTCGTACGCCGTGTAGTAGGTGTGCGTGTAGTCCGTCCAGCCGCCGAAGATGACCACGTGGGAGCCTTTCTCGGGGTTGTCCGGGTTGTGGTAGAGCAGGATGTCGCCGGGCTGCAGCTCCCCCTTGGTGATCTTCACCCCGAACTGGCCGAGGCTGCCCGTCCACTCGTTGCCGGGCAGCCCCCAGGCCATGGAGACGTAGCCCGAGCAGTCCTGCCGGTAGCCGTCGGACCAGTAGGCGTACATGCTGTACGGCACCTGCGCCGTCACCCAGACCTTGGCCCGGTTGATGATCTCCGTGCGGGTGGTGGTGGGAAGCGGGGCGGTGGACGCCGCGGGCTTGCCCGCCGGTCCGTGCAGCGGGGCCTTGGTGCCCTGCGGGGTCTCGGGCTCGCCGTCACCGGGCACGGCCTGGCGGTGCGGGGAGTGGCCGGGAGTGAGGGCGGCGGCCGGGGGGACCGCGCCGAGGGCGGCGGACGTGGCGGCCACGACCACGACTCCGCGGGCGGCGGGGTGGCCGCAGAGGCGGCCGGGCAGCGCGCCGGGGGCGGTCCGCCGCCGGTCGATGCAGCCAGGGCAGTCGCAGTCGCTCTCGGGGTCGACGTCCTCGAACAGCGGAGCGCTCATGCGACCTGCCTCACATTCGGGGGTGTGGTGTCCGCGAGTGTGCACGTTGATCAGTTTCCCAACTGTGCTCAGAACGCGCATTTTGACGGTCCGAATGATGTACGCGGCCCCTCCGGACGACCTCCGGGCCATCTGGGGGTGGTCGGAAGCACCCTCGGAGGTCAGGTAGAGTTTTCTCCGTCAGCAGGCGCCGCTAGCTCAGTTGGTTAGAGCAGCTGACTCTTAATCAGCGGGTCCGGGGTTCGAGTCCCTGGCGGCGCACCATGGCGATGGCGAGTCATGACCGTGTACAGCACGGTCCGGCTCGCCATCGTTGTTTTTGCGTGGCTCCGGACCGGACCGTCCTCGCGAATGGCCGGATACCCTCTGGCCATGGCAGCCCGGGACCTTCAGGAACGGATCAAGAAGCTGATCGTGGACCAGCGGCTGCCCTCGGGCGCCCCGCTGCCCACCGAGCCCGAGCTGATGCGGCTCCTCGGGGCGAGCCGGAACTCGGTGCGCGAGGCCCTGAAGGCGCTCCAGGCCATGGGCATCGTGGAGATCCGGCACGGCTTCGGCACCTATGTCGGCTCGATGTCGTTCGCTCCGATGATCGAGGGCCTCGCCTTCCGCACCGTCGCCGGCCACTACCGCGGCGAGGACTCCCTGCTCCAGCTGCTGGAGCTGCGCGAGGCGGTCGAGACCGGGCTGGTGTCCCGGCTGGCCGGGCGGCTGCCCGAGGCGGACCTGGTGGAGCTGGAAGCACTCGTGGACCGCATGGAACGGGAGGCGGCACAGGGGGCCGGCCTCGCCGAGACCGACCGCGCCTTTCACGCCACTCTCTACCGGGGGCTGGACAACGTGCTCCTGGGCGAGGTGCTGGAGGCGTTCTGGGAGGCCTTCCACCGCGTCCGGCAGGACCTGGTGGACGTGCCGCAGGACCCGCGGGTCACCTGCCGCCAGCACCGGGAGATCCTCGACGCGGTGCGCTCCGGCGACTCCCTGCGGGCCGAGCGGGCCATAAGGGAGCACTTCGGCAACATCCGCACCCGCCTGTCCCCGGTGACCGTGTGACCCCTGCGCTGCGCGGCAGCGGCTCGCGCGAGCGGGTTCAGCGGCCGGTTCCCGTGAGGTACGCGGAGACCACCACGTTCGCCGTGTAGCTGTGGCCGGCGCGGTCGAAGGTGCCGCCGCAGGTGATCAGGCGGAGTTCGGCGCGGCCCGGCTCGTGGGGGCCGTAGGCCCGGCGCGCGTCGAAGCCCTCGCGGGGCAGCACGCTGACGTCGTCGACGGTGAACACGGCGACCTTCCCGTCGGAGCGGACCACCCGGACCGTCTCGCCCCGGACGAGTGTGCTGAGCTGGTAGAACACGGCGGGCCGGGTGGTGGTGTCGACGTGCCCCACCAGCAGGGCCGCTCCCGCGGCACCGGGTGCGGTCCCGGCGCCGTACCAGCCGACCACGCCCGGCTGGTCGTAGGGCGGCGGGTCGACCGCGCCCCGGGCGTCCAGCCCACGGTCCACCACCGGCGCCTGCACCCCCAGCCGGGGGATGTCGACGCGCTGGGGCACCGCCGCACCCAGGGGTGTCGCCGCGTGCGGGAGCACGGCCGGGCCGGCGGCGCGGCCGAGGGCGAAGACGTCGCCGGTGGCCGGGCGCTCCGTGCTCGGCCGGACGTCGCTCACCCCGCGCCCCCACAGCCACAGCCCGAACAGCAGCAGCGCCCAGGCCAGAGCGGTGATCAGCCGCCCGGTTCCGGGCGTGCGCCCGTGGTCGTCCGACATGGCGGCGCTCAGCGCGTGCGGCGGCTCCGGCGGGCGCGCAGCCCGACGGCGACCGCGGCGACGCCGGCGAGCGCGAGGCCGGTCACCGACTGGCCGGTGCCGGGGCCGGAGCCGCTGGTGGCCACCGTGGCGAAGTGCGCCGTACCGCCGCCGCCCGCGTCCACCGGGGCGACGGGCGAGGCGGCGGCGGACGGCACGGCGGGCTCCCCGGGCTGGGCGGCGCCGGCCGCCCCGACCGTGATCCGGCCGGTGATCTCGGCGCCGCCACAGCTGACCTGCACGTCGTAGACGCCGGGCGCCACGGAGGAGCGGATACGGGTCTCGCCGGCCAGGGCTCCTTGGGTACCGGTCAGCCGGGCGTCGGCGACGAAGGCGCGCGAGGCGGCGGCGCCCTGGTCGCCACCGCAGCCGCTGACCCGCACGGTGACGTCGGAGCCGGGCCCCGGGGAGGCGGGGGTCACGGAGACCGAGCCGGTCCCGGCCGCGTGGGCTGCGGGCGCGAACACGGCCGTGGCGAGAATTCCGGTACAGAGAGTGAGGCGTAGTGAGCCCATCGTGAACCTCCAGTTATCAGGAGGCTCCCCCGGCCCGGGCGCCCCCGCATCCTCGGGAGGCGCCCGATTGCTCCGAACGGGTGATGCCGGGTTTCGGCCCGGCCGGGGCCGGTGCTCGGACCCGGTCCGGGCCGGTGCTCGGACCCGTGGGCCGGGCCGGTGCTCGGACCCGTGGGCCGGGCCGGTGCTCAGACCCGTGGGCCGGGCCGGTGCTCAGACCAGGTCGACCAGGTCCGCGATGGAGTCCACGACCTGAGAGGGCCTGAAGGGGTAGCGGTCGACGTCCGCGGGCTGGGTGACGCCGGTGAGCACCAGGAAGGTGCGCATCCCGGCCTCCAGGCCGGCGAGCACATCGGTGTCCATGCGGTCGCCGATCATCGCCGAGGTCTCGGAGTGGGCGCCGATCGCGTTCAGCCCCGCCCGCATCATCAGCGGGTTCGGCTTGCCGACGAAGTACGGCTTCTTTCCGGTCGCGGCGGTGATCAGCGCGGCGACCGAGCCGGTGGCCGGCAGGTCGCCCTCAGTGGAGGGGCCGACGTTGTCGGGGTTGGTGGCGATGAAGCGGGCACCGTTGTTGATCAGGCGTACGGCCTTGGTCAGGGCCTCGAAGGAGTAGGTGCGGGTCTCGCCGAGGATCACGAAGTCGGGCTCGTGGTCGGTGAGGATGTAGCCGATGTCGTGCAGCGCGGTGGTCAGACCGGCCTCGCCGATGACGTAGGCGCTGCCGCCGGGACGCTGGTCGTCGAGGAACTGGGCGGTGGCCAGCGCCGAGGTCCAGATGTTCTCCACCGGCACGTCCAGGCCCATGCGCCGCAGCCGGGCGTGCAGGTCACGGGCGGTGTAGATGGAGTTGTTGGTGAGGACCAGGAAGGGCCGGCCGGACTCGCGCAGCTTCTTCAGGAAGGCGTCGGCGCCGGGGATCGGCACCCCTTCGTGGATGAGGACGCCGTCCATGTCGGTGAGCCACGATTCGATGGGCTTGCGGTCTGCCATGCTGTGCGTCTCCTGGCATGCATACGGTCAACGAGCGGGGGCGCCGGAACCACGGCGTACCGACGCCCCCAGCCTAGTCAGGCCTGCGTGATCCGTACCCCGTCGATCACCCAGTACCAGTTGTTGCCGCCGGTGTAGCGGAAGCGCACCCGGACGGTGGTGGCGCCCGCCGGGACCTGGAGGGTGACGGTCTCGGTGCGGGAGGGGACGTCGGCGGTGTACGTCTTCACGCTCACCGGGGTGCCGCCGTCGTAGGAGACGAGGACCTCGCCCTTCTGCGGGGCCTCCTGCCGGTAGTAGGTGGTGTACGTCAGCGTCGCCGTGCGGCCCCCGGTCACCGGGTGGGCGGGGCTGACGAGGGTGGAGTCGAAGGTGCCGGTGAGGGCCTTGTCGTACCACTCGTCGCCGTCGGCGACCGCGAAGACGTTCCGGGCACGGATGTTGCACTCGCGGTTCTGGTCGCGCTGGGCCTGGGTCCAGAACTCGTCGGTGGTGAAGGACCAGCCGCGCCACTCGGTGACCCCGCCGGTGCCCATCGCGGAGTTGTCGACGGACCAGCCGGCGGGCGGGGTGTGCGTGAAGCCGAGGATGCTCGCCGGGATGCCGGTCTCGTCCGCGCGGGGCTGCAACTGCCCGCGCAGGGCGTCGAAGTCGTCGGGGGCGGGCTGCTGGACCGGGCGGCCGTCCAGGCCCCAGGCGGGGTCGATCGCGATGCCGAGGTGGGCGAGCGCCGAAGCGGCCACGTCCGGCATCTTCACGTCGTGGCGGACCGAGCCGGGCGCCAGGGCGGACCCGGTGGCGATCATGAAGGTCTGGCGCTCCTGGAGGGTGGAGCCGCCGTGGCCGCCGGCGTCGGTGTGACCGTGGTCGGCGGTGACCATGATCAGCCAGTCCTCGTCGGCGTAGGCCGTCCGGGACTTGACGGCGGCGACGATCTGGCCGACCTGCGCGTCGGCGCCGTGGATGGCGTCCAGGTACTGCTGGGAGGCGGCGCCGTAGCTGTGGCCCGCGTGGTCGATGTTGTCGAGGTGGACGAAGACGGCGTCCGGGTCGGCGCCTTTCAGCCGGGCGACCGCGCGGGAGGTGGTGCCGGTGTCGTACTCGGCGCTCGGGGTGGAGACGCGGGTGTCGACCTTCGGTGAGAAGACCGTGTCGGTGATCGGGTTCCAGGAGGCGACGGCGTAGGTGGACAGGGAGGGCTTCGCCGTCTCGACGCGGGTGAGGAAGTCCGGGTACTGCGTGAACCGGGAGCCGGTGAAGTTGTTGTCCTTGACGTTGTGCTTGTCCGGCCACACCCCGGTGATGACGGTCGACCAGCCGGGGCCGGACAGGGTCGGGGCGAGCGGGTCGGCGTAGATGCTGCTGGGCGCGGTGAGGCCCGCGGCCATCAGGGCGTCGAGGTTGGGGGCGTCGGCGTCCTTGATGCGCTGGAGCAGGGCACCGTCGAGGCCGATGACCAGCACCTTGGGGGTGCGGACGGCCGCGCGGGCGACGGCGGCGAGCGGGCCGGCGGACACGGCCAGCGCGGTGGCCGAGACGAGGAAGGTACGACGGGACATGCGGGACGACACGGAGGGCCTCCGTAGGTGGCGGGATGAGCGTGTGCGTGCAGGCATGGCAACGCCCCCGGTGGTTCCAGGGGCGGTGCTTCACTGTCGGCTGCCGGACAACTCCTAGTTTCCGCAGCCGGGTTGGCGGGCGGATCAGCTGCCGGTGGCCGACTTCCAGTCCTCGACGTACGAGGCGAGGTTCTCGTCGATGTCGTTCCAGTCGGGCTGGAAGACTTCGACGCCGTCCATCAGCTTCGTCAGCGCGATGGCGTTGGCGTCGGTGGCCTTGACGTCCTGGCGGGCTGTGAAGCCGCCGCCGATCTCGCTGACCTCCTGCTGCTGCTTCTGCGCGAGCATGAAGTCGAGCAGCTTCTTGCCGTTCTCGCTGTGCGGGGCCTTGGTGACCAGGCCGGCCGCGTAGGGCAGACCGAAGGTGGTGGGCTTGCCGTCCTTGCCGGCCGGGAACCAGATGCCGAGGTTGGGCATGTCCTTGGACTGGGCGTAGTTCATCTGCACATCGCCGTTGGCGACGAGGAGTTCGCCCTTGTCGACCTTGGGGGCGAGCTTGCCGGTGGAGGCGGACGGGCCCACGTTGTTGGCCTGGAGCTGCTTCAGGTAGGCGAGGGCCTGGTCCTTGCCGCCGAAGTCGTGGACGGCCTTGATGAGCACGGCGGTGCCGTCGCCGGCCACGCCGGGCGTGGAGTACTGGAGCTTGTTCTTGTACTTCCCGTCGAGCAGTTCGTCCCAGGTCCTGGGGGCCTGCTTCAGCTCCTTCTTGTTGTAGACGAAGCCGAAGTAGTTGTTCACGACGGAGGTCCAGGTGCCGTCGGCGGCCTTGTCGGCGCCGCTGACCTGGTCGGATCCCTGGGGGGCGTACTTCTGCAGCAGGCCCTTGCCGTCGGCCTGCTGGATGAAGGGCGGGAGCGTGACCAGCACGTCGGCCTGCGGGTTGCTCTTCTCGCGGACGGCACGCTGCACCATCTCGCCGGAGCCGCCCTCGACGTACTTGACCTTGATGCCGGTCTGCTTCTCGAAGTCCTTGAAGACCTGGTCGTACCAGCCGTCGCCGTTCTCGCCCTTGAGGCCGTCGGCGCTGTAGACGGTGACGACCTTGGCGTCGGAGGCGGCGGAGGAGCCGCCGCAGGCGGACAGCGCGGGAGTGGCGAGCAGGGCGAGGGCTATGGCGAGCGCGACGCGGTTTCTGGGCATGGCGAGGTGAACTCCTTGCGTGTGAGCGGGGACCGGACGGTCGGCGATCGGTGTTCGGTGATCACCGATCGGGATCGGGGATCGGTGATCGGTTCGGTGAGCGGTGATCGGTTCGGTGAGCGGGGGGGAGGACTCAGCGGTACGACGCCCGGGTGCGGACCCGGGAGACGGCGAACAGGACGAGCAGGGTCGCGGTCATGAGGACCACGGCGACGGCGGAGCCGGTGAACAGGGCGCCGCGGTCGGTGGCCGCGTAGACGAGGACGGGCAACGGGGTCCAGTCGGGCGGATAGAGCATCATCGTGGCGCTCAGCTCACCCATCGACAGGGCGAAGCAGAGGCCGGCCGCGGCGGTGAGGGACGGCAGCAGCAGGGGCAGCCGCACCCGCCACAGCACGTAGGAGGGCCGGGCGCCGAGGGAGGCGGCGGCCTGTTCGTAGGCCGGGTCGAGGCGGGTGATCGCCGCCGACACGGACTGGTGGGCGAAGGCGGTGACCAGCACGGTGTGCGCGACGATCACGATCCACCGGGTGCCGTTGAGCAGCATCGGCGGCTGGGAGAAGGCCACCAGCACCGACAGTCCCACGACGACCGAGGGCACGGCGACCGGCAGCACGAACAGCGCGTCCAGCAGCCGCCGGTACCGCTTCCTCAGGGCCGCCCCGGCCAGCGCGGCCCAGGTGCCGACGGTCAGCGCGAGCAGGCTGGCGGTGATGGCCGTGAGCAGGCTGGTGGTGAGCGCCTGCAGGGCCTCGCCCCGGGTCGCGGACCGGTAGTTGGCGGTGGTCAGGTGCGACGGCAGGACGCCGGACCAGTGGGTGGCGAAGGAAGCGCCCAGGACGACGAGCAGGGGCAGGGCGAACAGCGGCAGGAAGAGGACGAGGAAGACCGCCCACACGGCCCACCTGGCCTTGCGGCTATGCACCAGCACGACGGCTCACCACCCGGTAGAGGCCGTACAGGCCCACGGAGATCAGGACGTTGACGACGGCGACCACGCACGCTCCCGGGTAGTCGGACTCCAGGATCGCCTTGCCGTAGACGAGCATCGGCAGGGTGGTGACCCCTTTCGCGCCGGTGAAGAGCACGATGCCGAACTCGTTGAGACAGAGCACCAGTACGAGGCTGCCGCCGGCCGCGAGCGCGGGCAGCGCCTCGGGCAGGATCACCTGCCGCACGATCCGCGGTGCCCGCGCGCCCAGCGAACTGGCCGCCTCCAGCTGTGCGGTGTCCAGCTGCGAGAACGCGGCGAGCAGGGGCCGCATCACGAACGGTGTGAAGTAGGTGACCTCCGCCAGCAGCACGCCCCAGGGGGTGGTCAGGAACTGGAAGGAGCCGACGATGCCGGTCGTGCCGTAGATGAACAGCAGCGCCAGCGTGATGAGGAAGGACGGGAAGGACAGGTACACGTCGATGAACCGCGCCACCGCCTTCGCCCCCGGGAACGGCACGAACGCGATGACCAGCGCCAGCGCGAAGCCCAGGGCCAGACAGCCGGCGGTGGACGCGCCCGCCAGCCACACGGTGGTCCACAGCGCGTGCCGGAACGCCTCGGAGGCGAACACGTCGGCGTACGGCTGGAGGGAGGTGCCTCCGCTGTCCGGCCGGAAGGACTGCCGGACGACGAGGGCGAGGGGGTAGAGGAAGAAGAGGGCGAGGAGCGCGACGGGGGGCAGGGCCCACAGGAGCGCCCCGCGGGAGCGCCGCACGGTGTCTGGTCCGTGGCCGCCGCCGCGCGGGCGCACCGGGCCACGGGCGGCCCGCGCGTTCTGTACGGCCTCAGCCATGGCTCATCCCGGCCGGCAGCAGCACCGCGTCGTCCGGGGCGAAGTGCAGGCTCACGGGGTCGCCGTGCCGCGGCGGGTCCTTCAGCTCACGCACGTCCGCCATCACGGCGTGCCCGTCGACCTCCACGTACAGCCGGTGCGTGGCCCCCCGCCACTGGATCTCCCGCACGACACCCGCGAGCCGGTTCGGCCCCTCGCCGAGCCCGACGAGATGAGGCCGCACGCACAGCGTGGCCCGTGCGCCCGCGACCGCGTCCGCCGTGTCGACCTTCAGTTCGGTGCCGGCGAAGCCGACGCCACCGGCGCCCACCGTCACCGGCAGCAGGTTCGCGTTGCCCACGAAGGACGCCGTGAACTCGTTGGCCGGGGCCCGGTACAGCTCCCTGGGCGTGCCGCAGGCCTGCAACCGTGCCTTGTCCATCACCGCGATCCGGTCGGCCAGCGTCAGCGCCTCCACCTGGTCGTGAGTGACGTACAGCATCGACACGTCCGGCAGCTCGCGGTGCAGCCGGGCGAGTTCGGCCAGCATTCCGGAGCGCAGCTGGGCGTCCAGCGCGGACAGCGGTTCGTCCAGCAGCAGCACGTCCGGCCGGATGGCGAGCGCCCGGGCGATGGCGACCCGCTGCTGCTGCCCGCCGGACAGCTCGCGCGGGTGCCGGCGGGCGTACGCGGCCATGCCGGTCATCTCCAGCGCCTCGGCGACCCGCTGCCGTATCCCGGACCTGGAGACCTTGGGGCTCCGGCGGGCCTTCAGTCCGAAGGCCACGTTGTCGTCCACCCGCAGGTGCGGGAAGAGCGCGTACTGCTGGACGACCATTCCGATGCCCCGCCGGTACGGCGGCAGGTCCGTCACGTCCCGGCCGCCGAGGAGCACCCGCCCGGACGCGGGCCGGACGAAGCCGGCGACCGCCCGCAGCGCGGTGGTCTTGCCGGATCCGGACGGCCCGAGCAGCGCCATGACCTCGCCGGGCCCGACGGTCAGGTCGAGCGAGTCGAGGACGACGTTGCCGTCGTAGGCCACCGTGACGGAATCGAAGCGGATGCCCATCTCACCGTTCTCCCGTGAGCAGGGCGGGCAGCGCGGCGACGGAGTCGAGGACGTGGGTGGCCCCGGCGGCGCGGAACGCGTCGTCGCCGTGGGCGCCGGTGCGCACGCCGGCGACCAGGCCCGCGCCCGCCCGTACGCCGCTCAGCACGTCGTACGAGGTGTCGCCGACGACGGCGACCTGCCTCACGTCCTCGGCGGCCTTGGTGCGCACGAAGGCCTCCAGGACCATGTCCGGGTACGGCCGCCCGCGCCCGCCGGCGTCGGCCGGGCACAGCGTGAGCGGGACCAGGTCACGCCAGCCGAGGGCGCCGAGGATGGCGTCCTGGGTGACACGGGCGAAGCCGGTGGTGAGGACGACGGCGAGGCCCCTGCCGGCCAGTTCCTCGATGGTCTCGCGGGCACCCGGGACGGGGGCGATCAGGCCGCCGTCCACCAGGTCGCCGTAGGCCTTCTCGAAGGCGGAGTTGGCGCGCTGGGCCCGGTCCTCGTCCCCGAACAGGTGCCGGAAGACGGAGATCTTGGACTCGCCCATGGTGGCGCGGACGTACGCGAGGTGCTCGGCGTGCTCGGCCGAGCCGGGCTCGACGCCCAGTTCGGCGGCGGCCACGGCGAAGGCCTGCTCGACCAGGCCGCCGTCGGCGACGGTCGTACCGGCCATGTCGAGGACGACGAGACGGATGTTCTCCGGGGTGTCGGTCACGCTGCTCACCAGCCCAGTTCGTTCGCGGTGGTCTCGGCTATCGCGGGGGCGCAGGTCATGCCGCGCCCGCCGGGCCCGGTGACCAGCCACACCCCCTCGTGCACCTGCTGGCGGTGCACCACCCGGCCGGGTTCGGTGCACTGCGCGTACACCCCCGCCCAGCGGTGCCGGACACGCGGCAGCGGCCGGCCGAGGAAGGACTCGACGACGGCGGTGAGGTGCTCGTACGGCTCCTCGACGGTGTCGAAGGCGAAGGGGTGCTCGTACTCGTGGGTGTCGCCGATGGTCAGGCCGCCGTCGGCGCGCTGCACCATCAGCAGCTGCATCTTGTGCGCCGCGGCGGTCTCCGGCTGCGGCTGGCGGGCGTTCAGCTCGTCCAGCGCCGGGGAGGCGTACGCCGGGTAGTAGCGGAAGCTGTCGGCGTCGGCGACCGAGGTCGTCAGCGGTTCGCCGAGCGGGTCGGTCTGCATCATCTGCAGCCGGACGCGGCGCACGGGCAGGCCGGGACCGGCCAGTTCGCGGACCAGGCCGCCGAGCCAGGCGCCGGTGCACAGCACGACGGCGTCGGCGTGGTGCACGTCCCCGTGGTCGTCGCGGACGGTGCCGGCGCCGGTCACCTCACGGACCTCGCGGCCCGGCAGGAAGGTGTAGTCCGGGGACTTCAGCAGCTCTTCCCGCAGGGCCAGCTGGGCGGTGCGGGGCTCCACGGCCGCGTCCCGCTCGCAGTACAGGGCGGCGGTGAACTCGCCGCGCAGGGCGGGGTTCAGGGCCCGGGCCTCGCCCGGGGTGAGCAGCTTGTAGCCGCGGGCGGCAGCGTCCGGGCGGGCCACGGCGGCCTCGGCGACGGCGAGTTCGAGGGGGCCGCGGACGGGGGTGAGGGAGCCGGTGGCCCGGAAGCCGAGGCCGGGCACCCGGCCGCCGATCCCCTCCCACAGCTCCCGTGCCCGCAGGGCGGCTTCCAGCTCTTCTCCACCGGCGCGCCCGCTGACCCAGATCTGTCCGAAGTTGCGCAGCGAGGCGCCGCGCGCCTCGGCCTCACGCTCGATCTGGACGACCTGGTGGCCGCGCTCCACTGCTTGCCAGGCGTGCATGGTGCCCACCACGCCGGCTCCTACGACTGTCACTCTCACGGCGGCAACGCTCCTCGCGATGCGGGAACCGGAAACATCCGGCTGACAACGAGAGCGTGAACGACCCATCACGTTTGGGCTAGACCCGTTATCTTTTCGTGACATCGAAGGGGGTGGTGGGGCGGTGGGGCGCGGGGGTGAGGGTCGCGGGGGTGAGGGTCGGGGGGACGGGCTTCAGCCGCGCGGGGGGCTTCAGCCGCGGAGGTGGGTGGTGAAGGAGAAGCGGTCTCCCCGGTACAGCGACCGCACCCGTTCCAGTGAGCGGCCCTCCGTGTCCCGGGACACCCGGTGGATCAGCAGCATCGGCAGGGCCGGCGGGGTGCCGATGAGCAGGGCCTCGCGGGGGGTGGCCAGCACGGTCTCGAGCCGCTCGTCGGCGTCGCCGAAGTGGATGCCCTGGGCCTTGAGGTAGACGTAGAACGAGGAGTCGGGGTCGAAGTCGACGTCCAGCCGCGGCACCCGCTCGACGGCGACGTACGTGCTCTCCAGGCCGACCCGCTCCTCGTCGGCCAGGAGCACGCGCTCCAGGTGCCACACCGGCTCGCCCCGGGTCAGCCCGGCCTCGGCGGCGAGGGCGTCCGGGCAGGGGAAGCGGTCCAGTGAGACCAAAGTCCGGCCCGGCGTGCGGCCCTGCCGGCGCACACCCTCGGTGTAGCTCGCGAGGGACAGCGGCTGGGCCAGCTTGGGCCCGGCGACGACCGTCCCACGGCCGCGGCGCCGGAGCCGGCCCTCCAGCACGAGTTCCCGCACAGCCTGCCGCACGGTCTCCCGGGCGACGTCGTACCGCTCGGCGAGATCCCGCTCGGTGGGGATGACGCTGCCCTCCCCCAGCTCCTCCAGCAGCGCGGCGATGCGCGCCTTCACCGCGTAGTACTTGGGGATGCGCCCGTGCTCGGGAATGCCGGAGCGGACGGGGGCGCCGGGGGCCTGGTCGTTCGGGTAGTCCACGGGTGGATCGTCGCAGACGGGAGGAGACCGGCGGGGGCCGGGGGCGGGCGGCGGGCGGCGGGCGGCGTGAAGTGGCGACGGGGGCGGGCAAGTGCGGGCTGCGGGCGGGGCGAGGTCGGGGTCAGTGGCGGGCAAGTGCGGGCTGCGGGCGGGGCGAGGTCGGGGTCAGTGGCGGGCAAGTGCGGGCTGCGGGCGGGGCGAGGTGGGGGTCAGTGGCGTCTGCGGGCGAGTAGGGACGCGCCGGCACCCACCGCCAGCAGCGTGGCCCCGGCGGCGAGCAGCCCGTGGGCGAGCCCCGGCCCGGTACGCGCCAGCTCGCGCGCCCGTGCTCCGGCCTGCTCGGCCTCCTCGGCGAACGGCAGGGACGAGTCCGGGGTGTCGGTACCGGAGCCGGCGCCGGGACCGGTGCCGGTGCCGGTTCCGGCGCTCGTGCCGGAGGTGGTACCGGCAGCCGCGGCCGATGCGCTGCCGGACGGGCTGACCTGCACCTCTCCGACAGCCGGCGGCCCCTCGCTCTCCCCAGCGCCCGGCGGCTCCACGCTCTCCCCGACGTCCGGCGGCTCCTCGCCCTCCGCACCGACCCCGAAGCGGTAGGCGTTGGACGCCCCGACCCAGTCCCCGTCCTGGCCCCGGCGCTGCACGACGGCGGCGCTCGCGGTGACCCGGTCGGTCACGGCGTCGGAGGTGAGTGCGAGCCGGAGGCGGACGCTCACGGTCCCGCCGGGCGGCACGGTGAAACCGGCGAACCCCTCCCCGTCGAGCACGCCGACCAACTCCTGCTCGTCGGTGGTCTCGAACGCCACGGGCCGGGCCCGGGAGCCGTCGTAGAAGTCCAGCCGGGGCTGCCCCGGGCGCAGGGAGCGCTTGTCGTCGACGAGGACCACAACCGGGTGGATCCCGGCGCAGGTCCGCCGTGTGCTGTTGGTGAGGTCGATGTACCAGGTGCCGTAATCGCCGCCGGCCTCGTAGGAGTCGGGTCCGCCGCGGATCCGGGCGGCCAGCGGGAAGCTGCGCGTGTCGGTGCCGGTGCAGGAGGCGGTCGCACCGGCGGAGGGGGCCGCACCGGCGGAGGGGGCCGCACCGGTGGCGGCGGCTGCCGGAGCCACCGGGAGGGCGAGAGTGGCGGTGGCGGCGGCTGCGGAGAGACGGAGGGACAGGGACGGGCACAGTCGCATGAACACATGACCATGCCGGGTGGGTGCGGCGGAGGAAGTGCGCCACTCCGGGGCTACGGCGAACTCCGCTCGATCAGCGGAGCGAGCCCCGGCCGCGGCCGGTCACCGGGCCGGACGGGTCGTGGACGAGGGTGGGCTGGACCGGCGGCCGGATCGAGAGCGGGCTGCATGGAGGTGGCGCCGGCCCGTCGTGGGCTGGATCGCGGCGGTCGGATCGAAGGCGGGCTGGACGGAGCTGGTGCCGGCTCGACGTGGGCTGGATCGCGGCGGCCGGTTCGAAGGCGGGCTGGACGGAGCTGGTGCCGGCTCGACGTGGGCTGGATCGCGGCGGCCGGTTCGAAGGCGGGCTGGACGGAGCTGGTGCCGGCTCGACGTGGGCTGGATCGTCGCGGTCGGTTCGAAGGTGAGCTGGACGGAGCTGGTGCCGGCTCGACGTGGGCTGGATCGTCGCGGTCGGTTCGAAGGTGAGCTGGACAGAGGTGGCGCCGGCCCGTCGTGGGCTGGATCGTCGCAGTCGGTTCGAGGGTGGTGTCGGGTCAGACGGACAGCGCTGTGGGAGTGCGATCGCCGGCGCCGCCACGACTCCCCCCGCACACAGCGCCCCTCAGACGTCCCCCCGCCCGAACAACGGCGCCAGCAGCAACTGCGCGGCCCCCTCGGCCACGACCCGCTCCCCCCGCGGAGCGATCCGCACCGGCACCGGCCCGCCGCTCGCTCCCTCCCGCAGAGCCTGCGCGTCCAGCACCTCGCCCACCCCCTGCACGTACGCCTCGGGCGCCGCCGCCACCGTCCGCCCCCCGAGCAGCACGACGTCGATGTCCAGCAGGCCCACCAGGTTCCCGGCCGCCACGCCCAGTACGCGCGCCGCCTCGGCGGCCTCCCCCCGCGCCGCGGCCCCGAGGCACAGCACCTCCACGCACCCCCGGTTCCCGCACTCGCACCGCGGCCCGTCCAGCTGGATCACCTGGTGCCCGAATTCACCGGCCCCGGTCCGCGCCCCCCGGTGCACGCTCCCGCCGAACACGAGTCCGGCCCCGAGCCCCGTACCGAGGTGCAGATAGGCGAACGACCGGCCCGCGGCGCCCTCCTCGCCTCCGACCGCCAGACCGAGCGCGGCGGCGTTCGTGTCCTTGTCCACGACCACCGGCACCCCCAGCCGCTCCGCGAGCGCGTCCCGCAGCGGGAAACCGTCCCACTCTGGAAACCCCGTGACCCGGTGCAGGACGCCTTGCGCATGGTCCAACGGCCCCGGAAGCGCCACCCCCACCCCCAGCAGCGACCGAACCCCGCCGAGCCCGGCACCCGCGGCCAGGCCCCCGTCACGGACACCGGACACCCCGCCGTCGCCCCCCTCGGCCACCGCCCCACCGGCACCCGCACCACCCCCCGTGGTCTCTCCCAGGCTCTCCCTCACCAAGCCCTCGACCGCCTCGCAGACGGCGCCCAGTACCGCCTCCGCACCCGCACCCAGGTGCAGCTCGCCGTGCCGTTCGCCCACCATGGTGCCGTCCAGGTCCACGAGCACGACCCGTAGCTCGTCCCGGTCCAGGTGCACCCCCACCGCGTGCCCCGCCTCCGGCACCAGGCGCAGTACGGTCCGCGGCTTGCCCCCCGTCGACGCGCGCCGGCCGGCCTCCGCCGCGAAGCCCTCCTCCCGGAGCCGTGCGGTGATCTTGCTGACGGCCTGCGGGGTCAGACCGGTGCGCTCGGCCAGTTCCAGGCGGCTGATGCCCTCGGTCCCGGCGTCCCGCAGCAGCCCCAGCACCAGGGCGGTGTTGTGGCTGCGCAGGACGCCCAGGTTCGCCCCGGCCGGCCCTCCGCTCCGCGCGGTCCTCGTCCTGTTCATGCCCGTCCTGTTCACGCCGACCATTCTCCCCGCCGCTTGCACTTTGGCAACAGCGTTGCCAAAGTGGGAGGCATGACTACCGCCCCCCTCCGCGTCGGCCTGATCGGCTACGGCCTCGCCGGCTCCGTCTTCCACGCCCCGCTGATCGCCGCCACCGAGGGTCTCGCCCTGGACACCGTGGTCACGGCCAACCCCGAGCGGCAGCAGCAGGCCCGTGCCGAGTTCCCGGACGTCCGGCTCGCCGCCACCCCCGGGGAACTGTTCGACCGTGCGGACGAGCTGGACCTGATCGTCGTCGCCTCCCCGAACAGGACCCATGTCCCGCTGGCCACGGCCGCCCTCGAGGCGGGGCTGCCGGTGGTCGTGGACAAGCCGGTCGCCGGCACCGCGGCGGAGGCCCGGGGGCTGGCGGCCCTCGCCGACGAGCGCGGACTGCTGCTGTCGGTCTTCCAGAACCGCCGCTGGGACAACGACTTCCTGACCCTGCGCACGCTACTCGCCGAGGGCGAACTCGGTGACCCCTGGCGCTTCGAGTCCCGTTTCGAGCGCTGGCGCCCCCAGCCCAAGGGCGGCTGGCGCGAGTCCGGTGACCCTGCGGAGATCGGAGGTCTGCTCTACGACCTCGGCAGCCATGTCGTCGACCAGGCCCTGGTCCTCTTCGGCCCGGCCACCGAGGTGTACGCCGAGACGGACGTCCGCCGCCCCGGCGCCGAGACCGACGACGACACCTTCATCGCGCTCACCCACGCGAGCGGTGTCCGCTCCCACCTCTACGTCTCCGCCACCACCGCCCAGCTCGGCCCCCGCTTCCGGGTGCTCGGCTCCCGCGCGGGCTACGTCAAGTACGGCCTGGACCCGCAGGAGGCGGCCCTGCGCGAGGGCAGCCGTCCCGGCACCACCCCGGAGTGGGGCGTGGAGGACAAGGTTCTGTGGGGTCGCACCGGTTCCGGCGAGTCCCCGGTGAGCGGCGGCGGTGTCCCCGTACCGACCCTCGCCGGCGACTACCCCGCCTACTACGCGGCCGTCGCCGCCGCCCTGACCGGTGCCGGCCCCAACCCGGTGACCGCCCTGGAGGCGGCCGCCGCGCTCGACGTACTGGAGGCGGCCCGCCGGTCCGCCCGTGACAAGGTGACGGTGACCCTCTGATGCATCAGCCGCACATCGCCCCCAGGCCGACACCCGAACTCACCCCGGGCGTGCAGGAACTGGAGGAGCAGGAACGCCGCCTGGTCTTCGGGCGGTTCACGTACGACGACGCCTGGGCTCTCGGCTCCCTGCTGGTCCGGCTGGCCCGGGAGCGCCGGGCGCCGGTCGCCATCGACATCCACCGCGCCGGCCAGCAGCTCTTCCACGCGGCACTGCCGGGCTCCGCCCTGGACAACGACGCCTGGATCGCCCGCAAGCGCCGGGTGGTGGAGCGCTACGGCGCCTCCTCCTACCTGGTCGGCACCCGCTTCCGGGCCAAGGGCACCACGTTCGAGGACTCCTCCCGTCTCGACCCGGACACCTACGCGGCCCACGGCGGCTCGTTCCCGATCACGGTCGAGGGCGCGGGCGTGATCGGCGCGGTGACCGTCTCCGGACTGCCCCAGCTCCAGGACCACCGGCTCGTGGTGGAGGCGCTGGAGGAGTTCCTCGGCCGTTCGGCCGGCTGAGGCACGGCGCCGAGCACCGCCCGGGACGCCCCCCGGCCGGTACTCGGCGCTCCCCGGGCTCCGGGTGCCCGGCGCCCCCGAAACTCCGGGTACCCGGCGTTCCAAGATCTCCGGGTGCCCGGGGCGCTCGGCATTCCCAGCGCTCCCGGCGTTTCGGCGCTCCCATCGTTTCCGGCACTCCCGGCGCTCCCGGCGGAGCCGCTACGCGTCCTTCAGTTCCTGCCGCTGCCGGCCCAGGCCCTCGATCTCCAGCTCCACCACGTCCCCGCTGCGCAGGTACGGCTTGGGCTCCGGCTGCCCCATCGCGACCCCGGCCGGCGTCCCGGTGTTGATGACGTCCCCGGGGTGCAGCGTCATGAACCGGCTGAGGTACCGCACCACCTCGCCGACGGGGAAGATCTGCTCGGCCGTCGTACCGTCCTGCCTCAGCTCCCCGTTGACCCACAGCCTCAGCGGCAGCCGCTGCGGGTCCGGTACCTCGTCGGCCGTGACCAGCCAGGGGCCCAGCGGGTTGAACGTCTCGCAGTTCTTGCCCTTGTCCCAGGTTCCGCCGCGCTCGATCTGGAACTCCCGCTCGGAGACGTCGTGCGCCACCGCGTACCCGGCGACGTGTGCGAGCCCCTCCTCGGCCGACTCCAGGTAGCGGGCCGTGCGGCCGATGACGACCGCGAGTTCGACCTCCCAGTCGGTCTTCACCGAACCGCGCGGCACCAGCACGGTGTCGTGCGGTCCGACGACCGTGTCCGGCGCCTTGAGGAAGACCACGGGCTCGGGCGGCGGCTCGGCGCCCGTCTCGCGGGCGTGGTCGTGGTAGTTGAGGCCGATGCACACGACTTTCCCGATGCGGCCGAGCGGGGGTCCGATCCGCAGTCCGGCCGGGTCCAGCACGGGCAGCTCACCGGATTCGGCGGCCGCCCGGACCCGGCCGAGCGCGGTCTCGTCGGCGAGGAGCGCGCCGTCGATGTCGTCCACGAGGCCCGAGAGGTCCCGCAGGGCCCCCTCGGCGTCGAGCAGTGCAGGGCGCTCCGCCCCTGCCGTACCGACTCGCAGCAGCTTCATGGTCACAATCTCCCTCGATCGCGGGCGCCCGGCCGATGGGTGCAGCCATCGGAGGACTGGCTGATCCTCCAATTCCCCTGTCCACTCCGCAAGACCTTGTTCACGTACTGGACCGTAACCAGGCCCCGTCCCGGGGATGCCGCTCGCCCGCTCAGCGGGACAGCAGAGCCTGTTCGGCGGCGCTCCAAGCCGTGCTGGTGACGAGGTAGAGGGCGGCGGCGAGCGGGACGACCGCCACGGTGACGAGCGTGAAGAAGGACAGGAACGGCATGATCCGGGTGGCCGCGCCGAGCCCGGGCAGCTCGCCGCCGGCGCCGGCCGGTATCGGCTGCTCGGCCATCGTCCGCCGGGCGCGCCGGAAGTTCACGGCGGCGACGGCCGCGGCGACCACGAAGAGGCCCAGGTAGACCAGCCCGGCCGGACCGAACGGTCCGCCGTCGGCGAGCGCGTCGGTCCAGCGTCCGCCGAGCGGGGCGGCGAACAGCCGGTGGGCGAGCAAGCCGTTGTCGTCACCGCCGATCGAACCGCTGGAGAAGAGGTGGTAGAGGAGGAAGAAGGCGGGCGCCTGGAGCAGGCTGGGCAGGCAGCCGGAGAGCGGCGAGACCTTCTCCTCGGCGTGCAGCTCCAGCACCGCCTGCTGGAGCCGCTGCGGATCCTTGGCGTGCTTGCGGCGCAGTTCGGCGACTCTCGGCTGGAGCGCGGCCCGGGCGCGCCGGCCGCGGGCGGCGGCCCGGGACAGCGGGTGGACGAGGAGCCGTACCAGCGCGGTGAACAGGACGATCGCGGCGGCTGCCGCGGAGGCGTGGAAGAGCGGGGTCAGCAGCTCGGCCAGCTGCTCGACGATGCGGGCGAAAACGGACATGGGTGAGCCCTCCGGGGGTCTCGTCGTGCCGGAAGCGACCGGAGAACGACCGGTCATGAGCGGAGATCGGCATGACGACCCGCGCGGGGTCACGTGCTGAGGTGTGCGGAACGTGCCCTACGCGGCGGTCGCCGGACCGGCGTGTCCGGGTGCTCTGGGCCGCCGCCGGCCGGGCGCGTCGGGGTCGCGCTGGGGCAGGAATGCCGTACGGCGGTCCCGGTCGCGTATCGCCGTACGGACGCGGGCGGGGCGTACGACGGGGGCGCAGCGCCCGGTCAGCAGGATGCCGGCGGCGAGCACCGCGGCGGCGGTGGCGGTCGCGGCGAGGGCGACGGCGGTGGTGATGGTGAGACCGCCGGTGCCGGGCAACGCGGCCTGGAGCAGCAGCAACTGCGCCAGGACCAGCAGCAGGGCGAGGGGGCGCACGACGGCGACACTGCTGCGCATCAGCACTCCCCCCCTTTCCCTCACCGATCGTCAGTCCACGTGCTGCCCGGGATCGGTCTCCAAGGGCTCCAGCAGCCGCTTGGGCCGCAGCAGTGCCCTGCTGACCGGATCCGCCGGTGCGGAGTCGAGTTCCGGCCCCGGCACCATCACAACGTCCGACACCGGCACGAGAGTTCCGCAGGCGTCACACATTCCGTACGACTCGACGGTCCCGCCGCAGTCCGCGTGCCGGAAGATCCGCAGCCGGCTGGCGTCGACGTGATCGCGCCCCCACTGGCCGAGGGCGCGCAGCACGGGCCACAGGGCGGCTCCGCGGTCGGTGACGACGTACTCGTCCCTGGGCGGCGCCTCCTGGTACCGGCGCTTCTCGAGGATGCCCTCCTCGGTCAGCGTGCGCAGCCGGGCCGAGAGGACGGCACGCGGGATGCCGAGGTGGACGAGGAAGTCGTTGTAGCGCCGGACGCCGTAGAGCGCGTCGCGGACGACGAGCAGGGTCCACCGCTCGCCGACGACCTCCAGCGCGCGGGCGATCGAGCACTCCTGCGTCGCGTAGTCCTTGCCCAGTGCCATGCCGTCCACTGTAACCACTTCGGCGCAATTGGTTCAATGAACGAACCTACGGTGTTACGCTGGCCCGACAGGTCAGTTCAATGACCGAACCGACAGCCGCAGGCCCTCCGGACAGCCCGGGGGCCCGGAAGGACAGGACAGGCCATGACCGGGCTCGACTCCGTCACCGCCCCCGCAGCCGTACGCAGCACCCCTGCCCGGGCCACCCCCGCCGGGCCACGGGCCACCCTCGCCCTGACCAGCGCCGCCACCGCCGTGGCCCTGATGACGTACACCGCCCCGATGGTCACGCTGCCCGACACCGCGGCCGACCTGCACACCCCCCTCTCCGCCCAGGCCTGGCTGCTCAACGGCACCCCCCTCGGTCTCGCCGCGCTCCTCCTGGTGGCCGGCAGCCTCGCCGACGACTACGGCCGCCGCCGGATCTTCCTCGCCGGCACCCTCGGACTGGGCCTCACCACCGCCCTCGGCGCGTTCACGACCTCGACCTGGCTGTTCACCCTGGCCCGCATCGCCCAGGGCGCCGCGAGCGCGGCCCTGCTGGCCAGCAGCCTGGGCCTGATCGTGCACGCCTTCCCCAGCCCGCGCGGCCGGCTGCACGCCACCGGCGTGTGGGGCGCCTTCGTCAGCGGCGGTATCGCCGTGGGCCCGCTGATCGCCGGCGCACTGCCGAGCTGGCGGATCGGCTACGGCGTCCTGGGCGCCGCCGCTCTCGTCGTGGCCGCACTCGGCACCCGGGCACTGACCGAGTCCCGCGCCCCGCGCGGCGGCCGGCCCGACGTGCTCGGCGCCCTCACCTTCGGCCTCGCCCTGGTCGCCCTGGTCGCGGCCCTCACCCTGGGCCGGGACGGCTGGCTGCGCGCCCCGGTGGGTCTGCTCCTGGCCGCGGCCGTCCTCCTGGTCGCCGTGTTCGTCGCGGTGGAACACCGCTCCGGCACCCCGATGATCGACCTCGGTCTGCTGCGCCGCCCCCAGTTCCTGGCCTCCTCCGCCGGCGGCCTGTTCACCGGCCTCGCCGTCATCGGCACGTTCAGCTTCCTGCCGGCCCTGCTCCAGCAGGCGCTCCGGCTGTCCCCGCTGGCCACGGCCTGGCTGCTCCTGCTCTGGTCCGGCCTGAGCTTCGTCGTCGCCCTCCAGGTCAAGCACCTGGCCGGCCGCGTCCCCCCGCGCACCCAGCTCGCCCTCGGCTTCGCGCTGCACACGGCCGCCGCCCTGACGATGCTCGGCGCCATCGGCTCCGGATCCTGGCCCCGCCTGCTGCCTGGCCTGATCGTCGGCGGCATCGGCAGCGGCCTGCTGAACGGCGCGCTGCCGCTGCTCGCCGTCGAGTCGGTGCCCCGGGAGCGCGCGGCGATGGGCTCCGGCGCCCAGCAGACCTTCCGCTACATCGGCTCCTGCGCCGGCGTGGCCCTGACCATCGCCCTCGCCACGTCGGCCGACGACCTGGCCCGGGGCGCCGACACCGCCCTGCTGGTGTCGGCGGGACTGGCAGTGGCGGGGGTGGCGAGCGTGCTGGGACCGCGGGAACGGGGGTGAACGGCCGGGGAGCGCGCCGAGGGGGCAGGGACGCCGAAGGGGCAGGGGCGCCGAAGGGGCAGGGGCGCGAGGGGGCGGGGGCGCCGAAGGGGCAGGGGTGTCGAGGGGGCGGGGGCGCCGAAGGGGCTGGGGCGCTGAGGTGTCGCACCGAGGCCGGCCATGGACCTGATGCCGAGCGCGGGCGGAGGCGGCGGCGCGGTCGCGCGGGGAGGCCGAGCGGCCGGAGTCGACGACCTCACCGAGCCCGGGGATCTCACCTCGGCCGCGACGCCCCAGCTCGGCCCGGGGACTTCACCCGGCGCGGTGGCCTGGGCCCGGCCGATGACTTCACCTCGGCCGCATGGACACCAGCTTCCCCCACACCACCAGCCGGTACCGGGAGGTGAACTCGGGGGTGCAGGTGGTCAGGGTGAGGTAGTAGCCCGGCTCGTCGTACCCGTACCCGGGCCGGACGAGGGAGCGCGGAACGGGCCGGACGACCCCCGAGTCCCTCGCCGACGTCCGCGGCAGGACTCTGTCGACCCGGTACGTGAACGCAGCCGTCCGCGTCTCCACCTCGACGGCGTCCCCCGCCCGCAGCCGCGGCAGGTACCGGAACGGCTCGCCGTGCGTGTTCCGGTGCCCGGCGAGCGCGAAGTTGCCGGCCTGGCCGGGCTGCTGCGTGCCGCGATAGTGACCGACGTACCCCTTGTTCAGGACACCGGCCTTGCTCACGCCCTCGGCGACCGGGACGCGGAGACCGAGCCGCGGGATGGTCAGCACGGCGTACGCCTGGGACCGCCGGGGCAGGGACACGGGCGCGTACGACCGCTGTGGCGCGCGGGACTCGCCGGCCGGGCCGGGGGTCGCGGAGCCACTGCCGGCACCCCTGCCGCCGCCTCCGCCTCCGCCCCCGCCTCCGCCGCTGCCTCCGCTCCCGCCTCCGCCGCTGCCTCCGCTCCCGCCGTTGGTTCCGCTCCCGCCCCCCGCCGCCCCGCTCGACCATTCCCTCTCCAGCGCCTCCACCTTCCGCTCGGCACCGCGCCGGGCCTCCCGGTTGGTCCACCACAGCTGGTGTACGACGAGCAGCAGGAGGACCAGCCCGACGGTGACGAGCGCCTCGCCCCCGCCCCACAGCACCCGCCTGCGCCGGGCACGCCGCCGCAGATCCCCGTGCCGTACGACCCGTACGCCCGCCGCCGCCCGCATCCGCACCCACCTCCAGCCGGAGCCGCCCGCACGATAGGCGCAGCGCCCTCAACTGGCCAGAGCCGGAAGGGCATGGACAGCGGGCACGGGCTCCCGGCCCGCGTACCGGGACGGCTGGACTGAACGACCGGACGGCCGGACCGGACAGCCGGACCGGACGGCTGGACGACCGGACCGGACGGCTGGACGGCTGGACCGGACGAGTGAACGACTTCGCCGGCATACGGCCGTGAAGGTCACCCCAGGGGCAGGGCGTCCTGGTAGCCGTTCGTCGGCCGGGCCACCTTCGTGACCGTGCGGGCGTCGAGCGCGACCGGAGCGGAGCCGGTGCCCAGCTTCCCGCCCGGGTGCCAGGTCCCGGTCACCGCCACCCATGTGTTCGCGGGCAGGGCGGGACCGCCGTAGATCCGCACCTTCACGGACTGGGCGTCCGCCGCGCAGCAGTTGAGGATGATCCGTGTCAGGTCCCAGCCACCGTCCCGGCCACCGGGGGTGACGAACCCGACCAGCCGGATGCTGCGGCCCTTGACGGCCTGCCCGCGGTCCTGCCGCACCCGGCTGGTGAAGTCGGACAGCGTCATGGGGAGGGGCGAGGTGCGGGGCAGCGGATCGAAGTCGTCCGCGTGGGTGGCGACGGGCTTGGCCGGCTGCCGGGCGGCGGTGTAGGCGCCGAGGGCGGGTGGGGCGTAGAACAGCAGGCTGAGCGCGGGCAGGAGGAGCAGCCAGGCGACACCCGGTACGGACCCGTGATCGTGCCCGTGGCTCTCGTCCTCGGCGTCCTTGCGTCCTCGGTCGAGTACGGCACTGGCGAGCCCGAGCAGGAGGAGTACGACCCCGGAGGCGACGAGCAGGGGGCGCATCCCCTCCTTCACGTACCGCAGGCAGAGGTCGGTGAAGAGGGAGACGTGCAGCAACCCGAGCCCGCACAGGACCAGCAGCCCCGCCTGAAGCGACCTTTTCACAGCAACACCCCACCGATCAGCACGCTGCACGCGACGGCCACGACGACGGTCGCGGCGGAGAACCGCACCGCGAACGCCCGCCCGAAGGTCCCCGCCTGCAGGGCGATGAGCTTCAGGTCGACCATGGGCCCCACCACCATGAACACCAGCCGCGCGACCGGCGGGAAGCCGGTCAGCGACGCGGCGAGGAAGGCGTCGGCCTCGGAACACACCGCGAGCAGCACGGCGAGGCCGGCCAGGAACAGCACCGACAGCCAGGGCGCCCCGGCGAAGGTGTCGAGCACGGACCGCGGTACGGCCACGTTGAAGGTGGCCGCGGCCATCGCGCCGAGCACGAGGAACCCGCCGGCGTGCAGGAAGTCGTGCTGGAACCCGGTCCGGAACTCGTCCCAGCGACTACGCCCGTGGTGGTGGCCGGTGTGCCGGACGACGGGCCGCAGCCACTCCGCCCGCCCGAACCGCAGCCACAGCCAGCCCATGACGAGGGCGGTGGCGAGCGAGGCGAGCAGCCGGGCCAGCACCATGGCCGGGCTGCCGGGGAACGCGATCGCGGTGGCCGTGAGGACGACCGGGTTGATGGCGGGCGCGGAGAGGAGGAACGCGAACGCGGCGGCCGGGGTGACCCCGCGCCCGATCAGGCTGGCGGCCACCGGCACGGAAGCGCACTCGCACCCCGGCAGGACGACCCCCGCGACCCCGGCCACCGGAACGGCGAGCCCGGGACGCCGTGGCAGCAGCCGCTGGAACACCCGCTCCGGCACGAAGGCGTTGATCGCCCCGGACAGGGCCGTACCGAGCAGCAGGAAGGGCAGGGCCTGCACGGTGACCGCCAGACACACGGTCCGCCACGCCTGCACGGCCGGGGCATCGCCCCAGCGTCCGAGCAGGAAGAGGGCCGTACCGGGGACGACGGCGGCCCCCAGGAGCAACAGGGGCCAGAACCGGGGCAACCCCCCGCCCGGCTCCCCACCCGCCTCCTCGGGCCCGCTCCCGGCCCCGGCGGCCCCCGCGGCCCCCACCAGGACCCCGACCGGCTCACCCGTCTTCTGCATGCCGACTCCGCGTGTAGATGTCGGGACAGAAGATATCCAGATCTGCGTACCGGCTGGCCGGCCCCCTGCTCGGCAGCCCTCCGCGCCTCACTTTTGTCACGTCCCGGCAGTACGGTGTCCCCCATGCGCCCCGACACGCCTGCCGAGAACGTCGACCACACCGCCGAAGCGGCACGCCTGGAGCGGACCGCCGGCCTGTACCCCGAGGACGCCGAGACCCTTCTCCTGCGGGCGGCGGCCCACCTGGAGCTATCCGGCGACCGCCCCGCGGCGACCGCTCTCTACGACCGCCTGCTGACGTCCGCCGACGGGCTGGACAACCCCGCCCTGGTCCGCGCCCTGAAGGCGTCGAACCTGTGGGAGTACGGCCACGAGGCCGAGGCGCGGGCGATCATCGAGGGCATCCGCACGACGGCGCCCCGGGACCCGGCTCCGTGGGTGATCGTGGCGGAGGCCCTGGAGTCGCACGACGAACTGGAGGCGGCGGTGGAGACGTTCGGCGAGGCCGCGGACCTTCTGCTGCCGCACTCCTCGGAGGAACCCCCTCCCGCCACCCACCCCCTCCTCTATGGCCGTCACCGCGTCCGCCGCATGCTGGGCCTGCCGCACGACGACCGGGACACCCTCGCGGACACGCTGCACACGTCCCCGGTCTCCCTGGACGAACTCCACGACCCCAAACGCGTGTGGTCCCTGGGCTCGGACAACCCGGCGGAACTGGCGGCGGAGATCTCCCGCCTCCGCGCCGAACTGGGCGCCTACCGCGAGGCCCTCTCCCGCCCGTTCCCGGTCGCGGTCCTGCACTGGCCGGCCCCGGAACTCTCCGAGCTCCTCGTGGCGTACCCGACGCTGAGCACGGAGTACCCGTCCCACACCGAACACCTGTCGACCATAGAGTCCTCCCTCCGCGAACTGTCCGCCTCGGGCACGCCCAACCTGGGCATCGTCACGGGCACGGTCCCGTCGTACGAGGCGTTCGCGGCCTCGGAGGGCTCGTCCCCGTCGGACCCGACCCTGCTGCCCCAGTACGCGACGACGCTGGCCGCACGGGGGCGGGCGGTGGCTTGGCCGCCGGGGAGGGGGGCGTCTTGCTGGTGCGGTTCGGAGGCGGCTTATGGGGAGTGTCACGACGCAGCAAACTGAGCACGCGGCCCCTGAAGAGGCACCCCGCGTCCCGTAGGCCCCGTCCACCCGGCATGCATGAGGAAGCACGACACTGCCCGAGAAGCGGCCCGACGGTGTGACACGAGCGGACCTCGCGCGGTCCTGGATGAGACAGATTGGATGCGCGGCGCGCTTGGGCACAGGGTATGACAAAATCGTGCGTCAGTTCGACAACAGGTGACCAGCCTGTCGCCGACGCTCGGATGAACCTGGCGGGAAGTGCGAGACTCTTGGTGCTGGAGAGCAGTTGCTGATCACTGCTCCCGACCTGTACATGATCATCCAGGAGGAGCTGCATGCCCCGCAGCGGCCAGAAGCGACCGAAGTTCGCCTCGCCATTGACCTCGATCGAGATCTGCGCGGGCGCCGGTGGGCAAGCCGTCGGGCTGCACAACGCCGGTTTTGACCACCGTGCGCTCGTGGAGTGGGACCCGCACGCCGTGGCCACCCTGCGGGCCAACGTGGGCGACTGGCCCGGCTGGGACCAGGAGAAGGCTGACGCCATTCGTCCGATGGACGTAAAGGACTTCCTGGAGTCGGACGTCCTGAAGGACCTCGGCTTGAAACGCGGAGACCTTGACCTGCTCGCCGGCGGCGTACCGTGCCCTCCGTTCTCCTTGGCGGGACACAGGCTCGGCCCTGACGACGAACGCGACCTTTTTCCCGCAGCGCTTGACATCATCGACGCTTTGCTGCCCAAGGCGGTGATGATTGAAAATGTGCGAGGAATCCTGGAACCTCCAGAGTTCTTCATTGATTACCGGATCTCAATCCTCGAAAGACTTCGCGGCCTCGGCTATCTGGTCCCCGAGATTGATCCAGGCCGTTCTGCGACTGAACAGGACGTCATCATGCGTTCGGTCTGGCGGCGTCTTGACGCAAGCTACTTTGGCGTTCCACAACTGCGGCCGCGCGCAATTTTGGTAGCCATTCACAAGGATGCAATAAGGCCGGATGGTCAGAAGTTCAGGTGGCCCACAAAGCTGAAGGGCGATCCGGTAACGGTCCAAGGGGAACTCTACGAAAGCATGAAAGCGCGCTGCAAGGAGTTCTGGGACAAGAATCTCCACGGGCAGCCCGCAGGACCTGGAGATAAAACTGGACAGCGGATCTTCGAGAAGTGGGAAGAAGCCACTTCAGGTAAGACGGTCGCCCCTACTCTCGTAGGCGGGTCAAAGAAGCACGGCGGCGCCGACCTTGGTCCCACACGAGCCAAGCGTGCCTGGCGGGACCTGGGAGTTGACGGCATGGGAATCGCGAACGACCCCGAGAATTGCGTCCCGGAGCGCGACCTCTTCCGTCCCGACGGCCCCATGCTCACCGTCGCTCAGGCCGCAATCATTCAGGGCTTCCCGGAGGACTGGAATTTCCAGGGCCGCAAGACCGCCCGCTACCGCCAGGTCGGGAACGCGTTCCCGCCCCCGGTCGCGGAAGCGGTTGGCCGGGCCATTGCGGCCGTTCTGCGTCCTGAACACCGCGAGGAACTTCTCGCCGAGTACGAGATGGAACCGGCGGGAGCGCTGCCCGTCGCAGACGTCCCACGGCAGCTGGAGATTTCAGTCTCCGCCGCCCGCGCCGCCCTTGCGCCGGCTCAGGACCGTGAGGGCGATTTTGTCAGCACAAGCGTCTGATGGTTCATGCTCCCAGAAGCGGAGCACGCACCAACCGGCTGCCTTCAGTCTCCGGTCCGTGTCCCTGTCCCGTGTCATGTTTCGCAGGACTTTCTCGGACCAGTAGCCTGAATTCGTCCTGGGCGGCACGTAATGCTCCGGGCAGCCATGCCAGTAACAGCCGTCTATGAAGACAGCGACTTTCGCCGGACGGAAGACCAAGTCCGCCGTCCGGCGGAGGTCCGGCAGGGGCCGGGCCGCGACACGGTAGCGGAGACCCTTCGCGTGGACCAGCCTACGGATGAGCCACTCGGGCTTGGTGTCACGGCTGCGGATCGCCTGCATGTTGCGGCGGCGTGCTGCGGACGAAGCCCAGGAACCTCCCGGGGCCTCCCATTCGGCATCATCGGACACACCGCAGAGGGTAGTCCCGCGGGGTCCGCAGCACGCGGCCCGCCCTAGCGGCCTCCCATGTGACTGAGCAGTGCCTCTATGTCACTCGGCGCGAGTCCAGCGGCCACCGAGGGCTCCTCCTCCAGGTCAGCGAGCTGCTGCACCGTGGGGTCGTCCAAGATGCGCCCCATGAAGTCGAGCTTCCGCTCCAGGCGCTCGGCGACCACCTCGTCGATGGAGTTCCGCACCGCCAGGACAGTCACCCGGGTTTCCGTGTCCGGGGCCAGACCGAGGCGGTGGATCCGGTCGAGGCTCTGAAGGAAGCGGCCGGCCATGAAGTCGCGGTCCACGTAGACAGCGTCGTGGCACACATGGTGCAGGCTTATCCCTTCTCCCAGGGTCGCCGGGTTCGAGATCAGCACCATGCACGCCGGGTCCTCCCGGAACCGGCGGAGCTGCTCCTCACGGTCCGCGGTGCCGCCGTGGACGACAGCCGGACTGTACTTCTCCAGCAGGCGTTCCAGCGTTGTGAGGCTCCTGACGAAGGTCGTCCAGACCAGCGTCTTACGGCCCTGTGCGGCGTTCTCCGCGATGATCGCGATGGCTTCCTGGTACTTAGGCGACAGCTCGTAGTCGGGGAGGTTCTGCAAGAGCGCGTACAGCGAGCTGCCCTCGGGGGCATCCAGCGGCGGCAATTGGTAGGCCAGCGGCTCATACCGGCTGGCTCCCTCAAGGAGCAGGGCGGGGCTCGTGGCCGCCATGAGAAGACGCAGAGCCGTCTTGCCCAGGCTGCTCAGGTCTTCGCGCGCTGCGCCGCTCTTCTCGCCGCCCACCAGAGCCGTGTAGATCTCGTCATGCAGGGGCGGCATGTCGACGAAGCGAAGCCCCAGCTGAACGGGCGGCAGGCCGAGTTCCTGCTTGGTCGTGCGCGTGAACAGCGGCCGGAGGACCGAGCTGGCGTGTGCGAGGTCACCGCCGGCCACCGCCTGCACGACCGTGCGCTGACCGTGCCCAGGCCAGACGAAGCCCAGCAGGTTTTCCAGGTCCCGGGATCCGTTGGGGGCCGGGGTCCCGGTCAGGATCAGCCGGCGCGTGGCCAGCGGGCCCAGGGCCATGCAGGCTGCCCCGTACGTCCCCCGGGCGCCCAGCTTCATCCGGTGCGCCTCGTCGAGGATGATCATTGAGGGACCTGACTTGAGCCAGCCAGCCAGCATGGGCAGTGACCGGTCGAGGCGCTCGTAGTTCACGACGAGCACCTCGGCCCACTCGTCCCACGAGCCGTCCAGAACGTTGATCCGCAGCGGGTGGATGAGACACTCGGCGGTCTCGTAACGCCAGGACTCATAAGCCGACTTGGGACAGACGACCAGCAGACGGCTTACCTTGCCAGCGGCCTTCTGCGCGGCGTACACGGCGAGGGCGACACGGGTCTTGCCGGCACCGGGCACGCTGAAGTTCGCACCGTGCTGCAGCGACAGAAGCTTCGCGATGTCGCGGCGCTGGAACTCGCTGAGGTCCCCCTTCCAGGTTTGACCGAGGAGGGCGAGCACGTCGTCGGGCGCGACCTCGTCGGGCGCGTCTCGCCCCGCGAGCCGCTGCTGCACCGTGTGCGCGTCCCGGACCACACCGGAGACCAGCCCCCGCAGGTCATCCGCCCACTCCACGCCGGCCGGGTCGGACCAGGTGCTGAGGAGGCCAAGGTCCGCGAGCAGCTCGTCCAGGGAGACCGAGGCACTCAGGGGGCCGAGCTGGCCGCCGGTGCGAAACCGGGCGGCCAGCTGCACGAGTTCCTGCTGGAACGATTCCGTGGTCCGCAGGACAACCCGGGTCCGGGTCTCATCAAACCCGAGGCGCAGCGACTTCTCGCCGATGGGACTGGTCACCGGGAGCCCTCCGCCGCGACCGCCTCCAGCAGCCAGGCCACGCCGTCTCCCGGCTGCGGCAGCCCGCGGCCGGCCTGCTGAGCCAGCTTGAGAAGGCTCTCCCGCAGCTTGACCACCGCGTCATCGAACGCCTCCTCGTCCAGACTTCGGGAGGTCCGTGCCTGCACCAGGTCGCTCACGCACTGGTCGATGCTCGCGCAGGCGTCGGCCAGGCGGGCCGGCGCGAGCTGCTTACGCTTGCGCAGCCTGGCGCTGCGGCCCGCCGTTTCGATCACCTCGTCGAACGCCTTCCAGGTGTTGTCCCAGGTCTCCTGAGCGGCGGCCTTCCGCTCGTCACCAAGGTCTGGAGCTCCATTCCTCACCACGGCGGCGGTGCGGAGGATCTCGTCGTTCATCGCCCGGGCCTCCGCGACGGCGGAGGAAGCGGCAGGCACCTCCAGGCCCAGGCCGGGAATGGCCACCGACTGCGGCTGTGCGGCCGTCGTACCACCCATGGGCAACTGCCGCTCCAGACCCGCCTCCAGGAAGTCCTCGTCAATGTGGCGAACGTCCGTCTTCGAGAAGTTGAGGAGGATCGCGGCCAAGCGCAGCTCCTTCAGGATCTCGGCCCGGTCACGGTCCACCGTTTCCAGCTTCACGTACAGGCGGTGAAGTTCCTTGAGCCGCTCCTGGGCGCCCTCCCAATCCACCAGGCGCAGTCCGTTACCGCCACCGGTACGACTACGCTCGTTCAACTCGCGGACCGTGCTGAGAATCCACCGCTCCTGATGGTAGGTGCGCACCTGAATCCGGAAGTCCTTGGCGATCTGCTCGGGCGTCCGGCCCAGCGCCGCCTGCTCCTCCATGGCAAGGAGACGGTTGATGTAGGAGTAGTCACGCCGGTGATCCCTACGAAGCTGCAAGGCCAGCTCAACGGCGTTGATGTCGGCCCAGGTGAACGACGCCGGCAGCACGCCCACACGCATCGACTGCTCGCCGAGCTCGCGCAGCGCGGCAGCCCGGGTGTTGCCGTTGACCAGCACCCCTTGACGGGTCACGAGCCCGGGATCGTTCTGCCCGAACTGGCTAAGGCTGTCCTTCAGAACGTCGAAGTCCTTATCCCGCACGTTCGTGTTCTCGGGGTCCGCCTTGAGCAGGAAGCCGAGGTAATCCTGGCTCTCAGCGCACCAGGGGTCCTTGTCCAGCAGCGAGTCCCGCTCAGCGTCGTGACTGCGCTGAGCCCGGATCCGGTGAGTGCTGGGGTTATAGAAGAGGCTGCTCAGCGGCAGATCGATCACTTCGACATGGGCCTGCTGCCCGTTCCAGTCGACAGTCACGGTCTCCCGCGTACCGCCGGCCGCCTTGACCTCCTCGACCTTCTTGCTGATCAGTTCGCTGAACTCGGCTGCCCTCGGCGGGGCCGGAAACTCGCGCATCATGTCATCCCGTCCTGTCTCAGTCGTCCGTGCCGTCGAGCTTGTCGGCCATGGCCTTGCGTGTGTCCGCAGGCAGCGTCCGGTACAGCGCCCACAGCTTCTCCAGCGCGCTAGGGGTCCGGCGGTCCGCGGCGATCCATCCGCGGAACACCTTGCGCTCCACCAGCGCCAGAGACTCGATCTCCGCCAGGACATCCCCCTTGTGCACGGTCCGGTCCGCGTTGCCCCGGCCGCACCGCTGGCACTCCGTGACCAGCTGGTACTCCACGCTGCCGTCGAGCTGCACGACCGGCCGACGCGCCACGTTGAGTACGGCCTGCTCCAAGCCCCCGTCGCTGTAGGTCTCGCCGCCCGTCACGCCACAGCTCCGGCAGAGGTAACCGTCGTCGTGGAACACCTTGGCCCGCTGGGCGTTAGTGATGCTGCTCTTGTGCTCGGGCGCCTTCGACTGCCCTGGAATCCAGACGTCAGCACCCCTGGTCCGGAAGCGGTGCTCCTGCTGGCGCAACGTCGGGTCCTCGCGGCTCGTCGCGATCTCCCAGCCGCGGTCGCGCAGGTCACGCATGCGCCGGTCGATCTGCGCCACGTCCGGGAACGCGGCCCGCAGGTCGCCCTTGGTGAAGGTGCCGTTCTCCTTCACCTCTTGGATGAGCCACAGCGCGACGCGCGCCATGGTTCCGAGCTTGCGGCCCTCGTAGGTCGTGTCCCGCCAAGATGGCAGCGCGGTCATCCGTTCCCTCCCATATGGCAATTACGTGAATCTGGCCTTAAAGCGCGAGCTGCTGCATAACAGCACAAGAACTGCCGTTCCTGCACAAGCGTTCGCCTCGCGACCACCCCCCGCCTCAAGAGCGGTATGACGTCCAGTGAACACGACAGATGCCGAGATTCAATCCCCTTTGAACACTTGCCGACACAAAGCAAGCCTTGCTCGTCAAAAGCAAGCGCAACTCCGTCACCACTACGGCAGAATGAGCCAGGAACCCAGCAACGGGCTTGCTGGTAAGCCAACTTGCTGGAGAACGGGGAGGTCTCAAGAGCGTGCCGTACAGCAGGAACAGTCGCCCTCCATACGCATGGGCGAAGAAGTCCATCGACAGTGACCTTTCACCAGCAAGGCGTGAACTCGCCTCCGTCCTTCAGGGCCTTTGCCCTCTCCTGCTCATCACGCCGAAGAGCGCCGACGCACCTACACACAGCCCGACCCAGGGCGAGGTCGCCAACCGGCTCAAAATGAGTGAAAGCGCACTTTCTAGGGCGCTCAGCGGAAAGGCGCTGCCCCAGCGAAGATCGGTGGAGATCCTCTTCGAGGAGGCGAGCGCCGACGCCGCGCAGAGGGGCATCGAGGTCGGCGTAACCCTGGACGACTTGTGCCAGTTGCACGCGGAGGCGACGGCCGAGCAGAACGGTGCGATCACCACGCACCTGAGCGCAGACCTGGAGTCGGCTTCCAGAGAACTGCGCGCGCTTCGTGACGAGAATGAGCAGCTCAGGAGCGCGAACGAGGAGCTGCGCGCGGAACGTGACACGCTGCGCCAGCACGCCTCACTGAAGGCCGACAGCCTGCGTTCCCTCCAGCGGAAGTACACAGTGCTGCAGCGAAAAGCCGCCTCGCTGCGGGAACGGGTCAGCCTCCTCGAAGCCGGCTCACCAGTCCATTCGCCTCACGCTCCGGCCGCCGCTCCGCTGCCGGTACCCCGTCGGGCGGGGTACCGGCAGCGGACTGAACTTGATACGGCGGCCGCCCGGAACGTCGCGAGGCGAGCGGAAGCTCTGCGCGACGACGGCCGGCAAGCGGATGAGGTGCTGGCGCTCCTGCGGCATACGGCGGATGCCTACAGCCCGGCAGAGACAGCCTTGCTGGTCGTCCTGCTGGCCCAGGAAGGCCAGGAGGATCTCGTCAGGGACCTTCTCCACATCTATGGACGGGACAAGCCCGACCGCGAAGTGCTGCGCACCGCGCTGGAACTCCTCAGGTCCGGCGCCCCAGGCAACGTTGAAGCCCTGCTGCTGAGCGCTGCGCAAAGGCGCAATCCATACCGTACCGCTTAGGCCGCCCCTCCCAGCTCCGCCTCGTAGTGCATCTGAACACGGTCGAGGACATCGTCTGGATCCTGGCCCGGGGCAGCGGTCCAGTAGAGCAGGCCAGCAATCAATTCGACTACTGACTCGTCTAGTGCCGCAGCGCCACTACGTCCCGCCCACGCTACAGTCCAGGCCTTCGCCTGGGACCACTCCAGAACGGCGACCGCACGCTCGATGCGCCGGCAGTCCTTCCCGGAGTCGACCGACACCTCGCACCACATCGCCTTGCCGACGGCCGTCGGCACTACGCCCCAGACCACTGCAAGGGCCGCGATCAAGTGAAGCCCTCGGCCGCACTCCTCCTCGCACCTGCGCGTCTGGGCCGAGGGCAGTGCCGGGCTCCTGCCGTGGACTTCAAGCCGGAGACGCTCGAGCCTCCACTCCAGCACCAGCGTGGCCGACGTTCCCTCACCGACGTGCTTCACCACGTTCGGACGCTGCCTAGCCTGGCCAGGAATCTCCGAGCCGCTGCCCGGCACACGGCGCCCCTGCTTAGTGGTGCGCCGCCAAATCCGCCCGCCCGAACAGCAGCGCATACCCCGGAGGGAGTTGCGCCAGCACGCGGGAGGTCAGCGGCTCGCCGACGTAGGTCGACAGGACGCTCAGGACCGAGCTGACGTCCCAGCGGGCCGTCGCGGGGGTCGAGCCCTCTATGCGGGTGGCCACCGACTCCACGAACTCGCGGGCCGTCAGCGGGTGGGTCGCGGGGATCTGGGAGGCGATGACGCGGCCCGCCTCCCGGGGGAGGGCCTGGGCCAGGGCCACGCGTTCGTCGCCGGTGACGTGGCCGCCGAGGGCCGACAGGACGATGCGGGTGACGCGTTCCGCCTCCGCCCTCGTCGGGTATCGGCCCGCGTCACGCACTGCCTCGGTCAGCTTCAGCCAGTCGGCGGCCTCCGGCTCCTCCCTGACGCGCGGGCGCAGGGAGGGGGTGGAGATGGTGGTTCTGGGCTGCGGGGTCGTCACGGTCATCGTGCTGGCTCCTCTTCCGGGACGCTTCGGGGCACCGGAAGCCCGGTACCCCGTAATACGGCGGGCATGGGCGGGAGTTCGGCCAATGTGCGGCATGGGCCGCTTGGGCCGCATAGGTTGTTTGGGCTGCATGGGCCGCTTGGGGGAGCATGGGCCGGTCGGGTTGCATCGGCCGCCTGGACCGCGTCGGCCTCTTGGGCCGCATGCCCTCCGTGGGCCTGCCGTGCGCTTTGGTGCCCCGCCTGCCGGCCCTGGCATGTGGGGCACGTGGTTGTCACGCGTCGCGAGCGGCCGCGCACCCTTTCCGGCACACGGTCTGGGCGGCGCCGGCCTCGTACGAGGCGTCGATGCGGTCCGTGTCGAGCGTCTCGCCAGGAACAGCTGACGGGTGAACGTGCCCGCGGGCCGCTCGGCGACGAGCATCTCCGCGTCCTCGGGAGCGGGGCTGCGCCGCTCGGCGCGGACGTTGAGGATGTTGCGCTCGACGTCCAGCTCGATCGTCTCGGGGTCGGTGCCGGGCAGGTCGAAGTGGACGAGGAAAGCGTCCCCGGACCGGTAGGCGTCCATCGGCATCGCGGACGGACGGGCGGCGTTCGTGCCGAACACCTGCTGCGCGAGTCGGTCGAATTCACGGAACGGGTCCGTGCGCATGAGCATCACAGGCCACTCCTTTCCTCAGACGCTGGGAGCGATGCCCTACGGCTTCTCATATAACTGCCCGCCGGAACTTGACAAGCCTCGACTCAGGTTCACTTGGAGCGTCGTCCCGCGCGCTAGTCTCGAGAAAGGAATCGAGGGTCGTAACGCCGGCCTTGAGGCAGGCGTCGTACGGGAGTCGTACGGGACACGAGGAGGCAGTCATGGCCAGGGTTCCCAGCGCGGTCGTCGCCGGTGCCGGGCTCGTCGGTGGGTACGGCGTCGCCCGGTGGACCAAGAAGCGGCAGCTCGGCGGGGTCGTGCTGGCCGCGGCGGGGGCCGCGGCGGCACAGCAGTGGCGCAAGCAGGCCGGGGGGAAGGCCGCGGGTGCGCTGACCGCCGCGTACGTGGCCGCGTTCGCCGGATCCCATCCGCTGTCCAAGAAGGTCGGCGCCTGGCCGTCCGTGCTCGGCGTGGCCGGTGCCGTGGCGCTGGCCAGCTGGGCCGTCGCCGACCGCAAGGCCTGAGCCGGCCCGCCGGCCGCAAGGCCTGAGCCGGCCCGCCGACCGCGAGGTAAGGGCGGGGGCCACAGTCGGCGCCGGCCGTCGTCAGCGCCGAGGCCCCTCCAGCCCGCCCCGGCCTTTACACGCCCCCGCCCTCACGAGGAGACCCGCGCCCCACGCCCCCGCCCCTCACGAGGCCCGCGCCCCCACGCTCCCCCGCCCGTACGACACCCGCGGCCCTACGACACCCGCGGCCCTACGACACCCGCGGCCCTACGACACCCCCGGCCCTACGACACCCCCGGCCCTACGACACCCCCGCCTGGAACGCCCTCCGGTACGCCTGGGGGCTCGTGCCCACCACCCTTCGGAAGCGGTCCCGGAAGGCCGTAGGTGAGCCGAAACCCGTCTGTGCGGCGATGCGTTCCACCGGGTACGTGGTGGTCTCCAGCAGGTGCTGCGCCCGCCGCACCCGCGCCCGGTGCAGCCACTGGAGCGGTGTCGTACCGGTCTGCTCCCGGAAGCGGCGGTTGAGGGTGCGCGTACTCATGCCCGCCCGTGCCGCGATCTCGTCCAGCGTGAGGTCCCGGTCGCTGTGGGCCTCCAGCCAGACCAGCAGGGGCTCCAGGGTGGTGCCGGCCGGGGCCGGGGGCAGGTCGTGGACGATGAACTGGGCCTGCCCGCCCTCCCGTTCCAGCGGCATCACCGACATCCGGGCCGCATGCGCGGCCACCGCCGAGCCGAAGTCCTTGCGGATCATGTGCAGGCACATGTCCAGGGCCGCGGCGGCACCCGCCGAGGTCAGGAACTGGCCGTTGTCGACGTACAGGACGTTCGGGTCGACCGTCACCCCGGGGTGGCGCTCGGCCAGGTCCGCGGCCGCGATCCAGTGGGTCGTCACGCGCAGGCCGTCCAGCAGTCCCGTCGCCGCGAAGAGGAACGCGCCCACACAGATCGACGCGATGCGCGTGCCGCTCGCCGCCGCCGCGCGCAGCGCCTCCGCGACTCCCGGCGGCAGGGGCGCGGTCGGGTCCGCGACCCCCGGCAGGATGATCGTGTCCGCCTCCGCCAGCGCCTCGAGGCCGTACGGCGCCCGCACCGTGAACGCGCCCGCGCTCACCTCACCCCGTACCGAGCACACCCGCACCCGGTACGGCTCCCGGCCGTCGGGCAGCCGTGCCCAGCCGAAGGTGTCGATCGGGGCGGAGAGGTCGAACGGCACGACGCCGTCCAGCGCCAGTACGGCCACGGTGTGCATGGCAGGAACCTAGTCGTACGGTCGCTTGTCGCCAATCGTCCGGCCCCGCGGCGCTCGACTTCGGCCGCCGACCGCCGACCGCCGACCGCCGACCGCCGACCGCCGACCGCCGACCGCCGATCGACTGTGACCGGTCGTCGGTCCGCACAGCTGGAGCGAACTGTGAGCGGTGAGCCGTCGGCCGTGGCCGTGGCCGTGGCCGTTGGCGGGAATCCGTTGATCGCTGGCAGTCTCGCCACTTCTGGGTGGCCGTCCCTGCCCCTACCGTCCTTCCGTGACCAAGTTCCTCCTCGCCGTCCACGTCATCGCCGCGGTCCTCGCCGTCGGGCCCGTCGCCGTCGCCGCCAGCATGTTCCCGCCCGCCGCCCGCCGGGCCCTGGCCTCGGACGACGGTGACACGGACGCCGCCGGGACACTCCGGCTCCTGCACCGGATCTGCCGGGTCTACGCCGTCGCCGGTGTCGTCGTCCCGGTCTTCGGGTTCGCCACCGCGAGCGAGATGGGTGTCCTCGGCAGCGCCTGGCTGGTCACGTCCATAGCGCTGACCGCTCTCGCCGCCCTCGTCCTCGCCGCGCTGGTCCTCCCGGTCCAGGGCACCTTCGTAGAGGGCGGCGGTACGGCCGCACTGACCGCGCGTCTCGCGATGGCCACCGGGCTGTTCAACCTGTTGTGGGCCGCCGTGACCGTCCTGATGATCGTCCGGCCGGGGTCCACCACAGGCGCGTGACCGGGTCACCCGTCACAGGTTCCTGCCGAGGCGGGTGGGGCGGCCGGGGCCGGCCAGGGGCCGGCGCGTCACCGGCTCACCCGCCGCGGGCGCATGGCCGGCCCACCCGTCACAGGCGCGCGAGCGGTCTCACGGCCTGCTCGCGGCCGGCGGGGCCGAAGGGCCCGGGCCGGGGCGGGTGCCCTTCGCCGCTGCCTTCGCCCGGCCGGCCACCGCCGTCAGCGGACGGGCGATGTCCTCCAGGGAACGGCGTTCGGCCCGTACCGCGAGGGCCGCCGCGACCAGTCCGGCCGCGCACATCAGCGCCGCGCCGATCGAGAACGCCAGGACCGTGTCACCGACCCGGCCCGTACCCGTCAGGTCGGCGAAGAGCAGCGGGCCGCTGATGCCGCCGGCCGCGGTGCCGAGGGCGTAGAAGAAGGCGATGGACATCGCCCTCGTCTCCATCGGGAAGATCTCCGAGACCGTCAGGTAGGCACTCGACGCGCCCGCCGAGGCGAAGAACAGCACCGCGCACCAGCAGGCCGTCAGCGTGCCCGCGCTCAGCGAACCCCGGTCGAACAGCCACGCCGTACCGAACAGCAGCAGACCCGACAGCAGGTACGTCGAGGAGATCATCACCCTGCGGCCCACCGTGTCGAAGAGCTTGCCGAGCAGCAGCGGACCGCAGAAGTTGCCGACCGCGATCACCGCGAAGTAGTAGCCGGTGTGGTCCGACGGCACATCGAAGAACTTCGTCAGGATCGCGCCGAAGCCGAAGGTGATCGCGTTGTACAGGAACGCCTGCCCGATGAAGAGGGAGAAACCGAGCACCGCCCGCCTGCGGTAGCGGCCGAAGACCGTACGGGCGATCTCCAGGAACGACACGCTCTTGCGCTGGTGGATCTCCAGCTCGCCCTCGGGCTCGGCCAGCCGCTCGCCCTTCTCCGCCTCCACCCGGCGCTCGATGCCGGAGACGATCTCCTCCGCCTCCCGGTCCCGGCCGTGGATCAGCAGCCACCGCGGACTCTCCGGGACGTGCCGCCGTACGAGCAGGATGACGAGGGCGAGTACGGCGCCGAGCGCGAAGGTAAGACGCCAGCCGACGTTCGCGGCCAGCAGACCGGTGTCGAGCGCGACGATCGACAGCAGCGAGCCGCCCACCGCACCCAGCCAGAAGCTGCCGTTGATGAGCAGGTCCACCCGGCCGCGGTAGTCCGCCGGGATCAGCTCGTCGATCGCGGAGTTGATGGCCGCGTACTCACCGCCGATACCGAAACCGGTCAGGAAGCGGAACAGGAAGAACCACCACGCCTCCCACGAGACGGCCGTCAGCGCGGTCGCCGCCAGATACACCGCCAGCGTGATCATGAACAGGTTCTTGCGTCCGAAGCGGTCCGTCAGCCGGCCCCAGAACAGCGCGCCCGAGCAGGCACCCGCCACGTACAGCGCGGCGGCGGTGCCCGTCACCTGCCCCGAGCTGATCGCCAGCCCGCTGCCGGGCTCCGACAGCCGGCCGGCGATGTTGCCGACGACCGTGACCTCCAGACCGTCCAGGATCCACACCGTGCCCAGACCGATCACGATCGTCCAGTGCCAGCGGGACCAGGGCAGCCGGTCGAGGCGGGCGGGGATGTCGGTCGTGATGGTCCGGCCCGAGTCCGGCGACGACGCTTCGGATGCAGTGCTCATGGGCTCCCTCCTCCTTGAAGGACGGATACCGGGTGCCCCGGCCCTGCCGGAAGTAGTCCGGTCCTACCCCGCAGCCGAAGTGGTCCGCTCACACCCCCAGCCCGCGCGACACCACGTAGATCAGCAAACCCGCCAGGGAACCCACCACCGTGCCGTTGATCCGAATGAACTGCAGGTCACGGCCGATGTGCGCCTCGATCTTCCGGGTGGTGTGCTCGGCGTCCCAGCCCGCCACGGTCTCGGTGATCAGCGAGGTGATCTCCTTGCGGTACGTCGTCACCACGTGCACCGCCGCACCCTCCACCCAGCTGTCCACCTTCTCCTGCACCTTCGGCTCGGTCGCCATCCGCGACCCCAGCGACAGCAACGCGGCCCGCACCCGCAGCCGCAGCTCACTGCGCTCGTCCTCCGCGGCCGCCACGATCATCGACCGTACCGCCGTCCACGCCGACGCGATCAGATCCTGCACCTCGCCCCGGCCCAGCACCTCGCCCTTCAGCCGCTCCACCCGCGCCCGTGTGTCCGTGTCGGACTGCAGGTCGGAGGCGAAATCGTGCAGGAAGCGGTCCAGCGCCCCGCGCGCCGGATGCGACGGCATGTCCCGCATCTCGGTGACGAACCGCAACAGCTCCTTGTAGACCCGCTCACCGACCTTCCGGTCCACGAACCGCGGGGTCCAGCCCGGCGCACCGCCCTCCACGGCCACCATCACATCGTCTCGGTGCAGCACCAGCCAGTCGTGCGCCCGGGACACCACCAGATCCACCGCCCGCCGGTGCCCGCCGTCCGCGACGATCCGCTCCAGCATCTTGCCGATGCCCGGCGCGACCTCCTGCACATTCGCCCGCCGGGTGACCGCCTCACCGACCACCGCCTGCACATCCGCGTCCCGCAGCACCGTCAGCGCACCCCGGACAGCCGTCGCCAGCTCCGCCGTCACCCGGTCCGCGTGCTCCGGCTCCGCCAGCCAGGCCCCGAGCCGGCTGCCGATCCCCACCGCCCGCAACCGCTGCCGCACGACGTCCTGGGAGAGGAAGTTCTCCCCCACGAACTCGCCCAGCGAGACACCCAGCTGGTCCTTCTTGGTCGGGATGATCGCGGTGTGCGGGATGGGCAGCCCGAGCGGATGCCGGAACAGAGCCGTGACCGCGAACCAGTCGGCGAGCGCGCCCACCATGCCCGCCTCGGCCGCCGCCGCCACATAGCCGGTCCAGGCACCGGCCCCAGCGTGCCCGGCCGTCTTCGCCAGGACATAGATCACGGACACCAACAGCAGCAGGCCCGCAGCCGTGAGCTTCATCCGCCGCACCCCGCGCCGGCGCTCCTCGTCGGCCGGGGTGAACGCCGTCATCGTGCGGTACGACGCCACCCGCCCCGGTGTACCCGTCTCGGTAGGTTCCATCAGCTCCACCCGTTCGGTGATCCCGCACACAATTGTCCCTTCCTGACCGACTCCCGGAACGGATCAGGAGTTCCCGGCGTCTGTCCGAGGGGGGTTATGGGCAGGGTCCTGTCAGACCTCTCCGACCCATGACGCATCATGGAGTCAGCAAGATCGGAGCCTCAGGCTCCCATCTCCCGAGGAGAACAACACAAGCGTGACCAAGCGTCATGACGGGGGCGCGGGGCCCGCCGCGGAGCAGTTCGTACCTGCCGCCCCCGCAAAACACCGGGTCGTCCTGAGCGCGCTCGTCGCGCTGGTCGTGGTCCTGTCCGCCGCCATCTACTTCACCGTCGCGGCCGATGCCGGCACCCCCCGCAGCGCCCTCACCGACAACCGCCCCCACGGCGACTCCAACGCCGCCCCCGCCTCCACCGGCACCTGGGTCGGCGCCTGGGCCACCGCCCCCGTCGGCGGCGAACCCGGAACCGAGGCGACCGGCATGGCGGGCCGCTCCGTCCGCAACGTCGTCCACGCCGCCACCGGCGGTACGAGTGCCCGGATCACGCTGTCCAACCTCTACGGCCGGTCAGCGCTCACCATCTCGCACGCCACCCTCGCCCTCGCCACCGGCGACGGCACCGCCGCAGCCGACGCAGAAACGATGCGGCGGCTCACCTTCGACGGCAGCCCCAGCGTCGTCATACCCGCCGGCGGACAAACCGTCAGCGACGCCGTACGCCTCACCGTCCCGCACGGCACCGACGTCCTCGTCACCACCTACTCCCCCACCCCCTCAGGACCGGTCACCTACCACCCCCACGCCCGCCAGCTCTCCTACGTCGCCGACGGCGACCGCACCGAGGACTCCACCGGCACCCCCTACACCCAACAGACCCCGTACTGGCGGTACGTGACGGCCCTGGACGTCCTCAGCAACGAGGCCGACGGCACCGTCGTCGCCTTCGGCGACTCCATAACCGACGGCATCACCTCCACCACCGGCGCCAACCGCCGCTGGCCCGACATCCTCTCCGGCCGCCTGCGCAGCGCCCTCGAGAGCGGGCAGCAACTCCCGCGCTACAGCGTCGTCAACGAAGGCATCAGCGGCAACCAGGTCCTCGCCGACGGCCTCGGCCTCCCCGACGCACTCGAACAGACCCGTACGGGACGGACGCCCGTCGCCGAGAACGAGAGCGGCCTCGGCCGCTTCGGCCGCGACGCGCTCTCCCGCACCAACGTCAGGGCCGTCGTCATCGACCTCGGCGTCAACGACATCCTGCGCAACCCCGAACTCGCCGACCCCGACCGCATCGTCACCGGCCTGCGCACCCTCGTCCGCCAGGCCCACGCCCGCGGCCTGAAGGTCGTCGGCGCCACCCTCATGCCCTTCAAGGGCCACCGCGGCTATACCCCGGCCCGCGAGGCCGTACGGCAGCAGGTCAACGCCGCCATCCGGGCCGGCGGCGTCTACGACGCGGTCGCTGACTTCGACCGGGCCCTCCACGACCCCTACGACCCCCGCCGCCTGCGCCCCGACTACGACTCCGGCGACCACCTCCACCCCAGCGACCTGGGCTTCGCCCAGATGGCCGAGACCTTCGACCTGAACACCCTGAAGGGAGCGGGACAGGCGGAGCTGTAGACGCCGGGGGCCCGGCCGGGGCCGGCCGGGCACGGGTGTGGCCGGCCGGCGAGGGCGGAGCCAGCCGGGCGGGGGTGGGGCCGGCCGGGCGGGGGTGGGGCGGGTGTCGGGACGGCGAGGAATACTGGCCGTCATGACCCGCTTGATCCTCGCCACCCGCAACGCCGGAAAGATCACCGAGCTGAGGGCGATCCTCGCCGAAGCCGGGCTGCCCCACGAACTCATCGGCGCCGACGCCTACCCCGATATCCCCGACGTCAGGGAGACCGGCGTCACCTTCGCCGAGAACGCCCTGCTCAAGGCGCACGCCCTGGCCCAGGCCACCGGCCTCCCCGCCGTCGCCGACGACTCCGGCCTCTGCGTCGACGTGCTGGGCGGCGCCCCCGGCATCTTCTCCGCCCGCTGGGCCGGCCGTCACGGCGACGACAAGGCCAACCTCGACCTGCTGCTCGCCCAGCTGTCCGACATCGCGGAGGAGCACCGGGCGGCACACTTCGCGTGCGCGGCCGCCCTGGCCCTGCCGGACGGCACGCAGCGGGTGGTCGAGGGACGGCTGCGGGGCGTGCTGCGGCACGCGCCCGCCGGTACGAACGGGTTCGGCTACGACCCGGTGCTCCAGCCGGAGGGCGAGAGCCGGACGTGCGCCGAGCTGAGCCCGGACGAGAAGAACGCGATCAGCCATCGGGGGAAGGCGTTCCGGGCGCTGGTACCGGTGGTGCGGGACCTGTTGGGCTGAGGCTCATAGACGGGCCCCGCACCCTTGAATCCAAAGGTGCGGGGCCTGTTTTCCGTGGGCCCGGTGGGACTCGAACCCACGACACACCGGACCTAAACCGGCGCCCTCTTGCCAGCTGGGGTACGGGCCCTCAGCCCTGCATACTCTACTGGGCGCTTCGTACCGCTCGTCGACCTCCTCTGCACCATGTGCTGGTGATCGCGTGGCAATTGGGGCAGAGCAACCGCAGGTTCTCGCGCCGATCGTCGCGCCAGTCCCCGTTGATGTGATCGATCTCCAGGGTCATGGGCTTGCCGAGCCACTCGGACCCGACCCCGCACTTCGCACACTTTTCAGGTACGCCGATGTCGCGGAGCGCGCGCCGGAGCAGCAGGGTCTTCGTCCGGTTCTTGCGGTCGTGCCGTACCAGAACCTCTTCAGCCCGCTTGGCGGTCCCGCTCGGCCTGCCCCGCTGTGCCTGCCCCAGGAAGTGGGCGGTGTCCAGGCCGTCCTCCGCCGCCCACTGATGGAACAGCGTGCGGTATCGACCGTTGCACGGCTTGCCCAGCGCGCGAAGAGCACCGGCGATGGAAGTCGCCGACTCGACGGCGCGGCGCAGCTCTTCCGTCGCCGGTTTCGGAGGTGGCCCTCCGGAATTTCGCCGACGAGGAAAGTGCGAGACGTCGATACCGAAGTGCTCGAAGCGCCCGTACAGGTACCGCCGTAAGTTGCGGTACAGCCGTACTCCCAGGAATGCGATCACTTCGTCGATGTCGGCGCACTTCGCGGCTGCTTCGGCCAGGCGCTCATAGCTGTACTGCCCGCCGCTGGTCACGAGGCGTAACCCCTGACGCGCCCCTTCGCCCGCCCACGATAAGTATCCGTGGCCGAGTGGCAGTTGGGGCAGAGCAACCGCAGGTTGTCCAAGCGGTTGTTCCGCCAGTTGCCATCGATGTGGTCGACCTCGAGCGGCAGCGGTTCTCCGAGCCAGGTCGCCTCGGTTCCGCACAGGGCGCAGCGCTCCTCCACACCCAGCTCACGCATCGCCCGCTTGAGACGGCCGCTCGGCATACGCCTGGCATTCTCGGCCGTGCTCTCGACGAGGATTTCTTCAGCGCTGCGGCGACGCTGGTTGTACCTCTGCCGCTCCGTGCGGACCGCCGGTGTGAAATGGGAGGTGTCCAGACCGTAGGCCTTGATGCGCCGCGAGATGTTCGTGTGATGGCCGCCGACCGGATCGAGCCCGAGCCGCCGCAGAACCTCGTTGACGCTCGCGGACCGGGCAACCACCGGTTCGAGGATCTCCCTCGTCCACTTCACTCCCTCGGGTTCGAAATGCGAGACGTCCACTTCTAGCTTCTTCATCCGCTCATAGACGTACCGCCGCTTCCAGCTCCTCGGATCCACCCCCAGCCTCTCCAGTGCCTGTGACAGTGTTCGTGATTCTCGTGCCGCTGTTTCCAGGCGCTCCCTGGTGTAGGCGCTGGCCCCCATCGGTCTTCTCCGTTCCGGGCAGGCGTTCGCTGTCCGTACGGAGTAACGAACCGTTTATCGGACAGTCACGCCCCGGGGTATGAGAACGGCCCGCGGCCGGGGTGAGCCGGTGCGGGCCGGGGAGCGGTGGGGGCCGGAGGTCAGATGCCCAGGTCCTTGAGGATCTTGGCGACGTGGCCGGTGGCCTTGACGTTGTAGAGGGCCCGCTCGACCTTGCCCTCCTCGTCCACGACGACCGTGGAGCGGATGACACCGACGACCGTCTTGCCGTAGAGCTTCTTCTCGCCGAAGGCGCCGTACGCCTCCAGGACCTGCTTGTCGGGGTCGGCCACGAGCGTGACCTTCAGGGACTCCTTCTCACGGAACTTCGCGAGCTTCTCCGGCTTGTCGGGCGAGACGCCGATGACGTCGTAGCCGGCGGAGGCCAGGACCTCCAGGTTGTCGGTGAAGTCGCAGGCCTGCTTGGTGCAGCCGGGGGTCAGGGCGGCCGGGTAGAAGTAGACGATGACCTTGCGGCCCTTGTGGTCCGACAGGGACACCTCGTTGCCGTCGGCGTCGGGGAGGGTGAAGGCGGGGGCAACGTCCCCGGGCTGGAGTCGCTCGCTCATCGGACTAGCGTAACCGGGGGGCCTTGCGGTGCGGCGCGGGCATGAGCTGACAGACTGTCCGGAACAGCAGGAGCAGATTCGGCAGACTTCGGAGGCCGTACGGTGGCGGACACGTCGGACACCAGAACCCCGGCGCAGATCGAGGCGGACATCAAGCGTCGCCGTGAAGTGCTGGCCGAGACGCTCGACGAGATCGGGGTGCGGGTGCACCCGAAGACGATCGTCGGGGATGCGAAGGCCAAGGTCGTCGCGAATATCGATCACACGGTCGGGCGGGCCTATGTGCAGGTCAACCGGGTGGTGAGCGATGTACGGGCCCGGTTCGTGGACGACGAGGGCGCTCCCCGGCTGGAGCGGGTCGTGCCGGTCGCGCTGGTCGTCGTGGGTGTGGTCGGGCTGCTGGCCCTCGGGGCCCGGCGGCGCAAGGACTGATCGGGGCAGGTAGGTTCAAGGCGTGAGCGCCAACAGAAATGAGCACAGCACCCCCCATCACGACAAGCTGCCCATCCGGATGCTGCACGACCGGGTTCTCGTGCGGCAGGAGACCGGTGAGGGCGAGCGTCGGTCGGGGGGCGGCATCCTGATTCCCGCCACGGCGGCGGTGGGGCGGCGGCTGGCCTGGGCCGCGGTCGTCGCGGTCGGTCAGAACGTCCGGACGGTGGAGCCGGGCGATCGCGTCCTGTTCGATCCGGAGGACCGGGCGGAGGTCGAGGTGCGGGGTGTGGCGTACGTGCTGATGCGCGAGCGTGATCTGCACGCCGTCGCCGCGGACCGGTTCGAGGGGTCCGAGGATTCCACGGGTCTTTATCTGTGAGGCGGTGCCCGTGCCAGTGCGGCACGGGCGGTGCCCGTGAAGGAATGGGCGAGAGGGCCGGTGACGATGGTCACCGGCCCTCTTGTCGTGCTTTTGCTATGTTCGGAAGTGAGCCCGACGAGACGCGCCGTACCGGGTCGAAGGCAAAGACGACGCACCGGAGAAGAGTCGCCGCGTCTCGGAGGTGCCTGTCATGGCCTGGGTTCTGCTTGTCGTCGCCGGTCTGCTCGAGGTCGGCTGGTCGATCGGGATGAAGTACAGCGAGGGGTTCACCCGGCTGGTTCCCAGTGTGTTCACCGGCGCCGGCATCGTCGCGAGCATGGTTCTGCTGTCGTACGCCGCGAAGTCCCTGCCCATCGGTACGGCGTACGGCGTGTGGGTGGGGATCGGTGCGGCCGGTGCGGCGGTGCTCGGCATGGTGGTGCTGGGGGAGCCGGTCACCGCCGCCCGGGTCTTCTTCGTGTGTCTGCTGCTGGTCGCCGTGGTGGGGCTGAAGGCGACCAGCGGTCACTGAGCCGCGGGCCCGGCGGGTCAGGTGCCGGGGCCGCCTCCGGGTCCTGCGATGGTGCCGGTGGTGCCGCCGGCGTCGGTTCCGCCGCCCGGTGTGCCGCCTCCGGTGCCGGTGTCCCCGCCGGTGGTGCCGCCGTCCGTGGTGCCGCCTCCGGTGGTGGCGCCGCCGTCGGTCGTGCCGCCGGTGGTCTGGTCACCGCCGGTGGTCTGGTCCCCGCCTGTGGTGGTGCCGCCGTCGGTGGTCGGGCCGCCGTCGGTGGGGGTGCCGGTGGTGCCGCCGTCGGTCGGGGTGGCGGTGGCGCCGCCGTCGTCCTGGCCGCCGTCGGTGGCGGTGCCGCCGGTGTTCTGGCCGGGGTCGGTGCCGGGCTGGGTCGTGCTGGTGGCGGGGGGTTCCTGGATCCGGTCGGCGCCTTCCTGGAGTTCGAGGTGGAACTCGCCGGCCGGCTTGCCCTTCAGGGCGTTGCGCGTGTACTGCGCCCAGATCTTGGTGGGCGGGCCGCCGCCGTTCATGCGGGCCTCGCCGAGGGCGCCGTACAGGGGCATGTGCTTGGCCGTGACCGGGTCCTGGCCCATGACGGAGACGACCGTGGCCAGGTCGGGGGTGTAGCCGGCGAACCAGGCGGCGGTGTCGTTCTCGGCGGTGCCGGTCTTGCCGGCCGCGGGGCGGCCGGCCTCCAGTGCGGCGGTGGCGGTGCCGCTCTGGACCACGCTCTGCAGGACGGAGGTGGTGGTGTCGGCGGCCTCGCGGCTGACGGCCTGCTTGACCCTCTGCCCGGGCAGCTTGACCTCCTCGGCGCCCTGCTTGGTGATCTTCTCGACCAGGGTGTACGTGCCGTGCTTGCCGTGGTTGGCGAGCGTGGCGTAGGCCTCCGCCATGTCCAGGACGCTGGCGGTTGCGGTGCCGAGGGCGACGGACGGGTACGGCTGGAGGTCGGGGGTGTCGGAGGGGACGCCGAGGTCGATCGCGGTCTGCTTGACCTTGTCGGGGCCGACGTCGACGGCCATCTGTGCGTACACCGAGTTCACCGACGAGTCGGTGGCCTTGCGGACGGTGATGTTGCCGTAGGAGTGCTGGTCCTCGTTCTCGGGGGCGTAGGCGCCGCCGCTCCAGCCCTGGACGGGGCGCTTGTTGGTGCCGTCGTAGACGGTGTTCGGGGTGATGGTGCGGCCGTCCTGGGTGGTGGACCCGTTCTCCACGGCGGAGGTGAACACGAACGGTTTGAAGGTGGAGCCGACCTGGAAGTCACCGCGGGTGGCGCCGTTGGTGTACTGCTTCACGTAGTCGATGCCGCCGTACATGGCGACGACCTTGCCGGTCTTGGGGTCGACGGAGGCGCCGCCGGCCCGGACGTAGGTGTCGGCCTTGCGGTTCTTCTTGTCCAGCTTGGAGATCAGCTGGTCGTCGACCGCCTTGACGAAGGCGTCCTGCCGGTTCTTCTGGATGGTGGTGGTGATGCGGTAGCCGCCGAGCGCAAGGTGGTCGGCGTCAATGATGTTGTTGGTGATCAGGTACTGCTTGACCGCCTCGACGAGGTAGCCGCGCTGGCCGGACATGCCGGTGGAGACGGTCTGCTCCTTGGGCATCGGGAACTTCATGCCGGCGCGCTCGGACTCGCTGAGCCAGCCCTTGGCGACCATGCCGTTCAGGACGTAGTTCCAGCGGGCGAGGGCGGCCTTCTTGTTCTCGGGGTGGGCGACGACGTCGTACTCGCTCGGCGCGTTGACGAGCGCGGCGAGGTAGGCGGCGCGGGCCGGATCGAGGTCGACGGCGTCGCGGCCGTAGTAGGCCTGGGCGGCGGCCTGGATGCCGTAGGCGTTGCGGCCGAAGTAGCTGGTGTTGAGGTAGCCCTCGAAGATCTCGTCCTTGGACTTGTTCTGGTCGAGCTTGATCGCGATGAAGAATTCCTTGGCCTTGCGGGTGACCGTCTGTTCCTGGGCCAGGTAGTAGTTCTTCACGTACTGCTGGGTGATCGTCGAGCCGGACTGCTTGCCCTTGCCGGTGGCAGTGTTCCAGCCGGCCCGGATCATGGCCTTGGGGTCGACGGCGGACTCGGTGTAGAAGTCGCGGTCCTCGGCGGCCAGTACGGCGTGCTGGGCGGCCTTGGAGACCTGGGCGAGGCTGACGTTCTCGCGGTTGACCTCACCGTCCCGGGCCAGCTGGGAGCCGTCGGCGTAGAGGTAGACGTTGCTCTGCTTGGTCGCGAACGCGTTGGCCGGCGGGATCTTCACGAGGGAGTAGCCGACGAAGAAGAGGCCGACGAGCAGGAGGAGGCCGACGACGAAGGTGCCGAGCACCATGCGCCAGGTCGGCAGGAGTCGCCGCCAGCCGGTCCGCTTGGGCCGCTTGCCCTTCTTGGCCTTGGCCTTGCCGCTGCCCTTGCCGCCGCCGTTGCCGTCGGCGGTCCCGCCGTCCGCGGCGGCGAGGGCGGTGGTCTCGGCCTCGGAAGCGCCGGGCGCGCCGGGCCGGGGGCCGGCATTGGGGCCGGTACGGGGTGTGACCCCGGTACGAGGGGTGGCCCCGGTACCAGGGGTGGCCCCGGTACCAGGGGTGGCTCCGGTACGGGAGGTGGCTCCGGTACGGGAGGTGGCTCCGGTTCCGGAGGGGGACGCGGAGGCGGCGCGGGCGGCGGCGCCGGCGGCAGCACCGGCTCCGGCGGCTGCGGCGCCCGCTGCGGCTCCGGCACCGGGCTTGGCGGCCGCGGCACCGGCCGCCCCGGCGGCACCCGCGGCACCCGCAGCGCCCTTGGCGCCCGCAGAACCGGCCGCGCGGGCGGCGCGGGCGGCTCGTGCGGCGGCTGGGGAGCCTGGCGCGGGGGCACCGGCCGTGCCTGCGGTGTCGGCGGTGCCTGCGGTGTCGGCGGCGTTGGCGCCGGTGGCCTGGGCGGCGCGCTTCGGGCCGCCGGGGCGGGGCACGGAAGTCCGGGGAGTGCGTCCGGCGGACTTCGGCTCGCCCGCCGAGGAGGTGGAGGCGGAGGCAGAGGATGCGGAGGAAGCCGCGGAGGCCGAGGGGGCACCGTCCGGCTCGCCCGAGCGGGGCGCGCCGATACGCCGGAGCACCTGCGTGGTCTCGGGCGCCCCTGCGTCACCGGAGCCCTGGGCGGCACCGGCCGGCTTGTCGGAGCCCTGAGCGGCACCGGCTGACTTTCCGGGCGCCTGGGCGGCACCGGCCGGCTTGTCGGTCCGGTCCTGCCGGCCGCCCTTGCCGGACTGCGCCGAGGACGCGGAGCCGGCCCCGGAGGCCTGGGGCTCCCGGGGCGGGGTGATGCGCCGGAGCACCTGGGTGCTCTCGGGCGACTGAGCCTGCGCTGCGGAGGCGGAAGCACCGCCGCCCTTGGCCGAAGCACCACCAGAAGCGGAACCGCGGCCGCCCGACGCCGAAGCACCACCAGCAGCGGAAGCACCGCCGCCCGAGGCCGAAGCGCCGCCGCCCGAGGCCGAAGCGCCGCCGGAGGCGAAAGCACCGTCCCCCTTGACCGAAGCACCACCAGCAGCGGAACCACCGCCGCCCGACGCCGAAGCACCAGCGGAGGCAGCAGCATCGCGCCGCTTGGCCGGGGCGCCGCCGGACGCGGAGCCCCCACGGCTCTGCGCGGACTCGGAGCCGCCACGGCTCTGCACGGACCCGGAGCCGCCACTGCCCTGCGCGGACCCGGAGCCCCCACTGCCCTGCGCGGACCCGGTGCTGCCAAGGCTCTGCACGGACCCGGTGCCGCTGTCCGTCGTGTCGGCGTCGGATCCCGTGGCCCCCGGCCTCGTCCGTTCCGTTCGGGCGTCGTGGGACGCCTGGCGGGCGCGGGCGATGGAGGCGGTGCGGTCGTGCGCCGCCGGACCGGCGGTGTCGCGGGACGGTGAGCCGGCGTCGGTCGGCCGGGGCCGGCCGGTACCGCGTTCCGGCGTTCCCTGGTCACCCTCGCGGGTGGACTCGGTGCCCTCGGTGCGCTTCCCGGGCCGGGCCGGACCGGCGGGTCCCTTCCCCGGGGCAGGGCTGATCGTGGCCTCGCGCGGCTCGGTGGCCGCTTCCTCGGGGCCCCCCGGGTTCCCGGGCCCTTCAGCCGGCAGCGGCTTTTCCGGCGCCACGCCGTCTGTCGGCTGCTGCGGCTGCGGCTCGTCGCTCATGTCGTGCACGGACTCCTGTTTCGCGTCGTACGTTCCCGTACGCCTCGTACGCCTTCTGCGCTCCCCCTGTTTGAAGACTCTCGCGCCCGGTGTTCCGTTCCCGGATTCCGGCCGCTTCCGGCCGGAAAACGCGTTGCCGGCCGTCGAGCCCCCGGACTACGCTCCCGCGCTTCGGTGTCGAGCGGTCCGAGGAGGTCGACTGGTGTGGGTGCGGGACGGTTGTACACGGCCGTCGCGGCAGGGGGGTTCCGACGGTACGCGACCTACCGGGCCGCCACTGCGGCAGGGGTGTTCACGAACACCGTCTTCGGTCTGATCTTCGTATACACGTACCGCGCGCTGTGGGACGAGAGGCCGCACCTCGGCGGGTACGACCAGGCGCAGGTCGTGACCTACGTGTGGCTGGCGCAGGCGCTGCTGTCGACGCTCGCGATCGGGGGCGGCGGCGTCGAGGAAGAGCTGATGGAACGCATCCGTACGGGGGATGTGGTGATCGACCTGTACCGGCCGGCCGACCTGCAGCTGTGGTGGCTGGCCGCGGATCTGGGCCGGGCGTTCTTCCAGCTGGTGGCCCGGGGACTGTTCCCGTTCCTGTTCGGCGCGCTGTGTTTCCCGGTGTACCTGCCGGCCGACGCCGGCACCTGGGTCGCGTTCCTCGGCGCGGTCCTGCTCGCGATGCTGGTCGGCTTCGGCATCCGTTACCTGGTGGCGCTGACCGCGTTCTGGCTGCTGGACGGCATGGGGGTGGCCCAGATGGCGTGGCTGCTGGGGTACTTCTGCTCCGGGATGCTGCTGCCGCTGAACGTGTTCCCGGGCGCCCTGGGCGAGGTCGTACGGGCCCTGCCGTGGTCGTCACTGCTGCAGGCGCCGGCGGACGTCCTGCTGGGCCGGGGGGAGCCGCTGCGGACGTATCTCTTCCAGGCGACGTGGGCGGTGGTGCTGCTGGGTGCCGGGCGACTGGTGCAGTCGGCGGCGACGCGCCGGGTGGTGGTGCAGGGTGGCTGAGGAGAGCCCGCCGGCGCCGGGGACGCGACCGGGCAAGGGCGAGCCCACGGGCCAGGACACGCGGCCGGGCCGGGTGACGCCACCGGGCCGCGTGGTGGAGGCGGTGCGGGCGTACCGGCTGATCGCGGCGATGTGGGTGCGGTCGACGATGGCCTACCGTGCGTCCTTCGCGATGACCACGTTCGGGAACTTCGCGGCGACCTTCTTCGACTTCGTCGCGATCATGCTGATGTTCTCCCGGGTGGATGCGCTGGGCGGCTACACGCTGCCGGAGGTGGCGTTCCTGTACGGGCTGTCCGCGGTGCCCTTCGGGGTGGCGGATCTGGCGATCGGCTCGATGGAGCGGCTGGGGCGGCGGGTGCGGGACGGCACGCTGGACACGCTGCTGGTGCGGCCGGCGCCGGTGCTGGCGCAGGTGGCGGCCGACCGGTTCGCGCTGCGGCGGCTGGGCCGGGTGACGCAGGGGACGCTGGTGCTGGGCTGGTCGCTGACCCGGGTGGACATCGACTGGACGGCGGCGAGGCTGCTGCTGATGCCGGTGATGCTGCTGAGCGGCTGCGCGATCTTCTGCGCGGTGTTCGTGGCGGGGGCGGCGTTCCAGTTCGTGGCGCACGACGCCTCGGAGGTGCAGAACTCCTTCACCTACGGCGGTACGACGCTGTTGCAGTATCCACCGACGGTGTTCGCGAAGGAGCTGGTGCGCGGGGTGACGTTCGTCCTGCCGCTGGCCTTCGTCAACTGGCTGCCCGCGAGCTATGTGCTGGGCCGGCCGTATCCGCTGGACGTGCCGGAGTGGGCCGCGTTCGCATCCCCGCTGGTGGCGGCCGGGTGTTGTGCGCTGGCGGGGCTGGCCTGGCGGGCGGGACTTCGTTCGTACCGCAGCACAGGGAGCTAGGGTGAGCGACTTCATTGCACTGGAGAACGTGGAGAAGGTCTTCGAGGTGCGCCGGAAGACCGGGTTCCTCAAGCGGGAGCGGCGCGAGGTGCGGGCGGTGGACGCGCTGTCGTTCACCGTGGCGCGCGGGGAGATGGTGGGGTACATCGGGCCGAACGGCGCCGGGAAGTCGACCACGATCAAGATGCTGACGGGGATCCTGACGCCGAGCGGCGGGCGGCTGCGCGTCGCGGGCATCGACCCCTCGCGGGAGCGGATGCGTCTCGCGCACCGCATCGGTGTCGTCTTCGGGCAGCGGACCACGCTGTGGTGGGACCTGCCGCTGATCGACTCGTACCGGCTGGCGCACCGCATGTACCGCATCCCGGACGCCCGTTACCGGGAGAACCTGGACCGTCTGGTGGAACTGCTGGACCTGGGCGGCCTGCTGGACGTTCCGGTGCGGCAGCTGTCACTGGGGCAGCGGATGCGCGGTGACATCGCGGCGGCCCTGCTGCACGATCCGGAGGTGCTGTACCTGGACGAGCCGACGATCGGTCTGGACGTCGTGTCGAAGACCAAGGTGCGGGACTTCCTGCGGGAACTGAACACCGAGCGCGGCACGACCGTGCTGCTGACCACCCACGACCTGCAGGACATCGAGCAGTTGTGCTCGCGGGTGATGGTGATCGACCACGGGCGGCTGGTGTACGACGGCACGCTGGCCGGGCTGCACGAGGCCGGGGAGAGCGAGCGGACGCTGGTGGTGGACCTGGAGCGGGAGCTGCCGCCGGTGGAGGTGACGGCGGCGCGGGTGGTGAAGGTCGAGGGGGCGCGGCAGTGGCTGGCGTTCCCGGCGGGGCAGTCGGCGGCACCGCTGGTGGCGGATCTGGCGGCCCGCTATCCGCTGCTGGACCTGTCGGTGCGGGAGCCGGACATCGAGGCGGTCATCGCCAGGATGTACGCGGAGAAGGCGGTCTCGTAGGCTGCGGGCATGAGCGACGACGCAGCCCCGGACCTCCGGGCGTCCGACGCCGACCGTGAGCGGGTCGCCGAGGTCCTGCGGGACGCCCTGGCCGAGGGGCGGCTCGACATGGACGAGTTCGAGGAGCGGCTGGAGGCGGCGTACAAGGCGCGGACGTACGGTGAGCTGGCGCCGTTGACCCGCGATCTGCCGGCGGGCGGTGCGGTGGCGCCGCCGGTTCCGGTCTCTTTCGTCAAGCATCCGGCGGAGAGGGGGAGTTGGGCCTCGCGGGTCGTCGGGGGCGAGGGTTCCTCGACGGGCGGGGTCGCGATCCTGTCGGGATTCGAGCGCAGGGGCCGCTGGACGGTGCCGAAGCGGTTCAGCTGCTTCGCGTTCATGGGCGGCGGCGAGATCGACCTGCGCGAGGCGGACTTCGCGGACCGCGAGGTCGAGATCCGCTGTGTGGCGGTCATGGGCGGCTTGCAGGTGACCGTGGAGCCGGGTGTCGAGGTGGTCGTCCGCGGCATCGGCATCATGGGCGGCTTCGAACACCCGCGGGACGACGGCCCCGTCGACCCGGCCGCCCCCCGGGTGATCATCAGCGGTTTCGCCTTCTGGGGCGGCGTGGGCGTGACCCGCAAACTCCCCCGCGCCGAACGCCGGCGCCTGCGCGAACAGCGCCGGCAGGAGCGCCTGGACCGCAGACGAGAACGCCACGAGCTGCACCACACCCCCGACGAGAACGACTGACGCCCCCGAACGAGCGCAAGGAACCGCGCGCCCAGCACCTCGAAGGGGCGCGAGGAACCACGCGCCCAGCCACATCACACCCGCAGAGACCCCGAACGGCACCCCTGAAGGGGCGCGAGGAACTGCGCGAACGGCCACGTCACACCCGCAGAGACCCCGAACGGCACCCCTGAAGGGGCGCGAGGAACTGCGCGAACGGCCACGTCACACCCGCAGAGACCCCGAACGGCACCCCTGAAGGGGCGCGGGGAACTGCGCGAACGGCCACGACGCATCCGCAGGGACCCACGACGCCGCCCCCGAACGGCGCCCCCGAAGCGGTGCCCTCTACGACGTGCACACCTTGGTCAGCTCCCCCGCCGCGTCGGTCACCGGCCTGACGTCCGGCGCGCTGTCCCCGTTCTTGATCGCCGTACGCACGTTGTCCACGGCCTTGTTCAGGTCGTCGACCGCCTTGTTGACGTCGGCGTCGTCCGTCTTGTCGCCGATCTTCCGCAGACTCTTGTCGATGGAGTCGAGCGAGGCGTCGGCCTGGGAGGGATCGTTCGCGGCGTTCTCCACCGCCTGCTGAAGCTCGGTGACGCTGTCGGCGATGGTGTCGGCGGTCTGCACGCAGTCCAGGGCCTTGTTCACGGCGTCGCAGCCGGTGGTGAGACCGGCGGTGAGCGCGGCGGCGGCCACGACGGCGGCTATGGCGGTGACGCGGCCCCGGCGTGAACGTCGACTGGCGGCCATGATGTGTTCCCTCCCCTGGTACGGCTGACCGGGCGCACGCTGGCTGCACGTACGCCCGTATCCACATGGACGACGGGGAGGCCCGGCGGGTTGCCCGCGGTCTTGGGGTTTTCTTTACGCGCGCGTGCTCGCGAGCGCCGCCTGCTGGATCGTGGCCAGTTCGGTGCAGCCGCCGACGGCGAGGTCGAGCAGGGCGTCGAGTTCCGCGCGGGCGAAGGGCTGGGCCTCGGCGGTGCCCTGGACCTCGACGAAGCGGCCGTCGCCGGTGCAGACGACGTTCATGTCGGTCTCGGCGCGCACGTCCTCCTCGTAGCAGAGGTCGAGCAGCGGGACACCGCCGACGATGCCGACGGAGACGGCGGCGACGGTGCCGGTGAGGGGCTGGCGGCCGGCCTTGACGAGCTTCTTGCCCTGGGCCCAGGCGACGGCGTCGGCGAGGGCGACGTAGGCGCCGGTGATCGCGGCGGTACGCGTGCCGCCGTCGGCCTGGAGGACGTCGCAGTCGAGGACGATGGTGTTCTCGCCGAGCGCCTTGTAGTCGATGACGGCGCGCAGGGAGCGGCCGATGAGCCGGGAGATCTCGTGGGTGCGGCCGCCGATCTTGCCCTTGACGGACTCGCGGTCGCCGCGGGTGTTGGTGGCGCGGGGCAGCATGGCGTACTCCGCGGTGACCCAGCCTTCGCCGCTGCCCTTGCGCCAGCGCGGGACGCCTTCGGTGACGGAGGCGGTGCAGAAGACCTTGGTGTCGCCGAAGGAGACGAGGACGGAGCCCTCGGCGTGCTTGCTCCAGCCGCGTTCGATGGTGACCGGGCGGAGCTGTTCGGGGGTACGGCCGTCGATGCGAGACATGCCGATGAGCCTAGCCGTACATATGGAAGGGGCTCCTCCCGCCTCGGGAAGAGCCCCTCGGTGGTGAGCCCGCGGGCTCACATCATGTCTTCGATCTCCGCGGCGATCGGGTCGGCGTCGGTGCCGATGACGACCTGGATGGCGGTGCCCATCTTGACGACGCCGTGGGCGCCGGCGGCCTTCAGGGCGGCTTCGTCGACCAGGTCGGGGTCGGACACCTCGGTGCGCAGCCGGGTGATGCAGCCCTCGATCTCCTCGATGTTGTCGATGCCCCCGAGCCCGGCGACGATCTTCTCAGCCTTGCTGGCCATGTTGCTTCTCCCTGATCCGAACCGCTTTGTCGCAGTAACCCACAGTTGGCCCATCTTCGCGAGCGGTCATGCCGTGCGTGCCGAATGATGGCGATCACGACAGCGGAACCGTCCGCCAACTGGTCTACACCACCGCGGGGACGGTCGCCAAACCGCGTCGGAGTCGAGTGGCCGGAGGACGCCCATGAGCGCCGAGAGCGCAGGCAGCACCGGGAAGACCGCCCCTCCGGCCCGGGAGCGCTGGAACGTTGCGTTCCAGGGGCTGCAGAAGATGGGGCGGAGTCTCCAGCTGCCGATCGCGGTGCTGCCGGCGGCGGGCATCCTGAACCGGCTGGGGCAGCCCGACGTGTTCGGGGACGACGGTCTCGGCTGGACCGCCGTCTCGAAGGTGATGAAGGGTGCGGGCGGGGCGCTGCTCGACGGCTCCCTCGGCCTGCCCCTGCTGTTCTGCGTGGGTGTCGCGATCGGCATGGCGAGGAAGTCCGACGGTTCGACCGCGCTCGCGGCGGTGGCCGGCTTCCTCGTCTACTACACCGTCCTGCAGCAGTTCCCCGAGGCGTGCCCCGGCGGTGCGAAGGAGATCAAGGACGTCGGCTGCCAGGTCGTCGTGCGGACGGGCGCAGACCAGGTGACGCCCTTCGTCTTCCAGAACCCGGGCGTCTTCGGCGGCATCGTCATGGGCCTGCTGACGGCCTTCTTCTGGGTCCGTTTCCACCGCACCAGGCTGGTGGACTGGCTGGGCTTCTTCAACGGGCGCCGGCTGGTGCCGATCATCATGTCGTTCGTCGCCATCGTCTTCGCGGTGCTGTGCCTGTGGGTCTGGCCGCCGGTCGGCGGCGCGCTGGAGAGCTTCAGCCAGTGGCTTCGGGACGCGGGCTCCTGGGGCGCGGGCCTCTTCGGCGTCGCCAACCGGGCCCTGCTCGTGATCGGCCTGCACCAGTTCCTCAACGTGCCCATCTGGTTCCAGTTCGGCAGTTACATCAAGCCGGACGGCACGGTGGTGCACGGCGACATCAACATGTTCCTGCAGGGCGACCCGCAGGCCGGCCAGTTCACCTCGGGCTTCTTCCCGATCATGATGTTCGCGCTGCCGGCCGCCGCGCTCGCCATCACCCACTGCGCCCGGCCGGAGCGCCGTAAGGAGGTCGGCGGCCTGATGCTCTCTGTCGCGCTGACCTCGTTCGTGACCGGCATCACCGAGCCCCTCGAGTACTCGTTCCTGTTCATCGCGCCCGCGCTGTACGCCGTGCACGCGGTGCTCACCGGTGTCTCGATGGCGGTGACCTGGGCGCTCGGGGTGCACGACGGCTTCAGTTTCTCGGCCGGTCTGATCGACTACGTCATCAACTGGCAGCTGGCGACGAAGCCGTGGCTGATCGTTCCGATCGGGCTGTGCTTCGCGGCCGTCTATTACGCCGTGTTCCGGTTCGCGATCACGCGGTTCGACCTGAAGACACCGGGACGGGAACCGGCCGAGGTGGCGCAGGAGATGGAGCGGGACAACGTGAAGTGAGGCACCGCTCGGGCGCCCGCGCGGGCGGGTACGGGGCGTAGCGCCGCGGTAGCGGATTCGCGGGTTCCTTATCCCGCCTTCATCGTGCTACAACAGGTCTACACCACTGGGTGGTGTAGACCAGAGACGCTGCCGTCCACCTTCCTCGGTTCCCGGGCGGCGCCTTGCCCACTGGAGGAAGTTGTGACCACGGCCAGCGCCGCTCCCGCGGCCCAGAAGAAGAAGGGCCCGGGCGCGATGGCTGTTCTGCAGCGCATCGGCCGCAGCCTGATGCTGCCGGTGGCCGTGCTGCCGGCCGCCGCGCTGCTGGTGCGCCTCGGCAACACCGACATGCTGGGCCGCCCCTCCTTCCCGGCCTTCCTGACGAAGATCGCCTCCTTCATGGCGGCCGGCGGCAACGCGATCCTGGACAACATGCCGCTGCTGTTCGCCGTGGGCATCGCGATCGGCTTCGCGAAGAAGTCGGACGGCTCGACGGCGCTCGCCGCGGTCGTCGGCTACCTGGTCTTCAAGAACGTCCTCGGCACGTTCACCGACGAGAACCTGCCGAAGGTGCCGACGCCCGTCGACGGCAAGGTCGTCATGATGGACGCCCCGGCCGACGCCAAGGTCCTCGGCGGTGTGGTGATGGGCCTCGCCGTCGCACTGCTCTACCAGCGGTTCTACCGCACGAAGCTGCCGGACTGGGCGGGCTTCTTCGGTGGCCGCCGGCTGGTGCCGATCCTGTCGGCGCTCGCGGGCCTGGTCCTCGGCATCGTCTTCGGATACATCTGGCCGGTCCTCGGCACGGGCCTGCACAACTTCGGTGAGTGGCTGGTCAAGTCGGGTGCCGTCGGCGCGGGCATCTTCGGTGTCGCCAACCGTGCGCTGATCCCGATCGGCATGCACCACCTGCTGAACTCCTTCCCCTGGCTCCAGGCGGGCGACTACCACGGCAAGAGCGGCGACATCGCGCGCTTCCTGGCCGGCGACCCGCACGCGGGCCAGTTCATGACCGGCTTCTTCCCGATCATGATGTTCGGTCTGCCCGCGGCCTGCCTCGCGATCGTGCACTGCGCCCGTCCGGAGCGCCGCGCGGTGGTCGGCGGCATGATGTTCTCGCTCGCGCTGACGTCCTTCGTCACGGGTGTCACCGAGCCCATCGAGTTCACGTTCATGTTCATCGCGCCGGTCCTGTACGCCATCCACGCGGTGCTCACCGGCATCTCCATGGCGCTGACCTGGGCGCTGGGCATGAGGGACGGATTCGGCTTCTCCGCCGGAGCGATCGACTTCGGGCTGAACCTGGGCATCGCGAGCAACCCATGGGGCCTGGCCCTGGTCGGCCTCTGCTTCGGTGCCGTGTACTACGTGGTCTTCCGCTTCGCGATCACCAGGTTCAACCTGCCCACGCCGGGCCGTGAGTCCGACGAGGAACTCGAGGAACTGCAGAAGGCAGAGGCCAAGTAGTCCGGCCACTACATCACGCAGGCCCCGGAACCAGCAGGTTCCGGGGCCTTCCTGGTACCGGGGCCTGCGTTGCGCGGGGGCCGGGCCCTCCAGGTACCGGGGTCTGCGTTGCGCCGGGGCCGGGCCTTCGTGGTGCCGGGGTCAGATCTCGTACGTCTGCCGCGGCGCGGCCAGGTGCACCGGTCCGGCGAAGACCTCGCGGGCGTCCCGCAGGTTGATGCCGGGATCGGTCCACGGCGGGATGTGGGTGAGGACCAGGCGGCGGGCGCTCGCCCGGGCCGCCGTCTCACCCGCCTCGCGGCCGTTGAGGTGCAGGTCGGGGATGCTCTCCTTGCCGTGCGTGAACGCGGCCTCGCACAGGAACAGGTCGGTGTCCCGGGCCAGCTCGTCCAGCGCCTCGGTCACGCCCGTGTCGCCGGAGTACGTCAGGGACTTCCCGCCGTGCTCGAGGCGGATGGCGTACGCCTCCACCGGGTGGCGGACCCGCTCGGTGTGCACGGTGAACGGCCCGATCTCGAACGTGGACGGCTTGACCGTGTGGAAGTCGAAGACCTCGCTCATGGAGGAGGCGGAGGGGGTGTCCGCGTAGGCGGTGGTCAGCCGGTGCTCGGTGCCCTCGGGTCCGTAGACGGGCATCGGGGCGCAGCGGCCTCCTTCGTGGCGGTAGTACCGCGCGACGAAGTAGGCGAGCATGTCGATGCAGTGGTCGGCGTGCAGATGGCTGAGGAAGATCGCGTCGAGGTCGTAGAGACCGCAGTGGCGCTGCAGCTCGCCCAGGGCGCCGTTGCCCATGTCGAGAAGCAGCCGGAAGCCGTCGGCCTCGACGAGGTAGCTCGAACAGGCCGATTCCGCGGACGGGAACGACCCCGAGCAGCCGACGACGGTGAGCTTCATGAAGCAGAAACCTCCGTTGGCGGGAAAGCGGTGGGCGGGGACGGAGAGCCGCTCGGGATGAGGGCTGTCGGGGGTCGTGCGGTTTGTCGAGCGTAAGGCGCAAAAGCACGGGTCGCTCCTCCACCAGGGGCCGTTGTGGGCGAACTCACCTGTGCTGTCACCGGTTCGGCTGGACCGGGGGCGCACAAGGATGACGAGAGGGCGCGCGATGTGCGGCGCGCGCCGGTAACGTCGTCGTATGGACACGTCCTGGTGGCTGGCGCTCGCGGCGGTGGTACTGCTCGCGCTGGTCGCCACGCTCGTCGACGGCTGGGGCCGGGGCCGCCGGCCGGGCGGACGCCGGCTGCGCCCGCCCGGACGCGCGGGCACCCGTACAGGGCATGCGCCCCGGCCGACCCCCGGGGACATCTGGTGGGCGAACGTGCCGTACGAGGACCGGGCCGTGGTGAAGGACCGGCCCTGCCTGGTGCTGGCCGTGCGCGGCGACCGGGCGACGGTCGCGAAGATCACCAGCAAGTACCACGACGAGCGCAGCGGGGTGATCCCGCTGCCGCCCGGCGCCGTCGGCGACGCCCAGGGGCGGCCCAGCTTCCTGCAGACCGACGAGCTGCGCGAGGTGCCGGTGGAGGGCTTCCGGCGCCGGGTGGGCGTGGTCGACCCGGTCCTGTGGGACCAGGTGCGGCACCTGGCCGGCTAGGGCTTCCTTCCGGATCAGACCGGCACCGGGCGACGATGCCTTCCGGCCGGCCCCGGCAAGATCCGAAGGAGAGGCCCTAGCTCACCCGGACGGTGACCGCCCACTCCTCGATGCCCTTGCAGGACACCTGGCCCGGCGCGGTGGGCTCGGCGCACAGCGGGCGCGAGGACGTGAGGCGCACGGTGCCGGCGGCCACCGCCTGGTACGCGGCCGTGGCGTCACCCGGCTGGAGCACGAAGCCCGCGTTGATGGCCTTCAGTCCGCTGCCGTCGGCGGTGACCGGCTTCCAGGGGCGGGTCCTGGTGCCGTCCAGGGTGAGCCGGACCTCGCCGCCGCCGGTCACGCAGACGGTGCGGCCGTGGTCGGCGGCGGACAGCTCGACGTGGGCGGTGCACCCGCCGCCGGACCGGGTGGGAGACGGTGTGGCACTGCGGGGCGGCGCGGACACCTTGTCGCTGCTCCCGGAGTCCTGCTGGGAGCCGCAGCCCGCGAGGAGCAGCGCTGCCGCCGCGAGGGCGAGGGGCGTCGTACGGCGCATGGGTCCGCCTTTCTGCCGTCTGCTGCCGGGCCGGCCGGCCCGGTGCCTGGTGCAGATGTGACGTACCACCCGAGCAAACGGATCCCACACGTCCGCCCCCTCGCCAAAGGGGGCGGGACGGGGTGGCGGTGCGGCCCGGGGCGGGCGCGGGCGACGCGCGGCGGACGCGTCGCCGGCCGGACTCAGGCCCAGAGCTGGCCGTGGAGCGTCTCGATGGCCTCCTCGGTGGTGGCCGCCGTGTAGACGCCGGTGGAGAGGTACTTCCAGCCGCCGTCGGCCACCACGAAGACGATGTCGGCGCTCTCCCCCGCCTGGACCGCCTTCCTGCCCACGCCGATCGCCGCGTGCAGGGCCGCGCCGGTGGAGACGCCCGCGAAGATGCCCTCCTGCTGGAGGAGTTCCCGGGTGCGGGTGACCGCGTCGGCGGAGCCGACCGAGAAGCGGGTGGTGAGCACGGAGGCGTCGTACAGCTCCGGCACGAAGCCCTCGTCGAGGTTCCTGAGCCCGTACACCAGGTCGTCGTAGCGCGGTTCGGCCGCGACGATCTTCACGTCGGGCTTGTGCTCGCGCAGGTAGCGGCCGACACCCATCAGGGTGCCCGTGGTGCCGAGACCGGCGACGAAGTGGGTGATGGAGGGGAGGTCGGCGAGGATCTCCGGGCCGGTCGTGGCGTAGTGGGCGCCCGCGTTGTCCGGGTTGCCGTACTGGTAGAGCATGACCCAGTCGGGGTGCTCGGCGGCCAGTTCCTTGGCCACCCGCACGGCGGTGTTGGAGCCGCCGGCGGCCGGCGAGGAGATGATCTCGGCGCCCCACATGCCGAGCAGGTCCCGCCGCTCCTGCGAGGTGTTCTCGGGCATCACGCACACCATGCGGTAGCCCTTCAGCTTGGCCGCCATGGCGAGGGAGATGCCGGTGTTGCCGGAGGTGGGCTCGAGGATCGTGCAGCCCGGGGTGAGCCGGCCGTCCTTCTCCGCCTGCTCGATCATGTGCAGCGCGGGCCGGTCCTTGACCGAGCCGGTGGGGTTGCGGTCCTCCAGCTTGGCCCAGACACGGACGTCCGGGGACGGCGACAGCCGCGGCAGGCGCACCAGGGGGGTGTTGCCCAACGCGGCCAGCGGGGAGTCGTAGCGCATCGCTGCTCAGCGGCCGATCAGCGCATGCCGCCGGCGACGGCCGGCAGGATCGTCACGGTGTCGCCGTCGGACAGCTTGGTGTCGATGCCGTCGATGAAGCGGACGTCCTCGTCGTTCAGGTACACGTTGACGAACCGGCGCAGCTTGCCGTCGTCCACGATGCGGGCCTGGATGCCCGCGTGCCGGGTCTCGAGGTCGGCGAAGAGGTCGGCGAGGGTGTTCCCGCTGCCCTCCACCGCCTTCTGGCCGTCCGTGTACGTGCGGAGGATGGTGGGGATGCGGACCTCGATGGCCATGGTGGCGGACTCCTGTCGGAAGGGTTCGTCGGGTGGTGTGCGCGCGGCGGCGCGACTGGGGTCCCCCCGGGCATCCGGCACGGGGGCGGCGCCGCGGCACACGGCCGTACGGCGGCGGGGAACGTCAACAGATGGCGCTGTTCAGCCTGCACAGGTCGACGTGCAGCCGCGCCACGAGCAGCACGCTCGGCGTCTTGTCGCTCACGTCGTTCAGAACCATGGGCTCATCGTATCGATTCCCGGTCCGGTCCCCGGAATGTGATCTCGCATGCTGGATGGCCGCTGCCCGTATCCCGGGACCGGGAGCGGGCTCAGTAGGCCTCGACGATCTTCACGTCCTCCTCCGTGACCTCGCCCTCCAGGATGCGGAACGAGCGGAACTGGAAGTCGCCGAGGCCGTCGGTGTCGGCGGTGGAGACGAGGACGTAGTGGGCGCCGGGCTCGTTGGCGTAGGAGATGTCCGTGCGGGACGGGTAGGCCTCGGTCGCGGTGTGGGAGTGGTAGATGACCACGGGTTCCTCGTCGCGGTCGTCCATCTCGCGGTAGAGCTTGAGCAGGTCGCCCGAGTCGAACTCGTAGAAGGTGGGCGACATGGCGGCGTTCAGCATCGGGATGAAGCGCTCGGGGCGGTCCGAGCCGGCCGGGCCCGCGACGACGCCGCACGCCTCGTCGGGGTGGTCCTTGCGCGCGTGCGCGACGATCTGGTCGACGAGGGCCTGGGTGATGGTCAGCATGTCCGTCAGGATAAGCAGTGGGGCCGCCCCGTACCGGTGGATGGTACGAGGCGGCCCACATGGTGGACGTCCTGAGCGGCGGCCGCCGGGGGCGCCACGAGTGCTCCCGGCGGCCGGACGTCCGTGGAGGGGGTCAGCCCACGTTCTCGAACTCCGGCTCCCGGCGGCTCGTGACCTCGGGGGTGCGGGACTTCAGGACCAGCCAGCCGATGCCGAGCGCCACGGCCCAGACCGCCATGACGTACAGGCAGACGCGGGAGTCGGCATCGTATGCGATCAGGCCGGTGACGAACAGCAGGAACGCGATGGCGACGTACGAGCACTTCGCACCGCCCGGCGCCGGGAAGGAGCTGGCGGGCAGCCGGCCCGCGTCGACCGCGCGGCGGTAGAGGACGTGGCTGACGAGGATCATCAGCCAGGTCCAGATGCCGGCCGCGGTGGCGACGGAGGTGACGTAGCCGAACGCCTTCTCCGGGACGATGTAGTTGAGGATCACGCCGATGCCCATGAAGGCCACCGAGACGGTGATGCCGAGCGCCGGGGTCTTCGTGGAGGACAGCTTGGAGAAGACGCGCGGGGCCTCGCCGTTGTCCGCGAGGGTGCGCAGCATGCGGCCCGTGGAGTACATGCCCGAGTTACAGGACGACAGGGCCGCGGTGAGCACCACGAAGTTCACGATGCCGGCGCCGGCCGGGATGCCGATGACCGCGAACGCCTTCACGAAGGGGCTGACGCCCTCGGCGAACTGCGTCCACTTCACCACGCACAGGATGACCGAGAGGGCACCGACGTAGAACAGGGCGATGCGCCAGGGCAGGGTGTTGATCGCCTTGGGGAGGGTCTTCTCCGGGTCCTCGGACTCGCCCGCGGTGACGCCGACCAGCTCGACGGCGAGGTAGGCGAACATCACGCCCTGGAGGGTCATCAGGGAGGAGCCGATGCCCTTGGGGAAGAAGCCGTCGAACTGCCACAGGTTCGTCACCGTGGCGGTGTCACCGGCGGCGCTGAACCCGAAGGTGAGCACACCGAGACCGATCACGATCATGCCGATGAGCGCGGTCACCTTGACCATGGAGAACCAGAACTCGATCTCGCCGAACAGCTTCACCGAGATCAGGTTGGCCACGAACAGGACCACCAGGAAGACCAGCGCCGTCACCCACTGCGGGACGGACGGGAACCAGTAGTTGACGTAGATCGCGGCGGCCGTCAGTTCGGCCATGCCGGTCACGACCCACATCAGCCAGTACGTCCAGCCGGTGAAGTAACCGAAGAACGGGCCGAGGAACTCCCGGGAGTACTCGGCGAACGAGCCGGAGACCGGGCGGTACAGCAGCAGCTCGCCCAAGGCCCGCATGATGAAGAAGATGATCACGCCCGCGAGGGCGTACATCAGGATCAGGCTGGGACCTGCCTTGGCGATGTTGGCCCCGGCGCCCAGGAACAGGCCGACGCCGATGGCGCCGCCGATGGCGATCATCTGGACCTGACGGCTGCCGAGCCCTCGCTCGTACCCCTCCTCAGGGGCGGTGGTGACCTTCTCAGAGGCCATGAGTGGTGCGCCTTTCTCCATGCCGACCCAGGCCTTTCGTCGGCCTCGGATCGGGTTTCGATCCCCCCGGATTGATGGAGCTGGGCGGCTTTCTCAAGCTCGCCCGTGCCTGGCCGACGGTCGTCGGCTCGGTGGCGCACCCGGCCGAACATGGGTGGTGTTGGCCGGGCGGTCGTGAAGATTTATCACGGCCGCAATACTGATCACACAGACGGGTTGTGACGCACCCCATAGGTAAAAGCGGACAAAGAACGCTCAAATGCGTCAAACCAGGCCGCAACGGTGACGGGATCGTTATCCGGATTTGAGCGTCCGCTGAGCGAACACTCGTACACCGTAAATGGGGTGAACCCCGGCGAAAGCGCTGCCGCTCCCCCGGTCCACCGGCCGACGCCCTAGGAGATCAGGGTCGCCACCAGGGTTTCCTGGAGTCCGCCCAGCCACAGATAGGCCAGCACCATCGGCTTGCGCGGGTCCTCCTCCGGGAGCCGGTAGAGGAGGTCGGTGTCGTCCTCGTCGGTGATCTCCAGGCGGGAGCCGATGGCCAGCCGGAGGTCGTTGAGGGCGCCGAGCCACTGCCGGGACTCCTCGGGGGACAGCTTGAGCACCGCCCCGCCCTCGTCCACCGGGGCGAGCGCGTCGAGAGTGCGGATCACGGCGAGCGCGTTCTCCCGCTTGCCGGCCCTGAGGTCGTTCTCGGTGAAGCGGCGGAACTCGGCGGAGTGCGCCCGCCGCTCCTCGGCCTCGGCGGAGGAACCGGCGGCCTGCTCCGGATCGACGTAGGCGTCCGGGAAGAGCCTCTTGAGGACCGGGTCGGCGGGCGGCTCGCTCGGCCCCTCGGCGAACAGCTCCGCGAGCGGGTCGTCGGGAGTGTCGGCGCCGGGGCCCGGGCCGATCAGCTCCAGCAGCTGGACTGCCAGCGACCGGATGATGGAGATCTCGACGTCGTCGAGCGCGACGGCCGCGCCGCCGCCGGGGAGCGGTTCGAAATGTCCGGGCATGTGAGTCGGTCGCTACTTCCGGTCCTGCTGGAGGGTGGCCCACAGACCGTAGCCGTGCATCGCCTGCACGTCGCGCTCCATCTCCTCGCGGCTGCCGCTGGAGACGACCGCCCGGCCCTTGTGGTGGACATCGAGCATGAGCTTGGTGGCCTTGTCCTTGCTGTAGCCGAAGTACGCCTGGAAGACGTAGGTCACATAGCTCATCAGGTTGACCGGGTCGTTGTGCACGATCGTGACCCAGGGGACGTCGGGCTCGGGTACGGCGAAGACCTCCTCCGCCGACTCGGTGCGTTCGATCTCTACGGGCGCGGGTGACGTCACACAGCCATGCTGCCACGGCCCCGATAAATCGTCACACCGACGAAAAGGGGGTACGATCAGTCGTCATGCCGCACCTGCCGGGGGACGGTCCCGTACCCCCGGCGGGTCCCGGGGTACCCGGTCGGGCACGAGCTAGGGGAGGTAACGGTGAACGTGGCGGACCTTGGGCTGCCGGTGGAAGTCCCGTCGACGGCGCTCTTCACGGACCAGTACGAGCTGACCATGCTGCAGGCCGCGCTGAAGGCGGGTACGGCCGAACGGCGGAGCGTGTTCGAGGTCTTCACGCGGCGGCTGCCCGAAGGACGCCGCTACGGCGTGGTGGCCGGCACCGGGCGGGTCCTGGACGCGGTGGAGAACTTCCGCTTCGACGAGGACGTCCTCGGCTTCCTGCGCGAGCGGAAGATCGTCGACGAGGAGACCCTGAAGTGGCTCGCCGGCTACCGCTTCAGCGGCGACATCTGGGGTTACCCCGAGGGCGAGGTGTACTTCCCGGGCTCCCCGATCATGCGCGTCGAGGGCAGCTTCGCCGAGTGCGTCCTGCTGGAGACCGTGATCCTCTCCATCCTCAACCACGACTCGGCGGTCGCCGCCGCGGCGTCCCGCATGGCCTCCGCCGCCGGCGGGCGCCCGCTGATCGAGATGGGTGCCCGCCGCACCCACGAGCTGGCCGCCGTGGCCGCCGCCCGCGCCGCGTACATCGGCGGCTTCGCGACCACCTCCGACCTGGCCGCCGGCTTCCGCTACGGCATCCCGACCGTCGGCACCTCCGCCCACGCCTTCACCCTGCTCCACGACCGCGAGCGGGACGCCTTCCAGGCCCAGGTGGACACCCTCGGCCGCGGTACGACGCTGCTGGTGGACACCTACGACGTCACCGAGGCCGTCCGCACGGCGGTGGAGGTGGCCGGACCGGAGCTGGGCGCCGTGCGCATCGACTCCGGCGACCTGCTGCTGGTGGCCCACCGGGTGCGCCACCAGCTGGACGAGCTGGGCGCGACGAACACGAAGATCGTCGTGACCTCCGACCTCGACGAGTACGCCATCGCCTCGCTGGCCGCCGCGCCGGTGGACGCGTACGGCGTCGGCACCCAGCTGGTCACCGGCTCGGGGCACCCGACCGCCTCCATGGTCTACAAGCTCGTCGCCCGCGCCGAGACCACCGGCCCCGACGCGCCGCTGGTGCCGGTCGCGAAGAAGTCGACCGGCGGCAAGACGTCCGTCGGGGGGCGCAAGTGGGCCGCGCGCCGGCTGGACGCGGAGGGCTTCGCGGAGGCCGAGGTCATCGGCACCGGACCGGTGCCGGCCGCACTGTCCGACCGGCAGCTGCTGGTCCGGCTGGTCGAGGGCGGCGAGGTGGTCGCCCGGGAGCCGCTGGACGTGCCCCGGGACCGGCACATCGCGGCCCGCGCGAACCTGCCGCTCTCGGCGACCCAGCTGTCCCGGGGAGAACCCGTGCTCCCGACGGAGTACGTCCACGGGCGCTCGGGTAGCTAGAGCGGGACCACCGTCCGCCCCTCGACGCCCCCTCCCGCGGGAGCCCGGAATTCTCTAGGCTCAGTTACTTGACCCTCAGTCGAAGGACACTCACCATGCGCCGCGCCTTGATCGTCGTAGACGTGCAGAACGACTTCTGCGAGGGGGGCAGCCTCGCGGTGGCCGGCGGTGCGGACGTCGCCGCGGCCGTCACCGAGCTGATCGGTCAGGCGGCGGGCACGGGGTACCGGCACGTGGTGGCCACCCGCGACCACCACATCGCGCCCGGCGGCCACTTCGCGGACAACCCCGACTACGTCCGCTCCTGGCCCGCGCACTGCGTCGCGGGCACGGAGGGCGTGGGCTTCCACCCGAACTTCGCCCCCGCGGTCGCCTCCGGCGCGGTGGACGCGGTGTTCTCCAAGGGCGAGTACTCGGCGGCGTACAGCGGCTTCGAGGGCAGCGACGAGAACGGCACCCCGCTGGCCGAATGGCTCCGCGCCCGGGAGATCAGCGAGGTGGACATCGTCGGGATCGCCACGGACCACTGTGTGCGGGCCACGGCCCTGGACGCGGCGAGGGAGGGCTTCCGCACCCACGTGCTGCTCGACCTGACGGCCGGAGTGGCGGCAGGGACCACCGAGCGGGCCCTGGAGGAGCTGAGGGCAGCCGGCGTGGAAGTGACGGGCAAGCCCGTCGTCAGCGGCTAGCGGAACCCCCGGAGGCGAGGCCGGCCCGGGGGCGCGGCCGGCGTACCCGCGCCTCCGGCCCTCGCCGGCACGTCACCCCTGCTGCACCACCGGCGGTCTGCGCAGGAGCGCCCGGATGGGATGCCACAGCTCCGTCACGGTGACACCGTTGTCCGGGGCCGTGCGCCATATCAGCCCGTCGGGATGGTGCAGCACCGCCGTGATCTCGTCCGGCGTCGGAGGCTCCGCGTTGCCCCGCAGGTACACCGCGCGCAGCCCCAGGTTGCGCAGCCGGGTCAGGGCACGGGCCCGGTTCTGGGCGTGCACGAGCACCCGCACCCCGGCCGGTCCGCCGGCCGGACTCGGCAGGTTCAACGCCACCACCACCGTGCCGTTCGGCAGCTTGCAGAAGCCTCCTGCGGCCATGCGGTCACATCCCCGTTCCGGTCGGTGTCAATAAGCGGTCCACAGGACGCACCTAAACACGATCGGCGGCAACCCGCCAAGGGGTTGCCGCCGATACGCTTCTGACCTGCGGTTTTAAGAACTACTTGACCGCGGGACCGACCTTGAGCGAGATCGTCGAGCCGTCCTTGGCCTCCTTGACGATCGTGATCTTGGTGTTGGTGTCAGTGACCTTCACCCCGCCCGTCGGGTTCGACGGGTCGTAGTAGGTGCTGGTGTGGTCGTTGAAGACCGAGACACCCTTCGAGCCCTTGATCTTCAGCGCGACGTCGGCCTTGTGCAGGGTGATGCCGTCCGTGCCGTAGAGGCTGAACGGGGAGTCGTACGCCTGGACGCGGTTGCGCAGCAGCGTGCCGTCGGCCCACTTCAGCGCCTTCCAGTGCGAGTCGACCGGCAGGATCAGACCGGTGCCCGGGTGGCCGTTGGTCTCGTTGGTGTTGTCGTCCGCCTGGGAGGTGTCCCACTTCCAGATCAGCAGGCCGTTCTGGTACGGGTAGTGCTCCACCCAGTCCGGGCGCGAGGCGAAACCGAAGTTGTACGGGCCGACCTTGAGGGTCTTGTCGTACGACTGGTACTGGCGGTTCTCGGCGATGTAGTACTGCTTGTAGTCCTTGGTGAAGGACGCGCCGATGCGGGAGAAGCCGTTCGCGGTCCAAGCGGCGTCCGGCGTCTCGGCGTTGTCCGAGAAGACCGGGGTGCCGTCGGCGGTCACGGTGATCTGGTCGGCCGTGAAGCCGTTCTCCGCGACACCGCCGTCGGTGGCGTAACGGAAGCGCAGGTCGACCTTCTTGCCCGCGTAGGCGTCCAGCGGGAACGACAGCTTCTTGTGCGTCTGCGAGAAGCCGGTCAGCGCCGGCTTGCCGCTGGCGTCACGCGGGATGGCCTGGCCGTCCGCGGTGCCGTCCAGGGCGGTCCAGTTGGCGCCGCCGTCCGTCGACACCTCGGTGTAGACGTAGTCGTAGCCTTCCTCGGTGGCCCACCAGCCGTCGAGGTCCAGCTTCGCCGACGACTTGCCGGTCAGGTCGACCGAGCGGGTCAGCGTGTTCTTCAGGTCGTTGCCGCTGCCGCTCCACCACTGGTTCGCGCCCTCGGCGGGCTGGGTGATGGTGGTGGTGACGGCCTTGTCCGGCAGGGTCACCAGGAGGGCCTGCTTGTCCCAGGTGTTGTACTCGGCGGGGCCCAGCTTGTGCGTGGACTGCTTGCCGGCCTTGGCGGTGTCGTAGTTCAGCCAGCCCAGCTGCAGCTTGTCCCAGGCGTTCATGTCGCCGGGCAGGTCGCCGATGGACTCCTTGCCCGTGCCGAGCCAGGAACCGGACGACATCAGGGTCCAGAAACCGGTGGAGTTGTCGCCGCCGGCGGTGTCGTACTCGTCCGGCAGACCGAGGTCGTGGCCGTACTCGTGGGCGAAGACGCCGAGGCCGCCGTTCTCCGGCTGGATGGTGTAGTCGCCGACCCAGACGCCGGTGTTGCCGACCTGGGTGCCACCGAGCTTGTTGTTCTCGGGGCCGGTGGCGCCGGCGTCCGTGCCGAAGGCGTACCAGCGGTGGGCCCAGATCGCGTCCTTGCCCTGGGCGCCGCCGCCCGCGGACTCGTCCTCACCGGCGTGCACGATCTGGAAGTGGTCGACGTATCCGTCGGGCTCGTTGAAGTTGCCGTCGCCGTCGAAGTCGTAACGGTCCCACTGGTCGTACTTGGCCAGGGTCTTCTTGATGTCGGCGTCGGACTTGCCGGCCTTCTTCTGCTGGGCGACCCAGGAGCTGAGGCCGTCGCTGACGACGTTCCACACGCTCGGGCAGTTGGTCTGACCGCAGGCGTTGTTGCCGTAGCGCGCCTCGTTGTACGGGACCTTGACCCAGTCGGTGACCTCGCCGGAGACCGAGTAGCGGCCCGAGGACTGCTTCTCGTAGTACTTCTTCAGCGACTCGGTCTTCTTACCGGTCCCGAAGTAGAGGTCCTGGTAGTGCTTCTTGCCGTAGTCCTTCTGCCAGGCCGTGGAGTTGTCCTTCTTGCGGTCCGGCTTGGCTATCTTGTTGTGCAGCGGGCCGGCCGTGCCCCCGTACTTCGGGTCGGTCTGGTTCCCGAACTCCACCAGGATCGTGAAGATCTTGTCGGTCTTCTCCCGGCTCAGCTCGACGTACTTGCTCTCGCCCTTGCGGCTCTTGAGCTTGACGACCTTGGAGCCGTTGCGGTCCTGCGCGGTGGCCTTGCCGGCTATGAGCTGGTTCAGGGCCTCCTCGCGCTGGGCGTCCTGCGTCTTGCTCAGCGGGCCGTCGAGGTCGTGCTTCTGCTGCTTCACCCCGGCCGGGTCGTGCCGGTTGACGGCCGCGGACCGGGACTGGGGGCTCGCCTCCGCGACGGCGAAGGTGGCGAACGTGGCGGAGGCCGCCGCGAGCGCGACACCGATGGCCGCGGATCTGAACGTCCAGGATCTACTGGTCACTTGAGTTCCTCCCCCGCGCCGCGCACACGGACAGGGGGTTCCGGGTCATGGAGGATCCGTGCGCGCACGATCAACGCGTGTAATCAAGTGACGACATTTGACTAGAGGTTTAGCAGAAAAGACAGACCTTGACTTGAGCAGGACAAGTGCACTATGCGGAGGTGGCGTTCGTTTTACGAACAGGTAGCCGCGTCCTCAACGGGCGCTGGAGCCCTCCCCCTTGAGGGGGCGGTGACTCCGTGCGCCCCCCGTGCACCCGGTACGGTGGGTTAGGTCACGCTTACCCGGCGTCCCGCTCGGGCATGCAGGCCAAGAGAGCCCCACGGCACATCCCACACCCGAAGACTGCCGAGGACACGATTGCCATGCCTCGTCCGACCGCCGCACAGCTCGCCTACGGTTCCTGCACCGTGATCTTCTCGACGCTCGCCATGCTGCTGCTGTCCCAGACGAGTTCGGGCACCGGGATCGCCGTCATCGCCGTCGCCGCACTCGCACTCGGGCTGCTGGTGGCCATGACGGTGCCGGTCCCGAAGCCACGCGCGGCCGAGGCGCCGGCCGGGACCGCCCAGGAGAACGAACGGGTCCCCACCACCCTGTGAACGGCTCGTGCGTGAGCGGCGGGCCCGTGACCGTGACGGGCCCGCCGCTCGAGCACGGGGTCAACCCGTACTGACCACGACCGTCCTGGCAGCCTTGTCGTGGATGCCTTGCTTGTACGGCTTGTCGAAGAAGCTCCAGGCCGACGAGACGATCCACCACAGGCTGAAGAAGCAGCAGGGCACGACGGACGGGCCCCACAGCACGAGGGCGCGCACGAACGAGGTCCGCGCGGTGGGGGTGGAACCGTCGGTCAGGTTGGCCACCCGCAGGCTCAGCAGCTTCTTGCCCAGCGTCCGCCCCCACTTGGCGGTGGTGAGGGTGTCGTAGGCGACGTAGAGCACCGTGCTCACCACCGTGACCACGAAGCCCTTCCCGGTCACGACCAGGTCGGTGTCGGATTCGCTCACCGACAGCCACAGCGGCACGAGGACCAGGAACGCGACGATGCCGACCAGGATCAGGTCGATGAGCCGGGCGACGATGCGCCGGCCGGTGTCGGCGAGCGGCGGCATGCCGGCCAGCGGGTCACCGGGATAACCACCGCCCTGGGGACCGCCGGCCCCGTACGGGCCGCCCGGATAGGGGGCGCCGGGACCCCCGCCGTACGGGGAATCACCGTACGGCGAACCGCCCGGTGGGCCACCGCCACCGTACGGACCGCCGCCGTACCGGGGCGGTTCGGTGCCGCCGGGCGGGGGCGGTTCGGTGCCGCCGGTCGGGGGCGGTTCGGTGCCGCCGGTCGGGGTGTCGTACGGCGAGCCCGGCCCCTGCTCCGACGGGGGCCGCTTCCGGAACGGGTCGTCCTCCGGTGGCTGCTCTCCGGAGCCGGGGGGCGGTTCGCTGCTCATGGCCCGAGTGGAACCCGGGTACCCCGGTTCCGCATCCCGCGGGCGGCCGTACGGAGTACGCCGCAGCGCCCGGCGTCAGCCCGGCGCCGCGGCGCCCGGCGTCAGCCCGCGACGAACGTGTGGGCCGCCTTGTCGTGCCAGCACTGACGCCAGGGCCGGTCGAACAGGCACCACAGCACGCCCACGAGCCCGATGCCGAGCAGCCCCGGCACGCTGAACACCAGCCAGCGGCGCAGCGCCGGGCCGAACGTCGGCGGCTCGTGCGCCTCGATGTCGCGGACCTCCAGGCCGCACAGCTTCTTGCCGAGGGTCCGGCCCCACTTGACGGTGGGCAGCACCTCGCAGAGCACGCCGGCCAGGAGCAGGACGGCGAGGACGATGCCGAGGCTGGTGCCGGTGGTGCCGTCGAGCAGCCAGACGGTGACCTCGCGGCCGGACAGCCGGGCCGCGTCGATCTTCTCCTGGACGTGGTCCACGGCGCGGATGCCGAGCGGGACGGCAGCGGCGGCGGTCAGCGCGCCCACGGCGAGCACGTCGATCAGCCGGGCCGCGAGCCGCCTGCCGAGTCCGGCGGGCCTGGCGGCGGCCTGCCGGCGTGCCGCGGCCTGGAACGGGTCCTCCACCGGTGGCTTCCACGGCGCCACCGGCTGCTCGTCGCCGCCGCCGGCCAGCCGGTGCACCTGCTGCGCCCACGAGGCCTGGCCGCCACCGGGGCCGCTGGTCAAGGGGGTGGCGGAAGCAGCGGCCTGCTGGGCTCCGGCCTGCTGAAGTCCCGGCTGCTGAAGTCCCGGCTGCGGAAGTCCCGGCTGCTGGAATCCGGCCGGCCGCGGTCCCGCCTGCTGGGGTCCCGCCTGCTGGGGCACGGACGGGGTGGCGGCGGCCGGTGAGGGCTGTCCGCCGTGCGGGGCCGGCGCGGGCTTCGGTACGTGGGGCGTCCCCGCAGCGTCGGCCGGTGCCTCGGGAGCCCGGGGAGCCGGCGTGGTGGCGCGGGCCGCGGCCGCCTTGCCGGCACCGAAGCCGGGGTTCCCGGCCGGGGCGGAGGACGGCGGGGCGGCGGCCGACGGACCCGCGGACGACGGGGAGGGCGCGCCGACCGGTCCCTGCGCGCCGAAGCCGGCCGGGCCGGACCCGCCGGGCGGAGTGCCCTCGGCACCGGAGGGGCCGCCCCCGCCGGACGGCCCGGGCGGAACCGGCCGGAAGGTCATCGTGCCGTCGTCGGTGCGGGCCGCGGGGCCCGGGATCGGCCGCCGGAAGATGAAGGTGCCGGGGTCCGGGGCGTCGCTCTCCGCCGGGGGGATCGTCGCGGTGCCGTCGGTGCGGCTGGTGGCACGGCCCTCGGAGTGGCCCGGCGAGTCCGCCGGCACCCGGGGGTCGGCCGGCCAGGCCCCGCCCGCCGGAGCCCACTGCGCACCCTGGCCGCCCTGGGCCGCCTGGGCGGAACGGCCCTGCTGCGCCCACTCGCCGGACCGGCCGGGGTGCCCCTGCTGGGCGGCAGGGTCCTGCCGGAGCGGGTCGGCCGGGTCCTCGTCGAAGAAGTGGGGGCCCGTCTCCTCCACGGACGGGGGCGCGGGCCGGACGCCCGGGGGCGGGGTGAGCGGCTCGCCGTCCTGCGGCGCCGGGCGGCTGGTGCCGGGCACCCAGGAGGCGCCGTTCCAGTACCGGACGTAACCGGGGATGGACGGGTCCGGGTAGTAGCCCTCGCGGGGCCGGTCGTCACCTGGGGCCGGGGTTGGGGCGCTCATGTCCGTCGTCCCGTATCTGCTCGGGGGTGGGATGGGGGCCTCCACATCTATCAGACGCGGGCATGCCCCACCGCCAGTCCCGCCGGACCCGCCCCTTTCCGGGCAACACGGCACCACGGTGTCACGGGCCCGCGAAAAGAAAATCCCCGAACCCGCGTAATGGCACGGCCCCGGCCCGCTCTCCACCCGTGCGGGCCCGTTCCGAGCGGCCCCGAACCGAAGGGAGACACAGGTCATGCAGCACACCGTGGTGGAGCGGGAACTGGAGCTGAGGCTGATTCTGTCGCCGGAGCGCAGCGTCCCGGTCCCGGCCCGGCTCGGCTACCGCTCCGACGACCCCTACGCCGTCCACATCTCCTTCCACATCAACTCCGAGCACCCCGTCGACTGGACGTTCGCCCGCGAGCTGCTGGTGGAGGGGGTGTTCCGGCCGTGCGGGAACGGGGACGTGCGGGTGTGGCCGGCCAAGGCCGAGGGGCACGGCGTCGTACTGATGGCGCTGAGTTCACCCGAGGGCGACGCGCTGCTGGAGGCGCCGGTGCCGCAGGTCTCGGCCTGGCTGGAGCGCACGCTGCGTCTGGTGCCGCCGGGGACGGAGGGCGGGCAGCTGGGCATCGACGACGCGCTCGACCAGCTGCTCGCCCGGTGACCCCGGCCGGGCACTCAGAAGAGCTTGCCGGGGTTGAGGATGCCCAGCGGGTCGAAGACCTGCTTCACCGCCCGCTGCATCTCCACCCCGACCGGGCCGATCTCGCGGGCCAGCCACTCCTTCTTCAGCACGCCGACACCGTGTTCGCCGGTGATGGTGCCGCCGAGTTCCAGGCCGAGGGCCATGATCTCGTCGAAGGACTCGCGGGCCCGCCGGGACTCGTCGGGGTCGTGCGCGTCGAAGCACACCGTGGGGTGGGTGTTGCCGTCCCCGGCGTGCGCGCACAGGCCGATGGTGAGGTCGTACTTGGCGGCGATCCGCTCGACGCCCTCCAGCATGGCGCCGAGCTGCGACCGGGGCACGCACACGTCGTCGATCATCGTCGTGCCCTTGACCGCCTCCAGCGCGGTCAGCGAGAGCCGCCGGGCCTGGAGGAGCAGTTCGGACTCGGCGGCGTCCTCGGCGGGCACGACCTGGGTGGCACCGGCCGCCTCGCACAGGGCGCCGACCGCGGCGAGGTCGGCGGCGGGGTCCGGGGTGTCGAAGGCGGCCAGCAGCAGCGCCTCGGTGGTCTCCGGCAGACCCATGCGGGCGAGGTCGTTGACGGCCTTGACGGTCGTACGGTCCATCAGTTCGAGGAGGGAGGGGACGTGTCCCCCCGCCATGATGCGGCAGACGGCGTCGCAGGCGGCGGCAGCGGAGGCGAACTCGGCGGCCACGACCAGCTGCTGCGGCGGCTTGGGCTTCAGCGCCAGCACCGCCCGGACCACGATGCCGAGCGAGCCCTCGGAGCCCACGAAGAGCCGGGTGAGGTCGTAGCCCGCGACGCCCTTGGCCGTGCGGCGGCCGGTGGACATCAGGCGGCCGTCGGCGAGTACGACGTCCAGGCCGAGCACGTACTCGGCGGTCACGCCGTACTTGACGCAGCACAGGCCGCCGGAGGCCGTGCCGATGTTGCCGCCGATGGTGCAGGTCTCCCAGCTGGAGGGGTCCGGCGGGTAGTACAGGCCGTGCTCCTCGACGGCGCGGGAGAGGGCCGCGTTGACGACGCCCGGTTCGACCACGGCGATCCGGTCGACGGGGCTGATCTCCAGGATGCGGTCCATCCGGGTCAGGGACAGCACGATGCAGCCGTCGCTGGCGTTGGCGCCGCCGGACAGACCGGTGCGGGCGCCCTGCGGGACCACCGGCACCCGCAGTTCGGTGGCGGTGCGCATGACGTGCTGCACCTGTCCGACCGTGCGGGGCAGCACGACGACGGCGGGGGCGCCCGCCGGGCAGAAGCTCGCCATGTCATTGGCGTAGGAGGCGGTGACGTCGGGGTCGGTCAGGACGGCCTCGGCCGGCAGGCCGGCCAGGAGCCGGTCGGTGAGGTTGCCTGCTGCCTCGTCGCGCGGCGCTTCGATACGGCTCATGATCACAGGTTCGCACTCGCGGCCATCGGTGTGAACCCCGCCCGCGCCGCCCTTGGGCCACCCGGATGTGCTCGTCGTATTGACGCACAGTGAGCCCCATGGACAACCGACTCCGGGCGCCGGGTGCGTCGCTGCTCCCCGAGCCGCCCGCCCCGCGGCAGCGCCGGCGGCTGCTGCGCCGGGTGCTGGTCAGCGCGCTGGCGGGCGGAGTCGTCGCCGGCGCGGTGCTGATGCTGCTGCCGCAGGAGCGGCAGGAACGCCTGGCCCCGCCACCCGCCCCGGGTCCGCGGGCACAGCCGCAGACGCTGACGGCGGTGACGTACGGGGTACCGGCCGGCCTGCCGGGCCTCACGACGCTCATCGGACGGCAGGAGCAGCGGGTGCGGGCCCAGCCGCGGGACGCCCGCGCGTGGGCGGTGCTGGGTTCGGCATACGTGGAGCGCGGGCGCCGCACCGGCGACGCGACCGACTATCCGCGGGCCGACCGGGCGCTGCGCACCTCGCTGGACGTGCGCGGGGAACGGAACACCGAGGCGCTGGACGGCCTGACCGCGCTGGCGCTCGCCCGCCGGGACTTTCCGGCGGCGAAACAGTACGGCGAGCAGGCACTGAAGGCGGCGCCGAAGCGGTGGACGGCGTACGCGCCGCTGATCGACGCCTACACCGGGCTGGGCGACTACAAGAACGCCCGCTCCACACTGGACAAGCTGATGGGGCTGCGCACCGACGCGGCGGCGCGGCCGGCCGTGATGGCGCGGGCCGCGGCGGTGTACCAGGACCGGGGCTGGCGCGAGGACGCGGTGGCCCAGCTGACGGACGCGGCGGCCGCCGCCCGCACTCCGGCCGAGCAGGCCGCCTGGCTGACCGGGGTCGGCCAACTGGCCTGGGACCGAGGTGACCTGCCGGAGGCGCTGCGGCACTTCGAGGCCGCGGTACGCCTCGACCCCGACCAGCGGGCGGCGCCGGCCGGGCGGGCGCGGACGCTGGCCGCGCTGGGGCGCACGACGGAGGCGCTGGCCGCGTACCGGACCGCACTGGCGAAGCAGCCGGACCCGGCGGACCTCATGGAGCTGGGCGAGCTGTACGAGTCGCTGGGGCAGGAACAGCTCGCCGAGGAGCAGTACACCCGGATGAAGGCCGAGGTGCGGCGGCAGGTGGCGGCCGGGGTCGACGAGGAGCTGCTGATCGGCCGGTTCGAGGCGGACCACGGGGAGCCGGTGGACGGTGTGGAGCGGTTGCGGGAGGAGTGGCAGCGCCAGCCGGGCATCGAGGTGGCCGACGCGCTGGGCTGGGCGCTGCACCGGGCCGGGGAGGACCAGGAGGCGCTGACCTACGCGTCCGTCGCGACGGACAAGGCGAAGGGCGGCGGGGTGCGCAGCGCGCTGTACGCGTTCCACCGGGGTGTGATCGAGGCGGAGCTGGAGCAGGACGGCCCCGCGCGGCGGCATCTCCAGGAGGCGCTGCGGATCAACCCGTACTTCTCGCCGCTGCGGGTACCGGCGGCGCGGGCGGCACTGCGGGCGCTGGGCGAACCGCCGGAGGACGAGCTGCCCGAGGACCACTTGTAGCGGCCGGGGACCGTTCGGAGCGGCCCCGGCCCAATCGCAGTCGCCGAGGCCGTCGGGGCCGTCGGGGCGGCCGATCACCGTTCGGAACGGCCGGGGCCCTCTCGGGGCGGGTGAGGGTCACTTGTAGTAGATCGAGAACTTCCGTGCCCCCGCCCGCCCGGACGCGAAGCCCACGTACAGGCGCGGGGTGCCGGTGTGGCGGACGGCGAGGCCCTCCGGTTCCCGGAGGTCGAGGGAGCGTGCCGCTTGCGTGCGGTGGCGGGCGATGAGTTCGCCGGTGCGGATGTCCAGACAGGACAGGTACGTGTTGCCGTGGCCGGCGGGCGGGTTGGTCCGCGGGTCGTAGGCGGATCCGGCGAGCTGGTAGAGATGGTCGCCGTGCAGGGCGAACCCCTGGAAGGGGACGTCCGGGTCGGGGTGGGCACCGGTCTGCGGGAAGTCGGCGAGCGGGGAGCCGTACTCGCGGGCGGTGAACGCGGCCAGGTCCCAGACGCGGTAGCGCGGGGTGCCACCCGTCCGGTGGCGGACGGCGATGCGTCCGGTGGCCGGGCAGATGCCGGGCTGGTTGGCGTGTGAGCCGGCTATCGGGTGGCGGACCCGGACGTCCCGCGGTGTGCGGGTGGCGCCGCCGGCGAACCGGAAGCGGGTGACGCCCCGGCCGTATCCGCCCGCGGCGTCCGCCTCGGTCCAGATCCACACCGTGCCGTCGGCGTCGTGCTGGACGCCCATGCTCACGCCGTGCCCGAAGCCCTTCAGGTACATGTGGCCGAGGCGTCTGCCCGCGTGGTCCAGGCGGTTGAGGCACAGGTCGCCGGCGTCCCGGCCGCCCCGGACGAGCTGCAGGACGTAGAGGTGGTGGTGGACCTCGTCGAAGGCGAAGGACTGGAGGACCGTGGGTTCGCGCAGGGTGTCCAGCTGCCGCAGCCAGCGGACGGCCGGTGCGGCGAGGTCGATGCGCTGCTCCACGGTCCCCCCTGGGCGTCCGGCGGGGGGACCGTCGGTTACAGGTTGCCCCGCTTGGCCTGCTCGCGTTCGATCGCCTCGAACAGTGCCTTGAAGTTGCCCTTGCCGAAGCCCATCGAACCGTGCCGCTCGATGAGTTCGAAGAACACCGTCGGCCGGTCCTGGACCGGCTTGGTGAAGATCTGCAGCAGGTAGCCGTCCTCGTCGCGGTCGGCCAGGATCTTCAGCTCGCGCAGGGTCTCGATCGGCACGCGCGTGTCGCCGACCCACTCGCCGAGGGTGTCGTAGTACGAGTCGGGGGTGTCCAGGAACTCGACACCGGCCGCGCGCATCGTGCGGACCGTCTGCACGATGTCGTTGGTGTTGAGCGCGATGTGCTGGACACCGGCGCCGCCGTAGAACTCCAGGTACTCGTCGATCTGGGACTTCTTCTTGGCGATCGCGGGCTCGTTGATCGGGAACTTCACCTTCAGGGTGCCGTCCGCGACGACCTTCGACATCAGCGCGCTGTACTCGGTGGCGATGTCGTCGCCCACGAACTCCTTCATGTTCGTGAAGCCCATGACCTTGTTGTAGAACGCGACCCACTCGTTCATCCGGCCGAGTTCGACGTTGCCGACGCAGTGGTCGACGGCCTGGAAGGTGCGCTGGGCGGGCGGTTCGACGAGCGGCTTCGCGGCGGTGTAGCCGGGGAGGTAGGGGCCGTCGTAGCCGGAGCGGTCGACCAGGGTGTGGCGGGTGTCGCCGTAGGTGGCGATGGCGGCGAGGACGACCGTGCCGTGCTCGTCCTTCACCTCGTACGGCTCGGCGACCGAGCGGGCGCCGTGCTCGATCGCGTAGGCGTACGCGCGGCGGGCGTCCGGCACCTCGATGGCCAGGTCGATGACGCCGTCGCCGTGCTCGGCGACGTGCTTTGCGAGGAAGTGGCCCCAGGTGCTGGCCGGCTTGATCACCGAGGTGAGGACGAAGCGGGCGGAGCCGTTCTCCAGCACGTAGCTCGCGGTCTCGCGGCTGCCGTTCTCCGGTCCGGAGTAGGCGACCAGTCGCATGCCGAAGGCGGTGGAGTAGTAGTGCGCCGCCTGCTTGGCGTTGCCCACGGCGAAGACGACCGCGTCCATTCCCTTGACCGGGAAGGGGTCGGCCTGCCGGGCGGTCGCGTCGGGAGTGTGGTCTGTGGTCTGCGTCATAGCGGAAGACTCGCTCTGCTCTGCAAGGTGCGCAATAGTTTCCACATTCACTGGGCAATGTGACCAGTGATACGGCCGTATCGACAGCCTTTCTGTACAGGGTGACCATCTCAGGGGGTCTCATGGCGATCGATCATCTGGACGGGCGCATCATCGTGCTGCTCGCCCGGGAGCCGCGCATCGGGGTGCTGGAGATGTCCCGGCGGCTCGGTGTGGCGCGCGGGACCGTACAGGCGCGGCTGGACCGGCTTCAGTCGAACGGAGTCATCCGCGGCTTCGGACCCCAGGTGGACCCGGCGGCCCTCGGCTACCCGGTCACCGCCTTCGCCACGCTCCAGATCCGGCAGGGTCAAGGGGCCGACGTGCGGGCCCACTTGGCGACCGTGCCGGAGGTGCTGGAGCTGCTGACCACCACCGGCAGCGGCGACATGCTGTGCCGGCTGGTGGCCCGCTCGAACGCCGATCTCCAGCGGGTGATCGACCGGGTCGTCGGCTTTGATGGCATCGTCCGGGCCTCCACGACGATCGTCATGGAGAACCCCGTTCCGCTGCGGATCATCCCGCTGGTGGAACAGGCGGCCGCGGACAGCGCAGGGACCTAGCCGACGCCGGACGCAGCCGAACCTGGGGGTGAGCGCGGGTGAGCTTCTGGGAGTACCTGGGCAGCCGTCACCAGCAGCTGCTCACGGACGCCTTCCAGCACGCCAGTGCGGTCTTCCAGTGCATGGTCCTGGCGACCGTCACCGGTGTGCTCACCGGAATCGCCACCTATCGCTCCGCATGGGCCGGCAATCTCGCCACCACCGCCACCTCCAGCATCCTCACCGTCCCCTCGCTCGCGTTCATCGGTCTGCTCATCCCGGTCGTCGGTCTGGGCGTGCCGCCCACGGTGATCGCCCTGACCCTGTACGGGCTGCTGCCGATCGTGCGCAACGCGATCGTCGGCCTGCGCGGAGTGGACCCGGCACTGGTGGACGCGGCCCGCGGGATCGGCATGTCCGGCCCGATGCGGCTGGCGCGGGTGGAGCTGCCGCTGGCCTGGCCGCCGATCCTGACGGGCATCCGCGTCTCCACCCAGATGCTGATGGGCATCGCCGCGGTCGCCGCCTACGCCTCCGGCCCCGGACTCGGCAACGAGATCTTCCGCGGGCTCGCCTCCCTGGGCAGCAGGAACGCACTGAACCAGGTGCTCGCCGGCACGCTCGGGATCGTCATCCTCGCCCTGCTGTTCGACGCCGCGTACGTGCTGATCGGACGGCTGACCATTCCGAGGGGGATCCGTGGCTGAGCCGGCCCCCACCGCCACGCACGGCGCCACGATCGAGCTGGAGGGCCTGACCAAGCGGTACCCGGGCAGTGCGCAGCCGGCCGTGGACCGGGTGAACATGGAGATCAAGGCGGGCGAGACGGTCGTCTTCGTCGGCCCGTCCGGCTGCGGGAAGTCCACCACGCTCAAGATGATCAACCGGCTGATCGAACCGACCGGCGGGCGCATCCGGATCGGCGGTGAGGACGTCACCGGCATCGACCCGGTGAAGCTGCGCCGCAAGGTCGGGTACGCCATCCAGTCCTCGGGGCTCTTCCCGCACATGACCGTCGCCCAGAACATCGCGCTCGTGCCCAGGATGACCGGGTGGCCGAAGTCCCGGCTCCGGCAGCGGGTGGAGGAGATGCTGGACCTGGTCGGCCTCGACCCCGGCGAGTTCCACGGCCGCTATCCGCGTCAGCTCTCCGGCGGCCAGCAGCAGCGCGTCGGCGTGGCCCGGGCGCTCGCCGCCGACCCGCCGGTGCTGCTCATGGACGAGCCGTTCGGCGCGGTCGACCCGATCACCCGCGACCACCTCCAGGACGAGCTGATCCGGCTCCAGCGCGAACTGCACAAGACGATCGTGTTCGTCACCCATGACTTCGACGAGGCGATCAAACTGGGCGACCGGATCGCGGTGCTGCGCGAACGCTCGCACATCGCCCAGTTCGACACCCCCGAGGCGATCCTCACCAATCCCGCCGACGACTTCGTCTCCGGTTTCGTGGGCGCCGGCGCGGCCCTGAAGCGGCTCAACCTGACCCGGGTGCGGGACGTGGAGATGCGGGGCTACCCGACGGTGACCGTGGACACCCCGCTCCAGCAGATCTTCGGGTACCTGCGTGACGGCGGCACCAACGAGATCCTGCTCCTCGACCGGCGCCGCCGCCCCTACAAGTGGCTGCGGCGCGGCGACCTGATGCGGGCCCGCGGCTCGCTCGCCCGCGCGGGCACGCTGGTGCACGACACGGTGACCCGGGACGCCACCCTCCGGGACGCGCTGGAGGCCGTCCTCACCGACAACGCCGGCCGGGTCGCGGTGACCGGGCGGCGCGGCGAGTTCATCGGGGTGGTCGACATGGAGACGCTGATGAACTCCGTGCACGAGCTGCTGGAGGCCGACCGGCTCGAGGCCATGGAGCACCAGCACGAGCTGGAGGAGGCCCGGTCCCGGCAGACCCACTTCGAGCAGGAGGGCGACGCCGGGGAGAAGAAGGCGTGAGCACCGCCCGGCGCCCGGAGGGCGAGCACGAGGTGAAGGGGCTCGCCTTCCGTGACGAGGGCGAGGCCGAGCAGGAGGCGCCGCCCCCGCCGCAGCGCCCGCCCGGACGCCGGCTGTCCTGGCAGCGGCTGACCGTGCTGCCCGCGTTCCTGATCGCCCTGCTCCTCGCGACCTGGCTGTGGTTCCGGCAGGCGCAGCTGGACACGATCTCCGCGAACGCGCTGTCGGGCGGCCAGGTCTCCGAGGCGCTGTGGCAGCACGTGCAGCTGACGGTGATCTCCACCTTCTTCGTGCTGATCATCGCCATCCCGCTGGGTATCGTCCTGACCCGGCGGGCGTTCCGCTGGGCCACCCCGGCTGCCATGACGGTCGCCAACATGGGCCAGGCGACCCCGGCGATCGGCCTGCTGGCGCTGCTGGTCATCTGGCTGGGCACCGGTACGAAGGCGGCCCTGATCGGCATCGTCGTCTACGCCGTCCTCCCGGTGCTCTCCAACACGATCACCGGTCTGAAGGCCAACGACCCGCTCCTGCTGGAGGCGGCCCGCGGCATCGGCATGTCCCCGCTGGGTGTGCTCGGCCGGATCGAACTCCCCCTCGCCGTCCCGCTGATCCTCGCCGGCGTCCGCACGGCGCTGGTCCTCAACGTCGGTACGGCGACGCTGGCCACCTTCGGCGGGGGCGGCGGCCTCGGCACGCTGATCACCACCGGCATCACCACCCAGCGCATGCCGGTGCTGGTGCTCGGCTCGGTCCTGACCGTGGCGCTGGCGCTGCTGGTGGACTGGCTGGCCTCGCTGGCGGAAGTGCTGCTGCGGCCGCGTGGCCTGGAGGTGGACACATGACAGGCGCCCCGGCCCGCCGGGCCTCCTCGGCACGGCGCAGGCGCCGTACCCGCCTGCTGCTGGCCGGGCTGCTCGTCGTACCGTCCGGCTGCGGGCTGACCAGCGGCTCCCCCATGGTCGACGACGTCGGACCGGGCACGATCGGGCAGGGTCTGCCGTTGAAGGGCGCCCACCTCACGGTTACCTCCAAGGAGTTCACCGAGCAGCTGATCCTCGGCGCGATCATGGGGATCGCCTTGCAGGCGGCCGGCGCGGACGTCCTCGACCGGACCGGGATCCAGGGCTCCATCGGGTCCCGGGAGGCGGTCAGGAAGGGTGACGCGGACGCCCTGTTCGAGTACACGGGCACCGGCTGGATCACCTATCTGGGCAACAGCAGGCCCATTCCCGATCCGCAGGAGCAGTGGCGGGCCGTGCGGGACGCCGACCGGAAGAACGGGCTGACCTGGCTGCCGCCGTCGCGGCTCGACAACACCTACGCCCTCGCCATGAACCGGGCCGGCTTCCGGAAGTACCGCACGCGGACGCTGTCCGAGGTCGCCGAGCTGTCGAAGAAGGACCCGGGCGCCGTCACCCTGTGCGTGGAGGGCGAGTTCGCGAACCGGGCCGACGGGCTGCCCGGCCTGGAGAAGGCGTACGGCATGAGCCTGCCGGCCCGGAACGTCACACAGATGGACACCGGGATCATCTACACCCAGGTGGCCAAGGGCAGTTGCACCTACGGGGAGGTGTTCACCACCGACGGCCGCATCAAGTCGATGCACCTGGTGCTGATGGAGGACGACAAGAAGTTCTTCCCCAACTACAACGCGACGCCCGTGGTCAACACCGAGGTGCTCCGGCGGTGGCCGGCCATCGCGAGCGTGATCGAGCCCGTCACCAGGAAGCTGGACAACACGGTCGCGCAGACCCTCAACGCCGAGGTGGACGTCGACGGCGAGGACCCGCACCAGGTGGCGCTGGACTGGATGAAGCAGGAGGGCTTCGTGAAGTAGGCCGGCCTCAGCAGCTCGGCACCGGCCCCTTGCCCTTCTCCAGCGCCACCAGGGCGTCGACCGCGCTCTTCACGGTGGTCACCGGCACCAGCCGCAGGCCCTTGGGCAGTTCCGACTGGGCGTCCGCGCACTCCGCCTTCGGGACCAGGAACACGGTGGCCCCGTCCCGGCGCGCGGCCTGCGTCTTCAAGGCCACCCCGCCGACCGCGCCGACCTTGCCGGAGGGGTCGATGGTGCCCGTACCGGCGATGGTGCGGCCCCCAGTGAGGTCGCCGCCGCTGCCGTCGCCGTCCAGCTTGTCGATGATGCCGAGGGTGAACAGCAGTCCCGCACTGGGACCCCCGACGTCGGCGAGCTTCAGATCGACCTTGACCTTGCCGGCGCTGAGCCCGAGGTACTTCAGCGCCGCCTGGGTGGCGTTGTGCTGGGACTCGTCCATCTGGGCCAGGTTGTACTTCTCGATCTCCTTGACGTCGTCGCCGCTGGGGTAGACCGCGTCGCGCGGCATGACGGCCCGGTCGCTGCGGAACCAGTTGCCGACGACGTCACCGAGGGTCACCGTGGCCTCCGGGCCGGTGGCCACGATCGTGACCATGCGCAGCTGGCCGCTGGTCCTGCGGACCGGCGCCCCGGAGACGGTGATCACCTGGGTGCCCTTGTCGGCGCCGAGCACGTTCGCCGTCGTTCCGGGCTGGGCCACCGAGAACGGCAGCGGCGCGAGCGCCGCGGTGGCCAGCAGGGCCACGACGGGCACCGCGCAGACGGCTACGGCCTGGGGACGCGTGAGACGAGAGAGCACGTCATCAATCTAACGTGACCACCGGTGGTGCCCTTATGCCGCGTACAGGTCCCGCCGCTCCCGCGTGAACCGGCGCAGGGCCTCCGGCAGGGGCTCGACGCCGATGCCGGGCCCGGCCGGCACCGGGAGGTGGCCGTCCTGCAGGACGAACGGCTCGGTGATGTCCTCGGCGAAGTACCGGGCGGAGGCGGAGGTGTCCCCGGGGAGGGTGCAGCCGGGCAGGGCCGCGAGCGCCAGGTTCGGGGCCCGGCCGACACCGGTCTCCAGCATGCCGCCGCACCACACCGGCACCCCGTGGGCGTGGGCCACGTCGTGGACCCGGCGGGCCTCCAGGTAGCCGCCGACCCGGGCGGGCTTGACGTTCACCACCCGGCAGGCGTCCATGGCGATCGCGGCGGCGGTGTCGCGGGCATGGTGCAGGGACTCGTCCAGGCAGACGGGGGTGGCCAGGCGCTGCTGGAGCCGGGCGTGCGCGTGCAGGTTGTTCTCCTCCAGCGGCTCCTCGATCAGGAGCAGTCCGAACGCGTCCAGGTGCCGCAGGTGCTCGGCGTCGGCGAGGGTGTAGGCGGTGTTGGCGTCGACCTGGAGGGGGAGGTCGTCGCCGAAGCGCTCACGGACGGCCCGTACCGGCTCGACGTCCCAGCCGGGTTCGATCTTCAGCTTGATGCGCACGTACCCCTCGTCGAGATGGCGCTCGACGTCGTCCAGCAGTTCGGCGACCGAGTTCCTGATCCCGATCGAGACCCCGGCGGGGACCCGGTCGTGCACGGCGCCGAGGTACGTCGCGAGCGACATGCCGTGCGCCCGCAGCTCGGCGTCCAGCACGGCCGTCTCCAGGGCCGCCTTCGCCAGCTCGTGCCCCTTGATCTTCGCCACCGCCGGGCCGAGCGCGGCCGTGGTGAGCCGCGGCAGCGCTGCCGCGCGCGGCAGCAGGAAGTCGCGCAGCACGATCTCGGCGCCGGCGACGAACTCCGGGCAGTACAGCGGTTCGGGGTCTGCCGCGAACTCCGACCAGCCCTCGGCCTCGTCCGTCACGACGTGCAGCAGGAAGGTGTCCTTGGCCGTCATGGTCCCGAAGGACGTACGGAACGGGGTGACCAGGGGGATCGCCACGTGCACGATCTCCACGCGCTCCAGCTTCACGCGGCCTCCTCCGTCCGGTGCAGGGTGTACCAGCCGTCGCGGGACATCCCGGTGACCCGGAAGTCCTCCAGGAAGGCGTCCAGGAACACGTGGCGCACCTCCCGCCGCCAGCGCAGCGCCAGCGCCGGGTCGGCGGCGCGCAGCGCGACGACGTCCTGCGGGACCCGGCACCACAGGTGCCGGCCGTGGCGCCGGGCGAGGGGCCCGCCGTCGGGCGCGCTGCACACCACGGGCCCCTGAGGTGCGGCGCTGTACGGCGCGGCCGGCGCCGTCAGGTCCCAGGTCACCGCCAGCCGGTCGCTCTCGTCGCCGTCGTTCACGCCGTCGGTCATGGGGCCGTAGAAATCGACCAGGTAGTCGGTGCCGGCGGCGCCGAGCTTGTCCAGGTTGAAGCGGGCGTTGCGGCCGACCAGCGGATCGAAGGTCCAGCGCATGGTGCGGGCGCCGAGGCCGGCGGCCCAGTCCCGCTGGGCCAGCTTCAGTGGATGCCCGAGTCCCCGCTCGGCGGCGGCCACCAGCGAGTACGTACTGTGCTCCGCGCCGAGGACGGCCACCGCGGCTCCGGCCAGCCGCCGGCCGGAGTAGACCGCGTGCACCGCGCCGCCGGCGTGCACCAGGCTGTGCAGCACCTCGGCCGGGTACGGCGGTGCGGAGCGGGGGGTGCGCCAGACGTCGCTGAAGTGGTCGGCGACGGCCGCGAGCCCCGCGACGTCGTGGACGGTACGTACGGTGACCCGGTCGGTCGTCGTTCCTGCTGCCATGGCACGAGTCTGTGAGGCCCCGCGGGCATACGTGTTGTGCATCCGGCCAACGGATGCCAAGGTTCGTTGCACCATCCGCCAACCACCGACTGGGGGCACTCATGGACACCTGCACCCTCGGCGACCTCCTGGACGTCGTCGGCGGTCCCGCCCTGCGCGTGCACGCGGCCCCGGCCGGCCCCGCGGCGCCGGTCACCGAGGCGGTGCTGTACGACGGCCGGGACCCGTTGCCCCGGATGCCCGGGGCGCTGCTGCTGGCGGTCGGGGTGCGGGCGGCGGAGGCGGGGCCGCTGCTGCGGGCGGCGGCGCAGGCCGGGCTGACCGGGGTGGTGGTGCGGGGCGAGGGCGCCCCGGCCGCCCAGGCGGAGGCGCACGGCGTGGCCCTGCTGTCGGTCGCCGAGGACGCGGCCTGGCACCACGTCCATCTGCTGCTGGCCTCGGCCATCGCCGCCCGGCCCGCCGCGGGCGCCGACACCGGGCTGGGCGACCTGTTCGCGCTGGCCGACGCGATCGCCACGGCGACCGGCGGGGCCACCGCGATCGAGGACGCCCGGCAGCGGATCCTCGCCTACTCCACGGTCCCCGGCCAGCCGGTGGACGAGGACCGCCGGCAGGGCATCCTCGGCCGGCAGGTGCCGGTCAGCGCCATGAACACCGAGCAGTACCGGCGCATGTTCGCGGCCGACCGGCCGGTGCGGCTGCCCGCCCTGACCGATGCGGACCTGCCCCGGCTGGCGACGGCGGTACGGGCCGGCGGGGAGACCCTCGGCTCGATCTGGGTCGTCGACGGCGGCTCGCTCGTCCCGGACGCCGAGGACACCCTCGCCCAGGGTGCCTCCACCGCCGCGCTGCTGCTCCTGCGGGCGCGTGCCGCGCGGGAGCTGGTCCGGCACCGGGGCAGCGAGCTGCTGCACCGGCTGCTGGACGGCACGGCCGATGACGCCGCGACGGCCGCCGCGCGCCTGGGTGTCGGCGGTCCCGCCCGGGTGGCGGCCTTCGTGCCGGGCTCCGCCGCGAGCGTCCCGGACGCCGAACGCACCGCGCTGCGCCTGCTGGACGTCGTACGCCTGCAGTGCGAGGCCCGGTACGGCCGGCACGCGTGCGTGCTGGTGGACGGAGTCGTGTACGCGGTGCTGCCCGGCCCCGGCGAGCGGCACCGCGGGCTCGCCGAGGACATCGTGGGCCGGGCGGGACTCGCGCTGCGGGTGCCGGTGCGGGCGGCGCTGGGCGAGATGGTGCCGGGCGCGGAGGGGCTCGCGGACTCCCGGGCGGACGCGGACCTGGTGCTGCGCGTGCTGGACGCGGACCTGCCGGTGGCCGAGGTGGACGAGGTCCGGGCCCGGGTGACCCTGCTGCGCCTGTCCGAGGTGATGTCCGAGCGGCGGGAGTTGAGCGCGGGCGGCTGGCGGCGGGTGCTGGCGTACGACGCCCGGCACGGCACCGAGTACGCCCGCACGCTGGTGTGCTGGTTCGACGCGGGCTGTGACATGGCGGGCGCGGCCAGGCTGCTGGCCGTGCACCCCAACACCTGCCGCTACCGTCTCCGGCAGGTCCAGCAGCACACCGGGATCGACCTGGACGACCCCGACGAGAGCCTGGTGCTCTGGCTCCAGCTGCGGGTGCTGGCAGGGCTCAGCGGAGCCACGCCCTGAGCCCGGCCTCACACCGTCCGAGATGGCCGACGGGCACGTACTCGCCCGCCGTGTGCGCCAGCGAGGGATCACCGGGACCGTAGTTGAGGGCGGGCACACCCAACGCCGCGAACCGCGCCACGTCCGTCCACCCGAGCTTGGGGCGCGGCTCGGCGCCCAGCGCCGCGACGAGGCCGCCGACCCGGTCCAGGTGGGGCAGCGCACCGGCGACGACCTCGGTGACCCGGACCTCGTACTCCGGGAAGAGCCCGCGCACGTACGCCTCCGCCTCCGCGGCCGAACGGCTGGGGGCGAAGCGGCAGTTGACGGTCACGACACACTCGTCGGGCACGACGTTCCCGGCGACCCCGGCGCGTACGGCGACGGCGCCGAGCCCCTCCCGGTACTCCAGGCCGTCGACCACGACCCGCTCCGGGACGTGCGCGTCGAGCCGCTGCAGCACCCGTCCCGCCCTGTGCGCGGCGTTGACGCCCTGCCAGGCGCGGGCGGTGTGCGCGCGGGCGCCCTCGATCACGATGTCCGCGGTGAGGATGCCCTGACAGCCGGCCTCGACACCGGCGTCGGACGGTTCCATGAGGACGGCGAGGCCGGCCTCCTCCAGCAGCCCCGGCCGGGCGGCGGCGATCCGCCCCAGCCCGTTGCGCTCCCCCTCGACCTCCTCGCACTCGTAGAACACGTAGGTGACGTCACGGGCGGTCTCCGGCAGGGTCGCGGCGAGGCGCAGGCCGACCGCGACCCCGCCTTTCATGTCACAGGCACCGAGCCCGTACACCCGGCCGCCGGCGAGCCGGGAGGGCAGGTTCCCGGCGGCCGGCACGGTGTCCAAGTGCCCCGCCAGCAACACGCGTTCGGGCCGGCCGAGGTCGGTGCGGGCGATGACGGAGTTGCCGACGCGGTCCACGGTGAGGTGGGCCAGGGCACCGAGGGCCTCTTCGACGGCGTCCGCGATACGACCCTCCTGCCCGCTCTCGGAGGGCAGGTCGACGAGGGCCCGGGTCAGGCTGACGACGTCGGCGGTGAGATCGAGAGGGGCCATACCGGTGGTCTTCCTCGGGCTGGGCGTACGGCGAACTGACGCACCGGGCACGGCGGACCGTGGAGGCCGCGGACGCTGTAGTCCGGCGAGCATCCGGGCGTGCCTTTGATGATGCGCAACCGGGAAGACCGAGGGGGTGTGCCGATCGGCCAAAGAGTGGGGGATGGGGTTGGCTGGGCGGCCAAGGGGGGTGGTGACGTGACGCCGTTGCCGGGTGCGGTCGGGGATGGCCGGGCGGGCGAGCAGGTGGTGACGTGACGCCGTTGCCGGGTGCGGGTCGGGGGTGGCCGGGCGCGCAGTTCCCCGCGCCCCTTCGGGGGCTTACTGTCGTGGACGGCGCGGCGTGGCCGGGTGCGGGTCGGGGGTGGCTGGTCGCGCAGTTCCCCGCGACCCTTCGGGGCGCTGCCCGGCCGCTCACTGTCGTGGGCGTGCCGGGCGTCTGGGTCAGCGGAGGGCTTCCGCGACCTCTCGTGCCGCCTCGACCACGCGCGCCCCCACCCGCTCCGGCACCGCGTCCGCCAGCATCACCACACCCACGCTGCCCTCGACCCCGGTGACCCCGACCAACGGGGCGGCAGCCCCGCTCGCGCCGGCCTCCAGCTCACCGTGCGTCAGCGTGAACCCGGGATCGGCGGACGGCGACTGCCGCGCGGCGAGGATCGCCTTGCCCGCCGCGCCCCGGTCCAGCGGATGCCGGAACCCGGCCCGGTAGGCCACGTGATAGTCGGTCCACGTCGGCTCCACCACCGCAACGGCCAGCGCCTCGCTCCCGTCGACGAGCGTCAGGTGTGCCGTCGCCCCTATGTCCTCGGCCAGCGACCGCAGCGCGGGCAGCGCAGCCTCCCGTACCAGCGGATGCACCTGCCGCCCGAGCCGCAGCACCCCGAGTCCGACGCGGGCCCGGCCGCCCAGGTCCCGGCGTACGAGCGCGTGCTGCTCCAGCGTGGCCAGCAACCGGTACACCACGGTCCGGTTCACACCCAGTTTGGTGGACAACTCGGTGACGGTCAGCCCGTGGTCCGTGTCGGCCAGCAGTTTGAGGACACGCAGTCCCCGGTCGAGCGTCTGAGAGGTCTCCGCGGTCACGACGCCCACTCCTTTGGTGGTGAGGTCGGCGGACCCCGAGCGGCGATGCGTCACCGAGTCCCGTCGGCGACGCGCTTCAGAGGCCGCCGATCGGCAGAACGGCCCGGCGGCTGCGGGCCTAGTCGCTTCACGGCTGCGCTCCGCGGCGGCGCTGCCACGGGGCGTGTGCGTAGCGGGACAGTAGCGAAGCCGGTTCGCTGAGCGGAAGTCTTCGTCCAGAATCCGGGCAAGGCCAGATCCGGCCTGCCTCCATTCGTCCGGATACGCACACCGAACAAACACCCGAACCAAAGCGAACAGCCCGACTTTCCGTTGGCCCGGAGCGAAGCCGCAGTCACGCCCGGGCCGGGGCGAAGCCGTCGTCGGGGTCCGGGGCGAAGCCCCGTGGGGGGCGCCTGTCGACCGGCCGAGTCGGTGGGTGGGTGGGCACAGGCGGGGTCACCGCATGCGCGTGGCCCACTCCCGCACCTTGTCGATCCGCTGCCGCAACTGCCCCGCCGTGGCCTCCGCACTCGGCGGCCCCCCGCACAGCCGCCGCAGCTCGGTGTGGATCACCCCGTGCGGCTTACCGCTCTGATGCACGTACGCGCTGACCAACGTGTTCAGCTGCTTCCGCAGCTCCATCAGCTCCTTGTGCGTGACCACCGGCCGCCGCTCGGCCGGCAGCTCCAGCAGGTCCGCCTCACTGTCCGGCTTCTTCCGGCTGTGCGCGATCTGCCGAGCCTGCCGCTTCTGCAGCAGCAACTGCACCTGCTCGGGCTCCAGCAGCCCCGGAATCCCCAGGTAGTCCTGCTCCTCCTCGCTCCCGGGGTGGGCCTGCATGCCGAACTCGGCGCCGTCGTAAAGCACCCGGTCGAACACGGCGTCGGACTCCAGCGCCTCGAAGGGCAGCATGTCCTGCTCACCGGTGTCCTCGTCCTGCTGCTGGTTCGCCTCCTCCATCTCCTTCTCGGATTCGGCGTACGGGTCCTCCTCGCCCTCCTTCTTCGGCTTGTCGAGGGCGTGGTCCCGCTCCACCTCCATCTCGTTGGCGAAGGTCAGCAGATCGGGCACGGTCGGCAGGAACACCGACGCGGTCTCGCCGCGCCGCCGGGACCGCACGAAACGCCCGACGGCCTGCGCGAAGAACAGCGGGGTCGAAATGGTGGTCGCGTAGACGCCGACCGCGAGCCGCGGCACGTCGACGCCCTCGGACACCATCCGCACGGCGACCATCCACCGGTCGTCGCTGTCACTGAACTCGTCGATCTTCTTCGACGCACCGGCGTCGTCGGAGAGCACGAGCGTCGCCTTCGTCCCCGTGATCTCCCGGATCAGCTTGGCGTACGCGCGCGCGGAATCCTGGTCGGAGGCGATGACGAGCGCACCCGCGTCCGGGATGGCCTTCCTGACCTCGGTCAGCCGCTGGTCGGCTGCGCGCAGCACGCTCGGCATCCACTCGCCGCGCGGGTCGAGGGCCGTACGCCAGGCCTGGCTGACCGCGTCCTTGGTCATCGGCTCGCCGAGCCGGGCGGCGATCTCGTCACCGGCCTTGGTGCGCCAGCGCATGTTGCCGCTGTAGGAGAGGAAGATGACGGGCCGGACGACGCCGTCGCCGAGCGCGGACCCGTAGCCGTACGTGTAGTCGGCGGCGGAGCGGCGGATGCCGGCGTTGTCCTCCTCGTACGTCACGAAGGGGATGGGGTTGGTGTCGGACCGGAACGGCGTACCGGTCAGCGCCAGCCGCCGCGTCGCCGGCTCGAAGGCCTCCAGACACGCCTCGCCCCAGGACTTGGAGTCACCGGCGTGGTGGATCTCGTCCAGGATCACGAGGGTCTTGCGCTGCTCCACGCGGTTGCGGTGCAGCATGGGCCGTACACCGACACCGGCGTACGTCACGGCGACCCCGTCGTACTCCCTGCCGAGCGGTCCCGCGCTGTACTCGGGATCCAGCTTGATCCCTATCCGGGCGGCCGCTTCCGCCCACTGCTTCTTCAGGTGCTCGGTGGGCGCGACCACCGTCACCTGCTGCACGACATGGTGGTGCAGCAGCCAGGAGGCCAGCGTCAGCGCGAAGGTCGTCTTGCCGGCGCCGGGCGTGGCGACGGCGAGGAAGTCACGCGGCTGTTCCTGGATGTACTTCTCCATCGCCCCCTGCTGCCAGGCACGCAGCTTGCTGGCGGTACCCCAGGGGGCACGGCCCGGGAACGCGGGCGAGAGGTGGTGGGAGTGAGCGGAGGAAGCGGCGGTGGTAGTCACGGTCTCCGTGGATCAGGGTCGGGCGGCTCGGCTACGTATGACAACCGGGCCACCCTACCGGCGCAGTCCCGCGGTCAACCCGCGAACGACCCCGGGTCGCCCGCGGGTGGGACCCACGTCACAGCAGCCGCCGCCGTCCCGCCAGCACCGCGGCCTCGCTCCGGCGTCCTCACGGCCGGCGCAGTCGCCGCGTCACCCAGGCTCCCGCCAGCGCGACCACCGCCATCGGCAGGAAGACGGCGGCATAGGCGGCGGGACGGCTGCCGTCGGCCGTGGCGGCGGTGCCGGCCGCCGTGCTGCCGCCGCCCAGAGCCGCGAAGGCGGCGCCGGCCGCCGCCAGCAGGACGACGTTGGAGAGCGCGTCGGAGATCTGGAGGGCGGCCGAGTTGGTACCGGCCTCCTCGGGGGCGGACAACTGCAGCAGCAACACGCTGGTGGAGGAGAGCACCAGCCCCATCCCGAAGCAGCCGACGCCCCAGGCCACGGCGACGGTCCACACCGGCACGGAGTGCACGAGCACGCTCGGCGCGGTGACGATCGCGGCGGCGACCAGCAGCATGCCCGTGGTCATCAGCCGTTCCCGGTACGGCGCCACGCGCGGCCGGGACTGCACGAACGACCCCAGCGCCCAGGTGCCGCCGCCCGCCGCCAGCGAGAACCCGGCGAGGGTGGGCGACATCCCGCGCTGGGTGACCAGCATCAGCGGCACGAAGGACTCGGCGGCGATGAAGGAACCGGCGGACAGCCCACGCAGCAGCACGACGGAGGGCAGACCGCGGGCGGCCCGGTAGGTGCCGGGCGGCAGCAGTCCGAGGACGGCGGGCACGAGCAGCGCGGCACCGGCCAGCCCCGGGAGAAGGGAGAGGGGGCGCAGGTCCTGGGCGGCGTACTGGAGCAGCCCGGCGCCGAGGGAGATCGCGAGGGCGAGCCGGATCCGCCGCCGGTCGAAGGTGCCGGCGCCGGTCTCCTCGTCCACCGGGCCCGAGGCCCGCCGCCGTATCTGCGGCAGGGCGAGGGCGAGCGGGAAGACGACGAGGGCCGGGATGCCGAGGAAGACCCAGCGCCAGCCGAGGTGCTCGGTGACGGCGCCGGAGGCGAGGGGGCCGACGATGGACGGTACGACCCAGCCGGCCGCGAACGCCGCCATGATCGCGGGCCGCAGCCGCTCCGGGTAGGCCCGGCCGACGACGACGTACAACGCCACGATGACCAGTCCGCCGCCCAGTCCCTGTACCGCCCGCCCGAGGATGAACACCCACATGACCTGTGCGGTCCCGGCGACGACGAGGCCCGCCGCGAAGGCACCGATGCCGGCGGTGAGCGCCCCCAGCGGGCCCCGCCGGTCGGACCACTGTCCGGCGAGCACCATCCCGAACAGGCTGGTCGTGAAGTACCCGGAGAAGGCGAACGCGTACAGCGCCAGCCCGTCCAGTTCCCGCGCCGCGACGGGCATCGCCGTGCCGACGGCGGTCGCCTCGAACGCGATGAGCAGCACGACGGAGACGATGCCGATGCTGAGCGCCCGGTACGAGCGGCTCAGCACGCCGCCGTCCTGCTCGGCGGGTGGGGCGAGGACGGCGGGATCACGGGACTCGAGGGCACTCATGCGGTCAGGGTAAGGCCCGCAACCGGCATTGACCCCTGTCAGGAGTCCGACCTCCCCTGGTCCCTTGGTCGTACGCCCCCGGCCCCTTCGTGAACGCCGCATGGCAGTCCCGTTGCAGCCCGCCCGATCCCCTTGAGCCACTCGCCGCCGGCCCCGTACGTTCGTCCCACGAACACGGCCGTGTGCCCGAGTGGTTCAGGGGCTCGCCTGCA